>NZ_JBWCDK010000002.1:0-4800000 GCF_056280405.1 Bacillus sp. URHA0034 | reverse complement strand
GCACCTGGCGGCTGCCTGTAACGATTTCGCGGCCGAACAATACTTGGGCGCAGCATGGCGCCTGGAATGGCACGACGAACGAGAATTTGGATAAATCCTTTTGGTTCAAAAGGAAGAAAAGGCCAAAAGTATGGTGTGTTAAAGGCACGCAAATTGACAACAAATAAAAACATCACAGTACTTCCAATCACCAATCCAGGTGTATGGAACAATGCTACCAAAATCATAAGTATCATTCTGGCAATCTTATTTGCTACACCTAATTCATAGCTAGGGGTTGTAAAAGTACCAATTCCTGCCACCGCAACATAAAGGATGACTTCCGGAACGAACAGTCCTACATCTATTGCAATCTGTCCAATCAAAACTGCGGCAATTAAACCCATTGCCGTTGATAACGGGGTTGGAGTATGTATAGCGGCAATTCTTAAAAACTCAATACCAAAATCAGCTAATAGTAATTGAACAACTACCGGAATATTGGTTTGTTTACTCGGTCCAATAAATTCTATATTTTCAGGTAATAGTGACGGTTCCAACACAAATAGTAACCAAAGTGGCAGTAGTATGATAGAAGCTATGATCCCTAAAAATCTTGTCCATCTAACAAAGGTTCCCATTGCCGGGGATTCACGAAATTCTTCAGCGTGCTGAACATGATGAAAATAGGTTGCCGGAGTAATAATGACACTTGGTGATGTATCACAGTAAATAATGACATGACCCTCTAATATATGGGCTGCAGCAACATCTGCTCTTTCCGTATATCTAACCATTGGAAAAGGATTCCATCCTTGTTTTACGATGAATTCCTCAATCGTTTTATCTCCCATCGGAATCCCGTCTACTTGAATCGCTTTAATTTCTTTTCTTAAAATATTTAATAAATCAGCATCTGCGACATCCTCTAAATAGCCGAGTGCTACATCTGTTTTTGACCTCTCGCCTACTTTGATCATTTCAAAACGCAGGCGCTCATCCCGAATTCTTCTTCTCGTTAGCGCCGTATTTAAGATGATATTTTCAACAAACCCATCACGTGAACCCCGAACAACCTTCTCCGTATCCGGTTCTTGAGGAGTCCGCCCGGGATAGCTTCGTACATCAACGGCTAATGCGGTATTTTCACCTTCAATAACGACGACAATCTGACCGGAAAGGACTAAATCCACGAGTTCATCTAATTTATGAATTGGCTGTACGGATTGATTGAGAAGCCGATTATAAATAAGCTTATAAATATCTGTTGCTTGTTTTTTATGGTCATTTAGCTGAACTAATTCTTCTATTAATTCAATGATAAAACGGGTATCACAAAGACCATTACAGTAATATATTTGTACATCTTTCTGGAGAACTTTTAGCTTTCTAACACCTAAGTCAAAACTGACGCCCAGACCGACTCTTTGTTTCATATAATTTTCAATCTCATTTACTGATTCAGGGATCGGCCATTTTTGCTCATTGCTCCTTGACATGAAAGCCACTCCTTTCAAGTATAAGTTCTACAGCCTTTTTGGTGATTGGAGCACCCAATTTATACGAATCGTGCCGAGCCATTTTTCCAATATCTCCTACTCCAACAATAATAGGGATATCTAATTCATCAAGACAATAAACTGTATCCCCATTTATCCTTCCTAGTTCAAGCTCTTGTATTCCATATTTATCAACACCATATGGAGTTAAGTTTCCTTCACGATCAATGCTGACATCGACCCTTGTCCATTCCTCATGTCTGGATCTTGCGGCAACTGCTATGGCCCCTAAAACTTCAATATCCTCATGTGTGGCAACATATTTCAAAGCCGATTCGCCAGCACCTTCCCCCACGATACCACTATCATCAAACATCACTAATACTGGATCATGCGGTGTTTTTTTTATTAACTTCACGATTTCCGGCCCTGATAATTTGGAAGGATTTCCATAGGAACTGGTAATACAACGCCCACCAATCTCTTGGGCTACATGTTCAACAGCCCTTTTTGCATATTCATCACCGTCAGTAACTAAAATGACGTGCCTCCGAATACTCATACTTTGATGTCCCTTCCTAATAAAAGAGTAATGTGGTCGGTCTTATAAATTTAGAGGTGTCAGCAGCCTATTTTCAATTTTTTATTGTTTTATAAAATAGAGCCACTGAAAAATCGACCCAAAAATTTTCCCTAACACGATTGCCATGATTAGAATTATAATTTGTCCATCCAGCCGGATTCTTTTAGTAAGAATGGGAAACACATTTACAACCTCAGTTAACCCTGCGGCCAGCATTCCGACAAACACCCCCCCAGTAAGCCCCAAGGGGATTAAAAAATAGGCAGAGATATGTAGTGCCGGGTCCCTTAAGCTTGCGAACACTCCAGCTAGTACTCCCAACACAACAGCCCATTCATAAAAATGAATCATTCTCATTGACTTCGAAAGCTGTGTCAATCGAGGGATAATCCCTAATACAGTTAAAAATGCAACAAAACCAGCGCCTACCATCAATCCACTTGCAAGACCTATAAAGATTACCGACAGGATTTTAATCGTCATCAATATGCTTCATACTTTCCTTATTTTCATGGATCACTACATAATTATCTAAATCAAGCTGATAGTTAAAAATTTCTACTTCAAGTGGACTCGGTTCTTCATTTAATCGGTGTTTAAACACATGGTTGAAAAAAAGAATCATTCCCAATCCAAGACCAATAGAATAGGGGATTTGGAAGAGCAATGGTTTCACTGCCTTTTTTTCCGTAATGATGGTATATATTTTTTCCTGAACGCTCTGCATACTTACATCATCATGGAAATTCATAATCGTCATCGCTGAACCAAAAAATAATAAAAACCATATGAGGAGAAAAATAGGCAAAGAAACCTCTTTTTTCTTAAAAACCACTTCAACGATGGTTTGAGCCGGACCAATGGATTGAACTTCGGCCTCCTCAATTGTTGTGGTTATCTTCTTGATAATCTCCATCACATCTATGACGATGATATTTCGATCCAACTCTGTTACTTGATAAATCATCATTGATTGTAATTTCATCAGGACCGCTTCTGGGGCAATGATCTGGGCAACATCCTTTAAATAAATCTTTTCTTCTGGTCGGACATGAACACGATGCCGCATGCGGATGTAGATTGTTTTTTCCAAAACATTCACTTCCCACACATTGATTTCCTCATCAATAGTATGGATAAAATTCAATCCTTTCATGTAAGTAAATGAAAAACCGCATGGATCAGAGATCCATGCGGTCCTTCATTTGCTGTAATATCTTTTTCTCAAGCCGGGAAACCTGCACCTGGGAAATCCCCAGCCTTACGGCCACTTCAGATTGGGTTTGATCTTTATAGTATCGCAAATAAACAATTAGTCTTTCTCGTTCATCAAGTTCACGAATTGCTTCTTTTAATGCAATTTTATCAAACCATTTTCCTTCATTGCCATCATCAATTTGGTCTAGTAAGGTGATTGGATCTCCGTCATTTTCATAAACCGTCTCATGAATGGATGATGGTGTCCTGCTCGCTTCTTGGGCAAGGATTACATCCTCTGGTGATAGTTCCAGATGAACTGAAATCTCGTTTACAGTCGGAATTCTTCCAAGCGTTTTCGATAGCTCATCTTTCGCTTTTCGAATTCTATTCCCCATTTCTTTCAATGATCGGCTCACCTTGACAGTCCCATCATCACGAATAAAACGTTGGATCTCACCAATAATCATTGGTACTGCATAAGTGGAAAATTTGACATCATAGGAAAGGTCAAACTTATCAACAGATTTTAATAATCCAATACAACCAATTTGAAATAAGTCATCCGGGTCATAGCCCCTGTTTAGAAAGCGCTGGACAACAGACCAAACAAGACGCATATTTTTTTCAACGATTAAATCTCTAGATTCTTGATCTCCAGCTTGGCTCTTTTTAATGAGCTCTTTTACTTCATGATCCTTTAAGTATGGTTGACTTTTATCGTTCTTGACCTCCACATCCATCGGCAAGTCTCCTTAATTGCAAAGCATCTTGTTAAGTTGTAAATGCTTCCGTAATCTAACCTCGGTTCCGCTGCCTGGCTGTGAATGAACCTCTACCTCATCCATGAAATTTTCCATGATGGTGAATCCCATACCGGACCGTTCCAAATCCGGCTTTGTTGTAAATAATGGCTGACGAGCTTCCTCCACATCTGCTATACCTAAACCAACATCTTTAATTGTCATATCAATTAGACTGTCCTCAATTGTTACCTGAATATAAACGATCCCGCTTGGATCATTTTCATAGCCATGAATAATTGCATTTGTTACAGCCTCTGATACGACTGTTTTAATTTCAGTTAACTCATCCATTGTTGGATCAAGCTGGGCAATAAAAGCGGCGACGGTTACACGGGCAAACGACTCATTTTGACTTAAAGCACTGAATTGAAGATTCATTTCATTCTTCACTCAGGCCACCCCCAATCTTTGCAATGCAAATTCCTCAGTCGGTTCCATTTTG
The DNA here is from genome assembly GCF_056280405.1 of Bacillus sp. URHA0034. Classification (NCBI taxonomy): domain Bacteria; kingdom Bacillati; phylum Bacillota; class Bacilli; order Caryophanales; family Bacillaceae; genus Bacillus; species Bacillus sp. URHA0034. The sequence continues at coordinate 4,795,494 of NZ_JBWCDK010000002.1, read as the reverse complement.
ATGATTTTGAATAAACCAGACATATCGAATAATCTTTGTATTGCAGGGGAAATCGCACATACCACCATTTCACCGTGCACTTGCTTTATTTGTTTATATCTTCCTAGAATAACACCTAATCCTGAACTATCCATAAAAGAGAGTTGTTCTAAATTTAAAACAATATGGTGAATATTATTTTTTTCAATAACAGCTGCAGCTTGTTCACGAAGTTCATCCGCTGTGTGATGGTCTAACTCCCCGCTTAAGCGAATGCATAAAACATCGTGTTTGGTTTCCATGTCAATGTTAAGACTCACTATTCCCGTCCTCCTTAATCTGGTATAGTGAGTCAATTCGCTTTTTTATCGAAAATATCCTTCTCTACATACAAAACTAGTCCTTTTTCGCTAAAATTAGAATTGTAGGTTGAAGTTTCGACAATACCAAAAAAGGTATTTTTATTTTTGGGGATGCTGATTATTTTCCAGACTTTGTAAACATTCCAAATGCACGCTTATAAAGCGTCCACCAGCCTGCCTCTTTCACACTCTTGTTAGCTACTAATGGACTTTCAAGAATTACTTTTCCATTCTTGGTTAATTTAATGGTTCCTACCTGATCTCCTTTGGAGATTGGAGCTTTTAGATTTTTTTGTAGAATGACTTTTTGCTTCACATCCTGGGTTTTTTCACCCTTTTTCGTAAGGATGGAAATCGGTTCACTGGTTACTGCTTCAACTTTTTTTTCTTTTCCCTTGCTGACTTTAACCAATCCTATCGTTTGACTTCTTTTAAACATTGGATGTGTTTGATATTGGGCAAAGGCATAGTTTAGCAATTTAGTTACTTGTGCGTTTCTTTCCTTTGAGGTTGGTGCACCAAATACAACAGCAATCACACGCATACCATCTTTTTGGGCTGTCGCTGTTAAGCAATACTTTGCTTCTGCTGTAAAACCTGTTTTTAATCCATCTACTCCCGGATAAAAACGGACTAATTTATTTGTATTTACCAACCAAAATTTTTTTTCCGTATTTTCGCGAAGATACGCTTCGTACCTGCCTGTAAATTTTGTGATATCTTCATATTTAAGCAGTTCTTTTGCCATAATCGCCATATCAGCTGCGGTACTATAGTGGCCGCTGACAGGAAGGCCCGTTGTATTTTTAAAGAATGTATGCTTTAATCCTAGTTCTTTGGCTTTAGCGTTCATCATATCCACAAACGCATCTTCAGAGCCTGCTATTCTTTCAGCCATTGCTACGGATGCATCATTTCCTGAGCCAATCGCAATGCCTCTTAACATTTCCTTTGTTGTCATTTCTTCGCCTGGTTCGAGGAAAATCTGCGAACCTCCCATGGAAGCTGCATACTCACTTGCTCTTACTTTTTCATTCCAGGATAGTTTGCCTTCGTCAATTGCCTCCATAATCAGGAGCATCGTCATAATTTTTGTCATGCTCGCAGGCGGCAGCTCTTGGTTACTATTCTTTTCATATAACACTGTGCCTGTATCTCGTTCAATTAAAATAGCGGATTTAACATTGCTGACAATATCAGTATTCTTTTTCTCTTCAGCAGCAAATGCAGACGGAATCCATAAACTTGTTAGTAAAAAAGATGTCACTAAAAAAGAGACAAATCGTTTCATTCGCATAACCCTCCATTCTTTATAGAATCCATTTTTTCCATTTCGACTTAATTTATACAATTATTTCCTATATTCCCAAATTAAATAAGCTTGTGAAATGAAAAAGGGTGACAGGCACCGTAAACGTGCCTGTCACCCTGTCTATTCCTATTCTGTTATTTCTCCGTGAATAAGGATTGGAGCTTCTATTTTTTCAGCTGTAATCTTAATATTTTCGTAAAGCTTCTGTTTAACTTCGTCTACCTTTTCAAAGTTGCTGTAAATCGTAACGAGGGAGTCCCCTTTTTTCACTTGGTCACCGATTTTCTTTCGTAAGACTAGACCAACTGCTAGATCAATCGTAGATTCTTTTGTCGCTCTCCCTGCACCAAGGATCATAGCTGCTGTTCCAACCTCATCGGCTACAATTTCCGCTACATAGCCATCTTCTTTTGCTTCTAATTCAAACGTATATTTTGCCTGCGGCATGTTTGAAGGGTTATCAACGATAGAGGAATCTCCACCTTGTGAGCTTAAAAAGACTTTAAATTTTTCTAGTGCGGAACCGTCTTTAATAGCGTTCTCAAGCTTGTGGCGGGCCTCTTCTAACGAACTAGCTTTTTCAGCCAAGTAAACCATATGACTTCCAAGGGTTAAACACAATTCAGTTAAATCCTCTGGACCCTCGCCTTTTAGGGTATCAATTGCCTCTTTAACTTCTAGGGCATTTCCAATTGCATAACCAAGCGGCTGGCTCATATCCGAGATAACAGCCATTGTCCTTCTGCCGACATTATTCCCGATTCGTACCATTGCTTTTGCTAACTCCCTCGAATCGTCCAATGTTTTCATAAACGCACCGGCACCCGTCTTCACATCGAGGACAATAGCATCCGCCCCAGCGGCAATTTTTTTACTCATAATCGAGCTTGCTATAAGTGGAATACTGTCGACAGTTGCGGTAACATCCCGTAATGCATAAAGCTTTTTGTCAGCTGGCGTTAAGTTTCCACTCTGTCCAATAACAGCTATTTTATTTTTATTAACTAAATCTATAAATTCTTCGTTTTTTATTTCGACATGGAAGCCTTTAACTGCTTCTAACTTGTCTATCGTTCCACCTGTGTGGCCTAAACCGCGGCCAGACATTTTGGCTATTGGTACACCGACGGCAGCTACAAGAGGGCCAAGAACAAGTGTGGTGGTGTCACCCACGCCGCCTGTAGAGTGCTTATCGACCTTAATCCCTTTAATTTGTGATAAATCAATTTGATCCCCCGATTCAACCATTGCCATTGTTAAATCTGCTCTTTCTCTTTCCGTCATACCTTTGAAATAGATAGCCATTGTTAAAGCACTAATCTGGTAATCAGGAATCGATCCGTCTGTGTACCCGTTAATGATAAATTTTATTTCTTCTGTTAATAATTCTTGTCCATCTCTCTTTTTCTCAATTAAGTCAACCATTCTCATTAAATATCACCACATTTTTCAAGATCATTTTCGAACCCTTTTTATAGGGGGCTTGCGGATTACTGGACCATTCCTTTAACAATTTCATTAATATATAAAAGGAAATCGGCTTTGACTTTTTCTGTAGTTTCAATCACTTCATCATGTGTTAATGGCTGGTCAAGGATACCGGCTGCCATATTAGAAATACAGGAAATTCCCAGAACCTTCATTCCACTGTGACGAGCTACAATCACCTCTGGGACAGTGGACATCCCTACAGCATCTCCGCCTAAAATACGAACCATTCTGATTTCAGCCGGCGTTTCATAAACAGGACCGGGATTACCAAAATAGACGCCTTCTTTGACATTGAGGTTTAGCCTGTCAGCAATATCTCTTGCCATCTTACGTAATTCTTTCGAATAAGCCTCAGAAAGATCAGGGAAACGAACGCCTAGATTAGCATCATTTGGTCCAACCAGAGGATTTGTTCCCATATTATTAATATGGTCTGTGATAATCATTAAATCGCCAGGAGAAAAACTCTCATTCACCCCGCCAGCAGCGTTCGTTACAATTAACATTTCTACACCCATTTCTTTCATAACACGAACTGGGAATGTTACTTTATCCATACTGTAGCCTTCATAGAAATGAAATCTGCCTTGCATAGCCACAACCTCTACTCCATTTAACTGACCGAAAACTAATTGTCCAGCATGACCTTCTACTGTTGAGACAGGAAAATCTGGTATTTGGTTGTAGGGGATTTTAACCGGATTTTCGATGTCATCCGCTAGGACACCAAGACCTGAACCTAGTATTAGACCCAATTTTGGTGTTGTCTGATATTTCCCCTTTAAAAAGTGAGCTGCATTATGGATGCTGTCAATATTCATTTTTATCCCTCTCTTTATTTCAATTCATTTAAGAAGCTTTTGCCGTAGTTAGGCAACTTAACATGGAAGTTGTCAGCAACTGTCGCACCAAGGTCTGCAAATGTTTCCCTTAATGGAAGTTCCTTCCCCCCGTTCATACTCTTTGAGTAGACAAGTAATGGGACGTATTCACGCGTATGATCTGTCCCTGGGGCAATAGGGTCATTTCCATGGTCGGCTGTGATCATTAACAGATCATCGTCCTTCATTTTTGCAAACACTTCAGGCAGGCGGGCATCGTATTCCTCAAGTGCCTTTCCATAGCCTTCTGGATCACGGCGATGACCGAATAATGCATCAAAATCAACCAAATTTAAGAAGCTGATACCTGTGAAATCCATATCAAAGGTTTCAACCAGCTTATCCATTCCATCCATATTGGATACCGTTCTGAGAGATTTTGTTACCCCTTCACCATCGTAAATATCAGAAATCTTACCAATCGCAATGACATCAAAACCTGCGTCTTTTAACTCACTCATAACAGTTCGATCAAAAGGTTTTAAAGCATAATCATGACGATTTGGGGTACGCTTAAAGTTGCCTGGTTCACCTAAAAATGGCCGTGCAATAACACGTCCTACCATATATTTTTCATCAAGTGTCAATTCACGAGCGATCTTACAAATTTTATACAACTCTTCAAGCGGGATTATTTCTTCATGTGCGGCAATTTGAAGAACAGAATCTGCAGAAGTATAGACTATTAATGCCCCTGTTTTCATATGCTCCTCGCCAAGCTCATCTAGTATTTCTGTTCCACTTGCAGGTTTATTTCCAATAATCTTTCTGCCTGTTTGTTTTTCTAATTCTGCAACAAGCTCATCCGGGAAACCTTCCGGGAAAACACGGAAAGGCGTTTGAATGTTAAGGCCCATAATTTCCCAATGACCTGTCATCGTATCCTTTCCGTTTGAAGCCTCCATCATTTTTGTATAGTAAGCTAAGGGGTTTTCTGCTTTATTGATTCCTTTAATCTCGCGAATATTGCTTAATCCCAATAGTCCCATATTTGGCATATTCAGACCATGCATTCTTTCGGCTATATGACCAAATGTATCTGCACCTTTGTCTCCAAATTTCTCAGCATCTGGTGCTTCCCCGATTCCAACCGAATCCATTACGATGATAAATATACGTTTGTATGTATTTGCAGTCATACACTACTACCTCCTTTGGCATCGAAAACGTTTGCAAACAAGAATCAGACAGCTATAGGTTGTCCTCTTAAAAATAGATTTATGAAAGTGATTGATTTATTCATTCGTCAGAAGTCTGACATCTATATTTTACTCCAAGTTTTTAAAAATACAAGAAAAAAGCCGCCAAAATTCAGGACGACTTTTTACACTTTTGTGAATAAAGCCTGTTAAGGCTATTATTCTATTAAGCTCGGGGATGAAATCTAGTATAAACATCCATGATTCTTGATTTTGAAACATTGGTATATATTTGTGTTGTGGATATATCTGCATGTCCTAACATCTCTTGAACCGCCCTTAAATCGGCACCATTCTCAAGCAGATGTGTGGCAAAAGAATGGCGAAGGGTATGAGGAGTGAGTTCTTTATTAATGCCAGCTTCACGTGCCAGTTTTTTTAATATTTTCCAAAAACCTTGTCTTGTTAATCGATGCCCTTGATGATTTAAGAAAAATGCATCATCCTTGTGCTTCTCCGTAACAAAATGAGATCTACCATTTTCTAAATATTGCTTTACTGCAGTCAAAGCCGTTTTTCCGATTGGAATAATCCGCTCTCTGCTTCCTGTTCCGATGCAACGAATAAACCCAAGTGTTAAATGAACATCGTCTTTTTCCAAAGCTATTAACTCACTTACCCGGATACCTGTTGCATATAAGAGCTCCAGCATGGCCTTGTCCCTTAAACCGAAGTGATCATTTGGGATGGGTGCATTTAACAGTTGCTCTACTTCCACTAAGCTCAAAACCTTTGGAAGAGCTCTTTCCGATTTAGGAGTTTCGATCAGAACGGAAGGGTCCCCCTCTGCTGCCTTTTCTCTTAGTAAGAATTGATGAAACGCTCGAATAGAGGCAATATGTCTTGCCAACGTTTTTGATGATTTTCCTTGGTCCTTTAAAAAATTTAAAAAATGGATAATATGAATACGCTGAATCTCATTAAAGGACTGAATGACTTCCACACTTTTTAAATAGTGAAGGTAGCTCTTCAAATCTCGTTCATACGAAATAATCGTATTCTTAGCCAACCCTTTTTCTACTATTAAGTAATCCAAAAAAGCTTTTAATTGGTTTTCCATTACGATTACTCCCCATTTAAATAAAACAACATCAGCCGGTCTATCACTGATGAACTGTCTTCCTTCACCGCATTTGAAACCTTTAACGCAGATCCTTCCGGCTCATCATAGCGATGATAATTTTGATATTCTTCAGATACCCACATGATACCATAATAAAAGAGAATCGTGCACCCAGTGAAAATGATAAACACCTTTAATGTTTGGAACGCCACTTTAAAAAAAGAGACCATTTAACTTCCTCCAATACTACTTTCTATTAAAAGGTATGCCAAAATGGACAAAATATATACCTGGTTGGGAGTTGACACAAAAGAAAAAAGTCCTTTCAATGAAAGAGACTTTTGGTTTCATATTATTCAGTTTCCTCTTCTTCATCCTTATCCAGGCAGCGATGACAGATTCCATGAAAGGTTAGGCGATGGTCTTTTATTTTAAAGTTCCATCTACTCTCAACAACAGCTTCCACATCTTCTAGTAAATCCTCTTGGATTTCATCAACAGCACCGCATTCAATACAAACAAGATGGTGGTGAAAATGGGCTGCTCCTTCTTGACGAAGGTCATAACGTGAGACTCCATCACCAAAATTTATTTTATCGACAATTTTTAATTCCGTTAGCAATTCCAATGTTCGATAAACAGTTGCTAAACCAATCTCAGGCGATTTTTCTTTTACGAGGAGGTACACATCTTCTGCACTTAAATGATCCTCTTCATTTTCTAACAAAACTCGAACGGTTGCTTCACGCTGAGGAGTTAATTTATAACTCGCTGAATGCAACTGTTTCTTAATTCTCTCAATTCTAGTTTCCATCCTGAAGGCCCTCCCTCGCCACTGTTAATTTTCATTATAACAGATGAAGAAAGAGATTCAAAATAAAATTATTATAAATAAGACTCAATAATAATTACCAAGTAATAATTATTTTAATGCAACCGAGCTTATGATACTTTTCATTAACCATGGTGACAAATACGCTTCCACTCCTGAGGCCGCGGAAATAAATAGTACAGCGGCGATTAAGGCCACAATATAACGTTTAAAAAACGGCATGATTGGCGAAGCATATTTCTTCATAAATTGACGTTTAATCATCCTCATTGAAAAAATGACTGAGAATGCTGCCATCAAAATAAACACTGGAATAATAATCAGATTCTGCGGAAGTATGGACGCAAATGCTAACAGAAAGCCTTTCCAGCCCATTTGACTGACTAAGAATCCCACGGTAAAACCTACAACCATTCCTTTAAGGAATAGGAGAATTAATATTATCGGAAGGCCAATAATCGAGATTCCTAAAATCCACATAAGGCCAATAAATTTACTGTTGTGTAAAAAGCTTTGCAAAAATAAATCGTTGTCGTCTGTTACCGTTCCATCGGAAACTTGGCCAAAAAATTGGGATAAATAATAGAATAAATCTTCCTTTTGGGTAATGCTCATGCTATTGACGACTATTGCTCCAAAGATTACTCCCATTAAAAATAAAACAACAATAAACAAAAAGATTGAGGAATGTTCACGAAAATAACTGGCGGCATCTGACTGGTACAATCGTTTTTTCATCTTAAATTTCCTCCTACTACGAAAGGTCGATTAGTACAGTCTATGCTAAACTAGTTATTCTATGACGAAAATTAATAGATTTATCTATCAGGTTGATGGCATGTTAACCATAAAAAAACCGGCAGTTTAATGGCTGCCGGGGATTTAATCTGCAATTTTTCCATACTTGCCGCCGCCTCCGGCTGCAAGATTAATGCTTCCTTCTCTTGCTTTCAGAATGAGCCCCGCAATTTTAGCGGGTACCACATCAGTTAATGCTTCATATGGAACTTCATGCAATATCGCCATTTCACTGCCAAAATGATTGACCAGCTTTTCCAACAAGCGCGGACCTAATCCAGGAATGAATTCAAGCGGTACCTGATGGACGTATGGCGGGCGCCCAATCGGGCTGGCATCCGCGGTCTTCAACTCCAGGATTCGGTCTGCCACACCTTTAATAATTTTATTTTTTCCGCAAAGATTACATATTTGATCGTCAGAGGTTAGTGGATTAAGACATTCCGCACAGACTGTTTTATGATATTTACCCAATAAGGGATCGAGACCATAATTAGCAATAATGTGGCGTCCATCTTCCCCTTTTAATGCTTTATGTAATTCTAAAAAAGTTGGCTCCTTCATGGCCATCACCTGATATTCACGAGCGATTTTTGCCAGTGAGTGGGCATCAGAGTTGGTTACAAACGTATATTTGTGAAGCTCTCCTAATTGGTCTGCCATTTGTGTATCCGAGCTTAACCCCAGTTCAATTCCATCGATCAAATCCGGGTCTAAAACCTCGGTCAGCGACTTATGTACCCCTTTGCCATATAAACTTTTGAAAGGAGTAAACACATGGGCTGGAATGAAAATACCTCCTAAGTCTTTGACTTTTTTTTGTAACACCCGACCTGTTACATAAATCCGCTGCGAACTCAGTTGAATGTTTTTCAAATGTCCTGTAAGCCAGGAAGAAAACTCCCGCATAATCGTTAGATTAGGAAAAAACATAAGCAGGTGAATGGGACCATTTGACTGCTCATCATAAATCTCCAATTCTGAGCCGGGAATAACCGTTAAATCTCCGAAAACCAAACCACCGTCGGGATGTTCATTGATTTCACCGCTTTGAATAAGGCTCTCCATTTCCAAGATCACTTCTGGTGAATGACTGTCAATGATTCCTACCATATTTAGTCCCTTTTCATGCCTGGCATGTTCAATAATATTGGTAAATGTCAGCGATTTTGCACCAGTAATTTTAACCGGTTTTCCTGTCCAGGTCCGACCAATATGAATGTGTAGATCCACAAAATAGCGGTTCATTTATGTTTCAACGCCTCTTGTAATTGTAAGTATTGTACAGCAAAAATGGTTTTTGCATCAAAAATCTTTTGTTCTGATATATAGGATTGGGCTTCTTCAAGAGTTAATTCTTCTAGATTAACAAACTCATCTTCATCAAGTCCTGCTGCATCTTCTTTTTTAGTAAGTCCTTTTGCGAAGTACACGTGGACGATTTCATCCGCAAATCCTGGTGAGGTATAGAAAGATGTTACCAGTTCCAAGCTGCTGCATTCATAACCGGTTTCTTCCTCTAATTCTCTCCGGGCACAATATTCCGGATTTTCCCCTTTTTCGAGTTTGCCAGCGGGTATTTCAACAATCGTTCTTTCTAATGCCTTACGATATTGTTCCACCATAACAACCTTATTTTCATCCGTAACGGCTATAATGGCGACAGCTCCCGGGTGTTTGATGATTTCCCGTTTTGACTGTTTTCCATTTGGAAGCTCGACATCCTGTAAATGAAGGCTGATAATCCTTCCCGAAAATATTTCTTCACTTTTTATTGTTTTCTCAGTAAGATTGTTCATTACCGTCAACTCCTGTTCTATTCCGTAAAGACATACGTATACATTTTACCATACTTTAATTGGAGGGGTATGGTCATGAAGGTGTATACCCGAGAGCAGGGAATTACTCTTGTAGGCAAGGCTTGGGAAATCATGCAGAAATTGAAAGAGTATAACAAGGATTATGTTTTTATTTCTGAATGGATTAAAGATGTATCGCAAAAAAAGTAGCTTCCATTTGTAGTCTGCCCAATTGTTTATTAATATTAAAGGAAAGGAGCAGGAGGGTTTTATAATGAAGAAAAGAAAACTAGGTCATTCCGATTTGTACGTTACGGAACTCGGCCTCGGCTGTATGTCGATCGGAACAGAGGAGAAAACTGCAAGATCGATCATCGAGGCGGCACTTGAGGAAGGGATTAATTATTTTGATACTGCCGATCTCTATGATTTTGGCGAAAATGAGAAAATCGTGGGACAGGCATTAAAAGCAGTCCGAGAAAATGTCATCCTTGCAACAAAGGTAGGAAACCGATGGAAGCCTGATCAAACTAGCTGGACGTGGGATGCTTCAAAAGCCTATATTAAGGAAGAAGTAAAAAATAGTTTAAAGCGTCTCGGAACTGACTATATCGATTTATATCAACTCCATGGCGGAACAATTGAAGACCCGATTGATGAAACGATTGAAGCGTTTGAGGAATTAAAGGCGGAAGGATTTATTCGTTATTATGGCATCTCGTCGATTCGCCCCAATGTCATCCGTGAATATATTAACAAATCTAGTATTGTCTCCGTGATGATGCAATACAGCATGTTAGATCGGAGACCGGAAGAAGAAGCTTTACCACTTTTACATGAACATGGGATCAGCGTTGTGACACGCGGGCCGCTTGCTAAAGGCCTTCTTAGTGATAAATTGCTGAGTAAAGCTTCTGAAAAAGGCTATCTTGATTACAGTTATAATGAATTAAATGATATTTTACCTCGCTTGAAAGAAAAACTTGGGCATGATCGTTCATTTACAGAGGTTGCACTTCGATATAATTTAGCAAACCCTGCTGTGGCTTCGGTTGTTGCTGGAGCCAGCAGCCCGGAACAGATTAAGAGTAATGCTGCGGCGGTAAGAAGTACTCCGCTGACCGAGGAGGAAGTGTTGGTCATTAAGGACTTAACAAAGCCCAGTATTTATAAGGAACACAGATAAAAGGAGAGCATCAAGCTCTCCTTTTTTATTTGCCTCTGTTAAATATTTCTGTTGATTTCCGCTCCAGGCGCTCGCTTTCCGCGGGCGTGCCGGGGAGCCTCCTCGGCGATGAAAGCGCCTGTGGGGTCTCCCCTGCCCCGTACTCCCGCAGGAGCCGAGCGCCTTCCGCTCCAATCAACAGAGTTATAACAAACACAATATCGTTTAACAAAGCCTTTTATTTGAATTCTTTCCAATTCATACCGCTCTCGTTTAGTAGTTCTGCAAATGATTTGTTCTTTTCTTTTAATCTTCGTTCTTCTCGTTTTCTTTGCTCTTCTTCTTCTTTCTTTCTATCTTCTTCAGCCTTTAACTGGTCTTGTTGCGCTTTTAACTGCTTCATTAAGTCTGGATTAATCAGATCTTTCAGTGTTACTGCAGCATCTTCCTTTTTTGGTTTAGATTGATTGGTTTGTCTTTTTTGCTTTTTCATTCTAAACTCCTCCATATTAAAAATCTTATACTATTATACCATTTCTTAAAACGCTCCTGACAATAAAAAACAGGCTGTGCCCGCGAGAGCACTGAAAAAGCCCCTTAAATTTTAGTTCTGTAGGTAATTTGTCTGTTGATTTCCGCTCCAGGCGGCTTCGCTTTCCGCGGGCGTGCCGGGGAGCACCTTGGCGCTAGCGCCTGCGGGGTCTCCCCTGTCCCGTACTCCCGCATGAGTCTTCGCCGCCTTCCGCTCCAATCAACAGAGTTCTTTTACTTAGTCTAAATTAAAAAAGGTATAATCTCTCAACATTAAGAGAAATTATACCTTTTTTGTTGTTACTTTAAGATTCTTAACAAACTGACGGTTTTTCAGTGCCCTAGTGCCCGCCAGCCTGTTTGTATGATTAATAAGCATCCAATATAACATTTTGGTCGACATTTAGTTTGGCCTCTGTTGACTTAACAACCTCTTCCACGGTATACCCACTTGCCACTTCTACAAGTCTTAACCCTGAATCGGTCACATCCATTACCGCACGCTCTGTGATAATTCGATTCACTACACCTTTTCCGGTTAGCGGTAATGTACATTGTTTTAATATCTTTGATTCACCTTTTTTGTTGACATGCTCCATAATAACAATGATTTTCTGTGCCCCATGGACAAGGTCCATAGCGCCGCCCATTCCTTTAATCATTTTTCCTGGAATCATCCAGTTGGCCAAATCCCCTGTTTCCGATACTTCCATTCCACCGAGGATTGCCAAATGGACATGCCCCCCGCGAATCATTGCGAATGATTCGGCACTATCAAAATAGGCTGCCCCACTAATGGCCGTGACTGTTTCTTTCCCTGCATTAATTAAATCTGGATCGACTTCTTCTTCATGCGGATAAGGGCCTATCCCAAGAAGACCGTTTTCTGATTGCAAGACAACTTGCTTATTCTCTGCTATATAATTGGCAACGAGGGTGGGCATACCAATTCCAAGGTTTACATAATAGCCATTCTCGATCTCCTTTTCTGCCCTTATTGCAATTCTTTCTCTAACATTGGCTTTATCATTTGCCATCACTTTTACTCCTTCCCCCACTCTATTTTTTTACAGTTAATCTTTCTATACGTTTTTCTTGTTTTCCCTCAATAATCGTCTGAACATAAATACTTGGTGTATGAATGAAATTAGGATCCAGTTCGCCTATTTCGTAAAGCGCTTCCACTTCTGCGATTGTTACTTTTCCCGCAGCTGCAATCATCGGATTAAAGTTTCGGGCCGTTTTGTGATAAACGAGATTTCCCATCTTATCGCCTTTCCATGCCCTTACGAGGCTAAAATCAGCTGTCAGTGCCTCTTCTAACAGATATTCGCGCCCATTAAACAACTTTGTTTCTTTCCCATCTGCAATGGGTGTCCCTACCCCTGCAGGAGTATAAAAGGCTGGAATACCAGCACCACCGGCCCGAATTTTTTCAGCTAGTGTTCCTTGAGGAGTTAATTCTACTTCCAATTCTCCTGTTAATACCTGTCTTTCAAACTCTTTATTTTCACCAACATAGGAGCCTATCATTTTTTTTATTTGTTTATTATTTAATAGAAGACCTAAGCCCCATTCATCAATCCCGCAATTATTTGAAATGACGGTTAAATCCTTCACTCCCTTATCGGCTAAAGCTAATATTAGATTTTCTGGAATGCCGCATAAACCAAATCCGCCAACCATCAATGTTGACCCATCCTGGATATCGGCAACTGCCTCTTGGAAGGACGTACAAATTTTCTTCATCCTTTCTCTCTCCCCTTTAAGTAATGTTTCACTAACACCTTACAATCCCTTAATTCTTACTACTTCTACTTTTTCGTTAAAAATTCCTCTAATTTTGTCAAAATTCCATTAACTATTGCTTTTCAGAAATTAATACCACTACAATGAAGGTATGTACTTGGGAGGGGGAAGATGATGTTAAATTTACCTGAAAAAGTGACGATTATTGAAGTTGGTCCGCGCGATGGACTTCAAAATGAGAAGCTATTAGTCCCAACTAATATCAAAAAACAATTTATTACCAGTTTAAGGAGTGCCGGCCTTAAGGAAATGGAGCTGACGTCGTTCGTTTCACCAAAATGGGTGCCGCAAATGGGAGATGCTGCTGAAATCACAGCCGATTGTCTTGATGAGAAAACGAGAAACATCGTCCTTGCCCCTAATCGGAGAGGAATTGATCGGGTTTATTCGACCAATTGCCAAGCGGTTGCTGTATTTGTCGGTGTTAGCAATAGCTTTAATCTAAAGAACATCAATAAAACAACTCGAGACAGTATGGCAGAACTAAAGCCGATTATCCGTGAATTAAAAGAAAAGAATTATTTTGTCCGGGCCTGTATTTCTACAGCCTTCTATTGTCCTTATGAAGGAAAAATAAGCGAGAAAGATACGTTAGAGCTCTGCCGTGAATTTGTCCTTGCTGGAGTTGATGAACTAAGTGTCGCCGACACGATTGGTATGGCAGCCCCAAATGAATCCTTCTCTCTGTTTTCCCAACTAAAGGCTGAGTTTAATGAAATCCATATTACCGCCCATTTTCATGATACGCGCAAGCTAGCCCTTGCGAATATACTCGCTGCCCTCCAAGCAGGAATTGATCGGTTTGATACATCTGCCGGGGGTCTTGGCGGCTGCCCGTTTGCTCCTGGTGCCGCAGGAAACGCCGCTACCGAGGATGTTGTTTATATGCTGGAAAGAATGGGAATCGCAACAGGCATTGACCTCGATAAATTAATCGCTGCTATTGAAATTGTCATCCCTTATCTTTCAAGGAAAATAGAGACCGGCTATTACCGCCTTCATGCCCAAACGGTTTAGCTAAACTTCTTATGAATAATCAGTCTGCTCATCAACCATCATAATAATTGAGACTACTAGGAAGGGAGACTGAATATGAGCCAGAAGCGGGAAAAAGGAAACAGTCAAAGCGGAAAAAATTATGCGGACACAGCAGGCGGCGGCAAACGAATGATTGCTGCTGAAGAACTCGAAAAAGCCCTCCACCCAACGAAAAGACAAAACTCTGAGCAATAAGAAAAGCGGAAGCGCCTATATTTAAAGCCGCTCATTGATGTCAGCGGCTTTTTTTATGTTAAAATTAAATTTGTTAATTTATGGGCAGCGTGTAGTTTTCTTACATATTTTATTACTAAACTTTATTCCTATGGGAGGTGCCAGCATGAAAAAGGCATTCCGGGCTTTGTTTATATTGTTGTTTTTCTGGGTATCTCTCGGTTTGTATTTTACAAACCGTCTGATGTATATGAAAAAGAAGGACGAGGAATTAATTCTCAGGCGGGAAAAAGAAGCGGGCAGGTATAATCCTGAAGAATTTGAGTCGCTTCCAAAACGGGACGTGGACATCCCTTCTCCATTTGGATATATCATTAAAGCACTGCTTGTTGAACCACACCAGACGAATCGGTATGTGATTATTTCTCATGGTGTCACGGAAAATAAAATCAACTCCATTAAATATGCAAATCTTTTCTTAGAGCGCGGCTTTAATACCTTAATTTACGACCATCGCCGTCACGGACAATCGGGAGGAAAAACAACGAGTTTTGGCCACTATGAAAAGTTCGATTTAAAAACCGTTGTTGATTGGCTGAAGCAGGAAATCGGTCCTCAGCTTGAACTCGGGATTCACGGGGAATCGATGGGTGCTGCTACCATGCTTTTGTATGCCGGACTATTAGAAGATGGGGCCGATTTTTACATTGCGGATTGCCCCTTCTCTGATTTCAAGCAACAGCTCGCCTATCTTATCAAAAAAGACTTTAAAATCATCCCGGGCCTCTTACTGCCAATTGGGGATGCATTTTTACGCCTGCGTGACAAATATTCGATACGGCATGTTTCTCCGATTACGGTGATCGAAAATATTAAACACCCCGTATTGTTTATCCATAGTAAAAAAGATGATTTTATTTTGCCCTCTATGTCTAAGGATTTATTTGAGCAAAAAAAAGGTCCAAAAATGCTTTTTATTGCGGAGAATGGACGTCATGCTCAGTCTTTCAATGAAAATCGCGCTGATTATGAACGGGCTATCGATGAGTTTTTGCAAAAATATGTCGACCATGCACTTCCAAGCTAAATTTATGATTATATTCTGGTTGCTTTTCCTTGTAATTCCATTTATTCTCATTGTTAAGACGAATTTTTATAAGGGGTGCTTAACATGTCAAAGGTTCAAATAAAGGTCAATGATAATGGTTCACTTAGAATTACCGGTGATGTGGAATTACTTGATGGCGAAGGCAATGTATATTCTACTAAGCCATCCTTTTCTCTCTGCCGCTGTGGTTTGTCTAATAATAAACCATTCTGCGACGGCTCTCACAAAGGAAAGTTTGAATCACAAGTTAGAGTGAATAAGGAAGAATAGATAATTTGGGCGGCTTTCTGCTAAGCCGCTCTTTTTATATGTTACATATCAGTTAACCGAATATCAGCAATATCGGGAATCCGTATCCGGTGCACCTCTTCAAAACGGTCCACCACATGAAGCTTTTGCGTTAATTCATCCCAATAATGGATTTTACCAATAACCATTTCATAGTTTTGATTTCGATAATGAGTAATCGTAACAAACTGGTTAAACTCAATTGCTTCAGACAAGGTTTCGTTCATTAGCTCTAGCTGCTGCTCATCCATTTCCTTTTTCTGCTCGTATCGATCTTCTTTTACCCAATCCCTAAGTAATTTGACGTGTTCAGGAAGCATCATCGACGTCCATTTGATTTTTCCGCGGTCACGAATCATAGGTATTTCCTTCTTTCATTACATTTTATGTCCCCCAACCAATGTGGCTCGATGTTTAGCCGTTCCAGCAGCCGTATAGGAAACAGCCCGGAGCAAAGAGCCTGACCCAAAACGCCTGCGGATTGAATCAACCACATACCCAAGCTCCCGTCTCTTAGACGCCCCCATGTCAAACAAATCAAGCTGCATTTCCCGGTCGTCGACAATATTTCCAATCGCGATTGAAATTTGCCTTACGGTTTTTCCACTATAATGTTCTTTAAATAATTGGAGGCAGACACGATAAAGCTCCATTGTTACATTTGTTGGCTGCATGATGGTTCGAGAACGATGAAAGCCGCCGCCAAATTCATCTTGACTATAACCCACTCCGAGACTAATCGTTCTTCCCGCTTTCCGATGGGTGCGTGCTCTTCTGGCAACCTCTTCACATATTTCTAACATGACAGCCTTGATCTCCTCTTCCTCTTTATAATCCCTTAACAAAATTTGACTCTTCCCAAAGCTGATTTGTCCTTGGATAATCGGTGCTCCTAAATCGGATAGGTCAACTCCCCAAGCATGATAATAAAGCTGGTTTCCCATAATCCCGAATTTCTTTTCCAGCTTTTCTAAATCATAACGGGCCAATTGACCAACGGTAAAAATACCCATGCTATTTAATGTTTTTTCAACGCGTCTGCCGATTCCCCACATTTCTCGCAGTGGTGACACATTCCAAAGTTTGGTCTGAACATCTTCATATGTCCATTCAGCGACCCCTTTTTTCTTGGCATCAAGGTCAAGGCAAAGCTTTGCTAATAACATATTAGGTCCAATACCAACGGCACATGGCAGCTGAAATTCCCGCTCAATATCCTTTTTTATTTTTTCGGCAATTGTATAGGCATCCCCCCACAGTTGAACAGCACCATCAACTTTAATAAAGCTTTCATCGACACTATAGACATGGATTGCTTCCTTTGGAACATAGCGGTTAAATACACGGGTAATTTCCGTTGAAATCCGTAAATAAGTAGCCATTTTGGGCTCGACAATTTTAATCCTGGGGTCATCCGGTATTTCAAACAAACGTGAACCCGTTTTAATGCCAAACTCCTTTTTTAAGCTCGGTGAAGCCGCAAGCACGATACTCCCCTGCCGCTTTTTCTCACCCACAACGGCCAAATAGCAATTCAAAGGGTCAAGACCTTCCATAACAGCGGAACAGCTTGCATAAAAACTCTTCATGTCCACACATAAAATTTTACTTTTCGGCATCGCGCTGTAATCAATCATGACGTTTCCCTCACAGTTTTATTATCGAACGTTTGTTCTTTATTCTATTCATATTTTAAGGGAATATGCGTTCGTATTCAATGGAAATTTTTGAGCGGTTTCCCATCGAGAAAAACGTTATAATGAAGGTGAGGTGTCGTGATGGAGAAAAAACTAGTCATCAAAATGATCAAAAATTGTTTTAAACAATATTACGAAACGGATTCCATCCCGGTAAGCGAACAGGATTTGGAACAGTTAACGGATCGGATTCTTGAATGGAAAAAGGGCGAACCCGGAGCGGATTTGTATGAGGTTGTAAATGATGTCGTCTATGAATTTTTAACGAATTAACAAGAAGAAGGTGTCCCAGAAGTATAACTTTTAGGGCACCTTCTTTTTTATGCATTAAACTAGTCTGTTGATTTCCGCTCCAGGCGCGAGCGGTTCGCGGGCGGTACGGGGAGCCTCCTTGTCGCTTCGTTCCTGTGGGATCTCCCCTGCCCCGTACTCCCGCAGGAGTCATCGCGCCTTCCGCTCCAATCAACAGAGTGTGAAAAAATATTCATCAACTACCTTTTGGGCCACCTCTTCCAATTATTTCTATATTAGGATAAGATTTCACGAATATCTTCTTCGGTTAAAAGGGAATTTTTCTGATCATCAGAAGAATGAATAATTTCTTCAATCAGGTGCCGCTTTTTATCCTGAAGTTCACTGATTTTCTCCTCAATAGTCCCACGGGTCACAAGCTTAATAACTTGGACAACATTTTTTTGACCAATGCGATGGGCCCGGTCGGCTGCTTGGTCCTCAACGGCAGGATTCCACCAAATATCATACAGAATGACCGTATCAGCCCCTGTCAAATTGAGGCCTGTCCCGCCGGCTTTCAATGAAATCAAGAAAAAGTCCCGTTCACCTTCATTAAAACGACGGCAGATTTCTACTCTTTCTTGAGAGGGAGTTTGACCATCCAGGTAGAAAAAAGACAGTCCCATCATGCTCAAATTTCGCCCTATTAGTCCAAGCATTTTGGTAAACTGTGAAAAAATCAGGACCCGGCGTCCGGACATCCGGGACTCTTCCACAATTCTGAGCAGCATATCCAATTTTGCAGAACTCCCTTTATAACCGTCAACAAACAGGCCTGGATGGCAACAAATCTGCCGCAAACGAGTTAAACCAGCGAGAATTTTTATCCGATTTTTCCTAATCGTCTCCTTATCAAGATGCTTCAACGTATCCTCCCTTAATTTCGCCAAATAAGCCGCATACAGCTTCTTTTGGTCTGGAAGAAGCTCCGCCATTTCTAGGGATTCGAGCTTTTTAGGAAGCTCAGAAGCTACATCCTCTTTCATCCTCCGCAGCAAAAAGGGGCGCACTCTACGAGCAATCTTCTTCTTGGTAAGATGGCTAAATTCTCTTAGTCCCTTAAATAATTCAGGAAAGACAACATGAAAAATCGACCACAATTCTTCTGGTGTATTCTCAACCGGTGTGCCGGTGAGAGCGAAGCGATAGTCGGACCTAAGCCTTTTTACACTCCTTGCCGTTTGCGTGACTGGGTTTTTAAAAGCCTGCGCCTCATCAAAAAAGATCGTGTGAAAGGATTGTTTCTCATACCATTGAATATCCCGGCGCAAGAGCGGATAGGAGGTGATCAGCACATCTACTTCCATAGCCTCACTCTGAATCCTATTCCTTTCCCGCTGATTACCATCCACTACAACCGATTGTAGTTCAGGAGCAAATTTCATTATTTCATTTAACCAGTTGTAGGATAAAGAGGAAGGACAAACGATAAGAACTGGCTGTTTTCGATCCCGAATAGAGGTAAGCTCTGATACAATAAAGGTAATACTCTGCAAGGTTTTCCCAAGTCCCATATCGTCCGCAAGAATTCCGCCAAAACCATAATGAGCAAGCGTCTTCATCCATCGATAACCGTGTTTTTGATAATCACGCAGAATGGACTGCACGCTCACCGGCACCTCAAAGCTTAGACTGTTGGGATTTCTTAATGTTTCAAGAAACTGTTGAAATGAGTCCTCCATCCTTAACACCTTACTGTCATCCACCGAATCGAAAAGCGAGAGCCCCTGCATAATAGAAACCTCAAAGGTGTTTTCAATCTCATTCCTCTGGACAGGAAGTTCTTTTAAGAAACGCTGAATTTCTTCAAACTCTCTTGTCTCTAATGAGAGAAGACTGCCGCTCGGCAGGCGGTAATATTTACGCTTTTCTTCTAATGCCATTAATACCTCTTTGATTTGCTGCTGAGAAATGCCATCGAGCTCGAATTTAAATTCCAGCCAATTCGTTCGTTCTTTTTTCAAGCTTACTCTGAGAGCCGGGTGGGAGGGTCCCCTAAAGATTCGATTTCTTATTGCAGTCGTCGCATAAATTTGTACCTGCTTTTGCAGCTTTGGGACAACATGGTAAAGAAATTCATATTCCAATTCTTCATTGTGTAAAAAATAACCGCTGTCAGTTTTAACAAAGGAACTCTCCTCCATTAAGCTTAAAATCTGCTCTTCTTTCTCTTTATCTCTGATAATCCGAACGCCGGCAAAGACAGTGTTATCTTCCAAAGGATTGATCACTAGATTTTCATAATGAAACTCAAGGCCGGCAAGCAGCCGATTTTTCACCCGGTCTAAGAACAGTTTCGCTGTCAACGTTGTTTTCATAAACGTTCTAGCTAGGGCATTTGATAACTGAATATGACCTAATTTTCGCAAACCGGGTACTACCTTTTCGAAAAAAGGCGCTATTTGCTGCTGGTGAATAAAAATTTGGTTAGTTCCCGAGGTATCTAACATCTGTTTAAGCTCCGTCAAATGCTGACAATCTTCAGTGTTCAAGTTAATTATTTTTCCGGCAGACAATACGGAATTATAAGCAGTTAAGACAACCATACGCGACAGTCCGTTTACCTTTAACCAATAGCCATTGGTTTCAGCCTCCAAAAATTCAAATTGTAAGGGCGGCAACTCCTCTGTTATTTGTAGACTATTAAATATAATCCCGTCATTTTCCATCTTTACGAGAGGGGCCTTCGTTAGCAGGGTTTGCAGCTGCTTCCAAGAAGACGGTGGGATTGGCATCAATTCTGTATTATTAAAATCGGATAATTCTGCCCCATCCTGAATGATCTGAACGAGGTGCTGAATAATGGAATCTGACTCTGATTGAAAACAGTGCAGGCTCGGATCATACAAAAACCTATTAGAAAGCTGGGTTGAATGACCAGATTGGACCCCTTCTAAGAAACTCCGGATATGCTGCACTTTCATTCGTTCAATGAACAGCTCTATTCCAAGTGAAGGATGTCCTCTTTTATCCATTATGGGTTTGATCATAAATTCCAGATCAAGTACTGTCCTATTTTCAAAATGAAGCTGATGACCACTGGGACGCCTCGGTTTGTTTTGAAAAATGTTCAGCATACCTGCAGCCAATTCTCCTCGTTTAACAGGGGCTGAACTGACCGGGCTGGTTCCTTTCATTTGAAAATCATGAATGGCTAACAAAACGGCGGCAATATGCTGACAATCCTTTTGAAAAGATGCCAGTTTAGGGCAGCTGCATCTGGATAAAAAATGCTCTTGGTCTTCCTTTTCGATTACAACGTTAAAGTTCTCTGTTCCAGAGACGATTGCAGCATATCGCTCAGGTCCAAATTGTTCGAACGATACTTTATTAGAGCGGAAAAATGCCTCGCCTCTTTTAAAGGAGACAGTCCCGCACAATTCTTTAATCATTTTTTGATTTATTTTAATACTCAAAAATCCCTGACTCCTTCCCGAAGACAGTTCTATCTATCTAAGAATTAATCCATTATACCATTTCTAAAAAAGAGACATGAAAAAGCTGCCTTCTTTTGAAAAAGCAGCTTTTTCCATCTTTCTATTTAGAATTAAGTACTCGTTTTCCGATTCGCTCAAACAGCCGTGGGAATAGAACATAAACAACACTTCCCATGTTCATCCAGCGCGGAAGATTAATTTCTCGTGTTTTTGTCAGCATGCTATCGACTACTTTTTCAGCCACATACCTAGGCTGCAGCATGAACCTCTGGACATTTTTTACGTAGGTGCCCTGTTCATCAGCAATATTAAAAAAGTTAGTCGCAATCGGTCCTGGATTGACCGAAGTCACTTGGACGTGATAATCATCAAGTTCCATTCTAAGGGCATTTGTGTAGCCGAGAACGGCATGCTTTGTTGCTGAA
Source organism: Bacillus sp. URHA0034 (assembly GCF_056280405.1). Taxonomy (NCBI): domain Bacteria; kingdom Bacillati; phylum Bacillota; class Bacilli; order Caryophanales; family Bacillaceae; genus Bacillus; species Bacillus sp. URHA0034. The sequence goes on along the minus strand of NZ_JBWCDK010000002.1, from coordinate 4,773,812 downwards.
TAAACACTCGACTTTGGCGTCGCAAGCTTGCCAGCCTGAGAGGCGATATTAATAATATGACCAAAGCGGCGTTCCCGCATCTTCGGTAAGACCATGCTGGTGCATGCCATCAAGCCGATGACATTGACATTAAACATGCCTTTAATTTCATCCATTGCGGCTTCATGGGCTTCACGAAATATTCCAAAACCCGCATTATTAACCAGAATATCAATGTGACCTATTTTTTCAAAGATTTGTCCAAAAACCACTTTTACTTGGTCTGTATCTGATACATCCAACTGGAACACATCGACTCGTATTTGATGAAGCCCCACTAAATTAGATTGCAGCTGCTCGAGTTTATCCAGACTCCGTGCCAACAGGACCAAATTAGCGCCACTCTCAGCACAAAGCTTGGCAATTTCTGCGCCAATTCCGCCGGAGGCACCTGTAATAACGATATTTTTACCTTTCAATTGTTCCCTCACCATTTTAACACCCCATCAGAGTTACAGCCCTATCTATTAAACCCTTGCCTGATAGAGAACGGGCTTATTAGTACTACTAATAATTTCCCCGATAGATAATAAATAGTCAAGCTGGGCCACACTTTCCGATATCGTTAACATCAATTCGCGCTGATAGATGGTTGGAAAAAGTCGTTTACAGATTTCAAACACCGTGAGCGGTTCTTTCTCCAGCCAGCTATAAACCGTCATTGCACGCTCATGCTGCCTGGTAAGTCTTTTTTCAATCAGCTCGGCTAATTGAGTGACCTCCTCCCCATGGCCCGTATACACACATTGGATCGGGTAGGATAAAAGATTTTTCATAGAATCATTATGCTGCAGCTGCGGTTTCGGCCTTTCCGTTTCCCCAGGCACGGGGGGCTCGAGTAAGGGATTAGGTGAAATATGGGCCAAAATCAAATCACCTGCAATTAGGATTCCATCCTTTTCGCGAAAAAGCGCAATTTGACTTTGGGCATGGCCCGGTGTTTCAATTACCTCCCAATCACTAAGTCCGATAGGGCTCATTCCCTCGACTAAATGCCCTGTCAACGAGCGATTACATGAATATATAAAAAGGCTTCGAAGCCGAGATAAGAATGAAAAATATTCTTCTGGAAGGCCAAACTCCCTAAAACTTACTTTAAAAAATTCTTCCTGTAATTGAAAGAATTCTTCGGTAGGATGGATCCATCTTTCGTTAAAAGGGTGACCGTATACCTCTAGCGAATCTGAAAAATAATCAAGCATCCCCACATGGTCAGGATGATGATGGGTAAGAACAACCTGCTCAATATCCTGTGGCCTTAACTGTAATTCAGCCAGCTGCTCTGTGAAGGAACTCCAGCACTCAGCTGTTTTTACTCCCGCATCCACTAATGTTAAGCGCTCGCCCTTAATCAAATAGACATTAACATCGCCCACGGGAAATGGCGTTGGCAGTGTAATTTTCGCGATTCCATCTTTCCATTCTGTCATTAAAAGAACTCCTTATCTTAATTAAAAGAATGTATTTTAAAATTTTAGTTTATAAAGAAAGTTTAGCCATTTTTTTATTTATTGTCATTTTTAACGAACCTTTTTTTGAAAAAATAAAAAATTCTTATAATTAATCTCTTGACAAACTGTCTATCTTCAAGCATAATCACTTCATTTCAATAGGAGGAGTAACAATGAAAAAGATTGCAATTGTGGGTGCTGGATCAATGGCTGAAGCTTTCATTTCAGGCATACTTGAGAATAAATTAATTGATAGAAAACACATTTGGGTGACCAATCATGGTAATAGAGAAAGATTAGCTCTCCTTGAGGAACGCTATGACATCTCTAGTACGTATGAATTGAGCACTCTTTTTGAAGGGGCAGATATCGTTATGCTTGCGATGAAGCCAAAGGATGCGGATACCGCCATTTACCGTATTCATGAATATTTAACCGAGGACATGCTGATTGTTTCCGTCCTTGCAGGTGTATCGATGAGCACCATTGAAACTCTAGCAAGAAAACCCCTTTCAATAGCCCGGTCAATGCCTAACACATCGGCAGCAGTCGGAAAATCCGCGACTGCTATCGCCGTAAATGAACGGGTTACAACCGAGCAGCTAGAAACGATTAAGAAACTTTTTGAGACAGTAGGTTTAGCAAAATTGGTCGAGGAGGAACAGCTCGATGCTGTGACAGGGTTGTCAGGAAGCGGTCCAGCCTACATTTATTATCTTATCGAAGCAATGGAGAATAGTGCGAATGAGATTGGCCTTGATAAGCAAATCGCTCAGGAACTGATTGTTCAAACCCTTATCGGTGCTGCTGAAATGGTGAAAAACTCCTCTAAATCACCTGAACAGCTGCGCCGGGAGGTAACCAGTCCTGGTGGAACAACTGAGGCAGGGATCCGTGTTTTAGAGGAATACGGAGTACAGCAAGCATTTATATCTTGTATCAAGGCTGCTAGTGCCCAATCAAAATTAATGGGAAAGAGCTTAAGTGCAGAACTAAATGTAAGCAAACACCTGTGAATTTTGTATAGATAATCCCCACTGCTTTTAAACTAACTGAAAGACACTTCAGCCTGCTAAGAAAATATACAAAGGACTGGGGAAATGGAAAATATCTTAATTATTTTGTTCACCATCGGGATTCTAGTTTGGATTGTTTTTCTGATAGATGCCGTGCTCGGATTTCGAAACTTCGATTCTTTGGAAGTAGAAGATGGTCTGGATTCCGGGCCGCTCCTTTCTGTCATCGTAGCAGCAAGAAATGAAGAAAAGCAAATCGAAGAGAGTATTCTAAGCCAGTTAAAGCAAACCTATAAAAATGTTGAGTGGATTCTCGTTAATGACCGTTCTACAGATGCCACTGGACCCATCATGGACAGATTAGCAGGGGAAGACTCCCGAATCAAGGTCCTTCATATTAAGGAATTGCCTACTGGGTGGCTTGGCAAAAACCACGCCTTATATAACGGAACACTTAAGGCTTCCGGACATTGGATACTGTTTACAGATGCTGACGTAAGATATGGAACCGAGGCATTTGCAAAAGCATTGCATTATTTTGAAAAGCATCAATTAGACCACCTAACTGCAGCACCCAATTTAAGCGCCAACCATTTCTGGCTGAAATCATTTGTTGCCTTTTTTCTATTCGGATTTTCCTATTTTAAACGGCCATGGATGGCCAATAATCCAAAATCCAAAATTGGAACGGGGATCGGCGCCTTTAACCTAGTATCAAAAAAGGCATATGAAGCATTCGGAACACATAAGAAATTAAAAATGAGGCCGGATGATGACCTGCAGCTTGGGATGAAAATGAAAAGAGCTGGATACCGCCAAAGGATTGTTTCTGCATTACGGCTGATGGAAGTAGAATGGTATGGTAGTCTTAAAGAGGCATTTGTCGGCCTGGAAAAAAACACGTTTGCTGGTTTAAATTATCGAATTAGCATGGTGTTTTTTTCTATTTTCGGGGTCTTTGTTACTAATGTCCTTCCCTTTTTCACTATCTTTACAGCAAACAAAACGATTGTCCTGCTAAGTCTGGGGAACATTGTAACGAGCTGCATTCTTTATTTCATTGTCATCAAGAAAATGACTGTGTTCTCGCCTGCCTTGTTTCTGGTTTTACCAATTACTGCTTTACTCTTTATTTATTCGATTATCCGAGCCAGTTTTCTTACATTTAAACGTGGAGGCATCGTCTGGCGTGGGACAACTTATAAGTTAAGTGAGCTAAGAGAAAAGGATTAAGGGCAGGAGTTTACAATATTTCCAGTCCTTTTGTTATACTTAAAGTGGTTAGCGAAATGGACTGGAGGTAATCTTTATGGCAGTAAAATTATTTTCCCCTTATACCATTAAGGGTGTCACGTTTAAAAATAGAATCGTCATGTCACCAATGTGCATGTATTCCAGTCATACTGAAGACGGACATGTACAAAACTGGCATCGGACTCATTACACGACAAGAGCAGTGGGCCAGGTTGGTCTCATTATTGTAGAAGCAACAGCAGTAACACCGCAAGGCAGAATATCACCTCAGGATTTAGGTATATGGAGTGATGAACATGTGGAAGGCTTACAAGAACTAGTCGGCCTTATGAAAGAACATGGCTCTAAGACAGGAATACAACTTGCTCATGCCGGCAGAAAAGCAGTCTTAGACGGCGAAATTCTCGCACCTTCCTCCATTGCTTTTAACGATAAGTCCAAAACCCCTAAAGAAATGACTATAACGGAGATCAAACAAACTGTCGAGGCCTTTAAAAGGGGAGCTGAACGGGCAGCTAGAGCAGGATTTGACGTCATTGAACTGCACGGTGCCCACGGCTATTTACTAAATCAATTTCTTTCACCGCTCTCTAATAAAAGAGACGATGAATATGGTGGATCGGCTGAAAACCGCTACCGTCTGCTTCGCGAGGTTATTGATGCAGTTAAAACGGTCTGGAACGGACCTTTATTTGTAAGAGTATCCGCCCATGATTATCATGAAGAAGGATTAACACCCGAAGATTATATAACTTTTGCAGAGTGGATGAAAGAGCAGAATGTAGATTTAATTGATGTTAGTTCCGGTGCTGTTGTACCGGCACATATCGACGTCTTTCCTGGATATCAAGTAAAATATTCAGAAGCGATTAAGAATGGAGCAAACATGGCTACAGGTGCAGTCGGCTTAATAACCTCTGCGATCCAAGCAGAAGAAATTTTACAAAATGAGCGGGCCGATTTGGTCTTACTAGCCCGCGAATTATTGCGAGACCCCTATTGGCCGCGGACAGCTGCAAAGGAGCTGGGGGTCAGCATTGAAACACCCAAACAATATGAACGCGGCTGGACCAATTAAAAGCAAAAAGCACTTACCAAACATAGATGGTAAGTGCTTTTATTACCTGAAAGGGATGTTAAATTCTTTAAAATCCTCAGCAATATCCGTTTGCGGAAAAATTTCTTTTGCTTCGCCAACAAGCTCGAGCCATGCCTGCCGGTCATACCGGGAGCTTATATGGGTGAGACACAAATGTTTACAGGAGGCTTGTTTAGCAATCTCAGCTGCCTGCCTTGTGGTCGAATGAAAATAATCAAAAGCAAGCTGCTCCTCTCCTTTTGCAAAGGTGGCTTCATGTACTAAGAAATCCGCATCCTCTGCTAACAACCGGGAATTTTCACAAAATCGGGTGTCCCCAAGTATGGTGACAACACGCCCCTTTTGGGAAGGACCAAGAAACTTGTCCGGTTCAATAACCCTGCCGTCTTCAAGTGTGACTGTTTCACCATTTTTTATTTTTCGAAAAATGGGTCCTGGTGGTACCCCTGCTTCCTTTAATTTGTCGGCAAGTAGTGTACCCGGTCTATCTCTCTCAACAATCCTGTAGCCGTAGGAAGGAATTCCGTGGTCTAACCGCCGTGCCTCCACTTTGAATTGCTCATCCTCAAAGATAATACCCTCGGAAATTTCATTTACGGTTAACGGGTACTTTAAATACGTTTGACTTAATGAAAGACTAACCTGAAGATATTCTTTAATGCCCTTAGGTCCGTAGACAGTAACACCCGTTTCTCCACCTTGAAAGGAGCGGCTTGATAACAGCCCTGGCAGCCCATAGATATGATCGCCATGGAGGTGGGTGATAAATATTTTTTCGATTCGCCGTGGTTTGAGAGATGTATGTAATATTTGATGCTGAGTTGCCTCTCCTGCATCAAAAAGCCAGACCGCCCCCCGCTCTTCAAGCAATTTGAGGGCAATGGACGTAACATTTCGTAGTTTTGCCGGCATCCCAGCGCCTGTTCCTAAGAAAAATATATCCAATATAGAAAGCTCCTCTCTTCTCCATTTTATGAATAACTATATCATAAACTTTTTTTTTATGCTCACTCCCATTGGAGTTCTACAACAAAATCAAAATTTTTTGTTACATTTAATTCAATATATTTGCGAAACCTAAAGAAAACATATAAATTAAATAAAAGCAAAAAATACATAAACCAGGCTATTAGAAAAGAGGTTACATAACGTGGAGCAAAACATGACTTCGTTAATAATGATATTTGGAGCAACTGGAGATTTGGCCAAACGAAAATTATTTCCTTCGCTTTACCGCTTATTTTCCCGGAACAAACTAGACAAATTTGCCGTGATTGGCGTTGCAAGAAGGTCCCTTTCCAATGAGGATTTTCAGGCATCTGTAAAGGAATCGGTTATTTCAGCCTTAGGAAACAAAGAAAATCTTGATGAATTTGTTTCCCATTTCTATTATCAATCACATGATGTAGCGGATTCCAGTTCTTATGTATCATTAAGAAAATTTGCCGATCAAATTGATGCAACTTATGACCTGGAAGGAAATCGAATCTTTTACTTGGCAATGGCTCCAGAATTTTTTGGTCCGATTGCCCTGCATTTAAAATCCGATGGTCTCACCGACGTTAAAGGATATAAGCGGCTTGTTATCGAGAAGCCATTTGGTCACGACTTAGAATCGGCTAAGAAGTTAAACCAACAGATTAGAAGTGCCTTTTCTGAAAAAGAGGTATACCGGATTGACCACTATTTAGGAAAGGAAATGGTTCGAAACATCGAGGTCATTCGTTTTGCCAATGCTATTTTTGAACCCCTATGGAATAACCGATATATTTCTAATATACAAATTACATCAAGTGAAACACTTGGGGTTGAAGAGCGCGGCCGTTACTATGAAACAAGCGGTGCTCTTCGGGATATGCTGCAAAATCATATGATGCAAATGGTAGCATTGCTTGCAATGGAGCCGCCAATTAGTCTTACCACCGATGAAGTGAGGTCTGAAAAGGTAAGAGTGTTTAGATCCCTAAGAACAGTCGAAGGTGATGAAGTAGATCAATATTTTGTACGCGGACAGTACGGTGAAGGAATGATAGAGGATGTTAACGTTCCTAAATACCGTGATGAAGCGATGGTCGACAAAGAATCAAATACTGAAACGTTTGTGGCAGGAAAGATTATGATTGATAATTTCCGCTGGGCAGGTGTACCGTTTTATATTCGTACCGGCAAAAGAATGGCCACAAAATCAACAAAAATTGTCGTCCAATTTAAGGATATTCCGATGAATTTATATTATCAAACCGAAAAAATGTTAAATCCAAACCTCCTTGTTATTCATATACAACCTGAAGAAGGTATCACCTTGCATTTAAACGCCAAAAAAGCGGGTGGACACCTTGATGCACAGGAGGTCAAACTAAGCTTTGCCAATACCGGCATACATGCCATGAATACTCCGGAAGGCTATGAAAAACTCTTGTATGATTGTATGAGAGGAGATGCTACCAATTTCACACATTGGGATGAAGTAGCATACTCTTGGGCTTTTGTAGATAAAATTTCAGCTGTTTGGGAAAAAACAAAAGCGGTGTTCCCTAATTACGAATCGGGTACAATGGGTCCTAAGGAAGCAGATGAACTTCTAGAAAAAGACGGTGCGTTCTGGTGGCCTGTAGCCCATTTAGAGGTAGATATTTGTAAGTAAGAAGAACAAAGCGCAAGCGCCTTGGTTAGTCCCGACAGCATAAGACGAGCCGGCCGAAAGGTTGCTCTTTAACCTTTTGGACGGATTGGCTGTAAACCATCGAGGGGCTAGGAGCTGAAGCTGGACGGATTTAAACCAGTAAAAAGTTATCGACAAGTAAGTAGATCTTTCTTAAAATACGAAAAAAGCTCCCTTTGTTTGAACAAAGTGGAGCTTTTTAGTGTTCATCCTTGTTTTTATCGGGAAACGAGCGTAAAAAATCTTTATTAAAGCTTGTCCCGGTTCCAACATTTTCGGCCTGTTCATCCTGATGAGAACCGGCACTTTCAATAATATTTTTTCCATACTTTTCACGCAGGCTGGAAAGGGTTTTTAAGAGCGGCTCTTTTTTAGCATCTTTTTCGAACGAAAATAAATCCAGCTGTTTATAAGCATGGTCCTGTTCTACTAGGTCATTCCCGGTAATTCCTAGTAAACGAACAGGGTCGCCATTCCAAGCCTTTAAAAAGAGCTGCTTCGCAAATAACGAAATATCGTCTTTATGATTGATCGGGTTCAGCAGTTTCATACTCTTGGAAATAGTCTTCCGATCTTTATAGCGGATTGTAATAGCCAAAGCAGATGCCATAACTGTTTTACGCCTTAATCTGGTCGACACGGTATCCGCCAATCCATCAAGCACCTGGAACAGTTCTTGTTGATTACTAATATCTCTAGGAAGGGTAGTTGAGTTTCCGATACTTTTAAATTCGGAGACAGATTCTGGGTCAACAGGCCTGAAATCAACTCCATTAGCCCTCTCTTTTATCCGTAACCCGTTTATTCCGAGCAGTGACTTCAATTGGATTTCATTTCCTTTAGCTAAGTCCCCAATCGTCTGAATTCCAATTGTTTGTAACTTTTCAGCAGTCTTTTTCCCAACCCCATGCATTTCATTCGTATTCAAGGGCCACAGTACGGTAGAAATATCGCGTTTCCTCAGGATGGTTATTCCCAGCGGCTTTTTCATATCAGAAGCTGTTTTCGCTAGAAACTTATTCGGGGCAATCCCAATACTGCATGGTAAATCCAGCTGCTTTAGGATTCTATTTTGGATACTTTCAGCAATCTCGATTGGACTTCCTAATGAAAAGCTTTCGGTAATATCCAAATATCCTTCATCAATCGAGACAGGTTCGACTAGCTCGGTATATTGTCTAAGTATTTCAAACATGGAAGTCGAGGCAGCTCGGTATCGTTCGAAATTCGGTTTCATCACCACAAGCTGCGGACAAAGTTTTTTTGCTTCCCAAAGCGGCATGGTTGTTTTCACACCAAACTCCCTCGCTTCGTAGCTGCAGGTAACAATAATGCCTCTTCGCTCCTCAACATTTCCGGCAATGGCTAGCGGTTTTCCCTTCAGTTCAGCGTCATAAGCCATTTCAACAGAAGCGTAAAAACAATTCATGTCTACATGTAAAATCACTCGTCCATTTTTCGGATACATTTCCTTCATAATGAACACACCCTTAAAACGTTTGTTCTGTTTCAATTATAACAAAAAAGGAGGCCAATGGGCTCTCCTTCCTCTATAGTTGGTTTATTGATTGGTTACTTCATCGATAATGGCAAGGGTCATCTCAGCAAGCTTATACAATTCTGCAACCGGCATACGCTCATTTGTGGTATGAATTTCTTCATATCCTACAGCTAAGTTTACAGTCGGAATATTGAATCCATTAAATACATTGGCATCGCTGCCTCCACCGCTATGTTGAAGTTCACAGCTGCGGCCAATCTTTGCTGCAGCCTTGCGTGCAATCTCTACCACTTGGTCGCCTTCAGCAAATTTGAAGCCTGGATACATAACTTCCACCTCAACTTCTGCTCTGCCACCCATTTCCTCTGCAACCGTTTCAAAAGCTTCCTTCATTTTGTTAACCTGAGCCTGCATTTTTTCAGGGATAAGCGAACGAGCTTCTGCTAAAATATCCACACGGTCGGCAACAATATTAGTAGCTTGACCACCTTCAAAGCGGCCAATATTGGCAGTGGTTTCATGGTCGATTCTTCCTAATGGCATCCTCGCAATCGATTTCGCGGCAATCGTAATCGCAGAAACTCCTTTTTCAGGAGCTACACCTGCATGAGCTGTTTTTCCGTAGATGACCGCTTTTACCTTTGCTTGTGTAGGAGCTGCTACAACCACGTTTCCGACCAAGCCATCGCTGTCAAGGGCATAGCCATAGTTTGCTTTTATTAATGATGGATCAATTGCTTTGGCACCATGTAAACCGGACTCTTCGCCGACAGAGATGACAAATTGAATTAAGCCATGTGGAATGTTTTGTTCTTTAAGCAGACGAATGGTTTCAAGCATCACGGCTATCCCCGTTTTATCATCAGCACCAAGAATCGTCGTACCATCTGTAACAACATAGCCGTCCTTTATAGAAGGTTTAACACCCTTAGCAGGTGTTACAGTATCCATATGACAGGAGAAATAGATAGGGTCTACTCCTTCTTTCACAGCAGGCAATGTACAAATTAAGTTACCTGCTCCATGTCCCGTAACAGCCGTTGTATCATCTTCAAAAACATCGAGACCTAATTCAGTAAACTTTTGCTTTAACACTTTCGCAATTTCAGTCTCAAATTTAGTTTCTGAATCAATTTGGACAAGTTCCAAAAATTCATTCAAAAGACGTTCCTGATTAACCATTTATGACCCTCCAATTATGTACTCACTAAATATCTGCGGAGCCCTGGTCAAGGAGCTTCCGCTTTTCTTATATCAGTATACCTCTATAGTTGGTATATCATCAAATGAAAGAGAAAAGCGTTAAATTAAAGAGGGATATTTCCATGTTTTTTAGCCGGCCGGGACTCTTGTTTAGTTTTTAGCATATCCAGTGCTTGAATAATTTTTATCCTGGTATCACGCGGATCAATCACATCATCGACCATGCCTCTGCTTGCGGCCACATACGGGTTAGCAAATTTTTCACGGTATTCTTCAATTTTTTGCTGCCTAGTAAGCTCCGGGTTTTTACTACTATTGATTTCCTTAGCAAAGATAATGTTGGCCGCCCCTTGTGGACCCATTACGGCGATTTCCGCATTCGGCCAAGCAAATACTAAGTCGGCACCGATCGACTTACTATTTAATGCCACATATGCACCGCCATAAGCTTTTCTTAAAATAACCGTCAATTTAGGCACAGTGGCTTCAGAATAAGCGAATAAAATTTTCGCCCCATGGCGAATAATTCCGCCATGTTCCTGTTTAACCCCGGGAAAGAAACCGGTTACATCCTCAAACGTAATAATTGGGATATTAAAAGAATCACAGGTCCTGATAAATCTGGCTGCTTTATCGGATGAATCAATATCCAGGCCTCCCGCCATTACTTTGGGCTGATTACAGACAAGTCCCACGGTTTCACCTTTCATCCGTGCAAAGCCAACGACAATATTTTTTGCAAAGTTTTGATGAATCTCCATAAAAGAGCCGCCATCAACTACTTGTTCTATCACCTTTCTAACATCATAAGGGCGGACAGCATCAAATGGAACAACATCCATTAAATCAGGGCGATAATCATTTTCCTCTTCCATTTCTATCAATGGCGGCTTTTCTCTATTATTCTGTGGAAGATAACTCAAAAGTCTGCGAACATTTTCCAATACTTCGGCTTCAGTCTCGGCTTGAAAATGAGCGTTTCCACTAATAGAATTATGCACATTTGCGCCGCCAAGATCTTCTGGGGAAATCTTTTCTCCGGTTACTGTTTCAATTACCTTTGGACCTGTAATAAACATTTGACTTGTTTTCTCGACCATAAAAACAAAATCGGTAATCGCTGGTGAATAAACGGCACCACCTGCGCACGGTCCCATGATGACAGAGATTTGCGGAATTACTCCGGAGTAGATGGCATTTCGGTAAAAGATATGTCCGTACCCATCAAGTGAAACCACACCTTCTTGTATACGCGCCCCGCCAGAGTCATTAAGGCCGACAAAGGGGGTACCGTTTTTCGCTGCTAAGTCCATTACCGCTGCAATTTTTTTAGCATGCATTTCCCCTAATGCACCGCCAAAAACGGTGAAGTCCTGTGAGAATAAATAGATAGGTCTGCCATTTACTTTTCCAAAACCTGTCACCACCCCATCACCAGGACCTTTTTGTTCATCCAAGCCAAAGTCGTTAGAACGGTGTTCAATAAATGGATTTAATTCGATAAAACTGTCTTTGTCTACTAATAGGTCAATTCTCTCGCGCGCTGTCAATTTTCCTTTTTGATGCTGCTTATCAATTCTTTCATCTCCACCGCCAAGCTCTACTTCCCTGCGCTTATCATACAGTTCATTGATTTTTTCATAAATATCAATCATTTTACCCCTTCATCCCCTTTTTCTCACAAAGCTCAACTAGAACACCCGCTGCGGATTTCGGATGCATGAAGGCGATTTGTGCCCCGCCTGCCCCTAACCTCGGCTGCTCATCTATCATCCGGATTCCCTGCTCCCTCATTTCAGCTATTCTTTCTTCGATCGATGTCACACCGAGAGCCACATGGTGAATCCCCTCTCCGCGTTTAGCAATAAAACCAGCAATCGGGCTATCCTCTGTAGTTGGCTCAAGAAGCTCCAATTTGGTTTCACCTGCATTAAGAAAAGCCACTTTAACCTTTTGAGTTTCAACCACTTCAATCCCTACCAAGGGCAGCCCCAACACATTTGTATAAAATGGCAGCGTATTCTCTAGAGACTTGACAGCAATTCCAATATGGTCGATTTTTTTAATCATGTTTTTCCCCTCTGTTCCAAAATTAAAATAAATCTGACAGTTACCATATTCGTTAAAAAGTTCATAAATCCTTCCTAAAATGCTTAGTTGTTCCGTTGTCCATTTAGGCTTTTCCTAGTAAAATAGGAATAAAGCTGATTGAAGTTAGAGGGAGGTACTTAAAATTGTCTAAGAAGAAAACACGAAAAATTATTGTCTATCTGATGCTTTTTGCGATGCTGGCCTCAACCCTCCTATTAGGTATTGCAACATTCTTATCTTAAAAATAAGAAGAGGCTGACCCAAACGGTGGCTGATGAAAAAATTTTTACACTCTATTGATTGGAGCGGAAGGAGCGAAGACTCCTGCGGGAGTACGGGGCAGGGGAGACCCCGCAGGAGCGAGCGACGAGGAGGCTTCCCGTTCCGCCCGCGAACCGCTCGCGCCTGGAGCGGAAATCAACAGACTAATTTAATGTATAAAAAAGAAGGTGCCCCCAAAAGTTATTCTTTTGGGACACCTTCTTTTCTTATTTAATTGCTCCGTTTTCTTTTGCTAAAACATCAAATGATTTTTTTGAGGAAGTAACCAATATTTTAGTTCCAAGCGGGATTAATGGAAAAAGGGAGGATACCACCTCATTTTGGGTACGGATACAACCATGTGATACATACTTACCGATGGAAGCTGGTTGATTCGTTCCATGAATACCGTAGATTCGGCCGTCAGTTCCTTTTGCATCAAAGCCAATCCATCTAGCTCCAAGTGGATTTCTTGGATCGCCTCCAGGAATATTCTTCTTGCGATAATATGGATTCTTTGCCTTTACCGTAATGGTAAAAAGGCCCTCCGGGGTTAATTCTTGAGTTTTGCCGGTGCCTACACTGACAATCGTTTGAACTTTGTTATCATTGATTAGTGCAAGTTCGTTATTTGTTTTATTGACGATCACGAAGGGGTCACCAGCGATAGGGTTGTTTCCTAATGGCCAAAGGGGTGAGAGAAAAAAAGTCATGAGAAGAGGCGATAATAGTTTAATCAATCCAACCACCTGCCTTTTTTCCCTTAATTTGCCTCGACCTTCTTCCTTTCATTCATTTTTTTTACATAAAGGGAGCTTTTGATAATAAGATACTCGTTCATTTCGTTCACTAATTGCAGCAGTGCTGCTCTGACTTCAAATTCCTGTCTTGTTTTAGGCAGTTCCATTTCTTCGAACTCTTTTTTCATTCCTTTTAATTTATCTATATAAATATAAGCTGTGTTCCCCGGGTGAATATTCTCTGAAAGTTCCTCAAGAAAATCAGCGACCATTTTTCCCTGCTTCACTGTACTGCTAAGTGATGTGACTATTGGTAAAACGCGTTCGATGATTTCAAATTGTTTTTCCCTAATTTTAAAATATTCAAAGTACAGGTTCTCTTCACGCAGAATACGGTTTTCAAAATCTCTTAGCGCAAGTATCTTAGCCTCATCAAGGATCTTTGCACTTTCAGTAATTTCTTTACCATCCCAGTTACTTTCACCGTTTCTCAAGTAACGTACCATTTCCATAAAAATAATCCTTAAATTCTCTTCTAATTTCACCTGAAAGTCCTTAAGGTTTTTATCAACACTCGGCATGTATAGGTTAACAAGAAGAGCCACTCCAATTCCCACAGTAATAACACCAAGCTCATTAAAAAAAATGGACCATGATATCTTGTGAGTCATATAAATATGTAAAATAATAACGGTGCTTGTTACAACGCCGTCTTTTGCTTTCAGCATTACAATTGTAGGGATAAAGAATAGCAGTATTAGCCCAATAACAATTGAATGATAGGCAATTCCTTCGAAAAAGACTGCTGAAAAAGGCATGGCTAATACACAGGCTAAAAATCGGTCCCAAGCAGTTCGGAGTGACCTCCGTTTTGTCACTTGAACACATAAAATCGTTAATATTCCGGCCGAGGCAAAATTATGAAGTCCCAACTGCTGTGCAATTAAAATGGAAACAGCAGTACCTACAGCTGTTTTAACTGTCCGATATCCAATCGAAAATTTCATAAATATCTCCCCATAAAAAAAGATGATCATTTAGACCATCTTTAGCATATCCCTATTTAGACATTTTTTCCAAGAAAAACTACTTTAAGATAAAGTAAGATTCATCCGTTATAATACCTTTTCTAAAAAGTCCTTTGCTCTGCTTGTACGTGGATTATTAAAAAACTCAATTGGTGAACCTTCCTCTAGTAATTTCCCTTCATCAAGGAAGAGGATACGGTCAGAAACCTCACGAGCAAACCCCATTTCATGTGTTACGATGGCCATCGTCATTCCGGATTGGGCTAAGTCCTTCATAACGGTTAATACTTCCTTAACCATCTCCGGGTCGAGCGCTGATGTGGGCTCATCAAATAACATTAACTTTGGTTCCATTGCAAGAGCCCGGGCAATAGCAACACGCTGCTTCTGACCACCTGATAAATTATTCGGGTAAGCAGTCTCTTTTTCAGTAAGGCCCACTCTAGCAAGTAAATCCCGGGCTTTGGCTACTGCTGTGTCACGGGATTCCCCTTTGACTTTAAGCGGGGCATATGTTAAGTTTTCCAATACTGTCAGATGCGGGAATAAATAAAAGTGCTGAAAAACCATTCCGATTTGTTCTCGAACTTTCATTATGTTCGTTTTTTTATCAGTAATGTCTTGGTTATCGATCCAAACTGTTCCTTTTGTAGGTGTTTCTAACAAGTTTAAACAACGCAGGAAAGTAGATTTTCCAGATCCTGAAGGTCCAATAATAGAAACAACTTCACCACTGCCAATACTCGTAGAAATATTTTTTAGGACTTCGTTTTCTCCGAATTGTTTATAGAGGTTTTCAACTCTAATCACTAAATTTCATCCTCCTTTCAACTCGTTTACCAATGAGTGTCAGCACCATAACTAATATCCAATAAATTAATCCAACAAATATTAAGGGCTCAAAGTTACGATAAGTATCTGCTCCAACAACCTGGGCGCGGCGCATTAAATCTAAATAACCAATTGTTGATACGATTGCTGATTCTTTTGTTAACGTAATAAATTCGTTCATAAGTGCAGGTAATATATTTTTTAACGCTTGAGGCATGATTAGGTCCTTCATCATGAGACGATAAGGTACACCAAGAGCTTGTGCTGCTTCCGTCTGACCTTTATCGACTGCTTGAATTCCAGCCCGGATAATTTCAGAAACATAGGCTGATGAATTTAATCCAAAAGCTAGGATAGATGATAAGAAGGGTGAAATGTCATAGCCTGTTAATTGAGGTATGGCAAAATAGATAAGCATCAATTGCAAAATTAACGGTGTACCACGAAAGATAGATGTATAAAAATCTCCGAACCAATTTAAAACTTTTATCCGTGAAATTTTACACAATGCCAAAATAGTACCAAGGATAAAGCCTAAAATAATTGAAATTATAACAAATTTTAATGTAACCCATATTCCTTCTAAAATAAAAGGAATATAAGGCACAATTTGGCTAAAATCCAAATTCATGCCTTACACCTCTTTTCAATTTATTCATCAAACAATATAAGAAATAAAATCAATAAGAATCATTTACTGTTGATCTTTTAACCACTTGTCCTTCAGTTCTTGAAGTTTTCCGTTCTGATCTAGCTTTTTAAGAGCGTTATCCACATCGTCAACTAAGTCACTGCCTTTTGGAAAAGCTACTGCCATCCCTGGAGAACTAGATGTTGGATCATCAAAACCTGCTAAACCTTGTTCCTTGATGTATCCAGTTGCAACTGATTTATCTAAATAAGCTACTTGGATACGATTTGATAATAGCTCTTGGATTAGAGTTGTCGCATTATCTAAAGGCTTAAGCGTAAAATCAACTTTTTTCTGAAGCGCTCTGGCTCCTTCTTCTTGGATGGTTCCTAATTGTACAGCAACTGTTTTTCCTTTAAGATCATCAATGGTTTTAATATCGGAATCCTTTTTCGTTAAAAACATTTCACCGGAGTGGTTATAAGTTGTGGAAAAATCAACATTTTTTTTACGTTTTTCAGTTGCTGACATTCCAGAAATGACCATGTCAACTCGTTTCGCTTGCAATGCTCCGATTAGTCCATCAAATTTCATGTCTTTAATTACTAGTTTATAGCCTAATTCAGACGCAATGGCATTAGCTAGGTCAATATCAAATCCAACAATCTTTCCTGATGGCTCTCTTGATTCAAATGGAGCAAAATCAGCTGATGTTGCCATTGTTAATACTTTTTTGTCAGAAGCTTTTTCTCCAGTTGCCCCGTCCTTATTATTCTGACCACAAGCAGCCATAACTAATAGTGTAAAGATAAACATTAAAGATAAAATTGTTTTTTTCATGATGTACCCCCTGTGTAAATATAAGAAGCTGTGTAGTTATATTGAATTTTTATTCAACAAAACGAATAATAACACATGAAATTATATTTGAAAAGATGTTTTTTAAATATAAAAATATTCTAACAATTTAATATACCAATATTATTTTAGCCATAAAAAACACCCCTTAAAGGAAGAGGTGGTTTCTAGGAGTCAGGCTTTAGCGATCTCCATCTGACGAAATTCATTTTTCATTTTTTCGAATACATCTTTATTCGTAATTAAATCATATCCCGTTAGTGCAAGGGCCAAAGCACCTCTAGAAAGTATCTTATGAGAATTGTCGGTAATGGTTAAGTCGGCAAATTCTCTGGTATGGGCAACTAATCCAGGTGAATCAAGACCAATATAAGGGTGAATAGCAGGAACAACGTGACTCACATTTCCCATATCTATCGATCCATAAGAATCCTTTGCTTTCTCCACTTGCTTAACACCCGTTGTCAAAAGGTTGCTTGTAAACAGCTGGGATAATGTTTGGTTCGTAACCATATTGTCATAGCTCAATTCATAATTTTCAATATGAACCTCTGCACCAGTCATTGACGATGCCCCTTTCGCTATGTTAATCACCTTTTGAACTAGGTCGTTTAAGTAGTGTCTGTCCTTTGCTCGAATATAAAATTGAGCTACTGCTTTGTCTGGAACAATATTAGCAGCTACTCCACCCTCCTTAATTATTCCATGTATTCTAACATCGGAAGTCACATGTTGACGGAGAGCATTAATCCCGTTAAATAATTGAATAACGGCATCCAGTGCATTAATCCCCTTTTCTGGCGATGCTGCGGCATGACTCGTTCTGCCGCGGAAGTCAAATTGAATAGCATCCATCGCCAACGAATCACCACTCTCATAGGAAACATCTCCAGGGTGCACGATCATAGCTGCATCAATATCGTCAAATATTCCTTGTTCGGCCATCGGTACTTTAGCGCCATTTGTTTCTTCTGCAGGTGTGCCTAATACAATAACTCGGCCGCCAATTTCATCCACCACTTTACTTAATAGGACTCCTGCCCCTGCACTCATAGTACCAATCATATTATGACCACACCCATGTCCAACTCCCGGTAAGGCATCGTATTCGGATAAATAGGCAATAGTAGGCCCTGCTTTTTTACTATCATAAACTGCTTTAAAAGCTGTAGGTCTGCCAACAATTCCCTTTTCTACTGAAAATTGATGCTGCTCAAGTAATTCCACTAAAAGATTCATAGACTCATATTCTTGATCACCAAGCTCTGGATGATGATACAGGATATCGTTGATTTCCCATAATCTATTTTGTATAGTTTCTAAATTATTTTTTAATAATTCTTTCATGTCAAAACTCCTCTGGATTTATGATTAAAATTACAAAATAATTAATAAATATACACTAAAAATTATAATTGGACAATAAAAAAGATCAAATCATTTTCGATTTGATCTTTTTTATTTAATACTTAAACTTCTTCGCAATATTGGTCAAATTCACTTTGCAGCTTTGCCACTACTGTTGCAGGGTCAAAGCCCTCAATCTGATGTCTTTCAATCATGGTCAGGATTTTCCCGTCTTTTAGCAATGCAAAAGATGGAGAGGATGGCGGATAACCTGTGAAATAGCTTCTTGCTGTTTCTGTTGCCTCTTTATCCTGTCCGGCAAATACCGTAACGAGGTGGTCAGGACGTTTGTCATTGTGAAGCGCATGTGCAGCTGCAGGGCGTGCAATCCCCCCCGCACAACCGCAAACTGAATTAATCATCACTAAAGTGGTTCCTTTTTGGTCAAAAGCTTCTTCGACTTCTGCAGGAGTTTTTAATTCTGTATATCCAGCAGACACGATTTCTTCACGTGCTTGCTTAACTACATCATTCATGAAAAAGTTAAAATTCATACTCATCAAAACACACTCCTTATATTCCGTATATAACTACATCATAACAGTTTAAATGTATTTCTTTCAAATGAAATGAAGTGGCAAAGACAAGAGAAAATGGCATGAAACAACAGTTTACCTTTTTGTTGTTGGTAAAAAGGTCTCAAATAATGTTTCTACAGCTGTAGCTACCGTCAATTCTCCAGAAATCACCTCATTTTCAAGTTTTGGCAGAGCACTTTTAACCCCCTTATGATGGTAAAAAAGAAATTGAAGCTGATCCGTTATCATTGAATATAACCATTCCCTTGCTTGTATTCTTCTTCTTTCCTCAAAAACGCCTGAAGATTTTGTGGTTTCTTCAAAGGTTTGAATAACACGCCAGATTTCACTAATTCCTTCAAAAGTAATCGAAGAGCAGGGATATGCCCTTGTCACCCACCCTTTCGTAGCTGGCTGGAGGAAGTGGAGGATTCGGTTGTACTCTTGCCTAGTATGCTCCGCCCTTTGTTTATTTGCCCCATCTGCTTTGTGAACAAGGATGAGATCAGCTAGTTCCATAATCCCTTTCTTCATTCCTTGAAGTTCATCCCCTGCCCCGGTCAAAACTAGCAGTATAAAAAAATCCACCATATCTCTGATGATGACTTCACTTTGGCCCACGCCAACCGTTTCAATTAATATAATATCATAACCGGCCGACTCACAAATTAACATAGCTTCCCTAGTTTTTCGGTGTACACCGCCAAGTTTTCCTCCCGTCGGTGACGGACGAATAAAAGCGTTCGGATTTTTTGATAATTGCTCCATTCTAGTCTTATCGCCAAGAATACTGCCGCCCGAGATACTTGAACTGGGATCAATAGCTAATACAGCAACCCGGTACCCTAAACCGCACAGGTACATACCAAAAGCTTCAATAAAGGTACTCTTACCTGCACCTGGTACACCAGTTATACCGATTCGAATTGATTTTCCTGTTTTCGGAAGGAGCTTTTTCAGCAGCAGCTGTGCTTTTTGAAAATGCTGTTCGGCATTACTTTCAACTAATGTAATTGCTCGGGCAAGCAGGCTTCGGTCACCCTTCAGCACCCCATCATATAGAACGTCAACGGATGGTTCTGTTGTATTTCGTTTTTGAAAGCGGACATTTTTGTCAATAGCAACGGGATGACCTTCAAGCTCCTCGCCTTTGCGTACGATACTTAAACAGTTGTCAAGTGTATCAGGGTCACTCCACTCCGGCTTATGGTCCTTCCCCATTTATTGCGACACTTCCTCATAACCGAGTTTTAAATAAATCTCCCTAATCACTTTTTGAGCGGCGACAGGAATGATCGTGCCCGGTCCGAAAATGGCCGCTGCACCATGGTCATATAAAAATTGATAATCTTGTGCAGGAATGACACCCCCGGCAACAACTAAAATATCCTCTCGGCCCAATTTTTTCAATTCGTCCACTAGTTGCGGAAGCAATGTTTTATGACCCGCTGCAAGCGAACTCATGCCCACTACATGAACATCATTTTCAACCGCTTGAACCGCCGTTTCTTCCGGCGTTTGGAACAACGGACTAATGTCTACATCAAAGCCTAAATCCGCAAAAGCGGTAGCGATGACCTTTGCTCCCCGATCATGGCCGTCCTGACCCAATTTCGCCACAAGGATTCTTGGCCGTCTCCCTTCATTCTCAAGAAATTCATCCGTCATTTTTTTTACTTCATTTATTTCATCCTCGTTGCTAAAAGCAGTACTATATACACCGCTAATTGAACGAATGACAGCTTTATGTCTTTTAGCCACACGCTCAATAGCATCAGAAATTTCACCAAGTGTTGCTCTCACTCTTGCTGCCTTTACGGCAAGTTCTAATAGATTTTGTTCTGCTGTCTCAGCAGCTTTAGTTAATGCACTAAGCGCCTCTGCTACTTTTTGATGATCCCGAGCAGCTTTTAATGCCGTTAATTTTTCAATTTGCTTTAAACGGACGGCGGTATTATCAATATCCAATATATCAATTGCTTCTTCCTTTTCGAGCCTGGAGCGATTAACCCCAATGATTGTCTCCTGACCAGAATCAATTTGCGCCTGCCTTCTAGCAGCGGCTTCTTCAATTTTCATTTTTGGAAGACCCGTGTCAATGGCTTTAGCCATGCCCCCAAGCTCTTCAATTTCTTCAATGTGTATCCAAGCCCTTTTGATTAAATCATCTGTCAGCTTTTCTACATAATAGGAGCCACCCCAGGGATCGATGACGTTGGTAATCCCTGTTTCTTCTTGTAAAAATAACTGAGTGTTGCGGGCAATCCGGGCTGAGAAATCTGTTGGTAAGGCAATGGCCTCATCCAAGGCGTTAGTATGGAGTGATTGGGTATGACCCATGGCTGCAGCATGTGCTTCAACAAGTGTTCGGGTAACATTATTAAATGGATCCTGTTCGGTTAAACTCCACCCTGACGTTTGCGAATGAGTCCTCAATGCTAAAGATTTTTCATTTTTCGGATCGAAGGACTTCATCATCTTGGCCCATATGAATCTTGCTGCCCGCATTTTGGCGACTTCCATGAAGTAATTCATCCCAATTGCCCAGAAAAAGGACAGCCGAGGAGCAAATGAATCGATTTCAATCCCCGCTTTAAGACCTGTTCGGACATACTCCAAGCCATCTGCAAGTGTATAAGCTAATTCTAAATCTGCCGGAGCACCTGCTTCTTGCATATGATAGCCGGAAATACTAATACTATTAAACTTTGGCATGTATTTGGATGTATATTCAAAAATATCGGCAATGATCTTCATCGACATTTCTGGGGGGTAAATATATGTATTGCGAACCATATATTCTTTTAAAATATCGTTTTGAATCGTTCCCGAAAGTTTTTCTTGGCTGACTCCCTGTTCCTCTGCCGTTACGATAAAGAACGCTAAAATCGGCAAGACCGCACCGTTCATGGTCATCGATACAGACATTTGGTCCAAGGGGATTCCAGCAAAAAGGGTTTTCATATCAAGAATGGAGTCTATGGCAACTCCCGCTTTGCCAACATCCCCAACTACACGAGGATGGTCTGAGTCGTAGCCGCGATGGGTAGCTAAATCAAAGGCAACAGATAATCCCTTTTGTCCCATAGCAAGATTTCGGCGGTAAAAAGCATTACTTTCCTCAGCGGTTGAAAAGCCTGCGTACTGCCTGACCGTCCAAGGCCGATTAACATACATGGTAGGATAGGGGCCTCTTGTATATGGAGGCAGACCAGGAAGGTCATCTATGTGCTCCAACCCATGACGATCCTCTTTTGTATAAACAGGCTTAAGGTATATGTGTTCATTTGTTTCAAACAGTAAATCCTCAATAGAAGAAGAAAGTTCATCATTCACTTGCTTTTCCCACTCTTTTTTTGTGATAAATTTCTGGTCCGCAAACAGTGCTATATGTTGAAAATCAGGCTTTTGTTTCTTCAACTGTGTTCACCTCCATATCAGTGAGGATTGCAATAAGAGTTTCATAGCAATTAGTACGCGAATGAATAAATTGCTTAATTCCTTGATTGTGCCACTGGGCCCGTTTTTCTGCATCAGGCAGGCCAGCTAGGTAAAATATGCGGTCAGGAAATTTAGATTTTAGGGCTGAAAGTATGTTTTTTCCTGCTAACTCATACTGTTCATTTGTTCCACAAAAACAGAAATAGGTTGTAGTTGTTTCTAAGATAAATTGAATAGCATGGTCTACAGTTACGATCGGCCTGCTTTCTATCGCGTTCATACCACCTGCAGCAAAAAAGCCTTTCATAAAATCAAGCCTTGGTTTATACTGCTTTAATTCTCCAAGACATACTATCCCGACAGATGGAATAGTGCCAACTTTTTCTTCCAGCTGTTTTGCCTTTTTTCGCAGTTCTTCAAATGGCTCTGCAAGTCTCCGTGCTGGAATTGCTTCTAATTTGCCCAATGAATAGGTTCCATTTGAAAAAAAACGGTTTTTGCTACGCTGTAGAGGGTTGGGAGGCATTTCATTTATATCTGCATAAACATTTGTTCCAACCAAACTTTGCTTTCTTGTTTGAATATCAAGATTCTTTACATCGTAGGCAGCTTTAATTTCCTGCTGCAGCCAATTGGATTTCAAACTGTTTAATATACCGCCTTGGGCTTCGATTTGTTGGAAATAACCCCATGCTTTTTCGGCAAGTTCATTCGTTAGTTCCTCCACATACCAAGAACCACCTGCTGGATCGATTACTTTTTCCAGGTGTGCCTCATGTTTTAAGAGTAGTTGAATATTTCTAGCGATTCTTTCTGCAAATGGTGTTGTGACTGTAAGATGATCAAAAGGAGCAACTTGTAAATATTGAACCCCTCCCATAATGGCAGCAAAGGCTTCATTTCCAGCCCTTAGAAGATTGACATAGGGGTCCTGTAAGGATTTTGTAAAGGAAGAGGTTTCGGCAGCAATAATCATCCCTCGGGCTTTTTCTTTTACACCGTAAAGTTCAGTTATCCGATTCCAGAGTACCCGGGCTGCCCGAAGTTTAGCAATTTCCATGAAGAAGTTACTTCCAATCGAAAATTGGAAGACGATTTTTTTAACGATTACATTATGATCCAGTTCACTATCCTGCAGGAGATCGACATACTGTACTCCTTCTGCTATTGCAATGCCCAGTTCTTGGACGGTATTTGCCCCGCCATTGTGATAAGGAGTTGTATCAATTAAAATGGTGCTTAGATGTGGGAAACTTTTACTATACTTGTTTATATTGTTTTTCCATTCCTCAAGATATTCCTGTGAAAAAGCCCCTTCCTCAGCAAATAGCGCAATCGGATCTGAACCAATATAGCCGCTTACTTGATCAGCTTTATTTTCGTTTTCGGCCATTTTTGCTAAAACTTCTAGAACGGCTGAATGCCATCCTTTTGCATTAATCGCTAGTGGATATTGATGATAGAGGTCTTCTAATACACTAGAAAGGCTTGAATTTGTTTCAATTAATTCTTCAGATACCTGAAAAGCAAGCGCAGTTTGCCCCTTTTTTATGGCATCCTGAAGTTTCTCCTTCAATTCACTAGGTGATTGGTAAAATAATTGCTGAGCAACGTTCCACTTATTTGTCAGGTACCCCAATGGATAAATTCCTCGTCGGTAATCGGATCCTCCTGAATAATCTGGAACTGGCTGCTCATCCTCTCGTGTATAAAGCGGTTTCAAAATAATGTTCTCATATGTATCACAATGTAGGGAATCAATCTTTTTCCCTTTTAGACTGCTTTCCGCTTTCTCTTGCCAATCATCGATTGTTTTTCGTAAGAATGATTGATTTTTTATATTTTCCAACTCCATCTCCCCTTTCTTCAAAATTGAAGTAAAATTCAATTAATTCTACTTATTTCTATTTTATGGTACAAATAGTTTTCAAGCAATAACAAAAGGCAAAAGTGCCCGTTTAGCGGCGTATGGACTGGAGCTCTCCAACTGAGATAAAGGAAACACGGAGAGCGAAGTACACTAGCCGCTGGGCGCTGGAGCTGGATTCAGAGTCCTAATTCAATTATTTTAGAATTTCCTATACCATCATAAAAACCGCTGCCAGTCTTGACAGCGGTTGTTTATCCCCTAATAAATAGCTGTGGTTGATTTTGAGGTATGTTCTAGAATTTCTTTGACTCGTTGTAGGAAACGGCCGCAAATTAGGCCGTCTAATACTCTGTGGTCCAATGACATACATAGATTTACCATATCTCGGATGGCAATCATGTTATTGTTGATGACCACTGGCCGTTTAACAATTGACTCCACTTGAAGGATCGCTGCTTGCGGGTAGTTAATGATTCCCATCGATTGAACCGAGCCAAAGGAACCCGTGTTGTTCACTGTAAATGTCCCGCCTTGCATATCTTCAGATTTTAGCTTCCCAGTTCTCACCTTTACGGCTAGTTCAGAGATTTCCCGCGCTATTCCTTTAATGGATTTTTCATCTGCATTTTTAATGACAGGAACATACAAGGCATCTTCCGTAGCCACTGCAATAGATATATTAATATCTTTCTTTTGAATGATTTTATCCCCGGCCCACATTGAGTTTATTTGTGGAAACTCCTTCAAGGCTTGAGCGGCGGCTTTTACAAAAAAGGCAAAAAAGGTTAAATTGAAACCCTCCTTCTTCTTGAAATCGTCTTTTAGACTGTTACGATATTCCACAAGATTGGTTACGTCCACCTCAATCATGGTCCAGGCATGAGGAGCTTCATGTTTACTGCGAAGCATATTAGCCGCTATCGCTTTACGGATCCCTGTGACTGGAATCTCTAGGTCGCCTGGACTAACAGGAACTTTCACTTGTTGAGCTGCCTGGGCCGAAACTGCTGCTGGCTGACTAGGTACAGCTGGGGCCTCTTTTGGTTTGGCCTCGACAGCAGGTATTAATTCATTAACGGATTCCATCATTTGGGCTGCGCTTGGAATATGACCAGATTCAATTAATTTCAATAAATCTTTTCTAGTAATCCGGCCCCCCGCACCTGTGCCAGATACCTTTGTTAAATCTATCCCGTGTTCCTGAGAAATTTTTAGAACAGCAGGTGAATAACGAGTTTTATTTGGTTGAACCAATGTACCTGTAGATTCTGTTTTTCTACTTTCTTCTGTATTAGGACTCTCTGCGATAGAAGAGTCCTGTATAGTGCTAGCTCCGGTTTCAATGGTACAGATCATTTCCCCGACCGCTAGTGTCTCGCCTTCTTCAGCAATCAGCTCTTTAATCACACCTGTATAGGAGGACGGGACTTCTGCGTTTACTTTATCGGTCATGACCTCGGCAAGTGGGTCGTATTTATTTACTTTATCACCCACAGTGACTAACCACTTGCTAATAGTACCTTCGGTTACACTTTCCCCTAATTGAGGCATTCTAATTTGTTCAATTGCCACGAGTTCCCTACCTCCTTAGTATTCCGCAAGCTCACGCATTGCTTTTTCAACTTTGTCCGGATTAACCATAAAGAATTTCTCCATCGTAGGAGAATATGGCATAGCCGGGACATCTGGTCCTGCGAGCCGCTTAATAGGAGCATCTAAATCAAATAAACAATGTTCCGCTATAATGGCTGAAACTTCACCTATGATGCTTCCTTCCTTTGTGTCCTCTGTTATTAACAAGACCTTCCCCGTTTTAGAAGCTGCCTCAATAATCGCCTCTTGGTCTAACGGATAGACAGTTCGTAAATCAAGGATATGAGCAGAAATTCCATCGCGTGCTAATTTTTCTGCCGCTTGGAGGGCAAAATGAACACATAGACCATAGGTAATAACCGTAATATCTTCACCTTCTCGCTTTACATCAGCCTTCCCGATTGGCAGGGTATAATCATCCGCAGGGACCTCGCCTTTAATTAAACGATAGGCTCGTTTGTGCTCGAAAAAGAGAATCGGGTCATTATCACGGATAGCTGCTTTTAATAGTCCTTTCGCATCATATGGTGTCGAAGGCATGACTATTTTCAAGCCTGGCTGATTAGCAAAAACGGCTTCCACAGATTGGGAATGATAAAGTGCCCCATGTACTCCGCCGCCGTAAGGGGCACGTATAACAATTGGACAGTTCCAATCATTATTAGAACGATAGCGAATTTTTGCTGCTTCAGAAATAATTTGGTTTACAGCTGGCATAATAAAATCTGCAAATTGCATTTCTGCAATAGGGCGCATTCCGTACATAGCTGCTCCGATTCCTACTCCTGCAATAGCTGACTCGGCAAGTGGTGTATCAATGACCCGCTCCTCGCCAAATTGTTCGTACAACCCCTGTGTTGCTTTAAATACGCCGCCTTTTACCCCTACATCTTCACCCAGGATAAACACCTTTGGATCCCGTTCCATTTCTTCACGCATCGCCATTGTGATTGAATCAATATATGAAATAATCGCCATTTTACGTCCCCCTTACTCTGCCGTTTCCGCATAAACATATTTCAATGTATCTTCTGGTAAAGAATAAGGAGCATTTTCAGCATAATCTGTCGCCTCATCCACCAGCTTCATAACACGATCATTGATTTCTTTTTCAAGTTCATCATTTAAAACATTCGTTTCCTTTAAATAGGCCCCAAAGGTCATTAGCGGATCCTTTGTTTTTGCTTTTGCCACTTCATCCGGTGCCCGATATGAACGATCGTCATCATCCGAAGAATGCGGTGTAAGACGGTATGAGACAGTTTCAACCAGTGTCGGACCTTCGCCGCGGCGGCCTCGGTCAGCAGCCTCTTTTACAGCCTTATATACTTCCAAAGGATCATTACCGTCAACTGTTACACCCGGCATCCCATATCCAATTGCACGGTCCGACACCTTTTCACAGGCTAATTGTTTTTCAATTGGGACAGAGATCGCATATTTATTATTTTCACACATGAAAATAACAGGAAGTTTATGAACACCTGCAAAGTTTGCTCCCTCATGGAAATCCCCTTGGTTAGACGAACCTTCCCCAAAGGTAACAAAGGTTACGAGGTCTTTTTTCTCCATCTTTCCTGCAAGAGCGATTCCTACGGCGTGAGGAACTTGTGTCGTAACAGGTGATGACCCTGTAACGATTCTATTTTTCTTTTGACCAAAGTGTCCTGGCATTTGCCGGCTCCCCGAATTTGGGTCCTCTGCTTTAGCAAAACCCGAGAGCATCAATTCTGTTGGTGTCATTCCGAAGGTTAACACAACCCCCATGTCACGGTAATAGGGAAGTACATAATCCTTCTCCCGGTCTAGAGCAAAAGCCGCTCCCACCTGTGCTGCTTCTTGGCCCTGACATGAAATAACAAATGGAATTTTTCCAGCACGATTTAATAACCACATCCGCTCATCAATGCGTCGGGCCAAAAGCATCGTCTCATACATTTCCAATACCTTTTGGTCGCTTAATCCTAAAATTTCATGACGCTTTTCTGCCATATATTTCTTACCTCCCGATTGTTCGCTAGACTCTAACAAATTATCATAGCATAAAACCTTTATTTATTATGAATGAATGGCCTTCCCATCAACAGCTAGGGCAGCTTCTCCAATGGCTTCTGTCAAAGTTGGGTGTGGATGAATGGTATGAGCTATTTCCCACGGTGTTGCATCTAATACCATGGCAAGCCCGGCCTCTGTGATCATATCTGTTACATGCGGTCCGATCATATGCACCCCTAGAATATCGTCAGTCTCCGAATCTGCGACAATTTTTACAAAGCCATCTGATTCACCAAAAACAAGTGCTTTCCCAATTGCCCGGAATGAAAACTTACCTATTTTCAATTTATGGCCCTTTTCTTTTGCCTGCTCCTCCGTTATTCCTACACTGGAGACCTCTGGGTTACTATAGATGCACCTAGATACTAAGTTATAATTCATTGGCGATGGTTTTTCTCCTGCTATATGCTCAACTGCAATTATTCCCTCGTGCGATGCTACATGTGCAAGTTGTAAACCTCCTATTACGTCGCCGATTGCATAAATATGGGATTCCTTTGTTTGGTAGAATTCATTGGTCACAATAAATCCCTTTTCAACCTGGATCTCTGTATTTTCAAGTCCTATTCCCTCTAAATTTGCTTGGCGGCCAACTGAGACTAAGAGTTTTTCAGCCTTAAACTGTTTAAGCATACCTTTTACCTCTGCTGAAATACTAACCTCTTGATCCTTAATAATCGTATCAGGGAGCACTTTTGCACCAGGAATGAGGTTTATGCCTTTCTTTTTCATTACTCGCTGCATTTCTTTAGAAATTTCTTTATCCTCTGTTGGAATGATGCGGTCAGCAAACTCAAGAACTGTTACATCAACTCCAAAATCAGACAGCATGGAGGCCCATTCTATTCCAATCACACCGCCCCCAATTATGATAATGGATTTGGGCAATGCTTCGAGCTGTAATGCTTCATCAGAAGACAGCACTAATTCACCATCGATATCCAAGCCTGGAAGCGATCTCGGCCTTGAACCTGTTGCCACAATCACATTTTTCGGAATTAACATCTCGTTTTCCGTTCCGTTGTTCATTTCAACAGAAATAGTGCCTGGCATTGGTGAAAAAATCGATGGTCCGAGGATACGGCCAATTCCTTCATAAACATCAATCTTTCCTTGTTTCATTAGGTGTTGGACGCCTTTATGTAACTGATCAATAATCTTATTTTTTCTAGCTTGAACTTTCCCAAAATCTAATGAAACTTCATTCGTTATAACACCAAAATCCTCCCCGCGCTTTGCGGTAGCAAATACCTCTGCACTTCTTAAGAGGGCCTTACTTGGGATACAGCCTTTATGCAGGCAGGTTCCTCCCAGCTTTCCTTTTTCTACAATGGCTGTTTTTAATCCAAGCTGAGAAGCACGAATAGCTGCCACATAGCCGCCCGTTCCACCTCCAAGAATGACCAAATCATATTCTTGTGCCATTAATATTTCCTCCCCATTTCCTTAGATTTTCGCAGTGGAAAAATTCCCTGGATATATTTTCACTTCTTCTTCGCCCCGTAACACTCGAAGGGCTCCTTCCGCCAAGGCTAGAAGCTCATCTTCACCAGGATGAACAATGACATCTGCAATCCAATTAACTCTATCGCTAATTCGTTTTACGAAACCTGTTCCATTGGCAAGGCCTCCTGTTAATACAATTGCATCTACCCTGCCAGAAAGAACCGTGCTGCAGGAACCAATCTCCTTAGCAACTTGATAGGCCATCGCCTCATAAATTAGTTCCGCCTTTTTGTCACCAGCGGCAATTCTTTGTTCTACCTCTACTGCATCATTTGTTCCAAGGTAACCAACAAGACCCCCTTGCCCAACAAGTCGTTTCATAATTTCTTCCCTGTAATGTTCACCTGAATAACAAAGTGCTATTAAATCTCCAGCAGGGACCGTTCCAGCCCGTTCAGGACTAAAAGGGCCATCTCCGTGCAAACCATTGTTTACATCCACTACTCTGCCTTGTTGATGGACACCAACCGTAATTCCCCCGCCCATATGGGCAACAATCAGATTCAATTCACTGTATTCTTTCCCCAGTTCCTTTGCTACTCTTCTGGCTACAGCTTTTTGATTTAGGGCATGGAAGATGCTTTTTCTCTCAATTAGGGAAAAACCGGAGATCCTTGCAATCGGGGCAAGTTCGTCAACCACAACCGGGTCAACAATAAAGGCAGGTATATTAAGTCCTGCGGCAATTTCATGTGCAATAATCCCGCCCAAATTGGATGCATGCTGGCCAGAGTGACCGGATTGCAAGTCCTTTAACATCAGGTCATTGACTGCGTATGTTCCCCCTTTAATCGGACGCAGCAATCCACCACGGCCACAAACTGCTGATAATTTTGATATATTAATCCCTTCATTATCCAGTGTTTCCAAAATTGCCGTTTTTCTAAATTGATATTGGTCAATAATATTGGGAAAAGTATTAATTTTTTCAGCATCATGGCGGATTGTCTTTTCAAAAATTGAAATGTCATGATCAAAAATGCCAATTTTAGTGGATGTTGAACCTGGGTTGATGGTTAGTATCCGATATTTATTAACTTGCAACGTCATAACCCCCACTTAAAAAAACATTTATCTAATGGCAAATGCGCTGAATTCAAATTCAGCGCTCCGCCTTAGCTTCGTTATCCTAGTCAGCCAATCAAAATTGTACTAGCCGCTGGCACTCCCTAGAAAGCCCGTTGGTGTTTGTACTTACTATTATCTTGAAATCCGATGGCTTAAAATGTGATGACCATTTTGTAAAAATTGGCTTCTTGAATTGCGGATTCGTTCAATTCTTTCTTCTGCCATTCGATCAGCCGCAACATAGGTTGGGATACCATCCCGTTTTGAAATTTCAATTACCTTTTCAATTGTCGTATAAAGCTGTTCCACCTTTTTCATGGCACGTTCTTGATTGTATCCATAAAGCTCATCAGCTACATTAATAACGCCGCCCGCATTTATTACATAGTCCGGGGCGTAGACAATACCCAATTCATGGATGGTATCACCATGGCGGGTATCCTTTAATTGGTTATTTGCTGAACCTGCAATTACTTTTGCCTTTAATTGTGGGATTGTTTCGTCGTTGATGGTTGCCCCTAAAGCACAAGGAGCATAGATGTCACATTCTACCCCATAAATATCATCCGGATCAACTGCACGTGCACCAAATGCTTCAACCGCCCGATTAACTGCCTCTTTATTAATGTCGGTTACGATTAGCTGGGCACCTTCTTTATGCAGATATTCACATAGAGTGTAAGCAACATTACCGACTCCCTGAACAGCAACTACTCTTCCTTCTAAAGAATCTGTACCAAAAGCTTCCTTTGCCGCTGCTTTCATTCCGCGATATACACCATAAGCAGTGACTGGAGAAGGATTGCCAGATGAACCAAATGCAGGCGATATACCAGTTACAAAATCTGTTTCCTCATGGATTAGGTCCATATCTGCCACAGTGGTGCCTACGTCTTCAGCTGTAATATATCTTCCATTTAATCCTTGGACATAACGGCCGAATGCTCTAAATAATGCCTCACTCTTATCTTTACGAGGGTCGCCAATGATAACGGTTTTACCTCCTCCGAGATTTAAGCCTGCCGCGGCATTTTTATAAGTCATTCCTCTTGCAAGACGAAGAGCATCTTCTATCGCTGCTTCCTCTGAGGCATATGTCCACATGCGGGTACCGCCCAATGCTGGACCAAGCGTAGTATCATGAATAGCAATAATTGCTTTTAGACCTGACTGCTTATCTTGACAAAAAACTAATTGCTCATAATCATATTTTTCTAAGTATTTAAAGATCTCCATGGCTTTTTCCTCCTAAAATGGGTAAAAATCTATTTTTTAACACAGCATAAGGCTAAGGCCAATGAATAGAGCTTGCTTTCAGCTGAATCCGCTCTTGATGTCAGTACAATTGGAGCACTTGCTCCCGTAAGGACAGCACCTACCTTTGCCTTTGCAAAGTAAATTAATGATTTGTATAACACATTTCCAACTTCAATAGTAGGGACTAATAAGATATCTGCTTTTCCTGCAACGTCGCTTATAATCCCTTTGTGTTCAGCAGCTAATTCTGAAATAGCATTATCCAGACCAAATGGCCCATCGACAACACAACCTTTAATTTGCCCGCGTCTATTCATCATTGTTAATGCAGCTGCATCAAGGGTTGCAGGCATATCCGGGTTTACCTCTTCCACTGCAGCAATTACAGCCACTTTTGGCATTTCAATCCCGATTGAGTTTGCGAGTGTAACGGCATTTTTTTAAATTTGTACTTTTTGTCCTAGAAGAGGAGAAATGTTCATAGCAGCATCTGTAATTAAGATTAGTTGGTTAAAGCCGGGAATTTCAAAAACAGCAGTATGCGATAAAACATTCCCTGTCCTAAGTCCATACTCACTATTTAAAACTGCCTTTAATAATATATTAGATGGAATATTTCCTTTCATTAATACATTTGCCTGTTTGTTGGATACAGCCTGAACCGCAGATCTAGCGGCATCAGCGACAGAATCTGAATGAACAATTTTTATTTTATGATTATTCAGCAGCTCATGTTTTTGCAATTCAAGCAATGAAATGATTTTTTCTTGATCGCCATAAAGTATAAATTCAGCAAGATTTCGATTTATAGCATCATAAACGGCCTCAATAACTTCTGCCGTGTCTGCTGCAGCTACAGCAACCGTATTATGGCCTTTTCGGGTTGCTTGGTTAATCAGTGAGTCTAGCAACAAGCAGTCATCAACCCTTTCTTCACTTCCTCAATCCCACAATAAAATATGCAAGTTTTATGCCAAAACACTTCTATGTAAACGTTTTATTTTTTCAATCGGAACAATGCAATAATTTTCTTACCATGAAAATTATTGCATGCTATTTTTTTCAAGATTGAATTTATCCAACTTATAATAAAGATTTCTTACCGATAAACCTAATGTTTTAGCTGTCAATGTTTTATTTCCATTCAATCGTGAAAGAGTTTCCTGAATAATTCTTGCTTCGTATTCTTCCACCATTTCAGGCAAGGTCTTTTCTACATTAACGGGTACAGCAGAGTTCATTCCAGATGATTCAAATCCGATTGTTTTATTCCTTAATTCCGGAAGATGGTGAACATCTATCAAGGTATCATTATAATTCATAAAGATAATCGCCCTGCCCAAGATATTTTCTAATTCTCTTATATTTCCCGGCCAGTCATATTCCATTAATTGAGTTAGTGCTTCTTTCGTAACACCTTCCACATTTCTTCCATAATCTCGATTGATCTTATCAATGAGTCTGCTGCATAAAACAGGGATTTCCTCTTTCCGTTTCCTGAGCGGCGGGATTTGAATTGGCATGCGATTTAATCGATAATATAAGTCTTCCCTAAACGAACCTTTAGCAATACCCTTTTCGAGATTTACATTCGTAGCAGCAATGATTCGGACATTTATATTTATCGGCTTTGCAGCTCCCACTCGGATAATTTCACTTTCCTGCAGAACCCTTAGCAGCTTTGCCTGGGTATTGGCAGACAGTTCCCCTATCTCGTCCAAAAAGATACTGCCATTGTTCGCTTCTTCAAAAAACCCTCGTTTTCCTCCCCTTTGTGCCCCCGAAAAAGCACCTTCCTCATAGCCAAATAATTCACTCTCTAGTAATGATTCAGAAATTGCCGCACAATTTACCCGAATAAATTTATTGTATTTGCGGTCACTGGCATTATGTATCGCATGGGCAAACAACTCTTTACCTGTTCCTGATTCCCCCCGGAGCAGTACAGTGGCAGGAGTTTTTGCCCCCAGCTTTGCCTGTTCAATCGCAATGACCATTTCCTCTGAGATGCCGATAATATCCTCGAATGTGTATTTTGCTTCAAGAGTTCGAATAATTTGTCTTGCCCGATTTAATTCTCTGCTTAACGATTTCATTTCTGACATATCATGAATGACACCGACACTGCCTTTTAATTTCCCTTCCACAATAATCGGAGCTACATTCACAATTACTTCCCGTTTATTTGGTCCTACTCTCATCGGCACACCACGTACAGCTCTTCTTGTTTGTAAAACTTTCATATGCATACTCTCACCCTCAGAGATGTCAGTCGTTGCAGGATGTCCGATAACTTGATCTTTGGTAAGACCTGTAAGTCTGGTGTAGGCAGGATTAATGAGGATTCCACGGCCATTTTCATCAACAACCGAGATAGCATCATCACTTGAATGGATAATGGCTTGAAGCATAGTTTGGATTTCCTTTAAATTAGTTATCTCCTCTGCCAAATTCACGACTTCTGTTATGTCCTTAAAGACTGCAAATGCCCCCATCAATGTTCCATTTTCTTCAATGATAGGAATACGGGTAGTAATAATTTTTCGTCCATTACCAAGTACCATTTCCTGGTTAGATTCTACTCTTCTTGTTTTCAAAATTAATAGAAGCCTGCTCGTGGGAATCACTTCAAGAACAGCCTTGCCAATTGCCTGCTCTTTTTTAACACCCATTATTTCCTCGGCTCTTTTATTAAACAGGATGACTTGTCCTTGTTGGTCAATTACCACCATTCCATCGTTTGCAGCGTTAAAAATTAAATCCTGCTTATATGAATCATTCTGGAGCTTGGCCACAAGTTCTTCCTTTTCTTCCATGAGCTTTGATACTAAGAAGGCCACACTGCCGGGTATTAATACAGTTTGCTTATTTTTAGCATTTCGGATTTCTTGAAAAACTTCATCACTACCTGTTACGTCAATTATGATATCAATATTCTCATCTAAAAAGGGATCCCAGCTTGTCCCTGTTTTAATTCCTTCTTTCCTTGCAAGGAGGATCCCCGGCGCATCTTCGTTCCGATCGATTACAACGTGAACATTAAGCACTTCAGATTCTTTTAAAATTTTTAAGATTGCCGTTCCACCTTTACCAGCACCAACAATCATAATATTTTGCATTTTTTATACCCCTTTTGGCATTAGGAAATTTTTTTCACTCATCAAAGAAAAATCCATGCAAATATCTTCATTAGCAATTTTATAACTAAATGACCCGCCTTGACAATTTTCTTCTATATAAAAATATTTTGTTGAGATATAATGATAAAGAAGTCAGAAATTCATCTAGTAATTGGAAGGATTTTTTTATGATACGTATTATTGCCCTCATCATTTTAGTCATTCCAGGTGCATTAGCGGCTCTAGGAATTAAATTAATGCGTGATATGACATTTGGAATTTTGCAAGCACCCTTTCCAAGTTTATTATTGCAGTTCATAACGGGTTTGATTTTTTTTATCGGAGGTTTGGGATTTGTAGCGGGATTTATTTTTCACCGAGACCGCAAGCGCAATAAAGTCCAACCTAAGTTTAAGAAGTAGTTATTCGTTGCAGGACTTAAAAAAGGAGAGGCCGTTCTATTTGAACAGCACTCTCCTTTTCAATTAGCAGTTCCATTAACTATGACTTGTTCTCATATTGTTTTCTGATGCGGTTAGCCTTAACAGGGTCATCCGTTATAATGGCGGTACAATTTATATTAAAAAGCCGGTGCATATCTACTTCTTTGTTAACTGTATATGGACGTACCGCGATGCCATTATCCATTGTAGTTACAAGAATATTATCCGACATAGCAGTGTGTTTGGGATGGATCCCTTTTGCTCGGATCGATTGAGAATAAATCCAAGGCATATAAATTCCTTCAATAAACAGTGGGGCTGTTTCAATTTCTGGTGCAATCCTGTAACTGTAAACAATACTGTAATGATTAAAAGAGGAGATAATGATCCGGTCACCAAGTCCATATTTTCTAATGAGCTGAATTACTTTTTCTTCCATTCCCTCATATGGAAGGAGCCCGTTTTTTAACTCAATATTACAGATTAATTTATTGGATTGGAGCCATTCCAAAACTTCTATCAGGGATGGGATTGGTTCTTTTTTTAAACCGCCTTTGTTTGCATTTAATTTTCTAATTTCTTTATATAAGAAATCTTTCACAAATCCGGTTCCAGTGGTGGTTCGATCCACTTTTTCATCATGAATAACGACAATTTCTCCATCCTTCGTTAACTGCACGTCGAGTTCTAATCCATCGGCACCAGCCTTTTCAGCTTCTATAAAAGCACCCATAGTATTTTCAGCGAATAAGTAGGAATATCCACGATGTGCAAAAATTTGAGTCATATTTTCACTTCCCAATATAAAAATGGAGGAATATACATGAAGCCATTACAATTATCAGCAGAAACGGCCCTAAAACTATCTAAGGAATTAAAAATACCGCTAGAACAGCTTATGCATTTACCTCAACATATTCTCATCCAAAAACTAATGGAAGTAGAAAAAAAATAAACCTAATAGCTAAAAAAGTAAGGCCTACATTCAATGGAATGAAGGCCTTTGCTTAATTCTGGTCTTTTCAAGAAGCCTTATGTTCAAGGCGTAATTTATCTGCTACCATGGCAATAAATTCACTGTTTGTAGGCTTTGCTTTCGACATACTTACTGTATAACCGAAAAGGGAGGAAATCGAGTCAATATTCCCCCTGCTCCATGCCACTTCAATCGCATGACGAATAGCCCTTTCTACACGGCTTGCTGTAGTATTATATTTTTTTGCAATATCCGGATATAATACTTTTGTAATGGAACCTAAAAGTTCGATATCGTTGTAAACCATTGAGATGGCTTCACGCAAGTATAAATATCCCTTTATATGCGCTGGGACACCGATTTCATGAATAATACTGGTGATACTTGCATCAAGATTTTTCGGTTTTTGTTCAGATTGAGAACGGTAACTTACAGATGGGGCCTTCCTTGTAAACGTATTACCATTACCGCTTACTTGTCGTATATGACTGCCAAGGTTTTCCATGTCAAATGGTTTTAAGATAAAATAGGAAGCACCAAGTTCAACAGCCTTTTTGGTCACATCTTCTTGCCCAAATGCGGTTAGCATGATGACATTTGGAATCGTTCCTTTTTTCACATCACGTAAACGCTCAAGGACGGCTAAACCGTCAAGATGAGGCATAATGATATCCAGCACAAGAACATCAGGGTCTGCGGAGGCTAGCATATCTAAACATTCTTGACCATTATGTGCAATACCGACAACTTCCATATCATCTTGGGAGGAAATATAGTCCTCTAATAATCCAACTAACTCTCTATTATCGTCAACAACAAATACCTTGATCTTTTTCAATTCCAGTTCCTCCCTCATCAAATCCAGTCTCTATTTTTAAGCGAACATTTTAATCGTGTAATTTTTTCTCTTAATTCTATTCTAAATTAGAAATTCGACAATGCAACTAAAATTCCTTTCATTTTTTAAATATTTGTGAAAATAGTGATAAAATCTCATCTTTTCTTTGTTTTACTTCTTTTTTCGACTTAAACCGCATTTTTTCCAATATATAACTGTTTTTTGTCGAATTTTCCTCATATAAAAAAAGAAGCAAAATAGGTTATAATGCCTATTTTGCAATTTGATGGCTTGCCCCAGTGCTCAGCGGCATGTTCGCTAAACCGGTGCTTCCGTTTTTAAATGTTAACTTGCTTTCTCTTTCGGTGTTTCGTATATATTAATTCCAGCCTCATTTAGCATCCACTCAATATGGACTCCATAGCCGGAGGTAGGATCATTGACAAAAACATGAGTGACAGCTCCGACAAGCTTGCCATTTTGAATAATTGGACTTCCACTCATCCCTTGTACAATTCCTCCTGTCTTTTCAAGCAGCTTTGGATCGGTTACCTTGATAACCATGCCTTTTGTGGCCGGAAACTTTTGCGGGATTGTACTAACTATTTCGATATCGAATTCTTCTACTCGGTCGTCATTAACGACTGTTAAAATTTTCGCAGGTCCTTCTTTTACCTGATCGGATAAGGCAATTGGAAGTGGTTTATCCAATATGCCATTCTTTAAATCCCTGTTTAATTCTCCAAAAATCCCAAACGGACTATTCTTTTGAATATTTCCAACAATTTCATGATCAGAAGAAAAGCGTGCCAGCTTTTCACCTGGGTCTCCATTACTTCCTTTTTCAATAGATGTTACGGTAGAACGAACAATTTGACCATCTTCAACGACGATTGGTTTTTTTGTATCCATGTCTGAAATGACATGTCCAAGGGCACCATACTTTTTAGATTGCGGGTGAACAAAGGTCATGGTTCCGATACCAGCTGCAGAATCTCTGATATATAAGCCAAGCTTATAGGTGCTCTCTCCCTTATCTTTCAAAGGAGTAAGTTTGGTTTTGAATTTACCGCTTTCACGGCTAATCACTAAATCAAGGGGTTTACCATCTTGTCCTGCTGACTGGACAAAAGGGGCTACGTCTGTCATCTTTTCAATTTTACTGCCATTAATTTCTGTAATGATATCTCCAACTTTAATTCCTGCAATTTCACCTGGAGATTTTTTGCCGTTTGCAGTGTTAATTAAATGGTGACCAACCACTAACACACCAACAGTATTTAGTTTAACGCCAATTGACTGACCGCCTGGTACTACACGGAAATCTTTTAAGACACGTACATCGACCTTTTTAATTGGGATCCCTGCGTATTCTAGAAGCATTTCATTTTTGCCATATTCATTTGCTTTAACAGATACCGACTTTTTTTCCTGATTAAGTGTGATATTGTCATTGTGAGAAGCTATGGTGGCTGTTACCGGGGCAGCCTTTTGAAATGTGTAATCTTGACCTTCAAAAACGGTTATTGACTTTGGTATTGAAAGGTATTGCTGTAAGGGCTGAAAAAAAATAAGGCTAATTAATGAAACAAGGAGAATTCCACCAATAATCTTTCTAATTATTTCTAACTTCAAATCCTTCACTCTCCTCGCTTCTTTTCACTGCACTTATAAAAATGGCTACATCTATAATTTTGCCTCCTTGACAATCATTTATAACTTCGTTCAACATAAAAAAGCTACCCAATTTGGATAGCTTTTCATTTTTTCTTATTTTTACCAGCTAATTGCAATAATTCCTCTGCATGTTGCTTCGTTAAATCGGTGATTTCTGTTCCCGAAATCATCCGGCCGATTTCCTTTATCTTTTCCTCTGTCTTTAAGGAAGAAACAGAGGTTTTTGTACGGCCACCCTTAATATTCTTTGCTATATATAGGTGTGTATCAGCCATAGCTGCTACTTGCGGTAAATGGGAAATACAAAGAACTTGGGAACCTACAGCAACTTTATAAATTTTTTCAGCGATTGATTGGGCGACTCTTCCGCTGACACCAGTATCTACTTCATCAAAAATGATCGAGGTTACCCCTTGATGTTTTGAGAAAATACTTTTTAA
Source organism: Bacillus sp. URHA0034 (assembly GCF_056280405.1). Classification (NCBI taxonomy): domain Bacteria; kingdom Bacillati; phylum Bacillota; class Bacilli; order Caryophanales; family Bacillaceae; genus Bacillus; species Bacillus sp. URHA0034. The sequence goes on along the minus strand of NZ_JBWCDK010000002.1, from coordinate 4,734,939 downwards.
TGCCAGCATGATTCGTGATAATTCTCCACCCGAGGCTACCTTTGACAATGGTTTTAATGGTTCGCCAGGATTGGTGGAAATATAAAATTCGATATGATCGACACCATTTTTAGCAAAATGGTGCTGCTCAGATTCAAAACGAATTTCAAAAATAGTTTTTTCCATATACAGTTCTTTTAATTCCTGATGGATTAATTTTGTCAACTTGAGTGCCCACTTACGACGAAGATCGGTTAATTGTTTTGCTTCAAGAACCAGATCTTTTTTTATAGATGCTAATTCATTTTCAAGCTCTCCAATATGCGTTTCTTTATTTTGGAGTGTTTCAATTTCTTCTTCAATTTTGGCAGCGTATTCTAAAATTTCTGTAATGGTTTTCCCATATTTCCGTTTAAGTTGATTAATCTCATTTAAACGACCTTCAATTTCATTTAATCTCTGCGGATCGTATTCTAAAACGTCTAATTCATTTCTTAATGTTTGTGCAGCATCCTCTAATTGATAAAAACTATTTGAAACCGAGTCAGATAACTCTCGGTAGGTTGTATCAAGTGCAGCAGCCTCTTCTAGGGAGCCCATGACCAGTCCTATCCAATCAAGTCCCTTTTGTTCCCCCTTTAAAGCGTTATAGCCCGTTTGAATGGCTTCAAATACCCGTTCGAAGTTCCCCAGTCTTCTCTTTTCTTCAGATAATTCATCATCTTCGTTTGGTTTTAAATTTGACTTTTGAATTTCATCTAATTGAAATTGGATTAAGTCGAGCCGATGTGCCGTCTGCTGGTCATTTTCACTCAAGGATTTTAGTTTATGTAGTGTCTGCTCATAGCGGCGAAATATTTGTGCATATTCATTCTGAGCAGGATCAATTTCCTCCGCTCCAAATTGATCAAGCAGCAGCAGATGTCTAGTTTCATCCATAAGCTCTTGATGTTCATGCTGACCATGAATATCTACAAGTGTAGCACCTATTTCTCTAAGAATGGAAATGGTCACAAGTTTTCCATTAATTCGGCAAACACTTTTCCCAGATCGAGCAATATCACGGCGTAATACAACCATGCCTTCTTCAATTTCAATTCCAAATTCAAATGCTTTTGACATAACAGGATGATGAGGGTCATCAATTTGGAATAACCCTTCAATGACGGCCCTTTCTTCCCCATGGCGGACAAATTCAGCCGATCCTCTGCCTCCAACTATGAGGTGAATCGCATCAATAATGATCGATTTACCTGCACCTGTTTCCCCTGTTAGAACGGTTAACCCTTTTTCAAATGAGATTGATAAATCTTCAATAATAGCGAAATTTTTTATTGATAATTCTGCTAACAAGGAACTCTCCCCCCATTTAAAGCATGTCAAGGAACCGGTTTGTAATGACCTCTGTATCTTCCGGTGTTCGACAGATAATTAACATGGTGTCATCACCACATATCGTTCCCAATATTTCTTCCCAATCGAGATTGTCAATTAAAGCCCCGATTGCCATAGCATTCCCGGGCAGACATTTCATGACCAGTAAATGACCAGCGGAATCAATTCTAACAAATGCATCAATCAGCGATCTTTTTAATTTTTGCAGTGGGTTAAAACGCTGATCTGCAGGCAAACTGTATTTATAACGGCCATCGGTTAATGGTACTTTAACTAGATGTAATTCTTTAATATCTCTTGAGACGGTAGCCTGTGTTACGTTATAGCCTGCATTTTTCAATTCATCCACTAAATCATCTTGCGTCTCGATATCATTGCCGGCAATGATCTCTCTTATTTTAATATGTCGTTGACCTTTATTCATCTTTTCACCCCGTAATAATAAAAGCGCAAGCGCCTTGGTTAGCCCCGACAAGCATAAGACGAGCCGTCCAAAAGGCTGCTTTTTAGCCTTTTGGACGGATTGGCTGTAGACCATCGATGGGCTAGGCGCTGGAGCTAGACAATAAAAGAACATCTGAGTATTTGTCCAAATGTCCTACCTACCAATATGTTAGCCCATTTTAAAAAGAATGTACATTTTTTTATAAAAATACATATACACGCATAAGGATAGGCTCATTGCCTACCCTTCTTCATGCTTTGTATGAAATTCCCTATGGGATTGCTCTACAATTTCAATAGGCTGAAACTCAAGTTGATTAGACCCTATTTCTTGTTGACCTTCCCAATGCAGGTGAAGTAAAAATTCAATATTTCCGTCTCCTCCCGTAATAGGGGAGAAGGATAAATTTTTTACAACATAACCTTCCTTTATGGAAAAGTTAATAATCTTCTCAATCACCTGTAAATGAACTTTTTTATCCCGAACAATTCCTTTTTTACCTACTTGCTCACGTCCCGCTTCAAATTGCGGCTTGACTAAGGCAATAATATCACTGCCAGCAATTAAAAGGGTTTTTAATACAGGTAAAATTAAGGTTAGTGAGATAAAAGATACATCGATTGTAGCAAAGTTTGGCATCTCACGGCTTAAATCTGCTGGTGTTACATAGCGGAAATTGGTTCTTTCCATTACAACTACTCGTTCATCCTGACGCAGCTTCCAAGCAAGCTGATTATAACCAACATCGAGGGCATATGACATCTTAGCACCATTTTGCAAGGCACAATCCGTAAACCCGCCAGTTGAAGAACCGATATCCAATAAAACCTTCCCTTCCACATTAACATCAAAGACCTTTAATGCCTTTTCCAGCTTCAAACCACCACGACTGACATATGGGAGTACATTCCCCTTTATATTTAGGGGTATGTCAGCCTTAACCTTTTCACCTGGTTTATCTAACCGTTCTTCATTTGTATAAACTAAGCCTGCCATAATGGCTCTTTTTGCCTTTTCTCGCGTTTCAATAAGTCCTCTTTCAACTAATAAAACATCTAATCGTTCTTTGTTTTTCATATTTCAGGCCCTTTGTTGTTTTTTTCTGGCACTCGCTAAGATAGAAGTCCTCTTAATCGTTTCTTCAGTTGTTAAACCGATTTCCTCAAGTAAGGAATCTACATCACCGTGTTCAATAAATTGATCTGGAATCCCCATTCGGTCAATGAGTGCATCGTGATATCCCTTGGATTCCGCATATTCCAGGATTGCACTGCCAAACCCGCCCTGTAAAATGGCCTCCTCAATCGTAAGGATTGGAATACCTTTTTCGAGTAGTTCCGTTAGCATCGTTTCATCAAGGGGCTTGATAAACCTGGCATTGACAACGGATATGGACAGTCCTTGTTTTTCAAGACTTTGTGATGCTTCCATAGCCATTGGAATGGTGGTACCAAAAGTTAGGATTACCGCATCGCTGCCTTCTTTTAGTGTCTCCCAGGTGCCAATTGGAATGTTATGAAATTCTTCATCCATTTCTACCCCTATTCCATTTCCCCGGGGAAATCTCATGGCTATGGGTCCATCATTATAATTTAAAGCTGTATAAACCATATGCTGGCCTTCATTTTCGTCCTTTGGCATCATTAAGACCATATTTGGCATGTGCCTTAAAAAGGCTATATCAAATACCCCTTGATGGGTTTCGCCATCTGCACCAACTAAACCCGCGCGGTCAATTCCAATAAAAACATTTAAGTTTTGCCGGCAAATATCATGCAGGACTTGGTCATAGGCACGTTGTAAAAAGGTAGAATAAATCGCTAAGAATGGCTTCATATTTTGAGTTGCCAGCCCTGCAGCAACAGTAGCCGCATGCTGCTCAGCAATCCCGACGTCAAACATACGGTCAGGGAACTCGCTTGCAAACCCTTCTAACTTTGATCCAACAGGCATTGCCGGAGTAATCGCAACAATTCGCTTATCACTTCTTGCCAGCTTCCGGACAGTTTCACTGACAATACTGCTCCAAGCAGGCGGTTGTTTTTTGGTCGGTTTAACAAAATCTCCTGTATCCATTTTATATGGTCCCGTACCGTGCCATGTACCAATCTTGTCACTTTCGGCTGGTCTAAAACCCTTCCCTTTTTTAGTAATAACATGGAGAAGAACAGGTCCTTCGGTTTTTTTAGCATATTGGAGGCTTTCAAATAAATTATCAAAGTTATGACCATCAATCGGTCCTAAATAAGTGAAGCCAAGCTCTTCAAAGAACATACCGGAAACCACCAAATATTTGAGACTATCCTTTATTCTTTCTGCAGTAGCAGCAAGTTTTCCACCGACGGCAGGAACCTTCTTCAATAGAACTTCAAGTTCATCTTTTACCCATTGATATTTTCCAGCGGTCCGCAATTGGCCAAGAATATTATGAAGGGCGCCAACGTTTGGTGCGATCGACATCTCATTATCATTTAGCACCACAATCATATTCTTTTTTTCATGACCAATATGATTTAGTGCCTCGAGTGCCATTCCGCCCGTTAAAGCTCCGTCACCAATTACTGGAACCACAAAGGATTTTTCTTTTTTTAAATCCCTTGCAATCGCCATACCCATGGCAGCTGAAAGAGAAGTAGAACTGTGTCCGGTCTCCCAAACATCGTGTTCACTTTCAACCCGTTTTGGAAATCCGCATAATCCCTTAAATTGTCTTAACGTGTCAAATTCACAGGCCCTGCCTGTTAAAATCTTATGAACATAGGATTGGTGACCTACATCCCAGATAAGTTTATCCTTTGGACTATCAAAACATTTATGTAAAGCGAGCGTCAATTCCACTACTCCTAAATTTGGTCCGATATGTCCACCGGTTACAGATAATTTCTGAATTAAAAATTCGCGAATTTCTTGACTTAGAGCCTCAAGCTCCTGATTCGACATCCTTTTTAAGAAGGATGGGTCCTTGATTGATAATAAATCCATTTTTGGACCACTCACTTTCATTCTTATTCGTTCTACCCTTTTTTGCTAGTATTTCTATCTTTATCTGAAAAAATAGCCGCTAACACACTAAGTGATAACGGCAATTAACAACTTCTCTAAAATGAGAACCATTAGTACATACTCATACTCAGCCAAAAAAACACTCTAGTGATCCCTTGATGCAACTAAATCCGTTATCTCGTCAAGAAGAATGGTATTTAAGTCTGTCTTTTTTAAATATTCTTTTGACAGCTTAATTTGATTCTGAAGGGCTGCTCTTGCCCCTTCCAAGGATAATAGTTGTGGATAGGTGCTTTTATGGTTAACGGTATCACTGCCAACAGGCTTTCCAATTATTTGTTGATTGCCTACCAAGTCTAGAATATCATCCTGTATCTGGAAAGCAAGTCCGAGGTGATGAGCAAACACTGATAGGTTTTGTAAGGTTCTTTCGTTTGCTTGAGCCATAATTGCTCCTGAAACAACACTGAACTTTAGCAGCTTACCTGTTTTGTGAATATGGATATACTCTAGTTCTTCTAGGGACAGAACCTTGTTCTCCCCTTCCATATCAGCGACCTGTCCGCCTACCATACCTTCAGCGCCGGCTGCTTTTGCCATTTCTACAATTAACTTCATTTTTACAGCAGGCCGGGCAAAATCATCAGAAAGCATATTCATTACTTCAAAACTATAAGTTAATAAAGCATCCCCAGCAAGTGTTGCAACAGCATCTCCAAACACTTTGTGATTGGTCGGTTTACCTCTTCGTAAATCATCATTATCCATGCTGGGCAGGTCATCGTGGATTAAAGAATAGGTATGAATCATTTCAATTGCGGCTGCAGCAGAGATACCCTGTTTAGGGTCGATTCCAAATGCATCCAAGGTTGCAAATAATAATAATGGACGAATTCTTTTACCGCCTGCTTCAAGAGAATAAATCATAGAATCCTTTAGGACGGAAGGGGCATCCAGTTTTTCTACCAGCGCTCTGAGTTCCCGATCTAGCAGTTGTTGATATTCTTTTCTAAACGCGTCTAGTAACCCGGTTGTCAAGCCCTAATCCTCCTCTGTAATAGAAAAACGCTCAGTACGCCCATCCTCCGTAATAATTTGCGTAAGTTGTTCTTCCACAGTTTTTAGTTTATCATGACATAGTTTAGAGAGTTCCATCCCCTCTTTGTAGAACGTAATCGCTTCTTCTAACGGAACGTCACCTTCTTCAAGCTTTTCAACAATTTCTTCAAGCTTTGTCATGGCCTCTTCAAAGGTTAAAGTTTTTTCAGTTGTCACTCGATTCTCTCTCCTTTATTGTTTCCACATTACAGAAAAGGCTTCCATCTGTTAATTGAATTTGAACTTGCTCATTCTTTTTTACTTGTGTAACACTTTTTACGAGCCGGTTATCCTCTGTATAGGCTAAACTATAGCCACGCTCCATTATTTTAAGCGGGCTTAAGGCCTGTAGTGTAGAAAGAATCCGATCAAATTCCGACTGTTTTTTTTCATAGATTTGAGTAACCGTTCGGTTTAAATCCTTTTGTAACCTGTCAAAACGTTTTTTTGCCTCCTGTAGACCTTCATTTGGATGCCTTCGCTGCAACCGTTTTGATAAAATCTCATGCTGTTCCTTTTTTACAGCAGTTAATCGAGAAGCTCCCCGCTTCAGTCCTTCGGTTAACTTATCTACCTGCTCCAGTTTTTGCTCATAAAGCCGGTGTGGATAGCGGAATGCATACGATTTTTGAACTCGGTTTAACCGTTCATTTTCAAACTTAAACCTCGCGCTCATAACACGAATCAAACGTGTTTGCCGCTGCAAAACCCTGTCCACCAGTTCTTCAATATGCGGAACCGCTAATTCTGCTGCACCCGTTGGTGTAGGGGCACGCAAGTCAGCGACAAAATCGGCAATTGTAAAGTCTGTTTCATGGCCTACTGCAGAAATAATCGGAATTTCGGATGAAAAAATGGCACGGGCAGTGATTTCTTCATTAAACGCCCATAACTCTTCAATCGACCCTCCGCCACGCCCAACAATTAAGACATCAATTTCTTTCATATTATTGGCCTTTTCAATGGCTTTTACGATTGAAGGAGCAGCGTTCTCTCCTTGGACAAGAGCTGGGAATACAAGTATATTAGCGATAGGATACCGCCTTTTGATCGTAGTTATGACATCCCGAATGGCAGCACCAGTAGGGGAAGTGATCACACCTACCGTTTTGGGATATAGAGGGATGGTTTTTTTTGTTTCGGGAGCAAATAACCCTTCCGCTTCTAATCTTTGTTTAAGTTGTTCATATGCTAAAAACAATTCACCAATGCCATCAGGCTGCATTTCTCTAATATATATTTGATATTGGCCGCTCGGTTCATATACACTGATTTCACCCTTAACAATCACCTTCATACCGTTCTCTGGTGAGAATTTCATAAAACGGGATTGTCCGGCAAACATCACGGCAAGAATTCGGGCTTTCTCATCCTTTAAGGTAAAATACATATGTCCGCTTGAATGCTGTTTGAAATTAGAAATTTCGCCTCTTACATGAACTTCCCGTAAATGGGGATCAGCATCAAATTTTCGCTTTATGTATTTTGTTAAAGCATTCACAGATAAATATCTTTGTTCCGGCATGAAGAGCTCCTTTTGACGAAAGAATAAAACTGTCCTTATCTATTATACATTTAGCTCGATTTTTTGTCTGTAAAAACAAATAGAACTATATGTATGAGATAAGGACATACTTTACTTAATCTCTGGCAAGACTTTCAGCAGCAGACTTCACTGTATTGTACATTAGCATGGTGATAGTCATAGGTCCTACACCTTTGGGAACTGGAGTAATATATCCAGCCTTTTCGGAAACTTCATCAAAGGCAACATCGCCACAAAGTTTTCCAGCTTCATTACGATTGATACCTACATCAATAATAACCGCACCATTTTTAACATGTTCAGCTTTAATAAAATTGGGGATTCCAACCGCAGCGATAAGGATATCCGCTTGGTTTGTATGAAACGGTAAATCTTTAGTTTTAGAATGACAGTAGGTAACTGTTGCATCTTGATTTAGGAATAATTGGCCAACAGGTTTACCAACGATATTGCTTCTTCCTACCACTACAACATGCTTTCCAGGAATAGAAATACCTGTCTCTTCCAGCAAGACCATAATCCCGTATGGTGTACAAGGCAGAAAGGCATTCTGTCCAGTCATCATCCTGCCTATATTGATTGGATGAAAGCCATCGACATCCTTTAATGGAGATATAGATTCAATTACTTTCTTTTCATCAATATGTTTAGGCAGCGGCAGCTGTACTAATATGCCATGAATATCCGGCGTTTCATTTAATTCAGCGATTTTAGCTAATAATTCCTGTTCAGAAACCTCTTCCTGCATTTCAATTAAGATAGAGTTCATCCCTAGTTCTTTACATGCCTTTTCTTTATTTGTCACATAAGTCCTAGATGCATGATTATTGCCAACGAGAATGACGGCTAAGCCTGGCGTTACGCCAAGATCTTTGAGTCTCACAACTTCTTCGGCAATTTCTAACCTTTTTTTTGCGGCTATATCTTTACCGTTAATTATTTGTGCTGTCATCGTAATTCCTCCCCAGTCCTAGAAAATAATCTATTAATTGTTATGAAGTTTTTCCTTTATCTTAGATAAAACCCCATTAATAAACTTACTTGATTGGTCATCTCCGTAAATTTTTGCAATCTCTATGGCTTCATCTAATATCACATTATCTGGAATATCTTGAGAAAATTTTAACTCAAATGCAGCCATTCTTAATAAGTTCCGATCAACCGTAGCTAATCGGTCTAAAGACCACTTTTCGAGGTTTTCGATAATAAGAGCATCGATTTCATCTTTTTGTTCAACTACCCCAAGAACCAATTGGTTCAGATAGTCATCACTAGTCTGCCCTTCCAAAACATGTTCAATTGCTAATGATGGCTCGGTGTTACTAACATCAATTTGAAAAAGTGCCTGTAACGCCTTTTCCCTAGCTGTTCTTCTTTTCATTCTACCGTTAACTCCTTTAGCTATATATTAACTAATTTTTGTTTTATTTTTGTTCATGAACTGGCATTATGTACTTGAATCTAGCTTGCACATAAAAAGATAATAGCATAACTAAAATGGAATCGCACGATATGTCTTATTATTTTATGAAGGAACAGCCAGCCACCTAGGGGTTTGTACTATTTTTCGCCATTAAATATTATTCATAAACCCATGAAAAAATAGAAGAACCAAAGGATCCGATACCTTTGGTTCTCAAAAAGTTAAAGTTCAGCGTCAATTTCCTGTTCGTTCTTTTGATTTTCAAATTGAATTCCGACTACGTGAATGTTTACTTCCTCTGCATCTAATGCAGTCATATTCAACAAGGCCTGACGAATATTATCCTGAACTTTTCCTGCTACCGTTGGAATAGATATACCGAACTTCATTAAACAATATACATCCACTTTAATTCCTGTTTCAGTAAGTTCTACCTTTACGCCTTTACCGTGATTTTTTTTTCCAAGACGTTCCACAACACCCGTTGCAAAATTGCCGCGCATCCCAGAGACACCGTCCACTTCAGATGCAGCAATTCCGGCGATAACTTCAATTACCTCCGGGGCAATTTCAATTTTACCATGTCCATTGTTTCCTTGATCCATTTCCAAGACACTATTTTCGCTCATATTAAACACCTCCAGATTTTAGACAGACTTCATCACATCATGCAATTCAAGAAACTTCGTATTAAAATTGCCTTCAACAAAATTCTCATGCTCCAACAATTTTAAATGGAACGGTATGGTTGTATGAATACCTTCCACAACAAACTCACTTAACGCCCGCTTCATTCTTGAGATTGCTTCTTCTCTGGTGCTTCCATATGCGATCACCTTTGCAATCATGGAATCATAGTATGGCGGAATGGTATATCCTGGATACGCTGCTGAATCAATACGAACTCCTAATCCGCCTGGCGGTAAATACATCTTAATTTTCCCTGCTGAAGGAAGAAAGTTCTTCTCGGGATTTTCTGCATTAATCCGGCACTCAATGGCCCAGCCGGTAAACGTAACATCCTGCTGTTTAAGGGTTAGTTTTTCTCCGTTTGCAACTCGGATTTGTTCTTTAATTAGGTCTGTTCCTGTAACCATTTCTGTTACCGGATGTTCAACCTGAATTCTTGTGTTCATTTCCATAAAATAAAACTTGCGATTGCGGTAGTCATATATAAATTCTACCGTGCCAGCACCGGAATAATCAACTGCTTTTGCCGCTTTTACGGCTGCAGTTCCCATTTCTTCACGAATCTCACCATCTAGAGCCGGTGATGGCGATTCCTCCAACAGCTTTTGAAGCCGGCGCTGGATAGAGCAATCTCTTTCACCTAAGTGAATCGTATTTCCATGTTTATCACCAAGTACTTGTATTTCCACGTGACGGAAATCCTCAATATATTTTTCTATGTAGACACCAGAGTTTCCGAAAGCCGTCAACGCTTCCTGCTGTGTGATATTGATTCCTTTTATTAATTCCTGCTCATTTTTAGCCACACGGATACCTTTACCGCCTCCGCCAGCAGTTGCCTTAATGATGACAGGGTATTCGATTTGTTTAACTAGCTCAAGTGCTTCATCAATATCATTAATAATGCCTGTGGATCCAGGAACAATTGGTACTCCCGCTTTACGCATCGTTTCCCTTGCAATGTCCTTAGTTCCCATTTTTGTAATCGCTTCTGGACTTGGTCCGACAAAGGTGATATTGCATTCTCTACAGAGTTCTGCAAAGTCTGCATTTTCAGCAAGGAACCCATATCCCGGGTGAATCGCATCACATGAGGTAAGGTTTGCAACACTGATTATATTTGTAACGTTTAAATAACTGTCTTTAGATGATGTTGGTCCTATGCAATAGGCTTCATCTGCGAGTTGAACATGCAGGGCTTCACGGTCGGCCTCTGAGTATACAGCTACCGATTCAATCCCCATTTCCCGACAGGCACGAATAATCCTAACGGCAATTTCTCCTCTGTTTGCAATTAACAGTTTCTTTATCATCCTGTTATCGCTCCTTATTCTGGCTTGACTAGAAATAGCGGTTGTCCATATTCAACTAATTGGCCATTTTTAACTAGTATTTCAACGATTTCCCCGTCTACTTCTGCCTCAATTTCATTAAATAATTTCATCGCCTCAACAATACAAACGATTGAATCCTTTGATACCCGGTCTCCTGCTTTTACATAATTATCAGCATCTGGAGTTGGCGACGAATAAAAGGTTCCAACCATTGGTGAAGTGATCTTGTGTAAATTTGCTTGTACGGCTGGTTCATTTCCTGTTGCTTTTACTGCTTCCGGAGCAGCTTCTTGGACTTGAACAACAGGTGCTGGCTGTGCCGCTGGGACAGCTTGTATGGCTGCTGTAGCTGCCTGTGGTACTGAAACTGGCTGGGAAACAACGGTGGTTTGACCATTTTTCTTCATTTTGATTTTTGAACCATCAATTTCATATACAAATTCATCGATACTGGATTGATCAACTAATTTAATCAATTCACGAATTTCTTGTACTTTTAACATTGAGTAACACTCCTTGTACAACTTAATTAGTACTAACTACTAATACTATACGATAATAGCTAGTAAAAGTTCAATCCTCTTATTAAAAGGACCCTGACAATTTCAAAAATGTCTTCCCCTATATATTAATCTTTTTTGATTCAAAAAAGAAATTTTTTGCAGTTTTGGCTCTTACAAATGATGATTTTTACCTATTCATATCGATTTAACCATATAAAAAAGGAAAGTCAAAAGACTTTCCTTTTTTATATGGTTATTTATTTTGCAGGCTGATATTCAACTGCTACATAGTTTGTTTCATCAATCTCTTTTTTCACTTCGAGCATAATCTTATTAGCATCTGAAACAGATGGCTTTTTCTTTGCTTTTACGGTAACGATTACCTTTGGACCATCCGCTCTAACAAGAACATCTTCATAACCCATCGTTTTAATAAATGTTTCAAGCAATTCTTCACTTTGAGCGACTTGATTTAGTTTATCCATTTGATCTTTTACTTTACTCTTTTCATCAGGAGAAAGATCAGTGGATGCTAATTCACTTGTTAATTCCTCCTGTTTTTGGCTGCGTAAGTCTTCGAGCTTCATACGGAGTTCTTCAAATGCCGAATCACCGGCAACACTGGACACAACCGTTTTGTCAACCTTTTGCTTTGTTTCAGTTGTTGTTTTGCCTAGATTTTGATCCTTTGCCTTTTGTTGGACGGCTGCTAAATCATTGCTCTTTTGCTCTGGTGATGTAATGTAATAAACCGATAAGACCACAACTAAACTTAACATCGTTAATAACCAAACTGTTTGTTTTTTTAATAGCATAATCTTTTCCCCCTTTATTTTTTAGGCATGACAGCCACCCGATGACTAGGTACTCCCAAAGCCCTAGTAACTGCTTCCTTAATCCATTTTTTCACTTCAATATTATCTGCGCCCTTAGCGACTACGAGTACCCCGCGAATATCGGGTTTCTTAGTTTCTACGACAATAGGAACCTCTTTATCTCCATTACGAATAATAACCAATTGTGTGTCTGTTGAGGAATCAACCACCTTACGCTGTCCGCCTTCACGGTCTGTTTCATCCGTCGTTTGCGATTTTGTCACTGTATTTTTTTCAAGTACTTTCTTGTCAGTTGAATCAATTGTCACTACGACGGTAACATCATTAACCCCCAGCATTTCCTCTAAGGCCTTCTTCATTTGGTTTTCATACTTTTCCTCATATTGAGTTATTGCTTTATTCTCAGAAGATTTTTTAATACCAAAGGCCGGAACATCCTCGGAAGCGATCTTTTCATTTGTTGCTGCTGGCTGCGCTTGTGTATTCGAATCGCCCTTAAAAACAATATTTCCTACAAGCATAAAAGCAGCTCCAATACAGAGGACCAACAACATATATTGGTATTTCCCAGGTTTCTTTTCTCCCTTATTTTCCGGTTTAAGTATTTTCTTGAGCCAGGATAATGGTCCTTGATTGTTATCCATTTTTCTTTTTAATCCCCCCTTCAATCGAAACCTCTACTGTTTTCTCTGTTACATTCCATTTCTGTGACAGAAATGAAGCAATTTGTTTTGTGTCTTTGGATGATCCTTCAGAAGGAAGAGGTTTTTCAGTGTTTATTTCAATTTGTTTAATTGCTTCGACTGTCTTATCGCTGTTTTCTGGCTGTTTTAGAAGAACCGTAACCTTTTGGAGGTTTTCAGGGAATGCTTTGTCGCTTTCTTCGTTCACTGCTAGGTCAATTTTATCGATCTCCAATCCGTATTGATTCATCAACTCCTCCTTAACATCCTTTTTTAGCTGGACAGCCATTTCTTCTAAAATATATGCATGTTGGGAAGCTTGTATTTCTTTTTTCTTTAAATCTATTGAATTTTTCATATTTTTTTCTCCTGGAGCCTGATATGAAGGAATGGAGTTCATGGTTGTTTCAAAATCCTTGGAGATCAGCTTAAGGATAGGAGTAAGTATGATCGCGATTAAAAGGAGACCGGTAACCATTTTGGTATATTTCTGCATACTAGAGTTCGGAAGCAGCATATCGATGACAGTGGCTAATAGGATAAAAAGGATAATATTCGTTACCCATTCTTTTAAGAAATCCATGAATTCCCCCCCTTATCTCATCATCATCGTTAAATTTCCTGCTGCAACGATGACCGTAATACTTAAAAAGAACATAAGCGAGACAATCGCTAGGGCTGCGAATACATAGATGACACTTTTACTGATAATATCAAGGCATTTTATTACTGGACCGCCCCCTAATGGCTGCAGGATGGCCGCTGCAAATTTATATATAAACGAAATCATTAGTATTTTTAAGGCGGGAAATGCTACGATGATTAGTAAAATAGCAACACCAGCGATTCCCACCGTATTTTTTAACAGGACGGATGCACTGACGACCGTATCGGTTGCATCTGTAAACATTCTTCCTATAACAGGAATAAAATTGCCGGTAACAAATTTAGCCGTTCTGATGGCTACTCCGTCGGTTACGGCTGCTGATGCTCCCTGTACCGAAATAACACCAAGAAACACGGTTAAGAAAAGTCCCATTAACCCGATGCTCCAATTACGTAACAGCGCTGCTAACTGCGACACTTTGTATTGTTCAGACATGGTACTAACAATACTCAGTAAGGTTGCTAGAAAGAGAAGTGGAAGAATAATATACTGCATAATTAAGCCGCTCGAATTCATTAGGAATAGAATGACCGGATGAAAAAATGCTGCCGATACCACTCCTCCTGATGCTGCAATTAAAGCTAGCAAAAGAGGAACAAGTGCCAGGACAAAGGAGATCATCGTCCCAATCGCTTCATTCGTATAGTTAATGGCAATATGGAAACTATTTAGAGCTAGGATGACTAGTACCATATAGATAATTGAATAGGCTACTTTACTAATCGTGCTCTTTTCGAAGGCATTTTGCATCGATTGCAAGAACATGCTGAAAATGGTTAACATGATTAGAGAACCTAATAATTTGCCATTTGCTACGAACTCATGAAAGGCGAATTTTAGTATTCCTTGTCCCCATTCCTTAAAGGAAAATTTCTTGTCGCCTTTAACAAAATCATAGAGACTGCCCTTTTGACTTTCCGGGAGAAAACCGCCATATTTAGTGGTAATATCCTCCCAATATTGTTGAAGTTCACTTATATCGAGTGTCTCTAACTGTTGGTCGACCAAATTCTGCGCCGAGAGTGATTCTTGAGTGTTTTTGGATTCTTCGGCAGCTTGTACACCCGGAATATAAAAAAATAATAAAACGAGAATCATAATAGGAATAAACTGCAGCTTTTGCTTCATTTCTACACCTCTTTAGAGAAAAGCGTAAGCGCCCGGTTAGCGACGTATGGACTGGAGCGCTCCGTATGAGATAAAGGAAACACGAAGAGCGACAGCGATTCGATGTTGACTTATCGTAAGGAGGAGCGCGAAGTACACTAGTCGCTGGGCGCTGGAGCTAGACATAAAACCCCAATCTATATTTAACTAGGAATAAGTTTTATTATGGTTTCGATTAATACGGTTAAGATAGGGATGGACATAGCTAGAATGATAATTTTTCCGGCTAATTCAATCTTTGAAGCAATAGCTCCTTGACCAGCATCCTTCGTAATTTGAGTAGCAAATTCTGCAATATAAGCAATTCCAATGATTTTAAGGATTGTCTCAACATAAACCATATTTACCTTTGCGTTTACGGCAAGTTTTTCTAGCATATGAATAATTTCAAATATTTTATCAACTAAAAAGAGAAAAATGACGCAACCTACAAAAACAACTAAAAGAAAAGCAAAATTGGGTTTTTGCTCTTTGATTATTAAAGCAAGAAAAGTGGCGGTAAGGGCTACACCGACTATTTTGATGATTTCAATGGCTGAGCCCCCCTCTCTATTGAAACAAAAATACAGATTTTATTTTTTGGAAAAGGTCATCCACTATTGTAGCTACTTGGAACAATATATAGATAAACCCAAATAACGTTACCCATTGGGCATATTCTTTTTTGCCTACCTGATCCAAGACGGTATGCAAAAAGGCAACAACAATACCTACCCCAGCAATTTTAAAGATAATATCCACTTCTAAACCCATTGCTTTTCCCCCTAAAATAATAAAATAATCAGTAACAATCCGGATAAGAATCCCAAACTCTTTAGCATTTTTTCATATTTTGCCTGCCTATCAATCGCATCAGCTTCTTCTCTTTCAAGATGGGATAGTGTAAGCAGAATATGCTTTTGCTGGGAAATGCGATCATGGCGGCCTAATGTCTCCCCAAATTGCTTCATTATTTCGAATTCTCCCTGTTTTAAGGCAGTTAATTTCCAAATTTCTTGTAAACTAGTCTCCCAAGCCTCTTTTACCGTTGTTTCGGTTTTAGTTAATCTAGCCGCAAAGGTTTCAAAGAACTTTGAAAGCGGATTAGTTAGTTGAGCGGCTAATCTCCTAGCTGCTTCATGTAATGGTGTATGGCTGAACATAATTTCAGCCTCGAGTGATTGCAGTGCGGACCGTAATGCCCTTAATTGCTTGGGACGATCGCTAAAATTCCGGGCAGCTTCGAACCCTGTCCAGGTGGTAGCTATAATAATGATAATGGCACCAATTAACTTAATCATTTTAAGTCACTCTCACTTTATGAGGCATTTCCTTACCCTCTGCATCGAGAATGCGGGTAATTGTTCCAGGCCCTGATAATCTGCTTAAGATTACAAACCGTTCAAATATCTTTTGTTCCATGATGTCCCTTAATGAAGGACGTTTTCTAATTTCATCTATAGTTGAACCATGGGTGGTCATCATCAGTTTAATTCCTGCATGTACCGCCTCTTGGATTGCCTCTGCATCTTCTCGGCGGCCGATTTCGTCAACAATCAGCACATCCGGACTCATCGAACGGATCATCATCATCATTCCTTCTGCTTTCGGACAAGCATCTAAGACATCAAGACGATGACCAAAGGTTAACTGCGGCACTCCATTTACACATCCAGCAATCTCACTTCGTTCATCAACAATCCCCACTTTACTTGCTTTAATTCCTTTTGAATGATTCCCCGATGAGATGATTCTGGCAATATCCCTTAGCATAGTGGTTTTTCCTGTCTGCGGAGGTCCAATAATCATGGTATGCATCCAATCTTCTTGAAAAATATAAGGAATGATTGCCTCAGCAATTCCGATCTTCTCTCTGGCAATTCTAATATTAAAAGAGGAGATATCCCTTATCGCCTTGACCTTTCCATCTTCAAGAATGACCTTCCCGGCTAGTCCAATACGATGGCCTCCGGATATGGTTATATAGCCGCGTTTAAGTTCTTCTTCCAATGTATAAATGGAGAATTGACTAATTTTATTAAGAAGATGAAAAGCATCCTCAGGCTGTATGATATACGATAAAAATCTTGGAGCACCCTTTAGAGTGATCTCAATTGGACGATTAATCCGGATGCGGATTTCCTCTACTTCTTCTTTTTGATTAGGAGGGATTTGGTTGATTAGGCTGGCAATATTTTTTGGTAAAAAGGTAAGAATCGTTTCCACGTATGCTTCCTCCTCAATTTTTCCTTTCTCGTTAATTAAAATGTATGCCTGCTTGGACACAATATGACATGCACGTCTGTTAATTTCATTCTATTTTTCGATAACTGTTAATAGAACAAAATGCTACTTTTACTAGACTTGTAAGATCCGAGGAACATAATCCAGGGACATCCATATTTTATATAGAAAAGCGTAAGCACCCGTTTAATGAAGTCCAATAGTTGCTGGGTGCTGGAGCTGGACAATTCTCAAAGTCAGAAATCCATAAGAATTGGATAAAGGGAGGGAGAATAAATGTATCCTTATCATGTACCTCATCGAAATGGACTACATCCCAAAGGTCATTTAATAAAGGTGACTGGGGAGGGGGAACTCGTCCTGCCGCCGGATTCTGCTTCGGTGAATTTAGGTGTTATAACAAAAATGAAAGAACTTATACCCGCTCAGCAGCAAAATTCTGTTGACGTGACAAAAGTGATTAATGCGATTAAGACACTAGGAATTGCTCAGAATTTAATCCAAACATCTGATTATCGAATAGATACTGAATATGATTACGAACAAGGGAAACAAATTTTTCGCGGGTACAAAGTTACTCATTTATTACAGGTAAAAATTGAAGAACTATCATTAATAGGAAAAATAGTAGACACGGCAGTTCAAAATGGGGCGAATTATGTATCTAGCGTTCAATTTAGCTTAAAAAATAAAGATGGTTATTATTTGCAAGCCTTGGCTCTGGCCCTGAACAACGCTAGTGAAAAAGCTAAAACGATTGCCACAACCATTCATGTTACTTTAAATCCCACACCTACTTCGGTAGTGGAAAGCGTTTCTAGTGTGCAGCCCATTCATTATCAAGCAGAAGCCTTAGCAAAAGGGCTTAGTTCGTCTCCAATTGAGCCTGGGCAACTTAAAATTAAGGCAGTTATCTCAGCAGAATTTCAGTATCAAACAACGGTTTGACAAACAACAAAAAGGACTGAGCCGTATATGGGTCTCAATCCTTTTTCTAGTTGTAATTATTTATCATATTTCTTTGCCCAATTATATATCTGCATCTCGGTAACAGGCCCATTAAAGTGCTCTCTGATAATTCCTTGTTTATCAATGACAAAAGTTTCAGGTTGTCCAGTCACATTAAACATTTTTGATACCTGGGCATTATAGTCAAATAAATAGTTCATTCCTTCTAGATTGTTTTTGGTAGACTTCTTTATCCGATCAATTGTTTCGCCGCGGTTAATCATCAGAAATGGATATTTATCACCATAATCCTTTTGAAATGCTGCCAGCTCCGGGAATTCCTCTTTACAAGGTTCACACCAGCTCGCAAAATAATTGATGATCACCACTTTGCCTTTGTATTCAGACAGCTTGGTAGTACCACCCTCATATTTTGGCAGCTCAAAGTTATAAGCCTTATCGCCAACATCGGTATTTTTACCTTTTGTTACCAAACTATATCCAAAAAAACCAAACATACCCACAATAAGAATTAATACGAGTAATTTGATGACTCGCTGGTTCATCACGGTTCCCCCTGACACTGGACGGTTTTTATAAAGGGTCTGGAAATGCTTCACAGACCCTCATAAAATCACTTATCCAGTTCCTTTAAAAACTCTATTTCCTTTTTAAGCTTTGTGTGTCTTTTTCCTAGAATTAACATGTAAGCAAATATAACCACCCATGCTACGGAATAAGCCCCATACATATATTCATAACCCATGTGAAATTCCTCCTATTTTTCGATGTCTGCTCTTAGTTTTTCTTTACAACGTTCAACTTTCAATTTGATATTTTCAAAGGTAACACCTTTATGAAGAAGGTAAGAATATAGAATTGTGAATGCTGCGAGTGATACAAACAAGGCTGTCAGCATTGAACCATCAATTCCCCCACCCTGCTGGGATGGACCATTGCCAAAAACGATTGGATGGAATTTTGTTTGCCACCAGCGAATAGCAAAAAATACAATAGGAACGTCTGCAAATCCGATAATTCCAAACACAGCTGCAAGTCTTGCCTTTTTATCCCATACACCATCCATTTGGCGAATCATAATGTAAGCAATGTAGATAAAAAACAGGATTAACGTTGTGATTAACCGTGGTTCCCAAACCCACCAGGTATTCCATGATGATTTTGCCCATATTGGGCCAGTTGTTAACACAATGATTGTAAAAACAATCCCAATCTCTGCAGAAACATAGGCATAAGTATCAAAAATTCTTTTTCGCTTAATCAAGAATAAAATACTAAATACAAATGTAACGAAAAAGGCCATAAATGCCAGCCACGCTGAGCTTACATGAAAATAAAAGATCTTCTGTGCAGCACCCATTGTTTTTTCTTCCGCAGCATAGATAAAGATAAAATAGAGGGCAACTAACATCGAAACAACTGTTCCGCCAAATAAGAAACTAGATAGATTATTTGGCTTCGTTTCCGTAAAATTAGCTCCGGGAAGTACTGCTTTCTCTCTTTCGAGATTTATACTCATCACTTAAACCTCCAGCACATAATCGATTAATAAGAAACAAACAACAAAGAAGATTAGATCGTAAGCTGTAACAAGCTGGACCCAAGCTATGGCGCTTGAGATTTTTTCCATATTCGTTAAGATGATCTTTGTTGCTTGAACGACACCAATTAAGATTGGTGTTGTGATTGGAAAGAGCAACAGCGGCAGCAGCATTTCACTGCTTTTAGAATTTGCTGCAAGGGCTGCTAAAAAGGTACCAATAGCAATAAATCCAAAACTCCCTAAAAAAACAACTAAGATGAAATAAGGAAAACTGCCGAGAAATTTAAAATCAAATAGTAAAAATAAAAATGGAATCGAGATGATTTCAACTACCAGCATCATGGTGAAATTGGCCAGGAATTTTCCTAGATAGATACTGGCTGCTTCCATTGGGGCTACCAACAAACCCTGCATAGTATCATTTCGTTGTTCGGAAATAAACGATCGATTTAGTCCAAGAATCCCGGAAAACACGATAATAACCCAGATGACTCCTGGAATAACCGCTCTTGTCGTATTATTCGCAGGGTCAAAAGCAAAACTGAAAACTACGATAACTAGCCCCGCAAAAATAATTTGTGTAGTCAGGATTTGTTTTGTTTTTAACTCTGAATATAGGTCCTTCTTTGCTAGGAAGAGGGCTGTTCGGAAAAGGTTCATGATACACCCTCCACTTGAAGTTCATATTTTTCAGTAACAAAGCCGAGATTGCTATTTTGAATCCTAAAGTCATCAACAATTTTCCCATTCTTCACAATAATTACCCGATCACAGATTTCCGCCGCTTGTTTAAAATCATGGGTTACCATTAATGTTGTTGTACCTTTTTCTTTCATCGATAAGATAACATTGTTTAAAATTGCAATGGCCCCTTGATCCAAGCCTGTATGCGGCTCATCCAGAAGGAGAACCTCGGGATCATGAATAATCGCCCTTGCAATCGCAATCCTTTGAATCATGCCGCGGGAGAAATTTTTGACTGGCTCATTCAAAAAGAAGGATAAGCCCACATCTTTTACAAGTTTCCTTGCCTTTTGTTCAACATCTTTAACCCCGTATATATTCCCGAAGAAGACGAGATTTTCTAACGGTGAGTAATGATCATAAAGTAAACTGGAATGGGGTAAATAGCCCAATAGTTTTTTTATCAGAATCTGGTTCTTTCTTAAATCCAATCCATTAATTATTACCTGGCCGGATGTCGGTTTTATTAAGGAAGCCAGTACCTTTAGAAGTGTACTTTTCCCCGCACCATTTGGTCCTAGGATGGCAACTGTTTCCCCTTTTTTTATTGAGAGGTCAACGCCACGTAAGATCAGCTTATTATCAGCTTGCTTCGTCAGCTTTTTTATTTCAATCATCATGAGTCCCTCCCATCCCAGCTGTTATTCAATAAAAGTACGTAGATTTAGCTTAACTTGAACTAGATGCTGTTTGTAAGCAGTAAGCTTTGTATGATAATCATCTTCTGAGACTTTTCCATCATCGAAGGTTTCTTCTAGTTCAATGATCTTATCCATGATTGCTTTTTGTTTTGCGATTAGTTGTTTAAATGCTTTTTCTTCTTTATCTGCTCCTATTCTTTCCTCTTCCAATCTAGCTTTTCTTCTGAAGTGGATAAAATAAGCAATCCCAGCAATAATGATAGCTGCAATAACCATTAGGAAGATGTGTGGGTTGAAACTGTGTAATGGTGATTGCGCCCACATTCTAAGATGTCCAGGGTTGTGAAATGCCGGAGCAGTATGAGTTACCCCGCTTGTGCTAGATTTATCTGAAGTGGTTGCCGATTGCTTCGTTTCATCTGCCGGCGGTTGAACATCCTTTTTGTAGACTAGTGTAAATGTTTCGTTTTCCTTCAAACCTTCAATGCTGTAGTCATGATAGTTTTGATCATCAAATTTAAAAAGACCTTGACTAGTTGCCTCTGCACCTGTAACTACAACACTGCCCATTCCTTCGGGAACAAGAATTTGCATCATTTCAACAGGATAGTCCATTGTTAATTTGATTTCTTTCCCTTTTGGCATTCTATAACTGTATGGCAGCACGGTTGTTTGGTTCGCCGGAATTGGAGTCGTTGTAATAAACCCTTTTTCCACTTGCTTAAAAGCAATTTTACTATCTAAAAAATTAAGATCCTCCGCATTTTCAGGCAGCATAACTTTTAAAACTGCTTCACCGGTACCATCACCTTTATATTCCTGAGAAGAAGTGTTGGTATAATTGACCATATTCATCATATTAGTGGATCCATCTTCTGCCGGGCTTACAACCAGATAATGCATGTCAATGGCTATCTTTGAATCTGTTGCTGCGAATCCATGGAAAGGAAGTAATAGTAAAAGTCCAAGGAAGAAAACGGTGATTTTTTTGATCACTTTCCTTCCCCCTTTTTCTTTGCATAGTCATTCATTTGCGCTTCAATTTCCTTTTCTACTTCTGCCATTAGGTCTTTATCAACACATGTGTCTACAAACTGGTCTTCTTCCTTCATAATCTTGGCTACTTCTATTTCATATTGCCTTTTTAAATTCTTATAATCAGCATGTGAGATTTTATCCATTTTGTACTCAAACTCGATTTCATTGAGAGTGGTTAATAATGCCTCTTTCGTGGCAGTTATATCTTGGTCCTTTGAACTAAATTGGATAAAGGTATCCCACTTAAAAAATGGAGCTATTATTAAAAACAAACATATTAGCGCCAATGCTACCGTAAATATCATAGAAATGATTGAGATATCCTGCATTTTATTCACATCCTAAAGATACTTTTTGCGTTCTTCATCGATCATCGAAGTAAGGATTTCTCCCTCTACTTCATCCTCAGTGCTTTCGTAATCAGTGATTACGGCTTCTGTACCTTTTTTCTTCACCCACTTACGGATAATGATGAATACAGCTATTGCCGCTATTCCTAAAACGACAAACGGAAGAACCCATGCTGTTAAACTAAAGCCGCTTTTCTCAGGGGATGTTAAGATTTCTTCACCATAAATATTGACATAGTATTGACGAATTTTATCTTTATCCCAGCCTTTGTTCATCATCCCTACCAAGTCCTTTTTAAACTCAGTAGTCAGACTACAGGTATTTGGATCGCATTCATAATGATCTTGACCACAGCCGCAGGTACAGGCAAACTGCTGTGCAACTGCTTTAAATTCAGCCGATTTATAATCAATTTGTTTTGCTTCTGCCCGAATAAATGAACCTTGAAAAAGAAACGCAATGACCAGGAGCCCCAAATAAAGTTTCTTTTTCATGATTAAGACACCTCTTTACGTACTCCTGTATACCTCGGAGTGACATTTCCATATTTTCCGTTCCAAACTGCAAATAATGCACCAATTACAATCATAAAGGAACCAAACCATAGCCAATCCATCATTGGGTTAACTTTCACAACAAACGTTGCTTTTCCATTATCTTCCCATGCACTTAATACGATATATAAATCTTCCTTAACTGATGAAATGATCGCTACTTCGGAAGATGGCTGCTCCCAGTTGCCGTAAAACACTTTTTCAGGCTGGAAGGTACCAAGTTTTTTACCTTTTCTAAATACGGTAACGTCTGCATAAACAATATCGTTAATGCCCTCTTTCTTTTGATCAAGGCGATCATAATTGATCCGGTAATCCCTCAGTTCAATTGATTGCCCTAAAGAAACGGTTTTCATCGTTTCAACATCATAATTTTGTGAACCAATAATCCCCATTGTTATAAAGGCAATACCAAGGTGGACAATATATCCTCCATAGCGGCGGCGGTTGCGGACCATTAAACGATATAAGGCAACTAATGGAGATTCTTTTGTCATTTTTCTTCTAGCTTTCACACCTCTATAAAACTCTAAGAAATGTGTGACCAACAATAGAATAATAACTCCGTATCCAATCACAGCCCACACTTTTTGGATGCCCAGCACAACCAATAAACCCATTCCAATTACAGCAAGAATCGCTGGAATTAAAAAGTTTTTTCTAAGGTTTTTTACAGTGGATTTCTGCCATGCAAGCATTGGGCAGACAGCCATAACAAACATCATTGACAATAGAATGGGTGCCTCTACTTTGTTAAAGAATGGCATCCCTACTGTTACCTTCGTACCTCGGACTGCTTCAGATACTAGCGGGAAAACAGTTCCCCAAAAAGTAGCAAATGCTGCACCTACTAATAATAAATTATTAACTAAAAAACTACTTTCTTTAGAAACAATCGAATTGAACTCGCCTGCACTTCGTTTAAGCAAATTGTACCGGCTCATTAATACATAGAGAGCCAGGATTACGGCTACACCCATGAAAATTAAGAAATATAATCCTAGATTAGAGTTAGCGAAAGCATGGACAGATGTTAGAACACCACTGCGCACAAGGAAGGTTCCAAATAATGTTAACGCATAGGAGACAATAATTAAGCTTATATTCCATATCTTTAACATATTTTTACGTTCTTGAATCATGACGGAGTGAAGGAAGGCAGTTGCTATCAGCCACGGCATAAATGATGCATTCTCTACAGCATCCCAGGCCCAATATCCACCCCAGCCAAGCTCTACATACGCCCATTGTCCACCAAAGATATTTCCTAGGCTTAAAAATAACCAGGCAACAATCGTCCATCGTCTTGTCATTTTAATCCAAAAATCATCAACGTTTTTCATGATTAAAGCTGCCATCGCGAAGGCGAATGGTACGGCAAGACCAACATAACCAAGGTAAAGCGTCACTGGATGAATAATCATCCCAGGGTTTTGCAGCATCGGATTTAATCCTTTTCCTTCTGTCGGAACGGTATCCAATAAGTTGAATGGTTTTGCCACGAATCCCAGAATAAAAAAGAAGAAAACCGCATTGGCCATTAAAATGGCTGAGATGTAAGGAACCATTGGGTTTCCTTTCATCTTTCTTGAAAATGTGATCATCACCATGTAAAGAGTTAAGAAAAAGGTCCATAATAACAACGATCCTGCATTCCCAGCCCATAGAGCAGTAAGTTTATAGATAATTGGCAGTTCACTGCTGGTATAATCGGTAACGTATTCGTATTGAAATTGAGATGTGGCTAATAGGTAGAACATAACAATCATTGCCATACCTGCACACACAAATAGTGCGATCATGCCACTCTTTCCACTGTTGACGAGTTTTTGATTTTTTGTGCTAATCCCAAGAGTAATGATGAGGAGTGAGTATACTGCAATGGCTAAACCTATATAAATCGTTGCGTTGGCAAATAAATACATTTTGTCACCTTCTTACGTTGACTATTTATTTTTCATTCAATGGCTTATCGAGTAATTGTTTATGTTTTTCAGGGTCATAGTTTTTCATATCTTTTCCTTCATACTTAGAAGGGCATCTTGTTTTGACCGATTCTGCTTCAAACGTATTCCTTTTGGTGGGGGCACCTTGAAGGATGGTGATCACTCCTTCTGAAAAATTATCTGGTTTTGTACCATGATAAATCACGTGCATTACGTTGCCATGGTTATCTTTTACATCAAACTTCAGTTGAATTTTGTCTGGATTCCATTTAATTGTTTTTTCTATCAATAATCCCTCGACCGTTACAAAATCATCTTTATGCTGGTCTTGAGTAGCCAACAATTCTTTCATGGTCAGTTCCACCCCGCTAGAACCTGGCGTTGCAGCCATCAATAAGAATACAATCGCACCCGCAATAATAAAGCCACCTAACATCACAAGTGTATTTTTCTTCACTTAATTCACCTCATTAGATCAATTTTTTCATTTCTTCCTCGTACATTTCTTGGTCAATTTTACCGGTTAACAGCTTTTTACGAAGTTCCTTCTTTTCTTCGGCATTATTTGGTTTATAGTCCCTTTTCCCACCAGTTTGTTTTGCAGTCTGCTGTTTTGGTTTCGTTCCTTTTGCTGCAGAACGCCGGCCACTTTGAGCATTACCCTTTAACCCTAAATAAACGAAGATCCCTGCAATGATTAAAGCTAAACCAATAATAGAAGCGCCGCCAATCCCAATAAGCGGTTGTTTAGTGGTACTGCTTGATGGTTCTTTTTTTACTTGGTCTGTTGCCGTACTGCCACTATTGTCAGTTGATGCCTGTTGTTTGTTAATTGCCTGCATGGTGGATTTGGTTCCAGTCTTCTGGTATGAAAAAGTGTATTTAAGATTTTCTTTTGCTTTTACACCCTTATACTGGTAGTAATAAAGTTCTTCACCATACTCACTCTTGGTGTTATTAGCTGCTTTTGGATCTAACTTTATCTTTTTTGCATCCATAGGAGAGTAAAAGATGACATCTAATTGGTCAATTTCAGCGTTATTAATCAGCTGATATGTAAAACTTTTTTGGTCTTTTACATCAATCGTTTTCGTGTAATATTCAATAACAAATTGGTAGGTTTCATTATTCTTGATTGCCTTAGCGGGCTTCCATGATACGATTCCTTTTTCCTTATCAACATCATATGGACGCTGGACCTCTGGCTTATTTTCCTCTGGAAACTCTGCAACTAAATTTGCTGCAAATCCCTTTTCCATAGCAGGAACGGGTATTTCGATTTTTCCATCATAATCTTGGCCGGTTTTGTTTGTAATGGTTCCATACTCGCCTACTAATAATGATGGCACATTCCTTGATCCCCAATCTTCAGGGTAATCAAACTCGGGCATAACTTGTACTTGCATTTCCTTAAATGGAAATTTCTCCGCTGGAAATATCGTTGCAGCACTAGTTTTAGAACTTATAAAACTAGTTAGATATGATGCAATCACGAACATTGCCAACCACTTTTTTTTAAGCATATTAATCCTCCTTGGCTTGGAAAACTCATCACTTCAATAAACAATTTTCACTATAGTCCTCTTAGAAATAAATATAATCGTTCTACTACCTATAAAGTTGAATCACTATTGAACATTTTGTTAAACGGCGCAAACGTTTGAGTTTTTGACAAAAAACCACCACAAAATGTTCACATATATTAAGATTACCTCGATTATTTGTGTAATTTGTCGGATTTCAAAACTCTAAACATGGTAAAAAACCTGCATCCAGTAGCGGATACAGGTTTTTTTAAAATCTCTCTAATCTAATTCTTTTCTTCCAAGGATCGGATATAGCTCACAATATCGGAGATATCCTGTTTCTTTAGCTGACGCACACCATCAAGGCCTTTTAAAGACGGTCCCATTCTCGTCTCTTCCCGGCCAAATGCAGTACTAATCCATATTTGCTTATCAGTTGTAAATTTTAAATATTGCGCAGACGCAAGAGCAGTCCCCATTCGTAACATACCCGTACCTGCTTCCATATGACAGTTCTGGCAATACAGTTTGTACAGTTTTTTTCCATTTACCGAATTCCCGTCAATGGTTCTTGGCGCATCAAAACTGATATCTTCCGTTTGCCAATTACGGATATAGGCTACTAGGTTTTTTAACTCTGTCTGAGATAATCTGGGTCCATAGGCCGGCATGCCAGTTCCTTCTCTTCCAAATTTTATATAATTATATATATTCTTATCAGTTACAGAGTTTAGGAAATTTTGATTATTTAAAGCAGTTCCAGCCTTTTCCCCTTCACCTTTTCCAGTATCACCATGACAGATCAAACAATTTTTATTGTAAACCCTTTCACCTGCTGTGACAGCCTGTGAATTCTCTTTACCAAAAATATTACTATTACTTATACAAACGATAATACCAATTATAACCAAAGCATAAAATCCAAATAATATTTTCTTCATGGGTACCCCTACTTTGGCTGAGGTGTTGGGGTTGCTTCCCCAAGATCTTTGTACTTTTCACTAATCAATTCATAAATTTTCTGGGGACTTTTACCGTTCAGATGCATATCTATTGCCTCCCGGGCAATATTGACACACGTATCTCACGATATACCATGTGAATCCCATTGTTGAACAGCGTTATTGTCACCAACAGACTTAACAAAGCAATCTAAATTGCTCTTATGCCCATCTGCCACACACCCACAGTAACATGGTACTTGAGCAACAACCTCAGGATAAGTGGATGCCATTATATACGTTTCTTGAACTTTTTCAGAAGAGTTTAAAACAAAATCAGGCAGTGGCGTATGTTTCTTATCAAGCTTCCAACTTTGGTCATCAAGCTTTGAGCTGCATCCTGCTGCTACAATGGCTAATAGAATGAAAAGGAAGAAGAAAGTTGTAATTCGTTTCATCTATTGATTCACCCCTTTCAAATATTCTTATACTAGTTCATTTTATCAAACCGAGGTTTGATGAAATGAACTAAATTTCTACTATTTAGTGAAATTTTTACTCTTTATAAAGTAAATATTATTCTTTAGATATAACTAAGGAGGCCGCCAAGCAGCCTCCGATTAGGTGTTACATATTCATCATATCGTGGCCGGTTGAGGAGCTTGACCCTAGGGAAGGATCAATCATTCCGAAAATCATGGCAATATGGGCAACAATTAGGAAAATACTAACAAAGATAGCATGGATTTTAAGTTTTTCTTCCTCTGTTTTATTTTTAAAAATAATTCCTAGATCAAGTAGTGCCATTCCCAGGAATGGAATAATACCGAGCAAGTAAAATGTAACCGCCACAACGTCAATCCAGCCCTTCCATTCACCATTTACAGTTAGTGGAATATATGCTGTTTTCATTAAGTAAATAAAAATAGCAGTAAAGTAAATTCCTGCAAAAATACCCGTTACTCTATTCATTTTTTTCAAGGCGCCGTCTAATTTTCTCGTAAATAGGATGGCAATTTCTGAAATTGCCAGTATTTCTGCACATATGACGGGAACTGCCATAAAAATCAACAAATTCCAAGGCTGGTTGTCTGCTAATAAACCCATGTAGTGTGTCATATTCATGTTCATCTTCTCCTCCATTTTTTTTACACCCTTACTATAAAAAAAAAGTGTGCAGAAACTTAGGAGAAACTATGGATAAAATGTGTAAAGAACGAAAAAAAGAAGCTGACCCAAAAGGTGATTGATGAATAATTTTTGCACACTCTGTTGATTGGAGCGGAAGGCGCGAAGACTCCTGCGGGAGTACGGGGCAGGGGAGACCCCGCAGGAGCGAAGCGAGGGCACTGAAAAAGTTCACATTTTAAGCAGTTGAAAGGTAGACTTTATCGACCTTTTAACTGCCTTTTTGTTTTATAATAAAATTATAAAATTTTGCGGGTGGTATCCAGATGATTTCCGATCAAGAATCTTTTACTCTTAGTCCATATACAGCAATTTACGATCTTGTTGTGCCACAAGAAAATATGCTTCGACGAATTAAAGAATTAGTGGATTTTTCGTTCATTCTCGAAGAGTTAAAAACGAAATATTGCCTAGATAACGGGCGGAATGCGGTGCCACCAATCCGAATGTTCAAATATCTATTACTGAAGTCGATTTATGATTTATCAGATGTAGATATCGTACAGCGTTCCAGATATGATATGTCGTTTAAATATTTCCTCGACATGGCACCAGAAGACCCGGTAATAGATCCAAGTTCGTTAACAAAATTTCGTAGGCACCGTCTTAAAGATGTGGGCTTATTAGATTTGCTTATTGGGAAAACCGTTGAGATAGCACTTGAAAAGGAAATTATAAAAAGTAAAACAATAATTGTGGACTCCACACATACGCAGTCACGTTATAACCAAAAGTCGCCAAAGGAATTTTTGCAAGAGAAGTCAAAAAGCCTAAGAAAAGCAGTTTATCAAATCGACGAATCAATGAAGGAGAAATTTCCACCAAAATCAACTTCTGACGAAGTTGGAGATGAATTGAATTATTGTCGTCAAGTTATTTCTGTTGTCGAATCGGAACCACTAATAGCTGCAATTCCTAACGTTAATGAAAAATTAAATGTCCTACATGAAGTAGTAGAAGATTACACAGACCATATGAGTCAAATGAATTGTTCAACTGATACAGACGCACGGGTAGGACATAAAACAGCAGACTCTTCATTCTTCGGATATAAAACACATATTGCAATGAGCGATGAAAGAATAATAACAGCTGCAGTTGTGACAACGGGAGAAAAAAGTGATGGAAAATATCTGCAGGAGTTAATTGAAAAAAGCCAAGCAACAGGAATGGAAATTAATACAGTAATTGGTGATACAGCCTATTCTGAAAAAGACAATATTAGCTATACAAAAAAAAATCAACTTGAACTTATTTCTAAATTGCATCCACATATAACACATGGAACACGGGCAAAAGAAGATGAATTTGAATTTAATAAAGATGCTGGAATGTTCGTTTGTAAGGCAGGGCATATGGCAATTAAGAAAAAATATGAAGAAAGAAAGGGGCAAGACAAAAACCCAAGAATCAAGTTCTTTTTTGATATTGAGAAATGTAAAGGTTGTGCATTCCGTGATGGGTGCTATAAAGAAGAAGCAAAAAGTAAGACATACTCAATAACAGTTAAATCAACTGAACATAAAGATCAAGAAGAATTTCAAGAAACAGAAAGATTCAAACAACTAGCAAAAACTCGCTATAAAATTGAGGCCAAAAATAGCGAACTTAAACACAGACACGGGTTTAAAATAGCAAATTCCTCGGGTCTATTTGGCATGGAAATTCAAGGGGCAACAGCGATGTTCGCAGTGAATCTTAAGCGGATTCTAAAGCTCCTAAATGAAAAAGTGTAAAAGAAGACAAGGAAAAAGGTGACATTTCATCTAATTTAAGACGAAATGTCACCTTTTTTTATATTAGCTCGTAATTTTATCTTATCTCAAATTGAAAAGTTAAAAAAACGTAAGTTTTTCAGTGCCCTCAGCGAAGCGACGAGGAGGCTTCCCGTTCCGCCCGCGGAAAGCGAAGCGCATGGAGCGGAAATCAACAGACTAAAAAAAGAAGGTGACCCTAAAAGTTATACTTTTGGGACACCTTCTTTTTTATTTAGAGTTTATGCACGAGAAACATAACTTGCTTCTGTTGTGTTAATAATGAGTTTATCACCTTGGTTAATGAAGAATGGCACTTGAACAATAAGACCAGTTTCAAGTGTTGCAGGTTTTGTACCGCCAGAAGCTGTATCACCTTTAATGCCTGGTTCTGTTTCGGTAACTTCTAATTCGACTGTGTTTGGCAATTCGATACCTAGTGTTTCATATTGAAACATCATGATATGAACTTCCATATTTTCTTTTAAGAATTTTAATTCATATTCAATGTTTGCTGCTGGAAGTTCCACTTGTTCATAAGAATCCATATCCATGAACACGTGAGAATCACCGCTTGCATATAGATATTGCATTTTACGATTGTCGATCTGAGCCTTTTCTACCTTTTCACCTGCACGGAAGGTTTTTTCTTGAATCGCCCCGTTTCTTAGGTTACGAAGCTTCGAACGAACAAATGCCGCTCCTTTTCCCGGCTTTACGTGTTGGAAGTCAAGAACTCGCCATAAACCACCATCCACCTCAATGGTTAAACCTGTTTTAAAATCGTTAACAGATATCATATTTTTAAATCCTCCTAATTTCTTACAATATAATTAGTTCCTTTGTAGAATGGGTTAGAGCTTCATTATGAGTGTTCGTAATCAAAGTATCATCTTCAATCCGAACTCCGCCAAGTCCTGGAATGTAAATTCCCGGTTCACAAGTAACCACCATACCAGGCTCTAAGATAATATCTGACTTCATTGATAAACCAGGGCCTTCATGAACTTCAAGTCCAATCCCATGACCAGTCGAGTGACCAAAATATTCACCATAGCCTTTTTCTGATATGTAGTCTCTGGTAATTGCATCTGCTTCTTTTCCTGTAATACCAGGTTTAAATCCAGCCATTCCACGAAGCTGTGCTTCAAGGACAATTGCATAAATTTCCTTTAGTCTCACATCCGGTTCACCAACCGCAACTGTCCGGGTAATGTCAGAAACATAGCCATTATAATAGCAGCCATAGTCCATTGTCACGATATCTCCAGCTTCAATTACTTTATCACTTGCAACACCGTGTGGAAGGGCTGAGCGATGACCCGAAGCAACGATGGTATCAAAAGAAGATGACGTAGCACCGGCCTTTCTCATAAAAAACTCAAGCTCATTTGATACTTCTAATTCGGTTTTACCTGGACGGATAAAATCCAAAATATGTTTAAATGCAGCATCAGCGATATCTGCAGCCACCTTTAATATCTTAATCTCTGCGTCTGTCTTTATCAAGCGTAACTTTTCAATTACTCCGGAAATTGGAACAAGTTCAATATCAATTTCTTTTTCATATACTTTAAAGGAGGAATATGTTAGAAAGTCCTCCTCAAAACCAAGTTTTTTAATCCCTAAATTTTTAACTTGTAAGGCAATTTCTTCCGGGATAGAACCAGAGTATTTTATGATTTCAAAGCCTTGGCATTGTTCACTAGCTTGTTCAATGTAACGGAAGTCTGTAATGAACAGAGCTTTCTCCGCACTAATTAAGACAACACCTGCTGATCCGGTAAAATTTGATATGTAACGGCGATTATAAGGGCTGGTAATCAGAATACCATCAATGCCTTTTTCAGAAAATGCTGCTCTTAACTTCTCTAATTTTTCCATTGTATCTCCATTTCCCCTCTCATGGTTGTAGATAAAGATATTTTATCATAACCTTTAATGATTCGACTATTTAGAACTTAGGTTGATGCCTCTTTGTCTTGTACTTTATTAATTTCATATTCATAATTAATGGAATAACCAATAAACGTTCCATATAACATATATAAACAAATAGAAGTAATAATGGTATCCCTGCCTAACTTCATAAATGGTTTAATTCCTGGGAAAATGGGGTTAAGAACAAAAAAGACCAATAAAAATAAAACAATACCAAATCCCATCCCAAACCATATACCCTTTAGTTTTCTTAGGACAGCATAATAAACGAAAGCCATTATAATTGAAACCATTATCAGAAATATCAAAGAAATTGCTTTACCAAGCCAGCCGTACTTCCAATCACCCAGAGCCCATGGTTCTAGTATGACATTGGGGCTAACTTCTGTAAAATTAAAAAAATAAGCAATGTACCCTATGACACCCCAAAAAAAACCTCCAAATAAACCAGTCCAAAATACCATCATTAAAAATGACATTGGTTTTGGATAATTATTGATGTGCTGTTCGTTTGTCATATTGACAACCTCCATTCTTTATTTTAACCATGTTCATTTTATGTAGGTCTTATTAAATTCCATCATTATTATGCCCTTAGAAAATTAATCCTTACATAGAAAAAATTTTTTCTGTTTTTATATGGAAATATTATGTCATCCTAGAGGTTTTTTCACTTTTCTAGTAGAATAAAATTAAGTACATACAGATTTATCATTTCTGCTATTGTGCAACTATGTTGATAGGTTGGTGTTTAAACCATGTCTAATTCTCAAAAACCGGTATATGGCGGCCAAGCAGTCGTCGAAGGTGTAATGTTTGGCGGGAAACATCATTATGTTACCGCTATCCGCAGGAAAGATCGTTCTGTAGAGTACTTTCATGTACCACGAAAAGCCAATTCCTCTTTATCTTATTTAAAAAAGATTCCGTTTCTCCGTGGTATTATCGCCATCATTGAAGCAAGTGCAAATGGCTCAAAACATTTGAACTTTTCAACTGAAAGATATGATGTTGATCCTAAAGATGACGAAACGATTAAAGAAAAAGAAGTTTCAAAATTGTCGATGTACTTAGGGGTAGCCGTTATAGGAGTGATTTCGTTTTTATTTGGAAAATTTGCTTTTACGTTAATTCCCGTTTTTTTAGCGGTCTTAACGAAACCTATTTTCCCATCTGATTTTGCTCAAGTACTTGTAGAAGGCTTCTTTAAGCTTTTACTACTCCTATGCTATATATATTTCGTTTCATTAACCCCCCTTATAAAAAGAGTGTTTCAATATCATGGTGCAGAGCATAAAGTAATAAACACCTTTGAAGCAGGGGTAGAATTAACAGTTGAAAATGTGCAGGCACATTCTCGGCTGCATTATCGATGTGGCAGCAGTTTCATATTATTTACAGTAATTGTCGGAGTTTTTGTGTATTTACTTGTCCCGACAACACCGCTTTGGTTGAGGGTTGTTGACCGTATTCTTTTAATACCAGTAGTGTTAGGAATTGCATTTGAGGTCTTACAGGTAACCAATAAATTAAGAGATATTCCAGTATTAAAGTATCTGGGTCTGCCTGGTCTTTGGCTTCAATTGTTAACAACAAAAGAACCAAATAATGACCAAGTAGAAGTGGCCATTCTCTCTTTCCAAGAATTATTAAGGAGAGAACAGGAAACAGAATTTGACACAAAAAATGAAGAAATTGTCTAAATCTTTTTACCTATGTGTTTAAAAGAATAAAAAAATGCTTAAGATGCTCATAGGGAGGTGGCTTTCTTGAAAAATCGGACATCAACGATTATTGGTTGGGGTACTTATTATTCTTGCATTACTTGGACTTGTCAGTTCATTTACAGCAAATCCTGCCGGTTTCATTCAGGGAATAGCTGTCGTAGCATTGATCGGTTTAGTCATTTATTTCCTTTTTCGCAGGTTTTCAAATTCGAGCCCTCAGAAAAAAGAGCAGCGGGCATTTCTTAAGGCAGCTAAAAAATCTAAAAAACGATTACAGCAAAAGAGTGGAGATTCTACTGCCAGAACCTCCTCTCTAGGAACTTTAACATCATTAAAGAAAAGCACCAAAACAAAAAAGAAATCTCCTGCTCATTTGACCGTTATCGACGGCAAAAAGGGTAAAAAGAAAAATCGAGCGTCTTTTTAGACACTCGATTTTTTTTTAGGAAAACGGAAGCCCCTAAGCGCTGGAGCAAGCAGTTCTCATAATAACAATTAATAACTCCAATGATTCAAAAACTTCTTTGCATGCTCCCTGCCAATCTCAAATAACTTCTGTTTCTTTTCATTTGAAAGGTTAAATTCGGTTAGTGAAACACCTTCTGCTTTAATAAAAATAATATTATCGACATGTTTTTTTGAAATATACCTTTGATCATGAGCGTCTTTCATTGTTTCGAATAAGGCACTGAATAATTGAATGCCATTTTTTATTTGATGTTTTTCATGTTCATATTCGCTTGGGCTCAACTTAATTCCTAGAACAGGCCTGACTTTTTTTACATTTTCTTTATCAAATAGCCACATCGGGAAATTACTAAGTACTCCCCCATCCACTAACACGTTGACTCCATCTATTGACCGTAATTTTACTGGTTCAAAAAAGTAGGGAATACTGCAGCTCATCCGAATAGCTTTGGCAATCGGAAAAGTTCCAGGGTTTATCCCGAACTTTTCTAAGTCATCGGGTAATACTATCATTTGTCCATTCGATAAATCCGAGGTAATTACTCTAAGTGCTTGCGGAGGAAGATCGGAAAATGTCCTCAACCCTTTTGCTTCGAGCTTCTTCTTCAGCCAATTTTCAAGTTCATTTCCTTTATATAGGCCTAATTTCCAATAAACGAGCAGCCATTTAGCAATTGAAAATGGGATGACCGTTTTACGCGAATCAAGCATTTTAGGCAAATCGAACTCATCCACCAATTGATAAATCTCCTTACTTGTATACCCGGCAGCAATTAAAGCGGCAATAATTGAGCCAGCACTTGTCCCGGCCACTCTGACAAATTGAAACCCTCTGCTTTCAAGTTCTTCATAGGCTCCTATGATAGCAAAGCCCTTAATTCCCCCTCCAGAAAAAACGCCGTCTATTTTCATGGGCAGCCACTCCTAAAGATGAACTTGTTACATCTTTAGTCAGCGTGTTTAGAATATAGTACGGCGGACAAGTAAAAAATTTAAGTGAAATATTGGACTACCGCGTTTGGGAAGAATTCCTGAACATATTCTCGGATAGTAGTTTCAAGGTCTTTTGCCTCCTCCGTTGGGTAGACATATTTACCAATACCATACCTTCCCCATTTATATTTTCTTTTTTCCTCGTTCATTTCAAGCTTTGTTTTCGGATAGCGCTTGGCAATTACGTTTTTAGCTGGTTTCGTAAAACGATGCTGTATTAGTTCAAAAGTGAGATCTGGAATGTCTACTCCATTTAGCTCCTCACTTAACCGTTCGAATAATTCACGATAACCGGCTTTCCAATCTTCATGCATGTAGATAGGTGCAACGATAAAACCTAATGGATACCCTGCATTCGCCACTTTTCTCGCAGCTTTTAATCGGTCCTCAAAGGAAGAGGTTCCGGGTTCAAAGTTCTTAATCACATATCGAGAATTGACGCTAAACCTAAATCTTGTTTTTCCATTATGTTTGGCATCGAGAAGATGGTCGACATGATGAAATTTGGTTACAAACCGAAGCTGACCGTATTCGGATTGTCCAAAGAATTCGATCGCTTTTTTTAATGAATGGGTAAGATGGTCTAATCCTACAATGTCGGATGTACAAGCTGCTTCAAAGCGGGTAATTTCTGGTTTTCGTTCATCCATATATTTCTGTGCCTGCTCAAAGATTTCATCTAAATTAACATAAGTCCTTATGTAGGGCTTACTTCCAAGGGTAGTCTGCAAGTAACAATAATGACAGTGGCCCATGCATCCGGTCGCAAGCGGAATGGCGTACTCTGCAGATGGCTTTGATGTATCGAATTTTAACGTCCTTCTTATCCCAACTACCAGGGTTGATTTGGCGTTACGATATTGCTGTAGTTCGTTATCTCCAGGTATTCCTCGGACTTGATTATGTGAAGTGGTTTCCCGAATCTCGAGACCTAATTTTGTGAACTTTTCTTTTAATTCCCTGCCAAGGGGATATTCTAATGCGTTTGGCTCGATATAGACGAGTTGCGGCATAAAAGGGTCCATAACTTCCTCCCTCTTTTCTGTTTGTTTTTTAGTAGTATGAGTTGTTATGAGGGAAGATAATAAATAATAATGAAGAGAAGTTTTTCCATCTATTTAGCACGAAAAAGAGGATGGAAAATATCCCATCCTCTAAATAATTATTATAAACCACATTTTAATTGTGCATTACAGTTTGTACATGTGTTACAGCCGCCGATTTCTTTAACTTTTCCTTTGCGGCAGACCGGACATGTATTACCGACCTCTGAACCGATGGTTACGTCTGTTGAGCGAAGATCACTGATTGTGTCTACAAGAACCACATGTTGATGTGGTTTTTCTTCGAACATAGATAATTGTTCATTTGTATTTTCTTCTGCTTTAAGGGTTAATACTTGTGAATCACGTGAACCGTCGACATAAACAGTACCACCTTTAGCACCACCGCGATACAGACGCTCGTATACCTTTTCTACTTGTTCTACGCTGTAACCCTTAGGTGCGTTTACTGTTTTACTAATAGAGCTGTCGATCCAGCGCTGAATGACACATTGTACATCGGCGTGGGCTTCAGGTGCAAGCTCCATGGCTGATACGAACCATTTAGGCAGATTGTTAGGGTCTGCTTCAGGGTGTTGATCTAAATATTCTTGGACGATATCTGCTTTTACTTCAATGAATTTGCCAAGACGTCCACTGCGGAAGTAAGAGAATGAGAAATAAGGCTCTAATCCTGTGGAAACTCCTACCATGGTACCAGTGGATCCCGTGGGAGCAACAGTCAATAAATGAGAGTTTCTGATTCCTTTTTCCAAAATTGATTCACGAATATCTTCTGGCATTTTTTTCATGAAGCCAGTATTAATGAATGCCTGTCTTAAGCGATTTGTTTCTTCAGGTGTTTCGCTAGTTAAGAACGGGAAACTTCCCTTCTCTGTTGCAAGTTCTACAGAGGTTCTATACGCTGTAGTTGCAATTGTTTCAAATACTTGGTCCACTAGTTCATTACCTTCAGGAGAACCGTATTCTGTTTCACAGTAGATTAACAGATCATGTAATCCCATGACTCCAAGACCTACGCGTCGTTCACCAAGAGCCTGCTTTTTATTTTCTTCAAGGAAGTATGGTGTAGCATTAATAACGTTATCCTGCATTCGTACACCAGTAGCTACTGTTTGTTTAAGTTTTTCAAAATCGACTGTTTTAGATTCTTTATTTGCCATTTCAGCAAGGTTTACTGCAGCAAGGTTACAGACTGAAAATGGTGCAAGTGGTTGTTCCATTTGTTATCCTAGCGGCTTTTTATCCACTAGTTCTAACGGTTGATTTCCCGTTAGTTCAGCATATCTTTTCATTACAATAAGTAATGTTGCGGCCTCGTGCGAAGATTATAGTCTGCCTGTGGCAGGATCACTTCGTATGCGTTGCCCCTGACTGAATTTTTACCTTCAGCCTTCGGTTCGGATTCTCAATCTCAGAGTTCCCGCTTAATTCCGCAATTTTTAACGTGAGGCAAACTAAGCCACTTTACCACACGGATTTGTTGCGACAACTTGTTGTCCATATGCTTTTGCATTTGTCATGTCGTTGGCATTATCAATAAAGAATATACCTGGTTCTGCTGAATAGGTAGCGCAAATGTTAATTAAATTCCAAAGTTCTTTTGCCTTAATTTTCTTATAAACACGAACTTTGTGTCCAAGTTTTTCCCACTCACGAACGTCGCCAACTTTGTGCCATTCTTCATTATAAATTTTCATTTCTTCTTCATTATAGTGCTCTACATAAGGGAATCGAAGTTCATATTCACCATCGTTTTCAACAGCTTCCATAAATTCCTTTGTTAAACACACTGAAATATTTGCACCAGTTAGGAATTCTGAGTTATGAACGGTATAATTCCCGCCAGTTAACAGCTTTTCCTCTGCATGTGCAATAATATTTTCATCAAAACCACCAAACCCGGGAATGCTTTTATAGTTGACAATACCTTGGTACATTGCCGTTTCCTGAAGAGTTAATGGTGTAAATTTAAGTTTATCTTTCGCATGTTTTTTGATCGTTTCATCGTTTGTATTTTCAATTAAGAATCGTAGAATTCTAGGATTCTGCATTTTTGAAATAATAAATTCAATAATGTCTGGATGCCAGTCCGCAAGCATAATCATTTGTGCACCGCGTCTTGATCCACCTTGTTCAACAAGATGAGTCAGTTTCGCAATATCATCTAGCCAAGAAACCGAACCAGAGGATTTTCCATTTACACCTCTTGCCAATGTATTTCTAGGTCGTAACGTTGAACCATTCGTTCCAACACCGCCGCCTCGGCTCATGATTTCCATAACCTGTTTACGATGGTCGGAGATGCCTTCACGAGAGTCTGCAACAAACGGCATGACATAACAGTTAAAATACGTTACATCCGTATTCGCCCCTGCACCGTAAAGAACCCGGCCGGCAGGAATAAAGTTTAAGTTTACTAACTCTTGATAAAACCTCTCTGTCCACTCAAGGCGCTTCTCTTCCGTTGTTTCAACCGCTGCAAGACCAGTAGCATTCCGCTTAGCAATTTGCTCATAAAAGAGCTCCAACGGCTTCTCAATCACATCTAAAGATCTGATAATCGTTCCTGTTGAAGATTCCTCAGGATCATCAAGCACTCCCCTAAATTCCTCTTCAACCAATACTTTTGCCTTTTTCTTTTCCCAATCAATCTCCAAGACCGTACCTAAGCCGCGGGCTGGAAATTTCGGATCCTCTTTAATCGTTAAAACAACAAAGTCGCCAGTTGTTAGGGTAATTTTTGCTGTGTCTTTAAAGGTATAACGGTCGAGCATAACCAATCTTGATACACCTTTATGAGTTATTTTCATATCTGGGGTAACCGGGTGTACTTGGGGGAATAAGCGGATATCCTCATTCAACCTTTCAAAATCAATATTCATTTTTTGTCTAAAAACTACAGACATGAGAACAACTCCTTTTAAAAAAATCACTATATTCTGCT
Source organism: Bacillus sp. URHA0034 (assembly GCF_056280405.1). Lineage (NCBI taxonomy): Bacteria > Bacillati > Bacillota > Bacilli > Caryophanales > Bacillaceae > Bacillus > Bacillus sp. URHA0034. The sequence continues at coordinate 4,695,612 of NZ_JBWCDK010000002.1, read as the reverse complement.
AGATTCTAGTTGTAACGCTATATCTAGTTGTCTTAATAAATTTAAGTTAACACGTTACACCCTATAAATCAACATATAGTACCGAAAATATTTTCGACACTACTATATATTGTATACCCAGCAAATCACAATTAATTTGTCAAACTCAAAAAAAACTAGAATTAAAAGAAAAGAAAAGATTTTAGCCGAATTTCGTCAAATAACAGGATAATTTAACAAATTTCGAGGCTTGCCTCTTTATTTAAAAAGTAATAACAAAAAGAAAAAGCGGCATGCGCCGCTCCTTAGCTCACCTTTTAAAATTCCATTCATCACTTTCATAACGCTCTTTTGCAATCTTATTAACATAAGCAAGTTCGTCTTCGGTTAATTGGTAGGGTTCCAATTCAATATTTAGACCTTCAGCAAAACCTTCATAAAAAGCCTCTTTCGCTTCTTCAAGTGATATTCTGCGGGGACTAATGGCGTTAATGGCAACTGCCTTATCCTTAAACGCCTTTTTCATCCGTTCCTTCACTCGATCATTAGGGTATTTAAATAAGCTAAATAACTTATCCTCATTCAAATCCAGAAGAATCGATCCATGCTGCAGAATAACGCCTTTTTGTCTTGTTTGTGCACTGCCTACCACTTTTCTGCCTTCAACCACTAATTCATACCAGCTTGGGGCATCAAAACAAACAGCAGAGCGGGGGTTTTTTAATGCATCTCTTTCTTCAGCTGTTTTCGGAACCGCAAAATAAGCCTCCAGACCTAAATGATGGAAACCTTTTAAAATCCCTTCCGAAATTACACGATAAGCCTCCGTAACAGTCTTAGGCATCTCCGGATGATCTTCAGATACAATGACACTATAAGTAAGCTCATGCTCATGGAGAACACCTCGACCGCCTGTCGGTCTTCTAACAAACCCTAAGTGATGCTCTTTGACAGCATCCATATCAATTTCTTTCTCTACCTTCTGGAAATAGCCAACTGACAAGGTCGGTGGATTCCAGCCATAGAAGCGTATGACCGGAGGAAACTTACCTTCACTATGCCAATCAAGCAAAGCCTCATCCAAAGCCATATTATAGGATGGTGAGCCATTACCGGAATCTATAAAACGCCAAGTTTCTTTTTTCATGTTAAAACCTCATTTAACTAAAATAATTACAAATTTTAGTCTACCAAAATCTGATAGGAATTCAAAATGAGATGTTTCTGGTATAATTTTATTAGGCATTAAAAAAAGTTTTTCTTTTACATCTTTATCTTTAATGGAATGACTTATATAATAAATACTAGTGCAGTAAAGCTTGAAAGGAGCAAAAGAAGTTGAATTCACTCTATTCTTTATTAATTATTATTTTAGCCGTTATTATCTACTCCCTTTTTAACTATTTCTATCAAAAGAGGATTGTTAAAACGGCAACAGAAGAAGAATTCCGTGCAGGATATCGCAAGGCACAACTAATAGATGTTCGTGAACCAAACGAGTTTGAAGGCGGCCATATTTTAGGAGCACGCAATATTCCAATGTCACAAATGAAAATGCGCATGAAAGAAATCCGCCCAGATATGCCGGTATTTTTATACTGCCAAAGCGGTATGCGCAGTGCACGTGCAGCACAATTCTTACATCGTAGAGGTTACAAAGATTTAACTCAGCTTCAAGGCGGATTTAAAAAATGGACAGGCAAAGTAAAAGCAAAAAAATAATAAAACACAAGGTTCCGGAACACTTCCGGGACCTTATTTTATTTTCAAACATAACAAAGGTCAGATTTCCAGGAATCTGACCTTACGTTTACTTAAGCCTTCTGATATTTTAAAACGGGTTTACGTGCTGCTAGTGTTTCGTCTAGTCGGCCGACAACCGTTGTATGCGGTGCCTCTTGGACAATCTCAGGATTTTCTTCGGCCTCTTTGGCAATTTGAATCATAGTCTCAATGAAAGAATCAAGTGTTTCCTTTGATTCTGTTTCTGTCGGCTCAATCATAATACATTCTTCCACATTTAACGGGAAGTAAATCGTTGGTGGATGATAGCCAAAATCAAGCAGACGTTTGGCAATATCGAGTGTCCGCACACCTAATTTTTTTTGGCGTTTACCGCTTAGCACAAATTCATGCTTACAATGTTTATCAAAAGGCAGGTCATAGTATTCTGCAAGTCTTCTCATCATGTAGTTGGCGTTTAGGACTGCATACTCGGTTACCGCTTTTAATCCATCGGGACCCATGGAACGAATATACGTATAGGCCCGAACATTTATACCAAAGTTTCCGTAGAACGGCTTAACACGTCCAATCGATTGCGGTCGGTCGTAGTCTAGTATATATTCATCTCTTTGTTTTGTAATAATTGGTTTTGGCAAGAACGGCATTAAATCAGCTTTCACCCCAACAGGACCTGAACCAGGGCCTCCGCCGCCGTGTGGACCTGTAAAGGTTTTATGAAGGTTTAAATGGACAACGTCAAATCCCATATCGCCTGGTCTAGCTTTTGATAAAACAGCGTTTAGGTTTGCACCGTCATAATACAGTTTTCCTCCTGCACCATGAACAATGTCAGCCATTTCAAGAATTTGTTCTTCAAATAAACCAAGTGTATTCGGATTGGTTAACATAAGAGCAGCGGTGTCCTCACCAACAACACGTCTTAAATCATCGAGATCAACAAGACCTTTATCCGTTGATTTCACCGTGATAGTTTCAAAACCAGCTATCGTTGCTGAAGCAGGATTTGTACCATGGGCAGAATCCGGAACGATTACTTTGGTCCGTTTTGTATCACCATTTGATTCATGGTACGCTCGGATGAGCATTAATCCAGTCCATTCGCCGTGGGCACCCGCTGCAGATTGTAAGGTGACTTCGTCCATACCTGTTATTTCAATTAAATGCTGCTGAAGGTCGTATAAAAGCGCAAGCGCCCCTTGAACGGAACTCTCATCCTGCAGTGGATGAACATGTGCGAAGCCATTGAATCTGGCAACATTTTCATTGATTTTTGGATTATATTTCATTGTACATGAGCCAAGTGGGTAAAAACCCGAATCCAAGCCATGATTTCTTTTTGAAAGAGCTGTATAGTGACGCATAATATCAAGCTCAGAAACCTCTGGAAGTTCCGGCTCTTCTTCACGAAGGTACCCTTCTGGAAGCAGGCTGCTCACCTCTAATTCCGGTATATCCATTTCCGGGAGGCTGTAACCGATTCGGCCAGGAGTACTACGTTCAAAAATGAGTGCTTGGTCTTGGTTATGCATGCAAATCCCCCAATTCTTTCACAAAAGTATCAATTTCATCCTTTGTTCTTTGTTCCGTTACAGCAATCAACATATGGTTAGACAGTTGTGAATAGTCACGTCCTAAATCATAGCCTCCGATAATTCCTTTTTGTAACAATGCTTGATTGACTTCTTTAACCGGTTTGTTTAATTTTACAACAAATTCGTTAAAGGAAAAGCCATCATAAGCCACTTTAAACCCTGCCTCTTTAAACGCATTCTTGGCATAATGTGCTTTTTGCAGATTTGCTGCTGCCATTTCACGAACACCCTTTTTACCTAATGCTGTCATTGCGACAGACGCGGCAAGGGCGTTAAGAGCTTGGTTTGAGCAAATGTTTGAAGTCGCCTTTTCACGGCGGATATGCTGTTCACGAGCTTGAAGTGTTAAAACAAACCCGCGCCGTCCTTGGTCATCAATAGTCTGTCCGACTAGACGGCCCGGGACCTTCCTCATTAATTTGCTGGTAACTGCAAAATAGCCGCAGTGCGGACCTCCAAATGCTGTTGGAATCCCAAATGGCTGTGCATCACCAATGACAATATCTGCCCCAAACTTGCCAGGTGGTGTTAATACACCTAATGAGAGGGGATTGCTATTCACAACGAACATCCCTTTATGGGCATGAATAATTTCCTCCACTTCTTTTAACGACTCTAAACGTCCAAAAAAGTTTGGGTATTGGACGATGACCGCTGCAACTTCCTCGTCTACTAAATTCTTTAAGGAATCAAGATCTGTTACTCCCTCTATAATAGGGGCTTCTACTACTTCAAGATACTGTCCTTTTGCATATGTTTTCAGAACCTCGCGATACTCTGGGTGAACGGCGCCAGAAACAACAATTTTTTTCCGTTTAGTATGACCTGCACTAAGCATAGCAGCCTCGGCAAGAGCGGTGCCCCCATCATACATGGAGGAATTGGCAACATCCATACCGGTTAGCTCACAAATCATCGTTTGAAATTCAAATATAGCTTGAAGTTCACCTTGAGAAATTTCAGGCTGGTATGGTGTATAAGCTGTATAAAATTCAGAACGGGAAATGACATGGTCCACAATTACAGGCATATAGTGATCATAAACACCTGCACCTAAAAACGACACATTCCGTTTGAGGTCAGCATTTTGGTCTGCTAATTTAAATAGTTCTTTCATAAGTGCAGTCTCAGACTTTGCCGCTTTAATGTTATACTCACCCTTAAATCTTACTTTTTCAGGGATATCGCTAAACAGTTCATCTATTGAAGAAACGCCAATCGTTTCGAGCATTGCCTTCTTATCTTGTTCAGTCATCGGTAAATAGCGGTGTTTCATATCCTTGCTCCCCTCGTGTTTTTACTTTTCTCTTTTATAAAAAGGTGTTGGAACAACTGATGCTTTTAATCGTTTGCCGCGAATTTCAACTTCAACCTTGGATTCTAAATCGGCATATTCGGTTTTAATAAGCGCAAGACCAATATTTCGCTTCAAAGTTGGCGACTGTGTTCCTGTAGTTACTTCACCGATACGTTCTTCGCCTTTATAAACAGGGTATCCATGGCGTGGAATGCCACGGTCAATCATCTCGATCCCGATTAATTTCCTAGTTATACCAGTCTCCTTCTGCTTTTTTAACGCTTCCTTCCCGATGAAGTCAGCTTCCTTATTTAACTTCACAGCAAAAGCAATTCCCGCTTCTAAGGGAGTAATTTCGGGGGATAGCTCTTGTCCATAGAGTGCTAGGACAGATTCAAAACGCAGGGTATCACGTGCCCCTAATCCGCATGGAAGAACTCCGTCTTGTTCTCCTGCCTTTAGAATGGCATTCCAAAGGTCAACAGCATCGACAGCATCACAGTAAACCTCAAATCCGTCTTCACCGGTATATCCTGTTCTGGATACCAGTGCCTTTTTATCGTTTAAAATGACCTCTTGCTGAAATTTGAAGAAGCCAATTTGACTTAAGTCTGTATGTCCAGCGAGCTTTTGCAGAACTTTTTCGGCAAGCGGTCCTTGAAGGGCAAGCTGGGCTGTCTTGTCGGATAAGTTATCAAGGATGACCTCTCCTTCTAGATGGTCCATAAGCCATTTATAGTCCTTTTCAATATTGGAAGCATTAACGACCAGTAAATAATGATCGTCCTCCATTTTATAAATAAGTAAATCATCGACGGTTCCGCCATTTTCATAACACATCGCCGTGTATTGAGCACCGCCATTTTTAATTTTTGAAATATCATTAGTCATCATTTTTTGTAAAAATGGTAAACTATCTTTCCCTTTAACTTCTACTTCACCCATATGAGAGACATCAAACAGACCTGCTTTAGTACGGACCGCTTCATGTTCTTCCTTAATGCTGGAAAATTGGACCGGCAGTTCCCACCCTCCAAAATCGATGGTCTTCCCTCCGTATTCTTTATACACTTCAAACAGCGGAGTACGTTGTAATTCAGTCATCCATTAATCCCCCTTATTTATGAACCAGGTTTTTTAACATAAAAAAGGACAGAGACCTCCCTATGAATATAAGAAGGTCTCTGTCCTTGCACCAGAAAGTTTACCTAAAGCGGTTTTCCCCGTGGGTGGCTGCTAATATTGCAGCGCTCTCCAGAGCTGCGTCGAACAAGAGTTCTTTTGCCTGAGAGATTCACATTTCTGCTTGCTCCTTCGGCGCTACGTCCCGTAGTCTCTCCCCTTGCTGTCATCCGCATTATAATAATTTTTTATTTGGTAATACTAATTATACTTAAAAAATAAATTACTTTATTAAAATATTTAAAACATTCTAAGCTATTATCATCCTATCATTAAACTATAACATTGGGCAATAAATTTATAGAAAATTAAAACACCATTATCCCTTTTGATTGGCAAAAAGACGTGACACAACACTGTATGAAAAGGAGCTGTAATGATGTCAGTTGAAATTGAATTTGATTCCTCTTGGCAGGATGATTTTTTACATAGAATAGACAACGATGGTCCGTGGGGCAATTGGGAGCTTTTTAAACTAGCAATCGATGTGGAAAAGCATTTGGTTATCCCTGAGTTTGAAGGCTTGCAAGCTCCAAATCATCTTCCTAATTTAACACCTCTGCCACATCAGCTTGAAACAGCAAAACAGGTGATTGAAAACATGAATGGTAAAGCCATTCTTGCTGATGAAGTAGGACTAGGAAAAACAATTGAAGCAGGATTAATTCTAAAAGAATATATGATCCGCGGCTTAGTAAAAAAGGTGTTAATACTGGTCCCGGCTTCTTTGGTTACCCAATGGGCCATTGAGCTCAATAGCAAATTTTTTATTCCCGCTATTACGCAAAGGAAAAGCTATGTCTGGGAACAATGCGACGTCGTGGTTTCTTCGATTGATACGGCCAAACGAGATCCTCACCGGGACATTATTTACAAGCAGGACTATGACCTCATTATCATTGATGAGGCCCATAAACTAAAAAATAACAAAACGAAAAACTACGAATTTGTCCAAAACCTTAAAAAGAAATTTTGTTTGTTATTAACGGCCACACCTATCCAAAACCGAATCGAAGAAATCTTTAATCTTGTTTCCCTTCTAAAGCCTGGGCACCTGGGCAGTGAAACCGCCTTTTATGAAAAATATAAACGGGATGCCCGTTCGTTAAATGATGATGAGCATTTAAAAGAATTAGTGAACAAGGTCATGATTCGGAATCGCCGTGCCGACACTGGTATCGAATGGACAAAAAGACAGGTTGAAACCATTCCGATTGAATTCTCCCCTGCTGAGAAGGATCTTTATGATTCTATATCGGTTCTCAAAAATGAAGGGGATTGGGCTCAAACAAGTGCTTTTTCGGTGATGACCTTACAGCGTGAGGCTTGTTCAAGCCGTGAGGCTGTTTTCTATACGCTAAAAAACATGCTGCAAAAGAAAGAGGATCCAACACCTGCTTTTGAGGACCAAATCCAATTTTTAATTAAAAAGGTTGAGGCTGTCCAGCAAAATTCAAAGGCAGAAAAAGCGCTTGAAATAATCCAGAAGGTAAATGATAAGGTGATCATTTTTACTGAATATCGTGCAACTCAGATGTATTTGCAATGGTATTTAAAGCAGCACGGAATCAGCTCGGTTCCTTTCCGTGGTGGTTTCAAACGCGGCAAGAAAGACTGGATGCGGGAATTGTTCCAGAAACATGCACAAGTCCTAATTGCTACTGAGGCTGGAGGAGAAGGGATCAATCTACAGTTCTGCAACCACATTATTAATTTTGATTTACCCTGGAATCCAATGCGGCTTGAACAGCGGATTGGACGGATCCACCGTCTTGGCCAGGAAAAGGATGTCATGATTTATAATTTTGCAATCAAGGGCACAGTTGAAGAACATATTCTGAAGCTGCTTTATGAAAAAATCCACCTTTTTGAAAAGGTCATCGGTGAATTAGATGATATTTTAACAAAACTGGAATTTGGCAATATTGAAGACCATCTTATTGATATTTTTGGTCAATCAAGTTCTGAAGGTGAAATGCGAATTAAGATGGAGAATTTATCATCTATGATTGAATTTGCGCAATCAATGAAGGAGGGTGAGTCACATGCAGCAGCAGGAAATTCATGATTTTCTTCTCAAGTATTTTCAGGCAAACGATTGCCCCATTGTTGAAAATAAACCGGGATATTTAATCGTTCAGTTAACGATTGAACTTGATAAAGAATTGATGAACCGACCGTTTTACTGGCATTATCTCGAAAAAACAGGCGGCATCCCAAATCCAATGAGTTTAACCATTATCACCGATCAAAAAAAAGCTCCGGAAAATATGAAGGGAGAAATTATCCATTTTGGTTCGCCCCGGCTTCATCAAATCTTTGCTTCAACCAAAAAGTTAGCCAGTTATATTCGGTTATATGAAAATCACCAGCACGTTCAAAACCAGACGGCATTGTTTCCATGGCTGTGTATGAATGTAAAGATCTCTTATCAATGTGACCGAAAGCGGGATATTTTTAAGTCGATCGGCCTGCAGCTTATAAACGGTCAAATGGTCGAAGATTTTCATGACCGTTTACAAGAAATATCTCTCACCCCAAAAATCCCGGATTACTCTTTTACATTATCGCCGTTGGTTAGACCAAAAAGCGGGATGATTCGAGTTGAAAATTATTTAAGGAACGTTATCTCAGAGGAGGACCATTCTTGGGCCGAAGCGGCACGGCAACGCTGGGAACAGGACTTGCGGTTACTAAATCATTTTTATGAAGATGAAGAAGAAGCAAATGAGAACTATGAAACCGAAAAAACCGCACTGCAAGAACAGTATGAACCAAAAATCAACATCTCCTTCATCAACGGCGGACTCTTTTACTTAACCGAAAAGGCTATATAAGAATACTTTATTACAATGTTTAAGTAGTTTACAGTGACAGGCACCATGTGAAATTTTCACATGGTGCCTGTCACTGTAATGACCTCTAAAATTTTTATATTTTTTTAAAAATAAAGAAGGATAAGCATGAACCTTGTCGAATTATCATTATTGAAAAAGTAAAAGGTGGTGGTCCCAATTGTCAGCTCGATTGAAATACTAGCCAATCGAATCATTAAAGATGCTGTTCGAAATCAAGCAACTGATATTCACATTATTCCTCGAAAGAACGACACACTTGTTCAAATCCGTTTAACCAACAAACTCATTCCCAGATTGTCTCTCCCCAAAGATGAATGCGACAGATTAATTTCACATTTTAAATTCACTGCGAATATGGACATCGGAGAAAGAAGACGTCCTCAAAGTGGAGCCGTTTTTTGTGAAGTAGACGGGCATTTAATGGGCCTTAGGCTTTCCACACTCCCTTCAAACAACAGAGAGAGCCTTGTCATCCGGCTTTTACCACAACAAGAGCAGATCCCCTTCCACCGACTTTCATTATTCCCATCTATGACAAGAAAGCTGTTAGCCCTGCTAAAACATGCACATGGATTAATTATTTTTACAGGTCCAACTGGGTCAGGAAAAACAACTACCCTCTATTCTCTGTTAAATGAGACTGCTCACCTCTTTCATCGTAATGTTATTACTCTTGAAGACCCTATCGAAAAAAACTATGACTCCGTCCTGCAAGTTCAAGTAAACGAAAAAGCTGGTGTAACCTATGCAGCCGGTTTAAAAGCGATTCTCCGCCATGACCCCGATATTATTATGGTTGGTGAAATCAGGGATGCAGAAACAGCCAAAATCGCTGTTAGAGCCTCCCTCACTGGGCATCTAGTCCTTTCTACAATGCATACTCGAGATGCAAAAGGTGCGGTTTTCCGTCTCCGTGAATTTGGCGTGAACTGGCTAGAAGTTGAGCAAACACTAATTGCTGTTACAGCTCAGAGATTAGTAGAACTTACCTGCCCTTATTGTGAAGGAGAGTGTTCGCCGTTGTGTTATTCCTATGGCAGCTGGAAAAGAGCAAGCGTTTTTGAACTCTTATCCGGCCGGAGCTTAAACAATGTAATGAAGGCAGCCAAAGGTGAAATGACTAACACAAAATACCGCACATTAAAAGAAGTTATTAACAAGGGCATTGCTCTCGGCTATATTCAAGAAACCGAATATGAACGGCTGGTGTATGAAGATGAGCCGTCATAAATGGACTGTAAACGAACAAGCCCATTTCTTAAGAAGAACAGGAGATTTACTTTTACGCGGGTATCCAATTGCAGAAGCAATTGAATCCATAGCATTACAATTACCAGCCAATCGAAAGGAGGAGTTAAATGGATGTTTAGTAGAGTTAAAGCAAGGCTCACCCTTTCATGCCGTATTGAACAGCCTTGGCTTTCACAAAGACTTGGTCGGTTATGTCTACTTTGCTGAACAGCATGGCAGTTTTGCTGAAGCACTTTTGGAAGGGAGTGAACTCGCTCTATTAAAAGATAAGGATATGCAAAAGCTTTTAAAATTACTGCAATATCCATTGTTATTGATGTTTATTACCGGGTTTTTATTTGTTTTCATCGAGAACACCTTACTGCCACGATTTACCACGCTGTTTGCTTCACTCGGACTTAAGGAGAATTTTTTCACGAAGGTTCTCTATGCTTTTGATGATTATTTCCCAACCGCCATTTGCATGGTGCTTACCACCCTCGGTCTGACAACTATTTATTATTTTTTTGTATTTCGAAAACTCCCAATCCTCAAGCAAAGGGTCCTGCTTGTTCGCATTCCTATTCTGGGTAAAATCCTCAAATTGTTGTTCACACACTACTTTTCCATTCAATTAAGTTTCCTATTATCCGGAGGCATTTCTGTCTCAGAGGCACTTTCCCTTTTTGAAAAGAATCACAGACAGCCTTTTTACAGCCAAATAGCTGAAGACATAAAAATCAAACTAGTAACCGGGGAAAAATTGGATACGATTATAGCCTCCTTCCTCTTTTTCGAGAAGGAATTTCCGATGATTATTAAACATGGTCAAGAAAATGGAAAATTAGAGCAAGAATTACTGTTTTTCAGCAGGCATTGCGTGACAACCATGGAGGAGAGGATTGAAAAAAGCCTAAAGACCATCCAGCCTATTCTTTATATATTTATTGGCTGTTTAGTTGTATCAATGTATTTAGCGATCCTTTTACCAATGTTCCATCTGCTTGATGGCATATAAGAAAAGCGCAAGCGCCTTGTTCAGCCCCGACAAGCATAAGACGAGCAGGCCGAAAGGTTGCTTTTTAACCTTTTGGACGGCTTGACTTATGACCTCGAGGGGCTAGGCGCTGGAGCTGGACAATTCTCTAAGTCGAAAACATACTTTCTTACCTTATAAAAAAATGGAGGAACTTAAAAATGATGAAAAAAGAAAACGGGTTTACATTAATTGAAATGATGATTGTCATGTTGATAATTTCTGTTTTGCTTTTGATTACCATTCCTAACGTTACCAAGCATAATTCTAATATCAACAATAAAGGCTGTGAAGCTTACGTAAAAATGGTTCAAGCACAGGTTCAAGCCTATCAAATGGAGAAAAATAAAGTCCCAACAATGGCTGAATTACAATCTGCAGGCTATTTAAACGATGTCAAGGGCTGTCCCAACGGTCAAGAAGTTGCAATCGATTCGGAAGGTAAGGTCACCGCTGTTCCAAAAGCAGATTAATAACGATAATGACCAGAAATCAAAAAGGCTTTACTTTGGTTGAGTCGTTACTGGTGCTTTCGATTTTTATGATTATATCCTTCATTACCGCCTTTTCCCTGCAGCCCCAACAATCTGTATTAGAAGATGAGGCTTTTATTACGCAGCTCCGCGCTGATCTCCTTTACGGGCAGCAATTTGCTATTGCTCACCAAGAGGAAGTAACTATTATTATTTTGCCTAGTAAACACAAATATAATTTGTCTATACAAGGACGCTTCCCGCCTATAATTGAGAGATCTTTCTCCACCAATATTTCCCTTAGCGAAGGGTCAATTCCCCTTTCTTTTACTTTCCTGCCTAACGGTAATATCAATAAATTTGGCTCATTCTTTATCAAGACTAAAGAAAACGAATATCGGATGACCTTTTTGATTGGGAAAGGACGATTTTATGTTACGGAGCAATAGGGGTTATTTCCTGCTGGAATTACTGCTGTCCCTTTCGACAATGTTAATGATTTGTCTTTTCTTACTTCCCTTATTAATGGAGTTAAGAGAACAAACAAAAAAACTAGAGATTGAGAAAACGGCTCAAAGGATTATGTATGAGGAACTAATGGCAAAAGTCATTGACGGCCGGACATTTTCCAATTACACCATCCAGGAAAATAATATTGAATACCGCATTATTTGGGAGAATCCTAATCAGTCTGGTCAAAAGGAGGTATGTGTAAAAGTTGAAAAGAATTCAGTTTATCCAGAAACCTATATTTGCGGCATCCTCGAATAAAAATGCTTTTACCTTAATTGAGGTCTTAATTGCTTTTTCGATTTTTTCGACAATCGTTTTCTTTATGGCCCCTATTTTTCATATCATCCTAAACGAAAAAAGCATGCAAATGGAATTACAGGGAATGGAATGGGAAGTTTTTCGCAGTCAAATCACGAAAGAAATTAGCACCGTGTCACATGCTGAAGTGATGTCTGGACGTTTGATACTAACTAAAGGGTCAGAAACAATTCTATATGAAAAGTATGGATCTAACCTAAGACGAAGGGTAAATTCAACCGGACATGAGATTATTCTCCAAAATGTTTCACAATATTCATTTTCAATCGTGAATAATGCAGTAAAAATAACGGTTGTGGATGTATGGGGAAAGGAGTATTCAGTTATGGCCTTTTCCTTTCTAAAATGGAATACAAATGCATGAAAAACAGTGAACATGGGTTTACCTATCCCTTAACATTATGCACTCTACTTCTTTTCCTACTGTTTTTCTCCATGCATATTGAGCAGTTACTTTCAGAACGGAAAATGGCAGTTGAAACAAAGGAAATCCAGATGCAAGAATATTACTTTCTATCTTCTGTCAAAAAAGTGGAATCGTTATACCAAACTCGCGGTACAATGCCTGCTAAAGGAACACTTATCTATCTGAATGGAACAATGGCTTATCGTGCGGAGACTCCTTCAGCCTATATACAGATAGCGGATTTTACGCTTGTTCTTCATGAACGTGAACCTATAGTGGGTTATGGGTACTTTGATACGCGTTCAAAAACGATGATTAAATGGGTAGAATTCGATTAGCAGTATGAACTATTAAAAAATGGACATAATGTAGGTGTACAAAGGCAGGTGTGTCCATGAAAACAAATGATTATGTTAAATATATGACGCAGACGATCGTTAAATATGTTGACCAGCCTAAAGACGAACGGAAACGCATCCGAATTGAGAAGAAACAAACGAAAGCGGATTTCATGTACCGTTGGTTTGGCATCCTCCCGTATATCCTTTATTCTGAAGTTAAGAAAAAGCGAAGATTTAAATAGCGGTGTTAGATACCGCTATTTTTTTTGTCAATAAACCAAAAAACTTTATTGACAAAAGAAAAAAATTCTATAAATTAGAAACTTTATATAATATTGTTACAATAAAAAGTCAGGAATTGTGAACATTTTCTAAACATATAGTGTTAACATTGTTAACTTCATTCCCTTTTTTTGGGGCTGTATTATAATGGAATAAATTATGGGGGTTCGAGGTGAACAGTGATGGAACAAACATTAAAAATAACAAACGTTTTGTCAGATCCAACACGTTACTACATTTATCAATACATTACCAAACGCCATCAAGAAGTAACAGTTCAAGAGGTTGCTGAAAATTTCAATATTCATCCAAATGTAGCACGATTACATTTATCAAAGCTAGAAGATGTTAATATGTTAGCCTCCGAAACAAAGAAAACAGGAAAAGGCGGCAGACCAAGCAGACTATACCGTTTATCCGATGATGTTATCCAGCTGCATTTCCCATACCGTGACTACATGCTTTTATCAAAAGTAGCCATCCAGACGATGATATCGCTAGGTGAAGCTGGTAAAGAAGCATTGTTTATGACGGGTAAACGATTTGGAATAGAAGTAATTGAACAAGAAATGGCAAAGAAGGCATTAGGTGAAGATTTAACATTTGATCAAAAACTGACGATTTTAAAAAGTGCAGCCACTCTGGCAGGATTTTATCCAGAGTTTGAAGCCGACGGTGACCAATCAAAAATTTACTTCCAAATCTTCAATTGTCCATTTAAAGAACTTGCTGAGGAACACACTGAAACGGTTTGCAATATGCACCATGAATTTTTAAAGGGAATGTTTGAAGCTCTATTTGAATCAGTTGAATTAATCGAAAAGGAAAACATGATCTCAGGCTGTGAGACATGCTCTTATCAAGTACTCGTGACAAACTAATTCGAGTCCGATGTTTACATTATGCCTCCTTTTACTTTATAATATTGTATTGATGGTATCGCACGTTAAAAGGGGGTATACATATGGATCGCATGTTCAGAGTTTGTGGTTTTTGGACTGGTATTTTTACCGTATTTCTCTATCTAGGTGATTTGGATAGAACAGCAATGCTATTCTTGGCTCAAACAGGATTTTTTGTTCTGCTTAGCTACCTAAAGCTTTCCGAACGTATGTATATGTATGTATTCGGAGCATATTTAACTATCTTCTTCGTTGGCTTTACTTATTGGACAACGTTCATGATGCCGCTAGGCGGAGGAGAGTAATAAGGGCGTACCTATCGAATGGTATTCTTACGCCGCAAAAAAAAACACCGGAGCTCCGGTGTTTTTTTATTTCATAAAAAGATCCTCTTCCCTTAAATGAAGACCTTTTTGTTGGATTATGATATGAAAGTAAGTGCTCATCCCTGAAGGTAAAATTAAACTGCGAATCGCACGATTTCTTCTGCTCACCTCTGAAAAGGGATTTGGATCATAATGCTCTTCTAACTCCTTCAAAATACCGGCCTTTAACAGAAATTCATCCTGCCTTAGTTTGGTTAGCAACTCCAGCTGTTGCTTCATCCCTTTTTGAACAAGATGATCAAAATGGATGTGGGTGGTTATGTCCATTTCCCCTGGATGCTTCAAGACATTGTCTATCATCATATGTTGGTGGTATCCTCTTAAACTCCCCTGTTTACGGTGGGGATTGGCCCACTCCTCATTGGAATAGCCGTAATCCGCAGTGACAACAAAACCTTCTCTTAAAACCTTTGAAATATCCTCAAGCATTGTCTCCATTGCTAAGGGAATCTCAATCCGTTGTTTTTCTTTTATTATCAGATGACTGTCGGCAAGAAATGAAAGGATAGCTTGATTGGTTAAGGCCTCTCTTTGTTCAAACAGCTGTCCATCATCGGACATCCCCACCATCACTTCCACAAATTCACCGTTTATTTTTTCAATAACGTGAACCGGAAGAGCATCAAAAAGTTCATTGGAAAAAACCATGCCTGAAAAGGGGTCAATCATCTCGAGGCTCTCCACTTGAACAAGGGTAGAGTAGGGTTGAAGTAATTCACGCTGCTCCTTGCGATGGTAAGGACTACTCTCCACTATTATATAGGTAAGGGATGTTCCAATGGATTTATGCCACTCTTGTAAAAAGGCATTGGCAAAACGGCCTGTTCCCGCTCCAACTTCACAAAACACTGGAGGTAATTCAGTTTTTTCACAAATATAAGAAAACCATTTTGCCATCAGTCTGCCGTACACATCCGAAATATTACTCGTAGTAATAAAATCCCCTTGTTTTCCGATTTTAGGTTTATCTTTCATATAATAGCCAAATTCCGGATGATAAAGGACGGCTGAAATATAGTCAGCATAAGTGATCAGCCTTTTAGGTGAATTTGCAATTATGTCTTTTAAATAGGTAATCATAATAACTCCCTTTAAGTTAGCA
The DNA here is from genome assembly GCF_056280405.1 of Bacillus sp. URHA0034. Classification (NCBI taxonomy): domain Bacteria; kingdom Bacillati; phylum Bacillota; class Bacilli; order Caryophanales; family Bacillaceae; genus Bacillus; species Bacillus sp. URHA0034. Next base: position 4,679,969 of record NZ_JBWCDK010000002.1, on the reverse strand, counting down.
TCTCTGAGATAGTATAAACATTATTATATTTTTAATATAAGAGAGTCCCTATCCCCTTTATTAGATGAAAAAGAACATCCCTAGAAAAGAAGGTGTCCCAAAAGTATAACTTTTGGAGCACCTTCTTTTTATACATTAAACTAGTCTGTTGATTTCCGCTCCAGGCGCGAGCGGTTCGCGGGCGGTACGGGGAGCCTCCTCATCGCTTCGCTCCTGCGGGGTCTCCCCTGCCCCGTACTCCCGCAGGAGTCTTGGCGCCTTCCGCTCCAATCAGTAAAGTGTGCAAAAATATGCATCAACCACCTTTTGAGTCAGGGTCCTTTTTATTATTCTAAAAACCATTTAAAAATGGGTTGCTGTCCATTTCCTCCCCAACGGTTGTGACCGGACCATGGCCTGACAGGACGTACGTTTCCTCCGGCAAACTTAGCAGCTTGTCATGGATACTTTTCAAAAGCTGTCCTGAATTCCCCCCAGGTAAATCAGTACGGCCGATTCCCCCCTGGAATAAAGCATCACCAGAGATAACCACATCATTTTCCTTGAAATAATAAGAAACACTGCCAGGTGAATGTCCTGGCGTATGGAAAACCTGAAAAGTAAATTCACCTATTTTCATGTTCCCCTCATTATGTATAATATGATCTGCTGGTTTAGCTATGATTGGTTCAATTTCCATAAATAATTGCGAGCCATTTAACCTAGGGTCTTCAAGCCATTTTTCTTCCTGTTTGTGGACGTAAACGGGAACTATATAGGTGTCCCTAATGACATCTACAGCACCAATATGATCAAAATGAGCATGAGTTAAAAGGATTGCAATTGGCTTTAGTTTTCTTTGATTCAACAAGTTAATCAATTTTTTCCCTTCTTCACCTGGGTCAATGATTAAGCAAGTTTTATCAGGATTTTCAACAATATAGCAATTCGTTTGCAGGGGTCCTAACGGGATTTGCTGCCATTTCATAAAATTGTTCCTCCCATACATAAATATATCAGGTTTATTTTACACTATAGAACATAGGAGAGAAAGCCGCTCAATTATCCGTGCTGTATTTTTGCGCTCGACAAATTCAAGAAAAAAATATAAAATAGGAAACGAATGTATATAATAAAGTTACATAATTTTTGGAAATCGCTTTTACGAAAAAGGGGGAATAAAAAATGGGTTTAGTTATTATTTTTGCTCTTGTAACAATCCTTGCAGCCTTCGGCGGTTATAGCTCACTGAAAAATAAAAACTTCTTGGCTGCTTTTTGGGGTGTAGCTTCATTTCTAGTTTTCGGCTGGTTTACGGTCATGACGATCATTGAATCCGGGTTTCCAACTGGATCTCACTAATATGAACAAACAAAAGACTGTCCTCTGACAGTCTTTTTTCATTTCTTATCCATTCTCGTTCTCATTCACAAGGCTGTTAACCCGTTCAACCTTATATTCCATGGTTCGTTTCACATCTCTACGGTCGTCAATTCGAATGGATGTCGCCACCCGTTTAATCCCCTCAGAGAAGGGAACCTCATGCATTGCCTGAATGACTTCAAAAAGAATCGGCAGCTCTCCTTCAATAATCGTATTCATCGGTGTTAATTGGAACTTAATTTTCTCTTCTGCTTCATAGTTCCTTAAAATCTTTTGAATGCTGGCTACGTACTTGCTTACACTTGGCGTTTCAGTGCCAATAGGAATTACTGTTACATCTACAATTGCCATTAGATTATCACCATCACTTTAGCATTTTTATATCCCTTTGTGATTTTACCATAACTGTTAACAAAGGAAAAAAGAATGACCCTTTGTTTGTCATTCCTTTATTAAGTCGAAGCTTTTCTTTTTGTTTAAATCAATTAATTTTTCATAACTATTCCCTAATAGCGCTGTATCCCCAGATGGTGAAACGGAAATAGGAACATTTTCCAAGCCACTCAGAATCAATTCACCGCTGCCCTTCTTTAGATCATAACGAATAAGTTGGAACCCCTCTGTATATGTATCTGCCTCCCCACTCGTGAGCGGTCTAAGGGTGATAAATTGCTTTTTTCGTTCGCTATAATCATAAAAAGGGACGAGCCAATCTGAAAACTTTGATAACTGAGGTACGGAAAAGCTAAATAGTTTTTTTTGCTCTTTGTCAAAGAATGAATAATCCGCCATTGACGGTTCCCCTTCTTTTACAGCTACCGTCATGAGCAGATCTTGATAAGCATCAAATTGAATAATCTTCGAAAAGACAGTCTTGTCCACTTCACTTCCTAATTTTTTCACTATTAACGGCGCAACTAACGATGGACTATTCAGGTCCCAATTTAGGTATGCCACTTCATCCTTCTTTATCCATTTTATAAATGGCTGCGGGAGCTTTAGTTCAGTTGTACTAGCACTATTAAAGTCTAGTAAATATAATTGAAAGCTCCAGTCTTCTGCGAATTTTGTGACGATAACCTGTGTCTCATTATATGGATTCCACTCAAAACCTAAATCGTACGATGGAAAAGTCTTTTTTAATCGTTCAGTCCCTTTACTATCAATGATGGTTACCAGTCCCTGATAAGAGGACGGTGACGAATGAATTAAAAGATATTTCTTGGATGGGCTTATTTGTACATTAACAATCGGATTCTCCGTTTTATAGATCAACTTACTTTTTCCAGTTAATAAATTATATAGAAACAGATTTGAAGTTTGGTCCAAGTTTGTTACATAGAAAATTTGTTGGTCGTTATACCAGCCAGCAACCTTATAAAACTCACCCTGACCGGCGGGAATTGATATGGGCAATTTCCATTCGGCACTAAGGGATGCTGCCGCTACTTTAGTTCTTTCAGTTTTAATAGGATTTTTTTGTTTAGGCTGTTCCTTTGCAGCACATGCACCTAAGAAGAGAGACGACAAAATAAAGAGCAGCAAAATAAAAGTACTATTCGCTTGTTTACATTTGTTCCTATTAATCAAGTCGTCTCCTCCTATCCCATTATTGGTTACGACGTTTTTTCCACAAAAATGTTTCAACAATTATGACCTTTTTACTAAATAGGAAAAAAGCCGTAGATACCCGGCTTTTTTTAATCAATTGTTTGTTAATGGATGGTCCGAGAGACCCCATCAATTCTGAATTTTCTCATGCTAGTTTCACTCTATTTTAATAACAGTAGAAAGATATTACAAGTAAGGAGACAGGAAAATTTTAATAAGCTAATGCTGCAAAAAAGATTTCTTCTGCCTGCTTAAGTATTCTAGGAAATTGTGAAAGAGGTAACGGATTAATTCCTTTTCCCAGCTCCAGTGTAAAGCCAGGCTTATGAAATTCTTGAATAAACCAATCCTTATAGCCTGCATGACTGTTTACATAGCGAATCGCTCGGTATCCACTGACTTTTTCAAACTCTTTTGCTATTAATTCTGACTCAGGGGGTTCGAGTCCTTCATACCCCCAATAAAATTCCTCTCCTTGGGTATGAAAGGCCAGAATTAAATCAAACTGATTTTTTTTAGCTAATTCTGCCATGGCAATGGCTTCTGGCTCGGTTAATGGTTCATCTCCTGGAAAGTCTCGGGAGGCTGGTGTCTTTGGCTTCTTATTTTTCCTGCAAACGTCCCAGTTAGCCGGAAATTGGTTATTTAAATCGATGCCTCTTATATTTGCTTTCCAATGAATAAAGTCATCACAGCCTTCATTGATTTCAATAACCTCTTGTCGCAGATGAGAAGGCGCCCCGTTTAATACCAAATCTACTCCGTCAGGATTTACCATTGGAACGAGGGATAGCTGTACATTCTCATACAGAACTATTGCCTTCTTCCCTTTAACAGGTTGATCATTCGTGATTGATAGTAAATACTGATTCAGTAACCTCATTAGAACCAAGGTGGTAATCCATTCATTAGCATGGAAGGAAGCATTCATATGGATCTTCTTATCCCCTTTTCCAACTCTAAGTTCATGAATCGGATTTCCTAAAACACTCGTTCCAATCTTTGAAATTTCAATAAAAGGGTAAATTCGTTTAAGGTTTTTTTGTAATTTCAGCAATCGTTTAGAATCTAATGGAGTTTTCTCTGTGACAAACGGAAGCCTTACCAATTCGGGAATAAAAATTTGATCGCCAATACCCAACTGATTTGCAACTTTATTTTGGTTAAGCAGGAAAAGGGAATCAACCTCGATATTTCTTTGGTCAGCTATCTTGGCAAAAGTATCTCCCTCTTTAATCGTATAAGGATTTAAAACATGTCCAGGTATCTTAATTTTCTCTTTTGTTTTCATTTCCATTGGATTTACATGTAAATTAGAGTCCACTAATAATCGGAGTGGGATTTTAAATAACTGGCTTAAAGATGATAGAGTATCACCAGGTCTTACACTAATCTCCATATACTCTCCTCCCATCATAAAAAGATATGAAGATATTAATAAAAAAATGATGAAAACCCGTATTTCTACGGGTTTATCCATGTTATTGATTTCATTTTTTTATTACTAACCAAGAGCATCTAAAACGTCCTTAACGGTAAGCTTACCGTTCACCCCTTGCAATCCATTTATTTGTCACTTCTATGCCCTAGCTTTGGTTACTTTTTTCTTTTTGAATTTGGATTTCGTGTCTTAATAATAATAGTGCAGACTGATATTCTCTTGGTTCAATTAATTGTGCCTGATATATATCCTTTAACTCAGCTTCCATTAGCTCAAGGTCACCAATTCGATCACCTACATAAATAACGGTCCCAAATTGTTTTAAAAATTGCTGAACATCATAGATTGTCTTCATCTAGAGACCCCTCACTCCTTTGTTTGCAATGGAGAGTATTTATTTTACATAAGAAAAGTATATACACCCTTACGAGGTAATCTTTTCTGCTTATTCTATATAGCTTAAATCCTAGGTTCCTTTTTGTAAAGATTGAAGTTGCTGATTAATTTCACTTACTAAATCCCTATATTGTTGATTTTTTGGTTCAAGATTTTCCGCCTTTTCGGCATTTAATTTCGCCTGGATAAGATCATTTTGTTCTAGGTTAATCAGTGCAAGGTTAAAATAAGCCTCATCCAATTTTGGGTCTAATCGAATTGCTTTTTCTAAATGGGTTTTAGCTTCAGGCAGCATATTCTTTTTTATTTCTACAAAAGATAACAGAAAATAAGTCCTTTCTGAAAGGTTAGCTGCATTTTTTTCTGTATCCTTTAATAGTTGGTAAGCTTGATCATATTTACCTTGCTTAACATATTCCTCTGCCATGATTAAGTTAGAGTTCTCATTCTTTGCTTGCGCAGAAGAGCTAAATCCATATGATAAAGAAGACCAAACTATAGCAATCGACGCAATAAGAAATGCGATTTGCCATAAAAGTTTTTTCTTTTTAGGAAAATGAGTAACACCGGCTGCTAGAAATCCTCCAGCTAACCCGCCAAGATGCCCTGCATTATCAATCCCTGTGGCCGAAAAACCAAACACAAGATTTATTCCAAGGACAACAATGATGTTCATTCCCATTGTTCTAAAGAATAATTTGGGATATATGACACCAAAATACAACAGAGCTCCAAAGCATCCAAAAATCGCCCCGCTTGCACCTGCAGATAAGTTGGAGCTAAAGATAAAACTTGCAATAAAACCCGTAAACCCGGCAAATAAATAGATAATGAAAAAACGAGATTTACCAAAGATCCGTTCAACTGTCGTTCCTAGAAAGTATAATGCAAGGGTATTCGTGAGCAGATGCAGGAAACCGATATGTAGAAAAATGGGGGTGATTAATCTCCACCATTCACCTTGATCAATCAAGGCATTTACTTTGGCACCATATTTTATTAGTGTTGATGTATTCGTGCTTCCCCCATTGATCTCTAACCAGAGGAAAACCGCGAGCTGAATAACGATAAAGATATAGGTAAACAAAGGCTTTCCATTAAGTAGGATTTCTTGTTCCGCTTTTACTTTATTAATGGCAAGATTTAAGGCCGATTTCTTTAATTCCTCCACCTCTTGTTCAGAATATTCATTATGAAACTCAAAATTAATATCTCTGCCAAGCCTTTCAGACAAGCTCCTAAAACCTGATTCCATTTCATCGTTTGCCAAAAGAATGGACGTTACAATCGTTTTATTTCCTTGTGGAAAGACAAATGGTTTTTCAAGACGGTATTTATACTCATCAACCGGTGGAAACTTACTAACATATATATTCAATACATTGAGTTCGTTCTTACCTATTTGTTTACGGACTCTTTCCCCGTTAACTGCGGTAAATTCAATATCTCTCTGCATGGCATTACTCCAATCTAAATCATGGAGCAGCATTCTTATAATTGGAGCTTTTTTATTTTCTAATTTTTCAAGCCACAATTCTTTCTGATTTTCAAATAATTGAATAACCCGATAGCCATGATCGGAGATGAAAGAATAGGCTAGCCTCCAAAAGATATAACCTTCTGTATTATTCATTTCTCCCCTACTTTCTATTTAAGCTACAAGTGAATCGGTCGTGTTAAGGTCATTTCCAATACAGCTTAAGCTAAACTGATCGAAGTAATAAACTGTATTCATTTTTACCCCGTTTCTTTTATTATAAACGAAATATTCCTACAACCATTGCTTAAACGACCAAAGAATAGATATTTAACAATTTAGACAATAAAAAACCATCTGTGGTTTTCACCTAGCAGATGGTCCTCCAAAAACAGTTGACATTAATTTTTGCCTTACCCCAGGGAAGCTCATAATCGAGCCTACCGCAAGTCTCCGCATCCAGCCTGTCCCGATTAAAGCATTGATGATTCTATACCTGTACCGGAACATAACATAGCCAATTGAACCAATCATAAAAATCGATGTTAAAAGACGAGACATCTTCATCCCTCCTACTTACTAGTCTGTGAAAGGAACAAAAGATTTATCCATTTAATTATCAAAAAAGAGACGGAAGTAAATCTCCGTCTCTTTATTTCCATTTAGAAATTCTTAAACACAGGTTCCATTGTCTTTTTTAATACCTGAACAGAGTTTGAAAATTGCGCCTTCTCTTCTTCATTCAAATCCAGTTCAACTATTTCCCTAACTCCATTACGATTTACAACAGCAGGAACACCGATATAGATATCATTATGACCATATTCCCCGTCCAAGTATGTGGAAACAGTAAGAACGGAGTTTTCATTTCGTAAAATGGCTTTAGTCAGCCGGACTAATCCCATGGCAATTCCGTAATATGTAGCACCTTTACGCTCAATGATATGGTAAGCGGCATCACGTACATTTAAGAAGATTTGATTTAAGTCATCCCGATTAATAGCGGACTTATTTTTTGTCCATTCAGAAATAGTTGTCCCAGCGATATCGGCATGGCTCCAAACAGGAAGCTCCGTATCACCATGCTCTCCAATGATATATGCATGAACATTCCTTGTATCTACGTCAAAATATTCACCCAGTAAAAAACGGAAACGGGCCGTATCTAAAATGGTACCTGAACCAATAACCCGCCCTCTTGGGAGACCAGAGAATTTCCAGACGGCATATGTTAGGATATCGACAGGATTAGTAGCAACTAGAAATATACCATTAAAGCCGCTGTCCATAATTTCATCGACGATCCCTTTAAAAATTTTTGTGTTTTTCTCGACAAGATCAAGTCTAGTCTCGCCAGGCTTTTGATTTGCCCCTGCAGTAATAACCACAAGATCCGCCACACCGCAATCCTTGTAATCTCCATACCAAATCTTCGTCCTAGATGGTGCAAAAGGCATTCCATGATTCAAGTCCATGGCATCCCCTTCTGCTTTCTCCTTATTTAAATCAATTAAAACCAATTCTTCCGTAATTCCTTGATTTAAAAGGGCAAACGCGTAACTTGATCCAACAAAACCGGTGCCGATAAGAACAACTCGGTTAACACGTCTTAACATCCTCATTCCTCCAATTTATATTTAGCAGATTGATACAGTGTTAACTTTAATATGAGTACAATTTACAATTTTACCAAAAAAATCTTAAAATTACGATAGATAACACTGCTGCTATAAAACCCGAAAGGAAATTTACCATATCATTATCCACTAAGGTGAATCCTTTTATTCTAGTTGTCGGAATTCGACAATGACTCTTTTTCTCCGTTGTAATCCCACAATTTCCGCATACATAAACCTGTTGATAGAAAGCACCAAATAACGTATCAATGACATTCCCGATATAGCCAAATAGAAAAACAACTATTACTAAAAAAACATCTAATTGGAAAAGCCAATAACTAAGTACCGAGATAAAAAACGAGCCCGCAATCGCAGCAGCACTGCCTAAACCACTAATTGCACCTGAAGTTCCTCTTTCTACTCGTTTATATGTTCGTATGTAAATAGGTTTTTTCTTACTTAAACTGCCAATTTCCGATGCCCATGTATCAGAATTGGCACTCGCTAAACTTACGATAAATCCCAAGAGCCAAACTGGCTCAGGCTGAAAGGAATAAAGGAGACTAAAAAGTGAGGCCGCTCCCCCGTTAGCAAGCACTTGCAGCCAATCACGCCTTCCTCCTTTTTCCAGCTTTTCTTCCATTGATTTTTTAGCAGTACTTTTATATTTTGACCAAAGACTGGAAGAGGCAAAAAAAGCACCGAGGAGGGCAAGTCCATTGAGTCCAAAACCAGTATAAACAGCCGCCCCTACCAAGATCGCTGAAATGGCACCCGTTAGGGTCAATGAATTTAGTAGGTATCCTGCCATCGCCACAACAATTATCAGAATATAAGCCGAAATCACTTCGATCATTTTGTGATGATAACCTCAAGATTGGTAATAATTTTTGAAACAGGGATATCATAGTCTTCAATTGGAAATTGCGGCAGAATTTGCTGATCAAAGGCTAACGAAAGCGTTTGGCCTGAATAGTGGGATAAGAAACGATCATAGTATCCACCGCCAAATCCTAGCCTGTAGCCTTGCCTAGTATAGGCAAGTCCCGGTACGATTAATAAATCAATCATTTCTTCAGTCATTTCGTCCGTCAATGCTTCAATTGGTTCTAACAGCCCAAAATAGACTGATTCAAGCTGGGAAAACTCCGTAAGTTTCCTAAAGGATAATCTCTTATCAGTTGGACTACATTTTGGTACAACTACAATTTTGTCTTGTTCCCAGGCTTTTCTGATAATTTGGTATGTATCTACTTCTGGCTGCCTTGAGACATAAATCCCAATGACCTTAGCATTCATCCATTCAGGAGCAGCAAATAAGGTGCGGGCAATCTTATAGGAGTAATCCTCATAAACGGGTCTTGGGAGCGTCGAAAGAATTTCTTTAACCTGTTTCCGTAACTGTTCCTTGCCACTCATCACAGATCCTCCTTACTTATTTAATGGCAACAAAAAAAGCAGCAGGAAGCCCTACTGCTTATTTTGTTTCGCGATGTGCTGTTGTACGCTTTTCTCTTGGGCAATATTTCTTAAGCTCAAGACGATCTGGGTTGTTACGTTTATTTTTTGTTGAAATATAGTTACGATCTCCACACTCAGTGCAAGCTAACGTAATATTTACACGCATGTCAATTTCCCTCCAAACGATTAAGCAGTTCGTTCATACGACTTTTCTATAATATCATTTTTCATTAGGAAATGCTAGTGTGTTTTTTAAGAAGTGCTTTTTCTAATAAAATAAGTTCGTTTTTATTGGAGCCGCTAATCGTCCAAGTATCCATTTTTCTTGTTTGAAGCGGTTCAATTGACAGACTCATCGTAAAGATACTAGCTGCAGGACCTTTTGCCATTGGTTGATATTTTAACTTCCCTTTTTGAATGGAGTTCCAAATTTGGTCAGTATAGGCATTCCACAAAGGCACAGCCGTATATTCGTTTATACTTGCATTAGTACAGTGTCCATTCACAAGATAAACATGTGTTTTCGCATGATGAATAATATGATTCTCGATTGGTGAAACGAATGTCAAGTTATCTTGTCCAATATTTTCCAAATGATGCATCGCTAAAATTTGAACCTGTATCGTTTTATGACTGTGATTGCTTACATAAACACTTGAAAGACAAATCTTAGAATGAATCTGTTCCTGCTTTACTTTAACCACTAACGCTTCATCATAAATAACTTTTTCCAATGTGTTTTGCAGCCAAACATATTTCCCATTCACCCAAAGTCCAGGAACAAATTGAAGTGGTTCCATCGCTAATTCCAGGTTAGAAGCGGGTTTGTCATTTTGTAGTTCAGTAATTAATTTCATTATCATGCACACCTTATTTTCATTTATTTGGCACTGCCTTTTGCTCCTTCTCATTTACTCTTTTTCTTAATAAAGTATCCTTCATAATCCTGCTTGTTTCAGCAGCAATTCGTTTCCAGCCATAAAGACTTTGAACAATCTGCTTACCCTTACTGCCAATCTCTTTTGCTTTCTCTGGTTGATTGAGTAAAAATTCAATTTGTTCCAAAAGACTTTTAGGATTACCTGGGACCATCAGCATCCCCGTTTGTAGATGCTTTATTATGCCTTTCATGCCGCCAGTGTTGGATACTACAGTTGGTTTTCCGAGGGCCATTGCTTCTAATACAACAATTCCGAATGGTTCGTAAAGGCTTGGGATTACAGCCAGCTCACAAGCTTCAATAAGGGCATTTCTTTGTTCATCAGTAACATAGCCAATAAAAGAAACATAGCCCTCCAAACCACGCACTATAACCTGATTTTGATACTCTGTGAGCATTGGTCCTTTTCCGGCAATTACAAAAATAAAGTTTTGTTTCTTTTCCTTTGCGATCGCCGCTGCCTCAATTATCGTTTCGAATCCTTTTTCTTCCACAATTCTTCCAATTGAAAAAATATACTTTTTATCTGCTAGCTCCGGAATTACCTCTGCAATCTTCTTTTTAACTGTTAATGGTTCAATTCCATTTGGAATAACGGTAATATTCTTATTCTGTAAAAGAAAAACCCGATTAAGTTCATCCTTCATATATTCGCTGCAGACAATAATTTGATCTGATTCGATGATTAACTGCTGTTCCTTTTCATGAATGAACTGCTGCATTTCAGTATAGATTCCATTATTTCTGCCATGTTCTGTGGCGTGGATAGTGGTTAATAAAGGAATTTCTACTAGTTCCTTAAGGGATATCGCGGCTGCCCCGACAAGCCAATCATGAGCGTGAATGAGATCAAAGTCTATCTCTTCTACTAATTGATCTGCCTTAAATGCCATCGCCATATTAAGACCGGCAATCCAAGACAGAAAATGGTCGTCATATTCATTAACTGGCCTTACACGGTGGACAATTATTCCATTCATTACCTCAAATGACGGAAGATTATGTTTCCCAGCTGTGAGAACATGAACTTCATGTCCTTGTTCTGACAAATGGGTGGCTAATCCTACTACATGTCTCGATAAACCGCCGACAATATTAGGCGGAAATTCCCACGAAAGAATTAATACTTTTAACTTCCAAGCAGCTTGGCGTTCTCTTTCAGAGTTAATAGATCCTGACTGTCGATTATTCATTTTTCTCCCCCAAGTTGTCTGATTTTACATAATAACTGTAAGTACTCACCTGCTCAACCCATTTGGGGGATTCTTCTTCATATCGTTGGAATTGTAATAATTCCTGCTGAATTGAATTACCGCTAGATAATTCAGATGAAGGTGTTTGAATACCATTCGATCGATAAAGCGGAAAAAATTCATTGTCAGTGAGATGTACACCTAATTCCGCAATATAGCTCCGATTTTCTGCCAATCCTTTAATAAACCAGTGTCCGCTTTGGTAAGCGACGGTTATTTCATTAAAAAGGCTGGCATTTTTACCGTTAAACAAAATATTCGTTACATCATAAACTCTAGTTACAGTGACAAGTTCTTCAAACTTTCGATTGAAAAATCGTTCGATGATTTTTTTTGGTAATTCGGAAATGTCCCAGAAAAGAATTATTTTGTGAGGCGTTACAAGCTTGGCCTTTAGCTCACCCTTTTGCGGAATTAATTCTGGTGAAATAGAGTCATCTGAGGAATTCGGATTCTTCGTCGATTGCTCGTTAGCTATTTCATTGTTATTTTCTTCAATCCATTTATTCCAACGGTATTGAACTTTACCTACTGTTGTATTCAATTCAGAGGCAATTCTACGAAATGATAAGCCATCTCCTCTAAGTTTGATAATTTCCTCAATCATTTTTTTCCTCCATTCTGTAAACAATCAATATATGTATATAATCGCAAAATCATTCTTAATAAATTTATAATTTAATGGTATCACCAGATTGGAAAGCATACAATAAACGCATTTTGTCGTAATTTGGTTAGCCTATACAACAAGCTTTATTTACAGTCAATAAATTTTTTTTGTTACGAATTACCCGTCCGTTTTTTACATGTATCAACAAATTACCTACCGGGTAATGCTCATCTTTTCGACAACTTTATCTAAAAAGGCAAACAAAGAAGCATGGAGATATAATCCCTATGCTTCCTAGCTTTTTCAGAGTTTCCTTTATTAAATTGAGCATTCGTTATCTAGTCTGTAAGACACAGCCAGTGATAAATTGCAGCCACGCATATACCCCGGTCTTAACAGTTTGGGCAACTACCGAATCTTTGCTTGGGTCCAGACAAACAAAATCAATATGCCGGACAATCGAATCCTTGCCGATTTCTAGTAATATATCAAACAGTTCTACTGCTGTCATACCTCCGGGGGTAGACGCTGGTACACCCGGTGCAACGGAAATATCAAGCACATCCATATCGACGGTGACATAAACGCGGTCAACTTTTGCGGTCAACTGCTGAAGCGCAACCTGAACACTTTTAATAAGACCCTGTCTGCGTGCTTGCTTTAACGTCACCATTTGAATATTGTTTTTCTCCGCATAATCAATAAGCGGCTTCGCATTAAAGTAGCCATGCAAACCAATATTGATAACATTCTCTCCTTTGACAGTATGACCATCAATTAGCTGCCGAATCGGTGTTCCGTTTGCAGGCCCTAATTCTGCCGGATCCCTCACATCGAGATGTGTATCAAGCTGTAAGATTCCAATCGTTTCTTCTTTATAAACTTCTTTTATTCCCCGCACCGCACAGGCCGTTGTAGAATGGTCACCGCCAATCATACATGTTACAGTTTGAGGATAGTTTACTGCAAGATAGGCCGTTGTCTGTTGGATACGCTGATGTGATAAAGGAATATCCGTCGTATGCACCGCCACATCTCCCGCATCGGCAACTTTGAATGAGGTCAAATCAATCATTTCATCCAAGTTATAGGTGGCAAAGCCTTTCCACATCCTCCGAAATTCTGCTGGATACAAAGAAGCCCCAGACACACTAATGGATGAACGAGAAATAGGTGCACCGTAAACAATTAAATCGGGTATTTCTTTCATTTCATCCAATGGCTGCACCCAATGATGTACATAGCCAGTATCGCCCTTCAATCTATTCCAGGACCATTCGGGTGCCTTAAGCCAATGTTCTGCCACCTGAATCCACCACCTTTACACCCTTTTTCCACACAGACTTAACGTGATTCACTCCGAAGAGATATTGAAGTTCCTGGTAGCTTTTTACATTCCATAACACGATATCTGCCTGCTTCCCTTCTTCAAGTGATCCTACTTTTTCCTGGCGGTTAATCGCGCATGCAGCATTAAAAGTGGCTGCTGTCAAGGCCTCTGCTGGGGTTAGTCTCATTGAAATACAAGCCAGGTTCATCACGAGCGGCATTGAAGTCGTAGGTGAAGACCCAGGATTGCAGTCAGTAGAAATAGCTACGGGTACACCTGCATCAATCATTTTTCTTCCTGCTGCAGCTGCTTCACGTAGATAAAGCGCTGTTGCCGGAAGCAGGCAGGCAATCGTGCCCGCATCTGCCATGGCTTGGATTCCTTCATTGGAAGCTTTCAATAAATGCTCAGCTGAAATTGCCCCTACCTTTGCCGCCAATTCCGCTCCGCCATAAGGCTCAATTTCATCAGCATGGATTTTCGGGATCAATCCAAAGTGCTTACCTGCTTCTAGAATGCGCTCAGATTGTTCTGGTGTAAAAACCCCTTTTTCACAAAACACATCGTTAAACTCAGCTAATTTTTCCTGGGCGACTTTCGGCAGCATTTCATCGACTAAATAATCGACAAATTGATCTTCTTTTCCCTTAAACTCAGGGGGCACGGCATGGGCCCCCATAAAGGTAGGAACAATGTCAATCGCATGCTGTTCCTGCAGGATCTTCATCACGCGAAGCTGCTTAAGTTCGGTTTCGAGATTCATGCCATATCCACTTTTGCCTTCTACAGTTGTTACTCCATGAACAAGAAACGAATCAAGCCGGCGTTTAGTTTGCATGACTAATTCCTCTTCCGTTGCTTCCCTAGTCATGCGGGTGGTCGCATGGATTCCTCCACCCGCATTCATAATATCCATATATGTTGCACCTTCAAGGCGCATTTCAAATTCACGCTCTCTGCTTCCTCCGTATACAACATGTGTATGTGGATCTACAAGTCCAGGCGTTACCAAATGATTTGAGGCATCGACAATCATTGCTGTATTTAATTTTTCCTTATAGCATTCCTCAATTTCTTTCGTCGTTCCAACCGCCTGGATAAGTCCATCCTCAATCCACAAGCTGCCGTCTTCAATCAAACCAAGCTGTGACATAGCTTCTTTTGAACGGGGACCTTTTATTTCGGAAGCAAGCGTTGCAAGCTGGGCGGCATGTTTAATCCAAATTGGTTTTTCCATTACTGATCATTTCCTTTGTCAAGCATTGGAATTTTAATTCCTTTTTCCCGTGCTGTTTTCTTTGCAAGTTCATATCCTGCATCGGCGTGGCGTACGACACCCATACCCGGATCTGTTGTCAATACACGTTCAATTCGTGCCTCTGCTTCTTTCGTACCATCTGCGACAATAACTACTCCCGCATGTAAGGAATAACCCATCCCAACTCCACCGCCGTGGTGTACGGAAACCCATGTAGCACCACCCACTGCGTTAACCATGGCATTTAATATTGGCCAGTCAGCCACAACATCAGATCCATCTTTCATCGCTTCAGTTTCACGATTCGGTGAAGCAACAGAGCCCGAATCCAAATGATCACGTCCAATAACAATTGGTGCTTTTAGTTCCCCTCTAGCCACCATGTCATTCAGTATTTTGCCAAAACGGGCGCGTTCTCCGTAGCCCAGCCAGCAAATACGGGAAGGGAGCCCCTGGAACTGAATTTTTTCCTGAGCCATCCGAATCCAGTTGCACAAATGTTCATTATCGGCAAATTCCCTTAGAATTGCCTGGTCTGTTTTATAAATATCTTCAGGATCACCTGACAGCGCCACCCAACGGAAAGGCCCTTTCCCTTCGCAGAATTGCGGGCGGATATAAGCTGGAACGAATCCAGGGAAGTCAAATGCGTTTTCTACCCCTTCATCTTTGGCAACCTGGCGTATATTATTGCCATAGTCAAATGTCACTGCGCCTTTTTCCATCATCTCAAGCATCGCTTTCACATGCACAGCCATAGACGCCTTCGACATCCTGACATACATTTCAGGGTTTGATTTCCTCAGTTCCGTTGCAGCCTCAAAAGACAAACCTGCAGGTGAATATCCGTTCAACGGGTCGTGCGCTGATGTTTGATCTGTCAGCACATCAGGGATAAAGTTTCGTGCGATCATATCCGGTAAAACTTCAGCTGCATTACCCAGTAATCCAATTGATAATGCCCTTCCTTCTCTTTTTGCCTCCTGAGCCAAACGAATAGCCTCATCCAAGGAATCCGTTTTCACATCGGTATAGCGGGTTTCAATCCGGCGGTCAATCCTTGTCTCATCTACATCAATACCGATACAGACCCCACCGTTCATAGTAACTGCAAGCGGCTGCGCTCCGCCCATACCTCCAAGACCGGCGGTTACTGTTATAGTGCCTTTCAAAGAACCATTAAAATGTTGTTTAGCAAGTTCCGCAAATGTTTCGTATGTTCCCTGCACAATCCCTTGGGAGCCGATATAAATCCAACTTCCAGCGGTCATTTGTCCATACATCATTAATCCCTTTTTGTCGAGTTCATGAAATGTATCCCAGTTGGCGTATGCCGGGACAATATTTGAATTTGCAATCAGTACACGTGGTGCTTGGGTATGTGTTTTAAACACCACCACTGGCTTTCCTGATTGGACAAGTAACGTTTCATCCTCCTCAAGATGTTTCAACGATTCAACAATCGCATCAAAACATTCCCAGTTTCGTGCCGCCTTTCCGATCCCTCCATAAACGACAAGTTCTTCTGGATGCTCTGCTACATCCTCGTCTAAATTGTTCATCAACATTCGCAGTACGGCTTCTTGCTGCCAGCCTTTTGTTTTCAATTCTGTCCCTCTATACCGTATAACCTTATTCGATGTATTCGTTTTCATTTTTTCTACCTCCAAATTATGATAATTTTAGTTTAATAGTGGAATCCTTGTTTTTATTATTATTTAATAAAAATTTTACAATCTATTTTTTAACTTATTCCCTGCTGAAATCAGCATCTTGTAAAGGAACCATTTTTGATTTCTTTACCACTTTATAGCTAAAATATCCAAATAAGAATAATGGTAGGCCAATATAAGAAACCAGAATCCCATACCAGTCTATTTTATCACCGATAAATGCCTGGTAATTACTTCCAAGCATTGCCACCAAGCATAACACTGTCGCTAGAATCGGACCTAAGGGGAACCATTTCGCAACATATGGAAGATCTTTAAAATCTCTCCCTTGTGTAATAAATGCTTTTCGGAATCTGTAGTGTGTAACAGAAATACTTAACCAAGAGATATAACCTGCTAAACCAGCAGCATTTAATAACCAGGAATAGACTGTTCCGTCACCAAAAAGAGAGGTTAGGAAGCAAAGCATTCCTACAAACGTGGTCAAATATAGAGCGCTTACAGGAACACCTCCTTTATTTACTTTTTTCAGGAATGCCGGTGCTTTTCCTTCTTCAGCTAATACCCATAGAACACGTGAACCAACGTATAAACATGAATTTCCTGCCGATAAAACAGCTGTAAGAATAACAGCATTCATCGCTGCTGCGGCAAATGCCAGGCCAGCATGTTTAAAAACTAGCGTAAATGGACTAACTGCAATGTTTTCAAGATCCGAACTTAATAAATTGGGATCTTTATAGGTAATTAGGCATCCGATAACGAAAATGGCTAAAATATAGAATAAAAGAATTCTCCAGAAGATTTGTTTAATCGCTTTAGGGATATTTTTTTCAGGATTTTCACTTTCACCTGCAGCTACCCCAACCATTTCCGTTCCTTGGAAGGCAAACCCCACTACCATAAAGACACTAAAGATGGATAAAAGACCTCCTTTGAATGGCGCTTCTCCTTTAGTGAAATTTTCAAATCCACCAGTATGCCCTTTCATAATTCCAGAGAACATCAGTAATCCCACAACAATAAAAATCAAAATGGTTACAACCTTGATAATGGAAAACCAAAATTCTGATTCACCATAACCTTTTACAGATAATACATTCAGGCTAAAAATAAGGACCAAAAAAGTTGCACTCCAGACAATACCCGGAATATTAGGAAACCAATATTTCATAATCAAGGAAGAAGCCGATAATTCAAGAGCCAGAATAATAGCATTGTTATACCAATAATTCCAGCCGACAGCAAACCCTAAGGCAGGATCAACGAATCTTGAAGTATACGTACTGAAAGAGCCCGAAATTGGTATAAATACAGCCATCTCCGCCAGGCTTGTCATGAGGAAGTAAACCATGATTCCTGCAATAAGATAGGCAGCCAGTGCCCCTCCTGGACCGGCATCATGAATTGTAGTACCGCTAGCTAAAAAGAGGCCAGTACCAATCGTTCCTCCAATGGCAATCATTGATAGGTGCCTTGTTTTTAATTTTCTTTCTAAGTGTTCATATTGTTCACTTGGATTCGTTGGTTGATTTCCTTTTTGTAGGGCCGTATTTTGCATAAAACACCTCTTTTTTTATTTAATATAATTACCAATAGGGAACCACATGAGGAGAACAATGATTATTAATTAATAACGTCTTAAGATATTAATTTATTTGTTTTGCTCCGTAAGATTTATTTTACGTTGTCTAATTGCTGGAGTAATTTTTTCAGGTCCATTGTTTTGAGTCCTTCAGCTGCTTTTTCAATATCTTTTGAAAAAATGCGGTCCTTTTTAATAGAAGGAACAAGTTTTCTTCCGGTATCATAAAGCCTCCTTGTTTGGTTTGCCATTTTCTCAATGCCCCGGTATTCAACCGCCTGCATCGCGCAAATCAGCTCTATTGCCAGTACTCTTCTTGTATTCTGAATAATTTGATGTGCGTGCCTGGAAGCGATTGTTCCCATGCTTACATGGTCCTCTTGGTTCGCTGATGATGGGATGGAATCTACACTTGCTGGATGTGCCAGAGTTTTGTTTTCGGAAACAAGAGATGCAGCTACATATTGCATGATCATAGCACCAGATTGTAAGCCTGGCTCCGGGCTTAAAAATGGTGGTAAATCATTCAATTGCGGATTGATTAATCGTTCAATCCGTCTTTCAGAGATATTCGCCATTTCTGCAACAGCAATTTTCATAAAATCCATCGCAAAAGCGATTGGCTGTCCATGGAAGTTACCACCGGAAATTACTTTTTCACCATCATCAAAAATTAATGGATTATCCGTTGCAGCATTCATCTCAATCTCCAATTTCTCCTTTACATAATCCAGGGCTTGCCACGTGGCACCATGAACTTGCGGGATACATCGAAGGGAATAAGCATCCTGTACTCTCAATTCTCCCTGTACCGTCGTCAATAAACTATCGCTTAAGTAACC
The DNA here is from genome assembly GCF_056280405.1 of Bacillus sp. URHA0034. Lineage (NCBI taxonomy): Bacteria > Bacillati > Bacillota > Bacilli > Caryophanales > Bacillaceae > Bacillus > Bacillus sp. URHA0034. The sequence goes on along the minus strand of NZ_JBWCDK010000002.1, from coordinate 4,661,111 downwards.
GCGGATTCGTGCTGCGGTATCGATTTGCTGTTGATAACCCCGTGCAAGATGAACCTCTTCAGCAAAGGCATCAATAATCCCAGTTAATCCTTCAATCGTCATGGCGGAAATTAACTCACTTTGGAATGCAAGTTGTTCTGCCTCGAGATAGCCAACCACGCCCATAGCTGTCATTGCTTGCGTTCCGTTGATAAGAGCAAGGCCTTCTTTTGCTTGAAGTGTTACTGGGAATATCCCTTCTAGCTGAAACGCTTCAAGTGAGTCCATTCGATTTCCTTTATAAAATACTTCTCCTTCCCCGATTAGCACTAATGCCAAGTGTGAGAGCGGTGCCAAATCACCGCTTGCACCAAGGGAACCTTGCTGCGGAATCACGGGGATTATATCCTTGTTTACTAAATCTAATAATCTTTCAATAACAATCGGTCTAATTCCTGAATAACCCTTCAAAAGTGCATTAGCGCGAAGAAGAACCATTGCCTTTGCAACAACCTCTGGGAACGGCTCACCTACTCCGCAAGAATGTGAGCGAATTAAATTGAGCTGCAGATCTTGAACATGATTCTTATCAATTAGAACATCGCTGAATTTACCAAAACCTGTTGTAATTCCATAAACTACTCTTGATTCTGATACGATCCTTTCAACTGCTCTCCGGCTCTTTCCGGCAGCCTCAATACTCTTTTCGCAAGCGGCTACCTTCTGACCACCGAATAAAACTTCCTTTATTTGAGTTAGGGTTAAACTTTGGCCTGTTAAAGTAATCATGATATCTCTCCTCTACCACTTTAGTATAATAAAGAAAGAGGCTGGATTCCGATTCTGATTAGAATTGGAGTCCAGCCTCTTTTATTACCATTTTTGAATTTTGAATTATTTTTTTACGCCACTTCATGTGTTTTCAATCCCATCTTATAAAATTCTATTACTATGATAATTATCATATGTGAGTAAACCATGTTTTGTCAACAAAATATTCTGAATTTTAACGCAATAATACTTTAGCACAATAGTAAATGAAAGGCGATAGCAAATGGAATAATCTTATTTCAGAAAAAAAGGAGACTGCACATTACCAGGCAGCCCCCCTTTTTTAAGCATTTAAGTTTAGTCGTTTTCCCGTAACAAGATAAATAACATTCTCAGCAATATTCGTTGAATGGTCAGCGATTCTTTCAACATTTCTACAAACAAATGCTAACTGTATAATTTGATTGGTTGAATTTAGATTTTGCGGAATATATCCCATTAATTCTTGGATTAACCGGCCAAACATTTCATCCACCTGGTCATCTTTTTTTGCACATTCTTTTGCCAGAGAAACATCCTCAGTTGTAAAAGCTTCAATCGACTCAGAAACCATCTCCAAAGCCATTCCCATCATATTTGGTATATCAATGATCTTCTTAATATGCTTTTCATGACCTATGTGAATGGTGGATTTAGCGATATTTACGGCAATATCAGCTAATCTTTCAATTTCTGATGATACCTTTAATGCAGCGCTTATTTTTCTAAGGTTGGTAGCTACAGGTGATTCTCTTGCAATTAATAATAAGGCTTTATCATTGATTTCTTGTTCCAATTCATTAATCTCATTATCCCCCATAAGAACAGCCTTTGCCTTATCAAGGTCTTGATTGACTAAAGAGAGCATAGCATCTTTAATCGCCATTTCCGCTTTTTTAGCCATGGATAATAATATTTCATTTAATTGAATTAAATTATGATCAAAATTTGATCTTGTACTCATCCTGTCCACCCCATCATCCGAATCTTCCGGTAATATACCCTTCCGTACGTGAGTCGGCAGGGTTTGAAAATATAGCAGCAGTAGCATCTAATTCAATAAGTTCTCCCATTAAGAAGAAGGCTGTTTTATCTGACACCCGTGAAGCCTGCTGCATGTTATGAGTAACAATCACGATTGTATACTTTTCTTTTAGCTCCAAAATCAATTCCTCTATTTTCAAAGTAGAGATTGGGTCCAACGCAGACGTTGGTTCATCCATTAATAGGACCTCTGGTTTGGTAGCTAACGCCCTGGCGATACATAATCTTTGCTGTTGTCCACCAGATAGCCCTAAGGCTGGTGCGTGTAATCGATCCTTCACTTCATCCCATAGAGCTACGTCGATCAATGATTTGGTGACAATCTCATCAAGATGGACCTTCCTTTTAATCCCATGGATTCTTGGCCCATAGGCAATATTATCGTAAATAGACTGCGGAAAGGGATTTCCCTTTTGGAAAACCATCCCTACCTGTTTGCGAAGGTCTACAAGGTCTACTTTTTCATCGAGGATGTTTTTATTATTTAAATTAATCTCACCTGACATTTTGACATTGGGAATCATATTAATCATTAGGTCAAGTGTTTTAATAAAGGTGGACTTACCACATCCAGATGGTCCAATAATCGCAGTAACTTCTTTTTTATTAATGGAAAAGTTTATATCTTTTAAGGCATGATGGTCTCCGTACCATAAATTTAAATCTTTTATATCAAATATTTGTCTTGTTAACGTTGAAGTTGTCATCACGATACCTCCTTATCCGAATCTTCCAGAAATATATTCTTCGGTCTTTTTAACGGAAGGATTAGTAAAGATTTTTTCAGTTGAATCATATTCAATTAAGTCTCCATTTAAAAAGAACGCTGTTTTATCGGAAATACGGGATGCCTGCTGCATATTATGGGTAACAATAATAATCGAATAATCCTTTTTCAAGTCAACAATCAGCTCTTCTACCTTTGCATTGGAAATAGGGTCTAATGCGGATGACGGCTCATCAAGGAGCATAACTGCGGGCTTCATGGCAATTGTTCTAGCAATGCATAAACGCTGCTGCTGCCCCCCCGAAAGTGATAGGGCAGATTTATGAAGTCGATCTTTCACTTCATCCCATAATGCTGCTTTTACAAGACTTTCCTGTACAATATCATCAAGCCTGCTTTTCTTTTTGATACCACTAAACTTCAATGCATGGGTAATATTTTCATAGATGGATTTTGGAAATGGGTTTGGCTTTTGAAATACCATACCAATTTCTTTCCTTAATGCGACCACATTTATTTGTTCGGATAAGATATTCAAGTCTTCATAAAGGATTTCACCTTCAGCTCTTGCTCCTGAAATTAAATCATTCATCCGATTGATACTACGCAAAAATGTTGACTTTCCACAGCCTGATGGTCCAATTAATGCAGTTACCGCATTTTTTTCTATATCCATTGAAATGCCATTTACGGCGCGTTTATCCCCATAAAATATTTCTAAATTATTTACTTTTAAGATATTTTCCATTTGGAATGGGACGGTTGATTGAAAGGTTTGTTCTATCGTTTCTTTTTCCAATAAAGTCGTAACCATCCGTTTTCACCTGCCCTTTATTTTGTTGCAGTGATTTTTTTATGAATAATGCTTCCTATCCATCTAGCTAAAAGGTTAAATAGTAAGACTGAAATAACCAACACGGCGGCAGAACCATTTGAAACTTCTTCGACGTCGGGAATTAACCCCTGTGTATTGACTGACCAAATGTGTACTGCGAGTGTTTCGGCAGGACGAAAAATATTAAGCGGCGATTGATCAGAAAATGGATTCCAGTTGGCATAATCGAGCCTTGGTGTCGATAGACCCGCAGTAAATAACAATGCGGCCGCTTCACCAAATACCCTTCCTGCTGCAAGAATGGCACCAGTTAAAATGGATGGAAATGCACTTGGTAATATAACCGTTTTTATTGTATGCCAATGCGTAATCCCTAAGGCAAGACTTGCCTCTTTTAAATCGCGGGGCACAGCACGAATGGCATCCTCACTCACCCGTACAAGCACAGGAAGATTAAATACCGTTAATGCCAAAGCTCCACCTAGAATGGTATAACCCCAGCCGGTTAAATTAACAAACATTAATAATCCAAACATCCCAATAACAATCGATGGCAGAGAAGCAAGTACTTCAATACAAGAACGAATCATATCGGTGACTTTCCCCGGCTTTGCATATTCCGCCATATATATACCACCACCTATTCCAAGTGGAACGGTAATTAACATTGTTATAAACAAAACGTAGAAGGAATTAAATAATTGATCGCGAATCCCTCCACCAGCTAGTACATTACTCGAAGGCGTGGTTAAAAAATGAATAGAAACATGTTTAAGTCCATTCACTAAAATAAACGAAAATAGTCCAACTAAAATAGAAATGATAATAATCGCAATCGCAATAAATACTCCCGTGGCTAAACGGTCAGCAGTTTTACTATTCATTACAGCTTCCTCCTCGATGACAGATAACGGATCAGGAGAATAAAGGCAAACGACATTATTAATAAAATTAGGCCCATTGACCAGAGCGTATTATTTTCAACACTTCCATACGTTGTATGTCCCATATTCAAGGTAATAATGGTCGTTAAGGTTGCAGAAGCATCCAATAGGCTGGTTGGTATATCTCGAACGTTACCGATCACCATTTGGACAGCCAAAGCTTCTCCAAATGCTCTTGCCATACCTAAAACAACGGCAGTCAGTAAGGTTGGCAGCGCAGCAGGAATAAGAACCTTACGGATTGTTTGCCAACGTGTTGCCCCAAGAGCATAGGATCCTTCACGTAAACTTTTTGGCAATGAACTCATTGCGTCTGTCGCAATGGTAGTAATAGTTGGTAAAATCATGATCGATAACACAATCGTCCCTGAAAGCAAACTAAATCCTAGTCCGCCAATGTGAGCTCTGACAAAAGGAACTAATACTGTAAGCCCGATGAATCCATAAACAACGGATGGAATTCCAACTAAAAGCTCAATGATCGGTTGTAATATTTTTCGTCCCCACGATGGTGCAATCTCTGTCATGAATATTGCTCCGCCAATTCCTAATGGAGCCGCAACAATTGCCGATAAAAAAGTAACAGCAAAGGATCCGAAGATAAACGGTAATACCCCATACTCTGGATTAGCTTTATCGGTAGGATTCCAGTGGATACTAGTTAAGAACTCAATAAGACTAACACTATTCTTAATAAATGATTGTAAACCTTTTGTACCAAGGAAGATGGTAATCGAAATGGTTGCAGAAATCATAATCACCGCACATAAAATCACAAGAATCTTTCCGCGAACTTCTCCATCCATCCGATTTTTTCCGGACTTTAACAATCTCTCCTTAGCAGGTACGATTTTTTCCATTGCAGCAACACCCCCAAATACGTCATAAGAGGGTAAATGCAGATCCACACTTACCCAGTTATTCAATTAAACTATAACCTTATAAATCTTTTTGAGTTCCTTCCGCATTACGTTCTACCTTCATCTTTGTTACTGGAAGGTATCCTTGCTCTTTAAGCAGGTTGTTTTGAATTTCGCTTGACATCATATAGTCAAGGAACGCTTTAGTCAATCCATCTGGCTCACCTTTGGTATATGAGTGTTGATAGGCCCAAACCGGGAATTTACCAGATTGTACATTGGCTGCCGTTGGCTTTACACCATCAATGGAAAGAGGTGTTACTTTATTGTCAGTGAAATACGAGAAAGCAAGATATCCAATGGCGCCATCCGTTTCGTTAATAATTTTTTTAACCGTATTTGAAGAATCTTCCGTAATACCTTCAGCAGGTGTTGCACCATCAAGAGCAAACTTATTGAATACCGCACGTGTACCTGAAGAGTCAGGACGGTTTACAAGAACGATTTTTTGGTCTTTGCCGCCAAGTTCTTTCCAGTTTGTAATTTTGCCAGTGAAAACCTTGATTAAATCTTCTTTTTTAATATCCTTAATGCCAACTTTAGGGTTAATAGCAGCTGTCATACCTACAACCGCTACTTTATGATCGACAAGCTGATCGGCTGGGATGCCTTCTTTTTCTTCTGCAAATACATCTGAGTTACCAATTTGTACAGAACCCTCAGCAACTTGCGATAGACCTGTACCTGAACCACCAGCGTTTACTTGTATATCAACTTTTGGATTTACCGCCATAAACTCTTCAGCGGCTGCAGCTACTAGTGGCTGCATGGCTGATGAACCAGAAATACTTAATGAACCGGATAGTTCTTTCGTTGCTCCATCCTTTGTCCCTTGCGTTTTATCTGAAGATGCTCCGCCTCCACAAGCAGCTGTAACTACCATTATGGCTGCCAGTAATGTGAGCATGCTTAAGTTTTTTAAACGTTTCATTTTTCATTTCCTCCTAAGAGTTTGTTGTTTTCTCTTACATATACAAGCATAAATCTTGAGTGTAAACGGAGTTTTAATCGTATGTAAAGGTTTTGTAAATCTATGTATAGATATTGTAAAGCTCTAAAAATATAATAAAAAAACCACCTGTCTAAGCCATGACAGGTGGCTATAAGAATATTAATCTATTGTCCCGTTTGTTGCGTATTTTGAGTGGACTCTGTTGTATTTTGGTTTGGTTGCTGTTCAGTACCCGAAACACTATCTGTAATTTGGCGTGTTTTCTTCAGGTCAAAATAGGCATCCATCACTCGGCGGCCAATTAAGTTATTTATACTTGGACCACTGCTGCCTTGGTATGCCCAAGGAACAAGTACAGCAATAGCTACTTCTGGATGATCCGCTGGTGCATAACTGACAAGACTTAAATTCCAGACTTCTGTACCTCGTTTGGTTTTATCTGAACCATCATAAAACGCCTGCGCGGTTCCAGTTTTCCCTGCAGGGTTGTAGGGTGCACTCCTAAAGGTACTAGTCGCTGTCCCATCACCGACTTGCATAACCATTCGGAAGCCTTCTTGAACCCGCTTGATCCAAGCATCTTTCATATCAATACGATTTAGAACCTTAGGTTCCATTTCTTCAACAATTGGTCCTAACTCATTACTATCCATTACTGGTTCGCGAATTTCTTTGACGATATGAGGCTGGACCCGATTACCCCCATTAGCGATCGTTGAAACGTATTGAGCTAATTGCATAGTTGTGTACGTATCATACTGGCCAATGGCAAAGTCAAGAAGTTTACCCGGAATATTCTCTGTTCCTTGGAAACCGCTCATTTCATTTGGAAGGTCAATTCCTGTTCGTGTTCCCAAGCCAAATTGGCTAAAAGATTGCCGCATGGTATTAAAGGTCTTCGCTGTTTCCATATTAAGCGTACCATTCGGAACATATTTACCATGGGCCATGGCAATAACCGTCTTCCACATATAAACGTTGGAAGAAACTTGTAAGGCTCTTAGATCATTAATTGAACCAAAGGTTTTCCATGATTTCTTTATAGGCGTATTTTTAATCACTAACGGTTCATCTAGTTGGTATGAACCCGGTTTAATCGCACCAGTTTGATAGCCAGTTAACACGGTAGCCCCTTTGACTGCTGACCCTACGTTGTAAGAGCTAGTAAAAGTACCACTAGCATAGTCTTTCATGACTGTCTTTCCATTACTATCCTTACCAATGAGTTTTCCCGCCATCGATAATATTTCACCTGTATTAGGATTCGTAACAACAACAAAGGCACGATCCATAACACCAGTATTAGGTTTACTTTTAGCAGACCACATTTCTTCTTCAATAATTTTTTCAACCTGCTGCTGAAGCTGCATATCAATCGTTAAGACCAAATCGTCTCCACGCTGACCCTCTGAAACAACGTCAGTCGAAAGGACTTTCCCTGATTTGTCAGTGACAGTCTTCACCTTTGCCTTTTGACCATGGAGAACATCTTCATATTTTAATTCTAGATAACTTTTCCCTACTCGATCATTTCGGCTGTATCCGTGAGCAAGATACTTATCTAATTGCTCTTTCGGAATCCCAGCTTCAGAGGAAGTAACATCCCCTAAAATAGATCTCAACGTATCACCAAATGCATACTCGCGTTTCCAATCAGTGGTTGTATCGACGCCAGGCAGATTTTCTAAATTTTCACTGACGCTGGCAAATTCTTCTGCAGTTACATCTTTATTTTTAACAATTTGCGGGGTTAACGCATAACCACTATTGAATTTACTATAGATAGCGAGTGTTTCAAGGTTTTCACCTTGAATGCTGTTAATTTCCTGATCGGTAACCCGGTCAAGCTGTAATTGATAAATTTCCTTATCGTCTAATTTTTTCTGATTATATAAGGCCCATTCTTTTTTCGTAATTTTGGCCTTAGCTTCCTTTGGATGTTTCATAATCCAAAAATCCTTTTTGTCACGTACAGGAACTTTGGAAGTATCCATCGAGATAATTTTTGCTAATTTTGCAGCAGTATCCAGCATTTCCTTTTGTGTCACATTCTGACTTTTAGTATAGGTAATCGCATTTAGCGGACTATTATCTACGATTGTGCTGCCATTACGGTCATACATTTTCCCCCTAGGTACGGGGTTATTCACGGTAATATCCTCGGTTCGTTGGATTTCACGTTTAAAATCATCACCGAAGACAATTTGCAGTTCTCCAAGACGAAGAATAAGAACCGAGAAAAGGATAAATACAACAAAAAACACCATATTTAAACGAAACGGGACATGTGTTTTTTTTCTCTTCTTTTTAAGATTCAAGATCTATATACACTTCCTTTACCCAAAGCTTACATAACTTTCTTTATTTTAAAGGATAATGTGCTATTTTTCTATGAATAACCCTTACCAATTTTGTTAAAAATCCTGGACCAAATTGTTTCATTGGAAAAACTTAATCGTAATTAGCCATATATCAACTGAAAGTCATTGATTGTTCATTTTGAATCATTATACCCACCGCATTTGTTTGAATTTTGATACCTAAATATTATTCAGCAAAAAAGGTATAATCCCTTTATTAAATAGGAATTATACCTTCTTTAAAATATAGCCTAATATAAGAACCTGTTGATTGGAGCGGAAGGCGGCGAAGACTCCTGCGGGAGTACGGAGCAGGAGAGACCCCGCAGGCGCTCAAGCGCCGAGGAGGCTCCCCGGCACGCCCGCGGAAAGCGAAGCCGCCTGGAGCGGAAATCAACAGCTAAGTTTAAAGCCCTAATTTTAAGGACTTTTCCAGTGCCCTCGTAATTAAACTCATCGTTTTTATGCTGCAGGTAGCTGCACTCTTCGCATGAACAAATAAATTAATAAATGACCAGCACCCAAAATGAATAACAGAATGGGAATACTTTTTTCTTCATTAAACCAGGTAATTGCTGCAAGAAAAGCTAGAATAGAAATTATTCTGCCGAGATTAAGGTATATTTCCCGGACAACAATATACTCTATCCTCATTTCAGCAGCTTTCCATCCTGACCCAATGACATCATATGTAGTTGAACTATATGGGACTAACAACAATGGGTACGCTATTGCTATCATCCCGCCATATAATAATAATTTTACAAAATTCAAATCCCAAATAATTAGCAGGACCGCAGCATAGAGGATAATTCCACCAATTAAGATGGCTTTTTTTCGATATTTTTTCTTAATTAATCGTGACGCAAAATAGTATGCAACAAAGGATATTCCGGAATTGATCAGACCAAACGTGCCTAAAGACATTTCGCTTCCGGTCGAAATATAGACAAAAACGGAGATGACAAAAGCAAAAGTTCCCTCTCGTAACCCCTGAACGAAATGAGCATTCGTAACGTAACGCCAATTTTCGTTTTGTTTTCTTTCCTCAAAAATCCTTTTAAAGCAGTACCTTCCAGAAGCAGGTCTCCGTTTTAATGAAAAGCTCATAAACACAGCTAGACCGAATAAGGCTAGTGACAAACCAAAAACAAACGTATATCCGGTAAATTCCTCAAATTTCGTGATGATAATACCGGCTGCAATCGGGCCAATCATGCCGCCAGCAGAAGATAAAATCCCTAAAAATCCATTAAAAAAATCCCTTGTCTCTGGTTCGGTAATTTCAAAGGTTAACACATTATAGGCTAACCAATAAAAGCCATAACCAATTCCAAGCAGGCCGCCTAATAAAAGTAAATAAGTGGAAGCGTTTGTGCCGGTAATCAGTACAGCTAAATAAAACAAAGCTAACGAGATTACACCAATACGCAGTACAATCACTCGATCGATTTTTTTAGCCCACCGCCCCGCCAAGATAAACGTTAACGGCTGCAAAACGACTATTGAGAGGTTAAATAGGGCAATATCGGAATACTGTCCTGTTTGCTTCCAAAGATAAATATTCACAAACGTGTTTGATAACGCTACACTCAATGAATAAAGACCGCCAATGATCAGCAAAAGTGATAAATCCTTGGTTAATTCTACGTCACCCAAAAGCTTAAATTTTTTTGCCATAAAAAAAACTCCCCTTTATCATAAGGGTAGTCTTTATCAACTAGGGGGTTCTTATACAAATTTTGAGCAAATGAAAAAAGGCAGCTAAAAAACTGCCTTTTACCCAAAAAAATTACTTCGCTGAGTTATAACGCTTAGATACTTCATCCCAGTTTACCACATTCCAGAAGGATGAAATATAATCAGGACGTTTGTTTTGATATTTTAAATAGTAAGCATGCTCCCAAACATCAAGGCCAAGAATTGGAGTCTTTCCTTCCATTAATGGAGAGTCTTGATTTGGAGTGCTGGAAACTTCTAGTTCACCATTATTTACAGATAACCAAGCCCAGCCAGAGCCGAAACGAGTAGTTGCTGCTTTAGCAAACTCTTCTTTAAAATTGTCAAAGCTGCCAAATTTGCTAGTGATCGCATCAGCCAATTCACCTGCTGGGGCACCGCCGCCATTTGGAGAAAGGATTTGCCAGAATAAAGAGTGATTTGCGTGTCCGCCGCCATTATTACGTACTGCTGTACGAGCAGCTTCTGGAACCGCATCCAAATTAGAAATAACTTCCTCAACTGATTTAGAAAGTAATTCTTCGTTTCCTGCTAAGGCATTATTTAGATTTGTCACATATGTGTTGTGGTGTCTAGTGTGGTGAATATTCATTGTTTCTTTGTCAATGTGTGGTTCTAGTGCATCTTCTGCATAAGGTAATTTAGGTAATTCAAATGCCATCATTAATTCCTCCTATGTACATATTATTTTTTTGGGGCTTTAGGTAAGCTTACAACCATTGTGATTTATAAGAATATTTCTAAAGCTTTACTTAAAAGATACCAAAGTTGGTTTTTCCTTTCAAATAAAATGCTTATACCCAACATAAATACAATTTCCTTTTAACATATTTTTATACCTTCAATAAAAAAAAGGATAAAATGCTATCTCCAAACTATATTTCGAAAAATTGTCATGAACCATCAAACTAGCATCCTGTCAACGATTTTTGTCATAACAAAGGAAAAGTACTCCCATCCCTTGTTAATGCCTTATTGACATGTTGTTTATAAACGATTTTAATCAACTTGTAAAGGTAAAAAGGAGGGCCAAATATGCAAATCACAAGCATGTCCATCTATCATTTAATGGTACAATTTTTCAAAAAAAATGAACCAATTCAAAAGGTTAAAGCTGGTTCAGTCCTTTTTCATGAGAAAGATCGAGTAGAATATATTTACTTAATTCTTAAAGGAAGTATTGCATTAGGAAGGGTTCATTTACGAGGCAAAGAATTCATTTTAAAAGTCTTAAATCACAAAGAACTAATTGTGGAGTATCAACTTTTCAAAGCCAATCCGCAGTATCAGTTTTTTGCCAAGACTATGACTGACTGCGAATTACTTCTTATTAAGAAAGAACAATTTGAAGAATTTATTTTAACCGACCCTGAAGCTATGAATGCTTTGGTTGCATGGCTCAGCACTGGATATCTAAAAGCCCAAATGAAATGTCAGGATTTAATTATGAATGGCAAAAAAGGTGGTTTATATTCCATCCTTATCCGTTTATGCAATTCTTACGGAGTAAAAATTGACAATGGTGTATTAATCGACTTGCCCTTAACCCATCAGGAACTTGCCAACTTAACCTATGGTACCAGAGAAGTTATCCAACGTGCCCTAAAAGAGCTCCGTGAACAAGATATCATTCTATATGAAAATCAAAAATTCACGATAAAGAACCTAGCTTATTTGAAGACAGAAGTAGATTGCCAAAACTGTCCGTTTGAAATTTGCGGGATTAATTAACAGCTGCAGCGACTATCATGGAGCTGCAGCTTAACACTAAGCCACCTGGTCCCCAAGTGGCTTTTTATAGAACAAGCATAAAAAAATAGCCAACCATTATGACCTGAATAATGGTTTTTGTGATTACACTGCTTATAAACCCAATGACCGAACCGAATCCTACCTTCACACTTTCAGAAAAACTTCTTTTATTAATTATTAACTCAGCTGCTATAGCCCCAATAAACGGACCAATCAAAATTCCGAAAATCGGAATAACAAACGGACCGGCTATTATTCCAATCGTACTTCCCCAAACCCCGGCCTTGGAGCCGCCATACTTCTTGATTCCAATGAGGTTGGCTACATAATCAGCTACAAACAATAATACGACAAATAAACCTTGAATAAGCCAAAATAACCAATTCAAATCCCCAAAAGAAAAGAACACACCGTACAGAATAAAACCCGCCAGCAGAAATAACACACTTGGAATAATCGGGTAGACCAGGCCAATAAATGCAACAATAAAAAGAATACTTATGATACACCAATAAACAGCTTCCATCCATCCCCATCCTTCTTTTTTATCTTTTTTTACGGTTTACCCTCAAAATGGGTTCATTAACCTCTACATTCTTGTATATATCATTGACACAGGCTACAATAGAATGTGAATCTGGTTTATCATGTTTCTTTTAAAGGTGGTTATTATGAATATCTTCAAACAATTTTATAAAAGTATTTATTCCCCAAGGGACATTGCCCTATTTCGTTTTCAGGGGATTGGGAAAACGATTCTATATGTATTTTTCCTAACCTTTATCTCCATCCTGCCATCTATTATTTATTTCAGTACAGCACTTACAGAGGGGATTGACGCAGCAAAGTCTTTTATAAAAGATGAAGCTCCTGCTTTCTCCATTAAAAATGGACAGCTAACAGCAAAGACTAATGTGCCGGTTACTATAAATAAAGACAATTTTACGATTATTATTGATCCTACAGGCGCTGTATCGGAAGATGACGCCGCGAATGAAGGAAACGCTTTTGCTTTATTAAAGAATGAGTTCGCTTTTGTCTCAGCCGGCAGGGTTGAGACATATCCATATTCTATGATGGAAGGTATTCATATTACAAACAAAGACCTGCTCCATTTTGTTGATACAATTGGCGGAATGAAAGGCATTATTATTCCAGTTGTAGGATTGTTTATTTACATATTTTCAAGCGCAGCTAGTTTTATTGAGATATCGGTCCTAGCCCTCATAGGTCTTGCTTTAAAAGGAAATCGAAAGCTTAATTATCGGCAATTATGGAGAATGGCGGCTTATAGCGAAACTTTGCCAACCTTATTTTTCACCATAATGACCGCTATTCAAACTGTAGTTCCGAACAGTTTCTTAATTAATTGGTTTGTGGTCATTATTGTATTATACCTTGCTATTAAGGAAGTACCTAAACCTAAAAATGCCAACTAAACGTCCATAAACGGACGTTTTTTTTGGTCTAATCTAATGTGGACAAGCATAGGAATGTACAAACATTCTTTCTGGAGGCTTGTCCCATGAAAAAGCTATTCGGCATTCTACTTACCATTTTAGTAATATACGTCATTTATTACGATCTAACAGTTGGTACTCTTCCAACCTCCACCCCAAAACCTGTAGACGCAAAAGTCGAGCAAAACACCGCATCCAAAACGGACTTACCTTCTTTTGATGCAAAGGTAAAACCAGGCGAAACTGTGATATCCATTGTAGAGCATAAAATCAATAAGTCACTTCCCGTATCCATACCTGACTTAATCGAGGACTTCCAAACATTAAATGGGGGTAAGTCCGCAGAAAAAATTCAAATTGGTTCTACATATCATTTTCCTGATTACTCAAAATAAAGAGGATATGTCGTAAATCTTGTCAAAAATAGCACAGGGCTGATACAATAAGATGAACCTCCAATCAGGGATTGTTCATTCTTTCTGTTTGTGAGGATATTCGAGTGTACTGACCGTTATAACGGCAATAGATCGAATTTATTAGATTCGAATCCATATTTGAAGGAGAGCGAATTACACGTGAGTGAAATCATACATCGCACCAAAACCCGGCCAATTAAAGTAGGAAATTTAACAATTGGCGGGAGCAATGAAATCATTATTCAAAGTATGACTACAACGAAAACGCACGATGTTGAGGCAACCGTTGCAGAGATTAAACGATTGGAAGAAGCAGGCTGTCAAATAGTCCGGGTTGCATGCCCAGATGAACGGGCCGCAAATGCTATTCCAGAAATTAAGAAAAGAATTAATATCCCTCTTGTAGTCGATATTCATTTTGATTATAAATTAGCACTCAAGGCCATTGAGGGCGGTGCTGATAAAATTCGAATTAATCCAGGAAATATCGGTAAACGTGAAAAAGTTGAAGCAGTTGTAAAAGCAGCTAAAGAACGTGGAATTCCGATTCGAATTGGAGTAAATGCAGGGTCCTTAGAAAAGAAAATTCTTGAAAAATATGGATATCCAACAGCGGATGGTATGGTAGAGAGTGCACTTCACCATATTAAAATTCTCGAGGATTTAGATTTCCATGATATTATTGTCTCGATGAAGGCATCTGATGTTAACCTGGCTATCGAAGCTTACGAAAAAGCCGCACAAGCTTTTGATTATCCATTACACTTAGGTATTACTGAATCTGGGACACTTTTCTCCGGTACGGTTAAAAGTGCAGCTGGATTAGGTGCTATAATCAGTAAAGGGATTGGAAATACATTGCGGATTTCCTTAAGTGCCGACCCAGTGGAAGAAGTAAAAGTTGCACGCGAGCTTTTAAAAGTATTTGGACTTTCTTCCAATGCAGCAACATTAATTTCATGCCCAACCTGCGGAAGAATTGAAATTGACCTGATCAGTATCGCAAATGAAGTGGAAGAGTATATTTCCACAATAAAAGCTCCGATTAAGGTATCAGTATTAGGTTGTGCTGTAAATGGTCCGGGCGAAGCTCGTGAAGCAGATATCGGCATTGCCGGTGCCCGTGGAGAAGGATTATTGTTTAGAAAAGGTGAAATTGTCCGAAAGGTTCCTGAGGCACAAATGGTCGAGGAACTTAAAAAGGAAATTGATCAAGTCGCTGAAGAGTATTTCCGCAAAAAGGCAGAGGAAGATAAAATAGTAAAGACAAACTAAAACATGAAGAAACCCGGTATAATTACCGGGTTTCTTTTTGTCTAGCTCAGCGCCTAGCCCCTCGATGGTCTACAGACAATCCGACCAAAAGGTTAAGGAGCAACCTTTCGGCCGGATTGTCTTATGCTTGTCGGGGCTGAACAAGGCGCTTGCGCTTTTCTTAGCTCCTATGCAACAGTACTGTTAAAAGAACGGAAGAATAAAGATACCAACAACAATTGATATGGCTCCAATACCAATTGCCCATGCCCCAAGACCTTGGGCACCTCTACTCCTCGCTACAAAACCTAACACAATACCTGCAGCACCAAATAGTATAGGCATTACAAACAGTGATAAAATCGATAACGCTAAGGCAAGGGTACCAATCCCTGTTCCAGCGGCAGCTCCAGCTTTCTGCTGCTGCTGTTGGGTATTGTTTTGATTTTTCCGCAGTGTAACAGGAACAGGTGCAGCAATTTCAGCTGCCGATTCCTCTTGGTATTGAGAAGATCTGATCGGAACGGATGCACCAATCTCAGGAGTATTCTGTGACTTCTTCAAAGAATAAGAAGTCTTAATCGGTGCCGCTACTTCTGAAGATGTTTCTTCTCTGTATGCAGAAGGAGAATTGGGAATATCTTCTCCAATTATTGGTCCTCGAAGAGCTTCTTGCACTTTCGTGTCTCGTTCATCTGCCATCCTAATCCCTCTCTTTCAGTTATAGGAGCATTTATTAGTGTGAACTACCTGACGGTTTTTAGTATGTCAATGTTTGTCTTAAATAGGGATTTATTTGAAATAGAGGAAATGTAACTTTTTAAATTAATCCTTTATTGTTCGCCTGTCTTTGGTAAAATAAAAGGAGAACATAAGACTAACGAGGGTGAAAAATGTAATGAAAAGATTTGGTATCGATATAGATGGCACGGTAACCTCCCCCACTTCCCTGATTCCTTTTATAAATAAAGCCTTTAACTTAAATATTTTATATGAGGATGTAAATAAGTATGAATTGACCCCGTTTGTTAACGTTCCTGAACAGGAATTTGCAAAATGGTTTACCGAGAATGAACCGATTATTTACGAGGGGTCTCCGCCTGCACCTGGTTCCATTGATGTACTAACGGAATGGAAACATAAACATGAATTATTTTTTATTAGTGCACGAGGACCTCATTTACTCAATGTAACGGAGGAATGGTTTTTCAAGCATGGACTCATGTTTCATCATATTGAGTTGATTGGTTCACACGATAAAGTGGAAACCACCAAGAAACATAATATTGATATTTTTTTTGAGGATAAACATGATAATGCGGTAATGATCCACGAAGAGTGCCGGATCCCAGTTATCCTCTTCGATACTCCCTATAATCAGGATCCACTTCCAGAAGGGGTTATACGTGTAAAGAATTGGCGTGAGGCTTATCATTGGGTAGAAACCTGGTTAAAGAATCAGGAACCAGTACGTAAAAAACAGCTTGTGTAACCACAAGCTGTTTTTAACAACAACAATCCGGACAACGTCCATATATTTCGAATTTATGACCAGAAATATCATATCCCTTTAGATTTTCACTTAAACCATTCATCGGACAGGTATCGATCTCTTTGGTTTTTCCACAGTCTAAACAGATAAAATGATGATGATGGTGGTTTCTGGAACAAGTAAACCGGAAGTGTTTTTCCCCGGATAACTCCGTCATTTCTAAGATCCCCATATCGACAAATAGGGATAGGTTACGGTAAATGGTATCAAAGCTCAAGCCTGGATAATCATCTTTTAATAAATCAAGTACTTCTTTAGCAGTTAAATATTTATCGTTATCAGCAAATAATTGCAGCATATCTTCTCTTTTTCCTGTTTGTTTAAATCCGTTTTCTTTCAGGTGCTGTATGGCTTCATTTACATTCACTTAACTCCTCCTCCTAATCTACTGGTCATTTTTTTATAAAAGATCGACATTATTAAGATAAGAACCGCGAGCATAACAATTGTACCCCCGGGTGCTAGATCCAGGTAATAGGCCGTAAAAAGTCCACCTAAAACGGAGACTTCACCGAAGAGAACTGATAAAAAAATCGTTTGTTTGAACCCCTTGGCGATTCGAATACTAGCCGCAACCGGCAGTGTCATTAAAGAGGAAACCAACAAGATTCCGACAATTCTCATCGATGCAGCAATCACAAGGGCTACCATGACAATAAAGATAAAATGAATGCTTTTCGCAGGTATTCCTGAGGCTTTGGCATGTTCCTCATCAAAAGAAAGTAAAAATAGCTCTTTATACAATAAAATAATCACTAATATGACAAGTATACTGATAACCAATATAACCCATAAATCTGTTCGGCTGACAGCTGAGACACTTCCAAATAAGTAACTATACAAGTCTGTATTAAATCCATTGGCAAGCGAAATAAAAATGACTCCAAGCCCAATTCCGCCTGACATAATAATCGGAATAGCCAACTCTTGGTATTGCTTATAAACTCCTCTTAACTTTTCAATAAACAAAGAGCCGCCTACAGAAAAAACCATTCCCATATAAAGCGGGTTCAATCCCGCAAGCATCGTAAATTTATTCTCGATAAGCAGGCTCGCGGCGATGCCTGCCAAGGTAACATGACTTAATGCATCAGCTATTAACGATAACCTTCTGACTACGATAAACACTCCTAGTAAAGGGGCTAGGACTCCAATCAAAATTCCTGTTAAAAACGCGTTTTGTAAAAACTCATAATGAAAAATACCTTCAATCAATTTCTAACGCCTCCATGTTCATGGTTATGGGCCAGCACGTGTACATCATGACCATAAACCTTAGACAACCCATTCCTGCTGACTTGTTCAAATTCCTCGGTATCACCATGAAAATGCAAATGTTTATTTAAACAAGCGACATGTGTAACCTTATCTGAAATGGTGCCAATATCATGGGTAACCAATAAAAGAGTAATCCCCCTGCTCTTATTTAAGTCTCCAAGCATCTCGTAGAATGAATGAACATTTTCCGCATCCACTCCAACGGTGGGCTCAT
Organism: Bacillus sp. URHA0034; assembly: GCF_056280405.1. Classification (NCBI taxonomy): domain Bacteria; kingdom Bacillati; phylum Bacillota; class Bacilli; order Caryophanales; family Bacillaceae; genus Bacillus; species Bacillus sp. URHA0034. The sequence continues at coordinate 4,642,874 of NZ_JBWCDK010000002.1, read as the reverse complement.
CCAAAATCAAAAGCTTCGGTTCACTTACCAGTGCACGGGCAATAAATACCCTTTGCTGCTGACCCCCGGACAGTTCTCCAATATTTCGATGACTAAAGGCCTTCATCCCTACAGCGTCTAATGCATCCATTACCTTCTGCCGATGCTCTTTTTTAAAAAAAGTAAACAGCCCTAACTTTTTGGTTAACCCGCTTGACACCACCTCAAAAACAGTAGCTGGAAATCCTGTATTAAAGGAATTGGCCTTTTGCGATACATATCCAATTTTTTGCCAGTCTTTGAATTTACTTATTTCCTGGCCAAATAAAAAAATGTCCCCTCGTTGCAACTTTAATAAACCTAAAATTAATTTTAACAAGGTAGATTTGCCTGAACCATTTGGCCCGACTATCGCCAAAAAGGATCCCACTGGGACAGTAATAGTAATATCTTCAAGAACACTTTCTTTTTCATAACGGTAGAAAAGATGTTTGATTTCAATAATGGCTTTCATTGTCCACACTCTCACTTTTAATTATCAGAATGATTCCGATTTAACTCCAAGTAGTATACAATAGGACTCCCCAATTGTAAAGGCAGAGAATCCTGGTCAATCCCCACTATAATCCATTGTCACACTCTATCCCCTTCTTCATACATTAGCATGGAGGAGTGATGAGGGTGAAAATATTTGAAAGCATCATTAATCATAAAGTTAACACAATCACACCAGAAGAGCTTATGAAGTATGCAAATCAGTTTAATATCAGTGTTAGTCCACAACAAGCGAAAAAGATTGCTGAATACTTACGAGGTAAAAATATTAATATTTTTGATACTACACAGCGTGCCCAATTGGTAAAACAAATCGCTAAATCAGCCGGCCCTGAAACGGCAAGGGAAGTTAATAAATTATTGATTCAATTCACAAAACAATAAAAAAGCTGTGCCAAAGCACAGCTTTTTCCTTATCCTTGCATGATTTCATCTAATAAGTTTTCATTAAACTCTTGCTCCCTGAACATGTTGATTTCAAACTTATAAGGCGGTTTTTTATTATTTTTATCTTCCCCAACAAAAGGAGTCTCTAAAATCTTAGGGACTTCTTGTAATTGAGGATGATGAACGACATAATTTAAGGCTTTAAATCCAATATGACCAAATCCGATATTCTCATGGCGGTCTTTTCTCATCCCAACTGTGTTTTTACTATCATTAATGTGAAGGACTTTTAGTTTGTCTAAGCCGATAATTTTATCAAATTCATTTAGAACACCATCAAAGTCGTCGACAATATTATAGCCGGCATCATGTGTATGACAAGTATCAAAGCAAACTGACAGTCTGTCGTTAAAATTGACCCCGTCCATAATCATTGCGAGTTCCTCAAAGGATTTTCCGCATTCAGAACCTTTTCCAGCCATTGTTTCTAGTGCAATTTGAAGCTGTTCCTTACCTGTTAATACTTCATTCAAGCCCTCAATGATTTTTTTAATACCAAGCTCAGTTCCCGCCCCGACATGGGCACCCGGATGAAGAACAATTTGTTTCGCTCCAAGTGCCTCTGTTCTTTCAATTTCACTGCGGAGGAATCTTACTCCTAATTCAAACGTATCGGGATTGGTCGTGTTTCCAATGTTTATGATATAGGGAGCATGCACGATAATTTCTGTGATCCCGTTCATCTCCATATGTCGTCTTCCTGCTTCAATGTTCAGATCTTCAATTTTCTTTCTTCGGGTATTTTGCGGTGCACCCGTATAAATCATAAAAGTGTTAGCACCATAGGATACTGCTTCCGCACTGGCAGCAAGCAGCATATCTTTGCCACTCATCGATACATGTGAACCGATTTTCAACATCCCATTTCTCTCCCTTTAGATGATTATTTCTTTCTCTTCTCTATCTTTCGCTGCCGTTTTTTTACTTTATCCATTTCCCACTGCATTTTCTTTTTATAGCCTGGTTTTACCTTTTGTGGTTTTTTGACAATTGATTTCGCGGTTCGATCCGCCTCATCTTCTTTTCGCACACGGGTTTTTCGTTTATTTCTTTCGTCAATCTCTTCAATTCCTTCATTTTTGAAATCAACATGTTTAAATTGGATGCCCATTTTTTCCAATCGGTTCAAAGCGTCCTCATCAGAGCTTTCATAAATCGTGAGGGCAATTCCAGAATTACCTGCCCGTGCTGTTCTTCCCACCCGGTGAATATAAAAATCCAAATCCGTTGGAAGTTCATAATTAATGACATGGCTGACCCCTTCAATATCAATCCCTCTTGAAGCAAGATCGGTGGCAACTATATACTGATACTCCAAGTCCTGTATTTGTTTCATCATTTTTTTTCGTTCACGAGGGTTTAAATCACCATGGACTCGTCCGACTTTTAAGCCTTTATCATTTAAGAAATAGGCAACCTCTTCCGCCATCTTTTTCGTATTGGTGAACACTATTGCTAGATATGGATTGTAGGCAAGCAGTGCATCATGGACAAGCTGCTTTTTATTGCGGTGCCTTGATGGTAACAGATAATGCACTAAATTCTCAGCTGCTTTTCTCTTTGAATCAATCTGAATGGTTTTAGGATTTTCCATATATTTTTTTAAAAATGGTTTTAATTTTTCCGGAATTGTCGCTGAAAAAACCAACATTTGCAGTTTATCAGGCATTTTGGCAGCAACCTGATCGACATCTTCAATGAATCCCATATCAAGCATCATGTCAGCTTCGTCAACTACAAGGATTTTAGCTGTATGGATAAATAATGCTTGTTCTACCATGAGATCTTTAATTCTGCCAGGGGTGCCAACAACGATTTGCGGCTGAACCTTTAGTTTTTCAATGGTTCGCAGCTTATCGGTTCCTCCGATATAACATCTAGTCATAATTTGGTGATCAGGACTGCAATGTTCGGTAACCTTCAAAATCTGGTGGTAAATTTGTGACGCGAGTTCTCTTGTTGGTGCGGTAATGACTGCTTGAACTTCTTGGCGGTTTGGATCTATTCCCTCGAGAATTGGCAAAACATAAGCAAATGTTTTACCTGTCCCAGTTTGGGATTGTCCAATCGCACTTTCTCCTTTTAACACTAATGGAGTCATCCGTTCTTGAATTTCTGTAGGCTCAAAAAAACCAAATTGGTTCAGTGCTTCTATGATAAATGGCTGAAACTTAAAACGCTCAAATTGATTTGCTTTCATAAAATAGCTCCTTATTCTTTTTCTTCTTATGGAGTAGTATTTCCTCAAGTTTAATTTCCTTCTCTATGTCCATCATGTTATTATAGTAAAATTTCTCCTAAATAACCAGTTAACTTATTTTTTTATTCACAGCTTTTACTAATAAGCCAAATTTTAAAACGAAATTAGTGATTTCCTTGTGTGTAAACCTAAACCAAATTAGGATTTATGCATATTTTAGAGTATGAAGTCATGGTAGAAAGGAGGTTTTGGAATGCAGCCAAGACCAAGAATGCCCTTTAACGGCGGAATGGGGCAGCAAATGTTCGGCGGTGGTGGTCCGATGATGGGGTCAGGAGGCACGCCTTCATTCGGCAGAAGTCCGATGATGAGGCCGCAAGCAGGACCCTTTGGCGGAGGAAACTCAATGATGGGAGCAAGAATGGGGTCCGGATCCGGTCAGATGGGCAGAGCCGGAGGCGGTATGCTCTCGAAACTTCTCGGAAGAGGTACACAAGCAGGTACTCCAAGCGGACTTATGGGAATGGGAAGGGCCGCAGGAAGCAGCGGCAGCGGCGGCTTACTTCAATCCTTAAGCAATCCTGGGGGATTAACAGGAATTTTAAATAATACCCAGCAAGTGCTAAAAACAGCACAAACCATTGGACCGATGATCCAACAATATGGCCCAATGGTAAAGAATATACCTGCAATGTGGAAGCTATATCGAGGCATTAAAAATGCTACAAAGGACAGTGAATCATCCAGCAAGAAATCAAAAGCAGAATCGGTCAGGGAAGAATCTTCTAGCAGCGAAAGTTCGGAATCTGCACAATCTAACCAGTCGGCCACCCAAAAAGGACGCCAAAAGTCACGTTCTCATCAGCACCAAAAGGGAAGTTCAATCCCGAAAATGTATATTTAAAACTTCTGAATGCTGAAATCCAGCATTCTTTTATTTTTTCCAATAATTTCTTCAGGAAAAATGTATCTTTGTATTATATCTATTAGTTTTATATAATAAATAAATAGACTAACAGAAAAGCTTATCTAACCGAGCGCTGTTCTAAAAGTAAAGCAAAGTTCATTTAGGAGGACTTTATAATATGCAAATCATTAAAATATCACCACGCGGTTACTGTTATGGTGTCGTTGATGCCATGGTTATTGCAAGAAATGCTGCTTTAGATAAATCATTGCCACGTCCAATCTACATCCTAGGGATGATTGTTCATAACAAACATGTTACAGATGCCTTTGCAGAAGAAGGCATTATCACTCTTGACGGTGACAATCGTATCGATATTCTAAATAAAGTTGAATCAGGGACTGTTATTTTCACCGCCCACGGCATTTCTCCGGAAGTACGTGAGCTAGCGAAGAAGAAAGGCCTTGTAGCGATTGATGCCACCTGTCCTGATGTAACTAGAACACATGATTTGATAGAAGAAAAAACAAAACAAGGATATCAAGTTATATATATTGGTAAGAAGGGGCACCCAGAGCCTGAAGGAGCGGTTGGTGTTGCACCGGATATGGTTCATTTAGTGGAAACGCCTAATGACGTTGAAGCATTAACTGTTCAAAGTGACAAGCTTATTGTTACGAACCAAACTACAATGAGTCAATGGGATGTTGCGGATACGATGAAAAAAGTAAAGGAAAAATATCCGCATGTAGAGGTCTATAATGAAATATGCCATGCAACACAAATCCGTCAGGAAGCCGTTGCCGAACAAGCGACAAAAGCAGATGTAACCATTGTTGTTGGCGACCCAAAGAGTAATAACTCTAATCGTCTTGCACAAGTATCCGAGGAAATTGCTGGAACAAGAGCATATCGCATTGCAGATATAACTGAATTAGAAATTGATTGGTTAAAAGATGCCAAGACTGTTGCCGTAACATCGGGTGCTTCTACACCCACCCCTATTACAAAAGAAGTAATCACATTTATTGAGCAATTTGATCCAACAAATGAATTCACTTGGGAACGTCGTAAACAAGTTCAATTAAATAAAATATTGCCTAAAGTCAAAAGTGCTGACAAGTCATAAGAAACTACTCTAGGGACTTGCCCCGCTTTAACAAAAAGAACCGTGTCCTATTAGACCGGTTCTTTTCTATGTAGTTTATACAAACTGAAAGGGATCTGTATTTTCTTCAGATGGGAAAATGTCAACATTGTAGCCAGACTCTTGGCACAACTTTTGGAGTACATTTGTCAGCCCTTTTTTCATCACTTTTTCGACATTATGTCCCGGGTCAATCATATTTAAGCCCTGCATCATCGCATCATGGGCCGTATGGTAATAGATATCCCCCGTAACATATACATCTGCGCCTTTAAATTTCGCACTCATAAAATATTTATTACCATCGCCGCCTAATACAGCAACCTTTTTAACCTTAGAGGTTAAATCACCAACAACCCTGACAGTGGAGACACTTAATGCTTTCTTTACCTTTTCAGTAAATTCCGCTAATGTCGTTTCTTTCACTTTTCCGATTCTGCCGAGACCGAGTGTCTCCCCTTTATTCTCAACCGGGTACACATCATAGGCAACCTCTTCATATGGATGTGCTTTAATCATGGCGGTGATCGTTTTCTTTAAAAGTGGCTCAGGCACAATGGTTTCTATTCTTACTTCATCTACTTCCTCTAACTGCCCTTGCTTGCCCACATACGGATCTGTATGCTCACCGGGTAAAAATCTCCCTGTTCCGTCTGCCGAAAAAGTACAATGACTGTAGTTTCCAATAAAACCAGCCCCTGAATTTCCTAATACTTGTCTAATTTCCTCTGCATGGCTAGCAGGGACAAAGACCACTATTTTCTTAAGCTTCGTATCATAGGTTGGAACCAGAACCTCCGTCTCCTCAAGCCCCAAAGCTTCTGCCAATAAATCATTTACCCCGCCTTTGGCTACATCCAAGTTTGTATGGGCTGCATAAACAGCTATATCATGTTTTAATAACTTTTCAACCATTTTCCCCTGAGTGGTATCTGTTAACAAGTTTTTAAGCGGCCGATAGATGATCGGATGATGGGCAATAATAAGCTGAACATCTTTTTCGATCGCCTCATCAATTACATGTTCGAGAACATCAAGAGCAATCATTACTCTTTCAACTCTTTTATTTAACCGTCCAATTTGTAAACCTATTTTATCGCCCTCCATCGCCAACCCTTTTGGTGAAAATTGCTCAAAAAGCTGGATGATTTCATGACCGTTCGGATTCTTCATTACTTAGGACCTCCTCAACAAGTTTTATCTTTTCAATGAGCTCATTCCTTTTTTCAATCGTTTCGGCCGTTTCCGAAGCCCCTTCCAGTGCTTCGAAAATCCGCTGCCAATTTTTCATTTCCGCTGTCCACTTCTTTTTAAAGATTTCGTTCTTTTCTCGCTGAAGGAATGGCCCCAGCAAAAGTCCCTTTTCTTTATTTTCATGATATGGTTTAACTGGGTCGCCCTGTTCAGCAACTAAAATTTCGTAAATCTTCCCATCTTCCTCAAGAATTTCTTCTGCAATTAACTCCCAGTTATTTTCCAAAAGCCAGGTTCGAATCGAAACCGCACTAATATTTGGTTGTAATATAAGCCGATTAACTGACCCCAGCTTGTCTTTTCCATTTTCCAAGATACTTGAGATCAGAGCACCTCCCATTCCGGCAATAGTAATACAATCTACCTCTTCAGGTTGAATAACCTCTAGTCCATCACCCATTCGGACAGTAATTTTGTCAGCAAGCCCTTCAGCTAATACATTTTTCTCAGCGGATTGAAATGGCCCTTGGGCTACTTCACCTGCAATTGCATACGCAATTTTTAATTTTTTCGCCAGGTAACATGGCAAATACGCATGATCGGAGCCAATATCCGCCATTCGAGCACCTTCTGGAACATATTTCGCAACTGTCGTTAATCGAATTGATAATTTATCTGTATTCAAAATTCCACCACTTTTACAATATTATAGGAATAAACATTTAACTTTGAGAGTTGTCCAGCTACAGCGCCTAGGGGCTCTTAGGTCTAAGCCAATCTGTTAAGAAGGTTAATAAACAATCTTCTCGCCAGCTCGTCTTATGCCTGTCGCCCAAGTCAAGACGCTTCCGCTTTTCATTAAGTATATAAAAAAGTCCTTTACTAAAGCAAAGGACTTTTTTTATTATTTGATTTTACTTACCCATTCTGCCATTGCTTCAGCTTGTTCTTGAGGAACAAGTCCAGATGGCATGTTGCCTTTACCTTTTGTAATGATGTGAACAATCTCTGCTTTAGAATACTTGCTGCCGACACCTTTTAAGGTTGGCCCTACTACCCCTTGATACTGATCCCCGTGACAGCCGATACAGGTTTGCTTATAAATATCTTCTGGCTTTGTTGCTGCAACCTCTGTTGTCTCGCTGCCGCTTCCTTTTCCATTCTCTTTGGCGACTTCTTTCATGTCTCCCAGGCCTTTGAAGGAAAGAATAAACACTAATACGATCCCAAAAACCATGACAAGAATGTAAGGAATAACCGGATTCCGTTTCATGATCTTACCTCCCTTATGTACGAACGCATCTTAAAAATAAATAGTCTACAAACAACTACTATTTTACTTGAAAAATAACAGAAGGAAAAGCCCTAAACTTATTTTATCACTATAATCTTTATAATATAGAAAAAGAGACTGAAGAAATTAACTAATTATTTCTACAGTCTCCCCACTTAACCATTCATTTATTAGCAGCCGATGAGGCGGGATATGACGATTCTTTGTACTTCCGAAGTGCCCTCTCCAATCTCTAGGAGCTTTGCGTCGCGCATCATTCTTTCTACCTGATACTCCTTCATATAACCATAACCACCATGAATTTGAACAGCCTGGTCTGTTACTTCCATACATATTTCGGATGCATATAACTTACACATCGCTGCTTCCTTGGAAAATGGCCTCCCTTGGTCCTTTAACCAGGCAGCTTTATAGACCATATTTCGTGCTAACTCAATTTTCATTGCCATGTCGGCTAGCTTAAATTGGATAGCCTGAAAGGAAGAAATGGACTTGCCAAATTGTTTTCTTTCTTTCGCATAGGCCAGCGCCCTCTCATAAGCACCTTGAGCAATCCCTACAGCCATTGCTCCAATCCCGATACGTCCACCATCCAATGTGATTAAAAACTGTCTAAAGCCCTCTCCACGCTTCCCCAGAAGATTATCAACAGGTACCTTTACATTATCTAATACGAGCTCCGTTGTATTGGAGGCGTTCAAGCCCATCTTTTCATAATTATCAATGATGGTAAAACCCGCTGCATCAGTAGGGACAAGGATGGCACTAATCTCCTTTTGACCATCCTTGCCGCCAGTGACTGCAGTTAAAGCTAAATGACGTGCATAACTTGCATTTGTAATAAAACACTTATTTCCATTTATAATAAATTCACCATTTTCCTCTTTGGCAGAAGTTCTTGTACCTCCTGCATCAGAGCCGGCATTTGGTTCCGTTAGACCAAATGCCCCCAATGATTCTCCTCTGCAAATCGGAGTTAGATATTTACGCTTTTGCTCCTCGGTTCCAAACAAATTGATTGGTGCGCCGCCTAAAGAAATATGTGCAGAGTATGTTATCCCAGTCGAGCCGCATCCCCTGCTTAACTCTTCGACTACCAAAGCAAAACTGATGGTATCTGCTCCACCGCCACCATATTTTTCTGGAAAAGGAAGCCCCATCATCCCGAGATTACTCAGCTTTTTAAATATCTCTACTGGGAACTGCTTTGTTCGATCACGCTCAGTAGCCCCTGGTGCCACTTCTTCATCTACAAATTGTTTAATCATATGTTTAATCATTTGTTGTTCAGATGTTAAGTCAAAATTCATTTCCATACCCCCTAAAACAACATTGTATACGCTTTCTTTCTTATTATATAAGGAATTCTAATTAATTCATAACATTTTAAAATTTTAAAATATATTATATTATTGAAATATACAAATGCGATTTTGTCTACCCGGGGATGGAATGAATAGGATTACCGCTTAGCCGCTGTTTACAATGCTAAAAAAAAGATTTTTTCTTTTGTAAAAAAGTAAAACACCATATAAAGTCCAGGAGAATTTGAAAAGCCTATTTGCAAAATGAGAGACAATTCAGTAAAATAACAATACAGAAAGTGCTTACATTAGTTAACCGCTTTTATATTTTGGACAAAAAAATAGTCTACCTCTGTTAAGAAGTAAACTATAATCAGCAAATATTGAGTTATTCTAAGAAATCTTTTAATCGTTTACTGCGGCTTGGATGACGTAACTTCCGCAGTGCCTTTGCTTCAATTTGACGAATACGTTCACGAGTGACTCCGAATACCTTACCAACTTCTTCAAGGGTTCGGGTCCGGCCATCGTCCAATCCAAAACGCAGTCTGAGAACATTCTCTTCTCGATCAGTTAACGTATCAAGAACATCTTCTAATTGCTCTTTTAATAATTCATAGGCAGCATGCTCTGAAGGTGACGTTGCGTCCTGGTCTTCAATAAAATCACCTAAGTGTGAATCATCCTCTTCACCAATTGGAGTTTCGAGTGAAACAGGTTCTTGCGCAATTTTTAGGATTTCTCGAACCTTATCAGGGGTTAAATCCATATCTTCACCGATTTCTTCCGGTGTCGGTTCACGACCAAGATCCTGCAGGAGCTGACGTTGAACGCGAATAAGCTTATTAATGGTTTCAACCATATGGACGGGAATCCGTATCGTTCTTGCTTGGTCAGCAATGGCACGGGTGATGGCTTGACGAATCCACCAGGTAGCATAGGTGCTAAATTTAAAGCCTTTTCGATAATCAAATTTTTCAACAGCTTTAATGAGGCCCATATTCCCTTCCTGAATTAAGTCAAGAAATAACATGCCCCGGCCAACATAACGCTTTGCAATACTTACAACAAGCCGTAAATTGGCTTCGGCAAGACGACGCTTAGCCTCTTCGTCCCCTTCTTCGATCCGGTTAGCAAGCTTAATTTCTTCTTCCCCGGAAAGTAAGTCAACACGGCCAATCTCTTTCAAATACATGCGGACAGGGTCATTAATCTTAACTCCTGGAGGTACACTTAGATCATTTAAATCGAATTCTTCATCATCTTCTTTTGCCAATTTTTTAACGTCTGGATCTTCTCCATCACTTTCGCCTACTAATTCAATTCCTTGCTCAGTTAAGGACTCGTAAAATTCATCCATATGTTCGGAATCTACATCAAAGTTCGCCATTTTCTCAGCAATATCATCATAGGCAAGGACACCGATTTTTTTACCCAGTTCAGTTAACTGGTCTTTTACTTGTTCAAGGGTTAATTCATTTTCAACCTCTTTTGAACGGGCTGATTTTTCAGCAGCCATATGTCCCCCTCCTTCCAAAATCAAAACAATAAATTAGAATTTATAACAATTTACGCAAGTTCTTAATTTCAGTGGCAATCGCTGCGGCCTTAATAAAGTCCTTTTCTCGTTCAGCTTCTTTTAAATCCACTTCTTTTTCTTTTATCTTTAACAATTTTTGATAATTCAACACCTGTTTGATATAATCAGTTAATTCTTGATTTGTCAGCTCATCATTTATGGACATCATTTCAATGTCTGCAACCATCCTTCTAAGTTTGTCATCTTGAATATAGGTTAAAAATGAGCTGGTGTCAGGTTCTGTGTGATCTTCAAAAAATCCTAACAGATAGGTTATTATTGCCTGATGTTCATCCGTATTAAACGTCTGTCCTGCAAGTAATTCCTGAACTTTATATGCCACATTTTTATCCTTTAGCATATGGGCAATTAAACGCCTCTCGGCTGTAAAATATGCTGGTTTTAGTTCTTCTGCAGGTTTGATCACGATCAAAGGCTTATGAGCTGGTTCTTTCAAGCCATTTGATTTTCTCTTTTCAGCAAAATAAATTTGCTGTTGTTGCTGCTTTAATGCCTCTAACGAGAGAGAAAATTCAGCTGCCAGCTGTCTTAAGTAATGATCCCTTTCAACAGCCTTATCGAGTTTACTGATCTCTTTAATTATCTGTTCGATGTATGCGAGCTGATCTCCTTCATGTTGAAGATTTTTTCCACGGCGAAAGTAAAGAAATTTAAAGGCCATCCAGGTTAAACTTGCGCCAATTACTTCATTACGGAACTTATCGGTACCATTCTTTTGAATATATTCATCAGGATCCAGACCATCTGCCATCATAGCGACCTTTAATTGGAAGCCAGCTTCTTGAAGATGATTCCCTGCCCGATATGCAGCCTCGATACCAGCTTTATCGGAATCATAGCAAATCGTTATCGTTTGAACATTTTGTCTTAACAGAGTGATATGTTCTTCTGTTAATGCTGTTCCCATTGTGGCAATCCCATTCTCCACACCAGCCCGGTCTGCAGCAATGACATCAGCAAATCCCTCAAATAAAACAGCATATTGCGATTTTTTTATACTTGGTTTTGCCAAGTGATAATTATATAAAATTTTACTTTTATTAAAGATTGCTGTTTCGGGACTATTTAAATATTTAGGCTCATCAGCCCCAAGTGATCTCCCAGAAAAAGCAATCGTATTACCATGACGGTCAAATATAGGAAACATAATCCGGTCCCTGAAACGATCGAAGAACGTTCCATCCCGCTCTCGTTTGATAATTAAACCAGCTTTCTCCATCCATTCAGGTGAAAAATCCCTTTTAGTCAGGAATTTATATACGAAGTCCCATGAATTTAATGAATACCCGATTTGAAACTTATCAATCGATTCCTGGGTAAAACCTCTGTTTAGTAAATACTCCAGGGCATGTTGACCCTCTTTTGTATTTACCAAGAGATGGTGGTAAAATTTCCTTAACAGCTCATGAGCATCGATCATCGCTTGAAGCTCTTTAGAAAGTTTTTTGCCACCCAATGCTTGCGGCAAGTTAATACCTATTTCAACATTAACCTTCGCCGCTAGTTTAATGGCCGCCTCTTGGAATGATATTCCTTCGAGTTCCATTAAAAAAGAAAATACATTTCCTCCCGCTCCACAACCAAAACAATGAAAGATTTGTTTGTCAGGTGATACTGAAAATGATGGGGTGCTCTCTCCATGGAATGGACATAATCCGAAGTAATTTCGCCCCTGTTTTTTCAGTTGAACATAATCGCTGATTACCTCGACTATGTCAACAGCCTGACGAATTTGGTCAATCTTTTCTTCGGCAATAAGTTCCGCCATGAAAACAACTCCATTTGTACTACAGGTATTCGGCAGGCATTAGTTAAATTCCTGCAAATTTCGACATTTTTTTTGTTAATTCCATCACAAATCTTGCTCGATCCTCAGATTAATAAGGTCTTGGTCCTTTTCTGTGCTCTCCTCCGTGACAACAATATCTCCCTTACCCGGATTGTTTACTAGGTACCGGTCTGTTTTTCCATACCTGAGTCAATGTAATTCCAGATTGCACATATGTAATGTTTTTTCTTTCACATGATGATCGCAGGTAGCAACAAAACAAATGTCAACGGAAAATATGCTGTGATTTCGACAATTTCCTCTTTAACCGGGCAAGAGTCTGAATCGACAAAATAGCCGATTTGCCTTTTCCATAAGTATAAATTCTACATCACTCCGCATATTCCTTCTTAAAGAAATAACTTTTATAAAAAGGATTTATGTCGAATTTTTTTAGGTGGGCTGCCTTGACATCTAACAATAAATAGTTTATTCGTTCCAATGCAACTCTAAACCTAAAAAGATATATTTTTATCACAATTTTTTATTATAGTATATTCGTTATCATTTTACCATAACTTTTTTTCGTTTTTTTTGTTAAAAAAACACATAATCAATTGATTATGCGTTAAAATCTTCCCTTTTGAATATAATTTAAGATAACATTTGCTGTTTCTTCAACTGCTTTATTGGTCACATCGATCACTGGGCACTTAATTTTCTTGACTATCTCCTCAAAGAAGGTTAATTCCTCTTTAATTCGTTCAATATTAGCATAGCTGGCTTGATCGTTTAATCCTAAAGAAAGCAACCGTTCTCTTCTGATATTATTTAACTTTTCCGGACTGATTTTCAGGCCAAAGCATTTTTCAATCGGAACCTTATATAGTTCTACTGGCGGATCTACTTCCGGAACCAGCGGCACATTGGCCACCTTTAACCGTTTATGTGCCAAATACTGTGATAATGGTGTTTTGGAAGTCCTAGATACCCCTATTAAAACGATATCCGCCTTTAAGAGCCCTCTTGGGTCTCGTCCATCATCATATTTTACTGCAAATTCAATCGCTTCTACCTTTTTAAAATAATCCTCATCCAGTTTCCTTACCAAGCCAGGCTCACAAAGGGGCGTTTTCCCGCTGAAAATTTGAATTTGATCAATGATAGGCCCAATTAAATCTACTGCTTGGATACCGTCCTCATCGGCTCTCTCCTTCAAATATGTACGCATATCAGGTTTAACCAGGGTATAAGCAATCATCCCCTTATCATGGGAAACCAGCGATAAAACTTCTTCGATATGTTCTTTATCCTCCACATAAGGAAATCTCTTTAATGTCATACCAGACCCATTGAACTGGCTAATTGCTGCTTTCGTAACTAATTCAGCTGTCTCCCCAACCGAATCAGAGACCACATAAATGATCGGCGTACTCATTCTCCCTCATCAGCTCCATTTCCTTTTTATCTTTCCTCATCACCTAATGCTAAAAAGGCTTTCGTAATGTTTGTTTTTGTGACTCTGCCAATAACCTCATAGCCTTTATCAGATTTTTTAACGACAGGTAAGGCATCGATTTGTTTTTCAATTAACTTCTTAGCCACATCAATTAATAAATCTTCCCGCTCGCATGTGGTTATGTTTGGCATTCTGGTCATGATGATATTAACAGGAATACTTGTAAGCTCTTGTTTGCCAATACTGGCCCTCAATAAGTCCTTCCTTGATAATACCCCGACCAGATTCGAGAATTGATCGACTACAAATAAAGTACCCACATCTTCAAGGAACATTGTACAGATCGCATCATAAACCGAAACACTTTCACTTACGACCACTGGGATAGATTGATAATCCGAGACATAAATTTTCTGCAGGTTTTCAGTCAAGAGCTGTGCTCCAGACTTGCCTGTATAAAAATAGCCAACCCTCGGCCTTGCATCTAAAAAACCTGCCATTGTTAGGATTGCCAAGTCTGGCCGTAAGGTAGCACGAGTTAAACTCAATTGGTCCGCAATTTGTTCACCTGTGATTGGGCCATTTTCTTTTACAATTTGTAATATATGCTCCTGGCGCTTAGTCAGTTCGATTGTCCTCACCACCTAAAAAAATACAATCCTATTCGATACGATTTAGAAATATTATATACTACTTAGTCGCTATTTTAAATAATAATGGTTATAGATAAAAGGTGCGGATGTGTCCGCACCTTTTCCCCTAAAATACCATCTTTTCTTGTAAAAAGCTTACTAATTCCGAGATAGGGAGACGGGTTTGTTCCATTGTATCCCGGTCGCGCACTGTAACCATGTTGTCTTCTTTTGAGTCAAAATCATAAGTGATGCAGAATGGTGTTCCTATTTCGTCATGGCGGCGATAACGTTTACCGATCGATCCTGCTTCATCATAATCAACTGTAAAGTGTTTTGATAAATCAGCAAATACCTCTCTTGCCTCTTCAGACAGTTTTTTCGATAACGGCAGTACTGCAGCTTTATATGGTGCTAATGCAGGGTGGAAATGCATCACCGTTCTGGAAGTGCCGTCTTCAAGCTGTTCTTCATCATAGGCATCAATTAAGAAAGCTAGGGTAACCCTGTCAGCACCAAGTGATGGTTCAATACAATAGGGTACATACTTTTCATTTGTTTCCGGATCCAAATAGTGAAAATCTTCGCCAGAAAATTCCATGTGCTGTTTTAAATCATAATCTGTTCTGGAAGCCACGCCCCACAATTCGCCCCAGCCAAACGGAAACTTAAATTCAAAATCGGTTGTCGCATTACTATAATGGGAAAGCTCATCTTCAGAATGATCACGAAGTCTGATATTTTCCTTTGTAAGACCTAGAGATAATAACCAGCTTTCAGCAAATTGCTTCCAATAATTAAACCAGTTTAGCTCCTCACCTGGTTTGCAGAAAAATTCAAGCTCCATTTGTTCAAATTCTCTTGTACGGAATGTAAAGTTACCAGGGGTAATTTCATTCCGGAAGCTTTTACCGATTTGCGCAATACCAAACGGCAATTTCTTTCGCATTGTCCGCTGGACATTTTTAAAGTTCACAAAAATACCTTGAGCTGTTTCTGGACGAAGAAAAATTTCATTTGTACTTGTTTCCGTTACACCCTGGAACGTTTTAAACATTAAATTGAACTGGCGAATACCGGTAAAATCATGGCTGCCACAGTCAGGACAAGCAATGTTATGTTCTTTTATTAATTCTTCCATCTTTTCGAATGGAAGCCCGTCTACAACCATTTCCATTCCTTTTTCCTCAAGAGCATTTTCAATTAACTTATCAGCACGATGACGGGCCTTACAGTTTTTACAGTCAATCATAGGATCATTAAAATTACCAATATGACCTGAAGCTTCCCAAGTTCTTGGGTTCATTAAAATACTTGCATCTAAGCCTACATTATAGGGAGACTCTTGAACAAATTTTTTCCACCAAGCTTGTTTAATATTATTTTTAAATTCAACACCCAATGGACCGTAATCCCAAGTGTTAGCTAAACCACCATAAATCTCTGAGCCAGGAAAGATAAACCCTCTGTGCTTCGCATGTGAAACGATTTGTTCCATTGTTACATTCATTGTTTTTTCGCTCCTTTTTATAAATGGAGAGTGGGAGACATAAAAAAACTCCCGTCCCTATGCTTTTGACAAGCATAGGGACGAGAGTTACCCGCGGTTCCACCCTATTTGCTGCTTTAAATGCAGCCTCCTTAAATTGTGTTTCTCAACACGATTGCTCAGGAACGCCTTCATTAGTGCCCTATACCCTAGCTCACACCGCCCTAGGTTCGCTTTTATAGAGTTGGCTAATTACTACTTTCCGTCAAAGCAATTATTTTATTAAAGAAATAGTAACGAAAACTTCTAACATTGTCAACAAGGCATTTATAACAGATTGCGAAAATGATCCATCGAATTAAGAAACTTTTTAGATTTCAGGTGGAGACCTGAATATTCATCATAATAGGCTGTAATAATTTTTTTCAATTCAGCCTTGGTTTCATCTTTGACTGATATATTTCCTAAGCGGGAAAGATCAAAATAATAAAATAGCCGTAATAATTTAACAGTTGCTGGTAATAATGGAAAATGGTAAGGATCTTTTTCCTTACAGCGATGACAGATAAAACCGCCTTCCCGAATAGAAAATGAAAAATGACCATCTGTACTGCCACAGACAGAACATTTATCTAAAACCGGGTAGAGTCCCATTACATTTAACATCTTCATCTCGTAAATATTCATAAGAATATCAGGATCAGAGCCTTCATTCAGATAATTAAGTGTCTGATAAAGCAATTCAAAATGAAACGGGTTTGGTTTTTTATCTTCAGTACATCGATCTGTTAATTCAACAATGTAACTGGCATAGGCTGTTAAAAAAATATCCTCTCCAATTGAGCGCAAGGAAGTGATGATTTCTCCCTGCTGCAAGCTCCCTAAGCCCGAACCAGTTTGCAGGAGAAAATATCCATGTGTAAAAAGCTGGGAAATAGAGGAAAGGCGGCTATTTGGCTTTTTGGCTCCTCGTGCCATTACGCCAATCTTACCACCCTCCCTAGTATATAGCGTTACTATTTTATTTGTTTCACCATAATCTGTGGTTCTAATGACAATGCCCTCATATTTCTGAAGCATTTTTTGTCACCTTCTATCCTACGTGCGAAAACAAACTTATGAAACGGGAAAATCAATTTGTGCTAGATCTTCATTCTGATTTCCGGGTATTTCTTGGTTTTCCTTCTCAAGTTCTTTGAAGAGAAGATATGTGTCAATATTACCTGTTTGGAGGAATACTTTCCACGTAAAATCCATCATCGAAAACCCCACCTTTCATTATTTAGACTAGCCTAATGTTAAATCCCAAACCTTATAATTATCATAGCCTGCCTTTGCCAAAATATAAGACGAAATAATTGTTAATGTTGTCCATGCATAATCTTGTTTAAGAGTTAATATTTTAATTAGGGTTTAGTTAATATTCATCTTCATTGAAGCCATAATCACGGAGTTGGGACATTTTATTACGCCAATCTTTTTGTACCTTAACCCAAAGCTCCAAAAATACTTTCGAGCCAAGGAGATTCTCAATATCAACTCGGGCACGTTTACCAATTTCTTTAAGCATGCTCCCTTGTTTCCCAATAATAATACCCTTTTGTGAATCTCTTTCTACAATAACCGTAGCCATGACATGAATAATATCCTTATTTGGCTGCCGTTCCATTTTATCCAGCACAACCGCTAAAGAGTGGGGAATTTCCTCCCTCGTTAAATGAAGCGCTTTTTCCCTGATTAACTCGGTAATAATGAACCTTTCAGGATGATCGGTAACTTGGTCAGCTGGATAATATTGCGGCCCTTCAGGTAGATATCCTTTAATTTGTTCCAATAAACGTTCAACATTGTTTCCTTCTAAAGCTGAGATTGGAACAACCTCTTTAAAATTATATTTTTCTTTATAGGAATCAATAATCAGCAGCAATTCGTCAGGATGGATTTGGTCAATTTTATTAATTACGAGAAAGATAGGAGTATTTACGGTTTGGAACTTTTCTAAAATAAATTCTTCCCCGCGTCCAAATCCTTCTTCGGCATTTACCATAAATAGAATTAAATCAACTTCTTTGAGCGTATTTTGTGCTACCTTCATCATAAAGTCGCCTAATTTGTGTTTTGGTTTATGGATACCTGGTGTATCTATAAAAATCATTTGGGCATCAGAAAGGGATAACACCCCTTGAATTTTGTTTCTTGTTGTTTGCGGCTTATCACTCATTATCGCGATTTTTTGGCCAATTACCCGATTAAGAAAGGTTGATTTCCCTACATTTGGTCGTCCAATGATTGAAATAAACCCTGATTTGTATCCGTTTTCATTCTCTTTATTTTGCATGTAAATCCTCCGGAGAAAAGGCACCAGGGAGTAACTCCGCTACTGTCAATTCTTTTACATCACCTTTAAGGTTGGTTAAAATTACTTTCATGTCACTTGGACATAGCTCAGATATTACCTGCCTGCATGCACCACATGGGGAACAAGGGCGATCAGTATCAGCAACAACGGCCATCATTTGGTAATCTCGATCACCCTCTGAATAAGCCTTAAAAAGAGCTGTGCGCTCTGCACAATTACACATACTATAAGCGGCATTTTCAATATTGCAGCCATGATATACTTTTCCATCAGTTGTTAACAGCGCTGCCCCCACTCCAAACTTGGAGTATGGAACATAGGCTTTATCTCTTGCCTTCTTTGCTTCTTCCATTAATTGTTCAATATTCACCAAAACGTCTTCCCTTCCAGCAGGTATCTGCTGTTTCTTTATTTTACCTCAAATATTAGAGAAAATCATTACTTGTAGCGAAAAAGTAATAAAAAATTTTCAAAAGTTAGAATTTTCTCATAACGTAACTTGTCTTTTAAAACAAATTATTTTAGTTATTTTACCGAAATGATCATTACTTTTCAAATCGGTTAAAATCAAGATTATTTTTATTTTTTTCTAGAACTGTTTTAATACATAGGGTAAATAGATCATGATACCCACAATCGCCGCCAATACCGCATAAACGAACACAGCTCCTGCAGCGATATCTTTCGCTTGTTTTGCAAGCGGATGATATTCTGCCGTCACAAGGTCTACTACCCGCTCAATTGCTGTATTCATTAATTCCAGGGCAAACATCCCTCCAATAGTGAAGAGAACGAGGAGCCACTCTATTTTTGATATGGAAAAATAAAATGATAACCCTAAAACGATTAACGAGCTTATCAAATGGAACCGCATGTTTCTTTCATTTTGAATGGCTGTGAGAATTCCTGAAATCGCAAAGGAAAAGGAACTCAATGAGATGAAACGTTTCCTTTTATCGTGTGAGTCCATAATCGTTCAAAATTTCCTTTTGCAATGTAAACATTTCTTTTTCATCTTCTTCTGTCATGTGGTCGAAGCCTAAAAGGTGGAGGAAACCATGAACAGCTAAAAATCCTAGCTCCCGCTCAAAAGAATGGCCATATTCTTCAGCTTGCTCTTTTGTTCTTGGGACCGAAATAATAATATCACCTAAAATGCGCGGCATATCGATTCCAGATAATTCTATCTCACCCTCGCCAAGCTCTTCCATCGCAAAGGAAATAACATCTGTCGGAGCATCTTTATCACGGTATTCACGGTTAATTTCATGAATCCGCTCATTCGAAACATAGATTATAGATACCTCACTATGCTCTTCAATTTGCTGCTTTAAAGCTGCAAATTTAATTAATCTTTCTATATCAAGCATTTGCTGCTCTGTCAATTCATTGGTTTCGTCAACACTGTCAATAAGTAATGTCATGCTTGTTTCACCTGCTTTGTATTGGTTAATTCCGGATACTCAATCCTTGAGTGAAAGATTCCCTTTAATGTCTCACATAATGTGTGGGAGACCGTTTCAATTTCTTTCATCGTAATATCACATTCGTTTAACTGCCCATCTTCAAGCCGTTCAGCTATTATTTTTTTTACAAACGAGTCGATTAATTCCGGGGTAGGCTGTGATAAAGATCTCACAGCTGCTTCTAGACTGTCAGCTATACCAACAATCGCAGATTCCTTCGTTTGGGCTTTTGGGCCAGGATAACGGAATTCCTCTTCTTTCATGTCTGGTTCCCCCTGAAGGGCTTTATGGTAAAAGAATTTTAGCAATGTGGTTCCATGATGCTGCTCCGCAATATCGATAATTTCTTTTGGCATGTGGTATTTCCTTAATATTGCCGCTCCATCTAAAACATGAGAAATAATAATAGTTGCGCTTTTGTCAGGTGGCAGCCTATCATGGGGATTCTCATGATTTATTTGGTTTTCGATAAAGAAGTTAGGCCTTTTGGTTTTCCCGATATCATGGTAATAACTCCCGACCCTTGCCAAAAGCCCATTAGCTCCAATCGCTTCACATGCTGACTCTGCTAAATTGGCGACCATCACACTATGATGATAGGTTCCGGGTGCCTCCATTAGTATTTTTCTAAGGAGTGGGTGATTCGGGTTAGACAATTCAATTAGCCTGATTGTTGAAAGTATTCCAAAGCTTGCTTCAAAGAAAGGTAATAAACCAACAGTCAACACAGCGGAGCTGACACCGGAAACTAGTGCTGTAATTAGATAATAGCCGTACTCAATCCCGGAATACTGTCCATTTGGGAGGAGCATTAACGCAGCAATAGTTAATATATTGATTAGTGTTGCGAACATACCTGCTTGGAATATTTTTGAACGGCGATTATGGCTGTTTAAAAACAGAATAGCTGCAATACTGCTAAAAAGGAAGTAAATTCCTACTGAAAAATTAAGTGTTCCGGTAATTCCTTCATTAAAAAGGATACTCCCGCAGACAGCTAAAAGAATAGACATAAAGATGGCCAGCTTTTCATCAATTAATAGTTTAATCAACATTCCGCTCATTGCAGCTGGAAAGATATAACCGATCCCCTCGAAACTAAAAACCTGAAGCATACTAATGATTTTCATAATAAAAATCGAGAGAATGAAAATAATCCCATACAATAATAAGTTGGTTTGCCGCCTTTCAGGGACCGATTTCATTTGATGAAAATAGTAATAAATAGCTGAAAGGATAATCGAAATCAACACTACCAAGCCAATAAATGGCTTATATGAACGATCATTGTTTATCAGACCTACCAATTTTAATCGTCGATAGATATCCTGATTAATTAATTCTCCTTCTTCAGCAATGATTTGTCCTTGAAGGATTTTTACTGGTTCCACATTTTCGGCTGCCTGTTGTCTAAGTTCCTCCGTTGCGTTTGAGTCATAGAACTCATTTTGGATAACAGCATATCTCCCTAATTCAATAGCCGCTAATTTTAATTCATCATTTAAGGTGCTGTATTTTAATTCTTCTTCTACCCTTTTCTTAGCATTTTCCACCTCATCAGCAGAAATTCTTTTGGTCATTACATTATTGATTGCCGTAACCGTTAAATCTTTTGCGATCGCTAGTTCATCATTATTGGCATGAATTAAGGCTGCAAAAACTTGATTAGAAAGCTCTTTCGAAACACTCGATGTTAATTTTGCTTTTAGTTGTGACTCTTTTTCAGAATCACTGGGTTCCTCTTTGGTGGTTGATTGATCAGAACCTGCTTCCTCCTGTTTTTTTGTTGCTTCCTCAATTTCATTATTAACCTCGTTTGCTGCTTGAAAAATAGAAGAAATTAAATCCACCCGGTTTTGCGTATACTCATTTTTCAAAGCGTATACTGGCTGTACCTGATTAATAGCCTCTTTGCGTTTGATTTCGGTACTTTCCTTATCTTCTACTGTTGCGGGAGAACGAATTGTATTTTCTGCAACTGAGAACAAGCTTAACTCAAGTTTTTCCGGTTTCACATGGTTATAAAGCGCCCCGACTAAAACGATTCCAAGTACGATAAAAAATAAAATGCGAAAAATAGTAAAATCAAGTAATTTTCGTATCCGTATGAAGTTCTGCTGTAGTTTATCCAACTAAATCCCCCCACCCACGGCCAATCAATCATTGGAATAGTTAAAAAGACTAACAAAAATACTACTAGAAATTGCGCTTTATGTAAAATCATATCAGTTTTTCAGGAAAGTTTCACCCTTAAAAGAAAAATTTGTTTAAATATGGAAAAAGGATAAACCAATAAGGTTTATCCCTTCCGCTTACTTTAGTGCTGATTTCCCTTTTTTTCGTATGCTTCAATGATCCTGCCGACAAGTGGATGCCGAACAACATCACTTTGTTCTAAAAAGATAAACGAAATCCCTTTTACATTTAGCAAAATCTCTTCTGCTACAATTAAGCCGGATTTGGCACCTTTAGGTAAATCAACTTGTGTTTGGTCACCGGTAATCACCATTTTTGATCCAAAACCCAATCTAGTCAAGAACATTTTCATTTGTGCATGGGTCGTATTTTGTGCCTCATCTAAGATAACGAACGCATCATCTAATGTACGGCCCCGCATATAGGCAAGAGGAGCAATTTCGATTGTACCACGTTCAATAAGCCTTTGAGTATGTTCCGCCCCTAGAACATCGTTTAACGCATCGTACAAAGGTCTTAAATAGGGATCAACCTTTTCTTTTAAATCACCTGGCAGGAAACCGAGGCTTTCACCAGCTTCTACTGCAGGTCTTGTTAAAATAATCCTATTTACTTGACCTGATTTAAGAGCATTCACGGCCATGACCACTGCAAGATATGTTTTTCCAGTCCCGGCTGGCCCAATTCCAAAAACCAGGTCATTTTTCTTTATCGCTGTCACATAGTGTCTTTGTCCTAGTGTCTTAATTCTAATCGTTTTTCCTTTAACATTTTTGCCGATTTCTTCTTCATATAAATTCACAAAATAATCCAAAGTACCTTTCTGAGCCATTTGGATCGCGTAAAGAACATCTCGCTGACCTATATTTATACCTTTTCGGATTACAAAAATTAATCTGTCGATTATCTCGCCCGCCAAAATGACCTTATCTTCATCACCAGATAAACTGACAGATTCTCCTCTTGTAATAATTGATACATTTAGTTCTTCTTCAATTGTTTTTAGGTTTTGATCAGAATTCCCTAGCAGCGTAATAGCTTCTGCAGGATTTTCTAACTGTACATTAATTGTTGTTAATTTCTCTGTCATCAGGAGTCTCCTTGGAAATCGGTTGTCCGACTGCAATGTTTTCAATTATCTTAAAATGGATATCTAGTATAACTTTACCATTTTCCATTGCTTTGTGTAAAATTTTTTCATCTTTAATTATAGCATCCTCATCTAGACTGCTTTTTATTTGTTTTTTTGCAAGTTCTAATGCCATTTTTTCGGCCTCGCTTTTGGAATAGCTTCGTTCGTACACTTCTCGCTCTCGGATCGTCTTATTGACATAAGAAATAGGCAATTCCCAATTTAAAAAACGAATTTTATGGACATTCTTTTCTGTCACATACCGCTTAAACTCAGGTTTTCCAAAACCCCAGACGGGTACTTCTAATTTCCCTAATAATAGGGAATGTTTTTGCTCTTCCTTCCCATTATAGACGTTAAATTTGGTAACGAGCGGAAGCTCGACATGGCTTTTATACCAGGTTTCTCCCCAAACTTCACCTTTAGCGGCAGTTATTTCGGGCTGATCTTCTTGTCCATATGCACCCGAAACGAGTAACTGACCTTTTTCAACATGATCATGAATATCAACAACCTTTTGCCCGCTTTCCACAAACATTTTTACAATGATGGCTTTCTTTTTTGCAATAAGATTTTGTGGTGAGGATTGTTCAGGTTTTTTTGGTTCATTTTTCTCTACTACTTGCAGATGGTAGGTTGTCCCCTTTAATTCCACACCAACCCATGTTAAGGCGCCAATATTATTGGTTAATTGTCTTTGAATCCCCTCAACGTTGGCAACAGAAAATTGAACTTTTCCAATTTTAACACCCATCTTGTCCAATTCTTTACGAATTTGATACTCAGTTGCTGGCTTTGCCCCCTTTATTTCAATTCCCCAAATCATATTAGATAGGAGCAAAATAATAAATAAAAAGGCGGCGGCTCCTAACATAAAGCCGCTGTTTTTCAATAACCTTTTAAGTAAAAATGGTGCACCGCTTCGCTGTAAAAAGGTTATTTTGCATTCACTTTTTCTTGCATACCTTCTAATCTTAAGCGCATCTTGAACCCGCATCTTGAATGTAATGGTCTCGGTGCCATGCCGTTTGACATGCCAAATATGTAAACCGTTTCTTGTTAAAACATTTAAAAAACGTTCAAGCCCTTTGCCGGATACTCTTACGGTAACTCTGCCATAGAGAAATTCAATCCACTGGTTCTTCATTTTTTGCCTCCCGCATCTTCATTTATATAAACGACTTGATCTATCTTTCCTTGCAATAATATTTCTTCAGGCAGGATGGTCTTTATGACAAATCCTTTACCCTTTATTAGCAATTGGCCCTGTTTTAACAACAAACGGAGTTCTTTATCAGTAAAAGACAGCAGGCCGCGGTGATTTTCCACATATATATGGATTTGTCCAATCATTGTAATTCGAGGCAGATCCATCATGACATCTTGAGGAAGATCCATTTTATTAGCCATCCAATTTCGAACAAGCTGGCCCCATTTTTTTGCCATAAAAAAGAACCCCCTTTCATCTCATATTTATGAAACGAAAGGGGGTTCTAGCACCTTTTTTATAATAAAACCATGCCAACCCAGCCGGCATTTATAGGCTACATAAAACAGACCGCGGGATTTCCCCGCAACGGCTATGTCAGAACAACTCCTAAGGTGTTGAAAGTACAATTTTGTTTACACCTGGTAATTGATTGTTGCATATTTGTAATCCACACTATTTATCACTATTTATCACTATTTTCATATATCTTCCCTAGAAAGAATCCATTTACTTCAGTGAGTTTACCTCTCCAGAGTATGTCACCCTTTGAAGGTGTCGGCTTGCTGTCTCCACAGTATACCTTGGTTTCTTTCATATGGATGAAGTTCGCTTCAGAGTCGACGTCAGATTGGGTTGATTTTCCGGCTTTGCTAAGCTGTTCGCTTAACATTTTCGCGATATCATCACCATCTTTGAATATTTCACTCAGTGTATCAAAATATTCCTGCGCTGATATGATAGTTCCGGTAATAACTGACCCATTTACATTTAAGGTAATATCTAAAGAAAAATCATGTTTATTCGCTGCTTGTACAAAAAACTCAAGAATGTTGTCTTTTGTTGTGCCAGAACTAATACTCATTATTAGCTCTCCTTTCTCAATCCATTTAGGAGAAGATAGGTATCCTCATCCTCGTTGAGAACTGTGTAACTATCCTTGTCCACTTCGGCTGCCTTAGTGGATTTTGATTCTTTGTTACCAGAGTTACCTTTATTGTTTTTGCTGGATTTAGGGTTATTCTTCTTACTATTTTTTTGGTTTTTATCCGTTTTACTCTCTTCTTGTTTTTTATCGTTTAGTTTTTTTTTATCTTCATATTCGCTTTGTTCTTGGCTTACTTCTTCGTCATCAGACCTATCGTCGTCTTCAGCATCAAGATCTTCGCTGTCCTCATGATCTTGTTCGTGAGAGTCTTCTCCACTGGAACCTTTTTGTTGTAAATCCCTTCTGAGTTCTTCTTCATTTCCTTCATTTGAGGACTCTTCGTTTTTACCTTTACCTTCTTTATCTTGGTTTCCGTGTCCTTGTGCTTGTGAGTTTTCCTCTGTTTCTTTCGAATTTCCTTTATTCTTATCAGGGTTTTGGGTGTCACCCTGTTTTACTTCAAGCATTTTAGCCAACAACTCTTCAATTTTGCCTAAGCGACCCTGTAATTGTTGATTTTCTTTTTTTATAGCTTCATAATCTTTATTTTTTGGTGCCTCTTCTTGACTTGACTCGCCTTGGCCTTTTACTTTGGTTTGTCCATCACCTTCACTGTTTACTAGACCTTCGGATTGAAGTTGTTCCTCTTCTCCCTTGGGTTGTGAATTTTCATCATCCCCTTTGCCCTCGGATTTAGAGTGGGTTCCTTCACTATCCTGACCACCGGATTGAACCCCCGTCTCCTGTCTTTTCAAAGGCCCCTGCAAATGAGATTCAGATTCCTTTCCGCTCTCCTGGCTATCTGACTGATTTTGAGATCCTTGATTACTCGTTAATTGTCCAGATTCCTCACTATCCTTCTGGCCCTTTGTTTCAGATTGGCCCTTGCTGCTGCCCACCTGATCTTGTTGTGTACCTTCCTGCTTTGTGCTCATTTCATGTGATAAGGAAGACCCTTTTCCAGATTCGCTGTTTTTCTCCTCTTTCATTTGGTTTTGGCTCTGGCCATTTCCATCCATTAGTTTCATCAGCATTTCTTCTAATCTATCAAGTCTGCCATCAAGACTACGGCTTTCTTGATTGGATTTCTGTTCACTATTATTCGAAGACTTATTTTCAGCCCCCGCTGACATTTCATTGCCGGTGGTTTCCTCGATTGAATCCCCATCTTGTTTGCCAAACAGTTTTGAAGCTGAATTTTTAATGTTGCCAACGGCATTCTTTGATTTTTCCATCACTGCCTGTCCAATCCCGGAGCCGGAGCTTTTTAATTTATCCACAGAAATCGTTTCCCTAATTTTTTTGCCGTTCTCAGGAGTTGCCAAATACCCAACAGCCGCACCAATCATACCGCCAGCGATTGAACGTTTAAGAGTGCCGCTGTTTGAGCTGTTTGTGCTTTGTGCTTCCTCTGCTTGACTTTTCGTGTTATTTGTTTCCTCTGTTTGGTTTTCCATTGTTTTAGTTTCTGCCATTTTAAAAACCCTCCAATTTTAGTTTGATAGATATAAAGAAAAAACTCTTACAAACCTGAGCGTTACCTATGCTGATTTCTGGCCTTCTTTTTGTTCAATCAGTTTCGAAAGCATTTCTTCTAAGCGATCCAGCCTTTCATTGACTTTTTCATTTCCTTGCTTTGGAGACGATTTCTTTAATTGTTTCACACCTTTCTTAACACCAGACTCAATACATGTTTCATTTCCAGCCGTTTCATCCTGTTCCTGGGAGTATCCTTCTATTGAAACATCATCTTTTTTATGGAATAGCTTGCCGATGGAATCGACTGCTTTCTTTGATTTTTCCTTTACGGCCTGTCCGATGTCAGGTCCAGTGCTTTTTAATTTATCTGTTGGTATCATCTCCATCAGTTTTTTTCCATTCTCAGGAGTCGCCAAATATCCGACTGTTGCTCCAATCAAGCCGCCTGTTAATGAACGTTTAATCGGACTGCCGTTTGTTCCTATCTCGTTTTTGTTTTCATCTGTTTGGTTTTGTTGGTTATTGGTTTCCTCGATTTGGTTTTCGGGGTTTTTGGTTTGTTCCATAATAAAATCCTCCTTATTAATAATTGAAATCTGGTGAATTTAAGCGGTTCTTGGAAATGCTTTTTTCAAGAGATTCAAGCCGTTCCAGAAGCCTCTTATTCTCTTCCTCAAGCACTTTGTTTGTGTGTTCAGAGGCTTTAGAGGTTAAATATGGGTCGGTTTCCCACCAGTCCATGCCAATTTCCTTTGCCTTATCAACAGAAGCTACAATAAGGCGAATTTTAATAGTGAGCAGTTCGATATCGGCAATCCCTACTGTAATATCACCAGCAATGACAACACCTTTGTCCAGGATTTTTTCAAGTACATCTACAATAGTACTTGATTGCATGGAATGTTCCATTTAAAATTCCTCCTTTCCTGGTTTACAGTAAGCTTCCTAAAGGACCCAAATCGATGTTCAAATCTTTATCATCAAGGCCAAAAATTTCTTTCAATTCTTCCATTTTTTCTTCAAGCTTCATTAAAGCGACACCCAGGTTTTCAACCTGCTCATCTGTCAGCGTCCCGCCTTCAACTCTTCTAATGGCATGACGTTCGACGATTTGCCGCAGCAGCTCAATGACAGTTAACACTAACTGTGCCAATCCATGTTCTGCATTATCATGATCCAGATTAATCTTTCCATTTGGTGTTTGGCTGGCCGGTTGCATCAATCAATGCCTCCCTCTGTGTATCAAATTCTTCTGACGATACAGTTTTCCGATTTTGAGTCTGAACCAAGGATTCAACCGAAGCAATCAGGAGCCGCAAATCCAGATAAACGAGATCAACCCCGGCAATGGAAATCACTAAATCTGCTTTTATCGCTACACCTTTATCAAGAATGACATCCAAAATATCAATTAACGCGATATCCTTATTTTCAATCGATTCCGTTACTGACATATGCTTGTCCTCACTTATGAAACGCTGGAAAAATGGTAAGCCGGCCATGGCCCCGTTGCCACAAACAGCCATCCTTCTTCCTGCATAAGATTTTGATATTGTCGAATTTTTTCCCTAAATGGCTCCACTTGCGATTTAGTAACAAGATAGACACCGTTCCATGCCATCTGCTCCTGCCTGCCTGTCACTTGGCTGCTCCAAGTTCTTTTCACATTCGCTTTTAGCGCCAACTTAGCTAAATCCGAGTGGATTTGCTCACTTACCTTGTTTTTCTCTTCCTCAAGCTGCGAATCGACCAATTTATCAAGCTTTTTCTTTTCGAAAAATTGCCGTCCTTTTGGCAGCTGGCTGATTTCTGCCCGTTTGGCTTTTATGACCGGGTTACTTTCACTTACTTGTTTTTTTAGGGGTTCATCATCACAGTAAATCTTCAAATTCCATTCTTCATTTCCAGAAATCATGTCAAACGTCTCCAACATTTTGGGCTCATTCGCCTTAACTGTCGTCTCCAAACTGGCTTTATTTTTATAAACAGTACAAAACTTCAATGGGACCAAAGTGAACATCGTTGATAGATGCATTACTGTTTCATGATGATGAAAGGCCTTTTCCTGCAGCCATTCCATATCACTGTTGATCAGGTCTTGAATATTTTCTTCCGAGTATTGTCCGGGATTCAGGTTACAAACAATTGCGGTAATTTCTTCTATCTGAATCCTGTATAAATTACTGGTTCCATCAAAGCCTTTTAAAGATGGTAACGACTTCTTATCTGCTTCGGCGCTTGGAATTAATCCATATAAATAAATTAGACCGTCCATCTGCTTTTCCTCACTTCTTCTTTGTCATCTGTTCCCATTGTTCCATTTCCATTCGTTTAGCCACTTCATATCTTATTAACAACTCTTCTTCCTTTGCTTTATAGGCATGTTCAGGAATATCACCAAGCTCAAACATCATTTGAAGTTGAATTAGCTTTTGTTGAATGGTGGGAAGGTGGTACAATTCTTTATCAGCCTCTTCTTTCACCTTTTCCGCGATTTTGATCACGAGGTTAATCGGTGCAGAAACTAACTTGTGAAGCATCAGGCATCGACTGTTAATCTGATATTCACGAAGTTATATGCGGGCCACGGACCGCTATAGCTGAATTCAACTTTATCATCCCATTTGTCATGTACTTCATTTACTTTTTCATCAAACAAGGCTTCTTTATCCCGATCTACCAGGAAGGAGGCATTTAACAGCATTTTTTCACTGGTCGGGTCATTGGTTTTGGCTGCAACCGCCAGTTCCTTTAAAGGCTCGAACACTTTCTGTGCTGCATCCTTCCTTAGCGAGGTGACAATTTTCTGGGCAGCCCCACCTAATTGAACACGTTCATAGTAGCTCGCAGATTCTGATTTGCCCTGGACCGCTTTTGCCAATTTTTCAATCTGTGCATTTCCGTTCACTTCTGATTCGAGCCATTCTTTTTTTCCAATTACTTTCAATCCAAGTTCTACCTTCCCTTTGATTTCAGGGAATAGTGTTTCAAATTGTGGATACAGGTTTTCGAGCAGCACACCTACATCTTCTTGCGAATGAAATACATTTCCGAAGCTGACCGGGATGACCGTGTCATTCCGTTTCATTACTTGTGAAACCGCATTTTGGTGCATCAATAAATTCTCTTTGTTAGGGTGATAGATTTTCATCGGCACCTCGGCTGCGACCATTGCGGAGTCTTTATAGCGAATCGTGAAAAGTTCTCTTGTTTCACCTTCGATTTCAATTTTTCCGAGGTTCTCATCCGACTCTGTTTGTATTCCGCAAAAGATATAAATTCCCATTTGTTCTTCTTGGCTCATGGTAAAACTCTCCTTTACTCCATGTTCTGGCAAGCTTTAATAATCAATTGTTCAGCTTCTTTAATAGGATCTTCCCCTTCAGTACAGCGGCTGATCTGATGCCCCAATATATCGAGGCAGAGACGCTGAAAAGCAGGGTCTGACCCCTCGATTGGAATTTGCTGCTGGACAGCCAATTGGGCGATCATTAACGATGCCCGGAGACTCGGTCCGCTGTCACCTTTACATACCTTGCGCAGTTCGGCTACGAGGGAGGTAATCGCTGCAGCTTGGCGCTTATCAATTTCGGCCTTGTCCAAGACAATCGCCGCCTCTCGGTCACTGTCTTTATGGTCAACAAAGATGGTGATCAACCGATCTAGTAAGGCATCCTGGGTTTGATAAACACCGGCATATTCCTCAGGGTTGCTGGTGAAAATCACAGCAAATTCAGGATGAACCCGGACAAATGGTTCTGTCATTTTTGTCCCGTATAAAGGAAGAATTCCTTCTTCCAATATTGATAAAAAGATATTGTTGGTGGTGGGTTTAGAGCGGGTGAATTCATCATAAACGAGCGTGTAGCCATTTTTGACTGCTTCTAGCAGCCGACCGTCCCTCCAGGTCTCCGTGACACTTTCGTCCCGTTTATAAACAGAACGGACATAATTATCGACCACTTTTTTACTCGTGTATCCGGTAAAATCACCAATTAAATCTTTATTATTTAACTCGTGATTACCGTGGATGAGCATGGCCGGTTTCTTTCTTCTTTTTGCAAGCTCCAAGGCCAGTGAGGTTTTCCCTGCGCCTGAAGGGCCTGTGAAATGAATAGGATAGCCGGCTTTTAGGTATTGTAATGATCGGGAAAGTAAGTCTTCTGTTTTCTCATCCTCAACCATTGTTTTAGACTTCCTGTTGATCTTACTCTTTAAGACCGTCACACTGGTTTCCTCCTGCTCCCACGTCACTTCTTATCCAATCGAACTCCTATAACGGATATCCATTCGTTTATAGGAGGTGACTTCTTTTTCTTCGTTTAAAAATACTTCATACACACCAATCATTTCGTCTTTGGCATACTTTTTCATATATTCCTTTTCCTCAATTACTTCGATGATAAGCTTCCAGCCCTTGTTTTCACCTTCTTCTACAGAGGTAATTTTATGTACTGGAGCAACGAATTCATTGAAGAAATCGGTCACATTGGCAATAATTGTTTTAATTTCCATGCTGGCCTCCCGCTTTTAAGGCTGCAGGCCAGGGATGTGAAACCCCGGCCCTGTACCTTCGTTCATCTAGATACTAAAGCGTGCGCTGTTTCTTTCATTAGATTGGGATGGAAGTCCATTTTCTTCCACCGCATCTGTAAGCAATCCGACCGCTTCTGCATAACGCAGCCAGGTATCCACACTGGCGATAACGACCCTTGCTTCGACTGTTAAAATTTCAATCCCAACAACTGAGACTCGAACGAAGGCATCGATCACAATCCCTTTGTCCAAAATGCGGTCAATAACCTCCGCCAGGCTGGAACTATCTGTTGTTTTTTGAACTGCCATGTTACATTCTCCTTTCATCATGCCATTTAAGAACTTATCTTCTTCATGTCATTTGAGGATTTGATTTTTTCATAGCTTTTGATTTTAGTCGCACCTTTAATGTCCTTGGAGGTTCTGATATTGCTAACACGCTTAATATCATTGGCGCCTTTTATTTTTTGTTTATTATCATGTTTATGTGATGACGAAACCTTCTCTTGAAGTTCCCGACCGGCTTCCACTACTTCGCTAAGCTTATTTCTGGCTGTCAACAATACCTTCTGTGTCTTTTCCTTTGCCCCGGTAGCTTTATCTTGAAATTTGTCAGTAAACTCTTCCTGGCCATTATGGAGCTTATCGGTAAACTCATCTGCTTTATCATGAATATGCTCCGCTAGTTTTTCTTTGGCTTTGTCGAAAACCCAATCCTTTGCCTTTTCCTTTATAGGCTCTGGCGAGTGTTCAATCGCCATCTTGGCAATTTCACCAACAGCCTTTTTTATTGGTTTGTTCATTAGGTTGGGCCGCCCCTCCTTTCCTACTTCGTACTAACCAGGTCGTTAAGCATTTTTTCAATACGGTCAAGACGCTCATTCACATTTTTGTTGTCTTCCTTGATCTTTTCGTATTCTTCCGATTGGTGCTGTTGGGCTTGGTCTGTTCCACTTGAACTATCGTTCTGGCTGTTCAGCTTTTTGGTTGTGAACAGACCAGAATCCAGCTTGCTGATTGCTCCCTCGGCTAAGGATCGGATACTGTTTTGCGCCTCACCAGCGAGGAGTTCCTGTGCGGTCTTTTTAAATTCTTCACCTGCCACTTTGACAAACTCAGATTCTCCTAAGTTTTTAAACACCTTCTTGCTGGCTTTAGGGTTCATAAAGAGACCAATCCCGGCGCCCAGTACCCCGCCCACTAATGCCATATTTATTGAATAATTGGTGCTGTCGCTCTTCTGTTCTGATTGCCGGCTGCCCTTTGACTGTTGATCTCCTTCAGAACGTTGGTCTTGCTGAGATTGCTGAGATTGCTGATTTTGCGTTGTTTGCTGATTGTATTCATTGTGTCTGTTTTCTTCATTACTCTGACTTACCTGCGAATCTTTTACATTCGTGTTTTCAGTGGTTTCATCGGTTGTCATTCAAATTACCTCTTTCCTTTATTTTTTTGGCTCTGTTAAATTTGGCTGTTGATTTCCACTCCAGGCGCCCGCAGGAGTCGAGCGCCTTCCGCTCCAATCAACAGAATATAAAAAATAACACTATTGTTTAACAGAGCCATTTTTTAAAAGCTAAATCGAGGGTTAGGTGTATGATTTTCATTGGTGACTCCGTCGTTCTGGGCTTCACTGCTCAACAGTCCAACTGCATCTGCATATCGCAGCCATGTATCAACGCTGGCAATAACGACCCGAGCCTCAACCGTTAGGATTTCGATACCAACTAGCGAGGCTCTTACAAACGCATCAATTACAATTCCCTTATCCAGAATTCGGTCAACTACTTCCGCCAGACTCGAACTATCTGTACTTTTCTGAACACTCATGTCATCGTCTCCTCTCATGTAATCACGTGGCGAGGTCACTGGGACAAGGTTTACTATGGTAGTAACCTTCATATGCGGTACCAAAACTGGTTAATTGAACCTAGACATCCGTTTTTTTCCATTATTCAGCCTTCTTCTCAAGTTTGTAATATTATAAAGGCGATAAGAGCAGTACATGAAACTGCATTTTTACAGGGGTATTACGAATTTTAAAAATAAAAAAAAGAGCACGAACCCAAAGGTTTCATGCTCTCAACATTATTAATATAGAAAAAAGTCTTACCAGGTCCCTGGTTCAATTAGCGATTTTTCACCATATAGGGCTTCTTTGAACGTGGTTCACCAAGTATTTCTGACCAAATTAATCCATTAATGATTGTCCGGGAATCCGGACTATCTGTTATAAGAGGTTCGATTCCCTCTTGGTTCTTTAATGTCTCCTTATTTACGGCTTGGTTCCGTACCGCTGCCATCCCTATTCTGCCAGCTTCAGACTCTTGTCTTACTTGCTGGTATTCTTTTTCAAATTTATTTTTGTGACTTTGCAGCGGTTCCTGCTTTGTGACATTTGAAGGGTTATTAGTAATCTCTTTCATGAAATTTTGTATATTCCCCGCCCGGCTGCTTAAGGGCTTTCTACCGGTGTATGCTTGATTCGGTTTAGCTTTACGTAATATCAATGAGAAAACACCGACAACAATCATGATAATAAGGGTTTCCAAACTTATCACCTTCCTTACTTGGCACAGCGGGTCTATTGATCATTCTTCTTATCACCTGTCATTTTTCCAATTGATCCCCTCATATCAGTATCAGCTGAAATATTTTTAAAATTCATATAGTCCATTACACCAATATTCCCTGATTTAAGCGCCTCGGCCATTGCAAGCGGTACTTCCGCTTCCGCTTCCACCACTTTGGCTCTCATTTCTTGTACTTTTGCTTTCATTTCCTGCTCTAGAGCAACAGCCATTGCCCGGCGTTCTTCTGCTTTTGCCTGGGCAATTTTCTTATCTGCTTCCGCTTGTTCGGTTTGCAATTCCGCCCCGATATTTTTACCGATGTCAACATCAGCAATATCAATCGAGAGGATTTCAAAGGCCGTACCGGCATCAAGACCCTTAGACAAAACGGTTTGTGAAATTAAATCTGGATTTTCAAGAACTTTGCTGTGACTATCAGACGAACCAATGGTAGATACCACTCCTTCTCCGACTCGGGCTACAACGGTTTCTTCACCAGCACCGCCGACAAGCCGCTCTATATTGGCGCGGACGGTAATTCTTGCTTTTGCTTTTACTTCTATCCCATTCATCGCAACACCAGCAATGAATGGCGTTTCAATGACCTTAGGATTTACACTCATTTGCACAGCCTCTAGTACATCACGTCCTGCCAGATCAATAGCAGCGCATCGTTCGAAGGATAATTCAATATTGGCACGGTGTGCCGCGATTAACGCATTGACCACTCGATCGACATTTCCACCTGCAAGATAATGACTTTCAAGCTGATTAGTTGTGACATTCAAACCGGCTTTATGGGCTTTTATTAGGGGATTTACCACCCTGCTTGGGGTTACACGTCTAAGCCTCATACCAACTAATGTAAAAATACTAATCCGGACTCCTGCAGCTAGTGCGGAGATCCACAGCATAACTGGTACAAACGATAATAAAATTCCTAAAAGGATTAGGGCTATGATAACAACTACGATAATAAAAATAGTTCCGCCTGATAAAATATCCATTTACAAACGCCCCCTTACATTTATTGTACTTCTCTCACAACAATTCGTACTCCTTCAACCTTAACGACTTTCACTCTAGCGTTTTTCTCGATAAAACCTCCTTCAGTGACAGCATCCACTCGTTCATTGTTAATAACAATGGTACCTGCCGGCCGCAGGATCGTGAGAGCACGGCCTTCCATTCCTAAGAGATCAGTACGGTTAATATTTGAAACATAACCATCCTCTTTTCTAGCAGAATCTGATAGTACCATCTTATTAAATAAAACAAGTTTCTTTCCAAAAGTCTTAATCATCAAAAAGAATATAAAAATAGAGACAGCAATGGCTATTAAGATGGAAACACCCATTTGCAAGGCATCTTGGCCTGCTAAAAACAGACTCAATAGTAAGGCTGTGAATCCGAGTGTACCTGCTATAGCCCCTGGTAAAAAAAACTCCAAAAAAATAAGCAGGATTCCGGCAACAAATAAAATTAATGTACCAAATCCAGCTAAACCTGCTTGAAAGTGACCATAAAAGAATAAGATTAGAGCAACTATCCCTATTAAACCTGCAATACCAAATTTGGCTGTAAAAAGTTCCAAAACGATTCCTACTCCAGCAATGGTTAAAAGGATGGTAACAACAATCGGGTTTGTTAGAAATTCAATCATTCAAGCCTCCCCCTTTCGATACAGTTCTTTCTGACTATTTGTTTTACGTTTCAGGAAATAAAAAGTTTCAAATCAATCCAAATATGTAAAAAGACTGCCGGTATTAACCTGCAGTCTTTATGTCAGAATACTTATGAAAGGTGTTGTTGTACAAATTTATTAACGAGCGAACCATCTGCTTTACCTTTAACTTTAGGCATAATAGCAGCCATCACTTTTCCCATTTCTGCTTTTGATGTTGCGCCGACTTCTGCGATTGTTTCTTTGACAATCACTGACAGCTCCTCTTCAGATAACTGTTTCGGTAAATACAGCTCAATATTCTCAAGTTCTGTACGCAATTTATCAACTAGGTCTTGACGACCAGCCTTATCAAATTCATGGAGGGAGTCTTTGCGTTGTTTTACTTCGCGAGAAAGGACTGTTAACTCTGCATCTTCGGAAAGCTCTTTTGTACCGAGCTTGATCGCTTCATTTTGAAGTGAAGCTTTCACCATCCGAATAACTGAGAGTTTGTCTTTTTCCTTGTTTTTCATCGCTTGTTTCATATCATTGTTCAAACGCTCGAGAAGACTCATATAATACACCCTCTCTTAAAACTTACGTTTTCTTGCAGCTTCAGACTTTTTCTTACGTTTTACACTTGGTTTTTCATAAAATTCGCGCTTTCTTGCCTCTTGCAAAGTACCAGTTTTTGATACTGTACGTTTGAAGCGACGAAGAGCATCTTCAAGCGATTCGTTTTTACGAACGACGGTTTTAGACATTCTCTTTCCCTCCCTCCGAAACACAACACACTTACATTCAATCCATGTACCTTGCAATTATAATATAACCTTGATACAAGAGTCAACTTAAATTCACACAATAAACGTAAAACATGATCAAAATGCTTGTCTAATTAATTGGCATGTCCCTCCAGCCGCTGTCATACAATGAAGGGAGGGGGCCAAGCATATGCTATACATCCTATTATTTATACTTTGTATTTTATTATTTATCTTTGGAATGACAATTATAAGATTTGGTCTGTTTAATTTGTCAGCCAATAAATTAAAAACATGGTTAATTAAATTAACCAGTACACCTTTAAAAGGAATGTTAACAGGTACGTTTATTACTGCCTTATTACAAAGCAGCACGGCCGTTATGGTTATTACAATCGGATTAATTTCTGCGAGGATCATGACATTTCCTCAATCGATTGGCATCATTCTCGGAACAAATATTGGAACGACCTTTAAAACAGAATTAATTACGTTTGACATAGATAAAATTCTTGTACCCTTAGCTGTCAGTGGCGCATTGCTTATTTTATTGAAGAATAAAAAGGCAAGAAGCATCGGGATGCTGCTTTTTGGAATCGCCTCCGTGTTCACGGCAATGAAAGGTTTTGAATTACTTGCCCAGCCTCTTACAGGCATGCCGTTTATCAGCAAATTTATCTTGTCTATGAATGATAATATTGCCTTAAGCCTGCTTACAGGAACAGTTATCACCTCAATTATCCAATCTAGTACTGCAATGACTGGAATTGCCATGGGATTTTTAACAGCCGGACTGCTCCAGCTTGATGCCGGAATTGCGATAGTTCTCGGGGCAAACATCGGGACCTGTATTACAGCTGTAATTGCATCGATAGGAGGCGGCAGAGAATCAAGACTGGCGGCATTTGCCCATGTTTGGCTCAATGTATTTGGTGTATTATTATTTATTCCACTGATTCCTTTTTTAACAAGGAATGCAGAACTTCTTGCAAGTCAAACAGATATTCAGCTTGCACATATTAGTGTTATTTTTAATGTTGCAACCTCTGTAATCGTCTTACCATTCGCCACTAAATTTGGTTGAAATGATTCTCTTTTTACACGATAGAGCACCTAAAAAAACCATTTAACACAAAAAAAGAAGGTGTCCCAAAAGTAAAACTTTTAGGGTCACCTTCTTTTTTAAGTCTGTTGATTTCCGCTCCAGGCGGCTTCGCTTTCCGCGGGCGTGCCGGGGAGCCTCCTCGGCGCTGAAAGCGCCTGCGGGGTCTCCCCTGTCCCGTACTCCCGCAGGAGTCTTCGCCGCCTTCCGCTCCAATCAACAGAGTGTGCAAAAGTTATTCATCAGTCACCTTTTGGATCAGCCTCTTTTTTCTTAAATGGCTGCTTCTTCCTTATTAAAAACATCTTCTCTCACTATTACCGAATCTTCTACCACTTTGACAAATTGCCCTTTATTATAAGGGTAACCGGCTTTAGTAATTTTGACTTTAACGATCTTACCAACCATAGCTTCCGTTGCAGGGAAGACCACTTTTAAATAGTTATCAGAGTACCCCACATACAGTCCGGTATTCGCTTCTTCTTTGTATTCCTCTTCAGGAATTACCTCCAATACATCACCTTCAAAAAGGGACGCATATTCCTTGGCAAGTTGATCCGAAAGAGAAATTAAGCGGTGAACACGCTCATTTTTGACTTCCTCATCTACTTGATCCTCCATTCTCGCAGCAGGAGTACCAGTTCGTTTAGAATATGGGAATACATGGAGTTCTGAAAATTTATGGTCTTTAATAAAGTTGTAGGTTTCCATAAATTCTTCTTCTGTTTCTCCAGGGAAACCAACAATGACATCCGATGTGACAGCTAGTCCTGGGAGTACTTCCTTAAGACGCTCTAACCGTTCCGCAAAAAATTCCATTGTATATTTACGACGCATACGTTTTAAAACAGTATTAGAACCGGATTGAATTGGAATATGCAGATGACGAACAATGAGATTGGAATGTTCAATTACTTCAATCACTTCATCCGTAATTTGACTAGCTTCAATCGATGAAATCCGCAATCTTTCTAGGCCTTTTACACTTGCTTCTAAATCACGAAGCAATGCAGCAAGATTATAATCTTTCATGTCTTCACCATAACCGCCAGTATGAATACCAGTTAAGACAATTTCCTTATAACCGGCATCCACAAGCTGCTGGGCCTGATGAATGACTTCCTTAGGGTCACGGGATCTCATCAGCCCTCGTGCCCAAGGTATGATACAAAACGTACAAAAATTATTGCAGCCTTCTTGAATTTTCAAGGATGCACGCGTTCTGTCCGTAAATGCTGGAACATCAAGCTCTTCATACACTCGATTTTTCATGATATTCCCTACGCCATTAATTGGCTGACGTTCTGTTTTAAATTGTTCAATATAATCCAGCATTTTTACACGGTCCTGGGTACCAACTACAATATCAACTCCAGGAATCGCCATAATTTCTGCTGGAGAAGTTTGAGCATAGCATCCAGTTACACAGATAACTGCATCTGGGTTTTTTCGGACAGCACGCCGGATAACTTGACGGCTTTTTTTATCGCCTGTATTTGTAACGGTACAAGTATTAATAATATAGACATCGGAAATTGATTCAAAATCAACCCGCTCATAACCTTCTTGTTTAAACAACTGCCAAATGGCTTCTGTTTCATAATGATTCACCTTACATCCTAGTGTATGAAACGCAACTGTTGCCATTTAATCTCACCTCAATAGTTCAAAATGATAGGAAATAGCCGCAAGTGAATATAATGGGGCCGTTTCCGTTCTTAAAATCCGCGGTCCTAAACCGCAAAGCCCAAACCCATATTCCTTTAATAGCTGAATTTCTTCCTCAGCTAGGCCGCCTTCTGGTCCAAAAACCAACAGGAGGGTTTCGCCACTTTTTATCTTTTTTAATGTAGACGAAAGCACCGAGGTTTCTCCTTGTCTGCTTTCTTCCTCATATGCTGCTAATTTATAATCAAAGTCACCGCTCATTTTAAGCAGCTCTTTAAAGGACATCGGATTAATAATTGTTGGTAATATAGTCCGGTGGGATTGTTCCGCCGCTTCCTTAGCAATTTTTTGCCATCTATCTATTTTTTTAGCCGCCTTTTTTTCATCCCATTTTACAACCGAGCGGGCAGCAGAAAAGGGAAGGAACTGCCGGGCACCTAATTCCGTCCCTTTTTGAATAATCCACTCTAGCTTGTCCCCTTTGGGTAACCCGCTTGCTATTGTGATCGAAATGGGAAGCTCGGGACTGTCATCTATCCATTGTACAACGTCTGCAACGACACTTGAATTGGTAATTTCTGAAAGCTTACAAACAGCCTGTTTACCCATTGGATCAACGCAAATAATTTGATCACCGATTTGCATCCTCATGACCTTTACAATGTGGTGTCGGTCCTCTTCATCGATAAAAAATCGATTATCACTTGCTTGATGTTGAACAAAGTAGCGTTGCATACATTGCACCTCTCTTAACATTTTACTCCTTATTCTACTACTTTGAAGAAGTAAGGAAAATAAAAAGGGGTTTTTCCACCCCTTTTCAGCCATTATTTCCTTTTTGCAATAATTGCAACCCAATCTTCCATGAGAATCGTT
This sequence comes from Bacillus sp. URHA0034, assembly GCF_056280405.1. NCBI lineage: Bacteria > Bacillati > Bacillota > Bacilli > Caryophanales > Bacillaceae > Bacillus > Bacillus sp. URHA0034. The sequence goes on along the minus strand of NZ_JBWCDK010000002.1, from coordinate 4,602,947 downwards.
TCAACGATTTCAAAACCCGAATCAATTAGTGCATCTTTTACTAAATCTTTTTTAGGCTGGATAATTCCAGATGCTATAAACGAGCCTCCCGGTTTGACGACTCGAGCAACATCATCCGTGAATCGTAGAATAACTTCTGCTAATATGTTTGCAACAATAACATCAGCGGAATTTTCTTCTACACCATCTAAAAGATTGTTTTGTGCAACCACAACGCTTTGATTGACCTTATTCAACTTAATATTAAGCTTCGCGGATGAAACTGCCACTTCATCAAGATCATAAGCCCTTACGTCTTCCGCCCCCAGCATAGCAGCTGCGATACTAAGTACTCCTGAACCAGTCCCAACATCAATTACCCGATCACCAGGCAGCACGGTCTTTTCTAATGCTTGGATACACATAACCGTTGTTGGATGCGTTCCTGTCCCAAAGGCCATACCAGGGTCCAATTCGATAATTAACTCATCACTGCTGACAGGTTCGTAAATCTCCCATGTTGGCACAATCGTGAATTTTTCTGATATTTTTACTGGATTATAATACTTTTTCCACGCTGTGGCCCATTCTTCTTCATTTACTTCACTTATGGTTACCTTATTTAATCCTAAATCAATATCATGGAGGATCAGATCGTTAATGGATTCTTTGATCGCATCTACCGTTTCTCCCAGGAAACTGTTTACAGGTAAATAGGCTTTTACGATAACGCCCTCTTCGGGATAATCATCTGGATTAAGTTGGTAGATTTCTCCGAATTGATCTTCCCTTTCTTTCGTCAATTCAAAGGGATCCTCTATAACTACACCGCTCGCCCCGGCTTCATGTAAAATATTTGAGATAGGTTCGATCGCCTCGTTTGTTGTGTGGATACTAATTTCTGACCACTTCATCTCTACCAACTCCATCCTTACTCGCTTTTAAAAGCTCTTTTTACTTTTGAGAAAAAACTTTCTTCGTGTTCACCGATTGGTGAGGAACCACTAATATCCGCGAATTCTTTAAGAAGCTGTTTTTGTTTATCCGACAGCTTCGTTGGAGTAATAATACGGACTATTATATACTGATCTCCTACACCATATCCACGAACGTTTGGTATCCCTTTCCCTTTCAGGCGGAATTTTTTACCTGTTTGTGTACCAGCAGGAATTTTAAGCTTCACTTTGCCTTTTAAGGCTGGAACTTCAATTTCATCACCCAAGGAAGCTTGAACAAATGTAATTGGCATCTCACAATAAATATCATCGCCGTCGCGTTCAAAAAACTCATGCGGACGAACTTGGAATACCACGTAAAGATCGCCGGACGGACCGCCGTTTGCTCCAGCTTCACCCTGACCAGACATGCGCAGTTGTTGTCCATCATCAATACCTGCAGGAATCTTAACATGAATTTTTTTGCGCTTTTGAACTTTTCCTCTTCCGCCGCATGTTGAACATTTATGTTTAATCTCTTTACCTGTACCATTACAATGATGACATGTCCGACGGTTAACAATTCTGCCAAATGGAGTGTTCTGTTCCACATTTAACTGTCCTGTACCATGACAATGCTGGCAAGTCTCTGGTTGAGTGCCAGGTTTAGCACCGGAGCCATGACAAGTTTCGCATGTTTCTTCTCTAGGAATTTCTATATCTGTTTCTTTACCAAACGCCGCTTCTTCAAATGATACCGTCATCGTATATTGCAAATCAGCACCTTGTCTAGGGGCATTCGGGTCACGTCTTCTTGAACCTCCGCCGCCACCGCCGAAGAAGGTATTAAAGATATCTTCAAACCCTCCAAAACCGCCGCCAAAGTCACCACCGCCACCAAAGCCTCCGAAGCCTTGGTTTGGATCTGTATGGCCGAACTGGTCATAGTGGGCCTTTTTTTGGTCATCGCTTAGCACTTCATATGCTTCGGCAATTTCTTTAAATTTTTCAGCTGCATCAGGCTCTTTATTAATATCTGGATGATATTGTTTAGATAACTTTCGATAGGCCTTTTTTATTTCATCCTTAGAAGCACTTTTACTAACACCTAGTACTTCATAGTAATCCCGTTTACTCATGATTACCACTCCCGAATCTGTCACATAAAGATTATTCTAACACCCATTAGATGGGTATTGCAATAAAAAAGCCAAAGCCGAATACTTTGACTTTGACTTTTTTGCAAGAATAAAAATTACTTTAGATTTTAATTACTTATTTATCTTCTTTTACTTCCTCAAATTCTGCATCGACAACATTGTCATCTTTTGGACCAGCAGCACCGGCATCTTGGGCACCTTGTTGTGCTTGAGCTGCTTGTTCATAAAGCTTAACGGTTAATGCTTGAACAATTTCCTGCAGGGCATCTTTTTTCGCACGGATTTCATTTAAGTCGTTTTTCTCAATGGCTTGCTTTAAGGCATCTTTTGCTTCGTTTGCATTTGCAACTTCTGAAGCATCCACTTTACCTTCTAGGTCTTTTAATGTTTTTTCTGTTGTAAACACTAGCTGGTCAGCCTCGTTGCGAAGTTCAACTTCTTCCTTGCGTTGTTTATCTGCTTCTGCATTTTCTTCAGCTTCTCTAACCATTTTTTGAATTTCTTCATCAGAAAGACCTGTTGAAGACTTAATGGTAATTTGCTGTTCTTTATTTGTGCCAAGATCTTTCGCACGTACATTCACAATACCGTTTTTATCGATATCGAACGTAACCTCGATTTGTGGAATTCCACGAGGTGCTGGCGGAATATCAGATAATTGGAAACGACCAAGAGTTTTGTTATTTGCTGCCATCGGACGTTCACCTTGTAATACATGAATATCAACAGCAGTTTGATTATCTGCAGCAGTTGAGAATACTTGTGATTTTGATGTTGGAATGGTTGTATTACGATCGATAAGTTTCGTAAATACACCGCCCATTGTTTCAATTCCAAGTGATAATGGAGTTACATCTAGTAATACAACATCCTTAACGTCTCCTGTAATAACTCCACCTTGAATAGCAGCTCCCATTGCAACCACTTCATCAGGGTTTACACCACGGTGAGGCTCTTGGCCAGTTGCTTTCTTAATTGCTTCTTGAACAGCAGGGATTCTAGTAGAACCACCAACAAGGATTACTTTATCAATTTGTGATGCTGTTAAACCTGCATCACTTAATGCTTGACGAACTGGTCCCATTGTACGTTCAACAAGGTTAGCAGAAATTTCATCAAATTTTGCTCTTGTCAATGATACTTCAAGGTGAAGCGGACCAGCCGCACCAGCAGTGATAAATGGTAAAGAAATTTGAGTGGTAGTGACACCTGATAAATCTTTTTTCGCTTTTTCAGCTGCATCTTTCAAACGTTGAAGTGCCATCTTATCTTGAGAAAGGTCAATGCCATTTTCCTTTTTAAATTGTTCTACCAAATAATCAATAATAACTTGGTCAAAGTCGTCGCCGCCAAGACGGTTATCCCCTGCAGTTGCTTTAACTTCGAATACACCATCACCTAATTCGAGGATGGAAACGTCAAACGTACCACCGCCAAGGTCATAAACAAGAATAGTTTGGTCCTGGTCCGTTTTATCTAAACCATAAGCAAGCGCAGCTGCTGTTGGTTCATTAATAATACGTTCTACTTCTAGACCCGCAATTCTGCCGGCATCCTTTGTTGCTTGCCGCTCTGCATCGTTAAAGTAAGCTGGTACAGTAATAACTGCTTTTGTTACTGGCTCACCTAAATAATCTTCAGCATATGATTTTAAATATTGAAGAATAATAGCCGATAGCTCTTGTGGAGTGTAGTCCTTTCCTTCAATATTCACTTTATAATTTGTACCCATGTGGCGCTTAATAGAGATAATCGTATTTGGGTTTGTGATCGCTTGACGTTTTGCCACTTCCCCTACTTGGCGTTCACCGTTCTTAAACGCAATAACAGAAGGAGTTGTACGGTTTCCTTCGGGATTTGGAATTACTTTTGGTTCTCCACCTTCTAGAACAGATACACAAGAGTTTGTTGTTCCAAGGTCAATACCAATTATTTTACTCATTGCCTTTTCCTCCTAATAAATATGTAGATTATTGATTTACTTTAACCATTGAAGGGCGAATAACTCGATCCTTTAATAAATAACCTTTTTGAAACTCATCAGTAACAACGTTTGCTCCATAATTCTCATCTTCTCCCTGCATAACTGCTTGATGAAGGTGCGGATCAAACTCTTTGCCGACAGCCTCAATAGGTTCAACACCCTCTTTTTTCAGTGCATCAACCATACTGCGGTAAACCATATCCATTCCTTGTAGTAAGACCCGAGTCTGTTCATTATCGGCTTCTACTTTCATGGCTCTTTCAAAGTTATCTAATGCCGGCAGTAGATCGGTGATTAATTTTTGAGCTCTATATTTTTCGCTCGCCTCTTGGTCTATTCTAGTACGGCGGCGGAAATTATCAAAGTCTGCCTGAAGTCTTAAGATTCGATTGTCAGCTTCCTCTAACTTAGCTCTAAGCTGCTCGATTTCTTGCAGGTATTCATCGAGTGGATTAGACTCAGTCACATTTGTTGGTTCACTTTCACCAACAATAGGTTCACCTGTATTTCCTTCAGTAAGTTCAACTTGTTCATTATTCTCAATTTCAACTTCTTCATTGATGGTATTATTTTGTTCTTTCGTCAACTTACTCACCTCCCTTAAAGGATTCATAACAATTTATCGTAACTGATATATTACAAGGAAAAGGGGGTGCCTCGAAAAGGCATTTCACCCTTACTCAATATTACCAGCACTAGTTACTTTGATACAATTTAGTTAAAACGGCTGTTAAATCCCTGCTTAAAAATTGAAGCAAGCTGATTACACGCGAATATTCCATTCTTGTAGGTCCTAATATTGCAATGGTACCTAGTTTTTCAACACCCACAGAATAAGAAGCAGTGATTAAACTGCAATTATCCATCGCACTAATATTATTTTCCCGGCCAATTTTAACATGGATACCAGCAGACTCGTTTCGGATTAAATTATAAATCCATTCCTCTTGATCAATCATGGTCAATAAACTGCGGATTTTGGTGATATCGTGAAATTCCGGCTGGCTTAACATATTGGTTTTCCCACCAAAGAAAAGCTTCTCCGATACCGGCATTTTAAATGATTCAGCAATCATATGAAGCATTAAATCGTAATTATGGATATGCTGCCGTAATAGCATCGCAACTTCCTTATAAATCTTATCATTTAAATCTTCTAGCGGTACGCCTGATAAACGGTCATTAAGGATATTCACCGTTTTTTCGATATCACTCGCATCCACCATATCCGGTAACGAAAAAGTCCTGTTTTCCACATGACCTGTATCCGTTACAAAAATAGCGACTGCTGACTCCCTATTTAAAGGAATAATTTGTATTTTCTTTAACTTATTTATACTAACAGCTGGTCCTAGAACGATGGATGTATAATTAGTTAGCTCTGATAGGATCTTAGCAGATTTTTGAATGATTGCTTCAAACTCAAAGATCCTTTCAGCAAAAATCGATTGAATGATCGAGATATCTTGCTTATTTAATGCTTGAGGCGAGATTAAATGATCCACATAATACCGGTATCCCTTTTCAGAAGGCACACGTCCTGACGAGGTATGTGTCTTTTCGATATACCCCAACTCTTCAAGGTCGGCCATTTCATTTCGAATGGTAGCGGAACTAAAGGAAATTTCCTCTTTTTTCGACAAACTTCTTGAGCCGACTGGTTGGGCAGATCGAATAAAGTCATCAACAATTACCTGAAGAATCAACAACTGACGATCTGTTAGCAACTTTCATCACCTCTGTTAGCACTCTTTGTTAACGAGTGCTAATTATATTAATAAATTATCAAAAAAGGTGGGATGGTGTCAATTAAAAAGAACGAAAAATGACACATCCGAATAAAGCTTTACTTTAAATCACTCCCAAAAAGGCTTGAAATACTTCGTTGCCCAACAAGCGCCCCTGTTTAGTTAAATATATATTATCGTTCTGCACTTCTATCCATTGTTTAGCCCTTAAATCCGTAAGTTCATTTGCAAATAATTTTAAAGGATCTCTGGCAAACTTTTCATAAAAATTAGAAATGGAGACACCTTCTGATTTTCTGAGCCCTAGAAACATTTCTTCCTCCATCTGCTCTGCTTTTGTAACCTGATGGTCTTCAAAAATCGGCAGCAAATGATTATTGAGTTGATCGATATACTTTCGTAATGGGCCTGAATTGGATCGTCTCCGTCCGTTGACATAACTGTGAGCCCCTGCACCAAACCCATAGTAATACTCATTATTCCAATAGGTTAAATTATGCTGGCTTTCATATCCTGGTTTTGAAAAATTACTGATTTCGTATTGATTAAAACCGTGTTTTTCCATTTCTTCCATCAACAGTTCATACATGCTCGCTTCGACATCTTCTCCGGGTGTCGGCAGCTTACCCTTTTTTAATAAATTATAAAAAATAGTTTTAGGCTCGATAATTAGCGAGTAAGCAGAGTAGTGAGGGATATCAAGTGAAAAAGCCTCCGTTAAGGAATCTTTAAAATCCTGAACAGTTTGAGTCGGTAAGCTAAAAATCAAATCAATACTGATATTTTCAAAACCAACCTTTTTGGCCTGATCAACTGTTTGGTAAACATCCTTTGCTTGGTGGACACGGCCGATCTTTTTCAAGAGCTCGTCATTGAAGGTTTGTACCCCAAGACTTATTCGGTTAACCCCAGCATCTCTTAATATTTGTAATTTCTCTTTTGTTAAATCACCAGGATTGGCTTCAAACGTAAACTCTAGCTTTTCACTTTTCGGCAGGTTTGTATGAATACTTTCACAAAAAGTGTAGAGCTGTTGTTCATTTAATGAAGTAGGTGTCCCGCCCCCAACAAAAATGGTGTCTAGTGAATCGGTTGGAAATTCACTAAGCGTGAGTTTCATTTCCTGGTCAAGTGCTTTTATATAATCATCAACAGGCTGGCCCTTTAAAAAGACTTTGTTAAAATCACAATAGTGGCAAATATGCTCACAAAAAGGGATATGGAGGTATGCTGCTTTAATCATGTTTCTTCCTCTATTCTGTAATAAAAAGAGGCTAGGAGAACCTGCCTTAGGCAATCCCTAACCCCTTAAGTTTTTATTTTTTCGTATTGTTATCGTCCATTTTCAATACGGCCATAAACGCTTCTTGTGGTACTTCAACAGAACCTACTTGTTTCATCCGTTTTTTACCTTCTTTTTGCTTCTCTAACAATTTACGTTTACGGGAGATATCCCCGCCATAACATTTAGCTAATACGTTTTTACGCATTGCTTTAATTGTGGAACGCGCTACTATTTTTTGCCCGATTGCCGCTTGAATCGGCACCTCGAACTGTTGTCTTGGAATTAGTTCCTTCAGTTTCTCAACAATAATCTTGCCTCGGTCATAGGCAAAGTCCTTATGAACAATAAAACTCAATGCATCTACTTTTTCGGCATTCAGTAATATATCCATTTTAACCAGACTTGATGGTTGATAACCAATTAACTCGTAATCAAATGAAGCATAGCCTCTCGTACTCGATTTCAATTGATCAAAGAAATCATAGACAATTTCAGCTAGTGGAATTTGATAAACAATGCTGACCCGATTTTCACCTTGGTATTGCATATCAATAAAGATTCCGCGCTTTAATTGGCAAAGCTCCATAATAGCACCCACATAGTCATTTGGAGCCATCATCGTTGCCTTCACATATGGCTCTTCGACGCGATCGATTTTTTGCGGGTCTGGCATATCAGATGGATTGTCGACATTTAGTTGAGATCCATCCGTTAAATGGACATGGTAGATAACACTTGGTGCCGTTGTAATTAAATCAATTTTAAATTCACGCTCAATCCGTTCTTGGATAATTTCCATATGAAGAAGGCCAAGGAAGCCACAACGGAAACCAAAACCGAGTGCTTGAGATGTTTCCGGCTCAAATTGAAGTGCAGAATCATTCAATTGGAGTTTTTCTAAAGCTTCACGGAGATCATTAAATCTGGCTGTATCAATTGGGTAAAGCCCGCAGTATACCATTGGATTTAATTTACGATATCCTGGGAGAGGTTCAGTTGCACCATTTTTTGCGTTGGTAATAGTATCACCAACACGTGTATCCCCCACATTTTTAATAGAAGCTGTCAGGAAACCAACATCCCCAACAGACAACTCATCACGCATCACCGCTTTAGGTGTGAACACACCTACTTCGTTTACCTCAAATTCTGCCCCAGTAGCCATCATCTTAATTTTATCACCAACTTTGACCCTGCCTTCAACGACACGGATATAAGCAACAACACCGCGGTAGGCATCATATAGAGAGTCAAAAATTAAGGCTTTTAATGGCGCTTCGGGATCACCAGTTGGAGCAGGAACCTTTTCCACAACCTGTTCGAGTATCTCTTCAATCCCAATGCCTGCCTTCGCAGATGCAAGAACTGCTTCTGAGGCATCCAGGCCGATGACTTCCTCGATTTCGCCGCGGACCCTTTCCGGTTCGGCACTTGGCAGGTCAATTTTATTAATAACAGGTAAAATTTCAAGATCATTATCCAGGGCTAGGTACACGTTTGCTAGTGTTTGTGCTTCAATTCCCTGTGCAGCGTCTACCACTAAAATAGCCCCTTCGCAGGCTGCTAGACTTCTTGAAACTTCATACGTAAAGTCGACATGTCCCGGAGTATCTATTAAATGGAAAGTATAATCTTCCCCATCTTTTGCTCTGTATTTTAGTTGTACGGCATTTAACTTGATCGTAATTCCACGTTCTCTTTCTAAATCCATTGAGTCCAACAGCTGCTCTTTCATTTCTCGAGAGGATAATGCATTGGTTTTTTCGAGAATTCGGTCAGCTAAAGTTGATTTCCCATGGTCAATATGGGCAATAATAGAAAAATTTCTAATTTTTGATTGTCGTTTAAGTCTTTCTTCTCTGTTCATGGTCTTCCACTCCTACTATACTCGCACATGTACACTATTTTTGATTATATCAGTAGGGCTAACAAGATTCAATACAGAATGATGCTCCCCCATTTTTGCTCTGATTGGAGAGCTACGATAAATGATACGTTTGCAAGCAGCTCATGACATAATAATTTTCCTCAGATAACAAAATGAAAGACGGCACAAATTTCTGCCGCCTTACCCTAATCCGCAATGAGGTCAATTAATTTTTCCGAAGCCCCCGAGATCCCATCCGACATTTTTCTACCCATTGAAGAAAAGAAATTAAAGGCGCTTATTTCCTCTAACTTTTTCTTCTTTGCTTCAATATCGTGGCTGGAAATCTCTTTTCCAAGGAACGAGGCCCTGACATTATGACCCTTTTCATGAATGCTGACAGCTGTTTCTAGGTTAGGATCGTCATAGCCTTTCATTTTTTGAATCCCATTATTTGCCAATTGCATACCTGATAGAACAGCAATTAACAGTAGAGCAGCTAGACAGAAGCTTTTAAACATAAACATCTTCATAAAAATGCTCCTAACTACTATTGTTTATTGGTCGGCTGCTGTGTATCCTGATTTACTTTTTCGGCCTGCCAATAGAAATCACTAAACACATCGGCGAGTGCATCAGCTGAGCGGTTTAATTCTTCAAATGTGTTATCTACCCCGCCAAATTCCATCAGGATCGCATTTTCCGATAGGTTCTGATTATATATACTATTGGATCCGGCAGCATTTTTGATAATGACTCCCCTGCTTAAACCTTTATATTTTTTCTGAAGCCGGTCATGAAGTTCTTTTGCCAATTTTGCATTTTTTTCGTAGTTTGGATTTTTCCCACCGATAATAAATGCAACCTTCGCATAGGACTTTCCATTAATCGTAACCGTTGTTTTGTCCTTTCGTTGTGAATCGCGATGAATATCAATAAAATAATGCAAATCATGATTACCGGCCATCGCCGTTTGAACAACGGTACGCGATTCATCATAGGACTTCCAGAATTTCCAGCCTTTTTTATTTAATTCCGCTTGAATGTCTGTCTTATCTATATAACTGCCAATTCCTCTGTCAGCCAAGCTGATTTTTAATTGGTCGCCAATCTTCGTCACATTTATTTGCGAGTGATACGCTAAATCAGGGTTAGATACTCCTTTAAGGTATGGAAGATAGGATTCGCGATTATGAGAGAAGTAAACATAGACAACCTTCCTCCCTCCGGTTGTTTGACCTGGTGCTGGTGAGGAATTTTCATCCGTTGGCTTGTCCAATCCTTCTAGATTTTGTAAGGCTGCTTCTCGTTCATCTTTCATTGTTTCAATTGGCGGCGCTGACTCAACTGGCATATTTGTATAGTTTGTCCCCTCCCCAGCCACAAGGATTTTTCCGTCAAATTGGTAAAAACCCGGAAGTTCCCTGCCAAGAAGGCTGCGCGGGTCATTTAGATTGATATTGCTTGATAGAGTAAAAATCAAATTGGTCAGCTTTGGTGTCGTCACCCAGCGATTCCCTACCTTTAAAAAATGATGATTTTCCCAGCCCATAAATTGGTATAGTAATTCACCATTTACATTTGTAGCAGCTTGATTAACGGAAGTTGACATTAGTCTATATTGCGGTTTTAAAGACGTTAAGAGCCCGCTGATAGAGAAAATCAATATAATAAATAGGGAGAGTCCGGCTGCTATTTTCAGGACGCTTGTCCCTTGGACAATTAAAAATGTACCTGATGTTTTTGTGTTTTTCATAGTTCCACCTCGCTTAAACGATTCTAGTAAATACTATGACCTTACTAGAAATGGTAGAACTATAATTACTTTAATAGTTGAACAAAAAGGGGCTATTGCTAGAACAGCCCCCCCTTTAGTTTGTCTTATCTTGTATTAAATCCGGCATTTTCTTGATCAATCGCTGAATGTAACGAGGCATTTAATCCATTGGCAATAAGATTCGCCATATCCTCGATGAATACATCCACTTCTTTTGGCGTGACCATTAAATTATGACCAATTGGCGACAAGACTTCGTAGATTAGTTTTCTTTTTTCCTCATCCGGAAGTGTGCCGATCATACCTAAAAAGGTCTTACGATGTTTTTCCTCTGGCAAATCCTCATCCGTTAATTTTCTTTTTTCACCAAAGGTCATACCTGCTGGTGCAAGAGCTCTCGAAGGGCGATTTCCTTCCCTTAACTCTTTTCCAAAATGTTTTAGAATGAAATCAATCGTATCACTAGTGATGGAAACAGCGTCTACTACAGTTGGAACCCCAATGGCGATAACCGGAATTCCCAGGGTCTCTTTACTTAATTCCTTTCTTTTGTTTCCGACCCCTGAACCAGGATGGATACCGGTATCAGAGATTTGGATCGTTGAATTAACTCTCTCAATCGATCGTGATGCTAATGCATCAATGGCAATCACGAAATCCGGCTTCGTTTTTTCAACCACTCCGAAAATGATGTCACTTGTTTCAATACCAGTCAGCCCCATCACACCTGGTGATAACGCACTGACTGAGCGATACCCATCTTCAACATTCTCTGGCTGGAGCTGGAATAGATGACGTGTTACCAAGAGATTTTCACACACCATTGGACCGAGCGCATCTGGTGTTACATTCCAATTCCCCAAACCTACCACTAGACACGAATCCGTTTTTTTTATTCCAGATCCTGCTAGGAAGTGGGCAAACTCACGAGCAAAAATTTCTTGTACCTTCTGTTGAACCTCGGAATTCTGCTGCCTAATCCCCTGTACCTCCAGCGTCAAATATCTGCCTGCTTTTTTACCCAGCTGTTCTTCCCCCTGCCTTGTTACCTCGACAAGAGAAACTTTTATATCTTCCACATCTTTTTCTTTAATAATGACCCCTTCGATTTTCGAAAGGTTCTCTTCTTCTCCGACAGATCTTCCCGCAAGCACCATTTCTCTGGCTTCAATTGCTAAATCCGTTCGTATCGAATACTTGCTTAAATCAATAGACTCATTCATGAAATCCACCCCTAATAGAGAATCCTAAATAGAAACTATTTCCTATTTTTGCCCTCAAGCCCGTAAAACATGCATTTTAAATTCTCTTACCTTTGAATTGTGTATTGCAATCTAGCCTTCTGTTTGATAAAATACTTCTTGTTCTGAATTATTATGGATGAATGTAAAGTCGAGTTCATATAAGTCTCGATTCTTTGTAGGAGGTGAATGTAATGCCTAACATTAAATCTGCAATTAAGCGTGTTAAAACAACTGAAGCTCGTAATGCTCAAAATACAACTGCTAAATCTGCAATGCGTACGGCTGTTAAAAAAGTAGAAGCTGCTGTTACTGTTAACGATGCTGCTGCTGCTAAAGAAGCATTAGTTGCTGCTGCTAGCAAATTAGACAAAGCTGCTGCTAAAGGTCTTATCCACAAAAACGCTGCTGCTCGTAAAAAATCACGTCTAATGAAAAAGTCTAACGCTCTTTAATTAAAAGCGTATAAAAAAACGATTCCGCTTCGGAATCGTTTTTTTTATTGTCCAGCGAAAGCGCCTAGCCCTGACCAAGGCGCTTTCGCTTTTCTTATTACCTATTTAATCTGAATAAAAGCATTTCGATCAGTAATGATTTATTCATTCCGCCGGTTTTCATCTGGTAATCAGCCTCTGCCAGCATCTCCATTAGGTTAGCTAATTCTTCATCCCTAAAACTTCCTGCCTGACCAAGGGCAAGCTTTACCCGAAACGGATGAATTTTTAAATAGGCGGCAATTTGCTGTTGCCCGTACCCCCTTCTTGAAAGCTCCTTAACTTGATAGATTAGACGAAATTGACCAGACAATAGCGCTAATATTTTAATCGGCTCTTCATTTTGTTTTAACAAGTCATAATAAATCCGTAACGCTTCATCTAATCTTCTTTGGACCACTCTCTCAATAAGAGTAAAAATATTTTGCTCCAGCGTCCTAGCAACCAATTTTTCTACTAATCCGCTATCTATACGCTTTTGTTCAGCTGCGAATAAGGACAATTTGTCCACCTCGCTGGCAAGCATAAACATATTAGTACCTGCTAAGGTAAGCAATTGGTCAATCGCGTTTTCCTCAAATTCGATCCTATTACTTATTGCTCGATCTTTTACCCATTTTTTTAACTCATGTTCAGATAACTTTTTAGCCTCAACTAACTCAGCACTGCGTTTAATCTCTTTGGTTATTTTTTTTCTTTCGTCCAATTTTTCATATGGAGCCGAAATGACCATCACCGTATATGGAGCAGGCTCTTTTAGGTATGCTTCCAATTTTGCCAGGTTGTGTTCTACCTTTGCCTTCGTTTTTTCTGCTGTTAAGAAAACGGGATTATGTAAAAAAACAACCTTTTTCTCCCCCAAAAAAGGAAAGGTCTCAGCGTCCTCTAATGCGAAATCCACTGGGGTCTCTTCTAAGTCATAAGCTGAAAAGTTAAAGTCCTTTTCTTCTTCGTCTAGAATATGGTCCAGAAGTAATTGTTTTGTTTCATTGATTAAAAATGCTTCTGTTCCATATAATAAATAAATAGGAGCTATTTCCTTTTTTTTAATTTTTCTCCATATCTCTAGTACCATTTTATCCAGCGCTCCCCTAAATTTTCACTCATATCTTATCGTAAAGAAGCTTGGACCTTTTGACAAGTACTTAAAGGGAATTAGCACAGTTTATCCAACAAATGCCAATTCCCGAATCTATTTGAACGCCAGCAATATTTGCCCTAGGATCTATATTGCCTGGCGGGGTTCCTCTACTTATAGTGTAGCCCTTCCCGAGTCGAACTATTTTGACAACTCTTGTCATTACAGGAAGAAGCAAATAGCAGGCTGGATTTTTTCAGACGAATAGCTTATACTATACTTGAAAATAGGAGGGGTAGAGCGTGAATCATTTTGAAAAAGACGTGCAAAATAAACGTAATGATGCGATTGATTCTGGGGTAGGTTTTGGAGTTTCTTTCGGCTTTTTTGCTATAATCTTTATTATTGCAACAGTCATTAAGCTAATTGGTTCCTGATGAATGCTACATAATTTAGTAAAGAGGCTGCAACGCTGCAGTCTTTTTTTTATGAGAATAGTCAAGTATAGGTTATAGCTGCCGAACAGGGCGCTTTCGCTTTCTTCTTGAATTACTATACCTTATGGCAAATAGGTTGAAAAGGTTCCGTTTCCACGATAAAAAAGATAGGTAATGGCCCCTTGCTGGTCGGTACGGTATATTTTTGCATTTACGGCTGCCAAACGACGAAGTACTTCCTGATGCGGATGTCCAAAACGGTTATGTTCACCCGCGGAAATGAGAGCCGCTTTTGGCTTAATTTGATTGATAAACACCTCAGCACTAGACGTTTTACTGCCATGGTGGCCAGCTTTTAACACATCAATGCGTAAATGTGGATACTGTCTTATGATTGCCTCTTCCCCCTCTTGGTCAAGATCCCCGCCGAAAAACCAGCTAAGACCACCTATCCCTGCAACGATGGCGATCGAACCTCTATTTCGCTCACCCGTGAAGTTTTTTTTAGGTGACAGAATATAAAAATTATTTTCATTTTGATGCCAATTATCTCCGGATGATACTCTTACAACAGGTATCCCTTTGCTCGCAGCTTCTTTTGTTATCAGCTGTTCTGTTTCAGAAGGCTCAGTAACAGATGGCATTAAAATCTGCTTGACCTTTAGCTCCGAAAGTATGGAATTAGCACCGCCAATATGATCCATGTCTCCATGAGTCAGAATTAATTTATCAATCTTTGTAATACCTTTCGCTTTTAAAAAAGGCACAACAACATCCCGGCCAACTTCAAAGGGTCTGGTCTGCTGTTTCCACCTTTCCTCTACAAAATTCATTGAACCGCCTGTATCAATCAGATAGTCGCCCCGTCCATGTGGAAAATGAATGAGAATACTATCACCCTGGCCTACATCAATCATTGTCACCTCTCCATATGGATTCAACCAATTCCAGCAAGGCTGAATGGAAAGAAGCATGGCAACAAGAACGAATATATGGACCCTCTTTTTAGGATAAGCCCCCCTTTCCCATAAGTAAAAGGTTGAAGCGATTATGATAATATAAAGAATGGTGATCAAGTTGGGAGGTCTTCCGGGGTAAAAATTGGTGAAGGGCACATTTTCCAAAGCCTGAATCAGCTTATTGGATAACTCAATCGTCTTTTGTACGAGGAAGATTAGAATGCCTGGGGTTGTTCCAGTCAGTAGTTGGATAATAAATAGGACATATACAGCTGGAAGATAAACGAATGAAAATAGAGGTATATAAAAAAGGTTTGCCGCTATCCCTATAAAGGAAAGTCCAAAATAGTGGTAAAGCAAAAGCGGCATCGCGGACAGCTGTGCTGTGACAGAGGTGGCAGCCATCTTTGCTCCATTCCCTTGATACTGTTTAAGAATACCGGGGGAACCAAGAATGATCGCAAAACTAACTAAAAAGGAAAGCTGGAAGCCAATATCGAATATGACCATAGGTGATCCAAAGATAAAGAGGAGAAAGGCCAGACTTAGGGAATCGATGGTTAAAAGCCTTAGATGGTGCTTCCATTTTTCAGCGATTAAAATCAGGGCAATCATTAGAGCAGAACGGATAACAGAGGGGGAACTGCCTGTTAATAGGACGTAAACAGGTAAGAGGCTTAAAAGAAAATTTGTCATAAACTGTCTGGTCAGTCCACATCTAAGTCCGATATAAAAAATTGTCCCAATGAACAAAGAAACATGAAGACCGGAAATGGCCAATAAGTGGACGATGCCCGTCCGTTGGTAGTCACTTAACAATTCAGGGTCAAGGATATTTGTATCACCAAATATTAAGGCTGCTGACAACCCCGCAATTTCCACGGGGAAGTTCTTTTCTAGGTAGTTAATTCCCGTAAAACGAAGCTGTTTTACGAAAGAGGACGGAGAGGATTTAATCGGTTTGCAATGATGAAGAGGGCTTTGTTGAAGATCTATGATCCAAAAAATTCCTTTCGTGGCCAAATACCTCTGATAGTTAAATCCATTCGGATTTTTAGCCGCTGCAGGTTTCTTTAATGTGCCTGTGATCTGGCAAAGGCAGCCGTAAGGGCTTTGACTTTCCAGAAGCTGTTTTTCTTCCTCTGAGTTAATCTGATAACGAAGCAGGACTTTTTCATTATAGAGGCGTTCCTTTGCTTGTACTTTTAATAGATCGCCATCAATAATTGGGTCTTTGATATATTCTACGTAAAAATCCGTTTTCGCTGACGGAAGCTTCGTGTGATTATAGACATTAGCCCACTCTCCTTTAAGATAAAAAATAAAACCTATCAGGATGATCAGGACAATTTGGGTTTGTTTGAACTTTTTAAATTTAGCTAACGTTAGAAGAAATAAAAACGTTACTATAAAAAATGGAAAAAATGAAACAAGTGAACATAAAACACCTAAGAAGGCACCTAGAGCAATAAAAATATATTTTCCGCTCATTATTTTTCTCCGATTTTGTATTTTGTAGATAAAGATACTGGGGAATAGTTATCGATTTAAGGATAGACGCCGGTCATTTTCCGGCGTCTTTTAGAGGAGATTATTTACCTAGTTGAATGATGGATTCTTTCAATTCAACCTTTTCAATTTTTACATGCGCCTGTTCAAACAGTTCAATCGCATAGGGATGATTTTTATAATCCTCCGCATAATAGACAGTTTTAATCCCTGCCTGAATAATCGCCTTACAGCATTGAAGACAAGGAAAATGGGTTACGTAAATTTCAGCATTAGCTGTCGGTACACCGAACTTTGCACACTGCAATAATGCGTTCATTTCAGCATGGACCGTCCTTATACAATGATGGTCGATCACATAACACCCTTTGTCAATACAATGATCTCCGCCGGCAATAGAACCATTATAGCCGCCGGCAATTATTCGTTTATCTCTGACAATAGTTGCACCAACAGTCAATCTTGTACAGGTACTTCTTAATGCGAGCAAATGGCTTTGTGCCATAAAATATTGGTCCCAAGAAATTCGTTCCATCTTTCCCCACTCCCTGCAATACTTTTCTTTTAAGTTTACTGGTACAAGTCTATTCAGGTCAATGGAAGTTTCTTTATACTACAATCAAATCCTTTAGCTTTTCAAACGTCTTATCCCCAATTCCAGTTATTTTTTTTAAGTCGTCAATCGTTTTAAATGGGCCGCTTGTGTTTCGGAATTCGATTATGGCTGCTGCCTTTGCAGGACCAATCCCCGGGAGATTCTGGAGCTCTTGTTCATCCGCTTTATTAATATTAATTTTCCCCTGTTTTTGCCCCGTATCACTCGAAACAGATCCGCCAGTTACGGTTGATGGTGGTAAAGTACTTCCCTCTTCTCCCTTGCCTGGTATGTAAATGACCATTTCATCCTCAACATGCGCAGCAAAGTTAACTTGTGTTTGGTCAGCCAGCTTCGTTAATCCACCTGCTCGCCCTATTACGTCAATGACCCTCTCCCCAGTGTTAGCTTGATAAACCCCTGGATGAGTCACTTGTCCCTTTACATCCACCATGATATTTTCAGGCTGGTTAGCAGCTGGTGTGTCTTTCTTTTCGGTTACTGTCTCCACATCTTTAGTCATGGCCTGATCCTCCTGACTGAGGGTAGTCAATGGGGCAGTCTCCTCAGGGCCCTGAAAATAAAAATAATAAAATCCTCCTCCAACAAGCAATAGTACAATAGTAAGATGAATCTTGTGTTCCATTAACCAATCTTTCATGCATATCCATCCTTTCTAAAGGTATATTTCACATTTCATTTTCATAATGTTATAAAAGAATACGGGATTCGAAGGAGGGTCGATTATGAATATAGGTATTATCGGTACCGGTAATATGGGGAGAATCTTAGTGGAGGCTTTGATTGACGGAAAGGCCGCTTTCCCTTCTTCCTTGATGATAACGAATCGAACAAAATCAAAAGCCATGCTGCTTAAAGATAAATATAAGGACATTTTGATTGGGGCAAATCCGGAAGAAGTTGCTGCACAATCTGATTTAATCTTTATTTGTGTAAAGCCATTAGACATACAGAATATGCTTGATCAAATCAGTCCACACTTAACACCTGATAAGTGTCTTGTTTCGATAACTAGTCCTGTTAGTACAAGACAAATAGAAAAAAGGGTATCCTGTTCAACTGTCCGAGTAATTCCTAGTATTACAAATCGAGCATTAGCGGGAGTTTCACTTGTTACGTATGGGGAAAATTGCAGCGACCATTGGAAAACGAAACTAGAAAAACTCATTTCGAAGATTTCTGTTCCGGTTTGTATTGAAGAACGAATAACGAGGGTAGCTTCTGATATTGTTAGCTGCGGACCTGCGTTCTTTAGCTATTTGCTTCAAAATTTCATCCAAGCAGCTGTTAAAGAGACCGAAATCGATACAGAAACAGCGACTGTTTTTGCAAGTGAGATGATTGTAGGACTTGGAGAATTAATTAAACAAGGGCATTATACCCTGCCGTCATTGCAAGAAAAGGTTTGTGTAAAGGGCGGGATAACAGGTGAAGGGATTAAGGTTTTAGATAGTGAGCTCGGTCCGGTATTTGAACACTTATTCCAAGCAACCCATGCGAAGTTTAAAGAGGACTTAGAACAGGTAGAAATTCAATTCTCTAGACAATAATTTCGCTAAACAATTACAAATTCCTCTAATAATTCATAAAAAAAGCCATCTTTTTTTGTAAAAAGATGGCTTTTTTTATTTTTTCTTAGCAACAAAGAAGATTCGTTCAGAATCTTCCGTTGGTTCTAGCTGTTCAAAATCGGCATTAATCTCAAGTAATTGGAAGCCGGCAATATCTAACCAGCCAGCATATTGCTCGATAGAATAAGTACGCTGATAATGAAGTTCATCGATTCGATCATATTTTCCTGTCCGCCCGTCTAAAACAAAAAAACTTAGTTCATGTTCAACGCTATAGGGGTCATCCCCTGGGAAACTATTCCAAATATAAGAAATATCATCCTCATTCAAGGCGAAAGTTTGGTTAACGAACACTTCAGTCATTTTATAGATAGAATGGACATCAAAAATAAAAATCCCATGATCCTGTAAATGTTGATGTACATTTGAAAAAGTCGCTATTACCTCTTCTTCTGTTTGTAAATAATTTAGTGAATCACAAAAGATACCTATGACATCAAATTGCCCTTGTCCTTCTAAATTTGCCATGTTCTGTTGAAAAAAAGGGATCTTAACGCCCGCTGCCTCCGCTTTTGCTTGGGCAACTGATAGCATATCTGCTGATAAGTCAATTCCTGTAACATCAAGGTTTTGTTTAGCAAACCGGACCGAGAGTTCTCCTGTCCCACAGGCTAGATCCAACAGACGGGCTGCTTCAATATCATATTTGGCAAGCATGTTTTTAACAAACGATACCCACTGATCATATGGGGCATCCTTCATAAGCTCATCGTACAAGTAAGCAAATTGCTCATAACTCATGAATTTAACTCACTGAGGATATCAACATGTGGTGCATCGCCCCACAGACGTTCTAAATTGTAGTAACTCCGTTCATCACGGTGGAACACATGGGCTACAACATCACCTAAGTCAATTAGCACCCATGTTGCTTCATCAAAACCCTCGATTCTTTTTACATCATAACCGTTCTCTTGAGCCTTCTCCTTCATTTCTCGCGCAATCGCCTGTACTTGCTTGTCAGAATTACCGTGACAAATAATAAAATAATCAGCAATTAACGAGATTCCTTTCATATTTAAAGCTAATATATCTTCAGCTCGTTTATCGTCAGCTGCTTTTACCGCAATCTTGAGAAGTTCTTGATTATCCATTCATCAGTCCTCCAGTTTTTGAATTAAATCGTTATAGGTATAAAATGTTTCCGGATAAATCGTTTGGTTCTTTTTCATTAAAAAGAGAATGGTATTTTGAATTGCTTTTACGAGTGCCTTGTCTAAATTATCGTTCGCTATTTCTCTGACTTCCTCTACACCTGGGAAATGTCTGCCCGGCTCTATATAATCCGCTAAATAAATCACTTTTTCCAGCAATGTCATATTTGGTCTTCCAGAAGTATGAAAGCGGATTGCATCCAATACTTCTGGATCGCAGACCCCTGCTTCTTTTTCTACCAGGTAGGCACCAACTGGCGCATGCCACAATTCAGAATTAAATAAAAGCAAGTCCTGGGGAAGTCCTTGAGACATGATGATTTCTTTCATTTCATCCTTTGAGCGAAACTTAGCATAATCATGAAATATAGCGGCTATTTCTGCCTTCTTCACATCCGCCCCATATTTCTCTGCCAAGCCAATAGAAGTTTCCATTACCCCTAATGTGTGCTGATAACGATGTTCCGTTAATTGGATTTTAACTAAGGCTAATGCTTTTTCACGTTCCATATAAATGTTTCTCCTCAATATAATCAATAACCGGATCGGGCAACAAATAACGAACCGTTTTACCTTTTTTCACTCTATCCCTTATCATACTAGAGGACACATCAATGGCTGGTACATCCACATATAGAACAGGGTAGTCCGTTTGGTGACTGTATGAAGGTCTCTCAACCCCAACAAATTGGACAAGGTTAATAAGTATATCAATATCATGCCATTTCGGCAAATATTCAATCATATCGGCACCAATTATAAAGAAAAATTGATGATCAGAATACTCAGCGTTAAGTAATTTCATGGTATCAACTGTATAAGATGGCCCGTTACGATCCAGTTCGATTGGTTGAACCCTGAATGCCGAATTTCCTGCAATAGCAAGCTCAAGCATCCTGAGGCGGTCCTCATCCTTAACCGACTCCGGTTTTTTCTTGTGCGGCGGTTCATGGTTTGGCATAAACCAAATTTTATCAAGCTTAAGTTCTGAAAGAACTTCATTGGCAATCAAAAGATGTCCATAATGGGGCGGATCAAACGTACCGCCCAATATTCCAACTTTCTTCATGCATTCGCCATCCTTTTCCTTGTTTAAGGGTCCATTTATTATGGAAGAGTGATTGTTTTCTTTTCTGTCGACTCTTTATACAAGACAATTGTGTTTCCGATAATTTGAACGATCTCTGCGCCAGTGCCAGTCGCCAGTTGCTCGGCTACTTCCGTTTTATCTTCCTCACAATTCTGCAAAATACTTATTTTAAATAGTTCTCTTGCTTCCAGTGCATCCGCTATTTGCTTAATCATATTCTCATTTACTCCACCTTTACCTACTTGAAAGATCGGATCTAAATGATGTGCCTTTGACCGTAAAAATCTTTTTTGTTTACCTGTTAACATTATTATCCTCCTAGTTGTTCCAAAACATTTTCTTTCATTCGTTGTATATCTGGAAATATCCCTGTCCATTTTTCAAAAGCCAGTGCGCCCTGATAGACAAACATATCAATACCGTTTTGTACTGTTGCCCCTCTTTCACTCGCTTCATGTAAAAAACTTGTTTCAAGCGGGTTATAGATGATGTCACAAACAACTGTCTGCTCACTTAAATTTTGCAGACTTAAGGGCTGTTCCGTTAATTTTGGAGACATTCCGATCATCGTTGTTTGAATAAACATATCGTACTCACCAACAAGTTTGGCTGCTTCTTCAATAGTAAATGCCCTTGAGGAAATAGTGTACGGACATTCAGCAATGAGACCAGCGGCATTTTCAACCGTGCGATTAGCTATGTCAATTTGCATAGGGTTTTCTTTTGCTAAGGTAAAGTAAATAGCTCTTGCTGCTCCACCTGCTCCAATCAGTAATATTCTTTTTCCTTTGATCTCAGGAACAATAGCCTTTAACCCTTTCAAAAAACCGAGCCCATCGGTATTGTAGCCGATTAATCTTCCATCTTTATTAACTACGGTATTTACAGCCCCGATGCTAGCCGCTAATTCATCCACTTCATCCAAGAAAGGGATGACTTTACTCTTGTGGGGAATAGTGACATTAAAGCCAACTGCCCCTATTGCTCTTAATCCGTTAACTGCATCCCGCAAGTCTTCATCCTTTACTTGAAAAGGAAGATAGATGGCATCTATGTTATAAAGCGAAAATAAATCATTGTGCATTGCTGGCGACATCGTATGCCCAATTGGATTCCCCAACACTCCAAATAGCTTTTTCACCTGTTTCCCCACCCTGTTCAGATAATCTTTTTAGATTAATGACCTTCGCATTAAAGTTTGAACACCTTTTGGCACATAGGCAGCCACTTTTGCCCCCGGTTCATTAATTGTAATCCATCCGAGTCCTGAAAAAACAATATCTGTTTTTGCCTCTTTGACGGTAAATTCCTGTTTAACCAGCTCTGGAAATGATTCTAATTCATCAGGTCCTGGTGGTGTCAGCAATTCCCCTGCATGTTTTTCGTAGAGACTATCCGCATTTTCAATTTTTGTCCGGTGAATATTTATTTCATTTGAAACGTAACAAACAAACGATCTTCTGCCGCCCGAGATATAGTCAAAACGAGCCAGGCCGCCGAAAAACAATGTTTGTCCTTCATTTAATTGAAATACCTTTGGCTTTATTTCTTTCTTAGGCGTGATAATTTTTAAATCTTTTTTATTAATAAAATGGGCCATTTGATGGTGATTGATAATGCCCGGCGAATCAATCAACGATTTTTCATCATCTAGTGGGATTTTAATAATATCTAATGTTGTTCCCGGAAAATGAGAGGTTGTAATGACGTCTTCTTCGCCAGTTACTTCTTTAATAATCCGATTGATAAAAGTTGATTTCCCAACATTGGTACATCCGACCACATAAACATCTTTTCCATTTCGTAATTCATCAATGGCTGCAGCCGTATCCCTAATATTTAATCCTTTTGCGGCACTAACTAAATATACTTCTTCCGGTCTAAGCCCTAATTCTTTTGATTCATGCTTCATCCACTGAACTAACTTGGCATGCTTGACAGACTTTGGTAATAAATCGACTTTATTTCCAACAAGTATTACCTTATTGTTACCAACAAACCTGTGTAAGCCTGGAAGCCAGCTTCCATTAAAATCAAAGATATCTACAATCATCACAATCAGGGCATCAGACTTGCCAATCTCATTTAATATCTTTAAAAAGTCATTATCGGTTAAATTAACATCCTGGACCTCGTTATAGTGTTTTAACCGAAAACATCTTTGACATATAATCGTTTCCTTCTCTAAAGCAGATGAAGGGGCATAACCCATTTCGTTTGGGTCTTCAGTTTGGACTGTTATTCCACAGCCCATACAGATATATTGTTGTTCACTCACTGATTAATCCTCCCATTGAAGCATCCCTTTTTTACGGAACCAATTTAAAATCCTTCGTTCCGCAAATCGATTGAATTTTGTCCAAAAACCATCAGATGAGGCGACAGGAACAACCAAGATCGTATGAAAACCGCTGCGGTTTCCACCCAGTACATCAGTTAATAATTGGTCTCCAATGACAACTGCCTCTTCCTTTTTAATTCCCATTAGTTGAATAGCCCGGTGAAACGCAGGCCCCATAGGTTTCCGTGCTCTATAAATAAACGGTATTTTTAGCGGGTCTGAAAAAAACTTGACCCTTTCTTCATTGTTATTGGAAACAATGGTTACCAGGATATTATGTTTTTTTATTTCATCGAACCATTGAATTAATTGAGGGGTGGCACTTGGACGGTCCCATTCCACTAAGGTATTATCTAAATCCGTAATAATTCCTTTAATCCCTCTTGCTTTTAACTCAACAGGTGAAATATCGAGAATGCTTTTCACATGTTCATTCGGTAAAAATTGTTTTAACACTAAGCGTACACCTCATTAGCTCTAAATAAAATGCTGGTTGTAGAACCACCATTTTCTTTTCTTGTATCATCATAACCAATTTCCCCCCTTGTTTCAAAAGAAAAAGTGAAACGGCTCAAATTTAATCAGCAAAACTACTATATATCTTATTATCCTTCATATATCGACAATACATGAGATTCAAATACAATTACTTTTTGATTAATTTTAAAGATTTACTAATTGCACGCTTTTAAAAATAAATATTTTTCGACAAAATCCCACATTTCCGTCTTCTGTGGATAACCTTATTAACAGTATACCCATTGAATAATTTACATTTTATTACTTTATAAACAAATTAATCACAAGTTATCCACTGAATCTGTGGATAAAGAGAACGATTGTTCTTAAGGAATTAATTTGGTAGATTTAGGTTACACCATTTGAACTTACCAATTTATGTTTTGCTCTTATAAAATAGAACCATTTATTTTTAATCGGAGGTGATTCTGATATGCGGAAACTGTCAGATGAATTATTAATCGAATCATATTTTAAAGCTAGAGAATTAAACTTAAGCCCGGAATTTATCGGTCTCATTGAGTCTGAGATTCACCGACGTTCTTTATACAATAAAATTAAAAAGTCTTCTTAAATTGAAACCTGCCCCTTTGTGGGCTTTTCTTTTTTTAAAGAGTAAATAACAACGGCGCTAATAAAGCGCCGTTTTGATTGATTACCTTTTTAGCATTCCGAGTCTTTCCCCAACCTTTAACTCTTGTGGGGTATGAAGGGTTTCGTCCATTTGAAAAATGCCTTTTTCAAATAAGAGGACAACTGTCGAACCAAAACTAAAGTATGCCATTTCCCCGCCTTTTTCCAGCTCACTGCCCTTATGAGTGGTTTCAATTGAATTTACAAACATTGCTCCGACCTTCACGATGGCTACATGACCACTGCTTGTTTTCACTTCGGTTATCACTCGATAGTTCTTAGATAAGGCTTGGCGCCCGTATTTTAATCCCCATTTATTAACTGGGTATGATTTCGAGCCCAGTTGCCATTGTTTGGTGACAGTCCCATTGACAGGACTATGGATCCGATGGTAATGGCTTGGACTCAAATATAAAATCATATATGTACCATTCAGATACTTGGCTAAGGTATCAGGAGCATTAAGCATCTCAGCAATGGAATAGGTTTTCCCTTTGACAACGATGTCACTTGTTGCTTTTATGTCCCCTACATCTTCCAAAACGGCATCGACCGGGCTGACGACTGAATTAGCCTCCTGGTCAATTGCCCTGGCCTCTTTTTTTAACGTTCTTACAAATAAATCATGCAAAGTTGGATAATCAGATAGTCCTTTTTCCATTTCCTCTAGATTTAATTGATAAATCCTTGCGAAAGATGGGACAACAAAACGACTAACCGGCGAACGGGCAAACCTTTTTAAAATCCCTGATGACCACCTTCCATTGGTCAATTCTATTAATAACCGATACAAACCTTGCAGCATGATAATACCCCCAAATAGTGTAAAAATACTCTTTACGGAATGACATAAAAGCCGTAGAATTATATATTATAGAATAATCTAGATTAAAAATATATTCCCTTCTGTTTTTTTAAAAAAGGAGTGGTGTGGAGAATGTTTTTATTGGATGTATTGGATCTCACGATAAAAAAATTAAAATCCCAAACAGCAAATGTTATTACCATAACAAACCTTTCACTCGGCGGATTTGCGATCGTGCTTGGTTTACATGGAAATTTGCGTTTAAGCTTATTGCTCATTTTTATTGCCGCCCTAGCTGATCGGTTTGACGGCATGATCGCCAGAAAGTTTAATATCGAATCAGAGTTAGGCAAACAATTGGATTCCATGAGTGATATTATATCATTTGGAGTCGCACCCGCACTATTACTATATCAAGGTATTTTATCTGAATTTGGCGGACCTGGTTCATTTTTCACCGTATTTTACATCGCGTGTGGTGCCTTTCGATTAGCACGCTTTAATATTACAGAAAGTAACGGTTATTTTACTGGATTACCAATTACAGCAGCAGGTTGCCTGGCCACCTTAAGTTTTCTGGCAATCCCCTACCTCCCTTCACAAACATTCTTGTTTATTATGATTATTTTATCATTTCTAATGGTAAGTTCCTTTAAACTAAAAAAAGTATAATCGCCTTATTAACATCAAACAAATATGACCTTTTTAGCCGTATGCTAGAGGGGTCATTTTTTATTTATTGTAAATAAAATTATGAGGACAGACACAATTTTTTGTTTTTTTCATAGGAATTAATAAACGGGCTAAAGTCCAAAAAAGCACGGGGGTGGATGTAGATGACTGGAATCTTAACAGCTCTCGGATATTTAATGAAGGAATTTTTATTTCTTGTATCTTATGTGAAAAATAATGCCTTTCCCCAGCCCCTCTCTGCGGCGGAAGAAAGAAAGTACTTACGATTAATGGCAGAAGGGGATGCGCACGCACGTAATATGTTAATTGAACACAATTTACGCCTTGTCGCCCATATTGTGAAAAAATTCGAAAATACCGGCGAGGATTCAGAAGATTTGATTTCCATTGGAACGATAGGTTTAATAAAGGCAATCGAGAGCTATTCAGAAGGGAAAGGAACAAAACTTGCAACTTATGCCGCAAGATGTATCGAAAATGAGATTTTAATGCATCTAAGAGCGCTCAAAAAAACAAAAAAGGATGTTTCTCTGCATGACCCGATTGGTCAGGATAAAGAAGGCAATGAAATATCATTAATTGACGTGCTGAAATCCGAATCTGAAGATGTTGTGGATACCATTCAACTTAACATGGAGTTAGAAAAAATCAAAAAGTATATCGAAGTACTGGATGACAGGGAAAAGGAAGTAATTATCGGCCGCTTCGGCCTGGATTTACAAAAAGAAAAAACGCAGCGTGAGATTGCTAAAGAATTAGGAATATCAAGGAGCTATGTATCGAGAATTGAAAAACGTGCGCTAATGAAAATGTTCCATGAATTTTACCGTGCGGAGAAAGAACGGAAGAAGAGATAACCCAATTTTGAGAGCGACAATAAAATAAGATCATACCAAAAGAGCAGGATTTCTCCTCCTGCCCTTTTGATTTGGATCTATCTATTTTTACCGTCCTTCAACAAATTGTTCCACATTTTACCGCCATCAGTTGATTCATATAAATCATTTTTGTAGGTTGTAAAAGCGATCTGATTAGTATTTTTCGGATTGACTGCCAAATAAGTAATCGGATTATCATAATCAAGAAACGGAATGGTCAGATTAGACTGTACACCAGTTGCTGGGGAAATCGTTTTTAATAAAATTTTCTCATCTTCCACACTGGAAAAAAGAATTGAATCCCCACTGAAGGTTAATGCTGTTACCATGACCTGCCCTGTGATTGGTTTCATGGTGTTCCCGTTATCGGTTGAAAAAAAGATCCCAGATCTTGTTGACATTGCCATCGTAGTTCCATTAGTCGGATGAACCGCCATCATGCCCATAGAATCGGCAGAAAAATTTTTAAAAGCACTTTTCTTCCATGTTTTCCCGTTATCGGTTGAATAGTTTACACCCAGATTAATAGGACCATTTTGCTCTTCACCAATTACATACAGACCATTTCCTGCGTAACTGGCCGCGGTAAAATGAAAGTTGGCTTTGTCATAAAAAGCCAGCTTCTGAATGGTTTTTCCCTTATTTACGCTTTTTATTAGACCAAGCGGATCCTTCAAGCCCGAACCTTTTTGCGGATGCCCGCTGGCGATAAATCCGGTTTCGACTGCCTGAAACCCAATGTAGTCATGTTGATTTGCTGTTGTTTTGTACCACTTTTTATCTTTATAAAGTTTTAAACCATCATTTCCGGCAATATACAAGGCATTGTCGTTTCCAGGATAGCCAATCCCCCGGATATTTTTTAGCTTTATGGCCCCTGCATCCACAATGTGAAAAGGCACTTTACTTTTCGAACTCGTTTCTTTTTTCTCCTGACTCTGATTTGAGCAGCCTGATGTAACCAGCAGAACTCCTATAAGAACAGCAAGAAAAGTTTTAATATTAAGCTTCATTTAATCCTCCTACTAAGAATGCATATTAAACTATTAGATATTTATTTGGTTAGGAACCGCTAATTCCCCTTATCCATCCACTTATACCCCACTCCCCATACGGTTGTCAAATAATCGTCCACAGGAAAACCCGCTTTCCTTAATTTATCACGCAAATTACGAACATGGGAATCGACCGTCCTATCCTCAGTTAGAGCAGCATAACCCCAAATCGTCGTTAAGAGATGCACACGCGTAAATACTTTATTTTTGTTTTTTAATAAAAGAGCCAGCAAGGAAAATTCCTTTGGCGTGACAGAAATAGGATGCTGTTTATAGGATACTTGGAAGGAATCCTCGTTTAAGCTTAGTTCATTGAAAAAAACCAAACCACCAGGCCCCTGTTTCCTTCTTAAAACCGCTTCAATTCGAGCAATCAATTCATCTTCATCAAATGGCTTAGAAATATAATCATCTGCCCCCATGTTTAACCCTTTAATAATATCTAATTTCTCGCTGCGAGCTGTTAACATGATAATAGGGATATCCGATTCTTTTCTAATTGCTGCACAGGCTTCCCATCCGTTCATTTCTGGCATCATGACATCTAATAAAAGGAGATCTGCTTTATCTTCGAGCAAGTACTGAATGGCCTCGGCTGCCGAGGTTCTTTTTATACATTGATATCCCTTTGGTGTTAAATAGAGGGATAGTAAGTCTAGCATTCTAGATTCATCATCGACGAGCAATATCTTGGTCACTTGGCTTCACTCCAACCTTGTAAATGTTGATAAAATTATACTATAAAAATGAAAGTGAATTTCTAATTTTGTTTGTATTTATTAGGACATACTTGTTGGCCATACCGGTAATAGCAGGCCTCATACCTTGAATCAGCTATTTTTATATAAGTGCAAAGTAAGAGAATTTTTTGATAAATAGATTATAATGTAGAAGTACATATTTGAGGAGGTACAACCATGACAGTCAATACATATTCAGAAGTATGGAATCTTGATGTTTTTTTCCCCGGAGGAAGTGATTCCGAAGAATTAGAAAGGTTCTTAGATCAAACAGAGGAAAGTATTAAAGGGTTGCAAGAAAAGGTAAATAATTGGATTCCTGTTAATTCAGTGGAGGATACCGAATACCTGCAGGAGCTCTTAAGTAATTTAGAAGAGGCTGCAAAGAAGTTAACTCAAGCAGGAGCGTTTATTGGCTGCTTATTAGCACAAAACACCAAAGATAAAAAGGCGTATTCTCTTGATGCTAAAATAACGAGTTTGGGGGCTGTATTTCAAACAGCATTAGGTTCGCTCGACCATCACTTAACGACGATTGATGATTCCGTCTGGGCGCAGCTGGTTGCCAAGGAGCCGTTAAAAGAATTTAGCTTCGTATTAACTGAGAGCCGAGAAAAGGCTAAAGAGAAGCTTTCAAAAGAAGAGGAAGCAATAATCAGTACGCTAGCGGTGGACGGCTACCATAGCTGGGGCCAACTATACGATTTAATTGTTAGTAAAATTAAAGTCCCATTTAGTGAAAACGGTGTGGAACAACAACTTTCTGTTGGCCAAGCCTTTAATAAATTCTCAAACCCCGACCGCGAAGTTCGGGCTGCGGTTTTTAAGAATTGGGAGCAAGCCTGGGGAAATCAAGCCGACATTCTTGCCAAAACGCTTAATCATCTTGCCGGATTTCGGTTAAGTGTTTATGAAAAGCGAGGCTGGGAAGATGTTTTAAAAGAGCCGCTCAGCATTAACCGGATGGAAAAAGTCACATTGGAAACCATGTGGGCAGTGATTTCGGAACATAAACAAAAGCTCGTTGATTATTTAGAGCGAAAGGCTAAATTATTAGGACTTAAGAAGTTATCCTGGTTTGATTTAGATGCTCCATATGGAAAAACAGAAACGAAGGTGCCTTATCAAGAAGGTGCGAAATTCATTGAAGAGAACTTTGCCCTGTTTGGAGAAAAGCTTGCAGCTTTTACAAAAAATGCTTTTCTCGAACGCTGGATTGAAGCGGAAGATCGTCCAGGGAAAGCACCTGGAGGTTTTTGTACTGATTTTCCTGTGAAAGAACAATCACGGATTTTTATGACCTATTCCGGTACGCCATCAAATGTTTCTACACTAGCACATGAACTCGGACATGCGTTCCATTCCTTTGCGATGAGGGATGTTCCCTTTCTTAATTGCAACTATGCCATGAATGTGGCAGAAACCGCCTCAACCTTTGCCGAAATGATTGTTGCGGATGCAGCTGTAAAAAACGCCAAGGATGAAGAAGAGAAGCTTGTCCTATTAGATGATAAAATCCAGCGGACTGTTGCCCTGCTTATGAATATACATGCACGCTTCTTGTTTGAGGTTAATTTTTATAAAGAGAGAAAGCTTGGAATCGTGGCTGCAGATAGAATCAGTGAGTTGATGCTGGCCGCACAAAAGGAAGCTTTTGGCGATTCATTAGAAGAATATCATCCATTATTTTGGGCTTCGAAGCTTCACTTTTTTATTACGGATGTACCGTTTTATAACTTTCCTTATACATTTGGCTACCTTTTCTCATTGGGTATTTACGCTCAGGCACTTGAGGAAGGGAAAGGATATGAAGACAAATACATTGCTTTGTTAAAAGACACTGCCTCCATGAAGGTAGAAGATTTAGCACGAAAACATTTACAAGTGGATTTAACCCAAAAGGATTTTTGGGGAAAAGCAGTAGGCACATGTCTGGCAGATATCGATGAGTTTTTGGAACTAACAAAGGCGTAAACGCACGTTTTGCGGCGTATGACCTGGAGCACTTTGACTGAGATAAAGGAAACACGAAGAGCGATAGAGATTCGATGTTGACTTATCGTAGAGAAAGGGCGAAGGGCACTAGCCGCTTGGCGCTGGAGCTGGACGTGTCTAATTAATCAAAAAAAGAGCATTGGCTTATAGTTCAAGTTGCCAATGCTCTTTTTTTCTTTTTTATTCTATACTAATCTCTGCTGAAATTACGCATCCAATCGCCCCGGTAATAACGAGAGCCATAACAACCATAAACATCTTCTCCACCCCTTAGAGATCTGTTAGATTCTAATTTGAATTTATCATAGTTTCACAGTCCCAATCTAAAGGAATATTGAACATTTTGTTAACACTGATAGCGCTGTTTTTGAATGGCAGCTAATTATCTCGTTACTGATTCGTGTTTTTGGTTGTTTTCAACAGTTTAAAAAGTAAAGATAAAAATAAAGTGTGGAGCGGCATCCTGTTCTACCTCCTATTTTCCCTTTGACTAGGTGGTATCTTTCATACCCCATAAGCTAGCTCTCCGACCTTGCATTAGTAAAAACTTCATATATAAAACCACCTTTCTTCGCGTTATTTTTTAGCTTTCAACTGCATCATCGATACATAGAAATTTGTCGGTCTTTATTCTGCTCATAAAGCTTTTCAACCATTTCTTGATGGGCAGCTTCTTGTGTGCTGATTTTTCGTTTATGGATGGTAATCGTTAAAAATAAGATGTTTAGTGTCATTTTTTTCACATCCTTTTTCAAGCAAATTTACATAAACCGATACATAGAAATTTGCCGATCTTTGTTTTTTTCATACAGTTTTTCAATCATTTCCTGCTCAGCTGCCTCTTCCAGACTATAATTTCTTTTTTTGATCGTAATCGAGAAAAATAGAATATTCAGGGTCATGTACAACACCTCCTTTCATTAGTTTTCTAATAACAGCCAAACCTAAAGATTCGATGGCTCTAAGGCCACAATCTTACCTTATGCAAAACATATCCATAAAGCTCGTAAAAAGGGCGCAAAAAGGCCGCAGGAAGATATCCCCCTGCGGCCAAGTGAAATTTAGGCACAAAAATACCGCAAGGCGTCATTCTCCATGCGGCATGGATATGTATTGTCAGATTACGCAAATAATGCGCTAAGCAATCCATTCCAATCTGGTCGAATGAGTGATATTTAAATATGCTGTTTTAACTTCAACGCCAGTTGACGCGGGTGTATTTGCAGTAGTATATAACATCATGTTCTTCGACCTCCTTTGGAATATTTTAACTTTCTATGGTAATTATATCCACGCTAACTAACTTTGTAAACCTTTTTAGCAAACTTTTTTATAAATAAGTAAAATGCCCTTTTTTGAAACGCAAACAGGCGCCCCGATAAAAATCGGAAGCGCCTGCAGTTTAATTATATAAATCTTCGTTCTCATCTATTTCTAACAGCTTTAGTTGACATTGCTTCGACTGGATAAAAAACAAAATGGATATTGCTATAAATGATGTAGAAGAAAGGACCATCAAATTTAACGTAAATTCGGTTTTCGTAACAACGGGAATGATAACTCCTAAATAAAAAAAGATTCCAACAGCCAATAAGACAGTTCCGAAACGTTTAAAATCGACCATTTTCTCATGCAACACCTTTGTTTGCTGCTTCACTACCTATCACCTGTCTTTCTTAAAATCTACTAACCTACTTTACCACAGAAATTCTAGCTAAACAGTATGTAAATATTAGAAAAGGTGACAGGCACCATGTGAAAATTTCACATGGTGCCTGTCACCTTTTGTTGTGTTTAGACTATTTTAATGCTTGAGATAGGTCTTCGATTAGGTCTTCGACGTCTTCGATGCCAACGGAGATTCGTACTAGGCCTTCGGTGATGCCAAGTTCGGCTCTTCGTTCAGCAGGGATTGAGGCATGAGTCATACGTGCTGGGACGGAAATGAGGCTCTCGACTGCTCCTAGGCTTTCTGCCAGTGTAAAGTACTTGATCCTGCTTAGGATTTGGTCTGCCTTTTCTCCGCTGCCCACATCAAAGGAAACCATGCCGCCAAATCCTCTTGCCTGTCTTTTGGCAATCTCATGATTGGGATGTGTTTCAAGGCCAGGGTAGAAGACTTTGTTGACCTTCGGATCGTTTTGTAAAAACTCGACAATCGCCCTTGTATTGTCCTCCGTTTCCTCCATGCGAATTCCTAATGTTTTAATTCCCCGAATCAATAACCATGAATCCTGCGGTCCTAACACCCCGCCAGTAGAGTTCTGAACGAAATGGAGGTCTTCTGCAAGCTTTTCGCTGTTTACTACCGCTAAGCCAGCTACCACATCACTGTGACCGCCAATATACTTTGTCGCACTATGAAGGACGATATCTGCCCCAAGCTCAAGCGGATTTTGCCAATACGGAGTTGAGAACGTATTATCTACGATGGTGAGCAAACCATTCTCTTTTGCAAGCTTTGACGCTGCCTGGATATCGGTAATCTTTAATAGCGGATTCGTCGGTGTTTCAATATATATCGCTTTTGTATTTGGCCGGATTTCACGCTGAATATTGTCTAAATTACTTGTATCAACAAAGGTTGAATCAATTCCAACCCGTTTTAACACCTTTGTCAGCACACGGAACGTCCCACCATAGACATCGTCTGTGATGACAACATGATCTCCACTATTAAACAGCATGAAGACAGCTGTAATCGCCGCCATACCGGAGCCAAAAGCAAAACCTGCTGTACCGCCTTCAATTTCCTTTATCAGCTCTTCTAATGCGTGTCTGGTTGGATTACCTGTCCGGGAATATTCAAAACCCTTATGACCTCCAACCCCTTCTTGTTTATACGTACTTACTTGGTAGATAGGGAAAGAGACAGCGCCAGTAGCAGGGTCTTCACTGATTCCGCCATGAATTAATCTTGTTTTCGGTTTCAAGCTATATTCCTCCCTCAAAAATCTTCTTACTTAAATATCGTTCACTGCCGTCAGGAAAAATAACCACAATATTGGTCCCTGCCTTTGCTGCCCTCGCCTCCTCTAAAGCAGCATAAAAGGCAGCACCTGAAGAACTTCCACAAAGCAGTCCCTCCTTCATAGCCAATTCCTTCACCAGACGAAAGGAATCATCATCCGAAACGGTATAAATTGCATTAAAATAGTCGGGATCCATATAGCCTGGTAAAAACTCCATCCCAATCCCCTCTGTCTTGTGCGGTCCCGATTCACCGCCGTTCAATATGGATCCTTCTGGTTCCACGATAACAGTCTTAACGGCTTGGTTCTGATCTTTTAAATACCGGGCAGTCCCCATAAAGGTTCCACCCGTACCTGCACCAGCCACAAAAACATTAACATGCCCATCCAGTTGCTCCCAAATTTCAGGTCCAAGTGTTTTATAATAAGTTTCAGGGTTAGCCGGATTCCCAAATTGCTGCGGGCAATAGGAGCCCGGAATTTCTTTTAAAAGCTGCTCAGCTTTAGCGATCGCACCCTTCATCCCTTGTTCTGTTGGGGTATGAACGACCTTAGCTCCGAGAGCTTTCATTAATTCCTGTTTTTCAATACTAAATTTCTCGGGTACACACAGAATGACCTGTACTCCTTTATTAATCGCGGCTAAAGCCAAACCAATTCCGGTATTTCCAGCAGTGGGTTCAATGACAGTACCGCCCCTTTTTAGCTTTCCACTCGAAAATGCCTCTTGTAAAAGCTCGATCCCAAGGCGGTCCTTGACGCTTCCTCCCGGGTTCATGAATTCCAGCTTTGCAAAAATACGAACGCCTTCAGGCAAAGAAAATTGTGTAATTTCAACCATAGGTGTATGCCCAATTAATTCATGGACGTTTTTGTAAAACTGCATTGCCCCACCCCTACGTACTATTTTAACGCAGCGACCATTTCCATAACCAAAGTAGCAGAATTAGTGGCTGCTTTGTCGATAAACTGATCAAATGAGATCTCTGACTCTTTTCCGGCAATGTCGGAAAGCGAACGAATAATCACAAACGGAACGCCAAAGCGGTGGGCCACTTGCGCAATCGCTGCAGCCTCCATTTCTACCGCCTGAAGATCCTTAAATTTCGACCTGACGAACTCAACTCGGGCCGGGTCTTCCATAAATGAGTCACCTGTTACGATAAGACCCTTACCAATTTGAAAATTATCAATTTTATTTGCCGCCGATTCAGCCACAGAAATTAATTTGTCATCTGCCAAAAAAGCCGCAGGAAGCTGAGGTACCTGGCCATACTCATATCCAAAGGCAGTTACGTCAACATCATGATGACGGACTTCAGTCGATATAACAGCATCGCCAACGTTTAAGGCAGGATTAAAGCCTCCAGCTGAACCGGTATTGATGATGCAATCAGGCTTATATTTTTCAAGCAGGATGGTTGTCGACATCGCCGCATTTACCTTCCCAATACCTGAACGCAGTAATATTACCTCTGAATCATGCATGTTACCAAATGTAAATTCGCAGCCGGCAATTGTTTCTTGTGTTTGATCCTTAATATTTTCCCGTAGTAAGGTTACTTCTTCTTCCATTGCTCCAATTATTGCGATCTTCATACGTTTACCTCTTTCTTCTTTCCAGCCTGCCTTAACCCGGACAAATAAATATATCACTCCATCAAAAATGGGGTTGCATTATTGTATTCAGTTATGTATTGCCGGGTTAGTGAAAGCAATTAGTTTTTTCAAATACGAATGTACGATAATAATCTTCCTCGGATTTGTACATTGTATCCGCAAACCCTATTCTATCACCATTTAAAAACAAGCTGCTAGATTAATGATAAAGCAATTGTATACAAGCAAAAAAATAACTAAAATGAACATATAGAAAGGGGGATCAACTTGATGAATTTTCAACTCGACTTTATTGAGGATAAGGTAGAATTTTTCGAAGCAAATAATTTAAAGACATTGCAAAAAAAGATTGAGTCACAGATTGATGAGAACCGTGCTATCATGTTATCAGTCCATTCCGTATCCCATCAAATGCATGTCAATGAAAATGGTCAGACTTATTTTACAGCCGTTGTGCATTTTAAAAAGAAATAGGATGGTGCTAGTAGATGCACCATCCTATTATGATTATTGTGGTTCAACCTTTGTAGGGACATAGCCTTGGCCATCCACCCATTTAATATAGACCTTATATTTCTGTGACTTATCTTTTGAAGCAACGGTCCCAACGGCTGCATTGCTAGTAGACTTATCACTGCCAAGCCAATAGACTGTCATATTGCTTTGGTCAAGACCGGTTGCTTTGGAAATGGCATTTAACATCGCCTGCCAATCTTCACCCTCAAATGTCATTTTATGTTGTGTCGTAGAAGAACTGCCATCATCAGTAACAACGGCCTGTGTATCAGCCGGCTGTTCAGGTGTGGTTGTTTCTTGACTATCTTGTTCGTCTGCTGTTTGATCCTCTGAAGAAGCACTGTCATCACTTGATACAGTGTCATCCGTTGTCTTCTCATCGGTTGCTTTTTCTTTATCAGTTGTTTTTTCTTTATCTGCAGTTGATGTTTGTTCCGTTTTTGTACTTTCCTTCTTTGACGACGAAGCATTATCATTTCCTGATGAAAATATATTATAAGCAACAAAAATAATTAATAGTAGGACAACCACAATCAAAGTATTCAATACCACATTTGTTTTTTTTCGTTTCGCTCGATAACCCGAACGTGAATTGGAATTATTGCTCAAGATTTTTCCCTCCTAAAAATAAGGCTCTTCATATTCTAACATGATTTAAAGAGAACTTGAAGGGAAAACCTACTTACTTCTTTAGTCATGATCATTTTCATAGAGCATCTTAACCATGTCGGCAAATAGCAAGTTCACCCCGCCCTCTGTGTCCAACACATCTAAATTTACCGCCACAAGGGCATATTTTGGATTTTTATAAGGAAAGTACCCCGCAAACCATTTATTATGAAGCTGCTTACCGTTTATATATTTTCCTGTTTCAGCTGTACCTGACTTTCCAGCAATTTCATAGGGTAAATCCTTTAACCTTCTACCTGTGCCATTAGGATTGAGTACGACTTCGCGAAGCAGCTTTTGGAGCCGCATAGTAGTGTAAGGAGAAATGCTATCTCCCTGAAGGCTTTGAACGGGAAAATCGACCATCGTTGTCCCGTTCCTATACTCAATTTTTGATACTGCCCTGACCATCTCTTTTTTTCCTCCTCTAGCAATGGTTGCCATCATGTTAGCAACCGCTAAAGGGGTAGCACGGACTTCATTTTGTCCGATCCCGGACATGGCTGCCATATTAGCATCCTTTCTTGCCTCATCGGATACAAATACCCTGCCATTTTCTTCGTCAGGAAGTTGCTTAAAATTACTGGTATGATAGACATCGCCCTGCCAGCCAACTGTGTTCGTTAATGATAATTTATCAGCATAATCCTCTAATAGATGGGGGTCCTTTTTTTGTAATTCCTTCGCCAATTCTCCAAAGGTTCGGTTACAGCTTCTTGCAAAGCTATTAGTAAAATCCAGCATTCCATAATTATATTTTATTTCCGGTTTTCCATTAATCTTTTTACTGCAATCAAATTGACGTGTGGGGTTATCAAGGTTATGGTCAATTGCTGCTGCTGCAACTACCGTTTTGAACACAGAACCCATAATCTGCTGCTTCAACATCTTATTGGTGATTCCGGCACCGCTATATGGATCCTTTTTATTAATAGCAGGACGAGAAACCATGGCTAGTACGCTATTGTCTTCAATATTCAGAAGGACAAGACCGCCCTTTTTTATTTGGTACTTGTCTACTAAATCCTCAGCCTTCTGCTGGATATTCTTATCAATAGTGGTGCGTACATTAACAGGATAAAATGGGTTGGCTGGATCTACATACTTAACATTGATGCCAAATAAAGGGCCGCCGGAGCCATCCACATGGTATACAAGCTTAGATTTTCCTTCCGGCAGCAAAAATTCATCAAAGCTCTCTTCTAGCCCAGACACACCCAATAAGGTTTTCTCAGATAATTCTTTATTGGGATAACGATTTTTCACCTCTTTTGGGTTTTCACCTGTCAAACCAATTAATTGTTCTGCAGGTACTTGAGAACGTTCAAACTTCTTTTCAATTGCAAAAACACCAGGAATATTTAATTGATTCACTCGCTCCATTTGTGATGTGGTTAACTCTAAGGGCTGTGGGTCTCCATAGGCAAAAGGCTTTTTCGCTCCTTTAACTGCCATTTTAAGGACACTTTCAGAGATCCCGGTAATTTCAGAAACCTTTTTTGCATCCCAGTCGATTTTTTTTAAAAAAGGAAACAGAACGAGGACGGAAACCTTTTTATGGGTAAGCATTTCTCCATTCCGGTCAAGAAAATTGCCTCTGCCATTATCAATCACTAACTCTTGTGTTCTTTGCTTGACACTTTCCTCAAGTAAATTGACGTTATGCTTAGAAAATGTCTCTGTTTCAACTAATTGTATTTCCATGAGCCGGACTAACAGCAGTGCCAGTCCTGTGATACAGATAAAAAGCCATCCAAGTGCCCGTCTTTTCCACATAAAAAACACCTCGTCAAAAGTTTTGACGAGGTTAGGGCTTTTCAAACAATGATTTACTTATTTAATCGAAACAATACGAACGCTCATTTCTCCACCTGGAGTTTGAACGGTAACTTGATCGCCAACTTTTTTACCTAAAAGGCTCTTGGCAATAGGTGAATCGTTTGAGATTTTTCCTTCAAACGGATCGGCCTCTGCACTACCCACAATGGAATAAGTTTCTTCTTCGCCATTTGGAAGTTCAATAAAGGTAACAGAACTGCCTAGAGAAACTGAATCTCCTGCCATTTCACTCTCAGCAATAATCTTGGCATTACGAATCATATTTTCTAACGTGGTAATCCGGCCCTCTACAAAGGCTTGCTCTTCTTTTGCAGAATCATACTCGGAGTTTTCAGATAAATCACCAAAACTTCTGGCAATTTTAATTCTCTCCACCACTTCTTTACGCTTAACTGATTTTAAGTATTCAAGCTCTTGTACTAGTTTTTCTTTACCTGCTTGTGTCATTGGAAATACTTTTTCTGTAGCCAAAACCCTCACTCCTTCTAGTCTTCACAATCCCCCATTAGAATTGTGTATGTAATTTTATGTAGGTATTGTACCATACGGTAAATACATAGTAGCGCGTCCTTTCAAAAAAGGGCGCGCACTATACTATTTATTTTCGTCTATTCTGTTGCTATTGTGTCATAAAAATGACTTTTGTTCAAGAATTGTTTGAATTTTAGTGACCATTAAATCAATTGCCACATGATTTTGTCCGCCCTCAGGGATAATGATATCTGCATAGCGTTTAGTTGGTTCAATAAATTGGTTATGCATTGGCCGGACAACGTTTAAATATTGGTCAATGACAGAATCAAACGTCCGTCCGCGTTCTCGAATATCCCGCTCTAGCCGACGGATAATCCTTAAATCGGCATCTGTATCAACGTACAATTTTATATCCATTAAATTGCGAAGACGCTCATCTTCAAGGACTAAAATCCCTTCTAAGATTATAACCTCTTTCGGCTCAACAGGTATGACCTTATCCGAACGTGTATGAATGGAATAATCGTAAACAGGTTTATCTATTGCTTCATAACGTAAAAGCTTTTCAATATGTTTGATCAGCAGGTCATTATCAAAGGCAAGCGGATGATCATAATTTGTTTTTAATCGTTCCTCAAATGGAACATTTTGCTGATCCTTATAATAATAATCCTGTTCAAGGACTAAGATAGAGAGATCTTTCAAACTTTCATAGATCGCATTTGTTACACTGGTTTTTCCGGAGCCGGAACCGCCCGTTACACCAATAACAACCGGTTTGCGCATTATGCGTTCTCCTTTCGCATCATGTTGTTAGGGTATACCGGTTTGTCCAATTTAAATTGTACAATCTGAAGTGGATGTCTAGCTGCGTCCAATTCATTCCCTTTTTCATCCCAAATTTTATCAACTACATGGGTAAAGTTTTCAATTTCAGGTCCAAAGAATTCCACTTCGTCCCCTGGTTTAAAATGATTCCGCTGCTGAAGGGTTACAATTTGTGTTTCCTCGTTATAGTCCAACACAAGTCCAACAAATTCAAACTTTGTCTTCTTGCTATGATTACCAAACATTTGCTCTTTATACCCAGGTATTCCTTCAAAAAAGGCTGGAGCGGTTTCGCGGTTTGCACATTTGTCAAGCTCCGCTAGCCATTCTTTTTTAATCACAAAACCCTCAGGGTCGGCACAATAGGCATCAATGACTTTACGATAAACACTGACAACCGTCGCAATATAATGAATCGATTTCATGCGACCCTCAATTTTTAAGCTATCGATTCCAAGCTCAATCATATTCGGGATAGCCTTAATTAGGTTAAGGTCTTTTGGACTCATCGCAAAAGCTGCGTCCGCTTCGCCAAACAAGGCAGTCTCCTGATCTCCGCCCTCGAGCTTATACAAATCATAATCCCAGCGGCATGATTGACAGCAGCCTCCTCGGTTAGAGTCCCTTGCTGTCATGTGATTACTTAATGTACAACGGCCGGAATAAGCAATACACATTGCCCCATGGATAAAGGTCTCAATTTCAACATCAACCTTTTCCTTCATCTCTCTAATTTCCTCTGCTCCAACCTCACGAGCTAACACGACTCGCTCTGCTCCAGCTTCTTTCCAAAACTGAGCTGCCTTCCAGTTAGAGAGTGATTGCTGGGTACTAATATGAATCTCAACTTCAGGAGCGAGCCGGCGGCATGTTTCAATGATCAGCGGGTCGGCAACGATAATTCCGGCAATTCCAGTTTCCTTTAAGCCAAGAATGTATTCTTCTAAGCCTTCTATATTTTCATTGTGAGCAAATATGTTGGTTGTCACATAAATTTTCGCACCGTATTTCTTGGCAAACTCCACCCCTTCTTTCATTTCTTCGAAGGTAAAGTTATCAGCATTCGAACGAAGTCCATATTCCTGGCCGCCAATAAAGACAGCGTCGGCACCATAATGAACGGCAATTTTTAATTTTTCAAGATTGCCTGCTGGAGCAAGGAGTTCCGGCTTCTTTACAATGACACGTTTTCCATCAAT
Organism: Bacillus sp. URHA0034; assembly: GCF_056280405.1. Lineage (NCBI taxonomy): Bacteria > Bacillati > Bacillota > Bacilli > Caryophanales > Bacillaceae > Bacillus > Bacillus sp. URHA0034. The sequence goes on along the minus strand of NZ_JBWCDK010000002.1, from coordinate 4,562,227 downwards.
GATTTCAGAAATTTTGTCTGTAACGGTATTCACGATTGAACCCCTCCCTAAAATTTTTCTATGCTTGCGTCAGCGATGTTCAGTCGCATCCGCTTATCTATTAGTACACTGTTTCTTTGAAATAGAAGCCCGTATCTAAGGAACGGTTTGCCGGCTGAATTTCTTCAATCGCCTCTAACAGGTCGTCCTTTCTGTCATCATAAGCATCCGGGTCGTCAACGCATAAATCGATTGCCTCACGGTAGGCTTTTGTAACAGCGAGAATATATTCTTGGCTTTTTAAGATCCCATCAATTTTAAAGGAATCGACACCAGCCTCAATCATTTCTTGAAGTTCATCAATGATACAAATATCATTTGGGCTCATAATATGTGTTCCATTTTCATCTTCAAAGATGGGGTATTTATTACCGCGCTCTTTATCATGTAAGAACATATTTTCTTCCATTTTACGATTCTCAACTTCCATTACTTTGCCCTGATATTCATAGTAGTTTCCAAGCAAGGAACGTTTGGATTGGAACATGCAGCTCATGCCGTGAACTTGCACTTCGATTTCCACTTCTGCCTTTTCTTTTATTTCAACAATGGCATCCATGTTAATTTCACGAGCCAGAACAGATCGTTGTGCCCCTTTTGAACCCCAATAATTACAAGTAAACCAATTCGTCCCAGTTGTTTCTGTATTCCAATGAAGTTTCATCTCAGGAGCAACTTCTTTTGCCGTCATTAAAACGGCTGGATCACCGAAAATAATCGCATCGGCATTGGCTTCCTTAGCAAATTGAATATAGCCGCCAAGCTCAGCAATTTTTTCATTATGAAAAATAGCATTCATAGCCACATAGACCTTTTTGCCCTTACTATGCGCTATTTCAATGGCTTTGCGGACATTTTCCCGGTCGAACTCACCGGCAAGCCGAAGACCATAGCGCTGTTCACCCACTACAAATGCATCAGCACCCGCTTCGGCTAATGGCAAAATATCATCCACGGTTAATGGTGTGACAAGTAATTCCGGTTTTTTCATAACACTCACCTCTTCTTTTTACTTATGGCTATACCGTCACCAACTGGTAAAATAACAGAATCATATTCAGAGTGGTTCATTAACCACTGATTAAATTCATCTATTTTTTTTACAAGATTTCGTATTCTTTTTGATTCAATCTCCGCTTCTGCAACAAGTCCTTTAAATAAGACATTATCTGTAACAACCATCCCTTCAGCCGTCAGATACTTTGCATAGAGCTCAAAGAACTTTTTATATTGGCCTTTTGCAGCATCAATAAAGATCGCATCGAACGGGCCATGACTACGAACAACGTCTTCTACCTCAAGGGCATCTCCCTCAATTAAGATAATTTGTTCCGTCTTTCCGGACCGTTCGATAAATTCTTTTGCTATTTGAATTCTCTCGATATCCCGTTCAATCGTAACGATTGCAGCTTCAGGAAGGGCTGTTGCCATCCTTAGTGCTGAATAGCCAATCGCCGTTCCTACTTCTAGGATTCGCTTTGACCGGTGGATTCTCAACAATTGCAACATCGTTTCAATTCCGGCCAGTTCCATAATTGGTACATGGTGTTCACTTGCATAATTTTCCATTTCACTTAACAAGGCATTCCTGCCTGTTAATAAACCGTCTATATAAGCATGCAGCTTCTCATTATTTAACAAGCTGCCGTCACCCCTATCCTCATAAGAAAGCCGGCAGCGCAGACACGCAAAAATCCGGACCGTTCATAAATTCAAATGCTTTTATTATTCGCTAAAAAAGAACTCTTTAGACATGAAAAAATAGCGTTCACAGTTTCGGATCCATACAAGCTCGAAAAGCTTGAGTGCTTTTGGGGTCGAAAATACCGCCATTTCCTTTTACTGTGGGTTACGCTATAGAATACCTATCTAAAACACCTGAATTATTCTACCATAAAAAAAGGGGGAATGCTAATCTTTCCCCCAGGTTTGATTATTTTTTATTAGAAATATACTCAGCCTTTTTTTGATTATGCTCCGCTAATGTTTTCGTAAAAATCACATCACCATTAGCTGTTGCTAGGAAATAATAATAATCGGTTTGATTCGGCTCGAGTGCTGCTTCAATTGAATCCCTGCCGGAATTGGCAATCGGACCCGGTGGCAGACCGGTATTTTTATAAGTGTTATAGGGAGAATTGACTTCTAAATCCTTATAAAAAACTTTTTCTTTGTGTTTTCCTTGTGCATATAAGACTGTCGGATCAGTTTGCAGCGGCATTCCTTGTTTCAGACGATTGTAAAAAACACTAGCAATCGTTTTCCGGTCCGCCTTACCGGTTGCTTCTTCCTCAACCAGAGAGGCCATTGTTAATAACTGATGGATGGATAGCTTTTTTTCTTTACTTTCTGCCATGTAATCAGATAACACGGTTCTTGATTTATCAAGCATTGCCGTGACCATTTCATCAATGGTTGGGTTTGGCTTATAGAATGGATAGGTTGCCGGGTATAAATACCCCTCAAGCGGATACTTTACGGTAGAATGCAAGATTTCATCTGTTAAGATATCGGGATATTTAATCATAAGCGATTTGATAAATTGTTTATCATTTAGTTTATTAAACACATCAGCTTCATTTTGGTGAGTGGCTTTTGCCATAATCGCGGCAATTTCCTTCAGCTGCTTACCTTCCGGAATGGTAATCTTAAATGTAGCTTCAGCTAGGACCTTACCTGTTTTCAAGCGGCTGACAATTTCAGGTACATCCATTGAAGGACTTAGTTGGTATTTGCCCGCCATAAAGCCGCCTTCGTTCTTAAGCTTTACATAGTATTTAAAAACCTTCGCATTTTTAATAATTCCATTATTCTCTAATCTTTCACCAATTCCCGTTACAGAAGATCCGATTGGAATATCCACTGTTTTATGCGTCTTACTTTTTGCATCAACAGGTTTTAGGGCAGACTGTATGTAGAGGTAACCCCCACCGCCAATTAAAATGATAAATAATAGCAGGCATATAGAGATAATTAAAACAATCTTGCGGACAATTTTTGCTTCATGGTGTTGCTCCAGTATTTTTTGTTGAATGACATTCTTTTTATTGCCTTTTTCGTTTGTAGTCATCCTGTTCCCCCTTCCCATGGCCAATGTGACATGATTCCTATCTATCTAAATTATTTTAAAATAGATATCCATAATAATTTGAGCATATAGTAAGAAAAATGTCAATTTAACAATAAAGCGTAAGCGCCCTGGTCAGCGGTGTATGGCCTGGAGAACTCCAACTGAGATAAAGGAATGTGGAAAAGTGGAGGCGCCTTGATCAGGGGCGACAGGCATAAGACGAGCCGGCGAGAAGGCTGCTCTTTAGCCTTATTGACGGATTCGCTTATGACCCCGAGCCCCTAGGCGCTGAAGCTGGACAACACGAAGAGCGGCAGTGATTCGATGTTGACTTATCGTAGGGCGGAGTTCGAAGGACACTAGCCGCTAGGGCGCTGGAGCTGGACAATTCTCGAAGTATAAGACTGCTCAAAAATAAATAAAAAAACCGGCTATATTCAGTAGCCGGTCATTAAACCTATTCTTCTTGTTCCTCGTTAAAGGTATTAAATACTTCTTCTACCATATCCCACTCTTCGTCCGTTTCGATTTCCATTAACTCACCAAAACCGCCGTCTTCTGTAGGAATATAGGCATACGTGAGGATATCAATTTCATCTTCCTCATCCTCATTTGCTCCTACTGGGTAAAAGAATACATAGGACTTTTCAAACTCATCTGAATCGAATGTGAAAAGTATTTCAAATAATTGTTCATCGCCATTTTCATCGACAAGTGTGATATAGCGATCTTCTTCATGATTATGTTCTTGTGCCATTTTTCCACCTCATTAATTTTTACTGTCAAGAAAACCTTGCAGAATCATTACAGCTGCCATTTTATCAATGACCTTTTTTCTCTTTTTACGGCTGACATCAGCCTCAAGCAAGACTCGTTCAGCAGCCATTGTCGTTAACCGCTCGTCCCACAAAACGGTAGGAACAGCAAATCGGCTTTCTATTTCAGCAGCATATTGCTGGCTAGCCTCTCCGCGTGGTCCAATCGTCCCATTCATATTTTTTGGTAAACCGATGACGACCGTATCGACTTGATACTCCTTTATTAATTGCCCAATTTCCTCGAAACCAAACTCTTGTTTTTCTTCGTTTATTTTAAGAGTCTTTAAGCCCTGAGCCGTCCAGCCTAATTCATCACTCACAGCAATTCCGACGGTCTTAGAGCCTACATCTAATCCCAATACACGCATTCATTAACCCTCTCGTTGTTGTTTTAGATAGGATTTTACCAATTCCTCAATAATTTCATCCCGTTCCAGCTTACGGATTATGTTACGTGCATCACGATGACGTGGAATATAGGCTGGGTCTCCGGATAGTAAATATCCAACTATTTGGTTGATTGGATTATATCCTTTTTCCTGCAGGGCTTCATAGACTTGAAAAAGAACATCGTTCACATCATGTTCAAACGGTTCTTCCGGAAAATTAAACCGCATCGTTTTATCAAATGAGCTCATTTCATGCACCTCGCTTATAATTTGACGAGAATTGTATTGTTTACCTGCAGCTTCTCTAGTGTTAGTTACCTACATTTTACACTACTTTGTCCCATTATCAAATGGATTTCACCCATTCATCAACGAATTGGAGTGCTGCATCCAATTTTTCTGGATCCTTACCGCCAGCTTGCGCCATATCCGGACGTCCGCCGCCGCCGCCGCCGCAGCGTGTAGCAACCTCTTTGATCAATTTACCAGCATGGAAACCTTTTTCGATCAGGTCCTTTGTCACTGCCGCAATTAAATTCACTTTGCCATCATGGACACTGCCAAGAATAATAACCGCAGATCCTAGCTTTTGTTTCAAGTCATCGGCCATATTTCGCAGGTTATTCATTTCGGCAGCTTGAACTTTTGCCGATAAAACCGTTACACCCTCAATTTGCTTCGCATTTGAAACCAGGCTGCCAGCTTCAATATTTCCAAGCTTTGCAGCAAGTGATTCATTCTCCCGCTGAAGCTGCTTGATTTCAGCCAGTAATCCTTCAATTCGGCTGCCCATATCTTTAGGATTGGTTTTTAACTTTTCAGCTGCATCCTTTAATAAACCAACTTGATCATTTAATGATTTATAAGCTGATTCACCTGTTACCGCCTCAATCCTTCTAGTTCCTGCACCAATTCCGCCCTCTGAAACAATTTTAAACAGACCAATGACAGATGTATTCGGCACATGGCATCCACCGCAAAGCTCTAAGCTGTAATCTCCGACTCTAACCACACGGACAATGTCGCCATATTTCTCACCAAACAGGGCCATTGCTCCCATTTCCTTTGCCTCAGCAATTGGCTTTAAGCTAATATTTACTTCAATATTGCGCCAAATCTTTTCATTAACAATTCGTTCAACTTGTTCCAATTCTTCCGCTGTAATTTGACCAAAGTGAGAAAAGTCAAACCGGAGACGATCAGGTTCAACAAGAGACCCGGCTTGGTTAACATGCTCTCCAAGCACATCTTTTAGGGCACGATGGAGCAGATGTGTGGCTGTATGGTTTTTAATAATTTTAACTCGATTTTCAGCATCAACCGCAGCGGTCACCTGTTGATTGGTTTTTAATTGTCCGTTTTCTACAATCACCTTGTGAAGGTTTTGACCATTTGGTGCTTTTTGGACATCCTTTACGGCAACTGTCACACGATCACCCTTGAGTAAACCGCGGTCTGCGATTTGACCTCCACTTTCGGCATAAAAAGGTGTGATATCGAGGATCACCTGTACTTCTTCACCAGTTCCAGCCTGATCGACAAGATTACCGTCCTTGATAATGGCGGTCACGGTCGAATCAGTTTTTAATTGATCATAACCAACAAATTTACTTTCAATCGTAACATCGCGAAGGACACCGCCTTGAACCTGCATGGAATCAACATCTTGACGGGCGGCACGGGCACGCTCACGCTGCTGCTCCATTTCTGTCTCGAAACCTTCATGGTCAACCTTCATGCCTTCTTCTTCTGCATATTCTTCCGTCAATTCAACAGGGAAACCGTAAGTGTCATATAAACGGAAAATATCTGCACCAGAGATTGTATCACTGCCTTTTTCTTTTTCCTTGCTAATGACACTGGCTAGAATGCTCAAGCCTTCATGAAGGGTTTCGTGGAAACGCTCTTCCTCGTTTTTAATTACTTTTTGAATAAACTCTGTTTTATCCTTTACTTCCGGATAGTAGTCCTGCATAATTTCACCAACAACCGGAACAAGTTCAAACATAAACGGACGGTTAATATTGATTTGCTTTGCATAGCGTACTGCACGGCGAAGTAAACGACGGAGCACATAACCGCGGCCTTCGTTTGAAGGAAGGGCTCCATCACCAACAGCAAAGGCAACGGTCCGAATATGGTCAGCAATTACTTTGAAAGCAACGTCTTGTTCTTTGTCTACACCATAACTTAAACCAGAAATTTCTTCGGTTGCGCGGATAATTGGGATAAATAAATCAGTATCAAAGTTGGTTGCCACATTTTGAACAACGGAAGCCATTCGCTCCAGTCCCATCCCGGTATCAATATTTTTCTTTGGAAGCGGTGTATAGGTTCCATCAGGGTTATGGTTAAATTGAGAAAATACCAGATTCCATACCTCAAGGTAGCGATCATTTTCACCGCCAGGATATAATTCAGGGTCACTAGGGTCGTCTCCATATTCAGAGCCGCGGTCATAGAAGATTTCTGTGTTAGGTCCACTTGGTCCTTCACCGATGTCCCAGAAGTTCCCTTCCAAGCGGATAATCCGCTCCTCTGGTATGCCAATCGTTTTATTCCAAATTTCATAGGCTTCATGATCTTCAGGATGAACTGTAACACTTAGCAATTCAGGATCGAACCCCATCCATTTCTCAGAGGTTAAAAACTCCCATGCCCAAACAATTGCTTCATCCTTGAAGTATTCGCCGATTGAGAAGTTCCCCAGCATTTCAAAAAAGGTATGGTGGCGGGCTGTTTTTCCGACATTCTCAATATCGTTGGTACGAATAGATTTCTGTGCATTTGTAATCCTTGGATTCTCCGGAACCACGCGACCATCAAAGTATTTCTTTAATGTTGCCACTCCACTGTTGATCCACAATAATGATGGGTCATCGTGCGGGACAAGTGAGGCACTTGGTTCAATGTTGTGCCCTTTTTCCTCATTAAAAAACTGTAGAAACATGGAACGAATTTGTGCTCCTGTTAATTTTTTCATGCTTATAGACCTCCTTTTAATAGAAAAGCGCAAGCGCCCGTTTAGCGCACGGCAGGACTGGAGCCCATTGACTTATCGTAGGGAAATGGGCGAAGTACACTAGTCGCTGGGCGCTGGAGCTAGACAATACTTTAAAAAAAGCATACAAAAAAGCCCTCATCCCAAAACAGGGACGAGAGCTTGCTCGCGGTACCACCCTGATTACGAATACAAAAATATGTATCCATCTCTCAAAATTCGCCTTAACGCGGCAAGCACGGCAGTGATTAGCTGCACTCCAGATTAGCTTTCTGTTATCCTTCATCTAGAGCTTCTTTCAGCCTGGGAAGCTCCTCTCTTCTACGCAAAAAAGCGTTACAGATGGACTACAACATACTCAATCCTTCTACATTTTTAAACAAATATTCTATATGACGAATTATAGCCACCATCAAAACGTTTGTCAATTTGATTCGTTCATAAGATGGTTTTTTGCATGGACTATGCCCACTTTTAGGACAGCCAGAATCGGCACAGCAAGGATTAATCCTAAAACTCCGCCAATTTCACCACCAGTTGTTAAAGCAGCCATAATCAATAACGGATGCATATGGAGACTCTTTCCGACAATATAGGGAGATAAAATGTTACCTTCGATAAACTGCAAGCCGAAGACGATCACGATTGTAATAATGACTAATTTCATTGAAACCGTAGCCGCAACGAACACGGCAGGTATAGCCCCAATGAGGGGACCAAAATAAGGAATGACATTTGTTGCCCCTACAATTACCCCTAAAAGGAGCGGATAATTCAGATGAAAAATCCAAAATAGCAGGGAAGAGATACTGCCGATAATAATACATACCAGCAGCTGGCCTCGAATATAACCGCCGAGGGACTCATCGGCATCCTTGAGAAATAACGTTCCTTTCTTCCGCCATTTCTTCGGTGTCAGATACCATACTGCCCTTTTTAATAATGGATAATCTTTTAGCATATAAAAAGTAATAAACGGAATGATCATCATAAGTAAAGCGGAATTTAACAAATTGACAAGCATATTAACGATAATCGTTAATAACGAATCAAGTTTATTTTCAAACGCATCAATTCCCTCATCAACCCGCGCCTGAAGACCATCAGGCCATTCCCTTGTATGTTTCTGCAGGAGTGTAATCCATCCCCGATACTGCTCAGCAAAAGCGGGAGCACTTTCCGATAAATCTTTGATTTGATCAATAACGACCGGTATCCCCTTATATAAAGAAAAGCCAATTCCGCCAAAAAAGATAAAATAAATGAGGATAATCGCAAGACCACGGTGCAGTCCTTTTTCATGCAATTTCTCCACAATTGGGTGCAGTAAATAGGTAATAAACGCTGAAATAATAAAAGGAAAAATAATCGTTCCAATTATTTTAATAATCGGCATCCATAATGAACTAATCTTAAGAAAAACGAAGATTGCAATTAATAAAAGGAGCAAAAACCCAATTCGATAATACCATTTCACACGAATATCCACGTCAAGGCCCTCCTGCCATTAGTTTTAGAGACTGACGTTGGAAATATACAGCTTTTATGCTAAAAATCCCCCTCAAGGTCCTTCGAGGGGGATTAACACCTAGAATATCGCGCGCTTTACCTTTTTTTGAATCCTTTTCATATTGCGGGCTGACATCATATTATTTCTTTGGGCAATATTATAAGCTGCCATCCCTGCACCAAAAACAAGCATTGTCGTCATCATTTTATTCATCGTCTCACCTCTTCGACAGATTGGCCAGACTTAGCATCCGAGGACACCTCGGTTAAATCGTGTAACGACGTTCTTCTTCTTCAAACAAATCATCCAGGGAACTTAGTGACCCGTCTTCTTCAACCTGATGGGTATTGATAATTCCTTTGTTAACGGAGAGTTCGATAAAACAATTCCAGCAATAATATTGGTTAATACCTATTTTGCCGATATCTTTGCTTTGACAATTGGGACACTTGAACATGAAAAGACACCTCACGTATTTTTTACATCTACGATAATGGCATCCTTTCCGATCGCAACGGGCTTCCCGGATTGAATGACTTGTTTACCTTCCGTAATCTCCGAAAAGAAGCCATCCGTAATTTCATACCCTACGATTGTGCCCAATTCTTCCTGAAAATATACATCCGTTAACAATCCAAGTGACTCACCGCTCTTAGAGAGCATCATCATCCCATCTAAAGAATGTTGATGGTTTAAGGTATATTCAGGACTCACTTTTAGTTTCTCTAAGCAACTGCTATCCTGTACCATTACCCCATCCCAGCCAAAGGAAGCCACTTTTTCAATCTCGAGCAAATAGAGTTGCTTGAAGAATATCCCTTTTTTGACCAAGAGACCATTCACTTTACCGGTGCTGGATATACAAAGATCCGTAATTTCGCCTATTTTTGTTCCACTTTTCGTTTCAAAAACAGGCTGCCCTTTTAATAAAGAAAATGTCCGCAAAGAGTTTCCACCCCCGAACATTTCTTAGTTTCCGTCATTTGTTAAAAAATCATAAGGTGAAACGTTTTCCATTCCAACCATAGGATGGACTTGCATTATCTTCTCCTCATAGGATAATTCACTAGAAGGGTCTTCATCTGGCAGAGTGACAATTGTGATCGATTCCTGCAGCTTTTGGCAAAGTGTCGTATGTCTTTGAAGCTCATCTGCCCGTTCGACACCCAGCCTTAAGGCATCTTCCTCCCCGCATATAATCAGCGATTGTTTACTCCTAGTTATCGCCGTATAGATTAGATTCCTTTGCAGCATTCGGTAATAACTTCTCGTGATTGGCATAATAACAATTGGAAACTCACTGCCCTGTGACTTATGGACCGAGCAACAGTAGGCATGTGTAATTTGATTTAAGTCCTGTCTTGTATACTCAACTTCATTTCCTTCAAAAGAAATATAAATCATATCTTGTTTTTCGGTATTTTCTTTGGCATAGATAATGGAGATAATTTCTCCGATATCGCCGTTAAAAACATTGCTTTCAGGTTGGTTGACAAGTTGAAGCACCTTATCTCCAATTCGGTATTTGACGTCGCCAAACGCAATTTCTTTACGGTTACCATCCGGATTAGGATTAAATATTTCCTGCAATAAAACATTTAACCGGTCAATACCGGCAGGGCCCCGGTACATCGGTGCCAGCACTTGAATATCCTTTGCGGTATAGCCTTTATTTTTGGCATTTTGGGCCACTTTTTCAACAACTTGTGCAACCTGTGCCGTTGAACACCGAATAAATGAACGGTCTGCCTGCTTTGCTGTCACATTTGCCGGCAGATAGCCTTTTTTTATATCATGGGCTAGTTCAATAATAGAAGAACCCTCGGCCTGCCGGTAAATATCGGTAAGCCGGACGGTTGGAATTGTTTGTGATTGGAGCAAGTCTTTTAACACTTGTCCAGGTCCGACCGATGGAAGCTGATCCTCGTCGCCTACCATGATGACTTGAATATGTTCCGGCAGGGCCTTAAACAATTGATTTGCTAACCAAATGTCGAGCATCGACGTCTCATCGACAATTAATATTTTGCCTTCGAGCGGACTGGCTTCATCACGGTCAAATCCTTCTGTCCCATTAAAGCCAAGTAAGCGGTGAATCGTTACTGCTGGCAGACCAGTGGATTCGGTCATTCGTTTCGCGGCTCGTCCGGTCGGGGCTGCTAATAAAATCGGAAATGGCTCATCTTTTTTAAAATAATCCTTTGGTTCAAGGGAACAGCCGTGAAGTTCTCCGTATAGCTCGACAATCCCTTTAATCACCGTTGTTTTTCCGGTACCAGGTCCACCCGTTAAAATGAGCATGGGCGACATCAGCGCCGTTTGAATAGCTTCTTTTTGCGACGGGGCATACTGAACACCCAGACGCTCCTCTAAGCCGCCTAAGGCTAACAGGAATTCAGACTCAGGAAATTGCTCACGATATTCAGTTTGCTTTAAAATTCGGTTAATACTTGTAACTAGCCCCTTTTCTGCAAAAAATAAGGACGGCAAATAAATTCGTTTTTCCTCACCGATAATTTTCCCTTCTTCTTCAAGCTTAATCAGCTCGTTTGAGATATCAGTGAAGTCAATTTGATCGCGTTTATTTTCATCTAAAAGTGACTTTACCTGCTCGAGTAAAGCCTCTGCATGTAAATAGACATGACCTGTCTGCATGCTTTCATTTTCGAGGGTATACAGGCAGGCTGCTTTAATCCGGTCAGGATGATTACCGGAGATTCCCAGTTGGTAACCTAGTTCGTCTGCCCGGCCAAACCCAATCCCCTCGATATCCTCAACCAGCTGATAAGGGTTTTTTTGAATAATCGAGAGTGTTTCATCTTTATAGGCTTGATAGATGCGCATCGAAATTTGCGGTCCAAATCCATATTGGTTCAGGGCTACCATTACCTGTTCAAGCCCCTGATGCTCCATCAAGGTATCATAAAGCATTTTGGCTTTTTCAGGAGGAAGCTTTGGAATGGAATCAAGTAAGGATGGCTGATTGAGAATCTTGGAGATGGCATTCTCTCCTAGTGTTTCAACGATGTTCTCCGCTGTTTTTTTCCCGATGCCTTTAAACATTTCACCTGATAAGTAGGCAATTACCCCTTGTTTCGTCTGCGGCATATCCTTACGAAAGTGTTGAGTATGAAACTGAACCCCAAACTTTGGATGTTCTTTAAACTCTCCAAAAAATACATAGGTTTCTTGTTCATGAATTTTTGGAAAATAACCGGTTACTACTGCCTCTTTGTCATCATATTGATCATTGGTTTCATCGACACGGATTCTAAGGACAGTATAGAGGTTTTGTTCATTATGAAAAATAGTAACGATTGGTCTTCCCTTTACGAATTTTCCTTGCTCAGCGAATAAATCAAGGGTGTCTTGTTTTTCCATCCCGCTCCCTCCTTTCAGTGCAAATTATTTATTAGAGGTTTTGTTCAATTAATTTTTTACCGTGACCTGCGAGCAGGTGGGCCGGCTGAATTTCTAATGCTTTGTTAAACATCGCTAGTGCCTGAGTCTGATCTTCTTTAAAGGCATAAGAAACGCCCAAGTTATAATAAGCATCTGAATGGTCGGGGTCTAGTTCGATGCATTTTTCAAGCTGGATGATGGCCTCATCTATGAGTTCATTCTGAGCTAGGCATAGTCCATATTGGAAACGGGCTTCTTCGTCTTCTTCGTTTAATTCGACACTTCGCTGCAGGTACGGAAGAGCAAGTCTGCCCTGGTCTAACTGCAGGTGGGTAAGACCTAACATAAAGTAGGTATCGCTTGAGTCGAGTCCTTTTTTCATGGCTTGCTCGAAACTAAGTTTTGCTTCCTCGAAGCGGTCATGGCTAAAGAAGATGTTTCCGATACTATAGTAAGCAGCCGCGGCATTTTCATCGATTTCGATGGCTTTTTGGTAGAATTTGATTGCTTTTTCGTCGTCGCCTACTGCTGAAAGAACGTTGCCAAAATTAATGTAGGCAACTGGGTCTGTTGGATTTTGTTCAATCGCGTCGTTAAACGCTTTTGCTGCCTCTTCCCAGTTACCTTCTTGCATGTATTGTACACCTAATTGGTTTTTATCCATTTTTTCAACTCCAATCCTAAAAGAAAGTATATCATATTTTAGTTAGAAATTACTTTTTGTATCATAAGGGGTTTGCCGTTTTACTATGGAAGTTTTGCTGAAATGGAAGTGGAATGGGTTGGTAGAATATTTCTGTCGACTTTTTCGTTTTTTCGGCGGTTTCTGGTTAATTCCGCGAACTTTCATGTTTTTCCGTGTACTTTCATGTTTTTTCCGTATACTCTCATGTTTTTTCCGTGTACTCTCATGTTTTTTCCGTATACTCTCATGTTTTTTCCGTATACTCTCATGTTTTTTCCGTGTACTTTCAGGTTTTTTCTGTGAAAACTCCCATTTTTCCTGCTAGTTTTCGGATGATTTCCGCGAACCTTTCCATTATTTCCGTACGAATTCTGTTTTTTTCCGCAAACAGCAAAAAGGCCCCGACTCCATCGAAGGAATCAGGGTCTTTTTAACCAACATATGTTAACCGTTCACCATTTTTATAAACTTCATCAATCGTACCTCCGCCCAGGCATTCATCACCATTATAAAAAACAGCAGCCTGTCCAGGCGTAATCGCCCGGATTGGTTCATGGAAGAGAACCTGTACTTGATCATCATCTAACAAGCGCACGGTTACTTTGTGGTCTTCCTGACGGTAACGGAATTTGGCTGTACATTCAAATTCCGCCAGCTTCTCACGATCTGAAACCCAGCTGACATTAACAGCGGTAATGCGATCAGAGTAAAGTTTTTCATGATGGAAGCCTTGTCCAACATAAAGGATGTTTCTTTTTAAATCCTTGCCAATCGCAAACCACGGCTCGCCAGATCCGCCAATCCCAAGACCATGACGCTGACCGATCGTATGATACATCAGCCCCTCATGTCTGCCTTTGACCTCACCCTCAAACGTCTCCATGTTTCCAGGCTGTGCAGGCAGGTATTGACCTAGGAACTCTTTAAAATTCCGTTCGCCAATAAAACAAATCCCCGTACTGTCTTTTTTCGTAGCAGTAGCAAGCTCTGCCTCTTTGGCAATTTCCCGTACCCGAGACTTTTCTAGATTACCAATCGGGAACATAACTTTACTTAACTGCTCCTGCGATAATTGATTTAGGAAATACGTTTGGTCCTTATTTTCATCAAGACCACGCAGCATTTTATATTCGCCATCACGGTACTCAACCCGGGCATAGTGTCCTGTTGCAAGATAATCGGCACCCAGGTTCATAGCATGTTCTAGGAAGGCTTTAAATTTGATTTCTTTGTTACACATAACGTCAGGATTTGGCGTCCTGCCTGCCTTATATTCATCAAGGAAATAGGTAAATACCTTATCCCAATATTGTTTTTCAAAGTTAACTGCGTAATAGGGTATGCCAATTTGGTTGCAGACACGAATAACATCCTCGTAATCTTCTGTGGCCGTACATACGCCATTTTCATCGGTGTCATCCCAGTTTTTCATAAAGATACCGATGACATCATAGCCCTGTTGCTTTAATAAAAGCGCTGCAACAGACGAATCCACTCCACCTGACATTCCTACTACTACGCGTGTATCCTTCGGAGCCTTTCTTTCCATGTTTTCACCTCTCTCTTCTATCAACTACATTTACATTTATTTTTTCAGGCGCTTCACAATTTTCGCTATTTCTTCAGCTGCTTTACTAACAGCTTCCTTCGTCGTAGTAAAGCCAAAGCTGAAGCGGATGGAATTGGTCAGCCGCTCTGATTGTTTACCAAACATGGCAACAAGAACATGGGAAGGCTCAATCGATCCAGCCGTACACGCTGAGCCGCTTGATACAGCCACACCTGCTAAATCAAGGTTGACTAACATTGCCTCCACACTGGTTCCCGGAAAGCTTAAGTTTAATACATGTGGCAGAGAATATTCAAGCGATCCGTTTATGTTAAATTCAACCTGTCCATCATGCAGCTTTTCAAGTAACGTCTCTTTCAGTTCAGCAAACGTTTCACGTTTGGCTGAACGCTCTTCACTCGCAATTAAAACCGCTTCATGAAAGCCGACAATCGAAGCCACATTTTCCGTCCCGGCCCGGCGTTTTCTTTCTTGGTCACCGCCAAAAAGACGAGGCGCTAATTTAACCGTTGACCTTGCATAAAGAAAGCCAACCCCTTTTGGACCATTAATTTTATGAGCTGAAACAGATAATAAATCAATTTTGCTCTCGTTAACATCTATGTCTTCTATTCCGTAAGCTTGGACTGCATCTGTATGAAATAGGGCTTGATGTCCTTCCAGAAGTTCACCAATTTCCCTAATTGGCTGTATCGTTCCTACTTCGTTATTGCCGTACATTACTGATACTAGAATCGTATCTTCCCTTAAAGCCGCTTGCAGGTCAGTCATTGAAATTCTACCTGTTTCATCTACTGGCAGATAGGTCACTTCAAAGCCCATTTTTTCTAACCTTTTGCAGGCATGGAGAACGGCATGATGTTCAACCTGGGTTGTAATCACATGCTTACCCTTGTTTTGATAGCTTTCAGCCACACCAAATAACGCCATATTATCCGCTTCTGTTCCGCTGCCTGTAAAAATAATCTCGTTTTCCTGGGCTCCGATACTTCGGGCAAGTGCAGCCCGCGCTAAATCAATATAATGACGTGCCTCTCTACCGTAAGAATGAATGCTCGAGGGGTTCCCAAATGTAGCATTCATAATCATTATCATTTTGTCGATCACCTTAGGGTGCATCGGACTCGTTGCGGCATGGTCGAGATAGATTCGTTCCATTATTACACCTTCAATCAAATAATTCTCATTTCTCATTCAGTTAAAAAGTAAAAGTTATCGTCCAATTAGTTGTCAGCGCACTATTACAAACTTGCTTCTATTTTTAACCTTAAATATAAAACATATAACCGTCTGGCTCCTGGTCCTCACTGTGGCTGGCCAAATCCTCTAATGTCGTATTGTCCAAAACATCTTTAATGGCATCGCGAATTCGAATCCAAAGCTCACGCTTAGCGGGTTCTTCATCCTCGATTCCTTCGACAGGGGTAATCGGCCCTTCTAACACGCGGATCACATCGCCTGCGGTAATTTTTGAAGGCGTACTTGTTAATTCATAGCCGCCATAAGCCCCTCTGATACTTTTAACTAATCCAGCATTTCGTAATGGAGCAATTAATTGTTCTAAGTAATGCTCGGATAGTTCATTTGCTTGAGCAATGGTCTTTAACGAGGTAGGACCTTCACCATGTTTTTTAGCTAGTTCAATCATAATCGTCAAACCATAACGGCCTTTAGTCGATATTTTCATCTATTGCACCCCTATTCGTTAATTGATCTATTAAATAAAAAATCTCAGTAAATTGATAGGCATTCAAAATTATATCATATTCTTGTTTAATATGCTTTTTCAAGGGAAAATGGTAAAGTTAGATTGGAAGAATCTATTTTATGACTTATGGAATAAGAAATCTATTTACGATAAAACGAAAATTTTGAGCTAGACAGTAAGTTCAATTTTGGAGAGATGATTATGCAGCAAAAACCATTAGCATTTCGTATGCGTCCACGAACGATTGAAGAAATCGTCGGCCAGGGGCATCTTGTTGGGGATGGAAAAATTATCGCGAGAATGGTGAAAGCAAAACAGCTGACATCCATGATTTTATATGGACCGCCTGGAATTGGCAAAACCTCAATTGCGAGCGCTATTGCGGGAAGTACAAAATATGCCTTCCGAACCTTAAATGCCGTAACGAATAATAAGAAAGATATGGAGATTGTGGCGGCAGAGGCAAAGATGTCGGGGAAAGTTATTCTGCTTTTAGATGAGGTCCACCGTTTGGATAAAGCCAAACAGGATTTTCTGCTTCCCTATTTGGAAAACGGAATGATTGTCTTAATAGGAGCCACAACCAGCAATCCCTATCATGCAATTAACCCAGCGATTAGAAGCCGCTGTCAAATATTTGAGCTAAAGCCATTAGCGCCTGATGAAGTGAAGCAAGCCTTATTGAGGGCACTTAAAGACGATGATCGCGGTTATGGAAAAGAAAAAGTGGAGATCTCTGAGGAGGCATTGCTCCATTTTGCCCAAGGTTCTAACGGCGATGTTCGCAGCTCCTTAAACGCATTAGAGCTAGCCATTCTATCAACAGATAAAAATGAGGATGGTGTAATCTTTATCGATGTGGAAACGGCGGAGGAGTGTTTGCAAAAGAAAAGTTTGGTTGCCGATAAAGATGGAGACGGTCATTATGATGTCCTCTCTGCCTTTCAGAAATCCATTCGCGGGAGCGATGTGGATGCCGCACTCCACTATCTTGGCCGTTTAATTGAAGCAGGTGACCTGCCTAGTATCAGCCGGAGATTGATTGTGATTGCTTATGAAGATGTAGGACTAGCCAATCCCCAAGCAGGTGCACGGACGTTAGCTGCGATTGAAACAGCTGAAAGAATTGGATTTCCCGAGGCAAGAATTCCACTCGCAAACGCTGTGATTGAACTTTGCTTATCCCCTAAATCAAACTCGGCCGTTCTGGCGATTCAAGCAGCACTAGATGACATCCAAAAAGGAATAGTCGGCGAAGTGCCAGATCATCTAAAGGATGCCCATTACAAAGGCGCAAAAGAGCTTGGCAGAGGTATAGACTACCTATATCCGCACGACTTTGAAAACGGCTGGGTGCCGCAGCAATACTTACCGAACAAACTAAAAAACAAAAAATACTATCAGCCTAAGAAAACCGGAAAATTCGAACAGGCTCTTGCTACTGTATATGAAAAATTAACAAGATCGAAAAAGTAGAAAAAGTAGAAAGAGTAGAAACGGTGACAGGCACCATGTGAAGAATTCACATGGTGCCTGTCACCGTTTGTGTTTATGCTGCTATGTCTCGTTTTTGGAAGACGTAGAATGCGAGAAATTGGAATAGGGCGAAGTAAATGACTAACATCATTATGGAGAAAGGGATTGTCATGCCTTCGACTAGTGGTGTTCCTTCAAAATATTGCATTAAATCTGTGTTGGCAAATAAAACATATTTAGCCCAGTCAAATTTCATCGCTAACAAAGCTGTAAATTGACCACCGGTAAAAAGTAAAAATAAGGAAAGTCCGATTGCTAGGGAACTATTTCGAAACACAGCAGACATCATGAACGCCATTGTGACTAACATGATCGTATCAATGGAACTCAACCCATAATAGATGAGTAAATGGACCACGATATTTTGTTCGGTCACATGGCCATTATAATAATTTAAATAAGGGATTGCTTTATCAGGCATCCCAAACAAAATTGCACCCAATATGCTAGAGAAAATAAACATTATTGCCAACATTAGAATAGCAAATAATAGAACTGTCACATATTTTGCTAATAAGATTTTAGACCGATTGATAGGCCGGATTAATAGCAGTTTAATTGTTCCCCAATTAAACTCACTGGCCACAATACCTGCAGATATAATAATAATAAAAACGCCTGCCAGGACAATCAGCTGTGATGAATCTTTCACAAACGACCAAACCGTATATTTCTCTTTTGGCGGCATATTATGTTTAATTCGATAATCATTTATCGCAATTTCTTTCTTGAAATACTGCTTCTCAGAGTCAGTCCGGCTTTTTAACATCTGCTGCTTTAACGCATCATTTTCCTCTTTTAAGATCTGCTGCCAATTTTTATCTTGCTGAATGTCCATACTATTTTGTTGGGACTTAATCACAATGCCTACCAGGGCTAGAGATAGAACCAAAATCACAATCATAACAATGGTTCCTGGCCGTCTAAAAATTTTCATCGATTCGTTTTTAATTAAATTAACCACGAGCAGCCGCCTCCTTGTCAGACGTCACTTCAAGGAAGCGATCTTCTAATGTTTTCGCTACTTCTTTTATCCCAAATATCGAAATCTCTTCTGCCACCAACAATTTTACCAAATGAGGGATTTCCTCTTTTCCCATTTCAACGGTTAATCCGTTTCTAGAACGTTTGGCTTTAATATGTGGATAAATGGCCGTTAAAAGATCCAACGCCTTTTCACTGGGTATTACTTCTAATTCATATGCGACCTCAGTACCATGAACAAATTCTTGGACAAGCTGTACATCGACCAGCCTGCCATCTTGGATGATCCCGATTCTATCACACATCATTTCCATTTCAGATAATAGGTGACTCGAAACGATGACTGCCATATTTTTTTCTCGGGCGAGCAGGCGGACATAGTCACGAATCTCTCTTATCCCTGCCGGATCTAACCCGTTAGTAGGCTCATCAAGGATTAAGACATTCGGGTCATGCAAAAGGCATTGAGCCAGGCCTAACCGCTGCCTCATTCCAAGCGAATAAGTTTTAACCTTATCATGAATTCGTCCGGATAGACCCACCAATTCCACTGTTTCGGCTATTTTTCCCTTAGAGATTCCTTTTGACATTCGGGCATAATGGACTAGGTTCTCATAACCGGTCAAAAATTTATACATTTCAGGATTTTCAACGATCGCTCCGATGTGACCGACAGCTTGTTCAAACTGTGTTTTAATACTAGCCCCGCCAATAAGGATGTCTCCGGAGGTAATCCCCATTAAACCCACAATCATCCGAATTGTTGTAGTTTTCCCTGCTCCATTTGGACCTAAAAATCCAAACACTTCCCCTTTATTTACTTGGAAGCTAATCTGGTCTATTATGGTTCGCCCTTTAATGACCTTAGTAACATCTTTTAGTTCTACAATCGTCTCCAAATTCTCATCTCCTCTCAAAACAAACGATCCTTTTCAAGTGTACCTGAATCTAGCAAAAACTTCCTTCCTAAAAGTATAGCTGGTAAACTGCGGTAGAATCATGCACTTGGAATCAAGTCTGATCGAAAAATAAAAACCCTAAACTTCATCAGTTTAGGGCTAACGGCTTATTTCTCATCCGCAACACGCTGAATTTTAATGTCTTTTAACAATTGTCGTACCACATAGCTGGCCATAATCAAGCCGGCTGCTGATGGTACAAAGGCATTGGATGCTGGAGGCATTTGCGCTTTACGGATTGGCGCATTTTCATTTCCCACTTCTTTTTTGATATCCTCTCGAATCACAATTGGACTTTCATCAGAAAAGACAACTGGAATGCCTTTATGTATCCGCTCTTTACGAAGTCTTGTACGAATGACCTTGGCAATCGGGTCGGTATGCGTTTTCGAAATATCGGCAATCTGAAACCGTGTTGGATCCATTTTGTTAGCTGCACCCATGCTGGAAATAATCGGGATATTTCGTTTTAGGCATTCTTTCATGAGGTGTATTTTATAAACAATGGTATCAGAAGCGTCGACAACAAAATCTAATTTATGACTAAAAATATCTTCATACGTTTCTTCTGTATAAAATATTTTTAACGGAATCACTTCACAATCAGGGTTAATATCCTTAATCCGCTCTGTCATGATTTCTACCTTAGGTCTGCCGACCGTCGACAGAAGGGCAATCAGCTGACGGTTGATATTGGTAATGTCAACATCATCTTTATCAATCAAAATTAATTTACCCACGCCGGATCGGGCTAGCGCTTCAGCCGCAAACGAACCTACTCCGCCGATTCCTAAAACAGCAACCGTGCTGTTTTTCATAATTGTTAATCCTTCTTTACCAATAGCAAGCTCGTTTCGAGAAAATTGATGCAGCATTAGATTCACTCCAAATTTATAATCACTTTTATATATTTTTTCACCATAAGAATATATCATACTTACTAATAAAAACAAGTAATCAAGTAGGAATTATTCAAAAAGAAAAACCTTCTGCATCTGCAGAAGGTGATAGTTTAGAAAATAGGAAAGAGTCCCAATGGTGCCGTTGCTTTTGATCCTTCGTTTTGATCCCGCTACTAGCAGGTGGGTGTCCTGTTTCCGCGATTGTAAGTCCCTATACCGTATAGGTGGGGCATTTACGCATGGCAGAAAACGCTAGACTCCCGAATCAATAATGTTCGGTCAAAACTTCAGGTAACACAACGTACATTTCAGGACTCTTCTTAAATTACCTTTATCATACCATAATTTGAAGCGGTCATCAAGGATCATGAAAGCGAATTCCTGTTATTTATTAACATTTAATGACAAATTTAATTCCTTCAATTGTGCATCGGAAACTTCACCAGGTGCATCCGTCAGCAAGCAGCTAGCACTTGCTGTTTTAGGAAAGGCAATCGTATCCCGGAGGTTGGAACTGCCAGCAAGCAGCATAACCAAACGGTCAAGACCAATGGCGATTCCACCATGCGGTGGTGTTCCAAATTCAAATGCATTTAAGAGGAATCCGAACTGTTCCTTTGCTTCTTCCGGAGTAAAGCCTAGAACGCTAAACATTTTTTCTTGAACCTCACGTTCGAATATCCTTAGTGAGCCGCCGCCAAGTTCATATCCATTTAAGACAATGTCATATGCTTGGGCACGAACTTTAGACGGATCTGTATCTAACAGTTCAAGGTCTTCTCTAAATGGCATTGTAAATGGATGGTGGGCAGCGTAATAACGGCCTTCCTCCTCGGCATACTCTAATAGCGGCCAGTCCGTAACCCATAGGAAGTTAAACTGACTTGGGTCAATTAAGCCTAATTCTTTACCAAGCTTAAGTCTTAAGGCGCCAAGTGCGTCGGCGACAACATTTTTCTTATCAGCCACAAAAAGAAGTAAATCTCCATCTGCTGCTTCAAGCGTTGCCTTAATTGCCTGCGCATCCTCCTCAGTGAAGAATTTTGAAATTGGGCCTTTTAAGCCTTCAGCCTCAACCTTTAACCAAGCAAGCCCTTTTGCACCATAAACAGCAACGAATTCAGTTAACGCATCAATATCTTTACGAGAATATTTTTCTGCTGCACCCTTAACATTAATTGCTTTTACCTGGCCGCCATTGGCAACAGCTGCTGCAAAGACTTTAAAGCCAGAATCCTTCACGATCTCAGAAAGATCCACAAGCTCCAAACCAAACCGTGTATCTGGTTTATCAGATCCAAAGCGGCTCATCGCTTCTGCATAGGTCATCCGCGGAAAGCTTGCAGGGACTTCTACCCCTTTGACCTCTCTCATTAATCCAGATAACATGTTCTCCATCATGCCCATGATGTCTTCTTGGCTCCAAAAGCTGGTTTCAATATCGACTTGAGTAAATTCTGGCTGACGGTCAGCACGCAAGTCCTCATCACGGAAACAACGGGCAATTTGATAATAACGCTCAACTCCGCCTACCATCAATAATTGCTTAAACAATTGCGGCGATTGTGGCAATGCATAGAACTCACCGGGATGGACACGGCTAGGAACTAAATAGTCACGTGCTCCCTCTGGAGTACTTTTTGTTAAAATTGGTGTTTCAATATCTAAGAAACCTTCACTGTCAAGGTAGTTTCGAATATGTTTTGTTACCTGATGACGCATCTTCAGTGTTTCAAACATAACCGGACGGCGGAAATCTAAATAGCGATACTTTAAGCGGACATCCTCTGAAGCATCTGTCCGGTCAGAAATCTGAAACGGCGGAGTTTTCGCTTCATTGATAATCGTCACTTCTTCAGCCTGTACCTCAATCGTTCCGGTTGTTATATTTTGATTGATCGTTCCTTCTTCACGTCGGACAACGGTTCCGACCACATTCAGAACATATTCGGTACGGATTTTTTCTGCTGTTTGCAGTGCTTCTTTTGATAAATCTGGATTAAACACGACCTGAACAATTCCCGACCGGTCCCGCAAATCAATAAAGATTAACCCGCCTAAGTCACGCCGCTTTTGAACCCAGCCTTTTAATGTTATCTTCTCCCCTACTGCTGACTCTGGAACTTCCCCACAAAAATACGATCTGCCAAACATGATTATCCCCCTTTTAAGCTTGCAATTCCTGAAATTGTTTAATAAATGTGTTTAGGTCTAACTCTACTTGTTCACCTGTAGCCATATTTTTAACATTAATTTTGTTATTTTTAAGCTCATCTTCTCCGAGTACCGCTACATATTTAGCTTTTAAGCGGTCAGCTGCTTTAAACTGGGCCTTGATTTTTCGATCAAGGTAATCTCTTTCCGCTGAAAAGCCAGCCATGCGCAGCTGCTGCAAAAGTCCAACGGTATAATCTTTTGCTTCTTCGCCAAGTGATGCTAGAAACACATCGATTCCCTGGTTAATTTCAAGGTCAATACCTTCTGCGCCAAGGGCAGCAATAAACCGCTCAATACTTAAGGCAAAGCCGATACCAGGCGTTTCCGGACCGCCAATTTCTTCGGCCAGCCCATTATAACGGCCGCCCCCACATAGGGTCGTAATGGCTCCAAAGCCCTCAGCATTACTCATAATCTCAAATGCCGTGTGATTATAATAATCTAAGCCGCGTACCAAATTTGGATCGACTTCAAACGGAATATCAAGCAGCGTTAAATATTGCTGTAGTTTCTCAAAATAGGCTTTTGAAAAATCATTTAAATAATCCAGGATGGAAGGTGCGGTTTTCATTAATTCATGGTCACGGTCCTGTTTGCAATCAAGGATTCGAAGCGGATTTTTTTCAAGACGATTTTGACAGTCATGACAAAACTCCCCAATCCGCGGTTTGAAATGATTCACAAGCGCCTCACGGTGCGCAGTTCGGCTCTCTTTATCTCCAAGACTGTTTACAATAAGCTTTAACTTTCGCAGACCCATTTCTTTATAGAGATTCATCGCTAGCGAGATCACCTCTGCATCAATCGCTGGGTCATTACTGCCTAATGCCTCCACCCCAAATTGGACGAATTGGCGGAAGCGGCCTGCCTGCGGTCGCTCATAACGGAACATTGGTCCCATATAATAGAGCTTTACCGGCTGGTTAGGAAGGCCAAACATTTTCTTCTCCACAAAGGAGCGGACAACTGCCGCTGTTCCTTCCGGTCTAAGGGTAATGCTGCGTTTGCCTCTGTCCTCAAAAGTGTACATTTCCTTTTGGACAATATCCGTGCTGTCCCCGACACCTCTTGAAAAGAGGTCTGTATGTTCAAAGATTGGCGTACGAATCTCTTGGTATTGATATTTTTCACATAGTTCTCTTGCTTTTGCTTCAATTAACTGCCACTTTTCTACTTCACCAGGCAGAATGTCTTGCGTACCTCTCGGGATGCTAATAGACATGATGGTATACCTCCTTTATAAACATAAAGCTTATGTATATATAGTAAAATGGACACAATAACAGGTGCTTGCTTTTTCTGGAAATACAAAAAAACTCCCATCCCTTGTAATCATACAAGGGACGAGAGTTTGGTTCCCGCGGTGCCACCCTAGTTGAAGAGCATCAAACATGCTCTTCCTCTTAAACAGTTAACGCCTGCTACGTTCATCTCCTACTAAAGCAGTGCTTTTTCAGAAAGAAG
Source organism: Bacillus sp. URHA0034 (assembly GCF_056280405.1). Lineage (NCBI taxonomy): Bacteria > Bacillati > Bacillota > Bacilli > Caryophanales > Bacillaceae > Bacillus > Bacillus sp. URHA0034. The sequence goes on along the minus strand of NZ_JBWCDK010000002.1, from coordinate 4,537,973 downwards.
CCTACGGAGTGTTCTTTCACTAAGGTACATGTAGAAATGCTCTCAGCCTAAGGCACTTCCTCTCTTTCCATGGATGATCTTAATTACTATGCTCCATCATTGGTTATTCCTAATATGACTTATATTTATTTAATAATACGGAGCAACCGTGGTAATGTCAAGAAACATTTAAGACCTCCCTAAATGTTTTTTTAACTTTCTGACATCGCCCATTGTGATCCCAAATTCCGAAGCGAGCTCGATGGAGTTCGTATGACCCTCTTTTTGAATAAAGTCATGAAAATCCACCCCAAAAAGACGGCCATCCATTGACTGTATGTTCATTCCCTTTTCACTTGATCTCATAATCAATCACCTCAGTCTTTTTTACTAGTATTTCCACTCTGGCAAAAAATTTGCATGTTTATGTGATTTTTATGGTTTACTTCTAGTAATATTGGCGCAATTAACCAATTAAGGAATGAATTTCTGGCTACTTTACGATAAAATAAACAGATAAAGGAGGTTACGATGACAAAAAAGTATACACTGCTCTTATTCACTATTATTCTCGCTTTCGGTACCTTCCTGCCGCAAGAAATAGGCAACGCCTCAAGTGGTTCGGTAACGATATCCACGGATACTGTAAATGTCCGCAGCGGCCCAGGATTAAGCTATCCCAATATCATGACAGTAAAACGCGGCGAACAGTATCAAATTGTAAAAGAAAAAGATGATTGGATTGAGATTAAATTATCGTTTGGCCAAACTGGCTGGATAGTCAATTGGCTCGTCACGAAGGACGATGAAGCTAGTTCAGGCCCCGAAGCAACAAGTACTGGAAGCAAAATCGCAAAGGTTAATACTGATCAATTAAGGATCCGTTCCGGTCCTGGGACAAGCTTCCCGATGATCGCCTCGTTAAATCAAGGTCAAGAAGTAACAATCCTTGATCAAAATGAAAACTGGTATAAAATCAGCAGTTATTTTGGAGAAGGATGGGTCATACGGGAATTCTTAGACATTCAAACCAGTGATAATACTACTTCCCCAAAATCATCTAAACATCCTGAAATGGGGACAGTGAATGCCGATACGATCAACATAAGAGAAGAGCCTGACGTCTCAAGTTCAACGGTTGGAAAACTGACAAACGGAACAGATGTCACGATTATCTCCCAACAAAATCAATGGCTGAAAATTAGTTATTCAAGTATAGAAGGCTGGGTTAAGGCGGAGTTTATTGACACTCAATCAGAGATTTCAAATGATACCCAAAAAGAAAGTGTAACAGGGGTAACAGCAACCGTAACTGCGGAAAGTCTCAGTGTCCGTTCAGAGGCATCGTTAAACGCCGATATCATTGGTACTGTTTCAGCGGGACAACAGTTTACTATTTTAGATGAAAAGTTTAATTGGGTGAAAATAGAGTTTCAGTCCGGTAGTTTTGGCTGGGTATCAGGCTTGTTTCTTGAGAAAACGAGTGCTTCCGCTAAAGAAAAACAACCATTAAAGGTAACTACTGTTACAATTTTACATAACGGCACAAATATCAGAGAAGAAGCAGATGTCCAATCCGATGTAGCTGCCCTGGCTGACGAGGGAGATCGGTTTACGGTAAAAAGGATTGTAAATGACTGGTACGAGGTACAATTAAGGAATGGAAAAACAGGCTACGTCGCTGGCTGGATTGTTTCAAACAATGGGTCCAGTCCGCAAATTCATAAAGGCGGAGCCGAAAGCTACCTTAAAAATAAAACAATTGTCCTCGATCCCGGACATGGCGGTGAGGATACTGGAACAATAGGCACGAATGGTACACTAGAAAAAGAGCTGACACTTCGAACCGCACGACTACTATACGATAAATTAAGTGCGGCTGGAGCCAATGTCTACCTTACTAGAAGTACCGATACATTTATTTCCCTGCCATCTCGGGTGTATGCGGCCATAACAACTAGTGCTGATGCCTTCATCAGTCTGCATTACGACAGCAGCCTGGACGACCGAAGTTCACGGGGAATGACAGGCTATTATTACTATGACGATCAAAAAGGATTGGCAGATTCGCTTTATACCTCAACCGTTGCTCAAACAAAATTGGATGGGCGTGGAGTAAGATTTGGTGATTTCCATGTCATCCGGGAAAATAGTCAAACAGCTGCTCTCATTGAGCTGGGCTATTTAAGTAACCCGCAAGAAGAAATTACTCTTAACTCAAGTGTGTTTCAAGAAAATGCAGCTTCAGGACTATATGATGGCTTGGCGCGGTATTTTAAAAATAACTAGACCAAAGGCTCTGGTAGTTAATGCTTCCAGGGTCTTTTTGTTGGCGGTTGGCCAATTTGTTAATATAATCCAAATTTTGGTGATATCTGCTCTAAATTTGTTAATATAATCTAATTTTTGTTAATATCGCTCCGATTTTTGTTAATATCGGCCAATATTTTGTTAATAAACCAAAAACAACATCTCTAATCCAACAAAAAAAGCCTGGCATGAATGCCAAGGCTTCCTACTTACTTTCTACAATTAACGTAACAGGACCATCATTGATTAATTCTACATCCATCATGGCGCCAAACACACCAGTTTCAACGGTAATTCCTTTGTCACGAAGCATCTGATTAAAGGCTTCATATAAGACAACTGCCTGTTCGGGCCTTGCCGCCTCCATGAAGTTTGGCCTGCGCCCTTTCCGGCAGTCACCATAAAGGGTGAACTGGGAGACAGAGAGAATTTCACCGCCAACATCCAATAACGAAAGATTCATTTTCCCCTCACGATCATCAAAGATTCGAAGGTTCGCAATTTTATCCGCTAAATAGACGGCATCTTCTTCCTTATCCTCATGTGTCACCCCAACTAGCAGGACAAAGCCTTTGGTAATTTTTCCGGTAATTTCACCATTGACCGTTACCTTAGCTTCCTTGCTGCGCTGCACTACGATTCTCATGATAGAAACTCCTTAATTCATAATTCGGCGAACCGAATAAACGTCCGGGATTTGCTTAATGCGTTCTACAACCTTTTGGAGGTGGCTGACATTATGGATGGCAATCGACATAATAATCGTCGCCATTTTATTACGATCCGATTTTCCGGTAACAGCCGAAATATTGGTCTTCGTCTCACTAACCGCTTGGAGAACCTCGTTAAGCAGCCCCTGACGGTCATAACCGCTGATTTCGATATCAACGTTATACTCTTTGCGATCGTTTAAGGAAGATTCCCACTCAACCGGAATTAATCTAGATTGAGCATCGTTCGAATCAATATTTGGGCAATCAGAACGATGTACAGAGACACCGCGTCCTTTCGTAATAAAACCAACAATCTCATCGCCTGGAACCGGACTACAGCATTTGGATAACCGGATTAACAGGTTATCAATCCCTTGCACGCGTACACCTGATTCCCGCTTTTTCGTCGACGGGAAGGATTTTAAATCGGTAATCGCATTCGCAATCGTTGTCGATTGTTCTTTATCCCGTTTTTTCCGCCACTTCTCAGTTAAACGGTTGGCTACCTGTAAGGCTGTAACGCCATTATAGCCGACAGCCGCATACATATCCTCTTCATTAGAAAAATTAAACTTTTCTGCAACCTTTTTTAGATTGTCAGGTGTTAATATTTCTTTTATATCGAATTCCATTATACGGATTTCTTTTTCAACCAGTTCTTTGCCTTTAATGACATTCTCATCACGGCGCTGCTTCTTAAAGAACGCACGAATCTTGTTCTTAGCTTGAGATGTTTGAGCAAGCTTTAACCAATCCTGGCTAGGTCCATACGAATGTTTTGAAGTGAGAATCTCAATAATATCGCCAGTCTTCAATTTATAGTCCAGTGTGACCATTTTTCCGTTCACTTTTGCCCCTATCGTCTTATTGCCGATTTCAGAGTGAATCCGATAGGCAAAATCGATCGGAACAGAACCAGATGGCAATTCGATTACATCGCCTTTTGGTGTGAAAATAAATACCATATCGGAAAACAGATCAATTTTTAAAGACTCCATAAACTCTTCGGCATTGGCCGTATCATTCTGAAACTCAAGAATTTCCCTAAACCAAGTGAGCTTTTGTTCAAACGTAGAGCTGTCACTAATCGTTTTACCTTCTTTATAGGCCCAGTGGGCAGCGACCCCGAATTCCGCAATTTGGTGCATCTCGTACGTACGAATTTGCACTTCAAGCGGATCTCCCTTTGGACCAATAACCGTTGTATGCAAAGACTGATACATATTCGGCTTTGGCATAGCGATATAGTCTTTGAAACGCCCTGGCATTGGCTTCCAGCAAGTGTGTATAATGCCAAGAACGGCATAGCAATCCTTAATACTATTGACCACTATCCGTACAGCCAGCAAATCATAAATTTCACTGAATTGTTTATTTTGCAGAGCCATTTTTCGATAAATGCTATAGATATGCTTTGGGCGTCCTGAAAGCTCCGCTTTAATCGATACTTCACTTAAGCGGCTCTTCACTTCATCCACGACATCATCCAAATATTGCTCGCGTTCGGCCCGTTTCTTTTTCATTAAGTTCACTATCCGGTAATACTGCTGTGGATTTAAGTATCTTAATGCGGTATCTTCTAACTCCCATTTAATCTTAGAAATACCAAGACGATGAGCTAAAGGTGCAAAAATTTCAAGTGTCTCATTTGAAATCCGACGCTGCTTCTCCACAGGAAGATGCTTAAGTGTCCTCATATTATGCAGGCGGTCAGCAAGCTTAATAAGAATCACGCGGATGTCCTGTGCCATTGCAACAAACATCTTTCGATGGTTCTCCGCCTGCTGCTCCTCATGAGACTTGTATTTAATTTTCCCTAACTTTGTAACCCCATCAACAAGCATTGCCACTTCGCCGTTAAAAACCTCTTCAATATCCCGTAAGGTTACATTGGTGTCTTCTACAACGTCATGGAGAAAACCAGCTGCCACCGTTGCCGGATCCATTTCAAGGTCGGCTAAGATACCGGCAACCTGAATTGGATGAATAATATATGGCTCTCCCGATTTTCTATATTGTTCACGATGGGCATGTTTCGCGTACTCATAAGCCTTTTTGACTAATGCAACATGCTCATCATTTAAATATTTTCTAGTCTTGTCGATGACTTGGTCGGCCGTTAACACTTGATCGTTCGCCATGAAATCACCTTTATTTTCATCTCATTTTTTATATCAACGTATTTTGTAAGTCTACCTTATAGTCAGATCAAAATATCTATATATATGAATGTTTTTTTAAAAAAAATTGTTACTAAATTAGAATGATTGTTACTATTATCGAAAAAAATTGCAAAATTGTAAAGGGATTGTGCTGTTTTTTTACTAAAATACGAAATTTTTGTCGCTTTTTACTGTTTTTACGGTGTTACATACCGGGTAAAAGGATAAACAACTCACCTTTACATTATATAAAGAGAGCACTCGTATCCTGAGTGCCCTCGTCATTCATTAATAGTGCATCAATGTAAGAACATCGTAGCCGTCTAATTTATTGCGGCCTTCTAAATAGCTTAATTCCACTAGAAAAGCGATTCCGGCTACCACACCGCCAAGCTGTTCTACCAATTGAATCGTCGCTTCGATCGTACCGCCTGTTGCTAACAAGTCATCCGTAATTAGCACGCGCTGACCTGGTTGAATAGCATCTTTGTGGATTGTAAGAACATCCTTACCATACTCTAATCCGTAGCCTACCTTAATCGTTTCTCGTGGCAGCTTTCCTTCTTTGCGGACTGGTGCAAACCCAACTCCTAACGAATAAGCAACCGGGCAGCCAATAATAAAGCCGCGTGCTTCCGGTCCAACAATAATGTCGATTTGCTTTTCTTTTGCATAAGCAACGATTTGGTCTGTTGCGTATTTATAAGCTTCACCATTATTCATTAACGGGGTGATGTCTTTAAATTTAATCCCCGGTTTTGGCCAATCGGGTACGATTGTAATAAATTCTCTTAAATCCATTATTTAATTGCCTCCTCAGATTCAACCGATCCTTGAATGACTTGATCGAACCAGCCTTTTAATTCTTGAAAGGAGGAAAACAATAATTCTCTTTCAAGAGCATACTGGGCCTGTTTTGTTTGATAAGTTTGGGAATCAGTCAGGTCACGCTTTTGCGCTCCCGTTTTTAAAGTGATAAATCCATTGTTTATTGTAACAAAATCTAGTTCAGAAAACACCTGTGACATAAATTTAATCGTTTCCTGCGACCAGCCTCGGTGTTTCGCTATCGTTTCACCATGAAATTTTAAGTCGATCGGGCCTTTTTTAAACAGAAAAGCGTAGAACCATTTAAAATGATCACGGGTTGGCAGGGTGGAAAAATAATCGCTTGCTTCTTTATAAAAATAAGTATAAATCCTGGCAGGCTCTTTTCCAGCTACTAATGCTCTTAAATGATCTTTGGTCGGCGGGAAATCGACTATCGCGATATTGGCTCTGAATCCATTAAACGCTTTGGCTTCTTCGATATCTTGGATAAGGATCGTCTCTGACCGCAGCTCTGGGTTTATTTTTTCAAGGTGCTCTTTATTAAAAATAATAATTTTCCTGTTTTCAGCAGGTACAATAGTTTGGATGTTATTAGCTCGCTTTTGTCCGCGCAAATCAAATAATTGCCACGAATGAACAGCCATATCGTGAATAAAGATTTGTGGTTTACGTATATTATTCCATTCATTAATAGATAATTCTCCAATGAATGAAATTTTTGAGACAGGAGAAATTTGATCAGCGAGAGTACCTAAACCAAACCCTACGCCATCAAGAGTGGAGCCTTCTTCATTTACTAATACCTTTAAATGATTTTGTCCACTGCCAATCTTTCTCATACTCGTAATCGAAACATCATCTATTAACACTTTTGGCTTGGGGTTATCCATCCCAAAAGGGGCAAGCAAGCTTAGTTGATCTAAGGATGTTAAACTAATATCTTGAAGACGAATTTTCTCATCAAGCTGCGTTATTGGGATTAAATGCTCGGTTGTCAGCTGCTCGTCGGCGAGACGATTAAGACGCTCACGAAGTTCAGCAACGTCTTCAAGTTTCAACGTCATCCCAGCTGCCATCGGGTGACCGCCAAAATGCGGCAGAAGTTCTCTGCATGTCGATAAATTTTTAAATAAATCATACCCGATAATACTTCTTGCCGAGCCTTTGGCGACACCTTTGTCCGAATCAAAATTTAGTACGATGGTTGGCCGATAGAACCTTTCGACAAGTCTTGAAGCGACAATTCCAATAACACCGGCATTCCAGCCTTCTTTACCAATCACCAATACTTTATTGGTCTCAATTGGGAAGTTTTTTTCAACCTCAGCGATAGCTTCGGCAGTAATTGTGTTGACGATTTCCTGCCTTGTCTTGTTTAAGGCATCCATTTCTTCAGCTAAACTTTGAGCTTCCTCCGGGTCTTCTGTTAATAATAATTGAACGGCTAGATCTGCATCTTCCAGCCTGCCGACCGCATTAATTCTTGGTGCAAGTGTAAACCCAATCGTTTCTTCATTGATCGACTTAAGGTCCACCCCGGCAACTTTTAAAATAGCTCTTAAGCCAATATTTTGAGTTACTCTAAGTTTTTCAAGACCTTTCTTTGCGATCAAGCGGTTTTCGCCTTTCAACGATACTAAGTCAGCAATTGTCCCGATTACGGCGATTTCAAATAAATGCTCGGGAACTTCTCCGTATAGTGCATGGGCCAGTTTAAACGCTACACCGACTCCAGCTAGTTCGCGAAATGGATAGGTGCTATCGGGCAGCTTGGGATGAATGATGGCGAGTGCCTCTGGTAAAACCGGGCCAGGTTCATGGTGATCGGTAATAATCAGGTCCAAGCTAAGTTCCTTCGCAACAGCAGCCTCGTGAACAGCAGCAATTCCTGTATCTACGGTGATAATCAATTTTATACCATTTTCCGCTGCTTGACGGAATGCCGCTTCATTTGGTCCATATCCTTCTGTAAAACGATTAGGGATATAAAATTGGACGTTTGCCCCTAAATCGCGAAGTGTAATCATTAACACCGAGGTGCTGCTTACTCCATCGGCATCGTAATCCCCAAAAATGAGAATAGGTTCTTGCTTTTCTATCGCCTCTTGAATTCGATTAACCGCTGTTTCCATACCTATAAGTAAATATGGGTCGTGAAACCCATCTTTTCCAAATAAAAAATACCGAGCAGAATCTACGGTATCCAGTCCACGGTTTACAAGCAGGGATGCAACCAGAGGTGTTATTTTCAATTCATTTACTAGCATTTGGGCAAGTGTGTGATCAGTTTTGCGAACAATCCAGTTTGTCTTTGATTTTAACAATTGTACGTTCACCCCTCAGACTTTCTAATTATACAGGAGCCTGTCAAACCTTTCAATCAAAAGAAAAAACTGCAAATGGTTTGCAGTTTTTTCATGACATATCAGACTAGTCCAGTTTCGGCGCCGAGCAGCCAGTGGACTTCGCTTTTCTAGACTTGTGGTTGATCCGAATATTTTCTCTTTTCTTTCACAGTTCTAATTACACCCTTCTTTTTCAGTTCCTTACACTTCATTACATACCATAAAGAACCTGCGATAAAGACAGATGAATATACACCAACGATTAGCCCTATAAATAATGCAATCGAGAAGTTACGAATCGACGGACTTCCAAAAATCATTAAGCATGCTGTTGTTATGAGTACCGTAAGGACTGTGTTAATGGATCGAGTTAATGTTTGTCGAATACTTACATTTACCACATCAGCAATATCTTGTACGGTTTTAAGACGCTTTTTCTTCTGCATATTTTCACGAACCCGGTCAAACGTGACAATGGTATCGTGGTTTGAATAACCGACAATGGTCAAAATGGCCGCGATGTAGTTTAAATCCACTTCAAGTCTTGTGATACTGAAAATCGCAATCATGAAAAATGCATCATGAAGGATGGCTGCAATAGCTGAGATTGCCATATAGGCTTCAAATCGCAAAGAAACATAGAGAATGATAATGATTGATGCCAGCAACACGGAAATAAAGGCATTTTTCGCCAATTCTTTTCCTATAGTCGGAGAAACGGTGCTGACATTCGGCTCAAAGCCGTATTCCTTTTTAAAATCTGCTTTTAAAGAGGCAATCTCATCTTTTGTCAAAACACCAATCATTCGAACAGCACCAATTTGATTGTTGTTTCCTGAGATGACGACATCATCAGGTTTTAAACCGCGTTCAGTAAAAGCACTTTTCACTTGTTCTGCGGTTAATGGTGTGTTCGATTGTACTTCTATCCGAGTACCACTTGAAAAATCAATTCCTAAGTTCAAGCGGAATATCGCAAGACAGATAATGCCTGCAACAATAAGAGTACCTGATAAAATAAATACTTTCTTTCTTAATCCAACAAAATCAATTTTATCAAATCTAGTTGGCAGGTCGACAGTATCAACGTTATCTGTGATATTTTTAATTTGTGAAGGATGTACGGCAAACCAGCCCGGTTTTTTATTAAAGATACCGCTCTTCACCCATAGTCCTAACAGGAGTCTTGAACCGTAAACATTGGTCAAAAAGCTCATTAGAACACTCACTATTAACATGGTCGCAAATCCTTTAACAGAACTTGTCCCATAGAAAAATAATACACATGCTGTAAGAATGGTTGTTAAGTTGGCATCAAAAATGGCTGTAAAGGCATGTTTCTCACCAGCTTCAAACGCTGATTTAAGGCTTCTTCCTACCTTCAATTCCTCGCGAATCCGCTCATAGGTGATGATGTTAGCATCCACGGCCATACCTATCCCGAGGATAATGGCAGCAATTCCCGGCAGGGTCAGGACCCCATTCATCCAATCGAAAATTAATAGCACCAGATAAGTAAAAATCGTTAATGTAATCGTAGCAATAAACCCTGGAAAACGATAATAGAAAATCATGAATAAGTAAATGATTGCCACACCGAGGATTCCAGCAAAAATAGTTTCATTAAGAGCTTGTGCCCCAAACTTAGCCCCAACCGAAGTAGAGTACACTTCTTTCAGTTTAACCGGCAAGGAACCTGCATTTAATAGGGAAGCCAAGGTTTGCGCTTCTTTCGTTTTAAAACTGCCGACAATGGAAACGGTATCCTGATTAAAGACTTCTTTTACAGTAGGAGCCGATAAAAACTTAGGCTTCGCTTTGGTTACTTCCGTTTTGAAGGAGTCTTTTCCTTCTTCGAAATCAAGCCAAATTACAAGGTAATTGTTTGGCGCCATATTGAGAATTTCTTGGGAAACTTTGCGGAATTTGTCTGCACTTTTTAATGTTAATGATACACTTGGTGCACCATTTTGATCAAAGGTTTGCTTAGCTCCGCCTTGCTTTAAATCGGAACCATCCATCATTAGTTTGTCATTGGCATCCCGGAAAGTTAAATTTGCCTGAGTGGACAAAATTTCCCTTGCTCTATTTTGATCTTTAACACCGGCAAGCTGAACGCGGATTCGGTTTGTACCTTCAATTTGAATACTAGGTTCACTTACCCCTAGAACGTTAATCCGCTTATCAAGTGCTTCAGCGGTGCTTGCCAAGACACTTTTGTCAATTTTTTGACCTTTTTTCGCAGGCTTAACCTCGTACAAAACCTCGAATCCGCCTTGAAGGTCTAGTCCAAGCTTCATATTATTTAAGATGTTCTTTGTTGTTGCTCCTATTGTGCCTCCAATTATTAGGATCACAAGAAAGAAAGCAATAATTCTACTACGCTTTACCATTATGCATTGTTCCTCCTTAGTGCTTGTGCAGGTAGCACTGTACGTCTATCCCTATACAAAAATAATGAAAAAGTCACTGCTTTCATTATGAAATAACTTATAAGTACTGTCAATTTACATATATGAAAACATTTTCTTATTTTAAAAGCTCTCTAAGTTCTGCTTCGTTATCAAATGAGAATTCGGAAGTTTTATAGGATTCAATTGTTACATAGTTTAGATAGTCACTTACCCTTACAGAGAGAATATCCTGGATCATTTCATAAAGCTTCATCTCATGTTTTACCTTTTTCCACTTTTTCTTTACTAAGAATTCCCAAAGACCTTGTTCTGATACAGAATCAACGCCCAGCAGGCGAAACTCCTCCAATTTGCTTTTTAATGCGGGCTGTACTTGGATACGAAAGTCTTCGTTTACGTGGATATTCTCCATCCTCTCTGCCTCCCAGAAATCTTGTTTGCGCATTCACTTTGATGAAACCATTTAAAAAGCTTTTACAACTTGTCATGCTTTGTCCACCTTAAGGCATATAGTTAATTGTATATGAATTCTTCTTATTTGAGAAGGTGGGAACCTAAATGTCGAAGTTTTTAAAAGGGACTTTTATCCTTTTAGTTGCAGGCTTTATCACAAGAGTCCTTGGCTTTATTTATCGAATTGTTCTGGCAAGAAGTATTGGTGAAGAAGGCGTCGGTTTATATATGATGGCCTATCCTACGTTCATTCTTGTGGTAACGATCATTCAATTAGGCCTTCCAGTAGCGATCTCGAAAAACATCGCAGAGGCAGAGGCCAAAGGTAATTATGCCGAAATCAAAAAAATTCTCGTCGTATCCCTGGCGATAACGGTGGGTTTATCCATAGTCCTCACACCAGCATTGATTTTATTGGCACCCACTTTATCTACCACACTCTTTACCGACCAAAGAACCTACTATCCGCTGATTGCGATTGCCCCAGCCATGCCTATTATCGCTGTGGCATCAGTTTTGCGAGGTTACTTTCAAGGCCGGCAAAATATGCGTCCATCAGCTATTTCGCAAATACTCGAACAATTTGTGCGAATTACGTTAATTGCAACAGCTACTAAAACATTCCTCCCTTACGGAGTGGAATATGCGGCTGCTGCAGCCATGGGGGCTTCCGTTTTAGGTGAACTGCTTTCGCTCATCTACTTACTGACAACTTTTAAATTAAAAAAACGATTTAAGTTGAGGAAAAACTTTTTTCAATTTGTCCATAAAGGGAAAAGTACTTTTAAAGAATTAATGGAAATTGCTCTGCCAACGATGGGCAGCAGAATGATTGGCTCGATCTCCTGGTTTTTTGAACCGATTGTCGTGGCCCACAGTCTCGCCCTGGCAGGTGTCCTGGCAGTCAATGCGACCAAACAATATGGCGCCTTAACCGGCTATGCCATGCCGCTGTTAATGCTGCCTTCGTTTGTTACCTTTTCGCTGGCAACCTCCCTTGTTCCTGCCATCAGCGAAGCCAATTCGAAAAATAACCATAAATTAATTGAATATCGGCTCCAGCAAGCCTTGCGGTTTGTTTTTTTAACAGGCGGTCTTGCCGTGATTATTCTCTATGTATTAGCGGACCCGCTCATGCAGCTAATGTACGGCTCAACAAAAGGAGCCTATTTTATCCGCTTGATGTCTCCATTTATGTTGGTTTATTACTATCAAGGTCCGCTGCAGGCAGTATTACAGGCTTTAAATCTTGCCCGAGCTGCAATGATTAATAGTCTAATTGGTTCAGTTGTGAAAACCACTGTCATTTTCTTACTTGCTTCACAAGCTTCATTTGGTATCACTGGGGCAGCCTTAGGGATTGTCGTAGGGTTTGTTCTTGTAACCGGATTACATTTTGCAACCGTCTTAAAGAAGGTTTCCTTTTCCTTCTATGCTAAGGATTATTTAAAGGGGTTCCTCGTGATGGGGCTTTCAGGCTGGCTTGGCTATTATCTGTTTGAACATTACCTTTTACAAGAGCATTTAATCATCCGTGTCATCTCTTCTGCAGTCGTTATGGTGGTTTCTTATATAGTGATGCTCGTTTTATTCCGTCTCATTAAAAAAGAGGAACTAAAGCGGATTCCTTGGTTTGGGAATTTAATTCCCAGCTAAGCAGCTTAATAAAACAAAAGAAGACATGCCTTATGGCGTGTCTTTATTAATCACTGTCCTTTAAATCAATATAGAAATTTCCATTTTCAAAACTGCAAAAAGAAATATCCTTAATTCCGCGATATCCCTTCTTCTTTAATTCCTGGCGCAGCCAGAGGTTAGTCTTATTGATCCGCTTTAGGTTTTCTTCATCGATTTGTCCATCCATTATTAAAGGGATAGTAATATCGCCTTGCTTAGTCGGTTCCTCAGGATTTTTTAATTTTTCAATCACGGATAAACTTCCGGACGGCTCTAATATGGCAAATTCTACGTCAGCAATACTGCGGATGTCTTTTTCTCTTAATTGCACCATTAAATCATCAAAATTATAACGTTGCTTCCGCATGGCTTTTTCGTCAATTTTTCCTCGGTTGATAATAATAATCGGTTTCCCGTCAATCAGATCACGAAACCTTTTACTCTTTAAGGATAAAATCGCCATGATAATTTGAATAGCCATTAAAACTATCATCGGAACCATTGTGTGAAGTAACGGAGAATGATGATTCTCGATGGAAACGACCGCCATTTCACCTATCATAATAAATACGACAAGATCCAGAATGCTTAATTCACCAATTTCGCGTTTACCCATCATCCGAAAAATTAACAGGATGAGGACATAAAACAATATGGTTCGAAACATAATCGATACATATTCCACTATCGGTCGCCCCTTTTTTTAAATCAAAGAATAGTATCGGTCTTTTGGTAAGCATTTATGAAAGGAAGTTAGTTCCAAAAAATTAAATAAGCAAGCGGAAATATCTATTCTACTTTACCCTTAGCCTGAATACGCTTGTACTAGGAAGAATAACTGTCTAGGACTTGCCGGCTAAAAAAACAGGAAGGTTTAGTCTTGGAACGAAGGGGGAGAGTTAAAATCGAATCGAAAAGCTTTGGAGTATCCATTTTGTATGGATTAATTTTTATTTTTGCCTTTGCTTTAATTTGCAGTCTTATTTTCGCCTTTATCCTTCGATTTACATCCGCTCAAGAAGGATCACTTCAATACGTAATTACAGCCTTGTCTTTCATCGGACTATTTGGCGGCGGTTTTCTTTCAGGCGGAAAGCGAAAAGAAAAAGGCTGGCTAATTGGAGGATTCACCGGGCTCATGTATTCATTTGTTGTCTTTTTGTTTCAATACCTTGGCTTTGACCGCTTGTTTAATGCGGAGCAAGTCATTTATCACACCTGCTATACATTGATTGCGATGATGGGTGGAATCTTGGGAGTCAATATTGCATCCAACAATTCACGAAGATCGGCATAAATAAAGCGGAAGCGCCTTGAACAGGGGCTTCCGCTGGATCATTTTCAAAGTGGGTTTAATTCTTACTCATCTAATAGAAAAAGAAGCCATATATCCATGTGGCTTCCTTTTTGTTATTAATTATTTAGTAAGGTTTACGCTTCCTTCACTTGCACCCGCTGCAGATTCTGTTACTTCACGGATGGCATTGCGATCATATGTAAGACGGCTGCCGTCACCACATTTAATGACCACTTTATTATCATCAATCGAATCAATAAAGCCGTGCAGACCACCAATTGTGACGATTTTATCACCTTTCTTCAATTCGTTTTGCATGTTCGCAACCTTTTTTTGGCGCTTTTGCTGTGGACGAATTAATAGGAAATAAAATAACACAAACATTAATATTAATGGAATGATTGTACCGATACCTTGCATCTTGTTTCCCTCCTTTCAAAAAATTGTATTAGAAATTTTTCGCGTTTGGTTTATTAAAACCATAACGTTCAAAAAAATCTTCGCGGAAATCTCCAAGCCTGTCTTCCATAATGGCTTGTCTGACCTTCTCCATTAATCTTAACAGAAAATAGAGATTATGGTAAGACGTTAAACGAATTCCAAAAGTTTCATCACATTTAATTAAGTGACGGATATATGCCCGGCTATAGTTACGGCATGTATAGCAATCACAATCTGGATCAAGCGGCCCAAAGTCACGTGCATATTGCGCATTTTTCACGACAAGGCGTCCCGTGCTTGTCATTAATGTCCCATTTCGGGCAATTCGGGTTGGCAATACGCAATCAAACATATCAATTCCGCGAATCGCTCCGTCAATCAACGAATCGGGTGAGCCAACTCCCATTAGATAACGTGGTTTATTGGACGGTAACATTGGGGTTGTAAACTCAAGGACGCGGTTCATGACATCCTTCGGCTCTCCCACCGATAACCCGCCTACTGCATAACCAGGGAAGTCTAGCGAGACAAGGTCGTTTGCACTTTGTCGGCGGAGTTCTTCATATTCGCCGCCTTGGACGATTCCAAATAATCCTTGGTCCTCTGGACGCTGATGAGCATTTAAACAGCGCTCAGCCCATCTCGAAGTCCTCTCAACGGATTTTTTCATATACTCAAAAGTGGCCGGAAACGGCGGGCATTCATCAAAGGCCATCATAATATCCGAGCCAAGAGCATTTTGAATTTCCATTGCTTTTTCCGGAGATAAAAATAGTTTCTCACCGCTCATGTGATTGCGGAAATGAACTCCTTCTTCTTCGATTTTACGGAATTCACTTAGACTAAATACTTGAAAACCACCTGAGTCTGTTAAAATGGCCCGGTCCCAATTCATAAATTTATGAAGACCGCCAGCCTCTTTAATAATTTCATGCCCCGGTCTGAGCCATAAGTGATAAGTATTGCTTAAGATGATCCCTGCACCCATTTCTTTTAACTCTTCAGGTGACATTGTTTTTACGGTTGCCAGTGTTCCAACAGGCATAAAAGCAGGCGTGTCAAACGAACCGTGCGGTGTATGGACTCTGCCTAGTCTGGCCCCCGTTTGTTTACATGTTTTAATTAACTCATAGCGAATCGCAGTCAAATTGCTATCTCCTTCCTACTGCTTAACTTAGATGATGAACATTGCATCACCAAAGCTGAAAAAACGATACCGCTCAGCAACGGCTGTGTTGTAGGCATGCAAAATATTTTCTCTGACGGCTAAGGCACTGACAAGCATAATCAGCGTTGACTTAGGTAAGTGGAAATTCGTAATCATGCCATCAATCGCCTTAAATTCATAACCAGGATAGATAAATATACTTGTCCAGCCGCTTCCGGCGGTAAATTGTCCATTGTTTGCAGATGCAATCGTTTCTAATGTCCTTGTTGAGGTTGTTCCAACCGTTATGATTCTGCCTCCGCTCTTTCTTACTTCATTCAGCAATTGGGCAGTACCTTCTGTCACCATATAAAATTCAGCGTGCATATCGTGTTCTAATACATCGTCGACACTCACTGGACGGAATGTACCAAGACCTACATGAAGCGTAATAAATGCTATATGTACTCCTTTTGCTTTAATTTCCTCCAAAAGGGACTCAGTAAAGTGAAGACCTGCGGTTGGAGCAGCTGCTGATCCCGGTTCGCGGGCATATACCGTCTGATATCGATCACGGTCATCAAGCTGTTCTTTTATATAGGGTGGCAGCGGCATTTCCCCTAATTGATCAAGTACCTCGTAGAATATTCCCGTGTATTTAAACTCTAATACTCTTCCGCCATGGTCGGACTCGCCGGTGCAAACAGCTGTCAGCTTTCCATCGCCAAAGACAATTTCTGTTCCTATCTTTACTCGTTTTGCCGGTTTCACAAGTGTTTCCCACTGGTCACCCTCGAGTTGTTTTAAAAGCAGGACTTCAATTTTTGCCCCGGTATCATCTTTTACACCAAAAAGACGTGCAGGCAATACCTTGGTATCATTTAAAACAAGGCAGTCCCCTTCACGCAAATATTCCGTTATATTCTTAAACACTTCATGCTTAATTTCACCTGTATGCTTATTTAAAACCATTAATCGGCTGTCTGTCCTAGTTTTTAATGGGACCTGAGCAATTAGTTCCTCAGGTAAATGAAAATCAAATATATCTACTTTCATCACTAACACACCTTACTGTTTATTATAAATAAGTTTAATCCATTGGCACTTCCATGCCAAAATGGTGATAAACCGCTCCTGTTACGACCCTGCCGCGAGGAGTACGCTGCAGGAAGCCAATTTGTAACAAATACGGCTCGTAAACATCTTCAATTGTTTCAGCCTCTTCCCCAATCGAGGCTGCAATGGTATCAAGACCGACCGGACCACCACGGAATTTTTCAATAATTCCTTTTAAGAGCTTGTGATCAATATGGTCAAGCCCTAGCCGGTCAACCTGTAGTAACTCCAAAGCGTCTCTTGCAAGGGTTAGGTCAATTGTACCATTCCCCTTTACTTGTGCAAAATCCCTTACCCGGCGGAGGAGTCGATTGGCAATTCTTGGGGTTCCCCTCGCCCTCCTGGCAATTTCTACTGCAGATGGGCCATCAATTTCCGTTTCAAATAAATCCGCGGTTCTGACAACAATATTTTTTAACTGATCTTCCTTATAATACTCGAGCCTGCACAAAACTCCAAATCGATCGCGTAGGGGAGCCGATAAGGAACCAGCCCGGGTAGTCGCACCGACTAGCGTGAACGGCGGCAGGTCAAGCCGGACCGACCTTGCACTTGGCCCTTTTCCAATGACAATATCCAGACAAAAATCCTCCATTGCAGGATAAAGTACTTCTTCAATCGTCCGTGGCAATCGGTGAATTTCATCGATAAATAACACGTCTCCGGGCTCAAGAGAGGTTAGAATTGCCGCTAGATCACCGGGACGTTCAATAGCAGGCCCTGAGGTTGTCCGGATATTTACCCCCATTTCATTGGCAATAATGACCGCAAGTGTGGTCTTGCCTAATCCTGGAGGGCCATAAAGGAGAACATGATCAAGCGTCTCCTTCCGCAGCTTTGCCGCTTTTATAAATATCTCAAGATTTTCTTTTACCTGCGTTTGCCCGATGTATTGCTGTAGAGTTTGCGGCCGCAGGCTTTGTTCAAGACTAATCTCGCTTTCATTCACTTCACTTGATATGATCCGCTCTTCCATGAATTATCACCTATTTTAAAAGCCGCTGGAGGGCTTTTTTAATATATTGATCGGTTGAAAGCTGCTCTTTTTGTAATTCAGAGGAGATTTTTTTAATTTCTTTATCGGAATAGCCAAGGGCTTTTAAGGCAAGGACAGCTTCTTCAAAAGCCGAATTGGCTGCTTGCTGTGGAAGCGGGAATTGATCAGCATTGAATAGGTTAGGAAAGTAATCTGGTACAATATCTTGTAATTTCCCTTTTAAATCAAGAATCATTTGACGGGCTGTTTTTTTACCAACTCCAGGGAATTTAACAAGAAAGCTTTCATCTTCATTTTCAATTGCATTTACCACCTGCTGGACTTCGCCTGAAGCCAAAATGGCCAGCGCGCCCTTAGGGCCAATCCCCGAAACATTTAATAGTTTGGTAAAAAGTCTTTTTTCCTCTCTTGTTTCAAATCCGTATAAGGCGATGACATCTTCGCGGACATAATGATAGGTATAAATGGTTACCATTGTTTCCATTTTAGCAGCGAAAATAAACGGATTAGGGGTGGAGATTTGGTAGCCAATCCCATTATTTTCGATGACAATGTATTCCGGGCCGACAAATTCTACCATCCCTTTAATAAATTCATACAAACGTATTCTCTCCCCAATTAAACCTTAATGGTTTTTCTCTTGAAAAATTAGCTGTCTTTCATTTTAACATAAGTCCAAACGGATATTGAAGAAATTCGTATCTTGTTAAAAAGTCTAATAATTCAGTTTGTCAACCCATCTCCTAAAAATGAATACTAACCAGAGCATCGATTAACATAAAAAAACAGGCTGATTTGATTCAATCAGTCTGAATTTATAATAAGGGCTACTGTTTTTTCACGGAATACGGTTCGAATGTCTCCAGGACCTCCACATAATGGTCCTTCGATTTAATGGGGATGCCTTGAATTAATTCCTCTTGTTTCTTGCTTTCAAGTTTCTTGATATCTATTTGAAAGAATGATTGGATAATGTGTGATTGTCCCGGCCGGCCATTAAAAATGGTCAAAACACCATCATCTGTCACACCGAAAAAGCCATTTGCTTTTAATAATGGCGAGATATCGTCAACTTGTTTCCGGAATACATATGTTGACTCGTTGATGTCGGTAAGCTGCCATTGGTCATATTTAGCCCAAAAATTCTCCATCTTCCAACATGCCTCGTGAATTAATTCCTGACTCACTTCCCCGTCAAGATAGACTCGTTCTAAGATAACCGTCAAGTTTTGCGGCTCTGTCTTCGGGATTTGGTTATCTTGTGGGGCAGCCGAGCTTGTTGGGATTAGCCCAGGAACGTTACCGATAAACATGAAGAGAATAACAGCAAATACGGCTAATGTGTACCGGTACATTGCTATCCAAATGACCCTCATGTCACTCACCTCTTAATCTTAATAATTGTGCATAGTTTACAGTACTAGTTTAGCCTTTATTTCCCTTTTTATCCGACATAAATAAAGAGGCAAGCCCGAAAGCTTTGCCTCTTGTTTGAATGGATTAGCGGCCACCCTTATTCCGCTGGGAGTCGTTATGAATATTACGGTCGCGGCCCATTGTGCCCTCGTCCGTAATAACCTGGACGGTTCTTCCTTTTGCGTAAGGCTGAACCGCTTTCTGAATGGCTCGCTTGGTTTCTGCTGCCCGATCATTGTCATGTAATGAAACGGAAACAATGACAGTATTGCCATAAGCAACAGACCTTACATTTCTAACATTATCGATATTTTCCACTTTGTTTCTTATTTTCGCTGTAAAACGATCTTGGAACTCCGGATTCGTGACCACTCCGTTGTTACCGTTTTTAGCACTCAAGTGACCGTGATAGTTCAAATCACTCGTGCTAAAACGGTTATCCCGCTGTAAGAAGTTCCGGTCTGTTTTGGCTCTAGGGACTGTTGGATTTGGGGGATTCCCGTTTTCGTCTCTAGTTTGCATCTGCCTGCTGTTTTTTTCATTGATGGCTTGATCTTCCACGCCAAGATTATGGTCCATAATTTCTGTCACAGCACCATCATTATCCCGCAGTATTCCATAATCATTATTGGCGTGATTTTCATTCGAATAATAACCAATCGGCCGAGCTAAGTTATTACCATTCCCCGTACGATTATTATCATTTGCACACCCTGTTACACCTACTAATAAAGAGAAGGAAAGAGGAATCATCCACTGTCTTTTGTTCAAGCGATAAACCCCCTAAATTACATTCTGAGCATAGAATTCTGCTCATTTATAGGGTGTTATCTTCTGTTGTAATTCATTCTGATAAAATCATTTCACTTTTTCCTGTAATTGCCTAAAAAACTTTTTCCTTAGATGAAATTGATCGACAGTTAAGTCCATGACCATCCTTATTCTTTCTTGGTCGGTATAGGCTTTTTCCCGAATCAGCCGATTCCATTCTCGAAAAATATCCGCTGGAAAGGCCAGGGCATACAAAAACGCTTCTTCATCTAAATATTTTCCTATTGGCTTTAAACTTCCCAGTTTTCCCAATGACCAATCTAGATTGGGAAGAATTCGATTGGCATACTGTAAATAATCAAACGAGGGCGGGCCGATACTAATTAAGTCAAAGTCAATTAGATTTAACTGTCCGTTCTGGTGACGCAGGAAATTGTGATGGGCCACATCACCATGGAGAATGACAACCGGTTCTTTTTGAAAAAAGCGGCGGTGTTTTATCATCCCCGCCAGTGACCAATTGGCCCATATTATCAGTTCAGAAATCATGTAATCATCTAAAAAGTATTTTATAAAAGAAAGATTGCCTGAAAAAACTCGGAGCCTTTCTGTCCATTTGGCAATTAAATCACTCCTAGAAAGCAACGTCCGGTATCGACTTTCAACGGAAGCGGTCGTTTGGTGAAATTGTTTCAGCAGATCAAGACCTTCTTGGCGGTTTCGCTGGTTAGAATAAGAAAAGGCCGTTTTATGTGGAGGAATGTATTCGATGCAGCCGTAATAGGTTCCCTCAAAAAAGAGCTGTCCTTTGAACGGATCGGATAGGTATTGGTATGTTTTCAAAAATCCTTCTGTTCTTAGCGTGGCGGTAAAGGCTTCTTGAAGTTTAAGTTTGTTATTGGAATGATATCCCTTTAAAATATAGGTATTATTTTTAGTTCTTAATAAGAAAACAGACTTTCGGACCATCACCAGCTGAATAATTTTTTCATAAAACTGTGATTGAAAATAAGAGAGGAGACGATTCAAGTAATCATCGTCTCCCTTTTGTTTACCGGGTTTATTAATTGCTCTCATCACGGTAACCTGGCATACCGTAAGGATTTGTTCCAGCTGGACCCACACCGTATGGGTTCATATAAGGCGGGTGGGCAACATTCATTGGTCCTGTATATGGTGCACTGTAGATTGGCGGTGTTGGCGGTACAAAGCTGGCTGGTGGGCTTTGTGGGACCATTCCAGCAGGCTGCATTCCTCCACCACAGCCACAGTCACCTCCGGCTCCTACCGGCGGCCCTTGTGCGGGAGCTGTCGGCAGATAAGGCATTTGCCCTACTCCTCCAGGTGGATGAAGATCGGAAGATTCAAAGTCATGCATTCCCATTCCCATTACCTGAGGCCCAGGTCCGCCCATTTGGGGATACCCATACGGTGCTGTTCCCGTTCCGTAAGGATTAACCATTCCAGGGTTCCCATACATGGTGCCAGGCACTCCTGGAGAGGATTGCGGCATCCCTCCTTGATATGGAGCTGTAAAACCTTGTGCCCCTGTCATTGGGCCGGCTGTTCCTCCAGGCATTCCCTCATAGCCCATTGGCATCTGACCATACCCGGCTGGCATTCCGCCGTAGCCCATTGGGGTTTGACCATATCCAGCTGGCATTCCACCGGAACCCATTGGATTTTGTCCGTAACCGCCTGGGGCCTCTCCGTAACCCATTGGATTTTGTCCGTATCCGCCTGGGACCTCTCCGTAACCCATTGGATTTTGTCCGTATCCGCCTGGGGCCTCTCCGTAACCCATTGGGTTTTGTCCGTATCCGCCTGGGACCTCTCCGTAACCCATTGGGTTTTGTCCGTATCCGCCTGGGACCTCTCCGTAACCTGTCGGCATTTGAGCTGCTCCTGCAGGCATTCCTCCGTATTCAGCTGGCATTTGAGTTGGTCCCGCAGGTGCTCCTCCATAGCCCATTGGCATTTGGGTTGGACCGGCAGGTGCCCCTCCATAGCCCATTGGTGATTGACCAAATGCTGCAGGGTCCATCATTGGCATTTGGGTTCCCATTCCGGCACCAGGATGATAGGCCGGATTTACACCAGGCATTTGCGGCATGAACGATGATGACTCATCATGGAAAAATTGCCCCGGCATTACGGACGTACCGGCCATAGCTGGATTAACTCCAGGGATCCCATGAACCATTCCAGGGTGCGGCACATACTCTGCTCCTTGGACCGCCGGATAAGGCATAACAGGCGGCATCATCGGCATCCCTCCAAATGGAGGGCAAAAACCTGGTCCTGGCATTACAGGTGTAATTGGCACACAATAGTCTTGCGGCGGCGGTATTTCAACCGGCATCTCTTGAACAGGTGCCGGAGGAGGAATTGGAATTTCTTTTTTAGGTTCTTCTTTGACCTCAGGAAGTATATTGGCAGGTTTAGGAGGAAGCTGTGGTTGAACGGTCATGTTAGTCATGTTGGTCGTATAATAATTGTTTATATCAATTTCTGGGATGATTTGCAGAGGCATTTTTGGAGTATAAGGTGCTTTCGGTGCTTCTTTAATAATTGGCTGTTCTTTTATAATTGGTTGTTCTTTCACAATCGGTTTTTCTTTTACAATCGGCTGTTCCTTTACAATCGGTTTTTCCTTTACGATTGGCTGTTCCTTCACAATTGGTTTTTCTTTTACAATTGGTGCTTCTTTGATTGGCAGTGGAACGGGTTTCTCTTTGGCAAACGGATGCTCAGCAATCGGCACTTCCTTTTTAACTCCTAAGTTGATTGACGTATCCGGTTTCGTTCCCATCGGCGCTTCTTTTTTTATGGATCCACCTGTTGTTGGAACTTTTATTTTCATACCGGGCATAATCATATCAGGGTTGCTGAGCTGTGAATTCATCTTTTTCAGCTCTTCAAAATTCACGCCGTACTTCTTGGCGATCTTCCAAAGAGTATCCCCTTTCTGTACGATATGGATCTTCACTCTGATTTCCCTCCTATGGCATAAGTCCATATAGTCTATGTGAAGATGGGCAAAGTGCTAACATTCTTCAAAAAAATCTATGCTTCCTTTTCCCATTTTATGAATAAGTCTCTAAAGATTAGGGAGAGATTCGTTGCGCTGATAAAATGAAATTTCCGCTGATATCTGCTATTTTTCGCCGATATGTTGCTTATTTCCGGTGATATAGTAGAAAAAATCGCTGACAAATCAACTAATGGTAAAAAAAGCCTTTCATATATATGAAAAAAAAGATGCAATCAGGTAAATTGCATCCTTTTTCGCGTCTTATGAATTTTTCAACATCCGTTCTAGCGCTAGTTTTGCTTTTTCGGCAGTTTCCGGACCAACTTTTATGATATTGTTTGTATCATCGAGTGTATCAAGGCTCCAAACTAGATGCGGCAAGTCAATTCTGTTCATGGTCAAGCAAGGACACATATGCGGATTTAATGAGATAATCTGTTTATCCGGATGATCGTTGATAATGCGGTTTACTAAATTCATCTCCGTTCCAATTGCCCAAGCAGAACCAGACTCTGCCTTTTCTATTGCATTGATAATATAACTTGTCGAGCCGGCCATATCCGCTAATTCGACGACTTCCCTGCGGCATTCCGGATGAACAATAATTTTCATATCAGGATATTGAATACGTGTATCGGCCACGTTTTGAACAGTAAAGTTTTCATGGACAGAGCAATGCCCTTTCCATAAAATCACTCTTATTTTTGAAACATCGCCCTCATATTCAAGCGAATTAGTGATTGGATTCCAAATTGCCATCTCATCTAAGCCAATCCCTAAATCTGCTGCCGTATTCCGTCCTAGGTGCTGATCAGGCAAAAATAAAATCCGCTCTTTAATTCCCAGGGCCCATTTTAACCATGGTTTCGGCATTAGAGGAGGTAACAGTGGCGCCGCCATTTTCACCCACGAATGCCTTAATCGCTGCGGTTGAATTGATATACGTTAACGGAAGAATGGTATCACCAAACAGTCCCTGAAGTTCTTCCCAAGCACGTTCGGTTTGCACGATATCGGCCATGTCAGCCATTGAACAGCCGGCACGCATATCAGGCAGAAATACCTTTTGATTGTCACTGGTTAAAATATCGGCGGTCTCGGCCATAAAATGTACACCACAAAAAACGATATACTCGGCCTCCTTGTTATCAGCTGATAACTGCGCTAATTTTAAAGAATCACCGGTTGCATCGGCAAACTGTATGACCTCGTCTTTTTGATAATGATGGCCTGGAATAAATAGGCGTGAGCCAAGCTGTTTTTTTACCTCAATTACACGATTTTCAAGTTCTTCTCGTGTCATTTGCTTGTATTTTTCAGGGATCATGACATTCTTTTGTAAAGTTTCCAAGAAGCTCATTCTACTCATCTCCTTTATTCCATAACACTTTTACACTTATATCGAGAGCTTTATACGAATGGGTCAGAAGTCCTAGAGAAATATAATCGACCCCTGTATCACGATAGTCAGCGATGTTTGATAATTGGATGCCGCCAGACGCCTCGGTAATAATACCAGCCGGGACCAGTTTGATAAATTCCTTAATTTCATCAGGTGTTCGGTTATCAAACATGATCACATCCGCACCAGCATGGACTGCTTCCAGTACTTGTTCTTCCGTTTCTACCTCAACCTCAACTTTTACCATATGGCCTGCTTTTTCCCGGACAGCCTCTACTGCCTTTGAAATCGAGCCAGCAAAAGAAATATGGTTGTCCTTAATCATAACCGCATCGTATAATCCAAAACGATGATTAAAGCCGCCTCCGCAGCGAACCGCATATTTTTCAAGCATTCTTAGGCCTGGAGTCGTTTTTCGTGTATCACAAACCCTGGTATGACCACTGTCAAGCGTGGATACGGCATTTTGTGTCAAGGTGGCGATTCCACTCATCCGTTGAATCAGATTAAGAACCACTCGTTCTCCTTTTAATAAATCAGAGATTTTTCCAGAGACACGGGCAAGCTCCTGTCCCTTCTCGATGGTTTGGCCATCCTTCACAAACAGCTCGACGCTAATGTCTTGATTTAACAGATGAAAACCAGTCTTGATAATTTCCTCTCCACAAAAGACGCCCTCATCTTTTGAAAGAAAAACAATTTTCCCTGTTGTATCATCTGAAAAAATTAGATCGGTTGTTAAATCCTGTTCGCCAATATCTTCAATAAAAAATTTCTCAAGTTGCGAGCGCAGTTTTAGTGAATTCATTGTTTTTCTCCAATCCCTGATTGTATTTATGAATAATGGTTTTTCGCAGCCATTTTTGGTCATCTTCTAACGGATAATCACTCCGATAGTGACCCCCGCGGCTTTCTGTCCTTTGTAAGGCCGATTCCGTAATCAAGCTCGCTGTAATTACCATAAAGATTTTTGACAGATCCGCTTCGGAACAGGTATCTAACTGGATTTTATCGGCGTTGAATTGAGCCAGCCAGGCTTGCTGCTTTTTCAAGTCTGCTTCATTTCTGACAATCCCTACCCGCTCCATCATCGAATCTTTTATCAGCTGAACATCCGGTAATTTCACCTTATTAGTGATGGCCGATGGGAAGAAATCATGAGAATCAAACCTTTGCGAATTTGTTTTGGTACCATTAATCCACTTAGATAATTGCTCACCTTGATAAAGCCCCTCTAATAAAGAATTGCTCGCTAAGCGGTTAGCACCATGCAGTCCTGTACATGCCGCTTCGCCGATTGCATATAACCCCTTAATAGAAGAACGTCCGATTAAATCTGTTTTAATCCCGCCCATTAAAAAGTGGCTGCCTGGAGCAACAGGGATTTTCCCTTCTGCCAAGCAAATTCCATTTTCTTCGCAAATAGCCGTAATTGTAGGAAATCTTTTGCTAAATTCTTTAATGCTGCTAATATCTAAAAATACTTGTTCCCCTTTTTTTAGATATTCGTAGATTCTTTGTGAAACCACATGCCTTGGAGCGAGATCCTTCATGGGATGAATCCCTTCCATAATAGGGGTTCCAGCTTTGGTCACAAGGATCGCCCCATCGCCTCTAACAGCTTCAGAAATTAAGCCTTTCGTCTCACCGTTGACATACAAAAGGGTTGGATGAAATTGGATAAATTCCATATCGACGATTTCTGCCCCTGCTAAATAAGCCATGGCAATGCCGTCACCTCCTACGGTTACAGCGTTTGATGTGTAAGTGAATAATTGCCCGCAGCCTCCGGAAGCTATGATGATATGGGACCCAAGAAAATGCTGTATCGTTCCTTCAGATGTTTTTGCTTTAACACCAATACAGCGAGTTTTTTCCGGGTTTAATAATAATTCATAAGCAAAGACTCCCTCTTCAACGATGACATTCTTGGGGAGTCTGCTGATTAAATGCTCCATTACATTTTTCCCGGTCGCATCACCGCCGCCATGGACAATTCGCTTTTCGCTGTGGGCGCCTTCCATCCCTAAAAATAATTCTCCATTTTGCTTCTTATCGAATACATCTCCCTGCTGGGCCATGTTTCGAATCAAGGTTGGTGCCGCGGTAATTATTTCCCGAACAGAATCTTGGTTATTATGAAATCTACCCGCTTCAAGCGTATCAATAATATGTTTAGCTGGGTGGTCATTTTCGCCAATCGCAGCAGCAATTCCTCCTTGGGCAAGATAAGAGTTAGCCGTTCTTAATTTCCCTTTTGTGATTATCCTCACATTTAATTCATTGCTTAATTGAACAGCTAGCTGTAAGGCTGCTATTCCACTACCAATTATTACTACATCATTATTTGTCATGGATGGCCCTCCTGACGTTAACAGGTGTCTTGACATATATATTTACACAGAATTAAACTAAAAACAAGTACTAAAAAAAATAGATTATTGGAGAAATAGGATGATATATTTTGATTTTGCTGCGACAACTCCTTTAGATGCGGATGCTGCAGAGGCTTATGTAAAGGTAGCAACTGAATATTTTGGAAATACCCAGAGCCTGCATGATATCGGCGGTCAAGCTCAACAATTACTGGAAAATTGCCGGGAACAACTGGCAAATGCTTTTGGTATTAATAAAAAAGGCTTATATTTTACAAGCGGTGGGTCGGAAGGCAACTTTTTAGCGATCGAGGCCCTTTTGTCAGCTCCGCTAAAAAGCGGCAACCATATTATTGCCGGTATGGCAGAGCATTCCTCAATCCATGGTGTTTTAAAGCGGCTCATAAAGGATGGATATGAGGTGACACTCATTCCGTTTACTTCAAATGGATTACTTGACATGGATCTTCTCCTGAGTTCAATCAGACCAGACACTATTTTAATTACGGTGCAACATGTTAACTCTGAAATTGGAACGATCCAGCCAGTTGAGGAAATTGCAAAAGTAGCCAAAGAAAACAGAATTCATTTTCACAGCGACTTTGTTCAGTCTTTCGGAAAAATAAATTTAATGACCCTTACGCCCTTAGTCAGCAGTTTTTCTTTTTCCGGACACAAAATTTATGGACCCAAAGGGATCGGCGGGGTGTATATTAACCCTAGCATCGCTTGGAATCCCTTTTTCCCGGGAGGTTCACATGAAAGTGGGCTTCGGCCCGGGACAGTCAATCTCCCTGCGATCGCCGCGCTGACTGTTGCTGCCGAGAAAATTATTGGACGACTTGAGGAGGACTGTACTAAATTTCAATTGTTGCGTGATACGTTTATGGAAACGCTCGAGCCGATAAAAGAATGGGTCGAAGTTTATCAAGCTGCGGATGATAGGCAGCTAGCCAATATAATTGGGATGCGAATTTTCGGTATTGAGGGGCAATGGATGATGCTTGAATGCAATCGGCTAGGATTTGCCATCTCAACTGGAAGCGCATGCCAAATCGGAATGCAAGCCCCGGCAAAGGTTACAGAGGCACTAGGGGTGGATAGTAACAAAGCAAAAGAATTTATCCGCATCTCGCTTGGTCATTCCTCTACAAAGGAACAAGTCATAAAACTCGGGGAAACAGTGGTCAGGATTGTTGAATCATTCAAAATGGCTGCACGTGATAGAAAGAAACGATCTGTGCTAGAATAGAAAGATAGAAAAAACAATTAGGAGGTCCTTTATGGCTGATCAAAAGAAGATTTTGGGAGAGGAAAGAAGGTCGTTCATTCTCCAGCAGCTTAAAGACAGCTCTGAACCGCTCACAGGCAGTGAACTTGCGGCTAGAACAAATGTAAGCAGACAAGTAATTGTTGGGGATATTACCCTTCTTAAAGCTAAGAATGAACCTATTATTGCCACAAGCCAAGGCTATATCTATTTAACGACAAGCTTGGCTACTCCTACATTTGAAAGAACGATAGCATGCAAACATTCGCCGGCAGACACAGAGAAAGAACTAAATTTACTTGTTGACCATGGTGTACTTGTTAAAGATGTGAAGGTCGAACATTCGGTTTACGGTGATCTAACTGCATCGGTAATGGTAGCAAACCGACAAGAGGTTAAGCAATTTATGGAAAACATTACAAGCACGAAGGCATCATTATTATCTGAGTTAACCGGCGGCTTCCACCTGCATACGATTTCAGCTTCAAGCCCGCAGGTCTTAGATCAAGCAGAACAAGCCCTGAAAAAAGAAGGATTCATAATAGAATAAGAAAAGCGAAAGTGACCGTTTAGCGACGTATAGACTGGAGCACTTCGACTGAGATAAAGGAAACACGAAGAGCGGAAGCGATTCGATGTTGACTTATCGCAGGGAGACGGGCGAAGTATACTAGTCGCTGGGAGCTGGAGCTAGACAATTCTTGAAGTCAATATTCATTTCTTAGCATAAGAGACCCGCTGCAATTAGCAGGGGTCTCTTCTTTTAATCTAAATTGACCATTACGGATGGATAGCTTCCTAACACCTTAACCCCACAGCCAAGTGCTTCAAGCTCAGCAATCGCTCCAGGAATTAACACATCGTCAAGTTTCATTTCAAGATCAATTATAAAGAAATAATTGCCAATTCCTGTTTTCATCGGTCTTGATTCAATTTTGGAAAGATTCAATTTTCTCCAGGCAAACGCTGATAACACCTGATGGAGGGCCCCGGCTTGATCAGAAGGCAGTGTCACCATAAGGGTGGTTTTATAATGCGATGACCCGCTGATTTCGGCAAAATCCAAGTCCTGCTCTGATAAAACAAAAAAGCTCGTATGGTTAAAATGAAAATCATGAATGTCTTTTTGGACGATGGTAAGACCATATTCTTTTGCAGCGAGTTCATTTGCAATCGCGGCCGCATTCAAATCGGGCTGCTCCATGACCATCTTCGCGGCTGCAGCGGTTGACGAGATACTCTCAATTGGTACACCTTTAAAATGGGTATGTAAAAACTTATGGCACTGGGCAATCGCATGTGAATGGCTAAATACTTTGGAAACTTCCTTCCAATGGTCCTTATTATCAGGATGAACCATTAAATGCTGTTTAATCGGCAGTGTGATTTCTCCGACAATCGGAATATCGACTACATGTGTTAAATAATCCAGTGTAATGTTGACTGAACCTTCAAGAGCGTTTTCAACTGGAACAACTGCTAAATCCACTTTCTGATCCACGATTGCATCGATACTTTCTGGAATCGTATTATAAGGTTCCAACTCGAATCCTTGAAAAATTTTACTCACGGCTAATTCTGTAAATGTTGCCTTTGGCCCCAAATAACCAACCTTCATGACTTTCCCCACTCCTCTATATTTTTAAAAAGGAAGGCTAAAGACCAGGCCATAGCGGACATTGTCCACTACGCGCCTGTTCCCAGCACTTCCACTTTTTCAACAAATTCAAGTTTTCTTAGTTCCGTTAATAAATCGTCTAGCTTTGTTATAATGTTCGAAGTATTTAATGACAATGTTACATTCGCTCTGCCTTGAAGCGGTATCGTTTGGTGGATGGTCAAGACATTACAGCCTGATCCAGCAACAACACTTAACAAGTTAGACAATGTGCCTGAGCGGTCTTCTAAATGAAAGAAGAGGGAAATGATCTTCTCCTTCTGAATCGTCGAAAAAGGAAAAACCGTATCCCTGTATTTATAAAA
Source organism: Bacillus sp. URHA0034 (assembly GCF_056280405.1). Classification (NCBI taxonomy): domain Bacteria; kingdom Bacillati; phylum Bacillota; class Bacilli; order Caryophanales; family Bacillaceae; genus Bacillus; species Bacillus sp. URHA0034. Next base: position 4,507,840 of record NZ_JBWCDK010000002.1, on the reverse strand, counting down.
GGCACTCCTGCTTAGGTCCACTTTAAGAACAGCATCTGCAATCGATTCTGCTTTGCCCCTATCAAGCATTTCTTTTACTTCAATCGTTTTCTTCATCGCTTCAGGCAAAACATCCTCACGGACCAGGTAATACTTTTTATCAAAATTATCCATTTAACCCTACCTCGTTCTTGTACAGAAACTACTCAATAAACTCAAATTCGAACTCTAACAACTTGACAATATCCCCATCTTTTGCCCCTCTTTGTCTTAAGGCATCATCGACCCCAAAACCGCGCAGCTGGCGGGCAAAACGGCGGACCGATTCTTCTCTTGAAAAGTCCGTCATCTTAAATAAACGTTCGAGCTTCTCACCCGAGAGAACAAATGAGCCGTCCGGATCTCTTGTAATCGTAAAGGCTTCCGGATCTGCCTCATGTTTATATAATACACGATGTACGCCCGTTACCTCTTCTTCATGCTCAAGCGGGAATTCCGGTGTCTGCTCAATTTTATCGGTAATCGCAAATAATAGATCTCTAAGACCTTTTCGAGTTAAGGCTGAAATAGGAAAAATCGGATAATCCTCTTCTAACTGCTCTTTAAACATTTTTAAGTTTTCCTCGGCATCCGGCATATCCATTTTATTCGCCACAATGATTTGCGGACGCTCAGTTAATCTAAGGTTATATTCTTGTAATTCTTTGTTAATCGTCAAATAATCCTCAAATGGATCTCTGCCTTCTGTTGCTGCCATATCAATCACGTGGACAATCACCCTTGTCCGCTCAATATGCCGCAAAAATTGATGACCGAGGCCAACACCTTCACTTGCACCTTCAATCAACCCCGGCAGGTCGGCCATAACAAAGCTTCGGCCATCTTCTGTTTCGACCATACCAAGATTAGGAACGATCGTCGTGAAGTGATATTCAGCAATTTTTGGTTTTGCCGAAGACACGACTGATAATAATGTCGATTTCCCTACACTTGGGAAACCTACAAGACCGGCATCAGCAAGGAGCTTCAATTCCAACACAACATCTCGCTCTTGTCCTGGTTCACCATTCTCGGCAATCTCCGGAGCAGGATTTTGCGGAGTAGCAAAACGGGTATTTCCTCGTCCGCCGCGGCCGCCCTTGGCAATAACCGCCCGTTGGCCATGCTCGACTAAATCCGCGATAACCTCGTTTGTTTCGGCATCGAGGACTACCGTTCCCGGTGGAACCTTGACAATCATATCTTGAGCGCCTCTGCCATGCATCCCCTTCGACATGCCGTGTTCTCCGCGTTCCGCTTTAAAATGACGCTTATAACGGAAATCCATTAGGGTACGTAAGCCTTCATTAACCTCAAAAACCACATTGGCTCCTTTTCCGCCATCTCCGCCGGCAGGACCGCCATTTGGTACATATTTTTCACGGCGAAAGGCAACCATCCCATTTCCGCCGTCTCCGCCTTTTACATATATCTTGACTTGATCGACAAACATCTAATTCCTCCAGTCTTGCACATTAAATAAATTGAAATTAAACCGAGTTATTTTTCAGCATAGGCATAAATAACTCGAGCGAGAGTTCAGTTTCTGTAAATTCCTTGATCGACAAATCAACGGTTTTATCAGATAAGAAGCTCTCAATCAGTTCTCTGTTAGTTATTATCCCGCTAAAATCAAAAAAGAAACGAACACCGTCTGATTGCGGTTCTATGGTAATCGATAGATTATTTTCTTGAAATGGCTCAATGGCTTGATTCAAATTACCAAAAAAAGTATATGTCCACTTCGTCACAGCCAAATCATTAATTTTTGAGGCATCCGGATCAAACATTACCTCATATTCGAGCTTAAAAAAAGGATTTTCCCAGTTCGATTTTAAAAGCAGCGCTGCAAATAAAGGCATATGTAAATTTGATAGTTTGGTCTCATGCTGGGTCTCAATTACGATTTCATCAATCACTTGTTTTGCCCGGTCAATCCGATTTAAGTCCAGGTTTCCTTTAATTAGCTGCAGCTTATTTAGCCAATCATGTCGTGAATGCCGCAGCACTTCCACGATATCCCATTCTTTCCCCATATGTACACTCCCACATTTAAGTGTTGACACTGTTTGCTGTTAGTATATCAAAAAAACATACTTGAGTAGACTTTTTTGTATAAGAAAAGTTTTTTAGAGGCAAAAAGAGCATTCTAAGAAGATTTTATGAGTGGGGTCTTTATTACAAAAAGAAAACTCTAACCAATCAGGTTAGAGTTTCTGATGAATAGCTTACGCTTCTTGAGCAGCTGCTGGATAAACACTTACTTGTTTACGGTCACGACCTAAACGTTCGAATTTTACAACGCCGTCGATTTTTGCAAAAAGAGTGTCATCACCACCGCGGCCAACGTTTTCACCTGGGTAAATCTTTGTACCGCGTTGACGGTAAAGGATAGAACCACCAGTTACAAATTGACCGTCTGCACGCTTCGCACCAAGGCGCTTCGCGATAGAGTCACGTCCGTTCTTTGTAGAACCTACTCCCTTTTTAGATGCAAACAATTGAAGATCTAATTTTAATAACATTTCATTCCACCTCCTGCTTTTTGAAGGTTATTTTAATGTGCTCTCCGTACGTTTCTTCAATCGATCGTAATGAAACAGCCATCCCCTCGAGAAGGAGTTGTACTTTCTCATAAACGTCCTCCGGAAGATCTGCCGGTATAACGCAGCGGAGAAAGCCATCTGCTCGATGTTCAAGATCGGGCGTGACACCGGTTAGTTCGTGAACCGCATTAATCGCACCAACAGATACGGCTGACGCGCCTGCACAAACAATGTCCTTGCCGCGATCTGCGAACAAAGCATGACCGCTCATTTCGAATGATTGAATCGTTCCGGACTCAGTACGATAAATCGTAATGTTAATCATCTATTTTCCAACACCTTATGCGTTGATTTTTTCGATGACAACTTTAGTGTAAGGTTGACGATGACCTTGCTTCTTACGGTTGTTTTTCTTCGCTTTGTACTTGAAAACAATGATTTTCTTCGCACGGCCTTGTTTTTCAACTTTAGCTGTAACAGTAGCGCCTGCAACAACAGGACTTCCAACTTTTACAGTTTCACCGCCAACGAAAAGAACCTTGTCAAAAGTAACTGTTTCACCAGCTTCAACATCTAATTTTTCAATGTAGATAGCTTGGCCTTCTTCAACTTTTAATTGCTTACCGCCAGTTTCGATAATTGCGTACATGAACTGCACCTCCTTATAAACTCAGACTCGCCAAATACAGGCGCTTATGCAAATGCAAAAGTCTTACTACCTGCACTGTGCGGTTGTAGCACGGGTGCTACAAACATAACATTAAGATACTAACATAGATTAATTGAATGTGTCAATAGCCATTTGGGCACTTCAAAAAGTTAGAGTCGTTCCTTTTGCGAAAGTTCAACTGCATTACCAAACTGCTTTAACTGATAAAAATGCGGTAAAGCAGGCTGAAGCGTAAAATAAAGTTTCAGATGAAGAAGTTCCTCTAACACCTCTTTGTGGGCCTCATGTGTTCCGAGGAGCGCTTCCTTCACCTCTGGTGTTGTCTCAATCAGAATGGCCTCAAAATCGGAGTTGCGGTGCTCTAACAGCTCGCGCTCAAGCCGGAACGCAACCGTTTCCGGACTAAGAATACGGCCTGTGCCCTCGCAGACCGGACATTTCACCTTTAGCGCTTCTGATAAGGAAACCTTCGTCTTTTTCCTTGTCAGTTGAAGAATGCCAAGTTCTGTAAACCCGATGATTTTTGTTCTTCTTTCATCTTTATTTAATTCTGATTCCACAGTATTAAAAATGGTTTGCTTGTCCTGTTCGCGGGGCATATCAATAAAATCAATCAAAACAATTCCGCCAATATCACGGAGACGAAGCTGTCTGACGATTTCTTTTGCTGCAAGCTGATTGGTTTTAAGGACCGTTTCCTCATAATCGATGTTACCGGAAAATTTCCCTGTGTTGACATCGATAATCGTGAGCGCTTCGGTCTCATCAAAGATCAGGTAAGCCCCATGATCAAGCCAAACGACCCGCTTTAACGCTCGGTCAATTTCATGCTCCACTTTGCTGCTTGAAAAAATATTCTCTTTGCCGTTGTAATAGGTAAGCTTAGTCTGATCGTTGACCGATTCGAGAATATTTTTTAGAGAAAGATCGTCAACGATGATTTCACCTGACTTCATTCGGCCCGCTTGGGTGATGATCATTTCAATAAAACTGTCCTTTTGAAAAATGATCCCAGGCTTTTTTTGGGCTGACGCTTTTTGTAACAGTTGTTGATACTTCTCTCTAAGAGTTTGAAGTTCAGCGGCGATTTCCTCTTCTGAACTATAGATCCCTGATGTCCGAAAGATCATCCCTTCTTCTTCCGTTTTCAACTTTGTTCCGATTTTGCGCAAGGTCATTTTCTTAGATTCATGGGCAATTTTTTTAGATACCGCTACATACCGTCCTTGTGGCATATATACTAGATGATTTCCCTCTATCTCGATGATTCCTTTGACTTTTGGGCCTTTGGTGCCTGTCGCGTCTTTCTCAACCTGTACAAGCATTTTTTCGCCTTGATGAACAAAGGAGGTAACGTTCTTTTGTTGATCCTTGGATTGAACGTACGACGGGAGAACATTGCGGTGCAAATAGGCATTTTTCTCCTCACCGATATCTATGAAGGCAGCGTTCATACCTGGCAGCACCTTTGTAACCGTCCCTAAATAAATATTACCGACCAGCGAACGATGTTCCGGTCGGTCAATGACAATATTTTCAACACGGTTATCTCGCAGATAAGCAAATCGCTTTTCCCGTGATTGATAGTTCACAACTAATCTTTCCAATTGAAGCGTCCTCACTTTACAAGCTTTCTTTAATCGCTGAAGAAGCGCTCGTGATCCGAAGCGCTTCTCTCATTTTTATTATTATACCCTAATAGTAGGAAAAAAGAAGGTCACTGATTTTATCGGTCAACCGTTTTTCGGAAAAATAGGCATGGAGGAGCTCGTTCTCATCCAATTTTCCGGTTTCCCGTCCATCTGCCTCGACGATAATGGGATGCTTGCAGCCGCGCTGAAATTTTTCGAGAACATGTATGACCAAGTCCTCTTCATTTGCCTGAATGGGCTTGAGGATGTCTGGGGTCGCCTTTTTCCCGTAATAGCGCTCAAGTAAAAATCTCATAAAGATATAGCGCCGCTGCTTCCATTCATGGTAAAGCGAGAAAAAAAGGAAAAAGATTACTACCCAAACATTCAAATGCAATGGCGCTGTTAATAAAATCATCACCGAAAACAAGCTTAAACAAACGAGAGAAACCATTAATGTCAACTGATGGGCTCGTGGAAATGAATCTTTTAATGAGAGCAGTAAAAATACCAGCTTGCCCCCATCAAGCGGCCAAACTGGGAATAGATTAAAAACAAAAATCATCACATTATAATTGAGAAAGAGATGAAATAAATCCTCCGGAAGCAGCTGGAGTGAAAACAAGAGATACGCGAGTCCAACCATCCAGACATGCTGCAGGGGCCCGGCAAGCACAACAATCGTCTCTTCCTTTAAAGGACGATTACCATGTTCATCCATTTCCGCTACCCCGCCAAATGGAAGCAAGGAGATTTTTTTGATCCGCCAGGAAAAAAAAGAAGCCGCAGCAGCATGCCCCATCTCATGTATAAAAATTATTCCAAGCAGCATCGCGACTTCAAGAAAATGTGCGGTAGCAATCGACAGGGCAATCACAATCCACAATAACGGATGGATTGAAACAAGTCTTAGAAGAGTAATCATCCTATTCAAATCGGATCACCTGGATCGGATCGATAAAATTATCGTCTTTTTTAATTGCAAAATAATATTTACCTTTTGTCTTATCCTCACCTGTAGAGGCAGATACGGTTCCAACTACATCTCTCTTGCCGACATACTCATACAACTTCACTTTAACTTCATCCAAATTACCGTACCATGTCTCTGATTTGTCAGAGTGCTGGATAATGACGGTTTTACCAATCCCTTCTTTTACACCCGCAAACGTAACTAGACCATCATTAATTGCTTGAACCGGAGCACCCTTGCTTGTTTCAATCATGATTCCCTGGCCATTTTTTTCGAAGTTTTCAAGAATCTTCCCCATTGCCGGCACAGAAAGATTTTGATTATCTGCCACGTTTTTTTTATCTGACGTTTTATCGTCAGTAAAAGGCAGGAGGGCTAATGGTTTCCCAAACTTTTCCTCGTACCAATTGGATACGACGGCAAACTTAAAGTCCTTGTCCATTTGACTTGTGACAAAATCCCGAGCCGGCTCGAGTTTTGCTGTATGATTACGAAATAGAATTGCGACCACTAAGAAGAGAAGTGCTGAAGCTAAGATTTTGAAAAAGAAGACTTCTTTTTTAAAGAGAGGATGCCCGGCATCACCGCCACCGGTGTCGGAAGGACTTGGACTCGTATACTTAAAATCATAATGTTCATCATCCCCCGGCCAAGCAATTTGGCGTTCTGGACTTGTTGAATTTGCATTGCTACCTTGTTCTTTTTTTCTCTTGGCGATTCGCCGCCGTATTTCTTCCGGTGTAGACCGCGCCATACCCATCAACCCTTTTCCTGCTTTTTGTACAAGTTTATGTACGAGGATGGACGAGTATGACAAAAGCCTGTCCACATTTATGCGGACAGGCGGATTTAAACGATTTATCTGACACCAAAAAACTTTTTAATTTTCGTAAAGACATTTTTATTAGCTTCCTCAAGCGGCTGAAGCGGAATCGATTCACCAAGAATCCTTCTTGCGATATTCCGGTAAGCAATGGAGGCCTTGCTATTTGGATTAAGTGCAATCGGCTCACCGTGATTGGAGGCTTTGATGACCTCTTCATCGTCAGCGACAATCCCAATTAATCCAATCGATAAATGCTGGGTAATTTCATCAATATCGAGCATATCGCCTGTCTTCATCATATGATTACGGATCCGGTTGACAACTAATTTCGGCGCTTCCATATTCTTTTGTTTTTCTAAAAGACCGATAATCCGGTCGGCATCACGAACAGCCGATACCTCAGGGGTTGTGACGACAATCGCTTTATCAGCACCAGCAATCGCATTTTGAAAGCCCTGTTCAATCCCGGCAGGGCAATCAATAATAATATAATCATAGTCTTGCTTTAATTCGAGAATCAATTCTTTCATTTGTTCCGGTTTTACGGCTGATTTATCCACCGTTTGTGCCGCCGGAAGTAAATATAATAAACCGTCAAAACGTTTATCTTTGACCAACGCTTGATGGATTTTACATCTTTTTTCTACCACATCGACCAGGTCATAAATAATCCTGTTTTCTAATCCCATGACTACATCCAAATTTCGAAGACCGATGTCTGTATCAACTAAGCATACCTTTTTGCCTTGAAGGGCTAAAGAAGTCCCGATATTAGCAGAAGTAGTGGTTTTACCCACTCCGCCCTTACCGGATGTAATTACGATTGCCTCTCCCACCTTAAAGTCCCCCTTCGAATCTGTTTAAATTAGGCCTTACATGAACTAAAACTTGTAATCTATCAACAATGATCTTCCGGTCCTCATTTATGTAAGCACATTCCATTTCTCGCGGTTCATTGTTTTCTGCATGATCCGGTGCGCGATTAATTTGATCACTAATCCGCAGCTGCGATGGTTTCATACTAGACGCTGCAATGACAGCCTCATCGTTGCCATAGCAGCCGGCATGTGCAACACCTTTTAATGATCCCATTATAAAAATATTTCCACCGGCGATAACGGTACCACCAGGGTTAACATCGCCAATTAATAATAAATCACCAGGGGCTTCCAGAACTTGCCCTGAACGAATAATTTTCGAAACAGTCTTTACCTCATTTTCAGTCTTTAGCTGTTTTGCTTCTTCCAGCGTAATGACATTCGAAACGATATCATCGACATCCAAGTTCTTCTTTTGAAGAATGAGCTGTTTTAACTCTTCATGCTGCTCTAAGGTAATATAGCGGTTACCGACATTAACTTTTACCGAAATTAAATTGCGCTCATCCTGCATCCGCGAGTTTGCCGAAAGTTTTTCATCCAGTTCCTTTTTTAGGTCCTGATAGGAACATGTATCGTCAAGATGAAGGACAAGACCTTCCTTCGTACCTTTTATTGTAACATTTTGCCGCTTTTTCATGGAGAATTTTTCACCTCATAATAAGAAAACAATTTAGGAATAGCCACACTTAAGACCTATTCCAAATCAAAAAATACAGACATTTAATACAAATTCGACACGAAGGCTCCATTCTCCTTTTTTAAAAGAAAACAAAGTATTTGACTATTCAGCCCTTATTGCATCCATATGTTTTTCGAACAATCTTTTTATAGGATATCCCGCAAGGATCACAAATAGCGCATTTAAGATAAGTGTTGGGTAAAACCGCAACTGAAGATAGCTCATAAAATCCATGTCGGTCACATGGATCAAATGGTCCAATTCATAAACGCCCACTTCTAATAACGCAATCCCTACAATTGTGATCAGGATGGCGACAAAAAAATTATTTTGCAGGATATTCAGGATTTTAGAAGCCAGATAGGCAATAAACGGAAAAAGGAAAAGATAAATTCCAATAATTTCAATATAAACAATATCAAACAAAAGCCCAAAGATCGCTGCATAAATAATTCCTTGTTTTCTGCTTACAAAGATAGTCAGAAATAACAAAGCAGCAAAAAGGAAGTGAGGAGCAATGATTTTATTTTGACCAAAAAGATTGGTTGGAACGTATTGGACAAACAAGCTTTCTAAAATAAATAAACACAGAAAGAAAAGGGGAAGAAGGAATTTTTTCACGATCCCGTCTCCTTCCCTGATGTTGAATCTGTAGTAACCGACTGAGCCATTACTCTTTTCGTGACGATGACTGTTTTAATATCATAAAAATCAGCCCCTGGTTTTACCAAAGCCGTTTGGTTTAATCCATATTGATCTTGTTTTATTTCAACCACTTTTCCGATCATTAAGCCTTTCGGAAAAACATCTCCTAACCCGGAGGTGATGACGGTCTGTCCTTTTTCAATTTTCGCACCAGAAGGGATGGCTTTAACCTGAAGTAATTTTTTCTCACTGTCATAGCCTTCTACCAATCCATATACATTCGTTTTTCCTTGCACAATTGCCGAAATCCGATTCTTCGGATCCATCGAACTCAACAGCTGAACGGTTGAGCTAAATTGAGTTACACTCTTTACTTTTCCAATTAAGCCGTTGGCTGTGACAACTGCCATGTTTTTCTTCACACCGTTTAATTTACCTTTGTCGATTATAATCATTTCATGCCAACGATCAGGATTTCTTCCAATCACAGTAGCTGGAAGTGGTTCATAATCTCTCAGGGTCTTCTTTTCACCGAGAACATCACGGAGTTCTTTATTGTCGTTCTTCAGCTCTTGAACCTGTGCTTCAAGGCTGGCAACATTTTCAACCCGTGATTTTAATTCTTTATTCTCTTCGTATGTATTGGTAAGATCCTGGAGATTTTCAAAAAAGCCTGCAACATAGTTGGTAGGCTTTGAAACCAAGGATTGAACCCAGCCGGTTGTATCTTTTATAAATTGCTCCGGCCAGGATAGTTTGCTTCTCTCCCTTAAAGAAAACCCAATCAATGCCACGAGAACAATAATGCTGACAAGCAATAGAATCAGTCGTTTATTCATAAAGAACTGTGGCATGATTATACACCTCTTTTTTTCTATATAGATAAGAAAGTAGTAGTCTTAAAAAGTTTCTGCTTAACGTGAATCCCTTGCTTTGTTTTTAAACAGATGGATATGATCGAGCGCTTTTCCAGTGCCAATCGCAACGCAATCAAGCGGATTTTCAGCAATTAAGACAGGCATTTTCGTTTCTTCACTAATTACTCTGTCCAAATTACGAAGAAGCGCGCCTCCGCCAGTTAAGACAATGCCGCGGTCCATAATATCAGCAGCAAGCTCAGGCGGTGTTTTTTCTAATGTATTTTTAACTGCTTCAACGATCGCATAGACGGTATCATTTAAGGCGGTCGCAATTTCTTTTGCGGTAATTTCGATGGTTTTTGGCAGACCCGTTAATAAATCACGGCCGCGAATCTCCATATTATCGACGCCTTCAGGTATACCAGCAGACCCAATCTCCATTTTGATTTGTTCAGCGGTCCGTTCCCCGATCATCAAATTATAGTTTTTACGAATATAAGAAATAACGGAATCGTCCATTTCATCACCAGCCACACGAATAGATTGGCTCGTTACGATTCCTCCTAAGGAGATAATCGCTACTTCCGTCGTACCTCCACCAATATCAACAACCATGCTGCCGGTTGGCTCCCAAACAGGCAGGTTCGCGCCAATGGCTGCAGCAAATGGCTCTTCAATCGTATAGGCATCCTTTGCCCCTGCTTGTCTTGTCGCATCAATAACAGCTCTTTCTTCGACCGCAGTGATACCTGATGGTACGCAAACCATCACATATGGCTTGCCGGAAAAAAGATTATTACTTTTCTGTGCTTGACGAATATGGTATTTCATCATGGTAGCGGTCGTTTCGAAATCAGCAATGACGCCATCCTTCATCGGCCGCATGGCCACTACGTTCCCCGGGGTCCGTCCAATCATATTTTTCGCGTCGTTTCCTACAGCGACAATACTTTTTGTATCGGTCTGCATGGCCACAACGGAAGGCTCTCTTAATACAATGCCTTTTCCTTTTACATAGACGAGGGTGTTGGCCGTTCCCAAGTCAATTCCAAGATCTCTAGGTCTAATTCCAAACATAATGTTGTATCTCCCTTTCTGATACGAAATGCACAAATTCTATAGGCAGGTAATCACCTTAATTATCATGTCTTTTTTCGTACTATTTAAATGATTACTTAAAAAAACAGTCCTAAAAAATCATACCCAATATTATATCCTAACGTCAAATAATATCCTAGTGTTATAAATATCCTTTTTCCTTTAAACTCACAAACTTGTTTTCACCGATAATTAGATGATCCAGCAAATCGATGCCAATGATCTTTCCACACTCGACCAGCCGCTTCGTGACATCAATGTCTTCTTTGCTTGGAGTAGGGTCGCCGCTGGGATGGTTATGCAGCGCAATAATGGATGCTGCGGAACGCTTTAAGGCTTCGCGGAAAACTTCCCTAGGGTGCACGATCGAGGCATTTAAGCTCCCGATAAAGACAGTCTGTTTATGAATGACTTGATTCTTCGTATTTAAAAATAAGCAGACGAAATGTTCCTGGGTTAAAAAGCGCATATCGTTCATGACATACTTCGCTCCGTCTTCCGGTGAGCGGATCACATACCGATCCGTGTAATTAAGATTGGCAATCCGTCTGCCAATTTCCACCGCAGCGAGAATTTGAATCGCCTTAGCGGAACCAATCCCTTTGATTTCCGTCATTTCCTCTAAAGTTGCACCCTTTAACATGCGCAAACCTTCAAAATGCGTTAACAGGCGATTGGATAACTGCAAGACTGATTCATCTTTTGTTCCGGTTCGAAGCAGGATCGCTACCAGTTCATGGTTCGATAAGCTTTGCGGTCCATGGTTAATAAACCGCTCTCTTGGCCGTTCATCCTGCGGAAAATCACGAATCATCATGGTATTTGTTGACACTTAGTTTCCTCCCTTTTTAGTGGGAGTCTTTTTTCTATTATGGCAAAGAGTAGCCGGCCTTTTTCAATTCCCTTATAGTCCTTGCGACTGGCAGACCGACAACCGCAAAATAGTCTCCATTTATTTTTTTGACAAGCATGCTGCCTAATTGCTGTATTCCATAAGCCCCTGCTTTATCAAACGGTTCACCGCTTTGCACATAGGCGTTAATGTCTTCGTCTGTTAACTCCCAAAACCATACTTCTGTTCTTTCATAAAATTTGCTGGTACCTGTTGGGGACACGATAGCAACACCCGTAAAAACCTCGTGCTGCCGTCCTGATAACCTTTTTAACGTGCTAATCGCTTCTGCTTCGTCAGCTGGCTTTCCTATGATTTGATTATCCGCAACCACAACTGTGTCCGAGCCGATCACAAAGGAGTCTTGATTTTTTTGAAAAACGACTTGTGCTTTACGCTCGGCTAACTCCATGACTACTTCGTCTGGGGAGAGTGCAGGATCAAAGCTTTCATCAACTTCACTGCTAGAGACCGCAAATGATAAGTGGAGATTTTCTAGAAGTTCTTTCCGCCGTGGAGAAGAAGAGGCTAAAATGAGGTTTTGCATTTAATCACCTGACCTTTTGGCATATATTATAGGGAGATACATGATAATCCTATCAGAAATTTTAGAAGCAAACAATTTTAATATGATTAAATTTTGAAGAATATTGTCAAATTATGCATTTTTTTAGTTAACATCAAGAAAAAAGCCCTACCAGCTGGTACGACTTATTTCCCGGAAAATATCAACTATTGTCAATTACAAGGAATAATAGGCACTTAAAAAGTTTAAAAGATGCTGCTGAGCTTGACTGAGGCTCTTTTTACTGTTGGACTTTTGATAGGTATTTAGCTTATCAGCCGTGGTAGTTAATTCTGTTTTTATCGTCTTCACCTTTTCATTCTTTAGGCCGCTCGTCTTTAATTGTGCCTCGAGTCCTGTAATCGCCTTAGTCGATTCTGAGGACAGCTCATCGTTTAGTAAAGCCGTCGAGGTTGCTAGGGATAACGTTTCATAGATAGAAGGTACATTCTTTAGGAAGCTTTTCTCTTTATCATTTAGACCCGATACTTGTTTTTCATCTAGTAACAGCGGCTTGGCAAAGACATCTCCGACGCCATCTGTTTTATATTGATTGCCAAGTGACTTAGCAGTTTCAATGGAATCGGCTACCCCAAGGAATAGATATTGCTTCCCACTTATTTCAACCAACTTTGCTGGAACACCTTTGGAAGTAACCTCGGTAGATGTTTCCTTTGCACCGTCCTTCGAGGAGAATACCCCCCCTTGGATCACATAGGTTGTCAATTTATCCATAGTAATAGCGCTTGAGGCTTTTTCTACAGTTTGGTTGACTGTCGTATTTCCAGTTTCTTTAGCAACTGTTGGGACCGTTGCAGTTCCCGCCTTTTCCGTTGGTCCTGTGATCACTAATTTCAACATAACAAAACCAATTGTTGTACCTATTAGGATGGCAAAAGCAGCTGAGGTGATAATAGTGACAATGTTACGATCCTTTTTCTTCTTGATTGAATTGGTTGAAAAGGATGCTATTTTGGGGAGGCTGGGCTTTTTTGTTTTTTTATTGCCTGCAATCGAAAGTTCCTCTATATCTTGATCGGAGGTTTCCGGAATGATCCAGTCAAAGCTTTCATCGACCGATTCCTGGGCTGCGGCTGTTTCTAAGAATACATCATTTTCTAGTTTATTCGAATCTATTTCTATCACTCTTGGAATAGGTTCGATGTTTCGTTCGAGGTCGATTTGCTTTGGTTCTTCCTCAAAATTTTTGGTCTCGCCATTTAATTTTATCTTGATTGTATTGCCTTTGTTAGGCTTGTCCACTGCTTGTACTCCTCTCTCTTCCGAAGGGTCATTGGTTTCATCCTAACATAAGGGTAAAAAAAAATAACAAGACTTTTGTCGTCTTGTTATGGTAGTCTTTCGTCAAATTGTTTGGTAGTTCGCCATCGTACATACTATGGTTGAGTTGTCGCGGCAGCCGGAAATTGGCTTAAGGGGTTCTCTTTACCTGCTGGTGCAGGTGTATCCATTTTTGGAAGATCTGCTTGTAAATCGGTCAAACTAGGCATATAAAAAGTCGAAACTGTGAGCGAATAGGTTAACGGCTGAGTCTCTGTTTGAAGACTAGTAACCTCTTTATCACCTGTATAATTGATCGCTTCAACTGAGACAATCCTTGGAAGAGATTCAATTGTTTGAATGAATTTCTCCAAATTCTGATAGGTTGCTGACTCTACTGACAGCTGAACCGTTAATTTTTTTAACCCGCTGTAAGGAGTAGCAGCTTGTTGCTGGGTTCCTGATTGATCCGTTGTTGTTGTACTGGTTGTACTCTGAGTAGCCGCAGTGTCAGATTGATTGGTTGTTGTCGTTTGTGCAGTGGTTTGACCTGTTGCTCCAGTTTGCGCGTTTGTTTGATCGGTGGCAACCGTAACATCCGCGTCTTTAGAGAAACTCATCGATTTTATTTCACTATTCGAGACATTTTCTGCCTTTTCTAAATCAAGAATAAATTGTTCTTGAAGAGGCTCAACAGGTACCTTCTTCTGAAGCTCGGAAGTATCTTCCGATTCCGTATTAGCCGTTTCTGTATTTTTCTGTGTAATGGTGTCTAAAAGCTTTTGCTCTGTCTCTAGGGATTGTTCTTTTATAGATAAATCTGACTTTAATGGGCTTAGCGAGAAGAACTGAGAATAAACAATGACGATCATGATTAATAGGACACCAGCACCCATGATGATTTTATCTATTTTCAAAAGGCGGAGCTTCATGATGCCGTCACTCCTTCCCCTGTCTTACTCTTGTTTTTGATCACGTCTTTATTAAACTTAATTTCAAATTGTCCAACATATCTTGGCACAATATTATTATTAGCAGGCTTAGTTGTTGTAGTTCCATTGGATACAACGCCTGTATTTGTCGTGTTTGAATTAGTTGTTGTTGTACTTGTTTGACCCGTTTGCCCTGCAGTAGCAGCACTTTGGCCATTTGTAGCGGCTTGGGCAGAAGCTGCTGTGTTTGTTGTTGTACCAGCGGCCGTTCCCGTAGTTGCTGCTGCCGTGAGTTTGTCCGGTTGACTGCGTGGCAGTATTAGCAGCTTCCTCTGTTTCATTTGCCGTTAAGGAAGTAAGACTCACATCTTCAATCCAGTCAGAGTCTTTTAAACTTTCTAAAAAATATGCCGCTTCACGAGAACTATCGAATTGAACACTAATTGTTACAATGCCTGCCTCGGTATACGCAAAGGATTGAATAAATCCGCGTTCTGGTAAAAGTGCAGTTAGATGTCTCATCACTGGGACCGTTTGAATCGGGTAATCATCTGCCCATTCAACCGCTGCCTTTAATAAGCTTGCCGAGTTGGTTGTTTCATTGTGGGTGGCATTTTTTTCAGTGGTTTCCGTAATTTTATTTGTCGCGGCAATACGCTGATCTACTGAAGCCACATCACTTTTGACGGAATTAATCTGCCAAAAATAGACCCCACCGATCAAGATAAGCACAGCCACAATGGCCGATAAATAAATAATATTAAATTTTTTAGGTTCTTTTTGAGGGAGCAGATTAATTTCTACTAGCATTATTGCACCTCTTTTAAAGCAAGACCTAAAGGTAAGAAAAGATTTGACGGTATGCTCATATGTTTGCTCTTCGTTTCATTTTCAATCGTAATTATATCAACAGGAATATCATATCTTTCTTTCATCTCATCAAAAATGGCCATCACCATTGGATGGTCCCCATTTAATAGAAACTTAGTAATATCCTGTTTTTCATTATTACTTTGTGAATAACGGTAAAAATCTAATAACTTATTAATTTCTTTAAAAATATCTTCAAATTGAACGACCAATTCTTCAGGTTCTCCGGTAAACTTACAAACCATTAAGCCTAATGTATCTCGAGATATTTCCCATTGATCGATAGCAAACGGCAACGAGAAATGGCGCATCACTAACGGAACGGTTTCATCAAAAATACATAAATTTACACTCGTTAAATCGAACTGAATCGTAAACAAAACTTCATCCACAACTGCTCGGTCTAATTTATGATACAACCGGTATAGGGAAAGCGGGGAAATATCTGCTGCGACTGGATTCAATTTTAAGCGATTAAGCAGGTCTACATAATCCATTACATTTTGTTCCGGTGCTGCAAATAAAAGCAATTCCTTCGTCTTTCCATTATCAGTTAGTGAGTAATAGTCAAAGACTGGTTCTTCAAATGGTAAATGGATACTGGAGCCGAGCTCTAAATATAGATAACCCTTGATTTCATCATCTTGAACATCGGCTGGTATCGTAACCTTTCGGATAATCACAAGTGGATCTGGAACGATAAAACGAATAGTCCGCCTGCGAATCTTCCAATCATCAATACATTCTTCGAGGATGCTTGAAAGAGAATCGAAATCGACAATTTTCCCGTCAGTGATAATTCCAGGCGGTAAGAAGCGTTCTAACCATCTTTGTGGTGTCGGCGGATTCTCTTGTTTTAATTCCAAAATACGAATCGAATGGTCATTTATCACCAGATTGATTATTCTGTTTTTAGTTGAAAAGAGGGAAAATGCCATATTTATAAACCCCTTAGTAAAATATCCTTAATAAAGGATTTTAAAGTATAAGTTAATAAGATCCGTACCCCAAAAATAAGCTGTCAATGTCCCAGCCGCAATAAACGGACCAAATGGTATTGGCTGTCGTCTTTTTACGATTCTAAACAAAAGTGCCAAGCCGCCAATCACTGCGCCAAATAATGTTGCCAGGAAGAAAGATAATAATACCATCTTAAATCCTACAACGAAACCAATTAGGGCATACAGCTTCACATCACCAAAGCCCATTCCACCCTTACTGCCAACAGCAATGATGAGCAGAAGGAGAAATCCGGTAACTGCACCTAATAGGCTGTCCCACCATGGGGTTAACGGCCAAATAAACCGTTCCAATAAAAAAATCCCTGCAAACCAAAGCAAAATTTTATCAGGGATGATCATATAATGAATATCGGACACAGTGATAATCATAAACATTGAGATGAACGTCAAGGCAACGATTAGTTCTCCAGACCATCCAATTACGTATGGCGTTAAGGCAAAGAGGATTCCGGTTAATAGTTCAAAAGTCGGATAGACAGGAGAAATCCGCGACTGACAGCCGCGGCATTTCCCTTTTTGAAGCAGATATGATAAAACCGGAATTAGTTCAAATGGTGTTAACTGATGTCCACAGGTTGGACATGCAGATCTTGGTGTGACAATTGATTGCTTTAATGGGACTCTTAGGCCGACTACATTGAAAAAGGAGCCAAAAAGTAAACCGTAAATAAATAATATAAAAATTATCATTTTTTATATTCTGATAACTTTTTCTCTGTAACATAGCCAGCAGCCTTTGTTGCTTTACTGGAATCTACAACTGGTACAGCATCATGATTTGTAATTGAATAAGAGTATTTAATTGTACCATCATCTGCAGTATCTTGAGTAACTTTTACTTGGAAACCTTCATCCTTTACACGATCAATATACGCATCTAAACTATCAACTGTAGTAACCGTTGCATCATCTACTTTTGTATTTCCATCAATAGTTAGTAATATATCATCTGTTGGTTGTTTATCTGCGACAAATAACTTTGCTGCATTAATTATTAATAGGGCATCCTGCACCTCAGCTTTTTCCTTTGACTTATTAATGACATTTCCAATCGCAGGAATTGCAATTGCTGCAATAATCCCCAAAATAACGATTACTGCAAGTAATTCAATTAAAGTAAAACCTTTTTGTTCTTTCATTTTTGCTTTTAAAGCTTGTACCATTTCCCCACTCCTTCTGGTTCTATGAACCTAGTATTATTTCTCTATGAGTATACAATAAATGACATCATTGGAAAAGATTTTTTTATCATTTTTTGTCACAAATATGGTTTTTTTGTAACATTTAATAGATAATTGTAATAAAAATGTAATTTATTAGCTCATCTGGTCGTACATTGAGAACATTGGCATCATAATCGACAAGACTATTACCCCAACCACCCCAGCCAAAAAGACAATCATGATCGGCTCTATTAAGGATTTTAGTCGGTCTGTGCCTGCTTCTACTTCTTTTTCATAAAATTCCGCAATTTTTGACAACATCGCATCTAAAGCCCCTGTCCCCTCTCCAATCGTAATCATTTGTGTGACTAATGGAGGAAAAGCCCAGTGGGCAATCATTGGCTCTGTCATTGATCTTCCTTTTTCAAGCGAATCACGGGATTCACGAATAACCTTTGAAATTACTTCATTTTCAACGACCTTTTCAACAATCGACATTGCTTGTAGAATCGGCACTGAACTCGAGAATAAAGTACTAAGTGTTCTCATCATTCTTGCTAACTGTGCCTTTTGCATCATTTTCCCAAATAAAGGCATTTTTAAAGTTACAAGATCCAAATAGTATTTGGCCTGTTTATTTTTTTTCATGAACATGAAAAATACATAGATAGCAACAAAAAGAATCGCAACCAGCCACCAAAAGGATTGCATAAATTCACTTACGGATAAAACAAATTTGGTAATCGCCGGAAGCTCAAGATCCATATCGTAAAACATTGTTACAAATTTGGGAACCACCCCAACCAGTAAAAAGATGACAGCTAATATAGCAATAATACCAATAGCTAATGGATAAGTAAGAGCTGATTTCACTTTTTCCCTTGTATGGTGCTGTTTTTCAAAATCCTCAGCCAATCGCTCCAGCGTTCCATCCATATTACCACTGACTTCCCCTGCCTTAACCATATTGACAAACATAGAATTAAAGATTTTGGGATGCTTTGAAACAGCCTCGGAAAAAGGATTTCCTTCGCGGAGTTCCTGTTCGACATCTAGGAGTGCACGCTTAAGGCCCTTACTTTCTGTTTGGGCCGCGAGAACCGCTGTGGCTTCTACAATTGTGATTCCTGCCTTTAGCAGGGTCGCAAATTGCCGTAAATAAATGACAAAATCCTGCATTTTGACGGGATTTCCAAAAGTCAATTCCATTGTCATCAAGGTCTCCGGGACTTCTGTCATTTCAACAACCCGAACCCCATCATCCTTTAGCTTTACCATTGCCTCACGGCGAGAAGCCGCAGTAATAACCCCTTGCTTCTTCCCACGTTTATCTCGTCCGGAATATTTAAACCTAGGCATCCATCATCATCTTTTCTTGTAGATATTTGGTTGCTGCTTCTTTCTGAATGACGTTGCGTTCAAGCAACTCTCGAATACTCATTTCTAGTGTGTGCATCCCTTGGGCTCGAGAAGTTTGCATCGTACTCTGAATTTGGTGGATTTTCTCATTACGAATCAAGTTGGCTATCGCTGGATTATTGACTAATATCTCTGTGGCTGCTCTACGTCCCTTTTTATCAACAGTAGGGAAAAGGCGTTGGGAAATAACCCCAACCAATACCGAAGCGAGCTGGACACGAATCTGCGGCTGCTGTGCCGGCGGAAAGACATCTATGATACGGTTAATCGTTGCTGGTGCACTCGAAGTATGAAGCGTGCCGAAAACAAGGTGGCCTGTTTCAGCCGCAGTAATCGCAATCCCAATCGTTTCTAAGTCACGCATCTCCCCTACAAGGATGACATCAGGGTCTTGACGAAGGGCCGCTTTTAAACCACTAGCATAATTTTGCGTATCAAAGCCTACTTCACGCTGATCAATTATAGAATTTCCGTGTTTATGAAGATATTCAATCGGGTCTTCCAAGGTAATGATATGTTTTCGCATCGTTCGGTTCATATAATCAATCATCGAAGCAAGCGTTGTTGATTTTCCGCTTCCTGTTGGTCCGGTCACGAGAATGAGTCCTTGTGGTTTTTCAACAAGCCTCGGGATGATTTCCGGCAAGTCTAAGTCTTCAAGCGTTGGCGTTTTTGATGCTACTACCCTTAGTGCAAGAGAGACACTTTCCCGTTGATGATAAGCATTCACACGGAAGCGGGATACACCTGGGATCCCATAGGAAAAATCAAGCTCCCCTTTTTCTTTAAATTGATTCCAGAGGTTTTCCGGAATAATTTGTTTGGCTATTGCCTCGGTATCAGGTGGTAAGAGCATCTCTTTCCCGTAGCGTTTAATATCTCCGTTAATACGGAAAATCGGCGGTACCCCCACGGTTAAGTGAATATCAGATGCTTTAAATTCAATTGCGGCCCTAAGAATATTATCAATTCTCTCAGTCATGTCTTATACTCCTACTCTAGAATGGCAACACGTAGTACTTCTTCTGTTGTTGTCAGACCTTGTTTCACTTTTAATAACCCATCGTCAATAAGAAAGATAGTTTTATTTTTAATCGCTTGTTCTTTTAATTTTTGAAACGAATTATCATTCATGATGATTCTGCGCATGATATCGTCAATGACGAGTACCTCAAGAAGGGCAATCCTTCCTTTGTAACCTGTCATATTACAAGAAGGGCAGCCTTTTCCTCTAATGATTTTTTCAATCTTCAAACCACGTCTAGCGAAGATTTCCTTTTCTCTTAAAGAAGGTTCCTGTGCCTGTGCACAATCGCGGCAAACTCTACGTACAAGGCGCTGGGCAACAATGCCACTGACAGATGAGGCAATCATAAACGGCTCCACTCCCATATCATTCAAACGGGTAATGGTTCCGAGAGAATCGTTAGTATGAAGAGTACTTAAAACTAAATGCCCCGTTAAGGAAGCACGTATGGCAATTTCCGCGGTCTCTTTATCACGAATCTCCCCAACCATGATAATATTTGGATCCTGCCGGAGTATCGATCGCAGTCCTGCAGCAAATGTCATCCCAACATTAGGATTAACCTGGATTTGATTAATCCCTTCCAATTGATATTCAACTGGATCCTCAATTGTAATGATATTGACCTCTTCGCTGTTTAATTGATTGAGCGCCGCATAAAGGGTAGAGGATTTCCCAGAACCAGTTGGCCCAGTTATCAATACAATTCCGGTTGGCTGTTCAATTAACGAATTAAACCGTTTAAAATTAAGGGCATTAAAGCCAATTTTATTTAAATCATTTAGAGCGGCACCCATGTCTAATAAACGCATAACGATTTTTTCGCCATAAACTGTGGGCAACGTAGATACCCGCAAATCAATCGGATAAAAATCAAGATGTAATTTAATCCGGCCATCTTGAGGTATCCGGTGTTCGGTAATATCTAGATTGGACATAATTTTAATTCTCGCTGTCAATACGCTTTGCATGTGACGGGGCAAAGTCCGTTCTACTCTAAGCACACCATCGACACGATAGCGGATCACGATTTTTGTTTCTTGAGGGTCGATATGAATATCGCTGGCTTTTTGAATAACGGCATTCGTTAGTAGCTGATTAACCAACCGAACAATCGGTGAATCTTGGTTGGTCACATCTTCATCCCTGGCCCGCTCATTTGCCGCTAGGTCATCAAAAAGTTCCTCGAATCCATCATCTTCTTCATAATACTTGTTGATGGTGCGGAGGATTTCCTCTTTCGTTGCGATCCCTGCCTCAATCTGGAATCCAGTGGCAAGACGTAAATCATCCATGACAATGAAGTCCATCGGATTGACCATTGCCACAAACAGCTTGTTCCCCTCTTTTTTTAGCGGAACAATCAAATTCCTTTTCGCCATATCCTTAGATATTAAAGAGAAAAGACTCGTTTCAAAAGGGTATTGAACAAGATTGATATGAGGAATCCCCAGCTGATTTTCTAACACCTCAGCTAATTGCTGGTCCGTGATATATCCTTTTTGGAGCAAGGCCTCGCCAAGCTTCTGACTGGACCCTTTGTCATCTAAGGTCGAAGCAAGTTGTTCCTTTGAAATAAGTCCTTGTTCAATCAACAATTCCCCTAGACGTTTCCTTGATTGCTTTCTATTGTTATCAACCTTATTTTGGCTGTTCATTCGGTTTCCCCCAAAGGTCATTAACATTGGAATCTTGTTGTGTTGTCCCAGATGTTGAAGTAGTTTGACTTCCATCAGGAATAGTTACAGTTGAAGGAGTGGCAGTTGTTGTCGTACTAGTTGTTGTTTGAATTCCGGCGGTTGTTCCGGCCGTCGTTGTACCCTGAGATGTGCCGGTTAAGGCATGAATCTCAATTCGATAGGATGGCGAATAATAATCCTCAGAAATAGGTTCCGTTTTTAAAAGCTGGTCATCCTGGTAAACCTCACGATTAACCTTCACGAACAGGCCATCAGCACCTGCAGCTTTAACGATTGTATTGCCCGTTGTTAACAAGGGACTATATTGTACAATAGTCTTCGGTTCTATTTTCTGCTCGTCTTTTTTGCTGATTCTGTAGCTGTAAAGGAGCTTTTCTCCCTTTAAACTCACAGTCAATCTATTATCTTTTAAAGCTAGTTCTAGTGTATAGCTGGTTTTATTAGGATTTGTTATGATTAAATTCATGTTTTTATCCAGACTGACGCGCGCTTCAAATCCTAAGCCCGCATAACCAGGAAGTGAATTGCTAATATTTCTGTCCACAATCGTAAAGTTGGAAGGTAGTACTGCTTGATAAATCCCAGTTCCAAGCACACTTAATAAAGATGAGTCGGTTATTTTCTGACTCTTCGCAAGGTCAAGAACTGAGAAGGTTGCTCCTTGGTCAATTTTTATCTGTGGATTTTTCTCAATGAAAGCTGGAAGCCCATTAGGAATCTCCCTTAATGTAAGCACGGCTTCATTAATCACAAAATTTTCATCAACTGAGTTTACCAGCATGAAATCCTTTGTCAGATTAAACGTTCGGTCGCCGGACTGAAGCATAGATGCTGACGATTGTAAACTTGCTTTCAGTTTTGTAAAATCTATTTCTTTACTATTAATCTCTGGAAATAGCATACTAACTTGGTCCTCAAGCTGTGTAAGATCAAGTGAAATAAAAACAGCATTGGACTGTCCATCCTTGATTGATTCGATCGTTGTTTGTTTATCGAGGTAAAAAACGTTTAGGTCAAACGCAACGCTCTTTTCACTATATTGCAAGGTGAATTTCGTATTTTTCAGCCAATCAAGGTACTGTTTTTCCAGTAAACTAGCTGCTTCTGCAGCTGTTTTCCCTGTGATATCGATCGTACCAATTTGGGTTCCATCGGAGTATTTCCCATCCAGATTAGACATTTTTTCATATGCTTTTGCTCCAAAATGAGAGGTACTAAAGATAAATGTTGTACTAAAAATGAGTACAATAAATAATTTTATAAACTGAGTGTTTTTCTTCATTTACTAGCCCCCAATTCATCAAACTACTTTTGTAATTTGACTTCCCTCTCCATATTGCGATCTTTTTTGAGTTCTTCCGTTCCAGCTGCAGCTTCTTCGGTTGCAAGGAACAATTCTTCGAGGAGGTTCTCATCTTTTGTCTCTTCAACAACGTCTTCTCCATTAGATAGAATCTCAAAATCGTTCATTTCTTCAAGCCATCCTTCATCCTCAGAATGATCGTTATCATCCGATTCTTCGAATAGTAAGCTTTCGATATCAGCTAAATAACCTTCTTCCGTTTTTTTCTCTTCGATGATTTCTGTTTTTCCATCATCTAGAACAGGGTCCGAATCGATTAGAAAATCATCTGTCTCTTGTGAAAGATACTCTGGTTCTGGTAAAAAAGCTTCTGCCTCTAAATTGTCTTGAGGCAGCTCTTGAAAGGCAGGCTCTTCCGTGCCTTCTAGAGTTATTAACGGAGCTAATTCATCACCATCTGTGTTTAAATCCAGTAATTCTAATTCCAATTGTTTTTCTTTTTTATGATGGAAAATATCCTCTTCCATTTCTTCCTGGGTCTGCAATGCGAAGGAATCCATTCCTTGGTTATAGATCAAGGCCGCAAACCGGGTGTCCATTACATAGGCTGCAGCCAAAACTAGTAACACTACGATTAACCCTGTTTGCCACAGTGGAAAGGAAGAAACAGCTGCCAATCCTGCTAGGGCCAGCACATACCCAGTTAAAGCGACAATTAGCTTCCCTTTGAAAGAGAATCCAACTCGTAATAAAGTAAGAATTAACAATAAGATTAACGTAGCACCAAAGGCCCATATAAGTGACAGCATTCCAAACTTCCTCTCTATTGCGGACTATTATCCTATGAAACAATATTTTATGACAAAATACCTAACATTTTCTTGCTTTTTTACGAAAATTAGACAAAAATCGCCTATGAAATATTGTATAATACTATTAAGTATTTTAAAAGAAGGCGGGAAATTTTTGTCATAAAAAATTATATCCTCCTTTTTCCCCATAAAATTGCAGGTGATAAATTGAAAAAGTATATAACTAACCAAAAAGGTATGACTTTAGTTGAACTTTTAGCCTCAATTGTAATTTTGTCAATTATCTTAATTACAACAATTACCTTTTTTACTAATTCATTTCAATATAATTCCATTTCCTCAAATAAATTAAAAGCAACTGATCTAGCAAGAGAAACCCAAGAATCATTTAAAGTAAATCCCAGTATGAATTTGGAATTAAAAAATATTCTTATCATGCTGCAAGGTAAGACGGGGCCACAAACTTTATCAAAAACGTCTTTTCCTAAAATAAATCTGAATAAGGACATCTATCTATCCGGCTCAGGTGTTCTGCAATTGAGTTTGACTAATACAAATTACCAGGTTTTAGTTTTCGTTGATACAAAATCGGTTAACGACCTAACATCTCCTTTATATAAGCTTCAAGTTCAGATAGTAGAGAAATCAAAAGTACTTCCCAATCCACTAGCTGGGCCTTTAACGAATCCATTGACGGAGACATTCTCGTATTTTGAACTCTAACAGGAGGAAAGGTACTCAAATGACGAAACTTACTAAGGAGGACGGGATCACATTAATTGAGGTCTTAGCCGCCGTTACCATACTCTCCATTGTAATCGTAACCGTCTCCAGTGTATTTTTTGGAGGAATTGATTATTCGAATAAAGCAAATAAAACCATCTCCATGCAGCAGGAAGCCAATCTAATGGTTACAAGTATCACTAAGTTACATGAATCAGGCTACAACTATACTATTATGATGGACCAAAACCCTTCTGCTACTGCCATTACAATGTCGGGTAAAGATCAGGCAGGTACTTCGAGATCATTTCAATATTCAAACGATCATTTTGAATACTCGTTATATGATTATAGTAGTGGGAGCGATACACTCATTAACAAAAATACACTAGTCAGTACCACACGCCCTCTCTACATCAAAATAGTAATTAAGAACAAAAAACATCCAAGTGAGACTTATGAAGTTAAGACCATAATAAATCGATTATGAAAGAGGGATTTTTTAAGTGGATTGTTTAAAAAAGAATGAGCAAGGAATGTCCCTTGTGATTGTCTTAATGACCATAACTGTCCTTTCCATCCTAGGATTAGCTGTTATGGGGGCTACCCTTAACAATGCCAAACAAGTTTATAAATCGGAAAAAACAGTCCAAACAGTCGATGTTGCAGAAATGGGTGTTCAGTATTATCAGGCTAAACTAGGTGATTTTTTCCATGAACAGATTTCATTAAAAAGATCTGAAATTAAGTCACTTATTGAAACAGATTATCAAACCAAGAAAACCATTTTGGATACAGATATTGAAAAATACGAGGATCAGTTGGCACAAAAGTTAATCGACGCCTATAATGGATCGATCCTCTCTCCATTGAACGCAACTATTATTCAGAAGACTGTTAATACAGGGACCAATAGTTATTTTAAAATTGATAAATCCACTTCCGTTATAACTTGTACTACTTGTAATAATAATCTACTAGAACCGAAGGAACAGTTGGAACTTACTTATAAAAGCTTAGGATACGTTGGTACTAATCCACAAAAGCAATTAACAGCCAAATTTGTATTCACTTTTTCAATTGACCGTGCCGGTTTAAAGGTTAAACCGATCCCATTATATCGATTTGATTATGAAACACTTATTCCCAAACCAACTGGCTTAGCTGTTTGTACATCAGGTATTTCAGATACAAATGGTAATGGAAATGAAAAATACTCCAGCCTTAATTGTCAATTTAATAACCCAGTGTCTGTAACAAAGCCTTCACAGATCCTAAACTCTAACCTGGTTTTTGAAAAGGGTGTGACTTTCGATCAAGTCATTAATAAAGGTATAGAAGGTTCTACCCTGTATATCACAGGTGACACTGAATTTAATAAACAAATTAATGGACTTAATAACACAAACATATTGGTTAAGGGGAATGCAACTTTCGAAACCATTAACCAAGGTATTCATAATTCAACGATTGTCGTACTTGGTAATGTTAAGTTTGGGGAACAACAGGACAAGTTTAAAGACTTGGAGCATTCATCGATTTATGTTATTGGTAATGCAGACTTTTCAAATATGGATTTTTCGCACTTTGATACGTCCGCTAAAATCTGTATAAAAGGAACGGTAACAGGAGCGGCTGGCCTTTCATCGTATCCAATCTATTCTGATAGCATTGATAGTGTAAAATTCAATGAAAAATGCTCCCTTGGAACAATTGCAAACGGCGATTCCACGATTGAGGTCACAGACCAATTTTTAAACTGGGATGAAAAGGTAACACCAATTGTGAAATATAATTAAAAAAGTGGTGTCCATCATTTATTGGACACCATTTTTTTATAAATTTTTGCTTATAGAAGGTTTTGCTTCTGAAATAAAATAGAGGGAACCTGTAACAACTAACATCTCATTTTGTTTCAAGGCTTTTATTTCTTCTTGGAGAAACGATGACCAATCATCCACTGCCAGCTTGGTCCCTAAGTTGCTAATTTGTAATAATTCTTCCGCTTTAGCGGCGCGAGGAAAATCAAAGCTAACAAAAGTAATTTGATTTGCAATACTGTCTAGCATTCCAATCATCTCATCTAGCTTCTTATCTCTTAAAGCAGCAAAAACAATATGAATGTTTCGATCTTTATATCTGCTTGATAGTTCATGGACTAAAGCCGTAATTCCTTCCTGATTATGCGCTCCATCAATAATAACCAATGGATTTTCTGACAGAACTTCGAACCTTCCTGGCCAGTAAGCTTCTGTTAACCCTTTTCGAATAGATTGTTCCGTTACTTTAAAGCCTGCTTGTTTTAAATAGTCAGCCGCTAGAACAGCTAATGATGCATTTTCCGTTTGGTGCTGGCCAATCATACTGATCTCAAGTCCCTCATAAGATAGTGATTTTGATTTTATTGAAAATACTTCACCTTTGGCAATCGATTCATGCCCAGAAATCTGAAATTCTTGATTTAATCGATAAATTGGTGCAGACCTCTTTTCTGCCATTCCCTCAATTACCTTTAAGGCACCTGGATGTTTAACAGCCGTAAAGATTGGAGTATCCTTCTTAATAATCCCAGCTTTTTCAAAGGCAATTTCTTCATAGGTGTCACCAAGGATAGCTGTATGGTCTAAGCCAATGTTCGTTATAATTGATGCTAACGGTTGAATGATATTGGTGGAATCAAAGCGCCCGCCTAATCCGACTTCAAAAATGACTATATCGATTTGACTTGTGTTCGCGAAATAGTAAAAGGCCATCGCCGTGATCACTTCGAACTCCGTTGGACCACCTAACTCCGTTCCTTCTAATTCATCTGCGAGAGGTTTAATCACATTGGTCAACTCTAATATTTCCTCATCACTAATTGGTTTTCCATTCACACTGATTCGCTCATTAAATTGTTCGATATAAGGTGAGGTAAAGGTCCCGACTGTATATCCTCCTGCTTGGAGAATCGAACGTAGGAAAGTAACGGTGGATCCTTTTCCATTCGTCCCGCCCACATGAACAGCCTTAATTTTCTTTTCGGGGGACCCTAGCCTGTCCATCATCCATTCCATCCGTGCTAAGCCGGGTTTAATTCCTAGTCGAAGTCTCCCATGAATCCAATCGAGGGCTTCTTGATAAGTAGTAAACAATTTTGGTACACCCCTTTTATGTAAGCGAGACGAACCCATATGGAATTCGTCTCGCACAACTTGTTATCCTCTTAACTCTTTGATACGAGCTTCGACGGTGTCTCTTTTTTCTAGATAATCTTTTTCTTTCGCACGTTCCTCGGCGACAACACTCTCAGGTGCTTTTTTCATAAAGCCTTCGTTGCTTAGTTTCTTTTGAACGCGATCCACTTCTTTATTTAAGCGGTCTAATTCTTTATTCAGACGAGCGATTTCTTCGTCAATATTAATAAGTCCTTCAAGAGGTAAAATGATTTCTAAGCCTGTAACAACAGCTGTCATTGCTTTTTCAGGTACTTCGATATCTACGCCGATTTGCAATTCTTCTGGATTACAGAAGCGTTCAATATAGCTGCGGTTGCTTTCCACTGCTTTCAGAACGGATTCATCTTTTGCTTTTACAATCATTTTAATCTTCTTGCTTAATGGTGTATTTACTTCAGCACGAATATTACGTACAGAGCGAATCATTTCGACAAGCAGCTTCATTTCTTGAGCAGCCTGGTCGTCTGTTAGTTCTGGTTTTACAACTGGCCATGCTGCCGTTGTAATCGATTCACCAGCATGCGGAAGGTTCTGCCAAATTTCCTCGGTGATAAATGGCATGAATGGATGTAACAAACGCATCGTGTTGTCTAATACATATGCCAGGATCGAACGAGTTGTTTTCTTAGCTGCTTCATCTTCACCGTATAATGGAAGCTTCGCCATTTCGATGTACCAATCACAGAAGTCATCCCAGATAAAGTTATAGAGTGCACGACCCACTTCACCAAATTCATAGCGCTCTGAAAGTCTTGTCACATGCTCAATTGTTTCATTTAAGCGAGTTAAAATCCACTTATCTGCAACTGATTTTTCTCCGCTGAAATCAATTTCTTCATATGTTAAGCCATCCATATTCATTAACGCAAAACGCGATGCATTCCAAATTTTATTAGCAAAGTTCCAAGTCGATTCCACTTTTTCAAAGCTGAAACGTAAATCCTGACCAGGTGAACTGCCCGTTGATAGGAAGTAACGTAATGCATCGGCACCGTATTTTTCAATAACATCCATTGGGTCGACACCATTACCAAGTGATTTACTCATCTTACGTCCTTGCTCGTCACGAACGAGACCATGAATGAGTACATCTTTAAATGGACGGTCACCAGTGAACTCGATGCTTTGGAAAATCATCCGTGAAACCCAGAAGAAGATGATGTCGTAACCAGTTACTAATGCATCTGTTGGGAAGTAACGCTTAAAATCAGCCGCTTCTTTGTTCGGCCAGCCCATTGTCGAGAACGGCCATAATGCGGAGCTGAACCATGTATCTAATACGTCTTTATCCTGTTCCCAGTTTTCAGCATCAGCAGGTGCTTCCGTTCCAACGTAAACTTCACCAGTTTCTTTATGATACCAAGCAGGGATACGATGGCCCCACCAAAGCTGTCTGGAGATACACCAGTCGCGGATATTTTCCATCCAGCGGAGGTATGTTTTTTCAAAACGGTCTGGAACAAAATTTACTTTGTTTTCTTTCTCTTGCAGAGCAATTGCTTCGTCTGCGAGTGGCTGCATTTTAACAAACCATTGGGTTGACAGATATGGTTCAACAACGGCGCCGCTGCGTTCAGAGTGACCAACAGAATGCATATGCTCCTCGATTTTGAAAAGAACGCCTTGTTCTTGCAGGTCCTTAACAATTTGCTTACGGCATTCGAAACGGTCTAGTCCTTGATATTTGCCTGCCTTTTCATTCATCGAGCCATCTTCATTCATAACAAGAATACGCTCTAGGTTATGGCGATTCCCCAGTTCAAAGTCATTCGGATCATGTGCAGGCGTGATTTTTACAGCCCCAGAACCAAATTCCATATCGACATAATCATCCGCAACAATCGGGATTTCGCGGCCAACAATAGGAAGGACAACGGTTTTGCCAATTAAATGCTTGTAACGGTCATCTTCTGGGTGTACGGCAACAGCGGTATCACCAAGCATTGTTTCCGGACGGGTAGTCGCGACTTCAATCTGGCCGGAACCATCTGCGAGCGGATAGTTCATATGATAGAAGGCACCTTGGATATCCTTATAAATTACTTCGATATCAGATAGAGCTGTTTTTGTGGATGGATCCCAGTTAATGATATACTCACCACGATAGATTAAATCTTTCTTATAAAGAGTTACGAATACTTCTTTAACAGCATCAGATAAGCCCTCATCAAGCGTAAAACGCTCACGGCTATAATCAAGACCTAAGCCTAATTTCGCCCACTGCTGGCGGATATGGGAAGCATACTCTTCCTTCCACTTCCATGTTTCTTCGACGAATTTTTCTCGACCTAAATCATAGCGGCTTTTGCCCTCGTTACGTAGTTTTTCTTCCACTTTTGCTTGTGTCGCAATTCCCGCATGATCCATACCAGGAAGCCAGAGAACATCATATCCCTGCATTCGTTTCATTCTTGTCAGAATATCTTGTAATGTTGTATCCCACGCATGACCTAAGTGAAGCTTTCCGGTAACGTTTGGCGGCGGAATAACGATTGTGTATGGCTGTTTGCCTTCATCGTCTTTTGCCTCAAAAAACTTACCCTTTAGCCACCATTCATAGCGGCCTTTTTCAATCGCCTGTGGATCGTACTTGGTCGGCATTGTTAATTCTTTTGTTTCCATTTAAAATCCTCCTTCAATTTCCGGTAAACATACAAAAAACCCCATTCGTCATAAAAGGACGAATGGAGTTTGCTTCGCGGTACCACCTTTTTTCCAATCAAACAACACGATTGGCTCTTAACTTAGATAACGGATTTTATCCGTCTCCCACTAATAGGATTGCTCCGTTCGCAGAAGAAGCTCATGGGCGACTTTCCAACGTTCCGCTTAGGAAATCTTCCAGCTAATGATTTCCCTCTCTTAAAGCAGGAGTGCATTGTACTCTTCCCTGTCGTAGCCTTCATTTTAAATTATATTGTTATACTACCCAAAAAAGGGGAGTGACGTCAACAGGATGAACAATTTTTTTATATTTTATACCTTATGTAATTAGGAGAGAACTTATCTAGGCTTTTGGAATATATATAAATAAAATTTATTATGAGGGAGGATTCGGTCCGTGAAGCGTAACAATTTCCACAAATACAAATACCGTCCCTGGTTTATTACTTCGCGCAGAATAGCCGCACAATTCATTGTTCCCTTTTCCATCTTTCAATTTATCCGCACATTGTTTTTACCAACCATCCTAGATGTATTGCTGTTAGTGATTTTTCTAGTGATTGCCGTTTCCATCTATTTTGACATAATTTAAGGAGCCCATCATGCAGATTAGGACTGCTGCTGGGCTCCTTCTTTTGCTTGTTTTCGTTGATTTTCGATTTCCGTCATCCGCATCACAACATACTCGGAATTTTTTAAATGCCAATATTGCTCCTGCAGCTTTCGGACAAATTTCATCTCATTTTTCCGGCCTTCTTTTTTATAATAGCTATCGACCACTTGCATAATCGGCACGGGCAAGGCTAAATAGCTGTTAAATAACAATTTCTCATCCTCTTTATAGGGGAAATATTTAAAGTAATGATACACCCAATCTATCGCGGTATCACTCCGCTTCGGTCTGGTATTTAAGGCCCTTGATAAATAAGGGAGAAGATCATGGATCGGAGACCCGTAACGGGCATTTTCAAAATTGATAAAATAACCGTAGCCCCGGTCATCATAGAGAAAATGCTCGGAAGATAATTTCCCATGGGTAATCACCATGCGCGCCTTCTCGGTGTCCTTCGTATTCTCGTACCATTCCTCGAATTTGCCTTTTGAAAATCGAAGTGCCTGACTGATTTCGTTATAGTATAAACAATACAACAATTGGAACGGTGACATATAGGTCTTCTTTTCACATTCATCTATAAAACCATCGAGAAACTCCTGATGCTTTTCCAGCTGCTGAATCGTGGTTTCATAATGCTCTGCCCGTTCCTCTTTACTGACGGTCACTTCCTTAGCAGACAGGGTATGAAGTCTAGCTAACTCTCGGAATAGCTCAAGATTTATCTGGTCACGGTTTTCTTTTTGTTGATTGGGCATCCAAGGCATTAAATAATAAAGATTATTCTCATGTAAAACGGCATACCTGCCGTCCATTGTCGGATAGATTGGGACAATGCGGTTAAAGCCTTTCTGGTATAACAGGTGAACATGACGAATGAAATCTGTACCGGTTGTAGGTGGGATTTTTTTCAATGCAAAGGTGCCTTTATTC
Organism: Bacillus sp. URHA0034; assembly: GCF_056280405.1. Classification (NCBI taxonomy): domain Bacteria; kingdom Bacillati; phylum Bacillota; class Bacilli; order Caryophanales; family Bacillaceae; genus Bacillus; species Bacillus sp. URHA0034. The sequence continues at coordinate 4,475,876 of NZ_JBWCDK010000002.1, read as the reverse complement.
GAATAAACCTTTTGAACAATCCCGTAGTCTTCTACAAAATAAGGCTCGATAAAATAATTTTTTAAAATCGGTGCTACTGATTCTAACCGATTCATATCGCTCATGAGATGTCAGCTCTCTTTCAAAGAAAGGCGAAGGTTCGTCAAGTCAATTTAAAAATAAGCTGAGCAGGTTATAAAAACCCGCTCATCTTTTTATTTTTGCATTATTTTTTTGCAAGTGTACCAGGAATATAAAGGACCTGGCCTTCATATACATCTTGATTTAGTTCAAGATTGTTCTCTCGAAGAAGATTTGGCACTGACACATCATAGCGGTCTGCTACACTGGCAACCGTATCTCCTTTTTGAACAATACAAACCTTTAATTTCGTTTGGGCTGTTCGTTCATCCTTACGGCCAAAAAACTCGGTCAGCGTCATGCTTTTCTTTTTGGCAGCCTTCTTCTTTTTCTGAACCTTTGGCGGCTCTTCTGATGAGGAAGATGAACTTTCTACTTCCACTTCTGCAATAATCACTTCTTCATGGTGTTGCGGTGCAGTTTCTTCCACGACAATAACCTCTGCTGTTGTTTCAACTGCTTCAGGCTGGCTGGCTTCACTTCTAGCCTCCTGAAGATTCCATGCAGGTGAAAAGTCTTCTTCTTCCTCTTCTTCCTCGACCTGCGGCTGGTAGTTGAAGGTCGGGAATTTTGGTAAGATTTCCACTGGTTCTTCTTCTTCCTGCGGTTTTCTAGCCTCTGCTTCAAACAAGAAGTTGTTTTCAAAGCTGCTATGGACCGCAGGTTGTTCTACTTCTACTTCCTCTTCTTCCTCTTCATAACGGTGAAGGACCTCATACTGCTGTTCTTCTTCTTGCTGTTGTTCTACAGGCTCATTTCCATATAACCCACTAATCGTCAATTCGGCGGAAAGCTTTAAGCAGCTGCGCTCAGGGATGGAATAATCAAATGATTCTACAAGGACATCGATATCATAAATACTTTGGATCCGGTTATTCGGAATCGTGATATCAACTGGGAATCGGTGTGAAAATTCACAGCTTCCCTGCTCTTCCAATTCAGCAACTCTCTCGACAAATTTTTGAGACGTCACTGCTTCCTCTTCACTCACATCGCTTGCTTCGTAACTTTTATATTCGCCAGATAGTTCGAGCGAACCACGTATGGTTACGTACTGATCGTTTTCCTGGATGGTGATGTCCGGGTCTAGGGAAATCGAAACGAGTTCCTCGACTTCCTGTCCTTTTCTAAACCACAATGACTCCTCCAAGGAAAATCGCAGGCACGATTGATTCTCTTGGGACAAAGCGACTCCTCCTTTCGTATCCTACACGCAAAATCACTATGTCACTTACACTTTATGAGGGATGCTTTTTAATTATGATAAAAATACTTTTGTCAGAACAAAAAACACCCACTTTTCCGAAGTGGGTGTAGAAATCAATATTATTTAAGCTTAGAGAAAGCAACCTCAGCTGCTTGAATAGTTTTTTCAATATCCTCATCAGAGTGCTCTACGGATAGGAATAGGCCTTCAAATTGTGAAGGCGGCAGGAATACTCCTTGATTCGCCATCTCGCGATAATAGGCCGCAAAGAAGTCTAAATTAGAAGTCTTTGCTTTTTCATAGTTAATTACCGCTTCATTTGTAAAGAAGAAACCAATCATCGAACCGGCCCGGTTAAAGCTAATCGGAATATCATACTTTTCAGCCGCTGCCTCAAAGCCTTTTTGAAGCAGATCCCCTTTACGGACAAACTCTTGATAGTGCTCTGGTTTTAATTGACTTAACGTTTCAAGTCCTGCCGTCATCGCAAGCGGATTCCCTGAAAGTGTCCCTGCTTGATAAATCGGACCGCTTGGGGCAATTTGCTGCATAATTTCAGCTTTACCGCCATACGCACCAACAGGAAGTCCGCCGCCAATTACTTTTCCAAGACAAGTAATATCAGGAGTTATATTAAAATAGCCCTGTGCACAATTATAGCCTACACGGAAGCCGGTCATGACTTCATCAAAAATCAGTAACGAACCGTTTGCTGTAGTTAGCTCACGCAGCCCCTCTAAAAAGCCTGGAAGCGGCGGAACTAGTCCCATATTCCCGGCAACAGGCTCAACGATAATACACGCTATATCCTCGCCAAATTGCTCAAAAGCATATTTAACACTTTCAAGGTCATTATAAGGAACCGTAATCGTATTTTTAGCAATCCCCTCAGGAACGCCTGGACTGTCAGGCAGCCCTAGTGTGGCTACCCCTGAACCGGCTTTAATCAACAATGAATCACCATGGCCATGATAGCAGCCTTCGAATTTTAAGATTTTGTTACGGCCTGTATAGCCTCGTGCCAAGCGAAGTGCACTCATAGTGGCTTCAGTTCCCGAGTTAACCATTCTGACAACTTCAATCGATGGGACGCGCTCAATGACAATTTGTGCTAATTTCGTTTCTAACTCAGTTGGGGCACCAAAGCTTGTCCCTAGCTCGGCCGTTTTTTTCAATGCCTCAACTACCCGATCATTTGAGTGACCCAAAATCAGCGGTCCCCATGACAAGACGTAATCAATATATTCATTGCCATCGATATCATATATTTTAGACCCTTTGCCTCTTTCCATAAAAATCGGGCTCATATTGACGGATTTAAAGGCACGAACCGGGCTGTTCACACCGCCAGGCATTAAGTTTTGGGCTTCTTTAAATGCTTCAATCGATTTTGTATACGAACGCATTCTATTCCCTCATTTCAGAAATTGTTAATTCTCTTCTTTCAACCAGCGGCACGCATCTTTTGCATGATAGGTAACAATTAAATCTGCTCCTGCACGCTTCATGCCTACTAGCATTTCCATTACTGTATTTCTTTCGTCAATCCAGCCGTTTTGCGCGGCCGCTTTAATCATCGCATACTCACCGCTCACATTATAAATAACAACAGGCAAATTGAAGTTGTTTTTTACATCACGAACGATATCTAGGTATGGCATACCAGGCTTTACAATTAAGAAATCTGCGCCTTCTGCCACATCGGACTCTGCTTCTCTAAATGCTTCCATGCGGTTTGCAGGATCCATTTGATACGTCTTCCTGTCACCGAATTGCGGTGCTCCTTCGGCAGCTTCACGGAATGGTCCGTAGAATGCTGACGCATATTTAACCGCGTATGACATAATCGGAATTTCGGTAAAACCAGCTTCATCTAATCCAGCACGGATCGCCGCGACGAAGCCATCCATCATGTTAGAAGGGGCGATTATGTCGGCACCCGCTTTAGCTTGGGCTACCGCTGTTTTTACGAGCAGGTCAAGTGATTGGTCGTTAAGGATTTTATCACCTTCAACGATTCCGCAGTGACCATGGTCGGTATATTCACACAGGCATGTATCTGCTACGATGATGATTTCTGGGAAGTTTTCCTTTATGTAACGGGTAGCAACCTGGACGATTCCGTGGTCATGGAAAGCTTGCGTTCCGCACGCATCCTTTGTGGTTGGAATTCCGAACAATAAGACGGATTTGATTCCGTGTGCCACGATATCTTCCATTTCAGCCTGAAGATTGTCCATTGATACTTGGAAGACACCAGGCATAGAGGAGACTTCTTTACGGATATTTTCGCCTTCATAAATAAACAACGGATAAATGAAGTCTTCTGGTCTTAGATGATTCTCTCTTACAAGTGCGCGCATGCTGGCACTTGTACGTAGTCGGCGGTGACGTTGAAATTGAAGTTCCATTCTATTTATACCTCCAAAAGATTTAATTTAAATTTGTTACTGGCGGTTAGCCTCGGGTTAGTGGCGGATAGACGCAGCTTTCTGGCGCATCACCGCCGTTTACTGGCGGATAATTAAAATTACTGGCGCTACTCTCGAATACTGGCGGATAACCCACTGTTACTGGCGGATAATTCAACTTTACTGGCGGATAATCAACTTTACTGGCGCATAGCCTCTGTTTACTGGCCGCCAGTCAACCTTTACCCTCAAGATAAGCAATCGTGCTCATAATCATATCCTTCACGGTATATTCATCCGGTGAAGCATGCACCGTAAGGCCGTATTCCAGCAGTTTTTGTTCCGAAACCGGCCCGATACAGCCGATTATACATTTTTTCAGCTGCTCCTCCAAACCATACTCCTTCACGACCTCCATGAGGTGATCAACAGTCGAAGGACTTGTAAAGGTGAGAATATCTAATTCATTCTTTGACAGCATCTGGGCCAGCTTCAAACGGCTCTCATCCGGCATGTAGGTCTCATAGATAACCACTTCATCGACCTGTGCCCCTGCCTCGGTCAAAGAGGACGCGATATACTCCCGAGCCAAGTTGCCTTTCGGAAGCAAAACCTTTGTATGGCCATCGACAAGTGGTAAAAACTTTTCGACAAATACCTCAGCCACATAGGCCGAAGGAACAAATGCCGGATGAATCCCCATCTTCACCAAGACCTCGGCAGTTTTCTTCCCGATTACCGCTATTTTAGGCAGTTCAGCAACATCCCGGTGACAAAACGAAAAAAACGTTTCAACCGTGACATTACTCGTAAAAATAATCCAGTCGTATGTATCAAGTGTCTCCACACATTCTTGAAGACGTTGATTTTTTTCAATCGGCCGAAAAGCAATTAGAGGGATTTCAACCGGAATCCCTCCATACCTCTCGACTAGCTGAGAGAATGATTTTGCTTGATCCTTTCCTCTAGGAACTAGAACTGTTTTATCAAGCAAAGCCCGAGGTTTACTCACGGCCTTCAAGCTCTCGTTTCACTTTTTCAATCAGGTCCTTGGCTCCTTTTTTAATTAATAAATCAGCAGCCTGATTACCGAGTTCTTCTGGATTTTGTCCGCGAAGTTCTTCTCTGTAAATCACTTGACCTTCTGGTGAACCTACTAAAACATTTAAGACTACTTCATCATTTTCATCTACTTGAGCAAAGCCTGCAATCGGCACCTGGCAGCCGCCTTCCATCTTTTGAAGGAAGGCCCGTTCAGCCCGAACCGCTTTTTCTGTTTTTATGCAAGTGAATTTTTCAAAAAGGTCTAGCAGTTCTTGATCGTCCTCACGGCATTCAATCGATAAGGCGCCTTGCCCCACGGCAGGTACACAAATATCCGCATCAATAAATTCCGTTACGACTTCCTTAGCCCAGCCTAGGCGGGATAAACCTGCCGCTGCGAGAATAATTGCATCGTATTCACCAGATTCTAACTTTTCTAATCTCGTATCGACATTACCGCGAATCCATTTAATCTCTAAATCCGGACGCTGGGCTAAAAGCTGGGCACTGCGGCGAAGACTGCTTGTTCCGATGATAGCTCCTGGCTTTAGGTCATTTAATTTCACATGGTCTTTTGAAATCAAGGCGTCACGATGATCCTCACGGAATGGAATGCAGCCGATTGTTAACCCTTCTGGCAGAACAGCAGGCATGTCTTTCATACTATGAACGGCCATATCAATCTCTTTATCAAGCATAGCTTGTTCGATTTCTTTTACAAATAAACCTTTACCGCCCACCTTCGAAAGGGTAACGTCTAAGATTTTATCGCCTTTTGTCACAATTTCTTTTACCTCAAATTCGAAATTGGGGTTTAGCTTTTTAAGCTGGTCAATAACCCAATTCGTTTGTGTTAATGCCAGTTTGCTTCGTCTAGAACCAACAATAATTTTTCTCATGATTGCCTCCTAAGTTATGCATACCATAAATGAAATGATGATAATCTCCCAAATAGAAAAAAGTTTATTAAAACGATTAAAAAGGACGCTGTATTCCAAATCGCCAATTTTCTGCCGGAGAGATTTTTTACGATCCGCAGGTATAAATAAATGCTATAGGCTGAAAGTAACAGGAATGAACCGATAATTTTCATATCGTACCACGGCATTCCCGGAACCTTTAAAAATGCCCACTGGAGGCCTAAAATCAGGCTGAGAAGCAGCATTGGAACGCCAATGACAGCGAGTATGTAAGATAACTTTTCGAGTTTTTCTAAATCTGCCAGCCTGATCAGACGCGCCCCCCATTTTTTCCGTTTCAACAAATCATATTGAAGTAAATATAAAGATGAAAAAACAAAGGATAAGGAAAATGCCCCGTACGAAAGAATAGCCATTGTAATGTGAATTAACAGCAGTTCCGATACAAGCCTTGTTGCCAAAGTATGTGAATGGTATTGCATTGGGACAAATGTATGAATGGCCATAACGGTGAAGCCAAGTATATTTGTGAAAAAGACAATGAAATCGACCCGTAATAAGTGATTGATAACAATCGACAATGTGACCAATACCCAGGCATAAAAATAGAGTCCCTCGAAAATCGTTAATACAGGGAATCTGCCTGTTTTCGTCATATATAAAAAGAGAAAGACCGTTTGCAATATCCATACAACTGCAAGTAACCAGAAAGCAATACGGTTTGCCTTCCGGTTATGGTGAATGAAGTCGAAAAAATATAACAACACACTGAAGGCATATAGAACAACTGTAAATTCGTGAAGCCTTGTCAAAAGAGTGTTAAACATATCAACGACTCCTTATGACTGAAAAGAAGCCTGAACTTCTCCAACCGGCAATTTAATCGTTTTGGCTTCTTTCGAATGCTGCTCTTGAACAAGCCCTTCAATATTAAAGATCTTCATAAACAAATCCATTGCCTGATCTGCATCCGGTCTTGCCGCCAATTCTTTTGCTTGTAAAATCGGATCCTTTAAGAGCTGGTTAATAATACTCTTTGTATGTTTGTTTAGGACCTTAATATCATGATCGCTTAAGTTTGGCAGTTTCCGTTCAAGACTAACCATCGTTTCCGCTTGAATCGCAAGTGCTTTTTCACGTAGTGCAGAGATAACAGGGACCACTCCAAGTGTTCCCAGCCACTGTTTAAAATCGACGATCTCTTTTTCAATCATGAGTCTGATTTTTGCAGCAGCTTTTTGACGCTCATGTAAGTTTGCTTCCACAATACCTTCTAAGTCGTCAATATCATATAAAAAGATATTTTCAAGTTCCGCAATTTTTGGATCTAAGTCACGAGGTACCGCTATATCAACCATAAACAACGGTTTCCCTTTGCGTTTTTTCTCCACTTTTGCCATTAATTCTTTTGATATGACTAAATCCTTGGCACCTGTTGAACTAATTAGGATATCCGCCTCTGTTAGTGATTTCTCTAATTCGCTCACGTTTCGCGCCTTACCATTAAAACGGCTTGCAAGCATCTGGGCTTTTTCAAACGTACGATTAATCACTGTTACCTTTTTTACACCATTGCCGTGTAAGTTCTGGGCAGCCAGTTCACCCATTTTTCCAGCACCAAAGATTAAGACATGCTTGTTCCCAAGAGAACCAAAAATCTTCTTCGCTAGTTCAACGGCTGCATAGCTGACAGAAACTGCATTAGCGCCAATATCTGTTTCAGAATGTGCGCGTTTTGCCAGGGTAATCGCTTGTTTAAATAGGTGTTTAAACACGGAACCGATCGTTTCCTCTTCCTGTGCTAATAAAAAGCTTGTTCGTACCTGTCCGAGAATTTGTGTTTCTCCTAGAACCATGGAGTTTAGTCCACATGTTACATTGAATAAGTGATCTACTGCCCCGTCATCCTCATTGACAAAGAGAAAGGGCGAAAACTCTGCCTGCTCCATTCCGAACCATTCGGACAGAAATTCCTTAATATAATAACGGCCTGTGTGAAGCTGATCAACGACCGCATAAATTTCTGTACGATTACATGTCGACAAGATGATATTTTCTAGGATGCTCTTTTTTCCATTTAATTGTTTAATCGCATCCACAAGATCGGTTTCATTGAATGTTAACCGCTCACGGATTTCAACAGGGGCAGTTTTATAGTTAAGACCGATGACTACTATATGCATTTGTAAATTACACCCCCAAAGAGTTTACAGTATTAACTAGTAAAATTATATCACGAGCAATTTCGACTTTTGCTCGAAAAATGTGAACATAAAATGAAACAATATGCTAAGATAAAATAAAAGTGCGGCGCCCTGGTTAGCGGCGTATTAATATAGTAACTTTACCATCGTTTCCTTTACATATTCTTAACGTGATGATTAAATAGGATTTCTAAAATACTTCCTTATGTACAGTACCAAAAAAATAGAATAGATTCAAGTGAACCTTACTGGAAGTGGCGGTGTTTTAATGAAAAATCAACGTATATTCCCTGGAATTATCTTAATTGGATTCGGGGCTTATTTTCTACTGCAGCAAACAGGCTTTACTCTTTTTCAACAATTTTATACATGGCCGACGTTACTGATTATTGTCGGGGCCGCTTTTTTGGGTCAGGGCTATTCGGCAAGGGAATATGATGCGATTCTCCCTGGGGTAATCATGAGTGGATTTGGCCTGCATTTTCACCTTTCAGGTCACCTTGCTTTTTGGCCCACGAATACGATTGGAATGCTTATTTTAATTATTTCAGTAGGCTTCTTCCTTCGTTTTCAAAAAACCAACTCGGGTTTATTTCAAGCATTCCTTTTTCTCATTATAGCGGTTTTGCTGCTGTTTTATGATAAAATTGCCGGCTATTTTGGCCTGCTGCAAAACGGAATGAATTTAGTTTGGAAATTTTGGCCGGCCCTTTTAATTGTTGTTGGTATCTATTTTTTACTAAAAAAGAAAAAATAACCGCCTGGTGCAGATTATACTGCCTAGGCGGTTATTTTCTTACTTACATATAACTTTTCAAAATCGACCAAGCTTCATCCTTGCCTTCGCCTGTTTCCGAAGAAAAAACAACAATCTGATCGTTTTTATCTAATTCTAATGTCTCACGGGTTACTTTTAAATGTTTCTGCCATTTCCCCTTAGGGATCTTATCTGCTTTCGTCGCAATGATGACACAGGGAATTTCGTAATGTTTTAGGAAATCATACATCATCACATCGTCAGTGGTTGGCGGATGGCGCAAATCAACGATTAAAACAGCTGCCCTGAGCTGTTCCCGCGTCGTAAAGTAGGTTTCAATCATTCTTCCCCACGCTGCCCGCTCGGACTTCGAGACTTTCGCATACCCATAACCTGGTACATCAACAAAATGCAAAATTTCATTAATCAAGTAAAAATTCAATGTCTGCGTTTTTCCTGGTTTAGAGGAAATCCGTGCCAACCCTTTACGGTTCAGCATCTTATTAATAAATGAGGACTTTCCCACATTCGAGCGGCCAGCAAGTGCAAACTCTGGCAGCTCTGTTTCCGGATATTGTTCCGGCTTTACCGCACTAATCACAATCTCAGAACTTACAACCTTCATCGAGCGCCACCTTCTAGAAGGGCACGCTTCAATACTTCATCCACATGGGCAACAGGGACAAATTCCAATTCGTTCCGAACACTTTCTGGAATATCATCAATATCTTTGACATTGTCTTTCGGAATAATGATCGTTTTTAATCCGGCGCGATGAGCGCTAAGCGATTTTTCCTTCAAGCCGCCAATCGGAAGAACTCGGCCTCTCAAGGTGATTTCACCGGTCATTCCCACTTCACGACGGATTGGTTTACCGGTTAAGGCCGACACAAGTGCGGTTGCCATCGTAATTCCAGCAGATGGACCATCTTTAGGTACCGCCCCTTCTGGAACATGGATATGAATATCATTTTTTTCATGGAAGTCTTCAGCTATCCCAAGCTCGGCCGCTTTTGAACGAATATAACTAAAGGCCGCTTGAGCCGATTCTTTCATGACATCACCAAGCTTACCCGTTAAAACCAGTTTTCCTTTACCAGGAGATAAAGAAACCTCAATTTGCAGGGTATCACCGCCAACCGTTGTATAGGCTAAACCTGTTGCTACCCCGACTTGGTCCTCTAATTCTGCCATGCCGTAATGGAATCTTGGTTTACCTAAGAATTCTTCCACATTCTTCTCGGTAATGATGACACGCTTTTTCTCTCCGGCCACGATGATTTTGGCTGTTTTGCGGCAAATCGTCGCCATTTGACGTTCGAGGCTTCGAACACCTGCCTCACGAGTATAGTAACGAACAACTTTCAGGATCGCATCATCACGCATTTGCAGAATTCCTTTTGAAAGGCCATTTTCTTTAATTTGCTTTGGCAATAAATGATCACGGCAAATATGAACTTTTTCAATTTCCGTATAGCCTTCAATCGTAATGATCTCCATACGATCTAGAAGCGGACCCGGTACGGTTGACAGGTTATTAGCTGTGGCAATGAACATAACCTTCGATAAGTCGTAGGTTTCTTCAATATAATGATCACTGAAATTATGGTTTTGTTCAGGATCTAATACTTCCAGCATGGCACTTGATGGGTCACCCCGGAAGTCACTCGACATTTTATCAATTTCATCAAGTAAAAAGACCGGATTGATGGTACCTGCTTTTTTCATTCCTTGGATGATCCGGCCTGGCATTGCTCCGACATAAGTCCTGCGATGACCACGGATTTCAGATTCATCGCGAACACCGCCAAGTGAAACTCGGACAAAATTCCGATTCAGCGAGGTTGCAATCGAGCGAGCCAAACTGGTTTTACCCACACCAGGAGGTCCTGCCAAACAAAGGATTGGACCTTTGATGGAATTGGTCAGTTTTTGCACCGCTAAGTATTCAAGCACACGTTCCTTCACCTTTTCCAGTCCATAATGATCCTCGTTTAAAATCTTTTCTGCACGAAGGATATCGATATCATCCTCCGTCCTTTTTGTCCATGGAAGAGCAATCAGCCAATCAATATAGTTACGAATGACCGCACTTTCAGCAGAACTTGCAGGGACCTTTTCATAACGGTCCAGTTCTTTCAGCGCGGCTTTCTTGGTATGTTCCGGCATGCCTGCCTCTTCAATCTTTTTCGTAAGGTCGGCGATTTCGCCGGTTTTTCCTTCTTTATCGCCTAGTTCCTTTTGAATCGCCTTCATTTGCTCACGAAGGTAGTACTCTTTTTGTGTCCTTTCCATCGAACGTTTCACACGCTGGCCAATCTTTTTCTCAAGATTAAGGACTTCTTTCTCATTATGAATGGTATCAATAACGCGGTTCACACGCTCTTTAATATCAATCATTTCGAGAATTTCTTGTTTTTCTTTTAACTTGATTGGCAGATGTGAGGCAATCAAGTCGGCCATTCGCCCTGGTTCTTCAATATCAGCCACAGTTGCATACGTTTCCGCGGATATCTTTTTCGATAATTTTATGTATTGCTCGAAATAATCCAGCATCGTTCTCATCAAGGCTTGATCTTCTACATCTTTCGTATCCGGGTCCTCGTAAGTAACGATACTAACGGAGTAATGGTCTTCTTCATCATAAAAAGAAACAACTTCTGCCCTATTTAAACCTTCTACCAATACGCGAATCGTACCATTAGGAAGCTTTAACATTTGCTTTACTTTTGTCAATGTACCTAATTTGTATAAATCCTCTTCCGCGGGTTCATCAATTGAGACATCCTTTTGTGTGGTTAAAAATATCAAATGGTCATCTACCATTGCTTTTTCGAGTGCCTGAACCGACCTCTCACGGCCTACATCCAAATGAAGAACCATTGTCGGATAGACGAGCAAGCCTCGTAGCGGCAGGAGGGGGACGATCAATTCATTCTGTTTCGCCATCTTACTGCACCTCCACATGCAAAATCCTTATTTTTTCTAGTGCTAATCAGAATAGTCTTTGTTGTACAATTCTATCTCATTTGGTTTTTCGTGTCTATTTTTAGAGAGTGTAGGCTGTTTCTTTTTCAATATAATTATTTTCCCCAAACAAGACATTTTCTTTCTCATAAAAAAACTCCGGTTTGATTATACTGCCAAACCGAAGCTTTTATTCTAAATAGACTCTTTTTTTGATAATTCGATCGAAGCAGGTACAGCCTCATTTTGTTGATAGGAGTTTAGCAATGCAATATCAAAAACTTGTTGAAGGTGGGTAACCGTAACAATGTTGATTCCTTTTATTTCATTTAAAATCGTTTGCATATTTTCTTCTGGTATAATAACGGTCTTAGCCCCCGCTTTAAGAGCTGCCTTTACCTTCGGATAAACACCGCCGATCGGCTTTACATTACCGTGAATACTAATTTCTCCCGTCATGGCCACCGTGTTGTCAATCGGAATCTTATAAATAGCGGAATAAATTCCTGTCGCCATCGCAATCCCTGCTGAAGGACCATCGATCGGCACCCCGCCTGGAAAATTGACATGAATATCATAATCGCTAGCCGGTACTCCCATTGAACGCAGGACGGTAATAACGTTTTCGATTGAACCGCGCGCCATACTCTTACGGCGGATCGATTTGCCTTGACCGCCGATACTTTCTTCTTCGACAATGCCAGTAATATTAATCGAACCCTTTTCTTTTGCAGGAATGACCGTTACCTCTATTTCAAGTAAGGCTCCTGAATTTGGTCCATAAACCGCTAGGCCATTAACGAGCCCGACATGTGATAAATCATTAATCTTTCTTTCCATTCTTGGCGTCATCTGGCTGGAATGGATGACCCACTCGATATCTTCATCCTTAAGATAGCTTCGATCTTCGGTAATGGCAAGTCCTGCAGCAATTTGTATCAAATTGACCGTTTCCCGGCCGTTTCTTGCATATGTAGATAGCGTGTTAACACCATTTTCGCTAATTTCCATACCTACTTTTTCAGCGGCTTTTTTTGCCACAGTTACAATTTCTTCCTGATTTAAATCCCGGAAGAAAACTTCCATACAGCGTGACCGTATGGCTGGTGGAATTTCACTTGGTGTTCTAGTCGTAGCCCCGATTAAACGAAAGTCTGCCGGAAGGCCGTTTTTAAAAATATCATGGATGTGGGTTGGGATCTGCGTATTTTCTTCATGATAGTAAGCACTTTCAAGAAAAACTTTCCGATCCTCTAACACTTTCAACAGCTTGTTCATCTGAATCGGATGTAATTCCCCGATTTCGTCAATAAACAATACCCCTCCATGTGCATTGGTGACTGCTCCCTGCTTTGGCTGGGGAATTCCTGCTTGTCCCATTGCCCCGGCCCCCTGATAAATCGGGTCATGAACGGAACCAATCAGCGGATCCGCGATTCCTCTTTCATCAAATCGAGCGGTTGTCGCATCTAACTCAATAAAGACCGATTGTCGTTTAAATGGTGATTTTGCATTCTTTTTTGCTTCCTCAAGGACGAGGCGGGCAGCTGCTGTTTTTCCAACCCCAGGAGGGCCATAAATAATCACGTGCTGCGGGTTTGGACCGCATAATGCTGCTTTTAATGATTTTATTCCATCTTCTTGACCTACAATATCATTAAAACTTGTAGGACGAACTTTTTCAGATAACGGTTCTGTTAAGGAAATCGATCTCATTTTGCGTAGTTGTTCCATTTCTTTCCGGGATTCCCGGTCAATGGACACTTTTTGCGTACGCTGACTCCTTAGCAAATTCCAAAAATACAGCCCAATTATAATACCAAAAAACAGCTGTATAAATAAAGCAATCCCCGTCCAACTCATATCTTTCCCTCCTACAACTAATACTCATCTATAGTAAGAAGTATTTCCTTTAGACTGGCGGAATAAACCAACAATGTAAAAACAAATCGCTGCTGGTAAAAGGGGTTTTTAGATGTCTTTGGTTCATATTATTGATTATTGGTGATTTTATAGGTTATTTGGCTGGTTTTTGAGGGACTTTGGGATATTTTCTATGATTATTGACTCATTTTTGTTGATAACGAGCTTTTTAGCCAATTATTGGAAATGCCCAAAAAAAGACCCAGCTTATTAAGCCGGGTCTCGATACTTATGCTGATTTTTCCTCAACAATCACTGTACCATCTTCAAGAACTAACTTTGGTACGCTATTTTCTGAAACTGTTTCTTTTGTAATAATACACTTCGTGATATCCTCACGTGAAGGAAGATCGAACATAACATCCAGCATAATTCCTTCAATAATTGAGCGTAAACCACGCGCACCTGTTTTCCGTTCGATTGCCTTTTTCGCAATTTCAGTTAGAGCACCTTCTTCAAATTCGAGCTCCACTTCATCGATCTCAAGCATCTTTTGGTATTGCTTTACAAGTGCATTTTTTGGTTTAGTTAAAATTTCAATTAAGGCAGCCTCGTCTAATTGCTCAAGACTTGCAATAACTGGAAGACGGCCAATAAATTCTGGAATTAATCCAAAACGAAGCAAGTCTTCAGGTAATACTTTGGATAGTAGCTCTTTTTGGTCAATATCAACTTGCTTGACATCTGAGCCAAAGCCAATTACCTTCTGCCCTAAACGGCGTTTAATAATTGGTTCAATTCCATCGAATGCACCACCGCAAATAAACAAGATGTTCGTCGTGTCAATTTGGATAAATTCTTGATGCGGATGCTTTCTTCCACCTTGTGGCGGAACGCTTGCAACGGTACCTTCAAGAATTTTTAATAGTGCTTGTTGAACGCCTTCACCGGAAACATCTCTTGTAATGGATGGATTCTCCGATTTACGGGCAATTTTATCGATTTCATCGATGTAAATGATACCTTTTTCGGCTTTCTCTACATCGTAATCTGCTGCTTGAATTAATTTTAGTAAGATGTTTTCAACGTCTTCACCAACGTAACCTGCCTCAGTAAGCGAAGTTGCATCAGCAATCGCAAACGGTACATTTAAGATACGTGCCAAGGTTTGCGCCAATAATGTCTTACCCGATCCAGTCGGTCCAATCATACAGATGTTGCTTTTTGAAAGCTCAACATCATCGATTTTACTATTAGAATTGATACGCTTGTAGTGGTTATAAACCGCTACTGACAGCGATTTTTTCGCCTGATCCTGGCCAATAACATACTCTTTCAAAATCTCACAGATTTCTTTTGGTTTTGGTACGTCTTTAAATTCTACTTCCTCTTCTGTTCCTAGTTCTTCTTCTACAATCTCCGTGCAAAGCTCGATGCATTCATCACATATATATACTCCCGGCCCGGCAACTAATTTACGAACTTGATCCTGTGTTTTACCACAGAAGGAACACTTTAACTGTCCTTTTTCATCATTAAATTTAAACAATTCTTTCACCCCTTAACACGTGTTAAAACCCTATTGAAGCTCGTGAATTACACAAACAAAGTCCGAGTTTTTTTCTCTCTTTTAATGGTATGTATTTTGCATTGTAACACATTTGACTATTGGACTGGAAATAAAACGCTTTATCGATTATGTTTTCTTTTTCTCTTGTCTGTTTGTGGAATTCGGAAAAACATATGTACTCATTAATCTTAACCATAATTTTTAAAATTAAATCTTAAAACGTTATGGAAATATTTATTCGCTATGGATTGCGTTTTTTCCTGCCGATAATAAGTGGAATCTTTAAAAAGGTTTCCCTGTCCTTATTATAATATGTAATTGAAAAAATGTATAAAACAAGGCACGATAAAAATCGCGCCTTCCTTTAATAATTAAATATTGCTATAAACTTTGATAACTGTCTAGCTACAGCGCCTAAAGGCTCGAGGTCATAAGCCAAACCGGCGGAAAGGTTAAAAAGCAACCTTCCCACCGGCTCGTCTTATGCTTGTCGCCCCTGTGCAAGGCGCTTCCGCATTTCTATTTATTTTTTGTTTTCAACAAGAAAGTTTACTGCTTTTTGAAGTTGAAGATCAGCTTTGACGCCATCAACGCCGCCAAGAGCTTGTTTAATGGTATCAACAGGCATATTGTACATGCCAGCCATTTTCTCAAGTTCAGCGTTCACATCTTCATCCGTTACTTCAAGGTTTTCTGCTTTAGCGATTGCTTCAAGTGTTAAATTCATTTTAACACGTTTTCCAGCATCTTCTTTCATTTGTTCACGAAGTGCATTCTCGTCTTGACCTGAGAATTGGAAGTAAAGTTCAAGGTTCATACCTTGCATTTGCAGGCGTTGTTCGAACTCTTGAAGCATGCGGTTTACTTCAGTCGTAACCATTACTTCTGGAATTTCAACTTCTGCATTTTCAGCAGCTTTTTCTACTAAAGTATCACGAAGGTTGTGTTCTGCTTCATGCTTTTTGCTGTCTTCTAAACGAGTTTTGATTTTTTCTTTTAGTGCATCTAAAGTTTCAACTTCTTCGTCTACATCTTTAGCAAACTCGTCATCTAATTCAGGAAGTTCTTTTCCTTTGATTTCATGAACAGTTACTTTGAATACAGCTGGTTTGCCAGCAAGCTCTGCAGCATGGTATTCTTCTGGGAATGTAACTTCTACTTCTTTAGATTCGCCAGCTTTTACGCCTACTAATTGCTCTTCAAAACCTGGGATGAAAGAGCCTGAACCAAGTTCTAATGAATGGTTTTCAGCTTTTCCGCCTTCGAATGCTTCGCCATCTACGAAACCTTCAAAGTCGATAACAACTGTGTCACCATTTACAGCAGCGCTGTCTTCTTTGACAACAAGTTCAGCTTGACGTTCTTGCATTGTTTTTAATTCGTTCGCAACATCTTCATCTGTTACAGTAGTATCGATTTCTTCTACTTCTAAGCCTTTGTACTCGCCTAATTTAACTTCAGGCTTCACTTGTACAGTTGCTTTGAAAATAAGTTCTTTGCCTTTTTCCATTTGATCAATGTCGATATCTGGACGGTCGATTGGCTCGATTCCTGTCTCGTCAATCGCATTTCCGTATGCTTCTGGAAGAAGGATATCTAATGCATCTTGATAAAGAGCTTCTACACCGAAACGTTTTTCAAACATGCCACGAGGCATTTTTCCTTTACGGAAACCTGGAACGTTTACTTGCTTAACCACTTTTTGAAACGCCGCGTCTAGGCCTTTGTTTACCTCTTCAGCGCTTACTTCAACAGTAAGGACACCGCGGTTTCCTTCTAGCTTTTCCCACTTTGCTGTCATACCTATTTTCCCTCCAACAAATCTATTCTCATTTCATTCGATAACGAATTTGAGTCGAGTCGAAAAATGTCTTGTCCAACAAGCCCATTTTTCATTTTTAGATGTAAAATATAGTTTTTTACACAATGCAACCCCTACATTATAACATAGGTTCGCCTTCTTTCAACAGGAAGACCTAAATATTAGGATAGGAAATTTTCTCAATTGTCTCTATTTGCTCTCTAGCTTTCTCTATTTCAGCAGGTTCAGCACCATAATCCCCTGCAATTTTGCTAATTTCCGTGTTCATTCCCAAATATTCTTGTGCGAGCATGTCAAAAGCTGTAGCCCACGCCGCTGAAGAATCTGGCTCAAGTTCAAACGGATAACAAATAAAAAATATTCTCTCTACCATATTAATCGCATTTTCATATAGACCGGGATTTTTATTTTCTACTTGTTCTGCAAGCAATGCCTTTACCTCTAGCATTTTAGGCTGTTCCCTAACGTCAGGGAGCTGTGAAGGACTGAACTGTTTTACGATTGCAAATTTTTCTACGCTGAGCTCCCGATCTATTTCTTGTTCCTTTAATAGATTTAAAACTATCGTTTTTATAAATGGATGACCCGCTTCGGATTGTAGGTAGTCTGTCATTTCATCTAGATATGGACGGATGTTTTTATCCGCCAAATTGGCTATGATCAGCATTTGCTCGTTAATATTATCTATTGAGAGCAGATTCAGCACTGGAGGCTCTGGGTCTTCTTCCTCCTGGTCTGCGTCTTGTTGGTCATGTCCCTCTGCCATCCGGCGGCTAAATTGCAAAATCGTTAAAAAATGGTCCTGCTTTTCAGGGGGAATTTCTCTTTCATCTAAAAGCGCTTCAAGGGTTGTTACAATTTCCCGATATTCATGCAGCTGGATCAGGACGGTCAAATAAAGATCTACCATCTGAAAATAATCGCCTATGCCTTTTAACAGCATCTCATTTGCCAGTACTTTTGCTTTTTTAAAAGCACCCGCTTCAAAATAGGCAAGGACGAGCCCGATTAAAATGTTTTCATTATCAGGGTCAAGCTCGCGCGCCTCTTCTAATAAGGGAATCGCTTCATGAAATTTTTTCTTTTCAAGACTTTCCAGACCTTTGTCTGCTAATCGTTTGTCTAGTCCGGGAAAGAAAATAATATTATCTTTTCGTTTGAGTTGTTCCCGTTTTTTCATAAAATCCGTCCTTCAGTATGTATTAAAAAATAGTGTAGCATACTTAAGATACAAAAAAAACTCACCACACTGGTGAGTTGATAATTCGATATGTAGTTTAACTTGCGTCCAAGAAAATGGCGTCCCAGGAGAGATTCGAACTCCCGACCGTACGCTTAGAAGGCGTATGCTCTATCCGGCTGAGCTACTGGGACATATTAACTTTCAAGACAAGATTTATTATATTATCCTACTATCTAAAAGTCAACAGCATTTTATACTTTTTTTATAAATGAGGGGAGTACCCCCCCCTCTCTCATTATATTATGAACTCTTGTGCTAGTTGTGTTAGTTCACGACCAGAGAGCTCAAACACAGACAGATTAACCTTATCCGTTTGTAAATCAAGAATTACATAAGTTTTTTCAAAGCGCTCACGCGGGAGGCGGATGCTGCCTGGATTAATAAATAGTATGCCCCCGACAACTTCTGCCCCTAGGACATGCGAATGTCCAAAGCAGACAATATCGGCATGGTATTCCTCCGCTTTATACTTTAGAGTCATTAAAGTGGATTTTACCGAGTAGCGATGGCCATGAGTGATAAAGAATTTTCTGCCTGCCACTTCACTCGTTGTCTCTAAAGGATATTCTGCGCCAAAATCGCAATTCCCCATAACTGTTACGTAACCAGAGATTGCTATATCGGTTGGCATCAATTCAGAATCACCACAGTGAATCATTAAGTCAACTTCATTTAAGTGTCGTTCCCTGATGACTTTCAGTTCCTTCGTTAAACCGTGGCTGTCGCTGACAATTAATACCTTGCTCATGACCGATCCACTCTTTCTAAAATAGAATCTAACAAGACATCAAGTTTTTTAAGTGCATTCGCCCGGTGACTGAGTCGATTTTTTTCTTCCGAGGATAGTTCCGCCATGGATAGTCCTTTTTCCGGTACATAAAAGACCGGGTCATAACCAAACCCATTTGTACCGCGGCGCTCCTCTAGTATCCGTCCTTCACAGGTGCCTGACACCGTTTTCGTCTCTTGACCAGGAACCGCAATGGCCAGCGCACAATAAAATCTAGCCGTTCTTTTTTCCTCAGGAACGCCTTGTAATTCTAATAGAACTTTATCTGTGTTGTTCTGATCGTTTTTCGGCTCTCCAGCATAGCGTGCGGAGAATATCCCTGGTCTTCCTTCTAGGGCATCAACCATCAGCCCTGAGTCATCGCCTATGACCATTTTATCGAGTGCTTGGGAGACTGCCTCCGCTTTAAGGATCGCGTTTTCTTCAAAAGTGGTTCCCGTTTCCTCCACCTCTGGTATTTCAGGAAAATCTAGCAGGGTTCGGACTGCAATTCCCCTGGAAGAAAATATTTCTTCAAATTCTCTTGCCTTTCCTGGGTTTTTCGTTGCTATAATGACTTCTTTCATAATATCGCCTCTTATTTTATAACAGTGTTTTTTTTATTTGACAGTAAAATCAGCTTATCCGCCAGTAAAATCTTGTTATCCGCCAGTTAACTCCACCTATTCGCCAATAAACATCGCTTATCCGCCAGTTAACTCCACCTATCCGCCAGTAAACATCGCTTATCCGCCAGTTAATTCCACATATCCGCCAGTAAACCTATTCATCCGCCAGTTAATTCCGCTTATCCGCCAGTTAACTCCACCTATTCGCCAGTAAACATCGCTTATCCGCCAGTTAATTCCACATATCCGCCAGTTAACTCATCTAACCAAATGATTCCTAATTATTTCTTCCTTCTTTTCTCGATCTTATTAATAATTTCCTCACCAAGCGCTGCTTTCTGCTGTTCAAATAGCTCCATGAGCCCTTCTTGTGCGGCATGGAGCAGCCCTTGTAGTTGGTCATAAGAAAAGGTTGATTCTTCCCCAGTCCCTTGCAACTCAACAAATTCTCCATTTCCTGTCATCACAACATTCATATCCACTTCAGCCTTGGAATCTTCCGCATAGTTTAAGTCAAGTAAAATCCCACGGCCTGAGAGGATTCCAACACTGGTTGCCGCTAAATAATCGGTAATTGGAAATTTTGACAGCGACCGTTTCTCTGCTAATGAGTTTAGAGCCAAAGTGAGCGCCACAAAAGCACCAGTGATCGAGGCTGTTCTCGTCCCTCCATCCGCCTGGATGACATCACAATCAATCCAAACCGTCCGCTCACCAATTGCCTTCAGATCGACTATGGCGCGAAGAGCACGGCCAATCAGACGCTGAATCTCCATCGTTCTGCCGGAGACCTTTCCTTTCGAGGATTCGCGAATATTTCTTGTTTCGGTCGCCCTTGGAAGCATAGCGTATTCCGCTGTAATCCAGCCCTTCCCTTCCCCTCTCATAAAGTGAGGGACCCGGTCTTCAATACTGGCTGTACAAATGACCTTTGTATTTCCAACTGAAATAAGGACAGAACCTTCTGGATGCATTAAATAATTAGTTTCAATATGTATAGGTCTTAGCTGTAATGGTTCTCTTCCATCAACACGCACAACTTTTCCTCCTCATGAAAATTGCATAGAAACTTATGTTATTACCCTAATTAAATTCCAAAAGCAACAAAGTTTACGAAAACAGCCTTTTTCAAATAAAGAAGAGGCGGCCCCAAGGTGCCAACCTCTTTCATGGTCACTATATAGTATAACAAAAATGTTTTTTTAAAAACTACCTGTATTGACTTTTTCTGGACGAGTTACCGGTTCAGAAACTTTCTTACCTTTATCATTCTTAATGTCTACCTTTCCTTCAACCTCAACTGCAACCTTTTCGACACCTTGCTGTTCTGTTAGAGAAAGAACGAGCGTATCTAGTAAAGATTGAGAGATTTCTTTATCCTTAAAGCTGTCATAAATGTTCTTGTTGAAGTTTAATGTTAACGTACCGTTTTCATATTTAGGTGCTTCTAGCAGCTTCACATCTGACATAAATTCCGATACAAGCGTAGATTTCTCACTCGGCCCTTGAATTAATTGGTTGATGACAGCGGCATAATTGTCTTTCTCCGTATTGCTAATCCGGCGTGTTACCGGTACATAGTAATAGGAGCCCTCTTCACCGCCAATATAATAGACCGTAACTGGTTTTGTATTGGTAATATCAGCGACATCTGTGGTATCAATATTGATTCCGGTTGCTCTTGATAGATGTTCACTAATAGGAGTACCGCTGACAGGCATTTCATTTAGGTCATGGCCGTTCATTTTAAGCTTGACCGATTTAACATTATCGAATTGCGTCAACGTCCAAGTAACAGATTGAAGGATTTTCTGTTCATCCTCTGGCTGATAATTCTTGAATTCTTTTGAGAAGTTTACGGTTGCAACCCCATTATCTTTATTAATATTGACCGAAATCTCTGTATCTTCAGGAAGAACGGCTCTAAAATCATTTGGAAGTAAGTCCGTCACAGGGCCATTGGCTACCAAATATTCAAGGGCCTGCTTGGCTACTGAAGTCGTTTTTGGCAGAGCAAGAGTTTGAGGCACCACATAGCCATCCTTATCGATCAAATATAGTTCCGTTTTAACTGTGTTCTTGGCGGTTTCTTTATCTTTTGCCGTCGTCACCTTGCTTACCGTCTCATCTTTGACCGTTACCGTTTTTGGCGGATCAATTTTCTTTTGTACTTCTGTGTTGAACAATCCACAGCCAGAAAGTAGAAATGTAGAAGTTAACACAGTCATACCAATGATTTTTACTTTATTTTTAGACACATTAATTCCCCCCTAAGACAGTTTGTACTATCATGTATACGAGCCTTAGGAAAAAATAGACCGACTTAATAAAGAAAAATAGAATTAAATTCAAAAGGAGCCCCTTGGCGGCGGCTCCTTTTAAAGTTTTATTTTGTTTACATTGTGGACAGGGGCTCCAAGCCACTGGGAGGCAATTTTTGAAAAAAGCCATTTAGAGCCCGTTGTGTAATATTCGTGCTCTGGTTCGTCTTCACCGTTGTCAAGCAAATCATTATACTGGAGAATAGCACTTACCTCTCGTGCTGTTTCGTCCCCTGAACTAATAACTTTTACCTTCTCACCCATTACATTTTTAATAAGTGGTTCGAGTAATGGATAATGGGTACATCCCAATATTAAAGTATCTAAATTTTGCTCTAGCAACGGCTTCAAAGCTTCATCTACGATTCTCTCAGCAATGGCTCCTGCGTATTCGCCGCTCTCCACCAGAGGGACAAATTTTGGGCATGCATGACTAGTGACAAACAGCCTGCTATTGAGCGATTTTAAAGCTATTTCATAGGCCCCGCTTTTGACCGTTCCGATTGTACCAATAATCCCGACACGATAATTTTTAGTCCGCTTGATTGCAGCTCGTGCCCCAGGGTTAATCACCCCAATAACCGGAATCGGTAATTCCTTGCGGATTTCATCCAATGCTGCAGCAGTAGCGGTATTGCAGGCTATGACAAGCATCTTAATATTTTTTCCTAATAGAAATTTGGTCAATTCCCAAGTAAATCTTTTAACTTCCTGTCTTGACCTTGGGCCATACGGGCAGCGCGCTGTATCTCCCAAATAGATGATTTTCTCATTGGGAAGCTGCCTCATCATCTCTTTGGCAACGGTTAGTCCACCGACACCAGAATCAATAACACCGATTGGTTGTTTCAAAAATCTCGCCTCTTTTTAACGCATTTCTTGATGCATCTCGCTCAAGCTGGATTGAAGAAGTAAGATTTGATCCATTGTAAAGTTTTTTAATATTTCCTCTAAATACACCTGACGCTTCTTGATAACTTCATCAATGATTCTTTTTCCTTCTTCTAGTAAGTGAATTCTCACGACGCGGCGGTCACTAGGATCTTTTACTCGCTCAACAAGTAAATTTTTTTCCATCCGGTCGACTAAATCAGTTGTCGTACTGCAAGCCAAAAACATTTTATTCGATAGCTCGCCAATGGTCATGTCTCCGTCTTCAAAAAGCCATTGCAAGGCCACGAATTGTGGTGGAGTAATTTTATATTGACTCAACATTTCCCGGCCCTTTTGCTTAATGATACCAGAAATATAACGTAAGTCCTTTTCAATATTAGCGATAATATCCACTGTAACTTTTTGTGGGTTTTCGAGTTCCATATTTGTATACACTCCTATAATTTGCTTCTCCTCAAGACGATATTAGATCATTACCGGCTGACAAAGCTAAATGTCTTAAAGCTTGTACTTATTTTCTACTTTTTTTGCTAAAATTTCAAGCAGAAACTTGCTTTTCGCCAACACTCCTGAAAAGCTATTAACAGAATCAAATGCTATAATAAATTTATTCTAACAGATTAGTTCATAATATGTTTATGTTTGAATTTTAAAAACAAAGGTGAGAAGAATATGAAAATAGATTTGAGTAATACAGCGATCCAATGGTTTAGGGAAGAAGTCGATTTAAAAAATGGAGATAAAGTTAGATTTTATGTGAAAATTTACGGAAGCAGTCCTGTTCAGGAAGGGTTTTCTCTTGCGTTTACCGTGGATAATGAGCCCATCGACATCGCGGTTAAAACTGAAAAAGAAGGGCTGACCTTTTTTATTGAAGGCTCTGATCTATGGTTCTTTAATGGTCATGATTTACATGTCGATTACAATAAACAAATTGATGAATTAGAATTTAGGTATATCCCCTCATAATAAAAACCGGCATTGTAAACACGATGCCGGTTTTTTTATTCTAAGTATTCTTTAATGAAGCCTTTTACTTGCAATGGGCAGTATCACTTCTATTAAGGTCCCCTGCTCATCGCTCCAAATATTAAAGGTCCCGCCATGATTTTCGATGATTTGTTTAGAAATCATCACTCCAAGACCCGTACCATCTTCTTTGGTGGTGAAAAAAGGTTCTCCCACACGTTTTAATATTTCTTGTGACATACCCTTTCCATTGTCCTGAAAATAGACCTTTACCATATTTAATCCGTACTGTTTCACCTCAATGGTAATGAGCCCGCCCTCTGGCATCGCTTCTATTGCATTTTTTAAAATGTTGATAAACACCTGCTTTAACTGATTCCGATCACAATAAATGGTTAAGTTATGATAATTGTAGTGGGTTTCGATTTGAATCCCATTAATGATAGCCTGTGTATCAATTAACGTCTTAACATTTTCCAGCAGAGTGATGAGATCAACGGCTTCAAATTTTAATTCATGTGGTTTCGCTAGGACGAGAAGCTCACTTAGGATCAGCTCAATTCTGTCCATTTCAGACTGGATGATTTCAAAGTAAGGCTTATTCCGATCCTCTTCTGACTCCATTAACTGCAGAAAACCTTTAATGGCAGTGAGAGGATTTCGTACTTCATGAGCAATTCCCGCGGCCAGTTGTCCTGCTACATTCAATTTCTCTGAATTTAAAAGGAGTTCATGGGTTTTTTTCCGTTCGGTGATATCCCGGATTATTATATGCCTCGCCCGGTTATTCTGATAAATGGTTGGAATTCCCTTAACTTCAGCTACAAATTGAGAGCCGTCTAAGCGCAGGAATTTATACTCGATGAATTCCGTCACATTACCCGACGTCTCGATTTGTTGACGCTCCTTGGAAATCTCATGATAGTCAGGATGAATGATATCAGCCATTGATTTATTGAGAATATCTTTTTTATCTGATGCCCCAAATAATTTGGCACCAGTTTCATTGATAAAGAGAATCTCGTCATCTTTTGCGATAATTACCGCATCCGGTGAATACTCAACTAGATCTCGATAGGTTTCTTCCCGTCTTTTCGCTTCTTCTTCCACCTTTTTACGTTCTGTTATGTCTCTAATAACACTTACAATCTCTAAAACATGCAGAGTGTCATGGGCGATGATCGGTTTACAAAGCGATTCCACCCACATATAGTCACCGTTATTTTTTCGGACACGGTAGTTGTCTCGCCCATTTTCTTGACCTTCCAGTACCTTTTTTCGGTTTTGAAAGGCACTTTCGACATCATCAGGATGGACAAAAGACATAATATTTTGGTTCAACACTTCGTTTGGATCATAACCGAGAATATATTCACAGGAAGGAGAAACATAGACAACTTCTCCTTGTAAATTCGTACTAATAATAACATCAACGATATTATCGGTTAAAACACGCTGCATTTCTTCTACTTTTCTTATTTCTTCCTTTTTTCTTTTTAACTCCGTTATGTCTTTCCCGACTGCGCTAACCCCAACGATTTGGTCATCTTCACAAATTGGGATAAAGGTTATATTTAAATCAAGAATTTGTCCAATTTTTGTAATGATTTTGGTATCAAAGTTTGGAAAACGGCCTAATACCGCATTACTAAAATGATGGAACACTTTATTTATATGGTCGATTGGAAATAGAAATTGAAGTTTTAACTCGTCCGCTTCCGCATGTGAATAACCTGTTAATTGTAGGAATGCCGGATTCGATTGAACAACATGCCCTTCAATATCCAATACAAAAATACTATCCTCGTTGTATGAAAATAGCGTCTCATATCTGCTGTGATTGTTTTTCAAAAATTTTAATAAAAGCATTCTCTTTTCACTTTTAATCGCTTCAACAGGACTGTTCATCTATCTCTTTCCGTTCCTTTCTCCCCTAATAGTACCAAATAATGATCACTCTAATTTTCATTGTAAGTTTTACTGATAAAACTTTCAATAGATTTCTACTATTTTCCATTAACTTATGTTACCTTCTAAACTAGTCAAAGAATGAAGAAATGACATGAGTTTGCAGGAGAAAATAGCGTAGGAAGATCTGCTTTTACTTTTCTAAAAAAACATTTTACTAAGAATGAACGGCCCCCGAAAATGGAGGCCGGTCATCATTAAAGTTCTAGCTCTCCCATACGAAGGAGCTCTACAACAGCTTGTGAACGCCCTTTGACACCAAGCTTTTGCATGGCATTTGAAATGTGATTCCTAACTGTTTTTTCGCTTATAAATAATTCACCAGCGATTTCTTTCGTTGTTTTGTCTTGTACTAATAGTTCGAATACTTCTCTTTCCCGTTTGGTGAGTAATGGCTTGTGATTATAATCATTCTCCTTCAAGTATTGTAACCCTCCTTGCCTTCGCCAGTAATGTATCGTGGGATGGGTATATATTTAGTCACGATATCTTATGTAAACGATACAAATGGAGTGACTATAATTCACTGAAAGGAGTGGGTTTTTATTAAAAAAATCACAAATTTATTCCAACTTTTTTATTCTTTGTTTAGTTTTGCATAAATTATATATCTTTTTGGTGCATTTCCAACATAATGAAACGGATAACAAGTTGTCAGGATTAATTCCTCCTGCTGTTTTTGTAAGGTAATAATGCTTGTATCGTTTGCCTTAACAATTTTAGTACGGGTGATTTCGTATGAATAATTCCCATATGGCATCTGGATTGTTAGCTGGTTACCTATTTTTAGCTCACCTAATTTACGAAAAACCGTATCCCGATGACCGGACAAAACGATTTGCCCCTTATCCCCTGGAAAATAAGAGCCCTTATAGTGGCCTACCCCCTTTTCAAGATCATCAGGGTCTGTCCCTTCCACGATGGCCAATTCAGCTTTAATTTTTGGAATCTTTAAAATGCCAACCGTATCTCCTGTAGCGGGTGGTGTACTAGTGTCTATTTTCTTCTTATCCGCAGCAGGCGGCTGTTTCTGGCTAATGATTTCCTTTGCCTGCTGAAGCGCCGTAGTTGATTTTACTTTTGTATGGGTATATTGCCAAACACCAACGCCCGATAGAATAAGCCCCATTACAATTAGAAAAAAGGGAAATTTTGTTTTCACCATGAATACCTCCCTTTTAATAGGTCATTTGTTTCAGTATATCAAAAAGTGACAAAAACGGACTAATGAAACTTTTGCCTATTCAAAAGAAAAACCTTCTTTCCTACACAGAAAGAAGGTTTTGTGATGCATATATAACTTTTAGTTACCACTGTCGCTTCCAAAAAAGTTTCTAAATGCTTGCATTGTGGCAGCACGGTTAACCGCTGCAATGGAAGTTGTAATTGGAATCCCTTTTGGACATGCTTGTACACAGTTTTGAGAGTTACCGCAGCCCTGCATACCGCCATCCTCCATGAAAGCATTTATACGTTCTGCCGCGTTCATTTCACCTGTTGGATGGGCGTTGAATAAGCGAACCTGGTTAAATACTGCTGGTCCCATGAAGTTTGTTTTACTATTCACATTTGGACACGCCTCTAGACAAACACCGCAGGTCATACATTTAGAAAGCTCATAAGCCCACTGACGTTTTCTTTCCGGCATCCGTGGTCCAGGTCCTAAATCGTACGTTCCATCAATTGGAATCCATGCTTTTACCTTTTTCAAGGAATCAAACATTCTGCTCCGATCAACTGAAAGGTCACGAACAATAGGGAATGTTTTCATTGGTGCTAGGCGAATCGGCTGCTCTAATTGATCAACCAAAGCCGAACAAGATTGACGAGGCTTCCCGTTAATAACCATTGAACATGCACCGCAAACCTCTTCAAGGCAGTTCATTTCCCAAGTGACTGGAGTAGTCGTTTTCCCTTGTGCATTTACTGGATTTTTACGTATTTCCATCAATGCCGAAATAACGTTCATATTCGGACGGTATGGAATTTCGAATGTCTCCTCATAAGGAGCAGCATCTGGGCTATCTTGACGAGTAATGATAAAAGTTACCTTTTTATTTTCAGACAATGTTCCCTACTCCCCCTTCTATTAATGTTTTGTTGTGTAATCGCGCTTCCTTGGCTTAATTAACGAAACGTCGATCTCTTCGTAATGGAAAGCTGGAGCAGTTTTAGCATCAACGAATTTAGCCATTGTCGTTTTCATAAATTCCTCATCATTCCGCTCAGGGAAATCAGGTTTATAATGTGCCCCACGGCTCTCATTCCGGTTATAAGCACCGATCGTAATAACACGGGCCAATTGCAGCATGTTCTGTAATTGTCTTGTGAAAGCTGCCCCTTGGTTGCTCCATTTCGAAGTATCATTGATATTAATGTGTTGATAACGCTCCAATAGTTCTTGAATCTTTTCATCTGTTTTTAACAGCTTGTCATTATAACGGACAACAGTTACGTTATCTGTCATCCATTCGCCAAGCTCTTTATGAAGAACATAGGCATTTTCCGTACCATCTAAAGACATGATATTATTCCATTTTTCTTCCTGTTCTTGCACATGACGATCAAATACAGTTGAAGATATGGCATCCGAACTCTTTTCAAGTCCTTCGATATATTTAACCACATTAGGTCCTGCTACCATTCCGCCGTATACTGCTGATAACAAGGAGTTTGCTCCAAGACGGTTTGCACCGTGCTGTGAATAGTCACACTCACCGGCAGCAAATAAACCTTTGATGCTTGTCATTTGGTCATAATCAACCCATAGTCCGCCCATTGAATAGTGAACAGCAGGGAAAATTTTCATTGGGACTTTACGCGGATTATCGCCCATGAACTTTTCATAAATCTCAATAATGCCTCCAAGTTTTACGTCCAACTCATGTGGATCCTTGTGAGAAAGATCAAGGAATACCATGTTTTCACCGTTAATACCAAGCTTTTGACGAACACATACATCAAAGATTTCGCGTGTTGCAATATCACGTGGTACAAGGTTTCCGTAAGCAGGATATTTTTCCTCCAAGAAGTACCATGGTTTTCCGTCTTTATAGGTCCAAATACGACCGCCTTCACCGCGGGCAGATTCACTCATCAAACGAAGCTTATCATCACCAGGAATTGCCGTTGGATGGATTTGAATCATTTCACCGTTTGCATAGTAGGCGCCTTGCTGATAAACGATTGATGCAGCTGAACCTGTGTTAATAACGGAGTTGGTTGACTTACCAAAAATAATCCCAGGGCCTCCAGTTGCCATGATTACAGCATCTGCAGCAAAGGATTTAATTTCCATTGTTTTTAAGTTTTGGCAGACAACCCCACGGCATACTTGTTCATCATCGAGGACCGCACCAAGGAATTCCCAGCCTTCATATTTCGTTACTAATCCATCCACTTCATGGCGGCGAACCTGCTCATCAAGTGCATAGAGAAGCTGCTGTCCTGTTGTTGCTCCAGCAAACGCTGTCCGGTGATGCTGAGTTCCCCCAAAACGGCGGAAATCTAGTAAACCTTCAGGTGTACGGTTAAACATAACACCCATCCGGTCAAATAGATTAATAATACCAGGTGCTGCATCACACATCGCCTTAACCGGAGGCTGATTCGCTAAGAAATCTCCACCATAAATGGTATCGTCAAAGTGAATCCACGGGGAATCCCCTTCCCCTTTTGTATTTACCGCTCCATTAATACCACCTTGGGCACAAACAGAGTGAGAACGTTTAACCGGAACTAGAGAAAAAAGCTCTACCGGTGTTCCTGATTCTGCCACTTTGATCGTAGCCATTAGGCCTGCAAGACCGCCGCCGACTACAATCACTTTACCTTTACCCATTTGTGACTCACTCCTTCTAATCCAAATACAATTTTTTCCGACTACAATTTATTAAGAAATAAAAGCTATTAAAGTTTGAATGCTAATAAATGAGAGAATCACGAACACACCGATCGTCACATATGTCGTAATACGTTGTGAACGTGGTGATACGGTAATTCCCCAGCTTACTAAAAATGACCATAAACCATTGGCAAAGTGGAAAATAGCTGAGAGAATTCCTATTAAATAGAAAGCAAACATAAATGGTGATGATAGAATATCATGCATCATATCATAGTTTATTTCAGTCCCAAATGCAGCCGCCACACGTGTTTGCCATACATGCCATGCAATAAAGATTAAAGTTATAACGCCTGTAATACGCTGCAGCATGTACATCCAGTTTCTGAAAGTACCAAATCTATTAAGATTACTACTTGCGGTAAAAGCAATATAAAGTCCATAGATTGCATGATATAACAATGGTAAATAGATTAGGACTGTTTCTAAGACAATCTTGAAAGGAAGATTCCCCATGAAACCTGCTGCCTTATTAAAAGATTCAGGTCCTCCTGTAACAAAATGGTTGACGACAAGATGCTGCGTTACAAATAATCCAATCGGAATAACTCCTAGCAATGAGTGCAATCTTCGATTAACAAACTCTCGATTACCCGCCATTATTTTACCCCCCTTTTAGTTTTCAAAAAATGTTTTTTACTGTTTCCTTTTTTATATTTTGCTACAAATGTATAATTGTCGCCACTGTGACAATTATGTGACATGTTCATTTTACTCCCATCATTTAAGAGCGTCAAGAAAACGGATACAGATTCTTTAGTAAAAATATAAAATTTTTAAAATATATTGATATTATACTAGACATGTCTCTTGTTAGAGTTTCCAAGCTATATATATGTATTAACCCCAATCTTTTCAATCATTTTCCAACATCTAACTGGTAGAAATTTTCAACTATAGGAAATAATAATTATGATGAGAAATAGGATTAAATATTGCACGATAATTAATTTAATCTTAATAAAACTGATAATGAAATCCGTTTTAAATTGTATATAATAGAATGATAGGAAAGAGGGGAAACATAGTGAAAGAAAGTACTGTCGTCGATGTAAGTATGACCACTTCAGAACCGCGTACCATATCGATCTTCGGATATGAATTAATCAGGGAAATCCTTCTGCCTGAGATTCTTGGTAAGGATGCACCAGAAATATTATATTGGGCAGGTAAACGGCTGGCCCGGAAGTATCCATTAGCTGATTTTGATCAAGTTATTGATTTTTTCAATCATGCTTCATGGGGTCAGTTGGAAATTAAAAAAGAAAACAAAAATGAACTTGAGATTGAACTGTTTAGTCCCTTGATTGTCTCAAGAGTAAAATCAAAGGCCGAACATTTCTTCCAGCTTGAAGCAGGCTTCCTCGCCCAGCAAATGGAACTTCAAAATGGAGTTATCGCCGAAGCCTTCGAGCACCCAGTCAAAAAATCAAACAAAGTGCAATTTACCGTCAAATGGGACATAAAAGACTCCCTAAAGTAATCTCAGTCCTACCAAGTAAATACTATGGCAATGTTATCAACGGTGTCAGGTTCCCTTTCGGTGCCTGACACCATTTTTACTTCCATTACTTCTTTTACTATTTTTACTATCTTATTGTTGTTTGCCTAGCTCGAATGCTGTGTGCAGGGCGTCGACTGCTTTTAACATATTTTTTTCTTCTACTACCGCAGAAACTTTAATTTCGGAAGTGCTGACCATTTTGATTTGAATGTCGTTCTCAGCAAGAACCTTAAACATTTTCGCTGCCACACCTGGATTGGAAATCATTCCTGAACCTACAATGGATACTTTAGCTAATTTATTTTCTGCATCCAACTGTTCATAACCAAGTTCAGTTTTATTATCTTCCAGTACCTTTAGTGTTTCTAATAGGTCATTTGTTTGGATTGAGAATGATAGATTAGCTGTACCGCCTTCAGTTGTGCTTTGAATAATAATATCTACGTTGAGATGATTTTGGGCTAGAGTTGTGAAAATAGTTGACAGACTTGTAATCGAGTTAGTTAAACCCAATACGCTAACTCTTGTAATTTCGTCCTCAAATGCCACTCCGCGTACCACTAAATTCTGTTCCATTGTTGCTTCCTCCTCGATTACTGTTCCTTCTTCTTTCTCCATGCTTGATCTAACAACAAGCTGTACTTTATAATTTTTAGCAAATTCTACTGCTCTCGGATGAAGCACACCTGCACCTAAATTGGCTAACTCGAGCATTTCATCATATGAAACTGATAATAGTTTTCGCGCATCTTTTATATATCTTGGATCGGTCGTAAACACTCCGGTTACATCTGTATAAATATCACACTTATCCGCTTTTAGTGCTGCTGCTAAAGCGACTGCGGTTGTATCTGATCCACCGCGGCCTAACGTTGTAATTTCTCCATCCTCAGTTATTCCCTGGAAGCCCGCAACAATGACAACCTTTCCAGATGAAACCTGAGCTTGAATAGCCTTTGTATCGATTTTCGCAATTCGGGCATTTCCATGTACAGGTTCAGTAACAATTCCTGCCTGCCAGCCTGTAAAGGATACGGCGTCCAGACCTTGTTGTTGTAACGCCATGGAAAGTAATGCAATCGTAACCTGCTCGCCTGTAGACAAAAGCATATCCATTTCACGCTTGCTAGGCTCCTTCGTTATATCCTTTGCCAAGCTTACAAGCTGGTCAGTTGACTTTCCCATCGCAGAAACGACAACAACAACATCATTGCCCCGCTCTTTCTCCTCTTTTACACATGCTGCAACATTTAAAATTCTTTCCACACTTCCAACGGAAGTGCCGCCAAATTTTTGTACAACTAAACCCATCTTTTTCCCCTACTTTCCATTTTGCTGTAACTAGTATGCTAGTAAATTAGAAAAGCGCAAGCGCCTTGGTCAGCCCCGACAAGCATAAGACGAGCCGGCCGAAAGGTTGCTTTTTAACCTTTTGGACGGATTGGCTTATGACCATCGAGGGGCTAGGCGCTGGAGCTAGACAATTCTCAAAGTCAAAAACTTTTATACTTTCGTATAAATTAAAAAAAGCAATGAGAAGGGTATCTCATTGCTTTTTGAACACGAACATAAAAATTCCTGTACAAATAACGTTAAGATAGCTCTCCAAGACATCGTCTTGACAATTCTGGATTTCTTCAATACAGAACCAGCAAAAAAAGGATATGAGTCCCTCTCTACTTCGGCGAACCTTCCCTTTCATGATCCTTCATCGAAGCTCATCCTTCTCAGAACCATTACTATTGAATTTCGCACCTCTACCTTCACTTTAGTACGATAAAGTGACTGATTAAATTTTCACCATTATAGCATGTTAAATTTTATATGACAATAATTATTGACGAAGTTTTTCGATTAATTCCTCTGCGACATTGGTTGGAATACCAAGGGCAGTAAATTCCTCTAGACTGGCTTCCTTCATCTTTTTCACAGAACCAAACTGTTTTAGCAATAATTTCTTACGTTTTTCACCAATTCCTGGAATATCGTCGAGTAATGATTGAAAGGCACTTTTCCCGCGAATTTGCCGGTGAAAGGTAATCGCAAAACGGTGGACTTCATCCTGAATCCGCTGCAGCAAATAAAACTCCTGGCTATTCCTCGCTAACGGCACAATTTGGAGCGGATTTCCATAAAGAAGCTGCGAAGTGCGGTGCTTCTCATCCTTCACAAGACCTGCCAACGGGACATCTAAGCCAAGCTCATTTTCTAGAACATCCCTAACTGCCTCAACATGTCCTTTCCCACCATCGATAATAATTAAATCAGGCAGCGGGAGATTTTCTTTCAGGGCTCTCGAATATCGTCTTCTTGTGACTTCCCGCATCGATTCATAATCATCAGGGCCTTTTACCGATTTAATTTTATATTTTCGATATTCCCGTTTGTTTGCTTTTCCATCTGTAAAAACAACCATCGCTGATACGGGGTCCGTCCCTTGAATATTTGAGTTATCAAATGACTCAATTCGGTAAGGGGTATAAATCCCTAGAAGTTCTCCTAGATTTTCAACCGCTTTAATCGTTCTTTCCTCATCTTTTTCAATAAGAGAGAATTTTTCCTTTAAAGCAATGTTGGCATTCTTAATCGCCATTTTAACGAGGTCCTTTTTGGCACCTCTTTGCGGCTGAAGTACCTTTACCTCTAGCAGCTGTTCAGCCAAATGAAGATCAACTTCATCTTGGATTAAAATCTCTTTTGGCTTAAAATGATTGGCCTTTGTATAAAATTGACCAAGGAATGTCAAGATTTCTTCCTCAGGCTCATTATAGATTGGGAACATAGAGACGTCCCGCTCGATCAACTTACCTTGACGGACAAAGAATACTTGAACACACATCCAGCCTTTGTCTACGGCATATCCGAACACATCGCGGTCCGTAAAATCTGTCATTGTGATTTTCTGCTTTTCCATAATGGTCTCGATGTGAACAATTTTGTCGCGAAACTCCTTAGCACGTTCAAAATCAAGTTCTTCGGCCGCCGATGTCATTTTTTCTGTTAGCTCATTCTTAATTTCCTTATAACCGCCATTTAGAAACCGGGTAATTTCATCGGTCATTTGTTTATATTGATTTTCACTTACTTCATTGACACATGGTGCCAGGCACTGTCCTAAATGGTAATACAAGCAGACACGGTCAGGCAAAGTTGAGCACTTGCGTAACGGATAGATTCGGTCGAGCAGCTTTTTGGTTTCGTTTGCCGCCCCGACATTTGGATATGGCCCAAAATACTTTCCTTTATCCTTTTTTACTTTTCTGGTAATAATTAATTTCGGATGTCTTTCCGCTGTTAGTTTAATAAACGGATACGTTTTGTCATCCTTTAGCATGATGTTGTATTTTGGATCATATTTCTTAATCAGGTTTAATTCAAGCAGCAGGGCTTCTATATTGGAAGAGGTAACAATGTACTCAAAGTCCTCAATTTCATTAACTAGTCTTAATGTCTTTCCATCGTGAGAACCGTTAAAATAAGAACGTACACGGTTCTTTAAAACTTTCGCTTTTCCCACATAAATAATCGTTCCCTGACGGTCTTTCATTAAGTAGCAGCCAGGCTGATCAGGCAGCAGGGTTAATTTTTGCTTTATATTTTCATTCATTCCGGCCACTCCTCCGTCCTTTTTTTCATACCATATAAAATTTTAATGCAAAGCTTCAATAAAAGGAAGTAGGAGACTACTGTCAAAAATAAAAAACCTCAGCCAATTAGCTAAGGTTTTTTATAATCAATGTATTAAACGTGCTTTTCTAAGACACCTGCTAAAGCATCTTTAGGCTGGAAGCCAACTACTTTGTCTACTACTTCGCCGTCTTTGAATACCAACAATGTTGGAATGCTCATAACACCAAAGTTAGCAGCGGTTTGTGGATTGTCATCCACATCAAGCTTAGTGATTTTAACTTTATCGCCCATTTCTGCGTCAAGTTCTTCGAGAACTGGGGCAATCATTTTACAAGGTCCGCACCATGGTGCCCAGAAATCTACAAGCACAAGACCTGAACCTGTTTCAGCCGTGAAATTTTGATCGGTTACATGTGAAATAGCCATTTATATTGACCTCCTAATAAATACTGAAATACTACGGAAAGTATAACATTTGTTTGTCATATCACGCTAATAATATGTCTCGCAAATAATTTCCCCATTTTTACTATAGTTATTCTATGCAATACACTTCTATAGCGGAAGCGCCCGTTTAGCGTACGACAGGACTGGAGCCCATCGACTGAGATAAAGGAAACACGATAAGCGTTAGCGAATCGATGTTGATTTATCATAGGGAGATGGGCGAAGTCGTCTCGCCGCTGGGCGCTGGAGCTGGACGTACCATGATAAAAAGCGAGCAGCAACCTACCCGCTTTTTATTATTGACCTGCTTTTCCATTCGTAAACCCAATTAATCCGCTTTTCACCCGGTGGTCTATTAAGAGTGGACCTTTAGCTTTTTGAATTCTTCTGTTAATAATGGCACGACCTCAAACAAATCACCGACAATACCGTAGTCCGCCACTTTGAAAATATTAGCTTCCGGATCCTTGTTAATCGCGACAATAACCTTGGAATTAGACATTCCAGCTAAATGCTGAATAGCCCCTGAAATACCGCAAGCAATATATAAGTCTGGTGTCACAACCTTGCCAGTCTGGCCAATTTGTAAAGAGTAGTCACAATAGTCTGCATCACAAGCACCGCGGGAAGCTCCGACTGCCCCGCCTAATACTTTTGCTAATTCCTTTAACGGCGCAAATCCGTCAGCACTTTTTACACCGCGGCCTCCTGAGATAACGACTTTTGCTTCACTTAAATCTACACCCTCACTTGCTTTTCTAACAACTTCCTTGATTATCGCGCGCAGATCCTTGATTTCAACAGCCAGAGACGAAACCTCGCCAGTTCTGCTTTCATCCTTATCGGCAGGTGCAATATTATTTGGACGTACAGTTGCAAAAATCATCCCATCCGTGACAATCTTCTTTTCAAATGCTTTACCTGAGTAGATTGGTCTTGTAAAAACAATATTTCCACCAGCGGCTTCAACAGCCGTAGCATCGGAAATGAGCCCGGATGAAAGTTTACCCGCAATTCGAGGTGCCAAATCTTTTCCTAACGCTGTATGTCCTAACACTAATCCTTCAG
This sequence comes from Bacillus sp. URHA0034, assembly GCF_056280405.1. Lineage (NCBI taxonomy): Bacteria > Bacillati > Bacillota > Bacilli > Caryophanales > Bacillaceae > Bacillus > Bacillus sp. URHA0034. Next base: position 4,439,645 of record NZ_JBWCDK010000002.1, on the reverse strand, counting down.
GCTTCTCTTGGTCAATGACTGCCAATAAGGCTTGGGCAAAACCGTCAGAGGTATATTGTTTTAATTTCTCGTTCTCTACGACCACCACGCGGTCTGCACCGTATTGGATCAGTTCAGTGCCTAAAGCGCTTACAGATTCACCAACTATAACTCCAACAACTTCTCCGCCTTCTGCCACTGTTTTCGCTGCAGCAACTGCTTCGAAAGAAACATTACGTAATGATCCGTCACGAACTTCTCCTAGTACCAATACTTTTCTTGACATTCGATTACCCTCCTGAAAAAACAATTTTTATGTGAATGGATTAGATTACTTTCGCTTCGGTATGAAGAAGATGAACAAGTTCCTTTACTTGGTCATTTAAATCCCCTGCTAGAACCTTTCCTGCTTCTTTCTTTGGCGGTAAGTATATTTCAATCGTTTTTGTTTTAGCCTCAACGTCATCTTCTTCGAGATCGAGATCATCTAACTCTAATTCTTCAAGCGGCTTTTTCTTTGCCTTCATGATCCCTGGCAAAGAAGGGTAGCGCGGTTCGTTAAGACCTTGCTGCGCAGTAACCAATAACGGTAGGCTGGTTTCGATCACTTCAGAATCTCCCTCTACATCACGAGTTACCGTTACGCTGGTTCCATCAATTTCTAACTTTGTAATGGTTGTAACGTAGGGGATGTTAAGCACTTCAGCGACGCGCGGGCCAACTTGGCCTGAACCACCATCGATCGCGACATTGCCGCCTAAAATTAAATCCGCATTTTTATCTTTCAAGTATTCGGCAAGAATTTTTGCAGTCGTAAATTGGTCCCCATTTTCGACATCATCTTCAATATTAATGAGAACGGCCTTGTCTGCTCCCATCGCAAGAGCTGTACGTAATTGCTTTTCAGATTCCTCACTGCCAACGGAAATCACTGTTACCTCACCGCCATTGGCATCACGAACCTGAATTGCTTCTTCAATTGCATATTCATCATATGGATTGATGATGAATTCTGCACCATCCTCGTTGATTTTGCCGCCAGAAATGGCAATCTTCTCTTCCGTATCAAAGGTTCTTTTCATTAATACATAAATGTTCATGGTTTCCCTCCTAGTAAATTTCAAACATTATCTCAGTTCGAAAGATTGAGAAAATTCTTGGCAAAAAAATTTTTTATTAGAACTCCGAGACAGGTCTCTGCCGTCAGAAGTTATGCCCCTTTAAAACTAGGCTCCCGCTTTTCAAGGAAGGCCTGGATCCCTTCTTTTGCATCCTTTGAAACAAATACCTCGCCAAATAATTCTGCTTCCCGTTTTGTTCCTTCGTAAAATTCTTCTGTTTTTGCATAATTTAATAATTCAATGGCTGCACGAATAGAACCAGGGCTTTTCTTGGCAATCTTACCAGCAATCTTATAGGTCTCATCTAACAGTTGACCCTCTGGGTAGGCACGAGTTGCTAAACCAAATTGCACCGCCTCAATACCGGAAATAGGCTCGGAGGTAAACAGCATTTCTGCAGCTCGGGCAACACCTACATACTTAGGCAAACGCTGTGTCCCCGCAAATCCTGGGATTAACCCAAGCTGAAGCTCTGGCAGACCAAGTTTGGCATTTTCACTTACATAGCGGATATGGCACGCCATCGCCAACTCGAGTCCCCCGCCAAGTGCGGCACCATGGATGGCAGCAATGATTGGCTTTGGAAATTTTTCCATACGATCGAATAAATCCTGCCCATACTTGCCAAGATTTGCAAATCCATCTGCTGAAGTCACAGTCGTAAATTCCTTAATGTCGGCTCCTGCTGAGAAAAATCGGCCTTCGCCGTGAATGATAATAACCCCAATCTCACCGTTTGGTTCGATTTCATCAAGAACTGCTGACAATTCTCTTAACAGACCTGATGAAAGAGCATTTGCCGGCGGACGATTGATGGTAATCGTGGCAATCCGATCCTGAAACGACCATTTTAAGTATTCCAATGCAACTCCCCCTTTTGATTTCTCACCTTTTCCCACAGCCATTGATCAACAGTCGATGGACTGGGGATGCCAGAGACAATAAATCATACTTCTCCTCGTTCATCACCCATGATGTAACAGTCTCGTCAATCGTCCCGAAAATCATTTGCCGGGCTAGACGAACATCAAGATCACTTGAAAACTCCCCTGTTTCTTTTCCTTCTAAAATGATTTTGTCTATCACCTGTAAATATCCTCTAAGAACTGCATTGATTCTTAAGCGTAATTCTTTATTAGATTGACGTAACTCCAATTGGGTAACAATCGCCATATGGTGATCCTCAAATAGAAGTTGGAAATGGGTTTCAATCATCATTAATAACTTCTCTTCCGCTGTCACTTTTCCTGCTATTCTTTCTTCGATTTTTTCAACGAATTCGCCCATTTTTTCTTCAAAGAGAGAGATAAGGATGTCTTCTTTGTTTTTAAAATATAGATAAATAGTTCCGTCAGCCACCCCTGCCTGTTTCGCAATTTTGGAAACTTGGGCTTGATGGTACCCATTTTCAGCAATCACAATGACCGCTGCATCTATAATTTGCATATATTTCGGTTTGCTTTTTTTCACAGTATCCACCCTCTTGAAGAAATCGAAAAGCGGTAGCGCCTTGTTCAGGGGCGACAAGCATAAGACGAGCCGGTGAGAAGGTTGCTTTTTAACCTTCTTGCCGGATTGGCTTAGACCAAAGAGCCCCTAGGCGCTGCAGCTAGACATTAATAAAATTTTTACTATTTAAAAAGAAATTATGAATGAATCATCATTCATAATTTTATAATAAAATTTAAATTATCTGCTGTCAAGAAAAACTGACCCATTTCATCCTAATATAAAATGGATTGGTGTGACAAGCCTTCCTGACCAAAAAAAAATAGTTTTATGGTTAGGCATGTTTTTGGGTTTCCTGCTCTATTTTTTGTTTTTCTTCTTCCACAAGTGTCCTTCTTAATATTTTACCTATTGCTGTTTTCGGTAATTCTTTTCTGAATTCATACACTCTTGGTGCTTTATATGCAGCCAAGTATTTCCTTGCAAATTGATTCATCTCTTCAGCTGTAACAGTGGAGCCTTCTCTTAAGACAAGATATGCTTTTACGGTTTCACCACGGTATGGATCAGGAACACCGGCAGCAACGGCCTCTACTACATCTGGATGTTCATATAGTACCTCTTCAATTTCTCGAGGGTAAATATTAAATCCTCCCGCAATAATCATATCCTTTTTACGGTCCACCACATAAAAATATCCCTTTTCATCCATATAACCAAGATCTCCGGTATATAGCCAGCCATCCTTAAGGACTTCCTCAGTTTCATTAGGACGATTCCAGTAGCCTTTCATAATTTGCGGTCCTTTAATCACAATTTCACCAATTTCGCCAACTGGCATCGGTTCACCCGTTTCAACGGACAAAATGATCGAATCTGTGTCTGGATAGGGAACACCGATACTGCCTTTTACTCTTGGGACATCCCATAAAAAGTTGGAATGAGTGACAGGAGATGCTTCTGATAACCCATAGCCTTCAACCAGCTTTCCACCGGTTACTTCCTCAAACTTTTGTTGTATTTCAACGGGAAGTGGTGCGGACCCGCTGATACAAGAATCAATCGAAGAAAGATCATATTTTTTCAAATCAGGGTGATTCAATAAGCCAATATAAATGGTTGGTGCACCTGGAAAAAGTGTTGGCCGCTGTTTGTGAATGGTTTTCAATGTTGTTAGGGCATCAAATTTAGGTAATAAAATCATTTTACAGGCCATTTTAATCGATAAAATCATCACCGTCGTCATTCCATAGACGTGGAAGAACGGTAAAATACCCAAAACAGATTCTTCCCCAGGTTTACATTTATATAACCAGGCTTCACTCATACAAGTGTTGGCGATTAAATTTTTATGGGTCAGCATAACTCCTTTTGGAAAACCAGTAGTTCCCCCGGTATATTGTAATAAGGCAATATCATCATCTGGATTAAATTCATGATAGTTTAATTCTTGTGAGTTAATTTTGATTATTTCGGTGAGCAGGTGGGCGTTTCCTTCGTGTTTTACCTTAACAACAATCCCATATTGCTTTTTCTGGATGAACGGATAAACTAGATATTTAGGGAATGGCAAGTAGTCTTTGATAGCGGTTACAATAATATTTTGTAAATTAGTCTGCGGCATAACTTTGGTGACTCGTGGATAGAGGATGTCTAGAGTGATAATAGCTTTTGATCCGGAGTCTTTCATTTGGTACTCCAGTTCTCGTTCTGTATATAAAGGATTCGTTTGAACAACGATTCCTCCTGCCATTAATATCCCAAAATAACTAATAACGGATTGTGGACAATTAGGAAGCATAATCGCAACCCTGTCATCCTTCTGAATGCCCATGGATTGCTGTAGATAACTGGCAACACTTAGCGCTGCTTCATAAAGTTGTATATAGGTTATTTCCTTACCCATAAAATGAATAGCGATTTTCTCCGGAAATTCTCTGGCTGCATTTATTAAGTATTCTTGTATTGGTTCACTGGAGTATTCAAGTGTGGCAGGAATTTCCTTAGGATATAGGTCCAGCCATGGTTTTGACTCCAACATAAGCAACCTCCTTTTTTATCTATAATTGGTAAAATTTTAAACTCTCTTCTATTATAGTACAGCACTGCACAATAGACAATGAGACTTTCGATTATGGTACAGGGCAGGGGCAAAAATATTCTAAAGAGCTTACTATTTTCAACAAAAAAAATCATCGCCAAATTACTTTAGCGATGATTCTCATTAAGCAAAAAACACCATATAGATAATGCCGATAAGTAAAAATAAACCGCACAAACCCAGCAATACTTTGGCTAATTTCTCCATTACTTCTTCTCTCCTTACGAAATTCCTGCACCAATCACAAAAGACAAACCAATTGAGATAATCAGCGACATCAAACCAACAGCCCTGTTATCATTTTGAATTTCTTCATCAATCTTAAATTTAGGCGTGAGAAATTCAAAGATAAAATAGCTGGCAAGCAGCAGGACGAATCCGTACACACCCCAGCCAATCATCTCAAGTAAGGAATTGTTCTCACTTATCGAAGCTCGGAAAATATTGGACAGCCCTACTATTTTTCCACCGGTTGCCATTGCTACTGCCAGGTTTCCTTTTTTAATTTCTTCCCAATTTTTATATTTGGTTACCACTTCAAAAACAGCTAAAAAGACAACCATACATAAAATCACAACACTGTAATATGCAGCAATTTGAATATATCTATTCTCCCAAAACTGGTCCATTACGTATCTCCCCGGGTATTATTTAAATTCGACGATGGTTACCCCTGAACCACCTTCTCCGGCTTCCCCAAAGCGGATCTTCTTAACGGAACGGTGGTTTCTTAAATATTCTTGCACACCGTGCCTTAACGCCCCCGTGCCTTTTCCATGGATAATGGATACACGCGGATAACTTGCCAGAAGAGCATCATCTATATATTTTTCTACCTTCAGAAGAGCATCCTCATACCTTTCCCCACGCAGATCCAATTCCAGTTTAACGAGTGTATCCCGTCCTTTAACGATCGCCATCGGTCTGGTTTCTACCTGTTTTGGTGTACTCAAGTACTCTAAGTCCTTTTCTTTGACCTTCATCTTCAGAATGCCAATTTGAACCTGCCATTCATTGTCTGAAACACGATCCAGCAAGGTTCCTTTTTGATCAAAGGTCAGAACCTTTACCTCATCACCTGGCGTAAAAGTATGCTTTTTCGTCTTTTTATTGGTCAGTTTATCGGATTTCTTGATTTCCGGTGCCGCTTGTTCCAGCCGCTTTTTGGCATCAATAAGCTCATGCTCTTTTATTTCTGCATGCTTCTCCGTTCTCATTTTGCGTAAATCACGGATAACTTTCTCTGCCTCTTGTTTGGCTTCATCCACAATATCAGCAGCTTTTTCAGCTGCTTTTTCCATCATTGAATCTTTTTTATCATAATACTCAATCAGTTGTTTTTGTAAATCTTGATGCAGCTTTTCCGCTTGTTTTAAAAAGTCGCGTGCCTCTTCTTGTTCCCGCTCTGCCGCGCGTTTGCTTTCCTCAAGCGAAGCAATCATTTTATCAATTTGATTCGTGTCTTCACTTACATGTGAACGAGCTGCATCAATAACCCTTTCATTTAAGCCCAAACGTTTCGAAATTTCGAAGGCATTACTCCGGCCAGGTACTCCCAGTAATAACTTATAAGTGGGACTCAGGGTCTCAACATTAAACTCTACACTTGCATTTAATACACCCTCGCGATTATAACCATACGCTTTTAATTCCGGATAATGGGTCGTCGCAATGACCCTTGCCCCGCGCCTGTGCACCTCGTCTAAAATCGAGATTGCTAAAGCTGCACCTTCCTGCGGGTCAGTACCCGCACCAAGCTCGTCAAATAAGACTAGGCTGTTAAAATCAACCCGATCTAAGATATCCACTATGTTAACCATATGAGACGAAAAAGTACTTAAGCTTTGTTCAATCGACTGCTCATCACCAATATCGGCATAGACAGCATCAAACACCGCCAGTTCCGAGCCATCTTGGGCCGGTACCTGTAGTCCCGCCTGTGCCATTAACGAGCATAGTCCAAGTGTTTTTAAGGTAACAGTTTTACCACCGGTATTGGGACCAGTTATGACGATTGTTGTATACTCATTTCCAAGCATGATATCATTGGCCACTACCTCATCAATTGGAATTAGCGGATGACGGGCTTTATATAAAGCAATTCTACCTTCATCATTCATGATTGGCATTGATGCCTTTATTTTTTTACCATATTTCGCCTTTGCAAAAATAAAGTCCAGATTGGCTAAAATATCGACAATTACTTTTAGTTCGCTTTCGTACTCCGCAGTTTTAGCTGACAACTCTGTCAGGATTCGTTCAATTTCCAGCTGTTCCTTGACACGAATATCCTGAAGTTGATTATTTAATTGAACAATGACCTGCGGCTCAATGAATAGGGTTTGTCCTGATGAACTTTGATCATGAATAATCCCGCCATAATGACCGCGATACTCTTGTTTTACCGGGATTACAAAGCGGTCATTCCGGATGGTCACGATCGCATCGGACAACATTTTTGCTGCGCTTGAGGAGCGGATCATACTTTCTAAACGTTCGCGAATACGGGACTCATTAGCTCTGAGTTGATGCCTTAGGGAGCGCAGCAAATCACTTGCACTATCTAACACCTCGCCGCTTTCATCAATCGCATGCTTAATTTCATGTTCCAGATTGGTAAGCGGAATAATTTGTGCTACCTGTTCAACAAGGATCGGCAGTTCCGTTCTTTCTTCAGCAAGCTCCTCAATAAACCGTTTCATTTGACGGCTGGCATGGATCGTACTTGCAACATGAACCAGCTCATGAGAGCTCAAAACTCCGCCAATAACCGAACGTTTTATATGGGCAAGGATATCGTAAATTCCGGATAAAGGAACATTTCCTTTTATCCGGATAACCGTTGCCGCCTCATCCGTTTCTGCTTGAAGTCTAACCACCTCTTCAAAGTCAGTAGAAGGCACTAAATCCTTTATTTTATCTCTCCCAAGTGAGGAAGAGGCATAATCGAAAAGCTGTTCCTTTATTTTCGTAAATTCTAACACCTTTAGTGCTCTTTCGTGCATGGAGTTTCCCCCCTTTTTTAAGATTGTCCAGCTAAGCACCCTGGGACCTTAGATCCTATGCCCTTGTCAAGGTGCTTCCGCTGTTCTTATCGATGATGTAAAAATTCAAGTAAATCATATTTATCTAATGCGTTAATTACGGTAGATTTTTTAATCCAGCCTTTTTTAGCAGCCGAAACCCCGATTTCCATATGCTTTAATGTATCCAATTGATGAGCATCCGTGTTAATCAGGATTTTAACTCCATTTTCTTGGGCCTTTCGTAAATAATCTGCAGCTAAATCGAGACGGTTAGGGTTCGCATTTAATTCTAAGGCCGTATTCGTCTCTTTTGCTAGTTGGATCAATAAGTCAATATCGACGTCATAGCCTTCCCGGCGGCCAATCTTTCTGCCGGTTGGATGAGCGATTAAATCAACATGCGCATTTTCAAGTGCAGTCTTTAGCCGATCCATAATCTTTTCCCTTGGCTGGCTGAACGCCGAATGAATTGAGGCAATAACGAAATCCATTTCCGCTAATAACTCATCATCATAGTCAAGAGTACCATCTGGTAAAATATCCATCTCTATACCCGATAGGATGAGAATATCATCGTATTGTTGATTTAGTTTTTTAATTTCTTCTTTTTGCCGTAACAATCTCTCACGAGTAAGACCATTTGCCACCTTTAAATACTGAGAGTGGTCGGTGATAGCCAAGTATTGATAGCCTCTAGCCCGACAGGCTTCAACCATTTCCTCTATTGTATGAGCCCCGTCACTCCAGGTGGTATGCATATGCAAATCGCCTTTAATATCTTCCAGCTCAATTAATTCTTCAGACGCCGAGAATTGCTCTACCTCTTTTCCATCCTCGCGAATTTCCGGCGGAATAAACGGTAAATCAAAATGCTTGAAAAATTCCTCTTCCGATAAAAAGGTAAGAACTTCTCCTGTCTCTACGTTTTCAACGCCATATTCACTAATTTTTTCTCCGCGTTCTTTTGCCAGCTGCCGCATTCGGACATTATGGTCCTTGGAGCCGGTAAAATGATGGAGTGTGGTGATAAACTCTTCTGGTTTCACGAGGCGGAAGTCAACAGAAACGTCGTAATCAAGCTCTAAAACTACAGAGACCTTTGTATCCCCTGCACCAATCACTTCTTTAATTCGCGGCAGATTCAACAGTTGTGCGCGGACCTCTTCCGGTTGGTTTGTCGCAATAATAAAATCAAGATCTTTAATGGTTTCTCGCATTCTTCTCAAGCTTCCCGCTCTAGAAAAACGAATGATATCCTGCATTTCTGCCAGGTTTGCTTCAATTTGTTCGGCAATCGGAAGCATGTATGCCAGCGGAAGCCGCTCGGGCCTTGTTCCTACATTGGCAATGGCACTTAAGATTTTCTCTTCCGTTTTCTTGCCAAATCCAGCAAGAGCCTGCACCTGACCAGCAAGGCACGCCTCTTTTAAAGTGCCAACATCTACAATCCCAAGCTCCTTATAGAGCTTGGCTATTTTCTTTCCACCAAGGCCTGGGAGCTGCAGCAAAGGGATTAAGCCAGCAGGAACTTCTTCCTTCAGCTCATTTAGAACTGTAGACTCCCCCGCAGTCATGTACTCATCCATGACTGCCGCAGTACCTTTGCCAATCCCAGAAATACTGGTAAAGTCTTCAATTTCTGCTAATACGCGTTCATCTGTTTCTAGCGCGTTTGCTGCTTTGCGGAAGGCAGAAACTTTAAATGGGTTTTCACCCTTTAATTCCATATAAATCGCAATGGTTTCTAATAACCGAATTAATTCCTTTTTAGTCATTTCCATTATTAACACCTGCCCTACTTAGCATTATCATTTTATCCTATTTTTTGCAAGAATTAGAAAAACTCCTCTGCTACAGAGAAGTTCAAGCAGTTGTATATTCAATCCACAAGCTTTTGATTTGCTGTGAAAGGATAGGGGTGTGATTCACGATTGCTTTTGCCAAAGCGGAGTGATCCAATGCATCCTGAATAAAAGCGATTGGAATTAACGCTCCAATATATAATAAAATAAAGATAACTAAATAGACTTCACAAAAACCTAATATGCCGCCAGCTAATATATTCAGCTGTTTTAAAACCGGCAAATGAGCAATAAAATCAAGCATGGAGCCGATAATTTGAAATAGGATTTTTACAGCAAAAAAGATAATTACAAAGGCAATGGCCCTGTAAAAAGCACTCTCCATATCGGTTGAACCTGTTAAAATCTTTAAAGCCGGAGCATCACCGAAGTTTGGATAGGGAATCCATAAAATGAGTTTTGTGGAAAGTTCTTCATAGTAGGAAGTGGCGGCGACATATGCAATAATAAATCCTAGTAGATGAACAAGCTGGAGAATGAAACCCCTTTTCAGTCCAACAAAGAATCCCATAATAAGTAAAATAATAATGGCTAAACTTAACATATTTTTTAGTCCTTTTCTTTTTGTATTTCTGCTTGCAGCCGCTCTAACTGCTCTTTCATTTTAATATAATCATTGACTGCATTTACCGCAGTAAGAACAGCTAGTTTATTTACGTCTAGAGTTGGATTCTTATAACTAATTTCGCGCATTTTGTCGTCAACTAACGATGCCACAAGCCGTACATGACTTGGACTTTCCGTACCCATTATGACGTATTGCTGGCCGTATATAGCAACGGTTGTTTTGTGTTTTTGTATATTTGACAACGTAAAGCCTCCATTCCAGAATCCTACTCTATACTATAACACGAACGTACATAAGTCGAAAAGTCAAACAAATCGAAAATGAAGGACTAGATTTTAATTCAAAACAAATTTTATAGAAATGTGGTGTCTAAGTGGGAAATGTGGTTCTTAATTTAGAAATGACGAAGATTAATGAAATGAAAAACTATTATGCCAAGCAGCTTTTAGATAAAAATATTCCTGGAAGTGTGTTTGCTGCCAAAACAGCGGCCTGTATGATTACGGCCTATAAATCCGGAAAAGTGCTGTTTCAAGGAAATAATGGTGAATCAGAGGCTGCGAAATGGGGCAGCAGTACTGCTGGTGTTCCAAGTAAAAAGCCTTCTGCTGCAACTGGGAAGACAGTGGCAAAAGGCGATCTTCCTCCAGGGATTGGAGGGATGTCAGCCATCGGTTCAGACGAAGTAGGCACGGGGGACTTTTTCGGACCTATTACGGTTGTAGCGGCCTATGTCAGAAAAGAGGATATACCGTTATTAAAAGAATTAGGCGTACGCGATTCGAAAGATTTGAATGATGAAAAAATAATATCAATTGCCAAAGTCATCAAGGATGTGGTTCCGTTTAGCTTAATGACCTTGAAAAATGAAAAGTATAATCAGGTACAGCGTTCAGGTATGTCCCAAGGAAAAATGAAAGCACTGCTCCATAATCAGGCGATTTTAAAGGTGTTGGAGAAGATTTCCCCTGTGAAACCGGAGGCCATTTTGATTGACCAATTTGTCCAGCCTAGTACTTATTTTCAGTATCTAAAAGGACAGAAGGCGATCGCTAATAAAGATGTCTATTTTAGTACGAAAGCAGAAGGAATTCATCTTGCCGTTGCTGCGGCTAGTATCCTGGCACGTTATGCGTTCATTCAGTATATTGATAAGCTTAGTGAGGCGGCAGGCTTTAAGATTCCTAAAGGGGCCGGGGCACAGGTGGATGTGGCAGCGGCCAAACTGATTTTGAGTAAAGGACGGGAAAGTCTTCCTTCCTTTGTCAAACTTCACTTTGCCAACACCGACAAGGCGATGGCGATTGTAAATAAAAAACGGAACTAAGTCGTTAAGGTATGTATCGGTGAATAGGGTAATAGTAAATGGTAATTGGAGGGGTCCTGAGTGGCAAATAAACTAAGTTTATCGGAAATCGATCAAGCTTTAGCAGGATTACCAGGATGGAAGTTAGATGGTAAATTCATCGTTAAAAAATATCGTTTTCGGGAGTTTTTGAGTGGGGTTGCGTTTGTGAACAAAATTGCCCAGTTGTCCGAAGAGAAAAATCATCACCCTTTTATTGCCATTGATTATAAATTAGTGACGCTCCGGCTTACCTCGTGGAATGCCGGGGGACTGACGGATTTGGATATGGCATTGGCGAAGGTTTATGATGAAATTTATGAGAAAATCTAATAAAAAGGGGTTGTTCAAGCGATGATTGGCGCTGGAACAACCTCTTTTTTATTTTCTTAGAAAAATTAGTGAGGAGATATTTTTATCGGCGGTTTTGAATAGGATATCGGCGGTTTTCGGAAGTTTATCGGCGGTTTTCGCAGACTTATCGGCGAAAATTGAATTTACCAAGGAATGGTCTTGGGAGAATATGACCTCCCCTTATTCACACCGGATGAAATAATGTTTGCCGATTGTAAAAATCTTTTTGCTGTATAGGGTGATGTTATATGGCAAAAATCCCGAAATTGTTCATTCGTGATTTTTAAATCAATTAACAAAAAATAGTCCATTAGAGCATATATGTGAGCGTCTTTTGAATACTTATTACAGGCTGGACAGAACCATTTTGAATTTTTTCTTTCGAGTGGGAGATTATTGCAGTGTGGACAGAAAACACCAGTAAATAAATCAGATTTATTTATCCCGTATTTTCGTAAAACATAGTTTGTAGGCACTGTATTCATTTTCATAAGAAGGCGGCATAGTTTTCGAAGATCCTTAGCATCGAGAACAGGGGTAGTAAATTGATTTTCAAAGAAGTGGATTTTATTTAAAAACACATCTGCTTTACATACACGAGGCTTTACTTTGTGAGCATTTTTTCCTGTGACGACATATATAGCGTTCTTGTTGCTGATTACTACAATGTATTCAATAGGAATAGGGGGGAATTTATGGGATGCCAAAAGTTTTCTTAAATATTTTTGGTGTCTTTCAGCTTGGGCGATTGGATAGGGGTACCCTTTTTCTTTTTCATTATTAATCTGTATAAACTGCTCATTTTCGGTATCAAATATTAACTTACCAGCCATATTTTTCACTTCAATCATTAAGGCATATTCTCGTGTTATGAGGATGGTGTCGTTTTGACAGTTGTAATCCCCATCAGGTAGATTTAAATCGTGTAGGATCATATATTGATCACTTGGTAAGTACCTAAGATAATAGTCAAACGCCACTTCACCTTGGTAACCAGCACGCCTTTTTCCAAGTTCCTCTTGTATATCATGATAATTAGGATTGTTCTTGGGTAGACGTCGACAAAGTGCCTCTAAAATTAGAATATTTAGTGGAATTTCCCTCTTTTTTATAAGCAAAAATTGTTCACTCCTTTCATTTTAAATTATTAATTCTAAATGAATCCTTGAAAATCCTGTAGAATTTTAACGAAATTTGTAAGACATTTTTATATCGGCGGTTTTAGAAAGTTTATCGGCTATTTTCGCGGATTTATCGGCGGTTTTGAATACCATATCGGCGGTTTTCGGAAGTTTATCGGCGAAAATGAAATTCTCCCAGAAAATATAAAAAAGCTAGCTTGAATCGGTTAGAAAATAACCGTTCAAGCTAACTTTTTGAGTTTACCCTCTAAGCACAGCCCCAGCCTTTTCTCTCAAGGCATCAAGCACACGCTCATGAACCTTTGTTACCTCTTCATCCGTCAAAGTACGTTCAGGATCCAAATACTTTAATGAGAATGCAATCGACTTCTTGCCTTCCTCCATTTTATCGCCCTCATACAAATCAAACACTTCTGCTTCCTTGAGAAGTGGCGCACCTGTTGTTAGAATAATATCCTTTAAGGTGCCTGACACCGTTTCTCTGTTTACCACAAGGGCAATGTCTCTTGTGATGGTTGGGAAGCGCGGGATGCTGTTGTATTGTAATGGTGCTGTTTCTTCTTGTAGAACTGATTGTAAAGAAAGTTCGAATACATAGGTATCTTTTAGATCAAGTTCTTTTTGAACAGTCGGGTGTACTTGGCCAACAAAGCCGACCTTAGCGCCATCTAAGCGGATTTCAGCTGTACGGCCAGGGTGCATGCCCTCTCCTTGCGCCTGAACGAATTCAACCCGATTTTCTAGGCCAAGCTTTGCAAACATCCCTTCTAAAATCCCTTTCACAACGAAGAAGTCAACAGCCTTCTTCTCGCCTTGCCATGAATGGCTGTGCCACAAGCCCGTTACTGCACCTGCTAAATGTTCATTCTCAACTGGCAGCGTTTCTTCCCCGTTTGATAAGAAGACAGCGCCAGTTTCATAAACAGCTAGACTGTCGTTTTGACGAGCACTATTATATTTTAATACTTCCAATAATTGAGGCATGATGCTTAAACGAAGTACGCTTCTTTCCTCACTCATTGGCATTGCCAAACGAATTGGTTCACGTTTTTCAAGGGCAAATTGCGCAGCTTTTTCGACACTCGTTAACGAGTACGTCACGGCCTGATACAATCCTGCACCCTCTAGGTACTGACGAACCACACGACGTTTCTTTTGATATGCAGACAACTTGCCTGGAGTGGTCGAACCAATAGGCAAGGTTTTAGGAATATCATCATAGCCAAATAGACGGGCAACTTCTTCCACTAAATCCTCTTCAATTTTAATATCTCCGCGGCGAGTTGGTGCCGTAACCGTAATGGTATCCTGTTCGATACTAACAGGGAATTGCAAACGATCAAAAATTTCTTTTACGTCATTCATTTGAAGCTCCGTGCCAAGGACACGATTAATTTTCTCAATGGTAATCGATACAACTGCAGGTTCAACAGTTAGAGTATCTACCTCTGAAGTCCCTTCAAGCACTTCACCGCCAGCATATTTCGCCATTAAGTAAGCAGCACGTTCGCCGGCTGCACGAACACGGTTAGGATCGACGCCTTTTTCGAAACGTGCGCTTGCTTCACTTCTTAACCCATGGTCTTTTGATGCTTTACGGACAGTCTGACCGTTGAAATAAGCTGCTTCTAAAAGAACCGTTGTTGTATCTGAAGTTACCTCCGAATTTGCGCCGCCCATAACTCCAGCAAGAGCAACTGGTTCTTTTCCATTAGTAATAACAAGGTGGTCCGCAGTTAATGTGCGTTCCGCATCATCAAGGGTCACAAACTTTTCGCCATCTACCGCACGTCGGACAAGGATTTCCTTTGAGCCGAGACGATCATAATCAAACGCATGTAACGGCTGGCCATATTCTAGCAAAATATAGTTTGTAATATCAACCACGTTATTGTGCGGACGAATTCCTGCATTCATTAAGCGGGTTTGCATCCATAATGGTGATGGCCCGATTTTTACATTCTTAATGATTTTGGCAGCATACAGGGGACTATCCTCTTCGGCTTCAACCGTAATCTTTACGTAGTCAGATGCCTTTTCCGTAATTGGTTCAAGTGCCGTTTCAGGAAGCTTAACGTCTCTGCCGAGAATGGCCGCCACTTCATAGGCAACACCTAACATACTAAGGCAGTCAGAACGGTTTGGGGTTAAGCTTAGCTCTAACACTTCATCGTCACGACCAAGCTGCGCTAACGCATCAACGCCAACTTCCGTTTCTGCGGGGAAAACAAAGATGCCCTCGGAATATTCTTTTGGAACAATTTTCCCTTCCATGCCAAGCTCAGTAAGAGAACAAATCATTCCGTTTGACTCTTCGCCACGAAGCTTAGCCTTTTTAATTTTAAAATTGCCTGGAAGTACTGCTCCCACTGTAGCAACGGCTACCTTTTGGCCTTGTGCCACATTTGGTGCCCCGCAAATAATTTGAACTGGTTGTTCTGCACCGATATCTACCAGACATTTGCTTAATTTATCGGCATTTGGGTGCTGTTCACGTTCGAGGACATGACCTATAACAACACCTTTTATTCCTTCGTTAAGGACCTCAACACCTTCAACTTCGATCCCGCTTTTTGTAATTTTTTCAGCAAGTTCAACTGCTGTTACACCGGTTAAATCAATATAATCCTGCAGCCATTTATATGATACGAACATGTCGCCAACCTCCTATTATCCATCTTCAGCACCTAGGGGCTGAAGCATTTAGTTTTACTCGTGTTTTGAAAACTGCTTTAAGAATCGTACATCGTTTGTATAGAAATGACGGATATCATCGACACCGTATTTCAACATGGCAATCCGCTCAGGTCCCATTCCAAATGCGAATCCAGTGTATTTCTTAGAATCGTATCCAGCCATTTCAAGCACGTTTGGATGAACCATCCCTGCACCTAAAATCTCAATCCAGCCTGTTTTCTTACATACATTACAGCCATGGCCGCCACAGATTTTACAAGAAATATCCATCTCAACTGAAGGCTCTGTGAATGGAAAGAAACTTGGTCTTAGACGGATTTCGCGATCTTCACCAAACATTTTTTTCGCAAAAACTTCCAAAGTTCCCTTAAGGTCACTCATACGGATGTTTTCACCGACCACTAACCCTTCTATTTGCATGAATTGATGGGAGTGTGTCGCATCATCATTATCGCGGCGGTAAACCTTACCAGGGCAGATAATTTTAATCGGCCCTTTGCCTTCATGCTTTTCCATTGTCCGTGCTTGGACTGGTGAGGTATGGGTGCGAAGAAGGATTTCTTCTGTGATATAGAAGGAATCCTGCATATCACGGGCCGGGTGGCCTTTTGGTAAATTAAGAGCTTCGAAATTATAATAATCCTGCTCTACCTCAGGACCTTCAGCTACTTGATAGCCCATGCCGATAAAAAGGTCTTCAATCTCTTCGATGATTCTTGTTAGTGGATGATGATTTCCAACCTTGATTGGGCTGCCTGGCAGGGTGACATCGATGCTTTCAGAAGCTAATTTTTCTAGAACGGCAGCTTCTTCTAATCCTTTTTGTTTGGCCTCGATTTTAGCGGCAATCGTTTCACGCACTTCATTGACAAGTGCTCCCATTACTGGACGCTCTTCAGCTGAAAGCTTTCCCATTCCGCGTAATACTTCTGTAATTGGTCCCTTTTTACCCAGGTAAGCAACACGGATGTCATTTAATTCTTTTAAGCTGGATGACTGTTCAACTTTTTGAAGAGCCTCTTCCTGCAATTCCTTTAAACGTTCTTGCATATCATCTATTCCTCCTCAATGGTAATTGGTCTTTTTAGGGTAGTAACAATTCCGTGGGCTGCGACAGTAACTCCGCCAACCTTTGGATTTTTTCCGCGAACTTTGATGGGAATTCCGCCATAATGTGAGATATTTCCATCAAATTAAAAAACAAAAAAACCCCATCCCTGGAAAGGGACGAGGTTTTAATATTCGCGGTACCACCCTTGTAAACACCTTATGTAAAAAACACATTGTGTTCGCTTCATTCGAATAACGGCATGTGCCGGTACACCTTTACACCTTTAAATAGTGGTCCTGGTGCCAACTCAGGAGGTGAACTTCTCTAATCTAGAACCATAAAAGTGCTTGCAGTCACGGCACTTTCTCCCTAAATGGTCAATAACTAGGTACTTTTCTCCGTCATCGTTTTTAACTTTTTTCAATTGTTCATTATTATATAACGTTTTTCAGCAAAAGGTCAAACCTATTCCGACTATTTTTTTAAATAATAGAGCAGAATTCCTGTCGCAACCGCTACATTTAACGATTCACTTTTTCCGAAAATCGGAATATAAAGATTTGTGGTTGTACTTGAGAGAAGATCCTTTGCTACACCATTCCCTTCATTGCCAACAATAAGGGCAAACGAATCCTGGCTGGAAATATCGGTGTAGGCTGAAGCACCTTCTAGTGCTGTACCATAAACCGGTACGTTTTTATCTTGAAGCTTTTCGATCCATTCATGAAGGTCACCTCTAATGATTGGCAAGTGAAAATGACTTCCTTGGGCTGATCTTAACACCTTTGAATTATAGATATCGACACTGCCGTGTCCGACAATAACTGCGTCAATTCCTGCTGCGTCCGCAGTACGAATCATTGTTCCAAGATTCCCAGGATCCTGGACAGCATCAATTAATAAGAATGTCTTTCCCGCCTGGGCCAAGGTTTCACCTATCTTGCTTGGTACACGGCAAATAGCGTAAATTCCTTGAGGAGCTTCGGTTTCAGTTAACAATTTAGATATTTCATCTGTAACGAGAGTGACTGGTGTAGAACTTACATCCCAGCGCGGCGGCAGACCTACCTGATCCGAAACGATAATTTCTAATATCTGCTCACCTTGCTTGAGTGCTTCCTCTACTAAATGAAAACCCTCTATTATAAACGACTCGGATTTATCCCGCTCTTTTTTTGTTAAAAGTTTTCTCCATTGTTTTACTTTAGGATTATTGACAGATTCTATAAATTTCAAAACAGTTCTCCTTTATCTAACTCAGATGATTTTCTCATTATATCCTAAAAATATTACATAATAAAACCAAAAACTAGAAAACATAATATTGAATGATGGTTAACAAAAGGAGGGTACTTACATGAACTTAAACCTAAGAAATGCGATTCTTCACAATGTTTCCGGGAACACACAAGATCAATTACAAGATACAATCGTCGATGCCATTCAAAGTGGCGAGGAAAAGATGCTTCCGGGACTTGGGGTATTATTTGAAGTGATTTGGCAAAATTCATCTGAAGAAGAGAAGAAAGAAATGCTTGAAACCCTTGAAAAAGGCGTGAAGTAATTCACCGGCTGCCAACTTGGCGGCTTTTTTTTATTCCTAAAAAACCTCGGCTAGAGACTAACCGAGGGTCTTCTCATTTTATTCAAATGTAATCTTATCAACCGTTTCACGGTCTAGTCGCTTAATAACCTCAACAATCAACTTAACAGCATTTTCGTAATCATCACGATGAAGCATCGCTGCATGGGAATGAATATAACGAGTCGCAATCGTGATCGCAAGCGCAGGTACACCCTTATGAGTCAAATGGATTGAACCGGCATCTGTACCGCCGCCAGGGATGGATTCAAATTGATAGGGAATATTTAACTCATCGGCTGTATCCGTAACAAAGTCACGCAAACCTTTATGTGCCACCATAGAAGCATCATAAACCACGACCTGCGGGCCTTTGCCCATTTTGCTCATTGCTTCTCTTTCCGAAATCCCAGGCGTATCTCCGGCAATACCCACGTCCACGGCAAAACCGATATCCGGTTCAATTTTGTAAGTAGCTGTTTTCGCACCGCGTAAGCCAACCTCTTCTTGAACATTCCCAACGCCATAAACCACGTTTGGATGCTCAACGCCTTTCAGCTGTCTTAACACATCAATCGCAATCGCACAACCAATTCGGTTATCCCATGCCTTTGCCAATAACATTTTTTCATTGTTCATTACGGTAAATTCAAAATATGGAACAACCATGTCTCCTGGACGAACGCCCCACTCCTGTGCTTCTTCGCGGCTGGATGCCCCAATATCAATGAACATATCTTTAATTTCAATTGGTTTCTTGCGGGCTTCTGCTGATAAGATATGTGGAGGTTTAGAGCCAATAATACCTGTTACCTCACCTTGCCTTGTTACAATTGTGACACGTTGGGCCAGCATAACCTGTCCCCACCAGCCGCCTACTGTTTGAAAACGAAGGAAGCCTTTGTCGTCGATTTGTGTAATCATAAAGCCTACTTCATCCAAATGGCCGGCTACCATAATTTTGGGGCCGCCCTCTTTCCCGACTTTTTTGGCAATTAAACTGCCAAGTCCATCAGTTGTGATCTCATCTGCATATGGAGCTATATATTGTTTCATTACTTCACGGACTTCACGTTCATTGCCGGGAATACCTTTGGCATCGGTTAAGTCCTTCAACATTGTTAATGTTTCGTCTAGTTTCGCCATGTTTAAGCCCCCTAATAGGTATGTACGACCTTATTATACAAAATGAATCCGTCAAGCTACAAATTTTCGGTTCAAAAAATGGACGGCAGGGCCTATTTTGGGCTAACTGCCTTACTCCCGAGCATGCCAAGCGATTAAAGTGGCTTATGGTCTAAATCGACATTCAATAAAAATTCTAATCATTTAATCCCTTTCCATTGAAAATTTGCTGTATATATTTTTCAATCCTCGTTACTCGAGTTTTGGATTGTTTGGGTTGAGCAAAATAAAGAAGGTATGCTCTTTGTCGTCCCGGAGTTAATGATTCAAAAGCAGTTTTCAAGGCAGGGGTTTGATCGAATTTAGTTTGAAGTTCTTCAGGAATTATGTATTCAGAGTTCTTTTTTAAATCCACTTTCAAACCTGCTTTTTCAACTTCAACGGCTTCATAAATATAATCTTTCAAGATGGTTTCCATTGCAACTATTTCTTGTACATTGGTGAACCGAATCTGGCGCGCCGCCTGTACATTCTCCGTTTGTTGGATTAAAATCCCACGGGCATCCTTTAACAATACACCTTTGGGAAACAGAAGTGCACAATATTCTTTAAATCCATGTATTAAAACGATGTTTTTTTCCTCAAACGTGTAACAAGGATGCATCCACTTAAATTCTTCGGTCAGTTCACAGTCAAGAACGATATTTCTCAACTTCTCATATTCTTCCTTCCACTGTTTAGCTTTACTTAAAAATTCATCAACCTTAGGATTCATTCTACTCTCCGTCATCAAGGAACACCTTCCTTTCATTCTTACTGCCACGAAACAAATTTCTTTATAGACTAAGTTCTTAGCTTAGGGGTTGGTATTGGTCCCTGATGAACCAAAACCACCAATTCCCCTTTCAGAACTTGTTAATTCATCTACTTCAATAACATCAACTTTAGCAATCGGAGCAATTACCATCTGAGCAATTTTCATTTTCTTTTTTACTACAAAATCCTTTTTTCCGTGATTAATTAGTATAATCTTAATTTCTCCTCGATAGCCTTCATCAATAGTGCCTGGACTATTTAAAACAGTAATTGAATGATTTAATGCCAAACCACTTCTTGGTCTAATCTGAGCTTCCGTCCATTTTGGCAATTCCATCTGAATACCTGTTTGTATTAGTGCGGATTCTCCTGCTTTTATGACTTTCTCTTCTACTGAGAATAAATCATACCCTGCATCACCTTCATAGGCCCGATTTGGCAATAGAGCATCTTCATGAATTAATTTAACTTTAATACTGTATGTCATCATTATCCTCCTATCGCTTAAATCTATGTAAATGGTTATCTTACTCTTAAAGTTATATTAAATCATAAAATTAGTGAAACTTCTGTTTTTCTTAACCGTATTAAAAGTAATACAGTGTAGTGTAGGGGGCATAACCATGGTTTGGTTGCTGCGTTTCATCTTGTTGTTGTTACTTTTCCTTATCGTTTACTTGGTATTCAAATCTTTTTTCAACTCATCCCGAAAACTTGAAACGGCTCGTAAACATAAACGTTTTTTTCTTCTGGATGATGAAGATATTAGAAAGAATTTCTTCGTAACGTATAAAGGTGCTGTGTTTGTTGGCGAAAAATATATAGGTGCCGAGGATAACGGCTTTAATGTGTTAACAGTCTTCATTTGGCCCGACAATACCTCCTCGCTAACAGGACTCATAAAAGAAGACTTCACTTATCTAACTGAAAAAATACTTCAGAAATATCCAAATGCCGAAATTCACTGGAAAAGTCCTGTGAAGGAATTTTTACAGACTAGCCGCGGATAATGCGGCTTCTAAATGATTATTTTTAAAAAGATGATCATCTCTAGGATGGCAAGAATAGGAAACCCAAGCTTAAAGGCTGTATGTTTTGTTTTATGACGGTAAAGCTGCATGCCTGCAGTGGTCCCAATTGCCCCTCCAAAAATGGCCACGATCCATAGTGTCCTCTCACTAATTCGATATTCATGCCTTTTGGCGCGCTTTTTATCTTCTCCCATAATCAACAGCCCGATTAAGTTCATGACAATTACAGCGATAATCAATAGTTTCATTTCCATTTCCCCTTTTATAGAAAAAGCCATCCTCATGATGAGAATGGCTTTTTCGCAATAAGAAAGTATCAGTTCTTTGAACTTTGATTACTTTCCAGCTCCAGCTCCCAGCGACTAGTGTACTGGACCTCTCCTCCCTACGATAAGTCAACATCGAATCGCTTTCGCTCTTCGTGTTTCCTTTATCTCAGTCGGCTCGGCACCAGTCCATACGTCGCTAAACGGTCGCTTTCGCTTTACTTGTTGTATTGTTGTTTAGCTGTGTTTGCTAATTCAGCAAATGCATTTGCATCGCTAATTGCAAGTTCAGAAAGCATTTTGCGGTTTACTTCGATACCAGCAAGCTTTAAGCCATGCATTAAACGGCTGTAAGAAAGACCGTTGATACGAGCTGCAGCATTGATACGAGTAATCCAAAGCTTACGGAAATCACGCTTAACCTGACGACGGTCACGGAAAGCATATTGTAATGATTTCATAACCTGTTGGTTAGCAACTTTATATAATGTATGTTTTGAACCGTAATAACCTTTAGCTAATTTAAGAACTCTTTTACGACGTTTGCGAGTAACAGTACCGCCTTTTACACGTGGCATGTAATTTCCCTCCTATAAATCAATCACTTATATTATTTTACGTAAGTTAGTAGATGACGAATGCGTTTGAAATCGCCTTTTGAAACAAGACCTGATTTGCGAAGCTTGCGCTTAGCTTTTGTAGATTTGTTAGCGAATAAGTGGCTTGTATAAGCATGGTCACGCTTTAGTTGACCAGAACCAGTTTTCTTGAAACGCTTTGCAGCGCCGCGGTGAGTTTTCATTTTTGGCATTGTGATAGTCCTCCTTATTACTTATCGTTTTTAGGTGCTAAAACTAGGAACATGCTGCGTCCATCCATTTTTGGATGTGATTCAATTGTCGCAACTTCCTTGCACGCTTCGGAAAAACGGTCTAACACACGTTGACCGATTTCTTTATGGGTAATTGCCCGGCCCTTAAAACGGATTGACGCTTTTACCTTGTCGCCTTTTTCCAAAAATTTAATGGCATTACGAAGCTTTGTATTAAAGTCATGTTCATCTATCGTTGGGCTTAGACGAACTTCTTTAGTAGTAATAATCTTTTGATTCTTACGTGCTTCTTTTTCTTTCTTTTGATTCTCGAATTTGAATTTGCCATAGTCCATAATTCGGGCTACCGGAGGCTTTGCATTTGGTGCCACAAGTACCAAATCAAGGTTTACTCTTCCGGCGATCTCCAATGCTTCAAATTTGGTCTTAATTCCCAATTGTTCGCCATTCTGGTCAATTAAACGAACTTCTCGTGCACGGATGCCCTCATTCAACAACATGTCTTTGCTAATAATTAGCCACCTCCAAGGTTTTATCAAGAATACAACTTCTGGGGTATAAGAATAAGATCACCTTATAGTTTGACACCCTAGTTGGATCGACAGGTATGAAATACTTTTATAAGTGCTATTTCTTAAGTACACGTACACAAACAAAAAAGTGCGGATGCATACACCCACACTTTACGAAACATAAGTAAATAAACAAAAAGTTCACGTAAAACCTGCCAACTGCTCTTCTAGCGTCAATCAGGTGAGAAGCGGGTGCTTCTTCTTTTCCCAAAGAAAGTATTCAATTAATTACCTTAGTAACTATAACATAGCAAAGATTACTTGTCAAACAAACTATTTTCTTTGACAACGAAATTTATTGTAGCAAGAAACCAGAAATTATTCAACATTTTTTTTAGAGAACATGGAGATTTCACCAAAAAAAGAGAGGATTACCCTCTCTTTTTGAAAATCAACCACGTTTTACTTCTGCTTGAAGTGCAGCAAGGAAATCAACAAAAGCGATAGTTTCTGATTTTTGCTCTCCATATTTCCGGACGTTGACAGCATTGTCTTCCACTTCTTTGTCGCCAACCACTAGCATATATGGAATTTTCAGCATTTGCGCTTCACGGATTTTATAACCGATTTTTTCATCGCGGCCATCTAATTCCACTCGTAATCCTTCATTTTGCAGCTGTTCCTGAACCTGTTTCGCATATTCATAATGAGCGTCAGGTGAAACCGGAATCACTTGCACCTGTACAGGAGCAAGCCATGTAGGGAATGCACCTTTATATTCTTCGATTAAGTAGGCAACAAAGCGTTCCATTGTCGATACGACCCCGCGGTGGATAACGACAGGACGATGCTGCTTGCCATCTTCCCCGACATAATTTAAATCAAATCGTTCTGGAAGTAAGAAGTCTAACTGAACAGTTGATAATGTTTCATCTTTACCTAATGCAGTTCTTACTTGAACGTCAAGCTTAGGACCATAGAAGGCTGCTTCTCCTTCAGCTTCAAAATAATCAAGGCCCAGGTCATCCATTGCTTCCTTCAACATGCTTTGCGCTTTTTCCCACATCGCGTCGTCATCAAAATATTTTTCTGTATCTTGAGGATCGCGATATGAAAGACGGAATGAATAATCATTAATATTAAAATCTTTATAAACATCAAGAATTAAGTTCACTACCCGTTTGAACTCATCTTTAATTTGATCTGGACGAACAAAAATGTGCGCATCATTTAAAGTCATCCCACGGACACGCTGTAATCCTGCTAATGCCCCAGACATTTCATAACGATGCATCAATCCAAGTTCGGCAATCCGAATCGGAAGCTCGCGGTAGCTGTGCATACTGTTTTTGTATACCATCATATGATGCGGGCAGTTCATTGGGCGGAGCACCAATTGCTCATTATCCATGTCCATGATTGGGAACATGTCTTCCTGATAATGATCCCAGTGACCGGAAGTTTTATATAAATCAACACTTCCCATAATCGGAGTGTACACGTGATCGTAACCAAGGCGCTGCTCTTTATCAACGATGTAGCGTTCGATTACACGGCGAATAGTTGCTCCCTTAGGAAGCCATAACGGCAATCCTTGACCAACTAATTGATTGCTTGTGAAAAGACTTAATTCTTTCCCGATTTTACGGTGGTCACGCTCTTTCGCTTCTTCTAATAAACGAAGATGCTCTTTTAAGTCTTCCTTCTTGAAAAAGGCAGTACCATAAACGCGCTGAAGCATTTTATTATCGCTATTGCCGCGCCAATAGGCACCCGCAATACTTAACAATTTAAACTCTTTGATTTTTCCAGTAGAAGGAACATGTACCCCACGGCAAAGGTCGAAAAATTCACCCTGCTCATAGATTGTTACAGTTTCTTCGTCAGGAATTGCTTCGATTAGTTCAAGCTTGTAAGGATCTCCCGCTTCTTTAAAAAGCTGTACCGCTTCAGGACGGCTTACTTCCTTACGAACGATTTCAAGATTTTCATTGACGATTTTCGCCATTTCCTTTTCAATCTTTGGTAAATCCTCTGGTGTTAAGGATACATCCAGGTCCATGTCATAATAGAAGCCGCCTTCTATAACAGGCCCAACACCTAAATTGACATCAGGATATAGTCTTCTCACCGCTTGTGCCATTAGATGGGCTGTACTGTGGCGCAAAACCTCTAACGCCTCATTCGATTCTGGTACAACGATTTCTATAGAACCGTCTTCTAATATTGGACGGCGAAGATCAACCATTTGTCCGTTCCATTTGCCCGCGATTGCCTTTTTCTTTAGGCCTGGGCTGATGGAAGCGGCAATATCTTCTGTTGTTGTTCCTTTAGGAAACTCCTTTACTGCCCCATCAGGAAACGAAATCTTAACAACATCTGACATATTAACTCCTCCTTAATTGAAATGCGGAAGCGCCTTGCCCGAGGGCTGAAGCTGGACATCCCATTGTAAAAAAATAAAAAAACCCGTCCCTGGAAAAGGGACGAGTTTTGATTAACACGTGGTTCCACCCAATTTTTCATTCTTAATAAATACATCAAAAATGACTTTGGTCAGGTAACGGCTGTAGACCGTCGACAATTACTAATTTCTAAAAAAGAAAAATTCACTGTCGAAGTTTAAAGGTGGTAAGTATTTATTCCGTGTTAGAAGACTTTCAGCCGGTGATCTTCCTCTCTAAGAACCGTAAAGAAATACTGTTGTCCTTATCATTACTTTTACTTCAATATTTGCTATGTACGTTATTATAATCATTTACTTTTGAAAAAGCAAGGTACATAAAACTAAATATTGACATTATTTATGATTTTATGCATGATTTTCTGAGGATTCTTGGTCAGAGGTCCACTTTTTCAAACTTCTCAGGGCGGTGAAACTTTTAATTGTTACCCGTTCTTCAAAAATATTTTTTATCGTTCTCACTAGCGGCTCATCTGGGTCATTTGTATATAGAAAAATAGACGTAGGAGCAATCGATAGAAGTGGTGCGATGGATACAGAATCAACATAAACCGGGTGGTTAACTAATAATTTCCGAT
Organism: Bacillus sp. URHA0034; assembly: GCF_056280405.1. Classification (NCBI taxonomy): domain Bacteria; kingdom Bacillati; phylum Bacillota; class Bacilli; order Caryophanales; family Bacillaceae; genus Bacillus; species Bacillus sp. URHA0034. The sequence goes on along the minus strand of NZ_JBWCDK010000002.1, from coordinate 4,413,744 downwards.
CAATCATTTTCGTTAGTTCAGCCCGTTTTATTTCTTCCAGATTCTCATTATAAAAAGTGATTTCCTCATCAAATAATACATGCAGCGTTGACATTTTCGGCTCCCGCTTAAACAAAAATTCCCGGAGCATTTGAATAAACATTTGATATTCTTGCTCCATCTTGTATTCATCAATGGCGAGTTCTACATATTCTTCGAGCATTTGAAGGTATGGCCGCAAGCGAAATTTAAGCAAGGAATCAAACGAGAAAGAAACATTTTCTTGAAAGATATGATCAATTGCCTCTTCAATAAAAGACGTATCTTTTTTGGTTTCCTTTAAAAAAACGGCAAGGTCCTCTCTTTGACCTTCAAGGATAGAATAAATAATCTCCATAATCTGCTGCTGTTCTTCTTCATCATGAAAGAAATAGTGATTTTTAATAATATCTAAAAACCAGTCATCACGCTTCATCGTAGTAATAAAATCATAAAAGGCTGTTTTCACCTTATTAACTAGTTCATTTGAAAAATTCCCATCTAACACTTGTACTATATGTCGATCTTCTATTAGAAGAATAATTTTTTCTTCAGAATTGAATGGTAAATACGTTAGCAAGTGGTTATAAAACCGGTTCGCATCTATCTTGCTTTGGAAGATGATTTCCGTCAACCAAATCCCCCCTTTTTAGAAAAATCTCTGTTTAATATATATGGGGGACTTGACCAAAATAGAAGTATGGACGCCTTAGAATTGTTATTTAAATAAAAAAAGGACCGCCGGAAATTTATAGGCAGTCCTTCATGCTAAAATTATCTTCTATTCGGCCCATCTACTAAAACAGGTTCACTCAAGGTACGGATTCTTTCCATAATTCTGCGGGCCTTCATTTTCTCTTCCTCGCCGCGCTGGCTATAGGTTAAATGATGCTCAAGTCCTTTTAAATCAAAGTTTGACGTAAAAAAGGTGGGAAGACTTTCGAGCATCCGGAACTGAAGAATCGGTCCAAGAACCTCATCCCTTGTCCAACTGGAGACAGCCTCTGCACCAATATCATCGAGCATTAAAATCGGTTCTTTTTTCAAAGCCTCAATTTTTTCGTTTAAGGTGGAGTCGGCAATTGAACTTTTCATTTCACGTAATAACTCCGGAACATAAACAATCATAGATGAAATTTGTTTTTTAGCCAGCTTGTTCGCAATTGCGCCAAGTAAATACGATTTCCCAACACCAAATTCGCCATATAAATATAAACCTTTTGCCTGCTTCCCTTGTTCATAGTTTAAAATAAACGAAAGTGATCTTTGGATGGCATCAATTCGATTATTATCATGTTCAAAGTCCTCAAACGTGGCATTCAAGATGTCTTTGGGAACATATAAACTTTTAATTAACTTTTCATTTTTTCTTTTTTCATCATCCATAATTTTTCTTGGACATCGTTCATATCTTACATCGATTGAATTCCTTACTAAGACCAACTCGGGCTGGTATCCCTTCATCATATTAATACAGCCATTAAGACTTTCACACTTATGACATTCTAGGCTTTGATTAATATACTCGTAAAGCTTATTTAAGCCCTTTTCGATAGTATCCTTGGTCAATTCATTTTCATGTTCCCTAATAAATGATTTAACTGCTGGATGCGACAGCGTTTCTTGGCGCATTTTTTCATACCGTTTTTGAAAATTTTCACTTGAGGCTATCCGTTTTAGCGTTCGGTTAATCTTTTCCATATGTCACCTCTTAATCATCGATTGCTTTTAACATTTCTTCAATTTCGCGTTTTTTAGCCTCTAAATCAGGATTTTTTTCTTTTGGACCTTCTGCCGTTTCTTTTTTTGGATCTTTATCAAACCAATCAGGCAAAAGCTCTGTCCTAATATGTTTTTTATTAGATGTTCTTCTGTTTTTCTTCTCTTCATCCCAAGAGAGATACTTACTATGTTCATTTCTCGCTAATTCCATGGCCTCTTTGACGGTTTTAACTTCCTTCCGCGCCCAATGGCTGGCAATTTGCTCGACATAATTCTTAGTAAATTTTGAGTCTGCTTTTAACAGGACATATTGAATGAGAACATTCACAACACCAGGCAGCAGTTTCTTCTTGGACATTACATCTTCAATAATTTTCAATTCCGTATCAGAGGGTTCGATTCCGTGTGAAGCGTCTCTAAATACCTTAATAGGTGATGTGGTTTCCAATGAACGGACTAACCTTTCTTCTTTCGTCTTTGGCTCGTCCATTTGAACACGGTATCTTGGCGGCTGTGTCCGTTCCACCAAGCTCGGATACTGCTCATTATTTTCAAATTGATACCAGTTCCGTGCTGCTTTTCTTAAATCTTCGAGATCAATTTCATTATTTGGATTAATGGCATCTAGAACTAAATTTTTCATTTCAATCGGATTTATATTATATAGGAATGACAGATTACTAATAACTTCCTTCACTTTTTTCGTTAATGCCTTTTTAGGTACAAGTGATTCATTTAAGCCGGCCATTAGCAGACCAAAATCGAAAGAATCGACATCAATTTGAATCCCTTGCTGTTCCTGGCGGCTTATAAATTGTTCATCGTCCTCCGCTTTTAATTCCCCAGAAACCTCTTGTATATATTGCATGCTCCCAAGTGTGGCCGAGGCAAACACATCTTGGAATGCCTTAGTTACATTCTGATATTCATTTTCCTTTGGTTTTTGTTGATCAGTAAAAAATCGTTTCAAACGGGAAAAATGGTTCTTCCCTATTTTTCGGAACAAATAGATGTTCAACATTCCATCTAAAAAGAACTGCTCCGGATTTAAAGGCGGCTGGAGTTCATAAATGAAGGAACGCTCTTCATCTATTGTCTTCACATAGGTTTTGATTAACCCGATTCCCTCTAGCTTTAACCTAGCTTCGTAAATATCCTTTAAATTCATTCCCATAAGATTCATTAAAAGATGGTGTGTGGATGATTCAGACCAAAGGCGATTTTCCTCAAGTTCCGCCCAGAGTGTCATGTACAAGCTTAAACAAGTTGACCCAATCAGCGGCTGATATAAAAACGTCAGCACTTTACGGTCATATTCATGCAGCAGCCCGCCGGCAGCTACTATATAACGGTCGATAGGAAGAATTTCCTGCCAATGCTGCGCCATATCAATTCAACCCTTCCCCTGTATAAATTAAGAAAAAGAGCCAAAATTTTTAGCTCCTTTACGATTTTTCCTTTTTTATTAATTCTTTTAGTTCATCAATAAAAACATTAATATCTTTAAATTGGCGGTAAACGGAGGCGAATCGCACGTAGGCAACCTCATCTACATGTGCCAGCCTGTCCATAACCATTTCGCCAACCGCCTCACTTTTAATCTCAGAAATCCCTTGGCTGCGAAGGTCTTTTTCAACACCATGTGTTATATCTTCTAATTCCTTTAAAGCGACTGGGCGTTTCTCGCACGCCTTAATAAGGCCCCTAAGAATTTTATCACGGCTGAATTCTTCTCTTGTTCCTTCCTTCTTCACCACAATCAGGGGAATCTCTTCAATCTTTTCAAAAGTAGTAAACCGATAGCCGCATTCCTCGCATTCTCTTCTTCTCCGTGTTGCACGTCCTTCATCAACAGGCCGGGAATCAAGCACACGTGTACCGTAATTTTGACATGAAGGGCACTTCATTGTTAATCAACTCCAAATCTGAATAAAAGAACTTGCCAACTGGTGTTCCCCTAAGGGGTGAAGATAAAGGCGTTATACGTTATGTTTGTACATTTTCTTAATTAGCCCTATAATCCCGAACAATATCCTTAACTTTATCTTATAAAAAAGAGGACTTTAACACAAGTATTGGATTACGAGTTTTTTCTTAATTCGAGAAGGTTATGTAGTTTATTAATCTTTTCATAATAGGATTCAACCCTCTTTTTCAGCTGAGGGTACATGCCTAGAATAGAAAAACTCTCGGAAGAAATATTAAAATCGACTGCCGTTTCCAATGGTTTGACAGAAACAATCGTTACAACAAGAAAGCAAGGGATCGGTTTACTAATTTCAACCGCAATTTCCCCATGATCTTTAGAAACAGTGGTGACTCGACAGTCCGCATCGTCGTGAAATAATTTCTCAACAGACTGAAATATTTGATTAAAGGTCCCCTTGTAATAGTGCGTTTTTAACGAAGCATCCGTGTTTCGGTCAGACGTTTCTAATTGTTTTTTAAACCGTGTAAAAATATTAACCATGATCGCCATACCCCCAAGTTTCTTCCTTTTTATCTATTTTACAACATTCTGTTAAAAATTAAAAAGAGGAGTACGAATTTGTACCCCTCTTTTTGTATTTTTATTAAGAATAAAAAAACTTTGCTGAGTTTACGTTAAAAAGGCTCCACTCACGAAAATCAATTAGCTGACTTTCACCTTTGACATTTTGGAGATTTCTTCTGCCACATAAAGGGCGAGATCGACCACCCGGGCTGAATAGCCCCATTCATTATCATACCAAGCTAACACCTTGACTTTCCTTGTGCCCATCACCAATGTGGAGAGACCATCAATAATGGCGGAATGGGCATTACTATTAAAGTCCACAGATACTAACGGCTCCATCGTAACATCCAAAATACCTTTTAATGAGCCATTAGCAGCTCCTAAAAATGCCTGATTAATATCGTCCAGTGTAACATCACATTTTAAATCGACGACTAGGTCCACTAATGAAACATTGGGCGTAGGTACTCGTAAGGACATCCCATGCAGCTTTCCTTTCAATTGCGGTAGCACTAATGATATTGCCTTTGCCGCACCTGTTGTCGTTGGGATAATAGATTGTCCACATGATCGGGCTCTTCGTAAGTCTTTATGTGGATTATCAATATTCTTCTGATCGTTTGTATAAGCGTGAATGGTTGTCATTAAGCCACATTCAATACCGAATTTTTCATCCAAGACCTTTGCAACAGGTGCGAGACAGTTGGTAGTACAAGAAGCATTGGAGATAATATCATGCTGATTAATATCAAGCATGTCTTCATTTACTCCCATTACAATCGTAACGTCCTCATTTTTACCCGGCGCCGTTAAAATAACCTTTTTGGCACCTGCTTCCAAATGAAGTGCAGCTTGTTCACGGGAATTAAATTTTCCCGTTGCCTCAATCACAATATCGATCCCGAGTTCCCTCCATGGTAATTCCTCAGGAATACGATTATTTAATAGTTTAACTCGTTTACCATTTACGATTAATTCATTATCTAAAGGGACGACATCGCCCTGAAATGGCCCATGATTTGTATCATACTTAATTAGATGAGCTAATGTTTCTGCTGGATAGCTCGCATTGATTGCCACAACCTCAAGATTACCTTCGTAGATTGCTTTTCTAAAAACCATCCTCCCAATTCTTCCAAATCCATTAATTGCTATTCTTGCTTTCATTTTTACGGCTCCTTCCGCATTAGTGTTATACTTTTAACCAGTATTGTTATAATTAGTATAACACATTTAAATTTAATTGTGATAATTCAATGGCGGAAATTTTTAAAATTTAATAATTTTGTGTAACCTATAAGAAAAGCGCAAGCGCCCTGGTCAGCGGCGTATGGCCTAGAGTGCTCCAACTGAGATAAAGGAAAGTCGAAAAGCGGAGGCGCCTTGATCAGGGGCGACAGGCATAAGACGAGCCGGTGAGAAGGCTGCTCTTTAGCCTTCTTGACGGATTGGCTTGTGACCCCGAGCCCCTAGGCGCTGAAGCTAGACAACACGAAGAGCGGCAGCGATTCGATGTTGACTTATCGTAGGGCGGAGCCCGAAGGACACTAGCCGCTAGGGCGCTGGAGCTGGACAATTTTCAAAGTCATTTTTATACTTACTTAATCAAAAATAGAGTAGGCGCATGAAAATTTCATGCGCCTCTCACAGATCCGTACGTGCGGGTCATCGCATACGGCTCCTCCACTTTATCCCCTTTGAGGATGTAGTTCATTGTAAATGTCTAAAAGAAAAACAAGTTTAATTTCTCGAAACCTTTCATTAGGAATCGCAAAATGTACTTGTTCGGTTTTAGAATTCCTCCATCTAGTCATTGAAAGACGCGGAAGGTCGCCCTTCCAATTCCTTTTTCGAAGCTCCCTGTGGAGCTTTCTTATTTTTCTCCAGCTTCTTAGCTGAATCATCCTAAGCCTTCTTCGAATCCATGAGTCTAACTTTTGAAATAAAGTCTTTGAAAATCCAACCCCAAAGTATCTTCCCCATCCTCTAACAATGGGGTTTATTCGATTCTTGACGAATTCTTCCAAATTAACTGTTAGGTTTCTTTTCGTTACATCTTTGATACTTTTCTTGAATTTCTTTACTGCTTTGTCTGATGGAGAATGGAAATACCCTTTTTTGAAAACGTAACCTAGGAAGACAAACGGTTCTTCATAATTATCTACAATTTTAGTTTTGTCAGGGTGAACTTTCAAACCTAATTTTTCCTCTAAGAGCTTCACTACGGTTCTTAGTACTCTTTCTGCACCCTTTCGGGATTTGCAACAGATGACGAAGTCATCCGCATACCTTGTAATACGGTGACCTCTTTCCATCATCATTTCATCGAGTGGATGCAGATAGATGTTTGCTAATAATGGACTGATTACGCCACCCTGAGGACTCCCAGTGTCACTTTCATAAAAACTTCCGTTTTCAAGGATTCCCGATTTTAGGAACTGCATTATTAATGCTAGTACGCTACTGTCCACAACTTCTTCTTTGATTAAATCGATAAGCTTATCATGAGGAATTGAATCAAAATAGGTCTTTATATCCGCATCAATTACAAAGTTATACCCATCCATCAAATCCTGTCGGATTTTATCTATCGCCATATGTGCACTACGGTTCGGACGAAATCCAAAACTACAGTCTAAGAATTTCTGTTCAAAGATTGGTTCAAGTATTCTTTTGGTTGCGGCTTGGAGAATACGGTCTTCTACTGTTGGAATTCCTAGTGGACGTTTTGTACCATCAGCTTTTGGAATGAAAACTCTTCTGACTGGTTTTGCACGATATGTTTTTAAACGCAGAGATTCTTGGAGCACTCTTAAGTTGTGTTCCAATTCTATTTCATACTCTTTAATCGTTACTTTATCCACTCCGTGTGAACCGCGATTTTTCTTCACGTCATAAAAGGCTAGTTCCAGGTTTTGATAGTTCCATAATTTGTCCATTAAGCTGTACCACTTGCGTTTCTTTTTAGAATTCTCCACTACACGTAAGCTTCGTTTTCCTATTGCTTCATTCATGCATTCGTTTCCTTTCCCAATACAATATCAACTGAATAGGTAAAACCAATGGCTGATATTTAATATTAGTACTTCGCCCTAAACAACCTACTTTCTTTCGGTCTCGATTCTTCGGCTTTCTGCCTCATCGACTTCTGTTTAGTACATGACGAGTAGATAAGTTCGTATTGCTTATCTTCCATGGACAGACGGGCTTCGCATCAGTTCACTGCCTTTTGGGTCAATGTCTGCCTTATCAACATTGTGATAAGTCACTTGTCTTTGTGGCGTTTCCAACAAGTTTAATCACTACTATCCCCTGCTCTGACTTCTCACCTTCCATAGTCCATTTCTTGTCCTTCGCGGCTTTGAAAAAGAGTTACCACCTACGGTGGAGATGATGAGATCTCCTTGGGTCACGTTCATCGCCTTTCACTCGAAGCCAGTCCTCATAACTAATAAGATACAGTGTGGTATTGGACGTCCCCATTTTGCGCAGGGTTATCCCATCTTATCAGCCAAAATGGTTACAGCCACCTGTTCCGAGCTTTGCCTTCAAGTCCTCCGCACGAAATCTCACGATACTCGCACTACCTGTTAGCTATACATTTCCGCCACAACGGCATGTTAGGGACTTTCACCCATTAGAGCGATGCGCTGCCAAGCGCACACAAAAAGAGAAGGGGTTAGTCCCTTCTCTTTTTCATTATTTTTGTTTTATTCCCCATTTAGCTAATATCAAAAGAAGCTGCTGTTTCGTCTCATCCAGTGACCCGTTATTGTTAATCACAGCATCTGCAAGCTTGATTTTCTCTGATAATGGCATCTGAGAATTAATTCTTGCTTGTGCATCGGCAATGGTCAGGTTATTTCTTTCCACCAATCTTTGTAATTGTATGTCACGATCCACATAAACCAATATGGTTTTTTCAACCATAGCGGTTAGTTTACTTTCAAATAATAAGGGGATATCTAAAACCACTAGCTCTGCCTTGTTCCTTTTGGCTGTATCCACTTGTTCAAGCATTCTTCGTCTTACCTCTGGATGTGTTAATTCATTTAAACGCTGCCGTTGGTCAGCTTGATGAAAAATTATCGCACCAAGTTTTTGCCGGTCAATTTCTCCAGATTCTAAAAGGATGTCATCGCCAAATTCAGCAATAATTTTCTTGTAAGCAGGTTCACCTTTCATTACCGCTAAGCGGGCTTCTACATCTGCATCGATTACGGTGATAGACATTTCTTTCAACATGTTTGATACTGTACTTTTTCCACTGGCAATTCCGCCTGTTAACCCAATAACGAGTGACATGCTTTATTCCTTTCTAGGGTTATAACTTCATAACTCCAATAATTATTAGTAAGATCCCTGGTAAGAATGTAAATTTTTGAATCCATTCAAATTTATGAAAAAATGTTCCACATTTGATTCCTAATAAAACAAATAGGGAACTCATAATGGCAACAGTAAATGCTAATGAAAAAGGGGAATATCCGAGCATCGCGGCTCCAATCCCTGCTCCAAAAGCATCTAAAGATAAGGCAAATCCAAGCATCAAGGCTTCGATTCCAGTAATCGTACCTGATTGATCAAAATCAGCAGACATCGGTTTTTTTAGGATGTTTATTGCTATTCCTAAGGAACGGATCTCAAAGTTTACAATCGTCTTTTCATGCTTTAGTAATTCTTTTTCTTTCTCAGGACGGAAAAATTGATACAATACCCAAGCACCAAGGGCGATTAGGATAATCCCTCCGAGGCTTGCCGTTAATTTGGGTGAAAGTATCTTTTCCAGTCCATGTCCGATTGACACGGCTATCATTAATGAGACAGCCGAGCAGGAAGCTATAATTAAAACGGATTTAAGCGGCATCACCATTTGCCTTAACCCATAGGTGAAGCCGACGCTAAAGCTGTCAAGACTAAGAGCAAAAGCTAAAATAAGAAGTGAGAACAACTGAACCATGATGTCTAGGGCTCCTTCCTCCAAAATCACTACGATAGTATATGGCAGGAGCCCTTCCAATGTGTTTTGTTATTCTCTTTCGCAAATACTAAAAAGTGTGTCCTAAATTCTTTGGCAATTGGGGCAATAGTGTGTGCCCCTTCCCCCTACGGTCATTTTTTCAAGGGGAGTCCCGCACTTTTTACATTCCTCGCCGGTTCGTCCATAAGCGTATAAATCCAGTTGGAACATGCCAATTTGACCTTGAGAGTTGACATAAGAACGAATCGTGCTGCCACCCTTTTTAACCGCCTCACCTAAGGTAGCAACGATTTCGGCATGAAGAACGGATATTTCCTCTGCACTAAGCGTACTTGCAAGCCGCTCTGGATGGATTCCAGAGCGAAAAAGTGCTTCATCGACATAAATATTACCAAGACCGACAAACAGCTTTTGATCTAATAAGGCCGTTTTAATTTTCCGATTGGTCTTCTTTAGTTTTTCAGCTAAGTAATCTTTTGTAAACTCCTCCGAAAACGGCTCAGGGCCAAGTTCCAATAACGGAGGCTGAATAAATTCTTCACCTTTTTTAAAGAGATGCATCGTCCCAAATTTGCGGACATCACGATAGCGCAGCTCGGTCCCATCAGTAAAATGAAAAATTACATGTGTGTGCTTGTCAAATAACTCTTCTTTTGGAAATAGACCATATTTGCCCTCCATTCGTAAATGAGACACCAAGGCAAATTGATCGGTATAGATAATTAAGAACTTTCCTCTCCGGCCTACATCCGTAATGATTTCCCCTTTTAAGGCATCGATAAATTGTTCCACCTCTACAGGATTTTTGATGATTTTCGGCCAAAAGACAGTAATGTTGGCAATTTCCTTATGAAGAACGAGATGTTTTAATGTTTTTCTAACCGTTTCTACTTCAGGAAGCTCTGGCAATTTAGATCCCCCTTTTTATTTAGCATCAAACCAGGTTGGACCATATGCATAGTCCACCTTCAATGGCACTTTTAACTCAAGGGCATTTTCCATGACATCAGGAACTAATTTCTTTAAAATCTCAATCTCCTCTTCAGGCGCTTCAAAGATAAGTTCGTCATGCACCTGGAGTAAAAGTCTAGTTTTGAGCCCTTTATCCTTTAAAGCTTCATCCATATCAATCATCGCTTTTTTGATGATATCAGCAGCGGTCCCCTGGATCGGCGTATTCATTGCCGTTCTTTCTGCAAAGCTTCGTAAATTAAAATTACGAGCGGTTATTTCAGGGAGGTACCGTCTTCTTTGCATTAAGGTGGTTACATACCCTTTTTGCCGGGCCGAATGAATAATATCATCCATATATTCCTTAACTCCAGGATACGTATGAAGATATCTGTCAATAAACTGCCCTGCTTCTTTTCTGGTGATTCCCAAGGATTGTGATAGTCCATAATCACTGATTCCATAGACAATCCCAAAGTTTACAGCCTTTGCCTGGCGGCGCATATTAGAGGTAACTTCATCTGCATCAACATGAAATACCTCCATCGCGGTTTTCGTATGAATATCCATATCATGCCTAAAGGCATCAATAAGCTTTTCATCACCCGCTATATCGGCAAGTACACGCAGTTCAATTTGCGAATAATCTGCGGCAAAAATGACCCAGCCCTCTTCGGATGGTACGAACGCCTGACGGATTTTCCGCCCTTCCTCAAGGCGAATAGGGATATTTTGCAGGTTCGGATCAATAGAGCTTAATCTACCTGTTGCGGTTAACGTTTGCTGATATCTTGTATGGACCTTTCCTGTTTTTGGATTGATGACTTTCAGCAGGCCCTCAATATAAGTAGATTGCAGCTTTCCGAGCTGGCGATATAGAAGGATATACTGTATGATTTCATGGTCCTCTGCTAATTTCTCTAGTACATCCGCTGACGTCGAGTGACCTGTCTTTGTTTTCTTGTAAGAATAGAGGCCTAATTTTTCAAAAAGAATGACGCCTAATTGTTTAGGCGAGTTAATGTTAAATTTTTCACCAGCTAACTCACATATTTTTCCTTCAATTTCTACTAGTCTCTCTGTTAGTTCTTTCCCCATCAGCTGAAGCCGGTCTTGTTCGACCTTAATTCCGCAGGATTCCATATCCGCTAAGATAAGGGATAAAGGCATTTCTAACTCATTAAAAAGTTCATATTGTTCATTTTCCCTTAATTCATCTTCGAGCTTCTCTCTTAACTCTGACATAGCGAGGCTTTTACGAACAAGATGCTCGGCAAGCTTTGGAACTTCAGGAATTTTCCGCTTCGCTCCTTTTCCATAAAAGGATTCATCTGATTGAATATTATAAATATCATATCTTTTCGCTATCGCAGCAAGATCATCGATATTTTCCGATGGGTTAACCAAATATGCACCCATTAATATATCAAAATCGGTTCCCTTTAAATGAATATTATATCTTCGTAAAGAAACCTCAGAGCGTTTTGCATCATAAACAATTTTCTTTTTTCGTTCATCCTCCGCCCACTTTTTAAACACATTTGATTTTAACGCCTGCTCGGTCGGCAAGTAATAATGGCCTGTTTCATTGACGATTGAAAAGCCAATAATATCGGCATAGTGATAATTATCGTCAAGCATTTCCACATAAAAATAATTGTTATCTGCAAAGAGATCTTCCGTAATTTCATCAGGAATTTTATAGTCGATATCTTCAAGTACATGTTGCACCGTTTCTATTGGTTCATCGCCAAGTTTTTCTAATAAGGAGTTGAAGCCTAATTCTTTAAATAAGCTGATTAGTTTTTCTCTAGTAAAGCCTTCATACGCAATGGCATCTAACTCAACCTCGATTGGTGCTTGCCGTTCAATTGTCGCAAGTTCCTTGCTCATTAATGCTTGTTCCTTAAATTCAGCTAATTTTTCCTTCAGCTTATTCCCACTAACTTCGTCAATGGAAGCTAATAAGTTTTCCAAGGTGGAAAATTCTTTAAGCAGCTTAATGGCTGTCTTTTCTCCTACCCCCGGAACTCCAGGGATATTATCGGATGGATCACCCATTAGGCCTTTCATATCAATGATTTGCTCTGGAGTCAGACCGTATTTTTCGGCAACATGCTCGGGTGTGTACACCTCAATATCTGTTATTCCTTTTCTGGTAATCCCGACAGTGGTAATCGGAGAGGATAGTTGAGTTAAATCTTTATCTCCAGAGATTACTTTTACTTCAAAGCCATCTTTTTCAGCGGTTAACGAAAGGGTACCAATGATATCATCTGCTTCATAATTTTCGAGCTCATACCTAGAAATCCCGTACGCATCCAGCAGCTCACGAATGAAAGGGAACTGCTCTGACAGTTCAGGCGGCGTTTTTTGCCGGCCGCCCTTGTACTCGCCAAAGGTCTTATGCCGAAACGTGGTTTTACCTGCATCAAATGCCACCAGCATATGGGTTGGCTTTTCATCCTCCAATATTTTCATTAACATCATTGTAAAACCGTAAACTGCATTGGTATGTATTCCTTTATCATTATTAAGTAAAGGGAGCGCAAAAAAAGCGCGATAGGCAATACTATTCCCATCAATGAGTACAAGCTTTTTCTTTTCCATTAACTTTCACCATCCATCAAAATCATTTCTTTTGGCAGTTCAACGATAAATTCACTGCCCTCACCAAGTTTACTCCTTACACTTATACTGCCGTGATGGGCCTCCATTAAATGTTTCACAATGGCTAGCCCCAGGCCTGTACCGCCGGAGTTTCGACTTCTCGCCCGGTCAACCCGATAAAACCGTTCAAATATTCGGGGTATATCTTCTTTGCTAATGCCAACTCCGGTATCTTTTATAGATATGCGCACTCTTTCATCACAGTCAATTAGGATAATTCTCACTGCTCCATCTGCCGGTGTATAGGTAATCGCATTATTGATAAGATTGATAAACACTTGCTTTAAGCGATCCAAGTCCCCATTTATGAGGACTTTGTTCAGTTTACTGTGAAACTCGAGCTGAATGTTTTTCGCCTTTGCTTTACCGTCTAAAAGATTCATGACATCTTGAAGCACGGAGTATACATCGATCAACTGAATATTTAATTTAAAGCCATGCTGCTCAATTTTTGAAAGCTCTAATAGGTCTTGAATCAAAGTCTGCAGACGGTCGCTTTCTTTTAATATAATCGAGAGAAACGATTGAAGCGTTTCTTTGTTATTCATCGCGCCATCCAAGAGGGTTTCAGTAAAACCCTTAATAGAGGTGACTGGTGTTTTTAATTCATGAGAAACATTGGCGACAAAATCCTTGCGCATTTGTTCCAGTTTCTTCATTTCTGAAATATCGTGGAATACGAGCAATACTCCCTTCCAGACATTGTTAGCGCCAATAATTGGTACACCATAAACAATAAAATATTTCCTTTCAATCTGCAAAGGTAAACGTAATTGTTTGCTTACCTTTTGTTCAGTCCGAAATACCTCAGCAACGAGCTGGCGAATCTCTTCATAATCGATAACCTCATAATATTGTTTATTTATATAATCACTTGGATCAATATGAAAAATATCAATATAACCCTTATTAACTAAATTAATATACCCTCTACTGTCAAATAGAATTAAACCCGCACCCATATTTTCTATCAAAGCGCTTAAGCGGTCCTGCTGTATTTCCCGAACTTTGGTGAGTTCCTGCAGATTCTCTGCCAACATGTTAATTGAAGAACCTAACATCCCGGTATCATCTATCCTGTTCACTTTTGTTCGGGCACGGTAGTTTCCTTGTGCAAGTTCGATTGCCACCTCGGTGGCCGCTTTAATTGGCTTTGTATATCTTGTGGTAATACTGATTGCAAGAATGACCGTGACAATTACAGCGGTTCCTAGGCCGGCAGTTAAAAGCAGCCAAATTTCCACTTTTATCTTGTCATTCAGCGTCTCCAAAAAATTATATTTAAAAAACTGCCCCAGAACTATTCCTAAGCCAACTAGGACCACGATAATTAAACTAGTTAATATAATGAAAGCCCTCGAACGGAACTTAATCATTCTCCTTTAGGCTCCTCCAATTTATAGCCCAGGCCGCGTATCGTTTTGATATAGGCAGGCTTTTTAGTATCTGCTTCAATCTTTTCTCGCAGATGTGAAATATGAACATCCACAATTCTAGTATCGCCTGCAAAGTCATAATTCCAAACAGCACTCAGCAATTGATCCCGAGTCAATACACGACCTTTATTTTGTCCAAGAAACAGAAGCAATTCAAATTCCTTTAGAGTTAATTCTAGTTGATCCTCTTGGAAAAAAGCTTCATATTTTCCCGGGTAGATGGTTAATTTCCCAATCTGGATTTGCTCCTCTGCTTGATCATTGTCACTTGCTGATTCGGTTTGGAATTGTGATCTTCTTAAAATCGCTTTGACCCGGGCGATAACCTCCCGCGGACTAAAAGGCTTGACCATATAATCATCAGCACCAAGTTCGAGTCCTAAAATTTTATCAAGTTCATCGTCTTTGGCCGTTAACATTAGGATTGGCGTCATAATATTTTGTTGCCGAAGCTTTTTGCAAACATCCATTCCATCTAATGTTGGCAGCATTAAATCTAAAACTATAATATCAGGGGACTCGGTTTCGGCTAATCGTTTTCCCTCAGCCCCATCCATTGCCGTAACAACCTCAAAGCCTGCCTGTTCTAAATTATATTGAAGTAAGGTCACAATTGATTGTTCATCGTCAACAACTAGTACTTTATTCTTCATAAAATAAACCCCCACCCTCTAGATATCCTCATTATATATATAAGGAATATGGATTATCTAGTTTTTGGGGCTGATAAAGATATTTGTTATATAAGAACGCTTTCTTGTAAAAAAGTTTACATAAAATTCACAATTCTCGCTAGTTTCGTCATTTTTGTTTTATACAATAGTATTTGTAAAAGAAAGGATGTGTAATATGGCCTATAAACCACGAACTGTACCAGAAGATTTAAAGGTTCTACGGATCTTAAATAATCGAATAGATTTAACATCGGAACAGCATAAGTACTATCTATATAAAGAGAAGGGTTTTGAAGGGGAGGTCCGGTTTGATATATTAACAGAGCAACTGCAGAGTGATTGCTTGATTTTAAATGATTTGTATCTTGAAGTTAATAACACATCGTTTCAGCTTGATACCTCCATTATTTTTCAAAATACTTTTTATTTCTTTGAGATTAAAAATTTGGAAGGAGATTATTGCTATCGAGAGAAACGATTTGAGACGAATTTGGGAAAGATTATAAAAAACCCTCTTGACCAGATAAAGAGGAGCAACACCTTACTACTTCAATTATTCCAAAAACTAGGTTTTTCCCAATCTATTGAGCCCTACGTTGTATTTGTAAATCCAGACTTTTTCTTGTATCAAGCTCCAATGGATCAGCCCATTATCTATCCCCCACAGTTAAAAATGCTTATGAGAAAACTAGATAATACGCCATCTAAATTAACGAACCTGCATAAAAAGATGGCAGATAAGCTCATTTCATTGCATCAGGTTCAATCCCCTTATTCCAATTCAAAGATTCCAACTTATGAATACAATCAATTACGCAAAGATATTACATGTTCTGTATGTCATTCTTTTTCGTGTTCTGTTTCTAATGGTAATGTTTTATGCGTTGATTGCAGGCATGTAGAGAGTGTGGAATCTGCTGTTTTACGGTGTGTAGAGGAGATTCGGTTATTATTTCCGAATATGAGGATTACTACTAATGGCGTTTTTGAGTGGTGTGGAATAATAGATTCAAAAAAGGTCATTCGACGGATACTTAAAAAGAACTTTAAATCAATAGGGGAAAGAAAATTACGTTATTTTGAGTAAAGACCAATGAGCAGCAGGAATGAAGTTATTTGTGTGTTGGTCATACCTTCCAGGTTGAGCAAGTAGAAGGCATCTATTTACCATGTAGCCTCATATTATAAAAAGTGGGTCAATGATATTTTTTTCATTGACCTTTTCACCCTCTTTCTCTATCCCTCGGTCAATAAACCCTTCTTTCTTTTCCCTTATAGACCTCTTTTTCTCTTCGACGGGCAATGAAACTCTTTTTCTTTTCCCCTGTGGACCTGTCTTTCTCCTCGGCGGGCAATGAAACCCTCTTTCTTTAACCCTATAGACCTCTTTTTCTCTTCGACGGGCAATGAAACTCTTTTTCTTTTCCCCTTTAGATCTCTTTTTCTCTTCGCCGGGCAATGAAACCCTTTTTCTTTTCCCCTTTAGACCTCCTTTTTCTCTTCAGCGGCCAATGAAACCTTTTTCTTTTCCCCTATAAACCTCTTTTTCCTCTTTGGCGGGCAATGAAACTCTTTTTCTTTTCCCCTTTAGACCTCTTTTTCTCTTCGACGGGCAATGAAACCCTTTTTATTTTCCCCTTTAGACCTCTTTTTCTCTTCGACGGGCAATGAAACCCTTTTTCTTTTCCCCTTTAGACCTCTTTTTCTCTTCGCCAGGCAATGAAACTCTTTTTCTTTTCTCCTTAGACCTTTTTTTCTCTTCGGCGGGCAATGAAACCTTTTTCTTTTCTCCTTAGACCTCTTTTTCCTCTTCGCCGGGTAATGAAACCCTTTTTCTTTTCCCCTTTAGACCTCTTTTTCTCTTCGCCGGGCAATGAAACTCTTTTTCTTTTCTCCTTAGACCTCTTTTTTCTCTTCGGCGGGCAATGAAACCCTCTTTCTTTAACTCTATAGACCTCTTTTTCGCCTCGGCGGTCAATGAAGCTTACCTTCATTGACCGCAATTGCCTCTGTTCTTTTAAGATTGTCCATCAAGAAATTTGTCCATCTTAAAATCAAAAATTATCCAAAACCTTCCCGTGGATATCCTCTAACCGATGTGGCGGGCACACCATCAACTTTCCCTCAATCACCATCTCATTCGCTTCATTCATCCCGACGACACGAATAACCACCACATGATCGGTCCGTTTCACCTCCATCACCTCGAATAGAAACTCGACCGTCCCATAATGATAAACCGGCTTAAGAAACTCTATCTCCTGTTTCAAAATATAACTACCAGGTCCCGGCAAATATTTAGATACGGCAGAAGTCATAATACCTATCAGCATAATACTTGGGACAATCGGCTTTTCAAATGGAGTTTGGGAAGCATAGTCATGTTGAATATAAAGAGGGTTTGCATCATCAGTCAGTCCTAAATATAAAAGGAGATCCTTGTCTTCCATTCTTTCCGTTAATGATAACTTTTCACCAACACTTATCTCTTCAATTTGCCGGCCAAGCCTTCTTTTTTTTCCTAAAAGCATCACATCACACCCTTATTGTAAGCGATTACATAATACATAGAGAAATTCGGAGACCGACTATGATCTCCGAACCGACTTTTATTAGATTAACACTTGCATTACATTGCGAACAGATTCTACTGATTTATCTAATGCAGCCTTTTCTTCAGCAGTTAAATCTAATTCAATCACCTTTTCGATCCCATTTGCCCCAAGAATCGTTGGTACGCCTAGATAAATACCTTCATAGCCAAACTCGCCTTCTAGGAACGCGATAGATGGTAATACACGGCGTTGATCTTTAAGAATTGCTTCACACATTTCAACTAAAGAAGCAGCCGGCGCGTAGTAAGCACTTCCATTTCCAAGAAGGTTAACGATTTCTCCGCCGCCTTTTCTAGTACGCTCCACAATCGCCTCTAACCGGTCTTTCGGAATTAAAGTTTCTAGTGGGATACCACCAGCATAAGAGTAACGTACAAGCGGCACCATATCGTCACCATGGCCGCCGAGAACGAAGCCTGTAACATCTTTTACAGAAACGTTTAACTCTTGAGCAACAAATGTACGGAAACGCGCAGTATCAAGTACACCGGATTGACCAATTACACGATTTTTAGGGAAACCAGATTCCTTGAATACCGTGTAAGTCATCGCATCAACTGGGTTAGTTAAGACCAAAATGGTACAATTTGGAGAAAATTTAACGATCTCTTGTGTAACGCTTTTCATAACCTTTTGGTTTGTTTGCACTAAATCGTCACGGCTCATGCCTGGTTTACGTGCAATACCAGCTGTAATGACAACAATATCAGAATCACGTGTATCCTCATAGTTAGATGTACCAGTAATGTTGGCATCAAAACCTTGAACCGGACTCGCTTCAAGCATATCTAATGCTTTACCTTTTGTAGGGTTTTCCATTGGAGCTATATCAACTAAAACGACATCTCCAAGTTCTTTTTGAGCTAGTAAAAATGCTGTTGTTGCACCAGTAAAACCGCCGCCGATTACAGAAATCTTTTTACGTTTTAATGACATTTTAAGCTCTCCCTTTGAACGTATTAGTTTTTAAAACAGCCTACATATAGGAAGGGGCTGTTAATAACAGCCCCTGTTCCTGATAAAAGCATTTAGAGAACAAGGTTTCTTAATAAGTTCATGCCGCCTTACCAGCGTATGATTATTCCATGTTCTTGATAAGCTCGTCACCAAACTCTGATGTTTTCACTTCAGTTGCCCCATCCATTAAACGAGCAAAGTCGTAAGTAACAACTTTAGAAGCAATTGTCTTTTCAACTGATTTTATGACCATAGTTGCTGCTTCATTCCAGCCTAAGTGTTCAAGCAATAACACTCCTGATAAAATAACTGATGATGGATTTACTTTATCTAGACCAGCATATTTTGGTGCAGTACCGTGTGTTGCTTCAAAGATAGCGTGCCCAGTTTCATAGTTGATGTTAGCTCCTGGTGCGATACCGATACCGCCAACTTGGGCTGCAAGTGCATCAGAGATATAGTCACCGTTTAGGTTTAATGTTGCCACGACATCAAACTCGCGTGGACGAGTAAGGATTTGTTGTAAGAAGATATCAGCAATCGCATCTTTTACGATGATCTTGCCAGCAGCTTCAGCATCAGCTTGTGCTTTGTTCGCAGCATCTGAGCCTTGTTCTGCTTTAATGCGGTCGTATTGTGCCCAAGTGAACACTTTATCGCCGAATTCTTTTTCTGCTAGAGCATAGCCCCAGTTTTTAAATGCGCCTTCAGTGAATTTCATGATATTCCCTTTATGCACTAAAGTAACAGATTTACGGCCTTCTTTAATGGCATAATTAATCGCCGCACGGACTAGACGATTTGTACCCTCTTCAGAAACCGGCTTAAT
Source organism: Bacillus sp. URHA0034 (assembly GCF_056280405.1). Classification (NCBI taxonomy): domain Bacteria; kingdom Bacillati; phylum Bacillota; class Bacilli; order Caryophanales; family Bacillaceae; genus Bacillus; species Bacillus sp. URHA0034. The sequence goes on along the minus strand of NZ_JBWCDK010000002.1, from coordinate 4,394,394 downwards.
GCCAATTCCAGATGTTTCAGGGAATCTAATCTTGTTAACGCCCATTTCATTTTGCAAGAAGTCGATAACCTTCTTTGCTGCATCAGTTCCTTTTTCATATTCAATTCCAGCATAAATATCTTCAGTATTTTCACGGAAGATTACCATATCAGTATCTTCTGGACGCTTAACTGGTGAAGGAACACCTTCAAACCATCTCACTGGACGTAAGCATACAAACAAATCTAACTCTTGACGCAGGGCAACGTTTAGTGAACGAATTCCTCCGCCAACAGGAGTAGTTAATGGACCTTTGATTGCAATCAGATATTCATTGATTACATCAAGTGTTTCTTTAGGAAGCCACTCACCAGTTTGGTTAAATGCCTTTTCGCCAGCTAGAACTTCCTTCCATACTAACTTACGCTCGCCTTTATAGGCCTTTTCTACAGCTGCATTTAAAACTCTCTCCGAAGCAGCCCAAATATCAGGTCCAATTCCGTCCCCTTCGATAAATGGAATAATAGGATTGTTTGGTACATTTAATACACCGTTTGTTACTGTAATTTTTTCGCCTTGCATTAGTTGATCTCCCTCCTGGTATGTATAAACCTTTAAACTTTGTTCGTGATCTATCAAAAGACTGAATCAAAGGTTAGAGCGTTAATCCTCTAACCTTTATTAATTCAATTCTATTGAATCAATTTTTTGAAAAAAAGTAAAATATTAACCTCTTTGCTCAACTGGCACATATTTTTGCATGCCAGGACCTGTATATTCGGCACGTGGACGGATTAGACGGTTATTTTCATATTGTTCTAAAATATGAGCTAACCAGCCTGAGACACGGCTTACCGCAAAGATTGGTGTCATTAAATCATGGTCAATCCCTAAGCTATGATACACAGAAGCTGAATAAAAATCCACGTTTGGCGGTAATTTCTTTTCGCCTGTCACAATGGCTTCAATCTGAACAGACATATCATACCAGTGTGGTTCCCCAGTCAACTCAGTCAATTTCTTAGACATTTCTTTTAAATGCTTTGCTCTAGGGTCGCCTTTCCGGTATACCCTGTGACCAAATCCCATGATTTTTTCTTTGTTTGCGAGTTTACCGCGAACGTATGGTTCAACATTTTCGAGAGTGCCAATCTCAGATAACATTTTCATTACCGCTTCATTTGCACCGCCATGAAGTGGTCCCTTTAAGGCACCAATGGCAGATGTAATACCTGAATAAACATCAGATAATGTCGCGACACACACACGGGCAGTAAAGGTAGATGCATTCAACTCATGGTCTGCATGTAACACCAATGCCTTATTCATCGCTTCTACCGCAATTGGTTCCGGATCTTTCCCGGTTAACATATATAAGAAGTTAGCTGCAAAGCTTAAATCTTTTCGTGGTGCCACTGGTTCAAGCCCTTTTCTCACCCGGGCAAACGTGGTTACAATGGCAGGCATTTTTGCTTGCAGACGAACTGCTTTTCGATAGTTAGCATCATCGTCCATTATGTCTGCTTCATCATCATATAAACCTAACAAGGAAACTGCTGAACGAAGGGCTGCCATTGGATGCACCTTCTTAATTGGATACATTTTAAAGTGCTGGATGACTTCCGGGGGCAGGGCTGAGTTTTCAGCTAACTGTATTTTTAGCTCCGCTAACTCTTCTGCATTCGGTAATCTTCGATGCCATAATAAATAAATAACCTCTTCAAAACTAGCATTTACTGCTAAGTCATCAATGTCATAGCCAACATATGTCAGTGTGTCATCAATAATAGAGCTTATGGAAGATGTTGTTGCCACTACCCCTTCAAGACCGCGTGTTACTGTCATAGAAAAATCTCTCCTCACATTCTAAATTTCCCCATCTTTCTAAAAAAACTGTCTGCTGACATTTACTTTTTGCAAATTAGTCAGCTCATCATTACACTTATGCCAGATCAGACCGTTATATCTTTGATCTGGCAAAAATCTTATAACAACTGAAAGCGACTGATCAGTTTCAGTTGAGTTAAAAGCTTATTTATGGTGGTTGCCTTCGTCAAGCGGCGCCCTGCTTCTTCGTTCTTTTGACTGAGCGATTGCTCGGAATCAATCCAAGAAAAGTGTATTCTTATCAATCATTAAAAAAATAATTTACAAGTAATTCAGCATTTATATATGGATTATGTAAATAAGGATACGCTTACAAGCCTATTATAAACAATTATCAGATTTTTGTGAATGAAAAGACACCGAAAAAAGCAAAAAAATATTATTTCACAAAAAATCTAGCTAAAAAATCCGAATACTTTCATGGCTGTATAGGCAATACCAGCGCCAATCAGAGGCCCTACTGCTACACCTTTAAAAATTGAAACTGACAGAATGGTTCCAAGTACTAAAGCGGTTGTGATCTGCGGGTCATCTGCCAGCAGTTTAACGCCGCCCTTGGCGAGTAATGCCACCAGCACCCCTGAAATTAGAGCAACCCAAGCATATGGTGACTTAAAAGACGCTGTTAAATCTTTAAAGCCGATATCTCCGCTGGCAATGGGTGCGAGCACTGCAATGGTAATCAGCGTTACCCCCCAGTTAATCCCCTTTGACTGTATAAAAGAAAAAGATTTTGCCTCTAAACCTCCCGCCTTCAATAAAAGCAGGACAGCAATAGCGATCATTAAAGAACTATTTTTCGCGATTAACCCGATTACGAGTAAAAGCAGGAGGAATAATAATGATTCGCTCAACATGGTTTCACCAATCCTTTCCAAATTATCGTACCATACTATTTATTTATAGACAGATTTAATTATTTTTCATTTTTTCTTTTTTTACCTGAGTGAAACTTTTTTTGTATTGGTTCGTAATATTTTTAGAGAATAAATTTTCCTGGAAAATTATGCAGTTTCCATCATAAAATGTTAAACTGATATTAAATTTAGTCTAAAGGAGGGCTGCTTTTGGAGCTTAAATATATATACCGGACCATACGATTTTTACTTGTCGCAGGCGGTGTGTTTTTGGCGTTGTATTTATTTTACTTTTTGTCAAAAGTCACCTATCCGTTTTTAATAGGTTTAATCATTGCCTTTCTGATTAATCCTTTTGTCGATTTCCTTCAGAAAAAGGCAAAAATGCCTCGCGTACTTGCCGTTCTCATTGCCTTAATCGTGATATTTGCTTTATGTGCCGGTTTAATTACGCTGTTAGTCGCTGAAATTGTTTCTGGTGCCGCCTATTTGGCTACAGTCGTACCGGAACATCTTGATACACTGATTAATTACCTAGAGGATTATTTTACAGCCCAAATTATTCCCTTATACAACCAATTAACAAGTGTGTTTAATAAGCTGGATGCGGGTCAACAGGACACAATCATTGGCAATATTCAAAATGTAGGGGCTAAGGTCGGCTCTACAGTTGGGACATTTATTAAGAATCTTTTTGGTAATATACCGAATATCCTTTCATGGTTTCCCAATGCTGCCACTGTTCTCATTTTCTCTTTATTAGCCACCTTCTTTATCAGCAAGGATTGGTATCACTTGTCTGCAATGGGCGGTAGAATACTGCCGCAAAAAGCGAAAACTAGTGGAAAAACGGTTTTTGTAGACTTAAAGAAGGCATTATTTGGCTTTATCAAAGCACAGCTGACCCTAATATCAATTACCACTGTCATTATTCTCATTGGTTTGCTCATTCTTAGAGTAGATTATGCAATAACGATTGCACTAGCAACAGGAATTGTGGATATTATCCCTTATTTGGGTACAGGTGCTGTCTTTGTGCCATGGATTATTTATGCCTCTATTAGCGGTGATATGGGACTGGCAATTGGATTAGGTGTTCTATATATAATTGTCCTTGTCCAGCGTCAAATCATGGAGCCGAAGATTCTCTCATCTAGTATCGGTCTTGATCCGTTAGCCACCCTTATAGCCTTATTCGCAGGCTTTAAATTAATAGGATTTCTTGGCTTAATTGTTGGTCCAGTGACCCTCGTGATTATTACCACCCTAAAAAGAGCAAATGTTTTCCATGATGTCTGGGCGTTTATTAAGGGCCGAGAAGCATAAGTTGACCTAGAAATCAAAGTAAATGATATAAAAAACGTCAGTACCAAAGGGTGCTGACGTTTTTTCATATTTTCTATTTCATTTTCATTCTGTTCATTAAGAAGGCTTAACGATTATAGTACACTTGCATGACCGTTATAGACAATTCCTCTGGTTGCATCAACAGTGATTTCTTGACCATCTCTAAAGAGCTCAAGGGCACGGTCAACACCAACAATAACCGGAATGCTTAAGTTAAGACCAACTACCGCTGCATGGCTGGTTAAACCACCTTCTTGCGTAATGATTGCCGCACACTTTTCAATAGCTGGCATCATATCACGGTCAGTACCAATTGTTACAAGTATGGAACCTGTCTTTACTTTTTCTAATGCTTCCTTTGCATCATGGGCAACCACTACTTTACCGAATGCAGAACGGCGTCCGATTCCCTGTGCCTTTGTAATAAAATCGCCCACTACATGAATCTTCATCATGTTCGTTGTGCCTGCTTCCCCAACTGGTACACCAGCGGTGATGACAACTAAATCACCATGTTTAACAATGCCGCTATTTAAGCTTTCCTCAACTGCTGCATCGAGCATTTCGTCAGTGGTTGTTGAAGTTCTGCCAAGTTGTGGATAAACACCCCAAACTAACTGCAAACGACGAACTGTGGTTTCATTAGCTGTCACAGCAACAATAGCTGCTTTTGGACGATATTTAGAAATCATTCTAGCTGTGTGGCCGCTCTCAGTTGGTGTAATAATCGATTTAACCTCGAGATTTAAAGCGGTATGTGCTACAGATTGACCGATTGCATCTGTAAGATTGTGCTCTGTGTCCTTGCTGCGGCTGGATAAGATTTCTTTATGATCCAAAGCTTGCTCTGCTCTTGAAGCAATATTATGCATAGTTTGTACAGCTTCTACAGGGTATTGTCCTGCAGCTGTTTCGCCGGATAGCATAATTGCATCCGTACCATCGAAAATAGCATTAGCAACGTCACTAGCTTCCGCACGAGTTGGTCTAGGGTTACGCTGCATGGAATCAAGCATTTGGGTAGCCGTGATAACAGGCTTTCCTTGCGCATTACACTTCTTGATCAGCATTTTTTGTACAAGTGGTACTTCTTCAGCTGGAATTTCTACACCAAGGTCTCCACGAGCAACCATTAATCCATCAGAAATTTCAAGAATTTCATCGATGTTATCGACGCCCTCTTGATTTTCAATTTTTGGAATAATTTGAATGTGTGCTCCATTATTTTCTTCCAAAAGCTGACGAATTTCTAGTACATCCTTCGCACGGCGGACAAACGATGCTGCGATAAAATCAACGCCTTGTTCGATCCCAAATAAAATATCTTGGGTATCTTTTTCTGTAATCCCTGGTAAATTTACTGAGACACCCGGAACGTTTACACCTTTTTTATTTTTTAATGTACCGCTGTTTAAAATTTTAGTATGGATCTCTTTTTCGGATTGATTGATGTCAGTAACCTCAAGACCAATTAATCCATCATCTAAAAGAATTTTAGAGCCTACATGAACATCTTCAATTAATCCAGAATATGTAACTGAAAATTTATCTGTGGTTCCTTCTACTTCAGTCATGGAAACAATAATATTCTTGCCTGCTTCAAGGTCAATTGCCCCGTTTTGCATGTTATTTGTACGAATTTCAGGGCCCTTCGTATCGAGCAGGATAGCTACAGTCTTTCCAGTTTGCGCAGAAGCTTCCCGAATATTTTTAATTCTTGCCCCATGTTCTTCAAAATCACCATGAGAAAAATTTAATCGGGCAACATTCATCCCCGAATTAATTAATTGAGTTAATTTTTCAACAGATTCACTTGCTGGTCCAATCGTACAAACAATTTTTGTTTTTCGTAGCATGCTGTTTTCCTCCTATTTTTAGACAAGACAAACTCCAATTCCTATATTGATAATTCCTTAGATAATTTGAATAAGTCAAGGTCGAGCGTATGTTTTTTCTCTAAGGCTTCAATAATATCGTAGTCAACAAGCTTATTATTTTCAATTCCTACGGCACGTCCGCCTTTTCCTTCAATTAGCAATTCAACCGCACGGGCTCCAAGTCTGCTTGCTAGCACCCTATCCGCTACGGTCGGCGAGCCACCTCGCTGGATATGTCCCAATACCGATACTCTAGTATCAAATTCAGTGGTTTCTTTAAGCTGGCGGGCAAATTCATAGCCACTGCATACCCCTTCAGCGACAACAATGATACTATGCTTTTTACCGCGCTCATGACCACTACGCAGTCTTTCAGCCACTTCTTTCATATCATAATTTTCTTCTGGGATTAAGATCGTTTCCGCACCGCCTGCTAGTCCAGCCCATAATGCAATATCTCCAGCATTACGTCCCATTACTTCAATAACAAAGGTTCTTTCATGGGAGGTTGCCGTATCACGAATTTTATCAATCGCATCGATTACTGTATTAAGGGCCGTATCGAAGCCAATTGTCAATTCTGTTCCAGGAATATCATTATCAATTGTCCCAGGTACACCAACGCATGGATATCCTTTCTGCGTTAAAGCTCTCGCACCGCGGTAGGAACCGTCACCGCCGATAACAACTAGTCCTTCAATACCATGTACACGCAGCTGCTCAATTCCTTTTTGTTGGACTTCTGGATTTGCAAATTCAGGAAGTCGGGCAGACTGAAGCATAGTACCACCACGATGAATGATATCACCCACAGAACCTAGCTCAAGTTTTTTTATATTTCCGCTGACTAATCCTGCATAGCCACCATAAATACCATAAACCTCTACATTATGAAAAATTGCTTTACGAACAACAGCACGAATGGCTGGATTCATCCCCGGAGAGTCCCCACCACTTGTAAGAACGCCTATTTTTTTCATGTCTATCACCCCAATAATCAATTTGAACCGTATGTACACATCGTTAGTAAATGAATTAATTAAGCCTAAACTTCATAGCACTTTATTATTATTAACATAAAATCCTCGAATATTTATAAAATAACATGAACAAAACGCGTTAACAACCGATTCATATTAGTAATTGTAATAGACGAAATAATTAGTAAATTGGTAACGCTTTATATTAAAATGTAATCGTTATCTTTAACATTTTCAGGGATTTTTCGTGAATAAAATGTGAACTTTGAAAAAAAAATCGTGCCCATTGAGAGCACGATTCGTTAATTTACACTAATGTAATTTTCCGCAACTGTGTATTCGCCAATGGTTCTAAACCGGTTATACCGGTCTGCTATTAATTCTTCTTCAGACCGTTTTAATAAGTCTACTAGTGATGCTTTTAATACCTTCTCAATTTCCTCTGCCTGTCTTTTAACATCTTTTTGAGCTCCGCCTTTAATCTCTGGAATAATATCATCAATAATACCCAAATCTTTTAGGTCTGGAGCAGTAATTCTCATTGTTTCCGCTGCATTTTTTGCTAGAGATGCGTCCTTCCACAAAATTGCGGCTGCTCCTTCAGGTGAAATAACAGAGTAAGTTGAATTTTCGAGCATATAAATACGGTTACCAACACCGAGTGCTAGCGCACCGCCGCTGCCGCCCTCTCCAATTACAACGCAAATAACTGGGACCCGCAGGCCAGCCATTTCAAATAAATTTCGAGCAATGGCTTCGCTCTGACCTCGTTCTTCAGCAGCTTTCCCTGGATATGCCCCCTTAGTATCAATGAAGCAAATAATAGGTCGGTTAAATTTATCAGCCTGCTTCATTAATCGCAAAGCTTTTCTGTAGCCTTCAGGATGAGGCATTCCAAAGTTCCTGCGGATATTTTCTTTCGTATCTTTCCCCCGTTGATGACCAATAACTGTAACCGGTAATCCTTTAAACTTGGCTACACCGCCAACAATGGCTTCATCATCAGCAAAGGTGCGATCACCATGGCACTCAAAAAAACCATCGAAAAGATAAGAAATATAATCCAGAGTGGTCGGCCTGCTGGAAAGTCGAGCAATTTGAACCCTGTCCCACGGCTTAATATTTTCATATATGTCTTGCTCTAGTTTCTCAAGTCGAGCCTCTAACTTTTTAATTTCTGAACTTAAATCAACATCTGCTGTCTTAGTGAACTCTTTTAGTTCAGTAATTTTCTTTCTTAACTCCACAATTGGGCGTTCGAATTCTAATTCTCCTACCATTCGAGTTCACCTCCAGGTTGATGAATTTCTAATATATTTGTAATTTGTTCCACTAAGTCTTGGCGGGAAATAATGGCATCAAGCTGGCCATGTTTTAACAGGAACTCTGCCGTTTGGAAATCCTCCGGCAATTCCTCACGAATCGATTGTTCAATAACTCTGCGGCCGGCAAAGGCAATTAATGCTCCAGGTTCAGCAAAGTTATAATCACCCAGGGAAGCAAAGCTTGCAGAGACTCCGCCTGTTGTTGGGTGGGTCATCATTGAGATAATAAGGCCGCCATTATTACTAAATCTCTTTAAAGCAACACTAGTCTTGGCCATTTGCATCAAACTTAGGGCCCCCTCTTGCATTCTTGCCCCGCCTGATGCTGTAAAAATAATAAATGGAAGCGACAATTCATCTGCTTTTTCAATGGCCCTCGTTATCTTTTCACCAACAACTGAACCCATACTTCCCATTCGGAATGAAGCGTCCATAATGGCCAAGACAATCTTATGACCGTTAACCGTCCCCATGCCGGTTACTACGGCTTCGTTTAGATTGCTTTTTTGCCGGTCTTTTTCAAGCTTCTCCAGATAATCGGGAAAATCAAGTGGATTAACCGATACCATTTCCTCATTTAATTCCACAAAACTTCCTTCATCGATAAAACTATCGATTCGTTCTTTTGCCGTCATTTGGAAATGAAAGCCGCAATGCAGGCATACCTTTGCGTTTTTCACTAATTCTTTTGTATACATAATTTTCTTACATGAAGGACATTTAGACATAATTCCTTCCGGCACGTCATTCTTTGCCGTTTCTTTTGTTATTGTTGCATATTTCTTCTTTTTTGGTTGATTTTTTGTAAAAAGATCTTTAAGCGCCAAATTAAAACCTCCCTTGTGTAACGCGACCTGCCTATGGCAAGATTCTCCAATTATTGCTATATAGAAGTCTTTCTATCCTGCCTCCACTTCATACCTATTGCATTCCAACGTGGTCAGACGGGAAATTGACTAAAAAATAGCCCTCCTAACAGGCTTGTATAACTTTCACTATAAAATAAACATAGTTCAAAATCTGTTAGTATTTGTCGGTAAAGTTTGACAAATTTCGAAGTTTTTTATACGCAGATAGTGTTTTTTCAAGATCCTTTTCAGCTATAGCGTTTAATAATTTTAGATAGTGTTCCCGCTTATAGATTAGATGATTTTCTTCAAGTGAATGATAATACTCTTTTAAAATGGACCATAATCGCAAGAATAAGTGGTTATCGGACAGCTCCATAAATCTCTGGAAAAATTCATCATCAGAGAAATGTTCCGTGATTTCAAACCAATCCTTAATCTTATTTATTTCCTGATTATCTGCTTTTTGGAGTACTAAATGCAAGCAATCCATTTCGATATAGTTTTTGGTTTCAAATACATCATGCTTAGCTTTTTGATCCTGCAAAATAAAAGTGCTAAGAAGTTGGACAAGCTGATGACCGCGAAAATCTCTTATATAGGTTCCTTCGCCTCTTCTTGTCTCAATTAAACCAAGTAATTCTAACGCTCTAAGTGCTTCGCGAACCGAAGAGCGCCCGAAATTCAGGCGCTCCGACAATTCACGTTCAGATGGGATTTTATCGCCGGTCTTGAGACCGTCAATTGTAATCATTTCTCTTAATTGCTTCACAATCTCTAAATAAACTTTGGTATTCGTCACTTACGAATCACTCACTTTTACCAATGATTGCGAGCCTTTGTGTTCTTTCCTTAACATCCTCTGGATCAACTTTTAGACGGGCTACACCTGTTTCCATAGCGGCCTTGGCCACTGCAGCAGCAACATTTGGTGCTACTCTTGGGTCAAAAGGTGCTGGGATAACATAGTCAGCATGCAGTTCATCCACGCTAATTAATCCGGCAATGGCCTCCACTGCTGCCACTTTCATTTTTTCATTAATATGCGTTGCCCGAACATCAAGGGCTCCGCGGAAAATCCCCGGAAAGGCAAGGACATTGTTAACTTGGTTAGGAAAGTCAGAACGACCAGTTCCAACGACTTTTGCCCCTGCAGCTTTTGCTTCTTCCGGCATAATCTCTGGATCAGGATTCGCCATGGCAAAAATGATCGAGTCTGGATTCATGGACGCAACCATATCCTTGGTTAATGCTCCTGCAACCGATACTCCGATAAAGACATCGGCACCTTTAATCACATCGGCGAGACTTCCTTGTTGATTATCCCGGTTCGTAAATTTCGCTACTTCCGCTTTGACTGAATTCATCCCCTGCGGCCGGCCTTCATAAATCGCGCCTTTTGTATCACACATGATGATATCTCTGACTCCGTAGCTATATAACAACTTGATAATGGCAATCCCAGCAGCACCTGCTCCACTAGCAACTACCTTTATTTCAGTCATTTTCTTTCCAATAATTTTAAGGGCATTGACAAGTCCTGCTACAGTAACAATCGCAGTTCCATGTTGGTCATCATGAAAAATAGGAATATTGGCTTCCCTTTTCAATCTTTCCTCAATCACAAAACAGTTAGGAGCAGCAATATCTTCGAGATTTACTCCCCCAAAGGTTGGCTCGAGCAACTTAACCGTTTCAACGATTTTATCAACATCTGTTGTGTTTAAACAAATGGGAAAGGCATCCACTCCGGCAAAGCTTTTAAAAAGAACAGCTTTGCCCTCCATCACTGGAAGAGCGGCTTCTGGTCCAATGTTACCTAACCCTAAAACAGCTGTACCATCGGAAACAACGGCAACCATATTTCCTTTCATGGTATAATCATAAACTGTTTCCGGTTTTTCATAGATGTCTTTACATGGCTCTGCCACACCTGGTGAATAGGCTAAACTTAAATCATGTGCATTTCGAACTGGAACCTTGGATTTTGACTCTAACTTTCCCTTATGAATTCGATGCATATGTAATGCTTCTTCACGTAAAGTCAAGAACTGTCACCCCTAAAAAAATTATATATAAAAATAATAATACCCATTCACTTATTGTCAGCTATAGTGGTCAGACCACACTTGTCTCTTTACCACTATAACATATCTAGGGAAGTTGTAAAGAATTATTCCTTTAGGACCACGTTTTTTGAACCAAGAATGTTTCTCAGTTTCTGCAGTAAATCCTGTTCAGGTTTCACTCTGTACTCGTCACCTAACCTAATCGTTTTACGGCTATCTTCATAGTGGAGAATAACAGGGGCGTTCCCTTTATTTTCTTTTAATAATTGATTTATCTTTGTTAGGGATGTTTCATCCCTCAAACCAGAGGATACTTTTAAATATAGAACAGCTTGCTTCTTGGAATTGTTTTGCAGCCAATCTTCTATATCAAACACTTGCTGAATAATAAATTGCAGCTGTCCTTCTCTTTCCTCCATTTTCCCCTCGAGAAGTACAAGGCTTCCTTGTTTCAATATTACCTGAAACCTTTTATATACATTTGGGAATACCACGGCCTCCATTTCACCGCTCGAATCACTTATGGTTAAGAAGGCCATCGAGTCTCCTTTTTTTGTACGAATCGATTTCATCGCTGAAATATAAACACCCGAAACAGCCCTCTTTACTTCCGGACCTAATTGATATAACAGAGAGGCACCGCTAAGTTTAAGCCTTTTTTCATAAATGGAGATCGGATGGTCAGATAGGTAGAAGCCTAGCGCCTCTTTTTCAAAGGCCAATTTATTTTCGAGACTAATCGAGTCTACTTGGACGTATTTTGGCTTTGGTATCATGTCATCCTCAAATAAGGCAAACTGATCAGCGTCATCCGGTTTAAAGATTTGGGCATGTTCAATCGCCACGTCCAAACTAGCTAAAAGAACAGCACGATCTTCGCCAAATTCATCAAAAGCACCGGAATGAACAAGAGATTCAAGTGTTTTTCGGTTTACTGCTTTAGAAGAAACTCTAATACAAAAGTCAAATAAGTCATCAAACCTCTTCCGTTTTCTGACCTGGAATATTTCTTTAAGGGCTGCCGCGCCAACATTTTTTATCGCTGCCAGGCTATAGCGGATTCCGTTTTTTTCTACCTGAAAGGAGTATTTGCTTCGATTAATCGATGGGGGGAGGACGTTGATCTCCTTTTGCCTCGTTTCCATGATATATTGAGCAACTTTTGTATCATTTCCAATTGCAGAAGTAAGGAGACCTGCCATAAAATGAACCGGAAAATTAGCTTTTAAAAATGCAAGTTGATAGGCAATCATACTATAGGCAACCGCATGACTCCTGTTAAACCCATAGTTTGCAAATCGGACAATTAAATCATATATGTCATTTGCAAGCCCTTCTGTATATCCTTTCTTTAACGCCCCTTGAACGAAGTGATAGCGCTCTTTGTCCAATACTTCTTTTTGTTTTTTCCCTACCGCGCGCCGTAACAGGTCGGCTTCACCAAGTGAAAATCCCGCCATTTTGGAAGCAATCTGCATGATTTGCTCTTGGTAAACAATGACTCCATATGTATTCTCTAAGATGGACTCTAAATCATGGTGTGGATAGTCTACCGCCGCCCTGCCATGTTTCCGGTCGATGTAGAGTGGAATGTTCTCCATTGGACCTGGACGATATAAGGCATTTACTGCGACAATATCCTCAAAACGAGACGGCTTTAAGCGAATCAGAACCTTCCTCATTCCCTCTGATTCAAGCTGAAATATTCCTGTGGTTTCACCCCTGGCCAGTAAGTCAAAGGTGTTGACATCTTGCAGCGGTACCTGCCTTACGTCCACCCTCTTACCCGTATCCCGATAAATTGAAGATAAAATCGTTTCAATTAGTGAAAGGTTCCGGAGACCGAGAAAATCCATTTTTAGTAAGCCAATCTCCTCGAGATACTCCATTGAGTATTGGGTTAAAAAAACATTCCCGGACCCTCGTTGGATCGGGACTAACTCCACCAGCTGCTTCTCACTAATGACCACGCCGGCAGCATGTGTGGAAGTATGGCGCGGCAGACCTTCAAGCTTGAGAGCCGTGTCAAAAAGCCTTTGGTTCAGCGGCGTATCCTTTACGAACTTTCTTAAAGGTGCTGATTCATTATATGCCGCTTTCAAATCAATACCTAAACGGGACGGAACCAATCTGGATAAATACTCCAATTCTTTTGTATTTAAACCAAACGCTCTGCCCACATCTCGTAAAGCCGCCTTTGCAGCAAGTGTTCCAAACGTAACAATTTGGGCCACATGCATTTCCCCATATTTTTTCGCAACATAATCGATTACTTCGTCCCGGCGATGATCAGGGAAGTCGATATCAATATCGGGCATTGAGATTCGTTCAGGATTTAAAAACCGCTCAAATAATAGCTCATGCTTAAGCGGATCTACGTCTGTGATATAAAGAACATAAGCAACAAGCGAACCTGCCGCTGAGCCTCGTCCTGGTCCGGTTAAAATATCATGCTCGCGTGCATATCTCATAAAATCCCAAACAATTAAAAAGTAGTTACTAAACTTCATTCGCTTAATCACGGCAAGTTCATAGGACAAACGGTCTAAATATTCCTTATCCGGGTTAGTGAACCGTTCATACAAACCCTTTTCGCATAAATGATCAAGAAACTCTTCAGCGGGAACACCCTGCTCGGTTGGGAATGCCGGTAAATAGGTTTTATTAAGTTCGATATTTACTGTGCAACGTGCCGCGATTTTCAAGGAATTTTCTAAGGCTATAGGATATTCTGAATAGCAATCCACCATTTCTTCGGCACTTTTTAAATAAAACTGGTCGCTATCCAGTTTTTCTCTATGCTCATCCTGAAGTTTATCGCCATTTTTAATCGCTAATAAACATTCGTGTGCAAACGTATCTTCTTTTTCTAAATAATGGACTCTGTTTGTCGCTACAAGCGGAATGTTTTCTCTCTTAGCAATCTCAAGAAACTGTTTGTAAATCCTTTTTTCAGCTTCTAGCTGATGCTGCTGCAGAGATAAGAAAAAGTTGCCGTTCCCGAAGATCTGGTCCAGTTTAAGGATTAACCTTCGTGCATATTCCTCATCCCCATTTATAATTGACTGTTCAATTTCACCTTCTAAACCTGGAGAAATGGCGATTAGTCCACTTGAATATGATTTAAGCCATTTAAATGGAAGGCCATTTTTAGACTTTGTTTGCACCGCACTTGATATTTTTAAGAGATTTTTAAATCCTTCTTCTGTTTCGGCAAGTAAAACAAGCGGATAGGCTTCATTTTCTGTCCGTTCACTTTCAACATCTACCGTTAAACCGATGATTGGTTTAAGGTTATTTTTCTTACAGAGTTTATAAAATTCGATCGTTCCGTACATTACATTTCGGTCCGTCAGAGCAAGGGCTTTAAACCCTTTTCTTTTGGCATTTTCAATTAAATCCGGGACAGATGCCATGCTTGTCAACAAGCTATAGGCACTATACACATGAAGGTGAATAAAAGACATAATGTCACACCGTTCCTTAAAAAAATTTCATTAATTTAATTATAGAGCTTAATAGGAAAAAAGGAAAATATGTTCTTATTTATAGAAAAGCGGAAGCGCCCTGGTCAGCGGCGTATGGCCTCCTCGAAAAAGCTATCGCTTTTCCTCGTGCGGTGCTTATGCTGCCGAAGCCTTCCTTGTGGAGCACTCCAACTGATATAAAGGAAACACGAAGAGCGTTAGCGATTCGATGTTGACTTATCGTAGGGCGGAGAGCGAAGGACACTAGCCGCTAGGGCGCTGCAGCTAGACAATACGAAAAGCGGAAGCGCCTTGATCAGGAAAAATCAGTTTATTTTTTCCTAAGGGCGATAGGGCTAGACACTGCTTTATTTCATTGAACTAACTCATATTCCTGGACCTTTGTCCATATAAATGAATATAACAATTTGTAAGGGCGGTTTGCGCATGAAAGAGATTGGTTTTTTTCCAGCCTTTATTGAGGGCTACTTTATCGCGCTAGGAGTCGTGCTTGGCGGTTCCTTAATTGGAGGAATTGCTTCATTCTTAACTGGACAACCACCGCTTACGACCGTCTACCGATTATCCTCCGCACTTAGGATCTGGGCGATCGTTTCTGCGATTGGGGGAACGTTTGATGCAGTTTACACATTTGAAAGAGGCTTATTTAACGCGGATACAAAGGATCTTTTTAAACAACTCTTGCTCATTCTGTCGGCCTTAGGCGGGGCCCAAACAGGTGCACTCATTATTAATTGGTTAACCCAGGAGCATATCTCGTCATGAGAGTACCGCAATTATATCGTAAACCCGGCTGGCAGCGTTTTTTTGCAGGAACCGCTGTTGGCGGAGCGATTAGCTGGTGTATTTTTTTATATATTAACGGGGTCTGGCAGGAAGAGAACACGGAGTTAATCCATAAACAGCAGCAGGAAATTGTTGACTTAAATAATGAGAAAAAGATTTGGCAGGATGAGTATAAGGAAATTAATCGGCGCAATATTGAACAGCTTACGGTCCAGAAGATAAATATTAAAATCACAAACGCAGAAAAATATAAGCTAGACTCGTTGAGTGTCCTAGAAACAGAAGATTCCGTTCACGATGATATTAGTATGATGCTCGCCAAAGATATCGACACAGTCTATAAAAGTAAAGACTTACTCAAAAAAATAATTGAAAATAAACAAGTCAAAATTAATGATAAAAGGTACAAGTTAAAAGTGAAGGAAATGGTTATTTATACAAACTTGACCATCCAATTAGAAATTCATTTTGAATAAGAAAATACTGAAGCGCCTAGACAGGCGCTTTCAGCTGCACATACGGCCCTGAAAACAGGGCCGTCTTCTTTCCTGAGACTATTTGGAATACGCTTTGCAGACCTTCCCCAATTCGTTAACGACCTCGTCCACTTCATCCCATGAATAGATCGTCGCACCTGAAGCAAGCGGATGTCCACCGCCGTTAAATTTCCGTGCGACCACATTGATAACAGGTCCCTTTGAACGGAGTCTCACCCGGATTTGGTTGTCTTCCTCAATGAAAAAGACCCACGCTTTTATCCCTTTTACATCCCCAAGTGTCCCAACTAGTAAAGATGCTTCAGCTGGTCTCGCATCATACTCTTTTAATAAATCTTTGGTAATCATAACAGAAGCCACACCATTTGGCTGAAGTACAAAATTCTGAAGGATATAACCTTGTAATTTAATAATCTTAGGATCTAACTCGTACATTTTGTCAAAAAGTTCAGTCCGTGAAAAATCGTAATGAATTAATTCACCCGCATAAGCAAATGTTTTTTCCGTTGAACTAGGGAACAAAAATCTACCCGTGTCGCCAACAATACCGGCAAACAATAGTCTTGCCGCTTCATCATTCATTTTCAAGCCCGATTCTTTACCCTTTAAATAAAATTCATAAATCATTTCACTGCAGGAACTTGCAGTGGTGTCGACCCATAATAAGTCCCCATACGGTTCCATGTTGGGATGGTGGTCAATTTTAATCAATTTATCACCTAATGTATAGCGATGATCATCGATTCTTTCCTGATTGGCTGTATCACAAACAATCACTAGTGCCCCTTTATAAACCTCATCTTCGATCACATCAAGCCTGCGCAGGAAATTCAGCGTTGGTTCCTCTTGACCTACGGCAAAGATTTTTTTCTCAGGAAAAGATTCCTTTAATATGGCGGTTAATCCACCTTGTGAACCGTATGCATCCGGATCCGGACGAATATGACGGTGAACAATAATCGTTTCATATTGTTTAATCGCTGTTAAAATTTGCTCAATCATGACACTGCTCCTTATGTACCAATTATGGCTTTTTTTTTCAATCCACGATAAAATAGTAGATGATTTCAAGAAATTTGGGGGATTGAATAATGTTTGTACTCGTTGTATTGATTGTCGTTTTATTTGCTTTCTACTTATTTTATAAAACAAAATACTTTAGAAGCAACCGTCTAGTAGAAAAGAAATGGCTTTCCGCAAAATCAAATATTGCACTTGGCCTTTTTGTCTGCTTATTTGGCATTAATCATCTCGTTTTTATATCCGAGACTACCACATCATACATTATTGCATCCATCTTTACTATTTATGGTGCTTACTTTAGCTGGATTGGCTTCAAAAAATATAAGCACTACCTTCCGTTTGCAATTGAAGAGGCTAATAGTCTCGAAGCCCAGAAATAAGTTGAGCCGCTTCTCATGGGAAGCGGCTTTCTTTTTAACAACTATTAATGCCGATCAATTAATTGACACATCATCATCGCTTTGCCAACTAATACACCTTCATTAAAAACCTCTACATCTACTTTTCCAAACTTACGGCCAACTTCCAGTACTTTAGGGATAATTTCTAAGGTACTCTCCATTTGAACCGGTTTTAGAAAGTAAATCGTCATATTCTCTACAACCAAATCCCCTTTTTTGTAGCTGCGCAAGACCCGATTTGCCGCATCAGACACAATTGTGGTGAAAACCCCGTAGGAAATGGTTCCGAGATGATTGGTCATTTGTGGAGTTACTCCACAGGAGTAAACTTCTTCCCCTTTAACTTTCCCCTGGACTACAGCCATTTGGTTGGTAATGATATCGTCAATTGTTTCACCAACCTGAGGCTGGCGCTGATTCATTTGCAGCGCCTTTAATACGTCTTGACGACTGATGATTCCCTCAAGCCGATTGGAATCGTCTGTAACAGGCAGGACCTCTATCCCTTCCCAAACCATCGTATGGGCTGTTGAGGCGACACTTGTTTTTCCGTTCACCGTCATCGGATTTTTTGTCATGATCTTATCGATCGAAGTATCCAAATCTTGACCTAGAATATCTTTACTTGTGACCATCCCCTGAATTTTCATGTTCTGGTCGACAACAGGGTAGCGGCTATGAGTCGTTTTTTGATTTAACTCATGCCACTTGGATACTTTATCTGAGTTTTTAACATAATAGGTTTCGGCAAGTGGAGTTAAGATGTCTTCCACCAGTATGATTTCTTTTTTTATTAATTGGTCGTAAATGGCCCGATTAATCATGGTTGCTACGGTAAAGGTATCGTAGCTAGTTGAAATGACCGGTAATTCCAGTTTATCGGCCAGCTTTTTCACATGCTCTTCACAATCAAATCCACCAGTAATTAAAACAGCGGCTCCTTCTTTTAAGGCAAGCTCATGTGCCTGTGTCCGGTTTCCGACAATGAGGAGGTTGCCAGCCTCTGTATAGCGCATCATCGCTTCTAATTTCATCGCACCAATGACAAATTTATTAAGAGTTTTATGCAAACCGGTTCTTCCGCCTAACACTTGCCCGTCCACAATATTTACGACCTCAGCAAATGTAAGCTTTTCAATATTTTCTTTCTTTTTACGCTCAATCCGAATCGTGCCAACCCGTTCTATCGTGCTGACATATCCTTTATTTTCAGCTTCTTTTATCGCTCTGTAGGCAGTTCCTTCGCTTACGGTCATCGCCTTGGCGATTTGCCGCACTGATATTTTTTCCCCAATTGGAAGTCCATCAATGTATTGCAAAATTTGTTCATGCTTAGTAGCCAAGACCTTCACCCTTTATTGTTTGAATTCCAATTCATCCAGTCTTATACCGGAATTATGTCTATTTTCCATTATAGAGTGTTAAAAGCCTTGATTCAATGCGGTTTCTCACAATTTGTCATGCAAAGAGCGCCTTTTTTGAGGCGCTGCTTGCTAGGAGTCTTGAAAACTCCTTAGAAAATAATGAAAGATTAATGGTAGGAACGGGACTTTTTCTTTAAACGCCCTGACTGCATTTTTCGCAACGATTTCTTTGGACTATAGAGGATACCTGTTAGATTCCCTGCAATCACCATTAAGGCAAAAGCCAGCCATGTTAACGAAAATATCCCTTGTGCTTCGTCAAGGTTAATTGACAATCTAGGTACAGCAAAATAGAGCATAAAGGCCGCAAGCAATAAGCAAAGTAAATATCGGTTCTTTTTCATTTTCATTTCCTCCTAAAAGACTGCTTGTTTCATTTTTATGCTCAAGGAAGGAAAAAAAGTATGTGAAAACCTAAAGAACAATTAAATTTCTATTGCCTGACCCGGTGCGAGTACAAGTCCATTTTTATTAGGGAGCATTTCAATAAATTGATTCGGGTCTTGTTTAATTGGCGGGAAGGTATTGTAATGGATTGGAACCACTGTTTTAGCTCTTAATAGTTCGGCCGCATAGGCAGCATCCTCCGGACCCATTGTATAGTTATCCCCGATTGGCAGGAAAGCTAGGTCAATAGAATGACGTTCACCGATTAATTTCATATCTGAGAACAGCGCTGTATCACCCGCATGGTAAATGGTCTTCCCTTCACTCATAAACAGGATTCCTGCAGGCATCCCGCAATAGACAATTTGATTATCATTTGTGGTATAGCTTGAGCCATGGAAGGCCTGGGTCAGCTTTATTCGGCCAAAATCAAATTGATAGGAACCTCCGATATGCATCCCATGTGTTTTTACACCCTGCCAGCTTAAGAACGTAGATAATTCATCGGTTGCCACTACAAGCGCGTTATTCCTTTTAGCCAGCTCTACAGTATCCCCAACATGGTCATTATGGCCATGTGATAATATAATCGCGTCCACTTTCACATCTTGCGCCTTTAAGTCCGTCAAGGAATTGCCTGTAATGAACGGGTCAATGATGATATTTTTTCCTTCCGTATTCACTTGAACAACTGAATGCCCATGATACGATACTCTCATGTTTACCTACTCCTTTTAAATTTATAAGACTTGTCAAGCTCGGTACCCCACATCGAAAATGGGCACTTACGCTTTTCTAAGTATTTCCCTAAGAATTTAGGAATTCCTTCTTACTTTATACCCATAACTACCTCTTTTTAGAGCATGATAAGTTATGATAGTTTACATTCCTCAATAATCTTGTTACGCTCAGGTTGGATTTTGATATTTAACAAGGGGGGCCCCTAACATGAGTGAACGATTGGTAAAACTTCAAACTTGGATGAAGGAAAACGAAATTGAAGTTAGTTTTTTGACATCGTCAGAGAATGTTTTTTATTTAAGCGGCTATTATACTGATCCGCATGAAAGGCTTCTCGCACTTGCAGTATTCCAAGAAGAGGAGCCGTTTTTGGTTTGCCCTTCAATGGAAGTACACGATGCAAAACGTTCAGGCTGGGAACATGAAATCATTGGCTATAGCGACATTGAAAATCCATGGGAATTGATTTTAAAATCGATCAATAAAAGAATCCGTACTGTCTCAAAGGCAGCAATCGAAAAAGAGCATATGAACGTTGAGCGCTTTGAGCACCTTTTAAGCTTATTTCCCCATGCTTCGTTTGTTTCTGCTGAGGAAAAGTTGCGAATGCTTCGCATGATTAAAGATGCAAAGGAATTACAAATCATTGAAGAAGCTTGTGCACTTGCTGATTATGCTGTTCAGTTCGGCGTTAGTGAAATTAAGGAAGGAAAAACAGAACTCGATGTACTAAATGCCTTGGAGTACGCACTTAAACAAAAGGGCGTAACCGAAATGTCGTTTTCAACCATGGTTCTAACAGGTGCGAATGCAGCTTCTCCTCATGGTACACCAGGAGGAACAAAAATTAAAAAAGGCGATCTCGTCTTGTTTGATTTAGGTGTTGTGGTTGACCGGTATTGCTCCGATATAACAAGAACGGTTGCATATGGAGATATTAATGATAAGCAAAAAGAAATTTATGATACGGTCTTGAAAGCCCAACTTGCCGCGATAGACGCTAGTAAACCTGGGGTGAGCGCTGCAGAAGTGGACCTCACTGCCCGGCGAATTATTTCAAATGCCGGTTACGGAGAGTTTTTCCCGCACCGCTTAGGACATGGTCTGGGAATTAGTGTCCATGAATATCCGTCATTAACAGAAACAAATCAGTTAGTAATCGAAGAAGGAATGGTTTATACCATCGAACCCGGTATCTATGTACCGGAGGTTGCTGGCGTCCGTATTGAGGATGATGTGTATATTACGGCGGATGGAGCAAAAGTGATAACTAAATTCCCAAAAGAGCTGCAAATTATTAAATAAAATTTGGGACCTTTTTACATTGAACTTTGTAAGGATTTGATGTATTATAACAATACAAGCTGCGTTGTACGTAATCATAATAAAGTTTTAACCTTTAAGCTGTAAAAGGGAGTTTAACTATCGAAGCGGAAATGACATGCCTCTGTCTATAGGACATGGAGGACACGCAGGAACACTTCTGAGAACACCCACTTTGAGGAGTGGTGGTTTAAAACTTTCTTATATCTCTACGGCAAATGCGGCTACATAATTGTTTTATTAAACCAGCTTTCTTGTAAAGCTGGTTTTCCTATGTAAAAGAAGAGGCTCCCGCCTCTTCTTTTTTTACTATTAATATTAGTAAGGATATGGGTAATATGGGTATAGGTAGCCATAGTAATACGGGTAGCCATAACCATATCCATATGGTGCTGTTAATAAAGCACCCGCTGCCAGGCCTCCTAAAAAAGGAAGCCCAAAACCAAAGCCAAATGGAAATCCAAAGAATGGACGGCCAAAACCGAAGCCGAATCCTGGACGCCCGAATCCGAAACCTGGACGGCCAAAACCAAAGCCAAACCCTGGACGCCCGAATCCGAAGCCTGGACGGCCAAAACCTCCAAAGTGCCCAAAGCCGCCAAAATGACCGAACCCATGATGGAGTCTTTCATCTACTGAATTTATACCAACCATTTCAGTTGTCATTTTTCCCACTCCTCTATATTCATTTATTTCCCAGTTTCCTTAAATAAAGAATGGGAAGCCTCCGAAGAATGGATAACCAAAGCCAAAACCGAAAGGTGCTCCAAAGCCAAAGAATGGACTTCCGAAGCCCCATCCCCAAGGTCTACCCCACCCCCAGCCAAAGCCACCCCACAAACGAGAGTCCTGACCGCCATATTGTGGGGTATGTTCAACTTGCAAATAATTGGCTGCAGGCGCCATATACATATGATTATTCATTTTTTTCCTCCTCTTTTTATAGTTGACACATTAAAGAATATGCAGGATTACCTATAAACTCTTGGGTAAATGCCCTTTATAGCTTATTTTGATAGACATATGACTACTCAATCAAAAAGCGGATATTTCATGCTAAACAAAAAAGCTGCCTAATTTAGACAGCTTTTCGCATAGTCAAACTGAAATTTTATTCCTCAACAGCAGTAAAGTCACTATTATCTGCTAGTGCCGTACCTTCCCCTATAAATCCGCTATTATAGGAGTTCAAAATTTGCTGGCTTACCTCCATTGTCCCTTTTTCATCAAACTCAAACGTATACTTGTTCTTTGTTTCTCCTTTTACCATACTTTATACCCCCTTTTGATTATGTTACTTCATTATTGTTCGAAAAATTGAAACAATTATTCGTTGTTAAATATTGTATAATCAAGGTGAGGAGATGATAATCATGGGACTTAAATATCGAAATATTTTAGTCGCTATTGATGGATCAAAGGAAGCTGAGTGGGCATTCAAAAAGGGGTAGAAATTGCCAAACAAAATGTGCCTTAATTGAAGCCTATGATACGGTTATTGGCGACCGTGCCGAAAAGCAGGCAAAAGAGATGCTCGAACAGTATCAGCAACAAGCTGTTGAGGCAGGATTAACGGATGTTCAATATGAGATTGAGTACGGATCTCCCAAAATACGCATTCCTAGAGATATAGCCAAAAAACATCATATACATTTAATCCTCTGCGGGGCTACCGGGATGAATATGGTAGAAAGATTCTTTATTGGAAGTGTTTCAGAACATATCACTCGCTACTTACCTTGCGATGTTCTAATTGTTCGAACAATAAAAGATGCAGTATAAACTTATGTAAAGCACGGAGCTAATTGCCCCGTGCTTTCGTTAAAATTTTCATATAATATCGTGAATGTTCTTACTATCTATAGTACAATTAAAACAATTATTTAAGTTGGTGCCTGACACCATTTCTACTATTTACGAATTTGAAATAGGAGGCAGACATATGATGGATCATTTTTATTTTGATGAACGTCTTGGGATCCCTGTCCCGGATTTAAGGGTTGAGTGGGACGAATACAGTAAGGAAGTGCAGCAGTATATTTTGCTTCATTGGGAACAGATTCGCGGATCGATTCCAGATCGAATTGCGGAACTTGAGCAGGAAATAAACCGTAAGCAGGATAAACTTTCAGATGAAAATGACTTTCCTCGTTCTTGCAGGTTGAATACAGAAATAGCGGACCTTGCTTCGATTATAAATGATTTATGGCTCTGGTACCGTGCAGATCAAACCGTTTCCACAAAAGTCCATCAATAAGAGGGTGTCCCAAAAGTATAACTTTAGGGGCACCTCTTTTTTATACATTAAACTAGTCTGTTGATTTCCGCTCCAATCAACAGAGTGTAAAAGATTTATTAACAACCACCTTTGGATGAGCCGCGCATTGTTTATAGGTCTTTTTTTAACTCTCTAACGACATGCCCAATCTCAGGAAGAATTAATTTGTTCATTGCTAATTTGACGGCTCCAGTGGAGCCTGGAGTCGTAAATACAGCTTTGTCTTTAACAACGCCTGCTATCGCCCTGGAGAGGATCGCTGCAGAACCGATATCCTCCTGGTAACTCAGCATTCTAAACAATTCCCCAAAGCCGACTATTTCTTTCTCAAGCAACCCTTTAACCGTTTCAATGGTTACATCCCGCTTGGCAATTCCTGTCCCGCCATTCGTGAGAATTACATCGATATCTTCTCTGTTACAGGCTTTAAGAATTTCGCCGCGAATCGGTACCGATTCATCTTTCACAATACAATAATCCACGATTTTATGTCCGGCACCTTCAAGCATTTCCATCATTAACCGGCCACTCTTATCTGTTTCCTGATATCTAGTATCACTAACAGTAATCACGATACAATTAACTGCCTTTGGTGCCTCACTTTTATGTTCTTGAGTACTCATCCTGGTAACTCCTCTTTATCCTTAAGATATCGCAACTGATAATATTTATGGGCAAAATCCGTTACTTTGCGAGTTAATTGATAATTAGTCCCAGCGCCAATTGCCATGCTGACAAGCGGTATACCTTGGATTGCTCTTTTCCGGAACAGCATAATCACCATTGCTTTAAATAGCTGCTGAATCGGTTGTTCCAGCCAAGAAATTTCGGAAATTTTCTCAGTGCCTTCATAAAAATATAACTCTTGATGCTGCTCTAATTCTGCCATCAAAGAAGCCCAGCCTTCTTTTTGGATTCTTGGCGGCAATGTGGCGGTATGGAATACTTTTAAAGACGTCATCATTTCAAATGGGGTATTCACCTCAAAACCGTAGGTCATCGCAATCAATTGAACTACGCGCAGATTTATAACGGCCATCGCTGGAATATCTGCCCCTAACAGAAGTGTACCTCCCGTCCCGGAAAGTCCACCTTGTGTAAAGGAATAGAGGCGATGCTTGGCAATTTGCTGCTGCGCTATGTATTGTAATTGATCGATATCCAATTTTCGTAAATCCGCTATATTTTCAATATCTTTTCGAAAGATTCTACCTGATCCAAGTATTCTTTCCTTTGCATCCATTTGAAGCTGTGAACCTTGAATAATACTGTGTAAATGAAATAACCAACCGTCGATTACGAAAAAAAATTGCTTTTGAACTTTTTCCGGCAATAAGGAAAAAGAACGTTCTAAATACTTTTCATATAGTAACTGAAAATCATTGGCTTCATAGTTTAATAAGTTTTTTTCCCATGAGCGAATTTCATTCAGAACCACAATTTCACGGTCTGTCAATGGCAATGTAACCCCTCCTGCTCATTGTATCTATTTCCAGTATATCACAATAAAACAAGACTGAAAAAAGGCAAAAGCCATCAACATCAGCTTTTGCCTTTTTCTTGATCATAACGTACATGATAACCGGTCTAACATTAATGTGCTAAACGAACAACGTCACGGGCAATCATAACCTCTTCATTTGTAGGTATGATGATTACTTTTACTGGTGAATGAGGATAGTTGATAAATGCTTCCTCTCCTCTTACCTTGTTTAAAGCAGGATCCCAGTAAACGCCCATAAATTCTAATCCTTTTAGAATCCGCTCTCTAATTGGGTCACTATTTTCACCAATACCGGCAGTGAAAATAATCGCATCTACGCCATACATACGAGCAGCATAAGAACCGATATATTTGTGAATACGATTAGCAAACACATCTAATGCAAGCTCTGCACGATCATTTCCTTTGTCTGCTTCACCAATAATATCCCGAAGATCACTTGAAAAACCAGAAACAGCTAACATACCACTCTTTTTATTTAACACGTCAAGCACTTCTTCAGCTGTTTGATTGGTTTTCTCCATGATATATGGAATAAGTGCTGGGTCAATATTTCCTGAACGGGTACCCATGGTTACCCCTGCGAGTGGTGTAAAGCCCATGGATGTATCAATAGACTTCCCGCCTTCAATCGCAGCGATACTTGCTCCATTTCCTAGATGACAGGAAAGTAAACGAAGCTGTTCAATTGGGCGTCCTAATAATTCGGCCGCACGTTGAGACACATATTTATGGCTTGTGCCATGGAAACCATATTTACGAATTCCATATTTTTCATAATATTCATATGGCAAGCTATATAGAAAAGAGCTTTCAGGCATGGTTTGATGGAATGCTGTATCGAAAACAGCAACTGCCGGTACATTGGGAAGAACTTGTTTGAATGCTTTTATCCCAGTTGCATTTGCTGGATTATGCAATGGAGCTAATTCGGATAATTCTTCAATTTTTGCTAAAACTTCATCAGTGATTAAAGCTGAATCGTTAAACGTTTCTCCACCGTGCACTACGCGGTGACCAATTCCTTCAATTTCATTAAGAGACTCGATGATTCCTAATGATGTCAATTTATCCAATAGCATCTTAACTGCTACATCATGATCGGGAATATTAGAGACTTCTTCAATTTTTTCTCCATTCACCGTAATATTAAAAATTGAATCATTTAGACCAATTCTTTCAATTAATCCTTTTGTAATTACCTCTTCGCTAGGCATTTCGAATAACTGAAACTTCAACGAAGAACTACCTGCATTGATTGCAATAACTTTTGACATTTATGAGAACGCTCCTTTTATATAACAACATCGACTTGTAGGAAGTTTTGTTTTAATACACCTTTTATTTTGCGCAAACCGACCCTGTTTATTTCCCTCAATTTTTCATTTAATCACTCTAGGTAGGACATTACAAGGAATAAATTACGTGATACCGATTACATTACAAATGTTCATAAATTCACAAATTTCACAATTCAAAGAAAACAAAATAAAGGATGGAGAGGTAAATTTCACCTCTCTATCCTTTATTTTCTTGAAACCACTTTTCCATCTTTGTGAGGATTTTATCCATCTCATATGCATTTGAAAGGCTGGGTAAATTTACAAGCAATGCCTGCTTAGGCGGCTGAATGTTTTCGCCCTTCTTTTGTAAAATTAAAATGCTTTTCGCTGAATTCTTATTTTTAAATATACTTGTTGGTAATTGCAGCAAGCCTTGGATATACACATTGTCCTTTATATATTCGTGAAGCTGCGGTGCCTGCTCACTTTCAAATAGTCCATTAGGTACTAAGAAGAACAGATATCCCCCTGGATTCGTATGGCGGACACCTTGTTCAATAAACAAGTGATGGGCATACGAATGGCCCGTATCCGATTTTAATTGGTAATCGGCTGCTCTAATATCATTCGGATAGTATCCAATAGGTAAATCAGCCACAACAGCATCGACTGGGTCAATAAATAAAGATTCTAAGCTGTCTTGATTAAAGAATTGAATTGGATGTCCCTGCAAGTTAGCATTCACATAGGCAAGCTTAATAAGGATATCGTCAATTTCTACACCAATCGCGGTGATTTGTTTACGTGAATGATTCATTACCGTTGTTAAAAGATTTCCTGTTCCAACTGCGGGATCAAGGAGACGGAAGGATGGTTTCTGCATAAATTTTTCAACCAAATACCCGACAAGCATGCCCACAGAATCGGGGGTCATTTGATGATTGGGCTGGACATTTTCCTTCATACCTTTTAGAATCACCAACTGAAAGGCTTTGCGAAGGTCCTCGTTGGAAAATTTGTCTAAACTAAGTTCACCGTATTGTTTCTTAAGCCGCTTGACAGTTAGTTCACTTAACTCTTCCTGCAGAATAGCTCCCTGGAATAGATTTTCACCGGTATCAGCAAGTGCTTCAAGATAACTACAAGCAAATTCCTCTTGTAAAATAAGCGCAGTTTCATTAAATAATGTAAATAACTCTTCCACTGGAGAAATGTTCATTGTTTCCCTCCATTACTAAATTTCCTTATTCATTCTATACGAGTATGTATTTTTTAAACAAGTAAAAAGACCTCGCAATGTTTGCCGAGGTCTTTACGTATATTATTTCGCGTTTCTAGCAGCTTCAAGTGCTGCTTCATAGTTAGGATGATTAGTTGCTTCACTAACATACTCTACATATACTACTGTATCACTTGAATCTACTACAAATACTGCACGAGTTAATAGTCTTAACTCCTGGATTGCCACTCCATATGCTTCACCGAAAGAAAGGTCACGGTGGTCAGAAAGAGTTTGAACATTTTCAATTCCAGCAGCGGCACACCAGCGTTTTTGCGCAAATGGTAAATCAACGCTTACTGTTAAAATTTTAACATTTCCTAAAGAGTTAGCTTCTTCATTGAAACGGCGAGTTTCGGCATCACAAACACCAGTATCTAAAGATGGTACTGATGAAATTAAGCGAACCTGACCCTTCGTATTTTCAAGAGTCACCTCTGATAGATCATTGGCAAGAACAGTGAAATTTGGAGCCTTATCGCCCACTTTCACCTCATTGCCAAGCAGCGTAATTGCATTTCCTTTAAATGTAACATTTGCCATACTCATTCATCCTCCTTTGTCGTATTAAAGCCATTTGCTAAAAAACAATAAGACTTTAATTATGTACAGTGTAAATATATCTTTTCAAAACTATTTTTGCAATTATTTGAACTAAGGAATTTTAATAAATAGAGTTGAGGATCTTACTGGGCAGCGGGAAAACACAAAAGAAAAAGTTAACCCTCCAAAAATCTCGGAAGATTAACTTTCGTACTTATAATTCTAAATCCACTTTTGGCTGTTGTTGCTGAGATTGTTGTTGCTGTTGGGATTGCTGTTGCTGTTGGGATTGCTGTTGATTCCCTTGATTCTTTTTTGAGAACATTTGCTGTATTTTATCAACAGCCTGCGGGGCAAGCTCTAGAATCTTCTCGTATAAATGAGTGCTTTCGTCTAAGTGAAGCATTTTTACACCTTGAGAATTAACTATTAAAAAAGCGATTGGAGTAATAGACACACCGCCACCGCTTCCTCCGCCGAACGGAAGCTTTGGCTGACCCTCTTTTTGACCGCTTTCGAGTTTAAACTCACTGCCCCCGGCAGCAAATCCAAATCCGACCTTTGATACTGTTAAAATAACACTTCCATCTGGGGTTTCTACTGGGTCACCAATAATGGTATTTACATCAATCATTTCTTTTAAGCTTTCCATTGCAGTTGTCATCAAGCCTTGAATTGGATGGTCAGACATGGTTATTTCCTCCTCTATGAAACGGATTTAGGTTTTTCATCTTGAAAATCGGCCCTGCTTTTTAGAGACGGTTTCCCGCCCTTCCAGAATTTAATTAGCTTTAATCCTGCGAGAATAGCATTCCCGATTCGAAACTGAAACATACATGTTAACTCAGTATGGATGACGGATGCCTGAAAATGCGGGGTAACCGTTAATTGCGGCATCACCTTCAACTTCATATAATGGCTGAGTAATCCAATTATCCCTCCTTTAACAGCCCATAGGACCCCAGTCATCATCCCAGTATGAGCGGCATCGCCAACCCCCATTAACGTCTGCCATTCAAACTTTTTAATAGTAATCTTTTGTAAAAATTTTTTTATTATAACATGCAAACCGAAGACTTTATGGAGGATTTCTTTTGTGTTTTGAAGTTTGCTGACGAAATCATTTTGGGTTACTTGTTTTGATTTGAAGTCAGGATCTTCACTTGGAGACTCTCCCATAAAGGATGTACCTTTCACGACAATACTAGGAGAGTCATCATCCAATTTAATTAACGGTATCTTAATGTTGTATTTGATTAATCCAAAAAATACTCTTAACTGTATCTTTAAATCGTCATTATCATTTAGATGGGAATAGTAAACATAGATCGTCAACTTGGCAAAAATAATGAATAGGAATAAGAACAATATGATTATAAGAGATAGGAGAAGCCAAAACATTTTCTCACATCCTTTCAGCCCATTATTATTTGCTTTTATATAAAAAATAAACCTGTCATGTAATATTGATAGGTTGATTCTGCTTTTATATTATTTCTAAAAAATGCTAAACTAAATTCAGAGGTTTATTTTTTCAGCATGATATCACATCTTCATCATCTTACAGGGGGACTGAAAATGGAGATCAGACGCAATATTTATTTTTATCACAAACGGGATGCGGAACTACTTTTGAAAATGGCACCCCTGCTAGAACTTGCAAAACGTTACGATTTTACAATTGTGGATGATTACCGAAAGGCAAACATTATTGCTAGTGTAGGAGACGATGGAACATTTTTACAAGCGGTAAGAAAAACTGGCTTCAGGGAAGATTGCCTTTATATGGGGATTTCAGTCCTGGATAGTTTGAGTATGTATTGTGATTTCCGCATTAATGATACATCAAAAATGATTGAAGCGATTACCTCGAATGCACAATTAAAGGTCCGCCGTTATCCTACCATTGAGGTAACAGTCGATGGTCAAAGTACATTTCGTTGTTTGAATGAATTTAGTATCAGATCATCGATTATTAAAACACTTGTGATGGATGTGTTTATTGATGAGCTGCATCTTGAAACGTTTCGTGGTGATGGATTAATTGTTGCTACCCCTACAGGCAGTACAGCCTATAATAAATCAGTTAGCGGCTCGATCGTGGACCCGCTGCTATCCTGTATGCAGGTTAGTGAGGTGGCATCTGTTAATACTAATCAATATCGAACACTTGGTGCTTCCTTTATTGTGGGAAGTGAACGCACGCTTACCTTGAGGGTTATTTCTGAAGGGAATGACCATCCGACCATGGGGATGGATAATGAGGCCTTAAGTATCCGTCATGTTGAATCGATTCAAATTAGCATTAGTGATAAAAAAATAAAAACCTTAAAATTAAAAGATAACTCTTTTTGGAATAAAGTTAAGCGAACTTTTCTATAAGAAAAGCGCAAGCGCCTTGGTCAGCCCCGACAAGCACAAGACGAGCCGGCCGAAAGGTTGCTTTTTAACCTTTTGGACGGATTGACCTAAATGTGGAGGCGACTGTTTTGGGACGTAGGCATAAGACGCACCCTGCAGAAGGCGCTTTTTGCCTTCTTCAAGGGGGGGCTTATGACTCTAGTCCCAAGGAGCCGCAACTGGATAAGCTTGTGACCTCGAGGGGCTAGGCGCTGGAGCTAGACAATTCTCAAGGTCAATAACTTTTATTCTTTTTCATAAAAAGAAAAAACCTTATCCGCGATTAGTCGGATAAGGTTTTTTTAAATTAAAGCGCAGCCCTATTTTCTTTTGAAAGCTTAACTTTTCTGTGAGTAAATAGTTTTGTTTTTGAAAGTGAATAGATGACTAGTGCAACCCAAATGAACATAAAGGAAAGTAATTGTACTTTAGAAAAATGTTCTTGATAAACAAAAACACCCAGGATTAAGGTTAATGTTGGTGAAATGTATTGCAGGAAGCCAAGTAAAGAGAGCGGGATTTTTTGGGCGCCTTTTGCAAAATAAAGAAGTGGTATTGCCGTAACAGCACCTGCACCCATTAATAATAAATCTGTTCCCCAACTAGAAATAAATAAAGAATTCGTTCCATGAAGAAATAAGTAAAACATATAAATAGCAGCGATTGGTGCCAGCACCATTGTTTCTAATGTTAAACCAACCGAAGATTCCACATGAATCACTTTTTTAGCAAGCCCGTACAACCCAAATGATAACGCCAAAGAAATAGCAATCCATGGAAAGACACCGTGTGAAACGGCTATTATCACTACACCAATTGCAGCCAGAATAAAGGACACAAGCTGCGCAACTGTTAATTTTTCTTTAAGGACAATCATCCCTAATAAGATACTAATAAGTGGATTAATATAGTAGCCAAGACTTGCCTCAATCATATGACCGCTATTGACTGCCCATATGTAAACATACCAATTAACGCTAATTAGTAGAGAGGCAATGGTAAGGAAATAAATCTGTTTTTTATTTTCCGCAAACCCTTTCAATGTAGAAACAAATAAACTCCATTTTTTTGTGATAACTAGAACAAGTACCATAAAAATAAACGACCAAAAAATCCGATTCGCGAGGATTTCCTGTGCATTTATTTGTTCTAAGAACTTCCAATAAATCGGCAGTAATCCCCAAAGAAAATATGAAAAGCCGGCATGGACCGCTCCCGTTTTTGTATCTGTTTTTTTCATTTTTCTTCCGATCCCCTTAATGTTTCTATTTTCGAAATACTCTTTATTATACCTCTAAAATTTAAATATAGAAGACTTTTTTAATACCAAATCCATTCCAGTTTTTAACAAAAAAATAAAAGAGAGTGGGAGGTAAACCTCCACACCCTCTGTAGCCATCTTATTCAATTTGATTAACGAGAAAATCCGCCGCCTAATTGCTGCTCAGCCATTGATACTAGACGCTT
The DNA here is from genome assembly GCF_056280405.1 of Bacillus sp. URHA0034. Taxonomy (NCBI): domain Bacteria; kingdom Bacillati; phylum Bacillota; class Bacilli; order Caryophanales; family Bacillaceae; genus Bacillus; species Bacillus sp. URHA0034. The sequence goes on along the minus strand of NZ_JBWCDK010000002.1, from coordinate 4,362,401 downwards.
AGTGATTTCACCACCAACAGAACCGTTAGCACGTGAAGTAGTGTCAGCACCAAGATTTACACCAAATTCTTGAGCAATCTCATATTTCATTTGATCAAGAGCTTGTTCAACACCAGGAACTAATAAGTTGTTTGAATTGTTGCTTGCCATGTGATATCACCTCCTTGTGAGTATAGAATGTGTAGAAACTTTAAAGTTCATTCTATAATCCAATTGGTAATTGTTCACAAAAAATTCATATTTTGTTAATTAAAATAATGAATCAAATTCGGAATCTTGGTCTTCAGGTGTAATGACAAGTGTTTCAACCTCTCGAACCGCTTTTTCCATTAAGGAAGTAAAATCAAAAAAGCTTTCATAATACTCGATTTTCTCCCGGCGTGGCTTTGTTTTAGGAGAAGCAGGCACAAAGATGGTACAGCAATCCTCATAAGGCCGATTGGAAATCTCGAGAGTATCTATTTCATGCGCGATTTTGATTATATCTGTTTTGTCCATCGTAATCAATGGACGAAGAATAGGGGTGTTTGTTACCTCATTAATCGTATACATACTTTCTAAGGTTTGACTCGCTACCTGACCAAGACTCTCACCAGTAATGATCGCAAGCGCCTCCTGTTTCATCCGAATTTTATCGGCAATGCGAAGCATCATTCTCCTTGTTGAAGTCATCGTATAATTTTCCGGTATTTGTTCGTGAATAGCCTGCTGGATGCTGGTAAAAGGCACAATATGAAGCTTGATCGTGCTCCCATACATTTCGCCCAGCTTTTTCGTGAGGTCCACTACCTTTTCTTTGGCTCTTTCACTTGTAAAGGGTGGGCTAAAGAAATGGACCGCTTCAATTTCTAATCCCCGTTTCATTGCCATATATCCCGCGACAGGACTGTCGATTCCTCCTGACAGCATGAGCATGGCTTTTCCGTTTGAGCCAATCGGCATGCCGCCAGCACCCGGTATATTTTCACATGATAAATAAATCGCATCTTCTCTAACTTCTACTCGTAAATTAATATCCGGTTTCTTTACATCTACACGAAGGCCAGGAATATTCTGAAGTAAATAGCCGCCAATCGTCCGGTTGATTCCATCTGTATTTAACTCGAATGTTTTATCTGAACGTTTTGGGGTAACTTTGAAAGTCTGTCCGTCCTTGTAATGCGCCCTCACAAACTCCAATGCTGCATCTTTTAATGCCTCAACATTTCTTTCCACTTTAATGGCCGGACTAAAGGATTGAATCCCAAATATGTGTTTTAGTTTCTCGATTATTTCAGTTCCATTTTCTCCATTTAATAAAACATACATCCGGTCCCTGCTGGCCTGTATTTGACTATTTGGAAAAGAGGCCAGGGTCAATTTTACACTTTTTCTAAGTTTTTCTACAAACTTATGGCGATTTCGTCCTTTTGTGGATATTTCACCATAACGTATTAAAATACGGTCATAATTCATTTATTTCCTAACCTTTCGTAATTGGTCTGCATATTTTTTTATCGCATGAATAACAGCGACAGCTTCTTCTTCTGTGTTATCAAAACTAAGACTGATTCGGATAGAACTATCAGCTAATTGATCCGGAACCCCCATGGCAAGCAATGTTTGGCTTGGTGATTTCCGCTTGGATGAACAAGCACTTGTAGTGGATATAAAAATATCTTCCTGTTCAAGGGCATGAATAAATACTTCCGATTTTGTTTCTTCAAGAGAAAAATTTAAAATATGTGGTGCCGCTCCCTCTAGTGGCGTATGAATTTTCACACCTTCCACTTCATTTAAACCTTTCCTAAGCATGTTCTGGATTTTTATCAGGTTCTCCATTCCATGCGTACTTTTTCCCAATGTCATCCTAAGGGCCTTTGCCATCGCAACTACTCCCGCAACATTCTCCGTACCGCTGCGCAGCTTTCGCTCTTGATTGCCCCCAGATAATAAGGGTGTTAGTCTAGTGCCTTCACGGACAAACAATACACCTGTCCCTTTTAAGCCATGGAATTTATGCGCCGATAACGAACAGAAATCTACCCTGTTTCGATTCAAGGATAAAGGCACTTTTCCAATTGCCTGAACGGCGTCAACGTGAAACAAAATGGTTGGATATTTTTTTAACATCTCGCCAATTTCAGAGATTGGCTGAATAGACCCCACTTCATTATTTACCTGCATGATGGAAACTAATATGGTTTCTTTCCGAATTGCTTTTTCTACATCAGCCACAGAGACCCTTCCATTTTGGTCCACCGGTAAATACGTTATGTCAAAGCCTTCACCAGCAAGCTGCTCCATTACTGCTAAAACAGACGCATGCTCAATACTTGAAGTAATGATATGCCGCCCTTTATTTCGGTTCAGCAGAGCGGCCCCTTTAAGAGCCATATTATTACTCTCTGTCCCGCCAGACGTAAAATAAATTTCAGAGGATTTTACCCTTAATAACTTCGCCACCTGGTCCCTTGCCTGAGTCAACAGTTTCTCTGCCTGCCCTCCGATCCTATGCAAGGAGGAAGGATTTCCAAAATATTCACTCGAAACCGTCGTAAAGGAATCTAAAACCTCTTTATATGGTTTAGTTGTAGCACTATTATCAAAATAAATCATGATGTCATCTCCTCCCCCGCCCAGACACTTAACAAAAATAAATCTTATCATATTTAGGTTAGTTTGAAAAAGAAAAGAAAAAACCGATTCAAGCCGTACGGCTGAATCGGTTTCCTCACCAATCTATTGTGTGACGCTCGCTGCTTTTATTTTCTTCAATGCTTCCGGGTCAATTCCTTGAAGAGAGGCAGCTACCTGCTCTAATGCCTCCTGATACTCATAATGTCTAAAAGCATCTTCCGCATCTGCTAATCCTTTGGCAACAGATGGGTGCTTGCTGCGGTAACGATTTCCATACTGAATGGCTTTTTCGGCTAATGTGACATTTTCAATTAACTCATACGTATTGGCCACAAGCTTTTCAACCGTTAAAACAGCAACTTCTAGGTATTGATTTAGGGCGGATACATTAAGCGGCTTTTCTTCAAGCTGATAACGAACGTTTTGAATGCTATCGTTTGTATCTTCAAATAGAAATTGGTAATCTGCAGGCAAGCCAGGAACATTGTTTTTCTTCACAATTCGGATTGTCTCGCCCACTTTTTTTGTCAATTCCATAATCTTGTCCCGTGCTTCAATTTCATCTTTTCGTAAAGCTTGAAGTTTTAAAGCAAAGGCCTGCTGTCCCTCACGAATTACCTCTAGCTGTTCTTTAATCGAATTCAGCTCTTCGCTAAGCGCCGATTGTGCTGTTCCATTCATCTTCAATTTTTCAACTAATATCTCATAATGCTTATATACAGTGGAAAGTTCTTTTTCAAGCTGCCTTTGTGTCTCAAAATCACTGTCCGATAATTGATAGCTTTGTTGAACCGCAAATAGCTCGTTAGAAAGCTCCTTATTCTCTTTTTGAGCAGAAGCTAAAAGCTCATAAGCTGCTTTTTCATTTTTAATGACGAAATGTTTAGCGTGAACTTCCTTTTCCAAAAGATCAAATAGGACATCGATTCGGTCCTTTACTTCTTTAATCCCTTCATCAGCTTGATCAATTTCAGCTTTTTCAATCAGCACTAAATTTTCAGCAAGCTTTTCTTCCAAACGTTTAACTTCTTGTTCTACATTAATATGGTCTAAGTAGTAATCCTGCCCCATCATTTCACGATGTCCTTCTAAACAATCGGATAACAGATTGGGAAGCAGTGACTGACATTCTATTAACATCTGGGGGATTAAATCCATACGGTGTTTGATCGTTCCAAGCTGACTATGTATAAGCAAAACGACTTCACGAGCTTCTAAATAATTTCCTAGGTCCGTTTTCTCATCATATTCTTTAAAGTTATGTGCGACTTCGTTTAACAGCTGTTCTAGATGTTTTTCCGAATTGCCAAAGCTGTGTCGGTGTGCAAGCAGCCTCTTTTTTGCTTCACGATATTTTTCTTTTAACTCTTCAATTTCTACTCTGTTTTTTTCCTCACTGCCAATAAGCTCATGTAGTTCATCCAATATATTCTTAATTTGACTTTCCGTTTCCTCCAATTTTGTGTTAATGGATTGTTGTACCTCTTTTGCCTTTTTAAAGCGGTACCGATCAATATATTCTTCCGCATCAAAAAGCATTTCTTCCAAATCAGGGAGCTTTACGGTTACTACATCATCCCATTGATTCCGCCAAGCTTCAAACAGCTCTTCTGTTTGGCCGGTCATATTTAACTGTTTTACCTTCGACATTTCATCCAGTATGGGCCGATCTAATAAATCAATTTTCCATGCTTCGAGCCGATCCATTTCTTTAAAGTATTTTTTCTTTATTAAATATCCCCATACAAACAAGGCTAGTAGCAGGATGAAAAATCCAATGAAATACTTCACAAGTAAGCCTCCTATATCAAACAACATATTCGAATTCATCTATATAAAAAATTATTCATGTTCCCATTCAATGCTATTATGATACCATGTTAACGACATTTTTTGACTATTAATTTCAATTTTTTTGTAAAATACAATAAAAAAAATAGCGATAACCGCTATTTTATCACTGCGCCCTTCATAACTGGCCCTTCAAAGCTTAAGGTTTTATCGATCCAGACGTATAATTCCTTTAAATACTTTTGTTCAAAAAATGGCTCATTAGGGAAAATATATAAAACTTCTCGCATATATTGTGTATTCATAAATGGCATCATTAATAAACTCTTTAATTGAATGATTAAGTATGGGATTGAATGCGGCCGAAATTCCTGCCATTCAAAACCTCTTTCGATTATCTTTTGCAAATAATATTTTTCTTTTAGGGAATAAGTTGACATGATTTCCCTTACTACTTGAGAATCCATAGACATTTCTCGATAGACAAAACTCGCAAGCTGGCTATTTTCACATTGATAATGGAGTAAATCTGCGACAATCCTTTTTAAACATTCTTTTGCACCACGATCGATGGAGAGATACGCTTCTTCTATCTTATTGATATATTGTTCAAAAAAATGCATGAAGCAATATTCTAATAGTCCAGGTTTATTATTAAAATAGTAGGCAATGGTAGCTGTGTTAACTTTTGCCAAATTAGCAATATCCCTAACCGATGTTCCTGAATACCCATTTGAATTAAACAACGATATGGCAGCCTGAACAATTGCTTCCTTTGCATTTTTCTTCATGTATTCTCCCCCTTAGGTATCCCTTATATAGGATTTCTGTATAAACATGACTGAATCCTTTATGAAAATATCGACAAAGTGCGCTCCTTTTCTTCTTTTTTTGATAAAATAATAATTAATTCATTATAGAAAAAGGTGAAACTACTTGTTTAACGTCGAAATGTATACAGGAACTCGTGAAGAGAATTATGCGCTTGTAAAAAAACAGCTGCAGGCCCTGCTTTATGATGAGAAAAATCAAATCGCTAATCTCAGCAATGCTTCTGCTCTGTTGAACCAATTTCTCGACCGAATTAACTGGGTTGGTTTTTATTTGATGGATACTAATGGAGAACTAGTTCTTGGTCCTTTTCAAGGATTACCGGCTTGCGTGAGAATACCTCTCGGGAAGGGCGTATGTGGAACGTCAGCTTTGAAAAAAGAGACCATCCGTGTGGAAGACGTTCATCAATTCCCTGGCCATATCGCCTGCGATGCTGCTTCACGCTCTGAGATTGTCATTCCACTCTTGAAAGACGGGGAACTATTTGGGGTATTAGACATTGATTCTCCAGAAGTGAATCGCTTTGATGAGCTTGACCAGCAAAAGCTTGAAGAGCTGGCAGCTGTTGTAGTCGAGCATCTTTAAAGTACTTTTAAGTTTAGTAAAATTAAGAGGCTGACCCAATTGGTAGTTGATGAATAATCTTTGTACACTCTGTTGATTGAAGCGGAAGGCGCGAAGACTTCTGCGGGAGTAAGGGGCAGGGGAGACCCCACAGGCGCTTAAGCGCCGAGGAGGGTCCCCGGACCGCCCGCGGAAAGCGAAGCGCCTGGAGCGGAAATCAACAGACTAGTTCTAAGTATAAGAAAGAAGGTGCCCCTAAAAGTTATACTTATGGGACACCTTCTTTATTAAATGTCATTCTAACCTGCCATGATAGCATCCCCTTGGATGACCACCTTGTTTTTGCCCGTTTCTTTTGCCATGTATAATGCCTCATCTGCTCTTTTAAATAAAGATTGATAGGTATCATTTCGTTCCTTTTTCCAATAAGACACACCACAGGATACGGTAATATGCGGCTCTGAGCATTCTGACACCTTATTTAGAATTCTCCCGGCAATGACAACTCCTGTTTCCAACGAAACCCTTGGCAAATAAATGGCAAGCTCCTCTCCACCCCAGCGGGCACCAATATCACTTTCCCGAATACTTCCTTTAATGAGATTCGCTATCTGGATCAGAATCAAATCTCCAATTTGATGGCCATAGGTATCATTTATTTCTTTAAAATTATCAATATCAATTAAAATAAAGGTTCCTTCTTCATCTTTCTTCATCGATTGTTGTATTTTTTCATCTAAAAACTTACGGGAATGCAGCTTGGTAAGATGATCCGTAATCACCAATTTTTCAAGTTCATATCTTAATAGAGCATTGGTTAGGGCTAAAGATGCATGATAGACTAGAGATTGCAGCAGTTTAAACGCCTCAAACGGGAAGAAGTAGGGATCTCGATGCATAATAATAGAGAAGCCTTTCAGCTTCTTGCTGATAACTACAGGAACGGCCATTACAGAACGAAACACAGGTGGAATATATTGGGAAAGATTCAAATCGCCAATAAATAATGGTTCGTTACTCTGTTGAAATTTCCCCTTTATGTAGTCAATGTAGATCCGAGCTTGTTGTGTAAAAAAGAATGGTGTTGAGCCAGGGAGTACTTTTGCTTTAAGTTGATCCTTGGTGAACAGAAAAAATCCAACCTCTTCTGCCTCAAAAGAGCTTTTAATTTGTTGAGCCATAATGGTCATCGTTTCAACTAAAGGCTGGTTTGAATTTAATTGGTGTGACGTTTTATTGATTAATTGAAGGTCGGAAATGGTTTTTTGCGCTTGCTGATGTATTTTCGCATTTTCCAGGGCACTGCCTGCTGATTGTGACAACAACCTGATAAATTCTGCCTCACAAGCCGGAAAATTGGTCACTTCCGGGGCGATTACTTCAATAACACCATAAATCTTTGAATTACTTTTTAAAGGGGCGTAGAGGGCAGCATGTTTGGATACATCAGATCTCTCAAATTGAATCTCTCCAGACTCATAGGCATTAATGACATTCATATTTTCACTATCGTATTCTAACTCCATGATTCGCAGGTCATTATGATGGTAGGCATCACGTGATAAAAGTAAGTAGTAGGAATAATTAGGAAAAAATTCTTTTAGGGTAACAAATATTTCTCCTAATAGATTGTCCACACTCAAGGTTGAATGAAATCTTTCAGATATTTGAAATAATTTCTTATAGTTTTCTGTATCCAATAGTAAATCCCCTTTTAGAGAATACATACTTATTATTTTCCGCTTTTCTAAATTCCAAATAAATACATTGCACCCTAATTATAGTTAATATTAGGATACTTTTGGAATATATTTTTAGGTAAAATATTAATTTTTTTAGAACATTTCCGTGTCATTTAAGTCGGCTTGAAAATATACTTGACTTACCATGTATAAAAATCATATAATATTCTTTGTGTAAAATATATGCAGCCTATTGAGTTCATTTTATTGGTCTCATTTTGTTCCTCAAACTATTTTGATGGTGCATCTTGTAACCCTTAGCTGCTAGGGCGAAGGTGCATGAAAACAAAATGTCTAGTAAAGATTCTCATAACGGTTTTTATTTTACCAAAATAAAAACACTAAGGAGGAGTCATTCATGGCTCGTTATACCGGCCCAAGCTGGAAACTATCCCGTCGTCTTGGAATCTCTCTAAGCGGCACAGGTAAAGAATTAGAAAAGCGTCCTTACGCTCCTGGACAACATGGTCCAAACCAACGCAAAAAGCTTTCTGAATACGGATTACAATTACAAGAGAAGCAAAAGCTTCGTCATATGTATGGTGTAAATGAGCGCCAATTCCGTACTCTTTTCGAAAAAGCTGGCAAATTATCTGGTATCCACGGTGAAAACTTCATGGTTCTTCTTGAATCACGTCTAGATAACGTTGTTTACCGTTTAGGTCTTGCTCGCACTCGTCGTGCTGCTCGCCAATTAGTAAACCACGGTCATATCTTAGTTAATGGTTCTCGCGTAGATATCCCATCATACCGTGTAACTCCGGGACAAACTATCAGCGTTCGTGAAAAATCACGTAACCTTGATGTAGTGAAAGAATCAGTTGAAGTTACTAACTTTGTACCTGATTACTTAACTTTCGACGCTGACAAATTAGAAGGAACATTCTCTCGCTTACCAGAGCGTTCAGAGCTTCCTGCTGAAATTAACGAAGCACTTATCGTTGAGTTCTACTCTCGTTAATCTTTATATGAAAAAAACGGATGCCAATTGGCATCCGTTTTTTTCATTTATTTGCCTTGTTCAATGCCTTTTGGTAACAATAGGTTATGACTAGATAAAGGAAGAATACAATTACGGCAGTCCATAATCTTTCTTGTATGGATCCATCAGCCATAAGAATAGGACCAAGCCCGTAAAATGTAACAAGTGCGAGGAGAATTAAAAAGAAAATGTGTATAAAAATTTTCATTTTTTCACCACCAATTTTTCTTTTTATATGATTTGACGTAGATATTTAGTCCCTTAATACCTTGTAAGAGCGATTATTTTTTATGAGGACAAGGAGGCCTCATTTACCGGCTTTTGTGTCCTCATGGAGCCTTCATGCGGACATTAACTCCTCACTTTCGGGCTTCTGTGTCCTCATAGGGCCTTCATGCGGACAATAGCTCCTCACTTTCGGGCTTCTGTGTCCTCATGGGGCCTTCATGCGGACAATAGTTCCTCACTTTCGGGATTTCTGTGTCCTCATGGGGCCTTCATGCGGACAATAGTTCCTCACTTTCGGGATTTCTGTGTCCTCATGGGGCCTTCATGCGGACAATAGTCCTCGCTCTCGGACCCTCGTGTTCTCATGGTTTTTCTTGTAATAAAAAAGGGCTTTGGATTCCCAAAGCCCTAGCCGTTAATAGTTAATTAACGTATATTTCTTTTTGCCTCGTCTTATAATCGTAAACTGGCCTTCAATACGATCTGTTTCCTGAAGAAGATAAGCAGTATCTGTCACCTTTTCTCCATTAACCGTTACTGCTCCGTTTGAGATATCCTCACGAGCTTGACGTTTAGAAGGAGAAATTTTTGCAGCAACAAGCAAATCAACCAAATTCTCTTCCCCTTCTTTTGCATCATAGGAAGGTACGTCTTTAAAGCCCTGCTTAATTTCCTCCGCGGAAAGGTTTTTCACGTCTCCGCTAAATAATGCTTGAGAAATTTTAATTGCCTGCTGCAAGGATTCTTCACCGTGTATTAAACGGGTCATTTCTTCGGCCAAAGCTTTTTGAGCTTTGCGAAGATGCGGTTCCTCCTGGACGCTTTGTTCTAAACCTTCAATTTCTTCATGAGAAAGGAAAGTAAAATACTTCAAATATTTCACAACATCTGCATCGGCCGTGTTAATCCAGAACTGATAGAATTCATAAGGTGTCGTCTTTTCCGGATCTAACCAGATAGCTCCGCCTTCAGTCTTTCCAAATTTAGTTCCATCTGCTTTGGTTACTAGTGGAATCGTCAAACCAAATGCCTTTGATTCTTCATCATGCATTTTTCGGATTAGCTCGAGTCCGGAAGTAATATTTCCCCACTGATCGCTGCCGCCAATTTGTAATTTACAATTATGGTGGTCATATAAATGATTGAAGTCCATTGCCTGTAAAATGGTGTAAGTAAACTCAGTAAAGGAGATACCCGTCTCAAGACGAGAAGCAATCGTATCTTTCGCAAGCATGTAATTGACGCCGATATGCTTACCGATATCACGCAAGAACGTCACGATATCCATGGATCCAGCCCAATCATAGTTATTCACCATTATTGCTCCATTTTCACCATCAAAGTCAAAAACAGAAGCAAGCTGTTTCTGAATGCCTACAACATTCTCCTGAACTGTTTCCAAGGTAAGCAATTTACGTTCTTCACTTTTACCACTTGGGTCTCCAATTAATCCAGTAGCACCGCCAACCAACACGATAGGCCGGTGACCATGCTGCTGAAATCTTCTCAGTGTTAGAAACGCAACTAAGTGCCCAATATGCAAGCTATTAGCTGTCGGGTCTACCCCACAGTAAAGCGAAATGCTTTCCTTTCCTAATAGATCTTTTAGGCCTTCTTCATCTGTTTGCTGATAAATAATGCCCCTCCATGCCAAATCCTGTAGTAAATCCAAATTAATCCCTCCAATTAGCTTGAAAAATAAAAACGCCCCTGCAAAATGCAGGGACGTATAGTTACGCGGTACCACCCAGCTTGAGGAAAAATCCTCCAACTCAATAAAATAACGGTTTAAACCGTTTTCCGCTACTAACAAACGAATTCACAGAAAAAGCTCCAGGATGTAATTCATTCCTCTATGTGTATCAGCTTTCACCACCGCTGACTCTCTACAAACAGGGATAGAAGAACTACAGTTGATTCCCTTCACAGCTTTAAATATAAAATATGCTATAGCTTTTTTTAACATATTTCCATTCCCCTGTCAAACCTCGAACTGGAAATTTCAGAAAATGTAGAAGGTTGTCAGTTTTTAGTCCATCGGTATGCTATAATGGATGTGATTTTATATTGAGGTGATGCTCTGAATGAATGAAAAATTACAGGCTTGGATGGAAAAAGGAAAATCAATATGGACCGTACTTACCCATAGAAAAACGGTAAAAGGTGCACGAATTACCTACCAAGTCGTTTGGAACTTAATTCTCCTTGTACTAACTGTCGGCATTTTAGGTGGATCATTTGCGACAGGTGTTGGTGCAGGCTACTTTGCCTCACTAGTTAAAGATGAACCCGTTCGCTCATACGACAGTATGAAAAAGGATATTTATAATTATACCGAAACCTCGGACTTATATTTTGCTGATAATGTCTACCTTGGCAGGCTAAGGACCGATTTGGTCCGGGAAGAGGTTAAACTTGATCAAGTCTCAAAGGATTTGACCAATGCAGTAGTTGCAACGGAAGACCAATACTTTTATCAGCATAATGGGGTCGTACCGAAAGCTGTTTTTCGAGCTCTTTTTCAAGAGGTGACAAATTCCGCTGTTCAATCAGGTGGAAGTACGTTAACACAGCAATTAATTAAAAATCAAATTTTAACCAATGAAGTCTCCTTTCAAAGGAAAGCTAATGAAATCTTACTTGCCCTTCGTTTAGAGAAATTCTTCAACAAAAAAGAAATTTTAGAAGCGTACCTCAATGTTTCAACCTTTGGCAGAAATTCTTCAGGTCAAAACATTGCCGGTGTCCAAGCAGCAGCTAAAGGAATCTTTGGAAAAAGTGCTAGTGAACTAACACTGCCGGAAGCAGCCTTCATTGCCGGTCTCCCGCAAAGTCCATTTGGTTATACACCCTTTACAAGAGAAGGTACAGTAAAGAATAATCTTGAGCCAGGACTGACTCGGATGAAAACCGTTTTAAAAAGAATGTTTGATGGTGGATACATAAACCAGCAGCAATATGCAGAAGCCTCAGCCTACGACATCACAAAGGATTTTATTAAGCCTGTACCCAATCCACTTGAAAAATACCCATGGCTTACCTTTGAAATTGAAAAACGTTCTCTCGACGTCCTTACCACTGTGCTGGCAAAAAAAGATGGATACACCGATAAGGATCTGAAAAATGATGATACACTTTATTATAAATATAAGACAATAGCTACTCACGACCTCCATCAAAATGGTTACAAGATTTATACAACGATAGACAAAAATATTTATGATAAGATGCAAACCGTAAAAGATAATTATAAATACTACGGACCCGATAAGGCTCAAGTGAAAAAGGATCCGGAAACTGGAAAAGAAGTAACGGCCATGGAGCCTGTCGAAGTGGGGGCAGAGCTGATTGAAAACAAGACCGGGAAAATTATCAGTTTTGTTCCTGGGAGAAATTATGGAAACCAGCAGCTTAATCATGCTACTAGTGCCATCAGGCAGAATGGTTCGACGATGAAGCCTCTGCTCGTATATGGTCCGGCAATTGAGTTAGGCAAAGCTTCACCAGGAATGCCGCTTCCAGATGTTGCGCTTAGTCTTGCTGATGGTCGAAGCACCCCATGGCCGCGCAACTATGATTTAAGGTATAGTGGGATCGTTTCCGCCCGCTATGCATTAGCTAAATCGTATAACGTTCCGGCTGTAAAACTGTATAAAGATATCGTTGCACAACAGCCGGCAAAATATCTCGAAAAAATGGGGTTTACTTCTCTGAAAAAGCCCGATTATACCAATCTTGCAACCGCGATTGGTTCAATGGAAACAGGTGTTACGATTGAGGAAAATACCAATGCATTTAGTACGTTTGCAAATGGCGGGAAATTTATTGATGCCTATATGATCGATAAGATCGTCGATAAAGATGGCAAGATCATCTACCAGCATGAAGTAAAACCTGTAGATGTCTTTAAGCCTCAAACCGCATATCTTACACTTGATATGATGCGGGATGTTATCAAAATGGGGACTGCAGCTGGAGTTAAGAGTAAATTGAAGTTCAGTGCAGATTGGGCCGGCAAAACTGGAACCGGTAATCAGTATATCGATTCTTGGTTTGTTGCTTCAAATCCTAATGTCACCTTTGGAATTTGGACCGGCTATGATACACCTAAATCATTACAGACATCGGGAATGTCCTATAGTCAACGGACGAATAATTTGTGGGCAGAATTAATAAATGCCGCTTATGATATCAAGCCAGACTTAGTGGATCCAAAGGAATCATTCCAAATGCCTAGTGGGATCGTAAAGCGCTCCTTCTGTGCAGTTTCCGGTTTGCTGCCATCCGCGGCATGTTCAAAGGCTGGCTTAATCCAAAGTGATTATTTCAATGTGAACAATGTTCCTACAAAAGTGGATGATAGTTTAGTGGAAGGAAAGTTTGTTACCGTAGGGGACAGAAAGTATTTAGCCTTGGATTCCACTCCAAGTGAGTTTGCCCAATATGGTTTGGTCCTAAACCCGGACTTCATCACTAGAATGGTCGGAAGGAATTTTAAAAATTATAGTCAGTTGATTCCGAATAGGGACCGTTGGGGGAAAGTGCTTGTACCTACTGCTAAAATGGTCGATAATGGTAAAAATCCGGACGCAGTATCTCTTTCCGTGTCTGGAAATACCTTAACTTGGTCCAGGTCAAGTGATAATGATGTCGTTGGTTACCGTGTATATCAAGGCAATACCAAGGTAGCAAGTATTAACAGCGGCTCAAAGCTCGCCTATAAAGCAGGAAACGGCTCTTATCATGTAAAAGCAGTTGATATTGCCGGCAAAGAATCCGCACCTTCTAATGTGGTTGAAGTCGGAGCTGCTTCTCCACCAGTGACACCACCCGTTGTACCACCAGTTACACCACCGGTGACACCACCAGCTCAGAATGGTAGTACAACCGCACCATAAGTATCTGGATTCACATACTGTACAAAGAAAAAGAATGGCTTTCACAGCCATTCTTTTTTTGACTTGTCGGTTGAACTAGTGAACATAGACCTTGGTTTTGATACATCCTTGTAAATAAAAACAAAAACACACGATCATATTAGAATAATCGTGTGTTTGAAACTTTCATTAATCTTCCATTGTTGAAAGGTCCCCTGTTGGCAGATTCAACTCCCACGCCTTTAAGACCCGTCTCATAATTTTACCACTCCGTGTTTTTGGTAACTTATCACGGAAATCAATCTCTCTAGGTGCTGCGTGAGCGGCAAGACCTTTCTTTACAAATTGTCTAATTTCCTCTTTTAATTCTTCAGAGGCTTCAAAACCGTCACGTAAAGCCACAAACGCCTTGATAATTTCACCACGGACAGGATCTGGTTTCCCAATAACCCCTGCTTCGGCAACGGCAGGATGCTCAACGAGTTTACTTTCTACTTCGAAAGGACCAACCCGCTCCCCAGAAGTCATGATGACATCATCCACCCTGCCTTGGAACCAGAAATAACCATCTTCATCCATATAGGCAGAGTCCCCTGACACATACCAATCACCTGGCATAAAGTAGGATTCATATTTCTCTTGATTATTCCAAATTGTGTGCATCATCGATGGCCAGCCCTTTTTAATAGCCAGATTACCCATTCGATATGGCGGCAGTTCATTTCCTTGATTATCAACAATGGCCGCTTCTACACCTGGAATCGGTTTTCCCATCGAACCTGGCTTTATTTCCATACAAGGATAGTTACTAATTAGCTGCGCTCCTGTTTCCGTCATCCACCAGTTATCATGTATCCGCTTATTAAAGACCTTAGCACCCCACTTTACCACTTCTGGATTTAGCGGTTCGCCTACACTTAGGATATGTCGAAGACTGCTTAAGTCAAATTTCTTAACAAGTTCATCTCCAGCTCCCATTAGCATCCGGAATGCTGTTGGTGCACTATACCATACAGTTACTCCAAAGTCTTCTATCATCTGATACCAGGATTCAGGGCTAAAACGGCCGCCTACGATGACGTTTGAAGTTCCCGTTAGCCATGGTCCAAAGATGCCATAAGATGTACCTGTCACCCAGCCAGGATCGGCAGTGCACCAGTATACATCATCCTCTTTTAAATCTAGCACCCATTTAGCAGTTTGATAATGTTGAATCATGGCATTATGTACATGCAAAACACCTTTTGGCTTTCCAGTTGACCCTGATGTATAATGCAGGATCAAACCATCCCTGCGATCCACCCATTCAATCTTAAGTTGTTTACTAGCTGATTTAAACTTCTCTAAAAAGTCAATCGTTGATCCTTGTTCTGCTACATCATTCCCGACTACAAAGATATGCTTTAAGGCCGGCAGATCTTGTACAGGGACACGGTCTAACAAATCAGGGGTTGTAACTAAAACTTTTGCTTCACTATCCTGCAGCCTGTCTCGTACAGCTCCCTCCATAAATGCTTCAAATAATGGCCCGACAATCGCACCAAGCTTAATCGCACCTAGTACGGTAAAATAAAGTTCCGGAGAGCGCGGCATGAAAATAAAGACGCGATCGCCTTTTTCAACATCACCATAGGTTTTCAATACATTTGCTGCCTTATTAGATAAATCCTTCATTTCTTTAAATGTATACTTTTCATCTCTAGCACCATCACGGTAGTATAGGGCTACCTTATTTTTCCGGAAGGTGTTCGCATGGCGGTCAATCGCCTCATAAGCCAAATTTACAAGTCCTGTTTCGCTCCAGGAAAATTGCTTTTCTGTTTCCTTCCAGTCAAAACGTTTGTACATTTCTTCATAATTATCAAGATTAAACTCGCCTTGCACAACTGGCAGCGCTTCCACTTTCACCTGAATCTCCCCCTCATTTGCTAGTATGAGATAATTATAGTACAAACAAGAATTATTCACAATTTTAAAAATATTATTTTCTTGAATTTTATGGTCAATTACCTATTTCCTTACATAATTATTTGAAATTTCTTTTTTCTAATAGTTTTTATGTATAATAGAATTGATCACAACCATCTCTGTAGAGTAGGTGACAGTATGGAACACAAAAAAACATACAATGCCAAACAATTAAAAACTCCTCATGGGAATTTAATTATTGAAGGTCCTATTTCATCTGAAAAACTTGCCGGCTATGAATTTCATCATGACCTCGTGGCGTTTCGACAGCCAGCGCAGCAGCATCAGGCGTTGATTGGAATCGCAGATCTTCCTGAAGGAAGAATCATTATTGCCAGGGACCTGCATACCATCGTTGGATATGTAACTTATCTTTATCCTGACCCGCTTGAGCGATGGTCAGAAGGAAAGATGGATAATCTGATTGAATTGGGAGCTATTGAGGTCATCCCTAAATTCAGGGGCTGCTCCGTCGGTAAAAATCTGTTGATCGTCTCGATGATGGATGATGCCATGGAAGATTATATTACGATTACAACTGAGTATTATTGGCATTGGGATTTGAAAGGTACTAAATTAAATGTTTGGGATTACCGAAAGGTTATGGAGAAAATGATGAATGCCGGCGGCCTTGAGTGGTATGCAACCGATGATCCTGAGATTTGCTCTCACCCTGCTAACTGTTTGATGGCCAGGATTGGAAAAAGAATAGAAGCTGATTCGATTCAAAAGTTTGACAGGCTTAGGTTTATGAATCGATTTATGTACTAAAAGTGGTAGCGCCATTTAGCGGGCAGGACAGGAGCTAGACAGCTTAATCTTTTTGATTGAGGGTGATTTATATGATTATAGAAGAAATAATGAAAACAGATGTTGCCGTACTTTTACCGACAAATACGATTGCAGATGCTATACATTTAATGGATACACGAAAAATTCGTCACATTCCGATTATAGATCAAGACAAACATTTATTAGGATTGATAACAGTTGCAAAAATAAGAGAAGCAACTCCCTCTATCTTTCACGCCAATGAACATCCCGAAGACCTAAAGAAACCTCTAGAAACCATTATGGAGAAAAATGTAATCACCGGACATCCCCTTGATTTTGTCGAAGAGGCAGCGGGTTTGTTTTATGAACACAAAATCAGTTGTATGCCGATTATTAACGATCGAAAACTAATCGGAATTGTAACGGAAACAGATTTACTGCGGAATATGGTTGAATTAACTGGAGCACACCAGCCTGGTTCTCAGATCGAAATCAAGGTTCCTAATCTTGCCGGTGTACTTAGTGATATAACAGCTTTGATAAAAAAGAGAAACGCTAATATCTTAAGTGTTCTCGTCTACCCAGATAAAAACGATGATCACTATAAAATACTTGTCCTAAGGGTGCAAACAATGAATCCAACAGCACTCATTCAAGAGCTTAAACAAGCAGGCCATCATGTCTTATGGCCCAATCTCCCGGGGATATCTCTATGAATGATCAGTGCTCCTTTATTTTTTCAGAAGAACTGCTAAAGTATAAATTTAATAACGATCATCCTTTTAATCAATTCCGGCTACAATTGACCGTTGACCTTTTACGTAAAATCAATGCTTTAACGCCAGAGCAGATCATTCCGCCCAAGATGGCAACGGAAGAGGAATTAAGGCTAATTCATGACCATAGCTACATAGAAGCTGTAAAACAGGCGGGAGAGGGGACTCTTCCGAAGGATATTGCAGAAAATTACGGACTAGGTACAGAGGATACCCCCGTTTTCCCGAACATGCATGAAGCGAGTTCCCTATTGGTTGGCGGGACATTAACGGCAGTAGACCAAGTAATGACGGGAAAGGCACTGCATGCCCTTCACCTTGGCGGAGGATTGCATCACGGCTTCCGTGGCAAAGCCTCAGGATTCTGTGTCTATAATGATAGCTCTGTAGCGATTAGATATTTGCAAGAAAAATATCATGCCCGGGTCTTATATGTTGATACAGATGCCCACCATGGTGATGGTGTTCAATGGTCATTTTATGATGACCCTAGTGTTTGTACCCTGTCCATTCATGAAACAGGAAGATATTTATTCCCTGGAACAGGCAGCATTAATGAACGAGGTCAAGGTCTAGGGTACGGTTATTCCTTTAATATCCCTGTTGATGCCTTTACCGAGGACGAATCATGGCTGCATGTCTATACAGAAGCGATCAAAGAAGTAGCAGCATTTTTTAAACCAGATGTCATCCTAACCCAAAATGGCGCTGACTCCCATTATTATGACCCCTTAACACATTTATCTGCAACAATGAAAATTTATCGGGAAATCCCTCGGCTTGCACATGAAATTGCTCATCAATATTGTAATGGTAAGTGGATCGCTGTCGGTGGGGGCGGTTATGATATCTGGCGTGTAGTACCTAGGGCATGGGCACTGATTTGGCTAGAGATGACGGAAAATAATAATTGCTTTGGCCGTTTACCAGGTGAGTGGATTGAGCAGTGGCAAAAGCGGGCCCCTGTTCCATTGCCATTGGAGTGGGATGATCCTGAAGGGATATACACTCCGATTCCGCGAAAAGCAGAAATAACAGAAAAAAATTTACTAACACTTGAAAAAGCACTCTTTCCAATTAGAAGCCAAACAAAAATTAGAAAAGTGGATGCGCCTTGACCAAGTGAAGAGTACCATTCTCATATTAATAACCAGAAAGGGTTGGCATTTTAGATGCCAACCCTCTGGTTTTATTTTGTCGACTTACGATGTTCAATACGGTGCGGTAAAACAACGATTGAATCACTTGTCTTATCTTTATTCATCAATTTAGTTAAAAGACGCATAGAAACTGCACCAATATCATATAACGGCTGAACAATTGTTGTCAGCTGCGGGCGAACCATAAGTGACAAACGCGTATTGTCTGAGGTAATGACCTCAAAATCCTCCGGAATATGGAAGCCTTTGTCCTCTGCTCCATGAACAACCCCAAGTGCCATTTCATCAGAGCCAACTAAAATCGCTGTCGGTCTGTCTGCTGCTTCGAGTAATTTCTCCAAAGCTTCGATTCCTGAATCGTACGTATAGTCCCCTTCAACAATCAATTCTTCATTATATGGAAGACCTGCGTCTTGAAGAGCTCTTTGGTAGCCCTTTAATTTTTTCTGAGCATTTTTTGGTTCATGCAGCGGCCCAACAACAAAGGCAATATGCTTGTGACCCTTTTCAATAAATTCCTTTACAGAATCATAAACGGCAGCTTCATAATCAATGTTTACAGATGGAATTTGATTAGACTCTTCAATAGAACCTGCCAAAACAATCGGAACTGGGGATTTGCCGAATTCCTCGACATGGTCTGCCGTAATATTTCCACCCATAAAGACAATCCCGTCTACTTGTTTACCGAGCATGGTATTCAATAAATGTAATTCCTTGTCTTTATTTTGGTCTGAATTACTTAAGATGATATTGTACTTATACATTGTCGCAATATCCTCAATCCCACGGGCTAATTCTGCAAAGAATATGCTCGATATATCAGGAATGATGACTCCAACTGTGGTTGTTTTCTTACTAGCTAATCCTCTGGCAACGGCATTAGGGCGATAGCCTAGTCTGTCAATAACCTCTAATACTTTTTTCCGGGTAACCGGTTTTACATTCGGGTTTCCATTCACTACACGGGAAACAGTTGCCATTGATACATTAGCTTCCCTTGCAACATCATAAATAGTAATATTCACTTTTATACACTCTCCTATAACGTTCATTGTTTTTTTTATTTTACATCTGTTTGTAAAAAACTAGTCATGATTATTTGTCTAGTTTAAATTTCTCTGATTAACGACCATCCGCATTGGTTGTTTGTGAGATAATAAACAATCTTCATATGTACTTAATGATACGACAACTAGATTAAAGCCGCAATTGAAAAAGTCAATATTTTTTCTAAAAATGTTCTTAAATAGAAAAAAACCTTCTGCCACTCGCGCAGAAGGTTCTCATTATTTATAGTTTTTTAAATATTAACGAAATTTGACGCTAGTAATTGACTATAGAATTCATCAAATTGCTTAAGATCCATCTGCTGCTGAGCGTCTGAAAGGGCTACCGCAGGATCTGGGTGAACTTCAGCCATTACTCCATCTGCCCCTATGGCAATAGCGGCTTTCGCACATGGAAGTAATAAATCTCTTCTTCCAGTTGAATGGGTAACGTCCACCATGACCGGTAAATGTGTTTCCTTTTTCAGAATTGGAACGGCAGAAATATCTAATGTATTTCTTGTAGCCCGTTCATAAGTCCGAATTCCGCGCTCACAAAGAATGATTTGGCCATTCCCTTGTGCCATAATGTATTCTGCTGCATTAATAAACTCTTCAATTGTAGCGGCAAGACCTCTCTTTAGCAAGACCGGCTTGTTAACTGCACCAGCGGCTTTGAGTAACTCAAAGTTTTGCATATTTCGGGCGCCAATTTGAATAACATCAATGTAATCACAAGCTAATTCAATATCTGCCGGGTTCACAATTTCACTAATAACTGCCATATCGAACTCGTCAGCTACACGTTTTAATATTTTTAATCCCTCTACTCCCAATCCTTGGAAATCATATGGAGACGTTCTTGGCTTATAGGCACCGCCCCGAAGAAGCTTTAAGCCTTTTTCTTTCATTGCCTTAGCTACTGTTGCTACCTGCTCATAGGATTCCACCGAACAAGGACCAAATACAAAATGTTGTTTACCATCCCCGATATTTTCACCCTTCAATGAAACAATCGTATCTTCAGGCTTTTTCTTTCTGGAGACTAGTAATGCTTTTTCGTGATCATCCTTCTGTAAGTCTAATCCTGCTTTAAAAATTTCCTTAAAGAGATGATCAATCGTTGAATCCTCAAACGGGCCATCATTATGTTCTTTAATCACTTCTAGCATCTTTCTTTCACGGACTGGATCGTAACGGTAAACACCCTGATTACCTTTTACTCGTCCAATCTCTTGAACGAGCTGAGCTCTTTCATTAATTAGTTTTAATAATTCCAAGTTCAGTTCATCAACACGTGTCCTCAGTTGATCCAATTCATTATTGCTCATTATTTGTCCCGTCCTTCCTTTTGCAGATCATTTTCTTTTCGAAGTAAATTTCAGGTTATTCTCTATTCAAAGATAATGATTTACAAGCCTAAAGTTTTAAATTTTATAATTTTTGAATAATTAGACTAATTATAGCCGAAAAATATTTTTTTGTCACCTATTTTTTCTTTAGCAATTAAACGCTTTTAAGCGCTAAAGTATCGGGACTTATAATAGAGTAATATATGCATATTCACCGTAAATGTTTCTTAAAATGTTAAAATAAATTTACTTTCCACTTGCTGCATCTGAAAGAGAACGATTCGTAATTTTCCAATGGGAAGCATTCCAGCGCGGCTTTCCTTCTGAAAAAAGAATAGCCTGTGGTGATTCATGCTTGATTTCGAATCGTTCAGCAATTTCGTTTGATAACGGACGCGAATCTTGAACAGCTAAGAAGTAAGTCGGGATATCTTGATTGGAGCCTGCAAACTTTTCATATTCCTTATAAGCAGCATGACTAATTGGACATGTTAAACTATGTTTCAAAAGATAGAATTCACCTTCAGTGTTCATTAAGTTATCAAATTGTTCAACGGTATCAATTTTTTTAAGCATTTCTATATACCTCCAAAGTCTCTAAAATAAATAAATGGTGAAGTAATTTTAACACTTCACCATTTTTATCACAAATATTATAGTTTCACTTTACTTTCTTCTTCGTCAAAAGCCTTTTGTGCTTCCTCTAACTTCTTTTTAATATCCGGGCTATCTGATTTTTTTACTGATGGGGATTCATTCGAACTTTGAATTGGAATATAGGTTCCTTCGGAGTCGGTACTCCCTTCATCCTTGTGAGATGCTTTCCCTTTAACTTTATTAACAAGTTCTGAGGATTGCAGGACAATTCCCTGAGAAATAGATGATGTTTTCGAAGCAAGTTCATTACTTTTAGCCACTACATTTTCCCTTAAGCTAACAGTTTTATCCATAATGGAATCAGCTTGACTGCCCAAGGTGGTACGAAGTTCTCTCCCGGATTTAGGAGCAAAAAGCAAAGCTGCCGCAGCTCCTACAACTCCACCGATAACCGCACCCCAAAAGAAGGTGCTGGAAGATCCCTCATTACGGACTTGATTCGTTTCTCTTAACTCATATTCTCGACTAGTCATGTTCTTCCTCCTTTGTTTTGTTAATGTGACCTTACTTTTTGTCTCTCAATTACGCTTACTTCTTGTTTAGACTGTTTTCTAGACTGCCACTTTTCTTTTAATTCAAGGAGAATATTCCCCCATTGAACAATTTGTGAGATTTTTTCTTTATTTTCCTCTACCTGCTGATCCACTGAATGGGTTATATTCTGGAGTGTCCCATTAAATTTGGTCACTGTTGTGCCTACATCCTTTACGGCTTCAACCACGCTATTTAGACTTTCAGATTTTTGCTGAATATCTTCTGCTAGTGCGTTTGTTTTTTGAAGCAGTAAGGTTGTTTCTGTTGTGACGCCATCCAATTGTTTTTCTAAACCACTCAAGGTGTGTGAAACGCTTGTCAGCGTAACTTGAAGTGATTTAAGTGTCTTTGATAAATAGATAACCAGCACAAAAAATGCAATTGCTGCCACTGCTGCGCTTAAGTATAAAATAATTTGCATCGTGCACCTCCGCCTTCAAATCCTATCCATATGTATATCCGATTCTTTCTAGATATAAACCTCGAAATAATCTTATACTACTTCCATAAATTTGTCTTGTTTTCCTGCATCTTGTTAAAAAAATTCCCTATATATAAAGCTCTAATTTCAACTTTCTGATGTTGTTCGGATACAATAGAACTGAAAGATTAATTTGGGTTGGAGGCGTTAGTGTGAAGGATCCTCGTATCGAAAAACTTGCTAGAAATTTAATTAATTATTCTGTCCAGCTTCAAAAAGGGGAAAAGGTACTGATTGAAAATTTTGGCCTGCAGCGGGAGCTTGTGACTGCACTTGTGAAGGAAGCATATGCCGCAGGTGGATATCCTTTTGTCCTGTTAAAGGACCATCAAGTGGACCGTTCGCTTTTAATGGGTGCACAAGTAGAGCAATTTAATATGATGGCTGAGTTTGAAGCCAATGTCATGAGTAAGATGGATGCATACATAGGACTTCGATCTGGTGATAACATTAGTGAACAATCAGATGTTCCGGATGAGAAAATGAAAATACATGGCCAGACGATTGGCAAAAAGGTTCACCGGGACATCCGTGTTCCCAAGACTAAATGGGTTGTCCTCAGATACCCTACATCTTCCATGGCACAATTAGCAAAAATGAGCACTGAAGGATTCGAGAACTTTTATTTTAATGTATGTAATCTTGATTATGCTAAAATGGATCAAGCAATGGACAGCTTGGTAGCATTAATGAACCGGACGGATAAGGTTCATATTACTGGCCCGGGTACCGACTTACATTTTTCTATTAAAGACATCCCGGCCATTAAATGTGCGGGAAGGCTAAATATTCCTGACGGCGAAGTTTACACGGCTCCAGTGAGGGATTCAGTTAACGGTGTTATAACCTATAATACACCATCACCGTATCAAGGCTTTACGTTTGAAAATGTGAAATTAACCTTTAAAAACGGGAAGATCGTTGAAGCAGAATCGAATGATACCAGCCGCATCAATAAAATCTTTGATACTGATGAGGGAGCCCGTTATATCGGGGAATTTGCTATTGGCGTGAATCCATTTATCCTTACGCCGATGCAGGATATCTTGTTTGATGAAAAAATTGCCGGCAGCTTCCATTTTACTCCGGGACAATGCTATGATGATGCCTTCAATGGCAACCATTCCAATATCCATTGGGACATGGTTAACATCCAGCGTAATGAATATGGCGGCGGGGAAATCTATTTTGATGATGTCCTCATCCGTAAAGACGGCCTATTCGTTTTACCTGAATTAGACGTACTAAACCCTGATAAGCTCAAATAAAAAAAAGGATGCCATTTTGCTGGCATCCTTTTTTCCTACTTATTGTCTAGCTACAGCGCCTAGGCGCTTACGCTTTTCTTATGATAATTGTTTTTCATATGACTCTTGAAATTTTTGAATATCTCCGGCTCCCATGAAAATAATCACACTATTTTCATGCTTGTTTAAAACAGAAGTATTTTCTTCTGAAAGGACTTCAGAATTCTCAATTTTGTCTTGTAAATCTTTAATTGTCAGCTTGCCGTGATTTTCCCTGGCCGATCCAAAAATTTCACACAAATAGGTTTTGTCTGCCTGACCTAGGCTATCCGCAAAATCCTCCAAGAATGCTTGGGTGCGTGAAAAGGTATGCGGCTGGAACACAGCGACAATCTGTTTATCTGGATATTTCTGCCTTGCCGCATCAATCGTCGCTCTTATTTCAGTTGGATGATGGGCGTAATCATCAATTAAAATTTGAGTTCCAACTCTTTTTTCAGAGAATCTTCTTTTTACACCTTGGAACGTTTGTAAATGTTCCTTTACTATTTCCACATCAATTTCCTCGTAATGGCAAACCCCGATGACAGCAAGTGCATTGAGTACACTATGATCACCAAAGGTAGGAATGGAAAATTTGTTATAAAAGGTATTGCGAATAAATACATCAAAGCTGGTCCCATCAGTTGTTTTTACTATGTTTTTGGCCTGATAGTCATTTTCTTCACCGAAGCCATAGAAAAGAACCGGAACTTTCGCCTGAATTTTTTGAAGCTGTTCATCGTCTCCATATGCAAAGATACCCTTTTTAACCTGCACGGCCATTTCTTGGAAGGCAGAAAAAACATCATCAATATTGGCAAAATAATCTGGATGATCAAAATCAATATTTGTCATGATCGCATAGTCAGGGAAGTAGGATAAGAAATGTCGTCTGTATTCACATGCTTCAAATACAAAATACTCTGCACCTTCCTCACCTTTTCCTGTCCCATCACCAATTAAAAATGACGTTGGTTTTGCTCCAGCAATAACATGAGAAAGCAACCCTGTAGTTGATGTTTTTCCGTGAGCGCCTGTAATGGCAATGCTTGTAAAGTTTTGCATAAAATCGCCTAAAAAACGATGGTACCGTATGATAGGAAGTCCAAGTCTCATCGCCTCTTGTATTTCCTCATGGGTATCGGGAAAGGCATTTCCCGCAATGATTGTCATGCCTGGCTTTATATTTTCCTTTTGAAAGGGAAGAATCGTAATCCCCGATTGTTCAAGAGCCAGTTGTGTAAAAAAGCGCTTTTCGACATCTGAGCCCTGCACCTGAAATTTCATATCATGAAGAACTTGTGCGAGTGCACTCATTCCTGACCCCTTTATACCTACAAAATGGTAAATAGTCATAGAAGAACCTCCAACCAACGTAATACTGTTAAACAGTATATGAAATCTGTCTGCATTTGCTAATCAGTATGTAAGCACACGTTGTTTTATTATTAATTAAGAAATCAATTCAATATTATAGCACTATTTTGTAATAAAAACTATTTGCTGCCCTTCCCCTTACATTCGCCCTAATCATTATACTATTTAGTATCCGTCCACATCTATAAAGAATACAAAAGATTAACTAATAATACTAGTCTTGCATTGATTGTAATTCAGCTTCCGTGATTAAGACTTCACGTGGTTTGCTGCCATTAGCACTCGTGATATACCCGTTTTGTTCAAGCATATCCATTAATCTCGCAGCTCGGTTATAGCCAATCTTGAAGCGTCGCTGCAAACTGGAAGTCGAAGCATTGCCATGATTGACGATAAACTCACAGGCATCATAAAACAATTCGTCCTCTTCCTCGATAACCTGCGCTTTCTTTAACAGTTCTTCCTGTTCAAATAAGTAATCAGGCTCTTGCTGCTCTCTTACGTGTGCAACAACGAGATCTATTTCCTCGTCTGAAACAAATGTACCTTGCAAACGGACAGGTTTGGATGCACCATTCTCTAAGAATAGCATATCTCCGCGGCCAAGGAGTCTTTCAGCACCACTTATATCAATGATTGTCCGTGAATCCACTTGAGATGATACTGAAAAGGCAATTCGCGTAGGGATATTCGCCTTAATTAATCCTGTAATTACATCAACCGATGGTCTTTGCGTTGCCACTATCAGATGGATCCCACAAGCCCTTGCTTTTTGAGCGATCCGGCAAATAGCCTCCTCTACATCAGCAGGCGACATCATCATTAAATCAGCCAGCTCATCAATAACGATCACAATGAATGGCAATTTGTCTGAGTAACGTTTATGCTGAACGGCTAATTCGTTAAAACGATTGATATCACGGACGCCTGTATGAGCAAAAAGTTCATAGCGCCGCTCCATTTCATCAACTGCCCATTTTAAAGCTGCTGTCGCTGCCTTCACATCCGTAATAACCGGGCTTACAAGATGTGGAATCCGATTATAGGGTGCTAGCTCTACCATTTTCGGATCAATAAGCAGGAGCTTTAAATCGCGGGGATCGGCTTTATATAACAGACTAATCAAAATCGAGTTAATACATACACTCTTTCCCGAACCTGTTGCCCCCGCTATGAGTCCATGCGGCATCTTTTTCAAATCCGTGACGATTGGCTTCCCAGCAATATCAAGTCCAAGTACTGCGGTTAATGGAGAAGCAGACTCTTTAAAAACTATGCTCCCAATTATTTCATTTATCAATACAGGTCTTGACTTTTGGTTTGGAACCTCAATCCCAATTGTATGTTTTCCGGGGATTGGCGCCTCAATCCGAATATCCCGGGCTGCAAGACTTAATTTAATATCATCACTTAAATTAGTGATTTTATTTACTTTTACCCCTGGTTCTGGCTGTACCTCAAAGCGGGTAACAGACGGTCCTTGGGTCACATTGACAACACTTGCCCCTACATTAAAATTCTTAAGGGTTACATTCAAAAGATCCTTCTGCCCATCAATCCAGTCCGTATCAAGTACTTCTGTTACAGGGGGGCTTAACAAGTTAGATGTTGGAAGT
Organism: Bacillus sp. URHA0034; assembly: GCF_056280405.1. Lineage (NCBI taxonomy): Bacteria > Bacillati > Bacillota > Bacilli > Caryophanales > Bacillaceae > Bacillus > Bacillus sp. URHA0034. The sequence goes on along the minus strand of NZ_JBWCDK010000002.1, from coordinate 4,335,731 downwards.
ACATATAATCCTTCATTTTCTACTTCCTCACGATTTGATGGCATATTGATAGCTGGTTTTTCTTCTACTGATGTTTTCTCTTGCTGACGCAGCCGCTCTTGTTCAAACTCCCTTTTCCGGTTTCTTTCGTCCCATTTTTGTTTATCTTGCTTAAGCATCATGACATTAAAAGGCAAACGAGACCGTACAGTTGGGGGAGCTGGTGTTTCATAAACTGCCTCAGCTGCCTCTTCAGTTTGGTCGTGGCTGTCGTCCTCTGTCACAAATGCAAGTTCATTTGTATCCATTTGGACATTTTCTTTGTATTCAGGTCGATCAAATCCGGATTGAACATCCGCCTCAAAAATAAGCTTAATGGCTTCTGCCTGAACCTTTTCTTCATTGGTAAACACACCAGCCTCCGCTAGAACCTCTTCCTTATCTGCAGGCTCAAAAGCTTCTGCTTGCTCATTGGGCTCAAATGTAAACTCATTAGCTGCTTGCTCATATTCTTCTTTTTCAGGAGAAAAGGATTCTTTCAGTTTCTCCTGAGTTTGACTGATATGATTGTTATAACTTGGACTGACCACCTCATTCGTTTCGTTCACAAGTGAAACGGTTTCGAAACTTGTATCTGTTCGAATGACATTATTCACTTGGTCATCAAGTTGATCATTAAAAAAATGACTTAATTCATGCTCAACGATGGCGGTTGTCTTTTGCGGTCTGTTAAATCCGAAAACAGGTGAAGGTATTTCGGTAGGATGAAACGGGCCGCGCGGACGTGTTTTTTGTTCTTTAATGACCGTCTGTACCTTTGGAATTTCAGGTATACTTTTAGTGTTTTCTACCAATTTACTTTTTTTGGTTGATTCCACCACACGCTTTGTGCGGCTTGTTACCTGCCTCTGAATTGATTTTTTAATTTTTTTCGGGGGACTGCCTCCTTTTGGATATTGATAAGCTATTCTGGCATCTAAATCCTTTAAGCTATCCAATTGACTGGTGGAGTCGTGATCCTCTCGTTCCCGATGGAGGATATAACCCGTCAATTTTTCCCCGTCTTCCTCTTCTTTCCTTAACTTTTGGAAAAAGTTTTGGATCCAACTCAAAACTATCACTCTTTCTTGTTCATCTATCATTCTATTTTATCAGTTTTTCTTATTTTATCGACACAATTCTTAAGAATGGTTCGAAATATGTTCGAATTGGATACAATAGGAAAGTTACCATGAAAAAAGACCACATGACGTGATCCCTTTCAAGGTCTCATTTATTTTTTCCTAGAATAAAAATTGGCTCTAGTTCACCATTTTCATATAAAAAAGACAAGGCAGTGATCGGCACCCTGCCGCTCGCAAAAAAGCTCATTGCCATTTGGGCAATCACATCATAGCCTCTGTCATTACGAATGTCCGCGATAATTAACACATCTTGATGCGGGACTGCAAGTACCATGGTTCCTGTAATCCGCTTCTCCATCTCATTGAGGAAACCCTTATTTAAGATTCGGCTGGCATCATAGCCATCATTGGTGTTAAGGAAATAATAGATGTTTCCGGCCACTTGGTCCTCCTTAATAGGAGTTGAAAGAGACCTAACATTAAATAAAGCCATCTCCTTGATTGTAGTGGCACTCCATCCCTCTTTTTTCATCATTCGAGTATCAATCAAACGATAAGTATTTCCCATGTCAATCGCATAATAAATTTTTGTTTCTGCGGTATGCTCTTCCGTCAGAAATGGGACACCTTCTTCTGCTTCCACTGGAAATGAAGCCGACCGAATGACAGGAAATATCTGTTTGAGCTGATCTTTTAGGTCAGCGGTGTTCTCCATTGCCTGCAAACCCTCTTCAACATAATAAACGATTTCTTCGATGGCTTTTTCTTTTTCAACCTGCCATTTGGCTATTACTCCTGGTAAGGCGATACTGATCCCCTTTCCAGTTGATTTACTTTCGATTCGAAGCTGATCCTTTTCCCTGTCATACGTAATCAGTCTCCCATCCTCTGCCAAACGCGCCTCCAATGTCTGGCGCATCAGTCTACTGTCCATTTTCATTGTTTCCCTCCGTGGTAAGAAGCTATCGTTCATTTTACAATAAAAAACTACAATAAAAAACCCCTGCTCCAAAAGAGAGACAGGGTTTTAATCTCTATTACTTTAGACCAGAAATAAATGATTCAATTTCCTCTTGTGTTTTTCGATCTTTACTAACAAAGCGTCCCAGTTCTTTTCCGTTCTCATACGCAATAAAGCTTGGTATCCCATATACATCCACCTGTTGGCATAAATCAATAAATTGATCGCGGTCAATATGAACAAATGTAAAATCGGAAAACTTCTCTTCAATCTCTGGGAGCACCGGCTCAATAAAACGACAATCTCCACACCATTGTGCGGAAAACATAAAAATGGTTTTATCTTGATTACGCAGCTGCTCAAATTGCTCGATTGATTCTAAATTTTTCAAAGTGAACGCCTCCGTTTTTTATCTTACTTATATGATAACTTTCCTTTCAAATCATAACAGTATACGGTTGATTGAGTCCAATGTTCTGCACAGTCGTAACTATCGTTCCCTTAGTCGTATGTTAAAATTCTTTGATCTTGGAATAATAGCTAAATTGTCCAACTAATAGGCTGGTTACATGTGTAAACATATCAACTCGGTTGACTAAGCCGTCGGTAAAAATACCAACCGCACCTTCATGCTTTCTAATATTCTTCTTTTTTTGTATAGTCATCCATAACAGGTCCTAATTCCTCGCCTGCTCTGAGCCTTGCCGCTACTTCTTCCGGTAAAAGGAATCTAGCTCCTCCGGCAATTACCGGCTCCCTGTCGTTTGCTGCAAGAGCTCCCCAATTACATAGCAATAATCCATGACTTGTCTCATGAACACCGCCTTCAAGTCCGATCCCGATATCACCATTTCCTTGTTTTAATGCCCCAACTGCCCGATTGATGGCACCTCGAATCGTTTCTTCATCAGAAAAAGGCTGGTCGTTCACGCCAGATGGGACATCTATCGAAATAAATTGATTGTCTTCTTGTCGAAAGCTATTTTGAACAGCTGTAATTTTAGCAGGATTCTTTGATCCGATAATAATTTTCATCCTAATATTTCTCCCTTTTTCCAGTAAAAGAAGGTGTCCCAAAAGTATAACTTGTAGGGGCACCTTCTTTTTTTATACATTAAACTAATCTGTTGATCTCCGCTCCAGGCGCGAGCGGTTCGCGGGCGGTACGGGGATCCGCCTCCAAATCACAAAGTGTGAAAAAATTATTCATCAACTATCTTTTGGGTCAGCCTCAACTGATTAACTGTTGGACTTGATCGTATCTACCGTTGTTTGGTCACAAGCTTTGACGAGTTTCACCAATAATTCTTTGGCGGCAGCATAATCATCAATATGGATAATTGAAGCATGTGTGTGAATGTAACGGGAACAAATGCCAACCACAGCACTTGGTACCCCTTCATTTGATAAATGGACACGTCCAGCGTCTGTTCCGCCCTGTGAAACAAAATATTGATAAGGAATATGATTCGTTTCCGCTGTATCAAGCACAAATTCCCGCATACCGCGATGGGTAACCATGGAACGGTCAAGAATGCGGAGTAATGTCCCCTTCCCGAGCTGGCCAAATTCCTGTTTATCCCCTGTCATATCATTGGCTGGGCTGGCATCAAGGGCAAAAAAGATATCAGGCTTAATCATATTGGAAGCTGTGTGAGCGCCGCGAAGGCCTACTTCCTCCTGAACGGTTGCTCCTGAATAAAGGATATTTGGCAATGACACATCTTTTAGTTCCTGAAGTAATTCAATTGCCAATCCACAACCGTAACGATTATCCCAAGCCTTAGCTAAAATTTTCTTTTCATTGGCCATTGGGGTAAATGGACAAATCGGCAAGATGGCCTGACCCGGTTTAATGCCAATTCGCTCAGCATCTTCTCGGTTATCGGCTCCAATATCAATTAACATATTTTTTATTTCCATCGGTTTGTTTTTCTTTGATTCATCTAATAAATGCGGCGGAATAGAACCAACCACACCAATAACCGGCCCATTCTTGGTCATGACTTGAACACGCTGGGCTAGAAGCACTTGACTCCACCAGCCTCCCAGCGGTTGAAAACGGATCATCCCATTTTCCGTAATCGCAGTTACCATGAACCCAACTTCATCCATATGCCCTGCTACCATGACGGTTGGCCCTTGCTGATTTCCTTTTTTCACACCAAAGATACTTCCCAAATTATCTTGAACCATTTCATCTGCGTATAACGCTAGCTGCTCTCTCATGAAATTTCTAACTAAGTGTTCATTTCCTGGTGCGCCTGGCAGCTCTGTTAAGGTTTGAAAAAGCTTAAGTGTTTGTTCGTTCATGATAAGACTCCTTTTATGTATTTACTTTCATGACTTGCTCTTCCATTTAACTTTGTTACGGCTCTTCTTCTCCATTTTACAGAAACCTCTTATCTGTTACCAATAATTCATTTTCCTTCCGTAATATTATCCTCTTAACTGTAAATACGGTATACTAAGAAGAGAATCTTTTTGCAATCTTTTCCTATTTCGGAGGTGGATGAATGAACTGGAAGTCTTTTTTCATAGGTGCAGCAGCAGGAATAGTTGGTGGTTATGTGACCAAGGAAGTCCTCACTCAAAAAACAAATGTTTCACCAGAGAGGGTATTAGCGGCAGTGAAAAGACACTTTCAACAAAACGGTCCAGTATCCGGCTCTTGGATACATATGGAAGCAGAGCCTTACGAGAAAAACCAATTGACGTATCGTGTTTATAAAGGCGGAGTATCTCAAACTATTGACGGGGCAATCCAGCAATATGAATTTATCGCCGATGCTCAAACCGGAACAGTCATCGACCTAATCCCTTTTTCATCTTAAAATATAAAATAGCCGCATCCATATGTGATACGGCTATTTTTGTTTATTGCTCCCTTTTAATGCTGGCAACAAGCTGTTTCCCATTTGGATCCCATTTTACAGCCCGGTAAAAAGCATCGTGATAGAAGGTAAACCAAGCGTTTTTTTCAAGCCCATGGGTAAGCCACTTTTGCTTTGCGGCAATGGAAGTCATAGGGTAGTCGTCGTAGGCCATGACCCATAAAACATTTTGATGAGCATGTGTTGCCATAAGGTCGGCCATGTGAATACACGTTTCACCGCCGTCTTCAATGATAAGAATCGAATGCCCATCACTATGACCGCCAGTATGAATCATCCTGATGGCTCCTAATTCCCATTTTTCTGTAAAAGGTACAACCTGTACTGCTACCGCTTCCCAGTTTTCCCGCCAATATGTATTTTTCGAGCGAATATTAGGTGTCCTCATTTCGTCCCACTCGATTTGAGAAGTAATAATTTGGGCATTAGGAAAAGCGGGGACATACTTTCCATCCACAAGCTTCGTCAGTCCGCAGGCGTGGTCAAAATGTAAATGAGTCATTAGGACAAAATCGATATTTTCTGCGGTTAATCCTAAGAGTTCTAGAGATTCCTCTATCTGCGATTCTTTTGTTACTCCAAAATTTCTTAATTGTTTCTCCGTTAATTTTCCTTTTCCTAATCCTGATTCAACTAAAATATTTTTCCCATTCATTCGAATTAAAATCGGGTCTGTTGGAAGTTCAATTTGATTCTTTTCGTTTACAGGATATTTTTTTGACCATAACCCTTTGGGAACAACTCCAAACATCGCCCCGCCATCAAGGTATGTGACACCGCCTGATAACCAAGTAAGCGAAACAGCGCCAATCTTTAAAGATTCCATTGTTCAACTCCTCCTTTTTCTATATTTTAACATTATCTGTATTCAGGTTAATAAAAAAAAGACAGCTCTTATAAAAGAACTGTCCTCACCCATTTAGTTCTGATATTTTACTTCACAACGATAAATCCGGTTTCCTTGTTCAGAAAATTTCTGCTCATATTCTGTCATAATGTTGCCCTCATAACCACTTTTATGAAAATCAAGACTTACATATTTCAATAATAACCCATAAGCCGAAAAGCTCATAAGGGAGTACTCAAATAACCCCTGATTATCGGTCTTAAAATGAATTTCCCCGCCATCGACTAAAATATCTTCGTATAATTTTAAGAAGTCCTTATAGGTCAGTCTTCTTTTTTCATGACGGGACTTTGGCCATGGATCGGAGAAATTCAGATAAACACGATCAACATCATTTTTTGTAAAGTATTTATCTAAATCCGAAGCATTTACGTTTAACAGCTTGAGATTGGGTAAATCCGCTTCAATTAATCGATCCAATGCAGCTACAATCACACTGTCGAAAAGTTCAATTCCAATATAATTTATTCCTGGATTGGCCTTAGCCATGCCCGTGATGAATTGACCTTTACCTGTCCCCACTTCAATATGGAGCGGCTGGTCGTTTCCAAAAGCCTCATGCCACTTACCCTTGAAATTTTCTGGATTCGCTACTACGTACTGTGGATGCTGCTCTATTTTTTCCTTTGCCCAAGGTTTATGTCTAAGTCTCATTTTGACACTCCTAAAAAAACATTATCTTTCAAAACATACCATGCCAATCTTTTTCATGCAAGCCAAACTAAATGGAAAAAAGGTTTGCGTATAAACAAAAAAAGAATCCACAAGCTAACTGTGAATTCCTTTTCCTATTACCACTTGAAAGGATGTGCTTTTATGCCATTAAATCATGGTGACCAAGTTACACTGCTAAAAGATATTTTAAACAACCACCAAACCGATTGCTGTGGGTCTGTCGCCGAATGCGAGCAGTTGGAGCGTTTAGTAAAGTCTCTTATGGTCAACAACCAAATTGATTCCAATGTTAAAAATATCCTGCAGGAAGTATATCAATACAGTCAGCATGGTACTCAATCTCCTGATCTAGATCAGCATATCCTATCTAATCAGGAAAATTTATCACAATGGGTCAATGATATCGACCAATTTTCATAATTAGAGGATATTTTGCAAAAAATCAATCCAATTATTCATTTCTTCAAATCTTTTTTTATCTTTATACCATTGAATAGAAGAAAGGGTTTGAATGGTTACATACCACTTCATTCTAAGTTTTAGATGATCGGTTAGCTCTTTACCATAAAGATTTAACCAGTCCTCCCAGTTTTCTTCTGGGATGTACCAGTACAGAAGTAATCCTAAATCAATGGCAGGGTCAGCAATCATGGCTCCATCCCAATCAATCAAATACAACTGGTTGTCTTCTGCAAGCAGCCAGTTGTTATGGTTGACATCACCATGACAAACCACTTTCTCATCACAATATACATTTAAGGCTTCCTCTTTAAGAAAGTTGAGCGCCTTTTGTGATTCGGGTAAAGAAAGTACCTGTTCATCCAATTCCTCGACGACCGACTGTAAAATAGGCTCAGGATTTACCGGCGAATTTTCTAATCGGCTTAACATTCCAAGCATCGGTTCAGAACAGTGTATTTTCTTAAGCAATCTGGCTACACTCTCTTGGTTCATATCAGAGGGCTTTAACTCCCGGCCAGGAAGCCATTGCTGTGCTGTTATAACATCTCCGTTTTCCAATCGTTTTGTCCACACAAGCTTTGGGACAATGCCTTCTGCTGATAGTACTGCAAGGAATGGAGAGGAATTCCGCTTTAAAAAAAGCCTTTGATCCTTATATTCTGCATAAAAGGCTTCTCCTGTTTTGCCTCCAGCTGGGGTAACTTCCCACTCTTGTCCTAGTAAATGTTCCAAAATTGCTCACCTTCAATTTATGCCGTTCTAATGGGCTTAATCCTCTGTAAAGCGAGGTAAAACCTGTGCTGTAGGAAGGTTTATAAACCACAATTATAACAATAGCCTTTTTTTAAATAAAAAAAAAGCTATTGAAACCATTGCACACAATAGCCATCTTAATAAATTTTATCTCCTATTCCCTTTTTTCGTCAAGTAATCTTTGAAAAACTATTTTTTCAGCAAAACATTTAATGAAATAGGTTCTAGAATATAATGGGGCCCTTTTATATAATCTTTGGCAGAAGTTCCAGCAAACTGGTGATTGGCTAGCACTCCCCATTCCCCCTCCGGCAGGATGATCTCTTTGGATTTGGAGGATGGATTAATAACAAGAATCATTTCCTCTTTCGGTAATTGATAAAAGCAGCCTGCAACAGGAGCCGGAAATGGCAGCGCTTGTATGTGAGCACAAATTTCCTCCGTCGTTCTCAACCGAAAACAGGAATACTCCCGGCGGATTTTAATAAGACCCTTAATGTACTCGACATTTTCTTTATATTTACTTTTCCGTGCCCAATCGAGCTGATTGACTGTGTCTGGAGAACGATAGCTATTTCCGTCTCCTTGCTTTGTACGGAAGAACTCCTGTCCACTGTGAAGAAACGGGATACCTTGTGATAAGAGAACAATCGCTGTTGCAAGACGATGGTATTTTTTTTGACCGGCTGGATCCGATTCAGAATAGCAGCCTTGAAGTTTATCCCAGAGTGTATGGTTATCATGACATTCGACATAATTTACGGATTGCTGGGGGTTATTAAAAACACGAGCACTCTTTTTAGTAAAACCGATACTGCCGGTGATCACCTCGATCGCGGCATCCACCAAATGCTCGTTCCCTAAGGCATAGCCTTTATCAAACAAGTTAAACGTACTACCTTTTATAATGTCTCTAAATTTATCATTAAACTGTCCAATTCCCGTTATCTTTGCCTGATTGGCTATTGTTGCCTTTTGAGCGGGCGGCAAAGGAGTATTAAGGTTCCAGCCTTCACCAATAATTAGGATCCCCTTTGATAGATCGTCACAAGTCCTTCGTACCTCATTCATTGTTGTGACGTCTAAAATTCCCATTAAATCAAATCGAAATCCATCGACTTGGTATTCTTCCAGCCAATAGCGGACAGAGTCAACAATAAACTTTCGAACCATTTTTCGTTCTGAGGCGATATCATTTCCAACACCCGTTCCGTTTGACGGCAAGCCAATATCATTATGACGAAAATAATAGCCTGGGACTATTTTTTCAAAGGAGGATTGTTCACGTATATAGACATGATTAAAAACAACATCTAGGATGACTCCTAAACCTATACTGTGAATCTGGTCAATTAATTTTTTTAGCTCAATGATGCGAGAATAAGGATTGGATGGATTGGTTGAATAACTTCCCTCGGGAGCATTGAAATGGAGAGGATTATATCCCCAGTTATACTGTTTTGCTGGGTTCAATTCGTCCACTCCGGCAAAATCATTAAGCGGGAGAAACTCTATATGGGTGATTCCTAAATCTTTGACATACGATAAGCCAGTTGCATCACCATCAGGACCTTTTGTATCCATTTCACCAGCACCTAAATATAGCCCTTTGTGTTTGACACCGCTATCGTGATGAATTGTAAAATCCCGAATATGCGTTTCATATATAATCGCATCAACTGGGTTTTCTAATGGCGGTATCCTGCGTATAGGTCTAGCTGTCTTTTCAGGCAGCACAATAACCCCCTGCTCCCCATTTGCTGTTACAGCCTTTACATACGGGTCTACAGCCTCTCGCCATTCTTGATTAACAAGGACCAAAAAGCTATATTGAAAAAATTCCAAATCGCGGGGAAGATAGACAGACCAAACGCCGCATTCCTCCCGCCTCATCTTGATAATTTCTGAATAGCCATTAGCAGATGGGCGTAATTTCAATTTGACCCCTGTCGCCGTTGGTGCCCATAGTTTAAAACAGGTTTGCCCGGCCTGAAAGGTTACCCCGAGGTCATTCCCTTCATAATAAAACTTTTCATCAAATTGTTCTGTTCGAATCACTGCGCCTATTTGTAAATCGGTTTTCCCACCGTACTGATCAAAAATCCAATACACCTTACCAAAGGAAATTTCTCCTTCAAACTGGCAAATATATTTAAAGTGTTCCTCAATTTCCGTCTTCTCCACTATGACTAGGGGCGTCTTAACTGCATCCGCTGACATATAGAATGTAGTGGACAATCCGTGATGGTACGAATGGGGAAGAAGAATAGTAACGATGTTCATTTCATCTAAGTAAGCAAAAAAATTCCGGTCAGCAGAATTCATTCGAATCCCTCTCCTTCAGATCAACTTCTTCCTTCCCGCGACTTCTAGATAACACCTCTAAGGATTTCGTTTGAAGGTGAATCGAAAGTGGGGTGTATCCGATATGCTCCCCATCAGCATGAACATACTGTGTTTCTGTCGAATAGATGGTTATATTTTTCCCCTTAAGTGTTTTCACTTCTTTAAAATGGGTGTGCCCTCCCCAAAAAACACTAATAAACACTAATAAAAGTTTTACTCTGGATAGTTGATGAACAACGGTAATATCGAAGATACCATCATCCGGCTTGGCATCCGGTGCAATTTTCATGCCGCCGCCGTAAAAAGGCTGGTTAGACACAGTAATAAACCACGTTTGTTCAAATATATGCTTTTTCCCGTCAATTGATAAATCAAATCTTTCAGTTTTATAGGTAAATACATTTTTTAATAGAAAAAAGACATAAACCAGCCGGCCTAATGATATTTTATTTAACAATGCCTTGATGCGGGAGTGATTTACCTGATAAGAGATAATCGCATCAAATCCTGCCCCCATATTATTAATAAAATAGTGTTCCTCCATTTTATTCAGGCAAACTTTACCGATATCGATTTGCTTTCCTGTCTCTTTCCTGAGGCGGAGAATGACTGTTAAAGCCTCTTCAGGATCTGTTGGAATTTGAAAGCCTCTTGAGAAATCATTTCCTGAACCACCAGGTATAAAACCTAATGTGATATTTTTGTCATTTGCAATCCCGTTTAGTACTTCATGGATTGTTCCATCTCCTCCTACTGCAACCATAAGCTTTTCCTGCTGATTGTTTTCGGCAATTTGTTTGGCAATCAATTTAGCATGACCAGGATATTCACTAAAAAAAGCTATAAAGGAGATCTGGTCAGCCTCCAGTTTGGATTTAACCTTTTTCCATATCTCTAGACAATAGCCATTACCAGCTTTTGGATTAACGATAAAATAAATTTGCTTCATAAAACACACCTTTTATTGGAATTTCTATGATTGCAATGGGAATATAGTTACCGCTTCATATTTTGGTGTTTGGTCAAGATGCGTTTGATAAACCACAACATCCTCAACCTGGAATTCAAGTGGTTCGGGTTGTATTTGATCCCAAACCTTTAGCAGTTCCTTTTGGAATTCCCCTTGCCCCTTCCATTTTCTTGCTAACGTAATATGAGGCTTAAAGGGACGTGTTTCCACTTGAAAGCCTGCCCTTTCGCATGCTGAAAATACCTTTCTTCTAATTGCAATCAGCTCTTCACTGCTTTCTGTATCGGCCCAAAAAACCCGGGGGGAATCCACTTTCCCAAATATACCCAGTTTATTCATTTTCAGTGTAAATGCCTGCTCGTTGCTTATGGTCTCTTTTACATAATTTTCAGCAGTTTTAAGTTTCTCCGGTTCTGCTGATCCTAAGAAAGCTAATGTAATATGTAAGTCCAAAGGATGAACCCAGCGGCTAAATGGGATCTTTTCCTGTAAATTTTCGATATGATTCTTCATGATTAGTTTTGTAGTTTCTGGAATCCTTACAGCAAAGAAAAAATGTGGTCGTTGATTCATTTAAGCATCTCAGTCCTTTTTTTAATTTTAGTCTATTTTCTCCCAATTGTATCTATAATCAAACCGTCTCATAGGCGATATTTTTTACATTTAGTTCTCTTTTCTTTATCATTAAATTAGAAAAGCGCAAGCGCCCTGGTCAGCGGCGTATGTCCTGGAGTGCTCCAACCGAGATAAAGGAAAGTCGAAAAGCGTAAGCACCTTGATCAGGGGCGACAGGCGTAAGACGATCCAGCTAGAAGGCTGCTCTTTAGCCTTCTTGACGGATTGGCTTATGATCCCGAGCCCCTAGGCGCTGGAGCTAGACAACACGAAGAGCGTAAGCTTTTTCGTGTTGACTAATCGTAGGGCGGAGCGCGAAGGACACTAGCCGCTAGGGCGCTGAAGCTGGACAATTCTCAAAGTCGATTTTTATAAATTTTTAAAATAAGTTTAGAAGGGGTAGCCAATGAGAGTAGTGGAGAATATTGCTGAATTGATTGGAGAAACGCCGCTTGTGAAATTGAATCGTGTAGCCCCTAAAGAGGGGGCCTCCGTCTATTTGAAGCTGGAATTTTACAACCCCAGCAAAAGCGTAAAGGACCGTGCGGCCTATAATATGATTATCGAAGCAGAAAAAAGCGGAGAGTTAAAAAAAGGCTCCACCATCATTGAACCAACCAGCGGCAATACAGGGATTGGGATTGCGATGAATGCTGCAGCTAGAGGTTATCAAGCTATTATTGTGATGCCTGATACAATGACAAAGGAACGGATCAGCTTACTCGCGGCATACGGAGCAAAGGTAATTCTAACCCCAGGAGATGAAAAGATGCCAGGGGCTATTAAGAAAGCTTTGGAATTAGCAAACGATATCCCTAATAGTTTTATCCCGATGCAATTTGAAAATCAAGCAAACCCGGATGCTCATAGACACTCTACTGCCGTTGAGATTATCGAAGCCATGAAGGAAATCGGTAAACCACTTTCAGCTTTCGTTGCAACAGCCGGCACCGGAGGAACAATCACGGGAACAGGAGAAGCCCTAAAAGCGTATTATCAAGGATTATCTGTCCATGTAGTAGAGCCAAAGGGTTCTCCCGTTCTATCAGGTGGAAAACCAGGTAAACACAAACTAGTTGGTACAAGCCCTGGCTTTATTCCTAAAATTCTTAACGAGAATGTTTATGATGAAATTCTTCCAATTACGGATGAAGATGCATATGAGATTACAAGAAGACTGGCAAAAGAGGAAGGGATTTTGGTTGGTCCATCTTCCGGGGCTGCTTGTTTTGCGGCGATTGAGGTTGCAAAACGCCTATCAAAGGATGAAGTCGTTGTCTGTATTGCCTGTGACACAGGAGAAAGATATCTTTCAAGTGATTTATTCTAATTATCACTATACAAACTATGTAACTTGAAGAGATTTATGCAAAATCAAGGCGAATCCCTTCGTTAAATTTACCAGCCTAATGTACCCAATCCATTTGAATCTTTAAGGAACTGGCGGAACGGTTGAGCCTATTAGACAAATCTTTTTAACTAAAAATTCAAACAATTAATCATAAACCAAGGACCTACCCCCATACTCTATAGTATAAAATAATTTAGGAGGCGGTAAAAACAGAGGTTTTCCATTAATTACCTAGGATTATTTTGTATTCTTTACTATATTGGTAGAAATTTTCTGAAATTATGGGTACAATAAGGTTAGATGTATGACATCTAGGTATCTACTGGATCCATTGTTACATTCCATTTAAAGGAGATGTCCGCGCGGAAAAGAAACTACATATTTCTTGAAGAGTAATCTTCAAATAGGCTGTCGGTAGCTGGAATAAGCCATAGGTTTGAAATTTAGGATAGGGAGTGGTTCTTTGAAACCTTCAACTAACCGGATGTTAAACCGCATCAAATGTATCTACATGTTTATAAGAAACAACGGCACTGTTACGACCCAAGAACTTGTAGAGGAATTTGGTATCACTCCTCGCACCATACAACGAGATTTAAATGTCTTAGCCTATAATGACTTGGTCATTAGCCCAAGCCGCGGAAAATGGACTACAACACAAAAGAAAGTGAAAATGACATCTTAATTGTAAAAATAAAAATAATCAATCCGCATAAAAAAGCATGCGATTTTATCGCATGCTTTTTACTGTTTAGAACCAAATCTCCGGGTACCGGTAAGCTGTCACGACCGGTGCGGGAGCGGAATCGGACTCCCTTTTTTCCTCCAATGTAAAATCTTCTATTCTATTTGACAGGTATCATAATTATGATATATTAGTATAGAAAATTGCTTTAACACTTAAAAGCGTCTAAGTAAAAAAGAAAAAGTAGGTACGTATATGAAAAATAACCAGCAGCAGAATTTACAAAAGGGGCTTCTGCCAAGGCATGTCCAGTTTATTGCCCTTGCGGGGATGATCGGGACAGGAATCTTTAAAGGCAGCTCCGATACCTTAAATATAGCCGGACCAAGTGTCATTGTAGCCTATTTAATTGGTGGCTTATTGTTATTTATTATTATGGCAGCATTAGGAGAAATGGCGCTTGCTTTCCCAAACTTAAATGTACAGCATTTAGTTAACAAAGCGTTTGGATTCCAGGTTTCCTACCTAGTCGGATGGCTTTACTGGATAAATTGGATTTTAGTCACGATTGTTGAATTATTGGCAGCAGGAAGTTTTCTTCAATTCTGGTTTCCGTCTGTCCCATTATGGCTTCTCAGTTTTCTATGTGCGATTGTCATCGTTGGCATCAATTTGTTCCAAGTAAAATTCTATGGTGAGCTTGAATTTTGGTTTGCCGGCATAAAAATCATAGCCCTGATAGCCTTTATTATTTTAGGATTTTTCCTTCTCTTAGGTTTTATTCCAAGCAATATTCACGATCCACTCTCAAACTATACAGAACACGGCGGTTTTTTTCCACACGGGCTCGGTGGAACCTTTAATGCCTTTTTAGTTGTAATGTTCTCTTATGGCGGAGCTGAATTAATTGGAGTCGCTGTTACCGAAACAAAAGATGCTGAACGCGTCTTGCCTAAAATTATTAAAGGTGCTGTCTGGCGTGTCATCATTTTTTATGTTTTGCCGATTCTAATTATTTGCGGGATGATGCCTTGGAACAAAGTGACCGGTCAAGACAGTCCATTTGTTCAGGTTTTCAGTAGTACAGGCTTACCTGGAGCTGCCCACATCATGAACTTTGTTCTATTAACTGCTGTCCTTTCAGCAGCCAATTCTGGTATCTATGCCACATCGAGGACCTTGTATTCTATGGCCCAAAGTGAGGTTGCACCGAAAGTCCTTGCAAAGGTTTCCCCAAAGGGTATACCGTTTATTGGGATTATGATTACAAGTATTTGTATTTTGGCGGGTGTTTATTTAGCTTATTTGACACCAAGCCAAGTCATTGGCTACCTCATGACAATCCCTGGGTTTACGGTTATGATTATTTGGATGAGCATTTGTGCAGCCCAGTTAAAATTAAGACCGCATTACAAAAATAAACCAGCATTTAAAGTGAAGGGGTTCCCTTATACCACCATCTTTGCTCTCCTATCATTGGGTATCATTTTCATTGGATTTTTATTTAATTCCAATAATTTGATTGGGACATCCGTTAGTATAGTCACGATTGTCCTGCTAATCATTCTTTCATTTATTTATAAGAAGCCGAAAAATAAATAATTGTTTAGTCTTAGGAAACTAGGCCAGCTCATCTTGCTGGCCTAGTTTTTTTATTATAGATTTATTTGTGAAAAATACTTCAGTACATACTGACGAAATTGCTGAGCCGGATTAGATAGATATCGTCTTTTGGACCAGCTTAACCCGATGGTTCTTTGGCATTTCGGTTCAATAATTTCTAGTTTATTAGGAAAAGGGTTCGAATTTCCCCGCCAAGATATCTCCGGAATAAAGGCTACTCCCAATCCCTGCCGGACCAAAGCCCCGATGACACCGGGCTCATCTCCTTCAAAAGCAATATTAGGGACAAAACCTGCCTCCTGACAATATGCATCCGTTAGGTTTCTAAACCCAAATCCCGTATTCATACTAATAAATGGCTCGTCTTTTACTTCATTAAGATAGACTTTTTCTCTCTTAGCCAAATGATGCTCCGGAGGAACGACTAGATAAATTTGTTCCGTCATAAGTGGTTCCCATACAATATCACTGCCCTTAATCTCCACAGATGAAATACAGAAGTCAATCTCAGCTTTCTCAAGAAGACTTCGCATAGATGTAGTAGACTCTAGCATTTGTTGAAATTTAATTTCAGGAAAATCTTTTAAAAATGAACTTAATAACTCAGGAAGCACTTTTGGAATGCTGACCGCTAAAGTAATTTGTGTTTGACCACGTTCATGTTCATCCGCTAACTCCATTTTCCCCTCATTTAATTCTAAAAATATACGATTCACACGTTCTAAAAACAATCTTCCATAATTGTTTAGTTTAAGCTGCCTATTCTTCCGATCAAATAACGGGACACCCAGGTCTTCCTCTAGACGGGCGATTGTTTTACTTAATGATGGCTGGGCAATTTGCAGTTGTTCCGCTGCCTTTGTCATATGTTCAAGTCTGGCAACTGTTTGAAAATACTGTAGTTGTAAAAGCTCCATCGATCAAACACCTTCATATCAAATAGATTTAAAGCTATACATGAATATCTAATTATATAGTATAAAGTATGGAGCAATCAAAAACGGAGGCGGTAAAATAAAAAACAAGTAGTGATCGCCATTTGGGTATCACTACTTGTTTTTTACTTTCCATTTTCTGAATTTGTATCATTCGATTCTAAGAAACGTCCAAGTGCCCCAAGTTTATTTTCCCAAAACAACTCGAAATATTGGAGCCAGTCTTTTAGTTCAAATAAGGGTGTTGGTTCAAGTTTGTATCGAGTCTCCCTGCCAACTTTCCGCTCCTTAACTAATCCAGCTTCCGATAATACTCTCAGATGCTTTGAAACGGCAGTCCGGCTAATTGGAAAATGCTCACTAATCGCGGTAACAGGCATTTCTTGGTTACTAAGCAGTTTTAAAAGACTTCGACGGGTAGGGTCAGCAATTGCTTGAAAGACATCATGTTTTGCTGAGGAGGCTGCCATTTATGCCTCAACATATGCTTGGAGTTTTTTGACAAGGCCTGCCCAGCCTTTGTTCATGTTGTCACGAATTGGTGTATGCGGTGCGCCAAATTCAGTAACTTTATTAACATCCCATCCGCCATGGATTAACGTTAACTCTGTTTGCTTGTCCAATTCTTTCAATTCAAATGTTAAGGTCCAGTCTTTTCCCCAATTAAAAGAAAGACGGTTTGGCGGGTCTACCTGTGTTACCTTACACGGTGACATACCAAATTGACCTGCATTTATATGAAACTCATGACCTTCTATGGGCTGAAGATCATTCGGCATAAACCAAGCACTAAGCCCCTCCGCTGTTGCTACCGCATCCCAAACTTTAGCAATTGGTGCATTATAAACGACAGTATATTTAATATCCTCTAATGTTGCTTGTGACTGATTTTCCACTTAGAATCCTCCTTGACGGACATCCAATTACGAAACCATTCGGTTTCACATTGTAACTATATAACACCTTTTGGTTGCATGTCAACCATTTATAAAAAGAGCCCAAGTGTTGAGCTCTTAAACAATATTTTTTCCATAAAAGATTTCGTCCATCTCTATCTTTAATCTTTCAGTTATTTCGATATGTTCATCTGGTGTTAGCTTTTCTTTGGTATAGCCAAATAAATAGTTATTGAGATCGAATTCTCTGAGTTTACATTTTGTGTGAAAGATATTCTCTTGATAAACATTGACGTCAATCATATCAAATAGTTCACCGACATCCTCAGGAATATAGTTTTGAATGGAGTTAATTTCATGATCAATAAAGAGTTTGTGGCCGCTTTTGTCTCTAGTAAAACCGCGGACTCGGTAATCAATGGTCATTACATCTGTTTCAAATGATCTGATTAAATAGTGGAGCGCCTTAAGAGGCGAAATTTCACCACAGGTTGAAACGTCAATATCTGCTCGAAAGGTACTAATTCCCTCATCTGGATGAAATTCAGGGTATGTATGAACTGTGATATGACTTTTGTCTAATTGCATGACCACTGATTCAGGAAGCGGCCCTGGTGACTCTTCAAAGGATTCTGATGGAACATCATGTGTTACAGGTCCTTCTGATACTAATAAAGTTACACTTGCCCCGGCCGGTTCAAAATCCTGACTGGCCACATTTAATACGTGGGCACCGATAATATCTGCAACGTGTTTTAATATCTTTTGCAATCTTTCTGCACTATATTGTTCATCAATATATTTTAAATAGGCTTCCCGTTCTTCTCTCGTTCTTGTAAAGCAGATATCATACATATTAAAGCTTAAAGACTTGGTAAGGTTGTTGAAGCCGTGCAGTTCTATTGCCTGCTCGTGTGTTAGTTTCATGAAAGGTTCCCCCTTAGTAACACTTCTTTTATGCGTATTTATCTGTATGGTACCCATTTTTATAATTCGTTACTTATTATTTGATAAGAATCCACTGGGTAGCAATATGCCCACTGTAAAAAAACAGCTAAGGTTAGCTTCTTAAAGGGTTATGTTTCGAGTGCTTTCTTATTAATCGATTGTGGGATCGGGTTAAGCATCCGAGCGTATAATTAGTCGGATAAGTTTCGCTTAATTTACCAAATAGATGCGGTGGTTTCTGGAGTCGAGTGAACTTCGGATAAGCCCAAGACCGAAAAGATGGGGTGGTGTCCGAAGCCGGATCAACTTCGGACAAGGCAAGACTAAAAAGGTGTTGCTTTGTCCAAAGTCGGAAGAACTTCGGACAGAGCAACACCAAAAAGATGAGGTGGTGTCCGAAGTCAGATGAACTTCGGACAAGCCAAGACTAAAAAGGTGTTGCTTTGTCCAAAGTCGGATGAACTTCGGACAGAGCAACACCAAAAAGATGAGGTGGTGTCCGAAGTCGGATGAACTTCGGACAAGGCAAGAGCGAAAAGATGTGGTGGTGTCCGAAGTCGGATGAACCTCGGACAAGGCAAGACTAAAAAGGTGTTGCTTTGTCCAAAGTCGGATGAACTTCGGACAGAGCAACACCAAAAAGATGAGGTGGTGTCCGAAGTCGGATGAACTTCGGACAAGCCAAGACTAAAAAGATGAGGCGGTGTCCAAAGTCGGATCAACTTCCGACAAGGCAAGGCCAAAAAGATGAAGCAGTGTCCGAAGTCGGATCAACTTCGGACAAGGCAAGACCGAAAAGATGTGGTGGTGTCCGAAGTCGGATCAACTTCGGACAAGACAAGACCAAAAAGGTGAGGCGGTGTCCAAAGTCGGATGGACTTCGGACAAGGCAAGGCCAAAAAGATGAAGTAGTGTCAGAAGTCGGATCAACTTCGGACAAGGTAATACCAAAAAGATGAGGTCGTGTCCGAAGTCGAGGGAACTTCGGACAGGGTAATACCAAAAAGACGAGGTCGTGTCAGAAGTCGGATCAACTTCGGACAAGACAACACCAAAAAGATGAGGCGGTGTCCGAAGCCGGATCAACTTCGGACAAGGCAAGGCCAAGGAGATGAGGTGGTGTCCGAAGTCGAATGAACTTCGGACAAGGTAATACCCAAAAGATGAGGCGGTGTCCAAAGTCGGATCAACTTCCGACAAGGCAAGGCCAAAAAGATGAAGCAGTGTCCGAAGTCGGGTCAACTTCGGACAAGGCAAGACCGAAAAGATGTGGTGGTGTCCGAAGTCGGATCAACTTCGGACAAAGCAACACCAAAAAGATGCAGTGGTGTCCGAAGTCGGATCAACTTCGGACAAGGCAATACCAAAAAGATGTGGTGGTGTCCGAAGTCGAGGGAACTTCGGACAAGACAATACCAAAAAGATGAGGTCGTGTCCGAAGTCGGATGAACTTCGGACACGACAACACCAAAAAGATGAGGCGGTGTCCAAAGTCGGATCAACTTCCGACAAGGCAAGGCCAAAAAGATGAAGCAGTGTCCGAAGTCGGGTCAACTTCGGACAAGGTAATACCGAAGAGATGAAGCGGTGTCCAAAGACGAGTATACTTCTGACAAAGGCAATCCCAATAAGGCTGACTTTGCCCGAACAAATACCAATCTTTATCAAAACAAAAATTATATATAATAGGAATCACTTGTTTTTCCAACCGCAGTAAAGTTCTTCCTTAGTACCCTACTAAATGTCCTTTTGGACAAATCGATGCTGCACCATTCATAAATGTTAGTAGTCGTAATCTTTCTCTCAGGAAAGAGTAACTGAAATTCTCTCACATTCCGTAAAATGGCATCTTCGACTGTTTCATGACCTCCACACTCTCTGCAAACAAAGAGATGATTTTGTAAAGTGACCAAAAAAGAACGACAAAATTTACAATACATCTCCTTCTTCAACTGCTCATATTGATAGTTTGGCACCTGTGAGAATGGGTTTTTAGTTTGATGTAAAGAAATTAATTGTTGGGCCAAATTTCGGTGACCATTATTCAATTTAGATGATGTATCATTTATACTTTTTAAAAAACGGTTAACCTGATTGGGAAGAATAATGGGGTGGTCGACTTGCGCGTTATATAATGTGAATTCAGGGTTAATAAAAATGACGGAGGCTTCAACGAGGTAGTGAAGCTTGAGGTCGTGGAGCAGTTGGCGGAATTGGGATGCACATTTGCTTAATTGGATGATTGGATTTTTATATTCTCGACCGGATTTTACAGCGTAAAATCTATCCTTTTCCAGACAAAAGTCTCCTTCAAAATTTTTTACATCCAACAGTCGAATGACTTCTTGTGAAACAAGCGTTGTATCAATCTGAAAATAGGAATTCTTTATTTTAAGCAACAAGTCATTGATGATGTATCTTTCTTCTTGAAGACCTTCTGTCATTCGGTCAAATTGGACCTCTCCCTCATACCCTTTTTCCAGAGTAAAATAATGAAACTTTTCCTCTTGTGTTAACTCCATCCGTGTGTTTAATGATCTCATTTTCAATAATTCATCTGATTCTGTTCTGCTTTTAAGTTTCATAGGCCACTTCCCTTCAACGTTTCTAAGCCTATTTTATATAAAAGTAGGACATATAAGTATGAATATTCTGTTACATATTTTTAAAAAAAAATTATAAAACCTCATTTACTTGTGAAAAGGTTCACCATACTTGTTTATGCGGCAGTTTTTACCTAATAAAAGAAAACTCGCCAATTATGGCGAGTTTTCCTTTTTATAAACCAATACGACCGTCATTCCGGCACGTATTTTAAGATAACACCCGAAAACGCTTGTTTGTGTTTTATTTCACTTGGAACTCCCGTAATAAATCCACTTCTTCATCCGTTAATTCCCGATATTCCCCGAGCTCCAGGGTTTCATCTAAAGGGAGCGGCCCCATAGAAATACGTTTCAAGTACACTACCCTCTTCCCAACCGCCTCGAACATTCTCTTTACTTGATGAAACTTACCTTCTGTAATGGTTAACTCAATATCAGAGCGAATACCTGATTTTACTATTTTTAATTCACCCGGCTTGGTTTCGTACCCATCATCGAGAGTGACTCCTTTGGCAAAAGCCTTGACATCCTCTTCGGTTACTTCGCGGTCAATAACCGCAAAATATGTTTTCGGAACATGCTTCTTTGGTGAGAGTAAACGATGTGCTAATTGACCATCATTGGTAATCAGTAATAATCCCTCTGTATCCTTGTCCAATCTCCCAACTGGAAAAGGCTCATACACTTGATCCTCTAGCTCCAATAGGTCAATAACTGTTTCACCCGCACTATCTTCAGTGGCTGATAATACACCGGGTGGCTTGTTCATCATTAAATAAATAAATTCTTTATATTCAATCACTTCACCATTAAAGGTCACCGTTTGGCTTTTTTCATCAACATGGTGTTTCGGATCCTTAACGATCACATCATCGACTCTAACGGCACCGCTTTTTAAAATCTGCTTTACTTCTTTGCGGCTGCCGTAGCCAAGGTTTGCTAACATCTTATCAATTCTCAACGCTTTGCCTCCTTTTTGGCAGCTTAAATTTGGTAAAGATACGCTCAATTCTGTCTCCGAATAACCGGGTTACTAGTCCTGATTTCAATCCTAAATAAAAATAGATGGCAGCCCCAACAAATGCGCTTATTAAAATAATTAAAACAGATTGCATTTTGGACGCAGGAGATAAGAATAACAATAAAAGTTTATACATTAACTCTGTACCTGCCCACATGCAGCCTGCAAAAATGATGATTAATAAGCTTCTGCGCCAGACGAATCGATATTGATAGCGGGAGAAATATTTAATCACCACTATATTAATGATAATCGAGGCCATGTATCCGATCGCTGTTGCTAATACAGCCCCTCTTGTTTCAAACATTTTAACTAAAGGAATATTAAGTGTTAGTTTGACCAACAGTCCCACTAATAAGCTTAAAATCGTATACCGCTGTTCATTAATTCCCTGCATGATCGCTGCCGTCACCGCATAAAGAGAAAATAAAATGGCGACTGGAGCATAAGCACCTAAAACCTGTGTCCCAAGGACATCATGCTCATAAAAAGTCGTATAAACAGGCTCAGCTAATAAAGATAGCCCAATTGCCGCCGGCAAGGTTAAGAATAATAAGACCTGAAAGGTTTGATTTAATTGATTAGTCAAATTTTTACGGTCATTTTCAACATATGCCTTTGTAATGCTCGGTACAAGTGTTAACGAAAAGGCAGTGGCTAGAGAAACAGGAATAATCACAATTTTATGAGACTCAAAGTTCAATATCCCAAAAGCGGTTTCCGCCAATTTCTTCGATGTTCCCATTTCGGTCAAAGCCCTAGTAAGCGTAAATTGATCAATAAGTTGAAATAATGGGTTGGCAATCCCTACAAAGACAAAGGGCGCCGCATAGATAAAGATTTCTTTATAAATTTCCTTCAGCGAAATACGAACGGTTCCCTTATCTTGCTCCAAAAGCTCATCTAAATGCGGCTTCCGTTTATACCAATACCAAAATAGAACAACAAGTCCCCCGATTGCCCCAACAAAAGCGGCAAAGGTGGCGACACTTACAGCGGTTACCATGGACCCGCTTAAAAATTTTAAGACGACATAAGCCCCGACGAGAGTGAATAGGATTCTAACGATTTGTTCCACAACCTGTGACGCTGCAGATGGCCCCATCGATTGATGCCCCTGAAAATACCCTCTAATTAAGCTCATAAAGGGAACAAGGATTAAGGCAAAACTGACTGCCCTCATGACGGTTACCACATCATCCAGTTGACCTTTACCTGGGTTACTCATATCCGCTAATAAAGGAGCTGCCAGATACATAATTAAAAACGCGGCAAAACCCGTGATCGACATAACCACTAAACCGGATTTAAACAATTTCCTGCCAACAGCATATTCTTCCAGTGCATTATACTTTGCAATAAATTTTGAAACAGCTAATGGTACCCCAGCGGTTGCAATACTAATAAAGATGGTGTAAGGGACATATCCGTATGAATAAAGCTGTGTCCCATGTTTTCCAACAATCTGATAAAACGGTATAACATAAATGAGTCCGATTACTTTAGAAAGTATGGTTCCTAACGTTAAGATAAACGTTCCTCTTAAAAGCTTTGACTGCATAAAATCCCTTCCTACCCGAAAGATACGTGCGTAAATTCACAAAGAATAATCGACGTTTTTTGCACACTATTAGTAGTTTACAACTTCTTTTCCTCCGATGCCACTCACAACCGAGTTATTTTACTTAAAAATTCACGATCTTCGTTTTATTTTCACAAAGTATGTTTATAATGGAATGAATAAATAAAAGTTGGTGGATAAGATGGAATACGATTGTATTGTGATTGGCGGCGGTCCTTCCGGATTAATGGCGGCCATTGCTGCCGGTGAAAAAGGGGCAAAGGTCCTCTTAATTGATAAAGGAGACAAATTGGGACGGAAGCTGGCAATTTCCGGAGGCGGGCGCTGTAACGTAACGAACCGGCTGCCGGTCGAAGAGATTATTAAGCATCTGCCCGGTAACGGTAAATTCTTATATAGTGCTTTTTCTATTTTTAGTAATGAAGATATTATTCGCTTTTTTGAAAGACTAGGCATTGAATTAAAAGAGGAAGACCACGGGCGGATGTTTCCTGTAAGCAATAAAGCTCAATCAGTGGTTGATGCCCTTTTAGAACAGCTCGAGAAACTCCGTGTAAGAGTCTTCAAAAATAGTCCCGTTGCAGATGTCCTCTATGAAGATGGACATGTTTCCGCAGTGCTGTTAAAGGATGGCCAAGCGATTTCAACAAAGTCAGTGGTAATTGCGGTTGGGGGAAAATCGGTCCCGCATACAGGGTCTACCGGCGATGGTTATGCCTGGGCTGAGAAAGCGGGACATACGATTACAGAGTTGTTCCCAACCGAGGTCCCTATTACTTCAAGTGAACCTTTTATAAAACAAAAAACCCTGCAAGGATTATCGTTAAGGGATATTAATTTAAGTGTATTAAACCCAAAGGGTAGACCTTTGATTTCCCACCGAATGGATATGTTGTTTACCCATTTTGGAGTCAGTGGCCCAGCCGTGCTCCGCTGCAGTCAATTTGTTGTAAAAGCAATGAAAAAATGGAATTTAAAAGAAGTGATCATGAGCCTTGATGCCCTCCCTGATCGAAAAGAGGAAGAAATTTTTCAAGAAATCGTAAGACTTGTAAAAAGCGAACCTAAAAAAAGTATCAAAAATACATTAAAGGGGATTGTTCCGGAACGTTATCTTCTTTTTCTATTAGATTATCATGATATTGATCCATCAGAACAAGGCGGCACCATTTCCAATGAAAAGATTCGTGCGTTTGCAAAGGGCTGTAAACAATTTCAATTCAAAGTAAATGGCACACTGCCACTAGAAAAGGCATTTGTGACGGGCGGTGGGGTTACCGTGAAAGAGATTGAGCCGCAAACCATGGCTTCTAAATTGATGGAGGGTCTTTATTTTTGCGGGGAAATCCTAGATATCCACGGATACACAGGTGGATATAACATTACATCTGCCTTAGTAACGGGCAGGCTTGCAGGAACCAATGCAGCTCTATCTGCAAAAAATAATCGGGCGTGAAGTACTATCACGCCCGATAGATAATCATAGCAGTAAAGCAGTAAATCTGCTCTTCCTCTTCTTCTTCGGTCATTGCCGCCACATTATACTTGATATCGACTAGGCTTTGTTCCTCTATTCCTTTTAAAAATCGATTCATCTCTTTTTCTAAATCCTTTTCATGCTCCCGGTCAAATAACTTTACTTGGATCAAAAGACTCCCTCCCTCTCGTTTTTCTATAAGTATTCTCATTTTTTCAGAATTTTAAAAATAGATAGTTTTAAAAGTTAAGGTTTTTTTAAGTTTGGGCTTGTAAACTTGTTTCTGAGGTCAAATGTTGAAAGGAGTATCTGAGGTGGATAAAAAACAAAAAATTTCTTGGGGAGTCAGTTTTGGTAGTCTGGCTTTAGCAGCGGGAATGGTCTCTTATCTCGGGTTATCTAACGGTGGGAATACGAACAGCCAAATGGCACTTAATCAACGGCAGCAGCCAAGTTCTAATACAAATCAAAATCAGCAGCAAGGAGGATTTAATTCTCAGCAAGACCCGCAGCAGGGAGGAGCCACCTCACAACAAGAACAGCAAACAGGACAAGATTCCTGGGGCGGAGACAGTCAATCACAATTTGATCAAAGTCAGCAAACACCAGATGATAACAGTGGACAAGGCTTTGATTCTAGCAATCAACAACAGAACCCATTTTTTAATGGCGGCAGTCAAGGTTCTGGACATCACCATGGATTGGATACAACCACAGGTGGAACTTAATTTGCCGACGTGGGAAACATACATGCCATTGAAACTAAAACAGATTAAAAAAAACCGATTCCAAAACGGAATCGGTTATTCTGTGTATTCAGTTTCACCTGTCCAAGCCAGCATTCCGCCAATCATATTACGGACCTTATAGCCTTGTTCTTGAAGATAATGGCAGACATTTCCACTGCGGTGGCTTGAACGGCATATGAAAATATATTCCTTATCCTTATCAAAATAGTCCAAGTTAGCGGGAATATCCCCCATACGAATATGTTTTGCCCCCGGAATCATCCCAAAAACAACTTCCTCATCTTCCCTTACATCCACAAGCTCTGGTTTTTCCCCTGCCTCGAGCTTCTTTTGCAACTCTTCTGGTGTGATCACGTTAATATCTTCCATCCCATTCATCCCTTCAGAAAAAACATCCTCCATTTTTATAAGAGGATGTTTAATTTTTTGATCCAAATTAATTTGCTACAATATTTACCAATTTACCTGGTACAGTAATGACTTTGCGAATGGTCTTTCCTTCAATTTGTTCCTTTACGCGATCGTCATCCATAGCAATTCCTTCCAAAGCCTCTTTCGTAGCACCTGTTGGAACCTTTAGCTTCGTCTTGACTTTACCATTTACTTGAATCACAATCTCGATTTCGTCATCGACTAATTTTGCCTCATCATATGCCGGCCATGCTTCATAGGAGATTGTACCGCTATGACCCAGCTTTTCCCATAGCTCTTCAGCAAGATGCGGACAAACCGGAGCAAGTAATTTTACAAAACCTTCGATATAGACCTTTGGAAGAACCGTTGCTTTATACGCTTCATTGATAAAGACCATCATTTGTGAAATAGCTGTATTAAATCTTAAACCTTCATAATCCTCTGTCACTTTTTTCACAGTCTGATGATAGGTTTTTTCAAGGGTAGCTGTCTCTTCGTTTGACTGGATTTTCGGACTTAATTCACCGTTTTCTTCTACTAACAGACGCCAAATTCGATCTAAGAAGCGGCGGGATCCATCTAAGCCATTGGTCGACCACGCAATCGATGCATCAAGAGGTCCCATAAACATTTCGTATAAACGAAGGGTGTCGGCACCATGGCTGTCAATAATGTCATCAGGGTTGACAACATTACCTTTTGATTTACTCATCTTTTCATTGCCTTCACCTAAGATCATTCCTTGGTTGAAAAGTTTTTGGAATGGTTCCTTAGTTGGCACTACACCGATGTCATATAAAAACTTATGCCAAAAACGGGCATAAAGCAAATGAAGCACAGCATGCTCGGCACCGCCAATGTAAATATCAACTGGAAGCCAATGATTTAATTTTTCCTGTGAGGCTAATTCTTGATCATTTTTTGGATCAATATAACGTAAATAGTACCAGCAGCTTCCTGCCCATTGCGGCATGGTATTCGTTTCGCGGCGGCCCTTTTTACCTGTTTCCGGATCGACGACATTAACCCAGTCCTCAATATTCGCAAGTGGTGACTCACCTGTTCCAGACGGTTTAATGTCTGTTGTTTTTGGTAAGGTCAATGGAAGCTGTTCTTCCGGAACGGCAGTCATCGTGCCATCTTCCCAATGGATAATTGGAATCGGCTCACCCCAATAACGCTGACGGCTAAATAACCAGTCACGTAAACGGTAGGTAACCTTCTTGGTTCCAATTCCTTTTTCTTCTAGCCAAGCGATCATTTTTGAAATAGCCTCTTCTTTATCTAACCCATTTAAGAACTCAGAGTTGATATGCGCACCGTCACCAGTGTAGGCTTCTTTCTCCACATCTCCGCCTGCCACGACTGGCTTAATAGGTAAGTTAAAAACCTTTGCAAATTCCCAGTCACGTTCATCGTGAGCAGGTACGGCCATAATGGCACCTGTTCCATAGCTTACTAATACATAATCGGCAATCCAGATTGGCATTTTTTCGCCATTTGCAGGATTAACCGCATACGCACCCGTAAATACACCCGTTTTCTCTTTGGCTAAATCTGTCCGCTCTAAATCACTCTTCATCTTAACCTTATCTAAATAAGCATCAACGGCGGCACTCTGCTCCTTAGTTGTAATTTTTTCAACAAACGGATGCTCAGGCGCCAATACAGCATAGGTTGCACCAAATAAAGTATCTGGACGCGTTGTGAACACGGTAAAGGTTTCATCATGTCCATCAATTTTGAAAATGACTTCGGCGCCTTCAGAGCGCCCAATCCAGTTTCGCTGCATTTCTTTTAAACTTTCTGGCCAGTCAAGCTCTTCAAGATCTTCAAGTAAACGATCACCATAGGCCGTAATTTTTAACATCCATTGCTTCATCGGACGTCGTTCCACCGGATATCCGCCGCGTTCACTCTTGCCGTCAATAACCTCTTCATTGGCTAATACTGTTCCAAGTGCTGGACACCAGTTCACCGCTACTTCATCGATATAAGCAAGGCCTTTCTCCCAAAGCTTTAAGAAAATCCACTGTGTCCATTTATAATATTCTGGGTCGGTCGTATTGACTTCACGATCCCAATCATAGGAAAAACCAAGTGCTTTAATTTGTCTTCGGAAGGTGTTAATATTCTTTTCCGTAAATTCTGCAGGGTCGTTACCTGTGTCTAATGCATATTGTTCTGCAGGCAATCCAAAGGCATCCCAGCCCATTGGGTGCAGTACATTATAGCCCTGCATCCGCTTTAAACGGGAAAGAATATCTGTTGCTGTATAGCCTTCCGGGTGTCCTACGTGAAGCCCTGCACCCGATGGATATGGAAACATATCTAATGCATAGAATTTCCGTTTATCATATTCTTCGCTCGTTTTGAACGTTTTTTCTTCTTCCCATTGTTTTTGCCACTTTTTCTCAATTTGTTGATGATTAAAGCTCATTTTGATTTTCCTCCTACTGCAAAAATAAAAACCCCTCATCCCAAAAGGGACGAGAGGATTGTATGTATCTTCCCGCGGTACCACCCACATTAGTGCCTAAACACTCGCTTCATTCAACCTTAACGCGGTAAACGGCAAACATTACTGTTCATTCATGCCTGCAACTCAAAGGCGAGTTCATGATGTACCCGGTTGACTTTCACCAGCCGTCAACTCTCTAATCTGTCGAGTAAAAATCACTACTACTCCTGATCACTGTTTTTTTAATATAAAGTATTACGGTTATTGTATTAAATTTTCTGCTACTATGCAAGCAAACAATTGCCTAAATTCAGGATGGACAAGCGCCGGCCAGTTTAAACCTTGAATATCTAGATTATATTCCACAGAGAATTGAAAAAAGCAGTTGACTGAAGAAGTCAACTGCCCTAAATTTAAGCAACCCGTGAACCAAATTGGAAACGCGGTGAATTCCACATGGTGGTCCATTTCTTAATAGCTGTCACCATAATAATAATACCAAGTACTAACATGATAATCGACAGGATTCCATTCAAAACACTGTATCCAGCGGCTGCCGGATTTAAGTAAACGTTTTTGACCATCCAATAGCCTGCATAATTAACTGTGACAAACAAATAAGCGAGTGGAATTAAACAAGTTAACATGTACCATCGTTTGTCAGCCACTTTTAGTATGACGGTTGCACCAATTATCAAACCGATGGATGCCATTAATTGATTGGATACACCGAATAAAGCCCAAACAGAACCGATATCTCCCGAAAAGAGCAAATATCCCCATATAAAGCAGGCTAATGCACTTGCAAAAATAGACCCAGGAATCCAATCTGTTTTTTTCAATGGTTTATAGAATTCACCAAAGAAATCTTGTATTAAATAACGGGCTACACGTGTTCCGGAATCAATCGCTGTTAAAATAAAGACAGCCTCAAACATTATGACAAACTGGAAAAAGTAAGATGATAATTTAGCAAACCAAGGGATGGCTGTGAAAACATAAGTCATACCTACAGCTAATGTTACAGCCCCGCCCGTTCTTCCTTCCAAGTCCATTCCAATTTCCTGGGCAAGCTTCGGTAATTGGTCTACATGCATACCTAATGTTTTGTAAACCTCTGGAGTGGAATTAATCGCAAAATAATCAGCCGGCTGAAGAGCGGTTGCTGCTATTAATGCCATAATCCCAACGACACACTCGACTAACATCGCCCCAAATCCCACTACCTTAATATCTGACCAGCGATCAAGCATTTTCGGTGTTGTACCTGAACCAACAAAGGCATGGAAACCGGAAATGGCACCACAAGCAATGGTAATCGAGATAAAAGGCCATACCGGACCGCCAATTACCGGGCCGCCGCCTTGTGTGAATTTAGTAAATGCAGGCATTTGAATCGTAGGATTAATAATAAATACTCCAATAATAAGGGCAATAAATACACCAATTTTCATAAAACTACTTAAATAGTCGCGTGGAGCTAGTAACAGCCATACAGGTAACGCAGCGGCAAAAAAAGCATAGATGGGCAGAATAATTGCTAATGTTTTTGTATCTAGAGTGAGCCAATCACCCAAGACTGTATTCTGGATCATCGGTCCTACAAATACGCCTACCATTACAAGGATGAAGCCAATTGTAGTCGTTATTTTTAAATTGCCTGTTTTCTTATATAAGATTCCTACTCCCATTGCAATTGGAATCGTGATTCCTACTGAGAAAGTCCCCCATGGGTTATTCTCAAGTGCGTGAAGTACAACCATGGAAAGCCCTGCCATGGTTATCGTAATGATAAATAGCATAGCAAGTCCTGTACAAAAACCTGCAACAGGCCCTAATTCATCCTTGGCTACTTCAGATAATGATTTCCCCTTCTTCCGCATGGAAGCATATAGTACAACTGCGTCATGGACAGCACCACCGATTACCGCACCAATTAACAGCCAAAGTAAACTTGGCAAATAACCAAATTGCGCAGCCAAGATTGGGCCTACTAGCGGACCAGCTGCCGCGATCGCAGCAAAATGGTGGCCAAATGTCACCCATTTATTGGTTGGTACATAGTCCTTCCCATCATTAAATTCGTGAGCTGGTGTTGGCTTAGAATCGTCTAACTTTAAAACCCTTGCAGCCATGAAAGTTCCGTATAAACGGTAAGCAATCATTAATATGCAAATGGAGCCAATTACTACTGAAACCGCATTCATTTTCTTTTTCCTCCCCCTAAATCAATAACTTATCTTAATCTTATTAAATGAAAACGGTAACATACGTTTTTCAAGATATTTTGCTGAAATCTAGAGTTGAAAAACAATAATTCTGATTTGAAATACAAAAAACAGCTGTTAAAAACCAAGCAGCTGTTTCAGTTCCTTTGTATAGGTTCTGCTAACTGGAACCTTTTCGCCGGATTTCATAATTAAATTGTAGGTTGAATTAAACCAGGGTTCTATTTCGAGAATGGCATCAATATTGACTAGATAAGCACGATGAACACGTATAATGGAAGGAATTTGCAACTTTCTTTCAAACGTTACTAATGGTTCATTGACCGATAACTTTTGTTTTTCCGTGGCAACGACAGTTTTACCATCCTGCGTACCAATATAGACAATGTCATTTATATGGAGTAATACGATTTTTTCATCAATCGAAACCGCTAATTTTTCTGACCGCTCATTTTGAATAGAATTCGACCTAGATGAAAGCGGGATTTTCTGCTCCTTATTACCAGCTAGTTTATATAGCTTATCAATGGTGAGCTGTATTCTTTTTTCATCAATTGGTTTTAATAGGTAATCAACTGCATTAAGTTCAAAAGCTTTAAGAGCATATTCATCAAATGCTGTAGCAAACACAATCAATGGTGGATAGTCTAACTGATTTAATTTACTGGCTATTTCAATACCACTTTCATCGGCAAGCTGGATATCCAAAAAAATGACATCAATATCCAGGTTTGTTAAACTTTCAAACGCTGCTTCAAGACAATCAGCTTCTCCAGATACAACCACCTGCTTACTTCGTTTTAGCAAATAGGACAGTTCATCTCTCGCAAGCGGCTCATCATCTACTATAAAGGCCTTTAACACTTTCTTCCCCCCATCTTTGCTCGGTTAATGGCAATTTAATCACAACCCTTGTTCCCTTTTCTATAATACTATCAATCTGTAATGATGCTTCTGGCCCATAAATTTCCTCAATTCTTTTCTTAATATTCCATAAAGCAGTACCTGTACCATCTGCCGAATCAACTGTTTGATTTCCAAGTACAGCAAGTTTCTCCGGAGGAATCCCTTTTCCATCATCCTCTGTGATGAGGACCATTCTCCCCTCTTCCAGGTAGGCATGAACTCGAACAGTTCCCGTTTTGCTTTTCGAAAAGGCATAATGAATCGCATTTTCTACCAGTGGCTGCAATGTAAAAGGGGGAACTAAAACCTCTCTAAATGATGGAGCTATTTCCAAATTCACCTTATACCTGTCAGGGAATCTTGCCTGTTCAATAGACAAATAGGCTTCCACATGCTCGAGCTCTTTCTCAAGCGGTATCAACATTTGACGAGCACCTTGGAGATTACTGCGAAAGAAGACACTTAACTGGATTAGAAGTTTTCTTGCTTGGTCTGTATCCTTTCGGATTAAACTTGAAATGGTATTAATTGCGTTAAACAAAAAATGAGGATGGACCTGTGCCTGCAGTGCTTTAATTTCAGCATCTTTTAATAAGCGTCTTTGCCGTTCTAACTCTGCCATTTCGAGCTGGCCGGAGAATAATTTCCCTAAGCCTTCAGCCAGCTCCTGTTCTACACTATCGAGCTTGCTAGAATTAGTAAAATAAAGCTTCAAGGTTCCGACAGTCTTATCATAAACCTGAAGTGGTAACACTATGGCAGCCTCTAATGGACAATTCGGGTTAAAGCATTGAATTTCTTTGGCTGTCTTTGCAATAATGATTCTGCCTTGGTCTAACACCTTTTTTGTTAATTCAGTGGCCATTGTTCCAGACGGTAGATGATGGTCTGCGCCGGCCCCAGCATGTGCTAAGACTTGCTGTTGATTCGTAATGGAGATGGCATCTGCACCTGTCCATTTCAATATGATATCAGCTGCCTTTGCGCACGAGTCCATATTTAAGCCCTGCCGAAAAAATGGCAGTGTCTGATTCGCAATATATAACGCTTTATGTGTTTGTAATGCCCGTGTTCGTTCCTGCTCCTGAAAAATATCCTGGATAATAAGTAAAAATAAAAGTGTCCCAAAACCATTAATCGCAATCATAGGAAAGGCAATTAATTTTACAAGATTTAGGGCTTCATCAAAAGGCTTAGCTAATAGGAGAATAATCGCCATCTGGAAACACTCCATCAAAATCCCCATTATAACTGCTTTCGTCGTAGAACCGCTTTCCGCTATTTTAAAACGCTTACTTAAAAACCCTGTCACGATTCCTGCAAAAATGGTGGAAACTGCACATGCAACCGCGGTGAAACCGCCGAGTGATAAACGGTGCAATCCAGCAATTAATCCTACTCCAATTCCAATCATCGGCCCGCCAAGCAACCCGCCAATCACGACACCCATGATTCTTGTGTTAGCAATGGCACCAGTCCGATCCACATCTGTCAGCCAATCTTGTGACGTAACAACTCCATGACCTATTTCTACACCTGTATAATTACTAATAATCCCAAAGGCACCAAAGATAGCAATTATGGTTAATTTCGCTGCCATCCCCCGCTCGTTATGGATAACCTGTCGAAACGATTTCATCCTTGATAATATAAATGCAACAATGATTAAAATACCAACCCGCTCAAGCATAAGAGGTATTAAAGCAAGCATCCCATCCCCACTTTCTTCCTTCCTCAAAAAAATCAATCTATAAATTTACTATACCAAAAAAGAAGCAGGAAATAATTTAAAAGGAATAAAAAATGAAAGAAACCCACAGTCATCTCGACTGTGGGTCATAAACTTATATCGTCTTAGCAGTAATTTTCTCTTTAGGTCTCAAGCCGCGGTCATAGACTATGGTCGTGCCGATTGCAATTATAAACAACAAGATTAATACTGTAAATAAAGTGGACATGTTATAGTGGTCGGCCAATATTCCGCCAAGTACTGGACCAATCATCCTTCCACCTGTGGCCGTACTGTTGACGATACCTTGATAATAACCTTCTCGCCCTTTTGGGGCTAACGCAAAAGCAATGGTCGGAACTGCCGGCCAAATAAACATCTCACCAATTGTTAAAATAACCATCGCAGCTAAAAAGCCTGAAAAGTCGCTGGCCTGCCCTGCTGCAATAAAGGAAATAATAAAGATTCCAATACCAATCAGGATTTGTCTCTTTAATGATGAAGCAAGATAGTTGAGAATCCCGTTTAATAACGGCTGCCCCAGCACGATAATCGCTCCGTTAATCGTCCATAATAAACTATATTGGGTTAGAGTGATATTCACTTCCTGTGTATAAGAAGCAA
Source organism: Bacillus sp. URHA0034 (assembly GCF_056280405.1). NCBI lineage: Bacteria > Bacillati > Bacillota > Bacilli > Caryophanales > Bacillaceae > Bacillus > Bacillus sp. URHA0034. Next base: position 4,301,810 of record NZ_JBWCDK010000002.1, on the reverse strand, counting down.
TGGTTGTCGTCCATTGGCTGTAGGAAACCCAGCAGAGCAAATAGCCCGCACATAGTATCATTAATGCCTTAAGGTTCATTCTGTTAACTGCTTTTACATTTACTTCCTTGTTTTCTTGAGGTGCAGCATCTGCAGAAATTCCTTTGTATCCAAAGACCGCAATCAATAAAAAGATTACGTACATGACTGTATTTGCAAGAAAAATCAGTTGAAAGGAATAGTCAGCGACAATCCCGCCAAGTGATGCTCCGATTGCAACGCCAACATTTTGGGCAATATAAAGAGCATTGAACGATTTCCGGCCTCCCTCTTTCCAAACGGAACCAGCCATCGCATACATAGAAGGAAAAATAATTCCTGTTCCAAAGCCCACAATCGTTAAGAAAACAACGTATTCGGGCCAGTTATGCCAGATGGATAACCCCACAAGAGCTAATAAAGAGATCATAATCCCTAGAATAATAGATTTATAGCCCCCTATTTTATCAAATAAATGACCGCCATAAAGGTTACCGATCACATTTGCCCCCGAATTTAGCATCAGTACCATACCGGCAACAGATAAAGATTTACCCAAGTGATCGTGAATATAGATGGTATTTAAAGGCCATAAAAAAGAAGAGCCGATTACATTCACTGCCATTCCAATTATTAACAGCCATAAGGCACGCGGCATGAAAAACGCTCCTTTACGATAAACATTTCATTAATCAAAGATACATTGTATGCCATTAACGGAGTAGGTGCAATCTTTTTCGTATTACTATCTTTTTAATTAAAAATTCTGCTTTTTCGAAAGGCATGAGCGGTTCATCCCCTTAAGGCTGGTAGATTTCAGGCTTTAACAGTTATGGAACGTTCTTAACCTCTGAAGCTGTTTTGATTCCTAAGCTTCGACAGTTATGAGTCGTTCTTAACCCCCGAAGCGACTTGGTTTCCAGGGCTTCGACAGTTATGAGCCGTTCTTAACCCCTGAAGGCGATTGGATTCCACGGCTTCGACAGTTATGAGCTATTCATAACCCCTGAAGACGATTGGATCCCACGGCTTCGACAGTTATGAGCTATTCTTAACCCCTGAAGGCGATTGGATTCCACGGCTTTGACAGTTATGAGCTATTCTTAACCCCTGAAGACTAACAGAACTATTGCCGCGACAGATAGGCATAAAAAAAGACCTCTCCACAAAGTGAGAGATCCTTTTTATACTTATGAAGATTGTTCTTGTTCTTGATGCATTTTGGATTTAACCGGTTGGCCGCCGGTCTTTTCGTATTTCTTTTTTGCCTCTTTTATTAAGTCACGATCCTGGCCGAGCTCAACGTCTTGATTATTGATACCATTTCGGGTTTTTTGTTCGGGATTTTTCTTCTTAGAACGTTTTTTCAAGAAATTCTCCTCCTCTTAACGTGTCTCAATAATCATAGAGTTTTGAAGCTGCTGAATTTGAAGTCTCATCCGATGGAGTTGTTCCCGCTGCTGCCCGTTAGCACTATGGGCCATTGTACAAATATCCTGATAGGTTTGCTCGAGCTGCTGCAGCGCTGTCGTATAATCATCATTATTATAATGCTCTTGAAGGCTGCTGTGCTTATATTGCTCTTCAGCATAACGTAGTGTGTCCTCAACTTGCTGCATTAGATTATCCATTGAGTCGCGAGTAGCCATCTAAGAACCCCCCTCATGTTATGAAGCGCACGCTTCATTTCTTATTTTGTTCTCCAATCCTTATCCTATAACTCATGAGTGGTGGATAATTATTACCAACCTTACTCGAGAGCAAAGGCAATTGGATAAAGGCCTACTTCATGATAAAATTAAGGTTATGCAATCTTTATCCTACAAAGGAGGTTTTCTGAGTGCTTCAGACAAAACCTTTTCTATATGCAACCGACGATAAACGATATCACACTTGGAATTACCACCTTAGAAACCATTTTGGCCATAAGGTGTTTAAAGTCGCCTTGGACGGTGGTTTTGACTGTCCGAACCGTGACGGTACGGTCGCTCATGGCGGCTGTACGTTTTGCAGTGCGGCAGGGTCCGGGGATTTTGCCGGTAACCGGGTCGAACCCTTAGAAACACAATTTAACCAAATCAAACAAAAAATGCATACTAAGTGGAAAGACGGCAAGTATATGGCTTATTTTCAAGCATTCACCAATACACACGCCCCTGTTGAGGTACTTAGGGAAAAGTATGAATCCGTGTTAAACCAAGAGGGGGTCGTTGGAATCTCCATCGCAACACGCCCAGATTGCTTGCCGGATGATGTCGTTGAATATTTAGCTGAATTAAATCAGCGTACGTATTTATGGGTTGAGCTCGGTCTCCAGACAGTCCATGAACGAACAGCTATGCTGATTAATCGTGCCCATGATTTCCAATGTTATATCGATGGTGTCAATAAACTACGGAAACATGGGATCCGGGTTTGCTCCCACATCATTAACGGACTGCCGCTTGAATCCTATGACATGATGATGGAAACCGCTTATGAAGTGGCAAAATTAGATGTCCAAGGGATTAAGATTCATTTACTGCATTTATTAAAAGGCACTCCAATGGTGAAACAATATGAAAAGGGTATGCTCGAATTTCTTACCCAAGAGAATTATATAAATTTAGTATGTGACCAATTAGAAATTTTACCGCCGGAAATGATTGTTCATCGGATAACAGGAGACGGTCCGATTGATTTAATGGTTGGACCAATGTGGAGCGTCAATAAGTGGGAAGTACTAAATTCCATCGATGCAGAATTAAAGAGAAGAAACAGTTGGCAAGGAAAGTATTTCCAAGAGAATGCGGGGAATTAACCGTGAAAATGGAGCGCATTCTTCCGTTTGCAAAAAGTTTACTTAAAAAGGCTGTCAAGCCGGGTGATATGGTAGTCGATGCTACTTTAGGGAATGGGCATGATACCGTATTTTTAGCAGAATTGGTTGGAGAATACGGGCAAGTTTTTGGGTTTGATGTCCAACAAGAAGCAATTAGCGCTACGAAGGAACGCTTAATCGGACATAACCTGATAGAAAGGGTTACCATTTTTCATGAAGGCCACGAACAAATTTTTGCGAAAATCCCCAAGGATGCTCATGGAAACATAACCGGGGCAATTTTTAATCTCGGTTATTTGCCTGGCGGCGATAAGAACATTGTAACTCGTTCAGAAACAACCATTTCGGCAATTGAACAATTATTAGAAATAATGGCTGCAGAGGGGACCATCGTCCTGGTCATTTACCATGGTCATGAACAAGGTGCAGTGGAACGGGACCATTTATTGAAATACTGTCAAGGACTGGATCAAAAAAAAGCCCACGTTCTTCAGTATCAGTTTGTTAACCAACAAAATAACCCGCCATTTATTATTGCAATTGAAAAAAGATAAAACCAGGCACCCTCGCCTGGTTTTATTTTGTCACCGACCTTGTTACAATTGCAGGGACCGTTTTTTGCAGGGACCGGTAAGCAAGTCCATTGTAATAAAAGAAATAACTGATCCATCCACCTGATTTTATAATCCCTCTCGCCAATTTACGGACATTTTTCTGTTTACGAACCTTTGCATCTGATAAATAAATTCCTAACAAACCACGATTAATGAGTTGATGAAATTTTTTATGAGGCAGGAATTCTGTGTGGCGGTCCGCCTCTATTACGAAATGCTTTAAACGCTTAAAAAGAGTCTCTTCACTATTATAATAAGCGCAGAAATTTAAGTCCCCGCCAATCATGTCTTCCTCTTGGTCAATAAAGTAATCTAAAAGGATATGTAAGCCCTGAATATAAGGAAAGTAACCCTTGCGAATATTGATGGCATCTTCTAATTTAAAATCCTCACGCAGCGCATAGGATACTAAACAAAAAATTCCTAATGTGGAACCAGAACAGGCCGAGAATTCGTACCATTCCATATCGGGCAGATTGTCTTGGTAACGATTAAACCATTTTTTCAAGCGAGGTACGCGCTCATCCTTGACTACATGTTTGTGGATTTGCAAATCACAATAATATTGGCAAAGTTCTAGAAGATAATCTTTGATTAAAGCATAGTTGTCTAACTCCCTTAAAACAGTACGGCATGTCTCAGATAAATCATGTAAATATCCAGCGTCATCCTGGTCATCTCGGAGCCGATAATAATTTTTCTCTTCTGCCTGCAATACAAGGGCATCTGACATAGACTCATGGAGGGCTGCAAAATCGGCAGGATCGAGTGAGGTACTCCGATCACAAAGATTATCCAAGTAATCACTGATAGTTTGATAAGCGACAATAAATTTTACCGCTTTTTGATAATCTTCATTGGCTGTAAGAGCAAGTATGCCCCCGCCTTCACAATGGAAGGTTTTATGTTCGATACTCGCGAGAGCCTGATTTCTTAATTCTTGGTTAGGAATATTTTCAGCCCGGCTTTTCCAATAAGCCAATTCCTGATGGACAGCAGGAATGATTTTGCGATAGACCCTAGACATAAGGGTGATTGGCATCATGGAAAACATCTACCTTTCTTATACAATATAACCAATTGCTTTTAATTGGCTAAAAACAAAATCTTTAGCGTATTCAAATACCTCTTCCCGCTCCGGTTCATTAAAAATTTCATGGTAGCACTTCTGCCACTCCTTAAACCTTTTCTCCGATAATGGAACATGGTTAAACCACTCCTTCACGGTAGCTTTATTAACAATTTTATCGTCCCCGGCCTGCATGACGAGCATGGGGAGATCCTGTGTATCTTCCAAATTCACGAATGCTTCTTTTATCGCTCCAACAAGTTCACGATACCAGCGAATCGAAACTTTTGTCACGTAAAGTGTATCATTTGAATCCGCTTCTCGCACATCTTCGTTTCTTGTAGCCATCTCCACCGACAAACCTGAATTCATTCTAAGAGATGGATAAACCACGTTAATCACATGCGAGAGGGCATTTAAAAATTTGGATGGCGCTTGAACCAGTCCCAGACATGGAGAAGAAAGAATCACGCCGGCGACATTCAGTTGTTCTTCCTGTAATAAACGAATAGAAATCAATCCACCCATACTGTGGCCTAATAGAAACACGGGGAGGTTATATCGATAGGCGGCTTGCACCCAGTCCTTTACCTCCACAATATATTCATCAAAGGAATCGATATGGCCGCGGCCGGACCTTGTTGTCATCCCTTGCCCCGGAAGGTCGCCCATGATGACATGAAAACCAGCTAAACGCCACATTTCAATCAGCCATCCGTATCTGCCATGGTGTTCCATTGCACCATGGACGATTACAATTACCGCTTTTGCCTCCCCTTCAGCTTCCCATTTCCACATTTTTCGTCCCCCTAGAAAAAGATATGCTTGTTTGTTCAAAACTTTGTGAGTTTAGACTTATTTGTTATACCAGATTTATTTTTTGAAAACCACTTATTATTTTCGCTAAAATATACTTATCAATTACAAAGGAGCGAACCCATTTGATATACCCCTTTAAAGATAAATACCCGTTAATTGCTAAAACTGCCTTTATTGCCGATTATGTCACGATCACAGGTGATGTAGAAATTGGCGAACAGTCCAGTGTCTGGTTTAATTCTGTGATCCGAGGCGATGTTGCCCCAACGAGAATTGGGAATAAAGTTAATATTCAGGATAACTCTATCTTACACCAAAGCCCTAATAACCCGCTAATTTTAGAAGATGAAGTAACAATCGGTCATCAAGTCATTCTTCATAGCTGCATCGTAAGAAAAAGAGCATTAGTTGGCATGGGATCAATTATTCTCGATCAAGCAGAGATAGGGGAAGGTGCCTTTATTGGTGCTGGAAGTCTTGTACCGCAAGGAAAAAAAATCCCCCCTAATACCTTAGCATTTGGCAGACCAGCAAAAGTTATTAGAGAATTAACACCCGAAGACAAAAAAGATATGGAACGGATTTATACAGAATATGCTGAGAAAGGGCAATATTATAAGTCACTTCAGTCATAAAAACAAAAGTGGGTGTCCCAAAAGTATAACTTTTGGGGGCACCCACTTTTTTATACATTAAACTAGTCTGTTGATTTCCGCTTCAGGCGCGAGCGGTTCGCGGGCGCCTCATTTGCTCTTAGTGCTTCAATGTTTGCAATTCTTTTTGTAAAGCATAATCGCGTTGGAAAGAATAAACATTCTCTACATAAACTTGATGCCAAACCATGAACATCAGAACGGTCCAGATTTTACGGCTGTTATCCGCTTTGCCTTGGCAATGGTCTTCCAATAAGCCCAAAACATATGATTTATTGATTAGATGATCCGTGTTGCTTTGACGGATGATATTTTTGGCCCATTCATTCATTTCGTTTTTCAACCAATGACGAATCGGAACTGGGAATCCTAACTTTTTACGACTTAGAACATGTTCAGGCACTACACCTTCAGCTGCTTTACGTAAAATATATTTGGTTGTACCATTGGCTGTTTTTAAGCTGGTTGGAATTTTCGAAGCCACCTCAAACACTTCTTTATCTAAAAATGGTACCCGAAGCTCAAGTGAGTGAGCCATTGTCACCCGATCCGCTTTCAGCAAAATATCTCCGCGCATCCAGGTATGGATATCAATATACTGCATCCGGTCAACTGGGTCATAACCTCTTGATTCTTGGTAAAGCGGCTTGGTTACATCCATATAGTTTAAACCTTCACGGTAAACATTTAATACATCACGTTTTTCAGCTTCAGTGAACATCTTGGCATTGCCGATGTAACGCTCTTCCATTGGCGTAACGCCGCGCTCAATAAAGCTTTTACCTCTCATTCCTTCAGGCATCATCCCGGCAATACCTTTTAATAAAACTTTCCCGGCTCTTGGGATTTTATTAAATACCTCTAATGACTGTGGCTCACGATAGATATTGTAACCGCCAAATAATTCATCGGCACCTTCTCCCGATAGAACAACCGTTACATGTTTACGAGCTTCCCTTGCGACAAAATAAAGAGGAACACAGGCAGGGTCGGCAAGAGGATCATCCATATGCCACATGATTTTAGGAATTTCATTCATATACTCTTCAGGTGTAATAATGTAACTGATATTTTCAACCTCAAGCTTCTCAGCTGTTTCTTTAGCCACATCAATTTCACTGAAACCATTATGTTCAAAGCCAACTGAGAAAGTCTTAATAGCGGGATGAAATTCTTTTGCAATCGAAGCAATAATAGATGAATCGATTCCGCCTGAAAGGAACGAGCCTACCGGAACGTCACTGCGCATATGCTTCTCTACCGAATCAAATAATACATTGCGAATTTCCTTAATAAAATCAGCTTCTGATTTCTGAACAGGCTGAAAATGAGCCTTCCAATACTTTTTCATTTCCATTGGAGAGCCGATTTTTTTTGTAAAATAATGGCCTGGCTCTAACTTTTTAATTCCCTCTGAAAGCGTATCAGGTTCAGGAACGAATTGATAAGTTAGGTAATGCTGTAAGGCATCATAGTTGAGGACATCATTCTCTAAAGCCAGCAAAATGCTCTTTTTCTCAGATGCAAAAAAGGTTCTTTCACCATCCTCCATATAAAAGAAAGGTTTAATTCCGAACGGGTCACGTGCACCATAAAGGGTTTGTTCCTGCTTATCCCAGATGACGAACGCGAACATTCCGCGCAGTTTTTCAACCGCTTTTTCTTTTAAATGGCTATACAGAGCAATGATTACTTCTGTATCGGAACTTGTGGCAAATGATAGTCCTTCTTTCAATAACTCTTCACGAAGTTCAACATAGTTATAAATTTCACCATTAAAAATAATCCAATAACGCTCGTTTTCATACGTTAGCGGCTGATGCCCGCTTTCGATATCAATAATGCTCAAACGTCGGAAGCCAAATTGAATATGGTCATCGTAATAAAAACCATCATCATCCGGCCCGCGATGGGTTATTAAATCATTCATATTTTTAAATAGTTGTTTTTGTTCATCACTAAAGTTTTGTGTTTTGTCGTGTACACAACCGATAAAACCACACATTATGTACCTCACCTACTCCAATTCATATTAAACGTCTTCTAAAAAACATCTCTCTTATACTACCACTATTATAAAAAAAATGGCACTGTGAACATCAGGAAAATTTAAAACACCCGTGGGAATCTCTCTTTCTCGGTATAGTGTCCATTGACTGCGGACAAATCCGCAATCACCAAAGTTTATCATGTTTCATCTTTATCGCCAAGATATCCTTCATTTTTCACTTCTTTGTACCTACCTAAACATAAGTACAAAATCATTTTTATGACGAGAATAAAAAAAGGAGTTACATATTTAGATGCAACTCCTTCTGAATTATAGATTCGCCTGCTGGCGTAACGCTTCTGCTTTGTCAGTTCGCTCCCACGGAAGATCAACATCTGTACGTCCAAAGTGGCCGTAAGCAGCTGTTTTCTTGTAGATTGGGCGGCGAAGGTCGAGCATTTTAATGATACCTGCTGGACGAAGGTCAAAGTTTTCTTCTACTAAATCAACTAATTGCTCTTCATTTATTTGGCCGGTTCCAAACGTATCAATTGAGATGGAAACCGGTCTTGCTACACCAATTGCATAGGCAAGCTGAACCTCAACCTTATCTGCCAGTCCTGCCGCCACGATATTTTTAGCCACATAGCGCGCAGCATAGGCAGCTGAACGGTCTACCTTTGTAGGATCCTTGCCGGAGAATGCCCCACCGCCATGACGAGCATATCCGCCGTAGGTATCAACGATGATTTTACGGCCTGTTAAACCTGCATCACCCTGCGGTCCGCCGATAACGAAACGGCCAGTTGGGTTAATAAAATATTTTGTGTTTTCATCAATGAGTTCCTTTGGAACAACAGGATTGATGACATATTCTTTCACGTTTCGCTGAATTTGCTCTAATGCAATTTCTGGGTGGTGCTGTGTAGAAATGACAATCGTATCAATTCGGACTGGTTTATCATTCTCATCATATTCCACCGTGACTTGTGTTTTTCCATCAGGACGCAGATAAGGAAGGATATCCTCTTTCCGTACCTCCGTTAAACGGCGTGCAAGTTTATGCGCCAGTGAAATCGGAAGAGGCATTAGCTCTTTTGTTTCATTACAAGCAAAACCAAACATTAAACCTTGGTCTCCTGCACCAATCGCTTCAATTTGCTCCTCTGACATTTGACCTTCACGAGCTTCAAGGGCTTGGTCAACACCCATCGCAATATCAGGAGATTGTTCATCAATCGAAGTTAAGACCGCACAAGTCTCCGAGTCAAAACCATATTTTGCACGATTATAACCGATACCTTTAATCGTTTCACGGACGATCTTTGGAATATCTACATATGTTGATGTGGTGATTTCTCCTGCTACTAAAACTAGTCCTGTTGTTACTGAAGTTTCAGCGGCAACACGAGCATTAGCATCCTTAGCTAGTATTGCATCTAAAATGGAATCAGAAATTTGGTCACAAATCTTGTCAGGATGACCTTCAGTTACTGATTCAGAAGTAAACAAACGACGTTTTGTTGACATCTGAATTCCTCCTTATTATGGAATTAAGTGAGGTTAGCTGTTTGGGTTTTATGTATACCTGCCGTTTAACCTCGAGTTGATACGGAACTCATTCCCTTAGTAGTATGAAATAAACATGGGATTATTATTATAGAAATGAAAAAGTGCCTTGGTGCTTGGCCCCAGACAAAATTCTATTTTAGTATACTCCCCTTAAAGTTTATACGATGGAATAAAAAGTACAATTATGTAACATAGCACGTAAATACAACAAAAAACCTTTCCATCATAATGAGGAAAGGTTAATAGCAAAAGTTTTGCGTGCCTTTCACTCTTATCGTCCAAGGTCAAGCCTTGCTTCAGGTTTAGCACCTTTGCCCGAAATAACGGATTCAATTGGAGTCCGATTATTCGTTTGCAGGTTGCTGGGTTTCATAGGGCCTGTCCCTCCACCAGCTCGGGATAAGAGAGTATCCGTTCAAGGCTAAATCATAACCTACTCCTTCAAACAATGTCAATGAATTTGTATCAAGTTTTTTCAAAAAGAGAAAATTGTAACTTTAAAAATGAATATTTTCTTTATTGGAGACTAATCCAAGCTTTTGTCCCTCCGCACGAATAAATTCTTAAATATTCACATAATTTCTTTCATTAGTATAGACTATTAAAATAAATGTGTTATACTATTTAACAAATAATCCTAGTAAAGGAAGGTTTCAGTAAATGAATTCTGTTCATATTCCAACTGAATTAAAACAATTGTTACAACAAAGTCATGTCCAGGTACAGCTATCCGTCCCGCAATTAGTTGAAAAGGTTTTAAGAAGAAATGAAGGAACACTGACCTCTACCGGCGCTGTCAGTGTTTCCACCGGCAAATATACAGGACGTTCACCACAGGATAAATTCATTGTGATGGAAGAGTCTACCAAGAATAAAATTGCGTGGGGCTCAACCAATCAGCCTATATCTGAGGAAGCTTTTACGAATCTGTATCAAAAAGTACTTGATTACTTAAGACTACAAAGTGAGATCTTTGTATTCAAAGGGTTTGCAGGAGCGGACAAAAAGTCCCGGCTGCCTATTCAAGTCATTAATGAATACGCCTGGCATAATCTATTTGTACAACAGTTATTTATTCGTCCAACAGAAGAAGAATTGTTAACACATGATCCAGGGTTCACAGTCATTTCTGCTCCAAATTTTAAAGCGGACCCAGTGATCGATGGAACAAATTCTGAAACCTTTATTATCATCTCTCTTGAACGAAGAATTGTACTGATCGGCGGTACGGAATATGCTGGGGAAATGAAAAAGTCGATTTTTTCTGTTATGAATTACTTACTGCCTGAAAATAATATTTTCTCGATGCATTGTTCAGCTAATGTTGGCATTGAAGGTGATGTGGCTCTATTCTTTGGATTATCAGGAACAGGCAAGACCACTCTTTCAGCGGATCCAAATCGCCGGCTAATAGGGGATGATGAACATGGCTGGTCATCAAATGGGGTCTTTAATATTGAGGGCGGCTGTTATGCAAAGTGTATTAATCTTTCTCGTGAAAAAGAGCCGCAAATTTTTGATGCGATTCGATTTGGGACGGTTCTGGAAAACGTGATCCTGAATTTGGAGTCAAGGATTCCTGATTACGATGATGGTACCTTGACGGAAAATACAAGGGCTGCCTATCCGATGGAGGCAATTGACAATATCATCCAGCCAAGTGTTGCTGGTCATCCTAATACAATTGTCTTTTTAACGGCAGATGCGTTTGGAGTATTGCCGCCAATCGCAAAATTAACAAAGGAACAAGCCATGTACCACTTTTTAAGTGGTTATACGTCTAAGCTTGCCGGAACGGAACGCGGAGTTACATCTCCGGAAGCGACTTTCTCCACATGCTTTGGTGCACCCTTCCTTCCTCTTCCAGCGACACGTTATGCAGAAATGCTTGGCGAAAAAATTCTAGAGCATAACGTGAATGTCTTTTTAGTGAATACCGGCTGGACGGGCGGAGAATATGGAACTGGGAATAGAATGAAGTTATCCTACACCCGGGCAATGGTTCAAGCAGCTCTAGAGGGAGAACTAAACCATGTTGAAACTGTAAGAGATAACATATTTGGACTAAATATACCAGTTCATGTTGCGGGGGTTCCAGATGAGGTGCTGCAGCCGAATAAAACGTGGGCAGATCCGCAGACCTATGAGAAAAAAGCAAAGGAACTAGCTGCAAAATTCCGTGAAAACTTCAAAAAGTTTAGCCAGGTTCAGGAAGAAATTGAGGAACTTGGCGGACCATTACAATAGTCTAAGCTAAGGAAGCCCATATCCATGACGATATGGGCTTCCTTCAATTTTTCAATTTGAAGTAAAATCTTCACGGTTAATTCGTAGAATTTAAGGATACTAATTGATAGGTTACGGTTGTGGTGTTTCTTTGCCATTCCACTTTTTTAATTAGCCCCGTTCCACTTGAGTCACACTCGATTGTTTTTTTGACATCAATCGGTATTTCAATAGGATAAAGTCTATAACCTTCTTTCACTAACTCGAAAAGATTTTCCTCTATCCTTTGCTCCCTGCCCTTCGTCACAATCATTGTATTCATTTCAAGAGGCATACCCATACATATCCGCTCCTCCATTTATATTACTTTTATTTTATCATCTTTTAGAATGATTTTTCATCCACTTTGATAAATCATGGACCACTTTTCTGTTTACTGCTGGAGGAAAATAGTGGGTATACTCTTCAAAGTACCAGCACTCTACTGGTTTATCTAATGATCTTAACCTTTTCTCGAGACGGTGAGCGTGCTCAACTGTCACATTTTGATCCTTAACTCCATGAATAATAAGGATTGGGGCTTCCATTTTTTCAAGTTCGTATAGGGCTGTTCTTTCTTTATATCGTTCCGGATACTTATCAGGCGTACCACCAATAACTCTTTTCATCATTCTCCGTAAATCTTTTCTTTCATGATAGGTAAGGGTCATATCACTGACACCTCCCCAGGTAACGATTGAAGCTGCTTCTGGAAATTGAATACCTGCCCATAACGCCATCACCCCTCCGCGTGAAAAGCCAAAGATATGAATATCCTGAACCTTGGGAAGTGATTTCAATACCTGATAGGCAGCATATGCATCTTCTCTGTCTTCTCCTGCAAAATCTTCATTTCCCTCTCCCCCTTGGTTGCCGCGGTAATAAGGAGCAAAAACAATAAATCCTTCTGAGGCAAACTGAGCAATCCTTGCCGGTCTGACTTTACCGACATTTTTAATCCCGCCCCGTAAATAAAGAAAACCGTCCAGGTTTCCTTCCTGTATGGGCATAGCCAGCATCCCCTTCACTTTTAATCCATTTGAGAGATACGTAATCACTTTTAATTCAACATTTGGATTCGGAGAGGGAAAACGAATCATTTCTAGGATCCTGCCATTATTTTTGTCCATCTGTCGTCCATCCTTATATTTTTTAAAAAATTAATTATCACTGGGCATTCACACATTTTTTCACCCTACATACGATATCTTAGGCAATTAGCCCAGATTTATGAAAAGGGTATTAAAGGAGGTTCAATATGAAAAAGTGGATGAAATTAAGTTTCTCCTTACTTCTCATTAGTGTACTTATGATTTCATTGGCCGCTTGTAACAATGCTTCCGAGACCAAAACCAAGAAATTAGAAAAGGTTCGGATTGCGGAAGTGACTCGGTCCATTTTCTATGCCCCGCAATATGTTGCACTTGCCAAAGGGTTCTTCAAAGACGAGGGATTAGATGTTACCCTTACGACTACTCCCGGAGGCGATAAGACCATGACTACCTTACTTTCTGGAGGGGCGGACATTGCACTTGTCGGTTCGGAAACATCGATTTATGTTTATGCTCAAGGCTCTAATGATCCGGTTATCAATTTTGCTCAGCTTACGCAAACAGATGGTACGTTCCTTGTAGCAAGAAATAAAATAGACCATTTTTCATGGGATATGTTAAAAGGGAAAACATTCCTTGGTCAGCGTAAAGGCGGTATGCCGCAAATGGTGGGAGAGTTTGTCTTAAAGAACCATGGTATCGACCCGCATAAAGACCTAAACCTCATTCAGAATGTTGATTATGCGAATATAGCGAACGCTTTTGCTTCTGGAACAGGCGAATTTGTACAGTTGTTTGAACCAACAGCAAGTATCTTTGAAAAACAAGGAAAAGGCTATATTGTCGCTTCCTTCGGTAAGGAATCCGGTCATGTCCCTTATACCACTTTTATGGCCAAACAAAGCTATTTAAAAGAAAATAGTGATACTGTGGAAAAATTCACTAGAGCGATCTATAAGGCACAGCAGTGGGTGCAAACTCATAGCGCTGAGGAAATCGCCAAAACGGTTGCGGCCTATTTTCCAGATACTGATTTAGCTATCATGACAACGGTCGTAGAGCGCTACAAAAACCAAGGATCTTTTGCAACAGACCCAATATTGGACGAAGAAGAGTGGAACAATCTTCAGAACATCATGAAAGAAGCCGGTGAGCTTCCAAAAGAAGTTGACCATAAAACACTCGTGAATACGAAGTTTGCTGATAAAGTCACCAAAAAATAGGAAAGGGAGGCCGTTTTTGATGAGCTTTTTAGAAGTTCAAGAGATTCATCATACTTATTTAACAAAAGCCTCTGCCACCACGGCCCTCTCCAATGTTTCACTCACTGTTGAGGAGGGAGAGTTTGTCTCCTTCCTCGGCCCTAGTGGCTGTGGTAAGACTACTCTGCTCTCAATCATTTCCAGCTTACTAAAACCAACTCAAGGAACTGTTCTGTTAGAAAACAAGCCGGTTTCTACCTCTAAAAATAAGATTGGCTACATGCTTCAGCAGGATTATTTGTTTCCTTGGAAAACGATTGAAGAAAATATACTAATAGGCCTTAAATTATCTAAAATGCTAAATGAACAAACCAGATCGGCTGCCCTCAGCTTATTAAGCCAAATAGGTGTAAAGGGTGTCGAGAAACAGCTTCCAAAGCAACTATCAGGCGGGATGAGGCAGCGGGCAGCCCTGGTTCGAACCCTTGCGACAGAGCCGAAGCTACTGATGCTAGACGAGCCATTTTCTGCGCTCGATTATCAAACCAAGCTTAAGCTTGAAGATTTAGTTTCCCGTACCTTGGATGAGTTCGGAAAAACAGCTATCCTTGTAACGCACGATATTGGAGAAGCCATTGCGATGAGCGACCGAATCTTTTTATTCTCAGCGAAGCCTGGAAAAATTCACAAAACCTTTGATATGCCGGAAGATCTAAAGAAGCTGTCTCCGTTTGAAGCGAGAAACCACGAAGCATTTCAAGCAATTTTCCAATCGATATGGAAGGAGTTGGAGTCTCTTGAGCCAAGAAAAGTATAATGTTGAACTCCTCCATAAAAAATATCTCAGGTCCTTAACAACGGAAAAAAGGTGGGTTCGTTTTTATCAACTGATTATTTTCCTGCTCTTGTTTTTGAGTTGGGAGTTTTTAAGCCGGATGCAGTGGATTGACCCACTCCTGTTTAGCTCTCCATCTAAAATATGGACCCTATGTTTGGAGAAAATTCAAGATGGCTCATTACTGACGAATTTAGGTGCCACTTTAATGGAAACAATCATTGGATTTCTTGTCAGTACCCTGCTGGGTGTTATAATAGCAGCCTTACTCTGGTGGTCTCCCATGATTTCCAAAATACTTGACCCTTACCTCGTCATTTTTAATGCAATGCCTAAAGTCGCCTTAGGACCTGTCATCATTGTTGCCCTTAGTCCGGGATACACCTCCATTATCGCTAATGGAGTCATCATTTCAGTTATTATTACAGCGCTTGTTGTGTATACATCCTTCAAAGAAGTGGACCACAACTATCTAAAGGTCCTTCAAACGTTTGGAGCTACCCGCGTTCAATGTTTTAAAGAAGCGATCTTGCCGGCCAGCTTCCCAGCGATTATTTCGACCTTAAAGGTTAATGTTGGCCTCTCATGGGTTGGGGTAATAGTGGGCGAATTTCTTGTCTCTACGAAAGGACTCGGATATTTAATTATTTATGGCTTCCAAGTATTTAATTTCACGCTTGTATTCTTATCCCTATTGATTATCGCCGTATTTGCTACAATTAT
Source organism: Bacillus sp. URHA0034 (assembly GCF_056280405.1). Lineage (NCBI taxonomy): Bacteria > Bacillati > Bacillota > Bacilli > Caryophanales > Bacillaceae > Bacillus > Bacillus sp. URHA0034. The sequence goes on along the minus strand of NZ_JBWCDK010000002.1, from coordinate 4,286,177 downwards.
GTATCAGCTCGTAGAACTATTAGAAAAAAGATTAATTAAAGAATAGCAGGGGAAAAAACCTACTGCTATTTTCTTCTATTTTTTAAGCTGCTTGATATATTTAATGCATTCCCCAATTACTTGATCTTTCATGATAAAGCTGTACTCATCTGCAAAGCGAAGCGCCAATATATCTCCTTTGACAGAAACAGGCCCATTTGTTTCATAATAGGCATTGGTTTGCTTCACTCTTTCCACCTTTCCCCAAAAAACAGCTTTCACGAAAGCCCCCGCTGTGTCATTCACTTTGTATTCAGCGATAGCTTGCAGGTCTCCGAGAACCGCCCCAGTCTCTTCAAAGGTCTCCCTTCTTGCAGCCTCTTCCAGGGTTTCTCCATTTTCTACTTTTCCGCCAGGGAATTCCAAACCTCGAAGTTTATGATGTGTTAAAAACCAGCTATTTTCAAATTGACAAATCACCAAAACATGCTTAGGCTTCATATTAAAGGCATTATGACCAAATCTAAGTTCAATCGTATTTCCGTTGCAGTCGAGAAACTTATTCATTCTTTATCCGCCCCATATATTCTTAATGGTATAATTATATAGAAAAAAGGAGAATCCTTAAACTTTTGGATTCTCCTCACAGGATTACTGATTTTTAGGTAAAATGTTCATGCTTTCAATATGGTTTTTTGCCTCTTGGTCACCGAGTTGATACAACATACCATATACCTGTTGGATCGTGCTATCATATTGGTCATTTTCCCTGTCATAATGGTATTGAACAAAAGGGACGTGGGCTCTAAAGAAGTTCTTCCACTCTGTGGAATAGTTTTGACTAAACAGTTCTCTCAGCTGTGTAACTTCTTCATCAGTTGCTTGAATTTTATAGCTCCAAGTGGAACTTGAAGCATTAGTGGATATTTGACCGGTTCCTACATCAATGAAGTAGGTTTTCTTCTGTTCATCCATTACTTCAACCCCTTTTACTGTTTAGTAATGTACAAATAGAGAAATTTTATTCTTTTTCACATTTCGACTCATTTTTTAGCGATCTATCCTATATAATAAACATACAACTAAGAAAACAGATTTTTCAGTTAATTCATAAATCGAAAGGCAGGGATGATTTTATTCGTTTATGGGTATCCAATAAGTAGAGTGAATTCATTTTGTGGTCATACAATCCAAAGTTTAACCAGGGGGTGGAATAATGAAATTAGTCGATGAATTATATGCTATGTATCGGAACAAGCTAACCGGTGATGAAGAGGACATTGATATGCTGACATTCGCTTTTTTAGAAGAGATGTCACATGAGGATTTGCTCGCCTTAATTCAAGAGATGGATAAACAAGAACTATATGATTTAATGGGACTCTATCTGATTGAAAGCTTAAAAGGCAAGTTTGCTCAAGAAGAATACGGCCAGCATCGTTCACATACTTATTATCCTAGGAATATACATTGATTTACATAACACCTGACAAATTGGAAGCTGATCCAGCTTCCTTTTTCTTGTTTTTTTCAGAAATTTCTTCTTTTTTCATGATACAATGTGAAGAAAGGGAGGAAATAAATTATGTATACGGTTTTAGTGGTAGGTATTATTATTGTTATAGTTGTTTTGCTGCTGGCAGTTACAACTACTTCTAAAGCATATTCTTATAAACATACGGTTGACTCTTTAGAAGATAACCCATATAAAGATCAAGAAGAAAAACTGAATCAATCAAATGAAAATCAGGATAAACGCTAAAAAATTCCTATTCGCAATTGAATAGGAATTTTTTCGTTTTAAGCAAAGACCTGTTTTAAGTCTTCTTTACTGTGTTCAAGCCAAAAGCGCATTAACTGTTTGGCTCCTTCTAAATCATGCAGTTTAGCCTGGCCGCATTGTCGTTCATTTGCAGCAGGAACCTCAATAATTTCAACTGCATCTTTCATCGTATCTTCTAACAAGTCGATGATTTCCTCGACCGTTGGTTCCCCGCTAACCACCAAATAATAGCCCGTTTGGCAGCCCATTGGCGAAATATCAATAATATCAAAATGGTCATACTTTTCGGAATGCTTGCGAATATTAAAGGCAAGCAAATGCTCTAATGTATGGATGGCATCTGGTTTCATTGCCTGTTTATTTGGCTGACAAAAACGGATATCATATTTATTAACAACACCGTCACTGCCCACTTTATGAACACCGCAATGTCTAACATATGGGGCTTTAACAGCATTATGGTCTAGATCAAAGCTTTCAACTGAAGGCACGTTATTCACTCCTTTGTGTAATCTCTCTTTATCATACTATAAAACCCGACTAAATACATCACCTTAGTTACATTTAGCAATTTAGACGATTATTACTATTTATGGTATGTTGTAAGTATGAATCCTGTATTAAAAGGAGAAAAATCCATGCTGAAGAAATTCTTTATTTTGCTCATTCGTTTTTACCAAATAGTCATTTCTCCGATCAAACCGCCTTCATGCAGATTTTATCCTACATGTTCCCACTATGGACTAGAAGCCATTCAACGCTTTGGGGCAATTAAAGGCGGCTGGCTGACCATTAAGCGGATTTCAAAATGCCATCCCTTTCATCCAGGGGGCGTTGATCCTGTTCCGGAGAAAAAACAAAATTAGTTTTGATATCCATCGACAATTAAATCGAGCTTGCCTGTTTTAGGATCAATAACTAGACCATGAACAGGAACATCCTTAGGTAATAATGGATGATTTTTAATCATATCAACACTGTGCTTGACGCTGTCGGTTACACTTTCAAAACCTTGCAGCCACTGCTTAATATCAATCCCAGAGTATGTAAGGGTGCTCAGCGTTTCTTCAGAAATTCCTCTTTCTTTCATATTCTCAATCACCGGTTCCGCCTTCATCCCGCTCATACCACAATCGTAATGGGCAACTACCAAAACTTCCTGCGCTTTTAGTTGGTATAAAGCAACTAAAATACTGCGCATGACACTTCCAAACGGATGTGACACCAGTGCTCCAGCGTCCTTAATGATCTTGGCATCCCCATTCCCCAAATTTAATGCTTTCGGCAGAAGCTCTAATAGTCTGGTATCCATACAAGTAAGGATGACCATCTTTTTGTTTGGGAATTTGGTTGTTTCATACTTCTCGTATTCATGATTCTCTACAAATTTCTGATTGAAGTCTAAAATGTCGTTTAAAATTGATGTATTGTTCATTTAAATTCCACCTTTCATATTAAGCATACATAATATGCCTTGTAAGAAACAAATATTATACTTGCAATTAAGCTATTTTTTTTGTAAGATACTAATGGAAATCGGAATCGTTCCGTATTATGTATTATTTTCTTTCAGAATTCTAAAAATTTTTAAACAATAAATCGTAATAAATCCGATTTAATATATTATTGAAGGAGTAACTATGAAAAAATTCATTCTGATTCTCTCTTTCTTATTGCCATTAAGCCTCATCCTGTCTGGCTGTACGAATGGAAATAATCAATCGAAAGAAAAGAAAGATCAATTAACGATCTATACAACTGTTTTCCCATTGCAATATTTTTCAGAGCAAATAGGCGGTAAATATGTAAACGTAAAAACGATATATCCGCCTGGGGCTGATGAGCATACCTTTGAACCATCTCAAAAAGATATGATGAATTTAGCAGATTCAGACTTATTTTTCTATATTGGTCTTGGCTTAGAGGGTTTTGTGGAAAAGGCAAAAGACACCCTAAAGAATGAAAATGTTAAACTAGTACCGACGGCCGCTCACCTTAAGCTGCCAAAGGATCCGCACTCAGGTGAAGGAGAAGAGCTCGGTACTAATAATGTAAATCCCCATGTTTGGCTAGATCCGGTTTATTGTAAAGAAATGGCAGTGATCATTCGTGATCAGTTAGTTGGTAAAATGCCGCAAAACAAAGAACTTTTCAATAAAAATTATGATAAACTAGCTGCTGAGCTAGATAATTTAAATAATCAATATGAACAGACCATTTCAACTGCGAAACAGAAAAAAATCATGGTCACACATGCGGCCTTTGGCTATTGGGAAAGCCGTTACGGCCTGGAACAAATTAGTATCTCAGGCCTATCCACAACCAATGAGCCAACGCAAAAAGAACTTGAAAATATCATTTCTATTGCTGAGCACGAGAGGATCCACTACGTTCTTTTTGAACAAAATGTCCAGTCAAACCTTGGCAAGGTTGTCCAAAAGGAAATGGGGGCAAAAGCCCTCCATATTCATAATTTAGCCGTTCTATCTAAAGAAAATCTTAAAAATAAAGAAACCTACTTTTCACTCATGGAAGCTAACCTAAAAACATTGGAAACAGCGTTAAATCATTAACTTTCGACCTCCTTATTCTTTGGGAGGTCTCTTTTTGTTTTTTAAATTTATCTTTTTTTGGAAAAAATTACATAGGAATCTCTTGCCTGTAAACAATAAACACATACGTGTCTGAAAAGAAAGGGAGATCCGCATGAGTGATTTAGTGATTGCAAGGAGTTTATTTGGAACAACAATGGGTTTTCATATTATTTTTGCAACGATTGGCGTTGGACTGCCTTTCATGATTTTGACAGCAGAGATAATCTATCAAAAAACAAAGGATATCGAGTATGTTGTCATGGCTAAAAGATGGACAAAAGCCTTTGCCATCCTATTAGGAGTGGGGATACCGACCGGTACCATTGCAGGAACCCAATTATCCTTGTTATGGCCTGGATTCATGAAAGTAATTGGAATTGTGATGGCACTTCCCTTTCAAATTGAAATTTATGCTTTTTTTATTGAGGCATTGTTTATGTCCATCTATGTTTATGCAGCTGAACGGATTGCCCCATGGATGAGGATTGCCAGTTTAGTTCTTGTTGCAATCGGTGCAATGGGTTCTGCAGTGTTAATCACAAATGTTCATGCATTCGAGGGGACACCCGCAGGATTTAGGGTTGTGGATGGTAAAATAGTCGATGTTCACCCATGGGTTGCATTCTTTAATCCGAGTTTTTTTGTCAATGCCGGTCATGTCGCATTTTCGGCCTATACAACCGGAGCTTTTGTTGTCGCGACAGTTTCTGCCTATAAAATGCTTAAATCTGATTTCTCTTCAAGAGTCTTTCGATTTCATAGAAAAGCGCTAATGTTAAGCCTTGTAATCGGGGGGATTTTTTCATTACTAACTGCACTAAACGGACATGAAACCGCTCAAAGCCTTCATAAACATCAGCCTGAAAAACTTGCTGCTGCAGAAGGGTTATTTGAAACTCAATCCCATGCTCCACTAACAATAGGCGGCTTTACTGACAGGGAAACAGAAGAAGTAAAGTGGGGAATTGAAGTCCCCTGGGCGCTAAGCTTTTTGGCCGGTAATCGTTTTGATACCGTTGTAAAAGGCCTAAATGATTTTCCAGAAGATGAATGGCCGCCGTTGTTTATCCATACCCTATTTAACGGAATGGTTGGAATTGGCTCATTACTTATCCTCATTGCGTTTTTAGGGATATTTTGGAAGAAAGTCTTTAAAAATGAGCATTTACCAAAATGGTTGATGTGGTTGTATGTAGCTTCAGGTCCACTTGCAGTTCTAAGTATTGAATTCGGTTGGATTTTTGCCTGCACAGGAAGGCAGCCCTGGACGATTTATCGAGTCCTCTCCACAAAAGATTCGGTGACGACTGCCACAAACCTGGGAGTACTCTTTCTATTGTTTACAGCCGTATATATGATCTTAGCTTTATCAGTCATCTTTGTCCTGCGTTATTATTTCAAGAAAAATAAGGTGGAAGATGATCTCAATCGGGCGGAGCAAAAAGGAGTTCCACTGTTTAGTTCAAATTCTTAACGAGGTGATCCTACTATGTTGAACGCCTATCTTGCAATAACGGTACTCTGGGGCTTTGTTTTCATTTATGCGGTAATGGCTACGATGGATTTTGGTGCAGGGTTTTGGTCCATGGTTTATCTTAACCGAGAAAAAACCAAAGCGACAAATATTGCCAACCGCTACCTTTCTCCTACTTGGGAGGTGACCAATACCTTTATCGTTGCACTAGTAGTTGCCATATACAGCATGTTTCCCAACGGGGCTTACACACTTGGAACGATTCTGCTTATTCCCGGAAGTCTTATTTTATTACTATTATCTATCAGAAGTGCCTTTCTCGTTTTTTCTCACATAGCTGATGAATATGAGAAACCGCTGACCTATATATCCGGTATAACTGGTATTATCATCCCTGGATTACTGATTAGCGTTTTACCCATTACTCATGGGAAATATGTTGATTTTTCAACCTACAAGCAAACGTTGGACTTAGCCGGACTTTTCACAAGTCCAAATGAATATGCCTTCTTTGGATTTGCAATTACAAGCACACTTTTTCTTTCCTCGCTTTTATTGGCGGATTATTCAAAGGCATCCGAGGAATATGAGGCCTATAACGTTTATCGGCGAGATGCCATCATTATTGGTCCTATTTCTTTATTGATGGCTTTTCTGATTATGCTTACCCTAAGACAAGAAGCAGAGTGGATTTTCAATAAAATGATGAATGACCTTCCTCTTCTCTTTCTATCCCTAGGCTGTTTTATTGTCGGGGGGGTAGGTTTGTTCTTTCCTTCCGGGAAACAGAACATAAAAGGGCGACCTAGGGTTGCAGTAATAGCCATTACCGCTCAATATTTAGTGGCAAGTTATGTTTACGGAAAAGCCCACTTACCGTATATCGTATATCCGGAAGTAACAATTCATTCGGCTTTTACAGATCCTAATTCTTTCCGTGCGGTTTTTTTCAGTTATGTAGCTGGATTTGCCATTTTGTTCCCGGGCTTTATTTACTTTTGGAGTTTGTTTATGAATGATAAACGATACCTAAGACGAAGAAAGTTAACTGAATCCCGCAAATAGATGATACCGATTACTTACAGGCATGTTTTAAGAGTAATCATCAAATGCTATAGATGTATCTCAAACCATTAAGGAGTGATACAAAGTGGCAAAAGATGTGTTATGTGAGGTAAATAATTGTACGTTTTGGGCAAATGGAAATAGATGTAGTGCAGATCGAATCTATGTTGTTAGTCATACAGGTGAAACAGCTGATAATAGCAGAGAAACCGATTGTAAAACATTTGAGCCTGCCGAGCTGTCATAAAAAAGACAAATAAAGGTGAACCAGGGCATCCTGATTCACCTTTATTATTTTCTAAAATTGAAAAGTTCTCTTAGACAATAACGTTTCTTGCAGTCTTTTTTCATTAAGGCTGAACCCTATGCCTGGTTCAGCTGGCACCTTAATATAGCCATTTTCTACTTGTACCTCCGGTAAAATGATATCTTCCTCCCAAAAGCGATTCGAAGCAGATATATCTCCCGGAATCGTAAAACCTGGCAATGATGCCAGAGCAATATTATGGGCACGGGAAATTCCAAACTCGATCATCCCTCCGCACCAGACAGGAATTTGCTTGGCCAAGCAGTAATCATGAATTTGCTTGGCTTCATATAGACCGCCTAATCGGCCTACTTTAATATTAATGACCTGACAACTGCCCAGTTCGATTGCCTTTTTTGCATCATCAAAACTAACAATACTTTCATCCAGACAAATGGGCGTTCTTATTTCTTTTTGGAGTACAGCATGTTCAATGATGTCATCTTGGGCAAGCGGCTGCTCGATCATAAGCAGATTAAATTCATCTAAAGCCTTTAGCCGATCAATATCCTGTAATGTATAGGAAGAATTAGCATCTGCCATAATAGGAAGTTGCGGATATTCCTTGCGGATTTCAGCTAAAAAAGAATAATCCTGTTTGGGGTTAATTTTCACTTTAATTCGTTGGTATCCCTCTTCTAAATACTGCTCTATCTGGTTAATGGCATTGGCTGGAGAATTGGTCGCAACGACAACACCTGAAGCAATTATGGAACGGGTACCGTCAAGGATAACAGATAAGGGAGACGAATGTTGTTTTGCATATAAATCCCATAAGGCTGTTTCAAGGGCCGCCTTCGCCATATGATTTCTTCTAATTGATTTAAAAAGCTGTGCTGCTTCCTCTGGCCGCTCGATTGGATATTTTTTTAGCAATGGGATTAATATATCCGTTATTATATGTAAACTTGTTGTAACGGTCTCTTCTGTATACCAGGGGGTTGAAAAGGCTACCCCCTCGCCCAGCCCTGAGCGGCCGTCTTGATCGATAATCTTTACAATAATCCCTTCGCGGTGAGTAACGGCACCTAAGTGCGTGATAAATGGGGATTTTAAGGGCATTTGAATAATATAAAGCTCCGCCTGAGCGATTTTCATTTCCCTTACACCCACTCTCTCAGTTTTCTTCGCAGCAATTTTTTAGCGGCATTTCTTGGCAGCTGTTCTGTAAAATAAACAGCCTTCGGCACTTTATATTTTGCAAGCCGTTCCATCAAAAATTGGTGCAGCACCTCAATAGATAGATTCGTACCTTGCTTTTTTACAATAAAGGCTGCAGGCACCTGTCCCCACTTTTTATCCTCGATTCCGGTAACTCCAGCATCCAATACATCTGGATGTGACAGTAAGACAGCTTCAATTTCAGCAGGATAGATGTTTTCCCCGCCGGAAATAATTAAGTCACTGCGCCGATCTTTTACGTACAAAAAACCCTCTTCATCCAAGTAACCGATATCCCCTGTGTAAAGCCAGCCCTGACGTATCTTTTCTTCAGTAGCATCAGAACGGTTTAAATAGCCGGGAGTAACATTTGGTCCTTTAACGATAATTTCACCAGCAGTTCCTGCTTTCGCAGCTTTGCCATTTTCAAGCTCAATCTTTAGCTGTGAAGGGAATAACGGTTTTCCGGCAGAGCCAAGTTTTTGTAAGCTGTCTTCTGGTGAAAGCGTGACGATTTGCGAGGAGGTTTCTGTCATTCCGTACGATTGGAAAACGGGAATATCCTTACTTACACATGCCTCTAACAATGGTAATGGCGCTGGACCTCCTCCTAACAGCATACACCTGAAATAGCCTGGTAAACGCCTAGTATCTAACGCCTCCACAATTTGCGAAAGCATGGTACCTACTACTGACATGATGGTTACCTGTTTTAGCGAAATATCTTTAATGGTTCTTTCCACATCAAAGTTTTCATGGAGAACAATTGGCATCCCATAAATCACACTGCGCATTAAGATAGAAAAACCACTAATATGGAAAAGAGGAACAGAACAGAGCCAGCAATCACTTTCCATTACTCCGAGATTTAAGGCTGAACCTGTTGAGCTCCACCAATGATTCCCATATGTCTGGATCACTCCTTTTGGGTTTCCGGTCGTGCCAGATGTATACATGATCGTACAGATATCGGTGAGACTGATTTCTTCTTGTATAACTGGTTCCTCTGGTTCAATTTGAAATAGTTGAGCCTTAGTAATCGCAGTCAACTGTCCCAAGTGATGACTAACTTCTTTTTTTGTCTCGGAAAAGGAATCTTCAAGAATAAGAAAGGCAGATTCTGAATCCTTTAACTGCCAAATAAGTTCAGCTGCGGTCAGCCGATTATTAAAGATAACTGCCTTGACTCCTAATAGTTGTAAAGCAAATAAAATCGTGACCGTGTCCAAATGATTCTTTAATAAGATTCCCACGAAGTTTCCCTTTTGAATACCAAGGGCTTGAAGTCTTCCGCTTACTTCCAAGGAACGCTCATATAAATCATGAAAAGTTAACGTTTGGTCCTGAAAATAAATAGCGGTTCGATTTGGCGTTAAATGTGCACGCTTAATTAATAAGTTAGGCATTGTTTCCGTTTGCATTCTTGTACCCTCTTTTCTTTATATAAAAACAACAGCCTGATGGATACCATCAAGCTGCAGAAAAGATCTTAAGATCAAGGAAAACGCGGGAATTGACCAAAGTCAGGTTTCCGTTTTTCTTTAAAGGCATCGCGGCCTTCTTTTGCTTCATCCGTTGTATAGTATAGCAAAGTAGCATCACCGGCAAATTGTTGAATACCAGCAAGACCATCCGTATCGGCATTAAATCCTGCTTTTAAGAAACGAAGTGCCGTTGGACTTTTTTCCAGCATTTCTTCACACCACTTGATGGTTTCCTCTTCTACTTGCTCTAAAGGAACAACGGTGTTGACTAAGCCCATATCCAATGCTTCCTGGGCATTATATTGACGGCATAGATACCAAATTTCACGAGCCTTTTTGTGGCCGACAATTCTTGCTAAATAACCGGAGCCGTATCCAGCATCAAAGCTTCCTACTTTTGGACCTGTTTGTCCAAAAACAGCATTATCTGCTGCGATGGTTAAATCACATACAATATGTAAAACGTGACCTCCGCCAATCGCATATCCTTTTACCATCGCTACTACCGGTTTTGGAATAACCCGAATTAAGCGCTGCAGGTCTAAAACATTTAAGCGTGGGATTTGGTCTTCGCCTACATATCCCCCATGGCCTCTTACTTTTTGATCTCCACCGGAACAAAATGCTTTATCACCAGCACCTGTTAATACAATAACACCAATACTTGAATCATCTCGTGCATAAGCAAATGCATCAATTAATTCCATCACAGTCTTTGGTGTAAAAGCATTATGTACATGTGGACGGTTGATGGTAATTTTTGCAATCCCATTATAAGATTCAAATAGAATTTCTTCGTATTTTTTAACTGGAACCCATTCTACAGTCAAAAGAAATCCTCCTTTAAAATTTATTTGACAAAAAGTCACTTACTATTGTACCAAACTTTTCTGGTTCTTCCACATGAATTGCATGACCACTATTTTCAACGACCATCCATTTTGCATTTTTTATCCTGGCTGACATAGCTTCTGCAATGTGGCCAAACTTTAAATCTTCCTCACCTGTGAGCAGTAAGACCTTACAACTTAAACTGCCAAGTTCTTTCCACCATGATGGCTGAGAACCTGTACCCATACCAAGTAAACTATTGGCTAGCCCCTGGGGGGAATTCTTTAATCGCTGTACTCTTATTTTATTTTGTACTGAAGCAGGAAGTCTCTTCATCGTCTGAAACAAGGTGATATCCTCCCAATAATCAACAAACGACTTCACACCCTCATCGAGTATAAACTTTGCAAGTTTTGCATCGTTCATACGGCGAAATTCTCTTTCGCTTTCTGTTTTAAGACCAGGCGAAGAGCTTTCCAAGATCAGCTTACGGACACGGTTCGGGAAAATCATCGCAAACGTTAGAGCTAGTCTGCCACCCATAGAATAGCCAAGCAGGTCTATTTGTTCAACAACCATTTGATCCAAAATCGTATTTAAGCTGTGTGCCATAGCTTCGATTTGATAATGCTTTAGCCCTTCAGGAGATTCCGTTCGACCATGTCCAATAATATCAGGAACTATTAACCTCGAGTGGCTGCCCCATCGATCAAAAAACGATGCCCAGGTAGACGAATCTCCTGTAAAGCCATGCAGTAAGACCAGCGGAAAACCTTCACCAGTAACCTCTAGATGAAAGCGAATCCCATCGACAATCACTATCATTTCTGCTCCCCATTGACAAGATTTGATATTTCCTGGGAAACAGAACGCCAAAATTTACGATGTTCATCTCGATTTCTGTCTCTATTTGTTTCAACCTCGTAAACATGGATACCCTTTTGCTGGTTGCTTTGTTTTAAAAGGTCTGCAAGTTGGTCCCAATTTGCGATTTTAGTGTAATGTCCATTAAACATTTTAACAGCATGCTCAAAGTTAATATTCAATGGTGTACCAAACAATAATTCAAAATGTTTAGGATGCTCTGACTGAGGAAGGAAAGAAAAGATTCCGCCCCCATTATTGTTAACGAGAATGATATGGATATCAATATCGTAAAGTTTGGCCGCAATCAAACCATTTAAATCATGAAAAAAGGTTAAATCTCCCAGCACTAAATATAAGGACTTTGTATAAACAGCGGCACCGATGGCTGTTGAAACGGTCCCATCGATTCCATTAGCCCCTCGATTTGCCATTACCTTAATCGATTTATTATTGCTTAAGAAAAAACTATCCAAATCACGGATTGGCATACTGTTACCGACAAAAAGAGCAGCTTCTTCAGGAAGCATATCTGCTAATTGATAGAATAACTTACCTTCACTCAATTCTTTTTCATCTCGGATAACGGCCATATTTTCTTTTGTAAGTTGATTCACTTTTCTCCAATCATCTAAAAATACAGAAGAGGAATTAGCACTCAAATTCTTGGTTAATATTTTTTCACAAAAAGTCGTTTCATTGCAAAAAATCATATTGGTTGATAATGCCGAAGGATCGCGCCAGCCACCTCCGCCATCAATTACAAATTGAGCAGCATCGTGATTTTCTTTTAAGAATATCGTTAACGCTTTCGAAACTGGCATTGCCCCAAATCTTAACACAACATCCGGCTTTAGGAAGGACTTTGCATCTTCATTCCTTAAAAAGGTATCGTAAGCCTCAATAACATTCTCAAACTGATGGGATCCGCTTCGTAATTGTGATAACGGGTCCGCTAAAATTGGATAGTTTAAAAGGGCTCCAAGTTGAGTGACAGCTTCCACAAATTTCTCATCCCCTAAATTACCGCATACAATGATCCCCTTTTCTTTTCCAGTCAATTGACTAGCAATTTCTTTGAACTCTTCATCACTTATCGTTATATCCCCATTGTTGACCTTGACATACCCCTGGGGCCGTTCGGAGAGCTCAAAGAGATTTTCGTCTATTTTCGGAATGAGCGGTTCACGGAAAGGAAAGTTCAAATGAACGGGACCGGCAGGTGCTTGGGTTGCAATCGCAGCTGCCCTTGCACAAATCGTTCTCGCATAGCGAAGCATCTCATTGCTTTTCTCCGGGAGCGCCATATCAGCAAACCATTTTACCTGATGGCCATACAAATGAAGCTGATCAATTGCTTGCGGTGCACCCACCTCTCGTAATTCATGAGGTCTGTCAGCAGTTAGTACAAGCAAAGGGACACGCGAATATTTTGCCTCCACAATGGCTGGAAAATAATTAGCGGCTGCCGTTCCGGATGTGCACAAAATCGCTACTGGCTTGTTTTTAGCTTTTGCCATACCTAGTCCAAAAAAAGCAGCTGAACGCTCATCAACATGGATATGAACTTTTAAATCTGGGTGTTCTGCCATCACCATAGCCATCGGAGTTGACCTAGAACCCGGACTGACGACTACATCAGTAATACCCGTTAATACAAGTTCTGAAACAAAGGCTGCAATATAAGCCGTTAATGATTCTTGATGATTCATAATTATCTTCCTCCAAGGGCCCGAAGCATTGGTCTAAACTTTAAACTTGTTTCTAAATATTCTTCTTCAGAGCGGGAATCCGCTACCACCCCGCACCCGGCAAACAAAGAAACTTCATCTCCTTGAATGAGCCCGGAGCGAATAGCTACGGCGAATTCACCATTTTGCTGATAATCGACCCAGCCAAGCGGGCCGCCAAATAAACCTCGGTCAAGTTGTTCTACTGCTCTTATTTTTTCTACGGCTGAAGTTTTGGGAAGTCCTCCAAGTGCAGGTGTGGGATGAAGCTTCTCCACAAGCAATAAAAGGGAAGTGTTGGCACCGCACTTTCCAATTACCGGTGTATATAAGTGTTGAATATCCCGCATTTTCATTAGTTGAGGGTGATCTGGGAGAATAACCTCTTTACACGATTGCTCCAGTGCTTCCTTAATCATCTCGACTACATACCCGTGTTCTATTAGATTTTTTTGATCAGCTAAAAGAGTTTGTCCTAAAGCCTGGTCCTCTTCCTCTGAAGACCCGCGGGAAATCGAACCAGCCAAGCAGGTTGAATAAACTTCATCACCTTGCTTCTTGATTAGGCGCTCCGGCGAGGCCCCTATAAAACAATCTCCATTTGATTCAAACGCAAAAATATAGCTGGCCGGCTGCTGTGTATATAAATTCTCTAGGACTGATTCCGCTTCTACATCTGAACTAAACACCAGTCTAAGCTCACGAGCAAGCACGACCTTCTTCAATGGACCATGTGCTAACTCATTCACTACTCCATCAACCGTTTGCTTCCATCCATCAGGAGAGACTTCACCTTTCCTTATTAAAGAGGGAGATTTTGTGTTAAGATTGTTTCTTAAAGAATTAAGCAGTTGATTTCTTTCTTCCATACTCTTGCTATATAAGGATAGATCATCATTCGGTGTAAAGATAATATTTGTGGTTAAATAGGTTTCACCATGGACAATACTCAATAAGAATTTGGGTATGTGAAATAAAGAATCTGCAAATTTGGACCAAAGATCGGTTTTTTCTTTAAAAGGATCAAACGAAAAGCCACCAAACATAAGAGGCCCAACACCGTCTACTTTATAATCATTAAAAATAAAACTGTCTTTTAAAAAGCTCTTCCACTCTTTTTCAACATGAAAAAAGCGGTCAGCAGCCTGATCCGATAGAAATTGCTTTGAAATTCCAAGTCCAATTAGGACCATCTCGTTTGCCGGGTCTTTCCAAAAAAAGCGTTCCCCGCAATAATGGTCTTTTCCGGTATTAAAAAAGGATAAAGGATTAGTCGTGTCCATTTTATGAACTTCACTCATTAAAATAGGCCGGCCTAATTCTCTTGCCCGTTTTACCCCTAAAAGACCCCTTTCTTTTATTTCTGTTTCTTGAATGGTAATCAAACAAATCCCTCCAAAACAGCCGAAATGACTGTTATCCATTCATTTTAAAGCCTATTCTAAGATACTACTCCCAATGTAAATAAGTCAATAAAACTAGTCACTACCTGACCAGCTTTATTCCTTAATTATATATCAAAATGCCTAAACAAGGTTGCGAGCGGTTTTATACCTTCAGTTTTCCACGAAAAACAGATAATAATCGAAAGGGATTATCTTCTAATTTTGAAAACAAAAATTAATTGACACTAAACATGGAATTCCATACACTTAGGTGTGGGAATACAACCATTAATACGAATAATACTTCATTATATAGAGAGAAAATTAATAAGGGGGAGAAATAATGGAGTCAAATATACAGCAAAACTCCAAGCAGTCCGTTGAAGCGAACCGCGGGTTTCAAGTTTGGTGGAAAATGACCCGGCCTCATACACTAACGGCATCATTCGTACCGGTTCTGCTTGGTACAGCATTAGCTTTTAAAACGGGTAAAGTCCACATTGGCCTGTTTATTGCCATGCTTATCGCCAGTATGTTAATTCAAGCGGCAACCAATATGTTTAACGAATACTTCGATTATAAACGCGGATTAGATACTGAAGAATCTGTTGGAATTGGCGGAACTATTGTTAGGGATGGAATTAAACCCAAAACCGTTATCAATCTTGCTTTTGGGTTCTACATGATCGCTTTATTGTTAGGAGTATATATTTGTGCCAATAGCAGCTGGTGGTTAGCCATTGTTGGACTAGTTTGTATGGCTGTAGGCTATTTCTACACCGGTGGTCCTGTTCCGATTGCCTACACACCATTTGGTGAAATTCTTTCTGGATTCTTTATGGGCATGCTGATTATTTTAATATCTTTCTTTATTCAAACTGGTACAGTCGATCGATCAAGTATTCTTCTTTCTGTGCCTAGTATGGTTTTAGTAGGAATGATTATGCTTTCCAATAACATTCGTGATCTTGATGGTGATAAAGAGAATGGCCGTAAAACGGTAGCCATTTTATTAGGAAAAAAGAAGGCGATTTATCTGCTAGCTGGAATGTTTGCCTTTTCTTATATTTGGATTTTGGGACTAATCATTAGTGGTATTGCACCATTTTGGACAGCTATTGTCATTTTAAGTGTTCCAAAGCCAATTAAAGCAATCAAGGGTTTTAATGAGAATAATGTGCCAATAAAAATGGCCCCCGCGATGATTGCAACTGCTCAAACCAATACCATTTTTGGATTTCTACTCGCAATCGGCATTTTCATTGGCCACTTCTTTTCATAAACAAAGCTTCTGCCGGCAGGCAGAAGCTTTTTACTTATTTAAGGGACTTAATTCTCCAAATATCATCAGCATATTCCCTAATCGTACGATCGCTTGAAAAATAGCCAGCATTAGCAATGTTCGCTAAACTCATTCTTTGCCAATCGCTCTTATCAGTAAATGTTTCACCAATTTGCTCCTGCACTTTCGCATAGGAAGCGAAATCCTTTAAAACAAAATATTGATCATTTTCCTCAAGTAATGAATCAAAAATTGGTTCGAATTCATTATTAACACCCGGAAAGAATCCATTTACGAGTTGATCAACCGCTTGCCTGATTCGGTAATCATGATGATAATATTCCCGTGAATGGTAGCCGCCATGCTGATAATAATGCAGGACTTCATCAGAAGTTAAACCGAATGTAAATATATTTGATGGGCCGACTAATTCTTTAATTTCTATATTTGCCCCATCCAAAGTACCAACTGTTAAGGCGCCGTTAATCATAAACTTCATATTCCCCGTACCAGAGGCTTCTTTACTTGCAGTTGATATCTGTTCACTAACATCTGAAGCTGGGAAAATCTTTTCAGCTAGGGAAACCCGATAATTCTCGAGGAAAATCACCTTTATTTTATCCCCAACTATTGGATCATTATTGATTTTTTCAGCCACCGTGTTAATAAGTTTAATAATTTTTTTTGCATAATAATAACCAGGCGAAGCCTTTGCACCAAATATAAACACTCTTGGGACAATCGCATAGCTAGGATCTTCTTTTATCCGGTTATATAGGTGCATGATGTGTAAAACATTTAAAAGCTGGCGTTTGTATGCATGCAGCCTTTTAACCTGTACGTCAAAAATAGCCCCAGTATCCACTTTAACCCCAGTTTTATCTAAGATGATCTCGGCAAGCCTTTGCTTATTTTCATTTTTTATATGTAAAAGCTGATCTAAGAAGGAGGTATCATTTTTAAATTTAAGCAAATGAGTAAGCTCTTCGGCAGACGATGTCCAAGAAGGTCCAATTGCATCTGTAATAAGGGCAGATAAACTTGGATTTGCTTTTAATAACCAGCGGCGGTACGCAATACCATTTGTTTTATTATTGAATTTCTCGGGGTATAGCTGATAAAATTGATTCATTTCCCGCTTTTTTAATATTTCGGTATGTAGCTTTGCGACACCATTTACACTAAAGCTTCCAACAATGGCCAAATGGGCCATTTTCACAAAATTATCAGCAATGATAGCAAGATTACAAATTCTTTGCCAATTGCCAGGGGTTTGTTCCCAAAGTTCGCGGCAGAAACGTTCATTGATCTCTTCGACAATCATATAAATCCGCGGCAATAATGGTTGAAAAATATGAATTGGCCATTTCTCGAGTGCTTCTGAAAGCGTCGTATGGTTTGTATAAGAGATCGTTTGTTTTGTTATATCCCATGCCTGTTCCCATTCATACCCTTCCTCGTCAATTAGAACTCTCATAAGCTCGGGGATTGCCAAAACAGGGTGTGTATCATTAATATGGATACAAACATGTTCATGCAGTTGATCTAAGCTGGAATGTTGTTTTCGGTAAGTTCTTAAAATCGATTGAATACTGGCAGACACTAAAAAGTATTGCTGCTTCAACCTTAAGATTTTTCCCTCGTCATGGGTATCATCTGGATATAAAAATTCGGAAATCGACTCTGTCTCACGCTTATATCTTAATATATCAGCATCGATTGGAAATTGTGATGGCTCGGCATTCCACAACCGTAAAGTATTAACCGTTGATGTGTTATATCCGATCACTGGCATATCATGAGGGACTGCTGTAACGGTTTCAGCATTAAGATGCTGAAAGACGAGACGTCCATTTTCCATCCTCGATTCGACTTTCCCCCAAAACGGAACTTTAACAGCACTATCCAGTTTCCGTATTTCCCAGACATTTCCGCTTCGCAGCCATTGTTCGGGAAGTTCCACTTGATAGCCATCTACTATTTTCTGCTCAAACAACCCGTGCTTATAACGAATGCCATGCCCATGTCCAGGCAAATTAAGCGAGGCAAGTGAATCTAGAAAACAAGCGGCTAACCTTCCTAATCCGCCGTTTCCTAATCCCGCATCACTTTCTAACTCCTCAAGCTGATCCAGATCAATTCCTAAATCCTTAAGTCCTGTCTGTACTGTTTCCTCTACACCTAAATTAATTAAATTCTGACGTAATAATTTTCCTAATAAATATTCAATCGACAGATAGTATACCTGCTTACCTTGGGCTGCAAGATATTGTTCATTTGTCGCAATCCAGTCATTGCTGACAAACTCCCGAATCATGCTGCCAAGGGTTTGATACTGATCCCGCGCTGAACTTTCAGAAAAGCTCTTCCCACATAGCATCTCAAGTCTTTTCAGGAAGGTTGTTTTAAACAATGCTTTACTAGAAAACATGAGTTTCACTCCTTGAGACAAGCTCCGCATAAAGCTGGCTGTAACTAAATGCAGATTGTGCCCAGCTATAGTCCTTTTCCATCGCCTGCTTAACAATCGATTCCCAAACAGGTTTATCATAATAGAAGCTTAACGCTCGTTGAATAGTATAAAGCATGTCATGAGCATTAAAGTTTTGGAAGGAGAATCCATTCCCTTTACCAGTATATTCATTAAAAGCTTTCACCGTATCATTTAAGCCGCCAGTTTCGCGAACGATTGGTATCGCACCATATCTCATTGCAATCATCTGTCCAAGTCCGCATGGTTCAAATTGCGATGGCATTAAAAACAAGTCAGCGGCCGCATAGAGCTTATGGGCAAGTTCCTCGCTAAATCCTGTATAGACCTTTAATTTATCAGGATAAACCCTGGCTGCTTGTCGTAAATATTCTTCATATTCAAAATCACCTGTTCCAAGTATAATAACTTGAACATCCTCTTGCAATATTTCCCGGAGTACACACTTTACTAAATCCAGACCCTTTTGTTTCGTCAGCCTTGTGATCATCACAAGCAAAGGAGTTGCAGCACTTTGTGGCAAGCCAAATTGCTTTTGAACTTCTTTCTTATTAACTGACTTTTTGGAATAGGAATCCACTTTATAATTTTGAAAAATTAATGGATCAATCGCTGAATTGTAAAACTCTTCATCAATTCCATTTAAGATTCCAATCAGGTCTTCATTTCTTGCCCGCAATAGTCCGTCTAATTTCTCACCGTAGGCAGGACTTTGGATTTCCTCTTTGTAGGTAGGGCTAACAGTGGTGATTTTATCCGCTGCCACAAGGCCGCCCTTCATAAAATTAATATTCCCAAAAAACTCTAAATGGCCGGATTGGAAAGAGGTATAATCCAATCCCAATAAATCCCCCAAGACCTCTTTTGGAAAAATCCCTTGAAACTGTAAATTATGAATCGTAAATACAGTCTTTATTAAACCATACCCTTTTCGCTTGTAATACTCCGTTCTTAAAAGGTAAGGAATCATCGCAGTATGCCAGTCGTGGCAATGCAGGACATCTGGATAAAAGTCAAGCTGTGCAATTGCCTCAAGGATAGCCCGATTTAAATAGGCAAATCTCTCGCCATCATCGAAATAACCGTACAAGCCTTCCCGTTTAAAGTAATATTCGTTATCAACGAAATAATAGGTAATCCCCTGGTGTGTAAGCTCTTCAATTCCACAATATTGATTTCTCCAGCCTACTGAAACCGTAAATTCCTTGATTTTTTTCATTTTTTCTTTATACTCTTCGGAAATGGTTCCATATTTCGGAAGAATCACTCTTACATCAGTACCAAGGCTCTTTAATTCTTTTGGAAGTGATCCGGCAACATCTGCGAGTCCCCCTGATTTTGCGAATGGGCCACATTCCGATACAGCGAATAAAATTTTCACGAGTTCATCAGCGCTCCTTGTTTCGTTCCTTTACGGATGACGTAAGGGGCATGTGCAGTTCCTACTAAATACGTACCTGCCTCTACCTTTACATCCTTGTCTAAAATAACAGAATCTAAATAACAGTTCTCCTCAATTTGACACTTTTGCATAATTATGCAATTCTTAATTACTGCCCCTTCACCAATCTTTACCCCACGGGCGACAATACTGTTTTCCACCGTCCCGCTAATATGACAACCGTTTGCAATCATCGCATTTTTCACCACGGACTCTTTGACATATTTAGTTGGCGGTTCATCCTTAACCTTTGTAATAATTGGCTGGTCTTTTAAAAATAATTGTTTCCATATTTTTGGGTCGAGTAATTTCATACTAGTAGTGAAATAGCTGTCAATCGAATCTATCATTACGGAATAACCGTTATATTCATAGTGACAAATGGAATACTCATGAGAAAGATCATTTACAACATCCTTCATACAGGTATACCCTGTTTCATGTCTAGTTTCAATTAATTTAATCAGTAGTGACGTCTTAATTAGATACATTTCCATCGAGCGCCCATCTTGGTGACGAATTTCAGTTATATCGCATTTAGCCTCATTATGCCACTCTAATATTGGTTTGATGTTCATATTAAAAATAGTGTTACAGTTAGCAATGATTGCATATTCTTGCGTGCTTCGGTAAAAATAATCCATATTAGCCGCAAAATGTTCAAATGAACCAATTTTATTACCATCACTATCTACAATCGGAGATGGAAAGAAGAAAAGCCCATCTCGCTTACGATTCAAATCCCAATTTTTCCCTGAACCTAAATGATCCATGAGGGAACGATATTGCATTTTTGGAAAAATTGCTACACTGCGAATTCCTGAATTGACCATACTTGAAAGAACAAAGTCGATAATACGGTAACGTCCTCCAAATGGCAATGCTGCGAGTGAGCGATGGATTACCAAATCCTCTAAATCTTCGTGGTAGGTTGTTGCATCTATAACACCTAATAGCTTTCTTTTCACTCCAAATTCCCTCCTGTTTTTTTATTAAATACCCATCTCTTTTAATCTATATTGCAGGGTATAGTCCGCTTAACATCTCTTCCGTTACGAGAATAATCTCATCATCAAACGAGCGAATCACTGTACCAGCAGGTATTTTGACCTCACCAGGTACAATTGCTTTTTCAATTAAACAGTTTTCACCGATTTCAGCATCCGGCATAATGACTGACTCTTTAATAATCGAGTTTTTACCGACTGTCACACCTTGAAATAGTACGGATTTTTCTATCTTACCTTCAACCGTACAGCCTTCATTGATCATAGACTCTTTTACTATAGCCTCTGGAGAGATATATTGCGGAGGCTGATTGGGGTTAACAGAATAGATTCTCCAATCATTTTCAAATAAATCTAAATCACACTCGTCTCCCAGTAAATCCATATTTGCTTCCCATAGACTTTGGACTGTTCCAACATCCTTCCAATAACCTTTAAAAGGATAAGCAAACAATTTTTTATTTTCGTCTAAGAGCAATGGGATGATGTCCTTCCCAAAGTCATGGCTTGAATTAGGATCACGGTCATCCATCTCTAAATATTCCTTCAAAATACTCCAGTTGAAAATATAAATGCCCATAGAGGCAAGATTATTCTTTGGATGGCTTGGCTTTTCATCAAATTCTGTAATTCTCAATTCTTCGTTCGTATTCATAATCCCAAAACGGCTGGCTTCTGCCCATGGAACCTCTATTAACGAAATCGTAGCATCGGCTCTTTTCTCAATATGGTATTCAAGCATACTCTCGTAGTTCATTTTATAAATATGGTCACCGGAGAGGATTAAAACGTATTCAGGCTGGTATTGTTTTAAATAATTTAGATTTTGAAAAATAGCACTGGCGGTTCCGGTATACCATTTAACTTCTGATGACTCAGCATATGGAGGCAAAACTGTTACACCGCCGTCTTTGCGGTCAAGGTCCCAGGCGCTTCCTATACCGATGTAGGAATTTAATAAAAGCGGCTGATATTGGGTTAACACCCCAACAGTATCAATACCAGAGTTGGCACAATTGCTTAATGTAAAGTCAATAATTCGGTATTTCCCTCCAAAAGGTACTGCAGGCTTCGCTAATTCCTTTGTAAGCGAATTAAGTCTACTTCCTTTCCCTCCTGCTAACAACATGGCTACGCACTTTTTCTTTACCATTTCCTTTTCTCTCCTTCCGCTTTTTAACTGGCCTTATAATTTGAAAACCGAACGGTGGTATGGCAACCTCAAATGAAAATGGCTGACCATGATAAGACTCTTCAGAAGCTAATATGGTCTTCTTATTCACCATTTCATTCCCACCGAACTCTTGGTAATCACTATTAAAAATCTCACGATATTCGCCCGCCTTCGGAGCACCAATCCTATAAACTGGATACCCTACTCCCGTAAAGTTGCAGACGATAATTAATGTATCTTCTTCCTTTTTTCCTTTTCGAAAGAAGGAAAAAATAGATTGGGAACTGTTATTCGCATCAATCCATTCAAAACCATCCCTTAAATGATCCAATTCATAAAGAGCCTTTGAGCGTTTATATAATTTAGTTAATACTTTTACATATGTGTTTAACTTGCGGTGCATGTCATAATCCAATAAGTTCCAATCTAGTTGTTCTTTATCCTTCCATTCCGCAAATTGACCGATTTCAAACCCCATGAATAATAGTTTTTTTCCAGGATGGGCAAACATATATCCAAGCAGCAGCCTTAGTTGAGCAAATTTCTCCCAATACTCGCCCGGCATTTTGTCCAGCAGGGACTTTTTCCCATGGACTACTTCATCATGAGAAAATGGGAGCATAAAATTCTCGGAAAAAGCATATAAAAGTGAAAACGTTACCTTAGAATGAACCTTTGACCTAGAATAAGGCGGTGTTTCCATGTACTCAAGCATGTCATTCATCCAGCCCATATTCCATTTGTAATCAAAGCCTAAACCGCCGTAGTGTACAGGCGCTGTTACTTGAGGATAATCCGTAGAGTCCTCCCCAATCATGAGAAAATGGGGATCGAAATCATGTACTTCTCTATTCAATTTTTTTAAGAAATTAATTCCAAAGGGATTTTCGCGCTTTCCGTTAGTGGTGTCCGGCCAATATATAATATTTGCTACCGCATCCATTCGAAAGCCATCAATGTGGAAGTAATCAATCCAATATAACGCATTTGAAATTAAGAAACTTTGGACCTCACCTTTTCCTAAATCGAAATTTGCCGTCCCCCATACTACATTTTCTCTGTCATAAACAGTGTCATATGAATAAATATGGGTGCCATCAAATCGGTAGAGTCCGTGAGCATCCTTGCAAAAATGACCTGGTACCCAGTCTAGTATCACACCAATGCCTTGCTGATGGCACTGGTCCACAAAATATCTAAAATCATCTGGTGTGCCATACCTGGAGGTCACAGAAAAATAACCCGTACCCTGGTATCCCCATGAGGCGTCAAGCGGGTGCTCGATGATTGGTAAAAGTTCTATATGGGTAAATCCATGCTCTATTACATAAGGGATAAGTTCAGCGGCTAGTTCCTTATAGGTTAGGTAGCTGTCATCTTCTTTTTTCTTCCAGGATCCTGCATGGACTTCATATATAATTGCCGGATCCGATAAAACATTCTTTTTTTCTCTTCGATTCATCCATTGTTCGTCTTGCCAATCATAACTGTTTAAAGAATATACAATCGAAGCGGTGTGGGGCCTTAATTCTGAATAAAATGCAAACGGGTCAGCCTTAAGGAGCTTTTCACCTGAAGATGTTATAATCTCGTACTTATAAATACAGCCTTCTAAATTTTGATTAAGGACAATGATCCAAACGCCCTCATCATTTACCTTTTGCAATTCATATCCTTCACCATTCCAGTTGTTAAAATTTCCCGCGAGCCTAACCTTAGCGGCATTAGGAGCCCAAACGCAAAATCGTGTATGTACCTTATCGGAATTCTTAAAGATATGAGCGCC
This sequence comes from Bacillus sp. URHA0034, assembly GCF_056280405.1. Classification (NCBI taxonomy): domain Bacteria; kingdom Bacillati; phylum Bacillota; class Bacilli; order Caryophanales; family Bacillaceae; genus Bacillus; species Bacillus sp. URHA0034. The sequence continues at coordinate 4,262,339 of NZ_JBWCDK010000002.1, read as the reverse complement.
AAAAAGCTGATGACTCTGGAAGAAGCTGCCTTCATGAAATAAGTGCAGCTGATAATCTGTCGGATATAGTGTGTTCACCGTCATGGCTCTCCTCATCTCACTGAAAATATGTATTTCTTTGACCAATTATAATTGCAAATGGCCCAGATGCCTTGTAAAACTTTTTTATCTTTTTTGACAATAACTGAGTAATTCAGCCACTAAGTTACAATACCCAACATCATACGACACTAAACCACAAATTTTCCTACATCATTCGACAAATATCTAGTATCTTTTTTTGAATATTTCTATGTAATTAACTGTGAAAAGCTATTTTTTCAATAATAAAAATTGTAGTAAACATTTTAAGTAAAATGTAGTAAATGTAAACGGTATCAATGTTTCCTAAAATGATGGGGTTTAAATAAAGTTATATTAAAATAATGAATAGAGTGTATAAATTGCAGACGAAAGGCAGCAAAGCCGGACCAAAGTAGGGTGAATTTTAGTACAAAGGGACCATTATTTCTTGAGAAAGAAAAAAGTGCACCAGGTATTTATTGTAGGAGTAAATTAAGAACATAGCAGGTCATATTGATGTAGGATCTGATAAAAGGTGTACGTTAATAGAGGTTGATTAACAGGAGTGGAATTGAAATAGGCAGGACTCACCTAAATATAAAATAAGCGCACAAAAAAACTGATAACGATTGTTATCAGTTTTTTTGTATGACCCCTACGGGATTCGAACCCGTGTTACCGCCGTGAAAGGGCGGTGTCTTAACCGCTTGACCAAGGGGCCGTTCTTATGGCGGAGAAGGAGGGATTTGAACCCTCGCGCCGGTTACCCGACCTACACCCTTAGCAGGGGCGCCTCTTCAGCCTCTTGAGTACTTCCCCATAAAATAAAATGGCTCCGCAGGTAGGACTCGAACCTACGACCGATCGGTTAACAGCCGATAGCTCTACCACTGAGCTACTGCGGAACAATAAAAATTATTTTGTTTTGCAAAAAACTATGGTGGGCCTAAATGGACTCGAACCATCGACCTCACGCTTATCAGGCGTGCGCTCTAACCAGCTGAGCTATAGGCCCACATGTTGGAGCGGGTGATGGGAATCGAACCCACTACATCAGCTTGGAAGGCTGAGGTTTTACCAGTAAACTACACCCGCAAATTGTTTTAAATGGGGCGGCTGATGGGAATCGAACCCACGAATGCCTGAACCACAATCAGGTGCGTTAACCACTTCGCCACAGCCGCCATAAATTATTATATTTATTTATCAAAAAAATGGTGGCTCAGGACGGAATCGAACCGCCGACACAAGGATTTTCAGTCCTTTGCTCTACCGACTGAGCTACTGAGCCAACATATGGCGGTCTGGACGGGACTCGAACCCGCGACCTCCTGCGTGACAGGCAGGCATTCTAACCAACTGAACTACCAGACCAATTGCGGGGACAGGATTTGAACCTGCGACCTTCGGGTTATGAGCCCGACGAGCTACCGGACTGCTCCACCCCGCGATAGTAAAAAGTATTAAGTTTGGAGTATGCTCCATGTTTTGTTACTGACTGTCCCCATCTCAGAAAGCTTAATCAAGCAGCAGCTCGATGGGTACAACTCGCAGATTATTCATTGTAGCAACGCTCGTTGCTCCACCCCGCGATAGTAAAAAGTTTTTAATTTTTGAGCAGGCCCATAGTAACTTATAATAATAAGAATGGTATGGAGGAGGAAGAGGGATTCGAACCCCCGCGCGGTTTGACCCGCCTGTCGGTTTTCAAGACCGATCCCTTCAGCCGAACTTGGGTATTCCTCCGAATTTTAAACTACTGGTGGACCTTGTAGGACTCGAACCTACGACCGGACGGTTATGAGCCGTCTGCTCTAACCAGCTGAGCTAAAGGTCCAAGTAATAGTATTTAAATAATAGTTGGTAGCGGCGGAGGGGATCGAACCCCCGACCTTACGGGTATGAACCGTACGCTCTAGCCAGCTGAGCTACACCGCCATCATCTAATCAAATTGGTGGAGTCTAGGGGGATCGAACCCCTGACCTCCTGCGTGCAAAGCAGGCGCTCTCCCAGCTGAGCTAAGACCCCATTATAGTTAAGAAGTTCATGGTCGGGAAGACAGGATTCGAACCTGCGACCCCTTGGTCCCAAACCAAGTGCTCTACCAAGCTGAGCTACTTCCCGATAAATAATGGCGCGCCCGAAAGGAGTCGAACCCATAACCTTCTGATCCGTAGTCAGACGCTCTATCCAATTGAGCTACGGGCGCATTATTCATTTCTTAAATGGTGCCGAGGACCGGAATCGAACCGGTACGGTAGTCACCTACCGCAGGATTTTAAGTCCTGTGCGTCTGCCAGTTCCGCCACCCCGGCAACATGAGAGCGGAAGACGGGATTCGAACCCGCGACCCCCACCTTGGCAAGGTGGTGTTCTACCACTGAACTACTTCCGCATATATGTTGAGTTGTTTTAATTTCAAAATGGTGCGGGTGAAGGGAGTCGAACCCCCACGCCTTGCGGCGCCAGATCCTAAGTCTGGTGCGTCTGCCAATTCCGCCACACCCGCAATATTGAAAGCTTATTTCTATCGTAAAACTATGGTGAGCCATGAAGGACTCGAACCTTCGACCCTCTGATTAAAAGTCAGATGCTCTACCAACTGAGCTAATGGCTCGTACTAAAGGTGCCGGCGAGAGGACTTGAACCCCCAACCTACTGATTACAAGTCAGTTGCTCTACCAATTGAGCTACCCCGGCGTAAAGAAAGAAATAATTATGGTGGAGGATGACGGGATCGAACCGCCGACCCTCTGCTTGTAAGGCAGATGCTCTCCCAGCTGAGCTAATCCTCCGTATACAGCCTGGCAACGTCCTACTCTCACAGGGACAAAGTCCCAACTACCATCGGCGCTGAGAAGCTTAACTTCCGTGTTCGGTATGGGAACGGGTGTGACCTTCTCGCCTTAATTACCAGACTATTTATTCGACACTATTTTATTATAATGTCTTTTTTTTATTTTGCAAGAGAAATTTTTTTTTTTCATTCTCTCAAAACTAGATAATGTAGAAGAAACTTCATAATAACGAGTTCGCCTTATAGACTTGGCTAGCTGCGGCTCCTAACTTCTCGGCCGTTTCGATCCGTCCCTACGAATCCAAAATCAGGATTTGCAGCGCCGGCCTCCAACGTCTGTCGAAGTTGTACAGTCGCCTCCGCTTTTCTATTTGGTTAAGTCCTCGATCGATTAGTATCAGTCAGCTCCACATGTCGCCACGCTTCCACCTCTGACCTATCAACCTGATCATCTTTCAGGGATCTTACTAGCTTGACGCTATGGGAAATCTCATCTTGAGGGGGGCTTCATGCTTAGATGCTTTCAGCACTTATCCCGTCCGCACATAGCTACCCAGCGATGCCTTTGGCAAGACAACTGGTACACCAGCGGTGCGTCCATCCCGGTCCTCTCGTACTAAGGACAGCTCCTCTCAAATTTCCTGCGCCCACGACGGATAGGGACCGAACTGTCTCACGACGTTCTGAACCCAGCTCGCGTACCGCTTTAATGGGCGAACAGCCCAACCCTTGGGACCGACTACAGCCCCAGGATGCGATGAGCCGACATCGAGGTGCCAAACCTCCCCGTCGATGTGGACTCTTGGGGGAGATAAGCCTGTTATCCCCGGGGTAGCTTTTATCCGTTGAGCGATGGCCCTTCCATGCGGAACCACCGGATCACTAAGCCCGACTTTCGTCCCTGCTCGACTTGTAGGTCTCGCAGTCAAGCTCCCTTGTGCCTTTACACTCTACGAATGATTTCCAACCATTCTGAGGGAACCTTTGGGCGCCTCCGTTACTCTTTAGGAGGCGACCGCCCCAGTCAAACTGCCCACCTGACACTGTCTCCCACCCCGATAAGGGGTGCGGGTTAGAATTTCAATACAGCCAGGGTAGTATCCCACCGACGCCTCCACCGAAGCTGGCGCTCCGGTTTCTCAGGCTCCTACCTATCCTGTACAAGCTGTACCAAAATTCAATATCAGGCTACAGTAAAGCTCCACGGGGTCTTTCCGTCCTGTCGCGGGTAACCTGCATCTTCACAGGTACTATAATTTCACCGAGTCTCTCGTTGAGACAGTGCCCAGATCGTTACGCCTTTCGTGCGGGTCGGAACTTACCCGACAAGGAATTTCGCTACCTTAGGACCGTTATAGTTACGGCCGCCGTTTACTGGGGCTTCGATTCAGAGCTTCGCGTGAGCTAACCCCTCCTCTTAACCTTCCAGCACCGGGCAGGCGTCAGCCCCTATACTTCGCCTTGCGGCTTCGCAGAGACCTGTGTTTTTGCTAAACAGTCGCCTGGGCCTATTCACTGCGGCTCTTCGAGGCTATGAACCCCAAAGAGCACCCCTTCTCCCGAAGTTACGGGGTCATTTTGCCGAGTTCCTTAACGAGAGTTCTCTCGCTCACCTTAGGATTCTCTCCTCGCCTACCTGTGTCGGTTTGCGGTACGGGCACCTTTTATCTCGCTAGAGGCTTTTCTTGGCAGTGTGGAATCAGGAACTTCGGTACTATATTTCCCTCGCTGTCACAGCTCAGCACATACGAGAAGCGGATTTTCCTGCCTCTCAGCCTTACTGCTTAGACGCACATATCCAACAGTGCGCTTACCCTATCCTCCTGCGTCCCCCCATCACTCAAACGATAAAGAGGTGGTACAGGAATATCAACCTGTTGTCCATCGCCTACGCCTTTCGGCCTCGGCTTAGGTCCCGACTAACCCTGAGCGGACGAGCCTTCCTCAGGAAACCTTAGGCATTCGGTGGATGAGATTCTCACTCATCTTTCGCTACTCATACCGGCATTCTCACTTCTAAGCGCTCCACCAGTCCTTACGGTCTAGCTTCAACGCCCTTAGAACGCTCTCCTACCACTGACACCAACGGTGTCAATCCACAGCTTCGGTGATACGTTTAGCCCCGGTACATTTTCGGCGCAGAGTCACTCGACCAGTGAGCTATTACGCACTCTTTAAATGGTGGCTGCTTCTAAGCCAACATCCTGGTTGTCTAAGCAACTCCACATCCTTTTCCACTTAACGTATACTTTGGGACCTTAGCTGGTGGTCTGGGCTGTTTCCCTTTTGACTACGGATCTTATCACTCGCAGTCTGACTCCCACGGATAAGTCTTTGGCATTCGGAGTTTGTCTGAATTCGGTAACCCGATGAGGGCCCCTAGTCCAAACAGTGCTCTACCTCCAAGACTCTAACTACGTGAGGCTAGCCCTAAAGCTATTTCGGAGAGAACCAGCTATCTCCAAGTTCGATTGGAATTTCTCCGCTACCCACACCTCATCCCCGCACTTTTCAACGTGCGTGGGTTCGGGCCTCCATCCAGTGTTACCTGGACTTCACCCTGGACATGGGTAGATCACCTGGTTTCGGGTCTACGACCACATACTCATACGCCCTATTCAGACTCGCTTTCGCTGCGGCTCCGTCTCTTCAACTTAACCTTGCATGTAATCGTAACTCGCCGGTTCATTCTACAAAAGGCACGCTATCACCCATTAACGGGCTCTAACTACTTGTAGGCACACGGTTTCAGGAACTATTTCACTCCCCTTCCGGGGTGCTTTTCACCTTTCCCTCACGGTACTGGTTCACTATCGGTCACTAGGGAGTATTTAGCCTTGGGAGATGGTCCTCCCTGCTTCCGACCGGATTTCACGTGTCCGGCCGTACTCAGGATCCACTCAGGAGGGAACGAAGTTTCAACTACAGGGCTTTTACCTTCTATGACGGGCCTTTCCAGGCCGCTTCATCTACCCCGTTCCTTTGTAACTCCATGTTGAGTGTCCTACAACCCCAAGAGGCAAGCCTCTTGGTTTGGGCTAATCCCGTTTCGCTCGCCGCTACTTAGGGAATCGCGTTTGCTTTCTCTTCCTCCGGGTACTTAGATGTTTCAGTTCCCCGGGTCTGCCATCAATACCCTATGTATTCAGGTAAAGATACTGCTCCATTACGAACAGTGGGTTTCCCCATTCGGAAATCTCCGGATCAAAGCTTACTTACAGCTCTCCGAAGCATATCGGTGTTAGTCCCGTCCTTCATCGGCTCCTAGTGCCAAGGCATTCACCGTGCGCCCTTTCTAACTTAACCTAAAAGGTTTACTCTATTTAATAGAGAGAAAAAACTAAAATGGCGATTTTACTCGGTTTTTACTTGGTTTCTTCTATACGATTATCTAGTTTTCAAAGAACGATTAAAAAAAGCCTTGAGAGAATTGCACTCTCAAAACTAAACAAACAGAAAACCATCAAACAAACGTTTTTGTCTGGCTCATATGTCCAGCTTATATCCTTAGAAAGGAGGTGATCCAGCCGCACCTTCCGATACGGCTACCTTGTTACGACTTCACCCCAATCATCTGTCCCACCTTAGGCGGCTGGCTCCTTACGGTTACCCCACCGACTTCGGGTGTTACAAACTCTCGTGGTGTGACGGGCGGTGTGTACAAGGCCCGGGAACGTATTCACCGCGGCATGCTGATCCGCGATTACTAGCGATTCCGGCTTCATGTAGGCGAGTTGCAGCCTACAATCCGAACTGAGAATGGTTTTATGGGATTGGCTAGGCCTCGCGGCTTTGCTGCCCTTTGTACCATCCATTGTAGCACGTGTGTAGCCCAGGTCATAAGGGGCATGATGATTTGACGTCATCCCCACCTTCCTCCGGTTTGTCACCGGCAGTCACCTTAGAGTGCCCAACTGAATGCTGGCAACTAAGATCAAGGGTTGCGCTCGTTGCGGGACTTAACCCAACATCTCACGACACGAGCTGACGACAACCATGCACCACCTGTCACTCTGTCCCCCGAAGGGGAAATTCCTATCTCTAGGAGTGTCAGAGGATGTCAAGACCTGGTAAGGTTCTTCGCGTTGCTTCGAATTAAACCACATGCTCCACCGCTTGTGCGGGCCCCCGTCAATTCCTTTGAGTTTCAGCCTTGCGGCCGTACTCCCCAGGCGGAGTGCTTAATGCGTTAGCTGCAGCACTAAAGGGCGGAAACCCTCTAACACTTAGCACTCATCGTTTACGGCGTGGACTACCAGGGTATCTAATCCTGTTTGCTCCCCACGCTTTCGCGCCTCAGCGTCAGTTACAGACCAGAAAGCCGCCTTCGCCACTGGTGTTCCTCCACATCTCTACGCATTTCACCGCTACACGTGGAATTCCGCTTTCCTCTTCTGCACTCAAGTCCCCCAGTTTCCAATGACCCTCCACGGTTGAGCCGTGGGCTTTCACATCAGACTTAAAGGACCGCCTGCGCGCGCTTTACGCCCAATAATTCCGGACAACGCTTGCCACCTACGTATTACCGCGGCTGCTGGCACGTAGTTAGCCGTGGCTTTCTGGTTAGGTACCGTCAAGGTACCGGCAGTTACTCCGGTACTTGTTCTTCCCTAACAACAGAGCTTTACGACCCGAAGGCCTTCATCACTCACGCGGCGTTGCTCCATCAGACTTTCGTCCATTGTGGAAGATTCCCTACTGCTGCCTCCCGTAGGAGTCTGGGCCGTGTCTCAGTCCCAGTGTGGCCGATCACCCTCTCAGGTCGGCTACGCATCGTCGCCTTGGTGAGCCGTTACCTCACCAACTAGCTAATGCGCCGCGGGCCCATCTGTAAGTGTCAGCCGAAACCGACTTTCAACTTTCCCACATGAGAGGGAAAGAATTATCCGGTATTAGCACCGGTTTCCCGGTGTTATCCCAGTCTTACAGGCAGGTTGCCCACGTGTTACTCACCCGTCCGCCGCTAACCAACAGGAGCAAGCTCCTATCGATTCGCTCGACTTGCATGTATTAGGCACGCCGCCAGCGTTCGTCCTGAGCCAGGATCAAACTCTCCGAGAAAGTTGATTAGCTCATTTTGTTACGTTGGCTTCATTTCATAAGAAATGAATATTATTGTTTGTTGACGTTTTTGTTTGTTTAGTTTTCAAAGAACAATTGCTGTACATTTTTTTGCACCGCTCAAAAGCGACTCTCATAATGTATCACATCTCTCAACTTAATGTCAACAACTTTTTAAAAATTATTTTTCAGTTGTGTACCTTCTCGCTGAGGACGAGATTTAATATATCATGATAAATAAATGATTGCAATATAATTTTAAAAACTTTTTTATTTTAATTTTATTAAATCAAAAATTAAACAAAGGACTTTCTATTCTTCCCTTTATTCCTAAAAATAGTTTAGAATCGTATTAAGTACCACCAAACAACTATAGTATCGGAAGTGATGAGATGAGTACTACAGACGTTGATATATTGATTAAATTAGGAATTTCAGCAGTATTTGGACTAATTATTGGTCTTGAACGGGAACTTAAGCGTAAACCAGTAGGACTGAAAACAAGTCTTGTTATTTCTGTTGTAAGCTGTCTGCTAACAATAGTATCAATTCAATCTGCGTATATGTTTCCAAACACTAATGATGTCAGAATTACCATGGATCCACTGAGACTGGCGGCACAAATCGTATCAGGAATTGGTTTTTTAGGTGCAGGGGTTATATTAAGAAGAGGAAACGACAGTATTTCAGGTTTAACCACAGCAGCTATGATTTGGGGAGCCGCCGGTATTGGAATTGCAGTAGGAGCCGGATTTTATCTTGAAGCTTTTGTTGGTGTAGCTCTGTTAATTATAAGTGTTGAATTAGTACCATTTTTAATGAAACTATTTGGTCCAAAACAATTACGGGAAAAGGAAATCAATCTCCAACTATTTATAAGGGATCAAACGCAAATAGAAACATCCATTGCTTTTTTAATGAATAAAAAGTATATTATCCGCCGGCTGCGAATTAAAGATTTAGATAACGGAGACCATCTGGTGCAAATTTTAATGGCAGTAGATTATCGAGAAAAAACAACTGATGTTTATGCTGTGGTTTCTGAATTAGATGGGGTACAAAAGGTGGAAATTGAAAGCATAAGTTAAAAAATTGACTTATTCATTAAATTTCCTCTTGCAAGATTAATGTCATACAGATATAATTTATTTTGTACCACATACACGGGGGCTTAGCTCAGCTGGGAGAGCGCTTGCATGGCATGCAAGAGGTCGTCGGTTCGATCCCGATAGTCTCCATCTTAAAACCTTTGCAAATGCAGAGGTTTTTTTGTTTATCTTAATTTTTTGATGGTAAAAAATGACTATTTTTATTATTTTTCTTGCCTGAGTACTAGCATTCTTACTATAATTAGAATTGAAATTATAATTTTCAGAAAAGTCTTTCTTTGAAAGGAGGCATCTACTACCCATCAGCTTCACGGTGATATCCCTTAAGTGTTTGCATGTTTTATATGAAAGGGGGCTTCCCATTGGAGGCACAAAAAACAAATAATACTTCTGAAAGCGATTACACTTCTATTGTTCACTCAGCCGCATTTCAAAAATTACTCTCCGAAAAGAAAAAGTTTATTATTCCGATCACGATTTTCTTCTTTTGCTTTTATTTTGCACTTCCTATTCTAACTTCTTATACAACCATCTTAAATCATAAATTTATCGGCAGTATTACTTGGGCATGGGTATTTGCTTTCCTTCAATTTGTTATGACATGGGGATTATGTATTCTTTATTCCAAAAAAGCAGCTAAATTTGACAAATTAGCAGATGAAGTAATCCATGAAGGAGGAAAGAACGAATGAATACTCCTGCATTTCTTATGTTTCTTGGTATTGTTTTCGTTACATTAATTATTACCTACTATGCTTCTAAGAAAACCAAAAATGCTAGTGAATTTTATACCGCAGGCGGAGGGCTTACAGGATGGCAAAATGGAATGGCCATAGCAGGCGATTATATGTCAGCTGCATCATTCCTTGGAATTGCCGGAGCTGTTGCATTAACAGGGTTTGACGGATTTTTTTATAGCATTGGCTTCCTAGTTGCCTATTTAGTGGTTCTATATTTGGTGGCTGAACCGCTAAGGAACCTCGGAAAATATACTTTCGCAGACATGATCGCAGCCCGCTTTGACGCTAAAAGGATACGCGGCTTTGCTGCTATGAATACCATTGCTATTTCTATCTTTTATATGATTGCCCAACTTGTCGGAGCAGGTGCCCTTATTAAACTATTATTAGGTTTAGACTACACAACCTCGGTTTTAATTGTTGGGGTCTTAATGACTGTTTATGTTATTTTTGGCGGAATGCATGCCACGAGCTGGGTCCAAATCATTAAGGCAATCCTATTAATGGGCGGTACCTTCTTAATCTCTATTATTGTTTTAGCAAAGTTTAATTGGAGTATTACTGATATGTTTGATCAAATGAGAACCGCCACACCTTTAAAAGAATCCTTTTTAAATCCTGGTGTTAAGTACAAAATCGGACTTGATACCATATCTCTAAATATGGGCTTAGTACTCGGCACAGCCGGGCTCCCCCATATACTCGTCCGGTTCTTTACCGTTAAAGATGCAAAAACTGCCCGTTCTTCGGTTGTGTATGCAACCTGGATTATCGGAATCTTTTATGTAATGACTATTTTCCTCGGCTTCGGTGCTGCAGCCTTTGTTGGGAATTCTGAAATTGTCGCTGCAAATCCAGCTGGAAATATGGCCGCCCCACTATTAGCAAAAGCTGTTGGTGGAGATATGATGTTTGCTTTTATTTCAGCTGTAGCGTTCGCAACGATCCTAGCCGTTGTAGCCGGACTTGTCTTAACAGCCGCATCCGCATTTGCCCATGATTTTTATAATGAGATTTTACGTAAAGGGAAAGCCACTGAAAAGCAGCAAGTCAGTATGGCACGCTGGGCTGCAATCGGTGTTTCAATCATCTCTATCATCCTTGCGCTGGGTGCCCAAACACTGAATGTTGCCTTCCTTGTTTCGCTTGCGTTTGCCGTTGCTGCAAGTGCAAACTTGCCGGTTATCATTTACACGATTTATTGGAAACGATTTAATACCACAGGTGCAATTTGGGCCATGGTAGTAGGTCTAATCTCAGCAGTAGGGTTAGTTTTAATTAGTCCAAATGTATTCAGCCCTGAAGCAGGAAAAGCTATTTTTGTCGGCAATCCTATTTTCCCCTATACTACACCAGGGATTGTTTCGATCCCATTCGGATTTATTGCCGGGTATTTAGGAACCATCTTCTCAAGTCAAAAATCAGATGTGAAAAAGTTTGAGGAAGTTCTTGTTAAATCCAATACTGGAATTGGTATTTGAGGAAAGTCAAAAGGGACTGATCAATGAATCAGTCCCTTTGTTTTAGCGTTTCCTGCTGCTTCTAGCTGTTGTTGGTTTTCCGCTTCCTCTAGTGGACTTGCTCGAAGCTGAAAAATTGGTCCGTTTTCCTCTACTATCCTTCATCACACTAGATGTTTTGGTCGTCTCTTTTTTAGCACCTCTGTTTGATCCATCAGACCTCCTGTCATTTCCGTTTTTATTCCTATTACTGTCTTTTAGAAATTTATTTTGCTTTTCTCTTCCATAGCCATGTGTTTTTGCTGGACCAGTGCGCCGTCTATCTGACCTGTCCCCTTCAGAACTCTTTTTTTCGTTTGTCTGATTCCCATCGCTTTGTTTTGGGATCGTAATCGAAAGTTCCTTTTCAATTTGCTCAAGCGCAGGCAGGTCAGCAGATGAATAGAATGTTACTGCTAGTCCGGTCATCCCTGCCCTTCCTGTCCGCCCGATCCGATGGACATAGCTTTCGGCATCTTGCGGGATATCATAGTTAAAGACATGGGTTATTCCCTCAATATCAAGACCTCTTGCCGCAACATCGGTTGCGACTAATAATTGTAATTCTGCCTCTCTAAAACGTTTCATGACCTGTTCCCGTTTTGCTTGGGACAAATCACCATGTAACTCATCACATGAAAAGCCATGGGCCTTCAGAGCATCATATAATTTACTAACCCTTCGTTTTGTCCGGCAAAAAATAACAGCTAAAAATGGCCGATAGGTCTCAATTAATGAAATCAGGGCTCCCTGTTTTGCTCTGTCGGTCGTATGAATTCCCAGTTGTTTCACACTAACTGCGGGTCCCTGTGTTTTTTCAATCTGAATATATTCAGGATTACGCATATGTTTTGCTGCTAATTTTCTAATTTCCTGCGGCATGGTAGCCGAGAATAACAAAGTTTGTCTTGTCGCCGGTGTTTCCTTAATGATTTCCTCGACTTCGCCGAGAAAACCGATATGCAGCATTTGGTCGGCTTCATCTAACACGAGAAAAGAGGTTTCTGATAATCGGACTGTTCCTCTCCTGATATGATCTAACAGGCGTCCAGGTGTTCCTACTACAATTTGTGGATTCCTTTTTAGCTTTTTCAACTGTTTGTCTACATCTTGACCCCCGTAGACTGCTAAAACAGCTAAACCTTGAATATCGGCAATCATTTTTTCAATTTCTTCCGTTATTTGTAAGGCCAATTCCCTTGTAGGCGCGACAATTAGCGCTTGGACATGTGTAGCCTCTCGATCTATTTTTTCGATAATGGGTAAGATAAAGGCAAACGTTTTACCTGTTCCAGTTTGCGCCTGGGCAATCACATCGTCCCCCTTCATTACAAATGGAATGGCTTGTTTTTGTATCGGTGTTGGGACGGCGACACCATAAGTCCGTAATAGATCGGCAAGCTCTTTAGATATACCTAACGATAAGAAGTCTGACAAATAATACCCCTACTTTCTAATTTACATATTCACTAATAATGAGTGTTTATCGTGTTAATTGCAATTATACATTCTCTATATGTAACAAAAGCTGTTGCCATTTCTACTTAAAAACCTTATAATCATACATAATACCAACTTATTCAATCGGAATAATGTATATTAAATTCACAGGAGGGATTGGATGAATCAACAACAGTTTCTTATAATTCATGGTTTAGGCGGTAGCGGCCATGACCATTGGCAAACATGGCTGGCAGATTCTTTAACGGAAAAAAATTATCGAGTGAGTTATCCTACCTTTTCAACTTTTCATTCACCAAATCTAAAAGTCTGGTTAGAGGAATTACATCTCGCTATTGAAACTATTCCGGCCGATTCAGAGCTTACCGTTATCACTCATAGTTTAGGCTGTCTCCTGTGGCTTCATTATGCAGCAACTCAGGACAAAAAGTTAGCAAAGCGTGTAATTCTCGTTGCGCCACCATCTCCAACGATCACACTCTCGGAAGCAGAATCCTTTTTTCCAGTACCATTAAACAGTAATCAGTTGTCTCGAACAGCAGAGGAGATCTTGTTTATCCATTCCAATAATGATCCTTATTGCAATATAGAGGATACCAAACTCTATTTAAACCTTGATCATCCTTCTTTTGTAATTCCCAATGCTGGTCATATTAATCCAGTATCAGGTTATGGAAAGTGGCCGTCAATCCTTGATCTGTCTCTAACAAACAAAATACCCATTCTAACATAACGTAAGGAGTGATGTTCATCCATTACTCCTTTTTTGTATGCTTTAAAAATAATATGGCCAAATTCACTTTTAACTGTGTATTTATGATACGCTACTGTATATCTATATCATCTATTATCAGCCATCTATTCTATCAATTAAGGAGAAGATGTCATGGATTTACACCAACTCTATGTATTTACAAAGGTTGTTGAGCATAAAAGTTTTTCAAAGGCTGCGGAAGATATCTTCTTAAGCCAATCAACGGTCAGTTCCCATATACAAGGACTCGAGAAAATGCTGGGAGTCAGATTATTTGACCGTGTGGGACGGGAAAGTATCCTAACTCCATATGGAGAACGATTGTATCATTGGGCCCTTCAGCTTTTACTAATTAAAGATCAGGCATTACTTGATTTAAAGGAAGGAATGACCTCACTTCGGGGAATGATTCGAATCGCAGCAAGTTCAGTTCCTGGGCAGTTTATGGTTCCAAGGATGATTAAACAATTTAGGGAGAAATACCCTGAGGTTATCTTTCATATCAACCAATCTTCCTCAAAACAAGTGGCCGAAAAGGTCCTAAATGGTTCAGTGGACATGGGGGTGTTAGGTCAGAAATTCGAAAATGATAAATTACGCTATATACCATTATTAAAAGAAAAACTTGTTCTCGCTGCTTCTAATGAAATGAGGTTAACGGAACCAGTGAACATAATCGATATCTTACCCTACCCGTTTATCATGAGGAATTCTGATTCAGGAACGAATGCTTTATTAGAACGATTTTTGAAAAAAAATAAAATTACCAAGGACCAGTTAAATATTGTTTCCTATATTGAAGACGGGCAGAGCTTAATACAGTTGGTGATTGAAAATGTCGGCATTTCCATCATTTCAGAAGTAGCTGCGCGGGAATATTCCCGCCATAACATGCTTAAGATGTATAACATCCAACATTTTGATGACGAACGATATTTTTATCTTGTTTATAACATTAACAAAACCCAATCAATTGTTTCTCAATTATTTATTGAAAGTGTCGATGAATTGGTTTAGGCTTTGATAAATTTGGATCATCTCTACAAAAATAAAGCAAGAAAGTGTCCCAAAAGTATAACTTTTAGGGGCACCTTCTTGCTTCTACTTTAAACTAGTCTGTTGATTTCCGCTCCAGGTGCGAGCGGTTCGCGGGCGGTCCGGGAATCCTCCTCGGCGCTTAAAAGCGCCTGTGGGGTCTCCCCAGCCCCGTACTCCCGCAGGAGTCTTCGCGCCTTCCGCTCCAATCAACAGAGTGTGCAAAAATTATTCATCAACCTCCTTTTGGGTCAGCCTCCTTTTATCTGTTAATCCCTATTTCTTTTAATTTCTTTTTATCAATTTTTCCAACGTGTGTTTTAGGCAGTTCCTCTAAATGAATAAATTGTTTGGGAATCTTATAACGGCCCAATTTCGACTCACAATAATTTTTTAATTCGTGTTCTTCTAATGTAAAAGGTTTAAGTAACGAAATGAAGGCTATTACAATCTCACCCCATTTTTCATCAGGGAGTCCGATTACAGCTGCTTCATTAATTGCAGGATGAGCGGTAAGCCAATGTTCGATTTCTAGTGGATACACATTTTCTCCTCCGGTAATAATCATATCCTTCTTCCGTCCGACAATATAAAAATAACCATCCTCATCCTGTTTGGCTAAATCGCCGGTATGAATCCATCCCTCCCTAACAGTTTCCTGGGTAGCCGTTTCTTGATTCCAATAAAACGAAAAAGAATGTTTGCCACTAATTAAGATTTCTCCAACTTCGTTAGCCTTCGTTTCAGAACCATCCGATTTCAACAATTTGATTGAATTAAATAACATTGGTTTCCCAACAGATCCACGTTTCATTTCTGCATCTTCGGGGCTAATATAAAAATTATTCGGTCCGGCTTCCGTCAGACCGTACCCTTCTTTAAAGGCTAATCTTTTTTTGTAAAGAGCTTCATAAATTTGGAGCGGACAGGGCGCTGCTCCAGATAGAAAGACCTTCATATTAGGAAATGTGCTCTCTTCGAACTCTTTCGTTTGAATCATCGTATGATACATAGTTGGAACGAGGAGGATAATCGTACAACGATACCGTTGTAAAGATTCAACGGCTTTGGCCCCAGAAAAGTGGTCTCCGATGACAACGGTCCCTCCACCCATCAAAATCGGAATGCTCAAGGCATTTAAGCCTCCGGTATGAAACATAGGCAAATAGTTAATCGTTGTATCTTCCATTGATAAACCCCAGCTGATAACAGTGTTAACGGCATTCCAGACGATGGATTGATGACTTAACACGACACCTTTTGGTTTCCCGGTAGTTCCGCCCGTATAAATCATCGCCAGTGGGTCTGTTTCGGATATTGGCTCTTTTGAAACGGTATGGATGGGAGAAGAGACTAGTTTTTCATAGCTCGCCTCTCCTACTAAAAAGGAGCTTAGACCATCGCTGGTAAATTGCGGCCCAAGCGTCTCGAAATTTTGGTGGATCCCTATTAAAACGGGCGTACAGTCTGCTAAAATTCCCCTTAATTCATGCGGAGATAAACGCCAATTCAACGGAACAAAAATGGCGCCAATTTTTCCGCAGGCAAATAATAAATCGAAATAGCTAATATGATTAGGTGATATCAAGGCAATCCGATCACCTTTTCGTATACCCCGGTGATAAAGCCAGTTTGCAGCCGCACATGCACGATTATTTAGTTGTGAATAGGTCCAAGTTTTGTTACTTTCTTCATCAATAATGGCATTCTTACTTGGCGTTATTGTTGCTCTATGCTCCAGCCAATCTATTTCCCACCTCACCGAACTATCGCTCCTTCTTCACTCATCATCCTAAAAAATCAGTTATCACTGATAATAACTGCGTCAAATCATCAACCAGCGGGGAATGTCCGCAATTTTTTAATTCAATAAACTTCGCTTTACTTCCTAAATCCTCTAGTATTTCCTGCGTCATTTCTGCTGTTACTACATAATCCCGTTCTCCCCGCAATACAAGCACAGGGACATTAATGTCATCTGCTTTTCCATTACCTTCCACAAGACCATTGTGATGATGGCTGATATTAAAAGTATTATTAGAATGATGCACCTCTGCTAAATTCCGCTGCGTTCTCATATCCTGCAAATACTCCTTATAGAGCTCGGGTGAAGGTTGATTATGGGTATAAATCACTGCATTCCAAATTAACTTCAATAATTCCGTATTATTCGTATCATAAGCCGTCTGTACCGGAATCGTTTTGGTTACATCCTTTTTAATCTCTTCATGTAAAACAAACCGACGCGGCGTATCATTTTCATGTAGTTTACCGTCAAAAGGATAGCCTCTCGTTGATTCGGATGCTAATAAAATCAGCTTGTTACAATAGCCGGGGTAATCGGCTACAAACTGCATCGAAACTGCGCCTCCTGTTGACCAGCCCACAATGGCAAAGTCCTTTATACCAATCGCATCAACAAATAACTTCACATCGTCAGAAAAATCCTTAATTGACAAGACTAGATTGTTGTAGGTTGACTGGCCAAAGCCACGTAAATCAACGGCATACAGCTTATATTTGACATCAATATTTTCATAAACTAAATCCCAGTGCTTCGAAGAGGTCATATTTCCATGAATCAATAATACTTTTTGTTCTCCGCCTTCTCTTTCCCTATAAGCAAGTGTCTCCCCATTTGATAAATGAACTTCCTTCATTGTTACGTTTGCCACTTCCATCACCCTTTCCCCCATTTAATGGTCGTAGCTCCCCAGGCATAGCCGATGCCGGCACTTACCAGCACAACAACGTCTCCGTCCTTTACTTTTCCGTCCTTCAGGGCAAGCTCTAATGATAGAATCTGATCGATTTGACCGATATGCCCATAATCTTCGAGATAAATAGATTGTTCAGGAGACAACCCCAGCTCTTTTAAAACATATTCATGGGCAGACTTTTTCATGTGAAGAATGGCTAAATAGGCGATATCACTCACCTGATAACCGCTTTTCCGTACAGATTCCCTAATCACTTTCAAAAAGTTAGCCATTGACTTTTGCTCGAGACGAGACCGCATTCCCTCTGGATCAAGAACATCGAGCATATTAAGCCGCTGTTCAAGCGCCTCCTTTGTTATCGGGTTCTTTGTTCCTCCTGCTACTACCACAACGTCCTCGGAAAAAGAACCATCCGTTATCAGCTCTGTTTCTAACAAACCATTTTCGCTATGATCCTTTTTTAATAGAATGGCGCCACCGCCAGCCCCCAGATTATACATAAAACGGGTTCTAGGATTCTGATAATCAATAAAATCGACGTTCCGATAACCACCTGCAAGCAAGACCGTCCGGATTCCTGGATCGGCAATCATTAGACTTTTGGCGACTTTTAATGCCATAACGGTCGTACTACACCTTAATGCCGCATCAAATGCCCAAGCATTTAGTGCTCCAACCTCTTGCTGAAGCTTAATTCCCGCAGTCCAAAGTGGATATTCCTTATGCTCCTCACCGATATAAATGACAAGGTCAATATCCATGGGATTAATTCCGGCTTTTGCAACCGCTTGTTTGGCAGCGATAATCCCCATTTCACAGGTATGGTCCCCGGGTCCCGGGACATGCTTTTTCTTTATCCCCATTTTTTCTTCCAAAACTTGAATAGGGACACCAGACAATTGGGCAATCTGTTTACTCGTTAAGTATTCTTCAGGAAGATAAATAGCGGTACTAAGTATGCCAATTTGCAATCGCGCTCCCCCTTAAAATTTATCATCCTTAAAACCTCCATTTTATGATAAAAAGGATAGTTAGATTAGAGTGACACCAGAGAACCGGAGAGATGAGATGTTTTAAAATCTTAGGTCTTTCCTTTTTTTCTAAATATTTACACTATTTTACCATATTTACAAAAAGTAGAGGTAACTTCTTTTTTATCAAGACGCCTGCGGGAGGTCTTATTTGTGTTCACTCCTCCACATAAATCATTTTTTTGGTCATCCCTCCATCGACGACTAAATTAATACCGGTTACAAAATCGTTAGCGGGATTCGTTAAATAGAGACAAGCCTTTGCAATATCACTCGCTTTTCCAACTCGTTTTGATAAGTGCTGTTCATGGTCAGCTTGTGAAAGTTCAGCCTCATCACCATTATGAATCCAGCCCGGAGAAATGGCATTTACCGTTATTCGATCTTGACTAAATGAGGCAGCGAGTGCATGCGTAATCGCAACAATCCCCCCTTTTGAAGCCCCATAGCTTTCAGAGTTAGGCTCTGACATTAAGGCACGAGTTGAAGCAATATTCACAATCGCACCGCCAGTTGGATTTTTCCTCATATATTTGGCTGCTTCTCGTGAACAAAGAAATACGCTGCGTAAATTGGTGTTAAGAACATCATCCCATTCCTCAATCGTTAAATCATATGGTGATTTGAATACACCTTTTCCAGCATTATTGATCAGGATGTCGATCCGTCCAAATGTCTGTATAGCTGCTTCAACCAAGTGAATAATGTCCGTTTCACTTCTGACATCTGTTTTGACATAAAGGGCCTCTCCCCCCTGCTTTCTAATTTCAGTCACGGTTCGGTCACCTGCTTCAGAATCTACATCTGCCAAAACGACCTTTGCCCCTATTTTTGAATAGGCAGCGGCTACTCCACGGCCAATTCCTTTCGCTGCACCAGTTATCACGACAACTTTATTAAGAAAATCCACTAAATTTACCTCCTTTATTAAGCTCTTACACTTTCTTTATAGCATAGTCATAAATATAGACACAAAGATTTTGGATATAATGGATGATTTTCCCAAGTAATAAAACCTCTAAACCGGAAAAAACTACAAAAAAGAAATGATTTGAAAGGAGACTGATTATGGCTGAAAAGTGTTTTTATTGTACAGAGGATATTGAGGAACGACAATTGCACTTTGTCCCCTTTGTTTCAATGAATCAAGAAAGAGATGAAGCGCTATGTGATGAATGCTACCAGGAATGGCTGCAGGGGATAAAAGGGTAATTACTTACATCTAATCACAAGGTTGTCATTATCCCTTTAAAGTCGGTTACTGGAGTGTTGCATCATTGTCGATTAAGAAAAAGATTCCCTTGATTTTTTTTCTGCTAGTTTTGTTTATATTACTAGCGAATAACACCTTTCATTATTTTTGGTCGAAAAACCAGCTGCTGCAATATAACCAACGTGAAATCTCCGTGATTACAAATGAAGTGTCGTTCCAGGTGGAAAAGACCAGAGAGGGTTCATTATATGTAGAGAATATTCTAGGGAGGGATTTAAGAATTGCCTCCCTTGCCATCAAACAATCTCTTCCTCCAACCTATCAGGAAATTACCAACGATCAATTAAAAAAACTAGCGGCTGAGGTCCGGGTATCTCACATCACCTTATTAGCCAAATCTGCGGGCGATATTATTGGGGTCCGTTCATCTGACCCCGAAGAAATCAACATGTCGACAAAAGGCTGGGGCTATTGGTATGACGCCTACCAACAATTATTGGCCCTAAAACCTGTCAATGTAGGAAAAGGGTTAACGCTGCCAAACTATTGGTCCGGCCCAATTGAAATTGCCTCCTCCGATCCTGACCATATTGATAAATGGGGTTATTATTATGACGGGACAACGAACTATATCATCAACCCCTACTTTCGGGATAACGAAGTTTTGGAGTTTGAGCAACGATTTGGCCCTGGGAAAATTATTGAAGGTTACACAAAGGAACGAGGCATTTTAGAAATATCCGTATTTAATCCAAAAAACTTTGGGAAAAAGAGTGAAGTGGTCCACCTAAACGGAAATAGTTATATTCGCATTTCAGCAAGACCGATTTGGTATGGCAGTTATAAATTCCGCAATATCGAGACAGATGCCGCCTACATTAAGAAGGCAGTCAATACAAAGAAAGTGCAATCATACAACGATACCCTTAACAAGAAAAGTGTTTTAAAAACTTTTGTTCCTGTTTCCCCTAAATCGGGACAGCCTTTTGTGATTTGCCTTGTCTATAATTATGGTCTTATACAACAAGAGCTTCGACATGAACTATTTATGCATATACTTCTCTCGCTTGCGATCATGCTGATCGTGTTATTTGTCAGTTTTATTTTCTCCCGTTCGATAACTGAGCCAATTGGGTATATTGTTGAACAAGTAAATGAAATTGCACAAGGAAACTTTGGGAAGCACTTACACTTAAACAGAAAAGATGAATTAGGCCTTCTTACCGAAAATGTTAATGCGATGTCGACCGATTTACATCGGTATGTGGAGGACTTACAGCAAAGTAAGACCCTGATAGAATATCAGGCAAACCACGATCCATTAACCGGGTTATTAAATAGACGGTTTTTACAAGAAAAATTGAGCAGCATTATGATTCAGGCAGAAAAAAATAGCGAACCTGTATCTGTTTTGTTCATTGACATGGATCGTTTTAAACAAGTAAATGATTCCTATGGGCATAACAAGGGTGACGAGCTTTTAAACATTATTGCCGCAAGAATAAAGAATGGTCTTGATTCGGAAAAAAGTATCATAATAAGGCAAGGAGGGGATGAATTTATTATCCTTCTCCTCCGCCATGATCAAGAGGAAACAAAAGCGGCCGCTGAAAGGTTAATTGATATTCTTAAAAAACCTTACATGATAGATGGTAATGAATTTTACCTTGGTGCCAGCATAGGAATTAGCTGCTATCCAGAGCATACATCTAACATGGACACACTGATCAGCTATGCGGATATGGCCATGTATAATGCAAAGAAGAACGGCGGAAATAAGGCCATCTTTTATTCAGAAAAATCCATGCATTCAACTATTGATAGACCACGTCTTGAAGCCCACCTAAGAAGGGCGATTGAGAATAAAAAGATTGATGTGTTTTATCAGCCTAAAATTAAAGTGGATACAGGGGTGGTTTTTGGGGCAGAAGCTTTGGTGAGATGGACAGATGAGGAATTTGGAAATGTTTCACCGGTCATTTTTATCCCTATAGCTGAGGAAACTGGATTTATCCAGCCGCTTTGGGAACTTGTCATGGAAAAGGCCTGTGAACAAGTGAGTAAATGGAATCGAACTCGTTCGCACCCATTATCCGTCTCGGTCAACTTTTCAGCCAGGCAATTTCAAGAACCAGATCTGATGCTAGAGACGGTTAAGAAGATTCTTAACGAAAAAAATCTCCCGGCGCACCATTTTGAGATAGAAATAACGGAAAGTATCCTGTTAAATAATTCGGCTGAAATTGTCCAATCACTGCAAACCCTGCAAGACCAAGGCATCTCTATCTCTATTGATGACTTTGGCACAGGCTATTCATCGCTAAGCTATTTAAAGGATCTTCCGATCAACACATTAAAGATTGATCAATCCTTTATCCAGAATATTAATGAGAGCTTAGAAAATACAGAAATACCTGAGGCAATTATTAGTTTGGCCCGCGGCCTTCATTTGGATGTGATTGCAGAAGGTGTTGAAAAACAGCATCAAAAGGAGTTTTTACTTTCAAAAAATTGCGTCCTCATGCAAGGGTATTTGTTTAGCAAGCCAATAAGCAGTCCTGAGTTTGAGAAGTTTCTTGTCGATTTTGAAAACAAGTAATCAACTCAAATGAAAAGAGCAGCTCATAAGCTTAAGTAGTTCAGATATCGAGTAGAAAATTAAAATGCACAACTGAACTATCAATCTGATTAAAACTGCTTTTGTACGTAAATTAGCAAGTGAATTAGCAAAAAACACTTGGGAAACCGAGTGTTTTTTTATAGCGTGTCGGAAAACTTATTTGTAAGAAGATTTCCTGACTTTGGACAGAACTGAAGTAATTTAGCCATCTGCTGTCAAAAGATGACTCGACTTCGGACAGAACTGATGTAATTTAGCCATCTGCTGTCAGAAGATGACTCGACTTTGGACAGGAATGAAGTAATTTAGCCATCTGTTGTCCGAAGATGACTCGACTTCGGACAGAACTGAAGTAATTTAGCCATCTGCTGTCTGAAGTTGTCTCGACTTCGGACAGGACTGAAGTAATTTAGCCATCTGCTGTCAGAAGATACCTCGACCTCGGACAGAACTGATGTAATTTAGCCATCTGCTGTCCGAAGATGACTCGACTTTGGACAGGATTGAAGTAATTTAGCCATCTGCTGTCCGAAGATGACTCGACTTTGGACAGAACTGAAGTAATTTAGCCATCTGCTGTCTGAAGTTGTCTCGACTTCGGACAGGACTGAAGTAATTTAGCCATCTGCTGTCTGAAGTTGTCTCGACTTCGGACAGGACTGAAGTAATTTAGCCATCTGCTGTCAAAAGATACCTCGACTTCGGATAGGACTAATATAATTTTTCCTAATACTGTTTAAAGCTGCCCTATTTTCAGAGACTTTTGCCCTTCTGATGTTTCAAGTAGCAAGAGGCAGTTAAAATTACTTATCGTCCACCTTATTTGAATCATAACTAGGAAATTAGCATTACGTTTGTCGCATCAAATAACATATGACCAATAACTATTGTCCATATACTAATTTATAGGCCATTTTTATTGCTAGTATAGATATAATTCCATACAAACCTTGATATCAACAAAAACGAATAGTCCAATTCTATTGCGAATTGGACTGAAAAATACAGTTATAATTTAGTTTTTCTACCTTAAAACTCCACTACTTATCATAAGCTGCCCTTTTCTTTTATTTCACTAATTCTATCACACTGCTGCCAATATAATCGATTAATAGCTTTTTGGCGGTCATTTCAGGAAATCCAGCTTCTAAGGCCTTCACAAGACCTTCCGCCCTGCCTTTTTCAGTAAAACAAATCATCGTTGGCCCTGCTCCGCTTAATGCAGTCCCGAACGCCCCATTGGCTTTAGCCGTTTGTTCAATTTCATTATAACCATGAATAAGTGATTTACGATATGGCTGATGGAAACGATCACTCTCCATCATTTTTCCGGCAAGCTCCCAGTTTTGAGTTAATAGGGCACCAACTAATAGGTTGGCTGTAGATGAAGCTTCAATCGCTTCCTGGCGGGTGTAGGTTTCAGGCAATACATCCCGAGATGCCTTCGTTAGTAAGATTTCCTGAGGGATCAGGACAACCACCTCAATTGGAAGGTTTGTAAATGAAAGCATGTCGACCTCATTTTCCTTATAACAGCCAATAACCAGTCCGCCATAGATCGATGCTCCCACATTATCAGGATGGCCTTCCCATTCTGTCGCGTGAAGAAGCTTTTCCTGTTTGGTTAAGCCTAAACCGCCCACTGCATCAGCAAGCTCAATCCCTGCTACAATGGCCGATGCACTAGAACCAAGCCCTCTCGCTAGGGGAATATCACTTTCAACCTTAATTTTACAAGGAGAAAGCTCTACACCATAGTGAGCCGCCGTTTGAAGGGCAACCTTTACGATATAGTTGTCTTCACCCGTAGGGAAGTCCTTTAAGTCCTCACAAAAGGAATAGCAATGCCATTCTTTACTTTTCTCTATTTCTAAGGTCAAATACAAATCAAGCGCGAGACCCATTGAATCAAAGCCTGGGCCAAGATTGGCTGTACTTGCCGGGACCTTAATCAACATTCGGTCACAAAGTGTCATGCGTTTACAACTCCTTGAAAATGTTCTGTAACTGCCCTTTTAAGCATGAGGGAGTTGGATCTATTGATAAGTCTAGGCCAATCAGAGCGATTTTCTCACCACTCTATAGGCACTTTTGATTTCTTTAACGGCTTGTAGATCATATAATTCTAGTAGAATTTTATCGTAATTTGTTAACGAAGCCTTGTGTGTCACTAGGACAATTTCAGATGTTTCATGTTTCTTAATTGGAAGCTGAAGAATTTTTTCAAAGCTAACACCGTATTTGGCAAATATAGCGGTAATATCGGCAAATACTCCAACCTCATCCTGCACATGAATCCGTAAGAAGTATTTAGAAAACTTCTCTTCATTTTCCTTAAGCTTTTTCGGATATTGCGGTGATACGGCACTTCTGCCATTTACACCAAGTCTTAAATTCTTAATGACACCGACTAAATCTGAAACAATCGAAGTGGCTGTCGGCAGGCTTCCTGCTCCAGGTCCGTAGAACATCGTTTCGCCTACGGCTTCCCCGTATACATAAACAGCATTGTATTCATTTTGCACAGAGGCAAGCGGGTGATTATTCGATAAAAAGGTAGGGGCAACACTCACTTCTACCTTTTCCCCGTCTCTGTGAGCAAACCCGATTAGTTTCATCGTATAGCCTAGTTGTTTCCCGTAACGCAAGTCCTCTTCTGTCACGTTAGAAATACCGCTGACCTTTACGTCGTCTAAGTCAATATGCATCGAGAAGCCAAGGGTCGCAAGAATCGTCATTTTCCTTGCTGCATCTAGTCCCTCTACATCAGAAGTTGGATCAGATTCGGCAAATCCAAGTTCTTGTGCCTCTTTTAATACTTCTTCATAAGAGCGGCCTTCATCGCTCATTTTGGTTAAAATATAATTGGTTGTACCGTTGACGATTCCCATCATTTGCGTAATTCGATCAGAAGCAAGACCATCGACCAGCCCGCGTAAAATCGGAATCCCTCCTGCCACACTTGCTTCATAATATAAATCGCAGCCATGTTCTGAAGCGACAGTCAACAATTCTGAACCGTGCAGGGCCATTAAATCCTTATTCGCAGTAACGACATGCTTTCCTTGTCTTAGTGCTGTTATCAAATAATCTTTTGTGTCATGGACTCCGCCCATTACCTCTATTACTACGTCAATATCCTGATCGAAAAGAATTTCATCTGAATTAGATGTTAATAGATTGGGATCAACATGAACCGGTCTGCTTTTATGTACGTCTTGTACAAGAATTTTTTTTATGACAACCGGGCACCCCACTTGGTGAATTAATTTATCTTGGTGATTTTTAATAATTTGTACCACACCTGAACCGACGGTACCTAATCCTAAAAGACCAATCGAGATTGCTTCCATGTTTTCTCCTCCTGCCATGTCTACCTGAAGCGTACAATTGTTTTTCTATTGTAGACATTATATGACTCTCTTTATTTTTTTACAATAGGTTTATTTTTTATTTATTTAACTGTAACCGCTTCCTTCGTTGTTGTAAATGGTTTGGCTTAAAGTTGTGAAATTTTTCTGAATAGTGAAGTATCAAAAGGGAGCGGCGGCCGCCACTCCCTTTTATGTTTTATAAAATCGTTTTGATATCGAGGACAGTATCTAGAATATAATCCGCTTTATGCCGTTCAAAATCTTGTCGTGCATCTTTCCCAGAAAGACCCGTTAAAACGGCTGCAAATTGACAGCCTAGCTGTCTTGCAGCAAGAAGGTCTGCCAATGAATCACCGACCACCAATACTTCTTCCCCATTGTGAATTGGTAAAACTGCCTTCAAGCAGTCTAGAGTAGAAGTTCCTTTTCCTTTTAAACCCATGATATAGGTGAAAGGATGCGGCTTTGATAAGGATTGGGGGTCTGTTAGCTCATGCTCCGCTTTAGAGACCTCATCAGCCGTAATAATTCGTCTTTCGTCGAAATATTTTAGCCAATCTAAATGTTGAAAAGGCTGGATGGTTTCTAGCTCCGGCCTTCCTGTACCAATTCCAATCGTGATTCCAGATGAGGAAAGCTGCTGAAATAAAGCGGCAATTTCTTGCGCCGGAGCGAGGGTTGTCTCATTGGCCAGAAATCCCTTTTTACCGGTTTGGACTGATGGTCTGCCGGTTGAGGCAAAAACATGCTCGTCGCCCACATACCATTCCTGTGATACATGCTCACAAATGGACCAAAGCTCCCCTTTTTGAAAAATCGATGTTTCTACATCTAGCTTCTCTTTCGCCAGTGTATTCAAATAATCAAGCAATTCCTGTTTTGTCGCCTTAGACTTGGAGAATTCGTCTACAAACAAGCTAAAATTCAGGCCGACCTGATACCGGCTTAATACGCTGCCAATATCTCGTAGTGTTTCATAATTAATTGGTTTCGTAATCCATTGTATGATTTTTTCCGGCTCATCCTCTTTAATTTGCGATAGGAGATGGATGAGCTGGTGGCTAAAGGATAGGTAGATCATATCCCAGTTTGCGTTTAAGCCGCGCGATTTCATAAATTTAAGGACTTGGTCGTCTTGGAAGACCTTTTTCCTAAGGTGCTTAATTTCCTCATCCGTATAATCGGTTTTAAATTGTTCCGGTGCAAGTCCTAAATACTGGCTGCTAATCAACATTTCCCAAACAGTCAGGGCGGATGCATCAAAATAGTGCTCTTCGCTCAATAGGACCCCATCAACGTCAAATAAAACGGTGTTAATCAAATTCCCAACCCCCTTGATTCTTGGTTAACTTTTATACGTTATCGTAACACAGCGTGAGTTGTAATTTGAAGTATTTGACTACTTTTATTAAAAAAACAAGGGGCATCAATGGCGGATTTCTACGTAAATCCGTTTCTTTTCTACAAAGTTGAAGGCGAATTCTACGAAACTACCACACAATTCTACGAAATCCCAAACTAATACTACAAAAATTAGTAAATCACTCCCAAATTCCTTTTTAAAGAAAAAAATGCCGTTCGCCATCTCTCTCGGCGCACGGCTTAACCAAAAAACTCTTATCCTTTAATCAGACTCTCTTCAAAAGGCCACGATGGCAGCATTTTCCGTAACGGCTTATCCTCCCGGTATCCAAGGGCATATTCCCCTTGCATAATCGTATGAATTTCTCTAGTCCCCTCATAAATGACCGGGGCCTTGGCATTGCGTAAATAGCGCTCGACTGGAAACTCATTTGAGAATCCATATGCGCCGTGAATTTGGACGGCATCATTGGCTGCTTCGAGAGCAGCATCACAAGCAATCCACTTCGCCAAAGAAGTTTCTTGTGTATTCCGTTTTCCATTATTCTTTAACCAGCCTGCTTTAAAAACTAGCAATCGGGCAATCTCCAAATTTGCAGACATCTTCGCAATCATCTGCTGAACAAGCTGATGTTTGCCAATCTCCTTGCCGAAGGTTTTCCGTTCTTCACAATATTTCACACTTGCTTCGAGTGATGCCATGATCGTGCCGCATGCCCCTGCTGCCACCGTGAAGCGTCCATTATCAAGCGCCGACATTGCAATTTTAAAGCCTTCCCCTTCGTAACCAAGTAAATTCTCTGCCGGTACTCTTACTTGTTCTAAGAATACTTCACCCGTATTCCCTGCCCGAATCCCGAGCTTTCCCTTAATCGCCTTTGTAAAAACCCCATCAAAAGTCCGTTCAACAATAAAACATGAAATCCCACGGTGCCCAGCTTTCGGATCCGTTTTAGCAAAAATCAAAAAGTTGTCCGCCACATCGCATAAGGAGATCCACGTCTTCGAGCCAGTTAAAATATAGAAGTCTCCGTCCCTGACTGCCGTTGTTTCCATTGCGGCAACATCTGAACCAGCATTAGGCTCTGTCAGTCCAAAAGCCCCAACCTTTTCTCCTCTTGCTTGTGGAATCAAATATTTTTGTTTCTGTTCCTCTGTGCCCCATTGCAATAAGGTCATACTATTTAACCCCGTATGAACGGAGACAGCCGTCCTAAAAGCAGTGTCACCACGTTCGAGTTCCTCACACACGATCGCCAGTGTGTTATAATCCATTCCCACACCGCCATACTCCTCGGGAATACAAACTCCCATCAACTCAAGCTCAGCTAAGCGTTTTAGGATTCCAGTTTCAAACCGGCCATTTTCATCCCACTCTTTAATATAGGGGATAATTTCACGGTCGACAAAAGCCCTCACTACCTTTCGCACACTCTTTTGCTCATCCGTTAATGAAAAATTCATCGCTCTTCCTCCTCAAATGATTTTTAGCTGCGTCATTTCAGTGATTTCGTCTATTGTATAACCGAGCTGCAGTAAAACTTCCTTGGTATGCTCGCTGTATAGCGGCGGGTGGCGGTCCACTTTTACCGGTGTATCAGAAAATTTCAATGGAGAGCCCACAAGCTGTAAGTCCTTAATAATTGGATGGTTCACCTTCATCACCATTTCTCTTGCCACCGCCTGCTCAGACTCCAACGCCTCTTTGACCGTATGTATCGGTCCATTCGGTATTCCTGCTTTATCAAGTAACCGCTTCCATTCTATTCTGGTTTTTAATCTTATTTTTGCAGCGATGGTTTCTACTAGCTCCTTCTTATTCTCCAGCCTTGAGCAGTTCGTTTGGAACCGCTCAGATAACAGTGTGTCATCTTCGAGCAATTTCGCCAGCTTCAAATATTGGCGGTCATTCCCCACCGCCAGAATAAACTCTCCGTCCCTTGCAGAAAAAACCTGGTAGGGCACAATATTGGGGTGGTCATTGCCAAGCCGCCCGGGAATGGTTCCCGAACACAAATAATTGCTCGCGACGTTTACTAGTGCTGCTAATTGGGAGTCAAATAAAGAGATATCTATCTCCTGACCTTGTCCCGTTTTGTTTCGATGCTGAAGGGCAGCTAAAATTCCAATACAAGTAAACAAAGCAGTAAGGACATCGGCTATCGCCACCCCGACCTTCGCGGGTTCTCCATCCCTCTCGCCTGTAATACTCATTAATCCCGACATGGCTTGTATAATATAATCATAGCCAGGGAGATGCGCGGATGGGCCTGTTGTCCCGAACCCGCTGATCGATGCCAAGATGATCCCTGGATTAGTTTTTTTCATCTCGGTGTAACCAAAACAAAGCCGTTCAAGTGTTCCGGGTTTAAAATTCTGCACCACTACATCTGCATCGTCGATGAGACTGCGGAGAATTTCCTTCCCTTGGTCTGTTTTTAAATTTAGAGTTATCCCCTGCTTATTTCGATTGGCACATAAATAATAGGCACTTTCTCCACCTACAAACGGCGGTCCCCAGCCTCGTGTCTCATCCCCGCCATCAACGCTTTCAATTTTAATGACTTCGGCTCCCATATCGCCTAACATCATCGTGCAATATGGGCCGGCTAATACACGTGATAAATCAATGATTTTTAATCCATAAAGTGGTCCTGACACTAATCTGCCTCCCTCCTATCAAAATTTAATAGAAACAGCCTCTACGAGCGGCTATTCTGCAAGAAAGCCAGTGAAAGCAGTCAATGGCAAGGCACTGACTGCTTACTGGCTCCTATTAAAATGCATGTTCTAATTAAATATCTAATCCAATCGAGATATACTTTACTTCTAAAAACTCTTCAATTCCGTAATGCCCGCCTTCACGGCCAAGCCCGCTTTCCTTATAGCCGCCAAACGGAGCTTGAACCACCGATGGCAGGGCATCATTTAAGCCGATAATTCCATATTCCAGCTGTTCTGTAATCCTAAACGAGCGGCTTAAATTTTCCGTATACACATAGGCGGCCAATCCGTAGCAGGAATTGTTGGCCCGTTCAATCACTTCCTCTTCCGTTTTGAAGGTCGAAATCGGCGCAAGTGGACCAAAAATTTCATCCCTCATACATTCCATTTCATCATGGATATTGGTAAGAATCGTCGGGGCATAGAAATAACCTCTATCATCGACTGGCTTAAGGCCGCTATAAGTAACCTTACCGCCTTTTTTAACGGCATCATGAACCAATGACTCTACTTTTTTATAAGCTGATTTATCAATTAACGGGCCGATATCTGTACCTTCTTCAAGTCCATTACCGACTTTAAGCTTTTCTAGTTCCGCTTGAAAAAGCTTTATAAATTCATCTGCAACACCTTCCTGGACATAGACCCGATTGGTACAAATACAGGTTTGACCGGCATTGCGGAATTTGGATTGAACTAGTCCGTTTGCTGCCTTTGCTAGGTTTGCATCATCCATCACGATAAATGGAGCATTCCCGCCAAGCTCTAACGAAACTTTTTTTACATTCTCAGCTGCCCCGCGCATTAACGTCTTCCCGACTTCAGTAGAACCGGTAAAAGTTATTTTCGTTACACGGGGATCTTTTAACCAAACTTCGCCAATTTCCGAAGATCGTCCAGTAATGACGTTAATCACTCCTGCTGGGATCCCTGCTTCATGTGCCAGCTCCGCCATTTTTAAGGCCGTAAGCGGTGTTTGGTTGGCCGGCTTCACGACAGCGGTACACCCTGCCGCAAGGGCTGGAGCAACTTTTCTAGTAATCATCGCCGCCGGAAAATTCCACGGGGTAATCGCCGCAATGACACCGACTGGTTCCTTTCTTACTAGTATTCTTTTATTTGGACTTGATGCAGGGATGGTCTCACCATAGACCCTCTTTGCCTCCTCGGCATACCAAGAGATAAAGCCATTAGCATACGATACCTCACCTAAGGCTTCCTTTAACGGCTTCCCTTGCTCAATGGTCATAATTCTAGCAATTTCTTCTTTATTTTTTTCAATCAAATAGAACCATTTCATCAAAAGTGCATAGCGCTCTTCCGCTGTCCGTCTTGACCAATTTTTAAAGGCTTTATGAGCCGCATCCACAGCCTGCTTCGCTTCGTAGGCGCCGCCTGTTGGAACTGCACCAATCACTTCCTTCGTAGCTGGATTTAGGACGTCAGTAAATACCTCGTAGTCATTGCCCACCCATTCACCATTTAAATACATCGGATAAATTTGATAATTCTGCTTAAGAACATCCATATTATTCTCCTCCAACCGAAAAGGCAGGATTATTTTGATATACTGCTTCGATGGCTTCTTCAAGTATTTGTAATCCTTCTTCAAGCTGCTCATCCGTGATGGTTATCGGCATAAGCAGACGAATGACATTGCTGTAAATACCAGCACTTAACAGCATAAGACCTCGTTTAGCTGCCTCTTTGACCATTTTTCCAACTGCCTCTTTATCAGGTGATTGGGACTTACGATCCTTGACGATTTCCATCGCACACATTGCCCCAAGGCCGCGGACATCGCCAATCCCATCAAAGCGATCGGCTAGGAGCTGCATTTTTTCGATCACTCTCTCCCCAATTAGCCGCGCTCTGTCATTCAATTTCTCTTCTTCAATAATATCTAAAACTGTCAGGGCTGCCTGGCATCCAAGCGGGCTTCCGGCATAGGTTCCGCCAATCTCACCAATTTCAGGGGTATTCATGATTTCCGCCCTGCCGATGACACCGCTAATTGGAACACCTGCCCCCATCGATTTTGAAATGGTAATTAAGTCAGGGACGACATCAAAATGTTCAATCGCGAAATACTTTCCAGTTCTTGCAAAGCCAGTTTGAATTTCATCGGCGATAAACAAAATTCCATGCTGTGAACAGATTTCTCTTACCCTTTTTACAAAGGCCTTGTCGGGCACGATGAAGCCGCCCTCCCCTTGTACGGGCTCCATTACCACGGCTGCAATCGTTTCTGGAGCAACTTCTGCAACTAAGAATTGTTCAAATTGCTCAATCATCATGTCGCTATATTGTGTTTCGGTCATTCCTTCTGGACGGCGGTATACATATGGATAGGGTGCCTTATATACTTCTGGAGCAAATGGACCAAAGCCAAATTTATAAGGCTTGACCTTGCTTGTCATGGTCATCGTCATTAACGTTCTGCCATGGAATCCCCTTGTAAATGAAACAATCCCTTGGCGTTTTGTGTACTTACGGGCAATTTTAACCGCATTTTCAACGGCTTCCGCACCGCTGTTAAAGAAAGCGGCTTGCTTATCAAAATCACCTGGTGCAAGTGAACAAAGCCGTTCTGCTAACTCAATGTATGACTCGTACATCATCACATTGAAACCGGTATGGATAAATTGGCTTGCTTGTTCCTGCAAGGCTCTGACTACTCTTGGATGGGAATGGCCCACGTTCAAGGTACCAATCGCGCCGGCAAAATCAATATAATGATTACCGTCCACATCCTCAACAAGCGCACCCTCTGCTTTTTTTACGAAGGATTGGCAGTTATTACTGATTCCTTTTGGAACAAACTTATTTCTTCGCTCCAAGATTTCTCTCGATTTCGGTCCAGGTATTTCGGTTTGGAGCTTGACAAATTTCCTTTCCAATTTCTCACTCCCCCTTTATAGAAAATATAACACTCGGAGGATAGAAACTATCCTCCGTGTTCTTTTCTATACAAACAACGATTATCCCTTTACATGCTCTAAAACTTCTTTGAAATTTCTGACAACTTTATCTACCTCTTCAATACTGATCGTTAATGCAGGCTCGATTCGAATCGTTTTTGAGTTGATCAGGGTTCCAGCCACGAGGATTCCTCTATCAAACATACCCTTTGAAACCTCATAACCGATTTCATCCTGATGGAATTCGATGCCAATCATCAAACCTTGCCCGCGGATCTCCTGAACCTTATCTTCATGCCCTATGGCCGCTTGTTTTAATTCCTTTAGGAAATACTCGCCGACTTCTGCAGCCCGTTCAGGAAGTTTTTCTTCGATTAAAACACCAATTGTTGCAATCGCTGCCGCACAGGCTAACGGATTTCCGCCGAAGGTTGTGGTGTGCATGAATGGATTTGGGAACCAGCTTTTAAAGACTTCTTCCCTGGCGACGATCGCTCCAGCAGGCATAACACCTCCGCCAAAGGCTTTTGCAAGACAAATAATATCCGGTACCACCTCATATAATTCAGCGGCAAACATTTTTCCTGTCCGCCCCATTCCTGTCTGAACTTCATCAAAAATCAATAATGTGCCGTATTGGTCACAAAGCTCCCGGACTTGT
This sequence comes from Bacillus sp. URHA0034, assembly GCF_056280405.1. Taxonomy (NCBI): domain Bacteria; kingdom Bacillati; phylum Bacillota; class Bacilli; order Caryophanales; family Bacillaceae; genus Bacillus; species Bacillus sp. URHA0034. The sequence goes on along the minus strand of NZ_JBWCDK010000002.1, from coordinate 4,229,193 downwards.
TTGAGATAATTTTCAGGTGGGAGGATGATGCCCCCTTCACCTTGAATCGGCTCTAAAATGACGGCAGCAACATCTTCCCCGACTGAAGCACAAACTTCAAAGGTTTTTCGCATCATATCGATATCGCCGAATGGTACATGGCGGAAGCCTGGAATCAATGGTAAAAACGGCTTCCGGAACATGCCTTTTGCTGTTCCTGATAGCGAGCCTAAGCTCTTTCCATGGAAAGCACGGGTAGTGGAAATGAAGGTAGTCCGTTCACTGTACATTTTGGCAAGCTTTAAGGCCGCTTCCACACTTTCTGTCCCACTATTGGTAAAGAAGGCATATTTTAAATCGCCTGGTGTAATGTCGGCTAAAATTTTTGCCAGCATAGCACGAAGCGGGTCTAACAGGTCTTGGCTGTGCAGGGCCTGACGTTTAAGTTGATCCGTTACCGCTTTCAAAACCTTAGGGTTCCGATGTCCAACATTATAGATGCCAAAGCCGCCCAGACAATCAATATATTCCTTGCCATTTACGTCCTTAAAACAGGAACCGTTATCAGACCATTCCACTGCAGCAAATTGCCCGTCCTTTGTTACGGTCTTTCGATAAGAAAGGAAGCCTGGATTGACATGGTCACGGAACCCGTCGACGGTTTCTTTGGTGATCCAAGCTGCCTCTTCTTCATTAATTTCCTCTTTTTCTATTAATTCTAGAACCTTATTAATATATTCAGATACCTGTTCATTTTGCTTACTTTTTAACTCCTGCTTAAAATCAATACTCATAACATGTTTCCTCCCTATATAATGGTTTTGTCCTAAATAGTTGGTTTGATCGAATCCAAATCAGTTGGAGAACCAGCCAATGGGTTCAACTTGTAGATTGATATTAATTTGTTTAATTTCTTGGAATTCCTCAAGTCCGAACGTTCCAAGACTACGGCCAATCCCACTTTGCTTATAGCCGCCCCAAGGCGCTTCATTATAAGTAGGATGATAGGAATTAATCCAGGTGATCCCGGCGCGGAGCTTTTTAATCACCCTTAGTCCCTTAGCACCATCCTTTGTAAATACGCCTCCAGCTAACCCATAAACTGTTCCATTTGCTAGTTTTACTGCTTCCTCTTCATCTTTAAATTTTTGGATCACCACAACAGGTCCAAAAATTTCTTCCTGGACAATCCTCATCTCCTGCTTTACATTGACAAACACTGTTGGTTCGACAAAGTAACCTCTATCTAAGCCTTCAGCCACTATCCGATTTCCTCCGCAGGCTATTGTTGCACCTTCCTGTTTTCCAAGTTCAATATAATGAAGAACTTTCTCAAGGTGCTCTGCACTGACGAGCGGCCCCATTTCTGTTGAAGAATCATTTCCAGGTCCCACTTTAATCTTCCGTGCTCTTTCAACAAATCGGGCTACAAACTGATCATAAATACTTTCTTCAACAAGAATTCTAGAGCCTGCTGAACAAACTTGGCCAGACCCGGCATAGATTCCAAATAAGGCATAATCTACCGCTGTTTCAAATTCAGCATCCGCAAAAATAATATTTGGTGATTTTCCGCCTAACTCCAGGGATACTTTTTTCATCGTGTCTGCTGCCGTCTTCATGATATGCTTCCCGGTTTTCGTACCGCCTGTGAACGAAACCATATCCACTTCAGGATGAGAAGCAATTTCATTTCCGACGACTGCTCCAGCTCCCATGACCATGTTCGCTACCCCTTTTGGCAGTCCTACTTCCTCAAAGATTTCAAATAATTTTTTCGGGGTAATCGGAGTGACTTCTGATGGTTTATAAACAATCGTATTCCCTGCAGCTAAGGCCGGAGCAATTTTCCAAACACTCATTAATAAAGGATAATTCCACGGAACAATTAAACCACAAACACCTACAGGCTCACGGACGACCATCGCCTGCATTGGGTCAGCAACATGATAGGTCTGGCCGTCAGGCTTGGTAATTAAACCTGCATAATAGCGGAAGCAGGCAGCCGCATCAGCCACATCAAAGCCTGCCTCTCGCAAGGGCTTTCCGTTATCCATTGTTTCAAGCTGTGTTAATTCCTCTGCATAGGCATCAATTTTATCGGCAATTTTTAATAAATACAAAGCTCTCTCCTGAGCTGAGATTCCTGACCAAACACCCGTATCAAAAGCCTTCCGTGCGGCATAAATCGCAGTACGGGCATCAGCAGCCGACCCTTCAGGAGCGTAGGCTATAATTTCTCCATTAGCAGGATTGTAAATTAGTCGTGTCTGCTGATTTTCTGCATCTTTCCACTCACCATTAATAAACATCTTAAGGTCTTCCACTCGGTTTTTTACTTCGACCATTTTATTTCCTCCTTTTTTCACCCTCACTTAAAGTATTGCAAGAAGCGTGCCAATTGATAAATACGTTAACTTCTAGGCCTTTTTAAAAAGGCTCTGTTAAATTTGGCTGTTGATTTCCACTCCTGGCGCTCGCTTTCCGCGGGCGTGCCGGGGAGCCTCCTCGGCGCTAGAAGCGCCTGTGGGGTCTCCCCTGCCCCGTACTCCCGCAGGAGTCGAGCGCCTTCCGCTCCAATCAACAGATTATAAAAAACAACAATATTGTTTACCAGAGCCTTCAAAAATTATCGCTTAATGTTATTCAATTTTGCATAACTCTATTTCAATGTGCATAAAAAAAGCTGACTCAGATTATTTTCTGAATCAGCTTAAACTTTAGAGAGATGAGTAGTTTTCCTTTTTGCTATTTTTCTCGGTTACAATTTTTTGATACTTCCGGCTAACAGAAGATTGGCTAATTCCCAAGGCTTTGGCCGCCTTCGTGGTGGTCTTGTACTGATCCATGGCCATCACAATTAACTGTTCCTCCACGTAATCAATCGCATCCTGTAAAGGGATCACCCGGGTAATCACAGGCTTCATCTTTTTATGTTCATATCCTAGTGATAAAAATTGACTAACAAACTCGGCGTCAATAGACGAATGGTCAGCAGTCACTACTAATCTTTCAATAATATTCTGCAATTCCCTAACATTACCGGGCCATGAATAAAATTCGAGCACATTAATCGCATCTGGGGTCAGATGATAATTACGTTCGTATTTTTCGTTTAATAGCTGAAGGAAATGAAATGCTAAAAGTGAGATATCCTCGGTCCGTTCCCTTAGCGGCGGAATATGTAACGGTATGACATTTAATCGATAATACAAATCTTCACGGAAGGTGCCTTCTTCTACCATCTTGGCAAGATTTTTATTCGTGGCTGCAATAATTTGGACATCCACCTTAATCGGTATAGTACTTCCAATCGGAATCACCTCATGTTCCTGAAGGATCCGTAACAATTTCACTTGAAGGTGGAGCGGCATCTCGCCGATTTCATCAAGGAATAAAATCCCACCATCAGCTTGTTTAAAATATCCATCCTTACCGTTCTTATCGGCTCCCGTGAAAGATCCCTTTGCATAGCCAAACAATTCACTTTCGAGCAGATTATCTGGAATCGCTCCACAATTTAACTTTAGAAACGGCTTATCGGAACGTTTGCCTAATTGATGAATGGCCTGAGCAATGACCTCTTTTCCTACTCCTGATTCCCCGTGAAGAAGGACAGTCGAGGAAAAGTCCGCAATTTTTTTAACCTGATGCATGATTTTTTCCATTTTCGGACTGCAATAAATGAGCTTTTTCAAAAAACGATCTTTGGTCTTAAAATCATCTAATTCCTTTTTATACTTTTCTGATATTTCCCTCATTTCCTGCAGTTCACTCTTCAATCTAGTTGTTTCTGTAATATCTCTGGATGCAACAATAATGCGGTCCAGTTTATTTTGTTCATTAAAGACAGGATTCCCAACCGCTAAAATTTTTCTGCCGTTTAGTGTTTCTTGAACAACGGAGACCTTTTTCTTCTTTTCAATAACCAGCCTGGTAACGGATGGAGTAAACAGGCCCCGGTCCTCAAGCTCCAGAATATTTTTACCAATTAGCTCCTTTAAATCTACCTTCCAAAAATCGTGTATGATATTTTCACTGAAGCGGATTAGTTCGCCTTTGGCGTTAACGACGAGAATTTCATCATAAATACTCGACAGGATGGCATTCAAGTCTTTATTCAGATCTTTTATATGCTCAATTTCCATTGCCATTTCTTCCACCATTGGAAGATCTTGAACTACAATAATGATTCCTTCCACTTCATGGTCATAGTTTAAGATAGGACTATAATCGACTAGGACCCCCATCTCATTCGTTATTTCAAGATGGTTAAGAAGGGTCTTTCCAGTTGAAAAGACTTTCTGAATATGATGGCTGCTAAAAATAGTTTCTGCCGGAAAATTCAACACTTTTTCTGCTGTTGATTTAATCATTTTTAACCCAGCATCATTACAATTTATAATTGTTTTTTCTTTGTCTACTACAAAGATCCCCATTGGAATTGAGGTAAGAATAATTTTTAGTAAATCAACACTTTTATTTTCTTGTTTAAACAGCTCGGCGAGAACATCTTCTCTAAGTATGTAACCAGATGGTGTTCCATCAGCCCCTTTAATAATGGCAAAGGGTTCACCAATAATTTGAAACAAAACAGGCAGGGGAATTTTCTCACTCAGGTGACAGATACTATCAATCGGTTTCGCCTGTTTAAGTAAGATTTCAACGGATACAGACTCCCGTTCCTGATTGCTAAAGTGTACATAGGCAAAAAGTTGATTTTCCTTTTTAAAAAATAAAAAAGGTTCTTTTAGCGTATTTAAAGTTGTGCGAAAGACTTCCTCACTTTCATCCACTGCGATTGAGATAATTGGTTTTATCTTTTCTTTTGCCACGGAAAACATCACGAAGCCCCCTTATTTAACCTTGTTACTAACATACTACCACTTTATTTAGAACTTTTCTTTGAAAACTGATTGATTGGCGAGCCCCAAAAGGCGAAAACAGAAGCGTAGTTGCACACATGCCTGAAAGGAAAGTTTGTTTTCGTTTCGGCTAAAAAAGAGATGTGGAATTAACCACATCTCCTTTTTCGAGCATTTAATCACTGCCGGTGACAAATAAATCTTCTTTTATAAAAGCAAGCACCATCCCAGGAATCACTTCATCGCCCTCCTGGACTTCTAATGATTCGATTTTACCACTGACATTTGTTTGGATGGTTTCTACATAACCTGTTTCTGTTTTGATCATGAATAACGTTTCCCATTCATAAATTCTTGCTTCATCCTTAACCGAAACTTTTTCCACCTTTCCATTACACGGACTTAGAACTACTCCAAAATACATGTCTCTCACTCCTATTCGATATATTGTTCCTGAAAAGGCTGTGTCTGTAAAACTAGGCTGAAGAAATTCTGCAATTCTGATATATCTTCTTCTTCAATTCCCAGGCGCTCCGCCCAATGCTGGTCTTGGTGGGTATCCTCCTGACAGAGCAGGACCATATTTCCTGACTGGAGCGAGGTGACCATCGCCTTACCAAAAAAATAACTCGAGTGGCCAATCGTTAAATCATAGCGATGATGATTCGTAATTAAACAAAAATAGTGTAATAGTTGGTTTTCCTTTTGTTCCGATAAGATCTCAATCTTCATAAAAGTTCCTCCCCAAAGTCGGTAATTAATATTTCAGCCAGCCTCTGAGCCTGGAAGATTCCGCTAACCGTTGAATGCCTTCAATATAGGCGGCAATTTTCATATTGACGCTATATCTTTTTGACGTGTTATAGACATTTAAAAAACTGGCCGTGATTTTTTCCTTTAGACGTGAATCAACCAAATCATCTGTCCAATAATAGCCTTGATTGTTTTGACACCATTCGAAATAGGAGACAATCACACCCCCTGAGTTGGCCAGAATATCTGGGACTACAAGAATTTCTCGATTATCCAGGATTTTTAATGCCTCTTTTGTTGTTGGACCATTTGCAGCCTCGATGACAATTTGACAATTTAATTTACTAGCATTGTATTTGTTAATCACTCCTGAGATTGCGGCTGGGATCAAAATATCACAATCTTTTTCGAGTAATTCCTGGTTAGTGATCGAGTCGTTAAATCGATTAGATACAATTCCAAACGAGTCCCTGCTTTCAAGCAAATAAGGAATATCTAAACCATTTTCGTCATATAACCCGCCTAAAACATCACTAATCCCGATTACCTTAACACCTAAATCATATAGATACTTCGCAAGATAGCTGCCGACATTGCCAAAGCCTTGGATAATGATACGGGTGTCGTTTAATTGCATCTTCTTCAATTCACAGACCATTTGAAGTGTATATAAAACTCCTTTAGAAGTTGCTGTTTCCCTTCCAATTGATCCCCCTAAGGCAATTGGTTTCCCGGTAATAAATCCCGGGGAATCAAATTCACGAATATGATCATATTCATCTAGCATCCAAGCCATTATTTGGGAATTTGTATACATATCAGGTGCGGGAATATCTTTTGTCGGCCCAACCATTTGGCTTACCGCCCTGACATAGCCTCTGCTCAGCCGTTCTAATTCATCTAAACTCATATGACGAGGATCGCAGACAATTCCACCTTTCGCACCACCGTATGGCAGACCGGTTATTCCGCATTTTAAACTCATCCAGCCTGCTAGTGCCTTTACCTCTTCCGGTGTCACGTCCGGGTGAAAACGGATCCCGCCTTTTGTCGGTCCTGGTGCATCATTATGCTGTGCACGGTAGCCTTGGAAAATTTCCGTATTTCCGTTATCCATGCGAACAGGGATACTTACCTCTAAAAAGCGCATCGGTTTCTTTAAGAATTCAAATACCTGTGCAGGATAATTTAGAATGTTAACCGCTTCTCTAAGCGTCTCCTGGAACTCAATCAAAGAATTCTCCTTTTCCTTACCTGCCTCATTCTTTTTAACCCCTATTGATTCGATTGACACTTTAACACCTCATTTTTTATTGTTATTATGTTAATAGCAATTTTCGTGCCAACTTCGCTTCAGCGTTCATCCTGCGGTTTTTTAAAATTTTTCCTGCTGGTTTTATGAAGGTTTGATTGGATTATTCCGTTTTGCATAATTGGAGAAGCTGCGGCTTAATAAGAAAACGCATTCGTACAATGGAATGCGTTTAAGGTTGGATATTCTTTTAGTGGCTAACGATTGTTTCAATATTATAAGGAAGAGGTTCTTTCCGCCTCATCTAGATTTAAATCGGCAATTTTAATCGTAAAGAATCTTGTCTGGAAGAGCATATAAACAATTCCAATTCCTATCCAAACAAGCCCGCCAATTAAAGCATCCGCTTGCAAGTTATACCATAAGATCCCTGTTAATCCTGCACCAAGGATTGGCATGATGAGGTAAGAAAAAATATCTTTTGTCGTTTTATATCTCTTTTGTTTGAAGATAAAATGAGCGATTACGGATAGGTTAACAAAGGTAAAAGCAATTAAAGCACCAAAATTAATAAAGGAAGAAATTAATTCTAAGCTTGGGGCGATGGCCAGTAACGAAACCACTCCAACAAGGATGACATTAGAAATTGGGGTCCGGAATTTTGGATGGACATAACCAAAGGTTTTTTTCGGCAACACACCGTTACGTCCCATAACATATAAGAGCCTAGATACACTAGCATGGGAAGCAAGTCCAGATGCTACGGTTGCAGCAAAAGCACCAGAAAGGAAAATTAGCTTAAAAATAGTTCCACCAACATACAAGCCGATCTCCGGCAGTGTATCGTCGGTAACCTTGAAACCTGAAACATTTGGGAATAAGGCTTGCGCGAAATAACTACAAACGAAAAAGATTGCCCCGCCGATAAAGACTGTCAACATAATTGCTTTCGTCATGATCTTTTGATCAATCGCTTCCTCTGCATACATCGTTACCGCGTCAAATCCGATAAAGGAGAAACAAACCACGGTTGCTCCAGTTAAAACGGCACCAAGGTGGATATTAGAGTGGAATAATGGTTGGGTGGTTAAAAAAGTCCCCTGCCCCATCCCTTTGGATAGTTGAACGAAGGCTAGCACAATAAAGGCAGCAATTAAGACCACTTCAAATACGACCAGCAATGAATTTAAACTAGAGGTTTTCCCCATGCTCCAGGCATTAAGTGCTGTGACCATTGCCACATAAACGACAACCCAAATCCATGCCGGAACACTTGGGAAGACTGATACCATATAAATTCTAATAATCAAAGCATTGACCATAGGCAGCAGGATATAATCAAGTAACGCTGCCCAGCCCACAAGGAAGCCAAGATGCGGGCTCATCGTTTCTCTTGTGTACGTATAAGCTGATCCGGCACTCGGGAAAACGCTTACCATTTTACCGTAACTAATCGCAGTAAATAACATCACAACCAATGCGGCAAGATACGCAAGTGGAACAACTCCATTCGTCTCGTCCGACACGATTCCAAATGTATCAAACACAATCGTTGGTGTCATATACCCCAGTCCAAGCATGACAATTGCCCATAGTCCAAGGGACCGTTTAAGAGTAGCATTCTCCAATTTTACCAACTCCCCTTTTCATTTCAGATGAATTATCAAAAAATCAATTAATTTGACGCAGTTTTTATTTTTTCTCAGCACATGAAACTTTTATAGACAAACAATCAGCCGTTCATTTTCCCCCTATCATAAATGAATTACCTACTATTTTGAATAATGCAATTATTATGCCAACCTCTCTTTTTTTATAAATTGCCGTACTAGTTGCATTTCTTCCACAATGATCTATGTAATTTTGCATAACCTAATCCCAATTGCATAAAAAAACAGCAAAATTCTCAAATGAATTTTGCTGTTTTTCGTGAATACTAGCTATTTTGTTAGACATACTAATTATCGTGCGAACCTGTGATTTCCGATCGTAACTGTTACAGGACGTGATAAGATCCAAGAGCTTGATGAGGTTTTAGGATTGTAGAAATATAAAGATCCGTTCCCTTTTCCTGTTAGAGCAATTGCTTCATTGACAGCTTTTTTTGAAGCAGCATCAGCAGGCTTATTAATTTGTCCGTTTTCTACAGGAGTAAACGCATAATGTCCGTATGCAACCTGATAAATGACACCCTTTACTGAATTGGGGAAATCAGCACTTCGAACTCTATTAATAATAACAGTCGCAACTGCGACTTTCCCTGCATACGGTTCTCCAACTGCCTCGGCATGTACAAGACGAGCCATCAAGTCTTTCTCTGCTGCCGTATAAGGAGAGTTTGGTATTAACATATTTCTTCCCGCATAAAGAGGCACCGATTTATTTGTCGTCATTAAGCTGTTAACGGGTACACCGAACCCCTTTGCTATCTTCCAATAGGTTTCTCCATATTGGATTTTGTGAGTAGTTGTAGCGGCTTCTGTTTGATTGGTTAAAGTAAATGCTGAAATTGAAAACATTAATCCAGCGGCTACTATTAGTTTTTTTAACTTTTTCATATATATTACCTCCTAGTAGTCGTTCGTTTGTCTACTACTAGGCTATCAGATGTAATATATCTATTCATCGTCCAAAATTTAGTAATTCACATTTAAGGCTCTTAGCCATTGCTATCAAACAACTAAACTAGCATTAGTTAAAATTATCCATTCGCTTACAATTTCCATGAATATCATTTGAAGGAAAAATATTGTTCTATTTTTACAAAAGGTTTCAACGCTGTAACAATCCACCTTACACTTAAATACTCACAGAGAAGGCATTTTGGATTGAATTCTTCACCAAATTGCCATCAAATTCCTTGAATTCAGCAGGATTTCCTTTCAATTCTTTGGTAATAATAAGATAGAAGCTAATTTGAAGGAGGATTTTCAATCATGGAAAGTCAGTTAGTTAGTGTACTTAATAAGCAAATTGCAAATTGGTCTGTTCTGTATATGAAGTTACATAACTATCATTGGTACGTAAAAGGCGGTCAGTTTTTTACCCTGCATGCTAAATTTGAAGAGTTCTATAATGAAGCAGGCCTTCATGTTGATGAACTAGCAGAGCGGTTACTGGCTATTGGAGGAAATCCGGTCGCAACGATGAAAGAATGTCTAGAACTTTCTTCGATCCGTGAAGCATCAGGCAGTGAAACCGCAGATGAAATGGTTCAATCGGTTATCAATGACTTCTCGATTGTCATTGGAGAACTAAAGGAAGGCATGAGCCTTTCAGAGGAAGTAAATGACGAAACAACCGGAGATATGCTTCTGGCTATTCATTCCGGATTAGAAAAACATGTATGGATGCTGTCAGCATTCCTTGGAAAATCCCTGTAAAGTAATAAGAAGGTGTCCCAAAAGTATAACTTTGAGGGGCACCTTCTTTCTTATATTTTAAAATAGTCTGTTGATTTCCTCTCTAGGCGCTTCGCTTTCCCCGGACCCGTACTCCCGCAGTAGTCTTCGCGCCTTCCGCTCCAATCAACAGAGTGTGCAAAAATTTTCATCAACCACCTTTTGGGTCAGCCTCTTAGACTTTTTTTATTGCTGCAGAAATTGTTAATTGTTTTTATCGATAAAAGGCGATCTTTGATGCGCCCTTCTTCGCCGTGGAGATGGTCTTTTACCAGCCTGTAACAGGGTAAATAACCCGCCGCCCACTATCATAATCAGTCCTGCTGTCTCATTTTGCATGTTGATCTGTGAACCAGCGATTAATGCACCTGTCCCCATACAGCCAATACTATTTTCCTTGTTTTTCCTGCCTGATGTCCTGCAATGCTTTCACAGGACTCCCTAATCAAAGCACCTATTTTTGAATTTTTTTATATTCTAAGCACTTGTCCATTTCAATTTTCCATGCTCCTTCATAACTTATAATAAAGCAGCAAAGGAGGTGGATAACTATGGGAAACAATAACAGCTTCGCTTTAATCGTTGTATTGTTCATTCTTTTAATCATCGTCGGTGCATCTTGGATGTACTAATTCTAAATAACACGATTGTTAAGATGAACTGAGGTAAGACAAAAGGAGCGAAAAAACGTCTAGTTTTTTCACTCCTTTTTTTGTTGTATTAAGCTTTTGGGCGGCGCGACATAATGAGTAAACTGACTGTAATAATTGTAAAAGCAATAAATGCTAACAACGGAATGGTTATAAACCCGAGCCAGTTAATATAGTCCTTGGAACATGGCACACCGGTTGTACACATTTCGAATTGCTGTAAGTACGGGAGCTTCTGCAATAGGGTATGGTATCCGGAAATCAGCATCCCAATGATTGATAAAGGGAGGACATACCGATAAATCCCCTGATCATTACGATAGAAGGCAACGCCTAGAATAATCGTTAACGGATACATAAAGATGCGTTGATACCAGCAGAGCGTACATGGGATAAAGTGCATGACCTCACTGAAGTAAAGACTGCCAAGTGTCGCGATGATAGCAGCAACCCATGAGAGCAGCAAAGGCTTATTCATTAGGGTTCCCCTTTGCTGCTTTATCGACCATTTTCTTCAGGTCATCAATGGTTTGACCTTCAAACATCTCCCCGTTCACAAAAATGGTTGGAGTACCGGTAACACCTAATTTTTCAGCGTATGCCATATCCTTGTTCCAAGCAGCCTCACTGTCTTTTGATTGGAAGTTTTTCACAACCTTATCCACTTCTTGATCGCCGACAATTTCTTTTAACGTATTCGTTAAGAATTCTTCCGTAAAAACATCCATCTTCTCATATTTAGATTCTGTTGGTTGTTTTTTATATAGGAGTTCATGAAACTTCCAAAATGTTTCATTTCCTAATTCCTTGAAGACTGATTCAGCAAATTTGGCTGAGCGAACCGAATCTGTATTAATAAAGGAATCATTCATAAAATAGAATTTAGCTTTTCCTGTGTCAACCAACTCTTTTTCAATAACAGGTACCACATTCGTTGCAAAGTTTTTGCAGTTAGGACACTTATAATCGCCAAATTCGAGTATCGACACGGGTGCTGCCTTTTCCCCTAAAAAGGGCTGGTTGGAATAATCAATCTTATTTGCTGTGGTCGTCTCTTGTTTTTTGTTATGATTCCCTAAAAATATAAATGCCGCAATACAGACTACCACTAATCCAATTACCCAAAAGGTAAACTTCGCTGATGAATTACTTCCACTTTTTTGATTGTTCTTCTTATTTGCCATATTGTTACTCCTTTTATCTCAATTCACCTATTAACACCTTCGTCCTATACTTTTAAATTTTACTATAATGCAAATGAAAAGGACAAGAGTATGGCCCCAGGTTTAAATCCAAATGAATAGAAGCATTCGCAAATTGACGAATGCTTCTATTTTCAGAATATGTGCTATCTATTATTTATTTATTTATTGCAGACGGTTTCTTCTTAACACCAGACAGCTCCATTTTTTGAAAGACACGATTACACAGGGAAAAATTAATATAGGCACCTATACTAAATAGAATTAACGTAAACGCAGGCAGATACATCAAAATGACTACAAGTAAGGCAAACACCCCAAGAATAGACAAGGTGATTGGGAAGTTTGCAATCGCCATAAAAAAGGAACTTTTAATTGCATGTTTCCATGTAATTTCATAATGAGACATAACTGGAAACAAATAGGCAGTCGTCCCTGTAAATAATAAGCTTATCATGAGCAAAGGTATCAATATTATGTATTTTGCTCCTGATTGGTCTTGGTTCAAGTAAAAATAATTGAAGTATAATAGTACTGAAACTGCCGTCCAGATTAGACCTATGATAAAACTTTGATTAAAGTTTTCTTTCAGATAACGGAAGTAATTTCTGACTACACTTGTATCTTGATGTAATTGCCATTGCCGTACAACACTAAACATTGCTGCTGTTGCAGGTACGATGGTGACAATAGGAAGGCAAGAAAGAATCCAAAAGGTATTTAATATAAAGAGATTGGATAGCCGATCAACTACTGCGTAAAATCTACTATCGATTATATTCATTTCTTTCACCCAATTCTATTAAAGGTTTTTAATCAACGTAGTGCAAAGGATTAAATTGATTGTCCTATAATAATTTGATAATCCAGTAATGTGGAACTCTCAGTTGTAAATTGACCATGTTCGATTTTGTGAACCAAACTTTCAGCTGCCTTAAACCCGATACATTCTACAGGATATTCTACAGTTGTTAACTTGGGGGTAATGTATTTTAGTACATCAATATTATCAAAACCCATTAACCCAACATCCTTGGGGATTTCTAGTCCTTTCGCCTTTAAATAATTCATCACTTCTAGTGCATACAAGTCACAAGAACAAACTATAGCTGTCTTGTTATTTTTAATAAAGTCAATCTCTTCCAGTTCTTCTAGATAATCATTATGCTTTATTATTAATGGTGGTTCGACAATCCCTTTCATAGTTAACCCTTCTAAAAATCCTTTTAATCTTTCTTCCTGAGTATACATATTTGATTTTCCAAGGTATTTTAGGGGAGGACAAATATAAACGAAATTCTTATATCCTCGATTCACAATATAATTTGCCACATCCCTCATCGATGATCTTTCCCGAATCCCTATATAATCCCATTTGTCGGATAAAAAGTTGAATATAGTAATAATTGGTATCGAAAAACCTTGTAGATATTCTTCAAACTCCTTGCCTTGGTTGACAGTAAATAAAATAATGCCATCGACCTTATGATTGACTAAATATTCAAGACATTGCTTTTCGTTATCTGAATTCTTGTCCGTTAAGGCAATATAGAGATGATAGCCAAGCTCTCTTGCTTTCAACTCAACAGCATTTAAAAGCTGAGCAAATGACCGATTATATAGATCAAATAGGACAATTCCTAACGTCATCGTTCTACCTTTTACCAGACTCCTTGCTGTTAAATCAGGGCGGTAGTTTAATAATCTGGCAGCCTCTAAAATACTCTTTTTAGTTTTCAATTTGATACCGGGCCGATTATTTAATGCTCGATCCACAGTACCTGGTGAAACACCACAATATTTCGCTAAATCTTTTATTGTTACTCGCATAGTGAGTTCCTCCACTATTTGCTGCTTTGTTATTTTTGAGAAAGGCGCCGGCAAGAATATCTAGTCCAAACGGATATTGGTCTTCGGCATCCCAAGCAGCCTTGCTGATTAATTAAGATAATTGAGAGTTTACGATTCTAATACCGTATACCCCTCCTGCCGCCTTTCCTTCTCTTGATTGAAATTTGACTTCAACCTTTTGTTTTCCTTCTGTTATAAGGAGTGGAATCTCATAACACACATCCAAAAGACCATCGGGATTTTTCCCTTCTAGTTTTTGAGTTGCAATCAATTGCTCATCAACTAGAATTTCAAAGTCACGCTCATATCTTTTTCCATCTGCGAAAAGTGTCTTGTCGCCGCCAAAATAAGTGATTTGCAGATACATTTGCTTTTCTGGCTCTACCTGCATCTTATAACTAAAGAACCCTTCACCACGGCTGTCACGCCATGATCTTTCTACCACATTAAAATAGCCGGTGTTAGAGTTGCTGCTTTCAATTCCATGTTCGACCTCAGGCTGCTGTTCACCTGGTTGGACTACATCAACGGTAATCGCTCTTAACCTTTCAAGTTCTTCTTTTTCTTTATCCACAAACGTTTTATAGGCTTCTTCATCTAGTAGATTCCAATATAATGTATAACGCTGGTGATGCAGACTGTAAAATGGAATAAGGGTTACCTTTCTATTTCCAGGCTGCCCGACTTCTTTTGTTTCAAACGTTAAGAGCTCTCCCTCAACAGGCTTAATCCAGTTAGTCAAATTTTCTTTGTCAGCTACGAGACTTGGGACATCAATAAGTGGATAGTTATTGAACTTTAAGTGATCTTCTAAGATATCACTCTCTGGGAAATTCTCCTTACCAAGCGCTCCTGCTAAAACAATAGGACCATACATAAAACCTACTTTTGTCGGATTATCTTTGCTTGTATATGTATAAAGTTCCATAGGGATTGTAAATTCAATCGTATCCCCAGTACTCCAGGATCTTCCAATTAGTAAATAACCATTTTTTAGAACCGCGTCTGTTTGAATCCCATTAACAAAGACGGCTAGGTCCCCATTTACCCAATTCGGAACTCGGATATGGACAGTTAAATAGGCAGCCTCTGCTTCCTCAAAACATACTTGCACTTTATTTGACCTTGGGAAATCTGTTTCTTGTTTTAGTTTTATTTTCTTATCTCCGCTGACGAGTTCAGAAGCGATAAAAAGATTAACAAACAAATGATCATTTTCCAGATAATAAATATTTCTTGTATAACGAGCAGGATTTTCCATTCCTGTCCCGGTACAGCACCAGAAGGAATTGTCAGGAGAACAATAAATTTTAAAATGGCCTGGCTGTGTAGACACAAAATAGGTCTTCATGCCTGATTCAGGATCTTGAGAGGCAAGAATATGATTGTAAAGTGCCCTTTCATAGTAATCTAGATATTCACTGTTATGATTCCAATCAAATAAGTGCTCCGTTAATTTCAACATATTGTAGGTATTACAAGTCTCTGCCGTTGTGATGCCTAATGATTCCTTATTAATAGGACCAAAATGCTCGCCAATACTATTGCCGCCTATAATATAAGAACGGTTTTTTGTTACTTCATTCCAGAAGAATACAGCCATGTTCTTGTAGACTTCATTTCCAGTAATATCATAGAGCTTAGCTGCCCCAATTACTTTTGGAATTTGTGTGTTGGCATGCTTCCCTTCAAGTTCATCTACGCCTCTTGCAAGCGGGTTCAAGATAGCCTTGTGGCAAAACCTAATCGCAAGCTTTAAATAATCTTCATTCTTAGTAATGGTATAGAGGTCGGCCATTGCTTCATTCATACCACCATGTTCACAAATAAGCATTCTTTGGAACTGCTCATCATTGAGGTTATCTGTCCCTTTTTTTGCCCAATCTGCGAGCCTTGTAACAACCTCCAATGCCCTCTCATTACCGGTTAAATTATAAACATCAATCAGCCCCGCATAGATTTTATGGATACTGTACCAAGGGACCCATCCACCAGCCAGACTAAAATTCTCCACCTCAAAATCCCCTGTAAAAACCTTATCAAAATAGGTACGAGGAAAGCCGCTGACATATCCACTCTTATCAATGCTTTGTACATAGGCTAGTTCATTAACCGCATAATCAATTTTATGTCTTAATTCTTCATCTCTCGTAACCGAATACATGGTGGAAGCGGCTGAAAGCCAATGTCCAATAGAATGCCCACTTATAGGCGTAGATTCCCATCCCCCGTAACGAGGTTTTTTAGGAGTCTGTGAGGCTGCTTCATAACAGGGGGCCATCAACCGATCAACATCTAAATAAATTAAGTACTCCTTACCCTTTTCTTGAGACTCTTTAAAAATACCATCCAATAATGTAACTTTTTCCATTATGTATTCTCCTTCAGATAAAATGTAAGTCATGCTTCATAAAAAAGAGACAACTCTAAATTTTTAATAGATAATATTTTTATAGCTATCGATATAATCGATAGCTATATGTTCATCATGAGTTGACGCTGCCGTTTGATTTAATACGATTGTACATATAGTACCATTCCATTTCTCCTATTTTGTAATAAGGAGTAAAGGTTCTCGTTAAAAAATCATAACCAGATACATGTCCTGCATCTGTGATAAAAGTAAAAGGCTGATTTTCAACCGGAAGAATCCATTCAGACGGTCGATTCACATCACCAGCCAATAACGTCATCTTATCTGCTACTAAAACTAAAGGACCGTAATTTAATGCAACGATATCTTGATTTTGCTCGTCCACCGGTTTGAAATAAAGTGAAAAGGGCAGGTCTAATTCAATCGTGTCCCCTTCATCCCAGACCCTGTTTACAGTCGCCCAAGTATTTGGGATTAGTTCAATATCGACAAATTCACCATTCACTTTAAGCGTGTTGCATCCTGTTGCCCAGGCTGGGATTCTCATTTTGACATTGAAGTCTAAAGCATGTTCAGCTGAAATTCGAAATTTAATCGGGCTTTCCTCTGGAAACAAAGAATAGTTTTCTAACCTGACTCCAATATCATCCTTTTTCCACTCCACGTTTGAGGGTAAATACTGGCTAATGTAAATACTTTCTTGGTCAAAGTAATAAAGCATATTAGAGTATTCTGCCACGTCTTGAGGAAATGTTCCCGTACAACATTGCCACTCAAAGTTTTGACCGTCTTCTTGCATTCTCCTGTCTTCTACTGTTTTAACTCCTCCGTCTATAAAATAATTGGCATAATACATTACTTTGCCTTCAGGAGTAATCGGCAGTTGTCCACCGGTACCGTTGTATAGCATCTTTTCTACCCAATCACCATACTTCGCATCACCAGTAAATTGAAGCAAATAGTTACAATATTTAAACACTGCCCATGCACAGCAAGAAATTTCGCAGCTTCCCCATGTATCATTTCTAGGTACTTCGCTGCCGGCAAAATTGATATACATTGGATCATGAAGCGTGTTATCCCAGGTAGATTTAAGGGAATCCCCTAAATAACCTTCTTTTTCGGTGAATAAACATTCTGCAGGTCCGTAACCACCGGTTGCAAACATATGATGGGCTGTAATTTCATCATAGGCAATTTTCATTGCAGATAGATATTTTTCATCCCCCGTCACCTCATAGGCACGAGCTGCACTAGAAAGACTATTTACCTGACTGTATGCATGGCGCGGTCCAATCTGAAAATCCCGGTTATTCAATTTGTCCCATAGATACTCATAATCCCATTCACTCGCGAATGCTTTATACTTTTCATTCTTTGTTAATTGGTAAGCACGATAGAGATTTTCCGGAAGCGTATACCATTCAATCATCTGGTTTAACCATAGTCCTTCATCTTGAAGACCATCCCGTTTAATATCTCTTTTAAAATGGGCTGCAGCATAATCCGTTAATAATGACACGTATTTTTCGATTTTTGTAAAGGAAAGAAATTCATATATGTCTAAGAAACCGCCCATTAACTTATCATAAACATACGTATCACATTCGTATGTCCGTGGTGATGCCTCGGCACATTTAATCCATTCTTCTGCTAAGGTTATGGCTTTTTCTTTTAACCGATAATCTCCAGAAACTCGATAGAGTTTAGCATAGGCCCCTAGCTTTTGACCAAACGTGTTAGCATTTGTCCCATACCACCCAGAAAGTCCATGAGCAGTGGATGGTAACCCCGCTCGTTTTCGAAAGTAATGGAGTAAATCATCATTTTTTATCCCTAAATATAATTCGATGGTTTCATCCTGTTGTTTCTTCCAATGACTATTTTTTAGCGATACATGTTGGTAACTAAAACTATTCAGTCTATTTGCGGCTTCTGTTATGCTCATGTACTTCTCCTTTCTATAATCATTTGCTTATTTGAAACAACTCATATCATCCCTTTACAGACCCAATCATGACGCCCTTTTCAAAGTATTTCTGAATAAATGGATAAACAAGTAAGATTGGCAAGGTGGACACGATGATGACACCATATTTAATCTGATCGGCATATTTCTGTGCATAACCGCCTGCAGCACCTCCGGATCCTGCTCCTTCAGCAAACACTTGATTCGAAATAAGAATGTCTCTTAAAACAATTTGCAATGGCTGTAAACTATAGTCTCGAATGTAAATTAGTCCTGTAAAGAAGTCATTCCAGTGCCCTACTAAGTAATAAAGACCAACAACCGAAATTACTGCTTTTGATAATGGAAGCGCCACTTTTCCGAAAAATTGAAAATGTGTACAGCCATCCATTTGTGCAGCCTCAAACAATTCTTTCGGCAGCGAGCTTTCAAAAAATGTCCTTGTAATAATCAAATTGAACACATTGACGGAAAATGGAACAATAAAAACCCACATATTATTGGTAAGATGTAAGTCTTTCATTAATAGATAAGTAGGAATTAATCCCCCATTAAAAAACATCGTAAAAACAAACACAAACATTAAAAACCGTCTTGCTTTAAATTCCTGTCTTGATAAAACATAGGCTGCAGGCAGCGTAAACAACAAATTGACAAAAGTACCAAGAAGTGTGTATATAATGGTATTTTTATAACCCACCCAGATTCTTGTATCTTTAAAAATCTCTGTATATCCGAAAAGGCTGAATCCTTTTGGATATAGAAGAACCTTACCAGTCGATACCAAAGTAGAATCACTAACAGAGGCTATAACCACAAAGTACAATGGATAAGCAATGATTAAAAAGATAAACACACAAAATACAAGAATCATACAATCGAAAATAATATCTGAAGTCGTTTTTCCTTTTCTATTAAAAAGCACCATGTCTTTCCCTCCTTGCATGGTTGAGATTATTCTGAGTAGACAAAAATTCGATTACCACAAACTAATATTGGAAAATCTCTTTGCAATTGTATTCATTGCAAGTAAGAATACAAAATTAATGAGCGTATTAAATAAACCAATCGCAGCAGAGTAGCTAAATTGACTTGAAATAATACCAATCTTATATACATAGGTTGCAATAACCTCTGATACTGGGAGATTCAAAGGGTTCTGCATTAAGAAGATTTTTTCAAAGCCCGTATTTAGGATATTTCCCATACTAAGAATAAAGAGGATAATCATGGTTGGAACAATCGCAGGTATATCGACATACCTAATGGTTTGCCATCTGCTTGCTCCATCAATTTTCGCAGAATCATATAATTGTGGATCCACACTTGCCAGTGCTGCCAAATAAATAATGCTATTCCATCCGGCATGCTGCCATATATCTGAAAGTACATAGACTGGTACAAAGGTTTTTTCTGAAGCTAGTAGGTTTATATCCCCCAGTCCCAATGCTTTCATTAAATGACCAACCACCCCAGTTTCTGGTGACAATAATACATTTAATAAACCAACCATAACTACCATTGAGATAAAGTGTGGCAAGTAAACGGTTGTCTGTAAGGTTTTCTTCCACCTTTTTCCGAAAACTTGATTAATAATCAGCGCCATAATAATTGGAGCCGGAAATCCTAAAATAATAGTTGCTAAACTGATGGTGATTGTATTTGTCATTAAATCCTTGAACATGTAGTTATGAATAAATTGGTCAAAATACTTGAGCCCTACCCATTCCCCTCCGGTGAATCCTTTCGTAAAATCAAATTCGCGGAAAGCGAGCTGGATGCCGTACATCGGTATGTAGTTGAAAATAACAATAACCACAATCGCAGGTAATATCATGAGCCATAACTGATAGTCACGTTTAAAAGTGTTCCATACATTTTCCTTCTTTGTTGGTGTAACACTATTGATACTGGATAAATTTTCATTTATTTTTTTTGTTTCAATGTTTATAAAGGCCACAAACTATTACCTCCTTTATTTTAAGAAGATGCTATACCACCTTTATGTGATATAGCATTCCTCTGACGGTTATTTATTTCTGATTTTACTTGTAATCGTCATAATACTTTTGCATAATCTTAAGATTTTCAGCCAATCCTGTTTTCTCAACATTTTTCACATAGGTGTTCCAATCTTTATCAATACCGCCTTTTGTGATCCACTGAGAATATTTTGGCATCGCTAAGTTCATAAGGTTAGTATTGTTTAAAGCTAATTTTGAATTATCCTCTTTGCTGTACTTAATAAACATGCCAGGGAAAAGATCATTATCCTTATCAATCGCATTGATAGCGCCCATTAGAGGTTCGGTTTGTTTGCCAACTGATTTCATATCTGTTCCAAGATCAAGCTTTAAGTCATCCGAAATATACATCGGACCATTATCTGCCCAAGTAGAAGTCCATTTCCATGTACCAGGGTCCATCTTTGAATCTACTGGAGGTAATACCTTATAACTGCCATCTCCGTTATCGGCGATATTCGTTCCCATTGAACCAAACAGTACTTGCATGCTTACTTTTGGATCATATAGTTCATTGATAAATTTTAAAGCTGCATCTTTGTGCTGACTCTTTGCTGACAATGTAATCATATTGGCACCATAGTTTAAGGAATTATAATCGTAGGTCCAAGACACTTTGGCAGTTGAATCAGCGGTCTGCTTTAAAGGCGCCAACGTTTCATATTGTGGAGCCAAAGTATTACCGAATCTGTCGGTTAATTCCCAGCCATACGTATATCCAACTTTTGCCAGATCACCATTTCCACGAGCAACCGATTGGTATTTAGTGTAATCCTGAGTAAATACTTCTTTGCTGATTAACCCGGCTTTATAGCACTTATTTAAAAATTTGACAAAATCTTTATAACGTTCATCAGTGAAGAAGTTTTTGACCTTTCCATTTTCAACATAATAGCCTTGTCCGCTTGATTCACCTAAAGTGATCCCTGTACTTCCTAACAGAACGGTCGGCTGGAAGAAACCAAATCCACCTGTTCCGGTTGGAGAAAAGTCCATCGGAATTTCATCATTTGGATCACCGTTACCATTAGCATCCTTTTCTTTAAAAGCGACTAAAACATTATATAATTCATCCCAATTCGTTGGCTCTTTTAACCCTAGGTTGTCTAACCATTTTTTATTGATGAATTGTCTAGTGGCTGTTGCTGGCCAAAATCTTTGGTATTTAGGTAAGCCGTAAATTTTTCCATCAAGCTGTGTTGCGATCCCTTTTGTTTCTGGTTTAGCTTCAAACATCTTTTTAACATTAGGCAAACTCTTATCAAGATCATCCGATAGGTCTTCAAATAAGCCATTATATTGAACATAATCTGCATCTGTAATGGCGTTCGGTCCAATAATTAGATCTGGAACGTCACCGCTCGCGAGAAGTGCACCTTTTTTCTGATCCCAGTCTGCCGTAACCTCTTGCCATTTTATTTCGACACCCGCTTTATTCTCAACTTCTTCTAACCATTTCATTTTCTTAAGATCTTGTGTTAACGGATGTTTTGTAATTAGTGCTGTCAATTGCACCTTGCCATCCTTAGTTGTACCGCCGCTTGACTTTACATCGCTAGATGCTGTGTCGTTAGAACAAGCAGCTAATACTGTAGCAGATAAAGATAATGCCAGAATACTACTTAAAACTCTTTTCCTTTTCATCTGATTTCCCCCATTTTTTCATTGTTTTTGAAAAAACAATCTTTCAGAAAAAACCCAAATCCTTTTCCTTGTCACCCCTTTAATGCATGGAAGTTTATGTAACGTGAACGTACACGAAAAATGATTGTTTATCCGCCGTTCACGAGATACAAAAAAGTAAATGATAGATAGTAAAGTAACTATTTTTAATGGTTTATATTTACGTGTACGTTAACGGAATTTAATGAAAAACAAACTTAATCACTAAACGGACACGCTATTCGATAGGTTGGATTAATGAGATTTGTGTTCATTTGAAGGAATGTGTACGTAAACGAAAAACACTTGCTTAATACGTTAAAGATTAACAAATATTAATTGGCCTTTTATTTAAACATACCGGTGAAGTAGCGACGGATAGATTTACTAATTATGTAATGTAGATCGATGCGTATGAGAAATGATGCGATTCTAGGAGTAGTTTAGTTAATATAAATATTACTTATTTAATTAAAAACTAATGGAAGTTACGTTTATGATAACGCTTTCTATTTCACTGGTCAATATATATTAATAAATTTATTAAAAATTAATTCTATTGTTAATTTTCAAAACTATATATAAAAGCGCAGACTTCTTTTTTCAAAGAAAAGAGAAACTTAATTTGAAATCGCAGCTTCTATCGTTTACTAAATCCTTTTGAGTCCAATGAGGTTTCATGGGTGGTCGTATCTCAGGATAAAAAAGAAGCAATGGTTGGCTATTATAAGGTATTAGCCAAACCAAATGATAAATATTACCGTGTTAAATTAAAAGGACTCGATCCGGAAAAACTCTATTGCCTCGAGGGGAAAAATACCACCCAATATGGTGATGAATTAATGAATGCAGGAATTGCTCTTACAGAGGATTACACCGACCGTGCATCAGAATTTTGGCAAAGAGAGCATTTTCATCAAAACTATTAATTTTGAAAGAAATATAATGTATTGAGATAATAAAATGATAAATAAACAAACTCACCAAATTCTTATTTTGGTGAGTTTGTTTGACTCAAAACCACTATAGTTATGATAGATCAATTGTAGCAGCCCTCGCGTAATGGAATTAAGTACTCTCACCAATAGGACTTTGGTGAGTTCTCTCAATTCTTCCTTACAATTTAAATATATGGCCACCCATCTTCGCCCCAATATAAAGGTCTAATTTGTAAGGTTGGCTTGCCTTTTTTCAAGGCATCGTATGCATGATTTACAAGCAAGCTGGAGTCTCCGGAAAAATAAACGGCACAATGACCTGGGCCAATCCAGCGCTCATCTCCAGCATCAATCAACGTTCCACCGCCTTGCATCATCGATACGCCGTCTTTATCGAAATAAGGCCCAGTAATATCCTTTGCTCTTCCAACAACAATTTTGTAGGTACTCTCAATACCACGGCAGCAGAAATCAAACGATACAAACTGATAGTAATAGCCTTCTCGATTGACAATAAACGGAGCTTCAATGGTATTAGGCTGTTCCGTTCTGCTAGAAATGGAGAGTAGTTCAGCATTTTTAGCCGGCTTCATCGTTTCAGGATCTAATTTAATTAGTTTAATTCCGGACCAAAAGGAGCCGAAATTCAACCATGGCTGGCTATTTTCGTCAAAGATTAAATTCGCATCAATGGCATTATAGTCATCCGCTACAGTAGAATGGATAACATGTCCCCTGTCCTTCCACTCGTAAGCGGGGTTATCAGGGTTAAGCGTTGTATTGGTTACCAAACCGATCGCAGAAGTATTTTTCCCAAAGGTAGAAACAGAGTAGTAAAGATAATACACCCCATTATGAAAATAAATGTCCGGTGCCCAAATACTATCTTCGTCTTTTTCTGGTACATACTCTTTTGACCACTCAGGCAATGAAGTAAAAATAGGACCGACTTGCTTCCATTTCACGCCGTCCTCAGAGGATTTCATTTGGATTCCGCTTCCTGTATGAAATACATACCAACGCGAATCCTCCCTTGCTATGACGGGATCATGTGCCCATAAGTCTCCTTGCAATTTCCAATCTATTTCATAAAAGTTAACGCTGTCAAAGTGTTCTGCTTTAGCCATGGTGTTTCCCCTTTCTAATCATTAAGATTTTAATCATTTAATTAATAATAATATTAACAAATTTACTTTGTTAAAAGAAGAGTTTCTATGTTAATTTACTCAAAATATCTAAATATCAAAGATGAATTACGAATCTATATTGGTGCCTTGACTCCTGCACAAGTAATAAACTTAGCTCAAAACAAATAGTACAAAATAAAAAAATCGTATGGATATCAAATATCCGTACGATTTTTTTATTTTGTAATTTTAACTAGGTTTTCTTTGGTGATTTCACTATCAGTATAATACAGACGGAAAAGAATATCTTGATTATAATTTCCAAATCCTGTTCCAAATAAGGTGACCCCGCCAACATTTTGACTTTCTTCAAGGACGGCTATCCGAAACGTCCATTGCTTCTCCCGAATGCCAACATCATCAAGACTTACCTCTGATATCTTTAATCCATCAATATAGGTACCGTCTGAGGTGATCCGGAGCCGTTTCAACAATCCATATTGATTGACCTCGCTTGGCCACCAATCAGGTGTGAATTTTCCCCGGCTATCGCCGAAATCTCCAGGACTAGTCCATTTCCCTAATACCACGTTATTTAAATAAAAATGGATATCAGATGGCCAATTACTGTTCGTAAATGGAGCCTCAGAGGAGAGCTCTAATGATAATTCAAGTTCGCTCGGTTCTTGGTTGCCCAGTAAGAAGTTAGGCAGCTTATATTCCACAAATCCTTTCCCAAACCACAAGATTTTGGCACTCATTCGATCCGAATGGAGAAAATACCTTGGGTCATCAAATTCTCCAATAATCGTTTCAGTGGTTGCAATTCCACAGGTTGGCTCGATTGAAAAATCCGTATAATGACCAACTGACACTTCTGTTTCATGGAATTTCTTTCGTTCACGTTCCTTTGAAGGAAATAATACTTCCATTTTTTCAGTGACAAGATAACACCTTTTTTGCAGTCCGCCTTTACCAGAGATTAATTCCGAGTGGATGATACCGGCTTTCTCTAATTTTTTTACATGCATAGTCATAATGGCGCTAGTAAGCCCTAAACTTTGTGCTAGTTCCTTTACATTTCGAGGCTGTTCTGCCAAAAGATGAATGATATTCATCCTTACCTTGCTGGCAAGGGCCTCAAAAACAGGCAGTGATTGTTCTGATATATCTAAATTCATGTAAAACTCCACCTTAATAATCATTAATAAATTTATTAATAATTATTACATTACTATTAAATGCCTATATTTACAATACAGGAATTCAAATATTAGTTCCAATCAACCAGAAAAAGAGCATGCAAACCTGGCATGCTCTTTTTCTGGTTGATTAATATTAGTTTTCCTTAATCCAGACAGACATTTCTCTAAAAATTATTTATGATAAATAAATCGTTCACCCGGAACCATCATATGAAACTTTTGGTTTGGATAGTGGTGAAATAAGTAATCAACAAAATAAGCAGGATTCTCTCGGTTGTTGGGAAACAGATCATAATGAATCGGAATAATCAAGTCTACTCCAACTGCTGCCGAAAAATCTGCTGCTTCTCTGAAACTCATGTTTCCAATAATTCCTCTTGAACTACGGAAAAAGTCTCCGCCATTTATAGGCAAGAAAGCAACATGCGGGTTAAATTCTTTTACCTTGTCGATCAGTTCAGGTGTAACAACCGTATCCCCGCTATGAAAAAGACGAATTCCGTTTACCTCTATCAAATATCCCAACGATACATGATTTCCTTGTTCATCTGTTTCATATTCAGTATGGGCTGCAGGTACGGGAGTAATCTTAAATCCTTTAATCGTAAAAGGGGCACCCTCTTTGGCAGGCTGTATATTTTTATTGGTCACATGTTCCTGGACTAATGAGACTAGTGGCGCCGGGATTGCAAACTTAGTCCCTTCAGACACCCTTGTAATTTCCTTAATGGTTGATACATCAAGATGGTCATCATGTCCATGGGTAATGAATACACCATCCAAGACATTGAGCATTCCTGGGGCAACAACCGGTGAAAATGCTCTCTTAAATTCAGTATCAGGACTCGCGTCTTCAATACTTTTAGTTAAATACGGGTCAATACAAATGATCCCATCCTCATCTGTTCCTTTGATGAGCATTCCTGCCTGTCCTAAATTCCAGAAGGAAACGGATTCTCCGTAAATTTTTGTCTTCCTAACTTCATTCATTAATCCTTCATTACTTTTATAAAGAGCTGACATAATTTCCACTCCTATTTAGATAGTTTGAAACTAATAAAATTGTCCTCTACCTTAACGGGGCAAAATCTTTTACCACTTCAAGAATATTTTCAATTCTGTCTAATACATCTTGAGTTAAGACTAAATCAACCGCTTTTACGTTTTCCTCTACTTGCTGTGGACGGCTGGCACCAATAATAGCTGAACTAATAGCAGGATGACGAAGAATCCAGGCAAGAGCGAGTTGACTTAATGTTACCCCTAACTCCTTTGCCACATGATCCAAGTTCTGCACACATTCAAGCACATCATTCCGGAAATAACTATTTATAACCCAGTTAGTAGAGTCATTTGCGGCTCGGCTATCTTCCGGTTTCTCTGTGTTAGGCTTATATTTTCCTGTTAAAACTCCTTGGGCCAATGGTGAAAAAACAATTTGTCCAATTCCTTTCTCAGTACTAACTGGAAGGACTTCCTTTTCAATATACCTTTCAAACATGTTGTAGATTGGCTGGTTTGATATAATCGGGCGTAAATGATTAGCCTTACCAATTCCCACCGCGTTTTCAATCTGAGCCGCACTCCATTCACTTACCCCTGCATATAATATTTTCCCTTGCCTGATTAAATCATCTAAAGCATATAATGTTTCTTCCACCGGAACCTCTGGGTCAAACCTGTGACATTGATATAGATCAATATAATCTAACCCCAGACGCTTCAGACTGGCATCACATTGCTCCACAATATGTTTCCTTGACAGTCCGCGCTCATTTGGCCTATCTCCCATTGGGAAAAATAATTTCGTAGCGACAACATAACTGCTTCTAGGATAAACCTTCAGGGCTTCGCCGAGAACTTCTTCCGCCTTCCCGCCTTCATAAGCGTTAGCCGTATCGAAAAAATTGATTCCTAACTCGTAGGCTTTATGAATACAATCATACGCTGTATGGTCCGCAACGGCCTTCCCGTAGGTTAACCAGCTTCCTAAACCAATTTCACTAATCTTTAATCCACTTTTTCCAAGTCTGCGATATTTCATTTTTAAAATCCTCCTTTATGTTATTAACTTACTAACTAGCCGTTGTGGTACCAGAATGTACAACCAACACTTTTTTCTCCCATGCCCGGCTTCTCCATCTAAAATACATAACAATTCCTCTTTCCCATTCATCGACAATAAAGGCAATCCAGACCCCGGCTAAGCCTAATCCCATATGAATGCCTAAAAAGTAAGAAATCGGCACCGCAATTCCCCACATGGACAATACACCAATTTTGACTGAAAAAGCAGCATCACCGGTTGCCCGCAATGAGTTAACGACCAAAATATTAAATGTTCGGCCGGGTTCAAGAATTAAACATAATAGTAACAAGTTACTGCCTGTATGAATGATTTCTTTGTTGCTTGTAAAGATACTCATAAGATTTTCTCGAAAAATAGCAACTAAAATGGAAATGAAAATAGTAATGACAAAGCTGGATTTTAAACTTTTTAATAATTGCTGATAGGCACCCTCAAAATCTCCTGCTCCTACTCGATAACCGATCAGAATTTGTGTTCCCTGCCCCATTGCTAATCCGAACAACATAATAAATGACATGATATTCCAGGTGTAGACACGAGTGGAAAGAGCGGCTGCCCCAATAATCGCGGTAATAGCTGTCATCGCCATTTGACTCGTATTATAACTTATTTGTTCACTTGCTGCCGGTACCCCAATTTTTAAGATCTTTTTAATCTGTGATAATTGGAAATGAAAATAATCTTCTTTTTTAATAGCTATTGGAAGTCTTCTATACATAAGGATAAAAGCAATAAGTAAAGCTGCCGCCCTGCTTAAGGCAGTTGAAATAGCAACTCCTTTAACGCCCAGCACGGGGAATCCAAATAATCCAAAAATAACAATACTATTGCAGGTTAAATGAATCACATTCATCATCACAGATACAAACATGGCTTCTCTTGTAAAACCATGTGCTCTTAAGATAGAAGAAACCGTAATGAGTACTGCCTGCAAAAAAAGGGTTCCCCCAACAATTGATAGATACTCATAGCCTATTCCGGCAATATCCGCTTTTAGATGGAACAACGCTAAGAGCGGCCCTTTGAAGGTGACCATTAACAAGCTGACAATTAGTCCTAAAACTAGATTAATGGATATGGAGATGGCAGATGCGTTCTTTGCTTCCCCTCTCATCCCTGCACCTAAATATTGGGAAACAAGAACAGCTGTCCCTGTAGCTGTAAAACTGAAAATCAGGATCGTAAAAAAGACAAGTTGATTAGCAACCCCAACAGCTGCCACAACTTTATCAGAAATATGTGAGAGCATAATGGTGTCGGTACTGCCCATGATGGTTTGCAGGAATAACTCTATGAAAATAGGCCATGTGATTGCTCTTAATGTCATGTTACGTTGTTCTAGTGAAGTTGCCATTGTTCTGTCCACCTTGTAAAATGGTAAATTATCCATAGAGTTCGTTATTATTTTTTACAGAAAAAGATTCATATCATAGAGTAGATATGAACCTTTTTTAAATAATCGGATCTGATTCAATTCGTACGATTAACGAGGAAAACCAAAGTTTGGAGTTCCATCAGGATTCCAGCTAATCTCTTTCGCACAAGTATGACGATTTGGATCATATAGTGGATCGCCAACAATTTCTGTATAGTTTCTTACGTGATAGACAAGAATATCCTTGCTTCCATCCTCAGAAACGGTGAAGCTGTTATGTCCTGGGCCATATTGGCCTGTTTCATAACATGTTTTAAATATAGGTGCCTCAGATTTACTCCATGATTTCGGATCCAAAACATCACTTGATTCATCCGCGGTCAAAAGCCCCATGCAATAATTCTCATCAGTGGCGCTTCCAGAGAAGGAGATATAAATCTTACCGTTTCTCTTTAATACAGCCGGTCCTTCATTAACCCAAAAGCCAATTGTTTCCCATTCAAATTCTGGTTTTGCAATCATCACTTGCGGTCCTTTGATTGTCCATGGGTTTTCTAATGGCGCAATATATAGATTGGAATTGCCTCTAATAGCAGGGTCTTTCTGGGCCCAGACAAGATATGCTTGGCCTTCATGCTCAAAAGATGTAGCATCTAATGCAAATGATTCCCAATCGGTTTTAATTTGTCCCTTTTCTTCCCATGTACCTTCTAATGGGTTTGCGGATTTGTTTTCAATCACAAACATGCGGTGTTGGAAAAGTCCATCTACGATTTCCTGTGATGGTGCAGCAGCGTAATAGATATACCAGCTGCCATTAATGTAATGAATCTCTGGAGCCCAAATTAAGGCGCTCATCGGTCCTGTTTCATGCTTTCTCCAAGCTACAGCCGTTTCCGCATCCACAATACCTTTAATGGTTTTGGAGCGTCTAACCTCAATGCGGTCATATTCCGGAACAGATGCAGTAAAATAATAATATCCGTCTGTATGTTTATATACCCATGGATCGGCTCGCTGCTCAATAATCAGATCCTGTGATGTCTTAGCTTCTTCGATTGTTACTTTTACCATGAAAATCTCTCCTCAAACCAAGATATGTGCGATTTCTAGATTATTTTGCATCTGCGACTGGAATCCCAAAGTTGGGAGTTCCATCTGCATTCCAAGTAAACACTTGAGCACGGGTATGACGGTTTGGGTCCCATAACGGGTCCCCCTCAATCCCCCGATAGTTCCGCGCATGATAGATAAGAATATCCTCGCTTCCATCTTCAGAAACTGTAAAGCTGTTATGCCCTGGTCCATATTGGCTTGTTTCTTCATTTGTTTGAAATACAGGTATTTCTGATTTTTTCCAAGACGCCGGGTCTAATAAATCGCTATTTTCATCAGCAGAAAGGAGGCCCATGCAATAATTGTAATCTGTTGCACTTGCAGAATATGAAATAAAGATTTTTCCGTTTCTCTTTAAGACCGCGGCACCTTCGTTGACTAAAAAGCCAATCGTCTCCCAATCATACTCTGGTTTTGTAATCATGATTTGAGGTCCTTCAATTGTCCATGGATTGACCATTTTCGCGATGTAAAGATTGGAGTTTCCGGCAATTTCAGGATCTCTTTGTGCCCAAACATAATATCTTTGCCCTTTATGTTCAAAAGTAGTGGCATCCAGAGAGAAAGATTCCCAGTCCGTTTTGACTTGGCCTTTTTCTACCCAATTTCCTTCTAAAGGGTTGTCTGATTCATTTTCAATCACATACATACGATGGTCAAAAATCTCATCTGCCCTAGCTGCGGCGTAATAGATGTACCATTTTCCATCGATGTAATGAATCTCAGGTGCCCAAATATTAGCACTCATCGGGCCATCCTCATGTTTTCTCCAGGCAACTACAGGCTCTGCTTCATCCAGCTCCTGAATCGTTGCCGCCCTTCTCAGTTCAATCCGGTCATATTCTGGAACAGAAGCAGTGAAATAATAGTAACCATCTGTATGTTTATATACCCATGGATCGGCACGCTGCTCGACAATTGGATTATTTAATGTTTCTACCTTTGGCATAATGAATCACCTATCCCTTGTTAATTTCTTACCTGATCTTGATGATTGACTTTCATTACCTCATTTAAAAATTTCAATGCGGTAAAACGATTTCTTAGATGATGTGCTTCTGATAAACTTCTTACCACAAGTTCACGATCAATACCTAGTTGTCCTGGAAGGGTTTCGCCTCCAACTTTTTCGATCAGAGCACGCAGTTGTGCCGCTTTTGGTATCGCACTATAGACACCTTTTATTTCTTGAAGGTTAGCTTTGATATTTTCGATAACAGGTAAATCCTCGTTTGTTTTGATAAAAGCTTCTAAGTTTCTCGGTTCTGCTATCAGTTGGATAAAGTCCCTTTCATACACTTCAGCTAGAAGTGCCACAGCTGCCCCTACCTTCGCTCCATGAAGAACCTGCGGGCGATTTTGCCGCAAGAATTCCATCTCCCAATAATGTGAGAGGTGATGCTCCCCACCTGAAGCAGGGTGGGATTGGCCAAATAATAACATCGCTAATCCAGATTCAATTAGGGCTTCAATCAGAATACGAACTCCCTCTTCATCAGCAGCAGCAATTTTATCGATATTTTCTACACATTGATCAAGTGCATCGCGTGTAATTTTTGCAACAAGTGGACAATAGGGTTCTCCATCAGCAAAATGCCCAAACTTCCAATCGGCAAGGGACGTATATTTGGCTAGCATATCCCCAAATCCGGCTGCAATCATTTTTCTAGGTGCATTTTTTAACACGTGTAAATCAGCAAAAACGGCAATTGGCGCCATCATTTGAAAGGTTTGCTTCATTCCTCTTACAATTAATGGTGCTCCCATTGAGGTAAAGCCATCGACAGAAGGAGCAGTAGGAACAGAAATGAACGGAATTTTCATTTTCGTACTTGTAAAGCGAGCGATATCATGGATGGTGCCAGAACCTACAGCAATGATGACATCAGTATCTTGAGAAGTCTCTAACAAGGCTTGCACTAAAGACTTTTCGTCTGCCACTACATCATTATTTTCATCAGGCTTTAGTATACTGACAGAATAACCCACCTTAGTCGATGATAAGTGATTGGTTAATTCCTCTCCAGCAACACGGAAAGTATGCTCATCTGCAATAATCACGGCCTTCTTAAAAGCTTTTCTTCCTAAGTAGGCGGCTGCTTCCCCAAATACATGGTTTCCCACTAAAATGGTCTCAATCGGAATCTCGTTATGATGATTGCCGCAGTCACAGCTTTTGGCAAGACTCATCATTTCTGTTATTACTGTTTCCATTATTGTTCCTCCTGCTCCTTCAAAAATTTACCCTCATTCATGCTTTGCTTAATTGGTTAATACCCCGAATTTATACCTTGTTACAGATGTGAACACTTGGCCGCTTTCTAAAACCCAAGAAGGAAAATTGGGGTGGTGAATCGCATCTGGCAGTCCCTGAGTCTCCAAACAAATCCCAAGGTATTTACGGGAAGGAACACCGTAAATTTCTCCTTCTGCTTTCATTTGGTTTCCTGAATATACGACAACTCCACGCTCATCAGTTTCAATTGTCAAGGTACGGCCACTCTCGGAATCTTTAAGAATGATTTCCTGGTCATGGTTAGTGGTTAGTAAAAATGGATGATCATATCCTTGGCCTGCCAATTCATTTTGAGGATGATTAGAGTCAACTCCAGAGCGAATAAATCTATCACAAGTAAAATCAAATGGTGTTCCTTCAACGTCCAGCAGTTCTCCGGTTGGGAGTAATTCACCATTTAATTCGAGGAACTGATCACTCTTAATCGATAGAGAATGGTTAAGAATATCCCGTTTAATATTTCCACTTAGATTAAAATAGGAATGATTGGTCATATTTAATAGCGTTTTTTCATCCGACAATCCGGAATATTGGATCGTTAGTTCATTCTCATTATTGACAGTATAGGTTACCTTTACGTTTACATTTCCAGGGTAACCTTCCTCCCCATCCGGACTTATGTAGGAAAATTGAACACTTACTTCATCGTCATTCTCTATAACGGATGCATCCCAAAGGACTTTATCAAACCCTTTATTGCCCCCATGGAGATGGTTGTTGTTTTCGTTTTTTGCTAAGGTATATGTTTTTCCGTCAAGCTCAAACGATCCACCCTTTATCCGGCCTGCTACACGCCCTACTACCGTTCCAAAAAAATAACTTCCGTTGATATAGTTCTCTAACGTGTCATACCCTAAAACAATGTTTTCATAGTTCCCGTCTTTGTCGGGAGTAATAATTTTCGTAATAATACAACCATAATTAATGCATGTCAGCTCAAAACCATGGTCATTTACAAGTGTAAATGAATTGACAGTTTGTTTGTTTATTTGACCAAACTTTTCCTGGATAACTTTCATCGAGATCCTGCCTTTCATTCGTCAATTTTTGCTCTTTCGCTAACATCGGGATATACAAAAATAGTTCCATCCCCTTGCAATCACGTTGATTAAAAGGAGATGGAATACATCAATTACTTACGTTTCGCTAAACGGATGACGTTCCAAGATAACTTCGGAAGTACAGCAGTCACTCCGCCATTCTCGGTCTTTGCATTTCCGTTAGAATGTGGTGCGACAGGTGTTCCTTTAGCTGAATTGGTTTGCTTAATATCATCATTTTCAAGAACAATATGCTCGACGACGTCGTAGCCTTCAAAATTACGGATATCCACTTCTAGGTCAAGTCCTTCCTGAAGGTGACGGTTTACTGCGAAGATGGTTAATGTTTCTTGCTCTTCATTGTAAACAGCTGTTGACTCTAAATATGGAACATCGGTGAAGTCTTTACTATCATACTTAGGACTTGAGATGATCGGATTTAATGAGACACCTCGGCCAAATACAGAAGTATGCATATATGGATAGAAAATGGTTTGTTTCCAAGCAGGTCCGTTATCTTCTGTCATAATAGGAGCAATGACGTTTACCAATTGAGCAAGGCAGGCAATTTTCACACGATCGGCATGCTTTAACAAGGTAATCAGCATACATCCTACTAGCAAGGCATCTTCAAAGTTATAAATATCTTCTAATTGTGCTGGAGCAATACTCCAAGGTTCAATTAATTTATCCTGCTCATTACTGTGATACCAAACATTCCACTCGTCAAATGATAGGTTAATATTCTTTTTGCCGCGCTTTTTCGCTTTAATATAATCAGCAATGGAAATGACAGATTTAATAAAATCATCCATTTCTAAGGAAAGGGCTAAATAGTTTGATATCTCATTTTCACGATTACCGTAATATTGGTGAAGCGAAATAAATTCAACATGATCATATGTATGGTCAAGTACAGTAGCTTCCCAATCTGCAAACGTTGGCATATTGCGATTTGAGCTTCCACAGGCAACTAATTCAATTGTCGGATCCACCCACTTCATTACTTTCGCAGCTTCTTGGGCAACACGGCCATATTCCGCAGCAGTCTTGTGGCCAATTTGCCATGGACCGTCCATTTCGTTTCCTAAGCACCAAGTCTTAATATTATAAGGATCTTTCACACCATGTGAAATTCGCAGATCACTATAGTAAGAGCCGCCTGGATGGTTACAGTACTCTACTAAATTACGAGCAGCATCAATCCCGCGTGTTCCAAGGTTAACGGCCATGTTTACATCTGCGTTTACAAGCTGAGCCCATTTCATAAACTCATTGGTACCCATTTCGTTTGTTTCTGTTGTACGCCAAGCTAAATCTAATCGACGCGGGCGGCTTTCGACAGGGCCGACCCCATCTTCCCAATTGTATCCGGAAACAAAGTTTCCACCTGGGTAGCGGACGAGTGGTACTTGCAGCTCTTTTACCATTTCAATCACGTCTTGACGGAAGCCATTTTCATCTGCTTGAGGATGCCCCGGTTCATAAATACCGCCGTACACGGCACGTCCTAAATGTTCAATAAAAGAACCATAAATACGATTATCAATCTCGGAGATTTTAAAATCTTTTTCTAAAATCATTTTTGCCTTTTGATTGGTCATATTCTTTTTTCCTCCTCTGTCATTTTAATAGTCTTATAAACGAAAAAACTACTATCAATACTAGTTAACTGACTTTATCCCATTTGGGTTTACCGGCAAATGGACAGCTTTTGTTTTTAAACTTGGCTCGATAGCGGACAATACATCCGCTATGAGCACAAGTGGTACCATATTGAAGGGAAGGACAGCTTTCACAAGTCTTTAGTCTCGCTAAGTAGACCTCGTCAGAAACCATAACAGCTGGGTTCTCTTCAGCTTCTTTTACTAATTCTTGAATGATCTCCTCCGTTACGATTACACTTTCCACGCAGCCCTTGCATAGACTTTTTGTATTCACTGTCATTCCCCGCCTTTTTTCTATATTCAATACCTTTGTTACATTTGTCTGTTGATTTCCACTCCAGGCACCTCGCTTTCCGCGGGCGGTTCGGGGAGCCTCCTCGGCGCGTTTCGCGCCTGCGGGGTCTCCCCTGTCCCGTACTCCCGCAGGGGTCTCGCGCCTTCCGCTCCAATCAACAGACTATTGAATAACTAATGTCACAACAGACATCGCTGGAAGTTTGATGGCCAATTTATTGTTTTCAACTGTTACACCAGTAAATTCAACAGGTTTAACAACCTCTGGCTGTTCAAAAGTGTTATGAGCATTCATCGTGTCCGCAGTGATAATGGTGCCTGACACCTTTGTATTTGCTGCATTAATACCGCGTAAGTCTAAATCTAATTCAGCCCCGTTTTGGTGATCGATATTACATAAGCTTACATGGATTTTGCCTTCAGCATTCTTCGATGCAGAGACGGTTACCTGCGGCAATGTTTCACCATTGTACTCATAAGCTCCGAAGGAAGAATCAACTGCTAACAGCTCGGCATCCTGGTGAACCTTGTACATATCAAATACATGGTAAGTTGGAGTAAGGATCATTTGCTCGCCTTCTGTTAGAATCATTGCTTGAAGTACGTTAACCGTTTGGGCAATGTTTGTCATTTGGACACGGTCTGCATGGTTATGGAAGATATTGAAGTGTAATCCAGCCACTAATGCATCACGAATCGTATTTTGCTGGTATAAAAATCCTGGGTTTGTACCTGGCTCAACATCAAACCATGTGCCCCACTCATCAATAATCATGCCAATTCGTTTTTGTGGATCATATTTATCCATTATCGTGCTGTGTTTGGTAATTAACTCATCCATATGAAGTGCTTTTTTCATGGTAATAAACCATTCGTCTTCAGGGAAATCTACCGCAGAGCCTTTTCCTAACCAGAAATCTCCTGGAATAGTGTAATAGTGAAGGCTTAGGCCATCCATTAACCAGTGGGCATTCTTCATTAACACTTCTGTCCAGTTATAATCATCGACATTGGCGCCGCCGGCAATTTTATAAACTTTGTTATTTCCATAATTTCTTACATAGGTTTGGTATCTGCGATATAGATCAGCATAATATTCAGGACGCATGTTTCCGCCGCAGCCCCAGTTTTCGTTCCCTACACCGAAATATTTTAATTGCCAAGGTTCTTCACGGCCATTTTCACGGCGCCAGTTGGCCGCTGGTGATTCGCCTTCAAAGGTCATATACTCAACCCATTCAGACATTTCTTGAACCGTTCCGCTGCCAACATTTCCGCAAATATATGGCTCACACTCTAATAACTCACAAAGAAGCATAAATTCGTGTGTACCAAAATGGTTATTCTCAACGACACCACCCCAATGAGTGTTAACCATGCGTTTGCGGTTTTCTTTAGGACCAATACCATCCTTCCAGTGGTACTCATCGGCAAAACATCCACCCGGCCAGCGAAGGACTGGAACTTTAATATTCTTCAATGCTGCTAATACATCATTTCTAATACCCTTTGTATTTGGAATGGAAGAATCCTCTCCTACCCAAATTCCTTCGTAGATACATCTTCCAAGGTGTTCAGCAAAATGACCATAGATGTTTTTATTGATTTTTCCTTTTTGGATATCAGTATTGATGATGACTTGATTTGCCAACAGTAACGCCTCCATTTATTTAAAGTGATAGGTGGTTAAAGTAGTTTAAACTCATGTATGATTGGTCGCGCGGAAGTGATTATAATTTATTTTTAATTTTAGAAATGATGCTTTCAGGTGTAAATCCATATTCTTTTGCAATTCGATCTCCTGGTGCTGAAGCTCCAAATGTACATAGGCTCCTTTAGTTACCATCAGGGCTATTATTTCTAATAGCCCTGTTTTTTTGTTTAAACCCTGTTTAATTAACGAAAGATAACGTCGTTCCAGCGGATTTCGTTATTGAATGCATGTGTGTTTGTATCATTATTAATTACTAGGAACTCAATACCAGCTAGTTCAGCAAAGTCTCTAAGCTGTTCTGTTGTTACCTTAT
The DNA here is from genome assembly GCF_056280405.1 of Bacillus sp. URHA0034. Classification (NCBI taxonomy): domain Bacteria; kingdom Bacillati; phylum Bacillota; class Bacilli; order Caryophanales; family Bacillaceae; genus Bacillus; species Bacillus sp. URHA0034. The sequence continues at coordinate 4,192,037 of NZ_JBWCDK010000002.1, read as the reverse complement.
AAGAGAAGCCTGTGTGGTGAGCTCCGCCAGCTTGGATCCAGTTTTCAACCGCTTGACTTACAGATGGCTGAGTCTTCCATAATACCCTAGCTACAGGAAGTTTTGGCATATCTATTTCAGGCTGTACCGCGTCTACTTCATTCACTAGAAGACGGAAACGGTGTCCAAGGTCAACAATGGTTGCATTTAGGGCAGATCCGCCTCTACCATCAAACACGATTCGAGCAGGATCTTCTTTACCGCCAATTCCAAGTGGATGAACTTCGATTTTCGGACGAGTAGCAGAGATGGTTGGGCAAACCTCAAGCATGTGAGCACCAAGAACCATTTCATTCCCTGGCTCAAAATGATAGGTGTAATCTTCCATGAATGATGTTCCTTCATTACCGGCAATAATTTTCATCAATCTAACAAGAGCAGCTGTTTTCCAGTCACCTTCACCTGCAAAACCGTAGCCTTGTTCCATTAAACGCTGTACCGCTAAACCAGGCAGCTGACGCATTCCATGTAAGTCTTCAAAGGTTGTTGTGAATGCAGTATAACCGCCTTCTGTTAAGAATGCTTTCATACCTAGTTCAATTCTAGCTTGATAACGGATGGAATCACGAACTGGACCATCGGTAAGTCCTTCTGGCGTAATATCATATTGCTCTTCGTATTCAGCCATTAACTGGTCGATTTCTTGTTCTGTTACATCATTCATGCGCTGAACAAGATCACCCACTCCATAGCCGTTTACTGTCCAGCCAAACTTGATTTGCGCTTCTACCTTATCGCCCTCGGTTACGGCTACTTGGCGCATATTATCACCAAATCTTGCCACCTTAAGGTTTTTGCTTTCCTCAAACGCTGCTGCTGTTCTCATCCAGCTGCCAACACGTTCTCTAACTTCTGGGTCTTCCCAATGACCCACTACAACTTTACGCTTCACCTTCATACGCGCTGCGATGAATCCATGTTCACGGTCGCCGTGTGCCGCTTGATTCAAGTTCATGAAATCCATATCGATTGAATCCCATGGGATATCACGGTTAAATTGAGTTGCTAAATGTAGATAAGGCTTTTGAAGTGCAGAAAGACCTGTAATCCACATTTTTGATGGCGAGAAAGTGTGCATCCAAGTAATAATACCCGCACAATTTTCATCCGCATTCGCTTCAAGGATTAATTTGCGGATTGAATCAGAATCCTTTACGACTGATTTAAAAATTAACTTATAAGTTAGGGCAGAATCGTCTGCCAGACCGTTTACGATGGTTTTGGAATTTTCCTCAACTTGACGCAGTACATCTTCTCCGTATAATAATTGACTTCCTGTTACAAACCAGAATTCATAAGCTTTTGTTGTTAACAATGTAATTCCTCCTAAGTATAAAAAAGATAGGTATCGATCCATTTATTACTTTCGCATTCTACTACTGGTCATCCGTACAAGTTACCCTTTATGATGGCGTAGGTATTTCTCTTAAACTACTTTTGTCCGTAATAAGCGTTAGCACCATGCTTACGAAGATAATGTTTATCAAGCAAGAACTGGTCGATCGGCTTAATTTGCGGGTTGAGCATAAAAGTATTTAACGCCATTTTGGCTACTTCTTCTAATACTACGGCGTTATGAACCGCTTGATCCGCATTTTTCCCCCAAGCAAATGGAGCATGGCCTGATAATAAAATTCCAGGCATGGCCACAGGGTCAAGTCCTTCCTTTTCAAAGGTCTCAATAATGACATTTCCCGTTTCAAGCTCATAGCCCCGGTCAATTTCTTCTTGAGTCAACGTGCGTGTACAAGGAATTTCCCCGTAAAAGTAATCCGCATGTGTGGTTCCGAGAGCCGGAATTGGACGTCCCGCTTGAGCCCAGCTTGTAGCGCCTGGGGAGTGAGTATGAACAATTCCTCCAATTTGCGGGAATGCCCGATACAATGCAAGGTGTGTGGGTGTGTCGGAAGAAGGTCTTAAGCTACCTTCCACGATGTTTCCATCTAAATCTAAGACAACTAGATCATCGATTTGTAACTCATCATACGGAACACCACTTGGTTTAATCACAACAAGGCCTGTTTCACGGTCAATTCCGCTTACATTTCCCCAAGTAAACGTAACCAGACCATGTTCTGGAAGCGCTAAGTTAGCTTCCAGAACCTCTCTTTTCAAACGTTCTAACATACTGTTTCTTCCTCCTTCTTCCCTAAGGAGCTATCTTTTTTAATCTTTTTCAAGGTTTTCATGACATTGTTTTCGCCGCGTCCAAAGTAGTCATAAAGACGCGCATATTCATTGAAAAGTTGATCATAAACCTGTGCATTATCATTAATAGGCTGATAGATGTAATCTTTTACTCTTCCCATATCTTTAGCTGCATCTGTAATGCTGTCATAGCCGCCGCGCTCTTTTCCTGCTGCAACCGCTCCGAACATTGCAGAACCAAGGGCAGGTGTTTGTGAAGATGCAGAGATCTTGATATCCATATTTAATACATCAGCATAAATTTGCATCATCATCGCATTTTTCTCGGCAATTCCCCCTGCTGCGTATACTTCATTTACCGGCACTCCGTTTTTACGGAAGGTTTCAACGATCATGCGTGTACCATAGGCAGTTGCTTCAATTAAGGCCCGATACATTTCTTCCGGCTTTGTTAATAGAGTTGTCCCAAGAAGAACACCGGTAAGGTCTGCATCAACAAGCGTTGAACGATTGCCATTCCACCAATCTAAGGCAAGGAGACCGCTTTCACCCACTTGTAACTGACTTGCCTTTTCCGTTAATAATTGGTGTATGTTGATACCTCTTTCATTTGCTTCTTCGAGGTAGCTTGCAGGTACACAGTTTTCTGTAAACCATTCAAAGTGGTCACCCACACAAGATTGACCGGCCTCATAACCCATATATCCAGGGATAACACCATCTTCAACTACACCGCACATTCCTGGTACAATCTTTTCTTCTTCTCCCAAAAGAATGTGACAAGTGGAAGTCCCCATAATCATTAACAATTTACCTGGGTCAGTAATCCCAACCGCTGGAACAGCAACGTGTGCGTCTACGTTAGCAACCGCTACGGCAGTACCAGGTTTTAGACCTGTAAGTTTAGCCGCTTTTTCAGTAATTTCCCCTGCTTTTGACCCAATTGGAACTATTTTAGTAGAAAGTTTTTCTTCGACTACATTTTCCAAACGAGGGTCAAGCGCTTTAAAGAATTCATTGGATGGATATCCGTCTTGCTTATGCCAAATCGCTTTGTATCCAGCCGTACAACTGTTTCGGTTGATTTCTCCTGTTAACTCGGAAATCACCCAGTCAGTTGCCTCCAAAATTTGATCTGCCGCTTCATAAATTTCAGGGGCCTCATTTAAAATCTGCCATACTTTAGGAAACAGCCACTCAGAGGAGATTTTTCCGCCATACCGCTGTAAAAACTTTTCCCCGCGTGCTTCAGCAATTTCGTTTAGGCGGTTTGCTTCATCTTGTGCAGCATGGTGTTTCCAAAGCTTCACATAGCTATGTGGATGATTAATAAATTCATCTTTAAAACATAATGGTGTTCCATTTGCATCAATTGGAAGGACCGTACAAGCTGTAAAGTCAATTCCTAAGCCGATCACATCGTCTGCTGAAACTTGTGCTTGTTTTAATACTTCAGGGATGGTTACCTGTAATACTTCAAGATAATCTGCAGGGTGCTGCAGGGCCCAATCATGCGCTAATTTAGTTGATCCATTAGGTAAAATTTCATCCATTACCCCATGTGTGTATGGTTTTACAGCTGTAGCCACTTCTCGGCCCGTTCCTACTTCAACAAGTACAGCTCTTCCTGATTGTGTCCCATAATCTACACCAATCGAATATTTAACCATATAAATATCACCTTTCCTTTAAAAAATTGTTACAGATTAAAATACCACTCATACTTACAACTACTTATTTATCAAACTTGTACGTATAACATTAATTATGATTCTAGCACTATTCTAATGGATTTCCAATTATTAATTGATAAGAAAATTCCAGTATTCTTTTTGAATGGCGATTACTTTACCAATCTAAATACTAGTTAACATATTTCATTTCAATCTGTACTAACAATTTACGTAAAAACAGAAACGAAAGCATTGAAAATAACGGGAATCCCCAGAATAGAGCAAAATTACCGAAGTGTTTATAAAATTGGTAAAGTGCTAGAAGCAAGAATATGATAATTAATGATTTTAATGGCCGATTGACTAACAAAAATAATGAAAACCTTATAATATCCTTTATTTTCATCACAAATTTGCTATAGAGAATTAGGGAATATACGTAACTTATCATTGACAAGACGAGTATTAATAATAAAAGAGGTATTAATATGGTTCCCTTACCGTTTAAAGATACAAAATAGAGATCTGCACACAATATGATTATTAAGAAATAATAAGGCAGCCATAACAACATAGAGGACTTAAAACCACTCATATAGAAATGAAAATAAGTTTTAATTACCTTACTGTCTGTTTCATTTAATGTTTGAAAGACGGTCTGAAAAATAGCCCCCATAGTCGGACCAACTAGTAACAAACCAATTAAATAAAACACAAGTGTTATAGTATTTAATTTCACACTTAGGATAAGAAAGACAAGTAAACTACTCGTTATCAAACCGCAAAGGCCGATTACAAATAATGTCCAAATCATATTAGTAGCTTTAACGAATAAGTTTTTGGTATTCATGCATTAACACCTCTTCTAATACTAAAATTAACCTTTTACCCCGCCGATTGTCATACCTGAAATAAATGACTTTTGATTGAATAAGAAAAGTAGAATGATTGGAATAATTGACATCATTGACCCGGAGAACACAATATCGTAATTGTTTCCGTAAGGCGTCATGGCTGTCAACAATCCAGCTGGTATAACAAGATTTTCATCTGATCTCATGACAATTAACGGCCAAAGGAAACTATTCCATGCTCCCATTGATGTCATTATCGTCATAGCCCCAAAAGCAGGTTTCATCATTGGAGCATAAATTTGCAAAAAGATACGAAACTCGCCTGCTCCATCGATTCTAGCAGCCTCTGCAAAGTCATGTGGGATCCCAATCGCATATTGTCTAAAAAAGAAAACGGTCGCTGGTGGGATGATACCAGGTAAGATAACCCCTGCAAAAGTGTCCATTAAACCTAAATTGGTCATTAATTTGTACATTGGAATTAACAAAATATCTCCAGGTACCATTAACATGATCAAGACAAGCATAAAAATGAAATTTCTACCTTTAAAGCGATATTGAGCCAACCCATATCCAACCATTGAACAAAACGCCAGTACGGCGACTGTCTGAACAATTGTGATTAAAGCACTATTTTTAAACCACGTTAAAAAGATTCCGTCGTTGTTTGTAAAAAGCTTTCCATAATTACCTAAGCTCATTTTTGAAAAATTCAAATGAATATTCAAACCTTGTCCAAATATATCGGCAGAGTTTTTAAATGAAGAAATCAATAAAAACCAAAAAGGGATTAGGATAAGAATTCCAACAATAGCTAGCACTACTGTTGTGATAATAGATGTGATTCTTCTTCTGGTTTTCATATTAATCCTCCTTAAATAAGCCTCTAACTGAAACTTGAATTAAATTGATTACAACGACAATAACAAACATGGCGACACCCAACGTACATGCATAACCCAAGTCTCCATCACTAAAGGCGGATTTATAAATGTAGGTTAAAAACGTTGTCCCAATATTATCCGGCGATGCAGCACCCCAGTAAACATAAGTTTCATTAAAGAGAGAGAATCCACCTAGAATTGAGATTGTTAAAACATAAGTTGTGATCGGTTTTACCATTGGCAGTGTGATATGTTTAAATTTAACCCATGTAGTTGCACCATCAATTTCAGCACATTCATAAAGATCCTTCGGTATACTTTGAAGCCCGGATAGGAAGTAGATCATATTAACACCCGTCCAGCGCCATACACAAACAAGTACTAGAGCAAACATACCAGTGCCTGAACCATTTAACCAATCAATAGGTCCAATATGGAAGTGACCAAGCCAGCTGTTGAACACACCAGTAGCTTCTTTACTGAATGCAAATTTAAATACTAATCCGACAATAACTGTTGAAGTTAAAACTGGCAGGAAAAATACTGATCTAAATAGAGCTTTAAATTTCGTGTTTTCGTGATTCATAACAATGGCAAGAATCAGTGGTAATGGAATTAAGATAAGAATGGTCCAAAATGTATATCTTGCAACATTCCATAATGCCTTGTAGAATACCGGGTCAGTAATCAAACGTTGATAGTTTTGTAAACCTATAAATGTTGTCTCATTCATGCCTTCAATTCTTTGAAAACTCATAATGATAGAATTCATAAATGGATATAAAGAAAAGAGGGCAAAGACAATAATGAACGGTGAGACAAAAATATAGGGAGCAACCTTCTGCATGTTAATTTTTTTCTTTGCTTCTGTTGAAATCCGCGGTTTTTTATCAATTTGTACCATACTCGAGGACATACTAATTCACTCCTTAAAAGTTCAATTGACGCATGTCTAATTTTGTCTTATTAATGTTACGGAAGAAGGAGGGAAAGCCTCCCTCCTCCTTCCGCTTAATAAATGATCATTATTTACCAGCAGAAATTCGTTTGTCTGCGGCTGAATCAACTGTTTTTAAAGTATCATCTACATTTGCCTGCTTCTTCATAATTTTAGGCATCCCATTTGTTAAGAACTCATCAGAGATAATCGGGTAACTATTGTTAGTAAAACTTAAAGTACCTACTTCATCCTTCAATACAGCCATTTGTTTGAAAATATCTGTTCCAAAATAGTCTGTATATTTATTTTTTGCTTCCATTTCAGGACTTGTCCAAACATCAGAACGAATTGGGTCGAAACCAAGAATTGTCCAAGTTTTAATAGAACCTTCTTTTCCTGCTTTTGATTCTACTACGAATTTTTTAGCTAAAGCATTATCATGCGCTTGATTTGTTACAACAGTTGCGGTTCCACCAAGTCCGGCAGAACGTAAATCACCGTCTTTAAAGACTGGAAGTCCTTCAATATGAATTTTCCCAGAAAGTTTAGGCATGAATGAAACCATTCGGCTCATGTACCATGCAGGCATAATAACTGATGCATATTCACCTTTGTTGAAAGCCGCATAATATTCTTCATTATCCTGCATCCCAGCTTCAGCTTGTTTAGCAATTTTATCTTTATAAAGCATATCTTGAAGTGTTTGAAGTGCTTTTACATTTTCGGGTGTATCAAGATTAGATTTACTATCTTTTACCAAATCGGAATGTTGTTGAGCAACCATTGCAGTGAATACTGCACTAGCATTAGTTTCAACAGAAGTCATATACTTTCCAGTTTTTTCTTTAACAATTTTTCCGGCATTAATATAATCATCCCATGTTTTGATTGTTGCAGGATCAATACCAGCTTTGTTCATAATATCCATATTGTAATAAACAAGAGTGGTACCTACATGGTAATCTAAGCCATAAACCTTACCATTTACCGTATAGTTATCTGTACGAGCTTTCACTAAGTTTGGAACGAAAGGTTCCACTTCTTTAGTGATGTCTGCAAAAGGAGGGTTTTTAGATTTTGTATACTTAGCGAATTGACCAATCTCAACGTCCGCAATATCAGGAGCACCATTTCCTGAGTTCAATGCCACTTGTAACTTTTGGTTCATTTGATCGAAAGGTAATACGTTTATTTTTAATTCAATTTGTTGTTTAGGGTGGTTTTTGTTCCAAGTTTCTGCTGCATCTTTCCAATAATCAGCATGAACCTGTACAAATGTCCACATCGTGTATTTTGTTTTTCCATCTGCTGTTTTAGTTTCACCTGATGAAGACTTGGAGCTACAACCTGTCAGCGCTAAAGAAGAGACGAGTAAAAAGATTAATATTGCAGATATTAATTTACGAGGACTAGCAAACTCTTTTTTCATTGTATACACCTCAAGTTTAATTAATTTTCATCTTAGGACTTACACGTTCCAAAAGCTAAATCGTTAAAATTGATAAAATACGAATTACAAGATAAAAAGAATTCTTAGTTGTCTCAAATTTGTACGTATATGATGCTCTTTATCTACCAATTTCCTCCTTATCAGATTATATTTGTGTTAGAAAGAATAATGAAAGCGTATTCCTTGCCTTTTATATTAATCCACTCGTTCGTACATGTCAACAAGATTTTTAGAATATACTGACGATTTTTGATCAAATAATTATTATCTAAAGTAATTTTTTAAAATTTTTAAAAAAATATTAATATTTTTCTAATTTTATCAATGGAAAATTAATCGTTTTTTTGATATTATTATTCTTAAATGATACTTGTAAGGATAAGTTTGTAATTGTTCGTACAGGACAAGGAGGTGCAATTAGTTGGCACAAAAAACAAAATATAATATGGTTAAAGAAAAAATCACTGAATGGATCACAAGTGGTCAAGTGATGCCAGGCGAGAAGATATATTCTGAAAATGAACTTGTCAAAAAGTTTGGAGTAAGCAGACATACCGTTAGACAAGCCATTGGTGACTTGGTCCACGAGGGATGGTTATATAGAGAGCAAGGTGCCGGGACCTTTTGTTCAGGTCAAAAATTGCATCAAAAACTCCCCGAAAATAAAATCCAAAATACTAATAGTAAAAATATCGGTGTAATTACCACCTACATTTCCGATTATATTTTCCCCTCTATTATTAAAGGAATTGAATCGTATTTAACTGAACAAGGGTATTCATTAACCTTTGCTTGTACAGATAATGATATTGAGAAAGAAAAGCAATGTCTGCAAAGCATGCTTAGCAGAAATATAGACGGGCTTATTGTAGAACCTACTAAAAGCGGGAGCTTCAATCCTAATATTAATTTTTTCTTGGAGCTGGAACAAAATAACATACCATATTTAATGATTAACCAATTCTATCCTCAATTGGTCCCGCCTCATATCATTGTTAACGATCAAAAGGGCGGATTTTTAGCTGCAGAACATTTAATTAAGCTCGGTCATGAAAAAATTATTGGTATTTTTAAAGCAGATGACCTGCAAGGTGTTTATCGTATGCAAGGGTTTATTGAGGCTCATAGAGAAAATAACATTCCATTATCACCCGAGTTGATGATTAATTATTTTACAGAGGAACAGAATGAAACTTTAATTGAAAAAGTAAAACAACTATTATTGACTTCTGATGTAATGCCTACTGGAATTATTTGTTATAATGATCAAATTGCAATTTCAGTTTTAAATTGTCTTAGAGAGTTAGACCTAAATGTACCTGAAGATATATCAATTATAGGATTTGATGATTCGTTTTTAGCTGTAGCAACAGAACTTACAAGTGTTACCCATCCAAAAATTGAGTTGGGTATTCAGGCTGCAAAATGGATTGTATCTGCTGTTGAAAACCGAGACCATGATAGTAACAATTTGCAGTCGACAGTTTATGAGCCAGAATTGGTGATAAGAAATTCTACATTTCCCCTTAAAGACCAGTGTATTGTTACATGAAATTTTTAAAAACCTTCATTGATGAATGGAGGTTTTTTCATTTACTATTAAAATTCATAGATCCAAACACGTATTTCCCCGGTTCCACGGTTGTTCATTTGCAACAATCTGTTTATACTTTTTCCAGAAATGATCTTCTACTGAAACGTGCTTGACTGGTATTGTTACCTTCATTGCCACTTTCACTAGTCCCTCATCCTTTCTTTTAAAAACAGTTTTTACAAATTCCTCAGATACTTTCCTTTCTTTCATAGAAGTAATATCATATAAAAACAAGCTTATTCCTTTAATTATTAAGGTTTATAACGTGATTTTAGCACGCAAAAAATTACTGATAAATATTAAGATTGAACCTAAATTTATAATCAAACACTAAGGGAGAGATTGTTTATAACTGTAATGAAACGACCCACCTATATAACAGATTAAATTAACCATTCAAAATAGAGAAATAAATTAGTATAGTGAGCCCTTGATTTTATATACTTTTTACCGTAATGATGTATAATTAACATTAAAAATGAATTTGTACGTATAAGTTATTAAGTGTTGAAAGCGTGGTAAGTTATGCAGAAGAAAACTAAGCAGCTTTTACTGAAAGACACGATAAAGGAATGGATTACGAACGGGGAAATTAAACCTGGGGATAAAATATACTCCGAGAATGAACTTGTAAAAATGTTTGGTGTTAGTCGACATACCGTTCGCCAAGCTGTAGGGGATTTGGTACATGAAGGATGGTTATATAGAGAACAGGGAGCCGGTACATTTTGCTCTAATCGAACGATTAATACCCCTACTCAAAAACATAGCAGGGCTGTGAATAATAAGAACATCGGTGTTATTACAACCTATATATCTGATTATATTTTTCCCTCCATTATTAAAGGGATAGAATCATATTTAACAGAAAAAGGTTATTCCTTAACCTTTTCATGTACAGATAATAACATTGAAAAAGAAAAACAATGTTTGGAAAGTATGCTCAGCAGAAATATTAATGGTCTCATCATTGAACCGACAAAAAGCAGCAGCTTTAATCCTAATATTAATTATTATTTGGAATTAGAACAGTTAAATATCCCCTATTTAATGATTAACCAATTTTATGCACAATTAAATCCTCCACATCTAATGGTTAATGATGAAAAAGGAGGGTTTATTGCAACTGAGCATCTAATCAAACTTGGACATAAAAGAATATTGGGTATCTTTAAATCGGACGACCTACAGGGAGTACACAGGATGCAAGGCCATATACAGGCATATAGGGAGAATAATCTCTCCTTGTCACCTGATTTGATTCTTACTTTTTCCACTGGAGAATTGGATTCCTTGCGAAGAAAACTGGAAGACTTATTAACTTCAAATAACTCAAGGCCAACGGGAATCATTTGCTATAATGACCAGGTTGCATTATTTATATTAAACGTATTAAGAGACTTAAATTTAAAAGTTCCTGAAGACATTTCAATTGTAGGTTACGATGATTCTTATCTAGCGGAGGCAACAGAAACAAAGCTGACTTCCGTATCCCACCCTAAAATGCAAATGGGAATTGAAGCAGCAAAATGGATCGTTGCAGCTGTAGAACACCAAAGTATAGAAGGTAATCAGCATTCCATTGTTTACGAACCTGAATTGGTGATAAGAAATTCAACAGGACCAGTAACAAGTAAAAAAATTGAGGATTTGTAAATAAATCTGCATGTAAATAATTACCTCTAAAAAGCCCCCTATTGGAGTTGTACCAAATAGGGGGTTTTTTATCTTTTATCAACTTCATATATTGCTGAGTTATCGGAAAGAGTCCAAGGTATGATGCTTCATGAGTATTCCCAGCTCCTTCTTTTTTAAAAACAAATTTCAAAAGTAGCAGCTTCCTTTTCGATATTACTGCTAATTTTCTCTAAAATCAGCTGAAATTCGTAATGTCTAATATATCGGTCCTGATAAGTATATGACTTAAATGAAGAATAGGAAGGGTCCGCTAACCCATCAACCTTTATAAACGTCGCATCTTCTTTAAATTGACTTGTTCCAATATCTTTTTGTAATATAAGCTGAAAATTAGATTGGGTTAAGTAGTGATCGGGATAACGAAGCGATTCAAAGGAAATGCCGTTATTATCAGCTAATCCCGGAATTATTCTCCATTGCGATTCAATAAATGGATCAAAGGGGTAGGCTGTTAATTCAATTGTATCTTTCTTGATTCTGATAAATTGATCAGGATGACTATAGGATTTTAATCTATTCCATCCTGGTGTCCCGCCCCAATACTCAATCAAGCTATCTAATTCCATTTGAGCTATTTTAACAATCGAACCGTGCTTAACATTTAATGGAGTATTATAATTCCGTCCACTTATTGGATTCCAATTGCCACTATCTAAATCCTCGGTCTCCCAAGCACAGAATTTACCATTTATCGGGTAATAGGAGTCTCCATATAGATACCACCTATTTTCGTTCAACTTTTTAATGATCATTGGGGCCTCAATTTTAGGAACACCTATGGGATCAGTAAATATATGGTTATCAAAACTACGCGGTTCTAAGGAGTTTGATCTTGATCCTTTAATTCTCATACCATCTTCCCTAGCGTCACTAGTATCTCGTTCATCCTTATAATACAAATAAAAAGTACCATCATATTGTTCGATTGATGCATCAATCACATTAAATCCAGGATCAAAATACACTTCGGGATCCTTTACTTCCTTAAATTCTTTTGTGTAATTGACATAAATTCGATTTCGGTCGGTATTACCAGACCAAATGATGCCATATTCATCTCTTGTTTGATCAAAAAATACTTCAGGGGCCCAAGCATGCATTTCAGTGTTATTCATTCGTAGAAGTCTTTCATTTTTGAATGTTATTAAGTCTGGCGTGTCATAACATATTAAGAATTCACTATTCCACATATTAGTTGCTAGTACAACAAATTCTCCATCATGTTTTCTATATATAAACGGATCACGCATCCCCTTTTCACCTATATTTGGTATCAAAACAGGGTTATTTTGATTAAGTGGGATCCAATTCAGAGCATCGTAGCTGTAAGCTAAATGTAAAGAAAACTGGTTGCCTTCCTCATTTGGAGATTCCGTAAAATACCCCATTACAAATGCAATTAAAGTATCTTCCCCTTCTTTACCTTCAATAATTTCAGTCATTTAAATGCACCACACGTTCTTTCATATTTAACTATTTCCCAACATACAACAAGCGCTCATTATTAGTTTTTGAATATAGAGAAACCATATCTTGCATTAGCAAGATATGGTTTTGTTTAAAAATTATTTTTTAGCTAAGCGGATAACATTCCAAGATAATTTTGGCAACACTGCAGTAACTGAGCCGCCTTCACTTGTAGCATTGCCGTTTGAATGAGGAGCAACAGGTGTACCCTTAGCAGAATTAGTCTGTTTTAGGTCATCGTTTTCAAGTACAATATGTTCAACGACTTTGTATCCTTCAAAGTTACGAATATCGCACTCTAAGTGTAAACCTTCTTCTAGATGGCGGTTTACAGCAAAGATTGTTAATTGTTCGTTTTCTTCATTATATACTGCTGTTGACTCCAGATAAGGAACATCAGTAAAATCTTTACTATCATATTTTGGACTAGAAATAATAGGATTTAAGGAAACTCCACGGCCAAATACTGATGTATGCATGTAAGGATAGAAAATAGTTTGTTTCCATGCTTCTCCATTATCTTCAGTCATAATTGGCGCAATTACGTTTACCAATTGAGCAAGACATGCTATTTTTAAGCGGTCAGCATGTTTTAACATTGTGATTAGCATACAACCAACCAATAAAGCATCTTCGAAATTATAATGGTCTTCAAGTTGTGGTGGTGCAATGCTCCATGGCTCAATTTTTTTATCAGCCTCATTGGAGTGGTACCAAACATTCCATTCATCAAATGATAGATTAATATTCTTCTTACCGCGTTTTTTAGCTTTAATATAATCAGCAATAGAAATAACAGAACGAATAAAGTCATCCATTTCAAGCGACAGTGCCAAGTAGTTTGAAATTTCATTGTCTCTATTTCCATAGTATTGATGAAGTGAGATAAATTCAACATGATCGTAAGTATGATCTAGAACGGTAGCTTCCCATTCAGCAAACGTTGGCATATTTCGGGAAGAGCTTCCACATGCAACTAGTTCAATTGTTGGGTCTACCCACTTCATGACTTTAGCTGCTTCCTGTGCAATTCGGCCATATTCTGCTGCTGTTTTATGACCAATTTGCCATGGACCATCCATTTCATTTCCTAAGCACCAAGTTTTAATTTTGTGTGGCTCTTTGTAACCGTGTGAAATACGTAAATCACTATAATAAGAGCCTCCCGGATGATTACAATATTCCACTAGGTTTCTTGCTGCATCAATCCCGCGTGTTCCTAAGTTAACAGCCATGTTTACATCAGCATTTACTAACTTGGCCCACTTCATAAACTCATTGGTACCGATCTCATTTGTTTCTGTTGTACGCCAAGCTAATTCTAAACGGCGAGGGCGATTCTCGACTGGTCCTACGCCATCCTCCCAGTTATAACCTGAAACAAAGTTTCCACCTGGGTAACGGACAATCGGAACCTGTAGTTCTTTTACCATTTCAATAACATCTTGTCTAAATCCATTTTCATCTGCTTGAGGGTGACCTGGCTCATAGATCCCGCCATATACCGCACGTCCAAGGTGTTCGATAAAAGAACCATATATACGATTATCAATCTCCGAGATTTTAAAATCCTTTTCAAGTATCATTTTTGCCTTTTGAGTCATCATCTTCATCCTCTCAATTATGTATTTTATCTTTTTTATCTAATTGTCCAAAAAATAAATCGTTACTTCCTCTTTTATATTCATGGTAGTTTTTTAGTTTACAAGAAGGAGAGAACATTTTATTTTATGAAAAATTAAATTATTTTACATAATTATATAATAATGACCTATTTGTTTTATGTCAATATAAAATGTATTCGTTTTCTTAATAAAATAACATTTCATATAAATCCTCATATTTCTTTTTATACTCTAAAATCTATTAATATATTTCCTTTGTCTATGATTATTTATTTTCTTCATTCCCCTTTTCATTTTCCTTATTTTATTTTATGCTTATTTAAAATAAATTGTATTAAAGGGGGGGAGTGTTATGATTCATATCAAAGAATTGCAATCTGGAATAAATGTTTTTAAAGCTTTGAGTTCCGAAATACGCTTAGAAATTTTAACTCTATTATCTAACCATGGAAGTCTTAATTTAAATGATATAGCCCAAAAATTAAATCTATCTAACGGTGCAATAACCATGCACATAAAAAAGTTAGAGGAAAGTGGGTTAATTGCAATAACTACTGCTGTAGGCAAACATGGGAATCAAAAAATTTGTTATATAAATGAGGATTTATTAACGGTCGAATTGCAAAATAAAACAGCCGTGGAGAATTTTTATGAATACCATATAGAAGTGGGACATTACTGTAATTTTCATGCGGAGCCTACTTGTGGTCTGGCAACAAAAGATACCATCATTGGTGAATTTGATGACCCGCGTTATTTTGCTGATCCCCAGCATATAAATGCAGGAATTATCTGGCTAAATAGAGGATTTCTTGAATATCGAATACCTAATTATCTTAAAGCGAATCAGGAATTTAATGAATTGCAGTTTAGTTTTGAATTAAGTTCCGAAGCCCCAAGCTACAATAACGACTGGCCATCTGACATTTACTTTTATATTAATGATATTGAATTAGGTTTTTGGACATCACCAGGTGACTTTGGAGGAGTAAAAGGCATTTATAATCCCAACTGGTGGCCTATTGAATTAAATCAATATGGCTTACTTAAGCTTCTTCGCATCAATAAAAATGGAACATTTATCGATGGCTTTCGTATTTCGGATGTCACTCTAAAAGATATTGGTCTAAACAGAAAGTCTGAAATTAAATTAAAACTAGCTTTAGATAATAAAAGCGATATTGGTGGTTTAACCATTTACGGTAAGAATTTTGGAAATTATAATCAGGACATTATCGCAAGAATAATATATGATGTAAGAGCTGAATAAAAATGGAAGGTGTCCCAAAAGTATAACTTTTAGGGGCACCTTCTTTCTTCTACTTTAAACTAGTCTGTTGATTTCCGCTCCAGGCGCGAGCGGTTCGCGGGCGGTCCGGGAAGCCTCCTCGGCGCTTAAGCGCCTGCGGGGTCTCCCCTGCCCCTTACTCCCGCAGGATCTTCGCGCCTTCCGCTCCAATCAACAGGGTGTGCAAAAATTATTCATCAACTACCTTTTGGTTCAGCCTCTTTTCCTCTATATTATACGAAAGAATGAAATTGAAAGACCTCGAAGGTAAAGCACCCTCAAGGTCTATTCGCTAAAGTGTTTCTTTTTCGTTGACCCACACTTGCATCTCACCTAATCCACGATTAGCCCAAGCAAAATACGGAATAAACCTTATGGATACTGCTTCTGCTTCTACATTTACGTTACGTCTATACAAAGCTTGACCCCAATTTTCTGTTTTCCGTTTAATTGCCTCTCCTGTAATCACCTTCATTCCACCAAGCAGGTTTTCCTCCTCTACTTCAAGCCTTCCATCTGAAGGTAATAACAGTTGATGCAGATTTGAACCATTGTCTGCCTCTTCTAAGCAATATACGAGTGGACCTCTTTGAAGGGCAACTTTTCCTGCCGTATGACGTACTAGTGGATGTCCTTTCATACGTACAACCGGCATAGATAGAACCAAATTGATTTGGTCACCTGTTTTCCAGGTACCCTTTATCATTGCATAACCGTCGTTTACAAGACCAGATACTGAACGCAGTTCACCATTTATGGAGATTTCTGCGTTCTCACACCAATCCGGGATACGCAGCGCAAGAGTAATATCAGATTCTACATCCGCCTTAATGGTGAATTGTATGTTGCCACTCCATGGATAATTTGTCTCTTGTTCTAATATTAGTCGCCGGTTTCCGTCCAGCTCAATTTCAGCCTGGCCGCTAATATATAAATGAGTATACACTGTATTTTCACGAACTGTATAAACATACTGACCTAAGGAAGCGAGCAGCCTCGCTACGTTCGGTGGGCAGCAGGCACAACCAAACCATCTTTGACGACTTGGTTTCACATGGTGGTAAATATGATTCGACCCGCAGGCATGTGGATAAACCTCAAGCGGATTCACATAGAAAAAGCTTTTTCCATCGTGCCCCATACCGGCTAGTACTGTATTGTATAAAGCTCTTTCCATTACATCAGCATACTGACTATTCGGTTCTACCTGCAGCATTCGCTGCGCAAAGAAAATTAACCCAATAGAAGCACAAGTTTCCGCATAAACCGTATCATTTGGAAGATCATAATCTATTGAAAAGGCTTCTCCATGGCTTTGCGAACCAATCCCGCCAGTGATATACATATTCTTTGTCACCATATTGTTCCAAAGCCTTTTACTTGCTTCATACATTTCTTTATTACCGGTTTCAGCAGCCAAATGAGCCATTCCAGTACACATATAAACGAATCGAACTGCGTGACCAATGGCTTTATCTTGTTCACTGACAGGCTTATGGGCTTGGCTGTATTCCTTGTTTCGAATCATCCAGGAATCTGGCCAATGATGAGTACCACCCCTTTTTTCGAATTCCTCCTCATAAAAATGCGGTTTTCTCCCTCTTTCCTCTAAGAAATATTGGCTTAATCGTAAATATTTTTCGTTTGAGGTCACTTCGTATAATTTTATCAACGCCAATTCAATTTCTTGATGTCCATCATAACCACGAAGCTTTCCAGGTTCTGTGCCAAAAACATCATCTATATGATCAGCAAATTTAATGACTACATCTAATATTTTTCTTTTCCCTGTTGCTTGATAATATGCGACCGCAGCTTCAATCATATGACCAGCACAATATAATTCATGACATTCACTAAGGTCCGTCCACCGTTTCCCAGGCTCTTTTAATGTATAATAGGTGTTTAAATATCCATCCTCCAATTGGGCTTTTGCAATAATATCAATAATTCCATCTGCGATTTTTTCAAGTTCTTCGTCTCTATCTACCGAAAGCAAGTATCCAACCGCTTCAAGCCACTTAGCCACATCACTATCTTGGAAGACCATCCCATGAAACTCTCCCTCTGCTTCTCCTGCGGCAATCTTAAAATTTTTTATCGCGCTGCTCGGTTCTGCATCCGCAATTCGGTCATTAAGGGCGTCCCATTGATAGGGAACAACCACGTCCCGAACTAAGTTAATGTAATAAGACCAAAATGGATCATTAATTTTAACCTTGTTTAGTGGTAGAGTTTTCGTTTTTAATACAGTTTTCTCCATTTTTATTCCTCCTGATATCAAGAATTTACTATGATTTAGCTATTACTAAATTCCCTGTTTTAAAAAAAGATCATCATTAAAATGAATGATGGATCTCTAAATAACTCTCCTTTATTACTAAGCTTGATAAAAATTACGAACCCATCTATGAGCTTTTAATTTCTCAACGGTTTCTAAAGAAAGCCCCTTTCCGTCTCCAACCTTACAGTTTCTTTCTACATTTCCTATGGAGCGCATTCCAGGAATTACTGTTGATACAGCAGGGTGACTTAGAATATATCTTAATGCTGTTTCAGCCATATCATCGGCCGAAATATTTAAATCTGTGAGGATACTTTGGACACGGTTGTAGACCTCTAGTTTCCTTTCATTCTTAAAATAATTATTTCTAAAGTCCCCCTCTTCAAATTGGCTTTCGGGGGTAATTCTACCGGTGAGACCGCCTTCATCTAGAGGGACACGAACAATGACTCCAACATTATGTTTCTCGCAAGCTGGCAGAAGGGCATCTTCAGGGCTTTGGTCAAAAATGTTATAAATGACTTGAACTGTATCAACAAGACCTGTTTCAATGAGCTTGATAGCATTTTCAGGCTGATGGTCATTAATCGAAACGCCAAAATATTTGATCTTCCCCTGTTTCTTTAACTGTTCTATTGCTTCCTGCCAATCTCCTTGATTTACCCATTCATCTGACCAAACATGAAACTGTTGAACATCAATAGTGTCAATGCCAAGATTTCGTAAACTTTCCTCTGTACACGAAATAATATATTCCTTAGAGAATGTTTCGGTGGATGGAACCCCTGGCTGTGCCGGCCAAATTCTATTTTTAGGTGGGATTTTTGTAGATACATAGATCGTTTCTTGACGTTCACTCATTACTTGTCCCACTAAACGCTCGCTGTGGCCGTTCCCATAACCTAATGCGGTATCAATAAAATTTAGACCTAGGTCGATTGATTTATGCAGCGCTTTTAAGGATTCATCATCTTTAGCGCCAAGCCATCCACTGTTCCCAATCCCCCAAGCTCCATAGCCTATTTCAGAAACTTTTAAGCCTGTTTTTCCAAGTAATCGATAATTCATTTTCTATTCCTCCAATATTGTAGTTAATAAATAGAATAAAGAATGATAAAATTATAAATTAATTGTTCCTAACAACTCCTTGATTAATGAGCCACATGACTGATTCACGAACAGCTTCTAAGGAACTGTAACGAGGCTGATAATTCAAAAGACGCTTTGCCTTTTCAATACTACAGTTTGGACTATGAGCGATGTGATCCCATGTCGTATTTGCCTCATTCTCATCTACAGTAAGACGCCATTCATTCCAAGGTAAATAATTTAGTTTTGCTGATTGACCAAACCAGGATGCTACTTCTTCTGCGTATCCTCGCAAGGTTAATGCAGCTGGCGAGACGACATGAAAGTTTTCTCCAATCGAAGCATTCCAATTTTCAACTGCTTTTGCGAAAGCCTGTGCTACATCGTCGGCATGCACATGGTGAACCGTTTCCAAGCCGAAATTAGGTAAACAAATCTCTTCCCCATTCGCTAAATTGACAAACACTTGTGGATTAAAATGTCCAGCCGGATTTAACGGCACCCAGCCAGGGCCCACGATATGGCCTGGATGAAGGACAGTAGCTGGAAAACCATCCCGCCTAGCTTTTGCGAGTAAATAGGACTCAATTTCAGCCTTCTGTATCCCATAGTCACCAAATGGACTACGCGATTGTTCTTCTGTTGCAGGCACTTCCTTGCAATGGCCATGAACCCATATTGTGCCACAACTAATAAAGTGCTTGATTTTCCCTTCAAGTGATTCTACTAATTGTTTTGCACTTTCAAGAGAAAAACAAATTAAATCGATGACTACATCGGGATTGAGCTCAAGGACCTTTTTGCCAAACTGGCCGCTTTTTTCCTCCCCACTTCGATTTAAAACCACTTGTTGTACACCATTCCATACTTGACTGGATTGATATGGAGAACTCTTTCCCCGGCTAATGTTTATTACTTCGTGTCCTGCGCTTACAAGCCTTGGAATAAGATAAGTCCCAATGTGACCGCTTCCACCAATAATGACAATCCGCAAAACTTTCTCCTCCTATCGACTAATTTCTCAAAGGATTCTTCAGTTTCCTAATTTTGCAATAAAAAAGTTGT
The DNA here is from genome assembly GCF_056280405.1 of Bacillus sp. URHA0034. NCBI lineage: Bacteria > Bacillati > Bacillota > Bacilli > Caryophanales > Bacillaceae > Bacillus > Bacillus sp. URHA0034. The sequence continues at coordinate 4,171,939 of NZ_JBWCDK010000002.1, read as the reverse complement.
ACGGCCCACTTCCACAATAACACGTTTTCATTTAAAATTAAATAATAGAAAAAAAGAAAAGGATTAATTTATTTATTCCACTTTTGCCTTATAAAATTGCTAGGTTAATATGATTTCTTTTTTTAGTCTTGGTGCCTACAGTATTTACTTCCTATATCACCGAGTATTTATAAAAATCTACTTGGTTAAATCGAATTAAATACTTGTATGGACAAGCATGCAATTTAGATTCAAAAAGATAATGGTGCCTCCAAAAATATTACTTTTGGAGGCACCTTTTTTAAACCATTGGTTCTGTTAAATTTGGTTGTTGATTTTCGGTCCAATCAACAGAGTATAAAAAACAACAATGTCGTTTAAAGAGTCTATTTTTAAAATAACTTTATTAATAGGGAGCCGTGTGGTGGCAGTATTTGTTTAATTCCATATGTAATTTCTCCAAGCTCTTCCTGATTCCACACATTTCTTGCTCTTTTATTAGAAGAAATCCCTAGTTGTTCTAATGTGACCTCAACTTCGGCTTGCTCATCGGTTGCATTAAACAACGCTGCATAAGTATTATTCTCCTGATCCTTTGCCGTCCAGACGATTTTATCATCCATACGGTAGACTAGGCGATTGCTGTGGCTATTCTGATTTAAATTAAGTAATTCTTTATTTGTTAGCAAGGAGAGGGTCCATTCATCATTATCCCTTAGCTCTCCGCCAAACATTAGCGGGGAACGGAAAATAGACCAAAGCGTCATCATCGTCACTTGCTCGTCTTTAGTGAATCGGGTCCAGCGGTCTGCCCCGCCTCCATCAACGGAACGAATGCCGATATGCCCTAATGGGAGCATGTCACAATCAGGCCAATGACCTGCTCCCGTATATTCGTTCCACTTTTCACACCGTTCAAACATTCCATATAGCAGATTCCAGTGATCCCAGAAATCATCTGTCATTCTCCACATATTGGCATTCTCTATTAAGTCTTCAGCATACTCCAATGGAGCCGGTCCCGGCGACAGGCTAAGCACCATATCTCTCCCACAATTTTCAATTGCTTTATGGATCAATTTGATTTCATCTAAATGGGTGTCATACAGCTTTGATGCGGCGATATCATCCACTTTTACAAAATCCACTCCCCATTCAGCATACAGTTGGAACAAGGAATTATAATACTCCTGCGCTCCTTCTTTTGAGGCATCTATACCGTACATATCGGTATTCCATGGACAAATCGAATTAGGATGAGCGAAATCTCTAGCTGTGGCCTTTGTCCCTAGTATGGGTGTATTAGCATGGACGGCCTGGCGCGGAATCCCTCGCATAATGTGAATTCCAAATTTTAATCCAAGGTTATGTACATATTCGGCTAACGCTTTAAAACCATTACCGTCTGCGGCAGAAGGAAACCGATTGGCAGCTGGAATCAACCGTGAATATTCATCCATTTCTAGCGGAACAAATGGACGATAAACGGAGGAATTTGCGCCTGATTCATACCATTGAATATCAACAACGACATATTCCCAGCCATATGGTTTTAGATACTCTGCCATATAATCAGCATTTCCCTTTACTTCCTCTTCCCTTACTGCGGCTCCATAACAATCCCAGCTGTTCCATCCTAATGGTGGAGTTTTTGCAAATGTATGATGTTTCATTGTCTCATTTCCCTTCTATTAAATTATTGCTCTTTAAATTAATAATACGGAATTGTGACAACTTCATCCACGATAACATTTTGCCCTTTATTGTAAAATATTGCTCCCCAAATCATTACTTCAATCAAACCTGAGCTCATTTAAGTAAGCAAGATCTTTGCCTAGGCGGAACTCCCCTGGTGAAAAACCAATCCACTCCCGGAATACCTTAATGAAGTAGCTGCCATTGGAATATCCAATTTTTCTTGCAATCTCTTCTATCGTTAAATCCGTCTGACGCAGGAGCTTGACCGCCTTTTCCATCCGAACCTTTGTTAAATATTCCATAGGTGAAAGTCCAGTTGTCTTTTTAAAAAGACGGGTAAAGTGATATTTTGATAGTTCTACTCTATTGGCAAGTTCTTCAAGACTCTGCAGGGAAACGTAATCTTCCTCTAAGAAACGGACAGCTTGAACCACTTTTTCGGGCCAGATATCTTTCTCCTTTTTATAGGCTGTACTATACCGGAACAATTCCATAATAAATTGATAAACGATGGAAGAAGCACGAAAACCATCGGTTATATGATTCTTGCTGGCGGCGAAATAGGCACTTTTTAAAAACATAACGGGAGGGCTATCCTCTGGAATCTGTGGAATCTTGCCGATTAACTTAATGAGTTCTGTCCATTCTTTTTGTATATTTGTAGGTCTGAATAAAATAAAATAAAATTCCCATTGTTCACTGTCCGGAGGCAAATAATAACGGTGATTACTTGGAATGTCTACCATAAATGCCGACCCAGGCCCCGCCTGATGTTCCTTGCCATCTATCTCAATATTTCCAAATCCCGAAATGGTATATTGGAACAAAAGAAGCGGGCCGTCTTTTCGTTTAAAACCATCCCAATCATACGAAGGGTCAGTTATATTCTGATAACCGACAGCAAATAGCTGGTAGAAGGAACTGTTTAAAGTATCTAAGAAACGAAAGCCATAAACCCCATATTTATTAGACATAAAGACCCCTTGAAAAAAGTAATGGTTTTGAAATCAAACATTTTAATTTATCAGTATCAAAAATATAACAACGCGTCTTTTAGTAGTCAATATTGTTTGAATATTTCGTAAGACGTGGTTTACTAATTAATAAAGTGCTATAAAAACCTTAGTATTGTCTATATCAAGATGAATAATCTCTATGTTCTTTCTTCTAGCCTAATTTTATAATAATTTTGTAGATTTAATCTGATGTTAAAAGGAGGCTATAAAAATGACAGGACAAAACGAACCACTTTTATTAACAGACGAGCAGATGAGGAAGTTTATTACAGAGGGATTTCTCCTATTAAATACTGATTTTACTGAGGGGTTTCATCAAAGTTTAAACGAGCAGCTATTAAATGTTTACAATGAGGAAGGTAATCCGGGAAACAACATATTACCTAGAGTAACAGAGCTGCAAAGAGTATTTGAACATCCTGTCATTACTGGAGCACTCACAAGCGTACTTGGACCCGATTATATGCTGCATGCCCATAGACATGGACATTATAATGCATCAGAAACGGCTGGTGATTGGCATAAAGATAGTTACTGGGGATATAATCGGATGCGGAATCACCATCCATGGTGGGCAATGATTATGTATTTTCCTCAGGATACACCTGCTGAATTAGGGCCAACAGGAATTTTGCCAGGAACACAAAATTATGATACTCGGGTTTTTGAAGCGGATGAATTGGACCAGGAGATATTAGCAAGTGGTCCAGCAGGAACATTTGCATTAATTCATTATGATATTTGGCATAGAGCAACTCCCAATAGACTTGGCACGCCCCGTTTTATGTTAAAATTTGAATTTATGCGCACAGTGGCTCCTACATCACCAAGCTGGAACAATGTAGACAGTTCATGGAAATTACCCGAATCCACAAACACACTACTTGCCCAGCATGATGTGATGTGGGAAGAAACATGGAATTGGCTATCTGGAAAACTCGGGAGTATGTCCGAGACAGCAGATTTCAATTCTACTATAATAGAAGAAAAATTACTGGATTTAGAGCACCCTTATGAACCAACAGCCCTTAATGCAGCCTATGGCCTTGCTTCATCTGGGAATAAAGGCGTTAATGCCCTGTTATCAGCACTACATCATGATAATAGTAATGTCTCCAAACTTGCGGCATACGGCTTATCCATATCAAGTACAGATGCAATACCAGGTTTAATCTCTGCACTAGGCAGCAGCCGTACATCAACGGTTATTCGTGCTATTTTTGCATTAAGTGAACATAGACATTTGGCGGAAGAAGCAGTTCCTGCTTTAATTCCATTATTAGATCATTCTTCTGCTCTTATCCGCAGGTCGGTTGCCGAAGCACTCGGAATGATCATTATTCCAGATAAAGAGGTCGTCTCTGGATTAATAAAGTGTCTAAAAGATTCCGACACTCAAGTACGTTTTATGGCTGGTCTTTCCCTCACAAGGTTAGGTGCTCTTGCAGACGCAGCAGTTCCCCACTTAGAAATAGCCTTACAAGATGAAAACAGATACGTTCGAGCTCATGCGGCTGAGGCACTTCGGTATATTGGTACAGAAAGTGCAAACAAAGCCTTACTGAATTTCTTGTTTAACTCAAGATGGTGCCCTACCACCACACCTGTTAATACATTCTATCCATAAAATTTAACATTTGAGATTTTGGTTGGTTTTAACCGAATTTAGGCTAAACCTCGATAAGCTCTTGGAGATAATCCAGTTAAGTCTTTGAACATACGCGAAAAATAAGAAAGTTCCATTCCTAACGAATCTGAAATAGCAGAAATTGTAAGTTCACTAATAACCAGAAGTTCTTTCGCTTTCTCGATACGTCTTCTATTAATATATTGGATTGGCGAATGACCTGTGAATTCTTTAAAAACCGCAATAAAATAATTTGGATGGAAATTTGCTATTTTTGCTAAATCCTCTACAGTTGTATTTCCATCCAAGTTCTCTTCTATATAGTTTAGAATTTTATCCATTTTATCAAAAGTAGGGGATTTGTCCATTTTAAATTGAATATGTTGACTTTCTTCAATAAAAATTGCAATGATTTCTAGAATAATAGAATGAACCCTAAAATTACTCGATAATTCATTACTATTCCAATTTGAAATGAGTTGCTGCCATTTATCTTCGATTTTAGACTTAGTTAACTTTATAAAAACTGGCGTCTTCATGAGTTGAAATAAATGAATATCCCCAATTTTAGCTGTGAAATGACACCAATACTTCTCAAATGTATTATCACTTATTGTTCCATAAGATTGAATCGACCCCGATGGAAGTAAATAAAGTTCACCCGGTTTAGGATAATACACTTGATCGTTAATTTTGACGTATCCTTCTCCTTCTATAATGTAATATAACTTATTAAAATCGGTAGTGTAATTATCTTCATTCCATGTTTTAGGAACCTTCGAATAAGCAGCTGCCGAAACATCCAGCCGAACATTAGCAAGACTTTTTCCTAAAAACCTGTAGTTTTCTGCTGTCATATTATCTACCACTCCATTTAACCTTTGTAATACTGAAATAAAAGATGACCTTCCTTAAATAAAAAGAAGATCATCCTTTATACAAAACTCTTTAATCTTTTCCTCTTTTCAGGGTGTTCGATTTCAATTACATTCAAATTTTAATCAGCTAATTAACAACTTGATCCTATTATCCCTTCACTGCCTCTTTCTCTTGGTCCGGTTGATTTGGTACTATCACTTCTTCAACAAATCTATTAGTAAGTGCCCCTAACTTCTCAATCTCAACCATAACAATATCCTCTGGTTTCAGATAGTTTTGTTTGTCCTCTGGGTATCCTAAAACAACTCCTTCAGGGGTTCCTGTTAAAATCAAATCTCCTGGTTCAAGTGTCATATGTTCAGAAATATAACTAATAATCTCAGCCACAGTAAAAATCATATCAGAGGTATTAGAATTTTGACGAATTTCTCCATTAACAAGGGTTGTTAAGTTTAAATTTTGCGGGTCGTCTATTTCATCAGCTGATACTAAGTATGGGCCTACTGGACTAAAGCCGTCACAGCTCTTGCCAAGCAGCCATTGAGGTGTACGCATCTGCAAGTCACGAGCCGACAAGTCATTGACTGTACAGTAACCGAAAACGTAGTCTAAGGCATCCTCCTGTGATATGTATTTTGCCCTTTTACCAATGACTACGCCCAACTCTACTTCATAATCTAGTTTATTTGTGACTTTTGGAACGGCAATATTACAGTTATGCCCTGTTAATGTATTATTAAATTTGTTAAAAAGAATAGGAACCTCTGGATAAGGTGCGTTTGTTTCATCCGCATGCTTACGGTAGTTTAAACCAACGCATATAATTTTATTAGGCTCTGTTACACAAGGTCCCCAGGTAATCTCATCATCATTTAATAGATAAGCGGATTGATCCTTAACTTCTTCTATAAAAAGCTGCAAAGCTTTCAGAGATTCAGTACCTCCTTGAATAACCTCCATTATGCTTGTTGGGACTGCACTATCCGGGTTGGCACCTTGTGCGGCTTCAATATTGATAATACCTTCCGTTATTTTTACACCTAATTTGTATTCACTGCCTTTTTTAAAAGTTACTAGTTTCATTTATTCTCAACCTTTCAATTAAAATATAATATGGCCGTAAAAACATTATCCAAGTTTTCCGTTAACGACTCCTCCGTCAATCATAAATGGCGTTCCCATCATAAACTTCGACTCTTCTGAAGCTAAGTATAATGCAGCAAATGCAACATCAATCGGTTTCCCTAAATCTCCTCCCAATTGCCTGCGCTTTATAGATTGGACTGCTTCCTCAGGATTTGGATCTTTGGATAGATAATCTTCGACAAAGGGTGTAAAAATAGTTCCCGGCATTAGGGCATTGACGCGGATATTATATTTCGCATAATCCACTTGGATTGATTTTGTTAGGGCTAATATCGCCCCTTTTGTTGTTGCGTAGGATGCCCTGTTAGCAAGTCCTATTTCTGCAATACATGAAGACATATTAATAATGGATCCTGATTGTTGGTTCATCATGTGTGGTACAACATATTTTGTCACCAAAAATACACCATTGATATTTACGTTCATTACTCTATTCCATGCTTCTAAATCAATATTATGCAGCTGACCAACACCGCTGATTCCAGCATTATTGAACAAAACGTCAATTCGCCCATAATAATCAATCACCTGGTCAACCATTGCTTTAACATTCTCGGGATTGGTAACATCTGCTTGAATAAAAATAGCTTCCCCATTATTCTCACAAATGTGTCTAACCGTTTCCTGCCCTGATTTCTCGTTGAAATCATTGACAACAACATGCGCACCTTCTTTTGCAAATAGAAGAGCAGTTTCTTTTCCAATCCCTGATCCGGCCCCAGTAATTAAACAAACTTTATTTTTTAGTCTCATCTATACACCTCTTTATTTGAAAGGATTTACACAATGTGTTAATGTTCCATATGGTCTTCGGGTTGGGCTGCTTTTACCGTTAATCCACCATCTACCATTAGAAGATGTCCATTGATTTGAACTGCTTCATCAGACGCCAAAAAGACAACAGCATCACCTATTTGTTTGGCAGTACCTAAACGCTTCATCGGGTTTGCATCAACTTCTTTTTGATAGATTGCTGGATTTGCCAAGTATTCTGTGCACATGTCTGTATCAACAGTACTTGGTCCTACAGAATTAACATTGATGTTATATTTCCCTAATTCTATCGCTAACGCTTTGGTTAATTGGTGTACTGCTGCCTTTGATGAAATATAATGCGGAATAACAGGACTAGTTACAACCAGACTTGCCGTTGAAGTGATATTGATGATTTTCCCATATCTTCTTTCAATCATTTTCGAAGCAACTTTCTGTGAAGTGAGGAATATTGATTTAACATTTGTATTATAGGTTCGATCCCAAGTCTCTTCTGTTAACTTCATAAATGGTTCAAATGGAGCAATACCGGCGTTATTGACAAGAATATCAATCTCGCCTAATGCCGCTGAGACTAAATCTATCATTTCATCCACTTGTTGCTTATGGCCGACATCCGCTTGGACAATCATTGCCCGCTGGCCCATTTCCTCTACTTGTCTTTTAATGTCCAAAGCTTTTTCTTTGGAGTTTTCTGATGCATAATTAATCGCCACATCCGCGCCTTCTTCTGCCAAACGTATGACTATTGCTGCACCAATCCCCCTGCTTCCCCCTGTCACAAGTGCTACTTTTCCAGTTAAGCGAGCCATATCCAATCCCCCCTTATTCTTAAAGACTTATGCCAATTCGATTAATACTAAATTCACGATGGCCTAGTACTTCAGCTTTCGTTAACTTACCAGAGGCCACCTCAATGATTTCCATAAAAATTTCATTTCCTGCGTCTTCTAAGGTTTTAAAGCCTTCAAGCACTGAACTTACATCAATGTCGATGTTATCCGCCATTCTCTTAGCCATCGTTCCATTTCCACAAATTTTAATCACCGGTACGATAGGGTTTCCCGTGGGTGTCCCACGACCGGTAGTAAAACATACAAGCTGGACTCCAGATGCAGCCATACCTGATACAAGTTCAATATCATTACCTGGGGAATCCATAAAATAAAAACCCTTTTTATTTGGTACTGGCGCAGCATAATCGAAAACATCAAGTAACGGTGAAGTGCCAGCCTTACTGATACAGCCAAGTGATTTTTCCTCAATACTTGATAGTCCCCCAGCAATATTCCCTGGGCTGGGATTTCCACCTCTCATATCTTCACCAATACGATTAATTTCTTTTTCAAAACGTTCTATAACATGATATAGTTTTCTTTCGACTTCTTTTGAGACGGCTCGTTCTGCAAGAAGGTGTTCAGCCCCGATAATTTCAGTTGTTTCTCCCATCACAATGGTGCCGCCATGTTCAATAATTCGGTCTGCCCCTTTACCGAGTGCTGGATTACTGCAGAGACCAGAGGTGGAGTCCGATCCGCCACATTTCACTCCTACAATCAGTTCTGACAATGGAACAGGCTCATCTTCCATTTGTTGAAGGGAGATCGATAATTTCCTGGCTATTTCAGTACCCTTTTCAATTGCTTTTATCGATCCACCCACATCTTGGATATCAATCCACTCAACAGGCTTCCCCGTTTCCTCTATTTCCATTTTTATCCGAACAGGGTCCATTACTTCACACCCCAAACTTACAATTAATACCGCTCCGACATTTGGATTTTCCCCCATTCCAACTAATACATTATGTGTTTGCTCTTTATCCATTCCAACCTGACTGCAGCCATGTTGGTGTGGTATTGCCACACTATCTGGGACTTTCTGTTCAATCCGGTTTACTACTTGATTTGCACAAATGACTGTTGGTAGTAAAAGTAAATGATTTCTTATCCCTACTTTTCCGTCAGGACGGCGATAACCCCTAACCATTACCATTGAACATTCTCCTTGCCATTTTGTTGATCGCCTCTTCCACGAATTCCCTCAATATTATGTACATGAACATGTTCACCAATCAAAATATCTTTAGTCGCTCTTCCAATCGACTCTCCATACTTGTAAACGATTTCACTATTTTGAATGGTTTTAAAAGCCATTTTATGGCCAAAATTTAATTCTTGTATACACTTAATTTTGTATTCTTCTGTCAGTACCAGAAAGCTAATCTGTTCACCCTTTTTTATATCTCTAAGAACGGTCACAACATTATCTTTGGGATGCATGACGATCCCTTCCATATTTGAGACAAAAGTTTTATCGGCCATAATTACCCCCTATTATTTAACTGATATTGGAATGAAACTAAAACAATAATATTCATATTTTTATCGTTAGGTTATCGGTAACAAAAATATAACACCACCATTCAAACTAGTCAACCATTTTTGAATATTTTAAATAATTGATATTCCACAAAAAAGGCAAATACAATCATTTTTCCAAATGATCATATTTGCCTTTCCTATTAATTTTAAACGCTCAGAATTGTTCAAGCGATTCCTATGCATTTAATAAATTAAAATCTTTTAATCGTATAATTTTTGCCGGCTTGTGTATCGAATGAAATCCTGTTAATAGCCGTTTTCTCAACAGGAATGATTTGTCCATCTACAGATACTTCTATTGATGGTCCGATCACCAAATGGCAAGGTCCGCCTAAAAGGGAGTAAATTTCGGCACTTTCCAATTCATTGTTTTCCCACTTAAGATTCATTTCAAATCCTCCGCGGGTCCGTAACCCCTTAACAAATCCATTTGACCAGACAGAAGGAAGAGCAGGCAGCAAATGGATCTCATCGGTATGTGACTGTACCAGCATTTCGGCAAGTCCCGCTGTAAATCCAAAATTTCCATCAATTTGAAATGGGGGATGAGCATCAAATAGATTTGAATAAACACCGCCCTTATGATAGTTGGTATCCTCCTCTTTCACGAGCTGAAGGAGATTGGAAATTAACTGATGAGCCCTGTCACCATCTTTAAATCGGGCCCACAAACAAATTTTCCAAGCCAAACTCCATCCTGTACCGCCATCTCCCCTCTTTTCAAGAGATTTCCTGGCAGCATGAAACCATTCACTTCCTTGCCGATCGGTAAGCTGGTGTCCCGGATAAATTCCAAACAGATGCGAAACATGCCGGTGGTTAAGATCTTCATCTTCCCAATCATGTGCCCATTCCTGAAGCTGGCCATATCGGCCGATTTTCAATGGGGATAATTTTTCACGTGCTGCCATTAATTCATGGCGAAACGCTTCATCCATTTCCAATACTTCGGAGGCCTCAATACAATTAGTGAACAACTCCCAAATCAAAGACATGTCCATTGTGGAGGCCATACTGACCGCGGCCAACTTTCCCCCAGGTGTCACAAATTTGTGTTCCGGCGAAGTAGAAGGAGCTGTAACCAAATGTCCGTTCCCGTCTTCAATAAGCCAATCCAGGCAGAAATGGGCCGCTTCTTTCATAATGGGATAGGCTTTTTCCCGAAGATAGGACTTATCCTTCCCAAATGCAAAATGCTCCCACAAATGCTGGGTTAACCATACTCCTCCCAAAGGCCAGAAAGCCCATACCGGGTCTCCATGTCCATAATCCCCAACCGGAGCACTTTGACGCCATAAATCTGCATTATGATGTGCCGTCCATCCTCTGCATCCGTAATTCACAGAAGCCGTTTTTTTACCGTTTTCGGCCAATTCCTCAATATAATCCAAGAGAGGTTCATGACATTCGGAAAGATTACAGGTTTCTGCTGGCCAATAATTCATCTCCGTATTAATATTTATCGTGAAGTTGCTGCTCCAAGGGGGCCGAACCTCACGATTCCATATCCCTTGAAGATTAGCCGGCTGTGAACCTGGCCTTGAGCTTGCAATCATTAAGTAGCGGCCATAATGAAACAATAATTCCACCAGCTTTGGATCATTTGCGCCATATTTCAAAATCCATTGATCTGTTGGCAAGTTTTCCGGTGCAACTGCAGGTCCCAAATCCAGTTCAACACGCTCAAATAATGACTTATAGTCTTCAATATGGGAATGTTCTAATTCCTCAAAGGATTTTGACATGGCTGCCTCCAGAAATGACTTTGCTGCTAAAGAAGGATTTTTCCCCTCTTTGCCTGGAGATTTATGATAGCCGTTAAAACTCGTCGCTGCACTGAAATAAAGTGTTACGGTGGTGGCTGCAGTTACGTGAAGTCCATCAAGATCAATATGAACCGAACCATCTTCCGCATTTACACCTATACGAGCTTCAAATCTCATGGCATCCGTTGACTCCAGGTCTCCATATACGATAGGATGATCCGTATGATAATAAGAAGGATCAACATGTTCCGGGCAGATGCCGTTAAGTACAAACTGATCTTGATCGGGAGAAGTCTTAAATTTCAATGAACTCCCCAGACTTACTGAAAAATTCAAGCAGCCAGGTTTACTGGTCTTAAGTCGAATGGCGATAATTTGATCTGGAAAGGAGGCGAACATTTCACGTGTATAGTGCACATCTCCAATCCTATATTCCACAAGGCCGGTTCCTGTTTTCAAATCTAGACTCCGTTCAAATGAATGAACAGTTTCTCCATGATTAAATTGCAGGTACAAATCACCAAACGGCATATAGGATTGCGTGTAGGGACCCATCATCTCCCTACATAATTGATCTGCTTCTGTATACTTCCCATCGAATATCAGTCTGCGGACCTCAGGAAGCAGTTCTTTCACCTTTGGATTATTAAAATCTTTGGGAGCTCCTGACCATAAAGTATCCTCATTTAATTGCAAATGTTCCTTCTCTATTCCGCCAAAAATCATGGCACCAAGACGTCCATTACCAATCGGAAGTGCTTCGTTCCACGATTTAGCCGGCCTACTATATCGTAGCTTCATATTTGATTCTCTCCTATTAACATTTGATTAATGAAATCTAAGGATTTGAAGATGACATAATTGATAAAAAACAATTATGAATTAAACTTTTGCCTATTAAACTATAAAGCAATCCCTTTTTTCAAAATAATATTTGCATATTGGGCTTTTTCGCTTGTGGCCACAACGACAAATGACTTTTTTGTCCGTTCATAAAAAGCAAACCGATCGATATATTCAAAGGGAATGGACTTTCCCGAATGTTTTTCAACTATTCCTTCGTACTCTTCCCAAATGGTTGGCTGAACCGAATCGCCAAGTACAACAGCCATTAACGCAACCGGATGTTCTACATACGTATCAAGAGGGAAAAACTTTAGGATTGCTTCCAATAGCTCCGGTATTCCATGGCCATCACAACGAATGAGCTGACTGGCATGGCTGGCAGCGGGGAAGTGGCCATCTGCCAAAACAATCTCATCTCCATGGCCCATTTCCATTAATGCCTTCATTAAATCCGGCGAAATTATTGATGGGATCCCTTTTAGCATAATAATCACACTCGATTCTGATAATTTTTTATAAATTTTGGGAGAAATCCTCTCAGTCTCATAAAACTAATCAACCTGTGCAGTATTCGCTTTCCTTAAACAATACAGCTTCGAAAATGCCGTAGTCATCATGCACGATCAGCCTTTGAGCTTCAAGGTCCGTCCGTTGAGCATAAAACCGTTTTTCGGGGACGGAAATGGTCCTGATTCCAAAAGTGGTACTATCACTAACAAAAATTGTCCCTTTGACGTTCAATTGGGAGGAATTTCTGTATAGTTTGGACCTCTTCTATTTATAAACGTAAATGCTCTTTTATTTAAGTCCATAATGAAGACACTTGAAAATAATCAAGTGCCTTATTTCTATTTACATTAACAACTTATATGGTTAATCCTATCGTTTCTTCCTTTTGAAATGCTGGAATCCATTCTCCATGGGCGTCAATTAAATCATCAACCAGCGACACAATATCGTCGATTGACAATTCCGCAGCCGTATGTGGATCGAGCAAGGCAGCTTGGTAAATATACTCCCGCTTCCGTGTAATGGCAGCTTCTATTGTTAATAACTGAGTATTAATATTGGTACGGTTTAAAGCGGCGAGCTGCTCTGGAAGGTCTCCGACATACGCTGCCGTGATACCGCTTCGATCGGCAATACAAGGAACTTCTACACAAGCCTTTTCAGGTAGATTGCTAATGAGTCGCCCTGTATTTAGGACATTACCGCCGAATTTGAATGGAATATTTGTTTCGACGGCCTCGATTATTCTTGAACCATATTCTTTAGAACGAACATGTTCCAATTTCTTATTATTTACTAACTCTTCTCTCATGGTTTCCCAGTTATTTATTTGCGCTTCACAACGACGAGGATATTCATCAAGTGGAATATTATATTTCTCAATCAGTTCCGGGTATTTGGATTTGATAAAGTATGGATGATATTCCGCGTTATGTTCAGAAGATTCCGTTACATAATAGCCAAACTTATCCATTAACTCAAAACGTACCATATCGCTATGCTGTGTTTTTTGCTTTTCCTTCGCCCTTCTTTTAATTTCAGGATAAAGATCCACACCATTTCTTTTTACTTCTAATAGCCAGGCCATATGGTTAATTCCAGCAATCTTTTCTTGAACCCCTTCCGAATCCATGCCCAATGATTTTAATAGTTCTTTAGTGCAAACTTGAACACTGTGGCACAAGCCGATTGTTTTAATTTTGGAGTAACGATTCATAACACCGGTTAAAACAGCCATAGGGTTTGTATAATTTAATAAGAGGGCATCAGGGCATACCTCTTCCATGTCACTTGCAAAATCAAGCATGACTGGAATAGTTCGAAGACTACGAAAGATTCCACCAATGCCGACTGTATCGGCAATTGTCTGCCGTAAACCGTATTTTTTCGGTATATCAAAATCTATCACCGTGCTTGGCCTATAACCGCCTACTTGAATGGCATTAATGACGTATTTTGCGTCCTTAAGAGCTTCCTTACGATTGGTATAAGCTTTAATCCGGATATTTTTATTCAAGCTTTCTTTCAAATTTCTTAACATATTCTCGGAATCTCTTAAACGCTGTCCATCGATATCGAATAGGGCGAACTCAAAGCCCTCCAATGCAGGAACAAGCATACAATCACCAAGGACGTTTTTGGCAAAAACAGTGCTTCCTGCACCGAGAAAAGTTATTTTAGACATTTCTTATCCTCCCTAAATATTACTAGTTAATAAAATCAACAATAAAAACAGCTTTTTTAACTTCAAAATCAATTGTCAAACTGACCTAATTGGATCACAAACTAATGTATAAATTCCATCTTGTACTGTATCAAATCGAATGATTCCTTCATTCAAACTTGTAAATTGGATAAGATCATTTGCTGCACCTTTAAGTGTAATAGGCTGATTCAACTTTAATTTACACGGTTTTCCGTTTAATGATTTGATTTTTGCTTTTTCTATGCGATAATCTTTCCACTCCATATCTACCTCGAATCCGCCTCTCGCCCGTAACCCGCAAACATGCCCATCCTTCCATGCTTTAGGCAACGCCGGGAGCAAATGAACGGCATCATCATGACTTTGTACTAGCATTTCTGCAATGGCAGCCGTACCGCCAAAATTGCCATCGATTTGGAAAGGAGGGTGATCATCGAATAAATTAGGCAGAGTCGATTGCCGAAGTAAAGCTAATAGATTTGAATAGGCCTGTTCTCCATCCTCTAATCTGGCCCATAAATTGATCAACCAGGCACGGCTCCAGCCTGTGTGACCTCCCCCATATTCCAAGCGCCTTTCGATTGTTCGTCTTGCTGCGGAAGCCAGTTCCGGCGTTCGCTGAACGGTGATTTGGTTTCCCGGGTGCAGTGCGAATAGATGGGATATATGCCGATGCCCAGGCTCCTTCTCCTCATAGTCCTCTAGCCACTCCTGTATTTGTCCGTACTTTCCAATCTTTGGTTGAGGGATTCGCTGTAAAACTTTCGATAATTCCACCCTAAATTCATGGTCTATCGAAAGAATCTCGCTCGATTGAATACAACAATTAAAAAGTGCATACAGAATTTGATTGTCCATCGAAGGTCCCGTGCACAAAGTCCCCGATTCGCCATTCGGTAAAATATAAGTATTTTCCGGAGAAGAAGATGGACTGGTAACAAGATATCCTTCTTTTGTTTCTATTAAAAAGTCCAAGAAAAATCGTACCGATTCTTTAATTGTTTCATAGCTCTTCTCCAAGAAAATGACATCACCAGTAAATTGATAGTGTTCCCATAAATGCAGACAAAGCCAAGCTGCTCCCATTGGCCAATAAGAGGCTGGCAGATAGATATCCTGTGGAGCGGTATCTGCCCATATATCCGTGTTGTGGTGTGCTACAAAACCCCCGCAGCCGTACATCATTTTGGCTGTCCTGCGTCCTGGCTCTCTCATTCTCTCAATTAAATCGAATAATGGCTCGTGACATTCAGACAAATTACACGTTTCTGCAGGCCAATAGTTCATCTCCGTATTAATATTGATTGTAAATTTGCTGTCCCAAGGAGGCCGCATACTATGATTCCATATCCCTTGTAAATTGGCAGGTAGTGATCCCGGCCGACTGCTTGAAATAAGCAAATACCTGCCAAACTGAAAATAGAGTGCCAGAAGGCCATTATCCTCATATCCTTCTTTGAGACGTTTTAATCTTTGATCCGTTGGCAACCGATGATTTTGATCACTAGATGTATCAAATAACTTTAAACTTACTCTGCTATAAAGTTCCGTATAGTCCTTTATATGAGTACATTTTAAAAGCCCGTAATCCATATGTACTACTTGCTCAATCGCACGAAAACAGGCTAATTCCGGATCACTGTGATGAAAACTGGTATCAGCAGCCAAAAATATTGTGACTTCATCAGCATCATTAACCAGTAAATGTTCACCAATGGTATCCACACTTCCACCCGTGGCCTTCACAGAAAGAACAACTCGAAAATCAGATCCATCTTTTCCGCCGCAATTGCCTCTCATAACAAGACTATTGCCTCTTATTGCTCTAACCTCTTCCATAAGCCGGCTTCCATCCCTCGTTAGTCTGGCTGAAAAAGATATCGAGGCTGACTTACTGGCTGTAAGGCGAATGATAATCAAGTCAGAAGGATAGCTTGAAAAAATCTCTCTTTGAAACTTTACTCCATGGCAGTTGTATTCAAGCTTAACAATTCCCTTTTTCAAATCAAGTTCACGTCTGTAATCATTTGCCTCTTGGTGATCAAAGTCTAAAAAAAGATCACCAAGCCCCATATAATGCCTTTGCGTCTCAGGAATACCCGAAAGTGCCATGCTCGCCAATTTTTCCGCTTCCACTAGTCTTCCGTTTTGAAGCAATTTCCTTATCTTGGCCAGATGTTCCAGTGCATCCGGGTTATTGCGGTCCCTTGGGCCGCCATACCAAACGGATTCTTCGTTCAACTGGATTTGTTCAATAGCTGTTTTCCCATAAATCATTGCACCAAGACGACCGTTACCGATGGGTAACGCCTCATTCCAGTCTTTTGCAGGTTGATCAAACCATATCATGTTATCGGACATGCACAAACCCTCCTTTTGCTTTTTTCCATTACCTTTTCATTTACTAACAAGCAATCTTTCTAAGTAGCTAACATAAAGACAGCGTTTTCATCCACAGTATGAACCTAGTAAAATATAACTAAGCTTTCTGGTGAGGGCAGTTGTACCCGCATCTGTTTTCTGGATCATGAATAAGAAGGTAACATCATCCTTTGGAAAATTACAAAAATAGGCCCCCAGCCAACCATCCCACCATATTCACCAAGACTGCCAAGTCCCCCAGCCTTACCGCAATCGGTCATTACACGCATCAAGTTTCCATAGCTGTATCCACTTAGTGTAAACCAATTGTCAAAGCCTTTCTGCTGCGCAGCATTCAAGGTTCCTGACGTTAAGTATTTGACAGTTTTTGGTCTTAGTATCTGAACCCCATTCAAACTTCCTTCATTTATCAGCATTTTGCGAATCTTGCATAATCATCAATACTTGAAACCAGGCCTGCTCCCCCGGATCCAAAAGCCGATTCTCTATCCATCTTATTTATTCGAGAAATCGACTTACAGATTCATATAAATCAATTTCCCCCCGTTCTAAGAGAATCATCACCTCGGCAGCAGTAACAGGCTTACTCATAGAATATAATCTGAAAATGGAATCTCTACTAATTGGAAGCCCCGCTTCCCTATCAGCCAATCCATCTTCATTGTAAAAGATTTCTTTACCACCTTTTATCACCATTACATTTCCACCGGCCATTTCATTTTTTTCTATACTATTTGTTAATACTGTTTTACTTGATCCATGGCTTCTACTCCCAACATTTTTCATATTCTCCTAATCTATTCGTTTCTGAATAAGGTACGAAAAGCAACTTGTACCTATTTTTATTCTCTCAATGAATATAATTAATTGTTGTAAAAATCATAAGATTCAAAAATGATACCGATAACAAAAATTTAACATACTGACATTCTTACGTCAATTTCTTTTTAAAAATAAATACAATAAGGATTTTGTAATTTAATTAAGGTAGGATCTACTAAAATTTTCCCGTCGAATGGATGGAACCTTCCTGCAATAAACTTTGTTACCGGTAACATTTCTTCCTTGATATATTTACTGTAATCATCTAAAATTTAAGCTAGAATATTTTTTTGTGGATAGGAGGTAAATATGGTTACCATTTATGATATTGCCAAGAAAGCCAATGTTTCAGCTATGACTGTCTCAAGGGTTATTAATAAATCAGAAAAAATCAGTGAAGAAACACGAAAAAAAGTTGAAACCGTTATTAAAGAATTAAATTATATTCCCAATAATTCTGCCAGGAATCTAATAACGAAAAAAACAAAAATCTTATCTCTTATGATCACCGATATTGGCAACCCCTTTTTCACAAGCGTTGCACGTGGGGCGGAAGATAAAGCCATGCAAATGGGATATCAGCTTCTTCTATGTAATAGCGATGAGAATTTTGAAAAAGAATCCAAGTATATGGATATGCTTATTTCAACCGGGTCGGATGGTGTACTGATTGCTCCAGCAAATGATAACTCTAAAAAAAATATGAAGAAACTAACCAAGCATGGTATACCTTTTGTATTAATCGACCGGAATATTCCTGATATAGACTGCGATCAAGTTCTAAGCGACAATGAAGCAACCACCCGTAGGTTAATTGAGCATTTAATTAAACAAGGGCATCAAAAAATTGCCATTATAAATGGTCCTTTAGTTGTGTCGACTGCTCGTGAAAGACAACAATCCTATATTGATACGTTAAAGATACATGGAATATCAGTTAACAACCATTTAATTAAGGAAAGCCAATTCCGGGACAGTGATGTAACAAATTCCATTCAAGACCTTCTAAATTTACCAGAGCAAGAACGCCCAACAGCTATTTTTGCAACAAATAACTTTATTGGAATGAATACGATGAAAATTCTTTACAAACACAATATTAAAGTCCCAGAAGAAATGGCCGTTGTGTCATATGATGTACCAAATTATACTGAAAATGAATCAATATTAACCGTTGCAGAACAACAGGCATACAATTTCGGCTATATTGGCATACAGTTATTAATCGAACGAATTGAAGGAGCAGCACCTGAAAAAGCAAGAAAAATTGTCCTGCCCTCTGAAATACATTTACGAACCTCTTCTCTCCATCAACGTGATAAAGGAAGAAAATCTTAGCTCCCCAAACGAAGGAACTTTTTTGGTTAAGAAAAAGAAATGGAAGATGTTTAATATGATACCTATAGATAGGACACCTGAAAATGAGTGTTTCATCGATAGGTATTTTTTATATTTTATTCTTAAAGTAAGGGGGACTAGGGGAATACAATGAGCAATGTTTAAAATCAAATGCGCCATAGAAATATATGGTTTACTATTATAATTATGGTTATCAATGGAAATAAAGAAAGATGACCCCTATTTCAGAATAGGGATCACCTTTTTAGTATCTTATCGTTTTTTTCATGTGTCCTTGACAGAGGTCCCAGATTACTTGACTAAGGTTCAAAAGTAGGTTCAAACTCCCCTTTTGCTATCTGTGCAGTAACGTTTTTATTCCTATAACTTTAAAACCTTTTAGTCTTATATTAAAAGTTAATGATCATCTGTTTTCCGTTATAAATAATTCTCTTTTGAGTTCTTGAAGTGAAAGCCGCTCTACCGGTAATAACGGTGATCAATAATTCCATGGAACTCTTCATTTTGGAATAAGCTCCTTGACGTTCATCTATTACAAGTCGATTTTTTTCGTCTTCCCAGCGAATAATTATTGTTGCAAATTCCCCCTTTAAATAGTTGTAATTATCACCTTCATCTTCATACAACATAAAACTTCCGTCTTGCCCCTTATAAACTCTGAATTCTACAGGTTCTGTTGATTCTTCTGAACTGTATTGGATATCTGGGCCAATAGGAATAATTGACCCGGCACGTACATATAAAGGCATTGTTTCAAGTTCTGCTGAAGCCTCAATTGTTTGACCGCCGCTCATCCATTGGTCTGTCCAGAAATCATACCAATCTGAACCAAAAGGCAAATATACAAGACGTTTTTTCGCAACACCTTCAATCTTAACCGAACCGCTTTTGTAATACATTGCTTCTGTTATGGGATTTACTAAGAATGCTGGCCCAAACATATATTGGTCTTTGATATCATATGTTTTTGGATCATTTCTGAAATCAAATGCCAAGGCTCGCATCATCGTATAATCCTGATGAGTCACCCAACCAGCAACTGAATATATATAAGGTAATAATCTATATCGAAGCTTGATAAATTTTACCAGCGTATCATAATACAACATACCAGGCTCTCCAAATCTCCAAACCTCTCTTGGTGTGTCTGTACCATGGGAGCGGAACATCGGTAAAAATGTACCATATTGCAACCATCGAACGTAAAGCTCGCGGTATCCTAAATCGTCACAACCATCTTGATAATCTCCATTCCAAAACCACTGTTCCTTTTTGGAAACAAAGAATCCTCCGATATCCACTGTCCAGTAGGGCATGCCAGTCAAACAGAAATTTAATCCGTCAGCGATTTGGTTTCGCAATGTTTCCCAATTGGCAGCAACATCTCCAGACCAAGTTATCGTCCCATACTTTTGCTGGCCTGCATAAGCGGATCGTGTTAAGTTTACAACCCGTTTCGTATCGGTTGTCTTCCGCTGTCCTTCATAGATGCCCTTTGAATGAAGAAGCGAATAGGCATTAATATAACCTGGGTCCAAGTATTTCTTTGATTCTTCTGTGTTGATTCGAAGTCGTTCTTCAGGTTCAGGTTTCACTTCCCCATTCCAATCAGCCTCAAAAGGTTCTGTACAGTCACACCACCATGCATCAATGCCATGGGAAAACAACCCCTCATTTGCCTGTTTCCAATACAGATTGCGTGCTTCTCGGCGAAATGCATCATATGTCGCCTGATTCCCTAGAAGATAACCCTTTTGCTTCATTTCAACATGATTTGGACCATCGTTATTCATAATCGGCCAAATGGAAACCATCAGTTTTGCATTAAGCTCGTGAATATCATGCATCATTTTTTCGGGATTTGGAAAACGTTCGGGATCAAAGGATTTCTGCCCCCACAGTTCACCTGTCCAAGACATCCAATCCAGTACTATACAATCGAGAGGAATTTGTCGTCTCCTGTATTCCTTAACAATAGAGATTAGCTCTTCTTGAGATTTATACCTTTCCTTAGATTGCACATATCCGAATGACCATTTTGGTAAAAGAGGGACTTTTCCTGTAAGATGACGGAAACATCTCACAATTTGATCAAAATCAGGTCCATATATAAAGTAATAGTCCATCTCGCTATCTATATCCGTCCATATATATGAACCATGCAAGTCATCATGAAATGTCATCAACGAATAGCTATCCACAACCACTCCGTACCCTTTCGTTGAGACCAAAACAGGAACCACTGCTTTCATGTTTTGCTGGTAAAGATATTGATAAGTGCCCCTTAAATTTAAAACACCTTCCTCGTGTGAACCAAGACCATAGAGTGCTTCATCATCTGCCCATTCGAATTCAAGTCTGGTATGATAAGCCGTTCGATCCACAACATGTTTCGCTGGAATGGCTTTAGCACGAGCACCATCTACATTGTGTGAATTACGAATCTCTGTATTTTCATCAAAAATAGATTTTACAACTTCAAATGGTACAAGTGTTTTCCCACCACGTTCCGGTTCCTTTGCTAAAAGCTTCCCAGACGAGTCGGTATATGTAAATGCAGCTGTATGTTTATTAATGTGAATCTGTACATTGCACGTTGAAAATACGATTATATTTTCTGTTTCGCTTACGGAAAAAATAACATGTTCTTTCGCATTTGGTTCAACCATGAAGCTTTTCTTCAAGCCAAATTCCTTTTCCAATGTATAACGGATACGAATAATTGAGTTGGTATAGGGAATGACTTCCATCAACCCATTTGTGCATTTGATTACCAAATGATCCACTTCTTTTTTATAGTGCACAACTTCCATGTTGCAACCCCCTTTTCGCAATATAATCCAATACCTTCAGACAACTAATAATGGTAACTTCTACATACTTCTTAAGCGATAAAACATTCAAAAAATGCAATTTAAAAAAATACCTCTGTCCTAAACCTTTTTTGGACCGAGGTATTTTACTTTTTTCAAATTATGAATAATTCTTCATATTCTACTTTTCAGATTTATCATATGCTTTTTGCATTATTTTTAAATAACGTTTAAGGTTTAATTTATCAAACCCTTTAACATAAGAATCCCAGTCTGTATCCAAGTTCATTTCCCCTGTTACAAACTTCAAAAGGCTCTGATTAACATAATTTTGAATATTTGTTTCTAACATGGCTACTTCATCTGCATCAGATGGATCCATCCAAACGGACCATGCTGGGAATACATCATCTGGCTGCGTACCCTCATACAAATGGGTTGCATCCTGAAGTCGGCGTTCATACCCTTCCGGTGTAAATACTTGAGTCGATTGGATTTGCCCATTTCTAAAAGAACTGGAAGAACCGAATTCTGCGATTGGTCCCCATCCGTTATTGTGAGTTTTTTCACCGTCTTTCAGAGGTATCGAAGCGAAAAGCGGTTTAGCACTTTTTTCAATCGCGACATCACCATCTTTTGGCTTTCTCCAGTCCACACCCTCTTTACCAAATTGTCCCTTTATATTTCCATCCGCTGTAAACAAGTAGTCGATGATCTTAATGGCCGCGATTTGATCTTCCTTCGACGCTTTGTTAGTAAGTACAAAGTCAGCTCCAGGAGTAACAGGATAATTATAAGTGGCATATGCAGAATTGGGACCTTTCAGCGGCGCGAGTGCTATATAATTATCTGAATACAAACGTTTTTGATCAGAAATAAACTCCCCAGGATGCGTGGCTGTTCCAGCACCAAGAATTTCTGCACCAGCATTATCCCCTAGTTTTTGATAGGCATCACCATTCTGCGTGAAGGCACCTGGATCGATTAATCCATCCTTATATAAAGAACGCATGTATTCTAATCCCTGCTTCCATTCAGGCTTGTTAGCCGCAAAGTCCACCTTTCCATTTTTTAATAGTAACCTTTTCTTTCCATCATCATAAATAAACCCGTTCATAAGAAATGGAATAATATTCGTATCGGCGATTCCTACTGCACCACTAAGCGGGACTTCATCTTTTTTACCGTTACTGTTCGGATCCTGGTTTTTAAAAGCTTCAAGTACATTTTTAAAATCTTCTGTTGTTTTTGGCATTGGCATATTCAACTTTTTCAACCATTCATTATTTATCCACATTTTATATGGCCATGTACAATGGTAACACTCATTCAAGTGTGAAACACCATAGATATTTCCATCAGGTGAAACCGTCATTGCCCTAAATTGTTTATTGGTATCAAGCGTTTTTTGAATATTTGGAGCATATTTTTTAATCAAGTCATTTAGTGGAATAAGAACACCCTGTTTTCCATATTTCATCAAATCATTTGTAGAGAAATGATCTACCCAAGGAACCAACATATAAGCGTCTGGATAATCACCGCTGGCTAAGGAGATTTGGCGTTTTTGACTAGCTGATGTAGCATCATAGGTCGTTGTCTGCCAATTAATCTTAACATTGAATTTTTTTTCTACTTCCTTTGTGAAAAAATTTGTGCTTAATTTAGTATTCCCTACTCCTTGAGGAGCAAAAATAGACAATTCCCCTTCACCATCTTTTGATTTACCTGACGATGTTGTTTCTGTTTTGTCAGTACAGCCTGCTAAAAATGTTGCAAGTACTACAAATAGAAGCATTGCCAAAATACCTGCTTTTTTCATAACTACCTCTCCCCTTATGTTTAAAAATTTAGCCCTTTACTGAGCCAATTAAGACACCTTTCATAAAGTGACGCTGTACAAATGGATAAATAATAAGAACTGGAAGACTGGCTACAACAATTAATGAATATTTCATCAAATCAGCGAGTTGTTTCATATCCATCAATTTTTGTGCATCAATCGATCCAGATGAAGTTGTATTTAAAATAAGGATATTACGTAAAACAACCTGAAGTGGGAATAATGCTTCAGATTTCAAATAAAGCATGGCATCAAAATAAGAATTCCATTGAAAAATCGCATACATTAAAACTAATACTGCAATAATAGGTTTTGACAGCGGCAGAACAACTGACCATAAAAATCTTAGGTCGCTGCAACCATCCATCTCGCTTGCTTCCACGATTTCTTCAGGAATACTTGTCCTAAAAAAGGTTACAGCAATAATTACCTGCCAAACAGCAATAGCCTTTGGAATGATTAAAGCCCATCGGGTATCCAACATATGTAGGTTTTTAACTACAAGATATTCGGGAATTAATCCACCTGAAAATAACATTGTAAATAAGATAAAAATCATCAAAACATTACGACCATAGAAAGATTTTCTAGAAAGCGGATAAGCAAACAACACTGTTAAAGTGACACTAACGATCGTGCCAAAAAAGGTATAGAATAGGGAATTAGCATAACCAACTAAGACCTGTGAATTGCTAAAAATAGCTTTATAACCTTCTAACGAAAAATCAACCGGCCATAGCCAAACCTTACCAGACGAAACAGCTAGCGGACTACTAAGTGATGAACTAAGAATATATATCAATGGATACAGAACGACTACTACTACAAAGATTAAAAAAGTATAAACAATGGTAAGGAACACTTTGTCACCGAAAGACTCTTTTATTGAATTTGCTTTTACCACCAAAAACTCACCCTCCTATTCTTGCAAAATCATTACCATAAACTATTTCCTGAAATTCGTTTCGCAAATAAATTTGCCAATAAAAGAAGTATTAAGTTTACTACAGAGTTAAAAAGTCCAATCGCTCCTGCAAAACTGTAATTTGCATTTAGAAGCCCCATTTTGTAGACGTAGGTTGAAAGCACCTCTGATGTATCTAAATTGAGTGGATTTTGCATTAAAAATATTTTTTCAAAACCAACTCCCATAACGTTTCCAACTGTTAAAATTAAAATAATCGTAATAGCCGGCATAATCCCAGGCAGATCAACATGGATAATTTTTTGCAGTCTTGATGCACCATCTATTTTTGCCGCTTCATAAAGTGAAGTATCAATACCTGAAAGAGCGGCTAGATATATTACGGCTGAATAACCTGTTAATTGCCAAACATCCGACCAAACATATATGGAACGGAATAAACCAGGGTCTCCCATAAAATTAATAGAATGAAGCCCGATTGCTTCTAAGATGTGATTAAAAATTCCAAGCCTTGGTGATGTCAACACAATAATCATGGAAACTAATACAACTGTAGAAATGAAATATGGAGCATAAGTAACAATCTGTACAAATTTTTTGAACCGTCCTTGACGAATTTCATTAAGTGCTATAGCCAAAATGATTGGCAATGGGAAGCACGCTGCAATATCATACAAACTTATAAACAATGTATTCTTAATAAGATCCCAAGCCGCAGGGTTATCAAAAAATAGTTTAAAGTATTTAAGCCCCGCCCAAGGACTTCCCATGATTCCTTGAACCACACTGTAATCCTTAAACGCAATAATAGTTCCAAGCATGGGAATGTACTTAAAGATAATAAAATAGAGGACGGGAGGAATAATCAGTAAATAAAACTGCCAATGTTTTCGCAAGCTTTTTAATGCCTTGCTACTTCCAAGTTTTCTTTTTTTGGATACCGAAATGGTTTGTTGTTCTACTGTTACCGTTTTCAGTTTAAATCCCTCCTTACTGTTTTCATTTGTTTTTTAAACATTAATTTTCTGTAAAAAGGACCCTAGTTAAAACGCTTTCAAAAAAATTCATTCTATTAAACTATTCATGATCACATCCTTATTTATTTGTTCGAATATTGTTATCGATAACAATTATGATAAAAATGTGTTACCGATATCACTGTTAAGTTTATAATATTCTATCTATTCATAAAATTCAAGAAGAAAAACAGGAAAATACTTTGCTATTTTTCTTCTTGAATTATTTTATTACTTTCTGTGCAAATTCAGGGTTCCCGCTAGGCCATGTTTTATTATGAATAGGCTCTAATATTTCAAGAACACTACTCAACATTTCCTCATCAATCGGTTCATCTGTCCACTGGATATTTTTCTTAATGTTTTCGACACTTGCCGTACTTACCAAAGTAGTTGGGATTGTCTCGTTTTGGATGGAGAATTGGATAGCTAATTTAGATAACTCTGTTCCATTTTCCTTACAAAACTCGGCAGCCTGATTACAAATCATGCGAATTTCCTTACTAGCAGGGTGCCAATCAGCAACAGGTCTCGAAGTTAATAACCCCATTGATAAAGGAGAGGCATTTATTAATCCAGTCCTTTTCTCTTCCAGAAGAGGAACGAGTGACAGTAGCGAAGTATCATTTAAAGAATAATGGCAATACGATAAAATAACATCTAGTTCTGTCTGACTAAGAACCTGTTCAAAAATGGTCAACGGAAGTCCAGATACACCAAAGAACCTGATTTTCCCTTGTTTTTTTAATTGTTGTAAAGCAGGTATTCCTTCTTCCATGATTTGATCCAATGACCCAAACTCAATATCATGCAGCAGCAGTATATCCACATAATCTGTTTTTAATCTTGTTAAACTCTCATCTATACTTGCGATAATTCGAGGTTTTGAAAAATCGAATTGGTTTTCTCCGTATCGTCCAGCTTTTGTTGATAAAATAAATTTGTCCCTTGGTATTTCACTGATTGCTTTCCCAAGAACAGTTTCAGCCTTCGTTAGTCCATAATAAGGCGATACATCGATTAAGTTAATCCCATGATCAATGGCTGTATGAACTGTTTTAATTCCTTCGTTTTCATCAATATCCCGAAATACCGATCCAAGTGAAGAGGCCCCGAAACTAAGAATCGATGCCTCCAATCCTGTTTGTCCAAGCTTTCTGTATTTCATATATTTCCCCCATTCCTTATAATCTATTAAATTACTGGCTGTAGATGTTTAATTTATAAAACTCTAATGCATTACCGCCAAAAATCCCTTCTTCCTCAACTTTCGTCAGATTTTGTGGAAGTGTTTCTTTTAAAAGATTATATACATCATCATAGCTTGCAGAAAGTAAACAAACAGGCCAATCACTCCCAAACATGACCCGGTTAACGCCAAATTCATTCACAATATGCCTCACATAGGGAATAAATTCTTCCTTTTCCCAATTGTGATGATCGGCTTCCGTAACCATTCCGGATAACTTGCAATAAATTTTGGGATGTTGCGCAATCTGTTTCATTTGACTTTTCCATGGCTCTATTTTCCCTGATTTAATGTCCGGCTTGGCGATATGGTCGATAACTGCCCTTAAGGAAACATGTTTTAGTAGTTCGACTACCACTGAAAGCTGATCGGACCGAACCAGAAGATCAACAGGAATGTCCATTTTCTCAAAATAAGAAAATGCCTGCAAATAATGGGGTTTTAAAATGACCCTCTCATCTGGCATATCTTGTATCATGATCCTTATCCCAACGAATTTTTGGTGTTTCCGAAAATTTTCGAGCCTCTCTTTATATTCAGAATCTTCGATATCAACCCATCCAACAACACCGGCAATGGTCTCCGATTCGTTACCAAGCGAGAGGATAAATTCTGTTTCTTCTATTGATGGGGCTGCCTGAACAACAATGGTTTTGTCAATTTTGTTTTTTTCCAGTAGTGGTCTTAAGTCTTTCTCCAGAAAATCACGATATAGCACAGGCAATTCCGGAGTAATCCAGCCATAGTCATTACGGGTTATTTTCCAATAATGCTGGTGAGAATCAATTCGCATCGGTCCGATTCCTTTCATACTAGACTTTACATATATGAATATATCTTTTGATTAAATATATTTTTGTTTATAATTCTACCATTGCTTTCACAACGTTCGATTCAGGTTTCAGCCATTCTTCAAATATGCCAGTCATCTGTTCAAAATCGGAACGATGTGTAATATAGGTGTTTACATCAATTTTCCCGCTCTGAATGGATTTTATTACATGATTAAAGTCTTCTTTATTAGCATTCCTGCTTGACATTAATGTCAATTCTTTAGAGTGAAAATCAGGGTCTGAAAAGACAATTTCCGATTTTACCAATCCCACGAAAATGAGTTTCCCTCCATTTGCCGGATAACGGAAGGACTCTTCCATTGATTTTCGATTTCCGGTTGCATCAAATACAATTGTTGGCATATCTCCACTTGTTATAACCTTTAAGGTTTCCTGTGGATTCTCTAAAGCATTAATGGTAAATTCTGCTTTTGTCCACTGCTGACAAAACTCCAATCTTTCTTCATTAATATCCATAGCAATTACCCTGCCACCCTCTTGTTGTGCGAATGCCATAATCCCCAAACCAATCGGGCCCGCACCAATTACCAGTACAAATTCTCCCTTTTGAATTCCTGCCCGTCTGACCGCATGGGCACCGATACTTAAAGGTTCAATGACAGCGGTCTGATCCAATGACAAACCTTCTGTCTTCATTAGATGATCAATTGGCACAGAGATTTTTTCACGCATCCCACCGTCAATATGTACTCCCAAAACTCTCATTTGAGTGCAACAGTTTGTTTTTCCTTGCCGGCAAGCAATACACTCACCGCAATGCATATACGGGATAATGGAAACCTGCTCTCCTTTTTTTAATCCTGTTGAATTTTCGCCAATCCATTCAATCGTTCCAGCCAATTCATGACCAAGCACCCTGGGATAATTAAAAAAAGGTTGATTTCCTTTAAATGCATGCATGTCGGTTCCGCATATCCCAACTCTTTTAATTGCGACAATCGCTTCACCTAGTTTTGGAAGTGGAATATCTTCATTGGTCAATTTAAAAACATTAGGTTGTTCACATACAATTGTTCTCATTTTCATTACCTCCTCTTCAAAAAAAAACGTTTTGTATAGTAATAACATTGCGTATTTTGTTACCGGTAACATTAATTTAACACCAATAAATGTTATAGTCAACAAGATTCTGAAAATTTGTAAAATGAAAATAGAAGATCTTCCATTATTGATATATCACCTCACTTTTACTGCTCGAACATTACTCAATAATTCATAATTTGATAGGTCCTAGTACAAATAAAAAAAAATAAAACGCCACCGATTATGGTGACGCATGATTATCGTTATAGATACTTCAGTAGATTTTCCGCTGCTTTCTACTTTACTAGAGCGGCCTGTGGAAAGAAAACTCTTATACGTTTCATATGACGGAGAGGTACACAATAAACAACAGCTTCTATTGATGATAAGTTCCAAAGAACAAGAGATTAATTTTTACATATAACTTGTTTTGGTGAAAATGGAATGACCGCATCCATCTTAACTGCTAAAGGTACAACTCCTTCAACTGCACTTGTACATCCAACGAGACGGTTAGATGCTGCGATCATTCTTTGTCTCCCCTTCATGGTTTCTTTCCTTTGTTCTCCAAGTGTGCCCCTATCGAACCGGAGGTCCCCTAAGTATGGTCTAATTTCACCATTTGTAAAACTCTCAGCATCAAGTAATTCAATCCGTTTTGCGCGGAAACGTAAGTGTAATAAGTCTCCTTGTTTAAGGTATAACACCCCTCCGCCATTATAGGCTTCAGGAGTCATGTGGCCTATTGCTGCCCCGTAAGTAACTCCAGAATAGCGGCCATCACTAATCAGAGTAGCTAAACGTTTGAGTTGGCGATTTGCATTAATATGCTGCATCGGATTGAACATCTCAGGCATTCCAAATGCCTCAGGGCCTTGACCAGCGATAATAATGGTAAGCTTCAAACTTTGATCCTTTACCATACGATTAAATAATTGCTGATAGGATAAGGCATCTGCTTCTGCATAACTATCTGGATGATTATGTTTCCACATTTGCAGCAAGTGTTCTTGCGTAAATGCATACTGGTCTCTTAGTTCATCCAATAATTGGTCATTTAATAATTGATTATTTGCCTCTTCCTCATTTTCAAAATAAAGAACAAACGAAACTTTATCATCAAATTGATCTAATTGATAGGTTGTCATCCCACTAATTTTGACAACAGCGCTCTCAAAAAAGTTCCCCCGTAACACATCGACTCCGCTGAACTTTCTAAGTGGCTTACTTTGGATAATTGGATTTTCCTTAACTCCATCCGCACTTAGTCCTTCCGTATTACTCAGCCTTTCCTTCCAAGTTTGCCCAGTGACTGTTAAGGCATCAACATCCATCGGAACTCCATTCCGAATTAATTCATAAAAAAGAGTTTCCATTCCTCTAATCTGACCAGAACAGCATTGCTCTGCTAGTACGAAGATATCTCTGCCTTCTGTAAGGCTGTAATGGAATAAATCTGGTATCGGATACGATTGATGAATTTTCTCGATATCCCAAAGACTAAAGTCATATCCCCCATAAACCATTGCCCCAACAATGTGCATCATTAGGTTAGTGGAACCGCCGCCAGAGCTATGGATCCGGATCGCATTGGCTATATTAGCACCGACCAACTCAGCCACACTGCACTCTGGGCGATTGGTTATCGAAAATAAGGATTCAATGGCTGGCTTTAGTTGTTCGGAAGTAGGTGGTTCTGTTAACAATTCCAGTTTGGGATGAACTAAGCCAAAACCTGCCATCAAATCTCTAGAACTATTTCCCGTTCCATGGAAGGCACATATTCCCCCTGCTGAGTCACATGTATTAATCGCAAGCCTCTTTTCATAATTCTTATGCTGCTCGTGGGTTATGATCCCTTTTTCAACAGCTCGAGCAAGAACTCCTTGAAATTGTGTATTCGATGTACATTGTAAGATAAAACTTAATGCATCATTAAGATCATCGGCAATATTCTGTTCACCCATTAATGATGCTCTTTCAGCAATTTCTTTTAATTCTACTTGTAAATCCTGCGGAATTTCCCCTCCCTTTAAAACGTGAGAAGGTGCAAACGTTGCAAATACTGGGGCTTCCCCCCGGTAGCGCCGGACTCGATCCAATAAAGCTAAACCACTTAATACACCTAAAGGCTGCTTATCACATCCTTGGATAACGAATGCCCCATGATAGGAATGCGCTTCCATTTGATTCACGACAATTTCAGCAATGGCATTACGACTTTGCAGTGAATAAGACATCCCCATATTACTTTGGGCTGTACCGTCACACATCACTGGTGTACTAAAATAAAACGGAACCCCGCCTTCTTCCCATATTCTTAATGCTGCCCGGGATACTGTTTCTAAATCTAGTATATGAGCAGGATGGTCGGCAGAACCACCAATGATTGCGATACGAGGTGCATTCTCTTCTAAACGGTTATATATTTCCCCTAATGTCCAATCAGATTTTGGACCTCGATAAGAGTCTCCTAAAACCTTTTTGGCCCTATCCAATAGTCCTGCTACTGTAATCGGTTCATTTGCCTTCCCTTGCACATTTTCCCTATAAGGGTTAATTGGATTGTTTATTCTTGGCTTTTTATCATCTAAATCTCTGGACATATATAAGCCTCCTGCTCCGCAACAATTTTCTTTCATACACTAGAACCCTTTATCTAACTTTACAATTATAAAAGGGAACCATACACTATATGGATACTCTCCACTTACATATAGTCCCCTTTCAGAATACTTTTGTGCTATTAAGGCTTTACAAATACTGTTTTAATGGAGGTGTAAAACTCAATCGCAGCCGTTCCTTGTTCGCGTGCGCCGGAACTGGATGCTTTCATACCGCCAAATGGAGCTTGTAATTCAACTCCTGCTGTTTCATAATTTACACGAACAAGCCCTGCCTCACTTGCCTCGATAAATTGAAATGCCTTCCCAATGTTTTTCGTGAATATTGATGCACTTAAGCCATATGGAATGTCATTTGCTAATTCGATTGCTTCCTCAATTGTTTTAACTTTTATTAAGGCTAACACCGGTCCAAAAATTTCTTCTTGGCCAATTGTCATGTCTGATTGAACATCGCCAAAAATAGTCGGTTCAACATAATACCCATCCTTCAGCTCAATTGCTGATGGCCTATTACCACCAAGTAAAACAGTTGCGCCTTCTTCTTTTCCTTTTTCAATATAGGAAAGTACAGTGTTTAACTGGGATTCATTCACACAAGGTCCCATCCAGGTCCCTTCCTCAAGGCCATCGCCAACCTTTAATTCTCTTGTTCTCTCAACTAATCTATTTTTGAATTCTTCATAGATTCCTTCTTGTACAATGACCCGGCTAGTTGCGGTACATTTTTGACCCGTGGATCTTAGTCCCCCGCTTATAGTGGCTTCCACTGCCTCCTCAAGGTAGGCATCATCTGCAATAATAATCGGATTTTTCCCGCCCATTTCCAATTGATATTTTGCGCCCCGTTCAATGGCCCCAAATGCCACTCTTTTACCGGTCGAATTGGAACCTGTAAAGGAGATTCCGTTTATTTGAGGATGATCAATGATGCGCTGTCCAACAACTGAACCTTTCCCCGTCACCATATTGACTACCCCTGCAGGCAAGCCGGCTTGCTCCATGCATTCGATTACTTTAGCACACGTAACGGAAGCCTCCTGTGCAGGCTTGATCACAACTGTATTCCCATAAATTAATGCCGGTGCCATTTTCCATAAAGGGATGGCAACAGGAAAATTCCATGGTGTGATAATCCCCACAACACCTAAGGGAACACGGGTTGTATACATTAACGCCTTGCTATCAGAGGCTGGAATGACATCACCGGTTTTCCGCAGCCCTTCCCCGGCATAATACTTTAGAATAGCGATACCACGTAAAGTTTCTCCCTTTGCTTCTGGAAAGGTTTTTCCCATTTCTCTTGTAAGAGTTTCAGCAATTTCATCCAGGCGCTTCTCCATCATATCAGCAATTTTAAAAAGTAAGTCTCCTCTTTGTGCACCAGATAAATTCCGCCATGCTGCAGTTGCATCTTGAGCAGCAGCAACAGCTTTATCTACATCACTAGCAGATGAACTTTGAACGTACCCAACTATTTCATTCCGGTGTGCCGGACTATAACTCTTTTCAACTAAATTAGTAGATGCTGGCACCCATTCTCCGCCGATAAAATTCCCATACGTTTTTACTTCAGTTTGAACTGTCATAGCTACCATTTCCTTTCTTTTCTTATCTTTTCAACTAAATTGTTTCAACTATTTTTACTGCTTGTTCTTTTACTGGATTAACCAATGTACCTATCCCCGGAATTTCTATTTCAATAAGATCACCGTCTTGTAATGTATAACTTTCTGGGGGAACAATGCTTGTTCCCGTTAAAAGGACAGTCCCATTAAACACGATATTGTCTTTTATTAGATAGGAGCATAATTCTTCATATGTTCTTCGCAAATCACGCGTATGGGCCGTTTCTTCAAATACTTTTTCCTGATTTCGATAGATTCGACAGGTAATCTGGAAGCTATAAAAATCTTCAACTGTTTCTGCTAAACGAATAGCAGGACCAATCGAGCACGAATTTTTCCATATCTTAGCTTGAGGTAAGTAGAGTGGATTTTCACCTTCAATATCCCGGCAGCTTAAATCATTTCCAATTGTGAACCCAAAAATCTGCCCATTCTCATCCAAGACAAGAGCTAGTTCCGGTTCGGGAACCTGCCAGTTTGAATCCGTTCTTAAACAGAGGGAATCGCCTGTTCCTCTTGTTCTATCTTTAGTAGATTTAAAGAAAATTTCCGGTCTTTTTGCCTCATAAACTTTATCATAGATGGTTGGCTCGGTATGTTTTCCACCGGTAGCTTCATAGTTTCGTTCTTCCCTGCTTCTAAGATAAGTGACCCCAGCAGCCCAAACCTCTTGTGCTTCAATTGGTACGAGTAATTTAAGCTGTTCTATCTCTTCCTTCTTAGGCAAAGTATCTTGGATAGCTTGCTGAATGATTTCAACCATCGATGCTTTTCTTTGTTGTGCTTCCTGCCTTAGTTCAAGGATGTTTTCAAATGGCAATTCGTAAAGTAAGTTCTCGTCCGTAATAGCAGCTAATCTCGTTAACCCGTTTTCTTCCAAGAATCGTATAATACGCATACAATCACCTCTAATTAGTTTTACATTATAAAACTCAGTTCTATAATGTTTTCATATGAAAACCCCATTATTAATAATAAGGAGTTCTTGACACATAACCCATTTTTTGAGATATTTCTTCGCCAGTTTCAAGCATCAATGGTATAATTCGTTCCATTTCCTCATCATTTAACCGAGGAGTAGGCATCGAAACACTAAAAGCAGCTATAGCATTGCCTGTATGGTTACGAATTGGGAATGCGAGACAGCAAATACCAGGCTCATTCTCTTCGCGGTCCATAGCAAATCCATTTATTTTTATTTCAGCCAATTCATTTAAAAAATCAGTTTTATTTGTAATCGTTCTAGGTGTCCTTTGATCAAATACATAGCCATCCATCATTTTATCAATCTCTTCTTGGGAACTTAAAGCGACAAGAAGCTTTCCTACTGCACTGGTATGTATCGGCACCCTCCTTCCAATCCGCGAATATAAAACATTGGCTGAAGTTCCCTCAACTTTATCTATATATAGACCTTCTTTTCCCTCTAAAATGACAAGGTGAAGGGTGTGACCGGTTTTTTTCGATAAATTAAGTAAGTATTTTTTGGCGATGTTCCGAACATCTAAGTTGGTTATGACAAAATTACCTCTTTCAAGTAACTTCATGCCCAGCTTGTATTTTCCACTCTCTCCATCCTGATCAATATAACCGTTCTTTTTAAGCGTTTTCAATAATGAATGAACAGTACTTTTATTTAGGTTCATACGCTCACTGATTTCGGTTATTTTTAATTCCGTTGCATGTTCATCAAATAAATCTAAAATCGTCAGTGCTCTTTCAACTGCTTGAATTATTGGCATTAAAAATCAATCCTTTTTTGTTGGGTTTCTAGACGTAGATTACCACATTTCAAGCTTTGAATCTCTTTAATCATATCCTATTGATATAAAAGAACATTTGTTTTACATTATAAAACCGTGTTTTATAATATGGTTTTAATCTAGTTAAAATATTACTCTAATCATAAAAATGAGTCAATATGATTTTTTATAAAATTCCGAATTATTAGGATTACCACTATTTTACTACACTAGATCCTAACGTGGAGTTCAACGGCCTCTTTGATAATGGAAATATGCAATATCTACATATCCGCCAATTTGCGCAGCAGCATAATTAAATATACCAATCCGGTAACCCATGAAATGATCTAATGTATACTTCATGTTTAATGGGCGTCCAATTTTACTCCAGGTTTCCCCGTCTTCAGAATAGAAAAATTCCGCTAAATCAATACTATCCTCAAAATTAAACTCAATTTTTAAATAAATCTCATTTCCTAAAAATAGGATCTTTTCAACTACTTCTTCATTGCCATCACCACGATTTACACACATTGAGATGTATTTAACTCCGTCCACTTCTACCTTAATCCCCACAGTCCCAAAGCTATTCTGGAGAGCGACCAATCCTGCGTAGTCACCAGGCTTCATATTTGAAATATCCATCATCGTGATTCCTGTACAGTCGGATCCTTCCGTTCTTTGTGTCAATGTATTACGTGCATACAAAATGCTGTTAGTTAAATGGCCCGTTTCCAAACGCAGATAGCCTGGCCTTTTTGTGAATGACCATAGACCATTATCCGGATTATGATTCCACTGCCAATTCAAAGCCAATTTATTTTCTGTATAGTCAAACTCATCGCTGATCACCAACGGCTTTTTGGAAGAAGCCGGTAAGTTTATTTCCAATTCTTTTGGTGTCTTACCGTCAATCCCCACCATGGGCCACCCTGCCTTCCAAGTGACAGGCAGTATATAAGGGATTCTGCCAACAGCATCATGATCTTGAAACAACATGGCATACCACTCATCTTCCGGAGTATCAAAAATAGCTCCTTGTGCAATTCCATGATTATAGTAATCCATGTCATCATCAAAAATCACTTTACGCTCATACTTACCCAAAAGCTGGCTTGCTCGGTAACATATTTGCCTTCTGCGCTTGTATCCTACTTTTGGCCATTCGATAAATAATAAATAATATTCCCCGTCTATCTTATAAGCGTGACATCCTTCACATCGCAAACCAATATCTTCTTGATCGGTTACCAACAATAATTGGTTGATGCCCCCCGGTTTTATTGCTGTTGCATCTTCTGTCAATTCTATGATGTGAATGTCACCATTGCCATAAATCACAAACACCCTTTTTTCATCAAAAAGCAATGCCGGATCGTGATATACTCCTTCAAAAGTTGAACGTGCCCATTGTCCATTTTCTATTTCCTTTGTTTGATAGATATAAAACCGGTTCATATCGTTACTTGAAAAAGAAACATAAAAAGTTCCATTATGGTAACGCAAACTTGCAGCCCACGAACCTTTCCCGTAAATTCCTTTTCCATCCTTCAAATTATGAGCATCGTTGTCTTCCAAAATATCAAATACATATCCGATAATCTCCCAATCTACTAAATTCTTTGACTTCATAATTGGGCATCCCGGCATAGTATGCATGCTCGTACTTATCATATAATAAACTGACCCGACTCTTATTACATCAGGATCCGGGACATCTGCCCATATAATGGGATTAGTTAAATTAGTTTTACTCATATAATTCTATAATCCTTCCATTGTATATCTACTTCTAGCCGCCTTGGTAATTTTGCTTTTTCTATCTTATAGTTACCACTTAATTTTCCTGTTGAGTTGATTCCTTTTGGGGGAAAAGTTGACGAACTCGTTCAGCTTGATGTGATAATTCAAGTCTTTCCGATAACTGTACCGAGATATTTTTATATGTAATATTCTTACGGTTTCTTTTGTGAACTACATTAGACACAGAACAATCGTAAATTTCGGAAATCATTCGATCCGACCACCCTTGAATCCAGAACAGTTCCATGAGCTGCTTATGGGAAATCTTACGGAAATCGAATACTTCACCTTCTTGTTTTCGCTTTTTCAATTCGTCATAAAACCATAAAGACATCATGATTATCACCATTTTTATATAGAGAATGTAATTAAATTTCACTCTTACCCAGAACCCAATTTAGAAAGGGCTTTCATATGATTTGTAAAAAATTCCCTGCCTGTCATTTTTACAGGCAGGAATCAATTTATATTCCGTTGTAAATGGAGTGTAAATTTTTTTGTTAGTAAAGATCCTTTAAACCGTTAACAATGATTATGCCTGATAAAAATTCCGAATCCACCTATGAGCTTTCAGCTTCTTAGCCGAATCTTGAGAAAGCCCTTTTCCGTCCCCAACCTTACAGTTTCTTTCGACATTTTTGATGGTACGCATCCCAGGTATAACGGTTGAAACTGCAGGGTGGCTTAAAACATACCTTAATGAAGTTTCTGCCATATCCTCGATAGAAATGTTAAGATCTGTTACGATTTCATTTACCCGGTTGTAAACTTCACGTTTCCTTTCATCCTTAAAATAATGATTTCTGAAATCCCCCTCGTCAAATCGACTTTCCGGGGTGATTCTGCCGGTAAGTCCACCTTCATCCAGAGGTACACGAGCAATCACACCGACATTATGTTTTTCACAAGCATGGAAAAGCTTATCTTCCGGACTTTGTTCAAAAAATGTTGTAGATAACTTGAACTGTATCAACCAGGCCCGTCTCAATCAGCTTGATAGCATTTTCCGGCTGATGATCATTAATGGAAACACCAAAATATTTAATTTTCCCCTGCTTTTTCAGCTTTTCAATTGCTTCAAGCCATTCCCCCTGATTTACCCATTCGTCAGACCATACGTGAAACTGTTGGACATCGATCGTATCGACACCAAGATTGCGCAAGCTCTCTTCCGTGCAGGAAATAATATGATCTGCCGGGAAAGCTTCTTCTGCTGAGATACCTGCCGGAGCAGGCCATTTTAAATTTTTCGGAGGAATCTTGGTGGATACATAGATCGATTCCGGACGTTCTCTCAATACTTGTCCAACCAAGCGCTCACTATGTCCGTTTCCATACCCTAAGGCCGTATCAATAAAATTCAGGCCGAGATCAATTGCTTTGTTTAGTGCTTTTATGGATTCTTCATCGTTTGCTCCCTGCCATCCGGTATTCCCTATTCCCCAGGCACCATATCCAATCTCGGAAACTTTTAAACCTGTTTTTCCAAGTAATCTGTAATTCATTTGTATTCCTCCAGTTTTTGTACCAGTTATATTTACTCTTCATATCTTCATTTCCGATGAGCTATAACGAGAAAGTTAGTTTAAAAGAAGCTTAGCCTTTTCGATACTGCAGTTTGGGCTATGAGCGATAGCATAACCCCTTAATTAAGAGATATGGAAATTGATGTAAAAACTATTTACGTTTTGCTAACCTGATTACATTCCAGGATAATTTCGGTAATAAAGTTGATATCAAACCATTTTCAATTGCGGCATTGCCGTTTGAATGGGGAGCTACCGGTGTGCCTTTAGCTGAATTGGTTTGTTTTAAGTCATCGTTTTCTAGCACGATATGCTCCACAACCTCATATCCATCAAAATTACGAATATCGCATTCTAATTCCAAGCCTTCCGTTAAATGGCGGTTGACTGCAAAAATCGTTAACTGTTCATTTTCTTCATTATATACAGCAGTTGATTCTAAATAAGGTACATCGGTAAAATCTTTGCTATCGTATTTTGGACTTGAAATAATCGGATTCAGGGAAACGCCGCGTCCAAATACCGATGCGTGCATATATGGATAGAAAATTGTCTGCTTCCAAGCTGGACCATTTTCCTCTGTCATAATAGGTGCAATCACATTTATCAATTGAGCAAGACAAGCAATTTTTATGCGGTCAGCATGCTTTAATAACGTGATCAGCATACATCCAACCAATAGGGCATCCTCAAAATTATAATGATCTTCCAATTGCGGAGGTGCAATGCTCCAAGGTTCAATTTTCTTATCCGCATCATTACTGTGGTACCAAACATTCCATTCATCAAAAGAAAGATTGATATTCTTCTTTCCTCGTTTTTTCGCTTTAATGTAGTCAGCTATGGATATGACTGAACGGATAAAGTCATCCATTTCGAGAGTCATAGCCAAATAGTTGGAGATGTCATTATCACGATTGCCGTAATATTGATGCAGCGAAATAAATTCAACATGATCATAGGTATGATCCAAAACAGTTGCTTCCCAATCTGCGAAAGTTGGCATGCCTCTGCCAGAGCTCCCGCAGGCAACAAGTTCAATGGTTGGGTCAACCCACTTCATGACCTTGGCTGCTTCCAAAGCAATTCTCCCATATTCTTCAGCGGTTTTAGAACCGATCTGCCAAGGACCATCCATTTCATTTCCCAAGCACCATGTTTTAATTTTATGCGGCTCTTTAAACCCGTGGGAAATCCGTAAGTCACTATAATAAGAACCACCCGGGTGGTTGCAATATTCTACAAGGTTTCTTGCAGCATCAATCCCGCGTGTTCCTAAGTTAACGGCCATATTCACTTCCGCATTTACCATCTTTGCCCATTTCATTAACTCATTTGTACCAATTTCATTTGTTTCAGTAGTGCGCCACGCTAAATCAAGCCTGCGTGGGCGATTTTCAACAGGTC
Organism: Bacillus sp. URHA0034; assembly: GCF_056280405.1. Classification (NCBI taxonomy): domain Bacteria; kingdom Bacillati; phylum Bacillota; class Bacilli; order Caryophanales; family Bacillaceae; genus Bacillus; species Bacillus sp. URHA0034. Next base: position 4,132,590 of record NZ_JBWCDK010000002.1, on the reverse strand, counting down.
CTACACCATCCTCCCAGTTGTAACCAGAAACAAAGTTTCCACCCGGATAACGAACGATAGGGACTTGGAGCTCTTTTACCATTTCCAACACATCTTGACGAAAACCATTTTCATCTGCCTGCGGATGACCAGGCTGATAAATCCCGCCATAGACTGCACGTCCCAGATGTTCGATAAAAGAACCAAAGATACGATTATCAATCTCAGAAACTTTAAATTCCTTTTCAAGAATCATTTTTGCCTTTTGTGCCATATTTTCCACCCTCTCATTAGTAAGTCAATTAGTTGCTCATAAGTATATTTATTCCAAAGTAAAAGAAGCGAGACTTGCGTTACCGAACCCCTTATAAGTAAAATACAACGCCTGTATGCCGTCCGGTATGGTAATATCAGCGGAATATTCTGTCCATATGTTCGTAAACCCAACTGGTATTTCTCCAAGGGCCGGCCCGTTCCATGATGTTTTGACTTCAAAAGTCCCTTGGGCATACCCACGCACCTTGATTTTGACTTTTTGAATACCGTCGCATTGGAAATATTTAAAACCGGCTGTAGCAGAGTCCCTCATATTAGCGATGTATCCGAATTCTTCATCCCCATCTTTTCCATCCTGTGTAATCTTAGGAAATCTTCCGTCCATCCATGCCCCGAGAGAACCCGAATACAATTCCTCATCCTTGCAGAATAGATTACATGACACATAGGCTGGATATTCTCCGCGTCCCTCTAGTGGTCCCCCATTAGGCCCGCAGGATGTCATCTCTACTTGGGGTATGGAGCCATCCCTTCTAAGTTCAATCGGTTCAATACAACCCTGTCGGCTATATACTGTTCCGTTGGTATGCCTGTGATAAAAGATATACCATTTCCCATTAATTTCAACAATGCTGCCGTGGTTATTGTGACCATAATACATAGGTTTGTCCGCTGGTTTGTAAGTATCGATATGAAGATCGGCATTGCTTACGATGACTCCCTGGTAGACAAAGCCTTCTGTTGGATGTTTGCTAGTAGCATAGCAAAGCTCGTGCATGACAATAGAGGAGTAAATAAAATAATAAGTATCCCCTTTTTTCCTCATGGACGGTGCTTCAAAAAACTCATGTCCTTCATACCCACTGCCTTTGCTGTAGGGCTCACTTGGTGCAATAAAAGCAGGGTCTTCCATAATGGTAAGCATATCCGGACCAATTACCGTCGCCATTGCACCTTTTCTTGATTTGTCACCTGCTGGACAAAAACCAGTGTACAAATAGGTTTTGCCGCCTTCGGTCAACACCCCTGGATCGAATTGAGGCTGGTCGCCCTCTTTTTCCCCCAAGCGTGTTCCATCTGGATAATGGACATAACCGTAAAATTCGTAATGGCCTGCCGGCAAATCACAGACCGCTACCGACACAACTGAGACTTTGTCAAGCACATAATAGAGATAATACCGACCATCTGGACCTACTGTGACGTCCGGTGCATAAAGACACATTCTGCCATCAGGATTGAGTGGATCATCTGTTTTTTTGTAAATGACGCCTTCGTACCGCCAATCACTTAAGTTGTCCACTGGTGCCGACCAGCACACATAATCATTTACGCAAAAGGCATGACCGTTAAACCTATCATGCGAGCCATAAACATACACTCTTTCGTTAAAAACATATGGTTCTCCATCAGGAATATACTCCCATGATGGAAGGTACGGATTTAATCCTTGCTTCACCGTCACTTCACTCCTTATATCTTAATAATGGGTGCTTAAACCACATAAAATGCACTAATTTACTTCTCAAGAGTATATAAGTTATTGAAATTTTCACACAATAAAATATAATTGATATATTCTAAGATTGATAAACTGTCATTATATGGGGACACTGAGGAGTTATTGTCCCTATGTTTATTAAGCAACATGGAGATTGGAGAATAATTATGACAAATATTTACTATGTAGAAACTGATGCTACTCACAATGGTAGTTTTGCTTTTGATATTCCTAATGGTCATGAGTGCTGGCTTCTTGTCATAACAAAAACTCCAGCTTTTTTCTGGGTAAATGGTGAAATCAAGGAATACCCGGCGCACAGTGCCATATTATTTCAACCGAATCAGAAAATATACTATCGGGCTTGTGCAGAAACATACATAAATAACTGGCTGCGTTTTGAGTCTAATGAACCTTATGTTACCGAAACAATGCTTCCACGTGGTATACCTTTTTCATTGGAAGATCCGGACTATTGCCACAAGCTATTTCAGTTGCTTGTCACCGAGCACTCTTTTAATAAAGATTTTAAAGAATCATCAATTGATTATTTGTTAAGAATTCTGTTTAATAAACTTTTGGAATCTTACTTCCAAACTGAGATTTCTCCGCAATATTATAACCTTATAAATCTTCGTACTGAAATATACACTAACCCTGGTGATAATTGGACAATTCCTAAAATGTCTGAATATGTCCACCTAAGCCCTGGCTATTTGCAGACACTCTATAAAAACACCTTTGGGATCTCCTGCATTGATGATGTCATCAGCAGTCGAATCCGGCTAGCCAAAGAATATCTGATGCATGGTTCCTATACAGTTGCTGAAGTAGCATTTCGCTGTGGATATAATAATGTAGAACATTTTTGCCGACAATTCAAACAAAAGACAGGATTGACTCCAGGCAGTTTTCGCAACAATACTACCAGTTCAAACAGTGAAAAGGAGTCAATCATTTGATGAAGTACAAGCGACAAAATCACCTGATTGATCCTAGTTTTACTTGGATCAATGTAACTAAAGTATATTACCAACTTATTATTAGAATAATAAAATATTTATCCCCTCCATGCATTGATATTTTCATATAAATATTTGATATATTCTAAGGTTTCAGATTCCATAGGATCATTTTTACTATAGATCTTAGTGAAGAGATAAATAAATTCTAACAAGTACTCTCTTCAATACTAGAAAGTATTCGCTTTTTTGAAAATCGAAAAGATTCTCACCGTAACGTCCTGCTTTTGTTGATAAAATGTAATTGTCCCTTGGGATTTCTTTCAGTTTAAACTCGAATTGGTTCACATACTAATGTATAAACACCATCTTGTACTGTATCAAATGGAATGATTCCTTCATTAATATCTGTACATTGAATAACCTTTCGTTTTCCGTTCAGAAGCAGTTCTCTCATCTTAGAAATACTACTAAGTGCATCTGGGTTGTTAAGGTCTCTTGGTCCGCCATACCATACAGATTCTTCGTTCAATTGTATCTGTTCCATACTTATTTTTCCATAAACCATTGCGCCAAGACGACCGTTACCGATTGGCAGTGCCTCATTCCATTCTTTTGCAGGTTGTTCAAACCATATAATGCTTTTGGACACTATAGATCCTCCTCTTACGAGTTCTGACTTGTATTGACTGTTGTAGTTTCTTTTTTGATCATACAAATAATTTAAATGGTCATAGTTAGTAAGATTCTAAGAAAAACAAAAATTTCAAATTGGACAAAATGTTAATTTGTAAGCCTTGGTTTTTCCATAAATTAGTAGAATATTTTGTCCATCCTGTGTAATTTTCGGTGAACATCCGTCCTCCTCTGTATTTTATAATTAATTTCAAAATAAAACGCTTTCATTCTAGTTAATTAGAATAATAAGATAGTTACACCATCCATGCATTGACATTTTCAGATATGTTATTGACTTATTCTAAGGTTCTGTTGCAAAAGGAAAAATTTATTTGCAATTTACCTCCAACCGGTCAATTTTTATCTATTCCGCTAGTTATGAAAACAAGCTTAAAGAGAAAGCTGATTTCAAAGGGTCTTTACGATCACCGTTTAAAATCAGCCTCTACCTAAGTATTTTTCAAAAATCAACCATTACCCAATTGAATTTTTTCGTTTGTATGTTTTTTTAATATATTTAGTAAGCCTTCGTTAATCTTACAGTTTTTAAAGGCAAATGACTGCATTACAATGTCAATTTCTTCTTCCGATAAATCTTTAAAAATTTTCGCATACTCTGGCTGGATTAGTGCCCCCGCATAAATGGTAAAAATGGCTTGTGATATGCTGGAAAGATTAAAGCTATGAGACATTTCCGGATTGACAACCTCTTCCAAATGGCTGGCTAACTCCTCAACTGATTCTCTTGCCTTAAAACCTGGAAGCCAAATCATCCAATCATCCGTATTTAATGCAAGTTTCATTTTTAAAATGGAAGAAACCTTCTGCATATACTCTGAATTCGGGTCAAGCGTCACTAACCCCATAACCCCAACATCTTTATACGTCCAAGTCGTCCAATGTGCGCCAAATTCTTCAAAGATACACAGTTGATCATCCATGGCACTTAAACGATCTGGAATCTCCTGTTCTGGTCCATTATATACGGAGCCAAATTCCCCCACCCAAAGAGGAACATCATATTTCTCTGCAAACTTAGTACCTTCATGGTTATAAAATACTTCCTCTTGGACAGATTTTTCCCAATACTTGCCACTCTCAACGCGGGCCGTTTTTGCATCGGCCACTCCCGGGTACTGTCCTGGACCAAATCCGGCTGCCGTATAATTATGACTGCTGTAGACCAAATTTTTAGCAAACGGAGCTTCTAAACCATCAAACAGTTTGGAATAGTTATCCCCTTCAAGGAAAATGATGTGGTCAGGATCGATATTTCGAATCGCTTCCACTACCCGTCTGTAGACCCGATTCATCCTTTCCCAATCCGGTTTATAATTGCCAAAGAATGTGTGTGGAAAATCGCCGTGCGGAGTATTCACACAAGGTTCATTCATGACGTTATACCCTGCAATTACAGCTCTCCCATTATAACGGCGAGCAAACTCTTCCCACAGAGCAATAAATCTGTCCTGATACGTTTTGTCATGCCAGAAAAAGCTATGTCGCACATCATTATCTGAATGCCAGTGGGTATTTTGGAACCCCTGCACGGCGTGAAGATCAAGAATCACGTAAAGCCCGTGCTTTTCACAGAGATCAATGATCTTATCCAAGCGGTTAAATCCCGATTCTTTGTAAGTAAAAGGTGCTTCATCATCCTCAAAATGACGATAATTTAAAGGAATGCGAATGGTAGTTGCTCCCCAGCTCTTAATAAACTCAATATCGTCTTCACCAAAGAAATAGTGCAGCAGCCGGTCGAATAAAAATTCTGCCTTTTCCTTTCCAATGACTTCGGAAACCGTGTGACGGAGGGCATGTTCCGTTCCTGTATAGCCATTAATAAAGTCCTCCATATTCATCCAGCCGCCAATACAAGTTCCTCGAAGTTGAATTGGATTTCCAGTTGAATCCGTAATTTTATTATTTCTTACCTGAAGCAATTCCATCTGTATTTCCTTCCTTTCAATGTTGAACTAGTGTCCAATTCTTTGTATTGTAAAAATAAATTATTTATCCTCTCGCCTTTAATTCAGCCAATACTCTTTTATGTTCTTTTTCATCCAAGTTGTAGAAGTATATGGCCACAAGCTCGATAATCACAAATACTGCCGGAATGGCGGTCATTGTAACCAAAATACCATTTAATGCGGTTGGTGTTTGGGCTTGATTGGCAACATAACCGAAGTTGGCTAAGATCAAACCTGGAATAATACCTCCAATGGCCATACCAAACTTAAAGAAGAATCCGACTAATGCATAAATGACACCGCTTGCACGTTTACCAGTCTTATATTCACCATAATCAATTGTTTCGGGAATTAATGCCCAAGTAAAGGCACCTGCCGTGATGGTACCTAATGCAGCAACTAAACGCCCTGCGAATACAAGCGGAACCATGGATGCAGGAATAACAAATAATGCGATTAAGCCGATTGCCTTCAAAGCTAAAGCTGTAAATAGTAACTTTTTCTTACCCATCCATTTATACATCATTGGCATTAATGGCATAAGGATCAGCGCAGGAAGCGTTCCCATTAATCCATACCACTTGACTAAATCCGGTCTTGCAACGTTATAAGTGACATAATAAATTCCAACAGAGTTGACGATTGAGTTTACACCGAAATTAAGAATAAAGAAAAAGCAAACGATGACTAGCGGACGATTGGCTTTTAATTGAAGAAAGATATCTTTAAAATTAACTTTTGCTTCTTTAGAGTGATTAATTTGTACTCGTTCTTTTGTATTCATGAAGCTGTAAATTAATAGAAGGGCGCCAAGAACCCCCATGATTGACATGGTAATTTGCCATCCAGTACTTGTTTTTCCAGTGGCATTTGTAAAGATTCCGGCTAAAAGCGGCACACCGAAAGAAACAATTAATCCTCCACTGTTAGAGAACAGCATTCTGACGGAGGTTAAGCTGACAACCTCTTTGTTATCTTGAGTTATCGCTGAAGTAAGAGCTGCATAAGGAATGTTAACTACTGAATAGGTGATCGATAACAGAATATAAGTAATATATGCATATACTAGTTTCATAGGATCAGAAAACGCAGGAGTGGTAAAACATAGAATCGCTACACCTGCAAACGGAAAGGCACCATATAAAAGGTATGGACGGAATCTACCATATTTCGTATTTGTTTTATCAACAAATGTTCCAATAAGTGGATCAGCTACTGCATCAATCATACGAACAATCAGAAACATAAACCCTGCGGCTGCGGCTGAAATTCCAAATACATCAGTATAGAAGAATAATAGATAACTACTTACTGTTTGATAAATGAAGTTACAAGCTAAATCCCCAGTGGCATATCCGATTTTTTCCTTCATTCTAATTTTTCTTGTTGGCAGTACTGTTATTTTTTCAGCAAGATTTGTACTCATTTCTAATCCTCCTTTTGTAATCAATCATCTATAGATAGCATGGAGCGTGAACCCAAACAATACCTTTGTTTGTCCTGCATACAAACAAAGTAATCATAAAGAAGCTTTCTTCTCCTCTCTCTCATCTTTGTGATAGATATATCGGCAGATATCCATTTAAATAACTAGAGTTACCCAACACTTCACTTTTTCACTTATACCAAATAATTGAACATATTAATTCAAATAATTCCAGTATCACTTTGGGATTCTTCCCTGTGAGATTACTTATTTTTTCTAATCTATAGTTTAATGTATTTCTGTGAATTTTCAGTTTTTTAGTTATTTGATTAATGTCACCATTTTCTTCCACATATATTTGCAATGTATGGAAAAGCTCCTGATTGTTTCCTAAACCTTCTAAAACCGATAAGACGGACCGATTATCATCCTTGTAATCGGAAGCGAGATCTATAAATAACCTTAAATGATGATAATAATAAACCTTTTCAGAGGGTTTTATTTTCACACCCACTGTCAATGCAGCAGCAGCCTGTTCCAGTGATATGGAGGCAAATTCCTCCTTTTCACCTATCGCTACTTTTTCTATTTCATTTCTGCCTAATAAATTAGTCATTACTTCCTCAAAGCTGCTAAATTCGGTGATAAATAAGACCATTCTGCTATTGTCCAAGGTTGAAAAATGTCTAAACTGATCAAAAAACGTCTTAATTTCTTTTGAATTAAAATTTCCTTTAATCAATAAGACTTGACTTTTCCTTGTAAGATCAATTCCATACATTTTTCCTTGTTGTATAAATCCATCATCGTAGCTTTTTTTTCGATGTGATAATTCATGATAAAATATCTCGCGCTTGATTCTGTCATTCTGTGCTTTCTTATTTATGGTTTCCTGTTCGATTAGAAGTTTTGCGGTTGCCCCAACAAGCTTACTAAAGGGTCGCACTTCATCAGGATGCCCTGTAATCCCAATTACCCCAATAATCTCACCGTTTATAACAATAGGTTCATTGACACCAGGCTTCATCCCATCGCCTTCGGTATAAATCTCATTGATGCTTTTTTGGACAATTACCTTTGATGCCCCCTTATGTAAAGATCCTATCCGTTTCTTATCTCCACTCCCAATAATAATCCCTTTTTCATCCATCAGATTAATATTGTAGGGGATGATTTTCATCATCTCTTTTGTGACCTTCTCAGCTATTGGCTTCGATAATTTCATTACATCACCTTTTCTAACCAGCCATTTACTATTAGTTTAATCCTGTTAAACTATTTAATAAATAGGTCAGAACTCATTTTATCGACTTAATTTTGCTCTCATTTACCTCACTAAATTCATCAGTTTTACAGCATTTTCAGAGGTTCTTTGAAGATTTTGCTGACCATTTGCCAATGCTTCTTCTAGTGAAGTAACACCTTGCATAATACTGAACATTGAATCAATCTTCTCATATAATGAATCAATACTTTCGCCAAGGCTTCCGGTGAATGCCACTACAGGCTTATTATACTTCTTAGCAACCAGAGCAACCCCATAAGGAGTTTTTCCAAATTTGGTTTGGAAATCAATACTGCCTTCACCAGTCCAGACCATATCCGCATCCTTGACTCTATCTTCTAGCGATGTATATTCAATCACAATATCAATGCCTTTTTTTAAGGTTCCATTTAAGAACACCATCAGTCCAGCACCTAATCCCCCTGCTGCTCCGGCGCCAGGTACGTCGACGATATCGATATTAAATTCTGCTTTAATTACATTTGCATAATTAATAAAGTTTTTATCTAATTGTTCAACTATTTCTGGTGTGGCACCCTTTTGTGGTCCAAACACAACGGATGCCCCGTGTTCTCCACAAAGTGGATTATTGACATCACAAGCTACCTCAACTGAAATATCTTTTATACGCGGATCAAAATTGCTAAGATCGATTCTTGCCAAGCGGCCTAACTCTCCTCCACCGAAACCCAACTCTTCTCCATATTCATCTAACAGTTTCCCGCCTAAAGCCTGTATTACTCCAGCTCCACCATCATTTGTAGCGCTTCCACCGATACCAATTAATAGTTTATTTATCCCCTGATCTAAACAGGCTTTTATTAATTGACCCGTACCATAAGTGGTGGTAACAAGCGGATTCCTATCCTCTTTTCGTACTAAATGAATTCCACTTGCACTAGCCATTTCAATGATACCAGTTTTACCATCTCCTAAAATCCCATAGGGGGCTTTCACTTCATTTCCAAGAGGACCTATAACCTTTACCGTATATATTTTACCGCCAGTAGCATCAACCAGAGATTGCATCGTGCCCTCTCCACCATCCGCCATTGGAACTTGAATACACGTAATCTGATTATTTACTTTTTTAATTCCTCTTTCCATTGCCTCGCATGCTTCTTTTGCTGTCATACTTTCTTTAAATGAATCTGGAGCTAATACGATGACAAAGTCTTTGTCCAAGTTTCCTCCCCCCTTTCCTATCTATAAAAAACATCCATGTCGGGTGCAATATTTTTGCTAATGCATGACCTGATATCGATTAGCAAAACCATAAGCACTTTATGTGAAGCGTTTTCTTAAAAGTATATTAATCTATCGACTGTCATTTTGGTATAGTCGATGCAACAAATATATTTGTGCATTTGCACAAATACGTTTCAAGAATGGAAACAAACTTATATCCTTTCCAATCTTTACTGAGACATTTATTTCTAATATACATACAAAAAAGTTAGTTGTCCGGATATACAAAGTACCATCCTTTTAGATATAATAGATTTGTTGAATAAATAAACCAGTAATGGAGAGATATTATGGTAAAAAACTCAAAACCTAATGAACCTTTAGTTACTCACATTTTTACAGCAGATCCTTCTGCACATTTCTTTGAAGGAAAGCTTTATATTTATCCTTCTCATGACCTTGATCATGATAGACCTTCAAATGATAATGGCGACCAGTATGCGATGGAAGATTACCATGTTTTATCCATGGATGATGTAAACGCACCATGTGTAGACCACGGAGAAGCGCTTCACTTAAGAGATATTCCTTGGGCAAGTAAACAGCTTTGGGCACCCGACACTGCTTACAAGAATAACACCTATTATTTATTTTTCCCAGCAAGAGATAAAGATGGTATTTTCAGAATTGGCGTCGCAACAAGCTCAAATCCAGCAGGACCTTTTACACCAGAAGAAAATTACATTCCAGGCAGCTTCAGCATAGACCCTGCTGTTCTAGTGGATACAGATGACAAAGCCTATGTTTATTTTGGCGGTCTTTGGGGTGGACAGCTAGAAAAATGGCAAACTGGATCATTTAAACCTGATGCGGAAGGCCCAGCTCCCACAGAACCTGCACTAGGTCCAAGAGTAGCTGAATTAAGCAACGATATGCTTACTTTTAAAAACGAACCGCAGGAAATTTCAATTGTTGATGAAAATGGGAATCCAATTTTGGCAAGTGACGAAGATCGAAGATATTTTGAAGGACCATGGGTTCATAAATATAAGGGGCTTTACTATCTATCCTATTCCACGGGTACAACTCATAAAATTGTTTATGCTGTAAGTGAAAATCCACAGGGTCCATTCGTGTTCAAAGGCACAATTCTTACCCCTGTTATTGGCTGGACAACCCATCATTCGATTGTTCAGTTTAAAGAAAAGTGGTATTTGTTCTATCACGATTGTTCGTTATCAGATGGAGTGAACCATAAACGCTCTGTAAAATATACTGAACTAAAATATAATGAGGATGGAACAATTCAAACAATTGATCCCTATGGAGATAAATAAATAAGTTGACAGCTGGCTCACATTAATTGAGCCAGCTTTTTCTATTACTTAGTATAATAGAGTAAAAGACTTCAAATACAGAAAAATAGCCCGATTAATTGGATAGGATACCACATAATCGGGCTTTTTACTGATTTTACAAGGCCTTCCGAATACTAAATTCTAGAGGGGAATAATCTGCCTCATTTATTCTTCTTAAGTTTAATCTCTCCCCTAACGGAGTTGTCCGATTGCACATAAAACGTGGAATTCCTGAATGATTTTGAGAAGAGGCATGGTAGAGAAAAGGATGACAAAGGTAGACATCACCCGCTTCTGCAGTCGTTTCCACTACTCTAAGGTTTGCCCCATCAGCCTTAACGGTTTGATTCATAAAGTAATCAATTCGGTTCGTATCCTGACTTGCAGAAGAGTTTGTCCCTTCTAGACCTGTAAGCATGCCAAACCATTGATGAGCTTTGTTCACATCTTGGATTCCATCCTCGAGAATAACACCATTTTGCTGCTCAGCCAAGTATCGGGCGATCACTTTATGTGAGCCCTCTGCCACTAATGTCCCGCCACCCCGGGGGCCAATATCCGAGAAAACACATAAACAAAGCAGACCTTGATCAGGGCTATCAACGTGATGTTTAAAATGGATCCCATCCCAATGCCATCCATTAGTTGGAACATCCCATTCCTGATGGGAACCTTCCGAAAAATTAACTGGCCACCATCCCCAGCGATTTGGTACGCCACGGCCGACCCAGCGACCTGTTCCTACTAAATCCTCTATGGCATCGGAGAGTCTTTCACTATCACACGTACGGAAATCCTCCGTATCGTAATTTTCATTCAATCGGAGCATGGGCTCAGACCAGGTTGTCCGATCCAATCTTTCAACCCCTCTTTTTTCCAGCTGTTCCCACAGGTAATCCTGTGCCTTTAATGCGGCCTTTCGCTCAAAAGCTTGAGGGACTTTAACCCATCCTAATTCAATGAATTGTTCAATATCATTTTGAGATAAAACATTCCCTTTAAACATCCCAGCATCTCCTTTAATAAGAAATTAGTTGACTAAATTACTAGATATGTTTATGTAACCGTTACCATTTCATCACATAATCTAATTATAGTCATGTTTAAGTTTTTGTCTATATTTTTTGACTATTTAGAAATATCAAAAACCGATAGCGAAAACAGCAGGTTTGGTAGTAAAATAACTTGCTGTATGACAACACATCTCCTAGTAACGCGACTATTTTTACCATCCTGCTTCCTTCTTACCAGTTCATTTGATTCCCTTGATAATCAATGAACATATGTTCCTCAATGGATGGTGACTTTAATATTTGGTTTATAATTCCCGTTGCAGATTCGCTGGCATCAATCGTTGCATCCGGATTGAATTCACCAAAAATATACGACCTGACATAACCCGGATGGAATGCTATAACTTTGATCCCGAACTCTTTTAAATGATTTTGTAAGATCGTTAATTGCATGTTTAAAGCCGTCTTTGACATACAATAGCCATACTCCTTCTTTCTCCAAGAATCAGCTAAACTTGCCGCTTCTGATGAGATATTGGCAAGAATTTTGCTATTTCCTTTTATTAGCAATGGAACAACAGACTTGGAGACACGCAATGGTCCAAATGTATTGGTATCAATCAGTTTCATCATATCTTCGTAATAAAACTCTCCAAATATATCCTCAGACCGATCTTTGAGAATCCCTGCGTTATTAATCAGAATATCTAAATGTCCAGCCTGTTCTTTTATGTAATCAGCAGCAGCATCGACTGATTTTTGATTGGTAACATCTAATGAAAGAATGTCTAAATCCTCACCATACTCCTTTTTTAATTCATCAAGCTCCGGCCAAGCAGACATAAATCTTCCGGCAAAAACTTTAAAATTGGATTCAAGGAAAACCTTTGTCAAAGCAAGCCCCAGCCCTCTGTCTGCGCCTGTTATATAGACGGTCTTTTTCATTCGTATCAATACCTCCTGATTTTTGGAATAATTAATGATTCTTTAAATTAAATCTTCATTCGAACTATACATACTTCTTTTCCAATAAAAATTTTGTTTATTACGAGTTGTTAGAAAAAATTAATTATTCTTACAGACAACATTATAATTTTTATAATTTTGCTTGTGTACCCAACAAACTTTCTGTTTTATTTAAATAAGTATAGGAATTAACCTCAAAATTAAAATAAAAATAGTCACTCATTTTTCTATACTTAGAAAAGCAAGTGACTATTATCTGCGATATTCTTCTGTATGATTATGTTTTTCTATAAGACTGCTAAGCGCTTCACGGCATAAAGTAGGATGTTTTAATTATCCTTTAACAGATCCAGCAGCAATACCTTCTACAATTCGATCACTAAGAACAAAGAAAGCGATTAGAACTGGGATAATACTAATCATTAAGGTTGCACCAATCGCGCCCCAATCAGTTAAATATTGTCCTACAAAGTTATTAACCCCAACCGTGATCGTCTTCCATTTATCAGAGCTTAGGAACGTATTAACAAACACGAATTCGTTCCAGTTGTAGATCATGTTAATGATAACTGTTGTTGAAAGTACTGGTACGGTCATTGGCAATGTAATTTGGAAAAAGATCCGATGAATCGAACAGCCATCAATAACCGCTGCCTCTTCCACTTCCCGCGGCAGAGATTTGTAAAATCCGCTTAAGATCATAATGGTAATTGGTAAGTTGAACGCTACATAAGATAAAATGACAGAAATAGGATTATCGATTAAATGGACTGTTTTAAAGGTATTAAATAATGGAATTAGTGTTGAGTGGAGAGGAATCATATATCCCGCCATAAACAACCCTAGAACTAACCCGCTAAGTTTCCATTGCATTCTTGTAATGGCGAATGTCACAAAGCTAGCTAGAATAACAGTTAAAACCACAGCTACAACGGTGTAAACCACACTATTTAAAAAGTAAGCATCAATATGTCCGGCAGTCCAAGCCTTTAGATAGTTGCCCCATTGTGGATGTTGAGGCAATGAGAATGGGGACATTCCAAAGACCTCTTGATTGGTTTTTAAAGAAAAAAGGAATAACCAAATCAGCGGATAGATCTGGATAATAGCAATGATTCCCAAAATAAAATAGAGAATTCCATAGCCAATTTTTTTCCCTAACGTATTACTAGTTTTATATGAAGCAGATAGGGTCGAATGTGTTTGTCTTTCATATGCCACTTTGCTCATCTTATTCACTCCCCTTTTTTAATAATCCACATCTTTAGTAGATAGCAGTTTTTGAATTAACCAGGTCATCAGCATACAGATCACAAGTAAACCGAACCCGATCGCACTTCCGTAACCAAAATTATATTTTGTGAATGCTTCTGTATACATATAGGATGCCATAACCTCACTTGCATGGTTAGGGCCGCCGCCAGTCAACACGAAAATTAAATCAAAATACTTTAATGAACCAACAATGGCTAAAATGACCATTACTTTAATGACTCCTGCAATTAGAGGAACTTTAATCTTATAAGCAATTTGAAAAGCCGTGGCTCCATCAATTTTTGCTGCTTCAATCAGTTCTTCCGGAACATTCTTTAATGCCGCATAGAAGATAATGATATAAAAACCAGCATATTGCCAAACAATTGGAATAAATAGAGCATATAATACGATATTCGAATCAGCCAACCAAAGCGGTGGATTTTCCACACCAAACGACATTAACAATCTATTGATCATTCCGTTAGATGGGTCAAAAATCTTCGCCCATAACTGTGCGATCGCAACAGAAGATAATAACATTGGGATGAGATAGATCTTTCTTAAAAAGTTGGCGCCCTTTATCTTACTTGCTAAGATTAACGACAAAATTAAGTAACCAACCAAGCTTATTGCTGAGAAAATACCAAGTAATAAGGAATGCCATGTACTCGTCCAAAACATTTTGTCATGGATTAGATTTTTGTAGTTTTCTAAACCTATAAATTTCATCTTCCCGATGCCGTTCCAGTCCATTAAACCATAATAACCTGTTTGAACTATTGGGATATAAATCAAGAAAAGAATAAGCAGTAAGGCAGGAAGTACGTAGAGGCTTATGGCTAACTTGTTTGACATTACGTTTTTCATTTTCTATACTCCCTTCAATTAAAAGCGTAAGCGCCTCGTTCAGGGGTTACGGGCTTAAGACGATCCTTCTTGACGAATGGTCTAGACTAGAACCCCCAGGCGCTGAAGCTGGATAGTCTAAGGATAGAGGGCGTATAACCATGCCCTCTATCCTTAAGAGACTAAAATCACGATTAATTACTTTTGTTCTTTAGCAAGTGCATCTGCTTGTTGTTTAACAAAATCTTTCGGCGTAATTTGTTTTCCGAATAAAGCTGTAACTAAATCATGGTGTAATTCGGATACAGCAGGGCTGGCTTGCGTGTCGAAGTAAGTCGTAACATTAGATGCTTCACTTAAATCCTTTAAGATATCAATGTACATTGGAGCTAGTTTTAAGTTAGATGTGTCAACCTTTGTTGCAGGAATAACACCAGCATCTGTTACTGATTTTTTACCCCACTCTTTTACTAAATAGCCAACGAAATCTTTAGCTTCTTTTTTCACTTTTGAATCTTTTGCTACGAATAAACCTACACCAGGACCACCAACATAGCTGTTGATATCTGTCCCTTTTCCGCCTTCATAAGTTGGGAATTTGAAATAGCCAATCTTATCTTTGAATTCTTGTTTCACATCAGGGCTTGTTGTATAGTTCGGTAATTCCCAAGTTGCGGTTAGGAACATCGCTGCTTTTTCATTCATGAAATAACCTTTTGCATCATCATTGGATAAAGCGCTTGCACCTTTTACAAAACCGCCCATATCTACTAGGTTTTGAACTTCTTGTGCTGCCTTAACAACTGCTGGATCGGTCAATTTGGCTTTTCCATGAATTGCATCTGTTAAAATAGTAGGTCCGCCGATACGGTCTGCGAGATACATAAACCAGAATGATGCTGGCCATCCATCTTTAGCTCCTACAGTTGCAGGGATAACTCCATTTTTCGCTAATGTTTTCACGACATTTTTATATTCTTCAAAAGTTTTTGGAACTTCAAGGTTATATTTCTTGAAAATTTCTTTGTTGTAGAACACGTAAGAAATATTCAACTCCAGTGGAAGGCCATACGTTTTGCCATCTACTGCATAGGATTCTTTTACACCAGGGATAAAAGCATCTTTTAGCTCTGGATCTTTATTAACCACATCATCTAATGGCTCTAACATGCCACCATCAACATAAGGTTTGATAAAGCCATCTGACCAAGTCATTCCAACGTCAGGCAATTCATTAGATGAAGCTAAAACTTTAAGCTTGTCTCTGTATTGATCAGGGTTTAAAATTTCTGTTTCAATTTTTACATCTGGATGTTGTTTTTCATAATCACTAATAATATTTTTCACAATGGAGAATTGGGCATTTGAACTGCCCTCTGGCCATAAATGCATAAATTTAATGACTTTTTTACCGCCCGCTGAAGCGCTTTCTTTACTAGCCGAACTTGAACTACATCCGGCAAGCGCCAATGCAATAAGCATAACTAAGGACATTAATACTGAAATTGTTTTCTTAGTAAACACTATTTGTTCCTCCCAATCTATTATGTTGTTTGTTGTTTGTCTACATTCATAGTTTAGCATTCTGAGAAATCAGAAAACAGGTCACTACGATTAGGAAAAATACCACTATTTTTAGAAAGCCCTTTCATAGGAAAAGCGGAAGCGCCTTGAACAGGGGCGACAGGCATAAGACGAGCCGGCGAGAAGGCTGTTCTTTAGCCTTCTTGACGGATTGGCTTATGACCCCGAGACCCTAGGCGCTGGAGCTAGACAATTTTCAAAGTTTATACTTCTTTATCTTTAAGAAAAGCGCAACGACGCCCGTCTATCGGCGACAAGCACAAGACGAGCCGGCCGAAAGGTTGTACTTTAACCTTTTGGACGGATTGACCTAAATGTGGAGGCGACTGCCCTGGGACTCTAGACTAAGACGCACACTGCAAGAAGGCGCTTTTTGCCTTCTTCAGGGGGTGGCTTAGGCTTCGAGTCCCAAGGAGCCGCAACTGGATAAGCTTGTGACCTCGAGCCGATGGCGCCTGGAGCTGGACAATTCTAGAAAAGCGGAAGGGCCATGATCAGGCCTGGTATAAGGAGATTTTTCGCTGGCAAGCAAAGCGTATCAGCGATTAGTCTCCCTTAATCCGGTTCTGAAAACGATAGTTTTCTGTAGCCCAAAGTTTCAGCATAAGTTCTTCATAGTCTTTCCTATCGGTACTTTCAAAAGATTGAGACTCAAATTTATTAAACCTCTCTACGAGCAAGATGTTTACGAATCACCAAAAAGAGGATATTCCCAAAAGTGATACCTTTGGAAACATCCTCTAAGAGAATCCTTTAATAAGTTACTTTTGTTCGTCAGCAAGTGCATCTGCTTGTTGTTTAGCAAAATCTTTCGGTGTAATTTGTTTTCCGAATAGAGCTGTCATTAAATCATGGTGTAACTCGGAAACAGCCGGGCTGGATTGGGTATCAAAATAAGTTGTAACATTAGATGCTTCACTCAAATCCTTCAAGATATCAATATACATTGGAGAAAGTTTCAAGTTAGATGTATCCACTTTCGTTGCTGGAATAACACCTGCATCTGTAACTGATTTCTTACCCCACTCTTTTACTAAATAGCCAACGAAATCTTTAGCTTCTTTCTTCACTTTAGAATCTTTCGCTACGAATAAACCTACACCTGGTCCACCAACATAGCTGTTGATATCAGTCCCTTTTCCGCCTTCATAAGTTGGGAATTTAAAATAGCCAATCTTATCTTTAAATTCTTGTTTCACATCAGGACTTGTTGTATAGTTTGGCAGCTCCCAAGTAGCTGTAAGGAACATCGCTGCTTTTTCATTCATGAAATAACCTTTTGCATCGTCGTTAGATAAAGCGCTCGCACCTTTAACAAAACCGCCCATATCTGAAAGATTTTGTACCTCTTGTGCTGCCTTTACAATAGCTGGATCAGTCATTTTAGCTTTTCCATGAATAACATCTGTTAAAATAGTTTGTCCGCCGATGCGGTCTGCAAGATACATAAACCAGAATGATGCTGGCCATCCATCTTTAGCTCCTACAGTTGCAGGGATAACACCATTTTTTGCTAATGTTTTCACGACATTTTTATATTCTTCAAAAGTCTTTGGAACTTCAAGGTTATATTTCTTGAAAATTTCTTTGTTGTAGAACACGTATGAAATATTTAATTCTAGTGGAAGGCCATACGTTTTGCCATCTACTGCATAGGATTCTTTTACACCAGGGATGAAAGCATCTTTTAGTTCTGAATCGTTATTTACGACATCATCTAGTGGCTCTAACATATCACCTTCTACATAAGGTTTGATAAAGCCATCTGACCAAGTCATCCCAATGTCAGGCAATTCATTAGATGAAGCTAAAACTTTAAGCTTGTCTCTGTATTGATCAGGGTTTAAAATTTCTGTTTCAATTTTTACATTTGGATGTTGTTTTTCATAATCACTGATGATATTTTTTACAATGGAGAATTGTGCATTTGAACTGCCCTCCGGCCATAAATGCATAAATTTAATGACTTTCTTACCGCCAGATGAAGCGCTTTCTTCTTTGCTCGAACTTGATGATGAACAGCCTGCAAGAGCTAATGCAGCAAGCATGACCAACGACATCAAGATTGCAACCGTTTTCTTTTTAAACACTTGTCATTCCCCCTATAACTTTAAAAGTGTATATTTACATTTATACTTTATCATTCTCACCCTTCTCAAAAAAGGGCACTATGATTAGGAAAAATACCACTTTTTTTAGAAAACCCTTTCATAAGAAAGCGTAATCGCCTTAAATAGGGAAAAAAGTAGTTTTAACTTACCTATCTCTTAAAAAAGCTCCCAGCTAAAAATAACTGGAAGCCTATGAAACTCATACTTATTTCTGTTGTTGCTCAACTAGAGCATCTGCCTGTCGGTTAACAAACTCATTCGGGGTTACTTGTTTTCCGAATAAAGCCGTAAGTAATTCATGGTGTAAATCGGATACAGCCGGGCTTGCTTGAGTATCGAAATAGGTAGTAACATTGGATGCTTTGTTTAAATCCTTTAAGATATCCATGTACATTGGGGAAAGTTTGAGTTGGGATGTGTCCACTTTTGTTGCTGGAATGACACCTGCGTCCGTAACCGATTTTTTTCCCCATTCTTTTAAAAAGTATCCAACAAAATCTTTTGCTTCTTTTTTTACCTTGGAATCTTTCGCTACAAATAACCCTACACCAGGTCCCCCTACATAACTGTTGATATCTGTCCCTTTACCGCCTTCATATAGAGGGAATTTGAAGTAACCAACTTTGTCTTTAAACGCTTGTGGGACATCAGGACTTGTTGTAAAGGCCGGTAATTGCCAAAGTCCTGTAAGGAACATGGCAGCTTTTTCATACATGAAATACGCTGCGGCATCTTCATATGATAATGTACTTGCCCCTTTTACAAAACCGCCCATATCCACTAAGTGTTGAACTTCTTGTGCTGCTTTTAAAATAGCAGGGTCATCCATTTTTGCTTTTCCGTGAATCACGTCGGTTAAGATAGTTGGTCCGCCAATGCGGTCTGCGAGATACATAAACCAGAAAGATGCTGGCCAGCCGTCCTTCGCTCCAACTGTAGCAGGGATTACTCCATTTTCCGCTAATGTTTTCACGACATTTTCATACTCTTCAAATGTTTTTGGAACTTCAAGGCTATATTTCTTGAAAATTTCCTTATTGTAAAAAATATATGAAGTGTTCAATTCTAATGGCAAGCCATAGGTTTTTCCATTAACAGCGTACGATTCCTTTACACCAGGGATGAAGGCATCTTTAAGCGCTGGATCTTTATTAACGATATCGTCTAATGGTTCTAACATACCACCTTTTACGTATGGTTTAATAAACCCATCTGACCATGTCATCCCAATGTCAGGTAATTCATTCGCTGTCGCTAAAACTTTAAGCTTGTCTCTGTATTGATCAGAATTTAAAATTTCGGTTTCAATTGTTACATTTGGATGTTGTTTTTCGTAATCCCTAATGATAGTTTTCACGATCGAAAATTGGGTCTGTGAGCTGCCTTCCGGCCATATATGCATAAACTTAATTACTTTGTTGTCGCCGCTTGAAGTACTTTCCATGCCAGACGTACTGGCTGACGAACAGCCAGCCAGTGCTAATGCAGCAAGTAAAACCAAGGAAATCAAGGCTGAAGTTGTTTTCCTTTTAAACAAATGTGAATCCCCCTATGACCTTCTATTTTGATAGTTTACATCAGGTTAGTAGTTTGATCGTGTTAAATAGGTCACAAAGACTAGGAAAAATTTTTAATATGTCTTATCATTATTGTTTTTACGATACGCACTAGGTGTTTCTCCTTCAATCTCCTTGAAAATCTTAATAAAATATTTAGCCGTTTTGTATCCGGATTCCTCAGCAATATCGACAATAGGAAGATTAGTAGACATCAATAATTCCTTTGCCCGCTGAATCCTCCGCCTAGTGACATATTCACTGAATGTCAGTTTGACATGTTCTTTAAATAAGACACTTAAGTAACTTGGATTTAAGTGAACATGGTCCGCAACTTCCTTTTGGGTTAAGTCATTTTTAAGATTATTATTTATATAATCGAGCGCTTCACGGATTGGTATCCGATTGGACGGATTTTGGGCACTCACATCAACGAGTTTGTTATCGACCACTTTTTCAATCATACCTGCACGCTGTTGTTTTTCCACAGTCTTTAAGGCATCCTCTACTGCTTCAATGAGCGTCTTCTTGCTAATCGGCTTTAATAAATAGTTAATAACTCCCAACCGAAGAGCTTCATGGGCATACTCGAACTCGGAATAAGCGGATATAACAATGATAACAGGTGACATATTTCGCTCTTTGATTACTTTTAGCAGCTCTAAACCGGTCATTTCTGGCATACGAATGTCTGTTAATAGGATATCAACCTTTTGCTGGCCCATGATTCCGATTGTTTCTTCCCCATTTGCGGCCGTGATAATCTGATATTCTCCGTTTGCCCAAGTATCCAATGTCTTCTTGAGTCCTTGTCTGGTTCTCGGTTCATCATCAACAATCAAGATAGTTTGTTTATACAACTTAATTCTCCTCCATAATCAAAGGTATTTCAAAAGAAATGGTTGTACCATGGTTTACATCACTAGTAATCGTCAATCCTCTTTTTAAATGACGATGATAATATAATTGCAGACGCTTATAAACATTGGAGATCGCCATTCCATTTCCTTTAACGGAAGTAGTGCCCCCTTCTGTCATCGATTGTCTTACAAAATTTAACTTTTCTTCATTCATACCAGGACCATCATCTTGTACTAGTATTTCGAGGTACTGTTGGTCGGATGAAGGGTGAATCGAGACAGTAACCGTACATGGGTTCACCGTATTCCCTGCCCCATGAAGAACGGCATTCTCCACCAAAGGCTGAATTAATAATTTTGGTATTTTTACATCCGCCCACTCGGAAGCCATATTTAATTTCCAGTCTAAATGGTCCCCAAAACGCATTTTCATAATTTCCAGATAATCTTCGATATGTTTGATTTCGTCTTTAATTGTTACCCAATCACTATCTTTTTGTTTAGAAATGGTATACCGAAATAAATTGGACATTGCAATGACAAGTTCTGCCAGTTCCTCTTCTCCTTTATCATCAAGTGACCATCTGAGAGCATCCAAGGTATTAAACAGAAAATGCGGATTAATTTGCGCTTGAAGTGCTTTTAGTTCACTTTGACTGCGGACAATCTCTTTTTGGTAAACCATTTTAATCAGATGATTGGTTTCTTTAACAAGCTGGTTGTAGGTAATGTTTAATTCATTGATTTCATTAACAGTTGGAACATAAGGATTAAGCGGCAGGGAACCTGTACTAGCCTTTTGCATCGTTTTTGTAAGCTCAATAATTGGTCTTGTAATAATGGTTGATAGGAACAATGAGCTGATTGTAAAGATAAAAAATCCGATAATTCCTGATATAATAATCCCTGTTCTTAACACATTGATTCCTTTGGTAAGCGCTTTAACTGGAGTTAATATAATAAGAGTCCATCCGGTATCTTTTGAAGACTGTTTGGTAATCATATAATCCTTATGATGTAAGGAAATAATCGAATCATTCGTGTGAATAATGGGTTTAAGCGAGCTGTCATAGTTCGAGAGGATTGGCTTTAAATCTTTATCCAGTAATATGGAATATTGATTGATATCGTTATTATCTTGGTTTGCCAATTGGATATAGTTATTATAGATTCTAACGAGAAGATAACCACCATTGGCATAGTCATTGTTCATGAGATTTATGCGCCTTACAGCCAGGATATAGTCTGAATTTCGCGGGTCCTCGCCAATCCAAACCAAACGCCCCTTGGCATCATTGGCTTGTTGGATCCACCTGTTACCAATTCTATTTCTTAAACTGGTCTCATCATTCGGTAACAAGCGCCCCAGTTTGGAAGAATACAACTCAAAAGAAAAAATCCCTTCGGTATTTGCTTGAAGGGTGTTCACGTTTGTTCTGGCCTGTTGCAATTCCGTGTAAGCAACCTTTTTCCCCAAGTAGGTGTTTGATAAAATTTCTTGAATAGTATCATTCGTCATTACCAGTTTTGAAGCAGTATTCACTTGTTCATATAGGGATTCAAGTCTTCCATTTGCTTCAATCGCTGTCTGCTGGATTTGTTTTTCTCCATTATTTTTAAGCATTTTGGACACTTGATTGAAAGTTAAACCACCGACTATTAATAAAACAATGGCCATAACAATTAAAAAGACAACTAACATTTGATTTCTCATAGTATTCCACTTTTGAAATTTTACAAGCATTTGGCCACCTTCTATCTAGGATCATTTTTAAAGATAATCACACCTTATTGTAGTATAAAAATTTAACTTTGTTGAGTGAAAAATGCAAAAAAAGAACTGAAAATTTTTAGTAAATTTTGCAGTCCTTTTTTCTACATTATTTCTTTTATTATAGGTTTAATAGTTCACTTACGGTTAAAAGCTGATATCCTTCAGATTTAAGTTCAGAAACAAGCGCCTCTACTGCTTGGATAGTTTGAGAACGATCTCCATAACCGTCGTGGAAAATTAAAATACTTCCATTTTTTACACATTTTTTCGAGGCTGTCAGAATATGATCAACTCCTGGCTGCTCCCAATCTTGAGCCTCTAAATTAAGTGCACCAATCATAGTATATCCTTTGCTCTCAACTACTGAAATAGTCTCCTGATTGTAATCAAGGTAAGGAGGACGAAAGGTAACTGGTTTTTTTCCTGTTAAATCCGTTATCATTTGCTCCGTTCTTTCAATTTCTGCTAAACAATCAGCAGGAGTTAACTCAGATAGTTTAGGATGGGAAAATGTATGATTGCCGATTTCATGTCCTTGTTCAGCAGCTGTTTTTACTATTTCAGGATTCTTTTCCATTTGTTCACCAATCATAAAAAACGTAGCTTTTCCTTCTGCCTTTGCAAAAATTTCTAACACTTGAGGTGTATAGATTGGGTTAGGACCGTCATCAAACGTAATGGCTACTGCTTTTTGGGAGGTGGACACTTCGGTTATCATTGTTAGCTCGGACAATTGGATTCACTCCTAAAAGAATATATTTTATTAGGTTATATTGACTACCCTCAGCACTCTTTTTTCGCTAGCTTGGTCGTTAATAACGGCTATTGACCCCCCCATTAGAGACTGAACTATTAATAAGGGCCTCTAATAGAATCCTTCACTTTTTCCTGGTAAAAGTGAAGGAGCTTTTGCATTTCTTCTTCATAGAATGGTTTTGTATCCAAGGCTGATAAATTATCCTCGACTTGTTTCATATTTTTAAATCCAGGAATAATACAAGTAATCTCTTTCTGGTCTAAAATCCAGCGCAATGCCGCACTGGCCATTGATTTTCTGCCATCTGCAATCCATTTTAATTGATCAGCTAATTCCACACCTTTGCGGAAGCCAAGCCCAGCAAACGTTTCTCCTACGTTGAAGGCCTCACCATTTTCATTAAAGCGGCGGTGGTCGTCTGCTTCAAACACATGATTACTTGTGAATTTCCCTGTAAGAAGGCCGCTGGCAAGCGGTAACCTGACAAGAAGTCCCACCCCTTTTTTGTAGGCCTCAGGGATTAATTCTTCTAATGGCTTTTGACGGAAAACATTAAAAATAATCTGGAGACTCTTTACATTTGGATGTTCTAAACAAATAAGTCCTTCTTCTACCGTCTCCACACTAACGCCATATTGCTTGATCTTCCCTTCTTGCTTCAATCGGTCAAGTACATGAAACACACTGCCATCCTGCAATATTTCTGTGGCTGGGCAATGAATTTGGTATAAATCAATCGCTTCCCGATTTAAGCGGCGGAGGCTGTCCTCACAATAAGCACTTACTTTTTCATAGCTGTAATTTTGCGGATCATATATGTCTCCCTTACGGCAAAACTTAGTTGCTATATGGATTTGATCTTCCTTACCCTTTGTCGCTTTTGCCAAAAGTTCTTCACTATGACCGTCCCCATAAACATCGGCTGTATCAAAGAAGTTAACACCTTGTTCAATTGCATAGTCAAGGGATTTTAGGGCCTCTTCGTCACTTGTTTTCCCCCAAGAGCCACCAATCGCCCATGTTCCAAAGCTGACCTCACTAATCTTGATCCCTGTATTTCCTAATTCACGATAGTTCATTCAATCATCTCCTAAAAAATTTATTAGGTTAAGAGCGGTCCCACTCAAACCCGATTTCTTTCAAAAATGCTCTGGCCAATACCATATGTCCTGATGCGGATGGATGAACACGATCCCAGGCAATCGTTGCAGGATAGAGATCCTTCAATACTTCATTAAACGCTGCTTGTGTATCAACAAACAAACAACCAGTCTCTTCCGCAATCCTTCGGACAATTTTTCCATATTGGTCCATTGTTTTCCGCATACCATCCTGTTCATTGCTTTCAATATAAAAAGGAGTCATCAGGACGAGCCCCTTTGTCAGCGGCTTCGTTTCTGTAACCAATTTCCGGAGTGTTTCCTCGTATTCGTCAGGGTATACATGCCATTCTTTAATGAACGGTGTATCATACTGACGCCAAACATCATTGATTCCAATCATGATAGATAACCAATCTGGTTCTTGATGAATGACATCCTCCTGCCATCTGTTTTTTAAATCGCGGACAGTATTGCCACTGATCCCCTTATTAACCACTCTGATGCCCAATTCCGGATACACAGCCTGCAGCAGTGCATCTACATATGACACGTAGCCTTTCCCCAGGGCACCAAATAACCCTTCTCCTTCAGGTTGCGCTCTCTCACAATCTGTTACGGAATCACCAATAAATAGTAGTTTTTGAGCTGGTACAAGCTTCATTCATTTTCCCTCCACATCCATCAAAATAACTTACTAATAAATTTGAGTGAGTCATACTCTACCTCTCAAAACGGAACCAGCCGAAATCAAAATTACTTCCCGGCAGGAAGATAAAGGTCACTTTTTGAATTCCAGTGATTTTATCCAATTCAAAAACTCGCTCTTCATAGTTTTCCGATTGCGTAAATTCGACGAGTTGATTTGTTTCACCTGCTTCGCTAGCAAAGCGGATATGAATGGTATTTTTATCAATTGGCGACCTGCCAAAAACCACAAGTTTCGCAGCACCTTCACTGGTAAAATCCAGTTGTTCAAACTCTAGAGAAACATTATTTCCGATTCCTTCAACGCAGCTTTTTGTTATGGTAAACGTATCCCCATAGATGTGATCACAATCTGCAGCCGCATTTGTTTCGAAGGCTCTATTTTTCTTTTCAAAAGAAAATCCTTTGATATGGACCTTCTTTTGCAGGACAAAACAAATCGAAGTAATGCCTCGAAGTCTTTTGGACAAGCGATACGTTTCTTCTTGATAGACATTCCACTTGGATTCTTTTTGATAGATCACATCCGCCAGCAGCCCACTGCCCGCCTCATCAGGTATTCCTTCCCAAATTTGCAGCGCATACTCTTCACTAGACAATGCAAAAATGGGAATGGTTATCGTATCTGATCCGTAAGCTCCAAAGTCAATTCCACGGAAACCAACCTGAGTTTCGCCATCTCTTGCAGTAGCAACCCCTCTTTCGTTTCCGTTACCTATTTCACCTTTACTATAATCATAGAGTCCTGCCGAGATAAAACCATATGGATCTTTATAGGCAGTACCAAGACCCTCTACCGTAAACTCCAGTTGCGAGATGAGTTTCGTTTTGTCCGTACCGTTCTTACTGGTACAACGAACGCGAAATTCCCCGTCTCCTAATGCTGTAATCTTCGCTTCCCGGCCAACAGCTTCTACTACAGCAATATTCGACTCAATCCCAGTTTCATTGACTACGCTCCACTCAACTTCACGGTAAGAGGTATTTTCCGGGAATAATCTTGCTCGTACGATCATCTCTTTTTTTGATTCATTAAACACTTGTCCTTCTTCGCTAATGATTTCAATTTTACGAAGAGGGATCTCTTCGCTCATACCCATAACAATCGGCAGGTCCCGATTCCTCGTATGGGCAGGGCTTCCTTCGAGCACGCCCTCTTTTATTGGCAGGGATTCAAATTCTAATTTCTGGCTATCTAAACCTTCGGAGGATACTTCTAGCTTAATCGCTCCGGGGTCTAATGTCGCTCCGATAATGGCCATTAATTTACCGCTGAATAGTCTTCTGCTTACCCCTTTGTACTGGTCGAAGTCAGTACTGTCGCCATTATCAAGACCAATTAACCGGCCAGCTCCTGTCACATCCACTCGTACACGATTGTTGGCATTTTCCACTGGAGTGCCATTCTCATCTTCCATGCTAATTTCGACAAAAATTAAGTCCGTACCATTTGCAATTAGCTGTTTCTTATCCGCATGCAAACTGATTTTTTTTGCATCTCCAAATGATTTCTTTACATCGGCTGCAATGATGCTTCCTGCTTCATCATAGGCAATTGCTTTTAATTCTCCTTCTTCATATGGAATCTGCCACCAGCCAACAAGCTGTGTCCCATGTTCATGGTCAGTTTCGTGGATTCCGATTGTTGTCCCATTGAATTGAAGTTCAATTTTCGGTGCATTCGAACAGACTCGTACATCAATCATTTGTCCTTTATTAAAATCCCAATAAGGTAAAATATGAACCATTGGCTTTGTCTTGTAGTCTGTCCATGCTGATTGATATATGTAGTAGGAATCTTTCTTAAATGTAGCCGTATCAATCTGACCAAAATAAGAATTTTTCGTATGGTACGGTGTAGGCTCCCCGATATAATCAAATCCCGTCCAAATGAATTGGCCAAGCGAGAAAGGTGTATCTCTCTCAGCTAGAATGCAGGCTTCTGCGGATTTTGCTCCCCAGCTCGTAGAACTATTTCCAAGGGCAGAACATTGTTCATCATCATCGGCCAGTATCGATTTTTTAAATGGGAAATGATAGATTCCCCTGCTTTGAACGACAGAGGCAGTCTCACTGCCATAGATGATCCAATCCGGATGTTCCTCATGGTGTTTTTGATAATATTTTTCGGCATAATTATAACCAGCAACCTTCACTATATCTGCACATTTTTGTGCATTCTCCCATGGCATATAGTTCGATCCGATGGTTACCTTTGCATTTTCTCTTGGATCATATTTCCGTACTTCATCCATGAGCATTCTAGTTAGTTCTTGACCTCTTTCGTCCGCATGGGTATCATAAATTTCATTTCCAATACTCCACATTAAGAGACTCGGATGATTTCGGTCACGCCTGACCCAGCTTTTTACATCAATAGCCGCCCAATCTTTAAAAAATCTTGCGTAATCATAAGTTGTTTTAGTTCTTTCCCACATATCAAAAGCTTCCGAGACAATCAGGAACCCCATCTCATCAGCTAAGTCCATCAGTTCTTTTGCCGGCATATTGTGAGCGGTTCGGACCGCATTGACGCCCATTTCTTTTAATATCTTAAATCTTCTTTTTAAGGCAGTTTTATTAAATGCGGCTCCTAAGGCCCCTAAATCATGATGCTCACAAACTCCATTTAATTTCATCCGTTTACCATTTAGTTTAAAACCTTGAGCGGGGTCAAGGGTAATCGTACGAAATCCAATATTCTGAGAAACGGATTCTATTTCTTGATTAGTCCCGGCTAGCTTTAATTGAGTGACCAACTGATAAAGATTAGGCTCGTCTGTACACCAAACAGCCGGATTTTCTACAAACACCCTTTGTTTATTATGTAAACTGGAGTTACTTCCTGTTTCAATTTTTTCTGAAGAAATAGCAAGGATTGTATCCTTATACATAATAGTATGTGAGAGCTCCGCATCATCACAGAGGTTGATTTCTGTATCAACTTCAACCTTCCAGCCATCATCATTTTGTTTTATGGTTACGTAAATTCCATCCGTTACAATATGGTTCACATCTCTTGTTTTTAGCCAGACATTCCGGTAAATTCCGGCCCCCGAATACCATCTGCTATTCGGACTTTGATGCACGACTTTGACGAGAATTTCATTTTCCCCTTCCACGAGAGTGTCTGTGATCTCATGTTCAAAGGATGAATATCCGTATTTCCATTCTCCTGCAAACTGTTGATTTACATAAAGGGAAGAATCCATATAGACCCCGTCAAAACACAAGAGAACCTGCCTATCTTCTTTGGAATAGGTAAATCTCTTTCGATACCATCCTATACTGTTTTCATAAAGATTTCTGGTATTATAGATAAGCCAATCATGGGGCAGATCGATCGGTTCAAATGTTAAACCGGCAGTATCCGTCACGTCCAGGCCGCTCTTTGTAAATTCCCAGCCATCATTAAAAAGCACTTTTTTATTCATGTAATTTTTACTCACCTCTGACTTGTATTCCCTGATATTGCTAGATTTGTTTTTAAAGAGAGCTGACTCAATTGCCAGCTCTATGTCACTTATTAACTAGTTTTCAGCAGCTTACTTAGATATAATCCAATTGATACAGCTTCCCAAAACGTTCAAAAATTCTTGATTCATAAGACCCTGTTTAGTGTGAGCGGGTGTTAAACAACATACCCTTCCCTCTCCAAAAGAATGTGACCATCCCGCCACAGCTTGGCCATCAATCGATTCCGATCGTAAAAAGACATTGGTATTTGCCTCATCACACTGGACGAAATAATGTTCATCCGAAAATTCAAAGAAAGAAGGACCCGGGAGGAATGATTCTTTTTCTACGCCAGTATATTGGACGATCTGATGCTTTTCCGGATGATAAAGAAATGAACCTCTTAACATCCTGGTGTAGCCGCTTTCAGAAGAATAGGACGCTAATCCAGAGTGCCAAGCCAACCAGCCTCCGCCATTAGATACATACCTAGTAATCTCTGAATCAAGTTCCTCGTTCAGCCAATTCTCTACTATTTCATCGTTGGGATTTAAGCGATTCTCCTTAAAAAGAATCACTCCATCTGGCTGATCTAAAAGCTCATCTTTTAATGTTTCATAGGAACCAAAAACGAGTTGAACATCTTCAGGTCCAAAATTGGATCGAATCGCCGCCTCAAGTGACTCTTTAGCCCACTCTGCCGGATGATAATAATCTCCTAAAATAGCCAGCAATTTAACCATTCGCTATCCCTCACAAATTTTTTTTTAATTAAATGGGCATTGGGTTTCCTTTATAATCAATAAACACATATTTACTTTCTACTGACGGTCTTTGTTCAATAAGATCAAAAATTCCTTTTGCTGTATCATCAGGATTTCCTGGGGCATTTATACCACCCATATCGGTCTGGATCCATCCTGGATGAACAGCATAAACCTGAATGTTTTTCCCATTCACATATTGACTCAATTGTTGAGAAAACATATTTAGGGCTGTTTTAGATGCGGCATACGCATAATCTCCACCATAAGCGTTTTCAATACTTCCGGCTTCAGAAGAAATATTGATGATCGATGAACTGTCGCCCAATAGCAATAAAGGAAGAAAATGTTTGACGACTCTCATCGGACCAAACAGATTGATATCAAAGGATACTTGAACTTCATCCAGGTCTAAATCTTCTATTTTTTTATCCCGTCCCAACAGGATTCCAGCATTATTAATAATGGCGTCAATGGTTCCAAACTGCTCTTTTACAAAATTGGCAGCTTGGCTAACAGAATCTTCCTTTGTCACATCTAACGGAACAATGGTAATAGACTTTGAGAATTCAAGATCAGATAATTTTTCTTTTCCTTGTTCTGGATCTCTAACTCCTGCAACAATATGGTGTCCTTTTTCTGCCCCTAATTTGGCGAGCGAAAGCCCTAAGCCTCGATTTGCACCTGTAACTAAAATCCGCATATTCAATCACCAGCCTATGAAATTTAGTAGAAAGTCTCTTGTTTAATTGTCATTTTCTAATAGCTCTAAAATAATTTTCAAATCCTTAAAGGTATCCATGTATGCATACCTTCCTCCGGTGTACTCGCCCTTTTGCATTAATGGCATTTGGTTTCTTTCCATTAACGTAATTTTTTCTTTCATTCCTTTTATAATGAAAGCAATATGATGCGGACCTTCACCATGCTCATCGAGATATTCTCTCCATGTACTTGGATGCTGATCTGGTTCAATTAGTTCTAATTGAAGTGAACCCATATCAAAGAAGGCAAGTTTGGCACGTGCTTCGGTTGAATTCCCGTTATATTCAGTCTCAGCTTTATCCACCGTGTCAGTAAGATTCCAGCCCGGATTTTCCACACCAAAGAAATCCGCATACGCTTGACTGGTTTTTTCAATATCATGAACAAGAATTCCAATTTGAGCAATTACATTCGTACCGAGTATATTATTCTCTGTTACTTGATCACTATTTGCCAAAAAATCCCCTCATTTCAGATAGTTAATTGATTACAGCTGCCTATACATTTTTCTTATCCGGGTAGATCATAATCTTAATGCTGGTGTCTTTTTGTGTCCTAGCCATCTCCACGGCTTCCTTGATGTCACTTAGCGCATACTTATGTGTAATCACCTTTTCAATATCACAATCAGATTTGCCTAGTGCCTGAATGGCAGCAGGATAGGTGTTGGCATAACGGAAGAGGCCATAAACATCAATTTCTCCATCAATTACCTGATTAATATCAAGAGGAATTTCATTTGTGATTGGCATTCCAACGAAAACAATTCTTCCGCCCCGATTAACCACTTTTACGGTATCCGAGATAGCCCTTTGATTACCCGATGATTCCACCACGACGGTAATACCTTTTCCAGCAGTTAGTTCTTCAAGCCGCTCTTTCACGTTTTCATTAAGTGGATCAATGACATCCGTTACTCCCATTTCCAAAGCAAGTTCTCTACGGAAAGGAACCACATCACTAGCATAAATCTCCGTAACACCAAACATTTTAGCTGCCTGTATGGCTAGTAAGCCAATCGGACCGAGTCCGCTAATAAATACGCGGTCTGCTTGTGTCACCTTTCCACGATTCATCGCATGAAACCCTACTGATAACGGCTCAAGCAAGGCACCTTCCTCATAACTCATGGTATCCGGCAATTTAAACAGCATATCGCTTCGAATCGTGATATACTCCGCCCATGCACCATCCACTGGCGGTGTAGCCAAAAACACAACATCGGGGCATAAATTGTATCTACCCGACTTACAATAATCACATCTGCCACAAGTTACCCCTGGTTCTACTGCTACTCGGTCGCCCACAGATACATTGGAAACAGATTCTCCTGCCTTTACAACTTCTCCGGCTAATTCATGTCCTAAAATAATAGGCTCTTTTACCACATAACGGCCAATTTTTCCATGTTCATAGTAATGGACATCTGAACCACAGACACCAATACAATACACTTTGATTAATGCTTCATCTTCCTTGGGCTCCGGAATGCTGATTTGTTTGACTTCAATCTCAAGTGGCTTTGCCATCACGGCCGCATCCATTAAACCTGTAGTCATGTTCTTATGTCCTTTCTCACTAGTGAGTTTATTTTTCATCTCGTTCACGGTAGGTAAAATAGTCAAAATCAGCTGGTTTCTTCCTGCCGCTTAAATCTTGGGCACATAAGCCAATAAATGCGCCTGTGAAACCTTGGTCGAGTAATGTACCACCCTTTTTAAGTTCCACATGATCATCAGAAATCTTGCTGGCATCTAAGACTGGTCCGATTTCAGTCCAATTGAAACCGTCTTCAGAAAAGAAGAATTGAAGCTCCTCATAATGAAGATCGGCTTTTAAGTATACTTGGTTCCAACCTTCTATTGAGATTGGAGTATCAAGCGGCTCTGTATATACCCCTTGGTCACTCGCCATAATGCCAATGCATTTGCCTAGTTCTTCGTCATGACTTATCCATAGATAGTAGTAATTTCGACTGTTGTAATAGTAAACAAGTCCAGCCATCTGCTGGAAGGTGTCTGGTTCAAATTCGACAACAGTCTCAGCTGTTACCGAAAAGGCCTGCTGTCTGCGGGCGATCAAGCTTTGTCGATGTGAAGAACTAAACGATTCTCTTCCTTTTAGTCTTAAATAACCTGGTCTCTCTTTGACGGAAACCCATTCTTCTGTAAATGGTACTCGAAGGGAACTAAAATGAATACTTAGTTCTTCCGCATCGAAATGATCGGTTTCAGGCTCTCTTTCAAAAGGGCATTCAGGAAATGAAGGAAGTTCCACTTTTGCCTCCGGACTATTAGTTCCATTTGCAAGCCTGAGCCATCCATCTTCAGTCCAAACCCCTTTTTGAATCGCTGTCTCCCTGCCAAGATTACAGTTCATCGAAGGCTTTAAGGGGCGTCCTGTTAGATGGACTAAATACAACTCATCATTTTGTGTATGGACAATGCTGGCATGCCCCGCCTTTTGAAGTTCAAGCTCCGGTTTGCCAGACGAAGTCAAAATCGGTCCTGCTGGGTCAACCTCGTAAGGTCCATATAATGACTTGGAACGGGCCACTGTGACCGCATGCTCATATCTAGTCCCGCCTTCGGCAGTCATCAAATAATAATAGTCATTGTGCTTATATACATGAGGGGCTTCTGTTAATCCTAATTTTGTTCCTTTAAAAATATTATGGATCGGTCCGATTAATTTCTTCTCTTCAGGGGAATATTCCTGAAGCAAGATGCCGCCAAACGAATTTTTATTTTTTCGGTGATCCCAGACCATATTGACAAGCCACTTTCTTCCATCATCATCATGAAAAAGGGATGGATCAAACCCGCTGCTATTTAAATAAACAGGTTCGGACCATGGGCCCATAATATCGGTAGCAGTAATGAGATAGTTGTGAGTATCCTTAAATGGTCCAATATGACTCTTCACATCTGTGTAGATTAAGTAAAATGTTCCATTATCATAGCTCAAGCATGGAGCCCATGCTCCTCCTGAATCAGGATTTCCAAGCATGTCCAGTTGACTTTTACGTGTTAATGGATGGGTTAGTAATCTCCAATTCTTTAAATCCCGTGAATGATGGATTTGTACGCCGGGAAACCATTCAAACGTGGAAGTGGCTATATAATAATCATCTTCGACTCTTACAATCGATGGATCCGGGTTGAACCCTGGCAAAATCGGATTCATAACGAATGGCACAACAATCTCCTCCTAAGTTTATTAATCACTGCGTTTATTAAATTATCAATTTTATTATATCACTACTAACTTTGTTTGCGCATTCAACAAACTAAGTTTTTTGAAAAAATAAAACCTTTAATGGACCGTGTCCAAAAACTAGATTAAGCACAGCTTTTAAAACGGCCCATTAAAAGATTCCATCCATTCCTTGTACTAATCAATGATTACCAAGCATATGCTTCTGGTGCCCGTCCCCCTGGTCCAGGGAATATTTCATCTAAACGGTTCATTACTTCTTCATTCAATACTACTTCAACTGCGCGGAGCGATTGCTCAAATTGCTCCATTGTCCGGCAGCCAATAATAGGCGCAGTTACTGCAGGATTTGCAAGCAGCCATGCTAACGCCACTGTATCTTCTTTTTCTCCCAGTTCCTTACAAAGACCAGAAAATTGTTCTAATTGAATTCTGTGCTTTTCGATTCTAGCAGTGTCTCTGCCGCTTCTTGTTCCAGGCTGATTCTTTAAAGCATTTCCTCCCAACAATCCACCATCAAGCGGGCTCCAAGGAATCACTCCAATCCCTAAATGCTGTGCGGCAGGTAACACTTCCAATTCTGGAAGACGGCAATTTAAATTATATTTATGCTGTTCAGAAATCAGCCCAAGGAAATGGCGTGAGTCAGCTTCTTTTTGGGCTTCCATCAGTTTCCAGCCTGGAAAATTGCTTGCCCCGATATATCCGGCTTTTCCTTGCTGAACAGTGAGTTCGAATGCCGCCCAAATTTCCGCCCAACTAACATTCCAATCAACATGGTGCATTTGATAGAGTTCAATATGATCGGTTTGGAGACGGCGCAGTGAATCCTCCAAGTGCCGGCGAATCTTAAATGCGGATAATCCTGGAGTATTGTTCGGGCCCTCTAGCTGATTATGCATCTCTCCATATACTTTTGTGGCAAGGACGACTCTATCTCTGCGGCCGCTTCCCTGAGCAAACCAGCGGCCAATAATTTCCTCTGTTCTTCCGGCATTTTCTCCCCAGCCGTAAACATTGGCCGTGTCAAAAAAGTTAATTCCTGCATCCAATGCCGTATCCATGATTCGAAATGCTTCCTTTTCTTCCGTATCTACACCAAAATTCATAGTTCCAAGACATAGCCGGCTAACTTTCAATCCTGTTCTTCCTAATGCAGTATATTCCATTTTAATTCCCTCCTTAATAATTAGGCTGCTCGTGTCGTTTATTTTTTCAACCTACTCTTGTAAATCAAGCCATTTGATTTCCGCCTGGCTTAACTCAATATCGACTGCCCGCATACTTGAGTGTAATTCTTCTGTTGTCATTGGACCAATTAGTGCACAAGTCGAAAAAGGCTGATTGAGTACATAGGCTAAGGCAATTTGGATTGGGGTGACCCCTTTATCCTTCGCAAGCTCCTGCGCTCTTTGATATCGCTTCCAATTAGCTTCGCTATAATAAACACGAACCATATCCGGGTCATCGTTTTGACTTGGAGAATAGCGCCCCGAGAAAAATCCGCCCGCTTGGGAAGACCAGGAAAAAAGCGGAAATTGATTTTTCTCATGCCATTGCAAGCTTTCCTTATCTACCGAGATGCATCCCGCCCATCTAGGTTCATTCGGTTTAGCCAGGCTTAGATTGGGGCTGTTGACAACAAAGCCTGAAAGCCCGTTTTCTGCGGCATATTTATTTGCCTCTTCAATCCGCTTGTTTGTCCAGTTCGAAACGCCTAATACTCCAATCAATCCCGCTTTTTTATGTTCATTTAACGCATCGATGATGACCTCGACTGGTATTTCTGGATTGTCACGATGAAGCATGTAAATGTCGATAAAATCTACTTGCAAACGTTCCAGGCTCTCATAAAGGTCCTGTTTGATATCAGTAGGCGTGACACGCGGCCCGTTACTGTCAGGGTGGGCACCTTTATCCAAAATCACAATATCTTTTCGTTTCACGGTCCCTTTCAACCATTTTCCCACAGCTTTTTCACTGTTGCCATTTTGATAAACATGCGCTGTATCAATGGTATTTCCCCCAGCCTCTACATAGGCATCCAAAAGCGTATTTGTCAGTTTCATATTTTCAGGAGTAAACATCATCGAACCAATAACGATTTGAGAACAAGATTTATCAAGCCCTTCCACCCTAATTTTCTTCATCGCTGATTATCTCCTTCTATCGGGTTAATCCCTATTATTTATGAACTAAAATCCGCTTTTTGTCTCTCGCAGATGCTAAACATGCATCTATGACTTTCATATTGCGAATGGAATCCTCCAGCGGGAAACGGAGCGGTGTCCCTTCAAGGATACTTTTGGCAAATTCATCCACCTGAACTGTATACTGGTTAAGCTCCTCAACAGGTTCGGTCCGTGTCTCTCCATCTACAGTTACTGTAAAGCTTCCCCCTAAATTGGAATTCACTATAAATGCGTTTGGAACATCGATCTTCCCTTTTGTTCCCACGATTTGCAATGTGTTTTGAAAATTAGCCCACATGCCGCACATAAACGTTACA
Source organism: Bacillus sp. URHA0034 (assembly GCF_056280405.1). NCBI lineage: Bacteria > Bacillati > Bacillota > Bacilli > Caryophanales > Bacillaceae > Bacillus > Bacillus sp. URHA0034. The sequence goes on along the minus strand of NZ_JBWCDK010000002.1, from coordinate 4,096,725 downwards.
CCAAGTTGATTGGGGAATTCGATTAAACCTGTAGCCATCATGTCGACATTGTCATGTTCAGATGAGAAAAAGCCTTGAACGGTAACCGCTTCTGGTTCCTGCTCCAGCAAAAATCGTGCTGCACTAATTGGATAACAGCCGACATCATAGATGGAACCTCCGCCCCATTCAGCACGATAGCGGACATTGTCTTTGTCTTCGGCATTATTAAAGGTAAAGGTGCCGTGTAGTGCGCGAATCGTTCCAATTTCACCGGATTTTAGAATTTCTTTCATTCTTTCATAGCGGGGGTGATAACGATACATGAACGCTTCCGCCAGCTTTACCCCCGCCTCTCTACATGCACGAACCATCTGTTCCGCTTCTTCCTGATTGAGAGCAAGAGGCTTTTCACATAAAACATGCTTACCAGCTTCTGCTGCTTTAATGGTCCAATCTTTATGGAGATGATTTGGCAGCGGAATGTATACAACATCTATATCAGGATCCTGCAACAGTTCCTCATAACTTCCATAAGCTCTTTCAATATCCAGTTCACCAGCAGTCTTTTTAGCCTTTTCCAATCCACGGCTGGCAATCGCCAGTACTTCACTAGTTTCTGATCCTTTAATGCCAGGAATAACTGAATGGATGGCAATATTTGCACATCCTAACACACCCCATCGAAGTTTCCTTTTCATCCTATCTTCCTCCTTTTTTTAACGTTCTTGAAGAATAATGAACACACCAAACGGCTGCATCGTGACTTTGTCTTTTAATTTGGCTCCAGACAGAAGCTCTTTAGCCTCTTTTGCCAAATGTACTTCCTGAGGCGTGTCTGCATAATTCAAAAGAAACACGTATTTTTCCCCATTTTGATGTTCGCGGATCGCTAATTCCACTTTTTCAGGCAGCTTGATCCAATCGACAGGCTGTGTCACACCGGCTGCTTTCATCAGCTCCTCGGCTGATTGCAGGCTGAAAACGCCGCCATAATAATAAGCAAAACCATTGCCGAAAGCATGTTTAACAAGCGCTGGTTTTTCAGCCATATAGCTATTTTTATAAACAGCTAGGACCTCTGCCTGAGCACTTTCAAGCTTTAGTACTTCATTAAAACTAACAGAAGAAAACTCTTTGGATTCTCCATCTTTCATAACTATTTCGGGTGCTGTTTGATGAGGTCCAACTAGTGTAAAGTCTTCAACCGTTACACCGCAAAGCTCACTTACATGACCCGGAAAAGGCATCATATTGCAGCGACCATCCTCATTTTTATAGCCAGTACGGGCACCAAAGATGAGCTGTCCGCCTTGATGAACGTATTCTTTCAAGAGATTGGCTGTTTCTTCTGTTAAAATAGTTGGATGCGGATAAATTAACAGCTTATAGTTGAGCAGTTCCTTCACATTCGTAGTTGAATTTATATATAAAGCGTCTACGGGAATATGGTTGTATTGAAATGCTTTCACCCATGCTGAAATACTTTCCTGCTCAAAGGGTCCATGCCAATGATCCAATTCTCCATCCCATTCATTATCATAATCTTTAAGAATAGCTGCTTCAGCCTTAAAAACTGCTCCGGCTACCTGTTCACCAATGCTATTAATCTCTTTCCCTACTATTCCGGCCTCTTCCACACGCCGATTCGGACGGTTGTGGTAATCATTGATACCATGCCAGTAGATCTCAGTTCCAAATGCAGCTGTTCTCCAGCGGAAATAAAGCACCATATCTGCTCCATGCGCGATCGATTGATACGTCCATAATCTCATTTGACCTGGCTTAGGAGAAGGCTGTTCCATTCGATTCACCCATCCGCCCGGGCCTGATTGTTGTTCAAACACAGCAAAAGTTGGGGAAATGCTTCGTACCGTGCTTAAATTCCAGCTCCACTTCCTATCAAGCAGTGGTTTCTCCCCCTTATCCGGGTAAATGGTACTGAAGTTTGGATAGGAATCGTAGGCAATAAAATCAAGAAGCTCTTCGGTCATTCTATGATTATCCAAATGACCAAAAAGACCATTCGTTGTTACCCACTGATTGGGTGCCAATTCTCTTAATAGTTCCGCTTGTAATGAAGCAAATGAGATCGCACTATCTGAAATAAAACGTTTTTCGTCTAATGCCTGATGAGGGTTTGGTGAATCACTAACAGTCGGCCTGGTTAAGGAAACTTGCTCCCACTCCGTAAAGGTTTGATTCCAAAAGACAGTTCCCCATGCTTTATTGAGCTGCTCTAACGTCCCATATTTCGTTTGCAGCCAGGCACGAAAGGCCTTATGGTCAGCCTCCGAATAAAACACGTTGATCTCACAGTTTAGTTCATTATCAATCTGCCAGCCGATAACTGCCGGATGATCCTTGTAATGCTCGGCCATATTTTTAACAATTCTTGCTGAAAGCTCTCGATAAATCGGAGCATTGTAATTATAATGCCTCCTTTGGCCATGCTGATATTGAACCCCTGCTTGGGATACATTCAAAACTTCAGGGTATTTGTGAGTCAGCCATGCCGGCGGAGTAGCCGTTGGGGTACCTAGCACTACCTTTAGTCCATGTTTATCAGCCAGATTTAAAGCTCGGTCAAAAAAGTCAAATGAAAATTCCCCTTCCTCCGGTTCAAAAATGGACCAGGCAAATTCCGCCATTCTCACAATTGAAAAACCCAGTTCCCGCATTCTTTTATAATCATCTTCCCAAAGCTCCTCAGGCCAATGCTCTGGGTAATAACAGACTCCTAACCGAATATTCGGTACTTGCAGTGCTTTCCTCATGATACTCCCCCTATTAATTGTTTGCACTGTTTGTTTATCCATCAAACTAAGTGTGCAAGAAAAAAGGACATCGCTTATATATTCTTTTTTTAATAATCATCTTCCTTCCAAACAGCTGTATTTTCTATAAATATTAGCCAACTATTTTAAGGGAGTCATTCTTTTATTTTTTTAATACGTCTCCATAAAAGAACCCGCCTTTTTAAGACGGGGCAAAATTGGCGATTATTATTTTTAGGCAGTTGGTGATATTTGATTTTGAACTAAGACTTTTTTCTCCCATGCCCTGCTTTTCCATCTAAAGAACATGGTTATTCCTCTAACCCACTCATCAACAATAAAGGCGATCCAAATACCCGGCAGTCCGAACCCGAGATGAATTCCTAGGAAGTAAGCCAGCGGCACGCAAATCCCCCACATGGAGATAACAGCCATTTTAACCGAGATAGTGGTATCACCAGCGGCTCTGAGGGAACTAATTACGACTAAGTTAAACGTTCGCCCCGGTTCAAGAATAAAACAGAACAACAATAATTTGCTTCCCATGGAAATAATCTCTTTATTAGTTGTAAAAATCGAAAGCAGGGATTCCCGGAAGAAGCAAATAAGCAGGGCAACCGCAAAGGTTATACTAAAGCTGTATTTTAAGCTTTTTAATAATTGGCGGTAGGCACCATCAAAATCACGGGCACCTACCTTGTAACCTATTAAAATCTGTGTTCCCTGCCCCATGGCCAAGCCAAATAAAACAATATAAGAATTGACACTTTGTGTATAAACACGGGTGGTTAAGGCGGCAGCACCAAGAATAGCGATCATCGATGTGATCATCAGCTGACTGGCATTGTAACAGAGTTGTTCACTAGCAGCCGGAATACCAATTTTCAAGATTTTTTTTACTTGTGTTCCATCATTTGTTAGATAATCTTTTAATTTTATATTCATTGGGATCCTTTTATACATAATCGTGAGAATCACCAATAAGGCCGCTGTTCTGCTTATTCCTGTTGAGATAGCCGTCCCTTTCACACCCAGTTGAGGGAATCCCAATAAACCAAAAATCAAAATACTATTGATCGCTAAATGAACCACGTTCATGAACATAGAAACAAACATCGCATCTCGCGTGTAGCCATTCGCCCTTAAAATGGAGGATACCGTCTGCAATAATGCCTGTATAAAAAGAGTTCCTCCAACAATGGAAAGATACTGCTTTCCTAAACCAGCAAGGTGTTCGGGGAGATGAAAAAATGCCAAAAATTCGCCTTTAAAAATGACCATGATGATACTAATAATTAAACCCATGATGAAGTTTAGCTTGATTGACATGGTCGTTACAATTTTAGCATGTTCACGTAAGCCTGCACCTAAATACTGGGAGAGGACTACGGCTGTGCCCATAGAAACGAAATTAAAGATGAGGATGGTAAAGAAAATAAGTTGATTTGATACCCCAACTGCGGCTACTGCATCATCAGAAATATGGGACAGCATGATCGTGTCCGTGCTGCCCATAATCACTTGAAGAAATAGTTCAATAAAAATTGGCCATGTTAACCTCAGCAAACTGATTTGCGGTACCGCTCCTTGTTTATTAGTAAGTCCCATTACAGCTCCACCTTTGACATGAAGGTAGAAAACACTAACACATAGTCTTAATAGATTGGTCTATTTTGTTCATCTGCAATGCCCGATTTTCTGTAAAAATAAGTGTTAATGATGTCCCGCCACTCTTTAGAATGTGATACTTGTTCTTCTAATCTAGTTAAAATATCTTCATAACGTTCGGAGTCTATTTTGCCCTCTAATGTTGTCCATCGCTCTTTTAATTCCTGTGCTTCTTGAACCCCTTGAAAGTGAGTATTATAAATATGCTGAATCACTGTAACACCTGAGTTCAACTTATGGGTATAGGGAACATGGTGGAAAAACAATAACAATTCATCCGGACAGGTTTCCAGTGATTCATACATGTCGGCATTGTCTTTAAAATACTGTGCCGTGTACCCGGTACCTGTTTTTACGGTGCGATCAACACCAATGCCGTGGCAGTCAGCAAAATGATAGGTACCCCAAACCGAATATTCATAACCATCGACATTCGGCCCATAGTGATGATGCGGATTTACCATCCAGCCAACCCCAAGTGGTGAGGTATAATGTTCATAGATTTCCCAAGATTTAAGAAGCATTTGACTGATTTGTTCGTTAACCCGTTCATCCTGTCCAAAAGTTTGACCAATCCATTCCTTTGTAATCGTCTCTGCTTCAAGGTCTGGATTCCAAGTTAAACGCCCATAGCCATATAGGTTCGCTTGTGCTAACGGATGTCCCGTCCAATTATAATCATTACCGATATTAGAAACGGCTGCTATACCTGAATAGCGGTATGGGTAAACTGATCCGTCAACAATATGTTTGACAGGTGATTCTTCTCCATTTGCAAATGTCTTAAAATCCAGGATTTCCTTCCATTGAGGAACGAGATAACAAAGATGTCTCTGCTGCCCTGTATATTCCTGCGTTACTTGAAACTCCATCATCTGGTTCGTTTGCGGCATGGCACCAAATAATGGGGATACTGCCTCACGTACCTGGAAATCCATTGGACCATTTTTTATTTGCAAGATGACATTTTCGTGGAACTTTCCGTCTAATGGTTTAAAGTGGTCATAAGCTGCCCTTGCACGGTCTGTCGTGCGATCACGCCAATCTTGAAGGCAGTTATAGACGAAACATCTCCATATAACTAAACCACCAAACGGTTCTAAGACTTCCGCTAGCATATTGGCTCCATCTGCATGGTTACGGTTATAAGTAAATGGTCCTGGACGGTGTTCTGAATCTGCTTTTACGAGGAATCCTCCAAAATCAGGGATAAAGCGATAAATTTCTTCTGCCTTATTTCTCCACCATTTTTTAACCTCAGGTTCTAATGGATCTGCTGTCTCCAAATCACCGAGCGAAATGGTACTCGCATAATTAATACTAAGGAATGTTTTAATTCCATATGCTCTAAAAATACTGGCAACTTCAGCTACCTTAGGAAGTAAGCTGCTCGTAATTAAATTGGTTTCGACTTGATGTACATTCACATTATTAATCGAAATGCCGTTGATTCCAACTGAAGATAACAATCTTGCATAATCCTGAATCCGATTTAACTCCTCTGAAAATAGGTTGTCCTTGTAGAAAATAGATTGCCCTGCATAACCTCGTTCAATGCTGCCATCCATGTTATCCCACTGGTTAATCATTCTTAATTGATTTTTAGGAGATTCCACGATGTTTAAATTATTTATTGATTCTCTGTTCTGCATCAATCTTAAAAGATGATAAGCAGCGTATAATACCCCGACATCTCTTTTCCCTAACAGAAAAATCGTGCTGCTAGTATTAGTGACTACTGATTTGATGATATATCCATCCTCATTGACTTGATCAAAATCAACGTCAATGTTAGCATCCAGCATATTAGATTCTTTCTTTGTTGCTAATAAAATCCTATAGTTTGGTTTGGTTCCCAATGAGATTTGAGGTTGAATGTCCAGCATAGAAGAAAAAGCAGCATTCAGCTCATTTAGCGCCGAATCTATCACGGCAGAACCTGCCAGACTATTAATATTCCCAGCCCATTTACGATATTCTTCAGCCACCTCTGCATGATCAATTTTTGTATACTGCAGCCATGCCGCATAACTTTCTTTATGATTGACTTTGTTTTGTACGGTTGTGGTAGTTTCGATTATGCTATTCATTTTGGTTATCCTCCATTTTCAATCATCTAATTGCTAAATAGGTGAAGGTAATTTACTCTATTATTTATCGATTAAATGCATCCCAAGTCCCTAATAGATACATAATGCCAAGGGCACGATCATACAAACCATAGCCGGGACGGCATTGTTCATCCCAGATATGTCTGCCATGATCCGGCCTGATATATCCTTTGAATCCGCTGTCATGATAGGCTTTCATGATTCCAACAATATCCACTGTACCATCTTCTGTCCGGTGAGATGTTTCAATAAAATCCCCATTATCATAGATTTTTACATTGCGTACATGGGCAAATGGAATCCGTTCGGCAAATTCTCTTACCATCGCAACAACATCGTTGCTTCGGCTTGAACCTAATGCCCCGCTGCATAGTGTGACACCATTATATGGACTATCAACTAGCTTTAAAATACGTCGAATATTTTCCTGGTTGGTTACAATCCGTGGTAAGCCAAATACAGACCATGGCGGATCATCCGGATGAATTGCCATTTTGATATCATGTTCTTCCGCCACTGGAATAATAGCTTCAAGAAAGTACTGCAAATGATTGAATAAATCTTCTTCTGTTACATTCTTATAAGCTTCAAATAAAGTTGTAATATTTTCTAAGCGCTCTGGCTCCCAGCCTGGCATTGTAAAGTCAGGATTCCCTGCAATTTTATTCACCAATTCCATTGGGTCGATATCATCCACTTTTGCAGTTTCATAGAAAAGGGCAGTAGAACCATCTTCATGGGCTTTATATAAATCTGTCCTTATCCAATCAAAGACCGGCATAAAGTTATAACATATGACCTTTACTCCCACTTTAGCCAGTTTTTCAATGGTCTTTTTATAGTTTTCTATGTATTGATCACGAGAAGCGAGGCCTAATTTAATATCCTCGTGTACATTAACGCTCTCAACGACATCAATATTAAATCCGTACTGATCAGCATGTCGTTTAACTTCTAAAATTCGATCCATTGGCCATTCCACGCCGGCCTGCATGTCGTGAAGAGCCCAAACGATCGTTTCCACGCCAGGTATTTGTTTAATATGATTTAGGGTTACGGAATCATTCCCCTCACCATACCAGCGAAATCCCATCTTCATGTAAAATTCCTCCGTTCATTTAGATAACTTTTAGTTTGTATTCTCATGCGGTTTACAGAAGTTCAATTTAATATCTTCTAAGAGGTCCCTGCTATTCAATAAAAATACATAACAAATAACGCTGGCCATAAACACAATGAAAAAATTCGAGGTAATCGTGGTCAGAAATAACGAAATGATAATGATACCTATATTTCCAAAGGTTACCTTTACTTTTTTGAAACTGTAATAAATGGACAGTTTACAAATATCTTTTAATCTAAATTTAAAACCTGCATTAATTAAAAATGAATTCATCATGATAATCATCGTGATCAAAATACCTATGAAAAAAATGACCGATAGAATGTGATGAGTCACGGATGGATTTGAATTAAAGTATTGCAGGTCGATAAAAAGGATATATAGGACTAGAAGCAGCGGCAGCCAAAACTTCATGGTATCTTTAAAATTTATCTTATATCCGTGGAGGAAATCTCTTAATGGAGAAAGTTCCTTCTCTCGGATGAGTTTTCCAATTGAATAAAAAAGGGCTGATAAAGAAGGACCAGTCAGAGTAAGCGCGAGAAAATAAATGGTGATATTTGAAAAAGTCGGTTTTAATGTCATAAAAAAGAATAAGAATATGGCGTTACTGATAACAAAATAAATATTAGTCATTAAAAGCCAATAAATATGGTTGGTTAATGAAAATAAAATTCCTTCACCAAAATCTCTTTTTTTCATAGAAAATCCACCCATCAATTCAGTTAGATTGTGATATCTCTCATAACTCTTATAGAGAAAAATGGCTGTGAATGTGAGACGTCCCCGCTCTCTCCACAACCATCTCCTTTTCCATTTACAGTTTATCGCTTTGGAATAACTGCCTGCTATTCTAGTAAAATCACGGTGATAGACAGGCAGTTATCACAATCACTATTCTACTTACTTATTTTTCTTTTTATATTCTTTATAGGCTTTATTTACTAAATCAACGTACTTGTCCATACCTTTTGCTTTTAATTCAGATACATAGGCATCCCACTCAGAGAATGAACGCGTACCTAAAATAAACTTCGCAGTATTTTGTTTTACCATATCCGTTAATGGTGTGGAAAGAAGTGTAGCTTGTTCTTGATCAACTGACTCCATTGGATATGGAGGATCTGCCGGCAATACTTCCTTATTCTTATGCATGCTATCCTGGAATTTAATTTCTTCATCACTCATTGTGGATTGAAGTAAATCGGTTGTTCCACCATAAGCGAATGTCCCAGTTCCGAATCCATAGTCCACACGTAAATCTTTCTTACCAGCTGGATTTAACCCAAGGAAGTTAATGTCTGGCATAAGAACGCGTTTGCCATTTTCCTTCTTATAGGTTGTTCCTTCAACGCCCCATTTAGCTAATTCTTGACCTTCATCGCTATACCATAACCAATCTACAAATTGCAGTAATTCTTTAAAGTTCGGGTCATCCTTCGCTTTTGCATTAATCATCAATCCGTTTTCTAATCTTGATCCAGCAATGACATTCCCTTTAGGACCTCCAGGGACATCAATTTTAGCGATAGAGAACTTGCCTTCCCCTAGTGTTTTATTCATCGAATCGCGCATAGCTACAATTTCTTGTGAGTTGGAACTAATAACAAATGATTTACCAGAGACAAATTTTTCCTTCGCTGTGTCATCACTTTGTGACAAGCTTTCTTTGTCCATCAAGCCTTCTTTTATAAGTCCGTTAAAGTACTGAAGCATCTGTTTGTAGTTTTCTGTTGCACCTGCAAAAATGAACTTATCTTTATCTTGATCGAATTTAATATAGTTTGTTGTACCCCAGCCGCCAACAGTTCCAAATGTAGGAGCTGCATATTGCAGTAATGCACCTAGTGGACTTGCTGCTCCTGATGTACTCCAGCGATCAGAGAATGGGGTAACATCTGGATAAATTTCTTTTAATTGTTTTAATGCTGCTTCAAATTCATCCCATGTTTTTGGAATGGCGATATTATTCTTTTCGAAAATATCTGTTCTAATGGCTAATGTATAATCTGGCCATACTTCTTCATGCAAGCCAGGGAGCACATAATATTTTCCATCCGCTTGTTTTAGGCGGTCTAATTCAGGCTGCAACTTCCATTTTTTCACTTTATCCTCGAAGTTAGGCATGTATTTTACATAATCACTGATTGGTAAAATAGCACCCGATGAAACGAATGGAGACTCCTCACCAGGATACGTTTTCGGGATAATTAACGGAGCATCCCCAGAACTAATCAATAAACTTCTTTTTTGACCATAATCACTCATTGGAACAACCGTTTGCTTTAACGTAACATTCGTTCTCTTTGTGATTTCGTCCCATAGCAGCCAATCCTTTTTAAAAGCATACCATGCTGCATCATTATACATGGTGGTAAAGGTAAGCGGCTTTGCAGCTTTAAATGTTTTCCCAACCGCATAGTCCTTCATTCCATCGCCTTTAACCGAAGCCGTTGAGCTAGTGCTTTTATTACTTGAGCAACCAGCTAATAAACTACTGATAGCCGTAACGATTGCAACTAAAAAGACTAGCTTTTTTAATATCTTTGCCATTGCAGTTCCCCCATTTTTGATGTTTTATAATGAACTTATTTCTAAGTTACATTCAGATTATTGCTTAACAAGAATGAAGCTAATCGTTATTGTTTGACGGATCCAAGCATGATACCGGATACAAAATACTTTTGAACAAACGGATAAACCATTAAAATTGGCAGCACTGTTAATACCATTGTTACCGCTTTAATATTAGCGCCAATTTGTGTCAAATCATCTGCAGCAGTTGCACCTGCCGATTGCCCCGAAGTGGCACCCGCCAAAAGATTTCTCAAGTAAAGAGTGACTGGGAACATGTCTGACTTATCCAAATAGAGAAATGCCCCAAACCATGAATTCCAGTTTCCTACCGCATAGAACAGCACCATTGTTGCTAAGATCGGCTTCGATAATGGCAAAATAATTTTTACAAGTGTTCCATAAGTAGTAGATCCGTCAATGGAAGCAGCTTCTTCCAGTTCTTCCGGCATACCTTCAAAAAATGATTTCATAATTAACATATTGAAAATACTAATCGCTCCTGGAATCACCATGGCCCAGATGGTATTTGTCATACCAAGTGTTTTTATCAGTATATAGTTAGGAATTAATCCGCCATTGAAAAACATCGTGAAAATCGCCAAGGATGTAAAGAACTTCCTGCCCATAAGGCGCTTTTTAGATAATACATAGGCAAACATGGTCGTCATAACAATTGAGATAAAGGTTGCAACAACCGTATAAACGATGGTATTTCTATAGCTAGTCCAGAAAGTCTTATCATGCAGAATCGTTTTGTAAGTGGTAACGTTAAAACCTTTTGGAATCAGAGTTACTTGTCCAGCTTCTATTTGTGCTCTGCCGCTGAAGGACTGGGCCACAACATTCAGAAATGGAAACAAGGTAATATATACTATCAGTAATAAGATGATGACGTTAACCACTTTAAAAACTTTATATGATTTAGTCTCCTTCATATTTTTCCACCCTTACCACAGACCGTTATCTGTGTATTTTTTTGAAAGGAAATTAGTTGAATATACTAAGATCAGGCCAATAATTGATTCAAACAACCCTATTGCTGTCGCATAACTAAAGTTGCTGGATTGTAAACCGACACGGAATAGATAGGTAGAAATAACATCCGAAGTTTCATAGTTTAAAGGATTATATAGTAATAATACTTTTTCAAATCCTACTGCCATGATACTTCCAATATTTAAGATTAATAGAGTAATAATTGTAGGAAGAATTCCAGGAATGGTAACGTGAATGGTTTGTTTCCATCGATTTGCTCCATCCATTTTGGCTGCTTCATACAAGGATTCGTCTATATTTGTAAGTGCCGCTAAATACAGAATTGCTCCCCATCCCATCGTTTGCCAGGCTTCCGAGCCAACATAGATAGGTCTAAACCACTTTGCATCCTGCATAAACAGGATTGGTTTCCCTCCAAAGAACTCAATCAAAGAATTAAGAGCTCCGTTTGTAGCCGTTAATTGTAAGATCATCCCACTTATAATAACGATTGATAGGAAGTGAGGTAAATAAGATGCCGTTTGAACAAACTTTTTGAATTTCTTCGATTTCACTTCATTTAATAATAATGCAATAATAATTGGAGCCGGGAAACAAACAAGTAAGGTTAAACTGCTCATGATAAGGGTGTTTTTAAACACATGCCAGAAGGTAGCATCTCCAATAAACATCTGTATGTAACGAAACCCAACCCATTCTTCACCAAAAATATTTCCGCCAGGGATGAATCTTCTAAAGGCAATAATATTACCAATCATCGGTATGTATTTGAATATCACCAGATAAATGATTGGTAAAATAAGCAGAGAATACAGCTGCCAATCCTTTTTAAGCGCCTTTAGTACCAAAGATCGTTTGGTAGTGGTAATAATGGGTACTTGCAGCTCTTGTGTTTGCTTTGAGACCTCAACCACCTGCTTCAATGAAATTCCCTCCTATGGTTTAGTATTTTAAAACTTCATTCGGGTGATCCTGCTAAAATTGAAATCATTCTTATCTATACGATTCCATCCCTATAGTTCGTTTATCCTACAAACTATCTTAACCTATTACTATCCTACTACCTTTTGTTTTACTAGGTATTGAAATACTTAGATAGTTTGTTCACCACACGAACTATGTTATCACTATTTTAACATCACAACTATATAGGTGCAAGCGGTTTCAGATATAATTCTTAACTTTTTCATTAATCTATTTACATTATTATTATCCTTTATTATCAGTAGTTTTAGACTAATTGGAACAGAGGCTTTTCAGATATAAAATGAACAGGGATATCAGCGAATATTGTTTTCATCCATGCTGCCAGATACTTCATACCAGGTGCTTCACTTTCAGCATGGCCTAGTACGATTAGTGCTTTACGTTTTCCTTGATAAGAAGCATCCCTTACAAACTCAGGAGTCTCCCATTCAGGTCCTTCTCCTGAAATAATTAAATCAAGATCCTCTTTCTCAAACAGCGGAATGGACAATGCTCCTCCTCCTCGATAGCCTGCTAACAGACCAATACGAGTGCAGTTTTGCGATAACTCTCCCGCTGTCCGTACAAACTCCATTCCCAGTTTTGTTTTTACGTACTGAGCAATTTCCCTAACAGTCATTGGGGGAATGTTTACGATCGTCGATGTTGGATGATTCTTTTCCACGTATGATTCCCATTCCAAAGCCTCAATCAGACCGGCCATAATACCATCTGGCTTGTAGCGATGCACGTAATCGTGTAAACGATAGACAGCAATCCCGGATTCTTCAATAAGCCGGAGCTTTTCAATGACAACTTGGCTTTCTGCCGCTATTTCCGTATTGTCCATATGGCTATAAAATAGACCTTCATGGGTAATCAATAGATTGACACCAAGGTTTATCGCCTGCTCAATCACGTGTTGCGTGGCCATAAACGTTGTTGCAATGCCTGTCACTTCCATGCTTGGATTACCATACTTAAGAGTGTCTACCGTGTTTTCGAGCGTATCCACTTGTTCTATTAATTGGTCTATGACATTTTGAACGGTAATCATGATTCTGAACCTTCTTCCGAAAAATAGTTTCATTTTATGGAGGAGTTGCCCGTTTCAAAGGCAACTCCATCACGATTAATGTTTAGATTCGTTAGAAACGAGTAAAGAGTCTGCTGTTTCAATCCAGATTGCCTTTTCCTGGGCTTCAATACATAACTCTGCTGCTCTAAATGTATGTTCTTGATTCCTAAACACCTGAATAAGACATAAATCCGCCATCGACGGGCACGCTTATCCCTGTGACGAATCCGCTTGCCTCCTTATCAGCAAGCCATAGCAGCGTCCCAAGTAAATCCTCAGGTTTTCCTAATCGTCTCATCGGTGTATGGGCGATGATTTTATTGGTTCTTTCTGTATTGGTCCCATCTGGATTCGTTAACAATGCCCGATTTTGTTCGGTTAAGAAAAAGCCAGGTGCAATCGCATTTACTCGGATACCAGCCTCAGCAAAATGAACGGCAAGCCATTGAGTAAAGTTTTCGATGGCCGCTTTGGCTGCGCTGTATGCTGGAACCTTTGTCATCGGACTAGGAGCACTCATTGAAGATATATTTATGATGGATCCTTGATTATGAATCATTTTTTTTGTGAAAATTTGAGTAGGGATTAACGTACCAATAAAGTTAAGGTTAAAAACATAACCAAATCCCTCTGTGGTCATATCAAAAAAGGTGGTTAAATCAGATTTTTCAAGATCACTTATCTCAAAAATCTCCTTTGTTGTGATTCCCTTTGGATGATTTCCGCCTGCCCCATTAATTAATAGGTCACAGCTTCCATATTCAGAAGAGACAATTTCCTCCGCCCTTTTTACACTCTCAACATTTAGTACATCACATTCAATGGCGATTGCTTTGCCGCCAAAAATTTTAATCTCGTCTGTTACCTTTACTGCCTTTTCATAGGTACGATTTAAAATCGCCACCTTCATTCCTTGACGGGCTAACTCTTTCGCCATGCAGCCGCATAAAACGCCGCCGCCGCCTGTGACTACTGCGACTTTTCCTGTTAAATTCTGGTTTAATGGAAGCATAATATCTGTGTCCTCCTTGTTGTCTACTCTGTTTAAACGTTTTCAAGTGTTCTCATTCTAAAAAATATTAAAAGCTAGTAACCTTCCAAAAAGCTTCCTTTGGCTGGTGGTCTTCATCGAACAATAATGGCCAGTTTTTACGTCCACGCACTGGAAAATCATTTAACCATGTATAGTCATCAGCAGCCCCCCAGAACGTGACGGCTGTAATATCGTCACGATACTCTCTTAGTAATTCGAAAATTTGCTGATATCTCTGTGTCTGACGTTCGGTCATTTCCTCAGTAGGTTCAGTCAGGTCCGTCCGCTTGTCTTCAAATTCGAAAACAGATACATCTAATTCTGTAAGCTGGAGCTTCAAGCCAAGTGATGCATATCGTTCAATTGCCTCCCGAATTTCGTCCAAACTTGGGTTCGTTAGGTTCCAGTGTCCCTGAAGACCCACACCATGAATCGGAACCCCTTTATCAACCAACGATTTCACAAGCTGATAAATCTTTTCCCGCTTCCCTGGATTGGATTCATTATAATCATTGTAAAAAAGCAGGGCATCCGGGTCAGCGGCATGTGCAAATTCAAAGGCCTTTTCTATGTAATCTTCGCCGATGATGTCGAGCCAATTAGTTTTTCTGTACAATTCAGGACCTTCGTCAGTTACTGCTTCATTGACTACATCCCAGCAGTATATTTGTCCTTTATATCTCTGCATGACAGTGGTCATATGGTCTTTCATCCGTTGCAACAATTGATCCCTGGTTACTTTTTCTCCATCAGAATTCTGGAAAACCCAGTCAGGCGTTTGATTGTGCCATACCAATGTATGCCCACGCATCTTCATCCCATGACTTTGTGCAAACGCTGCCAATTCATCGGCTCGTTCAAATGTAAATTTGCCCTCTTCTGGTTGTAATAACTCAAATTTCATATCATTTTCAGCTGTAATACTATTAAAATGCTTTGCTATTAAATTTTGCTGTGTTTCAATTGTACGAAGGTTTACCGCTGCACCAATGTTAAAAAAATTTTCATAGACTATCTGTAATGAAGGAACCTCAACACTTGTTTTTACCATCATTAAACATCTCCCATTAACATTTGGATTTCAAAAGTTTGTTTATGCAGCCAACAAACTAATTCATGTCTATCATATATAATTTATAATGAATTTACAATAAAAAAACAGAGTTTTTTGAAAAAACTCTGTTTTTTACTAGTATTTAATTGGATCACTCTTTAGCCTACTCAATGCAGGCCCTCTCACAGAATACTTTATCCTACTTTTGCATCGCTAATTTAACCCGATCTTTAACCACTTTATTCATCGTTTTTTCATATGATTTAATATCGAGCGTATTGAATTGTTTCACATACTCATCCCAAAGCGAATTAAATTGGGACGGTTTTGCTAATACCAATTTAGCCATATATTTCTTTTCCAGGTCCGTGGCCTTCTGGTCGAAAATCTGGGCCGGAGAACCTTGTTCAAGCGGTGCGCTCCATGCCGGGAACCACGGGCGGTCTTCCGGTTTCGCAAACAGGTCGGAGAATACTTTTAAGCCGTATGCGTCCAATAATTTTTTATCACCCTCGGTGTAGGAAGCTTGCGCCACTTCCTGTTGTTGTGCCGGGAGCCAAGAGTTACCATCCTTGTAAAGTCCACCACCAACAGGCCAATACCAATCAAAGGTTGTAAAGCCAAACTTGTCATTAAATTTCGGATCTTGGGTTTTGGCAATTTCCTCCGGAGTACGATAGAATCTGCCTTTATCGTTGACTTCATAAGTCTGCCCCTTAATACCCCACTCAACCAGCTTTTGATTGTCTTCTTTACAAAGAGCGTCAAGATATTTGATAATCCGGACAGGATCTTTCGCACTGACGGTAATCCCGACACCGCGATTGTTGACAAAAGTCGGAGGGTCGATATAGGCATCTCTTATGCTGGCATCAAAGGTAATTGGCAATGCCATGTAACGCAAATCGTCATTGCCGGCCTGTGTCAGACTATTTAAAGCCTGGGCAGCCTGCCATTGATAATCAAAGAATCCCAGGACACGCCCTGAAGCAATCTTCGCAAGATATTCGTCATAATTGGAAACGAATGCTTCTTTATCAAATACCCCTTTAGCATTAAGATCATTTAATTTTTCCAGATAGGTTTTCATCCAATCCTTGTTGGCATAAACAGAGGCTTCCTGTGTCTTGGCATCGACAATAGTATTGGCACCATCATTTCCATAACCGGCTGCATGCCTCGCACCATCACGGATTGTAAATCTCCAATCATAGTTTAAGGATGTATAGCCGATCGTAGGAGAACCATTCGTCTGGGGATGTTTTTTCTGGAAGTCTTCTATTAATTTGAAATATTCATCAATTGTCTTTACTTTTGGATAGCCTGCTTCCTTCAGGACATCACGACGGATCCAGAATGCACTTTGCTGAATATCCGGGTATGCTGCATATCCCTGGTTCGCGCCAAATGGAATAAAATAAATTTTCCCATCCTTCGGATCTTTCATTTGATTTAAGTAAGGGCCGTACAATTTTTTAAGATTCGGGGCATGTTTATTAATTAGGTCAGTTAAATCGATAAACCCGCCTGCTTGTACGACTTTATCGATCCCTTGATCGGGAACAAGAAGGTCTGGATATTTTCCGCTAGCAATCATGGTACCTATCTTAGTATTAACGTCACCCACAATATGTTCTACCTTGAAGTTAACGCCTGTTTGTTTCTCAAGCTCTTTTCCAATTGTTGTTTCGTTTGTATTCAAGTCTTTCCCTGCTGCACCGGCATTAAAATAAGTAAAGGTTACAGGTGATTTGTTATTCTTGCTGGAACTTGTACTTGCACTTTGATCTTTCGTACATCCTGCTGCAGTAAATAACATCGTAGCCATTATTGGCACAATTAAAAGGTTCCTCTTTTTCATTTGCCATCCCCCTTCGCTTTTTTGTAAGCCCTTTCATTATAAAATGTAAGTGTTTACAGGAATACCTTAAAAACTTTAGCTTATACTTTGAAAAGCTTAGTTTTTTTTAAAATCAGACTTTTTTTAACTATTTTTAATGAGGAATACTCCAGGTATACGGTCCTAGTTTATAATAAGTCGAATAGTGTTTTATGAAAATTTTTATCCAAATATAATTAAAAACCCTGAAGATCCATTCTTCAGGTTAGTCATTTTATTTAAACGATATTTCTATTGCTAACAAAGATTTTGCTGGCAATACCATGGAAATCCCATTTTCCTGGACCTTAATATCCTTAAAATTACAAGGTTTTATTTGGTCTGGTTGTTCAAACGTGTTACAGGTATTCATCGCAGCAGCTGTTAAAATCCGAGCATTAACATTTGAAATTCCATTTTCCCCTTTTAAGATGCAAGTGATTTCTTCGCTATGATTTGGATTAAGATTACACAATGTAATATGAACTTTTCCTTCCTGATCACGCGAAGCAGAAGCGTTAATAACAGGAATACTCGCATCACCTAATAGGTAATCACTTGTTTTTAAATCAAGTGGAATTAGGGTCGAATCCTGATGATCTTTATACAGTTCAAATACATAGTATGTCGGAGTTAAGAGCATATCGGGTCCATCAGTCAGAATTAAAGCCTGCAGAACATTAATTAATTGCGCTATATTGGCCATTTTAACCCGATCACAATGATTATTAAAAATATTAAGAGTAACCCCGGCTATTAAAGCATCACGCAAAGTATTTTGTTGAAATAAAAATCTTGGATGTGTCCCTGGCTCGGGTTCGTACCATGATCCCCATTCATCGACAACTAGTGCGACTTTTTTATCTGGATCATATTGATCCATCACATTAGAGTGATTGGTAATGAGTTCATCCATATAAAGTGTTCTTTGCATGTATTCAAACCACAAGCTTTCATCGAATTTCGTTGCACTAGTATAATTAAGACGATTTCTTACATAGTAGTGAAGACTAAGTCCCCACATTTGCGGTCGATAGTATTCCCAAACAGAATGGATTGGTTTATCATGTGTTGAATTTTTCAGTTGCTGTGTCTCCGTCATACATTCACGCATAATTACTTCTGTCCAATGGTAATCTGCTTCACTGGGACCACAGGCAATTTTAAGGATATTATTCCCGGAGTAATTATTGACATAGGTCTGGTATTGTCTGTACTTTTCGGCATATGTTTCTGCTTTCATATGCCCCCCGCAACCCCAGTTTTCGTTACCTACTCCAAAAAACGTAACCTTCCAAGGTTCATCCTTACCATTTTTTTTTCTTAAATTGGCCATTGGGGATTGACCATCAAAGGTCAAATACTCAACCCATTGCTGCATTTCTTGTACAGTACCGCTGCCAACATTACCACAAATATATGGTTCAGTCTCAAGTTGTTCACACAAATCCATAAATTCATGTGTACCAAAATGATTATTTTCTACAACATGTCCCCAGTCTGTATTAACCATGCACGGCCGATCTTCACGTGGTCCAATCCCATCTTTCCAATGGTAATTATCAGCAAAGCATCCTCCAGGCCATCGCAAATTAGGGATCTTGATTGCTTTTAACGCTTCCACTATATCACTTCGGATTCCACGAATATTAGGAATAAGGGAATCATCGCCAACCCAAAGTCCGTTATAAATACAGCGGCCAAGATGTTCAACAAAATGACCATAAATATGTTTACTTATTACATCTTTACCTTTGCGTAAATCCAAATCAATAAATGATGTCAAAGGTATTTCCCATCCTTTCGCTTCTCCCAAGGCACAAAACGCAGAATTATATATTTTGTGCCTTGAGCTATGTTCAGTAAGTTTAGTTTTATACTGTCTGCACAAGAGGAATCATTCAGAAAAGCTAGCAGTTGAATAGCCTTTGGATACCAAATTAGCAGTTTACGTGAAGGGTGCCAATCTCCTGATCCTTGATAAACAGTTTCCCGTCGATTAGAGCAGAGTTGGTAAAAGGTGTTGGCCCAATACTGAAACAGTGTATCCCGTTAATGGTCAGGTTCTTGCAATTCTTGATTATGGTTGCATTGGGATGCTGAATCTCGATGGCCTGTACCCTATATTGGAATAGATTAGCGATTTCGAGATCCCAACAATTCTCGATGTGGAGCGAAGAGGCATATTCGCTTCCAAGGTTCTCTTCTGTCTGCAGCGCAACAATCTTCCAGTTGGAGACGTTCTCCAACACTACCTCCACATCGAGATGGTGCTCAATGGAAACCATCCAGATCTGGCCCGGAGCAGAAGTATTGCTGATATGCAAGCCATCCCTGGTCCAAACGTCGGGCATCCAAATGTTCTTGAACACCCCCGCACCATCGTCGTGGATATAAATACCGTAATAACGGCCGCGGCCTTTCTTGGTGTCGCCATGACCGCCAAAGTCAAAGAGGCAGTCTTCCATGATGGAGGATGGGTCGCCCAGCCATTCTACCTGAATGACACCTTTGTTCTTACCCCCATCGAAACAGATGCCGGAAATATGGTTCAAACCACCCTTTGGAATTTTGAACATGGTGGCAGGAGCTCGATCGTTGTCAAACCCCGTGGAATGATCCTTCAGTATTAGTCTGGTCTTCGAACATTGAAGACCGAGAATGGCCGTATCCTGCTTCAGTTCAAGTCCTCGGGTGATCAAATATTCACCCTGTGGCAGATAGATTGCCTGATGCCTGGCAATGGCGCTCTCAAACACCTCAGTATCATCCGTTACACCATCACCCTTTGCCCCAAAATCTTTGATGTTGACCCAATCCGAAAATGCAGGCATTGGTACATAGTCGGGACTCGACGCATCTGGAAGACTTTCTTCCGGCTCAACATTATATCTAAAATCAAAGCGGCGGTTGATGTCCTGATTGTCCACATCAATACGTAAGCCCATGTCGATGTTTACGCTGTAGCACTCCTTAGTCGGCTCGATGTGGGGCACGCCGATGTGGTGGTTATACTGATATCCGAAGGATTCAAAGAACCTCGGCACATTCTTGCAGTAAATTTCGCTTCCGTGCAGCCAGTTCTGCGGATATCGCACCATGTTCATACTGATGCCGGCTTCAGTCAAATTTTCCAGGCGGCAATCCTGCATATATAACCGCTCAAATTCCTCAATGTAGTGGTTGTCCCGCTCCTTGTTGGGAACGTACACACCGTAAGGGGCATTGGAGAGAGTGTTTCGCAGCATGGTCATGCCAGCGCGATAAGTCGAGATGCATGCCTTGGACTGGCCGGAGAAAACACAGTCGCCCAGATAGAAAGGCCAATAAGGGACGGTTTCACCGGTGAGAATGCCGAATTGTCCGCCAAAGAAGCGACAGCGTTCCATTTCGTTACCGACCATCTCAACAGCTGCACGATTGTCTTCCATGTAGAAGTCAACATCTTCTATGGAACAAAGCTGAGCCACACGGAACCGGCAAGCAACCAGCCCAGGGTTACCCTTTCCCAGTTTGAAGTCTATGTTCCGGATGCCGCTATAAAAAGTGGTGTTCTGTGCATCACGCAGCTCTTCACCGGGGCCCGGTTTATTCACCCGGAAATGAAAGATGTATTTGGAATCCGGTCCCTGAAAGCCCGGAGTATTTTCCGCCACAGTGAATACCGGACGTTCGGTTCCAAAACCGATAAGGCGGATGCCACGCCATAAATTCACCGTGCCCTCGAAACGATAGGTGCCTTCCGGGATAAAGATAATTCCGTTATCTACCTCCGCTTCCAGCTTGTCGATCACCGCCTGCATAGCGGCTGTATTATCACCTTTACCGCTTGCGTCAGCGCCGAACTCTTCCGCCGAAAATACATAGGCCTTCGGATCATCCGGTTGAACAGGAAAAATTGATTCGCCATACTCCAAAGTCATTCATCCTTTCTCTGTATATTTACTTTTAAAAAATACTTCAAAAAAAAAGGACATTTAGTCCTTTTTTACACTTTTCACTGGTATTGCATTTAGGAGTTTTATAGTATCAGCCTTTAACCCCACCAAGTGTTAAACCTTTAACAAAATATTTTTGCAGAAACGGATAGACCATGATAATCGGTAAGCTGGCAATAATCGTCATCGTTGCCCGAATCGAAGTAGGCGTTACCATGTTTGCCTGGGCAGTTGTATTCGCCATGGCATCAGACGCTGTTTTCCCCGACATCGAGGCATTCGAATTTTGCAAAATCTTCATCAACTCGTATTGTAACGTACTTAAATTTGAATCTGAGGAATTATATAAGAAAACATCGAACCAGGAGTTCCATTGACCAACGGCGACAAAGAGCGAAACCGTTGCCAATACCGGCAAGGACAACGGAAGGACAATCTTGATAAAGGTAGTAAAATCACCTGCGCCGTCGATTTTCGCAGATTCGAATAAACTATCAGGAATTCCTTCAATAAAGGAGCGAATAACGATCAGATTAAATACTCCAATAATACCTGGGATAATATATACCCAAAAGCTATCCAATAAACCAAGGTCTTTGGTGAGTAAATAATTCGGAATCAGACCGCCGTTAATATACATCGTAATAACGAAGGCGATCGTCACGAATTTGCGGAGGACATAATCTTTTCGGCTAATGGTATAAGCAACCATTGCCGTACAAAGGACGGAAGTCAGTGTTCCGATTACCGTTCTTAAAACTGAAATAAAGAAGGCATGAAAAATACTGGCCTCGCCAAATACATACTTATAATTTGCCCAGGTAAATATTCTTGGGAATAAAAAGATTCCGCCCTTTAAGGAATCAGTGGCTTCATTCAAAGAAACAGCCACCTGGTTTAAAAATGGGTATAGCATAACTATGCAAAGAAAAATCATAAATGTATAGTTAAAAAAATCAAACAGATAATCGCCTGCTCCGGAATAATTTTTTGTTGCTTTAAAGAATTTCCTTTGTTTCATAAGTCTCCCCCCTAAAACAGCCTTGGCTGATCAAACTTTTTAGCGATATGGTTAGCAGTAAACAGGAAGATGAAACTAACGACTGTTTTAAAAATACCTGCTGCTGTGGCAAGTGAAAAGTTGCCCATTGAAATTCCGTATTTTAATACATATATATCAAGGTTTTCCGAGTAGTCAAGGTTCATTGGATTGCCTAGTAAATATTGGGCCTCAAAGCCAGATTCCAAAATATAACCCAAATTCATGATCAGCAAGATAATGATGGTTGGTTTTAAAGACGGAAGTGTAATATACCTGATTCGCTGCAGCCTGGTTGCACCGTCAATATCTGCTGCTTCGTATTGTTCCGGATCAATCATCGTAATGGCGGCCAAATAAATGATCGTATTCCAGCCGACATTTTTCCAAACATCGGAAACCCCGTTAATTCCCCAGAACCAAGTTTCCTTTCCAAGCCATAGGATCGGCTGATGAATAATACCCAGTTTCATTAATACAATATTGACAATTCCCGTATCTGTGGAAAGAGAATAAGAAATGATGCTTGCCGCCACCACCCATGAAAGAAAGTGAGGCATATAGCTGATGGTTTGAACGATTTTCTTAAATTTGCTATGTCTGATTTCATTTAAAAGCAGGGCAAGACTAATTGCGGTTACAAACCCCAATACAAGATTAATAACACTCATGCCCAGCGTATTACGAAGCACCCGGTAAAAGTTTGCGTCATCGAATAAAAACTTAAAATGTTTTAATCCAGCCCAGGTTTGATCAAACATGCCTAAAGCTGGTTTATAATCCTGAAAAGCAATGCTCCAGCCCCATAAAGGGACGTACTTAAAAATAAACAACCAAATCAGGAATGGAATACTCATGGCCATAAGTGCCTTTTGGGTCTTCAATCTTTTGAGAAATAGCCCCTTTTTCTTATTAGACTGAATGGAAACTGAAGATTGAATCAACTCATCAGCAACTTTCGTTTCTGCCTGCATTACTAGCCCTCCCTTAAGAAAAGTACTAAGTCCGTTTTCCTTCAAATGTTATAAAGCTTCCCGTGATTAGTGTCTACTAAAATGGTCAAGGCCGATATCTTTGTTTTTGCAAATATCGGCCTTGAGTGCATTCTCTTTATCCTACTTTTGCTCAGCTAATTTAACCCGGTCTTGAACTACTTTATTCATTATTTTTTCATATGGTTTAGAATCTAGGGCATTGTATTGTTTCGTAAACTCATTCCATAGAGAATTATATTGTGACGGCTTAGCTAATACCAATTTAGCAAAGTATTTCTTTTGCAAATCCTGGCTTCTCTGGTCGTAAATTTGGGCCGGAGATCCTTGCTCAAGCTGTGCGCTCCATGCCGGATACCACGGACGGTTTTCAGGTTTCGCAAACAGGTCGGAAAACACTTTTATGCCGTATGCGGATAATAATTTCTTATCCCCTTCGGTATAAGAAGCTTGCGCCACTTCCGGTTGTTTCGCTGGACCCCAGGCGTTGCCATCTTTGTAAAGTCCGTCACCGACAGGCCAGTACCAATCAAAGGTCGTAAAGCCAAACTGGTCATTAAATTTCTGATCTTGGGCTTTTGCAATTTCTTCCGGAGTACGATAGAATCTGCCTTTGTCATTGACTTCATAAGTTTGTCCCTTAATTCCCCACATAACTAACTTTTGATTTTCTTCTTTACAAAGTGCATCTAAGTATTTAATGATTCGAACAGGATTTTTTGCACTAACAGTAATACCAATACCGCGGTTGTTTACAAAAGCTGGCGGATCGACATAAGCATCTCTTATGCTGGAATCAAAGGTGATTGGTAATGCCATGTAACGCATATCGTCATTGCCGGCTTTTGCCAAACTATTTAAAGATTGGGAAACTTCCCATTGATAATCAAAGAATCCCAAGACACGTCCTGAAGCTATTTTCGCAAGATATTCGTCATAATTGGAAACGAATGATTCTTTATCAAATACTCCTTTAGCATTAAGGTCATTTAATTTTTGAAGATAATTTTTCATCCAATCCTTGTTTGCAAAAATAGAGGCTTTTTGTGTCTTCGTATCGACAATAACGCCGCCATCATTTCCATAACCGGCAGCATGCCTTGCACCATCACCTACGGTAAACCTCCAATCGTAGTTTAGTGATGTATAGCCGATCGTAGGAGCACCATTCGTCTGTGGATGTTTTTTCTGGAAGTCTTCGATTAGTTTGAAATATTCATCCGTTGTCGTAACTTTTGGATAACCAGCTTCTTTCAAAACATCACGACGGATCCAAAACGCGCTTTGCTGAATATCCGGATATGGGGCATATCCTTGGCTGGCACCAAATGGGATAAAATAAATTTTCCCATCCTTCTGATCTTTCATTTGATTTAGGTAAGGACCATATAATTTTTTAAGATTCGGGGCATATTTATCGATCAGGTCAGTTAGATCAATAAATCCTCCTGCTTGTACCACTTTATCGATCCCTTGATCGGGAACAAGAAGGTCTGGATATTTTCCGCTAGCGATCATCGTTCCTATCTTTGTATTAACGTCACCCACAATGTGCTCGACCTTAAAGTTTACTCCGGTTTGTTTTTCAAGTTCTTTACCAATGGTGGTTTCATCGGTATTCAGGTCTTTTCCTGCGGCACCGGCATTAAAATAAGTAAAGGTTACTGGTGATTTGTCATTTTTGCTGGAACTTGTACTTGTACTTGCACTTTCATCTTTTGTACATCCTGCTGCAGTAAATAACATCGCAGCCATTAATGGTACGGCCAAGAATTTCTTGTTAATCATTTGCTAACCCCCGTTTCTTTTTAGTTACATGTTAATTATAAAATGTAAGGGCTTTCTCGAGTACCTAAAAACTATAGTTGTTACTTAGTAAAGTATAGTTTGTTTTGTGAAATTTCATTTTTTTTGTCTGTTATACTCGTCTTATAGGGGATTTTCATTGTAACAATGGTTCCTTTTCCCTTCTCGCTATCCACATAAAAGTGAAATTGGTCCGCGTAGTACAGCTTCAAACGATAAAACACATTCTTTATACCCACACTTTTTCCCATTTCATCTTCATTTTTTAAGGAGAAGAGTATCTGTTCCTTTTTATCTTCAGGCATTCCTACACCATTATCCATGACGATACAAGTTAAGATATCTTGATTAACTGTGACTTTTACACTAATTTTCCCATTTCCCTTTAAAGGCTCTATTCCATGAATACTAGCATTCTCAACAAATGGCTGGAGAGCCATATTTGGTATCATGCATTGTTCTGCAGCCTCATCTATATCAATTTCATATTCTAGCTTTTCACCAAATCGGTATTTTTGGATTTCAAGAAAACTAACGACCAGGTTTGCTTCCGATCGGACCGTTACCATGTCTTTTCCCCAAGTTAAGGAGTTACGAAAAATTTTGGCCATATTATGGATAATATTAGCCGTCTCAATCTCCTCTTTCATTAAACTTCTCATTCTGATCGTTTCAAGCGCATTGAATAAAAAGTGCGGATTGATTTGACTTTGCAGAGCGCTAAGCTGAGCACGATTTCGTTTAATCTCCATCTCTTGCTTCTGGATATTAGCGATCAATACATCTTGAATCAATTCCTCAATTTTCATTACCATGCGATTAAACTCACTTGTTAAGATTCCTATTTCATCTGTATATTCCGGATCGGGAATCTTTTCAAAATTTTGATCCCCCATCTTTTTAACATGTCTAAATATGCGCTGTAACCTTCTTAAAAAGGATCGATTAATTAAAATAATGATAATAGTAGGAATGATGATATTGATAAAAGCCAAATAGAGAATAAAGCGCCCCGATTTGTTAACGGTATTAAGCATCGTTTTTTCGGAGAGAGTTCCGACCACCTTCCAGCTTTGAAGGTAGGCTTGGTCCAAGTGGGTCGAATCAAAGAGCACCGTCTTATTTGTGTTTGAGAGCTGACTAAATGGGGTGTGCTTATCTCTCCATGCTAAATCCTTTTTCGTTGAATACTGAATTTGCCCCTTGTCATTGAGAAGATATACATCTCCTTTAAAGGTAACATTATTGAATATTTTATCGATGGTTGCGGGATTAATTTCGATTTTTACAATCTTTTGTCTATTATTAAAGTTAAAGTAATCAAGCTTTCTTATAATACTGAAAGTTGATGTTTGGTTATCAAGTATTGAATTCAATACGATAGGAGACGTATTATTCTTTTTCATTAATTGTTTATACCAAGCCAATTTTTTGATTTCCTCTGTTAATGGATAGACACCGCCCGAATAGATAATCGTGGGGTTATCCGTATAAAATCTTATCGAATTGATTGAAGGATTAATAGGGCTTGATTGGTTAAAGGTTCGTAAATAAGTATCATAATCATCCACATAAGCCACATCTGAAGGGTAATCTCTCTCCAGGAATAAATTAATATTGGTATTGGTATAAAGAGAGGAAGATATCCCGACGGCATCGTCGATAATCTTCCCAAAATCATTACTTATTTGGTTCAATGCCAGCTGCGAGTCGTGCATTTGCTGCTGTTTTACATTTTTTATCGTAACCGTGTAAAAAATAATATTGGTTAAAACAATCGGAATAAAGACTGAAAAAATATACATAATCAATAATTTTTTACTTAAACGCACATTATGAAAACTGAATTTCACTTTTTTCATGGTAATCACACTTTTCTTTTTTCTAGGAGTTTATTCCGATATTCAGAGGGAGTTATTTTTTCAAACCTCCCAAACATGGTCACAAAATAGTCAGTATTATTAAAACCTACTCTTTCCGCAATTTCATATATTTTCAGTTCTGATTGCCTCAACAGTTTTTTCGCCTCATTAATTCTTACCTGCAATAAATAATCTTTAAAGTAGATCCCGTAGGTTTTCTTAAATAACTGGCCTAAATAGACAGGATTCATAAAAAACTTTGCGGCGATGGATTTCAAACTGATATTCTCCCGATAGTGTGAGTCTACAAATTGTTTAATTTTATGAGCCTCACCATCTGCAGATTGTTTGCGAAGGATTGTGATCATTTCTTTACTTTCTAACACAAATTCAAGAAATTGTTTCCTAAGTTGTTGTAATGTTAAATTATAGTTTTGCAACTGAAGCATTATCCGGAAGTTTTTTAAATTCGATACTTCCCCTTCCATGTTTTTAATAATTTTTAAAATGGCGTGAACAAATCGATTGATGGATGCCTTCACTGCTACTTGAGCCATTTTTTTCGAGGCAAACTGAAGGAAAATTTTATCTATTGTTTCCATAATGGCCATCGTTGTATTTTCTTCTATTTGCTCCATTAATAGATGGTAATAGGAATCCTCAAGTTCTGTATAGGTAATCACTTTATTGTTCTCGATCTCTTTTGATAGAATAATATTTTTATCTTCATACACATACTTATACTCGCGTGCATTTTTGGCTGCTTCGAACGAATCTCTTAAGAAATATAATTTGGGAACAGCAGGACCAATATAAAAGGTAACCTCTTGAGGCATACTACTTGTAAGCAATCCATAAATCCACTTCACAAAATGACTAATTTGCATTTGGAAACGACACAGATAAGTGGAGGGAATTAACAATCCATAGCTCCCTTGTTCTAACTCTTGAATAAATACCCCCACCTGTGGATCACATATATCGCGGATGATACTAGTGATTTTTTCCTTCACTTGAATTTCTGGAGATTGAGGATGTCCATTTACCTCCAAAATCAGATAATAATATTCGGCAGCACTGCTCAAAGACAGTTCTCTTGAGAAAGCGTAAGCGTCCTCCTCATTGACTTTTCCATAAGTCAGATTTTCAAGAAAAACGGCCTTCTTTATTTCGATGTTCCGTTCAAGAACGAGCTTTTGTTCTGTTATTGTATGGGAAAGTGATTGCAAGGTCTCCTCGATTTCTTCCTGATCAATCGGCTTTAGGATAAAATCATGAACACCGTAACGTACCGCTTGTTGGGCGTATTTAAAATCACTGTGACCCGAGATAATAATAAATTTAGGATGATATCCCTCTGTTTGCATGACTTGTTTAATTAACTCTAATCCATCTAAGACCGGCATTCGGATATCGGTTATGACGAGTTCGGGATTTACTTCATCAATAAGTGCTAATGCATCTTCACCATTTGCTGCCTCTCCTGCAACCCTAAATCCACATGCTTCCCAATCTATTAAACTTCTTAATCCTTTCCGGAAAAAATTTTCATCATCAACTAAAATCACTTTATGCATTGTCTATTCAACTCCAATTAGATGAAATTAGCATTTTGCGCTTTAAACACCTGAATCTTAAGCGCTTTCATAATAAAAATAGACGTATCCCACACCTGATATTATTACTAATGTTTTATTGTTATTGCTGTTGAAAGACTAATAAATAAAGAACAATTTATTTATTCTCATTTTACCATGGAACATAGTTTAGCGGTTAGACTATCAGAAAGTTTTTTGGAATTTAATGAAATTTTCAAACGATTTAGCCCCTCAAATTCAATACTTGAGAGGCTTCATTTAATGTCCTATATTTTTAGTTTCTATGTGAATTGACAACAAAAAAAGAATACTCTTCGTATTAATAAATACGAAGAGCATTCTTTTAGTTTATCTATTGACTTAATAAGGCACCCAAATTTTATAATTGCCGCTTAATGCTAGCAAACTGAAAAAATACAAGCAGTTATCATAATACCGTCTTTCCCCAGTTCGAACAGGAGTATTCCAGAATAATTTCACCCAATTTAAACGATCTGGACCATCTGCGGCAAGGGACGCCATCGCATTTGTCGCAAGCAAACCAACTGGATGGAGAGATTTTTCCTCAAATGGTTCTCCAGCAATCGTATAACGCCGGTAATCAACAGGATCCTTATCGGCAAAAAAGGCCTGAATCTTATTCGCTTCTTCCGTTTCCCATGCATCCCCTCTAAACCACTCATAATCAAGACCGATATTAGCAGCAACACGATACGCATCACTGAAGAAATGACCATAGCCCTTTTCATTGTTTGGCGTGCCATCATAATAGGCATATTCAGGGGCTAAACCTGTTTCAGGATGACAGGATATCTTCAAATACTCCCTGCTTGCTATGGCTGCATCCTTCCAGAACGGACGGTCCTCCTCATAAGCCCATAATGCAAACAATTCATAGAAATGGGGTAAATGATAGGATGGATCAGAGAACTCACAATCAGGGATAAATTTAATTAATTTGTTATCCGGATTCCACATAGGGTAGCCCAGACCGTCTTCACCGTTATGAAGGCAAGTCCGGAGAATGTTCTTTGCTTGAAAGCTATAGTTAAAAGGCTCCGGACCATCTCCCCAGCGGTGGGAGGCAAAGAATAAGGCCATCGCAAAGAACTCTTCCCCATCCGGTGCAGGACCGTAAGCATTTTTCGTACCATCAGGCTGGCAAGACCAGGCAAAGTAACCTGCGTGTTCCCCAGTAGTCATGTACATGTACTTCATTGTCCAGTTCCAAAGCCGGTCAAACACATCCTTATTATCCATTTGTACCGCCATCATCATTCCATAGGACATGCCCTCCGTCCGGACATCGAGGTTTCCGGTATCGAGCATATACCCTAAATCATCGCCGACTGGATAATAGATTCTTGTCTCTTCATCACCGTAAAAAGTTCTTCCCAATTATCCTTTATTCTTCGATTAATTTCTTCCTCTGTTTTGCCGATTTCTTTGAAGAGATTTCGATATTCCCCAGTGTAAAAAGAGCCATCTTGCTTTTCAACTAGCTTTGTCATATGTCCCCTCCACCTATCGATCTACTACTTATCTTCTAAAATCCTTTAATTGATCATTAAGCACCTTTGTTTGTGTATAAACTTGTTGGTAAATAGCAAATAGTTTTTTATAAGCCTCTACATTTTCCTCAATAGGATAATAGGTTTTTGACGTTTGAATAAACTTCTCTGCACACTCTTTCAATGAAGTAAACCAGCCACAGCCATAAGCTGCTAACATTGCTGCCCCCATACCTGGACCTTGTTCGCTAGTTAGCTTTTCGATTTTGGCATTGAAGATATCCGCCTGCATCTGCAGCCATGTTTCATTCTTGGCACCGCCGCCAATGGATATGATTGAATCAATCGTTTTTCCACTGTTTCTAAAAATTTCGATGGACTCGTTTAAAGAGAATGTGATTCCTTCAAGGACCGCACGAGCAAAGTGCTTCCGTTCATGGCCAGCATCAATTCCAATAAAGCTGCCGCGGATATTGGAATCAGCATGTGGTGTTCTTTCTCCTACTATATAAGGAGTGAATAATAAGCCATCACTTCCTGCAGCTACCCCATCGACACCTTCTAAAAACTGATCAAAGGCTTCTTCTTTAGCAAACGTATCTTTAAACCAACTTAAGCTATAGCCCGCAGCAAGAGTAACCCCCATCGTGTAATAAGTATTTTCCTCACCATGGTTAAAATAGTGAACTTTGCCTTCAAAATCTAGATCGTTTCTTTCTTCATATGAAAGGACAACACCAGAAGTACCAATGCTGCACAATGTTTTACCTTCTGAAAGAATTCCTGAACCGATTGCTCCACAAGCATTATCTGCTCCGCCCGCAAACACCTTGGTTGCTTCTGATAATCCAGTGCTTTGCGCAAATTCAGCTGTAACCGTACCAACACAAGCATGGGATTCTACCAGCGGCGGACAAAGTTCAGGAGCTATACCAAATAGATTTAAAATTTCTGGGCTCCACTCACGTTTACTTACATTTAACAACAATGTTCCGGCTGCATCCGAATATTCCATATGAATATTGCCGGTAATCCGGTAACGCAAATAATCCTTCGGAAGCATGAATACGCTTGCACGTTTGAATGTTTCAGCCTCATTCTCTTTTACCCAAAGGATTTTTGGTAAAGTGAAGCCTTCCAATGCCGGGTTCTTCGTAATCTCAAGAAGCTTCTCCTGACCCACAACCTCATAAATTTCCTGACACTGCTTCGTGGTTCTTGTATCATTCCAAAGAATCGCATTTCGGAGAACATCATTGGATTCATCTAATAATACCAATCCATGCATCTGTCCCGAAAAGCTGATTCCCTCTATATCTTTGACATCTCCTTCGAATGCTTGGATTAGTTCGGCCAGTCCCTCTGTTGTTTTTGCCACCCATTCCTCCGGATTTTGTTCACTATAACCTGATTTTTCGATGATTAATGGATAAGATTTAGAAACCTC
The DNA here is from genome assembly GCF_056280405.1 of Bacillus sp. URHA0034. Lineage (NCBI taxonomy): Bacteria > Bacillati > Bacillota > Bacilli > Caryophanales > Bacillaceae > Bacillus > Bacillus sp. URHA0034. Next base: position 4,065,291 of record NZ_JBWCDK010000002.1, on the reverse strand, counting down.
CTGGGCTACTTCACCTTTTTGATTAACAAGTAGAATTTTGACAGCGCTTGTACCAAGGTCAACACCGATAACGTATTTCATCTTACTCGTCCCTTCCTATAAAAATGTGCTGGACAAGAAACTTCCAGCACATTTTTTCACTTTATTTTGTTATGTTCTTCGTTGTTTTTATCGAACCGCTACGTTTGAAAGCGTCTCTAATAGATACTGGTTAAGTGTAGCTCTTAATACTTCTGTTCTGCCTGAAGTATTCTTGATTTCTGTTAATCCAAGTGCATACTGTTCTAATTCACGGAAATTCGTTCTGCCTTCAACGATGTCTAAACCGATACCTTTTGTAAAGCTGCTGTAACGGTCCTCAATGAAGTTTTCGAATACACGGTCTTCCAGTAACTTGTTTGCTACTTTTAATCCGATTGCAAATGCATCCATTCCAGCGATGTGAGCATGGAATAAATCTTCTGGATCGAAAGAGCCTCGGCGTACTTTTGCATCGAAGTTCGTACCGCCTTTTCCTAGACCGCCATTTAGAAGAATTTCGTACATTGCTAGTGTTGTAGAATATAGGTCAGTTGGGAATTCATCAGTATCCCAGCCAAGTAATGGATCACCTTGGTTTGCATCAATCGATCCAAGCATGCCATTAATACGGGCAACACGAAGTTCATGTTCGAATGTGTGGCCAGCTAATGTTGCATGGTTTGCTTCAAGATTGAACTTGAAGTAATCTGTTAAGTCATATTTTTGTAAGAAAGCAAGTCCTGTTGCTACATCAAAATCATACTGGTGTTTTGTTGGCTCTTTTGGTTTTGGCTCGATTAAGAATGGAACGTTTAATCCGATTTCTTTAGCATAATCTACAGCCATGTGGAAGAAGCGGGCTAAGTTATCTTGCTCAAGCTTCATATCTGTATTTAATAATGTTTCATATCCTTCACGGCCGCCCCAGAATACATAGTTTTCTGCGCCTAGTTCTTTCGCTACTTCTAAGCCCTTCTTCACTTTTGCAGCAGAGTAAGCAAATACATCTGCATTTGGAGAAGTTGCCGCACCATGTGTATAACGTGGATTTGTGAACATATTAGCAGTATTCCAAAGAAGCTTTGTCTTGCTTGTCTTCATGTATTCTTTAATCATGTTAACGATGATATCTTGGTTTTTGTTTGATTCAGCTAATGTGCTTCCTTCTGGAGCAATATCAACATCATGGAAAGCAAAGAATGGAACATTTAATTTTTCAAAAAGTTCAAATGCTGCTTCAACACGCGCTTTTGCTAAATCAAGTCCTGTTAAGTGGTTCCAAGGACGAATTGCAGTACCTACGCCGAATGGATCTGTTCCGTCTGCTGTAAATGTATGCCACCAGGTGACAGAGAAACGTAGTAATTCCTCCATTGTTTTTCCGTTGATTACCTCTTGTGGATTATAATACTTAAATGCTAAAGGATTAGTTGAATTTGCGCCTTCAAATTGAATGTTTTTTACATTTTCAAAATAAGCCATGGGTGGATTCCTCCTAAGGTTTTTCGGTTATAGACTTGGTCTTGTAAATGCTTACATGTCTTTTAATCTCGTAGTCTCTAACCTAGGTTTAACTAGATTATAGCATCCTCAACTTCGTTTGTCTATCGGATAAACAAAGATTTATAGAAAATTTTTGAATAAATTTTGACAAAGAAAAAAGCGGTCCCATTTTTGCGGCGACAGCTTTTTCGGTAGTGAGTTTATTAATTTTGTCCACTAAGTTTTTTTTGTTTAGCTTCAATCCGATTAAAACTTTGTTTTGCCCCAGTCATCAGCATGAGAGAGAATAAACTTATGCTAAAAAACGGAACAATCCCAGGAATAGAACGATACAGGATGCCTATAAGGAGCGTTACAGCAATCATCAAAATAGTGATATGCATGTTTATGATTCCAATATAAAAGGAATTTTTAATATACTGAATCAGGCGTAATTCGTAATGAACATAAACAGGAAAAAGATAAAGCATGGTGATAAAATATAAAATCGCAACAATCACAAGCGGGATGGAAAGCACATATTGTATCGTTCCTCCAACCGTAATCAGATACTTGAAATCGAAATACAGGAACATCCCGATCAACGCCATTACCCATCCAAGCTGATTGGATTTGACAAACTCTTTTTTATAAGTATTTAAAAAGGTACGAAAGATTGGTACATCCGTCTCATTCATCAACCATTTTCTTAAAATGGTAAACAATGCGACAGATGCAGGGGAAATGCCGAGAAAAATAAGACCGCCTAATGAAAAGAGCACCCATAAAATATTTACATAGGCTAGTTTCATAACCCACTCACAACCTGTGTATGCCTTGCCAACTACCCAATTGAATTGCATGTTCTTTCACCTCTTGATGAGTACTATCTTTATTATAAGGCAAGTATAGCATTACTTCTATTAAAAAATAGGACTGTCCAGTTACTACCAGACAGTCTCGATTCCTTTATTCAGTCATTGCAGAAGCAACTAATGGTGCGGATTTCTTACTTTCCTCAAGCCATAAAATACTTGTTACTCCACGCGGGTAATATTTACTTCCGGCGATTTCACCAGAAATAATTTGATCGCTCCAGCTCCAAACAGATAGAGTTGGATGGGTGAGCCAAGCAACATGGGCTGCATCTGCCTTCGCTCCTTTTTCATCCCACTCGAGCCCAAGAATTTCACGGGCAATAAACTGGCTCAAGTAAACCTTACTTAACCAGGAGTTATTGCTTGTAGATGAAATCTTCCAGCCGCCGTCTTCAAACAAGCAAATACCCTCAGTTAATACGGTAGTTAAGTGCTTTTTCAATACCTGGATGTAGGTGCCAAAACGGCCATTCGGATCCAATGCTTCTTTGTTGTTTGTATAGTAAGGGAAAATCAGTCCTTCAATGGCTGGAATAATTTTCGAATCGTTCCCTTCCTTAATAACCGCAGGGATATAGCCGCCAGGCGTCATATGGCCAGATATTGTGGATGCACATTTTTCAGCTAACTCTGCAGCCTGTTGAGACAAGTCAGCTAGTCCATTCTCTTTAAAGATTTTCTCTAACGCCACATAGGAAGCCCATGTCTTGCCGGCTAAATAAATATTATTTCTTGCCTGACCTAGCGAAACATCTAAGCTATCATAAGTGGTAATCTCTGCCCCACCCATTACGCGTGTAGAGTCGAGACCCATAATACCATCACGCTTATCTGCTTCAGGATGATCACGATTTATCATGCTGTCAAAGCAGCGGACGAATACATCTAAATTCGCTTGTAACCACTGTACATCTCCTGTTTGTTCAACATAAACAGCCGCACACAATACCCAGTTTACTAACTGTTCATATGTCATATGGGAGAAACAGCCGTCCAAGCCGTATAGCTCATAGGAAGAATAATGCGGACGGGAAACTGTATTGGCAACCCCCATATCATGGGTAAAGCTGATACCGCCAGGATATTCTGTTTCATCCCCTGGGAAACGAACTTTATCTTCATAACTAAATCTGCTGACAAACATATCCAACTCATTCTTAACTGTCCAAGGGTTCATTTTTAACTCAAAGAAAATTTGGTCAACAGTTAAGTCAAAGGTGTTCATCATTCGATATTCACCTTCGTTAACAACCCAGAACGGTTCTCCATCGACATTAAGCAATTGGGTAGATCCATAATAGCTGCGAATCGAATGAATCAGCATGAACTTTTGATCATCTGATAATTCAGCATCACTTACTAAACGATTGGAATCTTTAGCAACCGCTGTGAATGAATCAAAATTTTCTAAAGCGTATGCTGCCACTGCTTCGATATTTGAAAAATATCTTGTGTAATAATACGATGCATCTAAACCGGCTGTAACCAACCCTCCGCGATAGAAGCAGACAGCAAATTTGTACGTGCGTTTTTGTCCGGCTGGAACATCCATCACTAATGCACCAACAGGCCCTAACCCGAAGGTCCAGTTTTCTTCAAACGGTGTGGTCAAAATATTCTCCAAACTAAAGTGTAAAGCTGATTTCACTTCAGGATCATTGGACGCGATTGCTGTTAGTCGCCCTTGTCCAATACCAGCAATCCCGTCACAAGTATCATCTAATCGGCGCATCGAGCTATATGTATCACTGCCTTGGTAACCAAAAAAGGCACGGCGGCTATTCTTTCCTTGAGTATTATCAATGGTGAGCTCTGCCCAAACCGCTGGGATTAACGTATTTTTTAGCTCTTCCTCAGATGCCGCAGCTGGATCTGGTACGGATTGCACTTGAGAATAGACGGTGAAGGTTAAATCGCCCGCCTTCCATGAATCGGTTCCTAACTGAAAATCCCGTTCTACTTTTCCCTTCTCAAAAGGTAAAATGATGCGCGGCTTATCTGGGTTTGGATCCATATTTTCAATATCATAGCGCTTACTTTCATCATCTTCTAATTCAAAAAATGGAAGTGCTTCATAGATTCCTTCACGTTCTGCCGATTCAACACCCACATAGACATTTTTTCGTGGTGAACGGCCAAGCTCTAAATCCAAGCCTCCGCCGTTCCTGTAAAACCCAAGGGTAAAGCTAGAAAATGCTCCGATTGGTGAATGATGTGCGTTGAAAAACATGTTTTTCGTCAACTTGTTTCCCTACTTTCTCCAATAATATTGATTAAAGAATATATAGCGAATCTTAACTTACGACCTCATTATATCATCACTCTCTTTGTTTGTATATCCAATAAACTAAGTTTATGTTAAAATAGATTTACAATAACGAACGTGGGGAGATTTGTTAATTGACAACGATTACATGGAACCAACAAGTGGTGAAACGAAATAACAAATCATTGGTACTGCAAATGATAATCGATAAAGAACCGATTTCACGCGCTGACATTGCTCAGGTAACCGGTTTAAATAAAGGCACCGTTTCCTCCATGGTGAATGAATTATTAGATGAGGAGCTTATTTATGAATCAGGTCCAGGTGAATCCAGCGGCGGCCGTCGTCCGGTCCTTCTTCACTTTAATAAGACGGCAGGATATGCCATTGGGATTGATGTTGGTGTTAATTACATCCTTAGTGTTTTAACCGATTTAAAGGGCAATATCATTATTGAAAAAAACCAACTGATTCAAGATTCTAGTTTTTCAGTTGTAAAAGAAATGGTTAAAACAGGTATCCATACCATGCTTACTGAAATGCCTCCAAGCAAATATGGCATAGTTGGTGTGGGTTTGGGTGTTGCTGGAATTGTGGATAAAGAAGGTATGATTTTATTGGCACCCAACCTAGGCTGGAAATACGTAACTTTAAAGTCAGAAATTGAGGAAGTATTTAAACTTCCAGTTATCATTGAAAACGAAGCAAATGCCGGCGCTTATGGGGAAAAACAATTTGGTGCAGGCCAAAATCACGAAAATATCATTTATATTAGTGCCGGAATCGGTATTGGAGTTGGAATTCTCCTGAATGGTGAGTTGTATCAAGGAAATAACGGCTATTCAGGAGAATTTGGCCATATGATAATCGAGGTAAACGGAAGACCTTGCAGCTGTGGAAGTAAGGGTTGCTGGGAAATGTATGCTTCAGAACATACTCTTTTAAAAATGGCCAACGATAATGATGCTACACTTGAATCATTGATCCAATTAGCTGAGAAAAACGACGAAGATACACTGGAGCTGTTTAAGGAGATTGGCCTCTATCTGGGGTATGGCATTAATAACATTATAAATACATTTAATCCTGAGCAAGTCATTATCGGTAATCGATTAGCTAAGGCAAAGAAATGGCTTGAGGCACCTATTAGAAAAACCATTGAAGATCATGCCTTGTCCTTACACCAGAATGAAATGGAAATTCAATTTTCATCCTTGTCCAGTTATTCAGCTGCATTAGGTGTTGCTGCCTTCGTGACTCAAAACTTTATTAAAGACGGGAAAAGACAGCTGTAGTTTTTATTATGATTGGCTACTTTATTTTGAAATATTAAAATATCCTCTTTATGTTCTGCTTTCATTTATTCCACCTTCACACCAAGACAGGGAGACCGTGTTTTTGGGTCTCCCTGTCTTTTATATGGATTTCAAGCGGGAATTCAATTTCCAAAGGGATTTGAAGTAATTTTATAAGATATCCTTAAATTTTCTTACTTGCTCAGTGATAGCTATTTCTGTTGGCAGACGCTCCATACTAGATGCTCCAAAAAAGCCTGCCACACCATTTGTTTTTCTCACTACATATGCTGCATCTTCCGGTTCAGAAATAGGTCCGCCATGGCATAAAACAATTATATTCGGATTGACTGATTTTCCTGCATCATGTATTCTTTGGACAAGATCCACTGATTGATCCAGTGTTAATGCTGTCTTGGCTCCAATTGCACCTTTAGTCGTTAAGCCAACATGTGCAACTAAAACATCAGCTCCCGCATTGGCCATTTTTACAGCATCTTCTTCATTAAAGACATAGGGAGTAGTTAATAAGCCAAGCTTATGCGCTTTGCTTATCATTTCGACTTCTAGATCATATCCCATTCCTGTTTCTTCAAGATTTTGTCTAAAGATTCCATCACATAGCCCAACTGTCGGAAAATTTTGCACCCCTGAAAAACCCATACGTTTTAAATCCTCTAAAAAAACATCCATAATTCTAAAAGGGTCCGTACCACAAACACCTGCTAATACGGGGGTATTTTCAACAATTGGCAGAACCTCTCTTCCCATGTCCACCACAATTTGATTGGCATCTCCATATGGCATTAATCCGGATAACGATCCCCTTCCTGACATGCGGTACCTGCCAGAATTATATATAATAATTAAATCCACGCCACCCATTTCAGCACATTTAGCTGAAAGCCCAGTTCCAGCTCCCGCTCCTACAATAGCTATATTTTCGTCAATATTATTCCGTAGACGATGAAGAATCTCATCCCTAGAAATTGTCATTTTACAGACAACTCCTTTCTTAAAATACTTAATAAATGCTCGACAATAAGTTCGGAAACAGAAGAATCATTAATGTCCTTATTGGTCTCGATTAAAGGAATATCCATTCGTAAGTTTTCCTTAATACCTGCATAAAGTGCTTCTCTTTCCTCCACCCCATCAAACGCTTGGGAGGCCTGATCGATTAACGATACCCCGCCCTTTGGAAAAATGACAACAGTCGGAGATTTTGCGTGATTCAATTTCTTTGCCAGAATTTCCCCTAACCTTTGATTTTCTTCTACTGTTGTTCTCATTAAGGTAGTAGTTGGATTATGCTGGTAGAACTTTCTACCCTTAAACTTTTCAGGTACTGACTCAGGTGGACCAAAATTAACCATATCGAGTGCCCCTACAGAAACAACTTGAGGTATTCCTACTTTTCCTGCAGCTTCTAAGCGGTTGGGACCTGCAGTGAAAATACCACCTACTAATTCGTCCGCTAATTCTGTGGTTGTAATATCAGCCACAGCTTTTATGAAACCCGCTTCGATTAACTCCTCCATCGCAAGACCGCCAGATCCTGTTGCATGAAAAACTAATATATCGTACCCTTTTTCAACTAGAATCTCTTGCACTTTTGTAACGCATGGAGTTGTTACACCAAACATCGTCATGCCTATTGTTATTTTATCCTCTGTTTTCTCAGGCTCAGAAGCAATCCCTTTAACCATGCCAGCCATTGAATAGGCAGCATTGCCAAGGATACGGCGTGATAGTTGGTTAATGCCGGCAATATCTATGACTGAATACATCATCGTTACATCTTTTACCCCCACATAGGGCCTTGTATTTCCAGATGCAACAGTGGAGACAAGTAATTTCGGAATACCAATTGGAACTGCCTTCATTGCCGAAGCCCCGACAGTTGTTCCAGCTGTCCCCCCCATACCAATAATACCGCTAATAAGGCCTTGGGCTAATAATTTTTCCACAACCTTGGCAGCCCCTTCAGCCATTACGGTAACTGCCTTTCCTCTGTCCTTTTCATTTCTAAGTATTTCTAGAGTTGTTCCAGCTAATTTCGCCACCTCTGAACTAGGAATATCCGGAGAGATAACGGGGTGGTTAAGTACACCGACATCAACAAGCAAGGTTTCCACGCCCGACTTTTCTAGAATATCCCTTACATATTCGAATTCATTTCCCTTGGTATCCAATGCCCCAACAAGAACCACCTTCTTAGTCAAAACCATCACACCCCTTAAGAATAAAACTGAAGATGTGTAGTAAACCCATACTACACATCCAATTGTTACTAACCTAGAAGTTTATTAATATATGAATTTATTCTCCTATCGTAATGCGATTAGGGGCTGAATACGCAATAATCATTCGGCACGGTTCCCAGCTTGTTACTGTTGCATTATGTGATACACCTCTTGGAATCCTTAGCATCATTCCAGGACCAAGATGATGAACTTCTTCACCTAATGTATGATCGCATTCGCCTGAGAGCACAAAAATATATTCTTCGCAATTCGGATGTATATGCCTTGTATTGGCATCACCAGCATTAATATATACCATCCCAAAAGTCATTTCACAGTCTGGATCAATTTCCTGACCGCATAACCATTGAATTTTCCCCCAATCCATATCCAGTACGTGTTTTTTGTCTTGCAAATTAGTAATTGTCGCCATGTGCTCATCCCCTTTAGATTATTTTGAAGTTTCACCAAGAACTAAGAAAATATTTTAGTAGGAAGCTTCACGAGCCTTGTAGGCCTGATTCATTTCCTTGATAATTTTTTGATAGGTAGAATCCTTTTTCAATTCGCTAACCAGTTTATCCCAAGATTCGATAGGTTCTTTACCCATAATGACTTTAATTTTTAAATCATTGATTTTCTTATCATAGTCTGCTCCCATTGTTAATTGAGTTTCAGACACTAGTCCAATCGATGGATCGGGTACACTAATAGGTTCCTTTTCATCAATAATTTTCTTATTACGCTCAAATTTTTCTTTTGGCATGCCAGGTGCATACGCATACATGTACGGATCAAATTTCATAAACATTTTTCCAAATGCTCCAACACCAACGCTATCTTTAACAGCTTGTTCTGTAGTCACTTTAAAGCCATCCTCTTGTGTATAATGTGTTCCTTCAATCCCATACAGGGTAAGGGTTCCACCTTTTTCAGATGCACCATAATCGACTAGTGATAAAATTTTCTTCATCTTTTCTTCTGGTACTGCTTTTGGTATCGCAATACAGCCAATATACCCTCTATATTGCTCTGTATAAGCTTCTCTTCCTGGAGCACTAAGGGCTACTAATGGGAGCCAATCAACTTTTTGATCCCGTTTCCATTGATCATAGGTCCAACGCCATGTTGCCTCGATGGTTTCTGCTGTTATACCTGCTCGTCCGCTAGTTGCAAGATCCCAAAATTGATCTTCTTTCATGACTGCATAATCAGGTGGAATTAAGCCTTCTTTGTATAATTTATTTTTATACAATAAGGCTTCTCTTATTTCAGCTCCTAATGTTACGTCCACTAGTTTCCCATCAACTACTTTCCATTTTGCACGTGCACCTGTAAATACAGATTCCAACCAATAATCCGCACGCATGGTATACCCGTAAGTGTCTTTGCCATCCAGTTTAGCTTCCTTAAAGGCTTTCATTACTTGATATAATTCATCGGTTGTCTTAGGAACCTGAAGTCCCAGCTTATCCAACCAATCCTTCCTAATCGACGGAGTAACGAAACCATCTAAAGGACGAGCAACTGGAATAACATAACTCTTTCCATCAATGGAGGTATTTTTCCAAATAACTTCCGGATACTTCTGTAAGTTCTTTTGGTTTTTTAAATATGGGGTTAAGTCCCAGAACGCCCCCTGTTTAACAAGTTTTTGAAATACCGGGTTCGTTACATCATCAATTTTGATGAGGTCAGGAAGATCGCCTGAACTTAAGACTACATTTAACCGATCTAAGTAATCGGGTCCCGTCACCCATGTAATGTCTAACTTTGTATTTGTTTGTTTTTCTAATTCCTTTAAGACAGGATTATCCTTTGAAGGAGGCTGTGCAATGGTAAAGTCGGACATGATAGAAATTTTTACTGGTCCGCCTGAGGCCCCTTGCGATGAACTTTCACTAGCGTTTGAACATGCTGCTAATATCGTGCTAAGCAGCATTACCACAACTAAAAGAAATGATAAGCTATACCTCTTTGAATTCCCCTTCATCCCCACTTAAACGCCCCCCATTTTCTTCACTTCATTATTCTTTTACAGAGCCCAACATGACACCTTTTGAAAAGTGCTTTTGTAAAAAAGGATATACCACTAAAATTGGAAGCGTAGACAGGACAACGGCAGCCATTTTTATCGTTTGAGTAGGAAGTTGTTGGTCAGAAACCATTTCAGCTGCAGACGCTCCACCAGTGGAGGTGTCAGAGTCGATTAACATATTCCTTAATACAACCTGTAAAGGTACCTTATCAAAATCATTAATATAAAGAATCGCATTAAAGAAAGTATTCCAGTAGGCCACAGCATAAAATAATCCAAAAGCAACCATGGCAGGTAAGGATAATGGCAGCACTATTTTGAAGAAAATCCCTATATCATTACAACCATCTATTTTGGCTGCTTCTTCTAACTCTGCTGGAATGCTATCAAAAAAGCTTTTCATTAAGATGACATACCATCCGCTGGAAAGAACAGGCAATATTAATGACCATATACTATTGATCAAACCTAAATCACGAACTAAAATATAATTGGGAATAATCCCAGGGTGAAATAAAATCGTGAATAAAATTAACATCATCATAATCTTTCTTCCTCTTAATCTTTTACGAGAAAGAGCGAACGCCATTCCGGCAGTAACAATTAGACTTAAGGCAGTCCCAACGGTAGCTAGAAAAATATTAACTCCTGTCGCTTTTAAAAAGGCAGAGGTGGTTAATAGATACTTGTAGGAAGCAAGTGTCCATTCCTTCGGAAACAAAACAAATCCATTCTTCTCAACATACTCATGAGGGGTGGCAAACGAAACAACAAAGACATAATAAAGAGGAAATATCGTAACAATTCCTATCACAATTAATAAAATGATATTTAGATAATTAAAAACGCGATCCCCAGCACTTTCTCTCATTTCTACACCTCTTTTTTAGTAGATTCCTTCTTCACCGGATTTTTTAGCGATCCAGTTAGCGAGAATTACTAATGTTAAACCAATCACAGATTTGAATAATCCTACAGCTGTGGTATAGCTAAATTGTCCGCTTTGAATCCCATTACGATAGACATATGTCTCAAATACATCGGCTACTTGAGAGACTGCACCGTTCATCATTAAAAACACCTGCTCAAAACCAACATCCATAATACTACCTAGTCTCAATATAAATAAAACGATGATCACATTCTTGATTCCTGGCAGCGTGATATGCCATATTTGTCTGATTCGGCTAGCTCCATCAATTTTAGCAGCTTCATATAACTCAGGATTCACCCCAGCAACCGCAGCTAGGAAAATAATTGTACCCCATCCTGTTTCTTTCCAAATATTTTGGCCAACTAATAGATACCAGAATGTACTTTCATTGGTGAGAAAGTCGAAACTCCCAAGTCCCACTTTTTCTAAAATCAGATTAATGATTCCTGTTGATTCAGACAGTAATAAAAATGAAATACCAGCAATAATAACCCATGATAGAAAATGTGGAAGATAAATAATGGATTGAATGGTACGTTTAAAAAACTGAGAACGTACTTCATTTAGTAGAACAGCTAAGAGTATAGGGATAGGAAAGAAAAATACTAGATTTAAGAAACTAATCATCATTGTGTTTCTAAAGAGCAAGATAAAATCAGGATTTGTAAAAAAACGTTCAAAATGAGCTAAACCAACCCATTCACTCTTGAATACACCTAGATATGGAGAGTAATCCTGAAAGGCAATGATGACCCCCCACATCGGAACATATTTAAATAATAGAAAAAACAAAACACCGGGAAGAGCTAGTACATATAAATACTTATCACGTTTTATATCTGCAAAAAACTTCATTCTTTTCTTTTTCTTCACAGCTACTTTACTAGCGTGAGTAATCGTTGTAGTTGTTTCCAAGTAGAATCACAACCTTTCTGAAAAAACGTTTACCTAGTTCCAGATGGAATAAATTATTGCTGTTATTACCCCTTTAAAGACTATTAACAGATGAGGTAATAACAGCAATCGATCATCTACTTAATCGATCATGATTGACAGTCCCTGTTTCATAAATGCATAACAGTCTTTCATCCCATCAATGATACCGCTTCCACTTTCCTCGTCAGCTGAAATCCACCCACTATATTTAATATCTTCAATAGCTTTAAAGACTGGTGTAAAGTTGATATCTCCTTTGCCTAGTACGTGCCAGTCACCCTCAGCAAAATCCTTCATATGGAAGTTATCAATTACTCCACCAAAGCTATGAATAACCTCTTCAATATTAGTAATACCAGACTTTACAAGATGGGCAGTATCCACCGTAAGCCCGACCGACTGATTCTTAACTCTTTCAAAGAACACATCAAAATCTTCTCTATACATAACAGGATTATTATAATGATGATGCAAGGACAGCTTGACCCCAAATTGTTCTGCTTCTTTTCCCAAGTCTGAGAACAAATCTGCAAATCTGCGAATATCATTCTTTCCAACTGTTTCTCTTGGTACCAAATGACAGAAAATAATTAAGTCTGTACCTACTTTTTCTCCAAATCGATAAACCCTTCGCAATTGCTCGATATTTTTCTCATCAAGGGTTCCAGCAGTTATTAACCCAGATCCAAGACCTTTTAATGATCCCCATTGCTCTAAAAACTTCTCTGGCTGATCTAGGTAAGGTGCATACTGACCATGCTTTAATTGAAGTCCATCGTAACCAAAGGATTGATAGTTTTGAAACAATGTGGTTTGTTCTTCTATTGTTTCTGTTGGTCGGGAAAAAGCAAACTTTTTTGTCATACTAATACACCTTGCTTAAATGAGACTATTTTATTTTCATTAGCTGCTAAATACGCAGCATCTAGCAATGCAACCGTTTTCAAGTTATCGATTGCGCTATTAGGAGCTTCACTACCGGTTTCAATTGAGGTTAATAATTGATTTAGCCCACTGAATGTAGCTTCTTCTCGAGAGACTTTATTTTCCCAAACCTGTACCGGTTCATTTTCACCATTTCGATACAATTCTACTGAAGTATGTTTAGCCACTAACGTACCTGTTTCACCAATAACGACCATTTCATTTTTCCTATATGTACTGGAAAAACTTTGTACATACGTTACAATTGCTTCATTCTCAAACGCAACCTGTACAGTTGCTTCCGTTTCACCTGTACAATTTATGGCTGAAGATGATCGGATTAAGCATGAAATGGACTTGGGATTAGAATCAAGTACTAATCTAAATCCATCAAACCAATGAATTCCCATAACGGACATAGCATGACGTTCACAATTCAACCGCCAGCCTTGATCTTGTCTGAAAAATATCTCATTAAAAATGATTTGACTGACATTCCCGATAGTATCCTTTTTAACGATTTCTTTAATAAGCTCGAAAGGATAGTGTCGTCTAAAATTTTGATTAACTGAAATAGGAACATTATGTTGTTTTGCCTTTTCCACTATTTCAACTGCTTCTTTAATAGAATCAGAGAACGGTTTTTCTACAAAAATAGGAAATCCAGCTTCAATAAGTGGAAAAAGTACGTCTTTTCTAATCGAGGTAGGAGTACAAACTACTGCAACATCAACATTACTAGATTGGATAAAGTCTTCTATACTAGTAAATCTAAGAGGAATACCATACTTATCTGCTTTTTCCTGTAAGATGACAGGATTATAGTCACAAATCGCAGCCACTTGAACGCGATCTCCCTTATCCTTGTACCCTTCTAAATGCAATTCAGTTACGCCGCCAGCACCAATTAGACCTACTTTAAAACATTTACCCATAATTTCCACCCCTTAGTTTTGGTAAATCAACTTGTTAAACTTAACTCCAGTTCAACTATATTTAGTTTAATTCAACCGTGTTGAATAAGTCAACTACTATTTTGAATTTTTTTACTTTTTAAAATATTCTTTTTTCTATACTTATACTCCTTCACTTTTAAAAAATTTATTATATTAAAGATAATATTAAATACGCGAAATAAAACTAATTTTATGTAGGGTTTTGTTAGAAAAAGGATTAATATTACTAGTAAACCCTAGTTTTTTTAAAAGAAAGAGAAGCCTATTGTCCAAACACACAAAAAAACAACTATTTCAAAATAGTTGTTTTTTGATATACAGTAATCTCTATTAGTCTATTTCTTTTGCTTGAGAAAAAACAGCTAAGTAAGTAACCTCCTCTGTGATTGGTTCCAACCGATGATCCTCGAGGGAGTCGAAATAAATACTGTCTCCTGCACTTAGTATATATTGGTTAGCACCAACAAAATACTTCATTACACCTTCTATCATGTAAATAAACTCTTCACCAGTATGAGATAAGGAATTGTTTTTTGTTTCACCCTTTTTGGCTATGAATAAATAGGGCTGCATTAATTTTTCCTGTCGTTCAACCGCAAAAGCATAAAAAGAATAACCATTTTCTGTTTTTACTAATTGACCCATACTAGTTTCTTTTGTTGTACAAATAGAGCCACATTCCTCATGATCATCTAACAGTACCGAAACCTTTGTACCCAAAGAATCAGCAATTTTCACTAGAGTCGCAATAGATGGAACAGTTTTTCCATTTTCGATTTTAGATAGCAAACTCTTTGAAAACTGACAAGCATCAGCAATTTCAGATAAATTACGGTTCTGCTCTTTTCTAAGCTTTCGTATTTTCTGTCCTAATTCCATCTGCATTCACGCCCATGTTTAATTTTATTCAACTGGTTTTATTATAATTAAACATTTTTGAATAGTCAAACATTGTTATATGAATATCATAAATGAAAGAGATTAGGAAAAATTAGCTTTACTGCTCCTATTGTACCAAGGATTAAGATGATCCGTTGAAACGTTGTTTGGGGGATAAACTTAATGAGTAGAATGCCAATAAATGCCCCCAAAAATATAAAAGGACTAATCATAAAATCGAAGGATGCCGAATCTAAAGTAATGATTCCTAAACCAATATAAAAAGGAACCTTAATCACATTAACAAATAAATAAAACCATGCTCCCGTTCCGATGAATTCTTTTTTCGGAAGTTTTTTTGCTATAAGGTAGATTGACATGATTACCCCAGAAACATTTCCTATCATGGTCGCGAATCCAGCCAAAGACCCCATTAAATAGGTGAACCACTTTGAATTTAGCCTGAGGTTATTAATCTTTGAATTTATAAGATCTTTACTAACTTGGAGAATAATTAAAGTTAAGATTAATATACCAAGTACATGTGTTAACTGATCGCTATTTAACTTCCATAATACAAAAAAACCGACGAAAATTCCTACTAGAACCCAAGGAACAAGTGAGAATAAATGTTTCCAAACAACACTTCTTCGATAATAAATGACTGCAAATATATCCCCGATAATCAACATAGGAAGCATAATTCCGACTGTTTCTTTTGCAGGAAAGACCTGTGCTAAGAGGGCTACATTAAATATCCCCAAAGTAGCAATTCCCGTCTTTGCAACCCCGATAAGAATACTTACTGCAATAGATATAATCCACTCAGGCAGTTCTAACGAATCAAATATGATTTCCACATCCCCTTTAAGTTTTTTAGGTAGTCCTTGATAGTAGAAATTTAATTTTTCATCTGTAAAAATCTATCCAGACCAAATCCACTAATTAACATTCTTTCTTTTTTATTACCTAATAACTTCTGGGACCAATCGACAAACCCACCGTCTCCAATGGGTACTTCTTCTCCGTTCACTTTGATGATCACTTTAAACTGCAGGCCTTGATAGTATGAATGATCTCCTATTTCGGATATTGAGTCGATATTAATATGTGATACTTTATTTTTGATTTCGTCAGTTATTTTTAGAATAAGGCCTTCGCTATCTTTATATCCTTTTGAGTTAATAAACCTAATGATAATTTTGGTTTCTAAGAAGGACTGAAATACCTCTTGATAAAAAACAAGCTGTTCCATGAGCGCTTGCTTTTCAAAATAGTATGATCCCCTATCCCGCCCAGAAGTAACTAGACAAAAAAGATGAAAGTGAGGTACTAAGCCTGGTTTCGAAAAAGCTTGTGCTCTGACTATCCTTTGTGAACTACTGAACCTTAGGAAATCACTAGTGTTATTTAATTCACCTTTTTTCAACTTTTCACAAATATATAATGCTAATGAGTTGGTCGAATCTGCGACGATTTCTGTCCCCCTTAATGCCGAAATTACTTTATTTTGATTAACTGGGGCTATGATTGAACATGCTCCTAGTGGAGCGGCCGGCGATAATTGAAGAGGAAAAAAAGAAAGGCTTTCTGCCATTTTCAATAGGTCTAATTCCATTTGCTTTAACTTGATTGGATTAATGGCTGCAGGTTGGACAAATATATTTGCTGTATACCTCTTAAGTAAGTCACTTGGGGCACAATTAGTTGTTCTATTTCTAAAAATACCTAGTAGCATAGAATTCAGATCTGATAACGAAATTTCTTCACTTAATGCTTCCAAAATTCTTTCCGCACCAACATGTTCTATAATACGATTTACGGCCTCTTTTTCATATTTACTCATTTTCATCTACCACCATTTTGGATTTTTTGGGAGCTGGTATTAAGCAGAAATGTAGAAGACGAATACGTCCATTTCATTCGTTTGCTTGACAACGATGCTTCATCCGGCGGTGCGTTCATAGACGCCCATTTTCAAACATTGTAAGATTGTTTGCCTATCTTTATTTATTCTTTCAGTAAACAATAGATTCCTTTTATTTCTATCAATGATTCATTACTTATATTAATGAACAAGCAATAGCACCTGGTATTCGATTCGTTCTTTTGAAAGGTCAACCATTTGCTTTATAAGCTGTTCTTTTTTCTCTTTTAAATCTGAGATTCGTTTGGCATAATCCCGTACTTGTTCACATCGCACATCTTCTTTTGAAATGGCCTGGTAGGAATCTCTGGCAGCTTCAAGTAAAGCCATTCCCTTCGATTCTGCACGCGCAAGTCATAAATTTTTTCGAGTGTTTGCTTTTAGCCGATTCCGAACTACCGTTTTAGAATGGGCTAATACTTCATCTGGATGAGGATAAAGTTGTACGATATTTAAAAAGAGTGCGGATCGCGTAGAAAAAAGACGTTCTAATTCTGGGAAGCTTAGCTGCAAAAATAGCGTGCATCCGATTTAAGATGTGTGAGATTTCCCGATCTAATTCATCATAATAACGTGTAAGTGCACGCATTTGTTTATAATAGTGCTCTTCTTGATATGTCTTTTCCCGTTCTAATCGAAAATGCGATTTAGCAAGCTCGTGGGCATCGCTTTGATCGGTCTTATGGTGACTAATTGAGGCCGTTTGAAATTTCGCCTCTAATGGACTAAGACGATGATAGGCATAACCTTCTGTTTGAAAGAAGTGTTCTAACGGTATAGAATACACTCCTGATGCTTCAAATACTATTTCAGGAGCTTCTCCATCTTGTTTAGTGGTTTCATCAACCTTTTCCTTTAATGCTTTAAACGATGATTTGGTGTGTTTAATTTCAATTTCAAGCTCACATTTTCGATAGCCATTTATAGACGACCATTGTACTTTTTCCCATACTAACATCAAATGCAAATACATGTTTCAAATTCATTTCTCCTCTTTGACCAAAACATAGAAGTCTTCACAGTGCCTTATCGATTCCATTTTCTTTTACGCGATCTCGTGGATCCAACATACTATACTGATTCAAATAAGGTGTGAAGTCGGTCGGTTTTTAATACGGATTCTTGGGATCCAGAGGGTGTCTCGACCTTTCCTTCACTTCTACTATAAAAAATAGTAGCACAAACCATGGCCTTGGTCTGTGCTACTAATGTTAGTATGTTTTTATGCGAATTAACTCTTTGGAATATCTTCAATCCTTACTATAAAGATACTTATTAGTTAATAATCCCTGTGCAAGCGGGCTAAAGGGAATCGAACCAACAGCGTTTTCCTGAACATCGACACCGCCCAAAGTTATGCCAAAGACCTAAGGACACTGCTGGCAACAATAATTCCGAACGCCCGCTTCGATTATATTCATAGATTTGTCATCTTATATAAGTTACAAGATATGCATTTTACAGACTTTAGCATTGTTTACTTTTTCCTTACCAAAGAAAACAAGTAAAAGTAAGGCAACACCCGCAAAAACCGTATAAACGATTATTAAACTTCCATAATTTATTATTTGAGAAATAAATCCAAATAACAAATAACCAATGGTTGATCCAATTGAAGTCGTATTCATATAAAGCGTTGTAGCAGTTCCTTGCGCTTGGGGAATAAAATCCTGAAAATAGGCAATAGCAATCCCGGCAGTAATGGAAACTTGAGCAGCACTTAATACTTGAATCGGATAGATTTGCCATGGCTCTGTTACAAAGCTTAATAATAGAAAATAAGTAAATGCAATCGCAAATCCTAATTTTATGAGAATCGCATTTTCAATTTTAGTTGCTACTATCCCTACAATAATCATCAATGGAACTTCGAACATCGGCGGGACACTAAAAATAATCCCCACATCCATCTCCGTTCCATGCAATACTTTTGTTACAAATTGAGACATGTTCAACATATGGATCGAAGTGGCTGTTGATAATAAGAAGGCTGCAGCTAGATAGGCAAAAATATGAGGTTTCTTCACATATCTTCCTATTGCTGGTGCCTTTTTTATGGATACCTGTACTCTTGGAATATCCTTTAGAAGAAAAAGGATGGTTATCAGTGAAAGAAAATTGCCTGCTGCAACAGATAAGAACAGTCCTTTAAAACCAGCTGCCTGCAGCAGTCCAGACCCAAACGCTGGTCCTACAGTCCAAGATAGAGCAAAAAACATACGAAAAATATTCATGACAAATGGTGTTTGTTCACTTGGAATATTTGCTTGTTTAAGCGCATCCCGAGCATAAGCCCATAATTGTGGAACCGCTGCCCCCGCTGTCCCTAAAACAAAAAAGCCAGTTAACGCTAAGCCTATATAATTTCTTAGGAAGGCGAACAGCGTATATCCGATTACTCCAGCCGCAGCCGCTACAACCATTATCTTTTTTCGGCTGGTGCTTGTATCCGATCGTTTTGCAATATAGCTGCTGATTGTTACTCCGCCAATTGCCATAATCGTCATAAAAACGCCAAACCCAATGTTACTCATCCCTACCTCATCGATCCCAAAAAGAGAAGAAAAGGGTGCAAAAAAGGATGAAGAAAGGCCGAAAATAAAGTTTATTAAAAATAGGACTGGAAAGGAAGGGATTCGCCATACAAATAAAATTTTCTCCCTTAAATTGGTCAAAACATTTTTTTTCATATATTCCTTCAATCCCATCATTAGTTTACTCTAAGTTGTTATATATATATTTTAAAGCTTAGCTCCATTAGATTCTATAACTTCTTTATACCAATAAAAGCTATTCTTCTTAATCCGACGTAAATCATGTTCTCCTTCTTCATGCTGATTCACATAAACAAACCCATATCGTTTTTGGAAGCCATTTAGCCAGCTTAATAAATCAGTAAAGGACCAGACGCAATAGCCAAGAACTTCCACTCCATCAGAAACAGCCCCCTGAATTGCTTTTACATGTGACTGGATAAATTCGATTCGATAATCATCATGAATCACATCATCTGCTTCTACCTTGTCATATTCACCTAAACCATTTTCACTAATCAGAACCGGAAGATCATATCGGCTTGTAATTCTGCGCAGAGCAATTCTTAATCCATCTGGATCAATGTTCCAATCCCAGTTAGTCCTTTTCAGATTAGGATTGGTTGCCGTTTTAAATCCGCCTGGTAGCCCGGAATGCTTTGAGGTCCCTTTTTTCCCTGAAGTATTCATCTCTCCTTGGGAAACGCCGCCTTCAAATGGATTTTCTTCAAATGTATGTGTTTGATAATAATTAAGCCCCATAAAATCAGGAATGCCCTCTCTTAATAATTCCAAGTCACCCGCTTCAATGGTTGGAGCTAATCCATTACTTTCCAAGTACGTCCATGCTGCCTTTGGATATTTCCCCCAAGCATAGACATCCATCCACCAATGGCTGTTTAGTTCTTCCGCATTTTCTGCAGCTAAAACGTCTTTAGGATTAGCAGTTAGTGTATAAGCTGGAGAATAAGCAAAGCTAGGCCCAATCTTTCCATCTGGGACATATTTGTGGAACTCCTTGATTACGCTCGCATTAGCTAAGTTTGCATGATGATTTACTTGATAAAATAATTTTTCATCTTTAACACCTGGTGGGTGTGCAGCCATCCGATAGCCAAGCCCCGTAAAAATATTTTGTTCATTTAAACTGACCCAGTATTTCACCCGATCACCAAAATGCTTAAATAATGTAACACTGTAATTAGTGAAATCCTCAATAATTCTTCTTGATTCCCAGCCCCCATATTCATCCTGAAGAGCTTGTGGTAAGTCCCAGTGATACAAGGTTAAAATAGGCTCAATGTTGTTTTCTTTCAGTTCATTAATTAAATTATCATAAAACTCTACCCCTTTTGGATTGATTTCTCCTTTTCCATTTGGAAAAATTCGAGTCCACGCCACTGAAAAACGATAGGCTTTCAATCCCATTTCTTTCATTAGCTGGACATCTTCCTTGTATCGATGATAATGATCGACGGCGATGTCACCAGTTGTTCCTTTAAATGTTTTTCCAGGGATACGAACAAACTCATCCCAGTTTGAAACCCCTTTACCATCTTCATTCCACGCGCCTTCTACTTGATAAGCAGCTGATGCTGCTCCCCAAAGAAAATCGTTTGGAAAAGGATTTAATGTTTTAGAGATCATAAATCTTCTCCTCCTTTGATTTATTATTTATATACATCCCGATCAATTTTTAATTCTCTTTTCTTAATAAGCTCACTAAACCAATACGCAGATTTTTTCATCTTTCGATTCCGATTTTGTTCCAAATTAATTTCAACAAGACCGTATCTATTTTTAAAAGCATTCATTGGTGAAACATTATCCGTAAAAGCCCATAGCATGTAACCTATGCAATTAGATCCTTGTTCCACTGCCTTTAATAACCATTGTAAATGCTCACTAATAAATTCAATTCGGTAATCATCCTGAATGATTCCGTTGTCGTCTTTATAGTTAAACTCGTTTTCTACTCCCATGCCATTTTCAGCAATGAACCACTCAATATTTCCATACTCTTCTTTCATCCGCATCGCCATATCAAACATAATTTGCGGGTAAATTTCCCAGCCCCGAAACGGATTCATCTTTCTGCCCGGCAGTTCAAACATCTCATAATAGTAAGCAGGATGAAAGGGGGTTCTCTCATTCCAGGCATTCGAACGAGCTTTTACACGATGAGGGAAATACAAATTTAAACCAACATAGTCAACCGTATTTTCCTTAATAACTTGTAACTCTTCGTTAGTTGTTTCGAATGCAATATCATGCTTTTCCATTAACTCATATAACTCTTCAGGATATTCTCCTTTAATAGAAGGATCTAGAAAGACACGATTATAAAATAAATCATACATCCTTGCCGCTTCTTTATCATGTTCGGCGGTAGACCTAGAATAGGTAACTTCAGGATTTAAAATGATGCCAATCTTTGCACCATATTTTTCCTTATATCCTTTCTGCTTGAACAAACGAACCACTTTCGCGGTTGCCAGTGCTTTATTATAGTTCCATTGCATCCACTTTTTTGTGTTTTGCTCGAATGGATAACGGATTGCATCTAAATACACTCTCGTTTGGACAACAATCGGTTCATTAAAGGTAAACCAATGTTTAACACGATCTCCGTAACGCTCAAATACCTTTTCTGCATACCGAACGAATAAGTCTACCACATGCTTAGAACCCCAGCCGCCATATTTTTCAAACAACAAGCCTGGCAATTCATAGTGTTCTAAGCAAATCATCGGTTCCACACCGTTTTCTATTTGTGCATTAATGACATGATCGATAAATTCTGCATATTCCTCGTCTACGGTGATATTTTCATAGTCGATAAGAAACCGGGACCAATTAATCGAGGTGCGATAATGAGTTATTCCTATTTCCTTCATTAATCCTGCATCTTCTTGGTACCGATTATAAAAATCGGTTGCTATAGCCGGTCCGTAACCATTATGCCAAACATGCTTATTATTCTTATACCAAAGGTCAATATAAGAATCCTGTGTTTCCTTTTTCCCAGTCCACCCTTCTGTTTGCCAAGCAGAGGCTGCCGCGCCCAGAATAAAATCGTTAGGAATTTTTATAGTCATTGATTCCATATCGTTCTCCTCCTATATATAAAATGGAGATTAGTAATATTACCAATCTCCATCTATTTAGGTCTCTAGGATTACTCCAGCATCCTATTATTTTAGAGAAACACTTTCCTTAGATTCTAAATCTTGTCCGTTCGTAGAAATCACTTTCTTAAACCAATCAAAACTCTTTTTCTTATATCTCTTTAAATCTCTCATGTCGGTTTCACCGCGGTTTACAAAGATGAATCCGTAGCGCTTCTCGAATTGACCGCCGGAGCTGATTAAATCAGTTGACCCCCATGTAAGGTAACCAATTACATCAACGCCCTCTTCCATTGCCAGCTTCATTTGCTTGATATGTTCGCTTAGGTATTCAATCCGATAATCATCTACAACCGTATTGTTTTCGTTTAACTCCTCGCGGACACCAATTCCATTTTCAGTTATAAAAATAGGCAATCTATAACGCGCATACATATCTTTTAAACATACCCTTAAGCCGATAGGATCGATTGCCCACCCCCACTCATTTGTCTTTAAGTTCGGATTAGGAGTCATACCAGAAATAAGCCATTTGCCATCTGCTTTTTCTGCACTAACTGTCTGACTTTGATAGTAGCTGATGCTTAAATAATCAACTGTATTTTCTTTCAATAATTCAGCATCGCCTTCTTCAAATACTGGCATAATGCCTTTTCTTTCAAGATCCTTTGTCACGTACGTTGGATATTCCCCATGGGCAAATACATCAAAATAGAAATCGACTAACAATTCTTTTGCTTTCATATTTGCAATCGCATCTTCAGGCTTGCATGTATTTGGATACGTTACTTGATAAGTAACCATCCCAGCCATTTGCCCGCCTGGCACTAGTTCATGAAGGGACTTTACTGCCTTCGCATGTGCCACAAATGCATTATGGGTAACTTGATATCTCAACGCTTCTTCATTTTCAGCACCATCTAGTTTTACACCCCAGAACTGAGGATTCGTTAATACTAGATTTTGCTCATTAAAGGTTAACCAGTATTTCACCTTATGTCCGTAGCGCTTAAATACAGTTCTTGCATAGCGATCAAATAAATCGACCACTTCTCTTGAAGCAAAACCATTGTATTTTTCAGCTAATGCCAGCGGTAAATCGAAATGGTAAAGAGTAATCACCGGCTGGATGCCACTAGCTAACATTTCATCAAAAAGGTCATCATAGAATTGTAAACCTTCTTCATTTACTTCCCCTTCACCATCTGGGAAAATTCTTGACCAAGAAATACTTGTCCGGTATGCATTAAAGCCCATCTCTTGAAAAAGAGAAATATCTTCCTTATAGCGATGATAAAAATCGACTGCTGTTGTCCAATCCGATTGACCTTCCTTTACAGAACGGGCATCGACGATGGAAGGACCCTTTCCTCCTTCATTCCAAGCACCTTCTGTTTGAAAAGACGTTACAGCGCCACCCCATAAAAATCCTTCTGGTATTACATTTTTCTTTTCCATTTTTGTTACCCCTCTCAGCATTTAATTTTTTTCTATCAAATTTCAACAAAGCTAACTTTAACGTAACTCTCTAATGGATCGGCTCAAGTGGTTTATTCATTTTTAAGCAAAGATAGGATTGTTCTTAATGAGTTTTATATGTTTCTAAAACGCTTCCACGTTCTATTATAAATCTTATTTTAAATTTGTCTATTCGTTTTTGATAAAAAGTATAGACATTTGGTTAAAATGACTGCAATATTTGAATTAACGTACTATTATCCATACGGGCTGGAACACCTTTACTTACTTTTTACTGTATTATCTACTGCTTCGACATTGGAGGGTGCAGATGGACCCGCTTGATTCAAAGCTTTGATTCTATAAAAATATCGGCGTGCACTTGGAGGAGTATCTTTAAAAGGTACAAATGGGATAGAATCTTCTAGTATATTATCGGAAATGACGATCCATGGCCCCTCCGGTTGTTCAGCTCGTTCAAGAATATACTTTTCTGCACCAGCTGCGCCTCTCCATTTAATCCTTTCAGGAGACTCAATCGGTAAAAGTATTGGCGCGTCCGGTTCATCGACTTCAGGTATTGGACAGTTTCTAATTCGATAGGCAGACTCTCTCAAAAATTGAAGTTTATCTCTTTCACCCGTGACTTCTCTAGAAGGAAACCCAGGCCAGTTGAAACAAGGATTATTAGGCTCACTAGGTTCACCATGATAATAAAATCCACCATCTTTACTATGGTAACGAAGGCTCCAAAGGAGAGCACCTGCCATCCCTTTTTCTATTCCCGTTTCTAGCACTTCCTTTACTATTTGGGGATCCTTATGATTAAATTCCCCAATAATAAACGGCTTTTTTCCTTTCGCTAGTTCCACATCTGCGGTAACCCGGCCAACGATGTCATGTCCACGATCGACATAATAATGATTGGAAACAATATCGATATTCGGATTATCTAATGAAGCTATTGATAGCCCGTATTTCCCGTCAATAATGAGATGATTTTTATCTAGACTTCTAATATAGTCCGTAATTTCCGCCGTCCATGAATCAGGACAATCATCTAATTCATTGCCTGTTTCCCAGGCCATAATGGCTTTATCCTCTCTATAGGGGACGCCCGTGTATGAGTTCGTGCGATTAATAACATAATGAAGCAGTTGTTTAAAGTCTTCAATTAATTCTCGATCTGTCCAAAATTCAGGTGCTGATTTCCCTCTTAATGCAGCAAAGTGCTTGATACCGCCAAACCAATCCCAATAGTCAATAAAGGGAATAATTAGCCTTACATTATGTTTGTTGGCCAGTTCAATTACTTTATCCAAGTCCTGAAATAGATCTTCATCAAATTGTCCTGGACCGTAGATATGTGCTTTTCCACTTTCCCCTGGACGAATTCCGCCTTTAATGGAAAACGTATACGTCCTTGTGACCTGTCCTCCCATTAAATGGATGGTTTTTAAAGCATCCTCCACTTCCCATGGATCAATACGATGCCAGTTTGGTAATGGATCTTCATTAATATGGAGATTGGGTATATTAATAGAAACAAACCGAAATTCCTCTTGGCCATTGAACAACTTATCATCTTTTCGGGTTATAAAATGTTCCACCATTTCCTCCTGCATATAGGAACAATATTGGGTTGTTCCTTATTGATATGAATTTAAAATATGTCCAAATCTACGAAATCAGACATTGCTTTAGCGCCCTGTTTACTAGGATGCAAATGATCACCTGAATCATACTCTAGTAAAAGTTCGTTCGTTTTTTCAGGATTCTGTATTGCCGCATCAAAATCAATCACTCCATCGAATTTTCCAGAAGTTTTTATCCAGTGGTTGACCGCCTGCCGTTTTTCTTCTTCTAAAGAAGTAATCCCTGCATATCCGCCAAACGGCATAATCGTGGCCCCCAATATTTTCATATTGCTCTCATGTGCCCATTGGATGTATTTATGTAGTCCATTTATAATTTCTTCCGCCTTAACCGATTTTGAAATCGGATGGGGTCCGCAGGAATGAATGATGTCATTTACACCATGTAAAACAACAATATACTTAGCGCCTGTTTGGTGGACGACATCTTTCTGAAATCGTTGGATTCCGGCAGTACCATACTGAAGGGATTCCGGGCTATCATTTAATACCTTGTTTCCCCCGATAGCTTGACGTAATACCCCGATTTTCTTACCCGCTTTTACTAAACGCTCTGCTAAATAATCCGGCCAATCCATAGCAGTAATGGAATCCCCAAAAGTTACTACAGATGAGTATTCCTCACCCGTTAAAACATCAACACCTGTTAATAACGGTAAAGCTGGTTGATTACCCGCCTCTTTAGCAATCGGAAATTTAGAAGAATCCGTATAATTCCCCTCTACAGAGGTAAAACACTGGCTGCTTACTAAAAACGCAGTTGAAATTTTAGTTTTTCCAGAAAAAAACAGACTAATAGAAATAGACCCTAAATCTACTGTTTTTATGTCTACCTCATCACTGATAACAACTTCCTGATTGGGCATGATCATGATAGCTGGCTCTCCATTAAACGTAACCACACGATTTGTGCCCTCTGCAATATCACTATCTTTTTTGGACAGGGCAACCGATACCCCTGATAAAAATATTGGTTGATGGCCAAATCGATTCGAAAATTTTAACCTGATTTTGGTACCACCAATGGAAAGTTTAATTCTTGCTCTGAGTGTTTGCTCGTTAAGGTACAGCGGTGCCGCACTAAAGTCGACAGGGCTAATACTCCAAGACCCCACCCATTTAGGCGTAATCTTTAAATCTTCCAATTTTATCCTCCTTTTAATTTTTGTTCGCATCAATTTATGATGTGTTTTCTTCACCGGTAAATCCATCTTCACAAAAATCTAGGGAAAAGGGTACCTGTTTGAGACCTAACAAGTACCCTTCATTCATTATTTCAAGTTATAATCTCTACGAACTTGATCTGCGAATTTCTTTAATTCTTTAGCAGGATCTAAGTTTTTCAAATTAATATTGTCTGTTACCGGAACAAACTTTGAATCAATCTCAGAATATGCTGGAATGTACGGAGCAGTCATGACAGTCTTTCCTTCTGACAAAATATTAGCTAACGACTTTGCATTTTCTGGAGCATTAGCCATGCTTGTGATCTGGTCAGCATTACGTTTTACAGTAGGAACAGCTGAGATAATCTTAGCTTGAATATCTTGACCTTTACCAGTTGTTAAGAATTGTAATAATTTATAAGCTTCTTCTGGATGTTTTGTACTTTTGCCGATTCCAATTGGTAGATACGCAGCAGGGGAAATGTTTCCTGCTTTACCGGCAGGAACAGGCACAATATCCCACTTGAATTTTACATTTTTGTTATATTCGGCCCAATCCCATGGACCAGTTACTTTCATAGCCGCTTTACCAGTCATAAATAGGTTAGTCATACCTTGCGATTGTGCACTTGTTGGCTGTACATGATATTTGTTAATTAAATCACGGGCAAATTTAACTGCTTGTATCGTTTCTGGTGAGTCAATAATAACTTTTTTACCATCTTGACTTACAAGTCCGCCGCCATTTGATGATAATAATAGACTTAAATAAAAGTTTTCAATACCAAATTGAGTTGTTTTTCCATTTTCAACCTTTGTTAATTTCTTTGCCGCATCTAGGAAATCATCCCAAGTCCAGTCATCCTTTGGATATGGTACGCCTGCTGCATCAAACATATCTTTGTTATAACCAATCATTTGTGTAGAAGCATCACGGATTAAGGCATATTGCTTGCCATCAACTTGTCCTAATTCAAGAACGTTTGGCATATATTCATCTTTATTGATTTTTTTATCAGATAAATCCATTAATGTACCTTTGGAAACAAATTGACCCATAGCAGAAGGCTGAAGCCATACTAAGTCAGGTTGGTCTCCACCGGCAGACATGGTTAAGAATTTGTCATTGTACTTATCATATGGTGCATAAACCGGTTTCACTTTAATACCAGGATTTGCTTTTTCAAACTCTTTAAAGATTTGACCTTCAAGTTTTGTTCCTTCTGGGTTATTGTTCCATGTTAAGATTCGAAGTGTTACATCTTTGGAAGTGCCACTTGCAGAATCTGACTTGGAGCCGCATCCTGTTAAGAAAACGGATAGTGCAAAAACAAGAGATAAAAGCAAAATTCCTAATCCTTTTTTGTTCCTCATGTAATTGTTACCCCCTAGGTAAATTAAGAATATGTTAATCAGAAAAAATGAAATTGGTATTTCTCATTTTTCCAAAGTGAAACCAAATTGTAGAAATGTTTATCCTTTACCACCTGTAGTAGCAATACCCTGGATAAAGTATTTTTGGCCTACAAAGAATAGAATGATTAAAGGTAAGATAATCAGTACACTTGCAGCCATCATAGGTCCCCATGAGATGATTAAGGCACCTTTAAATTGCAGAATTCCTAAAGCAAGCGTATACATGGAATCATCATTTAGGTAAACTAAAGGCCCTAGGAAGTCATTCCAAGTCCACATAAAGCTTAATAAAGCAACCGTTATAACGGCTGGAACTGATAATGGTAAGATAATTCTCCAGAAGATCCCAAATGTCCCGCACCCATCCAAAAAGGCTGATTCTTCTAACTCTTTTGGTATGGTTTTAAAGAATTGACGCAGCATAAAAATGAAGTATGCGTTTCCAAAAAAAGCAGGAACAATTAGAGGTAAAAATGTATTAACCCACCCAAGCTTAGAAAAAATCATATAGACTGGAATCATGGTTACTTGAGGTGGCAGCATCATTGTTGCTAGCAATAAAATAAACCATACATCTCTACCTTTCGCCTTAATCCGGGCAAACCCATAGGCTACTAGGGTAGAGGATAGGACTGTTCCAAGAACGGTTAATAGTGTAACAATAATCGAATTCCAATAGTACTTTCCAAAATTAACCATTGTAAAAACATCTTTATAGTTTGAGAACTTCCAAGTTTCTGGAATAATAGTTGGCGGGAAACTTAATGCTTCACTCTCCGGCTTTAAAGATGTTCCAAGCAGCCATAGGAATGGAAAGATAAATACAATTGATAAACCAATTAACAGAGCATAAGTTACAATTCTTTCAATGATTCTCCCTTTTTTGATACTTCTCTCTTTCTTCACGTTTACTTTCGGGTTTACTTTCGCAGCTAATTCCATCCTTATTCCTCCCTCCTGCAATTACTCATCGAACTCGTAGTAAACTTTCTTACCAAATACTTTAAATTGAATTAAAGTGAAGATTAAGATAATAATGAACAAGATCCACGCAAGGGCGGAAGCATATCCCATCTTAAAGAATTTAAAGGCATCTTGATAGAGATAGAACACATAGAACAGTGATTTATAGTTTGGTCCACCATTCCCGCTGCTGACTACATATGCCTGGGTGAATACTTGAAATGAGCCAATAAGACCCATAATTAAGTTAAAGAAGATAACGTTTGAAGTCATTGGTACAGTGACATTCCAGAATTTTCTAAGTTTTCCTGCTCCATCTAATTCTGCTGCTTCATATAAACTAACTGGGACACCTTGGAGACCAGCTAGGTAGATGACCATTCCTCCACCTGCACCCCAAAGACTCATAATAATCAAGGATGGTTTTACCATTTCTTCACTTAATAACCAATTAGAAGTTGGTAAATGGAAGAATCCTAAAATAGCGTTTGCAATACCAAAGTCAGGTTGGAAGATTAATATCCATAAAAGGGAACTAGCAACTGTTGGCACCAAAGATGGCAGGTAAAATATGGTTCTAAATACTCCCATAAATTTTACTTTGCTATTTAATAACACAGCTAACAAATACCCAACTACCAAACCAAGAGGAACACCTAAAACGGTATAAAACAATGTATTCCATAACGATTGCCAGAATAATGGGTCATCTGTGAATATCTTCTTGTAGTTTTCTATTCCTACCCAATTGGCTGTTCCAAGTCCTGAATAATCAGTAAAGGACATGTATAAAGAGTAAATCATTGGTCCAGCTGTAAAGATAAAGAAACCGATTAACCACGGTAATATGAACATATAGAATAGAAATGTTCGCGATTTATTCATCTTCCGCCCTCACTTTCCTGGGTTTCCCCTATGTTTTTTATTACAACAATCATATGGCTTGTAACCCTTTTCATAACGGATTATAAAAAAACTCTCCTCCTCTATTAATTTAGTAAGTTATTAATTTTAGCTGTAATAAAGGTTTGCTTATAAAGTACTCAACATAGTTACAACTATTAGAGAAGAAAAATAAAATGTAAGAAGGTTAAGCGTTGAAAGCCTTTCCAACTTCTTTTTTATCTTAAACTCACTTTTAGTTTTTAGCAACTATTTTTTAAAGTTATTTTAATTATTTATTACTTTAATAATTAAGTAACTTACTTTGTGATTTTATTATATACTCCTTTCCAATTAAATGTCTATACTTTTAATTGGAATTTTTTTAAAATTTACTCTTTTACCTAATCTTACATATCCTTTCAGTTTTCTATTAAATTCAGCCCTAGATATTAAACATTTCAACAATAGAATTACTAGATCAATACCCTCTTTAGTTAAATAAGAAAAGTTTTTTGTCATCCAAAGTTATTAACGTTTATTTGTTAACTAATCGATTACCTTATTTTATCAAAAAATATATTGTAATAGTTTAATAAACTTGTTAAAATTTTAACTAAACATACAAGTAATAAGCCAAGGATAAGCTGATTTATTTAGGATTCGCCATAAAGTGTAAGGGATTCCATAACTTAATTCCTTTAAAGTTAGATAGTACATTATTTTATTGAGGTGAAAAAATTGACAATTAAGGTAAATCCAGAAACAAGAGAATTTCATTTATTTAACAATCAAGTTAGTTACATTTTTAGAGTGCTCGAGAAGAGCAATCAATTAGAACATTTATACTTTGGCCAGAGAATTCAACACAGAGAATCATTTAAACACTTAATTGAAAGAGAGATACGTCCTTCCTGCAATATGTTTGAAGGTGATCATACATCATCACTTGAACATATAAAGCAAGAATATCCAAGCTTCGGAACCACGGACTATCGGCAGCCTGCCCACATGATAACTAATAGTATCGGCAGTCATATTTCGAACTATCAATATCAAAGTTATCAAATTATTTCGGGCAAGCCTGCCCTCGTTAACTTACCAGCAACCTATTTGGAAGACAACACGGAAGCCGAAACATTAGAAATCACTTTAATAGATGCAGTTTTACAAAGTAGGTTAATTTTAAGTTATACCATTTATTCTGATCGGAATGTGATTTGCAGGAATGCTAAATTTGTAAATGAAGGGAAAGATTCCTTCTATTTAAACAACGCCATGAGTACTAGTGTCGATTTTCCAGATGATCAATTTGAAATGCTGCATCTTTACGGAGCTTGGGCCCGTGAAGCGCACGTCGAGGTTCAACCATTATCAAAAGGAATCCAATCCATTTATAGTGCAAGAGGAGCGAGCAGCCATGCACATAATCCTTTTTTAGCCCTAAAAAGATTAGACACAACTGAGCATACAGGGGAAGTATATGGATTCAGTCTTGTTTATAGCGGTAATTTCTTAGGACAGGTCGAGGTTGATACCTATAGCGTCACTCGTGTAACCATGGGTATTAACCCATTCCAATTTAGGTGGAAACTGAAACCAAACCAAACCTTTCAAACTCCTGAATGCGTGATGGTCTATTCAAACGAAGGGCTGAACGGAATGAGTCAAACCTACCATGATTTATATCGAACACGTTTAGCCCGGGGATATTGGCGTGATAAGGAACGCCCAATTTTAATCAACAACTGGGAAGCTACTTATTTTAATTTTAATGAAGAAAAAATCTTATCCATTGCAGAAACAGCTAGAGATCTCGGAATTGAACTATTCGTTTTAGATGATGGCTGGTTTGGGAAACGAAATGATGATACAAGTTCTCTAGGAGATTGGTTTGAGGATAGAGACAAACTGCCAAATGGGATTCAAGGGTTATCCGAAAAGGTTGATGCGTTAGGTATGAAATTCGGACTTTGGTTTGAACCTGAAATGGTTTGCAAGGATACAAAGCTGTTTAAAGAACATCCTGAGTGGATCATTGCGACACCGAACCGCCGGCCATCACATGGACGGAACCAATTTATTTTAGACTTTTCTAGAGAAGAGGTCGTCGATCATATCTTTTCTTTAATGGATACTATCTTAGAAAAATCAAAGATATCTTATATCAAGTGGGATATGAACCGTTATATGACGGAAACCTATTCACAAAGCTTAGATTACGACCAGCAAGGAGAGGTAGCCCATCGCTATATCCTTGGAGTATACAAACTGTACGAGAGACTAATAGAGAAATATCCAGAAATCCTATTTGAGTCTTGTGCTGGCGGCGGTGCCCGCTTTGATCCAGGGTTACTCTATTATGCTCCACAGGCTTGGGCAAGTGATGACACTGACGCAGTTGAGAGATTAAAAATCCAATACGGAACATCAATGATTTATCCACTAAGCTCAATAGGCAGCCATATTTCTGCTGTACCAAACCATCAAGTAAGCAGAATAACATCAATGGAAACTAGAGCAAATGTTGCTTACTTTGGTACCTTTGGATATGAACTTGACATTACCAAACTAAGTGAAGAAGACAAAGCCAAAGTACAGGCACAAACCTCATTTTTCAAAGAAAAAAGGCGGCTTGTTCGGAATGGTCAGTTTTATCGCTTACTAAATCCATTTGAATCCAATGAAGTTTCCTGGATGGTGGTATCACAAGACAAAAAGGAAGCGATGGTCGGTTATTACAAAGTTTTAGCAAAACCCAATGATAAATACTATCGTATTAAATTAAAAGGACTGGATCCTACTAAACTTTACGCAATTGAAGGAAAAGATACAACACACTACGGTGATGAACTAATGAATATTGGAATTGTACTGGCTGAAGATTATACCGATCGTGCTGGTGAGTACTGGAGCCGAGAAAAATCAGGTGATTTCTCTTCGAAACTTTTCCTATTAAAAGAGGTCAACGCATAAACTAAACTATCATTCGGAATAAGGAGAGAGCAATCAATGAGAAATTACATGGTATTTGATGTTGGAGGAACAAACGTTAAATATGCGGTCATAAATGAAGATGGAGAATTCCTAACTAAGGGTGATTTTCCATCATCCCCGTATGATTTTGATAAATTTCATACTGACATTGTTTCGGTTACATTGGAAAATAAAGAAAAATACAATGTTACTGGGCTTGCATTTAGCTGTCCTGGCGGAGTTGATAGTGAGACAGGGATCATAGGCGGCGCAAGTGCTCTTCCCTGTATCCATGGGCCAAATTTCAAAGAAATTTTTGGCGGGTCTACGGGCTTGCCAGTTGAAATTGAGAATGATGCTAACAGCGCTGCACTAGGGGAAGTATGGAAAGGTGCTGCAAAAGATAATCAAAATGTGATGTTTACGATTATTGGCACAGGAATAGGCGGAGCTGTCATAAAAGATCGGAAAATCCATAAAGGAGCCAATTTACATGGCGGAGAAATTGGCTATATGGTTGTAAACGTTGAAAATGATAACGGTCAGTATACGTTTCGCACCTGGAGCCATGTAGCAGCAACAGGTGCCCTTGTGAAAGATGTGGCGAAAGTAAAAGGTGTTGCAGCATCAGAATTAAACGGTAAAATGATTTTCGAAGCAGCTGAAGCTGGTGATCAAGACTGTATCCATTCGATTGAGAAATTCTATCTATATTTGGCACAGGGCATCTACAATATTCAGTATGTATATGATCCCGAGAAAATCATTCTCGGCGGTGCTATAAGCAGCCGGACTGATTTAATTGAAAGAATTTATGAAAAACTTGACATTATCTTAGACTCAGTAGAGATTGCAAAGGTACGTCCAGTCATTGAAATATGTCATTTCAAAAATGACGCGAATCTACTTGGTGCATTGTTTCACTACTTACAGCGTCAAGAAGAACAGATTGCCACTAGTGTCTCATAATTTAAACAAAATAAAACAAGGCAGATGCCTTGTTTTTATTTTGCTATATTTTTGACTGAACCTCTGTAAATAATGTTTCCCTTTACAAATGTTCGGCCGTATTTTATATTTGGGTTTTTTAACTTTTCCATGATAAACTTAACCGAAACCTTCGACATTTCTTCGATATCAACTGCAACCGTGGTTAAAGAAGGTTCAGTTAGGGTAGCAAAGATCGAGTTATCAAAACCAACGACCGAACAATCCTCCGGTACATTTATACCTCTCTTTTGTAGCTCGTTAATAAGGTTATAGGCCACCTCATCATTATTACATACAAATGCTGTAGGCATATCTTTAGGAAATTCAATGTCGATATAAAATCCACGTTCATCTCTATCTTTAATGACATATTCCTTTTTAAGATCGATTCGATGTTCTAGCAGTGATTTATAATACCCAAGGAAGCGGTCCTGGATACTGCTGGTTGCATGAACATCCCCGACAAAAGCAATTTCCCTATGACCATTACGGATTAAATAATTTGTAACTTCATACATTCCATAGAAATTGTCCGTCAATACCGAATCAATTTCATTTTGATCTGTATAAAAGTCCAAAAAGACAGCTGGAATATCTATTTTTTGAATTTCTTCTACATAATCCTTATTTACTTGACCAAGAAAAATAAGGCCATCCACCTTTTTCTCGGTGTAAATTCTTGGCAAGACAAGCTGAGCCTCATCATCATGGCTTAATATATGCAGGATTCCTGAATAATGATAACTTTCCAGGACCCTTGATAATAATTGATAAAATTGCAGATAAAATGAAGTAGTAGTGCCAGAAAAACGTTCGTGTATAACAATCCCCAAATTATAGGATAATCCTTCTTTCATAGACTTTGCATGAGTATTAAATCGATAACCCATTTCTTCTGCGACCACTTTTATTTTCTGTTTTAGTTCTTCACTAACGCCTTCTTTATCATTAAGCGCCTTTGAAATAGTAACACTGCTGACTCCTAATTTCTCTGCTATGTCACGCATTGTAACATTGCTTTTCACAAAAATTCCTCCGATTCGCATTCTACATAGTTCATTTACTTTAGAATAACTTTTTATTATGGTAATAGTAAATAGAATATTAATTACAAATATACCTCTTTTTTTAGAAAACAGAAAGAACCCTCCTTTTTATGGAGTAACAAAACTTCCATCAAGGAACGGTTCCATCTGATCATAAACTTTATATATCTAAAAGCTCTGAAAAATACGAGTGGACTTTATCACTAAAGGTACGAAGGTGTTCATGTCCATATTCATAAAAAACCATGATTTGTTTAGGTGATTGAATTTTATTATAGGCGGCAAACTGAGTTGATGGCGGACAAATATTATCCTCCATCCCAACAGCCCATAATACTTGTGATTTTACTCGATCTGCAAGATGTTGAATATCAATATACCCAAGCTTATTAAAAACTTCCTCTTCTCGTTCATGATTTGGGTCAATAAACTTGAAATAATAGTGTATCTCCTCATATGCAGAATTGGAGATATCTAAATCCCATGCCCTTCTATAGTCTGAAAGGAAAGGGTATACTGCTACTGTTTTCTTAATTCTAGGCTCTAAAGCAGAGCAAACAACAGATAGAGCCCCACCTTGTGAAGCACCATAGACACCTACTCTGTCAGCATCCACATGATCCATTGAAAATAATATTCTGGCAGCTTGTACCGTATCTAAGAAAACATTTCGATAATAAAGCTTTTCAGGATTTTCTTCTTCAATTCCGCGGATAATATGCCCCTTTAAGGTTGTTCCTTTTACCTGGTTATTATCTACAGATAACCCACCCTGTCCACGACAATCCATCGCTAAGATTGTAAAACCTTCGGCTGCATAGCCAATCTTATCCACCCATTCCCCACTGCTTACATGATAGCCATGGAACCAAACAAGTCCTGGACCTTGTCCAACTTGATTCTTTGGCCTCACGAGCTGACAATGAATTCTAGCTCCGCCAACCCCTGTAAAATAGAGATCATAGCATTCTGCTACTCTACTAGTAAAGTTTGCAGGGATTAATTCATAATCCATCGGTTGTTGGCTTAACTCCTGGAGCCCCTTATCCCAAAACTCATCAAAATCCTTTGGTTTCGGATTTATTCCCTTGTATTCCTTTAATTCATGTAAAGGCATGTCAAATTTCACTACTAATTCCCTCCCTAACTAAATTTAAATCTATTCTTCTTCTTTTTTACCTTACCGATAACCTAATTATAAACGTGATTATTAGAATGGTCAATTCGATATTATGGTATAATACTTAATAAATGTAATAGGAAAGTAGTGATATTAATATGGAAAACATTATCCTAAATGGTTTAACGTTGGAGAATATTAGAATTATTGAGGTTAGCGGTTATAGAGGTTTTGATATTCACTTTACAATCCAAGGAAAGCTGTATAATTTTATGGTTGCAAAAACAGAGCCACTAATGCCTATAAACATCCTGCATCGCTTTAAAGAACCTGGGAATTGCCCGCTATGTAATCGCACTATCGCCCATTTCCCAATCGGGAACCAGCCATGCATGGAGTTAAAAAAAATGGATCGGTTACTTTTAGAGAAGTTAAAGAAATACTTGCCGTCCTAGTGTTAATATAACCTTTTATACTAAAGTAAAATATGGTATTTTTAAGTTATAATAGACTTATTAGAAATTAGGTGAACGAATTGAAATTTATTGACAGCAGGTTTTACTCTTTCTTTGTTTTTATTTCCAATATATTTCTTTTGAATGTGTTATGGCTGTTATTTTGTTTGCCTATCCTTACAATATTTCCTGCAACCGCTGCCATGTTTGGAGTAGTGAGACAATGGATCATTCATAAAGACTCCAGCGTCTTCCCCACATTTATGTGCTGTTTTAAAGAGAATTTTAAACAAAGTTTTATACTCCAATTCATTTGGTTATTTCTGGCTGCCTTTCTATTCTTAGACTATACAATCTCTTTAAAATTAGGCTTTCTTAAAATGTTCATTTCACCGATTTTAATTTTCCTAGGATTTTTCTTTATGATGGGGTCAACCTTTCTTTTTCCATCCATCGTTCAATTCAAAACGAGTATACGGAATATGGTGAAGAACATGGTCTTTCTATCCATTGTTTATTTTCCTTTTTCACTGCTTATCTGTATAGTAATCTTGTTAATCGCATTGGTTCTATATATCTTCCCTTTATCCATGTTGTTTATCGGCAGTCTCGGCGCATATATCATTTATCGGTTATCGCAAATCGTTTTTACAAAGGTAAGCAAGCGCCTGGATTCACATCTGGACATTAAACGCAATGAAGTAATAGAGTCCAAATAAAAGAGGAGACCCATGATTCGCTCATGGGTCTCTTCTTTGCTGGCAGAAGCTTTTAAATGATAAAAATCACTTTTCTAATTAAGCAATAATCCTTTTAAGCCAACTAATTTCTCATATAATCGACGATAGAAGAAACCTCAAGTTTTTCCGGGCGTTCCATATTATAATCGTTCACTCGTGACCTGAAGCTTACTCTTCTCGGAACACCTGGAATTAAATCAAAATAATTATCTGAAAAGATTCCCTCGGTTTCGCTGGAAAGTTGGACTTGCTTTGCCAGTACATTGGTTGACAGAATAAATTCAGCTCCATTACCGCCCTCTACTTCCGTGATGACAATTTCCGGTTTCTTTAATTCCAGTTCTTTTGTGGTGACAAAATAATATTCTTTCAAATCCAGGACATGTCCATTTTCTTCAAGTTCCGCAAGAAGCACAATGTTTTTAGCATCATGTCCTTTTAAAAGCTCATCCGTTTTCAGTTCCATTGCCAACAGATTGGAATTTGCTTGAATCTGAACCGGTTGTGATACTTCTGATAGCACTTGACCATTAAAATCAACCAGCTTCAGTGTTAACGTGCCGGTTAGGGCTTTGAGTAAATCAGAAACAGCATAAACTTCAAGAGTTTCACCTTTTTCCACAAATGAAATCATAACATCCTGGAAGCTCCGTTTCGCATAGTAATGTAGTGCCTTCCATCTGCCGTAATAATCCATGCTTGCCCATGAGGCAACCGGCCAGCAATCATTCATTTGCCAATACAAGGTGCCCATGCAGTATGGTTTATTTCTGCGATGAGCTTCAATGGCGCTTTTGATCCCTTCCGCTTGCAGGATTTGGCTCATATACAAGAAGGATGGAAAATCCTTAGGCTCTGGGCTGTATTTCTCCATATATTCGTTAATAATTTGGTTACCGCGGTTATTTTTTTGATGATTCAACATTACCTCGGTATCGATGGCCAAGTCCTTTTCCTCTGCAAATGTCAGGACTGTTTTTAATTCCGGAAATGATTGGAATCCGTACTCACTCATGAAACGGCCGATGTTATGTTCATACTCCTCAAATGGCTTTAAACCATGCCATACATCCCAATAATGGATATCTCCACTTGTGGAATCACTTGAAGCATGTTGGCTGCTATCCCCCGTCAAGGCTGTTAATGGGGAGGATGGCCAATAGTCGATATCTGGTGATAATTGATTCACCGCTTCAGGAAGAATCTCATGAAAAACTTTTTCATAGTCATTCCAGATCTTTTCACGGATTTCCGGTTGATACTGCTGCTTCCATCCCCAGCCCGCATTCTCATTATAATGGGACCAGGCAGAATCTATCTCATTATTGCCGCACCATAACACAACCGAAGGATGGTTTCTTAACCTTTTAATGTTATCAATCGCTTCCATTTTCACATTTAAAAGGAACGCTTCATCTCCGGGATACATACTGCAGGCGAACATGAAATCCTGCCATACTAAAATCCCATACTCATCACATAATTGATAGAATGTATCATATTCATAAATACCGCCGCCCCAAATACGCAGCATGTTCATATTTGATTCAGCCGCGCTAACAATTTCATGCTTATAGCGCTCATAGGTTACTTCTGTTACAAAACTATCATTCGGAATATGGTTTGCACCCTTGGCAAAAACCGGAACACCGTTTAACTCAATATAAAAACTGGTTCCCCGATCATCTTTTTCCGTGATCAACTTGGCTGACCGCAGGCCCGTCCTAACTGTTTTTTCAGCCACAATCTCTCCATCTTTAAAAAGAACAGCGGTAAACTCGTATAAATACTGGTCACCAAGCCCCCTGCTCCACCATAATTTTGGAAAGCAAATATCCATATTAATATCCAGTTCATTGATTCCGTTACTTATTTGCACAGTCTTCTCAACAATCATTCCATCTGCACTGAGCTGTAATGTACCCTCCCATTCTCCGTCAGCTTCAACTTCCAACTTCCCTGTCACACTTGCTAAAGTGGAGGAAACTGAATTTTGACGGATGAACAAATCTGTCACCCTGCAATCTGACCATCCTTCAAGATAGATGTCTTTCCAAATACCGCTCGTTACAAATCTTGGCCCCCAATCCCAGCCATAATGATATGGTGCCTTTCTTGCAAAAACACTAATTTTTTGATCACCCAAGCCTCCATCCTCAGAGTGGTCATTAGCCGCTGGCAAACCATACCCAAACCTTTTAAGCTTTGGAAGGTCCTCATTTATTGGGGAACGAAAGTAAATGTGTAATTGGTTAGCCTGTTTTTTGACAAGAGAGCTTACATCAGCTTTCCATTCTCGGAACATATTATCTGCCTCAAGGATTTTTTCATTATTCAAATAGACAGTTGCATAGGTATCTAACCCTTTAAAAGTGAGTTGCAAATGCGAAGAATCTAGTAAACT
Organism: Bacillus sp. URHA0034; assembly: GCF_056280405.1. Lineage (NCBI taxonomy): Bacteria > Bacillati > Bacillota > Bacilli > Caryophanales > Bacillaceae > Bacillus > Bacillus sp. URHA0034. The sequence continues at coordinate 4,025,576 of NZ_JBWCDK010000002.1, read as the reverse complement.
TTCAGGAACATCAAAGCTTGTTTGATATTCCCAAACCTTTTTATCAATCCATTGCAGATTAAGCTCATTCGTTCCAACAAAAGGTTCATCGATTTTTTCATTCCGAAGTAAATCCGTGTGTACGCAGCCAGGAACCTGGGCCGGCAGCCATTCCTGTTCATCCTTTTGTCTAAAAGCCCAACTCTGTAATGACAGATTCATTGTGTTTACATTGCTTGTTTTAAGGCTATTTTTCATCATGTTTTAATTCCTCCTCTTGATAAACTTGGCAATAAAACTTATAGAAGATTTTTCAGACATTATGACTAAAGGCCCGCATAAAAAATGTGGGGCCTTTAGTCATTCACTTAATTATTTGTTACATGAATATCATTGAAATAAAGCACACTCGACAATTGTGTTCCTGGTTGTTTTGCATTTACATAAATCGAGAACTCTTGAACTTTCTTCGAGGTTTCTTCCATTTAAACTATGAATTTACCAAATTACTCAGAAAAAATCCGCATCAATTCAGCTACATTCGTTAAAAGTACCTTTTTAGCTTCAACTGAAATGGTTTGCAGTTCCCCATTGTTTAAATGCTTTTGTAAATCGTTTAGATGTGTTTTAGCTTGTTCAAGATGACCTTTCTTGTATTGGTCTTCTACTTGTTTAAAGCTGTTAGCAACTTGTACATAAGCAGGCCCCGATAATTCGCCGGATTTTGCATAACCCTCAATTAAACTAGAAATTTTCTTGAGTTGCGAATCTTCAAGATACGTACTGATTTTAGGAAGTTCATCCAATGTTATTACATAGTCATCATTATAGACTTCCTTAAGGTGCTCGATGCTGTTTTGGTCTCTTAATACACTGCCATTCCAAGTGGAAAACCAGCTATAATTAGCATGATAAAGCGGTAAAAGATCGGGATCCGGAATTGGTCCATTTTCTGCCATTGCGACTAGCTTTTTATTGCTTGAAAGTTTGACAAGTGCCTCATATTGGCTACTTGCCGGACCATAATTATAGGCTCCTGGGTAAGAATCAAACGTTACCACATCCACATAATCATCCCCCGGATACCAATCCTCACCAACACTGTTCCAAACCCAAATAAGATTATTTAATCCGTGATAATTGGTCAAACGGTCATACATCAGCTTCCATAATTTCTTGGTTGGCTCTGGTCCCTTTGCACCCCACCAGAACCAGCCGCCTTCTGCTTCGTGGAGCGGTCTCCATAATACAGGAACACCAGCATCCTGGAGTTTCTTTAATTCACCGGCGATAACATCAATGTCGCGAAGAAGAAGCTTATAATCCTCTGATTCCGGATGATTCACTGCATAGTCCACATCAAAGGTTGTGGCTCTTGTATAAAAACCGGACCACCACTCATTCCCCGGTTCGTCCAACAGATCCTTAGGAGCGTTCCAATGCCACGTAAAGGTAACAATTCCCCCTTTTTTCCACCAATCAATCGCAACCTTTGTTTCATCAGCTGATGTCCCGTGCTCCACTCGTGACGGGCTATTGTCAATAAAATCCAATCCTAATACTGCTGGGTACTTGCCTGTAGTCTGATAAATAAAGTCCCGGTCTGTCGGAGTGGAATTTGGATATTCATACTGGCCGGACAGGATGTTTTTTCCGAAATTATCAACAAGATAGCTCATTAAAGCGGTGGTCTCTTTTGTAGCTTTTGGATTAATTAGCGTTTTTTCAACTTGATGCGGTGCTGGGGCCGGGGCAGGCTTGACTTTTATATAATCAATCGCAAACCATGTCCAATTAGGAGTGATTGTGATGGTGTTGGCTCCTGCATTCAATAAAACATTTCCGGAAGAAACCTCACCAAAGCCGCTTCCCATTGTAAATGAGGCTGCCGGCTTACCATTAACGGAAATGTTAGCTACTTTACCGGTCCCATATATGGCTCCAAAACCAACCGCTAAATTGTATAATGCGGTTGTAGGTACATTCACATTAAAGGTAACCGATTGAGAGTTGTCACTGAAATTTCCAACATAACCAGTCCCAGAAAAGCCTGGTTGTGACGATTGAACGGTAACACCATTAAGCACCGCATTTTCAGCTTCTAATACTGTTTCTCCAGTATCTGCTTTGACCTTTTGTGAGGACACTGCCGGGAGTAATGTCAATGTTAATGCCGAAACACTTGCTGTAACCATAAGCTTTTTCATTTTACTGCGAATTGATTTTCGGGTTTTACCTCTTTCCACTTGTTTTCCCCCTTAAATTTGGTTTATACAAATATGAAAATATTTGTCCAAGTCAGCCATTCCCTACTGGGTACTGTTAAACTTGCCCTCTCGTAAGCCCTTTCAATTTATCACAAGGTTCAATAGGGTATTTTAAACTAACAAAACATCTTAATTAAAGTAAAATATACTATAAAATAACTTAATTTATAGAAATACATAACAATGAAATTATATATTTATTTCCAACCTATTGTCTATATAATTCTGACAAAACATAAAACACTGTAGTTTATTCCTATAAAAACATGAAATTACGCAAAAATGTAGTTCTTTATAGCTATTTTTAATAGATAATCGATTAACTAATTTTTCGTTTAAAAAAATAAGAGTACTGGAGGGTTTCCAGTACTCTTAACTATTTAATAAAACATTGAGTTTTTCTAAATGACCACATGTTTTGGCGTCTGCTTGTTAATAGCCAACAGTAGATTATCTGCCGCTAATTCTGCCATTTTTATACGCGTATTAATACTTGCGCTGCCAATATGCGGCAGTGTGACAACATTTGGAAGAGTCAGTAGTGGATGTTCCAGAGGTACAGGTTCTTGCTCGAAAACATCAAGACCCGCTGCCCATATTTCTCCATCTTTCAATGCTTGGAATAAATCATCCTCGTTTACAATTCCTCCCCTTGCTGTATTAATCAGAATGGAGGATTTTTTCATTAAGGACAATTCCCTTGCTCCAATCAGATTTTTGGTCTCAGGTGTATAAGGTGTCAGGACACAAACAAAATCCGACTGTCTTAATAAAGTATCCATATCAACATATTTCATATTTAGAGCCTCCTCTAATGAAGGCTTCTGAGAACGGTTATAGTAGAGGATGTTCATATCAAAACCTTTTGCTCTTTTAGCCACGGATGCACCAATTCTGCCCATCCCAATAATACCAAGAGTCGCGCTATATATATCCTGTCCTGTTAATTGCATCGGCGACCATGTTTTCCAATTACCTTTGCGTAAATTATCAGATGACTCTATTAGTCTGCGTGCTGTTGCCATCATAAGAGCAAAAGTCAAGTCAGCTGTGGTCTCTGTCAACACACCAGGCGTATTCGTTACCGTAATCCCTTTTTCTTTTGCTGCTTCAATATCAATATTATTGTAACCGACTGCCATATTACTGATCACTTTTAACTTCTGAGCTTTTTCAAGTAATTCCCTGTCAATGGATTCTGTTAACAAACAAAAAAGGCCATCCACATTGGAGATCTCATGTTCAAGCACAGCCCGCGGGACAGGTATATCTGTTTCATCCCACACCCTGACGTCGCATTCTTGTTGTATTTTAGCTATAATCTCTTCCGGAACTCTTCTTGTTATATATACCTTTGGTCTCATTTCGAGCCCTCTCCCTTTTATTAGTCTTCAATTATTTATAGTAGTTAATCAAATTCATCAATCCTACGGTACGCTCAGTTATCCATTCAGCCGAATTCTTTATGGCTTCTTCCAACGAACAAGGCCCAGGAACTATTGAAAATGCCGAAAGAATTCCTAACTCATTGAAACTAGATGATTCTAATTTGCTTCCACCGCACAAGACTATGACTGGAACCTGGTGTTTTGCGGCCATTTTACTAACTCCGGCAATGACCTTTCCTGAAAGGGTTTGTGTATCGAGCTGTCCCTCACCGGTAATAATGAGGTCAGCTTCTTTAATTTCCCTATCAAAATCTAATTCTTCCATCACTACATCAATGCCTGATTGCATCGATGCATCTAAGAACGTTAGTAATGCTGCCCCCATACCACCTGCAGCCCCTCCGCCTTTCAGTTCTCTGATATTTACACCTTTTTGTTTGAGCACGATCTCAGCAAAATGATTCAGGGCTTTATCAAGATGCTCAACCATGACAGGTGTAGCTCCTTTTTGGGGACCAAAAATCGCAGATGCACCTTCTGGGCCACATAGCTTATTGATAACATCACTAGCTATGACAAAGGTTGCCTCATTAATCCTGGGGTCTAGTTCGGACTCGTCAAAATAAGCCAATTGGTCAAGAAACCCTCCCCCTTCTGACAGTAGATGACCTTTTTGATCAAATAGTTTTAAACCTAACGCCGTCAGCATCCCTGTACCAGCATCGTTTGTTGCACTGCCCCCTAAACCAACAATAAATCGCCGATACCCTGCATCAAGTGCATGCTTTATCAGCTGCCCTGTCCCAAAACTAGTAGTGATATATGGATTTCTTTCCTCAGTTGTAAGAAGTGGGAGCCCAGAAGCTTGGGCCATCTCAATAACGACGGTTTCACCATCACCCAAAATCCCGTAGGACGCCGTCACATCTTCTCCGATTGGCCCCTTAACTTTAATACTTTTCAAGGTGCCATTCGATGAATAAATTAGATTTTCCATTGTCCCTTCTCCGCCATCTGCAAGCGGGATCGCCTTGATATCTGCAAATGGAAAAACACGCAAAATCCCCTCTCGAACGGCCGTACAGATATGCCTTGCTGAAATGGACCCCTTAAATGAATCTGGTGCAATAACTACCTTCATCCTCATCCCTACTTATCTAGTTCTTTGATTATTAAAAAAGGTTACAGGAACAGTTATTATTTTTTCAATAGCCGCCCTGTAACCTGGTCTGGATTTTATGATATTGTTATTTGATTAATACTCAAAATAGACAACTTTTGTCTCTGTAAAGAAATCAGCATTCGAACTGCCGATTGAATAGGCACCGGCACCTGACTGCTTTACACCGCCAAATGGCATATGAGCTGCACTAGCTGTCCCGTGATTTATATGAAGCATACCAGCCTCCACTTCATCTGCAAACCGGAAAGCATCGGAAAGCTGATGAGAGAAAATGGAAGCCGCCAAACCATATTCAACATTATTTGCCACTTCTAACGCTTCTTCCTTATTCTCTACTTCAATCACACATAAAACTGGCCCGAAGATTTCCTCTTTCGCTACACGCATATTTGGGGTTACCAAATCTAGAAGGGCCGGATTCATGTAAGCACCAGCTGAGAACTCCCCCTCTGTTAATACTTCCCCGCCATACCGGAGACGTGCCCCCTCTTTTAGGCCAACCTTTAAGTAATTCTGTACCGTATTTAAATGGCGCTTGTTCACCAAAGGGCCCATTGTTACGACTGGTTCCCAAGCAGGTCCAACTTTAATATTCTTTACTTCCTGAAGAAGAGCCTCTGTTAACTCTTCCTTTTTCTCTTTGACAACAATGACACGGCTTATAGACGTACACCGCTGTCCGCTACAAGCAAATGCTGCTGACACAATTTGTTTAGCCACACTCGAAGCATCCTGATAATCTAGAACAATCGCAGGATTTTTCCCGCCAAGCTCTAACTGAGTCTTAACTAAACGTCCAGCTGCGGTTTGATTAATTTTAATACCAAGATCCGAAGAACCAGTAAAGCTAATGCCCTTCACCAATGGATGATTGACAAGCGGGTCACCAACCTTCGTGCCGCTTCCAACCACTAGGTTAACACCCCCCTTCGGCACGCCTGCTTCTGCTAACAGCTCCATTAATCGAACGGAAGTCCAAGGAGTGAAAGAGGCTGGCTTATAAACAACTGTACAGCCATAGGCTAATGCCGGAGCAATTTTTCGGACAGGCGTAACGACTGGAAAATTCCAAGGAGCAATGGCCGCGATAACACCTAACGGCTTACGGACGGTTGAACTCCACACATTCCCTCTTTCTCCTGGAAGGGTATCTCCTTCAATCCTAAATGCTTCACCAGCGCAAAATCTTGCTTCTTTAGCGGCACGAAACACTTCGCCTTTTGATTCTGCCAAGGTTTTCCCTTGTTCTGCGGAAAGCATATAGCCTAATTCATCGACATTTTTCTCAAGTAAATCTGCAAAGCGGTACAACAAGGCTCCGCGGTCAGGACCCGGCATCTTTGACCATTTTTTTAAAGCAGCATGCGCCGCTTCCACTGCTAGATTAACATCTGATTCATTGGAATCTTGAAAGGTAGCTAACAATTGATTATTTTTTGCTGCATTAAAAATGGAAATGGTTTTCCCACTAACACTCTCGACCCATTCACCATTAATAAAATTCCCATAGACTTTGGATTTATTTGCTTCAAGCCACTCAATCATACTGGAGGTCTGCGTTACTGTCATGGTATCACTCCTTACTATGTAATTCGTTAATATAATACTTTTTCTTTAACACGCGGCGCCATCAGGGTACGGCAAATATTTTTTAAATCTTCTTTCGTTGTTCTGACAGGGTTTACAGGCACATTTCCGGACAAGATCGCTTCGTCGACAATCGCATCTAGATGTTCTTCCTCGACTCCATAATCAGATAATGTTTGCGTTATTCCAATATCCTTGTTTAATTGACGAATCGCTTCAACAGCACGTTCTGCTGCTTCTCTCTCAGATAAGTGATCTGTTTTTTCACCGAATATTCTGGCAATTCGAGCAAATTTCGTTGTATTTCCGATAATATTGAACTTCATAACTTCTGGTAAAAGAATCGCGTTTACAACACCATGAGGAATTTTGAATTGCCCGCCGAGCGGCATCGCTAAGGCATGTGCCAAACCTAATCTGGTGGTATTAAACGCCATTGCTGCAATGGTGCTGGCAAGCAGCATATCATGCCGAGCTTCAATATTTTCACCTTGCACTACAGCTAAGCGTAAACTCTTGGCGATCAAACTCATTGACTGAATCGATAACGCCTCTGAAATTGGCTGAGTTGCCTTATTAACGAAGGATTCTAGCGCATGGGTCAATGCATCCATGCCGGTTGAAGCCGTAATATGCGGCGGCAAAGTCGTTGTAAGCTCCGGATCACAAAGTGCTAATGACGGACAATTGTACATGCTGCCAACACTTAGCTTTAAATTAGCGGCTTTATCAGATAGAACGGAAAACCTTGTAAGTTCACTTCCAGTCCCTGCAGTAGTAGGGACTGCAATAACTGGTGCACCTGGAGAAGGAACTAAATCGATTCCAACATAATCACGGATATTTCCCTTATTTTTCACCATGAGACCAATCGCTTTTGCCGTGTCAAGAGCACTTCCGCCGCCCACACCAACAATTAGATCGCATCCCATTTCTATTGCTAACGCTGTCCCTTTATCAACCGATTCAATCGTTGCTTCCATTCCAACCTCGGTAAAAATGGTATAAGGTATACCTGCTTCCTGAAGAGGAACCTCCAAACGTTGGACGATCCCTGCCTGCAGTACTCCCGGATCACCTACGATAAGTACATTCGTTCCACCCAATTTGGTCACATGTTCAGCTAGCTTCTTAATATATCCCCGGCCAAATTCGATGGCAGTTGGAAGTTCGTAACGGAAATTTGTTAATGTCAACATTTATTGATTGCCTCCTTTTGTTCTACTAACTCATTTTCATGAAATGCCGCCTCTGAAAGGCTAACACCATATCTATTTCCAATTTCAGCTAATTCTTTTGCTACCTTTTCTGGAAGCTCGATACCATTTTTCTTTCGCTCTATCACTTTACGAAACTCAATTTCACCTGGAATCAAAATTTCTTCCACACTATCAGCTTTCGGCTCTGCTTTAATTTCGTTTATATATCGGTCCATTCTTTCCTTGAATAATTCAATTGGAATAAATCGGTTAATATCAATAGCGATAAAAATATGTCCGACGTTTTGCGGTTCGTCCCAGTTTTCATACATGTTATTAACATATTTACCAAACCCTGCGCCTGTCAAAACTCCAGCTAATATATCAATAAACATGGAGATGGCATAGCCTTTCGGTCCCCCAACTGGCAAGACAGCGCCATCTAATGCTTCATCCGCATTTGTGGTGGGATTTCCATTCTTATCTACTGCCCAACCAAGCGGAATATCCTGTCCTTTTTGGGCGGCAACAATAATTTTTCCTCTCGCGACCACACTTGTGGCCATGTCTAAAATAAAGGGGGCTTCTTTACCTGCCGGCACTCCGATCGCCAAAGGATTTGTTCCAATAAAGGGTCTTTTCCCGCCTGTTGGCGGCATGGTTTGTGAGGCATTTGACATCACTAATAAAATCATATCTTTTTCAATAGCTTTCAAAGCATAAAAGGCGCCCGTTCCAAAGTGGTTCGATCCTTTTACCCCAACAATGGCCGCTCCACGTTCTTTGGCTTTTTCCAGGGCAATTTCCACTGCCTTTGTGCCAACGACAGCCCCTAGATTATTGTTTCCGTTTATTAACACGGTAGCAAAATCCTCTGCTTCAATTTCAGGTGAGGCAAAGGGGTTCATCATTTTTTTCTCAATTCTTTCTATATATATGGCTGTACGTACGACTCCATGGGAGTCCACTCCGCGTAAGTCAGCGTTAATGAGAGAATCAGACACAATTTCTGCGTTTTCTTTGGAAACACCAGCTTTTTCAAATACTTCACGGCAAAAACGTTGGAGTTTTTTCCAGTCATACTTGTTGGGTAATGTCATTCAACTCACAACCTCTCTGTTTTAGGGTTTCGTCTACCCATTGTCGATCAACTGTGCCATTTTCTATTGATTCCAATATCTCTCTTTCGCGAATCTCTTGCGCTTTTACTTTTTGGAGAATTTCTTCTGCAAAATCATAAGGCACAACTGCAAGGCCGTCTTCATCACCCACAATCAGGTCACCAGGTTCAACTAACATTCCATCGACAGAGATAGAAACGTTAATTTCTCCCGGACCATCCTTATATGGACCACGGTGTGTGACACCCTTTGCGTAAACAGGAAAATCCCCATTTTGGAAAGCTGCTAAATCACGAATGGCCCCATCAATGATAAATCCGGCAAATTCCTTTTTTTCGTGCAATCTGCATCATAATTTCACCAACAATGGCGTTGGTGGTATCTCCGCCGGCATCAACCACAATCACATCACCTGGTTCGGCCATGTCAATGGCTTTGTGAACAAGCAGATTATCCCCCGGTCTTGTTTTGACAGTAATGGCCGTACCAATCAGTTTCCCTTCCTTGTGATAGGGTCCCAAATTAGCCCCGATCGCATGTATACGATTTAAGTTATCACTAATATGAGGGGTCACTACATTTCGGAACTGTTCTACAAGTCTCCGCTCCACTCTTCTCTTTACAGGTAAAATTCGAAAACCGATGTTAGTCAAATACAATTCCTCCTTTTTCTCCTCCACACGAATCCCTAATAATTAAGAATGGCTCTAGGGAAATGATCTCTGGATGAAGTGTGTCATTTTCTTTTGATTCGATGAGTTGAATCAACCTTTTGGCTGCAATTCCTCCCATTTCATATGCCGGTTGTTTTACTGTTGTTAAAGGTGGATTTAAATGCTTTGACCAAATGGTTTCATCATAACCAACCAAGGCAATGTCTTCCGGGATAGTTAAGTTCCTTTTTCTTATCCCTTCTAAAATTTCGAGCGTCATTAGATTATTAGTTGAGAAGATTGCATCAGGAATGTTGGGTCCCTCAAGTAAGCGCTGAACTGCCGATGCTGTTTCTCCTTTTTGTTCGCGGACAATATGAATCAGTGATGAATCTATTTTTATGCCATTTTCCTTCAATGCTTCTTGATACCCTTCTAATCTTTCTAATCTGGGACTAATGCCTTCCGGAGAATAGAGAAAAATAGCTATTTTCTTTCTCCCAGAGGAAATTAGGTGATTTACAGCTAACTTAGCACCATTAATATTGTTAACGGTAACTGTATTAACCTCCATCCCATAAATCTTCCGGTTTATCGACACAAATGGGAATCCGTTATGAATAAGTTTTTGATATAATTCAATATTTTTTAATGTAGGGTTCACGATCATTCCATCTAGCTGCCTACTATCAAAGGAACGAAAATGCTCCGCCTCCAGTTCTGCTTTTTCATTGGAATTAAAAATCATTAAATTATAGCCTAAACTTTGGCAAGTATCTTCCACACCTTCTAAAACATAGGCCCAAAAAGGATTTTGAAGATTAGACAAAATAATTCCAATAACATTAGTTTTTGTAAGCTTCAAACTTCGGGCCAAAGCATTGGGCTTGTAATCTAGTTCCTCTATTACTTTTAATACTCTATTAATCGTTTCCTCTGTGTTTTGTTCATGATTACCATTAATAATTCTTGATACTGTTGATTTGGAGACATTGGCCTTCTTTGCTACATCAGCGATAGTAACTCTCATTTTTATGACCTCATTCATCTATATTATGATGTGAGTTGATCCTCCCCTTAATCATATCCATTATCCTTTAACCCCGCCAGCAGTTATTCCCTCTATTAGATATTTCTGGAAGAAAATAAATACAGCGAATAATGGAATTAATGACAGAGTAGACATCGCAAACAATGCTCCCCAAGAACTTTCTCCCATTGCATCAACAAACATTCTCAAGCCCACGGCAACAGTTTGCATTTGAATGTCACTCAAATAGAGTAGTTGTGTAAAGAAATCATTCCAAGTCCAAATAAAAGTAAAAATCATCGTTGTAATTAAGGCTGGCACTGCAAGAGGCATAATTAAATACCAATACATTCTGATTGGACCACACCCATCCATTTCTGCAGCTTCATCTAGCTCTTTTGGAATCGTACGCATAAACTGAACCATGAGAAAGACGAAGAACCCATCAGTTGCTAAAAATTTCGGGACTGTCAAAGGGAGGTAGGTATTGATCCATTCAAGCTTATTAAACATGATGTATTGCGGAATAACCGTAACGTGAAATGGCAGCATCAATGTTATTAACATGATGGCAAAAAACACTTTTTTAAAGGCAAAATCTAAGCGGGCAAATGCATAGGCTGCCATCGAGCATGATAAAACGTTTCCTATTATTGAGATGATGACAATGAAAAATGAATTTGCAAAGAATTTACCAAATGTGACCCCGGATACCCCTTTCCAGCCTTGGATATAGTTTTCTAGTAACCACTTTTTCGGCCAAAAATTAGATCCTTGAAATATTTCGGTATTCTCTTTAAAAGAAGCGCTTACCATCCAGATTAGTGGGTAAAGCATTAAGATCCCTACTGCAATAATGAATACATGCAACAGCAGTTTAGACATTCTCTTTTTTAGCCTAATTGAACTTTGTCTTTCTACTTCTGCCATATTATGTTGACTGATAGCTTTGCTGGTCTCCACAGATTCCTCCTCCTATTCTTGGTAGAACACCCACTTCTTTGATGTTCCAAATATTATGGCTGTAACAATTGCTACTGCTACCAGCAATACCCAAGCCATTGCTGAAGCATATCCCATTTGGAAAAGTGTAAAGGCTTTTTGGAAGAGGTATAAGGTATAGAATAAAGTAGAGTCTAACGGTCCCCCCGTTCCTCCACTAATGATGTATGCTGGTGTAAATGCTTGGAAGGCATGAATAATCTGCATAACCAGATTAAAAAGTATAATGGGTGATAACATCGGGAGTGTAAGTTTAAGAAATTGTCTAACTTTGCTGGCCCCATCAATCTTTGCCGCTTCATATAGTTCAACTGGTATTTGTTTTAAACCTGCCAGAAAGATTACCATCGGTGCTCCGAATTGCCAGATTGATAAAATAACCAAGGTGTACAAAGCAGTATTAGGTGATGAAATCCAGTTTTCTCCATGTATTCCAAAGTGGGCTAATATTTTATTTAGTAAACCATCTCCGCCAAATAACTGCCTCCAAAGAAGGGATACAGCAACACTGCCTCCAAATAAAGAAGGAATATAGTAAGCTGCTCGATAAATTTTCAAGCCTCTTAATCCCTTATTTAATAGAAGGGCAACGCCTAAAGCAAACATGAGTTGTAATGGGACACTCAATAATACATATATAAGTGTTACTTTTACACTTGCTAGATACTTGGGGTCTTCAAACATGTGTTGATAATTGTCCATCCCAATCCATTTGGGGGTTGTAAACATGTCATAATTAGTGAATGAGAGATATAGTGACACGACCATAGGAATGAAGCTCAAGCCGATCAAACCTATCAGCCATGGACTTAGGAAGAGATAGCCAACCGCATTTTTTCTCCATGCCTTTTTCATGAATTTATAATTCAACTCCTCTCTAGCTGTATAGATGGAGATAGCCGTTCCTCCATCTATACATTGCTAGATTATTGAAAGTTATTGATTTAGAATGCTCTTTGCATCCTTCATAAATTTTTCAGCTGCTACTGGAACGGACATTTTACCGAATGAAATAGCAGTATAGGCATCTTTATACGCTTGTTCAATTTGTGCTATACCCATCGGCGGATAAGGAGCTGGTTCAGCGACTTTTAGTGTTTCTTGAATAAAGTCAACTGCATCCTTTTGTGCCGGCTCAAGGAGTGGCTTCACATAATCAGCCATTTTTGTCGAACCAGGTGAACCTTGTTCGACCTTAAATAATTCAAGTGATTTTTGTGAGTTAACGAAGAAATTGATAAATTCTGCTGCTTCTTTCGGATGTTTTGATTTCGCAGCAACACTTAAGTATGCTCCCTCGATAAATTCCCCTCTTTTTCCACCGGCCAGGGCTGGCATTTTGGCCATTTTTAATTGCCCATCCTTGTTTTGCTGTTGATATAAATAGAGCTGATTAGCAGGGATTTGCTGCATAGCCGTTTTTCCAGTTACAAACAAACTCTGCTCAAGTGGAGCGCTTTGAAATTCTGTAGAGGTTTCAGCAGTCGGAACACCGCCTTTTTTACGAAGATCATCCCAATAACTCCACCATTTAACTAATGTTTCCTTGTCGAACGCTAGTTTTTTACCATCTTCAGAAAATAGATCTTGTCCATTTTGGCGAAGGAAATAACGGAATTGTGGCTGAAGTGCCCCGCCGCCCATATCGGCCGAACCAGTAATCCCTTTAGCTTTAAGTGCAAGTGCGGTTTTGGCAAAATCATCCCATGTCCAGTCCTCTGCAGGTTGTGGTACACCAAGCTTTTCGAATAACGATGGATTATATACAAATCCTGTCATGGTAACACCTTGGGCAACCATGTAGAGGTTATTATTAATTTTGCCACTGTTTACAACTGAAGCAGGAAAGTTACCTTGATCAATTGTTTTATCGTTAACGTAACCGTCCAATTTTAGCAATGTGTTTCTGTTGGCATAATCACTTACATAGTTCGCATGCATCCCGAATACGTCCGGTGCATTACCGCCCGCTGTTTGTGTTGAAAGCTTTTGCCAATAATCTGCCCAGCCGCTTGCCTCACGTTTCACTTTAATATTCGGGTGCTCTTGCTCGAATCTATCGGCAATGGCATTATAAACTTCATTCCGCTTCGTGTCCCCCCACCAGGCGAAACGAATTTCAACTGGATCTTTCTTGGTACCGCTTGATGATGCTTTATCACTGCTGCTGCATCCTGCCATTCCTACTAAAAGAAATACAGAAATCAACGAAATCAAAAGCATTTTCATTTTATTCATTTAAGATTTCCCCCATTAATTAGTTTCTTTTATAAAAGGATGTATGTTTAAAAAAGCGAAATGATAGGGCTTACATTTCAAAAATGAACAACTAAGATAATACCTTCTTACCGACTGCAGAAAAATCTAATTCTCCCGCTTCTTTCACTGAATCCTCAAATAATTGCAGAGCAAAAGAGGCAAGCGGTAAATCCTTTTCTGCACTTTCATTCACCGCGATCTTTATATCCTTTTTCATTAAACTTAGTTTAAATCCGGGGGTAAAATCCCGATTTGTCAGTGTATCCACTTTGTTTAGCAGCATCCAAGAAGCACCAGAGCTTTTGCCGATTACTTCTTTCATAACTTCTTTTTTGATTTCTAATTTTTCCGCTAGAGCTACTGCCTCAGCTGAAGCCAGCATATGAATTCCGGCAAGCATTTGATTAATGGCTTTAATCGCTTTGCCAGCACCAACGGCTCCGACCAAATAAATATTCTCTGCCATTGCATTTAACACAGGACGGCATGTTTCTAACAATTCTGCATCTCCGCCTGCCATGATGGTTAAGGTTCCTTTTTCAGCTCCAATGGTACCGCCGCTGACAGGTGCATCTAAAACTTGCGCCCCTTTTTCCTGATAGATCTCATTTACCTTTTTCATCATATCCGGAGAGCCCGAAGTCATTTCAATCAACACTTTTTCTGGATTAATTTGTTCAAGAACCTCATTAGCTAGCAAAACTGCTGCCATTTCACCATCTGCAGGCAAGATACTAATCAGCACCTGACATTTAGAAGCGATCTGGGCTATTGAGGTTTCCTCAATTGCCCCGGCTTCTACTAATTCTTCAACCGGTCCTCGATTTCGGTGAGCAGCCACGTGTAATTCAAACCCATTTTTCAACAGGTTCTTTGCCATAGGTAATCCCATAGCACCTAGCCCGATAAAACCTATCTTTTTTACAGTCATGCACCAATCCTCCTGCCATTTTATAAAAGGCTAATAGAAAGGAAAGAAAAGAAATCTAACATTCTATTAGCCTAGTTATGATAACGTCTAGTTTTTTTATTCTTTTTATGATTAAATAACTGTTTCGTCTAATTCCCAGCCTAACCTTTCATAAAGGCGTCTTCTTCCAGCTTTGTCACCTTTCAGTTCCTGATGCGCATATTTAGCAACTTCATAAGCAAGATGACGCGGCACAACTACAACACCATCGCCGTCTGCTACAACAACGTCACCAGGATAAATCGCAACTCCACCAATCGCTACAGGGATATCTTTTTCGTGGTAACGGATGCGGGCTTGGTCCATTGGCTGTGATACAAACTGAGACCAGACAGGAATTTTCTGCATAATTACTTCGTCCGTATCCCTGATTCCTCCGCCATTTGTTAAGTATCCAACACAACCCTTGTGCTTATGATCGAGGGTATTATTTGAACCAAGAAGACCAACGTCGATTCCAGCTACATCTAGAACCACAAAATCTCCTTCCTGGATGTCATGACCCCATGGATCGTTACAAACCTCACCGTAGTACCACTTAACCCACTCCGTATATTCAGCACCAGTAACCTTTGGGGCTGGTCCTTCGAACGGTAGATAACGAGCAGTACGAGCAATTCCTACTACTTTTGTACGGAATAAAGGTTTAATGCTATGATGGACAGTTCCATACCCATGCATTCCAACCCAATCCATACCATCACGAACATCGGTTACGCGTAAATCCTTGTAAAGTTCTAAGATCTCTTTGCGATCATCTTTTGTTGTTACAGCTGTTTGGTTTTGTAGATTTTCAGACATTTTATCTTCTCCCTTTAATTAAAATTATTTAAATCCAAGGACCAAAGCCAACATTCAAAAACTACTAGATTTAAGCTGCAACCTCACCCCCAAAACTATGTAAGCGTTTGAAATTCAGCAGATTAACAAAATCTCAAACATTTGTCTCCTCATGTTGGAAATCGATTTTGGAAATCGATTTTGGAAATCGGTTTCCTTAATTACAAGTTACCACCACTCCTCTATCAGGTCAATTTTGAATTTTCCCAAAAATCTGACTTGTTTCTACAATCGGAATTTTTGAAACTATATAAGTATAAATTACTAGTTTACTGAGATATTAGATAAACTAAATTATCGGAGTTAATAGATTAAACTCATGTATGAATTTATTATTTTATGAAAGAGTTTTCATTGCATGTTTCGACAAATTTGAAATAAAAAATAAAAAAAAAAAAAACGCTACATCATTTAGATGCGCGTTTTTAAAAGATTTTATCCAAGCTTTAGCCATCAGCATATTCCCAATCGAATTCATGTGGACACCATCACTGGTTAGCCTTTGAGGAGACTCCTGATTTAAATAGTCCATAAAAATTTGATGGGTCTCTACTAAAATAGCGTTATATTCCTTTGCAAGTTTTCGGACTACTTCTACATAAGGAATTAGCATTTTGTAATATGGTTTCCACTTATTCCTTTGTTTACAACTTGAGGGAGCTGGTTTGGAAGATTTATGGCTAAATAATCACAAATGAGCCTAACATAACCAAAACCGATGTCTTCAGCATCTTCGAATCTTCCAGACTCTGTAATACTGTGCACCGATAAAAAGTAATATATCGGATTGCTTTAACATTTGCCCTTTTCCTCCTCCTTTTATGGGTGAGACACAATCAGTTGACATTCACCATCAAGGACAAATTCTCCTAAACCTACAGGAATAATAAAATGTGCCCCTTTATGAAGAGAATACTTTTCTCCATTATGAATCAACGAGCCCTCCCCTTTGATCACGCTAAAAAGGCTGTATTGATCATTT
The DNA here is from genome assembly GCF_056280405.1 of Bacillus sp. URHA0034. Classification (NCBI taxonomy): domain Bacteria; kingdom Bacillati; phylum Bacillota; class Bacilli; order Caryophanales; family Bacillaceae; genus Bacillus; species Bacillus sp. URHA0034. The sequence goes on along the minus strand of NZ_JBWCDK010000002.1, from coordinate 4,009,116 downwards.
AATAGAAAGGTGGATTTACCACTTACCTCCCACTTATAAACAGAGAAAAAATCTGATTCTACAAATGTGGTAATTTCCACATTTTCTTTGACCTCTACAGATGGCTTACTTCCTGTTACGTGATGCGGTACAGTGGTTACCTCAATGGCTTTATCTAAATGCAGTTCCCGTAGATTTCCTTGGTCATCTTCACGGTCATAATCATACACTCGGTAGGTTGTATCAGAGCTTTGCTGTGTTTCTAATACAAGAGTTCCTTCACATAAGGCATGAATGGTTCCACTTGGCACATAGAAAAAGTCTCCAGGTTTGATTTTCACTCTACGAAGCAATTCATTCCAATTTCCATCGTTAACCTGAGCAATTAATTCCTCTTTTGTTTTAGCATTATGACCGAAAATCATATCGGCGTCTTCTTTACAATCAATAATATACCAGCATTCTGTCTTCCCTAGTTCTCCATTTTCATTCACTTTGGCATACGCATCATCTGGATGAACTTGGACAGATAAGTCCATATTCGCATCTAATATTTTCGTTAATAAAGGAAAAACTTCCTCTGTCGGGTTTCCGAAAAGCTCTGGATGTTCCTTCCAAAGCTTGTCTAGCGTTACACCAGCAAAAGGTCCATTTTCAATGATGGAAGGTCCATTAGGGTGTGCTGAAATAGCCCAGCATTCCCCTGTCTTATCAGATGGAATGGAATAACCAAACTCGTCTTTTAAGGCAGTTCCTCCCCAGATTCGCTCTTTAAAAACCGGTTTTAAAAATAATGGCTGCATAATGTGTCTCCCTATTATAGTTCATTTTCGTTTTGTAACTCTTGATAAGCCAGCAGGAGGGATCCTGTAATCCCAGCATTATCTCCTAAACCAGGACTAACAATATAATCGGAAAGCTCTGGTAAGGACACATAATGATTAACTAATTCAGGCAAATACTTATAGACATAAGTAAATACTTGTTTTTGATTCATGACACCGCCGCCAAGAATGATCTTTTTCGGTGAAAGGATTAAAATATATTGCATAAGCGCTTGGGCAATGTAATACCCTTCTAAAGCCCATACTTCCTCGCGTCCAACTAAGTTAATTCCCTTTTCACCCCAACGTTCTTCAATTCCAGGGCCTGCTGCAAGGCCTTCAAAGCAATCGTGATGATATGGGCATTTGCCTTGATATGAATCATTCTGATGGCGTCTTACCAAAATATGGCCCATTTCAGGATGGGACAGGCCTTGAAGTAATTTTCCTTGGACCATTGCCCCTGCTCCGATGCCTGTACCAATTGTGATATATAAACAACTATCCAAGCCTTTAGCAGCTCCAAAGGTTGCTTCACCTAAAGCAGCAGCATTCACATCCGTATTAAAACCAACTGGGACTGAGAATGCCTCCTTTATGGTTTGCACAAAAGGGAAGTCCTTCCAAGCTAGTTTAGGTGTAGAGGTAATAAAGCCATATGTCGGACTATCTGCATTCACATCAATGGGCCCAAAAGAACCAATTCCAATAGCTTTGACCGGATATTTCTTAAAAAATCGAATGACTCCTGTCATCGTTTCTTCAGGTACCGTTGTAGGGATCTGAATTCGGTCAATGATTTTTCCCGTTTCATCCCCGACTGCACAAACAAACTTGGTACCTCCTGCTTCAATTGCACCTAACATCAACATTTCCCCCAATATCATCGAATAGGATTAACAGTTGTTATTTCAAATTTATCATAGCGATGGCGTGAGAATGAATACTCAAAAGGGAGTCCATTATTCAAGAACCCAACATGCTCCACTTCAAGAATGGGATCACCTGGTAAGCATTCTAAATGCTCTTGATCTAACTGATCCGCTTTGCAAGCCCGGATAATCCGATGGGAGCCTGCCATCGTTAAACCCAAATCCTTCTGGATATACTTATAGACAGAACCTTGCAGAATTTCATCGTTAATACCCGGTATAAGCGTGGTTGGCATGTATGTTTTTTCCATAACATATGGTTCCCCATCAACCAGTCTTAGACGAATTAGAAAATATACTGGAGTTTTCGGATCAATCGCAAGGTGCACTGCAATATCTTCTGATGGAAATTGAACCTCAAATTTTATCACTTTACTGGTAACCTTCTTATCCTTTAAAAGATTCGATAACCCTAGAGATTCATTTGTAGTAACATGTACTCGGCTTTTATTAATAGCAGATTGTACAATAAAGGTCCCATGCCCTCTTTTCCGATAAAGCAAGCCTTCCACAACCAATAGGTCAAGTGCCCTTTTCATGGTCATTCTACTGCAGCCAAATTCTTTTGCTAAAGAAATCTCGTCAGGAATGGGCTGATCGATTGGATACTGCCTGTCCTTAATCCTTTGTCTAATTTCTGAAGATATAGATTCATACTTATTCATACCAGAACCACCCAACTAGAAAGATACACTATTTAATTATAATATAATTTTTTTATACCGCTTACACTTTTAAAATAAAGATGGTCAAACTCGACCATCTTTTTAAGACTTATTTTCAGTTAAATAGTCAGGTTTTATGTTACCTATAATAGTTCCTGCTAAAGATGCATTATTAGAAACCGTTTTGTTCTGATACCGTTTTAAACCATTGGCCGCTCTTTTTAATCGTTCGTTCGCCATCTTTATTCAGATTTACCGACACAAACCCATAGCGGTTTTTAAAAGCATTCGTCCATGACCAGTTATCCATAAAAGTCCATAGATGATAGCCTTTCACATTCGCACCTTCTTGAATCGCTTTGTGTACCCATTTTAAATGCTCCTGGATAAATTCAATCCGGTAGTCATCTTGGATGATTCCATTTTCATCACGGAATTTTTCTTCACCTTCTACGCCCATACCATTTTCAGAAATAAAGCATTCAATATTGCCGTAGTTTTCTTTTAGGTTGGTTAAGATGTCGTATACACCTTTTTCGTAAATCTCCCAACCACGATGTGGATTCATTTTGCGTCCAGGCATTACGTAATAATCAAAGTAACGCTCAGGCATAAATGGTGCTTCTGGGTTTGGAAGATTTTCCTTTGCTTTGACGCGTCTTGGCTGATAGTAGTTAACACCTAAGATATCAACGGTATTATTTTTAATAATATCCATATCTCCCTCATTGACGACAGGCATATAACCTTCTTCTTTTAAAATCTGTACAAGCTCAGCTGGGAATTCACCTTTTACTGAAGGATCTAAAAATGAGCGATTAAAGAAGGCATCACAAAGCACAGAAGCTTTTACGTCAGCCGGGTTCTGACTTCTTGGATATGAAGGCGTTAGGTTTAAAACAATCCCAATCTTCCCATCTTGGTTTAATTGTCTATAAGCCTTAATAGCCTTTGCACTGGCTAAAATGGTATGGTATCCAACTTGAACAGCTTTTCCGAAGTCCACTTCATTTGGATAATGGAAGTCATATAGGTAACCACCTTCGACCGGAACAATCGGTTCGTTGTGTGTGAACCATTTTTTCACACGGTCTCCAAACAATTGAAAGCACGTTCTCGCATACACTTCATAGGCATCGACTACTTCTCTATTTACCCAGCCACCGATTTTTTGCAATTCCATCGGCATATCGAAATGAAATAAACCGACAAAAGGTTCAACACCATTTTCAATCATTTCATTGATTACATTATTATAAAACTCGACTGCTTTTTGATTGACTTCCCCTACACCATTCGGAATTAACCTTGACCACGAAATGGACATGCGGAATGAGTTATGGCCAATTTCCTTCATTAACTTAATATCTTCTTTATATTTATAATAGAATTGGGATGTTTTTTCAGGACCAACTCCTTCAAAAAAACGATTTGGTTCTATTTCATACCAGTGATCCCAAATGTTCTTCCCTTTACCATCCACGTCTGCTGCACCTTCCGTTTGGGTTGCGGATGCTGCAGAACCCCACCAGAAACCTTCTGGAAAGCGATATTGAATTTCATTTATGTTAGTCATATGCAGTTGTTCTCCTTTTCAAGGTCTACTAATAGAAATGGGCAGAAGAGGACGGTCCAGCAATGTTAACTTGCATCCTCCGTTCAGCACCTGCCCTTTACATTCATATAAAAACTATGCTGCGTTGTTTGTATCTGCTTGTTCTTTCTTTACGTTCACACGATCAATTATTTTTAAGAATGGGAACCAAATCACAAATACAATCGCCAAGTTAACAATCTGTAACAATCCACCGGCAAGAGAGTTGGTTGCCATAATACCATTAATGAAAATTGGAACAGTCCAAGGAACAGTGACACCAGTTGGCGGTGGAACAAGTCCTGTTTTCATTGCAAAATAAGATACTAATGTAACAATCATTGGCGAAAGGACCCAAGGAACCACAATTAATGGATTCATCACAATTGGCAGACCAAAGATAACTGGTTCGTTAACGTTGAAAATACCAGGTCCGATTGCAAGCTTACCAACCTGTTTCATTTGTTTGCTCTTTAAAAAGAACAGAATCGTTAAAACTACTGCAAGAGTCATTCCTGTTCCACCCATACCAACCGTATAGATTTCCATAAACGGTTTGGAAATGATATGGGGAATTGGCTGACCGTGTGTGTATGCATTTAAGTTTTCAATTTGTAATGTATTCCAAATTGGATCCATTACCGAGTTGATGATAATTTGACCATGTAAGCCAAAGAACCATAAGATCTGAATAAAGAAAATAGCTATTAAGGTAGGAATGATTCCACTTCCCAAACCTACTAATGGTGCTTGGATAGCTTTATAGATTACATCGTGCATATTCGTCTTAAATATTTGTGTGACAAAAATATTGATAGCTAAAAATATAGTTAACGTGATAATTGCTGGAATAAGTGCGGCGAATGATTTTGCTACTGCTGGCGGAACACCAGGAGGCATTTTAATAGTAATATTCTTCTGTACAATCGTTCGATAAATTTCTGCTGAAATAAACGCTGTAATCATTCCAAGGAACATACCTTTGGCTCCAAGTCTGTCCACAGGTATGACACCTGTAATCGCTTGTCCATGCTCCGGTTGAAGCACAAATGGGGTTAAAATTAAAAAGGAAACTAGTGCTATTGCCCCGCCAAATATGGCTTCAACATCGTAACTCCTTGATAGGTAATATCCAATACCAAACACAACAAAGACAGACATAATTCCCATTGTTGAAGAGGATGCAATTCCAAACATATCTCGGAATTGGTTGATTGCTGCTTCACTCATCAACTTATTTAAAAATGGTAAATTGGTTAAAACAACAAAGATGGAACCGAAAATAGTTAAAGGAAAAGATAACATAAAGGCGTCTCGTAAAACAGTTAAATAACGATTGTTATTTAATCTTCCCGCTATAGGAACGAGATACTGACTTAGTTTTTCAAACAAAGGACTTACCCCCTCTTATTTTTTATAAATTTTTCTGTTTAAAGATGTCCAGCAGCTCTCTAACAAGCTCCTTCATTGTCAAGGTAGACATGAGATGATCCTCGGCGTGCATTAAAAGTAAAGCGAACTCCACTTTCTCACCAGAAGCTTCCTTTTGAATCATCTTAAAATGAATTTCGTGCGATGCTTTTAAGTCTTCTTCCGCTTGAACGAGCAGATTGTCTGATTCTTCCACGTTCCCCTCGCGGTATTCGCGAAGGGCTTGAATGATTTTGCTTCTAGCATTGCCACTATGAAGAATAAGCATAAAATTTATTTGTTCGGCTGTTAATGTGTCTAAATCGATATTTTCCATTGTATTATTCCCCCATTAGCTTAACAGCTTGCTCATAAGCTTTTTTACCATCAGCTAATCCATAAGCCATCATGTCAATAACATCTACTTTAATACCATATTTATTTGCTTCTTTTTGTAAATCACCTTTTAAGAAGCTCATTTGCGGTCCAATTAATACTACATCTGCATTAGCCATTTCTTTTCTCGCTTGGTCTTGACCAACCGCCCAAATTTTCGCATCTTCATTAATAGAAGCAACATGCTGTTCCATTTTTGTTACCAAAAGGCTAGTTGACATTCCTGCACTACAAGCTAATAAGATTCTTTTCATTATTATCAAACTCCTTAAAGTTTTTTGGTTTAAGCGTTTTCCAAAAGCGTTTTCAATAACCGCTTACAAACTCTATTATAATCATTTTATTTTAAATGTCTAGACATTTATTTTAAAAAATATAAACATTTTTTAGTAGTTTTTCTTTTCACTTTATTTTCTATTTATTTCAAATATTTATCTATATTACTTTGATAAAGACTTTAAATATACTATAATTTACCTTAACGATAAGTTTATTCATTGAACAAAATGGATTAATAGAAAAGGAGAGGGATTTCGATGGTTGATGTTAAAGGGAGATGGGCTCTTATTACAGGTGCAAGCAGGGGTGTAGGATATCAGACAGCACTATTTATGGCAAAGCATGGGTGCAATCTCATCCTTCATAGCAGAAGTTTAGAACATACAAAGAAAGTACAAGAAGAAGTATCTGCACTTGGTGTTGAAACAATCTGTGTAGCGGCTGAGTTAGATAACCATGAAGAGGTCGTTGCTATGCTAGATGAGATTGAATCAAAAGAAATTCCTGTAGATATCGTATTTAATAATGCTGCCGTACAAATTGCTTATCGAAAGGATTATTGGAAGACCCCTCTTGAGGACTTTGAAATGAGTTTTCGAATTAATTTTATCTCCATTACAACCATATGCTATCGCTTAATTCCTAAAATGATTGAACGAGGATTTGGACGTGTAATCAATACCACAAGTGGCATTAAAAATGAGCCAGAACAAGCAGCATATGCAGCAAGCAAAGCAGCATTAGATAAATTTACTAAGGATTTAGCTTCTAAATTAGAAGGAACAAATGTCATGATTAATATTACCGATCCAAACTGGTGCAGAACAGACCTAGGAGGTCCCAATGCTCCTAATTCAGTCGAAGATGCGGTACCAGGTGTGATTGTTGGAGCGTTTGTAGACGATCAAAAAAGCGGACGCTTTTTCCATGCAAAAAAATTCTATGGCTTATCTTTGGAAGAAGCCGTTGCAAAAGCAGAAGCAATCGGAGCAAATCCTTACCTGATTTAACTGCCATAAACTCTGCCTATTTTCGGGCAGAGCTTTATTTTTAGTTTTTAGTTAAAAATAGGATATTATAATAGTGAAAATAATTTTATCTATTCAAGGAGAATAAATATGGCTGAAAAAAAATTCAAGGGTTATATCGGAACCTATACAAAAGGGGATAGTAAAGGAATTTATTCTTTTACATTAGACACAAACGAAGGGAAAATAGAAGATGTTCAAGTGGCTGCAGAACTTGGAAATCCTACATACCTTGCCATCAGTAAGGATAATCGCTATCTTTACTCGGTTGTTAAAGAAGGGGATACTGGAGGTATTGCAGCATTCTCCATTGGGGATTCAGGTTCACTGACACCGATTAACAGCCAAGTATTAGATGGGGCACCACCTTGTTATGTTAGTGTAGACAGCAAAAACCGCATGGTGTTTGGTGCCAATTATCATAACGGGCTTGTGCAATCACATCTCATTAACCAGGAGGACGGAGCGGTTTTACCATATGCCTCAATTAGAGAGCATGAAGGCTCTGGGCCTGATCCAAGGCAGGAAAAGCCTCATAGCCATTATTCAGAACTAACGCCTGATGAAAAATATCTAGTAGTGTGTGAGTTAGGAATTGATGCTGTTATTACATATGCAGTCGCTGACGATGGCACGCTTACAAAGGTAGACCTTTTGCCTTTAAAAGCAGGCAGCGGCCCTAGACATCTTGTCTTTCATCCCAATAGGGACATGGCTTATGTCATGACAGAGTTCAGCTCTGAGGTGATCGTGTTAAATTATCATCCAGAAAGTGGCCGTTTCAGTGAGGTTCAATATATTTCTACATTACCTGAGGATTTTAAAGAAAATAATCAAGGCAGTGCGATTCATATTTCGGCGAATGGACGTTATGTTTATGCGGGGAATCGCGGGCATAACAGTATTGCGGTGTTCAGTGTGGATCCCGGAAATGGTGAGCTTACGTTTGTTGAGCATACTTCGACTGAAGGAGATTGGCCACGGGATTTTGAGATTGATCCGAGCGGGAAGTTTGTGGTGGCTGCGAATCAGGAGTCAGGTAATGTGGTGTTGTATGCAAGAGACGAGGTTTCTGGTCGATTGACATTGATTACTTCTGATATTACGGTACCTTATGGGGTTTGTGTGAAGTTTTTAAATTATTAACCGTACTTAGAAAACAGCTTAACTAATTGTTTAACAATTGGTTAAGCTGTTTTTTTGTGTTATAGGGCATTTATGTACATTTCTCCTTAATGAAAATACTGCGCATTGTGGCAGAATTTTTATAGTACATTGTGAATATTATGAAAAATTACCGCGTAGTACCCCTAATGGTTTGTTTAGTATTTCGAACGCTATAATCTGCTTTTTAAAATTTTCTAAGGAATATTACTTAGGATTTGATATAAAATCCCTTATTTCATCAATGGAAAGTCCTAGATTTTTAGCTTCATTAATTAGTGCTAACCATTCACTATCTAGTTCTTTTTCAGCATTAGTTAATACGGACACAATTTACCCTCCTAAAAATGTTACTATTTTTTAGGTAACTCAGCCATCCTAGTTAAAAACCTTAGACCTGTAGCTTTGCGTCCCATTCTTTCGAATGGTTTGCCTTTATCTTGTATAGTATTAAAGTGTTAGAGTTTTAAAGCATTAAATATTTAAATCACTATACTAATAGTACTATAGTCTTCTTTCAATCTAAATGAAAAAATTTCCAAAACTTTCGACAAATTTTGTAAATTACTTAGTAGTAGTTAAGAAGTTTTAAAACACATTTCTCACAAGTAACCTGACCTAATTCAATGAATTTAATTTTTCTCAGGGTTTTCCTTTTAATTTTTCTTTCCGAGTTAAATTCTAGACCACACACACAACAGTTAGAGTCTTTCACTATGTGTACCTGATCTCTTTCTTCTATTAATGGATAGATCATGACTTCCCTTCTTTTCTAGGTATTTGTTCCTAACAAAGAACAATATATGTTCATTATAAAGAATATGTAGAATTTTGTAAATAAAATTGCAGGATTTTGTTTTACTACCTGGGCATCTAAATTATTGTTCTTCATAAAGAACAATGGTAATATAAAAATTAGATGATTATAAAAATACTAGGAGAAGGAAAAAATGAGTGACCAACGGATTGAGAAGAAAAACTCACAAAGAGAACCCACTTTATTTAAATTACTACTAATTACTTTATGGGGACTATTTTTATTATTAAATACATGGACGGAAAGTATCGAGAAGCTAATGTACCTACATACCTTCGGATTTAAATGGATACCTAACCCTGACTTTTCCTCATTCCTTATTTTTAATGATATTACATTGGTTCATTCTGAATTTATTAAAGTAAAATCAGGCCATTTTATTGGTTTTGGAATATTGGATTTTCTTCTTTTCACCTTAATAAAAAATCATAAATACTCCGTTGGATTAGCTTTGTCTTTTGCTTTTATCACCGAGTTCTTCCAATTGTTTTTCGGCAGGGATGGCAGATTTTATGATCTGATGATTGATTCATTCGGGATATTTTTTGTATATTTTTTAACTAAGAGGGTTTCCTCAGAACACAAGGCTAGGATGAAAAAAGGATGAGCAAATGGCTCATCCTTTTCCGTTTCACAGTTTCTCCGCTTGAAGGTTTGTTAATGAGTTAAAAATACCTTGACCATGGAGGTTAATCTTTTTTTATATAAAATCATATACATCCTGAACAACGACTTCCCATTCTGCTCTTGACCAATTTGTGCAGCAAGTTCATATTTTGAAGGCCAAATCAAGTTTGCCAGTTCAATCAGACTATGTTTAATTGTATCGTAGCTAAATAATTGATAATCAATAAAGTCGAGGTATTGATTTAATCCTTTTATATTCTGATACTCCCCTTTGGTTTGTTTTATTTTAAATGGCAGCTCTTTTACTTCATGCAAATGAGGGAACTGATGATAGACGATTGATAAAGTCCTCTTTAGCCGCTTTAGTGTTTTGTGCGAAGCAGCAAGTTTTAATAGATAATCGTAATCAATTTTTCCATCTAATTTGTAGATCAACTGAATAATGTCTATAAAGTATTTCGCTGAGTCTAAATTATGCCGCCAACCGTGTAAGCAAATCATGTAAAATAAGTGGTTGTGTGATAGCTTTTTAAGATGTTTAAAGCTGCCAACTTGTTCTGATTGATCCCATAAGTCATTTATTCGAAAAGCTGACGTGTTTTCCCTCACTATGTTCCAGTGTATTTCTACCACTAACGGCATGGTAGAACCAGGTATAGTTTTACTAAAACTACAATGAAAATGACCAGGTACCTGCTCCTCTTCAACAGTAAATCCCAAGTCCTTGATTATTACAATTGCTCTATTAAGGTCCTGTAATCGAATTAATAGATCAATATCCGAAGTGGCCCTTGCTCCGATATGTCCAAAATAGTTTTCAGCAAAATGAACCCCTTTAAGTGTGATAACATCTATACTCTGTTTCTCAAAATTGGTTAGAATGGTATTGATTTGATTTCTAATCAAAAGATTTTGGAACAGCCCTTTATCATAGATCTCTTTTAAACGACTTTGAAAAAAAGCAGGGGTATGTTTTAGTCTCCCTTGCTGCTTTAAAATGAAGAAAACCTGAGATGAGATTCCTTCATTTTCAATATCCAAAAGCGCACGTGTGTAGAATCCCTCTTCTTGGGGCATGACAGTGTTTTGATCATATAGTAATGTAACGATCTCTAAACTCATGGCTCTCACCCCCATACTATTTTGCAACTAAAGGTAAAGTACTCTCACTTTTTGAACTAAAAGATGAATCATAAAGTTTTCTATATAAACCAATTTGCTTCATTAGTTCGTTGTGAGTTCCTTGTTGAACTATTTCCCCTTGGTCCATAACCATAATGATATCTGCGTGTTGGATGGTGGACAATCGATGTGCAATGATAATCGTGGTCCGACCTCTCATTAATTCCTCCAACGCCTCTTTAACATAATACTCTGTCTCTCCATCTAAGGCAGATGTAGCTTCATCTAATAAAAGGATGGGTGCATCTTTTAAAACCGCCCTTGCTATGGCAATTCGTTGTTTTTGTCCTCCTGATAGCTTGATTCCATTTTCACCAATTTCTGTGTCATATCCTTTAGGTAATGACAAGATGAAGTCATGGATTTCAGCCCGAATGGCTGCCTCCACCATTTCTTTTTCAGTAATGTTCGGACGAGCAATGAAAAGGTTTTCCTTCACTGTCCCTGAAAAAAGAAAGGTCTCTTGTGGAACAAGAGCAATTGAACTTCTTAAAACAGAGGCAGACAACTCCTGAAGGGATTTCCCTGCAATGAGGATGTCACCTGATAGAGGTTTATAGAAGCCTTGCAGGAGATTAAACAACGTACTCTTTCCAGCACCACTCGGACCAACTAAAGCAACTACCTTTCCTTCTGGAATTTCGAGGTTAAAATGTTCAAATACCTGTTTATTTTCCACATAGCTGAAGGTAACATCTCGAAATTCAATATTTCCGTTAACACAGCTATTTTGAGAAAAGGATGGTAGTTCATTTACGTCTGCTGGTTTTTCGAGAACATCAAGTACTCTTTCAAGTGCGGCAACTGAGCGTTGAAAGCCGGCCCATAGACTGGCCATCCCTGTTAACGGATAAAATAAATGATTAACTAGGTTTAAAAATGTCAATAATGCCCCTACAGTTAAAATACCTTTAGAAACAAATAATGCGCCTAAAGATAAATTAATAAAAAAGGTAGCGGAGCCGATGATTTGTCCACCGGCATTATACCAGTTCTGGAGCTTAGCATTTTCTAATTCTAAACCAAGCAATTCCTTATTTTGATTTCTATACTTTTTATATTGAAATTTTTCAAGTGTGAAGGATCGAATCACCATAAAACCATGAAACGTTTCATTTAAGAGGCTATTAATGTTTCCTACCAATTTGTGAATGGTCCTACCATTTTTTCGAAGTAATAAACCAAATATGACTCCTGCAATAGCCACGATTGGAGCAATGATCAGACTGACCAAACAAAGTGTTAAATTAATATGTATCAAATAAACAAATACAACAATATATATAATTGGTAGTCTGATTAAACTAATAAGATTACTTCCAATTACCCCATCCACTCCATGAATATCATTAGAAAAATGTGACATTAATTCCCCAGAGCGGTAATTTGAAGCGTCTCCTGCTGGTAATCTTAAAATATGGTGAAATAAATGGTTTTTCAAATCCATTTTCACCGCATTAGTTGCTATTGTATTAAAATAGGTAAATAATACATTCCCAGTTATTGTTATACAAATAAGCAGAGCACCATAAGGAATTAAAGATACTATTTGATGGTATCTTCCATGGATTGCAGAATCTGTGATTTCACCATAAAACCTTGCGAAGGCAATCGTTAAATAAATATCCACACCTATAAAAAAAAGAATGCCCAAATAAGCTTTCCATTGCTTAAGTATGAACGGCGTCACAAGGCAAAACGTTCGGCGAATATCCTTCATTGTGAAATATTGAGTTATTAACGATTTTAGTTGTTCCTTCATAAAATGGACACTCCATAATCAGTTAAAATGTAAATCTAACTTTCTATTCAAATAGTTCCGTAGAACACCTGATAGGAACGGACAAGAAAAGATAAATTTTCCCCATAATCGGAAAATCAATTGATCTGAGTTAATTGTTAAATGTTTTTTTTGCACACTAACTATCTTTCCAAGTACCCAATGTTCTTCGATTGGCTGATCGAAGCCAAGGTTCGTATCTCCCTTTAGTATTAACATCGATTGATTATTAACATTTCTCATTTCGATAAATCGATGGGCAATTAATTGACCTGTTTGTGAATAATAGAGAATAATATCGCCTTTTTTAATTAACGAATATTTATATGGAACAAAACGGCAGAGATCCCCTTTTTGGATTAAAGGGAACATACTATTTCCAGACGAAGGCAATTCTAGCCAGCCATCCCTCAAAATTACTTTTTTTAGCAGGGAAAAGGTATGAATATCAATCAACATATTTAATCAATTCGCACTCAACGAGACTCTCTAAAAAATCTTTCATATCCTTGTTGACCTGTTCCTGGTCTGCACGGACTGAAAACTTCTCTACCAATGTTTTGGTAAGCGTGTCAGCGGTTTGAACTTCCTTTAAAATGGACCAGCAGTATCCGCCTACATCATTTAACTTAGTAATCGTGTATTGATCGGTATTTAGGATAATCCATTCTCCATCTAGTTCGGTTATTTCATAATTTCCTTTTTGAATATATTGAGTCATCATGATATTAGCTCCCAAAACGTATTATTTTTTTGAAAATGCAGCTCATATACGGGTACTTGTCTTACTAACAATGTAAGCAGCTGTAATATAGTTTTGATTTCTTCTTGATTTTGCGGCCAAAAAAACACTTTATCGATTAAATGAAGGAGTGCATCCGACTTTTCCAACCCTACTCGTTTGTTTTGAAGGGCTTGATAAAGAATTTGCATACTTGTTAACTCAACATTCCCTTCGAAGGCCTCACATTTTAGCTCACTACGGAACGGGGAATTAAACACACTTACTCCCTCTGGAGTTATTTTAATAATTGAGGCCTCATCTGAAAGAAGTTTCTTTGGATATGATAATTTCGCTGCTGTCGATTTTCCTGCACCAGACTGTCCTGCAAAAATATGAGCTCGACCACTTTCAACAACACAGGATGAATGGATGAGCAGCCCCCAATTATGATGAACAATAAAGGAACTGTATAAATTCATAAATGCGTGTTTTAAAGCCAATTCATCATAAACTAAGATCTTTGCAGTTTTAAACTCATAGTCGGTGGAAATTAAATAATCAGCTCTTTGATATTGAATTTCGTAAGGAGGGTGCTTGGTGATTTCCACTTTATAATCTGTAAAGGGAACCCCAAAACCTTCATTTATTTTAATAGTAAGGTCCGGCAGGAGATTCTTTTCTTTGTTAATAATTTGGAAATTCTTTTCAAACATTTTAACGAGGCTCACGGATTCACAGTGGATTTGGATATTGTGGTCACCAATTTTTATTAGTAATTCTTTCATATTAGACTCCTTGAGAGAAACTCTTAAAAATTTTAAGAAGGGTATCAATGGGTACCATTGCCCCCTTCTTCTTTTTCCTATTTAAATATTATTCCTGTTTGATTGCCATTTCCGCTTGGATCGGCCTTGCCTTTACCATTGGCATTTCCTATTCCAGGGGTACCAGCTCCGCCAGGTGTTGGGTTTGGATTACTATCATTCGGAAAATTTTTCTGACCATTACCGGTTCCAAAATGATTTTGGTTCCCTAATCCTGGATTGGTACTTTGTGCAGTTTCAAAGCGAAGGGGTTGATGGGTAAGAACCATTGGACGCCTATAAACTTTTTCTTTTGTCATATTTTCACCTCCTTAACTATCTCTTCAACTGTTCACTATAAAGAACGCGGAGAACAAAAAAATTTTTACTTCCCTTAAGATGCATTAAATTAATTATTAGATTATATCTTATTTAATAATTATAAACCACCATTCGTTCTATTAAAAGAACAATAATTCGACAAAAAAAATATAATTGTAACAATTGAAGCTCCCAAATAGACATTAAGTTAGAGTCGAGTCAAAAATATTTTATTAAAAGTAGGTTATTGAAATATATTCTATTAAAAGGAAAATGAAAGATGCTTATCATTATTTTTAAAATGCTAAATTTACTGCTTGCTGCATGTCATCATATTGACTAGACCAATGCCAAGTTCCATATCTACAAATACTATGAATACCGTATTCCTCTAAATATTTCCTAATTATATTAGTTGTTTCAATATCCGGTAAACAATAATTGTTTTCAGTATTTATTTCACGTTTTGTAACAATATCATCTTTTTTTCAATAAATCCAAGTTGTACTAATTCTTTAAATACTTCTGCTATTAATTCAAGCGCATCTTTCTTATTTTCAAAAAATTAGGGAGAACATGCTACATACATAGAGCTGTATCCGGGGGGCGCTAATAACAAGAGGAATTTTTGAAAATAAACTTTCCCATGGCAAAGTTTTTCCATTAACCACTTTCTTAAGTTAATTGATTGTACCTTAGAATTAAAATCAATATCTATATTTTTAGCTAAACCTAGTGGAATGCCTTTCGCTCCTATATTGGCTTATGGATAAACAAAATCACCGTTATATCCTCCAATATATTCTTATCCATTTGTACATTTCTTATTTGTTCATATTTTCCGATGCTAATTCAGATAAATCTGTAGTGCAAACATTTTCATATTATAGTCTCTGAAAAAGCTATTATATAAAGTCTGGCCATTTGATTTTAATAACATATCATTGTAATTCAACTTTCGCACATGAAAAAATATGATGAGTTTAAATGTGTGTAAAGTTCGGAGCCGTTGTAGGAGGATGCTTGACTTTAAATATAAGCATGAAAAAGCACCTCTTCGTTTGGTATAGCTGATTTGTCGAGAATCACAATACTATAAAGAAGAGGTGCCTCCTATATGATATCGATTAATGGTCAAAATAAGCAACTGCCAAATGAACTAACAGCCACATTTAAAGAATTACAGGTACTGGGCAATTGCGCTTCAGCATTACATCGAGCTTCCTGAAGATACCCTTAAAGAGAGTCAAAAAAATTCAAAAGTTAATTAAAAGTCAAATACGACAATGGATCGCTGGCATACCTGCCAATTTCAGTCTGTGAAAGTTGAGCTTAACTAAACAAATAACGATGCAATTATCAAGAGAAGCTTCTGCTAAACAGCAGGGGCTTTTACTTTTGCCCAAAAAGAGAAGAGATGGAAATTCTACCTTGTGACGTTTTATTCGTACGGGGAAGCAGTTTATAGGAGCCTTTTTTAAAATTTTTATATAAACATGGCGCTTTAGTACACTATTGTACAATCAAACACTCAAATAAAAGAATATTATATTAAAAATTCTTTTAAAATAATTAACAGGAGGGCGAATGATGACTATTAACAGCTCTAATGTTTATATAATAGATTTATCCACCTGGGGGATTACAAAGGGGATTCCCTCTAAACCATATAGAACAGACCATTATACTTTGGCTAATAATAATATTTCTGGTATAAATAATGCATTGTCGTGGGCGTATCAAAATGGATATGATTATGCGGTTTTACCAAAAGGAAGCTATGCAATTTGTTATCCGAATCCGATTAAAACGCAACCTAACATGACAATAGATTTTAACCATTCCACATTAAAGGTCATTTACGATTCGGACAACCGTTCTCCATTTGATAAATCGGGGAACCCAATTTATAAATTTGGAGGAGACAGCATTCTTTGTACAACTCCACAAACTCATATTATTAATCTGATTTTGATAGGGGACCGAATTGATAGAAGTTGGTCAAATTCGTCAGAAAGATCGATGGAGTCTACCAATGGGGTTAAGTTTGGAGCTGGAGCACATTATTCGACTATTAGAAACTGCAATATATCTTATTATATGGGAGATGCAATTGCACTTTACTATAACCCATATACAGTTGTCGGGAGTATCGGTTCAATGGAATTTGGTAGTTTGAGTAACACCACTGGAGCTACTATAACCGGAGTTACTTCTAACTCTGTGCGAAGTGTTAACTATATTTCTATTCCGACAGGACTTAAAGAATTTTCAATGATTGGTCTCGGATATGCCCCTGCTACTTCTATTCCATCTGGCACTTACAATATATATTTTTTTAGAAGCGATAACACGTTTATTATGGCTAAAACTAATGCGCGAACTAGGGATATTGTCCAAGTTCCTACAAATGCTACAAGGTTAAAACTATCTTGGGAAGGTAATGGTACAGTCGATGATGGTACTTTGCCGAATAATCCTCCATATTGGGCAATATTAATACAAAATGGAGTTGCTGATCATGTTATTGTAGAATACAACGAAATCCATCGCTGTCATCGGGGCGGTTTATTTCTTGGAACTAACAATGCCTTAATAAGAAAGAATTATTTTCACGATACAGGCGCTCCTGACGGGATGGACATTGACGGGCTGCCACAATTCCCAGACTTCACTCGTTATGCAATTACCACAGAAGATAATGTTGGGCAAAACTGCCATATTGTTGAAAATACTTTTGATAACTGTAGGATTGCAATAGCCCTTCGTGGGGAATACAACGAAGTTTCTTCTAATGAATTTCGAAACTGCCCGATTGCAATACAGTTATATTACCAACGGCATATTACTGTAACGAAAAACTACTTTTATTACAGTAACTTCCAGTGTTTTAATTACTATAATTTCGACAGAGATTGGATTATTACAGAAAATATTTTCAATGCTTCGCAAATGACTTTTGCCGGTTCCGGAACAATTACAACCATTAGTAATAACCGCTTCCATTCGGGGTCTTATGTTAATAATAGTGTGGCCTCGTTGAGTTTTAAAAATAATACATTCGACAATTCACATTATGCCGTAACAGAAACCCAAACTATTATTGACGGTTGCTCTTTTGTTAATGGAGGTTATATTGAAATGTATAACTTGATAAACCCTTTTGACAAGATCATACGATGCATTTTTAATAATGGGAGTTATATAAGAATGCAAAATAGCCCCCAAGTTATTATAAGGGATTCAGTATTCAATGATGGGTATGTTTATTACAGTAGTCAATCTGGCACATATACACTTATTAACTGCACAATTAACAACACTTCTAGACCTTTAATCACTAACCCCAAACCTGCTGGTTATACAACAACCAACGTTTTGCAACTTAAAAATTGCAACATATCTTTAGGTATTGCCCCATCAAGCTGGCAAGCAACTCATAATTACTATATAGGAGATACTGTAATTCCTACTAAACCCAATGGTTACAATTATCAATGTATTGCAGTTGGCAAGTCGGGAACAAGTGAACCTAATTGGAGTACAACAACAGGATCAGTAACCGTTGATGGAACTGTCAAATGGAATGTGTACCCAATTGCAAAAGTACCTCTTATTTATGCTTTTTATTGGGGAGAATTAGACATTGATAATTCCACGATAAACTTTAATTTAGTAACCAATTATTCAAGTGTTCTAGCTGATTTTTATGGAAGCATTAAGAATGCATTAAAAATAAAGAATTCAACAATAAGTGCGTCACCTGCACAAGCTTCTTATTCGGTTAGTTCTCCTATCCTTGTATTAGTTGATAATAAATTTATAAATTTTTCTTTGACGAATCAGCCAGCCAATGTAATAACGTATGATAGTTCTGAACCATATATTAGAATGCCGATAACAGGTAATTCTGCACCAAATGCAATCCCACAATATATAGGTCAAGTGTATATTGATACTTCCGCAAAAAAAATATACCAAGCTGCAGGTAAGTCTATATCCGATTGGATTTCTCTAAATTAGCAGATAATAAAGGTTCTGCCTAAATGCAGAGGCTTCTTATTTTGAGGAGATTTATTAATGTTAATATTGAATGATTTAAATTTAGAAATTGCAAGGACATTACTTTTTGAGGATGTTTAATTATTAGATTTGTTAGGACTTCTGATTCTTTTAGATATTATTACTGAGGTTTTGAAAATAGAGAAAAATAAAAAACTTCGTTGTCGAAAGCATAGTTTGGATATATTAGATGTATTTTGCAAGAAAAAAGTGCATAAATGCTAAAGATTTTTTGCAGAGTTTTGCCACCCAATTTAAATAACTACCTAGCCTTAGATAAAGCATTCGTAAGCCTATAACTTCCACCGTTGAACGTTAAAACATGGGCGTGATGAATCAAACGATTTACTAACGCGGCGGATAGATTAAATTAATAAATATTCGATTCCATTGGCTAAATTCAAGGTTTAGGTAATGATCCTTACTGAAAGGTAGATAAACTATTTCATCAAGAATAATTAAATCTACCTTTTCAAACCTTTTCCTAAAGGATGGTACCTTGTCCTGTTTTAGTGCCTGTTCTAATTGCTCTATGAGGAAAGATTGGGATACTTTCAATTTGATGACTTAGTGCAAATTTATTGTTTCAGATTATATCAACACGGATCGATCATTATTACACCTAAATCAGATATTTTAGTTAATACATTTAAAATATCTGAGTAATTACTCAAATACTAATCCTTGTGTGCCAAATCATTATGTGCGGAAAAGGTGTTCACTTAACTATTTTACTCTTACTAGACTAGAAATAAAATTTGCGACCTTTTTCCCCAATCTTCTTTCCTTATATAATGATTCTCCCATCTTAAACAAAGTTTGAACTTCATTTAATTTTATTGCAGATAAGAAATCATTAGAAAAGTATTTTATTACACCTTCATTGTCTAAACATTCTCTAACAACTTGATTCATAGTATAACTTTTAATTAAAGATTCTATTTCATTGCTAGGTAGTCCACTATAAAATAAATTCGCTAAAGTTGATTTAAAAGTATTTAGTAACATTATACAAATTCCATTGTTATGCTTATGGAGGGAATGTCTATAATATTTTTGTATAACTTTACGTTGAATGTTAAAGCCAGCTATCATATCATTGAATAAATAAGGCATATATTTACTTGTTGTTCCACCGTATCGATAATAATACATAGGCTCTTTAATTAATTTCACCTTTGTAGCTTTTAAAAGTATCTCTAAATTATAGAATAAATCGTCACCTAAGAATTTAATATCAGTAAGATAGTTACCGCAATTAATCACCAGTTCCTTTTTATACAATTTTGCACAAAGAGAAGAAGGAAAGGGATGACCGTGAAAATAAGCAGTCACTAACTCTTCCTTTACCATTTTTTCATCGTACATTTTATCTTCTATAAAATACCAGCTTTTTACTTTTTTCCTTATTACACCGTTACCAATTGCTCTATACATATTGCATACTGTAATATCAGCATTATTTTTTAGTAATTCATCATGTAATGTTTCAATTAATTTCCGGTCAATCCAATCATCTGCATCAATAAACATAATGTAATCAGATTGAGAAGATTCTACTCCTCTTTTTCTAGTTATGATACTACCTTCATTTTTTTTGTTAATTATAACAATTCGTTTATCCTTGGTAGCGTATTTTTGGCATATTTCTAAACTGTTATCAGTTGATCCATCATTTACTAAAATTAGCTCAAAATCTGTAAAAGATTGATTTAATATTGATTTTATACACTTATGAAGTCTAGTTCCTGCATTATAAATCGGTACTACAACACTTACTTTACTCATAAATATCCTCCAAGAATTATAATACACTTTATAACGAATGATAAATCATATAAATATTCATTTTTTATTGATTTATTATTTATTTTGCTAATACAAACTTTTTAAAAGCCTTATAAATCAAAATCTATATTACTTTGGATTAGTTCTGTGCAACACGATTCCGTATTTTATTAAACTTTTTTGTAATTTCATTAATTGGAGCTAAACATAAATTTTTTTCATACTTATTCATAGAAATTTTCCACATTAAAATAATATAAAAGACTGAAAAAGTTACCATTTTTATTAACAACAAAATCCAGGAATTTGCTTGAATCATCTTATTTAGAGTGAGTCCAAATATTATACTTATTACAAATGGACCACTCATATAAAGGATATTTAACCAAAATATTGGTATATTTATTTTTATGGATTTCCAATAATAAATATTAATAATAACAATATTACCAATAACAAATGCGATTGCGGTTCCTAGAGCACATCCAACAGGTCCCCACCACTGAGCAAATATAATACTTATAGGAACATTAATAAGAGCTACTGCAGCATTTACTAATGTTTTAAACTTTTGCCTATTTATTGCTTGAAGTATAACAGCTCCTAAGCTTTGAATTAGCGAAACAATCATGGGTATAAGAATAATTATGGCAATAATAAAGGATTCTTGGTATTTCTTCCCGACCCATAAAAGTATAAATTCTTCACCAAATACTAAAAAACCACTTAATGCAAAGGATAAGACAATAAACTGGATTCTTCCAATTCTAATAAACAGATCTGAAAGTTCCTTATTTGATACACTCTTAGTTACCATACTAGTAACTTTACTTAAGAACACATTAGAAATCGATGAGGAAAAACCGGCGAAATATCCAGTAAAAGTTGCTCCAATAGCATAAATTGAAATTGCCACTGTACCACTATATATCCCCAAAATAACTTGGTCGGTTGAGTCGTATAATTTACTAATTACTAAATTTAAAAATATATAAGACGAAAAAATAAATATCTCTTTTAATAAATTACTTTCAATTTTTTTGAATAAAACTCTTATTTTTAGAACTCTAAAGCAATATAGCATATTAGCAACTATTGTTATAAAACTAATAATTGTAGATACAATCGCAATTGAGATTGATTTATACCCCATTAATAATAGCGGTAACATTAGCATTGGATTAATGATCGTGCTTAAAATGACCATTACTTTTTGAAAAATAAATTTTTCATGTGCTAATACGATAACACTAAACATGCCTAAACCAATACCAATTGAAATATTTATTGTTACTATCAACATTAGAATTTTTAACTTTACGATTTCATTCACATTTAAAGAATTTGAAAATAATAATTCTGAATTAGCTGTTAAAAAAAGACCTAATACAAATGCTATTAATCCTAGAGTTACATAAATGATACAAAACGTCCCATATAATTTCGAACAACTTTCTTCATCGTTTAATGTTTTATATTTTGCCGTATATCTAATTAATGCATTCCCCAAACCAAAATTTAAAACCCCTATAAAGCCAACTGCTGAATTAGCCAAACTATATAAGCCGTACTCAGATTGTCCAAGTAGTTTTAACATGATTGGGGTATAGAGAATGGAAATAAAACTATTAAGAAATAAGGCAATATAAGATAAAAGTGCCCCTGCTTTAAGTTGATTTTTCAATTTTGTAACCTTCTATCGTTAAATTTTTTATAGGCATTTACTTATCTCATTTGAATTATCAAAATTATACTCCTTTAATGCATTGGTGAATTGAATTCTTAGGTCTTTATTCATGATTAATTTCTGAATTGCATTATAAAGATCATCTTTTTCAAAGTTAACTATTAAGCCATTATTTTTACAATCAATCTGTTCTTTCGCTCCTACAAAATTAGTTGCAACAATAGGCTTACAAAGTACTCTTGCTTCTGCAAGAGTTATACAATATCCTTCATGTCTAGAAGGTTGCACATAAATATCGCACTGTTTTATAAAAGGATAAGGGTTTGGGGTCGAACCAAGTAGAATGAATTCTTTTTCAAGTCCATATTCTCTAATGTGATTTTCATAATCCTTTCTTGCATTACCTTCCCCAATACAATACCAACGTACGTTATAACCGTTTTGTTTAAGTTTTGCTAGTACAGTAATAGCTAAATCTTGCCCTTTTTCTTTGCTAAGTCTACCAACAGTAAGAATTCTTATTCCTTTGAAATTATCTTTAAAGCCGTCACCTTCTTTAGCCATCTTCTTTATATTTTTAGCTGATATGACATTTTCAAACCTTTCAATCTTCCCATGTAGATCTGGAAGCAATTTAACAATTCTTTCTTTTCCTTCCTCTGAAACGATAAAAATTTTATCGAATTTTTTATATGTTTTTGATGCAAATTTTTGATTAAAACCTATCTTAGTTACATCAAAATGAATCCACTGAATTTTCCTTTTGGCATTAATTTTATTTAAAATAAAATAGCTTATGAAGTCCATCGGGCCTGCATAAGCTATAGCAACATCAAAATTATTGTTAATAACACGGTATTTACGTAATACATATTTAAAAAAGAGACTTCTATCTTTTATGATTTTGGTTAATAAATGTAAAAATATCACATTAAATGCCTTTATTGTTTTACCTCTTTTAATTAAATCCAAAGCAACTGTACTAGGAGGCTTGTTAAGTACATCCTTTATTCTTGAATACTCTTTTACGCATTGAACATTAACTTCTTTTGGGACAAAGTTTAAAAATCCACCCTCTTGTTCTAACATAAGTATGGTTATTTCATATTTATCCATTGGAATTTCTGATAACATATTAAGTAATGCCTTTTCTGTTCCACCAATATTCATATTTATTATCATAAATATAATTTTTTTTTTCATACTTCCTCCGGTATAACCGTGTTAATTTGCATATACTCATTTAATATCTCAAACTGATTTTCCGCTTCATTTATTACGGATTGTAGGTTTATCTTATTGTCAATTGCCCTATTTATAATTGATTCATCATACTGTAAATGAAGTTTGTCCATACCTATTAAAATATCATTTAGTTTAATATCTATTAGCATATTTGATGTTTTTGAACTATAAATAATCGGCATGGTCCCAATTCCTAATAATAACGCAATTATATTTGCATGGAATCTTGCAGCAATAAATAAGTTAAAAGAAGCTATTAATCTAATAGCTTCTTTTAACTTACCTTTATACTGATAGATTGTTATATTTTTCAAAGTCTCACTAGATAGATAAGACTTAATAATATTTATAGTCTCTAAGTCCCCCTCTTGTTCACAAAATGACATCAAATAACACTCATACCCTTTATTAGTTAGTAATTCTATTGCTTTGACTGTACTTTTTATATATTCTTCATAATATTGTATTAATCCATTTTTATGACGTACATCTATTATTGAAAAACCAACTCTATTTTTTTTAATTAATCCCTTAAATTCATCCATATTCATTTGAAAAATAATATCCGGTGCATATCTTACTTGTGGCAAGTTTTTAAATAAATCGTAAGAATATACATCTCTAAAACAAACATCATCACAAAGTTTAAAAAGCTCATAATATTCATTAAAGAATTTTTGGGTTTTAAATGGACCAAAGTTTGCTCCAATGATAAATACTTGCTTATTTCTCTTTTTAAACCCTTCAATAATCCTTATTCTATCTTGATATAAAGAGTCATGATAACTTTCTTCTCTAAAAATAGAGCCTCCAATAAATAAGAGAGCATCATGGTCCTCAGCAATTTTTTCGTAATTATTTATAAAATTTGATATTTTAAGTCGTTGGGCAATTTTGTTAAAGACTGTATATTTTCTTGTTGATATATTTTTATATTCAGAAATAAATTCATTATAATTTCTCCCTAAATAATTAACGGTAAATTCACAATCTGGATATTTAGTCGCAAGGAGATCTAAAAATAAATCATCCCCTAAATTAAATGCTAGATAAATGTCAACAAATATTCTTTTCATTTATTATCACCACACATTATTATGTACTAATCGATAAAATTCATTTAACTGATCTTTTGAATTATAAGGTTCTTTTGAATTAAGTTCTTCCACTATTCCTTTTCTAAAACTTATATCATTCATATATATACTTATGCCAGTAAAAATACTATTAATATCCTGATTTACAATTAATCCATCTACATTGTTATTAATTATTTCCTTTGCAGTTGTGAAATTTGTACAAACTATCGGCTTTTTTAAAATTTTAGCCTCACATACAGTAAGACCAAACCCCTCTTTTATTGAAGTTTGAACGTATATATCACATTTTTTCATGTATGGATATGGATTTAATTTCTTTCCCAGCAAAATAAAGCGATCATTTAAACCGAAATTATCTATAAGTGTTTGTAGTTTTTTTCTTTCTGGTCCTTCACCTATCAAAAACCACTTAAACTTATACCCTGAATTTTTTAATTTATTGGCTACATTTATTGCTTTATCATGCGACTTAGCGGTTACTAACCTTCCCACTGTCAATATATTTACCACAGAATTATCAAATTCAATTACTTCATGTTCATCAGACATTTTATGTATTAAAGTCGGATCAACGATATCTAGTATTAATTCAACTTTGTTATTATATTCTTCTCTAACTTGGGATACTGACTCTTTAGTGTGTTTGGATACAGCAATAATCTTATCCATTATTTTGTACGATTGGTAATCAATTTCTTTGTTATATAGTGTGTTAACATAATCTGTATTAATCCAAGCAAGTTTTTTAGCAGAAGTTACTTTATTGGCAACAAAATATGTAGGCATCCCCTGACTGTATGCTACTGAGATGTCATATTTCTTCTGAATAGGCAACATTATTTTGTTTATACATTTAAAAACAACTTGTTCAGAATGAAGCGGATGTTTTTTTAAATTATTCAATCTTAAATTTATAGCAGTTTTAATTCTAAAATATTTAAATATTAAGTTCTTAATAAAGCTAAGATTTTTTTTATTTGTAAATTGGAAATATTCTGGAACAGGTAAGATGTTTATAAATTGAGGTAAATATCTTTCAAGTTCCCCATTTTTTCTAAATAACAATAAATCAATATCATATTTAGAAGAATCAATTAAATTTAATAAGGATACTAAACTTTTTTCAGCTCCACCAATTGAAAGTGAATCAATTACAAATAACAGTTTTTTCTTCATAGACTCACTTGCTTTCTTTTTCTAAATATATTTTTAAAAGATCTTAAGATATTTAATTGGATACCATAAATGATGCTTATTCTAACAAAGTTATTTTTTAATAAATATATTAAAGGTACATATATTACCCGTTTAGTAGAAAAAAAGTCTTTATATTTTTGTATATATTCTATCGATAAAATTGCAAACACATTTTTATTTGCATTTTCCCACCCAATCCCTTTTAAATTTTTACTTTGCTGCTCTACTATATCTATTACAATATCTTGGATTTTCCTTGCAATTATATTGTCTATCTTAATTTTATCTAAACTAACTGAATTTAATATCTTCTCTAAATATCTACAAAAAGTAATGTAATTTTGTAAATAATTTATCGATTTATTTGAACTAATGCTATTATCATTTAATCTATTATAATTGTATAAGTACTCGTCTATGGAGGCAAAAGACCTACAATGAGTAGCATATCTCAATACAAACAATAAATCCTCTGACATAAAAATATTTTTGTCAAGTATTAAATTGTTATTAAAAATAATCTCTTTTTTATATATCTTACTCCATAGAACTCCACCAGTACCATTGCATACCATATCAATTAAAGAGTGTAATGATGTAGTATAATCAAAATTAAAATCCGAATGATTAATGATCCCAAATCGCGATATATCTTTATATCCACAACAAACTAAATCGGCACCTGATTCTATTATTTTCCCACATAAATTTTCAATATATGTCTTTTCAACAGAGTCATCTGAATCAATAAATACTAAATATTCACCGGTTGCATTTGAAATTGCTTTATTTCGTGCTTCGGAAGGTCCACTGTTTTTTTGAAAAAAATATTTAATATCTTTATAAACTTCCTTATATTTGTTAATGATGTTCTCAGTACCGTCCGTTGATCCATCGTTAACAATTAAAATTTCTATATTTGGGTAAGTCTGGGCTAGTATACTATCTAAACACATCGAAAGGTACTTCTCACAATTATAAACCGGAACTATAACACTAACTTTGGGTACCATCCCCTACCTCCAAATTAATTAACTAAATTGTACAACTTATTTAATTCTTTAACGTTATTCCAATCTATATTTTTACAATTATTTGCTAACTTCATCCTTAATTTTGAATCCAAGTATAGTTTCTCTATTCCATTCGCAATCCCATCAACTGACAGCTCAGATATATACCCATCAACCATGTCTTTAATTTGACTTGTAGCAGTTTGATAGTTGGTAATTAAGATTGGTTTACCTAGGATTTTTGCTTCTTCGACAGTTACAGCCTTACCTTCATATCTAGATGGTTGAACGTAAATATCGCATTTATTAATATAAGGATACGGGTTAGTTTTCTTACCTAATAAGATGAAATTATCTTCTAAATTATTTCTTCTAACCAATTCTTTAAGCTTACCTTCATCTCCACCATATCCCACTACATACCAGACTAAATCTTTGTAACCCTTATCTATTAGTATTTTTAAAGCCTTAATAGCATTGTCAATTCCTTTAGCATACGATAGTCGTGCTACCGTAAGTACTTTAAATCTACTATCAGTATCCATAGGGTTTACAGAATTATCTTTGGACATATCCAAAATAAATTTTGGAGAGGATATATTTTCTATAACTATTACTTTCTCTTTCAAACCAATATATTTTTCTAAGAAAGAATTTTTACAAGCTTCGGAGACTGCTACAATGTGATCAAACTTATTCCACATCTTATAATCCATTTTCACATCGGTATTAATGACTGAAAAATCGGTATGAATCCATGCTATTTTTTTTCGAGCTTTCACCTTTTCAGCTATAAAATAATGAGGCCACAAGTAACTTATTGCAACGTCGTACTCAATATCCAATGCTGGTAAAAATGGCAGGGAGTATTTCCACATTAACTGCATTTGGTAATAACCGGGTTCATCTATCCTTTTTATTTTTTTATAAAGACTAGCATGTAGTTTTGATAATATTCTTGAAAAACCAATAGTATAATTTTTCTCTTTAACAATTTCACTTATAGATTTTCTAAAAGTACTATAGTACTGATTCTCTTCTAATAGATTAGGGTTACTAGGAAGAAACTGCATAAAATCACCTTTATGACTATATAACATTAAATCAATTGTATGCCTTTCGTAATCAAAGTTGTTCAACATGCTAATTAAACTTCTCTCTACTCCACCAACTTCCATATCGAAAGAGGCTATTAGTAATTTTTTCATTTTATCCCCTACCTGAAACTGCTTTTCTAATCCTTGCTATATTATCTCCACCTATTAGCTTAGATACTAATTTCTTAATGTTACCCTTTAATCTAGCTTTCGGTGGTAACCAACTTTTATAAAAAAGATGCATTGCAAAAGTGTCTTCAGTTATAAATTTCCTGCAATTGATATAATCATATGGAGAAAAATAAGTTTGCGGATAAAAAACCCCCAAGTGAGGAATTTCTTGAAATTGACCATTCTGTTTAAGCCCTTTAGTTTTTAATAATTTAGTTATAACTGCAACATTTGTTAAATCATTTTGGGTACCATCAGCTTTAAGAAAAGTTTTACCTTTATAGGAATCTAAGAATAACCCTATCAATTTGTTTCCTTTAGCAGCTCCGATCGTACTGGTTGCTATATAATTCTCTTGTTCGAATCCCCAAAACGAATCATGATGTAACAGTTCATCAAATGGCTTAAATACCATAACATCTGTATCTAAATAAATTCCTCCGAAATTATATAAAGCATGGACCCTGACATAATCACTAACGAAAGCAAATTTCCTTGATTCATAGGCCTGCTTTACATACAAATTACAGCTTATATCAAAATTAGACTCATTCCATTCGATAATCTGGTAATCAGAAATTTGTTTTCTCCACGTCTCAATGCATTTTGTTACAATGTCTGGCTTTTCTTTACCACCAAACCAACAATAGTGAATAATTTTAGGAATTTTATTCATAAATCTTCCTCAGTATATTTTTTTCAAAGATCATTTTTTTACCCCATTAACTTGATTTTGCCATTTAATAAATTCAATTAATGTTCTATATTCTTTAATTTGTTCCTTTTTAATCCCTGATTCCTTTATTTCATTTAACAATTCCATAACATCTTGGTCTCTTGTTAATTGTTCTTTTTCAGTTTTATCATTCTCTAATAAAGTTCTGAGATCCACATTCAATACTAAAGAGATCTTATTCATAACCTGAATTGATGGGTTCTGATTTAAGTTTCTCTCAATATTACTAAGGTAAGATTTTGAAATCCCTGCTCGTTCAGCCAACTCTGATAATGTTAAACCCCTTTTCAATCTTAACTCATATATATTTCTTCCAATCATTAGCCACTACCCCGTTTTAACTTATTAGTTTTTCATCTATTAAAAACTACTCTTCATTCCATTTTTCAAAGAAAATAATTCTTTAATTGAATTTATAACTCTCATTTGTTCATCTCGAGTCAAATTTGATCCTGATGGTAGACATAACCCATTATTAAAAAGAATTTCAGAGATATTTTCACTTTCATTGTGAGGGTAATATTTAAAATCCTTAAAAACTGGTTGAAGATGAAGTGGCTTCCATACTGGTCTGACCTCAATATTCTCTTCTGTAAGTTTGTTCAACATATCCTTAACAGAGATCCCCGCCTTACCCTCATTTATTGTAAATGACGTCAACCAGCGATTCGAAAACGTATTCTTTAATTCAGGCATAAAGTAGATTCCTGGGAGGTTGCTCAATTCATTATAATAATTTTCAAATATATTTCTTCTTGCTTCTATTCGATTTCCTAGAACCTCCAGTTGGGCTCTACCAATTCCAGCCAATATATTACTCAAACGATAATTAAACCCTATTTGGCTATGTTGATAATGTGGTGCAGGATCCCGTGCTTGAGTGGCTAAAAAACGGGCCTTTTTTAATGCTGCTTCGTCGTTAGATACCAGCATGCCTCCGCCTGAAGTTGTGATAATTTTGTTTCCGTTAAAAGAATAAATTCCAAACTTCCCAAACGTTCCACTCGGTTTACCTTTATAGGTTGACCCAAGGGATTCTGCTGCATCTTCAATGATAGGGACATTATAAAATTCACATAATGAAACAATTTCATCCATTTTAGCGCTTTGACCATATAAGTTTACGACTATAACTGCTTTAGGAAGATTCCCTTCATCCAGTGCTTCTTTAAGAGCCTTTTCTAAGGCTAATGGCGACATGTTCCATGTTTCTAACTCTGAGTCAATAAAAACTGGTTCTGCCCCCTGATAGACAATCGGATTTGCACTAGCAACAAAAGTAAGAGTTGAACAAAACACTTTATCTCCCTTTTTTACATCTAATAAAGAAAGAGCCAGATGAATTGCTGCCGTTCCCGAACTAACAGCTACAGCTTCATTGACTCCTACATATTCCCCTATTTCTTTTTCAAAGGCATCTACATTTGGCCCAAGGGGTGCAATCCAATTAGTATCAAATGCTTCTTTTATATACTTTAACTCATTTCCACTCATGTGTGGCGATGAGAGGAGTATTCTCTTTTTTACGGTTGTGTTTAACAACTATTTCACCTCCGAGGCCATTTGGTTAACTTTAATAATCTTTGCGGGTATACCAACAGCAGTAGAATATGGTGGAATATCATTAATTACAGTTGCACCCGCACCAATAATACTCCATTTACCTACTATAATATTGGGAATTATTGTACACCCTGCTCCAATATGTACACCGTCACCTATTTTAATAGCTCCTGTCAGTGTTACTCCCGGAGAAATATGTGTAAAATCTCCAATAATACTATTATGTTCAATAATTGAACTTGTATTTATTATGGAATGATTACCGATTATGGTATCTGCATTTAGAACTGTGTTTGGCATGATAACAGTCCCATAACCTATCTTTGCACTTGGACTTATAACTGCAGAAGAATGAATTAAACTCGGAAAATACTCATCAGGAAGATTTAGTCTTCTAAAGATGGATTGACGTATCTTATTGTCTCCGATTGCTATGACAAAATTTAAATCAGAAATATTTTCTATTAATCTTTTAACCGAAGAAATAGGACCACAATAAGTGTTGTTTATTAGTCTTACATCATCATATTTATCATCTAAAAATCCTACAATTTCATAGCCTCGATTTGTTAGAACAGTATCAGAAACCACCCTGCTATGCCCTCCACGACCAATCACTACAATTTTCAACCGTGTCCCCCTCCAACAGTAGATTTTGATCCTTTAAAGCTTTCCATAGTGACATTTCCTGGTTGGTTGATTCCCTCAGAAACGGCTACTTTGTAGACAGTTAAAAATAATATTTTCATATCAAATATGAATGAATGATTCTTGACATACCAGACATCTAAATCAAATTTATCTTCCCATGAAATCGCATTTCGACCATTTACTTGGGCCCATCCTGTTATGCCAGGTTTTACATTATGACGTAATGACTGTTCTTTTGTATATAATGGGAGATATTCCATTAATAAAGGTCTTGGACCAACTAAACTTACTTCTCCCTTTATTACATTAATCAATTGGGGATATTCATCTAGACTATATTTCCTCAGAAATTGCCCGAAGGGAGTTACCCTCTCATAATCTGGTAACAATCTACCTTTTTGATCCCTTTCATCTGTCATTGTCCGAAATTTGTATAAATAAAACGGTTTACCTAATAGTCCAGGACGCTGTTGCTTAAAGATGACTGGGTTACCAAGTTTAATTTTAATTAGAATTGCGATTACCAAAAAAATTGGAGAAAGGCCGATAAATATAATGATTGAAACAAAGAAATCAAACATACGCTTCATTATTATTATCTCTCCAAATCTATTTAGTTTTTACTGCTAATAGCCGTTGTTTAATATCTTCTATTATTTCTTCGATTCTTAGACTTTTAGAATTAGTGCCCTTTTTATACGCATATACTAAAATTTCCTGCAGTTTCTCCTGTGAAACCTTTCCAGATAAATTCAATTTAATTACCTCACTTAATTTTTAGGTCATTAACCCAAGTAATCACTTTTATATACAATATTTAAACTAATCACACTTTCGTAGTAGTAGTATGCAAAATAACAAATTAGAATAGCCAAATAGATTAGCTTCTGATCCCTTTGATTAAATACTTTTATAATCCACGAAATTAAAATTACTTGATAAAGTTCAAAATAAATATTAAACCTCGCAAATATCCAATTTTGTGTTG
The DNA here is from genome assembly GCF_056280405.1 of Bacillus sp. URHA0034. Classification (NCBI taxonomy): domain Bacteria; kingdom Bacillati; phylum Bacillota; class Bacilli; order Caryophanales; family Bacillaceae; genus Bacillus; species Bacillus sp. URHA0034. The sequence goes on along the minus strand of NZ_JBWCDK010000002.1, from coordinate 3,977,293 downwards.
AAATTATCATAAACACCAAACCAACAATTGACATATTTACTATATAATCGCTTTCAGAATATATTTCCCGAAGCCTTTCTTTACCCAAATAAGCAATTACTAAAGGAATTGCAAAAACTATTACTCTAATAATATTTGCTCCTCCTTCAGAAAAATTACTATATTCACTGTATTGTGAATCTTGAATTGTAGAAAATAAAACAGAAGAAAATTGATTGAATCCTAATACAATTAATATAGACATTAGCAAAAGTACTAATGTTGCTTTTGACCATGCCTTATACCTCACGAAAAAAAATATAGGTATTAATATTAATGCACTTTGGTGGAATAAAGATGCAAAAATTATTACTAAGGTGTATTTGAACCAATTTCCTTCAATCAAGAACTTTGTTGCAGTGAAAATAATGGATGCTGCAAGGCATTGCCTAATTCCATTCATTGTAATTAAAAATAATCCACCTGTTATATAAACATATATACTTATCTCTAATATTCTGGAATATTTATATAAAACGATAAGGATTAATAAATTGGTGATTAATGCTGTTGTAAATATTAAGATTTGTGGATTGTCGGAATAGCTTTTCAATATCATTTGTAGAATTCCAAAGCCAATATCTTTTTGAGTTTTAATAAAATCCCAAGTAAAATTAAACATTTTATACGAGTGCATGTAAAAGAAAGTATCACCAATATTATTTCGAAGGCCTGATACTAAAATTAACGAGGCTAAAGCTACAATAATCGAAATCTTATTGGGTCTTACAGAAAATGATGTACCGTTAATAAATATAGGCTTCGAAAAGTATCTTGCAAAAAGTGAAAATATAAAGACTATGGAAAGATTTATCCATAGAATATTCATAATTTTATTCCTGCCATTCCTTTATTTGTCTAAATTTTCAAAATTATAATGAGTCAAACAGTTCTAGTCTTTGACATAATGTAAAAATATAATAAAATTCCAAATGGCAATGCTAAAAAAGTTAATCCTTTGGATGGGCTTTCTTTTAGAAACTTCCAATTACTAATCATTAAACTGCTTGATACATAATGAATCGCCTGTCTAAATTTAAAAAGAACACTTGTAAATGGCAATTTCATTAGCTCTTTTCTGTAAAAAGCAAATCCTCTTGGATTTCTTTTATACTGTTTAAACATATTTAAAGATGAACCATCAGGAAGATACTCCACGTAACAAAGTATTTCATCTAATAAGAGCATTTCGTACTGCTTATCAAGAAGGTAATATTTATATGCCAATCCTACGTATTTTTCATTCTTAAATCTAGGATATGGATTGGCCTTTGTTAGTTCAGTCCTATAAACTAATTTCTTGTCCCCAGTTCCACCGTGTTTGTAATAGATATCAAACAAAGTAGAGCTTTTAAGATGCTCAGGAAATCGAGTACCTATGACTTGATTATCGTTAAAGGCATCAAGTCCCATAATGCCGCTAAATTGACCATTCCCATGTCTTCTCCAAAACGAAACAATTTTTTCAACAGCATCTTCTGGCATATAATCATCGGAATCAATACATACATTTAGTTCTGTTTCGATTAATTCATAGGCAGTATTATGTGCTCCGTGCATTCCTTGATTTTCTTGCCAATGATAGTGAATTTCTATTTTATTTGCCAGTATCCAACTACTTACTAATTCCCTTGTATTATCAGTAGAACCATCGTCAATGATCAACCAAATAAAACCTTTACTAGTTTGATTTACAAGACTCTGGTAACACTTCTCTAGACAATACGCCCGATTAAAGGTCGGAGTAAATACCGTTAACATTTTCAATGATTTCACCCCGAGACTCTTAAATAATAATCTTCAATTTTTTGAGCGGTTTCGCTAATATCATAACCTTTTTCAGCAATTACAGTTGAATAAGCTTTTCTAACTGATTTTTGTTCAGCGAAATTATTTATTCGTTTTACCCATTTTTCCTTATTATTTAAAGGAAGGAATTCAACCAGGTTACAGCCAAGATCGACTTCCTTTGAAATATTTTCAGATATAACGCAGGGTAATCCTGCTCCTTGTGCCTCAATTAAGGAAACTGGTAGGCCCTCATGTAAGGATGGGAATACAAATAAATCAAAAGCCTGAAGAATGCGATTAATATCGTTCCGGATACCGACAAACTTTATTTTGTCACTAACCTTTAAATCAACTGCTCGCGTTTCGAGATCAGAACGAAGCGGACCATCACCAATTAGTAATAACACCGAGTCATTTTTATGTTTATTAAATTCTGCAAATATCTCCAATAAAAATGTATGATTTTTTTGATGAGCAAATCTACCGACATGCCCTAGTACAATGGCATTTGAGTTTATATTTAATTCTTCCCTTACCTCTTTTCTAACTTTTTCTGAATAGACAAACTGATTACATTCAATTCCATTTTTTAATATTTTAGACACAGAGGATTTTTGTTTAAATAGCCACTCAGCTGCATCATTTGAACATGCAAACAAATCTGTAGCACTTGAGAGTATAAAGTTTCCAGCATACCACTTATAAATTCTGGTTGCTGCCCTTCCCTCACTACTCGTATTATGGCTATGAGAAATCCGATTAGGAATCCCGGCTTTTTTTGCTTCACGGAGCACCAAACCACTCATCCTATCCAAATGGGAATGGATAATTTTATAATTATTGTTTTTAGAAAAGAAAGTTTTAAGTTCTTTTAAATATTTAAAATGCCCTACATCTGTGATATATGGAATTCTAAAGATTTTACCGCCCATTTCAGCAATTTCAGTATCAAATACTCCCTCTTTACAAGTTAAAAAATCAAATTGAACCTTAGACCGATCAATATTACGATACAGATTCATGATTAATGTTTCTGCTCCCCCCCGATTCATATTGACCACAACATGCAAAATTCTTAGTGGTTTGCCCACACTAAATCCTCCATTTCATCCATATATCCTTGATAAATCTCACTTTTCTCGGCTAAAACATTCTTGATACTAAAGTTTGAAAGAATCTTTTTACGTCCTTTTAAACCTAACTCTATTTTTAACTCACTATTACATGCTAGTTTCTTAATCTTTTGGGCAAATTCATTTGACAAATTATTAATTAGCCAGCCATTTTGGTCATTTTGAACCAATTCCCTATGTCCCCTGTTATTATTTGCTATTACTGGCAGACCGCAAGCCATAGCTTCCATTATGTTTACAGGAAGACCTTCTCTCAGACTAGAAGCAACCGCTATATCAGATATTTTTAATAGATTAACAATGTCATTTCTATAGCCCAGAAAATGAACCAAGTGATCAACCTTTAATTTTCGTGCAAGTTCTTGACATTCCTGTAATAAATATCCTTCTCCGGCTAATAAAAGCTTTGCATTAGGCACCTCTTGTTTAACATGGACTAAGGATTCAATGAGCAATTTTTGGTTCTTGTTTTTATTGAACTCAGCTGCATAGAACATTAAAAAATCATTAGGTTTATATCCTAATGATTTTCTTAGATTATTCTTTTGTAGCTCTTCCACTGGTTTAAAAATTTCAGTATTTACCCCCACACCATGCACATGTTTGATGGAATTTGCCCTAAATCCATGGGTTTTAGCTAGTTGAAAATCTTCTTGATTAATTGTAATAAGACAATCTGTAAAAGAAGCAAGTAACTTTTCTATTGGATAATAAAGAAGCCAGCTTTTAAATGGAGCCCCTTTACAAAAGTGAAAACCATGTGCTGTATAAATGATACTTGTTCCCTTTTTCCTTACTTTTCTTGCTGCTAAACGTGTTAATACACCTCCCATTGGAGTATGGCAATGGATAATGTTGTAGTGATTGTCATCAATTAATTTTTTTATTCTATCATAGGCCTTTAAATTCATCTTTTGAAACGGTGATCTTTGAATTGGGATATTGAACTTCTTATCAACATATGGAAGTACTAGTTCTCCCTCCGCAGCTACGTGCACTTCCCATCCTTGATCTTTAAACCATTTTAGATATGGTAAATGAAATGCTTTAAAGTGATAATCCACGGTTGCACAAAATAAAACTTTCTTTTTCACCACTTTCATCCACCTTTATAATTAACTGCATAACTTTATTTTATTTTTTAATAACTCATCCTCTTTAAACAGGAACTGACAATTTTGGTTTTGATATTACTTTACAATTTGCTAAATTAATGAGCTTAGCTCTAATTTCATCTTTTCCCAAAATAGAATATGTTTGAATTAATTCCTCAATCTCTTTTATTAATAGTTCAGAAGTTTTCCCTATATAAATCTTTGGATAAATTTGTTTTTCATGAACCTCCTCTTCCTTTAATAATTCTTCAAATAACTTCTCTCCAGGTCTTATTCCAGAGAATTCAATTCCTATCTCTTCAATTGAATTGCCCGAGAGTTTGATAAGGTTTTTTGCTAAATCTACAATTTTTACAGGGTCACCCATATCTAATACAAAAATTTCTCCCCCGTTAGCAAGTGCTCCTGCTTGAAGGACTAATCTTGATGCTTCAGGAATGGTCATAAAGTAACGAATCATTTCAGGATGGGTAACTGTAACAGGACCACCTTTTTCAATCTGCTTTTTAAATAATGGAATTACACTTCCTCTACTTCCCAATACATTCCCGAAACGAACCGCAACAAATTTAGTATTACTTTGTTGGTCCATATATTGGATAATCATTTCGGCTAATTTTTTTGCGGCACCCATAACACTCGTAGGGTTCACCGCTTTATCCGTTGAAATCATAACAAAGGTCTTTACGCCATTCCAGCTCGCTGCCTTTGCCACATTCATTGTCCCAATGATGTTGTTTTTAACAGCTTCTTCCGGATTTGCCTCCATTAATGGAACATGTTTATGAGCGGCTGCATGGTAAACAAGATCGGGTTGGTATGTATTCATAACTGACATCACTTTCTTTTCATCTTGTATATCAGCAATTACTGGAATTAATTCAATTGTAGTATTCTTATTCATTTCTTTTAATTCCATTTCAATGGAATAGATGCTATTTTCACCATGACCTAATAAAATTAGAGTTTTAGGATTAAAATTCACTACTTGTCTACAGATTTCTGATCCGATAGATCCTCCAGCACCAGTGACTAAAACTACTTTATTCTTTATATTATCTGATATACTATTTATATCTAATTCAACTGGTTCCCTACCTAGTAAATCCTCTACCTGTACATCACGAAATTGACTAACAGACACTTTCCCTGTCATTAAGTCTTCTAACATTGGTAATATTTGTGTTTTTTCGTTTGTTTTTGCACATTCTAGGAAAATAGCATTCAACTCTTTTTTTCTCAATGATGGTATAGCAATCACTATATTTTCTATTTCATATTCAATGACTGCCTTCTCGATATCATCAATACTTCCAACTACTGGGATTCCTAGTATATCAAGCCTGTGCTTTTTAGAATCATCGTCAATAAAAGCGACTGGTAACAAGTCTGCTTGGTTATTTTGTAACAATTGCCTTGCAACCATGGTTCCGGCCGAGCCCGCACCTACTATTAGCGTTCTTTTTTTATTATCCATTCTATTAAGGCGCGAATCTCGAAGCATTCGCCAACAAAATCGAGATCCTCCAATGATAGACATATTAAGTAGCCATGTTACAGCAAGTAACCGAAAAAATATTTCCTTAACAATTAACTGTTGGAAAATAGCCGCAATAAAAACTGAGATGGTCACAATCTTTAAGATACTTAATAATTCCCCGACACTCGCATATTCCCAAGCCTTTTTGTATAGATGAAATTTAAATGATAATGTATAATGACCTAATAAAATAACAATACAGCTTATTAAGACCGGAAAGGTTACAACCTGAATAGTTCCATTCACTAAAAAGCAGCTTATAAATATAGCAGTTAATACTATACATGAATCTATAAGTATAAATAAGGATAATCGTTGTTGATAAGACATATAACCCCCCCTGATTTTTTACATGTAATGGAATGGAATGGAATGGAATTAATTTGTTGTTTTTGTTCTAATTCGGATTGCATTGTCAATCACTTTTTTGATTTCAACCAATTGATGTCTTGAGGCATCTTGTTTAATATATCTCACTGCCTTTGTTATACATTTTGGATAAAGATTATCATTCTTCAAAATATCACTTCCTTTTAAAAATCTTTAATTATAAATTCTTAATGAAGAACATATAATTAAAAATTTTTATAAGTAAAATAGGGCATCTAACCCTCCCTCACATCACACTCTTGACAACTAGTGTCTAAGGCTATAGCCCACAGCATGACCGAGTGCCTCCATTGATATTGGAAAGGAGACATTTCCAAAAGAATAAAGAACTATACGTACAATTTCGTTTCTAATAACGAACAACGTTCCAAAAAATTTTTTACTCTATACCTAATTATTGATTTAAAACTATTCCCACAATATTTGCTTTGGAAAATTCAATTACTTTCTTTGCTTCAGCAGCTTTTTCTAATTTGGTTTTTCCATTTTGAGTTACAAGTATAACACCGTCACACTGGCTTGCAAGAAGCTTAGTATCTGTTAACTCTAAGACTGAATTAGAATCAATTAGAATAATATCATAACTTTGTTCTACCTTATTAAGGAGCTCTGGCAACCTCTGTGAACCAATTAATTCAACTGGATTAAAAGGAACTACTCCACTTGTTAGTAAATCTAGCCTCCAAACTTCAGTATGAATTAAGGCCTCTGAAAATGATGCTTTTCCAGTAAGAACATCCGTTAAACCAATCTTATTGGTTGTATTAAAGAAAGAATGCAAAGCAGGCTTTCTTAAATTTCCATCGACTATAAGAACTTTTTTCTTCTGCTGAGCTAATGAAACTGCAAGGTTAGTTGCAATTGTAGTTTTCCCTTCACCATCTCCTGATGAAGTAATTAAAATTGTACGGCTCTTTTGCTCAGGCATGATAAATTTGATATTGGTTTGAATCATTCTGAATTGTTCTGAAATCACTGAATCAGGATGAGTATGAGCAATAATAGTTCTTTTTTCTGACGACCATAATTGCCGAATTTTATTTAAGACCAATATTCTCACCTCTTGATTCTAATTGAAATTTCATACTTCTCTTTTTAACATTCCTTTTGTTTACCTTTGGAACTCTTCCTAATAAGGGAAGACCAAGTAGGTTTTCAATATCATTATTATGTCGTATCCTGTCGTCAAATGAATCTAATAAAAATGCTAATCCGATTCCAACAATAAGCCCCCCAATAATGCCAAGATAAAGCTTATTGTTGTTCTTTTGATTAATTGGAACAGGATTTACCTTTGCCTTAGATAATAGTCGAACATAATCTTGACCTATTATATTTGGTACTTCATCCCTAAAAATTTGAGCTGTGGTATCTGCTATGTTTGCTGCCTGCATAGGATTAGGATCAATCACAGTTATACTAACTACCTGAGATGAATCAACACTCGCAACTGTAATTTTCCCTGCTAATTCCTCGGCTGATAAATTTAACCCTAGTTGATTAATAACTTTATCTAGTATTACCGAGTCTTTTACTATTACCTGAAGCGTTTTTCTAGATTCTTCATCTGCTCCAATAATAATTCTTGATGAAGATGCATATAAAGGTGTACTGGAGGCATTATTTAATACTACTCCTGCTATGCCTGCTAAAGCTGTAACTAATATTATTATCCAAAGGTTCCTCTTTAGAACTGTGAATATCTCTATTAAATTAATTTCCTTTGCTGCTCTCTTACTGTTTACGTTATTTTGATTTAAGTTTTGCATTAAACCACCTTTTATAATTGACATGAATTTTTTAAAATTCGTTCTAAATATTGAACGATTGTTCCAAAAAAATAATATAATACACCTTAAAGCTAATTTTATTATTCTATATCATCATTTTATTTCTTTATTAAGAACATGTCAATTACTATAACCAAAAATTTCTAACTTGGATAAGGACCCAGTAAGTAGGTTAATTCCAAAATTAACCGCTAATTCCTATTTGGTTTTTTAGTAGTCTACTGAACATTCCCTTTTGATCACTTGCAAGTTGGCTGAATTTTCCTTGTTGCACCATTTTCCCCTGTTCTAAAACAATTACTTGATCTGAATTCCTAATGGTAGAAAGACGATGGGCGATAATAATTACCGTCATTCTTCCCTTTAGTTTTTCAATAGCCTCTTGAATCTTTGCTTCATTTTCAGAGTCTAATGCACTGGTAGCTTCATCCAAGACTAGAATTGACGGGTTACGCAAAATAGCACGTGCAAGAACAAGCCTTTGCCGCTCTCCCCCTGATAACCTTATACCTCTATCTCCCACAATTGTGTCTAAACCATTTGGTAATTTCTTTACAAAATCAGATGCGGCTGAAAAATCTAGAGCTTCCCAGATTTCATGTTCACTTACATTCGGCCTTATCATTAGTAAGTTGTCTCTAATACTGGTATTAAATAAAAAAGGATCCTGTGGGACGTAACTAATTGCTTGCCTTAGCGATAATAGATTTTGTTCATTAATCACTTTTCCATCTATTAGGATTTCACCCTTTTGAGGCTTATTTAACCCCATTAAAAGATCTATTAATGTACTTTTTCCAGCACCAGATGTGCCTACAATTGCTGTCATACTATTAGTCAAAATTTTTAAATTGATATTTTGAAGAGCATATTTTTTATCAGCTCTATCATATTGAAAATATACTTCACGGCATTCTATTGCTTCTTCAATAAATAAAGGTCTAATACGCTTGTAAATTGTGTTATCCTTGATTTCTGCTGATTGCTTACATTTTCTTTGCAGATCTCTTAATGCCTTAAATGCAGGAACAGAAGTTGCTATTTGTTCCATACTTGATTGGATTTCTGTGATTCTTGGCCACAATCTTGAAAAAATAATTAATATTAATAAAAATTGTTCAGGATTTTTTTCAATAACCATGAGGTAAATAAATATAAATGCAGAAATCAAACAGGCTGATGATATTTTATATAATGTCTGTGATTTTGTTTTCAATTTAGTATACTCAATTTGCTCTTCTATCATTCCTTTAGTTAATGTATTTAGCCAATTTAAACGAGATTCTTCTAAGGTATTACTCTTGATATCTTTAATACCATTTAATTGATCCGTTATTCCTCCAAGATACTCTTGGGCTAAATTCGAGGTTTTTGAACCTAAAATCTTTGATTGTTTTATATATTTTCTCGAAAAGACAGCTAGAAAAAGTCCAGAAATCAATACTAAAAAAGTAAGTTTTATTGATAACCAGAGTGCCAAAATAATCTGTATACTTGTAAAGACAAGTGAGGTTAGTAACAATAAGGTTTGAATAATACCTCCAGAGACTCGAGCTAGTTCCATGGTCATAACGTTAATTAAATCTGCTTTCTTTTCCTTTGTAAATAATCCCCAGTTGGATTTTAATAAGGCTTCATAGCTCTCCATTCTTAATATACGAATAAATCCTTGAGTAATCCTTACATTTCTAATAGCTAAGTTACGCTGTATCAAATTTTGAATAATCACTAATGATATAAAAAATGCTAAAATAAAAAATAATGCCTGAGTTCTAGGTAGTTCGTGAAGAAAAAATAAATATTTTTGAAACTTAAGTCCTCCAAGATCATTTTTTATTATTCCACTGTAGCTTATCATTGGTACTAATAGTAGGATCCCTAATCCTTCAAGGAAACTTACAAATCCCATACCAATAATATTAAAGTAAAGAATATTTCCAGAATATGATTGCAATCTTTTAAAATAGTAAAGAACTTGATTCAATGGTTAGGCCCTCCTAGTAACTGATCGTAGCTTCGTTTTCCTTAAAAGGAAAATAACCGGGCGCAATGGAAAATATAAAAAGTGAAAAAACTTTGGTAAAGGTAGAAATTCTACATCTTCTGGATATGGATATAAAAAACTTAAAACAAAGAAAACTTTTTGATTAGTTGACATTAAAGAAAACAAATGCCATTTATGATATTCAGAAACATCTTTTGGCACCGGGTCCGTGTGAAGATTAATCATTTGCTTTATATAAAACAAAGCGTCTAAGCTAAGCTGCTTTGTCCGTTTTCTATTTATCATCATATTCAATTCTGGAGGCACCTTAGCATTTAATAGATGAATAGCTAAATATAGCGCCTGGCCACCCACATCATAATAATGAAAGCTTTTTAGTATATTGATAGTTTCTTTCCAATCAATTTCAGATTCTAATATCTGTTTAATATCATCTAACCAGCGAAGTCTCGACCACCCATGCCGAGCGCCATGTGAAACAAGAAATAAAAATAAATCTTCAAGACCTAAAGTATAAATAAGCTCGGTTGATAAGGAACTTGCTCTCTTCCTTTTCCATAGGTCATCAAACTTTGGTTCTTTAGCGGGTCCTGGATTTAGCCTCCAATGTATTTCAACCTTTACATCCTTTTGTGGGTGAAAATAGGTGAAATGATGATGCCTCCATTTCCAGTCATTTAATACTGTTGTAATATACTCATCCTTAATGTACCCTTCATTTAAAAGAATTTCCTCCGCTTGATTAAGTTTCTCTATTGAAATTAAAATATCCAAATCAGCAGATGTGCGTAAAGAAATATCACCATATAGGTCAGCAGCAAGAACAGGACCTTTTAAAAATAAGGTACGGATTTGATTGTTTGAAAATAGCTTTGAAATCTTTTGTGTTTCCCCACTTAAATGAAGCATTCGAAAAATATTTTTTTGATATATGCGGGAAAATTCTTGGAGAACGGTAGCAGGAATATAATCACCCTTTAATTCTTTCAATCTCTTATAAATAAAGGGGAAAACTCGGTGATGTATAGACAATTGGATAAAACTGTTCCAATTAATATCTTCAAAATACCTATTATTAAATAAAGTTGCATCACTTTCTCTTTTCAAAAAAGAAAGAAGAAGTTTTAATTCTTTAGGAAATTGATTTATGTTTTCTTTAAAAATGTTTTCCACAGTATTCCCCTCTTATCCATGTTCACTAATGCGTTTTGCAAATTTCCCGACAACGGTAAATCTCTTCATTTCCTCAGCCCCAGTTATATACAATGCTCCGCTTCGAAGCCAAGCGTGAGCGATCATGCTTCCTGTTTCATCCTTTGCCGTACCCAAATAAAGGGTACTGTCAATACTACGTCTCTGAAGCATTTTCATTCCAGCAATCGCCTTGACTAAACATTTACTTTCCCAAAATGTATATTTACTCATGATATAAATAGCATCTGATACATTCTTTAAAATTTTCACATCCGAAGACTTGTATTCAAATGATGTTTCTTCCATATGATTACCCAGTAAAGGGGCTATCTTAGAAAACTTCATAGCCTTAAGTATCCGAGCCCACGCTAAAAAAATAAACGCCTCCAAAAACAAGAGTTTTGTTTTATTATCCAAAATAATAAATGTTTTTATCTTTTGGAAAAGTAACATTCACTATCCTCCTATTACATTCTTTGATTCAAGCTAAATAATTTGAACAAGCCCCTCTTTATTTAATTGTTCGATATAGGATAAAACATGTTGTTCGCATTCTTCCTTTTCAACCTGATAAGTTATTAATAAATTTGCAACCACTTCATTAATTTCTAATGGAGTTCTTACTAAATCCCATATTTGCCCACCTATTTCTCCTAAATTATAATAATTTCCACTTTCTATACTTAACATTACTTTTTCTCCATCCATATCACTGACTATATTTCCATCCATTTGTAAAACTTTTGAATTCAATGAAATTTTTTGTGTGATAATCATATATGTTCCTCCTCTTTAATAGTTGATAAAACAAGTGAAACCAACCTATTTGCTGTAAATCCTGAATTGTCACGCATTAATTTATACATATCAATTTTGTTTAAGATTTGAGCTGTTTTTTTGAAATGCCATTCCATCATCCCTAGGCGAGGAATTAAAAAATTTCGATATGTATGCGTATATATAGTTCGAAAGCGCTCTAAACCTTCTATTTCCTTAATTTCAACACCGTTACTTTCAGTTTTAACTAATTCATATACTCCAGCTAGAGGTAAAGTTTCCGATGTAAAATCAGAATGAACGGGTATGGCAAACTTTGTTTCTCGATCAAACAACGGGAGGTATCCTAATGTACTGATTCCAAATTCATTTAAACTTTCTTCCCATAGCTTTTGATGCGGGTAGGACGGTACTACATACGGTAATTTGTCATGCGAAAGAATAACAGGGATTATATCATCACTTAATAGTTTATATCCTTCCTGTATTAAAGCTGCTGCAAGTGTAGATTTCCCAGCACCTGAATCACCTACAAAAGCATATGCCTTTCCATTAATTGCAACTGCACTCCCATGTAATGGGATTGTTCTTCTTTGAATTAATATTGCTCCCATACAAGTACCAAGGATATAAAGTCGGATTTTATCCTCTTCAGCACCTAACATCGGTGAAACGGTAATTTTGTTGCCTTCTTCTATAGAAAATATAGCAGTATTAGGGACTTCAAACATAACCCTATTTTCTTTTACTACAAATCTTTTCTGTTTATTTGAATCTACTTCTGACCATTGTTTTAATAAATCACCCTTTTGAACAAAAATATCTGCTATACCAACTGGTTCATTTATTCGTGTTAATTCAGGAAGCGGAATATCGCTCATTAGATTTAGTCCAAACCCCTTATAAATCAAGGCGTTTTGTGTATTGATCATTTTATTCACTCCAATGACAACAATGTTGATTTATAAAAGCCCTTATACAGTTAGAAATGTATAAGGGCTGAATAAATCCTAACCTAATTAACTAAAAATTAACTATACTTTACCGGATCATCTGGATCTGGTTGCACTGCGTCTGGTATCTTATGCCCGGGACCAGCCATTGTCATGTTAACATTAAGTACTTCTAATTCTGGCTTATTCCATTCTTTTTTCATTTTCTCACACCTCTCGAATTAGCTATACGGTAATAGTCGTGTATCATCATCAGGTTGGACTGCATCCACAAAATTATGTCCTGGGCCAGCCATTGTCATGCTAACATTAAGTACTTGTAACTCAGGTTGAGTCCATACCTTTTTCACCTTAACACCTCTTGAAATTAACTATACTTTACCGGATCATCTGGATCTGGTTGCACTGCATCCGGAATTTTATGTCCTGGGCCAGCCATTGTCATGTTAACATTAAGTACTTCCAATTCTGGTTTATTCCAAACTTTTTTCACCTTGTCACCCCCTCTCAAGCAAAATTCTTAATAAATCTATAAAATATCAAGCTTCGCATTAAAATCTTGAACTCTTCATCATACACATATTGTGGGGATGGAACATCTCTGAATTTTGTAATAATACTTTTGATTACTCCGATATTCAAATACTCAGAAACTACTGAATCATCAAGCATTTGCTCTAATGCTTCAATAAATGATTTCCAATGAGGTGCCATACGGGGAATTCCATCTGCACCTTGTGCACCCCTGGTCCGTTGATTTAATCTAACATTATCAGGAAGTAAGTTTTTAGTTGCCCTTCTAATAAGTGCTCTATCCATACCATTTTGTACATATTGCTCTTCTGGAAGAGCTAAGCAAAATTTGGCCACACGGAGATCATTTGTAGGATCACGATCCCAAATTTTGTGTGATAAAGAAAATTTCGATCCATACGTTCCAGTAATATTCCAATAATAGAGCTGCTCAAATTGCATCGCCCTTACCTCATACCAATTTTTGGTAACATTTCCCTTTGTGTCGATTTCATGTTCTAAAAGTTTTTCAAAGACATTCATTGTATTGGCAAATTCTGGATTGATTAACATCGGAAAGTTATTCCCATTTGCTGAAGATGTCATAAAATGATGTAAAAAAGGAAAAGTTTTCTTTGCAACAACAGAGATTACCCTTGATTTCTTGACCCCGATATTCTTGCTGTACAAATGTATTTCACGAAAACAACGGATTAAATGAAACCTTTTTAACAACAAAACCTGATACTCCAGTGCTGGACCCCAAGAAATAGTCCAGTTGCCCCTCTGGCCATTTAATAGAACACCGACCCCATCTTGATTGGCCTTTTCATATATTCCTTTGAGCCAATAACTATTTTCAAAAAATTTATATGGTGATTCTAGTGTATTAAGCCAATCATCAATTACAGAAAATGAGCTAAGGCCATCAAAATCTAAATACTCAGCATTTATGTTTCCTACATAGTCAACCGTTGATTGTATAACTGGCCTTTCGTTAGCAATCCGACTTTTTGGTGTCCAATCTTCAAACCCTTGTATTGGTACGTAACTATATGTATTCAATTGTTTATTTTGTTTCCTTAATTCGGTTGCTGCAATACTTGCAACTGAGCCTGAATCCAATCCACCACTTAAATGGGCACCTACGTTTTTATGAGTACGTAATCGTGCTTTGACAGCTTCCTGAAAAACTTCTTTAAAAGCCTCTTCATATTCAAGATTCGATTTTAGAATAAGTTTTTCACCATCAGGTAATTTACTGTAACGGGTGAGAGTCACCTTTCCTTCCACCAATTTAATAGAATGAGAGGGTGGTATTTGTCGTATGTTCTTATAAATTGTTGAAGATGTATCTAGCGAGTCAAACATACCTGGGTTAGCCAAAAACTCAGCAATCCATTGCTTGTTTAGACTATTTTCTACAAATGATAAGCCTAATATTGGACGAATGGCTGTACAGAAGATAAACATTTGGAGATTTTGATGAAAATATAGTAGTCTATTTCCGGAATAATCCCTTGCCCCAAATATCTCATGTTTTTTCTCGTCCCATATCATAAATGCGAAATCCCCAACTAAATATTTAGGGGTTTCTTCTCCCCATTTATAATAAGATAGTAATATAAGTTCACTATCAGACATTGTTTTTCTGTCCGATATTTTGACTTGTAATTTTTCAAACAATTCATCCCGATTATCAATAATTGCATCTGCCGTAATCGCTAACTTCCGTTCATGATCATAATAAGGAAGTTTCTCGCCTACAGATTCCGGTGTGATCCACTGTGCATGGCAGCCAAAGAAGACTTTGTCATTATGCCAAGTCTGAATATCATCTGCCGGATATTTTTCTAATTCTTTCATCATCCGGTTTCCGTGCTCTAGATTGATTGGTTCATCGTTTAAATGATATATACCGGCTATAGCGCTCATCTTTTCCTCCTGCCATACATTTCATCAGTTACAAAATCTTCTATTAGAAATGTGAGTTCACTAAATAGAACATCAATTCCATAGTTAATCAAAAGAATTTCTTTTAATTAAAATTCCCTCTTGTATATGTTATAATTTTATCAGCTCTATGTATTCCACCTACTAATTCCTATTACATAATACCTATTTTAGTTCTTTATTAAGAACAATTTATAACCCTATAATAAATCCATTAACTACCACTGTCAACAACTTTTCCATTAACTATTTATATATTTTTTTAGAAAGATTTTTCGCCCAGTTTCTTCATTGATATTGTTATTACTAAAAAACAAATTGACATAACACGAAATTTGTAGTAAATTTTATAAATAATCTAAATAATGTATTTCTTATCAAGAGAGGTTGAGGGAAGGGCCCTGCGACACCTCAGCAACCTTCAATGTTTTTTTCTCATTGAAAAGGTGCTAAGTCCTGCAAATTTACTAATTTGCAAGATAAGAAGAATGACAAATGTACTGCATACAAAAGTCTTCTTCTTATAAGAAGACTTTTTTTATTTATCAAAAGGCTTTACTACTCAATCGCGTTAATGCGAAACATTATAAACTTTACTTACTACAAGGAGTGTCCGTTATGTACAAAATCGATACAAAACTTGCCCAAATTGGGAACCGCAGTGAAACAACAACTGGAACAGTGAACCCGCCTGTATATTTTTCAACAGCTTTCCGTCATGAGGGAATCGGGCAATCAACCGGGTTTGATTACACCCGCACAGGAAACCCAACGCGTCAGCTCCTCGAAAAAACAATCGCGGATTTAGAAGGTGCGGATCAAGGATTTGCCTGCAGCTCTGGTATGGCAGCCATTCAACTGATTCTTGCTTTATTTGAATCTGGTGACGAATGGATCGTAAGTGAAGATCTATATGGTGGTACTTACCGCTTATTAGAAAAAGGCTATAAGAAATGGGGCTTAACGACGCAATATGTGAATACCTGTTGTCCGGAAGAAGTTGAAAAGAAAATCACAGCACAAACAAAGGCGATTTTCCTAGAAACACCAACCAATCCGCTTATGCAGGAATCGGATATTGCAGCTATTTCAAAGATCGCAAAGGAACATGGATTATTGTTAATCGTGGACAATACGTTCTATACCCCGCTTTTACAGCAGCCAATCAGCCTTGGTGCGGATATCGTTATCCATAGTGCGACGAAATATCTTGGGGGACATAATGATGTTCTTGCTGGCCTAGTTGTGGCAAAAGGAAAGGAACTTTGTGAAGGATTAGCTTTCCACCATAACGGTGCCGGAGCCGTGTTAAGTCCATTTGATTCTTGGTTATTAATGCGCGGAATGAAAACATTGTCACTAAGAATGGATCGTCATGAAAAGAATGCAAAGGCCATCGTTGAATTCTTTTCACAGCATGATGCCGTAACGGATGTTCTCTACCCAGGACGCGGCGGAATGGTTTCTTTTAGAATCAAGGACGAAGCATGGGTGAATCCATTCTTACAGAATTTAAATTTAATCAGTTTTGCTGAAAGCTTAGGTGGAACGGAAAGCTTCATTACTTATCCAGCAACGCAAACACATATGGATATCCCGGAAGAGATTCGTATTCAAGCCGGCGTTTGCAACCGTTTATTACGTTTCTCAGTTGGAATTGAAGATTCACAAGATATTATTGAAGACTTACAGAACGCTTTTGCGAAGGTACAGGAAGGGGTAATTGCATAATGGCACACGAAGAATATAGTTTTGAAACCAGACTGCTCCACAACAAACATAAAATTGATCCAGTAACTGGGGCGGTTAGTGTTCCCATTCAGCATGCCTCTACCTTCCATCAAGCTGATTTCGATCAGTTCGGAAAGTACGATTATGGCCGCAGTTTAAATCCGACAAGAGAAGCACTAGAAGATGTAATCGCAGAACTTGAAGGTGGTGTGAAAGGATTTGCATTTGCATCAGGGATGGCAGCTATTTCAACTGCCTTCCTTCTACTATCTTCTGGTGACCATATTGTAATCACCGAGGATGTGTATGGCGGTACCTTCCGAATGGTCACGCAAGTTCTTTCGAGACTTGGGATAGAGCATACCTTTGTCGATATGACCAATTTAGAGGAAGTTAAAGAAGCGATTCAGCCGAATACAAAGGCCTTTTATGTGGAAACACCATCAAATCCATTGATGAAAGTAACAGATATTCGAGCGGTTAGCGAACTCGCTAAAGAAATTAATGCATTAACATTTGTTGATAATACATTCCTTACCCCTTACCACCAAAAGCCGCTTGCACTAGGTGCAGATGTTGTCCTTCATAGTGCAACGAAATTTTTAGCCGGACACAGTGATGTGGTGGCAGGCCTTGCCGTTGTCAAAGATGAAGATTTAGCTAAGAGACTAGGATTCTTACAAAATAGTTTTGGTGCGATTTTAGGTGTGCAAGATGCATGGCTTGTTCTACGAGGAATTAAGACATTGTCGGTTCGTTTGGAACAGTCACAAAAATCAGCGATCAAAATCGCAGAATTTTTAGATGCCCATCCGCTTGTGGAAAAGGTTCATTATCCAGGGCTTGAAAGCCATCCGCAATATCAAATCCAAAAAGAACAAGCAGATGGTCCTGGAGCGGTATTATCGTTTGAATTAGCTACGGAAGACGCCCTTCGCACCTTTGTGGCGAATGTGGAAATCCCTGTATTTGCGGTCAGCTTAGGAGCGGTGGAATCAATTCTCTCTTATCCAGCGAAAATGTCTCATGCGGCTATGTCTCGTGAAGATCGCCATCAACGTGGTATTACCGATGGACTTGTCCGCTTATCAGTAGGACTTGAAAATCCTGATGATTTGATTAAGGATTTTTCGCAAGCACTTGAGCAGGTTCGTACTAAACATTTGGTCCTACATCAAGGGGAATGATCATGAACCTTTTAGATAAATTACAAAAGCAAATTTTAATAGCCGATGGTGCTATGGGTACATTGCTTTATTCATTCGGAGTCGATTCGTGTTCAGAAGAACTCAATTTATCTCAGCCGGAGCAGATTCAAAATATCCACCGAGCCTATATTGATGCCGGAGCGGATGTTATTCAAACACATACCTACGCTGCCAATTATTTAAAGCTGCAGCGATATGGCTTGGAAGACTCCGTAAAGGAGATCAACAGTGCTGCGGTGCGGAATGCTAAAAAAGCCGCCCAAGCTAACGCTTTTGTCGTCGGGACAATTGGCGGCAACCGTGGAATTAAAACAAGTTCGATGACAATAGAAGAATTAAAACGAAGCTTCCGGGAGCAATTATATTGTTTGCTCCTCGAAGGTGTGGACGGACTATTACTCGAAACCTTTTACGACTTAGAAGAGCTCGAAACCGTCCTAACGATTGCACGGAAGGAAACGAAGCTTCCGATTATCGCTCAAGTTTCCCTTCAGGACCCTGGTTTCTTACAGGACCGGACACCTGTTAATGACGCTTTAAAAAGACTGGAAGGCCTAGGTGCCGATGTGGTCGGCCTCAACTGCCGGTTAGGTCCTCACCATATGTTATTGGCTTTAGAACAGGTGGAAATTCCGAAGCATGCTTTCCTATCAGCCTATCCAAACGCCAGTCTTCCTACCTATACAGACGGAAAATTTCATTATGAAGGAGATGCCGATTATTTCCAAAAATCGGCACAACGCTTTCGAAATGAAGGCGTACGCTTGCTTGGCGGCTGCTGCGGTACGACACCCGACCATATTCGCGCCTATGCATCTGAATTAAAGAATAGTATCCCTGTCACTGAAAAAGTTGTAAAATTGAAACAAAAGCCGATTATTGTCGAATCTCCTCCGAAAAGGGAATACACTCCCCTGCAGGAAATCGTGAAAGAGCGGCCATCGGTGATTGTTGAATTAGATCCTCCTCGAAAATTGGATACGACTAAGTTTTTCGAAGGGGCCAAGGCGCTTAAAAAAGCAGGTATCGATTCGATTACACTAGCGGATAATTCACTGGCAACGGTGCGGATTTCTAATGAATCCTTAGGCTATCTATTAAAAAATGAGTTAGGTATGCGTCCGCTGATTCATCTTGCCTGCCGGGACCGCAATATTATCGGGCTGCAATCGCACTTAATGGGACTGCACACGCTAGGAATGAACGATATCTTAGCGATTACAGGGGACCCTGCTAGAGTGGGAGATTTCCCTGGTGCCTCATCCGTTTATGATGTGTCTTCGTTTGAATTGATTCAAATGATTAAACAGATGAACGAAGGCTTATCCTATTCCGGTAAAGACTTAGGTCAAAAAACGGCTTTTAGTGTGGCCGCAGCCTTTAATCCTAATGTCCGCTCGGTCGAAAAAGCGGTAAAACGTTTGGAGAAAAAGATTCAATACGGGGCGGATTACTTTATTTCTCAGCCTGTATTCTCAGAGGAAAAATTGATTGAAGTCTATGAAAATACGAAACATTTAGATACACCGATATATATCGGCTTAATGCCATTAACAGGTAGTAAAAACGCAGAGTTTCTTCACAATGAAGTGCCTGGAATCAAAATTGCCGACTCGATTCGTGAGCGGATGGCTCTCTTGAATGACAATCCGCTTCAGGCTGCTAGAGAAGGAATTGCTATTACCAAGTCACTTATTGATACCGCATTAGACTTATTTAACGGAATTTATTTAATTACACCATTCCTGCGTTATGAATTAACAGCTGAACTCGCTGCTTATACAAACCAGCGTGCGAGTGAGATTAGGGGGGACAGCTATGCCGAAAACACCATTTTCTGAACAACTTAAAAAGCGCATCCTTGTTATGGACGGTGCGATGGGTACGATGCTGCAGCAAGCCGATCTTACAGCGGAGGATTTTGGCGGTGAGCAGTATGAAGGCTGTAATGAACATCTCGTTCTAACAGCTCCTTCCGTCATCTCTCGTATTCATCGTGAATACTTAGAGGCCGGTGCAGACATCATTGAGACCAATACATTTGGTGCGACAAGCCTTGTTTTAGATGAATATGAACTTGGATTTAAAGCTTATGAGATTAATAAAATCGCTGCGATGCTTGCCGTCAGAGAAGCGATGAACGTTACGACCGATGAGTGGCCACGTTATGTAGCAGGCTCAATGGGCCCAACGACAAAAACCTTAAGTGTCACCGGGGGCACAACCTTTGATGCCCTTTCTGCCACTTATGAAGAACAGGCGATTGGGTTAATCGACGGCGGCGTTGATTTGCTGTTGCTAGAAACAAGTCAGGACTTATTGAATGTGAAAGCGGGTTTTGTCGGGATTCAAAGTGCTTTTTCAAAAACAGGTAAAACCCTGCCGCTCTTTATTTCCGGAACCATTGAACCAATGGGGACAACCTTGGCCGGACAAACGATTGAGTCGTTCTTTATTTCTGTGGAACACATGAATCCGATCGCCGTCGGTCTTAACTGTGCGACCGGTCCTGAATTCATGCAGGATCATATTCGTTCCCTTGCAGGTTTGGCAACAACCGCTGTCAGCTGTTATCCAAATGCCGGCTTACCTGATGAAGACGGTCACTATCACGAAACACCTGAAATACTGGCGAAAAAGCTATCCGATTTTGCGGCACATGGCTGGTTGAATATTGTCGGCGGCTGCTGCGGTACAACACCTGAACATATTAGGGTGATTGCAGAAGCAATGAAACAATATCAGCCTCGTCCGTTCCAATCATCAAGCACTCACATGGTTTCCGGTATTGAACCATTTATTTATGATGATCCTACGTTAAGACCGATCATGGTTGGGGAACGTACAAACGTTATCGGCTCTCGTAAGTTCAAACGATTAATTACAGAAGGTAAATTTGAAGAAGCGTCAGAAGTTGCCCGTGCACAGGTGAAGGGCGGCGCCCATGTTATTGATATCTGCCTTGCCGATCCCGATCGTGACGAAATGGTTGATATGGAGAATTTTATTAAAGAAGTCGTTAAAAAGGTTAAGGTTCCGCTTGTTATCGATTCTACGGATGAAAAGGTCATCGAAAGAGCTCTGAAGTATTCTCAAGGGAAAGCGATTATCAATTCAATCAACCTTGAGGATGGTGAGGAACGGTTTGAAGCGATTGTTCCGTTAATCCACCGTTACGGTGCCGCTGTTGTGGTAGGGACGATTGATGAAGAAGGAATGGGCGTTTCAGCAGAGCGAAAATTAGCCATTGCCAAACGTTCCCATGACCTATTAGTTCATAAGTATGGTCTTAAACCACAGGACCTCATTTTTGACCCGCTTGTGTTCCCTGTTGGAACTGGTGATGAACAATATATTGGATCGGCTAAAGCAACGGTAGAAGGAATTAGGATGATTAAAGAAGCGATGCCGGATGTGCAGACCATTCTCGGTATTAGTAATGTTTCCTTCGGTCTACCACCAGTCGGCCGTGAGGTACTGAATTCAGTCTTCCTCTACCATTGTACACAGGCTGGCTTGGATTATGCGATTGTGAATACGGAAAAGCTTGAGCGCTTTGCTTCGATCTCTAAGGATGAAGTTCAATTAGCAGAGGCTTTGTTATTTGATACAACGGATGAAACATTAGCTACATTTACTGAGTTTTACCGCGGAAAAAAGAAAGAAGCAAAGACAACGATTCCTAATATGACATTGGAAGAGCGCTTAGCCTACTATGTGATTGAAGGAACAAAAGAAGGTTTGCTTCCTGACCTAGAACTGGCGCTTGCCTCCTACCCTGCTCCACTAGATATTATTAACGGTCCATTAATGGACGGCATGAAAGAAGTAGGCCGCCTGTTTAATGACAACCAATTAATTGTCGCGGAGGTTCTGCAAAGTGCTGAGGTTATGAAAGCCTCTGTTTCCTTCCTGGAGCCTCATATGGAAAAAGGCGATGTGTCTGCCTCTAAGGGGAAAGTTATTTTAGCAACGGTTAAAGGTGATGTTCACGATATCGGTAAAAACCTGGTAGATATTATTCTAAGTAATAACGGCTATAATGTCGTTGACTTGGGGATTAAGGTTACCCCAACCGATTTGGTGCAGGCGATTCGTGAAGAAAAACCGGATATGGTCGGATTGTCGGGTTTATTAGTAAAATCTGCGCAACAGATGGTGCTAACGGCTCAAGACATGAAGGAAGCCGGAATTTCTGTGCCGATTCTTGTTGGTGGTGCTGCTCTTTCTCGTAAGTTTACCGATACAAGGATTGCGAAGGAATATGATGGACTTGTTCTTTATGCAAAGGATGCCATGAATGGTCTATCACTTGCCAATCAATTGCAATCACCGGATGAGTATCAAAAGCTGTTAGATGATAAAGCGGAAAAGCTGGCGGCTTTAGATGTACCAAGGGAACTACCTACCCGTGCGGCTAGTGCTGTTGCGGTAAAGGTGAAACCTGCGGTGTCCACAGAAGTACCGGTCTTTACGCCAATGGATACGAAAAGACATATTTTAAGATCGTATTCTCTTTCCCATATTGAGCCGTATATTAATATGCAAATGTTAATAGGCCATCATCTTGGAGTAAAGGGGAAACTTTCGAAGCTGCTTGCTGAGAAAGATGAAAAGGCCTTAAAAGTTAAAGGAGTCGTCGATCAATTGTTAGCCGATGCCAGTGCAAATAACTGGATTACGCCTGCTGCGGCTTATCAATTTTTCCCGGCGCAATCGGATGGTAATAAGGTTTATATCTATAATCCAGAAGATCAAACTACCATTATTGAAACCTTTGATTTCCCTCGTCAGGAATCAGCACCCTTCCTTTGTTTAGCGGACTTTTTAAAGTCAGTTGACAGCGGTGTGATGGATTACGTTGGCTTCTTTACGGTGACAGCAGGAAGAGGGATTCGCCAAAAGGCAGATGAGTTAAAAGCAGAGGGACGTTTCCTTGAAAGCCACGCGCTTCAATCACTGGCGCTTGAGTCTGCTGAAGGCTTTGCCGAGTTGATCCACCGCCAGATCCGTGATCGCTGGGGCTTCCCTGATCCACTTGATTTTACGATGCAGGATCGTTTTACGGCCAAATATCAAGGACAGCGTTTCTCGTTTGGTTATCCGGCGTGTCCGGAGTTAGAAGACCAGAAGAAGCTGTTTAAGTTAATTCAACCGGAGGAAATTGGAATTGAATTAACGGAAGGCTGTATGATGGAGCCTGAAGCATCGGTATCAGCGATTGTGTTTGCGCATCCTGAAGCTCGGTATTTTAATGTGAATAGATAATAAGATAGAATCCGCGGTGCCTTCCGCGGATTCTTTGTTTGTGAGGAGTTACAATCGTGATTCTGCGGGATTTTTGGTTTTTTCCGCGGCATTTTGATTTATTCCGTGCTTCTTTGGGTTATTTCCGTGGGAAATCGGAATAATTCCGCGTAAATTTAGATTTTATCCGTGGGAAATCGGAATAATTCCGCGTAAATTTGGATTTTATCCGTGGGAAATCAGAATAATTCCGCGTAAATTTGGATTTTATCCGCGCCCACTTATGTCCCCCACCAGGATAAAATGTGCAGGTTCCAACGAGTTGTTTTGCTATTTTAATTTAATTCCGCGAACTTTTTTATTTTTCCCGCGGAAACTTTGATTTTTTCCGTCGGATATCACTATTATTCCGTGGATTTTCTAATTATTTCCGCCCAAATTTCAAATATTCCCACGAACTTCTCTCCGCGCAATTATCCAATCTTGCCTTGACAATTTCCATAATTTCCACTATAGTTACCTAGGTAATTAATTTTAATAACACTGGAGCGAACCATGTTAACCCACGAATTATTCCATACACTTCATCAGCTATCAAGACATCTCACCAACAAACTAAATGAAGCCTTAAAACCATTAGGATTATACAGTGCCCAGTGGGCCGTCATTTATGTCCTAAAAAATAAAGGCTCACTGACACAAAAAGAACTTTGTGATTACCTATTTGTTGAAGCGCCGCCCATGACAAGGACCATCCAACGTTTAGTTAAACAAGGATATGTGACTCAAGTCCCCGGGAAAGACAAACGAGAAAAGCATGTCCAGCTAACAGAATTGGCCGATCAGGAATATCCAAAATGGGAGCATATTGTTAACTCAGTCAATCAGGAACTAATGAAAGACTTTCCTATTGAATCACGAGAACAACTCGTAAAACTCCAAAAAAGCTGGTTACAGCAAATTTTATAAAATGAGGTGCATTACATGAACAAACCTAAACTATGGACAAAAAACTTTATTAGTATTTCCTTTAGCAATCTTTTTCTATTTTTAACCTTTTACATCTTGCTTGTCACCCTTCCATCTTACGCCCTTGATGAATTACATAGCAGCTCTTCAATGGCAGGCTTGATGACAACAGTCTTTTTACTTTCAGCAATTATTTCTCGCCCGCTTGCCGGCCAATGGCTCGAACGAGCAGGTAATAAGAAGGTCTTGCTAACAGCACTCATTCTTTTCGCTGCAGCCTCACTTCTTTATTTCTTACCTAAAACCGTTGGCGGCTTTTTAGTGATCCGTCTGTTACATGGAATTGGATTTGGTATGGCGACCACAGCCGTAGGGACAATTGTCGCTGATATCATCCCGGCCTCCCGTCGTGGTGAAGGAATGGGCTATTTTGCAATGTCAACCAATTTGGCAATGGTTTTTGGTCCTTTTGTCGGGCTACTGGCGATGCAGCAATGGGGCGCTCGTCCATTATTTATCCTAAGTGTGATTGTAGCTTTTTGTTCTTTAATAACAGGGCTGATTGTGAAACACAATACATTTGAAACTCCTGAACAAACGAAAGCTCATTCTTCTTTTTCCATCAGCAGCCTATTTGAGGTTTCAGCGGTTCCAATTTCAATCGTCGGCAGCTTTATGGCGATTGTCTATTCTGCTCTTCTATCCTTTGTTTCGATTTATGCAGGTGAAATTCATTTAGAGCACATCGCCAGCATGTTCTTTGTTGTCTACGCGATTGTCTTATTAGCGTCAAGACCGTTTACAGGTAAGTGGCTGGACCAATATGGTCCTAATGTGATTAGTTTTCCCTGTATCACTCTTTTCGCGATTGGAATGTTTATTTTAAGTCAAAGTAATGGTGCCTTTTCTTTCCTTTTGTCAGCAGGATTGATTGGGATCGGCTGGGGAACCCTTTTCCCAACCTTCCAAACGATCGCAATCCAAGATGCGGAACCTCGAAAAAGAGGTTTGGCAACGGCAACGTTCTTATCCATCTATGATACTGGAATTGCGTTAGGTTCGTTTATTGTTGGGGTCATTGCCTCTAAGTTGGATTACAGTACTCTTTATTGCTTCTTTTCATTTTATATCTTAATTGGATTGGTTCTTTTTTACTTCCTTCATACGAAGAAAAGGTCATCAACAAAGGAATCTGCCCAACAAACAAAAGCACAGGAAATTTAAGTTTTTTAACACTCCTCCTCAATTTGTTATATAATGGAATGAAACAAATTAGAGGAGTGATTTTTTATGGCTAAATCCAAAGCCAAAAAGCTTAGAGCAAAACTAGCTCGTGAAGGAAAAATGAATCCCGAAGCGAAAAGAAGTCCATTTGTCTTCACGGATATGAGAACAAGAACAACCAAAACGAAAAAAGACCATTTATATCTGTTCAAACACAAGAACCATCAATCCCATGACGGAAATGATGGTTCTTTTTATTTTGCTGCCCCTAGCAGCAAATATTTAAGTAATTTCACCCTTTTCAGATAAAGGCGCTGCGCTTCCTCTACTGACACCTTGGAAAAGTGAATAATGGTGTCAGGCACCGCTTGAGCAATTCTCGGAATATCGGCAGAGATGACTGTGCCGATTCGGGTATAGCCGCCGGTGGTTTGTCGGTCGGCGAGGAGGATGATGGGCTGGCCGCTTGCGGGGACTTGGATTCCGCCGAGCGGAATCGGGTCGGAGATAATATCTGGACCGCCGATGTGTTCGAGCTTTGGGCCTTTCAGCTGATATCCCATCCGATTGGCTTGATGGGTGACAACAAATTCCTCCGAGAAAAACCGTCGAATACTTTCCTCCGTAAATCGATCCTCATGAGGTCCGATAACGACCCGAATGGTCATTTCTTTTGCATATTGGGGAACTAATTCTGGATGAAGCATTTTATATGGCTTCTTTATTGAAGGGTTGCCAGCTAGTATATCCCCCTTCTGCAATGCCCTTCCCTCAAAGCCGCCAAACTTTCCATTTAAAAAGGTCGATTTGCTGCCTAACACAAAAGGAACATCGATGCCTCCACCGATGGCTATATAAGCTCGAGCTCCTCGATAACAATGGCCAACTGTCAAGACCTGACCCTTCCGTAAGAGGAAACTTTTCCACAATGAGACTTCCTCCCCATCCACTTTAGGCGTAAAATCACCGCCGCAAATCGCGATAGCTATATCACTTAATGCCTCGACCTCGGGTCCTATGATTGCCGCCTCGAGTACGGCTTCGCCACTAGGATTTCCAACGAGGATATTGGCCACTTGCATGGAAAATGTGTCCATCGCACCGGATGGACTGATACCATATTGTTGATACCCATATCTGCCTAAATCCTGAACCGTTGTTTGCAGCCCGGGTTTCAATACTTTTAAGATAGCCTTCATTCGTTCCGCCAGCTCTTTCTAACCTGGATGTTTTCCTGTTGAAAGGCCTGCTTTAATTTAGAGACAAATTCTAACGCCTGCGGATCATCTCCGTGAACACATATCGTATCCGCTTGAATCGCTATATCGGTCCCATCAACGGCCTCGACTTTTCCTTCCTTAATCATGCGAATAACCCGAGTAATCGCATACTCTGAATCATGAATCATCGCATTCGGCTCCTGGCGGGATGTTAATGTCCCGTCATGCTGGTAAGTTCGGTCGGCAAAAACTTCCCCGGCAACCTGTAATCCCCTTTCTTCCCCAGCCTTCGCTAATTCACTGCCGGCAAGCGCGAATAAAACAAGCTGTGGATTCAGATCGAAAACAGCTTGAGTGATAGAATCAGAGATGTCCCGATTCTTGGCACCCATATTATATAAAGCACCATGCGGCTTAACATGAACAAGTTTAGCATCATTTGCTTTACATACCGCTTCCAATGCCCCTATTTGATAGACCATAAGATGATAAATCTCTCGAGGGGTTAGCTTCATTTCCCTCCTCCCGAAACCGGCCAAGTCTGGAAAGCCGGGATGGGCACCTATTTGGACACCATATTTTTTGGCAAGTTTAACGGTTTCAAACATGACATTGTGATCCCCGCCATGATACCCGCAGGCTATATTCGCGGACGAGATATATTTTAAAACTTCATCATCGTTCCCAATCTTAAAGGCGCCAAAGCTTTCCCCTAAATCACTATTTAAATCAATCACTGTCATACGTCTTCTCCCTTATATATGTTTTTGGCTTATATGTTTTATTGGCAATTAATTGCTGGATTCTTTTATACTCTTGTAAATCGATTGAATGAAATTTGATATAGTTTCCTGCCGAAAAAAGAAACGGTGACGGACCCTGAACGTCAAAAAGGATTATGGGTGTGATTCCTATGATACGCCAGCCAGACGGGACCTCTGCCGGATAGATACCTGTTTGATTCCCGCCAATTCCGACCGCCCCCGACTTCACACTTGGCCGTGGATGTTCAAGTCTTGGAACCGCGAGACTTGGCGGAAGTCCACCCAAATAAGGAAATCCCGGGACAAATCCCATCATATAAATCAGGTATTCCTTACTTGTATGCAGTCTTATCACCTCTTTCTCGCTTAACTGATGATAGCTGGCCACAAATGGTAAGTCAGGACCTGTTTCACCGCCATAGTATACAGGCATTTCATAAACGATTCCCTTTTCACTCTCTATTTTTTTAGAAGAAGTAGAAGAAATTCTTTTGATGGTTTTTTCTAACTCATGATAGCTAATGACCTCTGGCTGATAGTAAATTACAACCGTACAATAGGCAGGTACCCATTCTGTGATCCCCTTTATTTTTGCTGTTTTAAGACCTGCAATAAATCGCTGGATTTCCCTTTGTATCTCCTCATTAATTTGATTTCCAAAAGATACTTGGATGGCTAAGTCTCCAAGTGATTTTATTTCAATCATGATAATCCCCTATTTTTAGTGGTTTAAGTTATAGATAAGTACACTATAATTATTAAATTAATTTTCTCAAAATTGCAATTTTAATTTTAAGACTAACCTTAATAAAAGCCTAAATATTATAGACAAAAGAAGCAGGAATTCTCCTTTTTTATCAGTAGAGTATTTTTGTTGATTTAAAAGAATCAAAAAAAGTCTCTGCTGTTAGGCAGAAACTTTTCCCCTTCGGTTTAACTCTTATTAAATGGTTGATCTAGCCATCCAACGACCATAGCAATCCAATAATTTACTATCAAAATTCATTTAACTGCTTAATTTTTTCCTCATGATAAATAATCTTTTTTGTTATTTTATTTTTCAAACCATAATCTAGGCAACTATCCAATAACAGTTGATGATAGTTTTTCCTTATTAAATGCCATTTGTAATGAATCTTAGATATTAACGAAATACTGTCCGCCTCCTATCCTTGATTTCTATATGTTACGATTTTGAAAGCGGTTAAGTGGGGGTATAAATGATTAAAATTTCTCCCTTAAAGAAAGCATAACTTGTTATGTACGTCAGCCTCTCTAAAATGTAAGCACTTCATTTTACAATCATTTTTAATTAAGCTAAGCTAGAATTATTACTAAATATTGGAGGGATTTTGATGTATGATGTAGTTGTGATTGGAGCAGGTGCTGCAGGGGCAAGTGCTGCCTTGTTTACAGCTAAAGCTGGTAAAAAGACTTTGGTTGTCGACAATGACAAAAGCATGACCAAACGGGCCTGGATTGAAAACCATTATGGCGTTTCTGAAATTACTGGTCCAGATTTAATTGAGATTGGTAAAAAGCAGGCATCAAAATTTGGCGCAGAATTAGTAGAAGCTACAGTTACCGATGTAAAAAAATCAGAAAATGGTTTTAAAGTTGTAACGGACCAAAATGAATTTGAAGCAAAGCATGTGATTGTGGCTACCGGAGCATTGGTTACCCTAGCCGAAACAATCGGTTTAAAAACAAAGCCAGGAACAGAACCTAGAATTAAAACGGTTCTTGATGTTGATCCTGCCGGAAAAACCAATATC
This sequence comes from Bacillus sp. URHA0034, assembly GCF_056280405.1. Taxonomy (NCBI): domain Bacteria; kingdom Bacillati; phylum Bacillota; class Bacilli; order Caryophanales; family Bacillaceae; genus Bacillus; species Bacillus sp. URHA0034. The sequence goes on along the minus strand of NZ_JBWCDK010000002.1, from coordinate 3,947,962 downwards.
GATGGCATTTGGGCTGCTGGAACGGTTGCTGGTGTGAGTGTTCATACCATCATTACAGCTGGCGACGGAGCTAAAGTTGCGATTAATGTAATTAGTGAAATCAATGGTGAACGTTATGTTGACCATGATGTTTTAAAATCTTAATTAGCATAGGAGCAATCAAAATGGCTGTTAAAAAGATGGACCATGTTGGCGTATTTGTTAAAAACTTAGATTCATCACTAACATTTTATCAAGAGATTGTTGGTATGGACCTTAAGGATAAGTTTACCATTAATAATGGAGCTTTAACCTTAGCCTTCCTTGGCTTCAATGGTTCAGATGAAACGGAACTAGAATTAGTACATGGTGGCAATCCTGATCTTCCAGAGGAAGGGAAAGTCAACCACATTGCTTTTTTAGTTGATGATATCGAAGTAGAATTCAACCGGTTAAAAGGATTGGATGTTTCATTTATTAGTGAAGAAGTCAGCACTCTTCCAAATGGATATCGTAACTTTTTTGTGAACGGTCCTGACGGCGAAAAAGTTGAATTCTTTCAAAGATAATAGTCAAAAACCTCCTTTTTTCAGGAGGTTTTTTAAATATCTATTCACTATTTGACCGATATAACTAATGATGTATGCAATGATTTACCTGGTTCAACCATGACTAATTCTTCTTTACGATTGAGTTCATCGGTCATGGCCATCCATGGTTCGACGCAAACAAATTCTTGTTCTGCCTCTGTCCACAACACAATATACTTAAATTCATCCCCATATCTCATGGTAACGTTTTTCTTAAGTTCAGGAAGTTCAAAAGAAATTTCTTTTTTCATACTATCCAGTAATACTAAGGATTCCTTTTTATTGGTTAAATCCAAGGAATTGTTCAAAGGATGAACCTCCATATTATTATAATCTAAATAGGTTGTCGCATCGGTTTGATAGGTCAACTCTTTATTAGCCGTTTTAAAATAAGGGTGAAAACCTGCATAGATTGGCATGGCCTCGTCGGAAGTATTCCGGTAAACCTGGTCGATGTGCAGTTCATTTTCAGTAATGGTATAGCTGAAGATGACTTCAAACTGAAATGGGTATTCTCTGATTGTATCTTCATTACTTACTAATCGTAACGAAACCGCTGCCTTTGTTTCATCTATATTTGTATCGATTACTTCCCAAGGATGATTCCTGGCTACACCGTGATTTTTCATTTGGTAAACCTTATCGTTCCATTCATATTGACCATTTTCCAGCTGCCCTGAAATCGGAAATAGGATTGGAATTCCACCTCTAATATTTTTCTTTGGATCATAAAGTGTGTCTTTATTTAAAAATAAAATTTCTTCATTTTCCACACCAAGGCTAGTAATAATTCCGCCGCGCTCTGGAACGACTCTTAACCAGCTGCCTAACGTTTCATTAGATAATTCATAAACAGATAATTCCTTTTCCTTACTAACCTTCAGCTCATACATGATCTATGTTCATCCCTTCTATTTAAAACTCTTCTGTTAGATTTGGCTGTTGATTTCCGCACCAGGCGCTCGCTTTCCGCGGGCGTGCCGGGAAGCCTCCTCGGCGCTGAAAGCGCCTGTGGGGTCTCCCCTGACCCGTACTCCCGCAGGAGTCGAGCGCCTTCCGCTCCAATCAACAGAGTATAAGAAAAAATATTGTTTAACTGAGCCTACTAATTAAATTGACAATTCTATCACCCAATTAATAAAATTAATTTTAGCTTACTAGCCGGTATTTAAACATCAAACAAAACTAAAAAAAGCAAAGGAGTGCGCGGGTTAACCCGGTTATTTATATTTTGGAAAATTAAAGGAGAATTCTATGATTAAACAGGGTACTAATCTTAAGCTCGTTGTAACGGGGCTCTTGCTCGCGATCTTAATGTCAGCCATGGATAATACCATCGTTGCAACGGCGATGGGAACGATCGTCTCAGACCTCGGCGGCTTTGACAAATTTGTCTGGGTCACCTCGGCCTATATGGTCGCCGTTATGGCAGGTATGCCGATCTTCGGCAAGCTATCCGATATGTATGGGCGCAAACGTTTCTTTCTTTTTGGGCTAATCGTCTTTCTGATTGGATCTGCTCTTTGTGGGATAGCCCAATCCATCGTTCAGTTAAGTATTTACCGAGCCATTCAAGGAGTTGGCGGCGGTGCACTTATGCCAATCGCTTTTACCATTGTATTTGACATTTTCCCGCCGGAAAACCGCGGAAAAATGACTGGTTTGCTCGGTGCTGTTTTTGGGGCGTCCAGTGTTCTTGGACCATTACTTGGCGCCTATATCACCGATTATATCAGCTGGCATTGGGTATTTTATGTAAATGTACCAATTGGGATTGTTTCCATTATTTTAATTATTCGTTTCTATCATGAATCACTAAAGCACGCGAAGCAAAAAATTGACTATCTCGGTGCGATTACGCTGGTAATTTCCGTCGTAAGTCTAATGTTCGCTCTCGAATTAGGCGGGAAGGAATATGATTGGGATTCTGTGCCAATCATCAGTTTATTTGCCAGTTTTTTCATCTTCTTTATTGCCTTCTTCATCGCCGAATTCAAGGCAGCAGAACCGATTTTACCACTTTGGCTTTTTAAACGCCGCTTATTTGCCACATCACAGATTCTTTCGTTCTTATACGGCGGAACCTTTATCATTTTAACCGTGTTTATTCCTATTTTTGTTCAAGCCGTTTATGGGGGCACAGCCAAGAATGCTGGATTAATTTTAACACCAATGATGTTAGGGTCAGTGGCAGGAAGTTCAATTGGAGGGATTTTTTTAACAAAAACGTCTTTCCGTAATTTGATGATTTTATCGATTATTTCCTATGTAGCTGGTATGTACTTACTTGGAACGATGACGGTTGACACAGCCCGCTATCTTCTAACAATTTATATGATCTTAGTTGGCTTTGGGGTCGGCTTTTCCTTCTCCTTGCTGCCTACTGCTTCCATGCACAATCTGGAGCCGCAATACCGGGGAACCGCTAATTCAACCAATTCCTTTTTACGTTCATTCGGGATGACACTTGGTGTCACTATTTTTGGAACGCTGCAGGGGAACCTGTTTACAGATAAGTTGAAGGAAGCCTTTAAAGGTATACAAGGCGGGGGCGGACAACAGTTTCAAATGGGTGACCCCCGGCAAATTTTCCAAGCAAGTGAGCGGGCAAAGATCCCTGATTTTATTTTAGATAAAATTGTTCAGGCAATGTCATATTCGATCACACACACCTTTATGCTGACATTGATTCCAATTGTTCTGGCTGCAATCACGATTATTTTTATGGGCAAAGCGCGTGTAGAGGTAAGTAAGAAGCCTGCAAAAAGTTAAATAAGAAGCACTGACCTGAACCGGTCAGTGCTTTGTTGTTTAAACTTTAAGATCCTTACCTGCTTCCACGATATGAAACAATAAGTGGGCAAGATGGTGAATCGGTCCATATTCCTGCTCTTCCTCTTCCTCTGCTTCTTCCCCACTGAATTGAAGATCACTTAAAAATAGCGCCATAAATTCATAGAAGTCTTTCAGTTGAAAAGAATAGCAGCCGGCTGGATCTTCGTTATCTTCTTCATATTGCAATACCATGTAAGAGAGATTCCCATCAATGTCTGCGGCATCAAAAAAAACAAAAAAGCCAATATTGGTATCAAGCTCGAATAATTGTCTTGTCCCGCCTTCTGTTGCTTTGTTAAATTCCTCTTGATTTAATTTCTGTATTTGCATGCTGTCCACATTATCTTCCTGGTGAAAACCCACAACAAATGATTCCATGAAATCCTCCTTACTTCTTCATAAAGTCAAACACATATGATTAGGATACCCATTAGTAGACGTATTTCATTCAGGGTCTTTATGTTCATCTACATTTCTCACATGGTAATATTCCGTTAAAAGGGGATTATCCGTTGTCGCGAACCTTGCTGTTTGCAGAGTCATTTCCGGTTCTACGCCGTAAAGTTGTTTCATCGCCTCTTTTTCCCATTCTTCATCTTCAAACAATCGAGGTTGTTCTTGATCACTCATATCATTCACCTGCTTTCTATTTGAACTTTTAATCACGTAAGGCCTGCTCTAAATCATCTAGTAAAACATTCACATCCTCGAGACCGACCGCCAGACGTATCGTCCCCGGACTCATATGTTCCTTTATCAAATGTCCCTCGTTGTTTTTTAGATTAGGGGTAATAACAAGGCTTTCAAACGAGCCCCAGGAAACCCCAATTTTAAAAGCTTTGAATTTATTAATTACCTTTTCGACTTGGTGATAATTTGCCTCTGCTAATTCAATACTCATCAAGCCGCTGTAACCTGATAATTGTCTTTTTCCTAGCGCATAATCCGGATGGGATACCAGACCGGGGAAATTGACTTTGGCAACTTTGGGATGGGTATCCAAATACCCAGCCACTTTTAATGCGTTCTCCTGATGGGAAGGCATACGTAACGGTAATGTTCTTAAACCTCTCAGCAATACCGCTGCTTCAGACGGAGGCATGGCTGCGCCCATCAACAAGTATTCTTTATTAAATAAGGTTTTCATGATTTTTTTACTGGTAATTAAAGCCCCGCCTAGAACATCACTATGGCCGCCAAGATACTTGGAAGCTGAGTGGACCACAATATCGATCCCGAACGTTAATGGTTTTTGAAATAATGGCGTGGCCCAGGTGTTATCGATAATGGTACGGATGCCGTTTGCCTTTGCGAGTTGACTAACTGCTGATAGATCAATAAGACGGTAGGTCATATCCGTTGGACTTTCGATAAAGATCACTGTGGTATTGGACTGTATCGCCTGGGATATTTCCTCGGTATTAGTAGAGTATACAACTGAATGATTTATATGAAATTTCCCTAAATATTTTAGCAGTTCCATCGTTGAGTAATATAAATTACTGACACAAAGGATATGATCGCCGCTCTTAACACTATTGATTATGGCTGCACTGATGGCCGCCATTCCCGATGAAAATGTTTTGCATTCCTCTCCGCGTTCAAGGGCGGCTAGTTTCTTCTCAACAATTTCCACGGTAGGATTCGTTCCTCTTCCATAGACATAATGGTGTTTTTCTGACTGAACAGCATCCACCAATTCACCTAATGTTGGATAAGTAAACAATGTGTTTTGAAATGTCGGCGGAACCACAGCCCCGTGAAAGCGATCGCGGTCATCTTCATAGTGCATACAAATCTGTTTATCTTGCTCAAATTCACTCACATGTGTCATTGGAAAATGGTCTCCTATAAACGTCATTTTTTACTTTATTGTCTGCCTTCCATTGTGAATCATTCCGAAGAATAAAAAAAACCCCTGAGAAGTCAGGGATTTTTTTAACATTTATCATCATACAGGAGGCAGAATTGGAGGACCTTGTGGCCCTACGTAAGCATAGTTAGGAGGATTGGATACAGATTCACTTTTTACTGCGTTATTAGATGCAAAAAGAACAAGGAATGAAACTGAAAGTAATAGAACAGCCATTTTTTTCATAATATTCCTCCTGTAATTTTATTGAGATAGCTTACTGCTTTGTGAACCGAACCGTTTTCATTATAATAATCCGCTAGCATTTTATAAAAACGGGTAAGGTAATCAATCTGTTCTTTTGTTTCCTCAAAATAAGGAATGACCTTTGCTTCTAAATATTTAAACGCTTTTTGCGGTGAAACCATGTGAAATAAATAAAATTCAGCTAAGAGACGGTATATTTTATTCCCCAACTCTTTTGCTAATGAATAGACTTCCTGAAAGCATTTTTTTGCTTGATCATAAGACTCGAGGGAGACGTATATTTCGCCAATCGAATACAGAGTGACTAAATAGTGCTGATTAAAATGAGGCTGAAGGGCCAAACTTTTTTCAAAATAGAACAGTGCTTCCTTGTCATTGTTCATTTTAGTTTGTAAAAAACCCATATTGTGGTAAATTTGCGGAAGCATTTTTTCCTCTTTTAGCAGTTCAGCATTTCGGATTAAATGCTGAAAACACCCTTCGGCTTCTTCGTAAATTTTTGAATGAGTGTAACTGATGCCTAAGAGCATTAACGTATGCAGAATGCGTAAGAAGTTATGCTGATTCATAAAAATCTGCAGAGCCATCTTCCCGAAATGGATGGCATGGCCTGACTGTTCGAGAGAACTTTTTACGAGTGCTCGATGATAAAGGAATTCGCCGCTCGTTGTATCATGATCATTTTCTATGTACAATGTATCAAGAATCTCATCGGCGTTTTTAAATTGTCCTTTTAAAATTAAGAATATCGCATTATAGTACCGAAATAAATAGCTTTCATGTTGGGAAAAATTTTTCTTTTGTTTAAATAATAAGTCCCGTTGTGTTCCTGCTTCCTCAATGAATCCTTTAAATAGGAGGTAGCGGTATTTCGTTAGCTCCCAAATATAAATATGTTTAGAGAATGGGATGAGATGCTCCCTATCTTTTAATTTCTGGTAGATTTCATCCACTTCTTCTTTAAGGTAAAAATTTATTTTATTACATAATTCTCTCAGAAAAAGGTGAATTCCCTCTTCCTTTTCTTCCATTTCTTCAAGGCTGATGCTGAGCCGTTCAAGTAAAAGGGCAATCGTTTCCTCATTCGCCTCTTTTGAATTGTTTTCGATTTTACTTAAATGTGGAACAGAGCATATCCCTTTTGCAAGCTCCGTTTGGGTGATGCCTCGTTGGGTTCGATAGTATTTAATCAGGGCTCCGAATTCCATATTATCACCAGCTTGCCTTTCTTTTAATTCCATTTTACTATATTAAAAAATTCCCTAACAGCCATTTTTATATTATTTTAAAGAGATTGAATTTTTTTAAAATTTAAACAGCCACCCGAAAGGCGATCCGGATGGCCGTATACATCGTTACTTCACTCTAGCGAAGCCAAAACCTGATGCGTTATCATCACCTGTCGCGGAGCTAATCCCCCCTTTTATATCATACAATTTAGCTCTATTTTGCAATTCTGCGCGAATCTGAAAATTAGACCATGTCGGATTAGCAGCCCAAATCTTTGCCGCAAGGCCGGAAATATGAGGTGTAGCCATAGATGTCCCACTAATAGTGTTATATCCTCCATCTTTCCAGGTTGATTCGATCGCTCTGCCAGGTGCAGACACCTCAACATCCCGTTCTTGAATAACATAGTCACCATCTGTTGCTGAATTACCTCTAGAAGAGAAATCCGCGATCCGATACGTCCCATTTTCCTGGAGATTTTCCAATGCAGCTACGGCCACGACATTCGGTAATCCCCCCGGGTAACCAATCGTATTATCCGCAGAACCATCATTCCCGGCCGCTGCCACAATCAGAACACCTTTCCCATAGGCATAGTATACAGCGTCAGAGATTAACGAATCCTTAGTGCTTGATCCTAATGACATTGAAATAATAACCTTTTTCCCTGCTGCTTGATCGGCTACCTTCCGAATCGCAGCAGCAATGTCATCGGAATAGCCGCTGCCGCGGTCATTTAATACTTTATAGGACCATAGTTTTGCCTCAGGCGCTACCCCATAAATTCCCTTTCCCGTGCCGCCATTCGCTAAAACTGTACCCGAAACATGTGTACCGTGTCCATTTCCGTCCGAACAACTGTTATCTACCCACGACACCTTTATTTGAGAAAAGTCCTGACATTGCGCCACGTTGCTGGATAAGTCTGGGTGGTTACGATTCACCCCAGTATCAAGCACTGCTACAACTATACCGCTTCCCCCAGAAGTACTTGTAATGGCTGAATCATTATAGATGGCCTGTATTCCCCATGGAGTTCTGTCACTAGGGGCCCCCGCTAAAGTTCCGCCTGGTTTTGCTGCTGCCTCATTAATAACAGCTAATTGAACCTCAGGTACTTTTTTAATGGTTAAATTTTTATTATGGAGTAGTGCTTGGTACTGCTGTGAATTGACCGTCGTGGTAAATCCTTTTGCTGCAAATTCCCAGCGGACCCCGTAACTTGCCTTGGCCTTCGCCTTTTGAGCAGCTGGACCTTGAATTAGGACACGATAGGTTTCATTAGACGTAACCTGCTGACCGAATGCCCCCGTAGCAAACATGGAGACCCCCATTACCACACACATTATGATTGCACCTATGGTTCTCTTTTTTTTCATCCAAACTCCCCTTTCCTAAAGGTTAAAATAGGACTGCGTTCCATTATATTCGGACCAGTCAAGCGATATTAGGAAAAAAAGTTGGGAAAATTTTTAAAAAATTAGCTCTGTTTAACGATATTGTTGTCTTTTTATACTCTGTTGATTGGAGCGGAAGGCGCTCGACTCCTGCGGGAGTACGGGGCAGTGGAGACCCCACTGGCGCTATGCGCCGAGGAGGCTCCACTGCACGCCCGCGGAAAGCGAGCGCCTGGAGCGGAAATCAACAGCCAAGTTTAACAGAGCTAAAAATTTAAAAATGTTATAAAAAAAACCAGCCTATTGATAGACTGGTAATCTAGAAATATTTCTTTTTCCAAAAAACAAACGCTGTTAAACTAGTTAAAAAAGCCGAAATGATAAGTGGTATAGCATACGAATGGGTAGCGTGCTGGAAAGGGATATCGACATTCATCCCATAAAAGCTCGCGACCATCGTTGGGAAAGATAAGATAATCGTGATCGACGTTAAAAATTTCATCACAATGTTCAAGTTATTAGAAATAATTGAGGCAAAAGCATTCATCATTCCGGATAAAATAGATCGGTATGTTTCCGCCATTTCTATCGCCTGTGTTTTTTCAATAATCACGTCTTCTAATAAATCCTTGTCTTCTTCATACATTTTTAAATAATTGAACCGCAAGATTTTATCGAGGACAACCTTATTTGATTTTAAAGAAGTGGTAAAGTAAACTAAACTTTTCTCTAAGGCAAGAAAGGCATAAAGCTCTTTATTTTTTAAGGATTGATGTATTTCACGTTCAATTTCATTTGTTTTCTTATTAATTTGCTTAAGATAACGAAGGTAATAAGACGAAATCACAAACAGGATTTGCAGGGCAAAGCGTGTTTTTTTAAAGGTGAAGAACTCTTTCACACGATTTTTTCGGAATTCCTCTATAATCGGTGAATCCTTTAATGAAACCGTAATAATATTATCTTCTGTTAAAATAATGCCAATCGGAATGGTTTCATACACAGCCAGACCTGTTTCATCGTGGATAATATACGGAAAGTCGACGATAATGTAGACTCGGCCGTCATCACGTTCAATCCTCGGACGCTCTTCATCATCCAGCGCATCTTTAATAATATCGACATCCACTTGGGCATCATTTGAAACCTTATTAATTTCTTCTGCTGTTGGGGCATACATATTCACCCAGCAGCCTTTTGAGACTGTGTCAACCTGTTCGAGAACCCTTGTATCGGTGCTTTTAAAAATTTCTAACATGTCAAAACCTCCTCTGATACTTTAGTCGAGGAAGCCAACAACCTTTTGAAGAGTTGATATTCTGATATTCAATTTAATCAATTCTAAGATTATATTGACTTCCTCCCGCCTACTTGGGTCCGGGTCTACGGAATAACTCAAAAATATCAACTCCCTTAACTTTATTATCCTATCCTATCATAAACCGAAATGCCACAAAGTACAAAGGAGTTTTTTCAGGAATTATTTTTCTTCAGGAAAATAAGGGTTTAGATGGATTAATACTTCATGAATATTATCATTCTGGTCCATGAGTGCCCCTTTAATCGATTTGGCTAAGTCATGCCCCTGTTTAATCGTTTTAAAATGATCAATCGCAATACGGACATCCACTAATACATAATGGCCATGCTCTCTTGCTCTTACTCGGTCGATTCTTCTTACCTCTGGAAAATTCTTAATCACAGCTATGTATTCCTGTAAGGTTTCCGTGTCGATGTTACGTTCTAATAAAATATCAAACGCCTCGGTTAACATTTCTTTCGCAATTTTAAAAATTAAATAAGCCACAAAAATACTGGCAGCCTTATCACCGTATAGTAATAAGTGAATATCCATCCGACTTCCGATGATGGACAGAAGGACCCCGATTGCCGCTGCTATAGAGGCAACAATATCCGCCTTATGGTCAAAAGCGATTGCTTCAATTGCTTTACTATGATTCTCATTAGCCACTTTTAGTGAACTTCGATATAAGATGATCTTGGTTATAAATGAAAAAAGGGCCACCCACATTGCTAACAGACTTGGTGATTCGACCTTATGAAAGAAACCACTGATTCCTTCGTAAGCCACGTAAATGGCAACTATCAGAAGAAGAATCCCGATGATTTCCGAGACAATAACCTCAGCTTTTCCATGCCCATACGGATGTTCCTTATCTGCCGGTTTATTGGCAATCTTAATCACAAGCAAAACAATCACTGATGCAAAGACGTCTGCCGCCGAGTGAATCCCATCTGCGAAGACGGCATCACTATCTCCGTACCAGCCAATGACAATCTTCCCTATTGTCAGGATGACATTACTGATCACACTTATCCAAGCTACTTTTTTAGCCAGAGTTTCTCTCATTACCATAATGAAACCACCTTTAACTTGTAAAAACATCAGCTAAACCATTTTTGGGCCAATCACCTATATCTTGCTTCAGTATAAGCAGATTGCCTCAAAAATCATACCAAACAGAACCTGAATGGGTCCAGAGAAAAACTCTTGCCTGACTCAAGCAATGTTGGAGTAGGGCAAAATAAGACACCCTACTCCTCATGATCCTTATTTTCTTTCTTTTGCATCTCCACTTCCTCCACAACAGAAATCCAGTTAATTTGATCATGGAGATAATGGAAGGCCTCATCTAGTTCTTCACGTGATGGAAATTCATTTTTTTGTTTCATCTTGGTTCCCCTTTCAAAAATTTTTAGGAGTAATAAATGTAAATTAAGAAAAAATACGGTTGTACCATTAATCAAATAAAGGGAGGTTACAAAGGTGGAACATAAAAAAGCAAACCCTAAAAAAGAACTTGCGGGAAGTTTTTATCATCCTAGCTACTACAAAGAAAGTGACGACCTATCCTCTGGTATTGCTACTTCTCATGAGCAAGTAAGCGACGCCTATACCGAGGGAGAAATCGGTGCCGTCATTGAAGATGTGAATGGAAAGGATATTCCGATCCCTAGAAAAGGTTTTGAATAGGTAAGTGAAGTAGGAAAACAGCTCTCAAGAGAAAGCTGTTTTCTTTTTTAGTCATCATTTATCATCATCAACATATGGATCATGTTCAAAAGCCGGCAGATCCCCAAAGCTTGTCATGATTCCTTCTTCGTCCAGGGCGTCCTCGTATTTTTCATGCTGTGCATTTGGATAAACGGTTATATTCTGTCCATACATATCGTTGCCAACAAAGTTTTCGTAGTCCTCTACATAGCCAATACTCTCTTCAGATTCATTATAAGTGTCATTATAATGGTCTTTAGGAAAAGCTAAATCAGATGGTGTATCAGAGGTTCCCCACTCGGCTACAGCCTGCCAGGAATCCTCTGCATCAAAAGCTACATTCTCATCCGATTCGTCCATATCAAACTTACCAAATGGAGGCATTAGGACTCCTTCTTCAATCGGTCGGTCATGTGAAGTCACTTGATCGGGACTATGCTCGATACAATACGTAGTATTTGGCAGAGCCTCCAGCCGTTCTGTTGGTATCTCCTTTCCACATACCTCACACTTTCCGTATGTTCCCTGTTCCATTGCCTCTAAGGCATGATTGATGTTTCCTAATTGTAGTTTATAGTGCTCTAGCAGGGCGTTATCTTTTTCACGCTCATATAATTCGGTCGCATCATCAGCAGGATGGTTATCGTAACTGGAAAGCTCCCCCATTGACTCGTGATCGTGTCCGCGCTCAAAGCCAAAATGGTCATTTTGGTCTAAACGTTCCTCCACTTCACTTTTTTCCTTTAACAATTGTAGCCTTAACTCCGCTAATTGCTGTGTTGATAACATGTGAAGACCCCTTTCACTAAACGCAATTTCTTCATCTATTTACCCATCAACGTTTTTATTTAATCGTTCCTTTATATTCTCATTTTTTTTATGGCTGTTTATGTAATGAAAATTTAATTCCAGTAAATTTCCCATTTGTTTTTCCAAGAATCAATCGAATAAGTTTCAGGTGGTCGTGTATCTTAAGAATGATAACGTAAAATGAAGCGAAAAGAGGAGATTTACTGTGGTAAATGAAAACTTTGATCAATTTAGGAAGGTTGAACTCAAACATCAGGGAAAGTATTTAGGAAGTGACAAAAATCAACAACCGGGTCTTAATGATCGTGAATATAATAATCAATCCAATACAGATAAATCACCGGGTGCAACAGGTCGTGATCTATAAATAGCATAGCTTCCGAGAAGGAAAATAAAAGGCTGGGGAGATGATTCTTTAGCCTTTTGTAACAGCGGCTATGATCGATGCAAAGGAGAATACAATGAGTAAATCCAAATCAGGTGCAAAAGAAAAAAACAATATGAAATGGTGGCAGCTGTCACTATTTGGAGTGGGCTGTACGATTGGAACAGGCTTCTTCCTTGGCTCTGGGCTTGCCATAAAAATGGCAGGGCCCGCTATTTTACTTGCGTTTTTGATGGCTGCGCTTGGTACTTATTTCGTCTATGATGCCTTGTCTAAAATGACCGCAAAAGAGCCCTTAAAAGGTGGTTTCAGGTCTTATGCCAAGAAGGCTTACGGGCGGTGGGCCGGGTTTAGCAGCGGCTGGGTCTATTGGTCGTCAGAAGTGCTGATTATGGGGAGTCAATTGACCGCACTGTCAATCTTTTCACGCTTCTGGTTTCCAAACATTCCATTATGGATATTTACCGCTATCTATGCGGTTTTGGGATTAACGATTATTTTAATTGGAGTGAAGGTATTAAACAGGCTTGAAAATATTTTGGCCGTTTTAAAAATTTCAGCGATTACCATGTTTATCGTGATTGCTTTGTTAGCTCTTTTTGGGGTCCTTGAGGGAGATCGTCCGATCCAGTTTCCGAATAGCAGCAACGAAATAATGCCTCACGGAACGATCGGTTTATGGTCTGCTGTTATTTTTGCCTTTTATGCGTTTGGCGGTATCGAAATCTTAGGTTTAATGGCAACGAAACTTAGGGATCCAAGTGAAGCACCGAAGGCAGGGAAAGTCATGCTGTTTACTCTGATGATTATTTATGTATTATCGATTGGCTTGGCGGTTATCATTTGTTCCTGGAATCAATTCAACACAAAGGAAAGTACCTTTGTCGTTGCCTTAAATGCATACCATATGCCTTTTATCCCTCATTTCTTTAATGCCACGCTGATTATCGCCGGTTTTTCTACTATGACAGCCTCTTTATATGGTGTCACAAGCGTATTGGAAACCTTGGGCGAAGAAGAAGATGCTCCGGCTTGTTTTGCTAAAAAAGGAAAACTAAAGGTGCCATTATGGACTTTGATCATTACCATGCTTGGAATAACAGCATCGATTGTCTCGGCCCTGGTACTTCCAGATAAAATTTATGAGTGGGTTACAACGGCGGCAGGATTAATGCTCCTTTATAATTGGCTTTTTATTCTTGCATCTTCTCGAAAAATTTTAGAGTTAAAGCGCAAGGAAAAAATTATGTATACAATAGGTGCTCTTTTTATATTAGTTGCGGTTAGCGGAACATTATTTCATGATACGAGCAGACCAGGCTTCTTTATTAGTTTAGCCTTTATCGGGGTGATTGGGATCATCACCCTCATCCTGAGTTTTAAATGGAAAAAGGAAAAGCAGAAGGAAAAAGGCAAGAGCAGTGTACTCAAACCATGGCCGACGGCATAAGAAAAGTGTAAGCGCCCGTTCTAGCGACGTATGGACTGGAGCTGGACAATTTTTAAAGTAAAATCTTATCTTTTAAAATCAAAAAAGTCAGCTATTCCAGAGCTGACTTTTTTCATTATCCAAACATATTATGAAACGCTTGCATACCAAAATAAATGCCAAACCCAACCAAGGAAAGTCCTGATAGACAAGATATACCCACCAGTAAGTGGGAGGTTAAGAACTTGCGAGCGCTGCTTGCTACCCCTGCCATCATGATATCCCAGGTTAAAAGACCGATAAAAATGGCACTGCTATAAAGAATTAATTGGCTGGTATCATAGGTGGCCGCTGTTTTAGCAAGGACCGATCCATAAATCCCCAACCAGAAGAGGATTGTTAAGGGATTGGAAATAGACATTAAGAAACCTGAAAAAAAGGATTTATAAAGCGGCTCTTGACCTCTGGCATTCTGCAAATTGATTTTTCCGGCATTCATAAATGTTTCAATTCCTGTATACATTAGCACAAAGCAGCCAAAGAACCACAGGAAGGTTTGCATAAAAGCGGTTTCTAGGAATTGAACCACTCCTACATAAACTACAAGCATATAGATCCCATCTGCTAAAACGGCTCCAACCCCAATCAGCCACGAGTGCATAAAGCCATTTCTAATTCCACGATCAATTTGGGCCGCATTAATAGGCCCAATTGGAGCGGCCAGCGATAATCCCAAAAGTATATAACTTAAAAATACATTCATTAATACCTCTCCCCCCAAAGCAATGGATAGATGCCTGTCTATCCATGTTTATTCAGGAGGGGAGGGTTGTACAACTAAAAAAAGAAAAAAAGAGCTTCCCCCAATAAAGCTGGGAACCTCTGTGTAAAATTCACTGATTCGTTTCTGAAACCTTTCTAAAGTCGAAACTAAATCCTCCCTCTTCCCCAGTCTGATTCAAAAGGTGATGCCTAGGCTTTGGTAAAGAATAGGAATCAATTTCCACAATATATTTAGGCCTATGCTTGGTCTCCTTATAAATTTTCCCGACATATTCACCAATTAAGCCGATTGCAATCAACTGAAGACCGCCGATTAACCAAATGGAGGTGATTAAGGAAGTCCATCCGGTTTGCGTGGTACCAAAAAATTTAAGGGCCAAAAAATACCCTCCGAAAAGCAAACTCATGAAAAACGAAACAAATCCTGTTATTAAGACAAAACGAATCGGCGAAATGGAAAAGGACGTAATGCCATCAAAGGCAAAGCCGATCATTTTCTTTAAAGGATATTTTGTTTCCCCCGCCTGTCGCTCTAAACGGTCATAATAAACCACATCGGAACGAAAGCCTAACAGCGGAACAATCCCTCTTAAAAATAAATTAACCTCATTGAACCGTTCGAGTTCCTGCACGGCACGTTTGCTTAACAGCCGGAAATCGGCATGATTATAGACAAGGTCGACTCCCATTTTTTTCATTAGTTTATAAAACCCCTGTGCGCTGCTTCGTTTAAATAGGGTATCCGTCTCACGCCCCTTGCGGACACCATAAACAATTTCAAAGCCCTGATGGAACTTGACGATAAACTCACGAATCACGCGGATATCATCCTGGAGGTCAGCATCAATCGAAATAACACAATCAGAGTGCTCCTTTGCCGTAAATAACCCTGACAGCAGGGCATTTTGATGGCCCACATTTCGTGATAACTTTAGGCCGCGGACAAAATCGTTCCGCAGCCCTTCCTTATAAATTAGCTCCCATGTGCGATCCTTACTGCCGTCATCAACGAATAAGATTTTACTTTGCTTTGAGACGAGTTCATCAGCGATTAACTCTTTTAACTGTCCCTCGAGCTGCCTTATCGTTTCTGGCAGAACTTCTTGTTCGTTATAGCATGGTACAACAATTGTAAGGACTGGTTCTATCATTTATACTACCCCCGCTGTTTACATTGTTTTGTATAAATAAATCTTCCAAGCTGAATTTTTTGAAGTGAAGACCTTTTCAAGGAAAAGCTTGTTCTGCTTGGCATTGTCGATTGGAATCGCAGAGAAGATATAACGGCCGCCCATTTGTTTGAAGACTTCCGTGTTCAGCTGAAGATTTTTTAAGTGCCGTTTTGAATCCTTTTTAATCATATATCTTTTCCCAAGCTGTGCTGTAAAAAGATAGCAGCGGCCGCCCCACTTGTCATAGTATTTTTGAATCGTTTTATTTTTATCTAATTCCTTCGCGATGATTTTCCTAAATTGATGTTTATAACTTAATGGATAAAAATTATTATAGGTATCAATCGTGTAAAAACCATTAAATTGAGAAACAGCCGGATGGATGCCGATACTGGCGACGCGGTATTCCTCCGGGGTCTCGCCGATATAATCCTTTATCTCGGAAAATAAATCTTCTGCAAAAAACTCCTTAACGGTTGGCTTTTCCCGGTAAATAATTTCATCGTTCAATAATCCTAAAAAAACTATTTGGGAAATGACCAGCAATTTAGCTATTTTCACCCCTTCCAACCCGTGTCCGGCAATAATTTTTAAGGCAAGGGCAAAGCTTGCATAAATCACCATCGGTCTTAAAAAGTGGTAGCGGGCAAAATTAAAGGTATCCATAAAGTGAAAGGTTTTTGTTAAAGGCAGCCAGCCCTCATAAAACCAAAAGGCATACCATAGTGACAGAACGATATTCAATCCAAATAAAAAGACATAAAGCTTTTCCTGCTCCCAAAGTTTTTTGGTAACCACGATGTACATCGCCAGAAAGGTCGCTGGCAGAATAACAAGCGTATGTACGGTCATTACATGGGTGTGCCCTAGCAAGTAGTTTTTCACAAAAAGCCTAACAGCTCCCCAAAATGGAAGATGGGCATGGAAGTATTCATCCCGGCTATTGGGTTCAGAGGAGAACATAAACGAATAAATCAACCGATACTCCACCAGCATAAAAATCCCAGTCATATAACTAATCGCAAATAAAAAGCGCAGGTTCCATCCCTTTCCACGCAAACAATCCCATAGCCAGAAAATGCCCATCGCGCTTAGAAAAAAGAAAAAGCCTAAGACAATGCTTGCATACAAAGGAATTAAGGTAAGCACAAGATAGTCCTTCCATGTATCCTGGTGCTTACGGATATTGAGAAATGCCCAAAGGGCTAACGGCATCCCTAATGTGCTTAGCATCCCTGACGGCCAAAAAGGAGTTAAGGCAAAAGCAAGGGCACTGCCAACTTTTATAACAAGCCATTTATTACTTGGCATTAGATGATCTCGAAGCAATAAATACATACCAAAGAATGCAACAACCCTTGTTAGTGCTTGGCTAATCCCATAGGCAATCATGGTTGGGAAAAGCGCATATAACCAGACAATCACACTATATTCGGTACCAAAAGCATTTCTCGATAATTGTCCATTGATAATTTGCGGAATCACTGCATTCACACTGCCAAACATTTCTCCACTTCTTGCTAATACCTTATACCAGGCTAAATTTGAGTCCAGATTATCATGAACCCGGATATGGGCATTTTCCTGCAAAATGAATAGCGGAGAGAGGTAGACCGCAATCACAATTAAAGCGAAAAGGATTAAGCTGCGCTCCTTTTTCGTTTCAATAACCACTCTTCTACACCCCTATATTCTAGAGTTCTTCCATTTTAAAATTTACTGATGGGTTGAAAATTATTCCAAAAAAACAAAAAATCCCCCATTTTTTAGGGGTGATCCATGTGTCTTAAGTGGCAAGAGATTATGAGACTTCCTTCTTTTGACCATAATAGTTAGTACAGAAACGAGGTGCCAGTTATGCCAAACAGAGTATATATAGGCTTTTTACGCTTGCCGCTTCTAGTCCGTATCCTAATGATGGCTTTATTGGTGTTTCTATCATTCGGGATTTCCATACACTTTTTAGAGCCTGACACCTTTCCAACAATCTTTGATGGGATTTGGTGGGCGATTATCACGGCCTCCACTGTTGGATACGGTGATTATGTGCCACATTCATTTTTTGGCAGATTAACTGCCTTACTATTAATCCTATTTGGAGTGGCTTTTGTCTCCTCTTATTTTGGGACACTAGCTGCTGCGGCTGTTACCAAACAAGATGCCCTTTCTGAGGGAAAAATCGCTTTTAAAGGGTCAGGACATATGATTATCATCGGCTGGAATGAGCGGTCAAAAGAACTAATCCATAAGCTTACTAGTGCAAATAAACAGCAAATGATCGTCTTAATTGATGAAACACTCGAAGCAAATCCCGTTAAATCAAGATTTGTCCATTTTATCCAAGGAAAAGGCCATGTGGATGATACGATTGTAAAAAGTGATATTAAAAATGCGGAAAAGGTACTCATTACGGCTGACCGGGGGAACGATGAACTTCAAGCAGATATGAACAGCATCTTAACATTACTGACGATTAAGGGCCTATGCTCCGAAGTAAAATGTATCATAGAAATTTTGACCGCTGAACAAGTAGTGAATGCAAAGCGTGCTGGAGCAGATGAGGTGATCCAGTCTAATAAGTTAACAAGTGTCTTCATGATAAATAGTCTCCATTCAACTGGGGACGGTCTATTATTAAATGTTATTAACCAGCTGCAGGAAAGCAGGCTCTTCACTAATCCTGTCAAAAGAGCCGATATTGGGAGAGGGTTCAGGGAAATAGGTCTTGAACTGATGGAGGATGGCTTGTTATTAATCGGATTAAAAAGGGGGGATGACACAATCCTTAATCCCCCGCACTCTTTTGAAATTGAAGAACACGACCAATTATTGACATTTAAGTAGTTATTCGCTTGATAAGAGGGCATTTTCTAATTCAGCCACTAATCTTTTTCCTCTATCGACATATCGAGTAGGAATATCTGCATCTTTATCAATCGGAGCTTGAAATTGATTTAAGGAAGCTGAAAAATTACCAGTATCACCGTGCTCATCAATTCCATATTCGTATTGATGGGCCAGAAGAAATGGCCGGCCAATCTCGACGGTACAACCTCTTGTATCCAGTTCGCCATCGACAGCCGTAAATGGAACCCTTAGAAACTGATAACCTTCTTCGTCATTTAGTTTATAGTCGAATGCTCCATGGTCATAATCCCAATTACCGCCAATTGTATAGCCGATTGGTTTTAATTTTTGCTCGAGCTTATAGAGGTCAAATTGTTTTCCTTCTACTTTGGATTGGATTTCTAGCATAAAAACTTCCCCCCTTTTGAATAGGGTTAGTTTCCCCAAATAAAAGAGCGCTGATGCAAAATGGCATCAGCACTCTTGGAAAAATTATTTACAGGCGTTTCTCAAGTTCTGCTTTCTTTTCTTCAAAGCCTGGCTTGCCTAATAGGGCAAACATATTGACTTTGTAAGCCTCTACTCCCGGTTGATCAAATGGATTCACACCAAGGAGGTAGCCGCTCATCGCGCAAGCTTTTTCAAAGAAGTAAACAAGGTAACCAAATGTATACTCATTCATTTCAGGGATGGAAACGATTAAGTTCGGCACACCGCCATCTGTATGGGCAAGCATTGTTCCTTCAAAAGCTTTGTTATTCACAAAGTCAATGCTTTTTCCTTCTAGATAGTTAAGACCATCTAAGTCATTTTCAAAGGCTTCAATGGTTAGCTCATGGCGAGGCTTGTCTACTTTCACAACGGTTTCAAATAGATCACGTCGTCCTTCTTGAACATATTGTCCTAATGAGTGAAGGTCAGTTGAGTAGTTTGCTGAAGATGGGTAAATACCTTTTTGGTCTTTCCCTTCACTTTCACCAAACAATTGCTTCCACCATTCATTAAAATACTGTAAGCCTGGTTCATAGTTAATGAGCATTTCAATCGTTTTTCCTTTATTGTAAAGGACATTTCTCACAGCTGCATATTGGTAGGCTGGATTCTCTTCGATTTCAGACTGGCCAAAATCATTTTGTGCTTGACGTGCACCTTCCATCATCTTGTCAATATCTGCACCAGATACAGCAATTGGTAAAAGACCTACAGCTGTTAATACAGAATAGCGTCCGCCAACATCATCCGGAATCACAAAGGACTCGTAGCCTTCTTCTGTTGCTAAAGTTTTAAGTGCTCCTCTTGCTTTGTCAGTAGTCGCGTAAATGCGTTTACGAGCTTCCTCGACACCGTATTTCTCTTCAAGAAGCTTACGGAAAATACGGAAAGCGATTGCTGGTTCTGTAGTCGTTCCTGATTTTGAGATGACGTTAATTGAAAAGTCTTTCCCATCAAGCAGGTCGATCACATCGTGCATGTAAGTTGAGCTAATGCTGTTTCCGACAAAAATGATTTGTGGATTGCTGCGTTTTTCTTTTGGAAGTGCGTTGTAAAAGCTGTGCGAAAGCATGTCAATCGCAGCCCGTGCACCAAGATACGATCCACCGATACCAATTACAAGCAGAACGTCTGAATCAGATTTAATCTTCTCAGCTGATTTCTGAATTCGTGCGAATTCTTCCTTGTCATAGTTAGTAGGCAATTCAATCCAGCCTAAAAAGTCATTTCCTGCTCCAGTACCCTCGTGAAGAGAATGATGGGCCACTTTTACCGCATCGCGTAAATATGTAAGTTCATGTTCTCCAAAAAAGGAGAGGGCCTTCGAGTAATCAAAACGAACGTGTGTCATGTAGTGATCCTCCATTATTTTATTTTCAGTTATCACTTTACCTAAGCTTGAGGAAATTATCAAGAAACCTCAGCTCGTGAAAGCGCACCCATTTTCGACAATTTACTACTTTTATAAAGATGCCCGGTAAATGGCTAGTACGTCGTCACGGTTTAACTTTTTAAAGTTACCAAATTCGCCATTCACCATCGCACGATCAGCCATAAGCTCAAGCTTGCTATCATCAATATCATAATCCGCTAGGCGGGCAGGAGCTTCAATACTGTTCCAAAATTCACGAAGCTTCCGAATACCTTCCAGACCTGCTTCCTCGGCAGTCTTGCCTTCTGGATTTACGCCAAACACTCGAACCGCCAGCTGTTTAAAACGCTCTGGTTTTACACTTAAATTATGCTCCATCCAGTGTGGGAAAAGAATTGCTAATCCGCCGCCATGAGGAATATCATAAACCGCCGATACTGCGTGTTCTAGATTGTGGGTTGCCCAATCACCATGATAGCCCATGTTTACCATGCCGTTCAAAGCCATGGTGCCGGCATACAGAATCGTTGCACGATGTTCATAGTTTTCAAGGTCTGCCAGTAGCTTTGGAGCTGTTTCCATTACGGTAATGAGCAATGATTCACACATGCGGTCCTGAAACTGTGTATTTTCTTCAAGATGGAAGTAATGTTCAAACACATGTGACATCATATCGACCATGCCATAAATGGTTTGGTTTCTAGGAACGGTAAAGGTATTAACTGGATCAAGGATTGAAAATTTCGGGAATGTGACAGCACTTCCCCAGCCGTATTTCTCATTGGTTTCCCAATTGGTAATAACGGAGCCGGAATTCATCTCGGAACCTGTCGCTGCAAGTGTTAAAACAGTTCCAAATGGCAGAGCTTCACGTGCAGTAGCCTTTCTAACGACGATGTCCCACGGATCTCCATCGTATTTAGCACCAGCAGCAATTAACTTTGTGCAGTCAATGACACTGCCGCCACCTACTGCTAATAGAAACTCAATCCCTTCTTGTTTACAGATTTCAACACCTTTTCTAGCGGTTGAAATGCGCGGATTCGGTTCCACACCTGATAGTTCAAAAACTTGAGCTCCGATTTCGTCTAAAATGGCGGTAACTTGATTATAGAGTCCGCTTTTCTTAATACTGCCCCCACCATAAACAAGTAACACTTTATTGCCATATTGAGGGATTTCTGTTTTTAATTGATCAAGCTGGCCTTTTCCAAAAATTAATTTTGTTGGATTTAAAAATGTAAAGTTCTCCACAGATAAACACCTTCCTTTTCATTTACTATTATTAGTTATTATGATTGATTTTGCAAAAAAACTGGTTTGCGGCCTTCCGGGAGCTTAAAGTATTTCTTATCTGTGTAGCTCTCGATCAACTTGGCCTTTCGGGGTTATGACTCGGTCTTATCTGTCGTAGCAGCCGATTCCTTTTCCCTTCGAAGGTTATGACTCGGTCTTATCTGTCGTAGCGCCCGATTCCTTTTCCCTTCGAAGGTTATGACTCCGTCTTATCTGTCGTACTCTCGAATTCTTAAAAAACACACTAAAACGGTGACATTTGACCATTACAAAATTATATTTTTTCCTCGCTTACAAAAAAAATTCCCTGTATCGATGGACGATACAAGGAATATTTAGACCCAGCCTCTAAAAAGGGACGCTTCTGCGTGTTTTTTTATTCCCACCATATACGCAGCAAGGCGCATATTTATATGGTGGCTTTCTGCAAGTTCATAAATTCGATCGAAGGCTTGGATGATTTTTTCACGCAATTTCTCTTCTATTTCTTCCTCATCCCAATACAGTCCTTGATTGTTTTGTACCCATTCGATATAGGAGACAGTAACACTTCCGGCTCCTGCTAAGACATCAGGAATAAGCAAAATACCCCGCTCTCGAAGAATAGCTGTCGCCTCCAGCGTGGTTGGTCCGCTTGCTGCCTCTACCACTATTTTCGCTTTAATATTATAGGCATTTTCAGCCGTTATTTGATTAGAAATGGCGGCCGGCACTAAAATATCACAATCCTTTAAAAGGAGCTCTTCGTTTGGCATCACACGATCAAAGAGCGTGGTTATGGTTCCAAAGCTATCGCGGCGATCGAGGAGATAATTGATATCTAAACCATCTGGGTCATAAATTGCACCATAAACATCGGATATACCGATTATGATTGCACCTGCGTCATGTAAGAACTGGGAGACATACCCACCAGCATTACCAAAGCCCTGAACAATAACCCGCGCTCCTTTGAGCGGGATTCCACGCCGCTTGGCTGCTTCCTCAATACAAATGGTTATCCCTTTTGCTCCAGCTTTTTCCGAGCCCCTAGACCCGCCGAGCACCAAAGGTTTTCCTGTGATAAAGCCAGGGGAGTCGTTTTGCCGAAGACGGCTGTATTCATCAAACATCCAAGCAATAATTTGCGAATTCGTATAGAGTTCGGGGGAAGGAATATCCTTAGTTGGTCCGACCATTTGGCTGATGGACCGGACATACCCGCGGCTTAACCGCTCCAACTCTCCAAAAGACATGGTCCGTGGATTACAAATGATCCCGCCCTTGCCGCCGCCAAATGGCAGGTCACATATTCCGCATTTTATGCTCATCCACATCGATAAGGCCTTTACTTCATCCTCTGTTACTTTTGGATGGAAGCGGATTCCTCCCATCGTTGGTCCGACCGCATCACTATGCTGGGCCCGGAAGCCTTTAAAGACCTTCGTGGAACCGTCATCCATTCGGACGGGAATTCGGACGGTGACTGATTTCAATGGTTCCTCTAAAAGATGAAACATATCCTCTTGATATCCGAGCTTTTTTAAGGCATCATGTATTACTATTTTTGTTGATGTAAGAAGATTTAAATGATCTGCAGCCACTGTATCCTCATCAATCGTCACCATGTTGGCACCCCTAGTTATTTTCGTGATTATCCCAGTACTTTGTTAATCCGTTCAATAGCCCAGTCTAATTCTTCTTTTGTGATGACCAGCGGCGGCGCAAAACGAATGACTGTTTCATGGGTTTCTTTGCATAATAAACCAAATTCTTTTAGTTGTTCACAATACTTCCGGGCTGATTCTGTCAATTCAACCCCAATAAATAAACCTCGGCCGCGCACTTCCTTTATCTTTGGATTGTGGATGGCTTTCAATTTATTGATAAAGTACTCGCCAAGCTCCAATGATTTTTCGGCAAGCTTTTCATCTACAAGAACATCAAGTGCCGCTATCGAAACAGCGCAGGCCATTGGATTTCCCCCAAAGGTCGATCCGTGTGAGCCCGGATTGAATACCCCTAAGATTTCTTTATCGGCAACCACACAAGAGATCGGAAAAACGCCTCCGCCCAGGGCTTTACCGAGGATATACATATCCGGTTCAATCCCCTCCCACTCACAGGCAAACATTTTACCAGTGCGTGCTAAGCCGGCTTGGATTTCATCCGCAATGAAAAGGACATTGTTTTCTTTACAAACATCAAATGCCGCCTTCATAAAGCCTTCAGGCGGAATGATGATTCCAGCCTCCCCCTGGATTGGCTCAATTAAAAAAGCGGCCGTATTGGGAGTAATGGCTGCTTTGAGCGCCTCTAAATCTCCATATGGGATTAACTTGATACCAGGCAGTATGGGGCCAAAACCGCGCTTATATTCAGCATCAGACGATAGGGAGACCGCCGTCATCGTTCTTCCATGAAAGTTCCCAACGCAAGCAATGATTTCAGCTTGGTCTTCGGCTAATCCTTTGACATCATAACTCCAGCGTCTTGCTGCCTTAACAGCCGTTTCAACCGCCTCTGCACCAGTATTCATCGGCAGTACCATGTCTTTGTTCGTCAATTGGCATACTTTTTCATACCATGGACCCAGCTGGTCGTTATGAAAGGCACGAGAAGTTAAGGTAACCTTATCTGCTTGGTCTTTTAACGCTTGGATAATCTTAGGGTGGCGGTGGCCCTGATTAAGGGCAGAGTAGGCACTTAGCATATCCATGTATTTGCCGCCCTCAGGGTCTTCCACCCAAACCCCTTCAGCGTGGGAAATCACAATTGGCAGTGGATGATAATTATGGGCACCATACTTCTCTGTTTGCTCGATCAATTCACTTGAGCTGTTTTTAGTATCCATGTTATTTCCTCCATTTGATTTTTGACTTTTATGTATAGATACTTCTATTGTAGCCGAGGTTTTATCAAGAATGAACATTTTTTAAAAGTTATTTTTTTAATGTGGCCGGCGTCCATTCCTATATTTCCCTAAAAAACAAGCCTGGTACAAACTAAAGAAATTAGTTTTGAACCAGGCTTATGTTTTACTTACTTTTTAATTAGATCTTCACGGGAAGATTGGTCAATCCACTCTTGAAGCTTATCTTTTAAGGTATTAAAACCTTGTTGTCCTTCAGCTTCAGGAATAATCGCTGCCGCAGTACGTTTACGCGGTTTCTTCGGCTTAGCAGCCTGTTGCACAGGTGCTTCTTCAGTAGCACGGATTGAAAGACCGATTTTTCCTGCTGCTTCATCTATTGATAAGACTTTAACCTTAATTTCATCTCCAACTTTTAGATGCTCATTGATATCCTTTACATAACCGTGTGTGATTTCAGAAATATGAACAAGACCTTGTGTATTTTCATCTAATGCAACAAACGCTCCGTATGGTTGAATTCCGGTTACCTTACCTGTTAAAATACTTCCAACTTCAATTCTTTCTGTCATGAAAACACTCCTAAATAAATAATTTATTTTTCCACTATATACGCATTAAAATATTATACCATAAACAATGACTTTAATCAAAAAACCTTTTCAAATTAGCCAGAATCCAGCGCTGCTATTTTAACAACTTAACATAAAATTCATGAATGTATAAGGAGTGGGGAGGATTACCATGATATAATAATAGGGAGAAAATATCTTTTTAAGATGAGGTGAACGGTATGAATTCAATTGGGCAAACGATTAAAATGGGCCGTCAAATGCTTAATATGACTCAAGAGGAACTCGCTCAAAAGATAAGAGTGGGAACGCAGACAATTGCAAAATATGAATCTGGGGAACAAATTCCAAGTAATCAGACAATCTTAAAATTATCCACTGTTCTGGATATACCTGCATCAGAACTATTACAGCAAAGCACCTCTGTGAACCCTTAATGGTATAAAATATTTAAAAAGGTATATTTTTGCGGTTTTTTTATTTTGATTCATTTTTACTGTATAAAAATGGGGTAACTGGAAAAACTTTAATTATAAGCTTTCTAGTATTCCCCCCTTTTTGAGAGGACAATCCATCAGGTTGTCCTCTTTTTTTATCCTCTATTCAGGCTCCGTCCTTCAAGAAGTGTCTTACAAGGAGCAAGATTGATTTGCTTTAATCACTAATAAATCTGTAGCGATTCGACGACATTCATCTATCGAGATTATTTTTTCAAATGAAAACTCATAAATAGCTTGGATTCGCTTTGCTAACTTCAACGGGTCATCCAGTTCATGAACAGCTTGGATGGTATCAGCAATTTCCGGATCATAATCGCCATTTTTTATGTGAAAAGGATCCCATTGATTCAAGACGTCTACATATTGCAGGTTGATCTTTACCTCTTCGCGCATATTTCTCCTCCATCCTGTTATACAAACGATTCTACCAAAATAATTCGGGATTAGTTCACCAAGGTCACTAGCTTATCTAGGATTTGCTCGCCAGGCAGGGCAGCCTCTCCGCCACCTTGGGCAAAGGAATCATTCCCGCCGCCTTTACCATCTATCACCGGTAAAATCTCACCGATCAGTTTTTTCATATTTTCGGTTCTCGCTTTCCCTTTTGCACAAACCACTTGCAACCGAGTCCCATTCGTTGCAACAAAAAACACCAGACTGTTTTCATGATCTGATACAATTAAACGGGCGAGTTTCTGTAGCTCTTGAACCGTCCTGTTCTCAAAAACCTTAGTAATCACTGTCTGACCCTTTCCTGCCAATTCCTTTGCTTCATATTGAAGTAAGGATTCTTTTGCCTGTTCAAGTGCTTGGGTCAGCTGTTTCTGATTTTCTAACAAACGAATGACTGCCTGCTCCAGGTCTTTTTCTGGCGCATTCAAGTGATTGGTTAATTGCAGTAACACGTTTTGTTTATCCCCAAGCTTTCGGATCACACGCAAACCGCAGGAAAATTGAATCCGGGTATTTTTTCGTTGTTTTTCCCAATCTAAAATCTTAACGGCACTTACCTCACCGGTAGATTTTGGGTGTGTTCCGCCGCAGCCATTATAGTCAAAGTCCGGGATAATCACAAGCCGTATATCTTCTTTTACCTTTGTTTCTTTCCTTAAATCATACTGGGACAACTCTTCCTCTGTTACCCATTTTATTTCAATGGGCCGATTCTCTAAGATTATTTGGTTGGCAAGCTCTTCCGCTTTTCTTGCTTCCTCCTTTGTCAATACTTCCGTTTCTAAGTCTATGGTTAGGTTTTCAGGTCCCATATGAAAGCCTACCGTTTTATAGCCAAATAAATGGTCAAAAGCCGCCGACAAGATATGTTGTCCTGCATGCTGCTGCATATGATCGAATCTTCTTTCCCAATCAATGGTACAGCTCACATCAGATTCTGATAGCTGTATTGGCGCCTTAAGATAGTGCCGAATTTCACCGTTCACTTCTTCAACATTATCAACGGGACTGTCTGCGATTAGACCGACATCATGTGGCTGCCCGCCTCCGGTTGGATAAAAGGCCGTCTGGTTGAGGACTGCATAATGTTTGCCCGTTTCATCGATATCCTGCTTGAGAATACGTGCGGAAAAGGTTTGTATGTACGCGTCTTGATAATATAGTTTAGCTTGCATTAGAAAAACACCCCGTAACGATTTTAAATGATGTATTCATTGTCTATAAATACTTAAATGAAAGCAAGCAAAAAAGAAGAGCCGTCCCTTATCTCTAAAGAACAGGATCTTCTTTCGCTATTTGTTAATGTTTATTTATTCTTTTTCCGCTGGCCGAAAGAAGTTGATGTGTGCCCCTGCATAGATCCGCCCATTCCTTGAGGAAAGCCCATTTGCTGTTGACCGCCCATCATTTGCGGGTGCCCACCCATTTGCGAGTGTCCACCCATTTGCGAATGACCACCCATTTGCGAGTGTCCACCCATTTGCGAATGGCCCCCCATTTGCGAATGGCCCCCCATTTGCGAATGGCCTCCCATTTGCGGATAGCCTCCCATTTGCGAATGACCTCCCATTTGCGGATAGCCCCCCATCTGCGGATAGCCTCCCATCTGCGGATAGCCTCCCATTTGCGAATGACCTCCCATTTGCGGATAGCCTCCCATCTGCGGATAGCCTCCCATTTGCGAATGACCTCCCATTTGCGGATAGCCTCCCATCTGCGGATAGCCTCCCATTTGCGAATGACCTCCCATTTGCGGATAGCCTCCCATCTGCGGATAGCCTCCCATTTGCGAATGACCTCCCATTTGCGGATAGCCTCCCATCTGCGGATAGCCTCCCATCTGCGGGTAGCCTCCCATCTGCGGATAGCCCATTTGTCCTGAAAATCCGCCAAATTGTCTTTTTTCCATAAGATCGCCTCCTTGCATTCTCCCTACTAGTGTATGTACCACTTTTTGGATAAGCTTAGATAGATACCTATGAGAATATAAAAAAATAACTTCTTGCTCGGGATAGCTTGTAGCCTATTTCTTTTCGTCCTGTGCCTTTTTTTGTCCTGTCTGTTTATCTTTAGAAATTTCACCGCAGGCAATTCTGTTCCCCGAATCTCCTGCTGGCTGGGTCATCCCATCATCTTTTCCTTCATGAACCACAATGGAAGTACCTTCTTTAGTAAAAAGTGATTTATTTCCATTTTCCAAGGTAACATTAGGCGCCATTAAATCAGCTTTGACAGACCCGTCATCCTCGACAATTAAATTTGGCAGGTCCCCTGCATGAGCCCCTTTTGGATGTAGAAGACCGTGCTCTTTATTTTCAGGATTGAAATGGTTACCCGCCGATTTGAAATCAGGGGCTTCACACTTTCCGGTTTCGTGTATATGTATGGCATGTTCTCCTGTGGGAAGTCCTGTTAGATCAACAGTCATTTTCACACCGCTGGACTGCTCTGCAAGTGTGATCGTTCCTAGTGAATCTCCTGATGGATTATACATTTTTACATCTAACTGCTTAACTTCCTTTTCCATACAGCCTGAAAGCAGGAGAAGCGGGATAAATATCCAGCTTTTCTTCATATGTTCCTCCCCAGTTTGGACATTTTGGGATTAGTATTGGCATTCGTTCCTTAAGTTATGCTAGAAGCGTGAAAGATAAAAGCTTAAAAAAAAGAAACAGTACGATTAACTGTTCCTTTGTGTCGTTTGATTCTTGTTTATTTGTTCTTCTAAATCTTTTGTTTTTAGCGCTTCCCGGTTGGAAATTTTGATAATGATACGCATGGTTATTAATGCACCAATTAAAAAAATAACACACGTGATCGCAGCAGGAATGTATTCTCTTTTGTCTTCAGGAAAATACAAAAATAATCCTAATACAGATGGCAGAAACATTTATCTTCTCCCTTTCTTTTAAGGCCGCTAAGCAAGTTCACTTTATTATAGCAACAAAAAAGAATCTGTACCAATATTGAACCTGTCTTCATTTATTTGGTTATTTTAATACCTTAATTTCTTTGATCACGACATCTTGTTCTGGTTTATCCTTTGCATCTACTTTTGTATCTGCAATTTTATCAACAATGTCCATTCCCTCAATTACTTGGCCAAAAACGGTATGACGGTGATCTAACCATGGTGTACCGCCATTTTTATCATAGGCATCGATAATTTCCTTGGGATAGCCAGCCTTATCCATTTCCCCTTTCATAGAAGGGTCCAATGATGTTTTTTGAACAATAAAAAACTGACTCCCATTCGTATTGGCTCCGGCATTTGCCATCGATAAGGCACCGCGAAGATTGAAAAGATTATTAGAGAATTCGTCCTCAAACGGATTGCCCCAAATACTTTCACCACCGGTTCCGTTCCCCTCTGGGTCGCCGCCTTGGATCATAAAGTCCTTAATTACCCGGTGAAAAATCAATCCATCATAGTACCCCTCCTGACTGTGCTTAACAAAGTTTTCGACAGCCTTTGGTGCATACTTTGGAAATAGTTTAATTTTAATCGTACCCATTGACGTTTCCATTTCAACTAGTTTTTCATTTTCAGCTACCTCTGTTGAAAGCTGCGGAAAAATTGTATCTGTCACTTGTTTTGCTCCTTCCTTTTGTTCTGTTTTTGGCGATGCAGTCTTTTTGATTGTCGTAGCTTCATCCTCTTTCTTCTGGCTTGTCCCACATGCAGCCAACATAAGAACAATCGTTATAAAAATCAATATAAATGGCCATTTCTTGCTCATTTTTATCATCCCTCCATTTTGTCACTTTAAACTTTTTGCACTATGTTTTTAATTTAGTCATAATGAAGTAGTGGAATCAAGAAATTTTTATACATAAGGGGTGGTTAATGTGACAGAATTACAAGTTGGCAATGTAGTTACAGGGATTTATAAAACGGGGAAGTATATCGGCGAAATCACAGAAATACGCCCACAGCATTACTTAGTCCGGGTGTTGGCAGTGGTGAAACATCCAATGCAAGGTGACCTCCACCATCCAAAGGATGCGGACGTCCACATGTTTCATGAGCGAAAAGCTCTTAGCTACAGGGAGCAGACGAATATTCCTAAACAAATGGTGAAACTGTTTGAGGGCGAGATTCCTGATTACCAAGTGTCTTTAAAAGAAGCTATAGAAAAGATGAGAAATGAATTGGCAGAAGCCCATTCAGAATGGGCGGACATGAGTCTTCGTGCCTTAGAATCATTACAAAAGGATTATAAGTTGTAAGAAAGGCGCAAGCGCTCTGGTCACGCAAATAATAAAGGCCAAATCAGTTTGAATGATTTGGCCTTTTATGCGAATTCATTTAATAGCTTTGAAAAATCAATTCTGTCACCAATGGTGGTTGGTTTTGGTTTTTCCAAATAGCGTTTATCCTTTTCGACTAGTTTGAATATGTTATAGGTAGTCAAGGCATCATCTAATGCCCGGTGATGTTTGCCTGTCCCTTCTTTCCCATATTCCTGAACAGCTTTCCAAAGACCTGTTTGGTTTTGGTCGCCAAAGAAGCGTTTATATTCCATTGATAAATCTAATTCCGCTCCATTAAACGGGAAAGCAACTCCCGCCATCAAGCAATTTTGCCGCAGTACCTTCATATCCATGTTTCCCCAGGTAACGATGGTTGTGTCAACATTATCCTTATTGAATTCCGCCAATTTCTTAATCAGCTCGTAAATGGTTAATCCCCTATCAACCTGTTGCTGCGTAATATGTAAGAATGATTTGCAGCGTTCGGATAATCTCGGAAATTTTAACGGAGTTACATAGGAAGAAAATTGTTCGGTAACTTGGTCATCTGTCACGGCAACAATTCCAACTTCAATAATTTCCGCGAAAAAATCCCTCATACGAACATTTCTCTCTGGCATTGTAAACTCAAAATCAATAAATAAATATTGTTTCTTGGTTCTCAATTCATTCACCACCTTTTGCTATTTCCATCTTACTACCATTATATAAAGATACCTGTACAAAAAATTGTGCTTTTTTTCTATTTTTTTATATTTTTCATTATAACATGAATCACATCAGAGTTTTTTAAATTTTTGTACAAATCAATACAAAAAAGAATGGAAAAACCATTCTCTGGAAAGACAAATTATTTTCTAAGTTTAATAACGGCCATCGTACATCTAGATACACAGATGAGACGGTCTTGTTCATCTGTGATTTTAATATCCCAGACCATGGTTGTTTTCCCCTGATGCAAGATGGTGCCCACTGCCGTAACAATTCCGTCTGTTTTCGGGCGGACATGATTAGCATTGATCTCCAATCCGGCAACTGCTTCTGTTTCTTTATCAACCAGTTCATAGGCTCCAAGGCTTGCAACTGTCTCTGCTAAGGCCACGGATGCTCCTCCATGAAGCAATCCAAATGGCTGTTTTGTACGGTGATCAACTGGCATGACTGCTACAACTTTCCCTGGTTCAATTTGCGTAATTTCAATCCCGAGCGCTTCAATTAGTGTATCCTTAATCATCTTACCCCTCCGGTCCATATTCTGATTACATATTAACCTATTCTTCACTTTTGTTCATATTCCTTTAACTTTTGAAATGAAGAAAAGAAAAAAACAGCTGCAAGAGCTGTTTTTAATGTGAGTTTAATAAAAACCAGGGTATCCGAATCCAGGACCCCCAAATCCTGGACCACCAAATCCTGGACCACCAAATCCAGGGTATCCGCCGAATCCAGGGTATCCGCCAAATCCATAACCACCATAGAATGGCCGAGCCCCAAAAGATGCTCCTAATCCTCCACCAAGTAAGCCTCCTAAAAAGCTAAGTCCACCGATCGCTAATGGCCAGCCAAGACCGATAAATCGTTGATCCTGTACTGGGTACGGGCTTTGATATGGGTACATATCTTATTACCTCCTTTTTCTATACTTGCCTACACTATTTCATATGCGAAAACACTGGGTTTGGAGTGGGCAATTAGAAAAGCGGAAGCGCCCGTTTAGCGGCGTATGGCCTGGAGCGCTTTGACTGAGATAAAGGAAATCCGGAAAGCGGAGGCGCCTTGACCAGGGGCGACAGGCATAAGACAAGCCGGCGAGAAGGCTGCACTTTAGCCTTCTTGACGGATTGGCTTATGACCCCGAGCCCCTAGGCGCCGGAGCTAGACAACACGAAGAGCGTTAGCGATTCGATGTTGACTTATCGTAGGGAAAAGAGCGAAGGACACTAGCCGCTGTGCGCTGGAGCTAGACAATTCTCAAAGAAAAGCGGAAGCGCCCGTTTAGCGGCGTATGGCCTGGAGCGCTTTGACTGAGATAAAGGAAAACCGAAAGCGGAGGCGCCTTGGCCAGGGGCATAAAGCTACAGACGGGCCGGCGAGAAGGCTGCACTTTAGCCTTCATCTTAATGAGGTAACTCTTTGGGAACCTCTTCGTTTTGTTCCGTGGCACACTTATGCGGGCAGATTCATTCGTTCTTATCCTAATTCCTTTTTATTTTGACCGGTTCGGCTTCTTTTTTACCTTGGCGGGTACAATTCCTTTTTATTTTGACCGGCTCGGCTTCCTTTTTACCATTGCGGGTACAATTCCTTTTTATTTTGACCGGTTCGGCTTTCTTTTTACGCAGAGTGGGTACAATTCCTTTTTATTTTGACCGGCTCGGCTTCCTTTTTTACCATTGCGGGTACAATTCCTTTTTATTTTGACCGGTTCGGCTTTCCTTTTACGCATAGTGGGTACAATTCTTTTTATTTTAACCGGCTCGGCTTCCTTTTTACCATAGCGGGCACAATTCCTTTTTATTTTGACCGGCTCGATTTCCTTTTTACCATAGCGAGCACAATTCCTTTTTATTTTGACCGGTTCGGTATCCTTTTTACCATGGCGGGGAAATTCCTATCCTCATAAGTTTCTTTCCACACTATAAAAGCTGCCGGATCTTCCTCGGCAGCTTCACCTTCTATTTTTCAATTGGCTCAAAGCGTTCCACAAACAATGCAAGGGTACGAGCCATGACACCGGTTGCCCCGGCTGGACCAAGGTCATAATCCTTAGATGAAGTGGCTGTTCCGGCAATATCTAAATGGACCCATGGCGTACCTTCCGTAAATTCACCAATAAACGCACCCGCTACAAGGGCGTGTCCCTCACTACCAGGAGAATTATTTAAATCGGCAACTTTACTATTGCGCACACGTTCTTTTTCCGTCTCAAACAACGGCAAGAGCCACATTTGCTCTCCTGCCTCAACAGAAGCCTCTAACACTTGTTCATACAAACCATCATGATTGGTCATTGCTCCGGTAGTATGCAAACCAAGTGCAGTAATGACCCCGCCTGTTAAGGTAGCCACATCGACTAAATAATTAGCCCCATGGTGTTTAGCATATGTAACCGCATCGGCTAAAACAAGACGCCCTTCTGCATCTGTGTTTAAGACCTCGATTGTTTTACCATTCATAGAGGTAATAACATCATCTGGTTTAAAGGCTCCACCCGAGATCATATTATCGGTGGAAGGAATAACCGCGACAACGTTTTGCTCTGGTCTAATTTCACCGATAATTTCCATGGCACCAAGAACTGCAGCAGCTCCTCCCATATCGGTTTTCATCCCAACAATTCCAGCCTTCGTTTTAATCGAATAACCGCCTGTATCGAAGGTAATCCCTTTTCCAACCAGACCAATAACATCGGTCCAATCCTCTTTTCCTTGATATTTTAAGACAATCATTTTAGGAGGCTCTACAGACCCTTTATTAACGGCAAGGAACGCCCCCATTCCTAACTTCTCAATCTCTGCTTTTTCGAGAATTTCGACTTCAAAGTCGTATTTAGCTGCCAGTTCTGCAGCATAATTGGCCAAATCAGTAGCCGTAAGTAAATTACCTGGAGTATTAACAAGCGTGCGGGCGGAGTTGGTTCCCTTTCCAAACGCATAACCAACCGTTAAAGATGCTTGTACATCCTCTTCCTCAGCGCCAGCTCCATACACGGTAACATTCTCAAGTCTTTTCTCCGGCTCATTGGATTTTTGTTTATACCCATCAAATTGATACGTCGCAAGCGCCACCGCTTCACCCAACGCATGAGCTGCATCCAAACTATCCAGTTCTTCTGTCACAAACGTATCTAAATAAACAGCTGTTTCCTCCTGCTTATTTAGCTTTAACTGCTTAAACAGCCTTCCAAAAGCTTCTCGAAGCTTATCAAAGGATAAATCCTTTTCTTTCCCTAGACCCACAAAATAGATTCGTTTTGCAGCAATTTTCCCAAAACTATGTACTTTAGTTATGTTTTTTAGCTTAGCAGAAAGATCCCCCGCCTTTACTAGTTCTGTTAGCTGCCCATCAAACTTTTCATCTAAACCAGCTAATACCCCAGTAAATTTTTCAGGTTTTTCAAATAAACCGACAACTAAGCCCTCGTTGATCTCGGATAAATCTAACTCTTTTTTTACATGAAACATGTTTTTCACCTCCGTAATATACTACTACATTATATCGAAAAAAATCATTTACTTCGATAATCTAAACATTTTTTCAAACATAAAAAGCAGGCACATGGCCTGCCTTTTCATATTAGAGTTATCTTTTTTCAGAGCTTGTATACTGCTGGCGGAATACCTGGAGTGTTTTATCATTATTTAATGTTTGCAATTCCTCTTCCGTTAGATGGCCATTTCCTTTTTGAACGACATAGACCTCCACCTGCTTTTTACCCCATTGCTTATAGACATCCTCCACCGTTTTATAATAAAGGTCTAACTCATTTCCCTTTATCGCGCCTCCCTTATCGGCCACAACTCCATATCCATAGCCAGGGATAAATAGAATGGTTCCGATTGGAAAAACGTTTAAATCAGCGGCAACGGTTGAAAATAAGTCACGTTTCACTTTTACACCTGAGTAGGTAATTCCATATTCAGGATGACCCTGGCTTTTCCCAGTAGATTCATATCCTGCTGTATATCCAGTAGCTGTCACTGCAAATTTTGGGTATTTGGACCAATCAAAAGCGTCTTCAAGCAACGGAGTTGATGCTCCAGAAACTGGTTTAGTAAACGAAAGCGCCGACGCAAAGGGCTTGATGAACGATTTTGCACTTACGCCAGTAATGGACTGAAAGGTTGCAGCTAATGCCATTATAAATAGGCAAATCATCGCAAATCGTTTCGTCCAATTTTTCAGTTTATCCATTGAATTTTTCACTCCTCCAAAAATATTCATTCCCAATGCACAGGGAAATATACAAATAGAGGCTGAAAAATAGTAACAAAAAAGTAAAAAAGACCTTTACGCAATCGTAAAAGTCTTAAAACATTTGATATCCATTTTTCCGTAATAGCTTTATCGTAAAACCAGCGGCAATCGCGCCTGCTAGACCGCTAATTAAAATGAGAATATCTGCGGTTGCTAACGTGCTTATTCTTGACCAAAGATCTTGAAAGGCGTATTTACTATTTGTAAAATACTCCGAAAATCCCACCTTATCTACAATAAAAATGGCTACAATCGGGTAAACTATTGCCATTACCCATGACATTCTTAGGAGCATATTCAGAATAAAACCGATTCCAAAAAATAATACAAAAAATAGCACGATAGAAATGATTAGGACTACAATGCTCATCTGCACCCGACATTCCCCCCTTTATTCATCAACCATAAGTGTACTTAATGTCAAAAGGGGAGTCAAGAATAAACGTACAAGTTCCAAAGGGCGAAATTTTA
This sequence comes from Bacillus sp. URHA0034, assembly GCF_056280405.1. Taxonomy (NCBI): domain Bacteria; kingdom Bacillati; phylum Bacillota; class Bacilli; order Caryophanales; family Bacillaceae; genus Bacillus; species Bacillus sp. URHA0034. Next base: position 3,912,132 of record NZ_JBWCDK010000002.1, on the reverse strand, counting down.
CTTTGTTAATTTCACTTTTCCCGATTACGCAAAATCAAAGTTTAATTTTTTATATTCTAATAAAAAAATAGCCTCTTACAATAAAGAAGCTACCTCTTTTATTTATCAGCAATCTCTTTTTTCCCAGTCCCCTCACAGTTAGGGCATGTTTCCGAACCGCCTAGAACTAATTGAAAATACCCGTTACCATCACAAAAATCACAAGTTTTTGTGGAATCAATCGTCTTTACTGTCATTTCTTTCTGCCTCCTTAATATTAACTTAATTTTCTGATAATATATCAAGGATTCAAGAAAAAGAAAAGTGCTAAATTCACGCAAAATCGCATATGAAAACGGATACATGTCAGATTATCTTCCATTTCCGTAAGGTTGCTTAAATTATCTAAAAATTAAAAAAATAATTTATAGGCCGTGTAACCAAATTGATCACCAGGGTTAATCCCATTCGTCTCCGGTTTGATTACTGTTAGGCTTTCCTTGATTAGATAGCGTAACAGAATGGACGTATTCTTTTTGGATAGCAATTCCTGTGGAGCAATAAATCTGGCCTCATACAGCTCATTGTCTTGATGTGTAATGGTTAACTCCCCAATTGGCTCAAGTAAAAACACAATCAAATTATCGCTGATTTCCCCTTTTATAACACCTGTTCTTAACCCCATCAGCCCCAAAACAGCACAATCAATACCTGTTTCTTCCTTCACTTCTCTAACAACAGCCTCATCAGCTGTTTCCCCTTCGTTTACAAAGCCGGCAGGCAATGACCATTGGCCTTTTAAGCCGCCATATCTTTTTTTCACAACTAGCCAGTTTCCATCACTCGATTTAACCAGTCCGGAAACAGCCAGCCATACCTTGCCGCGTTTCTCACGAGTATTCACGTAACCCCTCCATTCTCAACCCTTTCTTATTATCATAGCAAAAAAGGACAGATGATCTCTGTCCTTTTTTGTAAAAAATACTCTAGCAATGTACTTATACTTTTCAACTTTAAAATAGATTGAATTTTCCTTTTTTCAGAACCATACCTGCTCCGCCGATCATATACAGGGCACGGTTATCGACCACTTTCTTCATAAAAGAAGCCTTTCCGCCGGTAAGTTTTTTGCCAAAAACTACACCAATTGCATCATCTTCACCAAGAGAGCAAACAGTACCTTTATTATCAAACGTAAAGTTTTCTAATTCTGACTTATTACGAATTAAAGCAGCAATATTTTTAGCTGTTAATTCTGCTTGCTGCATCGCAATTTGTGCTGTTGGCGGATATGGACGATTGATTTCTTCATTGATAACTAGAGAGCTGTCACCAATGATGAAGACATGATCAAAACCAGGAACACGTAAATCTGGTTGAACCTTAACACGGCCTCTCATTGCTTCAAATCCTGATTTTTCGATGACAGAGTTACCACGGACCCCGGCAGCCCATACGACCGTTTCAGCCTTAATTTCATATGGCTCAGCATCGCCTTTTGCGACAAGAATACCGCCAGGAACGGCTTCCTTAATAGCCGTACCAATTAAAAACTCTACACCTTTACGCTCTAACGTAGAAACGGCGTAATTTACTAGCTCAGGATCGAAACCAGGCAATACAGTAGGCGCTGCTTCCACACAGTAAATTTTCACCTTATGGAAGTCTACATCATATTCATGACACAATTCTGGAATTCGATTTGTTAGCTCGCCAAGGAATTCAATACCAGTAAAACCAGCACCACCTACAACGATGGAAAGACGATTATCATTCTTTTCCTCTTCCATATTGTACGTTGCAAATTGATATTCAATATGCTCACGTAGTTGGCGGGCAGAATTGACATTGGTAATTCCAAATGCATATTCTTTTAAGCCTTTGATACCGAATGTTTCCGGTTCACCGCCAAGGGCAATTACTAGATAGTCATAATCGACTTCGCCTTTTTCAAGGACAACTTTCTTTTCGTCTTTTTTAATCTCAACGACAGTATCTTGTACAAAATCAACCTTACTGCGGTCGATAACATCACGAATATCATAGCGGACTTTATCATGATGAAGCGTACCAGCAGATGCCTCATGCAACCATGTCGTTTCATAATGGTAGTCATTTTTATTTACTAACACAATATCTGCTTCATTAACGCCGATTAACTTCTGTAAACGAACGGCTGTAAGAAGTCCGCCGTAACCTGCACCGAGAATAACAACTTTAGGCTTTCTCAAAGTGATCACTTCCACCTTTATCTTAATTTTTGTATAAATGCTCTTTTTCTTATCTTCCACTGCTATGACCAATTTTATTTTACTTAGATGAAATTTGCTGTATGTGAGATATTTCACGATACATAGCGAAAAAAATTATGTGATGTAATTCACGAATAGGAATAAAGAAAAAGATATGACCATAAGTACATAGAAAGCGAGTGAGGAATTTTAAAGAAAAAAATGAATAGTATGAATAGAGACTCATTCACATAACTGTACTTATTCTGTCACAATTTCTTAACAATATATTCACAATACATCTTATGCTACTTTCACTCTATTTTCAAGCATTTATAAAAATATTTCCGCTAAATTATTCAGTCCAAAAATTCCTCCTGTTTGAATACTCTAAATGCGATATAGGGTTAAGCGTTATTTGTGATAGGATAAGAAGTTTGTTACTACTCGTTGGGGGGATCCTAAGTGCAAAAAGATCAAAAAGTATTTGATATTACGATTATCGGCGGTGGTCCTACCGGTCTTTTTACGGCCTTTTATGGCGGTATGAGAAAAGCGTCAGTAAAGATCATTGAGAGCTTGCCACAGCTCGGCGGTCAGTTATCGGCCCTATATCCGGAAAAATATATTTATGATGTGGCTGGTTTTCCAAAAATTCGCGCACAGGAATTAATAAATAATTTGAAAGAACAGATGGCCACATTCGAACCAACCGTAGTCCTAGAGCAGTCGGTTGAGAAGCTAGAAAAACAAGCAGACAGCATTTTTAAATTAACTACTAATAAAGAAGTTCACTATAGCAAATCAATCATCATTACAGCTGGAAACGGGGCATTCCAGCCGCGTCGTTTGGAGCTGAAAAGCGCAGGGCAGTATGAAAAGAAAAACCTCTATTACTTTATTGAGGACTTACATCTGTTCGCAGGACAAAACGTCGTTGTCTTTGGCGGCGGGGATTCTGCTGTCGACTGGGCGTTAATGCTTGAGCCTATTGCTAAACAAGTAACCATTGTTCACCGTCGTGATAAATTCCGTGCTCATGAACACAGTGTGGAGAATCTTTTACGCTCGAAGGTTGATGTAAAAACTCCCTATGTACCAGCAGAGTTGATTGGTGACGAAAACGGAATAAAACAAGTTGTCCTTAAGACAGTAAGCGGTCCAGAAACCGAAACCATTGATGTTGATGCGGTTATTTGTAATTATGGGTTTGTTTCTTCACTTGGACCCATTAAAGAATGGGGACTTGAAATTGAAAAGAACTCCGTTGTTGTGAATTCAAAAATGGAAACCAATATACCTGGCATTTACGCAGCGGGTGATATTTGTACGTATCCTGGAAAAGCGAAACTAATTGCCTGTGGGTTTGGTGAAGCACCAACAGCCATCAACAATGCAAAATCCTACATTGATCCAAAATCAAAAATTCAGCCGATCCATAGTTCCTCGATGTTTAATCAATAAAAAGAAGGTGTCCCAAAAGTAGGGGCACCTTCCTTTTTATACATAAACTAGTCTGTTGATTTCCGCTCCGGGCACAAGCGGTTCGCGGGCGGTACGGGGAGGTCGCTTCGCTCCTGCGGGTCTCCCCTGCCCCGTACTCCCGCAGGAGTCTTTGTGCCTTCCGCTCCAATCAACAGAGTGTGCAAAAATTATTCATCAAAAACCTAGCCTCTTCTGTTTATTAACATTCTTCCGGTGTTCCTGCTGCTGTTGAAGTACGGAACGATGAACCGCAGCCGCATGAAGCGATGGCGTTTGGATTATCAATGGTGAAGCCTCCGCCCATCATCGATTCTTTATAATCAATTTTTGTTCCTTGTAATATAAGTGCACTTTCTTTATCGACTAGAACTTGAATATCATACTGGTCAAACTGAAGATCATCCTCGTGTTACTTCATGGTCAAAGCCCATACCATAAGATAGGCCGCTGCAGCCACCGCCTTTTACACTTACACGTAAAAAGGCACCTTCCTCTTCATTATGCTTCATCATCTCTTTAATGTGTAATGATGCCGCTTCAGTCAGGATCACAACTTCTTTACTCATCATAACTCCTCCTTCTCCTACGGCTTTTAATTTAGTATATACACTTATGAATGAAGTCTCAACCGAATAAAAGCACAAATTTAGTAGAACTTCGCATTATATAAAAAGGAGCACAACAGCTCCTTCATCTAAAACATTGGATTTTCCTCTAAGTATTGATAAATATTATCAACCAGATCCTCAGGAGTATCTCCGGTCACAACATCTCCGTTTACTAGAGCATATAGTGAGAGGGCACATTTCCCACAGTATCCCAGACATCCATATTCAATAATATCCAGGTTCGGATCTCTTTGTAGTTTTTCAAGTGCCTTTTGAGCACCATTCGCCAGATTGCTTATGCAAAATTCAATGATCGGCTTAATCAACATTTTCACCTCTCCACACCTACTTATCCTACTCCATTTAAACAAAACCGTCAATTACCACGTTCCCACCATCTTGTCAAGAATTGAATGAAAATGTTGTTATTTCGACACAAATTAGATATACTCGAATGTGGTTAAGTAGATAATATTATTCTACTATTATTTATTCATCCTGACTAATTGATAAGATCATAATGCCTGATAAACAAAGGGGTAATAATCGATGAAAAACCTTGTGATTCTCGGTGGCGGCTATGGTGGTATGAAAATTTTGAGCGAACTTCTGCCAAACCATTTGCCCTCAGACGTTTCAATTACACTTATAGACCGTGTTCCATATCATTGTTTAAAAACCGAATACTATGCATTAGCCGCAGGAACAATTTCTGATAAAGAAGTGCGGGTTGCTTTTCCTGAACACCCACGATTGCAGATTAAATATGGAGAAGTAGCGAGTATCGACTCCAAGAATAATCAAGTTATCATGAAGAATGCCGAACCGATTGTCTATGATGATTTAGTCATCGGCCTGGGCTGTGAAGATAAATACCACGATGTCCCAGGAGCTGAAGAATTTACCTATAGTATCCAATCGATTGCAAAGGCCCGGCTCACCTACTCCGTCTTAAACAACCTTGGTCCTGGGTCCGTAGTTGGGATTGTCGGAGCTGGTTTAAGCGGCGTCGAGTTAGCAAGTGAGTTAAGTGAAAGCCGTGAAGATCTTCAGATAAAATTGTTTGATAGAGGTAAACATATTTTATCTTCCTTTCCCGAGAGATTGAGTAAATATGTAGAAAACTGGTTTGTCCGGAATAATGTCGAAATCATTAACCAATCCAATATTACAAAAGTCGAAGAAGGACGTCTATATAACCACGGTGAACCGATTGAGTGTGATGTGATTGTTTGGACGGCTGGTATTCAAGCGAATAGGATCGTCCGTGAAATGGACGGGGAAAAAGACCGCTTAGGCCGATTAATCGTGACACCTCACCATCACCTGCCAAACGATGAACATGTGTTTATTGTCGGTGACTGTGCCAGTGCACCCCACGCCCCTAGTGCACAACTAGCGGAAGGACAGGCGGAACAGATTGTGGAAGTATTAAGAAAACGCTGGAATGGTGAACCACTGCCAGCAGCATTTCCGACTATTAAATTAAAAGGTGTCCTTGGCTCGCTTGGAAAAAAACAAGGCTTTGGAGTCATGGCCGACAGGCCCATTACTGGCCGTGTCGCCCGTATCTTAAAGTCAGGAATTTTATGGATGTATAAATTCCATAATGGCTGATAAAGAGATTAGCAACTGCACGAGTCGCTGGTTGGTTGCTGAGCAGGACGTAAAAAAGAAGCATTCCCGTCGGAATGCTTCTTTTTATACATTGGCTTTATATCCATACTTTTCTAGTTCTGCAAAAATAGTTTTCAAACGTGGGTTCCCTTCACCCACAATTTTTTCCTTAATAACTACAACCGGATAAAACAAATCTTCTTCAATGACCCGCTGAGCAAACGTTAGTTTGTCGCTGTCACCAGCTGGCTGAAAAATATCAACATAGGTCATCTTAAACGGCTGATTCGGAAACTTCCTAGCAATGGCGGCTTCGAGCCATTCAAAGGTCTCTCTTGAAGAGGGTAAATTTACACAGCTTGGGCATAAGGTTTCGGCCCCATATAGAACAATTTCCACATCATTAGTACCCATCTTAATCATTCCTGTCAGTTTTCTTTTATTTTAAACTAAAACTAAGATAAAAACTTAAAATAATGTCTTTAAATGTGTATTTTCCTAATTTCTGAGAATGGATTTTTAGCACTATTCACATTATAATATAAGTAGGAAAGGAGTCGATCACATGGCAACAGAAACTGAAATTTTTGAACAAGTACAAGAAGTACTAGATAAATTACGCCCATTTCTTCTTCGTGACGGTGGAGATTGTGAATTAGTAGATGTAGAGGAAGGTATCGTAAAGCTTCGCCTTTTAGGTGCTTGCGGCAGCTGTCCTAGTTCTACAATCACACTAAAAGCCGGCATCGAAAGAGCCCTGCTTGAAGAAGTTCCTGGCATTGTTGAAGTCGAGCAAGTATTCTAAAGCGGAAGCGCCTTGAACAGGGGCGACAGGCATAAGACAAGCTGGCGAGAAGGCTGCTCTTTAGCCTTCTTGACGGATTGTCTGTAGACCTCTGAGCCCCTAGGCGCTGGAGCTAGATGGTTACTGACTGAAATATAAAAAAAGCGAGTGCCTAAAACGGCATTCGCTTTTACTTTGTTCACGATTTTTTTACTAAGGGCCGCCAGTCCTTGTTTACTAAAGTTTTAGGCTCTTTCCCGTCTAAAACCGAGCTAATATTTTCAATACATAATTGAATCATCGTTGTTCTTGTCTCCGTACTTGAACTTCCAATATGCGGCAGGGCAACGACATTAGGAAGCTGTAATAAAGGATGGTCCGCAGTAATCGGTTCCTTTTGGAACACGTCTAGTCCTGCTCCGGCAATCTCTTCTGCCTGAAGGGCTTCATATAATGCCTGTTCATCCACTACCGCACCTCTTGCAGCATTTATAAAGATAGCAGACGGCTTCATTTTTTGGAAAACTTCCCGGGTAAACAGATTTTTTGTCTCAGGAGTAAGCGGTGTTAAGCAGACAATGAAATCTGACTTTTCAACAAGTTCATCAAACGATGTATAGGTAACACCTAACTGCTTTTCTGCCTCCGGTTTTCTCGTCCGGTTATAATAAAGAATATTCATATCAAAGCCTGTTCCACGTTTGGCAACGGTTTCCCCAATCTTTCCCATTCCCACAATCCCTAGCGTCTTATGGTGTAAGTCATGGCCTGCTAAAAGAAAGGGACTCCAGCTCTGCCACTTTCCCGCTTTGAGATATTCTGCCGCTTCGACAATTCTTCGTGCTGCAGCCATCAATAGCGCAAAGGTTAAATCTGCAGTGGTATCTGTAAGAACATCCGGTGTATTGCAAATCGCAATGCCTTGTTCACTTGCAGTTTTTAAATCGATATTATCAAAGCCAACGGCGAGGTTTGCGACAACCTTTAGATTTTTTCCTGCCGTCAGAACACTTTTATCAATAGAATCAGCGAGAACTGTAAACAGAGCATCTGCTTTTTTTGCTTCTTCCATTAAGACATCTCTTGGGACTGGAATATCATCATGTTTCCACATATTAATGGTATACTTTTCTTGGAGCGGCTTCACTAATGCATCTGGAAGCTTTCTCGTAATATAAACGTAGGGCTTCAAACGTGTCACATCCTTGAGCTTAGTTATTATTAATGATTGTACCATAAATGTTATAATATGAGCCCTTTGAACAATTAAAATGGGTCAGTTTGGATAAAGCCAATCTAGCGGTGGAAGGTGTAATTGTTTGATCGGCGCACCAGATATGGGATAGAATTCCGCTAAAAATCGTTCGTAATCACTGGATTGCCGTAAAATCTTACTCAACCTTTCTTCGAGTACTTTCTTTTCTTGTTCTGAACGGGTGATATAATAACTTTCAATACATTCAAAATAGTGGAGCGGAAAAACTAAACGAGCATACAATAAACGCCAAGCAAATGACGATAAAGGAGCAATGCTCTGATATTCTTCATAAAAGTTCCGCAATTCAACCTGATAGGTTTGGATATTACGAAAGTATCGTTCTCTGGTCCATTCCGCCAAGTCGCGGCTTCGATGATCAAACACCCAATCAAATGGATTTTTAATGACATACTCGTTATGTGGTCCCCAGGTCCTGCTTGTAAACCGCTCATGACAAACTGTCCCACTATCGGTCTCATGCGGTTCATCATCAATCTCGGTATCGACTAGGTATTGAATGGCATTTTCCGTTAGACCGAGATAATAGGGGAAAGAATCAATAAACATTCGTTCAAATTCATCTTCCGGGGACTGAAACAACTGGCCATTCCAAACCTTTTCCATTTGTTCCAAGCGCTTCTCCCATAACGATTTCCATTGCCCAATTCGGCTGGACCTTTCAATTGAGAACGGAACTCTCCTCCCTCGTTCATGGAATTTAGCAAGTTTCCGTCCTAACTTTATTTTTCGCTGTTCTTCCAGTTGACGATTCGCTAGAACGCAATATTGATTTTTTTCCCATGTGGTAATTAAGCTGCCTTCTTTAGACTGTAAAAAAATCGGCACATTTTGATCCCCATAATTTCTTAAATGCTCCGCAATTTTTTCTAGTTCTGAGATATCCTCTTCTGCCTTTCCCCCTGGACGAGATATTAAGTAAAGCCAGCCATTTCCTCTTAAGGCCTCGTAGGCATCTAGCTTTACATATTCTTCTACCGTAATTCCATATTGATTCTCCAGCATTTTTTGAAGCATTCCTACACCCCGCCTCATTACCTTCATTACCCTATGTATATGTATAGTAATTAAAAACTTGTTGTTTTTTAAAATGGCTAATAGGCTAATGGAAGTCGGGTTTCAGAACATTTTAGTTTGTCCATTCGAAGAGAAACTGCATAATCTACGGATAAAAAAAATATATATAGTGAAAATAGAAAGTGCTGGAACTAAATTCAAGTTGTTTTCCAATTTCACAAGGAAAAGGTGATTAGGAGATGCCAGACGACAAAAAAGTGGATCTAACCGAAGAAACGGCACGCAAATGGTTGAAAGAAAGAGGCGTCGAAATTAAAGATATTGCCGATTTAGTTTTCTTTTTGCAGGAGAAATATCATAAAAATTTAAAAATGGAAGATTGCGTTTCAAACGTAGAACGGGTCCTTTCCAAACGGGAGGTACAAAACGCGATTCTTACCGGAATACAGCTTGACGTGCTAGCTGAAAAAGGATTGCTGGAAGAACCGCTTCAATCGATTATCGGCTCGGATGAGAGTCTTTATGGTGTGGATGAAATCCTGGCTTTTTCGATTGTAAATGTCTACGGTTCCATCGGTTTTACTAATTATGGCTATATTGATAAGCTTAAGCCTGGAATTTTGGGTCACTTAAACGATAAATCCACCGGTGAATGTCATACCTTCTTAGATGATATTGTCGGTGCGATTGCCGCAGCAGCTTCAAGCAGACTGGCCCACCGTGCTGCACATAAAGAAGAGGAAGATTAAAAGCCAAAAAAGAAGGTGTCCTAAAAGTATAACTTTAGGGACACCCTCTTTTTTATCCATTAGACAAGTCTGTTAATTTCCGCTCCAGGCGCGAGCGGTACGGGAAGTCTTCTCGTCGCTTCGCTCCTACGGGGATCTCCCCTGCCCCGTACTCCCGCAGGAGTCTTCGCGCCTTCCGCTCCAATCAACAGAGTGTGCAAAAGTTATTCATCAATCACCTTTTGGATCAGCCCCTTTTAAAATTCCCATTGGTCCAATGTGTCAATGGAATACGTTGGCTTCCGGTCATATCCGGACAACATTTCCTTGGTAGTGACACCTGTATGAACGAGCAAAGTATCCATGCCTGCATTCATGCCCGCTAATATATCGGTATCATAATAATCCCCTACCATCAGTGTTTCTTCTTTAGAGGTACCTAACACCTTTAAGGCCTGTTCCATAATAATTGCTTCCGGTTTCCCAATAAAAGTCGGCTTTGTTTGGGTTGAAACGGTGATAACCGAGGTAAGCGAGCCGTTTCCTGGGACAAGCCCTCTCTCCGTTGGGATGGCAATATCTCCGTTTGTTGAGATAAATTTAGCGCCATTGCGGACTGCCAGGCAGGCAACAGTTAGCTTTTCATAGCTGATTTCACGGTCAATCCCGATGACTACAAAGTCCGCATTTTCCCCAGCAGATGTAAACCCCTTTTCCTTTATCGCTAATTGAAGTCCCTCTTCCCCAATCACATAAACACTAGCATCCTTTTTTTGCTCGTTAATATAATTAGCCGTCGCTTGACTTGTCGTAAACACAAGCTGCTCCTCTGCCGGGATATTAAAGCTGTTTAATTTATCAGCGACTTGGGCTGGTGTCCTGGAAGAATTATTTGTTACAAATAAATAAGGAATATGGTTATCCCTCAGTTTTTTTACAAAATCAGATGCCGCCTCAATTCGCTCTGTTCCTTTATACATTGTCCCATCTAAATCAATTAAGTAGCCTTTATATTTTTTCATTTAATAAATCGCTCCTATGTATATCTAATGTCAGCTTAAAAGAGAAATAGACCGTCTGAACGGTCCATTCATTAGTTTCTAAATGCAGAAACAGGTCCTAATTCATTGACTAAATAACCACGAACATTGATTGTAAAACTCTCTAACTCATGCAGATATTGTGAAAATTGTTCTTGCAGTTCTTGATGAGGAATCTCAAGATAATCCTGAACAAGGTTTTTTCTATACTGAATCAGGAGCTTTAAATTTCCCCCTGTATTTCCACTAATCACTTTTTCATCGATTAATATATCAATAATATCCTCATAACTGCCGGGGTCACGCATAATAAAGCCATCAATCATGCTATTTCCAACATCTAAAATAGACTCAATCATCATTTGACAAAGACGTTCCAAGGCTGCCTTTTCAAGAGGCGACGTCCAATCCTGCTGACCTCGGAATAGATGGATTTGTACTTCTAAATATTGGAGCGTGCTTTCAATTTTTTCTCTGTCAACAAAATACACCTAGTCCACTTCCTTCCACCGTGCTTATTTTATGTAATCATACCATTTCTTATTGTATCACAAACCAACAAATCACATTTTTAGGAAGACAAAAATCTTGAAACTTGTGTCGAATCCTCCCAACCGCCTCTTAAATTTGATACTATAGAGAAGGTAGAAATGACAAGCAAAAAGGAGACAGCTGAATGAACGAACGTTTTTATTTATATGATGATACAGAAAATGCAAAGACACGCTTTGTCAGTTTTGTTGGAGAAAACCAACGATTTGATTTAGTCATTATTCAAACCAATCGCCATTATGGAAAATCGTTAGTATTGGATATGCAAGGAAACCGTTTTGCCATTATTGGCCATGATGACTTAGAGGAAGAAGGCTATTTAGAGTTTGCTTTTCAATTAAACGAAGAAGATGCAGAAGAGCTGCGCAGCTTTTTAGCAGAAATCGTCTAATTAACCACACATGTTTTACACTCCATGGTCTCATAATAAGGGCAAAAGGAGTGAAACCATGACGAATAAAGGCTCTGAAAAATATACTGAATTATCAAATGTTGAAAAACAGCATCTTTATCTTACGGCACAAGAGTTTCCTGAAGGTTCATATGGTTCACCGATTCGTCAAGATCAGCCTGTTCAGAATAAGAGTACTGAATGGGAAGAAGGACAGCGTTATTACAGCAATTTTAATTATGAATATAAATCCTTGCATCAGGATATTCCAAGGCAGATGGAAGGAGCCCATCCAACTCATGATGATCCGAACAAAGAGGAACAGCCGCCATATGATAATTAAAGCGGAAGCATCGATTTAGCAATGTATTCCAGGCAGGAAAATTCTAATGATATACTTTTATCTAAAAAAATGAGAAGGGTCAGAGTTCTGATCCTTCTCATTTTTTTACTTTTTTCAAGACAAAAAAGGCACAGCCAAAGTTACAGTATTCGTAAAGATACTCACTAAGGGTACTTATTTTGGTATCAAATGTAGCCTTTTGATTTTGATCATCGAAGAAACCCTTAAGACGAAGCTGCCCATATCCCCAATCTCCGACAATATAGTCATATCTTGCTAAAATATCACTGTATCTTGCTTTCAAGGCCTCTTCATTATATCCATTTCGATATTCTTGAATGATTTCATATGTGGTATTGTTGATCTCAATCATCTATTTCACCTCGTTTTTAGCCGACAAATTCCTACTTCTCATTATACCCGATTCACCATCAATTGCTAAGAAAATAAATGCTTGCTTTGGTCATCCTAAGTATAGGAGGTGCAATAAATTTGAAAAAGTTACTCGTAATCGCAGGATTATGTACGATAACAGCATTAAGTGGCTGCTCAAAAGATAACGGTAATAATGATGTATATGAAGAGAGCGGCAACACCATTAACGTCAATAATAAGCGCCATGAACTTTATAATGAAGGTGCAGGCCGCGGTATTCGGAATGCAAGTACCAACTATGGTTTTGTCCGTCATCAAAAAAGCCCACTAATGAATGACAATACGGCAAATGACCATTATACAGCTCTCGACCGCGAACAATTAGCTAATATAATCAGTAAGTACAGTGCGAATATTCATAATGTACATGACGTGGCTACACTTGTAACAGACCAAGAAGTATTGATCGCATATAGAACGGATACTAAAAACCGAAATTTGACTGCTGACCAAGTTAAAAAAACAGCCTTTTCAGTCGTTCCGCGTTATTATCATGTCTATGTGACCGATAATGCGACACTAATGCGCGATGTACAAAATCTTGCAAGCGTCGATTCCACAAGCCGGCATGCCCGTAATTCGGTCAATAGTGTCATTACGCAAATGCTAAAGTCTCCTCAGGGAGCACGCTTGAACGCAAGTGAAGACGAAAATGGCCGCACACCAGATGATTTTGATATCAAAAATACGCCAAATCCAAATAATAAAAACTATAATAACGCTAAGAACCTGGATAAGAATACAAATGGCGGCGGCAAAAACACTAACATGAATGATAACAATAAATAATAAAAAAGAGTTCAAGCCGATTTGGCTGAACTCTTTTTTATGGGTGTGACATATATAGGAATAACTTTGAAAATCGTCCAGCACCCGCAGCTACACTTTTCTATGCCTCTTTGGCTTCTTTTTCACCCAGCAATTGCTTATGCTTGGCAGCTGCATTTACTTGCTCATCTGCATGGTAAGAGGAACGTACAAGCGGACCTGCTTCACAATGGCTAAAGCCTTTACTGAAGGCAATTTCCTGTAATTTCTTAAATTCATCAGGTGTATAGTATTTTTCAACCTTTAAATGGCTTTTTGTCGGTTGCAGGTATTGGCCAATCGTCATGATATCGACATGATTGGCTCTTAAATCATCCATAACTTCCAAAATTTCTTCTTTTGTTTCACCCAGACCAATCATTAAGCTTGATTTGGTTGGAATACTTGGCTGCATCTCTTTCGCACGGCGAAGGAACTCAAGGGAACGGTCGTATTTAGCCCGTGCCCTTACTCTTGGAGTTAAACGTTTTACCGTCTCAATATTATGATTAAGAATATCCGGCTTCGCATCCATTAAGACTTTAAGGTTCTCTTCCTTTCCTCCCATGTCGGAAGGCAGAACCTCAATACTTGTAAAGGGATTTTTACGTCGAATCGCTCGAACGGTTTCCGCAAACACTGCCGCACCGCCATCTTTTAAATCATCACGAGCAACGGCCGTAACCACGACATGCTTTAGATTCATTAATTGAACAGAGTCGGCAACTCTTTCTGGCTCTTGCAAATCAAGCTCTGTTGGCAGACCTGTTTTTACCGCACAGAATCGGCAGGCACGTGTGCAGGTATCCCCTAGAATCATAAAAGTAGCTGTCCGTCTTACAGCCCAGCATTCATGAATATTCGGACATCTAGCTTCTTCACAAACCGTATGTAAGTTTTTTTCCCGCATCATTTTTTTTAAGCCTGTATAAGACTCATTGGTATTTAATTTTATTTTTAGCCATTCAGGCTTACGTAAAATTTCTTCTTTCTTGCTCATTTTTACACTCCTCAAAGTACATATATGGTTCAAATTGAGTTCTTAGTCACTTTATCATACTAGAGGATGAACAACAAGCATTTCAATCTTGATTACCAATTATTAACCATTATGAAATAACTAAAAGTTCACACACTAAAGTTGTACATTAATTGGAAGGAGGATTCCTGTTGCGGGCTGTTCTAATGATTGGAACCATCCTTATGCTTTTTACTTCTACTTTGTCTGTCAGGGATGCTCATGCACAAGAAACCGATCCCTATCAGGAAAGAATGAAGCTCTATAAAAAAGTCGAAACAATCACCCAAATCCCCTGGTATTATTTAGCCGCCATTGATCAATACGAGCGAAGCGTCCGTCTGTCTCGCAGAGATTTACCAAAAGCTGAAGGCGTAATCGGTATTTATTTTCGTCCAGAGGTGTGGGCAGGTTTGACAAACCCAAATCCGAACGAAGAGAATCCGGCTGTGATCCAGCTTTTTGATGGAATGGGTGTAGATGGTGACGGAGATGGCAAAGCGAGTTTAAAAAGCGATGAGGATGTTTTATATGCTTTTGCAAATTATCTCCTTTCATACGGTGTTGATCCTGATAATATAAAAATTGGATTATGGAACTACTATCATCGCGATCGATCAGTTGGCATTATTGCAGGGAAGGTCAAAATTTACCGCCATTTTGGACGCATTGATCTAGATAAACGTGTTTTTCCTGTTCCATTATACAGCAATCATAGTTACCGCAGTACTTGGGGCGATGCACGCGGATGGGGCGGAAGAAGAATCCATGAAGGAACCGATATTTTTGCCGGTTATGGCGTTCCGGTCCGAGCTACGGCCTATGGGATTGTGGAGATGAAAGGCTGGAATAAGTTTGGCGGCTGGAGAATTGGCATTCGTGATATTAATAACACATATCATTATTTCGCCCATCTTAGCGGTTTTGCCAAAGACTTAAAGGTGGGGCAAGTAGTTGAACCAGGCATGGTAATAGGCGGTGTCGGCAGTACTGGATACGGTCCTCCAGGAACCTCTGGAAAGTTCCCGCCGCATTTACATTACGGAATGTATAAAGACAATGGAATTACCGAATGGTCGTTTGATCCCTATCCACACTTAGCGCAGTGGAAACGGCTGGAGCGAATCGAGCTCCGTAAAGCAAAGAAGTCTCGTTGACAAGAATCCTATAAAGAACAAAAGCGAAAGCGCCTTGAACAGCACCGACAAGCATAAGACGCTCTGGGGAGGAAGGCGCTCTTTGCCTTTATTCCCAGAGTGGCTTATGACCTCGAGGGGCTAGGCGCTGGAGCTAGACGTCGAAAGTCCTTATATTAACAGTTATCCACAAGCGAAAATTTTATAATTTCCTAAACGATAAAAAAGGGACTGTCCGAAAAGGATCAGTCCTTACTTAATTCCCTTTATTTTTTTCAGTTTTGTTTGTGCTTTTCTTTTTTGTCTCAGTCTGACTATCGCTCTTGCTCTGCGGTATCTGAATGGAAGGTGTTAAGTTGCCGCCGCTGTTATAAAATTGTGGTACTTCTCCTTCAACAAGTGTTCCGCCCACTGGAATACTTTGTTTTAGTTTCGTCACTTCAGTTGCAAATGGAGTAATGATTTGCACAGAAACCTGAATAACAACTGAAACCTCGAGCCACGTATTGTTGATTCCCATTTCTTTTGTGGCAATATGCACATCCGGTTCCACTTCACCGATTGCGTGGAATCTCACTGGGATCTTCGGACCGATATTCCCTAATAAGGAGATATTCGTTGCCTGCCCTAAAGGAATATACCAGACAATTCCGTCCTCTTTTTCGGTGTCCTGTGTTTCAATTTCTACATCATTTTCCAATAATGCGATATCACCCTTTTTAGCCGTTTTTAAGTTCTTTTGAATCTGTGCTGTCGTTTCTGCGAGAACGCGATTGATTAAATCGGTATTTAATTGGGCGTTTTGTCCCTTTCCATTACCGCCTGGAACGATTTTTATCACATTATTGTTATCACCTACATTGGTGGTTCGTTTGGTAATTGCTCTGTTGATAACAAGCGAGGCGATATTGCGAGTTTCTGATGTTGCAATACTCATTAATGTCGGCTCAATCCCTTTATTTACAAGCCATAAACCAGAGGCAGTAGAGAATAAGAAAAGGATAAAGGATAGTAACAGGACATAGCGGAATGGCAGCGGCCCCCGTTTATGAAGCCGTCTTGTCAACTTAGCCAAGAAAATCACCCCTTCTTGTTAAATGTATGCACAAGAAAGGTGAACTAGCCCATAAAAAAGGACGCAGGAGTCACAACCATGCAGCTCCCGGATGCAAAACAAAAAAATGCTTGCTAATAGCAAGCAATTAAATCATTTTAAGCAAGGCTTCCTTACCGATCATGCCCTTATGAATACCAAGTTCCTCTGCTTCCCATGTCACCGACTCTAAAGGGGCATTTAGAAGCTGCTCAATCGTCCGTACACCGACAGCGCGGCCAGCAATGATTTTTCGATCTTTCAGTTTATCATTTAGTAAACCTATATCTAATGCACCACACATGATATAGCCCTTATCATTTGTAACGGCCAGCAAGGTGGTTTTAGGGAGTAACACCGTAACAGCCAAGAAGATATGGCCATTGATATCAATTGGTGAAAGCTCAACCAAAGGTTCCTCACCCCTTTCCTTACTATCACTGTATGATTAGAAGGATTAAAGGGTGACAGGCTATGGTCTATTGTCGTTTTTCTAACTCCCATTTTAGTAAATCACGCAAGAATTCCGGAAGAAAATAGTCCTTTTGTTTGTGCGGTAAAACCTCTTTGAAAAAATGGCCAAAGGTAAACATGTCTGGCAGCGCTAACGTATAGGTTTTATCATAGTCCAAAGAGGTGTTTTGGATTAAGATACGACCATTTTCAATTTGGATTCCCTCATAAACGAATATCCCCAAGACGGTCCCCCTAAAACCTAGTCCTTTTATTTCTCTGCGTGCGAGTTCTTCTCCATTGGTCTCCACTAAAATCTTTTCTAGTTCCGCCCCGGTCAATTCAACAACGCACGGATTTATTGGATGGGGACAAATAGTCAGTAAATCAAATGTGGTCACGACCCCAGATAATGAACCTAAGAGAAGTCCTGCGTTGATCATGGCACAATCTGTTTGGCACCAATCCCTTAAGGCTTTGCACAATAACTTCGAAAGATTGGTTTCATGAAAGGGGTCGTGAAGCAATGGTTCCTTTAGAGTGGTAACTTGTTGATTTAAGAGCTCTTTTCCTTTTTCAAAAAGGGCCGTGACCTGTTCCTGTTCATTTGGTGGCGCAGGAATATCCTTAAATTCATAGAGGACCGCTTTTTTGTTTTGAATAACCTTTTCCTCATCGACGTTTAGTGTCATATGACCGACAAAGTGACCAAATTTCCCGGCGGCACCAATCAGTGTTTGCCCCACCACTTTACCTTGTTCAATGAAATGATGGGTATGAGCTCCTAGTATGACATCGATTTCTGGAAAATGGGCCGCTATAGTTTCGTCCTCATTTATCCCGAGGTGGGAGAGTAAGATGATGACATCAGCTTCTTTTTTTAAAGGCTCAAGCCATTTCTTAAGTTCTGTAAGCGGCTCTGTGACTTCCCATCCCAATAGTGTGTAGAGATGGTGAAAGTAGGCGGTGAGACCAACCACACCAATTCGAGTTCCCTTTGTAGTGGAATAGACTTTATAGGGTTTGAGCCAATTAGGATAGCTTCCATCGGCGTTATACAGGTTGGCGTTTAGTACATCGAAGTCGGCCAAATCATATAGATGGTCCAAATCCTCATGCGGGAGATTAACTCCCTCATTATTGCCGATGGTAACCGCTGTATAGCCAATTTTATTTAGCAATTCGATATTGCTTCTTCCTTTGGTCGCTTCTGAATAGGGATGCCAGCGGTCAATAAAATCACCAACATCAAATAAAAAAAACTCTTCCCCCTTTGTGTGATGATACTCCTTTTTTGTCAGGAGAAAATGTTCGATTCTTGGCCAATGCTCGAAGTGGCTGTGAAAATCATTTGTATGAAAGATATGTATCGTTTCCATTTTTACCTACCCTGCTATCCCTTGATAAATTAAACGCACCCCAACTATGATAAGGGTGGCTCTGATAATAAAGACAATCGTTTTACTCTTAAACCTGGTATTTAAAAATACACCCACCTTAGCACCGATCCAGGCCCCCGGAATTAAGGCCAAGGCATATAGCCAATTTACGTTTCCTAAAGCGATATGGGTAATCGAACTCAGAATGGAAGTGGGTAAAATCATAAACATCGATGTCGCTGTGGCCACATGCGGCGGGAAGAAAAACAGCAAGATCATGGTTGGAACCATTAATGATCCTCCGCCAATTCCAAAAATTCCTGAAAGAAATCCTACGATAAAAGCAATCACGACTCCAAGAATTGGGTTGTAGCCATATTCAAACGAGCGCCCGGCATTATCGGTAAATGTTCGAACAATTCCTTTATCTTTACGGAACGGGAGTGGCTTTAATTTGTCTTTCACTACCAGGACGAATGAAACAAAAAGAATAAACGTACCGAAATAGATGTTAAAGGAGTGTAAGTCCATTTTTTCTGTTACCCATGCGCCCAAGATGCTTCCTGGTCCGCTGCCGATCAGAAAAATGAGCCCGCTTCTATAATCGACTGTTTTATGTTTCATATAGGCCAATGTGGACGATAGGCCTGTAAAAATCATCGTAAACAACGAGGTTCCTACAACAACCTGTGGAGTCAAATGGCTGAAGGAGGGAAGTGTTGCCAGGTAAAGCAATGCAGGAACGACGATAATTCCTCCCCCCATACCAATCAGGGATCCAAGTGAACTAGCCGCTATTCCTATTACAATTAAAAGAATCCACTCCATTACGGTCATCTCCAATGATCAAAGTTCGTTAAAAAAATCCAGCTGTGTTGGAGCGAGTCCTTCATACGTTATGTTTAGGAGTTTCATCATTTCTTTAGCATTATCGGCCGCGTCTCCACCAGAGTTATTGTTAAAGAGAAGATATATATCCTTACATTCGTTTGCTAATTTTTCGATATGATCCTTCCATTCCTGCAGTTCCTGCTGATTATAGCGGTAGAGATAACGGACCTCCCGCCAATTATCGGCATTCCGTTTCTGCCAGCCATAAACATTACGGCCATGAAATCTAACCAGTACTTGTTCGGAAGTCGTGGGCTTCAGGACGGTCGGAATCGACCCTTGGCCAGATTGCGGCTCATCGCATATACTATGAATCCATTTTTCTGTTTTCATAAATTCTAAGGTTCTTTGAAGGTAGGAGGACGCAAACCAGGATTGGTGCCGAAACTCCAGTGCACAGGGGATGTCCCCCATCACTTGTCTGCACCAGCGTAAATAATCTACATTTTCTCTTTTACATTCAAACCAAGGTGGAAATTGGAACAACACCATGGCTAATTTATTTTTTTCCATGTAGGGTTCCAAAGACTCTTTGAAAGCTTGGAACATCATATGTATGTTATCAAACGGAATTTCTCCCCGGGAATGGCCGGTCATCCCTTGATAGGCTTTGACAATAAATTGAAAACCATCAGGGGTATCCTTTACCCACTTTTCGGCATTTCGCTTGGGCTGGATGGCATAAAAAGCGGTGTCCACCTCCACGATGGGAAAGTGTCCAGCATATCTCTTTAGTTTATCTCTTGAGGCTTTTATTTCCGGGTAAAGGCTGTCATGGTCGCCCCAGCCGGTTACACCAATATAAATCAAGTCTGTCACCCCTACTTAATAATAGCATAACCATTTTTTCTACCGCCAAAATAAGAACGGGTTTTTTGTATTTATTCAGATTTGGTTTTTTAAGAAGCTTACGTTTGCCGTTATTCCGCACGTTTTTGGATTTATTCCGTTGGATTACTGCGCATTCCCGCAGAATTCCTGGTTTTTTCCGCCAACATTGGACTTTTTTCCGTCCGTTTTCTATTTAATTCCGTAAACATAGCAACGAACCCTTGTGTATCCACCTCATCGCCGTTATAAAAACTTAATAAAAAAAATACCCGTCTGCCAGCAATAGCAAACGGGTATGTTTTAAAAGATTAACCGATTGAGCCTTCCATCTCGAACTTAATCAGACGGTTCATCTCAACAGCATATTCCATTGGTAATTCCTTTGTAAATGGCTCGATGAAGCCCATAACAATCATTTCAGTCGCTTCTTGCTGAGAAATACCGCGGCTCATCAAGTAGAATAACTGCTCTTCAGACACTTTTGAAACCTTCGCTTCATGCTCTAAAGAAATATTGTCATTTAAAATTTCATTGTATGGAATCGTATCAGATGTTGATTGATTATCCATAATTAAGGTATCACACTCAATATTAGCACGTGCGCCATCAGCCTTACGTCCAAAATGAACCTGTCCGCGATAAGTTACCTTACCACCATGTTTAGAGATTGATTTTGACACGATTGTTGAAGAGGTATTTGGTGCTAAGTGAATCATTTTTGCACCAGCATCCTGGTGCTGGCCTTTACCTGCAATCGCAATCGATAAGGTCATACCACGTGCGCCTTCACCTTTTAAAATAACAGCAGGATATTTCATCGTTAACTTAGAACCAATATTCCCATCGATCCATTCCATTGTTGCGTTTGCTTCACAAACCGCACGCTTGGTAACAAGGTTATACACGTTGTTTGCCCAGTTCTGGATCGTTGTATAACGGCAGTATGCATCCTTTTTGATGATGATTTCAACAACGGCACTGTGCAAAGAGTTAGTCGTATAAACAGGTGCTGTACAACCTTCAACGTAATGAACAGATGAACCTTCATCAACAATGATCAAGGTACGCTCAAATTGTCCCATGTTTTCGGAGTTGATTCGGAAGTATGCTTGTAATGGCGTTTCCACTTTAATACCTTTAGGCACATAGATGAACGAACCGCCGGACCATACAGCCGAGTTTAACGCCGCAAACTTGTTATCAGTCGGCGGGATTACTTTTGCCCAGTGTTCACGGAAGATGTCTTCATTTTCTCTTAAGGCAGAATCTGTATCCTTAAAGACGATTCCTAAATCCGTAAGTTCTTCCTTCATATTATGATAAACAACCTCTGATTCGTACTGTGC
The DNA here is from genome assembly GCF_056280405.1 of Bacillus sp. URHA0034. Taxonomy (NCBI): domain Bacteria; kingdom Bacillati; phylum Bacillota; class Bacilli; order Caryophanales; family Bacillaceae; genus Bacillus; species Bacillus sp. URHA0034. Next base: position 3,890,692 of record NZ_JBWCDK010000002.1, on the reverse strand, counting down.
AGATACCCCAGCAAGGTATTTTTGCTCTGCTTCAGGGATACCAAGCTTGTCGAAGGTTGCCTTAATTTCTTCTGGTACTTCATCCCAAGACTTCTCGGATTTCTCAGATGGTTTTACATAGTAGGTAATTTCATCAAAGCTTAATGAATTTAAGTCGCCGCCCCACTGTGGCATTGGCATATTATAAAAATGTTCAAGTGACTTTAAACGGAAATCAAGCATCCACTGTGGTTCATTCTTCATTTTTGAAATTTCTTCAACAATCTCACGTGTCAACCCACGTTTTGATCGGAAAATGGAAACGTCTTTATCGGCAAAACCGTATTTATAATCCCCGATTTCAGGCATCTTTTTTGCCATCGTCGTATTCCTCCTTCATAAACGATTAGAGCCTTAGCCCAATCGTTTTACTTTTGTTCCTCTTCCTTTAATCCCTTTTCCATTGCCTTCCATGCTAATGTTGCACATTTAATTCTGGCAGGGAATTTAGAAACACCTTGAAGTGCTTCAATATCACCTAAATCAATGGAATCATCGGGTTCTTTTCCTAACATCATATCAGAAAAAATCCCAGACATTTGCAGTGCCTCTTCTACCTTCTTCCCTTTGATGGCCTGTGTCATCATCGAGGCAGAGGACATCGAAATCGAGCAGCCTTCACCTTCAAACATAGCATCCTTCACGATTCCATCCTCAACCTTAAAGGTTAATTGAATGCGGTCGCCGCAGGTAGGGTTATTCATATTAATCGTATGACTGCCATCCTCTAAAATACCACGATTTCGTGGTTTTTTATAATGGTCCATAATAACTCGACGGTATAAAGCATCTAAATTATTAGAAGACATCGCTGAAATACTCCTTTGTTTTGACAAGCCCTTCAACGAGTTTATCAATATCTTCTTCAGTATTGTATAAATAAAAACTTGCACGTGCAGTCGCAGAAGCGTTAAGCCATCTCATCAGCGGCTGTGCGCAATGATGCCCGGCACGGACGGCAATTCCTTCTGCATCCAAAACGGTTGCTACATCATGCGGGTGAACATCCTTAATATTAAAAGTGATCAGTCCAGCACGCTTAGCTGCATCAAGAGGACCATAAATAGTCATGCCCTCAACCGCAGACATTTTTTCAAGTGCATAGGCCGCAAGCTTATGTTCATGTTCCGCAATATTGTCTAAGCCGACTTCGTTTAAAAAGTCGATTGCAGCCCCAAGACCAACGGCACCGGCAATAATAGGTGTACCGCCTTCAAACTTCCAAGGCAGTTCCTTCCAGGTTGATTCTTGGAGGTGGACAAAATCAATCATTTCGCCGCCAAATTCAATTGGCTCCATCTTTTCAAGCAGGTGTTTCTTTCCATAAAGTACCCCGATACCGGTAGGCCCACACATTTTATGTCCAGAGAAAGCAAGGAAATCACAATCAAGATCTTGGACATCAATTTTCATGTGCGGTGCACTTTGAGCACCATCAACGACCATGATGGCTCCATTTTCGTGAGCAATTTGCGCAATTTCTTTAACAGGATTGATGACGCCAAGCACGTTAGATACCTGCATCACAGATACAATTTTCGTATTAGCTGTAATCGTTGCCCGTACATCTTCAAGAGAAAGCGTGCCATCTTCTTGAAGCGGAATGTATTTTAACTGGGCACCTGTCCGTTTCGCTACTTGCTGCCATGGAATAATGTTACTATGATGCTCCATGTAAGTAATAACGATTTCGTCGCCTTCCTTTAAATTAGCAGCCGCATAACTTGAAGCGACCGTATTAAGAGAAGTCGTTGTGCCTCTTGTAAAAATAACTTCTTGAATCGATTTAGCATTAATGAATTTACGAACCTTTTCCCTAGCCCCTTCGTATGCATCCGTAGCTCTTGTTCCGAGCGTGTGTACACCACGATGGACATTGGAATTAATTTCACGGTAATATTTATCAATCGTTTCAATAACCTGAATCGGCTTCTGGGAAGTAGCTGAGCTATCCAAGTACACCAATGGGTTGCCATTCACTTCTTGATCGAGGATTGGAAACTGGCTGCGGATATCTTGGATGTTCATTAGCGAACTTTCCTTTCAATCACTTCAGTTAATTGTTTCTTGACTCCTTCAATTGGAAGTTGGGTAACAACCGGTGCAAGGAAACCGTGAATAACTAACCGTTCTGCTTCAGTTTTCGGAATTCCCCGGCTCATTAGATAATAAAGTTGAACTGGGTCGACGCGTCCTACGGAGGCTGCATGCCCTGCTACAACATCATCTTCATCAATTAAAAGAATTGGATTGGCATCCCCGCGGGCTTTTTCGCTAAGCATTAACACACGAGAGGTTTGCTCTGCATCCGATTTGGATGCACCATGTTCGATCTTACCGATCCCGTTAAAGATGGAAGTCGCACTGTCCTTCACAACCCCATGATTTAAAATGTTTCCGGTTGTATTTTTTCCAAAGTGAACGACCTTCGTAGTAAAGTTTTGCGTTTGCTCGCCACGGCCGACTACGACTGTTTTCGTGTCTCCATGAGATCCATCACCAAGCAGGTTAGTGGTATTCTCTGAGATTGTATTTCCTTCGTTCATAAGGCCAAGTGCCCATTCAATGGATGAATCTCTGCCAGCGACACCACGGCGGTTTACATAAGTCGTAATCCCTTTTGCCAAATAATCAACAGCCCCGTATTGGACTTTTGCATTAACGTTGGCAATAACCTCGGTTAAAATATTCGCGAGGGTATTTGAGGCTTCCACTGTAGAAATATAGTTTTCTACGTATGTTACCTGACTATTGTCTTCCGCAACTACAATCACGTGGTTAAATAAGTTTGCCTCAGCATGATCTTGTACAAATACTGCCTGGATAGGCTCTTTAATTTCTACATTCTTTGGAATGTATAAGAACACGCCTCCGTTTACAAGTGCTGCATGCAGGGCCGTTAAACGGTGCTCATCCATATTGATGGCTTGAGTCATGTAATACTTTTTCAAAAGATCACCATGTTCTCTTGCCGCAGTCAATAAATCTGTAAAGATAACACCCTTACCTTTCAGCTCTTCTGATAAAGATAAAAAGGCAGGAGTCTGATTACGCTGAATATAAAGACTTTTATTTTCAGCATCTAAATTTACTAATGCTTTAACTTCCTCTGGTAGTGCATCAAGCGATGAATAGGCATCACTTTTGACTGTATGCTGTTGGAATTGTGTGAAATTCCATTTATCTATTTTGGTTTTATCAGGTCTTGGCATCGAAAGCTGTTCGAATTCGTTTAGCGCTTTAAGCCGGAACTCTTCAAACCATGCAGGCTCATTCATTTCTTTCGAGAATGAGCGGACAAATTCCTGATCAACTGGTAATTTGGTTTCTGTTGTCATTGTAATCCTCCTAACACTCTGTTACGCTTCTTGCCCAACTGTTTCGTCTTCAATGCCAAGCTCTTGTTTGATCCAGTCATATCCTTCTGCTTCTAAGCGTTGTGCCAGCTCTGAACCGCCTGATTTAACAATACGGCCTTGCATCATAATATGCACATGGTCAGGAGTGATATAGTTTAACAGACGTTGGTAGTGTGTAATAATTAAGCAGCCAAAATCTTCGCCGCGCATTTGATTTACACCCTTTGAAACCACTTTTAGGGCATCAATATCAAGGCCGGAGTCAATTTCATCAAGGATGGCAATTTTAGGTTCAATCATCATTAATTGAAGAATTTCATTACGCTTTTTCTCACCGCCGGAAAATCCTTCATTTAAATAACGCTGTGCCATATCCAAATCCATTTCAAGGAATTCCATTTGCTTATCCATTTTACGGATAAACTTCATAAGGGAAATTTCGTTTCCTTCGCCAAGACGGCTGTTAATCGCTGAACGTAAGAAATCAGCATTTGTTACACCGTTGATTTCGCTTGGGTATTGCATTGCTAAAAATAGACCTGCACGTGCGCGCTCATCTACTTCCATTTCCAGAACATTTTGTCCGTCCAGAGTGATGGAACCGCTCGTTACTTCATATTTTGGGTGTCCCATAATCGCAGACGATAAGGTTGACTTACCAGTTCCGTTTGGTCCCATGATTGCGTGAATTTCTCCACCCTTTATTTCTAGGTTTACACCTTTTAGAATCTCTTTCCCATCAATTTCTACATGTAAATCTTTGATCGTTAATGTTGATCCAGCCATATTTTATACCTCCGAAAAGAAAGTGTTGTTAGCTTGCAATGCAAGTTTTTTTGTAACTCTATTCTCATTTTATTCTCATTACAATCTTATAACAAATGAAATGTATTAGCAACTCTTAAACAGTAGAAACTGAGCGTCATTTTCATTAAGCAAATGCTAATTGAGAATACACAGGGAATATTTATATGAAAATTCAGATATAAACCCTTATGTAAGAAAGACCCGAATAAAATCATACCTCATTTTTTTAAACATTTCCAACTGTTTTAAACGATAAAGACCTTTCTATTTTACCCAATTGACCTCTTTCATGTATGAGTAAATACAAGGAAAAGCCAGTGAATGACTCACTGACTTACCCGTTTTTACCTATTTATTATTATTCAGAAACCGGTACAACTGCACCTTTGTATTTATCAAGGATAAAGTCTTGGATTTCTTTAGAGTGTAGAACTTCTACAAGCGTTTTGATTGCTGGCTTGTTTTCGTCCTCTTTACGAACGGCAATGACGTTTACATAAGGGGAATTCTTGTCTTCAATTGCAATGGAATCTTTAATTGGGTTTAAGCCGGCATCAATAGCGTAGTTTGAGTTAATTAAAACCGCATCGCCTTCACCGTTTTTATAAATTTGTGGTAAAAGTTTTGCTTCGTAATCTGCATCAAATACTAACTTCTTAGGATTTTCTACAACATCTTTGATTTCTGCTTTTGTCTTATCAATGCCTGATTTTAATTTGATTAGTCCTTGCGCTTCAAGTAATGAAAGCAGACGGCCATGGTCGGCAACAGAGTTGCTCATAATTAAATGAGCGCCAGTAGGAAGGTCGCTAAGTTTTTTGTACTTCTTTGAATAAACACCGATTGGCTCGATATGAATACCGCCTGCATTCACAAATCCATAACCAAACTCTTTATTTTGTGACTCTAGGTATGGGATGTGCTGGAAGTAGTTTGCATCTAATTCTTTTGATTGTAATGCTTTGTTTGGAAGTACATAGTCAGTAAACGTCTTAATCTGTAGATCAATACCTTTTTCTTTTAAAATTGGTTTAGCTTTTTCTAGGATTTCTGCGTGTGGAACGGTCGATGCTCCAACTACTAATTTCGTTGTTTTGCTGTCTGTACCTTCTGACTTATCTGTTGACTTACCGCAAGCAGCTAATGCTAACACTAGTGATAAGGCTAAAATTAATGTAATCCACTTTTTCATGTAGACCTCTCCTTTTATCTTTTATCTAATTTTGAAGTGATAAAATCACCAATAAACTGAATCACAAAAACGATTAATAAAATAATGACGGTGGCAATCAAGGTGACGTCATTTTGATTTCTTTGGAAACCATAGTTATAAGCAAGGTTCCCAAGACCGCCTGCACCAATCGCCCCTGCCATGGCTGTGTACCCCACAAGTGCAATCGCAGTAACCGTGATACCGGAAATTAGGGCTGGCATGGATTCCGGCAATAAAACCTTCCAGATAATCGTTCCAGTAGTAGCCCCCATTGATCTTGCTGCTTCAATGACCCCTTTATCAATTTCTCTGAGGCCGATTTCTACCATTCTTGCGTAAAATGGAGCAGCTCCAATAATAAGAGAAGGCAATGCCGCATCTTCGCCAATCATGGTTCCAACTAAAAATGTTGTAAGCGGAATTAATAAGACAATTAGGATAATAAACGGAATCGAACGAAAAATATTTACGATTGCACTAATAACTGCGTTTATCGGCTTGTTTTCCCAGAGGTTGCCTTTGGAAGTAAGAAATAAAATTAATCCTAATAAGGTCCCTAAAATAAACGTTGCTACCACGGAAATGCCTGCCATATAAAGGGTATTTTTTGTTTCATCCCACATGATTAACCAGTCCACATTTGGCAGATAATGTTTAATCATTTGTAACCACCTCCACTCCGACATGCTGAGAGCGAATGAACTCAACCGCATGGTTGACTTCCTTTTCGTCGCCATCGATATGAATGAACAAGGTTCCATATGATCCGTTTTGCGTTTGGGCAATCTTACCTTGTAAAATATTTACGGTAACCGGATGATTACGGATTAAATTGGTTATGACTGGCTGCTCAGCTGATTCGCCAATAAAGGTTAATTGGACAATCTGGCCGGAAGGATATTGTTCAAGCAAATGATCAACGGCTTCTTTTGTATCTTCATTCTCAGATACTTGCTGAACAAATCGCTTCGTAATTGGCTGCTGTGGTTTTTTAAATACATCCAGTACCGAACCAAGTTCAACTACCCTGCCACTTTCCATTACTGCAACACGGTGACAGATTTTCCGAATCACGTGCATTTCATGGGTAATTAACACAATTGTTAACCCTAGGCGTTTATTAATATCCACCAGTAATTCCAAGATAGAATCCGTGGTTTGCGGATCTAACGCTGAAGTTGCTTCGTCACAAAGTAATACTTTAGGGTTATTTGCAAGCGCCCTGGCAATCCCCACACGTTGCTTTTGACCGCCGCTAAGTTCGGATGGATAAGCATTTTCCCGGCCTTCTAAACCAACCAGTTTGACTAATTCGGCGACCCGTTTTTTCCGCTGCGGTCCTTTGACACCAGCAATTTCTAAGGGAAACGCGATATTTTCACTAACTGTTCTCGACCACAGTAAGTTGAAATGCTGGAATATCATACTGATTTCTTGGCGGGCTTTTCGTAATTGTGAGCCCTTTATTTTTGAAATGACACGGCCCGCAACTGTGACACTTCCCTCTGTTGGAATCTCCAAGCCGTTTAACATGCGGATTAACGTACTTTTTCCGGCCCCGCTATAACCAATCACGCCGAAAATTTCTCCCTCTTTAATCTCAAGGTTTACATCATCGACTGCCTTAAGGTCACCTTTTTTGCTAGGGAAGATCTTCCGAACATTTTGTATTGAAATCATTTGATCACCTACTTTTTTATCGTCTTTATTTGAATATAGAGTTAACTGGATGCTTATAAAGGATTTCTATTATTTCAGAAAAATAAAAATGCCTATCTGCACAGGCAGAAAGGCATCATGAAAAATAAACCTTTCTCCCATCTTCCAAAGCAAACGCTTTGTGTGAATTGGCACCATTTCAATAAATATTGACGGTTGCCGGGCTTCATCGGGCACATCCCTCCACCTCTCTTGATAAGAGCTAACAGCTTCTATATTCAATTTAAAATGTAATTGTTTTAACTAAATTATTTCAACAAAAATTATCGTATCATGTATAAAAATAGGTGTCAACGATTTTTTCGGAATATCTTTAATAGGTAAATTTAGGCTTTAGCCTTTAATGAAGATAAACCTGTCGCTGATTCAATCGCAGCCTCCAGGTCATCGATTAGATCCTCGACATTTTCAATACCGATGGAAAGCCGGATTAAATCCTCTGATACACCGGCAGCCTTAAGTCCTTCAGCGTCCAGCTGCTGATGGGTTGTGCTTGCTGGGTGAATGATTAAACTCTTAGCATCGCCAACATTGGCGACATGGGCCCAGAGTGTTAATGAATTGATTAATTTCGCCCCTGCTTCTTTTCCGCCTTTAATGCCAAAGACGACCATTGAGCCCGCACCCTTTGGCATATATTTTTTTGCTAATTCATTATCAGGATGTGAGCTATGACCAGGATAAGATACCCAATCTACTGCCGGATGAGCTAGTAAATAATCAACAATTTGCTTGGTATTGGCAACATGCTCCTTCATCCGCACATGGAGGGTTTCAAGTCCTAATGTAAACTGAAACGCATTTTGCGGGCTTAGCGCAGGTCCAAGATCGCGTAATAATTGAACACGGGCTTTGATGATGTATGCGACCGCCCCTAAAGCTTCTGCATAGATAAGGCCATGATAGCTGTCATCAGGAGTGGTGAAGCCAGGGAATCTTGGTGAATTCCAATCAAACTTGCCGCCATCGACAATGATTCCTCCCGTTGTGGTTCCGTTCCCTAACAACCACTTGGTTGCTGAATGAACAACAATATCGGCTCCATGCTCGATTGGCCGGCAAAGATATGGTGTGGCAAAAGTATTATCAATAATTAATGGAACCCCTGCTGCATGGGCAATGTCTGCTACTTTTTCAATATCGAGGACACGTAAACTTGGATTACCAATGGTTTCTGCAAAGACTGCTTTTGTTTTTCCCGTGATCGCTTGGCGGAAGTTTTCTGGATTTTCGGCATCAACAAATTTGACATTAATACCGTATTTAGGCAGGGTAACTGCTAATAAATTATAGGTTCCGCCGTAAAGATTGGAAGCAGCCACGATTTCATCGCCAGCTTCGGCGATATTTAAAATCGCGAGTGTAATAGCTGCCATTCCGCTGGCAACGGCGAGTGCACCTACTCCGCCTTCCAGCAGGGCAACGCGGTCTTCGAAAACGGTGGTCGTCGGATTGTGAATTCTTGTGTATATGTAACCTGGTTCTGCGAGGCTAAATAGGTTGGCAGCATGTTCTGTATTTTTAAATTGATAAGCATTGTTTTGATAGATTGGAACAGCACGTGCTCCTGTTACAGGATCGGGTGACAAGCCTCCATGAACACTAAGTGTTTCAAAACGGTACTTCTTTTGATTTTCTGTCATATTTCCTGTTCCTCCTTTTTTGATAATAGAACGGCAAAACCCCCGCTTCCGCAGAAGAGGGGGTTATCTCTTCTCATCTTTCGAGCTGGTTGCTCTGCTGGAATTAGCACCGTGTTTTATAACCGGTTGCTGGGCTTCGCAGGGCCAGTCCCTCCGCCACTCTAGATAAGATTCTGAAAATTCAATTGTTGTTAAATACAGATTACTAGAAATTTAATTCCGAGTCAACATATAGGATTATATGACTTTAGCAAAATTTTCATGTGCTTTTGTTAAAAAGAAGATGGATTCTAAGAGCAGCGTGGTTCTTAGCGGGGCGGATACGGTTAGCCGTCCTTTCTTTTCAAGTGTTCGCAGTGTTTCGGTTCCTTCGAAAAGCTGTTGGATGGCGTTCGACTCCCCTTTTACTTCGTAACAAATGGATTGTTGGTCATTGAGTAACGACATTTTGCCATTTTTTATTTCGAAGATAATGGTTTCCTCTTCACAAATGAATTTTACTTTTATTTCAGCATGCTTGATTAAGCCTACGATATGTCCCTGTAAGGTGAATTTTTCTAAAAATTTTTCTGCCAGTTCGTTCATTTCAACCACTCCGCTCTATGCGCACGTATTAGTTTACTTATTCAGCACTAGTGTGGGGATTCCTTTGTTAATCGCTCGACAATTCTCTGGTGAATTAGGGTATTTAAGACGATTTCCCGAGAAATATGTCGAGTCTTCGAAAGTGTTAGAAAATAGTCAAATCTTTGAACCGGGATTCTAGTTAAAATGAAGAAGACACTAGAAAGGATGTGGAGTATGATTTTAAAGGATCGCCCTGAACCACTTGATTTAAGAATATTAAAGTTGTTGGATGCTAGAACAGAGTTAGAAGAAAAGGAAAAAAAATATCTTCATAATAAAACTAAAGGTTATGAGGGTGAAAAAATGTTTGATTTGTTAACAGAGAAGCTCGAACCTCCAAGTTACCTTTTATATGACTTGCTGTTGGAGTCAAACAATAACAAGTTTCAAATTGATACGTTGATGATTAGACAAGATCAATTTTATTTATTCGAGGTTAAAAATTATGAAGGTGATTTTTATTATGAAAATGGCAGGTTTTATTCTCTCGCTGCCAAAAAGGAAATTACCAATCCTCTTTTGCAATTAGAACGGTGTGAATCTCTGCTCAGGCAGCTGCTTCAAAGTCTCGGTTACCGCATGGCTATTGAGAGCTATGTTATTTTTATTAACCCTAAATTCCACTTATATCAATCCCCTATGAATAAACCCATTATCTATCCAAATCAGCTGCCCGATTTTATGTGTAAATTAAATAGGGAATCGTCGACTTTGAATGGACGTCATAAAAGTATTGCTGAACGGTTAGTTTCTATGCATAAAACGGCATCCCCCTATGAAAAGTACTCAAAGTATTCAATTAATATGTTGAACAAAGGAATTATTTGTGCGGTTTGTCATTCTTTTCATGTTTCTTGTTTTGATAGACATGTGCAGTGTCAGGTATGTGGGCATTGTGAGGGGCTTGACTCTGCGGTCTTAAGGACTGTTGGAGAAATAAAATTGCTTTATCCTAACGAGAAAATTACAACTAACTTAGTTTTTGAATGGTGTGAGAATATTGATTCAAAAAAAACTATTCGGAGGGTTCTAAAACAAAACTTGATCTGTAATGGAAAGACAAAGGGGCTCTTTTACGAATAGCCTGGGGTATGTATGTTTCCTGGTGAGTTTTTGGTACCAAAAAAGCTCTTTTAATGGGACAAGTTATTTTGTATTTGGACGATTGTCTTTTTCTATTTACCTGTGACGGGAACAATTCCTTTTTATTTTCGTCCGTTACCGCTTCCGGTTTACCTTGACGGGCACAATTCCTTTTTATTTTGACCGTTTCCGCTTCCACTTCACCTCGACGGGCACAATTCCTTTTTATTTTGACCGTTACCGCTTCCACTTTACCTTGACGGGCACAATTCCTTTTTATTTTGACCGTTTCCGCTTCCACTTTACCTGGACGGGCACAATTCCTTTTTATTTTGACCGTTTCCGCTTCCACTTCACCTGGATGGGCACAATTCTTTTTTATTTTGACCGTTACCGCTTCCACTTCATCTGGACGGGCGCAATTCCTTTTTTTTTGACCGTTTCCGCTTCCACTTTACCTTGACGGGCACAATTCCTTTTTATTTTGACCGTTACCGCTTCCACTTCACCTGGATGGGCACAATTCTTTTTTATTTTGACCGTTACCGCTTCCGCTTCATCTGGACGGGCACAATTCCTTTTTATTTTGACCGTTACCGCTTCCACTTTACCTTGACGGGCACAATTCCTTTTTACTTGATCGTGGCCAACACTATGTTACCAATTGGGGAAAATCACGTTCCTTCTTCTCCCACAACCTAATAGAAAAAGCAGATGCGTACCCTCGCATCTGCTCATCCAAGATAAAATTTAATTTTTTCAAGCAAAAATGGAACTGAATGAAACGCATAGATTGATTCCTGCACCTCACCATTACGAATAATCAACAGGCTTGGTACACTCTCAATTGCAAAATTCTTAGCCAAATCCGGATAAAAATTTAGATTCATTTTTCCCATCGTAACCTCTACAAGCTCCCCGACAATTTGAAGCATCCGAGACGCAACCTGACAGGTGCCGCAGAGAGGGGTATAGAAGTATAACAGACCGATTTCCTCACGGTCGAGGAAATCAGCCAGATCAGTTCGATTCCATTCATTCATAGCACATTAACTCATTTCTAAAAACTCAGCATGTACATCAATATTAGCCCCTAATAGGACCATTGCCAAGTGATGTTCAGGTGCTGTTGCTACCTCCCGATACATCCGGTCAATATACAAATGCTCCGCATGGGGAAATTCTCGCTTAAATCGTTTGCGAAGCTTCTCACCCGAATCATCTGCATCGACGAGGATATAGACATCCTTATCCTCGAGAAACTCAATCAATTCCTCTAATTTAGAATGACTGATTGTTCCATTCGTACAGATAATTTCCACAGGTTCCTTCACAATATTCTTAACCTTATTTTTATCGGATTTTCCTTCGACAATAAGAACTTTGTCAACATACGAATCATTCATATCCCATCACCTGTAATATAAAGTTGTTTATGTTAACATATTCTAAAATACTGATTTCGTGTACCATCTTCTTAGTAAGTTAACTATAACATGATTGTCCACGAAGAAATAGGTATTTGCTTGAAGTTATGTTAACACCATCCACCATCATCACAGTCGGTATACTTGGCATTCGGCTGTTCCGTTACGGTTACATGCTGATAAATTTTTTGCTGCTCTGCCTCAAAGTGATGATCCAATTCCACTTGCATCTGATCTGAAAGCTTTATTTTTCCTATTGCTGTATTTTCAAGAAACAGTTCAAGTTCGCCATTTTTTAATTTACCAACGACTCGGTCTGTTACATCAATTTTTTGTTGTTTTAATGTCATTTCTTCCACCCTCTTCGATATGGTTTACGTTTAGTCTGTCCCGGCCGGACAAGAAAAAGAGTGGAAATTTAAGAGAAAAAGCACCCAACAATAGGTGCTTTTCAAAACAAATTAGTCTTCTTTGATCATTTCTGCATATTGCTCTGCAGACATTAAGTTGTCTACTTCACTTACATCAGAAGGCTCGATCACAATCATCCATGCCTTTTCATATGGTGATTCATTGACAAACTCAGGGCTGTCACTCAAATCTTCGTTAACTTCTACCACTTTACCACTAACAGGTGCATACAGTTCAGAAACCGTTTTTACAGATTCTACACTGCCGAATGGTTCGTCAGCGGATACTTCTGCACCAACCTCTGGAAGTTCAACGAAAACGATATCGCCTAGTTCATGCTGGGCAAAGTCAGTAATCCCCACGCGGACTTTTTCTCCTTCAACCTTTACCCACTCATGCTCTTCAGAATAACGCAATTCTTTTGGTAAACTCATTTGAAAAATCCCTCCAGTTTTTAGTAAACATCCATTAAAGCCACGTTTTTTCAAACTCTTCTTCCTTAAAGCCAACAGTAACACGCTCACCATCCGTGAGTATTGGCCTTTTGATTAGCATCCCATCCGATGCCAGCAGATCGAGCAGTTCATCCTCTGTTGCCGTCTTCATTTTATCTTTAATCCCTAATTCTCGATACTTTAAACCACTTGTATTAAAAAATCTCTTTAATTCCAAGCCGCTTTTTTGATAAAATTCCTGCAGTTGCTCGCGTGAGGGGGGCTGCTCGACAATATGTACTTCATCATAGGAAAGATGATGGGTATCCAGCCATTTCTTCGCGTTTCGACATGTGCCGCATTTTGGATACCAGTAAAAAGTTAAAGCCAATGGTTTCACACCCTATCCTTATTCATTCATGAAAATTTTATCATATGGCCCTTTAAAATCCTAATCGACCGCTCTCATAATAGGAAAAATTCGACACCTTTTGTATATTTTCCTTCCAGCATTAAAAATATAAGAAAGCCCCATCAAAATGAAGGGGCTCCTGAATTGTTAAACTGTATAACGTTCTGCTTCAATCAATACGTCAGCAGCTTCACGTTTTTTGGCAATTACGTTGATTGGCTGGTGTCGTGTGAACTTGCGAAGAGAGGTTAACATCATTCGAAGCGTATCGCCTTCTTCAATTGCTACAAGCGATTCTTTAGCAGTTGCTTCAATTTCATTAAAGGCTTCTTGACAGAAAATTTGTGTATAAAGAAGTTTTTGCTGGTTCTTTTCTAAGCCATCTTTCGCAATCGCCTTTTCTGTACGCAGTACAACGGATTCCATAGCGTAGACGTTCGAAACGATATCCGCAATATTGGCTAAGATCTCTTGCTCACTTTCTAAGGCCTTACCAAATTTTTGGGCTGCTAAACCGGAAGCCAATAAGGCAATCTTTTTAGCATTTCTTACAAGGTATTTTTCTTGTGCCAGCGGCTCATCACCCGGCTCTTCCGGCATTAACATCATTAATTCCTCTTGTAGTGCAAGAGCTTTTTGGAATAGCGGAAGCTCACCTTTTAATGCTTTTTTCACAAGTGTTCCAGGAACGAGAAGCCGGTTAATTTCATTGGTTCCTTCAAAAATTCGGTTAATTCGCGCATCGCGATAAGCTCTTTCAATAGGATATTCCTGCATGAAGCCGTAGCCGCCATGGATTTGGACCCCCTCATCCACTACATATGATAAAACTTCACTCGCAAAGAATTTGTTTACCGAGCATTCAATCGCATATTCGGCGATCGCATTAGCCACCTTTTTAAGATCCTTTGCTTCTTCCGTAGTCAGTTTACCTTGGTTTTCTTCATATAAACCAATCGTGCGGTAGACTGAACTTTCAGCCGCATAAATTTTCGAGGCCATCGTACCAAACTTTTCTTTTGTTAAATTGAATTGAGAAATCGCTGTTTTAAACTGTTTGCGTCCATTCGCATATTTGACCGTCATATCAAAGGCTTTCTTTGAACCGCCGACACCGCCGACTGCTAATTTGTAACGGCCAATGTTTAAGATGTTAAAGGCTATGACATGCCCCTTCCCAAACTCACCTAATAAGTTTTCAACAGGAACCGCTACATCCTCTAAAATCAAGGTACGAGTCGATGAGCTCTTGATGCCCATTTTCTTTTCTTCAGCACCAGTCGATACCCCCGGGAAGTCCCTTTCTACAATGAATGCGGTGAAGTGTTCGCCATCGATCTTTGCATAAACGATAAATACATCGGCAAAACCGGCATTCGTGATCCACTGCTTTTCACCGTTCAGGATATAATGAGTTCCGGCTGCATTTAGTTTTGCAGTGGTTCTAGCTCCTAAGGCATCAGATCCTGAACCAGGCTCTGTTAGGGCATATGCCGCAATTTTTTCGCCTGATGCAAGGGCAGGTAGATATTTTGTCTTTTGCTCATCATTTCCAAATAACACAATTGGCAGAGAACCGATGCCGACATGTGCTCCATAAGAGAGGGAGAAACCGCCAGCCCCCGCCATTTTTTCAGTAATTAATGACGAAGTCACCTTATCTAAGCCTAAACCTTCAAACTCTTCGGGAACGTCAACAGCTAATAGGCCAAGCTCCCCCATTTTCTTTAACAGCTTTACAGTGCGGTCGAATTCATGGTTTTCTAAATGCTCAATCTGCGGGACCACTTCTTTTTCTATAAAGTCCGCAGCTGTCTGTGCAATCATTAAATGCTCTTCATTAAAGTCTTCTGGTGTAAATATATTTTGATAGGCAAGATCCTCAATTAAAAAGCTTCCGCCTTTGACAACCTTTTTTGTTTCAGTCATTAATATTCCTCCTTTTTCTAATTACAATAATTCAAACACTCCGGCTGCACCCATTCCGCCGCCAATACACATCGTCACGACACCAAATTGTTCATTGCGTCGTTTTAACTCATGAATTAAGGAGAGAGTTAATTTCGCTCCCGTACAGCCAAGCGGGTGACCAAGGGCAATCGCACCCCCATTTACGTTGACAATCTCTTCATTTAGGCCCAGCTCCCGGATGACTTGCAAGGATTGGGATGCAAAAGCCTCATTTAATTCGAATAAATTAATGTCTGATAACTCCAGGCCAGCGAGCTTAACCGCCTTTGGAATCGCGACAACAGGTCCGACACCCATAATTTCAGGCGGTACGCCGCCCACGGCAAATGAACGGAATTTCGCCAGGGGTTTTAGTCCTAGTGCTTCTGCCTTCTCACGGTCCATCACCATTAATGCTGCCGCCCCGTCACTTGTTTGCGATGCATTACCTGCTGTTACAGAACCCGTTACGGAAAAAGCGGGACGAAGCTTGGCAAGTGTCTCTAAATTGGTATCCGGGCGGACTCCTTCGTCCACGGAGAATTGGATGGTCTTTTCAACAAGTTTATTGTCATTTCCAACCGTACGTATCGTTACATCTACGGGGACAATTTCATCAACGAATTTACCTTCTGCAATGGCCTTGGCGGCACGCTGATGGCTTCTAACCGCGAATGCATCTTGGTCTTCACGGGAAATGCCATACTTCGTCGCAACCTGCTCGGCCGTATGACCCATACCCATATAATATTGGGGTGCCGTTTCCGCAAGTTTAATATTAGGCCGGACGACATGCCCCATCATCGGGATCATGCTCATCGATTCCGCTCCGCCGGCGATGGCTGTATCGGTATGCCCTAGCATGATTCCTTGTGCGGCATAGGCGATTGCCTGCAATCCGGATGAACAAAAACGATTAACAGTAATGGCAGGGACTGTATAGGGAAGACCTGCCAATGCTCCGATATTGCGGGCCATATTGTTTCCTTGTTCCGCTTCAGGCATCGCACAGCCAATGATTAAATCATCAATATTACCTTCATAATTTCCGGCACGCTTTAAAGTTTCTTTTACTACCAATGCTCCCAAATCATCAGGACGAACATTGGCAAGCGTTCCTTTCTTTGCCTTACCAACCGGGGTCCGTGCCCCGGCAACAATCACTGCTTCTCTCATGGATTCTCCCTCACTTTCTCTTAATCTAGTATTAGTTTCTTAATGGTTTCCCTTTTACGAGCATGTGCTGCATGCGCTGCTGTGATTTTGGCTCGGCAATTAAACTTAAGAAAGCCTCTCTTTCTAAATCTAAAAGATATTGCTCATCGACTTCCGTTCCGAATGGGACGCGGCCGCCTGCAATGACATAGGCAATCTTCTTGGCAATTTTTAAATCATGTTCCGAGATATAACCGGATAGCCGCATCGCTTCTGCCCCCAGCAATAGGGTGGCATAGCCTGTTTCGCCCACGACAGGGACTTTCCTGCGTACTCTTGGTTTATATCCTTGTTCATGTAGGGCAAGCACAGCCTGTTTAGCATCATAAATGAGATGATCACTGTTAAAACTAATGCCATCAGAAGAACTCAAGAAATTATTTTCACGTGCTTCTTCTGCAGATGTTGAAACTTTTGCGGTCGCAATCGTTTCGAACACTTTATTAGCAACATTTTGCAAGTCAAATGGTACTCCGTTGGGCAGGTTTTCTAAGTGCTTCATGTAAAGCTCCTTGTTCCCTCCACCGCCTGGAAGGAGACCGACTCCTACCTCGACAAGGCCCATGTATGTTTCCGATGATGCTTGAATATGGGCTGCAGGCAGACAAACCTCTGTACCTCCGCCAAGCGTCATTCCAAATGGAGCAGCCACGACCGGCTTCGAGCTGTATTTTACCTTTAATAATGCACTGTGAAGGTGGCGGACAATCATATCTAACTCATAGATATTGTCATCTTGGACTTCCATTAACATCATTGCGAGGTTAGCCCCAACGCAGAAGTTTTTCCCCTGGTTGCCGATAACCAGTCCTTTATAATTTTTCTCGACTTCGTCGACTGCATAATTGATCATTTGAACAATATCGGGTCCAATTGCATTGTTAGGTGAATGGAACTCGAGTAAGGCAACGCCATCGCCAATATCAATCAAACTTGCGCCGCTGTTCTTTTTAATAACACCCTTTTGTTTCTTTATTTTTTTCAAGTCAATTGCTTTTGGATTCGTTTCGACGAGACGATATTGACCGTTATCATAATAGAACTGCTCGCCATTTTCTTCTAAGTAAAAGGAGGTATGACCTTTTTCAAGCATGTCAGTTATCCAAGCAGGTACCGCAACACCGCAGCTTTGCAACTTTTGCACTGATTTTTCCACACCGATGGCATCCCAGGCTTCAAATGGCCCCAAGTCCCAGCCAAAGCCCCATTTCATGGCACGATCGATGGCGGCTATATCGTCAGCGATAACACCTAATAGCTGTGCAGCGTATAAAAAGGATTCCGTGAATGTATTCCATAAAAATTGGCCAGCCTTGTCATTCGCATATACAAGCGCTTTCAATTTATTGGCTGTGCCTTTTTCCTGCTTAGCTAACTCAACTGCTGGGGTTGATAACTTTTTACGAGGTCCATATTCTAGTGTATTAGGATCTAATTCAAGTATTTCTTTTCCTTTTTTCAAAAAGAACCCTTGACCGGACTTGCTGCCAAGCCAGCCCTTTTCGACCATGGATTTAAGAAAAGCAGGGATTTCAAACACTTCTTTTTC
The DNA here is from genome assembly GCF_056280405.1 of Bacillus sp. URHA0034. NCBI lineage: Bacteria > Bacillati > Bacillota > Bacilli > Caryophanales > Bacillaceae > Bacillus > Bacillus sp. URHA0034. The sequence continues at coordinate 3,872,804 of NZ_JBWCDK010000002.1, read as the reverse complement.
TTTACCTTGCACTTGTTCATAAACATTACCGGCAACATGATAAAATGTGTCTAATCCAACGACATCAAGCGTTCGGAAGGTCGCACTCTTAGCTCGCCCGATTAATGGGCCGGTAATAGAATCTACTTCTCCTACACTTAAACCTGCCTTTAGCATTTCTCTTACCGTGACAAGCAGTCCATAAGTGCCGATTCGGTTAGCAATAAAATTTGGGGTATCCTTAGCAATTACAACGCCTTTCCCAAGGACATCTTCACCAAACGTTTTCATGAATGAAAGTACTTCAGGCGACGTATATTGAGTTGGGATGACTTCAAGTAATTTTAAATAGCGCGGCGGATTAAAGAAGTGTGTTCCTAAGAAGTGCTTTTTAAAATCTTCTGAGCGGCCTTCCACCATCGCTTCGACTGAGATTCCAGAGGTATTTGAACTGACAATGCTGCCAGGTTTGCGGTATTGATCGACTTTTTCAAAAACCTGCTTCTTTACGTTAAGGTTTTCGACAACAACCTCGATGATCCAGTCAACATCCTTCAGTTTAACTAAATCGTCTTCGAGGTTACCTGCTTCAATGAGGGCGAGGTTCCTTTTAGAGGTGAGTGGTGCAGGCTTTTGCTTTAAAAGCTTTTGGATATTTTGTGCACTAATCCGATTACGAACAGTTTTATCTGCAACGGTTAGCCCTTTGGCTTCCTCTTCCTTTGTTAATTCCTTTGGCACGATATCCAATAATAGTGTTGGAATCCCGATATTTGCTAAGTGGGCTGCAATTCCGGACCCCATTACTCCTGATCCAAGGACAGCTGCTTTTTTAATCAATTGGTTCAACATTGTCTCCCCCTTCAACTTTTGAATGAATACTCATTCATTTTTATTGCAAAAAAAATACCATCTGAATGAGTCTTGCTACTAACAATATAAAATATTTCGAAAATTTGTGCAATCATTAAACGCTGAATTTTAAATTTTTTTTAACTTATTTTTCGACTACATATTTTTAAGTGGCTGGGCATCCTATTCATGAGGTGATAATGATGGCAAAAATGAAAAAGAATCCTTCCAAAGCTGGTGTCAGTGCAGCTAGCGTGAAGGGCAATGCCGGGCCAGGAAATGAAGAAGCCAGCATTGATAAAAGAAACAGCCAGAATAGCCAATATAAACGCTAAGTTTGGCTATTGAGCCGACGTGTTTTCTTGGCTGTATGGTAATTGGGTGTATGGTAATTGGGTGTATGACAAATGCTAAAAACGATATTTTTAATATTATTCGGGAGGTGAGAGAACATGAAGACCTTATCACGAATTGCCTTGGTTTTAGTGATTATTGGGGCCATTAACTGGGGACTAATTGGGTTTTTTCAATTTGATTTAGTAGCAGCTCTTTTTGGCGGGCAAGATTCAGCTTTATCAAGAATCATTTATAGTCTTGTTGGTATTAGTGGACTTGCTTGTCTTCCGCTATTATTTGCTCCACTGGGCGAGTCCCAAAAAGATACGACTAGTCAAAACTACGGTCAGGCTAATTATGCAACAGAGTTTGGTGAAGAGAATGATATGACAGATATTAATAACCAAGCAAAACAATCTGATACTCAATCAAGCCAGACTTACAAACCAACTGATAGCAATCAATCTAATGATCAAATGTAAGCAAACCGGCCATGTCATATGCATGGCCGGTTTTTTATTTCTTTGCGTTTCGATGCTGCTCATTTAGTTGTTTAATCTCTAGACTGATTTGTTTTAATTCTTCTTTGGCATCAGGGTACAGTTCATTCCAGTGCTTTGCTAAGGCTGGCATAGTTTTGGCAATATGTGAATATAAAGCCCAAGTCTTCACTTTTTCTATTGTATCATCATTGCCTTCGCCAACGAGGAGCTCACTATATTTCTCAAGTAATGCTTCAAACTGAGCAGTAAATTCCTTCTCCATTTTGACACCTTCCATCCATGGCAATTTGCGTACATGGGCAGGTTTTGCATCGTTTTCCTGCCTGTAACTGATAAGAAAAACAACACGTATTTCTTATTCGTACTTCATTGTTCCATTTTACCATATTTGGTTTATTCCCATAGTATCTTTGTAATGGATTTAGGCTGCAGACGCCAAATAAGGGTCCTTCCCCTTCAAAAATTAAAAAAGTAAAGTCGTCAAAAACATTAGAGCTCTTATTTTCATTTAATTCTATTTCATACAGCCAAAATAGGTAAACGGCGATATTTTCCCACAGGATTAACCTCGATATACCAGCTATGTTTGCTAATTTATTGATCAGTATATCAATGTTTTTTGCAAAGAGATTGTTCACAATTTCTTCACGCCACTTATGTCGATTTTCCCCATTCCGGTCTTGTAGGGTATTATCCACTAATGAAAAAGAAGGAAGCCAATCCTTCCCCGGTTCTGGCGTCTCGATTTTTAGATTAATGAGGGACACATCCAGCTTTTTATCCCATACCGTCATCGTATAGAGTGACATGACAGCAACAAAGGCATAACGTTTGATAAAAATAGAGGCCGCTGCTTTTTCATTTCGTGCTCCAATTATGCTAGCTAATTTTTTCAAAAAATCCTGAAGGAATACATCGTCCAGCAGCTCGAGAACATTCATGCTATTCGTCAATTCAGGCTTAAATCTGTATTTTTGCAGGTGGGCAAGTTCCTCAACTCTCACTTTATTAACCATTCATTGCAACCGCCTTATTAAGGATCCGTCTCCCTTTTCCATGTGGGATACATAGCGGTGTCCCGAATAATGGATCAATGGTTACTTCGCAGTCCATATCAAATACATGTTTTACTAGACTGCCGGTAATCACATGCTCCGGTGCACCTTGGGCGTAAACCTTTTGGTCCTTCATGGCGACAATATGATGAGCATATCGGCAGGCTAGATTTAGATCGTGAAGGACCATAACAACCGTTCTATTTTTGAATTCGTTTAACTCAAATAACAAATCAAGGATTTCAATTTGATGAGTCATATCTAGATAGGTAGTCGGTTCATCCAATAAAATAATATCCGTATCCTGCGCTAAGGTCATGGCAATCCAGGCCCGCTGTCTCTGGCCGCCTGATAGAGAGTCTACGGCTCTTTCTTTTAAATGCTCGAGGCGTGTCGCCTTTAGGGCATCATTTACCTTTTTTTCGTCTTCCTCTGACCACTGTTTTAACCAAGATTGATGCGGATATCGGCCTTGTTTAACAAGCTGAAGGACGGTTAATCCTTCTGGTGCTGCCGGTGATTGTGGGAGGATGGCCATTTTTTTAGCGATTTCTTTTGTAGGAAGCTTCGCGATGGTCTTACCTTCAAGTAAAATACCGCCGGATTTCGGCTTTAAAAGGCGGGCAATTGAACGCAGAAGCGTAGATTTTCCGCAGCCGTTCCCACCGATAAATACGGTTATCTCACCCTTCCGAATCTCTAAATCCAGTTCTTTAATAATAAGATTTTCACCGTATGAAAGAGATAAATTTTTCGTTTCAATTGCGTTCTTCATTAAGCCAACTCCTTTTTAGTGAAGCAGATATTTTAAGCATTTCTTGTTTTAAAAAGCAGGTAAATAAAATACGGTGCACCTATTCCCGCAGTAAATACCCCAGCAGGCACTTCTAATGGAGAAAACAATGTACGGCCGATTAAATCAGCAATCATTACCAGTATGCCCCCCAATAGAGCAGCCGTTGGCAGTAATGCACCAAACGAGGAGCCGACTAATCTTCTAGCCATGTGCGGTGCCATTAAGCCGACAAACCCAATGCCTCCAGCAAAAGCTACCGAGCTGCCAATCAAGGCTGTACTAATCATCAATAGCAGAAACCGTTGTTTTTGAACCTTGCCGCCAAGTCCGGCAGCCACTTCATCTCCCAACTCTTGGATATTGATGATTCGTGCCGCGATAAAAGCTATAAGAAGGAAAATAACAGTCCATGGAACTAAGGTGGCCACATTCTTCCAATTGGATCCATAGACGGTACCCGTAATCCAGATATTTGCTTGAGCTGCTTGATAAATGGGACCCATGATCATCATTAAGGTGGTTAAAGCCTGCATTAAGGTAGAAATCCCAATGCCAATTAACACTAATCTTATCGGTGACACACCATTCTTCCAGGCTAGGAAATAAACTAAAAAAGCAACGATCCCCGCCCCTAAAAAGGCGGCTAGTGGTAACCAAGTAATGCTGACGGTTAAAGCATTATTTTTATCGCTAAAAACGGCTAAAAAGGCAACAACTGCAACCGTGGCTCCCCCTGTTATGCCGAGGACATCCGGCGAGGCAAGTGGGTTGCGAATCATTCCCTGTAAAATGCCTCCTGCTACAGCTAAAGACATACCTACCGCTAAGGCAACTATGATTCTTGGCAGGCGAAATGAGGTAATAATCAGCTTCTCCATTTCCGGCCCCCCGCCAAATAATACTTTTACGACTGTTAACGGGTTAATTTTCATATCTCCAATCCCTGTACTGATCACCAATACCATAAATGTCACACTCAGCAGGATTAGAAGTAATAAAGCTGACTTTCGATCAATCAAAAAAGACATTTTGCCCTTGAGCGGGCGGAAATTTTTATATTTACTCATCGGCCATTGAACCCCCTTCTCGCAATATAAATAAAGAATGGAGTTCCAATGATGGCGGTCATGATCCCGACAGGTACTTCTGACGGCATCAGGATATATCTAGCGGCTATATCCGCTGTAAGTAACAGAATGGCACCTAGGATTCCGGATAAGGGGATAACCCAGCGATGATCGATTCCGAAGAAGGCCCGGGTAACATGCGGGATGACAATCCCCACAAAGCCGATTGGTCCGGCAACTGCTACGGAACCTCCTGCCAAAAGAATGACCAATACCCCAATGGTGATTTTAACAAATCCTGTATGTAGACCCAGCCCTTTTGCCACATCTTCCCCCATAGACAGGATATTCATTTTTCCAGCAATCAAAAATGCTCCGACCCAGCCAATTGCGATATAGGGTAACACTGCTTCAAGTGTTTCAAGCTTTCTACCTTGAACTGAACCTGCCAGCCAAAATAGTACTTGCTCTAATGCGGCTTCATCGATTACCAGTAATCCTTGCGTGAAGGAGGAAAACATCGCTGAAATCGCCGCTCCGGCAAGGGTAAGCTTCATAGGAGTTAACCCTTCACGTCCAAAGGAACCAATTCCATAAACACTGATTGCTGCAATGGCAGCACCAAGGAAAGCAAGGCCGTTGTATGCTTGTAAATCCTTTACGGTAAACAAGCTGACTGCGGCTACCACAAAAAAGCCTGCCCCCGCATTGATTCCAAATACTCCCGGCGAGGCCAGTGGGTTTTTCGTTAAGGTTTGCATAAGTGTCCCAGCAATTGCCAGACTTGCCCCTACACCGGCAGCTATGAACGCTCTCGGAACTCTGACCGTTTGGATAATAATATGTTCGTTGGAACCATTGTAATTTCTATAAGCATCGATCGCTGTCTGCACACTTGTATCCGTGTAACCAAAGATTACACTTGCGCACATTAACAGAAGCATGACAAGGACAGCGCTTAGGCATCCGGCCCATTTTAATGTAGGACTTTTTAGAAGCATTGATTTGAAACCCTTTCCACCTCTTTTACTCTTAGTCTAGCTGTTAATGATAATAATTGTCAATGATTTTGATAATCATTTTCAATTAGCTATTGACATGAGTGCTGTAGGCATTTTATGATGTAAATGAAAATCATTATCAATTATCTTTTCAAGGGGGATACATACACAAATGAAAGCAATCAAAGGGATTTTCTCACTCTTCTCGATCCTAGTTATTTTCTTATTAGCCGCCTGTAGCGGTACCGAGGAGAAAACAACTGCAGAACCAAAGACAGCTGAGGAAAAAAGCTATACGGTTGACCACGCAATGGGGTCTACGACTATTAAAGGTAACCCAAAACGCGTGGTCATTCTCACGAACGAAGGAACGGAAGCTCTTTTAGCATTAGGCGTTAAACCGGTTGGGGCGGTTCAATCGTTCACTGGAAACCCTTGGTATGAGCATATTGCCGATCAAATGAAAAATGTAAAAGTGGTCGGTACGGAAAGTGAAGTAAATGTAGAAGCCATTGCTGCATTGAAGCCGGATTTGATTATTGGGAATAAAATGCGTCAGGAAAAGATTTATGAGCAGTTAAGTGCAATTGCTCCGACTGTTTTTGCGGAGACTCTTCGTGGTGACTGGAAGGAGAACTTTCAATTATATGCTAAGGCGCTGAATAAAGTAGATAAAGGTAACAAGGTTATCCAAAACTATGATTCTCGTATAGCTAGTTTAAAGGAAAAGCTTGGCGATCAATTACAGATGAAGGTCTCTATGGTGCGTTTTATGTCTGGTGAGGTCAGGATTTATCATAAGGATACTTTTTCAGGGGTCATTTTAAGTGATCTTGGTTTTGCCCGTCCAGACAGCCAGAATGTGGATGATTTCGCTGAAAGAAATGTTACGAAGGAAAGGGTTCCGGCAATGGAGGGAGATATCCTCTTCTATTTCACGTATGAAACGGGTGATGGAAAAGGTTCGGAATTGGAGAAAGAGTGGATTGCTGATCCATTATTCAGGAACTTACAGGTTGCTAAGAAGGGTGATGTTCACAAGGTAAGTGATACGATTTGGAATACAGCCGGCGGTGTTCTTGCTGCCAACCTGATGTTGGATGATATTGAAAAGATCTTTTTGAAAAAATAATTTGATTGGATCGCCTTCCTGAAGATGAAGGCGGTCCTTTTTAGTATTTGAAACTATTTTAGCCGGATATTGATGGGTTCCGTGTGAAAATTGGCGGATTCCGCGGACTTGGAATGATTATTCCACCTTTTTTGTGTTTTTTTCGCCAACTTGAGGATTATTTCGAACACCTTTCGGGATTGCAAAAAGAAAAAAAGAGCGAACTAATGTCGCTCTTTTTTATGCCGAAGTAGAAAACATATACTTTTTATAATGATAGCGAATCGAGAAAATTAATCCCAATCCCATCATGTTCCCCATTAAGGCACTTCCCCCGTAGCTGATAAAAGGCAGCGGGATACCAGTAATCGGCAGAACGCCAATTGTCATGCCAATATTCTGGAACACGTGGAAGGTAATCATACTGATGACACCAACACAAATATACGTATAAAAATTGTTCTTTGTCTCCATACCAACCTTCGTAATATGGTAAATCAATAGGAAAAATAAGCTGATTAACACACTTGAACCGATAAAGCCATATTCCTCACCAACGACACTAAAAATAAAGTCCGTTTGGCTTTCAGGTAAATAGACTTCACGATTGCCAAAGCCTTTACCGCCTGTTTGACCAGAGCCGATGGCGAGCAAAGATTTCGTCAACTGATAAGCATCCGTCCCTTGGTAGCTATAGGGATCGAGCCAAGAGTAAATCCGGCGAAGCTGATATTCACCAACCCCCAGATACTTTTCCAAAACATCCGGACTCCAAAGAACAAAATAAAATATCGTACCAACTAAGATAATACCGAACGAAAATATCGGCACTAAGATTTTCCACGAAATCCCGGAAATAAAAATCATTCCAATTAAAATAGCTAAGAAAACAAGCGAGGTCCCTAAGTCCTGCTTGATGATCATTCCCAGCGGAACCATCGTGACAATGCCCATTTTAATTAACAGCCAAAAATCAGTTTGCAGTGTTTTAACTGGATTTTTTAAATGATGCTGATCAACCACACGTGAAAGACCCAGGATAATAAAAATTTTAACAAACTCAGAAGGCTGAATTGAGCCAACTCCTGGGAGCACAAACCAGTTTTTTGCTCCATTGATGACCGGAGCAATACTTGCAGGTGCGACAATTAAAAAAGCTAGCAAAAAGATGCCAAACCCATATGCGTACCAGGTTAATTTTTTCAATTGGTCTGAATCAAGGGTCATCACCAAGGAAATAATACCGCCCCCAACAACATACCAGACGATTTGCTTGATTAAAAAATTCTCTTTATACTGTCCGCTTGCCTGGGCACTATAAATGGCTAAACAGCTCGCGAGAAAAAGCAAGATTAATATAAAAACAAGGCTGTAATCAAGTTTTGAAGTTGTATTGCTATTTGAAGTCATATTGGTACCACCTTACAAAAAACTTGTCCATTCCTCCATTATATTTTGAAAAACGACAAATCTCAACTTATAACCCGCTGCTGGTTTTATTTACATGATTTGAAAATAAATCTTTCGTACCTCTTCTGCCATCCATTCTAAATTACTCGGGACCTGTGGAATTCCATACCCAATGTATAACGGGGTGGTCACAAACCGCGAGACCACTTTTGCATAAATTTTATCATCCAGATGATGAAAAAAGACATTATAGCTGGTGGCTTTAAAAGGAAAATGATTCAGAATATAGTGGACGGCCTTTTGAATATATTCTCCGAACTCTTCTCTATATCCGGAATCCTCCATTTCGACATTAAATTCATAAAAGCCCACGCGCGGCTTTGTGGAAAGGGTAAACCGGACACCATGGTTCTCGGCAATCAGGAGACCCCGAAACATATCATGTGACGCCTTTTCTCGATAATCAATATCATGCAAACCGACAATCTGCATATGCGGGTGGGCAATGGTTCCTCCCGACAGCGGACCATGGTTTTTGAAAAAAATGACCGAACGGTATTGGCCCGTTTTCTCCATGTCTAACCAAGCATGAAGGCCAAATTGAAGCAAGCGATGGAGATGCTCTTTTGAATAGGTAGAGATGTCGCCATGGCAATCGTCTGTTTCTATTAATACGGTTTGATAAGCATTTTCCAAGACAGGATATTTATTTTTCAAGAGAATGATCGGGCCATCCACAGCAATGAGGCCGGTCAGCTGGTCTCTTTCACAAAATGGACATGCCTGCTCTTTGTTTCGAATATTTTCCGGCTTCTTGACACCAATAGACGTATTAAAATAAAGATGAGAATTTTCCAAAATACGTTTCTCCTCTCAGGCAGGTATAATACTATTTTATGGGAGAAGACGTGCGGTTTGCACTTTTTTTGATTTCATATTCAAACGTTTTATTTAACTCATCCCCAAAAATGAAAGAGGATTTCATGAATTCGTTATTTCCTGCATATTCATTAGTGTACAGGCTTAGATCACTTTAGAATGAGAGGGAGCGTATGTTAACAAAACTTGAAGCACTAATCCTCGGAATTATTCAAGGTTTAACTGAATTTTTGCCAATCAGCAGTACGGGACATCTTTACTTAGGCAGAAATTTATTTGGCCTTCAAGAAGCGGGGCTTTTGCTTGATACTATGCTGCACGTCGGGACCTTATTGGCTGTGTTTGTCTTTTATAAAGATGAGTTTATCAAAATACTAAAAAACCCGTTTAGCAAATTAACCTTTTTGTTAGTTGTCGGAACGATACCTGCCGTCGTATTTGGGCTTGCGTTTAAAGATTATATTGATGAAATCTCGAAAACAGGTGTGACGATTGGCTGGGAGTTTTTAATGACGGGAATATTTTTGTGGCTTGCCGATTCTGCTAAAAATGGTTATAAAAAAATGGATGATATCAGTTATAAGGATGCCTTCATCATTGGTACCTTTCAGGCGGTTGCGATTATGCCGGCCATTTCACGCTCGGGCATGACCATTGTTGCGGCACTTTGGCGGAAATTAGACCGGGAAACTGCCGCTTACTTTTCTTTTCTTCTATCAACACCAGCGATTGCCGGCGCGATTGTTCTGCAGACAAAGGATTTACTCGAAGGCCAAGGCGAAACCATCACTCTATCCGCCTTACTTGTGGGGATTATCGCTTCTGCCCTCTTCGGCTACGTTGCCGTTAAATGGATGATTAGCTACTTAAAGAAACATTCTTTGAAGCCATTTGCGATTTATGTTTGGGCATTAGGGATTCTTGTCTTATTCTTTCAATTTACAGGTAAATTTTAAAAGATGGCTGTGTTAATCTTGAATGTTGATTTCCGCTCCAGTCGGCTTCCGCTCCAATCAACATGCTAAAAATAAACAATAACCTTTAACCCAGCCTAAAAGAAAAATGCGGCTCAGCAACGAGTCGCATTTTTCTTTTAGATATTAACAGTTTCTTTTGCCATTTCTTTTGCGGCTTCGGCCGCTTGTTCTTTTGCTTTGGCCATAATTTCCGGAATCTGTTTAGGAAAATGATCCATTCCTTCTGCAATAACAGTATCCAAGCTCTCAAAACCAAGGAATTGGAATACCTTGCGTAAGTAGCGGTCGCCAAACTCAAAGTCAACCATTGGACCGGATGAATAGATACCGCCGCGGGTTTGAATATGAATGGCTTTTCTACCAGTTAAAAGTCCCTTAGGACCATCTGGTGTATTGGTAAACGTTTTTTCAACGATGAATAAATTATCAATAAACTTTTTCAAAATCGAAGGTGCGCCAAGATTCCAAATTGGTGTCACAAACACATAGTAATCAGCAGCAATAAATCGGTCGGCAAGCTCATGCATTTTTTCAAGTTTGGTCCGTTCTGCTTCCGATAATTGCTCTTTTGTATAGCCCATAAATGATAATTTAGCCCGTGCGTATAAAAGATCCATGTCAATATCCGGGATTGCCATATCAAATAAATGCCAGCGTTCGATTTCCACATCAGGCTGAGCAGCCTTAAACTCCTCTAAAAATACTTCGCCGATTTGCATCCCTTTTGATAGTTTTATATCATTTTTAGGGTTTGCTGTAATATACAAAAGTTTCGACATTTACATCCCTTCCCTTAACTAGAAATTTTCCTTCTATGACAATACTACAACAAATTCCCATGCTCACGATTGAACAATAAGTGACGTTTGTGAAGATTGTGTGACTCATGAGCATCTCTCTTGAACAATTGATGACAAATCTAAACAAAACCCAACGAAACTTAACAAAACTTAACAAAAGTCACATCTATTATGCTATTCTTTTTATAAAATGAACTGGAAAAAGGAGGGTGGACAATGGACGAACGGACCTATACTCCCGATGAAGTGGCGCAAATCTTTCAAATCTCCAAGCATACAGTTTATGAGCTGATCAAAAGAGGTGAACTGCAGGCCTTTAAAATCGGAAATAAAATGAGAATCGAGTATGCCGAACTCGAACGTTATAAGGAAAGCATGAAAGCACCTGCTAGAAAAAGTACGGATGCACCAAACGTAACCAGCATGCCAGCCGCACCCATACGTCTTTCGGGCAGCCATGATTTTCTCGTTGAACATTTTGCCAAGCAATCTGGAAGCGCATTAAATTTACAGATCCAGCCTTCCTTCATCGGCAGTTTAGAAGGGTTAATGATGCTTTACCGCGGCCAATGCGATATTGCGGCGATACATCTATTAGATCCGGCTTCACAAGAATATAATCTTCCATTTATTCATCAGCTTTTTGTCTATGAAAATATTGCGGTCATACGACTGGCTGCCAGGCAGCAAGGCTTCATCGTGGCAAAGGGCAATCCAAAGAGTATTCTTGATTTCACGGATCTTACTAGAAAAGATGTCCAGTTTATTAACCGGCAAAAAGGGGCGGGAACAAGATTTTTACTCGATTCCAAGCTTTCTGCCTATGGGATTCATCCAACTAAAATAAACGGGTATGGACAGGAAGAATGGAACCATTTATCTGCTGCTTCCTATATCAATCGAGGCGTGGCGGATGTTACCTTTGGAATCCAATCGGCTGCAAGCCATTTAGGGCTGGATTTCGTCCCAATCGCGCAAGAAAAGTTTGATCTTGTTTTCCGTTTCACAACAGAAAACAAGCAGAATTTACTCGCTTTAATTCATTATTTACAATCTGCTAGCTTTAAAGATAGCCTGACAGATTTAGAAGGCTATTCGATTCAAGAGTTAGGAAAAGTCATCTATCAAACTAGTCAAACGGAGGAACTTGTATGAAGAAAAACCGCTTAAGTTTAGTTTTATTTGCATTAATGCTGCTTGTTTTATCAGCATGTGGAAACACCAATACCAAGGAAACAGCCGCTAAGGATAAACAGACGGCAGCTAAACCCGCACCAACGAACATGATTCTTGCCACGACAACAAGCACACAGGACAGTGGCTTACTGGATGTCATCATCCCTATGTTTGAAAAACAAAATAATGTCAAAGTAAAAGTGATTGCTGTAGGTACTGGCGAAGCATTAGCAATGGGTACAAAAGGTGAAGCAGATGCCCTGCTTGTTCATGCTCCGGCAGCAGAGAAGGCTGTTGTCGATGCAGGAGATGCAATTAACTATAAGCGCGTCATGTACAATGATTTTGTTTTAGCAGGTCCAAAGGAAAACCCTGCAGGTGTAAGTGGTGATGATATTGTGGCTGCATTTAAAAAATTTGCTGAAACAAAATCACCCTTCATTTCACGTGGAGACGACTCTGGTACAAATAAAAAAGAATTGGCCATCTGGTCAACGGCAAATATTAAGCCAGCCGGCGATTGGTATGTTTCAACCGGACAAGGGATGGGACAAACCTTACAAGTGGCTGCTGAGAAAAAAGGCTATGTCTTAACAGATCGTGCAACCTGGCTTGCCCAATCCAAAAATTTAGATACACTAAAAATTGTTGTTGAAGGCGGTAAAGATTTAATGAATATCTATCATGTTATGGAAGTAAATCCTGATAAACATGATAAAGTGAATAGTACAGATGCTAAAAAGTTTGTAGATTTTATGGTGAATCCAAAAACACAAGATGTAATTGAGAACTTTGGTAAAAAGGAATATGGAAGATCACTTTTTATTAAATACACAGAATAATTGAAGGAGCGGCGTTCTCTCTAAACGAGTCCGCCTCTTGTCAACTTCATACGAAACTCCTGGAGGCATGAGGTTATGGAATTACTACTAGATGGAATTAAAAAGGCAATCGAAATGATCCTTTCTGGTGATCAAGAAGTGTTAGAGATTACGGGTTTAACACTTAAAGTCTGCCTCATTTCCATTCTAATTAGCACAATAATCGGATTGCCACTCGGTATGCTCCTTGGATTAACTAGATTCAAAGGCCGTAAATTGCTACTAGTTTTCATCAATATTGGTCTAGGGCTCCCGCCAGTTGTAGCAGGACTCTGGATAACCATGCTTTTATGGCGCTCCGGCCCATTAGGTGATTTCTCCTTGCTCTATTCGCCGACCGCGATTGTTATGGCCCAGATCTTAGTTAGCCTGCCCATTGTCACCAGCCTTACCTGTACAGCTTTTCAGCAAATCAGTGATAAGATGCTGCTGCAAATCAAGGCCCTTGGGGCAACAAGACTGCAGACATTGTTTATTCTTATTAAACAATTAAAAATGGCCATTTTAGCCGCAATCATGGCTGGTTTTGGCCGCGTGATTGCCGAGGTGGGTGCTGCGATGATGGTGGGCGGCAATATTCAAGGCGATACCCGAATCTTAACCACGACGATCGTTATGGAAGTATCGAAAGGGAACTTTGACATTGCATTAGCCCTTTCGTTTATTTTATTGTCCGTTGCTCTATTGATTACGGCGACCTTAACATTTTTACAGCAAAGGAAGCGAATATCATGAACCCGTTAATTGAGCTAAAGAACATGACCTATCAAGCCCAGCAGAAGACGATTCTAGATATTCCTTCCTTCAAGATTTATGATGGTGAGTTTCTTGGTATTATGGGACCGAACGGTGCTGGAAAAAGCACCTTACTAAAGGTCCTTTCGCTTCTAGAAAAACAGTCAAGCGGCGAGTTCCTTTACCGGAATCAACCGGTTCCAATTGGCAATCCTCCGCTTGAATGGCGAAGAAGGTTCTCGGTTGCCTTACAGCAATCTCTTCTTTTAGATGGGACAGTCTTTCAAAATATTGCGATTGGCTTAACATTAAGGAAGGTCTCCAAACCAATTATCAAAGAAAAGGCAGCTCAATGGCTGGAGTTGTTTGGGATTAGCCATTTAGCGAAAAAAAATGCGCTTTATTTATCAGGCGGTGAAGCACAAAGGGTTAATCTAGCCCGTGCGATGATTGTCGAGCCGGAAATTCTTTTTCTAGATGAACCTTTTTCGGCACTAGATTTTCCAACAAAAATCCGTTTAATGGAAGATCTCAAACAGATTTTGGAAGACACCAGAACAACTACTGTGTTTGTCAGCCATGATTTGATGGAGATTCATTATCTGACAAATCGGCTTTCAATCATTGTTAATGGTCAAGAAAAGCAGGCAGGACCAACCTCTCTGGTCCTTGAACATCCTAATGCTTCCACCCAATCCTTCCTAAATGAGTGGAAGAAATTCTATCCCGCATTAACCGCAAGTTCTTTTAAAAATGAGAAATTTTTAAAGGTTTAGCAGCTAAAATGCGGTCAGCAGTTCCTTTTTGGAGCTGCTTTTTTTATAGTACTTCCAAATTTGCTTAATATTTTTGAGAGGAATAAAATAGGTTATATACATAATTAAACTAGCTTTTCAGGGGGAGATTTCCATGAAATATGCAATCATAACCGGTGCTTCTAAGGGCTTGGGGGAAAGTATTGCGAAACGCCTTTTACTGGAGCAAATTGCGGTAGTTTCTGTTTCCCGGACAGAGAATAACGAGTTAAAGAATCTTGCAATCGAAAAGGGAATGAATTATAAACATATTTCTTGCAATCTCTCATTAGAAACGGAAATACAAGAGGTCTTTATGGAGGTTGCCCACTGTCTTTTTGAAAAAAATCCAACCGAGATCCTGCTCTTCAATAATGCAGGTGTGATTGAACCCATTCAAAAGGTCGGGAATTTAGATCAAACTCCAATCATTCGAAATATAAAAGTAAATCTAATTGCACCTATTTTGATTACCAATTTATTTTTAAGCAAGGCACAGTTAGCCAATACAAAAGTAACCGTTATCAATGTCACGTCTGGTGCCGCTGTCCGCTCGATTGAAGGCTGGAGTGTTTATTGCAGCTCAAAGGCCGGGTTAAATATGTTCACCCAAACAACCGCCATCGAACAGGCCGAATTGAATACCAAGAATACGATTATTGGCTTCAGTCCAGGCATCATGAATACCGGCATGCAGGAAACGATCCGCTCTTCCAGCGAAGCTGCCTTTAAGGAACTAGAAAAATTCAAAGAATATAAAGAAAAGAATTTATTATTGGAAACGGATGCAGTTGCTAATGGATTAGTGGACTTAGTGTTACGCGGCACACCCGAAAGCGGCCGGGTATACCATATAAAAGAATTATTAGAGTCCTAGAAAGAAGGCCGATCAGTAGGACCGGCCTTTACTCTTCCTGCGGAAACCATAAGGTGATGCTCGTTCCTTTATTTACCCTGCTTTTTACATTAATTAAGCCTTTATGAGCATCCATTAAGGCCTTAACAATAGAGAGCCCAATTCCAACACCGCCCGTTTTTCTGTCACGGGATTTATCACCCCGATAAAAACGTTCAAAAATATGGGGGATGTCTTCTTCAGCCATTCCTGAACCTTCATCCTGAATTTTAAAACCGACGTAACCTTCTTTGTCGGTCACAACCGCAATGGAGACGGTCTTCCCTTCCGGTGTATATTTTAAAGCATTATTTAGAACATTGGATAATACTTGCATCAGACGATCTTTATCCGCCTCAAACATTTCTTCCTGAAGAAGTTCTTCAATTTGCAGACCTACGCCTTTTTCTGTAAATATGGGTAAAAACATTTCACATAAAGCGGCTAATACACTGCCTGCCTCCAGTTCCATTTTCTCTAGTCTTATTTGCGGATTTTCCGCAGCAAGCAGTTTCTCTAACTCATTCACAAGCCTTACTAAACGCATGAGCTCTTCATGACTTACCTGCAAACGCTGTGGTGTTGGTTCCCAAATTCCATCCTGGAAGGCTTCAATTTGGCTTCTTAATGTAGCAAGCGGCGTCCGCAGCTCGTGGGCAAGGTCGCCTGTAAATTGTTTTCGCAGCATTTCTTCCTTTGCAAGCGATTCAGCGAGTTTATTGAAGGAAATCGCGATCTGCTTTACCTCTGTCGGCAGACCTGATAAAGGGATGCGGATATCAAGATTATGCTGCTGCAGCTCACCGGCTGCAAACGAAAGCTTCTTTAGTCCGGAGGTTAGTTTTTTAGAAAATATCATCCCAAATATAATGGCTAAAACAATGGTTAAGCAAACTGCCGCCAAGATATACAATTGAATCGTTTGAATAAAGGTGTATTCATCATCAATAAGACCTTCAGGGTAAATAGCTACCAGCTTGCCGATGATGGCATTGTCGACCTTTAACGTATAGGTTTTACTGTGCCACTTTTCTCCATCAGGTTGGGGCTCCGTTAATCCAAAGCTATTTAACATGCCGCGGATACTAGATGTATCCATTTGCATCTTTCCAAATCGATCATATAGCTGAAAATAAAGCTGATCGGTCATGGCATTCTCATGTAATAGTCCATAGACGGGATCAGTCGTAAAATGGCCATTTTCCCGATAATCCTTCTCAATTTCAGTGATAATTCTATCAATCTTTTTCTCACGATTTCGATCTAAATAACTATTGAAACTCTCTTCAAAACCGTACTGAATAAAGAAGCTGACAATTAAAATCCCAATCATCGAGATGAGGACTAAATAAAAAAGTATTTTAGACCGGAGCGTTTGCAGCATCTAGGACCCCTCCAAATTTATAGCCCATCCCAAAAACAGTCACGATAAAGTCCGGCTGCCGTGAATCCCACTCTATTTTTTTACGGAGGTTTTTGATATGGGTATCGACACTCCGTTCATAGCCTTCATAGTACATGCCTTCATCCTGAATTTTTTCAAGTAAATCCATTCGGCTGTACACACGTCCAGGATTGACAGCCATATTGGTTAATAATTTATATTCAATCGGAGTTAATATTACATCCTCCCCATTTACCGTTACTTCTTTTTTAACTAAGTCGATTGAAAGTTTTTTGCCGTTAAATTCAAGGCGTTCGACCTTCTCTGCTTTTTTGACGCGTCTGAGAATGGCTTGAACACGAACAACCACCTCCCTTGGACTAAAGGGTTTGGTTAAATAGTCGTCAGCTCCCATAACAATCCCGTTAATGCGGTCATCCTCTGCCGATTTCGCTGTCAGCATAAGGATAGGTACATCCGACTCTTTTCGGACGAGCCGGCAAACCTCTTCACCAGATATATCAGGCAGCATGAGGTCTAGAATCATTAAATCAGGTTCGATAGTTTTCGCCTTTTTCAAAGCATCTATCCCATTATCAGCGCTATGAATCTCATAGCCTTCTCTCTCTAAATAAGCTTCGAGGACTTCTACTATTCTGCGTTCATCGTCCACTAATAGAATCTTCATCAGTCATCACTCCCCATACCCTTACTATATCATCTCTAATCTGTGATGTTTGTAACTTCACAAATTCACCACAACTTCTTCATAACATCTTCAATCTTTCTCGCTAAGATAATTGTGTAAAGAGAAGATGACACCTTGAACTCCCCAAAGTTACGGTGACCGACTCTTTATCGATCGAGTACACTGGTTTTTCAGCCATCTTACTCATCCCAAAATTAACCTCTCTACTATAAAGGGTGTCCCAATCAAAGGGACACCCACTTTTTTATTTAGGCTCTTTAATATGGCTGTTGATTTCCACTCCAGGCGCTCGCTTTCCGCGGGCGTGCAGGGGAGCCTCCTCATCGCTGAAAGCGCCTGTGGGGTCTCCCCGGCCCCGTACTCCCGCAGGAGTCGAGCGCCTTCCGCTCCAATCAACAGAGTATAAAAAACAACAAACTCGGTTAACAGAGCCTTTATTTAAAAAATTGCAACAAAAGGATGTTATCTCACGACCATACTTGTAGTATTCTTAGGGAGTGAGGTGCTGACATGAATAAAATATCACTTAAGATTAGCCTTCTTTTCTTTCTAGCAATTTGTCTGTTAGAAGGAGTTTCGATGTTTTTTTTGCACAATAATATTATCCATTCCCGTGTCCATGAAGAGTTATCTGCCCTGCAGACCAGGGGGAATAATCACCGCGATGTACTAGAGGCCTCGTTTCACGAGGATACAGTTAGGCATATTGCGATGATGGAAGCGCGGACTGATACACAAGTTGTGTTAACGAGGCCAGATGGCTCTATCTATATGTCATCCAATAAGGTGACAGATGAAATGAAAAAAACGATGAAGTCTACTCCTAAGAATGTTCCCCACGAAGGATTAATCTTAGAAGAAGACTGGAGAAAGGCAGCCAATATTGCCGCCGTCAGTCCTGTGTTGATTGACAAGAAAATCGCCGGTTACGTTTATATGTTTCAAACTACACAGAAGCTTAGGGATTTAATTTCCGGGTTGAATCAGCATTTCCTTCTTGCCGGTTTGCTGTCGCTTCTATTTATGATAATTATCATTATTTTCTTAACCAGATATGTAACACTCCCGCTCATTAAGATGAGTGAGGCAACGAAACGGATCAGTAAAGGGGATCTGTCCGTCTCGCTGCCTAAACTTGGGAAGGATGAAATCGGCGACCTTGGTGAAGCAATTAAAGTGTTAGCAAATGACTTAGAAATTCTAAAAAATGAGCGCAATGAATTTTTGGCCAGTATCTCTCATGAATTGCGAACACCACTGACGTACATTAAAGGCTATGCCGATATTGCCCGCCGGGATGATACCACTAGACATGATAAAGATAACTATTTAGAGATTATCCACGAAGAGTCTGTTAAACTCTCTAAACTTGTTAAAGAGTTATTTAATCTAGCAAAAATGGATGAGAACTCGTTTTCGATAGAAAAAGAAAAGGTTCATCTGTTGCCCTATTTTCAATCCATCATTGAGAAAGTAGTACCTGCTCTAAAGGAGAATGAGATGAGAATAGAGCTTGATTGTTCAGACCATCTTTATGCACTGATTGACCCGCTCCGGTTTGAACAGGTGATTCTAAACCTCCTCGATAATGCCAGAAAATATTCGGAGCCCATTACAACAATAATGGTCTCGGTATGCCAAGTTGAAGGGAAAATTCATATCCAAGTTCAAGATGGAGGGAAAGGGATTCCCGAGGAAGATTTACCGCGGATATTCGAGCGCTTTTACCGGGTGGATAAATCAAGAACCCGTGCACTCGGCGGTTCGGGTTTAGGTCTATCGATTGTAAAGCAGTTAGTGGAAGCACACGGAGGGACAATTGAGGCCGCTAGCAGCCAAGGTATTGGCACGGCTTTTAAAATCATTTTATAAGTAGAAAAGGCTGACCCAAAAGGTGATTGATGAATAAATTTTGCACACTCTGTTGATTGGAGCGGAAGGCGCGAAGACTCCTGCGGGAGTACGGGACAGGGGAGACCCCACAGGAGCGAAGCGACGAGGAGGCTCCCCGTACCGCCCGCGGAAAGCGAAGCACCTGGAGCGGAAATCAACAGACTAGTTGAATGTATAAAAAAGAAGGTGCCCCTAAAAGATATACTTTTGGGACACCTTCTTCTATTTCTTATTTGTGAATCCAAACCGCACCAGCAGTGTTGTCTTTTGCTTCGCCGATGACTTGTACCTTAATTGGATATTGAGACGGAACTTTTACTCCGGCATCAGGAATCACAGTATTAATATAAGATTTGCTTGAATCAAATTCTGTTACACCTGGGAGCCCTGTGTAATTATAGATTCCACGAGTTGGAGAATTAACGCTCCATGCAGGTGATTGGTCTAATGAGAACGCAGCATCTGCAACTTGGTAGCGAGTTGTTTGAGCGATTGAAGGCTTGCCATTTAGGTTAAAAATAAGTGCTTCTGGATGAGAGTCCACTACACTTAGGAATCCTTCACCAGGGTGAACACCGCCCCAGTTATCAGTAAAGGTATCATCACCATACCAAACTACTAAACCAGTATTATATTTTGCGTCACGAGAGTATTGAAGAGCTGTATCAGAACCAGCGTAGTTTCTCCACTCTAGGTAGTAATAATGTGGTTTAGTAGAAATACCATTTGTCTGAACGAACCCATCAAGGGTAACTTTCGCATCCCCTTCAGCCCCATCAGCAAACACTTCATTGCCGTCAACGGTTAACTTCAAGTCATCCATTGCAAAACCAGCAGGAGCATAACCGCCGTCTGTTACATATTCAAAAGATAATTTAATTTTCTTTCCAGCAAATTGGCTTAGGTCATAAGTTTTTTCTACCCATTCACCTTTAGTAGTATCCAAGCCATCTGCAACATTTGTGTCTCCTAGCTTATCAAGTTCTACCTCTTGACCATCTACAATCGCATTGACGTTTACATAGTCATAATCAAATTCAACTTCATAATTAGTATTGTACGTAAATGTTGCATTAGTAGCATTGGTAAGATCCAATTCAGGAGTTACTAGAGTTGTATCAAGGTTATCACCTTTTTGGCTAAAGTAATACTTATCGCCTGTTGCCGGATTAAACCCTTTTACTTCTTTACCAGGAAGGTTAACTTTCACAATTCCAGGGTTCTTGGATTTTGTAACACTCTGATCGATCACAGTGGCTAGACCGTTTTTATCGATATCTTGATAGTTTACTTCTGTTATATTAGCCCAGTTGCCGCCAATTGTTTTTTGATAGAATTCTTTCACTTGTGGTGAGAAGCTTGGTGGCTGTGTTCCAGCAATATGTCCGCTCCAGCTTCCGCCGCTCATTATCGACCACTGAGCAACTGTATCACCATTGCCTGTATATTGTGTATCATACTCATCCGGAGCCCCTAAGTCATGACCATATTCGTGAGCAAATACACCGACCGCTCCATCTTCTGGCTCAACCGTATAATCTAATGCAGCCATGTTTCCGCCCCAATAAGTGCTATTGGATTGAGTGTTAGGAATCGCATAAACTTTGCCTAAGTCCCAGCGATGTGACCAGATAGCATTATCGCCAAGTGCTCCGCCGCCTGCTTCTTGACCAACACCAGCATGAATAATCATCAAGTGGTCAACCAAGCCGTCTGGTTCGTTAATATTTCCATCACCATCAAGGTCATAGATATCTAAATTATCAAAATCTGCTAAATTAATTCCCGATGCAACTGCAGCATTTAAGGAGTCTTTAATGAGTCCGCGCGGTCCTTTTGTACCCGGTTTGTTATCGTTGCCGCCTTCGGGGTTATCGCTGCCGTATTCAGCCGCATTACCCGGAACCTTCAGCCAATCGGAAACTGTACCGTCAACGGTATAACTGCCGCCTGATTGCTCTTCATAATATTGCTTAAACGTTTTTACTTTATCACCATTGAAAAGGGTAAAATCTTGATTTCCAAACAGCATTTTTTGATAGTGCTCTCTACTGAAATCACTCGCATACATATAGCCAGGTTCTTGCTCGACTTGGTTGTGCTTAAAGTCAGCATACTCGACTAAAAGTACTAGCACTTTATCTTTTCGAACCTCGCCGTTATAAGCAGCCTGCTTGGCAGAATCTACTTTTACCGCTCCAGTCGGCTTGCCCTTTTTAAAGTTTTCGTGGCCCTTGTTAAGCTGCTTAGTAAGCTTGTCCTTTTGTTTTGTAAGGAAATCTTTTGCTTTTTTATCTATCTCATGCTGTTCCTTAGTTTGACCCTTTTCTGCTTTACCAGGTTTTTGACCTTGTTTTTTTTGTATGTAGGCCTTTGCTGCTTTTGTAATTTCTGCAGGTGTTGCATTCTTCGCGACAAGTCCTCTTTTTTGCAACGCTTTACCAAGGCGATCCATATCGACTACATTCAAGTCGATCGGAGCCGATTCTACTGTCGTTGCTGCCGCTGCCGGTTTAGGTGCTACCGTGCTTCCAGCAAATGCGCCTGCGAACATGGTCGTAGCTGCCATGGTACTAGCCGCAAGACTGGATAAGACCTTTAAGGTATTTTTTTTCTTCACCTGTTTATTCCCCCCCAATTATATAGTGCAATGTTCCACTAAATGAACAGTGCTTCATTATTTTATCAGACTAATATAAATATTGTAAATAATAGAAATATAGTGAAAATTAACTAGATAGAGATAGGTATTTGAACCTAAATTAGGAAAATAACAAAAAGATTATAGGTAATTAATCACCCTGAAATATTAGTAAATAAAACTTTTAACCCAATTACTCTCTCCTATCTACAAAGTCTACTAAAAAATAAAATTTCGATTTTCGAAATTTGAGCAATTAGGACTAGGAATTTCAATAATTATCCTATTACTACAAAATATTGATACCAACCAATTTGTTTACTGTCATAAATGATGGGTACCGTAATAAAGAAGCCTCATAAAACAAGGAGGAATAATGATGTCACATGAACAATATCAATCTGTCATTGAATCCCTACATGAATGTATGGTGGCATGTAATCATTGCTTCGACTCATGTCTAATAGAAGAAAACGTTGGGATGATGGCTGATTGTATTCGCCTTGATAGAGAGTGTGCAGATATTTGCGCTTATTTAGAACAGGCGATCAGCAGGGGTACACCGTTTATTTCTGAATTAGCGCAACTTTGCGCTGCTATATGTGAAGCATGCGGAAAAGAATGTCAAAAACATGAACATGAACATTGTCAAAACTGCGCAGACGCTTGTTTTAAATGTGGGGATGCATGCAGAAAATTAGCTGCCTAACAAATAAACCTAAAATTTTGATTAATTAGGGCAGTATCAGCAATAATAAAAAACCTTATCACGATCGTGATAAGGTTTTATTATTGCTTTATTCAGCTTTATGTTTAATCTCGTCTGTTAATTCCTCAATGCTTTTTCTTACATTCGATTTACCAGAATAGTTTTCAATTAATTCCTTTACATCAATACCACTCGAAGCCTTCAAAGACTCCTGCAAACTTGCCATTAAGTTGGTGGCATAACTGGTAATTTTATTGGCACCGCCATTGGCTCCTGAACCGCCGCCTGTATCAACTACGGTAATTTTATCAATGTTAGATAGTGGTGATGCCACCTGCTTCGCGTATTCAGGAAGCATTTTGATAATCATATCCAAGATAGCCGCCTGCCCAAACTGTTCGAAGGCTTCGGCTATCTTTTCTTTTGCCTCCGCTTCTGCAAGACCTTTTAAGCGGATAATTTCTGCTTCGGTGGAACCTTGCGCCTTTTGTGCCTCTGCTTTTGCGAGACCGTCGAGACGAACCCGTTCTGCTTCGGCCTTTGCCATCGCTTCAATCCGATATTTATTTGCCTCTGCTTCAGCCATTTCCTTTGCTTTATTGGCCGCCGCTGATTGCTCCACTGAATAACGGTCAGCATCCGCCTTTTTCTTCACTTCTGAATCATATTGACGTTCACGGCGAAGGATCTCCTTCTCCTCTAGTTCAATTTGCTTTTGTCTCTCGATGATCTTAATTTGCATTTCCTGCTCCGTTACATCCTGCTTGGACCTTGCACTTTCCAGATCATAGGCTTGGTCTGCACGGGCTTTGGCAATATCCTGTTCACGGCGGAATTCCGCTATCTTCAGTTGATTTATTTTTTCAGCTTCAGCGATCTCTGTGGCCCGTTCTAATTCAGAGCGCTTCGCTTCCTTTGCCGCTTCCGCTTTTTTAATGCGCGTTTCTTTTTCTGCCTCTGCAGTTGCAATATCTGCATCACGCCTTACTTGAGCAATCCGTGGTTTCCCTAATGACTCAAGATAGCCGTTCTTATCGCGGACATCTTTAATCGTAAATGATACAATCACTAAACCCATTTTCGCTAGGTCCTGCGAGGCAACCCGCTGGACCTCTTGGGAGAATTTATCGCGGTTTTTATAGATTTCTTCTACCGTCATCGAACCAAGGATGGATCGTAAATGTCCTTCAAGCACTTCTCTCGCTTCATTTTCCCGGTCTTCTTTCGGTTTTCCGAGGTACTGTTCTGCGGCCGTGGCAATTTCACTGATTGAACCGCCAATTTTAATAATCGCCACTCCATCAGCCATGACGGGTACACCCTGTTCTGTGTACACCTCTGGAGTTGTTACTTCAAGTTTACTAGATAGCAAACTTAATGGTTTTGCCTGCTGGAAGACAGGCAAAATAAAACTACCACCGCCGCGGATAATCTTGATTCTATTCCCCGATTCATCTACGTGGACATTTCTAGTACCAAGAAAGCTTCCCGTTACAATTAATGCCTCGTCCGGCCCCGCCGTTTTGTACTTCGTAATAAAAACGCCGATTAATGCGAGCAGGATCAGTACAACAATCCCGATGACAATCCAAATAAATCCAAACCCCATTTTCTTAACCCCCCTATAAAGTGAAATTCTCTAATTGTTGATAAACGGTCACTTCAAGTACACCGTTTTTCACCTGAACGACTAGCACCCTTGTACCATTTGGAATGAAATCAGCGTCAAAGCTTTTTGCAGGCTTGGCAATTCGACCGCTCGTACTTTCAATCATTACCTCGCCAAACCCATCAGCAGGGATCGAGGTTATGACAGTACCAACCCTTCCTTGCAAATCCGACTCTTTGTAAACAAGTGATTCTTCCGCTTTGGATACCGGTACAAGAACAAATACATTTAAAAGAGTGACAAGAATAAATCCAATCACTATGGAAATCCCCAGTATAAGTAAATAATGGATTGATGATAGCTTTTCAAATAAGTATCCGCTTGCAGACATAATCGTAACAAAAGCAAATATGAGTACCGGGTTCAGAAAATCCAGCCCATCCCCTGCCCCATGAAAATGAAAGACGTCAGCAAACAATACATAAATAATCGTTATGACACCTGAAATAATTAAGGCATATAAATAAATCGTTTCTAAAGGAATGCTGAAAGGTTCCAAGGAATCCCTCCTTATGATTAATTTTGATAAAGGAAGGAGTATAAAGTATGGAGATACTTCCTTTCTTTACCAATATTATAAAGTATTACGGCTAAGAATAGGAAAAGTTTCACAAATATAAACAAAATATTTCCAACATAAAATAAAAGTGCCATAGCTACACGAGCTACAGCACCTTATTGAATCATATTCAGAAACTTCTTGGTTCGTTCTTCTTTTGGATTCGTAAAAATTTCATCCGGTTTATTACGTTCGACGACAACACCTTGGTCCATAAAAATGACTTCATCTGCCGCTTCACGAGCAAAGCGCATTTCATGTGTCACCACGATCATCGTCATCCCCTCTGCTGCGAGGTCCTTCATAACCTTCAACACTTCACCGACCAATTCCGGGTCGAGTGCAGAGGTGGGTTCATCAAATAACATGACCTCCGGCTCCATCGCCAGCGCCCTGGCAATCCCAACACGCTGCTGCTGGCCGCCTGATAGCTGTGCCGGATAATAGTCCTGTTTATCCCCAAGCCCGACTTTTTCAAGTAAAGTTTGCGCTTTTTTCCGGGCTGTCTCTTTATTTTCCCCCTTCACAACAATTGGCCCTTCCATCACATTTTCAAGGGCTGTTTTATGTGGGAATAAATTATAACTCTGAAATACCATGCCGGTTAATCGGCGAAAAGCAGCAATATCCTTCTTCGCCACCGCTTTTGAAAAATCTAAGCTTTGGCCTTCAATAGAAATGACACCTTTGGTTGGAGTTTCCAACACGTTTAAACAGCGGAGCATGGTTGTTTTCCCGGAACCAGACGGCCCAATCACTACAACCACATTCCCTTTTTTCACTTCCAAATCAATCCCTTTTAACACCTGTAACTGGTCAAATTGTTTATATAGACCATTGATTGTAATCATGATAACACTCCCTTTTTCCTTTAGTTAAGCCCCATAACGGCCCAGTCTCTTTTCCAAATATCCTTGAAGGATGGAAAGGAAAAAGCAGATAACCCAATAAATGAGTGCTACTTCTGAATATACCAGTAAAAATTCGTAGTTCGTAGAAGCAATCTCTTGACCGCGGCGAAACATCTCGGTGACTAATACCAGTGAAGCCAGCGAGGTATCCTTAACAAGACTAATAAATGAATTGGATAAAGGCGGAACGGATACCCTGGCTGCTTGTGGTAAAATAATCCTTCTTAATACTTGAGAGTAGGTCATGCCAATCGAGTAGCCGGCCTCCCACTGCCCTTTTGGTGTTGATAAAATGGCAGCTCTGATAATTTCAGAAGAATAGGCACCAACACTAAGCGAAAAACCAATCACCGCCGAAATATATGGGTCTAACGTGATGCCGATATTAGGCAGCCCATAAAAAATGATAAATAGCTGGACAAGTAATGGCGTCCCACGAATCGCTGACACATATAAACGTGCGATAATTTGAAATACCTTTACCTCAGAGATTCGGGCCAATGCCGTGAGAATGGCTAGAATCATCCCAACAACAAAAGTAATAAGCGTTAACGGAATCGTATAAAAAACAGCCCCCTCCAGCAGCGGCTGGAGGGAACTTTTTGCAATGTCAATTAACCTTGCTGTTCTTTCCGGATCAGCAAAAATACTATTTAAGTACATCTTCACCAAACCATTTCTCTGAGATTTTTTTATAAGTGCCGTCGTCAACAATTTCTTTTAAGGCCTTATTGACTTCATCAACGAGCTTGTCACTATTTTTTCTAAACATAAATCCACTAGACGACGCATCATTTGCCGTTGCTGCAACTTTTATTGGTGCATCAGGCTTTTGTTTTTTATAGTCTAAATAGGTAAGTTTATCATTAATCGTTACATCAACACGTTTTTGTGAAAGCAATTCAACAGCTTGCTGAAATCCTTCTACTCCAACAAGATTGGCTCCATATTTTTTAGCGATATCTCCGTAGTTACTTGTCAGCGATTGGGCAGCGTTTAATCCTTTAATATCTTCAAACTTTTTCACCTTGGTGTTAGAAGTATTAACAATTAGAACACCTGCAGACGTAATATATGGATCTGAAAAATCGTATTTCTTTTGGCGGTCAGGACGGATTCCTACCTCGTTGGCAATCATATCAAAACGTTTTGCATCTAAGCCCGCAAACATAGCATCCCATTGGGTTTCTTTATAATCCGCTTTGACACCTAGTCGCTTAGCTACTTCATTTGCTAAATCGACATCAAATCCTGTTAAATGGCCATTCGTATCATGGAAAGTGAACGGCGGATATGTACCTTCAGTACCAATGGTGATCTTTCCATCGTCTTGGATCTTTTTCAATAAATCCTGATTATCAGCGGTTTTTCCTTTATCTTCGGTATTTACCGCTCGCTTTTGATCTTCTTTGGCTTTTTCCTTATCTTTGCCGCAAGCTGATAGAATGAACATAAAGCTTAGCAGCAATGCAAAAAATACCATCAGTTTTTTCATGTTGTTAATCCCCCTAATTCCGAGTATTTTTATCGCATTTAATTGGTTTAATGACTGTCAAAGTATAAGCTACATTTGAAGTATGTTTATTTTACCCTGTTCTTAAAAATAAAAACCTATCAGAAAAATTCTGATAGGTTAAGCAGATCGTGCACTATTTATTTTCAGATCGTCTGACTCTTTCCTTTTTATGTTAGGTCGATAGAAAAGAATCCCGCTCGCAAGTAAAATCATCCCGTACATAAACGTTTTAAGATCAGCAGTACCAGCAATGATCACCCAAATCGAATAAACAGTTCCCAGGATAGCAATCACACCGTCTGTTATTCGTTGCCTTCCCATCGTATACGTCTCTCCTGTCACCACTAGTTTCAATTGGTAGACAGATGAAATAAGGTATGGAACTAAATAGGATAAGGTCGCAATGACGATAACAAAGTCAAACGCTCCTGAAATCGATTTTGATACAGTTGAAAAAATAAATAGCTGCCCTAATCCATTGGAAACAATCATTGAAAACACTGGCAGGCCTTTTTTGTTTTCTTTTAAGAAAGCAGGCAGGAATAACCCTTGTTTTGCCGCTTGATAGGGAACTTCTGCAGTTAACATTAACCAGCCGATCGTTGAACCAAACAAACTAATTAATCCAATCCCAGCTAATAATTTACCGCCGATGGGTCCTAAAACGGTTTGGATGGCATCAATTAATGGCTTATCAGAATGAATAAGTGTATTTTGATCAAGCATTCCCATGACAAGGGTGCTAATGCCAATGTAGATACCCAGGGCAATAAATAAACCAAGAATGGTCGCCCTTTTCACATCAGATTGTTTTTTGGCA
The DNA here is from genome assembly GCF_056280405.1 of Bacillus sp. URHA0034. Classification (NCBI taxonomy): domain Bacteria; kingdom Bacillati; phylum Bacillota; class Bacilli; order Caryophanales; family Bacillaceae; genus Bacillus; species Bacillus sp. URHA0034. The sequence goes on along the minus strand of NZ_JBWCDK010000002.1, from coordinate 3,844,746 downwards.
CGGGACGCAAATACGACGGCTGACTCTACACCAATGAATGCCCACAACGTATTGACTGCGGCACCATTAATTTGGCTCATAATTCCGACTGCATGTCCCGCATCATCCATTCTCGGAGCCATCATCGGCAGGATGTTGCTCTTTTGAAACGCAAACAGGCCGACAATAATAAAGAAGACAAAACCAGCTACTTTTGCTGCCGTAGCAAGGAAGTTTAATCTCCCTGCACTTTCCATGCCACGCAGGATAATAAAATGGGTACCCCAAAGCAGTAAAGAACATACTAGGAATGTTAGCCCATTCCCTACTTTTATTGTAAGGCCGCCTAACGTAAACCAGGCCGTATCGCTTGTTAAAATGGGAAAGAAGGTTGATAAATATCCAGCAAACGTTGTAATCATCGCAATGTTCCCGGCTAAGTTTCCAATCCAGTAACCCCATGTAGACATAAATCCTGATAATGTAGAGGCGTGTGAACCGGACTTAAATAGTTCTTTTGCATAGATTTGCGGACCACCTGTTAAATTCGGTTTACGAATTGCCAAGCTGCCAAAAACAAGGGCCAGCATCAAAACTCCTAAACCAGTAACAAGCCAAGCCGAAATAACCCCTGCAGGACTGGCTGCCTCCGATAAGGAACGCGGCAGCATGAAAATACCTGAGCCAACCATATTTCCGATGACAAGGGCAGTTAACACCCAAAATCCTAATTGATTTGATTTCCCCAAGGTGGTACCCTCCTCAAATGTACTATTTATATTAAAATAACGTTTTGAAATTCGATAACCATGTATAAATATTAATGAACCTTACTTAATATAGGATTTTTAGGATTATTAGTCAATGGAAATTTTTTATCTCAATAAAGTACTATGGATTATTTTTTAATTCAAAAAAGACTGCCAATTTGACAGTCTAAGTAGTTCAGTTATCGAGTAGAAATTAAAATGCACGACTGAACTATCAACCTGATTAACACTGCTTTTTACGTAAATTAGCAAATGAAGTAGCAAAAAAACGCTTGGGATACCGAGCGTTTTTTTGCGTGTCGGAAAACTTATTTGTAGGAAGATTTCCTGACTTTGGACAGGACTGAAGTAATTTAGCCATCTGCTGTCCGAAGATGCCTTGACTTTGGACAGGATTGAAGTAATTTAGCCATCTGTTGTCCGAAGATGCCTTGACTTTGGACAGGACTGAAGTAATTTAGCCATCTGCTGTCCGAAGATGCCTTGACTTTGGACAGGATTGAAGTAATTTAGCCATCTGTTGTCCGAAGATGCCTTGACTTCGGACAGGATTGAAGTAATTTAGCCATTTGCTGTCCGAAGATGCCTTGACTTCGGACAGGCTTGAAGTAATTTAGCCATCTGTTGTCCGAAGATGCCTTGACTTCGGACAGGCTTGAAGTAATTTAGCCATTTGCTGTCCGAAGATGCCTTGACTTCGGACAGGCTTGAAGTAATTTTGCCATCTGCTGTCCGAAGATCCCTTGACTTCGGACAGGCTTGAAGTAATTTTGCCATCTGCTGTCCGAAGATGCCTTGACTTCGGACAGGCTTGAAGTAATTTTGCCATCTGCTGTCCGAAGATGCCTTGACTTCGGACACAACTGATATAATTTTTCTTCATACTGTTCAAAGCTGCCTTATTTTCCGACACTTTTGCCCGTCTGATGTTTTGAGCAGCAAGCGGAAGTTAAAATTACTTATCATTCACCTTAGCATTACTTAAAACTGAATTACTTATTTGACAGTCTCTACTCTTTATTTATTTCCACCACTCATCAAACATGCTGGCAGGCAGTTTCCGTTTATGCTCCGTAAGGATATATCGTTTCTCGACTTTATCTGCGATTTCCGGCGTAACAGGCTTTCCTTCTAGATAATCATCGAGTTCATCATAGGTAATTCCTAACTCAGTTTCGTCAGCTTGTCCCGGTTTTTGATCGAGGAGGTCAGCGGTCGGAACCTTCAAATACAGACGTTCATCAGCGCCAAGCTCCTTAAGAAGTGCTTTACCCTGCCTCTTGGTTAATCCGGAGAGCGGCAGGATATCCGCGCCCCCATCCCCATATTTTGTATAAAATCCCGTTACGGCCTCCGCCGCGTGATCTGTACCAATGACCAGCAGACCTTCCATGCCGCCAATCGCATATTGGGCAATCATTCTCATTCTCGCTTTCACATTTCCTTTATGATAGTCACTTAACGGTGATCCTTTAATACTGGCATTATATTCATTCTGCACTTCATCAACGGCACTCTTGATATTAAAAATTTCTTCTCGGTCTGCGCGAATGAAAGCTAACGAGCGTTTAGCATCTTCCTCGTCCTGTTGTACTCCATATGGAAGGCGGACGGCAATAAACAGAGCCTCTGTACCTTCCTTCCGTAATTCTTCAACAGCCAGCTGGGCAAGGCGTCCCGCTAATGTGGAATCCTGTCCGCCGCTAATTCCTAAAACAAATCCCTTTGCCTTCGTACTTACCAAGTAATTTTTTAAAAAATCAATTCGCTTTCGGATTTCTTCTGCCGGATTAATACTCGGGTTGATATTTAATTCTTTCATTATTTGTGCTTGCAAACTCATTTGTTGACCTCCTCACCAATTAATTGATATATGTAATGTACCACATTTACCTAAATTTCACTAAAAAGAAACAAGAAAAATTAGATTGTGGATAGAATATAGATGACAAACTTGGAGGGATTGTATGGAAGCCAAAACATGTAATGAGACAAGAGTAGTCCGAACAAGCCGAATTTTTCCGAATGATGTAAATAACCATAATACCCTTTTCGGTGGAAAGCTGATCAGTGATATTGATATGATTGCATCCATTTCCGCTGTGCGCCATTCTAGGGCAGAGTGCGTTACCGCATCGATTGATTCCGTTGATTTCTTAAGTCCGATTACCCCAAAGGATTCTGTTTGTATTGAAACCTTTGTAACCTATGCTGGAAACTCTTCAATAGAAATCATTGCTAAAGTGATTGCAGAAAACCTCATGTCCGGTGAACGAAAAATTGCTGCTACTGCCTTTTTAACTTTCGTTGCCTTAGATGAGAACGGAAAACCAACAAAGGTTCCGGCCATCATTCCTGAGACCGATGAAGAGAAAAAACTATTTGAAACCGGGAAAGAACGGGCAGAAAAGCGGAAGGAACATCGAAAAAGCAGTAAAGAATTGGCCAGGATTTTAACGATGCATAAGCCTTGGGAATAGGAAAAGTGAAAGGAACTGGTTTGTTCCAGTTCCCATTTTAAACAATGGCCCGGAATCTCCGGGCCATCCATTTTTGAATTGACTTTTATATTGGAAGGAATTCGGGCACGGCTCGGCAATTTGTTCGTTCGTAATGCCCCACTCTTATTTGTCGCAGCTCTAGTTGCACTTTCCTTTAGGGGGTTATGAAATCCTCTTATCTGTCGTAGCTCTAGTTGCGCTCTCCTTCAGGGGTTATGAAATCCTCTTATCTGTCATAGCTCTCGGGTGAGCTCTCCTTCAGGGGTTATGAAAAGTCAACTCCATTTAATTGTGTAAAAGTATCAACAATGTTTTCACACCAATTTAAAAAGTACAATTATAGTGAACAAGCTTATTTCGAATTTACATTGAGGGGTGGGCATGATAGCCTGGAGGGCAAGCCAGGGGTTGTTAAACTCCTGGCTTCCTGGCTGTTCTTCATGCCCACCGGAGGCTCAATGTCAATTCGAAATTAGGCTTTACACTCTATATTGATAGCGAGTTAGTTTTCTTTTGATTTCTTTAAATAAGGGTAATTCTTACTCGTCCATTCTTCATTAATATCCATTAATACTGAACCAATAATTCTTATTGCAGACTGATCATTTGTAAAAATACGAATAACTCTTTCTCTTCTTCGAACTTCTTGGTTTAATCGTTCTAGCATATTAGTGGTACGTAAGCTTATATGATATTCGACCGGATGGGCAATAAACTGGATAGCATCCTCAAACCCATTTTCTAAGATTTCTATGGCTTTGGAAAAACCTTTGGTATCCTGATACTTTTCTACAAACCGATTTTTTAGGTCCCTAATAACATCCATTTCTGAGTTTTTAAACAAATCTTTTAGCTCTTGGCGAGCTTCAGCAGTTCCTTTTTTCGGCAAGGAATCCAAGAGGTTTCTTATAAAATGGACAGTACAGCGTTGCCATGAAGTGCCTAGAAATGATTCTTTAATTGATGAAACTAATCCACCATGAGCATCAGAAATGACCATTTTAGGGGATTGAAGTCCTCTGGATTTTAAATATTCAAAGAAGGCAGACCAGCTTTCTGTGGACTCCGTGTGATTGACCTTTAGACCAATTATTTCTCTATGGCCACCCTCGTTTACGCCAACAGCAATATGAACACTTTTTGAAACCACTTGCTTGTTTTCTCGGACTTTAATGTACATGGCATCCACGTAAATATAAGGGTAATAGTGTACGTTTAGCGGTCGGTTTCTCCACTCATTAATGGCAGGATCTAAAGTTTTAATTAAGTTAGAGACGAGAGATTTGGAGACACTTTTCCCACATAATTCTTCTACAATTTTAGTAACTTTACGTGTAGAAACACCGTTTACTACCATTTCAACCATGGATAGAATTAATGCTTGATCGCAGCGTTTAAACTTTTCAAAAATAGTAGTAGAAAATTCACCGTCTCTAGTTCTAGGCACTTTTAACTTAAGTGAACCAGCCCCAGTCATCAATTCTCGCTCATAATATCCGTTTCGATAGCCTCTACGTTCTTCTGTTCTTTCATGGGAAAGAGCATTGATATATTCGTCTCTCTCTTTTTCCATTAACGAATTTAAGATAAGTGCAAGTGACGCTTTGACGGGTGATTCTAAAGAGCTATTTTCAATTTTCCCTTTGAGATCTTCTAAATTTATAGTAATATTTATTTGGGTCATCATCATGTCCTCCGTATAAAATGGTTTCTTGGTCGAAAACATTGTAACACGGGTCATGAGGATGACCTATTTTTTTACACAATTATACGGACATAATCTTATGAAACCTTCTTATCTGTCGTAGCTCTGGGGTGAGCTCTCCTTCAGGGGTTATGAAACTCTCTTATCTGTCGTAGCTCTCGGGTGAGCTCTCCTTCAGGGGTTATGGAACACTCTTATCTGTCGTAACCCTAGGTTACGCTCTCCTTCAGGGGTTATGAATCCCTCTTATCTGTCGTAGCTCTGGGCTGCACTCTCCTTCGGGGGTTATGAAACCCTCTTATCTGTCGTAGCTCTGGGCTGCGCTCTCCTTCGGGGGTTATGGAACCCTCTTATCTGTCGTAACCCTAGGTTGCGCTCTCCTTCAAGGCTTATGAAACCCTCTTATCTGTCGTAGCTCCAGGGTGCGCTCTCCTTCAGGGGTAATGAAACGAAACCCTCTTATCTGTCGTAGCCCTGGGCTGCGGGTTCCTTTAGGGCTTATGAAACCCTTTTACCTGCCGTAGCTCTACTTTTAGTTAATCTTTAAGTTTATTGTGTTTGTTTCGGGTTTTGCCATGTCATCACGTCATCGGCTTCATCAATCTCAATTGTGACATCCACGACGCCTTTTTCCGCCATGATTTTTTCATGAATTCTATCTTTAATATCATCGGCGGCGGCAACCGTTAATTGCGGGTCAATCTCGATTTCCAGCTCGACGTGCAGATCTTCCCCCTCTTTAATGACGGTTATATCTTGGATATCTTTTACATCAGGATCCTTCATGACTAAAACTCCGATTTTATTTTCCATTTCCTCATCCGCTTGACCAATCACACCGGCTGCATTATCTAAAAAGACTTTCCCCACTACCAAAAGCATCAGCACACCAATCAGCATAGAGGCAACACCTTCAGCTTGATGGAAGGGCGTAAAGTGGGCTAGAACAACAGCAACGATGGCTAACAAACCGCCTAAAGTGGCCACCATATCCTCCATGAAGACAAGCTTTGTCGCCGGCTTGGCTCGTCCCAAATTAGCAAAGGCCATCGTAAAAACGTTTATACCCTTTGCTTTCAACTCGAGATCGTGCAAAATTTCCTTCATTGCTTTAAACAAGACAAAGGTTTCGAGCAGGGTCGATAATGCTAAAACTAGAATATTAATCAGAAAACCAGTCGACTTTGTTGGATGGACAATATGGTGATAACCTTCTTTGATGGTTTCAAACGCCATAATCCCGACAATCAACACTGCCCCTAAAAGAACAAGGTTTACCAAGCGGCCAAAACCATTCGGATATTTCTCTGTCGGTGCTTTTTTACTAAGTGCGGATCCAATGAATACAAAGAACTGATTAGCCGCATCGCCAAGGCTGTGCATTGTTTCAGCAAACATGGCGACATTTCCTGTAAAGAAAAAGGCCACCCCTTTGATAATAGCAATAATGGTATTAATAATGGCTGCCAGAAAAGCAGATTTATTTCCTCGTTTTAATAATTGAATTAATTCTCCCATTCTATCCTCATTTCTTTAAACGTTTTTTAACACTAAATATAACCGGTTATTTCTTTCCTTTTTTTCTTCGGAAGGTGCTAAGTCATATTTTTTCAATAAATGGAACACTTCATTCAACAGTTCTTGTGAATGTTCTTTTGCAAAAAACTGGTTGAATAATCCCTTCATGTCCTCAGGCAAAAAGGCTGCCTGCGATTCGTATTTATTTCTCACATCTTCCTTTGAGTGATCCAGTTTACATTCGCTCATTTTTAATCTCTCCTCCTCATTTATCTACCTACGTTTAGCATAGCAGAAAAGATTCAAAGACTAAAAGCGGAAGCGCCTTACATATGTGCTGAAGAGGGATGTAAATAAAAAAAGCCCACGTTAATGGACTTTTCCGTTACACCTTTTTTTTATGATCTGTCACTTCTAATACATCCAAAAGGAAAACAAATACTGGGATACCGATTATTAAGCCCCATACACCAAAAAAATGCTCGGAGAAGATTAAGACGATGAATGTATAGAAAACAGGAAGATTTGTTTTTGAACTCATTAAATTAGGGTTTAAGATGTAAGCTTCAATCCCATGAATGATCAAAATCGCTATGCCCACATAAAGGACCTTCATGAATCCGCCTATACTATAAGCTATAATCACAAGCGGGACTAAAGAGATTATAACCCCCGCCACTGGGATTAATCCCAAAACAAAGATCATAATCGACAAACCGCCTAATTGCGGAAATTTTAACAGCCATAGGAAAATGGTGGTGAGGACACAATTTACAACCGCAATAATTAATTGTGCTTCAATCACCTTTCCGAATGTTCCAACAAATTTCCGGGCAAAAAACTCAATTTCTTCATAGATAAAGGCGATTTTACTTGTTCTAAATTTCTTTGTAAATTCTATTAGGCGCGGCTTTTCCAATAAGCAGAATATACTTAACAGCAAGGCCAACAGAACCTGTAACGTAATACTGCTAATATCTTTAAAATACTTAATTATAAAACTAACGCCTTGCTCGAGATAGCTCGAAAGTTTAATTTCTTCCATCCGGTTGACCAGATAATTCAGGATAATATTATCGTGCTTGGAGGTGTAAAAAGTCGTTAACTGCTTGATTAGGGCGGTAATCTCTTGAATAATCATCGGTAAATACATAACCACACAATAGGAAAGTAACCCGACAATGCAGGCATAGGAAGTCACTACAATTAACTTGCGATTAAGCGGGATCTTTTTTTCAATAAATTGAACTAACCGATTCATTAAAAAGGTGAAAATAAAAGTAAGTAAAATTAGATTAATCATCGATTTCATTGCATATAAAATGAGAGCAATGAGGACAAATATAGAAATTCTTTTAAAGCCGCTGCTATTCATAAGTTTATTTATCATAGATACTAATCGAACCCCATTATGTTTACTAGTAGTAAGTTTTTTAACTCTTTTAATTATATCAAATCTTAACCCTAATTTGTTTGTTTTAGACTTCTTTTATGGGTTAAATTGAACCGGCGTCATCGAACTGTCAATTCCCTTACTAATCCAGCCATGTTTCGATAAAAAATCAAGCAGCTGTGGCAAGTGGGCTAAAGTTTCCTTCCTTTCATGAAGCAGAATAACAATTGGTCCATTATGGTTAACCATTCGGTTTAATTGTGTGATGACACTGTTTACATATCTCGCATCTTTATAATCCCAGTCCCTGCTGTCGATATTCCAATCCCACATCAAATATCCATGATCATGGACAGCCTTGCGATATTCTTCTGTCATATATGGAACACTGCCATATGGGGTTCTCATAATATAAGAATCGACACCAGAGATTTCTTTTAACGTATGACGGTTTTGCGTTAATTCCGAAATGATCGTAGCCGCAGATGCATAGAAAATCTTTGGATTATGGGATACACTATGCAGTCCGACTGTATCTCCAGACTGAACCATTAATTTAACAGCATTGGGATAACGGCGGATATTTCCATCAATCATAAAAAAGCTTGCTTTATATTGATATTTTTCCAGCAAGGCAATTATGGAACCAGAATAGGCTGAGGGCCCGTCATCAAAGGTTAAATAAATGGTTTTCTGCGAGCTGGGTTTAGCTGGCGGTGGTGTATTCGGCTGCTCGGATTTTGCTGGTATTGTTTCCTTTGTTGGCTGCTCGGTAGAAGCTGTTGTGTTTGAGGCAGGTTCTGCAGGAGTCTGTTCCTTAACGTTGCTTTTTTCTCGGTCTTGTTGATCTCTCCAAGCAATCGCTTGTGCTTGATGTTTCTGAATTTGTTCTTTTTCCAGCTGTAAATCTTTTGTATCCCTAATTAGGGATTCCGGCGCTGGCCCTTTGGCCATGGCCCGATTAATAGGTTGATTTTTTGATGGAATAGTAGATTTATTTACGGCCTTTTCCCGAGAATAATGGCTTAGAATTACCCCTGTAAATAAGAGACCAAATACAATAAGAACTAGTAATGTCCCTTGTGGCCAGCCTCTTTTTAGATTCCCCATGGTTCATACCCTCTTTGTTGTTATTCACTTCCCCATTATAGACGAAATTCCCATCGAAATGTTTCAATTCTATTAAAAATATTACGTTTCTATTAAATCATTCGAATGGCACGGGTATTTTACCACTTTACATATTACAGGTTTTACCAACCAATTATACCAATAAAATTCTAAAAAGGGGCAAAACAAAAATAATACTGTAATTCCAAAAAGGGAGACAGGCAAATTACCTTGCGGTTTAACATACATATCATTGAACAAGATTTTTCTCCTATTCCAAAAACAAAGCCTTTAGGTGGAGGTGAAATGAGTGTCAGGTGGACAAAAAGCACTTTTTTATATTCTATCGATACTTATTCCTATTGTTGGGATTATTTTAGGGATTGTTTGGATGAACGATCAGGACCCTGAGAAGAAAGTTGTGGGGAAAAACTGTTTAATTATCGCGATTGTGGTGACGATTTTAAGCTGTATTTGTTGGTTTGCTGCATCGGCATTGTCGATCATGCCGGCGGTTTCGGGGTATTAAAGTTTATAAGATTTGCAGGAAAAAGGACCCAATTTTGTATAATGGAAAATTGGGTTCTATAGTTGGAGGGGATAACGTTTGCTCCAAGTGATATTAAACTTTTTTGGCAGGGCTATCTGCCACCAGATAGAAGAACGATCACTTCATGTTTCTGGATTCGCGCTTTCCGTTTGTGCCCGGGATACCGGAATTTATATCGGAATCTTCTCCACACTAGTGTATTTACATATTTCTAAAAAGAAATCAAAAATTACTATACCCACAATTAAAATTAGTTTCCTTCTATTATTATTTATGATTCCTATGATGATTGATGGTTTCGGGTCATACAGCCATTTATTTCAAAGTAACAATATACGGAGATTAATTTCAGGTATTTGCTTTGGTTTTGTGCTTCCCTATTTTCTTTATCCGCTCTCTTTGGGAAAATCACTTGACTCTTCATGTGAACCTGTTATCCAAAAAAGTAAGGATTTTTTGGTTCCACTTTTATGTAGCAGTATCTTAGGAGGATTATTTTATTTCGGAATATTACCTTATTACCTCATGGACAGCTTAATTATTTTTACTGTTATTGTATGGATCAGTTTATGTGCCTCTTTCTTGATTCCATTTATTAAACAAACTTACTATAAACGGGTTATATCTATTTTTCTTAGTCTTTTTTTTCTTTCTATTTTATCTTTATTACACGCTTGGCTTGTTGATTATTTATAAATCATTGAAAATATATATTTAATAACTATCTAAAAATTTCTTTTGTTCCATAGACCCTCTTTCATGGTCTTGCGGATTTTTTCCAACTTGTTTTTTTCATAAAGTACATGCTCCTTGAAATTCCCAGGGTTTTCGACTCTTTATTTAGACTTTCTTCTTGATAACAATATTAGGAAAAAATATAATAATATATGAGAACACACGTTTCTTAGTTGTGATTCTGGAGGTGTTTTTATGGAAATTTGGGAAGCAGCATATATAGCGGGAATTATTGATGGAGAAGGAACCATAACATTAACTAGACTACATGAAAAAGAACATCGCCGGCCATGTATCACGATTGCTTCAACTGATAAAGAACTTTTAGACTATGTTCAAAAATTAACTAAAGGAACTATTAATAACAAGAAAAACTATAATCCCAAATGCCATAAGGACTCTTATACACTAATAATAAAGAACAAAGAAAACGTTCTAAACCTATTAAGGGATGTTACTCCATTTTTAAGAGTAGATAAAAAAAAGAATCGTGCTCTTTGGATATTAGAAAACTACGCAAAGGTCACGCCACGTAATGGAAAATACAACGAAGCATTACTAAAGAACAAATTAATGTTTGAGGAAAGTTTTTTTCAAATATAAAAAAGACCAGCATTTTCTGCTAGTCTTGTTATCCACCTATGTATGGTGGAGACGGCGGGACGTGCTCTTCCATGCTTTCGACATGGCACTGACTATATCTTGAACCTGTCCAAAAACAGGCCCTCTGGCGTCTTATGCGAAACATAAATTTACCTCTTCAAGGCAGGATTCGCATCCTAGTACTACCTTACTGCAAGGCAGCCTATAAGTCGATACACGGCTGTTGAATTACTTCACATACCGCTCGGCATTGCCCTATCGCTCAAGAGCGACTTAGGTTTCACCGATAAAGCCAGATTATCACTTGTATGTTACCACACAAGGCGACTAATAATTAATCGAACCCGCGTCCAAAGATATCGGCACTTAAGCATCTACGAGTGTAGTCGATATATTGGCGTTTCACTGAACCTTTTGCCTATCGACCGGCGTCCGGTCAGCTAGCCTGGTTGTTCTCTTCCTTCATCCTCAGGCGGTGGAATCCGGCGTAGCCCACTTAGAGTGAGTCCCTTACCCTACCACATGGGCAATGGAGGGAGGAACCGCTATGCAGTATTAAGCTGCGAAAGCGAGGTTGTTGTTAGTTTTGCCAGTTATGGCTTTGACGTTTTAACGAGGCCGATCCCCTCGACTCGCAACCTAAGCTCAAACTACCCCTGTCGAATCCGTAGCGTCCCCATTATAAAATGTGCTGAAATCTACTTAAAGATTTTAGCAGCAGACGTTAGGATGCTCGAACGAATGTTAGAGCAAAAGATTGTGCCGCTTCATCAGCGACAAACTTATTATAACACATTCAGAACATTTTTCAATTGTAAGTATCTGTAAAACAATTTCCAATTACATCTTTTGACGATCACGGAACGCTCTTTCAATCTCACGCTTTGCCTCTTTTTGCTTAAGAGATTCACGCTTATCATAATTCTTTTTACCCTTTGCTAAACCAATTAAAACCTTACAGAAGCCATTTTTTAAATAAAGCTTTAATGGGACAAGGGCATAACCTGCTTCTTTTGTTTCCCCAAGCAGTTTAGAAATTTCTCGTTTATGAAGCAATAGTTTACGTGTTCGCAATGGATCGTGATTAAAAATGTTGCCTTGCTCATACGGACTAACATGCATTCCAAACAGAATGGCTTCACCATTTTGAATCCGTGCATAGGCATCCTTCAGATTGACTTTCCCGGCACGAATCGATTTAATCTCGGTTCCCTGCAGCACAATCCCGGCTTCGTATGTTTCTTCTATAAAATAGTCATGGTAAGCCTTTTTGTTTTGCGCGACTACCTTTCCTGCACCTTTTGGCATTTGTTTCACCTCAACTCTATGGACTTATTTTAGCAGATTTACATAGCCTGTACAACGAGAAAGGGGCCTTGCGTTAAGGGCCCCATTCCTTTTATTTATTTTTTCTCTTTCTACTCTTAGATTTCGGTACATTATCATAAAATTTACGTTTACTTTTGCCTTTGCCACCTTGACCGCCGCCAGATTCAGACTTTTGGCCGCCATTTCGGCTGCTGCGTCCTTGTTTCCCTTCGCCCTGCTTATTCCGGCGCGGCTTCCGGGTATCGCTGCCTGTACTAAAGACTTTTGTCGTTTCTGGTCTTTCACGGCGAGTTCCTTTCATGCCGACAATTTCAAAATCAATTGAACGCTCGTCTTTATTTACTTTTACGACACGAACGGTAATTTCATCACCAATCCGGAACACATTTCCAGTACGCTCACCAATCATCGCATAATGGCGCTCGTCAAAACGATAATAATCATCGGTCATATAGCTGACATGAACTAGACCCTCAATCGTATTTGGCAGTTCGACAAACATACCAAAGTTGGTCACCGAGCTGATAATTCCATCATACTCAACGCCAATCTTGTCCTCCATATACTCCGCTTTCTTCAATTCATCCGTTTCACGCTCAGCATCAACAGCACGGCGCTCCATTTTGGAAGAATGCTCTGCTATTTCAGGCAGGCGGGCATTCCATTTTTCCCTTGTCGTCTCATCGAGTTTTCCTTCAATTAAATAGGTACGGATTAAGCGATGAACAATCGTATCGGGATAGCGGCGAATCGGTGACGTAAAATGGGTATAAAACTCAGTAGATAACCCAAAGTGTCCAAGGCTTTCCGGATAATATTTAGCTTGCTGCATAGAACGAAGCATCACAGTCGATATGACCATTTCTTCTGGTTTGCCTTGAACCTCTTCAATTATTTCCTGAAGTGCACGAGGATGCACATCGTTTGCTGTCCCTTTTACGATATAGCCAAAGTTGGTAATAAACTCAAAAAATCTCCGTAACTTATCTTCCTTTGGATCCTCGTGAATCCGGTAAATAAATGGAACTTCCATCCAGTGGAAATGCTCTGCAACCGTTTCGTTAGCAGCCAGCATGAATTCTTCAATTAACCGCTCGGCAACAGACCGTTCCCGTAAAACAACATCTGTTGGTTTTCCTTCCTCATCAACTAAAACCTTGGATTCTTTAAAATCAAAGTCGATAGCGCCTCGCTGCATCCGTTTGCTTCTAAGAATCTCAGCAAGATCTTCCATCATTTCAAACATTGGGACAAGCGATTCATACCTTGAACGCGTTTCTTCATCCTTGTCGGTAAGGATCCGATTCACATCATAGTAGGTCATCCGCTCCGTTGTTTTTATGACACTTTGAAAAATTTCATGCGAAACTACGGTTCCATCCGCTGAAATTTCCATTTCACAGGATAACACAAGACGATCCACTCGTGGGTTTAGCGAGCAAATCCCGTTTGAAAGGCGGTGCGGGATCATCGGAATCACTCGGTCTACTAAATAAACACTCGTTGCCCGTTCTTCTGCTTCAACGTCAATCGGCGTACCCTCTTTAACATAATAGCTGACATCGGCAATGTGGACACCAAGCTTATAGTTACCGTTCTCTAATTTTGTCACGGTAACCGCATCATCCAAGTCTTTTGCGTCAGCACCATCAATCGTCACAATCGTTTCATTCCGTAAATCGCGGCGATTCGCTAGTTCACTTTCATCAATTGTATCAGGTGTCTCATTGGCCTGCGTTAATACATCATCAGGAAATGCCATTGGCAGCCCGTGTTTATGTATGACGGATAAAATGTCTACGCCTGGGTCATTTTTATGTCCCAGTACTTGTATAACTTCACCTTCTGCACTTTTTCGTCCATCCGGGTAGGTAACAAGTTTAACGACCACTTTATGCCCTTCTACTGCTCCTTTAGAAGCATTCTTCGGAATAAAGATATCGTTCGCAAATTTTTTATCGTCCGGAATCACAAAGCCAAAACTTTTGCTCTCGACATAGGTCCCAACAATTTGCTGTACACCTCGTTCAATAATCCGAATAATACTACCTTCACGGCGAGAACCTGATGTTTCTGATGAAACTCGAGCAAGAACAATATCGCCATGCATAGCGGTGTTCGTTTCATTTGGCGGAATAAAAATATCGTCCATTCCCGGTTCATCTGGAACAACAAAGGCAAAACCTTTGGCATGTCCAATTAGTTTACCGCGGATTAAATTCATTTTTTGCGGCAGCCCGTAACGGTTGCTCCGCGTCCTTACAACAAGGCCTTTTTCCTCCATTTGGACTAGGGCCTTGACAAACTCTTTAAAGTCGCCGGAATCCTGGATGCCAAATGCTTCTTCCAGTTCCTGTACGGTTAATGGTTTGTAGGCTTCATCTCTCATATATTGCAAAAGCTTATCTATGTGCTTTTGAATTGTATCTTCCAAACTATTCCCTCCTTTGGGGTGCTTTATTATACATGCCAATCCAGCTTCTCTAAGAAGGCATAAACATCTTCATGAAGCTGTTCACGCTCTTTATCTAGCGTAATGACGTGTCCTGATTCTTCATACCACTTGATTTCTTTTATGGTCGATTCAATTTCGTTGTAAATGATGTTGGCACTCTCAGTATTAATCATTTTGTCGTGACGTGCTTGGACAACGAATGTTGGTGCATAGACCATATCTACATTGTTACGCACATCGGCAATTAATTGCTGAAGTGCCTTTAATGTTTTCATTGGAGTCTTTTTAAACTCATCCATTTCGCTTTCTATTTGTTCGTCTGTTTTTCCTTCATACCTTTTATATTCGCGGGCATAATCGAGAATTCCTTGGTACATGACCTCTTCACTTTTTATATGCATCGGGGCGCACATAGGTACAATACCCTTTATAGGTACAGTGTATCCCAATTTCAAGGAAAATACGCCGCCAAGTGAAAGTCCGGCGACTGCAATTTCTTGATGTCCGTTATTTTTTAAAAAATTGTATCCATTTATAACGTCCTGCCACCAATCCTCGGGACCCGTATGGACGAGTTCTTCCGGTGGTACGCCGTGGCCTTTATAGTGCGGTGCATGGCAGGTATAGCCTTTTTTTTCTAAAAACCGGCCCAGCATCCGGACATCTGCTGAATTTCCGGTAAAACCGTGGAGCAGCAAAACGGCACGTTTTCCTCCTTCAAAGGTAAATGGTTTCGGTGGTGCAACTTTCATGTTAAAAAACTCCTTTTAATTCTATTAGCTTCTATTAGTTTAAGCATTAAAAGAGGTAACATTCCAGAAAAAAGCCTTCCGCGGTGAATAGATGGGCGATGATGCGTAGGGAATCTTTTCAATTTAGATTAATTCCGGAGAGTTCAGCGATATTTCCGCAAATTTTTGATGAAATTCCGCCAACTCTTCATTTGAGGCAGACTTCAACCTTGGATTCCGTGAACTTATGGATTATTCCTGTATACTTGAACGTTTTTTCCGTGTGATTTCTAAATAATTCCGTACGTTTTCCCATTAATTCCGCGCATTTCTCAATTAATTCCGCGAACTCCTCATTTAAGGCAGGCTTCAACCTTGGATTCCGTGAACTTATGGATTATTTCTGTATACTTGAACGTTTTTTCCGTATGATTACTAATTAATTCCGTACGTTTTGCCATTAATTCCGCGCATTTCTCAATTAATTCCGCGAACTCTTCATTTGAGGCAGGCTTCAACCCTGGATTCCGTGAACTTATAGATTATTTCTGTATACTTGAACGTTTTATCCGTATGATTCCTAAATAATTCCGTACGTTTTTCCATTAATTCCGCGCATTTCTCAATTAATTCCGCGAACTCTTCATTTGAGGCAGGCTTCAACCCTGGATTCCGTGAACTTATGGATTATTTCTGTATACTTGAACGTTTTTTCCGTATGATTCCTAAATAATTCCGTACGTTTTACCATTAATTCCGCGCATTTCTCAATTAATTCCGCGAACTCTTCATTTGAGGCAGGCCTCAGCCTTGGATTCCGTAAACTTATGGATTATTTCTGCGGACTTGGACGTTTTTTCTGTTTGATCGCTAAATAATTCCGCGCATTTCTAAATTATTTCCGCCCCCCTGCAAACTCTCAAATAAAAAACAAAAAACCCGGCTCATATAGCCAGGTTTGAGTGTGTGATTCATTAAATCTGAAAATAAGTAACCGCAAGGGCTAGCAGGAAAAATAGTACCGATAATACAACCGTAATTCGGTGTAAAATCAAATCCATTCCTCGAGCCTTTTGCTTACCGAATAAAGTTTCAGCACCGCCAGAAATGGCACCAGATAAACCAGCACTCTTACCAGACTGTAGTAAAACCACTGCAATAAGAGCAATACTAACGATAACTAATAATGTTACGACTAATGCATGCATGTAAGCCACCTCCTGTTAGACGTACAGTTCACAGTATATTAAATTTACCATACTATTTCCCATTAGACAATAGTCGTTATTGTGACAAGTCTAAGGGAAATACCGTAAGCCTTATCGTTTAACCTTAAAGTTCTCTTCAATATACGCCTTCTCATCTGCTGACGATAAAATTCC
This sequence comes from Bacillus sp. URHA0034, assembly GCF_056280405.1. NCBI lineage: Bacteria > Bacillati > Bacillota > Bacilli > Caryophanales > Bacillaceae > Bacillus > Bacillus sp. URHA0034. The sequence goes on along the minus strand of NZ_JBWCDK010000002.1, from coordinate 3,827,985 downwards.
GACTGCCTTGCCGACGGTACCGCCTTGCAGATTCCAAATTTGGTTATGATCCTTGTCTACAGATGAAAAATCTCCCTTCGACCAACGCTCTAAAATCTCTATGTAGACAGAGGAATTGGCATAGTGATTGGAATTCCTTTGAACTACTTTTAGAAGTTGATTTACACGCCCGGGTGTCAGTGGGATAGCCCCCCACTTCTTACTGGCCTCCACTTTTTGATGAGACATTTTATGAATCGCATCCATGACTTCATTTTCTGTCATATTCATTGGGAAATCCTTTTCAATTTCTTGGCTGTTCGGGTCATCCAGCTTAATCATTGACTGACCATCCTTTGATTTTTGCACTACTACCGTGACAGATTTTTTTTGAAAAGGAATCGAACCTGTTGTTCGATAATAAGAGAAGATCCCCAAGACCACCACCGCAATAATGATCATCACCCGCTGTGCCCATGATAATTGTTTGAAATACTTTTTCATAGTTTTACCCCACTTATCGCGTAAGTTGTTTATTTTACTATTAAACACAACGATGTGATTTCCCTGCTTGACATCTTCAAGAATTAAAAAAGCCCCCGTCACAGGAACGGGAGCTTTGCGTTTATAAAGAATTATTTCTTCAAGTTATAGAAAGATTTAAGGCCGTTGTATTGAGCTGTTTCAGCCAATTGGTCTTCGATACGAAGCAATTGGTTGTACTTCGCAACACGGTCTGTACGTGATGGAGCACCAGTCTTGATTTGACCAGCATTTGTTGCAACAGCGATATCAGCGATTGTGCTGTCTTCTGTTTCACCAGAACGGTGAGAGATAACAGCTGTATAACCTGCACGCTTAGCCATTTCGATTGCATCAAACGTTTCAGTAAGAGTACCGATTTGGTTAACTTTGATAAGGATGGAGTTGCCGATTCCTTTTTCAATACCTTCAGCAAGCTTCTTAGTGTTAGTTACGAACAAGTCGTCACCAACTAATTGAACTTTTTTGCCAAGGCGCTCAGTTAATAGCTTGTGGCCTTCCCAGTCGTTTTCATCTAAACCGTCTTCGATAGAGATGATTGGGTATTTAGAAGAAAGTTCTTCGTACCAGTCAACCATTTCTGCAGATGTTTTTACAACACCCTCACCAGAAAGATGGTATTTTCCGTCTTCTTTGTTGTAGAACTCAGATGATGCTGCATCCATTGCAAGGAATACTTCTTGACCTGGCTTGTAACCAGCTTTTTCGATTGCTTCTACGATCGTTTGAAGAGCTTCTTCGTTTGATCCTAAGTTTGGAGCAAATCCACCTTCGTCACCTACAGCAGTGTTGAGGCCTTTGCCTTTTAATACAGAACGTAATGTATGGAAGATTTCAGCGCCCATGCGAAGTGCTTCTTTGAAGTTTGGAGCACCTACAGGCATGATCATGAATTCTTGAATATCAACGTTATTATCAGCGTGCTCTCCGCCGTTAACAATGTTCATCATTGGCACTGGAAGCTGCTTCGCATTGAAACCGCCAAGGTATTGGTATAAAGGTACGCCAAGGTAGTCAGCAGCAGCACGAGCTACAGCAAGAGATACACCAAGAATCGCGTTTGCACCTAATTTACCTTTGTTTTCAGTTCCGTCTAATTCGATCAAAGCGCGGTCAACAGCCACTTGATCAAGAACGCTTAATTCTTCTTGAACTAAGTGTGGAGCAATGATTGTGTTTACATTCTCAACAGCTTTAAGAACACCTTTACCAAGGTAACGTTCTTTGTCGCCATCACGAAGTTCAACTGCTTCGTATTCACCAGTTGAAGCACCACTTGGAACTAAAGCGCGGCCAAATGCGCCAGAATCAGTTGTTACTTCTACCTCGATAGTTGGGTTACCGCGGGAATCTAATACTTCACGAGCGTATACATCTAAAATATATGGCATTTAATTTCTCTCCTTAAAAATAATAATTTATTTGATTAATGAAGTTCCAGTCATTTCAGCTGGTTTTTCCACATTTAATAAATCTAACATGGTTGGCGCTAAGTCACCAAGAATACCGCCATCACGAAGCTCGACACCCTGCTTCGTTACAATCACTGGTACCGGGTTGGTGGTGTGGGCTGTCATTGGCTCGCCTTCAAGTGTTACCACTTCGTCGGCATTACCGTGGTCAGCTGTAATAATTGCTGTTCCGCCTTTTTCAAGGATTAAATCAACAATTTTACCTAAGCATTCATCAACGGTTTCAATCGCTTTAACGGTAGGTTCTAGCATACCTGAGTGGCCAACCATGTCTGGGTTAGCAAAGTTCAACAGGATGGCATCAAACTTATCATTTTGGATTTCATTCATTAACGCATCGGTTACTTCATAAGCGCTCATTTCGGGCTGAAGGTCATAGGTTGCAACCTTTGGAGAATTGATTAAAATTCGTTCTTCTCCAGGGAATTTCGCCTCACGTCCGCCGCTCATAAAGAACGTAACATGCGGATATTTTTCGGTTTCGGCTATCCTTAGCTGCTTTAAATTATTTTGTGACAGGACTTCACCGATTGTGTTATCAAGATTTGTTGGCTTAAACGCCACATAACCGTCAACAGATTCACTGAAGTGTGTTAAGCAGACAAAGAATAAATTCTTGGGATGCTTAGGTCCGCGGTCAAAGTCACGGAAATCTCCATTTGTGAAGGTATTAGAGATCTGAATGGCACGGTCAGGACGGAAGTTATAAAAAATAACGGCATCATTGTCTTGAATTGTAGCCACAGGCTGTCCATCTTCTTTTGTAATCACAGATGGGATGACGAATTCATCATAAATTCCGTGTTCATAGGAATCCTTCACAACGTCTAATGGATTAGAGTAGGCAGGTCCTTCACCATAAACCATTGAGCGGTATGATTTTTCTACACGCTCCCAACGTTTGTCACGGTCCATTGAATAATAGCGCCCGGAAACCGTTGCGAATTCACCAACGCCATACTCCTTCATTTTGTCCAGTGTTTGCTGAATATATGATTCGGCAGTTTTTGGACCAACATCACGTCCATCCAAAAAAGCATGAATGTAAACTTTTTCAACACCTTCTTCTTTGGCAAGCTTAAGGAGCGCAAACATATGCTGAATATGACTATGAACGCCCCCGTCAGATAGTAAGCCAAATAAATGAAGAGCGGTTCCATTCTTTTTTACATGCTCCATTGCTCCAGTAAAGGTTTCATTTTTTTCAAATTCGCCTTCACGAATCGCAATATTTACACGCGTTAAGCTTTGGTATACAATTCGGCCAGCCCCAATATTTAAGTGGCCAACCTCCGAGTTACCCATTTGTCCTTCTGGTAGACCAACAGCCTCACCAGATGCAGTTAAATGGGCATGTGGATATGTGTCCCAAAAGCGGTCAAAGTTCGGCTTTTTCGCATGCGCCACCGCATTTCCTTTTGTTTCGCTTCTGCATCCAAATCCATCAAGGATGATCAGCGCAACTGGAGATTTACTCATACTGACCTGCCTCCAGTAGCTTTAAAAATGATTGTGCTTCAAGGCTTGCTCCGCCTACTAATGCACCATCAATATCTGGCTGTGCCATGTATTCTTTGATGTTCTCTGGTTTTACACTGCCGCCGTACTGAATACGGACAGCATCGGCAACATCTTGTGAGAATTGTTGTGCTACAACTTGACGGATATGAGCACAAACTTCATTCGCATCTACAGAAGTAGAAGATTTGCCTGTTCCAATCGCCCAGATTGGTTCGTAAGCAATAACGGATTGCTTTACTTGCTCATCTGTTAAACCAGTTAGCGCTTTTGCTACCTGATCGCCAACTAATTGGTTTGTTTCGCCATTTTCACGCTGCTCAAGTGTTTCACCACAGCAAATGATCGGTGTTAAGTTATAGTTAAAAGCAGCAAGTGCTTTTTTATTAACAGACTCGTCTGTTTCATTGAACATTTCACGGCGTTCAGAGTGTCCGATAATGACATATTGAACACCAAGGTCAGCGATTGCTTTCGGGCTGATTTCACCTGTGAAGGCTCCGCTTTCTTCGAAGTGCATATTTTGAGCACCAATTTTTACGTTCGTACCTTCTGTTACTTCGACAAGACTTTGTAAAAATAAAGCCGGGGCACAAATAACAGATTCCATTGTGTCGGAAGGAGGTACAAGCCCTTTTACTTCCTCTGCAAAGCTTTTTGCTTCAGAAAGGGTTTTGTTCATTTTCCAGTTACCTGCAATGATTGGTTTACGCATGGTGGCACATCCTTTCATAATTACGTTCGTCGCCAATTATTAATATCTATCAAAAAACGGTTAATATCTATCGTAAATTTGTAAAAGTATTGTTAATATCTTATTTCCTGAGATATTAGTCTTATTTATCGTTTAATGCCACAACGCCAGGAAGTGCTTTACCTTCCATAAACTCAAGTGAAGCGCCGCCGCCTGTAGAGATATGGCTCATTTTGTCCGCTAAGTCGAACTTTTCAACAGCAGCTGCTGAGTCCCCGCCGCCAATGACAGAATATGTACCTTCAGATTCAGCAAGTGCTTCTGCTACTGCTTTTGTTCCATTAGCAAATGCATCAAGCTCAAATACGCCCATTGGTCCATTCCAAATAACAAGCTTAGACTTTTTGATAACGTCAGCATAAATTTCTCTTGTTTTTGGTCCGATATCAAGGGCTTCCCAATCAGCTGGAATTTCTTCAATCGAAACGACTTTTTTATTGGCATCATTAGAGAAATCATCAGCTACTACCACATCAACTGGCATATAGAAGTTGACACCTTTTTGTTTTGCCTTTTCCACGAAAGAGTTAGCAAGATCCATTTTGTCTGCTTCTAATAATGATTTACCAATCTCATGGCCTTGAGCTTTTACGAATGTATAAGCCAAACCGCCGCCGATGATTAGGTTGTCAACTAGTTCAAGCAGGTTTTCGATTACACCGATTTTGTCCTTTACCTTAGCACCACCGATGATCGCTGTAAAAGGACGTTCAGGATTTGATAGAGCCTTGCCAAGAACATCAAGTTCTTTTTCCATTAAGAAACCTGAAACTGCAGGCAGGTTGTGTGCAATACCTTCAGTTGACGCATGTGCACGGTGAGCAGCTCCAAATGCATCATTTACATAGACATCAGCAAGTTCAGCAAAGTTTCTAGCTAACTCAGGATCATTCTTCTCTTCCCCAGGATAGAAGCGAACATTTTCAAGTAGAAGAATATCGCCTTCATTCATACTATCAATGATAGCTTTAACAGAATCGCCATATGCCTCGTCAGCCTTCTTAACTTCTTTGCCAAGAATTTCAGAAAGTCTTACACCAACTGGGGTAAGGCGCATTTCTTCAACAACTTGACCTTTTGGACGACCAAAGTGGCTGGCTAAAATAACTTTAGCTCCTTGTTCCATCAAGTATTGAATTGTCGGTAAAGCTGCGCGAATTCGTGTTTCGTCAGTGATTTTTCCATCCTGCATAGGAACGTTAAAATCTACGCGGCAAAAAACTCGTTTGCCTTTTACATCGATATCCTTAAGTGTTTTCTTGTTCATGTGTAAAGGACCTCCATTTTGCGCGGTGCTTCAGACCGCTCGAATATAAGTTCATAAATCAAACAAAAAAGGAGGGGGAATCTTCCCCGCTCCCCTTTGGAAAACATTAAATTATATAATCTTAAGGATTAAAGTCCTTTTGATGCGATGTAATCTACTAGGTCTACAACGCGGTTAGAGTAACCAACTTCGTTGTCGTACCAAGATAATACTTTTACCATGTTGCCTTCAAGAACCATTGTTGATAATGCATCGATTGTTGAAGAAACAGTTGCGCCATTGTAGTCAGTAGAAACTAATGGAAGATCGCTGTATGCAAGAATGCCTTTTAATGGACCTTCAGCAGCTGTTTTTAATGCTTGGTTAACTTCATCAGCTGTAACATCTCTTTCTAATTCTGCTACTAAGTCAACAACAGAAACGTTTGGAGTTGGAACACGCATTGCCATACCGTTTAATTTACCTTTTAATTCAGGTAATACAAGCGCAACAGCTTTAGCAGCACCAGTTGAAGTTGGGATCATGTTTTCTGCAGCTGCACGTGCACGACGGTAGTCTTTGTGTGGTAAGTCAAGGATTTGTTGGTCATTTGTATATGAGTGAACAGTTGTCATCATACCACGCTTGATACCGAATGTATCGTTCAATACTTTTGCAAATGGAGCTAAGCAGTTTGTAGTACATGATGCGTTAGATAATACATGGTGGTTATTTGCATCATATTTATCTTCGTTTACACCCATAACAATTGTGATATCTTCGTTGTCTGCTGGAGCAGAGATGATTACTTTCTTAGCGCCTGCTTCTAAGTGTTTCGCAGCATCTTCACGCTTTGTGAAACGGCCAGTAGATTCAACAACCACTTCTACTCCTAGGTCGCCCCAGCCAAGTTGTGCAGGATCGCGCTCAGCGATAACTTTTACTTTGTGTCCGCCAACTACTAGATATTCACCATCAACTGTTACATCTTCAGAAAGAGTTCCGTGAACAGTGTCATATTTTAAAAGGTGTGCAAGCATTTTTGCATCTGTTAAGTCGTTAATTGCAACGATTTCCACATTGCTATTGTTTAGAGCCGCACGAAATACGTTACGACCGATACGTCCAAATCCATTAATACCAACTTTAACTGTCATGATAAATTTCCTCCTTTGTTTGGGTAAAGCTATATTTTTTAAAAGGAATTACCCTTTCAATAACGTTTTTGCTGCACCTTCATCGGTAATTAAAATCGTCGATTTCGGTGCTTGTTTTAAATAGGCCTTTATGGCCTTGGCTTTTGATGTCCCGCCTGCAACCGCAATTACATGGGGGATATGCTTTAGATCCTCGAGCTGGAGTCCAATCGTTAGAACCTTATGGACAATCTCGCCCTCTTCATTAAAATAATACCCAAATGCCTCGCCTACAGCCTTCCCTTCTTCAAGTTTCGTCTTGATTTCAGGGTTGGTTTTTCGCCGCTCAGCCATTGTAATAGCATCCCCAATTCCATGGAGAACCATGCTGGCTGATTGAATTAAAGTTAAGACCTCGTGGATATCAGGCTCTTTGATCAGGGATTCGTAAATTTCCGAACTAACCTGACCCGGGACATATAAAACTCGATGCCGGGAATCAGTGTTTTGTGCCATATTCGAGCAAATGGTGTTTGCCTGATTATGTACATCTTCTCCAACCCCGCCCCTTGCCGGAACAAACAGCATTTCCTTCTGGGTTAAATCGGGTGAAAGTCTTTCCGCAACGGCAGCCATGGTTGAACCGCCAGTGACAGCGATGATATTTTTCCCGCCTAGAAGCTTTTTCATACAAGATGCAGTAGCCTTGCCGAGTTCACCTTTGACCATCGATGATTCGTCACTATCACCTGGGACGATAATCACCTTTTTAATGCCGAGCCGGTGTTTTAATTCTAGTTCCATGACGTCTATACCCTTTAGCTCACGCATTAAACCTTCTAAATCTTCAAGTAAATTTTTCCCTTCCACCGTTAAACTCATTCCTACAGTATTTGTATGAATAAGATTTTGCTCTTTGAGGAAATCTACTTCACTGCGAAGTATTCTTTCGGTAAGCCCAAGGCTGACAGCTAAGCTCCTTCTTCCTACTGGCTGCATGTATCCTATGTATCGTAAAATAGTGTGTCGCTTCTGCAGGACTTGAAGGAGATCGGGTAATAATCTTTTTTGAATATCAATAAATGACTGCATGAACTGCATGCTCCTTTATTATATGTAGTTGGTCGTAAAATGTCCACCATAGACAAATTATGTCCCACCTACGCTAAAAAAAATCACCCCTGCTACGATTTTCATTGTAACAGGAGTGAAAACTCATTTCAACTCATTTACTTCAGTTTTTTTCTTGTAAACGATTACTTATGTCAAATTTGTCAACATATCCAAATCCCACTTCTTCCCCGTCCAAATGGACAACCGGAATCATGAGACCATATAGTTCTGTTAATTCATCACTTGTGTCAATATCAATTTCTTCAAGCCGAAACTTCCAGTCCTTCTGCAATTCTACTATAGTATTTTTGGCTTTGTCACAGAGTGGACAGCGATTTCTTGTATATAACGTAATCGTCTGCATTTCTTTTAATCCTTTCCTTGATTACACAAACCGTTTCCTTTTAGCTGAGGATGGAATGCCCAACTGCTCTCGGTACTTAGCGACAGTTCTTCGTGAGACTAGGATGCCATTTTGCCTCTTCAGCTGTTCAACCATCTCTTGGTCCGACAGTGGTTTTTCCTTATTTTCTTGGGTCACCAACAAACTAATTTCTTTTTTCACCAGTGTAGAAGATGTACTCTCATCGTCTGAGGTTTGGATCGTACTAGTGAAAAAAGTTTTTAACGGATAGGTACCTATTGGTGTTTGCACATATTTTTCCCGGACGGCCCGGCTGACTGTAGATTCATGAATCTCTAGTTCAGCGGCGATTTCTTTCATCGTCATGGGTACTAAGTGTTGACTTCCCTTTTGAAAAAAGGCCGGTTGTTTTTCAACAATCTTGGCTACTACCTTTGTAAGAGTTTCTTTTCGCTGCTCAATACTTTTTAAAATCCATTGGTAGTCTTGGACTTTATCCTGCAGGAAGCGGCTGACCTGTTGATTCTGTTTATGAAACTTTTGATAATAAGGCTCATTAAACCGAATCCGCGGCAGCGATTTATCAAACATACGGACTGTTAATCCCTCATTCGTCTGTTCAATAACCGCATCGGGAATAATATAGGTGGTTGGCTCCTGTCGCAGTAAGGCGCCAGGTTTTGGGTTTAGCTGCTGGATTTCATCAAAAACATCTTGCAGTTCCTTCATACTTACACCTAATTCTTTTGCAATCGGCTTCCACTTTTTCTCGGCAAAGGGAATAAAGTAGGTGGATAGAATCGTTTGTGCTAGTTCGTCATTAGGATTTTTATAATAACATTGCATGAGCAGGCATTCTTGCAGATCTCTTGCCCCGATACCAGCCGGCTCGAGTGTTTGAATTATCGCGAGGCAGTCCTCTATGATGTCCAACTCCACATTCAATTTAAGGGCAATCTCAGTAAGGCTGCCCTTAAAGTAACCGTTTTCATCTATATTTTTGATTAAGTGGCGAATCGCTTTCATTTGCTCAGCCGTTAAGTTTTTAATGTTAAGTTGAGAGATTAAATGTTCCTCAAGCGAAAAGGGTTTGTCTGCAATCTGTTCAATCCAGTCCTTTTCAGACTTTTGATGCTTCCGACGGTTACGGTCGATTAGCGGATTCATCGGTTTAACATTCACATTTTCGATCTTTAGGAGTGGATTTTCCAATGCCTTATCTTCTAAAAAAGCAGCCAGCTCTTGGGCAGAATACTGCAATAAGGCGATTGCCTGCGACAACTCCTGTGTCATGGTTAATTTTAATGTTTGCTGCTGCCATAAACCCGGTTTTAAATCCATCATGCTCACCCCTCCTTTTCTATTTTACACGATGAGTGGATATCCGTGTAAAAATTATTTGGTTATCCTATTTAATAAGAAAGTTTTATTAAAATAATGAACGAAAAACCAGCGCTGAAGTGTTTTCATCACTGGCTTTTCTAAAATTCACCTATCTTCACTTTGAACTTAGCCTAATCCTCGAAAATCCGGACATCCAAGTCAACTGTTAATGTTTGAGCAGCTGTCCCGGTATAAACACCTTTTACAGGGACAATATCTCGATAATCACGGCCATGGCCAATTTTGACATAACGCCAATTTACCATCCCATTATTTGTTGGATCGTAACCTACCCACCCTTTTCCAGGCACGTATGCTTCTACCCAAGCGTGGGAAGCCTGCTCATAATCAGCATGTCCACCTTGTAAATCTCCGATAAAATGGTACCCGCTGACATACCTGGCAGGAATGTCCTTCGATCGGCAAACCGCAATCATCAAATGAGCAAAATCCTGGCAACCCCTTAAGTGTTTCTTCAACGGTGGTATGGACGTCTGCTGCAGATGGATCATAGATAAAGTTCAAATGGATACATTCGGAATTTTTTTCAAATGGAGAAAAATCCCACCAGATGTTTCTTTTCGGGAGAGCCTCCGGAGAGCTCCTCTCCTTCATAAAAAAAGCAATAACCTATTTCCGCACCGATTTGATTTACCATACTTTAAAGTTGATTCAATAATAATTGCAGGTCTTTGCTGGACATTCTTTCAAAATTGATACCGGCTGACAAATTCCCTTTCATGCCTGCCATAAGACGATTTAAATCGGAGTATCTGACTAAATAATAATCTTTTTCAATTATTTCCAAAAACATTTCTAGGTTGGTAAAAGAGAACATGATTGATCGTGGGAAAGCTTTGTTGAGTACGAGAAATTCTACCATTGTATCTGCTTTTATTTGGTCAGCATGATATGTGCGGAATGCCTCTAAACCTTATAGACTCTCTAAAATGGAGAGCAACCGTACTCGTTTGTGTCCGTTAGCCAGAGGTAAAAGGAATTAATCGCATCCCATATCTTTTCTGGCAGCTGCCCCCTTACGACGCGGACATTTTTCCTTGCCTTTTCCAAAGAGGAAAGAATTGAATTTTCATAGGTACGCCCAAAAGTCAGATATTCAAGCAGCTGTTTATGGTTTAAACGTATTTAAGCAATACAAATTGTTATAACCTTCACATTCAGTTACTTATAAGTGTTAGTATGAAAGTGTGAATTGATTTGACCAATAATCATCTTATGTTTTTCTTTTTTGACTAAATCTTTACGAATCTCATGTGTCTGTACACCATCTTCAATTTTTTCTGCGATTTCCATGAGTCTTTCAACATCCGAAAAAGAGTACTTCCGAGTCCCTGAAGGGGTTCGTTCGGGAAAGATTAATTTCCGCAATTCATAGTAACGGATTTTCCGATTGGATAAACCGGTTATTTCAGTCACAATTCCGATCCCCATCACCTTTTTATCACGATATGATTGATTATTGTCCAACCATACACCCTCCTATCAAGAATGATTATGATGTTTCCAGTAAATCAAATGTTACTTTTTCTAACATTTAACGGATTTTCCACAACATGAATCAGTGATTTTGGCAAGAAATACAAATAAATTTAAATATAAAATTCAGAATATTACTTCATGTAAACTATTCTAACATGAAAAGTTAGTAAATCAATACAAAAAAAGAACCCGAATTTCCATGTTCATTCTTAGGAAAGTATTAAACAATGAAAAGATACTTTTGGAAATAATGTTCATTATCGAGGGATTAAATTTAGGAAATTCTGAGGATGTGGATGCCCGATTCCTTATGAATAATGGATTACGGTCACGAGTAGTTCATAATATAGAAGAAATGGAAATCGTTTACATAAATACCGTTAGTTTGATCACACACTTAACTAATTCTATCCTGCTATTTTAATGTTATTTTTATTTTATTTTTTTACGATAATTATTTTTTTTTACATTTTTTATAAAAGAACAAAAAAATATCACTGCGTTTAAGACACAGTGATATCATGAATTATTATGACGCGCTCGGAGGGAATCGAATCCCCATTTTAAGAACCGGAATTTGCCCATCATAACTCGTATGCCGAAAATGTTTTTAATGGAGATCCCAGTCAAGAACATTATGGAACCAACTTTTTTACCAATGGAAGCTTTCTTAACAATAAAGTAACAATGATGCTAAGAATCAATGTAATCATCAAATTAATAGGAAGAGCAATAAGGGGATGAAAATGTGTACCCACTTTAGGATAGACTCTCCATAAGAAGTTGTTCATTAACCAGTAGTGAATTATATAAACCCCTAAACTGGACTGATTAATCCACCCTATCAGCAGTGGCAGCCTTGGTTCTCTGTCTTGAAAATGGTATCGGCACCATATGAATAACCCTATTGCGAAAAGCAAAGTAGACGGAGAGAAGTAGGAATACCAAAATTCATTAAGAGTTCCATTCCCTTTAATAGTGTAATAATATGTACCAAAAAAACCGACAAAAAACCCTATGCATGCACCTAAATAGGAAAATATCCTCCAACGTTTTGAGATTTCATAATGCGCTAGATAATATCCCAATAGGAAATATCCTACATAGTCTGTTACAAAAAATAATTCTATCGACAAGTGAATGCCAATCCAAAAGTCAAAAAGCCTCGTAATAACTGATGCGTACAACCATAAGCACAAAAAATATTGTATTTGTTGCTTACTTGCATGCCGTACAAAAATCTGTAAGAGCGGGGTTATGAAATAGATTCCAACAATCATATACAAAAACCATAGATGATAACTGATACCATTGGTAATAAAAAGTTTTACTCCACTTTTTATAGATGCAGGGAAATAACCCTTATAGGCTCCATATAAATAAAAAAGTATGCTCCATCCAACAAAAGGAATGACTACTTTGCTTGCACGTTTTTTTAGAAACTCCTTTAACGTTATGGATCTTAGGTCTCCTAATAGCAAAGCACCACTAATCATCACAAAACCCGGAACAGACCAACGCGAGAGTATCTCAAATAAATTAGCTTCTAGCCAACTCAAGTGCTGACCATTCTGCAATTTACCGACAGATCCTGCCCCCGATGCTACATGAATGATAACAACAGCAATAGTTGCTAGTGCACGCAGCCAATCAAGATACAACAGTCGTTTCAAAAACCTGACCTCCTTCCGTCACAATGCTAAACTGTCATTTAGTCTTTATAACATATAAATACTATAATAAATCATAGCATAAACCAATGTATACATTACATGAATCAAAAATTAGGATTAAATTTGCCTATAATCAAAAATGCCTTTATGCTTTGTAATAAAGCATAAAGGCATTTAGGTTATGACGCGCTCGGAGGGAATCGAACCCCCATTTTAAGAACCGGAATCTTACGTGCTATCCGTTGCACCACGAGCGCATGATTATTAGCGACTTTTATATTATATGTTAAATCCACGAAAATTGCAAGCAGTGAATAGGTTTTAAATTTACGAGAAATGGTTATCCTGATGATGGGAAAGTTGTCGAACATTTTACAAGGCAAACTGTTTGACCTTTATTGACCATCAGTGTATGATACTATTACATAAGCTTTTACCTTTTCTAATCAAAGGAGGAAGAAAAATGAATTTGATTCCTACAGTTATTGAACAAACAAATCGCGGCGAAAGAGCCTATGACATTTACTCCCGTCTCTTAAAAGACCGGATTATTATGCTAGGAAGTGCAATCGATGACAATGTTGCTAACAGCATTGTAGCACAATTATTATTCCTTGAAGCTGAGAACCCTGAAAAAGATATTACTCTTTATATCAATAGCCCAGGCGGAAGCATTACAGCCGGAATGGCGATTTACGATACGATGCAATACATTAAAGCAGATGTATCAACAGTATGTATCGGTATGGCCGCTTCAATGGGAGCATTCTTGCTTGCTGCCGGACAAAAAGGAAAGCGTTATGCACTTCCAAATGCAGAAGTGATGATTCACCAGCCACTAGGCGGCGCACAAGGTCAAGCAACGGAAATTGAAATTGCGGCAAAACGCATCCTTTTCCTTCGCGAAAAATTAAATGGCATCTTAGCAGAGCGCACAGGTCAGCCGCTTGAAGTGATCCAACGCGATACAGACCGTGATAATTTTATGACTGCTGAAAGAGCCAAAGAATATGGACTCATCGACAGCATTATTACACGCAAGCCTACTGACACAAAAGAAAATAAATAATTATAAAAGCAACCGGCTCCCTGTCGGTTGCTTTTATTTTTAAAGTGGAGGTCCATCAATCCGGGGCTTTGATCTAAGATCCATAATTTTCAAAGCTGCGTAACTAAAAAAAGGATTCAGCCTTTGCCGAACCCTTTTGGATTAATTTTCTTTTTGAATAAAGTCTGATAACACAACGATGGCTTTTTCTTCATCTTCGCCGTCGGCAATAATATTAATGACCACTCCCGAGCCGACAGCAAGACTCATTAATCCCATAATACTTTTGGCATTCACTTTCTTGCCATCCTTTTCAAGAAAAATATCTGCGGAAAACCGATTTGCTTCTTGTACAAAAAGGGCTGCTGGACGTGCTTGAAGACCTGTTTTTAATTTCACTTCTATTTCTTTTACCAACATAAACTAATTCCTCCTCAAGTTATTATATATACTTGTTAAACATTACACATTTACAAACTGTGAGTATTTGACGTTATTTCTCCCATTCGGAGTTTGTCAGCAATCTCATCGATTTTTCTTAAGCGGTGATTAATCCCGGATTTACTAATGGTACCACCGGAAACCATTTCTCCTAATTCTTTCAAAGTGACATCAGGATATTGAACCCGGAGCTCCGCGATCTCTCTCAGCTTATCAGGTAAAACTTGAAGGCCAATGGTTGAGTCAATGAAGCGGATGTTTTCCACCTGTCTGATGGATGCGCCAATCGTTTTATTTAGATTGGCCGTTTCACAGTTTACTAAGCGGTTAACAGAGTTGCGCATGTCCCTGACGATTCTTACATCCTCAAAACGAAGCAGAGCATTATGGGCACCAACGATATTGAGAAACTCCGTAATCTTCTCTGCTTCTTTTAAATAGGTGATAAATCCTTTTTTACGTTCAAGTGTTTTACTATTCAATCCAAATGTATTCATTAATTCGCATAAAGAATCATTATGTTCTTTATAAAGCGAAGCAATTTCCAAATGATAGGAAGAAGTCTCCGGATTATTGACCGATCCGCCAGCGAGAAATGCGCCTCGTAAATAAGAACGCTTACAACACTTCTTCTTGATAAGTTCCGGCGAAATATCGTGAATGAAGGTAAATCCTTCACCAAGAATTTTCGTATCCTCTAAAATTTCCTTAGCCTGCTCAGCTAATCGGACAATGTAAACATTGTTTTTTTTCAAGCGCATCTTTTTTCGAACTAAAAGCTCCACCTGCACTTGATAGCTCTTTTTTAATAATGTATATATTCTTCTGGCAATCGCCGCATTTTCGGTTTGAATATCGACAACTAACTTACGATTGGAAAAGGAAAGGGAACCATTCATGCGAATCAATGCTGATAGTTCAGAAAGATTACAGCAAGTTTTCACTTCCAAGTTAGTTAATTCTTTTTTGGTCTCCGAAGCGAAAGACATCCCCTCACCACCTTATTAAAACTGAATGGAACAAATGTTTAAATTTAATTGTACTACTTATTACGATTCATATCGCCTTTTAGTTTCATCAATCAGTAAATTATATAAAATTTTGGCAACCTTTTTCGGGTCATGCCTTAATGCCCCATTTTCCTGATAGGCGATATCCGCGTGTACAACTTCAAGACCGAGTTCAGATAGCTCCGGTAAATCGTATAGCACAGGGTCTGCCAATTCTTCATTATAGCGTAGTTGGATATCAGGCGGTATTTCTTCATTATTGACAAGAATGGTATTAATGAAGGAACGGTTCATATGGTCATAGATGGCCTTTACATGATCACTCGCTGTAAAGCCGTGCGTTTCCCCGGCCTGCGTCATCAGATTACAGATATAAACCTTTTTCGCAAGGGAGTTGCATACCTCGTCTCCTAAGCGCGGAACAAGGAGATTCGGTAAAATACTCGTATACAAGCTCCCTGGCCCAATAATAATTAAATCAGCCTGACGAATGGCTTGAATCGACTCCGGCAATGGACGAATACTGCTTTTGGAAGTCAGATAAACTCGTTTAATTTTTTTCCCCGAGTAAGGAATTTTTGATTCCCCTGAAACGATTGCGCCGTCCTCCATCTCAGCATGTAAGACAACACTTTGGTTCGCTGCCGGCAAGACCTTTCCACGTACATTTAGGATTTTGCTCATTTCTTGAATCGCATGGACAAAATTACCTGTAATCGAAGTCATCGCGGCCAGAATTAAATTACCGAGCGAATGACCGGATAATTCATTTGCCGTTTTAAATCGATGCTGAAACATCTCTTCGACGAGTGGTTCAACATCTGACAGTGAGGCTAACACATTACGTATGTCGCCTGGAGGTGGTATATGCAGATTCTCACGCAAACGTCCTGAGCTGCCACCATCATCCACCACTGTCACGATGGCGGTGATATCCACAGGAAACTGTTTTAATCCACGTAACAGAACGGGTAATCCTGTACCACCGCCAATTACGACAATGCGAGGCTGTCCTGACTCTCTCATGTTGTTTTTTCCTTTCTCCTCTCAATGTCACGATGCGATACAACCGTTTTATAATCTTTTTGGAAGAAACGGCCAATATTTTCAGCTAAGGCAACGGAACGGTGCTGTCCGCCTGTACAGCCGATCGCAATGACAAGCTGCGCTTTTCCTTCCCTTTTGTAATGCGGAAGCATAAAGCCTAGCAAATCCGTTACCTTTTCCAGAAACTTCTGTGTCTCATTCCATTTCAAGACATAATTGGAAACCTCTTCATCCAATCCTGTTTTTGGCCGCATATGGTCAATATAATGAGGATTCGGCAAAAAGCGTACATCAAAAACCAAATCCGCATCGATGGGGATTCCATATTTAAATCCAAACGACATGACATTGACAGTAAACATTAATTGTTTATTTGTCGTGAATTCAGTTAATATTTTCTCACGCAGTTCACGCGGTTTCATCTGGGATGTATTGTAAACTAACTGTGCCCTGCCTTTTAACTCTTCTAGCAGTTCCCTCTCTAATGTAATTCCTTCAAGCGGAAGTCCTGTTGGCGCAAGCGGATGAGTCCGTCTTGTCTCCTTATATCTGCGCACCAAGGTCGCATCATCTGAATCTAAAAATAAAATTTGTGGTGTTACCCAAGAGGTCTCTGCCAGTTCATCTAATCCTTTAAATAAATGATCAAAGAACTCTCTGCCGCGCAGGTCCATGACAAGAGCAACTTTATTCATTTTATTCCCCGATTCCTTCATAAGTTCAAGAAATTTAGGCAGGAGCGTAGGAGGTAAATTATCAACACAGAAGAATCCCAAATCTTCAAAGCTTTGAATGGCAACCGTTTTTCCAGCCCCAGACATTCCCGTTATAATGACCATCTGAGTTTCACTTGTCGAACCGGTACTCATATTCATTCCTCCTTTTCTTTTAACCTGGATCTAAACGATAACTAATGAGTTGAAAATCACTTGTATAAGTAAACGTACCGTAAATTATTCCTTTTCCATGAACCATATAATCAATGATATGTAGGTCTCCTGCTGCCATAGGCAGACTTTTGATCTGGTCAACCGGCTGCCACGCAAGAATGCCTTCTTCTGACTCATCTAAATCGATACCGTCAGAATCCGTAGCGACAAACGTAAACATCATCCACTCGGACAAAAGCTCGTCGGCATCCTTCATAATCATCGTAAAAATTCCTTTTAATTGTGGATTTTTTAAATAGATGCCCGTTTCTTCACGGAACTCGCGAATACAGGAATCACGGACCGACTCGCCCGGTTCCATTTTCCCGCCCGGTGCGACCCACCAGCCGCGGCGCGGTTTTTGCAGTAGTAATACTTGATTATTTCTGATTAACACACAATTGGTTACCCGCTGCACTTTTTTCACCTCTTTAGAAGCGCACAAGTCTTGCGACGCAAGTTGAAATTTAGAAAGAACAAGCACCAGGATAGGGGCTTGGATGATTAAAATTAATTTATTCTTTTCATTATACTATTTTTAGGAAACCGCCACAATGAATACAAATTTGTTATTTCTGTTAAATAAGAAATGCGGAAGCGCCCTGGTCAGCGGCGTATGGCCTGGAGCGCTCCAACTGAGATAAAGGAAACACGAAGAGCGGAAGCGATTCGATGTTGACTTATCGTAGGGCGGAGCGCGAAGGACATTAGCCGCTAGGGCGCTGGAGCTGGACAATTCTAAAAAGTAGAGCACGACGGACTGGCTTGCCGTGTTTCAAGTTCTAAAACAAAAAAAGAGCACAAGCTGCTGGGCCTGTGCAGAAAGGTATATATTTTAAAGGGGGTCAATTTCCCTTATCATACACCATTTTTATTTCACTACTGTTACAGGAGAGTTATAAAAAGGTTACGCTTTTAATTTATATATTACTTTTTTAATTTCATTTCTTCTTTAAGCTCTTCGACAAAGTGTTGAGCACTTTGTGCCGCAATACTACCGTCACCTGTAGCGGTCACAATTTGACGAAGCATTTTTTCACGGATATCTCCGGCTGCGAAAATACCAGGGACTTTTGTTTCCATGCGGTCATTGGTCTCAATATAGCCATTTTCGTTGGTAATTCCAAGGTCCGCAAATGGTTTTGACAGTGGAACCATTCCAATATAAATGAAAACACCATCTGCCGGTAATTCTTGCTCTTCGCCATTTTGCATCGAAACAAGTGTTACACTGCCGACTTTTCCATCTTTATCATTAATTGCTTTAATCGTGTGGTTCCAGATGAAATCAACCTTCTCATTTGCGAAAGCGCGGTCCTGAAGAATCTTTTGGGCACGCAGCTGGTCGCGTCTATGAACGATTGTTACTTTTGAGGCAAAACGCGTTAAATAAACGCCTTCCTCGACGGCAGAGTCACCGCCGCCAATCACATATAACTCTTTGCCTTTAAAGAAGGCCCCGTCACAAACCGCACAATAAGACACACCGCGTCCGCCTAATTCTTTTTCACCGGGTACTCCGACTTTTTTATACTCAGCCCCTGTCGTGATGATGACAGAGTAGGCTTTATATTGTTTTGAACCTGCGTTCACAATTTTGTAATCACCATGGTCTTCAATTCCTTTAATATCACCATAAGCATACTCGGCACCAAACTTTTTGGCATGCTCAAACATCTTAGATGATAAATCAGGACCTAAAATGCTCTCAAAACCAGGATAGTTTTCTACATCCTCGGTATTGGCCATTTGCCCGCCCGGTATACCGCGTTCAATCATTAGTGTAGATAAGTTGGCGCGAGAGGTATAAACAGCAGCCGTCATCCCTGCAGGGCCAGCGCCGGCAATAATGACATCATAAATTTTTTCTTCAGTCATTTCCTTCAACTCCTATATAAAAAAATACGATTAAGTATTAGTATTCCCACTTAATCGTATAAAACAATTGAATTATAGTCCACGAATATGCTTAATTGAGATAGTTGTTAACCATTTTTACATATTTGCCGATGGTCGCGGTAGATAAGCCATAGCGTTCGGCCACTTCCTGCTGGGAAACTTTCTCGCTTCTTAGTTTATGCCATAAGTACTCGACTGCCCCAGCCCAGGCACGTTTATTTTTTAACGGAATACCGTCTTTAGAAACTTCAGCAAACACTGAAAACCATAGGAGGTATAACCCCGACTCAATCGTGCCAATAGGCTGATGGTTTTCATAAAATAGTTCTGCTACTTCTTGGGCATCATTTATCATAGATGGTTTTCCTAATCGGATCATCGAGAGATAATCTTTTTCCAGCATCGTCAACTTTTGGTTTTGAAAAAGCCGTTTGGAGCTGATGATCTCTTCTTTTTTACTCGAAACAGTCGTTAAGAAGAGGGCAAATAAACGCTCTTCCACATAGTCGCTTTCAAGCTTTTGAAAAATGGATTCTGCCATGTTTTCAAAACCATTAACGGATGAGGTTTCGAGCTTCCATGGTTCTGAGCCTTCTTTGTCAGGATTTAGCTCAAGTACCTTTTTCCAAATACTCTTCGCAAAGTTTTCAAAGCCTGTATAAAAAGCGGAATAAGCAAGCCAGTAATAAAATGGTCCATCCCCGTCAAAACCGTGCTTATATAATTTTTTTAACCACTGATAGGCAAGTTCGTATTCGCCCACTAACGCAAAGGTCGCGCCCAGTTTATATTGATGCTCACTTAAAAGAGGCTGAATTTTCTTCAAAACCAGAAGCATTTCAGTCACTTTCTCTGTCTTTCCTTGATAATGGGCAAACACAAGCTTGTTGCAAAGGGCATGAAGATTGCCCGTATTGCGCTCAAGCACATCCTCAAGGATTGCTTCCGCTTTTTCCACTTTTCCTAAATAAAAATAAGCTAATGCTAAATTATTATAAGCAGACCAATATTCCGGGTATTCCTTGACGACATCCTTTAAAAGCTCAATTGCCTTAGGAAAATAGCCGGATTCCAGCAATTCTCGGGCCTGCTCTTGTTTGATGATTAAGTCATCCTCTTCATATAGCTCATCCTCAAATTCTTCCGCTTCCAAGGTAAGAACTTCTAATAGTTCTTCGGTGTCGTCGGAAAAATCACCGTCTGGATCAAGCTGTAAATATAGTTTGCTATGATGGTAGGCATCTTTAAAAAATCCCATATGGGCATAATTATTTGCTAAAAAGTAGTGGCATTCTGCCATTTCTGGATCAAGCTCTTCAAGGATTTCGTGCAAGAGTCGGTTGGAATGTTCGAATTCACCAAGTTCTGTCGAAACAATCGCCAGCTGGCATGTAATCATTGGTTCACCCGGCTCAAGCTGAATTGCCCGCCCAAGATATTTTTTGGCTTTGATAAAATCTCGTCGATGGTATGCCTTGACACCCTTCTTGAAATAATATTCACCTGTTGGAACAAATGATAGTATTTTTCCCTTTTGAATTCTTGCCTTCGCTTCTTTCACCATGAAGTCCTCCAAATTTTCAACATAACTTGTGTATTATAGCATATTAAGGGGGGAGCGAGAAGGGGTGTTGGATTTAACTTTGGATTGAATTCGACTGCTTACGCCATACAAGTTTACAATTCATGCACCCGCGAACCGGTTGCCACCTGGAGTGGAAATCAACATTCAAGATTAATGCAACCAAATCAAATAAAAGGAAATGGATACTCCATTTCCTTTTTAGAAACTATTTAGCTGTAATATCCTCTAAAGGATTACACCGTTTGAAGTTCTTTTTCATTATAAAATGCTGGTCTTTCTTGAAGTGTAATTGCTTCCTTTTCTCCAGTTTGTTGAGCTTTTACACATGCATCAGATGTTACTGCTGCAATATATCCATCCCATGCAGTTGGTCCTTCTGGCTCGCCTTTTTTTGTAATGGAATCAATAAAGTCTTGGATTTCAACATTGTAAGCATCCATAAAGCGGTATTTCCAATCATTTAAAATGCTTGTGCTTAATTTTTCATCTTTTCTCATCACAACACTGGAGAATTCAGGTAGTTTTACAATTCCCTCTTCACCAATCACTTCACATTGAATGTCATAGCCATATTTACAATTCACAAAAACTTCTACACTCATGACAATGCCACTGTTCGTTTCAATCGTAAATAATTGTGGATCTTGTAGTTTGTCATGTGAATATTTGGTCTTCATTGGAAAAACAACTTGAACGGATTTATAGTCATCATTAACTAACCAGTGAAGTGCATCAATTTCGTGAATTAATGTATCAGTTACAGCCATATCCGTTGTATAGTTTTCACCAACGATTGGATTACGGTGTGCAGCACGAATCATTAATGGCGTACCAATTTGATTGTTGTCAATCACTTGTTTTAATTGAACATATCCGCTATCATAACGGCGCATGAATCCAACCTGAACTAATTTTTTGCCCTGCTTCATTTCTGCTTTGACAATTCGCATACAGCCATCAGCCGAAGTTGCTAAAGGTTTTTCACAAAATACATACTTACCAGCTTCCACTGCAGCCACAACAGTTGCTTCATGGGCAGGACCCCAGCTTGTGACAAGTACTACATCCACATTCTCGTCAGCAATAAGTGCTTTATCGTCTGGATAAACAACCGCATCTAATTGATAGATTTCAACCGTTTGCTTAGCAGACTCTTGATTAACATCTGTTACCGCTACAATTTTTCCTCCTGATAATTTATTGGTAATTCGATCAATATGCTCTCTTCCAATTGCTCCTGTTCCTACTACACCAAATCTTAAAGTCATGTTGATACTCTCCTTTTATGTTTACATATTTAATGGATATACCTAGGCAACGCTTTCATTTTTAAGTTAAATGATAGTTTTATAACATTATTGATTAGAAGCTTGTTTATGACTTTTTTGCCCATGGCTCCGGAAATCGCTTTCTAACTGCTCAAGTGATTTCCCTCTTGTCTCTGGTAAGATCTTATTCACAAAAATAATCGCACCAATACCACACACAGCGAAAATGAAGAATGTGATCGATAAGCCTACTGCACTTAGTAGGATTGGGAAAAACAGCCCAACAAGGAAGTTTGTGATCCATAAGCAGAATACTGTTACACCCATTCCAATACCACGTAATTTTAATGGGAAGATTTCTGATAACATTAACCAGGTTACCGGAGAAATAGCTCCCTGCTGGAATGCAAGGAAGGTAACAGTCAAGCTAAGTACGACCATCGGAAGTGCTGGTGACCCTTTAAGTACGAATGAGAACACCCCAATTAAAGTAAGAGCAGCTGTTGTACCTGTCAATCCAGCGATTAACATAGGACGACGGCCAATTTTCCCTAATAACCAGATCCCAACGAAAGTGGCAATAACTGAGATCGCTCCATTTGCAATATTCCCCAAAAGTGCCGCATTGGTTGAAAAACCTGATTTTTCAAGAATTTGAGTACCATAATACATAATCGAGTTAACACCTGTAATTTGCTGTACAATGGCAATCCCGATTCCAATTCCAACAATTCTGCGGACCCATGGAACGTTTAAATCCCTAAATGTCGCATGTTGAATTTCTGATTCATGAGCAATATTTTCTTTCATCTCTTTAAGTTCAGAATCCGCGACGTTTGCTTCCCGTATTTCTTTAAGGACCCTTAGTGCATCTCCCCATTTCCCTTTGGATGCTAGCCATCGCGGGCTCTCTGGAACCGCTAACATTCCAAACCATAAAACAACAGCCGGAAGTGACGCAATCACTAGCATATAACGCCAAACATGTGAAACTCCCTCACCAATCGTACTGCCTAGGATGGCATTAAATACAAAAGCTAACAGCTGACCGGAAACAATCATTAATTCGTTCTGGGTAACCATCCTGCCCCGCTTCTCGACTGGGGACATTTCCGCTAAAAAGGATGGCACCATGACGGATGCAGCCCCAACGGCTAATCCCAGCAAGAATCGGAAGACGATCATAACACCGGCAGACGGTGAAAGTGTACATCCAATTGCGGCAATAAAGAATAGTAACGCGAGATTTAAAATCATTTTGCGGCGGCCAAAACGGTCGGATAAACGCCCGCCAAATACGGATCCAAACGCAGCTCCAAAAAGTAATGAACTTGTAACGAGACCTTCCGTCGCTGGTGTCAAGTTTAGCTGATCAGGTTTTGCCATAAAAGGCAATGCCCCGTTAATAACACCTGTGTCATATCCAAAAAGAAGTCCCCCAAATGTAGATATAACCGTAATCTTTTTTAAAGCTTTTTGGTAATCACGTGGTTTTTTAATCGCCTGATTACTCATATTCTCCCTCCCCAGGGTTCGTTTTTTATTAAGCTTTAATTAATGAACCATTTTCCAATGGCAGTAATTCTTCATTAATATAGTTACGGGCTTTCAAGGCATACTCCAACGGATGTGCAACTGAGGGGTCTTGTTCTGCTTCAATGACAATCCAGCCTGAATAATTCATTTCCAGAAGTGTCTTGTATACCTCTGTAAAATCAATGCAGCCGTCACCAGGAACGGTAAACATTCCTGCCAAAAAGGATTGTAAGAAAGACTTTCCTTCTTGTTCACATCGCTCTTTTACTGTTTGACGCACATCTTTAAAATGAACATGATGGATACGATTGATATGTTTATTTAATAGAGTCAGATAATCAGCATCGGATACGTAAATATGTCCGGTATCATACAGCAAATGAACGTGATTAGGATCGGTTTTTTCCATAAGACGATCAATCTCGGATAATGTTTGTACGCCCGTCCCCATATGGTGGTGAAAAACTAGCTTCAAATCATATTCTTCAGCAATTTTTCCTAATTCGTTTAGTCCTTGGCCTAACTGATCCCATTCTTTATCTGTGAAGTATGGCTTTTCATTGAAAACATTTTTATCAGTACCTTGAATACTATAGGTTTGTTCAGATACGACAGCAACAGCCGCGTTAACCGCTTTCAAATACTCGCAATGTTTATGGAAAGCTTTCGAGGCTTCTTCCACACCGTCACGAATAATAAAACTGCTAAACCATTGTCCGGCAATTTTTAGGTTACGAAGTTGAAGCTCTTTGTTCAATACGTTAGGTTCTGGAAAAAAGCCGCCAACTTCTGTTCCCTCAAAGCCTGCTACTACAATATCACTTAGTAAGTGTGATAAGGTATTCTCAGCCCCAATTTCTGGAATGTCATCATTTCGCCAACCAATCGGAGCAATCCCCCATGCAATTTTTTTATTTTCCATCGTTTAACCTTCTTCCTTTTAAAAGTAGGACTGTTTAACCGGTTGTCCCTATTTTATAAGTAATCGAGATTCAATGTATTATAAAAAATTGCTATGAAATTATCATTTCTTGCTAAAAATTAATTAATTTATCAAAAATTAACAAAAAGATACCCACGTAGTTGGATATCTTTTAGATATATGTAATTAAAAACATTGTTTTCTAAACTTTCCAGGAGTGATGCCTCCAGTAGATTGGGAGAACACCTTAATAAAATGACCAATACTATTAAATCCACAATCCATGCTTATTTGTTCGATTGAAAGATTGGTTCCCACCAATTGATTCTTAGCTTGGATCAATCGGTAATTTAGTACATATTGGTGAGGACTGGTTCCAATATACTTTTTAAACGTACGACAAAAATGATAGGTACTTAAATTGGATATTTCACTCAGCTGGTCGACGGAAATTTTAGATGAGTAATTCTCACTTATATATGTCAGTACCGCTTGAATTTCGGTTGGTACTGCTTTTGCAACGTTTGCATCTCTGTTTTCAAACGTATTACGGGTACTTTCTACTAAATTACCCAGCAGTTCATAAATTTCTAAGGATAATTTAAAGTCTATTTCCTGGTTCGACTCAATAATAGACAGGATATTCGGAATATTATTTTTTTCAGGTGGCAGTCTAAACAGACACCCCTTTCTTTTGTATAACTCATTATACATAGCTTGCGTGTTACTACCTGTAAAGTGAAAAAATTGGAAGGTTGTTTCTTCCAATGCAGAGTAGTTATTTTTTTCTTTACAATCTAAAAGAACAATATCATCTTTCGAGGCTGTAAATGATTGGTCAAGATAGTGGAAATGCATCGATCCTTTTTTTATATAAAAAATGATAAAGGAATTCATATAATCACGCTTAATGCTATAGGGAACATCTACTACATATTCACCGCCCCATAGGACATAATGATATAATTCTTTCGTTAAAGCGGAAGGTTCATAAAAATATAATCCCTTTTTTGACTTGATGCCCGGTTCTACTTTTGGAATATAGAAATTCATTTTTCTCACCTCTCACTAATTGTAAGACTATATATAGTATATTTTTATACTGACTCAAAAGGTAATGGTCTATTATTTGGAACTATTCAAATATTTTATAGAATAGCACGGTGAATATTCTCTGAACATCATATGAACGACCTATTTCATTACCAAAAGTTATCAAACAAATTATAAAATAGCACCAAAACACAATTTTAGAGCAAGATTATATAGAGTAAATAAAGAAAATTTCTATTAAACTGAAATCGCATACATAAGTTGAAAAATGGAGGTTTACCAATGAAATTATCATTTAATGAAGGAACAACATTCGAAAGTGCTTCTCTTCAACAGAATTTAGAGTATTGTGAAAAACACGGTTACGATTTTATCGAAATTCGTTCAATTGATCAGTTAAAAGATTATCTTAAAGAATATACATTGGATGATTTAAAAGCCTATTTTGATACCCATCATCTTAAACCACTTTCTTTGAATGCTTTATGCTTTTTTAATAATCGTACCAAAGAAGATGAAGAGAAGATTATTGAGGAATTCAAGGAATACTTGGAGATTTGTAAAAAAATAGATTGTCCATATATTTGCGTGGTACCTTCTAATATTGATGTGACAGAAAAAGGAAAAACATTGACGGAAGAAGTAAATGCAAGTTGTATTCGAGTTTTAACCCATCTATCTGATTTAGCAGAACCATACGGAGTAAAGATTGCGATTGAGTTTATCGGAATTCAGGAGAATACAGTTAATACATTCGCCCAAGCATACAGTATTGTAAAAGCAGTTGATCGAGATAATGTGGGTCTCGTGTATGATACTTTCCAATTCACTGGGATGGGGTCAAGATTAGAAGATGTAACAGATGAGACAGCAGATAAATTGTTTATCTTCCATATCAATGATGTTGAGGGTTATCCGATTGGCCAAATGCGTGATAGTGATAGAGTATGGCCTGGACACGGTGTGATTGATTTAGAAGCACATTTAAAAAGATTAAAAGAATTGAATTATGATTTTGTCGCTTCCGTTGAGTTATTCAGACCAGAATATTATCAAATGGACCCTGAAGAAGTCATCAAAGAAGCAAAAGAAACGACCTTGGAAGTATTGGAAAAGTACTATAATAATTACGCTATTTATAATTAATCGAAAGGCATAAAGGATCTTTTGTAGAAAAAGTCCTTTATGCCTTTTTTTAATATTTTAATACATTTTTAGTTCTAAAGTTTTTCTTACTGGGCCTTACTAAAAGATTTTTTCATATTACCTTTATCATACTTTAAACGAAACTGCTCCTCCAACTCTTCAAGCGTAAGTCCATTTGTTTCTGGCATAAATTTGTAGACAAAAGCAATTCCCAATAAGCCAATCACAACGAAAGCAAAGAATGTAGCGGATAAACCGATTGTGCTTAAAAGAATAGGGAATGTAAAACCAATAACAAAGTTGACAGCCCATAGGAAAAAAACACTAATACCATTACCAAGGCCTCTTAATCTTTGTGGGAATATTTCCGCAGCAACTAACCATGTTACCGGTCCAATACAACCTTGCATAAAAGCTAGGAATAAGACAGTCAAAGAAAGTACAAGATACGGCAGTACAGGAGAACCTTTAAGTACCATTGAAAATATTGCAATCAATAAAAGTGAGGTGGTTGTGCCAGACAAACCAATTATCAACATTGGACGGCGGTTCACCTTGCCAATCATCCAAATACCGAATATTACAGCAAGAACGGAAATAAGTCCATTTGCAATGTTTGCAATTAATGCAGTCTTCGTACCAAAACCAGCCTGTTCTAGAATTTGCGTACCATAATACATAATGGAATTAACACCAGTAATTTGATTCACGACGGAAATTCCAATACTAATCAACAAAATACGGCGTAACCATGGTGTAGAAAAGTCTTTAATCGTTGCCTTTTCGAGATCTGCGTCTCTTTTTACGGAGTCTTCAATTTCCTTAAATTCTGCAATAGCTCGTTTCTCGTCACGGATTTGTTTAAGGACGCTTAGCGCCTCATCCTTTTTCCCTTTTGAGGCAAGCCACCTTGGGCTCTCAGGAACCTTGAGCATACCTATAAATAACATAAAGGCTGGAATTGCACAAATAAAGAGCATGTAACGCCAAACATGTCCTGTATCCCCCATTGTTACACCAAGAATAGCGTTAAAAACATAAGCTAATAATTGTCCGCCGGTTATCATTATTTCATTCTGGGCCACCATTCGTCCTCTATTCTCGGCAGGTGCCATCTCTGCCAGAAAGGACGGTACCATTGATGATGCTCCTCCAACAGCAAGTCCAAGCAAGAATCTAAAGGTAACCATTACTGAAACATCGGGAGCAAATGTAGTTCCAAGTGTTGCGATCAAGAATAATAATGAAAGATTAAGGATCATTTTACGTCGGCCATAGCGGTCCTGCAGCTTCCCTCCTAGTAAAGCACCAATTGCTGCACCTGCAAGAAGCGAACTGGTCACAAGCCCTTCTGTAGTTGGTGTAAGATTAAGCTGGTCACGTTTTGCCATAAAAGGTAAAGCGCCATTAACAACTCCCGTGTCATATCCAAAAAGAAGTCCCCCAAATGTTGCAGAAATCATAATCGTTCGTAAATTACGTTTAAAATTTCCTACTTGATTACCCATGCATTTTCCTCCCAAGGTTTTATTTTTTACTTATCTTTCCCCTTAAGCCTCTCATTCTTTAAAACTGACAGAATTATTAAAGCGTTTTCATATAGTTTTATACAATAAGGCCTTTTAGATCATCAAAGGCCTTGATTGTAATGAAACCTTATGTTTATTGGTATTCAATCCATACAGCACCATTATCTGCAGAGCGTACACAGTTCTCAACCCAACGAACACCTTCTACCCCTGCCTCGATTCCTGGATACCAAGATGCATCAAACGCTTCTCCGCGATCTGCTGCAACCATCGCCTTGGCAAAACGAGTATATAGATTTGACCATGCTTCAAATAGTCCTTCTGGATGTCCTCCACCGATACGATCATCTGTAAGTGCTTGTGGATAGAGATAATCCATACCACGATCTAAAATCTGTGTCGGTTGACCTTGGACTTCATATCTTAATTGATTAGGATGTTCATCCCACCATTCAATGCTAGCTTTCGAACCTATCACTCGAATCGTTTGCCCATGCATTGAACCTGCATTTACACAGGAAGACCAAACATAACCAACAACACCGTTATCATATTCCATAATGGTAAATGCATTGTCCTCAAGTGGAGCACGGCTCTTAACAAAACTCTGGCGGGAACACATTAATTTTTTAATTTTTAAGTTTGGCAGCATAACCTCGGATATGTACAATGGATGTGTTCCTACATCACCCAAAACATAACTTGGACCTGCAACTTTTGGATCAACACGCCATTTCGTGCTTTCACTATTTTCTTCTACTGCAGCAGAATGGAAACCATGTGCAAACTGCATTTTTACGATTCTGATTTCTCCCAAATCTCCATTTTCAATCATTCTCCGTGCTTGATCAATCATCTGGTGTCCAGCATATCCATATGTAACGCCAACAACAAGATTTTTTGCTGTCGCAATTTCTTGTAATTCAAGTGCTTCTTCAGTGGTAAAACATAGAGGTTTCTCACACACGACGTGAAGACCGGCATTTAGAGCTGCTTTCGTGATTTCATGATGTGTTCCGTTTGGAGTAGCAACAGAAACCGCTTGAATCCCATCTTCACGCTTTGCTTCTTCTTCAAACATTGTTTTGTAGTCAGGATAACAACGTTCTGGATCAACATGTAAATTCATTCCAAAGTCTTTCCCGCGTTCCGGATTAATATCAAAGGCACCCGCAACCAATTCAAAATTATGATCACGTAACGCAGCTGAACGGTGTATATAGCCAATTTGACTTCCGCGTCCACCACCTACCATTGCCCAGCGGATTGGCTGCTCAACGTTTTTTTCACCATTAATCATGATTTCATTCTCCTTTTTTCAAAATCTATTAATATCCAACACTCATTAAATAATCAACACTTTGTTTTACATCGCGTAAACTGGTATCAGCGTTTCTAGGGTCCCGTTCCTGTTCAATCGTGATATAGCCATGGTAATTGATCTCTTTTAACAAAGAATGAATGGAATTGTAATCGATGATTCCCTGTCCGATAGGGCACATAACTCCTTTGGCGCAGGCGTCAAAGAATCGAATATGATCTCCGATAACTTGATCGTAAACATCTAGATCAATATCCTTAAAATGGATATAATCGAGCCGGTCCTTGTTGTCTTTAAGCCATTGAACCGGATCCATTTTTGAATAATAGAGATGCCCTGTATCCAAGCAAAGTCCTGCTAATTCATAAGGAATATCTTCTAAAAGCTGCTTTATTTCATCTTCAAATTCAATATAGCCGCCTGCGTGCGGATGGATTACTGCCCGCACACCAAACTTGCTGGCCCGCTCTGAAAGAGCACGAATATGCTCCATCATTCTATTCCAATCCTCTGCAGGTAATCTTGGTGCCCGATCAGGATGGCCGGCATTGTAATCCCTCTCATCATGACCCCAATCAATGATAACTAAATAAGGAGTGGGAAATTTTTGTCCTTCTTCTTTTGGTGAAGGAGGCAGTTTCGTTATCAAAGAACAAATATCGTCAACCTGCTGTAACAAATTTCCCAAATTACATTCTGAAACCAAATCATCAAAAATGGTCCCAGCGATGATTGTCAAGTCATTTATGGCGAGCTCTGCTTGTACTCTATCAATTTCCATAGGAATATAACCATATGGTCCTAACTCAATACCCTTATAACCAGCCTGCGATGCCTCCTTTAAAACTCTCTCCCACGGCAGCAGATAAGGGTTTTTTGGGTCATCCACACCCCAGCAGCAAGGCGCTCCTGAAATTTTTATACTCAATTGAAACACCTCCAAAACTTATAAATTAATTATAAATCCAACCTATGTTAACCGCTTTCACTATCTTGTTTAATTTAAGCGGTTTATTCTACATAAATAATAAAAAGTTTCACTATCTTGTTTTTTGTATTTTTGAGAGATTTTGAATGATTTTTTCAACGAGTAATTCTTCAAATTTCCCGAGAAATGTAGAATCCTGTTATATAGTTGATAATATGGGACATTGGAGGAGAAATGAGGGGGAAAAATAAAAAGCAATAGTCACTATTGCTTTTTATAGTAAACTTTCTATTTTTCACTTTTAATCCATAGCTGTCGGTATTTTTTGGGAGACATGCCGACTGTTTTAGAAAAGAGGGTCGTAAAGTAGCTGGTATTATCGTAGCCAACTATACCAGCAATATTTGTAACACTTTCGTTTGTGTTAATAAGTAATGACTGTGCTTCCCCAATTCGACGTCGAATAATATATTGAATCGGAGAAAAACCAGTCGTTTCCTTGAAAACATGTGCCAAATAATAGGGACTTATATGAAGTATTTCCGAAAGAGAATTCAATGAAATTTCCTCCAGATAATGTTCATCAATATAGGCTTTAATATTGTTTGATAATAATGATTCTTCGGATTTTGATAATACGTGGTTTTCCTGAGGGATTTGTAAAATATGAGCAATAATAGCACGAAGCAGATAACTGCATATTTCCTCTGCTCCAGTTTTTCCCTCGGAAATTTGTGAATACATCATTTCTAACAATGCTTCAATATTAGAAGCGCCTTCTCCACTACGCAAAACGTAGGAAGCTTCCTTTGAAACTAAATGATTTTTTGGTAACCCAGCGAGTTTCACATTTGTAATACCTAAACAAAAAACGCTCATATTTGTCTCCGGATTCCCATATTCATCGTGAAGAACGCCTTCATTATATATTAAAATATCACCTTTAAGGGTTTTATATTGCCGTTCACCAATCAAATGACTGCCATTTCCCTCTTTTATAAAAATGATTTCCAATAGCTCATTGTGCATATGCATGGTTCTAGGTAAGCTTGTGTGAGTAGGATCAACATTACAAATATAGAGCAATTTGGGAATTGAACCATTTTCGAATGTTGGATTAAAGTCTTTTTTAACAAAATACTGAGTCATTATGATTCCTCCTAAAACATTGCTGTAGCTTTCTTTATAAATGAGACTGTTAACCCAAATTTTTAATTACCTACTAACTAGACTTTAAACGATGAATACCACAAATCACAACTTATTTTATCACTCTACTCTTCTTCAAAAATTACACGGCCTTCCTGAGGCTTTTCATACTTAACCCGATCTTTCACCTAAGCCCTTGTTGAACATATAAAAAAAAGATAAATATTGAGAATAATCCATATTTAGTCGCTTTCATTATGAATGTTAGCGTTTTTTTACTACATGTTTTCGTTTTCATCACGATTGCTAAAGTGACTCACGAGGTACAATATTAAATTAAACTAAACTATTTTCCAGGGGGAAATCATGATGAAAAGAATAATTGAATTCATTAAACATACAATGCAATCTTTTAAAAATTCAATGGATCAATATGGAGAAGCACGAATCATTTTTTATGAAAGTATGTGTGCTTTAAGCGAAAAAAAGTAGAGATGTATTACCATCTCTACTTTTTAGGTGTAACTGAATATTAATTTTTAAAAAGCGAGTATAATAACATCGTTTGATAAAATTCTCTGTTAATCTTAATAACTAAGAGTTTGTTTTAAAGCATCAACTGATGTTCTGATTCCTGCCTCAACGGACATTGTAAGATCTTCCATTTCAAGTGAAACTTCACTGTTATATCCCATCATGCGAACAACAGAGAAGAATTCTTTCCACCATTGTAAATCTCGACCACAGCCGACAGCCACATAATTCCATGCTCTATTTGCTGTATCTGTAACCTCTTTTGTTTCCAATACGCCATTAATAGCAGATAAATGTCTTTCAAGTCTTACGTCTTTTCCGTGAACATGGTGAATGGCAGCTCCTAATTCTCTTGCTGCAATAATTGGATCTGCACCCATCCAGATTAAATGGCTTGGGTCTAAATTCAAACCAACCATTGGTCCAACTGCATTCCGTAATCTAAATAATGTTTCCGGATTATAAACTAACATAGAACTGAAATTTTCAAGGGCAATTTTTTCGACACCGCATGCTTCAGCCCTTTTCACTAACTCTTTCCAATACGGAATTGCTACTTCATTCCATTGATAATCTAAAATATCCTTTAATACTGGGGGCCAACTAACTGTATATGTAATCCAGTTGGGGATTTTATCCTCTGGGCTTCCTGCTGGCAGACCACTCATCATAATTACCTTCTTAACACCAAGTAGACCAGCTAGCTCCATTGTTTTTTCTGTTACTTCTCTATGCTCTTTACCAAGTTCACCTGGATCTAAAGGATTACCGGAACAATTCAGTGCGCAAAGTTTAATATTCCGCTTTTCTAATTCACCTAGAAATTCACTTCTTTTTGCTTCACTTTCCAACAATTCATTTAAACGTAAATGTGGAGCCGGTGACCATCCTCCTGTTGTCATCTCAATCGTATCAATACCCATTTCAGCAACAGCATCCAACATCTTTTCAAAAGGTAAGTGACCTAAGCTATCAGTTACATATGACAATCGCATGTTAAAAACCTCTCTCAATCTAGTTTATTTTTATGCCAAAACTAAGCGATCATTATATAAAGCTGGACATTCATCAAGTTGAATTTGTACACGTTCCCCCGTATCTCTTGCCTTTGAACAAGCCGTAGAAGTAATCGCAGCTACATATCCATCCCAAGCATTTGGACCATTTAATTCATCTGCCTTCACGGAATCAACCCAAAGCTGAATTTCTCTATCATATGCCTTTACAAAGCGATCCTTCCAATCGGATGATACTTTTGTAAAATCCTTACCTTCCGTACGAACACTTGAAAAAGCTGGATCTGATAAAGATACCATTCCTTCTTCACACATTACTTCACATTTTATATCATATCCGTAATGGCAATTCACAAAGATTTCTATATCAATATGAATGCCCGACTCAGTTTCTAAAATGACAATCTGAGGATCATGTAACTCCTTATGCGCACTAGTTGTTCTTTTTGGCAAAATAACTTGTGCCGCTACATAGTTCTCTTTCAGTAACCATCTTAATACATCGATTTCATGAACAACTGAATTTTCAACAGCCATAGGGGTAGTATAGCTTTCATCTACTCCAGGATTTCGATGAGCACAGTGAAGCATTAGTACTTCTCCAAGTTTTCTGCTATCAAGCATTTCTTTTATTTCTTCGTACCCTCTATCATATCTTCTCATATATCCCACTTGGACTAATTTTTTCCCTAGTTTTATTTCTTCATCAATGATTCTTTTACAGCCCTCCGCTTCTACGGCTAAAGGCTTTTCACAAAATACATATTTCTTATTTTTTATTGCTTCTAAAACATAACCTTCATGTGTTGGATCCCAAGAGGTAACAACTACTGCATCAACCTCAGGCAATTTAATTAACTCTTCTCCAGATTTTACAAATTTAGCACCAATCTCTTGAGCAATTTGTTGCGCTCTTTCCACATTAATATCAGAGACTGCAACCACCTTTGCTCCCTTAGTTTTATATGTAATTCTTCGAATATGATCCATCCCAATTGCACCCGTACCAATAACACCAATCTTTAATTCCACAATAAACACTCCTTATTAATTATCTGAATAATATTCTTTATAAATTTCCTAGATTAAGCACTTTCCTATAAAAATCTTAATTGCATTTTTATAGGAAAGGCAGCAATCTATAAAACACAAGATTTTGTAGACGCATACATAATTGTCTTAACAGAAGTTGTTATTTTGACGCTGCTGCTTTCTCAGCAACATGAACTTCATCATAGGTCCGGAAGTAACTTTCAATCTCCTCAAGAGAGCGTCCCTTCGTTTCAGGCATCATTTTCCAAATAAAGGTGATAGAAACCAATCCTACTGCCGCGAATGCGAAGAATGTTCCTGATAAACCAACTTTTTCGAGTAATATTGGGAACAACAAGCCAATTACAAAATTTGTAATCCAGAGGAAGAATACGCTAATTCCCATACCAAGGCCTCTCAGTCTTAACGGGAATATCTCTGAGAGCGAAACCCATAATACCGGCCCAATGGCTCCTTGCATGAAAGCTAGAAACGTGACTGTCAGGGAAAGCATAACATAAGGAAGAATTGCAGCCCCTTTTAGAAGGAACGAAAACACTCCAATAAGCAAAAGTACCGTCGTTGTTCCAGTCAAACCACTCAGCATCATTGATCGACGGCCAACTTTTCCAAGCAGCCAAATACCGAAAAATGTTGCCAATACCGAAATCACCCCATTAGCAACATTACCAATAAGAGCGGCCTTAGTAGCAAACCCAGCTTCTCTTAGAATTTCAGAACCATAATACATAATCGAGTTGACACCTGTAAGTTGTGACGACATTGCAATTCCAATCCCTAGAACCACTATGCGTCGCACCCAAGGCACTCCCAAATCTTTCATTGTTGCTTTTTGAATTTCAGATTCTGAAGCAATGGCAGCTTTAATTTCTTGCAATTCTGCTTTGGCCCTGTTTTCTTCACGTACTTGTTGGAGAACACGTAAAGCTTCCCCTATTTTTCCTTTAGATGCCAACCAGCGCGGGCTTTCAGGTACTATTAGCATTCCAAACCAGAGGACAACTGCTGGAAGTGTTGCCACAACTAGCATGTAACGCCAAACGTGATCATTTTCACCCAATGTTGATGCAATGGTGGCATTAAGCGCGAAAGCTAGAAATTGTCCAGTAACGATCATTAACTCATTCTGAGTAACCAACCTGCCCCGCTGTTCGACTGGTGCCATTTCTGCTAAAAAGGTTGGAACTGTAACTGAGGCCCCACCTACAGCCAGACCAAGTAGAAAGCGAAAAACAAGCATAATACCTGCATTTGGTGCAAAGGTACATCCTAGCGCTGCAATAAAGAATAATAATGCCAGACTAAGAATATTCTTTCGTCGGCCGTTACGATCTGACAGCCTACCGCCAAACACTGCTCCAAGCGCTGCTCCGAAAAGAAGTGAACTCGTAACAAGTCCTTCTGTTAATGCATTAAGATTGAGCTGGTCGGGTTTAGCCATATAAGGAAGTGCACCATTGATTACACCGGTATCATATCCAAACAGTAGTCCCCCGAATGTTGATATTAAAGTAATGATTCGTAAAAATGCCTTTGGAGTACGCCCCTTCTCAGTTACCTGATTTACCATAAATATTTCTCCCCCACATTTTAATGTTAAAAATGAACTTCCGAGCCATTTATGTATGATTTTTAGAGTCTCCTTAGGCTCAATAACAATGATCTTTTAAAAATAAAGCCTGCTACTTTGAACCCAACACTTACGATATAACCAAACAATCATGATTACCCATCTAGGAATTCCTTTATCTCGCATACGCTTGCATTATTGATCTTTAAAAAACTGTTAATCTAATCAGGCTTTTTTACTAGTTTCCATAGATATCCTGCTAATTAACTTCGTTTAATGCATACGATTGCATTTGCTCCTAAAAAAATAGTATGTTACTAATTTTCATCTTCTAGAAAATTTTACGCTTTATGCATGCGCTTGCATTATTAAGAGAGAAAAAGGAGTAAGTTAAACTTTTCCTCCGCAAGAATCTCTAATAACTAATGTAGGACTAATTTCTAGTTTTTGTTTCATGGTGGATGTTGAATTTAATTTCTCTATTAAAAGTTTACATGTTAGTGTTGCAATTTCTTTTATAGGTTGATGGATGGTTGATAGATATGGTTTATAGAAAGTACATAACTCAATATCATCAAATCCTATAACGGCTATCTCATTAGGAACCTTTATATCCAGTTCCTTCATTGCCGAGATTGCCCCCAGTGCCATCAGATCATTCTGAGCAAAAATGGCTGTCACATCTTTTAAAATATCCATATTTTCCTGTATCAAGTGATAACCCGAATAGAAAGTTGTGTCCCCATAAAATAATTTATCATCATCATACTGGAGATGATGATCCTTAAACGCTGCTTTAAAGCCTTCAGTCCGTTGTTCAAACTCGCTGCCGCTGATATTAGCTGACAAACACATGATGTTCCTATGACCTAGTTTAATTAAGTGATCACCCGCAATATACCCACCTTTATACTGGTCAACACAAACAAAATCTACATCCTTTGTTTTATAAAATGGTGGTAAATACTTGCAGAATATGAAAGGGACTTCCGTTTTTTCTAGTGCTTCTATGGATTTATCATCTAAAGACGGCTCCATAATAATCAGTCCATCTACTTTCTTTGCAGCAATGAATCTTTCGATATTATTTTGTTCTGTAAACCTATTCTCAAAAAATGAGCTAATAACATCCATTTGCATTTGTTCAAGAGTTTCGATAATTTCATTCTGCCATGAGCTAAAGTACACTTCTATACCCTGTCCAAATAAACTCTTAGGTAAAATGACACCTATTGTATTGGTTTTATTCGCACTTAAGCTTCTTGCATTAGCATTAAATTGAAAGCCATGCTCTTGTGCGATTTTCAAAACTTTTCTTTTGGTTTTCTCTGAAATCATTGGACTGTCATTTAAACATCTGGAGACGGTAGATTGACTTACATTCGCCATTTTTGCAATATCTTTTGTGGTGATTGCCATAATAGCATTTTCGCCTCTTTATTATCTATTTTTTATTAGACCACGCATACGCATACGTATGCGATTTGAATTATAGTTTATAATATTCAGTCTATAAAATCAATAAAGAGTTCACTTTTTGTCCATGTTACAGAATAAAATTGCGGATAAATCATTTTTAAAAGTTCCTTTTTGTACAATTTCCTGCAGGGAAAAAGTGGTGAATTTCCTTTATCCTTCTTAGTCCGCTCCCTCCCTTTTAACTATTTTAAGGAGAAGTTATCCAATAGTTTTTTTGGTTAACTATTGAATAACTCATGAGTAAATTTTAATATTAAAAACGCTTTCAGTCAATAGTTGTTTCATAACTTATTAAAAAATATATTTTTTTCTTCTAATATAACTAATTTAACAAATCGACATTTACGAAGCACCAGCCTTACTTTTTTCGACAGATTTTTCTACTGCCAATTCGGCATAATCTTTACCCCAAATGATGATGATGAGCGTAGCCACTAATCCCAATACCCCAACAAAATAAAATCCTGCTTTAATTCCCATAAGTGAATTAAATATTCCTGCAAAAAATGGCCCCGCAAAAATGCCAATCGCATAAATCGCCTGGTAGGCACCCATGGCGGTTGCTCTTTTTTCGGGTGCAATTTTTTCAATCGCCAATCCTAACAGCAGCGGGAAAATTAAGCCTAGTGAAAATCCGTTAAAAATCTGAACGGCCAAAAATAACTCTTTACTTTGAACGAATGGAATCAGTAACGTAAAAACTGAAGCAAGGACAAAGGCTGTTTTTAATGCATTCCATTTCCCCAAAAGCGGGACAAGTACTCTCCCCATAAAAAGAGTCGCAATGGCATGAGGGATCATAAATGCAAACACGATCAAGGTTAGCTCACTTGCCGAAAAACCAATAGAAAGGGCATAGTTGGATGTAAATCCAAACATGGTCGAAAAAATAATACTATGAGCCAAAATTGATAAGAGGGCCACCTTCAACAAGGATCGTTCTTTAAAAACCGTTGCTAAATCCTTCAATTTTAGTGGTTCCCTCTTAATTCCTTCTTTGGGTTCAAAAATAAAAAAGGATAGAATCACACCGAGAATGCTGAAAATTCCAGCTATCCAAAATGGAGCTTTCCAGCCCCATTCACTTACGATCGAACCACTGAAACTCATCCCTAAAAACTGGGCAAGGACGACAATAAATGAAATACTTCCCATT
Source organism: Bacillus sp. URHA0034 (assembly GCF_056280405.1). Classification (NCBI taxonomy): domain Bacteria; kingdom Bacillati; phylum Bacillota; class Bacilli; order Caryophanales; family Bacillaceae; genus Bacillus; species Bacillus sp. URHA0034. The sequence continues at coordinate 3,789,685 of NZ_JBWCDK010000002.1, read as the reverse complement.
GCCCGATGGACTTCATGATCAGCAAAATAACTTGGATATAAGACTGTAAATGCGACCCACGTAGCCGCTGAAATTCCTGCTAGCGCGCGGGCTGCAAGAATCCAGCCTAAACTATCAGTTTGTAAAAAAATCATACAACTTAAGAGGCTAGCCAACATGCCAAAAATGATAAATGGTTTCCTAACTTTCTTTACATCAGAAAAGATCCCAATCGGAAGTCTGCATAAAAGCTGCATGATTCCGTAGCTGCTCAATACAATCCCAATAAATGTATACTTTCCGCCCAATGATTCCATATAAGGTGAAAAAATAGGAACATAGAGAAATTGCGGAAACCATAATAGAAAGGAAACAACAATAAATAGATATTTATTTCGATTCGTTCGTAAAGTACTCAAGACTACCACTTCCAATTCAATAATAGTTAAGAAAATACCGTGAAAAGATTGTCACGGGTCCGGTTTCCTATCACAAAACTTTAAATCACACTTAGAATGTAATATAAAATGATTTTTGCATGTTGCCAACAGATCTTATAGACGACCGAAGCCAAGAAAAATGATTCAGCAAGGTAGGCAATATACCTTATTGACGACCGGAAGCTAAGAAAATGATACTACAGGGTCGCCAATGGACCTTATTGACGACCGAAAGCCAGGAAAATGTTTCTACCGGGTCGCCAATAGACCTGATTGACGACCGGAAGCCAGGAAAATGTTTCTACCAGGTCGCCAATAGACCTGATTGACGACCGGAAGCCAAGAAAAAGTTTCTACAGGGTCGCCAATAGACCTGATTGACGACCGGAAGCTAAGAAATTGAATCAGAAAAGTAGCCAATAAATCTTATTGACGACCGGGGGCTTAATAAATAGTTCAACGGGGTCGCCAATTACCACGTTATATTAAACTTCGTAAGTAAAATGTACAGTATCTATTTGAAGGAATGGCTATATTTCAATAAAAAATGACTATCAAATTGTAACCCTTTGATAGTCATTTTTTATTGTTTGCGATAGTTAACGGATCCGGTTGAGTTTATGCTTTATAACTTGATTTAAATTCTCTGATCTTCGTTTTTACTGTTTCCTTCACAGCTTCCTTACCTGGCGTAAGAATGGTCCGGGCATCATACACTTCTTTATCGTTCTCAAGCACATTTCGAACAGCTTTTGCCCATGCTTGCAAGCATTCTGTATTCACATTAATTTTGGCATGTCCTAGTTCAATCGCTTTATGAACTTGGTGTAATGGGATGCCTGAACCACCATGTAAGACAAGCGGGACATTGGTCAATTCTGAAATTTCCTTCATTTCAGTGAATCCTAATTTTGGTTCTCCTTGATAGGGTCCATGTACAGATCCAAGGGCTGCTGCCAGTGCATCAATATTTGTTTCTTGGACAAGCCGTAAACATTCCTGTGGATCCGCATAATTAATGCCGCCGATCAGACCATCCTCATTACCGCCCACGGTTCCGACCTCAGCTTCGACTGTCACACCATGATGCCGGGCATAGTCAGTCACTTGCTTTGTCATGGCAATGTTTTCTTCAATGGAATAGTGCGAACCGTCAATCATAACGGAAGTATATCCAGCGTCAATGGCCTCTTTACATCTTTCCACACTATTCCCATGATCAAGATGAAGTGCAACTGGTACCGTAATTTTCTTTTCCTCTACAATTCTATTCACCATCATAGCGATCGTCTTAAATCCACCCAAATAATCTACTAGTCTATCGGATGAGGCAACAATGATAGGAGACCGCTCCTCTTCAGCCGCTTCCAGCATCGCTTCTGCCCATTGAAAGCTATTGATATTAAATTGTCCGACTGCATACTTTTCTTTTTTCGCTTTTTCAAGCATGTCTTTCATCGGAACTAATCTTGTTGTTGCGATCATTTCCATCCCTCCTCTCTAATCTAAATTTTCAAACTAATGGAGGCGGATCAAATTCATGTGAATTTGATCCAACCTCACGTGGTTTTTACCGTATTAGTATTGTTTTGCCGTTTCTAATTTTTGCTTTCTTAACTCAAATGCCTTTTGAATGCTTTCTTTATCAGATACTTCTGCCACACCCACATTCCACCAGCTCTCATAGCCGTCAGTCATCGTTTTAGGAAGAACTTTAATATCGATTAGGGTTGAGCCTTCCTGTTTCTTGGCATCCTCTAAAGCTGCTTTCAATTCCTCGACTGTATTGACGCGGTAGGTTTTTGCACCATATCCTTCCGCCACTTTTGCATAATCAATGTTTAAAATTTTATTATCATGGGTTCTAAATTCACAGAAATAACTGCCGCCGCCATGATCCATTTGTAAATTGTTGATACAGCCAAATCCTGAATTATCAAAGAGGACAACGTTGATTTTTTGTCCATATTGAATCGAAGTAATGAATTCAGAATGCAGCAATAGGAAGCTGCCATCCCCTACAAGTGAATATACCTCTTTCGTTGGCTCTGCTAATTTTACCCCTAATGCTCCAGATACCTCATACCCCATGCATGAGTAACCATACTCGACATTGTACGTATTTGGTTCAGATGTATTCCATATCCGCTGTACATCTCCTGGAAGGGAACCGGCTGCAGTGATGATTACGCTATCTGGTGAGATGGTATCATTCACCGCTAATAATGCCGTCGTCTGGGCCAGCTCTGTGTTAAGTGCATCCGCATATTCATTTAGTACTTCTTGTGAAAAATGATTTTTTACTTCCGGAAGGAAATTCTCACGTTTGAATGTTACTTGACTCAAACGGTCACGTTCGGCATTCCATTCCGCTTTCAATTCAGCAATTTCACCGCCAAAATCACTTTCATATCCTTCTAATAATGGAGCCAATTGCTCTAATGTTGTCTTTGCATCTGCGACAACCTGGAAGGCATCCATTTTATAAGCCTGCAGACGGCTGACATTGATGTTTAAAAACTTGGTTTGGTCAAAGTCAAAGGCCGTTTTGGAAGAAGTGGCGAAATCGGTATACCGTGTTCCAATTCCAATAAATAGATCGGCTTGACGTGCTGCTTTATTGGCTGCCAGTGTACCGGTAATTCCCATTCCACCCAGATTATTTTTAAAATTGGACTCTACCGTTGCTTTACCGGCCTGTGTTTCTACTAATGGAATATTATGTTTTTCTGAAAGTGAGATTAAAATATCACGCGCTTGAGAGTATTTTGCTCCACCCCCCACTAAAATGACCGGTTTTTTACTTGTACGGATCAATTCAGCAGCTCCTTTAAGCTCTCGCTCTACCGGTGCTTTACGATCAACATAATGGACGCGTTTTTCAAAGAATTTTTCGTCATAGTCAAACGCTTCCCCTTCTACATCCTGTGCAATACAAATCGTTGCGGGACCGGCTTTTCCTGGGTCAGTCATCACTTCAAAGGCACGAAGCAAGCTTGGCATTAACTGTTCTGGGCGTGTAATCCGATCCCAATATCTCGATACTGGCTTCAAAGCATCATTTGTCGTGACAGCTAAGCTATATTCTTGTTCCACTTGTTGTAAAACGGGATCAGGCTGTCTGGTTGCAAAAGTATCACCAGGGATAAACAAAACCGGAATGTTATTTGCCAAGGCCGTCCCAGCCGCTGCCGCCAAGTTGGCTGAACCTGGTCCAACAGATGTTGTGACAGCATAGATCTTTTGACGAAGCATTTGTTTACTGTAGGCAATCGCTGCATGTGCCATCCCTTGTTCGTTTTTCCCTTGAATCACTTTTAAATGTCCTGAGTATTGCTCAAGTGCCTGCCCAATCCCCAAAACATTTCCATGTCCAAATACATTAAAGATTCCTTCAACAAATAAAGATTCTTTACCATCAACATAGATATATTGTTGATTTAAAAATTTAATTAGTGCCTGCGCGGTCGTTAATCTAATTTTTCCCATGGCTATTCTCACCTCAAACTGTTTGTTCAGCTTTTTCTGATCTTTGAGCAATTAATTGTTCAATCTCAGCAACGGTTGGCATCGCTTCTGAAGAACTGTGTTTACTTACTACAATGGCTGCAGAGGCACTGCCGAATTTAAGAGCGGTTTCAATATCCTTACCTGTGATTAAAGCGTAAAGAAATGCAGATGCGTAAGAGTCGCCCGCGCCAAACGTTTTTAATACTTTTGTTAGATAAGCATGGCCTCTGAATATTTCACCTGATTTTGAATACGCATACGATCCTTCTACACCGTGCTTAATCACAACTAGTTCTGGAGAGTATTTAAACAAATGGTTAATCGTCTCAGAATTGCTGCCTTCTGTAAGGTTTTCCATCACATCGAATTCATCACGTGTCCCCACCACAACATCGGCCTGCTCCGCCACTAATGAATAATAAACAGCTGTTTCTTCAGGCGATGCCCATGTATATCCACGATAGTCCAATTCAAAAACAACTTTCACGTCATGTTTTTTGGCTAAATGAATGGCTTTTAAGACGGCTTCACGGGAAGGACTTTTTGCTAAAGCTGTACCTGAAACAAGTAGAACTTTTGCTTTTTTAATATAGTCTTCATCTACCTCAGATGGCTGTAAATAAAGGTCAGCTACCTCATCTCGGTACATTAAAATACTGCATTCTTCCGGACTTTTAATCTCTGTAAACGCTAATCCAGTCTTATGGCCTTCTTGATCAACGACCATGTTGGATGTATCCACGCCTACACCACGCATATACTGCTCAATAAATCGTCCGTGCTGGTCATTGGCAATTTTGCCGATAAATCCTGCTTTTAGTCCAAGCTTCGAGGATCCAATCGCAATATTGGCAGGTGAACCGCCGACATATTTTTTAAATGTCATCGTTTCTTCCATTGGACAGTTGTATTCCACCGCGTTTAGGTCCATGCATGCACGTCCAATGGCGATTAGGTCAAATTCTCTATCAGAATGAAATTGTAGGTTCATTTTTTTTAACATCTCCTTATTTGCGATTTAAGATCCATTCATGCGCTGGCTCATTGTGGAATTTCCAAATTCGTGTTGGTCCTGCCATTACATTCAGGTAATAGGATTCATACCCATCAGGAACCCCAACAGGATGGTAACCGGCCGGTACTAGCACGACATCACCATTCTCTACTGCCATTGTTTCATCAATGGAACGGTCATCTGTGTAGACACGCTGGAAGACAAACCCTTGGCGGGGGTTCATTTCATGATAGTAGCTTTCTTCTAAAAAGGACTCATTCGGCAAGTTATCTTGATCATGCTTATGCGGCGGATAGCTTGACCAGTTTCCGCTTTCCGTTAATACTTCGACCACTAGTAAACTATTTGCAGAAGGGTCTGAGTCTGGTAATATATTATGAACTAAACGCTTATTGCTATACTTCCCTCTATTTTCAATTCCATTGTCTTCCGCTTTTATCAACTTAGTAGGCAATTGTTTAAAGGATGGGGAGTAGCAAAGAGCAACACGGGCTTGACTCACAGCCTTCACTTCAAACGAACGATCATTCGATACGTAAACACTATCGGTCGGTTTCTTTTCAAATACACTTTCTCTAGTGCCTATATTTAAAAATTCTTGTTCATGACCCGACACATTTATTTTACCTGTCAGGGCGACAATGCAGCATTCTACTTTGGCTAGTTCCTCTGTATATGTACTGCCTGGAGTTAGGTCGATTACTTTAAACCCCACATATTCTAATGAGGAGTTTTCATTTGTCACTTCATGGACAAGGGTAACTCCTTTTGATATTTCCTTTGGGTTTGGTTTTCGGAGCAATTTACTCACTTGAAGTTTCCTCCTATTTATGTAAATTCTATTAATGGCTATTATCCTGTTAATTTAGCAGGATAATAGCCGAACATGACAGTTAAATGTAACTTATTCAAATGATGGCGCTTTATAGTTGGCTGTCACTACTTTTTTACGTGTGTAAAAATCAACACTGTCTTTTCCGTTTGCAGGTAATGTTCCATAGAAGGAAGATTTCCAGCCAGAGAATGCAAAGAATGCCATTGGCGCTGGAACACCTAAGTTAATTCCAAGCATACCTGCATCAATATTTTCACGGAAGTAACGAATCGCTGAAGCGTTTGAAGTATACAGACATGCACCATTTGCAAATTCTGATTGATTCGCTGTTTCCACAGCTTCTTTTAGGTTTTTTACACGAACGATTGATAGGACTGGCGCAAAGATTTCATCTTTCCAGATCGCCATATCAGTTGTAACATCGTCAAAAATAGTTGGTCCTACAAAATATCCTTCTTCAGGAAGGTCTCCTCGGCCATCACATACTAATTTCGCACCTTCTTCAATACCCTTTTGGATATACCCTAATGTCCGCTTCTGATTTTCTTCGCGGATCACTGGGCCTAAGAATACGCCTTCATCCAAGCCGTGACCGATTTTTAATTCTTTTGACTTTTCTACTAATCTATCAAGAAATGCATCGGCAATTCCTTCTTCTACGGTTACAACAGAACAAGCCATGCAGCGTTCGCCAGCTGAACCAAATGCTGACGCAATCACGTTTGTTGTAGCAAGTTCTAAATCCGCATCATTTAAAACGACTGAATGGTTTTTAGCTCCTGTTAAGGCTTGAACACGCTTTAGGTTTTGACTTCCGCGTTTGTAAACATATTCTCCGACAGGTTTTGAACCAACGAAGGAAATAGCTTTCACTTCTGGGTGGTCTAACAATCCATTTACCACATCATGTGCACCGTGAACAACGTTGAAGACACCTTTAGGAAGACCGGCTTCCTCTAAAAGTTGAGCAAGTTTTTGCGCTAAAAGCGGTGTTCTTTCAGATGGTTTAAGAACGAATGTGTTGCCAACCGCAATGGCCATCGGGAACATCCAGCATGGCACCATCATTGGGAAGTTAAATGGGGTAATCCCGCCAACAACACCAATTGGATAACGATAATTCGTGATTTCTACATCTGTTGCAATGTTAGTAAGCGAATCTCCCATCATGAGTGTTGGAGCACCAGCAGCAAATTCCACATTTTCAATTCCGCGTCCTACTTCACCTAATGCTTCAGATAGGTTTTTGCCATTTTCAATCGTGATAATACGGGCTAATTCTTCTTTATTTTTTTGTAAAAGTTGGTGGAAGTCAAATAAAACTCTTGCCCGCTTTTGCACCGGTACGTTTTTCCACTTTTCAAATGCCTTTGCTGCTACTTCTACAGCATAATCAACTTCTTCTTTTGTTGAAAGAGGAACTTGGGCAATAATTTCTTTTTTAGCAGGATCATAGACATTCTCAAATTGTGCTGTTTTACTTTCGACCCATTCACCATTTATATAGTTTTTTAGTTTTTCTACTTTCACCATTACATTAGTCATCTATTCTTCCTCCTTAAGAAAAATCCATTGTAGTTTTTTGAGTATATTAGAATGCAAAATCATCTAGTTGGCTGTTAAAACTAGTACATCATTTTCAAATGTTTATCATGTGTTGGTTATATTTTGGTTATATTTGATTACATCTTAATACTAAAAACGCTTTCAGTCAACTGTTTTTTTATTATTATTTGGGAATTTCGCTTACAGTTTACCAGTTAAGAACTGTGCTTCACCAAATCCAAAGCTCCAGTCAGCAGCCCCGTTCGTTACCATTGAAATCATGATATCATTCGGTTCGATTCCGCACTCTTCACCTAATCCTTGGACTAATAGATGATAAAAATCCTTTTTTTGCTTATCACTTCGTTGTGTACTTGTGACAGATACAATCACTACATTGCGGCTTCTCTCAAATCCTAGACCGGTGTCTTCAATGATTAATTCATTTGCTGGATGCTGGGTTACGATTTGGTAACGATCTCTTTCAGGGACACCAAACGCCTTCACAACAGCACGGTGGGAAACATCCAATAATTGTTTCAACTCGTTTTCATTTCGGCCTTCTATTAAGTCAAATCTAATTAACGGCATTCGATCTCCTCCAATATGCATTATTTTTAATACCAACTTTTTGTTAACTATTGGTTACATGTTGGTTATATTATGATTATATCATAACACTAATTTGGGATTCAACCGATAATTTCGTCTTATCTTAAATAATTAGAAGAACTTGGACAATCAAAAAGCCTTTCCTCATAATCGAAGAAAGGCTTTTTACTTCTAAATATATAATCCCTCTTTAATAGATTTCAATGTTAGTTCATTCGACCATTCAGGTTTATCAGGGTAGGCAAATACAGAATTCGTTACAATTCCATCAAACTTCATTTCTCTTAATTTCCTATATAATGCATCAAAGTTGATTTCCCCTTCACCAGGATTCAAATGCTGGTGGATGGTGACATTTGCATTTGGCGGATTAATAATATACCGCAAGCCAAATGCAGCTTTATGATTAAGAGTATCAGCAATTAGCACATGTGCAAGTAAATCTCCTGCTTCATCTAAGTGTTTCGCTACATCGCCGATCCCATCATCATAAAAGAAAGCATGCGCTACAGAATAGACCAACTTAATCCAATCTTTATCGAATGCACGAATCATTCGGATTGCTTCTGTGTTCAGCTCAATAAAATCATTTGGATGAGATTGTAAATTAAGGTTAATCCCTTCTTTTTCAAAAATCGGCATTAGCTCTTCCATTGATCTTACGAATGCAGCTTCACTTTCAACTGGACGGCTTTTGTCACCAGCGAATTCACTGTTCATTAAATCTACTCCTAAATCAGAAGTGATTTCGATACAACGCTTCCAATTCCGCACTGCTGCTTGGCGTTCTGCTTCGTTTGGTGAAGACCATTGCTGCACAGGAAGGACAGACGAGATTCTTACGCCGGCATCTGAACAATATCTTTTTAAATCCTTTATCAGCTGCTTATCAACCTTGGGATATTCATAAAACCAAATAAAATCTTTACGTGGAGATAACTCTACCCATTCGTACCCTAATCTAGCAACTGCATCAATAGTCTCTTTTAAATTCGTATTGTCACGATAATGTGACGGATCGTATGCTAAACGCATTCTCATGCTCCCCTTTCTTTTGTAGGCCACAGCGCTTTCAATTTCCTCAACTTCAGATATCCAACTTTTTATTATATGTTGGTTAACTTTTGGTTATCTATAAGTACATATTAATACGAATAATCCTTACAATCAACATTTTTTTATCTTTTTTTTAAAAGAACTTGAATTAAAAAATCCCCTTCTTTTCTGACATTAGCCAGTAAGAGGGGGATTTTAGGAAGATACCTAGTCAGCAAGGACAAGTTGAATGGCATGATTTTTTGCGTATTCTTGATAGGTATCATTCGGAATCTTATCGGTAACTAGGTAATCAATCTCATCTAAACCACAATAGGTCATTAACCCATATTTATCAAATTTATCGTAATCTACCAATAAATAGACCTCTGAACTTCGGCTGACAATGGTCTTTTTTAATTCACTTTCTAGTGGTGATGCATTCGTTACGCCGTTTAATAGTGAAATACCAGTAGAAGCCATAAAGGCTTTCCTAATATTGTAATCCCTTAGTAAATCCATACTTCGCGGGTTAACAAACGAACTTGTTTTCCGTTCAAGCATTCCGCCGATGGAGATGACATTTAAATTTTCATATGGAATGGCACAAACAATTAAATCAATATTATTTGTAAAAATTGTCAGGTTTTTTTCCTTTAAATATTGAAACATTTCAATCGTAGTGGTCCCTGAATCTATGAAAATAAAGTCTCCATCTTCCACAAAACTTGCAGCTTTTTTCGCAATCAACTCTTTTTGTCCTTGATTACGGACACTTCTTTCTTGAAATGATTCAAGTTTTTTGTGAATAGAAGATACCCCTCCATACACCTTTTTCAGTTCCCCGCGATCTACTAACTCTTGTACATCACGTCTGATCGTATTTTTAGATACATCAAACACTTTAACCAATTCGTCTAGTGAAGCTGATTGATGTTCTAATACATAATCTTGAATTTTTTTTATGCGCTTTTCCTTAATCATCTATTTCACCCTAGTCTTGCAATAAGTTTTTGTTATCGTTTACATTATAGTATAACATATATATAACCAACAAATAACCAAAACTTCTCTTCTTTTAAAAAAAAGAATGTAAGGATTCCTTTGATTGCCTATTATTTTTATAATTTAATTGGCTATGATAAGATGGATTTCATTTTCCCTAAAGTATTTTTGATAAGACTCATTCGGTGTGGTATCGGTAACTATATAATCAATCTCACTTAAACCGCAGTAGGTCATTAAACCACATTTATCAAATTTATCATGGTCTACCAATAAATAGACCTCTTTACTCCTGCTGACAATGGTCTTTTTTAATTCACTTTCTAATGGTGATGCATTCGTGACCCCATTCGATAGTGATATACCGGTAGAAGCCATAAACGCTTTTTTTATATTGTAATCTTTAAGTAAATCAAGATTTCGAGGAGTGCCAAACGAATTGGTTTTAGGGTCCAGCATCCCCCCGATTGAGATGACATTTAAATGCTCAAACGGAAAGGCCCGGATAATCAAGTCAATACTATTTGTAAAGATGGTTATGTGTTTTTCCTTTAAATACTCAAACATTTCAATTGTGGTGGTTCCTGAATCGATGAAGATAATATCTCCATTTTCCACAAAACTTGCGGCCTTTTTTACGATTGATCCTTTTTGTTCCTGGTTACGACTTTTTCTATCTTGAAAGGATTCCAGTTTTTTATGAATGACTGATACCCCGCCATAAACTTTTTTTAGCTCCCCGCGATCTACTAACTCTTGTACATCACGTCTGATCGTATTTTTAGATACATCAAAAACATTTACTAATTCATCTAATGAGGCTGAATGATATTCTAAAACATATTCCTGGATCTTTTTTATACGCTTTTCTTTAATCAATTCATTTCACCCCCTATCAATCATTTTAATTTATATAAATATATTATCAACATTTACCCAAAACTTCACTATTATTTTTCGAAAAATTTATACATTGTGAATAAAAGCTGTAATTTATGATCAGATGTTGATTCATGGGTTAAGAACAAAATGCAAAATGGATTGTGTGCCGGCGCTATTTGACAAAGTCCTTTTGTAATATGAAGAATTGTCCATTAGAAGACCCCTATTGGACAAATTCCATTTCCCTCCACTCGGTTTTGTCCGATAGATTGGGTTTATTGATTTCTTCACGCAAAACAAAAAAACCGAGCCCATTAGGACCGGTCTTTGTGTCTTTCTTCTAGTGTACGCAGTACTTCTTTAAATGGAAGCCCTTGTTCTACTAATAAAACCTGGAGATGGTAAAGCAAATCGGCCGCTTCCCAGCGAAGTTCTTCATGGTCGCGGTTTTTTGCAGCAATAATCACTTCTGCCGCCTCTTCACCGACCTTTTTCAAAATCTTATCGACGCCTTTTTCAAACAGGTATGTTGTATATGCACCTTCTGGACGCTCTTTCTCACGTTCTAAGATGACTTTTTCTAAAGATTGTAAAATCTGATAATCTGCTAAATTGGCCTCACGGTTCACAACCTGTTCAGAAAAACAGCTGACGGCGCCAGTGTGGCATGCAGGTCCTTTTGGATAAACCTGTACTAATAAGGCATCCTGATCACAGTCGTAATTGATACTGGCTACTGTCTGGGTATTGCCGCTTGTTGCTCCCTTGTGCCACAATTCTTGGCGGGAACGGCTATAAAACCATGTTTCGCCGGTTTCAATTGTTTTCTGTAAAGATTCCTCGTTCATATAAGCAAGTGTTAACACTTCTTTTGTATCAGCATCTTGGATAATGGCGGGGACGAGCCCCTTTTCATCAAATTTCACGTTCATCGTATGCTCACTCCTTTTTCCCTTAAAAAGCTTTTAACCTCATCCACCGATGTTTCCTTATAATGAAAAATGGAGGCAGCAAGCCCGGCATCGGCCTTTCCAGCTAAAAAGGCTTCAGCAAAATGGTCGGCATTTCCGGCCCCGCCTGAAGCAATAACAGGAATGGTTACCGCTTCACTAACCGCTTTGGTCAGTTCTAGATCAAATCCATTTTTCTCGCCGTCACTGTCCATGCTTGTAAGAAGGATTTCCCCTGCACCAAGCTCAGCAGCTTCAACCGCCCACTCGACTACTTTTTTCTCTGTCGGTGTTCGGCCACCGTGGGTATAGACACGCCAGGTCCCGATTTCAGGATCAAATTTTGCATCGATCGCTACCACGATGCATTGGGAGCCAAAGTAGCTGGCTCCTTCCTTGATCAAGTCGGGATTTAAGACAGCCGCCGTATTAAGCGACACCTTATCGGCGCCGGCCCGAAGAATTCTTTTCATATCCTCTAAGGCATTGATGCCACCGCCGACGGTGAACGGAATCGCAAGCTCAGACGCTACCGCCTTGACAACCTCGACCATTGTTTTCCGGCCCTCAACGGATGCGGAAATATCAAGGAATACCAATTCGTCTGCACCTTGCTCATCATAAAATCGCGCTAGTTCAACCGGGTCGCCGGCATCGCGCAGCTGGACAAATTGAATGCCTTTAACAACCCGGCCATCCTTTACATCAAGGCAGGGAATAATTCGCTTCGTTAATGTCACTTTACTCCCACCTCTTCCAATGCTTCCTTTAAGGTAAAACGGTTTTCATAAAGGGCCTTTCCTACAATTGCTCCACGAATCCCTTTCTGTGCAATCGCCTGTAAGTCGGCAAGACTGCTGACGCCGCCGGAGGCAATAACATTTTTTCCGGTCACTTCAGCCAGTTCCCAAACCGCATCGATATTCGGGCCCGCTAAGGTCCCATCGGTTGCAATATCGGTAAAAATAAACGTTTCGGCACCGGCATCGGCAAATCGCTTGCCAAGCTCAACCGCTTTGACGGAAGAAGTATCAAGCCAGCCATGTGTCGCGACATAGCCATTTTTCGCATCAATGCCCACGGCAATTTTTGCCCCATACTTTTCTATCATTTCGATCGCAAACTCTGGATTGGAAACGGCAATGCTGCCGATGATGACGCGGTCGACGCCATTTTCCAGATAGTGGAGGATGTCCGCTTCTGAGCGGATCCCGCCGCCAATTTGGACCTTTGCATCTAGGTTTTGCGCGGCTTCAATGACAAACCGGTCATTTACGCGTTTGCCGTCTTTCGCACCGTCAAGGTCGACCATATGGATCCATTCGGCCCCCGCTTCTGCAAAGCTTTTTGCCATTTCAAAAGGGGAATCCCCATATATGGTTTCTTTATCGTAGTCCCCTTGAAGGAGACGGACACATTTCCCGCCCCGCATATCGATTGCCGGGTAAATCGTTAAACTCATCGAACCGCATCCCTTTCCACAGCCAATTTTAAAAAGTTATCCAAGAGTGCCATCCCAAGTCTGCTGCTTTTTTCAGGATGAAATTGCATACCAAAAATATTATCTTTTCCTACGACCGCTGAGACTTGTTCATGATAGTCTGCCTTTGCCAGAAGGGCATCATTATTGTCTGCATCGACAAAATAGGAATGCACGAAATAAACATAATCTTCGGTTAGGTCGTTTAATAGAGGGGATTCTTGAACAAATTCAAGCCTGTTCCAGCCCATATGCGGCACCTTGTAGGTTTCGCCTGCTGGTGCAGTACCCGGAAAACGGCGAACCTTACCAGGAAGTAATCCTAATCCTTTTGTCGGGCCATTTTCTTCACTTTCTTCAAAAAGCAGCTGCATGCCAAGACAGATACCTAATAACGGCTTGCCTGTTGCGGCGAATTCCTTTATCGTCTCTACCTGCAAGCGTTCCATCGCATCACGGAAAGAACCGACTCCTGGAAGAATTAAGGCATCGGCGTTTAGTAACTCGTTTTTATCTGCTGAGATAAAATAGTCGGCACCTAGCCGTTCAAGGGCCTTGCTGACGCTGAAGAGATTCCCCATCCCGTAGTCTACGATTCCAATCATTTCTGTCACCTTCCTTAGTCGCTATTGGGCCCCGCTTCTGTTAAAGCATCCCTTTGGTTGATGGTACGCCTTTAATGCGTGGATCAATCGTCGTTGCTTCGTCCAGCGCTCTCGCTAATGCTTTAAAAACAGCTTCAATCATATGGTGGGTATTATGTCCATAATGAACGATAACATGGAGATTCATTCGGGCCTCAAGTGCCAGTTTCCAAAGAAATTCATGAACGAGCTCGGTATCAAAGGTTCCCACTTTTTGACTTGGGAATTCAGCGCGCATTTCAAGATGCGGGCGGTTGCTTAGATCGACAACTACCTGGGCGAGCGCCTCATCCATTGGCACGAATGCATTTCCGTAACGCTTGATGCCGCGTTTGTCGCCTAATGCCTCGCGAAGGGCCTGGCCTAAACAGATACCGATGTCCTCAGTTGTATGATGGTCGTCGACTTCGATGTCACCTTTGGCATCGACAGTTAAATTAAATTGGCCGTGCTTGGTAAACAAGTCAAGCATGTGGTCCATGAACGGGACACTTGTTTCAAGACTGGATTGGCCTGATCCATCAATATCAAACGCTAGTTTAATTTGTGTTTCACCTGTAATTCGTTCAATACTTGCTGTTCTTTCCATATCTGGTGCTCCTTTAACTTATTTATTCTTTAGCCTTGTCTCAACCGCACGAGCGTGGGCTTCGAGACCTTCCATGCGGGCGAAGGCTGCGATTTTTGCTCCGTTCTCTTTCAATGCCTTTTCACTATAAACAATCACACTAGATTTTTTTTGAAAATCATCAACATTCAACGGGCTGGAGAACCTTGCTGTTCCATTGGTTGGAAGAACATGATTCGGTCCTGCAAAATAATCGCCGACCGGCTCTGAGCTATATCGCCCGATAAAAATGGCACCGGCATGACGAATTTTCCCCAGTAGTTCCATCGCATTTTCGGTGATCACTTCAAGATGTTCAGGGGCTAATGTATTGACGGTTTCTACCGCCTCGTCGAGATCAGCAGTTACATAAATCGCACCGTAATCGGCAATAGCACGAGAAGCGATATCCCTGCGTGGCAGGACAGCAAGCTGTTTTTCCACTTCCTCCGCAACCGCTTCTGCTAACGAAAGCGACGGAGTTACAAGAACACTGCAGGCGCGCGGGTCGTGCTCGGCTTGTGATAACAGATCTGCCGCAACTTCATCAGCAAGGGCTGAATCATCTGCTAAAACGGCAATCTCACTAGGACCGGCAATCATATCGATATCCACATCGCCAAACACTTCTCGTTTAGCCAGTGCGACAAAGATATTTCCAGGGCCGGTAATTTTATCAACAGGAGCAATCGATTCTGTTCCGTAAGCAAGAGCAGCAACCGCTTGAGCCCCGCCCACTTTAAAAATTTCTTTGACGCCTGCTTCTTTTGCAGCAACTAACACCGCTGCCGGCAGTTTTCCTGATTCATCAGGTGGGGATACCATCACAATCCGCTTTACCCCAGCTACTTTCGCCGGAATCACATTCATTAAAACAGAAGATGGATAGGCCGCCGTGCCCCCTGGTACATAGACCCCAACTGAATCGAGCGGGGTGATTTTTTGACCCAAAATCGTCCCATTCTCTTCGGTTGTCATCCAGGACGGGCGGAGCTGCTTTTCATGAAAAGATTTAATATTCTCTGCTGCTTCGCGTACGATTTCGATATACGCCTGATCTACTTGAGTATAAGCTGCTTCTATCTCACCTTCAGTCACTGAAAAAGAAGGTAATTGAACGCGGTCGAATTTTTCGGTAAACTCTCTTAATGCTTCATCGCCGCGGTTACGAATTTCAGAAATGATTCCTTTTACAACCGCGAGCTGCTCGGAGGTTCCAGCTTCAATCGACCGTTTGATTGAAACAAGTTCATTTACTTTTAAAATTTTCATCTCTATTGCCCCCCATTACACTACTTCGCTAAGCCGTTTCACCATATCATCGATCTGTTGATCTTTTAGGCGGTAACTAACAGGATTGACGACAATTCGTGAAGTCACATCCTTGATTCTTTCATACTCCACTAATCCATTTTCTTTTAATGTCCGTCCGGTCGACACTATATCAACAATCCGGTCAGATAAGCCGATAATCGGCGCAAGCTCAATTGAACCGTTTAATTTAATAATTTCCACCTGTTCCCCTTGCTCACGGAAGTATGCCTCAGCGACATTCGGATATTTGGTGGCCACTCGAGGGGCGACGTCATTCATTTTTGTATCCGGAAGACCGGCGACTGCTAAATAACAGTAGCTGATTTTTAGATCGAGAAGTTCGTAGACGTCACGCTCTTCTTCGAGTAAGACATCCTTCCCGGCAATTCCGACATCAGCTACACCGTGCTCTACATATGTAGCGACATCCATTGGTTTTGCTAAAATAAACCGTAAGCCCTCTTCGGGAACGTCAATAATCAGTTTTCGCGAATCATCAAATTCCGGCGGCAGCTTATATCCCGCTTTTCGTAGCAGTTCTACGGCCTCTATAAAAATTCGCCCTTTTGGCATCGCAATTGTTAATAGGTTACTCATTCGCGCGCCCTCCAATTAAATAGGTTGTCTCGGCAAATCGTTTCGTAAACGCATCAAGGTTTCTTACGCCGGTGATATCCTGTAGGACAGCTCTTTGCCCTTGCTCATGCATGCTTGCAGCCAGTTCGAATGCTTCCTTACGTCTTTCTTGACTGAAGAAGATACAGTGTGTGGTGTTTTCTGTCTGCCCACCTTGAAGGGCCTCAAGGAGCATATCCATTCGGACGGCAAAACCAGTGGCGCTTGCCGTTTTGCCAAATTTCTCTATTAAACTATAGCGGCCGCCATTCCCAATTGGGAAGCCGACATTTCCGGCATAGGCTTCAAAAAGAATACCGGAATAATAGCTCATATGGCTCACAATCGTAAAATCAAATTTCACGTATTCTGCTACGCCATAATCTTTGATAACATCCCACAATTCCTTCAGTTCAAGGATGGCCTGTTTGCCTTTGTCATTCTCGATGATATCGAGAGCCAAGCCAATGATCTCTTCTCCCCCTCGTAATTCGAGAAGCTGTAAGAGTCTTTTTTTATCAATAGATGAAAGCGGTAGCGAGTTAACGTGCTCGCGGTAACCGACATAATTTTTTTCAAATAAATATTTCCGTAATGCGGTGGCTCTGCCATTTGTCCCCAGGATTTGAACAAATAGCTCGTTTGCAAATCCTACATGTCCAATCGAGACTTGGAATTGTTCGAGTCCCGCTTTTTTCAGAGAAGAAATAAGCAGGGCAATAACCTCTCCGTCACAGGAAACCGTTTCTTCGTTCAGACATTCCACGCCGATTTGCTCAAACTCAGCTGGACGTCCGCCTTCGCGCTGCTGGGCCCGGAATACATTGGCCGAATAGGCTAATCTTACGGGAAGATCCTCATTTAACAGCTTGGAGGCAGCTACTCTGGCAATTGGTGCCGTCATATCAGGTCTTAGAACGACAGTATGTCCTTCTTTGTCGAGCAGTTTAAATAATTGCTGGTCTGCAATCGCAGAGGCTTCTCCAACCGTTTCGTAATATTCAAGTGTGGGAGTTTCGATAAATTGGTAGCCCCACAGTTTCAGGGTATCTGCCATGGAAGTGCGGACCTGATGTTTTTTTTCATATAGTTCTGGCAATGTATCCCGCATTCCCAGCGGCTTTTCAAACATAAACAAGCGGCTCATTGTGCTCATCCTTTATCTTCAGATTTGCTAATATTTTTAAAATCCTTTAGTCTGCTAATGTGCTAATAAATTAAAGTTTACCTGTTTGTATAAACCCCGTCAATAATAAACAACTGAGTTTCTTTCTATTTTAAACTAGTTTTACTTGCAGTACGCATTAAATTTTGCAAATTTTCACGAGATTCAGCAGAATTTGCGTTTTTTTGTCATAAAAACACCCCTGAATACTCATTCAGGGGTGCACATTACCATATATTACTGGAATTTCGGATTGCTTTTTACTAGCTTTACTGACGTTACTTGACTTGTGTTTCCAGCTGCATCTGTAGCTGTGAAGGTTAACACTGTATCATGTGTCTGAGCTGATTTGAAAGAGATGGTAAATACTCCGTTTTGATCAGCTGCGGCACTGCCTAGCAGTGTTTTTCCATTGTATACTTTTACGGTTGAACCTGCTTCAGCTTTGCCGGTTACGCTTTTCGCTGGAGCAATGATTTGTCCAACAGCTGGTGCCGCTGGTGCGGTAACGTCTTTTACAACCACTTTTGTTTCGGCACTCTTGTTGCCAGCTACATCGGTTGCTGTGACAGTCACTTCTGTTCCTGCTTTTAATGGAGTAATGCTTACTTCAAACGTTCCATCAGAATTTGCAGCAGCAGTACCAATCACTTGGCCATCCGCTTTCACTTCAACCTTTGCACCACCTTCTGTTTTCCCAGTCACTTTAGTAGACTGGTCAGTTACTTCAGCAACAGTTGGGGCCTCAGGTGCTACATTATCAATTAAAATTCTACCTTCAATTTTTGCGGAAATCGAACTTCCATTAAAGGACTTAATATATTCTACCAATGCATCAAGATCAGATGACCGAGTAACGCGGTTCTTTCCTTCTTTAAGAACAACGAAACCATCACCGCCGTCAGCCATGAAGTTATTGACTGCTACATTATAAACAGCTGTAGGGTCAATCTTAGAACCATCTGGCAGATAAATATCGATGACCTTTTGACCTAATGGTAAGTTATTGGACCAAGTATACTTCAAACCAGAAATTTGCATAATTCGGTTTCGGTCCGCTGCAAATTGCTGATTTAGTAAGGTTCTTACTTGCTCACCAGTGATATCTAGTGTAACGATGTCGTTGCCGAATGGCTGGATGGCGAATAATTCTCCCCATGTGATCGGACCAGCATCCTTAATATCATCACGGATACCGCCAATATTCATGAAGGCAAATTTCGCACCAGTTGTTACTCTCATGCCATCAGCGATTAGGTTACCAAGCGGCGCTTCTCCTGCTTCATTAGTAGTCCGGGAAATAGGTTCATTTGCATCCCCTACTACTTGGTTCGTGATCGGAGCCACATCGGCCTGGTATTGATCCATTTCTGCTTTAATTTTAGCATCAAGGTGGGCAGCATCTTGGAACGTTGTCACAATTTCCGCCTTTTTCGAAACAATGTCCTGTGTAACCGGATCGATGGTTAAATCTACATCAGAGAATGCTGTTCCATAAGAGAAAGATTGAACAAGCAGTTTTCCATCCACAGTTGAGTTTAAGTATTTATGGTCATGCGCACCAAAAATTACGTCCACTTCATCATCAACTGCTTTTGCGATATCGACTACTTTTCCTGTTGGGTTAGAACCATCTGTTGCTGATGTTCCAGGGTCATGGGCAAGAACGACAATGGCTTTAATGCCTTTAGCTTTTAATTCAGCTGTATACTTATTAATTGCTTCTGCCTCGTCAGTGAACTTAACTCCCGCTACACCACTTGGCGTAACAATGCTTGGTGTTTCAGTAGTAACAACACCGATAAAACCAACTTTTACGCCATCTACTTCCTTGACCACATATGGTGGAAGAATTAGCTCGTTTGTATCTTCTTTTACTACGTTTGCTGCTACATAAGGGAAGTCAGCACCTTCAAACGCACCATACTTCTCGACCGTTTTTGGATGTGCACCACCATTAATTAAGCGAAGCATTTCCGTTACGCCTTCATCAAATTCGTGGTTACCAATCGTACCCACATCAAAACCAAGTTCGTTTAGAATGCGAATGGTAGGCTCATCTTGTAATAATGCCGATACTGGACGGCTCGCACCAACGGCATCTCCTGCTTGTACCATTAAGGTGTTAGAAGGATTGGTGGCTTCTCTTTCTTTCAAGTAACCTGCTAAATATTCAATTCCGCCGGCTGGTTTACCAGAAACAGTAGTTTTATAGTCTAATTGTCCATGTAAGTCGTTGATTCCTAGTAATTGAACATGAACATCTTGATCAAGCGTATATTGTTCAAAGCCATCGGATAACGGACCAACATCTTTAATATTTGGTGTTGATGCTAATACATCTTTTGCCGCTGGAGAAGATTTAAAGGTTAATGTTGCTTCTCCGCCAACAGGAGCAATTTTCCAGTTATTATCAGCAACCGGATTGACAACTCCCTGTGCTTTAATATAATCCATTAAAATCTGACGGTTTTCTAATGGAGAATCAACGACGACCGTTGCATTTCCACCTTTTGTTCCAGGGAAATTCCCGCCGCCGCTTGCACGATAGTTGTTCGTTGCAACGATGAATTTTTGATTTGGATCAATTGCCGACCCGTCCATATTGGTGAAATTGATAATACGATGGGCATCAGCATTAGAAACAACTCCGGTATTATAGTTGTATCTTGCTGGCTGTGTTACATCGATTTGATATTTAACGCCATCAATCACATCAAAATTGAAGGGCTGGAATCCATAATCGATTAATTCTTGGGCATTTGCATTAGTTGGATCGATTTTGTTGAATTGTGAGGCAGACATTTCTAACCATTCTTTCACTTCTGCACCCGTTAATTCCACTGCTTTTAATGTGTTGTTATACAAATAAAGGTCATTGGCACTTTTAATTGACAGGTCGCCTTTTGCAATGTTTGTATAATCAGTTACTCCTTGGCGGCCCGCTTTGAATGGTGCACCGGCCGAAATGATTGGTACATCTTTTAGGTCTGGACGGTTCTTGCTAATCCAGTTTTTCACATAGTCTGTTTGTGCATTGTTAACGATTTGAATGGTAGGATCATCCATTACCCTCGAGAAATAGCTGGACATTGGCGCACTTGTTTCACCAATTTTCCCACGAACATATTCGAGGGTTGCTTCGTGTTCTGCGCTAACTGCGTCAACAATTTGAGTATCAACTGCAGTTGTAGCTGTTACGGGCATATCAACAGATTTTGAAGCAGTTTTATCCGCTTTCCAAGTTCCATCAGCTTGTTGAACTAACGCTAAATCAAGCACACCAAGGTTATTACCCCAGAAGCCTGCTTCGACTGCCGGTGTGCCATTAATTGTACCCTTTGCAGTGTCAAGGCCCGTTAAATCAGGATTAGTGAGACTGCTGCCCTGGTGGAATTCTTTACCTGCTGGGAACGAATAGTGGGCATGTCCAAATAATAGTGCATCAATGCCATCAACTTTGCTTAATGCGAATACTGCATTTTCGGCATCCTGTTGGTTTTCATTTGTCACATCACAGCCGGAGTGGGCAATTGCTACAACGACGTCAGCTTTAACCCCATCTTTACCTACTTCTTTCATTTCTTTAACATATTTTTTAGCCGTTTCAACAATATCTTTGACAATAACCTTTCCTTGCAGGTTATCTTTATCCCATTGTAGAATTTGCGGTGGCGCAAACCCTACAATCCCTACATTCACAGTCTGTTCGACACCGTTACTGTCTTTAATTTTTTTAGGAATGATTTGATATGGAGTAAAATAATTTTTATCGTTAGTTGGATCATTGTCATGATCATCAACATATATATTCGCATTAACAATTGGATATGGAGCATTTTTTAAGGCAGTGTTCAAGAAGCCTAAGCCATAGTTAAACTCATGGTTCCCAACGATACCCCCATCATAGTTTAATAGTTTCATCGCTTTAAACATTGGGTGAACATCGTTTTCTGTCAGAGGCTTAACTTTTGCTACGTAATCTGCCATTGGATTTCCTTGGAGTAAGTCACCGGCATCAAACAGCATCGAGTTGCTTGGGTCCACCCCGGCTCGAGCTTGCTGAATTAAGGTCGCGGTCTTCGATAAACCATAGTTAATTCCATTAGCTGTATCTTGGTAGTAATCATAGGCCATTGCTGCATCATGCAAATCAGTAGTTTCTAGAATTCTTAGAGATGCAGTATTACTTCCTGCCTCGGCGGCTTTTACCTTGTAAGGTATTGAGGGTGAAACAATTGTGCTGAGAATCAAAGCTGTGGCAGCTAATTTACTATATCTGCGGGTATTCTTCTTTTTCATATGCCTCTTCACCTATCCCCTTTGATTAAATTTTCTTGCCAAGACCTCCATGTTCTGTCTAACTTTCTGAAAACCCTCTCCTTTTTTAAGATTCAGAAAAAAATGGCGATGGCTAACCTTTGTCATTTTTTGAGGAATATTTCCATCTTCCATGAAATTTTTTAATAGATTACAGGTTTTAGCTATATTCTATTAATATCTAAATCTTATCGTTTTCCATGCCCTACTATTATAACGTTCCAAAACAGTACAAAAACGTGCCCTATTGCCTATTTTTTTGTAAGGAATACTTAAACAACGTAAAAAAGTCTGATCAAATATGACCAGACTTTTTTACGTTTCTATAGATAGGGTCCTCTGCCCAGCGCTTATCAAGTTCTTCTTTGGTATAAATCACTCGCATTGGGTTTCCGCCTACGAAACATCCAGGCGGAACGTCCTTATGAACCAGCGTGCCGGCTGAGACGATTGCCCCATCCCCTATCATGATCCCTGGGAGAATCGTGGAATTTGCTCCAATCATCACTTCACTCCCAATTTCGACAGCACCAAGACGGTATTCTTTTATCAAATACTCATGAGCGAGAATGGTCGTGTTATAACCGATCACGGTGTTGCGGCCGACACTAATTTTCTCGGGAAACATGACATCGAGCATCACCATTAAGGCAAAGGAGGTCTGCTCCCCGACCTTAACCCCCAGAAATGTACGATATAACCAGTTTTTCATACTCAAAAATGGTGTATATCTCGCCAGCTGGATGACGACAAAATTTTTAACAACCTTCCAAAATGGCACGGTCTTGTAGACGTGCCACAAAGAGTTCGCCCCCTCTACAGGATAGCGAGTCGTGTTTCTCATCCTTCTCACTCTCCGAGAATGGTTAATAGGTCAGTCATGTTCTCGAGCATGTAATCCGGTTCATAACTGGCAACATAGTCACGTCCCTTAATCGACCACGCCACACCGGCTGTTTTCGTTCCGGCATTTTTACCGGCTAAAATATCATGGTAATTATCGCCGACCATCATCGTTTCTGCAGGAGTCGAATCCAACTGTTCCAATGCATTGAATATTGGTTCTGGATCCGGTTTCGTCTTTGTCACATGTTCGTAGGCAACAATCACTTCAAAAAACGACTCTAAGTTCATCAACCGCAAGCCTTTCAGCGTTACATCAAGGCGCTTCGTCGTCACAACGGCTAGTTTGTAGCCGCGCTCCTTCAATGTCTGAATCGTTTCAGTCACCCCGGCAAACTCTTTTACAAGTTCATCGTGCTTGGAGATATTATACTCACGATAGGCGGCAATCATTTCCTCGACGCGTTCCGGATTCGGGTCCATATTGCCAAAAACTTCATGGAGGGTTGGGCCAAGGAACGGCAGAACATCCTCACGCAAATACTTGCTTGGAAAATATTTTTCCAGCGTGTTTAGGTAAGTTGAAATGATTAATTCATTTGTATCAATTAAGGTTCCATCTAAATCAAATAGGATGGTTGTAATTTTGTTTGTCATAGGTGGGTCCTTTCCTCTTATTAGCCTTAAGCGTATAACGATTTAATTGGTTTGATCTAAGTAATGAGCCTCGTCAAGACGCTTCGTGCGGCGATAAACTAAAATCGCCACCGCCACTACGATCAAAGCAATCGAAATGGTTTGTGCCATCCGCAGACTTCCAAGCATTAAACTATCTGTTCTAAGTCCTTCGACGAAGAAGCGGCCAATCGAATACCAAATAACATACGATAAAAACAGTTCCCCACGGCGGAAATTCACGCGGCGGAGCAGGATTAGTAGTAGAAAGCCAGCAAAATCCCATACGGATTCATATAAGAACGTGGGGTGATAATAGGCACCATTAATATACATTTGATTGATAATAAAATCAGGTAAATGCAGATTTTCAAGGAAGGATCTGGTTACTTCGCGGCCGTGGGCCTCCTGGTTCATGAAATTTCCCCAGCGGCCAATCGCTTGTCCTAAAATGATGCTAGGAGCAGCAATGTCGGCAATTTTCCAAAACGAAATTCCTCTTTTCCTGGCAAATACGATGGTCGTAATAACAGAACCAATTAGCGCTCCATGGATGGCAATTCCGCCATTCCAGATTTTCGGGATGTCTGCCGGATGATTAGAATAATAACCCCATTCAAATATCACATAGTAAATCCGCGCCGAAATAATCGCGATGGGAATCGCCCAAAGCATTAAATCGGCAAAGGTATCTTTAGGCAACCCTCTACGGTTGGCTTCTCTAATTGCCAGATACAAAGCAAGTGCCAGACCTGAGCCGATAATAATCCCATACCAATGCACCTGAATCGGACCAAGTGAAAAGGCGATCGGGTTCAATGGCTGTATTGTTTCATTCATCTTTTTCTCCCCTTACTCGTGGTCTCCCTCTTCAATTACATCTGACAGGCGGTCGGTAAACTGCTGGGCCGCATTAACGCCCATCCGTTTTAAACGGAAATTCATCGCTGCAACTTCAATGATAACAGCAAGGTTTCGTCCTGGTCGAACTGGAACTGTCAGCTTTGGAACATCGGTATCAATAATCCTCATTTTTTCTTCATCCAAACCAAGGCGGTCATATTGCTTTTTTGCATCCCAAATTTCCAGGTTCATGATTAAGGTAATCCGCTTGTTACTGCGGACAGCCCCTGCCCCAAACAAGGTCATCACATTGATAATCCCCAAACCGCGGATCTCTAATAAATGTTCAATTAAATCCGGTGAGGTGCCAACCAATGTGTCCTGATCTTCCTGACGAATTTCGACGCAATCGTCGGCCACGAGGCGGTGCCCGCGTTTCACTAGTTCAAGTGCGGTCTCACTTTTACCCACGCCGCTTTTTCCTGTGATCAACACGCCGATCCCATAAACATCTACCAAAACGCCATGAACAGCGGTAGTTGGTGCGAGCTTGCTTTCTAAAAAGTTTGTCAAACGGCTTGAAAAACGGGTCGTTACCATGTTTGTCTTTAACACAGGAACAGACTCTCGTTCGGATGCCTCAATTAGCTCTTCAGGCACATCAATTCCTCTGGTGACAATAATTGCCGGAGTCACATCTGTACAAAGTTGTTCCATTCGTGAGGCACGGTCTTTCGGAGATAGTTCGCTAAAAAAGGATAATTCTGTTTTTCCTAACAGCTGGATCCGTTCAGCCGGATAGAACTCAAAATAACCAGCCATTTCAATCCCCGGACGGGATATATCACTCATGGTGATCGGGCGGTTAATACCTTCTTCACCACTGATTAATTCTAAATTAAATTTTTCATAAATATCTTTGGTACGTACTTTTGGCAAGAAGATTTCCTCCTCAAACGGATGTATTTTTTAAAAAGATAGAAATAAGAAGAATTCATACCTCCTATTTTAGCATTTTTTGAAAAAGAACCAAATGGAAGAGTATGCAAAAAAGAAAAAAGGTGCCCCCTCTTTAAAAAAGGGAACACCCTAATCCGTTATTTTTTAGTCCTTCTGGATGGCTCAAACAGTGTTTTTTGAATGATAACATTAACAAGCGACATCAGCACGGCGAAGAACAGGGCCATGCCAAAACCATTGATTTCAAAGGCAGGGCCCATCAAATAATCCGTTAGTTCCAGTGTAACGGCATTGATGACAAACAGGAACAGCCCCATCGTTAGGACTGTGACCGGCAAGGTAAATAAAATTAACAGCGGACGGACGAGTACATTTAAAATCGATAATAATACGCTTGCTTCTAGTGCAGCTACAAAACCGGTTAATTGAAAGCTTTCATGAAAATAACCGGCGAGTGCCGTAAATAATACTGCATTTATCAAACAACCTATCAGCCATCTCATTCCTTAACTCTCCTACTTTTCTTGTTGTGATTGGTGGATCGTGATTGAACCTGTTTTCGTATCTGCATATAGGTTTACGAGATTTTCCGAGTGGTTAATCGACTGGAACCGCAGTGTTTTTTGAATCATTTCACTCTTTTCCTCAAGCACTTGGATACCGACTAGATTAACATGAAATCCGCCGAGGTTCGTCTTTAAATCCCCATTTACGGGCAGCCCCTCAGGGAGATAGAGGTCAATTCCGCCCGCTGCCGTTTTGGCCCGAATGAATTCAGCATCGTTTCCATGGAGTGTTAAACTGATATTCCCGTTAAACGACTCCGTTTCCAGTTTCTTAAACTCACCGTCAAGTTGAATTGCGCCATTAATGGTATCTGCTTCCACCTGATCAAACTGACTGCCTGTCAGCCTTATTTTTCCGTTTGCTGTTTCCAGTTCTGTTTTTTTACCAGTAAAACGGTCGAGGACAATTTTTCCGTTCGCTGTTTTGACGCGCAGTTCGTCTGCATTCATATGTTCTCCTGAAATAGGACCATTAAACAGTCTGACCCTCACCCGGTTATAAACGGCTTTTGGCACATATACAACCGCTTCTACCTTCATCCATTTCTGCTGGGTGCTAAACCGTAATTTCTCATGTTCAACTGTGAAAAGGACGTCACGTAAAAAATTTTGCCGGGCCTGGTCCTGGTTTTCCACGCGGTACACTTTTGCCTGACACTCGACTCTTACATCTGGCTGCTCCCAGCCGACGAGCTTTACGGCTCCGTTTGCGACGTCAATGTCGATATCTTTTAGTTTGGCATCTGCTTGGTGGAAAATATGCGAGATATCCACGGAATGGCCGAAGTTTAAATCTAAGTCTATGTCTTTAAGTTTTTTCAAGGCGATGTCAACAAATTCAAAGATTTTGTCCTTTGTAGATTGGTATTTTGCTTGGAAAGGCTCTTCTTTTTTGGCTTCTTCAAATTGGACAGTGGTCGACAGCTCATTCACGATTTGCGCCTGCTTTTGTTCCATCGATTGTTCTGTTTTTTCCAGGTCCTCGAGTAGCGTCAAAGCTTCAGCGGCCTTCAGTTTGCCTTCCTCGACCATTTGTAAAATCCGTTTTCTTTCCTCTTTCATTTTTTCCACCTCTAGTTTTATGGATTTCTCACTTTCAGCTTATTCAGCTGTTAACACCTTTACGCCTTTGATAATGTTCCAGATGATGACAATGATCCAAAGTAAAACTAACGCGATGATACTAATAATCGTAAACACAGGGATGGTATCTTGCTGTGCAGTAAAGTCATAGAATACCGCAAACACGAGCAGCGGTGTCAGGATGAGTGGAATGAGGTGTGAGAATAGTGATTTCTTGGCATGTTTTTTGGTGCCTTCGTCACTTGTTGCTAAATAGACAGCTAATGGAAAAATGAATCCGGCGAAAAAGATACTAAAATAGCATAGACTGGATAAAACTTTGCGTGTTTCCATACATTTATCACCTCTATCCTTTATTACGAACTGAGAAGAGAAAAGGTTTCTTTTTATTTGTTTTTTGGTTTCGGTTGGCAGGAGAGGGGACGATTCCGCGGGAATGGGTCGTTTTTCCGTGGGAATGTTGAATATTTCCGTACGTTTTTGGGTTTTTTCCGCGAACTCTTGGATTAATTCCGCGGCCTTTCTGATTTTTTCCGTGCGGACGAACTGCGTCTGGCTGGATTCCGCGGGATTTCCGGTTTTTTCCGCGGTATCTATGAATAATTCCGTACGTTTTCTAGTTTTTTCCGCGGACTTTCGGATTAATTCCGCGGACTTTCCGGTTTTTTCCGTGCGGAATCTCTGAATAATTCCGTACGTTTTCTAATTTTTTCCGCGAACTTTCGAATTAATTCCGCGGACTTTCCGGTTTTTTCCGTGCGGACGAACTGCGTCTCGCTGGATTCCACGGGATTTACGGTTTTTTCCGCGGAATCTTTGAATAATTCCGTACGTTTTCTAGTTTTTTCCGCGGACTTTCGGATTAATTCCGCGGACTTTCCGGTTTTTTCCGTGCGGACGAACTGCGTACGGCTGGATTCCGCGGGATTTTCGGTTTTTTCCGTGGAATCTATGAATATTTCCGTACGTTTTTTAGTTTTTTCTGCGAACTTTCGAATTAATTCCGCAGACTTTCCGATTTTTTCTGCGAACTAACCCCAGCTAAGCCGGATTACGTACTATTTCCAATTTACTCCTCATACATTCTAATCTATTCCGTAGGTTTTCCGATTTATTCCGTCTGCTTCCACATTAATTCCGCGAGCCCTAGCTATTTTTCCGCAGAATCAAAAAAAGCCGAAACCTGCCAGGTTTTCAACCTGGAGATTTCGGCTCTTCTTATGCCTTAATCGCACTCTTCTCTTCAATTTGGTGTTTCATCCGATCTCGGTCACGCTCTAGGACTGGTTTTAAATATTGACCAGTATAAGATTCAGGAGTATCGGCCACTTTTTCCGGTGTTCCTGTCGCGACGAGAGTGCCGCCCTTGTCTCCTCCCTCAGGACCGAGGTCGACCAGATAATCAGCTGTCTTAATGACATCGAGATTATGCTCAATAACAAGAACGGTATCGCCATTTTCAACCAGCCGCTGCAAAACAACAAGCAAACGGGAAATGTCATCGACATGAAGCCCCGTCGTCGGCTCATCTAAAATATAGAACGTTTTACCATTTGAACGGCGATGCAGCTCGGAGGCAAGCTTGACACGCTGGGCTTCTCCTCCTGACAGGGTCGTCGCCGGCTGGCCAAGCTTCACATAGCCAAGTCCTACATCCATAATCGTCTGCAGCTTTCGGCTGATTTTTGGAATGTTTTCAAAAAATTCAACTGCCGCTTCAACCGTCATATCAAGAATATCGGCAATATTTTTCCCTTTATATTTCACTTCCAGTGTTTCACGGTTATAACGTTTGCCATGGCATACCTCGCATGGAACATAGACATCAGGTAAAAAGTGCATTTCAATTTTAATAATCCCGTCACCACGGCAGGCCTCACAGCGGCCGCCCTTAACATTAAAACTAAAGCGGCCTTTCTTATATCCCCGTACCTTCGCTTCATTCGTTGAAGCAAACACATCACGAACATCATCGAAAACACCGGTATACGTGGCCGGATTCGAGCGCGGTGTTCTGCCAATCGGCGACTGGTCAATATCAATGACCTTTTCCAAATGTTCCATTCCCTTAACCGCCTTATGGGCGCCGGGCTTGGTTTTGGCACGGTTCAGCTTTTGCGCCAATGATTTGTGGAGGATCTCATTAATAAGCGTACTCTTCCCAGATCCGGATACCCCCGTGACCGCGATAAACAAACCAAGCGGAAACTTTACATTTACATTTTTTAAATTATTTTCAGATGCCCCTTTAACTTCGATAAAGCGGCCATCCGGCTTACGACGCTCAAGCGGGAGCGGGATGAATTTTTTTCCCGATAGATACTGCCCTGTCAAAGAGTTCGGGTCGGCCATTACTTCAGCCGGAGTTCCCGCTGATACAATCTCACCGCCATGAATACCGGCACCAGGACCAATATCAATCAGATAATCGGCCGCGAGCATTGTGTCTTCATCGTGTTCAACGACAATCAAGGTATTGCCGATATCACGCATGTTTTGCATCGTACCGATTAACCGGTCATTATCGCGCTGATGGAGACCAATCGAAGGCTCATCCAAAATGTATAACACACCTGTTAAGCGCGAACCAATTTGGGTAGCCAAACGAATCCGCTGGGCTTCACCCCCGGAAAGTGTCCCGGCGGTACGGCTAAGCGTCAAATAATCAAGACCCACGTTAATTAAGAAACCAAGCCGTTCACTAATCTCACGGAAGATCAAGGCGGCAATTTGCATTTCTCTTTTCCGAAAGTTTTAATCCAGCAAAAAATTGATCAGCATCTTTAATCGATAAGTCGGTTACTTGAGAAATATGGTTCCCGTTAATTAACACGGCCAGCGATTCTTTTTTCAAGCGGTGGCCTTTACAGGTCGGACATGGCTGCTGACCCATGTATTTTTCCATTTGTTCACGGATAAAGTCAGAGCTCGTCTCCTTATAGCGGCGCTCGACATTACGCATAACACCTTCAAATTGGATATGACCTTCGCGAAGCTGCCCAAAATCATTTTCATAACGGAAATAAATTTTGTCTTTTCCGGAGCCATAAAGAACTTTTTCCATTTGGTGCTCGGGGATATCCTTAACCGGTATATCCATATCGATTCCATAATGGTCACAGACCGCCTGAAGCAGCTGTGGATAATATTGCGAACTGGTTGGCTCCCATGGGGCAATCGCATGCTGTTTTAACGTCAGGTCCTTATTAGGGATGACTAAGTCAAGATCGACTTCCAGTTTGGAGCCAAGTCCGTCACATTCAGGGCAGGCCCCGAACGGACTGTTAAAGGAAAACATTCGCGGCTCTAGTTCACCAATTGAAAAACCGCATATCGGACAAGCATGGTTCTCACTGAACAACAGCTCTTCCTCGCCCATTACATCGACGATAACGTTTCCTTCCCCAAGCTTTAAGGCCGATTCAAGCGAATCTGCGACACGGGATGAGACGCCTTCCTTAATAACAATCCGGTCGACGACCACTTCAATCGAGTGCTTCTTATTTTTATCTAGTTCGATTTCATCACCAAGATCTAGCATTTCTCCGTCGACACGAATCCGGACGAATCCTTGTTTTTTGATATCTTCCAATACCTTGACATGGGCACCTTTTCGGCCTGAGATAACAGGTGCTAGGATTTGCATTTTGGTGCGTTCTGGATAGCCAATAATCCGGTCCACCATCTGCTCGATCGTTTGGGAAGTGATTTCAATACCATGATTCGGACAAGTTGGGTGTCCGACTCTTGCAAAAAGTAATCGTAGATAATCATAGATTTCCGTTACCGTCCCGACTGTTGAGCGCGGGTTTCGGCTTGTTGTTTTTTGATCAATCGAAATCGCCGGAGATAATCCTTCGATCATATCAACATCCGGCTTATCCATCTGACCGAGAAATTGGCGGGCATAGGCCGATAGTGATTCCACATAGCGGCGCTGCCCTTCTGCATAAATCGTATCAAATGCGAGCGAGGACTTCCCAGAACCGGAAAGTCCGGTCAGTACAACAAGCTTATCTCTCGGAATGGTGACATCTATATTTTTCAAATTGTGGGCGCGGGCGCCTTTCACAATCAGTTTTTCCATTGCCATCTAACCGTCATCCTTCCGCTTTCAATTCCAATAATAAATCACGAAGCTCGGCGGCACGTTCGAAGTTGAGTGCCTTTGCTTCTTCCTTCATTTCTTTTTCCATGGTCATAATTAGTTTTTCTCTTTCCTTCTTCGACAACTTAGCGAAGGATGCTGATGGTTTGTACTCTTCCTGATCCTCTGCCGCTTGGGTCGCACGGATAACATCGCGGATTTCCTTTTGAATCGTCTGCGGTGTAATCCCGTGTTTTTCATTGTATTCCTCTTGGATCGCACGGCGCCGTTTGGTTTCACTAATCGCCAGCTCCATCGAGTTGGTAATTCGATCGGCATACATAATTACATGACCATTGGCATTACGGGCGGCCCGGCCGATGGTTTGAATTAATGAACGTTCCGAACGCAGGAAGCCTTCTTTGTCGGCATCAAGGATGGTGATAAGGGAAACCTCGGGAATGTCGAGTCCTTCCCGGAGCAGGTTGATTCCAATCAGAACGTCATATTTTCCAAGACGAAGCTCCCTGATAATTTCAATCCGCTCGAGTGTTTTAACCTCTGAATGTAGATATTGAACCTTAATTCCAATCTCTTTTAAGTAATCGGTTAAGTCCTCTGACATTTTTTTCGTTAAGGTCGTCACGAGGACACGTTCATTTTTCTTAACTCGGTCCTGTATTTCCCCAATCAGGTCATCAATTTGCCCTTCAATCGGACGAACCTCAATCGTCGGGTCGAGCAAACCTGTCGGACGAATGATTTGCTCGATCATCTCTGGTGTATGTTCAAGCTCATATGGTCCAGGTGTGGCCGATACAAATATCGCATTGTGGACATGCTTATCAAATTCTTCAAAGGTAAGCGGCCTGTTATCGAGTGCAGATGGGAGGCGGAAGCCGTGGTCGACTAATACCTGTTTTCGCGCCTTGTCACCATTAAACATACCCCTGATTTGCGGTAAGGTAACATGCGACTCATCGATTACCAGCAGGAAATCTTCCGGAAAATAATCTAGCAATGTATACGGAGTTGAACCCGGCGGCCTTAATGTCAAATGGCGGGAATAGTTTTCGATTCCTGAGCAAAAGCCCATTTCCCTCATCATTTCTAAATCATAGCGTGTACGCTGTTCAATCCGTTGTGCCTCAAGCAATTTATCTTCCGCTCTCAATTCGGCAAGCCGTTCCTCTAGTTCTTTTTCAATATTTTCGATGGCTACCCGCATTTTCTCTTCGCGTGTTACGAAGTGGGAGGCCGGGAAAATGGCAATGTGCGAGCGTTCGCCGATAATTTCACCTGTTAAGGCATCGACTTCGCGAATCCGGTCAATTTCGTCCCCAAAAAATTCAACACGAACGCAGTGTTCATCGCGGGAAACGGGGAAAATCTCGACAACATCACCGCGGACACGGAAAGTTCCTCGTTTAAAATCAATATCGTTTCGTTCATATTGAATATCTACGAGGCGATGCAGGAGTTGATTGCGTTCGATTTCCATCCCAGTCCGGAGAGATACGACCATCTCGCGGTACTCTTCCGGCGAACCGAGACCATAGATACAGGATACACTGGCAATGATGATGACATCTTTCCGTTCAAATAAGGACGAGGTCGCCGAGTGGCGCAGTTTATCAATTTCATCATTAATACTGGCATCTTTTTCAATGAAGGTATCGGTTTGCGGTACATACGCTTCCGGCTGATAGTAATCATAGTAGCTGACGAAGTATTCAACCGCATTGTTTGGAAAAAAATCTTTGAATTCACTGTATAGCTGACCGGCCAGCGTTTTATTATGGGCGATCACAAGGGTCGGTTTGTTCACTTCTTTTATGACGTTCGAAACGGTAAAAGTCTTCCCTGTTCCGGTCGCACCAAGCAACGTTTGATGACGTTTATTGTTTTTAATTCCTTCCACTAACTGGCGAATCGCTCCGGGCTGGTCACCTTGTGGAGAGTACTTTGAAACTAATTCAAATTGATCATTCACAATTTATTTCCTCCCGTAAAAAATATCACACTCAAGCTTTCATTCTGTCTATGATCCGGGATCGTGCTAGGTAGGTAGATTCTCGAAATTTGCATATTAACATTCTACCACAATCCCCCAAAAACAAACCAATAATATGCGAACGAATATTCGTTTTTTAAAAAAATAAAGCGGAAGCGTCCTGTAGCTGGCGATTAACCAAAGTACAAAGAACGATTAAATCATAAAAAAGCCTGCCGGTTTCCAGGCAGACTTACAGGGATGACTAGGTTCTAGCTATTTTTAACTGCGCGCGGTTTCATTTTGGCTGCCAGCCAGAAACCAGCCGTAAGCGAAAAGGCATCAATAACAATCAGGTAAAAGGTATCGGTGTAGCCTTTATAGACCGATGCTGCAATGAGCGCAACAGTTAAAACAAGGCCGACAACGCGATTGTAAGCGACCCGTGAAAAAAGCAATACAAGTAATCCAGGCATTGTGAGAGCAGAAAATATTCTAATGATCTCAAACATGGGTACACCTCATTTATAAATCTCGTTAATTATTAATTCTAAAAACTAATCAACAAAATTGCAACTAAAATATCCCTTAAACCCTAGCCCTCTCAAGATCGGCCACGGCTTTTTGCTGTGATACTAGACTAACTATTATAAATCCGAGTAGTGACAACACAATTGGCAGGACAACCGTATGCAGTCCAAAGGCATTCGGATAAAAACGATCCAATAGAATATAAGAGCCCATCCCAATAATCATCGACGTAATCGCTCCGTACTTATTACCTTTATTCCAATACAAGCCTAAGACGACTGGCCAAATAAACACAGATTCCAGTCCGCCAAACGAAAATAGATTCAGCCAGACAATTAAATCAGGTGGACTTAATGCGAGAATAATAACTATAATCCCAATAATGGCGGTTACACTGAAACTCACCTTTTTGATTTGTTTGTCCGCAGCATCGGGCTTGATGTAATTCAAATAGATATCCTTTACCAAAGCTGAGCTCACCAAGATCAGCAAAGCATCGACTGTTGACATAATCGCAGCCATCGGGGCCGCCAGCACAATCCCGGCTACAAACGGCGGCAATACTTTCATGGATAACAGCGGCATAACTGTATCCCCAATTGTCACTCCCGGTAGCACGGGGCGGGCAAACACACCAATCAAATGCATCCCCAGCATAATAAAGCCGACGACAATCGTCCCAATAATAATCGCAGAATGCATCGCTTTTGAGTTTTTATAGGACATCGCCCGGACCGTGATTTGCGGCAGTCCGACAACCCCAACGCCAACCAAAATCCAAAACGACGAAACGTAGGCCGGGGTTAAATTATGCTCGGCACCAAACGGGCTGATGAGATTCGGATTCTCCGCTGCTAAATCGGAGATGATGTTTGAAACGCCTCCGCCTGCTTTAATCGTCGCAATCAAAAGAATCAGCGTTCCCACAAACATCACCACACCTTGAACCGTATCGGTGAGCGCAACCGCACGAAAGCCCCCGACAATAACAAACACAAGTACAGAAAAAGCAAAAATCAGTAAGGCTGTTGAATAAGGCATGCCCGTCAGCGATTCCACCAGGCGCGCTCCGCCAATCCACTGTGCTGTCATCGATGAAAAAAGGAAAATAATAATACTTGCCGCTGAAAGAATCACAACCGTCTTACTTTTATATCGTTCTTTTAGAAAATCGATTAAGGTGATTGCCTTATACTGGCGGGCCACAATCGCAAATTTCTTTCCTAGGACCATTAACGTAAAATAACCGGTTACCAGCTGTGAGGTTGCGAGCAGCACCCACCCCAGCCCTTGAGTATAGGCAATGCCAGGACCGCCGATAAAACTGCTGGCACTTCCGTAAGTGGCCACCATCGTCATCGCGAGGATGAACCCGCCCATTTGCCGTTCTCCTAAGAAATACCCTTCTAAAAAAGATTCGGATTTGAGTACCAATCTGTTTGACCAAATCCCCACGGCAAATATAATCAATAAGAATAAAATCAATGGTGTAATAACAGCCCAGTTCACTTGTGTTCCTCCTCATTTACTTCAAAGGGTATATCCTGGAAAAAATACTTTACTGTTAAAATTACAAGAACAGTCATGATGATGGAGCCGAGAATGCAGCTGTAAAAGAACCAGGCCGGCAGACCAAACACGTATGTATAATCTTTGATATTGACAGAACCAAGCCCATAGGCGAAGCCAAACCAAATGATAAAATTAATAATCACAAGAATAACGCCAATTAGTGCTTCTTTATGGGCAATCTTAAAACGCTTGTCCAGAGAATCCACAGATTTTTTCACCCTTTTTCACCCCTAGTATGGATCTATATTTAGTTTAAATTTTTACCAAGTTAGAACATTTTACCACAAACACAGAAAAAACCTTACAAACATGCGTGTTAAAATCTTTTTTTAGGCTGTGTCATATTTTATTGTTGATTTAGAAAGAGAAAATAGCCGCCGTGAAAGGCGGGCATTCGGTATTGTGCTAACGAACACTTGTTAGTTCCGCAAGGTAGAAGCAAGGGAACCGATTGCGCTATCGTACCCTTTAGCGGAATGGCTTGTCGCTATTATTTTCCGTTTTTAGTTAATTAAATGCCTGCTCCCCCGCCGTAGACTAGCAAAAAAAGAGGTCGCCGGGTAGACGAACTTCTCTTTTGTACTGCTATCCTATTCCTACTACGCGTTTACCAAAACGTCCGAGCGGTACCCGTGGGAGGATTCACATGCGCAGCGGCGAACGCTTGAACGGCGGCATTGGCCACTTCCATGTCTTGCGCGATGGTGCCTCCGGCGACGCCGATACCACCGACGATCATACCTTCGCGGACGAGTGGGATGCCGCCTCCCAAGATGGTGAGCCTCCCTTGGTTCGTCGTGTTGACCCCATAGTGTTGACCGCCGGGAAGCGCCGACTGGGCTAAGTTAGCCGTGGGCATTTGCATGGCTACACTCGTCCAGGCCTTCCCCTTGGAGATGTCGATTCCGGCGATCCGGGCATGGTCCATCCGGTGGAAGGCGACCAAGTTCGCCCCGGCGTCGACGATTGCGATATCGAAGGCGAGTCCCATTTGATGGGCTTTCTGTTCCGCAACCGCGAGCAATTGTTTGGCAATTTCCAATGTAAGCAACTCATTCACTCCTTGGGTTTCGATACTCCATATCGTATGAGCCATCACCCAAATTGGGAACGAATCCCTCGATGTTGTTATATCAACATTAAGGTTTAACAGAGCCTTTTTTAAAAAGTTAAAATGCCGCTTCCCACTCAGGAAACGGCTTTTATTTTATAGGCTCTGTTGAATTTGGCTGTTGATCTCCACTCCAGGCGCTCGCTTTCCGCGGGCGTGCCGGGGAGCCTCCTCGGCGCTGAAAGCGCCTGTGGGGTCTCCCCTGCCCCGTACTCCCGCAGGAGTCGAGCGCCTTCCGCTCCAATCAACAGAGTATAAAAACAACAATATTGTTTAACAGAGCCATTTTATAAATAGCAGATGCCTGGTTGATAAAATTCAAAACAACAATTCAGTTTTAGAGGAATCTTTACTGCTCTCTTTGTCCAATCCCTAATCGTTTCATTTTTTGATAAAGCAGCGGCCTCGATATTTTAAGTAATTTGGCAGCCTGTGATTTGTTGCCGTCACAGTGCCTTAATACCTCCAATATAGCCTCCCGTTCTGCTTGGTCGCGAACCGCATCGAGGGGGCTTTTTTCATCAAGAGAAAGCGCACTTTTCTTTTTTTGAGACAAAGTTTCCTCGATAAAAAACTCAAAATCCTCAATAGTCAACTGTTTGGTCTCGTTGTCAATCCCATTCATTGCCCGTTCGAGCGTGTTTTGAAGTTCACGGACATTACCTGGCCAATGGTACTCACAGAGTAAATTTATGACGTCTTCAGATACAGCTTCAACACTCCGATTCAAAAAATGGTTCAAACCTTCAATGGCAGAAGAAACCAGGATAGGAATATCCTCAATTCGTTCCCGCAGCGAAGGAACTCGGATCTGGATGACATTCAGGCGATAATATAAATCCTCCCGAAATTTCCCCCGTTCCACGAGTTCCTTCAAATTCTGGTTACTGGCGCAAATGACCCGAGTATCGACTGGGATACTGTATTTCCCACCGATTTTGTCCACTTCCTTCTCCTGCAATACACGGAGAATCTTAGGCTGAAGGGATAGTGGCATCTGATTGATTTCATCCATGAATAGGGTTCCATGGTTTGCTAATTGAAATTTACCCATTTGACCACCTTTGCGGGCATTCGTAAAAGTCCCTTCCTCAAATCCGAATAATTCAGATTCAAACAACTCAATGGGAACAGCAGAGCAGTTCATACTGACGAACGCTTCATCGATCCTCTCACTTAAGGCGTGGATAGAATGCGCTACCAATTCCTTCCCCGATCCAGATTCGCCAGTGATCAGAACAGTTGAATTTGTTTTGGCAGCGGCCGCAATCTCTTTACGGAGCTTTTCTATTGTGGGACTCTTTCCGACAATGTTATCAATCGAATACTTGTTACTACGATTTCTCTTCTTCTGCTGCTTGAACAAGCTTAGTTTTGTAGGAAGGCTTTCTGTTTTCTTTAGGAAATCCTTCAATTCCTTATAATTATCAAAAAGATCATATTCGATTGCACCAAAAAATTGATTACCTTGATAGATCGGATAACGGCTGCTTACAAACGTAGAACTTTTTAAAAAGTAAAATTCTGCTGGCTCTGTTTCCTTCGTTACCACGATTTGATCAAGCCGGTTGGTGGGTACAATTTCTTTGATTGGCTTGCCGATAATCTTTTCAGGGTCAAGACCACTCATTTCCGCAAGACGTTTATTAAAAAAGAGGATACGGCCTTCTCTATCTACCACAATTAGTCCTTTAATGTTCTCCAGGATATTCAGACAATTTTCAAGTGTAAGCACTGGTATCTTCCCCTTTCCGAGACAGACTTTTACTATTCATCTTACCATACTAAACACTTTTTTCTTGCTGACATAATCTGGATCCTCCTTTTGGGAGATTCATATGAATTCACAAAAAAAAGAGAGCTTAATGCGCTCTCTTCCACGTAATCCAACCATTCATTTCAATGATTTCAAGATATTTCACTAGCCGGGGAAGCACTGGCTCCGCTTCTTCCCCGTACTGCCGGGCAAGCTGATCAGCAATCTCTTGAACATTATGGACACCGTTACAATGTTCAAGAACAAAGCCTCCCAAGCCTGTTACGTCAACTTTTATCGATGCCGGCTGCTTTAAATAACGTACAGAGATTTTCTCGAGCCAACTGGTACGGGGAACAACCAGGGTACTGGAATCTGCACCTGCTTCCAAATGAAGCCACTCATGGAGTTTTGGCGTCATTTCCAGGATATTTTCGACCTTCTGTTTCCTCAGGATCGTCATATCATGCTTCCTCCTTCTCTACTCAAGCCGTTTTCTTTTGCGTTCTGTCTTTTTTGCTATTGTTTTTTATCATCCAAGCCACGAGGAATAGGATAACAGCAAGTCCAATAAATAGGACTAGTGATACAGCACTATTTTGGAATACCACATTACTCGGCATTTTCACTTTAAACCAAATGAATATGGCGATAATGACACCCACTAATGATTCACCGGCAATTAATCCGGATGCAAACAGGGTTCCAGCTTCTGAACGTGATTTCTTCGTTTCTTTATTTTTCGTAAAATATTCGATCAATCCACGAATCGCTCCACCCACCATAATTGGGAGACCGGTATGGATTGGCAGATAGATTCCTACTGATACAGTTAAGGAGTTTGCCCCTAATAATTCAAATACAATCGCAGCAGCGGCACCCATGAGAATTAAATCCCAAGGCAGATTATTGGCCATAATTCCTTCAATAATCATTTTCATTAGAACTGCCTTTGGAGCAGGTAATGCTGCAGATCCAAGACCGTAAGCCTGATTCAACACAATTAAAACAAAACCAATCGTCAAACCTGCTGCGACAACCCCAACCATCATCGCAAGCTGTTGCTTCCAAGGGGTGCCTCCTACAAGGTAACCTGTCTTTAAATCCTGAGAAATATCGCCTGCAACCGCTAATGCTGTACACACGATCGCACTGACCGTGAGGGCTGCAATCATGCCCGCTTGTCCGCCAAGTCCTGTTATTTTAAATACTGTCGTAACAACAAGGAGAGTAGCGATCGTCATTCCGGATACAGGAAATGTAGAAGTTCCCACTAAGCCCACTGTTCGAGAAGCAACCGTAACAAATAGAAAACCGAAAATGGCTACACAGACAGCGCCAATAAGACCGACATTTGTTGCAGGAGCAAAGGCAATGATGGCAATCAGAATGAGTATCCCTGCCATAACCCATTTCATTCGTATATCACGATTCGTCCGCTCGCCGATTTCACCACCAGTTTGTTTTTCTTTTAACCCTTTTACGGTATCAATTAAGGAACGGAAAATCGTCGGAAGTGACCGGATTAAGGAAATCAATCCTCCGGTTGCCACTGCCCCAGCACCAATATAGCGAATATAACTATTCCAGATTCCCCAGGCATCCAATTTACTGATGGGTTCAGTGGCCGGAGCCAAGGCATGGAGTCCTGTACCGCCAAAAAAGCTAATCATTGGGATTAACACTAACCAGGCTAGTGCGCCTCCTGCAAACATTTGACCTGCAATGCGGGGGCCAATCAGAAACCCGACACCAAGCAACGAGGGATAGATATCTGCTCCTATAACGGCATTTTTTAAGCCGCTGATCTTTGTTTCAATTTCTGTTTTAAAAAGTAAAAACCCATCACCTAAAGATTTGAACACGCCGCCTATTAAGAAGCCAGATACGACTGTCCTTGCGCTTGTCCCTCCTGTTTCACCGGATTTAAGCACTTCTGCACATGCAGTTCCTTCCGGATATGGAAGAGTTTCGTGTTCATTGACAATTAATAATTTGCGCAGCGGGATCATCATGAAGA
The DNA here is from genome assembly GCF_056280405.1 of Bacillus sp. URHA0034. NCBI lineage: Bacteria > Bacillati > Bacillota > Bacilli > Caryophanales > Bacillaceae > Bacillus > Bacillus sp. URHA0034. The sequence goes on along the minus strand of NZ_JBWCDK010000002.1, from coordinate 3,749,692 downwards.
CACCAAGAAAGCCCCCAGTCAAAACGATAAACATAATTAACCCTTGACTTGGTGTCAGGTGCCACATAAAAAACGCTGGAATCGTAAATACAGCCCCTGTTGCTACCCCTTCACCGGCCGTTGTAATTGTCTGTACAATATTATTTTCTAAAATCGACTTTCGTTTAAATAAGACCCGCAAAATCGCCATTGAGATTACGGCAGCAGGAATAGAAGCGCCTGTGACAAGGCCTATTTTCAACCCCATGTAGGCATTAGCCGCACCGATCACAACAGCAAGGATAATCCCTAGAACCAGTGCGATCACTGTTAATTCGGGCAGAGATACAGAAGCAGGAGTATATGGGATGAATTTTGAATTATCTGATTTATTCTTCATCAAGGATGACCTACTTTCTATTTACATTAATATTTTTTTCTTCCTTCTAGGTTAAAAACTTAAAAACAGCTTGGACAACCAACTCTACACCCTGCTCTAAAGAGTCTTCATCTATGGCAAATTTAGGATGATGGTGAGGGTAAATAATTCCCTTCTCCTCGTTCCCTGCTCCAATGTAATAGTAGCAGCCTGGCGCTTTCTGCTGAAAAGCAGAGAAATCGTCGCCGCCCATATCCGGTTTGATCATGGCCAACGCTTCTTCCCCAAATGTTTCGAGCACCGTTTCTTTAAGGATTTGTGTAACTTCTTGATCATTAATAACGGCACGGTATCCATATTCATAGTTGAATGTATAGGACGCACCATGTGCCAGGGTAATCCCATTGACCACTCGCTCCATTAAGACCGGGATCTCTTTTCTCAATTCAGAATCAAAAGTTCGGACCGTTCCACAAATCTCAACTGATCCTGGAATGACATTGTGGGCTGTTCCACCATTAAATTTTGTGACGGATAGAACAACACTTTCAAGAGGGTCTGTATTCCTTGAAACGACTTGTTGAAGATTAGTGACGACCTGTGATCCAATCGCAATGCTATCGATTGTATCTTGCGGGAGAGCTGCATGGCCTCCTTTTCCTTCAATCGTAATCCAGAAGGTATCCGATGCAGCATTCATCGGTCCGAAAACCAACCCAATTTTCCCCACTTCCAAGGGAGACCACAAGTGGGCACCAATAACGAAATCGACTCCTTCCATTACCCCGGCTTCAACCATTTCTTCTGCGCCGCCAGGAAACAGCTCTTCCGCATGCTGAAACAAAAATCGCACTTCCCCTATGATCTTGTCTTTCATCCCAGATAGTATTTTGGCTATGCCAAGTAACATTGCCGTATGACCATCATGTCCACATGCATGCATGACACCATCATTCTGTGAAACAAACTCAAACGTATTTTCTTCCCTAATGGGAAGGGCATCCATATCTGCACGAATGGCAAGGACCTTTCCAGGTTGATCGCCGATTAACCTGGCCATTACACTGTTTGGAGTTGGCCGGGACAATTGTAAGTTCCCGAATAATGCGAGTGTTTCATACACGAAATGAGCTGTTTCCACTTCATGAAAAGATAACTCTGGATGCTGGTGAAGATATCGTCTCCATTTAATGACCTGATCTTTAATGTTTTTTGCTGTATCTTTCCAAATAATAGTAGACAACGTTTCCATCCTTTCATAACTTAGTATTTTAATATACTTGCAAGAATCGTGCCAAAGAGTAAATAATTCGAAAAAATCAGATTTAAACAGTCATTTATCAACAAAACATGACAATCATTCTTGTTTAGAAGTGTAAGTTTAAACGGACAATTATTTTACTGTTTCTACGATTTTTTTATAATTTACTGAATAATTCTCCTATTTTATCGACTGTAAGTTTAAACAGACACCGTTTTTATAAACTTACACGGAATATTATTCCAAAATAACAGAGTACAACCGCTCCACTGCTGCAGCAATATTTTCTTCTTTAAGATTAGCAAATCCCAAAAGCAAACTAAGCCGTTTTTCGGTCCATGCGTTTTTCTTCAACATAAATCGACGCATGGAATAGATTTCAAGTTTTAGCTGTGCGGCTCTTTTCTCTATTTCCTGATAACTTTTCTTCGTTTTAAAATGAGCGAGAAAATGAAGTCCTGCCGAAACATCCTCAATCTGGACTTTCTCTTCAAACCGGTGCTGAAGTTCAGTAATTAACAATTTCCTTCGTGTTTCATACTGATGGTTCATCCTTTTTACGTGTCTGGCATATTCTCCGCTTTCGATAAAAAAATGTAACGTAAAAAGCATAAGAGTGTTGCTGTATTGCATGGAATTAGCATAATGCTTCCGATATTCCCTCAGAAGATCAGGCGGTAAAACCATATAACTAATCCGTAAACCCGGGAGCACGGTTTTCGAAAAAGTCCCCATGTATATGACCCGATGGTTTCGATCTAAACTTTGTAAGGATGGAATATTGTCTGTTTCATATTTAAATTCACTATCATAGTCATCCTCGACAATGTATCTTTTATCGCTTTGGACCGCCCAATTTAACAGTTCGATTCGTCTGGAAATCGGCATAATTTTACCCGTAGGGAATTGATGTGATGGGGTAACAAACACAATATTTGCATTCGCTGATTCGATTTCTGTCATCTCAATCCCCTGGTCATCTAATGAAACAGGATGAACAGCAAAGTTCATCTTTTTCAGGAGTTCGTAAAATCGGGCATAGCCAGGATTCTCTACTGCAACTACGGAATCCTCGCTTTGCAATTCCATCAATTGACCTACTAATAATTGTGTCCCTGCCCCAATCACAATTTGCTCAGGCTCACAATTGACGCCCCGGGTCAAGGCAATCATTCGGCAAATCGTCTCTCTCACTACATACGGACCTTGGGAATAGGCAATTTCCGAAAGCTCTCTTTTATAGGATTCAATCGCTACTTCCTGACACTTCATCCATTCCTTAAATGGGAATAACGAAATATCTGAAGCCATATGTGACAGTGAAAGCCATCCCTCCCGGTTGGACGGTTCTTCCTTTAAGTCATCCGCCAGCTTATCTTTAAAAAATTTTTCTTCCTCAATAAATTGATTAATGTTTTCAACGAAGTACCCTTTTCGCTCAATCGCGTAGATGTACCCCTCAGCAAGCAGCTGTTCATAGCCAAAGCTAACGGAATTAATACTTACGTTTAGCTGATCGGCTAATGACCTTTTCGAAGGAAGCTTTTCATTCGCTTTTAATTTCCCTTTTAAAATGTTGTCCTTAATCCCCATATATATTTGTTGGTAGATATAATTCGTATCCCTCTGTTTATCAATTAGTATGAACATCCTGCTTCACTCTCCATCTGGTACCTTTTTTTTTTCTATTTTGGTACTTTTCATTATATCAGTTTTTTGTGATACTTTTAGTAAATTACGAATAAATTAAGGGGCGATTAGGATGTCAGTTTCTTATACACAAACAGAAGAATTACAGGAAAAACGAAAAAAATATGTACCGAAGGGTGTCAGCAACGGCAATTTAAACTTTGCTCAGCATGCTTCCGGAGCAACAGTAACAGATATCGATAACAATGAATGGATTGACTTCGCAGGTGCAATTGGAACATTAAATGTCGGACACAGCCATCCAAAAGTAACCGAAGCAGTCAAAAACCAAGTAGATAAATTTTTACATCCCGGATTCAATGTCATGATGTATGATGGCTATATCAATCTTGCCGAAAAATTATGCCAGATCACACCTGGGAATTTTGACAAACAAGCCATTTTCTTTAACTCAGGTGCAGAAGCAGTTGAGAATGCGATTAAAATTTCCCGCCGATTTACGAAAAGACCCGCTGTTGTTTCGTTTGTACGCGGATACCATGGCCGAACGAATTTAACGATGGGCATGACAAGTAAGGTAAAGCCCTATAAATTTGGGTTTGGACCATTTGCTCCAGAAATCTATCAAGCACCATTTCCTTATATGTACCACAAGCCTGCCGGGATGACGGAGGAAGAATATGTAGATCAGGTTATTCAAGACTTTGAAGATTTCTTCATCGCAACAGTTGCTCCTGAAATGGTTGCTTGTGTTGTCATGGAGCCTATCCAAGGTGAAGGCGGCTTTGTTATTCCGCCGAAAAAATTCGTGCAAGCCGTCAGCCGTTTCTGTAAGGACCATGGAATTGTTTTTGTCGCAGATGAAATTCAAACAGGATTTGGCCGGACGGGCACATTATTTGCCATCGAGCATTTTGATGTTACTCCAGATTTGATCACTGTTTCAAAGTCGTTAGCCGCTGGTCTTCCGTTAAGCGGTGTCGTCGGAAAAACAGAAATTCTAAATGTGGCCGATCCTGGAGAGCTTGGCGGCACTTATGCAGGAAGTCCTGTCGCTTGTGCCGCAGCGTTAGCTGTCATTGACATTATCGAAGAAGAAAATTTAGTATCTAAAGCAGAAATTCTCGGACAAAAAATAGAAGCAAAATTACAAGAGCTTAGCAATAAGCATGTCTTTGTAGGAGATATCCGCCGTTTAGGTGCGATGGTTGCCTGTGAGATCGTGGAAGACCGCGTGAGCAAAAAACCAAACAAAGCGAAAACAGCAGAAATTGTGAAATACGCCAACGCAAATGGACTTTTACTTCTTTCTGCCGGTCTCAAAAGCAACGTTATTCGTTTCTTAGCCCCATTAGTGATTACAGATCAAGAATTAGCAAAAGGCTTAGCCATCCTGGAAAAGGCATTTCAATAGAACAGCTTAAAGCTGACAAGTAGTGGGTGCTTTCCAACTAGACCATTCAAAAACTTAAGGGCCCAGTTCTGCACGTGCAAACTGGGCCTCTATCAAAAATTTTATACTAGAAAAATAGGCGGTGGACTAAAATGGCCAATCTATTACAAGTGAAAAATCCGGCAACAGGTCAAGTAATCAAAGAAATACGAATTAATACAGAAGAAGAAATACAGCAAGCACTAAAGAATGGACATGAAAGCTTTAAAAAGTGGGCAAAAATCAATGCACATGAACGTTCCAGATTATTAAGAAACTGGTCAGAACTCATTCAGGAGCATAAAGCAGAAATTGCTGAAATCATGACACTCGAAAATGGAAAGCCGCTCAGTGAATCACTTGGTGAAGTCGATTATGCCACAAGCTATATTGATTGGTATGCAGAAGAGGCCAAACGCATCTACGGAAGAACCGTCCCTGCTTCCTCCGAAACGAAAAGAATCGTTGTTACCAAACAGCCAATCGGTTTAGTGGCTGCGATTACGCCATGGAATTTCCCGGCAGCGATGATGACAAGAAAAGCAGCTCCTGCATTGGCAGCTGGCTGCCCGTTTATTGTAAAACCGCCAGTAGAAACACCGTTGACGACAATCAGATTAGTTGAGCTTGCCCACGAAGCAGGGTTCCCTTCCGATGTGATTCAGTACGTGAATGGTTCGGGCACAATGGTCGGGGATCTTTTTACAAAAAGTGATTACGTCCGCAAAATCACCTTTACAGGCTCTACTCCTGTCGGAAAGCTATTAATCAAAAACAGTGCGGATACGGTGAAACATGTAACAATGGAATTAGGAGGCCATGCTCCTCTCATCGTTGCTGAAGATGCCGATCTAGACTTTGCCGTTCAGCAAACACTCTTAACGAAGTTTAGGAATGCTGGCCAAACATGTGTGTGTGCGAACCGAATTATTGTCCATGAACAGATTGCTGAGGTTTTCTCTGCCAAATTAGCAGAAGCCACTAAAAAGTTGAAAGTCGGCAATGGAATGGATCAAGAAACACAGGTAGGACCGATTATTAACGAAAAGAGTTTTAACAAAATCGTCGATCAAATTAATGATGCGATTGAAAAAGGTGCTGAGGTACTGGCGGGGAATCAATTCAATGCTGATAGGGAACAAGGCTACTTCTTCGTCTACCCTACTGTCTTATCAAATGTTAACCTGGATATGAATATCATGCAGGAGGAAACATTTGGTCCGGTCGCGCCAATTATTACCTTTAAAAGCTTAGAGGAAGCGGTAGAGATCGCCAATAGTACTCCGTATGGTTTAGCGGCCTATTTCTTCACTAATAACTATAAAACCGGAACATACCTTAGTGAAAATCTCGACTTTGGCATTGTCGGCTGGAATGATGGGGCTCCGTCCGGCGCCCATATCCCATTCGGTGGTATGAAGGAAAGCGGAATCGGCCGCGAAGGCGGTCTAGAAGGAATTGAGCCTTACCTGGAAACAAAATATCTATCTATCGGAAATCTTTAATATATTCTCACATACCAGTAAGTTGGTGCTTGGTACCCTATAGGCATATTTATTTCTGTAAAAAGAACGTGCTATCACATGCACGTTCTTTTTTATGGTTTAATTCACGTCGTACCCTTGGTCATCAGATTAATACGTTACCAAATTAAAATTACCTTTAATATTAGTTCTACCAAAGAGAACTTTAGCAATTAAGTAAGGAGAAACTAGTAGGCTCCCCTGCACGCCCGCGGAAAGCGAAGCCGCCTGGAGCGGAAATCAACATACAAGATTAACACAGCCTTTGTAAAAAAAGTTTAAAAATGCTCAATATCTTTATAAGAATAACGGCAGAATATAAAGAAAATCTAAATTAAATGGGAGATTGTAAACTTCAAGGGGGGACTACCTTGTTCAATCAGTTCGTAAAAGCTGTACCCAATTTATTCACGCTGGGAAATCTATTGTGCGGTGTGCTGTCCATTACATGTATTATGAGTGGCTTTTTAGAGGTATCAGCCGTTTTAATACTCTTCTCAGCTGTTTTTGACCTAATAGATGGAAGGGTAGCTAGAAAATTAAAGGTGTACAGTGCATTGGGTGTACAATTGGATTCCTTAGCTGATATTGTCAGTTTCGGAGTGGCACCTGCACTTTTATTTCATTCCTTAGCTGCACCATCTATTTTAACTTCATTAGCATTTATTCTTTTCCCCATGATGGGGGCATTAAGATTAGCTAGGTTCAATGTTAAACCCACGATTGGATATTTTAGCGGATTACCTATTCCAGCTGCCGGGTTGCCTTTGGCTGGGATGGGATTCTTTTTATATAGCAATGCGTGGATCACCCTAATCCTTGCTCTCTTAATGGTAAGTCCAATTAGGGTTAAAAAACTTTAATTGTACGAACCTTTGTAAAAAAGCTAGTATCCTGATCGAAAAGGAGCAGCTTTTTTCTTTTTAGCTTGGAAATGGAATAAAAATCTACTACCATGGAAGTATAGTCAAGATTCCGGAAAATGTAGTGCAGTATCACGTAAGAACTTGGGGGCATTATAGACATTTTCAATTAAGATAATAGAGGTGAATGATGGAGTCAGAAAGACACTCGAAAAAACAATTCTTCGGATTAAGTTCAGTGATTTTGGTTCTTGGTATGGTTAGTCTTTTGACAGACCTTTCGAGTCAGATGATTGTTCCGATTCTTCCACTTTATTTAACTTCCGTCTTACATGTCCAAGTTGGGACCGTGGGGATTATCGAGGGAATTGCCGAGAGTACAGCAAGTATTTTAAAGTTTTTCTCCGGGTGGATTTCGGATCGATTTGGTAAGAGAAAATGGTTAATGGTTGGCGGTTATGGATTATCCAATCTCATTAAACCTTTTTTCGCCTTATCCTCCACATGGGGTCAAGTTCTGTTTATTCGGTTTGCGGACCGTTTTGGTAAAGGAATTCGTACTTCGCCAAGAGATGCCATTCTGGCCGATACCACGACAAAAGAAGAACGTGGAAAAGCCTTTGGATTTAGACGGTCAATGGATACCCTTGGTGCAGCTCTTGGACCTTTTGTCACCTACTTAATTCTTACTCTCTGGAATGGGAGTTATCAGGCGGTATTTTGGATATCTGCCATCCCAGGATTAATGGCAACGCTGCTCCTCATCTTCTTCTTAAAAGAGAAACGGAATCCAATAAAAACACCAAGTAATGTAAAAATGTTACCGAAGATTAGCTTCAAGGGGCTTAATTCACGTTTTGTATGGTTCACACTTATAACTTTCCTCTTTACAATAGGGAACTTTTCTGATGCGTTCCTGATCTTACGAGCGAAAGACGTTGGTATGGCTGCCGAATATATACCACTGACCTATTTTGCTTACAACATAATTACAAGTATTTTTTCTACTCCATTTGGGATCATTTCTGACCGAATTGGCCGCCGCCCCGTTTTAATAACAGGTTATGTCCTGTTTGCACTTATTTATCTCGGCTTCGGTCTGGTCCAGACTGTCTCGGGGATTTGGATCTTATTTTTTATTTATGGGTTGTACTATGCGACTACGGAAGGGATACAAAAGGCATATGTAGCCGATATGGTACCTGAAGGACAACGAGGGATGGCAATGGGTACATTTAATGCCTTAACGGGTATTGCTGCCTTGCCCGCAAGCGTGATGGCAGGTTTTTTGTGGCAGTCCTTTGGTGCGTTCACCGCTTTTGGTGTCAGTAGTTTACTTGCCATTATTTCTGCTTTGCTGATGTTTATTCTTCGTATATAAAAGGCGGAAATAAACATGAAAGAGCGATATATTACCTAAAAGGAACACCCAATTTATGATTTTTTTTAATAAGTGAAGAGCCGATATTTACACTAATAAACGATAAAATAACGTGGGCTTTTTTGTTGGAAAAAGAATTTAAGATAGGTAACAATGAAATGTATAGGTTATGTTTATAGAGGAAGGGAGTGAAAAACAATGGATTTCGGAATGGTTATGCAGGAACTGGAAGCGCTTGGCAAGGATCGAATGAAAAAGACTTACCTAAGCAATGGTGCACACGAGCCGCTTTTTGGGGTGGCCACAGGCGCAATGAAGCCAATCGCCAAGAAAATCAAGAAAAATCAACCATTAGCCGAGCAGCTTTATGCGACCGGAAACTATGACGCTATGTATTTTGCCGGCATCATTGCCGAACCACTAGCAATGACCGTGGAAGATTTTGAGCGTTGGATAGATGCGGCATATTTTTATATGCTGTCTGATTATGTAGTTGCCGTAACTTTGGCGGAAACCGATATTGCCCAAGCTGTGGCCGATAAATGGATCACAAGCGGGGAAGAACTTAGAATGTCGGCAGGCTGGAGCTGTTACTGCTGGCTTTTGGGCAACCGCCCGGATAGCGAATTTAGTGCAAGTAAGATTGCCAGTATGCTTGACCAGGTAGAAAAAACGATTCATGATTCTCCTGATCGAACAAAATCCGCTATGAATAATTTTATTTACACAGTCGGGACTTCCTATTTGCCGCTCCATGATAAGGCCGTTGAAACCGCAAAGGCAGTAGGACCAGTTGAAATCAAGCGGGACAAGAAAAAAAGCAGTATTCTGCTTGCTTCGGAAAATATCCAAAAGGAAATAGACCGAGGGAGGCTTGGGTTCAAACGCAAATACGTCAGGTGCTAACTAGCAGAATCTAGAGCACTTATATTTCACTTCGAACGTCATTTTCTATGCCTACGGAACGGAAAAAGGGATTGCAGTGCAATCCCTTTTGGTTGTATTGTTTAAATGGAATCAACTGGAGCTTGTGAACAAGAAAATGTCCCTTTTTCGATCTGAATCGTAGTATGTTCGATTCCAAATTCATCATGTAGTTCTTTATTTAATCGTTGCAATAATTGATCATTATCGGTTATATCCGACCGGACTAGGTGTACGGTTAACGCCGGCTCAGTAGTACTCATTCCCCATACATGTAAATCATGTACCTCAACAACAGTTGGTAAGTGGTTTAAATAATTTTTTATCTTATCCATATCAATCCCATCTGGAACGGCATCTAGTGATAAATTGATTGATTCACTTAATAATCCCCAGGTACCAATAAAGATAACGACCGCAATCACTAAACTTACCAGCGGGTCAATCCATTGCCAGCCGGACCAAAGCATAATGAAACCAGATACGACAACCCCTAAAGAAACCACCGCGTCTGCCACCATGTGTAAGTAAGCTCCGCGAATATTCAAGTCATGTTTCCTGCCTGACATAAATAGGAAGGCCGTTATGGAATTAATTACGATGCCAATAAGTGCCACGATGATTACTGTCTTGCCAGCAACAGGGGCCGGAGCGGAGAACCTTTGCACCGCCTCCCAGGCAATCGCACCAATAGCTACTAGCAGAAACACCGCATTAAAAAGTGCAGCCAGAATAGAGCTTTTCTTAAAACCATACGTCCGCTTAGACGTTGGTGCTTTTTTCCCCAGCCAAACAGCAATCCATGCAATAACCAATCCTAGGACATCACTTAAATTATGTCCGGCATCGGCTAGTAAAGCCAGTGAGTCTCCCAATAGTCCAAAAATGACTTCTATTATGATAAAGATTAGGTTTAAAGTGATCCCCATGCCAAAAGCAAATCCATAATTGGCTGGAGCATGATGATGATGGCCGTGGCCATGTGAATGTCCATGATGATGGTGATGATGAGCCATGTTTATCCCCCCAGAGCTCTCAATGTAAAGTGGCTCTATTTCTCTTTCTAAAACGAAAATATTCCGATTAACGATAGTTTTTTCTATTCTATAATTTTCAATACATTTTGTTGCGAACCAAAGCATATAATTCCTTTATTCTTTCACTCTTACCAGTCTCAACCCGTTTAGCGTCACAAGCAAAGTGACACCCATATCAGCAAAAATGGCAATCCACAAGGTCAGCCAGCCGGGCACAACTAAGAGGAGAGCAAGCAATTTAACAACAATCGATAAAGTGATATTCTGCTTGATAATTTGCAGCGTTTTTCGGCTCAACTTGATCGTGAACGGGAGTTTCGTTAGATCATCGTTCATCAAAGCAATGTCAGCAGTCTCGAGGGCTGTGTCAGTCCCTGCCCCGCCCATCGCAATTCCGACCGTAGCAGCAGCCAGGGCCGGAGCATCGTTCACGCCGTCGCCAACCATCGCAACCCTTCCGTATTGAGCTTTTAAATTTTTGATAAAAGTTAATTTATCTTCTGGCAGCAACTCTGATTCTACTCGATTAACACCCGCCTCACGGCCAATCGCTTCAGCTGTGACATGGTTATCTCCTGTCAGTAAAATGGTCTGCTCAATCCCGAGCTGTTTAAGGCGATCAATCACAAGACTGCTACTATCACGGACCTCATCGGCCACCGCAATCAATCCGAGAATCTCGCGATTAGTTCCGGCTATCATAACCGTTTTCCCTTGACTCTGCAGCAGCGATACTTTTTCTAAAACCGCCTCAGGTACTTCAGCGAATAACTTCAAGTTACCAATTTGATAGTCTGTTCCATCCACTCTGCCCTTTATTCCTTTTCCTGTTATTGATAAGAAATCCTCCACCACAAGATTTTGCTGAAGAGGGGCGGCTTTTTTCACAATGGCAGCAGCAAGTGGATGCTGTGATTTACTTTCAAGTGCCGCAACAATACCCAGGAGTTTTTCATCGGCGCTGAAATTCACGAAATCCGTCACGACGGGAACCCCTTTTGTAAGCGTCCCGGTCTTGTCAAAGGCAATCGCCTTCAAGGCTCCTGCTTCCTCTAAAAAGCTTCCGCCCTTAATCAACACGCCATTCCGTGCTCCATTGCCAATCGCTGTAACGATCGAAACAGGCGTTGAAATCACGAGGGCACAAGGACAACCGACAACTAACACGGCAAGCCCTTGATAAATCCACTCCTGCCAGCCAGCTGACAAGAACAAGGGCGGCACCACAGCAACAAGAATGGCCACGATAATAATGACAGGGGTATAATACTTGGCGAAACGGTCAACAAATTGCTGTGACGGGGCCTTTTCGGCCTGGGCTTCTTCTACCAAATGAATGATTCTGGCAATGGTTGTATCATCGACAAGTTTCGTTACTTTCACTTTTAAAAAGCCTGCTTCATTGAGGGTACCTGCGAATACTTCATCATCGATACCTCGTTCGACTGGAACGGACTCACCGGTGATCGCAGCTTGATTGATCGACGAGGCTCCCTCGATAATCACCCCATCCATTGCGATCATTTGGCCTGGCTTGACGAGCATAATGTCCCCCACTTCAATATCTTCCGCTTTTAAAAGGAGTTCTTTCCCCTTGCGAACGACAAGCGCTTCTGTCGGAGCATGCTCCATCAGCGAACGAATGGAATTTCGCGCTTTGTCCATGGAATAGCCCTCAAGGACTTCACTAATGGCAAATAGTATGACAACTACTGCCCCCTCCCTCCATTCACCAATGATCGCAGCACCGATAATGGCGATTGTCATTAAGGTTTTCATATCAAAATCAAACCTGATTACATTTTTAATACCCGTTTTAAATAGAGGATATCCACCTATTAATATAGCAGCGGCAAATAGTATGGTTTCAGAGAACATATAGCCTGCCAGTAGAAATAGCAGTGATAATCCCAACAGAGAGTATCTCTTCCAGAAAAGTTCTCTTTGAATCATCGTTAGTTTTTCCTTTTCCGGGACAAGGATTAATTTTTCAAAAGCACCTGCTTTATGCAGTTCTTCAAGGCTTGTGTTTCCATAGACCGTGAGCTTAGAAGCTCCGAAATTAACTTTGGCATCAACAACACCATCCAGGTGCTGTACGTTCTTCTCGAACTTGGCTGCGCAGCTTGTTCAGGAAAAGCCTTGAACACGATAAACTTGTTTCTCCATCGCTTCACTCACGGCCGGCCACCTCCTTCTGATGGGCAAAAGCAATATGGATTAATTGTTTAACATGCTCATCATCAAGGGAATAATAGACTAGCTTACCCTCTTTCCGGTATTTCGCTAGACCAAGGCTCTTCAGGTGACGTAAATGGTGGGAAGCGGTTGCGGTGGTCGCGCCAACAATATGAGCAACATCACACACACACAATTCTTCTTCAAGCGTTAAAGCATAGGCGACTTTCAAGCGTGTTTCGTCTGATAAAGCTTTAAAAAGCTTGGTTACAGCTTCGATATTCCCGTTGGTAATCAGCTGTTTAACTCGGGTGGTTTTCTCGCTATCAACACAGGTTACTTCGCAAACATCCTGTTCTTTCATTTTGTCACCTACTTCATTCAAATGTTCGTTTGATTTAATGATATTCAAATGTGTGTTTGAATGTCAAACATATTGTAAAAATTTTAAAAAAGGAATGTAAGAATATTAGCGCACAAAAAAAAGAACCCAAAACGGGTCCTCGAGTAACTATTTTAACACAAGTTCTTGCTCTTTTTCCTTTGCCAGTGTTGTGAAACGGTCCACTTCAATCGCATACCTTGGGCGTCGTTTCACTTCCCGATAGATCTTACCGATATATTCACCAATTATGCCAATACCCATTAATTGCAGTCCGCCAACGAACCAAATCGATATCACTAACGAAGTCCAGCCAGACTCTGTATGACCCAAGATTTCTTGGACGATCGCGTAACCGCCAACCAATGCACTACCGAGCACAGCGAGAAAACCTAATAAGGTGACGAACCGGATGGGTGCTACACTGAAGGAGGTCATTCCATCAAAGGCGAAGGCAAGCATTTTTTTCAACGGGTATTTTGATTCACCGGCCAGCCTTTCTTTTCGGTCATAATAAACCTTCGTAGAGGTAAAGCCCACTAAAGGCACCAGGCCGCGCAAAAACAAATTGGTCTCCTTATATTTCAACAGTTCCTCCAATGCCCGTTTGCTCATCAACCGGAAGTCGGCATGATTCGGAATCAGTTTAATTCCGATCCGCTCCATGAAACGGTAAAAGAACAATGCTGTGTTCCGCTTAAAGAAGGTATCTGTCTCGCGGCTGTCTCTCACGCCATAAACAATGTCGATCCCTTCCCAGTATTTCTCTACAAAGGTTTCAATCACATTTATATCATCCTGCAGGTCTGCATCAATCGAAATGACACAATCCGAGTATTGATTAGCTGTTTCAAGACCGGCAATGAGGGCGTTCTGATGACCGACATTGCCTGCTAATTTCAGCCCGGTAACAAAGCTATTTCTCTTGCACTCACTGTCAATGATGTTCCAGGTTTGATCGTTACTGCCATCATCGACAAATAATAGCTTACTATTCTTAGAAACAAGCGAATCCTCGATTAAATGTTCCATTATATTAGTCAATTGTAAAATTGTTTCATTCAATACTGCTTCTTCGTTATAACATGGAACAACAATCGTTAAGATAGGTTTATTCATCTGAAATTCCCCTCCTTACTTTACGCGGTAAAGGTAAATTTTCCAGGCTGAATCCTTTTGAATGAAGGTCTTTTGAAGTTCGAGATGATTTTCATTGGCATTCATAATCGGCACTGCCGAAAAGATATACTCTCCGCCCATTTGTTTAAAAACGTTGGTATTCAGCTGCAAATGATGAATTTTTACTTTCGAATCTTTTTTAAATTCATAGTGCTTCCCTAATTCCGCGACAAACAGATAACACCTGCCGCCCCACTGATCAAAGTATTTCTTTAATGTTGGGCTTTTGTCCAGCTCTCCGGCAATAATTTTTCTAAACTCATGTTTGTATGTTAACGGATAAAAGTTATTGTACGTATCCAAGGTGTAAAAGCCATTATACTGGGCAATCGCTGGGTGTATTCCGATACTTGCGACCCGGTAGCTGCTCTTTGGTTTCCCAATATAATCGGAAATTTCTTTAAACTGCTCGGTTGCATAAAATTGTTTAACGGATGGCTTTCCAGCGACACGATAGACAATTTCATCGTTGGCACAGAATAAAACAAGCAGCTGCACAATCAGGCAGATTTTTACAAACCACTTCCACCGCTTGCCTTTTTGCCACAGAATAAAGGCCCCAACCGCAAACATCAGATAAATGATTAACGGTCTTAGGAAATGGAACCTGGCAAAATTAAACGTATTTAATAAGGAAATTCTCTCTTTAAGGGGCTCCCACCCTTTATTGAACCAAAAGGCATACCAGACAGAAAGGAGAATATTAACAACAAATAAATACAGATATCGTTTGTCTGTCTCGTTTCGGTCCTTCTTTTTCCAAAGCATACCGATGACTAGGAAGGACATCGGCACAATTACGAGCGTATGCAGGGTTAACACATGGGTATGACCAAGGAAGTAATTTTTACAGGCAAGTCGAATCGTATGCCAAAAACCCAGTGTCGAGCTGACAAACTCATTTCGGCTCGTTGGCGCTTCCGGGAATACTAATGAATAGACAAGACGGTACTCTATCAATAGGTAAATAACAGTCATTAAAACAATACTGCTAAAGAACACCCCCGTTCAGTTTCCGCTTTACGAGCAGGTCTCTCAGCCAAAGGAGTCCCATCGCAAATAAAAAGAAGAAGAAGCCTAACACAAAGCTGGAATACAGAGGCAGCAAAATCAGTGTCAGCCATTCTTTCCAGGAATGGCGTCCTTCTCTGATATTCATAAACGCCCACAGGGCAAGCGGCATTCCCAGTGTACTTAACATACCTGAGGGCCAGAAGGGAGTTATGGCAAACGCAAGTGCTACCCAAACACGGATGGGGTAGGCCTCCTCTCTTTTCACAAAGTGCCGCTTCAGCAATACATACATGCCAAGGAAAGCAAATAGCCTTGTAATGGTTTGACTCAATGCATAGGCAAGCATGGAAGGAAAGAGATGATGGAGCCATTCAATTCCGCTGAATTCTGTTCCGAACGTATTTCGAGGCAGACCATTGATGACTTGTGGTATGACCGAATTAATTCCGCCGAATAACTGACCGCTATTTTTTAGAACTTTGTACCACGCGATATTCGAGTCCAAGTTGTCATGGACCCTTATATGCGCATTTTCGCCTAAGATAAACAGTGGCGATATATATATAAGGATGAGACAGATGGCAAGTTTAATCGACTTGTTTTCTGAATCCAAAAATGACTTTATTTTTCTGCAAAGCTTTTTCATGGCTAAGAGAACGTTACCTCCTGATGCCTATCTTTTTCTAAGCATATTTGATTTTTTGAGGATTTTCCCTTCCACACTCTCATATACCCCAATGATCGCTTCCCTAACATTGTCCAGTTTTTCAAATCGGCTAAATAGATAATGGACAATAAACGCAATGCTAAGCCCTATGACCATTCCCGCCGTAACATCCAACGGATAATGAACACCTGTCCAAACGCGGGACAAAGCAATTCCGGCCGCTAAAATCAGCCAAATCCAGCCATCCCGCTTAATCCAGATCCAAATCACTGTTGCAATTACAAATGCGGCGGTCGCATGGTCACTTGGGAATGAGGCATTTTTCGCATGTGAAATTAAAAAGTTGACATGATGGGCGACAAATGGACGGGCACGGTAAAAAAAGTGACCAATTCCGCCGTTGATACTAAGGGCCACACAGGCAGCCAGGATAGCTTCAACGACCATTTTTCGATTATTGGCTTTTGGATAAAACCAATAAAAGATTATCGCGGCAAAGAAGAGATACTGTGCCTTCTCTGCTAATAAAATCATCAATGGGTTTAAAAAGCGGTCACTTACCGCTAGATGATTGATAATCTGAAAGACACTATAATCTAAATGTGACATCTTGGTAATCCTCCCTAGTTAGTTATTGTGCGCTGCTTGCGTACAGAACAGCAGATGACAGGGCTGAACCCGCCAGCATGCCTTTTGGTTGTTGGTTTACTACATCGAGAATCGCTTCGATGAGTGGTTCCTTGCTAGTCAACTCCATTCCTTGTTGATAGGAATCAAGGGCTTTTTCCCATTCTTTCATTTGCTGCCTGTTGTTCAACACCATTAATAATTGCTGTTCGATTGATTGGTTCTGATCAACGACAAAGGCTAGCTTGTGTTCTCTTAAAAAACGGAAGTTGATTTTTTCCTGACCAGGCAGCATCGAATGAACAAAGATCGGCAATCTTTTGTGCAATGCTTCACTAACTGTCACGCCGCCAGGCTTTGTCATAATCGCATCAACCTCTTCATAAAGCTGATTCATTGCAGATCTTGAGGAAAGGTATGGCAATGGAGTAATATGCTCAAGCTGCCAGGAACGAATCTCCTCATACAATTTCTTATTCTTGCCGCATAAAACGAAAAATTCCAGCCCGCTCGAATTTTTCAAGTCTTCTAGAAGCTTGCCAATTCCGCCTAGGCCGCTATTTCCCCCGGCAATTAATAGTCTCGGACGCTTCTTTGGCGGTTGGCAGGTCTTAGTGCTCTTGGTAATCTCCTCATGAATAGGAATACCCGTGACCCTTATTCGGTGCTTGGGAATGTGAAACCGCTCAAACAGCGTTTCTTTAACCTGCTGACTCGGAACAAAATGGACATCAATCCCCTCTTTTCCCCAAACACTATTAACAAAAAAGTCAGTGTATACATTAATAACGGGAATATCACATTTACCTTTTTTCTTTAAGATGCTAAGCAGGCGGGAAGGAAACCCATGGGTACAAACAAGCAGATCTGGTTTTTCCTCCATCAGCAGTTGTTCCATTTTCTTTAAAAATAAGGGCTGATACCAATTAAAGGACTGCTTTTTCGTGCCCGGCACGTAAAAAAAACTCTTGTAGGCCAGATTATAGGTTTCAGGTGCATAGCGGATCCAATTTAGATAGCCATTGGAAATCATTTTTTCTAATGATCTATTTGTATAACTTAATAAGTCGACTTTCTTTAAGATTAGATGGTCGGTATGGCTTTTTAGAAGATCCATTAATGCCTCAGCTGCCTGATGATGGCCTGATTGCATTTGTAAGAGTGGTAAAAACAAGATTTTTTTCATTATCAACCAGCTCCTGTTTTGATATGTCCCATTTACTGTACCACTCATATTGGAGGAAACTTGGTTTTTAATTAATTTTTAATCAACCCTTCAGGAAGAATTAAAAAAACTCGAAGCATCGAGTTTTTTTGATCAGCTTAGGTTAGACGAGCACGCCGTTTTTTACGGATCCAAACAAAGCTCATGAATAGTAAAAACGAAATGATACCGGCACAGGGAATGTAGGCTGGATTAATAGAAAAGATCTTCCCGGCAAAAAATCCGGCCGACATCACCGGAATCGTCCAGACCAGTGTCCCCAACAGGGAAAGCAGCCCAAATTTCTGAAACGGAATTTTGGTGATTCCGGCAAAGTATGGACTGATTTGCCTTAGTCCCGGCAGATAAAAGCCAAATAAGATCGTTTTCTGAACATTTTTCGAATAAAAGCTAACCGCTTTTTGCCATCTTTCATCGGTAATTCCTACATACTTCCCAAACCTTTTAATAAAGGGGTAGCCAAGATATTTCCCACAGGCATAGGATGATAGCATCCCGGTGAACACTCCGAGAATGGAGGCCGCTATTCCAAATTCAAATGAGAGTTTGTGCTTTCCACACAGTACTCCTATCAAAAACAGCAGGGTTTCCTCCGGAGCAGGAATCCCTACGATTCCAAAAAATAGACAGACAAAGATAACCACATAACCATATAGATTAATATAATGCAGGATCGATTCTATATTCATAAATAGCCTCTTATTCCTTTTAAGGGTATAAATTTTATCCCCTGCTCGCAGGCTTCCCTTAAATAAATTTCTAGATTCGGAATCATGTAACCTGGTGCTTCTTGATCCGCCCCCAGCGTTTCCCCACAGTCATGAAGCAAGAGGATCGAACCTGGTTCTGCAGCTTGCCGGAGCTCCTCAAGCAGGCCATTTTTGCCCTTCTCAACCTTCCAATCTCCAAAAATATGCGACCACATAATTTTTTTATAAGATTTGCTTACGAACAAGCTAAAAAGATTGAAATGGCCCCATGGCGGCCGATAAAAAATAACCTTTTCCTGTGTACATTCCGTTATTGCCTGTTCCGTTAATTCTAGCTGCTTTTTTAAACGAAGCGGTGTGCAGATCCAGCTTGAGACATGATGAAAATGATGAATTCCAATCGTATGTCCTTCCTCGCTCATCCGTTTAATAATCTCCGGATAATGTTTTACTTTACTGCCCACCACAAAGAATGTTGCTTTCACACCATACTTTTTTAATAGGTCTAACAACTGTGGGGTGTAGAGTGGATTGGGTCCATCATCGAAGGTAATCGCAATAGCATCTGATTGAGTCTTTTTTAAAATGCCCCAGCTATTTATGCGAATGAGTATGGTTGGGACGATCGCATATCCAAGCCAGAACACGATCATGATGACAATGCCAATCATTAAAAGTTTCATGGATGGTCCTTTCTCAGCTTTTCGGTAAAAATAATTCAGCCTCTGTACCTTCACCTTCCGTACTGCTAATTTTAATTTCTCCGCGATGCTGTTTCATGATATTCTTTGCAATCGCCAGTCCCAGGCCAGTTCCCCCGGTTTCGCGGCTTCTAGCCTTGTCCACTCGGTAAAAACGTTCAAAGATATTTTTAATTTCATATTGAGGAATCCCAATTCCGTAATCTTTTACTTTAATTACTGTATTTAGTTCGTTTGCAATTAGGTAAACTTCAATTTTGTCTGTACTATATTTAATGGCATTATCGATTAAAATAATGATTGCTTGTTTAAGCTTTAATTCATCCGCGCTTACCGTTATGGCGGGAGCAGCGAAATGAAGGTCTATGTCCCGTTTATATGCACTTTTAAGCTGTTTGATGATGCTTTGACATAATGCCACCAAATCAAGCGGTTTGGCATCTAAATGATTCCCTGATTCAGTATCAGCCAAATCGAGAAATCTTTCGGTCATTTTTTGAATCCTTGTGGCTTCAGAATGAATCGTTTCTATGGCGTCCAATGCATCAGCCTCATTCCGAATTCCCCGCCTCAATAAATGGTCAGCGAAGCTCTTAATAACGGTAAGAGGCGTTTTTAATTCATGAGAAGCATCGGAAATAAATTGCCGCTGTTTATCGAGGTTTTCTTCTAACCTGCCAATCATCTGATTGAAGGTTACCGCCATTTTTTGCAGTTCATCCTTTGTTTCATGCTGGATCACAATTTTCTTCGGAATCCCGCTCTGCTCGATCTCTTCCATTGTGTTAATCATATTAGAAATCGGCCTCATGATTAGATTGGATAACCAGCGGCCGCCAAGCAACGCCAATAGGGCTCCTAAAATGGTACTTGAGATTTGAATCGAGAGTAAAACATCCTTTGCCAGTTCGAGACCGGATAATTTTTCTCCCAGCTCCAGTGTCGTCGTCATTCCACCATTTGAACGGATGGGGATTCGTACAATCAGTATCTGCTGTTCACCATTCTTTTGAAAAATGGTTTTTCTTTCCGTTTCTTTTTTTCTAACGAATTTCGGCTTAATTTTGGCTGCCATCGGTTTATCATTGGTTACTTCATTTATTACTTTTGAACCGGGTTGAACCATCCTAATAAACGAATGGCCTGTTAAATACGGTGTTAATTGATCCTTTATCAGGACAGCGGAATGGTCCAGTTTCATATCTTTAATCAGACTATTTGCCCTTTGGTAGAGCTCCTGATCTTCCATGTTGATGGTGATTTTCATAAATGAAAAAAAGACAACCGCATTCACAGCCACTAAAACACAGAGAATCCAAGCAGTTGTCATGATGTTTATTTTGGTTGTAATCTTCATTTGCTTAATTCTCCTTTATGGTATAGCCAATTCCCCTCACTGTTTGAATAATCGCTGGTCCGGTGAACCCTTCTTCAATTTTCTTTCTTAAATGTCGGATAAACACATCAATGACATTTGTTTCGCCCTCATATTCATAACCCCAGACATGAAAGAGAATATTTTCTCTGGTGACGATTTTATTTTTATTGCCTAACAAATAAACCAGCAAATCGTATTCCTTCGGAGTTAAGAAAATGGAGGTATTTCCCCTGATGACTTCACGGGTTTCAGGATTGACTGTTAAATCTTGAAACGACAAGATTGATTCCTCTGGCTGTGAGGCCTTAACTGCAATAGCATTTTGCCGCAGACTGGAACGCACTCGCGCTAATAATTCCTCCATCTCAAACGGTTTGGTTATATAATCATTGGCCCCTTGGTCGAGACCCGTCACCTTGTCCATTGTCAGGTTTCTCGCCGTTAACAAAATAATCGGGATGAGGCTGTTTTCTTTTCGGATCCTTCTTAACACCTCAATCCCATTCATCTCAGGAAGCATCACATCTAATAGGATTAAATCCAGCTTTTCAGCAAGTGCAGACTGCAAGCCTGCCTTCCCGTCATAAGCAACTACTACCTCGTAGCCTTCGTATTCGAGCTCTATTTTTAAGATTTTTGCGATTTGTCGTTCATCCTCGACAACCAAAATTCGCAACTGTTCCTGCATCATAAGCCCCCCTTTTGATCAAGGTAGAAACTCTATCTACTATATCCTTTACAATTTAGCACTATTTTTCTTTATTTTACTTGATTTAATTAAATTTTAATCTATTTTTCACGGAAAGGCGGAAGGGCTGTAGGGCCCATTTTGCTCCGACAGGACTGGAGTGTTTTGACTGATTAACATATCTGCATAAAAACAGGGAATAGCCTTCAGCCATTCCCTGTAACGTCCCGCGCTAGCACCTTATTTTTCAAACGGATGGTTAGCAGCAACGCGAATTTATGAATGCCCATCATCAATACTCCGGCCACGATTAAATCAGCCCTTGTGTTGAATGGCGGCGGAAGAATACTGAGCGAATTTAGGGCAGAGGGTGTTATGCACAGACTGGCCATCATTCCGCTTAGGAGCGGATTAGTACCGCTCCCAAAAAGGCCACTCAGAATCAGCAGGCTGCACGCTGGCAGCAGGACGATACCGCTTAAAAAGGCGAATCGTTTATTCTGTTCCGTTACAATCGGCCGCCAAATCAGAAGGGATAAGAGCATTAGCAGGAGCAGATAGCTATTATGGAGATATGAATGTAAGGATAGAAAGGTTAGAACGATTTGAAGATGATAGAAGAAAAACAGGATAGCAAAGGTAAATAATGCAGCTAATGGGGGAATTTTTAGTCTTTTTATTATCAGAAGAAAGGCTTCTGGAAGCCCTAATAAAAACAGAGGCGGGATGACAAAAAATAATAAACTCATCTGGATCATGTGCAAACTGAATGATAAATGAATGATACTCGATAAGGGGCTGCCAATTGTAAGATAGAGTAAGGTCAACGAAAGGAAAAACAGTAGTGGCTGCTTATCGTAAATTTTGATTTTTGTATACGTACGTACTAGAACTATATAGATGGCACACATACCAATAAGACCTGCCAATAATGGGAAATTCCACACGAATGGATCTTCTAACAAAAAAAGTTCAAACATACCTCTTCCTCCCCTCTGAATCAAACCTGTTGAGTACACTTGGAGAAGGCCGCTATTTTCCATCTTGTTAGGAACTATAAATTATATGATTTCTGTATCGAAATATTCCCTAAACAACGGGTAGCCCTAGTACCAAAAAGAAAACACTCCTTTCATTTCAGCATAAAAGGAGTGTTTAAATTGAAATTGGTGTCAGGCACCAACTATTTCCTGCAGGGTGTGTTTGCGGACCGCGAGTGCAAGGTCGGCGAGAAAGTAGAGTCCTACGGCAGACCAGATCCACGCCCAAGCAGGTTCAATCCCTCCATACAAGGAGGCTATGGCTGGATGAATCCATTTTAAACAAAGGAGTGATAAAAGACCCCAGCAGATGGAAAATGGCAAACATATATGTCCATGCAGCTGGAATCGTGCAGTGGAATAATCCCACCATTGCCGTAGAAATAGCTTCTGCAGCAGTGCCCCACTGGCATACTCAACCAGGGTGGGGATTAGAAAACATAAAAACAGTATGTAAGCCCAATGTGAACCCGGTGGAGTGAAATAGACCAGTAGTACCGGGGAGATCCCATACATCGGTTTAAAGGGACCAAATAAAAAATTCTCCTTAAAAAACTCTCGTTTGGTAACATAGTTATAACTATTTTCAAGCAGCCAGCCAATCAATGAATAGAGCGTGAAATAAAAAAGCATGGCGGCGGCTCCTTCCATTGTAAGAACTTCTACAAGTTGAAGTTCCAAGCCTTTTAACCAATTATCTGTCATGGCTAAACCACCTTTCACGGATAAGAATTTCCCATTTTATGATTACCCGTTAAGATAGAAATTATTCCAGTAATTTTTGTTGAAATAGTGCAAAAGGTGCCTGACACCATTTAGGTATCAGACACCTTTATATCAGTTTCAATAGGGAGAAACTTAATTATCTAATTGTTTTTAATGCTCCGCTCCACTTGACTACTTCGTCAAGCATTGCTGTTACATTTGTTAGGTGTAATTCAGCTGGTTTGAACACACTGCCGTTTTCGAAATCTGTGAATAATGACAAAGTTGGATGTGTACGAACATCGGCCACTTTTAATTCACCTAAGATGCCGCGTAAATGTTCAGCTGCACGAGCGCCGCCTGTTGATCCGTAGCTTACGATACCAGCTGCTTTGTCATTCCAAGCTTCACGGGCAAAATCAAGAGCATTTTTCAAAGCACCTGTAATGCTGTGGTTGTATTCTTGAACGACGAATACGAAGCCATCTAGGCTATCTAGTTTTTGATTCCATGCTCCAATCCCTGGCTCTGTACCATCTGTAGTACCTAAGAATGGCAGGTTAAAGTCTGCGATATCAACGATTTCGTAGTTCGCATCGCCGCGTTTGTCGGCAATCGCTTTTACCCATTCGCCTACTTGTGGACTAACGCGTCCTTGACGTGTACTTCCTAAAATAATCCCGATGTTTAATTTTGTCATTTTATTTTCCTCCTCTGGTGTTTGACCAAATAATCGATTTAAAAAACCCATGCTTGCACCGCCTTTTTGATGTGATATCTTAGATGTGAGTATCTCAAAGTTATTTATTTTTAATTCGAGATAATCATATAATAAAAGTCCAGACGATGTCAACATTTTTTTATTAGGATAAAACTAAAATGTTTCAAGCTGATAAGACAAAGTGAAGCTTGTGCTTAGATGAATTAATCCTTTTGTATAGCTTGAGGTTAACTGTTCAATCGTTTACATGAGTAAGTCCCACACTGTTTGAAGGCAGCGTGGGACTTACCCCCTTTTACATTATTCTTCCAATTGGAAAGTATGAGTGAAATGAGGCTTCCCGTTTTCATCTTGAATTTCCACTGTTGCTTGCTTCGCTGCCGGATCAACCTTGAACACACCGAAGTTAAAGAAATTCCCTTCTGCATATAATCTTTCAGGACCAAAGGTCGGATCGAGTGTACCCGGATTAATTTTTACCGCTCCAATCGGTCCACTGATCAGTTCGTTATAGTCCGCTTTCCCGTCTTGATTGGCATCATATTTGATGATTTCAGCAAAATGGACATCCGTTGTAACAAAAAAGACGTTTTTAATTCCTTTTTCCATGATAAAATCAGAGATCTTTTTGAACTCATTTTCATAACCGGTTGTATCATTTGGGTTCACCTGGCTGCCATTTGCCCAGCCATCACGGGCACCTGCTTTTCCGGTTGGTACGGAAATAGGCACTGAAGTTGCGACAAGTTTCACTTTTGCATCTGACTCGAGGAGTTGTTTTTCGAGCCATTTTACCTGTTCATCACCAAGCATGGTTTTCTCAGGTCCATCGGCCTGGGTGTTAGGTGATCGGTATCCCCGGTTGTTAAGGATAATCATATCCATTGTATTCCCCCAAGAATATTTGTGATAAAGTTTGTCCGCTTGACTGCGTTCACTTGAAATTGGCCAATAGTCCTTAAACGCCCGTAATCCGGTTGGTGTCAACTCCTGAGATGGTCCTGAGAAGTCATTAGTCACTTCATGATCATCCCAAATCGCGAAGGTGCCTGTTTTTTGCAACAGGCTGCGTAATCCTGCATCGGTACGGTTTTCTTTATATTTTGCCCAGAAATCCTGTACCGTTTCAGAAGGTGGGTTCGGTACAGCCGGTGTTTTATTATCCGCATAAATCGTGTCCCCACTGAAAAGGAAAAAGTCTGGATTTAAAGCCGACATTGCTTGATAAGCCTTATAAGGCGGAATTTCTCCCTGCCCGCCAGTATCGCCGCCCCAAACCATTGTCATTGGTTTTAAGCTGTTTTCCTTCGGTGCGGTTTTGAATGAACCGTTCACGGTATACTTGCTTGAAACCGCATGTGCCCGGTAGTAATAGGTAGTATCAGACTTTAAGCCATTGACGTTTACCTTTGCTGTATAATCATGCTCATGGTCGGTATCCACTGTTTTGGTTATCGTGCCGTTTTTAAAATCGCTGTCAGCCGAAATTTCATACTGAACTTTTGCGTCTCCATTGGTACGTGCCCATAAAATCGCAGATGAATCGGTGATATCCCCGCTTGCCACTCCATGCGAAATAAACGGCTTTTTCAAAAGATTGTCCAACTGGTCAGGATTATTCGTAAACTCCCCATCTACACCTTGAGAGAGCAATGAGACCATATCATCTTGTGTATTTACAGTCCATGGATGGACGAGAAGCTTATTTTGATGAGCGGCTTCCATTAATTTCGGAACCACCAGTTCTTTACTTGGGCCAACACCTGCGGCATAATCAGAGATTCGCTTCATTTCTTGGTATACATCCTTGCCTGCCAACATGCTGCCATTATAAAGCTGGATCAGCTTTACATCAGGTGCGAGAGTTTTCAACTTACGAAGGCTCTCCTCACTAAATGATTCAAGAAATAGCTTTTCGGTATCTAGGACATTGGTTTTTTTCAGGATTTCAATAACTTTCTCTTCCATTCCGGGGTAAACGTTCGGTGCTTTTGTTTCCATGTATAGACCAACTTTTCCATTCCCATGCTGTTTAACAAATTCGATTGCTTCCTGAAGCGTTGGGACATGCTGTCCGATGTACTCCGTTTTAGCCTTATCCGGATAGGCTTTGTTAAACCACGACCCCGCATCCAGACGGCTTATTTCTTCAAGCGTAAAATCTTTTACTCTCCAAGGGGCACGGTCTGGATAAAGCTCTTTTGCATTGGTTGTTCGCGCCAGTGTTTCATCGTGCATGGCAATCAATTGTCCATCCTTCGTCATTTGTAAATCAAATTCCACATAATCCGCCTTCATCGTCATGGCCTGCTTATAGGCTGCCAGTGTGTGTTCCGGGCCATAGGCAGAGGCACCGCGATGGGCAATTACCGCGACATCAGAAGTAAGCGGACGTAGTGTCGATTGTCCATTATCAGTAGGTGTGCTTTGAATCGGATGGGCTAAAACGGACAAAGGCGCGGCGGCAGTTACCGAAAGAGACAGACAAGCTAAACCAGCCATTAAACTCTTCTTCATTCCAAATTCAACTCCTATAAAATTATGTATCTCACATTTTTAAGGATATAGGAGGAATGTAAAGTCGCTATTACTAGAATATAAATCTTGTGTAAAATATGAATTCATTACCAGTAAAGGTTGATCTAGTAAATGAAATCCAGCTGCGATCAATCCTTTTATCTTCTGATGCAAAATAAATAATTTTACTAATTCAGCAAAAAAAGAGCCATCAGTCAAAGCTGAAGGCTCTTTCGCTTCCTATTTCATAAACTACCCAATCTTTTCATCATACTTCTGGTCACCATGCACAAACAGGGCACCGAGCTCGTGATGATCTCCTTCATAAAGAGCGCGCTGTACAAAGCGGATTTCGCCTTTTGTGTCGAACACTTCGAGCTTACAGTGGGCGCGGTTTTTTTGCAATGCTTCATAAAAGGTTTGCTCATCGCGGACCAACACCCCGTTGGCCTTCGAAATAATTTCCCCGACCTGAAGTCCCATTTTACTGGCTGGTGATTCCGGAATAATCCCGATAATCATCACACCATTATTTTTCTTAGAAAAATACGAAGTCATGCTTTCATCCTTCAAATAGGCCATCAATGCTAGTAATTCCCGGCCAATGACTGCCAATGCCGCGACAACAATCGACAACAACGGATACCAATATCCTGCAAGCGAAAGCAGTGAAATCACAATCCCCAGAACGATGACTCGGCGCCCATGCAGTTGAATCGATTCTTGTGGAAGCATGCCTTTAATTTGCTGATGGAACCCAATCGCAAACGGTACAAAAATCAATGAATACTCCTTTGCCCCCAAATGGAAGACCGGCCACCATTCAAACGGTAGATGTAAGGCATTCCCGGGAATCAGTAAGAACAAGGGCACCATCCACAGTCGTTTAACTTCATGGACTCCAACCACTTGGCCGCGCTTACTTTTTGCGAGCTTAGGGGAAGAGCCTTTGCTGGCATTTTTAAAAATCAGGATGCCTTCGGCAAGTAACAACAAGCCGAGAATAACCACCATTGATGGATAGACTTTATCATCAATGGAAGAAAACGCTTTTGAAAATAGGGGAATCGACCAATTATATTGCGCAATGATTATAATCGCGAAAAATGATGCCCCAAGCGTATACGCTGGTGACATCAACCGTATATTGGTCGTCAATGACCAGATCAGGGTGAAACCGGCAATCAGTAAAATTGCGGCAAATGGTACAGCGATTCCTGCCGCGATCGTGATGATCGACAGGATAAGCCCGATGACAATTCCGATTGGAAATAGCTGCCGTAGTTCAAAATAGGCATCTTCCGCCCGAATATGAAAATTTTTACGTTCACGTTTTACCCTTTTGACACCTAATATCCCAGCCAGGAAAACGAGATAGTATAAAACAGGATGAAGAAATAACCTGCCTGCCCCTTTTAATAATTCCACAAGCCACGTTTCTACCATTCCCTGCCACCTGCCTCTAGTATAAATTCTATAAATATAGGAAATAAAAATCTCTTAACGTTTATTTTACCAAATTAATAACATAAAACATATTGCTAGTTTTTAGAAATAAGGAAAATGGTAATTTTGTCCTCACATGAAGTCGATTCCGCAGGATTTTGGAGGAATTCCGTCAACATCTGGAACATTTCCGTGTAATCTGCTACTATTTCCGCGGAAATTCCTGATAATTCCGCTAGATTAGACACTTTTCCCGCCAAACTACAAATGATCCTTGTTCCACAAAAAAACAGAGGCTAAAAGCCCCTGCCGAGTTTATTTCGCGATTAATTTTAACGCCATTTTTAGCTGTAGATCATTTTTCTCTTTTTTCATTTCCTGCACTGCTGCCTCTTCCAGTTTAGCTGCCGTCTTTTCATCGATCTTTCCGGTAGACGGCAGATTATGCTCCTGCTGGAAGCCCTTTACTGCTACCTTGGTTTCCTCACTAAAATAACCATCCTTCCGGCCCGGTTCAAATCCCAGTCCGTCTAATATTTCTTGCGCATTCTTGACTTGCTCATTGTTCATATCTTCCACCATTGGCTTATCTACTTGAATCGGATGGGTATCAAAGATGGCTGGCTGCTTGATGGCAACATCCGGTTTAATCCCTTTCTTGTGGATCCAGTTCCCATCCGGTGTCAGCCACTTCGCCAATGTCAGCTTAATATTGCTGCCATCTCCCATTGGAATGGCCTGCTGAACGGTCCCTTTGCCAAACGTGGTTTCGCCCACAAGCTTATATCCGTCTGCCTCCTGAAGTGAACCTGCCAATATTTCAGAGGCAGAGGCACTGCCTTTATTAACAAGGACAAGGACAGGATAATCCTTTTTCTTGGAAAGGGTTGAGAAGAAGCGTTGTTTCTCGCCGTTGCGCTGCTCAATTTGTACATATGGTTTATCCTTTGGAACTAACTCTTTTAAGATTTCCCCGACACTATCTAGCAAACCGCCAGGATTACCGCGTACATCAAGGACGAGCCCCTTAATACGGTCATTTTCAAGCGCCTTTAAGTCTTTCTTAAAATCAGCAGCCGTATCCTCGGAGAACGAGGTGATTTCAATATAGCCAATCTTTTTGCCATCTTGTTTCTTGATCGAAGAATGAACGGTCTCAAGTGGAATTTCATCCCGTTTCACATCAATGCTCAACGGTTCTCTTAAGCCTTTTCTAGCAATTTCTAGTTCAACAGTGGTTCCTTTTTTTCCACGGATTTTGAGGGTAGCTTTATTTAAATCGAGCCCCTCGACACTTTTTCCATTTACCTTTAAAATTTGGTCATTTGGCTTGATGCCTGCTTTTTCGGCCGGTGAATTTTTAAAAGGCGATACTATAACAATTTTTCCATCAACCATTCCGACCTCGGCACCAATGCCTTCAAAGGATGATTCTAATGTTTGGGTAAATTGCTTCGCTGTATCCTTGTCCATATAAACCGAATATGGGTCCTTTAGAACGGACAGCATCCCTTGGATGGCCCCTTCGACCAGCTGGTTCCGGTCCACCTTTTCAACATAGCGGTTTAAAATCAGGTCATAGGCCTGTTCTACCTTTTCAAGATTGTCTGTATTTGCCTCGGAGGCTGCTGCTTGTTCTTTAGGGCTGACTGCCTGTTTCAATTTTGCTGCAGTATCTGTTTTATTAAAATAAGTCATTCCAGCATAAGTGCCCCCTGCTCCTGTCAGCAGTGAACCTGTCATTAACAGGGCCATCCATCTACGATTCATCCCGAATCCTCCTCAAGTAAAAAAATGCCTGTCCTATCTATTTGTCAAAATCCACCGAACTCCTGCCCGATTATTAACTTATATGTAAGGAATGGACGAGTTATGATTAGAAAAGCGGGATGAAGGAACAAAAGCGTAAGTGCCATGGTCAGTCCCGACAAGCATAAGACGAGCCGGCCGAACGGTTGCTTTTTAACCTTTTGGACGGATTGGCTGTAGACCATCAAGGGGCTAGGCGCTGGAGCTGGACGTCGACAGTCCTTTTATAACAGTTATCCACAAGCTACTTCCTGAACAACGAAAAAGGAAGAAACCAGTTGGTTCCTTCCTTTTCTGCTATGGTAATGGCACAATGCCGACAGGATTAATCGCAAAACGCTTATCCTGTGTCCACGGACCTTTATGAAGTTCAAAGTGTAAATGCTGGCCTGTTGAATCTCCTGTGTTACCCATCACACCAATTTGCTGGCCTTTTTTCACGACAGCTCCACTGCCGACCAAACGTGTTGACATGTGGGCATAGACAGTAGTGTAAACTTGTCCATTAATAGAGTGGGAGACAAAGATACAGTTTCCATAACTGCTAGATAAATAGGATCGTATGACGACACCATCTGCAGCCGCTACAATCGGCACGGAAGCACGATTGGCAATGTCTACACCGACGTGCCTTTCACTGCCTCGTGTTCCAAATCCAGAGCTTAAATAGCCAACAGCAGGCTGTGTCCAATAACCGCTGGATACACCAGGAGTGGCTCCGGAACTTACCCGGCCAGAACTACTGCTAGAACTTGTACTACTGCTGTTGCTGCTTGCCGCCTGACGCTTAGCAGCTTCTGCAGCTCTTGCTGCCTCGGCAGCCGCTTTCGCTTGGGCTTCTTGCTCCATCTTGATAGCTTTTTGAATCGCTGTCTGTTGAGCGGCAAGAAGGGCATCCTGCTCTTGTAAATCCATTAAGCCCTCGTGGACTTCATTTTCTTGATCCTTAAGGCTCGCTAATGCTTGATCTTTTTCAGCCTTTTGTACATTTAGCTGTTGTTTTAATTTTTGTAAATCAGCGACCATTTTTTCGATGCTGGCCAGATTTGTTTTTACTTGCTCTTGCTTTGTTTCTAATTCCTGCTTATCCGCTTCGTGTTCTTTGAGGATTGCCTGGTCAGCCTGCACAATCGTTACTACCGCATTGGCACGGTCCACAAAGTCGCTAAAGCTAGTGGAACCCATTAATACATCAATATAGTTAACCATCCCGCCGGTTTCCTGATAGCTGCGTGCTCTGTCTTTTAAGAGGATATTACGTTTCTCAATCCGGTCTTTAATGACTTCCATTTCCCCTTGAAGCGTCATAATCTCAGCTTTAGTGCTTTCTAATTTAGCGGTTGTTTCATTAATCTTATTAGTCGAGTCAGTAATCGCCTTATCTAATCTAGAAATTTCATTTTTTACATCTGCTTGCTGATTCTGTAGATCAGTTATCTGATTGCTTTTTTGATTAATAGTGGAATTGATATCGGAGCGCTGTTCCTGAATTTTGTTCTGCTCACCTTTTAAGCTGGAAATAGATGCTGCTTCTGTTCTTACAGATGATCCTCCAAAAATAGTTCCAAATCCTACCGTTGCCGTCACGGCAAGGGTAACTACTGATTTCCTCATAACCGATTGTTCCCTCCATCTCTCTATACACAGGTAAACCGTTGCTTACCTGCTCTAATCATGATTGAAGGAAGGACAAATGAATCGTCCTTCCTAAGAAAAGCGCAAGCGCCTTGTTCAGCCCCGACAAGCATAAGACGAGCCGGCCGAAAGGTTGTACTTTAACCTTTTGGACGGATTGGCTTATGACCTCGAGGGGCTAGGCGCTGGAGCTGGCCAGTTATCAAAGTAGATTATAATTTCTTACCTTTTAAAAAAGTTATACCCTTAAGAATTTACGTACGGACATGACACTGCCCCATACACCAATCAGTGCACCCATTAAAATCAAAATGCCTGAAACTTGATACATAAATGGGTTAAACGGCAATATCTTGATAAAGGTCCCAGCAAGCTTAGGGCCAATATAATCATAAGCACGATAGTAGGCAATCGATATCAGGACAATCGGTAAAATCGAGCCTATAATGCCGAGCCATAAACCTTCTAAGAAGAACGGCCAGCGAATAAACGTATTCGTTGCCCCTACTAGCCTCATAATCTTAATTTCTCTTCGTCTCGCAATAATCGTAATTTTAATGGTATTGGAGATTAAGAAAATAGCCGTAAAGAACAATCCAATGACAAGAACAATACCAACGTTTCGGGCCGCATTGATAAATTTAAATAATTTTTCAACCTTACCCTGACCGTATTTGACCTTTGCGACAAAGTTGTCTTTTTCAATCAACTTCGCTACTTTCATCGTATCAGCAGGATTTTTCGTTTTGACGATAAAGACATCATTTAGCGGGTTATCCTGTTCAAAAAGCTTAAACGCTTTACCATCCTCACCAAGACTCTTAACGAGGTTATTTAGTTCTTGCGTTTTTGGTGAGAATTTAATACTTTTTACTTCTGGTATACTATCAATCTCATTTTTTAACGTTTGCTGATCCTGTTTAGAAGCAGCAACGTCTATGTGCACGCGAATTTCTACGTCTTGTTCAATCGTTTGTGCTACCCTGTTAAGATTCATCATAATGGCGAAAAACACACCCACTAGGATTAATGTAACGGTAACGGCACCAACGGACGCAAAGGTCATCCAGCCGTTTCTTTTAATACTTTTTAAACTTTCTCGGGCGTGACGGCCAACTGTTCTAATTTTCATAACCGTATTCACCTCTTTGCTCATCACGAACAATCTTACCGCCTTCAATAGCAATTACGCGATGTTTTAATGTATTGACGATCTCTCTGTTATGCGTTGCCATCACAACAGTGGTTCCTCTGTTATTGATTTCCTCAAAAATTTTCATAATTTCCCATGATGTGTCTGGATCCAGGTTACCCGTTGGCTCATCCGCGATCACAACCTTGGGTGAGTTGACGATGGAACGGGCAATTGAAACACGCTGTTGTTCACCGCCGGATAGCTCTGTTGGCAGCATTTTAATTTTATGCTTTAAGCCAACAAGCTCTAGTACTTCCATTACCCGTTTGCGGATAAATTTTGGCTGGGCCTCAATAACCTCAAGGGCAAAGGCCACGTTTTCATAAACGGTTAAGGACGGGAGGAGTTTAAAGTCTTGGAACACGACGCCTAAATTCCTTCTAAACAGCGGTACCTTTTTCATTTTTAATTTGGCAAGGTTGACGCCATTCATCGTAATCGTACCCGTTGAGGGGACTTCTTCACGGTACATCATTTTAATAAAGGTTGATTTACCGGCACCACTTGGTCCAACTACATAAACAAATTCACCTTGATTAATTCGGACATCTATACCATTAATGGCTGTTACGCCATTCGGATACTTCTTATATACATCTAGTAGTTCTATCATTGATTATCACCTATTATGGAAGATTGTTCGACAGCAACCTTCGTATTTTTACAAATTGGGCCAAAAAAACAAAAAATATGTGCATAATCTCGCTTGGTTTTATTATAACATCATAATTCGCTAATAAAACGGTAAAAATATTACAGTTTCTTTTCAAGAGAAACATATCTTGACAAATTTCTAACTATTCTAAATTAATTAAGCAAATAAAAAAACGCCCTGTTGAACTCTAACAGAACGTTTTTGTTTATTCCTTTATTTTTTTCCTGCAAGCCACGTAGCCATGGTATTAGCGTCGTCGCCCGTAACCACTTTTGCCGGCATTCCGCCTGCTTTACCGTTTTTAAGAATGTCTAGAATTTCAGCTTTAGAATACTTTGAACCAACCTTAGTTAAGTTCGGACCCATTGCACCCTTCATATCACCGCCGTGACAGCTTGAGCACTTTTGATCGTAAATTTTTTGGGCATCACCGGCATTTGCTGTTTCCGTTGTGCCGCCTCCATTATCCTTAGACGTATCCTTTTTGTTATCGTCATTGCCACCGCCACAGGCAGCAAGTCCCATAACAAGAGAGGTTCCAAGTAATAGGGCTAACAGTTTTTTCATCATTACCTTACCCCCTTTTTGAGAAAAAGTTTCCATCAATGTACTATTATACCAACCCTATGCGCGTTTGAAACCTTCACCCAGTACTTCAGCCGCATCCATCACAATGACAAATGCAGATGGATCAACGGATTTAACTAATTGTTTCAATTTTGTGAACTCCGTTTGGTCCACCACGCACATAAGCACTGGCCGTTCATGGTCTGTAAAACCACCATATGCTGATAGTTTTGTCACGCCACGGTCAATTTTATTCAAGATTCCTTCTCTAACTTCATCTTGGTTATTTGTAATGATCATTGCCATTTTCGAACGGCCAAAGCCAACCTGAACAAGGTCAATCGTTTTGCTTGTCACATAAAGGGCTATTAACGCATACAAGCCTTTTTCAATATCAAAAACAGCCGCAGCCGTCAGCACAATTAACCCGTCAATGATCACTACGCATCTCCCAAGGGTAAAGCCTGTATATTTATTGATGATTTGAGCCGCCAAGTCGGTCCCGCCTGTCGAAGCATTTCCGCGGAACACAATCCCAAGCCCCAGACCTACGCCAATCCCTCCGAATAACGCAGCCAGCAGGGCATCATGTGTCCATGGGTCAAGGTGTTTCGTCAAGTAAACCACAAACGGCAAAAAGATGGTGCCGACAAGCGTCTTGATGCCGAATTGCTTTCCTAAAAATATAACTCCGGCAATAAATAACGGGATATTAAAAGCCCATTGAACAAAGGCCGGTTCCCATCCAAAGACAGCTTTTAAAATCGTACTGATCCCACTGACTCCACCCGACGCTACTTGATTAGGAAGTAAAAACACGTTAAAAGTTAAGGCAATAATTGCCGCCCCCACTAACACGAAAATATAATCAACTGTTACTCTCCATTTCGGATCTGTGTGTGTTAAATTGCTTAATACATTCATACAAACTCTCCTCTATTTCTATCCAGATAAATGAACCGAAAGTGAGTATAGCATTTGATAAATAATGGTGTAAATGGCATTTAGTTAACGCGATAAAGTGATAGTGCAGTGAACAGTTAGCTAGGTTTAGCATTTACCGTTGTTTGTGTTTTCATGAAAGGGTATTTGATATTCATTTAGGGCATTGTCTTTGGGAGGGTGCTTGACTTATTGGCGGATAACTCTATTTACTGGCGCTTGACGGCCGCTTACTGGAGCATAGCCGCTTGTTTCTGGCGGATAGCAGTTATTTACTGGCGACTCCACGCTTAACTGGCGGATAACTCCACTTCTCTGGCGCTTAACGGCCGCTTACTGGCGGATAGCAGCTCGTTTCTGGCGGATAACCACTTTTTACTGGCGATTTCAAAGCTTTCTGGCGGATACAACAAACTACTAACCACAAAAAAGCTTTTGCCAAGCAAATCGGCAAAAGCTTTTTTATAATTATGAAATTCTTGAACGCAAATAGGCATTAATAAACTGGTCTAAATCTCCGTCCATCACGGCTTGCACATTTCCACTCTCTGTACTCGTCCGGTGGTCTTTTACCATGGAATAAGGATGGAAGACATAAGAACGGATTTGGCTGCCCCAGCCAATTTCCTTCTGTTCACCTCGGATTTCCAAGAGCTCTTGTTCCTGGCGCTCAATTTCCCGCTGATACAGCTTCGCTTTTAGCATTTTCATCGCTGACTCACGGTTTTTAATTTGTGAACGTTCCGATTGGCAGGTCACGACCACTCCTGTCGGCAGGTGGGTAATCCGCACAGCTGAATCGGTTGTATTGATATGCTGTCCACCTGCACCTGTTGCACGGTACGTATCAATTTTTAAATCCTCGGTGCGAATTTCGACCTGAATTTCTTCATTAAACTCAGGCATGACTTCACAGGAAACAAACGAAGTATGCCGGCGGCCGGATGCGTCAAACGGCGAAATCCGTACAAGGCGGTGAACCCCTTTTTCTGCCTTCAAATAACCATAGGCATTATGACCTTTAATCGCCAAAGTCACACTCTTAATGCCAGCCTCATCACCAGGAAGATAGTCGAGCGTTTCCACCTTAAAGCCCTTCTTCTCCGCCCAGCGGGTATACATCCGCAGCAGCATCGAACCCCAGTCCTGTGATTCCGTCCCGCCTGCACCGGGGTGGAGCTCGAGGATGGCATTATTTTTATCATATTCCTCACTCAAAAGAAGCTGGAGCTCAAATTGGCTTAACCGGGTGGTTAGTTGTTCCAGCTCTTCTTCGAGCTCAGCCCGCAATTCTTCATCATTTTCTTCTTTGACAAGTTCATAGGTCAGCTCTAGATTCTCATAAGAGTCATTTAGTTCCATGAATTCATTCACTTGATCTTTTAACCCATTCGCTTCACTGATAACCGCCTGCGCCTTCTCTTGGTCATTCCAAAAATCAGGATGAAGCATTTCATCATCTAGCTGTGCGATTCTGGCTTCTTTATTTTCAAGGTCAAAGAGACCCCCTAAAGTCCGCTAATGTCTTAGCTGTTTTCTCAAGTTCATTCCGAATTTCTGCTAATTCCATTTTCTTCACCTCTATAAAAATTGTTTATCATCTTTATTTAATTAGCTAGTCCCTATCCATTATAGCGTGAGAACCTGATTAAATTCAAAATTAGACGATTTATTTCATACTTTTTCAAAAAGTCTTCCCCACACATCAGCTCGGATTAAATCGTAAAAATCCATTAAATATCCTTAGTATTTATATATTTCAATGTGTTAAAGATGGTACTATAAAATAAGAATAAACTGGACATAGCTCCAAACTTATACATAGAAAAGGAACTACCAAATGTGGGCGATACTATTGAAAAGGAGATAAGGAGCATGGAGAAAATCAACCGTAATGAACCTTGTCCTTGCGGGAGTGGGAAAAAGTATAAAAAGTGCTGCGGAGCAACGGATGCCATTTCCATCACCGAAGTCCTTGAAAACGAAATAGATGTGCTGCAGAAACAATTCCTCCATTTCGCTTACTATCACTTTGGAGATGAAATGGCGGAAGATTTTGAAGTATTAGAAGCAAGTAGCGACATCGTAAATGACGAGGAGCATGAATTCTATGAAATGATGCACTCCATTTGGTTCTCCTTGTTTGAAGGGCTGGACGATGGGGAGACGATCCTGGAAAAATTCATTCAAGCCGAAGCTGGAAAAATAAAACGACCTAAGTTAAAGCATATTTTACAAACATGGACGGAAGCCAGAACCATTGCCGGAAAAGTAATCGCTGTGGATGAAAACAAACTGACGATCGAAGATGGGTTCACGTCGGAACACCTTGGGACGATTAACCTAACCGATTCCCTTCAGGTGGAGGAAGGATCATTTATTGTTGGGATCCTGCTTCCATTTGAGCAACAATATGTCTTCTTTCCGGCACCCTTAGACCTGCCAGGCCTCAACCCAGACCTTGCTATTTCCTACATTGAGGAAAGTAGTCTTGATGCTGATTATGATTCACCACAGGAGTATTTGACCGACTTCTTTATAGACATAGTAACTGAGCTCCCTATGATAGGCAGTTTGTTGGAAGTAGACGAGATGGATTGGCCTGCTCCTATTTACAAGGAAGTAGCCGATCTTTTTATGAAGCAACTTGAAAATGATTTGCCCCCTCCTGTCTTAGATACGGGCATTATTCTCTGGTATCAATTCTGCAAAAAGAAACAAAAGCGAATCCAAAATCCTAATATTTATGTAGCTGCCCTTCATTACTTATTGTCGACGATCACTCCATTGGACCAAACCGTAACGCAAAAGGAGCTGGCCCAGCAATACGGAGTTTCTGCCCGCAGTATATCCTCGGTTGTGTCTGATTTGGAATTCGAATTAGAGGAGGAAATTGGCGAGTTTTTCGGGTTGGCCAATGTGGGTAAGGATGATACGTTTGTCCTGCCTAAGGGGCAACTGGCACCTGTTATTGAGTTTCCTAAAGGTTCTCAAGCTGAAAAAAATACTGCAGCTGGTCCTAATCTGACAATCTTTCCACCTGGGGCGGACAAACCAACGAAGAAAACCACCGTACGAAAGATTTCCAGGCGTGATGAGGAGCGGGCTCGTAACTTGATTTATGATGCCTTGCAATCAGACGGAAAGCAGCGTTATAAATATGCGGAGGATGCATTAAAACTAAATCCGAATTGTGTCGATGCCTATGTGATTCTTGCTGAAAAGACAAAGAGCTTAGAAGAAGCGATTTTATTATATGAAAAAGGGATACAGGCGGGTGAACGTGAGCTTGGTAAGGACTTTTTCAAAGAAAACAAGGGCTATTTTTGGGGATTGGTCGAAACAAGACCATTTATGCACGCCAAACTCCATTATGCCGAAGCCCTTTCGCTTTTGGGAAAAATAGACCAGGCGGCTCGGCAATATGAAGAATTGCTTGAATTAAATCCAATGGATAACCAGGGGGTCCGTTACTCTTTGTTTGTTGCTTATATGGATTTAGGAGATTTTGCAAAGGCTCATGCGATTCTGGAACAATATGAGGAGACCACCGCCCAATCTTTATATAACCGGCTTTTATTGGAGTTAATTGAACATGGGTTTTCGGCTAAAGCTGAAATGCTTTTGAAGGGTGCCAAAAAGGAAAACAAGTATGTGGTTCCGTATTTAACTGGTAAAAAAAGACTGCCTGCTTATCCTCCTGACTATTTTGGCTTTGGGGATGAGAATGAAGCGATCGTGTATGCGGATATGCATTTGCATTTGTGGAAGAAGGTTGATGGGTTGAGGGAATGGTTGAAGGGTAAATAAATAGAATGGAAAAAGCCTTCGGCTCCATTAGGAATGCCTGAAGGCTTTTTATGCTTTAGCCTATTAAAAAATCGAGAGGCTATAACCCCTCGATTTTTATCGTGTTGATATTACTGGCGCATGCACAGCTTCGGTAAATGACTTACTATTGCTATGACAAGTAGAGCAATCCACATCTATTCTATCCCTTGCATGTGCTGCTTTTACTGTATCGTTCGTGGTAATGAGTGATTGACCCGTTTCATCATAGATAGCTTTTCCTGTTACACCGAAAAGGACTGTTTCACCATTATGACAAGTTAAACAATAATCACGTTTCTTTTGGGTTGTCCAATCACCTATTTTGGTTAAAATAAATGTTTGCTGATTTTCATGGCCTAGTTTATCTTTTAATAAAAATATATTTTGCGATGCATGTGTATCATGGCATTCTGAACAAGGAAGCTGACCATTTAGTTTACTTCCATCCAAAGCTGACATGATATGTTTGGAATCATCATTAGTATAATAGGTTAGGATATCCTTAGTACCATCTTTTGTTTCCTTTTCACTATTATGACAAGTAAAACACAAGTTGTAATCATCCACATTTTTCACATCTTGAGTTTCTGATATATTCCCAATTGCAGTAGTCTCTTGTCGATAATGAAGGACATTATAACCGCCACTTTTCTCTGCTAAGGACTTATAGGAATAGGTAAATCTGCCATGACAGGCTTCGCACATTTGAACATTGCTGTCAATTTTCCCAACTAAATTGCCTTCCCAAGTATCTTCTGCTTTATGATTATATACATAGTGATCAATAAGCAAATTAGGGTTGTCTTCACTCCAAGTTAAATGTGGATTATGACAGGCTGTACAGGATCCAGACTTCGTATCGTGTTCGGTGATTTTTTGTGTTTCATGCCTCGATTTTATGGATGAATCAAAGTTTACCATTTTAGGGCCTGTTGTTCCATCATGGCAGGTCAAACAGTATCCTTCTGCAATATCTTTATCTTCCAAACTACTATTTGCACCCTCGTGAGTATTATGGCAAATCGCACAGTTATTGACATTATTGTTGTATTCCCCATGTGGCAGTTGTTGTAGGTTATTCATTTCCTGAACGGTATATCCGTTAACCGCGAAGTTTTTTGCTGCATTACTAACCGTTGTAAATTGTTTGGTAACAGAATAAAACGGGTTAGTCAAATCATCAACTAGTTTTCTAGTACCATCATTATAATTAACACTGATTAGGCTTGGGTTAAACCTTAAGTAATAAGTTTCACCAGGATTCAGCGCAGCTTTATTTGTAAGTGTTATTTTATTAGATGAAGGTGTAAAGTCAACGTCGAATGGAACTTCTTGTTTGTTTTTATCATAAATGATAAAAGGATTATGATTGTTATCAATCGGATAAGTTAATGTGTCGCTTAGTTCTATTATTATGGTTTGATTTAAAGATACTCGGGTGATGTCATCTTTATCAAGTATATTAATATTTGCAGTTACATCTTCTACTTTATAGGGCTCAGCGCCTTCATAATCCTTCTGCTTATATTTAAAGACATTCATAGTAATAGATTTAATATAAGGACGTTGTACAAAAACTTCTGCGGTATTATTAGCGGCATCGATTGCCTCTAGTTTATATCGATTAAGTTTTGCTGTGACAGCTGTCTTAAATGTCCAGGCCCCCGAATTAGGGACTAAAGCATCTTTATGGCCGTCTGGATAAATAATATTCAAAGCTAATGGTTCAGTGGCCGGCTGATTGTCTAAAACTGTTCCAGCAACAGTTATCCCATCACCTTGCAGCGTAATGCTTTTTACGAATATTGAAGGCTTAATTTTATCGGTGGCTTCAGTCGTTGTTACAACAACCGCTGGTTCTGTAACAAGAGTTGTTTGATCAGCCGTAGCCGGAGGTTTATCAACTGTATCAGCCTGTGGAGAATCCGTAATAGGAATCTGTTCTTCTGCGGATGCAATTGAGGGTATGGTGGTTGATAGAAGAAAAAATATAAGTACAATAAAAAAAATTAGCATTTTATTTCTTGGATTATTTGAGATCATGGATGGCCATTCCTTTTTTTGCTTTGACATAAATGCTGAAATTAAATTTCTATAATGTATAAAAGTTAACAAGGTAATAAATATTTAAATGATTTTTTCTTGTAATCTACATTATTATTATACTTTTATTAGAAAGTGAATTGGGTAACAGAACTGTGAAGATAAATTGACAACATTGTGAACCACATAATTGACAATATTGTGAACTTTATGGTTCAATTTAAATAAATAACAGCCCACCTAAGGTGAGCTGTCATTTTAATAACTTAATTATTCATTCAGGGCTATCAAATAGTGGGGCTATTTGATGGCTTTTTTTAATAGTCAAACTCAATACCGTTACGATCTGTATCTACACCAGGAGTTGGGTTGTATTGGTAAGTGTCTGTATTTCTTGTACCACCAGAGTGGGAAGAAGTATGACATCCCCAACATACAGCCATGTTAGTGTAACGTTTTAATGCAGAAGATGGGTTTTTATCTAATAGATAATCTTTAACAGCAGCTGCACGATCAGTCGCACCAGTGAATGGATAGTTAGTTGTATCCTTCATAATATCATCATAAGTTAAACCACGAGCATCACGCATGATAGTTACGTCAGTTCCGTGAGCATAGTGACAGCGTACGCAAGTGTAAGTGTCAGAATTTGTAGTGTGACGGTATGCATGGTCAAATGTTCCTGTCTCTTTACCAGAAGAAGCAAGGTAGTCAGTGTGACAAGAAGCACACCAAGTAGAGATCGCAACCCCACGGTTTGCTACATAGGCAGCGTTAGTTGTACCATCAGCCTTTTTGCTTGCCCATAGAGCAGATACATCTGTTGAGTAAACGTTGTTAATATCATCTGTAGAACCTGCAGCAGGCATTACTTTAGCTAACTTAACAACATAACCACGTGCAATATTACCGAAAGTAACTCCATTAACAGCAGTTGTTAACTTAGTTGCTGCTGAATTAGCAACACCATCAGCTCTTACACCCAGGAAGCCTGAGCCTAATTTTTCACCAGCTTTTAAGCTGTCAGTGGAAACCTTGTCAACATACTTACCTAAGAACGCTGGGTCTTCATTATAAGTTGTTTTATTGCTACTATCGGTATTTTGAAATACTGTACCATCATAGAATGCAGTCCAATAGTGTTTAGTATGAGCAGTATCAAAGTCATATTCATGTAACCATGGGTCAGTATCAATTACATACGTAGATCCTGCAATTTCATTGCCATCATGGTCTAATTTAGGAACCCATTTCATTAATTGAAGAACTACGTCACCAGTTTTTAATCCTTTTGCAGTGTAATCAGCGTTTGTTGGTTGTAAAGTATCACCAATATTAAAACGGAAAACAATATAGTTAGCTGTTTGGTCTACTTTAGCTGCATCTTTGTAAGTGATGTTTCCTGCAGCAACTTTAGTTGTGAAGTTAGAAATATCATCCTTATCAACAACCGGAGCGTTTTCTAATTTTTTACCACCGTCTTTAATAAGAGTGTTACCCATTCCGTTTGGATCTTCGTGTAATAAACGGTCAGAGTAAGAACCATGCGGTGCGTGACAGTTTGCGCAAGTGAATTCTTCTGTCCATTCTCCGCCTCTTGTTGAAGTAGCTTCACTTACAGCAGCGTTGTTTCCTCCAGGGGCAGCACTTAATTTAACAGTACCGTTAGCTAAGTGAGCAGACATGTTACCATCATGAGTTCCGCCGAAAGTACCAGCAGAGTTAGAGCCTGTCATAACGTTATAGAATCCTAATGTACCGTCATGGCACGCAGTACATGTTGCATATTCGCCATCTTTGAACAATAAACCAGCAGATGCACCAGTGTGTGTTTGGTGACAGCTAGCACAAGAGTTGGTGTTGTTCATGTATTCGCCGTGTGTTCGTTGGTTGTGAGTTCCATCAGCTTTCTTTAATCCAGTAGATTTAAGAACCTGCCCTACTGTAGAACCATCGTTAGTTCCTACTCCCGACCCAGATTTGTTGGCATTAGTTATATTGTTGTCTTTGCCAGTATCAGTTGTTTGTACGCCAGCTTTTACGTCTGTGCCTTTTCCTGTTACAGCTGGGTTATAGCTGTTTGGAGTATTTCCATTATCTGGCGCAGCGGAAACCACAATGCTAAACATTGCTACTAACATTAATGTTAGCAGGAATGAAAAGCTTAATTTAATCCTACTCATTCCAAAAAACCTCCCATTGAAACTCTCTTTTTTTCTCTTTTTCTCTCTCTTTAATGTAAACTATGAAATTATCTCATTACCCTAATTTCAAGCACCACCTCCTTAAATAAGGATAGTTTAATAGTATAAGGCCACACGTTGATTTAACGTATCGGTGATATAGACCCGGTCATTATCATCAACATATAATCCATTAGGAAGATAGAATTGTTCATTTTGGTCTCCCATAGAGCCAAACGTAAAGACTTGCTCACCTTTTTCATTAAATCCATAAATCGTATGAGATAAATTGTTCACTACATAGAGAACACCTCTCGAGTCAACACCAATTCCACGTGGATTAACAAAAACGGAAGAACCTTTACCATCTTTAGAACCATTAATAGTTCGTAGATACTTACCTTTTTTATCATAAGCTAGCACTCGCTGATTTCCTGAATCACAGATAAACAGTTCATCTGTCTTTTTATCTAAGGCAATCGCATTCGGTGCTTTAAATGTGTCATCCTTAGTCGCACCAGTACTAATTTCCTCTAGCTTCTTTCCAGAAAGGTTTAATACAAATACTTTGTTTTGTTGTACATCTGTTACATATAATTTTTCATCAAAGATTCTTATTCCAGCAGGCGATTTTATTAGTTTTTCTTTATCATCAAAGTATTTAATGAATTTGCCTTTAGGATCAAATATTGAGATTTTACCGTTATATAAATCCGCTACATAGACATTGCCTTTTTTATCCCCGGCAATCCCGTATGGAAATTTAAATTCACCTTTACCTTCGCCTTCTTTACCAAACTTAAAGACAGGTGACCCTGAACTGTCAAAAACTTGAACCCGCTTATTGTTTGTATCTGATACATAGATAAATTCTCCAATTTTAGTAACATCCATTGGCTTGTCTAGCGCATTATCAAAATCACCGTAAAAAAGCTGACTAAAGGTTGGAGGAGAGTTAGGGTCAATCACATTTGATGCCTTTTTTACAGTTGACTCCATATTTAGAAAATAGATTGCAGTAAACGCCGCTATTACTAAGATAACTATTCCGCTCATCCAGATGTACACGGTTTTTTTCTTCACTGGTTTTCACCCCTTGTTAGCTATTTTTTGCCGATTCTCTTGAGCCCTTCTAAGGCTGGTTTGTACATAGGGTCGTAATTTAGTGCGTCTTTGTAGATTTCTTCCGCATTCTTCTTATCACCTTGGTCTTCCGCAACACGACCAATTTCATAAAGTATATCTGTATTTCCTGGCATTAATTTATTAGCTTCATTTAATGCCTCAATGGAATCGCTATACATCTTAAGTTTTCGGTAAGACATTCCTTTTAATAGAAATCCTTTGTAGTCTTTTGGAGATATTTCCGTTGCCTTTTGCGCCATTTTCACTGAGTCATTAAGGCGATTTTCTTTGTTATAGACAAGTCCTAGATTGAA
Organism: Bacillus sp. URHA0034; assembly: GCF_056280405.1. Classification (NCBI taxonomy): domain Bacteria; kingdom Bacillati; phylum Bacillota; class Bacilli; order Caryophanales; family Bacillaceae; genus Bacillus; species Bacillus sp. URHA0034. The sequence goes on along the minus strand of NZ_JBWCDK010000002.1, from coordinate 3,705,786 downwards.
GTAAGCATCAAAATCATTTTTATCTAAATCTAGCGCAATCTTGTATTGGTTAATGGCTTCATCGTTCTCCCCATTTAAGAAATACGCATAACCCAGGCTTACGTAGGATTTCGGGTCATTAGGCTTTTTATCAACAGTATCTTTTGCGCTTTGTAATTGCTGCTTTAGTTGGTCCTTATCGTAGCTTGACCATAAATATTTACTGCTCACATAGTATCCTGCTCCAACTGAGATAACTAAGGTCAGTGTTAATAGGAGAAGAGTTTGCCACCATTTAAATTTTTCATTTTTTGATTTCTTTTTTTTCTTATTAGGTTCTTTTTTTGTACGTGTCTCTTTTTCTTGACTGAGTGGATGTTCTTGAGCTTCCATACGAACCCTCCTAATCTAGCAATGTACCCGCCTATTATTTATGACAGGCTGTGCATTTATTTTTTACATGACAGGTATAACATTTCTCAGTAACACTTTGCTTTTCTGCCAGTGGTATTGGATGCCTTGCTTTATCAAATCCCTTATGCAAGGCGGGATGACAAGATGCGCAAGCAACCATTGTTGTACTAACTCCACCTGCTTGTTGGTAGTTATGGCACGCTAAACATTCTTGCTTATTTTTTGATGCTTCATTGCCATGGTCCTTCATCCAACTGCTTGAATGACTAGCGGGACGTTTACTGTGGCAATCTTTACAGAAGGTATTTTCCTTCGCATAATCGTATTGATTCTTTTTCTTTTGAATGGTCCCGGTATCCTTATTAAGATACTTGGTTACCGCTGGAACATCTTCGTATCCCTCAATTGGGACTGTTGACATATCCTTATGGCATTGATTGCACTTTTGCAAGTTAGTTGCAGCTTGTATTCCATGTGTCTTGGTTGCAAAGTCTGCTTTCTTATGACTTTTTGGAATCATTCCCGTTTTATGACAAGCACTGCATTCGGTTGTCACTTTCCGTGCCTTATGGCATTCAATACACGTATCCATATCCGGCCGGATAAACTTAATATCTGACATCGCCTCTGTTCCAACTTGACTATCCCATTTATCTAAGTCTGTTGTGTAGGTCATTTTTCGATCTGCTACTTTTCCATGTGCAACCCCACTATGACATTGCACACATTCGACACCCTTATTTTCATGTTTATCATGGGGAATAACTATATCCCCTGAAGGGGTAACTTCTCTTGTAAAAACATTGTGACAAGATTCACATGCACTATTCGGTATTTCATTTGGCATACGTATCGGTGCTGCTGAAGTACCCTCAGATTGTTTTTTTAATTGAGCCACTAATTCTTGGGCCTTATCTTTCGCTAAATCCTTGTACACAGCATCCGTATGACAGCTGGTACAAGCAACCTCGCTGTGTGTAGAGGCTTTCCACGTATAGTACTCTGGTTTCATCTCATGGCAGGATGTGCAAGCCTTTGAGCTTGAGGTTGTTTCTAGTCCGAATAACCCTGCAAAGGACAAAAGGACTAGAAACAACAGAGTTAACGTTGCTATTTTGATTAATTTATAGCGAAATTTTGGAGGGGCGGGCAGCTCTTGATTGTGCTCCTCATCCATAAAAGCGACCCTCCTTTATGATTTAATTAGTTCTTTACCGGAGACTTAAAACCCGTTCTGTGACAGTATTGGCAATAAACATCTGTTGGTGCTTTTGGAGTTGTTGAACCTGCCACTGGTTTTTCCCGGTCGTGGCAGACGAAGCATTCTTCTTTTTGATCTGCTGTTAAGGCTTTCTTAGCGTGTCCTGTTAACCATGCATCACTTGTGCCGTGTCCTGATGGACGGTCTGCGTGACATGCACTACAGAACTTATTGATTCTTGTTTGTTCTTTTACAACTGTTAAGTTTGGTACATAGTTTGTTTTCGTCTTCATCTTAAGGAGAGAGATAATATCCTCTTTTGGAATAGCTCTGGCCCACTTAGAATCTTGGTGGCAGTTTACACACTTGTCTAAGCTTTGAATTGCCGTGCTGCCGTGGGCTCCACTCCACCCTGCCACTTTATGGCTCTTTGGCACCTTCACCTTTTTATGACAAGTTTCACAGGCCATGGAAAGCTTGACGTCTTTTTGCTGCTTACCAATTGCTTGAAGAATGATGTCTTGTGTTTTTTGATCATGTGCTGCCAGCGTTGCTGCTTCTGTTTCACTTGTAGTCGCTGTTTTTTCGCTCTCAGTTGCCGCAGCAGTTGTTGTTTTACTGGTTGTTACTTTTTTGCTTTCTTCGATTTTTTTCGCTGCTTCTTCAGGGTTCGGCGGAACGTTGTAAGAAGCTTCTAACCAAGGCTTTTCGCCATTATTTACTTTATCGTGACAGTCAATACAGGTACCCATATTCGGTCTCAAGTATTTTTCTTCCATTAACTTTTCGGCACTTGCCTTTGTCCAATCACCGCGAACCTCTTCTGTATTGATTCCGCGAGAGGCCATTTTTGCGTGGACAACACCTGAGTGACAGGTAATACAAGGGATCCCTTGTTCAATATGTCCTTTGTGATTTACCTTTAAATCACCTGAGGCTGTAACCAGCCGGTTTTTCGAGTGACATTGTAAACAGTTCTGACTTGAAACTGCTTCTTCTTCTGTTTGAACAATCTGTTCTGGTACCCCTGTAACGTGGTAGTAAACTTCTTTTAACGATTTCATTTTGTGTGTCAGCATATTTACCGTACCTGGCTTAATATGACACTGAACACAGGAAATCTGGTTGTGGGCACTAGCTGTATAAGACGTATATTCCGGCTGCATTTCATGACAGCTGGAACAAAAGGACGGCGAGTTGGTAAAAGAAAGAACTCCGTATCCACCGCCAAATAAAACAATGCAACCAATTAATGAAACAAATAATAACTTCCATCTATTAACTGGGTTCTTCCAGTCAATGGCTCTGAACTTTTGCCAGAGTCTGCGGATTAGGCCAACCTTTTTTCTATTTTCTCTAGTATCGGGATCTGTTTCTTTATTTTTCTTTTTCCCCCAAATGGCCAATTAACTCACCCTTCCCATTTCGGACTTTTTCTCTATTTATTTTCCATATTAACCTCTCTAAAGGTAGTATCTAACATTGTAAGAGTATATTCCAATGTACAATTTGTGAATATTTTTTCACACTTTCCGCCAGTTGATTTTTACCTAAAAACAACATATAAATGTTGTTTTCAAAGGGTTTAATTAGCACTACTACAATAGTGTAAACATCATTAATTATTAATTTTTATACAAAAATATTATAATTTATACAACCGTTATTCATTTATAAACGTAATAGTGTCCTAGGTCACAAAAGTGCCATAAGTCTGTCATTATTGTCGAAAAACCGAATTTTTGCTAGCGCTTTATTAGTGTTCGATGAGTAGTTACTATATAATAGTAGAATCACCCTTTTTACTCTGCTCTTAACATTGTTGTCACTGTAAAAAGTAAATGGTAAGATGAAAAGGGAAATTATCGAACATTTTGACATGGATATTTAATATGAATTAGTCTCAGATAAAGGAGCGTTCATCAGGTATGGGGATTTTAAATAAAGTATTTGATTTGAACAAACGCGAGTTGAAGCGGTTAGACAAGCTTGCAGCCAAGATTGATACACTTGCAACCGAAACCGAAAGATTAACAGATGATCAGCTTCGCGAAAAAACAGAAGAGTTTAAAGCACGCTATCAAAAAGGCGAAACACTTGATGATTTGCTTGTGGAAGCATTTGCAGTTGTCCGTGAAGGCGCCCGTCGTGTGCTTGGATTATATCCTTACCACGTCCAATTAATGGGTGGTATTTCTCTCCATGAAGGTAACATTTCGGAAATGAAGACCGGGGAAGGTAAAACATTAACGGCAACGATGCCGGTTTACTTAAATGCCATTTCAGGTAAGGGTGTTCACGTTGTTACCGTCAACGAATACCTGGCTAGCCGTGACGCAACTGAAATGGGCCAATTGTATGAATTTCTAGGCCTTACTGTCGGCTTAAACTTAAACAGTATGGATAGCGAAGAAAAACAGGCTGCCTATGCAGCTGATATTACCTACGGAACAAACAACGAATTTGGTTTCGACTACCTTCGTGACAATATGGTCCTTTATAAAGAGCAAAAAGTTCAGCGCCCGCTTTTTTATGCGGTCATTGACGAGGTTGACTCCATCTTAATTGACGAAGCCCGTACACCATTGATTATCTCTGGTTCAGCCCAGAAATCAGCTGTGCTTTATATCCAAGCAAATGCGTTTGTGCGGACGTTGACAAAAGAAGTAGATTACAGCTATGACGAGAAAACAAAGGGCGTCATGCTCACCGAAGAAGGAATTAGTAAAGCTGAAAAAGCATTCGGCATTGAAAACCTCTTCGATATGGCCCATGTTACGTTGAACCATCATATTAACCAGGCGTTAAAAGCCAATGTCAGCATGCACCTGGATATTGATTACGTTGTTCAAGACGGTGAGATTGTCATCGTTGACCAATTTACGGGCCGTTTGATGAAGGGCCGCCGTTATAGCGAAGGCCTGCACCAGGCCATTGAAGCAAAAGAAGGTCTTGAGGTTCAAAATGAAAGCATGACGATGGCAACGATTACGTTCCAAAACTACTTCCGTATGTATGAAAAATTAGCCGGTATGACCGGTACAGCGAAAACGGAAGAAGAGGAATTCCGGAACATTTATAATATGAATGTTATTGTGATTCCAACAAATAGACCGATTGCCCGTGATGATCGTGCGGATTTAATTTACGCCACGATGGACGGCAAGTTCCGTGCAGTGGTGGAAGATATTGCCGAACGCCATCAAAAGGGACAACCAGTGCTGGTTGGTACCGTCGCGATTGAAACATCCGAATTAATTTCCAATTATTTATCCAAGAAACGCATTCAACATAATGTCTTGAATGCGAAAAACCATGAACGGGAAGCAGAAATCATTGCTGAAGCAGGTCATCAGGGTTCCGTTACGATTGCGACCAACATGGCCGGTCGTGGTACAGACATTAAGCTTGGTGAGGGTGTAATCGAACTTGGCGGTCTCGCGGTAATTGGCACCGAGCGTCATGAAAGCCGGCGGATTGATAACCAGCTTCGTGGACGTTCCGGGCGTCAAGGGGACCCTGGTGTAACTCAATTCTATCTATCAATGGAAGATGAATTGATGCGCCGCTTTGGCTCTGACAATATGAAAGCGATGATGCAAAGACTTGGTATGGATGACACTCAGCCAATCCAAAGTAAAATGGTTTCCCGTGCCGTGGAATCGGCGCAAAAACGGGTCGAGGGCAATAACTTTGATGCCCGTAAACAGCTCTTACAATATGACGATGTCCTTCGTCAGCAGCGTGAGATCATTTACTCGCAGCGTGATGAGGTACTAGAATCTGAAAACCTTCGCGACATCGTTCAGAAGATGATTCTAAACTCGATTGAGCGGAATGTCGATGTTCATGCCCCTCGTCATGAGGATGAGGAAGAATGGGATCTGCAAGCGATTGTCGAATACGTTCAGGCTACCCTTCTTCATGAAGGTGATATCACGGTAGATGACTTAAAGGGCAAAGAGCCGGAAGAAATCGTTGAAGCGATTTTTGCAAAAGTCAAGGAGCGCTACGAGGAGAAGGAACAGATTCTGTTCCCTGAGCAGATGCGTGAATTCGAGAAGGTTGTCACATTAAGAGCGGTTGACTCTAAATGGACGGACCATATTGATGCCATGGATCAGCTTCGTCAAGGAATCCATCTGCGCGCTTATGGACAAATCGATCCGCTTCGTGAATACCAGCATGAAGGATTCGCAATGTTTGAAGCGATGATTCAATCGATCGAAGATGAAACAGCCATGTATATCATGAAGGCGGAAATTCGCAATAACCTCGAGCGTCAAGAGGTGGCGAAAGGCCAAGCTGTGAATCCGAAGGAAGACGGCGAACCAGTGAAGCAGAAGCCAAAAGTGAAGCAGCTGGATGTCGGCCGTAATGCCCCATGTATCTGCGGCAGTGGTAAGAAGTATAAAAACTGCTGTGGCGCTGGGAAATAATAAGAAGATGGCGGCACACTAGCCGCTTGGGCTGGTGCTGGACAATTCTTATAGATTTTGTATTTTCGGTCAGCGATTTTGTCGCTGGCCATCTTTTTGTATTATTCCGTTTTCTATTGAATACCTCTATTGGACAGTTTTCTAGAATTCTCGAGAGTTTTGTCCGATAGAAGCGCATCTATTGGACAATCTACTTTGGCTACACAAGGTTTCTGTCTATTAGAGTGCTTCTATTGGACAATTTGCCATAAATCACAAGAGTTTTGTCTTATAGGGGCTCTATATTGAACAGTTTTTGATAAACACTAAGCGATTTTGTCTAATAGGGTTAATCCCTTTAGACAATTCACAAATGAAATACCTGAACTTTGTTTTATAGGAGAAGTTTTCATAGAAATCAACCACCCTCCCCTTCTCTCAGGATAGACAATCTACTTTATACACATATTTTATATAACACTTGTGATTAATGTGTATAACATTCAGAATTTTGTGGATAAGTATATAAAAATAGAGTTATCCACATGGGGACAACTCTATTTTTATTAGTTCCTATTCATATATTCTAAAATCTCTAAGTCAATTAATCCTGTTGGCTGTTCTCTCATTTCAAAGTTTTCTGTATGAATAAAGTTGGTTAACGCACGATAAACTTCCTCGATTCCAATCATATCACCCGTTAAATAGCCCCATCTTCCCAACTGTACAATTAACTCCGCTTTTACCTTCCCTTCAACCGAAACGATCCTCTCCGGTTTTGATAGCGCAAAATATAATTGCTGAAGCTGATAGAGGCGGATTAATTCCTTAATGGGGTCAGGATGATCATCCACGCGGAGGTCCACAAAGCGGTCATTAAAGCCGCCGTAGCCGCCAGCTTCCTTTACTACCAATAGCGCCGCCGACTGCTTGCCTCTGCTATCCCCGCCGGCTTCTTGCCCAGCATCTAATGCTGCAAGCAATCTTGCTGCAAGTGTTCCTTCGGTCTCTTCAAACACGCGCCCCATCGCGTTCACAGTTTTTTCATCCACTAAAATATTTCCTTGTGCGGCAAAATGAGCCCCTGTGAGCCCGCCTGCCCAATCATAGCATTCCTTACCAGTAAAGCTAGCAGCATTTCCAGCCGCATCAATTAAGCCGAACTGGCGCATCTCTCGCTCAGGGTCGTCCGCAATTAGTAATTCAAGTACTTCTTGCGCTGTTTTTCCCTGGGCCATTAATTCAAGTCCTTTTGGACCAAAAGCCGTATTGGCATAAGACTGAGTCGCAACTGCACCCACACCTGCTTTTGCCCAAGGAACTACTGCACCTACTCCTAAAAACTTAGACTGCACGGCAATTCCCCATTCTTTTTCAGATGGGTCATAGCCAACGATTGAAAATGTCATGATGTAACCTCCGTTTTTGCGTTTTTATAAAAAAACACTGCTCCGCAAAGGAGCAGCGTTCCTGCTATCAAGTTTACTGTGCTTCAATTAAGCCATAACGGCCATCTTTACGCTTATAAACAACATTTGTACGATTAGTATCAGAATTAGTGAATACATAGAAGCTGTGGCCCAACATGTTCATTTGCAAGATCGCTTCTTCACTGTCCATTGGTTTCAAATCAAAACGCTTAGTACGGACTAATTCAAGATCTTCTTCATCATACTCGAGAGCCTCAGGGCTTTCAGTTGCTACAAAAGTGAAAGAAGGTTCCCCTTTTTCACGGAATTTACGGTTTACTTTTGTTTTGTGCTTACGGATTTGACGTTCAAGTTTGTCAGTAATCAAGTCAATCGCTGCATACATATCAACGTTTGTTTCTTCAGCGCGTAATACTAATTGCGGCAGTGGAATAGTGACCTCAACTTTTGAAGATTTATCTTGATTGAATCTAAGATTCACGTTCACCTTTGCATCAGGTGCCTCAGTAAAATAACGCTCTAATTTAGAAATCTTCTTTTCAACATACTCTCTAATTGCTGGAGTAACCTCAATGTTTTCGCCACGTACGTTGTATTTCATGTGGACTCCTCCTTTTGTTAAGGCTATGTAAATACAATTCTATTTTACCCTATGAGATTCCTGCTAAAACAGAACAATAATTTTGTCGAATTTTTGACAAAAATAATAGGGAAATAGTGTCAATAAGGAATACAGACATTGACTTTACTAGGTTGTTTTTTCTAAAATGAATGGTTATTCATATATTTATTTTATTATTCTGGAGGACAATTTGCCACTAATAAGCCTAGGGAATACGTTACAGTGATGTGAACATGAATGGAGGATGCGAATCATGGAACAGGAAAATAGGAAAAAGCTGGCCTGGCATGAGACCTTGGAATTACACGAAATGGTGGCTTTTCAATCCCTAGGATTAATGAAACTGAAAATGTCGATCAATAAAGTTACTGATACCGAACTTAGAGAATTATACCGTTTATGTATTCAGGACCTTGAAAAAAACCTACACGAATTACTGAAATTTTACCCTTCCGCCCAAGGCTATCAAGGACGTGAAGAGGAAGAAGTCCGCCAAGATATCGGCTTCTTCGCCGGCGATCTGTTGGCATTATCAAAAACAATGGTGCGAAATCTTGCCACTGCCATTACTGAAACAGCCACACCTGCATTGCGAAGAACCTTTACAAATCAACTAACGGGAGCAATTCATGGGCACGAGAGAGTCTTTAACTATATGCACAAGCATGGCTACTATCCTGCCTATGATCTAGGGCTTCTTCTCGGTCATGATATTGAAAATGCTCAAAAGGCACTTAGGATGAGATTCTGAATTCAAAGGGCGACGGGGTTCGAGTCTACCTTGCAATTGTGAACGATTGGACGCTCGCTGCCCCCGCCCCTTTTAGAAGTTTAGCTGCATGTCTTAGTGTCGAGCCGGTTGTGTAAATATCATCGACTAACAAAATCCTTTTTCCCTGTATTTCACCGTCTGGATCGACTTTAAAAACCTGCGGGATATGGATCCGCTCTGCTCGTGATTTTTTCGATTGTTTTTCAGAATGAACCCGCGTAAGGATATGGTCCGGTTGGAAGCCCGAAAAGGTTAGGAGCGCCGCTGCCTGATTAAAGCCGCGTTCATACAGGCGCTCTTCACTTAAAGGAATAGGAATGAGTAAATCTGGGTTAATTTTAGTTATTTCTTTTTTAAAAAGTTCAGCAAATACCTTCGCTAATACATAATCACCGCGAAATTTGTACACGGCGATCAGCTCTTTTAAAAATTGGTTGTAAAGGTAAAGAGAATGATTCTTTTTAAGAAAGCCCTGCCAGTCAGGGTCCTCTTCCCAGCGGGTGCAATCATGACAGATGTCCCCGTCACGAAATTGTCCATCTAAGTGGTGAAAAGGCCGACTGCAAATGCAGCAGGTTTCTCCTGCTATTTTCTCCAGTCTTCCCTGACAAGTCGGGCATAGAAGGGGTTCCTTTTCTGGTGAGAATAATGTATGCCAACTCACATCAGGTATAATTACCTTGTGGCAATAAAGACAACGTTCTTGCTGAAATAGATTCATTTAAACAGCCCCCTATTTATCAAGTAGTCCTTTGATAAGTCCCTCTCGGTTCATCGTGACAATCTGTCTTCTCGCTTTTAGCATGTCTTCGGTTTTTCCGTAATGAAAAAAGGTCACAACCCCAGTTGGATGATCCTTGCTCCGCCCTGCGCGGCCGGCAATTTGGACGAGGGCACTCTCGGTAAAAATAGAGTCCTCTGCTCCCACAACAGCTACATCGATATTCGGAAAGGTAACCCCTCGCTCAAGGATGGTCGTAGTAAGGAGCATTAGAACTTGATTGTTGCGCATTTTTTGCACCTTACTTTTTCGGTCAGGGTCTTCGGCATGAACCGCTTCGATCGCAGGATGAATTTTTCGTAAGATGGTCAATGCTTTTTCCATCAACGGGATATGAGGAAAAAATACTAATGTCTGTTTGTCAGCCTGGATTCTGGTTTTGACCCACTTAATCACATTGAGCGGGAGCCTTCCTTTTTGAAGCTGCTTTTGCCAGTTACCGCACCAAACGAAAGACGGGACCGGGAGCGGCTTGCGGTGAAATCGGGCCGGAATGGTCGTATACGCCCTTTTACCTGTGCGGCATTCTCTTTGCCATTTAGCATTGGGAGTCGCAGTAAGGTAAATCATCGCGGAAACTGGTTTTCGTGCCTGTACGGCTGCATACTGAAGCGACTCTTCCACTGTATATGGAAAGGCGTCTACTTCATCTAGAATGATTGTCTCAAAGGCATGGTAAAAACGAAGGAGCTGATGGGTGGTCGCAATCGTCAGAGGCGCAAAAAGGTGGCGGTCTTCACTCCCGCCGTAAAGGGAGGCAATCGGGATATTGGGAAAGGCCGCTTTTAATCTGGGGGTGAGTTCTAAGACGACATCCGTTCTTGGCGTGGCAATACAAATTCTTTTTTTCTCGGCAAGTGCGGAATCGATTCCAGCAAACAAGACCTCGGTTTTGCCTGCCCCGCAGACGGCCCAGATGAGGTGCTCTTCGTTTTGGTGGATCGCCTCGACAACATGGTCGGATGCCACTTTCTGACCTTCGGAAAGTGTCCCCTCCCAGGCCATGATTTGGGCTGGGATCTGAAATTCAGGGGCTGGGCCGTTCCAGCCAATGAGCGGCGTGCATTCACTGATTCTTCCCATCACCAGGCAGCTGCGGCAATATAGACACGTCTCACCGCATCTAGCGCATGGAAAGGCAGCAAACCAGTGCGGATTCTTGTTGCCACAACGGGCACAGATGGATTGTTTTCCGTTTTTTTCGATTCCTTTTCGGTAGGTAAGATAGCCATTTTCATAGTGTTCTTGAATGTCGGAAAGCGGGAAGGGGAGGTCGTCGAGGAGGAGCTGTTTACCTGTTAGGAGTTGCTGGAGTTCAGAGTTGTAGGAGAATGCCGGGTTAAGCCTTGGTGTCGGGATGGTTGTGATAGCTGAGATCGGCAGGGAATCCTCTTTTGTTTTACTTGGGATTATGAGGTTGTCTTTTTGGATAAATCTCATGTATGGATCACCTTCTCTGGAATTGATGCTGGGCGATGATTTTATCTGCTATCATTAGATAACCTTTAGTACCGGGCCATTGATGGTACACTCGCTTTTTTGTATGACCGGAAGTTGGAAGGTTGAGGGAGATTAATAGATTTCTCGAGATGTCTGAGTTGGGAATGTGGAAGATGGTCTGGCATTCGCGGTTTGTGATGGTTGGTTTAATCAAGAGGAAATAATCAATGAGTGCCTCGATATGGGCTTCTTTGGAGGTTGAGCCGCATTTTGGACAGATCCATTTTCCCGTTTGGTAATGCATTGGAATGTGGGTACAATTTGGGCAAGGGACACCTAGGAGAAGGTCTGTCACGGTGAGATTATACTCTTGTAAAATATCGATTGGTTTTGGAGTATGCTGGCTCAATAGGAATTGGGCGATTTCATTCCTTTTAGAGGCTTGGATTTTAACTTGTTGGAATCGCTTTTCGGTGTCTTCAATTTTACTGAAAAGGTCTCTTCCTTTGCAAATTCTTGTAAGGTCTGTACCGGTACCGCTGGTTTTCAATATAGTTTTATTGGCGCTTTTGAAAAAAATAAGGTAATCGATGGGAAGCAAATGGCGCTGATGTAGGATTAGCCATCTTCGTAGAAGGGATTGCAGTCTTCGGCATTGGATTCGTGGGTCCTCAAAGGATTCTTCTGTTCCGTCCTGATTTTTTCGGAGGAGCTGGTTAAAGACATTATCAAAATACAATGTTCCGCTGATATTTTTGGCTTCGATGATTAGGATATGGGTTTGAGAGATTAGCAGGGTATCAATTTGAAAGTAGATGTCGTGGAGTTTAAGCTCAAGGTCGTGGAGGATTAGGTAGTTTTCTTGAGGCAGTTCTTTCATGTAGTTCGCCAGAGCCAATTCGCCCCAGTAGCCTGCCCATCTTTTGGCTAGGTCTTTTTCAATTACTGGATACATTGGGTGATTTCGGTTTAAATATTTTTTAAGGTTACCGTTAGGATAAGTCTTTGAGGAAGAGTTAGTTCTTTTATAAGCAATATGCATCACTCCTTTTTTCTTTATAATTCTACATTATTTGATGAATTCCTACATGGTTTTTGAAAAAGTTTTGGAGATTTTTTTAGGGTTATTTTAAAGGTGTTCTGTTCTTTGATCGGGGGATGACTCCGGTTTCGATTCCGTGAACTTGGGCTGGAATTCCGCGGGTTTCTGATTTATTTCCGCGCACTTTCGAAATAATTCCGTACACCTTTCACTTTTTTCCGTACAAATCCACTTTATTTCCGTGAACCCTTCTTTTTCAATTACCTATTACTAAATCTAGCTCTGTAACCAGGTTGCCTTACCGCTGCATTTCCGCATACTTGGTCTGGAATTCCACGGGTTTCCGATTTATTTCCGCGCACTTTCTTAATAATTCCGTACACTTCTCACTTTTTTCCGTACAAATCCCCTTTATTTCCGTAAACTCTTCTTTTTCAATTACCTATTACTAAATCTAGCTCTGTAACCAGGTTGCCTTACCGCTGCATTTCCGCATACTTGGTCTGGAATTCCGCGGGGTCCGATTTATTTCCGTGCACTTTCTTAATAATTCCGTACACTTCTCCCTTTTTTCCGTACAAATCCCCTTTATTTCCGTAAACCCTTCTTTTTCAATTACCTGTTTCTATCTCTAGCTCTGTCACCGGGTTGCCCGCCCTCTGCATTTCCGCATACTTGGTCCAGAATTCCGTAGGGTTCCGATTTATTTCCGTGCACTTTCGAAATAATTCCGTACACTTTTCACTTTTTTCCGTACAAATCCCGTTTATTTCCGTAAACCCTTCTTTTCAATTACCTATTTCTAAAATCAGCTCTGTAACCGGGTTACCCTTCCGCTGCATTTCAGCATACTCGGTCCAGAATTCCGTACACTTCTCCCTTTTTTCCGTACAAATCTCCATTATTACCGTAAACCCCTCTTTTTCAATTACCTGTTTCTATCTCTAGCTCTGTCAACGGGTTGCCCGCCCTCTGCATTTCCGCATACTCGGTCCAGAATTCCGCAGGGTTCCGATTTATTTCCGTGCACTTTCTTAATAATTCCGTACACTTCTCCCTTTTTTCCGTACAAATCTCCATTATTACCGTAAACCCTTCTTTTTCAATTACCTAATTCTATCTCTAGCTCTGTCACCAAGTTCCCTCCCGCTGCATTTCCGTATACTTAGCCTGGAATTCCGCAGGTTTCCCATTTATTTCCGTGCACTTTCCTAATATTTCCGTACACTTCTCACTTTTTTCCGTACAAATCCCCTTTATTTCCGTAAACCCTTCTTTTCAATTACCTATTTCTAAAATCTAGCTCTGTCACCAGGTTACCTCCCGCTGCATTTCCGCATACTTAGCTTGGATTTCCGTGGGGTTCCGATTTATTTCCGTCCACTTTCTTAATAATTCCGTATACTTCGCACTTTTTTCCGTACAAATCTCCATTATTTTCGCCAACCCACTCCAAACAGCCATCCAGCACACCCAATCAAAAAAGCCATCCCGGCTCAAACACCGGAATGGCTGCAAACCAACAATCTTATTTTTTCATCCAGCCCATCCCCATCGCACCCTCACCAAGATGGGTACCAATCACAGCTCCAAAATAGCCGATCATAAATTCGACATGAGGATACAGACCCGCTAACTCCTTACGCCACTCCTCCGCCTCCGCCTCACGATTCGCATGAATAATCACAGCCCGGTATTCCTCGCCCTCTGAGACAGCTTCACCAAGTAAATCCACTATCCGTTTTAGAGCCCTCTTCCGGGTGCGAATTTTTTCAAATGGCACTATGACCTTCTCTTCAAAATGCAGCAGCGGCTTCACCTGCAACAGACCGCCAATAAAGGCTTGCGCGCTCGACAGCCGGCCGCCCCGTTGGAGATTGGTCAAGTCATCCACCATGAAATAAGCATCGGCTGACTGCTTTAACTCTTCCAACCGGCTCATAATCAGTTCAGGCGCTTCCCCGCGCTCGGCCATTTCAGCCGCCTCTAGCGCGTAAAACCCCTGAACCATACAGCTGATTTCAGAATCAAACGGATAAACCTTAATCCCTTCAACCATGGTACCAGCGGTTACCGCTCCTTGATATGTGCCGCTGATACCGCTCGACAAATGAATACTAATCACCGCATCATAATCCGCGGCTAGTTCCTCAAACAGCTCCACAAACTTCCCGATTGGCGGCTGGGAAGTGGTTGGCAGCCCATTTGTTTTGATTTGTTCATAAAACGCACTTGCGGATAAATCTACCTCTTCCTGGTAGGCTTCCGTCCCGAAAATCACATTTAACGCGATCATATGTATAGTAAATTGTTCTCGTAACTCTTTCGGTATGTACGCGGTGCTATCCGTGACAATTGCCGTTTTCATAAAAGTACCATCCTTGTCTGTTGAACTACACTTTATTGTATATGAAACCATAAAAAAAGAACACACCTTATCGGCGTGCTCTTCAAATTATCTCACTTCAACCCAGCCATTTTTAATTGCAGATACAACGGCTTGGGTACGGTCATTGACATTCATTTTTTGTAAAATATTACTTACATGGTTTTTAACTGTTTTTTCACTGATAAATAATGATTCGCCAATGCCACGGTTGCTTTTTCCATCCGCAAGCATTTGCAGAACTTCACATTCACGGCGGGTTAACAGATGCAATGGACGGCGGATATCAAGTGTTTGCACATAACCGCCTCCGGTACGGCCTGCGGTTGTTGCCAGCTTGCGATATTCATTCACAAGGTTGTGAGTAACCTTTGGATGTAAGTAGGAACCGCCATCTGCCACAACACGAACTGCCTCAATTAGGGCGTCAGCATCCATTTCTTTTAACAAGTAGCCGCATGCACCTGTTTTTAAAGCATGGGTCACATAATTTTCGTCATCGTGAATCGATAAAATAATCACTTTTGTATTTGGATGTTTTTCAACAAGCTCACGGGTTGCCTCGACACCATTCATTCCTGGCATATTAATATCCATAATAACCACATCCGGCTGGTACTGTTCAACCAGTCCTAAAGCATCACTGCCGTCATCGCCTTCAGCCACAACCTGGAATGACTTTTCAAACTCTAGTATTCTTTTTACACCTTCTCTGAATAGTTGGTGATCATCAATAATAGCAATTTTGGTTGTCATTTGGTACTCCCCCTTATTACAATTTTATCATTTGCCGCTATAATTTCTTTAGTTAATTAATGGAACACGTATGAAGACGGATGTTCCTTTACCTATTTTCGAATCGTATGTGATTTCTCCTTCAAGCAAGTCGACACGCTCTCTCATTCCAATCATCCCAAAGGACTCAGGCTTCTTGATCGAGGTATCAAATCCAACACCATTATCCTTAATGTGGACGGTGACAGCAGAATTGGTAATTTCCAATCTGACGTTGATTACACAGGCGTTCGCATGCTTGAGTGCATTTTGCACAGACTCTTGGATCATCCGGAACAACGCAACCTCATATTTCGTTGGCAGGCGGAGCTCTAGACCGGCATTCACAAACTCGATCCTTGAGTGGTTATGATATTCTTCAATCGTTTGTAAGTATTTTTTCAGGGTGGGGACAAGGCCTAAATCATCAAGTGCCATCGGACGAAGATCATAAATAATTCTCCGCACCTCATAAAGCGCAGCCCGCACCATTTTTTTATAGCTGTGAACTTCAGCAAAGGCCTCTTCTGGCCCTCGATCTTTATAAACACGTTCAATCAGATCAGAACGCATGATCACATTGGCCAGCATTTGGGCAG
The DNA here is from genome assembly GCF_056280405.1 of Bacillus sp. URHA0034. Classification (NCBI taxonomy): domain Bacteria; kingdom Bacillati; phylum Bacillota; class Bacilli; order Caryophanales; family Bacillaceae; genus Bacillus; species Bacillus sp. URHA0034. Next base: position 3,689,928 of record NZ_JBWCDK010000002.1, on the reverse strand, counting down.
GCCCATCATGAATTTCCCGGGACAAACGTTTCCGCTCCTCTTCCTGGGCTTCAATAATTTTCAAACCAAAGTCTTGTTTGGCTTTCGCGGTTTCAATAACTTCCCCCACTTGTTTTAAATCACTTGTCAAGTAATTCATCACCACAGAAATTTGGGAAATAAGCTGGTCGGCACGGTCGATTGTGTCATCTAAGCCAATCAATCTGCGCTCCAAATCATCCCGTTTTTCCAAAAGCTGTTTTTTGTACTGCCAATTGATGGAGAGGTCCATTTGCAGCTGGTGGGCTTTTTCATAGGCCTCACGCACTTCTTCTTCGGTATAATGCTTAAAGTTCATACTCACTTCTGACAGCATCAGCCGGGCTTGATGAACCTGATCTTCAAGCTGGTTCCCCTCTTCAATGAGCTTAACCATCATTTCCTTGATATTTCCAAGTTCCGATGTCATACTCTCATAATCTTGACGGCATTGCTCACCAATTCGAAAAATATCACTTTTACTGCTTGTTACCCTGCCAATCATTTCTTCACGAATTTCATCAATTGACTTCGTATTGACCTGTTTAAGTTTCATTTCATTCCCTCCAGGGTTTTCCCTTTAGGCCTTTAACATATTTTACATTGAATAAAAGCAATTAGCGAATCATAACACTCATATTGACCTTCTTCTGGGGTGAAAGTAATATAATGATAGTGTTACATTCCTTTTAAGGATACTTATTGAACCATTACTATTATATCATTCGAACGTTACCACTATATTAAAGGTATATTACAAATTTTTTTAGGCTCTTTTCGTAAACTTGCTCCTAGTTGTACAAGTTAAACAAATAAAACAAATTATCTTTGTACATAAAAACTTATTAGTAAAATGACAGAAAGATGCCACAATACCTTAAATAACTCAAAAAACTACCAGTTTTAATAAAGAAAGGAGCTTATTATGCTTCCTCGTTACCATACTGTAAAACAATCCGGTGAACACGAGATTTCGATTCAAAAATCTCGTTTTATTGCCCATTTGACAAGAGCGGAGACTGAAAATGAAGCGATTGAGTTTATTCAATCCATTAAGAAGCAGCATTGGAATGCAACACATAACTGCTCAGCCTACCTGATTGGCGAGCACGATCACATTCAAAAAGCCAATGATGATGGTGAACCAAGCGGAACAGCTGGAGTACCGATCCTTGAAGTTTTAAAAAAGCGAAAGTTAAAAGACACAGTCGTCGTTGTTACTCGTTACTTTGGCGGCATTAAATTAGGAGCCGGCGGGCTGATCCGTGCTTACGGGAAGGCCACTTCTGAAGGACTTGATGCGGTGGGCATCGTCGAAAGAAAGCTTTCTCAAATCATTCATGCCAAATTTGACTATACCTGGCTTGGGAAAATTGAAAAGGAACTGCGCGCCTCCAATTATAAAATAAAAGAGATTCACTACTTAGATATCGTTGAGGTCGAAACATATGTAGACGAAAGTCAAGTCCAATCCTTCAGAGAATGGATGATTGAACTAACCAACGGCCAATGCACACTAGAGCAGGGCGAAATGCTTTATCTCGAACAAGACTACACAAGAGAATAAATTTTTCCTTAGGTCGATTATAATAGGACCATAACGGCTAAACAATTGGGAAAAAAATTAAGGGACTCAAGAATTGTGAGTCCCTTGTCCTATTAAGAGCGGTCTTTGGCTGTTGTTAATGTTCGTACCATATTCAATAGCGGCTTATGATCTTTGCCCATTAGGCCAATTTTTTCAGCAATAATTTCGATTAACAGAACGATTACACCGATTAAGACGAGGGCGCCGCCAATTCTTGCCTGCGAAAAGATAACGGCAACAAGTCCAAAAAAAGCGGCCATCGCATAGATCAGCAATACGGTTTGCCGATGGGAGAACCCCATTCTCAGCATGCAATGATGGAGATGAGATTTATCAGGAGCTGACAATGGCTGTTTGTTAATGATTCTTCGTATAATCGCGAAGAGGGTGTCAGAAATGGGTACTCCGAGAATGATGATGGGAATAATAAACGAAATAAAGGTTACGTTTTTAAAACCGAGCAGCGATAATACGGAAATGATAAAACCCAAAAAGAGTGCACCTGTATCCCCCATAAAGATACTGGCGGGATGAAAATTGTAAATTAAAAATCCAAGCGTGCTTGCAAGCACAATTAACCCAACGGCCACCACATAGAAATTCCCCTGAATAATTGCCATTCCTGAAATGGCAATTAAGGCAATAGACGAGACACCCGCAGCTAGTCCATCCAGACCATCTATCAAATTAATGGCATTGGTAATTCCCACAATCCAAAGAATCGTAAATGGAATACTTAAAAAACCAAAATGAAGTTGACCACCAAATGGCAGGTTGATAAAAACCATTTGAAGATCACCTAGAAAAACCACATAGCATGCGGCGGCCAGTTGACTCAATAGCTTATATTTAGCAGGTAGTTCAAACAGATCATCACAAAAACCGGTGATGATAATAATAAAGCAACCGACCAGAATAGGGATTGAATACTGACTTACAGGTCTATACAAAAGAATTCCTGCGATAAAACTAATAAAAATGGACAATCCTCCCAGCCTTGGCATTAAGGATGTATGGACTTTTCGCTTATTAGGCTGGTCGGTAGCGCCAATAACAAAGGCTAACTTCTTTATAAGCGGTGTTATAACAATTGTAATAATAAAACAAACTAACAAGGTAAGATAAAGCATGAGACATCCTCCTTGTTAGTCAGTTTGTCCATTTAAGTTAAAACAAAAACAAATCTAAATTAGTAAAAATAGGGAATTATATCACAGTATATAATCGATTTTTTTACATTTTCCGACATAAAAATTCAATTTACGTTATCTACAAAAAAAGGTACAATGATGATTGGTATTTATAACTAAAAATATCATTTTATATAAGGGAGAAATCGTATGTCCGAATTTCAACGTTCTCAGAGAATAAATCAGAAGAAAAAAGGTCGTAAACGGCGTATTTTTATGTGGATATTTATTCCGATTCTTATATTGTTCCTAAGCGGAGCAGCATATGCGACGTCTTTATTGAAAAAAGCAGAATCAGCTGTTAGTAAGTCATATAAACCAGTTAAAACCGTTTCTAAAAGGACTACAAAGGTGAATCCAGATTTAGACAATATTTCAATTCTTCTTATAGGGGTTGATGAGAGCAAAAGTCGTAAAAAGGAATATGGTAATGCAGTTCGGTCTGATGCCCTTTTAGTAGCTACTCTAAATAAAAAGGATAAAACCGTTAAATTATTAAGTATACCGCGCGATTCGTATGTTTATATTCCAGGTAAAGATAAGTATGATAAAATCACTCATGCACATGCTTATGGCGGACCAAAAATGACGATTGAAACAGTACAGGAATTACTAGATATCCCAATTGATTATTACGTGAAGGTAAACTTTTATGCATTTATTGATGTTGTAAATACGTTAGATGGAATTGATGTGGAAGTCCCTTACGCAATCTCTGAACAAGATTCAGAAGACCACCAAAACGCAATTCGCCTAAATCCAGGACTACAAACTTTAAACGGAGAACAAGCTCTCGCATTAGCAAGGACTAGACATAAGGATTCGGATATTATGCGTGGAATGAGGCAGCAAGAAATCTTAAAAGCAATTCTGAAAAAGTCTCTTTCTATTAAATCTATTACCAAGCACACAGACATAATAAATGCTGTTGGCGACAACCTGACTACAAATATGTCTTTTAATGATATGAAATCTCTATTGGATTATGGATTAACAGGTAATGGTCTAACAATCGACACCCTAAACCTAGAAGGTGGGGATGAGTATATCAATAAGGTTTACTATTATAAACTTGATGAAACAAATCTTAATAAAACGAGGAATATCCTAAAGGCACATTTAGGAATTGATTCAACTAATTCAGAAGTCTTAACTGCCACGGATGAACAACTTTAATTACGATCGAAAAAAGCCGAATTACAAAGTAATCCGGCTTATACGATTCTTTATTAAATTTTAATTTCTCCCTATAACCTTTTTAATAAACTACCACTCTATTAAATGAAAGCCATAGGCTTTTTTTTATCGATCTTTTATATTAACTGGCTTTATACCCTTCATGAAATTTAGAAGTGGTTTATAATCTTCTCGAACTAAACCAATTTTCTCGACAATAACCTCTATTGTAATTAATAAAGCTAGTATAACAATCAAAGAGCCCCAAACCGTTGATTGAGAAAAGATAAATGCCGTTAAACCAAAGACAGATGCCATTGCGTAAATTAGTAACACTGTTTGTTTATGAGAAAATCCAGCCCTCATCAAGCAATGATGAAGATGTGATTTATCAGGTGCCGAAAGAGGTTGTTTATTCACTAACCTTCTAATGATTGCAAAGAATGTATCAGAAATCGGAACACCTAAGATAATAATTGGTATAATAAGTGAAATAAACGTTACATTTTTAAATCCAAGAAGTGACAGAACACTAATCATATAGCCCAAGAACAAAGCTCCAGTATCACCCATAAATATTTTGGCCGGATGAAAATTATATACAAGGAAACCAATTGAACTAGCAGCAAGAATTAAGGCGATGACCATAACGTATATATTTCCCATTATCATGGCCATTCCTGCAATAGATAATAGAGCAATGGAAGATACACCCGCAGCCAATCCATCTAATCCATCGATGAGGTTAATTGCATTTGTAATACCGATTATCCAAAACATAGTAATTGGTATACTTAAAATCCCAAATTCTATTTTTCCACCAAATGGTAGATTAATAAATTCCAGATTTAAATCCCCATAAACAGTAACAATTAGAGCTGCTAAAATTTGACCAAACAATTTTACTTTTGGGGATATTTCTTTCATATCATCAGCTACCCCCGTGATGATAATTATAATACCACCAATTATGATTGGCCAATGGTAAGATGCATCTGGGCGTACAATCAAAATTCCAATTACAAAACTAATAAATATTGCCAGTCCACCCATTCTAGGCATTATCTTTTGATGAACTTTTCTTTTATTTGGTCGATCAGTTGCACCAACCTTAAAAGCAAGTCTTTTTATCATAGGTGTAAGGAGTATTGCCGTGAAGAAACAGATAATTAATGTTAGGAATAACATACAGCGCCTCCGTATTTACTGTAAAAATTTTTGATAAATATTAAATAAACAAAGATTAATTGAATATATTAATCTATTTCCTTTTGGATTATAGCATATTCCCCTCTAATAGGAAATATTTTTTACTTTTTCGACAATTTGTACATCCTATAAATACTTTGCTCAAACGAATGTATGGAAAAGCGCTTTGAGGTAAACTCATAAAGTTTAGTACCCATTTCTTTTAGTTTATTATCTTTTTTTAATTGAAAAAGCTTTTTTAATGCTGTAACAATCGTTTTAACTTCTGAGTCATCCAGAACAATACTATAACTGTCATCAGGAATCATATCACGAACACCACCAACATCTGTTGTAATAACTGGAGTTTTTTCCCTAGCAGATTCGAGTAAGACTAAAGGAAAACTTTCCGTTAGTGAAGTCAAAAGTGATATATCGGCTAATTCAAATAAGGCATTAACGTCTTCTCTATAGCCTAGAAATTGAACATGACCTTCTAAACCTTTTTGTTTAACCAGATTTTGAATATCCTTTTTTGTAGGGCCGTCTCCCACCAATAACAATTTTGTTTCCGGCTGGTCAGTTATTAATGATTCAACCGTTTCAATTGCTAAGTCATGACGCTTTACAGGATCAAATCTTGCTACCATTAATATGACGAAATCGTCTTTGGAAAGTTTCAAGGTTTCACGAGGAATTTGTTTCTCAACCCGCATTTGAAAATCAATTCCATTATAAATTGTTTTTACTTTATCCGGAGCTATGCCAAAACCAGACAACATTTCCTTAAATCTTTCTGAAACAGCAAAAAAATAATCGGGTTTCTTCAAAACCATCAAATGTAGTTTCGTAAAAACACTTCCGATAAATCCCCTGCCTAAAAAGTCATTCCTTGGATCGCTGTGCACAGTTGTCATCCACGTAACTTTTGTTAATTTGCTGATTAAATATCCATACAAATTCGCTCTAGCTCCGTGGGTATGGATAATATCAATGTTTTCATGCTTTATGTACTTTATTACTCTGAAAATTATTCCAAAATTGTACCTAGTATCTTGCTCAAATACAACTGTATGTATCCCAGCAGCTAATGACTTTTCATAGAATACATGTTTTTCAAAAAGTCCTAATACAAAATGGTCAGGTTCTTTAGACAGTTCTTTAAGAAGAGACAGGATATGGACCATCCCTCCTCCTGTTTCGTTACCTGCATTTAAGTGCAATACTTTCATTATTATCTCCCTATCATCTATTCGATTTAAATTTTTCATTCGAGATTTTAATTAGAAATAAGGGTAACACTAACATTCTTCTCCAACGACTGGGTTGTTTTAATAAGCGGTATAGCCATTCCAAGTTCATTCTCTGCCATATGATTGGCGCTCTCTTAACCTCGCCAGCGATTACATCAAAACTTCCGCCAACCCCCATGAAAATACCTTTATCAAAGTTGTTCATATTTTGTGCAATCCATTGTTCTTGCCTTGGGAATCCTAATGCAACAAAGATAAGATCAGGTTTTTTTTCTGCAATCTCATCTGCTATGTTTGAAGAACTCCAATCGAAATACCCATCGTGCCATCCGGAAATATTTAGATTTGGATAATTTTCTTTAATATTGTTTACCGCTTTCTCAATTACTTCCCTTTTAGCACCTAAAAAATAAGCAGACCAATTTTTTTCATTTCCTTCTCTTAATAATTGCAATAATAAATCATATCCTGCGATCCTTTCTGGTAATGGATTACCTAGAATTCTCGAGGCTATTACCACTCCAATACCATCAGCAATGATATAATCGGCACTATTTACAACGGAGGCATATGCTGTATCTTTATCTGCCTCCATCACAATTTCAGGATTTGCGGTGACAACAAAAGTTTTCTGCTTATCTTCGATTTTCATTACTAAATCCTTTAAAAGCTTTCCTTTTGTAATGGAATCAAAAGCCATGTTTAATATTTTAACTTTATTACTGTTCATAATATATCCATCCCCAAGAACAAATATTTTCAAACGATTGAGTTTTAATGCCCGATGCAATGCGAGCTAAAAATCAAGTCAATATAAGGTTAATCTAAATGTCAATTATATTCGATTCTTTTTCCTTTGACAAACGGTATCAGATAGCCGTTCCACTAGACGGCTGGTTTTCCAAACATCCCCATATCCATTTCCAAACTCAAATGATAAAACAGGAAAATAGGAGGACAAAAAAAGATAATTTACAACAAATAATTCTATTCTTCTATTAAAATCCAAGCATTCCCCCTCCATTCCTACTAAATATATGTCGGATATTAACTTTTGTTAATAAATTTTGGAAATTTAACCCTTCAAAATATTTTAAAAAATGAATGATATAATAGCAGCGTAAAATCCACGAGCACAGCATTAACTATAGCACTTATGGTTATTCTATATTAAAATATATAATGGCTAAAAAATGTAGATGTTTAGAAATTAGCTTTGGTAAACGATATTTCTGTTTTTTATACACTGTTGATTAGAGGAGTACGGGGCAAGGGAAAGCGGGCTTCTTTCGCTGCAATCAACAGCCAATATCACAGAACCTAGAAATTAAAAATGGGAGTAGAATCAAGCAAAGAAGGGGAAATGAACAGAGATGCCACTAATTAGAAAAAAACTAACAAATACTATTGAAAATATATTTTTACTGTTTATTTTAGTCCAACCGATTTTAGATTTAATTACATCATTGTCAATTATTCATTTTAAATCTCAATTTACGGCAGGCATTATCATCAGGTTTGTAATTATGTTACTTGGAATAAGTTATATTTTCTTTTTTTCCTATTCCAAAAATAAACGTACAAGTATTATTTATTTATTTTTGCTTGGTCTTCTTTTAATAATGGGACTTATCAACAATATGATGGTAAAATCGCCTATTAGTGTTGGTGAGGAGATCAAGTTCCTATTTAAGACGGTATATTTTGTTATTCTCTTTTATACTTATCTTTTTGTGTTTAAGCAACTGAATTCGAAGTCCGAATGGCAAACTATTGTTCAAAAGTATTTCTTTTACGCGATGTCTCTAGTGGGTATAACCATGTTACTAGCTGATTTAACTAATACTGCTTTCAATAGTTATAAATATAACAAAGTAGGGCACAGTGGCTGGTTTTATGCAGGAAATGAGCTTGGCGCTATAATGTCTATATGCTTCCCAATTATTGTCTTATATGCTTTTAAGAAAACTTCCTCATTTAAAACAGCTTATTACTGGATTCCCACAATCCTGTTAGTTTATTCGTTACTAGCAGTCGGGACTAAGGTTGGATTTGGTGCAGCTTCCATTACGCTTATCCTTAGCCTATTTCTAATGGTTATTGAATTCATAAAGAGTAAAAAGGGGCAGAGGAATACGATAAAAGTAAACCTTATAATAAATGCTATCATCCTAATTCTGTTTACCATTTATATACCTTTTTCTCCTATAGCTGAAAACACTGCTATCCATTTAACCTTACTAAAAAATGAACAAAAAACAGCACCTCCTTCCGATAAAAAAAATGTGGAGAAGGATGTTCCTGAGAACAAAGAGTTAGATAAACAGCAGATGGAAAACTTAATTCTTAGCGGAAGAGGCTCCTACTTAGAGCAACAAAAACAATATTTCAACCACGCGCCTATATCCCAAAAACTACTTGGAATGGGGTACGCAGGCAATTATACAAAACAGCCCAAATTAATAGAAATGGACTTTTATGATTTATTTTTTTCGTTTGGGATTCTAGGTTTTATCTTGTATTTTAGTCCTTTTATTTTCTTTGCATTCTTGATTGGAAAAAAGGTTTTGTTAAACCTGAAGACACAGTTCAATTTTGAAAACGTAATGGTGGCTTGTGGGATAGTTTTAGGTTTAGGCATAGCTTACACAGCAGGGCATGTATTTACAGCACCGGCTGTTAGCATCTACCTAGCTATTTTAGTTGCTTATTTGTACATGAGAGTGGTTTCCCCCACAGCTAAATAAACAAATTTTAAGTAACCTGGTTAAACTGGGTTACTTTTTTAGAGAAATATTAATTGAGGTGAATAATTAATGCCAAAAATAACTGTATTAATGCCTGTATATAATGCTGCTGAATACATTAGGGAAACAATTGATAGTGTTTTGAGCCAATCATTTACTGATTTTGAATTTCTTATCATTAACGATGGTTCCACTGATGAAAGTGAAGAAATTATTAAATCATATTCAGATCCAAGAATTCGACTAGTAAATAATGAAAAGAACATGAGGTTAATTGCAACTTTAAATAGAGGGATTGAATTAGCAGAAGGAGAATATATTGCCCGGATGGATGCTGATGATATTTGTCTTCCAACCCGTTTAGAAAAGCAGTATAAAGTCATGGAGGATAATAAGGACATTGCTCTTTGTGGAACCGGTATAAAAATGATGGGGAAAAAATTCTTCCAGCCACTTGTCATTTCCAATCCGAATACAATAAGAAATGTTATGCGTGCATTCAATGTCTTTTTTCATCCAACCGTTATGTTTAGAACGAGTATACTAATTGAGAATAATTATCGTTATGATCCCAATTATCTTCATGCAGAGGATTATCAACTATTTCAGCTCATGAGTGAGAAGTTCAAACTAACAAATATCGATGAACCATTACTACTGTATCGACTATCCCCCGGTGGAATTAGTAGGGTCCACAATACAGAACAACAGACAATGACATATAAAATTACGACAGAAGCATTGAAAAGAATTGGAATAAACTTTAATCGAAATCAATATGCCGATCGCTATTTGTCTAAACATCAGATTACTGAAATAAAAGAAAAATTAGAACAAATCAGCGATCAGGCCGAAGAACATAACCATGATAAAAAAGAGGTTCTCAATTGGCTTTGGCTTGATTTAAGCAATCGGGGTTCACATCATGGATTTTGGATGTGGAAAATGTTTCTTTCCCTTAAAATACTCAATACAAGCCTCCTGAATAAAAAATTGGTTTATAAATTTTACCTAAAATGCCTGCTTAAAAAGTAAACATAGAGTAGGCGCATGAAAATTTCATGCGCCTCTCACAGATCCGTACGTGCGGGTCATCGCATACGGCTCCTCCACTTTATCCCCTTTGAGGATGTAGTTCATTGTAAATGTCTAAAAGAAAAACAAGTTTAATTTCTCGAAACCTTTCATTAGGAATCGCAAAATGTACTTGTTCGGTTTTAGAATTCCTCCATCTAGTCATTGAAAGACGCGGAAGGTCGCCCTTCCAATTCCTTTTTCGAAGCTCCCTGTGGAGCTTTCTTATTTTTCTCCAGCTTCTTAGCTGAATCATCCTAAGCCTTCTTCGAATCCATGAGTCTAACTTTTGAAATAAAGTCTTTGAAAATCCAACCCCAAAGTATCTTCCCCATCCTCTAACAATGGGGTTTATTCGATTCTTGACGAATTCTTCCAAATTAACTGTTAGGTTTCTTCTCGTTACATCCTTGATACTTTTCTTGAATTTCTTTACTGCTTTGTCTGATGGAGAATGGAAATACCCTTTTTTGAAAACGTAACCTAGGAAGACAAACGGTTCTTCATAATTATCTACAATTTTAGTTTTGTCAGGGTGAACTTTCAAACCTAATTTTTCCTCTAAGAGCTTCACTACGGTTCTTAGTACTCTTTCTGCACCCTTTCGGGATTTGCAACAGATGACGAAGTCATCCGCATACCTTGTAATACGGTGACCTCTTTCCATCATCATTTCATCGAGTGGATGCAGATAGATGTTTGCTAATAATGGACTGATTACGCCACCCTGAGGACTCCCAGTGTCACTTTCATAAAAACTTCCGTTTTCAAGGATTCCCGATTTTAGGAATTGCATTATTAATGCTAGTACGCTACTGTCCACAACTTCTTCTTTGATTAAATCGATAAGCTTATCATGAGGAATTGAATCAAAATAGGTCTTTATATCCGCATCAATTACAAAGTTATACCCATCCATCAAATCCTGTCGGATTTTATCTATCGCCATATGTGCACTACGGTTCGGACGAAATCCAAAACTACAGTCTAAGAATTTCTGTTCAAAGATTGGTTCAAGTATTCTTTTGGTTGCGGCTTGGAGAATACGGTCTTCTACTGTTGGAATTCCTAGTGGACGTTTTGTACCATCAGCTTTTGGAATGAAAACTCTTCTGACTGGTTTTGCACGATATGTTTTTAAACGCAGAGATTCTTGGAGCACTCTTAAGTTGTGTTCCAATTCTATTTCATACTCTTTAATCGTTACTTTATCCACTCCGTGTGAACCGCGATTTTTCTTCACGTCATAAAAGGCTAGTTCCAGGTTTTGATAGTTCCATAATTTGTCCATTAAGCTGTACCACTTGCGTTTCTTTTTAGAATTCTCCACTACACGTAAGCTTCGTTTTCCTATTGCTTCATTCATGCATTCGTTTCCTTTCCCAATACATTATCAACTGAATAGGTAAAACCAATGGCTGATATTTAATATTAGTACTTCGCCCTAAACAACCTACTTTCTTTCGGTCTCGATTCTTCGGCTTTCTGCCTCATCGACTTCTGTTTAGTACATGACGAGTAGATAAGTTCGTATTGCTTATCTTCCATGGACAGACGGGCTTCGCATCAGTTCACTGCCTTTTGGGTCAATGTCTGCCTTATCAACATTGTGATAAGTCACTTGTCTTTGTGGCGTTTCCAACAAGTTTAATCACTACTATCCCCTGCTCTGACTTCTCACCTTCCATAGTCCATTTCTTGTCCTTCGCGGCTTTGAAAAAGAGTTACCACCTACGGTGGAGATGATGAGATCTCCTTGGGTCACGTTCATCGCCTTTCACTCGAAGCCAGTCCTCATAACTAATAAGATACAGTGTGGTATTGGACGTCCCCATTTTGCGCAGGGTTATCCCATCTTATCAGCCAACATGGTTACAGCCACCTGTTCCGAGCTTTGCCTTCAGGTCCTCCGCACGAAATCTCACGATACTCGCACTACCTGTTAGCTATACATTTCCGCCACAACGGCATGTTAGGGACTTTCACCCATTAGAGCGATGCGCTGCCAAGCGCACGCAAAAGACCAGCAATTTATTTTGCTGGTCTTTTCAATGCTACCTGTCCTATTCTTTCAACTGCGAATACCTTTGGGATCTCAACTAATTAGGCTACTCTATAGCCAATAGGAGGGGACTAAATCTTCCATTCTAAAATAGTTTTCCCCCACGAGGAGGTTAAATCCTTTTCAAATGCTTGTAAAATATCTTGAATGGATTTGACCTCATAGATGTCTCCTATTAACGTTTGAAGATACTCCACTACCTCAGGAAATTCTTTCATAAAGTCGATACTATTTATAAAATCCTGTCTACCGCTTCGGCTACTTCCAATCAGGGTGATTCCTTTCTCTAAAATCATTCTGGTATTTATTTCAACAGGGTATTCTGAAACTCCCAAAATTGAAATAGATCCTTCTGGATGAATATAATCAATTATTTGGTTAATGGCAGCTTGACTCCCTTTGCCGCCTACACATTCAAACCCATGGTTAATACTTAAGTCTGCCGGTATTTTATCAATCTCAAAAGTTTCATCTACAAAAGAAAAGTTATTCAATTTATACTCTGTCTTCCCAAACACATAGACTTTACTAGCTTTGTACTTTTTCTTCAGAATTAATGCGGTAATAAATCCGAGATTTCCATCCCCCCAAATCCCAAAAACCTCGCGCCTTTTGTGAGCCCTAGCTTCAAATCGTGTGATGGCATGCATCGCAATGGTGAAAAGCTCCGTAAATGCAGCAACAAACGGATTAATGTCCTCTGGTATTTCAACTATGCGATCCCTTTTAAGAAAGACATAATCCTGCATAAAGCCATCATAACCGCTCGAACGGAATTTGCTTGTCTGAAGGTAATTCTCCGCAATAATCTCATCACTTTCTGAAGGTGAATTAGGAACCATGACAACAGGTGTACCGATTGGGAATGCCTTTCTAGGGTCATAGACAACTTTTCCAATTCCCTCATGAATAAGGGCCATTGGCAGTTTTTTCGTCATAGCTTCCTTGCCGCGAGACCCTGTATAGTATCTTTGGTCGGCTGCACAAATAGATAAATGAGTAGGCCTGACTACCACAAAGTCTTCATCAAATTGCAGGGAACGATCCTTATAAGAAACCTCAAATTGTCTTGGGGAAACTAAACGATAAACTTGGTTAATCATTTTGCGATCCACTCCTGAATAAACGCATTTGCTATTTTTAAATCGTAAGGTGTGGTTATTTTTATATTAAAAACTTCTCCTCTGACAAGTCTAACCTTTTCACCTTGTAGAGAAAATATTTTACAGGCATCCGTTAATATACTCTTCTGATTATCAGAGAGTAAGGAATAGGAATCCACCAACTTTTTGATATTAAAACTTTGTGGTGTTTGTCCCTGGAACATCATCCTTCTAATGGGAATATCAGAAATGAATTCGCTATCCTCGGATTGAATGATTGTATCAGTCGCTTCAATCACTGTATCGACTGCACCCCATTCTAATGCTTCTACAATGTTTTCCTCAATGATTCTGTGTGTTAAAAAAGGTCTGACTGAGTCATGAGTAACAATGATATCGTCATCATTAATACCAAAATTATCTTCTATATAACGAATTCCACTCATAATTGATTCGTTTCGATCAGAACCGCCTTCTACTACAATAATCCGCCCCTCTGAGCCAATATGTTTGTTGATGATATCCCTTGTATGGTTAATCCATTCTTTTGGGGATATAACCAAAATTTTATCAAATCGATGATTTAAAATAAATTTCTCAATCGTATGTATAATAATCGGCTTATTATTTAAGGTTAAGAATTGCTTTGGCATATTAATATTTCCCATTCTAGTTCCTTTACCGCCAGCAAGAATTTCTGCATAAATCATGTTTTAAAACCTCTTTTCTTTTTAATAATGCATCAATACTTTTTTAAAAATAAACCTCATATCATTCCAGGATATGAGGTTAGTAAGTTAAAGTCACTGCACGATTAATGGGATTTAAACCGAACAAGAACTACTGAAAGTAATTTTTGAAAAAGCTCTCGCGAAGTATAAGCCCAAAATCCTAACATAATGATTAACGAAACTGCATTACCGATAGTTTTAGTATAATAAAAGAAATAAGCTGAAATCAAAAAGAATATGGTTAAAGAAATGAGATATTTATAATTCATGGTAATTTTCACTGTTTTTTGAATGATGATGTACCTCATAATTATCGTTGCAAGGAATCCTAATAAAATGGACAACGCTGCGGCTTGCAATCCAATGATACCAATAAGCGTATAAACAGTTAATACGCTAATAACACTGCCGACTATGGTGGTTGAAAAAATAACTTTGGTTTGTTTTTCAGCCCCATAGATATGACCAAAGAAATTACTAATGGCACTGGCAATGGTCCCTGCATAAAAAATTGGAAGGATTGCTTTTGCTTCCCGATATTCATGGGCAATAAAGTATGGAAAAATTAAAAAAGTAAACGGAATGAGTATGAGCATTCCTCCACAAAGAAACCGAATATAAATATTTAAAGTATTGGTATAGTTCTTTCCTCGCTCAGCTTGATTACTTAAAGCAAACGCTGACTCCTGCCATGCTAACGAAAAGACAGACACGAATATACTAATCGCAGTGGTGAACCTGGCAGAAATTGCGTAAATACCATTATAATCCATTCCCATTTTTTTCAATATCATTATCTTGTTGAAGTTAGTAAGAAACCAAAAGGTCACAGAATTAATCATTAATGGAGCACAATACTTGGCCATTTCTTTGATAATTTTTTTATCAAGATCCTTTAGTGACATTTTTAGGATTAGTCCGGTTCCCAATTCGATGATAATTATCGATAAAAGCATACCGGCACAAGCAGATATTAAGAGTGCATCTATTTTCATATTATAGTTAATAATTAAAATAAGATTTAATACCGCAGTGGCCAAAGTGGAGACAATACCTGATACCATGAAAAGAACATTCTTTCCTAGCCCTCTGACTCCAAATTGGTATAAATTTTGGAATAACGTTAAGATACCATAGAAAAAAATCCACAGTGAATAATCGATGTCCATAATTTGATTAGTTATCCAAAATAAAATGACGGAAAGTACGACCAATACTAGTGAAAAAAATAAACCGTTTGTAAATACCTTCCGTTTATCCTTTTCCTCAGTATAGTCAAACATTAACCGCAGAATACCGTTCCAAACTTCAATAAAAAGCATAGGAACGACGACGCTTATAATAGAAGTAACTAAATCAAAATAACCTAAGTCTGCTGGAGGCAAATATTTCGTATATATTGGCAATAAAAGAAATGATACCAGTCTAACGGCTACATTTCCAAAAAAGTAAATGATAATATTCTTTATAAGTTTAGACATTAAGACCTATTTCCTCATTTCATAACCTTCTGGATAGTTATCCAAGATACTCCTTCTCGAAATCCACAAAATACGGATTATGGTTCATTCGCTTTTCAATCGGCGGCAACTCCATGTAGTTGCCATATAATCTAGATAAATACTGATCCCATTCATACGGAACTGGTAATTTGTGACCCTCAAACTCCATTTTTTTCGGTTCCCCAAAAAATTCCACTGGCATTGCTTCTTTATCATATCCGGCTCTTCCCAAAATATTTGCCATTAACTTAGTTTGTTTCGATGATTTCCAAGCAGTAACCCAGTCAATAATGGAATGAATTAAACTCCAAGGAAAAACTCCCGCAATAGTGGACCTAATTAAACTCTTCAACGGACTAGCCGTTTTGGGCTGCACTTTGCAATCGCGGATATAATTAAACAAGTTATAAATTCTCTTCTGTGTATTACGTACTAAAGGGTTATCAGGGACACCATCCAGAGGGAACAAGTCAATAAAGATCCCGTGATGAATCTTAAAGTTTTTTAACTCTTCTTGGACAAATGCGGTATTGTTACAGCGTATTTTGGCAAACTGATACATATAATGCTTATCCGTTTTATTAGTTTGAAGAAAGTATTTTTCTGCTAATTCAGACTTACATAACTTCAGAAACTCATTATAGTCTTCCCTCGGCAATCCGATGTCAATGTCGTCATCCCAGGGGATAAACCCTTTATGCCTTGCAGCACCAAGAGCAGTTCCACCAATAAGATAGTAGGTTAAGTTATATTTTTTACAAATCCGATCAACTTCCATTAATACTTCTAGTTCCTTTAATTGAAGAAACCTTAATTTTTCGGCTTCCATTCAAAACATCCTATCCCTTTTTTTATTTTTAGGCTCGTTAAAATCAACAGTATCCATTAACACAGCCTATTTTTAAAGTGTACTTCTCCATTTTGCACTTTTTTATTTTACTTCAATTCACTTTTAATATGTAAATATCATTTCAATTCTAGGACCATAAATTAGTTTATTCTTTTAGAAAACTTTTTGCAACGATTTATGATAAACGGCAATTAATAATACTACTTTAGAAGACTTACTCCCCAATCACATATTTCAACCTACTATTACATTTTACTAAAAAGTGAAATTGCCGATTTTCCCAATAAGACCAATAAAAAACCATGAATACCAACTAAAAAAGAATGGTACTCATGGTTTTAAATCTAGTGTTATTGTGTTATTGCAGCAAATATTTTTTACTGAAGTTCTCTAAGTACGTATTTACAGCTAATCCAACCATCTTTTCCACTCGACAAATTCACTTTATACCACTGTTGTGAAGTGTCCATAATAGGCTCTTTATTATTATCCAAAATTAACTGGATATAATTATTTAAATATACAGTTCCTATAAGATTGTCTACCGTAATTTCGGGTGTGGAACGCACATTAACCATATCTGCGTTCGTAACTCTACCTAAATTTAGAACATTAAAATAATTTTGGTACTTAGAAAAGTCAATCCTGTTTGTCCAATCGACCGTATCATTAAATTGTACCTTTAACTTATAATCATTGGACTTCTCAAGAAGAACAAACGTTGATCCTGCTTTAATCGTAATCGTATTAGCAATTATATCAACTTTTGCTACCGCTTGGATGTTAGCAGGAAATTGATCGCTTCCTGCCGGAATACCAGGAACAGCAGGAATCGTGGTGTTAATGGCGGCATTCTCGTAATAATTTTTATCAAACGGTAAAATCTTTTGCATGTGCTGTGCAATAGCATTGGCCCAGTTTGGATCGGACGCATACCAATAATTCATGCCAATACTTTTGCTTGCATCACGAACACCAGTTGATCCATTTGTCCGGTAACCGAGAAAAGCACCTTCAAAATGGGTACCTGCTGGATTTAAATAATCTGATTTTATTTTTTGAGCAATATAATTGATACAGTCATCAATGGTTGAAAAACGATAGGCTCCTACAAAAGGAGTAATATCAAAAGCTCCGTATCCAAATAGGTTCAATTTACCTAAAGAAATGTTGGAGGTTCCAAAACCACTTTCGTGGATGGCATGCGCTGCCAAGTAAAGGGCATTTACACCATACGTTTTTCCTGCATCGATAAAGGCTTGACCTTTATTTAATAACACACTTGGCCGGCCATTTACATTCGCAGCGATGTATGAATTAATTTGACTGGCGGTTACGGGAGAAGTCGTCCGCAAATCAATAAATTTATAATCATCTGTTTTTACATATTCTTTTAAGTAAATACTAGAAACATACCCTGTATTGCCGTTATAAGTAACTTTAAACCAGCCATTACTTGTTTGCTCCGCAGATGTTACTGTTGATCCATTTGGAATAATAGTAAGAACGGATGCTGAGGTATTATCTGCTTGTCTTAATCTAAGATCGTCTGTTACTAAATATGTTTTTTTCGTTAATACTAACGGATTTTCTGTGTTTTGCGGATCCGATTGAAGATCGGTTCCAGGAACATATCCTGTTTTCCCCTGATAGGTAACTTCATACCAACTGCCAATAGTCTTTGCTGAGGAGATAATCGTATCTTTAGGCAGATTGACTAATTTCCCAAAACTAGTTCCATAGGATGAGTACAAATAGGAATCCTTATTCGTCTGATAATTGGCATTGGGAAAGGTTTTAACAGAAGCGGCCGTTACATCACTGCTGATCACATACAAGGTTTGGCCACTATAAGAAACTCGATAATAGGTTTGGCCAACGCTGTTGACAACCTTTTGAGTAGATAATAGACCGTTTCCTGCATCAAGAGTAGATACTGCTTTATTCTTACTATCAGGAGCAGGATATAAGCTCACCGTTTTATTCGTAAAATAATAGGTTCCCGTTGTAGTGCTATAAATATAGTATTCTTTTAAAAATTCGCCGCTTACCCAACCGGTTGCGGTAACATTTTTCCCATTGCTCGTATACGTATAGGATACTTTGTACCAGGATCCACTTTTCTCTGAAGAGGTAACGATTTTGCCCATAGGAATCGTCGTAATCGTTTTATAAGTTGCTCCTGCTCCTGTACGCAAATTTAAATTTGCTGTCGTTTGGTAAGAAGCTTTTACTACAGTTGTTGGGACCACTGGTTTCACAGGAGTTGGCGAGGCCGCTTTAAGGTCTGATCCTGGAATGTATCCTGTTTTCCCTTGATAGGTTACTTGATACCAGCTCCCAATAGTCTTCACAGAGGAGATAATTGTATCTTTTGGAATCCCAATCAATTTGGCATAACTATTTCCGTATGATGAATATAAAAAAGAATTCCTTGTAAGTTGATAATTGGCTTTAGTAAAGGATTTAACAGGGCCTGCTGAAACATCACTGCTGATCACATACAAGTTCTTTCCATTATAGGAGACGCGATACCAGGTTTGTCCAATGCTGTTTACCACTTTTTGAGTAGATAATAGACCGTTTCCGGCAACAAGAGTGGAGGCAGCCTTATTCTTTTTATCAGGTGTAGGATATAGACTAGTTGTTTTATTGGTAAAGTAATAGGTTCCAGCTGTATTGCTATAAATATAGGATTCTTTTAGGAAACTCCCGGTTACCCAACCGGTCATACTAACATTTTTTCCTTTGACCGTGTAGGTATAGGCTACTTTATACCATGATCCTTTTCTCACTGTGGAGGTAATAATTTTCCCTTTAGGAATGGTAATAATAGTTTTGTAGTTAGTCCCTGCTCCTGTACGTACATTTAGATTTGCTGTCGTTTGGTAAGAGGTTTTTATAAGCGTGTCGGCATAAACGTGACCCAAACTGTTTGATGCATAGGGGATAACTGCACCGCTTCCCAGCAATAAACCGGTAGATAGGACCACCACTTTCCCTATTTTTTTCAAATAACCCACTCCCTATATATATATCTATTTATATAAAAAAATATAAAATGACAATTTAATTTGTTTGTCTACCCTCAAAAACTAGAAAAATATTCCGAAATATAATATATTATCGCTTATTATGACGAATTATGAAATAGTTTCATGACAAAACACCTATTAAATTGCAAAAAATGAGCAATTTTTCCTATATTGGAATATGGGGGGGCAAAATCCCAGTAACTTTTTCGTTAGATAAAATCCTTTTTTTAAAACATAACGGCCCATGTTTTTGCGCCTACTATTCCGTCTTCGGTTAATCCATTGTGTTTTTGCAAGGCCTTCACAGCTCTTTCTGTCTTTGGACCAAAGATGCCATCCACCGTTACTTGAACTGCTCGCTGAATCCGCTCGACATCTTTCCCTATCGAGCCTCTTTTTATTAAATCTCCGGGAAAGGGAATGCTCTCATGTGCACGCTTGTGGTTACCCTCGCTACTGACAAAATCGATAAAGTCATTCCAGTCGATCCCTTTTTCTCCACTTCGGAGATATCTAGGGCAATTTTTCCCGCTCCAATGGTTATGCTGGACCACATGATTAATAGGGATTTGATAGGTCCCCATTAATTGTTTTGTGACCTCCGCTGCATGATTGACCGCTTTTTTAAAATCCCCATCACTGTTTACGCATATTTCAATATGTATCGACGAAGAATTGCCTGTACCAGTTCTTCCATCTCCTGCCGCCCAAGCTGTCTCATTAAAGGGAATGGATTGAATCACTTCACGATCATCAATTTGAAGGTGCCAGGAGGCCAAACGGTCATTTCCCCGTTCCTGCAATCTGGCATGCGCCTGAGCTCCCGCACCTGGACTGGAATTATCTGTTTCATGGATCGTGATGTAGGCAGGGACCATCTTGATTCCTGAGCGTGTGCCTTTATTTGCAGCCGGAATCAATCGCTGGATAATATTCATAAACAACCTCTCCTTTCCTCTCTATTTATGGAAAATACAAGGATCTGGACAGGGCATTGTCTACTTTTTTGCATTTCTTTTTACAAATCATTAGTATGGAGGTAATCATATTAAATGAATTGAAGGTATGTTATGAAAAAGTTATTGAGGTTCGGACTGGTTGGGATTGTGAATACACTTATTTCTATCGGTTGCTATATCTTGTTTGTCAAATTAGGCATGCACTACATCCTGGCAAATATCCTTTCTTATTTGATTGGCTTAGTAAACAGTTATTATTGGAATAAGAAGTGGGTGTTTCGTCATAGAGAAAACCATCTATCTGTTTTCGTTAAATTTGTCATTGTTAATTTAGTGGTGCTTAGTATCAATACAGGATGCCTCTTCTTACTAGTCCATAAATGGGGATTCAATCAGTATGGTTCACAATTAGCAGCAACTGCGCTTGGAATGGGAATCAATTTCATTTTAAATAATAAATGGACCTTTGAAGCAAAGGTAGCAAATAAACAAACACATTAATTTACTGAAAGAATGAATACGCCAAAATGAAAGCGATCGAGGAAGTTAAGATTATTTATCTATAAATTTGGATAATAAATGGATTTTATCCAGGTTTTTATAGTAGGATAGTAGTAGTTTGATCTATCCTATTCTACTGGAGGGCTAAAAGTTGCTGACTCCTGCCCAACAAAAAGTGAAACAAGAGTTAGAAGAATTACAGGCGGCGGGGAGATTCTACCACGCGGAAGAAACGGGACAGCTTGCTCCCCGTCCATCTTCCCTGAAAAAATGGTTCGTTCTAGCAGCCGGTTTTCTGCCCATTTTGTTATTGGTGGTAATCTATTTATTTCACCCTAATCAATCCGATACTGCTGCCTATTTAACGAAGGAGCAGCATGTATATAGAGAAAGTGAACAACTGCTCAATCGAGCTCTTTCTGGGCAAACGGTTGACTACAGTGAAGCAAAGGCAGAACAAATTCACTTATGGAAAAAACTTTCCGCTTTGGATCCTCCTTCACGCTTACAAGCCCATAAACTTGATTTGCTTCATGTCATGGAGCAGCAGCAAGAGATCCTTACCTATCTCGACGTTTCCAAGAATACGAATGCGGCTGCAATAAACCATAAAATAATCGAACTTCAAGTCAAGCAAGAGTTGGCGATGGATAGTTTACGGAGTGCACTGGAGCGCGAGAAGATTAGATATGAGAAACTCGAGGACGGAACAGTTCATTATTGGGTCCACTCGAAAGTCTACATATATTAAAAGAGGTTCCGCAAAAATGCGGAACCTCTTTGTTATTCGGCCGCCTGTACCTTGTCTACTGTTTCCAGCTGGTGCAGCGAGCGTTTTTGCTGTAATTTTTCTAACGTGTGGAGAATCACATGGACGATTAAAACAGTTAAGGTCATTAGTTCGACTGCGGAATCTAGGTAATACCAGGAAAGCGTCGCGGTAATGTCGTAAAGGGAATGAACGAGGACGGTCACCCAAAGGTTTCGTGTCCATAATAAGATCAATCCAAATAATAAGCCCATATTCGCGAAGGTAACGATCGCCCCAATCTTAATAGCCCATGGCTCAACTGAATCTAAAGTGTGGTCTATTCCAAATAAGATTGAAGTGAGAAATAAGGCACACATTAGAAAAATATCTCTTCTCCCACTCGCCCATCTGTTTGGAAAGAACTTTTTACATACTACCAGCAAAAGTATGATATAGGCCAGGCGCCACACCTCTTCTAATCCTGCGAGTGCATCTGTATATAAATCTGGGCCGATGGTATCTACTTTTTCAAAAAAGGTGGAAACGGGTTGGGTCTTTGTCTCGGGATCAGCAGCTCCGGACTGTGAATCCGCATCCATTTGCATGTCAGTATAGTCCTGGACATATTGATCATAATCAACGTTAAAGTCGTTAAAAGTGTTCGATGAATAGATATTAATGATTGTACTTCCAAGAAAGAAAATTAAGAAGGCACCTGTAAACTTTAAGGTCAGCTGCCGTTTTGTTACTTGGATTCGTTCTGACCCAATAATCCGCCGGTGCAGTTTTAAGCCGACAAACAAGGAAGATACCATCATGGCATCATAAAGGGTGCTGGCCAAATAGCTGTAGCGGGTTAAATAAAGGAGCACTTCAGCCCCTATTGTGACTACCAGCATGGCAAAGAGTAACTTGATCGAAATCGGTTTGGTTAAGTTTGTTATCATCCGCGTCCCTCCCTGCCTTAGTGCTTATTTTAAGATGGTTACAGCCAATATTCCGAATCCATTTAGTAATAACAGGAATAGTAAACAGCCAATGAGCCACTTATAGGTTCGCCTCACTAATTAGTCTCCTTTAAAATGATTGTTTAAGATGTTTACCCAATCTATGAATAGATAATAATAGTAATAATTTAACACACCAGCAAAGAATTATCATTATTATGTTTTTCCATTATGAATAGATACGGTGATTTTTTAGCTTTACCGTACATAAGATTGTACAGGCTGTATGTCCATTTTTTTAGAGTGGGGAGGTTATGAATTGAGGCGTTTTTTTTCTTTGATTTTATTGGTTGTCATCATCTATGTTTTATCTGCAACAAATCCAGGGCGCTCGGCATATATTGATTGGATTAATCACAAATCAATGGATCAGTCGTCCAACCTGCTAAAAAGGGGGATTCTCTCCATTGCAGGAAAGTCCATCTTTGATGCTGGGACTACAAAATCGGATTATGTTGTGTTTTCCATCTACAAGACGGACTTTTCAGATGTCGGGATGGGAAAGATGACAACACTTGGGATATTTAATGAGTTTATTCCGCTTTCCAGTCTTGAAAAACAGAAATAAATTAAGGGACCGAATGGGCCAAGACCCAATCGGCCTTTTTTTATGCACGGCTAATGGCCCTCTCGTTAACTAAGAAGCTCTTAAAGTCTGGGTCATCTAGATACTTCTTCCCAATCAATTCCATGGTGCTCACTTTAAGACTGCCCCAGTCCTGACCAGGGTTTGCATGGATGATGCTGCAAAGTCTCTTTATCCGTTCTTTCGGCAAATCTGACAGGAACTCCTCAATAAATGAAGAGAATTCGAGGATATAAAGCTTCATTCGTAAGGCTGTATCCGCTATGGCAATGAGTGAATCCCCTCCAAAATCAATCCTGATATTCTCTCGGTAGGAGATAAAGTAAGCGATGCACTTCTTAGTGAACTGGGCACGATTTTGTTTTAAAACTTTGAGTGCATATTTCACAAAATTTTTGTTATATAACGACGGAATCAGCCTTTCAAGCTCGGGTTCAACTCCACTTCTAAATGGTAACTTGTTCAACACGATTAGCTGCCTTATTTTCACTTCATCGCTATAAACGAAGTCACCTATTTCACAAAGTTTTTCATATGCCGCCGCTAACTGTCCCTCACTTTCAGCTTCTTTTGCAAGGTTACTGTCAAACCTAATTCCCGCTTGAATTTTTCGTAAATCCTTCCTAAGCCATTTTTTCAATTGGTAGTGATATTCACTTTTTAAAAAGATAGACGTTACGATGATATAGCTGATACAAAAGATTGTCCCGCCAGCCAAATAGTACATGGTTTGCGTCGTTGGGGAGAATATGACCCCCATGCCGGTTACAGTTAGAATCCAGATGGCTTCCATAAATAAGCGTTTTATGACGCTCTTTCTAACAAGAAGGTGGACCTTTTTATAAGGCTTGCCGCAGACCGGACAGATTGGGCCCTTAAGGACCGAATAACGTTGACAGTTCTTACACAGATTCAGTTTTTGAAACTGATATTTTACATTCTTATTGGGTTGAAAATTCCGTTTAGCCAAAGGTATCACCCTCCGTCAGCATAATCTCCAATTCCTCATCAATCTCTTCGAAACTTCCGATGCTGCGTTTATGTTTTCGTAATTTATAGGTTTTATAAAACAGAATGAACATTAGGATGCTCGCAAAAACCAGTCCATACACGGATTCTCCCCCTTTTTATCAATCGTATGCCTGGCACTTCTCTAGTGGACATCTTTCTAAACGGCCAACTTTATCATTCTAGGGAATACAGCTTGGGAATATAATGACAACAATTGGGATGGGCTTGGAGGTTGTTTCAATTTAGAGATAGATACTGCTAATGGAGGTGGCAGCACATGTTTAGAAAGACAATTAGTAGTTTCATCATACTGGCGGTTATTGTCTGCAGTGTTAGTTATCTTAATGTACGCGCGGCAAGTCCGTTACATTCCACCTCACGAATGGAAGGAATGCTTGTTGTGGACGTCAGTAATTCCATGAAAGACAGCGATCCGAATAATATCAGTAAGGAAGCGATGAAGATGTTTATCGATATGTCATCGCTCGAAGGAGATAAAATCGGGGTCGTTGCCTACTCGGACGAGGTGATGCGGGAAAAATCGCTCGTAAAAATCGGCTCGGAACAAGATAAAAAAGAATTGAAGTCGTTCATTGATTCACTTGAGAAATACTCCTACACAGACTTATCCACCGGGGTTTCTGAGGCTGAAAAGATGCTGGAGTCCAGCCATGAAAAGAATTTCACTCCATTGATTGTTCTGCTTGCGGACGGAAATAACGAACTGAATCCGCGAAAGTCCAAAACCATTTCTCAGGCAAATCAGGACCTCCAATCCGCAGTCAGTCAGGCTAAAGCAAAGGGCGTCCCTATTTATACGATTGGCTTAAACGCGGATGGGAGGCTTAATAAGCAAGTACTGACGAATGTGGCGGACAGCACAAATGGGAAATTTTTCGAAGCCACTTCAGCGGAGCAGCTCCCTAAGATCCTGAGTGAAATCTTCGCCCGTCATTTTAAGTTAAAGATTGTCCCGGTTACACAACTAATCGGTACTGGCGCGTATCAGAATATCAAGATTACCGTGCCAAATGAAAATGTTCGGGAAGCAAATATCTCCCTTATGTCTGATCAGCCTGTTGAGATTCAACTGATTAACCCTTCGGGAAAAGTGGTGAAGATTCCATCTGATCAGGTCGTGTTAACGAAATCAAGAACCTATTCGATGGTCAAGCTGCTGAAGCCCGTTCAAGGGGATTGGACATTGAAAGTAAAAGGCGTCCCACAGGATAAAATCGATATCAATCTTATCTTCAACTATGATTTACAGTTGAAATTGGCTGCTCTTGCCAAGGAGAGCTACAAAGCTGGTGACACCGTTCAAGTTCGGGCATTCTTTGAGGACGACAGTACTGTCCTTAAGGATCGATCTTTTTATCACTCGATGAAAGGAACTCTGTTTGTCAGGGACCTCGATAAGGGAAAAACAGAGGAGTTTTCGTTAGAACCTGGAAATAGTGGATTTTCCGGTACGTTTAAGCTTGGCAGCGCTTCTGCCTATGAAGTGACGGTGAAGGCAGAAGATAGCAGCTTTTTCCGTCAGACAATCCCACAGAAAATTACGTTAAAAACAGCACCCGCTGTCCCTGTAAACGAGAAACCGAGCAGCGTAACGGATGATGGCGGCAAATCCTTCCCCTGGCTTCCAATCGGCGGGGCTGCCGCAGGTATCCTTTTACTCGCTGCGCTCGCTTCCCTGCTTTGGCCCAAATTAAAGAGCAGAAACCGCAGGTTCAGCGGGCAGATGGTCATTGAAGTCAAGGACGAAGAATCCGGGGAACGAATCAGCCCGCAATATAAAAGATTGAAGGTCTTTAAGGGAAAATTCCAGCTCCATCAACTCTTATCCCTGGCACCAGAGTTTGCGGAAACGGAGAAAATTATCTTTAAACCACTCGCCAATGACTCTTTATTACTGATCAATCACTCTAATTGCACCATAGAAAAAAACGGCCGGGCAATCAGTGCCCAAAAAGGCCACACGATCAAACGAAACGACCGCCTGCGCATCATACCGAAGAAAGTTAACAAATCTATCTACATTGAGTATATTTCATAAGGTGACAGGCACCGTTTCTAACACCGAGGGAGGAATAATGATGAAAGCTAGTGTAAGAGAGCATATTCAGCAGCTGGATGTTTCATTAGGCGGTGGGATTATTTCGGAGAAGATCCGTGTCGATACGATCGAGAATCCCATGCTTGTCATCGGTCTTGGCGGAACTGGGATTGATGCCTTGCTCAGACTTAAATACCAGGTGAACCGCCGCTTTAAGCTGCCGCAGGATCCTTTATCAAAGAAGAAAAAGGAAAAACCCAACAACATTGAGTTCCTGGCCTTTGAAACCAATGAGTACGACCGCTACAAAACATATAAAGGGATAGGTCTTGATCCAAATAAAGAGTTCGTCCTCCTTTCTAACCCTGAGATCGGCGGCCTGCTCCAAAACCGCAGTACACTCGAGCCCTGCATCAAGGAATGGCTGTCACCGGAATTATCAATCACAGATGGAATCAGCGGTGCTTCCGGTGTCCGCCAGGCCGGGCGACTTCTGCTGTTTACAAAAATCAACCAAGTGGTCCAAACGATGGAGCGAAAAATCGAGTCGGTCCTCGAAGGGACAAATAAACGGCTATATGTTTTCATTTTAACCGGTGTTTCCGGAGGCACCGGAAGCGGATGTTTTCTTGATATTGCCTACATCACGCGCGGGATTATGGAGCGAAAATTTGGCCCGACCGGTATCGATAAGGTCAGCATGCTTGGGTATCTATTCATGCCGGATGTGAATCTGTCCAAACGCGGCCTAAGCTCCCATACAGTCGAGTATATCGAGAAAAATGGCTATGCCGCCCTAAAAGAGCTCGATTACTGGATGAATTGCGATGAACGAAATGATCGTTTCAAAATGAAATATGGCAGTATCTTAGACGTCAATTCCCCGATGCCGCCGTTTAATCTTTGCCATTTCATCTCAGGAACGAATCTGGAAGGGAAATGGCTTGAAAATGCCTATGATTACTGCATGAATGTGACGGCTGAAAATATTACCAACTTTATGGCCAATGAGGATAAGAAGTCCAGCGAGGAATTTGCCATCCATGACTATATCAGCAATATCCGTACCAATATCGCCCAAATGCCAAAGCCCTATGCTGCCAACTACCAATACAATATTATCGGTGCCTCGATGGCTGAAATTCCAGTGGAAGAAATGACCACTTATATCGGCTTTAAACTATTTGAAAAAATGAAGAAGATGTTTGAGGCGGACCCCGACCAAACGGATGTAGAAAGGTTTGCGGAGAAACTGCGGATTGACCCTGACTCCATTCATCAGCGGTTCAATGAGCGTGTACCGGAGCCCCTCTCAGGGTATGAGCATAGTGAACGTTTTTCCTATAACAACGTCATTAAATCAGCCGTGATCAATCTTGACGAAGAGCTGGAGAGAGACTATTTAGTGAAGGCGAAAGAACAATACCGGAAATGCAAAAAGCAGCTGCCAGGCGAGAGTATCGAGGAGTTCCGGCGCCAAATGGAGCGGATCTTTCTTAGTCCAGAAAAGGGTCCGATCTATGCATCGAGGTTAATTTATGCCAATGACAGTTCCTGCCTGTTAAAAACAATAAAGATCTATATCGAGCGTTTGCGAGACCGATTGGAACACTTGCCGCGCGCCATTCAATCGGAACAAGATTACGCTTATACCAGGCTTGAGGAGGCAAGGAGTGCTTTCCTCTCCAAAGACCGCAAAAAGAATGCCTATATCGAAGCAAAATTAAACGAATTTTCTGCTCGGGCAGAAAAGGCAAGACTCGAAGAAATGATTGAATTTTATGAGGAACTGTACCAGCTTCTTTACAACCAGAACAACAAAATATATGAGGTTTATCAAGAAATCCTACTAACCTTGAAAAATATCTTTGAAAAAAATGCCGGTATTTTAATAGAAAAAGAGGAGTTGAATCAGGATACCCCCCTCACCTATTATTGGCATTTGGTCAGTATCCCTGATACCTCCCCAGAGATTCAGCGGATGTTCGATTCAAAGGATGGCGAATTGCTGTTGCAGAAATGGTCAGAAATGCTCCTTGAAAAATCAGCCTATTGGATTAAAGAACAAGATGTCGATGTGGTTGGCACCGTGTCCGAGTTTCTCACCGATCAGTTCGGTGATTTGATCACGAAATCAATGGAGGACTTCCTGCGTCTGAAGTACGGCGAGGATAAACCAATCGATAAAATTATTGAAGAAAAAATCGCTTCCCGCTTGGACCGAGACGCCCTGCCAGTGTTCCACCTTGCCAATAGCAACGGCCAGCTCCACTTCCCGCAATGGGGGTTTGTCAGCGTTCCAGTAAAAGCTCCCAATATTTATAACGGGATTAAAAATTTTGAAAAGCACTCATTAAGCCATTCCCGCTTTACCATTAAAGAAAGTGAGCTAAGAAACCGAATTTTCTGGTTAAATACGAAAAACGGCATTCCCCTGTTTGCCTACTCACCTTTAAACATTTACGAGGCATCCTATGAAAAGACGATCTTAGAAAAAGAGGGAGTCGGGCGGCACCTGGTGCAGACGGAGAAGGAAAACTGGCTCTACCTCCCCTCACCCATCCCGGAAAAATCCTGGGGTGATACGTACCAAAACTCACGGGTGAAAGAATACAATGCGGGAGTTCGGGCTTTATTTGATCAAGCATTGGAATTCGGCTGTATCACGGTGAAAGAGGACGAACGGAATACCAGTGCCAAATACCGATGTCATTTTACAAAGGAGTTAAACAGGGGTGCATTTTTCGCCAAATATGAGATTGACCTAAACAAGCTTGATAGAGCCAGCCCTGGAAACTTACATCAAGTGTTAAAAAAGCTGAAAGAATGGTCCGCAGGTGGCATGGATCCTGAAGGCAGCTGCGATATTTTCGGAAGCACCAACTTAGAAATGGCAAAAGAAAACTTTATTCGTTCGCCTAAGTTGATTGAAAAGTTGAAACTAGAGGTTCGAAAATACCAATTTATACAAGAAATGATGATGGAAATTGAAAAATTCATCTCCCTTCAAAAAGAAGATGAGAAGCTTAAAAACCTGTATATTCAAGCTATTTACACCCATACGATAAAAAAACGAGGGGCACTTTACGTATACGATCATGGATTGGAGGAAGACCCGTGGGAGCCGTTGGTTAATCTAACAAAAACCACAAAATTCGTCGACTATGAAATCTTTCAGGCATTTAAGGCATTAACCCCAAAACAAACGGCCCAGCTCGAAAAAAAATCGGAGCAGCGCAGCCATGAGCTAATCCTACAAGAAAGCGCGGCCCAGTTAATCTTCGCCTTAGAAGAAATGGCAAACACCTTTCAAAGAGAAAAGGAAGATCTTGATTATGAATACAAGGATTTGGTCAATGGCGAGGAAGTGTACAGCTTCTATAAAGAGATGATGATCAAGGTGCAGGAAATGCTAAGACAACTAAAATCATAAAAAAAGCGGAAGCGGATTGGCTAGACCTAAGAGCCCCTAGGCGCTATAGCTAGACAATTCTCAAATTAATTTTAGAGGCCGCTCGCATTTCGATGCCTGTGGCCCGCCTCATTTCATGTTTTTCAAGGAGGGAAACACTTGTGCGAGATCTATTACAAAAATATGCCGATTCCTTCGCCATTCAACTTGAAAAAATAAGCCAATCCGAAAATGTGCAGCGCAGTGTCAACTATCCAATTGTTTTTTTATTTTTAGGCGACCTCGTTAAGGATGCCCTATTAGCTATCAAAAAGTTGAACAAGGAAAAATGGCATAACAGTAACGGAGTCTTATACTTTCATGCCTATCAAACTGAAACCATCCTTGCTGATAATCTATTTTCACTCCAGCTGGCGAATAATGGCTTTGATCGCCAATCACAACGGAAAGAGCTGGTAGAGACTTTTTACCAGGATGAAACGATGCTGATTGAACTCAATAAAACCTTTCGGAAGCTTACAGCAAAGCTGGCCGACTATGGAAGGGCCTTTGCTTCGCTCCAGAAAGTAAACCTTTGTGTCGTAACTGCCGTTCATGACCCGGCAAATATCCTGATCCAAGAATTCACCCTTCTTCTCAAAAGCATCCTTCAGGAGTCATTCCGAATCGTGGAGGTAGATTTATTCGGTTTGTTAATGGAAAAACAGGACGGTGAGAACTTTGCCTTCACAACCTCGCTTGGGATCAGCTTCCTAAAAGAGCTGGATCATTATCAACAGAATGATTTTCACTTCGAAAAGGACCTTCAGCTGACAGAGGACCATTTAAGATTGCCCATTTGTCATCCCCCATCCCCGCTCTTTGAAGTGGTCTATTTATTAAGCGATAAAAATGAGAATGGTCTGATTAGGGAGGAAGCCGTTCAACAAAACTATGAATTAATCAGTCATCTAAACCTGTTGAAGAATCGCAAAATATCGGCCGAGCATCATGAAAAAATGAATAGTTATTCTCACCAATCCTTTAAAAGGGCGATGAAGGGGAATGCAGGGGATCCTGTTTATGCATCCGCCGGATTTGCTAAAGTGACACGGCCCAATAAAGCGATTGTTCTTAACGCTGCGAGTCACTTTTTCCAAGATTTATTAGCAACCCTAAAAAAACAAAGCAAGCAGCCCGGAGAGAAAATCCTTCAGCTCTTCGATTTAGCTGAGTCTTCTTTTCAAAAATATTATCAGCACTTCCTTCCTCCAGCTGACCGGCTTTACGACATGCTTGGATTAATGAGGGTTAGCA
Organism: Bacillus sp. URHA0034; assembly: GCF_056280405.1. Classification (NCBI taxonomy): domain Bacteria; kingdom Bacillati; phylum Bacillota; class Bacilli; order Caryophanales; family Bacillaceae; genus Bacillus; species Bacillus sp. URHA0034. The sequence continues at coordinate 3,658,829 of NZ_JBWCDK010000002.1, read as the reverse complement.
ATTCCTATCAGGCCGTGAGGAAAATGTCACTGAACGAAACAGAAGAGTTTCTTTACGAAGGTGTTACGGAAACGTTCTTTTACCAGAACTTCGAAGAACCCGTCAGTGAATTCTTAGGGGTTTTAGACCTAAGGGAGCAAATTGAATGGTGTTTTTATGAAAATGTCATCAACCATGAACAGTACGGAATCTATTGCGCTTATAGTTGGACAGCGGACAACATTCACTCTGAGTCAAATGTATTGAATGTAATTAGCAATCTTTCCCAAGAAACAAAACAGGAACAGTTAAAGCTTGAAGAACATCTGGAACTAACTTATCAGCAAATCGTGGATCATTGTGAGTTTAAAAAAAGCCTTCTGCCATTTTCAAGCAAGAAAAACCTGACCAGTTTCCTTGAATACTTTTTCGAGGAAATCTATGGGACCAAATACGAGCTGCTAAGGCTTAAAGTGAAACAGGCCATTTTAAATCAATACCGAACGGTGCTCAAGGAACTGCACCGCTCATTACAGCCAAAGATTCGACTGATGAACAAGGTGGATACCTTCCTGAAAAAGACCGCGTCGGAAAGCTTATATGATTCCAATGATGATTTAGACAAGAATATCGCCCAGTATTACTCAAAAGTGATTCAGCAAATTACAGCAAAGTTAAAGGAAAAACGAGGGCCCCATTTCTTTTTGAATGAACGGTTTTTTAGAAACCTCTATGGTGATCTGGAAGACGATCAACCTGAAGTTCTATTGGAACGGCTGTTGGTGGTTTGCGACCGGGAGATATTAACCCAGGAAGAATTCCAGCGCACCTTTGAAGATGAATTACTAGAAAGAGCCAATGTGATTACCGATTATGAAAACAGGGAGATTCTCTCTAAAGAGGAATTGTTTCAAAAATTATATCTTCGATTGGACGAAAGTTCGTCAATCCACATTGAAGTGTTCAACTACACCCAAGTGAACCGTTATGAAGAAAAGTATTTTTTTGGCGACTTTTACAGTCAGTTCATGCGGTTTGCTTTAGAAAAAGAACATGACACACGCCAATGGAAAGTGGGCTGTGTCCATGAAAAGAAAACAAGCGGGATTGAGAAGCTTACCCTCATGGGAGGATTCACATTAAAAGATCTTATGTTTTATCGCAACGGTGAAAAGTATTATAAAAAATATACGGACAATGGTTATGAATTCCACTCCAAAGCGGAAGCGTCCGTTTAGCGGCGTATGGACTGGAGCACTTCGACTGAGATAAAGGAAAACTGAAATGCGGAAGCGCCTTGATCAGGGGCGACAGGCATAAGTCGAGCCGGCGGGAAGGCTGCTCTTTAGCCTTCTTGACGGATTGGCTTATGACCCCGAGCCCCTAGGCGCTGGAGCTAGACAACACGGAGAGCGCCAGCGATCCGATGTTGACTTATCGTAGGGAGAAGAGCGAAGTCCACTAGCCGCTGGACGCTGGAGCTAGACGGTTAACAAAGTTAAAGTCCTATACTATTTTATTTTTCAAAGCGGAAGCGTCCGTTTAGCGGCGAATGGACTGGAGGTGATGTGTGGTGAACTGGGAATCGATTCCTTCCCCTAATCATGAAATAAGAGATATCAAAAAAACAATAATCGATATGAAGGCCCACGTCCAATGGTACTGGCCAAGTGGGATTGATTTTGTCTATATTCATCAAACTCCTGCAGACCCTGGTGAGTCCCTAAATGAATTCGAACCACAAGATTTAAAGCTCTACACCCGTGAGGAATATAAAGCCAACCAAGGGCTCTTAATTAATCTAGATCCAATGGGGCAGATTGCGCTCCGGATTTTCCCTGGAAAAAAAGTAGACGGTCATCTGATTGTCTTTCGCCAGGATAATGACCAAAATCGCATTTATATCAACGGATCAAGGGCAAAGGTTTATTTTTCGATCACCTATAAACAAAAACTCTTTCAAACTCGTAGAAAAGTAAAGATATCGATTACGACCGAAATAGCAATTAGTAAAGAGCAGCTTGTTTATGTAAAAAAAAGCGGCGCCGTTCCCCTCTCGTTGGAGGATGGAACCATCTATCCTTTTATCCGGGACATTGTTCCCGGAAAAACCATCCTCCCAGAAATTGAAATAAATAAACAGGAGTTTGTCCAAATTTTCCCAAGCAAAGGAAATGATGCTGCTCAACCCTTTGAGCTGATACCTGAATAGGGGGTCACCCATGTTCTCACTTTTAAAACGACTGTTTGAAACGAAACAACCATTAAAGGAACGACTACCTTTTTACGATATCGTCTGCCCTTACTGTTTTTTTAAATTCCACCATGATGAGGTAGTGTTCAGGGCGGCCCATTATCTTGACAACGATGAGGAAATGGCACTCCAGGAGGATGAACGTTTGAACGATTACCGTGCCAAATTTGGACTTGCACCGATTGACGAACTGGAGGCTATTATTGAGCCTTCGAGAACTGCCGATGTTCATAAGATCTATTCCAATAATGTTCTGATGGGGGTTTCTGATAAGTACTCGGTGGTAACTAGAAATCGCCTTTGCCCGGCTTGCCATAACGATTTGCCAATCACTGCCGGAAAATATCCAAGCAATATCGTATCGATTGTGGGTGCAACCTCAGTCGGAAAGACGGTTTATATGACCACGCTGATACACACACTTCAACATATGACAGCCAATAATTTTAATGCCGCCTGTATTCCATTAACTACTGACATTAGCAGGCGCTTTCGAGGCAATTATGAAGTTCCTCTCTTTGAAAACGGGAGCTTATTACAATCAACAGAAAAAACCATCCGGCAAGAGCCGTGTTATTTTTCAATTTATTTTTAAAAATGAAGACCAAGCCCCTTTGACTCTTGTGTTTTTCGATATCGCAGGTGAAGGTATGACAGACAGAGACTACCTCAAACTTCATGCGGCACATATAAAAAATTCAGCCGGGATTATGTTCCTAATCGATCCTATCCAAATTCGAACCATTCGCGATAAGCTAATTTATCAGATGGGTGAAAACCCTGGCGAAATTGCCAGCAAAGGCGCTGAGCCTCGCGAAGTGGTTATTTCCATGTTTAGTGACTTTATTGCACATTTGGAAGACAGCAAAACAACGATCCCGACCGCGGTTATCGTAACAAAAAGCGATCTTTTAGATGTGTTAAAAAAGGATGGGGATTATATCGGAACAAACAGTAATGTTTTCCGTAATTTTACTCACCGAGGATATCTAGATTTAGATGAGTATGAAAATATCAATGGAGAAATAAAAAGATTTTTAGCAAAAGTGGATAACCCGTTAGTAAATGCCCTAGAGGTTTATTTTAAAGAAATTTCTTATTTTGCTGTATCTTCACTGGGAAGTAATCCCGTTAATCAACAAGTAAGTGGAATGATTAGTCCGGTTCGTGTGGATGAACCATTTATTTGGCTGCTTTATAAATTGGGGTATATTGAGGGGAGACACAGGGAGTGAGCCGAAAGATTCAGCAGCATATGTATACACGGGAACGGAAAGGAGTTTTTCAGGACACCGCCGGATATGACACCATTGCTGTGTCAGAAGGACTAAAGCCTTCTTTTGTAAAGAAGTATTTGCATCCCCTTTGTTATTATCATGCTCCTAAAACATTAAGAGAACGAGGGGAAAAGGATTCTTCTCTCTATCCCCCAGCGGTGATGATCGTTCAGCCTGAGACCGGGGACCTTGTGATCGGTCAGGCCGTATTTATTCCTGCCGATTTTACTGGTACCCGCAGCACTTACTTCATGCATACCTATGTGATCCCGCCTTTACGGAAAGAGGAGTGGGTTCAACGTCCAGAGATGCTGTTTCATTCAGAGGCTTTCCAAACAGCTTATGATTTGAGCAATGGTCCTATTCTGCCGGAACTAGATGCAGTACCTTTTCATGATACTAACATTTTGGAGCATGAAATTTTAAAAACGCTAGGGGTTAGCCATGCTCACTTTCAACAGCTTTTATTTGCTGTTATGGCCTCAATTTCAGGTAAGAAGAAGGTATTTATTTCTCTAAATGTGCCATTGCAAGAATATACAAAATACGCAATCCAGCTGCTCGAATTACTTTATCTTTATCTGCCCTATGCATATAGAAGAAATCTGGGTGCGATTACCTTTACAAGTGAACCTGAGACAAGAACGTATATTCATGTTACCTTTTTTGAACCCGGAACACTTAAGATCGGGGATCGTTCGATTGAAAAACAATTTGTTTTTGATTTTTCTCGAGGATTTATTTCCGGTGTATTGGGTGCAGTGGAACAGAACGAGTATTTGGATATTGCCTTACAGCATTTAACCGAGCTGAAAAGGATGGATGATTTTTTTAAGTTCGCCGAAATGGCGTTAGCTGGTTTACCAGAGGAGGAAGAACATTCTTTAGCTAGTTACAATCAGTTAGCAGGTTTATATCTTATCTGGAAAAATGGTGATTTCGATCTTTATTTAAAAGATAAACGTCGATTTCTAACTAATCTGGTTAAATACATGCAGTTAAAAAGTGAGGAAAAACCAGAATTAGTGGAACTCTTTTTGAGGATTTTGGATCATGAAAAAATCGCTGAAGATTGGTCAATGGCACGTTTCTTTACAGAGTCTATTGTGTCAGTAAACAGTCTAGTGAGGTTTGATGAGGTATGTTTATTTTTACTAGAGACACTCCGTTCTTATCAAAAAGACCCGCTTTATCTCGAGCTTTGGAAGATCATTGAATGTGACAGACTTTCTTTTGTATCTTTAGCCTTCTACATCAGTAATCAACCAGACGATGCGTATTTACTAAAAGATTATTTTAACTCTCGTATAAATCATTTGAAATTAGAGGATATAACGTTCTTTAAGGAGATTATAACAGATGAATTTGTTGCTGAAATGACGGAAGATATCCTATCGGATGATTTTCTCATTCTCAACGTTATTTGCAAACTAATTCATTTACCAACAGAATCAGTTTCACATTTGTTGAAGCTGTTAACTAGGAATGGGCGTGAACATCTTAACCGGATACTACAGAGAATACTGTGTGAATTCTCATCCCCTATACCAATACAGTTATTTTTTGTTGCCTTTGAAACAAGTGCTGATGGTGTTGATTATCCTAAGTTATTAGATTTTCTTATTGACCATTATAACGAGCATACCATGTGCTCGTTTATAAAAGAGAATGCCCACCTTGTTGCAACGGATTTACTCTATAGGAAATCCTTGAAAATCTATTTTATAACTCATCCTAAATCGATTTGGAAGGATAAAAAGTGGCGTAAGGAACTGCAGGATGCTATTGATGGCAACTTTAAACTTTTATTAAAGGAAGTAGAGAAAGACACCACCAATCCACTGGTTAGGTTCCTAAAAAAGACTCGGATTACCCCCTTTTAAACTTATTTAAAAGACAAAAAAGGGCAGCTACATTTAGCTGTCCTTTTCCGTGCCTGGCAACGTCCTACTCTCACAGGGACAAAGTCCCAACTACCATCGGCGCTGAGAAGCTTAACTTCCGTGTTCGGTATGGGAACGGGTGTGACCTTCTCGCCTTGATTACCAGACTTATGAAATTAGAGAGATCGTTCTCTCAAAACTAGATAATTATAGAAGAAATTGGGTAAAAACGAGTTTATTCGCTTTAGACTATGGTTAAGTCCTCGATCGATTAGTATCAGTCAGCTCCACATGTCGCCACGCTTCCACCTCTGACCTATCAACCTGATCATCTTTCAGGGATCTTACTAGCTTGACGCTATGGGAAATCTCATCTTGAGGGGGGCTTCATGCTTAGATGCTTTCAGCACTTATCCCGTCCGCACATAGCTACCCAGCGATGCCTTTGGCAAGACAACTGGTACACCAGCGGTGCGTCCATCCCGGTCCTCTCGTACTAAGGACAGCTCCTCTCAAATTTCCTGCGCCCACGACGGATAGGGACCGAACTGTCTCACGACGTTCTGAACCCAGCTCGCGTACCGCTTTAATGGGCGAACAGCCCAACCCTTGGGACCGACTACAGCCCCAGGATGCGATGAGCCGACATCGAGGTGCCAAACCTCCCCGTCGATGTGGACTCTTGGGGGAGATAAGCCTGTTATCCCCGGGGTAGCTTTTATCCGTTGAGCGATGGCCCTTCCATGCGGAACCACCGGATCACTAAGCCCGACTTTCGTCCCTGCTCGACTTGTAGGTCTCGCAGTCAAGCTCCCTTGTGCCTTTACACTCTACGAATGATTTCCAACCATTCTGAGGGAACCTTTGGGCGCCTCCGTTACTCTTTAGGAGGCGACCGCCCCAGTCAAACTGCCCACCTGACACTGTCTCCCACCCCGATCAGGGGTGCGGGTTAGAATTTCAATACAGCCAGGGTAGTATCCCACCGACGCCTCCACCGAAGCTGGCGCTCCGGTTTCTCAGGCTCCTACCTATCCTGTACAAGCTGTACCAAAATTCAATATCAGGCTACAGTAAAGCTCCACGGGGTCTTTCCGTCCTGTCGCGGGTAACCTGCATCTTCACAGGTACTATAATTTCACCGAGTCTCTCGTTGAGACAGTGCCCAGATCGTTACGCCTTTCGTGCGGGTCGGAACTTACCCGACAAGGAATTTCGCTACCTTAGGACCGTTATAGTTACGGCCGCCGTTTACTGGGGCTTCGATTCAGAGCTTCGCTTGCGCTAACCCCTCCTCTTAACCTTCCAGCACCGGGCAGGCGTCAGCCCCTATACTTCGCCTTGCGGCTTCGCAGAGACCTGTGTTTTTGCTAAACAGTCGCCTGGGCCTATTCACTGCGGCTCTTCGAGGCTATGAACCCCAAAGAGCACCCCTTCTCCCGAAGTTACGGGGTCATTTTGCCGAGTTCCTTAACGAGAGTTCTCTCGCTCACCTTAGGATTCTCTCCTCGCCTACCTGTGTCGGTTTGCGGTACGGGCACCTTTTATCTCGCTAGAGGCTTTTCTTGGCAGTGTGGAATCAGGAACTTCGGTACTATATTTCCCTCGCTGTCACAGCTCAGCCTTTATGAGAAGCGGATTTTCCTGCTTCTCAGCCTAACTGCTTAGACGCACATATCCAACAGTGCGCTTACCCTATCCTCCTGCGTCCCCCCATCACTCAAACGATAAAGAGGTGGTACAGGAATATCAACCTGTTGTCCATCGCCTACGCCTTTCGGCCTCGGCTTAGGTCCCGACTAACCCTGAGCGGACGAGCCTTCCTCAGGAAACCTTAGGCATTCGGTGGATGAGATTCTCACTCATCTTTCGCTACTCATACCGGCATTCTCACTTCTAAGCGCTCCACCAGTCCTTACGGTCTAGCTTCAACGCCCTTAGAACGCTCTCCTACCACTGACATCGAAGATGTCAATCCACAGCTTCGGTGATACGTTTAGCCCCGGTACATTTTCGGCGCAGAGTCACTCGACCAGTGAGCTATTACGCACTCTTTAAATGGTGGCTGCTTCTAAGCCAACATCCTGGTTGTCTAAGCAACTCCACATCCTTTTCCACTTAACGTATACTTTGGGACCTTAGCTGGTGGTCTGGGCTGTTTCCCTTTTGACTACGGATCTTATCACTCGCAGTCTGACTCCCACGGATAAGTCTTTGGCATTCGGAGTTTGTCTGAATTCGGTAACCCGATGAGGGCCCCTAGTCCAAACAGTGCTCTACCTCCAAGACTCTAACTACGTGAGGCTAGCCCTAAAGCTATTTCGGAGAGAACCAGCTATCTCCAAGTTCGATTGGAATTTCTCCGCTACCCACACCTCATCCCCGCACTTTTCAACGTGCGTGGGTTCGGGCCTCCATCCAGTGTTACCTGGACTTCACCCTGGACATGGGTAGATCACCTGGTTTCGGGTCTACGACCACATACTAATTCGCCCTATTCAGACTCGCTTTCGCTGCGGCTCCGTCTCTTCAACTTAACCTTGCATGTAATCGTAACTCGCCGGTTCATTCTACAAAAGGCACGCTATCACCCATTAACGGGCTCTAACTACTTGTAGGCACACGGTTTCAGGAACTATTTCACTCCCCTTCCGGGGTGCTTTTCACCTTTCCCTCACGGTACTGGTTCACTATCGGTCACTAGGGAGTATTTAGCCTTGGGAGATGGTCCTCCCTGCTTCCGACCGGATTTCACGTGTCCGGCCGTACTCAGGATCCACTCAGGAGGGAACGAAGTTTCAACTACAGGGCTTTTACCTTCTATGACGGGCCTTTCCAGACCGCTTCATCTACCCCGTTCCTTTGTAACTCCATGTAGAGTGTCCTACAACCCCAAGAGGCAAGCCTCTTGGTTTGGGCTAATCCCGTTTCGCTCGCCGCTACTTAGGGAATCGCGTTTGCTTTCTCTTCCTCCGGGTACTTAGATGTTTCAGTTCCCCGGGTCTGCCATCAATACCCTATGTATTCAGGTAAAGATACTGCTCCATTACGAGCAGTGGGTTTCCCCATTCGGAAATCTCCGGATCAAAGCTTACTTACAGCTCCCCGAAGCATATCGGTGTTAGTCCCGTCCTTCATCGGCTCCTAGTGCCAAGGCATTCACCGTGCGCCCTTTCTAACTTAACCTAAAAGGTTTTACTCTATTTAAAATAGAGAGAAAAACTAAAATGGCGATTTTACTCGGTTTTTACTTGGTTTCTTCTATACGATTATCTAGTTTTCAAAGAACGATTAAAAAAAGTTTTGAGAGAATTGCACTCTCAAAACTAAACAAACAGAAAACCATCAAACAAACGTTTTTGTCTGGCTCATATGTCCAGCTTATATCCTTAGAAAGGAGGTGATCCAGCCGCACCTTCCGATACGGCTACCTTGTTACGACTTCACCCCAATCATCTGTCCCACCTTAGGCGGCTGGCTCCTTGCGGTTACCCCACCGACTTCGGGTGTTACAAACTCTCGTGGTGTGACGGGCGGTGTGTACAAGGCCCGGGAACGTATTCACCGCGGCATGCTGATCCGCGATTACTAGCGATTCCGGCTTCATGTAGGCGAGTTGCAGCCTACAATCCGAACTGAGAATGGTTTTATGGGATTGGCTAGGCCTCGCGGCTTTGCTGCCCTTTGTACCATCCATTGTAGCACGTGTGTAGCCCAGGTCATAAGGGGCATGATGATTTGACGTCATCCCCACCTTCCTCCGGTTTGTCACCGGCAGTCACCTTAGAGTGCCCAACTGAATGCTGGCAACTAAGATCAAGGGTTGCGCTCGTTGCGGGACTTAACCCAACATCTCACGACACGAGCTGACGACAACCATGCACCACCTGTCACTCTGTCCCCCGAAGGGGAAATTCCTATCTCTAGGAGTGTCAGAGGATGTCAAGACCTGGTAAGGTTCTTCGCGTTGCTTCGAATTAAACCACATGCTCCACCGCTTGTGCGGGCCCCCGTCAATTCCTTTGAGTTTCAGCCTTGCGGCCGTACTCCCCAGGCGGAGTGCTTAATGCGTTAGCTGCAGCACTAAAGGGCGGAAACCCTCTAACACTTAGCACTCATCGTTTACGGCGTGGACTACCAGGGTATCTAATCCTGTTTGCTCCCCACGCTTTCGCGCCTCAGCGTCAGTTACAGACCAGAAAGCCGCCTTCGCCACTGGTGTTCCTCCACATCTCTACGCATTTCACCGCTACACGTGGAATTCCGCTTTCCTCTTCTGCACTCAAGTCCCCCAGTTTCCAATGACCCTCCACGGTTGAGCCGTGGGCTTTCACATCAGACTTAAAGGACCGCCTGCGCGCGCTTTACGCCCAATAATTCCGGACAACGCTTGCCACCTACGTATTACCGCGGCTGCTGGCACGTAGTTAGCCGTGGCTTTCTGGTTAGGTACCGTCAAGGTACCGGCAGTTACTCCGGTACTTGTTCTTCCCTAACAACAGAGCTTTACGACCCGAAGGCCTTCATCGCTCACGCGGCGTTGCTCCATCAGACTTTCGTCCATTGTGGAAGATTCCCTACTGCTGCCTCCCGTAGGAGTCTGGGCCGTGTCTCAGTCCCAGTGTGGCCGATCACCCTCTCAGGTCGGCTACGCATCGTCGCCTTGGTGAGCCGTTACCTCACCAACTAGCTAATGCGCCGCGGGCCCATCTGTAAGTGTCAGCCGAAACCGACTTTCAACTTTTCCTCATGAGAGGAAAAGGATTATCCGGTATTAGCACCGGTTTCCCGGTGTTATCCCAGTCTTACAGGCAGGTTGCCCACGTGTTACTCACCCGTCCGCCGCTAACCAACAGGAGCAAGCTCCTATTGATTCGCTCGACTTGCATGTATTAGGCACGCCGCCAGCGTTCGTCCTGAGCCAGGATCAAACTCTCCAAGAAAGTTGATTAGCTCATAATTTAAAACGTTGGCTTCATTTCATAAGAAATGAATATTTATTGTTTGTTGACGTTTTTGTTTGTTTAGTTTTCAAAGAACAATCGAATAAGACAACTTTTAAATTATAACATCTTTCAAACATTATTGTCAAAGGTTTTTTTAATTAAACTTTAAAGCCTCACTGACAACTTTCATATTATAGTACGAATCTCAGCAATCTGTCAACAAGTATTATTGTTTATTTTAATATAATGGCTGCTGGAGTTTTTAAAGCATTATCAGATCTGTTTTTTTAAGCAAATGAAAAATCTCCGTTTAATCATTATCTTCAAGCGCTGTATTTTAAATGTCCACCCTTTTTTGTTCGAAAAAAATAGACGAATGAGGTTTTTTACGAGAATTTTGGATAAGCCCGGTCCTTTTTTCTTTGTGTGAATAGGTGTAACAATGTATTAAAAAATGGATAGCCTTTGCCCCCAGTACCCCTTCGAAATATGGTTGGATCATGGCTTGTTCTATTTCTGGGTTCAATAAGGATGTATGAAAATTTTCATTCTCCATTTTTTGTTTTAGATTTGAATCGATATGCTGATAAAAGTTTGTCAGCAGTGTAATGGGATATCCCTATATTTAAAATTCTTAAAAACTTCCATAAACTCACGATATAGTGACCAATAATTTGCTAGATAGTGGGTCACCCTCCGTCCCTTCTTCTCAGAGATCTAAGAGATTCTCTTAATTCTTTACATGTTCTTTGTGGAGGCAGTAGTTTTGAGAATTGGTTTGGGGAATCATTAAATAATTGAGCGTGAATGGATTTAGGGGTAATATAATTTTCATCAAGAACCTCATTAATAGGATAAAAAGCCCAAAAGTGGTTGATTCTCCAAAAGAATCTAGCATCTCCGATTCTATAAAATTGGTGATCTTCATCCCAATAAGAACCAAATGCTCTCTTTATTTGAGGAAGGATGGACCTACGGTGCATAACCGAGCAATGGTCAATCATACAAGGAGCAAGCCATGAAATGGTCCGGGCTGGTCTAGTAATAGAATGAGTGACCTCTTTCATTTCATTTAAATACCTTGTTTGTGACGCTGAGTATACGACCATGACTTTAGGATGCTGCTCTAAATAGCCCACCATTTTCTCAAGCCTTGTCCTGTTGTATACATTATCATCCGTAGCATAAGTAACATACTCGCCCTCTGCTAGTTGTAGTGCTTGATTGATTAACACGGCATATCTTGTTTTTTCTACTCTTTCTTCCATTGTTTGAATATTACTTTTAAAAAACTTCACACGTTTATCACTTAAAAACGGTTCAATTACGGTTAAAGTTTCAGAATTTGAATTGTCATCCATAATAAATAACTCAAAGTCTTGATAGGTTTGGTCCAAAATAGCCTGAATAGATTTTGCAATATATTCATGTTTATTAAAACTTGTTAAGATTACTGAAACCTTTGGCAAAATTCTTAACTCCTTTCATAGAAATGTTTATTTGCTTTAAACAATGCTTCATGTGTCCCAGCATCCAGCCACCAGCTTTTTAAAATATCAAACTTTAATTCTTTTCTTTTAATATAGAGATTATTTATATCAGTAATCTCCTTTTCTCCCCTGCTCGATGGTTTTATTAAGTCAATTAAATCAAATACCTCTTTTTTATAAAAGTAGATTCCTGTTACACAAAAATTGGACTTAGGAATTTTAGGCTTTTCAATGATAGAGATAATAGAATGATTTACTTCATCTAATAAAGCTATTCCATATCTTTCTGGGTCCTTCACTTCTTTTAACAGCACTTTTGCACCTTGCGGTTGAGTTTGAAAGTCATCAATATATGGTCTTAAATCATCATCAAACAGATTATCCCCTAACAAAACGATACATTGGTCATCTACGAAATCCTTCGCGGAGGCTAGGGCATCAGCAATACCTCCTCCTTTTTCACTTTGAATCGTGTAGGATAACTTAACACCCAATTCCTCACCCTGGCCTAAAATTTCTTGGAACGAACGGAGATGTTGGTTATTCGTAACAATAAGAATATCAGTAATCCCCGCCTCTTTTAACTTATTTATTGACCAGTAGATCATCGGGTTACCCCCTACAGGGAGCAAGTGCTTGTTTAGTAATTTGGTAAAAGGCTCTAACCGAGCACCTTTTCCTCCGGCTAATATAATACCTTTCATCTTTTCATTCCCTTCTCATTATCTCTCTTTAGGTTATGAGAAATACAGAAAAGTGGTACAACTTTAAGGTTTATCAATAAAAAATAGTCCCTTACGATTATTGAGAAAACACCATTTTATACAATGGTACTTTTCATTCAAGAAGAGGCTTCCACCACCACTTGTTTTTCTTATACCAATCAATCGTTTGGGCAATTCCTGTATCAAAGGTATAGGTTGGTTTCCAGCCTAACGTCTCTAATTTAGCGGGGTCGATCGCATAGCGTTTATCATGACCCAAACGGTCTGATACAAATTCAATTAGATCCTCTGATTTCCCTAGAGACTGTATAATAGTTTTAACTACTTGCAAGTTTGTTCTCTCATTATGGCCGCCCACATTATAAACTTCGCCCTTCACACCATTATGCAAAACAAGGTCAATCGCTGCACAGTGATCTAGGACATGTAACCAATCCCGGATATTTTTCCCGTCCCCATATACCGGTACCTTTTCGTCATTTAACACACGTGAAATAGTTAAGGGAATCAATTTTTCCGGAAAATGAAAAGGGCCATAGTTATTTGAACAACGTGTGATATTTATTGGAAGACCAAATGTTTCATAATAGGCCCGAACCAATAGGTCTGAAGATGCCTTACTTGCACTATATGGACTATTGGGCTGTATGGGAGTTTCTTCCGTAAAGAAGGTGCTTGGATCAAAACTTAATTCACCGTATACTTCATCGGTTGAAACATGAATGAATTTTTTGACCCCTATTTTTTTCGCTGCATCCAAGAGAACCTGTGTCCCTAAAACATTGGTACGAACAAATCGTTCAGGATCTGTGATCGAACGATCCACATGACTTTCTGCAGCAAAATGAATCACATAGTCAAAGGTCTCCTTTTCAAAAAGCGTCAGAACTGTCTGACGATCGGTAATATCAGCTTTAACAAAATGATAGTTTTCTTTATCGTTAATCTGACGATGCTTTGTTAAATCACCGGCATATGTCAGCAAATCTAAATTATAAATATCATATTGGGGATATTTATTAACCATGTACTGAACAAAGTTTCCACCAATGAACCCTGCTCCACCGGTTACAAGCAATTTATTCGTTTGCATTGTTTCACCTCAAGTTTGATTCTTTAAAAAATGTTTTAATGATTCCTGCCATGGTGGTAATGTTTTAAAACCATTATCTATGATCTTTTTCTTTGATAGACGGGAATTTTTTGGCCGTTTCGCCCTTGTTGGGTATTCTTCGGTTGAAATAGATTTCACTTTAACCTTTTTACCTGTTATTCGAAAGATTTCTTTGGCGAATTCTGACCAGCTGCAAAAACCTTCATTGGTCGCATGGTAAATTCCGTATTTGTCAGTTTGAATCATATCGATGATTAACCGTGCTGCATCAAAGGTATAGGTAGGTGAACCCACTTGGTCTCCTACGACCTTAATTTCATTCTGATGTTCGGATAATCGCATCATTGTTTTAACAAAATTATTTCCATTGATTCCAAACACCCATGAAATGCGGACTATGAACCACTCTGTCAGCTGAGCTTGGACCATTTTTTCTCCTTCATATTTTGTAAGTCCGTAATATCCAATTGGATGAGGAAGATCAGTTTCCACAAACGGCTTATCTCCCAATCCATCAAAAATATAATCCGTACTAATATACATAAATTTGGCCTTGATTTCTTGTGCTGCCTGTACTAAATATCGGGTACCCTCAACGTTTACCTTCCAGCAGTTTTCTTTATCATCCTCTGCCTTATCGACCGCTGTATAGGCTCCACAGTGAATAATAGCATCTGGTTTCAATGTTCTTACATATTTTTTAACGGCGTATTCATCCGTGATATTTAGATCTTTTGAACCAACCCCAATCATGTCAAAGTCACGACTCAAGCCATTTTGAACAACATCATAACCAAGTTGTCCAGTATACCCTGTTACAAGTATTTTCATTGTTTCATTCTCCATATATAAAATTATTGTCTATTTCCGAAAGGAGAGGTGACTGTTGATCTTTTTTTGATAAGATCGGTGGAGTGTTCAGAGGCCACTCAATTCTAATCGCAGGATCATTCCATATGATTCCTCGATCACACTCCGGGGCATAGAATTCATCAACCTTGTATTGTACCTCCGCCATATCGGTCAATGTAATGAATCCATGAGCAAATCCCTTTGGAATAAATAATTGTTTTTTATTATCTGCACTTAGTTCGAGACCGAACCACTTACCGAATGTGGGACTCCCCTTCCGGATATCAACGGCTGCATCGAATATGGCTCCTTTCGTGCAACGAATGAGTTTTGTCTGTGCTTTCGGATTTAATTGATAATGTAAACCTCTTAGGGTTCCTTTGGAAGATGAAAAGGAATGGTTATCCTGGACAAAGTGAATCATGATTCCTGCTTTTTTCAACCAATCCTCACTGTAAGTTTCCATAAACCAGCCACGATGGTCACCAAAGACCATCGGTTCGATGATTTTGACTCCCGGTAATGGAGTTTCTGTTATTTTCAAATTTTACCACCTCCTTTTACCTTATGCTCTGTGTTCGCATTTTGACCAACCTATTTTTGAACCAATTTTTGTTGAATTCTTTCTGTAGGTGGAGGAATTACAACTATTTAAGAAAAGCGAAAGAAGCGCCTTGACTGGGACGACATGCATAAGACTAGCTGGTGGGAAGGCTGCTCTCGGGTTAGGCTTTGACCTCGAGCCATTATGCGCTGGAGATGGACAATTTTGAAGTTGAAAATTTTATTAAAAATTCGAGGTGACAAATGTCATTTTGTTATGGGGGTATAGGTCTAAAGGCTTGGAAGAATTTTGGAATGAAAGGGTTTTTCCAACAGGTTATTAACATAATTAGAGTTGCTATCCACAGTTTGGTCTAAGATATTAACAATTTCCCACTATTTATTCACAGTTTATGTGGATATCTTCTAAACACTTAGTCGTCTTCCACATATTTTTTTAGATATTCACAATTTGATGTGAATTATCCACAAAATGCACAATTTTACCCACAATCACATATTATCTATCCACATTCCGCTCCATTTTGCCCACAAAAAAACCTAGAAATAGTTCTAGGTCTTTTCACTCACTTTGTTGTTGTTGATCTGGGCTTGTGGAATCGTTATTTTGTTCAACAATTTCCCTTAGTTCACCCGTATCCCCTTTGGCATTAATAATTTTAAAGATTTGGTTCAGTCCTTCACTTGTTTCATCATTATTCTTTTTCATGCTGTTCTCCTTTTTGTGGCTATTTTTTCCGTTTTGGAGGATGTCGAAAACATTCTTGTCCACCTTGACAATTTTCTTCTATTTTCACTATTAGTATTTGCTATTCTTGAAAGAAATAATAGATAGGGGGAGAGAAAATAATGTATTTTGAATTATTGTTAGATGCCGTACTAGGAGAACGACAAATATTCCATATTATCGAATGCCCTGTCTGTGGTCTGGAGGAAATTTATTACGAACATAGTGTGACCAAAAGATTGCTCGGCCGCGCCTGCAGCAGCTGCAATTTTGTCCAAAGGTTTGAAAAATAGAAAAATGCCTAGGAGTTGATCCTAGGCTTCTTTTTACTCTAATTATTGTTTACATTCTTAGACCAAGTTCGACTGCTTTACTGTTGTGGTATAAAGCTTTGACCTTTAGTTTCATTCTTAGCTCCTCGTTTAAACAATCCTGCTGCAACAGTTGATTATGCCGATGCTGGAACAAATGATAATAGTATTGAACCTTATTAAGTAGTTTTAACACATGAAAACCTCCTCAATTGTGGTTTACATAAATCGCAGGAGTTTGTCGTGTTCGGTAACTGGCGAGCATCGTTTAGAAAAACCTAAGCCCCTGTAGTTTTGCGTCACCATCTTTCAATGGTTTTGCCGTTTCGGACGATTTATGTGCTTATAAAAAACTATAAGGAACGTTTTTAGAAAGTAAAAGAGGCTTTCGACCCATTAACTTGTTCTATATGTTATGAGAAAAATCCTAACCTTATGACATAGTGTCTTTTAACGTTTTAAAGTCCTTCATTGTGTCCATGATAGTAAGGAAGTGAATTTTTATAAAAGAGGACGTTTATTATGACAAAACTACCTTTATTAATGGTCTTTCTGATGGTAATTGCCTCTCCGCTGGCTGGCTGTTCATTGAAACAGCAGTTTGCCGAAAATCAGCCAACTGCTCCTAGTAAAAATGTTGTGAACACTGCGAGCTCAAAAAATGAAAAGAAGAGTGTTTCGGTTGTTGCCAATCCTTCCGCTATCCCTGTCCTGGTTAATAAAGTGAATAAACTGCCTGATAGTTATCAACCGAGTGATTTAGTCGACCCTGACATTCCGTTTATTTTTAAAGCAAAGGTGGAGAAACGGAAGATGCGAAGCAGCGCGGCTCGAGCGATTGAGAAATTGTTTGCCGGCGCCAAACAAAATGGGGTCAGCCTTCTCGGCGTTTCTGCTTATCGCTCTCATGCGGCTCAAACGGCGGTGTTTAATCACTATGTAAGTATCGACGGGGTTAAAGCAGCAAAGACATATAGCGCTGTGCCAGGGACCAGCGAGCACGAGACAGGTCTTGCGATTGATGTCACAGGCGGTGATGGAAAATGCGCGGCCGAGGATTGTTTTGCTGGGACAACTGCTGCAAAGTGGCTGGAGAAGCATGCTGACGAATATGGCTTTATCATCCGCTATCCAAAAGGAAAAGAAGACATTACCGGCTACCAATATGAACCATGGCACCTGCGCTACGTTGGCAAAACAGTCGCAAAGGACATAATGAGCCACAAAATCACCCTTGAAGAATACCTCGATACCATCCAAGTAAATAAATAGACTGGCGGTGCCTGTCACCATTAGTAATGCCTAGATAGGAGTAATGGTGACAGGCACCATTTCTCATCTCGATATAATGAAAAGGGGGTCCCCGCTGCACGTATTACTATTACAGCGAGGACCCCTTTCTTTTATTTTATTAATTATTTTCCCTTTATTTCTAACAGTTTTAGGCGCAGGTCGTTTTCCATGTTGGCAAGTTCTTGTTCGGCAAGCCGGCGTTTGTGGCGGCCTTCTTCTTGGATGCGCATCGTTTCTTCTAATGTGGAAATTAAGCTTTCCTGTGTCTTCTTTAATGTTTCGATATCGACGAGACCGCGTTCATTTTCTTTGGCGGTTTCAATTGTATTCGTTTTTAACATTTCTGCGTTCTTTAATAGAAGCTCATTAGTGGTCTTCGATACCTGTTTCTGAGCCTCCACTGCATGACGTTGACGGATTAATGTTAACGCAATGGCTACTTGGTTCTTCCATAATGGAATGGCCGTCATAATCGACGATTGGATTTTTTCCACCAGTGCCTGGTTTGTATTTTGAATCAAGCGAATTTGCGGTGCACTTTGAATCGTAATCTCGCGGCTTAATTTCAAATCATGGAGACGCTTGTCTAAACGATCCGCAAATTGAATCATATCATTGACCTCTTGAAACTTCATTTGGTCGTTAGTCGTTTCCGCTTCTTTTTTCAACTGCGGGATAATCTTAACTTCCATTTCTTCGAGCTTGATTTCCCCCGCTGCAATATAAATATTAAGGGCATGAAAATATTCCTTATTAGTTTCATATAGCTGTTCGAGCAGTTTAATATCTGATAGAAGTACATTCTTACTTCGGTCAAGCTTTACACTAATTCGGTCAATTTGTGCTCCTGTTTTTTGGTATTTGGACAGAACCTCCTGAATAGATGTCGAAATTTTTCCAAACATCCGTGCAAACAAGGATGGCTTCCCATCCTTTAATTCATCCGGATTGACCTCATTTAACCTTTTCATCAAATCGTTAATGATTTCGCCTATTTCGCCCACATCCTGTTTCTGGACATGTTCTAGCATCGTATGCGAAAACGATAGTAGCTTTCCTTGGGCTTGGGTGCCGTATGAAATCATCGCCTGGTGGTTGGTCGGGTCGATTTGCTCGGCAAGCTGGTAGGCCTTCGCCCGATTTTCCTCAGGGATAACATCGATTAACTTGACTGGCTTTTGTTCCCCAGTTGGCTGAGTCTGCTTTTTGGCAAGATTCAACGTTTCTGAATCGCCAAACGGATTGGCGAGGATATCATCTAGTAAGTCGCCCGTTTTCGGTATTGGATTTTGTTCACTCATTTTAGCCACCTATTTTCTTCAGGAAATTTCAATTCTTTCTTCTTTTGAATGGTATGTTTCGCGACATCTATCTCGAAATTTAACGTATCGATATCATCGGAGATGACCCGATATAAATCCTCTTCTACTACTTTAGATAATTCATTTAATGTTCTTCGAGTCTCAATAAGAGATTGACTGATTTCTCTGTTCTGTTTTGGCTGTGAGGAAAGGAAGCTGTATTTTTCGGTCAGCTCAACGAGTGAGTCAAGATGTGAAAAATAAAATTCCTCTGCTTGATAGAATCGTTTCGGCTCTTTCATTGTCATCTTGTGTATTTTTTTGGTGATTCGATTTATGTCAATTCGCTGTTTAACGGAGTAGATATCACGAATTTTAAAGATGCTTTTATTTAAGCGTCTGATTTTCAGTTTTGCCTCTTTTAGGTTTTTCTGAATATAACGGTATTCCTTTCTCGTGAGCTGATGCTTTTTTAAATAGCCGGTGTTTTGAAATAACGACAGAATCACATGGGTAAGCGCTCCGCCAAGGATCGCGAAAAGCATGGATGACCAGAATGTAAAATCGAACGGAAAGAAGCAGATTAACCATGTTATGACAGTAACGGGAACGGCCACAAACGAGCGAATGAGAAATGCAACAATTGGGTTCATATTGGATCGACTCCTGACTTAATAATCCTTTATATAGATACGAAATAGGTAAATAAATGTTTCACATACTTCAAAAACTCTTTGAATTAGAAGAATATGTCATTCACTACTTCCACAATACACGACAAAACTCCTTCCCGCCATAGACCACAAACGGAAATAAATCTACGACTTAAGACGTATTTAGGCTAGAAAAGGTTACATTTTGGGGAGGTGGGGTGGGATGGGATAGGGTGGGATAAGATTGATGGGATTCCCCTTTATTCTTAGTGTTTTTAGTGCTAATGGTGACAGGCACCAAAAAGCAGCAGAGAAGTTGTCCTCTCTGCTGCTTTAATTGACAATCCTTTACCCCTCATACAGTTCAATTGGCAATCCGTCCGGATCAGCGAAGAAGGTGTATTTTTTGTCGGTGGTCGGATCAATTCGGATAGGTTCTACTGAAATACCACTCTTTTCTAGTTCTGCCACTTCTGCCACGATATTCTCCACTTCAAAAGCCAAATGTCTTAACCCAACTGCTTCCGGACGATTCGGTCTTGAAGGAGGGGTTGGAAAGGAAAACAACTCAATTTGATAGTGTCCGCCGACTTCTAAATCCAGCTTATAGGAATCTCTTTCCTGACGATAAACCTCGTTAATGGGTGTTAGCCCTAAAATTCGTACATAAAAGTCTTTAGATTTTTGGTAATCGGAACAAATTACTGCGACGTGATGGATCTTCTTTAGCTTCATGTGGGTTAACTCTCCCTTACAATTAAGACAATAACAAAGCCCTCTGCAAACTGCATAACAGGAGGGTTTCAGTTAATTTTTATCAATTCGCTAATCAAAGACACTGTCCTCTCACGGTGGACAGTGTCCATGAATGGTGCCTGACACCTTTATTTTAATTTGTCAAAAGTCTTCAGGTCGGTCGAGGCGCTTCCCAAAGTGGTAGAG
This sequence comes from Bacillus sp. URHA0034, assembly GCF_056280405.1. Lineage (NCBI taxonomy): Bacteria > Bacillati > Bacillota > Bacilli > Caryophanales > Bacillaceae > Bacillus > Bacillus sp. URHA0034. Next base: position 3,638,518 of record NZ_JBWCDK010000002.1, on the reverse strand, counting down.
GATAGCTTCGACGATTCGTTTGGATGCGTAACCATCTCCATATGGATTAGAGGCTCTTGCCATTTGATCATGCGCGTCTTTCTCTAAGATTAGCTCATCTGCTAAATTGAAAATAGTCTCTTCATCTGTTCCTGCAAGTTTTAATGTACCTGCTTCAATCCCTTCCGGACGTTCTGTTGTATCCCGAAGCACCAGCACTGGTACGCCCAACGATGGTGCCTCCTCCTGAACCCCACCTGAGTCTGTCAAAATAAGATAGGCCCTGGACGCAAAGTTATGGAAATCAATAACATCCAACGGCTCTATCAGATGAATACGAACATTGTTTCCTAGGATCCGATTGGCGATTTCTCGAACAACTGGGTTCATGTGAACAGGGTAAACCACCTGAACATCATCATGCTTCTCGACTAGGCGGCGGATTGCACGGAACATATTTTCCATTGGTTCCCCTGTGTTTTCTCTCCGATGAGCTGTCATTAAAATTAAACGGTCAGTTCCAAGATTCTCTAAAACAGGGTGAGAATAATCTGTTTTTACCGTTGTTTTTAAAGCATCAATTGCCGTATTACCCGTAATAAATATTGAATCTTCCTTCTTATTTTCTAATAGAAGATTGCGCTTAGACTGGATAGTAGGTGAAAAATGAAGATCCGCCAATACCCCTGTCAACTGCCGGTTCATTTCCTCCGGGTACGGAGAATATTTATTATGAGTGCGAAGACCAGCCTCCACGTGGCCAATCGGAATTGAATGATAAAAAGCAGCTAAACTGGCTACAAAGGTGGTGGAGGTATCGCCATGTACTAAAACAATATCAGGTTTCACCTCCGATAGAACCTGGTTCAGCCCCTCTAAACTACGTGTAGTTACATCAATTAAGGATTGTCTAGCCTTCATGATATTTAAATCATGGTCAGGTGAAATTTTAAAAATATTTAACACCTGATCAAGCATTTCACGGTGCTGCGCTGTGACCGTGACAATTGATTCAATCTCATCTGGATATTTTTCTATTTCTTTAACAAGTGGCGCCATTTTAATTGCTTCCGGTCTGGTTCCGAATACCGTCATTACCTTTAATTTTCTGTTCATAAAGCCCTCCAGGTACAACAAGATACAGTCATTATACACTTTAACCGTATGATTTAAAAAATCAGCAGCTGTATCGTCCATATTATTATTTTCAAATACAAATTCTCAATATAAAAACCCATTAACATGATAACAAATTCTATTTCAAGCGAAAAGGAATAACCGATTTAAAGACCTTAATTTAATCGTAATTACTTAATCCTTGCCTAAAGATACAAGTTTTTATAACAATAATGACTCTTAACCCCTAGTTCTTTAGACTCAAAAAAATTTCATTGAATTTTAATCATTTAAATTAAGACAATTTCCCAATCCCCTAACACCGAATATATTGCAGAGTAAATTTTAAAATCAACCAAGAGGTGATATTTTGAAAAAAAGGGCCTTTTTTACGATACCGATTAGTATACTGCTTGTCGCGGTAATTATTGCCTCCTTTTTCCTACTAAATATTCAACCAGCCGAAGGAAAAATTGCAAGAGCGCAAAAGCTTGCTGAATTCACGAAACCAGCAGTCGTCCGAGTTGTCGATTATGCTGTGGTCAGTTGGCAGTTTAATAACCCAAACGATCCTGAAGTAATCGCCATTCTTGACCAACTTAACAACCAATCGATAGTGGGCGGATCAGGTTCAGGCGCCATCATAAGCTCTGATGGCTATATTGTCACAAATGCCCATGTGGTGGAAGCAACGCAAAAGAAAGATGAAGACATCGCCAATGAAGCATTTGAACAGGTAGTCACCACGGTTGCAGATTATTTTAAAGTGGATTACGAAACTGCCTATAATTATATGGTGAAGTACACCCAATATACGGATATTAAAAGAGTATTAAAGGTGGTTTTACCAGGTGGAGATGTCCTCGATGGAGAGGTTAAAAGCTTTGGTGCCCCTATTAATGAAGGGAAAGACGTCGCTGTTCTAAAAATAGAAGGAAAAAATCTTCCTACAGTACCACTTGGAAATTCAGATGATATCCAAAACCAGGATAATATTTGGGTGATTGGTTACCCAGCGGCAGCCGATTCTGACATTCTATCACCAGATTCATCCTTAGTATCCTCGATGAACGCCGGTCAAATTTCCGCCACCTCGAAAAAGACAGAACAAGGAAGCCCGGTGATTCAACTTAATGCAGCCGCAACACATGGAAACAGCGGCGGCCCGGTCATAAATGAAAAAGGGCAGATCATTGGATTATTAACTTTTAGAGGCGATACGGTTAATGGTCAGGAGGTTCAAGGATTTAATTTTGCGGTACCAGTAAACACGGTGAAGGAATTTGTGAACCAAGCCGGGGTAAGAAATACGAAGAGCGAAACGGATCAGCTTTATCAGGAAGGTTTGGAATTATACTGGGGCGGCTATTATAAACACGCTTTAGAAAAATTCGAAGCGGTTCAGCGGATTTATCCAAATCATTCTGAGATTAAACAATATATTGCCAATGCCGAGAAGAAGGTCGACAGCAGTAAAACGCTATGGTCTGATTACGCAACCCTATTCTATATCGTCGATGGTGTAGCAGGATTGCTCGTCCTCATCCTATTAGTGTTTACGTTCGCCGGGGGGAAATCCAAAAATTCTGCTGCTCCAATCACTGCAGCAACACCTTCCGCAGAGCCGGCACCCGCACAAGCGCCGACATCGGCACTGGAAAATACACTACAAGACCTTAATAAAGATGGCAAAATCGACGTCCAAGACATCCTCCTTGCCCTTCAAGAACATCAGAAAAAACAACAGAAAAAAGACGAAGAATAAGATGGTGCCTGTCACCATTTCTAACAAGGGTGTAGTGTTATGGCTACATCCTTTTATTATGCAGTCTTGTCATTCCCTTTCTATGGTGCCTGTCACCATTTACACTATATTGAGATGGATTGCTTCTTGGATGGTTTGGTCGGTGATGGCAGGGCTCCCTTGGATATCTGCGATGGTGCGGGAGAGACGGATGATTTTGATTTGGGTGCGGTTGCTCCAGTTTTTCTTGATGGACAGCAAAAACACCCCAAACCTTAGATCTTAACTCTAACTTTTGGGGTGCAGTACAACGTGGAGGCTTTTCTAAAGTTTCATTTAAACTATGTTTTGATTTACTTACTATTTGGGAAGACCTTATTCCATTTATCATTATCCAATTCCCAATAAATCAATTTGCTGTCATCCTTAAAGACGATTATATGTTTTCCGTTCGGAAGTTTACTTGCCATTAATGGCTCTAAATTATCAAGTTGATAGATAGTTGGGCCATACCAAGGGAAGCTATCTTTATTGTTGTCTCGCAGCCAAAATCCAATTCCACCGGTTTTTAGTTTACAGATCACACCAAATTGACCTGAGTTATTTTCAAAAAATATTGGATTTCCAGTAACACCGTTAGCAAACTTCTTACTTTTTTTCCATTTCCCATGAGGATCCTGATAATAGTGGGCCAAGGAAGAGCCTGACCGAACAACAAACTCCGAATTCCCAAATGTACTTTTAATCGGAAGAGACACTGAATAATGATTTGAATCATCTTCGTACCATAGATATTCCTTGCTTTTATACTGTTTAGTGTGATGTTCCTGTTCCATACCAAGGATTAGTTTCCTGACAGGATCAGCTTGATCTCGAATTACGGGATGACATAGACAACTATTCTCCGCTTTATTTAGACAGGAAATCATTTCTTCCACGGTAAAGTAAGGCCGATATCGTATCATCCTTTCGTCCATTTCGTTTGGATAATTTTTTACCCTGAATCCAAGTTCCACAGCCATGTTTACGTAAAATACCTCATCCGTACCAAAAGAATGCGTTTCTATTAAAGCATTTTTTAACTTTTGTTTTCTTACTGGATCAAGTAATGCTTTCACTACTGGTTTAGATATTACCTGTCCAACATTGAAAACTCCATAGTAAGGTTTGAGATTAAATAATGCTTTCCACCTGTTTTTATCTTTTTTAAGTTCCTTTCCGATATACCAGTCTTCTTCTGGAACTCTTAGCTTGATTGCCATATAATCGGTATCCTTCATTTGGGTTTGAATAAATTCTTCATATCCATTTTTAACAAACAGTGCATCGGAATCGATATTAATAAAATATTCATACTCAATACCCAACTCTTCTAACCATTCCATTACTTCCATAAAATAAATGGTCGTCCATCCCCGTACTAACTTATGGCTATATGGACAAACGGGTACACCTAACCCCTCACAAAGAGTTGGATCGTTCCCTCCGTTGTATAAAACAATTGTACTATTGGGGCAATAGTATCGGACATTGTCAATTAACTGCTGGACTAATTCTCTATCCTCATGAACAAGGATGGCAAAACAAATTTTGCTTTTTGGTGATTCTGGTAAAATATTTTCGTAATTAGCTATTGTGGTAACTTGATGTTCCTCTAGTGTACTGCTCCGTTCCTCAAGGAGCTTCTTCATTTTTTCCTTTTTTCCACTTGCACGTTCATAACGTCCAAGAAGTTTAGCATTCGCTCTACCATTGGGATTTGTTTGATAGCTTGAAGCCGGATGCCATAGGTGATAGACCTTCCCCTCTATATTTACTAGTTTGCCGCACATCGTCCGGGCTGCATGGGAAAAGGCATCATCTTCCCCTCCCCAACCAATAAACCGCTCATCAAAACCCCCGACTGCTTCAAAATTCTCTCTAGAAATGACAAAGAGTTTTCCAGCAAACCCTTCATAGACCCAATTTGATTTATAACATTCTCCTGATTTTACTTCTATCGGCCATTTTGGTTTTGTCTTGAGTAATCTATCAGTTCCTTGTTTTTCAATGTTGTATACTGCCGTAAAAGGAACAACAAAACCTCCTTTTTTGAGTTCTTTTATTGCTTCCACAATCAGATTAGGGTCATAAACGACATCCGCATCCGCTATTACGAAAATATCTCTTGTAGCTTTTTTAACCGCTAGGTTTACCGCCTTGGCTTTATTAACTTCCTTGTCAGAGATTAATCCTAAACATATCTCTGCTTCGGGCATAACACGAGCATAATACTGTTGAATCCATTCAAATGCCTTTGCTCTTGGGCCGTAATCCGACTGGAAAGGAATAATAATTGAAACTTTGTCTAACACAAAAACTCTCCCCTTTTATGGAATTTAATCAATTTATACTTTCTTACTCATTATTTTCATGAGTTCTACATATTCCTCTAAATTACCAATATCGTAACGATCCCCAGATACGATTTTTCCATATATAGGTTCGATCCTCAGTAAAAATTTAATGGCATCTGTTAACTGAAGTTCTCCGTCAACACCTTCCGTTAGATCCTCTATACATTGAAAAATAGTTGGGGTAAGAATGTATCTTCCGATAACGGCTAAATCCGAAGGAGGGTCTTGTCTAGGCTTTTCCACTATATTTTCAATTTGAATGAGATTAGTATTAGTTGCACCTTGGATAACTCCGTAGTTTTTTAATTGTTCTAGATTTACCTGTTTTAATCCTAAAACACTACTATTGGTCTCATTATATACATCAATTAACTGTTTAAGAGCGGGGGTTCGATCGGGTAAAACAAAATCATCTGGTAATAGAACTCCGAATGGATCATCTCCTACAAATTCTTTTCCTAGTCGTATAGCGTCCCCTAGTCCCTTAGCATAATGTTGTTGGATATAAGTGATTTCTATTTTTGGAAGTTCTAAATGTTTAAGCATATGTTCTTTATTATTGCTTTTTAAAAAGGCCTCTAACTCCACTGAACGGCCAAAGTAGTCCAATATAGAATGTTTTGAATCGGAAATTATGATTAATAATTGTTCAATACCTGATTGAACCGCCTCCTCAACGATATGATGAATGGCCGGTTTTAAGCCTAAAGGAAACATTTCTTTAGGTATTGCTTTTGTAATAGGAAGATTCCTAGTACCGTACCCGGCGGCAGGGACAATAGCTTTCCTCACCATAAGTTTTCCTCTCCTTTTTTATAATTTTGAAAAAATATAATCTTTCCAGAAATCTAGATTATTTATACTATACTGTTAGCTTTATGTATCTTGCTTTGAAATGGAAACGGCTTGTATCACAGTTCCACCCAAAAATTGGTTTTTCAGGAAAATATCTCGTTACCGTAAGGCAACACAGTTAATTTGTCCCTGTCAAATTTACTCTGACTTGCATTACATAAAGTAAAACACTATTACAGTTGGGTTGTTTGTCTAATAGAGTGCAGGTAAGAATCTGATAAGGGAGAGATGTGACTTGAAATTAGGTATCATGTGCGGGATGCCGCTAAGCGGAAAATCGACATACGCTAAGAAGCTTCAAGACCAAGGGTGGGTTCGTGTATCTCTGGATGATATCAGGCTGGCTTTACATGGCGAAGTTTATAAAGCAGAAGCAGAACCGCTCGTATGGGAAAGCGCTGAACTTATGGTCAGGTCATTACTAAAAAGTGGACATAACGTAATTGTTGATACCACAAACAGGACTAGGGAGCGTCGGAAAAGATGGATACGGGTAGCTAAAGAGTTCGGACTTACATTAAAAATTTACTACGTTGATACGGACTACAAAACATGCAAAGAACGAAACAAACCATTGAAACGACTATCTCAAGATGTATTAAAACAAATTTACAACGAATTTCAGACACCTACTCCAGATGAGGGGAAAATCATTATCGTAAATTAGTAAAAAATCATGACCGTCAGTTTGGAACATATATTAAATTCCAGAATTCATTGATTTAAATGTCATTTTAAAAGAACAATGGCCATCAGCTTAAAAGTAGTAATGAATGTTGTATCCTGATGAATACCCTAATAAAGAATAACATTATGACATTCCTAACCCACGTAGACTAGGGGGAAAATAGTGAAAAAATATATTGCCTTTGATATTGGCGGGACACAAGTGAAGCATGGTTTATTGTTAGAGAATGGATCCATTCTTTCCAAGGGAAGCTATGCTACCCCCTCCACAAGCCTCGAAATGTTTATTGAAAAAATGGTAGATACCATTAAGGGCTATCCAGAAAATACTAGTGTCAGTGGTGTTGCCATTAGTTTGCCAGGTTATATTAACCCACATACAGGTTACTCAGAACGAGCGGGAGCTTTATCTTATTTAGATGGTCAGAATCTTAAAATATTGTTAGAAACTGAAATTTCACTGCCTGTTGAAATTGAAAATGATGGAAACTGTGCTGCTATAGCAGAAAAAATAAGTGGGAACGCAAAAGATTGTACCGATTTTATCTGTGTAACAGTTGGTACTGGAATTGGTGGCGGGATTTTTATAGACGGGAAACTTGTGCATGGGCACAGTTTTAGAGGCGGTGAATTTGGTTTTATGATTACCCAATCAACAGAAGATGTATTGAATAACAATGCTTCTACGTCTGCCTTAATAAGGTCCTATAAAAAGTTAAAGGGTATTAATGAAAAAAAAAAGGTGGATGGCGAGACCATTTTCCTTAAAGCCGCTAAAGACAATTCAGTGAGAAGATTAGTGGAGGTTTGGGTGAAAATTCTTAGTTATGGAATTTATAACCTAGCTGCCACATTAAATCCACAAAAAATTTTAATCGGCGGCGGGGTAATCGCCCAAGAAAGTTTAATAAAAATGATTAATAATCAACTTGACCGCCTTTATTGGTGGAAAGATATTAAGATTCCCGTCGAAAGTTGTAAACATCAAAATGATGCTGGTATGATTGGAGCTATGTATCATTTACAACAAAAGCAACACAAGGAATCTGATACCCCTGAACAGGACATTTGAATAAAGAGTTAAGATACTTAAAGATGATTCCTTTATTGTGAAGCGCCTCCCGGTCAAGTAGACAGCGAAAATAAATATAAGATACTATGCGGCGTTAGCCCTGTATTTAAGGGACTAAGGCCTTTTAGTCTTTTTTGTAATCGTTCATAATTATAAAATTTTATGTATTCCTCAATATCTTTCTTCAAACTCTTCAAAGGTGCTATACTCTTACGCAGTAAAAGGACTTTTTACCATAGAAAAAAGCCCCCAAAATAGTAAACAGATTTTTATTATTTCATCTGTCTACCTTATCGGGAGCATATCATTGTTTGCTGAATCCGTGAAAGTGGACTGGCATGCAATAGGTCGCCATAGCTGACTCGCTATTACATATTTCCGCACCATAACGATGATACTGTCTTTCCCTTGCCTCCTTTACCTATGGCTATGCCGGATCCAATATCCATTATTGCACGTGTTCCGCTAAGCGATTAGTATCCTATCAAAACCATTTCAAGGATTCATTGCAGCTCAGCTAGTAGCAAAAAGGAAGCAGGAAAGTAAACGAGTCATTCCCGACATACGTGCCCACCTCTACATTATGGTAACCGTCCATTCCTTTTAAGCCGATACTCGTCACTCGAGCCCACATCGGAACCATTCCCCTTCCCGCTTTAGAAGTTTCCCGTCTTCCCAGAAAAATTTATCAGTGGCCGAAGCATTCATGTATTGTTGGTAATATTGAGCTGGAGGATTGGGAAAGTAAGATAGAATCGGTTTGGGGTCAATTAGCGGATGGACTTCACCATAAATATAGGTTCGATAACTGCTCCAAGGATAATCTTCGGGGGATGAAACGATCCCTGCCTCTACCGGGTTTAGATGAATATATTTACTGACATCAATCTCATACTCCCGAGAGTTGAGAAGCTCTGCACCATAACGTTTCTCATACACATGGCCAGTGAACTCATACTTTTTGTTAAAATATTTTGCGTACTTGGTATTGAGGTTTTTCATAATGATGCTTAGAGGGGTTTCAAGGGTTTCCAACTGGAGGTGAGTGTGGTTGGTCATCAAGCAGTAGGTATGGAGATGAAAGGGGTAACGCACTCTTGTTTCTTCGACAAGTTCCAGATATCTCTCATAATCCTCCTCCTCAAAAAACAGCGAACTCTTCCGGTTTCCCCTGCTCGTCACATGATACTTCGCACCCGCAAACCACAAACGCACACTTCGCACCAATACAATCACTCCCTTATCCTTAATAAATATAAATCCAAGATGAAAATAGTGCTTTAGGTGACAGGCACCGCACCTTTTCTCTCGTTTACATTATACAAATTTTTCCGATCCAAGCCTTCAATTTATTAGGATGGTAACAAAATGTTCAAAGTTGGATTATACCGATGATAGTATGGTTCGAAATTAACAGTGCTTCTGTCCTTAAAAGACGGTCAAGCTGGATTTTCACCATAAACGTATAAAAGGTCCTGCATCATAATATTTATTTATAAGGTAGAGGAAGTTACCGACCATATTTTCAACAAAGGGGGAATGTCTCTGAAAATTATCAGAATGCTTCAGCGAATAATCGGTGTCCTCCTCCTTGTGTACGGAGTCTACCTGATATTCGGTACACAGGAGTTCTTTGGTACCATATTGATTATCCTAGCCTTTCTAATCTTTCCTAGCTTAAATAAAGAAAAAAACAATTCCCAAAGTGGTCATCATGACGATTATGGCCACAATCCAGAACCAACCTCCAAACATGACCATTCCTACGAGAGCAGCAACTCAGCCGGGGAAAGCGGGGACTAGACCAATCCCATCTGACTAAACATCAAGCAAACACCCACAAAAATGCCCCCAATAAAATTCATTGGGGGCATCCCGCTATGATTTCCCTTTTGTAAAAAAATACAAAAACCAAACAGCATGATTCTGCTCATCCAGCGCCGCTCTCCTAAATGCCCCTTGAGTCATCGGATCTGTGGCTTTATCCGCTATTTCCAAATAAAAATCAACTGTCTTCTGTTCATCCTCAATCGCAAACTTTAAGCCTTTTACATAACTATTAGGACATTCTTCTAAAATTTTCGGCTGGGGCGGCCTCCCCGTTAATCGTTGATAAATCTGAACAAACACCTGATAATGTCTAACTTCATCCTCACGAATCTCCAAAATCTGCTCCCGCTCTTTCTTACTCGAAGCCAGATTGGCCAGCCTTGTATAACATTCAATCGCACTATACTCACCATTAATTGCTTGTTCAATGTCTTGAATAAAAGCATTTGTCTGTCGATAGACGGCATCGTAATAATTAGTAAAAGGATACATAAGGACACCAACCCCCTAATTGTTCATTATATAATCTATGATTAATGAGCAATTAGGTGTCTCCCCATACAAAACCAACTGACCCGTCAAACATCAAAAAGCCGCAGCTGCAAGGGAGCCCCCCTACTAAGCCGCGGCCTCTTCAATATCCATTGTCCACCCTAAGCGGACAATGTACACGAATGGTGCCTGACACCATTTATACTTCTTGGATGTTGATTTTCTGTTGGTTTTCGTTTTCTTCGATGAGTTCTTTTAGGAATGCGATAAGCTCATCATGGATTTCTTCTTTTTGTAGTGCGACTTCGATGGTGGTTTTGACGAAGCCGATTTTTTCGCCGACATCGAATCGTTTTCCTTCAAAATCATAAGCGAATACGCGTTGAATCTGGTTAAGTTTATGGATGGCATCGGTAAGCTGGATTTCACCGCCAGCTCCTGCCTCCTGCGCATCAAGGAACATAAAGATTTCAGGAGTTAAAATATATCTTCCCATGATCGCTAGATTAGAGGGAGCCGTTCCTGGCGCTGGTTTTTCAACGAAATGTTTAACCTGATAGCGTCTGCCCTCTGGTTCCATTGGATCGACTATGCCATAACGATGTGTCTCATTCTCAGGAACATGCTGAACACCAATGATCGAGGAGAAGGTCTCTTCATACTGGTCAATGAGCTGTTTTAAACAAGGTGTATCACTTTGGACAATATCATCACCTAACAAAACCGCAAAGGGTTCATCGCCAATAAAGTTTCTTGCACACCAGACGGCATGGCCTAACCCTTTTGGCTCTTTCTGACGAATATAATGGATATCAGCAAGGTTGGAGGTATAGTTCACTTTGCTTAATAAATCCCATTTTTCTTTTTCCATTAAGTTTTTCTCAAGCTCAGGAGCAAAATCAAAATGGTCCTCAATCGCTCGTTTCCCTTTACCGGTTACAATAATAATATCCTCAATTCCTGAAGCAATCGCCTCTTCGACTATATATTGAATGGTCGGCTTATCCACAATCGGCAGCATTTCTTTTGGCATTGCTTTAGTTGCGGGTAAAAATCGTGTCCCCAGCCCAGCCGCCGGGATAATCGCTTTACGAACCTTTTTCATAGCCTTTATCTCCTTCACATTCATTTCAACTTATGTATAATGATAACAATAATTTGCTTTTCTCTAAAGAGTGACTTAGATAATTATATCATATAAACTGTCTCAAAGCCGACCTCACTCATATTATAGGATAAACGATCCCCTAAATTCAAAGCGGAACCCTTATCTCGAATACCGCACCACCTTTCTTTCTATTATATCCATAAAGCGCCCCGCCGTGTCCTTCGATAATCGCTTTAGTAATGGTAAGCCCTATTCCAGATCCCCCTTCATCTCCGCTATAGAAGCGCTGAAAAACCTTTGCTTCTTCTCCTTTTTTTAATCCTGGCCCATCATCTTTAATTTTAATAATAACCCCACTACCCATACTCATTTGGGCGTCTACCACGATTATCGTTTCTGCATAGCGAATGGCATTGCCGATTAAATTGATCATCGCACGAGTAAACTTCTCTCGGTCGACCGAAACCATCGTACTTACATCATTGAGGACACGAATTTCAATTCCCCGTTGCTCGGCAAGAGCCTTCACACTTCTGACTACCTCTCCAATGATTTCCTCAAATGATACACGCTCAAACCGAAAGCTTTCCTCAGCACCTTCAAGTCGGGCTAAATAAGTGATTCCCTCCACGATCCGTTTCAAGCGCTGGCTTTCCGCGATAATTACATTCAAGCTTCGCTCCACATCCTCGCCACGGACCACCCCATCCATAATTCCCTCTGCATTCCCCTGAATCGCCATCAATGGTGTTTTCAATTCATGTGAAGCATTTTGAAAAAATACCTTTTGGTCTTCATCATACTGTTTCAACCTTCCGGCGAGGGCGTTGAAACTATCAGCCAACTCTCCTAATTCATCATTCGATTTTAGGTGAATCTTATCATGGGCCTCTTTAAGTGAAAAATGTTTCATATGGTCGGACAGCCTTTGAATCGGGCGTGTGATCTCCCTTTTGAAAAACAAGCCCAAAATAACAGCAATCAAACCAGAAATAATTAAGCTGATCAGCTGAGACCTGCGCATTAGCTTGTTGATTTCCTGCAGCTCCTCCATTTGAGCCACCAAGGTGACATACCCTTTTGTTTTGCCATTATTACCAAAGATCCTAATTGTTTTCGACACAAATTCACGACCTTGACTCTGTTGATACTCAGTTAAGGTACTATCCTTCAAATCCGTATAGACAATTCTCTGATTCTTATTCAAGATGATCAATTTTGAACTAAGCAATCGCTCTGAGATGGCCAACGCCTTTCGATTCCGCAACTTTTCTTTTAATGTCGTACTCGAAAGACTAGATTTCCCCAGGAGCTGACTAATTACCCTTGCTTCCTTGGTGAGCTGCTGCTCGGTTTCATGAATAATATATCGCTGCGAAATAAACCGAAACGACACACTTGTCAGCAAAAAGATACTGATAATTAATAGAAAATACGTCAATAAAAGCTTGGTACCAATTTTCATCCTATTCATCCATCCGGTATCCATATCCCCATATAGTTGACAACTCGACTGCTGACCGGTGTTGTTCTAACTTTTTCCGAATTCGTTTGACAAGGTCATCAATTAAACGACCGTCACCGGTGTACTCGTAACCCCAGATAAACTCCAGCAGCTCTTCCCTTGTATAGGGCTTTCCTATGTTCCGTGCCAAGAAGACAAATAAATCATATTCTTTTGTGGTTAACTTAACTTCATGCCCATCTTTTTCTATGTACCGCCGCTCAAGATCAATGGTTACATCCCTAATCTCCACAGTTTGTTTCGTTGAGTTTGAATTTTTTTCCATTCGTTTAAAAATATTCTTAATCCGAACCATCAGTTCACGCGGACTAAACGGTTTTGTCAGGTAGTCATCGCCGCCAAGCTCCAGCCCTAATATACGATCGAACTCACCGTCCCGTGCCGATACAAATATAATCGGTATGTCGCTGGACTTACGGATCTCCCTGCAAAGCTCAAGGCCATCGAGATGAGGCATCATGATGTCAATAATTAATAAGTCGGGTTCTAGGCGCCGCATCTCCTGATAGACATTTTCTCCATCTGAAAAAAGCGTTACCTTATAGCCGTCATTTACTATGTATTTTTGAAGAATATCCCGGATATTCTTTTCATCATCCACAACAAAAATATGCTTCATCACAAAATCACCTCGGCTTCATTATATACAAAGAAGAGATAGCATTAAAATACTATCTCTTCCTGGATTGAAAACTATTTTAAGTGAGCAATCAGCTGGTCTAACAGTGAAAGCTCCTCTTTCATTTTGGCATTAATCGCTTGTTGATCTGAGATCAATTTGGTGAATTGCTCACTGCCTTCCCCTTTTTTCACTGCCTCTTTTAGTGCCTTTCGGTCGTCTTTTCCTGCTGTGACCTTGGTTTTTATCTCTTTATTCAGTGCTTTTAATTGTTTTCTTTCTTCCTTAACTTGTTTAAGTTTCTCTTTATGACCACTTTGTTTTGCTGCCATCCATAAATCAAGCAGAGTATCTTTTTTTTCAACGGCTTGTTTTTTCAAATCCAACCGTTCTTCTTTTAGCTGATTGACTTGATGCATTTGCTCTTTAAATTGACTCAATACCTTGAACCTTTTCCCAGCATGGCTGCCCTCAACATTTGTCTTTGTTTCGATAATTTGCGGGTTTCCAGCAGCAGAAACACTATGGATTCCATAAATCCCGCTGCCAAGCAGAATCACGACCCCCAAGCAAGCAGTTAAGCCCTTCTTCATCAACATCCAATCACTCCTTAACTTGTCCTTGTTACATCACAAGTATAGACAAGAGTTACGGCATAACCTCGGGACAAATGTGTGAAAAGTGTGTGAAAATGAAAATGACAGATGCTCCCTTCTTATCCTGATCGATGATTCCTAGCAGCTTAATACGTTCTTAATTCTCCGCTCCATTTCATTTAGCAAAAAAATAAAGCAATACGCCGCTATATTGGCGCATTGCTTTTCATTAAAAATTAATATAATTGATTCTGATGCCAATTCCAAGCATCGGCAATAATTTTCTCAAGACTGCGCTCTGCTTTCCAGCCTAACTCAGTATAAATTTTCTTCGACGAAGCTACTAATCTAGCAGGGTCTCCCGCACGGCGTTCAGCCATTTCCACGTTCGCTTTGATTCCCGTTACTCGTTCACAAGTCTCAATAACTTCTTTAACAGAATAGCCAAGTCCATTGCCTAAATTATACGTCTCAGTGGATTTCTCCCCTGATAATAAGGCTTCTAAGGCAAGAATATGCGCCTGTGCTAAATCTGTTACATGGATATAATCGCGGATGCACGTTCCATCGGCCGTATCATAATCCGATCCAAACACAGAAATTTTTTCCCGAGTTCCTAAGAGCTGCTGCAGAATAATCGGAATTAAATGTGTTTCCGGGTCATGACTTTCGCCAATAGCCGCTGATTGATGGGCACCCGCCGCGTTAAAGTAACGAAGCACAACATAGTTTAACCCGTATGATTTTGAAAAATCAGCCAGCATCTGCTCGACCATCAGCTTGGATTGTCCATAAGGATTAATTGGAGCAGTCTTAGTCTCTTCATCAATCAACTCTACATCAGGGATTCCATAGGTAGCAGCTGTAGAAGAGAAAATAAAGTTTTTCACTTTAAATTTAATCATCACTTTTAACAGTGTTAAGGTAGATGCCACATTATTTTCATAGTATTTCAACGGATCAATAACGGACTCTCCGACCAAACTATAGGCTGCAAAGTGCATGACGGCTTTAATTGGATAACTTCTAAACACCATATGAAGGTCGTCTTCATTGCCGAGATCCCCTTTTACAAAGATAGCTCGCTTATCAACGGCTTCACGATGGCCTGTTGATAGGTTGTCCAATACGACAACATCCTCTTTTTCTACTAATTCCTTAACGAGATGGCTACCAATGTAACCAGCTCCGCCAACGACGAGAATCATATTCATTTCCCCTTAGCTAGAATTAAAAACCTTCATTATTATAACATTATTCTTAAAAAACAGCTTCTACAGGCCATTTACCAATTATTACTACACACAAAAAGACCAGATTCCTAAATGAATCCGGCCTTTTACTTAGAATGAATTACCTGTTTTTACTTTGCTGCTAGAGGGTGGTGCCACCGTAATACCCGTCGTTTCTTCAAAATTAAACAAGCTTGTCGGGAGATCGGTAAACCGCTCCAACTCGTTATAAGCCGGAATACCATGGTAGGACATATCCAAGCCCTCTTCTTCTTCGCGCTCGGTGGCGCGGAAGCCGACAGTCTTTTCGCAAACCTTAGCCATAAACGTCCCGCCCAGCAGTCCCCAAGCAATCACAACAACAGCTCCTAACAACTGAACAAGGATGAGCGAAACATGCCCAGTCGTTAACAAGCCGTCCGTCTTATCAAACAAACCGACCGCAAGCGTTCCAAAAATTCCCCCGAACCCATGGACAGCGACCGCTCCAACGGGATCATCCACCTTTATATAGTCAACGAATAGTGTGGCGTAAATCACCAACAGCCCGCTAACCATACCAATTATGACTGCGGACCACTCAGAAACATTCGCACAACCCGCGGTAATGGCTACTAATCCGGACAACACTCCATTAATGGTCATACTCGGGTCAGCTGTACCGAATTTTTTCATCGTTAAAAATAAAGCAGCCGCCCCGCCGCTCGCTCCAGCAAGCATCGTATTAATCGCAATCGGCGCCAGCGACGGACTTGATGCATCCAAGGTACTTCCGGCATTAAAGGCAAACCAGCCAAACCACAGGATGAAGGCTCCTGCTGATGCTAATGGAATATTACTTGGCGCATATACGTTCACACTGCCATCGGAATTAAATCTGCCCTTCCTTGGTCCAAGCCATTTCGCCATCGCCAAAGCGGAAAAGCCGCCTACCGCATGAATCGCTGCCGAGCCTGAAAAATCCTTAAAACCGAGTTTCGCTAACCAGCCGTCACTATTCCAAATCCAGTGGCCGGACATTGGATAAATCACAATACAAATCAGTGCCGCCGTCACTACATAGGCTTTAAACTTCATTCGTTCCGCTACAGCACCTGAAATAATCGAAATACTTGCCACTGCAAATCCCATTTGAAAAAGAACAAAGGCAACACTTGGTAAATGAATCGCAAGCGTAATTTTTTCCGGGCTTCCAAACAAGTTTGTTCCAATCACTCCAAAGGCATCCTTACCGAACATAACTCCAAAACCAACCATCCAAAACGCTAATGCACCAATCGTTAAGTCAACGAAGATTTTCATGGTCACATTAACGGCATTTTTCGTCCGTACAAAACCGGCTTCAAGTAAGCTGAAACCACCCTCCATAAACAATACCATCGCCGCTGCAAGAACTACCCAAACTGTATTGATATACGTGAGTACCATTAAAGTTCCTCCCCCCGGTTTACTAAATCGTCAATATCATCATCATATGTTCCCGTCCGAATGTTATAGGCTTCAAGAATAGGATAAACATAGATTTTCCCATCACCCTCTTCGCCTGTCTGGGCCGCCTTTACAACCGTCTGAATCGTTGAATCCACTAGATAGTCCGAAAGAATAATTTCTAATTTTACCTTAGGATGCAGCGTGACCTGATAATTCTTTCCGCGATACACACCTTTTGTATCCTTTTGTTTGCCGCGTCCCACGACCTGCGAAACCGTAAAACCAGTGATCCCGATACTTTTTAACCCTTTAATCGTCTCTGTGAGCCTTTCGGGTCTGATGATTGCCTCTATTTTTTTCATGGAAACACCTCCATGTTATATTTCCTTACATCAATATGATAAAATATATAACATTTTACTATCTGGCGTCAATTAATATTTAAAGGAATTTTTATTTTCTGAATACTCACGAAGTACTCATCTCTTTAAATTAATAAAAACTTAAGTTATTAAAATCATACTTCAACTTGCTTTGACCGGATAAAGGGCTTATCTTTTGCCATTTTTTGAATTTTTTATGTCCCTCCCCTTGCGTAGTCTAAGGCTAAATCGGAAAAAATATAAATTACCTATTGATAGTCGCTTTAAAAACGAATATTATAGTAAAGTTGTTGAAAAATGTTCGTATTTTGGAGGTACCCTTATGTTTAGATTAAAAGAAAATCATACGAATACAAAAACAGAATTGATGGCTGGAATAACCACCTTTTTCACAATGGTCTATATCGTGGTCGTCAACCCTGTCATTCTAGCCGATGCCGGCGTCCCTTTTGAACAGGTCTTTTCGGCCACCATCATCGCTGCATTGGTCGGAACCCTTTGGATGGGGCTGTTCGCCAATTACCCGATTGCCATCGCACCAGGAATGGGATTGAACGCCTACTTCGCTTATTCTGTCGTTGGCGGCCACCAGGGAATTAGTTACCAGACCGCCTTCGCCGCTGTTTTCGTTGCTGGAATTATTTTTGTCATCTTGTCGTTAACACCGTTTCGGGAAAAATTGATTGAGGCAATTCCAGATAATTTAAAGCACGGAATTACGGCTGGAATTGGTTTATTTATCGCTTTTATCGGCCTGCGCGAATCCAAAATCATTACTGCCCATCCATCTAATTTAGTGGGGTTGGGCGACCTTCATTCCCCTTCAGCCGTTTTAACGATCGTAGGACTGGCTGTTACGTTGATTTTAATGGTCCTTCGAGTCAATGGGGCCTTATTTTTCGGTATGATTGTCACCGGAGTGATTGCTTTCTTTACAGGTCAGCTCTCCTTCGAAAAAGGGGTTATGTCACTTCCATCCCTTCCGGAAGGACTAATGATTGGAAACCCGCTCACTGCATTTGGTGACGTCATTCATCACAGTCTTTATGCGGTTGTCTTTTCTTTCATCCTTGTGACGATTTTTGATACCACCGGAACAATGATCGGGGTTGCCAATCAAGTGGGGTTAATGAAGGGGGATAAGCTTCCGCGTGCGAGACAGGCCCTCCTATCTGATTCTATTGCGACCATGGTTGGATCGATTTTTGGAACCAGCCCGACTACTGCTTTTATTGAATCGACTTCCGGCGTTGCGGCAGGCGGTCGTACTGGTTTAACCTCTGTAACGGTTGCTTCCCTTTTTGTCGTTTCAGCTTTCTTTGGTCCGCTTGTGAGCGCCGTGTCCGGGATTGCGGCCATTACGGCACCAGCGTTGATTATTGTCGGGAGTTTAATGATGGGCAGTATCGCGAAAATTAATTGGAGTGAATTAGATGAAGCCTTCCCTGCCTTCATAACGGTTATAGCCATGCCGCTGACCTCCAGTATCTCAACTGGGATTGCTCTTGGCTTTATCAGCTTTCCCATTTTAAAATTGGTGAAAGGGAAATGGCGCGAGATTCATCCCTTAATTTATGTATTTGCGGTCTTGTTCTTTATTCAATTAGCCTTTTTGCAGCATTAAATTCCAAACGTAAGTGCCTTGACCAAGGCTGAACGTAAAAAAGAGTCCGGATTCGGACTCTTTTTTTATGCTGTAATTTCACTAGGCTTTTTGGCTTCCTGGCGTTCTTCTTTTATAAAAATTCCGCCGAATAACCCGAGAAGCGAGAAAATAACGGGAATCATAAATCCATAATGATACCCCACACTTGCGGACGATGTATGAAAATGATCTAATACATTTCCAAAAATACCTGGCAGGAGAACCGCACTTAAAAAGCCCCCTGTATTGGCAAAGCCCGAAACCACACCGACTTCCTTTATATCAAACGACTTTCGAACAACCGCAAACGTTAACGAGCTGGAGCCATTCCCATACCCAATCAGTAAAAAGAGTATGACGAGCATATAGTAAGGCGGCTTTCCACTATAGAATAAAATCAGCCAGCTGAGAAAAGCAATCACATGGACCACGACATATGGACGCTTAATCGAATCAAACTTGCTTGAGATCCAGCTGGTCATCGGCGCGCCAACTAAGGCACCGATTAAACCAATCATAATTAGCCGGCTTGACTCTGAACGGGTCATATCATACACATGCATCCCATAAGGAACCGCCCATGAACCGATAAATCCAACGTAGGAGCCCACTAATCCAAAGTGACAAAAGAAGGCAGCCCATGCTTGACGGCTTGAAAAGATTCGCCGCAAAACGACCATTGTCTTTTCACGCGGTTTCTTTTGTTTCGCTTTTACTGCATCATTTTTAAATAATTGCTTGGATTTTTTTTCGAGGACAACGTATAGAAGCACGGCACTTAAAACCAAAACGATTCCTGTTATAAAAAAGGGCGTGCGCCAGCCTGATAAAGAGATCCACGCTGAGAAAGGAACGGTTGCGAGCAGGAACCCAAAGCTTCCGGCCATTCCCGCCATGCCGAGTAAGCCGATGAATTCTCTGACTTTAAACCACTGGCTTAAAATCAACACCAGGTTTACCCAAATTGTCGCATCCCCTAAACCGGCCAATAATCTAGCGAATAGAAGAAAAAATACATTCGGAGCGAGACTGTAAATTAAAGTACCAATCCCGTTCAATAAAGCACCGATGATCAGGAAGAAATTCGGCCCATACCGGTCAGACAAAATGCCGACTGGAATTTGAAAGCCTGCATAGGCAAGAAATTGTATGCTTGTCAGCAATCCAATCGTGGCTGCTGTTAAATTGAAATCCTTCATTAATTGGTCAGAAATTAATCCCGGTGCTGTCCGTTGACTGACGATTAAAAAATAGGTAAATAAGACCGAGGCAAAAACGACCCATCTATATTTGCTAGTTTGTTTTTCCACTGTTCACTACTCCTGTTGCGATAATCTATTTCCTATTATACTCCAATTTTGTCATAAGAATTTACTAATTTAAAGTGATGACGTTTTCATTAAAAAAATGATGAATTAGCCTCAGAGAGTTTCATTTTTTAGGCTCTGTAAAATATCGCTGTTGATTTCCGCTCCAGGCGCTCGCTTTCCGCGGGCGTGCCGGGAAGCCTCCTCGGCGCTGAAAGCGCCTGTGGGTTCTCCCCTGCCCCGTACTCCCGCAGGAGTCGAGCACCCTCCGCTCCAATCAACAGAGTATAAAAACAACAATAACGTTTAACAGAGCCTTTTTTTAGACGATTCCTCTAGTTTCCACTTTTCCCTATCTTTCAGAAAAATACAAAATATTTTTCAACTTCACGTGACAGACTTCGCAAATAGGATTAAAATCATGAATAAGTGAGAAAAGCGCAAGTGCCTTTATATGGGGCTGACGCTGGAAATAATAAGAGTTTAAAGAAATAGGAGGACATCCACATGCACCTTAGCAGTGAGGAAATTGAAATCTTAAAAATCATTGAAGAAAATCACAAATTACCTATAGAATCCATCGCCTTAATGGCCATGTGCAGTCAAGAAACCGTTAAAGCGACGATCGAAAAATTAGAACAATCACAAATCATCATCAGCTACCCAACCTTAATCGACTGGAGCAAAGTAGAAGGCCACGAGAATGTTATCGCGATGATCGATGTAAAAGTCACACCTAAACGCGGTGTAGGTTTTGATGAGGTAGCCCAGCGAATCAGCCGATTCCCTGAGGTATCATCCCTGTACCTTATGTCCGGTGCCTATGACCTTTCCATTACCGTTGAAGGAAAATCCATGCACCAAATTGCCAATTTTGTGTCAGAAAAACTATCAACGATCGAAAACGTCATCTCAACGACCACCCATTTTATGTTGAAAAAATACAAACATGACGGTGTTATTTTTAAGAGTGAAAATGATGATAAAGACCGCAGGATGGTGGTTACACCATGAAGTACGAGCACTATCTATCCCAGACAGCCAAAGAACTGCAGCCTTCAGGGATACGAAAGTTTTTCGACCTTGCTGCCAGCATGGAAGGGGTCATTTCATTAGGGGTCGGTGAACCAGATTTCACCACCCCGTGGAGCATTCGTGAAGCGACGATTCTTTCACTCGAGCAAGGCTATACATCTTACACAGCAAACGCTGGTCTGCTCGAATTACGAGAAGAAATTACCAACTATTTAATTACAAGATTCGGAGTACAGTATAATCCGAAAAACCAAGTGATTGTTACAATCGGGGCAAGCCAAGGCATCGATCTCGCCTTCCGCGCTATTTTAAACCAGGGCGATGAAGTTTTAATTGTTGAGCCTGCCTTCGTTTCATACGGGCCGTTAGTAGCGATTGCTGGCGGGAAGCCCGTTCCAGTTTCCACTTCACCAGAAAACGGCTTTAAAGTAACACCAGAACAAATCGAAGCGGCGATTACACCAAACACAAAAGCCATCTTACTGTGCTCGCCAAACAATCCGACTGGCAGTATGCTAACAAAAAATGAGCTTATTGAAATCGCTGGCATCGTCAAAAAGCACGACTTACTCGTGGTCTCGGATGAAATTTATGCTGAGCTTTCCTATGATGAAGAATTCTGTAGTATTGCCGCGATTGAAGGCATGTATGAGCGGACAATTCTAATAAATGGTTTTTCCAAAGGGTTTGCGATGACAGGCTGGAGATTAGGTTTCCTTGCTGGACCGGTCGAATTCGTCGAGGTGATGTTGAAAATCCATCAATATACCACGATGTGTGCACCACATATGCTTCAGCACGGTGCGATTGAGGCCCTTCGCAATACGTACGATGAAGTAATCTCCATGCGTAACAGCTATCGCCGCAGACGGAATTATATGGTGCAGACCTTAAATCAGATGGGTCTCGATTGCCACACCCCAGGCGGGGCCTTTTATGTATTCCCATCGATCCGCGCTACCGGCTTAAGCTCCGAACAATTTGCCGAAGAACTGTTAGTACAGGAAAAAGTCGCCGTCGTACCTGGTCATGTTTTCGGTGAAAGCGGTGAAGGCTATATTCGCTGCAGTTACGCCGCTTCCATGGAACAGCTTCAGGAAGCACTCAAACGGATTCAACGGTTTATCCAATCCAAGGGCATTTATGCAAAAGAAGAAGCGAAAAAAGTGGAAGTAGAATAAGAAAAGCAAAACTGCACCCGCATTATTAGACACACATTCTAATAATGAGGAGTGCAGTTTTTTATGGTGGTAATTATACTGAAGTTTGCTTCATGCAAGCGAAGGTATTGCCATTGCTTCAATTGTCTATTCGATGGAATAAAAGCCAATCGTATCCTGATCAATAAACTTTTCTCGAATGATTTTTTTCGCTCGATAAATTCGTACTTTTATCGTTCCAACACAGACTCTTAAGATCGTACTAATTTTTTGATAGGTTAAATTATAAAAATAATATAAAATAATCGGTTCTTTATAATGCTTCGGTAAAGACTCGATGATTTCTTTGAGCAAAAACATATCGGAATTAATCAGGACTTCTGTCTCAACCATATTTCGGTTGGAAAAAGCTAATTCATCAAAATGATCTGTTAATAAGGTAGTGTTTACATATTTCATTCGAAGATAATCCTTGCACTGATTGGCAGTTATCGAATATAACCATGATTTTAAGGCAGATTCCTCATGTAAGGTATTCAGTTTCAAAAATACTTTTATAAACACCTCTTGGATAATATCATCGACTATTCCCCAGTCCCCAATAAACTTAAAAGCAAATAATCTTAAGGACTGTCTATGCTTTAGATTTATGGATTCCATGATAGAATCTAATTGTTTGGATTTTTGTTCAAGCAGCTCTCTCAATTTACCGATTCTCCTACTATCATAATCTATACATTAACTATACTCCTTATTGAAAATATTGGAAATGGGATTAAAGATGTTGTTCTTTAGAAAAAATCGATAGTTTAAATTAGTTATCATCGTTTTTTCACATACACTTATTTTGAATAAACCAAATGGAAATCCGACAATTTATTCGACAATCAATCTGTCCAATGAAACATAACCATCTGTTTTACTCATTTGATTGCTTGCATTTTTATACGTAATGACTCCTTTATAAAGTTGCTTTCCGGTTTCAAGATCGGTCACTATGAGGATAGCAGGCTGTGGATCCTGTCCTACTTTTTCTGGCGAAGTAAGTACATATGCCTTTCCATTTTTAATATTAAAAATGAATCTCTCCGCCAAATCCGATTGATCCAATTTTAAATTTATACTGTTCATTACTTTTTTTGTATGGGGATCAAATGCGGCCACTTTAATACCTTCTTTTGTTTCTAATGCAAAATAAATCATTTTATTGTCATAGTACGCCATTGCATTTAAATTGATATTTTCTTGCAGTTCTTTAGGAATATCTACTTTCTTTGCTTCATCTGTTTTCAAATTCACCCATATTAGCTCAGTGCCAACTGTTTTTTCCTGTTCTTCCGATCGTTTTGCGGTAACCTTGTAATAAAATGCGGAATCATTCGGTTGGGTCATGTCGGTTTCTTGGAGCATATAAATATTTGTGTAAAAGTTCTTATCTTCACCTGAAGTCAAAACGGTTTGATCATCTACCACTTTTTTACTGTCCAAATCGATAGTATAAACATGCAGCTCATTTCTTTCCGAATCAATTGCATAACCTGATGGATTGGCCGTCACATTCCTTGTCAGGATTTTCAGTTTGTTTCCTTGCATTTGAATATCTTCCACACTAACGAATAGATACCTATTTTTATTTGGAGGTTGGATCATATAAGAGGTTTCTGCTTTTGTGTCTTTTTCCAGCATGGAAATTTCAAATTTGAAATCCTCCGGACCCATACTGGAGTGTTTTACAATAATATTCGCATATAGTAGCAAATCCTCATCTTGATAGAACGAGTTCACTCCCGTTTTACCTCTCATAAATGAACGATATTCTTTCTCTAGCTGCTGATTTTCTCCATTACCAAATAATTGTTTATCGATTTTTCCAAGGATAGACATGGAACTATCATAGAACGATCCCTTGGAAGAAATCATTACGTGATCCATTAATCGTTCATTTTGATAATAACCTTGAATAACTACAGCATTAGCGGACTTTTCGCTGCCGCTCTGCTTCTTTAAGACGAACTCCGGGTTAGATGTGGCAGCTGACTTAATATAAAATGTTCCGAGGCATAGGAAAATGACCAATACAAATATGATAGATTTGAGGTATCGTTTCATTATTTTGTTCTCCTCACACAGTGATCTTTCTATTTAGTAAAAATTTACTTATCCAAATCGATATAAATGTAACTAGTAAACCCAATCCGATCTCAAGGAGCAAAAACTCTAATGGATAAAAGATGTTATTGCGTTCGAAAATAACCATGATGATTAGTGGGGACAAAAAAACGGCTCCTGCTAGAATGATATAAAAGATGCCTAGCACAATCCCTTTCCAGCGATAGCTTCTTTCAAATAGAATGGCAGTAAAGACAACAAGGATAGCGATGAAACCAATTCCATAGTATGCTAGAAATTCGCTAAAGGTATTTGGGATGATCATACTAATAAATGTACTAGCACGCGTGATCTCACTTATATTCATGACATAAATATAATCAGCAGGAACAATCCACTGAAACAGTCCGTTTTGTAAAGGCAGTAATACTAATTGAAACGCAATTAAACCAAGTACCATTATAAAAATGGCAGTCGCTTTGGCAAAAAATATGTTTAATCTCGATGTAGGCAGCATCAATAGACGGTATATAAACGTATTTTTACCAAACCAGTCACGATACCAGATGAGAAAAATATAAAAAATCATGGCACCAGCACAAACAGCGATTGGCCCCAGAAACCATAGGCTCTCGACAATGGATAAAAAGGAAATTTTCCCATTGTGACGTATGTATTCGGCCATTGACCATGATTGTTCATACATGACACGCCTTACATTATTTTTGTTATTCACCGAACTTATAAGCACTCCTGCGAATTGAGTAATGAACGTAATCAACAGCAGGGAAAGGTAAATTTTAACGAAACGATTGATTTCATAATTCACGAGTTTCATATAACGATTCATTTATTGGTACACCTCTCTCAATACATCGATTACCGATTTACCTTCCGTTAAACGAAGATCTTCCGTGTAAAATTCCTTCAAAACTTTGCCATTATCCAAAAGAACAGCTTTATCGATTAAATGTTCAATGTCATTAATCTCATGGGTAGTTATAATCACGCCTCTACCTTCCACTAGGTGACTGGAGAAAACCTCCGCTATCTGTTCCCTGCTGAAAATATCAATGCCGGAGAATGGCTCATCCATAAGCACATAATTTACATCGATGGCCAATCCTAAAAGCAAGTTTATTTTTGCGGTGTTGCCTTTTGATAATTCTGCAATCCGCATATCTTCTGTTAGTTTGAAAAATCGAAGCAGCTCCTCGGCGCGTTCCTGGTTCCAATTGGTATAGAAATCATCCATAAAAACACAAGCATCATGAATCGTCATTTGAGCCGGCATTGTGATCGCATCAGGAATAAATGTCAGTTTTTCATAGGTTCGTTTGTTCAAATGCTTATTATCTATTAATATTTGACCGCTATTAATGGGTGTAAGACCCATAATCGCTTTTAATGTGGTCGTTTTTCCTACGCCGTTGATTCCTATTAAACAAGTTATTTCCCCTTGGTTTGCCGTAAACGAAACACCATCCAAAACCTTTTTCCGCCCAAATTTTTTCGTAATATTTTGTATTTCTATCACTCTGAAGTCTCCTCCCTTAATGAATTTTGACCGCGATCATAGTTGTCTTTTATCAAGCTTAGCAGCTCGTCCAGAGGCACATTAATGGGCTTGATGGCATTTACAAACGTATCCACTGCTTCTAAAATAAGTTCTTCACGAACTGAATCTAAAATTGTTTTATTATTGGTGATGCGGCTGGGAAAATTACGTTCTGTATGAATCAACCCCTGTTCCTCCATTTCTTTATATGCCTTTTGTGCTGTATTGGGATTAATTTTAAGCATCGCAGCAAGCTCTCTCCTTGAAGGAATATCATGACCCGCTTCAAGTTTTCCAATCGCAATTTGCTCCTTAAAATACCGAACCACTTGCAAGTAGACGGGGTCCCGATTATTAAAGGTAACATTCATGAAAACATCTCCTACATTTCCTACATTTTTGGATGCACATATGGTATTTTTTAGTGTGTGTACTAATTGGTTCATACACTTTAAGTGTACTATACCCGTAATACACTCTTCCTGTCAATACCAATTCAGGTAATTTTCATCTGCAAAACAAAACGCTATTATCTTTTTAATTTGCTTGCCTGACTTCGAGGTAATACGCACTTGAATTTCAACCGGTTCAAAAAAAGACGTGTGAGCCAGTCACACGTCTTTTCATTGTTATTTTAAAAGCCAAGTCTTCATTCAGTAG
The DNA here is from genome assembly GCF_056280405.1 of Bacillus sp. URHA0034. Classification (NCBI taxonomy): domain Bacteria; kingdom Bacillati; phylum Bacillota; class Bacilli; order Caryophanales; family Bacillaceae; genus Bacillus; species Bacillus sp. URHA0034. Next base: position 3,611,979 of record NZ_JBWCDK010000002.1, on the reverse strand, counting down.
GATCCGACTATTGCTAAACTTCCTTCGTCATAAAAACACTATTCGGGTCCTTAAGATAATCCGCAAACGGCTCACAGTAACGGAAGCCAAAATCAGCATACAGCTTTCTGGCTGGCACAAACGCATCCATCGAGCCTGTTTCCAAACTCAAATGCCGGTAGCCGCGCCGCTTCGCTTCATCCATTATGTGCTGAAGCATTGCTCTAGCAACACCTTTTCGTAAATGCTTGGAAGACGTTCGCATCGATTTAACCTCGCCATGCTGGGGATCCAATTCTTTCAGGGCCCCGCATCCAAGCAGCTCCTGATCTTCCCAGGCACTCCAAAACGTGATTTCCGGTCTGCGCAGTTTTTCCAGCCCCAGCGCATGAATACTCTCAGGCGGTGAATTCAATGTCATTCCATGTAGATGTTCCCTAATCAATTCCGCGATTTCAGGTCCTGTTAAATCATCTAGTTTTATTAACATAAAAGATCACCCCGCTTGCTAATTCCACCCCTAAACAGAATTAGTCTTCATAACCGTTCGGATTATTTTTCTGCCATCTCCAGGAATCCTCGCACATTTCCGCAATTCCCCTTGTCGCCGTCCAGCCAAGTTCATTTTTCGCCTTGAATGGATCGGCGAAGCAGACAGCGATGTCCCCCGGTCTGCGCTCGACAATTTTATATGGAATCGTTACATCGGCAGCCTTTTCAAACGCAGCGACAATTTCAAGTACACTATAGCCTGTACCTGTACCAAGATTATAAGCTTCCACACCCTTTGCAGGGAGAATCTTTTCAAGCGCTTTTAAATGACCGATTGCCAAATCGACGACATGAATATAATCGCGTACACCCGTGCCATCAACGGTTGGGTAATCATTGCCAAACACTTGTAACTGCGTTAATTTTCCAACCGCCACTTGGGTGATGAATGGCATTAAGTTATTCGGTATCCCATTTGGATCTTCGCCAATCCGGCCGCTCTCGTGTGCGCCGATCGGATTGAAATAGCGTAATAGCGCAATACTCCACTCCTGGTCAGAGACATATAAATCCCGCAAAATTTCCTCAATCATCAGCTTTGTCCGGCCATATGGGTTCGTGGCGCTTAGCGGGAAATCCTCTGAAATCGGCACTCGCTCTGGCATACCGTACACCGTGGCAGAGGAACTAAAGACTAAGTTTTTGACACCGTATCGATTCATTACTTCGCATAAGATCAGTGTTCCGGTGATATTATTATGATAATAATGAAGTGGAATCGATACCGATTCACCCACTGCTTTTAAACCCGCAAAATGAATCACTGCTTCAATCTGATTTTCCGCAAATACTTTTTCAAGGCCTGCCCGATCGAGCAAATCGACCTCATAAAAAGCGAAATCTTTTCCCGTGAGTTCTTTTACTCGTTGTAAGGATTCCGGTTTACTGTTGGAATAGTTATCGACCACGATAATTTCGTGTCCGGCATTTAACAATTCAATACAAGTATGGCTGCCGATATAACCGGCTCCTCCTGTTACTAATACTGCCATATATGATCACTCCTTTAATTAGGCTCTGTTGAACCACCAATATTCTCTCGCAAACTACATCTATATTACCAAAAATGATGTCAAAAAAATACAAAAAATGGGGAGCCTATGAAAAAGATCTTACTAATTGGACACAATAACATAAAACGTCTAATTAACAACAAGGTAAACTCTGTATAAAAGGGGGAAACAATGTCTTTTACCATTTATTCCACCATCAGCTTAATTGCCGCCATTTATTGTACGGTAAGACCCAAGATACTGAATACACTGGAACTGACGATGATTTTCCTGCTGGTTATGTATTTGGATAGCAATATCATGGACCTAGTGATGCTTAATTTTAAAGCAATTGAATTAGCTGATAAAACTTCGGCACACTTTACCTTTTATCTGACATTTATTGTTTTATATCCGTTAATCATTGCCTGCTGCATCGATCATTGCCGCAAGGTCCTGGCTAAGTGGCTAAAAATTCTCCTAATCCTCGCTGCGGTTGCCGCGATTGTGGGATTACAGAGTGGGTTAACCTATTTTAACGTGCTTACCTATAAGGACTGGAATTGGTCATATGATTTCGCCCTATGGCTTTGTATTTATATCATCACCCACTACCTTCATTTTCTTTTTCGAAAATTAGTCTTGAAGGAGTTGAATCACTAATGCTGCTGCCCGATCAGTTTGACCAAAACGAATGGTTTATTATTATATCCCTTCTCCTCACTTATTCATTGATCATCAAACTTCCGAAAAGATTTCCGCTAACGATCACATTGCTGATCCTCTTTTTCGGAATGGCCTATGTACAAGTCACTGACCATATTTTAGCAGGCTTAAGCTATAATACGTATGATATCAATGACTTCGGCAAATTTGAGCTGTTTGATTGGATTGGCTGGTTTATCTACCCGCCATTTGGTTATTTTTTTGTTTATTTTTTTGATAGGTGGCCGATTCACGGCCGTCGAATCTTTTGGTACATTCTAGGATGGTCATTCATTGCCATGCTGGTGGAATGGGTTAGTGTGAAATTTAACTTTTTTAAATATTATAATTGGAATTTTATCTACTCCTACCCCGTCTATTTACTTACCTTATGTATTTATCTTTTGTTTTTTCTTTTTATAAATTACAGGTTTAAAAAATTAAAAGCATTAAGGAAGCCGGTTAACTAGGCAAATCGGCTTGTTATTTTTTGGAAAGTGATTGAGACCTATAAAAAACACGAGTATAATAGTAAGATATTTGAGATTAGTTACCTATCATAGGAGGAATTATGAAACAGGAAGGTTCAAAATCGATCGCCCTGCCGCTGACGATTTCGATTATTGCGATTTCGTTTTCGGCTATTTTTGTGAAATGGTCAGACGCACCGGCCTCAATTCTCAGTATGTACCGGATGTGGTTTGCCAGTATTTTGATGCTGCCAATCGTTTGGAAAAAGCGTCATGAGTTTAAAAAAATTATGAAACGAGATTGGTATTTTTTATTTTTTTCCGGCCTCTTTTTAGCGTTTCACTTTGTTCTCTGGTTTGGTTCGCTAAAGTTGACGACGGTAGCCAGTTCCACCATTATCCTGGCGCTGCAGCCGATTGTTTCGTTAGCTGGGGGATTCTTTTTGTATAAGGAACGCACCACCCTTTCTGCCCTCCTGACCATGGGCATTGCGATCATAGGCGCAATGATGATTGGCTGGGGTGACTTGGCTTTAAGCAAGGGTGCGATTATGGGGGATATCCTCTCCTTTTTAAGTGTTATTTCCGTCGTGGGTTACTTGTTAATTGGTCAGTCAACGGTTAAAAAGGTCTCTCATTGGCTCTATAGTTTTTGCGTTTTTCTATCCGCAGCGATTGTATTGACCATCTATAATCTTTCCGCAGGTGTGGAAGTAACCGGATATCCTGCTAAAGAGTGGGGAATTTTTCTGTTACTTGCGTCTGTGCCAACCGTCAGTCATGTCATTAATAATTGGCTCTTAAACTATGTAAATGCAACAACCATATCTATGAGCATATTAGGAGAACCAGTCGGTGCTACGATTTTAGCTTTCTTCTTATTGAATGAAAACCTAGCAGGCTGGCAAATAGTCGGGGGTCTGCTCGTATTAGTTGGAGTCTTTTTATTTTTGACTAAGAAACAGGAAAAAAAAATAATCCCGAAAGTAGTCAAGGAAGGTTCCTATAATTAAATTGTTTGGTATTGAAAAGGACGCACCTAAGCGTCCTTTTTTTAAACGACAAGCTTTTCAATCCTTGTCCATCCCTTCTTAAACTCCTCAATGGTAACTCTTACTGCTAAATATGATCATTCACATTGCCAAATTATTTCCATAGCATTCAACTCAATTAAGATGATTAGATGAAGAGAGGCTGTCATGAGTTCATGACAGCCTCTTTCGGTTAAGTTATGCATCCTGAACAATTGGCTGGTCAATGACGTCAGTTACAGCCGAATTGGTGGAACTGATTCCACTAATGGTGATAACTTGTGCTCCTGTATTGCTAGCCCCTGCGCCCTGTGCGGTTTTGGCTGAGCTTTTTGGAGAAACAAACAGTGCGCCACCAAATTGCACAACCCCTCCGCTCACGGTATTAATACTGACAGGTGGAATGAATGACATAGTTGAACATTCCTTTTCAGTTGAATTTCCTAGTTTAATTTATGCCAGTATGATAACTTGTGTGTTAAATTTCCAAGAATCTTCCATTGTAAACTATTAATCTAATAACGTATTATTTTTTTGTGACTATGTATATTTTATGGACGGAGGAGAATGTTTGAAGAAAGTTTTAGTAAGTTTTCTTTCCTTTTTCTTACTAGTAAATCTTTTTATTACCGGTGCATCCGCAGATACCTTGGAACCCAAGATGCAGGTTAAATTGGTTAATTATATTGGAAATCAGCCACAATTAACCATAAAGCCCACAGGGGATTATCTTGTTCAAGACTCGAATATCCGGTTAACAAGCGGAAGGTCTTATCTTGTTAAATATGATAATAGTAAAATTTCACTAGTAGATGGTTCAACCTTACTTTTCCAAGCAGATTCATTAAATCTAGTACCTGCTGCGGAAACGAACTATTTAACGATTAACAACCGTGCCTATTTAGGTTCCTTTCACTTTATCCCGGAGAGTGCCAAATATGTTCGACCAATCAATGAGGTTTTTATGGAAGATTATTTAAAAGGTGTGGTGCCTTTTGAAATGATGGCCGGCTGGAATAAAGAAGCATTAAAATCTCAGGCGGTAGCAGCGAGAACTTATGCACTAACGTATTTAAATAAAGTGATTGATGACACCATTAATTATCAAGTTTACGGCGGTTATGCTTGGCAGCCAAACAGTACAGCAGCTGTAGATGAGACGAAGGGTGAAGTTTTAAAATCAAATGGCCGATTGATCAGTGCTGTTTTCTCTGCAAGTAATGGAGGGAAAACAGAGTCAAATTCAAATGTTTGGGGAACATCACCTGTCGCTTATTTGACGATCAAAACAGACGAGTTTGATGCTAAAACGCCTTGGAAGTTCTCTGTTAAAAAACAACAAATTGATCCTGCCATACGCGCTTGGGATCAAATGAAAGAATCTGATGCTTCTATCACATCGTCGATAAAAACCTGGATGCTATCACACGGATACGCAGGGAAAGACATTAAAATTACCGCTATTCCTGTCTTGTCCTTGACTACACCGACATCTGGCGGGCGTGTATCCAAAGGTAATATGACCGTTGAATTTTTAACTAAAGACAAAGTAGACCCAAGTGGTTTATTTACACCACAAAAATTAGAGTACAAAAATGTACCTGCTTCTCAAATTCGTGCTATGGTTGGTATTCGTACGATGTTAAGTTATTTAGTAACAAATATGACGGAAACAACCGAAACGATCACCGTTTCTGGTCTCGGTGATGGCCATGGTGTTGGGTTAAGCCAATGGGGTGCAAAAAACCGAGCAGATGCAGGCCAAAAATATAATGAAATCCTTGCGTTTTATTATGATGGCACAACATTATCGAAAGAATACACGGACAGACCGCAATCGGCCGTTCCAGTAAGTGTTGCAGCGACCCCTGCAGTAGCGGGAACTCCTGCAAGTGGTACTGTCACCCCACCGGTAGTGGAAACTCCTGCAAGTGGTACTGTCACCCCACCGGTAGTGGGAACTCCTGCAAATGGCACTGTGACCCTACCGGTAGCGGGAACCCCTGCAAGTAGTGCTGCGACCCCACCAGTTGCGGAAGCTCCTGCAAGTGGTGCTGCGACCCCACCGGTTGTGGAAACTCCAAAAACTGACACGATCGCACCAAAGATAAGCAGTGTGAACGTTAGTGTCGATAATGCAAAAAATAAAGCAACCATTTCTTTTAATACAGATGAAAAAGCCAAGATTTCTATTTATGTAAAAGATAGTAAAGGAAAGATTTTGACCTATTTAGCGCAAAACCTTTTAACTGAACGTGGGACAACTACCAAAGAATACAGTACCTCTAGTTTAGCAAATGGGAAATATTATGTTGGGATTATCGCGATTGATGGTTCCAATAATCAAGCTTCAACACTGCCATCTTTTGACGTGAAGAAGATCGTCCCAGTAAAAGATACAACTGCTCCAAAATTAACTGGCATAAAGGTTAGTGTCAACAACACCAGTAATACAGGCACACTCATTTTCAATTCAAATGAGACAGCGAAATTAACGGTATATGTGAAAGACAGCAAAGGAAAAATCCTTACTTATTTGAAAAAGGATGCCTTAACAAAAGCTGGCACATTAACTCTGCCATACAGCACCGCACCATATGCAAACGGAAAATATACAGTCGGAATCAATGCGGTAGATACAAGTAATAACAAATCTTCAGCTGCTGCTTCATTTGAAGTTAAAAAGCTGAAAACAGGTAAAGTGATCGTTTCCTTATTACATGTCCGTACATCCGCTTCGTCAAAAGCAAAAATTATTGGCGTCATAAAGAAAAACCAAACGGTTACCATTCTTTCAACAAGCGGCGGCTGGTATAGAATCAGTTATGGAAAGTTAACTGGCTATGTACCTAAAACAGCCGTTAAATAATAAAAAAGGTTGTATCCCTATCTCTAATTAGGGGATACAACCTTTTTTTATTTAATGATTTTCCTATTTCCTCTATTTATCCTCTTTTTGAATAAATATAGAATTAAAACCTTAAATAACTTCCTTGTCGGTGGAAAAAGCATTAAAAAGCCGATAAGGTCGGTAACAAACCCTGGTGTTAATAAAAAAGTTCCGCCGATTAAAATGCAAATCCCATCTAAAACCGCATCCCCCGGAAGCTGTCCGCGGCTTAGCTGTTCTTGAACCTTCCGAATCGTTTGCAGCCCTTCCCTTTTCGCTAAATAAGCGCCAAGGACGCCTGTTAAAATAATCAGCAGCAAGGTAGGCCAAAAGCCGATGGATTTCCCGAATAAAAGCAATAATCCAATATCCGCTGCCGGTATCGCAATGATTAATAAAAATAAATAACGCATCGAATGCTCCTTCCCAGTCTAACTGGAATCTTGAATTATCTTCTTGTAAATAATAGTACCAAAAATACGGGAGGGAAAAAACTATGGGGACTTGTGAACTTTGCGGACGACAAGAGGTAGAAACAACTACCCATCACTTACTCCCCAAAGAAATGGGCGGCACGTTCGGGGCAACCGCGAATCTTTGCATTCCCTGTCACAAACAAGTTCATGCCCTCTACAATAATGAGGAAATCGCCGCCCGGCTTACTACCATCCCCGAACTGAGAGCGGATGAAAAGCTTGCTAGTTTTATCAAATGGATCCGAAAACAGCCCCCTACGAAGATCATGAAAATCAAAAAGTCGAAAGAACGCAGACGAAAATAATTGCTAAAATCACTTTAATCGTTTACGATTAAATCGCACACGATTTATTTTATGAAATTGGGGGAATTAATATGACAACCGTTTATGATTTTAGTGTTGCGAAGACCAATGGGGAAATGAAATCATTGAAGGAATACGAGGGAAAACCGTTAATTATTGTCAATACGGCGAGTAAATGTGGGTTTACACCGCAGTTTAAGGGCCTTCAGGAACTCTATGAAAAATATAAAGATCAGGGTCTGATGGTGTTAGGGTTTCCCTGCGACCAATTCAACAATCAGGAATTTGCCAATATCGACGAAACCACTCAATTTTGCCAAGTGAACTACGGTGTAACCTTCCCGATGTTTGCCAAAATTGATGTGAACGGAGAAAAGGCAGATCCTTTATTTACTTTTTTAAAAGATCAGAAAAAAGGGCTTCTCTCAAGGAATATTAAGTGGAATTTCACGAAGTTCCTCGTCGATGCTAATGGACAGGTCGTCGAGCGCTATGCCTCAACGGTCGATCCACGCAGAATGGAGCAGGATGTCCAAAAATTATTTTCATAAAGGTGATCACTTGAAAGACTTTTTTACGTTAAAAAATCAACTCTGTTTCGCCATCTACGAAACGGCTAGTGAATTTACTAAACTGTATACGGCTGTACTTCAACCTTTCGGGTTAACCTACCCGCAGTATTTAGTCCTATTAGCCTTGTGGGAAAATGATGGTGTAACGGTTAAAGACTTAGGCGAGAGAGTGAATCTTGGGACCGGAACCTTAACGCCGATGATCGCAAGAATGGAGGCGAATGGCTGGCTTCGGAAGGAACGTTCTGCTGAGGATGAAAGAAAGGTGTTTATTTTTTTAGAAAAGAAGGCAATGGAGCAAAAGTCGGCCATTACCAAGAAAGTCAGTGAAAAGATTGAGACTTGTAATATTGAGATTAGCGAGTATGAGCAGCTCATGGAACAATTAAATCGATTACACGGCAAGCTGCGGCAACAAAAATCTTGATTTGTAAAAACTGGGCTTATGCCCGCCCATTCACTGGACATCTATCCTGCATACATTACAAGTAGTAAGAAGCTATTCTTGCTTCTGATTACAGAAAAAGGGAGATGTATGCGCATGTTTGGAGGACACGGCGGATTTCATGGAGGCTACCATGGCGGCTACCCTGGAGGATATCACCATCATCATGGATATTATCATGGGGGTTACCCTGGGTATGGATATGGCGGATATGGCGGCTACGGTGGTTTCGGTTCGCCATTTATTGGCGGATTCCTCGGCGGCTTAACAGCAGGGGCCCTAACTGGTGGCTATCCTGGCTATGGATATGGTTATGGTGGATACCCTTACTATTAAAAAAGATGAAAAGGCCCGGTTGGCAAATCAATACCAATACTAGCCAGCCAAGCTTATGTGATAATTTTACCGGGGGAAACTATACAGGGAAAATATCCCCTCATAGTTTCCCCCGGTATACAACAAGAGGGTATCCCAAAGTAATCTGGGATACCCTCTTCTCATTCGTTTAGTGAATTCCTGTATCATAAATACCAGTGGCCGCACCGACAATAAGTGCAAGGATAATGACAATGGCAGGATGCCATTTGAGTTTTTCCATGAGCAGATAGCTTCCTGCAATAAGGATGATTGTATAAATCACTCCGAGACTAATGATCGAGTCCTTTGCAAACTGAAAGGTCATGACTCCCAAAAGAACGGCAATAATGGGCCGTACAATAATGGAGATATTTTTCACTTGAGGCTTGTCTTTATACTTTAAAAGAACAGCCATTAAGACAAGCATTAAGATGATTGAAGGGGCAACCGCTGCAAATAACCCCACAAGACTTCCCAATACACCGCCCTCAGTATAGCCAATATACGCAGCCAGCTTTGTGGCAATCGGCCCCGGTAAGGAATTACCCACAGCGAGCACTTCACTAAATTCTTGTCTCGTCATCCAGTGATAGTGACCAACCACTTCATTCTCAACTAATGGAATGGAAGCGGGACCGCCGCCATAGCCTAAGATTCCAGAGATAAAAAAGGCATAAAATATCTTCCAATAAATCATTCTACGCCCTCCTTTTTCCAAACGGCAGGAATACAAAGATAATCAATACTAAAATAAGGATAGCGGGGTGAACGTTCAACCCTTCCATTAACAAAAGGGCACCAACCGTAATAATTAATCCTTTGACCCAGCCAAGAGTTTGGCCTGACTTTTTCAAAAAGTCCCATGTCATCGTTGCCAGCATAACGGCCACAACCGGAACAACAGAAGCGGACATATGCTGAACCCACGGGATGTCTTTAAATTTTTGAAGGAGCTGGAGTAAAAAAATCATCGCCAGCGCTGTTGGAACAAATGTTGCAAATAACCCTACAAGACAGCCTGCAATTCCGGAAATTCGATAGCCAATATACCCCGCCATTTTGGTGGCAATCGGTCCTGGCATTGTATTGGCAATCGCCAACGTATCAGAGAATTCCTCTTCACTCATCCATTTATATTTTTTAACCGTTTCTTGGTGGACCAATGGAATGGCAGAAGGACCTCCGCCAAAGCCTAAGATTCCAACGCGAAAGAAAGCGGCCCATATATCCCAATTTGTTCTCCAAACTGTGCGTGGTTTTGGAGAACCAGCTGGAGCCGGTCTTTCCTTTACAGCTGCATTTACCAAGCTGCTATAGCTCCGTCCGTACGTGATTCCGTTCCGCCCTGCAGGACTCCAGTTTCAGGATTTCTCCAGATGATTTGACCACGCCCAAAACTTCCCCCATCTGGAGTCACATGTACTTCATGACCTTTCCGAGCAAGAGCTTGAACCAAGTAATTAGGGAATTCCGGTTCAACATGCACAGATTTTCCTTTTATCCACTGCCATCTAGGCATGTCTAAAGCAGCCTGCGGGTTTAATAAATAATCGACCGTATTAGTGACAACCTGGAAATGTCCTTGTGGCTGCATATAGCCGCCCATGACGCCAAAAGGTCCAACAGCCTGGCCATCCTTCGTTAAAAAGCCCGGAATAATGGTGTGATACGTTCTCTTTCCTGGTTTTAATACATTGGGATGGGATTCATCTAAAGAGAAATCATGGCCGCGATTTTGCAAGGCAATACCTGTTCCGGGAATGACTATGCCTGAACCGAATCCCATGTAATTACTTTGAATATATGAAATCATATTCCCTTCTTCGTCCGCTGCTGCTAAATAGACAGTTCCACCCTTTGGCAATTCGTATGGTTTAGGATCCGTTGCTTCTCCAATAATGGTTTTGCTGCGTTTTTCAGCATAAGCACTGGATAACAATTCTTCAGCCGAGATTGGCATTTCTTCCGGCTCTGTAATAAACGCCTGGCCATCCGTAAATGCAAGCTTCATCGATTCAATCTGCTGGTGCAGAGTTTCAGCACTTTGCCAAGCTGGTGGTGACAATTTTTCAAAAATATTCAAGGCCATCAGAGCGACCATGCCTTGTCCATTTGGCGGAATCTCCCACACGTCATATCCTCTGTAATTGGTTGAAATAGGTGTAACCCATTCAGGCTGATAGCTGTTTAAGTCACTTTTTGAAAGAAACCCGTTATGCTGCTTCATAAAATCATCGATTTTGTCTGCCAGTTCACCTTCGTAAAAGGAACGGGCATTCGTTTCGCCAATTGACTTTAAGGTAGAGGCATGGCCCGGTGACTTCCAAACCTCGCCAATCTCAGGTGCCCTGCCATCTGGGGCAAATGTTTCAAACCAAGCTTCGAATTCTTCTGTTGTAAAATTCTCTTTAAATTTGTTGTAGGCTAACTTCCAATACTTACCCAAGATTGGTGTAAGCGGATAGCCTTCTTCTGCATAACGGATCGCCGGTTTTAACGTTTCCGCCAATGATAAACGGCCAAAACGCTTCGATAATGCCGCCCATGCTGCAGGAACACCAGGAACCGTAACAGGAACTGTGCCGTGAACCGGCATTTTCGAGTGACCCAGTTTTTTGAGTGCTTCAACCGAAATCGACTGCGGCGCCGGACCAGATGCGTTTAAACCATGCAATTGATCCTTCACCCAAACCAAAGCGAAGGCATCTCCGCCAATTCCGTTCGATGTTGGTTCTACAACAGTTAAAGCCGCGGCGGTTGCAATCGCTGCGTCAATAGCATTTCCGCCCTTTTGAAGAATCTCTAATCCTGCTTGCGCAGCTAACGGCTGTGATGTAGCAACCATTCCTTTTTTAGCAAAAACGGTATGACGTTTTGACGCACAGGGGTGGAATAAATAATCCATACAAACTCTCCTCTTTCCCTAGTAAAATCACGGAAAACAACCGTGTAATTTCATGGATGTATAAATAAATCCTATTATTCATTTCACAAAAATTGAATCATAACTCCACGAGCATAAGTCATCAATCTCTGAGAAAATATCGCTCTCTTAACCTTAAAAGTAAGATTCCCCCTACAAAGTAGGAGGATTTTTATGGAGGTAAGAAAGTTTAAAAGTGTTCGACTTTGAGAATTGTCCAGCTACAGCGCCTTTCTTACACAATCGGTTGTCCAGCAAAATGACAAGCAGCAAAATGATTCGGTTTATATTCCACCCAGGATGGCTTCTCCGCACTGCACTTTTCTGTTGCAATCGGACATCTTGTATGGAAAGGACAGCCGCTAGGCGGATTGGCAGGGTTCGGTAAATCCCCTTGAAGCCGAACTCTTTTATGGTTGGCCCGGACAGTCGGGCGCGGGATTGCCGATAGCAAGGCTTGTGTGTAAGGGTGTAACGGTGCATCAAACAAGTCTTTGACCGTTCCAAGTTCAACCGTATTACCCAAATACATAACCAAAACCCGGTCGCAGAAATAGCGGACAACACCTAAATCATGTGAGATAAATAGATAAGATAGTTGATATTTTTGTTGTAACGACTTGAGCAGCTTCAAAACCTGTGCCTGAACCGATACATCCAGTGCTGAAACAGCTTCGTCACAAATCACAAAAGAAGGATTTAGTGCAATCGCACGTGCAATACCAATACGTTGACGCTGCCCGCCGCTGAACTCATGAGGGTATTTTTCAAAGTGTTCCTCTTTTAAGCCTACTTCTTCTAATAGATTAATAACCGCTTGCCGCTTCTCTTTTGCTGACATGTCCGTATGCATCGTGAAGACTTCTTCTAATGCATGACCGATCCGCTGACGAGGATTTAGACTGGCAAACGGATCCTGGAAGATCATTTGCATTTGCTTCACAAATTTCAATTTTTCTTTTCTTTTTAAATCTTGTATTTCTTTATCTTGGAAAAAGATTTGTCCCTCGGTTAATTCCTCTAGGCCTAAAATCGCTCTTCCTAATGTAGATTTCCCGCATCCTGATTCTCCAACAACGCCTAAGCTTTCGCCTTCGAACAATTGTAAGGACACATTCTCAACCGCTTTAACATCGGCTTGCTTTCGCTGCAGAATCCCGCCTTTGATAGGAAAGTACTTCTTAATGCCTTTTAACTCTAGGAGCACCTTTGGCTCTTTCACTTCAGTAGAAGATGTTTGTTCAGTTAAAACCGCCATCAGTTACTCCCCTCCATCTCTAACCAGCAGCTTACTTTATGCGTATCAGATACAGAAAAAACAGCAGGCTCTTTACTTCTGCAAAGATCAGTAGCAAACTTACATCGCGCATGGAAACGGCATCCCGTAATGTGTTCGTTTAAGCTTGGCAGTGAGCCTGGAATCGGTTCTAATTCAAATTCAGGGTCGTCTACATTCGGTACCGAGTTAAGCAGTCCGATTGTATAAGGATGTTTGGGATTCTCGAATATTTCATCGACATTACCCTCTTCTACCTTTTTGCCTGCGTACATGACCATCACTCGGTCTGCGACTTCGGCAACGACACCCATATCATGGGTAATCATCATGACACCCATATTATATTTCTTTTTTAAATCATTGATTAAGTCTAAGATTTGAGCCTGAATCGTTACATCCAATGCGGTAGTAGGTTCATCTGCAATCAGTAATCCAGGGTTACACGAAAGCGCAATGGCAATCATCACACGCTGTCTCATACCGCCGCTTAACTCATGAGGATATTGATTCATCCTTTTTTCCGGATAAGGAATGCCGACTTGCTTAAGCAGTTCAATCCCTTGTTTAGTAGCTTCGCTTTTTGATAGATTATGATGCAGCATTAACGGCTCTCTTAACTGGTACCCAATTGTTAACACCGGATTTAATGCTGTCATTGGCTCTTGGAATATCATAGAAATCTTATTTCCACGTATTTGCCGCATTTTTTCAGCAGGCAACTCATGAATAGGGTTCCCTTCATATAGGATTTCCCCACTTGTAATTCTCCCATTGCTAGGTAATAGACCAATAACCGAGAGAGAGGTAATACTCTTACCACAACCCGATTCACCAACAATACATAGTGTTTCCCCTTTTTTAAGTGAAAAGGAGACATCACGCACAGCAGGCAATTGCCCGTCTGCTGTGCGAAACTCAGTCACAATGTTTTTGACCTCAAGTAATGTCTCTCCCATAATTTTTAACCTACTTTCTAGTTATTTCAGCTACTTCCCATTTTCCGTTCGGATAAAGCGTTAGACCTGTAAATTCATTGTTAAGAGCAGATGTCACTACATCATGGTACATAATCACCACATCATTATTCTTCAACATTAATTTATTTGCTTGATCCAAGTAGTCTTCACGTGCTTTTTGATCCGTTGTAGTTCTTGAAGAATCAATCAGTTTATCTAGTGCTGGATCCTTTAGTTGAAGGAAGTTTGAATTCCCTGCGTTATCACTATGGAAGTTAGGATATAGTAATTCGGATCCGTCCCCCGTCACATTGGACCAGCTTAAGAAAGAGATGTCATATTTTCCGGAACGTGCTGTATCTAAGAATGCCGCCCATTCCATTGTTTCGATTTGAACCTTAAACCCTGCTTCTGCTAATTGGGCTTGTACAACTTCCGCCATTAGCACATAGTTTCCTCTATTAGCCGTTAATAACTTGATTGGTTTTTTATCATAGCCATTTTTCTTCACTAATTCTTTTGCTTTTTCAAGATTGTACGCAGTTCCTGCTTTATCTGCAGAATCTTTATGACCGAAAACCTGTGGTCCAATTACGCTGTCACTTCTAACGCCCAAACCATTTAATTTTTTCACAAACGCATCACGGTCAATGGCACTTGCGACTGCTTCTCTAAATTCAGGATCTTGGAATTCTGGTTTTGAAAAGTTAAAGGTTAAAAAGTATTCAGGTGTACCTTGGATTTTATCAACCTTTACATTTTTCAAGCCTTCAATTCTCTTAATCTGCTCCGTTGGAAGGTGGTCAATAAATTGAACCTCTCCCGCTTGCAACATCGAAATGGCTGTTGATATTTCTGGAACGACTTTAAAAACTAATTTCTTAATAGCTGGCGCACCATCACGATAATCAGGGTTAGCCTCTAATACTACTTGGTCACCAGGTGTCCAGCTCACGAATTTGAATGGACCTGTACCGACTGGCTGTTTCATTAAGTCTTGCTTCTTGTCGGCTGTAGGACTTACAATTGCTGCATTGGAGTGGCAAAGTGCTGCAAGGAATGGTCCATATGGATATTTCGTTTTGATTTCCACTGTATAGTCATCCACTACATTGATGGTATCCACTGACGCCATCAAAGATGCGCGTGGTGCAGCTGTTTTAGGGTCGCGTAATTTGTCAAACGTGTATTTTACAGATTCGGCGTTAAAATCTGTACCATCTTGGAACTTAATTCCTTTTTTCAGTTTAATTACCCATGTTTTGTCATCTGGATTTTCATAGGAATCAGCCAATAATGGTTTAATTTCATTTGTTTTAGGGTCGCGCTTGAACAATGTTTCATATACTTCATCCGTAACGTTTGCTGATGCGGAGTCGTTTGTCATAATCGGTGATAATCCGACTGCATCTGTAAGGGATGCATAGGTGAATGTATCTATCGCCTTAGATCCACCTGAACTTGCATTCCCGCTTGATTTTGAAGAAGAACCTCCTCCACAAGCAGCCAGTAATAACATTGATATAATGGTGATAAGTGCTAACCAATTCTTTTTCAATTTACTTCCCCCTGTTTGATGTTAATTTATTGAATATTCATATTAGGATCGATGGCATCTCGTAAACCATCACCTACTACATTAAAAGCAAATACTGTTAACATAATGGCAATACCTGGGACAATGGTTAAGTGAGGTGAGGTCCACATAAAGGCTTGTCCCTGCGAAATCATTGCTCCCCATTCAGGTGTTGGCGGCTGGGCCCCCAAACCTAAGTAACTTAATGAGGCCGTTGACAGAATGGCCGTTGCCATCCGCATCGTGGCAAAGACAATTATCGGTGCAAAACAGTTTGGTAAAATATGCTTGACCATGATTCTTACATCAGATGCCCCAAGTGATTTCATGGCCATGATATATTCCTTCTCTTTAATAGAAAGAACAGATCCCCTGACAATCCTTGCGCAGGATGGGATCGACCAAATACTAATGGCAATTGCGACATTGACAAGGCTCGTTCCTAAGATGGCAATAATCAGCATCGCGAGCAAAATTCCCGGAAAAGAGAAAAGCAAATCTACAATTCTCATAATCACGCCATCTAGCTTTTTATAGTAGCCTCCAAGCAGGCCTAGGGTAACTCCTCCAAGCAGCCCTAGGGCTACGGCGACAAATCCAACTACTAAGGAGATACGTGCCCCGAACACGAGTCGGCTCCAAACATCGCGTCCATAATTATCGGTTCCGAGCCAATGATTATCACTAAACATCGGAAGTTCACTGGCATTTAAGTTTTGCTTAACAGGATCATGGAAGGTAATCACCGGGGCAAAGATTGCCATAGCAATTTGCAAAACGATAATCAATAAGCCCGCTACCGCAAGTTTATTTTTCAATAATCGCTTAAATGTAACGATAAAGGATATTTCTTTTTTCTTGGCCGGTTTATGATTGGCACCTATTGCTGTAACCACTTCTGCCATGGTCATCCTCCCTCCTTACTGGAATTTAATTCTTGGATCAACATAGGTATAAACAATATCCACAACAAGATTGACTAATACAAATAAAGTAGCTACTAGCAGTACCGAACCTTGAACCATTGGAAAATCTCTAGCAGCAATGGCATCAATCATTAATCTGCCTACTCCATTAATGGCGAATACTTTTTCGGTTATAATCGTTCCGCCTAGAAGGCTCCCAAAATTCAAGCCAATCACCGTAATAACTGGGATCATTGCATTTTTTAAGGTATGAACCCAAATGACCTTACGTTCCTTTACCCCTTTAGCTCTAGCTGTTCGAACATAATCAGCCCTAACCACCTCTAGCATCGAGGAGCGGACCATCCTGGCAATCATCGCAGCCGATCCAGTTCCTAACGTGATAGCTGGCAAAATCAACTGCTTCATTCCTTCAAAGGTAAACCATGACTCAGACAACCCAGCTACAGGGAGCCATTGAAGATTGACTGAAAACACTAAGATCAACAAAGCACCCAGCCAAAAGTTTGGAACGGAGATTCCCGCTAAGGCAAATGTCGTGGATGTGACATCCAACCAGCTATTATGTTTCAATGCTGAGATTAACCCTGCGAATATCCCGATAATAACTGCGATAATCATGCTGGCAATCGCTAATTTCAAAGTATTCGGAAAACGAATCGCAATCGCTTCCGACACTGGCTGACGGGTTTGGTAGGAAAATCCTAAATCACCATGAAAAATACCTGCCAGATAATGTCCATACTGGACTAAGAATGGATCATTTAATCCTAGATTGTCCCGAATTGCCTCCAAATCTGACGCAGTTGCTGTAGGTCCTCCTACCATCGCAGCGGGATCACCAGGAGCAAGGTACATGGATGAAAAGACTAAGAAAGAAATACCAAACAAAAGGAATACTAGCTGTACAAACCTTCGGACAATCATTGCAACCAATTTACGCCCTCCTCTATTATCATTTGTAAACCATTTTTTCTTTTTTCATTACGAAATGTTTAGAATATTTAAAATCGATTATATAGCAAAATAATTTAAAAATCTACATAAAAATACACATTTTTTTTAAAAAAATACACTTTTTCACTCCATTTCGAACTAAATAATCGTAATTATGCTGACAAAGTGTCAGCATTTATGAGAAATACATTTACTTTTCGATTTCCGAAGGGTACAAGGTTTATACATCATTTAGAAAAACGAAAAAACCCATCTAAGCGATGGGTTTTCGTCATTTTTTTATAATTTTAGACCTCTTCTGCTTTTAAACCTTCTTAATAGAATATGACTCTCGACACGGGTTATCCCCTTTAAAGCGTATAGTTCTTCATTAATAAATTTTTCTAAGGCGGCATGATTTTCTACCAACACATGTGTATGCAAGGTGGAAGGCCCCGTCATTTGATAACAGCTAACCACGCTTGGATTTTCTGCTAATGCCTCCGCTACTTTGACCAACGAGCCAGGCTCGCAATCAATATCAAAAAAGGCTGAAATCTCTTTTCCGGCCTTGCTGCTATTAATAACAACAGTAAATTGTTCAATAACTCCATCGTCAATTAATTTTGTCACTCGCTCTCTGACAGCAACCCGGGACAAGCCTAGTTCTTTTCCAATATCAACATATGATATTCTTCCGTTCTCTGTTAATAATTCTAATATATCTCTATCCACTTGATCCATTGTCCGAATACCCCCTCACTATTTTTCTTGTTAAGAAGTATTATAGAGAAAATTCAGACAAAAAGAAAGTATATTATTAGATTCTATTACAAATGGTGTGTCATATGCCTCATTCACCTACATAATGTTTCCCAATTAAGAGTGAGGATACCAAAAAGACGATACATACAATTAGCCCGCCCCTCTTTCATTTTCAAGCCCAATATCTTTGCTAATCTAATGGACGAAATGAAATCAAAAAAGCAGAGGGCAAAGCCCTCCGCCTTTTTGGTTATACTGTTTCCTAGAAAATTACGATTCACCTTTTTGTCGATCCCATGATGTTGGGAAAAAAACTCATGTATGTTAAAACTAAGCAGTTAGTTCTTCTATTAAACCCATTTGCAGGTTGATTAATCTATCAAGTCTTTCGCTAAGTCTTACCGTTTCAGCGGAGGTAAAACCTTTGGAAAGCCCTACAGTTATCATTTTTAATCGTAGATTTTCAATTTGTAAAAATAGATCCTCATTCGTCATTTGCGATAACCCCTTATATTAAAACTACCTGTGAGTTAAGTTTACTAGTTGTAAGCGAATACATGGAAATGGTTTTCATCATCAAATATCGACACTTTTTATGCTCATTATGGTGATAAATGTTGGGTTATTAGTATAGGGGTCGATAATACTTTTAATCCTTAACGAAGTCCCTCGGAATTTGGCGAACTTGGGAAAATAATAAACTCTATTAATTTTGTCTAATAGAATCAGTAAGGATTGTATTATTCTGTGATGCTTAATATCACATGAATAATATCGTCAGAACAGAATACATAAATAAGTAGGAGCGTGCATTTTTCAATATAATGATACTTTAAACGGAGGTTTGGAACATGAAAAGATGGTTGACTGTTTGGTCGGTCTGTCTCATATTTCTCCTTAGCGGCTGTTCTTTCTTCAACCTTACGTATGACACGCTTGACTATGCAAGAGATGCTTCTAGTTATTTAGACAAGGTTACCCAATTTGCCGCTGATACACCCTCTTTGGTTAAAAGAGCTGTCGACAATCAACAGGCAGCCGATGACCTCGAAAGGGAACTCCAACAAATGAAACAAGCGATTACAAAGTTTAATGAGTTGGATGCCCCAGAAACGGTGAAAGAGTTTCATCAACAGTTAATTGAACAAAATAACCGCTTAGTTTCCCAGATCGACCTGTACCTAGCTCAGCTAAAAAACGGACTGCTCGACCCCTCCTTCCTTAAAAACAACCAACTACTCCAACCCGTCCAAGAAATCACCAACATCATCCAACAAATCAAAAAACTCAAAAACCAAGTTAACGAAACACTCAATGTTTCAAATGGTGCCTGACACCAATATTACGGTTTTGACAATGTTTATGGTTTTATTGTCAGCCTATACCTGAAGTTTCCGAAGTTTGTCGTCATAGTTTAGCGAATGATGGAATATAGATAATATCATTCAACTAACAGATAAGGGTGGTATTAAATTGATGAATGAAACAGTGGTTTATGACGGGAAGCTTTTTATTGTTATTTACAAGTATAGTTCAGGTTATTGGGAACTACGGGAGAAGGACAGTAAATTTAATGTGCAGTTGGTCCATGAATCGGAAGTGCAAACAGTTGAAGAGACCGTTACCTCTTAAATAGAGATTCGTTTTGATGAAAGGGACCCATTATCTTTAGCCCAACTGTCCGAAAATTTTCATTTTTCAACCCCTATTTCCATCTTTATACACTTTATAATCGTGTTAGGAGCTGTTTTACTAACTATGATAATGGAGGTTTAAGAGGATGAAGCAATTCTGGACAGTGGCCATGCTATCGCTTTTATTGTTAGCAGGCTGTTCATCCAATGCTGCCGACAAGAAGGAAGCATCGGATGGAGAGACGCTTTATGGAAATAAGTGCTCAGCCTGCCATGGAGGCAATTTAAAAGGCGCGGTGGGACCACCTCTTTTAAATATGAGCAGTAAATATTCGGAAGATGAATTATTTAAGATGATCACTGAAGGATCCGATAAAATGCCAGGGCATCTTTTAACAGATGAAGAATCGAGAGTCGTTACCAAGTGGTTGATCGAGAAAAAATAAGTATTCACATAAACTACCGTGCAAATACAACTAAAGGTGACAGGCACCATGTGAATGATTCACATGGTGCCTGTCACCTTTAGACTTTCTACATTTTAGTGTCTTTTATGATCTTCTGGCGGACGTAATCGAGATGGAGGTACATTTGGTGGAAGGCTTCGAATGGATCTCGGTTGGCGAGTGCTTCATAGATTGCGGTATGATGGCGGATTGTCCGCTCTGGTTCACGCACCTTAATTTCATTATTAATCTTCACCAGCGTCACAATTAATGAATCAATCATCCCTTCAACGATTGGGTTGTCCGCACTCAAGGCAATAATGCGGTGAAATTCAATATCAGCTTCTCCATAGTCACCATCTTGGCAATTCTCAATAAAATCAATCGTCTGCTTTAATCTGACGAGCTCGTCCTCACTAATCTTCTCGGCTGCCATCGTGATTAACCCTAATTCCAATGCCATCCGTGCCTCTACAATCGCCTTCAGATTATCATGCGCTAACGCGAGCATGACGGAAAAGGGATGACTGCTAATCTTATTATTAAAGAAAGTTCCCTCACGTGTTTTCCGTGTAATAACTCCCAGGGACTCCAGCGAACTAAGCGCCTCACGCAGCACTGGACGACTGACATTCAAAATCTCTAGTAATTCCATCTCAGTCGGCAGCTTATCCCCTGGTTTTAACTGTCCACTTATTAATAATTGTACAATACTTTCTAAAACTTGCTTAGATAAAGTATTACGCTGTACTAATTCAATGTTTATTTTTTTCGAAGGATCTTTCATCTCCAGGCTCCTCGGGTCATATCTATTTTGTCATCTCTTCCCATTTTACCTGAAATGAAAAAAGGTTCAAGTGCCCACATCAACTGGCCGAAAATGAAAAATCGCTGCCAAGAAACCTGACAGCGAACAGCTTGCGTTATAGCGCTAAAACACGGCAAATATTTTCTGCTGTAAACTCAATATTTGCCTCCCCAGAATTCAACGCGTCCTCCAAAGAGGTCACTCCAGTTAATATTCCGATAATAGCAGTAAATCCATTTTCGTATAGAGGCTCCACACCCTTGCCAATCCGGCCGGCAAACGCAATCACAGGGATGGAATACTTCTGGGCAATCGTCGCAACACCAAACGGCGTTTTCCCAAAAAGCGTTTGCCCATCAATACTGCCTTCCCCTGTAAACACATAATCCGCACCTTGGATGCGCTCCTCAAGGCCGGTATACTCAATCACTAGGTCAACACCCTTTCGCAACTGAGCATTCAAAAAAGCCATCAACCCAGCACCAAGTCCACCTGCTGCACCGGCACCCTCCATATGGGCAATATCCTTATCCAGCTGCACTTTCATCACTTCAGCGTAATGAGCTAAATTCTGATCAAGCTCCTTCACGACCTCAGGAGTTGCTCCTTTTTGCGGTCCAAAAATAGCAGAAGCCCCGTTTTCACCGATTAACGGATTGGTCACATCACAGGCCACATCGATTTTGACATCTTTCATTCTTTCATCCAAGCCGCTTAAATCAATCGTACGCAGGCGGCCCAAGGCACCACCGCCAAGTGACAGCTCTTCGCCGTTTTCATCTTTAAACGAAACACCAAGTGCTTGAAGCATCCCTGCTCCACCATCATTGGTCGCACTGCCGCCAATTCCAATTAAAAAGCGGCTGACACCTTTGTCTAACGCATGTTTAATTAATTGTCCGGTTCCATAAGTGGTGGTCAATAAAGGATTGCGCTCTTCAGGTTTAAGTAATTCCAATCCGCTGGCACTTGCCATCTCAATAACAGCGGTTTGCCCTTCTCCCAAGAGACCATATTCCGCGATAGTTTTTTTGCCAAGAGGTCCAAGCACCTCAGTCTTGATTATTTCCCCATTCGTCATACTGACGAGCGATTCGACTGTGCCTTCCCCGCCATCAGCCATTGGAACGGTCACACATTCTGCATCAGGAAAAACTTTTCGGATTCCTCTTTCCATTGCCAGGGCAGCATTTTTCGCCGTCATACTTTCTTTGAACGAATCAGGCGCTAGCACAAACTTCATAACGATCCGTCCTTTACAGTTAATTAGAAAATAATTTATTTTAATAAGATAAGGGTGACAACAAAGTCACCCTCTATAGTTTTGATTATACTAGTATATTAATTAACGAACCAAGCACGGACGCTTGTTATCAAATTTCCAGCCGGGAATGTAGAACTGCATACCAACAGCGTCATCACGAGAGTTTAGGCCCATATTGTTATATAATTCGTGTGCCTTGATAATTTCATCCATATCTACTTCTACCCCTAAGCCTGGCTTATCAGGAATCGTTAAGTGACCGTCAACAATTTGGAATGGGTCCTTTGTTAAATGCTCAATACCTTCCTGCCAAATCCAGTGTGTATCAATTGCCGTGATTTCACCAGGTGCCGCAGCAGCCACATGGGTAAACATCGCAAGTGAGATATCAAAGTGGTTATTAGAGTGAGACCCCCAAGTTAGTCCCCAATCATGACACATTTGCGCTACACGTACGGAACCTTGCATCGTCCAGAAATGCGGGTCGGCAAGCGGTATATCTACGGATTGCAGGGAAATCGTATGACCCATTTGACGCCAGTCTGTCGCAATCATATTGGTTGCTGTTGGAAGACCTGTTTGTCTTCTGAATTCAGCCATGACTTCGCGGCCAGAGTAACCATTTTCAGCACCACATGGATCTTCCGCATATGTGAGAATCCCATGCATATCCTTGCAAAGTTCCACTGCTTCTTTTAAGGACCAAGCACCGTTTGGATCAAGGGTGATTCTTGCATCTGGGAATCTTTCTTTTAGCGCTTTAATCGCTTTGATTTCTTCTTTGCCTTCCAACACGCCGCCTTTAAGTTTAAAGTCTTTAAAGCCATAAAGAGCTTGTGATGCTTCAGCAAGGCGGACCACGGCTTCTGGAGTTAGAGCTTCCTCGTGGCGGATCCGGTACCATTCCACTTCAGAATCAGGATTGCTGTAATAAGGAAGATCGGTCCGATTGCGATCGCCGATATAGAATAAATAACCAAGAGTTTTTACCTTGTCACGCTGCTGGCCTTCGCCTAGAAGAGACGCAACTGGAACATTTAAGTGTTTTCCTAAAAGATCAAGTAATGCTGCCTCAATCGCGGTAACAGCATGGATGGTAATACGTAAATCGAATGTTTGTAAACCGCGGCCGCCTGAATCACGGCCGGCAAATTCTTTTCTAACATTATTTAAGATATTGTTATAGTTACCGATTGATGCACCGACTACAAGTTCTTTTGCATCTTCCAGGGTTTTACGAATTGCCTCTCCGCCAGGTACTTCCCCAACGCCGACATTGCCATTGCTATCCTTTAAGATGACAATATTTCTTGTAAAATAAGCCCCGTGTGCGCCGCTAAGATTTAATAACATACTGTCGCGGCCGGCAACAGGGTAGACTTCCATTTCTGTAACAACTGGAGTAGCATTAATAACTTTTTCAACTGTATTCATGGGGATTTTCTCCAATCAAAATGGTATAGTTTGGTTATAGGAGAACGTAGAATTCTATCTTGCTGCGTTCTCTATCGTGTTTTTCAATCTATTTAACGTGAAATTTCTACATTCGCTAATTTTTCATAGTATTTTAATAGACTGCTGTGGTCTTCAAATTCATGACCGTCGACTTTTAAGGCATACATCATTTCTAAAACAGCGGCTGTTAACGGAGCAGGAGTACCAAACTCATGGCTCGTTTCCATTGCGTTCGTTAAATCTTTAATGTGCAGGTTAATCCGGAAACCTGGGTTGAAATTACGGTCTAACATCATTGGCGCTTTTGCATCTAATACTGTGCTTCCAGCTAAACCGCCGCGAATCGCTTGGTAAACGGCCTCTGGATTTACACCAGCTTTTTGAGCTAGAACAAATGCTTCAGATACAGCTGCAATATTTAAAGCAACGATCACCTGGTTAGCAAGCTTCGTTACGTTACCTGCACCGATTTCACCAACATGTACAACCGATCCTGCCATAGCTTCTAATACATCTTTCACTTCTTCAAAAACTTCCTTCTTACCGCCAACCATAACAGAGATCGTACCATCAATGGCTTTTGGCTCGCCACCGCTTACAGGAGCATCTAACATTTCAACTCCTTTTTCGATTAGCGCTCTATATACCTCTTGGGAAGCAGCAGGTGCGATAGAGCTCATGTCCACATAGATTAATCCTTCATGTGCACCTTCGATCAATCCGTTTTCTCCGAGAGCAACTGCTTTGACGTTTGGAGAGTTTGGAAGCATCGTGATGACGATATCTGATTTTTCCGCGATCGCTTTAGGCGTTGATTCTACTTCTGCGCCTAATTGTTCGAGTTCTTTCGCTGCGTCTTTATTAAAATCACTAACGATTAACTGATAGCCAGCTTTGATTAAGTTTTTGCTCATCGGCTTCCCCATAATTCCTAGTCCAATAAATCCAATTTTCTTCATTATTCATTCACTCCTACGGATTTTTTATAAAAAGAGCAGTACAAGATTGTACTTTCCTTATAAGATGAGAATTGTCTAGCTTCAGCGACCAGCAGCTAGTGTCCTTCACTCTTCTCCCTACGATAAGTCAACATCGAATCGCTAGCGCTCTTCGTGTTTCCTTTATCCCTGTCGAAGCGCTCCAGGCCATACGCCGCTAGACGGTCGCTTCCGCTTTTCTATTTTTGACACCATAGGCAGCAAACTCCCTATTAAATGGGACATATCATGATTTACTGCCCGGTTGATTCAAAAGAAAGTAATTATCCAATAAACATATTGAGAATTAATACACCGATTAAACCAAGAATGGAAAGTGCGGTTGTATAAGTTGTTCTTATTTTGATTGCCTCACCGACTGATAAATTGAGGTATTCCTTAAACATCCAGAAGCCTGGATCGGTTACGTGAGAGAAAGCGATACTTCCGCATGTAACAGCAAGTGTCATTAATTCCATGCTTATTCCTGAGCTTTGAGCGATGGGCAGCACCACCCCGGCAGCAGTCATAACGGCTACCGTTGCTGAACCAAGAGCAATACGTAAGAGAGCAGCGATAATCCAAGCGAGTAAGATTGGAGACATGTTCCAGCCATCTGTGATATCTTTGATATAATCGGCAATTCCGCCATCAACAAGTACTTGCTTAAATGCGCCGCCAGCACCAATCACCAAGATGATCATTGCCATTGGCTTAACCGCATTGGAACAAGACTGCATCACATCTTTTAGAGGACGGCCGATTCTTGTCCCTAGAAGCCACATAGAGATTAAGAGAGCAATTAATAATGCCATTTCTGAGGAACCGATGAAATCCATTACATGCCTAAAACCGTTACCTTCTGGTAAAAATACAGTTGAGATAGCGTCAATGGCCATGAGTACTACTGGAATAAGAGCAACAAAAATACTTGCTCCAAAGGATGGCATGTCTTCTTCTTTAAACGTTTTGTTCGTAATAAGTCCATCAGGAATGATTGGATTAATCTTTTTAACAAATGAAAGTCTAGGCCAAGTAAGTGCGATAAAAGTAGCTACAGGTATAGCAATAATTAAACCGTATAAAAGAGTTAATCCCATGTGGGCATGGAAGACGCCAACAACAGCTGCTGGTCCCGGGTGTGGCGGGAGAAAACTATGACAGGTTGATAACCCGATTGACATTGGTAAAGCAACCCATAAAAGGTTTAACTTTGTTTGACGAACAATGACAAATACAAGTGGAATTAATAGCACAAAAGCTACCTCATAAAACATGGTAACGCCTAGTACAAAGGCAGCGATTAAGATAGCAAGCTGAACTCGTTTAATTCCCATTCTGTCTACTAAACTAGTAGCAATTCGCTGTGCGGCACCCGCATCAGCCATAACCGTTCCAAGCATAGCTCCGAGACCAACAATAAGGGCAGTTCCACCGAGCTGGCCTCCAAGACCATCACCAATGGTTTCCCAAATTTTATCCAACGGCATTCCGACGAGGAGACCGACAAATAAAGAAGTTAACAGAAGTGCGATGAACCCGTTCATTTTCAGCGGAATCATTAAAACAAGTAAAAGGGCAACTGCTAAGGCAACATACAATAATGGCATGTTATTTCTTCCTTTCCCTTGGGAAATTAATAGATTTGGTAAAGCTCTAAATCTTTTAAAACGTTTTCCAATAGCTTTCTGCTCTCCGGATTCATCTCTGCTGCAGGAGCAAATGCGTAACCAACATCAATTCCTACCATTCTTAACCCTTCTTTTAACACAACAGGGAATGTGGCTTTGTCCACAGCTAAGCGTAATGGCGCCAGTTTAAACTGCAATTCTAGTGATTTTTGATAGTCACCAGCCATAAACGTATTGTAAATATCGGCTACTAATTTAGGAGCGATATTCCCTGTGCTTGCGATGGCACCAGTGGCACCGTGACATAGACCTGCATAAATGAGTGTGTCGCGTCCAAGTAAAACGGAAAAGGATTCGCGCGGGGTTACCCTCAAATACTCAGCCGTTTTCGTAAAATCTCCGCTTGAGTCTTTTATTCCGATAATGTTGTCAACCTTACTAAGTTCTTCACACGTCTTCACATCAATTTTCACTTGGGTACGGGCTTCATTCCCGTAAAGGATGATTGGTAGATTTGTAGACTTGGCAATGGCCTTAAAGTGATCCGCTAACTCAGTTTGCGTAGGTGACATAAAATATGGAGTAAGTACGGATAATGCTGCAACACCGCCAATTTCCTCAACCATTTGAGCTGTTTGGATACAGTCTCTCGTAGTGATTTCACTAGCCCCACAATAAACAGGAACCCTTCCAGCCGTGTGATCCACTGTTACTTCCACGACACGGCGTTTTTGCTCAGGTGTTAAACCATAAATTTCGCCGCTGCTCCCTAGGATAAATAATCCATGGACACCGCCTGCAATGGTGTAGTCGATGACTTTTCGTAATGCCTCTTCCATCAATTGACCGTTTTTATCTAATGGTGTGACTAATGCGGGGATGACCCCTTTTGGCTTAAACATTTTTTTACTCCTCCCAGCTGTTTAGATTCTTGCTTTGGACAAGAAGATTTTAAAAATTGTACATTTGTGAATCTATTCACATACTTTGTTTTTATAAAAGATTATTTATTACGACAAACACTATATCTAACTTCGTAATCATAATAACCTATCCTGTAAACAAGTATGTGAATGGTATGACAAATTAACGACATGTGTTGATTGACTGATTTCGAGTTCGTGAATCATTTCACATATCCATCGTAAACGGTTTCGCTGAAAATTGCTTCGTTCATTTTGATAAATTTTATCTAGATGTTTTTAGTCGTTTGACCAAAATCCTTTTTTAAATGGGTAAAAAATATGAACGAACATTAGTCAAGTGACTAATTATTGACGATTTTATCAAACGTGATAGAATTTTTTTATTTTTTAGTAACCGTTTACATTTTTTATTGTATAATTGTCTTACAAATAAATCATCATTCAAATTGCTAATAATACTTGTTCTTTTTTGGGCAAATAAACAAATGCCTCTTTTTATTATATTAAAAACAGAAAAAGACCGGAGGGAAAACGGATGAAAATGTATCAAGCCCTAGCACAGGAAATCGCCAATAAAGTAATGAACGTCATTCCCTATAATGTGAACATCATGGATGAGATTGGTTTAATCATTGGCTCGGGTGACCCTAAAAGGATTGGCACCTACCATCAGGGAGCCATTTCCGCGATTGAGCAGGGGACGATTGTTTCGATCTATCATTCGGAGGAGGGCTCCCAGCCAGGTGTCAATATGCCCATCCATTTTCGAAATAAAATTATGGGTGTGATCGGCATCAGCGGTGACCCAAATATTGTCGGACCGTTTGCGGAGTTAGTCCGAGTAACTGCCGATCTCTTAATCAACCAAGAGTTTCTATTCAGAGAACGCCGGATCCAAGAACAGATGAAAGAGGAATTTTTATTTCAATGGGTGTTCCGTTCTGAGGAATATGATGACGAAATGAAGAGCAGCGGTGAGGCGCT
This sequence comes from Bacillus sp. URHA0034, assembly GCF_056280405.1. Taxonomy (NCBI): domain Bacteria; kingdom Bacillati; phylum Bacillota; class Bacilli; order Caryophanales; family Bacillaceae; genus Bacillus; species Bacillus sp. URHA0034. Next base: position 3,583,719 of record NZ_JBWCDK010000002.1, on the reverse strand, counting down.
TGGCATTAATCTTGATATAGAACGAAAAGCGATTGTCGTGAAGGGCCGCCACCATATGGAACCTTATCTGCTAGAACAGGAATTTTCATTTAGACTCAACCAAGATAGCATTCTTTATGTGATCCCAAGTGAGAGCGATCTGCTTAAAAGAATCGAAGTCATCCAATCGCCGAATGGAGTCAGAGTTGGACTCGGCAGCAACTATACGATCGTATCCAAGTCCGTTCATGAAGCCCGGCGTGCCATAGAAATTGTGGAACGGATGGATCTCCCGCAAACCATTTGCCATTATCAGGAGTTAAAATTTATTGATTACCTAACAAACAAAGAGCTCTCTTTTGATGAAATTACTGACTTTTATAAAGAACACGCTGAAAATCAAAAAGGGCAAGAGCTGATTGAGACCTTGATTTGTTATATAAAAAACTCAGGTGACATGAATGCCATATCGAAGGAACTTCATATTCACCGGAACAGCTTGGCTTATCGATTACAAAGGATTGAAGTTTTGACCAATAAAAATCCGAAAAATTTTATGGATTTGTTCCAGCTTTTCACGGGGTATATTCTTTATAAAATGCAAAAACAGCCTTTAAAAACGGGGATAAGGGTGGGATAAAAAAAGAAAAAGTCCATTGACTATCGGCTTTTATTTATTTGCCTGGTTTGAGGAGCTTTGTATAAGACGGACTCTATTAGACAAAACCCGGCCATCTACTTCGTAATTTGTCCTTTAGACAGACTCTATCGGACACATTCCTCACGTCAATCAAATAATTTGTCCATTAGACAAGCTCTATTGGACAAATTCCTCAGGTGTCTAGTCATACTGTCAAATAGCCACTATTTAATAGACTAAATATCAAATCCCCATCGGAAACTGTCCAATAGAAATACTTAACGCCCCCGCCTTAGCGGACAAACGTAATAAAATCCACACTTACCGGTTCGAAGCCTTCTTCTCGCAGGAGCCGATTAATCTGGCCCCGGTGGTACTGGCCGTGAAGCGCTACATGGGTAAGGATATCCCCGACTGACGTCGAAAACTCCTCTCCGGTACTATTCTTATACACAATGACATCCTCCATGGTTATCGTTGATAAACCTCCAAGAAGTCTGGCAAACTTTTGTTGATTTTTTACCAGCAGCTTTGAACACTCCTCAATCGTAAGCTCTGTCCAGATTGCTTGAGGATTACTGTCTAAGCCTGTAAGTCGATTAATCCATACTTCTTCTGCAAGCAGGAGATGAGAGAACAATTGTTTAGTCTGGTGGTTCCGATCCCCTTTGGCTTTCAGTGCTTCAAGAATTCGCAGATTGGCCCAATCTACATGCTGAAACATCTTAATAATGGTGTTCATGATTCTAACCCCTCCATTATCTCGTTCTAAGATTTTTTATTTCATGTGCCAATTTAATCAGTTCTTCTTTTTGGAGTAAGACATCTACATAGTGACGCGGCAGGCTCTCGTATCCACAAGCCAAACCCGCAAGACCCCCAGCGATTGCAGCCACTGTATCACTATCATGACCCTCATTTGCCGCTCCTACCACGACGTCTGTAAAAGTTTCAGCAGTTAACAGCCAATAAAGGACCCAGTTCATGGTATCCACGACATAGCCACTAGGGAGGCAAGCTGGCCTTTGACCAGTTAGGACAGACTCATAGATCGTTCCTTTGACCTCCTCAGTAATCGTCTCTTTTAACGTTGCACCTTGAAGAACACGGTAAGCGATTCGATTGTAAAGGACGCAAGCATCATCTGCTTTAGAATCATAATGTGTCATTTTTGATTGTTTTCTTGTGACAGCTTCGATTTCATCTATGTCCTGATAAGCCAAGGCCACTGGTAAACAGCGCATTAAGGTCCCGTTTCCCGCTGACAATTCGTCAAGATATTCATAGTGGGCCTTTTTAGCCGTCTCAAACCAGTTTCCGTTAAATGAACCCAACACAGTCCGAACAATTATGCCTATATCCTTTGGGTTGGAATGATACCATTTTAAAAACTCATCCCCGATTGCCTCGACTGGGTCTGTCGGATTCTTCAAGATCCCGTTGGCAACTGCCATTGTCATCGCCGTATCATCCGTGGTTTCCCCCTTTTCCAGACTCCAAACACCGCCACCGCTGATTTCTTTTAATTGCCCATATTGCGTCTGTATTTCCTCTTTGGTTAAAAATTCTGTGGTGCCGCCTAAAGCATCACCGATTGCAAATCCCACTAAGGCACCTTCTATTTTTGTTATCAAAAAAATCACCTCGCCTCTATCTTACAACATTGTTAAAAATTGGTATAGTTATCCGGATTTACTCCTTTTGCCAAACTAAGCTGATTTTTTTAAAAATAATCATGAACGATAAAATCATAGGAAATTCGTCTGAAATTGCTTAAATCGACTCTAAATTTTTAATTTAAACGGCAAAAACCTCCGATTCAACTCCAATTATCCTTTAAATTGGAAATTGTGGAATTCGAGGTAAACCTTCTTTCTCGGTATGGTAAAGCTACCTAGGAAATTGATTGGAACGCGCGCGGGTCCTGGAGAGGATCTTAAATATGGATAACTTTGAGGAGTTAGCAGAACAATATACGCCTATGATTCATCGAATCTTACAATCTCTTTCGATTTACCGTAACAAAGATGAATTCCATCAGACAGCGTTAATTGCACTCTGGGAAGCTCAGATAGGATTCGATCCCCAAAAGGGAAGCTTCACGAATTATGCTTATAGCTATATCAAAGGGAGGTTATTACTTGAGCTGACAAAGCGCAGCCGGTATGAGGCCGGAAACGTGTATCCAAAAGAGGAATATTGGGAGGCAGTGGAAGGCGATTACTCCGATATTCCGCTCGAGGTGGAGCAGCTGTTATCGTATTGTGAAGGTTTATCGGAAAAGGAAACCAAGTGGGTTGTGGCTGCCTTTGCGGAGGATTTGTCTGTCAAGGATATGGCAGCACGGGAGAAGGTATCGGTTTCGGCTGTGAAACAGTGGAAAATGAGTGCACTTAAGAAGCTGCGAGCAGGTCTTGCGTTTTAGTTAGAGATGGTCCGAAATGGTGAAGGTTTTTGTCGGCAGTATGGATATTAAACCGTTTTTTCCCGTTTCCCTTAGCTGGAAGGGGCTGACAAACTATTTTTTCTCTCAGCCTATCCTTTTTGCCCCTAAATCTATATATAGAAGGCGAAAGGAGGTGATAGACCATGGCAGAAGCATTACTAGAAGGAACAAAACTACGCTTAGTATTTGATGGGGGTATTGATAATCAAGGACATCAAATTCTCAAATCAAGAACCTTCAGCAACGTCAGAAAGGAGTCAACCGTAGACCAGCTATTTCAAGCAGCACAAGCCATCACAGCACTATGCAACGACTCACTACACAGTGTAGAACGCAACGACAACTTCGAAATCCTAGGCTAAACCTTCGGCTTCGGAGTAACGTAACGGTAGATTGAACTGTCCTTCTGGAGTAGACAGTGTCCACGTTCGGTGCCTGTCACCAAATGCACTAATGGCACCAATGACACCAACGATACCGTTAACAGCATTAATATCTCTTGTATAAGGAAAAGGAGGTGAATAGTATGGCAAAGACGTTGGAATTGCAGTTTGGAACAGAGTACGGTAAGACGGCCCGGATCTCGGTTGATAATCCAAAGGAGCCGATTGATGAGGAAGTGGTTAAGTTATCGATGGCACAAATTATTGCTGCGAATGTTTTCACGACTGGAAGCGGCAAGTTAGTGGCTTCAAAAGGAGCCAGGGTAGTCAACCGTGACGTAACAGATTACGAACTTGCTTAATAACGGGAGGCCGGATTCGCAATGAAGCCGGCCTCTTCTTTATTCAAGTTAATCCAATGGAGAAAGGAGATGAATGTGGTGGAAAATATCATTCCCCTCATAAGTGAAGTGGGTTTCCCGATTGTCGTGACCCTTTATCTGTTATATCGCATTGAGTCAAAACTAGATCTAGTCGTTCAGTCGATCCAGAATCTCCCTGACCGAATGAGGGAACGCATATAAAATATAAGGAAAGCCACCTGTTCTGCTCCTGGTGAATAACTGGACACATGGTGGCTTTCTTGTACTATTCTAGGGAAACCCCGTTACTCTTAATAAGGCAAAGACCAGTTTGATTAAATCCTGCCTCTACTTCATGTTGTTCCACTCAAACTCTATCTTACTTTTCCTTAATGTGGACACCCTCATCGTTGCTAACAATCACTATATCAGTCATGTTCGTAAAAAGGCCGGTTTCTACAACCCCGAGTGTAAGTTTTAACTGTTGATGCAGATCACCCGGATTGGTGATCGAGTTAAATTGACAATCCAAAATAAAATTACCATTATTCGTAGTAAAGATTTTATCTTCTTTTATTCTTAATTTCGGTGTACAATCCAGCTTCGCTAGTCTTTGCGCCGTTTGTTCCCAGCCAAAAGGCACTACCTCCACCGGTAAGGGGAAGGTTCCAAGTGCTGGTACCAATTTAGAATCATCGACCACAATAATAAGCCTGTCTGCTGCTGCATCCACGAGTTTTTCGCGAAGTAACGACCCTCCGCCACCTTTGATTAGATTGTAATCGGGGTCCACCTCATCGGCACCATCAATAGCTAAATCTAATCGACTGACCTCGGAAAAATACACTAACGGGATGCCAAATTCCTTGGCCCATCCTTCTGTCCGCACCGATGAAGGGACGCCTTTCACACTGAGACCTTCACTGACTAATTCACCTAATTTTTTCATCATCCAATAGACAGTAGATCCTGAACCCAAGCCAATGACCATTTTATCCTGGATATATTCCACTGCTTTTTCTCCAACAGCCTTTTTCTTTAAATCGACACCACTTAACACAAAAACCACCTCGTTATTTTTCAAAATCAATCCATTCAGGTCAGGTTATAAACATCACTCAAATGAAAAAATATAATAACAAAGGCCGGTTTCATAATGAAGCCGGCCTCCTGTTGTTTATTCGGCAATTTCTAACTCGATGTTATTAGCAGCAAAAAATTCAAGTGTTTCTTCAGAAACATGCTTGTCGGTAATAAATATATCCATCTCATCAGGACGGGCAAAGGTTGCACTAGAACTTTTATTCATTTTACTATGATCCAGCAAAGCAATGACTTGATTGGCAACAGAAACCATCACCCTTTTTAATTCCACTTCATACAGAGCTAAAATCAGAAAGCCCATCCCTTGTGTTAAAAGCATAAGCCGAGGTAAAAAGAAGATCGATATTAATCTTTCTTAACAGTTCTTCTCCTAAAAGCCCTTCAACAGAATTAGAAGAGTTCCGGACAATCCCGCCAATGATAATGACCGTTAAATGAGGATTTTCTTTTAGCATCGCGGCCGTTGCGATTCCACTGGTTACTACCGTTAACTTCATTTTTGTCTCACTTAGATACTTGGCAAGTTCAAAACATGTCGTACTCGCATCTAACAAAATACATTGCCCTTCGTGGATATACTTGAGCGCACTATAGCCGATTCGTTGCTTTTCAGCACGGAACTTTTTTTCACGATTTTCATAGGTTTTATCAAAAGTATTATCCGTTTCCTCCGCTTTCAGCATAGCCCCGCCATGAGTGCGAATAAGCAGACCTTGCTTCTCCATCTGGTTTAGATCCGATCGTATCGTTGCTGCAGATATATCAAGTAAATTAGTTAAATCATTTACGGTTACTGTTCCTTTTTCTGTCAGAATCTCTATAATTAAATTTCTGCGTTGATCAGCGAACATAGTTTCACCCTTTCATTTATTTTCGATAATTTACTAAACATTCTTCCAAAATAATATTAGTAACCATATTATAAAGGTTAATAGCTAAAAAGTCCTGTTAAAACGCTGATTACGCTAAGTTTTTTTTCTTTTATTTTATATTGACTTTCAATTCATTTTGTTTCTCTTTGTTTCAAAACGAAAATCCGATAAATACTGATAAAGAAAGAAAGAAAATACAAAACCGATTTATCTCCATATTTAGCGGGTAATCCGTTAGAAAAATCCCCTCCGTAGATAATAGACACATTCCCAGTCTATCAACTACGGAGGGGATTTAATCATAGGAGTAGTTTACCTGCACTTTTTAAAATGGGATTCTAGTTGATAAAGGATTTGCTGGAAGCTATCAATTTCCCAGGCTGCCCTGCCAACGAAAAGTCCATTTACATTTTCAAGATTAATATATTTAAGAAAATTATCATGATTAACGCTGCCACCATACAAAATGGGGATCTCCATCCCAGTATCATCAAAAAGTCCAATCAAAGTTTGACGGAGAAAATCATGAATTTCTTCCACGTATTCCGCATCGGCAGGAATTCCTTGCTCCCCAATTGCCCATACAGGTTCATATGCAATTAATACCCCTTTAGCCTGCTCCTTTGACAATCCCTTTAAACAAACCTTTAGCTGTGCGGATAATGTCTCTTTTGAAATCAAATTATTCTTCTGTTCTAAGTTTTCACCGATACAGATAAGTGGTTGAATGGAGTACTTTAAAGCAGCAAAGACCTTTTTATTAATGGCTTCATCGGTTTCATTATAATATTGCCTTCGTTCCGAATGTCCTAGTTCAATCATGTCTATGCCGATTTCATCTAACATTCGTGGGGAAATCTCACCCGTATAGGCGCCACTATCCTCCCAATGCATGTTTTGTGCACCCAAATAAATAGTTGAACTGGAGATAACCTCTTTAATCGGGACCAGAGATGTATGGGAAGGGATAATAAATAACTGGATGTTAGGCGAAATTGCCTCTGCAATCTTTTTAAGCCCGTTTGTAAAGTCCAAACCTTCAGCAATTGTCTTCGTCATTTTCCAGTTGGTACCAATCCAAATTTTCTTCAACTTAGATCCCCTCCTCTTTATCTGCTGCCAACTAAATTTAAGGCTTCTTCTAAAATGGTTCTAACTGTACTCTCGTTAGCCTGTAGGTTATCTACATCTTTTCCTCTTACTTCTACAGCGACACGAAGCCCCTTTTCAGATTGAAGGCTGAGCTCATCTGCTTTTCGTAAAATATCACTGATTTTTCCTACAGTTAAGAATCCCGGTTCGCCGATTTCCATATGGTAATCACCATACAATGGGCTTGTTTGATCCAAAACCGCATTGGAAAAATGAATTTGATGGGTGTGGGATTTCGCTAATACCAAAGCATCCAAAATGTCCTCTCCATTCAGGGCTGCATGGGCCGTATCGAAGGCTAGACCAATATTTTGATAGTCCGTTTTGACTCTTGAAAGTAATTGGACCGTTTCATCCATGGGACCAATCACACGTTTCTTATGCGCATAGCGATCAAGATGTTCAACCAGCACATTTATATGATAACGAGAAGCTTCCTCACAGATTTCGCACAAACTCTCATAAAATCCTTCTACAGCCTCTAATCGTCGATCAGCACCAGGATCTGCCCCAGGAACAAAAGCAATATTGGAAGCACCACACTCTGCCGCTAAATAAATGCTTTCCTTTATCCTTTTAACGGATTCCAGACGAAGTTGTGTATCCACAGAAGACACATCTAGATTGTACTGATCAATTAGAAAAGTTAACCATTGGGTAAGTTGAAAATGATGCTTCTCCTTTAATGCTAAGATCGCTTTTCGCTCCTGTTGATCTTGTCCGTCCCCAATTTCATAAGATTGATAGAATCCTTGTTCTGCCATTTTTTCAATTAAGCTGACCGTAAAGCCTTTTTCACTTTTAGCGGGAAAATAAATCTCCGGTACAAGCAGGGATGGAATAAATTGAGTACTCATCTTCATTTCTCCTTTATCGATTATTAATACTGACCATGTCTAATTTTTGCTGATAAGCCTGAACCGCGTCTTCAGGGGTACCATTCTGATGAATAATGGTATTCAAACCGGCCACCACACCAACTGGATTTCGATCCAGGGTTATGTTCCGGCCAACCGCAATCCCCTTGGCACCTGCATCAAAGCAATGCTTTACATATCGAAAATAATCAAGGAGGTTAGCGGTTTTGGGACCTCCTAAAACAAATACTGGACATTTGGCCGATTCTATGATTCTAGCATCCTCTGGTTCTCCGGTAAGTCTTGTTTTAATAATATCTGCACCAAGCTCCATCCCAAGCCGTGCAGCAGCGGCAATCTTTTCGATCTGATTGGATTCCAGGCTTGTCACATGGTAGCTATATGGCAAGGTTTCACACATAAATGGGACATTCCATTCATCCGCCGCTCTTGCAAGGTCCCAAGCAATTTTATGAGAGGCTGCTTCGTTTTCCGCCCCAGGAAAAGTCATCGAAATGACACCGTCGGCTCCAAGCTTCAAGGCATCTTCGACCGAAAGTAAAGCAGTTGTGTCAGGGATCCGTGCATCAAATACACTTGTAGATAAGTCAGCACGTACAATCATCCCTAGATTTGCAAAGGATTTTGCATATAATTTGGCCATACCATATGTAACAATGACAGCATCTAGTCCGTTTTCAACAAGACTCGGGAGCAAATCAATTGTTTGATCAATACCTTCTGTTCTAGTTGAAAAATAATAACCATCTAGTGCCAGCGTAATCGATTTTCCATCATTTGCAAAAATCTTAGACATTCTTCTTGTTTTGGTCATATCGTTCTCCTTTGTTTTCAACTTTCCACTTCAAATAGAAGTTTCTTTTAAAAAAGACCTCACGGCGGAGATCTTTTTACATCTTACAATGCTTCCACTTCGGTCTCTTTTGGCAGCAATTCAGCTTGAACAAGAATCTTTTTCAGTTCCTCAATCTTTTCTGCACTAAGGGAACGAGCAGGAGCGAGAACATGTGTAGAGATAGCTAATCCTCTTAATTTCATCGCTTCTTTTACAACACTAACAAACGGGGAATCCAACTTATACATGGTCGGCATGAGAGCCATCCGTTTATGTAAGGCTAAAGCTTGATCGAAACGGTTCTCTTTAAATGCCTTATAAACACCAATTCCCAATTCAGGGGCAATATTAACACTTGCACTAATTGCTCCATCTCCGCCTAGACTAAGAGTAGGGAAAAGATGATCATCAAATCCGGAAAAAACAGCAAACTCAGGAAACTTTCCTTTTACCGTCAAAATCATATCTCGGATATGTGCAATACTTTCAACAGTCTCTTTAATTCCAACAATATTATCATGTGCTTCGACCAATTTAAGGACAAAGTCTGGACTCAAATCTTGTCCTGATAAGCCAGGGTAATTGTAAAGGAAAATTGGTAAATGCACGGAGGCCGCAATTTCACTATAATGGGCAAATAAATTTTCTTCTGATAATGGCCAGTAGTAAGGATTGATGATGACAACACCGTCTGCTCCTTCCTGCTCTGCATGCCGACTTAAAGCGATTACTTCACGAGTATTCGTGCTCCCTGTACCAATTAATACGGGCACCCTTCCATTCACATAGCTCGTTGCAAAAGAAGCAACCTCCTTACGTTCTTCAACCGACATCTGAGTAAATTCTCCGCCGCTTCCTAGAAAGAACAATCCGTCGACACCGGAATCAATTAAGAAGTCAATGACTGTCGCCATTCCCTTTTTATCTAGTTCTCCTTGCTCGTTAAAAATAATCGATACTGGTGGAATAATCCCTTGAAATTTTACTGACATATGACTTCCCCCGTTCATAAATGGATTTCTAGTTCTTAACGTGAACCACCCGTTTACTCTTGCACGAAAGCTTTCTCTACCCATTCTCTCATCGATTTAAAGATGATATATACTGTCGTTGCTCCGGCATCTTGATAACCAATCGCTCTTTCACCCAGCGACTTGGCTCTTCCAAACTTCGCCACAAATTCCTTTGTTCTCTCAACACCTTGCTCCGCCTTTTCCTCGGCCGATTTAAGACCTTCTAGTAAACTTTTATTTTCTTCGACACTTTGCTTTAATCCCAGAACAGCTGGTTCAAGCGCATCAATCATCGTTTTATCACCTAATTTAGCTTTTCCCCGCTCCTTAATGGAAGTCACGGATCCCTCAAGAATCTTAGATAATAGAGGCAGATTCAGTTCCTCCTGTGGATCAAGGCCTTTTACCCCGCCTACAAACAATGTTCCAAAAATGATTCCTGAAGCACCGCCCATTGTAGAGATCATCGACATTCCAATGGTTTTAAATACCTCGTTAATAGTTAAAAACTCTTTTTGATTTAAGTTTTCTTCTGCCTTTGTAAAGCCAACGGACATGCCAATCCCATGATCCCCATCACCGATAGCGCTATCAATTTTTGTTAAAAGCGGTTTGCTTTCCCTCACCTGCTCCCCCACATAAAGGAACATTTCTTTTACTTGAGCGGCAGTTAGACGTACCTCTTGTATACTATTTGGCATATACATTTCCTCCAGTGCGTTCTTTTTTGTAGTATGGCGAATTGGCGGGTGCATTAAATAAATCTTTTAGTTCATCATCGAGCTTTAATAGAGTGATAGAAAATCCGGCCATTTCCTGTGTCGTGCAATAGCTGTTGACATCCATGTCGTAGGCCTTAATTCCTTTTTTCGCCAAGCCTCTTGCTACTCTGCGGTTGATAATAAATAATTCCATTAGAGTAGTCGATCCAAGGCCATTTACTAAAACGGCTACCTCTTCTCCTGCCTGCAGGCTGCTTTCCTCTAATAACTTTTCCATCAATCGATCTGTCAGCTCATCAGCCGGCATCATTTTCGTGCGTTCCATTCCGGGTTCACCATGAATACCCATTCCAACTTCAATTTCATCATCAGCCAGTGTATAAGGCGGTTCGGTTGCACCAGGAATCGTTCCAGGCGCTAAAGCAACACCGATCGAGAACGTATGATCATTGGCTTTTTGGGTCACCCTTGTTACTTCTTCCAAAGATAGGCCTTTTTCTGCAGCTGCACCGGCAATCTTGACAACGAAAACATCACCAGCAATCCCTCTGCGATCCTCTTTCCGTTCTACTGGAGCAGAGGCAACATCATCAGTAACCAAGACAGTTTTCGTTTCAATCCCTTCCATTTCCAGCAATTCTGCAGCCATACCAAAGTTTAGAACATCCCCTGAATAATTTCCGTAGATAAATAGAACACCCTTTCCTGAATCAACTGCTTTGGCAACTTCCATTACATTATTTGGCGGCGGCGCTGCAAAAACATTGCCCAGTGTAACGCCATCAGCTAAGCCCTCACCGATTAAGCCTAGAAAAAGAGGCTCATGACCGCTTCCTCCCCCCGTTACAACTGCTACTTTATCCTTGCGATCACGGCGAATGATTCCGTTTTCATTTTGAAGTTTTTCATAAGAGTGTCCAAAGGCTGCTAGAAAGCCCTCAATCGTTTCTTCTACAACATTTTCGGGTTGGTTAATAATTTTCTTCAAACTAAACTCCCCTTTCTATTAAAAAGAAATAATTAATTCTTTCGTTTGTTTTTATTTACTTTCATTTACCATCATAAACCTCATAATTTATTGTGTCAATTTTCATTTTAAAAAATATGGTTAAATTTTCCCTCATTTTTCGACAAATGTATCGCTTTTACTCAGAAACCAGATTAAAAGAAAACAAGAAGGCTGTGATCTCAGCCCTCTTGTTCTTTAATAGATTATACTTCTGTTGGTTTAATAGGCTCTTTTACAATAAACCAATAGAAAAAGGCTGCGAATCCAGCGATGATCCCACCGGAAATAAAAGCAATCGAATAAGATCCTGTTGAATCTAAAATCATTCCCGTCACTAATGGAGCAAATGCCCCGCCGAAGTAACCGCCGAAGTTTTGAATCGCACCCACGGACCCAACCATTGCTGGTGGTGCAATATCACCTGACAAAGCCCAAGCACTGCCTGTAATCGCAGAAATAACACAAAGGGCGAGAGTCATTAAGGTAATCGTGATGGCTAATCCATGCACAAAAGGAAGAAGAATAACAAAAACTGCCGCTAGAAGGGCACTAACCGCGATGAGTCCACGCTTCGCATTAATTGGTGAACAGATCTTCTTATCGGATAACTTCTTAGCAATATAACCACCGCCAAGGTTACCGGCAATTCCGCCGACCCAAGGAATGGCAGCATAAATGCCTAGTTCTTTAAAGGAAACATGCTGGGTGTTTAATAGATATAGAGGTAAGAACGTTAAGAAAATATTCCAAATCCAAATGGTACAGAAGAAACCAAAAATCATCCCCCAGACGCTTTTATACTTAAATAGCTCTCTCCATTTAATATTAGTAGACTCAACGGTATCGGTACTTGCACCGCCTTCAGCTTTAATATAGTCATACTCTTCTTTAGAAAGGAATTTACTTTGATCTGGTGATTTGTAGAATTTCATAAATAAGAGGATAAAAACGATTCCAATCCCACCAGTAATGAAAAAGAGTGAACGCCAGCCAAATGCAACCTGAATCGCCACTAGGATAGGAGGAGCAAGGGCAGGACCTACTTTGGAGGAAGCATCCCAAAATCCTGTTGCAAGTCCACGTTCACTCTTCGGGAACCATTGTGAAGTAATCTTGGCATTCGATGGCATACATGGTGCTTCCCCGACTCCAAGTAAGAACCTTGCACCAATTAATGTCAGCATTTTGTTACATGCGCCTGTTAAAGCAGTGGCAATACTCCACCACAAAACCGCGATTGAATACACCCGCTTCGCACCAAATTTATCAATTAACCAACCGGAAGGAAGCTGCATGACCGCATAGGTCCAAGAAAAAATGGTACCCAACAGACCAATATGCGTCATATTTAAATCTAACTCTTTAATCATGGCTGGGGCCGCAATCGAAAGGTTTGTTCTGTCAAGGTAGTTAATGATTCCACCAATTAGCAGCCAAATAACGACGGTCCAACGGTAATTCTTTTTCGTTGCCTTGACGGGTAAGTCCGCCCGAAGCGCTTGTTCTGTTTTCATGTAAATCCTCCTATACCTTTTTTTAGTTCATACCAGCCAAACCCCATTAGATAACGCTTACATTTTGTTAAGAAAGGGAATCCCAATCTTAACGAGTAAGAAAAGGATAAAACCCGGAAACTTACATAGCTATGAAACTATTTACTCCCAACTAAATTCATCGCACTTTCTAAAGCGGCCCGAATCGCTTTTTCATTGGCAAAATAGTCATGCTTGTTTCTCCCCTGCACTTCCACCGCTACCGGCAGCCCTTTCTCAGATCGGATTCCGAGCTCAGAGGCTTTTTGCAATATTTGAGACATTTTTTCTATTGTTAAGAAACCTGGCTCACCGATTGGCATATGGTGATCTCCATATAATTCACTCTTCGGATTCTCTACCACATTTGCAAAATGAAGTCGATCCATCACAGATTGAGCCAATTCCAGCGACTTAAAAATGTCTTCACCGTTCAGGGTCACATGTGCAGTATCAAAAACAATCCCTGCATTCGAATAGGTTTCACGAACCTTCGAGATCAGCGGTACAGCCTCACTCGTTAAGCCTAATATCCGCTTTTTGTGGACTTCCCGGTCCATTGCTTCAATCGACACATGCATATTAAACGTGGCCGCTTCCTCGCAAATTTCGCAGAAGCTTTCATACAGGGCTTCAAGTCCCGCTTTTCGCAAGTGGACGCCTGGATCGGGACCAGGAACGAAACCAACCGTTGATACACCGCACTCAGCAGCCAAATATAAGCTTTCTTTAATCTGACTTACGGTTTTCTTCCTTAGTGCAGCATCAAGTGCTGAAACATTTAAATTCGTCTTATACGTTAAAAAGGTTAACCATTGGAAAATCGATAGGTTATTTTTTTCTTTTGCAAGTAAAATTCTCTTTCGATCCTCTTGGTCATATCCATCACCGATTTCGAAAGATTGATAGAATCCCTGCGACCCTAAATTCTCAACAACACTCGCAGCGAACCCCTTTTCATCTTTTACAGAAAAAAAGACCTCGGTCACGAGCAAAGAAGGAATTAGTTTGCTCATGAAATCTTCACTCCATTAACAATTGGTTTCAATTTTTCATCTACATAGTTACTAATATCAAAGATACATTGATCCGCATTCGTTTTCGTTTCCTCTGTCTCTTCCTCTACCATAATCCAGCCATCATAACCATAATCAACAAGAGCTTGGACGATCGCTGGGAAGTCAATATCACCCGTGCCCATCTTTTTCCATTCAAACTCTTTAGAGCAGTCTTTAAAATGAACATGCTTGATAATCGGTAAATATCTTTTAACAATTTCAACTGGGTCCATTCCACCGGCAGCAATATGGCCAACATCCGGAGTATACCAAACATATCTTGTATCAAGTTCGTCAAATAGCAGTTTATAATCGCTTTCAATTCTAAAGTAAGAAGTGGATGGAGAATGTGGATGGAATACGGCTGTTACACCATTTTCGTACGCACGTTTTCCAACTGCATTGACACAGCTAATGATGTCTCTTTGGCGTTTTACTAGATTGTCGCGATTAGGACCTACTCGTGCTGGCAGATTTAATTTCGCGTTCGGGAAATGTTTTAAAAAGTTAATATAATAATCTGCCCGCGCTTTCTCTTCTTCTGATTCTTGTTCACTTTCCCAGCTGAACGGTAAGGTAATAGCAGCTAACTCAAGACCCATACTATCCAATTTCTCTTTCAGTTTTTCTGGGGCGTCATTATATTCACCCAATAAAGCATACTGAACATCAATCCCTTTGAATCCAGCCTTCTTAACGGTATCCATAAGATGATCTAAGCAGTCTACCTTCTCATCATAATCGAGTACCCATGTTGAACCGTGACAACCAAACTTAATCGTCATCCGCCATTTCCCCCTTTAAATTTGTTGCGATTACACAGTCCCTCAAATCCTAGCAAGCGTTTGCAAAATCAACCGGTAACCAATTTGTTATTCTATTTAGAATATTATCATTTGTTTTTGTTTTGTCAATCGTTTTCGAAAAAAATAATTTAAATTCGATAATAAACGAAAGTTAAGAGTTTAATATCAAGTAATTAATCATGCTTTTAGTGATAATCCCTCATTTACCTTCATATATAACTAGTTTTTGTTCCAGTTTAAAAGTTTAGTAAACCCTTCAATTATTTTCGTTTATTTTCGTTATTTAATATTTTTATTGACAAAAACGAAAGAAAATGAAAAGATATGGATAAATAAGCCAAACAGGAGTGATAAGAATGAAAATTGGAATCGGTTCAGATCATAACGCGTTTCAAATGAAAGAAGAAATAAAGTCATATATTGCTAGCTTAGGCCATGAGGTGATCGACTATGGCTGCTATTCTGAAGACGAAGTGGATTATCCAGGTGTTGCTTTTCAAGTAGCCAATGATATTACAGAAGAAAAGCTTGAAAGAGGGATTTTATTTTGCGGAACGGGAATCGGTATGTCGATTGCAGCCAATAAGGTTCCTGGTATTCGCTCGGCCCAATGCCATGATGTATTTTCTGCAGAACGCGCTCAACTAAGCAACAATGCCCAAATCATCACGGCCGGTGCAAAAGTAATTGGTGTGGAGCTTGCTAAAAAAGTAGTCGAAACCTACTTAAGTGTTTCTTTCCAAGGAGGTAACTCCGCAAGAAAAATCAATCAAATCATCGATAAAGAAAAACAATTTCTGCTCAATAGTTCATCCTGTTAATTGTTAACACTTTATTAAAAGGTTTTAAATAATGAATACGAGGAGGTTAACAATATGCCTACAAAAAGCAGGGTCTGCACACAGAGCTTGGTGATGGATTTTCTCGATGTCTCTCAACAAGCAGCGATTGCTGCCTACCCTTGGATTGGAAAGGGAAAAAAGATGGAGGCAGATGGGGCTGGCACTGAGGCAATGAGGAATCGTTTGAATCTAATTGATATGCAAGGCAGAGTAGTCATTGGTGAAGGGGAAATGGATGAAGCTCCCATGCTGTACATTAATGAGATACTCGGAACGGGAACCGGTCCCTGCGTCGATATCGCTGTTGACCCTGTTGAGGGCACAACCTTAATGGCGAAGGGCCAGGAAAATTCACTGGCTGTTATCGCTGTAGCCCAGCAAGGAACTCTGCTGCATGCCCCTGACATGTATATGAAAAAGATCGCTGTTGGCCCAAAAGCAAAAGGGTGGATTGATATCCAGCTGTCTTTGACTGAAAACATGAAAGCTGTGGCCAAGGCACTTGGAAAAAGTATAAAAGATTTAACGGTCATGATACAGGATCGCCCCCGTCATGATGAGTTAATCAACGAGGTCATTGAAGCAGGTGCCCGTGTGAAGCTATTTTCCGATGTGGATATTACCGGTGCAGTAGCAACCGCCATTGATGATATTGATGTTGATTTATTAGTAGGAATCGGCGGAGCGCCAGAAGGGGTTATTGCGGCCACGGCATTAAAATGCATGGGCGGGGACTTCCAGGCTGTTCTTCTTCCACAAGATGAGACAGAGTTTAATCGTTGTGTCCAAATGGGAATTTTACATCCCGAAATGCCCTTAAAAATAGATGATATTGTTAACACCAATGACTGTTTCTTTATCGCCACTGGAATTACCGGCGGGATGCTGTTAGACGGGGTAAAGAAGCGAGAAAATGGTGCCTTGATGACCCACTCTCTCGTCACAATTGGCGGAGAAATGAAAAACTCGCAATATGTTAATGCAACCTTTTATTAGGTCTAATTCCTAGAGTTCTCTTAATTAACAACAATGGGCGCCCCACTAAAACTGGGTGTGGCCCTTATTTTCAAAGGACATTCTTCAACACTATTTATTCCTCCTCATCTTCCCCATCTTCCTCCTCCGTCTCCTCCTGCTCATCCACTTCTTGTATTTTCTGAATCTCCTCTGTCAACTGTTCAAACGCATGCAGTCGAAACTTGGCACTCGCAATCAGGTCATCAATAATCTGCACAAAGGTCTCATACTCCACCCTGTTTTCACTGCATTGCTTGATCAACCTTAAAAAATCATCCTCATATAAATGGTACCGCTCATTAAATACCTCCGAATCCATCGTTAAAAAATACTCTTCATCAACGACAAATTCATTAAAAATCTTTTTCGTTAACCGGCTCTTCGTAACCTCTATTTCACTTTGGTCCTGTTCACTTTTATAATGTTGGGCGTCCTCATACTCTGAACACAGCGTTGCGTAGATTTTTTCAAGCAGCTCTGTTGGTTCTAAATATTTTAAATCAGCCATAGAGAAAATCCTCCGAACCCTCTTTTTCTAAATTATTTCCATTTATACAAAAAAACCTACCTCTGTTTAACAAAGGTAGGTTTAGCACGCCCCCTTGCTTTGGTAAACAAGGAGGGCTTCGTATGTTTTTTTATAGTGTAAGTCTCTGAAAAATTATGCTTTAACTGCAGAAATTCGTTTCGCTACTTCGGCAACTTTTGCTAAACCTTCAGCAATAATGGTTTCTGCTTGAGCTGGTACAGCATTGTGTCCTTCGATGATGACCTCATCAACGATCTCCATTCCGAATAAGCCGCCTACCATATTTTTAATATAAGTGGCTGCCATTTCCATCGGAGCTGCTTCAGGTGTTGAGTAAATACCACCGCGTGCAGTTAGAATAACAGCCTTTTTGTCAGACATCAAGCCGACTACGCCCGCTTCAGTGTATTTGAAAGTGAAACCTGCTCCAGCTACATAATCAATGAATGTATGCAATTTCGCTGGGATTGTTAAGTTCCATAGTGGGAAGGCGAATACTACTAAGTCTGCTGCTGAAAGAGCGTCCATCGCTTTTTGTTTTGCAGCCAAAATGCGTTGTTCTACATCTGTTAACTCTTCGCCAGCTTGTAATTTGCCAAAAGCATTAAAAAGATCTTGGCCAAAGTATGGCATGTCTTCAGCAAAGACATCATAAGTAGTTACGTTCACACCTTCAAGGTTCTCCATGAAAGTCTCATACATTTTACTAGAAACTGCTTCAGAAGCCGGACGGTTGTTTGCTTTTACTACTAATACGTTCATTTATATAAAATCCCCTTTTTGATAGTCTTGGATACGAGTATCTCGAATTAATAATATATAAATGTAGTATACATAGCAATAAAAACGCTCAGAAGCATGGGGACGGTTCTTCTGCTTCGGAAGCAGAAGAACCGTCCCCATGCTTTTACATCCCAACATAAGCTGAAATTGCTCCAAATACCGCGGCAATTACCCATAAGACTGGGAACAGCTTCATGATTAATTTAATCCATTGGCCAAAGCTAATCCGCGCAATCGCCAGCCCTGCTAACAGCACTCCTCCAGTTGGGGAAATGAGGTTGGTTAGTCCATTACCAAATTGATAGGCGGTAACAGCTGCTTCCCGATTAATCCCGACCAGCTCCGCTAACGGCGCCATAACCGGCATCGTTAAAGCGGCCTCACCGGATGAGGACGGTACAAAGAAGGTAATCACATTATGAACGAGCAGCATGATTGTCGTAAAAGCAAACTTCGGCAGCCCTTCCATCATGTTGGCAAGTGAATTTAAGATCGTATCAATGATCATTCCATTTTCAGCAAGGACTAAAATACCGCGGGAAAGCCCAATAATGACGGCAGCATAAACAAACTCCCCACAGCCCTTAACAAAGTTCTCCGCTAACTCCTTTTGCGTCATTTTAGCGACAATACCAGCATACAGACCTAATCCGACAAAAACCGCACCAATTTCCGTCATGTACCAGCCTTTAGAAAGAATCCCCCAAACAATTAACCCAAGCGCCACCACGAATCCAGATAGGATTAATTGATCGCGTCCAGAGAAAGCAATGTTTTTACCGTCGTCCTCTCTAATAAAACGTTCGCGGTTTTCTAAATCATTCTTATACACAACCGATTTTTTAGGATCCTTCCTTACTCTGTTTGCATACCACATCGTGAAGGCAATCGATACGCCCGTGAAGACAATCCATTCAATAAAGCGAAGCCATAATTGCGGATTGCCTTCGACTCCGGAAACACCCTGGGCGATAAGCACCGAAAATGGATTTAAAGTGGATCCAACGTAACCAATTTGAGTTCCTAAAAATAAGATTAAAATAGCCGTTATCGAGTCAAATTTTAAGACAAACATCAAGGAAATAAAGATGGCGTAGAGTGGAATAGTTTCTTCACTCATTCCAAAGGTGGATCCGCCTAAACTAAAGATAAGCATGGAGATGGGGATCACAAAGATTCCTTTATTACTCATCCGCCTTGCGAGAGCAATCAGTCCCCGGTCGATCGCTCCTGTTTCCAAGATGATCCCGAAGGCCCCTCCGACAATAAGGACAAACGCGACAACATCTGCTGCATTAATCACTCCGGCCATTGGTGCACTTAATATTCCGGATAATCCTTGTCGTAAATCCCCATTTTCCCCAACCTTAGAGATGATGTGGAAGGTGCCAGGAACAATGACACTTCGCGTTGATCCGTCTACTTTTACTTCTTTACGGTCAAATTGCCCGCTCGGAATAATCCATGTTAAAAGGGCTACAGCAACTATGATAATAAAAATAAGGGTGTAACTGTGAGGCAATGCCCACTTTTTCCGCATTTTGACGACCTTTGGCTGCAATGCTTTTGCTTCCATGGTGGTTCCCCATTTCCTTTTTAAAGTGACGTTTTATAACGTATTACTCGAAACTAAGAAACAATGAAGTTATGAAACTTTTACTTTGATCCTATCAAAAACAATTTTTCCATCAGCGATCGTTAAGACCACAGCTGCATCGCGCATTTCTTCGGCTTCCGTTTCAAAAAGATTTCGGTCAAACACGGCAATGTCAGCATATTTCCCCACTTCAATCGAACCGGTCTTGTCCTCCATGAATTGATGCTTCGCCCCGTTGATCGTACATGCCTTCAACATGTCCGGGATGGGCATTCCCCGTTCCGGAAACCAGCCTTCTAAAGGAGAACCATCGGGGAACAGCCGTTTCGATGCTGCATAAATCGAATCAGGTACGCTTGTTATAAATAAAGGCAGATCCGTTCCCGCGGTAACCGTAATCCCTGCTTCAAGCATGGTTTTATAGTCATAAAAGCGGTGTTCGTCTTTCTTATCGACCACTTCACCCATATAGGCCTCTGAATAAGAAGAATTGAGCAGCAGGATTTGCGCATATACTTCCGCGAAAATCCCGAGTTCGCCCATCCGTTTCAGGTCATCTGGATGAGGATACTCTAAATCACTAATTGAATGCCTGGCATCACGCGGTCCGTTGACTTCACGGCATTTTTCTAAAATAGTCACCGCTTGTCGAATCGCCGCATCCCCTTCTGCCGTTAAACAACATTTTAACCCATGCCGGTCCGCTTCTAAAACAGAATTTTCGATATTTTCATAATCCACTTTCTGTAAGTTTTTTATCCCCGGCATGTCAGCATAAGGTTCGAGCATATCTCCTGTATGATCGGCAACTACTCCATCTACCATAATCTTATAGCCCTGGAAGCGGAGGTGATCATCCTGATAGTTCTTTTGGTAAGCAAGGCCGGCAGCTAGATTAAGAGATTCCAATACAGGCTCTAAGATAAAGTGAACGCGTAAAGGCAATAGGCCCTCATGATTTAATTCTGTTAAAACCGGCAGCAGTTCATACTGATCAAAGCCAATATCTTTGATCGATGTTACCCCTCTGGAGGCTAATAGCTGACAGAAGTTTAAAAACTCTTCTTTCACCTTTTGGCGGTCCTGGAGCATTTCGTTTAATAAATATGCCCTTGCTTCCGCACTGCACGCATCAGGAGTAAATTGATATTTATCGATTGCTGTCTGATTCATCCAGCAATAGCTTTTATTACGGTTAATGGCAATCACAGGTCTGTCTGGAAATGCCTCATCCAGTAAATGCTGCTCAGGCAGGCGTCCCCAGACTTGTTGGTCCCAGCCAAATGCATTTACATTTTGCGAGGCATCTAGACTGTTAGCATGATTAACTAATAGAGCTAACGCTTCCTCTACGTTAGAAGTTTTAGATAAATCCACCCCTCTGTTCATGGACATATACCCTGTGAAAAAGACATGATTGTCATGAATTCCAGGCATTACAAGCTGATCACCGAGCTCGTAAACGTTTGTTTCCGGGCCAATCCATTGATGCTGTTGGCCTTGAGTTCCAACAGCAATAATTTTGTTATCCTGGATGGCAATAAATCCTGCGAACGGTTCGTCCTCTTTGCTTGAAAAAATAACATTCGAAACGAGTACAATGTCTGCAGTATTTTGGCTACCTTTCATCAGAGCACCTTCATCCTACGTTTGTTTTTTTGTAGAAAGTGACAGCATATCAGCGGTTTTCTTGGCGATATCGGCAGTTTTTGAATTTTATCGGCGGTTTTTACAAATAAATCGGCGGTTGTCAACCATTTATCGGCGATAATAATAAAAGCGCTGTCATCCTCTGTATATAATATCCCCTTAAATTGTAACGATATAGAACGTTATAACTTAAGGGGAATCTATCCAATTTACTATAAAGTAAATTGATAGCGATCTCCGATAATATACTGCTTGCCTGCGTGGACTGGTCGGCCATGCTGATCATAAATAACGGCATTCATATAGAATAACGGTTTACCAATACTTGTTTTGAGCAACTGAGCTTGTTCCTCATCTGCTAACACAATTTCAAGTGTGGTTTTACCAGATTGATTGGGATAGATATCATACTTTTCCCGTAATAAATCATAAAGTGAACCATCCAAGGTTTCATCCTCTAAAAATGAATAGTGATTATAGGGATAATAGTTATTTTCCAGCATCAATGGGCTATCGCCAGAAAACCTTTTCCTTTGGATATAAAGTACTTTATCCTCCTTCTCCAGCTGTAAAGCCTTCCGAAGGTCAGCGTCACCTTTAATCACTTCTTTTTTCGTTACCTCACTGTGGGAAGTAAAACCATTGGCCTGACAAGCCGCCGTAAACCCCATGACGTGCTCAATTTTACGGTCTATTTTGGGAAGGCTTACAAATGTACCTTTTCCCTGCTGCTTGATTAAATACCCTTCCTTAACCAGCTCTTCAACGGCCTTCCTAACCGTGATTCGGCTGACATTATACTGCTCACTTAATTCCGGTTCAGTTGGAATTTTCTCGCCCTGCCGATAAGTATCATTTAAAATAGCAGCCTGAATTGCCTTTTTTAATTGTATATATAATGGTTCTTGATGGTCCGCGTTTAACATGGTTTCCCCCCGCTTGTTTAAAACGTTATGTCCTCTATAAGAGAAGAGTACCAAAGGTTTTGCTAGATCACAAGGAGGAATAACGATTAAAGATAAGGAACACCGTATCCGAACGACCCTTCCACAAGACAGCTTTTTGCAGCAAATGCGGCGGCTTCTTTCATCGATCCGGAGATATCCTTACTTTTTAAAAAGTGCAGTAAAAAGGCTGTGATAAACGAATCCCCCGCTCCCATAGTATCGACTGCCTTTACATAATCTGGTGCTTGATAATAGTAGTTTTCACCATCAAATGCAATTGCCGGATCACTGCCGCGTGTGGCAACGAGAATTTGCCCGTCCTTCTTACGGTTTGCTTGTAAAAATCGTTCCGTCTCCTCATGTGAGAGGTGGCTGCAGGAAAAGAAAGCAAAATCGACATACGGAATATTCTGGTTGATTTCCTCCTGCTGAAAATCATCCGAAAAATCAAAGGACAGCGGTACACCGAGGGTGCTTAATTGTTCTAAGAAATGCCCGGTATGGCTGTACAATCCGGTATGCATGATGGAGAATCCTTTGATATACTCGATATCCTCTTCCGTTAGCTGGAGTGGGTTTTCTCGTGTCACTCCGCCTGCGTTGCTTCCTAAAAAGACACGGTCCCCATCCTCTAAGGTGACGCGGGCACAGCCGTTTTCACCGCTGAAGTGCCGGCAATGGGATAAATCGATTTCCAGTTCTTTTAAAACCTTTTCGACGTGTTCCCCTTCTGGATCGTCACCGAAGGTTCCGATAAAGGCTGCTTCCACACCTAATTTTTTGGAAAATACACTAAAGTTAACTGCATTCCCTCCTGGATACATCGTTTTAATATGAACATATTTATCAACGACATTATCACCAATACCTAAAACCTTCATCATATTATTCACCCTCGATTTAGTAAGATACTTTTCCCATATAACGGCGAGTTTCTAATGGATGATTCCGAACATCAGCTAAAGCGGAACGATAGACACACATAATGCTATAGAACAGGATGGGGTTAAAGAATTCTACGACTTCATCCGCGATGGTATTGATTCCTAATTCTTTCGCATCGACTACTTCTACTTTTTCCGCATACTGCCCGAGGAAGGTTTTCGCTCTTTCATCTAATGCACGTGTGCGGCCTTCATTCATTAATAAGATAAATGGCGTTTCTTTATCGGTTACTTCAAATGGTCCGTGGAAGTACTCACCTGAGTGGATCGATGATGCATTCAGCCATTGCATTTCCATTAAAGAACAAATGGCAAATCCGTAAGCATGTCCGTAGGAAGCACCGCTTGATAAGATATAAAATAACTCTTCATCTTTGTACTTTTTCGCAAACTCCTTTGTTCTTTCAGCTACTTGCTGCTCACCTTTCTTAATGATCCCGTTGATTTTTTCGATTCCGTTTTGGAAAGCCTCATAGTGGGCATATCCTTCTGTAACATGAAGAGTTTCCACTACCAGTTCTAAGATGATTGCCATTGGGTTATTTTTCACATCTGTGTCTGCGCCCCATTCGTAGACAAAGGCATGGTCGGAATAGCTTAATAATGCTGCTTCATTGTTATGGGTTAACCCGATGGTATGGGCGCCGTGCTCTTTTGCTGCTTTTGCTGCTTCAACAGATTCTGGTGTATTTCCGCCGTGTGAGCACACAATTACAAGGGAATCTTTGTTGAGTCTTTTTGGTGTCGCATGGACAAACTCATTAGCTGTGTAAAGTCCTGTTACAATTTTTCTAGCTTCGCTTTCAAGGAAGTATTTTGCCGGATACATATCAACCAACGATCCTCCGCAAGCTACTAAGTATACTTCTGTAATCCCTTGTTTTGTTTGAGAATGGATGGTGTTAATGACGTTTACTGGATTCATTTTAGTCTCTCCTTTATGTTATAACGTTATATGACGTTATTGTTATGTTTTAAATATAACCGCTTTCATGCGGGGCGTCAATGACTATTTTTTATATTTTAATATAAAAAAGTTTGTGTGGTTTGCGGGTTATCTGTTGTCGGATACAATTTGTTTTTCCTGGAGGGTTATGATGGCTTCTTATATGTCGAAAATCAATTCGGGGTTCTCCCTCGGGGGTTATGAACCCTTCTTATCTGTCGAAAATCAATTTGGGGTTCTCCTTCGGGGGTTATGAACTCTTCTTATCTGTCGAAAATCAATTTGGGGTTCTCCTTCGGGGGTTATGAACCCTTCTTATCTGTCGAAAGTCAATTCGGGGTTCTCTTTCGGGGGTTATGAACCCTTCTTATCTGTCGAAAATCAAATTGGGGTTCTCCTTCAGGGGTTATGAACCCTTCTTATCTGTCGAAAGTCAATTTGTGGTTCTCCTTCGGGGGTTATGAACCCTTCTTATCTATCTAAAATCAATTTGGAGTTCTCCTTCGGGGGTTATGAATTAAGTGTTTATAAAAATAACTGCCCTTACTAAGGCAGTTACCTTTAAACCTTATATCGCCTTTTCCCCTTTAACCCCATTAATCGAGTAGCTAACCGTGATTTCAGCATTTAATGTATGGGAAACGGAGCAATATTTGTCCTTTGACAGCTGAATCGCACGGATGACTTTATCTTCAGGTAAGTCCCCGTCTAGAGCATAATGGAGATTGATGTTTGTAAATCGTTTTGGATGCTCCTCTGCCCGCCGGCCTTCCACATCTATTTGAAAGGAACTGGGCTCGAGACGCATTTTATGCAAGATTGAGATAATATCCATTCCGGTGCAGCCTGCAACGGCCTGGAGGAGGAGCTCGGTCGGTCTTGCTCCCGTATTTTCTCCCCCGACCTCCGGATCGGCATCCAATTTGGTTTCATGGCCTGACGGAGTTGTGCCTGCAAAAGCCATTTTTCCATTCCAATTAATTGTTAAATCCATCGTCATTCTCCTTTCTACTTGATTATTCTTGCCATTTGGGCCGTACCTTAGTTTTATTTTATTTAAATCGGCATTTCATTATTAAGTTAATGTATGATGATTATTTCCGAAGGACACTTTCCTTCATACTTCCCCCTATTCCCTTTATACAAAAAACTAAAACCCCTCTTCACTGAGAGGGGCTAAACGCTATTTGATTTGAATAAACACAAATATCCCTGCATTGTTCTGCTTAGTTTGCTTCTCAATGCTAACATTTTGCACCACGATAGTCAGTTTAGCACGCCCATTTTCCTTTGTGAATGTGGCTTCGGCCGCTTTGATCGTCCCCTTTTCAGCATTGTAATTATCAAACTTATCAAAGATCTCCTGTGTATTGAAGCTGATAAGCTCTTTACCATTTTCATCGGCTAATTTCATATCGATACGTTTCTCTTTTGTATCTTCTAGCAGGGTAAAAGTCTTACCCTGTTTTTCAAAATGACTGATTTCCTTCACACCATCATTATCAAATGGATAAAGATCCATTTGAATAAATCGATCGAAACCTGCAATATTTATCGACATAGGCGGCTCCATCGTCAGGTAGACAGATTGGTTTTCCACCCCCGACGCTTGATACTCACGAAAGCCAAACGTATCCTCAAAGTCGTTATAAACATCAAAACTTTTCGGTATCCAGTCAATTTCCTTTAGATATCCCATTTGGTCTAAGTAATGAACCGTATCAGTAATAATCTCTCTATCCTTTTCAGAGACAGTCTCGTTTGGTTTAATCCGTTTATTTTCGAGCATATCATATTTTAAGAGTTCATTTTCAAGCGTGGAATTCTGACTGTTTCGGCTGATGGTAAATGCATCAACCGGAGGAATAATCGATATGGCAGAAAAAACAATCAACAAGGCGGCAATCATGCCATTTTTTCGAACAGGTAAAGAGCTTAATAAAACGCCTGCGATAATAGCAAATATACCAAATAAAATAACATAGTATCGGGTATGGGTAATGCCACTATCTGTTAAACTTATGACCGATGAGGCAATCTGAAAGAGAACAATCGGGATTAATACCTTGGGGAAGACTTTTCTAAAAAATCTCGTAAACTTATTCTCAATCTCACTAACTAATATATATAGTAAGATCACGGTTATTGTATAGGAAACAAGCATTGGTTCAAGCAGGTTATCATCCCAAAAGGCCCCGCCGATTGTTTTGAAAATATAGACCACTAAGATGAGCGTAAACACACCTATCAATGGGATGAGGATATAAGATAACAGGACTTCTAGAAACTTCGGACAATGTGCAGTTTGTTCAATCTTCTTAACCTGTTCTATCAAGTAAATAGGAATGAGGGAAAGAAAGTAAATAGGTGTGAAAAGAACAAAGATAATATTAGCCGCATGCGGATAAGCGGTATAACCCATCTGAAAAATCAGCCCATTAAAAGCAACCAGGATGATATCGATACCGACGAAGATAATTCCAGAAAAAAAGAGGGAAATAAAAAATGACTTAAAGGTAATCATGAAGCTTTTATTAAAACTAATGTTGCTATTGATGACGGGCAGCCAGATAAAAGCCCAAAGCAGCGCAAACATGGCCACAACGGTTCGAATTTCAATCTCTGTACTTAAAGTTGGAGCTGGCCTAACAATCAAGAAGTATCCTCCTGTAAGGATAACTGCCGCGCCCATAAGCGACAGTCGAGACGAAAATTTTGAAAAGAATCGTTCATAACCAACCTGAGCAACTGCACTAAGGAACGCCCCCAATAGAAAGGTTAATAGTAACTTCGTATCATCCTTTTCAAGGCTAATCGATTTGGCATTAACTAGGGCTGCAGCTAACAAGAATAATGTAGTTAAAGGGAAACGGCTAATGGCGTCAGTCACCCCAGTAAGCCGAACTTTAAACTTGTTCAACCAATTCATCCTTTTCAACCCTCCCCTTTTAAATAATTCCATTTTTTTCTAATAAGATTATACCATGTATCGCTACCCGATATGGGTATATTCTGCTATTTGATTGCCTTCAAAAACTGACAACTTCTATTTCTTCAAACCAACTTTATCAATTCCCAAGAGAAGTTCGACAAACTTCTTTAAAAACTTTCACATTTCCCGGGTAATTAACAAGATAATCTAGTTTACTCCAAAAACTATCAATTTCTGATATCCTTAAATCATCTTATATCATATTTTTAAAGTAAGAGTCTGCTAAACTTGAATTATCTTGTGGACCGATAAAATTCTTTCATTCATGTGAGTATATAGTATAAAAACAAAGGAACACTCCAATAACACTTCTTTTGAGTGTAAATCTTAAACTAACAAAAACTTCCAATCTCGAGGCAGGTTTTTCGCATAAACGTTTCTGTTCAACACATTAAAAGTGGTTTCAGTTCCAACTGTCAAAATAAAAGGAAATTGTTCCCATCACCGTAAAGCGCGAGCCGGAATGGGCACAATAGAAAGCATTTGTGCCCGTCACGGTAAAGCAAAAGCCGGAATGGGCACAATAAAAAGCATTTGTGCCCGTCACGGTAAAGCAAAAGCCGGAATGGGCACAATAAAAAGCAATTGTGCCCATCACCGTAAAGCGAGAGCCGGAATGGGCACAATAAAAAGCATTTGTGCCCGTCACGGTAAAGCAAAAGCCGGAATGGGCAAAATAATATGGAATTGTGCCCATCACCGTAGAGCGTAAGCCGGAATGGGTAAAATAAAAAGCATTTGTGCCTGTCACGGTAAAGCAAAAGCCGGAACGGGCAAAATAATATGGAATTGTGCCCATCACCGTAAAGCGAAAGCCGGAATGGGTAAAATAAAAAGCATTTGTGCCCGTCACGGTAAAGCGAAAGCCGGAATGGGTAAAATAAAAAGTATTTGTGCCCATCACCGTAAAGCGAGAGCCGGAATGGGCAAAATCAAAAGCATTTGTGCCCGTCACGGTAAAGCAAAAGCCGGAACGGGCAAAATAATATGGAATTGTGCCCATCACCGTAAAGCGGAAGCCGGAATGGGCACAATAAAAAGCAATTGTGCCCATCACCGTAAAGCGAGAGCCGGAATGGGCACAATAAAAAGCATTTGTGCCTGTCACGGTAAAGCAAAAGCCGGAATGGGCAAAATAATAAGGAATTGTGCCTCTCACGGTAAAGTTGAACCCGGAAAGCGGCAAAATAATAAGGAATTGTAGCCCATCACGGTAAAGCCGAAGCTGTCTAACCTTTGTAAGTAACAATAAAAAAAAGCGTGCCTAAAGACACGCTTTTTCTAAGATCTTTCATTTAGTAATTACACTTGAACTGGCTTCCCGCTTGCTTCATGTTCTGCTGAATCGGCTACTTTAAAGCGCCCTGCGACAAAGGCGGCAATGAGGGAACCCGCGACCATCGCAAAACCTAATACGTAAAAACCATTGATCAAATTACCGTCATGTGCCACCGCACCAACAACGATAGGACCTACAATTCCGCCGAAATTCCCGCACAGATTAATGAGACCATTTGCCGTCCCCGCTTGATCGCGCGGCACGAAGGACATCGCCCATGCCCACCATGGACCCATGGCAGCGTAAATGCCGATACCAGCTACAATCAACACAATCATGTTAGCAACAAGACTCAAACCAATAAAATGTTCCACAATGAGAGCAAGTCCTCCGATAGCTAAAGCAACCGCGACAAACGTGCTCCGTTTCCCGCCGCGGCGATCTGACAAAGTCGCAGTTACGTACATAGCGATGGCGGCGAGGATAAATGGAATTGCAGATAGAAAACCGATTGCCTGGATTCCAGAACTGCTTAACTGTTTCATCAAGCTTGGCATCCACAGGCCGAAGCTATACAATCCAGTAATCCATAGGAAGTAAATGACACAAAACACCCATATTTTCGGATTCGCAATGACCTCTAGAAGAGAACCTTTCTCTTTAATGGCCGTTGACTTATTTTTCTCCAGATAATCCCGCTCTTCCTTGGACAGCAGGCGATCTTTGGCAGGAGAATCTGCACCCAAGAAATAGAAGACAACCGCTAAAATCAATGGAGGAATTCCTTGTAAAATAAACATCATCTCGTAATTCCATGTATGGATCATCCAGCCCGCCAAAGGGGACATGATAATAGAAGAAATAGGAAGCGACATTTCCGAAAAGTTGATCGCCCGAGCCCTTTCTTCGTCCGGATACCAGTTGACAAAATAGATAGAAAAAGCTGGCCATACAACACCCTCAGCCAATCCCATGATAAAACGAACAGCCATCAGGGCAGCAAAGCTATGAACCATACCGGTAAGCATTGCAGCTGCTCCCCAAACAACTAAGGCAAAGACAATCATCGACTTGGCACTGAATTTGCCGGCAACCCATCCTCCCGGTATTTGGGTAAGCACATATCCCCAGAAGAAACCGGAAAGCAAAACTCCTACACTAGCGGTGGAAAGTCCAAGTGATTTAACCATTAAAGGAGCGGCCATCCCAATATTGGAACGGTCCACAAAAGCCGTCAGATAAATTAAAAATAGTAAAAGTCCAATACGGTACCAGCGGGCTTTTGGAATCTTTTTCATATTTTTCACTCTCCCAATTTAAAATTTATTGTATGGTATTTCCTTGATGATTACCTTTTTCAAGCTATTCCTGACAGGAATGGATGCAAGGATTGCCGCCAACAGGCTTCCCAGCGTCAAATTACAAACCATATTCGCCATTGCGGCCAAACCTGCCAAAGGCCCAAACGTATCATTCGCCAGTACAGTCGCCAAAGCGGAATTGCATATCCCCACTTCAAACACAATCGAACGGCATTCCACTTTGTCATAGCGGAGAAATTTCGCAAAAAGATAGCCCAGGAGCATCTGCAGGACAATTTGCAAAATGACACATAGAAATAATGAAGGTAAAATGGCCGGATGACCCAGCAGCGGCTTGCTGGCCTGGGAAGCAATGCCCAAAACCACAATATACAAGGCAACTGAAGAAAAAATGGGTGCTGCCGGTTTCACATGCTGCTGGATCTTCGGAAATTTATATTGTATAAATATTCCGATAATTAATGGTAAAAAAACAATCTTTGTCATTTTCCAGAGAAAGGGCAGATAGGCAAAATGCACACTGGAACCTATAAAAAGCTTGGCTAAAGCCGGCGTAATTAAAGGGCCGATCAACGTGTCCACCGCAGACATGGTGATACTCAAAGCAAGATCCCCTTTGGCAATCAAAGAGTTCAGATTAGCCGAGGTGCCGCTCGGTACAATACCCGCCATGACAACCCCTGCAAAAAACTGTGTAGATGAAAAAAACAGATAAGCCACAAGCAGCGAAACAAGTGGAGCTATCACCCATTTTCCGGCTGAACCCACAAGAGGGGCTTTTGGCTTTTGGATCAGGACCTTCAGACGTTCTAGATCCAGCGTCAGTCCCATTATCAACAGGACAAAACCAAGGGCAAAACTGCTAAGGGCACTAAGTGGAGAGAATAACTCCGGTGAAAACACAGCCCATCCAGCAAATGCTATGATCCAAATTGGCATTAAGCGTGCGATCACAAATGTTGCGATTTTCATTGTTATGGGGCCTCCAAACATTTCCAAGGATAGTTTATTAAAATAATTATTCCAAATTGTCCAATTATTTTAAATAGTACAATGTCCTTATAATCATCCTATCCTTTAATCAAACCAATAAATCGATTCCTCTACCCGGTTCAACTTCACACGCTGTCCGATAGAAACTTGCTCTCCTTCCAAGCGGGCCGTGACCCTCAATCCCCCGTCCAATTCGACCAAGGCGACGATATAAGGCAGCTGTGATTCATACTTCCCTGATGCCACGCGAATAGTGGTGAAGGAATAAATAATGCCTGTGCCTGTTTGTTTCATTTCAACAAGATCATCTGAGGTGCATTTTGGACAGCCGTATTTAGGAGGAATCGCCTGATGGCCGCATTCCTGGCAAACTACCACCATGATTTCCATCCGCTAAACCCCCTTTCCGGCAAAGAGATGAACGACGGAATAGGCTCCCGTACCGCCCAGATTTTGCGCCATGCCGATCCTGGCTCCTTGAACTTGGTTGGCTGCTGTTCCTCTAAGCTGGGAGACAATCTGAATGATTTGGGCAACACCGGTGGCACCGATCGGATGGCCGCGGGAAAGGAGACCTCCGCTCGTATTGACTGGAATCTTTCCGCCATGCTGTGTCAGCCCTTGCCAGGCTGCCTGCCAGCCGGTCCCCTTTTCGAAAAAGCCGAGATCTTCAATGGCGAGCAGCTCTGTCATCGAGAAGCAATCATGAAGTTCAAGCACATCGATATCATCAGGGCCCAATCCCGCTTGGGCATATGCTTGCCGTGCCGCTTCGACCGTAGCGGATATCGTCAGCAGCTCTGGAATCTCCTGCATGAGCGGCGGACCCGAAGCTTGACCGGAGGCAAGCACCTGGACACCAGGCTCTTTTGCTGAAAGAACCACCGCAGCAGCGCCGTCTGTAATCGGGGAACAATCAAATAATCCGAGCGGGTCACAAATCATTCGGGCCTTTAGGATCTCCTCTGTAGAGGTCCCTTTTTGGAATTGGGCTTTTGGGTTATTCAGTGCATATTGGCGGTTTTTCATAGCAACCATCGCTAAATGTTCTTTGCGTGCACCAGTTTCATAGAAGTAGCGATTGGCCACAATGCCGAAAAATCCAGGGAACGTTAATCCGGCCGGTCCCTCATTGGAGTCATTGTCCATCGCCGCGTTAATAGCGTGTGTCACTGACACCGTTCCAGCATGCGTCATCTTTTCAACCCCCAAAACTAGGACCCGGTCATAAATTCCTCCCGCAATCAGCTGGTAGGCCTGCCGGAAGGCAATCCCACCAGAAGCACAGGCTCCTTCAATTTTGGCTGCAGGAATCGCACCCAATCCCAGCTCGCTCGCCAGCATCGAGCCCAGTATTTCTTGTCCGGCCAAGCTTCCTCCCATAAAATTGCCCACAAAAATCGCATCGATTTTCGGCTGGCCCGCGTCTCGCAGCGCTTCCCGGCCTGCTTCCACGGCAAGCGATTTGATGCTCTTGTCATGCTTGCCGAATTTCGTCATGCCGAGGCCTGTTACGGAAACCTTTCTCATTGGGATACCCCCCAATACGCTGCACGGATTTCCTTGCGCATGATTTTTCCGTACGAGCTTTTCGGCAGAGTATCCACGATGAGAATGACTTTTGGTTTTTTATATCCAGCCAAGTGATTTCGGCATAGCTCAATCAGTTCCTGATCTGTCACCTTTTGGCCCTCTTTCAGGACGACATGGGCATAAACTGCCTCTCCCCATTTCTCATCCGGGATACCAAATACACAGGTTTCCTTGACAGCCGGATGAAGATTCAGGACTTCTTCCACTTCCCGAGGATACACATTCGCTCCTCCGCTGATAATCACATCCTTCTTGCGGTCGACAAGATGCAGAAACCCTTGAGGATCCAGCCACCCGAGGTCACCGGTATGGAGCCAGCCATCCTTTAGCGTTTCGGCTGTGGCCTCAGGCTGATTCCAGTAACCCTTCATCACGAGTGATCCCCGGCAAATGACCTCGCCTATCTCTCCAGCGGACAACGGCTTCCCCTGATCATCGACAATTCTCACGTCCACAAAAGGACCGATGGCCCCGCAGGAATCGGGCTTATTGGCCAATTCTTCTCTCGGCATCATTGTGATGGTCATAGGAGCCTCGACCTGTCCATACGTTTCAACAATTTTAGGACCTAGCCACTCTAAGGCGTCTTTGATTTTTTCCGCGGCCATCGGGGCACCTGCCATATTGATCGTCCTTAGGGAGGAAAGATCCCTTGAAGGGAAGCTCGCTTCATGAATCATCAGATTGACCATCGTCGGCACCAGAAAGACGGTGGTGATTTTTTCTTTTTCAATAGACTCAAGAAAATCCTTCGGTTCAAACTTATTGAATACTACCTGCTTGCACCCCAATAAAAGTGCGCATTGAGCCAGGAAGTTGCTGCCGTGGGTGAGCGGGGCGACATGCCCAATCACATCTTGCTGAGTCATCCCGCAGCCCATTATCAGAGAAAGCGCGCCTGAAATGAAGTTGCGATGCGTAAGCATGACCCCTTTAGGTCTTCCAGTTGTTCCAGATGTATACATAATGGCATATGTATCGTCCTCATCCACCTCAATATCCGGGATGGCATCGGGATAGGGCGAAATCCATTCCTCGTATTCCACTGTGGTCACAATAGGACTCAGTGTCTCAATCCCCTGCAGCAACTGGGGTTCAGCGATCAACAGGCTGGCCTGCGAATGCTCCAGAATGTATTCATGCTCTTTCGGATGCATTCTGTAATTGAGGGGAACCTTAATCAGCCCCGCCCAAGCGATGGCTACGTCTAATTCGATATG
Source organism: Bacillus sp. URHA0034 (assembly GCF_056280405.1). NCBI lineage: Bacteria > Bacillati > Bacillota > Bacilli > Caryophanales > Bacillaceae > Bacillus > Bacillus sp. URHA0034. Next base: position 3,550,274 of record NZ_JBWCDK010000002.1, on the reverse strand, counting down.
CTCCAAGCGGTTGGGCATCAGAATCGCGACCCGATCCCCCTTCTTCAAGCCGCGGTCAAGCAGTGCATGGGCCAAGCGGGCTGACCGCTCAGACAGCTCCCTGTATAAATAGGTAGTCCCCCCATCCGTCAGTGCCTCCTTATTTGCACATCTAAGGCAGGTCTTTCTAGCAAGGCTCGCTATCGTTTCCATTCCGTCATCACTTCCTTCGGTATTGAATGGTTTGAAAGCCCAGGTGAGGGCGGTACGCACGTATAGCCTCTATTTCCTGGCCAACAAGAATCGTATATTCGAGCGTAACCAAGATGATGTTCTTTCCCTTGAGAAAATGACCTCCTCGAATCTGGCCGTCCTGGTCAATAAACATTCCATGAAAGTGCAAGTCAAGTTCCCCTTCCTGATTGCGGCAGATCATTCCCGTGCCTTGAAGGATTTCCATGACGCCTTGGACGGTCACGGAATCGCTGTAGGCAGGCTGTCCATCAGGGCCTTTAATCCCGTATACATAATGGGCCTGCTCAAGGGATCCGATACAGGTCACCATGCCGGTATCAATTCCATGGTACTCGCATTCCTCGAGCAGCCCTTGCATCAAATCCTGCCCTTTTTCAAGAGTTCCCCAAATGACGCCTTGATCGCGGTTAAATACCGACTGCCTTTTGGCCGACATATGATTCTCCCCCTTACAACATTTGCACGCCGCCGCATACATTGAGCGCCTGGCCAGTAATGTAGGCTGCTTGATCAGAAGCAAGGAATAAAGCAGCTTCAGCTACTTCCCGCGGCTGCCCTACTCGCTGTAGGGGAATCGGACCCACATAATCAAGAATGGCCTTTTCCGCGGAACCGCCAAATAGGGACGCCCGGTCACGGCCAATGGCCTGCAGCATTTCCGTTTCCATTGGACCAGGACAAACGGCATTGACCCGAACTCCATATTCTCCAAAAAAATCAGCCATCGATTTTGTTAAGCTGAGAACCGCTGCTTTTGAAGCCCCATAATGCATGGCCAGCGGCCGGGGAAAGCGGGCCGCGATCGAAGAAATATGGATGATAACCCCCTGGCGCCTTGTGATCATATGCTTCCCGACCTCTTGAGAAAGGAAGAACAGCCCTTTTAAATTGACGGAAAGCACTCGGTCCCAATCCTCTTCCTCCATTTCAAAAAAAGGTTTTGTCTGCATGATCCCTGCATTATTAATCAGAACATCGATTTGCCCCGTTTCTACAATCACATGGTCTACCGTTTCCCTCATTTTTTGAACATTGGTAATATCCATGACCACACTTTTCACATAATCGGTCAGCTTCAGACATTCCCGCTTCGCCGCTACTAAGGCCGCTTCATCTCGGTCGACCAGAATCAGTTTCGCTCCTTTTTCGGCAGCGGTGCGCGCCAGATCTAGTCCGATGCCTCTGGCAGCACCGGTAATCATGATGAATTTTCCTAGTAAATTATCCAATGGCCAACCCTCCGCATACCTTCAAAACTTGACCGGTCACATAGTTAGAAGCAGGTGAAGCCAAATAGACAACGGCCTCAGCAATGTCGGCCGGATCGCCCATCCGCTTGATCGGCTGCCCGTCCAAAGGATAGTCCACTCCTCTGGTCAATTCCGTGACAACCGATCCTGGGGCAATGCTATTACAGTAAATGCCCAGCTCCCCTACTTCCTTGGCCACCCACTTCGTCAGGGCAATAATGCCTCCTTTGGAAGCAGCATAAGCCGGGCCTGATCTTCCTCCATTGCTCCCAGGCAAGGCAGACGTAACCCCCCCAATGATTCCAGAAATCGAACTGATGTTGATAATTTTGCCGTAGCCTTGATTCTTCATATGAGGATAAATCACCGCTTGCGTAAACAAAAAAGTCCCGAGGAGGTTCGTATCGATATCGCGCTGCCAATCCTCGACCGTCATTTCCTCCAATCCCAGACGTGATGCCGTCCCGGCGTTATTGACCAGGATATCGACTCTGCCCAAGCGTTCAACCGTTTCGGTGACTGCCTTTTGCACTTCCTCCTTCTTGCGTATGTCAACCTGCATCGAAAGGACCCTGATATCAGGAATTTCCGATTGGATCGATTGTACAGTTTCTTCACTGGATAAAATGTCGATGATCACAATATCGCATCCGCTTTTAGCCAGGGCTCTTGCGCAGGCAGCACCGATTCCCCGTGCCGCTCCTGTAATGATGGCCACTTGACCTCTCAAGCTTTGGTTATGGCTTATCTCCCACATCTGCAAAACTCCCTTCTAAATTACTGAATTAACTATGCAAATATCATGCCAAAAGTTCACACGCAGAGAATGAAGCGCTTTCAAAAATATATGCATTTCCGCATATGCAAGTATGCGCATATTTTTCAATAAATGCGCATACTTGCCTATTTAATTTTCGAAATATAAAATATATTCAGACATAGAAAGAAGGGGGATTTTCATGACAAACATCGAAAAAACTCGAATCACTGAGAAGCTTTACCAGTCACAATTACTACTTACACATTTAATTGACAGTTCCTATGATGGCATCACGATCATGGATCCGTCCGGAAGAATCATTTGGTACAATAAAGCCTATTTGCGTATATCGGGATTGGCCCCCCATTTATTGGATACTTTAACGGTCGATGAAGTGTTAGAAAGAGGTTTCGTCAAGCTGTCGGTATCGAAGGAAGCGATCATCCAAAATAAGACGATTACGAAGCTGAACCAATATTCTACAGGGATTGAAGCCTTGGTTACGTCTACTCCTGTCCTGGATGAAGAGGGAAATTTACTTTTTGTAATCAGCAATATACGAGATTTAACCGAGCTGAATCGATTAAAAAGACAGCTTGATGAAACGAACAGCCTAACCGAAAGCTACAGGAAAACGCTGCAGGAAATGCAGGTGCCGAGTATGGATGGGACGCAAATCATCTACCGAAGCCAGGAAATGGAAAAAATCGTTTCCCTCGCCCAAAAAGTTTCTGCCATCGATACGCCGGTCCTTATTTTGGGAGAATCTGGGGTGGGAAAAGATGTCCTGGCCAACTATATTCACTTTCACAGTGACCGGCTTGACTCTGGCACCTTCGTAAAAGTTAACTGTGGAGCCATTCCGGAGAATCTGCTCGAGTCCGAACTATTTGGCTATGAGCCAGGTGCCTTTACAGGCGCGGCACGACAGGGGAAAGCGGGGCTTTTCGAGGTTGCCAATAATGGGACGCTTTTTTTGGATGAAATTGGCGAGATGCCCCTCTCCTTGCAGGTGAAATTGCTGGGGGTTTTGCAAGATATGAAGATTCAAAGAGTGGGAGGAACGAAATCGATTCCCATCGATGTCCGGATTATCGCGGCCACGAACGCAAACCTGGAAGAACTGATCCGAGCGAAAAAATTCCGCGAGGATCTTTTCTTCCGAATCAACGTGCTGCCCATCAACGTCCCGCCGCTAAGGGAGCGGACGGAGGATATTTTTGTATTGCTTATGCATTTTCTTCAGATGTTTAACGAAAAACATGGCAGGGAAAAAGCCTTTCCCCCTCATTTCATCGATCAGCTTCTTGCTTATCCATGGCCCGGAAACGTTCGTGAGCTAAAGAATTTAGTGGAGCGGCTTGTCATCTTATCTGATGAAGATCTCATCCCTGAATCCTTACTTCCACCTGCTATTGATCAGCACAAGTCGGTTAAGCCATCTCCTGTATCCCAGGACATGGAGGCTGCAAGGGATCCAAGGATGAACCTAAAAGGGATGGTTGATGAGTATGAAAAGACCGTATTAGCTTCCTATTTATCTACTTATCGTCCCATGAAACGGTGTGCGGAGATACTTCAAATCGACCTCGCTACCCTTGTCCGCAAGAAAAAGAAGTTTGGGCTGTAACTAGCCTCATTTTTTATGTGCTTTTCGAAAACTAGCTGGTGTAATATCAATATATTTTTTAAAGATTCTATGAAAATGGGTCATGCTTTCAAAGCCGCATATTTCTGCGATGTATGAAACTGAATAATTTGTTTCTATTAAAAGTTCTTTAGCTTTAATAACTCTTTTGGAATTCAAATACACTGTCAATCCCATCCCAGTTGTTTGTTTAAATACTCTGCTGAAATGAGAGGTACTGACAAGAGCCTGGCCTGCTAGTTCGGTCAGGCTTAGGGGTTGGCTTAAATTGTTATTAATATAAACTAATATTTCTTTGACCCAATCCGGTCCATAGGTGTTTGGTTCCATTAAGTGCTGCTTATTATCCATGTGGGCACGATATAAGTCCAGGATGATCTGATGAACAATCAACAAAGAAGCATGCTTATGACCGAGCTCCCTTTTTTGCATTTCTTGATAAATGGTTAAAAGTTGTTCTTTCATCTTTTGTTGATTCTCTAATGGCAGAGCCATTTTATAATTTCCCACTTTTTTTGCCATCTCAAACAAATTTAAAAAAGAAAAAACATCATCTATTAAAATATTATAAAGTAACGTAGGGCTGAAAAAGATGATGGTAGATGTAACAGGTTCATCCTTATCAGGCATTGCACGGTGAATGGTATCGTTTGGGATAAGAAATACATCACCCTTTTGCATGTCATAAAAATGATCATCAATAAAAAATGTCCCTTTTCCGCTATAGACAAACACAATTTCATAGTAGTCGTGAATATGATCGGGCAGTTCATTTTGAGGGCTTTTCGTATCTCGGTAAATAAAAGAAAAAGGAAACAGTAAGTTGTTGTTGGAAATTTTTTGAATGGTTCTCATTTCAGCTCATCACCCAACTTTATGGTATATCAAAAAATGGTACAAATAAAGCAAAATATGTAATTTATATTTCGTTTCTTGTTGATTAAGATAAAAGGAGGCAAATGGTAGAAATAATTACCCCTCAAAATGAAAGGGTTTTCTCGATTTATTTATTATAAATGAGACTACTACTGCTTGCTCAAAGACGGTGTAATTCTATAAAAATAAAAGATTATCAAAATTGGATGTTTCATGATTGACATTATACATAAAAAAAGGAGTGTAATTCCAAATGAAGAGTATTATCTGTGAAAAGCCTAATGAATTTAAAATGGTTGAAGTTGAACGACCTGAGCTTAAAACGGGAGAAGCTTTAGTCCGTATCCGCCGCATTGGTTTATGCGGAACTGATTACCATGCGTACAGAGGAAATCAACCTTTTTTCAGCTATCCTCGTACACTCGGTCACGAACTTTCGGGTGAAATTGAGTCCATTGGTGAAAACCCTGCTGATTTAAAGCCAGGAGATCAAGTATCAGTCATTCCCTATATGAATTGTGGCGAATGTATTGCTTGCAGAAATGGAAAAACAAATTGCTGCACAGATATGAAAGTATTGGGTGTCCATATTGAAGGCGGCATGAGTGAATGGATTACAGTCCCTTACAATCATTTAGTTACAACAGAGGGGCTGACATTGGACCAATCAGCGATGATAGAACCTTTAAGCATAGGGGCACATGCCATTAGACGTTCTGAACTCAAGCAGGGGGAGTACGTTCTAGTCATCGGTGCAGGCCCTATTGGTTTAGGGGTCATGGCTTTTGCTAAGCATGAAGGGGCAAAAGTGATCGCAATGGACGTTAACGAAGAACGTTTGGAGTTTTGTCGGAAATGGGCCCGTGTGGATTACACTGTGAACGCATTGGATAACCCTGTGGAGAAATTGGTAGAAATCACAAAAGGTGAAATGCCTACTGTTGTATTTGATGCAACAGGAAATATTAAATCTATGGCGGATGCTTTCAACTATCCTGCCCATGGAGGAAAATTAATCTATGTTGGGTTAACCAAAGGGAATATTTCATTCGATGATCCTGATTTCCATAAAAAAGAACTTACCTTAATGGGAAGTAGGAATGCTACACGGGAAGATTTTGAATATGTAGTGAATGCCGTACATCATGGCGGAGTAAATATCGAATCGTATATTACACATCGTACAAGCTTTGATGAGATGATCAATCAATTTGAAGAATGGTTAACCCCTGAGGCCAAGGTAATTAAGGCTGTTGTCGAAGTATAATAGCTTAAGATTTTGAATAGAAGTTTCATTTATGATTAAAGAGGAATTCCTCTTTCAATTAAGAGAAAGCGCTAACAAACTTTGGGGAGGTAAATCAATGTTATCAAAAATGTTCACAAAAGATAAACTGCCTGTGCTAGTTCTATTATTCTTAGCAGGCGTAATTAACTATTTGGATCGTTCTGCATTATCCATTGGTGCTCCATTTATAAAAGAAGATCTATCATTATCAGCAACACAGATGGGACTAATCTTTAGCAGTTTCTCTGTTGGATATGCCATTTTCAACTTTATTGGCGGAATGGCGTCTGATAAATACGGAGCAAAACTCACTTTGTTCGTTGCCATGGTCGTTTGGTCATTATTTAGTGGTGCTATTGCATTAGCGGTTGGATTCGCTAGTTTAATTGTCATTCGTATTTTATTTGGGATGGGCGAAGGCCCGCTTTCAGCAACAATCAGTAAAATGGTCAATAACTGGTTTCCCGCTGATCAGCGTGCGTCAGCAGTGGGGTTAACCAATAGCGGAACACCACTTGGCGGTGCCATTTCAGGTCCGATTGTAGGGTTTATTGCCATTACTTCCAGCTGGAAAATTTCATTTCTTCTGATTATGGTGATTGGTCTGGTTTGGACTGTTTTTTGGTGGAAATTTGTTAAAGAAAAACCAGCTGCATCAGAAGAAAAAACAACTGTTGTAAACGACAAGCAGGTCCCACAAGAAAAACGCCCATTAACCTTTTACTTAAAACAAAAAACAGTTTTATTTACAGCATTTGCGTTTTTTTCCTATAACTATATTTTGTTCTTCTTCTTAACTTGGTTTCCTAGTTATTTGGTAGATGCCCGTCATATGGATGTTAAGGATATGAGTATCATTACAATGATACCTTGGATTGTGGGATTCATCGGACTTGCATCCGGCGGATTTGTTTCAGACCTTGTTTTCAAAAAATTCACAAAAAAAGGTGTATTATTCTCAAGAAAAGTTGTGCTAGTCACTTGTCTATTTATTTCAGCTGTTTGTATCGGAGGTGCTGGCCTTGTCACAACAACCGTCAGCGCAGTAACCTTGGTTGCATTTTCGGTATTCTTCCTATATTTAACTGGAGCGATTTACTGGGCCATCGTCCAGGACGTTGTGGAGCAAAGCAGTGTTGGATCAGTTGGTGGATTCATGCACTTCTTGGCAAATACGGCTGGAATCATCGGACCAGCTTTAACCGGGTTCCTAGTTGATAAATCTGGTTCATTCACATCAGCCTTTTTACTTGCAGGCGGATTGGCTATCTTTGCTTCCTTATCCGTAATTCGTTTTGTACGTCCTATTAAATATCCAAGCACGAAGACGAGATCCGTAAAAATGACAGTTTAAATTTAAATTTAAATAAAAAAATCGACAGGCAGATCTGCCTGTCGATTTTTCTATTTAACATATTAGATCAGATTTTACCTCTCTCCTAGTTAAAAGCTAAAATACTCTGAATACTTTTCTATTACTTCTGGTAATTCGTCTTGTTTATGGCTAAAATGGTGCAGCAATAATTTCTCTGTTTTCTCCTCATTTTTAGAAGAAACGGCCTTAAGAATAGTTTGGTGCTGACTTACCACATTTTCCATATGGTTTGGAGTCTTTAACTCTAAATATCGCATCCGGTTCAAATGGCCTCTCATTTGTGAAACAACAGAAATTAATGTTTGGTTTTCCACTAGTTCCAGAAAAAGTTGATGGAATGTCTCATCATGCTGCATGAATTCAATACTTTCTCCCTTTAAAGCGGCTTTATGTTGTTTTTCAATTAATTCCAACGCTTTTGCTTGAATCTCCTTATAACGTAAATCATCAGCATCCCAGTTTCTCGCTACTGATTTAAAAGCACTTATTTCCAAACTTTCTCTTACAAATCTGGCTTCTTCCACTTTCTTTACCGATATCAAAGCAACACGTGCCCCCCGTTGTGGAAGGATTTCAAGCAACTCTTCCTGCAGAAGATTTAGAAAAGCCTCACGAATGGGAGTACGACTTACTCCTAAAGCAGCTGCTAGTTCGCTTTCTGATAACATTTGTCCAGGCTTGAAGTTTAAAGTAATAATTTCTTCTCTGATTTTGGCATAAGCTGCCTTCCCAAGTGTATTTCTGTTGGGAGAAGAGATACTATTTAGGCCCAAAATGGACACCTCTTTGCTTTGTGTTTTTTAGTATACTTGTATACCAAATTCTACTTCTGCGTATAATTTAAGTCAACCAACGGACTACTTTTCCTAGTCCATTATTCGCAAACGCAGCTTCAATTTATCCTCTTTAGATAAGGAATGGTCTGCTTGATCAATGCCGAGAATATAAACGGCATCCAATACACCGCAAGAGCATATATCAACAAATGGAAGTAATGTTTTAAACGTATCTGCAGCCTCTTTTTGGCTCAGCCTGAAAAAGCCGGACACCATTATCTGCGGACAGGCGAAACATGATTTCTCCAAGAGTAACAATTTTATTCATCAGTAGTTCCCTCTTGCTTCCTGTACTTTTTGAACATACTGCTTTGCATATTCTGTAATTTTGTCATAATGCCCTTGCTTGGCCGGTGCCACTAAATTTCCACCCACTCCGACAGCTACACAGCCATTTTTTATCCATTGATCCACATTATCCAGGCTGACTCCGCCAGTTGGCATAATGTTCACTTGTGGAAGAGGAGCCTTTACTGCCTTTACAAAATCAGGGCCAAATGCATTTCCTGGAAACAGTTTAACAATATCGACTCCTGCTTTTAACGCATGCTTCATTTCAGTGATAGTCATGCATCCTGGCATAAAAGGAATTTGATAAAGATTACATAGTTTTGCCGTATCTTCATCAAATGCCGGACTAACCACAAACTGTGCACCGGCAAGAATCGCGACCCTTGCTGTTGTTGCATCAAGAACTGTCCCGGCTCCAATGACGACATCTGGATTTTCTCCATAAATTGATGCTAATTCTTTGATGACTTGATCTGCACCTTGTACAGTGAAGGTAACTTCAATTCCTAGAATGCCGCCTTCTACACATGCTTCTGATATTTTAATGGCTTCTTCCTTGGAATCCGCTCTTACAACCGCGACTACACCACATTCGGATATTCTCTTCAATACATTTAATTTTTTCATTATATTCCCCACCTGTGACTGTTTTGTTTATTTACTCCTCTTCAAACGGCCGATACTTATTAATAGGAAAGGGGCCATGATGAACTCTTCATGGCCCAGCTGCTCCTATCTACCGCTAACTTTTTCCTTTTCCATTATGATATACTTCTCCAAAGTGCGGCGGACCGCACCTGTACCAGCAAGCATTTCATAGAACATGGACTCAATCTTCTCACCCAGCCCAATCTCATATAAATTGACTCCGAAGATGGCTTCATTGGACAGGATCAATCTTATGTTAGATGTTGGACTCCCCAAAGCAACACCCTCCAGAGCTGCTTGAAGTGTCTCAAGCTGAGGATCCGGACTTAGAGTAAATGGCTTTCCTTCATCATTAATGCCGAGTAGATAGCGGCACCACGTTGCAATGGCAAGCGGGATCGCGTTCAAATCGGCTGGATTCAGGTCCTCTCTTTTTACATAAGACTTCAACGTTTCACCGAAGCGGATTCCTACTTTTAGGGAAGTGTCGCAGGCGATGCGCTGCGGGGTATCCGGGATATAAGGATTGGAAAAGCGTTCGTTCAAAACTTCATCCAGGAATGCCTTCGGGCTGATAATCTCAGGGTCGACCACTACCTTCAATCCTTCTTGGTAACCAATCATTTCTACAAATTTTCTCAGTGTTTCGTCTTTCATTTCATCTGCAATCAAGGTATAGCCAAGCAGACAGCCGGAAACAGCCAATGCTGTATGAAGCGGATTCAGGCAAGTGGTTACCTTCATCGTTTCAATGTTGTTCACCGTTTCCCTGTCTGTAAAAATAATTCCCGCCTGCTCCAGAGCCGGACGGTCATTTGTGAATTTATCTTCTATGACAAGATATTCACTTACTTCTGCATTGACGAAAGGTGCCGTATACGTATTTTTTGGTGTGACTATAATGTCCATGCCGGAAATCCCTTGGTCAACAAGAGCTTCTTTCACCTTTTCAGATGGCCTTGGTGTAATTTTATCAATCATGGTGAAAGGGAAGGTGATCTTGCCTTCATCTTCGAGATAAGCAATAAATCCTTCCTCCACATGTCCCCTCTCGAGCCATTCCTTTGCAATCGTCAAGACGGCAGCTTTGAGCTTGTCGCCATTATGCGAACAGTTATCCATGCTGACGAAAGTCATGGGATATTGGCCTTTCAAATATCTGCGGTAGACAAGCGATGTGACAATGCTCATGGCATGGACCGGGTGATTCAATCCAGTTTCAAAATCTTTCTCAACCCTGCCTATGAACTCCCCGGATGGATTCGTCAAGGTATAGCCTTTTTCCGTAATTGTAAAGCTGGCCATCTGCAGACTTGGATTTTCGAATATCCCGACAAGTCGGTTGAATTCATCTTTCCTGTTATAATCAGCTGCAATCGTGTCGACAATGCTGTTAATGACGGTCTTCTCAAAAGAGCCGTTTGCTTTCATGGACACAAGCAGGGTCAGGTTATCATACGGCTTATTTAAACGGTCGATCATGTCAAAATCATACGTTTTTACAGCGATAATTCCGGTCTCCGCTTGTCCCTGGTTTAACAGTTTTTGATGAGCATTGGCAACAAAGGCCCTAAAAATATTTCCGGCACCAAAGTGTACCCACTGCGGCTTCTCTATTGTGTTTTTGGCAATCTGGTTAAAATCAAATTGCGGAAGTTCGACTCCGATTTCTTTCCATGCCTCAGCTTCATTAACTATGCTGTTTCTGTTTAACTGTAGCACCTAGCTCTCTTCCTTTCTCTTTTTCCAGGCTGTCCCAAACACCTAGCATGTACATAATTCCGAGCGCTCTGTCATACAGCCCATAACCAGGTCTGCAGTGTTTCTCCTCGCCCCAAAGGTGACGGCCGTGATCCGGGCGGACATAACCTGTAAATCCATTTTCATGGTAGGCTTTGATAACTTCGGCTACATCGACGCTTCCATCCTGGCCGCGGTGAGAGACTTCAATAAAGTCGCCATTTTCAAAAACCTTTACATTTCGGATATGTGCAAAATGGATCCGATCATGAAATTCGCGAATCATCGCCGGTAAATCGTTTTCAGGATTGGTTCCTAATGACCCTGTGCAGAATGTTAAGCCATTGTAAGGGCTGTCCACTAAATCTAGGAATCTTCTGATATAATCCCGATTGCGAATAATACGCGGCAATCCGAAAATCGGCCAAGCGGGATCATCCGGATGGATCGCCATTTTCACATCAACTTCTTCACATACAGGGATTACTCGTTCAAGGAAGTATTTCAAGTTGTCGAAAAGAATGTCTTCGGTCACTCCCTCATACGCTTTAAACAATTCGTCCAACTTAGCCATACGTTCCGGTTCCCAGCCAGGCATTGTAAAGTCACCGGCGCCGCCCAGGATTTTTTCAACCATATCTTTTGGATCATCGGTAATCGCAGCTTTTTCATAAAACAGGGCGTTGGATCCGTCAGGCAACTCCTTATATAGATCCGTTCTTGTCCAGTCAAAAACCGGCATAAAATTATAGCAAATCACTTTCACACCGACTTTAGAAAGCTTCTTAATGGTATCGATATAAATATCAATATACTTATCCCTGGTAGGCAATCCGATTTTGATATCATCATGAATGTTTACGCTTTCTACTACAGCCGGGCTGAATCCTTTGCTGCGAATTTGGTCCGCAACCTCCTGGATTCTTTCCATTTCCCATTCTTCTCCTGCAGCCTTATCATGAAGAGACCAAACCGCTCCCATTACACCCGGAATTTGCCGAATATGGTCAAGTGTAATCGAGTCGTTCCCTTCACCATACCATCTCCATGTCATTTGCATGATGCCACTCCTTCTCATTTTATCGTGAAAAATCTAAATGAACTTTTCTAACTGCATCTGGATTAGTTTCGATTAATTGAATCGCTTCTTTCACTTGCTCGAAAGGAAAAGTATGTGTAACAAAGCTATTTGTATCTATTTTTCTATGATTAAAAAGATCGATGACTTCTGGAAACTGGTTCGTTTGCAATCTGGATCCGCTGACTGTCAGTTCTTTTTTCGTAATCTCCAGCTGCGGAATCCCTGACTTTTCTTCACTAAATCCTAACACAACAATTCTTCCAGCAACCGATGCAAGTTGGACAGCTTGTTCGAATGTTTTTGGTGTACATACGGCATCAATGACAACATTCGCTCCCATTCCCTCGGTTAATTCATTTACTTTTTGAAAAATATCTTCTTTCAACGGGTTGATCATAAAATCTGCACCAAGGCTTTCGGCATAGGTCAGCTTTTCTTCACTTAAATCTGAAATGATACAGGTCGCCCCTCTATACTTGGCAATTTGCAAGGCACAAATTCCAATGGGGCCGGCTCCCATGATAAATACAATATCCCCCTGCCTGACATCCCCACGCCAATTTGCTTGTGCCCCAATTGTAAAGGGCTCCACTAAGACTGATTCCTTCCAAGCTAATGTTGGGTCAACTTTGTGAGCCATTTTTTCAGGGACAACGACATACTCCTGATAACCACCATCAATGTGCACCCCAAAAACCTTTAAATTCTGACAGACATTTTGCCGTCCAGATCGGCATGCATAGCATTCCCCACAAGTGAGAATCGGTTCGATGACAACATGATCATCTACCTTAAGGGAGGTAACGTCTGCGCCAATCTTTACTACTTGGCCTGTGACTTCATGTCCGATTACTCGCGGATAGGTAGCGACTGGTGAGGTTCCATGATAGATATGGACATCTGAACCACAGATACCAGCCATCTTCACTTGAATCAGAACCTCATATTCGTGTTGAATCTGTGGCATTTCTTTCTCTATTATTTCCAGCTGCCCTGGTTTAACGACTTGGATCGCTTTCATCACTAATACTCCTCCATACCCTTCTCTCTTTAAATACTAGTATACAAGTAAGAAAAAAAGAAAGAAGAAAAAAAATTAGCTTCCATTCTCATAAATTCTTTTTATAGGATACTAGTATACAAAGATGGGCATAAAATTAATTTCGATTCGTATATCTCAATTACATTATACTTGCATACTTGTATACAAGTCAATTTATTACAGTTTTACATCGCTTTCTTTGTCAACTCATATTTTTTAGTAATAGGTTTAACGAACTTAATGACAGCCAATGAAGCAAAAACGGCTAATCCTCCAGCCAATAAAAAGGCTGCTGTATAGGTACCAGACTTCTCAACAAGGAAACCAGTTAATGTAGGTCCAATAATTCCAGCGGTATTAGCCAAGAAGTGCATAAACCCACCGACAGATCCTACGTTCTTTTGGTCAACAACGTCCTGGACGATGGCCCAGTAAATGGCACCTGTCAAATATAAGAAGAATACAGATAATGCTACTAAACTTACAGCAGATACCGTTGTCGTAACGAGACCGGCAATACCGATACAAACGGCGGATAAAAACAAGCAAGTTACCAATACCACTTTACGGGCAAATAATGCTTTCCCTACTTTTTTATACACAAAATCTGAGACTAAGCCGCCTGAAGCCAGACCAATGAAACCCAACACCCAAGGAATAACGGTTACGACACTCATTTCTTTAATACTTAGACCGCGAGCATCGGTTAAGTAACTTGGGAACCAAGTTAAGAAGAAAAATAGAATATAGTTATAAGCGAAGAATGCAAAGGCAGTAAATAACACTGTTTTTTGTTTTAAATAGAAAGTCAAAGGTATTTTTTCACCTGATAGATCTTGTCCCGGCTTTGCGGAGCCATTAGTTTGCTTGCTTTCCCCGGCAGGCTTATCTTTAATAAAAATCCACCAGCCAGCTGCCCACAATAATCCGATCACCATAATGAGGATGAAAGAGATTTTCCAGCCATAATTCACGGCAATAATTCCAACGATAGGGCCGGAAATCGCTCCCCCTAGTGGTGTACCGCTATTCGCAAGACCAATTGCACTTGCTCGTTTATCAGAAGGGAACCAGTTATTGACCATTTTATTGATGGTTGCCGATAACGGCCCTTCCCCCATTCCAAAAAGAACACGGATAACAATCAAGCTGGTAAGGCTGAATGCCAATGCAATTGAACCGCTGAATAAGGACCAAACAACCATGGCAACGAACAAAGTGAGTTTTGCACCGTATTTATCAGACGCCATTCCGCCAATAAAATTGAAAATAGCATATCCCACAGAAAAACTACTAAAAACGATACCCAGTTGTGTAGGGGATAAATGTAAATCTTCAGTAATAAAAGGGGCCGCAATCGACAGGGCCGATCGGTCCAGATAGTTTACAACACCAGCTAAGAAAAGTAATACTAATACAATCGTTCTTCCTTTTGTAAACATGTTTTTCCTCCTTATTATTGTAGTTAGTAAATTGAAATCGCTTACTTATTAGTGTAAAAAAATATTATGATTGTCAGATCTCTAATAATTTTTTTATCACTCCCTTAAGTTATTAAATGTAAGCACCTTCATTTTCTTACATAAAACGTCTACACAGAGATATTACCATATTTACATACTAGTATACTAGTATTATTTAAATTTTTTTTGTCTTTTCTCAAAATATATGGTTTACTCTAACAATTACCGTTATCAATGGAATTTAAAAAAGATGACCCCTATTCAAAATAGGAATCATCTCTTAAGTGCTTCTTAACTCTTTTTTTTCTGTGCCCTTGATTGGGTACCAGTTTACCCAAGCCCTGTCGTCATGTTTATTATGTTTATTACCTGATCCTGTTACCCTTTACTTTACAACGTTGAACGCAGTGCTCGCACTGCTTGAATTGTAATTTGCTAAGGTAGTAGTTGCAGTAACATTAAATGTTCCACGTAAATTTTTGGCTATGAAGTAACTATAGGAATACGTACCATTAGCATCCGTTTTACCAGAAACCGATGTAACGCTGCCTCTTGGATTTTTCACGGTCAATGCTACCGTGGCACCACTCAAAGGATTACCGTTACCGTCTTTTACTGTCGTGGTTAGTTTCGCATAACTGCCGGTGTTATATTGGCTGCTGCCAGCCGTCACAGTTGTCTCGGTTTGTGCAGTAGTTTTCGTTGTTACGGATAGATTTACCGGAGTACTTTGCCCTTGATCATTCACTGCGGTAAGGGTGTAAGCATAAGTAGTATTCTCCGAGAGTGCTGTATCTGTAAAGTTTGTTGCTGTACCTTGGTATTCTATATTTCCATTACGCTGCAACTGATAAGAAGTCGCGTTAATGGATGGGCTCCAGTTTAATTGGACAGAATTTGCAGATTGATTAGCGCTAAAGTTACTCGGAGCAGCCGGCACTGAAGGAGTATTTGTTAGGTATCCCCGCAAAGCGTCAATCGATGTTGGACCATAATCTAAATCCACATATCCCGATATTCCTGGTACTATACCTTGGTCGCTATACTGCCAAGCCGTCCATTCGGTCCACCCTCCAACTGCTGGCGGCTGAGTATTCCCATACCGTGTCCATGCGGCAATCCACACGGGAATATCTGAAAGCTTACCTCCAAAATCGTTGTACTGCTCTACAAACCAATCACCAGAGTAGATCATTACCTGACGATTCGTCAGTGACTTCACCGTATCGATAAAAACTCTGGCCCAACTGGCTATTTCATCCGATGTTAGTGTTCCAGTTGCGGCAGGTTCTTCTAAATCAAGAATAGGCATGATATCCCCAAAATCGCCCATTCCTCCATTTTTCATCACGTTAACAAAATTTTGCGCTTCAGCCTTTGCTTGGTCAGGGTTATATGGTGCACTCGGAGTTGCGTAGTGGTATGCACCGATTGGCAGTGATACTGCCCGTGCTCCCTGCACATTAGCAGAAAACATCTCGTCGGTACCGGTTGCACCTTTAGATGCCTTTGCATATACGAAGGCTATTCCTGAGTTTTTAACCTTATTCCAGTCAATGGTTCCTTGCCAATGTGATACATCAATTCCTTTTAAATTTGCGCTGGTCGCTGGCTGCATAAGTCCATACGCCCAAGCCGTCGAATGGCCCGTTGCAAGAACGCTGATCAGCACAACAACAGAAAAAAACGAGCGAGCCCACTTTGCTGCATGTTTCATGATAGTTTATTTCCTCTCCCTTATATCTGAATATAAAACTAGTGTGCTAGCATTCTCTTTTTTTAAGGAA
This sequence comes from Bacillus sp. URHA0034, assembly GCF_056280405.1. Lineage (NCBI taxonomy): Bacteria > Bacillati > Bacillota > Bacilli > Caryophanales > Bacillaceae > Bacillus > Bacillus sp. URHA0034. The sequence goes on along the minus strand of NZ_JBWCDK010000002.1, from coordinate 3,533,955 downwards.
AATCTACTAGTTATATAGTTCTATCATAATAAGAGATAGCTTGGGCGTAAATACTGAATAAATTGGAAATAATCAACACAAAATTAGTGTTTATATCTCATTTGAAAACCTTGTACATATCTAAGAGGTAATGAATGAATGTTTATTCTCTATTTATTCATTCACTTGTTCCATACATTTTTAAAATTTCGCCTAGAACCACTGCAGTATAATATCTAAATCATTATGAGATATTGTTTAGGACTAAAGAATGATGTTATATCACACAGCTATTTGAAAAATCCCTTAAATTGTGGGTGGAATTTCTTACTTAACTTGATAGCTTGGTGCTTGACAGCCGGACCAGCTTTCGAACTTTTGTAAAAAGAGCGTTTACAAAACCCAACTATATTTGTATAATTTTCACAGTATAAAATAAATTCAGACAACGGGAGGCAGTACAGCATGTCACTAGTATGGGTCGGAGTTGCAATAGCATTAATGCTGCTCTTAAATATTAAGTTTAAGATTAATAGTATGTTAGCATTGCTTATTGCGGCACTAGTTCTCGGTATATTAGAAAGAGAACCTTTAGACAAATTAGTTACATCCATCCAAACTGGGTTTGGGGGTACGCTCGGCAGTTTGGCACTAATTGTCGGATTCGGGGTCGTGCTTGGAAAGCTCATGGAAGATTCAGGAGCTGCTCAACGAGTTGCTCAAACACTTATCAAAAAGTTTGGTAAGAAAAACATCCAGTGGGCAATCATGGTTGCAGGAGTTATTTTTGGTATTTCCATGTTTTACGAAGTCGCCTTCATCATTCTAGCTCCATTAATCATTAGTATTGCAAAAGAAGCAGAAATTCCGTTTCTGCCATTAGCAATGTCGATGATTGCTGCCACAACCACGGCACATAGTCTATTTGTTCCGCAACCTGGACCTACAGCATTAGTACAAGCCTATAATGCAGATGTAGGTTTGACCTATATCTATGGATTTATTGTAGCTATTCCAACGATTATTTGTTCCGGTGTTATTTTGCCTAAGCTCCTTAAAGGAATAAAAAATGCGCCTATCCCAACTTTACTAGGAAAATCAAAGGTGTTTACTGAAGAAGAAATGCCTAGCTTTGGAATTAGTATTTTTGTTCCTTTGATTCCAGCATTCATTATGATTATTGCAACAATCTTGAAAATTTGGGTGAAACCGGATACTTTTGCTTTCAGCCTTATTAGTTTCTTTGGCAGTGCCATTATTAGTATGTTGATTGCTGTATTTGTAGGAGTCTACGTTTTTGGTATTAAGCGTAAACGCACCATGAATGAAATAATGGGTTCCTTCTCATCTGCTATTTCGTCGGTTGCAATGATTGTCTTTATCATCGGCGCAGGTGGTGCTTTTAAACAAGTTATTGCAGATACAGGAATCGGTGCTTATATTGCAGATTTGATGAGTCATTCATCACTTTCTCCGTTTATCCTTGCATGGATTATTACCGTTATTTTACGGCTAGCTACCGGAGCAGGAACAGTGTCCGCCATTACAGCGGCAGGTATCGTTGGGCCCCTTATCCCAACCTTCCATGTAAGTCCTGAATTAATGGTACTGGCAACGGCATCTGCAAGTAATACGATTACACATGTTAACGATGCAGCTTTCTGGCTGTTCAAGGAAACATTTAATCTATCAATTAAGGATACATTTAAAACATGGGGATTATCTGAATTAACCAACTCTGTTGTCGGATTAATCATTGTGTTAATCTTAAGTATCTTTATCCACTAAAAAAACCAAAAAAAGACAAGAGACGTTCTCTTGCCAGGCTGTCGAAAAACCTTCGACAGTCTTTTATTTTATTCATTTACTTGCTCTAAGAAACTGCTGTTCAATCATGCTAGTTGGGAACCAGCTTAGCTCCCAAAAACCTCATTCTCTTGTGGTAAGGTTCACCGCACCTATTTAACCGGCAGTTTTTCATAAAAAATACGGGGCAACTTTTAACGGAGTATTTGCTTATTTGGTATTTTTTCGGACAACATCGCACTTTTTTGGTTTGCCCTTGTCCGATGCTGGTTCGACTTCGGACACCCCTCGCTCTTTTGGCTTTGCCTTGTCCGATGTTGGCTCAACTTCGGACAACACTTCGCTTTTTTGGCTTCCTTGTCCGATGTTGGCTCGACTTCGGACACCACCTTGCTTTTTTAGCGCTTCCCTGTCTGAAGTTGGCTCAACTTCGGACACCACCTTGCTCTTTTGGCTCTTTCCTTGTCTGAAGTTGGCTCGACTTCGGACACTACCTTGCCCTTTTGGCTCTTCCCTGTCTGAAGTTGGCTCGACTTCGGACAACGCCTCGCTCTTTTGGCTCTTCCCTGTCTGAAGTTGGTTCGACTTCGGACACCACCTTGCCCTTTTGGCTCTTCCCTGTCTGAAGTTGGCTCGACTTCGGACAACGCCTCTCTCTTTTGGCTCTTCCCTGTCTGAAGTTGGCTCCACTTTGGACACTACCTTGCTCTTTTGGCTCTTCCCTGTCTGAAGTTGGCTCCACTTCGGACAACACCTCGCTCTTTTGGCTCTTCCCTGTCTGAAGTTGGCTCAACTTTTGACACCACCTCGCTCTTTTGGCTCTTTCCTTGTCTGAAGTTGGCTCGACTTCGGACACCACCTCGCTCTTTTGGCTCTTCCCTGCCTGAAGTTGGCTCGACTTCGGACAACGCCTCGCTCTTTTCGCTCTTCCCTGTCAGAAGTTGGCTCGACTTCGGACACCACCTCGCTCTTTTGGCTCTTCCCTGTCAGAAGTTGGCTCCACTTCGGACACCACCTCGCTCTTTTGGCTCTTCCCTGTCTGAAGTTGGCTCCACTTCGGACAATACCTCGCTCTTTTGGCTTTGCCTTGTCCGATGTTGAACTGATATTTTAAGCTGCCGTTATTTATGCGACGGTTCACCGTATCTTAAAGTAAATGAGAATGAATCTATTCCATTGAAAAAAGCTCGTAGAAGCACCGCTCTACAAGCTTTTCTCCTCCACTGACTTGGAGTAATGAATACTACGAAAAAACAAATGATATATCATGCCCAAAAACACGAATACCCAGGCAGCCAGTGCAATATAAACCATAAACCGAGGAATCACCGTTAAAAATGGAACCCCCAGTGCCTTAGACAACTGATAGGTACTCGTCGTATACATCGCCAGCGGAAACGCCATTCCCCAAAACTGTGGATCATACGATAAAGGATAACGATGATAAAGATGACGCCAGATCATCAAAATAAACATCAACGGAATCCACCAGGTACCCATAATCCAGAAAAACAACGTGAACCCTTTTAAAAAAGGAGTAATTTCAACTAGCAATGGCCAATACTTGGCATTCAAAATGAGCGAAGAACCTGCTAACGTAGTAATCGCAACCGCCCCCATATTAATCCAATAGGGAGGTGTCAGGGCTGAATGATCAAGCTTTAAAAAGGTAAAGCGGTAAAAAATCAACGTAATAATATTTAGATACAACATACAACCAAGAAAATACATACATAACGTAAAAAACAAGACAACATCATGGCCACGCTCCAAATGGGGTACCAGCAGCGTACCCAGAATGGAAATTGAGTGAGTTGCAACTGCAACAATCAACCAAGCCCCATTAATTCCTTCAGCTAACGCTGGTTTATCCTTGCGAATCGTAACCGCTGAGAAAAAAGTATACATAATCACGACCCATAAAAGAATCGCGAGCCCCCATAAATACATGGCAACCGTATAAAGATTCGTCATCATAATAAGCTGGCAGCCAAACATACTGGTTCCTGCGACTAACGTAAAAAAGCCAGGGCCAACCGAATGGCTCATCAAATCGGCAGCCATCCTAGGAAAATAGCAAACTAGCCGAGTAAGCGTTAGGACCCATAAACTAATATAAGCGGCCACATTAAAATAAAGTAAAATCTTCGCAATCAAATCCATACCAAGCAGATAGGTTCCGATAGAGAGTGCCCCCGTAGCCATAACCAGTGCAAAATAACCCGGAAAAAGATGAACTGCTTTTTGTTTTAAAAACGAAAACACTTCCCCACCCCCATTTCGTATTTCTTCTATCATTTTATCATAAAAATGAAAAAACAAAGGGACGGTTCTTCTGCTTCCGAAGCAGAAGAACCGTCCCCATGCGTCCCCATGCATCACACTGCACTTTGAGGCTGACGTTTGAATTTCACGATAAAGAATGTCAATGTAGCTGCTAGGAATAAAACAAAGAATACGGCAAGATGCCCGATATTAGTCCACATAAATCCATAGTCGCCGGTTGAAATGACCGCCCTAAAACCAGAAATGGAGTAGGTCATTGGCAAGTAATGATTGATATGTTGTAAGAAATTCGGACTAAGTTCGATTGGATACGTTCCCGCACTGCCTGTTAACTGCAGGATCAAGAAAATAACCGCTAAGAAACGTCCAGGATTATCAAGTGCTGTAACAAGGAACTGGATAATTGCCATAAAGGTCCAGCTTGTAATGATACTTAACATAATAAAGTAGGGAACACTCTTAACTTCGAGCCCTAGACCCATCAATAACACGGCATCCGCTAACAGCGCCTGGCCAATCCCCACAGCTAAAATAACCCCTGCTTTTCCGATGAACCAGCCAAATCCACTCTTCGGTTCGGTAGCCGGATCAAACATTGGGAAAATAACCGACAACATTAGCGCACCGACAAACAAGCTTAGTGACAAGAAATATGGTGCCAAGCCGCTGCCGTAGTTTGGAACGTGATTCATCTTCGTATCCTTCAGACTAACGGGTTTAGCAAACATATCATACACACGGTTATTCGCTTTAACATCACTGGCATCCTTTGCCCCGTTATCCAATTGATTGCTCAATTCTTTTGAGCCATCCGCCAGTTTAGCCATACCGCTCGTTAAATCTGATGAACCATCCGCAAGCTTGGTCATTCCGGTATTTAAGTCTTTTTGACCGGTATAAAGCGATGTGGTACCGGCAGCTAATTGATTCGCCCCTTGGGCCAGCTGACTTGTTCCATTTTTCAAAAGTGTAGAGCCTGATGCTAATTGTCCTAAACCAGATGTCAGGCTGCTTGAGCCATTCACAATTTGGCCGAAGCCTGTTTGCGCTTCATCAAGCTTAGAGCCAAACTGAGCCAAACCTTGCTTTAACTGTCCTTGGCCGTCTAGTACCTGTTTGGCTCCAACGGACAATTGGTTAATCCCATCAGCTAATTGGCCCTGTCCTTGATTCAACTGGGTTGCACCGGCTGCTAAGGAACCTGCGCCTTGCTTAATTTGCTCAGCACTGCTAGACAAACCGCCTACACCCGCAGCCACCTGCTGGCTGCCTTGTGACAGTTGTGTCAAGCTGTCCTTTAAAGCAGTCAATTGTGCCTTTTCAGTTGGGTCAGTCGTACTAGCTTCCATGCTGCTTACTTGACCGAGCAGCTGCTCCAGTCCTTGGCTTACAGTATCTGCGCCAGCCTTTGTTTGGTCTGCCCCGGTCTTCCATTTATCGATGGATGCAGCGAGTTGCGAAGAACCATCTTGCAGCTGCTTTGAACCAGTTTGCAGACTAGGCAGATTGGCAGCGGCTGACGCTAACCCATCCGATAATTGCTTCGTGCCCGCTTCTGCTTGAGTCGCACCTGTCAATAACTTGGTGTTGGCATCCTTCATTTGTGTGAGACCAGTACTAAATTGCTCTAATCCGGTTTGAACCTGTTTAGAGCCAGCCGAAGCTGAAGCCACTCCATTTGAAAAAGCAACCGACTTCTCTGCTAAAACTTCAAGGTTTCCCTTAATGGTTTTGGCCCCATCATCGACGGATTTTGCTCCATCCGTTAATTTTGCAGTACCGCTGCCGGCAGTGGTAATTCCATCCCTTAAAGTTCCGGCACCATCTTTAGCATCGGAAATACCATTATAAAGCTTTCCAGCACCATCACTCGCCTTGTTCAACCCATTAGCGACATCTTTTAAACTGTCAAAAACGGACTCGGCATAGGTTTTCGTGACAGAGCTCGACACTTCCTCTTTTATTTTTTCAATCGCGGAATCACCAATTTTCGATGATAAATAGTTATTCCCTTCATTAACCGTATAAATCAGATTTAATTTTTCAGGATGATCACTTTGCAGGGTGGTCGCATTTTTTGAAAAATCTTTAGGAATTTCGATTTCTAAATAATAATCTTGCTTTTCCAGGCCTTGTTTTGCCTTGCTTGCACTGACAAACTCCCAATTAAAGCTTTTTTTCTCCTTTAAATTTTGAACTAAATCCTTACCAATCGTTAACTTCTCCCCATTATAGTCCGCACCTTGGTCGTTATTGACAATCGCCACAGGCATTCGGTCTAAATGAGCGTATGGATCCCAAAAGGCCCATAAATAGGTTCCGCTGTAAAGCACCGGAATCGTCATCACACCGATAATAGCGATTAGCAATTTGCGCGTGCGAAGGATCCTCATAAATTCACTTTTCACCGATGTGAAAGATTTCATCGTATTCACCTCATTGATAGTATTTTTTTAAATCATTCTGACCAAAATCACCATTCGGTCAATTTGGAATAAAAAAAGAAAACATCTTCTGATAGACCGATAGAAACATTGTAAAAGACGGTCGTTGCTATAAACATTACATCTGACTGACTGTTTTAGTATTATGGTCATTTATTTGACTGTATTACTATACCACGGCTTATGGTCAGATTCAACTATAATCTCCTATGTCACAAATATGGTAAGTCGGACTATTTTTTAGTCATAAAACAAGGAGTTACTGCATATTTATAGGTGTTTTTATAAAAAAACAGAAAAATTTGACGAAATTTACAAATTACGACAATTTTACACAAAAAAATTTTGTAGAATGTTAGTAATAAATATTTAAGGTTATTTTAAGAAAGTTGTAATATAATTGTAATGTTTGATTTAATGCGAAAAGTAAAGTCGGTTGACGTTGATTGCTGGGTCACCGGTTGAGGGGGAATCTTTATGGAAAGTTCAGTAAGCGAAACAGTGGAAATTGATAGGCAACGGTTAAAACCAGTTAAATGGTATAAAAACTGGAAGTTTATCACACCAGGTGTCATCGTAATCATGGCGATTATTTTGGGCGGAATCAGCTATTATCAGGCAAACCACTTTAATGCAAATATAAAGATTAATGACATAAAAGTCAGTGGACTAACGGCAGACGAAGCATTAAAAACATTAAAAACTTCTGTATTAACCAATGAAGTATACGTTGGACAGCAGCAAATTTTAGATGGACAAGATACGAAAATGGAATTTACAGAAAAAGATTTGCCAGCTGTCAAAAAAATATTAGCAAACCAGAAGACGCTATTTCCTTCTTCAAAGGCCAAAAATTATTCATTAATGCCCAGCAAAATGGATCAGTATCGCAGCCAGACAATGAAGAAACAAGTCGAAGAAAAGCTTATATCCATGAACAAAAGTTTAAAAGCACCACAAGATGCCGAAGTTCATTTACAGCAAGGTAAAATTGTCGTCTCTAAAAGCATGAGTGGAGAGCAATATGAGATTGCTAGTCTATTAAAGGACTATGAAAAACAGGAATATAAGCGTGATATCCATTTGAATCCTGTCTTTAAGGAGCCAATCAAAGAAGACAGTCAAGTTATAAAAAATGAAGAGAACAAGCTCAAGGAACTTCTGCAGCGAAACGTGGATTATAAGGTACAAGGCCAGGTTTATTCCTTAAAAGCGAGCGATTTAATTAAAACCGCTGCGGTGACAAAAGATTTGCAGGTTTCCATTGATGCATCTGATATCAAAAACAAGATTTCCGACATTAATAATACTCAATCGACATTAGATAAAAATTTCCAATTCAAGACCCATTCAGGTTCAGTCATTTCGGTTAAAGGAGAAGGCTATGGCTGGGCATTAGATGAGGACAAGGAAGCGGCCCGGCTTAAGGATGCTTTCGAAAAGGGAGAGAAATCCATTTCTGCTTCTAATATTATTGGGCATGGCTGGAGTGGTGAAGGCTATGGTTATAATACGACCTCAAACAATGGCATTGGCGATACCTACGCTGAAGTATCGATTGCCGAACAGAAGATTTGGATTTACAAAAATGGAAAATTAGTCGTTACAACCAATGTCGTGACCGGCAAACACAGCACGGGTGAAGATACATCAAAAGGAGTATGGTACATTCTTTACAAACGAACACCATCTACACTCAGGGGCTCCCACGTAGGCAGTGGCTCATATGAAGTGGAAGTCCAATATTGGGCGCCTTTCACCAACAGCGGACAAGGGTTCCACGATGCCAGCTGGCGGACAAACTGGTCAAGCAAAGCCTACCTAAATGCAGGTTCAGGCGGCTGCGTCAATACACCATCTAGTATCATGAAAACCGTCTATAACAATCTCAGCACACATGAGCCGGTTGTCATTTATTAACGAATAACGGAATCACGGGGACGGTTCTTTTGCTTCTTAGAAGCAGAAGAACCGTCCCTTTGCATCTATTCCTTCCAAAAAAGGATTATCCCGATCAGGCTCGGGATAATCATTAGCAATCCTACTGTTAAAGCAGGATATGCCAGTTTAGAAGCAAATAGAGCACCGAATTCTCCTAAAAACCCGCCAATAATAAAGGGAATCGAGGTTTTGGTTTTATCGGCACCATTTTTTGCATAATACCAAGCATCCCATATGGCATATACATAAAAGCCTGGATAAAATAACATACCATCATATATAACCGTCTCTAGTGCTTGATGGTGAAAGCCATTTAAATCAAGCTGAATGGCTTTGTTTATTTTCCCGGTCATATTATCAAAATGTTCAATGATAACAAAAATAACTCCCTTTATAAATTGCCGATTATAGATTTGACCAAACCCTGGCATAAGTAATGAAAATAAAGCTGCGATAGTCCTCATCCAATTTTCCTTTTCTTTTTTTCTCAGATAGCTACGCCACACCTTAGGCAAATATGCTCATTGGATTTGTTATTATTTGTAAAACAACACTACTTATTCTACTAACCTTTATTTCCTTGCATAAAAATACGATGCAACCGAACCACATCCATCGATTTTTTCGTTTAATTAGTTTTGAATAAATAATCAAATCCTACACATCCTATTTCTGTTTAGGGGGTGAAGAATCATGACGAATCAAAATAATAAAGAAAATCAACAAAACAACAATAGTATTGCGGACAGCCTAAAGAATACCGCCGGTTCTGCATTTGAAACGGTTCATAATGCCTTAGAAACAACTGAGAATGTTGCCATGAAAGCAGTCGATGCTACGAGCAACGCGGTCAACAGTGTAACTGGGAACAACAACGACCGGGACAATCAAAAATAACAAAAGGTGTCCCTAAAGTATCAACTTTATGGGGCACCTCTCTATTACTGTCTCAAACCTGGTCTAACCTCTCAAGAATTCTTCTTTTCCCATACAGCATCATCCCTGTTTCCCCTAAATCATGAATCATCGATCTGTTTGTAAACGCTCCGAAAATGATCCCTGCAATCGGGACCATTTGAAACAGCTTCTTCCAGCCAAACTGATCTCTGTACGTATAGACAACCTCCCGCCAGCCTTGGAGCTGAGAAATCGTTTCATCCGATCTGCTTCCTTGCCCAGAATAGCTGGAGAGCTCATTCAGGATGGCGCGTTTTCCAACAATATCAGCTGAAGAAAACTGCAGGCATTTCACCATAAACACCCGCTCACTTTGATCGTTTGGGTCATAACCATGAATAATGGCAATTTCCTGCAGTGTTTTTAAGGAAATAGCGATTAAAGCCGGGATATCAATAGCAAGTGTAAAAATCCCTCCGATACCTGTGCTCGCTCCTTGAATGGCAGCAAACTTCTTCCTCTGCTTTGTAAGCTCTTGGCTCAACTTAGACATAGTCGTTATAGGGATATCTTTGATATCTGCTACATCGTTGATCGGCTTCCCTATTTCTTCTTCTACTTTTTTGAAAATCGTCTCTTTTTTAATTAGGTAGCTGCCGCCCGTTTGGATATAGGAACCGATTTCTTCAAGCAAGCTCCCCACTTTATTGTGAATGAATGTCGGAGTGATTTTATCCAGCAGCTTAAACGGAAGCCGTCCCAGCCGCTCCCAAATCCACAAACCACTTTGGTCTTTTTCCCATTTTTCTATGACGGATAGTTGATTCAATAATTCATCTCTTGTTTCCATTACTACTACATCACCTTTATTTCTTATCGATAGTTGATTTATATACGAACTCGAACATGTTTGGTTTCAAAATGGAAAAATGGGCGGGCAGCGGGAACAGATTCTCGCATCTATTTTGTTTATTGTTTACTATAACTAACTTTTTATTTAGTTAGCTGTATACCACTTTTATGAAAACGTAAAACTAAATCGTACTTTTTATAATTGTTAGATTCCTATTTAGGTATGCCCAATTCTGAGGTGCCGGCAAACTGATTTGCCAGAAAGTTGTTCCAGATAAGCCGTATATATCGAGCAGCTTATACTTTTCCAAATAACTGCGGATGTCCTCAAACCAAACAACGTGCTCCTCGTTGCCGGACCAATAACGAAACCATGGTGATTTCGCTTTTTCGTCAAACTGAATTGATTCTCCGACTGAAATGGCTTTATTTTGCGCACTAAGTACAGACAATCCTTGCGTGGCATGGGTAGTAACCACTTTGTCATAGGCATACAACGGAAGAGCCATTAACAATTTTTTCGGGCTAACTTGCGTAAGGGCATACTTAATCACTTGTTCTACCCATCCGTAGGGTGAGATTGGATCAGGCGGGCCTCCAGGGTAGCCATAATCGATTGTCATGACCGACATAAGATCTGTCACAGTTCCAATTGCCCCGTAATCATAAGCCCCCACAATCCGATTGGTCGGTAAATCGGCTGCTTTGGCGTGGACGTTAACATTTAATAGTAAATCTCCTAATTGTTTCTTTAATTCTTGTAAAAACATAGTAAAATCATCTCGTCTTGCCGGAGGAATAAATTCAAGGTCAAGGCTTACCCCTCCAAACCCTCTACTAATTGTAAGATTGACGATGCTAGCAACTAAATTCTGTCGATAGGCTGGATTTCCAAGAACCCCTCCTGCCAACTCAGCACTAAAGCCACTGGCAATATAGTTCCGGATCATTAATAATGGGGTCATATTTAATTGCCTGCACTTTGTTACAATGGCAGTATCATCTATTTGAGAAAAAGCGTATCCCTCATTGGTAAACGCATAGTTCACGACCGCGACGTAAGAGAGTTGATTGGATAATGAATCCAATAGGGAAAGGTTAGGCCCCGAAGGAACAAAAAAACCAATCGTCCGGACGGCTAATTTGACCGGGGAAGGAATGTTAATAATCTGGCCGATGTGAAGTTGATTTAGATTCATACCCGGATTAGCTGTACCAATCAAGGAAAGATTCGAATTAAATCGCTGGGCTATTTCCCACAGGGAATCACCAGCTTTTATTTGATAAGCTCTGGTTGGCAGAGAATTATCCGGAAGATAAAGAGCCAGACCGGGAACAAGGGCTGTGGGAGATGGTAACCCGTTTACACTTAGGATGGTATGAAGTGACACATTATATCTTTGGGAAATAGACCATAGATTTTCACCAGTACCAACGACATGTACCGTCATTCAATCACCTCTTCCCTAACATCATATTAGCGAGTGCAATTATTATACTGGTGGATGTAAAAGAAAAACGGACTTTTGTCACAAGTCCGTTTTTCTTGCCAATCAAAATCTTTCAAGCAGTTCAATAATTACTTTATATGTAGAGGTGGTATCCATATAAGCGTACCTTCCTTTGCCATTCCAGAAATTTCCCCTTTGAATAATTGGATAGCCCATATCTTCCATTAACTTCACTTTTTCATCCAGATCATTTACCAAAAATGAAATATGGTGGAACCCCTTCTCCTTGTGTTTCCAGGTGCTTCTTCCACGTACTTGGTGAATCCCCTGGCTCGATTAATTCAAGTTGAAGTAAAGGGGTATGAATAAACATATATTTGGACTTACCCTCAGTTGGTTTTCCTTCAAAAACAACTTGAGTAAGCTCACTTGGACCCGACTTAATAACAGGAGGTTTTTTTACACCTAATAACTTACAGTACTCTTCTGCAGCAGCATCAAGATCCTTTACGACAATAGCAAGCTGCTCTATTTTATTCGTTCCTAATAACGGGGAGAAGACACCAGTTTTAGGAGCCGTGTCTCTCGGCTCAGCACTTTCTAAGAGCTCCATTAGTGTCTTATGACTCTTTAAGGTATCGACATATACATATCTTCCATCACTGGAAGTAAATTCTGCGCTTTGGAGCAATGGATAACCATTTTCCTCAAAAACAGGAAGTTTATCTTTAATGGAATCCACGTCAAAGGCGAAATGATGAATTCCTTCACCTACCGTATCCAAAAATTCACGCATGACCCCAGGTTCTTGATCTGGTTCAATCAATTCAATTTGCACTGTGGGTGTATTCATGAATACGAGCTTACTGCGGGAATCACTTGGCTGACCGCGAAAAGTGACTTTTGAAATTTCACGATTACCCGTTAAGAACCAGTTTGGTTTCGGTATACCCAGAAGGTGAGCAAATGCTTCTGATGCCAGCTCAATATCCCGAACAACAAATGCAATTTGATTAATGACGTTATTTCCAGCTAACGGTTTTTTTTCGGTCAATGATTCAGTCATTTAACCATCCCCTCAGTTAGTTATTTCACTAATTAACCAAGCCCGCGAACAGCCAATCCTCCGTCGCTAGAAATCACTTCACCCGTGATAGCACGCGCCTGTTCTGAAGCAAGCAGGATATAGGCTCCCACATGATCTTCAGATTTCATCGCAATTTGCAGTGGATTCCGTTTTTTAATGCTCTTCTCTTTCGTTTCATTATCAACGATCTTTACGAATGGCTGCAGTGGTGGAATAACATGTAATGCCGTTAATGTACCACCTGGGGCCACCGCATTTACTCGAACTTCAGGAGCTAATTCAAACGCAAGCTGACGCATTAAACCAATTTGAGCATGTTTGCTCGCGGTGTACCAGACTCCGCCTCCATCTGGATAGAATCCTGCCCCAGAAACAGTAAAAATCATATTCCCGGATGTTTTCTTAAGCTCCGCAACCGAAGCTTTTGCCCCATTAAAATAACCCTTCACATTGATATCCATCAGCAGGTCATATGCGGCTGACATCGCTTCCGCGGTAACATGTTCAAACTTGGCAAATCCATCAAAAACACCTGCATTGGCAACAAAAACATCTAACTTCCCAAAGGATTCTACTGCAGTTTCAACTGCACGAACATGGTCTTCATATACCGTTACGTCCCCTTCGATACATTGAACCTTTTCACCAAATTGCTGTTTCAATTCATGTAATCCTTCTGCCGACTTATCAAGGATCGTAACAGCTGCACCTTCTTTGATAAATGCTTCGGTGACAGCCCTTCCAATACCGGAGGCACCTCCGGTCAAATAAATAGATTTGCCGCTAAGCTGAGCCATCAAGTCTGCCCCTTTCTCTTTAACCATTAAACAAAAATAGCGAGATTTCTTGTATTTAATGTGGTTTGGTCTACAATGAATACGCGCTTCGACAGCTTCCATTCCCCATCCACATACGTGAATTCATCCTGACGTTCCCCAGAAATTAAATCGTGATGGATATCTGTACTTCGGCTTCGATAAATCGTCAAATAACTATTTACAACGGCTTTTTCATTTGGAATGTAGTCAATTAGCCGGACATTATTGACGGATCTACGTGTCCGTGAAGGTGGAATTTCCGCCCAGGCGTAATCTGTTTTCAAACGGTCTACGCGGATCTTCAACAATTCAATATCATCATGAAACGCAAACATATCTAAGGAATAATCCGGACGTTCAACCCCTTCCTTATTGACTCGAACCGGCATTTGATAGGTAATGTCAGGATGAAGCAAGCTAAACCATCCATCAAAATCAATATCATCGAGCAACTTAGCTTCTACATACAACCATTGTTCAAATTCATAGGTTGCTAGCATCTTCTCTAAACTCATCATGACTCCTCCAATCGTTTTAATAGAATCTCTCCAGCTTCACAAAAAATCAAGAAGTCATGAGATCGAGCCAGTATCGATAAAAGTTCCGTTGATTGGCCTCTGTGAATTTATCATCAAAAACGACTCCTGGTCCAATAAAATCCGCTACAGGTTTCCGGTGTAAGCCCATCGTATAATTATAGGTAAGCCCTTTCACGAATGGCATCCGACCAGCGGCTGCAGCGGTAATATCCGTAAATACCTCTGTGTCATCCTGTTCAAAGATTCCTGAAGGACTGAACGTTAAAATAAACGACTCTCGAGAACGTCTTTTCCAATCATCTGAAGCGTTTTTCTCTACTAAAAACCAAGTAATGACCTCCATCTTATCCACATCAACCGGTCTCCAAAGGCGGACTGAGGTATTTGAGATCAACTGACCTTTTACTTTCGTATGAGAAATTAAGAATGATAGATTAGGAAAGATATTGCCAATCATATTTTTTAGATTAGCTAATACGTCATACTGTTCTTCTGTTAAATTAGACTTGTACTCGTCTTTAAGTTCTTCCGGAAAAGCAAAATCAGGATTCGGTGTGCCAAGATTTAGCCCATGCCCGTTTTTTGTATAGATTTGATAGCCTTTTTTCGAATAAGTCGAACTTGGGACCATTCCCAATTTAACAATGGAACCATGAGTAACCATGGTATGATAGGAGTCACCTACAAAATTATCGGCACCAATTTTCCAGTTTGATTGGATGATAAATCTTTGCGGCGGCCCGATGACTTCCATTTCCGCCCGGCCTGCTAAAATATCAAGATACCATTTAAAGTCACCTAAAAAATCTACTAAAGGCTCGGCTTCGTCATTCCACGTGCCAAACATAAGACCTTTGTAAGATTCGATTCTGATTTTATGGAGCCCTAACCCAGATTTATCGAACCCCTCCCCATAAAGATCCTTTTGAAGCGGTACTCCAATACAATCTCCGGTATTTTTAAAATTAAAGCCATGATACGGACATGTAAATGATGATTTATTTCCTGCGTCTGCCCGGCACAATTTCATGCCACGATGGGTACACATGTTATAAAAACCGCGGATTTCACCATCTGTACCTCTGGAAATAATGACGGAATAGCCTGCTAGGTCTCTTGTAATAAAGTCATTTTTGTTGGGGATTTCTGATTCGTGGCCAATGAACAGCCAGGTTTTTAAAAATACTTTTTTGTGTTCGATGTCATAGACCTTTGGATCACCTAAAAGAAAAGCAGGAATTGCGCCACTTTCAGGCTGCACGGATTCTTTTAAATAGTCAATCATGTCTGTCTGCGACATTTCTTCAAGCTTGATGTTCGTTTTCATCATATGCCTATTCCCCCTTACTATTAAATGGTGTTTCCTATTTACAGGAGAATATTGTCTAAAAAGATTGGGGTTTCCCCTGTTTTCTTCACTAGAATACTAGAATGTCTATCCCTATCTTCATTCTACCATCTAACCCACCTTAACGACTGCATCTTTATTTTTCAATACAGACAATACACTTAAGGCTGCCAAGTAGCTTGTTTTAGGATTATTGGGCATCGGATCATTTTCTACTTGAAGTGATAACGCTCCGAAAGACCCTGTTGCCTCTATCAAGTGACTATTTTTTATCACGGCAGGATCAGAAATTATTTTCACACCTGTTTTATCCGGTCCCAGCCCTGCCAAGGACAAAATAATCGATACATTTATATTTTTAGGGAATAATTCAATCGCTTCCTTTGCAGTTCCTTCGAACATTACTTGTTCTCGATCGGAAGGAGCGCCGGGCAAAGCCCGCGGAGGTTTCCTTGTAATAAGGGAAACAGACTCAAGTTCGCCAATCGATTTTGCTGCTTTCAATATATCCAGTCCACCAATGGCCCCTGCCGGTAAATAAATTTTCGAGCGGGCTTCTTGGCATATTCTTTCTAGCTGCTGATAAAAATGGCCATCAGCTAGAGCACCCACACTGCTTACGACTAAATCTTTTCCACTTTTTAAAATAGTAGCTGCGTAGTCTTTTACTACTTGAATATTCGCCGCTTCTATGACTAAATCAATCGCAGCAGATTCTAGTAGTGATTGAATATCTAAATAGTTTTCTGTATCAAATTCCCTGGCAAGCTGTTCGGCACTTTGCTGGTTGCGGGTATAAAGGCCAACAATTTTTCCATCTGGAAGAAGACCATCCAAATTGATGCTTTGAAGAAGGAACTTTCCAATATTTCCTCCGCCAATCAACCCTATTCTCATCAGGCAACCCCCTTTTTAGTTGGCCAGACCATATGAATCTGCGAAATACTCAAGCCCGCAATGTCTCGTTTCACGGGACAGGCCGCTTTCTTTTAATCCAGGGAAATCAAGGTGAAGGTCCTGGAAAACCGTATGGTTATTATGAAATACGGCCCCGGCCTCCAAGCGGTCAGCTAATTTCATCGCAAGTGTTTCATCCTCTGTCCAAACAGACGCCCGTAAACCAAATTCACTATCATTTGCAAGCCTTACGACTTCATCCATATCTGAAAACGGCAATACTGGGATAACCGGACCAAATTGTTCTGTACGTACGATTTCACTTGTTTGGTCTACTCCGGTAATGATGGTTGGCATAATAAAATAGCCTTGATCCCACGATTCAGGATCGAGTTGAATTCCTCCAGTCCATACAGTTGCCCCTGATTCTGCTGCCCGTTTGATCAGACCGTTAACATACTCATATTGGGATTTATTATTTAACGGCCCCATTTCAACATCAGGCTGAATCCCATTTCCAACTCGAATTCGACCGAATTCCTTTTTTAATTTTTCAATGACTTCCTCATACTTTGATTCATGAACGTAGATTCTTTTAATCGCTGAGCATACTTGCCCTGCTGCACGAAGGATTCCGAAGCGAAGGCGTTTGATCGCTTCTTCATCCAATTTGGCATCAGCCAGAACAATCGCCGCATCATTTCCGCCCAGTTCCATGTACAGTTTTTTTACGGTACCGGCTGCTCGGCGCATGATTTCTTTACCGGTTTCCGTACTGCCAACGAACGCAATCGTACGAACCCTTGGATCAGAGCAAAGAGCATCACCAATCACACTACCGGAACCTGATACCACATTAATAACTCCATCCGGAAAATAGGACGCTACCACCTTTAAGAACGTCATAATCGTTAATGGACAGCTGGTTGCTGGCTTTACGACTACTGTGTTTCCAGCCAATACTGCTGGTATAACCCGCTTAAAGGTAAGAATCAGTGGAGAATTCCAAGGAGAAATAATCGCTGCCACACCGCGCGGCCGCTTTCTGATTTGCACTTTTTGACTGCCTGGTAAACTTTCAGGCTGCCACCACTCTAATAATTCTTCCGCCCCTTGTTTCATAATATCTACACACCTGAGCAAATCCTTCTTCGCTTCAACTAGTACCTTACCATTCTCGCGGACTAGTAAAGTGACATTCTCTTCAACGATTGCTTTAATTTCCTCGGCTGCAAGCCTCATCCGGTTTGCCCGGTCACCAATATCACTTTGCGACCAGCCTTCATAAGCCTTAGCAGCAGTGAACACGGCTTGCTCTACATCCTTTTTTGAACATAAAGCCACCTCACCAACAACTTCACTCGTATTAGCCGGGTTGGTTACAGCTGCTGTTTGTTCTGCTTGGATCCACTTTCCGCCGATCAGATATTTGCCTGAAACAAATGGATACGTTGAAATCATATCTTTCCCTCCTTATAATTTTTTCGGTTTAAAGGCATCTGCTGCTCCCGGAGGCCCTCCAAATGGTTTTGCCATTGGGCCGACCGCTTCCATGTCTACAACAATCATCGTTGGTCTTTTGTTATCAACAGCCTTCTCAAGCTCTGTAACAAAGTCTGTTGGAGAACCGATTCGTGAGGCATCGAATCCCATCGACTTTGCTAGCAACACAAAGTCAGGGCTCAATAAATCAACTGCTACCTGACGGCCATATGCGGCACTTTGAATATTTCGGAGTACACCATAACCGGCATCATCAAACAACACAACAATCAAGGGCAGGTTTTCCTGCGCGGCGGTCGCCATTTCACCGACATTGACCATGAACCCTCCATCTCCCGCCATTAGTACGACAGGACGATTTTTATCACTCATTTGCGCACCAATGGCTGTTGGCAGTCCTTGACCAATCCCGCCGCCCGACGCGTGTATCGAGGTTCTTGGTTCATAGATTTCAAACAGGCGGCTGCCCCACACATTTGCTTGAACGGTTACATCACGGACTAAAATAGTGTTTTTTGGAAGCACTTCTCTCATGCCATCAAGAATCTGTTCATAGGGACCAAGTGTCGCTCTTAACTGAGTCCGCAATTCTTCCCGGACTGATTGCACTTCATCAAGATAGGAAGGATCCGGAGTAATGGACTTATGGGATAATTCTTCGTTTAAAGCTTGTAAAATCTGCTTAGCATCTCCTACGAGTCCACAGGTAGCTTCATAGTTACGATTAATCGCCAGCCAGTCGGCATCGATAGCTATATGTTCTTTTGGAACAGGAACTTTCCAATTAGATGTTTCATTCCCTCTGAATCGAACACCGATACTGATCAACAGGTCAGCGTTTTGCAGCAGGTTTTTTGTTAATTCAGATGCGGCAAAGTGCCCGATGCATTGTGGATGATTTTCAGGTATACTTCCTTTTCCAGATTGGCTTGTAATGACAGCAGCCCCAATCATTTCAGCTAATGCCTCAACCTCTTTGGATGCGCCAGAGGAAATCACTCCTCCTCCTGCCCAAATCACCGGCCGGCGGGCATGACAAATTTTAGTTATTGCCTCTTCAGGCAAGGATGGAATAGTTTTATTAGTTGGAGCCGTTGTTATGATTTCTTCAATCGGATGATTAGGGATAATCGCAGATTGGAAATCAATGGGGATTTCAAGTGTTACTGGTCCTGCTGGATAAGCAAACGCGTCTTGTATGGCTTGTCTCACAACTGCGGCAGCTTGTGCCGGTCTTCTTAAGCGGACTGCTTTTTTACATGAACCTTCCATCATGGCGAGCTGGTCTTTGCATTCATGAATATACCCTCTGCCAGTTCCTAAGTATGAAGAAGCTACCTCACCGGTAAGATGAAGAACAGGAACTCCAGCTGCCCATGCCTCAATTAAGGAGCCTGCGGCATTTCCAGCTCCTGTCCCAGTGCTCGTAATGACAACTCCTAATTTACCTGTCGCTCTGGCATATCCATCTGCCATATTGACCGCGCCGCTCTCCCCGCGGGAACAGACTAAATGAATACTTCCTTCACGAAGAATCGCATCATAAATCGGCATATTATGGATACTAACAATTCCAAAGGCTACCTCCACTCCAGCACGAACAAGTTCTTTCACTACTGCATCAGCAGTCGTAAATTGCATTTGATTTTGTTCACTCATCATTCATTCCTGCCTTCTTCTATAATTAAAGCGCTTTCCCTAACGCTCCAGCTGTTTCTATTGTTGATCCCGAGACATAGCTTGCTTGGCTTGAGGCTAAGAACAAAATCACACTGGCTACTTCTTCTGCTTCCCCTACTCTGCCTAATGGGATATTTCTCTTTTTAGCCAAATCGGCATAATATTCGTCCGGTTTCATGTCGGGGGCTTTTTTTAGCCTGCGCCGCTCCCATTGATCTGTTCGAATCAACCCGAGGCTTACAGAGTTGACTAAAATATTATCTGCTGCAAGCTCTTGTGACAGAGTCTTACTTAAATTCAATAATCCCGCTCTGGTAGCAGCTGTCGCAATCATATGCCGTTCCGGCTCTTTTGCTAATGTCGCATTAATATTAATGATTCTGCCGCCGCCCCGCTTGATAAAATAAGGATGAACCGCCTTGACGGCATAAATAATCGCAAAGTATTTTAACTGAATCTGCTGTTCCCATTGTTCGTCCGTCACATCAAAAAAGTAGCCCATCACACTTTGTCCGGCAGCATTCACAAGGATATCTATTCCGCCAAAGTTAGCAGCTGCTCCGTTTATAAAAGTGTTCACATCGTCCTTACTCGTTACGTCACATGTCGCTGCAAAAATGGAATCTTCTGTTCCAAATTTCAGCAGATGAGCGTAAGCTTTTTCTTTTCTTTCCCGATCTCTTCCACAAACTGCTACTCTGGCACCTTCCTGAAGAAACATCTCAGCTGTTTTTAACCCAACGCCAGATGTGCCGCCCATAATAACAGCTACCTTATCTTTTAATCCTAAATCCATCGTGGCACCCCTTTTCATCCAGCCGCTATACCAATTCTTTTACATCCACCCAGCCCGGGTCTGCCTTCCCAGCCATGGCTGCCCGTGTTTCCGGTTTCGGAGGTCCAGCAATTCCCCACTGGTCCATGAGATGCGGTACCCTTTTCCAGACACGCGCTCGCCATTCTGACTCATCTTCAATCGTTTCTAAATAGCAGGTATACTCCATCACAAACTTCCCTGGATCTTGAAAGTAACAAAATATGTTATTTCCAGGACCATGGCGCCCCGGTCCCCAAATCTCTTGATAGCCTGCTTTTCTTACATTACTAATTCCCCTCATAACCTCATCCACTGTATCCACTTCATACGCGATATGATTAACAGAGGCGTGTTGATCCTGATTGAAGGCAATGGAGTGGTGTTTCCTGTTACAGCGAAGGAAGGACATTTGGTGCTCGCTCCAGTCGGTCACCTTAAACCCTAAGACATTCGTATAGAAATCAGTAATCATATCAAGGTCTTTCGTATTCATCACGACATGGTTAAGTTTGACCGGATCCACATTTTTCTTTTGCCAAATAGTGGTATGCATTTCCACCCAGGCAGATAATTCAATACAACGATTTTCAGGATCAGCAAAACGTAAACCATAACCCTTACCTTCTTCATCCAAATATCCCGGTGGGGTAACAATTTTTACTCCTTTTGAAGCAAGAATTTCAGCTGCCTGGTCGACGGCATTTTTATCCACCATACCAAATGCAATATGGTGCAAACCGCTTGTTTCACCAGCATGCAAACTTA
Source organism: Bacillus sp. URHA0034 (assembly GCF_056280405.1). Classification (NCBI taxonomy): domain Bacteria; kingdom Bacillati; phylum Bacillota; class Bacilli; order Caryophanales; family Bacillaceae; genus Bacillus; species Bacillus sp. URHA0034. The sequence continues at coordinate 3,512,845 of NZ_JBWCDK010000002.1, read as the reverse complement.
AAATATGATTTTCAGGTCCGGCACCACGAAAGTATACAGAATGATTATCCTGTGAAACTTTATCCAACCCCCAAATTTTCTCATAAAAGTCGGCTTGCTCTTTTAGAACTGGGGTAATTAAGCTAATATGCCGTAAATGTGTAATTCCTAACATCTCGCCACCTCCATTTTTAATAAATGTTTAAATTCAGGCAGGGATGATCCCGTATTGAAGTAGAAGGACCATCCCTGTCAATGAAGACTTTTTCAGGAATCAGGGAGTATGCTTAGTTGAAACATCTGCCTAATTATAAAATTAGTTTCCTTTAATAATGGCTTCTCTTTCTTTTGCTCGTTGGACACGAAGCTCTTCTAACGCACTGCCTTTTGGATAGGTTGGTAAATTCGGCTTCACTGCTCCTAACATAACCAGCATCAAAGCCTCTTCGTCACCATCGTTTCGAATACCACGATATACTCCCGGCGGGGAACTAATACAATCTCTCTCATTTAAGACGATTTCATGAATTTCGGTTTCTCCCTCTTCCTGGATAAGCGCTGTCACACTTCCTTTGATGACAAAGAAAACTTCTTCCACATCGTCGTGTAAATGAAGCGGTCCCTCACATCCCGCTGGTAAAACCATCGTGCTTAATGTAAAGTGTTCAGCCGCAATGACATTGGCATCGTTATTAGCTGTGGCACCACGTCCAATGTATCTCATTTGCGCTCTGCGATAAGCCGGGTTTATTTCTTCCTGAAACTTCAACACATTCCAATCAAGAGAGCGATCCTTTAACCTCGCAACATATTTGTTCTCAAACGCTTCTAATGAAAATTTCTCTTGGGACATCCATAACACTCCTTTTATGTTTTATATATAAAACATTGTTTTGTTTATAAACCAATAATAAATCCCAATATTATAATTGTCAATTAAAAATATTGAGAAAATTCGATTTCTTACAACGGTGTTTTGTATAGGAAACAAGCACCCATATTTATATGCTTTTTAAACAGTTACTTGATTAGGCGACAAATTCTCCATTTTAAGCTCAGATGCTTCTTTTTTTAATGTAAACAGATACGCAGCGAAACCTAGCGCAGCCGCAATAATGAGCATCACGATAGAAGGTCCAAAGTCCCCGCCAGAAACATCAACCATCCAGCCCATAATATAGCTTGAAAAACCGCCAAGGATATTGGTGAATCCCATCAACCCGGCAGCACGTCCAGCTGTTTCAGGCGTAGAGAATTTGACAATAAATAAATTGCTTATATGGAAAACACCGCCTTGCGATCCCATCGCTAAGCCCATACAAATCCCGGCCATTACTGGCTGTGGAGATAATATGGCAGCAGTTAAGAAGGTAGCCGTTAAAAGAAATAAAATAGTCGCTATTAAACCAGGACGTTTCGTTTTATCCGCTAAAAATCCGCAAATTAATACAAAACCTAAAGCAAATAGCCACGATAAAGAGGTGATTCCAGTCATCGCTTCCCTTGTGAAACCCTTTGCTCCGACTAAATAAGTCGGGAGCCAAATGCTAATACCAAAAAATAAGAACGACGAAACTAACATTCCAAACCAAACAATCCAATAACGGAAGTCTTGCGTAAAGTTTAGTTTTTTAGTAGATTCTTTGGAATCTGATTGCCGAATATAGGCCAATTCATTTTGATCGAGTCCTGGATGTTCTTCAGGGGTATCACGAGTTAAGAATATAAACATTGGAAGTACAATTAAAACATTAAACGCAGCTAAAGCGAAAAAGGCAGCCTGCCAATGGAAGGTAGCAATAACTAGCGTTAATATTACAGCTCCACATGCAGGTCCTAAATAGTTTCCTGCCAGCCACGAAGATTGCGCCCGGCCAAGTTCACGCTGGTTAAACCAGTTGGAAATGAACTTTCCGCAAATCGGGATCATCATACCTTCACCCATTCCAAGAACAATACGGCTAACAATAAACATTTCATAAGAAGTGGATAGCCCGCCAATAACCATGGTCAGTGCCCATACAGAAAGACCTAAAATACCTGTCTTTCTAGCTCCAAGTTTGTCAATGATAAATCCCCAAAAGATATTAGACAATGCATAGGAAATGGTAAATAAAAAGGTAATCATTCCAATCTTGGCATTCCTATCTGCTCCTGTTAATCCAAGATCATGTAAGAAGCCTTGATCGGTTTGAATAATAGAAATACCTAATTTATCAATTTGTCCAAAAAACCAAAAGAAGAAAATAGGCATCGCAATATAGATCCAGCGTTTGTTACCTTTCAGCATGAAAGAGCCCCCTTTTCAAATGAATACGCTTCCAAATTATTATTCATAGTATACTATAATTCAAAGGCTATAACTGACTTTTCACTCCTCCTTTTTTGATTGTTGGCAGCAGTCTTAGTGTTTTATATATAAAACACTGTTTACTACTAAGTCTATTTTAAAATTTTAAGAAAATTGTGTCAACATAAAATATACGTTTTGTTTTATTATTTAAAATACGTTTTATATACAAAACATATAATGCATAATAAAAAGCTTGCATCGAGCTGCAAGCTTTAATTCATTTTAGTATGATAGCCCATAAAACCGGATAATATTTTAGAAACTTCAAGCACTTTTGGTAAAGCTACTTTTTCAATAAATTCACTATTGAACGTTTTTTCTGTTGCGACAATGTTAAGGGCTGCCATTACGTTACCGGTACGTTCGAATACAGGAGCTGCAACCGATTGAATTCCATGGTGAAACTCTCCCTTTGTAATCGCATATCCCTTTTGCCTAATCGCTGCCAATTCCTGCTGAAATTCCATGTAATCTGTTTGCGTTCTTTCCGTATATGGTTTTAAATTAGAGCCAAACAAGATTTGATTTAATTGGTCCTGAGGTTGATAGGCAAGCTGGACTTTCCCATTTGCAATCGCATGTGCAGGCAGCCTTAACCCAATATTCACATTAACCGCCGAAACACCTCTAACAGGCGCACTGCCCACATAAACGACTTCTTGGCCATCCAATATCGATAAATGACAAGAAGCCCCTGTTTCATCTCTTAATTTTTCTAAGTATGGCTGCGCAATTTCCGGGAGTTTCAATGTGCTTAAATACGCAAATCCTAATTCTAAAACTTTTGGAGTTAAACTATAGCGTTTCGTATGTTCATCCTGGTGGAGGTATCCCAAAGTTTGGAGTGTATACAATAATCGAAAGGGAACTGTCCGGCTCACATCTAGTTCTTTCGCGATTTCTACCAACGATAACGTTGGGCGCTCCTCACTGAATAGCTTTAATATCTCCAATCCTCTTACTAAAGCATTGGCATTATAACGTTCCTTTTCATCTTTTACCATAACGATTCACCATCTCATTATCTTTAATTTACTTATTCTACTATTTTCATGAAGTTTAATCAAAGAGGGCATTACAGTGCTCATCCTTAACCTTGTCTAAAGAGGTTAGAAAGTCTAGGACAATGGAATTAAATTGATTGGGATCCTCTTGATAACACAAATGACCTGTCAAAGGGATCGTAACAAAGGTTGAATTTTTAATGGCATCATGGAAAATCTGTGATTCAGATACAGGCGTGACTTTATCTAATTCTCCACAAATGACAAGGGTAGGTACAGAAATGAGCGGCAGAATCTCCATTTGATTCAAATGAAAAAGTGAATAGGCTACTGATCTGAAGCCCATCGGTCTTATTTGCGAATAGATTCTTTCTGCCTCCTTCTTCACTTCAGGCGCCGGCTGTGGAGAAAGAAGCTCCGTTACACGCAGGGCAGCCAGTTCTTTTGGCGCTAATGTTTCAATGTTGGTTAATCGATTTTTTAATTTCTGTTCATTCACTTCCTTGCTCAAGGCAGCTGCCCCTCTGGTCGCATCAGAAATGATTAAGGCATCTACCATGTCCGGAAAGCGATAACAAAAATCTAGGGCAATGGCCGAACCCATAGAATGTCCCAGAAGTGTAACAGATTCATATGGTAAGTTATCAATAAATCCTTTTAATACATCTGCAAATTGTTTGAATTCCTTTAACTCCGCTGTTGGATCAGAACTTTTCCCATACCCAGGCGCATCCCAAGCGATAACCGTATAATGCTCTGATAAGCCCTTTAATTGTTTTTTCCATGATTGAGAGTTGTTCCCCATTCCATGTAAAATAATTAATGGAGCTCCCTCGCCCTCGATTTCAAAATGAATCTTTAAATCCTCTACTTGTAAATAAGGCATATACTCCCTCCAGATCTCCATGTTTTATTAGCGAAACAACGTTTTATAATTAAATGATAAATCAAATTTAGGAATAGTCAACGGAATTTTCTGAAGTTACTAAAATTGACATAAAGAATCTTTAACTAAATAAGCAGTGGTCCTCCTTTTAGGACCACTGCTTGTTCCATCAATCTTTTGTTAGGTTTACGTTTTTTTCTTTTTCCAGCTGGGCAATTCTTTCATCGATTGTACTGCTGAAGAAAGAACTCTTTACCTTCTGCTCTAAACGATCTAGATAGCCTTCAATATCCTTAAATTTTGAGAAAGATGAGCTAGTGGAAGAATCAGTTTCTAACACCTGGTTCATCTCCAAGTTAGCCCGGGTCACATTTTCTCTGCCCATTAACTCCATCCGGCGAATCTGCATATCCTTCACTCTACGCTTCATCTCTTCATACTTTCTTTCCAATTCACCAAGCTGTTCGGTCACTTGAGTGAGTGAAGCTTGCAGGCGCTGGGTCCGTTCTTCGTAATGCTGCTGCTCAGCTGCAGCAAATTGGTAAAGCTCTGTTTCCCCAGCGGATGAGGCAACCTCTGCTTGATGTTTTCTTTTTTCAGCCAGCTTCATGGCCTCACTATACTCTTTTGTAAATTCATCTCGCAACTGAGATTGGCGAGCCACTAACTTGCCGACCTTCTCAGTTTCCCGCTCACATTCGCGCAAATATTGGTTGAGCATCGCAATCGGGTTTTGATTTTCCTTTTTATTAAGGGCCTCATTTATATCCGCGACAATAATGTCTTTAATTCTTGTTAATAAGTTTGTCATGTTTTTTCTCTCCTTATGATAAAAATTATTTTTTAAATTCATTCCATTGCTTTTCAAAGTTTACAAGCGGGTCATTGCCTTTATCTTTGGGTGCCTTTTTGTTCTTGTTCCATTCTTTATATACTAGGTAAAGCACATAAGCAGCGGCCACTCCGATTAGAGCTGGGATGTGGTGGATGGTGGAAGATAGGACAATTAAGCCAATAATGACTAGGCCAATCTTCCATGCAATCGAATCCGTTTTGAGAAACTGTCTAAAGATGAAGTAAAGCAACACGAGACTCACCAGTAATCCTACCATTGGGCCGATGGAGTGAAGCAATATAAGAGCAGCCAGCCCGCCTGCTAACAATAAACCAAACTTTTTCATTTTAATTCCTCCTTGGAATTGTTCAGGTATTTGTTTCTTTATCTTGATATCATCTTACCTTTTTTCGTTCTTTTCCATAATTGCGCCAGAGCTTGATTTTTATATAAGACCTGAGACGTAGTTGATATGAGACCTGATAAATTGGGCATTGAATGAAGTAATTTTTGCCCATGATGAGTGAGTTTTGGTAGCAATCGTCAAAATAATCTATTTTTATGACTGTGTGAGTAATTTTCCAGGCGAAACGGGCACAATTAATCTTTTTTGTTACCTATTGAAAGTATTTTCTAAAAGAGCGGGCACAATATTTCCTCTTTTTGCCCATGTGAGAACATTTTCCCAATACAACGGGCACAAAATGCTCACTCACATTACCCAGGATGTTTCCTTTATACAGAAAAACCCTACAAGCAATATGCTTATAGGGCTTACGGTGTCAGGCACCATTACATTAATAAGGAGATTTCGCTCCTAGGTATCTAGTTTTCCAATAAGAAGAAGTCATATCAGAGATGACTACCCCCGTTGATGCTGCGCTGATGAATTTGTTGTCTCCTAAATAGATTCCTACATGGGATGGTCCGACTTTATAGGTTTCAAAAAAGACAAGGTCACCCACTCGTGGAGAAGATACAGGTGTTGCTGCCTCCCACTGTGTTGCAGCTGTACGTGGTAAGGAGATTCCTACTTTATTGAATACATAAACGGTAAAGCCACTGCAATCGAATCCCGCTGGCGTGTTTCCGGCCCATTTGTATGGAGAACCGAGATATTTTTTAGCCTCCGAAATAACTCCTTCCACCAAAGAAGCTGAGGCAACGGCCGGTTTTTTGGTTGCTTCCGCTGCTGGTGCAGCTGGCTGCTGTGGCGCTGACGCTGCTGGTGCCGCCGGTTGCTGCGGTGCTGCTGGTGCTGACGGCTGCTGTGGTGCTTCCGCTGCTGGTGCTGATGCTGATTGCTGTGGCGCTTCCACTTTTGGTGCCGCCGGTTGCTGTGGTGCCGCCGCCGCTGGTGCTGATGCTGATTGCTGTGGCGCTTCCACTTTTGGTGCCGCTGGCTGCTGTGGTGCCGCCGCCGCTGGTGCTGATTGCTGCGGCGCTTCCACTTTTGGTGCTGCCGGTTGCTGTGGTGCTGCCGGTTGCTGTGGTGCCGCCGCTGCTGGTGCTGATTGCTGTGGCGCTTCCACTTTTGGTGCCGCTGGCTGCTGTGGTGCCGCCGCCGCTGGTGATGATTGCTGTGGCGCTTCCACTTTTGGTGCTGCCGGTTGCTGTGGTGCCGCCGCTGCTGGTGCTGATTGCTGTGGCGCTTCCACTTTTGGTGCTGCCGGCTGCTGTGGTGCCGCCGCTGCTGGTGCTGATTGCTGCGGCGTTTCCACTTTTGGTGCCGCGGTTTCTACTGTTTTTTGCGGTGCAGCCACTGTGGTTGTATTATTAACCACGCCACCGCTAACATTTAACTTCTGTCCCGGAAAAATAGTGTCAGACGTTAATTGATTGTTAGACTTAAGCTGAGGAACCGTTACATTAAAACGGGCCCCAATTACAGAAAGAGAGTCACCTTTTTGAACAGTATAAGAAGATTCACTTGGACTCGTTTCGACTATTTTCAATTGCTGTCCAGCACGAAGGAAACTTGATGTCATGCCATTCAACCGTTTTAGTTCACTTACCGTTGTACCATTATATCTAGCAATCTCCCAAAGGGTATCACCTTTTTTTACCGTGTAAGTAAGTGAGAGTTTTTGATTAACATAGATTGTATCACCGGAAAGAGCATTCCACTCTTTTAATTGATTAATAGACACATGATTTGAATGAGAAATTTTCCAAAGGCTGTCTCCTGGACGGACCGTATATGCTGGTTCCTGTGCACTCGCTGAGGCTCCAAAAGCAGTGAGAACAAGCCCAGCGGTTGCAGCTGCTGTTACTAAATTTTTCTTCACTATTTATTCTTCCTACCTTCCTTTATTTACTTCAATAGACATATTAATGCAATTTTCGACAAAAGAACATCCGTCAAAAGTTATGAATCTACTGATGCAAATGGTAGAAATTATATTTTTTTCTTACAAAAAATGGATAAATAATAAGTATAAAGTGATTAACGGGGAATGATTAGTTAGTAATTTTTAAAAATAGATTCTCAAGGATGATTAGATCAGTTTTCTTCCTGAACTCAATAACGAGATTAAAATAAATCACTCCAATTAGGAGCAGAGGATTTTATACCCATATAAAAAGCACCGCAATTAATGGGGAAACTACTTTTGCCGGGAATACCACTTGACTTAACGGGAGTGTTTTACCATCAACCACTTCAAAGGTTGTTTCGATTGGTATTCTGGTCATTGGCTCGATTTTTGCAGCAGCAATTAGTGCAGAAGAAGGAGGAGAAATTACTTGGCAGGGAACAGTTTGGCGTGTTTTCCACTATGACCTATCCACTTTCATTTTTCTTAGCATCTCCGTGGAAAAAGATACACCCCTGTACAGAAAAGTGCTCTTTTCTCCACCGGCAGCTTGATCACTGTCTTATTACTGCTTCCGCCCACGGATTTCTTCCATGGTGCGGTCACCGGAATCATTGTTGGTGGTCTCGCTTATCAGTTCTACCCGTTTTAATAAGTATCATATAAGGCCTCCAACGTTTTATCACGAATTTGAATTCTGTTTTTATAGTCTTTTGCTATGAGTTCGGTATAGACTAAATCAAAGAGTAATAAGAGTGGTAAGGATGGAGATATATTCTGGCCCATATGCATAGTACTTTTATTCATAACCAATAATGTTATATCAGCCATTCCTGCTAGCTCTGAATCTTTTTCACCAGTAAAAACAAGAACGGATGCACCTTGTTTCTTAGCAATATTAACTGCATTTATTACTTCTTTTGTCTTCCCTGAAACAGATATGCCTATCACGACACTGTCTTCAGTGCTTAATGCAGCATCCATGACTGCTTGATGTGGATCTGTAACGGTCTCGACATTTAAGCCAATTCGAAAAAACTTCGATTTAAATTCCTGTGCAGCGATTCCTGAGTTGCCGATTCCATAAACATGGACTTTTCTAGCCTTAGTGAGAAGGGCCACTGCTTGCTGAATATCATAATAAGTGACTTTCTGAAAGGTTTTGTCGATAATATTGAGATGGCTTTGATATAAATTCGCAAAATAATCGATTTGCTTTAAATCCGTGGCCGTTGTTGGTTTGTTTCTAAGGTCAACATACCGTTTCAATTCGTGCCTAAATTCATTAAACCCTGAAAAGGATATTTTTTGGCAAAAACGGGTTATCGTGGCTGGTGAAATATGGAGCTTGCTAGCAATTTGACTAATAGATAATTGGCTAATTTCCTCTGGATGCTCAATGATATAATTCGCTATTTCCTCCTCTGTATTTGTTAACTTGTCCATACTGCACTCGATTCCGTGTATGAGGTTTTCACCTAGATATTCCATATTATCTCCCTTATTCGGATATTTTCCATACTCAATTATAGTTAGGATAACCATCATCGGGCAATAACATTTTTAATGCATATAAAACAACTTCAAAACAAAAATGACTCAACATCATGTTGAGCCATTTTTATTTTGAAAGCCTCTTTACAGGTCCGTACTAATCGTTAAAAGATTTTATAGAATTACTTTTGCAAAGCATCTACAAATCTTTTAGTAATCTGCTGTGGTCTTGTTATTGCTCCACCCACTACCACCGCATAAACATCGTTTTCTAATAAGGAACGGGCAATTTCTGGCGTAGTGACATTTCCTTCTGCAATAACCTTTGCCTCTTTCACTTGTTTTATTATCTTTTTGATTACTTCATATTCATTATGGTCAATTTTCAATCCTAGTGTCTCATCTGTATATCCATATAATGTTGGCGCTACAATATCAAACCCTAGTTTGTCAGCATAAATCGCTTCCTCTACGGAGGATACATCCGCCATCAAAAGTATATTGGGATATTTTTCTTTTATCTTTTTATAAAATTGCTCTAATGTGCTGCCGTCAGGTCTAATCCGAGCAGTTGCATCTGTCGCAATGATGTCTGCGCCTGTTTCCATTAAGGCATCGATTTCTTTCATGGTTGGAGTGATAAAAACAGGATGATCTCCATATACTTGTTTGATTATACCAATAACAGGAAGCTCCACTTGTTTTTTAATTTCCAAAATATCAGAAACAGAGTTTGCACGGATTCCTATCGCCCCTCCTTCTTTAGCAGCTACCGCCATTCGACCCATAATGAATGAGCTGTGTAATGGTTCACCCTCTAATGCCTGACATGAAACGATTAATCCTTTTGCTATTTGGTCTAATATCGGCTTCATTCAACACACTTCCTTGTAAGATAGATTCACTGCTTAATGACCCAAGTATTCTTCGACTTCGTTTTTTACGATCGTAACTTGTGGGCCGTAAATAATTTGTACTCCCGTTCCTTTTTTAACAATTCCTTTTGAACCTGTCTGTTTAATAATTCCCTCATTTAATAATGATTCATCTTTAATAGTTACACGTAAACGAGTTGCACAGCAATCCACTACATCAATATTTTGTGATCCGCCTAAACCTTCAACAATTGTTTTCGCGCGCTCGGTAGCTGCTACTTGATTAGTTGTAACAGCTTGTTCATCATCTTCACGACCAAGGACTTTATAATTCTTTTTCCTGATTAGAAATTTAAACGTAAAGTAATACAAGAAGAACCATGGAATTCCGACAAACAATACATAAATCCAGTTCGTTTTAGCCTCGCCTTGAAGGATACCAAATAGCGTGAAATCGATAAATCCTCCGGAGAAGGTTTGTCCAACTGTGATATTAAAGATATCAGCCATCATAAAAGCTAATCCATCAAATACAGAATGGACCACATAGAGAACTGGAGCGACAAATAAAAAGCTGAATTCAAGTGGTTCCGTTATTCCTGTTAAGAAAGAGGTTAAGGCAGCAGACAGAAGAATCCCTGCAACTAGTTTTTTATTTTTCGGCTTAGCACAATGGTAAATCGCTAGTGCTGCTCCAGGCAGACCAAACATCATGGTAATAAATCGACCAGACATAAACCTGGAAACACCCTCGTAATAATGTTTAGTACTTGGATCGGCTAATTGGGCAAAAAAGATATTTTGGGTACCGCTAACAATTTTCCCGCCAATCTCCATGGTTCCACCTAAAGCCGTTTGCCAGAATGGTAAGTAGAAGATGTGATGTAAGCCTAATGGCCCAAGCATCCGTAATACAAAGCCATAGATTAATGTGCCGATTACACCCGTGTTGTTAACCAATGATCCTAATTGGTTAATGAAATGTTGGACAAAAGGCCAGACGATAAAGAGAACAGCCCCTGCAAAGATTGCTGTAAAGGATACAACAATTGGGATAAATCTTGAGCCCCCGAAAAAGCCTAACACTTGAGGAAGCTGAATTTTATTATATTTATTGTGTAATATGGCTGCGATAATCCCAATGATAATCCCGCCAAATACACCAGTTTCCAACGTTTGGATACCAACAGCCATGCCTTGACCTGCTCCAGCTAAATTATCTTTAGCAATTTTTCCAGTAATTGAGAGCAGGGCACTAATCGTACTATTCATAACAAAATATCCAATCATGGCAGCCAATCCAGCTGTTCCTTTATCAGAACGAGCTAAGCCAACCGCAACCCCGACAGCAAAAATAATCGGTAGGTTCCCAAATACAATACTTCCTGCAGAACTCATAATCGTAAAAATTGCTTGGAGCCATGTAATATCTAAAAATGGATACGCTAAAACTGTATTTGGATTTGATAACGCACCACCTATACCTAGTAGCAAACCAGCAGCTGGTAAGACAGCGATGGGAAGCATAAATGACTTTCCAAATTGCTGCGCTTTTTCAAAAAACTTCTTCATAGGTCCTACCTCCTTTTATTCTTATCTTAACTATATATTAAAAAAAGACACATTCAATATAGATGAATGCGCTTTTAAGGCTTTTCGTAAATGCCGGTCCTTTTGCGAAAAAGTTTTCACAAACTAGTTTTATATTGAAATTCTGCTTTATAGAAATTTAATTAATGATTAACATCTAGGACATAATCTCCTGCTGGGGGCTATGTCCCAAAAATACAAAGTATAGCCCGAAACATTTTATACATAGTACTAGTAACATCTTATTAATCATTCCGAAATGTACTAAAAAAGAGGATATATGCTCACATATTGAACATAGTATCCTCTAAAAATTATAGTATCGTTAACAAAAGGCGAGGCAATTAGGCAATTATTAATGTGATTTAAAGCATTGGATATGGAACCCCGTTACACTTCTCCCTAAGTCATGACAGCTCATTGTCTTGCTTGAAAGAAAACATCTCCCCCAGATACTCGGCATGTGCCAAATACTGCTCCACAAACTCCACTAAAGTGATCGGGATGCCGGTATCTTCTAACCAATAATCAAAACTGATCGCGATATTCTTTTTGATGATATCATTTTGGCTCCAGATTGGGGCAAGCGGATGATTAATATCAGTAAGGACCTCAGCAATCTCCTGGATAGTGGTTATTTACAACACCCTCTTTTTCAAAAAATGGAAACCTTTTTATTTAATGTATGTAAGAAATGAAATTTAACTCACATTGAACAAATCTTAGGTACCTATTTTAAAAAAGCCGATAAATGGATGAAAACCGCCGATATACTCAAAAAAACCGCCGATAAAAGTTCACATTCCGCCGATATCTTCCCAAAAGCCGCCGATAAACCGACTCCCCTTTCGCTGATATCTACCCAAAAACCCTGATATTCAACCCCTCAATAGAAAAACCCCGCAAGATTAATCATCTCGCAGGGCATTTCCTTAATTTTCTTGCTCTTCTCTTCGATTCTTCTTAAACCACTTCGATAAGACCTCATATACAATCGGTACCACAAACAACGTTAATAACGTCGAACTGATTAGACCACCAATTACGGTAATACCAAGACCTTTCGAGATCAAACCGCCGCCGCCTGAGCCGAGTGCTAACGGAATTAACGCACCAACCGTCGCAATGGCTGTCATTAGGATCGGACGTAAACGAGTAGCTCCCGCTTCGAGAACTGCATCACGCATTCTCAATCCATCTCGTTCCATATGGATAATTCGGTCGACAAGGACAATCGCATTCGTGACGACAATACCAATCAACATCAATAGACCCATCATAACCGAAACGGAAATGGTCTCACCGGCAATCAATAGACCGACAAACGAACCGATGACCGCGAACGGCAGCGAGAACAGAATCGCAAACGGTGCGACCCCTTCACGGAAGGTTACCACAAGGATAAAGTACACAATCGCAATCGCGGCTAGCATGGCAGCACCAAGCTGTGTAAAGGTATCGGCCATATCTGCCTGCACTCCGGCAGTGCCGACGGTAACTCCTTTTGGTAAATCAAGTTTATCAACTTCTTTACCTAGCTTATCTGTGGCCTTTTTAACATCCTTACCAAGAATCGTTCCAGATACACTTGCGTAGTATTCACCTTTACTGCGTGCAAGTGTATTTAATGTCGTTCCTTTTTCCACTTTTACAAGCTGTGAAAGCGGCACAGTCGCACCCATGGCGGTTGGGACTGGTGTTTTTAACATTTCATCAATGGATTTTGGCTGTTTTGATTGTTCTTGCTGAACAATCACATCCAGGGATTCACCATTTTTCTCAATCGTCGTTAACACATCCTGTGTCTTGGTCGGGTTCAACATCATTACGAGCTGACCTGTGGTTAACCCATATTTAATCAAATCATTCTGTGCTACTTTAAAGGTATATTCGACATAAGGATCTTCTGCACTAGAAGTAACATCCTTAAGACCTTTATCCTTCTTCATCACCTTTTCAACCTTATCTACAGCTGCATAGAGTTTATCTAGGTTATCACTGTAGAAAGTGTAGCTGACCTCATTGGAACCAACGGTTGAAGCACCCATGTTTTGGCTCTTCCATGTGCCCGATTGATTAAGATTTTTCACATACTTCTCAATTTCATCTTTTACCTTAGGGAAATCCTTCATATCTGGATCAAAAATCAGATACATTAACCCTCCGCCGCCGCTGCCGCCAAACATGGCAGTGGATGTGTCTGCTTTATCCGTCACTGATAATTGAACGATATCAATATCATCACGTTTTAACATCTTATCTTCCACGTATTTAACATTCTTTAACGTCTCATCCTTTAACTCACCTGCTTTAGGAGTGTAAGTTAAATACATGACCTTATCTTGTTCACTGCCCAGGAAACTAAAGCCGATTAATGGCGTCAGCGCCAAACTGCCAGCCAATAACACCACCGCAATGATGGACGTAATGACCTTATGATTAAGGGTCTTTTCTAGCCCCCATTTATACCATTTCGCTAACTCGCCTACTTCTTTATGACGCTTCCCGGTCTTTTCCCCATATAACTTTTTCTTAAATAGGGTGTGTGACAAGGCTGGCACCACGGTAATCGCCACGAGTAACGAAGCACCCAGTGCGAAGGTCATTGTTAGCGCGAACGGAGCAAACAACTCACCGACCATTCCGCCTACAAAAATTAATGGTGCAAAGACCGCAACGGTTACTAATGTTGACGATAGGATTGGTTTAAACATTTCAATCGTTGCTTCACGTACAAGCGCACGACCAGTTAATTTCTCGTCTTTTAAATGCAAACGGCGATAAATATTTTCCACTACAACAATCGAGTCATCGATGACCCGGCCAATCGCAACGGTAATCGCTCCAAGAGTCATAACATTTAGCGTAATATTAAGCCAGTGAAGAATCAGCAACGCCATGAAAATTGACACTGGAATCGAGATAATCGATGTAATGGTTGATTTAAAGCTGCGTAAAAACAACAGGATAATCAAGACAGCAATGAAACCGCCAAAGACTGCTTTTTCCACCATAGTGGAGATGGATTCCTGAATCGGCTTGCCTTGATCAAGGGTGACATCAATGTGAAGACCATCGATTTTTGCCTTTTGATCTTTTACAACATCCTTGACCGCGTTAACGACATCGACCGTGTTGGCATTCTGCTCTTTAACGATTTGAATCGCGATTGCTTCCTTGCCATTGGTACGTGAAACGGACTGTACTTTACCAACAGTTTCAATCGTTGCAATATCACTCATTTTCACAAATGGCGATGGATGTGTTTTCGATGGGGTAACAGGAATGATCGTATTCTTCAATTCATCCGCAGTCATGTATTTGCCATCAATGGCAACCGCCTGCTCCCCTTCTTTAAACTGATAAAGTCCTAATGAAACGGACATATTGCTTGCTTGAATCATTTGCTTCACTTTATCTTCAGTGAGGCCAAATTCCTTCAATTCGGCTTGATTATAGGTCAAGTCCACTTCATCAATATGCTGGCCAGTAGTAGTGGCCGACGCGACACCATCAATCTTTTCAATTTTTGGAAGGAGGATGTCTTCTACCGTTGAAGTTAAATCCACGATATTTTCTTTTGAACTACTTACACTAAGAGCGACAACCGGCATCATATTCATACTGATGGCCGTAACCTTTGGTTCTTGTGCACCATCTGGTAACTTCACGTCATCTAATGCTGATTTCAATGAACGTTTTGCTTCGTCCATGTCGATACCATATTCATACTCGACCTGAATACTCGACATGTTAGAATATGAATTAGAATGGACCGATTTTACATGATCGAGACCTTCAGCTGCTTTCTCGATCGGCATCGATATATCTTCCATTACCTTTTCAG
The DNA here is from genome assembly GCF_056280405.1 of Bacillus sp. URHA0034. Taxonomy (NCBI): domain Bacteria; kingdom Bacillati; phylum Bacillota; class Bacilli; order Caryophanales; family Bacillaceae; genus Bacillus; species Bacillus sp. URHA0034. The sequence continues at coordinate 3,497,667 of NZ_JBWCDK010000002.1, read as the reverse complement.
GCGTAGCTCCAGAATAAACACCTGTGACCATCAAGTATGGAATCGAAATATTCGGGATTGTTTCCATATTCATACGAGTACCTGAATAGATTCCAGATACCGTAATGATAATCGTCAGCAGCCAGACTGCCAGTTTATTTCGAAGGACAAAATTTGCTATACCTTTCACGGTTACACCTACCCTTGATTGACTTACTAAGCTCAAGTATTTATAATAATGACCAATCAGTCATTTGTCAATAAATGACGCTAGGAGATGTACAATGAAAAAACAATTAATTATGGAAAAAGCGCTTGAGCTTTTTGCGAAGCAAGGGTTTGAAGCGACTTCCGTGCAACAGATAACCGAACTTTGCGGAATTTCAAAAGGGGCCTTTTATTTATCCTTCAAATCGAAGGACGAGTTAATTCTGGCGTTGATTGATCATTTTATGAATCAACTCATCTCAGAAATTGACTATGCAGTCAGAAATACAAATAAGGATGAACTCCTCTATACATTTTATTACACAACCTTTCATACTTCTTATCATCACTCGGATTTTGCGCGACTACTTATGAAAGAGCAATCCCATACCTTCAAACAGGACCTTTTGGTAAAACTGCATCATTACGATCGCATCCTCGAGAACACGATCTTAATTATGCTGGACCAATTATATGGTAAACGGGTCAGTGAGACGAAATATGATCTAATGTATTGCATTAAGGGATTTATGAATACTTATTCACAGTTGTTTTTCTTTTATAATGTTCCGCTGGATTTAGAGCTATTAGCGCAATCATTAGTGGAGAAGACGAACCTGTTAGCGGAGCATACAACGGTTCCGTTTATTTCAGAAGAACTAATCGAGATCGTTAAAACTCCAATCAAGGAGGAGGCCAGCAAGGAACAGATTATTGATATACTGGAGCAGAAGATTGTGGAGATGGAAGAATCTGTGGAAAAGGAGTCACTGCTTTTACTCAGGGAGCAGCTGGCTGAGCCAACCTACAGTGCTGTCATTATCCGAGGATTACTGGAGAATATTCGGAATCATCCGCATTGTAAATGGATTTCCTTTTTACTTCGTCGGTATTATGATTTTTAAAAAGCAGACACGCAATGTGTTCTGCTTTTTTTGTGGAGTTATAAAACTAAACAAACGTTTGGTTAAAAACAGCGTGAAGCTTTGATATTGCTTATTTTTAGGACAACGGATTGCAAAAAAATTGTCAAAATCCGCATATAAATACAAAAAAAAAGACAGAGCGCAATCTGCATCTCTGTCTTCTTCTATATTAAGCTGCTAAATTACTGTCATCTTTAAGCTTATGACCTTCCCATTTTGACACCACAACGGCAGCCAGGGAATTACCAACGATATTAACACAAGTACGTGCCATATCAAGGAGACGGTCAATACCAGCGATAAACGCAAGACCTTCAACAGGAATTCCCACGCTTCCTAACGTTGCAAGAAGGACCACGAAAGATACCCCTGGAACACCAGCAATACCTTTAGACGTTACCATCAAGACAAGCACTAAGGTAATTTGGTGGGTAATGCTTAAATGAATTCCATACATTTGTGCAATGAACAAGGCTGCAATCGCTTGATAAAGCGTAGATCCGTCTAGGTTAAAGGAATAACCAGTTGGAATAACGAAAGAAGTAATCGCCTTTGGACAGCCAATCTTCTCCATTTTTTCCATAATTCTCGGAAGAACAGCCTCCGAGCTCGCTGTAGAATAGCCAAGTAATAATTCGTCCTTCAAATAGGCTAAGAACTTGAAGATATTAACCCCAGCAATTCTAGCTGTGATACCTAGGACAACCAGAATAAAGAAAATCATAGCGCCATACACTACGAATACTAATTTTCCTAATGGGATAAGCGATGATAGCCCGAATTTTGAAACCGTCACACCAATCAAGGCAAATACGCCAAACGGAGCAAATTTCATCACTTGGTTAGTAACCCAGAACATCGCATCGGCGGTACCTCTAAAGAAATTGATAATCGGTGTACCTTTTTCTCCAATCGCTGCGACACCAAGTCCGAACATAACAGAAAAGAAAATGATCGCTAGCATATCACCATTCGCTAATGCTTGAATAATGTTCGTTGGGACAATATTAACTAACGTATCGATTTTGGAATGAGATTCAGTTGTTTTCGCCGTTTCCACATACGTATTAATATCTGTTTTAGCTAAGTGTGAACGGTCGACACCAGTTCCAGGGTGGAAAACATTTGCAAATAGTAACCCTAGCACAATGGCAATTGTAGTAATAATTTCAAAATATAAAAGGGTTTTGCCGCCAAGTTTTCCAAGCGATTTCATATCGCCAGTACCAGCAACCCCAACAATAATACTTGAGATAACAATCGGAACAACGATCATTTTGATCAAGTGAATAAAGATATCACCAATCGGCTGAAGAAAATCTGCTATATGAGTGTTACCGTAAAAGATCGCACCTACAATAATACCCAGGGCTAGACCAATGAAAATTTGCCATGCAAGACTTATTCTTTTCATAACCTCTCTCCTCCTTAAAACTGATTACTATATTAACAAAAACATAAATTAGGTTTAATCAATATCATATCATGATACTACAATATAATTCTAGATTTTTCTTTCGACATACACAACACTGAAAATAATGGCAGCTTCTAATTTTAATTAAGTTTATTACTATTGTATTAGTGTAAATTCCCTATTCATTACCCAATTATTAAGTATTTTAGGATAATTCTCACGGTTATATCTTCCTACATTGGTCCAATTACCCAATTTTGAGAGCATTCTGATTTTTATCTGAATAAAATGGAATGAAATGGTCCATGCTGTTACTAGAAAAAGAAATAGTTTTGGAGGTTGTGCAAATGGGGAGAGATTTAGAAAGTATCTTTAGAGATTTAACAATCGTGAAAACGAAGGAATTGGAAGATTGCAATAAAGAGCTTACGAATATGGATTATAACAGCGTCGTGAGGAAAGCATTATTGGTTTATAAACACGGACTTTTAGAGAGTTTAGAAATGTACGACCTTTATCTTGAAAAGAGAGGTACACTCCTAATATAGCGAAAGGCTCCTTTTCCGGAGCCTTTTTTATTTCAATTTCATAATACTCCCCCGCACCGCCGAATAGATATATACAAGCGAAAGGGGGCATAAAATGGACAATCATGGTTTCCTTCAATTCGTTCTATACAAACTCATATCGCTTTCAGTCCAACTAGTATTACTTTATGTCCTTGTCCTTTTTTGTGAATGGTTTGCTGAAAAAAAGGGATACAACATCTTCGAACGTTCCTTTTTAGTCACGCTTGTCACACTGCCAATCGTAACGCTGATTATTTGGACGATCATTATCGCTAGATTTAAATTGTTTTAGAAAAAATTCGATATAAAATTCAGCTGAAATTGCAAAAATCGGCTCCAAATTTCTCATTTGAAGCCCAAAAAGTGGCTTTACACCCCAAAAACGCCTCCAAATTCGATAAAGTGGAATTCGAATTCCCCCACAAAACCCGATATCGTAGAGATGCCAGAAATGTCCAATTCAATGACAAATGGCACCAATCTCTGCGGGAAAGGGTGTAAACAAATGCTCCATTTAAAATCAGGTAATATCGAGAGATTCGATCAGTATTCCCAATTTAGTTCCCTTCAGGAATTTAATCACCATATCGAGATGTGGCTGTTAGAACATAAGCAAACTTTTTCAAAAGGTGAATTAATCGGGTTAAAAAGATTGGTACGTTATGCCGCTAAAATCCCTGGGGTTTGCAATGCCAAAATCGGCACCATCTTAAAATCCATCCATGAGGAATACCATAACAACGGCATTTCCCGCTCCACTTTTAAGCGGATGATCTTGAAGGCCAAGGAACTAGGCATCCTCACTGTCTTTGAAACGGAAAGAAAAAACGGTTCACAGACCAGCAATCTATACCAATTTAATCGTTTTCCTTCAAATGAACCAGCTAAAGAGGAAACGATGAACCACCCTAAAGAAGCTAGTAATCTTTTAAAAACTGAAAAAGATCAAAAGATAAAAAAACGTATAGAAGAACCAGCAAAATTAGACCATACCTATGTAAGCGATCGTGTTCCACAGCCGTTTGTCCAACTCGTTAAGTGCTTTTTTAATAATGCCAAGACAATCGAGGAGTATTGGAAAATGGCCAAAATCACTGCCTACCAAAACCTGTGGGAGAATGATCCTGAACTAATCCAAGATGTTGCCATTCAATCCTTTAAGCAGCTAATTAATAGGCTGAAGTTTAGCCGTAACGTCCAAAATCCGTTCGCCTATTTTTATGGGATCTCTTACAATAAATTTTGCAACCTTTTGCACAAAAAAATGCAGGACGAGTATGAGTTGAATGATAGAGAGGTTGTATTCAGGATTGTTTAACTTCACGTCCCAACTTCTGTTATTATAATGAAGTGAATCTATCCATTTAATAGGAGTGTACACCATGAAAGCTCTTTTCTTCGACCTAGATGATACCTTATACGACCAACTGCAGCCGTTTCAAGCAGCTTATCATCGAGTTTTTGCAACGATTACCGATATTTCCATTCTGGAACTCTTTAAAAAAAGCAGAGAATACAGTGATAAAGTGTTTGCCCTGACAGAATCAGGAGAAATGTCTTTAGAGAAGATGCATCAATACCGAATGATCAATGCTTTTAAAGATTTCGGTTATTCGATCTCGACAGATGAGGCAGACGCCTTTCAAAAAGAGTACAAAGATCACCAGTACAAAGTTTCGCTTATTCCGGAAATGAAGAATATCCTTCATCATTTAAGCAGGAAGGACATTCCGATTTATATCACCACCAATGGGCCCGCCCGCCACCAGAGGTTAAAGCTAGATGCATTGGATATTGGTAACTTGATTCCCAAGTCAAATATCTTCATTTCGAGTGAAGTCGGCTATGCCAAACCGCGGAAAGAATTCTTTGAGTATGTGAATCGAAAAACCAATACCCATCCTGCCGATTCGATTATGGTTGGGGATTCGTTTGAGAATGACATTATCGGGGCCGATCTTGCAGGTTGGAATTCTATCTGGATCAATCCCACGAACAAGCCAAAGGCGATGGAATCGATTCAGCCAACTTACGAGATAAAATCCTATCAACAACTTGAGGAACTTATCAAATTATTATTTTAGTTTTTCTCAGAAAAACAAACGGTCATGATGTAGGTTTTGAGTCTATTAAGATATTTTGTCCATTAGACGGGCTCTATTAGACAGAACCCGTCGCTCTACTTCACTTTTTGTCCATTAGACGGGCTCTATTAGACACAAACCGGCGCTCTACTTCATTTTTGTCCATTAGACGAGCTCTATTAGACACAAACCGGCGCTCTACTTCATTTTTGTCCATTAGACGGGCTCTATTAGACACAAACCGGCGCTCTACTTCACTTTTTGTCCATTAGACGGGCTCTATTAGACACAAACCGGCGCTCTACTTCACTTTTTGTCCATTAGACGAGCTCTATTAGACACAAACCGGCGCTCTACTTCACTTTTTGTCCATTAGACGAGCTCTATTAGACAAAACCCGCCGGTCTACTTCATTTTTTGTCCATTAGACAAACCTATTGGACAATATCCTCAGGTGACTAGTCATACTGTTAAATAGCCACTTTTTAATAGACAAAATATCCAAGCCTCCCTCTTAAACCTCCATTATCTCAACCTACGGTTCTCCCATTTATACTTCGACAAAATTCGATAAATCTCAACGCCCCCAAGTAACAAAATCTACAATTTAGACATAAATTTTCCAATTTCTGCATTGCTTTCGACAAAATTTTTTGATTAGATATATATATGTTATTGTAAGAATATTTTTCTTTCATGGAATTTTTGCACTTTATTAATCATTCTAGGTATAGGCAGGTAAAAATGGATGGTATTTGATGGCATCATTATTTCGTTTATTGTCGGTCTTCTTCGCAAAGGAAACTTACGAGCACTTGCACAATTAAAGTTAAGGTGGGGTTGGATTTTTCCTCTCCTATTAATTGTGGAACTAGCTGTTTTTTTTCTGCAAAATGATAACAAGTTTCTTGGACAAATAAGCGGATATATCTACATAGTAATTTATCTACTCGGTCTACTCTTTTTATTTTTAAACCGAAAAAGTCCAGGTTTTATGCTAATATTAATTGGAGTATTTCTAAACTTTATCGTAATGGTCCTCAACGGTGGAAGAATGCCGGTATCAGTAAAAGCAGCATCCGTATTGGATCCAGGCTATATCCAAGCCCTCAAAGAAAGCTTATACGCTAAACACACCATGTTAACATCTTCAACACATCTTGGATTTTTGGGTGATATTATTCCTATCACTAAACCTTATCCCCGGACACAAATCATAAGTATTGGCGATATTGTAATGAATATCGGAATCTTCCTTTTCATTCAATACCTAATGGTCCGTCATCCATTGGTCCGTAAGGTGGTAACTCCCTTCCGTGAAAGGAGGTGAGAAGAGATGAAAAACGAACAAAAAAATGGCATTAAATTAACTGGAATCATTTACAATGCAATTATTATCGGTTCTGTTATTATCGCTTTAACTTCTGGATTTAGACTAGTTTAAGAACTTCATAATAGGGGGAGTAATTTTTTACTTCTCCTATATTTTTATATATGAGAGTGATGGAAATGCAGTTATTAAAGTCAGCGACAAATAAATACTTAATACTTGTATCAATAGTAGGTCTTACAACCTTTTTCACTTTTAATCATTTTGTTGTTCATACGACATTTGAGTGGGTAATGATTTTTGCTTTAGCAGGAGCTATTTTACTATTAAACCATTATCCTATATTACTTCCCCCAAAGGGCAATTCGCTTTCGATGGATTCCTCTATATTTCTAGCAAGTCTTTTTTTATTCGGGCTGGATATTACTCTGGGCGTGCTCGTAATCAATTCGATCCTATTTGCTTTCACTGAACGGAAAATTGTGTGGTGGAAACATGTTTTTAATTTCTCTATCTATTCATTAATGATTATTTGTGCCTATTATGCTTTCATTTTTTCAGGTGGAAAAATTGGAAGTGTCTATATAAATAATTCTATTCCCTATTTATTATCATTAAGTATTTACTTTGCCATCAACGTACTGCTGATAGGTATCTACTTTTTTATTGCGGCAGCAGAAAGCCTAGTAACGGTTTTTAAAGATATTTTTAAGGAAACCATTGCAACCTATATCAGTTCATTGATGCTTTCACTAGTACTAGTCATCTTAATGAGCAGAGAGAAACTATTCGGATTAGTTCTTTTCACAGGAATAGCTTTTTTATTATCATTGGCATTCAAACAGCATTTTCATCTTTTTAAAGAAATCTCGGAAAAGGCAAATAAGGACTTCCTAACTGGTCTAAATAATCACGGCTATTTTAAGGAAATTCTCCAGAATTCAGTCACCAACGCCAAAGAAAGTGATGAGTCTCTAAGCGTGGCCATCCTCGACATTGATGATTTTAAAAAATACAATGACCTGTACGGACATATCCAAGGAGACCATCTTCTCCAGGAATTCGGGGCCCTCTTGCAAACCGAGGCAGATAGGGCCAATTATATTGTGGCCCGTTATGGCGGAGAAGAATTTGCAATCGCCATGCCTAATACCGACCGGAATAAGGCCTATTCATTTATGAACGAATTGAGAAAGAAGGCTAATGATACTTATTACAGCGGCGTTGAACGTCTCCCCTATGGCTGCTTTTCCTTTTCATGCGGGATAGCCGAATGCGAAAAAGAAACTTATAGTATTTCAGAACTTTTAAACAAAGCAGACCAAGCCATGTATGCAGGGAAAAACCAAGGAAAGAACCTAGTGCAAATTTACAATGCAAATTCTGAGTATACTGTCCATCACTCGTTATTCCTTGAAAAAGAGCTAGAAGAAGCGGAATATCAATTAAAAATTTTCCTTTCAAAGGATGTTTATACATATCGCCATAGTAAGCGTGTCTACCAATATGCTGTCGATTTTTCCCGAATGCTAAATTTAAGTGTTCACGAACGTAAAACACTGATTCTTGGTGCACTGGTTCATGATATTGGAAAAATTGAAATCCCACGGGAGATTTTAACTAAAAAGGGCAAGCTCGAGCCCCATGAATGGGAAATGATGAAAAAGCACGTGACTTTCGGAAAAGAGATTATTTCAACGAATAAGAAGTTAGAAGACTTGATTCCTTTAGTCGAACTCCACCATGAACGTTATGACGGGAAAGGCTATCCATATGGACTATCTGGAAAGTCCATCCCAAAACTAGCACGGATCCTCTGTTTACTTGATTCCTTCGATGCGATGACCACCGAGCGTCCTTACCAAAAAACAAAAACGCTCCAAGAAGCGATCGTCGAATTACGTGAATGCTCAGGCAAGCAATTTGACCCGCAATTTATTGAGCCGTTTATTTCAATGGTTAAGCAGTTGAATGACTTTGAGGAAGAAATAGAAAGAGAGTTGGCTGCGGTAAATAACTAGATATTGGACTCGATCCCATATACACAACATTGTCCTCTTCTTTTTAGGAAGAGGATTTTTTGGAGAAACCGAGTTAAAACTTTCCTCCCCTAATAACCCAACTGTTATAGCTAACATCAGAAAAAGGTGTTAAAATGATTAAATTATTGTAGAAATTCAGAATAAATACATCTAGAAGGAGCACATGCATGCAACAAAAAATATCATTTTCAACTTACGCCATCATTGGGACGATGCTGTTCGGAATGTTCTTTGGTGCCGGAAACTTAATTTTCCCTATCCAAATGGGACAACTTGCTGGAACAAACTTTTGGCCAGCTTTAATTGGCTTCCTAGTTACTGCAATAGGCCTCCCGTTTATGGGAATTTTGGCATTTGGATTGTCAGGAAGTAACGGACTACGTGACTTAGCAGGCCGTGTCCATCCAATATTCGGCGTCGTCTTCGCGATGGCTCTTTACCTAACCATTGGACCATTTTTCGCGATTCCACGTACAGCAACCGTACCATTTGTGGTTGGTTTCGAACCATTTATTAATCCAGAGCACACCAGTTTATATCTCGGGCTCTTTAGCTTCCTATTTTTTGCTATCGTTTATTATTTCTCATTAAATCCAGCGAAAATTATCGACTATATAGGAAAGTATCTAACACCGGCATTTTTAGTTTTTTTATTCTTTTTAATTATTATTGCGATCGTCAAGCCGATGGGACACTTCGATAAGCCGACAGGTGACTATAGCAGATTGGCTTTTATTACGGGCTTTAAAGAAGGATATAATACCATGGATGCCCTCGCATCACTAGCTTTCGGGATTGTTGTCATCAATGCCATTAAGGGACAAGGCATCACCGATACAAAGGCGATTGCCAAGGCCACTTGGAAATCAGGTATTTTCGCGATGGCACTAATGATGTTGATTTACGGATTGATCACCTATATGGGGGCATCGAGCGTATCCACAATCGGAACATTCGATAATGGCGGTTTGATTTTTGCTGCGGTTGCTCAGCATTATTTCGGGTCCTTCGGGGCGATATTATTGGCGATTATTATCGTACTGGCCTGTTTAAAAACCAGCATCGGATTAATTACCTCTTGCAGCGAATTCTTTAATGGTGTCTTTCCAAAAGTAAGCTATAAAATGTTTGTGTTGGTCTTATGCCTTGTATCGTTTATTATCGCGAACTTCGGCTTAAATAATATCATTCAATTCGCGGTACCTGTCTTAATGTTATTGTATCCTTTAGCGATTGTTTTGATCTTATTGGCACTCACTTCACCATTGTTTAAACATAAGCAAAGTGTCTATGCAGCGTCTATGTTCCTTACTTTTTGTGTTAGTTTCTTCGACGGTTACAGCACATTAGCAGCCAGTTTACCAGGAGCGTCTAACGCATTGTTCGAATCAATTAAAGCTGCCTATATAGAGTATTTACCGCTTTACAGTATTGGGCTTGGATGGATTTTACCAGCCTTAGCAGGTGCGGTTATCGGGTATTTTTGGCCGACAAACTCTAAAAAGGTTGCTGTTCAATAGCCATGAACAGATTGATGTGTGAGTTGCACATCTGCAGATAGTATCTCGTACGTTAACAAACAATGAAACATCATATAAACAGACAAAGGCGAAAAACATTAGTTTTTCGCCTTTTGAAATAAACTTTATTGTAATACTAACTTATTAATTAATTTCTCTTTCGCCAGCCATGCTCCTCCAAAGACCCCCGCATTATTACCTAACGTGGCAATAACGATTTCGACCCCTTGTTCGACTCTAGGAAAAGCATATTGAACAAATTCCTCTTTTAACGGTTGCAACAAAGTGTCACCAGCTTTCGAAACTCCGCCTCCAAGAACAATTTTCTCAGGGTTCAGTCCATTCGCTAAATTAGCGAGAGCTACTCCTAAATAAAAGGCCACTTGCTCAACCGCTCGGATCGCAAGTTCATCCCCTTCGCTTGCGGCATCAAAAACCAGCTTCGCTGATAGGGACTGGCTATCATAATAAACTCGTAATTTACTAATCTCATTGTTAGATGCTAATTCCTCCATCGCCAAACGAACGATTCCTGTGGCTGATGCTACCGTTTCCAGACATCCTGATTTCCCGCAATTACAAGGTGCACCTCCTTTGGGAACCGATTTCATATGTCCGATTTCACCACCGGCACCATTTACCCCATGCACAACCTCGCCACCCACGATAATTCCTCCGCCTACACCTGTCCCTAATGTGACACAGATTAAATTTTTTGCCCCGTTGCCAGCACCTTTCCACATTTCGCCGATTGCCGCAATATTGGCATCATTGTCCACAACAACCGGCAGCGATGTTTCCCTCTCTAAGATGGCCTGCAAAGGGAATTGCCCCCATCCTAAGTTAACCGCCACTTCAACGGAACCGTCCTCCGCATTCACAGGACCCGGCGCACCGATTCCGATCCCAATTAACTGATCTTTCGATTGATCCAATTCAATCAACTTTTGATCAATCGACCTGGCAATGGAGGCAGGTATATGTTGGCCCTTTTTACTTGAATCTGTATCAATCTCCCAGCTCTCAATGATATCACCCTGCGAACTGATAAAAGCCATTTTAATCGTGGTCCCTCCTATATCAACACCAACTAACCATTTTTCTTCCATAACGATTCACTCATTTCCTTCATGTTTTTCCTTCTCCGAAAAGCGCCATTTTTACAAAAGAGGCTCCTCAATTGAGAAGCCTCTTTTAAGTTTGAGAATTGTCTAGCTGGAGCGCTCAGCGACTAGCTGGCACTTTCACTTCTCTCATTATTTTACAGCTGCCGCTGTTTTTTCAAGGTTAACCCATTGTCCTTTTTCAGCGGATTCAAGGATTGCATCTGCAATTAATTCAATTTGGTATCCATCATGGAAGTTAGGTGAGAATTCAGTACCTTCACTGATTGCTTTAAAGAAGTCATACGTTTCAATGATCTTTGTTTCGCCGTAACCAATACCTAGAGCAGGGATTGGCCATAATCCTTCACCGTATGGAGTAGCTGGTCCTGAGTAAACAGTTCTGAAGCCTTTTGCATCACTTGGATCATCAGCAAAGCAAACTTGAAGCTCATCACGGCGCTCATAGTTAAAGTATAGAGAACCTTTTTCACCATGAATCTCAAAAGTTAGGAAGTTGTTGCGGCCATGTGCATTACGAGTTGCCTCGATTGTTCCAATTGCACCATTATTGAATTTGACCATGGTGATAAATTCATCGTCTACATCAACAGCTGCTTTTGGCACATCTTCTCCTCCAGCTTTCACTGTACCTAACTTGTCGATGCCGCCCGTTTGAATTGGTCTTTCAGGAATCCATGTTTTTGTGATTGCATTTACATCTGTAATTTCGCCCACAAGGTAACGAGCATAATCAACCACGTGTGTACCGATATCACCTAAAGCACCTGATCCAGCGATTTTCTTTTGGAAGCGCCATGATAATGGAGAATTCGGATCCGCAGACCAGTCTTGTAAGTATGTTCCACGGAAGCTTAGAACTTTACCAATTCTTCCTTCTTCAATATATTTTTTCGCAAGAGCAACAGCTGGTGTTCTTCTGTAGTTGAAAGCAACTGCGTGTTTTACACCTGCAGCTTTTACTGCTTCTAACATTTCCTTCGCTTGTTCAGCGCCTAATGCTAATGGCTTTTCACAGATAATATGTTTGCCAGCTTTTGCTGCTGCAATTGCGATTTCAGCATGAGTATTGTTTGGAGTAACAATGTCGATGACATCGATTTCTGGGTTGTTAACAACATCTCTCCAGTCCGTTGCATGGTTGTCAAAGCCTAATCTCGCTGCAGCTTCTTTAGCCAATCCTTCGTTAACATCTACTACTGTGTGGCGATGAGGGATTGCTGGTGCAGGCCAGAAAAACATTGGCATACCTGCATATGCAAGTGAATGCGCCTTACCCATAAATCCCCCGCCGATCATACCTACGTTTAATTTTTTCATTTTAGTATCCTCCCACTATTATCTTCTTATTTTTAAAAAGCTTGATATTCTTAATGGATGAAACGTTTATGCTTGATTTACTTTATCAAATTGATTTAAATAGCTGCGGCTGATTTTAGCCCCTTGTTTTGGATCTGGGTAGCTGTCTAACTCAACCGTAATCCAGCCATCATAGTTTGCCTCTTCTAATGTTTTAACCATTTCATCAAATTTTTGATGCCCTTCCCCTAATGGTAAAAACTCACCATTGGCATAATCTTTGAAGTGAACATATTTGATGCGGTCCACATACTTTCTGATGACAGCCACCGGATCTCCACCGCCAGCTTCAATGTGAGCTGTATCTGGGCAAAGGTTAATCTTTGTTAATGGCATTAGTTTATCTAATTGTTCAGGAGCCTGAACGTTCGTTCCTAAATGCGGATGATAACTTGCAATCAGATTATATTTTTCAGCAATTTCAACTACTTTATTAAGTGCATTACCAAGAGCCGTATAATCGCTTTCAAGAATGCCGTTTGCACGCACCGCTCCGCCGCCGATTACCAGGTGGATTGCACCTACTTCTGACGCGAATTGTGCTACACTTTCGATTTTTATTAATTCTTCTTCTAAAATATCAGGGAAAATAAAATTCCCGCCTGTATATACGCCAACCAAAGATAAAGAATAGTCATTCATTAATTTTAAAAATTCTTCTTTTTTATCTTTATATTGCATCAGGTTTCCATCGAAGATTTCAAAGCCGTCATAGTCAGCTTCCACAATGTCCTTTAACGCTTCTTCCGTTGATCCATAAGCAAGGTAGTAATTATCCTTCACACAAGTCACACCTGCTGGATGACCAACTACGCCGCCCCAAGTATTTGTTTGATAACCTAATTTCATTTGATTACCTCCATATCTTTTGGAATTTAGTGTGCCATATTTCATCATAGAAAAACCGAGGCAAACCACCTTCAAAGATAGTAATCGATTACATTTTTGCTAAAATTATTAACTTTCACGTTCAATAATATTAATATTTAAGCTAAGTAATAAAAAAGCCTTAATGTAATCCATTACATTTTTGTTTACAGATGAAATGCTGTTTCCTATAAGAAAGTAATGATTTATCCCTATCTATCACTAGTCCTCACTATCATCTGACAAGAAAATAGATGTTGTATCGCTTACATGAATTATTGTAATCGATTACACCCAAATTTGCAACAACTAAATTTCGATTGTCACAATTTGTTCACGATAAGCGCAGGAGGAAAGGAAATTGTAAATACAGTCCCTTTCCTTGCCTATTTTCTTCAATTCGGGCTTTAGCAACTGAATAAAACCTTTTATGGTCGTCAATGGGTTACGGATTTCATGAGCGATACTAACTGCCAGCTTTTCAAGATGTTGACGATGGTCCATATCTAACGCTGCCAACTTACAGACTTGCAACGGAGCCACCATCAACTCGAAGGTTGACACCGTTTATAAAAGAAGCCTTGTTTGAAGCAAGGTACACAACAGCTGAAGCAACTTCCTCCACCGTCCCTGGCCGTTTCACTTCAACATGCGGACGATTTTTCTTAAGAAATTGCTGGATTGCCTCATCATAACTGATGTTCAGCTTTTTGGCATTATCCTTCAACAGGTCCTCAAGCATAGGTGTCATGATAAACGCAGGCGATACCGTATTGACAAGTATTCCTTCTGCAGCATACGCCTTGGATAAGCTTTTTGTAAAATTAATCAGTGCTGCTTTAGAGGCATTGTAATGAGGCATGAATGCGTCTGGTTGAAGGCCGGATTCTGATGAAATGTTAATAATGCGGCCAAATCCTGTTCTTTTCATAAAAGGAATAATTGCTTTAGTTACACGTACAGTTCCAAAAAGATTGACGTCAAAAATATGCTGCCACTCGTCTATATCTAATGATTCAAAGTCATCAAATCCACTTGCAATCCCCGCATTATTAACGAGGATGTCGACGGTTTTAAAACGATCAATAGCAGAAGCAATAAGATTGTCGACGTCTGCTTGTTTCGTTAGATCAGCTTGAATAGGAAGAACACTTCCTCCGGTTTTTTCAATTTCAGCCGACGCCTCATTTAACGCTTCCGCGCCGCGCGCACAAATTACAACGTTGGCACCTTCTTCCGCAAACGCCATGGCAATTGCTTTCCCAATACCTTTACTGCCGCCAGTCACAAGTGCGGTTTTATTTTTTAATTCCAGATTCATTTTTTCATCCATCCCTTTCTATACTAACCTGATAAGATTGTAGTTACCAAATAAGGATTAACTCTAGCTGATACACAGCTCGGAGTTAATCCTTATGTTTGTCCAATATTATTTTTTCACTGAAGCCTCAAATAATTCTGCATGGATAGGTTCAGCAACAATGGGTTCAACAGCTTTTATGAATCTTTTAAAGTGAGGGGTTTCCTCATGCAGTTGAATCGCTTCTTCATCCTTCCATTTCTCAACAAAGATAAAGCTGTTCGCCTCTTCCGGATTCTCATAATATTGATAACCAATATTCCCGGACTCCGCTTGAGACGGTTTTGTGACAAGCCTTGCCTCTTCCAAGAATATTTCACGATAAGGCACATTTACCTTTATGCTTGCATGAATGATAATCATGGTACATCCCCCTTAATTGTTGATGGTTTTTCTAAAAAACTAACCTGCGTGTTTTTCTAATACGATCTCGTTTTTATTATTTTCTTCGGAAGCAATCTTCATAAACTTCATTAGATAAGCACCAAGGAAATACATACCTGAGAAAATCCAAAAAACCCCTTTTGCACCGATAAGTCCAATAAATAACCCAACGATTGCTGGGGCGATAAAGTAGGACACTCCTGCACCAAAGCTTACAATCGCCATCGCAGATCCTTTTTTCTCAGGAGCAAGCGATGCCACCAGAGCGGAAAGTGGCACGAAACCACAAAGCACAATCCCCATAAAAATACCAGCAATATTCAAGGCCAAGAAACTGCTGCCAAATACTTCAGGCGTGTAAAGCAAGACAAGTAACATGACGCCCATACCGAAGCTGCCAAGCCATTGAATCGTTTTTTGCCAGCCTAACCATTTATCACTGATGTACGGAATGATTAGGTTAAAGATAATATTTGCAAACCACATCGTTCCCCACATTTGCAGAAACTGTTCAGTGGTAAATCCATAATTTGACTTCAAGTACATCGGGAAAAAGATTGGCAGTGAACCGATCCCCGTTGAATTGATAATCCGGACCACGCCGCCGATCGCCACTTTTGGCTGTTCGATACAAATGGTGAATCCACTCATTAAGCTCTTCAGCTTTTCCTTCGGATTTCCCTTTTGTTCTTTTCTTACATCACCTTTTACTACAATAAGACCAACAATTCCTCCGACTAATACCCATGCTACAGCACTCCACAATAACCCGATATATCCAATCTTCGGAAGCATGTAAGCAGGGAAATAGCTTCCAACAACATAAAGTCCGCCGCTCCACGCTGCCCAGAACAAACCTACAGCCGTTGCCAAAATCCGCTCTGGACTGCGATAAGTAACCCACACTAAGAAAGAGTAGCAGAATAAAGGATAACCTAAACCACGAATCCCATAAGTAGGGAGCATAATAGCGAAATTGTTTAACTTTAAACCAAATTCAATAAATAGAACCTGACCGATTAACCAAGTAACAAGACCGATAACCATTACTCTCCTTGGTCCCCACATCTCGGTCAGTACACCTGAAAAGTAAGATGCAATTGCCAACACAGCACCATATACAGCAAATAGAGTCGCGGATTGTTGAACGGTCAATCCCTTTTCAATCAGATATGGAGACAACCATGCATGCTCGAGACCGTCACCGGCCATAAAAATTAACGTTGCAACAAATCCCCAAACGACTCCCATTGGAAGTCCGCCTAAAGTACGTTCTTCACCTACAAGCGTTTTCATTTTTAACACCTCTATTTTTTATTAATTGGGTGCGGGGGGACGGTTCTCATGCTTCGGAAGCACGAGAACCGTCCCTGTGCTTCCTTAAGCCCACCACATTTCCGTTACTTGCTCTTTAAACAATGTTCCTTTTAACAGTGTGATTGCTTTCATTAAACCTTCATCGATGGATGCAAGCATATCTTCATGTTCAATGGAAACAACATAGTCATATCCCACTGCACGAAGTGTACTGATGATGTCTTTCCACATCTTCTCGTTATGGCCATAGCCAACAGAGCGGAAGGTCCAAGAGCGGTCCAACACTTTACTGTAATGCTTCGTATCGAGAACACCATTCACCTTGATATTGGCTTGGTCTAAATAGGTATCTTTTGCATGGAAATGGAAGATCGCATTTTCACGACCTAATTTTTTAATCGCCTCAACTGGATCAATTCCTTGCCACACCAAATGACTTGGGTCAAAGTTAGCTCCGATATTTTGTCCTGCATGTTCTCTTAATTTTAATAATGTTTCCGGATTATAGACAACAAAGCCCGGATGCATTTCGAAAGCAATTTGGTGAATCCCATGCTGTTCAGCGAATTTCGCCTCTTCTTTCCAGTACGGAATAACCACATCGTTCCATTGCCACTCTAAAACTTCTGTATATTCAGGAGGCCAAGAACATGTCACCCAGTTTGGAAACTTGGCACCCGGATGATCTCCTGGACATCCGGCAAATCCATTGATAACCGGCACCTCTAACTGCTCAGCCAGCAAGACCGTTTTTCTCCAAACATCATGGGCGTCTTTGGC
This sequence comes from Bacillus sp. URHA0034, assembly GCF_056280405.1. Lineage (NCBI taxonomy): Bacteria > Bacillati > Bacillota > Bacilli > Caryophanales > Bacillaceae > Bacillus > Bacillus sp. URHA0034. The sequence continues at coordinate 3,480,402 of NZ_JBWCDK010000002.1, read as the reverse complement.
AGCCTTTACATTTGGATGAAGCGGGTTCCCATGACAGCTTAGTCCGCTGATGGTTAATCCCCTGCTTTCAATCGCCCGTTTGAATGATTTGATTTTATCCGGATTCCCTAACAATTCTTCCGGATTACAATGATTGTTTCCGGGATAGTTACCGGTCCCTATCTCCACCGCCTCTACTCCCATTTCGGCTAATTTATCGAGCATGGCTTCGAAAGGAAGATTTTGATATAGAACTGTAAACACACCTAGTTTCATACTAAAACCTCCTTTTTCTCCTGAACTTTGACCCATTTTTGTTGTTCATGGCTTTCTAAAATGGCATCAGTAATGGCCATTGAAATGTGACCATCTTCAAATGTGGCAAAATTAGCCTTATCCTCTCAGCGGGTCTTTGCCATCACGTATGAAGGCATAATAATTTAACATCATATTTTTAAGTGCGTCTGGCCAGCCTTCGTTATGTCCTCCTGGATGATGGATGGCTGCTCTTGCTTCAGGTGCGAACAGTGCCGCATCGGCTAGAAGGATTTCATTCGGCTTATCCCTGTGCCCCATCCATAGTTTTTCAGGCTCTTCTTGGTTCCAATATACAGAGCTCTTGCTGCCATTAATCTCAAAGCTTAGTCGATTTTTTCGGCCTGCACTTACTTGTGAAACCGTAAATACTCCTCTTGATCCATCTTCAAAACGGACTAGTACGGAAGCATAGTCTTCTGTATTGATTGAAACATCTTCATATTCTACATCTTCATTACTTTGTGTGCTGAACGTGGCCACACTTCCAATTGCTTTCTTTCTAACTGGAATGACCGTTGCTAAATCAGCAAATACTTCTACAATCTTTTTACCGGTAACAAATTGAACGGTGTCACACCAATGAGACCCGATATCTGCTACTGCGCGAGATTTTCCGCCGACTTCCGGTGCTAAACGCCAGTTAAAATCCGTTTCATATAGTAACCAATCCTGCAAATAGCTTCCATGAACCAAATTGACTTTCCCAAGGTCACCGTTAGCAATTTTAGCTCGCAGGTTTTGCACACTCGCATGCTGTCTGTAATTAAAGTTCACACCATGTACAACACCCTGTTTTTGAGCCAATGTCAACAATTCCGCTGATTCTTCACTATTCATCGCAAGCGGTTTCTCTGAGATGACATGTTTACCTGCTAAAATAATTTCTTTATTGATCGCAAAATGCACATGGTTTGGGGTACAATTATGAACTACCTGAATTTCGCTGTCACGCAGCATTTCACGGTAATCTCCGTATGCTTTCGGAATTCCAAGTTCAGCTGCCTTTCTCTCTGCTTGTTCTTGACTCGTCTCGGCTAATGATACGACTTCCACGAATCCAAGTCTTCTGATTGCTTCAATATGTGTCGGGCCAATGAAACCTGTCCCGATGATTCCTACTTTTATTTTTTCCATTTGTTTTCCGTCCTCCAATCGAACTTTTCGATTCACCCAAGAATAAGTAGAATATTAGTGTAATCGATTACACTAATTTGCAAAAAAATATGTGTCTAGTCCTAGTAAATAAATAAGTTACCTATCCTTCAAACTCGCATAAATGTAATGGATTACATTTATGTCGAAAAAAATTTGAATTTATTATACTTTTAAATTAAGAAATAACCTTTCAGAATAAACTATCTTTTCACTTATCACTAAAATACTTTACTCTTTTTTTCGACACCCTTATTGTAATCGATTACAGTATAGAATTCAATATTTTTTTTTAAACTTCCTCGATTCTTTTTTAATCAGAATGATAAAAACTGTTCTGGAACCAATAGAATCGCTGGTCCCCTAATAATGATAAAAAGGGAGTGAACCATTATTAAGTTCACTCCCCTTTTGTATTTCATTATTTTAATTCTAACAGGAATAGGCTAGACTACTCTTCTATGGTAAGTTCTTTGCATGATTCACGGACAATGAGTTTATCAGGAAGAATAAATTGATCTTTCTCTAATTCTTCATCTTTAATTAATTTTAACAGTAAACGCATCGCTTTTTGACCCATATCAAACGTTGGTTGTGCCACGGTTGTTAGAGCAGGTTCAAAAATCGATGCAAATTGAATATCATCAAAGCCAACAACAGATAAATCTTCTGGAACTCTTAAACCTTTAGATTTAGCGGCTTTAATGGCACCCATAGCCATTTCATCATTACCGGCAAAAAGGGCTGTAGGAGGATTCTCTAGTGACAAAAATTTCATCATTAAATTAAATCCACTTTCAAAAGAGAATTCGCCTTCCTGTACCAAACTTGGATCCACAGGCAGGCCGTGTTGCGCCATTGCTTGATGAAACCCCCTGCATCGATCTCGTCCAACGACAATATCCAAAGGTCCGCAGATATGTCCTATTCTCTTGTGGTTTAAGCTAATTAAATATTCAGTTGCCTTTCTTGCACTGCTAACATTATCAATGGAGACCGTAGGCAGCTTGGAACCCTCATAGTATTCACACGCCAATACTACAGGGTAATCCTGGGATAAATCTTCTAATACTTTTTGATCGGTCCTTGCTGTTAATAATATCAGCCCATCGGCTTTTTTCTGACCTAATATCGTTAAAAAACTAGTTTCGCTCTCGACATCGTTTCGCGCATCTCCTAGAAGTACTTGATATCCGTTTTCGATGGCCACGGATTCAATTCCGCGCAGTACTGCAGAAAAGAAAGTATTGGTTATATCAGGAACCACCACAAGAATTGTTTTGGTTTCAGATCTTCTCAATTGTCTTGCCAGCATATTAGGGTGGTAATTTAATTTTTTTATGGCTTCTAAAACTTTTTCAGCTGTTTCTTTTTTTACAGTCCCTGTATTACTTATGACTCGGGATACTGTGGCCGTTGAAACATTTGCCATTTTTGCAACATCCGCAATTCTGACCATGTATTGCTTTCCCCTTCAGTGTTCGTTTACATTTATTGTAATCGATTACATGAATAAATACAATAACTTTACATAAATGAAAAAATGGACATTGTACACAAACTGTCTCATTCTTAGAAAATTTAATAGCAAAAATGCCCTTTAAAATAGGTTTGGGTAACATCAACATCTATGTTGTATAAAAAAATATGGATTAGAAAAGTTTACTAGAGGTGAGGCGTTTTATATACAGGAATTCAAAAAAACACGATTATATCCAATTTATCGTTACAAAAGACAACTTTTAAGGGCGGGAATACCATGAAAATTTTCGTACTCTTTTTCATCATTATTTTACTAGATATGGATTTTTCTTTCGTAATTTAAAAAACCCGTTTCTTGTGATGACATCCCCCGAATATCTTATCTCCCATCAGCGGTCAGGATTTTGGGTCCGGTAATCGTTGCGAAATCCAATATTCGCCAATAGCAATTCGCCATTTTTTACTGCTACTCTTTATAACCGAATAGAGTAGCGTTTCACAAGATGGCCAAAAACCTGCATCGTCATAATAATGTTCGGTGATTGCACCTGCTAAAATTACTGCTCTTTGCCCTTAGCTGTACCCAAAAGAGTCCCACAGCCGTACGGCTTTTCAGCATTTTCAATTCCTCCAGCTTTGATTTCCAGTAGAAGGTCTTTAATATATGGACTAAAAACTCCGCAAAGTGTGGTTTTTTCATTTTTTTTGATGGGGATACCTGTTCAAAAATTAAATTTTGGTAGGAAGTCTTTGTTTAATCGAGATAGTCTTCTGTGCCAAACATTTGGAATTACCCCTCTAATTAAATGATTTTAAAACAAACAAAAGACCGTCATTCAGTACGGTCTTTAAATTATGAAACTAAAAAATTTATTTTTTATAAAGACTTTATAAGGTATTTTGTTTATTTTAATCATATTATGACTTATTCGTTTAATTCAATCCGCTTTGCTTGCATTATAGTGCTTAATATTAAAATTATTTTTTTAATGCCCTCAGTATTTCAGCATTCGCATCTTTATGGTAGATCTCCTGATATGATTTTTCCAGATTGGATCTGTTCACCGCCAATGATGGTACCGCCACATATGGATGCGTTTCAGCGCCGATTATTGCCAAAGCAGCTTGTCTAGCTTCTGCGACACCTTGATCAAAAGGCCGTTGGGAGCCAATTCCAGCTATAAAGTCATTATTAGCCATGGCAAGTGCAACTTCATTACCTAAGTTTTCGTTGACAACCTTAAATTCATCAGGCGATTTTCCAGCTACCCTTGCTGCCGCTAAAGCACCCATTGCAGGAACATCCCAGCTAGCATACATTCCTTTCAATTTAGGATATCTGGTTAATAAAGCACCTGCTACTTCTTGAGATTTATTCGGATCCTGGAATCCTTGAACAGCTATAAGATTAATTTCGGGATATTTTGCTTTTAATCGCGCGGCAAATCCTTCATATCGCTGATTTGTTACATAAAAGTCAGGAGCATAGTAAAGTGCTGCCACGTCTCCTTTACCGCCAATAGCCCTTGCTAATTCATCAGCAATATTCATACCAAGGCCGAAACTGTCTGCAGAAACAACCGATACATAATCTTTCCCTGCTTTCATACCTTCCGCGGGTTGGTCCATAAAAACAATTTTTGTTCCAGAGTCAGCAATGGCTTTATAGGTTCTCGCTGTCGTTTGTGCATTTAGGGGAATGCTGATAAGAATATTAGGTTTCTTTGCCTTTATTGTTTCAAGATCAGAGATTTGAGTTGTGTCCTTGAAGCTTGCATTTGTTTCAGCAATAACTTTTATACCTAGTTTTTTAAATTCTGATTTAAGCCCTGCGAGTTGTTGGGCCGACCAATCATCACCTAAGAATCCCATTGCTATTGCAGCTGTAAAATTGCCAGCTTTAATCTTCGCCATTTGTTCTTCGGGAATTTGGATTTCATTTGCCCCAATGGCTTTCTCTCCATATGGGCCGCTACTTACAATAGTATCAGAAGCATTGTCCATCTGAACTGCTTTTAGCTGTTCCTCAGACGGTCCCTTATACCAAGGAGGTTGTTTTGCATTTGTTTCTTTCTTGGTACCTGAGTGTTTGTTTTGCAACTGACTGTTGGCCTGTTCTGTATTATTATTACTGCATGCAATCATTCCCCAAGATAGTATCAAAACATTTATGGTAACCGCAAATTTTTTTACCAAATTATTATTACTTTTCATGATACCCCCCCTAGATAAATCTCCTTTTACTTAATTTCGCGTCACCTCGTTATTCGTAGAAGAGAATGACAAAGTGACGCGATGAGAAATGCTTTTCCAATTTATAAGATGCTAAAACTCCATATCAAGCTTTAGCGATTACTATATTTGATTCTTTCTTGATAAATTCTAGTAATACTTGGCTCAATTCTTCTGGGCACTCTTCAGCTAATTGGTGTCCCCAAGGCAGAATAACTTCCTGGACGTTCTCTGCTACCAGTTTCATTTCACGTGTGTTCTCGTCGTTGATAAAATACTTACTTCCCAACGCTAACACAGGCATTTTCAATTTCGTCTTTGCAGCTTCTCGGAAAAACTCGGCATCTTTAAAGGTTGCACGATAGACTTCGAACATTGAACGGAGCCCGCCTGGTGCAGAATAGCATCGAACATACTCGTCAATTGCCTCATCACTAATAGCAGTGGGGTCATAGCATTCATGCTTGATGAAATGGGAGAAGTATGTCTTTTCCCGACCAGATATGAGAAGCTCTGGGAAATCACGTACGTTGTAAAAGTTGATATGCCAAATCCAATGGTTTGTTTTTACGTTCTCAGTAGTAAGGTGTGACCATTCTTCTAGTCCAAAACCTGGAAGAAGCATTTCCTGGTAAACAAGCTTTTTCACTCGTTCCGGATATTGTGCAGTCAGTGCATAGGCAACTGCAGCACCCCAATCTTCCCCAACAAGGTAGAATGTTTCATGGCCTAAAACCGCCATGAGCTGTGCGATATCCTCAGCCATATTCGGCATGTCGTAACCATCCAGAGTGCGGCCTGAATCTCCAAAACCACGAAGGTCAGGTACAACAACAGTATATTCTGAAGAGAGTTTTGGCAAAACATTACGCCAATAGTAAGAAGTCTTCGGCACACCATGCAATAGAACAATTGCCTCTCCTTTTCCAGCTGTATAATAATGAAGACGAACTCCATTAACCGTTTCTCTACCGTGTGTTACATTTTTTCCGTTGTGATCTTTAATTTGTTGCGCCATTTTACTCTTCCTCCTATTAGAAATAATAGTTCTTACAGTTATTATGTTACATTAGATGATAGTGTTTAAAAATTAACAAAATTGCGATTATGACTACACGATGTTGTTAACGCTTACAAGATTATAAATGGCGGTAATGCTTAAGGCCAAAATCAAAAGATAAGGTGATTTTTTTCCTCATATTATAAAAGAATGACTGCTACAACATTTTTTTGAGAAAGGCTTTTTTGCATTTGCATTCCTACATTGACTAGTGAACGTGCCTTTGCCATTTTTGAAATAAATCACAAAAATTGTTAAATAAGACAAAAAAACGCACTAATCTTTTCGTTAAGTTTAAAAAGATTAGTGCATTAGGTTTTAATTTTTCTAAATTTCCCAGGTGGGTTGCCTGTCATTTTTTTAAACAGTAAATTAAAATAGTTTGGATTTTCATATCCAATAATAGCTGCAATTTCTTTTACAGAAAGATTGGAATGCATAAGCAACCGTTTTGCTTCTTCTATACGACAAAGAATTAAATATTGTATTGGAGGCATCCCTACTTCTTCTTTGAAAACATGAGCTAAATGGTAGGGGCTTACATAAACTAGATTAGCTAAATCGTTTAATGACAGCTCTTGTCTAAAATTTTCTTCTATATATTTCTTTACTTCAAGGCAGACAGGAGAAAAGGATTGATGATCGGAATCTTTCAAGTGACGAGTAATTTTAATAATAACCGCTTGTAATATTGAAGAGATTACGTCTTGATATCCAGCATGTTTCGTCCGATATTCCCTTAAAATATCTCTTAAGTAGTTATCAATCTCCTTTTTTTCATCTTGCAAATGAATAATAGGAAGATCATTAGAATGGGTTAAACAACCTTTATCATTACCATTAATATGCAGATTCGAAACACAGATATAAATCCCTTTGAGAGGATCGTCTGTACAAGATTTACCTTCAATATGACTAAAAGGGGGAATAAATATAAGGTCTCCTTCTTGTCCGATAAAAGGTTTTTCTTCAAAGATAAACTCTCCACACCCCTGTTGAATATACACAATCTCTGTATAATTAGGATCGGAATGTTTTTTAATCCAATCTGGACTGATTTCATTTATTTCTTTAATATTAATAAACTGGGGAGTATTTAATAAAACAGAAGACTTGCCCACGCTGGTATGTCCCCTTTCAATATAAATAGCATTCTAAGTAATCCATTTTGACCAAAGGTACACTCCGATTGCTTTATTTGATAAAAAAGGAGCTTTTACAGTAAAAGAGGCTCTAGAAATCGAGCCTCTTTATTTTTACAGCTGGTTGTTTATTTTACGGCACCTTGAATAGATTTTTGGTGATTTTTATTACCATGGTATCAATACATTTTCTTTCGTTACTAATAACGCAAGGACAGCTTCTAAGAGTTAGGCACCTTTTATTTCGCTTGCATCGAAAAGTTGTACTTGGATTGGTTCACTTAAGAGTCCAGGGACAATATTAACGAAGTTTTGAAAATGAGCGGTCGCTTCATGAACACCAATCGCCGCTTGATCCTTCCACTTTTCCATAAATACAAAGGTATTAGGCTGTTTTGGATTTTCAAAGTATTCATAGCTGATATTGCCTTCTTCGGCTTGAGATGGTTCCGCTACTAGGTTTGCCTGATCCAGGAATACTTGACGTTGTTGAGGTTCCACTTTAAAGTACGCATGAATAATAATCATCTATAAATCCACCTTTTATACTTAATATCTTTTATGATAGTGCTTCAACAATTTCCTTCATATGTTTAATAGATTGCTTTGTGAAGTCATCAAAAACATTAGCTTCCCCTTGAAGGCCTGAAGCCACATAAGGATTTGACACGGCAGGTAGGAACTCCATCGTAATATAACCCTTATAACCAAGTTCTTTAAGCAGGGAAATGACTGGTGCAAAATTCGTTTGTCCTAGTCCAGCAGCTTCCCTTGTATTATCAGCGATGTGGACATGGGCAAGATAACGTGAAATCTTCATTATCGAACCCCTCATATCTCGTTCCTCTATGCTCATGTGGAACAGATCCGCCATAATCCCTACACCTTCTACATTCACTTCCTCCACAAAACGTAAGGCTAAGGTGAGGTTATTAACTAAGTAGGTTTCATAACGATTTAATGCTTCAATGGCTATGGTGATTCCTTGTTCCTTTGCATACAGCCCCGCCTCTTTGACACTTTGAATGGCATTATTCCATTCTTCCTCAAGCGTGGTGTCTGGGCTAAGTTTACCAACACAAGTAGGAACGACAATTAGGGTTGATGCATGTAAAGTCTTCGCTAAATCAACCGATCTTTTCACATATTCGACTGCCTTTTTTCTAATTTCGTCGTTTGATGAGGAAAGATCCCTTTCAGGGGTAAAAATTCCACAAATAGAACTGCATTCAAGTTCATACTTTTTTAAGAGTTCTTTCGTTTCCTCAATATCAATGGTATACGGCTCTCCAGCGAGTTCGACTCCTTGATAACCATATTTCTTCAACCTTTTTAAGCTATCTTCTAAACTTTCATTTCCGAATATCCATTGTGTGGCACTATATTTGAACATTGAATTCACCTCTTAGATAATGAAAAAATCAGAGTTCCCATACAAACCGTCGAGAACTCTGTCTACCTATATATTAATCTGAGATTTTAACTACAGTTTTAAGGATATCCTTATTATGCTCTGCCGTTTCAATTCCGTGTTTCACATCTGCAAATTCAAAATGATTTGTGAAGATTGGAGTTGGATCAAAACGCTTGCTTGCGATTAAATCAATCGCTTTAGAGAAGGTATCATATGTTCCTGCATAGGAGGAAACAATGGTTAATTCACGGCTGTAAATTTCAAATGGGCTTACAGGAATTGTTACATCTGCAGGGGCTGCTCCAAAAACCAGTATTTTTCCGCCTTTTCTCACTAATTTAAACGTTTGCGTGTAAGTATAGGCAGAACCTACCGCTTCAATAACAACGTCAGCACCGCGTCCGTCTGTTAATCTTTTAACAGCTTCTACCGGGTCCTCTTCACCTGCATTGATGACATAATCAACACCAATATTTTTAGCTGATTCAATTCTCGCAGGATTTAGTTCGGAAAGGATTACTTTACCAGCACCTTTCAATTTTGCAAGTAAGGCATGAGCGATACCCATTGGACCTCCGCCAATAATTGCGACTGTTTCACCGTATTGGACATTAACTTTATCCTGACCACTGATTGCACATGCTAATGGCTCAATATAGGCTCCATGGATCCAAGACATAGAATCCGGCAACTTATGAATATTATTCTCTGGAACTCTTACAAATTCAGCAAATGCTCCGTTAATGTGTACCCCTAATTGAGTAATTTTTTCACAATGTAATTTTTGACCATGGCGGCAGTAATAGCATGTACCACAAGCAATATTGATATCTGCTGTCACGCGGTCTCCTGGCTGTACAAAGCTCACTTTAGAACCAACCTTTGCCACTTCACCGGAAAATTCATGACCTAAGATGAGTGGAAGTTTTGCAGGAAAACGCCCTTCATAAATGTGCGGGTCAGTACCACATACTGCTGTATACTTTACTTTTATCAATACATCTTCATCCCCAAGTTCAGGAATCGGTACTTCTTCTAATCTTAAATCCTCTTTACCATATAACACAGCAGCTTTCATTACTTTTTGATCAAACCCTGCTTCTGAATTTTCATTGTTTACTACTGTATCTTGTGCCATTTTATTTTTCCTCCTTAAAAAGGTTTTTTAGGAAAGTAATTGACTCTTTAGTGTATTGATCATAAAACTCTTCGCATCTAGTGCCATTAAAAGGATCGGCAAACGGAGGCAATAGCTCCATCGTTAAATAACCGCTATAGTTAATATCACGTAAAGCTTGAGCGATTGGCTCAAAATCGATATGACCGCGACCAGGTGCCGCTCGATTACTATCGGCGATGTGAAGGTGATATAATTTGTCCCCAACCATTCTGATTGTGTCGGCAATATCGACTTCTTCAATATTCATATGATAGGTATCACCCATCACACCTACGCTTGGCAGATTCACACGATTGACCAGCTCAAGTGATTGCTCTAATCGATTGATTAAGTAGTTTTCATAGCGGTTCCATGCTTCTACTGTCAACCTGACACCATGTTCTCCTGCATAAATACCAGCTTCGCGTATTCCTTCCTCAGCCCATTTCAATTCTGTTTCTCGATCGGCCTCTCCATAAATTTTCATACATGCAGTTGGAGTCAACGAGATTCCTTTTGCTCCGATTTTGCTGGCAAAATCTACGCAGCTTTTTAAATACTCGACTGCATTTCTTCTAATATTTTCTTTACTAGAAACTAAATCTCTTTCAGCGTTATAAATCGCACAAATAGTGGAAGCTTCAATATTATATTTTTCCAATAATGCTTTAATGCGGTCTGCATCCATTTGCTCTGGCTCGCCTACAAATTCCACACCGTTATAACCATATTTAGCGAGTCTAGCAATACTAGTTTCAATATCTTCTCCTGCATATACTAGCGTGTTGTAAGAATACTTAATCATTTGAACATCTCCTTATCACTATTTTGTCTATGTACACTTCCTCTGGATTTTAAATAGGGGCCGCATGTAAAAGCGGCCACTATTTAACTTCCTTTCTAGGAAGTTTGTAATCTCTTTTCTGATTAGTTAAAGCGATGACTATTTTGCTGCCTTTTGAATAACTTCTGGGGCATCTTGACGATAAGCCATTTTCCAAACCTTTAAGACGTTTTCTTTTGTAACTTTCATCGATGGAACAACATAGTATGGATCTAATTGTTTGCCAAGTAATGAATATCCGGCAACAAGAGCTTGCGCAGCTCCATTTTCATATGGTAACTGTGCGCCAAGACCCTTTACATTCCCTCCAGAAGCAATTTGAAGCGCTACATTCGTTCCTAAATCAACTGTCGTAATAACTAAATTATTTTTCCCTGCGGTTCGAGCCGCAGCAAGTGTTCCTTCCGCAGGTACATCCCAAATCGCAAAAATCCCATCTAAATCCTTGTGTTTTGTTAACATACCTGAAGCTACTTTTTCAGCATCGTTAGGAGTGATAATTCCACCATGGGCAACAATTTTAATATTTGGATATTTTTCTTTAATCGTTTTCTCAAATGCTTCTTTACGCTGGTTATTTACAAAGAAATTAACATCGTGGAAAATAACACCGATTTTTCCTTTTCCTTTTAGTTCATCACCCATAATTTCACCGGCAAAGATACCGTTTCCATAGTTATCTGATGAAACAACGCTGACATAATCTTTTCCAGCCTTGAACCCTTTTGGTACGTTATCCATGAAGACTAGTTTTACACCGGCTTCCGCAGCCTTTTTAAAAGCGGGAGCAGTAGCAACAGGATCAACTGGCAGAGCTACGATAACATCTGGCTTTTTAGCCATGATGGTTTCGATATCTGAAATTTGTTTTTCAGGCTTGAATTGTGCGTCCGTAACGGCCACAACTTTGATGCCCATTTTTTCAAAAGTGTCTTTTACACCATTTATGATGGCTGTTGAGAAATCATTTCCTGCATAGTGCATGGAAATAGCCGCTTTGAATTTACCTTCTTTAATTTTCTTTACATCCTTTTCAGACAATTGCAAAGTTGCTGCAGGTGTGGCTGTTTCTCCATTTGGACCTGTACTTAAAATTTTTCTGATCGCTTGGTATTTCAGGGTTAATGGTAAGAGGATAAGTGACTTTTGCTGATGCTACTTTTCCTTCTTTTTGCTGACCTGAAGCAGTTGAACTTTGTTTTCCACACCCCATAAGAGCCAAACTGCTAATTAAGAGTATCGTAACGATTAGTGAAGTAAGTTTTTTCATAGTAACCCCCAATAATAGATTTAGATAATCATAGTGTTTTATTATTTAGCTGCCCCTTGAATGGACTTAGGTGCCTCTTGGTGGTAAACAAGTTTCCATGCACCTAATACATTTTCTTTCGTTACATTTAAAGCAGGAACGGCTACATAAGCAGGTGCTTCTTTACCAAGTAAAGAATAACCGGCTAAAATTGCTTCTGAAATTCCCTGGTCATATGGCAGCTGGGCACCTAGACCTTTAATCAAACCATTTGAGGCGATGTCTAAAGCTACGTTTGTCCCTAAATCAATGGTCGTAATGACAAAATCTTTCTTTCCTGCAGTACGGGCTGCTGCTAATGCACCTTCAGCCGGAACGTCCCAAACGACAAACATTCCATCAAGGTCACGATTTTTGGTCAGCATACCTGATGCTACTTTTTCCCCATCGTTAGGGCCAATGATACCGCCGCGTTCCACGATTTTGATATTTGGATATTTTTCCTTGATTGTTTTTTCAAAGGCTTCTGTACGCTGTTTGGTTACAAAATAATCTGCATCATGATAAATGACGCCGATCTTTCCTTTTCCGCCAAGCTGTTTTGCCATGATTTCCGCTGCTTGAACACCATTCCCATAGTTATCTGCAGATACTACGCTCACATAATCTTTACCAGCTTCTAATCCTTTTGGCTTATTATCCATGAACACAACTTTGACTCCTGCATCTGCCGCTTTCTTAAAAGCGGATGCAGTTGAAACAGGATCTACCGGAATCCCAACAATAATATCTGGCTTTTTAGCTAAAACCGTTTCAATATCGGATACTTGTTTCTCTGCCTTGAACTGTGCATCTGTTACTGCTACTACTTTAATTCCCATTTTTGCAAAGGTTGCTTTTAATCCATCGATTTGAGCGGTTGCCCAGTCATTCCCTGCATAGTGCATGACTATCGCCGCTGTGTATTTTCCTTCTTTAATCTTTTGTACTTCTTCTTCCGTAAGCTGCAATGTTTTTGCAGAAACGGCCGCTTCTCCACTTGGGCCTTTACTTAAAATCTCTTGATCAGGGATATCTTGGTTGATCGTTATTGGACCTGAAACTGCAGCTGTTTCTTCTGTTTTAGTGCTCTCTGTCTCTTTGCTTCCGCTGCTAGTTGTGCTGCTATCCTTCCCGCAGCCGACAAGTGCGATACTAGTAATAACTAGAATCATAGTGATAATAGATAGTAACTTTTTCATGATTAGCCCCCTATTGAGCATCAGATTTTTTTAACACTTTGATTAAAATATCGAATTTTAATTGTTGTTATGTATCACATCCTCTCTCGAATTGTAATCGATTACATTTTTTGTTAATTAAAAATTATTTTTACTGTTTTTCTTTAGGTGATTATGTTTTCTATTAAAAATTATTTTTACTGTTTTTCTTTAGGTGATTATGTTTTCTATTAAAAATGTTTTAAGTATTTGAATAGATTTACAGGGCGAACCAGTTGCAATTAAACGCCTGCATCCGCCCCGATTATACTTTTTCAATTAGGTTATTACTTACATCCAATTCCTTTTAACTTTTCTGTCAAGTAATCAATAGATGTTTTTGCATACCAATCAGGATCTGCTTTTCTAGTACCAAATCCAATTTCCATTGAGAGGTAACCCTTGTAATCAATTTCCTTTAATGCTTTTAATACGGAATCCCAATTTACCGTTCCTTGTCCAGGCGGTAAACGATCGTCATCCGAAATATGAACATGATGCAACTTATCTTTCATTTTATAAACATAATCACTCGGTACTTCATTCCGATATAGGGCATGGAACGTATCGAACATGACTTTCACATTGGATTCACCTGATTCTTCTGCCAACTGCAGGGCATCATCTGCCGATTCAATTAAATTACAATCAGCAGCTTGAGGTTCAACTACTAATGTGATTCCAAGGTCTTTCGCGTATTTTGCCACATCTTGCAAACCTTCGCGGCTATACTTCCATGCTTCTTGTTTGTTCATACCAAAACCGAACCAGCCGGCAAGCCACATCACAGTTGGGCATTCCCAGTCATGCGCTAAACGAATGACTTCTTTATAATGATTGATCGTAAATTCACGCTCTTCTTTCAAAGCTGAACTTGGATTCACTCCCGGTCCACCTCCAGGTGCGGGAAGCATAGCAGCTACATTAAGATTATTTCTTTTTAAATGCTGAAGAATTTCCTTACGTCTTTGTGTGGATAGATAATCAGGCCATGCATGCGGACTCGCACAACCTATTTCAATTCCATCATATCCAAATGCAGCAAGTCGACTAATCACTTCTTCTAATGGATAAAAGGGCAACATGGATGGAAAAGAATTATAAACCCAAGTATTAAATGAAAGTTTCATCTTTTGTTCCTCCTCAAAAATTAAGTCATAAAGCAAATTTTTGTTATTCAATGTGATTATTCCCAAACAAACACAGCTTTTTCCGTCTTTCTTTCGTCAAACAAACGGAAAGCTGTTTCCGCTTCTTCCAATTTAAATTGGTGAGTCACCAACTTTTCTACAGGCAGATTCTTTCTAACAATAAACTCCGCAATTTCATCAAATTCTTGAATTGGGAAGTACCAAGAACCCATTACAGAAATCTGCTTACGAATTAATTGCGCACTTGGTTTGATTGTTGTCTCTTTACTTTCCCCAATAAAAGCGACACGTCCATGTGCTCTCACGCAATCTAATGCATCATTCTCACCGTAAGGGCTTCCGGAACAATCAATCGCAGCATCTGCACCAAGACCCTTTGTAATACGAGCGATTTCTTCCTGAACATTCATGGTTTTACCATTGATGGTATAATCCGCACCCAATTCCTTCGCAAGCTCCAAGCGCTCATCAAGCATATCAACAGCGATTACTGTTGCGCCTAGGCCTTTAGCGATCATCACACCCGCACCGCCCATGGGACCCATTCCAAAAATAACCAAGTAGTCTCTTCCTGAAATTCCCAATCTCTTTTGCGCGTGGTAAAGGGTTCCAACAGCGTCAGTTGAAACAGCAGCCGTTACGAAACTCATGCTATCTGGCAGTCTCATACAGTTTTCAGCTGGAACGACCATATACTCTGCGTCACCGCCGTGAGAGTCAAAACCGATACATTTAAATTCTTTACAGAACATTTTGTAGCCGCTCTTACAATGAGCACATTCCCCGCAGCCAAGAGCTAAGTAAACAGCAACTCGGTCACCCGCTTTGTAATTGGAAACGCCAGCTCCTACTTCTGTGATAACTCCTGCAGGTTCATGCCCTGGCACCGTGCAGCCACATTTTGTTCCTTCAAAAACGGAAGTTCCATAATATAAGCTCATATCGCTTCGGCAGATCGCTGATGCTTTTAACTGAACTAATACTTCCCCTTGGCCAGGCGTTGGAATTTCAACCTGACGAATTTCTACCTTTTTATCTCCTGGAAAAAACACTGCATTCATTGTTGTCATTGTACTGCCTCCATTCATTCATCATTAATTTTGAAAAACAATTATCCTATCATAAAATGAGCTGCGGGAGGGAACAGCCCCTCCCTTTGGAAGCATGAGAACCGTCCCCATGCTTCCTTAAGCCCACCACATCTCGGTAATTTTCTCCTTGAACATGGCCCCTTTTAGGAGAGTAATAGCTTTGCTTAATCCCTCGTCGGTGGAAGCGAGCATATCTTCATGTTCAATTGAAACTACATAATCATATCCCACCGCTCTTAGGGCACTGATAATGTCTTTCCACATTTTTTCGTCCGAGCCGTATCCGACTGATCTAAATGTCCAAGAGCGGTCTAAAATTTGGCTATAATGCTTTGTATCTAAAACACCATTAATCTTGATATTTGCTTGATCTAAATAAGTGTCCTTCGCATGGAAATGGAAGATCGCATTTTCTCTGCCAAGCTTTTTGATGGCCTCGACCGGGTCAATTCCTTGCCAAACAAGATGGCTCGGATCAAAGTTTGCTCCAATGTTTTCGCCGGCATGCTCCCTTAACTTTAGTAGAGTTTCAGGATTATAAACTACAAATCCTGGGTGCATCTCAAAAGCTATTTGATTAATGCCGTGCAACTTCGCGAATTTTGCTTCCTCTTTCCAATAAGGAATAACGACTTCGTTCCATTGCCAGTTCAGCACTTCTAAATATTCCGGAGGCCATGAGCATGTAACCCAGTTTGGATTTTTTGCACTTATATGATCACCCGGACAGCCGGAGAAGCCATTGATTACAGGAACTTCCAAAAGTTCTGCAAGTAATACCGTTTTTCGCCAAACGTCATGTGACTCTTGAGCAATGTTTACATTTGGATGAAGCGGGTTACCGTGGCAGCTTAAGCCGCTGATCGTTATTCCCCTAGCTTCAAGCGCTCTCAGGAATGATTTTCTTTTTTCAGGAGATTCAAGCAACTCATCCGGATTACAGTGATGATTGCCGGGATAATTCCCTGTCCCCAATTCAACAGCCTCCACACCCATGGCTGCCAGTTTATCCAACATTTCTTCAAAAGGCAGGTTCTGATATAAGGGGGTAAATACACCTAATTTCACGCAAGTACCTCCTTGCTAGCCTGAACCTTCACCCATTTTTGCTGCTGGTTACTTTCTAAGATTGCGTCTGTGATACACATCGAAAGGTGTCCATCGGCAAATGTCGCAAAATTTGGCTTGTCTGTTTTCAGGCTTTTGCCGTCACGAACAAACGAGTAGAAATTCAACATCATATTTTTCAAAGCATCCGGCCAGCCCTCATTATGCCCTCCTGGATGATGGATAGCAGACTTTGCCTCTGGTGAAAACAACGCCGGATCCGCTAATAGAACTTCATTTGCTTTATCCCGGTGCCCAATCCATAGCTTCTCAGGCTCTTCCTGATTCCAAAATACTGAAGCTTGATTACCGTTAATCTCAAAGCTTAATCTATTTTTCCGTCCCGCACTTACTTGAGATACCGTAAAGACTCCTCGTGCTCCATCTTCAAACCGGACAAGAACGGATGCATAGTCTTCTGTATTAATTGGTACATCTTCATATTGCATATCTTCCGCCGTCTGTGCCCCAAAAGTAGCTACGTTTCCTGTCGGCTTCTTTCTTATTGGAACAACAGTTGCTAAATCGGCAAAAACTTCGACAATCCTTTTGCCTGTTACAAATTGGACAGTATCACACCAATGGGAACCAATGTCCGCTACTGCGCGTGACTTTCCGCCTACTTCCGGCGCCAAACGCCAGTTGTAGTCTGTTTCATATAATAACCAGTCCTGCAAGTAGCTTCCGTGAACCAAGTTCACTTTCCCAAGTTCACCTTCAGTGATTTTCGCTTTTAAGTTTTGTACACTCGCATGCTGTCTGTAATTAAAGTTCACCGCATGGATGACGCCTTGTTTTTCTGCTAACTCCAACAATTCTGCTGATTCATCACTGTTCATAGCCAGTGGTTTCTCTGAGACAACATGCTTTCCAGCTAAAATAATCTCTTTATTAATGGCAAAATGAAGATGATTTGGTGTGCAATTGTGCACGACCTGGATTTCGCTGTCTTTCAGCATTTCTCGGTAATCACCAAATGCCTTCGGAATTCCCAGCTCAGCTGCCTTTTTTTCAGCCATTTCTTGACTGGTTTCCGCCAAACCAGCTACTTCTACAAAACCAAGCCTTCTAATGGCTTCTATGTGAGTCGGCCCGATAAAACCAGTACCGATGATACCAACTTTAATCTTCTCCACCTTTCTTCCTCCTGTTCATAATCGTGTTGTTCAAGAATGGAAATTTAAAGACCATATAGGGTCATTCCGCTTTTTTTGAAAAGAATTCCGCTGTTTTTATCATTAATTCCGTCAATTTCCGAGGAAATTCCGCCAGTTTTCTTATTAATCCCATCAATTTCCGGGGGAATTATGCAGAATTTTGCAATTATTCCGCGGAAACCGCTATTAAAAATTACCTCTTCAACGCTTTCTTACCAAAAGCCACCGCCAAGATAATGATAACTCCTTTGATAATCATTTGCTGGCTGACATCAAGACCCATGATAATCAAACCATTGTTGATCGTACCAATCATTAAGGAACCAACAATCGTTCCGATGATTGTTCCTACACCGCCAAACAAGCTTGTTCCACCAAGAATAACCGCAGCGATAACAGAAAGCTCATCGCCTTCACCGAAGGAAAAACGTCCGGCATTCATACGGCCCGCATATAGGAGACCAGCTAACCCAGCCATTAAACCAGTTGCAAGAAAAACCATTAGCTTGATCTTCATTGTCTTTACGCCAGAGAATCTTGCCGCATTTTCGTTACCACCTGTCGCTAATACCTGACGGCCAAAAGATGTTTTACGAAGTAAGAAATGAGCAATCACTGTAAATACTAGAGTCCAAATAAGTAGAACTGGAATCGGCCCAATATCCCCTGAACCAAAGATGAAATTGAAATTTGCGTCTACAATCGGAACTGGAGCAGTATCTGTAACCCACATCGCAGCACCTTTAACGGCTCCCATTGTTCCAAGTGTTACTAAGAAAGAAGGAATTGCTACTTTTGTTACTAGCAAACCATTGATTAATCCAACCACAAGTCCAGTACCTACACCGCCGATGAGTCCACCAATAATGCCATAACCCGCTTGGATGGCTAATGCACCGACGAGAGAAGAAAGGGCAGCAATGGAACCAACAGAAAGGTCAATCTCCCCTGTACTAATAACAAATGTCATGGCCAACGCCATCAAAGAAATCGTCGCTGTTTGTCTAACAATGTTTAATAAGTTCCCTGAAGTTAAGAAACCTTCATCACTTAAGGTGATAGAAAAATAGATTAATACGCCCACGAAGGCAAAATAGACAATATAATTACGCCACTCGAATCCTTTCAATGAAGGAGTGGCTGGTTTTTGAATACTAGAAACCTTGGATTGCATATTGTAATTCCTCCTCTGATTTAATCTCCCTGCGGGTCATTTCCTTTTTAATTTCCCCATCATGCATAACGATGACACGATCACTCAAAGCAAGCAGTTCTGGAAGTTCGGAAGAAACCACAAGGATTGCCTTGCCGTTTTCGGCCATGGCTCTAATAATCTCCACAATTTCCGTTTTTGCACCAATATCTACACCAATCGTTGGTTCATCCAACATCAAGACAGTAGGGTCGTTGGCCAGCCATTTAGCTAGAACGATTTTTTGCTGATTACCGCCCGATAACAACCCGGCCTTTTTAAAAATATTATCCGTTTTAATATTTAACTTCCTTACAAATTCATTACTAATCTCATTGGATTTCTTACTATCAATAAAAGCCCCTTTTTTCACCTTCGAAAGAATTGGAAGAATCATATTATCCTTGACACTATGTTCAAGGACCAATCCTTGCATCCGGCGGTCCTCTGGAATCAGTGCAAGTCCGGCTTCTATGGCATTCTTAGGATTCTTAATGGATTGTTTTTGACCATTGATGTAGACGTCTCCACTCTTAATTGGGTCAATCCCAAAGAGATTTCGAAGTAATTCCGTCCGGCCGCTTCCCATTAACCCGGCAATTCCAACGATTTCACCCGGCTGAATTTTTAGATTAATATCCTGGACATGGTCGCCACTTAAGTTTCTAACTTCAAAAATGGGCGGCACGTCCGTTGCATAGGTACGTTCTTTCCATTCAAACGCTTGGTCAAATTGCATTCCGACAATATGTGAGATTACAGTATCAAGATCGGTTTCACTGCATTTTTCTGTTGTGATATATTGGCCATCACGCATAATCGTGATTCGGTCACATATTTGAAAGATTTCATCCATCCGGTGAGAAATATAGATGATGGAATAACCTTTTGCTTTCAATTTGTTAATAAAACTAAAGAGTACTTCCGTTTCATTTTTGGTTAAGGACGAGGTTGGCTCATCCATAATCAGAATCTTTGCTTCTTGGGAAAGCGCTTTGGCAATTTCCGTCATCTGCCAATAGCCAACCCCCAAATTTTGAACGACATCATTTGGTCTAATATCTACGCCTAATTCTTCTAGCAATTTTTCTGTTTTCTTCTCACAATCCTTATCATCGAGCAGCCCTAATGATGTTTTCTTCTCACGAGTAAGATAGATGTTTTGGGCGACGGTAAGGGTAGGAATTAAACTAAACTCTTGGAAAATCATCGATATATTATTCTTTTGAGCATCATCATAACTTTTGATGCTTACCGGTTTTCCTTCAATTAAAATCTCGCCGCTGTCTGCAGAGTATACGCCTGTGAGGATTTTCATTAACGTCGATTTCCCGGCACCATTTCCCCCCATCAAGGCGTGAACTTCACCTTTTTTGACGGAAAAATGAACATCGTTTAAAACGGTAATCCCATTAAAAGCTTTATTAATACCTCTCATTTCGAGAATCGGTTGTTCCATCCAAGTTCACCTTCTTTTTATGTTAGAGGCTGCTTTCAAAAGCAGCCTCTATCCTTTTTTTAAAATTACTTCATCGCATTTTTTACTGTGTCAGGAGCCTCTGTTCCGTAGATTAACTTCCATTCATCTAATACATTCTCTTTCGTAACTTTGATTGATGGTGAAGCAACATACGCTGGTGCTTCTTTTCCTAATAGGGCATAGCCGGCAAGGATAGCTTGTGCTACACCTTGGTCATATGGCAGCTGTGCTCCAAGACCTTTAACAATTCCATCTTGTGCAATGGAGATTGCTACGTTTGTACCTAAATCAACTGTTGTAACAACTAAGTCATCCCTGCCAGCCGTTCTTGCTGCAGCCATAACACCTTCAGCCGGTACATCCCATGGAGCGAAGATACCATCAATATCATGGTGTCTTGTCATCATAGCGGATGCTACTTCTTCTGCCTGATTTGGACCAGTAATCCCACTTTTTGCGACAATCTCAATATTTGGATATTTTTCTTTGATTCTTTTTTCAAAAGCATCAGAACGGTTTTTGGTTACAAAGAAGTTTACATCGTGATACAAAATACCGACTTTACCCTTTCCGCCAAGTTTTTCAGCCATAATGTCTGCTGCTGTTGCTCCGTTACCCATGTTGTCACCAGACACAATACTGATGTAATCTTTACCTGCAACTAAACCTTGTGCAGCACCATCCATGAATACTAACTTTACGCCTTGGGCAACAGCCTTTTTATAAGCTGGTGCGGTAGATACGGCATCAACTGGAACAGAAATCATAATGTCCGGCTTTTTCGCTAAAACGGTTTCGATATCATTTACTTGCTTTTCCGCTTTGAACTGTGCATCTGTTACAGCAACGATCTTGATGCCCATCTTCTTAAATGTATCCTTCATCGCACCAACTGCGGCATTCATATAGTCAGTACCAGAGTAGTGCATAACAATCGCCGCTTTATAATGACCTTCTTTAATCTTCTTTAGCTCATCTTGCGTAAGCTGCAATGTCTTAGCTGAAACGGCCTGTTCTCCGTTCGGCCCTTTATCTTGTACCGCTAAATCAGGAATCTTTGGATTGATCGTTAATGGTCCTGAAGCTGTTTCTGAGTAGTTTTCATTCTTTTTCGTGCTCGCTGGTTCAGATGTAGATTTTTTTCCGCCACACCCTGCAAGAAAAACACTTAAAACAAGTAACAGTAAAACTGTAATAGAAAAACTCTTTTTCATTTGATTACCCCCACTATAGTAGTTATTTAGTTGAAGCTCGTTATTTGTCGGTACCACCTTACAATCTATAAGTGTGGCACCACCCCCTTTTCATAAATGTAAGCTTAATAGAATATTACTAGTAATCGATTACATTGATTTAAGTTATAAAACCAGGCTTCTATGGACTTCAAAAAATGTAATTGATTACATTTTTTTCTAAAAATTTTTCACATACTGCTGACAAGACTGTCTTACAATCAACTGGTCAGTGAAAAACATTTGCTCGTGTTTGATTTCCTCTTTATTGATGAGCCTCAATAGTAATTCGGCCACTTTCTCTCCCATTTCAAACGCGGGCTGGGCAATCGTTGTCAGACCTGGTTCGAATATGGACGAGAATTTCAGATTATCAAAACCGAGAACCGAAATATCCTCTGGCACCTTAAGCCCCTTAGATTTAATGGCTTTAATGACTCCCATTGCCATTTCATCATTGGCAGCGAAAATCGCAGATGGGAGTTGACCAATGGCAAAAAACTTCATCATGAGGTTAAAACCGCTTTCAAAAGAGAAATGACCTTCCTGGACTAACACTGGATCCACGATAAGGTTGTTGCTTGACATTGCTTGATAAAATCCTTTGAGACGGTCTCGGTTCAAGACACTATTGAGAGGTCCAATAATGCAGCCAATTCTTTCGTGTCCCAAATCGATTAAATATTCCGTTGCTTTTCTGGCACCGCTTATGTTACCAATCGAAACAGTTGTGATGTTGGAATCTTCGATATTCTCACATGCAAGGACCAACGGAAATCTTTGGGCCGTCTCTTCAACGGTCGCTGCATCCGTTTGGGCAGTTAATAAAACCATTCCATCTGCTTTTTTTTGATGCAAAAGGTTTAAAAACCACTTTTCTCTTACCAGTTCATTGCCTGTATCGCCGAGTATAACTTGATATCCATTCGTAACCGCTACTGCTTCAATCCCCCTAAACACCTTTGAAAAAAACGGATTTGTTATGTCAGGTACAACAACTAGAATGGTTTTAGCTGAAACAAATTCCTTCTTTGCTACATCTACACTTCCTACCATCTTTGTTATTTGTCCTTTCTTGTTTCTATATTTGGATTGTAATCGATTACAAAATTGTCGTCTAATCATCTTCCGACAAGGTTTTTATCCAACCGAAATCGCTTTCTATCCTTTTGGACAAAATCATCGTTCATTCGGACAATAAAATCATAAATTTTTAAAAAAACCAAAAAAAGTGAGGTCCGGTAAATCCGGACCTCACAACGATTTATTTTTTTGTAATTCAGCTAATTTATTCTTGGAAACCTTTGCTGTCTCCTCATAATTTTTAAAATATGCTTTGTACGTTTGCCCTGCCGTTTCAATCCTCTTTAAATATTGCAAATTAATAATATAGGAACGATGGGAGGCTACAAAACGGGAATCAAGGAGTTCTTCAAGATTCGTTAATGCTTCATTTACCTCTATTTTTTGATCAATTGTATGGATGACGGCCTTCCGGTCTGCTCGTTCAATAAAAATAATGTCATCTAACGGTATAAAAGAAAACTGATTGGACTGTTTAACCATTAAATCCTTCTTAACGGTTTGGCGTTCGCTTTCGACTGGAGGCTTGGCAAGTGCAGCTGCTCGTCCTAACGCTGCATAAAGACGGTCACGGTCAATAGGCTTGACAATGTAATCGATTGCACTTACATTAAAAGCTTCTAAGGCAAACTCATCATGCCCGGTGATAAAGATAACTTGCAATGAGGGGACTACTTTTTTACAAGATTTTACCGCTTCCATCCCATTCAACAATGGCATATTAATATCAACCAAAATGATGTCTGGCTTTTCTATCATCACCTTGCAAATTAAATCCTCACCATTAACGGCTTCTCCAACCATTTCATAACTCTGCAAAGGTTTAATGAGATGCTTCAATAGTTTTCTGGATGGTGCATGGTCCTCTGCAATTAAAACTCTCAAAAGATCACCTCATATTAAAAGCTTTTATTTAAGTGGAACATTAAGATAAAAATTAATAGATAACGTACTACTATTTGAAATCGCTGTCAAACTAACTACTCTCAGTATAAGGTAGTTTAAGCAGGATAGGAAGTATTTAAATATTGACTGTGTTAAAGAATATTGTTGATTTTTAGCATGTTGATTGGAGCGGAAGGCGGCGAAGACTCCTCGAAAATGCTATCGCATTTCCTTCGTGCGTGGGCGGATTCGAGGATGCAAATTCAAAGTCCTGCGGGAGTACGGGGCAGGGGAGACCCCGCGGAAAGCGAAGCCGCCTGGAGCGGAAATCAACATAAATGATTAACACAGCCTAATATTAAATAGGTATGATGATTTTTGCAGTTTTAAAGAAGAAATACTGTGGACTATACTAAAGCTAAGGCATCCAAGAAAATGTAAAACTATTCGTTCAAAGGCAGGATATAAAAATGGAGATTAACCCCAAAGAAAATTTATATAAGGAAGTTTTACAAACCATGTCCGAGTGCGTCATTATTCATGAAAAGTCGGGGATAATGATTGCGCTTAATGAAAATGTTGAAAAGGTATTAGGGATTAAATCAGATTTATTAACAGAATCCAATGTAAGCCAATTAGAATATGTAAAAGAAGATGGATCCCCCCTGCCCTATTCGGAATTGCCAGGAATTATCACCCTCGAACAGGGGATTCCTTTTCATGATTATGTATTGGGATTAAGCGATCGACATAATGGGACTAAATGGCTTTCGATTACTTCAAAACCACTTAAATTACATAAAGACGGGGAACAAGCTGCGCTTGTGACGATATCGGATATTACCGAACGAAAAAAGCTGGAACAAACGATCATTCATGCAAAAGAAGCAGCGGAAAAAGCAAACCTAACCAAATCGGACTTTCTTTCCAAAATGAGCCATGAACTCAGGACACCATTGAACGGAATCCTTGGTTTCGCCCAGCTATTAGAAATAGATGAAACCTTAAATGAGGAGCAGCAGGACTTTGTCCAAGAAATTTTAAGCGGAGGAAAGCATCTATTAAGCTTAATTAATGATATCTTAGATCTCTCAAGAATTGATACAGGCCATTTAAAAGTTTCCATAGAAGAGGTAGAACTTCAGACTATTATCAATGAATGTATCAAGATCGTACAGCCGCTTGCTATGAAAAAAAGAATTACAATTCATAATCAAATGGACCCTTCGCAAACCGTAACCGTTCTTGCCGATCCGATTCGCCTGAAACAAATCCTACTTAATCTTCTCGATAATTCCATTAAATATAACCGGGAAGACGGCAAAGTCATGATTTTCTCGTATATGAAACAAAACGAGGCAGTTATTCATATCGCGGATACAGGAGTCGGGCTTTCTGTTGAAGAATATCAGAAAGTGTTTGTCCCATTTTATCGGATCGAAGGGACACAAGAGGAAGGTACGGGCATTGGATTATCTTTAGTAAAGCAACTTGTCCAACTTATGAGTGGAAAAATTAGTGTAGCGAGCCAAAAAGGAATCGGCAGCGATTTTTGCTTTAGCCTCCCCCTTCCCCATGATTTAACGACCGCGATGCAATGGGGGGAAGAAGTGATCGATTTACCAGCAAAGAATGCGAAGTCAGATCACTATGGTTTACTGTATGTGGAAGATAATGAATCGAACTTATACTTGGTGAAGAACATCCTGAAATCCCAGCCATCCTATACGATCTTAACTGCTCGTTCCGGAAAAGAAGGATTGGCACTGGCTAGGACTGAAAAAGTAGATTTAATTCTCCTGGACCTTAACCTCCCAGATATGCATGGCTATGAGGTGTTTGACCTTTTAAAAAAGGATGAAAAAACGAAAGATATAGCGATTATTGCTGTCAGTGCCAATGCCATGCCTCAGGACATCCAGCAGACATTAGACAAGGGCTTTGATAATTATGTAACGAAACCCATTAATGTAAGAGAATTTTTGATAACTGTAAACGAGACTCTAACGAGTACAATCAATCAAAATATTCCCGAGCAAAAAATATTAAGTACAGGACCACATGGTGAGGAGGCTACTTCAGCCAAAACACTGCAGTTATCCATGAAGGAATTGAAAAAGCTAAGGGAAAAAAATTATACGGCTGCCATCGCGATGCACTATACAGGGAATAATTGGTCAAGGGCCCAGGTCGAAGGATTAGAGACAACTTTTAAGAAAATGGGCATTGAGGTAGTAATGGTCACAGATGCCCAATTTAATAAGGAAAAGCAAGTGAGAGATATCGAAACCATCTTAACTAAAAAGCCGGATATCATTGTAAGTCTTCCTGTAGATCCGGTATCGACGGCAAGCGCCTTTCAAAAAGCAGCGCAATTAGGGATAAAGCTTGTATTTATGGACAATACACCAAACCATTTACAGCATGGGCAGGATTATGTAAGTGTTGTTTCAGCTGATAATTATGGTAACGGTGTCCATGCAGCCGATATTATGGCGGAGAAACTAGGCGGTAAAGGCAAGATTGGAGTCATCTATCATGGCGCTGACTTTTTTGTAACGGAACAAAGATTAACAGCATTTGAAAAAACAATTATAGAAAACTATTCTGACATTCAAATCATTGCACGCGGCGGTTTTACGAATCCAAATGAGGGGGAAAAACTGACAGCCTCCATGCTTTCCGAACACTGGGATTTGAATGGAATCTTTGTCGTATGGGATCTATTAGCGGTTGGAGCTATGGCAGCAGCTCGGAGGCTAGGAAAAGAAGATTTAGTCATCACGACGATTGATTTAGGTACCAATGCTGCCGTAGAAATGGCCAAAGATGGACTAATCAAGGGATTAGGTTCTCAGATGCCGTTCCATCAAGGAGTAGCTGAAGCCATTTTGGCAGGGTATGCGCTGCTCGGGAAACCCGCACCATCCTATGTAGCTGTTCCCCCTATAAAGGTAACAAAAGAAAATGTTCTTGATGCTTGGAAATTAGTTTATAACCAGGAAGCTCCGGATGTTATTCAAAGATATATAAATAATGAAATAAACAAATGAAACTGAAAAAAACCAACCTTCATTTTTTAATAATAGAAAGTTGGTTTTTTCTTTATAAGGATAATATAAAGCCACCTATACTTCCAACCTATTTGCGTTTTACTGGTTGGCCATTCTTATAACAAACTAACTATTAGATTGTTGTTGTGCAAGGTTAGTTGCTGTGTTGGCAGCAGTTAAATCAACCTGCAGCTGCTCACTCAACTCATGTGGATGATAGTATCCCTTTGCAATCATATAGTTGGTAATATTCTCATGTGTTTGGATGGCAGCCCTTAATTGTTCTCGTAATGCCACCCGTAATTCTGGAGTAGCCGCTTCGGTGATAGCCACTGTATAGTTTCGAACCCCTGCTTTCGCCGATATTAAGAAGTCGGTTGCGATGACCTGATCGGTCATACCGCCCATCCCCACCATATTTTGGATAAATCCATTCATTACTGTGCCTCCCGATTGGTTAAAAATTGCTGTAATAGTTCAATATGCTGTTGTCCTAAAGCCGCATCATTTGCCAGGATCGTTTTTAATTCCTCATCTTGTACCAGCGCACTCATCGTCGATGATTTTGTCAAGCAGAGGTTTTTAAAGGTGAGTAATTCGTGAAGATCAAGAGTCTCATGCAATCCTAAGTATTTTACCATGCCGTTCACTCCATTAGTATTGTATTTTGCCCTCTTATATTTTCATTTAGCCGGGACTAATATTCATTATTTTAATTGATTTCATCAATAGAATATTAATTTTATTGTAATAACATAAAACCTCGCATAAAACAAAAAGATGAATGGGCAAAATACCTCTGTTACGAAGTGGAGGTGAGTAAATGGATCAGGAAAAATTAGCCTTACATGAAACATTAGAAACACATGAAATCATCAATTTTAAGACAGTATGTTTGCTCAGGTCCAAGTTAATGCAAGGTATTTGCTTTAACAATGAGTTAAAACAACTCATGGAAAAGGATGTAAAGCAATCAATTCAGGATATAAATGAACTTCTCCCATTTTATAAACAAAGCCAAATACTTCATTAAACTGGAGGTGACAACATGCAAGATTACCTTGATCCGCGAAATGCGGAAGGCATGCCAAATTTAGCGGATTCCACATTTGCAATGGATTTTCTACTATCCGTAAAAAATGGGATTCGCAATTATGGTTTTGCTATTACTGAAACGACCAACCCTGAATTAAGAATAGTATTAACGAAACAATTAGAATCCGCCATTGATTTACATGGGGAAATTAGTGAACTGATGATGAAGAATAAATGGCTCCATCCTTATAACTTTAAAGAACAGGTCCCAATTGACCTAAAAGGGGCAGAGACAGCTGTCCAAATCGCTCAAATGACTCTATTCCCTAATGACACAGACAGAGGCGGCATGTTCGCTACACCAAACCAATAAAAGGAGGGATACATAGATGAAAGCAGTAACATACCAAGGGATTAAAAATGTCGAAGTTAGAGAGGTTAAAGATCCCACTATTAAAAACTCAGATGATATCATTGTAAAAATTACATCCTCTGCTATCTGTGGATCGGACCTCCATTTAATTCATGGGATGATTCCAAGTATGCCTACGGACTTTGTCATTGGTCACGAACCAATGGGTGTCGTAGAGGAAGTAGGACCGGATGTCCGAAACCTAAAAAAAGGCGATCGAGTTATTATCCCTTTTAATGTAAGCTGCGGCTCTTGCTGGTATTGTCAGCATGACCTAACCAGCCAATGTGACAATTCCAATCCTCACGGAGACATGGGCGGATTTTTTGGCTACTCCGAGCTTACCGGCGGCTATGCGGGCGGGCAAGCCGAATATATGAGAGTTCCTTACGGGAATTTCACTCCTTTTAAAATCCCCGAAGAGTGTGAAGTGGAAGATGAAAAACTTGTATTGCTCGCAGATGCGGGCTCTACAGCCTATTGGTCGGTTGATCATGCTGGCGTGAAAGACGGAGATACTGTCGTCATATTAGGCTGTGGTCCTGTAGGGTTACTTGCCCAAAAGTTTGCCTGGTACAAAGGGGCAAAAAGGGTTATCGCAGTAGATTATATTGACTACCGCTTGCAGCATGCTAAACGTACGAACAAGGTGGAGATTGTCAATTTTGAGCAGCATGAAAACACCGGTCAATACCTAAAAGAAATCACCAAAGGCGGAGCGGATATCGTCATTGATGCTGTCGGAATGGATGGAAAGTGGACACCGATGGAGTTTCTGGCAAGCGGACTAAAGTTGCATGGCGGAGCAATGGGTGCGTTAGTCATTGCCAGTCAGGCGGTTCGAAAAGGCGGTACTATACAAGTAACTGGAGTATATGGCGGCCGCTATAACGCTTTCCCACTCGGGGATTTATTCCAGCGAAATATCGACATAAAAATGGGACAAGCACCTGTTATTCCATATATGCCTTTCTTATACGATTTATTTGCATCCGGAAAAGTTGACCCAAGTGATGTAGTAACACATGTCCTCCCATTAGATCAAGCAAAGCATGGTTATGAAGTGTTCGATACCAGAACAGAAGATTGTATAAAAGTAGTGTTAAAACCATAATCACAGGGACGGTTCTCATGCTTCGGAAGCATGAGAACCGTCCCTGTGCACCTTCCCCATTTTCAGACAAACTCCTCATCTTTTACAACTAGAACCCTAACCAGCATGATTAGCCCCCAAAAAAATTAAATATTTTAATAGTTAAATTAAAGTCACCCCTAACTGGATTGGTTTAGAGCCTAACTGGGTAAACATCCTATACTCTACTATTTACATAACCAAGGGGGAAACAGAGTATGGAGAGAAACCAAACCATCATGCAATTTTTCGAGTGGCATCTAGAACCGGATGGCAAACATTGGAGCCGTCTGAAGGAAATGGCCCCGCAATTAAAGGAAATGGGGATCACTTCCGTCTGGATCCCACCAGTGACAAAAGCGTCCACTCCGGACAATAACGGTTATGCCATATATGATCTATATGATTTGGGTGAGTTTGATCAGAAAGGTTCCGTTCGGACAAAATTTGGGACGAAGCAGGAACTGCACGAAGCAATAGCTGCCTGTCATAATGTCGGCATTAAAGTCTATGTAGATGTCGTCATGAACCATAAAGCAGGTGCCGACGAAACGGAAAAAATTAAGGTCATTGAAGTGGACCAGGAGGATCGGACCAAAGAAATATCTGAACCGTTTGAAATTGAAGCTTGGACAAAATTCACCTTCCCAGGGCGCGGCGAAAAATATTCTTCTTTTAAATGGGACTATACGCATTTTAACGGAACAGATTATGATGAAAAGACAGAAAAAGAGGGAATCTTTAAAATCGTTGGGGATGACAAGGATTGGAGTAAACATGTCGATAATCAATTCGGAAATTATGATTATCTAATGCTTGCCGATATTGACTATGAAAATCCTGAAGTAATAAAAGAAATGATTGAATGGGGAAAGTGGCTTGCTGATACCCTTGATTGTGACGGATACCGCATGGATGCCATCAAGCATATTAATCACCAATTCATCAGGGAATTTGTAATAGAGATGATGAACCATCGGGGCGATGATTTCTTTTTCGTAGGAGAGGTCTGGAAGACGGAACTTCTTGCCTGCCAAAAATATCTGGATCATGTCGATTATGAAATCACCCTGTTTGATGTTCCTTTGCATTATAAGCTGCATGAAGCCTCCACCGGAGGACGCGAGGTTGATTTAAGCGTTATATTCGAGGATACCCTTGTAAACACCCACCCGGATAATGCTGTTACCTTTGTGGATAATCATGACACTCAGCCCCAAGAATCCCTGGAATCGTGGGTAGAGGACTGGTTTAAGCCAAGTGCCTATGCGCTCATTCTCCTTAGGAGAGATGGGAATCCATGCGTCTTCTATGGGGATTATTTTGGAATCGGCGGCCCAGAGCCTGAAGATGGCAAACAAGAAATCCTCGATCGCCTCCTGCTTGCCAGGTACAATAAGGCGTACGGGGAGCAGCATGATTACTTCGACCATCCAAATACGATTGGCTGGGTTCGACTTGGTGTAGAGGATGTTGAAAATTCCGGATGTGCAGTTGTCATTTCGAATGGAGATGATGGGGAGAAAAGAATGTATGTTGGTGAAGACAAGGCTGGGCAAACCTGGGTTGATCTCATGAACTCAAGGGATGAACAAATCCTGATTGAAGAAGATGGATACGCTACTTTCCCTGTTAATGGCGGAGGCGTTTCGGTTTGGGCATATGTTCCTGAAGAGTAAGATAGAAGGCTGTCTTTCTGAATCCTAGTTCAGAAAGGCAGTTTTTTTATTGTTATCTTACACTGCCGGCACCCCAAAACCATTTTAAAAAAAGAGAAAAAATAGTTTGAAACCCAAGAAGCCGGGTACATAAAGAATGTAAGTCAATAGCAATTCCAAACTCAAAAAGGAGGAATCTATGATGAACAAAGATCGAAACGAAAAAAACGGTAGTATGACGGTGGAAGAAGCAGGTCGCAAAGGCGGAGAAGAAACTTCTAGAACCCATGACAGGGAATTTTATCAGGAAATAGGCCGTAAAGGCGGAGAAGCCACAGCCGAAAGCCATGACAAAGAATTTTACCAGGAAATTGGCCGCAAAGGCGGAGAAGCCACATCTGAAAACCATGATAAAGAATTTTATCAGGATATCGGCCGTAAAGGCGGAGAAGCAAGATCGGAACAACGGGATAATAATGATTAAAAGTGCATAGGTAAAAGGGAGAAGACAACTCTTCTCCCTTTTTTTATTAGTATGCGATCGGAAAACGAACTTCAACGGTTGTACCTTGATTCTCGATACTAGTTATCGTAATCGTCCCATTATGTTGTTTTACAATTCTAAAGCATAACATTAAACCCAGACCCGTACCTTTTTCTTTGTTGCTATAGAAAGGCTCACCGAGTCTTTTCAGACGTTCTTCACTAATCCCGATCCCATTATCGATTATTTTTATCAGGACATACTCACTTTCTAAACTTCCAAGGATTTTAATGATCCCCTCATTTACCATAGCTTCCATACTGTTTCTAATAATATTAATGAAAACTTGTTTAACTTGATTACGATCACACATAATTTTCGGGAGCATCTGGTCATATTCTTGATAGATTTGAACATTTTTCAGATTAGCTTCAGGACGAAGCAACTTGACAACATCTTGAATAATGGATGCCAAATCATACTTTTTTAACTTGAATGGCTGCGGCTTAGCCAGGTTTAAAAATTCTTGAAGAATATCCTCAAGCCTTTGAAACTCGTCAAAGATTACGTTAAAATATTCCGGCTTTTGTATCCCTTGCTCAAATAGCTGGATAAATCCTTTTATGGATGTTATCGGGTTTCGGATTTCATGTGCCATCCCAGCAGCCAATTCTCCTACTATCGCTAATTTCTCTGATTGTGCTAATTGTTCTTCTGTTCGTTTTTTCTCTGTTATATCACGTCCCGCAATGATAAAATGTTCCATTTCACCATTACTGCCCAACACTGGCGTACCAATACCTTCAATTAATACCCAGCTGCCATCAGCATGAAGGAAACGTGCTTCCATTCGCGCAGAAGGAACCTTTTTTAAGATTTGTTTATATCGTTCCATCACTTGATCTCTGTCTTCAGGGTGAATTAACAGAAATGAGCTTTCCCCCTACATAGGACTTTGTTGGGGTGCCAAGTAACCTGCCTAGTGAAGGAGATGCATATAAAATCCGTCCACGATGATCCAGCAGCATAAGGATATCACTCGTATTTTCTGTGATAAGGCGATACCTGGACTCACTTTCGCGTAAAGAAATTTCTGCCTGTTTTCGGGCGGTTATATCCACACAAGATCCAATGACCTCGATGACCTCTCCGCCTTTTTTGACGGGGCGTAAACTAGCCAGGTAGTTAATTCCATTAATCTGGTCTTCTAATTGAACAAGTTCTTCTCCATCCCACGCCCTCTGATAGTAGGGAGTTTTATTTAAGGCATTTTCCAGTGGAAGAAAATCTTCTAATCTTTTCCCTACCACTTGAGCAGGGATGAATCCCATTTTATATAATAATTCCCCATCACAGAGGGTGTGAATAAATTGTCCATTTATTCTTTTATACTTAAAGATCATTCCTTGCTGCAAACGAACGGTATCTTGTAACTCTTTTTTTGCTTGATTTAATAACTCCTCATACCAGATCCGAGTCCTTGCATCTTCGGGGATCCCGTGTTGATTTACAACTTGTTGAACCTCCGAAAGGGTTTCTTTCAACTCGTTTGCCGGCATAGGCCTGCTAAATAAATAGCCTTGCCCCTGATCACACAAATGCTGTTGGAGAAAGATCAGCTGTTCCTTTGTTTCGACTCCTTCGGCCACAACCTTCAGGTTTAAATTGTGAGCGATCGAGATAATCGTTTTTACAATCGCTTCATCGTTCAGATTTTGATGAAGTTCTCTGATAAAAGACTGGTCAATTTTTAATGTATCAATCGGAAATTCCTTTAAATAGTTTAATGAACTATAGCCCGTCCCAAAATCATCAATACTGATCGATACTCCCAGCTTCTTCAATTGTTGTAAGGATAGGATGGTCTGATCAATATCAGACTTTATACTTTCAGTTAGCTCAACCTCTAAATAGTGTGGTTCCAGCCCTATTTTTTGCAGAACCTCTTCAATGGTTCTAACGATATTGGAGTCAATAAACTGCTTTTGTGATAGATTGACAGAAACGACTGTGAAAAAACCTTCATTTTGCCATTTTTTAATTTGGCTGCAAGCAGAAAATAAAACCCATTCCCCAATCGGAATAATTAAATCTGTATCTTCGGCTATCCCAATAAAAATATCTGGTGGTATCATTCCCCATCTTGGGTGATTCCACCTAATTAACGCCTCTACTCCAACTAATTCGCCCGTTCTTAAATCAATCTTCGGCTGATAGTGGAGTGAAAATTGGTTCTGTCCAATGGCTTTTTCTAGTTCTATTTTTATACTTTTATTGTCTATTGAGTCTATTGATTCATTCACAAACTATACCCCATCACTGCTGTTTTAAAAAAGATATTGTCAGTTTATCACATTTATGAAATCAAATGGCTCTATTTTAAAATTTTTCGACTAGTACAAAAGGAGGAAAAAACTTAATATTACAGGTTCACTTGTGAATTCTTAAGGCAGTAATCCTCCTCGAAAAATCTATGACACCACGCTTAGCGCACCTGTCCGAATTGAACAGGTCGAAATGCCACCAAATACCAAGGAGCATAAAGAAAATATAGTTTGTTTAATAAACAAATAATATCAATTCATATAATTCTTTGCTATAATTCTTTTAGTTAAGCAGAATAGTATTATTTATTAATAGCATTCATACCTTTTTAAAAGATTTTAACTTATGAGGAGGAAATTATGGAGATAAGTTTTCTTTCCATTCTAGCTTTAGGATTTGTCCTTGGAATCAAGCATGCGATCGAGCCGGATCATGTGATTGCTGTTTCTACCATTGCCAGCCAAAGTAAAAAATTATTGAAATCCACTTTAGCGGGCGTTTTCTGGGGAATTGGCCATACGGCGACATTATTTATCATTGGCGTTATTCTGATTTTAATGAAAGGTGAAATACCTGAAAAATGGGCGATGTCATTAGAATTTTTAGTGGGAATCATGCTTGTTTACCTTGGTTTAACAACTATCCTTTCTTTTAAAAATGTCCACATTCACCAGCATGCACATGACGGGAACGAGCATAAACATCTCCACTCCCATTCTCATAACGGGCAGCATCAGCATAACCACCAACACCCAAATGTTTCATACTTGAAATCCTTATTTATCGGTTTAGTGCATGGTCTAGCTGGCAGCGGCGCAATGGTCTTGCTAACGATGAGTACAGTCAAGAGTGTTTGGGAGGCGGCTGTATATATCCTGATATTCGGAGCAGGAACCATTTTGGGAATGCTTTTCTTTACGACTCTGATTGGGATTCCTTTTGTTTTTAGTGCCAAAAAACGGGTGCTGAATCAGGCTCTTACAAGGGTGACTGGTGTCATTAGTATCGCTTTTGGGGTGTATTACATGTATAACTTAGCGGTAACAGAAGGATTATATAAACTTTGGTTATAGTAGATTTATGTTAAAAACAAAAGGTCCTTCCCTTCGTATATAGGTGGAGGGCTTTTTTTATGGGTAATGTGATTAAAAAACTAGAATGGATACACTTTTATAAAAATTTATGTACCCCTATACTGCCAAGCAAAACGGCAAGGATACATGCCAAACAGTGAACGTAGAAAAGGGTATCCCCTTAAATTTGGGGAAACCCTATCTTAAATGTTATCTGCTTATGTCGATAACTCCTTATCGGAAATTAAATTTGTTTTAATGATATTGAAAATATAACCAATTTCAGCAATATTCATTTGAACGCTATATGTTTTTTCAAGCACATTGAATGCATCTCTTATAATACTTATTTCCTTTTTATAAACTCTCTCAAATTCTTCTTGATTCGGATATTCCGAAATCGGTGACTTTCTGATTAAGCGTTCTATCAAGCAGCTGACATGGACAAATAAGGCAATTTTTTTATCATTGGGCAGCTTTTGTCTGATCTGATTTTCCAATTGCTTGATCCCATGTTCCACCTTTGAAATAACCTTTTCCGTATCTAAAATGATCAAGGAATCAATTACTCTTGTTAGAGAGAAGTTCTTGATGATTCTGTCATTCACTTTTCGAATCGTTTCCGGAGGTGCGATTTTCTCAAAGATTTTGAAAACATCATTTTCACCTTTCCCAGAAATAATATCTTCCAATGAAATAAAATTGATTCCCTCAATTTCAGGATTGTCTGTTCCTACAATCGCCAAAACATCATACACTCGAAGTGGTGGCTCGTTCATTCCATTTTGCTTTAAGCGCTCAAAATCATGGGATACTACTTTTATATCAAGCAAATCTTCCATACTTTCAGAAAGTAATTGCTGAATCTGTGTAGCAGTGCCGATACCTGTAAAACAGGAAGTAACAATTGCATAATCCTTCCGTTTAGAAGGATAATAAACATTAATATTAGGCCGAACAAGTTCCTCCAACGGCTTCAACATCTCTTCAATAGATTTGCCTTGTGATAAGTAATTCCCAATTTCTAAAGCAAATGATGTAGAAACCTGATCTATACAAAGAAGCGGACCATCAATGGCCTCTTTGATTTGATCGTGAAGAAGACTTAACGAACCCATATCCACTAAAATAACCAACCCGCTAGATGTGTCATTTTCCTCTACATATTGAAGCATTTGTTTCGTAATATCCTTTATGGATGACTCAACAGGCATGTCAATGAAGTCGTAAACCTTTACACCTAACAGGCGATTACAAACATTTGCAATACTGCTTGCCGTTGCATAACCATGAGCAATAATCATCGCCTTCAGACGATTATCATGTTGCTGTATTTGATTTTTGCACAAAAATAATGTCATCAAAATAATATCTTCATGATATAAATTTAATTCCATACTCTTTTCCATAAAAGACCTGATTTTCGCCACTATTAAATATTCAGCTTTATAATGTCTTTTAATAAATTGGAGCATTTGCTTTGTCAGGGCCTCATCTTGTTTATTCAGGATAAACGGATGGGATTTGAAAAATAAATAGGATGAAAGTGTATATACACTATTTCCATCATATTTAATATTATAATGGGTTTCTAAATACCGAAAAATGTCCTGTATGGCGGAGAGATTAAATTCCATCATAAAACTCTTTGATTCATTCGGTCTTTCAAATATTAGATTGTCCGTCATTGCCGTAATTTCTACTGTACACTTCTCAAGAAATTCGCGTTCTTTCCATTCACTATTTTCCAATTTAGAAAAATACCCCATACAATTTCTGTAGGTTTGCTCAATATGCTTAATCATCGTTTCATTCACATGTAGGATTTGCTTTTTTTTATGAGGATGAAATAAAACGCCCCCTGCCTTTGCAGCATAATTATCAAATAGCTGTGGAGAATTCTTATAAATTTGTCCGGGCAATTCCTGCAAAGTGATAAAAATCTGGTCGATGTTTTTCTCTTTCTTGGAATAGGCAAACCCGCAGGAGTATTTAATAATATTCTTGCATTCTCCAATATTTCCGGCATAGTAATATTTATTTAAGATATCAAGTGCCTTATTAGTGACATGGATTGGAATACCGAGTAATTTGCATTCTTCTGCAAAAAAACTCTGAATAAACTGACTTTTCTCAGCCTGGCCCCGTTCTTCGAGGCTTGGGACATTTACAGTTATAGGAATTCTTCTTAAAAATGTTTCTAAAAAAACAGATAAGTTTTCTGTCGTTGCAAAAATTAAGCGAACCTTGGATTTTCTAACGACATTTGTTTCCCCCATTCGGGAAAAAGTTCCCTGATCCATAAACGTGAATAATTTCTCCTGGCCTTCTCGATCCAGCCTGTGAACTTCGTCTAAAAACAGTATCCCGTGATCTGCCTGTTCAATAAGTCCGATTTGATCCTTAATTGCACCTGAAAATGACCCCTTTGCGTGGCCAAACAAGTAACTTGTCAGCAATTCCGGATTATTTGCATACAACGCACAATTAAATACATAAAAAGGGGCATCATTCGCAATGATCATTTTTGCACGGGTATAATCATAAATGAGTTTGGCCAAAAAAGTTTTTCCTACTCCCGTAGGTCCAAGCAACATTAGCGGCAACCCATTGTCAGGATAATGAATAGATGTTTCTATTTGTTGAATAGCTTCTTTCAAGCTTTTCTCATATCCAATCAACTGACTAAAAATTCCTTCTGCCTTATCAATTACTAATTCTTTTTTTAAAGCATCAAAACTATCATAAGTAGAATTTGCAACATTTCCATAGTTTTCTTCTAGCTTTTCTCTGTGTAAAAAACAAACTGGACGTGTATTCACTTTCACTAGAATATCTTCTTTAACCAATTCATTCAATATTCTGCTTGCTCTAGTTCGATCTATATTAAAATGGAGAGCCACTGCCTCAGTTTGAAATGGTGCACAATCTACTTCAGCCTCAACAGAAAATGTGGTAGTCACTTCAATCATATAATCTATGAATTCATCATACATACTGTTAGCCCTCCCATCTATTAAAGATAACTTTCTTAATAAACCGATTGTAATATGAATTTACAATATATTTCAATGGTTTTCTATGACGTTATAATACATAATATAACCAAAGGCTTGAGGATTGGGAAAAAGAGGTGTTTTGAGGACCCTTTAACTGGAATGCTTTTAATCGGCTAGCAGCATGACTCACCAAATCCAAATTGTTCATGCAACTCAACTTTTATATAAAAAGACCGGATCCCTCCTCATTCCAAGGGGTCCGGCTTTAATTATTGATTTGTAATGCTCTAGAGTTTGAAGTCCATAAAGCGGATAGCTTACACAAAAGTGGCAATTCTAGTTAACACATCCGTCAGTGATTGAGAGGCCATGGACTCAATCCGCAAATCGTATTGCTCAAAAGTCATTCCTGCAGTTATAGGATTTGGTACGATTACACAAGTTACACCTGCAGCCTTTGCGGCTCTCGCTCCATTGTTTGAGTCTTCAAAAGCTACGACTTCATTGGAACTGACATTTAAAGCATCCAGGCATTGATTGTAA
Source organism: Bacillus sp. URHA0034 (assembly GCF_056280405.1). Classification (NCBI taxonomy): domain Bacteria; kingdom Bacillati; phylum Bacillota; class Bacilli; order Caryophanales; family Bacillaceae; genus Bacillus; species Bacillus sp. URHA0034. The sequence continues at coordinate 3,442,020 of NZ_JBWCDK010000002.1, read as the reverse complement.
AGGGCGGGATCAGGTTTAACCATTTTGACATCATCACCAGTCTTAATAACTTCAAAGTAATGGAATAAATCGAGTTTTTTTAAAAATCCATGAATCCATTCTTTGCTTGAACTAGAAGCCAAACCAATCTTGAGACCCAATTTTTTTGCTTGTTGTAAATAATCACGTACTCCCTCTCTGACACCAATACCGTCGATTTTTTCACGATGGCATTCCCGTACTTGTTGTCTTACCTCTGTGACACTGACGTTTTCACCTAGCTTTTCTTCAATATATTCATCGATAATGGTTCCATGTGTTCCGACACAAGGGAGAAAAATCTCTAATGGAAACTCAATATCATACCTGCCCAATACCTCTTTAAAACTATCATACCAAACGGTCTCGGTATCGATAATCAGTCCATCAAAATCAAAGACAACAGCCTTAATCAAATCATCAACCTCCCTTTTCCTAAATTCTCTTATTCCATACTAAAACCTACTTATTAAACTTCTTGCTTCCCAATTTCATATGAAATTTCGGGTCTTTTGGAATGCTTGGGTCTACTCCTCTTAATGGAGGAATTTCTGCACAGATTAATTGTACAGGAATGATGTATTCATATGTTTTATAGTATGGATGGTTAATGAACTCTGCTTTCATATTTTGTGGATTTTCCTCCACTTTGCTGCCAATTACATAAATATGCTCGGTCCAGCCGGATAGCACCTCAACCATTTTCTCTACCCGTTTCTCTACACCTGTATCAAAAATGATGATAGTTGAATCCTCATTTACCGCATTGTAGATACCATGGATAAATTCCTCAAACTCATATCCTGTAACAGGAATACGCATCGTTTCTAGTAATTTCAGCGCGCTTTCTAACGTATCACCATAAATCTCACTTGTGCCGATTACACGAATATCCTTCGCTTGAGCAAGCTTTTCTTTATTTGTCTCAATCCATTGTAGGGCTGTATCATACGTTTTTAAGAACTGATCGGCTGTTTTTTCTAGTACGGAAATTTCCTTATTATAGTCCTCATTTGATAGCTTGCCAGTTTCTCTTGCCAATTGAAGGGCCAGAAGGGTCAGATTTAACTTTGTGCAGTAAAAACCTTTCGTTTTTGCACCTGCTAATTCTTCGCCGCATTGAACCGTAAGAATGAAATCTGCTACCTCATCAATTAGAGCATCATCTTGACCTGCCATAGAGGCTGTTAAACAACCTGCTTCTTTTGCTATTTTCATCGCATTATAGGTAGAGTAACTGCTTCCTCCTTGCGAAATGCCAACTACCAATGTTTTAGATGAGTTTCCTAGAAATGTCTCCGTGTTAATGGCAAATGGATAGTAGGCATCCACACGAACTCCTGCAAAATGCTGCATTAATTTTTGCGTTTGAAGTCCAGAGTGAAAGCTTGTTCCTGAGCCAGTCACAACAATACGGTCAATTTCTCTTGTTCTTACTTCCGCGAACAGCTGGTCCGCTGCTTGAATAATTTCTTTCATTTTTACTGGAGTTTCTTGCATATATTCTTGAATTTTCATTTCTCTCAATCTCCCTTTCTATTTATAAAATACCGGCCCAGTGAATCAATATTCCGCCGATAATTATCCCTAGTGTTAGTTTAGTGATACTCACTTTTCGTTTCATTAATGTAAATACTGCAAAGGTTATTAATAATGGCAACATGTTTGGAAAAATTTGATTCAATATGTCTTGAACGACTACTTTTGCTCCATTGATATTCAAATGAAGTGGGGTTTTTACATTTAACATCGTGGCTACCATTCCCCCGACTACAACTAGACCAATAGTTGTCGCAATCGCCATTATTTTTTCCATCAAGCCTTCTTTTTGAATTTTCTCAAGGGAAGATACTCCTACCCGGTACCCTAATCTTAATCCCGCGATTCTTACGAATAAGTGCGGAATATTGTATAAAAGTAAGAACAGAATAGGGCCAAAGATATTTCCTTTTGTCGCAAGGGAAATCCCAATCCCTGCTGCGATGACTCTGAACGTGCCCCAGAATAAAGAGTCTCCAATTCCGGCAAGTGGGCCCATTAAAGATGCTTTTACCGCATTGATGGAATTGTCATCGAAGCCTTCATTGTTTGCGTTTTGTTCTTCCATTGCTGCTGAAATACCCATTATTGTTGTTGAAATGGCAGGTGTCGTGTTAAAAATCTCCAAATGGCGATTTAACGCCTTTACCTGATCATCTTGTTTCGTATACAGTTTTTTGATAACGGGAATCATTGCGTATACATATCCCATATTTTGCATCCGTTCGTAGTTGAACGCACCTTGAAGGGCTAGCGATCTCCAAAAAACTTGGCGAAGTTCTTTTTTCGTCACCTTTTTCTCAGTCAAAGTCAATCTCTCCTTCCGTTAAATTATTAATTGCCATAGCACCATTGCCAACCTCGGCCGTTTTATTATTAATAACAATATGAATAATTATTGCAATACAAGCTCCAAATAAGGCAATCGCTGTAATATTTAATCCGAGGTAAGAGGCTGCCAAAAATCCAAGGAAGAAAAATACTGCCATTTTTTTCGAATATAGCATATCAAGCAATAAGGCAAATCCGACGGCCGGAAGCAGATTGCCAGCAACTCCTAATCCATCAAGTATCGTTTTAGGGACTGCATTTATTAAGCCTTTCACTTGGTCTGCCCCTAAAATAATGGCTAAAGAGGTGGGAATAAAAACGCTTAGGAAAAACAATACTGGTGGAATCCACATCATCAATGTCACACCACGGAAATCGGCCTTCGCAGCAAATTTTTCTGCTTTATGCATAAAATAGCCATTAACGATACGTACCAAAACCCCTAAAGATTGAGCTAACACAGCGATCGGAACAGCAATAACCAACGCTACCTCCGGTCCTTTCCCGGTTAAAATAGCAAATGCAGTTCCAAGTACCCCGCCTGTTACAACATCCGGAGGAGTTGATGCACCAATTCCTGCAATCCCCATCCAAATTAACTCAAGCTGTGCCCCGATTATCACACCCTGCTTGACATCTCCAAGAACCAATCCAACTAATAATCCGGTAACGAGAGGACGTTCGAGCATGAGGGCACCAAAAATCCGGCTGTCCAAAATGCCAATTCCTGCAACAATTCCTAGCATAATTGCTTGCGAAACCATTTTATATCCCCCTTTTTCCTGTTAATTTTTTAGTAAGTCTTTAAGATTTTTTTTCTTGTCCCGAGGTAACATCCTAAATTCTAATTCAACACCACTGTCTTCCATCTCTTTAAAATTGGCTAAATCTTGGTCATCTACAGCGACTAAGTCGGTTAGCTTCCGTTTCCCTTCTGAAAAACGCAACCCGCCTACATTAATTTCTTTTAAAACGCCCCCTGAACTTTTTACAAGTGCCAGTGCGTCCTCTGTGTTCTTCACGAGAACTAATACTTTACTTTTTTGGGATTCGGCGAATTTTTTAACAATTTCACCTGATTCCTGTACTCCCCGGATATATAATTTAACACTATCTGGCTTTGCCAAATTTAAGGCCATTGCCTTCATCGCGTCGTTTTGGGCTTCATCGTTTACGACGAGAATTACATTGATCTCAAGTGCCTTGCTCCATCCATATGCTACCTGTCCATGAATTAAACGATCGTCAATCCGTAATAATGAGATCATCTTCCTTACTTCCTTTCTGTGCTTCTAGTAATTTATTAATATGAATGATGCCTTCCTTAGCAGAGCGAACACCTTCTTCAATCATGTCCTCTATACTAAGTTCATCGCCTGATAGAATTAAGGTAAGCATCATTGGGAGGTTTAAACCTGTAATAATATCAAAGTCTTTAAAATCCATCAGGAGCTCAGTGCAAATATTTGTGACGCTTCCACCAAAAACATCAGTTAATACAATAAAATGTTCATCCTCTTTTTTGGTGGTTAAAATCTTTTTCAATTCCTCCTTTGCGGAATCACCAGATTTTAGTTTAGTCATTCCAAAGTATGAAACATTCGTTGTTTTACCTGCTATTAATTCCATTGTTTCAATAAATGCTTTAGACAACTCTCCATGTGTGGCAATCAAAAAATGCCTCATTTCATAACCTCCTTCATTTCTTACCTTTTATAATGCAAGAAGCATGCCAAAATTATGGCATGCTCAAAATTTTTCAAATTATTTGTCTAATTCCTTTAGTTGCAACAGTTTTAACCCATTAGGTATCGTTAGACAAAACCATCATTGCACACTAAAATTTCCTTTTAACACACTATTGGCATTGTTTATCATCGTAAATCTTTTGTGTGCTTCCACCAACCATTTGGGTTTTGTTATTAAAAAAGCGAATTTCCAGCCTTGTCTCTAGAGGCGGTATCAGTGTCCGGAATAAAGTTGTCCACGACAGGAACCGTTACTCGGTTGTCAATGGGAGCATGGGGACGGTTCTTGTGCTCCGATTTTAGAATATATGCTGATAATAACTAACTAATAAACCCCCTTCGCATGATTAGCGAAAGGGGTTCTGCATTAGACTCTGGAGGAAGCAAGAGAACCGTCCCCTCGCTTCCTAAAAGTTTATTTCTTCATATTCTTTTATTTTATTGACACGATTTGCGTGCCTGTCACCTTCAAAAGGGGTTGTTAACCATATTTTTGCGATATCACGAGCTAAACCTGGACCGATGACACGCTCTCCCATTGCTAATATATTGGAATTGTTATGCTCTCTTGTTGCTCTAGCACTAAATGTATCGTGCACCAGTGCACAGCGTATTCCCTTTACTTTGTTTGCCGAAATACTCATTCCAATTCCTGTACCACAAATTAAAATACCTCGCTCTACTTGACCACTTGCTACCTTTTCCGCAACAGGAATAGCATAATCTGGATAATCAACCGAGGTGTTACAATCACAACCTAAATCTATGTACTCCATATTCATCTCTTCCAACAATGAGATGATCTCATGGCGAATATTTATACCGCCGTGATCAGATGCAATCGCTACTTTCATTTTACTACCCTCCAACAGTCTATTGATATTAATCTTCTTTCTTCTCCTGGGAACAATTTTGACAGATTCCGTACCATGTTTTAACGCCTTCAGTGCTATCAACAGTATCAATTACTTCTTCACACATTTGACATATAATCGTATCTTGTTTTTCAATTAGTTTCTCACCCATCATTCTCTTCCCCCTTAACTTTTGTTAATTAAAACCTTTTTGATAAACACAACTAAGGGCTATACTTTTTCTAGCATAAAAGCTTTTCTAGTAATCTATATTTATCCTGCTTATCAGCTATCTCGGAATTTACGCAGCCAAGTTCTTTATGAATGATTTTATTTTCTTTCATTCCAACAGCTAGACCCGAATTTCCATTTATCAGCAGTTCGACTGCGGTAACACCCATATTACTTGCTAATACCCGATCAAATGCTGATGCATTTCCGCCTCTTTGGATGAACCCTAATGAGGTAGTTCTTACACTAATGTTTAACTTCTTTTCAATATAGTGCTGCATGTCCTGCAAATCATACATTCTTTCTGTAACGATAACGAGGTTATCCTTTTTTCCACTACTAATTCTAGAACTTAATTCTGAACACATGGAATATAAATCCAATGGTCTTTCTGGCGTAGATATGATTTCACCTCCGCCTGCTAAAGCAGAATATAAAGCTAAATCGCCACAATACCTTCCCATCACTTCAACAATCGTTGTTTTATCATGCGAATAATCAGTATCTTTAATTTTACCGATACACTCCAATACCGTATTTAAAGTGGTATCAAATCCAATTGAATAATCTGTATAAGCTAAATCATTGTCAATGGTTCCAGGTATTCCGACCACTTTAATACCCAGTTCATGTAATTTTTCGGCTCCCTTTAAAGACCCTTCCCCACCTATGACAATCAAGGAATCTATTTCAAAATTTTTTAATATTTTAAGAGCCTTTTTTCGCCCTGTTTCCTCCATGAATTCTAAGGATCTTGACGTTTTTAATATCGTTCCGCCACGATCAGCAATACCTTCTACCTCTTGGGAAGTTAATCGATGAATTTTACCGTCAATTAAACCTTGGAAGCCACACTGTATCCCCATTACTTTCACATGATAGTGACTTGCTGCTTTTACTACTGCCCTTATAGCGGCATTCATTCCTGGGGCATCTCCGCCACTTGTTAGGACCCCTAAATTTTTCATGACCAACACACCTCTTACACGATATCAAATTAAGTATGGATTGATTTTCTCAACTTATTTTTTTCAGTTCTTTTTCAAATTTCCTACTCTTGATCTTTCCTGACTGTTTTATCAAGAAAACAATAATACAAGAACCGATAATCATACTCACACCTAAGAAAATCATACTAATATTAAAGGAACCTGTTGTATCTTTAATATAGCCAACAATGTAAGGTCCAAAAAATCCACCAAGATTTCCAATACTATTGATAAGGGCAATGGCGCCTCCAGCTGCAGCTCCAGTTAAGAAAGAAGGTGGAATGGCCCAAAATGGTGCGTATGCTCCAAATGCTCCACATAGTGCAATGGTTAGAAATACAAATGATAAGACAATGCTTGCATTGGCAATATAGCTGCTAACAATCATCGCAATCGCACTTATGGTTAAACATGCAGCTACATGCCAACGTCTCTCATTCTTCTTATCTGAATGGTTGCCAACTAGAATCATCGTCGCCACGGCACAAATATACATAGGAAATAAAATCCAGCCCATACTTTGAGTGCTAAGAGATATTTTTTCAGATAAACCTTTTGCAATTGTTGGTAAAAACATGTTAATCCCGTAATATCCAACCATCCAGCAAAAATATCCAGCTGCTAAAATGAGAACGTCACGATCTTTTAAAGCCTGCAGGAAGGTGTAGTGTTTCACTTGCTGCTTTTCAAGTTTCTCTTTTGTTGTAACGTCAATTAACCATCTTTTCTCGTCTTTGTTCAACCATTTTACTTCTTCAATTTGATCGTCAAGATAGAAATAACAGATAACACCCAAGATGACAGACGGAATCGCTTCAGAAATAAACAACCATTGCCATCCTGCCAAACCAAACCAGTTAACGTTTAGCAAGAAAGTACATAATAAAGCACCGATCGCATTTGTACTTGGTATGGCCACCATAAATCCAGCAATCGCTTTTGCATGATGTTTCGTTTGATAAAAACCGCTTAAATAAGATACCATACATGGATAAAAGCTTGCCTCAGCAATACCTAAAAGAAATCGTACTGTATAAAATTGAATCGGAGTATGGACAAAAGTTTCTAAAAAGGCCAGGATGCCCCATGTAACCATGATTCTACTAATCCATTTTCTCGGTCCAACTTTTGCCATCATCGCGCTGCCTGGTACCTCTAAGAGGAAATATCCAAGGAAAAAAATTCCGGCTCCGAATCCGAAGATTGCATTCGAAAAACCTAAATCTTTGTTTATTTGCAGGGCAGCATATCCAATATTCACCCTATCAAGTACGGATATTGAAAAACATAGAAACAGAAATGGAATTAATCTTAACGTAACTTTTTTAGTAGTTGAACGCTCTAGTGCAAGTTGATCCAAAATAATTCCCCCTTATGTTGTTGTCCCTTCCTTATTCCATGCCATCATCTCATTAAAGGTTGCAGGGAATTAAATTCACCTTTAAAAGATAGTTCCTCTAAGAAAGATTTAAAAATACTAATCTTCAAACTTTTGCAAACCCATACATCAAACGCTTCCAAAAAACTTTAAACTTACTCCGTAAATACAAATAGATATGGCGACTATCATAATCTTCTATTATATAAATATAAAATTTCTGCATAGTCGCTCTCTGTACACTTTGTCTACTTGTATACTAAGTTCCCTTTTTTGCATTAAGTATATCTTTGTATGTAAGGGTTGTCAATACGATTTCGGAGTGAAAACTGAATAGATCTAATCTTTCCAGTAACGATCATATAAGTTTTTCATATGTTTATTCATGACTTCCACTGCCTCTTTTTCGTTGTGATCCTCAATGGCTTTTATAAGTAATTGATGCTCATAAAAATTAATGTCTCGATAATCCGGTCGAGTGACCGTTCGATCTCGAATAAATTTCCACATTTCTTGTTGTTTCATTGCATTACTAATAGCTGCCATAATGTTAATAAATAAGTCATTATGAGAGGCCTTCGCAATACTAAAATGTAATTTGTGGTCTGTTTCTGGTACATAAACTCCAGCCATTGTTTCTTTCTCCATCTCTTTGATGGTCGAACGAAGTTCCTCGATGTCTTCATCAGTTGCTCTTTCTGCTGCAAACTTTATAATGAGAGGCTCTATCGTCATCCTTACCTCCACAATATCTTCTGGGGATATCGATTTAAAAAAAATGGCCGATTCAGAATGATCAGGTGTAATTTGATTACTTTTCACATAAACACCTTCACCTTGACGGGAATATAAAAAACCATTCAATTCTAATGCACTTAGGGCCTGTCGAATGGGAACACGGCTTACACCGAATTGTTCACACAGCTCTCTTTCGGCAGGCAGTTTATCACCTTTTTTAAATGAGCCTAATTCGATTTCAGAAAGGATTTGATGATAAATTTGCATATATAATTTCTTACTTGCAACTGGATTGAAATTGATAACAACCACTCCTCTCTGTATAGTGGACATTGAAATTACACAGGCATTCCTGACTGGAATGCCTGTACAGTATGGATTAAATTAATCCATGTGTGAACCGCCGTTAATATCAATTTCTTCCCCTGTAATATAGGATGCTTCTTGTGAAGATAAGAAGGCAATAGTTGCCGCAATCTCTTCAGTCTCACCTGGTCTTCCCATTGGAATTCCGTCGATCACCTTCTTTGCTTCATCTTCAGGAAGGGACTTCCAAATATCTGTATTAACAAGACCTGGTGCCACACAGTTTACGGTGATTCCATCAACGGCAACTTCACGAGCAAGATTCTTAGAGAATCCTAATACGGCAGCCTTTGAAGCAGAATAGTGCGGCCCGCCAAATACTCCGCCTCCTCGTTTAGCGGAAACGGAGGAAAGACTAACGATTCGGCCATACTTTTGTTCTTTCATCGTTTTTAGTACAGCTTGGGTGCATAGGAACAGGCCAAACATGTTTACATTAAATACCCGGTTGATGTCCTCATATGTCATATCTTCAACGGTTACCTTTTGTGAAATTCCAGCATTATTCACAAGGATATCAATTCTGCCATAGGTTTGTAGAACTTTTTCTACCATCGCTTCATTCGATTCTTTGCTGGTTACATTTAATTCAACTCCTAAAGCTTTTCCGCCAGCTTCTTTAATCTCATTAACGACTTCATGAACGCCATCTATGTTAAGGTCAGCGATAACCACTGCTGCTCCTTGTTTTGCAAGGGTTAAAGCAATTGTGCGTCCAATCCCCTTTTTTGAACCACTGCCTGTAACGATCGCTACTCTATTATCTAATTCAAACATGTTTCTTCTCTCCTCAAAAATTGATTATTTTTTTACTAATTCTTTAGCTGTAGAAATAATATTTTCTATCGTAATACCATTTAGCTCTAACAACTTTTCATATGGGGCTGACTGACCAAACTGATCTTGAACTCCAATTCTTCTTACAATCCCCTTGCCTTCCTCGGCGACTACTTCACATACTGCACTTCCTAGACCATTTAAAATATTATGGTCTTCAACTGTGATGATTTTTCCAATATTTAGACATTCAAGGACTGCATCGCGATCCAAAGGTTTTATTGTGTGCATGTCTAATAGTTTTACTGAAATACCCTCTTTTTCTAATTGCTTTGCGGCTTCTAAGGCGAGGTAGACCGTGTCACCGTTTGCAATAATCGCGATATCTTCCCCATCCTTGATCTGCTTTGCTTTTCCAATCGTAAATTCCTCATTTTCATCATATAAAACCGGAACAGTATCTCTCGTAAAACGAAGATATACCGGACCATACATTTCAGCTGCTTGTTCGATTAATTTCCTAGTAGAATAATAGTCAGCACCCATAATGACCGTCATATTTGGGATGGTTCTTAGTACACCCATATCTTCAATACTTTGATGACTTGCCCCGTCATTCGCTGGAGTAAGTCCGCCATGAGAACAAGCAATCTTTACATTTAGGTTAGGGTAACAAATTTCTTGTCTGACCTGCTCTGCCATTCTTAATGAACCAAATACAGCGTAAGTGCTTACAAAAGGGATTTTACCTGTTGTCGCAAGTCCAGCTGCTAAACCAGCTGCATTTTGTTCGGCTATACCGACATTCACATGTTGATTTGGAAATTGCTTGGCGAATTCTGTCGTCTTACATGACTTACCAATATCAATATCCACTACATAAATATTCTTATTCTTTTTTCCTAATCGTACAATTTCATCACCGAAGGCTTCTCGGGTAGCTTTTTTGACTAAAATATCTTTCTCCATTAAGCTCATTATTTTAACCCCCCCATTACTTCTTCTATAGCTGTAAGATACTCGCCATCATTAGGAGCAACACCATGCCATCCAACTGAATGCTCCATAAAAGATACTCCCTTACCTTTTACCGTGTTAAGTACGATACATTTTGGCTTTCCATTTTTAGCCTCGCGAATAGAATCTAATGTTTCTACAATCTCTTCCATTGAATGTCCATTGATTCTTTTCGTTTCAAAACCGAATGCCTCAAATTTCTTTTCTAAATCTTGGTTTGGCATAATTTCTTCGGTTGTACCATCAATTTGCAATCCATTGTCATCAACGAATACAACTAAATTATCTAACTGATATTTAACAGCACTTTGTGCAGCTTCCCAAATTTGGCCTTCTTGACACTCTCCGTCTCCTAACATAGCGAAAACTCTGTAAGTCTTTGAATCCCTTTTGCCTCCCAGTGCCATACCAACTGCACAAGAAAGTCCCTGTCCTAAAGACCCTGTCGAAATATCAATACCTGGGCACTTTTTCATATCTGGATGTCCTTGGAACGGAGAACCAAACTTTCTTAACGTGTAAATGGTGTCATATGGTACAAAACCTGTTAAAGCTAACGCAGAGTATTGGATCGGACACACATGCCCTTTCGATAAAACAAACCGATCACGATCTTCCCATTGAGGATTATCCGGATCAATATTCATTTCCTTAAAATAAAGTGCCGTTACCACATCGGCTGCAGATAAGGAGCCTCCTGGATGCCCTGATTGAGCTTCGTGTATCATCGTAAGAGCTGTTTTTCTCATTTCAATTGCTTTTTGCTTTAATTCTTCGATACCAATGTCTTTCATACCAGTCACCTCATTCATTTTGATAACCTTTTCAGATTTAAGATCGCTTTGTTATAATGTTGTCTACTTGTCTACTAAGTTAACTTATGAACTCAGTATATCACCGCTATCATATTTGTCAATACGGTTTTTTAAATAAAATTAATAAATTAGAAAATTTATAAAAACTCACCTAGATAACAAAAAACCTCCGGTCACAAAAATTGTGATCCGAAGGTTCGAGACGACTAGATTAATAATCTTTTCAACTAGACTTTTCCAATTTATTTTCGACATTGGTCTTTAAAACCTTGCCTGACTGTTTCACTAAGAAAACAACAATACAAGAGCCTATTACCATACTTACACCCAAGAAAATCATACTAGCATTAAATGATCCTGTTGCATCTTTAATATACCCAACAATGTAGGGTCCAAAGAATCCGCCAAGATTCCCTATACTGTTAATTAGTGCAATAGCCCCTGCAGCTGCTGCCTCCGTTAAGAAAGATGGAGGAATCGACCAGAATGGAGAGTATGCGCCAAATGCTCCACAAAGAGCGATTGTTAAAAAGACAAATGATAAAACAATACTAGTATTTGCCACCAAGCTGCTAATGATCATTGCAATGGCACTGGTTGTTAAACAAACGGCAACATGCCAGCGTCGCTCGTTCTTTTTGTCGGAGTGGTTACCTACTAGAATCATCGTAACCATAGCACAAACATACATGAACCCTAAAACCCAACCCATTGATTGAGTACTAAGGGATGTGGCTTCCGTTAAACCTTTTGAAATGGTTGGTAAAAACATGACAATTCCGTAATAGCCAATCATCCAGCAAAAATATCCGATAGATAAGATTAAAACATCACGATCCTTTAAAGCTTGCAAGAAAGTATAGTGTTTGACTTCCTGTTTTTGAAGTTTCTCTTTTGTTGTAATATCAATTAACCATTCTTTCTCACTTTTATTTAGCCATTTTACAGCTTCAATTTTATCATCAAGATAGAAATAGCATACAATGCCTAAGATCACAGCTGGAATCGCTTCCATAATAAACATCCATTGCCATCCCTCCAAGCCTAACCAGTGGACTCCTAGTAGGAAAGTAGAAAGTGGTGAACCTAATGCATTCGCACCTGGTATAGCAATCATAAATCCGGCAATTGCCTTTGCATGATGTTTGGTTTGATAAAAACCGCTTAAATAAAATACCATACATGGATAAAAACTAGCCTCTGCAACACCTAAAAGAAATCGTGCTGTATAAAATTGCATGGGCGTTTTTACAAAAGCCATAAAAATGGCAATGATAGCCCATGTAACCATGATTCTACTAATCCATTTTCTTGGGCCGATTTTCGTCATAATAGCACTGCCCGGGACCTCTAAAAGGAAATAACCAAAGAAAAAGATCCCTGCCCCAAATCCAAACACCGCATTAGAAAAACCTAAATCTTGGTTCATTTGTAGTGCTGCAAATCCAATATTTACCCGATCTAGTATCGAGATTGTAAAACATAAAAATAAAAACGGAATTAATCTTAACGTAACCTTTTTAGTAGTTGAACGTTCTAATTGAAGTATATCCAAAATAATTCCTCCTATCATTCCCTCTAGAATCTTTGCAACCCCTTACATAAAACAGTTTAAAAAACTTTTATTTCTTTTTTTTCCAAAAGATCGAAGCTACAAAAATATAGAACATTTAAAATTTCAATAAAACCTTTATAACATTCTCTAATTTTTGGTCAACTAGATTCATAGCATCCTTGATCTCTTCAATGGGCACAACTTTTGTTATAAACAAAGAGGTATCAAATAAATTGGCTGCTATTGCCTCTGCTGCAATCTCAAAATCTTCTCTCACATACATGTTGGATCCAACTAATTCAATTTCTTTATTTTGAATGTAAGAAATATCAATTTCTGGTTTCTTTCCAAAAAGAGCAACATCGGATACTTTCCCGCCCCTTTTAACGATTTTGAAAGAATCATTCAGGACAGATTGAATTCCAACCGCAATAAATACTGTGTCTACACCTTCACCATCTGTCTCTTTCAATATTCTTTCAACTGCATCCTCATAAGTGGTATTAATGGGAAAAGTGGCACCCAGTCTTTTTGCAATATCTAAATTATAATCCACCGCATCTGTTATGAAGAGCTTGGTTGCCCCTGCGTTTTTTGCAGCGATCATTAGACCTAAACCTATTGGACCAGCCCCGAGAATAGCCACTTTATCGTTGTGACCTACTCCAGCCTTTCTAACAGCATGAACGCCCACTGCAAGGGGTTCGATTAGGGCTCCCTGTTCATAGGAGATATTATCTGGTAGCTTTACAATTGTGTTTTCCGGAACAACGATATATTCACCGAAAGAACCGATCCATTCTTGTGTACCTAACACTCTTTTTTCTTTACAAATATGATAATTTCCAGCTTTACAAGATCTGCAAACACCACATCCATAATGAGGTTCCACGGTAACGCGGTCCCCCACTGAGACCCCCTTGACTTCTGACCCTGTTTCTACAACCATCCCTGCAAGTTCATGTCCTGATATGACTGGTGGGATTCGAAAAGGATGTGTCCCGTGGTAGGCATGAATTTCTGAACCGCATATTCCCGTTACAACTACTTGAATCTTGACCTCATTTGCATGCTTTATTACCGGTGAACTAACCTTTTGTAAACGAATTGAAAATGGCTTATCGATGACTGCTGCTCTCATATTCTCCCCCTTTTTTTAATGTTTTTCATTCCCTTTCACTTGTCCTCTTGTTCACTTGTCTACTAAGATGTTATGTACTAAATATACTTTTCTTGATTTTGTTTGTCAATAAGTTGTTAAAATAATCTAATAGCTTTGAATAATTACCATGATGAACAACAAGGAATTAGAGCCAATAGAAACTAAAAAAATTCCCCATTTTTTTATGGGGAATTCAGGTATTTGGCACTTGAAGGTTTTAAAACAACTTTTTTGGTCAATCTAATCCTTCCAATACCGATCATATAAATTTTGCATATGGTTAGTCATAATTTTCACTGCTTCTTTTTCGTTGCGATCCTCAATTGCCTTAATAAGTAATTGATGTTCCCTGAAATTCACGTCCCGGTAATCCGGTCGAGTTACGGTCCGGTCTCGAATAAATTTCCACATTTCCTGTTGTTTCATCGCGTTGATAATAGCAGCCATGATGTTAATAAATAAATCATTATGAGAGGCCTTGGGCAATACTACAATGTAATTTCTCGTCTGTTTCTGGTACGTATACACCAGCCTTTGTTTCGTCCTCCATCTGTTTTATGGTTGAACGAAGCTCCTCAATGTCTTCATCCGTTGCTCTTTGGGCTGCAAATTTAACAATAAGTGGCTCGATGTTCATTCTTGCCTCAACAATATCTTCAGGGGTGATGGATTTAAAGAAGGATTGATCGGTTGCAAGCTGATTGCTTTTCACATAAACGCCTTCGCCTTGACGGGAATAAATGATTCCATTTAATTCCAGAGCGCTCAATGCCTGTCGAATTGGAGCACGACTTACACCAAACATTTCGCATAGTTCTCTTTCAGCTGGCAGTTTATCACCTATTTTAAATGAACCCGATTGAATTTCTGAAAGAATTTGATTATAAATTTGCATATATAATTTCTTGCTGGATACTGGATTAAAATTCATAATAATCACCTCTTTCTACACTTTGTATGTTGTATTCTAAGTGAGTAATTAGACATGTTTAATTATAATGAATTTTTATCAAAAGGGCAATCAACTAAATACTTTAAAGGTTTAACCCAATTCTTAATCAATTTTAACAAAGTATTCAAACACTTATTTAATAGTTTTTTGTAAAATTAATGAGGAGTATTTTAAAAAATAGGAAAGGAAGTCTGATATGCACCCATACAAGACGCGTATGAAATCAAAAGAATTAAGGACCTTGATCTCTTTAAACGCACGAATGGAGTTATCTATAAAAGACAAGCAGCATTATGCTAACCTTGAAAAAGGATACCAGGGTGAGGTGGTTTTTGACCAGTTAACATCAAAGCTGGAAAATGATTTATACATTTTAAATGATTTGTGTCTCGAGCATAATAAATCATTTTTTCAAATTGACACCTTAATCATTTCTCAGCAAACAATTTACCCATATGAAGTAAAAAACTTTGAAGGTGATTATAGATATGAATTAGGAAATTTCTATCCTAAATTATCTAAGGATGAAATAAAGAATCCTTTGGACCAATTAAAGCGAAGCAAATCCCTTTTCCGCCCTTTACTTAAAAATCTTGGTTTTCAATTTCCTATTGAAGGTTCCTTAACCTTTGTAAACCCCAATTTCACCTTATATCAAGCCCCATTAAACGAGCCGATTATTCACCCCACTCAGCTTAATTGCCTTATGAAAAAATTAAATGAAATTCCTTCAAAGCTAACTAACCGCCATAAGATGCTTGCTGATCAGTTAATTTCAATGCATCAAACGGACTCTCCCTATACTCGCTTACCTTTTTATACCTATAATAGATTGCAAAAGGGAATTATTTGTGCAGTGTGTCACTCGTTAAATTGTTCGATGGATAGAAGGGATAAGATTGTATGTAGAACATACGGTCATCAGGAAACGATTGATTCCGCTGTCTTACGAAGTGTAGAGGAGATAGTGCTGCTATTTCCTGATATGCAAATCACTACTAATTTGGTTTATGAGTGGTGTAGGGTTATTGAGTCTAAAAAGCAAATTGGGAGAATCCTTAAACAAAATTATAGTTTGATAGGGTATGGTCAATGGGCGTATTATGAATAAAAAATGTTCTTATATTCTATTTAGTTACTCGATTGACTACCCAGGGTGCTCTTTTTCCCCTTGCTCGGTCGGCAATAGCGTCGATTGACTACCCAGGGTCCTCTTTTTTCCCTTGTTCGGTCGGCAATAGCGTCGATTGACTACCCAGGGTCCTCTTTTTTCCTTTGCTCGGTCGGCAATAGCGTCGATTGACTACCCAGGGTCCTCTTTTTTCCCTTGCTCGGTCGGCAATAGCGTCGATTGACTACCCAGGGTCCTCTTTTTTCCTTTGCTCGGTCGGCAATAGCGTCGATTGACTACCCAGGGTGCTCTTTTTGATTAAGTCCGTATAATTGTGTAAAAAGAAAATGAGTCAAATTAATTCCTCATGGTTACAATGTTAACGGCGAAGTAAACAATGCGGAGGAATTAATTATGACTCAAATACAGTTTAACCTAAATATTGATGATTTAAAAGATTCTGTGATGAACTCTGATATAGACGCAGTGATCAAAGCCTCTATCGTCCTAGTATTGAATTCCGTAATGGAACAGGAAAGAGATGATTATTTAAATGCTGGTGCTTATGAACGTTCGCCGGAACGTCGTGACTATCGAAATGGTTACTATGAACGTGAACTTTTATTAAGTATTGGAAAAATTACTTTAAGGGTACCACGTACTCGTAACGGTGAGTTTTCAACGTCCGTATTTGAAAGATATGCACGTTGTGACCAAGCATTTGTCCTCTCTATGCTAGAAATGGTTGTGAATGGAGTTTCTACACGAAAAGTAAAGCATATCGTGCAACAGTTATGTGGGGAAAGTGTATCCAAGTCTTTCGTTTCCTCTCTAACAGAAAAGCTTGATCCTGTTGTTAATGAATGGGCTAATAGGCCAATTAATACGATGTATTATCCCTATATCTTTGCAGATGCCATGTACATCAAGGTTAGAGAATATCACCGGGTGATTTCTAAGGCAGTCTATATTGCAACTGCAATCACTGAAAATAATGAGCGAGAAATCCTGGGATTGAAAGTCGATCATTCTGAAAGCTATGAAGCCTGGCAAAGATTTTTTCAACACTTACAATCACGAGGATTACAAGCACCTAAATTAATAATATCTGATGCACATAAAGGCTTAAAAAAGGCAATTGATAGTGAATTTGTGGGATCGACTTGGCAACGCTGCACGGTACATTTTAAACGAAATATCTTTAATAAACTCCCGAAAAAAGATATGGATGAGGTGAAGCTAGGTTTAAAAAGGATTTTTGGAGGGGTGAAAGTTGAGGACGCTAGGAAATTAAAAGAGGAGTTTATGAATCAGTTTGGGGATAATCCTAAACTAGAAAATGCAATAAAAATCTTAGAAGAAGGTTTCGAAGATGCCATCCAATATTTCAATGAACCTTCAAAATATCACCAATATATTCGTAGTACAAATTCATTGGAGCGGTTAAATCAAGAAGTAAGAAGAAGAGAAAAGGTAATACGTATTTTTCCTAACACTCAGTCAGCATTTAGATTAGTTGGAGCTGTCTTAATGGACTTAGCCGAAGAACAAGTTATGAAAAAAGTAGTGCCGGAAAAAGAAAAAAAGTAGCCGCGAATCGCGCGAAATTTTGATGGATTGGAAGGGGGTACCCCCTTCCAATCCATCAAAATTCTTAATTGCGCGTATACATTGTAATCATAAGGAAAATTAATTTACACAATATACAGGACTTGACTCTCTTTTTTCCCTTGCTCAGTCGGCAATAGCGTCGATTGACTACCCAGGGTCCTCTTTTTTCCCTTGTTCGGTCGGCAATAAGCATGATTGACTACCTAAGTACCTCTCTTTTCTTCTGCTCGGTCGTTAATACCGTCGATTGACTACCCAAGTACCTATTTTTATACCGATCCGGTCGTCAATAAAATCTATCAACTAAATGTCTAAACCCATTACAAAAATAGAGCTGCTTTCTTTACGAAAAACAGCCCGATCAATGCGAGATGATTGCCATACTATTTTGGTTATCCCTTACTGCTTCAAACTCCCAATAACTGTAGACCAAATTGCATTTTTTGCAGCAAGAAGTTGATTTGTTAGATCCATATCTAAACTAAATGGAAGACTAATAAAATTAAGAGCAAAAAAGTAACCAGCTAATACGGTCTGTCCAAACAGAATTATTCCCAAAACCACCGCAGGGATAAATTTCGTTTGAACCAGTGCCGCCCTTCTCTTTGGATTACTTCTCGACATAAAAGCTTGTCTACACACCTGAACCGCACCAATCATCGATTGAATAAACACAACAGATGCTAGAAATATGCCAATATGAAGGAGAAGCGTTTCGAAATTAACATGGACAGGTAAAGCCAAAACATTTTCATAACGGAATAAGACCGGCAAAGCCAGCAAAACCACAGTTGAAAGTCCCCAAAGGATCCCATAGGCATTGCGAATCCACAACAATAAAGCAACAACACTAAGCCCTAAATATAGATAAATCACCAAATGATAGTGCCCTTTCAATACCAAATAAAACAAACCGATCGCGACCAGCGAAGCACCCGTGTAGCCTGCATACGAAATGAGTGCTTTTTTAAACGGTGAAATATCACTCCCGGTTGTCTGGCCTGAACCATCCCGAAATAGACGGATTTTACCACCTTCCAAGCAGACGCTTATGGCGAGATTGACCAAGTTATGAAAATGAGCTAAATAAACCCTGATAAAAGGAAGCATGCTCCCCACCAATGCTGCAACCAGGTAGATAAGAATCAGCGTAGTCGTATTCAATGTACATCCTCCTCTCCTTTCGTCGATAGAAACAGAAGCACCAGCCTGTAAGGTGGTGCTTCTCATCCTGAATTATAATGCGGCCACTTTTTCCTTTTCGCTTTTTAACTTTTCAATTTCCTTATTTAGCTCTTCATCGCTTACAAAATTTCCGTATGCGGCATCAAACGCAGCTAACGGAGTCGCAAATTGACTGCCTGCCTGTACTTCTGCTTCCATCATAAGAATCTTTTCTTCGGCCCGGTTCACTCCCCTTGCAATATCATCGGTATTGAAGGATACCGTCACTTTCTGAATTTGCTTCATCGACTGAGCCACATTGGCACGGGAAGCTAACAAGATTTTCTTTTGCTGCATTTGGTTATATGTTTCCTTGAGCTCGTCCAATTTTTCAACAAGGATTTGAGTTTGTCCTTTAATTGACGCTAATTGTTCTACGTATAGCTGCAGCTGGTTTTCTTTGCTGAGCTTTTCTTGAACAGCTAGTTTTGCCATTGCCTCGTCACCTTGCTCTAGTGCCAGTTTCGCTTGACGTGTGCGCTTGTCCACCAATGATTTCGTTTCAGAAATGAGTGCTTGCTGTTTTTTCTCGACAAAAATTTGTCGAGCTAATGCATTCTGACCTTTGACAATTTCTTGTTCCATTTCACGAGAATACTCATTCAACATCGCAATTGGATCCTCAATCCCATCTAGCAATCCGTTAAGTTCCGCCATTGTTATTGTTTTTAATCTTTTAAAAATACCCATTTTATTCATTCTCCTTTTTAGTTAAAATATTTTTTTCCCATTGATCCAAAACGTTAGCATTTTGGTTTGTGACTGGTATATGCGAACCTGCAAGAGAGGTATCAATAAACTGTTGCATCGAAGACGCTTTCGACTTCTTTCTAAGCCATCTTACTAGTAGGACGAGGACAGCTAGTCCAATAATAAGGAAAAGCCAAGGGAACCCGCTGCCATGGTGCGGGCCATTTATCATGTGGCGGCCCGCAAATCCGCCGCGTCCTCCCATTTCACCATGTCCTCCTGGACCTCTAGCAAAAGTGCTGCTTCCTCCTAGAAGAAAGTGGAGTACGTTGATGATCATGACAGTTGATGCAACGATGACTCCCCAAAAAATTCCTTTTTTCACTTTTGTATTCATCTCATTTTTGCCTCCTTTCGTTACCTGATGTAATGAATTTTAGACGGGAATGGTGAAAACTTGGTGAAAAGAGAAATTTATTTTTAAAAAGATGAGACACTCTACAAAACAAGATGAGGATTCTGCGTAATGGGAGCGATTCTACGTGATTTTCCATTAACCCAATTAATCGTGATAATATTTTACGAATTGGAAGAAAATAGTCTTAGGAAAGGAGGGTTTACGAATGTCTTTGAAAAAATGGGTCGTTTTGCTTGCGATGATTTTGGTTGTGACAGCCCCAGGCTCACTCAGTGTTTTTGCTGAATCTGACGCCATAACACAGCCTATTGAGTCAGGGAAACCAATTGAGGTCCAGTTGAACGATGATTTCTTTAATCCAAAGGTCATCACGATTCCGAGTGGAAGAACGACAACGTTGAGATTGAAAAACACAGGTAGGAAAGAGCACACCTTCACCGTCGAAAAGCTCAGAATTGACGCCGAAGTCCAGCCGGGACAAGAAAAAGCCATTACCGTGAAAGCGGACAAGCCCGGTACATATGAACTGATCTGCCGGTACCATTTTCAAGAAGGAATGGTTGGACAAGTAATCGTTAAATAACTAGCAGGGCCAATCGGGCCTTGCTTTTTTAAACTTATTGAACATAAAAAAGAAACTCGCCAAATACTTAGGCGAGTTTCTTTTTTCATATAGAATAATAAGACTTTTCATTAAATTAGTTTTAACCCACTCACAAAAATCAATACCGCCACCACGGCCCTTAGCGGTCTCGTCGGAACCTTTGCGGAAATCGTACTGCCTATTAGTACTCCAGGAATAGACCCCATTAATAGATTACCCACAAGCATATAGTTAACATTGCCATAACTAATATGAAGCATTCCTGCTACGGTAACAAGTAGAAACGCATGAGTAATATCGGTACCAACCATCTCTGATGTCTTCATTTTATAGAGATAAATCATCGCGACCGCGAATAAAGAACCTGAACCTAATGAAGTCAGTCCGACAATAAATCCAAACACGCAGCCAATTAAAATCGTTAAGCCCTTTTTTTCGCTCAAGGGTTTCGTCTGCCAGCGATTAGGCCGTAACCGCTTCTCCATGAACGTTTTGATAATAATCGCAATCGAGACAAATACCAATACATATCCAAGGGCGTGCCGAATGATCTGTTCCTGATTATGATAAGAGGCTTCGAAGAAATGAAGGGCCGCTATCGCGATAACCGCACTCGGGATACTTCCCATGGCGAGATACTTAACCATTTGCACATTCACTGTTTTTTGTCTCCAGTGTTGAACAACACCGAATAGTTTCGTGATTGAATTATAAACAAGGTCTGTTCCAACGGCAATCGATGGATTAACCCCTATTAAAATAAGCACGGGTGTTAGCAGTGCTGCTCCTCCCACGCCTGTCATTCCTACTAAAAAGCCAACCAAGAGGCCCATCAACGCAATCCCTATACTCATATCTATCGCACGCCCTATCTCAATTCCAAGTATTTATATAGGATTATATATAATTATAGTAATCTTGTAAATAACAAACTTCTTACTGAATTCTGAAAGTTTCTTAGACATTCTAAAAATAAAAAATCCGGCCCAATGTTGACCGGATTTCTTAGTGCAAAAAGGCCGATCAAAAGCAGCCATTTTGCCCGCTATATGAAACTAGTTAATTAAATTATTTATTAGGCTCAGCAGGATCCGATATTTCTTTAAGGGCTTCTCCTGCCTCGTCACTCGACTGATTATTTACAGCTAAATCACCAAGAGAGACCATTCCAATCAATTTTTCATTTTCGACGATGGGAAGCCGGCGAATTTGTTCATGTGACATTATTTTTGCCGCTTCCTCAATTGACATGTCTTTGGTGCCTTTTACCACCATATTTGTTAATAATTCAGAAACAGTCGATGCATCCGAAAGGTCGTTTGCTAATCCTCTTATCACTAAATCTCGGTCGGTAATGATTCCCACTAATTTTTCGTTTTCACAAATTGGAATGACACCGACATCCAGTTCTTTCATTTTTACTGCTACTTCTTTACAAGTACTTTCAGGAGTACAGCAATCAATATCGGTTGTCATAACATCAGCAACATTCATTTTAATGCCTCCTTTATTACTTCTTATTTGATTGATACCCGCCCGATTTTATTATTAAACATGAATTAAAAATCAAATCACAGGATCATTTGAATACATTCATTCCACAAAAAAACCACCCAACTAAGCTGGATGGCTTTTCAAAATTAGACTACGCGCTTGATACTATCCCCATTTTGATTTTTCTCTTTCATACGGCTGAAAATATTCGCTAGAACGGAGCCAGATAAATTATGCCACACACTGAAAATCGCACTTGGTACAGCGGCTAAAGGTGAGAAATGAGCGGTTGCGATCGCAACTCCCAGGCCAGAATTCTGCATGCCGACTTCCATCGCGACAGCCTTTTGTTTCGCCAGATCCATTCCGCATATACGGGCAAAGAAAAAGCCAATCAAGAATCCTAATAGATTATGAAGGATGACTACTCCAAAAATAAGCAATCCAGTTTCGGCAATCTTGGCTGCACTGCCTGCTACGACAGCCGATACAATTAACACAATCGCAATAACGGAAACAAGCGGCATCGCTTTTGCACCGGCTTTTGCTTGTTTTCCAAACAACTTTTTGATAATAAACCCAAGCGCCAATGGGACAATGACAACCTGTACAATCGAAAGGAATAATGATGCCACACTAACATCAACCCACTTACTTGCAAATAGAAGAATCAGCAATGGTGTAACAATTGGTGCAAGAATCGTAGAAACTGAGGCGATGGAAACAGCAAGTGCCACATTTCCTCTTGCTAAAAACACCATAACATTCGAAGCTGTCCCGCTTGGGCAGCATCCTACTAAAATAACACCTACAGCCACTTCCTTTGGCAAATGGAGCCCAACTGCCAATATAAAAGCCAGCAGCGGCATAATGATAAAGTGCCCGATGACCCCAAGCGCCACTTCTTTCGGCCTTCTAAATACCTCTTTAAAATCTGATAACTCCAGTGTCAGACCCATGCCGAACATAACAATCCCTAATAGTGGAACAATATAGCCTCCCAGCCACACAAAGTGAGCTGGAAAATTAAAAGCAACAACGGCAAAGATCAACACCCATAACGTAAAGGTTTTCCCAGCAAAGCCGCTGATTTTCTCGATGACTCCCATAACAGTACCCCCTATATTTCCTTCGTTTTCCTAAGTAATTAGTCTTTTTTAATATAGTAGAATAAATATTTTAAAAAATCAATATTTTCTTATAAATAATATTTCCCCTTTTATAAGCGTGGCACAATTAATAGCAATTGGCAGGAAAGGAAATATTAGTAGATATTTCTTCTATGCATTTTTCGAAAATTTTCTATATAATTAAAATTATATTTTTTAAAAGGAGCAGAGAAATGACACAGACACTTACGAGAGCACCCTTCAAAGCAGATCATGTCGGAAGTTTTTTACGCCCAGAGCGACTTAAGCAAGCGCGTCTTCAAAAAGAAAACGGAGAAATCACCGCGGAACAGCTTCGTGCGATTGAAGATGAAGAAATCATTAAATTAGTAGAAAAACAAAAAGAAGTTGGCCTTAAGGCCGTAACAGATGGAGAATTGCGCCGGGCTTGGTGGCACTTTGACTTCCTAGCGGGACTAGAGGGCGTTGAGTTTTTTGAAACCGACGCTGGAATTCAATTTAATGGTGTTCAAACGAGAGCTCACGGAGTAAAAGTAACGGGCAAACTAGACTTTGGTCAGCATCCATTTATCGAAGACTATAAATTCCTGCACAACATTGCAGGTGACCACACAGCGAAATTCACAATTCCTAGTCCAAACATGCTGTTTTTTAGAGGAATTATTGAGGAAGCTGCTTATTCAAACAAAGATGAATTCTTTGATGATCTAATAAAAGCTTACCAAAAAGCGATTCAAGCATTTTA
Organism: Bacillus sp. URHA0034; assembly: GCF_056280405.1. Classification (NCBI taxonomy): domain Bacteria; kingdom Bacillati; phylum Bacillota; class Bacilli; order Caryophanales; family Bacillaceae; genus Bacillus; species Bacillus sp. URHA0034. The sequence continues at coordinate 3,418,023 of NZ_JBWCDK010000002.1, read as the reverse complement.
TGACGCAGGCTGCCGCTATCTGCAACTAGATGATACGTCATGGGCTGTTTTCTTCTCAGAAAAAGGCCAAGAGCAAATCACAGCTAAAGGCTACACTCCTGAAGAGTTGATTAAAATTTTCACACGGGCAATCAATGAATCGATTGAGGGCAAACCGGAAGACATGGTGATCACGATGCATATCTGCCGCGGAAACTTTAAGTCTACTTATACGGCAAGCGGCGGTTATGACAATGCATCCGAATATATCTTTGGCGAATTAAAGGTGGATGGCTTATTCTTAGAATTTGATGATGAGCGCTCTGGCGGCTTTGCTCCGCTTCAACACGTGAACCGCAAGGATTTACAAATCGTTCTAGGACTGATTACTTCTAAGTTTGGCGATTTAGAAGACCCAGAACTAATCAAAGCAAGAATTGCCGAAGCAGCTAAATACGTTGATTTAGACCAACTATGCTTAAGCCCACAGTGCGGCTTCTCTTCTACCGAAGAAGGAAACCTTCTTACTGAAGAACAGCAATGGGATAAAGTTAAACATGTTATCTCGATTGCCAATGATGTCTGGAAATAAATAAGCATAGGGACGGTTCTCTTGCTTCCTTTTCGGAAGCAAAAGAACCGTCCCCATGCTCACCCTTTGGGTATGTCAAGTGCTTGGTATGCTAGTTGATACTTTCCGCCTTCGGCTACCTCTGCATGGTACAAAGCCTTGAGGGCAAAGTTTTTCTCAAGCTTGTGTTCTTCCATTAACTCTTTTAAGCGCGTTTGCAATTCTTTATTGTCTTTGATGAGCTGCTTCATTTGAGATTTGATAAACTTCATGATCCGTGTTACTCCTTTTGTTTCTATTTCAACTTCTTGATAAAAACAACCTTAAGATAATTGCCCTCTGGAAATTCTTCTATTGTTTTAAAATCCTGCGGAAGGGAAAATTCCTCCACTAGCTGGTATTTCCTGTTTGTTTCTTTAAAAGCCTGATCAATAAAACTTTTGAACTTAGTCATATTAAACGAACTAGCATTGGTGGACGCTACGATTATCCCCTTATCTTCTGTAATGGAAATAGCTTCCTTTAAAAGATTCTTATAATCCTTTTCCGCGCTGAATACCATCTTCTTAGACCTCGCAAAGCTTGGGGGATCCAGGATAACCATATCAAACAATAGCTGCTTTTTTACGGCATACTTAAAGTAATGGAATACGTCTTCTACTATGATCTCCTGTGCGTCATCATCGAGCCCGTTCACTCTAAACTGCTCAATCGTCTTAGGTAAGCTTCTATTAGCTAAATCCACACTTGTTGTTTTAGCTGCGTCTCCTAAGGCAGCACATACAGAGAACGCTCCTGTGTAGGAAAAGGTGTTCAAGACGCTTTTTCCTTCCGCATAAACATCGCGGATTCTTTTTCTAACATCTCTTTGATCTAAAAATACACCAACCATCGCACTTTCATTTAAGTAAACCGCGAAGTTTACCCCATTTTCTTTTACGATAATCGGGAAGGTACCTCTTTCTCCCGCTACGAAATCATCTTCTTCAATATATTTCCCGCTGACATCAAATCTTTTCTTTTGATAAATGGCTTTATACGTAGTTAATTCTTTTAGAGCTTGTATAATATATTCCCGAAAGCGGTAGATTCCTTTGCTATACCAGGTGATTAAATAATAGCCATCAAAATACTCGATCGTTAACCCGCCTAAACCATCGCCCTCGCCATTGACGACTCGGAAGGCGTTGGTATCCGGTCTATTAAAAAACGGCTTTCTATAATTGAGCGCCTCTCTCAATTTATTCACAAAAAACCTTTGATCGATTTGTTCATTCTCGTTTCGACTAAGAACCCACCCATACCCTTTGTTTTGTTTGCCAAAATAGCCTTTCGCGATGAACTTATTCCTTTCATCAACAAGACGGACAATCGTTCCTTCCTCAGTACCTTCGTCCAAATTAACAATGGCTTCCCTTGATATGAGCGGATAACCGCCTTTATACTTATTAACAAACTTGCCCTTTACCGTAAAACTAACATCATTTGTCATCTCGTCATCCAATCAAAAATTTTTTGGAGAAGCATGGGGACGGTTCTCTTGCTTCTTTGAAGCAGAAGAACCGTCCCTATGCTTCCAACCCTACCATTATTATAATTCATAATCAGGACGTTTAAACGATTAAGTTTGGACTAACCGTTCTTGGTGGTCCGACGAGGAGAAGCACGGGGACGGTTCTCTTGCTTCCGGATTGATTCCGGAGCAGAAGAACCGTCCCCATGCTTCCTTTATTTATACTTCGTAACCGGAATGTGAAAGTATAGGATTAAGAACGCAGTACATATGAAGCATAGGACCCATGCCCATAGCGGCCGTGTATGGTGGAGGCGTAGTCCAATGAACAGAAATAGCCAAACCAAGCATGACCAGCCAAAACTCCGGCCGTGATGATAGGTGATAAGTTTTGCATTCATAAACAGATACTCCAAGACCACCCTTATTCTTAGCACCGTGTCCAAAGTGAAACTGCTCTTCTTAAAAACAATCACTCAACCTAAAAACAGCATAAAAAAATGGCTTGGAGAAACCTCCAACCCATTCCTAAATTGCACTTTTCCCTTCCGTTAACTTCTTCTTATCAGACGGAAACATTCCGAGCATAAGAACAACTGGTACGATGTTAACAACAGCCAAAACCGTTCCTTGGAAGTCCGTACCACTCATTAACCCGTGTGCTGTTACTAGAATATACAGAATCGGATTAAGCGCATGCAGCTTCTGCCACCTTTGGTAACCAATCTTCTTACGGAATTTCGATGTGACAATCGTTACAATTAAGAAATAAAAACCAATCGATCCTAATCCCATCGAAATCGTTTCATAGCTGCCGCTGAACGGAATCAGTATATCAGACCAACTAAATTTCATGAAAGCATCAATTAATAAAATTCCTAAGTGGCCGGCCGTCATAATTAGTGACCAGTCGGAGACTACCTCATGAAAATGAAGGAGATTATTCACTTTCTTTTTCCGTTTCTTCTGTACCGCAGAATAAAGTCCACTTAATGCCGCCAAATATAATAATAGATATGCCACAACCCCAGTTGCCCGGATTGCGTACCATTCTAAAGACTCCATTTTATTCGCCACCTCTCCAGATTTCTTTTGCTTCATTAATCATAACCGCTGGCTTCTTTTTGACAGAAAGCAAAGCCTTCCCGCGTTCTTCTCCCAATAAAAGGACCACTTTTGCTAATACATCCGCTTCTACAGCCGTTGGTGCCGTTACAGTAGAAGAGATAATCGTACTCGCAGATGGTTCGCCTGTTGTAGCATCAATCAGGTGATGCTTGCTTGTACCATTCACCTTCCATCTTCTTTTCATCGACGTGGAAGTAGCGATGGCCCCATCCGATACTTGGATGGAAGAGAGCATTTTGGCTGAATAAAAGGGATCTTCAATGCCAATATTTAATGGCCGGGGCAGACTTCCAAAAATCCGAATATCTCCGCCGACATTAACAAACCCAAATCCATGCTGGGATAAGGCCTCAGCTGCCTGGTCAACCACCCAGCCCTTTGCAATACCCCCTAAATCGATTCGAGTATGAAGAAGCACCGTTTGTCTATTTTCGTCTAATTGATAAGGTCTTATTTTTGTAAACACGGGGGCTGTTGGCGAGGGAGCCGCCAACTCCCGACCTCTGATTAACTCAATTGATTTTGTATAGCCGCTGTTTTCGATCGCTGACAAAATACCAGGATTAAAAACTCCATTTGTTTCTTCGTAAAATTGAAGTGCTTCTTTTAAAATGCTAAATAATTGGTCCGATACCTCTACTTCTTTTTCCAGCTGTTGATTTAACCGGGATAGCTCACTATCTTCTTTAAACCGGCTGCACGTGTCTTCGACAGATGCAAATAATTTATATACGGGCATGAGGTCATTGGCAAATAGTTCTTGATTGATCGATATTTGGACCAGTGTGCTCATGGAATTGAAACTATACTTATTCATCATTAAGTTCCTCCTGTAGTGGTTTCAATGATTGAAGTGAGATAATACTTACACTTCATCAGGTTCCACCGGTTGTCGTATCAAAGCCTCCATGTTGACTTGGAAACGAATTGTCTTGTGAAACAGATTGATCATCTGACTGCCCAGTTCCACTTGTGTCTGTAGATGTATTCGTATCAGTTGATGTATTAGCATCAGTAGATTGACTAGGGATATCATAGGTGATTGATGAATCTTGGTTATTATTGCTTTGAGATGATTGTGTTGTATTTTGTGTTGTCGCCACTGTGGTTGTGTTGGTTTTTGTATCTTTTTTTATTCCCATATATGACATCATTCCGGCAACGAGAGCAAGACTTGCAAAACTCACTCCCCAAGAGGTAAATTTCTGTTTTTTCATTGGTAGGACTCCTTTCAGTTTTAAATGCTTTGTTTATGTCCATGTCTGTATTATGAATCGGCAACCTTAACTAAACCTTAATAAATTCCAGAAATTGAAAAGAACATCTTCATAGTAAAAAAGACCAATTCCTACAAAATAGTAGAAATTGGCCTTTTATAAATTGATGATAATATTTTAAAAATAATCCTTTGTAGAAGATTAGTCCCATCCAAAACCCAGTATACCTTCCTTCATCTTGCTTTCATTCCACTCTAGTATGCCCTCCCCTTCACCAATCCCTTGCTCTTCCATTTCCTGTTTATAAAATTCGATAATCTTATTTCGTCTTCCTTTGTCTTGTGGTAACTCTACGATTAAGGACGCAGCATATGGTCCCCCTTCATCCTCAATACGCTCTGGTTCATCTAGAATACCGATCACACTTACCTTGGCTGCTCCAAGTTCATATAGTTTTTCAATGAATTGGATGGCATGAACCGTTTCACCGAATCTGTTTGAAGCAAAGGCGGATGGATTATGGTTACTTTTTAGCCAATCTAAGGCTTCAACTGTTTTCACTAAAATCACTCCTATGTATTATCTCCACACTAAAGAGGCAAACTGCTTAATTGTTAACCCTCCATATATGAAATGAAAGTGGCTTCTATTTTACTAAATTTTAACATACCTACTTTCCTTTACTGTTGACAATTATGTGAATACTTATTAATTACTATGAAAAAGTGAAAAAGAGAAATAGCCCATTTTATTGGATAAAATGGGCTATTTCATCTTGTCTAAACGGCCTGATTTCGACTTTATTTTCTATATGCAATCTTAATCAAACGTTTGGTTAAAAATGCAAAAATTCACGTTGTAAATGACTTTCACCAGTAAACTGGTCAAAAATTTAGTCGATAATGGTTCGTAATTTTTGCAGAAAAAAATTCAATTTCCCGGAAAATTCTCTTGTTTTCGTTTGCACTTCCATCAATCTCATCTTTTCGCGATGATTCCACTCTAAACAAACGTTTAATTAAAAACCGAACTAAACCGCACCATTACTGAATTTCTTCCAAAAATGGCTTGAAAGAGTTGTCGAGAGCTGTCCTTTAAAGGAACCGGAACAATCAAATGACTTAGCCGCAGGATTATTTCACACGTATCCTTTGACCAGCTCTAATAACATTCGGGTCAGTAATTCCATTCCAAGTTTGCAGCTGCGCGACAGGTATTACAAAAACGAATCCGATTTGAGACAATGTATCGCCAGATTTTATCGTATAATACACAGGCCCTGGCGAATGATTATCAGTTAACTTCAAAATTTGTCCAACATAGATAAGGTTAGGATTTTCAATGCTATTTAACTTCACTAAGTCATCCACCGTTGCGCCAAATCTCGCAGCAATTTTGCTTAAGGTATCGCCGGGTTGAACCGTATAGGCAGATGGAGGAAAACTTTCGGGTTGGGAAACACCTCTGCTCCAGGATCCAGCACGATTAGCGAATTCATTATAATCAACTTGGATACCTGCTAATGTTAGATTATGCTGGTATTGAAGAATATCATGAAAATCTGCTACATGGCCACGGGACCAAGAAGTAGTCTGCCAATAAAAATCCACTGCCTTACGATCATAAAGCATGTTAAGTACAGCATAGGAGCCATAGACTCCCACTTTAAAGCTTTGGTCAATGCCATGACGAACACCTGCAAAATAGGTTAATATCTTGTCCATATCAGCTGGCCTGGCATCATAATCAACAGCAAAGTAAATCGCACTTCCTTCTGTCTGTACAAGCGCCTTAGCGTAGCGTGATGCTTCCTGTGCATCTGAACGCCCCTGGGCCTTTGTAAAATAAGCGGCGTTAGTCGGATTGGTTTCCCATATACTCACCAGCCGCAACCCAGAATCGAGGATGTCATCCGCTTCCCTTTTATTCATCGACTTCCAGCTATCTCCAAGATAACGTCCAACGTACTGAATACCCTTCGATTTAAGACCCTCAGCTAACGAACGATTGAGTTTTGTTGCACAGTCAACCCCGTTTAAGTTCCTAATAAGGATCACCTCCATAATCATGGGGACGGTTCTCATGCTTCGGAAGCATGAGAACCGTCCCCTAGCTTCCACCCTCAGGGTCAGGTGGTCCAATGACGACTGTCTCATCAATCGGGGATAATACTTTGGCTAATTTCCGAGGATTTACATCATAGGCGAGCCCAAATACATCTGGTGGTGTTAATCTTAGCACGTCGGAGCCTTCAATTGATTGGATTTGGCCATCGTTAAAGGCTACTAGCAGATGGGCCTCCTCGGTAACACAAGTAATCCAGTGCCACCATCCTTTTGGCAGGAAGGTGACCTGACCTGGTTTAACATGATAGGTCTGCAGTTCTAAGGTTGACGGATTCAAAATCGAAATTATGACTTCTCCAGAGATAATAAAATCAAGTTCGTCGGCATTGGGATGCCAGTGTGGCTCGCGAATATGTTCCCGGCTTAGGAAAAGATCCCCTAAAGCCAAATCCTGCATCTCTGGTATTTGCGCGGAGGTAACTTCGTAAAGAACGTTTTGCGGATTTCGCTCAAAGCCGACATTATCACTGACATCAAAAAATAGTTCTGGCGAAGTCCTGGATCCCCACCGCATTCCTTCCCTTTGTCCATTCATAGGTAAAAACATTTCCCTAATCATATCACTCATTGGAGCACTATTTTTCGGTCCGATTACGACGGTCTCAGTAATTGGCGCCAATACTTTGGCTAACTTTTCCGCATTTACACCATATGCCAATTGAAAAACCTCTGGTGGAGTTTTTCGAAGGACATCGGAGCCGAAGGTGTTTTGACGCTTTTTTGTGTCGTATATCGCAACCACATGTGCTTCCTCGGTAATGGAGATGATCCAATGCCACCAGTTAATCGGAATAAAAACAACATCTCCTGGTTTTACACGATAAGTAAGCAATTGCGGGGTGAATGGATCAAGTACAGAGATGATCGCTTCACCACTAACCACATAATCGAGCTCAGCAGCATTTGGATGCCAATGTGGTTCCAAAATGTGCCCCCTGCTAAGAAAAATATTATCTAAGCTAATATTCCTCAACACGGGTAATTGTGATGAGGTAACCTGGAAGATAATATTCTCAGCATTCCGCTTAAAGAACACACTTTTCCGTGTATCGAAAAAAAGATTGGCGCCGTTCGTTGTCGTTTTCCCACTAGATGATTTTGTGTTACTAGTTTGGTCTTTTTTCATCTATTAAACCTCCTGCCTAAGATACAGGTAAAAAGGCTGTTTTTCCTGAAAACCCGTAATCTATGAATATGCCAAACAGGAAAGTGTGATTGGTTAAAATGCCTGTAATATTGGAACATGAAAGGTTTATTTATGCAAATACGGAGGAAAGGGTCTAGTACATATATGAAGAAATGGAAAGGGGTGATCAAAAGGGGATGATACCGATAAAAGGACTTAAAAAGAAGCAAAAAAAAAACGATTCTCAACCTTATCTTTGAGAGTCGTTTCTAAACAAATCTGCCACAATCTGTATTTCTTCTTTACTCATCGGTTTTAAAGTTAATGCTGTAGCTGCCATGTATTTTCCGTAAGTACTCATAAATTTTTCCATTTTCTTGATCATTTGATTACCACCTTCCAAAATTTATATCCTTATTATCGTTCAAAAGGGGCTCATTTGACAAAGTCTTGGAAAACGGAAACATTCACCAAAAAAGCAGGAACATTTTCCTTGTAAGCGTATATTTTCTAGTATTTCCTCATTTTTTCGCCGTTTTTCTTTATTTTTCAGAGAAAGGAGCATGGGGACGGTTCTCATGCTTCGGAAGCATGAGAACCGTCCCCGTGCTCCCAACCCTCACCGCTCTTTCAATTGAAGTTTTAATTTGTGCAGTTCATGTTTTAGTTGATTTAGTTCCTCATGGGAATAGTTTTGATTGCCATATCGCACTTTTTCGTAGATGTGAATTGCCTGAGTAGCACCGTTTAGCCCTGCCCTTTTCCACCACTCCTCCACCGTTTCAAAGGGATGACGGCCTGCGTCCATTTTCTGTGCATATTTCTCAAACTCGAAGATCTCCCTTCTAATTAAATCGCTGGGTCTTTTCTCTTTTTTACGGAAAAGCGATAACCGCGAGGAAAGTGCAGACTCACCGACTACCAGATGGAATTCCGCTGAAGGATTGGTGCTCATACGAGAAAGCCTCATTCTTCTTATCATCCTTATACAAAGAAACAACACAACACCGATACAAACAACCAAGAAATAGAACCACAAATCGGACGGACCCCCGCCTGCTTCCTCATACGTTCCCTTGCCCTTCATCCTCCATTCTGCTGCTGAAGGCGGTTTAATCGTTTCTTCCCCAAATAGGCTGACCAGATATTGGAAGAAGTGAAACAACGGTCCTGACAAATAAGATAAAATCATCACAAAAAACGTTGCTATGTAAACAAGGACGGCCTTTACATATTTTAAAAGAATCGTTACCACGGCACCTGCACCAATCAACATTCCAATAACCCGCAAATAATAAAAGGCAAACTTCGCCTTATCCTTTGGTATCGAATGCCATTTTCTAATAAAACTGCCCGTCACCATGAAGACCGTTTGAAAAACCATGAGATAGATAATATAAAGATGATACGGATAGTGACTCATGGCAGAATAAATAATCGTAACGAAACCAATCAGATACGATAACAGGAGGGAGTAATCGAAACCGGAGGATTCCGAGGTTTGATTCACTAACACAAATCCCCGACAAAAAACGAAAACCAACACAATGAATTCCAGGTAAAGAGACAATCCTATAAGGCGACCAGCCACAAACAGTACGGGCGTATAGGTTAGCAAGAAAAGCCATTTGCCCCTATCGTGAAACGTTGTTACTAAAATAGTAAAAAGAACGATCCCCACCACGCATAAACCAAACAAGCTAAAAACCGGAGGTAATTCTTTTTGGCGGATAAAAAATAAAAACAGAATCAGAAAGCCCGTGAATACCTCTAAACAGAAAAAATAAGTGACCGCTCCCACCCGGCTGATCAATGATGAAGCCTCCTTTCATACTGGAGTTCTAATTCACTGAGAATGTTCATATCGTTCTCCATTTTCAATTCCCACATCCGGGTTCCTTTCCTTGACTCATATACAAGCATCTCATTGTCTTTTGCAGTCCGAATTCCAGCATGCAGAAAAAATGGCTGGCCCGAAAAATGCCGCTGATAAAAGGACAGCATCGACGCATAAGGCAAACTTAAACTATCGGTATTAATAGAAGCTAGCATTTCTAAAGCTTTTTGCAGCTGCTCCTTTCCTTCTCCCTTTGGCAGACAGAGAAAAGGAATGCCCCCCATCGCCCGAACGTTTATACAAAGCGAATAAGGGATCTGCTGTTTAAAAGCGTAATAGGCAAACTCTGTTATACAGCTCAGTAACTCTTCCAGATTGCCCGCTATCGAGTGACCATTTAAAATGTACAGGGATACATTCCAGCTTGTTTCAGCGATGTTCTCATATATTTTAGTTTGAAGTACTTGTTTTCTAGCACTGGCTTTCCAGTGAATCCGATTGAAACTATCAGATGAAACATAGTCTCTTGTTCCTATATTGCTAAGACGGTCCTCATGGATAGAATGGGAAACGACACTCGTACCCTGCAGGTTCGACATTTTTTCCGTCAATCCCTTAACAGGTGCGGGATTCGGATACACGACCACCTCTTGTTTCAAATGATGTTTGGATTCAAGAACCATTTTTCCAAAGCCAAGCAGGCCGGGAATATGTATTTCCAGTTTACGAATTTTAGCGATTCCGCGCTTTTTTGCCGTAAATGGAATGACCAATTGACTGTTTTGATTGGTGTATAACGAAAAAGGAACCGAAAGCTCCTGGAAGGAATGGCTGGATTCAAGCTCCTCTCCTACTGGCCTGACAAAAGGATCAAAATAGATCCTTATTTCAGCTTTTAAAATCGGCAATCCTTCATTTCTGAAACGTAACGTCCACTGACCTGCCCCATCTATAAAATGATGTTGTTTTTCATGAATATTTTCATAGTAAAACCGTTCGCCGACCCTTTTTAAATAGTAATGATTAGCGAAAACGATCAGTAAGAAAAAAATCGATAGGAACATCACTAACCTTGAATGCATATAAAGGCTCACAAAAAATAAGAGGATTGCAACAATACTCGTGCCTTGGATTCTCCCCTCTTCGATTGCATACCTGCTCCAACTCATCCCTGCGCACCTGCTTCAACGGGAACAGGGACAGATTTAAGAATTTCTTCTATTATATTGTCAGGAGATTTCGTTAACGACCCTTCAACCGTTAGGAAAATACGATGCATCAGAACATAAGGTGCAACCAGTTTAACATCATCAGGCGTGACATAGGTGCACCCGGTTAAGAAGGCTTTCCCCTGTGCGGCTCTCATCAGGGCGATTGTCCCTCTGGGGCTGACCCCTAATTCGATATCCTGATGATTTCTCGTCGCGCGCACGATCGAAAGAAGGTAATCTTCCATTTCACTCGATATGTGGATCGTCGAGAGCTGGGCCTTTAACTGTTCGATTTCAGCAATCGATAAGACCTGATCAATCGAGGTCTTGCTTTTATCTCCACGCTGAATTTGCATGATTCTCTTTTCATCGTCGTATCCGGGGTAATCAACATTTATTTTGATAAAAAAAACGGTCCATCTGGGCGACAGGGAGTGAAAAAGTTCCTTGCTGCGACTCGACCGGGTTTTGCGTGGCAATGACCATGAAAGGCTCTTCCAACGGAACGGTTATGCCATCAATTGTTACTTGTCGTTCCTCCATGACCTCTAACAAGCTCGACTGTGTTCGAGGAGTCGCCCGGTTAATTTCGTCAGCTAGCACGATATTGGCTAGAATCGGTCCAGGCCGCAATTCAAACTCTTGACTTTTCGGATTAAAAAATTGTATCCCTGTGACATCACTCGGAAGAACATCCGGCGTGAATTGGATCCGGGAAAAGTTACCGCCAATCGTTGCAGCGAAGCTTTTGGCCAACATCGTCTTACCTGTTCCCGGGACGCTCTCAAGTAAAATATGCCCGTTATATAGCAGCGAAATGGTCATTAATTCGACCTCTAGATCCTTTCCAACCATCACTTTGCTTATCTCTCGTTTGATCCCTTCTACTCGTTCCATGAAATCCACTCAAAAATCTCCCCCATTTTTTGCTACCGACAAAGTTCAACCGCTTCTTGTTTTATGATTAGACGTTGATGTCTGATGAAAAGTTTTGCATAGTTGTAAAAATATAGTAACAATATTTACAGTGAAATGAAAAGTTAAAAAATTGGCTGGCCTCGTTTTGGTTCATTTACTTCCTGCCCAAGAATATAGTCTAGAAGAAGACTCAACTTATGGAGGAATCCGTATGGGCTACTATATTCAGGTCGAGGACAGCGTGTCCCTTTATGTAGAAGACGTTAATCTAGGGAGCGGCAAGGCGATCTTGTTCCTTCATGGCTGGCCGGGGAACCATCAATTGTTTGAATATCAGTTTAACCAACTGCCAAAGATGGGCTATCGTTGTATCGGCTGGGATCAAAGAGGGTTCGGAAAGTCAGATAAACCGTGGGGAGGGTACGACTATGACCGGCTGGCTGATGATGTCAGAGCCGTAATCGAGGTACTGAATTTACAAAATATCACGCTAGCGGGACACTCCACCGGGGGAGCGATTGCAATTAGATATATGGCCCGCCATGGCGGCTTTGGGGTTTCCAAGCTCGCACTGCTTGCGGCAGCAGCTCCGAGTTTGATTCAACGTCCCTATTTCCCGTACGGTCTTAAAAAGGAAGAAGTACTGACGATTATTAAAGAAACCGATAAGGACCGGCCAAACATGCTGCGTGGGTTTGGAGACATGTTTTTCTTCCAGCATGTAACGCAGGCATTCTCTGATTGGTTTTTCCAGTTAGGGCTTCAAGCCGCAGGCTGGGCAACGGCTGCCATAGCAAACACTTGGTTATATGAAGAAAAACTGTTTTACGATTTAGCACAAATTCAAGTTCCTACTCTTATTCTTCATGGTGTCCATGATCAAGTTTGTCACTTTCCCTTGGCCGAAGCACAAAGAAACGGAATAAAGAACTCCAAGCTTGTCCCCTTCCAAAACAGCGGCCACGGATTATTTTACGATGAGCGGGATAAGTTGAATCGAGAACTAGCCCATTTTATTGGATAAAATGGGCTTTTTGACGACATAGTTTCGACTATGTTTCCACTATGGTTTATTAACCAAACGTTTGGTTAGAAACGTTCAGGTGTACTTCACACTTGATATTCTAGAACAATCTAGTTAAAAATATTGTCGAATACAGTTAGGATTTTTTTCAGAAAAAACTTCAATTTCCCGGAAAATTCTTTTGCTTTCGTTTGGAGGTACAGCATTCTCCCTTTTTCCCAATCCTTCCCCTTTAATCAAACATTTGATTAAAAATGAACAAATCCGCACCAGTATTGACTCTTTCTCTAAAAAGGCCTGAAAGAAATGTCGAAAACTGAAATCTATAAAAAAAGCCAACGCCTGCAATAGCAGGTCATTGGCTTTAGAAAGGGATTAACTATATCTCTTTAAAAAACACTCCCCAGCTACTTATGAAAATGAAGTCGGCTACCCTACCCTTGACCTCGTCTTCTTCCCTATTTTTCTACTAATCAAAAATGTGACTAGCAGGACGAGAAAGGCCCCGACAGAGTCAAATAAAAAGACATCCTTTATCGAAGCTGTCCTGCCCGGCATAAAGGATTGATGATATTCATCCGTCATCGCATAAAGAACCGTTAGAATCCATGAAAAAATATACGCGAATCGGTAGACTTCAAGGGACTTAAAAAATAAGAAGGCAAGGAAGCCGAATACCGTGATGTGGGTCAGTTTCCGTACGAAAAAGTTTAGCTGCTCAACTACCGCATGGTCTACTCCGCTTATATGTAAGGTCACAAGTAGTTTTTGGAGAGTATCGGACGTGTTTTTTCCAGTAGAATAAGGAACCTGTGTAAACATAAAAATCACTGCCATCCACAGGATCGCCGCAAGGATCCACCATTTTCTTCTTTTCATCTATGTCATCTTCCTCCGTTCCTATCAATAACTACTATAGTACTACCTAGCTAGTATAGAGGACAAGAGAAGCATGGGGACGGTTCTCTTGCTTCCATTCTGGAAGCATAAGAACCGTCCCCATGCTTCCTGTGCTATAATCATAATTGGAGTAGTGTAAAGCCATCTTTTAAAATCTTTAAAAGGTGTCGCTGATCTGCGTTCTCCTTGTTGGATACTGGTGTCCTTTTGGAGCCAGTGCATCTTGGGTTCGAACCCCAAAAGTGGATCCACCCACGGTATATATGTGTTGGCCAATTTTGCAGGTAGGACCTCCATTGGCTAATCCAATCCGCTGGGTGGATTCAAAAACTCTAAGAGAGAAGGTGATTAAATGTTCGATATTATGATTATTGCGTTTGTAATTATCTTAATTTTCTAATTATTCATTTTATTCAAAAGGCTTGTTAGAACGATGACCATTTTTCAATATGAACGTGGAATTAAGTTTCACAAGGGAATGTTTAAGGAGATAGTAGGACCAGGAAAATATACCTACCTTACTTCAACCATCCGTTTAGAGATTTTTGATATGAGGCCAGCCATTCTACAAATAAACGGGCAAGAATTATTAACGGCTGACAATGTTACTGTGAAAATTAGTTTAGCAGTCAAATATCAGATTCTCGACCCCCAAGCACTGATTTCAGAGTATCAAAACTTCCAGGACTATTTATATATGACGGTACAATTTAAACTACGAGAAGTCATATCCTCAATCGAAATGGATGAGTTATTAAAAAGTCGTCAAAAAATAAACGATGATGTCAGAAATTTACTGTTGGAGGATAAATCTTTAATAGGGTTTTCGATTCATTCAGTTGATTTGAAGGACATCATGTTTTCAGCAGAATTAAAGAAGGTTTATTCAGAGGTGCTTAAAGCAAAAAAAGAGGCCCTTTCGTTATTAGAAAAGGCCCGCGGCGAAGCGGCGACATTAAGAAGCTTAGCCAATACCGCAAAGATGTTGGAAAACAACCCTGAATTAGCACACCTTCGATTAATTCAAACGATTGAAGCCTCACAGGGAAACACGTTTATTATTGACGTTCTAAATAGTAGCAAAAAGAAAACAAATGGGTAGTGAGCATAGGGACGGTTCTTTTGCTTCCATTCCGGAAGCAAAAGAACCGTCCCCATGCTCCGCCCGCTGTTATTTCGTGAGTTCATTCCGGTCCTCAATCTGTGGAGGTTCTTCCATCCAGCCGTTTTTGATCATGATTCTGCCTCCTTCATGGGCAAAGGTGAAAATGTCTTTTGCGAGAAAAGCCATTTTTGTCGGCAAGTCATTACGTAAACTAAATGCACCGCCTAAAGCATTACTCCCTAGCCCAAATGAAGTTAATAAACTGGAGTTATACATCATCAATTTATCAGAAAATGGGGCGATTTTTGACGCGGTTGCTTTTCCTGCATGTGTAGCTGGCGGCTCAATAAAACTTCCGCGTAGAAATTCACCTAGATCGCTTTCAATCTTTTTTGACAACTTCATCCCCTTGGCAAGATAGCCTTGCACTTCCTCATTAGCAGCCACTTGGGCAAAACCAATCATTAACTGCATTCCGATAAGGTTTGTTTCAATCGCATGATGGATAAGAGAAACTTCAATCGTATTAAGGGATCTTGGCTCACTTAACAAACTGAAACCACTCCTATAATGTGTATCCTGTACAAAATGCACCTCTTTAGGCATTGATACAAAAGGCGGACGTTCCAAAACCCCTTTTTCTAGAAGGAATTGAGTCGATTGGCCGTTCATCACTTGCGCTTCTGCTGTTAAATGGATAAATAGATCATTAATATCTTTTCGATAGGACATGCCACAAAAAAGGGAATATAAGCTCATTTCCACTTTAGTCATCATATGCAAATACATGATATCGTACAGGTAATCAAATAACTTGGGAACACCTTTATGAACATCTTCTTCTGTAAAACCACGAGGAATGACTGCCCCTTCTTGTGTGAAAATCTCCTTAATGATCTCTATGGTTTTCGTAGCACCATCATAATGAGTTTGTAATAGTTGTTTTTCTTCATTATCAGCATGCTCAATAAAATGCTCTAAGATTCTCATGATCATCGTCTTTTCTTGATAAGCCATCCACAAATTCGCTAATTCTGATGAAGTAATCGGAATTCCATTCAAAGTCATTATGATACCCCCTCCTGAGGAGCATGGGGACGGTTCTTTTGCTTCCCATTTGGAAGCAAAAGAACCGTCCCCGTGCTTATGTTAATAAGAAAGATAGGGAACTTTTTTGGGCTTATAGGTTATGACATCGGAAGAATATATCTCCACTTTCAGCTTGCCGCGTAACATTTTTGCTTGAATGAGGATTGGTTGGTTGTATTCATTTTTAAAAATTAAATCAGGTCCATTCCAGCTAACCGTGGCATCGCGCTTTGGAGGAACGTATGAGACCTCTTTGCTGTGTGAGTAGCGATGAATCACTTTTAACCCTGCATTATCGATGGCATTAAAAAGGGTCGATGAAACCTGACAAATGCCACCGCCAAAGTCTTCTGAATATTCCCCTTTAACAATCACAGTAGCCGGCACATATCCTTTCCTTGCTGTTCTTTCCCCCACGACTTGATTAAAGGAAAAGGTTTCACCTGGAAAGAGAACATGGTTATTAATCGATTTTGCGGCAAGATAAATATTATGATTTCTTTTTTTATTACTGGTATTAAAGTAGGTTACGTATTGTCCGATTTTTTCAATCCGAATATTTCCAAGTAACTCACTATCGACCTTAGGGGAAACCACTTGTAAAGGGACTTCCATTTCAGCTGATCCATTATTAAAATAATAAGAAAGAACCTTTTCCGTGAAAAGATCCCGGTTTAAACGGTACCCAACCTGCTCTGGTATAATCGTTCCATTGTGATCTATAATGGCATTTCTAGGCACGGAGGACACTTGTTTGTCCAATTGGTCCATAAAGGTTTTTAACTTTTCCGGATTAATAATAGGTAATTCCGGCATAATGGTCGAAAAGTTAGTACGATTAGCAACTGAGATAGGGTGCCCATTGTTCGTGATTAATAATTCGCCTGGCATATTAACTTGCTGCGTTAACATGACAAGCCCAAGTAACCAAGTAAAGTTCATGCACTGAAACCTCCCTACCTTTATTATGAGTAAAATGGTCGATTTCATGTAAATCAGTGTAAGCCAAGAAAGGAAATATTAATGACACAAATAACATTCTTAGCTTCATTAAAACCGTTTATCATACCCGATGAAATCGAAGAATACAATAATCGGACGTTTTTTGAACGTGAGGAAGATGCTATCTTTTTCTCTGTGCAGGAAGTAGATGAATATTGGGTAAAAGAAGTGGATGGATTATTTTCTTTGCCTTATATTTATGAAGCAAATGGAGTTGGAAACCGTTTATTTTTAGCCTACATTGAAAAGTATATGGAAGTGGGAGATGTGTTGGAAATATATCACGTGCCCAACCAACATGCCTTTAAGGAATACAAACAAAGGATGGAAGCACATCCCGAGCCGATTGAAGTAAATGTAGGAAGTTTCACTTACCAAGACAGTTATGGTTTGTATCAATTACATTCAAAAAAATGGTTAGATGAACTGAGTCATCGAAATTATTTGACCCATTATGGAATTACAACATTTGTTAAGTATTAATGAAATCAATATTTGTTCAAACCTTGAATCAGTCCCCGCCATTATAAAAAAGTTGTAAGCGATAAAGATTATGGTATGTTGGTATGGAGAATTTGTCATTCTAATTAACATTATCCAAAAATAGGATTTTCACCTATTCGTTTATGGTACAATTCTCCTGTAATTATTTAATCTTTCTAGGGGGAAATTTAGTGAGTGATTTAACAGCAAACGTCCAGCAAAATTTTGCTGCACAAACGCAAGAAAAATCTTATTTTGATGGTGGTCTTTTTCAGTACATAGGATGGTCTATCCTAGGAGGACTTGTAACTGTCTGCACATTGGGAATTTGCTATCCCTGGGCAATTACAATGATTTTAGGATGGAAAACACGACACACGGTTATTAATGGGAGAAGACTACAATTCACTGGATCTGCAGTTGGATTGTTTGGAAACTGGATAAAATGGTGGTTCCTTTGCTTAATTACATTAGGAATTTATAGTTTTTGGTTATTTATTGCAATGTAAAAATGGAAAACAAAACATACTTCCTTTGCTAATTAAATGCTTAGTATAAATAAGACCTCCGATCGGAAGGCTTTATTTTTTTAATGACCAGCTCTTCCATTGCGATATGACTTCCCTCAACTAAATGCAGAGCTCCGCTCATTTCCCTAAATACTTTACCAAATTGAGTTTAGTCATGGCTTTTTTATGTAAAGAAGCAAGAGAACCGTCCCCCTGCTTCATTATCCTACCATAATTTATCTAGCACAGTAGACTGAATAAGGTTCGTGTCGATATTACAAGCTTCCCCATCAATTCCGTATTGCCAGATCGAGATCTTGATGTTCTTTGGGGCACCAGGCTGAAAGGCAGGGGCTTTATTTTTCGCAGAGACACCCGGATCGGGATTACTGCTCCAAAGGATGGTTTGCCCTTGAATATTTTTATTTTTTGAAGCAGCTACTTGAAATGCAGCGGACAGTTTACTACCTGGTGTAAAAACACCATAAATTCCTGGCTTATAAGGCGAGCTGGATAAAGTCTCCACCCATCCTCTTATAAATGCTTCATCGACGGGATACGTTGGTTCTATATCCGCAAAAATGACTACTCCCTTAGGTATTCCTATTTTTTGAGCGTAAGCAATGGCCTCCTTGGCCTCTGCAACCCCTCTATCATAGCCGATGGCTTCTTTAAAGTGGTTGAAAATCGGCAGGATCTTGATGCCTTGCTGATGGAGTAAATTGACTTCTTCTTTGGACAAACCGATTGACACATCTCCCTTTTGTTTCTAAATATCTGCCAAACACAGTCGGTGCGCCATAGTTGTCCTTAACACACTGTAGAAAGGCTTGGTCAACACTAGAAGCCGTGTCAACACCCCAAACGATCGTAGGCTTTTGTTCTTGAGCTTGTTTTTCTTGGGCAGGTTTTTGTTGAGGGGGTGTTTCTTTTTGAGGCTGCTCACCTTGTTTCGTTCCATCATTGGCTGGATCCTTTTGGGAGTTTACCACTTCAGTTGCAGTAACATCTTGGACTACCTTCGGGGAATGGTCCTGAACGTGAGTGGTATTATGGGTGAAGAATACAAGAAGTAAAGGAAGAACCAAGACGGCAGTTAAAATAATGCTCGAAATCCATTGGCGTTTCTTCATATCATCTATTCCCTCCACACGACAATCTCAGGAGCCAGTATATTCAGAATGTCGTAAGGACGTGTGGGCAAAGCGAAGCAAGGGGACGGTTCTTATGCTTCCGAAGCATAAGAACCGTCCCCTTGCTCACCCATCTTAACAGATACAAGTTTTTCGTTTCACACCTATTTTGTTGCGCTCTTTTATTTTTTTTATATATGGAACGGCAGGAGGGACTTTACACGCTGTCTTGTCCATATTAACATGCACCTTGCCAATTGTTTCGGCAACCCTAATCGCTTCATCATGTAAAGCAGTTACATAGGCTCCTACACTAATTACAAAGCCGTTCATACAATAGCGAACCCGGTTTTTTTCTTGGTGAATGGTGGTTTCAGCCCTTATGAGCAGGGCGCGGATTTCTTCTAAGTCCAACTTGTCATCGGGGGTTATCGATAAATAGTTTGCATACGTGTTCCAGCCAGCAACGGCTGTCATTTCTTTATCGGAGTCTATCCATTCACCTGCGAGTTCCAAGGCAAACGGGCTTTCAGCAGCTACCCCTGCAACCGTGTATTCCGCAAGTAGATACCAGCTTGCTTTTTGGACCCAATTTTGAAGAGTCTCCTTTGTCATCAATTTGGGATTAACAGACAATCCGGCTAAATACATAGCGTCAGAATTTCCAGTATCGTATAATGCCAAAGCCAACTCCTGGTCTTTTTTAACATACTTGACGAGCTTTTTTAAATCTCCCACCTTTACTCCAAAAACACTGCCACTCGCTCCGTGATTAATAAACGTGTTTTTGGTTTGTTCTGAACCCAGTTCTTCCAGCCTGTCCATGATCTCCTTGACGTTCATATAAAGCCCCCATTATAAGGTATTTTCACTATTTTACCATTTATCGGTAACTGCTTTCACCTTTTAGAATAGGGGTGTTCCGGATTATCCTTGGAGGGATGCCAAGCGGGGAATGAGCGTAGAGTTCTTGAAAAAAGCACTCCCGTTAATAGTCTCTCAGGTGGGAGAACTAAACAAAGGTTAAAAAACCTCTATCACCCGAATAGAGGTTTAATTAAATTTTATTTCTTCTCAATCCCGCTCAAGTCAATAAAAGGAGTAGCTCCTCCAGTGACACTCGGCAGGCGTCCATCCCACTTTTCCAGGGCCTTTTCTTGAACCTCAATCTGTTTTAATTGGATCAACTCCGGTGTTACTTCCTGCTTTTTCAACCTTAAGGCCTCTGCTTCTGCACCCGCCTGGGTGACTTGCTGCTGCGCTTCAATCTTGATTCTTTCTAAATCCCTTTGAGCCTTTAACGCATTTTGTTCGGCTGTTTGTTTCAATTCTATCGCTTTATTGAATTCCTCACTAAAGGCGAACTCTTTAATATTGATATCCTCAAGGATCATATAATACTTGGTTAACTTTGTGGAAAGCATCTCCTTCACTTTAGCAGATACTTCAGGACGTTTGGAAATTAACTCCTCGGCAGTATATTGAGCTGTCACTGCCTTTAAAGACTCAGCGGTGGCAGGGTCGACGATACGGGCACGATAATCGGGGCCGATTTCTTGGTATAGCTTATTGACGGCACCTGGATCAACCGAAAAGTTAACAGCCACATTGGCTGTGACCATTTGTAAATCCTTGGATGCGGCTGTCTGGGAACTTTCTTCTTTTTGAACCCGAACCTCAACCTGTTCGACATTTTGAATGAACGGAATTTTAAAATGAAAGCCCTCCGTTAAGATCGTTGGCTTAACTGCCCCTAATTGCAACAAGACCCCTCTATAACCAGATGCCACCGTAGTCCCAGAAAAAATAAAAAGCACGACCACCACAATTACAATCAAGCCGCTTATCATTAATTTGCTGTTTCTCATGTTGCCTCCCCCCTCCTCTTAAGAATATATGAGCAAGGGGACGGTTCTCATGCTTATTTCGAAGCATGAGAACCGTCCCCCCGCACCTTGAATATCAAACTGGCCGAGACACCTAAAATTCTAGCTGCCTGCCTTTGTGACAAACCTCTGATTTTTTTTACTTCTCGTAACACATCATCTCTTTGCAATCTAGGCAAGCTCTTTACTTGGGCGATCTCGATTGTACCGAGTATTTCCTTAATTTCCATTCTTGCCTCTTCATCTGTGAATCTTCTTTTATAAATCTCTTGTTCATCCAGAAATTGTTCCTCCAACTCTTTCTCATTGAAATCTATGAATCGTGCTTTGGCTTTTATTGGATCATCTGAAAACAACTTGAGTATATAATCGCCATCGTACAGTTTTCGGAAAAAAGGCTGTTTACCGTAGTACCCACGACAGCTGCTCCACCTCCAGTCATCGACTCTGTTCACGATTCCCGCTTTTACTGGGTTTTGATGAATATATCGAACCACATTTAATAAATTCAAAAAACTAATTACACATATACTTCTAAATCGATCCTGAAAAAGGTGGCCGGTTGTTTGGTATTTCTCGTTATAATAAAAAACAAAGCTTACACCAATCCGCTTCATGGTAGTGGAAAGTGATTCATTTCCTTCTTTCACAAGGAGATGCACATGGTTCCCCATTAAGCACCAAGCATATAGTTCCACTTCCGCTTTCATTTTATATTTCTCGACAATACTAAGAAATCTTAGGCAATCTTCGTCATCATGGAATATTTCCTGTCGATTCGCTCCTCTCAAGATGACATGGTAAATACCGCTGCGACTCTTCTCGCGCGCAACTCGAGGCATATCGATCACCACTTATCCAATATAAATTTTTTATAACATTTAAAAAAAGAAAGGGATTAAAAATTGAGAATCATGGGTAACAAAACTAATGGTTAATAATGGAGGCTGTTTGTTTTTCGAATCATTGTGAAGTTTACTTGAAACTAGAGTGAAGCAAAGATAGAAGGATGTAAGAGGACTTGACAAGGTTTCAGGTTTTATAAGGATAATTATACAAATCTATCATATACTATATTATCAGACCTTTCATCATTAATTTAAGATAAAAAAAGAAGCAAAAGAACCGTCCCTTTGCTTCGAAAAGGAGTCCGTTCATGAAACGATTAGCTGTTTATTGCGGTTCGAGTTTTGGGGCTTCAGAGGATTATAAGGCTGGAGCGATTGAATTAGGGAAAGAGTTAGCGAAACGGAAGATTACGTTGGTTTACGGCGGTTCTAGCAATGGCTTGATGGGGGCTGTAGCTGATACGGTATTACATGAAGGCGGGCAAGTCATTGGGGTTATTCCTAAAGTGCTCGGTGATCGTGAACTTTCACATACTGGGTTAACACAATTATTTACCGTTGACACCATGCATGAGCGAAAAGCAAAAATGGCTGAATTAGCCGATGGCTTTGTAGTCCTGCCTGGAGGGACTGGAACGTTAGAAGAATTCTTTGAAGTATTCACATGGGGTCAAATTGGATTGCATCAAAAACCATGTGGCTTGCTAAACATTCAGCACTATTATGACCCGCTCATCAGTTTATTTGACCACATGTTCGACCAGAAATTTCTCCAAGAAAAATTCCGCTCCATGCTGTTAATCGAAGAAAAACCAGCTGCACTAATCGACCGATTCAACCATTACACAGCACCGACACTAAAATCATATGATTAAGAAGCATGGGGACGGTTCTCATGCTTCCCTCACCCAATCAAATTTCATAGAACCTCCGATTATCAGAGCTAACAAATATATATGTGAGTTAATAATCCTTAAATGAATTGAATTTAGTTTATAAAACAATTAATTAGTAGAAATTCTGTTTGTGTTAGCCGGAAATTGGAAATTTAGTTCGTCAGGCTATACTGGTCTTCAAACGACAAGCTTTCGACCAATTTCCATTTAATCTATACTATTCAAACGTTTGGTTAAAAAAGCTGAAAGGTCCATTCCGCTTATTTTCTCTTCTAAACTAGTAGAAAAGATTGTCGAATAAAGCTAAAATCATTCGCAGAAAAAAGAACAATTTCCCGGAAAATTCTTTTGTCTTCGTATAAATCCATATCATTTTCTACAGTCTCTACTCTTTACTCCCTGCACAAAAATAAGCAAGAGAACCGTCCCCGTGATTATTTTATTTTCCTACTCCTACAATTTGCTAGTTATTCTTTTTATTGACTTGGATAATTATGGACACTAAAATGTAACAGATAACACACTTATAGGAGTGTAAAAATAGATATCAGAGGGAAGTGAAGCCAGAAAATGAAACAATATAATACCCGTGCCATCATGGCGTCGCTGCTCATCTGCGGTTTCGTTGGAATGTTCAGTGAGACGGCTCTCAACATTGCGATTAGTAATTTAATGGTGGTATTCCATATTTCGGCCGCTACCGCACAGTGGTTGACGACTGGGTTCCTACTTACTCTCGGCATTTTGATGCCGATGACTGGGTTGCTCCTGCAATGGTTCACGACGAGGCAATTATTTATCGGTTCGCTTGCGAGCTCAATCGTAGGCACATTGATTGCGGCGCTCGCATTCAATTTCGAAATGCTTATGGTCGCTCGTGTTCTTCAGGCGGCCGGAATGGGCCTACTGATTCCGCTCATGTTCAATACGATTCTCGTTGTTTATCCACCGGAAAAGCGCGGGGCGGCGATGGGTTTCGTCGGACTCGTGATTATGTTCGCACCAGCAATTGGTCCGACCGTGGCAGGTCTTCTAATCGAATATTTTACATGGCACTACATCTTCTGGCTCTCACTGCCGTTTTTAGTGATAGGTCTGTTGGTAGGGCTAAAATTTTTGGAGAACGTTACCGAGGTCACGAAGCCTCACATCGATCTACTGTCTATCATATTATCAACGATCGGCTTCGGCGGCGTTGTCTTTGGTTTTAGCAAGGCAAGCGAAGGGGCGGCAAGCTGGACCAGCCCGGTCATGGTCTCTTCCATCGTTATCGGGTTGGCTGCACTCGTGCTATTTATTCTACGGCAGGTGTTTATGCATGAGCCGATGATGGACCTTGGCGTCTTTAAGTACCCCATGTATAACGTGGGACTGCTTATGGTGCTGTCTTGTATGATGATTATCTTGTCAAGCATGATTATTCTGCCAATGTTTCTTCAAAACGGTATGAAACTATCAGCGTTTACTGCTGGGCTTATGTTGTTGCCGGGAAGCGCGCTTAATGGCATACTGTCGCCGCGCATGGGGCGTCTGTTCGACAAATATGGGCCAAAGTGGCTTGTTATTTCCGGCCTCGTCGTTGTCGCCGTCATGTTATGGTGTTTCTCCAGCATAACGCCCTCCTCTTCGATTGCATTTATCGTCGCCTTGCATATCGGACTAATGGTTGGCATCTCCATGGTCTGGATGCCGGCTCAGACGAACGGCCTGAACCAGCTGCCGCCGGAGCTTTACCCACATGGTACAGCAGTCATGAACACGTTGCAACAGGTTGCGGGTGCGATCGGAACAACGATTGCGATACTCATTCTAACAAGTGGTATGGAGAAGTATATGCATACCTCCTCTGCTCCAACCAAATCAACGGAGATAGCTAATGCCATGACGTTGGGCTCACAGAATGTGTTCTTGTTTGCAATGATCGTGACGCTGATAAGTCTAGTCCTTGCGTTCTTTATCCGCCGCGTCATCGTCAGCCATGCGGCGATGAATTCGATGCATTAATATCAAAAGGAGCCTTTTGCCAGGGCCCCCTTTTTTGGAATCAAGGGGACGGTTCTCTTGCTTCCGCTAAAAATGGATAAAATTGGTCTACACACAGATATTGAATATATAAACATTTTTTTGTATAATTATTCTGGGTTGGATGGTAAATGTGTACATCACTGTATTTAGCGTAGGTGGGGCTGATACAAAATGAAGCAAGAGCTTTTTGGCTCTTTTTTTACAGTACAAATAATCGGTTAACTATTTAATAGATGCAGAAAGCCTATGAATATCTTATTCATAGGCTTTTAGTAATCATGGGGACGGTTCTCTTGCTTCGGAAGCACAAGAACCGTCCCTCTGCTTCCTTCTAGCTACTCTTTATATAAAAAACCTGTGATTGGAAGTCTCCGCCGCGTATTGCTTGTTTGCTATTGACACCATTAAATTCGGTTGGGAGCGGCAGACCAACTTGCATTAGCTCATCTCCATAATAGTCTCTTCCTTCTGCTTGATAGACTCTCCCTTCGTCTAATCCGCTTAGTCGTAAGGTCTGGTGTTTCCGTCCATTTGGAGTAGCCAAAACTTTATAGTATCCGACCAATGCCTCTGATTGATCGGGACTTACCACCATCCAAGCCGTCTCATTCCCCTCAAACGGGCTCAACAGACGATAAAACTGTCCCTCACGGATTAAGCTGCGGTGTTCTTTATAAAAAGCGACCTGCTCTTTAATTTCCGCCCGTTCTTCTTCTGTTAACATGAGCGGATTTAATTCATAGCCAAAGGTACCAAAATAAGCAGTATTGGCCCTCGTCGATAAAGGGGTTTCCCTTAAGGTTTGGTGATTCGGAACAGCGGAAACATGAGAACCCATACTATAGATTGGATAAGCAAAAGATGTACCATACTGAATCTTCAATCTTTCCACAGCATCCGTATCATCACTTGTCCAGGCCTGCGGTGCGTAATACATCATCCCAGGGTCAAAACGCCCCCCTCCGCCGGCACAGGATTCAAATAACACGTGCGGGAACACACTAGTCAGGCGCTCGTAAAGACGGTATACCCCTAAAATATAGCGGTGGAAAAACTCCCCCTGCTGCTGGGCAGATAATGCCTGCGAAAAGGCCTCGGTAATATTTCGATTCATATCCCACTTAATATAAGAAAGGTTCGTCCGTTTCATGATATCGGACATCCTCTCATAAATATAATCGACAATCTCAGGTCTCGAAAAATCAAGCACAAGCTGGTTCCGGCCAAGCGTATAAGGCTGGCCCGGCATCCCCACAGCCCAATCCGGATGCTCTCTAAACAACTCACTGTTTGGACTAATCATCTCCGGCTCAAACCAAAGCCCGAATTTCATCCCCGTTTCCGAAATCTTCGCCGCCAAACTTTCCAGACCATCAGGCAGCTTATCGAAATCGACGTGCCAATCCCCTAATGAGGAAGTATCATCATTTCGTTTGCCAAACCAGCCATCATCCAGGACAAACAACTCGATCCCTAATTCACCGGCTGACTTGGCAATGTTCACGAGTTTTTCCTCATTAAAATCAAAATAAGTCGCTTCCCAGTTGTTAATCAAAATCGGACGATCTTCCGTTTTCCACTGATTAGGAATCAGATTTTTACGATAAAGCGTATGGAAAGCCTGGCTCATTCCGTTCAATCCTTGATCCGAGTAAGCCATGACCACTTCCGGCGTTTGGAAGCTCTCATCCGGCTGCAAATTCCACTTGAATCCCATTGGGTGAATTCCCACCGTCAACCTGGCAATGTCATAATGGTCGACTTCCACCTGCATCAGAAAATTGCTGCTATAAACAAAATTAAAGCCGTATACTTCTCCCGTTTCCTCGGTAGCAGCTGGCCGTTTAAGCGCTAAAAACGGATTATGATGGTGCGAGCTGGCTCCGCGCAGACTGGAAATCGATTGAATGCCCATTTCCAAGCTCCGCTCCTTCACATGCCGTTCCCGCGACCAAGTACCGGCTAAATGAGTAAAAATAAAATCTTTATCAGGCAGGTCGACAGATGCCCCCATTAATCGGTCAATCACCAAACTCCCTGCTCCTTCATTTTTCAAAGAAGCACTTCTAGTGATCACCGGATGGTCTCGAAAAATCGTATAATGAAGGGTCAAATCCGCCTGTAAAAATTCATCCTTCAAAACAATTTGGAGCGTGCTCGCTTCCTCATCCCCGTTAACATAGGTGGAAGGCAGCCCTTCAAGCTTAGGTTTCCCATCCACGATTTTAAAAGAATCGTAGATAAAATTGGGGACATGTGGGACATCTTCTTTCCTGACACTTATCGCAGGTTCCCGGAAATCGGAGTTCCCGTAAGCCGGATATTCTTGACGCAGTGTTTCTAAACTAAACGCCGGATCATCAGCATACACATGACAGCTGGCAGCGGTTGGAACATCATACGTTTGCAAATGGGAAAAATCACTTCGGTGTCTTAATGCTTTCCCATAATAAAGATGGCCCAGCTGGCCATTTTTCATCACATGAAAAATATAGCTGACCTGGCCATTGGTTAAATGAAATTGATTGTTTTCCTGATTGGTATGGATGAACATAATGCATCTCCTTTTCCAAAACATAGTTTGCATATCTATTAATTTACTAACAAGAAGAGCCCCAGACCGTGGGACTCTCCATCGTGTTAAACTCTTTGAATCAGAAACTCAAATTCGATATTTTCATTGGCTTTAATCAGGTGTTCATCGTGTACAGGTGCCCCCCAGCTGTCGTCACCGCCAATACCCATCTGCCGGCCGGCCACCGTGACAACGGTATAATGAACGTTCGGAAGCTCATAGACATGCTGCGCATTCTCAAGTTCGAAGGCTGTATATGGTGAGAAATTGCACTCCAATGGCTTGCCTACAGAAGAAATTCGCAGACCACGTCCGTTTTCGTTCGTCACGCTCACTCTGCGGACGCCAGTCCGATTTCCGGACTCCTGCGGCATAACATAACCTGATAGATTATCAGTTACTTGATTTTTAAATATGCCTAATCTTGCTCCCATCGCACGGTCAGAATAATTCTCCTCAGGTCCCATCGCGTACCACTCGAGCTGATTATAATCCGTCGGAACCTTGAACGACACCGCAAAAATTGGCAGCTGCGGCAGATTCTCAGCTCCTTTATAAGCTGACTTCACTAGAACATTTCCATCTGGATAGACGGTGTACACTGTCTTCACCTCAATCTCGCTGTTAATCGAGAATTGATAAGTGAACGTAACACTGACTTGACTGCTGCTTTCTTCCACTTGAAAATCGACACATTTCCGTGCCAGGCTCGCCGCATACCAAAGGCCGGAATGGAAGCTCTGCGAATAGCCGCGGTCATTGTCGGTCGTCGCTCTCCAGAATAATGGAGCCGGAGGAAGGGCAATCATTTCTCTTCCGGCATAGTTCAAGGAAACAAGACTTCCCACCGCTTTTGAAAACATAACAGTGAAATCCTTGCCATGAACGCCAATATTGACATCACCATGGGCGACCCGCAGCTCGCCTTTTACAGGAGCTGTTTCTCTTGAACCCACTTGATAGACAAATTGTCCAAACGCAATCGCATATCCTGCTTCTGCCCATAAATTGCTTTCTTTCAGCTTAAGTGAAGTTTGAACACAATATTCACCGGAAACCGCTGTGATGTCTTCAGGCAATTCAAACTCGAAACGACCCTCGCTTTGCGGTTCCACACTGGCTGATAGACTGTTTCGATAGACTTCCCTGCCCTCAAGGAAGAGCACATACTCCAATTCATAGGCATCAGTATTGGAGAAAAGACTCTCATTTTTAATCGTGACACCCGTCTGATCTGGCAGCAGCTTAAAGTCTTGATATAAATATTTCACTTCCTGCATCTTTGGTGATAGCTCACGATTCGCATACACAATTCCATTGGTACAGAAACCGTAATCTGTCGGACGGTCGCCGAAATCACCGCCGTAAGCAAGGTACTCCTGACCATAGCGGTCCTTTTTATAAATCGACTGATCGATATAATCCCAAATAAATCCGCCTTGGTACATCGGGTACTTCTGTTCTAAATCCGTGTACTTATACATACCCCCAAGCGAATTCCCCATCGCATGCATGTACTCACAGCTGATGTACGGCTTCTCCGGATTCTCGGTTAAATACTTCTCAATATCCGCCGGCTTTGCATACATCCGGCTTTCCATATCACTGGTGTCATTATAATCACGGTTATGGAATACCCCTTCATAATGCACCAGGCGGCTAGGATCTACTTTTCTGAAATAGTTAGAAACATTCAGGATAACCTCTCCTGCGTAGGATTCGTTACCACAAGACCAAATTAATATGGAAGGATGGTTCTTATCCCGCTCTACCATAGAAATCGCACGGTCCATGACAATATCTTGCCATTCAGGCTTATTCCCTGGAATATTCCAAGAAGGTTCGACTGCGCCCATCTTTTGCCAAGATCCGTGAGATTCAAGGTTCATTTCATCAATGACATAAACCCCGTACTCGTCACACAGCTCGTACCAATAGCTCTGATTCGGATAATGAGACGTACGCACCGCATTAATGTTATGGCTCTTTAAGGTCTTAATATCCCATAGCATATCTTCCTTTGTAATCGCGCGTCCGCTTCTTGGGTTAAATTCATGACGGTTAACCCCTTTGAAAACGATTCGCTCCCCATTAAGGCGCATAATCTTATCAACCATTTCAAATCTTCTAAAACCAAGCTTTTGCGGCACGACCTCCACCAGCTGGCCAGCTTCATTAAACAGCTGCACATATAATTTGTATAGATATGGGCTTTCAGCGCTCCACAGTTCTGGTTTATCAACATTCATGGTGAATGAACATTGGCCGTCCGCCTCTTCGATATTCGCAAAAGCAACCAATTCACCCTTCTGATCAAATAATTCAGCAATGACACTTGAACTAGCCGAACCCTGCAGCTTTAAGTCTGCCGTTAATGTACCTTTTGTAAAAGTGGCGTCTAATTCCGGGCGGACATGTAAATCGGCTACATGAATTTCCGGTACAGTGTAAAGGTAAACATCACGGAAGATTCCTGAAAACCGCCAAAAATCCTGGTCTTCCAGCCAGCTTCCGGTGCTTCTTTGGTACACTTCAACCGCAAGCTTATTTTCTCCTTCGGTTAAAAATGGTGTAAGCTCATACTCTGCGGGAGTAAAAGAGTCCTCACTGTAGCCGACAAATTCTCCGTTCATCCATACATAGAAAGCAGACTCCACACCTTGAAAAGAAATATATACCGGCTTATTTTCCATATTGGCTGGAATCGTAATACTTTTCACATAGCTGCCAACAGGATTATGGTCTGTCGGAACTTCCGGCGGGCGGATCTCGTTATGTCCATCCCAAGGGTACATGGTATTAACATATTGCGGCTGACCGTAACCCTGGAGTTGAATATGGCCGGGAACGGTAATATTTCCCCATCCTGAACAATTAAAATCAAGTTTATAAAAATCTTCCGGACGGTTGTCCGGATTCACCGCATAATGAAATTTCCAGTCGCCATTTAACGAATGGCGCAGCTTCATTGGAGCCGCGCTTTTTGCTTCCTCCATTGTTTCATAGTATCGATGGTCAGAATGTGCTGTAAGACGATTGACCGCAAACACATTTAAATCTGTAAGCCACTTAGTTGTTGGAATCATTTTATCTTTTACTCCTTTTATTTTTTGGTTCTGTTCGATAAAACCGGCTTTTCATTTACCAAAGTGGGGCTCTTATTCCCTTTTGGGGCAATGAACCGCCTCTTCTTTTACCGATGCAGCCCTCTTATTCCGCTCTCGGGCAATAAACTGCCTCTTCTTTTACCGATGCGGCCCTCTTATTCCGCTCTCGGGCAATGAACCGCCTCTTCTTTTACCGATGCAGCCCTCTTATTCCGCTCTCGGGCAATAAACTGCCTCTTCTTTTACCAATGCAGCCCTCTTATTCCGCTCTCGGTAAATGAATCACCTCTTCATTTACCAATGCGGGGCTCATTATCCGCTCTCGGGCAATGAACTGCCTCTTCTTTTACCGATGCAGCCCTCTTATTCCGCTCTCGGGCAATGAACCACCTTTTCATTTACCGATGCAGCCTTCATATTCCAAGTTTCGTCGATGAACCTAATTAAAAACTACAGAAAAATGTGCTATTTCACAGATCCCATCATCCCTGCAACGAAATGCTTCTGCATGATAAAGAAGATTAACGCAGCCGGCAGGGTGGCAATCACGATCGCAGTCATAATCATCCCGAAATCTGGTGAATAACTAGACCCAAGAACAGAAATCAATAACGGAATCGTCTGATGTTCCGGAGACTGCAGCACAACCAGCGGCCATAAATAACTGTTCCAGCTAGCCATGAACGTAATAATCGCACCGGCAGCGTAAGTAGTTTTCATCGTTGGCAGATAAATTCGGAAAAAACAGCCAAGCTCGGTCAAACCATCAATTCGCCCTGCTTCTAAAATATCCTTCGGGAACATCTTCGTACTCTGGCGAAAGAAAAAGATCAAAAACGCCGTCGTCACCGTTGGTAAAATAACAGAAGCGAACGTATCAATTCCTAACACCGGTACAGATTGAGATATCATTCCAAACATTCTGAATAAAGGAACCATAAGAGCCGCAAACGGAATCATCATCGACAGCAGCAAGAAATTGAACACCATGTCTTTTGCTTTACTTTGATAAATCTCAAATCCATAGCCCGCCAAGGAAGCAATCAGCAAAGAAAGCACGGTTGTCGTAACGGAGATCTTGGCTGAATTCATTAAAGCTGGTACAAGGTCGACCGTATCCAACAGATTGTGTAAGTTCTCCATAAAATGACTGCCTGGCAATAGACGGCCCTTCGTAACATCGACTGATTTATTGGTTGCACTGACAATCATCCATAAAAAAGGAAAAACGGAAACGATCGCACAAACGGCTAAAAACCCATAGCTAAATACTTTTTTAATCATTTTTATCACCTGCCACTTTGAACTGGATGATCGAGAAGATCACAATCATAATCACAATTGCGTACGATACAGTTGCTGCATACCCGAAGTCAGGAGTGTATTTAAAGGACAAGTTGTAGATGTACTGGGAAATCGTCATCGTCGCGTTGCCGGGTCCACCTTGGGTAATATTCATGACCTCATCAAACAACTGAAGGGTACCGATCGTTGACGTAATTGATGTAAATAAAATGATCGGCTTCAACATTGGGATGGTAATTTTGAAAAAGGTTTGAAAGCTTGATGCCCCATCAATCTTGGCCGCTTCATAAATCGACTGATCAATATTTTGCAGGGCAGAAAGGTAGAAAATCATGTTATATCCGGTCCAGCGCCAGGTAATCGCCACAATGATCGCGATCTTTGCCCAGAAAGGATCCGTCAGCCAATGAATAGGCTCAGAAATGAGCGAAAACTTCAGGAGGAATATGTTAATAATCCCTTGCTGGCCAAACAAATATTTAAAGATAACCGAGTAAGCAACCAGTGAGGTGACACATGGCAAAAAGATCGCCGTACGGAAAACGCCTTTCAGTTTCATCGTTTTATCATTCAGCATAACGGAAATAAATAAGGCCAGAAGAATCATCACCGGTACTTGAATAATTAAATAAATGACCGTATTCTTCACGGTTGTAAGGAACGTTGGATCCTTCAATAAGCGTGTATAATTTTCAAAGCCAACAAAGGTAAGGTTCGTACCGGTGCCGGATTGCAGCGACATGATAAAAGCCTGAACCATCGGATAAAAATAAAATAAACAAATCATTACAGCGGCAATGACAATAAAAGACCAGCCAATCGCGGTATTTTTGATCCGAAAGCTTCGGGTAGAATGGACAGTCTGGATATTCTGCTTCGTTTTTGCGGTAATCACATTCATTCAACTCCTTATTAGAAAAGCGTAAGCGTCCTGGTCAGCGGCGTATGGCCTGGAGTGCTTTGACTGAGATAAAGGAAACACGAAGAGCGTTAGCTTTTTCGATGTTGACTTATCGTAGGGAAAAGCGCGAAGGCGTCTCGCCGCTAGGACGCTGGAGCTAGACAATTCTCAATGCATTTTCTTATACTTTCTTTTCTATCAAGAAAAAGCCCCGGAACCAGCTCACCTGACGTATTTTGATTGCTCCATTAAACCAATTAGGAGAAGCCGGTGAGTTCCCGAGGCTTAATTTCTTATTAAATTCGGCTTATTTAATTTGCGCCTCAGCTTGTTTTTGGGCATCATCTAACGCTTTATCAAGCTTTTTGCCTTTAATATAGTTTTGAGCTTCCACCGCTAAAAGGTCTTCAATCGCATACGTATGCAAGCCATAGTTGATTTGCGGGATTTGCTCTGTCCATTTCGCAAAATCAGAGATCACTTTTTGGCCGCCAAAAAATTCGTCAGCTGCTTGATATGCTTCTCCTTTAGCTGCAGGTGCATACGTACCGATAGCACCCATTTCTTTGTTTAATGTCTGATAGAAATCAACGTTGGAGCCAAATGTTTTGGCAAGGAATTCAGCTGCTTTTTCTTTTCCAGGAACATTTAGAACATACCATGAGCTTCCGCCTAAGTTTGTATAGTTAACGGAACCATCAATATCAAGACGCGGCATAGGAACAACTGCCCACTTACCAGATTGTGCTGCCTCTGCCTTTACAGACGGGGTAATCCAGTTACCTGTAGGAACGGTCGCGACATCCCCATTGTTAAATCCAGCTAAGAATTGACTCCAGTCAGAAACAGGTGTTACTAAATCAGAATCTAAAAGCTCTTTATAAGTTTCAAAAGCGACTTTCAATGCTTTGTTTCCAGCTAAGTTAGGTGTTACGCCATCTTCTTTTGTATACCAAGAACCAGCTGATTGAATCATCATCCGAATCAGACCAAGGTCGTTAGGGTCTTGTGTCAGCATATTTTTTCCAGTTGCTGCTTTTACTTTCTTACCAATTTCAATGTACTTTTTCCAGTCGATATCTTTTAAATCGTCTACTGTGTAACCAGCTTTTTCTAAATAATCGGTTCTTACGTAAAGTCCTGCTACACCAGTATCAAATGGAAGGCCATAGTGTTTACCATCCACGCTTGTTGGAGCAATTTTATACTGGGCAAAATCTTTTGCATTAAACTTTCCAGTTAAATCATAGAACATATCAGGATAAGCCTGAAGGAAGCTTTGTGCACGATAATCTTCAATTAAAACAATATTTGGCAGACCCTTAGTCGTACCAGAGCTTAAGCTTGTATTCAACTTTTGAATAATGTCATCTTGGGCATTTTCAATAACCTGAATATCAACGTCTGGATTTTCAGACTTATAGGCATCTTTCGCTAGTTTCATAGCTTTAATGTTAAAATTAGGATCCCATGCCCATACGGTTACTTTATTGGTATCCTTTGAATTTCCTGAAGCCTCTTCTGTTTTTGAACCTGAAGAACAGGCGGTTAACATCAGGATACTGACTAAAAGTAGTGCTAGTATCTTTTTCATCTAATTTCCCCCCAAGTATAATTCAGTATCTTTGTAAGCGTTATCCCTCTTACAAGTACTATGTTAGCACCCTCTTAGGGGAATTCGTTAGGACGATATTTTTATAAATTTGTACTATCTTTATAAAATGAATCCGCTTACTATTTTAAAACTAGTAATATTTTTAGATTCTTGGATTATTTTTGCATCGGAAGTGAAACCCGCACCTTTGTCCCTTTGCCGAGCTCACTGGTGATGGTTACCCCGTAGGATTCACCATAGATTAGTTGAATACGCTCCTGAACATTTCTGACACCGATACCGGAGAATGCCTGTTTTCGCTTTGTACCAGGCAAATGGCTTTCTTCTGAAACCTCCATCCCATCGCCATTATCAACGATCTCGCAAATCAAATTGTTTCCCTCCTGCCAGACGAGGACATGAATATACCCCTCAGGCTTATGGTTGAAGCCGTGAAAAAAGGCATTTTCCATAAAGGGCTGAAGAATCAGTTTTGGTATTTGCAGGTCGACACAATCAGGTGAAACGAAGTAGTTGACTTTAATCCGATCGCCGTATCGTTTTTGATTAATAAAGACATAATTCCTTAGATTATCGACTTCCTGCTTTACCGTAATCGTTTCACTGACATTGCCAAGCGTGTTCTGCAATAAGGAGATTAACGCATTAATCATCAATTCGGTTTCTTCCTTAGTTCCTTGACCCGCCATAAATTTGATCGAGGCCAATGTGTTGTATAAGAAATGCGGGTTAATTTGCTGCTGCAGGGCGGCGAGTTCGGCATTACGGCGCTGTTTTTGTGATAATACAAGCTGATCGACATATTCGTGAAGTTCATCCAGCATCGAATTAAACGCCGTGCCGATCTGCCTGGTTTCATACGTACCAGAAACCGCAACGTATTCGTCAAAATCATGTTCTGATGCACTTTCTATTTGCTTGACCAGCTTTGACAAGGCATTTGTTAACCGCCTCGAGGCGAAGAGCACGAAAAATAGAGCAACCAAGACGATCCCCATCGAAATAAGGAGGATTTTCTTCTTGTCAATTAAATCTCCAAACGCGGTTTCCTTATCGACGATGTTAAGCATGTACATATCAAAGGATGGGAGATATTCCATCATAATGATTTGTTCCTTACCCATAAAATTTCCGGTGATCGGTTCACCCTTTTCATTCTTCCCGATTTCGACGGCGTAATCCCGCAGCTCGGCTGATTTTTTGCCGATAAGGTTAGACAGATTACTCGATACGATCATGCCTTCCTTATTAATTAAAAAGACATTATTACCAGGAGTGGTGTAACTAGAGTAAAATTTTCTAAATTCACTCTCGCGGATGGTAATATACATGGATCCATAGACGATTCCATACCGGTCCATTAATGCCTTGGACGTTACAATGTAATTTCCTTCCTCTGTATCTGCACGATGATCATATTGGTAGAGCAATCTTTTCGGGTTTTCCATTGTATTCCTAGTCAAAATGCTTTTCTTCAACTCTTCATCGGTGATCGGCCAATAGATGCGCTGATTGGTTGCATAGTTAACGCCATTTTCCCCTCTAACCATGATGCCAACCTCATAAGAAGCCAAAATCGGTTCAATCCGTTTTGTTAGTTGACTCAGGGTAAAGATAGATGTTAATCGATTGACGTTCGATTCCTCTTCCTCGGTTAGAACGTCCTTGATCGCCACACTTTGCTGCAGGCTGTTAGCAGCCATCACCACCGAGTAATGATACTTCTCAAAACTGTCCTGTACCTGATCCATCACTTTCGCATTGGTAATGCTGAACTTTTCAAAAAAGAACTGCTCCGACATCCGAATCGTTGTCCAGGTAATCGTGATCGAAACGGTGACAATCATCATGACCGTAATTAAAAACATCGTGATAAATAAATTGTTATGTCTAAAACGTTCCAGAATAAATCTCATAAGGCTACCATCACTTTTCACATCAATTGTTTTCTTCGGAACTGGCTCGGTGACAGTCCTTTTATCTTCTTAAATACCTTGCAAAAATAACTGTGGTCTGAATACCCAACCATCCCGCTGATTTCCGAAATGCGGGCAGTACCTTGAATGAGCAGCTTGGTTGCTTCTTCAATCCGGATCCGATTCAGGTATTCAATAAAACCTTCACCATGGTGGCTCGAAAAATAACTGGACAGATAGGAAGGGTTAAAATGAAAATACTGGGCCACTCCGGTAAGTGTCAGCGGCTCGGCGTAATGGTCATTCAGATAATCTAATATTTTCTTGATATTAACATTTTCCGGTTGAAAGGCATTCGAGTAGATTGTTTTTTTCGCTTCAGCAATAAAGCCAGCCAAATGTTCCACAGCTTCTGCCGCTGATCGAACATCCTCAAAGGCCTTAAAATAGGTATACTTGGCCTGCTCTAATTCCTTTACATCGTATTCCATATTGCTAAGCAGAATCATGATATTAAAGATAATGTTGCCGAAAAAAGACTTGTATTCATACACATCCGTTGTATAGCAGGCAGAAAGTACGTTTACATGCTCCTGTAAATAATCAAACGCAGATTCAAAATGCTTTCGCTTAAATTCACTAGTAAACCAATCTAAATTAAACTTTTCAAATTTAGGTGGAAGCATTGGCAAATCTTGTTTTGTTAAAACCAGCTGCTCAGGAAAATAAAATCGATAGTTTAAAAGAGTTAACAATTCCTCTTTGTAGACAGAACCAATCTTTGAGAATTCCGCAAATTCCTCACTGAGAACAAAACCACGATCTATTTCGGACTCCACTAAGTTTTTAACAAACGGACTGAATCCAGAAAAATCATCACCGTTGACAACGACGATATTTTTTTCAAAATAAAAGGAATAGTTTTGCTCCGTTAAAGCTGTGGTTATTTTTTTCTTTAAATCATGAGGCAGTTCCGTTTGTCCGCTTTTAAGTTCCACACCTAATAAGCAAAATCTTTGCTTAGGAAAGACCGCAGATAGTTGCGCAGAATCATAGTCTGCTTGAAAGCCGGAAATCAGTTTATGAATGATTTGTACTATAGAAGGATTCACATCTACCTGCTTGTCCATCGATTTAAGCGCCGGAATTCTGCTAGCTGCCTTCTTGAGGACGTTTAATAGGCCTTCTGCGTCAAGCTTCGGCTTTAAGATATAATCAACCACACCACTTTGAAAAGTAGACCGTACATAATCAAAATCTCCAAAACTACTTAAGACGATCACTTCAATTTCAGGATACCTTTCCTTCACCATTCTCGTTAATTCTTCGCCATCCATGATCGGCATGGCGATATCGGTAATCATAATATTCGGTCTCACAGCCTCGATTAATTCGAGTGCTTCCTGACCATGTGATGCCTCTCCGACCACTTCAAAACCTTCTTGTTCCCAATTAAGATAATGCTTAATCCCTTGCCTGATTAAAATTTCGTCATCTACGATAAGGACTCGGCCCCGTTTCCCTGCTGTCAAAAGCTACCCCTCCATAGGAAGCATGGGGACGGTTCTCACGCTTCGGAAGCATGAGAACCGTCCCTATGCTTAAAAAATTTTTCCCAATATCCCTATATCGACACTGTTTTTAAGTTATACCAATTATAGTCTATTTATAGGACTACTATAAATAGGGGGAATTATGAATGAAGTTTCCAAAATTTATTAAACTCTTCTTTCCTGTATGTATGCTTTTCACTTTGTTATTACTGCCCTCATCCCTATCAAAAGCGTATGCAAGAGTTCAGATTGCAAAGCCTCCTACAACAGAAAATGCCGCCACCTATATTACTTCCTTCAGAGAGGTTCAAGGTAAATGGGTCGGGAAATTTGATTATATCCAATGGTATTTTGGCAAAGCTGCCGATAAAGAGTTTATAAAGGACTGTAAATGCTCGAAGGAAATGGATCATGCCCCAGATGGATATTGGATTCGAAACGTTAATCCCAAAATACGTACCTTTACCATTTCAAAGACTGCCCTCTATGTATTACAAACACGAAATTTATACAAAATCACCTGGAATGAAAATGTAACGAGAAGTCAGTTTATCACCTTTTTGAACCAGCGGGATAAGCACCACCAAATTCCTTTTCATATAGAAGTAAAAAATGGTGTTATCACTAAAATTACCGAACAATATATTCCTTAATAAAAGCAGGGGGACGGTTCAAAACCGTCTCCCTGCTACTGTCTACTACTCTCTATCTTTACAACACTTTCTTTTCTTGTGACACTTCAAAGGTACTTCTCTGACCTTGTCTGGACCCAGCCTTCTCAACATTTGAGAAACTTGTTGATTTAGCATTTTAACTTCTCTGCTCTCTTTGCGCTTTCTGTGGTGTCGGTGACAAAGAAGCGTAGGGACGGTTCTCTTGCTTCCCGGTCCCTCAAAAAAACCTTGAAATTGTAAGCGCTGTCAATTATAATATAAATAGGTCGGATGGCAAACGTGGTCATCATGGTATACAGCGTAGGCGGAGCTGATACTACTATTTTTTAGGTTAGAGCTATAAAGCTCTTTTTTATTTGCCCATTTTTAATAAGAATAGTTATAAATGACTATAAAATTGAATTTTATTACCATTTATACCATATTTATAGTATAATAGTTGTAGTAATCCCAATATTGCGACAACAACGGTTAGTTGAATAATAAGTCCAATTATTCAATCGCCCAAATTGAAGGAAGAACAACTATTTTTTTACATAAGGGGATAAAAACGTA
The DNA here is from genome assembly GCF_056280405.1 of Bacillus sp. URHA0034. Classification (NCBI taxonomy): domain Bacteria; kingdom Bacillati; phylum Bacillota; class Bacilli; order Caryophanales; family Bacillaceae; genus Bacillus; species Bacillus sp. URHA0034. The sequence continues at coordinate 3,379,296 of NZ_JBWCDK010000002.1, read as the reverse complement.
TGAAACAAGACCTAAACCACCTGCCATATTATGATGGAAGAAACCTTGACCAACTAACAGCAAGAATTGCAGAAAATCAAAAAAATTGCCATTCGGTTGTGGTAAAACCAGAAATTCCAGAGGGAAAACCTGTACAACTCCGTTATCCCCACCCACTAGAAGAAAAATACTCCAAAGTTTCTGTCCAACATTAATTTACATAATAAAAGGACCTACGCAAAACACGCTGAACATAGCGTGTTTTTACTATTTCTGCGCGTTCTTCTGAGACAGGCCGTTTCAAACTATCAAAGACACTGTAGTCCAGCTGTAAACTTTAGCCTAGTATGGGTCGAAACCCAAATTAGGTGCATATACTACACTATTGAAAAAAAGCAGGAGGAGATGCTCGTGGTCATACATGTGGTCCGCAGCGGAGAAACACTCTGGCAAATTGCCAATCAATACAAAGTCAATATCAATCAAATTGTTCAATTAAATGGGCTTCAAAACCCCAATCAGCTGGTAATTGGCCAATCGTTAGTCATCCCTGTTCCTGGAACATCGCACATTGTTAAGTACGGTGACACGTTATGGGCGATTTCACAACAATATAGTGTATCAATTAACTCTATCATTCAAGCCAATCAACTCACCAATCCCTCTGTCTTATATCCAGGTACAAAGCTAATCATTCCTCCAAGGATTCACATCACGCAAGCCGGGGAAACACTCTGGCAAATTGCCAATCGTTATGGGATTACCGTTCAAGCATTAATCACTGAAAATCAGATTCAAAATCCAAACGTCATTTATCAGGGCACCCCATTAAGAATACCGGCCCGAAAACCGACGATTGAAGTAAATGCCTATACGTATCAACCCGATCAAGCAGCCGCAGATACAGTAAATGAACTAGCCCCCTATCTTACCTATATAAGCCCATTTGCTTACTTGATCAATGAAAATGGTGACCTCACCCCAGCCCATGATGAGTTAACCATTCAAGCTGCCAAATCGAAAAATGTGGTCCCGATGATGTCGATTACGAATTTCACCTCTTCGGCGGCTGGATCCAATGTAGCGCATACCCTATTATCCAGCCCCAATTTACGCGAAAAAGTCCTAACAAATATGCTTCAAATAATGGACCAAAAGGGATATAGAGGCGCAAACATCGATTTTGAAAATGTTTTACCAGCGGATCGCGAGAATTACAACACTTTCCTTCAACTAGCAGTGGACCGCCTGCATCCTAGGGGATATTTTGTTTCGACTGCCTTGGCTCCAAAAGTGAGTGCTACGCAAGCCGGTTTATTGTACGAAGCCCATGATTATGAAGCACATGGAAGAATTACAGATTTTGTGGTCTTGATGACGTATGAATGGGGATACCGACTCGGGCCGCCTCAGGCGATTTCACCAATCGACCAAATGAGGCGTGTCGTGGAATATGCAAGAAGCGTCATGCCGGCTGAAAAAATATTTTTAGGATTCCAAATTTATGCCCGTGATTGGCTCCTTCCACATGTCCAAGGACAAGAGGCCGAAACATTTAGTACACAAGAGGCCATTGCCCGTGCCGTCAAGTACGGGGCGGCGATTCAATATGATACGACTACACAATCACCGTTTTTCCGTTACACAGATGAACAAGGCCGCGGCCATGAAGTCTGGTTTGAAGACGCTCGGAGTGCACAAGCGAAGTTCGACTTGGCCAAAGAATTTAACCTTCGAGGAATCAGTTACTGGGCGTTAGGGTATCCATTTCCGTCCAATTGGGCATTGCTGGCGGATAATTTTACGATTAAAAAAGGGAGTCCGGCAATATGAAGCAAAGGGACGGTTCTCATGCTTCCGAAGCATGAGAACCGTCCCCCTATTTCCCCTCATCTATAACCGAAATCTCTCCTTAATCATGTTCGCTACCTCAACGGCACTTACCTTACTATTATTTATTTTCACGTAATTTTCCTTCGTTATTTCCCCATCGAATGAATTCAATCGATACTTCTCCATTGATCTTTTTAAGTTTGCTTCAGACCACTCGACATTTCTCTTGGTTGGCTTATGCTCAAGGCGATGCGGGCTTCGATTTCGCTCGATTCGCTCCTTCAAATCTGCCTCAAGTTCAACAAAATAAACAGTCCCTCCCTTTGATTCAAAAATCTCACAAACTTGATCGATGTAGTCCCAATCTTCTTGAAGGTCAAACGCCCAAACAAAGGTAAAGATTAATCCATACAAGTTACTCTTAGAAACTGCCTCAAATATTTCCTGACGGAATAGACTAACAAGTCTATTTCCCTCTTTAGTACCATATTCAAAAAATGGAGTAACCAATTCAATCGTCATATGATTATGAAATAGTTTCAAGTCGGTTATTTTCTCCAATTCATGCCCCACTGTCATCTTACCCACTGCCTGTGGTCCAACTATCAGTACAAGTTTCATAATATCTCCGACACCCCATTATCGCTCAATTTCTTTATTTGTCACTGTACCATTTTATCTTTCATTTCTGCTAACATATCTATCATTCAAATTCCCCTACAAAACAACATTCTCTACCTATTCCACCGTTCTCGATCATCAAAAAGCTAATGAAGCATGAGAACCGTCCCTTTGCTCCCCCTTAGCTTCCTGAAAAAATGAAAGGAGCCCATTATTAGTTAGGCTCCTTTCAATACTACTTTCGTTCTATTACATGAATAAATTCCCGGAGATAGTCAGGGAGATCTGGTGGACGGCGGCTTGACACGAGGTGTCCGTCGGTTACGACAGGTTCGTCATACCAAATGGCCCCTGCATTTTCCATATCATCTCTTATACCAGGTGTACTCGTAACGTTTTTCCCCTTTAGGATTTTAGCGGAAATCAACACCCAGCCCGCATGACAAATTTGTCCAATTGCCTTCTCGCTCGCATCCATCTCCTGAATCAGCGTAAGAACTTCAGGAAAACGACGGATCTTATCTGGTGCCCAGCCACCCGGAACTAGAATCGCATCATAATCCGCTGCTTTCACATCGCCATAGGCGAAATCACTTTCTGCAGGGACACCATATTTTCCTATATATTTTTCATTTGCTTTCTCTCCGGCAAGATGGACCACGGCCCCCTCTTCTCGAAGTCGTAAAATAGGATACCAAAGCTCTAAGTCTTCAAATTCATGATGGACTAAACTGATAACTTTCTTTCCTTGTAATCTCATGTAACCGATCCCTTCCCTTAGAAAAAAATTGAAAATGCATGCTCTCGGTTGTTTAAAAGTCAATCCTATGCACCAAGACTGGTTTTATCCCGACGTGCGTATTAAATAATGGCCGACAACTTATTCTAACACTTTTTGTTCTAGGCGTTGCAAGTGTGAGAAGAAGATATTCAAGAAGGAAAAGGTTCAACTGCGCGGAAGCAAAAGAACCGTCCCTCTGCTCACAAATTAGGTAAAGAGCCCTTCCATTTTAAATTTCTAGACATATGTTAATAAGGAATAAGTTTATAAGGAGGCTATACAATGTTTGGTTATGGTGGTTTTGGTGGTTACGGTGGCTATGGCTACGGTGGTTTTGGATATGGCGGCGGCTTCGCTTTGATCGTTGTATTATTCATCTTGTTAATTATCGTAGGAGCAGTAATCTGTTTCTAAGATGCACGTAAAAAGCCCTTGTATAAGGGCTTTTTTCAATGGAGACTTACCTTTTATGGATTGAAGTCTACGCTTTGAATATGTTTTGGCTGGCTACACTTTAAAGTATGCAGCTAATGAAATAAATCCCCAGGGGGTTAAGCCTCATTTTTATTTTAAAGAAACTCAGCTCTTGTCCATTCCGTTTTCCTTCTAATACATACGCTATTACTACACCAAACACTAAACATATTGTTTCTTCCTCCCTAAAACGTCTGCCAAGCAGACGTTTTTTACATTTAGGCAAATCCCTGATTTTGCCTTGCAAGGACATTTGTCCAAACCATCTTTGCCTTTAAAAATATACTAAAGTGAAATCAGATATTTGAAATGATTGGTGGTGAAAATAATGGGCTGGTTTGGAGGTTACGGATTTGGCGGTTACGGTGGCTATGGCTACGGCGGTTATGGCTACGGCGGCAGCACTTTCGTGTTAATTGTTGTATTGTTTATTCTTCTTATTATTGTCGGTGCATCATTCTATTAATCCATGTTAGAAACACGGGGACGGTTCTCTTGCTTCGGAAGCATGAGAACCGTCCCCATGATTTTTTTGGAAGATAATCTTACAGTCTCTAAGACATAACACCTTTTTCCAGGTAAAATGCCTATTAATTAATAATTTCATTTAGAAATCCACTATATAATCATGAAAGGAATGGTGACCATGTATTTAAAAAAAGCAATGGTGGGAGACAATATTGTTTCGATTAATGGTATTAAAGGTAAGGTGGAGAAAGTTGGAGAGAACTCGGTCATAGTTGAAATTCTTGAAAATTGCTCAGGCCGAAACTTTGAAAATAATAAGACAGTTGTTTCTCATAAAAGATATGTAGTCCTATAGGGAAACCTCTCATGAAGCTCTCCCCTTAGTGTATATGCACGAGGCAGTTCTTGTTCTAAAAATGACACAATGAACCCCTGATGAGGCACTGCCTCCTTTTTTTCTATAAAATCATCATAAAACCAAACCATCGCATAAGAATCATCGGGATTTACTTGGACAGATAGGTCCATTTTGGCATCTAAAATCTTTGTTAATAATGGAAAAACCTTTTCCTGTGGGTTTCCAAAGAGCTTAGGATATTCCTCCCACAACTTGACTAGAGTCATCCCCTTATAGGGACCATTTTCAATCATACCATTAGGGTGAGCTGAAATCGCTCAGCACTCCCCTGTGTTTTCGCTAGGGATCTCATAGCCGAATTCTTTCTGTAAAGCTGTCCCGCCCCAAATTCTTTCCTTAAAAACCGGGTTTTAAAAATAATGGTTCCAAAAGAAGTCCTCCTCATTACTGTTCATCCGTTGTAAACTTATATCTTAAAATAGCGGCAAGACCTGCTCCATGCTTAAACTCATCTTGAAGGACCAAATCTTTCAACTCTTCCATTGTGAGATAATGCAATTCAAGTGTTTCGCTATTCTCGAGCTTTTGCTCAGTCGGTGTTAAGCCCGCTGCCGCAAACAAGAAGATTTCCTCTGTCGTTGAGCCTGGAGAAGGATAAAAGCTGCCTAATTCAAGCCAATGCTCTGCAACATGACCTGTCTCTTCCTCTAGTTCCCTTTTGGCCACTTCAATTGGTAATTCATCTTCTTTATCAATCATTCCGGCAGGCAGTTCCCATTGCCAGCTATTTATCGCATGGCGATATTGTCTTAGACAAATTACTTTATGATCATTGGTTATAGGAAGAATGCAGACTCCCTTTGCAAAGTCTAAATAAGAAAACGTCTTTTCGTCCCCGTTTGGAAGAATAATATCATCAACCGTAATTCCAAACCGGTCTACCCTTTGCTTAGTAGAGTGTTTTATTTTCCAATCCATTCTGTTCACCTCTAATTATCAAATCTTTTATATTAAAATCCACTAAAATTATGTCCAGATATTAGGATACTATAATTCATGAGCGAAGGACAGAGTCAATTTCCTTTTACCTTTTGCTAAAATAAGTGTCCGGACTTCCTGTGCGAATAGCTCTTATTGTAAAAAAATAAGAAATTTCCTATAAAAACTATGTATACTTATTTTTATAATTTTCGGATTTTTTCCCTTATAATTCGACAGAAAAAGTGAAGGTTCTATTATTAATTTTAAATAATTTATTGGTAACACATCAGATTACTTAAATTATGTCGATTTATGTTTGTAAAAGTCGGAATTATTTGATTTTGTCTTATTACCTCGTTTGCTACAATGAAAAACAGATTGCACTAAACTTACAACATGAGAGGAGCTAAATTGGATGCAGAGTCTATTAGATACAATAAAGTTGGAAGACACTTTTACCATAAATGAAGAGGATGAGCAAGAATCTGAAGAGTTATATTACAAGTTATGGGAAGATGATCGTTTATAACTAAGATAAATACATATATCCTTTATTCTGGAGGCAACTATGACGAAAAAACAATGTATTGCTATGCTATTAGCTGGGGGAAGAGGTTCTCGATTAAAAGAATTGACCAAATATATAGCAAAGCCTGCTGTTCCATTTGGTGGCAAATATCGAATCATTGATTTTACATTGAGCAATTGTAGTAATTCTGGTATTGATACTGTTGGTGTTTTAACACAGTATCAACCTCACACTCTTCAAAATTACATCGGTGATGGCAAGCACTGGGACTTAAATCGAAAAAGTGGGGGCGTTACCATTCTTCCGCCTTATCAATGTGAGTCAGGTGAAAGATGGTATGAAGGCACCGCACACGCCATTTATCAAAACCTAAGATACATTGAAAATTACAATCCAGAGCACGTTCTCATTATTTCCGGAGATCACATTTATAAGATGGATTATAGTAAAATGCTAGAGCAGCATATAAAAACATCAGCAGACGCCACCATTTCTGTCATAAACGTACCATGGAATGAGGCGAATAGATTTGGCATTATGAATATTAATCCCGAGTCAAAAGAAATATTAGATTTTGAAGAAAAACCAGAAAACCCCAAATCAAACCTCGCCTCTATGGGGATTTACATTTTTAAATGGGAACTGTTAAAAAAATATTTAGAAAAAGAAGAAAAAAACCCACTCTCTACTAAGGATTTTGGTAAGGACATTATCCCTGCGATGATCAATGATAATCGCAAATTACAGGCCTATGGTTTCAAAGGATATTGGAAGGACGTCGGAACCATTGATAGTCTCTGGGAAGCGAATATGGATCTACTTTCCTTTAAAAGCAATCCCATCTTACAAAATGAAGACTGGTCTATTTATACTCAAGAAACCTCCCAGCCGCCAACCTATTTGGACGGAAATGCTAGTACACACCAATCTTTGATAAGTGAAGGCTGTAAGGTGTTTGGAAAGGTAGAAAACTCAGTTCTTTTTTATGGAGTTACTGTAGGCAAGGGAGCTGTTATTAAGGATTCCGTTATTTTGCCCAATACCATTATCGGTGAAAATGCGGTGATTAACCGAGCCGTTGTTGGTACGGGAACGGTAATTGAAGCTAATGTTAAAATAGGGGAAAATCAGCCGTTTGGCGAGATTACCTTAATTGGGGATAACCAGACTATTCAAAAAGTCATTGATGAAAAAATTAAGGTAAACGTTGTTTAAATAATAATTCTTAACATATAAAAAATAGTAATATTATTCACAAACCACGAATAACATTAAAAACTCCCTTCATTTAAGTGAAAGGAGTTTTTTTGTATTAATCCTGTAAACCGAGGCTCCTCTATTTCCGTTTCTGTTCGAGAAGAATGACTTGATCAATTGTAATACCAAGGCGTTTTCCTTTCTGATGTTTTACTTCCCTCTCCCAATTCACCAATATATGAGACTAAACACCTTCCTTCCATGGAATAATAAGGACTATGTCTGAGGGTGAGGAATTGAATTCCTACCTTATTTAATAAACAAATAGGAGATTAAAGACTATCTATAGGAGGACTTATGGAGAAGCAAGGGAATTTATTTGTAGGTTTAATGTGGGGAGCTACCCTAAGTGTTCCTTTATGGCTCGTATTATTTGGTTGGGTAAAATTAATCCTTCGGTTTGTTTAATGATTAGGCTAATTAGCATGCACACAATGGAGTGAAAAATAGGAAAGAGAATGATGATGGAGGGAAATTTGTTTTAGGATGTTTATGGGGGTATCCTTTTATCCATCCCCTTATGGATGATCGTCAATTTCCTATTTCGCCATGTACTAAATTAATCATTTCCTTTCACCTACACAACTAAGTGCATAAAGGACGACAAATACAACAAACATGTTAAGATATTCCTATAAATGATTCAGCAGGAGTTCCTATAAAAAAAGATACCTATTAATCTACTTTTTATTTTTTCACTGGTTTTTAGAAGCACGGGGACGGTTCTCTTGCTTCCAAAGCACGGGAACAAATATTTAAAAGATCCTCTCCTGTGGCAATTCCACCTACACGTGTACAATGTTTAAGATAACTCCTTCTTCAAAGTTGACCGCGATGTGTTTTCATTTTTATAAAATCTCGTATAATTAAGTTGGTAATACACTTGATATGGAAGGTGGGAAAATCAATCACCATGTTAGCGATTAAAGAACAGTTAAATACCAATCGAAAGTACCTATTATCTGTACTAGACGGACTCAGCTATAGTCAATTGAACTGGAAACCGAATGAAAACAAATGGAGTATTGCGCAAATTGTACAGCATATTGCAACTGTGGAGGGCGGCGCAGCACAGATCATTCAACTTGGACTTGCCCAGGAACCAAACTTTGTACCTAGAGACATTCCGCTTGAGGAGATTATTCTAGATCGTTCGAAGAAATTGAACGCGCCGGAACGCTTACATCCTTCAGCCGAACCGAAAACGCTAGAGCAGTTAAAAGAAATTCTACAAAATAGCCAGGCAAAATTTCTCAGTGCACTGAGCAGCATAAAGGACGTTTCCCTGCTTGATAAAACCGCTCCACCCATGCCTCATCCTGCCTTTGGGCAATTGAGTACCAACCAATGGATTACGGCAGCACCGTTCCATGAACAACGACATATTAAACAAATCGAAGAAGTAAAGGAACAGTTGAAGTTATAGAAGCACGGGGACGGTTCTTATGCTTCCGAAGCATAAGAACCGTCCCCACGCTCCCTTCTGGAAATCAGCTGCTCATCCAACCGCCATCTACGCATAATATATGGCCGTTTACATAGTTCGACGCATCTGATGCCAGAAACACCACAGCCCCTTTTAAATCCTCCGGTCGGCCCCAGCGGCCTTGAGGAATTCTGGCGGTAATGGACGCATGGCGATCGGCATTTTCTCGAATTGGCACGGTATTATCTGTCTCAAAATAACCTGGTGCAATGGCATTAACATTTACCCCTTTACCAGCCCACTCATTGGCAAATGATTTTGTTAAACCGGCAACGGCATGCTTGCTTGCCGTATAAGCGGGAACACGCAATCCGCCTTGGAACGAAAGCATTGACGCAATATTAATAATTTTTCCAGATCCTTTTTCAATCATATGTTTCCCCACTTCCCGGCACAATTGAAAAACAGCATGCTGGTTTACATTTATAACATCATACCAATCTTGATCTTCAGTATTTTCCGCTTCTGCACGGCGAATGATCCCGGCATTATTAACTAAAACATCAATCCGGCCCAAAATAGAAAGAGCATCCGCTGCGAGTTGGGAAGCCGCACCTTCCGCTGACAAATCGGCCTTTAGTTCATGAAAGATTCCACCAGCAGTCTCGATTTGCGTTCGGGTTTCTGACATATCACTCATACCTGCACCAATAACGACTGCACCTGCCTCTGCAAGCCCAACAGCCATTCCCTGCCCCAAACCGCGGCTGGCTCCCGTAACAAGCGCCACTTTTCCTTTTAAGGTAAATAACGATTCCATCTTTGTCCCATCCCCTTTACCAATTCATGCCCGTTCATATTTTTCTCTTAAATACATTAAACTACTTTCAATAAACCGCTCTTCGGTTTCCTCCATAATGATCTGAATATATGGTTTCTTAGCTTTAACTAAGGGAAATAAGAAATCATAGTTTAATAGCCCTTTGCCAACAGCTGTCGTAACGACCCTGTCACCCTCAACGATAAAATCCTTGGCATGAAAAACAGCGATTCTATCCCCAAACAGCTCAAGTGCCTCTTGAAAAACATCTTCTTGATGCTGGTAGTTATCGATAGTTAAAAAATTAACCGGATCAAAGACGACTTGAAGATTATTGGAAGGGACGCTGTCTAACAGTCTTTTCAGTGTCTTCGGGGAATAAACCGGATGATTCACCCCAGCCTCTATTCCTACAATAACTCCAAATTTTTCAGCTTCTTCCACTAACTCGCGTACACTTGTGACTACTTCTTGGAACGGCTCTTCTTTGAAATTTTCCTCTGTATAAAAAATTTCAGCATTGACGTTGCCCGTTTCGCTCGCAACAATACTGCAGCCAAAATCCCTAGCATAGCGGATATGCTCCTTAAATCGCTCGATTCCATATCTTCCTTCCGTTTGATCAGGATGAATCATATTAAAATAGCAGCCAAGCACGGCAATTTCGATATTTTCAGCAGAAAACGCCTTTCGAATATGATGAGCAAAACCTGGACTTAAGCTGCCCAAATCGGTATTAACATCAAGAGATTTTTTTAAGACTAACTGAACACAATTTAACCCATTGTCAGCGATTACTTTCACTAACTCATCTAATGGGCGTTTCTGAAAATCATGGCCTCTTACGCCTAAATTCATGTCTCTCACCTGCATCCATTTAGTAAAATCGATTATTTTAAGTCTTCCATCTTCACATGATCCATGTCGTCATACGTGATGTTTTCACCGCACATTCCCCAAATAAACGTATAGTTACTTGTTGCGGTTCCAGTATGAATCGACCAGCTCGGTGATATAACCGCCTGTTCATTTTTAAGCACTAAATGTCTCGTTTCATCCGGCTTGCCCATAAAATGGAACACACGTGTATCAGGCTCCATATCAAAATAGAGGTATACTTCCATGCGGCGCTCATGCGTATGGCAAGGCATCGTATTCCACACACTTCCAGGAGAAAGCATCGTCAAGCCCATTTGAAGCTGGCAGCTTTCACAGACATTCGGATGGATGTATTGATGGATTTTCCGTTCATTTAATGTCCCATTCTCCCCTGCTTCAAGCGGTTTAATTTCATTAATGTCAATTTTCACGGTTGGATATTTATGATGGGCAGGGGTTGAGTTTATATAAAATTTTGCTGGATTAGCAGCGTCCTTTGAACGGAATAAGACTTCCTCCGTCCCTTTTCCAACATATAAGCCGTCATAGCGGACCATATCATATTCCACACCGTCAAGGGTGACAACTCCCTCTCCGCCAATGTTAATGATCCCCATTTCACGCCGTTCCAAGAAATAATTAACCCCTAATTCTTTATCCAGTTTAATAGTCAATTCTTGTTTTGCAGGGGTTACCCCGCCAAAGATCATCCGGTCAACATGTGTGTAAGTTAAATGCACTTGATCGGCTTCAAACAGTGTATCCACTAAAAAATGCTTTCGCAATTCATCTGTTGTATATCTTTTGATTTCCTCAGGATGGTTCGCATAACGTGTTTCCATTTTTTAATCCCCCTTAATAAAGTTTGCTTGATTCAAAAGTTTTTGCAAAACACATTCAGATCCGTAAGCCAGTCTATTGTTGGCATTATTTTTACAACCGCTGTCATTAACGTTTACGCATCCTATCTATATATCAAAATTTAGGTCTCTCAAGCTAACTAAAGTCAAAAGTGCCGCACCGATGATGCCGGCTTTTGTTCCTAACTGAGCTGGTGTAAGTAAAAGATGGTGCTGCATACTTGGATATAAATAGCGAATCGTTTTTTCTTTTAACATCTGCAAAAAGTAGTCACCCTGCTGCATGACCCACGTTTTCGTCATTTTCAAGATACAACCAGAATCTAGTGGTAAGAATGGACAGAAAGGAAGCACAAGAACCGTCCCCATGCTTACTTTTCTGGCCAGATTTTCGCACCAGGCTCGAGCAGCCATTTGTGTTCTTCTTCCATGATGCGGTCGGTCCATGGGTTGTTTTGGAGATGGCGTATCATCCAGCAGAAGTACATGGCATAACCAGGTGCGGTTGCTTGGGGATGGTCCAGTTTCCCAGGGATGGTGATGTAGCTATTATGTTCCACACGGTAGGCTTCTGGTCCGACCATTGCGCAGCCAAAGCCTTGTGGTTTATTAAACCGATAATAATAAACCTCCGGCTGATCATGATGGTGCGGCGGAAAACTGGACCAGCGGCCCGGATAGGATATGACCTCTCCAATAACTAGATTGGAATAAGGGGCATTGTTATAATCAAAAATGGTTCGAATCACCCGTTCGGCCGTCCCGTTCCATACACCTTCGCCGGCAACAGTACTTTCGCAATCCTCCGGCGTGTACAACTTCGCTTCAAAGACCGTGTCATTATCGGTTTTTTGCACAAGCACTTCACTGGCAGCGAGCGCTGTAATCGTTACTTCCACCTCTTTTGGAACATGCAAACACCACGGATCTTCTTCAAAAACACTCTCCCGCTTGATGTCTTGAGCGTTCCCGCTCCACTCCAGCCGAACTTCTCCTTCAAGCAGAAGAATCGCAGACTCATTTTTCTCGTCTAGTAAGACGACTGTTTCACCTACAGCTAATGAATAAATACCAATATCCTGCAGCATATCAGGATGTTTGCCTTCCATATCGGTAATGCTTGTATACCCAGGTTTTAGTTCACCAAGTTTTTCATACATTCACTGTTTCCTCCTTTATAGCCCGCATTGCTCACGGATATAGTTGCGTGCTTTTAAAGCATATTCTAAAGGATTAGCGATAGCCGGGTCCTGTTCAGCCTCAACCACAAACCAGCCTTTATAGCCAGAGGCAGCTAACGCTTCGAAAACTGGCTTGAAATCAATCACTCCATCGCCAGGAACGGTAAACACTCCTTGTTTAACCGCTCGAAGGAAACTCAACTGCCCATCACGGACCTTGTTCGCTACATCGATACGAACGTCCTTTAAATGCACATGATTAATACGGTTCATATGTTTATTTAGTACCTGCAAATGATTTTCCCCTGAAAAAACAAGATGACCTGTATCATATAGAAGTGAGACCTTATCTGGGTCAGTTTCTGCCATCAGCCGGTCAATTTCTTCAGCCGTTTGGATGCCTGTTCCCATATGGTGGTGATAGACAATTTTCATCCCTTTTTCGGCTGCAAGGTCGCCAAGAAGGTGCAGCCCTTCGACTAAACGCTTCCACTCTTCTTCCGTAAAAACCGGTTTCTGCTCAAACAACGGGGTCTCCATCTGACCTTGAATGCTATTGCCTTGTTCAGAAACCACAATAACCTTCGCACCCATTTCATATAAAAAGTCTCGATGTTCGATAAATGCCTTCGTGGTCTCCTCAAATCGCCTCGAAGTTAAAAAGGCACTAAACCAGGCACTGGCAATTTCAAGCCCCCGTAATCCTAGTGCCTTTTTTAACACTTCCGTGTCCCGCGGGTATTTATTCCCTACCTCACTGCCGGAAAAGCCTGCAAGTGCCATTTCACTAACACATTGCTCGAACGTAATTTCCCCGCCTAACTCTGGCATATCATCATTGGTCCAACCGATTGGCGCAATCGCCAGCTTCACATCTTGAAACATTTCCCTTCCCCCTCCTATTTAGTAAGCACGTGCTTTTACAAGATTCGATACTTTATTTTGATAGGCAGACTGAATGCTTTCCTTTTTAGAAACTTCTGCAACACCAACATTCCACCAGGACTCATAGCCATGAGTCATTGTTTTCGGAAGGACTTTAATATCAATCAACGTGCTGACAGCTTGTTTTTTAGAGTCAAGAATCGCCTCTTCTAACTCCTCCATGGTGCGAACAGAATAGGTTTTGACCCCATAACCTTCAGCCACTTTCGCATAGTCAATCTTCATGATTGGACCGTCAAGTTTACCTGTTTCCGGATTTCGCTTGCGGAATTCCGTACCAAAGCTGCCCATGCCATTTTCCATTTGCAAGTTATTTATACAGCCGAAGCCGGAGTTATCAAAAAGAACAACATTGATTTTTTTGCCTTCCTGAACGCTTGTAACGAGCTCAGTATGGAGCATTAAATAACTTCCATCCCCTGACATTGCATATACTTCTTTGTCTGGTTCGGCAAGCTTTGCCCCAAATGCACCAGCAATCTCGTACCCCATGCAGGAATATCCGTATTCCATATGATAGGTATTGCGAGCTTTCGAAACCCACATCCGCTGAAGATCGCCCGGCAGGCTTCCAGATGCCCCAACAACGATTGAGTTGTCATCAATTAGTTCATTCACCTTACCGATGACACTTGTTTGGGTTAAGTCAGAACCAAATACTTCCTTATATTCAGGAAGCTTGTCATCTAAATGCCCAGCGACCTCCGGTGAAAATCCTTCTCCATATGTAATACTAGTAAGTCGAGTTAACTCTTCTTCCCAACCCTGCTTAGCTTCCTCGATTTCAACTCCATAGGCCGTGCGATAGTCACCAAGTTGTGCGGCAATCGCTTCTAACCCAGCCTTGGCATCTGCCACTACCTTCACGGCGTCCAGTTTTGCAGCATGGAACTCAGAAATGTTAATCGTAAGAACGTCGGCATCTGCAAATAATTGCTTGGAAGCTGTTGTAAAATCAGTAAACCTTGTACCGACGGCAATGATTAAATCGGCATCCTTTGCAATTGTATTGGCTGCTGAATTCCCTGTAACGCCAATTCCACCGAGATTGAGTGGATGAAAGCTCTCGACACCACTTTTTCCAGCCTGTGTCTCACCAAAAGGAATGTTGAATTTCTTTGAAAATTGCAGAAAGGTTTCAGCCGCTTCCGAATAGCGGACACCGCCGCCTAGAATCATCAGAGGCTTCTGTTTAGATTGAATGAGATTCACGGCATCACGGACACTTTCGACAGACGGCATGCGGCGCTCAATGCGATGAACCCGTTTAGCGAAAAAGGACTCAGGATAATCCCACGCTTCCCCTTGGACGTCCTGCGGCAAAGCGATGGTAACGGCACCTGTATCGGCAGGGTTGGTTAACACGCGCATCGCGTTCAAGAGCGCTGACATCAATTGCTCTGGACGATTGACCCGGTCCCAATACTTACTGACCGCACGAAAGGCATCATTTGTGGAAATGGATAAATCATGTGTCTGCTCCACTTGCTGCAGCACAGGATCCGGCTGGCGTGTAGCGAACACATCTCCAGGGAGCAGCAATACAGGAATATTATTGGCAGTTGCCGTCGCCGCTGACGTAATCATATTGGCGGAACCCGGACCAACGGAAGCCGTGCACGCCATAATTTGTTTACGGTGCTTTTGCTTGGCAAACGCCATTGCCGCATTGGCCATCCCCTGCTCATTCCGTCCTTGCAAGACTTCCAGTTCACCTGGATCTTCCTCCAATGCCTGCCCAAGGCCAAGGACATTCCCATGCCCAAAAATCGTAAAGACCCCTTTAACAAACCGTTGCTGCTTGCCATCAAATTCAACATATTGCTCATTCAAAAATTTCACTAGCGCCTGCGAAGTCGTCAATCGAATCGTACCCACCATCAAAACTCCTCTCATTTCCTTTTTTAAAACAGAACAGCTTTTCTAGTAAACTATAATAATGGATTTCATTGACCGTCCTAAGCTAAAACTCCTCTGCGGGCAATAAAACTCTGGTTCTTTGACCGTCCTAAGCTAAAACTCTTCTGCTCGGGCAATGAAACCCTGGTTCTTTGACCGTCCTCAGCTAAAACTCCTCTGTTCGGGCAATGAAACCCTGGTTCTTTGACCGTCCTCAGCTAAAACTCCTCTGCTCGGGCAATGAAACCCTGGTTCTTTGACCGTCCTAGAGGTAACACTCTTCTGCTCTGGCAATGAAACTCTGTTTCTTTGACCCTCATAAGCTAAAACTCTTCTGCTGGGGCAATGAAACTCTGGTTCTTTGACCGTCCTGAGCAAAAACTCTTCTGTGCGGGCAATAAAATCCTGGTTCTTTGACCGCCCCGAGCAAAAACTCTTCTGTGGGCAATGAACCCAAAAAGGGGATGCAGCGGATTAGCCCCATCCACATCCATTTTTAAACATAACGAGCTGTCAGCATTTTCTTTCTTGTATAGAATTCGACGCCATCCGTACCGTTGGCATGAAGGTCGCCGTAAAAGGAATCCTTATATCCAGAGAACGGGAAGAACGCCATAGGAGCCGGGACCCCGATGTTCACGCCAAGCATACCTGCATCAATCGTTTCGCGAAACTGACGAACAGCGGATGCACTATCCGTAAATAGACAAGCACCATTTGCAAAAGAAGAGGCATTTGCCAGCTCAATCGCTTCTGTTAAATCCTTTACCCGTACGATTGATAAAACAGGGGCAAAGATTTCATCCTGCCATATTTTCATTTCCTGTGTTACGTGATCAAAAATAGTTGGTCCAACGAAGTAGCCATTGCCGTTCACCGCTTCGTCCTTGCGTCCATCACGCAGCAATGCTGCACCCTGGTCAACGCCGGATTCGATGTAGCCAAGGGTCCGTTGCTTGGCATTCTCACGGATAACCGGTCCTAAGAACACCCCTTCATCCAATCCATTTCCGATGACGATCTCATCAGCTGCCTTTTTAAGCTTTTCAATGAAGGCATCTGCAATCGATTCTTCCACCGCTACGACCGCGGCAGCCATACATCTTTCCCCAGCAGAACCAAAGGCTGCACCGGTAATTTGATTAACCGCGATATCGAGATTGGCATCCTTTAGAACAATCGAGTGATTTTTTGCACCTGCAAGTGCTTGTACACGCTTCAAGTTAGCTGTACCTGTTTTGTACACATACTCGGCTACCGGCTGTGAACCAACAAAGCTGATCGCCTTCACAAGCTTGTGCTCTAACAAACCATTAACGACATCATGCGCCCCATTAACGATGTTAAATACTCCCTTAGGAAGGCCCGCTTCTTCAAATAATTCTGCAAGACGGGCTGCTAACAATGGTGTGCGCTCAGACGGCTTTAGCACGAACGTATTTCCACAAGCGATGGCCAACGGGAACATCCAGCATGGAACCATCATCGGGAAGTTAAATGGTGTAATCCCGCCGATGACCCCAATTGGGTAACGGTACATACCGGATTCCAGCCCTGAAGCAATATCCGGAAGCTGTTTGCCCATCATTAATGTTGGAACACCTGCCGCAAATTCAACACATTCGATTCCCCGAAGGACTTCCCCCTGTGCCTCAGCAAAACTTTTTCCATTCTCAACCGTTACTAATCTAGCAAGCTCATCCCAGTGCTCCACTAGCAGCTGCTGATATTTGAACAGAATCCGCCCGCGCTTTGGTACTGGTACCTGGGACCATTTCTTATAGGCTTCGTTTGCCGCTTGAACAGCTTGATCGACCTCTTCTTTTGTAGAGAGGGGAACAATCGCCAGCTCTTCACCGGTTGCAGGATTATACACCACTTCACTTTTTTCCGATGTTGATTCTACCCATTCGCCGCCAATATAGTTCTTTAACGTTTTTACAGTTGTAACAGTCATCTTAACTCTCCCTTTCCTTCGTAAAATTTAGGCTAGTTCATAAACCGCGGTTTCCATATGTTGTAATAGTTCTTCCTTTGTTGGCATGGCATCGGAACAGCTATGACGTGAAATCACTAGGGAGGCTGAGGCACTGCCCATCTTCATCGCCTCGGATACGGCTTCACCGTTCATCAGTCCGTAGATAAACGCCGATGCATAGGAATCGCCTGCCCCAAAGGTCTTCAAGACGTTTGTACGGAAAATGCCGCTTCGATGGGAGGCGCCGTCTTTCGTATAAGCAATCGAACCGGATCCTCCATGTTTGATCACCACCAATTTCGCACGATACGAAAACCAGCGAGATGCCGTAAAATTATCATTTGACTCTTGAATGTTTAATAGTTTTTCCATCATGTCGAACTCTTCACGCGTCCCGATAATCACGTCACACTTTTCAGCAGCGAGATTGTAATAGACTGCCGTTTCAGCCTGATCGGTCCAAGTATAGGGCCTGTAATCCAAATCAAAGAAAATCGTTACATCGTGTTTCACGGCATATTCAAGTGCAAGGAATACCGCTTCACGGGAAGGGCTTTTGGCGAGTGCAGTGCCGGAAACTAACAATGCTTTGGATTGCTTAATATAATCTTCATCGATTTCCGAAGGATGGAGCTTCAAATCGGCCACATTGTCACGGTACATTAAAATGCTGCATTCCTCCGGGCTTTTAATTTCGGTAAAAGCAAGACCGGTGACTGCTCCCGTTTGATCAATTTTTACACCGGTTGTATCGATTTGGTTTTGTTCTAAGTATTCAGTAATAAACCGGCCCATTTGGTCATTGGATACCTTGCCGATAAAACCAGTCTTCTGGCCGAGCCGCGCTGAACCAATCGCAATATTGGCAGGTGAACCGCCAACATATTTCGTAAAAGTACGTGTCTCCTCCATCGGACGGTTGATCTCATTTGCATTTAGGTCAATGCACAGACGACCGATGGCAATCAGGTCGAATGGCCTGTTCTCATTAAATTGGAGAGGGTTCATATTTCTTCCATCCTTCCTTCTAAAGTTAGATATTTTGGTAGAGTTTGATGATTCTGTAGATTTCCGGTGGATTTCCGCATGAATGGGGATTAATTCCGTCAATTCCAACGTTAATTCCGCCTGTTTCCACAATAATTCCGCTAATATTCTTATTTATTCCGTCGATTTCTGAAAGAATTCCGCCAACTCCCGTACTGATTCCTCCGTTAATTCCGCCAAACTAAAGATCAGCAAATTAATAGATAGCCGCCGATTGATCAGTAGATTGCAGCTGTACCGGTGCACCGGTTTCCAGCGATTTTTTGGCCGCTTTGGCAATTCGTTCTGCCTGCAATCCATCATAACCACTGCAGATAACCTGTTTATTTTTCAAAATAGACGTTACAAATTCATTCACTTCATCAATATAAGCCTGCGTATAACGCTCTAAGAAAAAGTACAATGGTTTTTCTTTTGAAACATTTTGAGCAGTGGAAACCTCAACGGTATTCGCACGGTTGTTATCTGCTTGTGCGGCACCTTTATCTCCAAAGACTTCCAAGCGCTGGTCGTATCCATATGCAGCACGACGGCTGTTATCAATAACACCGAGGGCGCCATTAGCAAATTTTAAAGTAACAATCGCGGTATCAATATCGCCGGCTTCACCAATCGCCGGATCAACCAGCACCGCTCCATTAGCAAACACTTCAACCACTTCACTGTCCATGATGTAGCGCGCCATATCAAAGTCGTGAATCGCCATGTCCATAAAGAGTCCGCCTGATGTTTTTATGTAATCAATTCCTGGTGGTTCTGGGTCACGTGAGGTAATTCGTAAAATATGTGGTGTGCCAATGTCGCCCGTTTGTACAAGCTCACGAATTTTACGGAAGTTGGGATCAAAGCGGCGGTTAAAGCCTACTTGCAGCAAGACTCCTGCTTTTTCTACTGCTGCAAGAGCTTCTTCTGTTTCTTCCACTGAAAAGCTAACGGGTTTTTCGCAAAAAATATGTTTTCCGGCCGCAGCCGCTTCCTTGATTAAATTGGCATGGGTAGTGGTCGGTGAACAGATAAACACAGCATTGATTTCAGGATCATTCAAAATATCCTGGTAATTAGTAGTCAATACTTCGATTTGTTTTTCCTTTGCCCATTCTTCAAGATGAACGATGGCTACATCGGATACACTTTTCAACCTTACTTGAGAAATCCCTCTTAAATTATCAACATGGATCTTTCCTATTCGTCCTGCTCCAATAATCCCCACTGTCAATGTCATTCTCAACATCCTCCCTTTAATAGATTGCAGTGTAACGGGTTAAGCGCTTAACTCTTTTGGTAAAAAACCGCTTTACTACTATCTAATTCTATGATTGATTTTGAATAATCATTCCACAATAGAGTTAAGCGCTTAACCCTACTTTTAAAATGAAAGCTGACTAAACAGTTGTCGGTCAGCTTTCTTGATTATGAACTTAAATCTTTCACTGACTCCCGCTCCACTAGTGTCGGGGCTAGCATGATTCTATTTGTAGGCATTCCAGGATCCTCAATCGAATCCAGCAACTGTTCCATGGTATAACTGGCTAATTTTGCAATTGGCTGAGCGATCGTCGTTAAACCTGGATCAGATATTTCCGCGTGGATGGTATTATCAAAGCCAATAATCGAAATATCATTAGGAACCGATAGGCCTGCTTTCCGTGCCGCATTAATAAAAACAGCAGCAATTAAATCCGTGGTAGCAAAAACCGCTGTTGGTCTTTTTTCCATTTGAAAAATTTGATTGGCAGCCAATTTCGCTTCTTCTATTTTGGATTTGGCTTCGATCACTTGAACGTCAGCAGGGTTTACCCCTTCGTCAGCAAGAGCCTTTTTAAACCCCTCTACACGCAGCCGGCCGCTTGCTCGTTGTGGTTCGGTAATAATGGCAAAAGCTCGGTGTCCCTTTTGACAAAGGTAACGTCCTGCTAAATATCCGCCCCTGATATCATCTGTTGTGACAACGTGTGAATCGAGCGCAAGGTGGTCGACCGAGAACAGAACGCAAGGGACGTTTTGATCATGAAGGTTTTTTAATTTTTTTACATCCTTTGGCTCTGTTGCAATGATAATTCCGTCCACTTGTTTTTTGATTAGCAGATCAAGATAATCTTGCTCACGCTCCAGCTGATAATCGGTACTGCACAAAATAATCGAATAACCCAATTCTCGTGCATTATTTTCCAGTGCCCTGGCTACTTCCGCAAAGAATGGGTTCGCGATATCAGGAACCAGTACTCCAATCGTGAAAGTCTTTTTCCCTGTTAAAGCGGTAGCAACACTGCTTGGCTGGTAATCTAGGTCCTTCATAATTCCCAGAACTTTATTTTTTGTTTTTTCACTGATCCGGCCTGTATTATTTAACACTTTCGATACCGTAGCAATCGACACATTGGCCTCTTTTGCTACATCATAAATAGTAGGTTTCATGGCATTCTCCTCCTCTCCCACTATATGAAGTCATTTTCATCATTATACTACTTTGTTTAACCGTTCAACAAACCCTTATGTTGAAGAACCTCGGAAAGCAGCACAATGGCCAATGCCTGCCCATAGGCAGTCGGTGCAATAATAATTTTCTTATAATCTTCCTTTTCCTTTCCAATCGCTGTACCGGCAGAAACATTTAAGACGGTTCCATCCTCAGCGATGTTAGCCAAGACCGCTTCGACTGCCTTTCGACAAACCTCAAGATAGCTGGAGTCCAATAAGCCAAAACGAATTCCTTTTAAAATTCCTGCCGCAATCGCGCTCGAACCGGAAACTTCGGTATAGCTATCCGAATCATCAAGAAGCGTATGCCACAACCCATTTTCAGACTGTAATGCCACTAATCGGTCCACCTGTGCTTTAAAGGTACCAGCCATCTTCTCATAAGCCTCAGAAGATAGTTTGCCTTTTAATGTTTCAATTAATTCCGGGGCAGCTAAGGTATACCAGCTGTTCCCGCGGCACCAATATGCCTCACTAAAATGATGGTCATTCTCAAAATCATATCCATGATAGAAAAGAGAATCTTCTCTATTAAACAAATGGTCAATATGAAGATTCACCTGATAAGCCGCTTCATCGATCCAAGCTTGCTGACCATATTTAATCCCCATTTTACTTAAGAACAAAACCACCATAAACAAGGTGTCAATCCAGATTTGTCCTTCATTCAGCTTCAAATCATGTTTAGTATCACCAGAGGTTACATGCTGAAGCCCGTTTTCTTTTGTTCTTGGCGCCTGGTTGATTACCCAGTCGACCCATTCCAAAGCCAGGGCTTCCCTCTCTTCATAGTCCATTAAAGTTAACATTGGGGCAGTCGTATTGATATTTTTAAGCGGTAAACCGCGCTGAATTTGATCTTCTGCCCAGTTCCTAATATATTTACTGTAATCTGGAAAGGCATCATCCCCAGCTAGATTTTTCAAACCCAGCAGTCCAACTCCTTGAGGCCAATCCCACTCTTCCATTCCAAAGTCCCTTGGGAAGTAGCCGATTTTTTCGCCATCGCCCACTTCTTTTAAAGAATCCTCATTGGAAGGTCGTTTTAAATGCAGCAGCTGGTTCGTTATTTTTAACACAGCTTCACGCACATCGTCTAGTACTTTTGTCACCCTTCATCACCTCACTTAATCTTTTAATCCTGAACTAGCTCCTGTATCCATAATGTACCGTTGGAAGACGGCATATAAAATCGCCATCGGAAGAATCGAAATAACGGAAGCGGATAGCAGCAAGACCCAATCAATATTGTTTGCCCCAACGATACTTCTTAACGCGACTTGAATCGTATACTTGTTCGGATCGCTAATAACGATTAACGGCCAAATGTAGTCATTCCAGCGCCATTGGAACGATAAAATTGCTAAGGTAATGACAATCGGCTTCGCGATCGGCAACATCAGTCTAAAAAAGATTCGGCCTTCGCTCGCTCCGTCAATTCTGGCTGCTTCTATTAAATCATCAGGTACTGTCATGAAATACTGTCTAAACATGAAAATCCCGGTTGCTGTATTGATGGAAGGAATAATTAATCCCCATAAACTATCATAAAGGTGTAGCTTTTGAATCACCATGAAGGTTGGATTCATGATCACTTCCGTCGGCAGCATGGTCGTAGTTAGGATACAGAGGAAGAACACCGTCAGCCATTTGTATCGGTATTTTGCCAAGGCAAACCCGCAGGAAGCACTCGCAAGGATGGTCAAGGCCGTTGTGGCCACTGTGACAATCAGCGTATTCCCCACATATTTCGTAAATTCCATGGTTTTCCAAGCATATTCATAGTTCTCAAATGAAAACTTTTTTGGAAAAATATGAAGCGGATAGGAAAACAATTCACTTCCCGGTTTAAAGGAACTTAATAAGAACCATAAAACAGGAACTAAGAACAAGAGTGCTAATAACCCCATAATGGTAGTAAGGAGAACGGTTGTGAGCCTATTTCGATATATCATTGTTTACCCCTCTCTTCAACCTTTAGATTAATGACGGCAAATAGCAGCAGGATGATAAATAATATCATGGATACGGCACTGGCATATCCGATATTCTGATTGTTAAATCCTGTCTGATAAATGTATTGAACGATAAACGTATTATCATTTCCTGGTCCGCCGTTTGTCAGTGACTGTACTAACGCGAATTCTTTCATAAAACCGATCGACGATAGCATGATGACCATAAACGAAGTGGGCCTTAATGACGGCAAGGTAATATGGAAGAACTTTTGCCAGCCATTCGCTCCATCAATTTCTGCTGCCTCGTAATAGGACTTAGAGATATTGAGCAGGGCGGAAATGAAGATCAGCATATTGAAAGCCGTTCCTCCCCATGCTGACGCAATCAAAACGGTTAAAAGCGCTAAATTACCATCTGTAGACCAATGAACAGGATCAAATCCCATCAGTTGAATGATATAGTTAATAAACCCGAAATCTTCTCCAAACATCCAGCGAAAAATAACCCCTACTACAATCGGTGAAATCAGCCAGGGAAGGAAGAAAATGACTTTTGCCACTGACTTCCCTTTGGTATATTTGCTGACCAATAGCAGCGAGATGCATAAAGAACTTACGTACAATGTTGGGACACCGATAATCGTATACGTAAACGTCCGCCCAAGTGCTTTGTAAAAACTAGAATCGTGGAAGAGGTTGATATAATTTTGCAAACCAATAAAGTGTGCCTCTACCCCGGCATAATCTGTAAAAGAATAATAGATACCCAGGATGGCCGGCCAGGCGAAGAACAAAGTAAATAAAACCATGTTCACGATGACAAAGGCCAGAGCCCATTTTTGATTTCGATCCTTTCTCCTCGATGCTGCTTTCTTAACGTTTACTTGTTTGACACTCGAGTAATTCACTGTCAAATCGGTATCCGGCGTTATACTCGACTTTTTGATCATTGACATACAATTCCTCCTCCTTCATGGTCAATGTGCCAACCTGTTTATTCTGATAGGACCACTCCTCGTTTGTGAAGTTAATTTCAGATCCCATTTGTTCCTGAATGAAATCAATAAAGGTGTTATGTTCATATTCCGAAGAACAGATACACACGATTTTGTGCGAAGTCCCGTATGCCCGAACTTCCCGATAAGCGACTGCACCTTCTTTTATTCTTTCAAAGCCCTGGCTGAAGTAGATTCCTAGATAAGTTTGGTCCTTCCTTCCGAACAGCCAATTGCCGTTTTCAATGATCTCATCCAGCTTCCAGAAAGGGAGATACGCATGAACGAATGGAAGGAAAGGTTCTTTTAACCGGTATTCCATCAGCATGTACTGCTTATACTGACGGATATTCGGGCTGATTCCATTCCCTGCCCAGAAGCTAGGCCGATTTTCCCCGCTATACACCGATTCTCCCGGATGATTAATCCAGACTTGGGTATTATCCTGACCTAATGCGATATTCATGGCATGCTGCTGGTGACCTCGTTTAAAAGCGTTGAAGTTAATGGCTGAACTCATAACATAATTTTTCGTTTTGTAATTATAGGTATAAACCTGCTTAATTCCTTGTAAGTACTGTGAAACAAGCGCCTTTGATTCGTCTTCGATAAAATTCTGCTCTAATTGAGGTGGAGTGTAGTCTGAGATACAGAATAAGGTGGTTGATCTCAGCGCATGGTTTAAATTCCCCTTCTTCCATGCGATAAAGGAAAGATTCGCTACCTCACCCAGCTCCATCGCCTTTAAATCATGTTCATATACCCGCCCGTAGGTCGTGGACATTGTTTTGCCTTGAAGATTAATCGCAATAATTTCAAAGGTGATATCTAACGCTTTTTTCGCCAAATCCCTAATTGAGGCGTCTGGTGCAGATTCATAGAGACTGAAGAACCCAATTAAATCGATTGGAAGGTAGGTGGTTGAGTTCCATTCGGAAAAACCATACTTGAAAAAGACGTCAAACCATTCTTCCAGGCGCTTTTTACCGATTTCATATTGTTCTATTCCGGTTCTGTTACTGACGGTAAACTGTCTTTCTGGATACATATGTCCTGCAAGGTACTGTGAAATATGGAAAAGCAAGGCATGATTTTCACTGAAATACCACATCACATCATTTCCAGGCTCATCAATCCAATATCTGAAATTAACGGCAAGCTCCTCGATTTCATGATGAAAATCGGCTGGGATGATGTCCTGATACTTAATCGTAAACCCAAGCAATGGAGCGAGCCTGAAATCAGCACAGTCGCCCTTTTTCTCAATCTCGTTAAAACAACTTTTAATATGTTCAATCGCACGGGCATCGACCGTACCATTGAGGTGTGTCAGAGCAATCCCTACATTTAAGTCAAGAGAATCCCTTTCCACAAAGAACTCCAATATCTCCTTCTTTCTTTCGGACAAATCATCCGAGAAGGATCTGAAGGAATAATCATTTGCTAAAATAGAAGTCACCAATCTTCTGCTAATCTCCACTTCACCATCCACAACGACGCCAATATTAAAATAGGCAAGTCCATTGGAGGCAAGTTCGCTGATTGGCATCAGCGTAATCTTGTTTTCATCCAGGTTATTCACTTGAAAGAAATAATCATAGGATGATTCGGTATCGTCAGCTGATTGTTTTACTAAGACCGGATTTAATAAATGATTGCGATTGACATTCACAAACAGATGGGGAAACAAGTCGATATGCGCTGAATCATGATAGATTTCCAGACTGCCAGAATCATAGAGATCTTTTGAAAAATAAAAAGAGGTCAACAATTCTTCTGCCTTCTTTATTTTTTCCGGAGACGCATTGACAGGAATGTAGGCATCTAACTTCTTTTCACCCGTATAACGCAGTTCCATGAAATAATTGACATCTCTTTCTGCCAGATCATCCATATAAATAACGATCTCATTCGTTCCCTTTTCTAGATTCAATTGAATGGGTGTATAGGAGGCTAGATTTCTTGTATAAGGAGTGTAGCTAATTTGTTTACTATTGTTGACCCAAATCTCTACACTGCCGCAGGTACTGAGCGTAAAAGGAAGGGTTTCTTCCTTTTCTGTAACGATATAGGTTTTACCGTAAACACTTAACAGGTGTGGAGTTGGAATAAATGAAGAAAAC
Source organism: Bacillus sp. URHA0034 (assembly GCF_056280405.1). NCBI lineage: Bacteria > Bacillati > Bacillota > Bacilli > Caryophanales > Bacillaceae > Bacillus > Bacillus sp. URHA0034. The sequence goes on along the minus strand of NZ_JBWCDK010000002.1, from coordinate 3,353,426 downwards.
TCAAAGCGTGTGTTTTCAAAAGGAAAATAAATATGCTGGAACGCTGAATCGGTCATTTTAATATCTTTACTTAAGCGCTCTTTTAAAAATTGCTTTCTGCCAGGATATTCAATTTGTACATATTCTTCCGTCAAATTAACAGGCTGCTCAAACGTATCTTTTTTAGAGTCATAGGGTTCGATGTTTAAATCAGTATAAATCCAACGATTCATCGCTTGGTTGGTTTGAACTTGATATGTATAGCGTTCCATTCTAATACCTCACTTAATAGGGAGGGAATAAAAGAAAATCCAATATTCCCTCTCATTATTTATTATTTTGCGTATTGGTCCGTAAATGTCTTTTCAACGTTACTAATCGCTTGATCGATAGATTCTTCTTTATTTAGAACTTTTATGACCTCTTGTTTTAGAGCATCTACAGCTTGCTTATCAGAAGTTAGCTGTAATTTATCATTAACCGATCTTGCTACAGCGGCAACTGGATCAGAAGAGCTGATTTCATTGCGGTAAACATCATAAGCACTTGTAGCGGTCTCGCTTGCATGGTAATCGACATTGGCTCCATCAACTACTGGAAGATAGCCGCCTAAACCTGCCATTTTTGCATAATTTTCTTTTGTATATAACCAATCAATAAATTTCTTGGTTTCCTTTTCTACCCCAGATCCTTTGAATTGAATAACATAGTTACCACCTAGGTTAGTAGAACGAACCTTTTCGTATGGCATATAAACAGATTGCCATTTGAAGTTTTTAATATTTTTGTCAAAATCTTTTAACTGCCAGTTACCAGAGTAATAGGCGGCAACCTGTCCGCTTTTGAACATAGCTGATGCATCCTGGCCGGATAACCAAACAGAGGTTGGCATCATTTTATTGTCATTTAACTTAACGAAGGTTTCCAAGCCTTTTTTGGTTTCTGCATTTGTGGTGTATTTTCCGTTCTCATTCACAAATCCTTTACTTCCAAATTGGTATAAGAATGAACTTAAGCGATGAGAAGACGGATCCATAACTAGGCCATATTTCGCATCTGTTTTATCTAGGACGATCTTTAAATCACTGATAAATTCGTCCCAAGTCCAAATATCTTTTTCACTTGTCGGAACTTTTACACCGGCTTTATCAAATAAATCCTTATTAATATATAAACCGACAGCTGTTAAATCGATTGGAAGGGCTACAGCCTTATCATTTAAGGTGATGGCCAATTTCTTGTCTACCCCTTTACTGTCCAAAGTGGAGGTTAAGTCAGCCAGCTTATTTTTCCAAATTGGACTAAATCCTGTCACCCTTGCTAATGCAGGTGGGTTTCCTGATTTCACCATGTTTGTAATCCTTGTAACAAAGTCACTGTACGGTACATCAACAACTTGAACGTTTACTCCAGTTTCTTTTTTATATTCTTTGGCCATTTCAGTTAAAGCCCCACCTTCAACCGTATCGCCAGATACAAAAAACTGGATTTTTTTAGACCCCGATGATGATGCTTGTCCTGAACTTGAATTAGAACAAGCTGAAACTAATAGAAGCAAGCAAGATACCAATAAAGCCAAACCTAATCTGATCTTCCTCTTCATTCCATCCACCTCTTTAAATTTATGTAGAGTAAGCGCTTTATACATAAGTAAATAGAAAATTGCTTAAATTCCCATCAATCCCATTTTATTACGGGAAAGCGCTTACCTTGTGTCCATTATATTCCAAGCCCAAATCATTTTCAACAACATTTTTAAAATTCTAATAATTTTTTGTCTTATGTTGTTATACTATTTATATTAATCTTCTAAACATATAGACTATGGCAAAAGCCGTCGAAGATCCCTTCTATAAAAAGGAAAGGAAATCTTAAATTTTGCTCATTTATGTCACTTGTAATCTAGTACCGTACAAATTTGGATGTTTTATATGGGTAATCGCTTAACTTAAATTGACAAGAGAAGCACGGGGACGGTTCTCATGCTTCGGAAGCATGAGAACCGTCCCCGTATTTTTATGAAAGATAATCTTACAGTTTCTATGACATAGCACCTTTTTCCAGGTAAAATGCCTATAAATTAATAATTTCTTTTAGAATTCCACTATATAATCATGAAAGGAATGGTGATCATGTATTTGAAAAAAGCAATGGTGGGAGACAATATTGTTACGATTAATGGTATTAAAGGTAAGGTGGAGAAAGTTGGAGAGAACTCGGTCATAGTTGAAATATTCGAAAATTGCTCTGGTCGTAACTTTGAAAATAATAGGACAGTTGTTTCTCATAAAAGATATGTAGTCCTATAAGGAAACCTCTCATGAAGCTCTCCCCTAAGTGTAGATGCACACTGGACGGTTCTTGTTCTACAAATGGCACAACCTGATGAAGTACCGCTCCCCTTTTTTTCTTCAAAATCCACATAGAACCAAACCTGTATAAAAAGAAGCATAAGAACCGTCCCCATGCTTCTATTGTATATTCTACTTCCAAAATGATTTTCCTCAAGCGGAACTGAAATATCAATCTATTTGGATCCACTGAAAACCAGTGCATTCTGCAAGATTTCTTGTCTTCTTACCAAAATGTTTGAAAGGTACTTTAGTGAGTATATTTTTGAATATTCACACATTTATGAAATATTATTGCAATATAAACGCCACGAATGTAAACGATTTAACATCTCCCTGTTCTTTGTTTCAGAAATATCTATGTTACTATTATGGAAAATTGGCAGCCAAAGAACACGGAGGGTAAAAGAATGCTTAAAAAAATGATAACAATTATAGCAGTTACTGTACTCTCAGTAACTGTAAGTGCTAACGTACAAGCTTCAACGATTACAGTACAAAAAGGGGATACCCTTTGGGATCTCTCACGTGAAAATAATACATCTTTGAAAAATATCCAAAAGTGGAATCAACTTACTACGGATCTTATACACCCCGGAGATATCCTAACCATATCACCGGATAAACAATATATTGTTAAACAAGGTGACACATTATGGGACATCTCCATGAATAATCATATAACTGTTTCTCAACTTAAAGAGTGGAATGAATTACATACCGATCTCATTCATCCTGGATTAAATCTATTAATCTTTGATAGTTTAAATACTACTAGCGCTGTAACAGCAAAAAATGTTATGCCTGCTGCACAAACATCAAATGAAAGTGCACCTGTGGCATCAGCCGCTTCAACAAGTAATAAAAGTTCAGAGGAAAGTGCACCTGTGGCACCAGTTCCACCAACGAGTAATACAAGTTCAAAGGAAATTACGATGAAAGCAACTGCCTACACGGCTTCGTGTGAGGGATGTTCCGGTACAACCGCTACTGGAATTAACCTTAAAGAGAACCCAAATGAAAAGGTCATCGCAGTTGATCCATCTGTTATACCGCTTGGCAGTAAAGTGTATGTCGAGGGATACGGTGAAGCAGTCGCTGGAGATACCGGTGGAGCTATTAAAGGAAATCGAATTGATATCTTTATTCCTTCTGAACATGATGCAATAAATTTTGGAGTAAAACAAGTAAAGGTAACCATAATAAACTAACATGCCCAGATACAGGCCTAACCTAAATATCGCACTGCAACCCTTACCGTGGGTTGCAGTGTTTTTTGTATGAACTTTATTAAGGAATATTGTACTTTTAAGAACGATCGAATAAAAATAAAAAACCACACCTATTTATGGTACGGTTCACCATAACGCATCAAAATGGGATTCATCTTATTAAGAACAAGGCTATGTAACTTTTATTTTTCCATTACGAAACAAATCGTGCGATGCTATATGTTCGCACGACTTGTCATTTGTTTTTTATGATCATTGAGGATTTCATCTGGTTACGATCAACCATCCTTTTATGACTACTTTTTCCCCGCATTTACCTTCTATTCTGATTTTAGGCTCCATTTGTTTGATAGTCAGAGTTATTTGATCTCCCAAATAAACTGGTGAGGTAAATGTAAATTCATGCTGACACACCCACTCTTGAGGAGTGAGAATTTCGTTCGAAACCATCCTTAACACTTTAGCCGCTGTTAACATTCCATGGACAATTTTATTAGAAAATCCTTGTTGTTTCGCCGCTTCTATATCAAAATGAATGGGATTGTTATCACCTGAAACGACCGCATATTGTTCAACCTCTTCTTCGGTAATTTTAAAGGCAAGTTTTTTCATGTCAAACCTCCCAAAATCAAATCCGATACTCCCTCAAAACAAAGTTGTCCATCATTATGATATAAATAGAGAGTTTGTTTAATAAAAGTAAGATTTTGACGTTGAAATGGATTTGTGACTTCAACTATCGCTCTATAGTTCTCATCCATATACATTCTTTGATGTTGGATACATTTCTGTTTTCGATGAATAATAGGCTGTTGAAGCTCCAAAGGAGTTTCAATCCATTTATAAGCCATCATTGGCATGGTTGGAGGAAGAGGAATCGTTTCGGGACCATCGTCTTTTGCCCCACCAAGACTCTGATAGATAGAAATTTGCTCATCAATTAATTGGACAAATGGTTGTACATCTTCTTGAGTAAAAATAATTTCATACTCCTTCGTTTTCATATTGCCACCTCGAAGAGGACTGCTGAGCCGATTCCTCCACCGCTGCCTATTGCCGCTAGTACATATTTGACATTCTCTCGTCTTTGAACTTCGGAGAAAAGCCTCGTTATCAGGATACTTCCCGAAGCCCCATAAGGATGTCCTAACGTTAAAGCTCCTCCGCGAACATTTATTTTGTCACAAGGAATAGAAAGTTCTTTCATACAGGCGACTATCTTCGAAGAGAAAGCTTCGTTTATTTCAATTAAGTCAATATCCGCAATAGTTAACCGGTTTCTTTTTAATAAGGCTTGAATAGCCGGAATAGGGGCTGCCCCAGGATAATTGGGATGGACACCTGAGATTTCACTATCCAAAAATCGCAGGATAGGCCGGAAACCATTATTTAATGCTATACTTTCTTCCATGACAAGAACAGCTGAAGCTCCGTCATGAATACCGCAACTGTTCGCTGCTGTAACCGTACCGTTCCTTTTAAATATGGGCTTCGCTCTTTTTAATAGTACTTCCAGCTTTCTTTTCCTAAGCAGTTCTTCATCCTGATGGTAATCCCCAATCGGAATAATCTCTTGAGTAAAATACCCTTTTTCATACGCCTCCAAGCTACGCTTGTAACTTAATAGTGCATATTCATCCTGCATTTCTTTTGAAATAGCATATTTTTCTGCCACATATTCTGCGGCAACGCCCATATCGGGGTCGCCAATTTTTTCAGGAGAAAATTTCGCTCTTGATGGAAACGGAGAGGTGCTTGTGCTTTCTACACCACCAGCTATGTAACAACGACCAGCTCCACCTTGAATATAGTAACATGCCATTCGAATCGCTTCTAACCCTGCACTGCATTGACGGTCAATTGTAAGTCCCGTTACAGAGAGAGGTAATCCTGCTTCTAATGCAGCAAACCTGGCTACGTTTCCACCTGGTCCAACAACATTCCCCAAAATGATGTCATCAATCTTTTCTTCTAATCCATTCGCTAAATGCTGGAGAAGAGGAACTGCAAGCTCATGTGGCTGAATATCCCGTAAAATCCCACTCATTTTTCCAATTGGTGTACGTTTTGCATGGACAATTACTGCTCTTTTAATCACTGGTCACCTTGCTTTCCATTTGTTTTATTAGCTCAGCACGAGCAATCTTTCCGCTCGTTGTATATGGTATTTCAGATAGAAAAAACCATTTGCGTGGAATTTTATAAGAAGACAAATACTTCTTACAAAGTCTTTTTAACTCTACTGGGCTGCCCTTTCCTTTTACTGCCGCAGCCACAACCTGACCCCAATACGAATCTGGCAGACCAATTACAGCAACTTCCTCGACATCCGGATGTAAGGAAATCACTTTCTCTATTTCTTCAGGAAAAATATTGATTCCTCCATATAAAATCATATTTTGCTCACGGCCTGTAATATATAAATAGCCCTCTTCGTCAAAATGGCCCATATCATGGACCGTAGCCCATCCCTCTTCATCCTGAATCGATTGAACTGTGCTTCCATCGTGATCCATGTATCCATTTATTATCAGTCCACTTCTTACATAGATCTTTCCAATCTCATTAGGCTTTGCTAAGACCTGATCTTGCAGCCGTATTTGTACCTCTACGCCGTAACAAGGCTTCCCGACGGTTGCTGCCTTTTGCATACCATCTCGATCAGAAAGTACAGAAATGAAACTCAATTCACTGGCCCCATAAAACTCATACATGGTTATATTTGAAAATATATGATAGATTTCTAATTTCGTTCTTTCAGACCACTTTGCACCCGATGAAAGGAGTTTTATAGACTTATTGATTTGAATTCCTTGTTTCAGAAATGCTTCTACCATTGTTGGAACGACATACATCGTTGTAATGGGATAAGATTGTATCCATGAATGCCCTTCAATAGGAGAAAATTTGTCTAATAGATAAACGGTACCCCCTAAATACAAAGTGCTAATAGCTCCATATAGAAAGTGAGAATGTATTAAGGATCCAGGAATTAAAACATGATCATATTCATTTATTTCGAAATCGAAACGGTTACAATCAAAGCTCGCCATCCATGAATCCTGGGAACGAACAAATGCTTTTGGATTTCCGGTTGTGCCAGAAGTGAAGCCAATATAAAAAGGCAAATTTTCTTGAGTATACCTAATTATGTTCACTTCAAACCGGGAGATTTCCCGTAAACTGTCATCCAAACTCATTACATTTGGAATAATATGTTTAATCTGATAGTGAATTTCTCTTGTTGTGACAATGATCGAAGGATTGAAAAGTTTTATTCTCTTTTCTAATTCAGTTGTTTTCCATTTCAAATCATAGGGAACTGCAATCCAACCAGCCTTGGATGCACCTGCAAAGAGTTGCAAGAAAGGGAGTCCATTAGGCAGAAGGATTCCTATTGTTTTGTTTTCTGAATGTAGTGAGTAAAGCCAATTTGCCGTTTGATTGACCAATTCACTCCATTTTTGATAATTGATTTGTTGATGATTAGTATGGATGGCTAATTTGTTGGGGAAAATTTTAGCGGAAGTTTCATATGATTCAGTTATATTGCCCATCATTATCACCTCTATAAAAAAAGACACTTCAAGGTGTCTCTTTAGATTTAAATATTTTTAGTTACATTATTAGAGTAGCTCGCTGCTAGTGATCTTGAAAAAACGGGGTGCTTTCTTAGTCTGTAAACTAAAATCGAAGCTAGTACAGCCTTTAACACATCCCCAGGAAGGTATACTAAACTTACTTTTACAGCATTTAATACCGAAATGTGCATGATCAATGCTTGAACAGGGATACCAATTAAATAGATAAGCAGGATTCCAACTGTCAGATTAATAAATAAAACATGGTGTAGTTTTAAATTTTCTATACGTGATAATAGATATCCAATAACGAATGCTGTAATGGGCCAAGAAATTAAATAACCAACACTCGGTCCAACAAATACACTTAATCCGCCTCGACCTCCCGATAAAAGAGGTACTCCAACAGCAACTAGTAGTAAAAAGACAGTTTGGCTCATTGCTCCTAATCTTGCCCCTAATACTCCACCTGCAAGAAGAACACCTAGTGTTTGCAATGTAATAGGTACGGGTGTAAACGAAAGATTAATAGGCGGAACGATACCTAGAGCACCCATGACCGCAGCAAACACCGCTACAAAGGTAATTTCTTTAAGTTTCATTTTTACATTCTCCTCAAAATAAATATGTAATTAATTTAATTATGATAATATTCAATTTCATGTTAATTGTCAACCAAACATTAACTGCGGTTGACAATTCGCGTTTGTTTTGAAAAATAAATTAAGTTGTGCTCATTTGATCAAAGAATACAAAAAGGGCTTGGCAGGCCAAACCCTTTTGTTCATATAAGCAAATCAGCACCTTCTAAACTATGATGGAATGGTGCTGTATCTGTTTTCAGAAAAGACCTCATTTACTTATGGTACGGTTCATCAAGATTAATTCAAATCCTTTCAGTCTTGTTGAACAAAACTGAGCTGTTGGCTTAAGTACAATCGATCCCAATCTTTTTTCTGTCCATGTTAAAGAGATGAAACCATTACAATCTGATCTTTCAATTCTTCATTCTCAGCTAATTCTATTCTACAGATGATGGTATCTCACGTGGATGGATGGCTTTATTAATTCACCAGGCTTAATCTTAATATTTGTTTTTGTTTACCCGCTTAGAAGCAAGAGAACCGTCCCCTTGCTTCCTTTTCTATTAATAACTTTATTTCTATACTAGAAATAGTTTACAACTTGAAAATAGCAGAAAAATATTGACAATAGTCTTAATATTGCATAATATTATTATTATATTAAAATTAAATAACTTATCCAGAGAGACTGAGGGACAGGCCCGACGACGTCCAGCAACCATCATTTAATGAAAGGTGCTAATTCCTGCAGAATGTTTCATTCTGAAAGATAAGGTCTAGATAAAAATAGCCTCTTTCTGATGAAAGAGGCTATTTTGTATAATTTACAATTCCGGAAAGGAGATTACTATCTTGCTAATACTTGAAGACGTCCATAAAAGCTATGGAAAAGGCAAAGAGAAAAAAGTGGAAGCATTGAAAGGAATAAGTCTTCAGGTTGATAAAGGTGAAATATTTGGCGTAGTCGGTTTTAGTGGTGCTGGAAAAAGTACGCTAATCCGTTGTGTAAATTTATTGGAACGCCCTACTTCAGGGAAAGTCCTTATAAATGGTATAGATCTTTTATCCCAGACTCCCAAGGAATTACGTAGACAAAGAAAAAAGATTGGGATGATATTCCAACAGTATAACCTATTGCATTCAAAAACTATTTTTAACAACGTAGCAATGCCACTTATCTTGGAAGGCAGACCCAAAGGTGAAATCAGGAAAAAGGTGGAACAAGTACTCACTTTCGTTGGCTTAGAGGATAGGATGAATCATTATCCCGATCAGCTGTCGGGAGGTCAAAAGCAACGGGTTGGAATTGCAAGGGCGTTAGTCACAGACCCTGATATTCTATTATGCGATGAAGCAACATCTGCCTTGGACCCTAATACCACCGAGGCTGTATTAGAGTTATTACGAAAAGTTAGGGATGAATTCGGCGTAACCATTTTAATGATTACCCACGAAATGAATGTGATCCGTGACGTATGCGATAAAGTGGCCGTTATTGAAAATGGGATAATCGTTGAACAAGGGCCTGTCATTGACGTCTTCACCGAACCAAAGACTAAGATTGCCAGAAGCTTTGTACGGACTGTTCTAAACGATAACATCCCAAAGTCGATTCAACAACTAATTATGAATAATGGTCATACGAACATCTATCGAATCATCTTTAAAGGCAGTTCAACCAATATACCTTTAATCTCCAACACTGCAAAGAACTTTTCCATTGATTTAAATGTAATTCATGGCATGGTAACGGAGCTTCAAGGTAGTCCATTTGGGAACTTACTGGTTGAATTTAAAGGTGATGAAGAAGAAATTCAGCGTGCTGTGCACTATATAAGGGAACATAATGCTGTTATTAGGGAGGTGTCTGAAGATGCCATTTGATTGGTCTTGGTTTTGGCCTGAGTTCTTTAGTTCAATTAACGAGACTCTTTATATGGTCATAGTTGCTCTCATTATATCCGTTATTATCGGAATACCAATTGGTGTTGTTTTAGTCATTACAAGAGAAAATGGTATTTTACAGAATTCCATTATTTTCAATATTTTGAACGTCATTATCAATATCTTTCGTTCCATTCCATTTATTATCCTGGTTGTAGCAATTATACCGTTCACACGATTGATTATAGGGACATCCATTGGTACTACAGCTGCCATTGTGCCGCTAGTCCTATATACCGCTTTTTATATAGGAAGGTTAGTGGAAAACTCACTCCTCGAAGTCGATAAAGGCACACTTGAATTAGCACAAGCAATGGGTGCTACACCCTGGCAGATCATTTGGAGATTTCTCCTTCCTGAGGCCCTTGGCTCAATCGTATTAGCATTAACGATTGCAACGATTGGATTAATAGGTGCTTCCGCAATGGCAGGAGCAGTTGGCGGCGGGGGTATCGGTGATTTAGCCATCACATATGGGTATAATCAGTTCAAAACAGAGGTCATGGTGATCACTGTTATTACATTAGTCATTATGGTTCAACTTGTTCAATCACTTGGGAACCTTCTATCTAAAAAAATGAGAAGGAAATAGCCAATTTATTCAAATCATCTAAAGAATGTTGATCAAAGGTAGTCCTTTTTATCATAAAAAAAACATGGGGGAATCATATCAATGAAGAAATTTGCCATTATTTTATTTGGATTACTGCTTTTACTATCTGGATGCAGCTCACAATCCAGCAAAAGCAGCGATAGCAAAACAGTTAAGGTAGCAACTACAACAGCGGAAGCACCAACATGGGAACTTGTTAAAAAGCTTGCGAAAGATAAAGGAATTGATGTTCAAATTGTTAAGTTTGATGATTATGTGCAGCCAAACCTTGCGATTGATAGTGGGGAAGTTGACCTTAATGCCTTCCAAACAGTCGTATATTTTGATGACTTTAAAAAACAGCGCAATCTAAAACTATCGGCAGTTGGAACAACCAATATTTGGCCAATGGGAATCTACTCTAAAAAAGTAAAAACTATCAATGACATTAAAAATGGGGACCAAGTCATTATTCCAAAAGACCCTACTAATCTAGGAAGAGCCCTTCTATTAATGCAAAAAGCAGGATTAATTACTTTAAAACAAGGCTTTACCGGTGCTGGCGGATTAGAAAACGTTGAAAAGAATCCGAAAAACTTGGTCATTACACCTGTTGATGCTGCTCAAACACCACGTGGTTTAGATGATGCAGCTGCCTCCATTATCAACAGTGATATGGCTATCAATGCTGGTTTAAACCCTACTACTGGCTCAATTTTTAGAGAAGATGCTAACAATAAAGCGTACGTTAATATCATCGCTGCCAAGACATCACGCAAAGATGACAAATCATTCAAAGAAATCGTAGATATTTATCATTCCAAAGAAGTTACAGACTTTATCAAATCACACTTCAAAGGCGCTGCTGTTCCTGTCATAAAACCAGTCTCTTTCCTTGATGACTACAAACAAAATTAATAAAAGCACTAACTTTTCCACTGGCCTGTTTTCTTCTAAACAGGCCAGTATTATGATAAAGAGTAGGAGAGAAATGAGATGACCAGAGAACCTGTTTTTGATGTAGCAATAATTGGCGCTGGGACTATGGGAATGGCTGCTGGTGCTTTTTTAGCACAACAAAAAGTTAAGACATTATTAATTGATGCCTTCGATCCGCCACATAATCATGGAAGCCATCACGGAGATACCCGCTTGATTCGTCACGCCTATGGTGAAGGCAGACAGTATGTTACCTTGGTGAAACGTGCACAACAATTATGGGGAGATTTGGAGAGGGAAAGCGGCCATAAAGTTTTTGAAAAAACAGGGGTCCTCGGACTTGGCCCAAGCGATTCTCCCTTTCTCCATGAAACGATTGAGGCTGCTAAAAAATATGAATTGCCATTACAGGTACTTAACGCAAATGAGATAAAAGAAAAATGGCCTGGCATTTCTATACCGGATAACTTTATAGGCTGCTTTGAAGCAGAATCAGGATTACTCTATAGTGAAAAGGCCATACAGGCCTATAAGGAACTCGCTACCCGGAATGGGGCACAGCTTGTCACTAATACACCCGTTCAGCAAGTCGACATGAGCAGTACGGATGCAGTGAAAATCGTAACGGCGGACAACGTTTTTTGGGCTAAAAAGGTCATTGTTACAGTAGGCGCCTGGGCAGCCAAGCTGCTTCCGGATTTAAAGCTGCCTATTCAACCAGTCCGTAAAGTGGTGGGCTGGTTCGAAACACCTGAAGGCATATATGACTCCGCCAATTTCCCATCCTTTTATGTAGACGACAATGATAAAATGTTTTACGGATTCCCTAGCTTGAACGGGTCCGGTCTTAAGGTAGGAAGAACAGATGGCGGACAAGAAATCGATCCCGATCAGCACTTACAGAACTTTGGAAAATACGAAACAGATGAAGGCGATCTTCGTCATTTTCTAGAGACCTATATGCCTGAAGCAAATGGGACCTTTAGGGAAGGAAAAACTTGTTTATATACAATGTCGAGTGACCATGATTTCATCATCGATCATCACCCTGAAAATAACAATGTCATCATCGCGTGCGGCTTTTCTGGACATGGCTTCAAATTTGGAAGTGTAATGGGCGAAGTATTAAGCCAGCTAGCAATAAAGGGTCACAGCGAATTTGATCTTTCGATATTCTCTCTCAAGAGGTTTAGTAAGTGACAGAAAATCAATGGCTTTATTTTAGATCGGAAATACGTTACGGTAGACATCAATAAAAACCGAAGAAATCAATTCTTCGGTTTTTATTATTTGGACTAAACTTTATTAAAAAAACGACTTATTTATAGTAAGGCTCACCGTAAAGCAGGTTTATAGATTGGCATTATAAATAGCCAGTAGCGGCAATTGCACCAACAATAAAACCAATTAGCATTCCTAAAACTGTGCCAACAACGGCAAAGACCATTAGGATAGTGCCATGAACTTGACTACGATTTCTATATGTTAGGAAGCCCATAATAAACGTTCCAGCTCCGAAAAGAATTGGAACGATAAATAAGGAAAGTGCGAAGAATATCCATCCTAATACTACAAATGCCGTTCCCTGCTGTTTCTGTTGCTCTGTTTGTGTTTGTTGTTCCATTCAATCACTCCCTATTTACATGTTATTATTTTTTGGTCGCTCCAATGGTCTTTAAAGCCTAAAGTTAAACCATCGGCAACCGCGAATAAGACCCAAGATCCCAAAAATAATGAAAGCATGAAGGAAACCAATAAGCATTGTTAACACATGTAACAGTAGGGAAAAAGTATCAGGGATCATAGTGGTAATCAAAGGACATATATCCTTAAACAAACCTTACAAGTGATGGTGCCAATAAAAAAACCAAGTGCTATTTATAACACCGTTACTAAACAGCCCAAACTAGCTGATATATATAGATATATATATCTTTTTTTCCAAAATATTAATAACTACTACACAAATAATTCCTAAAGTACCAGAAATACATTACAAAATAAGTTTAATGATTGCAGGTAAGAAAATGAAAAAACTAAATGGATAGCAGCAGAAGTAATCAAGGAAATGATCCATCAATTTGAAAAAATTCTTGAAGTTGATGGAAATAGAGATTATCCGGAAACTTCTGTAAAAGAGGATGCTGAACTTGACCCTGTATTGAGACAAAGAGGTTATTACAAGTAAAAAAAGACATTTTTGAAGGAAGAGTTATCTCAACTGATGAAGTTTTAGAGATGATTGAACAAATTGTACTCTAAATGCTAATCAAGCCTTTATTGGATTGTGATCTAGTGTCCAATCGATACAAAATCTGCCCAACCTATGAAGGACGTAATCAATGAAGAGATCAGCAATCCATAAAAAGAAGCATGAGAACCGTCCCCATGCTTCTTTCAATCCTTAAATAGAAGCACGAGAACCGTCCCTATGCTTCCTTTATTGTGATACTGTAGCTGTCCTTACTGCGCTAGTTTGCGCTTTTGCGTCTTTTGCGGATACATATAGTTTTGTTCCTGCTGGCTGTTTTGGGATGTATACTTTGTAGTTCCCATAAAGATTGGCTTGTGCTGTGTATGTTTTTGATCCGATTTTGATGATTACTGTTGCATATTTCTCTGTGTTTCCTGTCACTGACGTGGAATAGGAACGAACCGTGTTCACTGTAGGCATGTTCGGTGCTACGCGAATGACTGTGATGCCTCTTGCTGCACTTACACGGCCTGCACTATCTTTTGCTGTGATGGATAGCTTGGTTCCTGTATTTTGCGGCGTAATGGCTACATTGTAGTTTCCATACACATTGGCCTTTGCGGTATAAGTTTTACCTGGAACGACCACGGTCACGATGGCATTTGCTTCGGTTTTCCCTGTTACGTTCAAGGCCTTATTATTAACAGTGTTCACAACTGGTAGATTCGGAGCCACTTTTACTACTGTAATGGTCCTTGCCGCACTTATATTACCCGCGCTGTCTTTTGATGTTACCGAAATACTTATTCCTGCGTTTTGGATTGGAATAGCTATTTTGTAATTTCCATATTGGTCCGTTTTGATACTATATACTTTTCCTGCAATCGTGGCTGTCAGAGTAGCATTTACTTCTGTTTTCCCGGTTATATCAGCAGACTTATTCGTAACAGCATTCACTACCGGGCTTGATGGCGCCGTTTTATCTGTTACGGCTACCGTTGTGGAGAAGCTTTCGGCATTCTGCTTATCCTCGTAGGATACCGTTAATGTTGTCCCCGCTTTTTGAGGAGCAATCCCTGCTTTGAAAGATCCGTTTGCATTAGCCACTGCAGTGGCAACTTGGTTTGTTCCATTCTTTACTTGTACCTGGCCATACGCAGGTGCTTTCCCAGATACGAATAGATCATTATCATCTACCGGGCTGACTTCTAACTTTTTTGTAAGATAAGCAGAGGAAATATAACCTGCTAGTTTTTGATCTTCCGTTTTAACTGGGTACCATACAAATTGGTTTACACTGGAAGCGTTTTGATCAAATACAAAATTCCCTGAAATAATCAGCGTCGTATTTAGTGGTAACTCCTTCAATAAGGAAGTAGTGCTACTAGTAGGCACTGACCTTAACTTTGCCTTATCCTCGGTTACAACTACTTTATCCCCCGTATGAAAAAGAGCTGTAGAAGCATGGATCTGGTCGGTTAGTTTATATACCAGCTTGTTAAATACAATTATTTTCGTCACTGTTAGGATCATATTTAAAGTCAGCTGTACTAAACGGGTACTGCGCTAATTTCGTATCACCCAGAAAGCTTTCTTGTTGAAGAAAGGCAAAGACTTTTTCTTGGTAAGCTGCCGTATTTTTAGTCCCATCCGCCTGTTTCAGTGGACTGTTCACAGGTTTTATCCCGTTGTAGGCCATGACTGGGAAGTACCAATTCTCAATGACCTCAGGTCCTGCCCCTTGTATCTTAGGCAGATTGGTCCGCTGGTACATGCTTTTTAGGATGTCAACACCTGCCTGAATATTGTAGTAAATATCATTTTTCAACTTCGATTGATCATAGTTTGGTTGATTGGTAATTTGCATGAGACCAATACCGCCATCAGATGAAATAACAGGTTGTCCATTGTCTTGAAATTGTCTCCAACCGCCATTTTCTTTTGTAGCCACAGCCTTAACTACTTCAGGCGGAATATTTGCTTCTAAAGCCGCATTCGTCAATAAGCAGTTCATTTGCTGAAAGGTTGGATTTTGATTCGGACTCACTTTTGCACATTTGGACGGCCATAAAGCTTCCGCAGAAGCTTCTTTATAAGACCACGACAACCCCAGGAGTATTAAACAACTTAAAACCCCCGCTCTCCATAAAATTGATTTCATTCATTCCTTCTCCCATCCAGTTCAATTACAATATAATCCATTTTATCTTATAGATTAATAATTTGCTAGAAGAAGGGAAGCATGGGGACGGTTCTTTTGCTTCCAAAAAAAGAAGCATGAGAACCGTCCCCATGCTTCAGTACTTGTTTAGCTCCTGAATCGGAGTTTGGATGATGACTGGACTCTTATTTGGGTCCAACCATTTTAGGATGTTTACAACATTGGTTTGGGATGTGGCGGTACAACCCAGTGTATAGCTGCTGCCAATGTGGAAGAAGATCGCACTTCCTTTATACGGAGTTCGTTGGGCATTGTAGTTGATAACGAAGCCGTAGGTATAGGCTGCAATATTCATGTTTTCCGCACTCTTCCATTGACCTTGTGTTTTACTTCTTGATTGCCAAGTGTTATAGAGTTTTGAAGTGGGATCATCTACCCAAACATCATCGCTTGTAATTTTTCTGTAAGGCAGTTTGGTGCCTGGATTAGCATAACGTCCAAATGTAGTTCCAATTGAATATTTCCCAATCGGAGACCGTTTACCGCCTTCACGCATATTGGTGTAAGTGGCAAATCCGTATTTACCAATATAGCCTGTTGTGGTTAATACAGGTACCAATTTACCAAGGGAATTTCTCTCAAAGGTCCGAATTTCAGCACTTGAGGAATTGTAACCATTAGCTGTTACAAGTATTAACTGTTTGTTGCCTCCTACTGTCTTTAAACCTTCCGCCAAATTCTTAGTGGTTAAGTATTGATTGGATGCCCATCCCGTTTTACCACTAACAGTTACTTTATCCCAAGAATCTTGAGTCTGTGAAACAGTTACAGCTTGGTTTTGCTTAACCGTTGTGACAATTGAGTAAGTTGTTCCCGGACCCGTTCTGACATTCAAGGTGGTCGCTGTTACATATTTTGTTACGCTTGTCGCAGCTTGAACCGGTTTAACTACTAGTAACCCTGCAAATAAGATAAACATGGCAACAAAGATTGCCAATCCCTTTTTAAACATCTACTTACCTTCCCCATTCTAGTTATATTATTTTCCATTTTAATTATATAACGATTATATGACTCTATTTCAATAGGGATTATGACCCCTACCATTAGCCAGCTTGATGCTATCAGTATTCCCGATTTTATTCCAACAAATTAACATTTTAAGAAATTGAATTCTTAATAAAGAAAAAAGAAGCATAAGAACCGTCCCCATGCTCCCAAATTTATTTTGAAAATTGATTATTTTTTGTTCAAAATCTGTCCATGCTAGTTTTAGAGTTTAAAAAACAGGGAGGTTGCTAACATGCTACTATTTAAAATACGGAACGACGGCCTATTTAAAATTCTGACGATTCTTAGCGCTATTACAGTCCCCTTATGGAATCATCAGCAGCCAGCGAATGCAGATAAGCCTTCTTCTCAGGTCACGGTCACTGTACCTACGCTTAATGTCCGGGAATCCGCCGATCTATCCAGTAAGGTAATTAGCCGGGTCCATCGAGGAGATACACTTGAAATCATTCAAAATCGGAATGATTGGGATCAAATTAAACTAGAAAACAACCAACTTGGCTGGGTATACGACGACTATATAACTCAGACAGAAAAGATTGCTGGAACGATAGATACCTTTTCTTTAAACGTCCGGGAACGACCAAGTGTTTCCGGTAGAGTCGTAGGGTATTTAAAATCGGGAGCAAAAATAACCATCCACATGGAACAAGCTGGATGGGCCAAAATTGTCTCTTCTTCTGGTGTGAGCGGATGGGTGAACGAAAAATACATCCATAAAGATACACCCAGCAGCCATCCAACACAACAGGCGGCCCCAGCAGCAAAGAAGAAGTCTGGTAGTTCAACAGGCATGAAAGTAGCCAAAGCTTCAGATGCTCCCATGACTAACTCATCCACCAAAACGGAGCTTAAGCCAAATAGTCAAGAACCGTTGAAAGGAAAAACGATTGTACTGGATCCAGGGCACGGAGGGAAGGATCCGGGAACAAAAAGTATTGCCGGCACACCGGAAAAGTCACTGAACTTACCAACAGTGGAAGCCGTGAAACAAAAGCTTGAAAATGCAGGGGCCCAAGTCATTTTGACGCGAACCAACGATACGTATATCCCCTTAGAACAACGTGCCTATGTCTCTAACCAAAACCAAGCGGCTGCGTTTATCAGTTTTCATTACAACTGGTCCAATGAGCCATCGGTCAATGGCATAACTGATTTTTACTATCAAAAATCCAGTAACGCATTAGCAACCGCTATCTTAAATCAAGTGGCCAAAGAAACAAAATTAACGAACCTTGGCACAAGATTCAACAACTTAGATGTTCTGCGAAACAACAAACAACCAGCCACTCTAATCGAACTCGGCTTCCTGTCCAGCCAACAAGATGACTCCATCGTTGAAAGCCCACTATTCCGTAATAACGTAGCCCAAGGAATCTACCTTGGATTACTAGATTACTTTCAATCAAAGTAAAAAGGAAGCACGGGGACGGTTCTCGTGCTTCTTTTATTATTAATAAAACTGACACTCTATCAATCAATCTTCCATCATACGACACGATTTCGACCAAATTCCCTATAGGTTATACTATTCAAACGTTTGTTTAAAAATATCAAACCTATTTGTTCAGCATGAATTTATCCTTCAAACTTAAAAAAAGAATGTCGAATAAATTTTCGAACATTCTTAGATAAAATGACAATTTCCCGGAAAATTCTATAGAAATCGTTTAATCTTCCATCATTCTTCCCTTTTCCTCCTGATTCGCTATTAAACAATCGTTTGATTAATAGCCAGTTAAACACGTGTCAATTCTGCAGACCCTTCTCCAATTGTTTGAAAGAAATGTCGAAAACCACATACAAAAATGGCTTAGAGAACTCTAAGCCTGTTTATATGAAGAAGATCTATTTTATCAATTTCCCAACTATGTTCGAACCAACAACCCAAACTTTTTACTGCTGCAGCATCATTAGAATTCCATTAGAAATAAATATTTTTCTAGAAAATAGGTTTAGTAAATCGATAGTGTGGAAGCTACAAAAAGGAGAGCAAAATTCAGTTACCGAGGAGGACGCAAATGTCACAAAAGACAAAAACTTCATTGTCTCGACGGAAATTCATTCAAAATTCCAGTTATGTAGCAGGCGGGCTAATCGGAGGAGGTCTCCTAGGGGGCCTGGGAGGAATCGTTGGCAGAGACATCTTTGGCAAAAAGACGGCCACCACAACCACCGCCCAACCCAAAAACGTTGCAGACGAATCCTACAACCACGCTTTTATGTATTTCACAAATCCAGCCCAATTCGAGGTTCTCAAAAGTGCCATCGACCGAATCTATCCTGAAGATGAAAACGGACCTGGTGCAACCGGGCTTGGCGTTCATTTCTTCATTGACCATCAACTCGCAGGGGCCTACGGCCATAATGCAAGGGAATATATGCAAGGTCCTTTTGCACCGGGCTCCAACTTCCAAGGCTATCAGTCGCCACTTAAACGTCATGAGGTATTTGACGTAGGCCTCGCAGGATTACAATCCTACAGCCAAAGTCAATACAAAAAGGACTTCCCAGACATCACAGACGACCAAAAGGACACTGTCCTGAAGGCGTTCTCCGAAGATAAGGTCAAACTAAAAGGGGTAACATCGAAAACATTTTTCAATATTCTCCGGGCACTTACCCTAGAAGGGGTCTATTCGGATCCTTTATATGGTGGAAACCGCAACATGGAGGGCTGGAAAATGAAAAAGTTCCCTGGCAGCCAAATGGCCTATATTCAACAAATCGAATCAAAGAAATTCCAAACCATCAAACCACAAAGTTTACACAATCATTTTAACTCATGATGAAATGGATGACGGAGGATTAAAAATGGCGAAACAATTACCAAAAACAGATGTAGTTATTGTGGGTGTCGGCTGGGCAGGCGGAATCCTCGCGGCCGAGCTTGGAAAACAAGGATTAAAAGTAATCGGCTTAGAACGTGGGAGAGAACGAAGCATCAAAGACTATACCATGATTCACGATGAACTCAGATATGGAATCCGCTACGAATTAATGCAGGATTTATCAAAAGAAACCGTCACATTCCGCAACACTCTAAAAGAACAGGCACTGCCCATGAGGCAGCTGGGATCCTTCCTGCTCGGTGAAGGCCTTGGGGGTGCAGGAGTTCACTGGAATGGACATACCTTCCGCTTCCTGCCTTATGATTTTGAAATTAAAACACAAACGGTCAACAAATACGGCGCAGCTAAAGTAAAAGATTTACAGATTCAAGATTGGGGAATTACCTATGATGAACTGGAACCCTATTATGACAAATATGAAAAAACGGCTGGCATTGGCGGGGAAGAAAATCCACTGGCAGGCAAACGCTCCAATCCTTACCCAAATCCGCCGATGAAGGACACACCTTTAACGGATCGTTTTAAAAAAGCCGCAAAAAATCTGAAGCTTCATCCCTACCAGATGCCATCAGCAAATATGACAAAGGCTTATGAAAACCCGTATGGAGCCAAAATGTCTCCATGCCAATACTGCGGTTTTTGTGAGCGGTTTGGCTGTGAGTATGGAGCAAAAGCGGATCCAACGGTTGCGGTGATTCCTTTTGCAAAAAATACAGGAAACTTTGAATACAAGACTTACTCCAACGTTACCCAAATTCTTCATGATGGTAAAAAAGCAACAGGTGTCCGCTACATAGATGTACAAACGAATGAGGAGTTCGAGCAGCCTGCAGAAATAGTAGTATTGACCAGTTATGTCATGAACAATGCCCGTCTTCTATTAACCTCTAAATTAGGAAGACCATACGATCCTAATACCGGTCAGGGTGTGATTGGCAAAAACTATTGTTATCAAATCAACCCGGGAACACAAGGCTTCTTTGAGGATGAGGAGTTTAATACCTTCATGGGCGCGGGTGCACTAGGGGCAACTCTTGATGATTTTAATGGCGATAACTTTGACCATTCCAACCTTCAATTTATTCATGGTGGATCGATCACCTTGAACCAATCGGGCTATCGGGCCATTCAACACAATCCGGTTCCAAGTGACGTGCCAAGCTGGGGAAAAGAATTTAAACAAGCCTCGCTTAAATATTTTACTCGTTCCATCAATATTGGCGCACAAGGAGCATCAATGCCTGCCAGAATGAATTATCTAGATTTAGATCCCACCTATAAGGATGCCTATGGGCAGCCGCTATTACGTTTAACTTATGATTTTACGCAACAGGATAAAAATCTGTACGATTTTATCGGAAAACAAACGGACAAGATAATGAAGGAAATGGGTGCTTCAAAAATCAACGATCGCAAGACGCTAGAACATTATGATATTGTCCCATACCAGACGACGCATAATACAGGCGGTGTCATCATGGGAGCCGACCCAGGAACGTCAGCGGTGAATACTTATTTGCAAATGTGGGATGCGGAGAACGTGTTTGTTGTAGGCGCATCGGCCTTTCCACACAATAGTGGATACAATCCAACCGATACCGTTGGCGCCCTTGCCTATCGGGCTTCAGAGGGGATTATCAAATACAGCAAGCAAGGCGGAATGTTAGTTTAATGAAGTAAAGCGGAGGCGCCCGGGACAGCGTTACGCAAGTTGGCTTGCGCTTTCCGCAAGTTAGCTTGCGCTTTCCGCAAGTTAGCTTGCGCTTTCCGCAAGTTGGCTTGCGCTATCCGCAAATATAATTTCTAACACTATTAATAAAGGAGCGGATTAATGATGGGATTCTCAGGAATTGGTGTACCAGGATTAATTATTATTCTCGTTATTACACTGATTATATTTGGACCAAAAAAGCTGCCGGAGATTGGTTCAGCGTTCGGAAAAACATTATCAGAGTTTAAAAAATCAGCCAAAGATATTATGGACGATCACGATAATGACACCGTCTCAAGCGCCGATAACGACAAGCAAAGTCTACTAAAAGAGTGAGAAGGAAGCTAAATGGAAACAAGGGGACGGTTCTTATGCTTCCGAAGCATAAGAACCGTCCCTGTGCGTCTACCCATGCGTCTAAAAATCAACTTGAAATGTTTTCATCATTTCAGGAACAACATTCTTTATGAAATCATTGGCTTGCAAATTATTCTGCGGGATTTGTGCAACGGAATATGAATAAATTAGATTATTTTCCTCAGCAAGTTTAACTTCCGCTTCAGCTTTTAATGCGGCCCACTTTTGTTTTTCATACATATGAAAACTGAACAATAAAGGTTTATCAGCAGAATTGAGAAATACATTGATTTCAGATAACCAATTATGATTCCCCGAGTAATCGGCTCTTTCAAATACCAAACGATCCATCCACTCTTTTGGCACCGAAAAATGATAGCCTTCAGAAACATGAATCAAGGTGGAATTAGTCGGTTTTGAGATATTAATCCCATGGCTGTTGAAAAATGAAGCGTTTAATACACTTTGAATATCGGAAAAAGAAAGATGATATAGAAGCGTCCCTTCAGCAAAAGAGGCATATTCATAAGGGGGAAAATACATCATTAAGCCCTCCTTCGTTAAATAAACCTGTTGTAAATCATCAGAACTGATTTGCTTAAACTCCTCCATTGCTTCAAGCGTATGCAAAACATCTTGTTTTAGGACGAGTTCGCTAATGATCTGCTGCGTTTGCGGCGATCCATTAAACAATTCGTTAGGCTGAACAATCTTACCATTATCCAAGTCTACCAAGATCGGAACAGTCAACGGCATGCCATGTGCCGCCCCGCTATGATAATCATATTGATCATACACAAAACTGATCAGGTGGTCATTCTGAAAGGTAATTTTGTATTTCGAATAAAATGATGACGGCGCACTTGGATCTTCATTCGTCATTTGGCTCTCGTCAGCAGCGTTTGCTTTTTTCTTCAAAACATCATTAATTTGAGCTTGTGCGTTTTTATCTTTCATGCCATCAATTTGTGGATAGATAATATTGATAATGGGATTGTCTTTCACAATGGACTCATCGTGGATTTTAATCGTTTGCTGGGCGGTTTCCGGTTGATTATCTGGTTTTACTTGTTCATCGGTAGCTTTGCCAGGTTCAACGGCAGGCTTTTCCGTTTCATCACTTGGCTTATCCTGTTGTCCTCCGGTTGTTTCCGGTTTACTGTCGTCAGTTACGATTGGTTGTTTTGAAACAGGCTTTTTTTCCTGCATACCGCTACATCCTGCAGCAATAAAAATAACAAGTGCAAGTGCAATCGCCATTGTCCACTTCAGTTTCATCCACTCACTCCCTTTATTATCCATCACATATAATTATAGTAAGGTTCCAGATTTCTAGAATTAGGGAATTATTATATTTTGTTTGCTGAATAATGGACGACTGGCATCCAACTATGAACCATCAAGGTAGTCAATAACCATATAAAAAAATTCCTCCCAGTAATGCATACTAGAAGGAATCATTGTTTATTTGTTAATTAAACTATCCACTGCCTAAAAGGAAGCATGAGAACCGTCCCCATGCTTCTTTATCGAACTTATTTCTTTAACCGCAGTTTATAGAAGTCGGAATCACTTGCGTTTGCAGCAACTGATTTTAATTGCTCGAAATCATCATAAACGGATACGACGCGGCCGACATACTCATCTAGTTCCCCTGCCGCCATAAAATAGGCAAACTGTGGTGCTTGATGCGGCGGTACATCTATGTTTTGCTCGAATAGTGACTCGATTCCAGTTAAATACGTTTGTCCTACCCCTGTATATCGCTGGTAACGTGTCATATCGGTATCGTTTAAACCTGGGTCTAATGCAAACACTTTGACCGGAGTTTCCGCTAATTCTTCCACTAGGTTTTCTGTAAATCTGGCAATAGCTGTTTTAGAGGTTCCATAACCATTACCATATTTAAAGGTACCAATCGTTCCGCCGCCAACTAGATTAATAATCCTTCCAAATCCTTGGTTTAACATGACCGGAACCACCGCTTGGATACAGTGAAAAGTTCCAAAAAGGTTCGTAGAGACATCATTAATCCAATCTTCTGGTTTCACTTCCCAAGTAGGACCAATGGCCATGAATGCACCAGCATTATTAATCCACACATCAATACGCCCATATTTCCCCACAACCTGTTCTACTACTTGTTGAACATCCGCTGGTTTTGTGACATCCATAGAGAGCATCGAATGATCTGGGGAAACTTTCTCAAGTTCTGCTTGAACTTCTGTTAATTTATCGGAATCTCTGCCCGTTCCAACCACAGTGAAATCCTTTTTCCGCAAAAAATAAAGCAGTGTTACGGCCGATTCCTCTTGTTGCACCTGTTATGACAACTACTCGCTTTTCCAATTAGAGTCCCTCCTATTAATCTCTGCCAACCACTTCAGGATCACCGAACTGACGCTTATTCTGATTAAGCGTGCTGATTTGATCCAGATCTTCTTGTGTAAGTTCAAAATCAAAGATATCCGCATTCTCAGCAATACGATGCGGTTTGATGGATTTAGGAATCGTCACCACACCTGTTTGGATATCCCAGCGCAGGATCACTTGGGCAGTAGACTTATTGTACTTGTTCGCAATCTCCACTAAGACTGGGTCGTTCAACAGACTGCCTTGCATAAGGGGAGACCATGCTTCAAGCTGGATTTCATTCTTTTTACAAAAATCATGTAATTCCGTTTGATTAAAGACCGGATGGTATTCTACTTGGTTGACCATCGGTTTAATTTCACAGTTGGCAAGAAGGTCTTCGAGATGGTTAACATTAAAATTACTGACCCCAATGGCACGAACGCGCCCATCCTTATAAAGTTTCTCAAGTGCCTTCCATGTCTCAAGATATAATCCTTTAGAAGGTACTGGCCAGTGAATTAAATAAAGGTCTAAATAGTCTAGTCCTAATTTGTTCAAACTTGTTTCAAAAGCTGCCAAGGCAGACTCATAGCCCTGGTCGCCGTTCCAGACCTTAGTTGTCACAAATAACTCTTCACGAGGCACGTTCGATTCAGCGATCGCCTTCCCTACTCCCTCTTCATTTCCATAAATAGCAGCCGTATCAATCGCTCTATACCCGACCTCAATGGCAGTCTTTACGGAATTAACTACTTCCTCACCTTCTTGCACTTTAAAAACACCAAACCCAAGCCAAGGCATTTTTACACCATTATTTAATGTAGTAGTACTTAGTAAATTCATAACTCTCTCCTCCTTAACATTTTAAAAAAAATGATTATTATAACTCTACATAACTATTTAAACTTCCACAGCTTGTGGATGCTGATTGGATACCAATTCTAAGTCTGCGGCCCGTGCATTTAATTCAACCTGCTCTACATTTTTACATCCAGGGATGACACTCGTAACAGCTGGATGCATGAGGCACCATGCAAGTGCCCATTGAGCCATATTGACTCCTTCTGGGACTTCATTCCGCCCAATTTCTTCAACCAGTTTAAGCTGTTTGAACACTTCACTTTGTTCATGGTTATTCCGAACATCGTTTTGATCAAATACTGCACCTGGCTTATATTTGCCGCTTAAATAACCGCTTGCTAACGGAACCCGTGCCAGGACCCCAAGGTTTTGCCGTTCACAGGAAGGAAAAACTTGTTCCTCCGGTTTACGGTTTAACCGGTTATACACAACCTGAATTACACTGGCATTTACTTCCGTTGCTAAGTCAGTTTGGTAGATATTCTCATTCGAACCGATTGAAATTCCTAGGTGACGGATTTTTCCTGCCTCGATCTGCTTGTCCAAAGCCGTCCACAATTCTTCATTTTGAAAGACGTCATTACCGCCGGAATGAAATTGATAGATGTCTACATAGTCTGTTTGAAGAGCTCTTAATGAATCGTCTAACTGCTTCACTACTTCCTCAGCAGACCAATGATTGGTACGGGTAAAGGATTCATGGAAATGGTGGCCGAACTTTGTTGCGACGATCCAATCCTCCCTTTTTTGGTTTTTTAAGTAATTGCCGATAAATTTTTCAGAAAGGTGATCACCGTAACATTCGGCTGTATCAATCAAATTAATTCCCATTTCCTTGGCCTTATCTAAGATTTCATCCACTTCTTTTTGTGTAAAATCCTTTCCCCATTCGCCGCCATATTGCCAGGTACCGATTCCTACAACCGAAACGTTTAAATCTGTTTTTCCAAGCTTACGGTATTTCATTTGTTTCATCTCCCTCTCTATCAATATGTATAAAAAAACCGTTTACAAAAAAAGTATACGTTTTCTTATTTGGAACAACAACCACTGAAATATTTTTGATATAATAACCTATATGTTAATTACTATGAAATTTATAGTTACTATAAATTAGAAAGAGGTAGTCTATGAGTGAAGTAAAGGAAACGGCAACCTTAGAGATAGAATGTTCCATTGAAAAAGCACTTAGTGTCATTGGGGGAAAGTGGTCTTTCCTCGTATTAAAAGAGTTATTCGAAGGAAAAAAACGGTTTGGAGAACTACAAAAGGCTATTTCAAAGATAAGTCCAAAGGCCTTAACCGATACGCTAAGACATTTAGAATCCAACGGTGTTTTAATTCGGACTGTTCACGCCACAGTACCAGTAACAGTTGAATATACACTTACTGAAAAAGGACAATCCTTACATACCATCATAAAAGAAATGAAATACTGGGGGTCTTACTGGGCGTAAGCATGGGGACGGTTCTCATGCTTCCATTCTTTATAATAATAGACTCGATTTAAAGCTTTAAACTTGAATAGGCAGACCTGGTCTCCCAGAAGTGTCTGCCTCTCAATGATAAATAGGACTAACTCATATATTGAGTCTCCCTTAAAATGATAATTTCAATGTCGGAACAATAAAAATGTAAGGTTGTTCATCTTCGTGAAACGATATGCCCCGACGTACCTTAAAATCCCCTTCCTTTTTATTAACATAAATATCCATTGTCCATTTTATAGATCTCGTCTTAATTACGAAAAATGTCCGTCACTATACAAGAAACGCTCCTGCAGCAACTAAAAAGAAGCATGAGAACCGTCCCCATGCTTCTTATTTCGACTAAATTCCCTTTAAAAGGCATTAATCAAACGTTTGATTAAATTCAGTGTCATGACCGCTATTTAAGCATTTCCCTCAAAATGAGTGTAGAAAATTGCCGAGGAAATCAGGTTATGATCATCCTATTATTCTACAAAAATCGTGCACTGTCTTTCCCGCTCATTAAGGTCCTATCCCAAACTTTCATACCAAAAGGGCCAAATTTGGCCCCATTTTCTTAACCAATATCTTCGAATATTTTTTCAAACACCTCGGAAGCTTCTGTATCGATACTAGCCATCCAATGAATATATTTGATTTCTTTTCCTGTTAAATCCCTGTCTAGGCGATTTGAAATTAACCGAACTAATCGTTTATATCTTTCCTCATCTTCATTTACAAAGGTAATAGCTTCTAAGTACTCTTTTCTAGTCATCATTTCTAATCTCCTCCCTACCCCAATCTTGTCCAAAATCCCATAAAATTAAACCCCAAGATTACTCATAAGATAGGAGACTATGACAATCCATAAAGATTATTCTCTCTTATTACTACCAAGCTATAGCCCCCAAATAGATTCCCTGCAAGATACGACTACTCATCTACTATTCCAATAAATATCCATTCGATTTATCGATAAATCAAATTGCTCTGCTGCCAAATAATCGTTACATTGTAAATACATAAAACTTTTTGAATGCCTAGAAATTACTGGGCTTTTTTTTGTGTATAAACAATTTAAAACAATTCCATTGGGACGTTTTTCAAGTTGCGGGCCACAAGAACCGTCCCCAAGAAAGGGAGCGTTATATTACATGAAGCTTTATCAAAAAATTTTTCAAAGAATACTGGAATCCGTACATAGCCATTAGTATAGCTGGACTAGCCAGTGCGTTGTACTTTGGGATTACAGGTACGGTTTGGGCGGTTACAGGGGAATTCACACGATTAGGCGGACACATCTTACAATGGTTCGGTGTGGATGTGTCACAATGGGCGTATTTTCAACTGGTAGGGCTCGAAGGAACACCTATCAGCCGGACCGATGGCTGGATTGTCATTGGCATGCTTGTTGGTGCCTTGATTACGATTTTAGTAAGCAATAGTTTCAAAATACGCGTGCCAAAACAAAAACGGCGTTTAATCCAAGGATTTATGGGCGGGATCATCGCAGGGTTTGGCGCACGCCTTGCCCTTGGCTGTAATTTGGCCGCCTTTTTCACAGGTGTGCCTCAATTCTCGTTCCATTCCTGGATCTTTATGTTGACCACTGCGATTGGAACCTATTTTGGCGTCAAAGTCGTGAATACCAAATGGTGGCGAGGAAAACCTCTTTTGATGAAAGGATCAATGAACCCAGTAGTGGCCCAGCCTGTCCAAAAAAGGCAAATTCAGCCGCTGATCGGTGTCATTTTTGCTCTTCTGTACCTCGCACTTGTTCTTTACTTTTTCACAACAGGCAAATCACTTCTCGCTGTTGCCTGCATAGCCGGAGCCTTGTTTGGGATTCTCATTGAACGCGGCCAAATTTGTTTCACTTCCGCTTTCCGTGATTTATGGATTAGCGGGCGGGCTGTGATGTCTAAAGCGATTGCGGTTGGGATGATGATCAGCGTGGTCATCACATTTATCTATATTCAAAATGGCTCTATCGCTCTTATCAAAATGGCTGCTCCCAGCACGGTGATCGGCGGACTTCTTTTCGGATTTGGCATTGTTCTTGCCGGAGGCTGTGAGACTGGCATGATGTATCGGGCCATGGAAGGTCAATTGTTATATTGGGTAGTTGGCGCAGGTAATATTGTCGGAGCAACGGCTCTCGCATATGGCTGGGATCACCTCGGCATCTACCATGCCCTTGTGGAAAAAGGATCAAAAGTAAACTTAATCGAACAATGGGGACCTATGGGAGCCCTATTTGGAACAATAGCCATGCTTGCTGTTTGGTTCATACTATCAAATTGGTGGGAAAAGCGGTTCCGCTACGGAAAAGGAATCAAACAACAAAAATTAGAACGGATTTCTCATGTAACAAAGGAGGCGTAATTTATGTCCCAAGTGATGGATGTCAACTACACATTAGACATTCGCGGCGAGCCTTGACCGTACCCTGTTATTTATGCGCTGGATGCGCTAAAAACCATGAAAATCGGTGAAGTATTACAAGTTATCGCCGACTGTCCACAATCCTTTCGTAGTGTCCCGGAAGAAGCAGTTAAACATGGCTACCAGCTACTCACAAAGCCGAAAAAGGTTAGGCATGATATCTATTTTTATATTAAAGTTGTTCAATAGCTGACTCGTTTTTTACAAATTACTTCTATACAAGAAACACTAATACCATAACTCACTGATCATCAAAAAGAACATCGGGGATTAAAAACCGATGCTCTTTTTTTGTTTAAATTATCTTTGTTTTTTATCCTTTTCAGTGATTTTGCTTCCTTCACCGTGTGGCAAGCACTGTCTTTTCGAATTTAATTAAGACCAAAGTGAAGCAAAATCTAGGCTGTGCTAATCTTGTCACAGCCTTTTTTTCGTGGTTCTTCCTCATGAAAACAAACCACTAAGTATAGAAAAATAAATCGAATGAATTCAACAAAACGATAATAACATATCAAAAAAGATAAAATATTTATTGATATTCAATAAATATTATTCTATAATCAATTTGAAAAAACTTAGTGAGGTGTTTTTTATGAAACGAGGATCAACACTCTTTTTAAAAATGGCTGTTATTCTTATGGGAATTCCTGTTCTTGCTCTGGGTATATTTGGTCTGTCTTGGTTACCTAATCATCCTGTAAATCCAGATTATGACCATATACTATATCCCCTTTTAATCGGAATGTATGTATCAGTGATACCGTTTTTCGCGGCATTGTTTCAGGCTTTTAAACTATTAAGCTATGTTGACAAGAACCAAGCTTTCTCTGGATTATCTGTAAAATCTCTAAATATTATCAAAATCTGTGCAATAACCATTAGCGGTTTGTATGTGGTAATTTTGCCATTTGTTTATCTCGTAGCAGATCTAGACGATGCACCAGGCCTCATGATTATCGGAATGGTCCCTATCTTTGCTTCATTAGTCATCGCCGTATTCGCTGCTGCTCTTCAAAGGCTTTTACAAGAAGCGATTGATATAAAATCAGAAAATGACTTAATCGTCTGAGGTGATAACTATGGCAATGATAATCAATATTGATGTGATGTTAGCAAAAAGGAAAATGAGTGTGACAGAGCTTTCGGAGAGGGTTGGAATCACGATGGCGAATCTTTCCATTTTGAAAAACGGTAAGGCAAAAGCAATTCGCTTTTCCACTCTAGAGGCCATTTGTAAGGCTTTAGAATGTCAACCTGGGGATATTTTAGAATACCGAAGTGACCATAACACCCAAGATTAAAAGAGTAGCGAAGTTAAAGCTGGTTAAGGGGGAAATTTCCACTTAGGTAAGTAACAGTCCATTTTTATAACTTTAAAGGTTCACCGAGGAGTGGTTCAAGTTGATAAAAAATATTAACCTGATAACTGATAAAATAAAAGATTTTTCATTACAAAATATAAAGTTTATTGATCGATTCTCTTTGAACTTTCAAAATAGGTCTTTTGAAGACCCTTGTATACTCGACATAGATTTTATGATTAAGGATAAAGAAAAACAATATGTTGCCTGCTTTCGCTTCTCCAACCCTAATAAGATCGACTTTGAAAGCGGGGGTATCTATCATCAATTGTCCATCGAGATTTATGATATACGGGATAGAGGCTGGGAAAATAAGAAATTTGAAGTAATAGACTACGAGGATGATACCTTACACTTTTATTGTACAGACATTGAAATTATTTCTTTAAGAGAAATTCAATATAAAAGTAAGTCCTATTTCTAAAGCTTTAAAATGTCAGCCTAGAGGATAGTTCAGAATTCAAGAGTGACGAAAATACTCAAGAATCATAAAGCAGGGATATTTAACCCTGTAAATACAAGGACGAAATGTCCAAATCCATCATTATAGGAGGACTTGTATGAAGCACGAACCTATCATCAGCTTAAGTCATGTGACCAAACGTATTGGCCGGACCACCCTAATCGACGATCTTACATTTGACGTACCACGAGGCGAGATTTTCGGTTTCCTGGGTCCAAATGGAGCCGGTAAAACAACGACAATCCGCATGATCGTCGGACTAATGTCGATTACCAAGGGCCAGATACTCATTAAGGGAAAAAATATCAAAACCGAATTCGAGCAAGCAATCCGCCACGTCGGCGCCATCGTGGAAAGTCCCGAAATGTACAAATATCTGAGCGGGTACCACAACCTTGTTCATTACGCCCGCATGGTGCCGGGTGTCACGAAGGAACGGATTGACGAAGTCGTGTCACTGGTCAAGCTGGAAAAACGCATCCATGACAAAGTCAAAAAGTACTCACTCGGCATGCGCCAGCGTCTGGGAGTCGCCCAGGCACTACTGCATCGGCCGGACCTGCTGATTCTCGATGAACCGACGAACGGTCTTGATCCGGCAGGGATTCGCGAGCTGCGCGATTATTTGCGGCATTTGACCCGTACGGAAGGAATCACGGTTATCGTCTCCAGTCATCTTTTGTCCGAGATGGAGCTGATGTGCGACCGGGTCGCCATCCTCCAGCAGGGCAAACTTGTCAATGTGATGCCGGTTCAGCATTTTACCGAAGGGAACGGTCAATCTCAAACGTATCTAATCCAAGCACAGCCACCGGAACAGGCAGTGGAAACCATGAGGCAGATGGATGGGGTTCACGAGGTCAAGCTCGTACAGGAGGGGTTCGTCGAGGTCACAACAGAGCGAGAACACATCCCGGACATCCTGGCAGGGCTAATGCAGAATCATATCCGTATCTATGGTGTCCAAATGGTTTCACAGTCTCTTGAAGATCGATTCTTGGAAATAACGGGGGGTGGACAAATTGGTTAATCTAGTACTCAATGAAAATATGAAGATCTACCGACGGATGCGAACGTGGATCCTGGTTGGACTAATGGCCGCTTTTGTACTTTTTGTTAACATCATTGAATGGCATTCCGATGGAAAAAAGGCAAAAGGTGAAGGCTGGCGGGCAGAACTGCGGCAAGAGAATCGGCAATGGAGCGAAATTCTGAAGCAGCCCAAGCTGGATGAAGAGGACCGAACCTTCTATCAACAGCAGATTGCCGTCAACGACTATCACTTGGAGCACAATATTCGCTCGACGGACGGCACGATGTGGGATGGGGTGAACGGTTCGGCCAGTCTGATGATCATGATTACCATTTTTACCATCATCATTGTAGGAGACAGTGTGGCGGGCGAGTTTTCATCCGGTACGATCAAGCTGCTGCTCATTAGGCCGGCTAGGCGGGTCAAGATCCTTGTTTCCAAGTATATCTCTTTTCTGTTGTTCGGCATGCTGTTGTTACTCACTCTGTTTGTCATATCCGTCGCAGTGAACGGAATTTTATACGGCTTTGGATATATGGATCTACCATTGATCAGCATGAATGCATCCGGGCAAATCGTCGAAAGGAACATGGTCCTCAATCTCTGGAAAACGTATATGCTTAACGGTGTTTCCACAGTTATGTACGTAACCATGGCCTTTATGATCTCATCCGCCTTTCGAAGCAGCGCGATGGCGATCGGGTTTTCCATTGGTGCTTTGTTTGCAGGCAATATGGTTTTGCAGGCACTGCGGCGGTTCGATTGGAGTAAGTACCTGTTGTTCGCCAACACCGATCTCACCCAGTACCTAACCGGGCGTCCTTTCCAAGAAGGTATGACATTGTCCTTTTCCATCGTCGTGCTCGCAGTCTATTTTCTCGTGTTCAATCTGATTTCCTGGCTCATTTTTACACGCAGGGACGTGGCTGCCTAAACTTGCTGACATAGCTGACGAATACACATTTTTTAACATTGTTCATGGGCGCGCTCCTCTCCCTAAGGGAGGGGAGCATGCCCATGATTTTTTGTACACTTTATTAAACCCGCTATTAATAGATTGTCAGTATCTTCATAAAGAAATGACAAACCTCGACCATTTCCCTCTATTTATCCTTTAACCAAACGTTTAGTTAAAATGGCATCTATCCTTGAAAAATAAGCAAATCCCTGCCCAATACGTAAAAAACTTGTTGAAACATGCCTGAAAATTGCAGATTGCTTTTTGCCAACCCCATTATTAAAAATGAGAAAGGCTCCAACCAACAAAAAGACTTCCTATAAAGGGATCATCCTACCAACTCAAAAAGAAAAGGAAAGGACATAGTCCCTTCCTTTAAAAACTGAACGGTTATACTAACCGTCCTTCGGAAGCATGAGAACCGTCCCCATGCTCCCTTTATTCTTATGGTCTTACACTAATAATCGTGCTCCAGCCGCTATATACTTTAGCTGTGCCCACTGTTTTATAGGCTCTTAGTTTATAATAATAAGTTTTCCCCTTGATTAATCCCGTATTGGTGTAATAAAGGGCTGTTGTGTTTTTTAATTGAGTATAGGTTCCACTATAAGATGTGGCTCTATAAAGCTCATATCCATTTACCCCTGCTACAGCACTCCATGTCAACTTAAAGCTGGTTGTAGTTAATCTAGCTGCCTTAAAGTTTGCTGGAACAGATGGTACAGGTTTTGCTGAAGCTACTGCTGAAAAATTACTATAAACCTTCTTAGTTCCGACCATTCGGTAAGCTCTGATTTTATAATAATATGGTTTATTCGTTGTAAGCCCTGAGTTATTCAGACTTGTTGCTGTGGTAGAACCTACAAGTGAATAAGCACCTGTGCTGGATGTTGCTCGGTGGACCTCATAACCACTTACACCACTTACTGCTCCCCAGCTTGTCTTGATGCTATTATAAGATGAAGAAACAGCCTTAGCTGAAGTTGGTGTGGAAAGAGTTGGTTTCGCCGAAACAACAGGAGTAAAGTTACTATAAACCGTAGGTGTCCCAGATTTATAGGATCTAACTTTATAGAAATAAGTTGTACCTGTGGCTAAACCTGTATTGTTATAGGAAGTACCCGTTGTAGAGGCTACTTTTGTAAAAGGTCCAGTGCTTGATGTTGAACTATATATCTCGTACCCAGATCCCCCACTTCCGGCAGTCCAATTTAAGTTAACATTATTGTATGAAGTGGCAGCCACCTTTAGATTGGATGGATTGGTTGGCTGCATGTGGTACATTGGGTCGGTGTTAAACCATATATAAGTAGAGCTGTTATAGTCATTTGCTATTCTTATGTAAGGATATCCTACTGTCTTTTTAACTAATAATCCGTACCAAACTTCAGATTGAGCACCAGGATATAGCTCAACATCGTATTCCCCAAAACCATTGAATTGGTCAGAGAATGAGGCTGTAGAAATAGGGGAAATCTTCTGTCCACTAGCTGTAAAAAAACTATCTTCGCTCCACATTACATCGCTTGCATATAAAGACTCTGTTGCTGGTCCCGATACATATTTTAAGTTAAACTTCATTAAAAGCCATTCTTCATCCGCTGCTGGTTCATCATTAAACATATTTTCCCTAGCAACTATCGAATTGGCCTCTTCACCTTTGTACATTTGTATTAATTGCAATTCTACTACCTTGGAAGTATCCCAAAAGTATTGCTGGTATGTAAATCTATGATTCTCCCAAGCATTATAAGGAGTATCACGATCTCCTGCTGCAGCAAATACCGTGTCCATCTTAGTTGATAAAATCAAAATCAATAAAACTAATAAAGACAAAATTCTATATTTTTTCACATAAATCCCCCTTCTGTGTCATCTTAGACAATAAGAATAAAATAGGTAATTAGCACCAGTACTATCTTATCAAATACCTTCAATAAATTAACTTAATATTTTTCGACAAATTTAGTCATGAAAAATCACGGGGACAGTTCTCATGCGTCCGAAGCATGAGAACCGTCCCCGTGATTCCCCAATGATTCCACAAAAAAAGAAGCAAGAGAACCGTCCCCTTGCTTCCATATCTATTTTATTTATTAGCAGATCACCAGTTGTTTTAAGTCCGCTTTTAATTCTTCTATCAATTTTTCAAGTGTGATTTCGGTTTCATTTTCGCCTTTTTCATAGGCCTTTTTGACAATTTGTGAAAAGTCGACAAGACTCTGTTTTGCGTTAAGATTCAATTTCCTATTTCTCCCTCCTCTTAATCTACTAAGCCTACATTTTACTATCAATTCCGACAATTGTAAACGTAATCCCAATAGAAAAGTGTGGTATTTTGGTGGAAAAGATAAAAGTTTTAATTGTTTTGAAGATTAATATACCCATTTAGCTCAAAACACAAACCACCGCTTTCATAACGTAAGCGGTGGTTTGGCTATATTAAGATTTAATTCTTAAAGAGCAGTTTTTTTAGTTTTCTTCGATATATTTTTATTTCGGCCAAATGGGCTAACAAGCCAAGCAGCAGCCCGATGAACAATCCGTTAAAAACGGGATAATCAAGAAACGGAAATCTTTGAATAATATCGGTATCATGCCAGATTAAGCCGAAGTCCATTCCGATAACAAGACCGATAAAGAACCCTGATAAATAGGTTCGTTTTTCAACAACATTTCCCTCTAATTTATTAGTTTTTGAAATCGCCATATTAAAAGCCTGCCAAAGGGCAAACCCATAGATAGAAGGATAGAAAAGCCCCCAACTGTAATTAACCGAGTCATGCGATTGCAGGAGGTCTCCAGTTAAGCTATTTAATAAAACTAAATTTAAATGTGATTTTAAATTGATCAAGAATTCTAGTACTAACAATATAGTACCAATATAATAATCCTTATTGTATAGTTGTCCAAATCCCGGAAGAACGAGTGACCATAACATGGCAGCTAAAGGGGATTTATAAGGCCGGTTACTTCTCATGGAGGTCTCTCCCTTAAGTGTGATATATTGCTATAATTTCGACAGAGTTAGGTTAAATTCCTTCCGTTTTACATTTTTTAGTAATTTAGTCCCTATAAATGGAAACAGTTGCTAAACTAATTGCCTCTCTTTAATAAAAATCTAATTCCCATAAAAATCCCATATTTTTTTTGTATCTATTTTCCTATATTTTTGATATTCTTATAAAAGTGAGAAGTATTTGTCAAATTTTTGGAGGTATTCTCGAATGAGGTCTGAAAAAACGAAGAAAAAGAGAACATGGTTGAAAGTCACAGGTATTATTCTTCTAGTCCTTGTTATTGGTGTAGGAGTTTACGCATATAATGTATATAGTTCATTAAAAAGTGCAGTCACAACGATGCATGAGCCAACCGCCCGAAAACAGTCAGAAAAACGCCAGGAACCGGTTGCCTTAACGAATAAAGATCCATTTTCAGTCTTAATGCTTGGTGTCGATGAACGACAAGGCGACAGAGGCCGTTCCGATACAATGATCGTGTTAACCGTTAACCCAAACAACAATTCAGTGAAGATGCTCAGCATTCCTCGTGACACACGTACTGAAATTGTTGGTAAAGGGAAGGTAGATAAAATCAATCATGCCTATGCCTTCGGTGGAGTCGAAATGTCAATTAACACAGTTGAAAACTTCTTGGACATACCACTTGATTATTACATGAAGGTCAATATGGAAGGGTTCAGGGACATTGTCGATGCAGTTGGCGGAATTACTGTTCAAAACGATTTAGATTTTACTTATGAAGGTTATCACTTTACTAAAGGTCAACTTGATTTAGATGGTAAAAAAGCATTAGCTTACACAAGAATGAGATATGATGACCCTCGTGGGGACTTTGGCCGTCAAACAAGGCAACGTCAAATCATTCAGGGTGTAATTAAAGAAGGAGCAAGCGTATCAAGCTTAACCAACTATCAAAGTATCTTCAATGCCCTTGGCAAAAACGTCAAAACCAATCTTACTTTTGATCAAATGATCGATATTCAAAAAAATTATAAATCTGCTGGATCTAACATTACCCAAATGGAGATCAAAGAAACAGGAACCAAAATCGGTGGTATTTATTACGGTTTAGTATCTGACGCTGAAAAGCAAAGAGTACAAAATGAATTGAAAACTCAGTTAGAATTAAGTGAGTAGAAGAAAAAGCTGATTAAATCAATCAGCTTTTTCTATTCTATCTGTTTTATATATATACCTATTACTATTAAGTCCACCTAACTGAATATGTTTATGATGGAGGAGTTATCATAATCTCTGACTTACAATTCGGACATTTTACATAGGCAATTCCTTCTTGAAAAGGCACACCAATTAGTGAAATGTCCTCAAAACAATCACCACACATCATTGTATTGAAAGCATAATTACCTTCATCGTTAAGAAATTGTGATTCCCAATCAAAAGATTCTTGGAATTCATATTCCTTACCACAATGTTTACAATCTATCATGGTATCATTAGTTTCTTCGTCCACTCTTAATTGCCATACTTCGACTTCATCCCTTGTATAGCAATACACGCACGACATAACAAGCGGCTCATCATCATTTAGTTGAGCAAACTGATGTTCATCCTCTCTGTCCTCATCCCAACCATATGTTGAAGGTTTCTCCGATTCATCCAACTCAATATTACTGGCAACTAATGTCTGATAATGTTTCAGAAATTCTCTGTGCCAAGCAATCACTCCGTCTGCGACGGTTTCACTAGTGACCTGAAATGTATATTCTACTCCATTTAACTCAATTATTAATTCTGGTCTACTTCCTTTAAATACCCAAAAACCGGTCAGGGCGATATTTTTACTTATTTTAATATCCCCTACAAAGGTGTATTGTGTCTGCTCTCCTCGATTAGGGTCTTTCATATGAACAGAACCTAAATAAAACAAAACCGTAAAGTTTCCGTTATAGAAATGACGGTTGAATTCATCAAAGACTAGCCTTCCATCCTCACGTATTGCCCGTATAATTCCTTGAAACGAATAAAGTACTTTATTCTCATCCAATTTCTTGTTAACCGTGGGCTTGTGCTTTTTCTTTTGTTCTATTTTCTTGGTACCCCCTATCGTTTCTTGATAAGAAATCCCCGCACCAGGTATAGAAGCTGTTACTCTTGTTTTCCCATCTGCTCCCTTACTGACTCTTAGTCCTTTGACTCCTGCAGAGACACCAATTCCGTTTTTTCCAGCATTTATCCTAACTCCGCCACCAAGGTTAATACTTTTTCTAAACTTAAATCCCATAATATCCCCACCCCTTTTATCTATTATATAACGCAATAAATTGGTAGATCTCATTATTTGAATGAGACAAAACCGTCGTCTATTGCAAAGACCTAATTTATTATCAATACCTACAAAAAATTTAATTTCGTAATCAAGAGCACTTCATGAAAAGAAGCAACCTTATTCCAGTAAGATAAAGGATCTAAGATTGCTTCAAAAAACCATCAGAATTATCTCTTCATCTATCATGTAAGATGCTACCTGGTTGATATTTTAAATTTTGTCTATTTATCTCCGTTATTCATGGTATTACATTTATCAAATTCTACTTTGTTAGTTAATCTTAAAGATACTGTCTGCCCGTGCTTCATAAAAGTTATTTTGTCCGGATTTATTTTTATCCTTTGCGTGGACAATAATGGTGTAGGTCCCAGTCTTTGTCGGCTTCCAGGTTGCAATATTAGAGCTTCCGTATTCCTGTAGGAGGGTCAAATCCCCTTTTTCATCTCGAACATAGAATCGATATTCCGGTTCTACACTTCCTTGGGACGCTGCTGTGAATGTAATAGTTGAACCATTTGTCTGTGGTGAGGACAAATCCGACTGCACATTCACACTTGTTACCACTCCTGGACTTAC
Organism: Bacillus sp. URHA0034; assembly: GCF_056280405.1. Taxonomy (NCBI): domain Bacteria; kingdom Bacillati; phylum Bacillota; class Bacilli; order Caryophanales; family Bacillaceae; genus Bacillus; species Bacillus sp. URHA0034. The sequence goes on along the minus strand of NZ_JBWCDK010000002.1, from coordinate 3,315,044 downwards.
TTTATAGACCATTTCTGTCTTTGATTCATAAAAATAGTTCGCACCCGATTTACTCTTATCCTTTGCATGAACAATGACTGTATAAGTTCCTGGTTTTGCCGGTTTCCATGAAGTTGTATTGGAACTTCCATATTCCTGTAGGAGGGTCAAGCCCCCTTTTTCATCTCGTACATAGAATCGGTACTCCGGTTCGATACTTCCTTGTGACGCTGCTTTTAATGTGATGGTAGAACCGACTGTTTGAGACGATGGCTGATCCGACTGCACATTCACATTTGTTACCACTCCTGGACTCACCTTATAGATCATTTCTGTCTTCGCTTCATAAAAATAGTTCGCACCCGATTTACTCTTATCCTTTGCATGAACAATGACTGTATAAGTTCCAGGTTTTGTCGGTTTCCATGAAGAGGTATTGGAACTTCCATATTCCTGTAGAAGGGTCAACCCACCTTTTTCATCTCGTACATAAAATCTGTATTCAGGTTCTACACTTCCTTGGGACGTTGCTTTTAATGTGATGGTAGAACCTGCTGCCTGAGGCGACGGCTGATCCGATTGCACATTCACACTTGTTACCACTCCTGGACTTACTTTATAGACCTTTTCTGTCTTTACTTCGTAAAAATAGCTCGCACCTGATTTATTTTTGTCCTTTGCATGAACAATGATGGTATAAGTACCTGGCTTTGTCGGCTTCCAGGTTGCAGTATTGGAACTTCCATATTCCTGTATAAGGGCCAGAACACCTTTTTCATCTCGAACGTAAAAACGATATTCAGGTTCTACACTTCCTTGGGAAGCCGCATTTAATGTGATGGTAGAACCTGCTGCTTGAGGTGACGGCTGATCCGGCTGCACATTCACACTCGTGACAACCCCTGGATTTACTTTATACACCATTTCCGCCTTTGCTTCATAGAAATAGTTTGCACCGGATTTACTCTTGTCCTTTGCATGTACAATGATGGTGTAAGTCCCGGGTTTAGTCGGCTGCCAGGTTGTAGTATTGGCACTTCCATATTCCTGTAGGAGGGTTAAATTTCCTTTTTCATCTCGAGCATAGAATCGATACTCGGGATCTGTACCTCCTTGGGAAGCTGCTGTTAATACAATTGATGTGCCTGCTATTTGAGGAGCCGATAGATCGGCCGTAACTTTGACCTCATAAACCACTGGTATACCATTATTTATAAGTGCGTATTTTTTGTATGAGTCTGTATCAGGATTTAAGCAAAATAATTGATTACTATAATCATTCGTTTGCGAATTATAGTCTGATGATATGATGGTTCCATATTTTGTACTATTAATCGTACCATTCAAATTGAAGTTTCCATTCTCCTGAAAAATTCCAATGTTATTCCCAGTATTAAGTTTCAGGGACGCCCCAGAAACCACAGTAATAGAACCTTGAGAATACCCTCCTGTGTTAAAGATTCCATAGCTTCCTGTATCGGAAATTTCAACATTAGATAGATTTAATACACTTCCGTTCACATCACCATTGTTATAAATGCCATTATTCTTGCTTCCTTGTATCTTGGTATTCGTTATGTTGGAAGACATGCCATTCATGTATGAATATATTCCGTATGCTCCACCATTTATGGTTGTATTAGAAATATCAGCGCTTGTTCTTCCAGATAAGATGATTCCATAACTAGAGGTGTCACCTAAATTTATATTTACCTTGTCTATCATTGTGTACTGGCAAAGACTTAAATAGATACCAGAAATCCCAATAGTAGAATTTACTATTTTTGAATTGTTACCATTATTAATAGATGTTCCTTCTAATTCACTATTGAGTACATGTGCTTCCCCAACGGAATATAACGCCATCTTCGGAGAAATAAAGTTGCTAAGAGTTCCACCTTTATTAAGCGTCAATCCCCCAGTTAAATTATTATTAATCATTAGATCTTCAATTTCAAAAAACTGGTTTGCTACAATTTGTGGATTTATATTATCACTGAATGTCAGTTTAAAATTTCCACCACTTAACTTCTTAAGAATTCCATTCACTTCAATATTGGATGAATTAAGAATTTCTATGTTATTGGTTAGCTGAACGTTATTTACTTTCTCGTCTTTTAATGCGTTCCGCAACTCTTCCTCTGTTCCCACTTTTACAGAGGTTTGGACAACATCATCACCTGTTCGATTAATGGAATTATATAAACTAATGGAACCATTCTGTGAAACCAATTTCATCTTTTCATTCGGATCGTAAAGTGTAGAATTACTACTATTAAAAAGCGTGTACTGACCGCCAGTATGAATAACATCTCCCAACAGGTTTAAATATCCATACTCCTGATAAATACCAATGTTATTTCCAGTATTAAGTGTTAGAGCAGTCCCTGATTCTATCGTGATTAACCCTGAAGAATTTGTCCCTGTGTTATAGATTCCATAGCTGCCTGTTTCAGAAATTTCAACATTTGATAGATTTAATACACTTCCATTCACATCACCATAGTTATAAATGCCATTATTCTTGCTTCCTTGTATCTTGGTATTCGTTATGTTGGAAGACATGCCATTCATGTATGAATATATTCCGTATGCTCCACCATTTATGGTTGTATTAGAAATATCAGCGCTTGTTCTTCCAGATAAGATGATTCCATAACTAGAGGTGTCACCTAAATTTATATTTACCTTGTCTATCGTTGTGTACTGGCAAAGACTTAAATAGATACCAGAAATCCCAATAGTAGAATTTACTATTTTTGAATTGTTACCATTATTAATAGATGTTCCTTCTAATTCACTATTGAGTACATGTGCTTCCCCAACGGAATATAACGCCATCTTCGGAGAAATAAAGTTGCTAAGAGTTCCACCTTTATTAAGCGTCAATCCCCCAGTTAAATTATTATTAATCATTAGATCTTCAATTTCAAAAAACTGGTTTGCTACAATTTGTGGATTTATATTATCACTGAATGTCAGTTTAAAATTTCCACCACTTAACTTCTTAAGAATTCCATTCACTTCAATATTGGATGAATTAAGAATTTCTATGTTATTGGTTAGCTGAACGTTATTTACTTTCTCGTCTTTTAATGCGTTCCGCAACTCTTCCTCTGTTCCCACTTTTACAGAGGTTTGGACAACATCATCACCTGTTCGATTAATGGAATTATATAAACTAATGGAACCATTCTGTGAAACCAATTTCATCTTTTCATTCGGATCGTAAAGTGTAGAATTACTACTATTAAAAAGCGTGTACTGACCGCCAGTATGAATAACATCTCCCAACAGGTTTAAATATCCATACTCCTGATAAATACCAATGTTATTTCCAGTATTAAGTGTTAGAGCAGTCCCTGATTCTATCGTAATTAACCCTGAAGAATTTGTCCCTGTGTTATAGATTCCATAGCTGCCTGTTTCAGAAATTTCAACATTTGATAGATTTAATACACTTCCATTCACATCACCATTGTTATAAATGCCATTATTCTTGCTTCCTTGTATCTTGGTATTCGTTATGTTGGAAGACATGCCATTCATGTATGAATATATTCCGTATGCTCCACCATTTATGGTTGTATTAGAAATATCAGAGCTTGTCCTACCAGATAACACGATTCCATCATCATAACTTTCACCTAAATCGATGTTTACCTTATCAATAATTGTATTAGAGGAATTATTCAAATATATCCCTTGGCCACTAATCTCCGAATCAACTATTTTACTCTCATATCCATTTTCAACTTTGACATAAAATAAACTGGATTTAGATATGTCTACATTACTATTACTAGTAACACTAACCTTTTCCCCTTTTAAGCCTTCAATATTTCCACCATATTTTAATAGCAAATTTATATCATTATTAGAGTTAATGATTAAATCAGTAAGCTCTTTTATTTTTACATTACTCGTTATACTTCCGCTATTCGTGAAATGTAATACATGACTATTTCCATTAATAAATTTATTATCACCATTAATATCTAGTGCAGAACTACTAGTTATCTCAATATCAGATTCAATATCCACTGATTGAATAGAAGCGTCAGCCAATGCCTTAACAAGTTCATCTTCAGTATTTACTACTACAGCAGATGATATATCTGCTGCCTTCACAGAAACACTTAACTGAATGGATAAAATGATACAAATCATTAAACCTTTATAAAGTAACCTTTTCATGTAGAATGACTCTCCCTTTTACTTCCCTCAATAGATTAATAATGTTTGATTTCAGTAACTTTGTACTAACTACTATTTTAAAGCTCCCTTGAACACAATTGAAGAGTCAAATATAAAGAACTTTTAACCTAGAAAAAAAGCGCCTCACATGCGGGAGACGCTTTTTTTGATCATTCTTTACATACTAATTTATCAAATAAGGCAATTCAGTTCGTGAATCATAGTAAAAATAGTTAGTCCCTGATCTACTCTTATCCCTCGCATGGACGATAATGGTATAACTGCCTTTTAGCAATGGAGTCCATGTGACCGTATCATTAGCTCCATATTCCTGCAGAGTAAGAAGGTTTCCTTTACTATCTCTCACAAAGAAGCGATATTCAGGATCATGGCTTCCTTCAGATGCTGCCTTAATAGTGATTGGAGTTCCAACGGTTTGTGGACTGATTTTTCCAAGAGCTACATCCACTTTTGTTACTTTCCCTGCAGTAATTTGATACCACATTTCCGTTCTTGCTTCATACGAATAGTTTGCCCCACTCTTATTCTTATCCTTGGCGTGAACTATAATCGTATAATTATCAGCTACAAAAGGAGTCCAAGTAACCGTGTCATTGGATCCATATTCTTGTAAGGTGGTAAGGTTTCCTTTACTATCTCTAACCATAAAGCGATATTCTGGTTGATTGCTGCCCTCAGATGTTGCTTTAATGGAAATCGGTGAACCAAGTGTTTGAGGACTAGCATGATCAATGCTCATATCCACTTTTGTCACTTTCCCTGCTGCTGCTTGGTAAGAGACTTCAGTGCGTGCCTCATAGCTAAAGTATGCACCTACAATCGACTTACTCTTATCCTTTGCATGGACAATAATCGTGTAATTCCCCTTCTCTAAGGGAACCCATGTGATCATATCATTGGGACCATATTCCTGCAAAGTGATCAGTTCGCCTAAAGAATTTTTAACCATAAAACGGTATTCCGGTTCCACACTGCCTTCGGACGTCGCTTTAATCGTAATAGGCGACCCTACTAATCGAGGACTAGTACTATCAAGTGAGACATTAACCTTTGTGACCGTTCCTCCGTTGATTTTATAAGTCGTTTCAGTCCGAGCTTCATAGAAGCTATTAGTACCTGGTTGACTCTTATCTTTGGCGTGAACAATGATGGTATAGCTGCCGGTTGCCTGTGGAGTCCAAACGACTGTATCATTTGGTCCATATTCCTGTAGAGTAGTAAGATGTCCGTTACTATCTCTAACAAAGAAACGATATTCTGGATTATTGCTTCCTTCAGAGTTCGCTTTAATCGTAATAGGGGTTCCCGCTAGCTGGGGACTCACTTTATCCATACTAACATCGACTTTTGTCACTTTATTCACTACAGGCTTTAACGCATTTGGTGTAATCACCGTTTGAGATGGATCCCATCCGTTAAAGATACGTGGAATCGTGAATTCACTTGCTTCCGCTGCCGTTAACTGCTTGGACCAAGACGCACGATCTTGCGGATCCGCACCAGGACCTGAGCTGTTATATTCCGCGTAGCCTGCGCGTAAATGATTATCCGTTCCTGACCATGTGGACCAGCCATCAGAGACAATATGCGAATCCATCCATGTGTTAATAAACGTTGTTTTCGCATAATTTTTCCATGGTCTGCCCAAGTAAACCTTAGTCGCAGTATCATCTTTTGTCAGTTTTGAATTCAAGAACACAAAACCGTAATCTGATGTTTTAGGCTGCGCCGCAGCTGTTACATACCCGTTTGTTCCTACACTATGAATCTCACTGTTATCGAAGACAACAGCTGTTGCTTCTCCAAAAATAAAATCTACATCGCCTTCAATATAGGAGTTGTGGTAGTATTGTCTGCCCGTTCCGGTATATAAAGTATCCTGATGGCCTAAGATTTTTACATTTTCAAAAACAGCTTGGTCGCTCTTTACGGATAACGCGACGGCTGTCCCGTATTGTGAGCGAGGAGCTCTGCTATTTGAGATGGTAAGATTGGATGCATTGAAATAATTACCCGTAACACCCACTGTTTGGCTTGCAAACGTGCTGCCCACGTTGCCGGATTTACCGTCTGTACCGCCGTAATCATCCCATTCAATAACCGTATTCTCACGGCTTTCCCCTACAAAACTTACATATGGTTGTGTAACAGAAACCTTTTCCTTATACAATCCATCTTTAATAAAAATGACCACTCGAGTGTTGTTGTCCGTTGGAATTGAGTCAACTGCATCCTGAATAGATGCAAAATCCCCCGTTCCATCCTGAGCAACCACAATCAACATAGCAGGCATAACTGCTAATTCATTAGAAGGACGACTTTCACCATTGGTGTTTGAAGCTGTCACGACATAATAATAGTGTGTTCCATTAACAACATCCGTATCAGTATAGGAAGTTGAAGTTACATCCTTTGCCACTGTCGTATAAGAACCACCGCTTGTAGTACTGCGCTTTACAGTATAAGAATTGGCATTGGTGGAAGCCTTCCAGCTTAAGTCAACCTGACCATCATTTGCCTTAGCTTCAAAGCCTGCTGGTACAACAGGAGTACCTGCAACAGATGAAGATGGTACAGCCTTCACTTGTGAAGAAATCATACTCTCCGCTTTTTCCTTCACTGCTGTGACAACATAATAATAAGTTGTTCCATTTTCAGCTTGCGTATCAGTATAAGATGCTTCTGTTAAATCAGAGGCAATCGCTGTATATGGGCCGCCATTCACTGTACTTCTCTTAACAGTATAAGATGCAGCACCATCTACCTTACTCCATGTTAATGTAACCTGATGGTCACCTGCTTCTGCAGCCAAGTCAGTAGGATTAGATAATGGAGCATTCGGCTGTACACTAGTCACAACTGAATCCGGACCATCTCCTCCTATTCCAGTAGCTTGAATACGATAATAGTACGTTGTCCCATTCTTAAGCTTCAAATCTGAGAACGTGGTATCAGTTTCACCGGAAGCAACAACTTCAAAAGAACCTTCTTCTGACGTACTGCGCTTAACAGTATAACTATCAGCACTCTCTACCGGTTCCCATGACAAGCTAATTGAAGAATCCTTTTCTTGAGCAATTATTCCGGTTGGTGCACTTGGTAATGGTATCTGACTTGATGGAGTCACACTTAATGGAGTGGAATCCTTTCCCTCACCAACGGAGTTAACACCACTTACAACATAATAATAGGTTGTTTCATTCGTTAAACCAGAATCTTTAAAAGTAAGGTCTGTGACATTTCCTTGTACATTTGTGAATGGACCCTCAGGCGAAGTGCTTCTTTTGATATTATAAGATGAGGCACCGCCTACTGGGTTCCATGAAAGCTTAATTTGTGTATTACCTGCCTCTGCCTTCAATCCGGCCGGAGCATCTGGAACAATAGATGGTACATAAATTTGAAGATTATCCAAATACAAAGTCGAAGTGGTACTGTTCCCTGTATTCACATCAAAATTTCCATAGTCTGTGACTGATTGATAAAAAGGAATATTTCTTACTTCCGCGTTATCAGCTCCGCTAATCGTTACATTGTATTTAGCAAGCAATAAGTCTGTCTGAACCTTTACATGATACCATTTGTTTGGTTGAAGCGAATCCAGGATCACCGGAGTAGTACCATCGGCATTTCGGTAGATCAATTTATTCCCTGATACTTCAAGAGAAACCAAGCTTGTGTTCACACCCGAATTCGTTAATCTGAATCGAGAACTTGAACCAAAGGATTGTGCCATAAAGTCAAACTCGGTAATCACAGTTTTATCCAGAGTCTGTTTTGGAAAGCTATTGTTGGAGATTCGAGTTTGACCACCACTTGTTGTCGAACCATCCTGTTTGTCAACCAATTTCAACGCTTGATTACTAGACTTTAGTGGATCACTTACAACTTGTGCATAATTGTCGTTCGGATTAAACACCCAGGCAGTACCTTTATTACTGGTTATTTGAACGGCATAGCTGCCAATATTCCCAGATGTTGTGCTCGTTGGCGCAGTAGGCCATTCAGAGCCATCAAAAGAATCATTGACAAGATATTCCTGAGCTACTTCCGGTTGAGGTTCAACAGGCACCGTTCCGGTCTTCACAGAAGCGACAGACGACTCTGTTCCTTCACCAGCTTCATTGACAGCACTAACCACATAATAATAAGTAGTAGTATCATTTTCCAAACTAGAATCCTGGTAGGCCGTTTCTGTTACATTTGATTGAATGGTATCAAATGGACCTGCTGCATTTGTACTTCTTTTCACATTGTAAGAAGCCGCATCGCTTACGGGATTCCACGAAAGATGAACAGCTGTATCTTCCGCAGACGCGCCTAATCCGGTTGGAGCAACTGGTACAGTTTGAACAGTCGAAACTTCTGTCATAGATGGTACATTATAAATATGAACGTTATCTAAGTAGATCGTCGATGTAGAGCTATTTCCTGTGTTAACATCGAAGTTTCCAAAATCTGTTACAGATTGATAGAATGGTAAGCCCTTAAGCTCAGCATTTGCACCACCGCTAACTGAAACATCATATTTTTGCTGATCCAGGTCTGCCTGGATTTTTACATGATACCAAGTTTTTGGCTGTAAAGATTCTACTAGAGTCGGAGTTTGATTAGTAGAGTCAGACGTACGATAGATTAGTTTGTTTCCGTAAGTTTCAAGTGACACCATCGCCGTATTCACACCGGCGTTTGTCAATCTAAAACGGTTGGATGGAGTACCTGAACCAAATGTGTCACCCATAAAATCATATTCAACCACAACAGTTCCCGTTGTTTGCTTTGTAAAACTGTTGTTATAGATTCGGGTGGACCCACCTTGGTCGGAAGCACTACCTTGATTGTCTACTATCTTTAAAACCTTGTGGTTCACTTGCAGCGGGTCATCTGCCACCTGTATATAGTTGGCACTAGGATTAAATACCCAGGATGCCCCTTTGTTACTTGTAATTGACACATTATAATTGCCAATTTTTCCTGTTGCAACATTGGTTGGGCTGCTTGGCAAATCAGAAGCTTCAAAATCATCGTTCACGAGATCAGCTTCAGCAGATGCCTTAACGATGGTCCCTCCAAATCCAGGAATGAACTGCACTACTAACAGTGCACACAACAAAACATTAAAAATCTTATACACTAAAAAGTCTCCCCTTATCTTGCCGGGCAGTCCAGCCATCCTAGTAAAAATTACCTTAGATCTGTGACTTTGCGTCCCAATCTTTCGATATAGTTTGCCTTTTTCCGACCTTTTAGTACTAGTAACAAAGTTATATTAACAGATTTGTCATGTCGGGATTTGTCGAATGTGAAATTGGCAGAATTTACACCTACTGAAAAAAAGCAGGCATAAAAAGTCGTATTTCAACGACCCTTTATGCCTGCTTTTTAATTCCACTTAGTAATGGAATTCCTTTTAACATTACTTACCTCAGTGGTACTAGTTATTTGAATTTGAATTTGTTTAGTTTCGTGGGATTTCATGATCTTTTGTCTTTCCACATGTTACACACTTATCTGTATAGTAGCTATATTTATGATGTTTACGGAGATAACAAATTATCCCCATTAATTTAGATTTAATCATTTGCAAATAGTCCTCCTCGTATTGCTATGGTAATAATCATAATGGAGGAATGTTATCAAACTATTACTAACAGATTAAAAACTATTAAATTCCTATTAAAATCAAATTAAGTTACGAAGCTAAGGGACGGTTCTCCTGCTCAGAAGCAGGAGAACCGTCCCTTAGCTCCCCAAAATCCTACAATAATATTTTCAAGATTCCACAATTTACCCCATTGATATTGTAACCGTTTTCATTTATAGTAGTATAAACACATTGGAAATGCATAATGGAGGTCTACAACTATTAATAGGAGTGGATAATTATGGACGAGCAAGGAAATCTATTAGTTGGATTATTGTGGGGTACGTCTTTAAGTGTTCCGTTATGGATTGCAGTTTTCGGTTGGATGAAACTTCTATTACATTTTGTTTTGTAGTAGAAATACTTTTTCATAAATATCATGTAAGATAAGCCAAACACTCAATTTCATAACTTCTTAGAATTCGACGCAAATGAAATTCGACAAAAAACGATAAAATAAGACATAATTCTTCACAAAGTGACAGGAATCTTTTATACTATAGAAAAATACAATCGTACGAAAGGGCAGCACCATTGAAAAATGGTTACGCAAAACTATAGGGGCTAAGGTCATTTGACTATGCTTGCCAGTTGCCGAATACCAACCTCCGTACGATCACTTTGTGGAGGAGAAAAATGAATAAAAAAAACATGAGAAAAAATGCACCAAGAGTGAAATCAGGTTACTTGACTGCTAAAGAACGAAAAATTGTTGAATGGTATGAGAGTAAGCGCAGAGAAGCAAAATTAAGTGATTTAGGGATTAATAGCAATTAAATAACTGGTAGATATACGCTCTACGAACTATTACGTTCACTATATTTACAAAAAAGAAAAAGAGTATAAAGGTCATATTTAACTATACATAAATAAAAGGGGTAAGAATAGTTAGAAAAAGACTATCCTTACCCCTTCTTTTTATCTTTAATTTAGTTAAAAATACATAGGAACTCTTTAACGTTTAACCAATTATGTATGACACACAATCATTTCGCATTTCCCGTCCACTTCAAACTCACCGAAACCGACAGGAATAATGAAATGAGCCCCCTTCTTGAATTCATATTCGACCCGGTTAAGAAAAAGTTTTCCTTCCCCATTAATGATACTAAAGAGCATGTATCGATCATCAAAAGAGAAGCCAGACCTACCACGGACCTCCCATTTGTAAACGGAGAAAAACTCAGATTCCACATGGGTAATTATTCTCGTATTCCCATTCTCTTGCACTACTGAGCTACTAACCGCATCTTGATGTGGAACAGTGGTCACTTCCAGGGCTTTCTCCAAATGAAGAGCCCTTAAGGCCCATGAGGATGAGCCGAGATTGCCCAGCACTCCTCTGGGTATTCGTTTGGAATTTGATACCAGAATACGTCCTGTAAAGCTGTCCCGCCCCAAATTCTCTCTTTAAAAACGGGCTTTAAAAATAACGGTACCAAAAGGAATCTCCCTCAAAAATGTTAATCTGTCATAAATTTATATCTTAAAATCGCTGCGAGCCCTGCACCATGCTTAAACTCCCCTTTAATGACGAGGTCTTTCACCTCATCCATAGTAAGCTCATGCAGTTCAAGTGTCTCGCTATTCTCTAGTTTTTGCTCAGTCGGAGTTAAACCGGCTGCCGCAAACAAGAAGATTTCCTCCGATGTTGAACCTGGAGAAGGATAAAAGCTTCCTAACTCAAGCCAATGCTCGGCAACATTTCCCGTTTCTTCTTCCAGCTCCCTTTTTGCAACCTCTATAGGTCCCTCATCTTCTGTATCAATCATCCCAGCAGGCAATTCCCATTCCCAACTCTTAATCGCATGACGGTATTGTCTTAGGCAGATCACTTTATGATCGTTCGTAATAGGCAGTATGCAAACTCCCTTTGCAAAGTCTAAATAGGAAAAAGTCTTTTCTTCCCCGTTCGGAAGAATCACCTGATCGATTGTAATGCCAAAACGGTCTACCTTGTTCTTACTAGAATTCGTAATCTTCCAAGCCATTTGATTCACCCTCCACATTCATTTTTATTCGAAATCCTTCCTTAAAAGGATAATTTACTCCCATCATAACATTTTTTGTAAAACTACCGAATAGTCTTATAAAAATAGATCTTTTCCATTTTAAAGATAAGCTTAAATTCCTCTCTACTAGGGAATAATATGATTATTACATATTGAGATAAAGATGATTTAGTTGGATCTCTTGGGGTGAATATCATGGTAAAGCAAGGGAACTTGTTAATAGGTTTAATATGGGGGACAACGTTTAGTATTCCATTGTGGTTTGCCTTCTTTGGCTGGCTTAAAATGATCGTACGTCTTATTTAATCAGTAACATCCTTCCTTTTAAAAAAACAATCCTATTAAACAGGATTGTTTGGTAAGCGCATACATTTAGTGATGAGTGTTTAAGATTTGATCCCCTCTTTTGGCCGCAACCATTAAACTCATAATCAAAAGCATCGAAAAAGAGCCAACTAATAAACCTGCAATAAATATAAACATAGTGGACCTCCAAATTATTCTTAATTCGTCGTAAGGCTATTCATATTCGGTAACTGGCTGGCAGCATTTATAAAAACCTTAGCCCCTCTAGCTTTGCGCCACCACTTTTCAATGGCTTTGCCCGTTCGTACGAACTATGTCGTTTTTTGTCATTGTACCATCCTTTTCTCCTATTTAATAGATATATTTACCTAATAAATATAATTATTGTGTGAACAGTACTAAATCTAAATTCTCTAATAAAATGGATATCGATGCGGAGTGTAATCAATGAAAGAAAATGCAGATGGTAGAAACTTTGGTCTTGGCTGCCTATGGGGTATCCTTTTATCGATTCCTTTATGGATAACGGCATATTTCATTTTTCGTCTAGTCTTCCATTTACTAACTTCTTCAAGGAATTAGGCTAACCAAAAAAAAACGAGCTTATAGATTCATAATACTACCAAACAGAGTAGGTTTTATGTCATAACAGAAGACAAAAACTTCCAAATAGTTGAGACAATCTTATTAGGAGCCCCTATGAAAAGAAAGATACCTATTCGTTTACTTTTTATTTTGTCACTTGTTTTTATATTCCGTTATACGATGCTGCCTGAACCTTCCTTAGGTATAGGAATGGGTAAAGGAGAAATCAACCTCTTAGAATCATCCTACCCATTATGTTTCCTAAAATAAGAAACCCTTTCATAGTCACTTTCATTGGATTCTATTTATCCATCATGATTGAATGTATCCAATTAACTATCCCTAATCGATGGACGGATATTAATGATGTAATCTTAAATACTTGGGGTACATTTATTGGGGGCAAGTTAGTTAAAAAGTTTAAGTAAAGGGTAAATTAAAAGCAATTGAGGCTACTCAATTGTTCTAAAAAAGCCTTTTTTTTTCTTGAATTTATGATAAAAATGCTGATTTCTTTCAATATATTGCTGGTAAAGGTGGAGCCATTTCGATTATTTCAGTCATTCTATTATTCTTAAATTTAGGGAGTGTTTGCTCTCATTGCTTATATAATGCCTCCGTCTGCTGGTCAAACCTGACTGGTAAAAAAATGCGCAGTACGGCTTTAGTCCTTGGAATTATTGGGATTATCATTGCGATTTCTGGAGCATACAATCATTTCATTCAATGGCTAAATATATTAGGGATTATTGTTCCGCCAATTGGTGCCATCATCATTATGGATCAGTTATGGTTACGGAAGAATGCCGATATCTCCTCTTCCTTTAGAGCGCAAGTCTTTATTGCATGGGGCTTTGGAGCTTTGATGGGTTTATTGACTGAATTTTATGCTTCCTTCCTATCAACAGCCTTTATTTCTTTACTATAGAGTGGAATTGCCTATATCATCTTATCACTCCTATTATCAAAATCTTCTAAAGTGATCATCCAGCAAAATCATAAAAAACCGGTTTGAGCTAAAACACCAATTCCATAGAGGATTGGTGTTTTGATTTATTTCAAACACTTCCTCATCAACAAACCTGAGTCATTAAAACAGCCCACCTTGGTGTGGCTAGCATTATGAAAATGATTGGGGCCTAGGTTAATCAAAATTATCTTTCCGCATTGTGTAAAAGATTAGATATGAAGGGAAAGCCCCCTCCCCATTCATCCAACATATTGAGAAATAAAAATAGCCACCCCTGATGGGATGGCTCGTATTTTATACTGGAAGTTAATAAGACACCTAGATAAATCAAGTTAGTCTTCCTACATTTTGTAAAAATGAAGCAAAAGAACCGTTCCCATGCTTCCTTAAGCAGCCTTATTTACATCATCACGATCAGAAACACGTTCTACTTTTCCAACTAGGAAGATGTAAGATAATGCACCTAGTAGGGTTACACAAGCAATAAATGTAAGTGCAGGTGCAAAATTTCCTCCCTTAACTAGATAACCGATTACAATAGGGATAATGATGGATGCCGTACCACCGATAAAGTTAAACACACCGCCTGCAATACCGATTAAGCGTTTAGGAGCTAGCAGCGAAACGAACACCCACGTAATAGAGGCGAAACCGTTTCCAAAGAATGCAATAGACATGAATAATACAATGAGTGCCGGGCTATTTACATAGTTTGCTCCAATGATAGAAGTCGCCAATAATAAACCTGTGATAATTGGAGTTTTTCGTGCCTTGTTTTTGGAAACACCCTTTTTAACTAAGAAATCAGACAAAAATCCGGAAGCAAGCACCCCTACGAACGCAGCAATAAATGGCAATGATGCCAAGAATCCAGTTTTAATAAACGCCATGCCTCTATATTCGACTAGATAAGTAGGGAACCATGTTAAGAAAAACCATAATGTGGAGTTAACCGCAAACTGTCCAATGTAAATGCCCCACAGTTTTCTGCTTGATAAAACAAGTCCTAAATCCTTCTTACTAATTTTAGAGGTAACCGCTTTCCCAGAAGTACCAGCAACTAAACCGTCACCTTCACGGATATAATCAAGCTCTGCTTGATTCACTTTTTTACTCTTATCTGGATCACGATAGAATAGGAACCAAAGCACAGACCATGCAAGTCCTATAATACCAGCTATGATAAACAATCCTCTCCAGCCAAAGGTCTGCTCAAGGAAAATAAGTGTTGGTGTTAAAAATGCTAAGCCAATAAACTGACCTGAAGTGTAAATGGAAATCGCTCTAGCACGTTCATTCTCAGGGAACCATGAAGCGGCCACCTTGCTGTTGGTTGGAAATGCCGGAGCTTCAAACACACCCAAGCCTACGCGGAAGAACATCAATCCTGAAAAACCACTTGCAAATCCCTGCAATAAAGTCATAAGAGAGAATCCTGCGATCCCAAGTGTATGAGTATTCCGGTTACCCAGCTTATCTAACAGCCATCCGCCCGGAATTTGCAATACACAATATGTCCAACCGAAGGCAGAGAAGATTAATCCCATTTTAACAGAATCAATATTCAGTTCCTTTGTTATAAAAGGAGCGGCAATTGAGATGTTGCTTCGGTCCATGTAGTTGACAATTACCGTGATAAACAACATAAAAACAATTCCATAACGAACCTTTGTCGCTTTATTATTCATTGATCCTCAATCCCTTTATCATATATTTATAAAATGTAACATCACTCGGGCGGTGCCTGTCACCGCCCGGAACTGTTTTTACCACTCTGCGACGCTGCCGTCTTTATGTCTCCATACTGGGTTTTGCCATTGATGGCCCACTTTTGCCATTTCACGTACCTTTTCTTCATTTACTTCGATGCCTAGTCCTGGTCCCTGCGGAATCTTAACATAACCGTTTTCATAATGGAAGACGGTCGGATCTATTAGATAATCTAATAAATCACTGCCTTGGTTATAGTGAATTCCCAAGCTTTGTTCTTGGATGAAGGCATTGTGTGCAGTCGCATCTACTTGTAAGCATGCCGCAAGGGCAATAGGTCCAAGTGGGCAATGCGGCGCAGCAGCTACATCATAGGCCTCTGCCATGCTAATGATTTTCTTGCATTCTGTAATACCGCCTGCATGGGATAAATCAGGCTGGATAATGTCCACATAGCCGCCAGCTAATAATGATTTAAAGTCCCATCTTGAGAACATCCGCTCACCAGTGGCAATTGGAGTAGAGGTTAACGAAGCAATCTCCTTTAACGCCTCATTATTCTCAGGTAATACAGGCTCTTCAATAAACATCGGTCTAAACTGTTCAAGTTCTTTTACTAACACCTTTGCCATTGGCTTATGTACACGACCGTGGAAATCAATTCCGATTCCAATATGTTTACCGACCGCTTCCCGAATTGCGGCTACGTTCTCGATTACTCTCTCAACCTTATCGTAGGAATCAATGTACTGTAACTCTTCTGTTCCATTCATTTTTACCGCTTGGAATCCTCTTTCCACACAATCTAAAGCCATTCGTGCTGTATCACTTGGACGGTCGCCGCCAATCCAGGAATAAACCTTGATAGAATCACGGCAGGCGCCGCCAAGCATTTGAAAGACTGGGGCATTATAGAATTTTCCTTTTATATCCCAAAGCGCCTGGTCAATCCCGGCAATCGCACTCATCAGGATGGGGCCGCCACGGTAGAATCCGCCGCGATACATTACATTCCAATGATCTTCAATTCGCAAAGGATCCTTGCCAATTAAATAAGTCATTAACTCTTCAACCGCTGCCTTTACAGTAGCGGCTTTACCTTCAATGACAGGCTCTCCCCAGCCAACAATTCCTTCATCTGTTTCTATCTTTAAAAATAACCAACGTGGTGGAACTTGGAACAATTCATAACCTGTAATTTTCATTAGAATTCACTCCGTTTGATTTATTATTGTGCTGCAAGAACGAACTGCTTTGCTTTTTCGGTTAAATCTACTAAATACTGTTCTGTCACTTCTTGTTTGGTGTTTACCAAAGAACTGCCAATTCCCAAGCCAGCTGCACCTGCTTCAAGATATTTCTTAATATTATGTAAGCCGACTCCGCCGGTTGGCAGCAACGGGATATGAGGAAGAGGTCCGTGAATATCTTTAACAAATTGCGGACCTAACGCCGTGGCCGGAAAAACTTTAATAATATCTCCGCCTAATTCATAGGCATTTAAAATTTCAGTTGGTGTGAAAGCAGCAGGAATGCTGACGGCTCCATACCTTTTTGTTAGTTTAATAGTCTCAGGTTTAAATGTAGGTGATAAGATAAACTGTGCACCCGCAAGCAGCGCACTCCGAGCTGATTCTGAATCTAATACAGTTCCTGCACCGACTGCCATTCTTTCACCGAATTCATCGGCAACCATTTCAATAGCTGATAGAGCCTTCGGCGAATTCATGGTAATTTCAACTATTCGGATTCCACCCTCATATAACGATTGAACAATTTTTAATGTATCTTCTGGTCTTGCCCCACGAACGATGGCAATTAATTTATTATCTAATATTTTTTGCAACGTGTTCATTCGTATCATTCCTCCTTGCTAGCGCTTTACTTCATCTCCAGCACTAGAACTAGTAAAATGCTTTAATTCCTCTCGATCAGGAAGGCCTTCAATATCTCCATTTACGGTACAAACCATGGCCCCGATGGCACAGCCCCTTTTAATCGCTTCCCCAACGGTGAGTTGATCGAGAAGTCCCGATAGGACGCCAGCGGCAAACCCATCACCTGCTCCGACTGGGTCAACGACTGTTTTTACGGTAAAGCCATCTACATGTCCTTTATCTGCTCCTGCATTAGTAGAATAGTAGGCGCCTTTATCGCCAAGCTTGATAACAACCGTTTCAGCCCCTAGAGCATGGAAGGCATCCGCTGCTTGTTTATAATCTTGAGTCCCAAATAAAAACTCACATTCACCAATCCCAGGCAGCACGATATCGGACTTAGCAGCTATTGATAACAACGTTTCCCGCGCTTCAGTCTCAGACCATAGCTTTCTGCGAAGATTGGGGTCAAAAACGACCTTCACTCCTGTCTCCCTTGCAAGGTCAATCGCATGGTAAATGGTGTCCTTGCAAGAAAGGCTAAGAGCAGGAGTGATCCCGGAGATATACAAGAACTTTGCCTTTGCGATATAGTCTTTATTAATTTGATTAGGTGTGAGCTGGCTAGCGGCAGATTGTTTACGATAGTAATAAATATTTACATTATCCTGGTTGACAATTTCTTTAAAAAACACACCTGTAGGCGCACTTTCACTAATCGAAACCTGACTAACGTCTATCCCTTCCCCTTTGACCGTTGTTAAAATCTGTGCCCCAAACTCATCCTTCCCAAGCTGGCTTAACCATCCTGTTCGATGCCCAAGTCTAGATAAGCCGATGAGCGTATTTGTTTCCGCTCCCGCTATTCTGGAAGTGAACTGGTTTGAATAACGCATTTTACCCATCGTATTTGGGGTGAATAATACCATGGTCTCCCCAATACTAATAACATCCATGTCTTCACCTTTTTCTTCTATAGAATGCATCCAATGCTTTCTGAGATTTTTTTGGACGCCGTTAGAACCTTTTCGACAACCTCCGCCTGCTGCGCAAGCATTCTTTCCTTCGGACCAGCTACACTAATCGCAGCATGTATTTTTCGATCAGCACCAAATACAGGAGCCGCGACACAATATAAGCCTTCTTCGTTTTCCTCATCATCGATGGTGTACCCAATTAACGAATACTGATAGAGTTCCTTTTCAAGTTCTTCTCTGTTGGTAATTGTTTTCGCCGTAATCGGTACCAGTTCAATTCGATCCAAAATCTTCAACCGCTCTTGTTCAGACATGTTAGCCAAAAAGGTTTTGCCCAGCCCGGTGCAATAAAGCGGCTTACGGAACCCAGTCTGTGCGGTCGTCCGAATCGATCGTTTACTATCAATCTTTAAAAGATAGACTAATTCTTCTTCTGACAACGTTGCCATAAATACAGTCTCTTGAACACTTTCCATCAGCTTTTCAAGATACGGTTTTGCAACAAGCGAAATGTCTAGGTTTTCCATCGCCATCGTTCCAATATGAATCAACTTGGCGCCGAGCTTATATTTTTTCGTTGGGTCTAAACTTAAATAACCTGCTGCCATAAGCGTCGCTGCTAGATTAGAAGTACTGCTTTGTGGAAATGATAGATTTTCGCTAATTTCTTTAATCGTCAGTCCTTCAGGATTATGGGACAATAACTCAAAAATTTGAAGAACACGCTCAGCCGACTTGACCGACATACTCCCCCTCCTTACACATTCAACATCACATATGTGATGTAAAATCTCATATGTGATTAAGACAGACACATAATAGCACCGTGAGTTCGTAACGTCAACTACTTTTGGAAGCGTTTTTGAAAATAAGCAAAAAATAGCTAAGGGGAGGTTTCTCATGGTTAGAAGCACAAGAACCGTCCCTGTGCTCTTTCAAATCGCGGTCTTTTTTAAACCCCAAATTAATATAATGACTTAGTTAGCTTATATTCAGAGGTGAACATTTTGGAGATTTTTGGTTTGTCTTTTGCGGTTCTTTTGGAGGTTATTTTAATCAATATTGTATTAAGCGGGGATAACGCCGTTGTAATCGCAATGGCATCACGTAATGTTCCAAAAAAGCAACAAAAGAAGGCAATCTTTTGGGGAACATTTGGAGCTATTATTTTACGGTTACTATTTGCAACAGCCATTGTTTACCTACTAGCCTTACCTTTCGTGACTTTTATAGGCGGTCTTCTTCTAGTGTATATTGCCATAAAACTTCTAATTGGTGATGATGAAAACGATCTTAGGGAAGGCGGTTCAAGTTTAATTTCCGCTGTTAAAACCATTATTACTGCTGATGCCATAATGTCCCTTGATAATGTCCTAGCTATTGCTGGTGCGGTTGAAGGAAATATAGCCGGTATAATCATTGGAGTTATTGTTAGTATTCCTCTTGTTGTTTTTGGCAGCCAATTCATATTAAAAGCAATGGAAAAGTACCCCATCATCTCTTATGCTGGTGCTGGAATAGTAGCTTGGACAGCAGGTGAAATGATCGTTAGCGAACCAAAGTTCGAATATATTCTTCCAGACGATTTACATGTATTGATTCCTACTGCTATTACCTTTCTTGTTATCGGTTGGGGATACTTATCCAATAGGATAAAAACAGCTAAAGAAAGTTAAGAAAAAGTGAACTGAATTTATCTTTTTCAACTTTGCTTTATTCATATAAAATTAAATTAATGGATCCCCGAACAGTGACAAATTCAATAGAAGAGAAAAAACAGTTAAAAGATTTATTGATGCATTTAAACAATCAAAAACCTATTATTGGGAAGAGAAGATATTCTTGAGGAATTAAAAGTTATAGAAAAGGCGACAATATTTGTTGTCTTTTTTGTTGGGTAAAAATTAATACATAAACGGTCCCTATGGCCTTATTTGTATGAACAATCCCCTTGTTACAAAGTTGACATATTTGTAATCCCAACGTCATATTATTTATCAATCGCCTATGAAGGAGGAAGAACCAATGGATAATCGGATTTTCTTGTTTCTTGCTACCATTTTATCTGGTTTTGCACTTATAAGGGTTCCTTTAGCTGGTTCATTTCTTGAAAGTATTTCACCTGTAACAAATGTCCTTGGCATTCTAACCGTTCTTGTCTTCTCACTCGTCTTAATTTATAAAGGTGTAAAAAGTTTGTTCCAAAAATAAAGAGGGAGCAGATGGGAAGCACTCTATATGGGTGCTTTTCTCATTTATTGCTCTATACAACACATATGCAAACAATCTCATCCGTTCGTCAAACTCCGGGCGTTACCTGATTTGAAACAAGATCCGCCTCTAGTCACAAAAAGAAGCATGAGACTCCCCTGGATTATGGTAAAAAATTTGGATGTATTTCATCATTTAAAAGAAAACAGCTTAGAGTTTCACCTCTAAGCCGTTTTATAGAATGGAGCACCCATCCTTATTTTTTTATTGTTGAGATATATTGTTTCACAACATCATAAACATATTCTTGGTTTGCTGCTGCAGTATTAGGATTATAGGCCCCGCCGTTTGTTTTATTGTTAGAGAGGATTCTAATACCTAAGAAAGGTACATCATACGCATCGGCAATTTGTGCAGCCGCGGCACCTTCCATCTCTTCTACAGATGTACCGTACTTTTCATGAATCCAGTTAATACGGTCCACTTCATTGTTCCAGAAGTCTGCTGACCCGATCGTCCCTTCCACAACCTTACCTTTCGTATATAAGTGCTCTACCGCATTAGCCGCTGCAAGTAGATCCTTATCCCCTTCATAGTAACGAACCTTATCGGCATTCGCATCTGCTCCGCTTCCTTCAGAAGCCATTAAGTCCATTGGAATCCATTGACTAGGGTCCATTCCCTCACCAGCATTTTTCGTTTCTGTTTTTAATGACCCGATGTTCGTTACTCTTTTTCCTAATACAATATCAAATACGTTTAAAGACGGATCATGTCCTCCTGATGTTCCTTGATTGATAATCGCAATCGGTTTATATTTTTCAATCGCCAGCGCTGTAACGGCTGCCGTATTTTCCATTCCCTTGCCTGTTTTTGCAACAATAACAGGGTAACCGTCAAGTTTTCCTTTATAGAATACAAAGGTTCCTGATTTTTCTACTTTTACTTTTTCTAATTTCTTTGCGAAATTCTCCGCCTCAATAGGCATTGGACCTTCAATTAGAATCGGTCTTGCCGCACCTTCTACTTTTGTTTCATGTAGTAACGAAGACTTCCAGCCTGCGAGCATCGATAAGAGCAAGATCACAATCGCTGCCCATGAAACATATTTGTTTAAGAATCCCTTTTTCATTAAGTATTTCCCCTTTTCTCTTGTTGTGGATGTACTCGTTGTTCTTTCCAAAGAAAAAGGTCTAGAGCAGTAGAACCCTTCTACCTTCTAGACCTACGAAAAGTCAAAGTATCAATAGTTTAGCTAAAATAACTCCTTACTAAACATACATTGGCAACCATAAAAAAGATGGCGTGTCAGCCAATACTTTAACTCGTAGTCTAGTTCTTACATTGGGAACCAGGTAGAAACGCTCAGACCATATTTCTGAGTATATACGAGTAATGCTATTTAAGATAATTACTATACTAGACTAACAAATATCCAATAGGTTTACAAGCGGAAAGGTGAATAATAATTTAAAATATAAATATAATGTTCGTGTTTTAAAGGTTAAAAAAACACTTTTTGTACATTATCAGTAATTTAATTCTTCTTTAGCTCTTTATACCAATTACCTTTGTTCTTTATTCATCAGGCCCCTTCTTGTGAACCTATGTCTTCGAATAGTTTTTCAAATACCTCGGACGCTTCTGCATCCATTTCAGCCATCAGGTGAATATATTTAACTTCTTTTCCTGTCAACTCTCGATTTAGCTGTGCTTCTGCTGTAGTATCTGATTTACTGCTTGTTTCGGAAGCCGGTAGTAAAAACGCAATATAGTGATTTTGGTTTTAAAAAGTATTTTCCGGGTATCCAATATCGACAACGTTTTAATTTAATCCTATTACAATCAAACTATAGGAAAAAGTGATACGAGGGGGAAATCTGTATGAAGTTACAAAGATTAATGAAGATATTCTATCCTGTATTAATGATTTTTACATTGATATTACTGCCCTCACAGAGTACACAAACATATGCAAAAACGAACATTATAAAACCCCCGAAGGTGGAAAAAGCAACCACCTACATAACTTCCTTCCAACAGATTAATGGGAAATGGGCAGGGAAATTTGATTATATCCAATGGTATTTCGGCAAGTCTGCTGATAGAGAATTCCTAAAGGATTGCAAATGCCAGAAAGAAATGGATGGTGCCCCAGACGGGTACTGGATACGAAACGTTAATCCCAAGATACGCACCTTTACCATTTCAAATAATGCCCAATATATCTTACAAACACGTAGTTTATACGAAATCAAATGGAATGAAAAAGTAACCAGAAGTCAGTTTATTAATTTCATGAATCAGCGGGATAAGCACCATCAGATTCCTTTTCATCTAGAGATAACAAATGGAGTTGTAACAAAGATTACAGAACAATATATACCTTAATATAATTAGCCCATTATTTCTGATACAGAGATAATGGCTTTTTTTATGATGTTCGGTCCTTATATGGGTCTATCATAATCTACTCGTTGTATTTTTCAATATTAATTTGAGCCAGAGTGATAACTGCTTGTTGATCTTGTATCACCGAAAACGTCCAATTAAAAATCGGTATGTAACAAATAATACACAATTATCCAAAGAAACTTTTCATATTACAAATAATGGCTCCTTCCAATTTACTCCTCATTTTACATTAAAACCTCCGTTCCTTCTGGTAAAAATAATGATATTATAGGATGTTATTACTTTTTCATAATAGAAAGGTTAATGTTCTATGAAACCAATATTAAGTCCTATTAGCTCCGAAGTACCGAAAGAGTTCAAAAGAAAATATATACCAATAAAAACAAAGTTTTGGATCAGTCACATAGCAGCTTTTATATGGATGTGTTTTTCTATCTACCTAGCACTTCCATGGTTAGAAGACCTTGCAAAAATCGTGTCGTTTCCACTAGCCTTGCTTATCATTGGTGGTATATCCTACATCCCCGGCTATATGAATGCCTTTTTAGTCATAAGCTTAATTCTTGATCGCCAACCAGCCTTTAAGAATGAATATCCGAATGATGAGATTACCATACTCATAGCAGCACATAACGAAGAAGACAAAATCTTTCAGACCTTACATTACATTGATAAACAAGACTATTCAGGAAAACTAAAGGTATTTGTTATCAATAATGGCTCCACAGATAAAACAGTTCTTGAAGTAGTAAAGGCTAAAAGGGAATTAACAATGGAAATTGTGTTACTTAATGAAGAGAAACCCGGAAAGTTCAATGCCCTAAATCACGCGTTAGAATTGGTTGAGACTCCTTATGTGATTACGATTGATGCTGATACTCTCCTACATCCATCTTCTATCCGATATCTTGTAGCTCGCATGAAATCCAGCCCTGAAGATGTATGTGCCGTGGCAGGATCTGTTCTAACCAAAAACAGCAGAGAGAATGTATGGACAAAAGTTCAAGAATGGGACTACTTCTTAGGGATTGCATCCATTAAGAGGCTTCAAGGCTTGTACCAAGGGACATTGGTAGCCCAAGGAGCTTATAGTCTTTATAAAACTGAGTGCATAAAAGAAGTGGGCGGTTGGCCTGATGCCATAGGTGAAGATATTGTGTTAACCTGGCGTCTGCTTCAGAAAAAATGGAAAGTGTATTTTGAGCCATTGGCTGTTTCGTTTACTGAAGTTCCAAGTACGTATATTCACTTTGTACGACAACGTGCCAGATGGGCAAGAGGCATGATTGAAGGATTGAACGAAATAAAGCCTTGGAAACAGCCTCAAGTTTACGTTAAATATTTAACAGGCATAAATCTGATCATGCCATATTTAGACCTTACCTATACGCTATGCTGGATTCCGGGACTTATTTTAGCCTTCTTCGGTTATAACTGGATTGTGGGCCCCATGACATTACTTGTATTGCCCTTAACACTTATCAGTTATAGCATTCTTTATTTCTATCAAAGGAATGTTGTATTTAGGAGATTAGACTTAAGAATTAGAAAAAATTTTTCAGGCTTTATATTTTTCATTCTTGGGTACCAATTGATTATGTCTCCTGTATCGGTCTATGGATATATACAAGAGATTTTTAAATTAGAAAGAAACTGGAAGTGATTATTAATCCCTTACCATTTTAAGCCCCTCTCGATTGAGTAGGGCTAATTTTTAATTCTAAAAAAAAGAATATAACTCACGAGCTGCATAGTGATGGGAATTTTCAACGGTTTGGTAATGAGTTAGCCGTAATCAGTAACAGTAAGCAAGAGAACCGTCCCCGTGCTCCCTACTTTGTAACAAATATGTCAAACTTTGACGAATTTTGTTTACTTTAGTACATGGCTTAAAGGTTCTAATTATATTTAAATAATGTTAGAGGAAGTCACTCCCAAGTTTACGATCCTATTTCCATATCATCCTATTGGCGAATGCACCTATACTACCAGGTGATGAACCTGCAGCAAAAGAGGTGGAGTACAAAAACTATACTAGTAAACCTCAACTTAGTTGCACACAAACAAGTTCGCGCTAATCTAATTTAAGTTTTTCAAAAAAACAAATCGGGAGATGTTTTATGACTATTGATCAGTTTTATTTATTGGATGAGGACGTCGTTTTAATGACAGGTGAATATAATCAATATGGAAAGCTTTGTGCCAGAGTGATGATTGGCGGGCACACCATTTTAATAAACAGGTCACCCTTACAAGTGATGGATGACACATTGAAATACATAGGATACGATTTAAAAGGAGCTATTAAAGGAACCAAAAACATACTTGGCAATATCTATATGTATCCCATTATTATTAACCCATATAAGGGCATTTGCCTTTTTCCCTATAAATCCTCCAGTAAGGAAGATTGTGTATGGTTTAACCCTGATCATATTATCAAAACCAAGGTCCGCGGCAGCAAGACGGAAGTGGAACTTAGCAACGGTGTTTCCATCATTATTGATTTGAGGAGGCACTTGTTCATAAACAAGATCCAAACTGCTCTTCAGTTGAAAAACTTAACCAGCGAAAGGGGTAACCACCCGCATCCCCTCTCATACTTTACTGAACCAGATAATCAGAAACAGGCTACCAAGCTAAAAGAAGGTAAATACAAGTTTAAATCTTTATCAGAATTCAACGGATAACTGACTTATATGTCATTAAAATGTGACGAAATAGTTGTATTACCTGCTCTATTCCATAGTTATAAAGCCCTTTTCACAATTTAATAGAGATAGAGATGACTAGTCTGATGTTGAATAGGCTGTCTAGTAAAGGTGATGAATCTTTAATAGACAAATATGTAAACGCAACCATACGTTCATCTAAACAGACTGAACAAACATTAGCAATTCCAAATAAGAACAAGTTATGAACAAATAAAGGGATAAAGCCATTAATAAACTTAAGGAGAATTATATGAAAAATAATCGTATCGCTCTATTTGGTGCTCCATTGAAGAAATTAAGAAATGACAAGAATCTAACACAATGGGGACTCGCGGACCGTTGTTCCATCGATCCCTCCTATATCAGTTTACTAGAGAACGATATGAAAATTCCAAAATTAAGCACTATCTTCATAATTGCAGACGGCCTTGATATAAAGGCCTCTGAGCTAGTAAGAGCAATCGAAGAATACATGTAAATGAAAGGTATTTTGATTTAAAAAAAGAACTCATAGATTCAGAAAGGTGGACAAATTCGTCTATCGTTTTGTATTACGCCAACTTCCGAGTAGTTCACTACGTGTCAAATTCCCTGCCCGAATTATGTAATTGGGGTAAAAGGGGAATTTCCCATGAATGAATATGATATATCGTCCATTGGAGAATTAATCGTACAGAAAAGGCGTGCCATAAAAATGTCTCAGGATGAGCTGGCATTTAATTGTAGGAAAACAAGGAAAGCGATCAGTAATATTGAAACAGGAAAGAGCTTGCCAAGTCTACCTGTGTTCGAAAAAATTGCACAAGCCCTAGGAATGGATGGCTCTGAGCTTTATAAAGAAATAGAAGACCTGGGGTTAATTGATGATTTATTTCGAGATGAAAAAGACGAATAACTAACTTGGTTCAGTCCCTCATAGCTATAAATTAGTGAGGGACTGAACTACTAATATGGTTATATCTGAATTAGGGTATTATTAGGGAATATGTTTATCCTTCAGGAAGTTGACGAGAAGAAGTTCTTTCACAACTTAAACTTTTTTCCTTTTTACTAATCCAGTCAAAATAAAGCACACCTATACCAATTGCTATAGTTAATATTAAATTAACCATGCTTCAAGTACCATAGATATCATATTTACCTTTTAAAAAAAGATATACTATTAAAACTGTATAGATGAAAACACAGATTTAGCTGCTCTGATATAAAAACGATTAACGGCCTCCTCCTTTGAGTGGGGGTCTGACCCCTAGATTCAGTGGTGTGTATGTAAGATTTTGTTCTCCTCTTTTGACCGCAACCATTAAACTCATTTATTATAATAATTATATTTATCAATGAAATTAAAAAAAGATACCCCTATTCAATGAACTACGAATCATCTTTTAGCTTCATAACTTCATATGTCCTTGACAGGGGTGCCAGAAAACTAGGAAGGGCTTTATCTAATCCACTTATTTATTTTAGTTTCGTGATATATAACCTTTTGAAATAATTTAGCCTTAAATTGATGATCAATACAACTATCAAATAGCAATATATTATAGTTTTTCTTTATTAAGTGCCAACGGTATAGAATCTTAGATATTAATGGCATAAGCTCGCCCCCTATCTTTGATTACCACAAAATATGATTTTGAAACATCTTTTTGAAGGTAATTAAGAAGGGAACTTAGATTTAATTAGTGCACTCTACCTTTATTTGTTTTAAATGAACCTTTATAACACGTTAAAAGAATCGTAATTAAGTAAAAGTTCTGCTTGGTTATGCCTTTCCTAATCTTACAATTCCTCCCACTAAAAGTCCTAGGAATTCACTACTCTTTTAATAAATACTAAATACAAGAGCCTACATCAGCTGTATCTTAAGAATTAATTAGTCATAAACTTATATCTTAAAATGGCTACAAGCCCTGCACCGTGCTTAAATTCACCTTTAATGATCAGATCCTTCAACTCTTTAATTGTGAGATGATGCAGCTCAATTTGTTCACTATCCTCTAACTTTTAAGCCGGCTGCAGCAAACAAGAATATTTCCTCTGTCGTCGATCCTGGGGAAAGGTAAAAACTTCCTAATTCCACCAATGTGTTTATGGCATCATAAAAATGTAGGATATGGCACCTAATTTGTGTTGGCTTCTAGGGGCTAAACAAATAAAAAAACCACTTGTCAACATTCCAAAATACACATACACTTCCTGTTGGGACAAACAAGCGCAGGAGGTATTAAGGAGATGTTGGCAGTGGCCGAAATTAATTATATCAGACATGAAGTTAACAATAAAGACTGTACATATTCAGATGTAGCAAAAAGAACTGGAAGAGATCCAAGAACTATAAAGAAGTATGCAGAAATGGAGGATTTCAACCAAGAGCCAAAGAAAAAGCAAACTAGGATAGCTCCGGTATTAGGGCCTGTAAAGAAAATAATTGATGAATGGATCAAGGAGGACATGAAAAAGAAAAAGAAGTTTCGTAGAACTGCCAAGAGAATGTGGGATTTGTTAAAAGATAACCATGGCTTTAAAGGCTCTGATCGTACGGTTCGGGAGTATGTTTCTATGAGAAAAAAAGAGTTCCTCAACGTGGTAGATGAGGCTGCTCTTCCATTAGAATCTATCCCTAGGACAGCACAGGTAGATTTCGGGGAGGCACCATTTATTTACGGAGGGACAGATATCGTTTTGCCATACCTTGTAGTTTCCTTCCCATTTAGTAATTCATTTTATTTTCAGGTATTCCCTTCTCAAAACAAAGAGTGTTTTCTTGAAGGGATGAGAAGAGTGTTCCACCATATGGGGGGCGTTCCAAAAGCCATACGATTCGACAACCTATCACCTGCCGTTAAGAAAATACTGCCAAATGGCGAACGGCATTTAACAGAGGAATTCCAGAACTTCGTTCTTCATTATGGTTTCGAGTGTGAGTTCTGCAATCCAAATAGCGGAAACGAGAAAGGTCATGTAGAGGCGATGGTCAAGTATGTCCGGAATAACTTTCTCTTACCAGGATTGCAAGTCCTGAATCTAGATGATTTAAATAAAGAGTTATGGGCCAAGGCGGAGAAAGATCGCGAAAGGAAGCATTACCAAAAGGATTGGGCGATTTCAGAGTTATTCGAAGAAGATCGGGTAGCATTCCTCCTATTGCCAGCTAAAGAATATGAATGTGTAAGGTATGAGACCTTGAAAGCCCATAAATACAGTTATATAAAGTTGGATCTTAACCTATATTCAACTTCGCCAAGATATGCGCTAAGCAAGGTCCTAGTGAAAATATCGTATAGTAAAGTGGAAATTTTAAACGATGATCACCAACTCGTTGTCAGCCATTCCAGACTGTACGGCCAATACAGAAAATCTATGAAATAGCAGCCGTATCTGAATTTGATGGCCAAACGGCCTACGGCACTTAAATATACCAGTTTCTATGAACAGCTTCCGGAAGAATGGAAAAGTTTTTTTGAGGCTTGAACAGTGGACGAAAAACCAGCGGCATTGAAACTATTATCGGTGATCTTGAAGGACCACGATTTCAGTGTTATTACTAAAGCGCTGGTAATTGCCTCAGAACATGGGCATCCCTCCGTGGATGCGATTAAACAAGTATTCTATCAACTTATTAACGGACGCGGAATCCGAAGTGAAATTAAGCCAAACATAACACTACCTAAACTACCGGAAGCGACGCGAGGTCTCAATCATTATGACCAGCTCCATAAAGGAGTGGGCGCACAATGAATGAACAAATTAAAACCTATGCAAAGCGATTGAAGTTGAGCTGGATTAAGGAACATTTTCATGAAGTAGAAGGCTCGAATAATCAGGATTATTTATTCAAGCTCTTTGAAGCAGAGATCCAGCAACGTGAAGAGCGCAAGGTTAACCTACTGTTAAACCAGGCTACACTTCCGAAAGTAAAAGGAAAGCCGTTTGACTGGAGCGAGGTTCAAATTCCGGCAGGAATGACAAAGGAGTATCTGTTGAATGGAGAATTCATAGAAAAGCAGGAGAATAACAATTTCTATGGAGGAGTAGGTGCAGGAAAGACCTACTTAGCCACTTTGATTGGTTTAAATGCCATACATAAGTTTGGCAAGTCCGTTAAGTTCTTTACAGTTGCAGGATTAGTAAATAAGCTTCTTGATGCGAACGAAAAAGGCACTTTGCCCAAATTGTTTAAGCAAATTGAAAAGTTGGATTTACTGATCCTAGATGAACTGGGATATATCCCTTTGCATAAACAAGGTGGAGAGCTATTATTCCAAGTCATTTCGATGTGTTATGAGTCAAAAAGCATCATTATTACCACCAACCTGCAGTTCGGTCAATGGAACCACGTTTTCGGTGATCCGATCTTGACAGAGGCAGTCATTGACCGACTGATTCACCATTCTCATCTGGTTGTATTTAACGGTGACAGTCATCGCTATAAAGAATCATTATTACAAAGCTAGGAAAAAAGTTGGCGAGTGGTTACATTTTTAGCTGCTGTTACATGCATTTTTAGCTTGCCAAATACAGTTTGTTTTGATAACACTCTGAAAGCCATACTTGGAAAAGCTCATTCAATCTATCTAAGGATTTTGGCTTTTCGAGGGCCGCTTCACCTAAGAAAGAATCTACAACTCTATTAAAGCGTTCAACTTTGCCTTTTGATTCAGCCGCATACGGTTTTGCATAGATAAGTCTCGTCCCTAATTTGGAACAGGTACGAGACATCCACTTGGTTCGATATTGTTTACCGTTATCAAAATAAACGGCATCGGGGACACCGTATTTTTGTATGGCGTTTCGAAATGCATCTTCTATAATCCTGGAATCAAGGGTAGGATAGAATGCTCCATGTAGAATAAATCGAGTCGCGTCGTCTATTATAGCGACTAAGTAGACCTGCTTCTTAGTACCATTTGGTCCAATAGGTAAATAAGGTCCAAATTTAATATCCGATTGCCACAGTTGGTTACGATGCCGCTTTTGAAACCGTCTAGCTGCTATTCCTGTTTGAGAGTAGAGCCTCATTTGCCTAGAACTGTATCCTTTTTCAGTTAACTTTTCTTGAAGAGTTGAACGTTTTAGCTGGCCAGGTTTAGCCAAGCCCTCCCACTCAAGTATTTGAATAATTTGCGCAACACTTCTAGTAGGAGCTTCTTTTCGAAGGAGAATGGCTTGTTCTAATAAATGCGAGGGAATGCCTTCTTTTTTCATTTTTCCCGTGATTCCTTTTGGTTTTAGCCCTTCAAAACTTTCATTACGATACTGCTCTAGGTAACGTCTAATGGTCCTTTCAGAAAGACCGCTGGTCTTACATATATGGTTTTTCAATTCCTTTGCTTTTCCAGCATCTAGCCCTTCCGCCAATAGAGGGGCAATGAGCTGGAACCTTTGTGCTGCGATTTCTTCTGCCTTTTTATGATCTCTCATGATAACACTCCTCCAATATGTGATTATCATGAGTGTAAATCAGCTTTCTTCGGACAAGAATGCAGAACGGGTATGTAACCATAAATTAATATTCACAATCGGACGGACAATTCTCTCCAGCCATCTAGGGGCATTCCCCACCAGTCGTCCTATTCTATGAAGTGCAGTCTCTGAATTTGCGGACGCCAAATTCAAAGGGACCTTATCCTGATTAGTTCGAAGCACAATAGATATGAGACAATTAGCCCAGTAATCTACAAAAAAATTAAACCATTCAAACCAACGAAATAAAGTAGATTCATCAGCTGGAACATCATGTGTAGAAGGGTTCGAAAGAACCGACTCTATACACTCTGCCTTATATCTCTTATATGGAACTAAGAAATCTGGTAATTCATGATGAATCCGGCCGCACTGATCACAACCTAATCGCCGAATATTATATATTTTTGTGTCTCCAGAATTTTCTTTTGCTTTTCTTTTTCTAGTACCAATTACACTCATGCTTTTCCCGCAACAGGGCGAAGGAATCCTCCCCGCACCTCTAACCAAAAACTCCATTATTTTCAATTAGTTTATAATCTGATACAATAAGCATATGGTTTTTTAGGGGACGTCTCCCGTATATCTGTTGGCGCAAATATACATTTTGGGAGACGTCTTTTCCTTTCTTCAGAATTAAATGTCGAAATGTTCCGAAATATGTATACATGGACATTATAACCGTCTAATTCTGGACAGGCAACACCGTCAACTTTTGGTCATTTTGGGATGGCATAAACAAAAGAGATTGAAAGAAGGAAAAACTAATTGTGTTGTTTTGTTAGAAAGAGATTCAAGCAATGGGCTATGATGGACAAATGACTATCCTAAGGGAGTTTTTATAAGCCCCTACCGAGCAAAACCAAATAAACAGTCCAGTATTCATTTTGAAACTCCTCCAGGTAAGCAAGCTCAAATTGATTGGGGCGAACTTGGAGAGCATGAGGTCGATGGTAAGAGGCAAAAACTTTAAGTTTTTGTCATTGTTCTTGGATATTCGAGAATGAAATACAAGGAGATCACAACCTCTATGAATCTGGAACAGCTGATGAAGTGTCACATGAATGCATTCTCGTATTTTAATTTTATAGATTGGTAAATACGCTGGCGTAGCCTGGTAAATTCCTTGGAAAGCAGTGGTAAAAAAAAGGGCGAGGGTGGTAAAATCTTATGGCCGTAATCAATATTGGATATATCCCATTTAGCAAAGCTGGTGCTCAGTTACTATTTCAGTTCTGTGCTTCTCGATATGAAAAGGGTAGTATGATCGTTACTAGTAATCTTGAATTCTCTAACTGGACTCAAGTTTTTGGTGATGAACAAATGACAGCAGCACTAGTTGATCGTTTACCCACCGCTCTCATATCTTAGTCATGAATGGAGATAGCTATAGATTCAAGGAATCATTAAAATCGCAAATATTATAAAAATACTCCCCCAGCTTCGCTAATCAAAAAATTTACCACCTGAGTTGGGGGTTTTTTATAACTCTAGGTGGTCAACTATTTCATTAGCGTAGTGGTCAACTTTTTGATTGACATTAACACTCGCCTCTCTATCACACTTTAATGCGTTAAACTTTAGCTGAGTGGGGGTCTGAACCCTGAATTCAATTTCTTGTCTTTATAAAGTGTCAGTAACACCGTAGGAATGGAAATTGGAGTCATAACTTCCTAATCTAATATTATTAAAAACTTAAATAAGCTAAAATAACGCCCTTGCACACTCTTTTATCGGCAAGGGCGTTTGATAATTATACAAGAATGGTCTCTAAACTATTAATTGTTTCTCTTCCAATTGAATCATAAATAAGGTTCGCCTTCTTAGCATCGGCCAGTTTATAACAGTTTCTACCATCCAGAACAATTGGATTTCTCATAAGTTTACTGTAGTTATTTAAATTAAATTCTTTAACTTCATGCCATTCTGTAAAAATAAAACATACGTCAGTATCCTTGAGGGTATCTTCAATGGTTTGGCAATAAGTAATATTTTCCGGATATAGTTTCTCGAAATTCTCTCTACCCACGGGGTCCCAAGCGCGAACATTCGCTCCATCCTCCAGCATAATCGGTATATTAACTAAGGATGGGGCTTCCCGTAAATCATCTGTACCAGGCTTAAAAGTCAACCCAAGAACTGCTACGTTTAAACCTTTTAAACTATCAAAGTACTTGCGGGATTTCTTAATTAATTTTAATTTTTGGTTTTCATTTACATCTATGGCTGCCTTAATAGTCTTCAATTCATAGTCATGGAAATTGGCTAACCAGTGTAATGCTTTGGTATCTTTAGGGAAACAAGAGCCTCCGTAACCAATACCAGAATTTAAGAAGCGATTACCGATACGGCTGTCATATCCCATGCCAAGGGCTACATCGTCAATGTTTGCTCCAACAATTTCACATAAGTTAGCTATCTCATTAATAAATGAAATTTTCAATGCTAAAAAGTCATTTGATGCATATTTAATCATCTCAGCGCTTTTTCTATTTGTAACCAAAATCGGAGCCCCAAAATCTTTATAAACTTCCCTTAAAATTTCTCCTGCAGAATCTTCTTCTACGCCAATAACAATTCTAGAAGCATGTAATGTGTCATGAACCGCTGTACCTTGTGATAAAAATTCTGGATTTGAGGCTATACTCACATGAACATTATGAATTAAGTTAGCTTTAATTAGATTTTCAATTTTTTCGTTTGTTCCGATTGGTACGGTCGATTTAATTACTACTACACAATCTTTTTCAACACTTTCCGCAATTTCAAGAGCAACTTCATTCACATATTTTAAATTGGCAGAACCATCATGCTTTTCTGGAGTTCCTACTCCTATAAAGATAACATCTACATCTTTATAAGCCTTTTTATAGTCTGTGGTAAAGAGGAGTTTATCCAGATTCTTTTGCATTAATTCATCCAAGCCTGGCTCATAAATAGGTGAAACACCTGAACTCAACAATGCTACTTTTCGCTCGTCTATATCCACACAAGAAACAGTATGTCCATGTTCTGCTAAACAAACTCCCGTTACTAAACCTACATATCCGGTTCCTGCTACAGCTATTTTCACTAAATATTCCTCCGAATCATTTTTTGGTATTTTTTCCCCTATTTTGTTGGACAATTGTCTTTTTGCAGGTCCCCTAAATAAATAATATTATAAACTACAATAATATTCTCATATATACATCTTAACAATATGAATTTAGCTCAATTAATCACAAATAACTAAATCCTCATATTTGAAAAATAAAAGGTTATGGTTTAGTGAAACTCGCTAGTTATCCTATCCATTTTACTTCCAACTTATTACCCCATCATTAAATAGATAGTTGAATACAGTGATTTCTTAGCAAAGGGAAGATCTACTCCATTTCCCATAAATTTCTTAAGAGTTAAACCTAACCCTTAGTTTAGCGAAATTGTGTTTAATGATAAAACCTATCATTTTCAATCCTACCTTTACTTTCTGGATTAACTTCCGGTAAACCCGAAAGTTAAATGAAAATACGTGGAGATGTAATTCTATCAAAGGGATTTCAGCAATATAAATGATATAGAAAACTAATCCCTACGGATGCCCTCAAACGCATGTAATGCATTCTCGTATGCTCTACTTTCATATTCTGTTGTAAAAGGTATATCTAATCATACTTTGTCTTTATATCTGGAATGACATAAAACAGATACCTTATAATTTATGTTTCTTTGTTTTAACCTAGATCAGCAGGAATCTGTTCCCTCATTGATGCATCAGTGATAGCTTCATAGTTTCTTGGTTATTACTCTTTATCTATCTTAAATTCATTACGTAATCTCGAATATAAACTCGAACAGTAGTTATTCGGCTCGCTGTAAGCCTAAATACAGTAGGTCTCTAGATCCCCCATGGTCGTCCATAATCCAAGTTCCATTTTAGAATTTGTTATGTCCTATATCCATTGGCCTTTCATTTTTATAACCAAAGTGGTATAGAATAGCGTTGACGATTCTTTTTGATGCATTACCATCACCGTACGGATTAGTTGCCTTAGCCATTTTGCGATAGGCTCGTTTATCCGTTAAAATCTCATTTGCAAGATTATAGATTGTTTCTTCATCCGTACCAGCTAACTTTAATGTTCCAGCATTAACGCCTTCTGGCCTCTCTGTAGTATCTCGCAAGACTAAGACTGGAATTCCAAGGGATGGCGCCTCTTCTTGTACGCCACCAGAATCCGTTAAGATTACGTATGCCCTGGAAGCAAAATTATGAAAGTCTACAACATCTAATGGCTCTATTAAATGAACCCGATTATTGTCCCCAAGAATTCTAGTAGCAATTTCTCGAACAATTGGGTTCAAATGAACCGGATAAACCACTTGAATATCATCATGCTTTTTCAAAAGACGACGTATAGCGTTAAACATATTTTCCATTGGTTTTCCAGTATTTTCGCGTCTGTGAGCTGTCAATAATACTAAACGATCATTTCCTACCTTATCTAAAATTGGGTGACAATAATTTATTTTTACCGTTGTCTGTAATGCATCTATTGCGGTATTACCGGTAATAAAAATTGCGTCTTCTTGCTTATTTTCTACTAAAAGATTAATTTTTGATTGCTCAGTTGGCGCAAAGTGAAGATCAGCTAAGATCCCGGTAAGTTGACGATTGATTTCTTCTGGATAAGGGGAATATTTATTTCTTGTCCTTAACCCTGCCTCAACATGACCTACTGGTATTGAGTTATAAAAAGCTGCTAGGCTTGCAACAAAGGTAGTTGTAGTATCACCATGTACTAAAACAATATCAGGCTTAACATCAATTAATACCTTATTTAATCCTTCTAAGCTTCTAGTTGTTACATTAATTAAAGTCTGTCTATCCCTCATAATATTCAAATCATATTGAGGTATGATATCAAAAATACTAAGCACTTGATCAAGCATTTCACGATGTTGTGCAGTTACAGTAACAATAGACTCTATATATTCATTATTTTTTTCTAGTTCCTTTACAAGAGGAGCCATTTTAATTGCTTCTGGCCTTGTCCCAAAAACAGTCATTACCTTCAATCTATTAACCATATTAAACTCCTTATTTAATCATCTATTGTAAAGTTAAATAGTAGCTTACATTTTATCCGTATCTTTAATTCTATTAAGATTCTTTTGTCGCCACTCTAAGAATCGATCCACATTTCTTTATTTCCCTACTATTTATATAAAATATGACCGATAATTATTTTATTACCAAATTACTTAATTATTTTATAAAAATAAGACTTCATATGATTTATGGCATACTTAGCTGCATTAATATCAGATAGAGAACTGATTATTATAAAAAATGGTATTAATATTAGACAAAGGAGAGCGGATATTATTACAATACCGAGATAAGAATCAGGGTTTATATCTATTCTCATAGCTATAAAAGTTACCACAATAAAGGCAAAGATATTAATAAACCATCTTTTATACGTTATCAAAGGACCACGTTCGAATATATACTTATTAAAATAAATAATAATATCATTTGTTCGATAAATAAGGGCTATAATTGTACCAAGAAGAACTCCATATATACCAAATTTATATACTAGAACTGAGGAACAAACAATATTTAATATTACTTCAATTAATGCTCTAAATTGTGTTTGTTTAAAGTGCCCGGCAATACTAATTGTATTTACGCCTGGTATTCTTGCAGCACTTAATAATTTTAAAGTTACAAAAAGAACAGGCACCCAAAAATCAATATAATTAATATCGTTTATACCCGCTGTATACAATTTCATAAATGGTAAAACCATGATAAAAGCAACTGCATATATAGCATATGAAATGCTAAAATAATACAATTCATAAGCATCATATAACTTTATATATTCGCGACGATTTTGGTGATATTTAAGACCTAGTAAAAAAACAATACTATTACTAATATTATTTATTAAAGCTTCAATCATACTAAATATTAAATTATATAAAACATAGACACTTACTACTTTTAATCCACAAAATACCGTTAAAAGGAGAACATCCGTATTATTGAATATTAATGATGCAAATTGATGTATAAATGCTGAACCCCTTTGGGATATAGCTTTAAAATTGGGGGAGACTTTTAAGTTTATCCACCCATAGTTTTTTTTTATATAAATAATAAATAAACTCATTTGAAAAATATTAAATAAAAAAATAGCCAAATATATATATATAATTGTAGTTCCGTAAAGAAGCAAAATAATTTTTGCAACACCTGTTAGAACACTTATAATAGTAGCTATTCTAGTAACAATATAATTTTTACCCTCCGCTAGTAAAAGAAGCCGATATTTTCCATACAAAAAAAAGGTTAATATTCCAGTTGACCCAGATAGTAATATTACTAAAGTTACTGTTGAATTACTTAGTTCTGAGGGTATAACATAAGGATAAATTATAGAAAATAATATTACAATAATTGTATAGTAAATACCTATTTTTTTATAAAAAATATCAGTTGCAGCTAATATACTATTTATTTTTGTTTTATTATCCTTTGATATCGGCGAATATAGAGCTTGAATAGTTGCAATACCAATCCCCGCCTCTAGTAGTCCAATATAAACAAATACTTGTCCTATTGAAGATATTAAACCATTAACTTCGGATCCAAAATTTTCGAGGAAGAGTCGTGGGATAACCAAGCCCAATAAAATTGTGATTAGTTGGTTAAATAATCCGGAAAATATATTATTTGCAATTTTTTTAAATTTCATCACGCCACCTAAGTTTA
Organism: Bacillus sp. URHA0034; assembly: GCF_056280405.1. NCBI lineage: Bacteria > Bacillati > Bacillota > Bacilli > Caryophanales > Bacillaceae > Bacillus > Bacillus sp. URHA0034. The sequence continues at coordinate 3,277,191 of NZ_JBWCDK010000002.1, read as the reverse complement.
AATTTATTATGAATTATATTTGTCTAGTTCGAATTATACAGAACCTCTAACACTTAATTTTAAAGTATTCTGTTTAGTTATTTATTGCCCGAATTAAACCATGATATAAAATCAAATTGGTCAAAGTACTTATAACCAAGTATATTTTGATAGTTCCATAGAATTCCCAAACCATTTTGACTTTCAAAACCATTTATATAATAGACCGATTTTATAGTACGCGATGTAATGGGTTTATGAGTTAACAAAACTTTATTCTTATATCGCATTTTGTCAAATTTTCTCATTAAGTCAATGTTACAACCATTAGTATCAGTCATTATAATAAAAATATTATTAAAATTGATTCTTTTTAACCGTTGCTCCCATTTTTCTTTAGCAGTATTAAAATTTGGATAATGCAAGAAATGAATCCTAATGTCATCAAGAAGACCAACTGGGTAATCTTCATTTGTATTTTCTTCTTCTATTAAATCCATATCTATATATTTTTCAAGATTTTCCACAAACTTAATAAAATCATTGTCATCAAAATATAAGTTTATTGTAGGAGTTCTAAATCTCTCACCTAACTCATGGTATAGAATACCACCTAGACAATTATTAGAAACAATTGTGAATTCATGGTTCAGTAATCTCTTTTTATAATGCTTGGTATCAATTATATATTTCCTACCAAACTTGGCTATAGCATCATGAACTAGCCTTATGGCCTTCACGGATATCCCTCACTTTTTACCCTAAAAATAAAATAGAAATTTTACTTTATTTTAATTTATGATTCAGTATTAATTAAATTATAAAGCTTATTTATTTCAGATGATGTATCAATTGTTTGTTTCGACAAATTCTCTGATAAAGTGTTACATAAATCCGGGTCTTTTATTAATTTTATTATCGAATTAAATAATTCGGTACGGTTACAGTTTACTATTAAACCGGTGACTTTATTAACAAATTGTTCACGAGCCCCAGAGACATCCGTTGTAATTATTGGTTTTGCTAATATCCTAGCCTCATTGGTAGTAGTGCTATAACCTTCATATCGCGAAGGTTGTACATATAAATCACACTCCAACATATATCTATATGGGTTTGGATCTGCTCCTAATAGTATAAAGTTTTCCTCAACTTTATAAGATTTGATTAATTTAGTTAAGTTGTTTAATTCTTTTCCCTCACCTAGTACATACCATTTAACGTTATAACCCGCTTTTAATAACTGATCAAGTACAGAAATAGCAATATCATAGCCTTTTTCATTTGAAAGCCTTCCCACAGTAAGTATTCTGATTCCGTCAAAATTGTCATTAAAACACTTTCCATACATCGCCATATTTTCAATTAATTTACTTGAGATTATATTATAGAAAACCATTGTTTTTTCCCTGTATTCTGGAAAATACTCAACAAAGTCTTCTACACATTTTTTTGAAACACCAAATATTTTGTTGTATTTTTCATAATATTTTTTAAATGGAAGAGGGTTAGTGTTAGACTGCTTTAATTCACTATGCAACCAAGTGGCTTTTGCTTTTGCATTAACTTTTTCTGCAATAAAAAAAGTTCCAAAGGTCATATATCCCATAAAATCAAGAGCTAAATCATAACTAGTGTCTAACTTTGCTATTTTAGAAGAAAGATATTCAAATTCATATAGTTTCTTTTTATTTCTAGGAATAAATAAAAACTTTAGAGCAGATAAACTCTTAGCAAATGCTTTAAAATAGCTCCTATTTTTAATGAATTTAATTATTGTATATTTTCTTCCATAAAATACTTCATCATATACATACTGGGGTAGATCGACCTCATGTATCCTTACATAATTTGGTATATATTCTAAAAACGGCCCTTTTTTATTGACTAAATATAAATCCACATCATAAACATTTTCATCTATAGCGGATAATAATGAAAGAAGAGTTTTTTCTACCCCCCCTATTTCCATATGATGAACAAAAACCAAAATTTTCTTTTTCACCACAACATTCTCCAATCAAAATAATTAATATAGTTACCAAAAATGTTCGAATAAGTATTAATAATTAATTATTTTTTAATTCAAAATCTTTCATTTTACTTTGCGTGTCACTAATAATTTCAGTTATTATTGCATTAACATCACAATCATCAAATAATCTTCTTGAATTTGCTGACATAATTTCATAAGACCCTTCAATTTTTTTTATTCCATTTATTATTTGGGATATATTATTACTATCGATACAAACACCAGCATTATATTTACCAACTGTATTAATTAAACCAGGAACATTATTACAAATCATAGGTATTCCAAAACCACCATACTCATAAATTTTATTCGGTGCGCAAAATATCGCATTTAAAGGCTCATACTTTTTTATGTTTTCATTCGGGACATAAGATAATATACCAATATATGCATGACTTGTTACTTGTAAGTGCATGGGAGCGGGAATAGAATTAATATGAATAAATTTAAGTCCTTTCCTTTTTAAATCATTAATATATTCATTCTCTCTTCCAAGCAAAACGAGTTTATATTCGTCTCCAAGTATATTTATTGCTTGAATAAATGTATCTAGCTTTCTATCATAACCAAATGCACCTTGGTATAATATAATTTTTTTATCTTTTAATGACTTTATTGTAGTTTCAACTTCATTAATTTCTATGGGTGAGTTTTTTTCATAATGTAAGTCATATGTTTTATTTGGTAGTACAAATGGTAGATATTTTAGATTCCACCATGCCTTTAATATATGAGCTCTAGAATATTCGGGTACAACTATATTTATTGCATTTTTAGCAATTTTGTGTACATTTGAATCTAAGTACTTAAACATTTTTATTTTCTTATTTAATTCATAAATAGAAATAATATAGTTATATTTTAGTATATTTTTATTTAGGTAGAATGCTGTTTCTTCATGAATAATCCATACTAATGAATTGTTATCGTATAATTCATCTAGTTTTTTATAAAACCTTTTATTAATCATTGTTGTTCTACTATACATTTTCTTGAAGAAATTCATGTTATTTAGTTCGTCATACCAGTTATAATCGAATAGATAATGAAATGTTATACTTTTACCATTTAAATGATTAGAATAATATTTTGAGTTAAATGGCATTATTACATGAATATCTAAATCATCTTTTGTTTCTAAAACTTTTAGAATTGTTAAAACTGGCGGGAGCTTGTGAATAGGTATGAAAATTGGTAATATTATTTTCATTATTGTTAGTCCTTTCTAGCGCTAGAATCCCCAATCTCAATCCAACTTGGAATATAGATAAAAATAATCATTAATACCGTAGAACCAATAAAAGGATTAAGTATTCCTAAAATTAAAAGCATAATATATAGATATAATAATAATGAAGCAAATTTTGAATATATATATTCTTTATATAAATCTCTTAATGAAAGAATAATAAATAGTAAGTACGGAATACCCCCTATGATTCCATATCTAGCTAAAATATCAATCCATTCACTATGCTGTCCAACAAATGTAGCCTCATCTCTAAAATCAAAGCCGACTAAGTATCCTTTTCCTATAAACGGGCTGTTAATAAATGATCCTAGTGAACGAACTATATTATCAATTCTATATGATACACTACTATCTCCCCCGCTACCTGAAACAAATTCAGCTAACTGAGTAAGTCTAAGGTGAATTACGCTCTGGGGAGAAATAAAGTTTGATAAAGTTAGGATAATTGAATCCAAATTTTGCTTAATAAATAATAACAAAATACATGTTAAACAAATAATACTGATTAAAAGAATCATATCATGTGTTCTCTTGCCTCTTGAGAACAGTACAAATAATGAAAATACTGCTGCTAATAGGAAAGCTATAGTAAAATTTAATTTTAAAATGAAGTACATTAAATAAATAATAAATAGAGATACTAATATTTTAATTTTAAATGAAGATTTAATATGTTTTACAAAGTAGATTAACAATGGAGGGACAAAAATTATTCCATACGCTAAATTAAATCCTCCTCCAATTGCCTTGGGCAAATCACTCCCAAACCCTGTTGATGTCGATGGATCATATGATGTTAAATATCTTGCAATCATAGGATTTGTTGTTAAATAATATAAAGTAGCAAAACTTAAGTATAGCAGTATTATGCTGATTACCAAAAACAAAAACTTACCGTTAAAATGTTTTTCCGATTTACTCCTTGTCCTAAAGAAGTAATCAAATAAGAAAATGGGTATAAAATTTACAATTGTTAATCCTATTATTTTAAACGTGTCTATTATATTTCCATTAAATGAAAATGTAATTAGAAACATAAAGAAAATAAATAATAAAATATATTTAATATTAAAAGATTTTATCACCTTTTTACTAGAAAAAACTATTGCAACTAAAAACCATAAACTTAAGGTTGCAAATAAGTAATACCTATTTTCAGCAACCTTTATAGATAAAAAATACAACAATATAAATGGAACTAAAAAAATCAATTGTTTTTTATAAACTATATTATTAACATGTCTCAATTTTTAACTCCTTATATGAATGATATATTAAACAATAGTTGGCCATTAAAGTAATTCTTTGTAAGTTTCTATAATTTTATCAATAATTATATTGGAGTTATATTTATTTCTACAATTCCGTGATATTATTTCACCATCATAAGCGCCTATATTGTTATACATTTTTTCCAATCCTTTAGCCAAGTCCTCTACTGAATCACCATTAAGGAAAATTCCATTAATTTCGCTTTTATCTTCGTTGATTCCTCCATTTTGTGTTGAGATTACTGGTCTACCTACAGCCATGGCTTCTCTAAAAGCAACACCAAATGTTTCAAAAGCACTAGCAAGAACAAATGCATCGCAATTTTGATATTCCTTTAATAATTCCAGCCTGTCTAATTCTCCAACCAAAGTAACTTGATCTTGTATTTCAAGCTTTGTAATTAGGTCTTCTAAAACATTAAAAAGATAACCAGTTCCAGCTATTCTAAGGTAGATATTCTTTCTATTTGAAAATTTTTTCGCAAATGCTTTTATTAGTAAGTCCATGCGCTTAATTTCTACGAGGTTGCCTACTGATAAAAAAATAAAATTATCTTTAAGTTGCCTTTCTTGATAACTGAATATATTATTTATCATATTTGGAATAACTCTAATATTTACTTTGGTATCAAGATTCTCCTCAATATTACTTTTAAGAAAACTTGAAACACAAATAAAACCATCAGAATTTTCTACAGTTTTATTTAAAATATATTTTAAAGACTTTTTTGTAACTTTATTATTAAAAATACTATTATGTTCTGTCACAATAACCGGCGTACCTTTAACTAATTTAGTTCTATATAATGCATAACCAGCTGCATAGGCAGAGTGAGCATGTATAATATCTGGTTCAAAATTATCTTTTTTGAGTTTTTTTAAGAGAAATTCAAGTGTCAACTTAAAAATAAAGGAATATATTAAAGGGAATCGACCAAAAAATAGTGAAGGAAAGTTAAAAGAATATACAGTAATAGTCTCATCTACAGTTTTTTGAAATCTCATACAATCTTTAGAAAACCAACCTTTTCTTACACGTAAACTTGGATCTAGTATTACAACTTTATGACCTTTATTAGCTATTGCTTTTGCTTGCTCCCTAAAAAAGCTTCCGTTATTAGGTTGCATTTTATTACGATACCATGATGGCACGATTACAATGTTCAAGTAATTTCCCCCATTACTTATTACCTTTTATTATTATTATTAAATGCAGCTACTCCCTACTCTTTTATATCTCAAAGCCATAGCTTTTATTTGTAACTTTTCTCCTATATAGATAAAGAACATACTTGAAAAAAATTAGTATGTTTACTTTTTTAAAGATTAATTGTTTTATCCCTCTCAATATAGATTTACATGCTATTGCATTTCTAAAGCTTTCTAAAGCTACAATTGTGTAAAGCCTTTTTTTATCTTTTTCACTAAGTTTTTCGATTTTATCTTGAAACTTCAATAGATAATATTCATCTATTTCGAGTAATTCAGCATAAGTCCGTTTTACATCTCTAACTTCATAATGCACCAATAAATCACAAGAATCTACATAAGAAAGTTTATACCTTTCTAAAATTCTAACTAAAAATTCCAAATCCTGGTTTCTTTTAAACGTTTCATCAAACCCATTTATTTCCTCAACTACACTTCTTCTCACAAGTAAATTTGAACCTGAGCCAAGATATATGCTTCTCATCAGTGCTTCCAAATACAAGTTTCCTTCTCTTTTTTCACCTGAGTACTGTTCTGAGTTGTAATTTAATTTTTTATATGAGCAATAACAAGCTCCCCAGGAATAGTCTAAGCTTTCCATTTTATCGACTTGGTTTTGAATTTTAGGTGGTAAAAATTCATCATCGTCATCTAAAAAAGCAATATATTTTCCCGTTGAAACTTTTATACCTGTATTTCTTGCAACTGCGCCATTTTTGTTCTGCAGGTGTCTAATATAATTTATATTTTTATAGTTCACATATTTTCCCATGACAATTTCAGTATCTTTTCTGAAAACACTTGTCGGATCATTATCATCTACAATAATAATTTCTATATTCTTATAAGTTTGATTTATCACACTTTCTATTGCTCTTGTCAGTGTTTCCGGTCTTTTGTAAGTAGGAATAATCACACTTACCTTGGGTAAATTCATATTTATTACACCTTCATAATTAAAATTTTTTAATAATGGTTAAAAAATCATCTTTTTTATTTTACAAAGAGCATTAGGTTATTTGAATTAAATTATATAAAAAGTTAGTTGTAACCTATAATCGATTATTATTTATCCACTTTTATTATTTTTAAGACAAGTAATTACTATAAATTATTTTCATTTCCTGCTTTACTAACTCTTTTTCATATTTTTTTACTTTTTCCATATTATTTTTCCCCATTTTAAACCGCTCACTGAAATTATTAATTAGTTTAGATATAGCCACTGCAAATCCATCATGGTCCTTTGCACTCAGTAAATAACCATTTATCCCATTTTCAATTAAGTCTGATGTACCTCTTATAGATGATCCAACGATCGGTAATCCTGCAGACATTGCTTCCATCACAGATACAGGTAAGCCTTCTTGAAATGAAGGAAATACAAAAATATCTGAAGCTAAACATATTTCAGAAATATCACTTCTATACCCCAAGAACTTAACTTTATCTTCAATTCCAAGCTTTTTGGCAATGTCTCTCAAATAGTCTTCTAATTCCCCTCTGCCGCAAATAAGATAAACATAGTTTTGGTTATCCAACTTGGAGAGAGCATAAAGAGCAGTTTCGTGATTTTTCCTTCTAATCATTTCACCAACTGAAAGTAAAACAGTAGCATTATTAGGTATTTTTAGATCTTCTCGTTTTTTCTCTCTGTCCACAACACAATTAATTACTTTTTTTGTATCTACACCGATACCATGAACATTAACCACTTTATTCGGACTAAATTCCTTCGCTTTACAATAATCCTCTTCATTAATAGTTATGAGAACATTGGTATATCTAGATAAAAACTTTTCAATTGGATAATATACTAACCAATTAACAAGTGGAGCCCCTTTATAAAAATGGAAGCCATGAGCGGTATATAAAATAGGAGATATGCCAACAGACCTTGCAGCAAGTCTCGCTAGCACTCCACCCATAGGTGAGTGACAGTGTACGGCATCAAACTTCTCTGATTTCATTATCTTTATAAGTTGCTTATAAGCTTTTATATTTTTTATCGAAAATGGAGATCGTTCGATATCAAACGGGTGTCTAATAATATCTAAATCTTTCAATCTCTCGTTAGCATCACTAAAATTAGCAGCTGCATGTACTTCATATCCAAGAGATTTCAAAACCTCTATGTTACCTTGTTCAAAAAGATAGAATTGCCTGCTTACTGTTGAGACAATAAGAATTTTCTTCATTTATATCCCCCGAATAAACTAACTCTTAATATTTACATATTCCAAAAATGATAAACTTGATGACACCCACCCTGTCTACAACCAACTTTCTGATAAAAGTTAATGGCTCCAATATTCCGTATTTGAGTTCCAACTTTTATTATGTTAGTATCCTTTTGAATTGCAGAAAATTCAACTGCATTGAATAAGTGCGTACCGATACCATGTTTAGTTATTGTTTTATCTACTGCAATAAGTTCTATAACACATGCACTACCTGAAAAGGAGTACAATGCAAATCCATTAATATTATCGTTTTCATCCTTAGATAATGCATAATACTTATCAATGTTATTAAAAGAATTAATAATCCATTGTTTATAAACTCTATTACCTCCTCGCTTTGCTAGCTCAGGATCTTCAGTAAACTTAGAACACTGGAAACTTGCTAAATCAATAATTCTATTATTTCTCTTTAGTGCCCTATGCAGGGTAATATGGAAAGGAAGTTTATAAATCCCTTCTACCTTCTTAATAAATTGGATATTTACATCCGCTAAAAAAGCCGTGGTATCCTTTCCTATGAACTGTGCATTAACTGGCTCAGAATTTCTGTTCTCTATTGAAATAAACTGAAAATATTTAAATCTTGCCTTTAATTCTATCCACTCATTACAAGAAAGTTGCTTATTCAGAATTACCTTGGCACTTTTAACACCAAAAAACTCTGTATCCCAATTCAATTCATAGAAAGTAAATGAATTGTTATTTTCACTCATTTTATTAACCACCTTAAATTCCAGTGCCGGTATTTTCTTTTTTCCTAGTATTGGTATCAGTTACAAATATATCTTTACGTCTTAAAACGGAAATTACAGTTTTAGAGAAAATTTTGATATCAAGCCACCAAGATAGATTGTCAATGTAATAAATATCATTTTGGATTCTTTTTTTCCATGGTATGGTATTTCTATAATAAGCTTGGCTAAATCCAGTAATACCCGGTCTTATTTCCAGTTTTCTTTTTTCATTATCCTCATATAGATTCTGATGTTCAGGTAGATCAGGTCTTGGACCAATTATACTCATATCCCCCTTAATAATATTAAATATCTGCGGCGTCTCATCTAGACTTGTTTTACGAATAATCTTTCCAATCTTAGTTAATCTAGGGTCATCTTCTGCATTAAAAGTGGAACCATCCTCATTTCTAAGGTCTGGAGCATTGAGTTTCATAGAACGGAAATTTATACATATTAAATACTTTGCCGTTCTTGCCCAGTCGAGACGCATTATAAAATATAGGGCCTTTATCTTGAAAGTAAATGATTGGCCCTATAACCACTAGAATAATAAGCCAAAATGGCAAGGCTATTAATGCTAAGATTAAATCAAAAACTCTTTTAAAAAAATTCTTATACATTCCATAACCCCACCTTAAACTTCATTCATTATCCTTTTTAAATTCTCAACCACATACTTCACATCCTCATCAATCAACAAAGTATGAAGCGGAAGCGTAATTTCGTTAATATACTGCTTATAAGCATTAGGATAATCCAGAATATCAAACCCTAAATTCTTATAAGCCGTAAACATTGGCAATGGCTTATAATGGACGTTACTAGCAACTCCTGCTTCAGCCATCTTAACAATAATTTCATTTCTATCTTTTTCACTAATCCCAGGTATTCTCGCTAAATAAAGATGGCCGCTCGAAGTAAGGTCCTCGGCGTAGTGTTGTAGACTTTTAATACCTAATGGCAATAGTTCATTATCATACATTTCAATTATTTCTCTACGCCTTTGCAATAAATCTTTATATCTATCTAACTGAATTAAACCGATACTAGCCATAATATCCGTCATGTTGCACTTGTAGGCAGGGTAAACAATATCATATTCCCATGCACCTTTTTGTGTCTTAGCAAGCGCATCTTTTGATTGCCCATGAAGACTGTATAGCATAAATTGTTTATAAAACCACTCATCATCAAGTCCACGGTCATTCCGCCATACAACAGCTCCACCTTCAGCCGTAGTCAGATTCTTTACTGCATGAAAAGAAAAACAAGTAAAATCAGCAACTTGACCACACTTCCTTCCTCTTCTCTCAGCGCCAAAAGCATGAGCAGCATCGGCCATAACAATTATCCTATTAAATAAACATTGGCGTTCATTTTTCGGCTTAAACAGCTCTTTCTTTCTTTCTACTATCTTATATATTTTATCGTAATCACACATCTTCCCAGCAATATCAACTGGAATAATCACTTTAGTTTTTTCTGTTATAGCATCAGCTAATTTTTCATAATCCATTTCAAATGATTCTGGTGCCGTATCAACTAATACAATTTTTGCACCAACATGCTCTATAACTGAAGCAGATGCAGTATAAGTATAAGCTGAAGTTATAACTTCATCCCCTGCACCTACTCCTATAATACGAAGAGTAAGTTCCAAAGCCGCTGTTGCGGAGTTTAGACAGACAGCTTTATTAGTTCCAACATATTCTGCAATTCTTTTTTCAAATTCCTTTGTTTTTGGTCCAGTAGTAATCCAACCAGATTTCATTGCCTTTATAACTTCTTCAATCTCTGCATCAGTAATATCAGGTGGTGAAAAAGAAATATTTCTTAATTCGGTATATATCATCTTGTTTTTCCTCACTTTATTAAAATTTTGTCTCAAAACAAAAAATGGTTTAGTAGCTTAGTACTTAGTTAGAGTAGCTTTTTTCAACCAACTACTTAATCCCACTAAAACTCAGCTATATCATTTACTCACGTCGTCTATCTATCAATTCATGAAGCAAATACGAAATAGATATTTCCCTCTAGACCTACAACCGAGTTTTTTCCTAAGCTAGCTGGATAATAGGCATTTTATTTGTGATAAAAAACGATTACAAAACTGGTCCGGTTAGCCACCTGACTAACCGGTTTCAATCCAAATTCATCTCTTGCAAAAAAATTTATAATAAGGTCACTTCTTTACTTATTACCTCTTTTAAATACCTTTAAAATATCTTCTTTAAGCTCCTCATGTTGCAGAGCAAAATCAATCATTGTCTTTACAAAACCAATTTTTTCACCGACATCATATCGCTTCCCCTCAAAGTCATAAGCAAATACACGTTGAATTTGGTTCAATTTCTGAATAGCATCAGTTAATTGAATTTCATCACCTGCACCAGTTTCCTGCTGATCCAAAAACATAAAGATTTCCGGTGTTAAAACGTAACGGCCCATTATTGCTAAGTTTGTTGGGGCTGTTCCTTTTTTTGGTTTTTCTACAAAGTTGTTTACTTGATAACGTCTCCCATCTTGCTTGCGGGATCAATAATTCCGTAGCGATGCGTTTCATCATCCGGTACTGTTTGAACACCGATAACGGATGATCGAGTTTCCTCATATATATTGATCAATTGTTTTAAACAAGGAGATTCACTTTGGACAATATCATCACCTAATAGAACAGCAAATGGTTCGTCACCGATAAAATTACGCGCGCACCAGACAGCATGTCCTAAACCTTTTGGCTCTTTTTGTCGAATGTAGTGAATGTCTACCAGATTACTAGAATATCGTACTTCCTCCAATAACTCGGTTTTACCTTTCTCTATTAAGTTTTGCTCAAGTTCTGGCACAACATCAAAATGATCTTCGATTGCTCTTTTTCCTTTACCAGTCAACAATAATAATATCTTCAATATCAGAGTCAACTGCCACTTCCACAATGTATTGAATAGTTGGTTTATCAACAATCGGTAACATTTCCTTGGGCATTGCCTTTGTAGCCGGAAGGAAACATGTTCCAAGACCAGATGCCGGTATAATTGCTTTACGCACCTTTTTCATATACAATCCACCTTAAATCTCTAAATTTAAATAACGGAATATATAAGTACTCTTTATGAGTTAGTCATCGATAAAGCAGCCGCCCTATCAAATTTATTATTAGCGATCGCTATTAATGTATCGTGCATTTCTTGTTCAGACATAATTAATAAACTCTCGATTAGCTCCCCTAACGCCGTAGCTTGAATAACTTTCGCCTTTCCAATATGAATCTTAGGAAAGACATGCTCTGGATGTACTTCATTCTCATTAAGAAGCTCCTCGTACATCTTCTCCCCAGGTCTGAGGCCCGTGTAATTAATCCCGATTTCTTCTTCTGTATATCCTGACAACTTAATAAGATTTTTTGCCAAATCCACAATCTTAACTGGCTCACCCATATCAAGCACAAATACCTCACCGCCACGGGCTAATGAACCAGCCTGAATTACAAGCCTTGATGCTTCCGGAATCGTCATAAAGTAACGAGTCATCTCAGCGTGAGTAACCGTTACAGGCCCACCCGCTGCAATTTGTTTCTTAAATAACGGAATTACACTACCACGACTTCCGAGCACATTTCCGAACCGTACCGCAACAAACTTAGTTTTACTAGTAGGTGCCAGACTCTGAATAATCATCTCCGCAAATCGCTTCGTCGCTCCCATGACATTCGGAGGATTAACAGCCTTATCTGAAGAGATTAACACAAATGTATTAACTCCAAAGGTATCCGCAGCTTCAGCTACATTCCTTGTTCCGAAAATATTATTTTTAACCGCTTCTCTCGGATTATATTCCATTAACGGTACATGCTTATGTGCAGCTGCATGATACACAACAAATGGTTGATGCTCTTCCATTACTTCAAAAATCCTTGCCCGATCCTGTATATCCCCAATAACCGGAACAATCTCAATTTGATTCTGATACTTTCTTCGTAGTTCCATATCAATCAAGTAAATACTGTTTTCCCCGTGTCCTAGAAGAACAATTTTTCTAGGATTAAACTTACAGATTTGACGGCAAATTTCCGAACCAATTGAGCCGCCAGCACCAGTAACCAAGACTGTTTTTCCCGAAACCTTTTCTGAAATCCCAGCAATATCTAATACTACCGGTTCTCTACCCAATAAATCCTCCACCTGGACATCCCGGAATTGATTGACTGTTATTTTTCCTGTCATTAAGTCTTCAATCTTTGGAATAATCTGCGTTTTTGCTTTTGTTTTCGCACATTCTTCAAATATTCGATTTAACGCCTTCTGCGGTAAAGAGGGAATAGCAATCACAATATTATCAATCTTATATTTTTCTACTGTTTCCTTGATGTGACTGGAATCTCCGACCACAGCGGTTCCAAGGATTTCTAATTTATACTTCTTTGGATCATCGTCAATAAAAGCAACTGGTTTTAGATCAGTATCATGGCTATTAAGTAGATGTCTGGCTACCATCGAGCCACCCCGGCCGGCTCCTATGATTAATGTTCTTTTAATATTAGACTGTTTTATCATTAAATTATCGCGAAACACTCGCCATGAAAACCGCGATCCACCGATAAATAGTACATGAAGCATCCAAGTAATCATTAATGCCCTAACATACATATTACGAAAAACTAGTTCTTGCATGATCGCTGTTACCATAATGGTAAACGTCACAGCTTTTACAATGGCGATTAACTCTCCAACACTCGCATATTCCCATGCCTTATTATAAAGTTTATATAAAGAGGCAAATAGATGATGGTTAATTAATAAGGTAATCGACGTAACAAGCAGCATCGGAATCTTAAAAACTTGTAGTTCTGGATTCAGCGTAAAGTAGCTTATGTATACGGCTGTTAACACAATAATGGAATCAAGTAATGCAAGCGTGGTCAACCTCTTCCCATATGTCACTCCTGTATTCCCCCACTTTTTCTATCTTTTTTATCTTCACACTTTTGCCGACTAAAGCACATGGGCAAAAAAATAAATACCTAATGGAATGGTAAGTGCTTAATCACTTATTCTTTCATTAGATATTTATATAGTTAATAGTTAAAATGGGCATCTAACCCGTCCTCACATCATGCTAATGACAACAAGCGCCTAAGGTCCCATTCCCATGGACCCACAGTATGACCGAGTGCCCCCAGGGATATCGGACAGAGGGGCCTCGCCGTTCAGGTGGTTCATCCTGAAGTCACTGTTTAGTTATAGTTAAAATTTCTCTTTAATCTTCGTATGCATAGCTATTTTTCTGTATCTAATCCCACACATAAACGACACTAAAACTGTAAAGATATTCTTATTTTTTGTTGCTGGAACCACCATAATAATAGTAGTAGGCACCATTTGCATTTTCTATTTGGTTAAGGACGACGCCAAGGAGTTTTCCTTTTGCGCCTTCTAATAATTCTTTACTTTTTTTCGCATGATCAATTTCTGTTTTACCGCTATAAACAACCAGAATTGATCCATCACATTGGTTAGCCATAATTTGTGGGTCGGCAACAGCTAACAGTGGCGGGGTATCAAACAAAACCATATCAAACTCTTCTTTTGCTTCTTCAATAAATTGCTCCATCGATTTTGAACTCAATAGTTCCGCTGGATTAGGTGGAGTTGGTCCACTCGTTAGTAAATAAAGGTTATCTTCTTCCGTCTTTTCTACTGCTTTTAATAAAGTCGTTTGTTTCGTCAGCACGGTTGTAAAGCCAAAGGTATTATTCACGTTAAACATATAGTGTAAAGTGGGTTTCCGCAGGTCCGCATCGACAATTAATACCTTTTTTCCTTGTTGAGCAAATACAACAGCGAGATTGGCAATCGTAGTCGATTTTCCTTCTCCTGGTTCTGATGAAGTGACCATAATGGTTCTTAGTTCTTCATCAACTGATGAATATTGAATGTTCGTTCTAAAAGAGCGATATTGCTCTGAAATAGGCGACTTAGGATTTAAACTTGCCACAAGCTTATTCCTGTTAACAGAGTTGTTGGATGTTTTCTTTTTTTTAAGAGCCAAGTTTCTCACTCCTCACTGCTGATCTCGTTGAACTTCCTCGATTTAATATCGCTAGATTAGAATCTTCTATTTTCGAAATCATCCCGATCACTGGAAGTCCTAATTCATTTTCAATATCCTTTTCGGTTGTTAAGGTCCGATTAAAATAATGAAGCACGAAGGTAAGGCCTACCCCTATCATCAGCCCAACCACAAGGGCAATAGCGATATTCATCAACTTATTAGGTTTAACCGGTGATAGGTTTACCTTTGCATAGTCAAGGATATTTACATTATCTATCTTCATAATTTTGACGATTTCCGTTTGGAAAACTTCAGCTGTGGTATCGGCTATTTTGGCTGCTTGCTTGGCATTTGCATCCTGAACCAAGATTGTGATGACTTGTGAGTTCTCTGTACTTGCGATTGAAATTTCGTTGTTTAGTTGTTCAGATGTCACATTGTTGCCAAGTTTCGCAGCGACCTTATCAAGAATCGTGGCACTCTTGATGATTTCGTTATACGTATCAATTAACTGTAAATTCCCTTGCACTTCCGACTGTAGATTTGTAGAATTTGATGTGGTTTGGTCACTTTTCGATTGATTAATTAATATTTTTGTCGATGATTGATAAATCGGAGTTAAATAAAAAAAGCTGACCAGCACCATCAAAATACCTGCTGCGATGGTTATACCGAGTATTAAGAACAACCGTTTCCTTAGCTGTTGCAATAGTTCTTTTAAATCAATGGTCTCCTCCATGATGTCCTCCTTGTTTCATATGTAATGCAAAACGATTGTATCATAATTTGTCATAATATTAAGTTCTCTGTCAAAATAAATCTCCTTTACTATTAAACACCATTTTGCTGGAAATTTAAAGAGGATTTAGGTAATTGGAAGTATTTATATTACAACTTTTACATAGTTTTTGGACAGAGGGTACTAGAGAACGCTTTCATTTTTGAGATACAAAATTACTAAATTGATCAGTCTTCTTTAACTCTATATGTCCACGTCGACGTCGAAATTCTGCAATTTTCCACAATTATTGCGTATTACCATTTATAATTCATTGAATCAAATCTCTAAAAATAGTAAAATTAGTCGGTAATTATAAATCTAAATAACTACTTTTAAATATTATGGAGGAAAATATGAAGAAAAAAGGAAGAAGTAAGTGGAAAGTTCTTGGCTTTAGCATCCTAGGGATCTTCGTTTTGGGCATTGCTGCCTTTGGGTATGAATACTATCAATTACAGCCGAAGAATCATTTTACATCCGTACCTGTAGTGGGAGCGAAGAATACATCTGGTTCCACTACTGCAGATGAAAACGCGGAAGTTAAAACACCTGTATTTAATGTACTTTTAATAGGATCCGATCAAAGAAAAGGCGATAAATTAGGTCATTCCGATTCCATGGTCCTAGTTCATGTCGATTTAAATAAGAACAAGTATCAAGCAGTCAGCATCCCGCGTGATACTCGTGTCCACTTAGATGGTTATGGATATACAAAACTAACAAGTGTTCAATATATTATGCAAGCGAAGCATGGCTCTCAAAAAGGAGTAGAGGCAGCTGTGGAAGCTGTAAGTGAGTTCGCGGGTGTCCCTATTAATTATTATGTTGAAACGAATTATTGGGGCTTACAAGCCATGGTTGATTCATTAGGTGGAATTAAGATGAATGTGCCTTTTAATGTAACATTAACTCATCCATGGTATGGAGAGAATCTCAACAAAGTAATAACTGCTGGAACTCATTCGTTTGATGGAAAAATGGTCTCCGAGGTTACTCATGAGCGTTATTCACTTAAAAACGGTGAATACGGGCGTCAGCAATTACAAGAAGAGGCACTAAAAGGAATTGCTAAAAAAGCTCTAAGCCCTAGCAATATTACCAAATTGCCTGCCCTTGTTAAAACCATCCCAGACTTTGTCGTAGCGACTAACATGTCAACATCCGATATGTTAAGCCTTGGACTTTCTGCAAAAGATTTCGATCCAAAAACACAGTTGGTTTATCAGCAGATCCATGGTGACAGTAAGATGCTTTATGATGATATTTTAAAAGCAAACAACTATCAAATTGTTATTAATCAAGAACAAGTAAAGGCGATAACTAATAACTTTCAGTAAAAAATGTAAGCTGCCATATGTGATCACATATGGCAGCTTTTTATATATCACAATATTAATACTCTAATTCCTTAAAATGCAAAAAAGGTGAAAGCGTTAATTGTGCACTTTCACCTTTATATTTTAATTACTTTTTCCCACTTCAACTATTGGTTAATTAATCCGATAGACCACTTCTGTCCTTGCTTCGTAGTAGAAGTTTGTCCCTGCATTACTTTTGTCTTTTGCATGAACAATGATTGTGTAGTTCCCAGACTTTGTTGGGGTCCAAGTCACAGAATCATTGCTGCTGTATTCCTGTAGGGTGGTTAGATTGCCCTGTTCATCTTTTATATAGAATCGATATTCTGGACTTTGACTGCCTTGTGATGCTGCCTTTATACTGATTGGCGTACCCGCTAATTGAGGGGACGGCTTGCTTACCACCAGACTAACCTGAGTTACTTTTGCCGGATTAACCTTAAAGACCATTTCTGTCCGGGCTTCATAGTAACTGCTCGACCCTGCATTATTTTTGTCCTTTGCATGAGCAATAATCGTATAGGTTCCTGCCTTGTTTGGGGTCCATGCCACTGTATCATTGCTGCTATACTCTTGAAGTGTGGTTAGGTTTCCCTTTTCGTCGCGAATATAGAAACGATACTCTGGTGTCGAACTGCCTTGTGACCCGGCCTTTAAACTAATGGTTGTTCCCTCTACTTGTGGTGATAACTTGCTGGCAAGCAAGGAGACACTTGATACTTTTCCAGCAGTAATCTTGTAAACCATTTCGCTGCGAGCTTCGTAATAATTGTTGGCTCCGGACTTACTTTTATCCTTCGCATGAGCAATAATCGTATACGTTCCTGGCTTTGTTGGGATCCATGTGGCAGTATCATTGCTCCCATATTCCTGAAGGGTAGTCAGGTTGCCTTGTTGATCTTTAACGAAGAATCGATATTCCGTATTTGGACTTCCTTGTGATGCTGCCTTAATATTTATGGAGGATCCCGTTACCTGCGGAGAAGGTTTGTCCGCTGATAATTCAACACTGATCACTTTTGCTGGTTCAACCTTATAGATCATTTCTGACCTAGCTTCATAGTAATAGTTTGCGCCAGACTTACTTTTATCTTTTGCGTGAACAATGATCGTATAGGTTCCCTCTTTTGCAGGTGTCCATACCGCTGTATCACTTGATCCATATTCCTGAAGAGTCGTCAGATTCCCTTTTTCATCTCGAATCATAAAACGGTACTCCGGAGTGTCACTGCCATCTGAAGTTGCTTTTAACTGGATGTTGGAACCTGCTTTTTGTGGACTTGGAGGATCTATTAACAGATTAACTGAATTCACTTTTGAGGGCTCATTTTTGACAGTAAAGCCAAGTATGTAGTCCTGGCCGTAATAGTAGAATTTTGAATTACCGGCTTTGTCCTGCAAGGCAATAGCCGAAATTTTCCACGTTCCACTTTCTGCATTAATATTGGTAGGAATGGATCCATACCATCTGCCCTGCGTATCTCTTGTACGGCTAATCGTTGAATAGGTTTGGTTCCCAGAAGGACTTTTAACCTGATACCATATATAATCTACGCCTGATAAATCATCTGTTGTCGTAATATAAATGGTATTACTTTCTCCTGCTTTGATTTCCGAGTTACCCAACTCCACTTTTTCCAATACTGGGGCTGTGGCATCTCCATTCTCATTGTTCACTACAAAGTTTGCTATATAATCCTGTCCGTAGTAGTAGAATTTTGAATTACCGGCATTATCCTGTAAGGCAATGGCTGTAATTTTCCACGTTCCGCTTTCAGCACTTATATTGGTTGGAATCGATCCATACCATCTGCCTTGCGCATCTCTTGTCCGGCTGATTGTTGAATAGGATTGGCTCCCGGAAGGACTTTTAACCTGATACCATATATAATCTACGCCTGATAGATCATCTGTTGTTGTAATATAAATGGTATTACTTACCCCTGCTGTGATTTCCGAATTACCCAACTCCACTTTTTCCAATAGTGGTGCTGTGGCATCTCCATTCTCATTGTTTACTATAAAGTTTCCTATATAATCCTGTCCGTAGTAGTAGAATTTTGAATTACCGGCTTTATCCTGCAAGGCAATAGCCGAAACTTTCCACGTTCCACTTTCAGCATATATATTTGTTGGAATGGACCCATACCATCTTCCTTGTGTATCTCTTGTCCGGCTGATCGTTGAATAGGTTTGGTTTCCAGAGGGACTTTTAACCTGGTACCAAATATAATCTATGCCAGATAGATCATCTGTTGTAGTGATATAGATGGTATTACTCTCCCCCGCTGTTATTTCTGAATTGCTTAGCTCCACTTTTTCTAATACTGGCGGAGTTGCGTCAGCTTCAGCAAAAGTCCGCTGAGGCAAAGCTATGCTGATTAGTATGGAAAGTACCAGCAATAAAATGAAAACACTATTAGAGCCCTTCTTCATATACCTTTTCTCTCTCCCCTTAATATAAAAATACAATCCTTATATTACTACTAGGACTGTAACAATTCTACAAAAATTTTACAATTGGTGACTAGCAAAATCTTACAAGAAAACGCCCCTCCCTGTTGGAAAGGCGTTTTTATGATAGAACCAATTATTCTATTTTATAGACAGCTTCTGTTCGAGCTTCATAGAAATAATTAGCCCCAGATTTATTCTTATCCTTCGCATGAACGATCATCGTATACGCTCCTGGTTTTGTAGGTGTCCATGTAGCCGTATCTCCTATTCCATACTCCTGCAAGGTTGTAAGGTTTCCAGTGGCATCTCGAATCATGAAGCGATACTCAGGTTCCGTGCTTCCTTGTGACGTAGCCTTTAGGGTAATGGAGTTACCAGCTAACTGAGGGCTGACCTTGTCTGTTTGTACATTTACACTGGTGACTTTGCCTGGGCTTACTTGATAGACCATTTCTGTCCGGGCTTCATAATAGCTATTCGCCCCGGATTTATTCTTATCCTTGGCATGAACAATAATTGTGTACGTACCAGCTGTGGTTGGTATCCATGTTGTTGTATCATTGCTGCCATATTCCTGAAGAGTGTTCAGGTTTCCCTTTTCGTCTCGGACATAGAACCGGTATTCCGGAGTTGAACTTCCTTGTGACGCAGCTTTTAATTGGATAGACGTCCCTGCCATCTGAGGTGCTGGCTTGTCAGCCTGTACATTTACACTGGTGACCTTCCCATTCACCTGGTAGGTCATTTCTGTCCGGGCCTCATAAAAGGTACTCCCGCCAGACTTATTCTTATCCTTCGCATGAACAATAATCGTGTACGTCCCAGCTGTTGTAGGCGTCCATGTCACTGTATCACTGCTTCCATATTCTTGTAGAGTCGTCAGGTTTCCTTTTTCATCTCGAACATAAAACCGGTATTCAGGAGTTGGACTTCCTTGTGACGCAGCTTTCAATTGGATGGAAGTCCCTGCATTTTGAGGCGATGGCTTATCCGCCTGTACATTCACACTGGTTACCTTCCCATTCACCTGATAGATCATTTCTGTCCGGGCTTCATAGAAGGTACTCCCACCGGACTTACTCATATCCTTGGCATGGACAATGATTGTGTAAGTACCAGGTTGAGTTGGAGTCCATGTTACTGTCTTATTTGCCCCATATTCTTGCAGCGTCGTAAGATTTCCTGCCGCATCCTTTACATAGAACCGATAATCCGGGTTACTACTTCCTGTTGATGTGGCCGTGATGTTGACTGAAGTACCAGCCACTTGCGGGCTCACATTATTGGTGGTGACAGTTACACTAGTTACTTTTCCAGCTTTCATAATATATGCGGATGAAATATAACCTACAAACTTATTGTCGATGCTTTTCACAGGATACCACACAAATTGATTTTTACTGTCTACCGATTCATCATAAGTAAAATTTCCATCAACCATTAGTATGGTATTTTCAGGCAGTAGGATTCCATTCGAAGATTTAGTTGGTTTTTCTCTTAAACCAGCACCATCCTCTGTTACAAACACCCTGTCCCCACTCTGAAAAAGATAATTAGAAGTATGTATTCGATCCGATAATGTATATTCTAACTTTTTGAATACAATATTTTTATCGCTGTTTGGATCATAATCAAAGTCAGCTGTACTAAAAGGATACTGCCCTAATTTAGTATCATTAAAAAACTCGTTATTTTCAACCTTTGCAAAGACCTGCTCTTGGTAGGCATCCCCATTTCTTTCTCCTGTTGCCTGATAAAGCGGACTATTAATTGGTTTCGTTCCGTTATAAGCCATAATCGGAAAATACCAATTTTCAATGATGCCTTCTCCCGCACCCTTTATTTTAGGTAAGTCCTTTCGGCCATACATATAACTTAGAAGATCGACTCCAGCTTGAATATTATAGGTAATATCATTTTTCAAGTTCTGTTCGTCATAACCTTCTTTGTTCGTAATCTGCATAATCCCAATTCCACCATCATCAGTAACTAAAGGCTGTCCATTCTCAAATTGTCTCCAGTCACTCTCTTGTGCAGCCACCGCCTTTACTACTTCAGGAGGGATATTTGCTTCTAATGCTGCATTCGTTAATAAACAGTTCAAATGCTGAAATGAGGGATTTTGATTGGGTTGAATCTCTCCATATAATGATGTACATTTGGATGCCCATGTCACTTCTGCTGAAGCTTCTTTGTAAAAGAAACTTATGAAAATGATGCTTGTCAATAATCCTACCCTCAGTAAAATTGCTTTCACACATTAAGCCTCCATTCTATTAATATAGTTTCTATCGACTATCTTAACATTAATTTACTTTTAAATTAATTAATCAATCTACTATTTATGAAAAGGACTGCACTCGTTACTAAAGTCCTATTTAGTACCATTCCGTCAGAAGCCTTCCAAGAGTATGTTATGATAGAAGGTAGAACTTCCAGCACATTGGGAGTTATTTAATTATCCATCTAAAGGATAAAAGCATCATGATATAGGAGTTAGGGGAATAATGAAATTTAAAACGTTAAAGAATTTAGTAATAGCACCCATTATTTTTATGGTTATCTTAGCTGGATGCAGCGAAAAAGATAATCATCCAAAATTAGACACCCATAAGGTTATACCAAAGACGTTACCAAATACGTTTGGAGTAAGTATGCATGGAGATTTGAGTAAGAAGGATATACAAAAAATGAAGGCAGCCCATATTAAGTGGGTTAGAATTGACCTCACTTGGCGGGAAATTGAAACAAAGAAAGGCCACTATAATTTTGAAAGATATGATCAATTAAACAACACTTTAATTAAAAATCATATCAGTCCCTATTATATTCTTGATTATTCCAATAAACTTTACGAAGATAAAACAGCCGTTTTAACAGAAAAAGGACGAAAGGCTTTTAGTAATTATGTGAAAGCTGTTGTAAGTAGATATAAGAATCAACAGGGTGTATGGGAAATCTGGAATGAACCTAATCATCTATCCTATTGGAATGAACAGTCAAGTTATGTTAATTACAGTCTTTTAGTGGACCAAGTCGCACCATTGATCAAACGTTATGATAAGAGTGGACTAGTAGTTGCTCCGGCTTTATCAGGAACTTCCGCAGAGCCGCTTGACTGGTTAGAAAACTTTTTAAAGCGGACGAAGGTCCTTTCAAGTATAGATGCTATTTCGGTTCATCCATATAATAATGTGAAACCGGAAACAGTTCTTCGGGATTACCAAAAAATAAGAAGCCTTATCAAGAAATATTCAGACAAACCGCTTCCTATTTTCTCAGGGGAATGGGGATTTGCTGTGAACTCTTATTCAGGAAATTTTGTGATCAATGAACAAAAACAAGCGGAATTTCTAGTAAGGATGCTTACTTTAAATGCTTCAGAACAAATTCCCGTAAGTATCTGGTATGACTGGAGAAATGACGGTGTAGATCCAAATAAACAAGAACATAATTTCGGTTTATTAAAGAATGATTATCAACCAAAATCATCGTATCTTGCCTACGCGAATTTAACCAAGCTTTTAAATGGATATCAATATAGTAAACGAATCACGACCAACATCCATCAAGACGATTATATTTTTGAATTTGCAAATAAACAGAAAAAGAAGATCTATATATTCTGGACCACCAATCCTACCCATCGAATCACCTTATCCCTTCCTTCGGAAACAGGAAAATTTGTGACCCTTTATGGAAAAGAACAACCAGTGAAGTGGCCAAACAGTCAAATTCATTTACAACTAACCTCTATACCAGCCTACCTAGTGATAAAATAAAAAAACAAAGGCAGCGTCTTCGGACGCTGCCTTGTTACCATTAAGCCTTTACTTTTTTAGAAACTTAAGCTTACTAAATAGTACATCTTTTACTTTTAATAATAGCATTTTATTATAAAAAGCAAATATCACAAACGCAAGGATAAATAAAACAACCTGTAAAATCGTATTTTCGTAATAATATAAGAAAACATAAACGGTCGTAATTATCGATAATGACACCAACGTTTTAATATTAATCTGGATCTTAAAGTATTTCCTTGTATTGTACATTCTTGCCACCCACATGATTACAAAAGATAACATAGTGGATACAGAAGCACCTTGAATTCCAATGACGGGTATTAAAGCAATATTAAAGATTAAATTCACAACGGCACCTAGCACAGAGGTATAAAAAGATCCCATGGTCTTTTCTGAACTTAAGTAGCTCGCTCCATAAAAAGAAGAGAATCCAGAAAAAACCGTTGCTAAGTAAAGAAATGGAATGTATCGCCAAGAGATAAAATAGCTTTCATCCACTAAAAATTGCATCAAGAATTTGGTGATGGACAGGAAGATAATGACGCCTGTAAATTGGAAGATAATGTAGTAATTAAACATTTTGGTATAGAACTCATTATTTCCTTTTGATTTGGCCTCAGTAATAACCGATTCCTGCCATGCCAATGAAAAGATTGTATTTAGCATCAACAGAATCGAAGGAAATTTATTCGCAATGGCATATAACCCGTTCGCATCCATACCAATATAGTGATTTAATAGCGTTCGATCCGAAACATTCATGACCCACCAGCTTATAATATTTGGAATTAAAGGAAGGGAGAATTTGATCAACTTCCCATTATAATCCTTACTCAAATATTTAAAGCTAAAATACTTGGATAATCTAAGTTTGTATTCCACATATATAAATGTAATAGCCGAAGCAAGAATATTGGAGTAAATTAAACCATTGACCTCGATACGCATGTAAATGATAAAAAACAGATTAGATGCTAAAGAGACGACCGTAAAGATCACACCAGAAACAGAATACAAGATATTTTCCTTCAGTCCCCTAGCGGTTTGAATCCAGATCGTATAGAGAACTAAGGTATCGAGCTGCAGTAAAAAGAGATACTTATAATCCAAATCAACAAACTGGAATAAAACCACCACAAGTACATTTAAAAGAATCAAATTCCGCAGCATGATATGATAGGAATTCGAGATAATTTTGGATGTTTCCAACCTATCATTTGACTCTAATAAATATCGATAGAGTGCATCCGTAATCTGAAAAGTAACAAGCGGCAATAGCAAGGTTATATATGAAGTGACCAAGTCAAAATAACCAAATTGTTCTTTATTTAAGTAATGTGTATATAATGGAATGATTAAAATCCCAAGGAATTTTGAACCAAAATTTCCAACCAGGTATATGATGGAATTTTTAAATAACGTTTTCTCTCTACCCATAATCATTTTCCTTACTCATTATTTGGATACATATTGATCCAATACTTTAAAATGTCTTTCTGCATCCTTCACTTGTTTCGAAACATCGATCAAATTAGTCTGCATTCCTTCAAAGACGTCTTCTGGCTTCAACTCACCAATATTTTTCAATTCCGCATAAAGTCCGTTAAACCCAACATCTGTCATCACATTGGTCATTTTTTTACTATAGACAATCGGGAAGACAGGTTTATTATAAATCCAACCTAAAATCATGGAATGAAATCTAGTGGCCACAATAAAGTTTGCTTTTCCTATGATTTCCAATGATTCTTCAATATCTAACTTATACGAGTAGGAATCCACCTTATTTAAGTATTGCTTTGGAATCAAACTCATAATTTTTTCTATCGCCTCAACATCACCTTGAAATTCACAGAATGACATCAGCGTCACACGATATCCTTTTTCAATAAAATAGACCGCTGTATCCTTCATTTTTTGATAATAAATCTCATCATAATGAGATAGTTCTGCTCGGAAGGACGGCTTAATCACAGATATTACGATATTTTGAACTGCCTTACTTACAGATCGTGTCTTTAATTGAAAGATGATATCATCTGCTACCCTGACATTGTCTAGTTCCTTAAATAATTCATAGGAATGTTTTTCCCTAAAACAGATATCCGTATATTGTTTAAATAATTCTTTATATTTATTGTAGAATTGCTGATCGGTAAATGGTCCAAAATTCGCTCCTAGAAGGAAAAACGGTTTATCTTTGATCATCATACTTTTTGTATTTTCAAGATGTTTATTCCAATTATCTTCTTGGATAAATAGAGAACCGCCAATATAGACCGCACCATCACAGCCATTGGCTGCAAGACTGCGGAAGAAATTAGGGACCTTAAATTTCCTTAGGATATAGTTCGTTCCTTTAATCACAAGTAAATCACTCGGGGAAAAACTAATATTTTTTATGTTTTTAAATAGTTCTTTATATTGACTTGGGGCATATAAGACGAATTCTGTGTTTGGGTATCTTTCACAGAGAATCTTTATGAATAAATCATCGCCTAGATTAAACTCTGTATAAGCATAGATCATTACTTTTTTCATTTTTTCAATCCTTTATTTTCTACCATATAGTTGATTTATCAATTCGGGCTGAAACGTTTCTTCATCTTGAACATATTCTTATAGAAATTATTAATGGTGATCCAAGTAAAACGTGACGTTTTATAGAGATGTTGTTTTAGCAAAGAGAAGATCGCTTTTTCTATTATCGTTTGTTTGCCGCTTTTCTCTAAATAATATCTATTGGATTCCCACTGAGGGAATTGATTATTCATATAATCCAAGGCTGTTTTCAGTGCGTTGATATCCAGCTCTTTATACACCAAAATTTTACGTAATACTAAACCAAGCATTAAATGTTTGATATAAAGAGATTCAAGTTGTTCCTTTTCAACCTTACCGTTTAAGGCAGCATAAACCAATTCCAGCATTTTGATTATATCCATATTCTTTTCATTGTTTAGCTGATGAGATTGCGAATCCGTTCTTGTAAAGTCATAATTGTATAACGCTTCATCAAGTTTGGCCCTTTTGTCATTCAATCCAACAACGATTGGTACGATTCCCAAGTCCTCATACCAGACTCCCTCAGGGAACGAATGACCTTCCCATACTTTTTTTGCGTACATCTTATTCCAAGGGTGGGATTGACTGTCAGCTAATTCTAATCCTGCTTTTTCATAAACTACATGGCCGGTTTTGACCGTATTCCAATCAAAAATCACGATATCTCCATTGGTCTCGATGGCTTTATTGACACACTTTTCGACGCAGTCCAATTCAATCCAGTCATCACTGTCCACAAACAGGATATAGTCCCCGCGGCATATGGATAAACCATGGTTTCTGGCATTCGCCTGCCCGCCGTTTTCCTGGGATATTAGAATGATTCGATCATCTTTACAGCTATAGCTTTCAGCGATCTCTAATGATCGATCCGGTGAGCCGTCATTAATGATAATAATTTCTAAGTTTTTGTAGGTTTGACCAACAACGGAATCTAAACAACGATTTAAATACTTTTCCACATTATAAACTGGAATGATTATAGAAACTAAAGGCTCCAGAATAATTCTCCTCTCTTATATCCTAGAAAATCAAGAAAATAGAGCTATATGGAACCACTCCATCTCCATTTTTTAAAAGTACGGATATCATTCTGAAAATGAATATTAAAGCAATGACAACCTTAAAGATATTTCTGTTAAATTCCGTTTCTTGGATATTAATAAATCTAGGAAAAATAATGATTGAAAATAAGTCAAAAAGATAAGAAAGTCTCTCCACAAGTGTTGAAAATGGCATAAAGCTATTGAATAGGAAATAAAATAAAAAGATTTTATCGATCCAATCAATATTTTCTTTCAATTTGGCCTTTTTAAAGATATAAACAAATGTCACAATCCAATAAAACAAATAAAACAATCGATTATTAAGTCCTCTTTCCGCCCCTTCTGTGAACACGGAAAGCTCTGAACTAGAATACTTTTCATAAAAGAAACTGTTCAATTTTAAAACGGATGTGAAAATTTCCGATTTAAGTGAATCAGGCAGTCCAAAAAACGACAGAAAACAAACACCCATAATAATTAAATATCCTTTGGTTTCAAACTTAATGATATTTAATAAAAATAACGGGGCAAATAAAAGTGAACTACTATGCATCGCTATGGCTAATATATAGATGAAAATACTCAGGTACATTTTTTTATATTTATAAAATAAAACAAGAGCAAAGATAACAAGTGAGATTGAACTGAATTGTCTAAATGTATTCATACTAGAAAAAAAGCTATAGGAGCCTAGAAGTATGAATAATGAAATATACTTATAAGGAGAAAATAAACGAATTAAGAGATAAACAGCAGACATATATAATAAAGCATTAAAGGCTAAAAATAACTGATAATTGATATGAAGCTTCCTTGATACATCACTGATGGATGAGAATAACCAACCAAGATTTAATTCTCTTTCAACCCCTGATAGATAAATTCCATTATAAAGGGCATAGTCGGTTCCAATTCCATGTCTCAATGCAGACAAAGAAAAGAGGACTAGACAAGAAAATAATAAATAGGCATTGGGGTTAATGACAATCCGATCTTGTATTTGAATGATGTCTTGATCCGTGTAAATCCCAATCAATATAATTAATATTATAAGATAAATATATATTTGCATTCTTTCTCCTCAAATCAACTTCTCTTAATGTTTTTCTGAACTAAAAACATAATTGTACTCATCGTGCTGAACATATTTTTACCCAGTCGATCCAGGGAATGAATATATCCTTTACCTAAGCGATTAATAAAATAATCGGAGTTGTCCAGCAGCAACTGGTTTTCTTTCCAATTTGGAAATTTCTCCACAACGATTCTTCTTGTTTCTCTCATCTTTTTAAAGAAGCCCATGAAATTAAACTTGAAAAACTTTAGCTGTCTATACATATTCGACCACATCAATAATTTCACATATTGATAACAAAGGCCATCCTTACTCTCTTTTGTGAACAGATTATTATTTTTATAATAGGAATAGGTATTTTCTAAGACCTCATAAATGTCATTTATTTTAGGAGAAATGGTTGTTAGAATACTTCCATCTCGATTTTTCCTGTACATATATAATGGTTTATTAATATAGATAAAATCTTGCACTTTATATAACAATTTATAAATCGTGCCAACATCCTCATAGATCTTCCCTTTCGGAAATTTCACTTCAACAAAATAGGATGCCCTATATACCTTGTTCCAGGCACTTGGCTGCACTGTCCATAAGGAATCTGGATTATCGATCCCCTTGACGACTCCATGAGGCTGGTCGTCAATAATATCCATCCAGTCAAATACAATCATATCTGGGTTTGAATTTAATGCTTTTACTACTTCCGTAAAATAATCTTCACCAATGAAATCATCACTGTCTATAAATGTAACATAGTCATATTTCACGTATTGAAGGCCGTAGTTCCTTGCATCTGATAATCCGCCATTTTCCTTATTTACGTATAAAAAATTAGGATGGTCTTTGGCAAACTCTTCTGCTATTTCTCCCGATTGGTCTTTCGTCCCATCATTTACAAGGATCACTTGAATATTCGTAAAATCTTTCATACTTGTAGCAATTGATTCTAAACAGTGCTTAATGTATTTTTCAACATTATAAATGGGAATAATCACACTTACTCCATTCATTTATTCTATCTCCTTAACCAAGACTTGACTTTTGCAGTCTCTCTTGGGTATTTTCCTAATCTATCTGTACTTCTTTATAGAGTTCGACGATGGATTCGTTCATTTTTTTACTAGTGAACATGTCCAAGTACCTTTGATAACTGATTTCGCCCATACCTTTGAGCGTTTCTTTAGAAAGATCATCCAATATCTTCTTTAAAGTATCCAGATCGTCTAAATCAAATACATATCCACAAGCTTTATTTCCAACTACCTCCGGCAAGGCCCCTTTATTACTTACGATGGCTGGCTTTTTATTTCTCATCGCTTCTACCGCCACTAAGCCAAAACCTTCCCAGCGAGAAGGAACAATCAACGCATCAACTTTTTGAATATATTCATCTATTAAAGAATTATCTACCTTCCCAATAAAGTGTACATTATCCGGGTAGACAAACGCTGTTTCCTTCGCGATTACACTTTCACCGATCACATACAAATCAATATGATCTGTTTTATAAGTAGAGAAAAAAGAAAGTAATATATCTAACCCTTTTTGTTTATCAAATCGGCCAATAAACAATAAATTTATCTTATCATTATTAACTTCAAAATTTGTATGATCCCCTGCGGCTTCTTTTTCTGATATCCCATTATAAATTAAGGTGATTTTGTCTTTATCGATTTTCCTTTCGATTGCCGTCTGCATTTCAAATTTTGAAATGTCCGTGATTCGATCGGTTCTTGCAGCCAATGCCTTTTCGGCAAATGCATAGATATTCTTCTTCATGTCTGCTGTATCTTGATTAAAAGCCCAGCCATGGGGTGTATAAATGACCTTCCACTTTTTGCTTTTCTTGAAAATGCGGAAAGCAAATCCCGCGAAGGTACTATGCAAATGTACAACATCAGGATTAATACTTTCCACGATTCTTTTGAGCGTAAATGGTAATAAGAAAAGATTTTTAAGAGATCTTTTATAGGAATACCTTTTGATATTCTCTTTTGGAATAAAACTAAATGGTTCTGAATTATAGTCACAAACGGCTAAATAAACATTATCCTTGCCTAATACATCTTGTTGATAGTGGATTACTTCCTCAAGATAGGTAGCAACTCCACCTTTTGCATACTCTCCAATGTGTAAAATACGCATTTTTTCTCCTAACTGTGTTTTTACTAAAGTGTTCTCTGAGTGCCACTTTACTATTCAATATCACTGGTGATCAGCCATCCACACTTTTTAAAACGCATTTTTCGAACCGAACAATACTAATACCGTTTTAGCAATGATTTTCACATCATATAATACGGTTCTACTTTGAATGTATTCTAAGTCTAGTTCTACCATTTCTTCAAAACCTACACTATTTCGGCCAGTTACTTGCCAAAGACCTGTACATCCTGGAACTACTAATAAACGTTGTTTATCATAATCGGAATATTCAGCGACCTCACGGGGAAGTGGGGGACGAGGTCCAACTAAACTCATGTCCCCTTTTAATACATTAAAAAGTTGTGGAAGCTCATCGATACTGGTTTTCCGGATAAATTTCCCTATCTTTGTGATTCGCGGGTCGTCCTTCATTTTAAACATGGCACCAGAGACTTCATTATATTTTAAGAGTTCTTTTAACTTTTCCTCTGCATCTGAGACCATGGAACGGAATTTGTACATTTTAAATTCTTTCCCATTTAATCCAATTCTCTTTTGGGAAAAGAAAACTGAACCCTTTGGATCTTCCAATTTAATAAGAATAGCTACCATAATAAATAGCAAACTTAGTACAAGGATTCCACATAAGGAACCGATGATGTCAATCGTTCTTTTTGCTGCTACGTAGGACTTTCTCTCTTTTGCTAGGTTACCTAAATCTTTAACTAGATAGTCTGCCTCTTGATTCGCCAAATCAGACACTCTTGACCTCTTCCTTCCCACTATAACGTTATTTTTTCTTTTTCTAATGAAGAAACTAGATTTTTCAAATAATCTATCATGTCATCATGAAGGTCTTCATGCTGAAGGGCGAATTCAACGGTTGTTTTAACAAAACCAAACTTTTCACCTACATCATATCTCTTGCCTTCAAAGTCATACGCAAACACTCTTTGAATCTGATTCAATTTTTGAATCGCATCTGTTAATTGAATTTCGCCTCCTGCTCCTTGTTCTTGTTGGTCAAGGAACATAAAAATTTCTGGAGTTAAAACATATCTGCCCATAATGGCTAAATTTGAAGGAGCCGTGCCCGATTTTGGTTTTTCAACAAAATTATTCACCTGATATAATCTTCCTTCTTGTGAAGAAGGATCAATAATACCATAGCGATTGGTTTCGTGCTCAGGAACGGATTGAACACCGATGACTGAAGAGAAAGTCTCTTCATATTGATCAATCAATTGGCGTAAACATGGAGTATCACTTTGAACAATGTCATCACCTAATAGGACAGCAAAAGGTTCATTTCCAATAAAGTTTCGGGCACACCATACCGCATGTCCAAGTCCTTTTGGCTCCTTCTGACGGATGTAATGGATATCTGCTAGATTTGTCGCAAATTGAACCCTATCTAACAGGTCAAATTTCTTCTTTTCTTTTAGGTTTTCTTCAAGCTCCATCGCCATATCAAAATGATCTTCGATCGCTCGCTTACCCTTACCAGTGACTATGATAATATCTTCAATACCAGCCGCCACAGCTTCTTCAATAATATATTGAATCGTTGGCTTATCAACGATTGGTAACATTTCTTTTGGCATAGCTTTTGTTGCTGGTAAAAATCGTGTTCCTAAACCTGCTGCTGGAATAATAGCTTTTCTTACTTTTTTCAACTTAATTCCCCCATTTTTTAGAATCTATCTATCATTTTTTTGCTTCTTAAAGTAAAGAGGCAAAAAAATAAATACCTAATGGAATTGCAAGTGCTTTCAGACGTGCCTTTTCATTAGATATTTATGTTGTTTTCTTATTTAAAGTGGGCATCTAACCCCTCCTCACACCATGCTATCGACGACAGGCATCTAAGATGAGAAATAAATCCTCTTCCCAAAGCATGGTCGAGTGCCCCCATCGATAACGGACAGGGAGCCTCGCCGTACTAGGATGTTTATCCTAATTAAGATAATTAATCATAACTGTAATTCTATCGGCACTTTTAAATTAAAAAAATATAAACTTCTTTTTCTTTTTTATAGGCATCGGAATTTCCTTCATAATATTTTTCCCATCAACCAGAAGGTCCGCATTCTCCTTAAATAGATAAACATAGTCTGTTCCATATTCTTCTTCTATGAAACTGAAAGCTTCCATCATTTTGAAGGTGCGATTATGAATATTGTGAGCATCAGATGCAATAAAGTGAGTTAAATTCGCCTCTAAAATCTGCATGGAAAAGCTCTTAATTTTTTTGCCGAAATAACCACACAGACTGGAAGCTGTTACTTGAGTTAATGCACCCTTTTCAACTAATTGATAGAGTAACTCAGGCTTTTCTATTAGTTCCGAATTTCTTTCAGGATGGACAATAATTGGGGTTAACCCTTTTAATTGTATATCGAATAATAATTGTTCCGAATATCTAGGAACATGGTTTGAGGGAAATTCAATAAAAAGATATTGGCTATCATTTAAAGTCTGAATCTCATTTTTTTCAAAATCGTCAATGATATCACCGTATATCCGAGGCTCCTGCCCTGGAAGGATCGTCACATTCACTCCAGTTTCCTTTAGTGCCCGATTAAGTTCGTTAACCTTGGTTAAGATAAGATCCTTACGGTTATCATATTGATTATTTAAATGAGGGGTGGCGATAATGGTACGAATTCCTTCTTTTTCAGCTTCCCTAGCCATGGTTATGCTGTCTGAGAGATCTTTTGCTCCGTCGTCAATTCCCGACAATATATGACAATGAATATCTACCATCACACACACACCCTTCTAATTTTTTGAAATAACACAAACCTTCTCCATGTAAAGTTATACTTAACAAGGAAATAAGTGGGAATTGTGGAACTTTGTTACTTTTCTCCGTAATAATAGTAGTAATTTGTTTCTTTTATTTCCTTGTTATTTAAAACGACACCTAGCAACTTACCTTGGGCTGTAGCAAGCAGTTCTTTCGCCTTCACTAAATGATCCTTCACTGTTTTTCCACTAGAGACTACTAAAATAGTACCCTCACATTTGTTAGCTAAAATCTGAGCATCTGTTACTGCTAGTAATGGTGGGGTATCAAATAGAACCACATCAAAATCATCTAGTGCATCATGAAAAAACTGCTCCATTGCCTTAGAGCTTAGCAATTCAGCTGGATTAGGCGGTATTGGGCCGCTTGATAGTACAAAGAGGTTCTTCTCATTTGTTGCTTCGGCTGCCTTTTCTAACGTCATTTGTTTCGATAATACACTTGTCAAACCAAATGTGTTGGTCTGATTAAATGTATAATGAACTGTTGGTTTTCTCAAATCTGCATCTACCAGCAATACTGTTTTACCTTGTTGGGCAAATACAACTGCTAAATTTGCTGTTGTTGTGGACTTCCCTTCACCAGGTCCAGTTGATGTAACCATTAGAGTTCTTACGTCCTTATCTATTGAGGAGAATTGAATATTTGTTCTGATAGTTCGATACTGTTCTGAAACGGGTGACTTCGGGTCGTACATCGTAATGAGATTTCTCTTATTATTCATTATAGGATTTCTATTATTTTTTTTAAGAGCCAATAGTCTCACCTCTTAATCTACTATTTCCTTCAGAATTTCTTTTCCTGCTATTATTCATCGTCGAATTATCCATCTTTGTAATTACACCTAACACCGGTAAACCAAGAAGTCGTTCAATTTCCTGTTCTTCTTTAACTGTATTGTCAAAGTACTCAAGAAGTAAAGATAACCCTACTCCAACCATCAGACCTACTACAAGTGCAGCAGCTATATTAATTAATGGTTTAGGTTTGATTGGAGAAACTTCATCTGCCACAGTTGCTTTTGCTAGGATACTTACATTATCAACATTCATAATTTTTACAATTTCTTCTTTAAAGACCTCTGCGGTTTTATTAGCAATCTTAGCGGATGTTGCAGCATTTTCATCTTCTACTGCAAGGTTCACTACCTGTGAATCCTTTTCGTTTTGAACTATAATTTTTTCGTTCAGTTCAGAAACAGTCATATTTAAATTCAAGTCTTTAATAACTTTTTCAAGGATTGCAGGACTTTTTATAATGACATTGTAGGTATTAATTAATTGAAGATTGGTTTGTACTTCATTGTATTGGTAAGAAGTTTTATCACTTTTTGCTTGATTGACAAGCAATTGTGTGGATGTTTGATAAATTGGTGTTAAGAAAAAATAACTAATCAGACCACTGACTAATATAGCAGCGAATGTGATGCTCAATATTAAAGTAAGTCGTTTTTTTAATATATTCAACAACTCTTTTAAACCCAAGGTTTCTTTCATGTTGTCCTCCCTTTATTTTCAGAAAATAAGCCAAAAATTATTATAGCATAAATTTTGGCCTCTGTTGACGAAATTTGTAATTTTATCTTGTATTTGTCATATCTTTGTTTTTTTCTTAACACTTTTACTATTTTACACGGAATTGTAATTTTTTGTAGATAAAATTTGAAATTGGAAGTAATTTTCAAA
The DNA here is from genome assembly GCF_056280405.1 of Bacillus sp. URHA0034. Lineage (NCBI taxonomy): Bacteria > Bacillati > Bacillota > Bacilli > Caryophanales > Bacillaceae > Bacillus > Bacillus sp. URHA0034. The sequence continues at coordinate 3,242,681 of NZ_JBWCDK010000002.1, read as the reverse complement.
TCCATATTTGTTATAATGGATGTGCAGAATATTTTGGGGGTATCATATTAATGAGAAAGTTCTTATCTATACTATTGGGCATTGTCAGTGTTGCAGTCATTCTTGTGGGCCATTCTCATTGGAATAATAAAATTGAAGCAGCGTCGAATCAAGCTATTGCCTCATTCTCTCAGGCATCAAATGACGAGAGATCACAGAAACCTTCTACTTCAACGCAAGAAGATTTATTAGCTTCTACTACTAATTGGCCTTCCACCGCTGTCGATGCTTTTAAAAAAGCCCTTAAACAGAAACGAACCTATAAAGTTCTATTTGTTGGTTCTCAGGCCATGGGCTCTGAAAAGTCAGGAAGTTTTCCGATTATAAAAGAAAATCTAATCAAGACTTTCGGAAAAAAGAATATTCAAGTGGATTTAAAAACCTTTGATTCTACCTCCACCAAGTTTATTCGTGATCATCACCCGGCTGAAATAGCAGCAAAAAAGGCGGATTTAATTGTATTCGAGCCATTTATTTTGCTGAATAACGGGGTTGTATTACCTAGCCAAACCTTAAATGATGTAACAACGATTATGGATGACATTAAGGCAAAGAATCCTGACACCACCTTTATTCTTCAGCCATCTTATCCACTTTATCATGCCAAGATTTATCCTAGTCAGGTAGCCATCTTGAAGAAGTTTGCAGAGGAAAATAAGATTGCCTACCTTGATCATTGGTCGGCCTGGCCGAATTCAAATACGGGTACCTTTAAAGAATACCTACAACCAGATATGAGTGCACCCAGTGAAAAAGGGTATCAGGTATGGAGTAATTACTTAACTAAATACTTCACGAATAAATAAGCGGACTCTATTAGAGTTTGCTTTTTTTGCGGCTTTATTAATTGTAAGCGTTTCAATATATATAATAGAAGAAACTAGGTTTAAAAGAGGAAATAAAAACTTCCCCCAGAGGAAGAAGCCCTTTTCACTTGAATGTGTCTTTTTATTAAACCATTCTAGGAATTCAATTAGTTCATCGGAAGTTGGCCTTTCCGAGAGGTTAGGCCGCTTCCCAAACTCTTTCAATAAACCTTTTGCTACAAAAGGCCCATATTGGCCGATCCGTTTCGGTTGATTCATATTATCAGTATCCAGAATCAAGGTTGCCTTTTTTATCTTACAGTAGTTCAATATTGCCCGCTCCATCTTTTGCACATTATAAGTATCAAGATTGGCGGTAGGTTCATCTAAAAGCAACAACTCTGGCTTGAAAACTATCGCCCTTGCTAAAGCGACCCGCTGGTTATTAGAAAATATGATAAAACCAAGTTTGGTAAACCATTATTTATTCCTAATGCCTCTAAACAATAGTTTCTACTATTTAATAGTTTCTCAGGGAGCCTAGTTCTAGGTTCCTTTTTTATAATACAAAAATTTTCCACTTTAGATATATTTTATAATAAAAATAATTTATAATATTCTTTATAAAGGACAATGGTCCTATGAATTTATACTCAGGGAGTGAAGTCATGAAAAATTTAAGGGTTGTATTATGTTTATTATTTTTAGGTTTAATTGGGATACCGATTAGTGCACATGCGGAGGAATTAATTCCGATGCAAAAAAGTTTAAGCAGCAAAATAACCACAAGCAGCCTACGTGGAACAGTAGTAAGGAAATCCCTCTCTGTGAACCCGGGGGATTATCCATTTAAAGCAAGTAATACATATGTAGATACCTTGTTAGATAGTTATTATAGCTATCACTATTTTACCTTTATGACTGTAGCGAATTATTCAACCACTGCTATGGATTTTCAAATGTTATATCAATCCGATTATTACTATTTAAAAGATCCATATATTTCGGTTGAGTTTTATAAAAATAATGCCGGGACTTTACAATATGTGGGCGAAACGAATTTTGATACATCCGGTTATATGAGCGTTACGTTACATTCTTATATGAATAAAGCTATCTTTCAAGGCCAGCCCTACATTTATGCAAGAATAGGAGTTTTGGAGTATCCTAGTGATTCATATTACCAAGATGTCACTCAATTTAAAGTGACAAATCCGTTCTATACTCCGCCAGTTGTTGACAAAACGCCTCCAGCCAAGCCGACTGTCTATACGGTGGACGACAATGACACTGGAGTCTATGGGACAGCAGAAGGGAATTCAACCGTGATTGTCAAAAATGGAAGTACCACGATTGCGAGTAATAAAGCTAACGCATCCGGTGCATTTGGCGTGCTAATCCCTAAACAAAAGGCAGGAACCAAACTAACAGTTTATGCCAAAGATGCTGCCGGAAACCAGAGCACAGGTACCACCGTTACGGTGATTGATAAAACGGCTCCAGGCAAACCAACTGTTTATTCAATTGGTGATAACCAAACTATTATTAATGGAACGACAGAAGCAAACGCTAGAGTAGAGATTAGACAAGGAACTACGGTCATAGGGCAAATCACTGCTTCAAGTACAGGCGCCTTCACTATTAAACTCACAGCAATCAAGAAAGCAGGCACCGTCTTAACCGCTTATGCCATCGATTCAGCTGGGAATCGGAGTGTTGGAAACGCTGTAACCATAATGGATGTAACGGCACCGGCTGTACCAACCGTAAATAAAGTGACAAGTACCTCTACCTCCATAACTGGAAAAGCAGAGGCTGGTACCGGAGTTTATATTTTCTATGGATCCACATTGGTTGGACAAGCCACCAGCGACGGTTACGGAAACTTTAAAGCGGTGATACCAGCTCAGAAGCGGGGTATAAAATTAGAAGTGCTGGCCATCGATAAAGGCGGAAATCAAAGTAGTTCTGCTTGGACAACCGTTTACTAAGGTAATAGATAGAAATCAATGATGAGTTGAGAGGAGCTCTTATGAATATATTTAAACGATTATTTTGTATCGCCTTATCCAGCCTTCTATTATTCTCTGTTTCTGCTGGAGAAACCGCACATGCGATAACAGCAGGTCAGGGCTATGTGATCATCAATAACGAGTCCACAGATGGAGATGGAACCGCCTATACGGGATCTTTTAAGATTAACAATAAGAACTATACGTTTAATAAACAATTAAAGCCTAGTGCTTATAAAATGGATTATGTTAAACCTTTTAATATCGCAAAAAACAAAACTAGTAAAGTTCGTCGAAATACGTTGTCTACCTCGTCGTTTGCACTAGGAGACAGCAAATCCTTTTGGGTAGCTAATATTGAATCCGATTATGATTATGAAATTACGGCTCAACTGCTTTACAGCGGAACAACTTCAAATGTGTGGGTCTATAACAATCAAATTACCTCTGCCGATGCTCAGAAGCTAGGTCAAGAGTTTGATACGAAAATAAAACCAATGATCAATACCAACTTTGGGATGGAATCCGACGTAGATGGAAATGGGAAAGTAAATATCCTTTGCTATGATATCCAGGATGGCTTTAGCGGAACCGGCGGTTATGTGGCAGGATACTTTAATCCAAACGATCTCTATGATTCTCCTTACTCCAATGAAATGGAGGTCTTCAACATCGATACCTATCCAACGATGGGAATTGGTACTGGAAAAGATGTTTCACAAGCTTACAGCACGCTAGCACATGAATTTCAACACATGGTGGACTTTAACCGCACGGCCTTTATCGAAGGCAGCACCTCGCAAATGGATACTTGGTTAGATGAAGGATTGTCAATGGCCGCTGAACAGATGTATACAGGAAGCGCCCTAACCGATCGGATTGATTATTACAATTACTCTGATTCGATTACAAACGGCCATTCGTTATTGTATTGGGACGATTACGGTGATGTATTGTCAAACTACTCCTTGTCCTACTTGTTCTTTCAATATCTCAAGCTGCAAACGGGCCAAGGCGACAGAATATTTAAGGAAATCCTCGAGAATCCAAACAATGATTATCGTGCGGTTGAAGCGGTAATCCAAAAATACATTGATCCGTCGATGACATTTGGAAAGTTTATGACCTCGTTTCGAGAGGCTTTATTGCTAAAGCAGGCTACGGGACTGTATGGATTTAAAGGAGTACCTGCATTTGATGCGCTGATCCCTAAAATCTACAGCGGGTATGGAACTAATTTACATGGTGGTGGTGCAGTTGTTAAAGTATCCGATTTACCATTTACAGCTCCTACAGATAATGATTCGGGAATCACCTATACTCTTATAGGTGACAATACGACAGATACAACCCCTCCAGCGCCGCCGACTGTTAACCCCGTCGGCGACAATCAAACAACGGTTACTGGTACCGCTGAAGCTGGTTCGACTGTCTATGTAAAATCAGGAACTGCCGTGTTAGGAAATGCGCTAGCTGCAAGTACTGGGGGCTTTTCCGTGAAGATTTTGGTCCAAAAAGCCGGGACCAAACTGGCGGTCTATGCTCAGGATCGTGCAGGTAATAAAAGTAAGGAGGTTCCGGTAACGGTCTTGGATAAGACTGCTCCAATCAAGCCAGCTCTTACTACTTCTATTAAAGATAATCAAACCGTTATTATCGGAAAAACGGAAGCTGGGGCAAAGATTGTGATTAAGACCGGAAGCACGGTGTTAGGACAAGGCTATGCTACTACGGCAGGAACGTTTGTGGTCAAAATGAGCCGTGTTCAAAAAGCCGGGACCGTTGTCACGATTTATGCAAGCGATAAAGTAGGGAATCAAAGTTCTACTTCGGTAACGGTGGTAGATAAGACCCCTCCGTCTGTACCTAGTGTTAATAAGGTGACGTATCTGTCAACCACAGTCACTGGTAAAGCTGAAGTAGGAGCAACGGTTTATATTTACAAGGGCACTAGCCTGGTAGGAAAAGCCGTGTCCGACAGTTATGGTAATTTTAAAGCAGCTATTAAAGCACAGGCAAAAGGATCCACTCTTGATGTTTCCGCCATGGATAAAGCGGGTAATCAAAGTCGATCGGTATTGGTAAAGGTATATTAAAGAATTGGGCTCTTACATTCGTTGTAAGAGTCTTTTTTATGCGGGTTTAGTGAGGATTTACCAAACTCCTTTAACAAAAATTTGAGGTTATTAAGGAAATTAGGGATTTATTAACAAAAAAATAGTTTTATTAACAAAATCCTTATACTTATTAACAATTCTATTTAGCAGAGAGAATTTCTCTTTTTTATGAATGGGCCTTCTAATTTAGTATATTTTTATGATGGTACGTTGAATAAAGCTAATTCGTTTGACTCTCTTAAAGTACTTTACCGCCTTAATCAACCGGGAGTCAGCCCCCCTTGATCTGCCGCCCTAAAGTCAAAAAAAATCCATTCCCGTCAAGATAACTGGAATGGATTTTAAACTAGCTATTTTTTTATGACCTTTAACTGTATTTTGTTGGACTTATAGATTACCTTTACATTGTATTGGCTTGGTAAACCCACGGCCTCAATGGAAGAAAATTTACCTTCAAGCTGATTCTTGTCATAGTTTATAAGCGTTAATTCATTAGCAGGTACGTTATTACCAGAAAAATCCAGACGCAATTTCCCATTAATAGTAGCCTTTCCCTCTATATCAACCTGATCATTTGGACTGTCAAGGGTGAGCTCAAGCGTTCCCTGTTCAGATTGTTTGTAATTGCCGCCTATTACCCATTTTCCGGAAACATTTTCTTTAAGTGTGCCTCCGTTATTCACAACATCCCCGCTGCCAAAAGCAGTCTCGGAATCACCTTCGAGTGTGCCTTGGTCGATCACTGTACCACCGGAGTAAGTATTGTGGCCTTTCAGCACTAACGTACCTGTTCCCTTTTTAGTCAGCTTTCCAGTGCCAGAAATATCGTTTCTCCAGCGGTCGAATGCATTGAAACCACCTTTGGAAGCATCCATTGTCACCGTTACGTTATTAATAAATGCGCCATAGCCATCTGCTGCTGCGAAGAGATTTAACCGTCCCCATCCCTCAGGATCATCAAGTACAGGATAGCCAGAAGGCAGGCCTGTAGTGGCTAAAACCCAGCGGCGCTGAGTGCTGTCAAGATACGGCAGACGTGTTTCAAGCAAAACTTCTGCGCCCTTAGGAACAACCATTGGTTTTATGGTTTGGTTAATCTGGTCAAATCCATAGGTTAATCGTTGCGTAAAATTTTGTTTGTTCTTGGCATAATCCGCAAACCGGTCTACCGCTGTACCCGTTTGGGTCACTAATTTAGTTTGAGCTTCGTCATAGGCCGCCTTTTTCAAACTCTCATTGTCTGGATCTGATAGAATCGCCGCCGCCAGTGCAGTAGCCATAACACGTCCGCCAATTACGTCCAGGGTAGAGTGCATACCGGCAACAATCCGGTTGTTACCAAGCTCCGAAGCACGCGTAAGCATTTCCTGATAGCGTTCCGGAATGGCATAGGCCATCGCAATAGAAGCAAGATAAGCCGCATTGGTATGGCCGCTCGGGAAGCCGCCATTTTTGCTCGGATCAGGGTCTATCGAAGAGCGAATGGATGGAACGACAATGTCAGTGCTGGTCCAGCGAAACGGGCGCATATAATTAAAGTAGTTCTTAGCCGGTGTTGTGGATGAATAATTGCCGCGCAAAGTCTTAACCAAACTTACGATGTTCCCAAGATTGGAATCAGGAAGTCCTGCATCGGTTCCCCCATCGTTATATTTTACAGTCTCAGCATCTGCCGGGATACTATTGATAGTGGTTGTCGCTCCGGCATTTTCACGATAGACATCGGTTAGCGAACCGAGTCCGTCGATGACACTGTAGCTTTGATTTCGACGCTCATCGAAATAGGCTGCATCCGCTTCACTGGGGGTACGGCTGCTTGTAATGTCAAGTACCTTTTGAATGTTGGCATCCAATACAGCGCTATTCAGTTTAGTCCCTGTATCCCAAGTAGGACCGGGAGCCCATAGCTTATTAAATTCAGAAAGCACCCCAATGGTCGGGTTGGAATTGACCGTCGTATTGGCGGAACTATTATTTTTGTATGTATCTACAAAATACCCCCAGGATGGTTGCGCCGGTGGATTTACGTTCGTTGGAAAAACAGTTTGTTCCGATTGTGGCTTAGGATTTGCAGCCGCACTCACCTTACCTCCATTTAAGGAAGTTAGAAGTAACGGCAGAGACAAGGCGGCAATTGAAAGATGCTTCGTTAATTTTTTCATTCTTAGGTCCTCTCCCCTCTTAAACTAGTTTTCTCTTAATAATGTTTTTGAAATAAAAACTAAGTAGTACCTTCTCCCCCCCATTTCATTACTTGGGAAAGCGCTTAACCATTCATCTAAAAAAATTTGCTTTTTGTTGTTCTTCTTCATTAAAGAAAGCGCTTAACCTACCAAAAATTATAAACTAATCTAACAGAATTTTCAACCTATTCACAAAAATGCACAAAAACGCAAAGGGACGGTTCTCATGCTTCCATAAGCATAAGAGGTAGGAAAACGCAAAGGATGGTTCTTTAATAGTGCCGTTGGACCAAAAAAAGTATGCTCTTTGTGGGTATTGTTCAATCGTAAACCAAACAACCCTGAAAGACATACTTTTTCATATGGCAATTACTATCCATGGGGCAATACAAAAAAAATACCATAGCCATTTTATACACAATTTAAATGTAGTGTTAGGCAACGGAGCCCATTACCAAAATGAGCTCTTCTAAGAGATAACCCTTCAGGGCGTTACGTTACTCAATCATTTAATTCTTCGAACCTCTTAATCTTTTTATAAAAATAAAGTTTTTCCTTCATTTCACATTGAAATAAAGGAAATCATTTAATATAATTATTATTAACTTTAGAATAGTATGAATATTTTTTATACTATTACTTTTAAAACGATAAGGAGGAACAAGATGAATACAAATCCACGACCAGAACCAGCGTTTCAAGGAAAGCCGAAGAGGGGTTTTCAACGTCCAGATGCGTATGTGCTCATGTTGACCATCGCACTTGTCGCAGCCATTGCTTCCTACGTGGTCCCAGCAGGAGCATTTAAGAGAGTTTTAAAAGGTGATATCACCGTTGTTATACCAGGCAGTTATCATCATATTGCCCAAACGCCGGTCAGCTTTATTCAATTTTTCTCAGCTATCCCAGAAGGAATGGCTGCCTCAGCTTCTATTATCTTTCTAGTCATGTTTACTGGCGGTACCATTGCCGTTCTTGAAAAAACAGGTGCGGTTAACGGTCTTATTCATTCAGTTGTTGACAAATTTAAAACCAAGCAATTATTATTTATCGCTGCTGTTGGATTCTTATTTTCTATCTTAGGAACCACAGGTATTGTAGTGAACTCCGTTATCGGCTTTATTCCACTTGGTATACTTGTTGCGAGAGCACTCAAATGGGATGCGATGGTTGGTGCAGCTGTCATCTACCTAGGGACATATGCAGGATTTAACTCACAATTCCTATCCCCTACTCCATTAGGAGTTTCGCAGAAGATGGCGGAACTTCCAATGTTTTCGGGAATGGGACTCCGGATTATAAACTATCTGGCCTTCATTTCCGTCACCATTGCTTATTTATATTTCTACACAAAAAAATTAAAAAAGACCAACAAAAGTTTGTTAGGCGACGATTGGTTCCCAGACAAAAGTATTGCTGGAGCTTCTGGTAAAGTAGAAAAAACACCATTCACTGGCAAACAAAAACTTATTTTGGGCGTCACCGCTTTATTACTAATCATATATGTATATGGAGCCTTTAAACTTGGTTGGGCTGACAATCAAATGTCAGCAGTATTTATTTTAATCGCCATTCTAGCAGGTGTTATCGGCGGTTTAAAAATTAATGATATTGCCAGAACCTTTGTAGGTGGCTGTCAAAATCTTGTATACGGCGCGTTAATTGTAGGTATGGCAAGATCCATTTCTGTAATATTAACAGAAGGAAATCTATTAGATACCATCGTGAACTCCCTAGCGAATTTGTTACATGGCCTAAACCCATTCTTCGGCGCTTTTGGAATGTATCTATTAAGTGCCTTATTACACTTCTTTATTTCATCCGGAAGCGGAGAGGCGGTAGTATTAGTACCAATTCTTACACCTCTTGCCGATCTAATGCATATAACTAGGCAAGTAGCCATCCAAGCGGTTATGGTTGGTGAAGGTGTAGTCAACTGTTTCAACCCAACATCCGGCGTTTTAATGGGTGTGTTAGCAGCGAGCGGCATCCCTTATGGTAAATGGGTACGATTTGTACTTCCATTAGTCGGTATGTGGTTTGTGATTGGTTTAATCATCCTTGTTATCGGAGTTGCAATTGGCTGGGGACCACATTGATCACTTGTTAAGTAGGTGTTATATGAATTATTACGAAAGAACAAAAGAGAGTTATCCTAATCTGACAAAAGGTTTAAAAAAGATCGCAGAAGCACTGCTATCGAATCCCATTATATTTGCCACCTATTCTGCCAAAAAAAGTGCAGAAACACTGGATACAAGTGAAACGATGGTCATTCGTTTTTGCAAAGCAATTGGATATCATGGATATCGTGAATTGCAATTGGATGTTCAGCATTCCATGCTCTCCTTAAAACGGGATTCTGATATTAGCAAAAAGAACAATTCATTTGAAAGCATTATGAAGGTTGATGCTGAAAATATCCAACAAGCAACTTCCAATATCGATTGGGGGGTTGCAGAACAGATTGTTGAAAAACTTCTTTCGGCAAAGGAAATTAAAATAGTAGGATACTATCAATCTTATTCATATGCACATTGGTTTTCCTATACTCTTGATGGTTTATTAAATAAAGTGTCATTGCATCGTCCTGATACAGACACAGGTATTAAGCATAAAGGAAAAGAGTATTGCGTCGTTATCTTCTCTTATTACCGATATGCCCTTGAGTCGATCAGAATTGCAGAAGAAGCAAAAGCAAACGGGAACACCGTCATCATTATTACCGATTCTGCACTCTCCCCTATAAGCCACTTAGGAGATTACGTTTTATCGATTCAAGTTGCACAGAAGTCTATTTTGGAAAAAGGACCCGTGACCTTTTCCCTTTTAAATTCGATTCTGCTCCATATGGCGCAAAAAATTGAAATGTTAGAAGCAGTAAACCCTGTCAGCAGGTATTACATTAAATAAGGAAAGGGATGGGTGAAGTGGGAACTCAAACTTTAACGCAAGTCTTTAAACAGAGGATCTATGAAACATTCAATCATCTGCATCAAAATCCAGAGCTTAGCTGGGAAGAGAAGGAAACCACTAAATATACTAAACAATTGCTAAAGGATGCCGGCTGTCACCGCGTAGTTTCATTTGATGACTGCACAGGAGTCTTTGGTGATATTGGAAACTTTAGCGGTGAACGTCCGATTATTGCGATTCGTGCGGATATGGATGCCTTGTATCAAGAAGTAAATGGAAAAATGCAGGCAAACCATTCCTGCGGACATGACGCGCATATGACAACCGTTTTAGGAGTTTTATGGAATATTCAACAAAATGAAGAGCTCAAAAAACGAGTGGGTGTCCGCTTTATTTTCCAACCAGCAGAAGAAGTTGGAGCAGGCGCATTAAAATTAGTAGAAAAAGGTGCAGTTGATGATGTGGAGTACTTATATGGCATCCATCTTCGCCCAATCCAAGAATTACGAAGTGGATATGCAGCACCTTCGATCGTACATAGTGCGACACGGTCAATCCAATTTGACATTCATAGCCAAGATGCTCACGGAGCAAGACCACATTTAACACAAAATGCAATTGAAATTGGTACCTTCATTATTAATGCGATCCATTCCTTGTATTTTGACCCGAATATTCCGCACTCTGCAAAAGTAACACGGTTTATCTCAGGTGGAAGAAATACCAATATCATACCTGGTAAAGCTTCTTTAGCTTTTGATATGAGAGCACAAAGCAACGAACTGATGGATGAATTGCACAAGCGTGTGCTTGATATTATTCACAATGCAAGAGAACTATATCAAACAGAAATTGTAGTAACAGATGATTATGGAATTGTTGCTGCTGAATCTAGTGAAGGAGCACAACAGTTTGCGGCTAAAGCCATTGGGAATGTACTGGGCTCCGACAAATTAGTTCCTCCAATCATTACCCCTGGAGGAGACGACTTCCATTTTTATAAAGTCAATGTACCGAACTTAAAGGCAACCATGATTGGATTAGGATGTGATCTAGCACCAGGCTTACACCACCCTAACATGCATTTTGATATTGATTCATTATTTAACGGAATCAACATTTTTACCGAAGTTATCAAACTACACAGCATGGAGGATTAAGGTATGCAGCCCATACGGATTGAGAAAGTGAACCTGCACATTATTGATGTAGCACTAAAAGCTCCGTTTACAACCAGTTTCGGGACCATGAGATCGAAGGAAGTCTGTATTGTAGAAGTCGTGGATGAATCAGGCCTCTCTGGCTGGGGAGAAACCGTAACCTTCAATGAGCCGGATTATAACGAAGAAACCACGTATACAGCCGTGTATATACTGAAGAAGTTTTTGATTCGAACCATTCTGAAAAAAGATATCGCACACCCTAATGAAGTGTTTGATATGTTTCGGTTTGTAAAACGAAACAATATGGCAAAGTCTGCAATTGAAACAGCCATATGGGATGTTTTTGCAAAGAAAAATGAAAAACCTTTATACAAAGTGATCGGCGGAGTAAAAGATCGAATCCAAGTAGGAAAAAGTATCGGCATCCAACCAACTCCTGACCATTTAGTTGATAAGGTAGGACAGTTTTTAAATGAAGGCTTCAAAAAAATAAAGGTTAAAATAAAACCAGGCTCTGATGTTCAATATATCATGGCCGTACGCGAAAAGTTTCCTGATGTTCCTTTAATGGCCGATGCCAACTCTGCATACACCTTAAACGATATGAACCACTTGAAAAAGCTTGATGCGTTTAACCTGATTATGATTGAACAGCCATTGGCACATGATGATATCATCGACCATGCCATTCTTCAAAAAAGTCTTCAAACACCTATTTGTCTAGACGAAAGTGTGTATAGCTTTGAAACGACTAAGAAAGCCATTGAACTAGGCAGCGGCAGGATTGTGAATATTAAAATCGGTCGCGTTGGCGGCTTGCGCGAAGCCGTTAGAATCCATGATTTATGCCAAAGCAACAACATTCCAGTATGGTGCGGAGGCATGCTCGAAACCGGTATCGGCCGAGCACTGAATATCCAAATCACCACATTACCTAATTTCACAATTCCAGGTGATACCGCCCCATCACAGCACTATTGGGACGAAGACATCATTGATCCAGAGGTAACCATGGTGGATGGAGTCATAGAGGTTCCTAAAGGATTTGGAATTGGATATGAGGTAAATCGAAATAAATTGAATAAAAGGCTGATTGAAACCATTAGTTTTTAATGTGCTAAAAAACTGTGTCCCCTTTGGGATACAGTTTTTTTTATAGTAGAGGTGATATGGAACTGATTTGTGGTGAATCAAACAAACCTCATCTGCAACTTTTACACTAGCAGCTGAGCTAATATTACCAGCAGCATCAGTAGCCGTAATGGCGATGGTTGAACCAGCGGTTTGCTTGGCAATGGAATATGTGCCGTCAAAGCCAGCTGTTACTTTCCCAATCTCTTGGTCATTGACCGTCGCTACTACTGTTGCACCTGACTCTGTCTTACCCGTGATGACGACATCGTTTTTGGGGGGCATGGAATTATATGTAAGTTACGTAGAATTGGTCTCTAGCTTCGTAGAATTCTCCTCTAACTTTGTAGAAAAAACCCTGATTTACGTAGAATTCCGATTCATCCCTTCTTAAAATCAACCCCAAGCTATTTTATTAACAAAAATTTGATGTTTATTAACAAAGTTAGAATTTTATTAACAAAAAGCATAAAATATTAACAAAATTCTTATACTTATTAACAAAACCAACTGAAATATTAAAGGGTCCCGTTTCCTACCACAAACAAAGAAAACGTAAGGCAAAAATGGTATATAGCGATTTTTATGCTGTTTTTTACTGAATATTGTAAAGCAAAAAGTATATAAAATTATAAGGATACAATGGCTGGAGTACCCCTACAATTTCACCTACATTTTGTATACAAATTAATGTACAAAAAGGTATGGACTTGGTTTTGATTAATGAACCATTATTGGATATTTATGTTAAACAAATATAAGAATGTGAAATTTTATACTTAAACTAACTGGGCAGTTTAGTGGAAGAGCATTTTTGTTAATAGAGATAAAAAAAGAATGCCATAGATTGCATCTTACGAAATCAACTTGGCATTCTTATTTTATCAATGAAGTAATGAATTTTTTTACAACTAATCCAATTATCACTCCTGGAATAACAAATAACATTGGTAAAAGAACAGGTCCAAACAATACACCGAAGATTTTAATATCAGTAGAATAAATCAACCCAATAGTGACAAAATACGCTGCAAAAACAAAAGGAAGAAATAAAAAGGAAGAATTCTCTCCTCCGCCATTTGCATCCTTTACTGCATCCCACATTGAAAAAAAATACAAACAGGGATAAAACATAAGCCACTTGAAATTGATTTGCTCAATAGAAGTATCAGTATTACCATGAAAGCTTGAAATGATTGCTTCATTAAAATTTGATTGGATATTTACAAGAAATTCAAGGAAAATGAACAATACGCCCTTAACATATTTTTGATTCAATAGTTGTCCAAAACCAGGCAAAGCAATGGACCATAATAATTTCTCAATCGCATTCTTATTCAATCATAATCCCTATTTCCTTTTTGTTTTAGCTATTTCAATTTCATCAATTGATGCAGGGGGTTTTTCCATCCAACCATGTTCAATCATAATGTTCGCTCCGTCTTCCGCAAATTGAACTGCCTCGAGAAAAATGCGTAGAAACTTTGAACCCAAGTCACGTCTAGCAACCGTACCTATTGCAGTTCCATAATAGCCGAGTGACATTCCTGTAAGCATGGATACTTGGAACATCATTAACTTATCAGAAAATGGTGGAGTCGTAGATTTAAGAACTTCTGAATCATATGTTGGTGATTCAGATATATTTTCTTCTGCTAAAATATGTGCCATAATGTCCACAACTTTATTAGCGATATTTGCACCTTTAACCATATAATTTTGAACCTCTTTTAATCCAGCAACTTGAGCAAAGCCTAATAGTAACGCTTTGCCAACTGCATTTCTTTCCATATTTTCAAAAAAGTGCATAATTTCTAGAGAATTGATTGGGCGACGTTCTCCAAACCAACCAGTTAAATATCCTTGTTTCTCAATAAATTCAACTTTATCGGGAATTGGGATATAGGCAGCTCTAGAATATAATCCTTTTTCTAATGATGTATTTAAGGATTTTAAATATAATTCCCTAGTGAAGTCTATTGCACTTGAAAAAAGTTCTAATACATCGGAGCGAGTAGAACCAGATAAAGCTGCACCATATGCAGCCAATCCATGTCTTGACATACTGTGAACAAAATTTAAAAAAAAGGTATCAGAATATAGTGCAGGTGCATTTATATTAACATCCTCATTTTCACTAAAAGCAACGGGAATAGGATGATTTTCTTTAACATAAATTTCTGTAATGTTTTGTAACATTGTATCAGATATTGAAATTGCCAAATTTATTACTGTTCGTATTTCCTCATCTTGGGTCTTTTCTTTAAAATACTTCAATACACACTTTGACATACTATTATTCATGTATCCAGTCCAAAGCTGAGCTATTTCAGCGGAAGTAAGTCGAATATTATGTTCAGAATTCATAAGTAATTAACCTCCTGGTTGCATATATTTTTAAAATGCCCTATAGAGCAAAGTAATATATATTTTTTACTTATGATTATTGGTGTTATTATTTTTAATAAAATAATGACGGCTTCTATTGGTTGCATCAAAAGAAAATAGCAATTTGTGAAAAGATGCACTTAAACTAACGGGCGCGATTGTTTAACAAAGGATTAATCCTTTATTTAATAAAAGCTATGTTAAAGTTTAATGTTGATTTAAGAATGAATTAAGGGATAGTCTATGCTATCCCTTTTTTAGTCCCACCAAATAGAAAGAACCTTATATCCTTCTTCTCGCTTCATTCGTCAAGATCGCGCTCGCGATAATACTGAAGAGATGCTCAGCTCGTGACGCGGACGAGGGTTGGTTACTGAGCCACGCAAGCGCAGCAGCTAGCGAGAACAGGTCATCACCATCCATGTCGGTACGTGCCAGACCCTCAGCCTGAGCGCGAGCGAGAAGTCGCGTGCCTGCCGTGCGCATCGTGACGCATGAAGCGTGGAGTGCGGACTCCGGATCCTCCTTGGCTGCCATCATCGTGTCCACAACACCTTGATAGTTGCCCGTGAATGCAACGACGTCGCGTAGCCACGACACGAGTGCATCAGCGGGTGAACTCGCAGTTTCGAGCTCACGTGCCTTTGTCGTAAACTCGTCGAAGCTTGCGCGGAGCAAAGCTTCGAGCAGCGCCTCTCTCGTCGGGAAATGACGATACAGTGTGCCGAGCCCGACACCAGCTCGGCGAGCGATATCGCGCAGCGATGCATCGACGCCGTGCTCGGTTATAACGACGCTCGCGACTGCGAGTATGTGCTCATAGTTTTTCTTCGCATCGGCTCGCATCTGATTCCTCCTTGACAATCGGAGCAGTGCTCCGTATAATAATAAGCGGAACAGTGTTCCTTTTAAGTGGAGCACTGCTCTAAATAAGGATAACACATTTGTGTGAAAGGAGAAAGCGATGTCTACAAACACAATGAAGGCGATTCGGCTGCACAAATTCGGCGGCCCTGAGGTACTGCGTTACGAGGAGGCCCCGCTTCCCGAACTGAAACCGGGTGAGGTGCTTGTCCGTGTTCACGCGGTTGGCATCAACCCCCCCGACTGGTACCTGCGCGAGGGGTATAAGGATCTTCCTCCTGAATGGCAACCGGCGGTGTCCTTTCCCTTCATTCTGGGGTCGGACATATCGGGCGTCGTCAAGGCGGTAGCCACGGATGTGCAAGGCTTCTCAATCGGCGATGAAGTTTTCGGCATGGTTCGCTTTCCTAGCATGGGGGAGAGCGCTGCTTATGCCGAGTACGTCGCCGCGCCAGCGTCGGATCTTGCACTCAAACCGGCTGGCATTGATCACGTGCACGCCGCAGGTGCACCGATGGCAGGTCTCACCGGATGGCAGTTCCTGATCGAGTTGGGGCACAATGAAGCGAATCCGTTTCAACCGGAGTCTCATCGCCCGCTGCCGCTCAACGGCAAGACGGTACTCGTCAATGGTGCCGCGGGCGGCGTGGGGCACTTAGCGGTGCAACTGGCTAAATGGAAGGGTGCGCATGTCATCGCGGTGGCATCGGGCAAGCATGAGTCGTTCCTGCGAGAACTCGGTGCCGACGAATTCATCGACTACACCAAGAGCCCTCCCGAAGACATCGCCCATGACGTTGATCTCGTCCTCGATACCCTTGGCGGTCCAACAACCGGTCGTTTCTTGCGTACGCTCAAGCGTGGCGGCGCTTTGTTCCCAGTGTTCATAGGCTTCTCCGACGCCGAGGAGGCCGCAAAGCTGGGCGTCACGGTATCGATGACCCAAGTACGCTCAAACGGCCCGCAGCTAGCGGAATTAGGGCGCTTGCTCGATGCCGGGACGGTTCGCGTCGCCATCGACAGCACGTTTCCACTTGCCGATGCTCGCAGGGCGCACGAACGAGCCGCCCGTGGGCACATTCAAGGCAAGATCGTGCTTATGGTTATGTAAGGACGACAGCTCGAATGATTATCGCACTCCTAGTGGAACGTCGCAAAACTTTGCGGTGTTCCACTAGCGAGGACCGCGAATGACTTTGAAAAAATTTGCTAATTAAATTCAGAAAAAAAGGATGAACAACAATGATTATACTCATGGGTTACGTTCACGTAAATCCGTCTGATGTGAATGAGTTTACTACAGACGTTCAGGCCGTCGTTTCCAGCACGAGAGCTGAAAATGGATGCCTCTTTTATGCCTTTACTTTGGAAGATGCGCGCGCCGGACGCATGCTGACTGTCCAGCGGTGGCAAGATCAAGAATCGCTGACGGCCCATGTTGAAACACATGAGTCGGTGCCGTTTTTAAAAAAGTGGGGAAACAGGATGAGAATGGACATTCTAAAATACGATGCCTCGAACGAACGCTCGTTCATGGAGTAAAAGAGTGAGCGTCAAATCAACAACTCCAGTCTAAGACTTTATTTTCTTCGAACAGGTGGATGATCAACAAATATTCCTTAGCGTACGTTTTCCGCGTTATGTTGGCGGTACCCCAATTATGAAAAAGGACTTGCTCAATTTAGAATAACAAAAGTTTGTGAAATAATTAGAATCGACTCATTCAGCAACTGGGTGCGATGCTTTTAAAAGGCATTGCATTTTTTTATTAGCGTAGAGATTGTGAAAAAGTACACTTAAAGTAACGGGTAGCGTTAGTTGAAGATGTTTCAGAAATAAATTATGAAGTAGCTCAGTCCAATTCGGATTGGACTATTTTTTTCACAATCAAAAAGCACTGTAGTGCAATTTAATATCACTTTACGAGGAACAAAATCAAATTTTACGATAGGTAACGGAACCCGTTACCAAAATAGCCCTCTCTTTTTAAATAAAAGTGAGATCCTCAGTATATCCCCCCGCTCTGGCATGATAACAGATAAAAGTTAACCAAGAAACACGGTGGCAGGGAACTGCAAAAAAAAATATCCGGCACGAGGCCGGACAACTATCTATACAAAAGGGGGGTTATGAAAAAGGTTTGAAATAGCTTTCCTCTTCATGTCCTTATTCTATCCTCTGTATATGAACAAACTATGAAAAAATATTTAAGTTTTTAAAAACTATCTCTATTTAGTAGCCTTGCCTGCTGCAACCTCAAAGGTTAATTCTGTTTTTGCCTCAGAATACGTTGAGAATAAACCGGAATTAAACTTGTCTTTTGCTTCAACAACAACCATATAGGTTCCAGGATTTTTAGCTGTCCATTTCAATGTATTGCTTGCCCCATAAGCTTGTGTGTAGATGACATCGCCCTTTTTATCGATGATATAGAAACGATATTCAGGAGTTCTGCTGCCTTCTGAGACTGCTGTAAATTGAATTGGGTCTTTAAATACCTGTGTACCAGGCTTAGCTGTTGTGACACTTACCTTCATTACTTTTTCATCTGTAACTTTTACACTGGCCGCTGAGCTACTATTGCCAGCAGCATCTGTAGCCGTAATGAAGATGGTTGAACCAGCGGTTTGCTTGGCAATAGCAATGGAATATGTGCCGTCAAAGCCCGCTGTTACTTTCCCAATCTCTTGGTCATTGACCTTCGCTACTACTGTTGCACCTGACTCCGCTGAACCAGTGATTACTCGATCGTTATCGTTTAATGGGTTGATGCTTGGTGCAACTGGAGCTGTTACGTCAATTACAGTTACTTCAGTTGCTGTACTATGATTTCCAGCAACGTCTGTAGCTGTTACTGCAATTTTAGTACCTGCTGTTTGTTTTGCAATCGTAATTGTAAACTTACCATCCGCATCTGCTGTGGCTGTACCGATTTCTTGGTCGCCTGCCACTGCTTTAACAGCCGCATTTGCCTCTGTTGTACCAGTGATGGTTTCATCTTTATCGGTTACTCCATTTACAGCTGGTGCTTCTGGAGCTGTAGTATCTTTTCCAACCAATTCCTTCGTATCTCTTACACGAATCCGCGTCCCTTCTGCAAATGCCCCAGAAAGACCGACAGCTGCTAACGTGTCGCCTACTTTAAGAGCTGGGACAGGACCGCTTTGGTTGACAATGTATCCGTCTGTGAAGACTAATACATCACCAGAACCATCGTTGATTACATAGGAATTATCATCATACTTAGATACGACTTTTCCTGTTACTTTTACTAGCAGGCCTTGGTTTGTTGAAGAAGTTGCTTCTCCAGTTGCCACTGCCTTCGGCTGGATTGGATCACCCGAACCAATTTTAATCACGTCACTTGCAAAAGTTGTAAACTCTAGTTCTTTGTTATTTTCAAATGTCTTAATGTGACCATGGACACGAACTTTGTCGCCTAGTTTCAGTGAACCTTCCGGAACTTCTTGGAATGCCATAATACCGCCGGTTTCATCCTGTAGGTAGAATGCATCGAAGAAATTGCCTGCTCCAGTTGTTACTGTTCCTTCAACGACTACATCTGTGCCATCTGCCTGGGAACGTGCATCGGCAATTTTGGATACTGTCGTTTCACGATGTGCCAGCCAGTTGACGGCATTTAACGTGAATTCGTCATTTCCTTTTGGCTCGAATGATTCATCCATTTGTTTGTCATTGAAGATGTTCATACCGGACACGACAATCCGTCCGTTCGTACCAATTTCTTCAGAGGCAATTAACGGAATCGCTGAACCGCCGGTTTCATCGGAAACCGCATCATAGGTGTAGCTGCCTTTAATATTGTTTTGGTAGGTGGTTTCATTTCCTTTTGCAAGGATGGTCACCTTACCACCATCAGTTAGAGGCTGATTATTCGCACCTGATAAGCTTGAACCGCTGTAGTAATCAATAAAGGATACGCGGTCTGTAATTAAGTTTGATACTAATCCTGGATGCACTCGGACTGCATATGGGCTGACTTTTGGATCACTCCAGAAGTTACCGCTCTTGCTGTCGTCAAAGACTCCATCACTGCTCATGCGGATCGCCGAGCCCATTTCGCCAAGAAGAGCGTTGTTAATTGTAGGGTCGGTGCTGTTATTGCTCTTCCCTGCCATTAATAAGGAGCCGCCATTTTTCACAAAATTCGCCACTGCTGTATCTTCAGCTGCTGTTAGGGCGGTTCTTGTGTGGGTGAGTACTAATACCTTCACATCGCTTAATGCTGCATCTGTAAGTGCTGCTTTATTTTCCGTAACGGTATAGCCTTCTTTTTGAAGCATAAGGGTGAATGATTTTAGGTTATCCTTATACGTTCCGCTGTCGCCGCTTGTATTTTCGTTGCCATGGTTGGCATCGATTAATACTTTTATGCCGAGCGGCTCTTTAATTTTTACTGGTAAAACAAACTTCGTATCACCTAGATCCAGACCTTCTAATGACGTGACAACTGCAATTATTTTGTGGTCGCCTGTTGATGGGGCTGCCCATGTTGCAGATGCTGTTGCTGAACTCTTCGGTAGAATCGAAGAAATGTTGTTTGTTCCAATTAAGTTGGTTTCGTTTACTTCATCATAATAGAAGTCTACTTTTAGGTTTTTAACTGGCTGTGTACCGTTGTTCGCTACTGTTGCTTTTAATGTTGCCGGGTTGCCGCCGATCACGACGCCGCCGTCGACATCAATGCTGTTTACTTTTACGTCCACTGGTTCTTCTTTTGACCAGATTGGTGAAGAGTAAATTCTTTCGCCGTCCATTTGAGTTACTTTGACAACAAACCATTGCTGGCCGCCTGTAACCGTGTAAGAAGGTTTCCAATTGAAGTCCTTCGTCATTGGCTCATAGGAATCAACTACTTTACCGCCATTGGTGATTAATTCTACTTTTTGGATTCTATCATCGGATTTGTAGCTTGTTGGCAGATAGCTATAGTCTGTGTCGTTATGAGCTTCTGCTACTAAATCGCTGCCCTTAATATCAAATTTTAGGGCTTTGCTATCGACAGTTGACCCCATGTAATATCCATTGGCTAATACGTCTAACGTGAAGTTAGGATCCTCTTCCATGTAGACGCGCATATTACGCATCGAGTGAAGAAGGGATGCTTGTGTAAGATCATCTGCTACGATAACTGTACGAGCATTGACTTGTCCCCAAGTTCCTTCATGGTTGTCTTCCCCATAAGTTGGTGCTACGTGCCAGCCTAAATCTAGCGCTGAGAAGAATTTACCCTCCGCGTTAGCATAGCCGTAGTGTCCTGAACCATTACCTACTTCTAACATGGTAAATAGCTTATCAACATTCGCGTCATAAGGCTTAAAGTTGTTAAACGCATTGGCTGACATATCTGGGTGGTTGAATTGACCCACGATATCGTCGTATGTCATGACCCATGCATAGTACTGGCTTAAGTCTTGGTATTGTTTACCGTTAATATTTCGGTCGATAAAGTTATCAGTACCGAAAATGTTAGAGTGTCCCCATGTTGTTGAAGTCATCTCAAATGCTGGGAATACTACATAGTCATTTGTTGTGTACTCTTTAGCAAGATCTTTGGTTAACTGCCAGTCTGATCCACCTGAACGTTCTGGTACAGCCTTACCATCTGCTGTTTTCCGTTCAACCGTATCTGTTCCCAATTTTTCAGGATCAATATCGTGAGAGTGGTCTGAGAAAGCAAACCAATCGTAATGATGGTATTGTCCTGCTTTTAACGCCTCTTCAGGTGTACCAGCTGCGTCATGAGAGATATTAGTATGGTTATGCGTTGTACCACGGTAGTGATTACCGCCTGTAAAACGAGGAACCACTTCAAATGTCCATTCTTTTTCCGTTAGGTTGCCTTTTGTATCCTTTGCTGCAACCTTTACCTTGTGTGTTCCAAGGGCAAGGTCTGTTTCAGGTGTGTATTTTACCTGTGTTTTGCTGATTGTTGCCGCTGGCGCTGTTAGCTCTTGGCCATCCAGCCACAGTTGAACTGTTGTTTGGTCGACACCGCTTGCGTCATCAATTAAAGCAGAAATTTCTGGTGTTGGGCTTTCTACTTTGGTTGTGTCCTGTGGTGTTAACCCTGAAATTTCTGGTCCAGTGGTATCTTCAATTAAGGTTACTGGATATGGCACTGCACTTGTACCAGCTGTTTGTACTTGTGTTCCTGCTTTTGCTTCGATGTAATAGTCAAAGCCGTTTTGAGGGACATTCGCTGCTGCTAAAGTAGCTGTGTAACGCCCGTCGCCTCCGTTTACCATCGGCAATGCCGTATAATCGGTTGTTCCTGTTGCCCGGTAGTAAAGTGTTACCGATTCAGCACCATCCGCATTTGCTTCGAATTCTACATTTGCGTCTTTGTAGACTTTTGTTAATGCTGTGTGGGTAATACCAAGTATTGGTGCAATATCTTTTACATTACGAGGATACAATTGGTATCCGTTCGTTGCGGATGCATTGGTTGTATATTGCCCTAATACCCCTGTTACGGTATAGCTTTTTCCAGTCACAAGATCATTATCTGGATTGATGCCTGTTGTACTCATTACCCTTAAGGTAGTGGTTTTACTGTTTTCATCGACAAAGGTAACGTTATAGTTGGCGCCTGAAGCTGCCACTGCTGAAACCTTTCCTGTCACTGTTACCAGGCTGCCTTCAAGTGGTTCAGCCGCTGCGTAAGTGTTTAAATCATTGATCGTTAACGTTTTAGCTGGTGGAATTGGATTTCCTTCACTGATTTTTTCAATTGAAGTTGGTTCGAATTCCGTTAAGCCATTATAGACTAGGACTTTCCCTGTAATGCGGACCTTGTCCCCTTTCAGGATTTGATAGCCTAAATCTAGGGAAGTATTAAAAATGTTAATGCCTGCCGTATCATCTTGCACATAGAAGTTTTGCTTTTGTGTGCCAAGGATTTGATTATCTACGGTTGCCACACCTTCAATCGTAAAGAACTTATTCAGATTGACTGGCTGGCCTTTCGTATCTGACGCGCGGACATCGGCAATCTTTGCCACTGCGGTTGTGTCGGCTTTTGATACCGATACTGGTCCACTTTGCAGCATGATTCCTTTTGCCGAGCTCGTTGTTTGTGTGACATAAACTGTATTAGGAGCGTTGTTAATCGTAACAGTGAAGTCTCCTGCTGTTCCAGCTGTCACTTCTTGTGTATTTAATTTTTCAGATGGTGTTGCTGTGTCATTTGGGTAGACATTGATGCTGGCATTTGCTGCCGCTGCACCTGCGCCGCCAATCAGTGTACCTACTCCGTCTGCTACGACATAGCTTAGTTTTGCTTGTGTAATTGATGTGCTTGGTGCTGCGACGTTGATTTGGATCGCTACACTTTCATCCAGTCCTGTTTGCGTTGACGTAACGTAAATAGAGGATAGCGCTTCTTTTGTGAATTCAATGTTAAATGATCCGTCAGCACCGGCCGTTGTTGTACCTAATGCGGTTCCTTTTGCTGCGGTGTCATATACTTTTACGGTTGAGCCTGGTTCTACTGCTTCTGGTTTCCCGATTACTTTAACTGCTGTGCCGGTTTGTAGGAATTGGATGTTCAATCCTTTCGGCTGTAGGCTGGTTACGGGAACCATTGGAGCCTCAGTTGGGCTTGCTGTGTTTCTAGGAGTTGGTGCAGCTGTAGAGAAATCTGCTGCGTTATCATCGGTATCCCAGGCGTTCCCTTTGCCAGGTGCTGGGTCTACATTAGCGTAAGGCCTGCGTTGAGCGCTTGTTGTGTTAGATGGGGATTTTGTTCCACCTAAGCCTTCAAATGCGGTCGCACCGCCAAATCCTACAAAGTCAATGGTACTCTCTGGTTTAGCGCCTGATGACGCAGTTGTCTTATCTTTAATTAGTGCCACTTTTCCGGAAGTTCCTGACATGGAAATTGCACCTGAAGCGTCTGGTGTCGGAAGATCTACACCGTTTGCGCCACCGCCTTCGGAAATAAGGTAATAGCCATGTGCCTGAATGGTTCCAGCTAAAGGAGTTACCCCCCATGATGTACCGCTAGCGGAAGCATATTGGACAGACCATCCGGTAAGATCCACTGGTTGATCTGTGGGATTATATAATTCAATAAAGTCTTTATTGTAGGGAGCGCTTGTATTTCCTCCCCCTCCATAAACTTGCGAGATCACCACATGATCAGCCTGCTCAGCATGAGCTCTGCCTATTAAACTACTCGGCAAAAATGTACCAATCAATAGAAGTGCTGCCATGAACGAACTTGTCCATCGCTTGAACTGCCTATTCTTCCCCTTCATTCATTCTCCACCCTTTTATAGTTTTTTCGACAAAAAGTAGACCGAAATCCCCTTTCTTTCTGAATAATTTTAATTACACCATTATTCTACAAAATTTTAAATTATAAAGATATATAGTTTGTTAGATTTACGAACATTATTTATTTAGTAGTTATTGCCATGTGTACAAATGGATTCAAAATATGTTTATATATAAATATAATTTAAATTTATCCTTATCCATTACCCTATACGTTCATTATTTAAATATAGTAATTACAGGAGGAATACTGTGCCTATATTATTCGACAAACATCGATTTATACCTTTAATCTTGGTATTATTACCCATTCTATTAATTTGGATTTCGATTCCTTCTAAAGCATACGCACATGCTTACAGTGCCAGTTATACAAAGATAACCATGGACAGTAAACACACAGAGCTTGTCTTTACTTTAGATACGTTGTCCATTCTTGAATTAATACCCTCCATTGATGCAAATAAAAACTTTGTCCTTGAAAAATCGGAAATCACTAAAAACAAGCATCATCTGGAAGAGCTAATCGAGGAAGGCCTGACCCTTGATAAAGGGAACAAGGAACAAACTCCTAAAATTGAAAGTATGAAACTTGTTAAAAAAGAGAATAAAGAATTTTTGTCGACCTATATGACGTTCCCCGCCTTCTCACCTGGTGACACGATTAACTATAATGATGGTTTTTATTTTCATGACACCGGTACCAACTATGTCGACCTGATCACGGCTACGATTAATGGGGAATCTAGTGAAGGAGTATTGCAAGGAAAAGATCGGACCTGGACCGTTTTAGTAACGGAAATTCAGCAGGAGCAAGGGCAAACGACTCAGCCTGATTCTCATCAGGTACAGCCGAAACTGGCTGCAACGCCTGTTGAAAAAACGCCTGCGACGTCATGGTTTTCCTTTTTTAAACTGGGAATGCTTCATATCTTAACGGGCTATGATCACTTACTATTTTTGCTTGCCTTACTGCTGCGGAAGCAAACCTTTAAACAGTATGCCGCGATCGTCACGTCGTTTACGCTTGCGCATAGTATTACGCTTAGTCTTGCGGTACTGGGTTGGGTTACGCTCCCCTCCCGTTTTGTCGAGGCAGTGATTGCCTTTAGTATTTGTTATGTTGCGCTGGAGAATATTTTTAGAAAAGAAATCCGCTACCGCTGGAGCATCACGTTCTTGTTTGGTTTGATTCACGGTCTCGGATTTGCGACGATTTTAAAAGAAATGGCGATTCCGAAGAGCCATTTGGCTGTGGCGCTGATTAATTTCAACTTGGGGATTGAGGCGGTTCAGTTGACGATTGTCTGTCTGCTGCTTCCGTTATTATCGTACTTATTTAAGTTGAAGAACTCTGGAAAAGTAGTCACCTACGGTTCGTATGCGATTGTGGCGTTAGGTGCGATTTGGCTGTTCCAGCGGTTGTTCCTATAATTTAAAAACCTGGGTGTATCTAACCCTGTAAAAAGTTATCCACAAGTAGTAAATCTATAATTTCCTAGAACACAAAATAGGCGTATGAATTGGCATACGTCTTCTTTTTTATTTATCAATGTTTAAAAAATCATTTAACAGGAGAAATGTTTGATGGCATAAAGTAAAAAATTGTTACTTTCCACTATCAATGGGGTAGTACATTCGTAAAGGGATGTTTGTTGTGTCTGCACAAGAAAAGATACAAGCAAAAGTAATTTGGTTGTAAAAGGTTCATTACTTAATAGTCAAGAAATTCCGGTCGATTTAAAAAAAACAAAGGAGAGTTTTTCGTTTCCTTTGTTTTCTTTTTTGCCCTTTGGCAACTACATAATTGGAGTAATCGTCCTTATGTCATTAGTCTCATTACAGATTTTTAGGGATTCTAATGAAATGATATTATTTGATATACATTTCACAGGAGGCTGCAAATGTTTAAAATAAAGTTTCAGAAAAGAAATATTAAAGTAAAAGCCGGTCCTTTCAGCTTATTTATTAAAAGGAATTTTAAGGTGATTTATACATTAAATGATATTTTGTTAGGGCTTGAATTTTTAATAGGGAGTGTATTATTTCTTTTTCCATCTACGGAAATTCTAGCTGTTTGTTTATTTATAACAGGAAGTACCCAAATGCTTATACGTCCTGTAATCCGTTTATTTAATGAAATCCAATTAAAATAAAAAGTTACCTAATACCATTATCGAGGGATGGCTTTATGACACGGAAAGCAGCTGACCATAAAATAGGATGCTACCAAATGGAAATTGGAGGCATCCTATTTTTCTTTGAATAGAAGAAACATTCCCTTAGGCTAAAAATACAATTTCAATTCTTGGCTGGCCGGGGTTGCGTACAATCTGTTCCGGCAGGAAAGGCCACGGTAAATGAAGAGCTCTTTCATTGCCCGATGAGGTGAATTTTATCCCGACACGGTAAATGAAATGCCTTTTCTTTGCCCGATGAGATGCTTTTTTTCCCCGACACGGTAAATGAAATGCCTTTTCTTTGCCCGATGAGGTGAATTTTATCCCGACACGGTAAATGAAATGCCTTTTCTTTGCCCGATGAGATGCATTTTACCCCCGATACGGTAAATGAAATGTCTTTTCTTTGCCCGATGAGATGCATTTTACCCTCGATACGGTAAATGAAATGTCTCTTCATTAAGTAAAAATGCAAGTCTGTTTAAGGGATCATGCATCCCGGTGGTATTCGTATGAAGATATTGCATACGACAGAAATACCTTCCGCATTTTCTTCATGTGAGCTTTATTTTATTATGACGATTGCTTGGCTACCCATCTGTTCCCAAGCTTTAATAAAGTTAGTCTTGTTTAATTTTTGATTTTTATTGCCATAAGGGTTATTAATATAAATATAGTTTTGATCATAACCGGTAATCACAACGCTATGCTCGCTAAACGTAATTCGAATCGGTCCTTGTGGTGTATTCCACAACTGGAAATTAGATACCGGTGCAAAAGTAGTTGTCGTTATAATCCAAACTGGAAGTCCTTTTCCGACATAGCCTAATACTTCAGAAAAAGGCTTCTTCGTTAAGTTAACAGCTTTATTTCCTACATATTTTTTTGCAAGTGATAAAACTGGGCCATTGTATACAGCTAAACCCGGTCCGTTTGCCATATCACCTACAAACCCTACATTTGGGTTTCCCCTTAAGCCATTACTATACATCCAAGGAACTTTATTCACCTGGTTTGCTAATGTATTTTTCGTCACTTTAACACCGTGATAGTTTAAAATCATAGCTAAACTGGTCACTTCACATCCATTTTTTAAACGAGGTGCAGCCAATTGATTTTGCAGTGGAACATTCAATACAATGCTGCTTTGAATGTTTGTCCCTAGCGCTTTTGCCGTAGCCGGGCCCACAATTCCGTCTACTTGTAGATGACGAGCTTTTTGAAATTGCCGGACCGCATTTTCTGTGTTTACTCCAAAGATACCATCAATTCCTTTTGTGCTGTATCCAAGCGATGTAAGTTTTTTCTGTAGCTCTGTGACAGAAGGTCCCCGGCTTCCTCTTTTAAGAATGGTCCCACTTGTACTAACAAGAGTAGATGATCCAGCCGCAGATGCGGAATCTGGAGGCACAGCAATACCTACACTAAACACCAGAAGAAACGCCATGGCAAAAAGACTAAACCATTTTCTCTTCAATATGTATCCCTCCAAACTTCTAATCTATTAACCTAGGCAAATTTCCACCACTGACTTTATTTTACCATTTTTGTCCATGATTTAACTTAAATCCCGCAGATTTTTTTGATTATTTTTAACATTCACTCAAATAAAAGGGTCCCTTCTTTTTGCATTATTATTTCGTCTCCAAAGCCAAAGTTCAGCACTTAAATAATATATGATTTAGACGGATTTAATTTGAAAAATTTTCCATTCCATACGAAAGGGACCACCAAACAATGTTGATGGTCCTACTTTACTTACGATCTATTCAGTTAGGAAAATTACCGTTCATTTACGAAAATTTCAGCAAAGAACCCTTCTGTTTTTGTGAATCCTACGTTTCCATACATCGCTTCACGATTGAAGCTGTGATATTCTTCTAGGAATTGAAAAATTCCCTCTAAGATTTCATCATTGTCGTACTTATGAGTCTGGCCACCATGCGTGGAAGCTTTTGCAATAATATCTCCGTTTTCCTTGGCGTCAATTTCCTTCACATCCACATCTTCTGGACGACAGTTCCTTTGATTTGCCACCAATACACAAATCCCATCTACAACTTCCTGTTCATTTAATTTCAATCTCATCGTTTAAAATCTCCTCGTATAGATTGTTTTACCACTTTTCTTTCTTCTTACAAATGCATATAGTAAATAAATAACTAGGATTAATAGAATGACATCAATAATCCATGCTAATGGTGAGGGTCCATAATTGGTATAATGTCCACCCGAATAATAAGTTGCTCCCCAGGGATGGAACATGCTTCCCATGAACATCCCCATTGTAAATCCGTGGTAATAACCAAACCAGCCAAATGGAGAATATCCCGCATGATAATAGTGATGGACACTTACTGGATGACCACGGTAATATCCCTTTGTCGTGTTACCTGAGTAGACTTTTCCAGTTACCGTTGAAGTTCTGCCTGAGAAAGAACCTGACCTTTGATAACTGTTTGTGGTGCTTTTCGTACTAGTTCCTCCTGGAGAATGAGAGGAACTTTTTGTACTTGAGCCACCCGAAAAAGAAGAGGACTTAGAAGTTGAACCTTTTGTACTCGAACCTCCTGAAAAGGAAGAGGACTTTGAAGTTGAACTTTTTGTACTTGAACTGCTCGATGAGGAGCGTCTAGCGCTTGAACCACTATAAGAAGAACCATGTGATGAACCGCTGTAACTGCTGCCGTGAGAACTAAATGAGCCGGAGGAACGAGAAGAACTCCCTCCTCTAAATCCTGCTGCATCAACCATGTTCGGAATGAGCAATAGTAAGGACAATAAAAGCGTAAAAAGTACTTTACGTATCATTTTGTATCCCCCTTCTTTTATATACTTATAGATAATTTTTCTTGTATCGCCTATATTTACCACCATTATCAATATACAAATCATACAATTTTTTGTGGTGAAAATCTTAGTTTTTTGAAAAATTTATGATTCTCAGCACAAGAGTTAATAAGATTATTAGAAGAAAGAAAGCTAGGAGTAATGAGGGATGTAAGTTTATGTCTTTTATGTAATAATTATTTTTTGTAGAAATATATATTTACAATACATACATAGTGAAAGTGGGAATCATAATGGCAACAGGAGTACATACAGTAGAAATTCCAGTAGGTGTACAAGCAGTTTGGGATTATGTCAGTGACCTTGAAAAATGGGCAACAACAGTACCAGCCTATAAAGAACATGAAATCATAAATGACCAGCAGTCTATTTGGACATTTGAAGGCAGTATGAAAGGTATAAAAAAAACAATCCAAGCGCAGGTAGATATTACCGAATGGAATGAACCTTCTAATATTAAGTTTGATCTAAAAGGTTTATCAGATAATTTTACAGGAAGCGGTCACTTTACTTCAGAAGATGTTAATGGTAAAACAACAATGACTTGCAGGGTGGAAGTCCGTGCAGGCGGGTTATCGGGTGCAGTGTTAACACCCGTTATCAAATGGGCTGTTCCCAAAGTAGCATCTCGTTTAACAGAGTCAATTGCACGTAAGATTGCAGTTTCTCATAGTTATTAAAGATTGGAAATCACCTCATAAGCTAGTATGTTAACAATCTGAAATTTATTATTAGCAGTGTCTTTAACTCTATGATTTTTTGGGAAAGAGATAAAAAACCCATCTTCAAAATCGAAGATGGGTTTTCAATTCTATTACAATTGTCTTGCTCCAAGATACCGCGCTTTCCAATACGAGTTACTCATAGCAGTAATCTGGACACCGCTGGACGCGGAATGAATGAACTGACCATTACCAATATAGATCCCCATATGCGAAGGACCTTTCTTATAGGTTTGGTAATACACGAAGTCACCAGCCGATATAGAAAATACTGGTTTCGTTATATTCCAATACCCATCAACTGTCTGACGGGGCGCGGTTTTTTGTTTGTTTATGACATAGTAAATGAATCCGCTGCAATCGAATCCTTTTGGCGTCGTTCCTCCCCATCTGTAGGGAGTGCCAATCATTGCTTTTGCGTCTTGTATTAACTTGCCTTTATTAATCGTGGACACTGCCGGTTTAGCAGCCACTGTTGTCGTGGTTTTTGGTGCGGCCGCTGCAGGAGCTCCATTCACCTTTAGTTGTTGACCTATTTTAAGCATGTCCGATTTCAGGCCGTTCCACGATTTAAGTTGTGCCACTGTTGTCTTATATTTCTTAGCGATCAATGACAAGCTATCACCAGATTTAACGGTATAGACTGTTGAAGCCGGGCTGATGCTAGTTTTAGCCGCAGCGACGACCTTGCCTTTTTCAGGAATGATGATATTTTGGCCTATTTTGATTCTATCACTTGATAATTTGTTAGCCGCCATAATTTCTGATACTGATAGATTATATTGTTTAGAATACTTCGATAAAGTATCCCCGCTTTTTACTTTTATTGTCGCAGCCATGGCTGAAGTGCTATATAGTGATGTCCCTAATACGGTAGCAGTAATGAACGATAGAAGTTTCTTTTTCATACTTTCCCCCAAATGATATTAATCTATTTCCAGTTTACGAACTATTTTGCTAGATTGCCATAATATGTCGAAAACGTTACCAAATTGTAATGTTTTGTCGTTTAATTTCATGAAAGTTCGTAAAACGTAGAATTAATCATGTTAAATTAAAATTCCATGAGAAATATGGGGAATTTTTCTGAAAATATTAGCAAACTATGGTAAAATTAATAAAAATATGAAAATTCGAGGTGATTTCTCTTAGATGAAGAAAACAATCGTTCGAACTCTATCGACAACAGCTCTCTTTTCCTGCGTTTTTGCTAGTTCCGCATTGGCGGCTACATATAAGGTTCAAAAAGGTGATAGTCTTTCAAAAATTGCCTCAGATAACAATACTAGTGTGGAAAATATCAAGAAATTAAATAGTTTAAGCTCTGATCGGATATATGTTAATCAAACGCTCCAGCTTTCCTCCAATACACCCACTGCCTCCGTTCAGGCAGTTCAGCAGACGACTTATAAGGTAGTCAGCGGCGATGCTTTAATTAAAATAGCCAACCGCTTCGATGTTACAGTCGGCGAGCTGCAGCAGTGGAATAATTTGAAGGGGACGCTGATTTATGTTGGACAAACACTGAAGGTATCTGCTCCTGGAAAAACAGTGACAGTATCCGCTCCCACTACGGCTGCGCCAGCGGCAACGCCAACTCCTTCTACATCACAAGCAACTGCCACTTATACTGTCAAAAGCGGCGATTGTCTAAGTGAAATCGGCAGTCAATTTGGGATGACTGTTGCGGAATTGAAAACACTCAATAACTTGAAATTAGATTTAATTTATGTCGGACAGACGCTCAAGGTTTATGCGAAGCAAAACAGTACTCCAGCTCCCGCTGTGCCGGCTGCTCCTGCAGCTGCTAAACCGGCAGCGGCAACTCCAACGGTTTCCACTAGTAATTATATTGTCAAAAGTGGCGATACCCTTGGAAAAATTGCCATCACCTACGATATGACCGTCCAAGACTTAAAGTCGCTCAACCACTTAACATCTGACAGGATTTATGTCGGGCAAACGCTGAAGGTGACAGGCACCGTTAAAACGGTATCTGCGCCAGCACCAGTCACTCAGACGGATGCTGCCTCACAGATTGTTTCGACTGCTAAAAGTTTAATCGGAGTCCCTTATGTCTGGGGTGGCAGTACGGCTTCTGGTTTTGATTGCAGCGGATTTATTTATTATGTTGCTAATAAAGCAGGCAAATCACTGCCCCGTACTTCGGCTGCAGGCTATTATGACCGCAGCTATTATGTGAATTCACCTAAAGCCGGTGACCTTGTATTTTTTGAAAATACATATAAACAGGGAATCTCCCACGTAGGCATCTTTATTGGTGATAATCAATTTATCCACGCCGATGAAAAATACGGTATTAAGATTTCAACCTTATCAAGTCCATACTATACCGATCATTTTGCGGCATTTAAGCGTTTCTATTAAAATCTCTCAAATTGGGAGATTTTTTCATGTATAAAAGAGTACTAGATTGGGAATAGTAATAGTAAAGACATTTCAAAGGGAGATGGATGAAATGAACAATCAATTATTACTATTATCGGAGTTTGTTAAGGAAGATGGATTTGAATTGAACGGCTACCTTACTCATTTATTCGAACATATTTCAACTCTATCAAAAAATGATGATTTAAATACTGAGCCAACTCTATAAAACATGAGAGTTGGCCTTTTTTTGATTTGGGCTGCTTTTGATTTTTACCGACCGCCTTTTGGTTTTATCAACTGTTATCAGGAATTTAACGGCGGCATGCAAAAAACCCGGAAAAGAGATTCCCGAGTTTTTCATTTTACCCACTGACTTAAAGGAATCCTTCCGAGTTCAGGTCTTGGCGATCCTTCCAGAAGTGCTATGTATTCAAGTGAATTGCCATCAGGGTCTCGAAAGTAGTAGGACGCAGCCGGCATCCAGGTATGGACTTCAGGTTCGATTGTTTCTTCCCCGAATGACGGACGGAGCTTAATTCCCCTTTTTTCCAAGAATGCAGGCACCTCCATTAGTGTTTCTAACGAGACGCCAAAGGCAAAGTGCGAACTAGTGAACTCCTCTTCCGAAACTTCCCAGACCCCTAGCATGTATTCCTTCACTGTGCTTTCTCCCAGCCAAAAGAAAGCTACCCGCCTCTCCTTGATTACATGAGCAAGTTCCAAATCAAGTGACTGATAGAATTCGATTGCCCGCTCCAGATTTCTCGTATTTACATGTGTTTCATATAGTTTTGCATTTTTCATAACTGCCATCTCCCCTCTTAAGTTTATTGTAATATGATTTTATTTTATCAACTACTTCAATATACAATTTTCCCCGAAATCAAAATGTAAATATTCTGTCACCGTAATACCGTTGATGTTAGGAATTTGAAGGTGTAAGCTTTACTTACTATTTGAGGAGTGATTAAGTTGAAAACAGTAGCCGTAAATAAGCTAACATTTAAGAAAAGCTTATCGATGATTGAGCAATTTTCAATCAAAGATTTCCTATTCAAATGGGTTGGTAAACCTTCAGAAGGATTAGATGATTTTCTCCCCGCTTGAGTACACAGACACCGTCTTTGCGAAGATGGAGGCAAAACAAGGAACATCTTTTCTCATGAATGGGGATGACCTATTTAGATATGCGACCATTACAGAGGATAATCAAATTGTGATCGGTTTTTTAGATTCAAATCATGAGTTAAAACATAGAATCCTTTCTCTGGATGAGGTTTTAACAGGTAAGCATTTGTAACGTGCTTACCTCTTTTTTGTGGCATAAATTACAGCTTTTGCCTTCAGCTTGTTTATTTTAACCTGGTGGCAGCTTTCAAAATAATAGATAAATATGGTTCGATCCGACATAGGTATAAAGGCTACAGGAAAATAGCAGGATTTACTTTCCACCTTCATTTTTTAAAAATAAAGAGATGAGAGGCATCAAATTCTTCGGGAAGGTAGTGATGGGAGAGTTGCTTTATATATGGGATATTGAGGAAATCATTAAAAATACATTGCAAGAGCATAAATTAGACATTAATTATGAATTAAACAATCAACTACCTGCACCTATGAGTTATAACGTTTCGACCAATACAATTAAATTTAACTACCTGCAAATAAATGGTTACATAGCCAACATTAACTTTAAAATTAAAGAGACAGATGAAGACTGTGTTAAACTCATTCTTTTTCATCAGCTCGGCTACTTTTTAGATTTTAAGAAAAACAAACATGATTTACGGACTCTAAAGTATGGTGAGGATGAAGAAAAAGAACAGCTTCTAGCTTTAATCGAAAAGAATTCTTGGGATTACGGCAGAACCTTTGTCCCTGATAAACTATTAAAATCATATGATAAAGTACGTACAATAGATAAAATGCTGTTAAAAAACTATTGAAACGTAATTTCGAGATCATAAACAATAGAAAAAATTCCTGCCTTTTAATCATAGGCAGGAATTTTTGCATTTTATTAAATGGTCATTATCGTCTTTTTCGATTGCGCAAGAAAGTAGGAATATCCAGCGAATCTGCCGGTTTTTCTGAGTGCCGGTGATAATCCTGAACGGGTTCGCCATGGTTTATCAGAGTAGGTTGTTTACGTCGTTCCCTTCGATATGGATTAAACACGTTTTCCTCTGATGGAACGGGAGAATTTTGTATTACAGGACTCTCTTTTTCACTCTCTTGCTCCGTAAATCCAGTGGCAATGATCGTGACAATCATTTCATCCTTTAGATTTTCGTTAATGACCGAGCCAAAAATCATATTTAATTCCTCGTGAGAAGCAGCAGCAACGATTTCAGCAGCCTCCTGTACTTCAAAAAGACTTATATTTTGACCGCCCGTTATGTTCATAATGACACCCTGTGCACCATTGATGGAAGTCTCGAGTAATGGACTATTTAAGGCTTTCTCGGCCGCCTCAGCAGCGCGATTGTTACCCGTAGCAATCCCAATTCCCATTAAGGCCGTTCCTTTATAGGACATGACCGTTTTCACGTCAGCAAAATCAAGGTTGATTAAACCAGGGACAGCAATTAAATCGGAAATCCCCTGCACACCTTGGCGAAGTACATTATCTGCTTCATGGAAGGCTTCAAGCATCGGGGTCTTTTCATCTACAATTTCCAATAAGCGATTATTTGGAATAATAATTAGGGTATCAACCGCTTCCCTCATTTCGTCAATACCAATTTCCGCATTTGCTGAACGTTTTCTGCCTTCAAATTTGAACGGGCGTGTGACAACCCCAATTGTCAGAGCACCCAGCTTTCGGGCAATTTTAGCAATGGCAGGGGCTGCACCCGTGCCAGTTCCGCCGCCCATTCCCGCAGTAACGAAAACTAGGTCAGCGCCTGATAACACTTCTTCGATCTGCCTTTTGCTTTCCTCCACCGCTAATTTACCTATCTCCGGATTTGCACCTGCACCTAAACCTTTTGTCAAGGATTGACCGATTTGCATCTTGATCCCTGCTTTAGATTGATGAATCGCTTGTGCATCTGTATTAACGGCAATAAATTCTACGCCCTCCACTCCGTCCGCAATCATACGATTCACAGCGTTGTTTCCCCCGCCGCCAACCCCGATTACTTTAATCGTGGCCAATTGGTCCCTTTTCATCTCAAATTCCAACATGATCTCTCCTCCTCGTTATCCAAACTGATTTGTTTTGCACAAATCAAGGTTACTCGAAGAACTCTCTTTCAATTTTTTGTGGATTTTCACTTTTTTATATTAAGTAGACTAGCAAGGTTGTTTATCGTGGTTAGTTTTTAGTCTAAGTAACAATGATAGTGTTGTCTAGTTAAGTCTTACCTACTTATTAAAATAGTTAATATAGCACAGTTCCATTTATAGTGTCCTAGGGAAATCTGGCTCTAACCCCCTCCATGAATAAGTTTACGCTTACCATCTTCTTGTACTTTTGTTAAGTCAGGTTAACATTCTTCTAACAAATACGTTACTCTCTGTTCGTTCGACAAATTTCTAAAATTCGCTTGGTTATAATGGCTTTATATAAAGGTTCGAGGTTCGAGGTTCGAAACCCATAGTAAAAAATTAGAGGAGGAGAAATCTTGCCGGAGATTTTGCTTTATCTTGGTACATATCTATCAGCTGCTCTTGTTCTTGGCTGGTTAGTTAGAATTACTTTTGATCAATTTATCAAATAAACTGCCAAATTCAAGGACAAAGATCATTCTGTAAAATTTCTATTGAAGAAGTTTCTAGCGGAGGTGTAATGTCATGACGGAAATATATTCACCTAGTTACGTACAAGATTTGCTTGGAATAGATAGTAGTACTTTACGGAAGTATGCCACTCTTTTAGAAGGACATGGGTATCCCATTCACCGTAATAGTAAAGGACACAGAGGCTATTTTGATAAAGATGTTAGCACTCTCCGCCAATTAATCGTACTTAGTAAGCAAGAAGGTGTGCCTTTGGAACAGGCAGCAATATCCGTGATGACAATTGTTTCTGAAAAGGATCGTACGGAAACTGTTACGGAAACTGTTACAGAAGCAGTACCGTTAGAGACGACTAATGACCGTGATATGAATCAGGAATGTAACCATGACGAGCTACTAGGCCGTATCGAACATTTGGAGCAAGTAAACTTAGATTTACTCATTCATTTGAAGGAGAAGGCAGTGCGGGAAGCTTCTCAAGAAGAGAGGCTTAATCAAATTTTAAATTATGTAAAACGTACAGAACAATTGATGATTGAACGAGGTAAGTTAGAGGAAGAAACAAGAATGCAGATTGCGGCCGCCAGTCAGAAGAAATGGTGGAAGTGGTGGAAATGAGATCGAAAATGCAACAATCATCTAGGCATGCTTAAATGAATATCCCCTCTTAATTGATTAGAGCATTGCTTTCGTAAGCAATGCTCTTTTTTGACGAGTTTTTTCATAAATTATATATTAGTCGTTTTCCATAATGCCTTCAAGAGCCTCAACCATCAGTTAAAAAATAATAATATTCATTGTTATGAAACTCATAATATTGTCAAAACTGAGAAGAGAAATATGAGGATTAATAGAGGTGGTAAAAATGAGGAAAATAAGTAAATTAGCAGATTTATGTTGGGAAGGATTAACTTTACAACACGTGTCTCATAAAGAGGTAGTTATTCCTTATCAATTATTTTTAATCCTTGCCTTCATTTTTGAATTATTTCTATCTTTCTTGTTCATTATCTCTTTTTTTATATTTAACAGTTTTGGTTACAAACCTAATTTTCAATACTACATAAGCGGTGGCATTTTAATCCTTATGTTAATCATGACAGGAAGCGCGGGGACGGTTCTCCTGCTTCCAAAGAAGCAATAGAACCGTCCCCGCGCTTCGCGCCTTAGTTTAGTATTCTTACTTTTACATTTTTTCGGCCCCATTGAAGGGCTTGTTTTACTGTAGGAAAAAGTACATCAATTTTCTTTCCTTTAATGGCGCCGCCAGTATCGCCTGCAATTGCCTCTCCATAGCCTTCGACCCAGACTTTGGTACCGAGCGGGATTACTTTTGGATCTACCGCAATCAGCTTCATGTTTGGATTTTTACGAACATTGTAGCCTGCAGCTGTAATTCCACTTGTAGATTCCTGCGGTGTATAAGCCGTCGCTTCAACAATGAACTCCGCTGCTGCTTTTACAGCGGTTTTAACTACATATTGCTTACTAACATAACCTGTTCTGCCATTATAACTAATTTGATACCAGCCGTTCCCAAGGTCCTTTTTTACACTGACAGCTTGTCCGCTGTTTAATTTGCCAATTGAAGCATAGCCCGTACCGGCACCAGAACGTACATTCAGTGAAGTAGCATTGACGTAATACGTTCCGCTAATTGCAGTTGTGCTACTTGTAGTGCTTGTTTCTTTTGTATATTGTGAGCTTACGTAACCTGTTTTTCCATTATAGTTAATCTTTAGCCACCCAGTTTGGCGGCTTGTCACGTTCAACGCCTGGCCATTTGTTACTTTCCCAATGATGAGTGAGCTCGTAGCGGGCGCTTGACGTACATTCAATACATCTGCATTGACAACGGTAGATGCTTCGGCTGATGCCGTAAATAGACCGAACCCCATAAATGCGGCAGCTGCCATACTAAATATTTTCTTCATATGTATGTATCCTCCAGCATTTCACTTTTTTTCCATTATAACAACTAAAAGGTTGAAATAGAGAGAATGCTAGAATTATAAATGAATTTGTAAATATTTTAATGGTTTTGTAACATTGTGGGAGCATAGGGA
Organism: Bacillus sp. URHA0034; assembly: GCF_056280405.1. Lineage (NCBI taxonomy): Bacteria > Bacillati > Bacillota > Bacilli > Caryophanales > Bacillaceae > Bacillus > Bacillus sp. URHA0034. Next base: position 3,204,808 of record NZ_JBWCDK010000002.1, on the reverse strand, counting down.
CGGTTCTTCTGCTTCCAAAGAAGCAAGAGAACCGTCCCCATGCTCCCACACACCCATTCATCGAGGGAAATTACATACTGGTTTCTTTTTCTACTATTCTTTGTTTATGTTCGAGATACCCGCTAATTTTAACAGCTTTATTTTTATAAATTGAACGTAAATTGATATCAATCAGTGACCCAGCAATCAATCCTAAAAAGACAACATTTATAGTAAATACATCTGATCTTAAAGCGAAAAACAATGCAACAACACATAAGGCTATACTAAAGAAAAATTCACTTACTAAAAAATGTATTTTTTCCATTTTCGCACACTCCTTATTATTTGATACAAATTAATTCTTTGATTAATGTCCAATTCCTTTTTTCTTCTTCACTTTTTTCAAAATAAGACTATTCTCCTGGTGAAGATAAACCCAGTTATATAAAAACTGGATAGCCTTTTAAGACTATCCAGTACAGTTATGCCAAAACCTGATAATTTTTGTGTGCGACCACTGTGATGTTTTCTTTAAACTCCAACTCCGTCTTATTTTCGGTTATCTTGGTTATGACTGAATTATCATTAACCTTCTCAACGATTCCTTTTACTCCATTTTTAAAAAAGATACGATCGCCTATGTCTGCTTTCTTTTTGGCTTTGAATAGCAAATTAATCCCTCCATGAACCATTAATTTTGACTCCCATTCTAATAAAAACCATCATTCTATGCTATTGTTTTTGTCGCTTTTTAATATAAAAGTAACGTTTGTAATTAATAGACTGCCCTCGTTACTGGCTGCCTGAAAATTTGACATGGTCATGTGATATGAATGCAACTTTTGTCACTAAATTAACATATATAGGCCCTTCTTTTCAGAATATTTTGTGTTATAATAATGGTAACAACTTAGATCCTAAACAAGGTTGGCAGTTGTTCATTAAAAAACATGAAAAGAGGGATGACTAATGGATATTTGTATTTCATGCGGAGAAGAATTAGCTATCATGGAAAGAAATAGGGTGGAGTGCTGGGAGTGTAGAGAAACGACCATCGAAGCTTATGCAGAATCGGAGTAATCTTGGAATTCTAACTAAGACGGGAACTAGCTCATTTTTTACCAACGATTTACCGACCACTTATTATTTATTAACCACTTCACTCAGGCCCCCTTATTTTAAACATTAAGTTAAGAAACTCTAAAAAAATCTTTCGGCTTGTAAAGAAATTACTTTTAAAAAAACTCATAAAAAATGCCCGGGCGCAGAAAAGCGCCCGGGCATTTACTTTGGAAGCATGGGGACGGTTCTTCTGCTTCCGAAGAAGCAAAAGAACCGTCCCCATGCTTCGCTTATCTTGATTTTTTGGATATAATAGATGAATATGGATTTTTTTATAAAGGGGGTTGCGGCCTTGGCGTCCACACCTGCTAATGAACAATTGGAATATTTTGAGGAACAAGTTCGCGAACTGCTCATTCCTACGGATGCGGAGGATGCGAAGCTGGTCCAAAAGGGTTTAATGCTGTACCGCCAAGGGGCGGTTAAGCAATTACAAATATTTAATAATAAAATTACCTCCATGGTCCAAGACGTGACGCGTGTCTATGTGAAGCTCGATTTGGTGTTTGCCTCTATGAGTACGTGTACCTGTCCGGCCGAGGGCTTTTGCCGCCACCAGGTTGCTACCTTTTTCGCCGCTCTTTCCAAGTTCGGCAGTGTTGGCGACTGGGTAACAGCTTGGCGCGAGCCTGCACGAGAGCAGAAGGAAGTTACGGACTGGGGCATGCAGACGGCGAAGGATTTGATTAAGGCCAACGGCGTGTTGAAGCCAGATTACAGCCGCTGGGTGCATTCGTTTGAGGTCAGCTTTGATACGCTGCTGGCTTCGAAAAAGTATACAAGCCCCTATGTGATTCCGGAGCTGTATGGGATTTATGAGCGCCGGGTCCATGCCAGTGCGCCGGTTGAACAGGAATGGCGCCTGTTATATGAAATGGTTGCGATTGTCGTCTCATTCCGCAAGCTGGCCGCGCTGAGTGAGCAGCTTGGCCATGATGAGGAGACCGTACGGCGGGCCTATCTGCATTTGTTCCAAAATTTGTTGGAGGATGCGGAGGAATTGGCGATAAAAATTGGCGTGCAGTCGCTGCCGTTTGCATTCGATGAGTTTATTGAGCGGCTGAAGGATGATGCCTTTGAGCTGCTCCGGTGTGCGAGTGGGTTAGAATATGAACGGATTTTTTTGTACCGGCTGATGTGGGTGCAATTTTTCAAAAAGAAGGCTTGGCGTGAGGAAGAGTTAACGAAGATTCAAGCGGGGCTAAAGGGACTTCAGGATTGGGAAAACCCGCTTACGCTGATGGTGGCTGGGATTCATCTTCACCTGCTCGTCGGGAATGATGAGGCGGCGATGAAGCTGATCGGCCAATTTACCGATGAAGAGATTGTTCCTTATCTGTTGTATTGGATTGATTATTTGTCGGGCCTAAAGGCGTGGCGCCGGGTTGGGGCCTTAATTGAGTTATTTTTGCAAAAAGTGAAGGCGTATTTAACTGCTTTGGGCGGCTATCATAGTTGTGTGACGTTTGCTCGGAACGCGCTCAAGACTGTGACTGCATATTGTGCGGAAAATGATCGGGTCGATCTGTATGAGCGCGGTTTGCTCGTGATGCTGCCGTATAGTTTTGGGGAGTATGAGTATTTATTGTTTGAGCGCAAGCAGTATGACCGCTGGGGCGAGCTTCAGGCGTTTGTTGGGCTGGATTTTTATGATTTGCCGAAAGATCGCTTGAAGGTGATTGAGAAGGAGCGGCCTGACGTACTGCTTGGGATGCTTCATCAGACAGCACAGCGGGAGATTGACCAGAAGAACCGCTCAAGCTACAAGATGGCGGTGCGGCATTTGAAGAAGCTGCGGACGTTGTATAAGAAGCTGAAGCGGGTTGATGATTGGGAGTATTTCTTGGAGACACTGATGGAGCGGACGAAGCGATTGCGGGCGTTTCATGAGGAGTGCCGTCGGAGTAAGTTGGTGGATATTTAAAAAAGAGAGCCAGTTCGCTATCGATTTTGTCGGTAGGAGCTGGCTTTATTTGATGGTGATTTGATTGACATTTTTAATGCTTTGGCGGTTTTACCAGCCATTTTTGGTATTACCGGCCACTTTCACTGATAAAAATAAAAACAGATGCCAGGCACCTGTTTTTATTTTTGGCTGCTTAATCTAAAAACTAAGGTCTTCTCCGTTAGTTGCAATCACTTTCTTGTACCAATCAAATGATTTTTTCTTTGTTCTTTTTAAAGTTCCATTTCCTTCGTCGTCCATATCTACATAAATAAAACCATAGCGTTTTTTCATCTCGCCAGTTCCTGCTGAAACTAAATCAATGCAACCCCATGGTGTATAGCCCATTAAATCAACACCGTCTAAAGTTACCGCCTTTTTCATTTCTGCAATATGGTCTCGGAAATACTGAATTCGATAATCATCCTCTACATATCCATTTTCATCCCGTATATCAATCGTTCCCATTCCATTTTCAACAATAAAAAGAGGTTTTTGATAACGGTCATAAAGTTCTGATAACGTGTATCTTAGGCCAATCGGGTCAATCGCCCAACCCCACTCCGTTTTTTCAACGAACGGATTTGCATCCCCCATTTGTCCGCCGGTATCCGTATTCTGAACGATTTCCGTATGGTAAACACTGCTGCGGTAATAACTAAATGATAAAAAATCAGAAGGATACGCCTTGATTATTTCGTCATCCCCTAGTTCTTTTTTGATGGTTACCCCCATCTCTTCAAAAAAGCGATCGGCGTAAGATGGGTAATATCCCCTCATCATGATATCCGAATAAATCAACGCTCCTCTTCGATAATCCAAAGCGCCAAATACATTTTCCGGCTTACAATCTTTCGGGTAAATGCAGCTTAATGCCACCATACAGCCAATCTTTGCCTCTGGAATGATCTCGTGACAAAGCTTATTGGCAAGGGCACTCGCAACAAACATATGATGCTTTGCCTGATAACGAACCTGTGCGGTAGCCTCCCTGGTTCCCATAAAGGCGTAGCCATTTAATACATTAATTTCGTTAATGGTGATCCAATACTTAACTAAATCTTTATATCGTGTAAAGACTTCTTTGCACATTCTTAAAAAACAGTCAATCGTCTCACGACCGCCCCAGCCATTAAAATGTTCCGCCAAATAAGCAGGAGTTTCAAAATGATAAAGAGTGACTAATGGTTCGATATTATATTTTTTGCACTCTTTAAAAACATCTTCGTAAAATTTTAACCCTTCTTCATTTGGTTGCTCCCCTTCAATTCCACCTTTAGGGAAAATGCGGGACCAACTAAGCGATAGCCGGAAACTCTTAAAACCCATTTCTCCAAACAGGGCAATATCTTCTTTGTAATGATGGTAAAAATCAACCGCTTCATGGCTTGGATAATAAACATTTTCATCAATATAACCTGATGCGCCTTCCGGAATGGTATCAATTTTGGGGTCCCCAGTTGGTCGTCGGTTTACCATTGTTTTTGTGCCATCATTTAACTGGATGGTAATTTTTCTTGGACGGTCTGCAGTACCATTTGTGATGAAGTCGCTTGTTGCAAGCCCTCTTCCGCCTTGATTGTATCCACCTTCATATTGGTTTGCCGCTGTCGCTCCACCCCATAAAAAATATTCTGGGAATGTCTTTTTCATTAACGTTCATTCCTTTCTAAATGTATTGAAATAAAGGTTAAACGGATATATAACTCACATTTGCTTTTTAGAAAGACTAAAAAATAAATTCTCCCCTTATTATCATCGCTAGAATTAGTATGCCAGGCATTTTAATAAAAAAAGCCCAAATTAAATTGGGCAATTAAAGATTGACAGACATTTTTTCAACTATAGTTTCTAATGACTTTTTAAAAAACTTATTGAAAATTGTCTGAATGCTATGCTTTTCTTGTCCTGCTTTTTTAATCCTTTTTGATCAGTTTATGCAAATCGATGATTTCTCCGGCCATATCTTTAAGGGTCATTGCGTTCATCAAATGGTCTTGTGCATGAATCATAATCAGAGGAAGATTGAATTCTGCTCCGCCTGCTTCCTTTTGGATTAAATCAGTTTGAACATGATGTGCTTCATTGAAGGCAGAATCTGCTTCATTTAGTTTTGCTTCTGCTTCAGCAAAATTGCCTTTCTTCGCTTCTTGCATCGCTTCCATCGCCAAGCTTCTTGCATTCCCTGCATGAAGGATTAATTGAAATGCCAGATTGTAAAGTTCTTCTTTATTCATGGCTAATTTATTCATGATTAACAGCCTTTCATATCATTACTAGGAAAGGAACATTCCCCTCTCCTGCCAATTTTGGTTCAATATTAATGAGAAAGGGCACTAGCCATACTAATGCCCATGGACTTCTTACGCGATATTCTGTTTCATCGCATCTTCTTCTCTCTTCTTCGCTTTATCATATATTTTGAAGAATGGAAGATAAATGACGAATGAAATAACAATGTTAATTAAATTCATGACGGCACCTGAAATATGTCCGCCAGAAGCCAGATATCCTGAGATAATTGGCGGCATTGTCCAAGGTACGGCAATACCTGAAGGTTTTGCGACCAATCCCATATCCATTCCAAGGAATGTTACAATAACAGTAACGATTGAAGTAAGGACGAATGGAATGATCATGATTGGGTTTAACACGATTGGCATACCAAAGATTAATGGTTCGTTAATGTTAAAGATACTAGGAGCCAATGCCAAACGACCAAGACTTTTCATTTGTTGTGATTTAGCAAACATTACCATTGAAAGAACCAAACCAATTGTTACACCTGTTCCACCGATGTGGACGAAGTTATCCCAGAATTGTTGTGTAACAATGTGTGGCAGCGGTTGACCGGCTTGATAGGCTGTCATATTGTCACCCATCGCACCAAACCAAATTGGTTCCATAACACTTTTAACGATGTTTGTACCGTGTAATCCAGTAGCCCATAATATCGTTACGAATAATTCAGCAACAATCGATCCTCCCAGCGTAAGACCTACCATTTTTAGCGGGTCACCTAAAAGGGTTGTAACTAAGCCGTTGATACTTTCGTAAGGAGTCAATTCAACAAGTAAACGGATTACCCAAACTACAAGAATAACAATAAATCCTGGAATTAAAGCTGCAAATGATTTACCAACACTTGGCGGAACACCCGCTGGCATTTTAATCACAATATCTTTTTTGACGACCCAACGATAAATTTCTGTTGATATAATGGCAAAAAGTAACGCAACAAACAACCCTTTACTGCTCAAGAATGCTTTTGAAATCGCACCAGTAACCAAAACTCCGTCTTCAGCTCCAGTTGGAGTAAACATGAAACTGAATGGTGTTGTTAAAAGGAAAGCAGCAACTGAAATAGCACCCGCACTCATCGCATCGAGCTTATAGCCTTCTGCTAGTCGGTAAGCCACCGCGAACGCTGCAATAATTGACATGATATTGAACGTGGCATCTACTGGATAACTTAATTTAGCTGCCCAGGTTGGACCAAATATAGAAGTCATCCAATCTGCATAACCTGGAATTGGCAAGTTCGCCAGGATCAAGAAAAATGAACCAATGACAATGAATGGCATAGTCGCAATAAGACCATCACGAAGAGCTAATAAGTGTCTTTGTGCACCAATCTTTCCTGCAACAGGCATGACTTTCTCTTCTAGAAAGCTGTTGAATTTACTCATTTTTATTTTTTTCCCCTTTTTTATTATTTGTTATTTACTAGATTTATAGCTGTTTTTAAGACTTCCTCGCCATTACACATACCGTAGTGGACTGGATTGATCGTATCGACCGGAATGCCTTTTTCTTCACCTAACTTTTTCATATTAGCAAGCAGGAATCGAACTTGCGGTCCTAAGAGAATGACATCAGCATTGTCGATGTGTTGATTGACTTGATTAGCCGGAGCCGCCCAGATTTTTCCTTCTAACCCTTGTTCTTGGGCTGCTTTTTCCATCTTAGTCACAAGCAAACTTGTACTCATTCCTGCTGCACAACATAATAAAATATTCATCGATCTATTCCTCCTATTTATCCATATAAGTTATTTTTCAAAAACAATTAGCCAATTAATCTAAACTGTTTGGCAACTGTTTTAAGTGTGCTTTAATCACTTTCTGTTTATAGTTTATGTTGAAAACGGTTTATTTTACAGAAAGGATTTTTCCGTTTGTAACGGAAAAAAGCTCCGGACAATTTTAAAAAGGGGTATCCCATTTGGAATACCCCATTCTTTTCTATCCATATCGACGTTTGCCTCAGGTGGCATCGATCATTTAAGATTCATTTAAAATCCTAATAATTTCTTGAGCTGAGTCACTCTTTAGAATTTTTTGGACCCTTGTACTGTTTTCAATTAGAGTAAGGAGCCTTTTATACATCCTTTCCAAGTCACCCTCAGGTCCTTTTCTGATATTTAACAAGCAGATAAATTGAACCATCTGTTTATCTGTCCATTCGATCGGTTTCTTTAATGTGCACACGGTCCAAAATGTTTCCTCTGTTTCCGGTGTAAGTGAGTGAGGGATGGCCACCAGATTCCCAAAGCTGGTTGGAGCGACTGCCTCCCTTTCCAACACCGAATTTACATAATCCTTGGAGACGAGCTTTTGTTTGTATAATTCGTCACAGATAAAACGGATAACGCTTTCTTTATCCTCAAGGTCTTTATGAATAAAAACCCTGGATTCATCTAAATAGCTCCGTTCCTCAGACTCTTTTACAGACGATAAACCTTCCCGGATATTTGCAATATCCCCTTCTCCTAAAAAGGTATTAACGACTTGTACGGGAACGCCAATCTCTTCTTTTATTGGAATCGTACTAATAATAAAATCAATAGAGGATAGGTCGTATTCTTTTAATTGATAATAATTGGTTGTAGCCGTAATATCGATTTCATCTTTAAATACATTTTGCAAACGATAAAATAAAAGCCTTGCGCTCCCAACACCAGAAGCACACACCACAATCACCCGTTTTGCCCTTTTCTGCCTTGACTTCATTCTTTCTAAGGCCACGCTGATATGTAAGGCAATATAAGCAATTTCGTGTTCTCCTGCCTCAATGTCCAAATATTCGTCGATACATCTGCTCGCAATGGCAGCGCCCTCAAAAGCGCTGGGATATTTCCGTTTAATGTCGTCTAATAATGGATTGCGAATGCTCATGTTATAGCGCAGCCTGTTCATTGCCGGCCGAATGTGCAAAGTCAGCGCTTGAATGAATTCGGAATCGTCATAAAAATCCCAATTTAATTCGTTTTTTAATCTTTCCAGCATGCAATGAATAATGGTTCCTAGCTCATCAAATTTACTAAATTCATTCAATGTATTTTTATGTATTAATTTTGTCCCCATCAAATGGACAATAATATAATCAATCTCGGATTTTGGAAATTTTAAACCGGTAAACTCCTCTACTTCTTTTACAATTTCACTAGCAACTATTTTTTCAAAGGGGTATTTCGCTGTTAATTCGTGTTCCAGGTTTTCAATGACAAATCCTTCTTCAATTCGCTTGCATCCAATTGTGATATGGGTGGCCAAATTATCGAGTGCAATGTCAGATATCTCAATTTTGTATTGATTCACCTTTTTTATGATCGTTTCCTTTATCTTTTCAAACAGTTTTTCATCCAATAGTTGAAAAGATGTACTGTCAATGTTTAAGTTGCTATTTCGGCTTAAAATATAATTTGAAAAACAGAGCCGTTTCCTATATTCATCGCCTTCGACCTGTGTACCATAATGCGGTCTGGAAACTAACCTCAAATTGTAACTTTCCAATATTTCACGGACGATTTTTATGTCATTTTGGAGCTTAGGCTTGGAAACAAATAGCTCTTCCTCAAGACTCTCTGATTTTATTGGTTCTTTTTCTAATAAAAATCGTTTTAATATATACATAACCCTACTTGCCTGATCAGAAAAATCAGATTGATGATCATCTATTGCATCATTGGCATGACCATTAATTTCTTTTTCAAACACTTCATAATCCTTTATTTCTAATAGATATCCTTTTCCTCGCAGTGATTCAATAATGATTCCTAACGAAGAGCATTGTGATTGAAGTTCTTTGATCTCGGAGCGAATGGTTCTATCACTCACACCAAGTTCTTTTGCCATCCATTCTGCTGTAACAGGTTCTTTCTCGTTCATTAAAGACAACAGGATGTCTTTTTGTCGTTTGGTAACCATTTATCTACCCACCTTTCTTCATGAGTTGATGATTAAAATTATTTGTACTTATTAGTTTGTTCACTTTCCTTGTATTGACTCCAATATATATAATGGGTACTTAAGTAAACAGTTAGTTCAACAAAAAAATACCCGCATCCATAAACACTTTATGCTCCCTACTCCTCTAACCACAAAATTTTGGGTATAATATAGGAATATGGATTTTTTAAAGAATACAGTTTAGATGCCCACTTTACAATACATCAGCATTGGAAATGGTGTCAGGCACCACTTGAGGACACTGTTCATTCCAGGTGGACATTGATATACATAAACATAGTTACCCAGGTTAAGGCCTGTAGTTCGATTTAAAGGGGTACTTTATTTTATGCTTAAAACCAGGTTTATCAAATTACTGACAACTAAATTAGGGGATGGGCGCTTTCTGTTGACGGCCCAGAACGAACAAGGTTCTTATATGAACCCGTTCAGGTGGAAAAACCTCGTTTTTAGCAGCCATGAAGAAAGCTTTTTCGGTACTCTTCTAGAAACAGAAACGGTCAACGATGTCGAAGGGATTGTTGTGAGCGGCTGGCAGCTCGTCTCGTTATTTGCCAAGGAGTCCTTCAATCGCTTTATTGATTGGGATTGGAATGAGCAATCTGAAATTTGTCTTGCTTCTGCATTGACCCTTTATGAAGGGATTGTCGAAAAGGATTGGCTTCCGGATTTCTCCGTGTGGGAGCATGGTGACTTCCGCTGGAAGCTGCCGGAACGGGTCAAGGACGAATTCGACTCTTCCTTTTGGGAACAGTCCGTCGAGGAAGACACCGCTCCTTTAGTCAGCGGCGATGGAGAGCTCGGCACTACCAAAGATTATATTTCTGATTTATATAATGGGGCTCTCGATGCTTACCTAACCAGAAATGTTGCGATGAAAGAGCTTTTCGGTCCAAAGCTGGATCTGCTAAGAAAACAAAATATTTCAGGGGTGGAGCTCGCCCGATATTTTGATGAAGAAAGCTGGCTCGAATGGGTTGGCATTAAGGATAGCGACACGCCATTTACGATTGGGCTCCGGCTCGATGAACCGGTTGATGGCGAGGGTGCTTGGATTCTGGATGTATTTTTGCGCAGTAAGAAAAATACCGATGAAATCTATGATGTCGAGGGAGTCAGAAAAATTCCTGCGAGGTGGCAGCCCTTTTTAGACAAGGTAGATCAAGAGCGGATCCGCTGGGCCCGGTTAATTCCATGGCTGGAGGAGGATGGCTTTTTTAAGACCCACCTTACCGAGGAAGAGGCCTGGATGTTTTTAACCGATGCAAGTGAAACCTTGGTCGCGCTGGATGTTGAAATCCTCCTCCCTTCGTGGTGGCAGGCGATGAAGAATGCCAACCTGAAGGTAAAGGCGTCATTGAAGGGATCATCCAGCCATCGGCCGTCCTTCGTGGGACTGCAGGCGATGCTTGATTTCAACTGGCGCTTTTCCATGAATGGTGTGGATTTATCAGAAGATGAGTTTGGAAAGCTTGTCGAGGAAAAACGACGGCTTGTGTTCATCCGCGGCCGCTGGGTAAAGCTTGACCCGCAGTTTATTCGGCAGATTCAGGATTTGATGAAACGTGCCGAAAAAGAGGGCTTGCATGTCCGTGATTTGCTCGAGCAGGAACTGGTTGATTCAACAGATACGGAAGAAGAATTGGAAAATCCAAAGGCATTTGCAAAGATCCAAATCGAGTTGAACCGCCAATGGAAACAGATGGTCAAAATGCTGTCTGAGGTCCATGAAATACCGCTTGAGACCGTCCCTGAAGGGTTGCAGGGTGAGCTCCGTCCCTACCAGCAGCTCGGCATGAGCTGGCTTTGGTTCCTGCGCCAATTCGGCTTCGGTGCCGTCCTCGCCGACGACATGGGCCTCGGCAAAACCGTCCAGCTCATCTCCTACCTATTAAAGGTAAAGAATGAGGATACAGTAGAAATGGTGCCTGACACCATTAGCACTACCAAGCGTAGGAAAACGGCGGATGAACCAGACTCTGCTCCTAAAGTTAAGGTTCCTACGAGGTCGGCGCTGATTATTTGCCCGACGTCTGTGTTGGGGAACTGGCAGAAGGAGTTAGAGCGGTTTGCTCCGGAGATGAAAGTGTATCTTCATTATGGTTCGAACCGGCTTAAGGAAGAAGCCTTTTCGGAACGTGTCCAAGATGCCGATGTGGTGTTGACTTCATATGGGTTGAGCCATCTCGATTCGGAAGAGTTTGAGTCGATGGTTTGGAGTTCGATTGCGATTGATGAGGCGCAAAACATTAAGAATGCCCAAACAAAACAATCGAAGGCCGTACGGCGGCTGCGCGGCCAACACCATATTGCCTTGACCGGAACACCGATGGAAAACCGCCTCTCCGAGTTATGGTCGATTTTCGATTTCACTAACCACGGCTATCTTGGCAGCTTAGGGCAGTTCCAGAAAAAGTTCGTCATCCCGATTGAAAAGGATGAAAAGAAGGAAAAGGTTCAACAGCTTCAGTCGTTGATTCGTCCATTCCTGCTGCGCAGGACGAAAAAAGATGAAGAGGTTGCTCTTAATCTGCCTGATAAGCTGGAGCAGAAAGAGTACTGCCCGCTTACTGCAGAGCAGGCATCGCTGTACGAGCAGCTGATCCACGATACGTTTGCGGAGATTGAGAAATTGTCCGGCTTTGAACGTAAAGGGTTAATCTTACAGATGCTGACACGTTTGAAGCAGCTATGTAACCACCCTGCCCTCTATTTAAAGGAGCAGGCCATTGGCCGCGAGCTGCTTGACCGCTCGAATAAGATGGAGAAACTAGTTGAACTCGTTGATGCGGTCTTGGATCAAGGCGAGAGCTGCTTGATTTTTACCCAGTATATTGAAATGGGCGAAATGATTCGGAGCACCTTGAAGAAGAAGTTTGGCATTGAGGTGCCGTTCTTGAACGGAAGTGTCCCGAAAACGCAGCGTGATACCATGATTGAACGGTTCCAAAATCAGGAGTTCCCTGTGTTCCTGTTGTCATTGAAGGCGCGGCGGAACTGGATTGAACCTAACGGCCGCCAACCACGTTATTCACTATGACCGCTGGTGGAATCCGGCAGTTGAAAACCAGGCAACCGACCGAGCTTATCGGATTGGCCAATCGAGATTTGTCCATGTCCATAAATTAATCTGTACCGGGACACTCGAAGAGAAGATTGACGCTATGCTCGAGAAGAAGCAATTCCTGAACGACCAAATCATCACCAGTGAAAACTGGCTCACAGAGCTGTCAACCGATGAACTGAAGGACCTTGTCTATTTGGGGTGAGGCCGCAGTGCGCCGGCGAGGGCAAGATTCGTACTGTGATAAGATGAGGAACGGTGACAGGCACCATTAGCAACACTGAACATGGAAAAAAGGGTTGATTCCTCTTGAATCAGCCCTTTTTGTTATTTGCAGCCTATTGTCTAACAATTTATTGTTGGCTTTGGCGGTGGGTTTTTATGATTTCTAGGTATTGTGTATCGCCCAATCCATAATCAGTTGAAAATCTGTTGATTAATGCTAGGACAAGTTCCTTTTCTGGGACATCTTGGTGCTCCTGTATATAAAGCATCAGATCACTGTCATTATGAAGATAGCTTAAATATAGCTCAATCCCCTTTTTTAAAGGTTCTGGTTCAATATTATCAGGTAGTATTTTCTGAATGAGAACTTGTTCGTACATTGATTGATACCCTTTGGCGGCTACTCCAAAGTGACTGACAGGTTCAAACTGATCGCCGACTATATTGATATCAATAACCTCACTAAACTCGGCCCTGTCTAACCAAGCAAGAATGGTCAGAAGATTGATTTGGCAGAACATATCGGCATCAAACCATAAGATGATATTCGTAAATTCTTTATTTATAAGTGGATGCAATGGCTTTATTGTGTGCTCCGTGTATTGTTCGGGCGTGACATGATGAGCTTTTGCACGTATGTCGATGAATTCTGGTGAGAATAAATCCTTGCAGGTGCTTCCATAACACATTGCCTCGTTAAACGGGACCATCAATTCGCCTTTAAGGAAATCGGTCTCTTTGTAATAATTGTACATGGCTTGTCCATTTAGAATATGTATTGTTTTTTTCGGCATGATCGTTACTAACTCCTTATCATTTCAATACTCTCGTCTATTCCTTTATTCGCTTTAAACCTTTGATATCCTTCTATTTGACCACTTTTGCAAATAAGCGGGTAATTTTGGAAAAGGTGAAAGTGGGTTTGAAAACCAAAAAGGACGGGTAGATAAAAAATTGTAAGTCAAATAGCAATTCCAAATATTATTAGGAGGGATTTTATTATGGCAAACAAAGATAATGAAAACAGAGGTAATATGACACTGGAGGAAGCAGGCCGGAAAGGCGGAGAGGCGACTGCTCGAAACCATGACAAGGAATTCTACCAGGAAATTGGGCGCAAAGGTGGAGAAGCCACTTCTGAGAACCATGACAAGGAATTCTATCAAGAAATCGGACGGAAAGGCGGAGAAGCTACCTCCGAGAATCATGATAAGGAATTCTACCAAGATATTGGACGCAAAGGTGGAGAAGCCACTTCCGAGAACCACGACAAGGAATTCTATCAAGAAATTGGTAGAAAAGGCGGAGAAGCCACTTCCGAGAACCACGATAAAGAATTTTATCAGGAAATCGGAGAAAAAGGCGGAAACGCCCGCGCGGACCAACGAAACGATGATTAACACCGTTCCATAAGGGGGAAGTTTATCTTCTCCCTTTTTTAATTCAACTACTCCCCTCTTCTCCTCTCTCCCCCGCATAAATCATTTTCCAAATCTCTGAGAAAAAATCAGTTGTTTCTCGGTAAAAATGTTAAAATAATCTAGTAATCTGATTTTGATAGATTAAAATGCAGGAGTTGGACGATAAAAATGAATCCTACATTTATTGATTTCCATAAAAAACGGTTTGAATGGGTTTCTAAGGCCCTAAAGGATTTCTCCGCTCGGTTTAATAAATTGAAAACGGAAGCCGCTTATACAAAGGGAATGACCAACTCAGCGGAGGGCCTGGTGCGGATGTTGCAAACGCGCTTTGAAGATCCCAATGAAGCGTCCACCAATGGCCTCAAGCAATTTTATAAAGAAGTGGAAAAAGAACGGCAAACTGAGCTAGAAAACTATGAAAAACAATTAGCTCCCTATCAGATGTTAGTCACTAAACAAACAGCTATCATTGACCATGAAAAAGAAACGGCCCAATTACAAGAGGAGCAATTTTTGAATAAAATAAATAATTATGATCAATTTCTCCAACAGATAGAGCTTAAAAACACAGATCCCGACCACCTCTGGCAATTAGTGGATGATATCATTGAGCATACTCCCTATAATAAAAAAGCTAGTGTCATCAATTATGATGTGTCTAGATTACAGAGTTGGGCCGAAAGAGAACTAGGAAACTCGATTTTAACCATCAACCAGAAAGCTAGTGCTGGAAACATCGAGCTAGGACAACCTTTAGAACTTCCCTTCCTGCCACCTATACCTGAAATCGAGCAGAAAATTGACGCCTTCTGGTTTAAAACTACCTATGAAAAAGCCCTGGCCCATATGCGCAACCTAGCACACGAATGGCTTACAGAGATGTATCAAAACTATAATCAATTACTCACATCGATTTTAACCGAATTAACAAAGCAGAAAGAACAGGCCTTAAAAGAGGTCGAAGCATTAAAGCTTGAGTCCCGCGCCAAAATTAGCAGCCACGAGAATCAATTAGTCACCTATCAAAAGGAAGAAGCGGAGCTGAAGGCCCGTTATCTGAAAGCCTGTCAATTGTGGGAACAATTCAGTGAGCACGCCTCTCAATTGCAAGGCTATTTGATCAAGTACTGGATGGAGTATAAGGAAGAGCTGCAGCAGCCTTTCCTGTATGGTCAGACGGAAGACCGCTTTCTTGCGGCACACTATTTGCAGCTTTTGCGGCGAGACGGTGAAAACATGATCGAATCATTAAACAAAGGAGGCAATGATATAGATGGTTACCACAAAACTTCCTACAAATAGTGAATACGAAAAGGCTGTTGAAGAATTAAAGAAGCTGAACGAAGATATTTTTTACGGTGATTTTAAAGAAAAAATGAAACTATTAGAGAGCAATAACAAGGAGCTCTTGGACAACGCTGTAACGGTGATTGATACCGCTTCTAACGAAATAGCAGCCTTTACCCGCGATCTAGCCGTTTCAGCCGAGAACAACCGAAACTTTTTGAAGCAAAATGAGGCGTATGTTGCCCTTACTAAAGGAGAGTTAGCGAAAACAGAGGAAAAGTTAGCTGCCCACATAACCGCACTACGGCAAATGGAGGACCGCCTCGAGCGGCTGCAGAAATCATACAAAGAAATGTTCCATAAACATTCCGAATCGATTAATACCATTCTTGTCGTTCGCGAAGAAGCACTCATCAATAAAGTCATCTATCAGCTACAGAACTCTACCCATAAACACCTTGAGCAGCTCGAATCCTACAAGTCGGAAATCGAACTATTGCAGGAAAAAGTGGTATCGATGAGTAAACATCATAATGAGCTCCTCCACATCCTCTCCAACCAGACGGCCAGCAAAGAAGACCTGAAAAAAATAGAGAAGAAAAGCACACAAAAAATGAACATTTTGTTAGCCGTTGCCGTAGTAGAAGCGATCTTGATTGGCATTAAATTTTTCATATGAACCAAAGAAGGTGTCCCAAAAGTATAACTTTTAGGGTCACCTTCTTTTTTATACATTAAATTAGTCTGTTGATTTCCGCTCCAGGCGCGAGCGGTTCGCGGGCGGAACGGGAAGCCTCCTCGTCGCTTCGCTCCTGCGGGGTCTCCCCTGCCCCGTACTCCCGCAGGAGTCTTCGCGCCTTCCGCTCCAATCAACAGAGTGTGCAAAATTTATTCATCAATCACCTTTTGGGTCAGCCTCTTGTCGTTTCATTGGCCATGGTTACGTTTCAACCATTGTGATAGAGGGTATTTTAATATGGAGTCTTAGAAGAGGAGTTGATTGCTATGAGCAAAAAAATTGCTGTGTTAGTAACAGATCATTTCGAGGATTCCGAGTATAGTGAACCGGTGCAGGCCTTTAAGGAAAAAGGGCATGAGGTCACCGCCATCGAAATGGAAAAAGGCAAAACGGTGAAAGGAAAACAAGGCGAGAGTGAAGTGGTCATCGATCAAAGTATTGATGAGGCCTCTCCTGAGGACTTTGATGCCCTGTTCATCCCTGGCGGATTTTCACCGGATATTCTTCGGGCAGACGAGCGGTTTGTCCAATTCGCCAAAGCGTTTATGGATGCTAAAAAGCCAGTATTAGCCATTTGCCACGGACCCCAGCTGCTAATCACAGCGGAAACGCTTGAGGGCCGCGATGTAACGGGGTATAAGTCGATTCATGTGGATTTAAAGAATGCCGGCGGAAATTTGCATGACAAAGAAGTGGTCGTGTGCCAGAATCAGCTGGTCACGAGCAGGCAGCCGGATGATATCCCGGCCTTTGTCCAAGAATCTTTACGAATATTAGGGTAGCCTAAGGGCAGAAGATCATCCTTCTGCCTTTTTTGGTGCATAATTCGATATATCGTTATAAACAGCCACACAATAATGTACTAAAAATTTCATATAAGACTACAAAATTATCTCAAACTCCTTAACATACACCGCATTCCCAGTAATCTCTATATTATAGGTATCCTCATTCTTTTCGACATGGACTCTAACCAGCCCATCCTTCCCCATCTCCTGTCCTTGCTCCACCACTAGATTCAGAGACTCTTCAACATCCCTCTTTATGTATTTGGCATAATAAGCCCCCATGACACCTGATGCCGTACCCGTTACCGGATCTTCAATGGTACCAGAGTAAGGAGACGAAAAGTGGCGGCCATGCATATCTGCTTCCGGATGGTAGGTTTCCAAACAAAAAGGATGGATTGAGGCTTTAGGCATTTCTTTTAAAATCGTTGGAAACAGCTTATTATTTGGTTTCATTTTTTCAAAGGATGATAGGTTTGAAATTGGGACTAAAAGTGTCCAAATCCCCGTACTCCCATAGAGAACCGGCAGGTCAGTGTCGATTTCCTCTTTCGTTAATCCAATTGCCATAGCTAAATCTTCTTTTGAACCGCTAAACTCTTTAAACTGCGGTGCGGCCTGCTTCATCGTAATATTCGTATCATTGATATTGACCGGTAAAATGCCCGCTTTTGTTTCAATCGTAAAATCAGTCTTGTCACCTAACAAGCCATTCGTTTTTAACGCGTACACCATAGCCATCGTTCCGTGTCCGCATAAATTCATTTCGTGACCTGGTGTAAAAAAACGAATTCTCAGGTCCGCGATGTCTGATTGAACAGGAAAAGCTGTCTCATTGAATCCTACTTTTAACGCAACCTCTTGCATTTCCTCATCAGTCAAATTCTCTCCATTCAAAACCACCCCTGCAGGATTCCCTTTGTGAGGCTCCTTGCTAAACGCGTCATAGTGGAGCACCTGAACAGATTTCATATTTCAACGTCCCCCCTTTTTTTCAACCAAAAGTAAAATAAATGAAGCAAATAAAATGGAATTTTTAGTAAAATAAGTATATCATATCCTATCCTATGAAGGGTTTGCTTTTTATCGTGAAAGGTCTAGGTTAAGTTCTCATGAATAACATGAACTTGCTATTTTGTTTCAGCTCTCCCAAGATCAGTCCGAATCCCTTAATTTTTCAAAAAACGCAAATGAACAAACTTCAGCATCTTAATCAAATCCACAAACCGCACCATGAGCCGCGTCCCACTCTCCCACTCCCTGCTAACCGGTATCCCCTTAAAATACGCTTCACACGAAACCACTTTAAGGTTTGGCGACCATCCTTCTAATACCTTGGGATTGTTAACATAAAAATGCATTTTTGCGCCCTTGTTTCCTGTTTTTTCAACAGTACGGTTAGAAATCTTTACGGCAAACTTCGATTCTGCATCAAAATAAATCTCTCCGCCAGGAAACCGTGAGGCCATTTCCCGAAACATTCCTTTGAGCTGACTTTCCTCAAAATAGTAGAAAACTCCGGCCGAGATCAATAGGATGCCATCTTCCTTATTAAAAATAACATCCTCGAACCACGATACATCGAAAAAGGATTTGGCAATGCAGCTATTCCTTGGTGTATCGGCAATCAGCGTTTTTCGAAAGGCAATCGCATCAGGTAAATCAAGGTTGTACCAGTTAATCGTTCCATTATCCACTCTGGAAAAGGTCGTATCAAGCCCTGCCCCGATGTTAACAATGGTGGCGCGTGGATGTTTATGGATAAACGCCCGGATCGTATCGTCCATTTTACGAGCCCGAACAATATAGCTAATGCCCCCGTATTCTCCAAATGTTTTAGCAATTTCGGTAAAATCGACCTTACAGCCGGCAATGATTTCGATTGCTTCCTTGTCATACAAGATCTCAGGATTCTTCTCACTGGCTGTTGCCCGGCCCCAAAGAGGGATGAGCATGGTGGCTTGAACGGATTGTAAGTTTATCGTCATTTATTCATCCCTCCATTTTTTTCAGCAGAAAGTTCACTTTATGCAGGGCGTACTGGAGATCAAGCTGTTCTTCTTCATCTAATTTGGATAGATCCTCAACGAAATTCTGATAGATCTTTGACCACTTTTCTTGCTGTGTGATTTTTCCTTGTTCGGTTAACTCGATCAGAAATGACCGTTTATCATTTTTATTTTGTTTTTTTATAATAAGTCCTTGTTCAAATAATCGCTTAAGCAAGTCTGTCATTTGCTGTTTCGGGACATTGAGGCCTTCACTTATTTGCTTAATGGCCAATGGATGTTGATACATAAACAAGTATTCAAGGATTTGATTTTGTAAATGCGTTAAGCTGCTAGCTTTTTGATTCAAGCGCTGAAAACTTTTAAACAAATTAGGGATTAACTCGAGATATTCTTTACTCACTTGTTGCATGTTCACACCCTCCTATATAGTAATGTATTATATACTAATTTAATTAAAATTCAATCATACTATTAATTTTGGTAAAAAATCATGTACTATATAGAACTTTCCGGCCCATTGATCCACTTAAAAATTTTTATACAACCTTAACGATTTGTTCATAGTTTGTTCATCTATCAGGAGTAAGATAAACCTATGAAATTGATTTTACCTCTTTTTCATAAATGACCCCCTTTTAAACATATAAGTTTAGTCCAGCTGACCGTCAGCTGGATCTTTTTTTTGCTCATTTCGCTAGAAGTTCTCGGTGTTGGCGCAAAATAGCCAGGCACCGCCCACCCAAGATTGCATAGTGTAACATATGTTGAGCGAAGGAGTGGAAAACAAATGGCATTTGAGATTCTCACGGTTGACCAGGTGATTCAAAGGTTAAAAGGCAGGAAGTACAGATATTCACAGGTGCACCATACCTGGGAACCTAGTCATAATGATTTTAACGGCAAGAACCATCTCCAACTACAACAAGCAATGAGGAATTATCATGTAAACACGCGTGGTTGGGATGATATCGGACAACATGTCACCCTCATGCCAGATGGTTTATTTGTCACTGGAAGGCCTTTTAATGAAACACCCGCTGGTATTGCCGGCTACAACGAAGGGGCCTTTATGACCGAGATGCTAGGTAACTTTGACATCGGACATGATGTGTTAGAAGGCGCCCAGCTGAATTCGATGTTAAAACTGCAGCATTATCTTGTGACAGCATGTGGTGCGCAAATCATGTTCCATCGCGAGCATGCTAGTAAAACCTGCCCTGGAACCTCCATCAACAGAGAAGCGTTTGTTCGTCAGGCCATCAATTATAATACCCTTCACCCCACCTTGGTTGCGGCCGCACATACGGAACAACCCTCCTCATCCACAACCAAATCCAGTCCCAATTTGTTACAATTAGGCGATACGGGGCCTGATGTAAAAAAACTGCAACAGTATCTCATTAAAGCTGGGGAAAGACTCCCGAAATATGGGGCAGATGGTGACTTTGGAAAAGAAACAGAAGCAGCAGTTCGGAGCTTTCAGGCAAAGCATGGGCTTGCTGTCGATGGAATTGTTGGACCGAAGACCAAGGCAAAACTCGAAGCAGTGGCCAACACGCCAAATCGTCCTTACCCTGGTCACATGATCAAAAAGGGCTCTACGGATACCAATAATATAAAACTGATCCAAGCAAGAGTCGGGGTTGCCGCTGATGGCATTTTCGGTCCAAAAACAGAAGCAGCTGTCAAAGCATTTCAAAGAAGTCATGGGTTAGGAGCAGATGGCATCGTCGGCCCGAAAACGTGGGCAGCGATGTTTTAAACGGAGATGAACCGAGAAAGACCTGTTGCCACAGCAGGTCTTTGCAACCTATTAATCAAAAGGGTAAATGTTGGAAAATAGCCTTTATTTTAGTACAAACCAATACAGCGAGGTGAGAAATGGTGACAGGCACCATTTTTTACCTCGCTGTATTATTTATGTGTTTGGTCCTCTATCCTAGGGCATTTTGTGTTATAATAGCCCTCGGCATAAGTTAATTATATGAACTTGATGCGGGTGGGAGAGGGAAATCGCGAAAGTGTGATTAATATGATGAAAGGAGTATTTAAGCTTAAGCAGCATGAAACAACTATTCGAAAGGAGGTTATTGCAGGGTTAACGTCGTTTTTTTCCATTGTCTATATCCTGGCCGTCAATGCAAAGATCTTGGAAGATGCAGGGATCCCTTTAGAGGCTGGAATCATTGCAACCGTACTTTCTTCGTTTATTGGATGTTTATTGGTTGCTTTTATTGCCAATACACCGTTAATTATCGTTCCGGGAATGGGGATTAATGCCTTATTTACATTCACGATTGTCGGTTCGTTAGGGCTGGATTACCGGGAGGCTTTAGGGGCTGTTGTTCTTTCTGGAATTCTGTTTGTGATCGTTGCCTTTACCAACTTACGCAACATCGTAACCAGCGCGATTCCCGATTCTTTAAAAGAATCGATTTCAGTAGGAATTGGCCTTTTTATTGCCTTTATTGGTCTGCAAAAAAGTGGAATTGTTGCTGGGAGCCCGACCAATTTTGTGTCCCTTGGTGAGTTATCATCGCCTGTTGTGCTGGCTTCGATCATTAATCTGATCATCGCCTTATTTCTGTTCTTAAAGAAAATTCCAGGCAATTTTTTAATCACTATCATCCTAGGTACGATTGTTTCCTACTTTTTTGGACTTGTCCCAATGAACGGGATGGACACTAGCTTTATTTCCTTTGAGAGCTATAAGGATGTTTTCCTAAGCAGTCATTTAGGAAAGTGGTCTTTTCTTCCCTTTTGGTCGGCTGTCTTCTCACTGGTGTTAGTGCTCGTCTTTGAAAATATTGGGTTGGTGCATTCCCAAGTGAATGGGATGCTGCAGGCACCCGAAAAGAACGGAAAGTCATTAAAGGCGATCTCTATTTCAACCATTGTCTGCGGATTATTAGGCACAAGTCCGGCTGTTTCGACGGTTGAAACAGCGGCGGGTATTACGACGGGTGGCAGAACCGGTTTAACCTCTGTTGTAACAGGTTCACTCCTTTTGCTATCGCTTTTTTTCATGCCGTTTATAAAACTAGTACCAGATGCCGCCATCACTCCTATTCTGATCATTATCGGGGGATTGATGATGAAAAATGTGGTAAATATCGATTTCACTGATTTTACTGAAGCATTTCCGGCTTTTCTGGTGATCATCATGATTCCATTAACCTATAGTATTGTCGATGGAATTGCTTTCGGATTTATCGCTTATCCGCTTGTAAAAGTTTTCTCAAATAAATCAAAACAGATTTCTGTTTCAAGCGTCATCATATCACTGTTGTTCTTTACTAATTTTCTGCTCCATGCAGTTGGGTAAGTGAACACAAAAAATACGCCGCGGACGCGGCGTATTTTTTTATGACCAATATTTATAAAACAATGCTTACAATCACGGCTGATAAAACACTGACTAATGTGGAGCCATACAAGAGCATTAAACCAAAGCGAGCGACTGTATTTCCCTGCCTTTCATGCAAGCTTTTTACTGCCCCGGCAACAATGCCGATCGAAGAGAAGTTTGCAAACGAGACAAGGAATACAGAAATGATCCCTAATGTCCGAGGGCTAAAGCTAGATTGTATTTTCGTTAAATCCATCATCGCTACAAACTCATTCGTGACAAGCTTCGTTGCCATAATTCCTCCAGCCTTGACTGTTTCTGAAAATGGGACCCCCATGATAAAGGCAAGCGGCGAAAAAACATAACCTAAAATTTCTTGAAATGAAATTCCGAAAATCAAATCAAATACGTCATTAATTCCCGCCATTAAGGCAACAAAACCAATCAACATCGCGCCAACAATGATGGCTACTTTAAACCCATCGATAATATATTCCCCTAACATCTCGAAGAAGCTTTGCTTTTCTTCGTCTTGGATCACTAGAATATCCTCATCTGGATTCACCGAATAGGGGTTAATAATCGAGGTGATGATAAATCCGCCGAATAAATTAATAACCAGGGCGGTGACCACATATTTCGGTTCAATCATGGTCATATAGGCTCCGACAATCGACATAGAGACAGTTGACATCGCTGAGGCACAAAGCGTATATAAACGATTTGGCGGGAGTTGACCGAGTTGTTTCTTAACCGTTATAAAAACTTCCGATTGACCCACAATGGCCGAAGCCACTGCGTTGTAAGATTCCAATTTCCCCATGCCATTTACCTTGCTTAGTAATAAACCAATTGCTTTCATGATGAATGGAAGTATTTTTAAATATTGAAAAATCCCAATTAAGACGGAAATGAACACTATCGGAAGAAGAACGTTTAAGAAAAACGGTGCCTCTCCTTTATTCGCCAGCCCGCCAAACACAAACGATACCCCGCTTGCGGCATATTCTAATAATTTACTAAACACTCCAGCAAATCCTCTGATGAGCACTAAACCAAATGTTGTATTTAATAACAAGGCAGATAAGATTACTTGAATCACGATCATAAGGATAATCGGTTTCCATTTAACTTGTTTCCGATTATGGCTTGCCAGAAAAGCAAGTCCAAAAACAACTAATAATCCAATAATAGCAATGATGTACTTCATAGTTATGTTCCTCCATGCTGTCTTTCTGTTTATTTGAATTCGCTTACAAATTTTTTAACAACGAAGATTACTATATCAGTAGTAACCAATCTTGTAAAGACAGAAATCACAATTTAGTCATAAGAAATATTTTACAACGCTTGTTTTATCCCATATGATTAATTTAGTGTTTCCAATTTTTTTAAAAGAGGTCAGAATGATGCTTAAAAAGTTTGGATTTTCTCAATATGAAAGCCAGGTATATGAAGTTCTCGCGTCTTCAAATGAGCCGCTCGATGCGACGTTCATTGTGAAATATTCCGGTGTCCCGAAAGCAAAAATCTACGAAGTGCTCTCGCGGATGATTGAAAAAGGGCTTGTATTAGACTCTGTTTCCGAAAAGAAAAAACTCTATACGGCTCTGCCTTTGAATCTAGTTATCGAAAAGTTAACCAAGGAATTTCAGGCCAATATAAGTGAATTGAAAAATAAAACCTCTCAAAACAACATGACGGATGATCGTGTTTGGAGTTTAAAGGTCGATTCCTCGATTCAACTCCAATGTAAACAGCTTCTCCAAGAAGCACAGCATTCGATTCAGATCTCGGTTTGGAAAGAAGATTTCCAAGCATTTATGCCGATTCTAATCGAAAAAGAACGATCAGGTGTAAAAGTGGAAGCACTAGTTGTCGGGGATGTTCCAGAATCTGCTTTATCTTCCCTCCACATTCTGTCGCCTAATGAAGAACACCGAAGATTGGAAAAAAACCGTCTCATCATTATTGATGAGGAGACTATTTTGTTTGCCGGCGTTGAAAACGAATCATGGCAAGCGATGATTACAAAATCAAAGCCCTTTGTGAAGTTTTTTGTTGAGTTTTTCTACCATGACGTTGTGTTAACTAAAGTTACCAAAAAAATATGAAGATCAGCTAATGAATGATGAAGAATTTAAACAGCTGCTCTTGCGGCTTCGTTATTAGTCAAAGCGAAAAAAACAGCTTCTATAAAAGAAGGCAGAGGAAAATCCCCCTGCCTTTTATTTTGTGAGGGTTTCAAGAGCAATAACTACCATATCATTAAAGGTTGTTTGCCGCTCTTCAGCTGTTGTGTCCTCTCCAGTGAAAATATGATCGCTGACAGTTAGAATCGATAGTGCCGAAACCCCATACTTAGCTGCTAAGGTATACAATGCTGTTGTTTCCATTTCAACCGCCAATACCCCGTAGTCTCCTAACTTCTTGATGATCTCCATGCTATCACGGTAAAACACATCAGCTGACAATACACTACCAGCCTTAATGTCCATTCCCATTTGAGCCCCATTTTCGAAAGCTCTATTTAACAAATTAAAATCTGCACATGGAGCATAATCAATCCCTTGGAAATTTTGGCGGTTGATATTTGAATCAGTAGATGAGGTCATCGCAAGAATCACATCGCGCACATGGATATCCTTTTGAATCGCGCCACAGGAACCAACCCGAACTAAGTTCTTTACACCATAATCGCGGATTAATTCATTTACATAAATCGAAATGGAGGGGATCCCCATTCCTGTTCCCTGAACCGATACTCTTTTGCCCTTATACGTTCCCGTAAATCCCAGCATTCCCCGAACCTCATTGTAGCAAATAACATCTTCTAAAAAGGTCTCAGCAATATACTTTGCCCTTAATGGATCTCCAGGCAAAAGAATTTTTTCAGCAATTTCACCTTGTTTTGCATTAATATGAACACTCATTTGATCATGATTACAGCGATTATGCCGCTGTAACCATGCTCACCTCCTATATTTAAATTTGTTGAGCCTCACTACTTGTCACATTCCCCCGTGTAATCGAAAAAATCGCACATAGCAGGGCGAAGAAAACAAAAATTCCGCCAATCGAGGCATTAGATTGAACTGAATAATGATTGATTACCATACCGCCAATCACAGATCCTAACGCAATTCCAACATGCAGGGAGGAATTATTTAAACTTTGCTGAATGTCGGCTGTCTCCGGTGAAGTCTCAATTAAATAGTTTTGCTGTGCCGGTGTAATCGCCCAGCTTAACATACTCCATACCATCATCACGATGACAAACAAAGTAATGGAAAAGGTTACTTTTGGCAGGATAAACATGACAAGGCAAAAGATCGCCACAATCGTCAAAATACTTTTCTTTGAACCCCACTTGTCTGCCATAAAGCCGCCCAGGCCGCCGCCAAACACAGCAGAAATACCAAAGATAAAATAAAAAACACTTACCCATGTCGCATCTAAATGTAAGGTAGATGTTAGAAATGGTGTCAAGTAAGCATATAGGGTTAAATGGCCTGTTAAAAATAAGATAGAGGTTAATTGGGCAAACAATATCTTTGAATTTTTTAACGTCTTTAATTGCTGGCCAAGCGAAATAACTGGCTTAGGTTCAATTTTATCCATGAAAAAATAAACCCCAAGCATCGAAATAAGCGAAAGAATGGCAATGAACAGGAATGGTGAACGCCAGCCGAAGTGATTTCCGACGATAAGTCCCGCTGGTACACCTAATACTAGGGAGCCGCTGATTCCCATGAAGATGATGCCAATTGCCCGCGCACGAAATTCCTCTTTCACCAAGCTTGATCCAATTGTTACACATAGAACAACTAATAATGACCCACATGCAGCTGAGATGATCCTCGATAGGAAAAGTACGGCAAAATTAGGACTAAAAAAAGCGACAAGATTCCCTGCAATAAATAAAGTTAATGTGATGAGTGCTAATCGTTTTCTTTCCACCTTTGCCGTTAACGTTAACAGGACAGGCGACGAAATCGCAAAGACAAGCGAATAGATGGTGATTAGTTCACCAGCTTTACTAATGGAAACGCCTAGCCCGTCCGAAACAATGTCTAAGATTCCTCCCACAATTAATTCGGCCATTCCAACAACAAAAGAAACAATGGCTAAAATATATACTCTAAAGTTCAACGAATCCAACCTGCCTTTCACTGATTTTCTCATTTGGTTACTACCATAATAGTAACCTCATTTACATAGTTAATGCAAGGACTTTTTTATAGAAAAAAACAATTGTGTGAAGACAGAAACTCTCAGCTGGTATCAATGAGAGGCCCTATTTATTAATTAGATAAGGATATGTATGTGACAAAACGTATGGAGGAAAAACGAAAAAACCCTAACGGAAAGTCAGGGTTTGAATTCTGAAGTTTACAAAAAGAGCCTTCTTTATAGGGATACAGCCTCTTTCGTAAATATTAGGTTTTTGGACAATCATTCCTGATCGTACACAATAGGATGAATTAGGACGGTGATTTTAAAATGAAATTCTTCATCAATGTCACTAATTTTATTGTGGACAGCCTTTCTAATAATGCCAACATTAATTATGGCCCGACTTATCAAAATAGTCATACCGCCAATTCAACCATCATTGGCAGTACTATTAATATTGGGGATAACGGCACGATTATCTCTAAGAGTATTAATAAAGGGAATCAAACAACGCTGCCTAAGGAAAGTGACAGCGAGCAAGACTAATCGATGTTTAGACGCTTCTCTTTCGCTTCAGCAATTTTCCTTCAAGAAACTTGTCACAACGACATTGAAATCATGATTGTTATGGTGTTAATACCACAAATGGTGACAGGCACCATAAAAAAGAGACCTAACCGTTTTATTGGTTAGGTCTCTTGTGATGTTATAAAACTATCAAGCTTTAGTTAGTAATCTAATTCTAGTACTCTCGCTTATATGGCGTCTAATTTAAGATGACAACTTTTACGGTTTTTCTTCCAAAAGCAAGTGCTGCTGCTTTATTTGGCATTAATACATCGATTCTGTGGCCCTTAATGGCACCGCCTGTGTCACCAGCAATGGCTACGCCATAGCCTTCTACCCAAACTCTGCTTCCAAGCGGAATAATTCTTGGGTCTACCGCGATTACCTTCATATTAGGATTCGCTTTAACATTTTGACCGGTAGTTGTAATTCCGGAGCAGCCAGCACAATCGGCTGTATATGCCGTTGCCGTCACATATATTTCTTTACCTTGTGCAACGCCTTGTGAAGCTCCGTTATCATTTGAGGCTGCTTTCACTTTTACTGGCGCAGCCACTGGTCTAGCTGTAGCTGCGTTCAATTTGGCTGCAGCTGCCGCTGCTGCCGCACGAGCTTTCGCTTCTGCTTGCTCTCTTTGGATGGCTGCTTGCAGGTTTTTCATTTGTGACTCGATCCCGGCCTTCTCCTGCTGAGCTACTGCCACCTGTTGTGAAACTTGCGCCAATTTTTGTTGCATCACGGTTAATGTTTGTTGTCTTTTTTGCATATTTTGATCCAGTGCCGCCTGCTGATCTGCAAGCGCTTTCTGATCCTCTTCTAACACTTTCTCTTGGCGATCAATTTCTGCCTTATCTTTTTCGATCTGTTTAAGATCCTCTTGCTGCGCTGTCAAAATATCTTTGTCTGCATCAATTAATTCAGAAGCAGCACTAGCACGCTGGATAAAATCTGTAATACTGTCAGATTCAAAAAATATGTTAATAATTAAATTAGCGTTGCTGCTTTGCTGCATCGCTACTGCCCGCTTTTTCATAACGTCTTCCCGAGCCAGCATTTTATCCTCAATCGCAACGATCTCTTGTTTTTTCTCTTCAATTAACTTATTCGTTGCGTCGATTTTTTCCTGTGTACTTGCCATTTCATCTCTGTTTTTGGCAATCTCATCGGAAATGGATTTTAATTCATTTTGAATATTTTCTATATCTTTATTAACCGCTTGTTGTTCTTGTACTTTTTGCTCTACTACTTGTTGCTTCTGCTCGAGCTGAGCTTGTGCATTATGTAGTGCCTCAGTGTTTGTTTGTGCATATGTAACCATTG
This sequence comes from Bacillus sp. URHA0034, assembly GCF_056280405.1. NCBI lineage: Bacteria > Bacillati > Bacillota > Bacilli > Caryophanales > Bacillaceae > Bacillus > Bacillus sp. URHA0034. The sequence goes on along the minus strand of NZ_JBWCDK010000002.1, from coordinate 3,176,557 downwards.
ATCCCGATACACATAACATAGTTGTAAGTAACACGAGAATTATACGCTTTCTTGTCGTTTGCATACGCTTCTCCCTCCTTATTAACTATATTTATACCAGACTAATGTAACAGCTATGTTACAAAAACAATAAAAGTGTATCACAATTTGTCTTATTTGAAGAGAAAGTGTCCTTTCTGTGGCATAACAGTGTCAGTTTTTAGACAGCTTGTCCGAGCTATTTAATTTCATAGATTAATATAGTGTTAATACCATTTATGGTGACAGGCACCACTGCAGCTTGCTTATAGCTTCTTTTCTACGGCGATGATGCGTTCTTTTTTCTTTCTTTGTGACCGTTTTTTACGATAGGGAGAAGTGCCTAAATAGGTAACCTTGTCGGCTACCCTGACAATAAAGTTGGTAAACACCTCTAATGCTTCATCTTCCGAAAGAATTTCACCGGTTTTGGTTATTTGCAAGGAATGTTGTTCATAGGAGAGTACAATTTCGTAATTTTGAATATGAATTGAAAGGTTTGCCTGTTCCACTAGGGGGATTGACTGATAGGATTCGCTCAATGATGATGAGAAAGCTGGGAACGACTCGTCTGCTATTAAGAAAGCATCATAAATACTTGGTTTTTTCGTAATCCGTATTTCTTGATTGCTGATTATTTCTCCAATAAACATCAATATAGTAGTATTATCCAAACACAAAACCTCCAATAATGACAATTATTTACACCAATTTTTATTATTCGACAATAATAACAGCAACTCCTGTTAATAAAGCTTCGAAAAGTACAAGATTTTTTCATTTGTGCGTGATTTTCACGATATTAAATGTGCACAACGTTCACATTACGGCTTTTCAATCTTTTAAACCGTTAAGTTAAAAACATGAATTGTTATTACGGCGGTGAGAGAGATGGCTTTATCAGATAAATTAAGAGAACTGCGTGATAAGCAAAACTGGTCGCAAGAAACACTGGCGGACATGATGAAGATGCACCGATCCACGATTAGTCGTTACGAAACAGGAAAAGCGATTCCCAATTACCAAACAGTGATACGGTTTGCGGAGGTCTATAAGGTGGACAAGGAGTATCTTGTGGATGAACTCAACCAGCTGCTTCCCAATGTAGAGGCCCCGGGCTTTGTATTAAAGGAAAAACTCAATGATCCGGATGTTGGCATGATTTATCAGCTTTTACAGGATGAGCCCGAATTAAAAAAGGTACTTATTGAGCTGCACCTTATGCCCCCTAAACGTAAAAGTTTCTATTCGGACGCGATTACCACATTCATAAAGGTAAATAAGAGGCATAGAGACAAAATGTAACACCAAGAAGCCGCTGAGATATTTCAGCGGCTTCTTTTTAAAAAACAGGGGGGGTTTTTCTATTAGTTTACCCTGTACGCTGAAATCTATACGTTTAATATTCTGAAAAGTGTGTATTTATAAGAAAAACGGCATCTGAGAGGATGCCGAAAAAATGGGGATGCGATCGGGGGAATGATTGATTCTTTATAATAAAGGAAAAAACAATAGCGGAAGCACCTGTTTAGCAAATGAACACTAATCACCTGGTGCATGAGCTCAACAATCTAAATACCCACAGCCCCAAAGGGCAAAGGTAATGGTCTTGGACTTCATTGTATTTCAAAGATGTAATGGGAATTTTTCAGAAGAATGATGGTGATGACGCGGGTAGATGTCTAAGGGGTCTCGTTCCTTGACGACAATCTGCTGCTCCCGAATCAGCAATTCCAGCTGACGCACCCGGACTTGCAGGCTGTCGGCATTTTTATTAGCTTTTCCAACCATTTTAATTAAACTTTCAAGCAGCTGCTCTAAGCTGCCAAGGTCGTCCTCATGATATCCCAACGGCGGTTTCCTCCCTTCTTTGCTCTGGTACAATATCGTGCGGCTTAGTACTTAGGAAACGAATCGTTTCTGCCACTACCTCCGTGACATACACCTTTTTCCCCTCTTTATTGTCGTAATTGCGCGTTTGAAGTCTGCCGGTGATGCCAACCACTGCTCCTTTTCGACAATATTGGCAGGTGTTTTCTGCCGCCTTCCGCCAAAGTGTACATTGCACAAAATCTGTCTCAATCTCGCCATTATGATTGCGATACGGGCGATTGACTGCCAGGGTAATATGCGTCACAGCCGTTCCTTCCGTCGTCTTTTTTAACTCTGGATCCCGGGTTAACCGGCCGACAAGTGTGACTTGATTAATCATGCTTTCATCTCCTTCACCATTTGATGGCTTTATCATAGCGCTAGTGTTACACTGTTGTAAAATGGCGATAAAGTGATTATCAGGGCTGTTTTTGTTTAGAATTTCATTTATCTCCCGTGTTTTTGTCATCGACCCGCTTCTTTTTCCCTGATAAAACAGAATAACCAAGTTTCGACAAAAAGTTTTCGACATTCGCTTTTGCCCGACATATGCTATAATTAGGAAAAAATAAACAGGAGGTAGCGATGAAATCTTTTAAGTTGTACTCATTGGATGTAGTTGATGATGGAAACTCACTGGAAATCCCATTAGTGGATGGCTTGATTTTGAACAAAGAAGACGAAAACTCCACCTGGCTGCTTGAGGCTTATACAAACCTGTCCCTCTATGAATATTTTAAAAAAATCTCCGAAGAGGACCGTGACATTATTGTTGAAGCGGTTATCACCAAGAAGGAGAACGCCCCTGCCTATTTTCAAACTAAGATCTGCTCGCTGCTTCAATTCGAAAAACATATAAGTGTCCTTTTCCAAGGCCAATTACGCCGGAATAAAAGTGATTATTCTGAACTATTGCTCGACAACCTGATTGAAAAGGGCTTCAAAGGACCTGAACTATTAAAAGAATTTAAGGAAAAAATGCAAAGTAAACCCAAAATTAAAGTGAAACATCCTTAAAACCAGCCCAGGCTGGTTTTTTATTTAGTTTTTTTCGTAAAAACAGAATTGTAAATTTTTGTTGCCTTTTAGGGGATTTCTAAGTGATACTAAAAGTAAGAGAGAAAGGGGGATGTTTTTTGGAGAGTGCAATTGGTTTTATTATAAGTTTAGCATTTGCCATTTTTTTATTTATTGACGCACCAAAGTATAACAAAAGCCGCTGGTTGTGGGCTATTTTAGGGTTCATCTTTGGCCCCATTGCTTTAGGGATTTATTTTATAAAAACAGGCCGTAAAGTGGCGGGATGGATCATTACGATAATAGCGATTCTTTTCTATATTGTCATCATTGTCCTGATTGCTTTAGCAGCGGCATTCATGGTCCACGGATTTTCTTGAGGGAAAGGACAGGCAGTACGCCTGTCCCTTTTTTTATCGATCTCGGTTGTCTCTATCATTTCGATCAAGGTCATCCTCCATCATTTCCTCACGCCTTGTGTTGATGTCTTTAGATGGATCCTTATCGGTATCAGTATTTATGTCATTCGTATTTCTATAACGATCATTATCGTTTACATCATCGTCATCAATATTATTGTTATCGCCAAGACCGTCGTTGTTATCATCCCTTAAATGATTATCAGCAGGGTTTTGAATTCTATTGTTGGTTGGATTTTGAATATTATTATCGGTTATTGGCACCTTTCGATCATCATCGTTGTTGTTACAGCCGGCTAAAAGTACCCCGGATAAAATAGACCCGATGAATAATTGAAAAAGTTTTATCTTCAAAGTTGAGGTCCCCTTTCGCAATGTTGTCTGCCTCATTAGGGTACCCTCCATCCAATGCCTTTTATCCAAAAAAACGACTGAGATCACCTCAGCCGCTTTGACAATCCTATTCCTTTTTCTCTCCAAGTGCAAAAGTGATTTCTGCTTCGCAGGCAATTTCTCCGTCCACGGTCGCAACCGCTTTTCCTCGGCCGATTGGTCCGCGCAGACGCGTCATTTCCACTTCAAGGCGCAGCTGGTCGCCTGGCTTGACTTGCTTTTTAAAACGGCAATTATCAATACCTGCAAAAAACGCTAAGCGCCCGCGGTTCTCTTCTTTTTTCAACATGGCGACAGCCCCGACCTGCGCGAGTGCTTCGACAATTAGAACACCGGGCATGACAGGGTAATCAGGAAAGTGGCCGTTGAAAAACTCCTCATTTGCTGAAACATTTTTTATGCCAACCGCTCTTTTTCCCTCTTCCACTTCCAAAATACGGTCAACGAGCAAAAATGGATAGCGGTGCGGAATAATTTCTTTGATTTGTTCGATATCCAACATATTTAGTACCTCCTCCTAGTAACTGATTCCATTCTACTATATAGAAATAGGAAGGGCAATTACTCCCTTCCCGGTTATTCCTTATCGACTAAGTCTATAATATGCGTCCAAGTTGATTCTTTAAATACATCTCCCACATTTCCGCCGCCGAGCATACCGTAACCAACCGTAGCTCCCGCCACCACGCAGATGATGATACTGGCAAGTAAAAGAACAAGGCGGAGCCAGATCGGAATCAAGCGGATCCGAACTCTTTTTTCGGTCTTAGGCGCTGTTGCAGTTTCTGTCTTTTTGAGTTTTTCCTCTTTCGTATTTTCCACTGCCTCTTGTTTCGACTTTTTATATTCTTCTCTCGTACTGACTTGTCCATTATTTGCTGTCATTCGTTAATTCCCCTTTAACCAAATTCGGCACGTTTCACGAATTCGACGAGTTAATACATATTATATCCGATTCATTATCTCTATTATAAAAAATTATTCCCAAATACTCATTAACTTTTTTTTGGAAGCATGGGGACGGTTCTCTTGCTTCTTTCGAAGCAAGAGAACCGTCCCCATGTTTTTTTAAAATAAAAAAGCCCAATGAAGTGAGGCTTGTCCGGCCTGTTTCATTAGACTTTTTGTATCGTACTATTTATCCTAATTTGCGGTGTGAGATGCGGTCAATGTTATCGAGCATGATGCCTGTTCCGATCGCTACACAATCCATTGGGTTCTCAGCCACTAATACAGGTACCTTTAACTCTTCAGCAAGGAGCATGTCGATGCCGTGCAGCAATGCGCCGCCGCCCGTTAAAATAACGCCGCGGTCGATGATGTCAGCAGAAAGTTCTGGTGGTGTGCGCTCTAAGACACTTTTTGCCGCTTGAACAATAACGGCCACCGATTCACGTAATGCCCCTTCGATTTCTTCAGAACGAACGGAAATCGTACGTGGTAACCCACTGACCATGTCACGGCCGCGGATTTCCATCTCTTCTGAACGAGAACCTGGGAAGACTGTACCGATGTTAATTTTAATATTTTCAGCCGTGCGCTCCCCGATCAGGAGCTTATACTCGCGCTTAATGTGGTTGAGGATCTCCATGTCGAACTTGTCACCGGCCATTTTGATGGAGGAAGAAGTCACGATATCGCCCATTGAAAGGACCGCTACATCGGTTGTTCCTCCCCCGATATCTACTACCATGTTACCGCTAGGCTGGAAGATGTCCATTCCGGCACCGATTGCCGCTACCTTTGGCTCTTCTTCCAAGTAAATCTTTTTGCCGCCGCTTTTTTCAGCAGCTTCTCTGATTGCCTTTTGCTCAACACTTGTAATGTTCGTTGGGCAGCAAATCAGGATGCGCGGCTTTGATAAAAAGCCTTTTACGTTTAATTTATTAATGAAATGCTTTAGCATCGCCTCTGTTACATCGAAGTCAGCGATTACGCCGTCTTTAAGCGGACGAATTGCCACGATGTTTCCAGGTGTACGGCCGACCATGCGGCGCGCTTCTTCACCGACAGCTAAAACTCTATTTGTATTTTTATCAATCGCCACGACGGAAGGTTCATTCAGTACAATACCACGGCCTTTAACGTGAATCAGCACGTTGGCCGTCCCTAAGTCAATCCCAATATCCCTTGCAAACATTCTCTTTTCTTTCCTCCTTGGAAACAAAAATCCACATTCTATTCCTAATTGACTATTTTATCATATTCGTTACCTTTTCCATAACAATTTAATGCAATATTAATGACTTTTGTTGGATTTTGTTAAAATAAGGGAGACGTTGATTGAAAATCGAATCGTTTGCATGAAAAGAGCAATCTGGGATCAGATTGCTTGTTTCTCTTTTTTCGGGTTCATGGAAGATTCCTGTTCGATCAGGTTCTAGCAAATCTGCTTACTTGACGGCCTCGCCTTCCTTTTCTTCTTTTTGATATTTCATTTTTGTCGCCTCTCCACCCCTGAGGTGACGGATTGATTTATGGTAATCTAGAATTTCTTTAACCTCATTTGCCAGCTCTGGATTAATCTCAGGAAGTCTTTCTGTCAAATCCTTATGGACTGTACTTTTGGATACGCCAAACTCCTTCGCAATAACGCGAACCGTTTTCCTCGTCTCCACGATATACTTTCCAATCTTGATAGTTCTCTCTTTGATGTAATCGTGCACACTCTCGCCCTCCCTAAATTGGATGTGAGTAGTGTGAAATGAGACCCGCTTATCACTTCGACGAATTCTACTTCCGTGTGTAGTATTAATGGTGACAGGCACCACAAAAAGACATTGTCCACGTTAGGCGGACACCAAATGCATATTTGTTCCACACGGCAGAAAGTTGTAACCTTCTGTCAATACGATGAATAATCATGTCCCCGGCTGAATACCTGTTATCTTCAAACGACTCCTCACCTCAAACACTCTCTTTGTAAAGGTTTGTAACCATTTTATTAGCTTGGATACGGGTTTATGCACAAAATAGACAAACGGGACAAGGCCAGTCAGGAAACTTTTCGAAAATAGGACAATTCCTTTTTTTTCGACATTTGCGAGAAAGCCACGTGCACCAAGGGTTTTCCCTTAAATTTTAAGCTGAAGGGCCTATGGGCTCGCAAAGAATTTGTCGAAAGAATTTTTTTAAAAATGTTATTTTACTGCAATTTATTTTTCAGTTTTTAGGATGGATCATTCGAGGAAACTATGAAATCACTAGCCATCAAATCGAAAACGGACCGCTTGCCTGTTCAAAATATTATATAATGTACTTATCATAAATTATGCGCAACTAATAATTGCATGGAAAGGATCAACTCCCATGACCCCATTTACGGAAAATGTCATTCAGATTATTCGCAGCATCCCTGAAGGCAAAGTGATGACCTACGGCCAAATTGCTGCACTCGCTGGAAGTCCCCGTGCGGCCCGCCAGGTGGTTCGCGTCCTTCATTCGATGAGCAGGAAGTATAAACTGCCTTGGCACCGTGTTATCAACAGCAAGGGTAAGATTGCCCTCTCAGACGATGAATCGTATCATGAGCAGCTGTTCTCCCTTGAAAGCGAAGGCGTTGAAATTGGCCTGAATGGCCTCATAGATTTGACGCAATATCAATATCACCCTGAGGAATAGTTAAAGCAAAAAGGAAAATCCAGCCAGAATACAACAAAAAACAAAAGGGATATTAGATACAAATTCGTCAATAGGCACAATGAATATCCCTGCTCTTAACTTATTTTGAGATCGGAAACCACCATAATTCAAGTTTTATTTTCACAAAAAAAAAGCAAGAGAACCGTCCCCTTGCTTTCATTCTCTGAAAATCTTCTTCCCATAAGCCTTTCTGGCCAATGTTCGGGATAATAACAAGCTCCAAGAGTAAATGTATTTGATTTAAGTGATTTATCCATTACTTTAAAGATTAATTCAATCAACCCCCACTCAAAGACCTGCCTTTTAAAAATTAAGATTTAACCCCTCCCATTGCAATCCCTGAAACAATATGTTTTCGGAGAATCGGAAACAGGATCAACATTGGCAAAATCGAGAGGAAGGAACCAATTAAAATTAACGGATATAATGGTTGTCCTGTGCCAGCCGCATTTAAGTTAGCCGTCCAGATTTGCAAGCCTACTGTTAAAGGATAAAGGCTTGTTTTATTTAATAGAACTAATGGTAAGAAAAAGTTATTCCAAGACCCTATGAAAGTGATTAGAAAGAGTGTCACTAGACCGGGACGAATAATAGGAAGGGCAATTCGAAAAAAGATCCCGTAGTCGCTCGCCCCATCGACTCTCCCAGAGTCAATCAGTTCATTCGGCATGGATTCCTTGATAAAAACCATCATGAAATAGACACCAAATGGATTTACAATCATGGGTAACAGGACGCCAGCGTAAGTATTGATAAGACCTAGCGATTTAATCATTAAAAAGACAGGTATCGACAGTGCCGCTCCTGGAATCATTAATGATCCTAAAACAGCAACCGTTAAAAAATTTTTTCCCTTAAACACATATTTAGCTAGAGAGTAGCCTGCCATCGAACTTACTAAAGTTCCTAAGAGGCCCGCGCCTACAGCATAGATCACTGAGTTTAAAACCCAGCGCCAAAACATACCGTCTTGATAAGAATTTAACCACTTTAGATTAGCCATTAAGTGTAAATGCTCAGGAAAGGCGAGCATCGATGTAGTAAATAATTGGTTCGTACTTTTAGTCATCGCGACTAGCAGCCAATAAAGAGGAAATAAAAAGTAAGCGGCCATTACAATCATCAGAATCATCGAGAATGAAGTGGTTATTCTCTCTTTTTTTGATTTGCTATGATTCTCACGTTGTAGATTAGTTGTTATAAATGAATTCGATTTTAGGCTCATATAGTAGTCTTCTCTCCTTCTCCTGTATAGGACAGTGTCGACGAACTCACCGTTGTATGACGATTGATTTTATTTCTAATTTTTTTCTTCTTAGCTGTTGTTCGTTCAGAAGTGGCATACATAAACAATAAGGAGGCAATAAAAGTAATCAGAACCAAAGTAATCGATAGGGTTGCAGAGTAGGTGAAATTCCCATAAGCAAACGCCATATTATAGATATCCATATTTGGTGTAAAAGTAGCCGGTATACTTGTCAGAGAAGAAAGCACATATGGTTCATTAAATAATTGAAGTGAACCAATAATTGATAAAACCGTGGTCATGATGATGACCTGCTTCAGGAGCGGAAGTTTTATATGCCAGGCAGTTTGGAATTCATTACAGCCATCAATTTTTGCCGCATCATACAGTTCGATCGGGATAGAAGTCAGACTTGCAAAATAGATGGTCATATTGTATCCGGTCCATGCCCATGTAGCCATGTTCATAATCCCATACAAAACGGTTCCAGAATCCAATAAATTAAGCGGCTTTCCGCCTGTAAAGATACCAAAAATACTTAAAATAGGGTTAAGATCAGGGGAATACAGAAACCCCCACATAATCGCGGCGATTACACCTGGTACCGCATAGGGCAAGAAATAAATCACACGAAATACTGCTTTATTTTTAACAAATCTGCTATCTAAAAAAAGAGCTAAAACTAAAGCCAAAACTAGCATGATGGTAACTTGTACCACGCCATAGTAGGCAACACGGTAAACGGCATACCAGAAGCTTTTGTCCTCCCATGCAGTTAGATAGTTGGTCAAACCAACAAAGTGATACTTCCCTTGGATATTAACGAACAAGCTCAATATAAGTGAATAAATAAATGGAAAAACAAAGAATAGAGCGAACAAGATCAGAAAAGGGGTAAGAAATATATAGGGAACACGTCGAATTTTTACCATTACCATCCCTCGCGTTTCTGCATTTTATTAATAGCTTCTTTGACCATTACTTTCTTACAGTTCTATTTCTAAGGATGATTGTCTTCTCTTAAAGAACCAAATAATCAGAGCAATAGCGGCTAAGACAATGACCACTGGCAGGGCCGGCGAATTTTGAGCAGATAGAGGTTGTTTAGCTGAGCTCTGTGCCTCCTTAGAAACGATTTTATACCCCGCAGATTTTGCAAAAACAGTCACTTCATTTTGCAAATTATCAAGCGCTTGATCCCATGATTGTTCTCCTGCTGCTGCTTTTGTAAATTCTATTGTCATTTGGTTGTACACATAATCCGTCCACGGGCTCCATTGGTAGGAAGTATCAACAGCTGCAGCTGCTTTCGCATAGATTGGACCAGAAATTTGATTTTTAAGAGCTGGATTAGGAGCATTCATCTCTGATTGCAGGATGCCATATTTATTTCCTGGTACTTGTCCCCGCCCGCCCTTTGTCGTGTCAGTTACATCTAGCTTTTCAGCTGCAGCACTCGTGTTAATCCAAGCCGCAAAAAGTGCAGCCGCTTCAGGATATTTTGATTGTGTGGTTACGGCATTGGTTGACCCGCCCCAGTTACCGTCAACAAATTTCCCATTTGCCGCCCATTGAGGAATATCTGCTGCATTCCAGTTATCGGTTCCCTTCTTCACATACGGCTGGATCATGTAGGTTGGCGACCAAGCAGCACCCGCTACTGAAGCATACAATCCCTTACCGATGTTGCTTTGCCATTGTGGATTCCAATCATTTGTTGCATGGACAACCCCTTTATTGACTAAATCCCCCCAGAAATTTATCACTTTCTTTGCTTCAGGACTATTTAAGTTAATCTCCCAGCCCTTTGATGTTTTCGTGAATGGTCTAGCGCCGGCCTGCCACAGTAAACCCGTAATAAAGCCACCGTCGTTAATCGGGAAGTAGGACATATACATATCCGGATTCTGCTTGTGCAGCTTTTCGCCTTCTATCGCAAATTCATCCCAAGTTTTTGGAATGGCTAAATTATATTTTTTAAATATATCTGGCCGATAAAGTAATGCCAATGGCCCGATATCCTCTGGAATGGCGTAAATGTTGCCGCCTTGTTTTACCTGGTTCCATGTCCAAGGTTGAAAGTAGGAGCCGTATGATTTTACATATTTTGATATATCGAGAATTCCACCTGTATCAACAAACTTAGGGATGTACTGGTATTCAATCTGTACAACATCTGGAGCCCCTGCTCCTGCTTTAATGGCAGTGGTTAGTTTGTTGTACTCCGCATTTCCGCTCCCTATTAACGGGTGATCTACTTTAATGTTCGGATACTCTTTGTTAAAGGCTGCAATAACTTTGTCGGGATTTGCTGTCCACGTCCACCAAGTGATGGCTGCGTTTTTTGTGTACTTTGGGTAAGTAGGTTGTTTTACGCCTTCCGCAAAACTGGTTGTTGTGGTTGTGAGAAAGAAACTACAAAGAACAAGCAATGTTACGATAACTCTTCTTACTTTCATGTCCATCCACCTCACTTTTAAAATATTAAAAATATTGTAAATTTTTAATATTTTAAATATAAATTTGCTTGAAAGCGCTGTCAATGATAGCTTGTACCTATAAAAACACGCTGTTTTCCTTGTTTTCCAGCAGAACTCTCCAGCTGACATCCGACCCTTGACCTATTAATACATGATTTTATAGGGTAAGATCCTATTTCTGATACATAGCTCTTATAGGTATTTTTTCATGGAAAATAATTCTATTTTTATTATTTTATGATAAAAACTGGCACTGTTTTGGTAGGAATTGAATTAATAAAGAAGAAATAATTCCATAAACGGTAAAAAAGCACAGGTGATAGCAAAAATCACCTGTGCTCCATTCACGCTTATTTCCATTTCATAAACACATTTTTCACTTTGTTCACCGGTATCAGCGATCCGCCCCTGCCTTGGACATTTTCCACCATCATTGCCACCATCAAGCTCGGATTATCCGGGTTATAAGCAATAAACCAGCCATTTTCCGTGCCAGTTACCCCTTGCTTCTGCTTAATCTCAGCTGTCCCCGTTTTGCCTGCCAATGGATACCCTGGGATCTCAGCTGCACGTGCCGTCCCGCCAGGATCACTCACAACCTTGCGCAAATCCGCCGAAATCAACTTAGCATTCTCAGCTGAGACCGCAGCCTCCTTCCAAACCTGCCCCTGCTGCTCATCCGACAGCAGAACCGGTTTGATCACATTTCCGTTACCATTGGCAAACGGCGTATATGAGGCCAATAAATGAACAATGCTCATCTGCACCTGACCCTGACCATAACCTGAGTCTGCGAGCGAAATATCATTGCCGAGTGTGCCCGTTACCGATTTCTCAAGCGGGAACGGATAGCCTAACTCTTCTTCAAAGCCAAATTTCTTCAGCCCTTCAACAAACTTATCTTTCCCTATCTTCAATGCAGCCTGAGCAAAATAAATATTATCGGAATAAACGAGCGCTCTTTCCAAATTCACCGGCTCTGTCCCGGCATGAACCCTCGTCACAAAATATTTGCCCCATGACTGATCCTTTTGCCATTTCGCTCCTAAAATCGGCACTGCTTGACCTGGCACAATCGAGCCGGTCTCCAGGCCGACCGCTGCCGTTAATGCTTTCATCACCGAGCCAGGCGCATAGGCTTGCTTAAAACGAGTCGTCAGCGGCTGCTTAGGGTTCTTCTGCAGTGCCTGCCACTCTTCAGCAGCCATACCAAGCATGACCTGATTCGGGTCAAACGATGGGCTGCTGACAAGCGCCAGCGTTTCTCCAGTCACCGGGTTCATCGCTGCTGCTGTTCCGGCTTCCCCGTCAATTTCAGTAAACACCGTCTTTTGTAACTCCGCATCGATCGTCAGCTTAACATCCTGGCCATCGACAACCGGCTTCTCGGCAAGGACCACATCCGCGCTCCCGGCCGCCTTCTTTTTAATGACAATCTTTACACCTCTTGTGCCCCGTAAGCGCTCATCCAGCACCTGCTCAAGGCCGCGCTTGCCAATCACATCACCACTCGTGTAACCCTTGTCCTTCAGCTTTGCCAGATCATCGGCAGTAATTGCCCCGACATAGCCAACAAGCTGTGCTGCGGCCGCTCCATAAGGATAAACCCGTGCTTCCACTTTCCGTGTCTTTACCGGCTCGAGTGCAATCAACTGTGCAATTCGCTTTTGGTCGTCCATTGACACCTTCGCGAGCGGCACAAACTGTCCTGGCTGCACCCAGCTGGCACTAAGCAAATTGTTAATCTGCTCCTTTGTCATCTTTAAGAGCGGCGCCAATTGCGAAAGAATCGCATCGTCCAGCTTCCCCGCCACGACGCCGATCTCATATACCTGGCCATTTACTGCCAGACCCGAGCCGTTACGGTCGAGAATCTCCCCGCGCTTCGGTGCCGACGTACTCATGCTTATCTTATCGCCTTCTTTTAATCCTTTAAAAATGAACTCAGTATTCCAGTCTACATACCAGTTCTTGTTATTGTCTCTTTCTTCTTCTTGTAATCTAGCTTGCTGGCTATATTTTATCGGCCCAGCAATACTATTCATGCTGGCGGTAAAAGAATATTGGACTGGTTCTTTATCTTCCTGATCCTTTTTCGGCTTTTTGAAGTCGATTTTGAGGTCCTTAATCTGCAAATCATCGTAGAGTTTTTCGTAGCGAGATATGAATTGTTCTTTGCTGATATTCTTTTTTGCATCACTAGAAAGATAATCATACATTTTTGAAAATTTTTGCTGGTTCCATAAAGCTATGTAATCGGAGAATCGTTGTTCTGGAGTGGGTTCCTTGCTGCAGCCGGCAATCACGGTGATCACCAGCAGGAGCAGAATCCCTAGTAATTTTTTCAAAACCAAATCCCTCCTTTTATTTCCATTCTAACATACTAGGGTGTGGAAATGGTCAAATCTGGATTTGCATCAAAGCTCACAAAAGGGGTTCCTTTTTAAGAAAATATTAATCGTTTCTTAATAGTTTGTTCATAACTAGACGCTATACTATGTTTATTCACACTTATTCAAACCCCCTTTGATAATCCGGCCTTCATGGCGGATTTTTTTTTTGCCCAATGAGCACGGGGACGGTTCTCATGCTTCGGAAGCATGAGAACCGTCCCCGTGCTCCCTCTCCAAACAAAAAAAAGAGGAAAGTGTTTATTCCCCTTCCCCTTAGTTGCTTATTATGAGTTGCTGTTATCTTTAGAGTTTGTTGAGTCATCAGTAGCCGGATCTTCAATTTTTTGTTGGTCTTGTTTTACGTCCGGAGTTTTTGATGATTCTTTACTATCGTTCGTAAGGGTGTCTTCTTGCAGTGTGCTCAACGATTTTTCAAAGTAGTTTGTTGGGTTTACTGCTACACCGTCTTTACGGATTTCAAAATGTACATGGGTTCCAGCTTTTTCGTTGAACAAGCTTTGTCCAGCCTTGGCAATAACTTGATCTTGTTTTACTTGGTCGCCAACCTTCACTTTTATGTCTTTAACAGATTGGTATTGTGTAACAACGCCATTCTCATGATCGATTTCAATCACATTTCCTAGTGTTGCATCTTCTTCGACACGTGTAACGGTTCCGCTAAGTGATGCAGTAACATCAAAGCTTTCGCCGTTTTTCTCAGTAATGTCGATTCCCATGTTTGGCTCATACCTATTATTGTAGAATACTAAGGCTGATTCCTGGTCCGCTGCTTTGCCTTGGAAATCATAGAATTTTGTTTTGACGACAGCATCATCAGCGTTTGCTACTGGCATTTTGAAGTTTTCGATTGATTTGTTTACTTCAACTGCTGGAGCATTGTTCTTTTTACCGGAAAGGTCAGTGGCCTTGTAATCATACTTATTAGTGTTGCTGCTTGATGATTGATACCATAGAACTCCGGTTAAAATGATTGCTGCACTTGCGATATAAATGGCTGGAAATACCCAACGCTTTTTGAAAAAGCGTTTTACACTGGAACTTTGAGAAGATCGTTTGTTTTCTTCCTCTCTCATTTTCATCACCTCAGCAATCATTCTGAACAGATAAGTAGAATTATATACACGAGGGCAAAAAAATTTTTAAAACTTATTTTTCGACAGTAGGAATGATTTTATGCATTCTTTTTTTAAAAATTTTTCGAGGTGAGCTTGTTATGCTTTTAATTAAGGCATGGGGCAATGGTTAAAGGGAAGTTTGGCGGGTGCTGGGGCGTGTTCGGGAGCTTTAGAGAGCTTGTTGTGGACTAAGCTCTTTTGTTATGCAATTGTCCTTATGAACCGTCAGATAAGTTCTAATGGCGGGTTATTTATCCCTGTGCGTTTAGTAGAATTTTTTGGAATATACATACAATCTTACAGCTGCCGGATCGCTCAAAAAAAAATATTAGAATGTTAAAAATAGGTAATCATATTATAGATGTATTTTCACTGCTTACTGTAAATGAAGAAGTTTCCTGGAAACAATGTTTTTAGGGGAGAAGGAATGAACCTATGCAGAAGCTCCAAATCAATTCATACCAATTGTTTATCCTGATTGTTTTATTTGAATTAGGTACCGCCGTTTTGTTTGGCCCGGGAGCAACGGCCAAACAGGATGCCTGGATCGCAAATCTACTAGGGCTGGCAGGGGGTTTATTACTCTTTTTGGTCTATTATCGTCTCTTTACCTACTATCCTGAAATCCCGTTAACTAGTTATGTGCAAAAAATCCTCGGGAAATGGTTAGGCGGTCTTATTGCCTTTTTTTACATTTCTTATTTTTTATATCAGAGCTCGAGAATTTTAAGGGATATCGGGGAGCTGTTAGTGACGACAATTTACACAAACACACCCTTGATCATACTGAATTTTTTTATGATTGTTACGGTTATGTACGGGATTTATAAGGGTTTTGAGGTAATTGCAAGGGTTGGCGAGATAAGTTTTATCGGTGTTTATTTATTAGCGATTGCAGGTTTCTTTACGATTTTATTTACGGATATCTTACATCTAGAAAACCTAAAACCAATTCTTGAAAATGGCTGGAGTCCTGTTTTAAAAACGGTTTTAAAGCATACTATTAATTTTCCTTTCGGCGAAATGATCGTCCTTACGATGCTGCTGCCTTATTTAAATAACAAAAAGAGAGTATTAAAGGTTTGTTTGGGTGGAATGATTTTAAGCGGTATTAACATCACGATTACATCCGTCATCAATATTGCTGTGTTAGGGGTGGAACTTTTTTTACGATCCCCTTTTCCGCTCTATAACACGATTAGAAAAATTCAACTCACAGCTTTTCTCCAACGCTTGGATATTTTCTTTATTCTTTATTTGATTATAGCAGGTTTTTTTAAATTATGTGTTTATTATTATGTTGCTGTTATTGGAGCAGCCGACCTTTTTAAACTTAAAGACCATTCGATGCTTATTTTTCCACTAGGGGTTGTCATCATAATCGGTTCGATGACCATTGCTTCCAATTATTCAGAGCATATACAAGAAGGCACAGTGACTATCCCCTATCTTTTACACCTGCCTTTTCAGATGATTATTCCAGTGATCCTGTTAATAATTGCTTTTGTAAAAGGTTTAAAAAACCGTAAATGACAGGTCATTTCATTATTCAGGTACTCAGCTTTGTTCCTAGACAAAAATAAATAAGCCAGGCGCCCCGCCTGACTTATTTATTTTTGTGCGGTCAAGGTAGACAGCATACTCTCTGCTGAAGTGACCTCTACCCCTTTATAATAATGCTTCACAATCGCCTGATAATCAGACCCTTCTTCGGCCATACCGTTCGCCCCGTATTGACTCATGCCAACGCCGTGGCCAAAGCCTTTCGTGGTAATCACAATATTATTGCCTTTACGCTGCCATGAAAAATCGGACGACTTCAGGTCTAATTTTTCCCGGATATCCCTTCCGGTCAGCACCTTGCCATTAAAGTCGACTTTCGCCACCCTTTTTCCAGTGGTACGGGCGACAATTTTTCCGATTGTCGAACTTGAGCCAATCTTCACACCCAGCTTTGCTTCAAACGCTCTCACCGTTAGCACCTTTTGATTGGAAAACTTCGGTGACTCTTTATCCCATGGACTCGGGACACTTCGTAGATAGGGAAAACTGCCAGCCCAGTAGTCCTCTGAATCTTCGGTATAGCCATTTCCTGTGGAAAAGAACAGAGCGTCGATCGGTTTTCCGGAATAAGTTAAAATTTGGCCGCCCGTCGAACGAACGGCTTCGACGACCTTTTTCTTTTTCCATGCATAATCCTGACCCCAGTCGCGTCTCATTTCAGCATCATTCATATAGACCTGGTGGATTTGCGTATCGGTTACCTGTGCACCCTTTGGTACCCCCATCGTATCCTTATTTACCAATCTGTTTACGATATATGTTCGTGCCGCTAATGCCTGAGCCTTGAGTGCTTCTTCCTTAAATTCTGCCGGCATTTCCGCCGCCACAACCCCAATCAGATAATCTTCAAAAGGAACTTTTTCAATTACCTTTTTAGCTGAGCGGTAAACAGATACCGTTACAGCCGTATCAGCGTCTATGCTAGA
This sequence comes from Bacillus sp. URHA0034, assembly GCF_056280405.1. NCBI lineage: Bacteria > Bacillati > Bacillota > Bacilli > Caryophanales > Bacillaceae > Bacillus > Bacillus sp. URHA0034. The sequence continues at coordinate 3,159,452 of NZ_JBWCDK010000002.1, read as the reverse complement.
GGTTGTCGGTGTTCCCTTGGCGGAGGCCTTGGTTAAGTCTTCCCCGAGCTTTCCGCTCGAGTTGTGCTCCCCTGAAAATGGTAATACTAGAACAGAGGGAATAATGATGGTTAAGGCAATGAGGAGTGATGCTAGTACGATGAGTGGTTTGATTTTGTTCATGATAGTGCCTCCAGTTTGTAAAATTCTCGAGCCAGCACAAACCTGCCGGATTGCGTCTCAATTACATACATATGGAGGCGGACAAGCATTTATTACAGATATTTTAGCAGTAAATGTGATGGAAATGGTGACAGGCACCCATATGGTTATAAACACTATGATTAAGTGACCCACCGTGGATTTACCTGTAACCAAAGTAGATAGCGGAGATACGGTGACAGGCACCAATTCGACCGTAAACACTATAAATAAGTGCCCCACCAAAGAAACGGTGCCTGTCACCATCAACTTTCACATAAACAAAAGAATCCCTTAGTAACACAGCCGTCGGATATCAGACGACTGTCTACTAAGGGATTCTTTCACTATTATTTCATCTTATTTGAAAAACTTTAAGCGTTCATATCAGAAACATATTTCTTTGTTTCGACAAACGTTTCGTCAGCTTCTGTAATACGTTCGATATCTGCGCCTAATCCAGCCAACTTGCCGTGGAAGTCTACATAACCGCGGTCTAAGTGTTTCAACTCAGTCACGCGTGTCATGCCTTCAGATACCAAACCAGTCAGAATCAACGCTGCTGCGGCACGAAGGTCAGTTGCAGACACTTCAGCACCCTGCAAATTAGAAGGACCATTTAAAATAACAGAACGGCCTTCAATCTTGATATCTGCATTCATGCGGCGGAATTCTTCCACGTGCATAAAACGGTTCTCAAACACGGTTTCAGTAATCATGGAAGTACCTTCTGCACGAAGCAATAACGCCATCATTTGTGACTGCATATCTGTTGGGAATCCTGGGTGCGGCATTGTTTTAATATCAACTGCCTTCAGACGATCAGGACCGATGACACGTACACCATCTTCTTCCTCATGAATCTCAACGCCCATTTCTTCCATTTTCGCAATCAAAGAAGATAAGTGTTCAGGGACTGCACCCCTTACCAATACATCTCCACCCGTAATCGCAGCTGCTACCATAAACGTACCCGCTTCAATCCGGTCAGGAATAATCGCATGATCAGCGCCAAATAATACATCAACGCCCTCAATACGTAACGTACCAGTGCCGGCACCCTTGACGCTAGCGCCCATTTTGTTCAAGAAATTAGCTAAATCGACAATCTCAGGTTCTTTCGCAACATTTTCAATAATGGTTGTACCCTGTGCTAGAGTCGCAGCCATCATGATATTTTCTGTTGCCCCTACACTTGGGAAATCCAAATAAATCTTTGCACCTTTTAAGCGGCCGTCTACCTCCGCTTCAATAAAGCCATTTCCTACTTTTACCTTCGCACCCATTGCTTCAAATCCTTTTAAGTGCTGGTCAATAGGACGGGATCCAATCGCACAGCCACCAGGTAACGCGACCCGGGCTCTGCCATTTCGAGCTAATAACGATCCCATAACGAGGACAGACGCACGCATTTTTCGTACGTATTCAAACGGCGCCTCTTCTTTTAACACTCTAGATGCATCAACAACAACTGTATTATTGTCAAAAGCCACTTCAGCGTTTAAGTTGCGAATCACTTCATTAATTGTGTATACATCGGAGAGTGTAGGTACATCACGTATCACACTTTTTCCATCACTTGCTAATAATGTTGCAGCGAGCACAGGCAGCACGGCATTTTTTGCACCTTCAACTTTAACCGTACCAGACAACCTTTGTCCGCCGCGGACGATGATCTTTTCCAAGAGTATTCCCCTCCGCGTCCATTTTCTCTATATTAATATTCAATCGTTATGATAGGGGTTCCAACTACTATGGTAGTCTTCGCGCCCAATCCTTCGGAGCGTAAGCCAATTTGTAAATTCATGTTATTCAATTTGTGATCTATGGAGCCTGTAAACATTGGCGATGATGCCGAAACAGACATGAAATTCTCCTCTTTTAACGCTTCGATCTCTTTTGCATTAAAACCTGACATCACCCTGCCAGCCTTCTTTGCCAAAGCCGTATCAATCTTATCACTGAAAACGCCTTTCATACAAGAGAAAACTGTAGGTTTGCCCCGAAATATGTCAGATAGCCTATTTCGGAACTCTTTGGTAGTGAAAAAGCTCTCAGTCGCCTTGTTCCACTCACTTCCACGAACACTATATACTATATACGCATCTACAGGTTGTTTTGTGTGGGTTGCCATCAATTGAAGCATTTCTTGGTGGTGTTTTGATGTTGGAGATACTGCTGTCACTTGCCACTTCTGGCTGGTGTTGGTTACAGACCATTTCCAATCCGGAAACTTCTGCTGAAGCTTTTTCGCATAATTCTGCACTTCTTCTACACTTTTCATGCTGGTCACATGCTCACGTGCATAAAAAGACCAATAATCGGGCAAAATATGTTCGGCCTGCAAAATAGAGCCTATTTTCGCTAAATCATCGGCGCCTTTTGGCAAAATCAACGAGTCGCTGCCCGCCTGCTTTTCTGCCTTTAACAAGCTGCTCATGGCTTCAGTTGTTTTGTTTCCCATCATAACAAGGATCAAACTGACAATTAAAATCATATATATAAAATTCTTAACATGTCTCTTCATTTCTCCACTCCCCCTCACTACCATTGTTGCCAGGCAGTCTGAGAGCAATACGTGGGAAATGTCGTCACTTTATGACAAAAATGAGCTCATTCAATCATTTCATACCTTCCAAATTTGGGACATCCTTAGCTTTCCACATAAACTCGATTGTACTCAAAATATTGTGGTTTGGGAACACGAAAGAAGACCTAAAATTTTTCCAATTTCATTCGTCAGGATGAAGCATGGGAAGCATGGGGACGGTTCTTGTGCTTCCTGTTGGAAGCAGGAGAACCGTCCCCATGCTTCCAATTATCGTCCGTTATGGCAGCAATAATGGCAGTTGTTTAGACCATTGAAGATAATCAAGGAAAAAGTTACTAACAGATGAACCGATCATGATGGCTAACAATATGTATAGTAATCGTGCCTGGAACACATGGTTTGGTCTCAACAGCTTTTCTAACCGGATTGCCTGCAGCGCATACCAGGCTAATGCAATAAAGACGATATGTGACAGGATACTCACTAACGCTATTTGCCCAAAGTCCTCCATCCATTTGCCCTCCCTTTTTCAGGCCCAACCAATATTCTATCATATAGACGAATGAAAGTCAGAAAAGATTCATGTTTTGGATATTTTTGGATTATTCAAAATATAGGAAGGGTTTACATATAAATTGCCTGCCTAAACAAAATTCCTCCTGAGAAATTCATGTTTAAGCAGGCAACCCGAAATTATATCTCATTCCACACCCGGTCGATATTTAATGGAACAAACACTCTGTCCCCTTGGATCTCCTTATGGATAATCGGATTTTCAAAATATTCCTCTAAGCTGCGTCTTTTACTTCTTCTATGTCTTACAATCCGGTGAACACCTAATAATGTATCTAAACTTTGTTTTGAAAATTTCATCCTCTTCACCTCATTATTTTTTTAATCGATAGGAAACAGCCGCTTCCTATCGATATTTTATATATGGTTAAGCTGATTTTGCTGCCACAACGATGACCTTACCATGGTCCAATTCTTCTTCATATCGTTCCGCATCATTACTTGATACGCCCAATGACACTAATTTAGAGCGAAGTTCGTCTCCGCGAGTTCGGAATACATTGGCAATAGAATCGAATACACCCTGTTCTTGAACACTAATATCGTTAACATCTAATGAATCGGTTAGGTCCTCAGAGCGGTTTTTGTCGTGGGCTAATAAGTAGATTTCATCCTTTGAATAACCCTGCATGATTAACTGCTCAATTTCCTGTTTCGCCTGTACACCATTTTCAACGATTCTAACTGTTTCCATTTCGCTTCCTCCTTTTTTCAACTTCTGTTACGTATATAACCGGCTCCAAATGAAATAAAACCTACTTTTCTAAAAATCTATTAAGTTTGGAAACAACTTCAACTTGGGTATATAGAAAACACCTATGACTACTGGAGGTGTATATATGAAGAAATTAATCTGTAGAAATTGCGGGAACGCGGAGTTTGAAGTGTTAAATGTAGGTGAAACATTGTGCAAATGTGGCCGGAGACTAACGAAGCTAAGTGACTATCAATTGGAATCCTCACAAAAATGGAAAGAAAACCAACGACGCCGTGCTGAGATCATTTCTAAGATCAGTTTATTGAAACGGGAAGTGGACAAATGCCTGGATGAACGGGATGAAGAAGGCTTTAAAAAGCGATCGTTTGAATTAAAGCTTTGCTATCATTTTTTAGACACTGCCTTGCAGGACCCGCAGCTCCGTCTCAAGGAGCGAATTAAGCAAAATCAAAATAAGTTTAGTTTTTAAATGTTTAAGTGCTCCGAGTACGGGTATTTAATAAGCATAACAAAATGAAAAATAGAAAGGAGACATTCTCATGGGATTTATTTGGTCATTAATTATTGGAGGTATCATTGGTTGGTTAGCTGGACTCATTCTAGGACGTGACATTCCAGGCGGTATTATCGGAAATATTATTGCAGGTTTTATCGGTGCATGGCTTGGTTCATTAATCTTAGGTGGATGGGGACCAGAAATCGGTGGATTCTTTATCCTCCCAGCACTAATCGGAGCGATTATCCTGGTGTTTGTATTAAGTCTCATCCTAAAAGGTAGAAGAAAAACTGCATAATCAAAAGATTTAGTCGAGACTGCCTTACCGGCAGTCTTTTTATGTTGCGGAGAAATCCCCTGCTCACTTTGGCGAGGCAATGAATTCACTCCATAAAAAGAGGTACCCGCCGCAGCCAGCAGCCACCCAGGCCGCAGCGTATACCTCTATAGGACCCCGGAAAACAACCTGGCAAACGATTCTTTCCATTTTACCTCCAGGCCTCTTTTATAAAACTCGACGGGCCGGATGCGGCGGCAATCCTTTAGATCCTCTTCATAATGAACAATGAGATCATTAATCGAGTCCGTCCCGGTTAAAAACAAATTCACCTCAAAATTCAAATGAAAGCTGCGCATATCGACATTCGCAGTGCCAATCGAAGCAAGATCCCCATCGACAATGATCACTTTTTTATGTAAAAAGCCCTTTTGGTACGAATAAATCTCAATCCCTGCCCTTAATAGTTCCGGAAAATACGATTGCGTCGCATATTGGGTCAGGAAACCATCATTGGTGTCAGGCACCATTAAGCGCACCTGGATGTTGTTTTGGGCAGCGATTCTGAGTGCTGTTTGGATGGCCTGGTTGGGAATGAAGTACGGGGTGGCGATCCAGATTGATTTTGTGGCGCAGGTGATCATCGCGTAGTAGTGGTCACTCATATCCCGTGTTTCCGGACCTGTTGCAACGACATGGACCAAGCCGTCACCCGCTACAGGTACGGGCCGCAGATAGCGGTCATTTTCAAAAAGGATTTCGCCAGTGGCGTACTTCCAATCAAGCAGAAACACCGCATGAAGCGTTTGAACCGCTTCCCCTTCGAGCACGACATGGCTGTCACACCAAAAACCGAAGTGGTCGTCTTCGCCGAGGTATTCAACCCCAACGTTTAATCCGCCGGAAAAGCCGACCTTTCCATCAATGACAATGATTTTACGATGATTCCGGAAGTTAAACTTTTGATTATACCAGCCTCTATTTAAAGGTAAAAAAGGCCGGACGTTGATGCCAGCCTCCAACATTTTCTTCATTGCCTTCTTTGAAAGGGAGAAACTGCCGGCCGCATCGAACAGGAGCCGCACCTCGACACCTTCCTTCACCTTCGCTTTTAAAATATCGATCAATTCTTGGCCTAGGCGGTCATAGCGAAAGATGTAATATTCAAGGTGAATAAAATTGCGCGCTTTTCTTAGCTGCCGTTTAATTTCTTCAAAGGTATCATTACCATTACGTAATATTTTGGTTTTGGTGTTCTGGTTTTGGTCGGTTAACGTTACCTTCTCCAAATAGCTGGCAAACGAACGCTGGTGGTCATTCAAGTTTGATAGGTCGAGCTTCTTTTGCTTTTTATCAAGCGCTTCAAATAGCTCACGATCACTTATCCGCTTACTTTTAAACAACTCCCCTTTGACCAGTAATTGACCAGAATAAATGTAAAAAATATAGCCGAGAACCGGCAGCAAGATTAATATGTAGGTCCATAACAGGGTGGTTTGAGCGGGGCGGTTCTCAAGCCAAAGGGCCAGGACCGTGTTGATAATGATGACAGCGTAAAGGGTCATACACAGCGCCTTCCACCATACCGGTACTTCCATAAATATGACCATATAACTACAAACGATCATCAGCGCAGCAAAAAGCCATTCAAAGCGTTTTCTTTTCATGACGGTATTCACCCTTTTTTACTATGAAATACCCTTTCTATTTGTATATCAAACAAAAGGAGCCTCACCCATAATCGGGCAGGCTCCAAACGTTTTTTTTTTAATGGGTTGGCGGGTGAGAAATTGAGATATCAGCGGTTTTCTACTTGATATCGGCGATTTTTCACCCGATATCGGCGATTTCTCACACGATATCAGCGGGTTTTCACACGATATCAGCGATTTTCACCCGATATCGCGGTTTTCACCCGATATCAGCGATTTTCCGCCACGTATCAGCGAAAACCTCAATGATATCACCGATTCCCGGCCTTTCGATAAATCTTTTCCTGAGAGTTAAATTCCTCATATTTCAGACTCTTAGGAACAAACAAAAGCGACTCTTTACTGCCAAAACCGACAAAGCCTCCGTCAGCCAAACTGCTATGAATCAAATGATGTACCTGCTGCTGCAGCTCATTATCAAAATAAATCATCACATTCCGGCATAAAATCACGTGAAATTCATTAAAGGAGCCGTCCGTCACCAGGTTATGCTGTGCGAAAAATAAGTTCTCCTCGAAAGTAGGATTGAAATAGGCAAATTGATGGTCGGTCGTATAATATTCAGAAAAGGCCATCTTCCCACCTGCTTTCAGGTAGTTTTTTGTATATTGCTGCATTTTCTTCAAGGGGAAGGCCCCCTTTTGGGCAGCAAGAAGTGCCTTTTCATTCATATCAGTCGCATAGATTTTCGTCTTTTTGGCGAGACCTTCCTCCATCATCAAGATCGCCATCGAGTAAACTTCCTCACCTGTCGCACACCCGGCGTGCCAGATCCGAATCTCAGGAAGGTCTCTCAGGAGCGGTACGACTTGGCTGCGAAAGGCCGCAAAGAAACTGGGGTCGCGGTACATTTCTGTCATCCGAATCGACAAGTCATTTAACAATCGCTCCAAATACCCTTTCTCGTGCAGTACTTTTTCCAAGAGGGCGGTAATCGTTGGTAACCGCTCTGTTTTCATCCGGTTTAAAATCCTTCTTCTTAATGAAGCACGCACATATCCTCTGAAGTCGTATCCATACATTTGAAAAAGTCCTTCTAGCAGCAAATTGATTTCCACTTCCTGCAATTCGTTCATTTCTGTATCTTCTGTGTCTATCCATAATTCAGGCGTCTTGTTGTCGTTCAATCTTGGTTCACCTGCTCTGTCAGCCATACCCGCATTAACGAGAATAGCTGATCGATATTCAATGGTTTCATAATATAATCAGAGGCACCGGCCTCCATACACTTGTCCCGTTCGCCTTTCATGGCCTTCGCGGTCAATGCGATAATCGGCAGATTGTGCATTCCCAGGTCTTCCCGGATGATTTTCATTGCCTCATAGCCACCCATGACCGGCATCATGATGTCCATAAAAACAAGGTCAAAGCGGCCGCGTTCCTGCAGCATTTCTAACGCCTGCTTTCCGTGTTCAGCCACCTGTACGTTCACACCCTTCCGCTCTAAGGCGGTAACCAGTGCAAACACATTGCGGCCGTCATCTTCAACTAGCAGGACTCTTTTCCCTTTAAATAAATGCTCATCGGGACATTCTTCTTCGGCTAGGGCAGGTTGTTGATCTTCACTTACCCATGCCGATTCCTCCGATAATTCGATTTCACTAGCCGTTGCAGCTTCCTCTATCGCCAACTGCATATCGGTCGCGATATATTCTTCTGCTTCCAATCGGCTCGGTATAAACAAAGTAAACGTGCTGCCTTTTTCCGGCTCGCTTTGAACCTCAAGTGTGCCGCCAAGCAATCGAGTAAATTCACGGCAAATCGATAAGCCAAGACCCGTACCGCCATATTGCCGATTTGTCGTCCCGTCCACTTGTTGGAAGGCATCAAAAATGATTTGCTGCTTTTCCTGTGGAATGCCAATTCCTGTATCTGTTACAGAGATGGCAAGGACAGGTTCGCGCGTTTGTTTATTGAGTAATTTGCCTGCTTTTTCAGGAGGGGCCAGCTCAATTTGCAGCGTGACGCTGCCCTGTTCCGTAAATTTAAAGGCATTCGATAAAAGGTTCTTCAATATTTGCTGCAATCTTTGCCCGTCCGTTGAGATAACGGGTGGTATATTAGGATCCATTTTGATGTCGAACTGTAGATTCTTTTTCGCTGCCATCGGGTTGAATAGATTGCGCATCGTCTGCGGAATCTCAGTGACATTAACTTCATCTGTTAAAATTTCAATTTTTCCTGCTTCGATTTTCGATAAATCAAGGATATCATCAATCAGCCGCAGCAAGTCAGCGCCAGAGGTATTCACAACCTTCGCGTATTCGGCCACTTCCGTATGGTCCATTTCTGTATTATTTTCCATCAGCATTTGCGACAGGATCAGAATACTGTTTAATGGTGTGCGCAGCTCATGTGACATGTTCGAAAGGAAATCGGTTTTGTATTGTGAACTCATTTTTAATTTCAATGAATAATCTTCTAGCTCGTCCTTCGCTTTTTTAAGTTCGAAGGCACGTTGTTCAGCATATTCCTTCTGCTCTTCCAAATAATCATTGGAGAGCCGCAATTGTTCTTGCTGCATTTGTAATTCTTCCGATTGTGCCTGTAGTTCTTCTGACTGTGCTTGTAATTCTTCGGTAAGGACCTGGGATTCCGCCAGGAGCCTTTCTACTTCCATTCGTCCGCTTACGGTTGAAATCGAAGAGCCAAATTTATCTTGGATCAAATCGAGTAAGGTCAGATGCTGAGCTTGAAACGGCTCGAGTGCCGCCAGCTCGACGACTGCTTCTACTCGATCATCAAACAAGATCGGGGCAATTAATAGATTACGCGGGTTCGAAGCCCCTAACCCGGTTGTTATTTTAAAATGATTATCTGGAATTTGTTCGATTAGAAAAATTCTTTTATCAACGGCCGCTTGACCAATGACTCCTTCACCTAAGCGAAATTTAGTCTTGACGAGGTCATCATCGGCGACGGCATAACCGGCCACTTTTACAAAGTCCACTTCGCCCCCTTGCTCGCGGCGTAGATAGACGACCCCATAAGCTGCCCCAACTAATGGAGCAAGTTTGCTAATAAAGATCTTGGTAAGCTCATTGATATCAGTTATCCCTTGATATAAGGTGGAAATGTCGGTTAGACTTTTTTGCACCCAGTTATGCTTTTCGAGACTGTTAAGCAAGTGGTTCATTGCCTCAGCAAGTTCCCGGGTCTCGTCTCTTGTTTTTACTTCTAAACGTGTGGTCAGGTCGACATCTGAATTTTCTTCGGTTATATCTTTGATTGTTCTTACTACCTGTTTAATCGTTTTAACGATGGCGTTAGAAAGAACAACCGAGATGACAATGGTAACTGCTGATACTACAATAATAATTCCATATAAAATTAATTTTAAATTATTCGTATGCTCATTAAGTTGATTAATGCGTCCTGTTGTCAATTTCTTTTCCGTTGCCAGAAAGGATTGAAACTGCGTCCGCAGTTGATCCGTAAGCTTCTTGCCTTTGTTTTCCGCGAAATGTTCATTTAAAAGGCGTGTATTATTGCTCTTTTTTTCATTTATGACAGATTCACCGGAAGTTTCGATCCAGTTAACGATTAACGGTTTTATTTCTTCCAAATTCCGCTGCTGACTGCGGCTGTCTAGCAGGGAATGGAGATTATTGTAATTATCCAGCCAGCTTCGATTTCCTTGATTATAGGGATCCAGATACTCCTCATCCCCCGTTATCACATAACCTCTCATGCCCGTTTCCATGTCGAGCACATTTTTTTGAATCTGATTGGCCAGATCGTGTATTTCGATATCGTGATTGGCTACATAGTTTACCTCTTTTTGCAAATCTGTCATTCTATTAATTACTGTTAGTAGTGACAGTACCAAGCAAAGTAAGATCGATAAGTAACCGACGATAATTTTTGCATGGATGTTGAAGTTCAAGCCCTTTATGGTAACCGCCCCCTCAATGAATATACTCTTATTTTAACCTGTGAAAATGCAGGTTTCATTGGTTTAAATAATTTTGATACTATAGTAATAGTTTTAATTCCAGTTCATTTATCCTACTTCTATTACCCTCTTTTCTGCCTTTTGAAACCTCTTTTTTTAAAAATTTTTATCGTTTCAATTGGGTGTTTGCCGGGTATTCAATTATTAGCATGACTAATTTGGAGGTATGATAAAATGGCGAAAACAAAAGAAAAGGTTCAAGTAACAGAGGTTCTCAACCAGCAAGTGGCTAACTTTTCGGTTCTCTATATGAAGCTTCATCATTATCACTGGTATGTAAAGGGAGAAAACTTTTTTAGCCTTCATGTTAAATTTCAAGAGTTGTACACGGAGGCCGCGCTGCATCTGGACACGATTGCAGAGAGGATGCTGTCACTAGGTGAGGCACCAACGGCCACGCTTAAGGAACAGTTAGAGCTTTCGTCGATTAAGGAAGCGACAGGGGATGAAACCACAGGGGAGATGGTTCAGACGCTGGCTGATGATTTTGACAAGGTCTGCGGTGAACTTACTGAAGGGATTACCGTTGCCGAGGAGAAGGACGATCAGCCGACGGCGGATATGTTTATTGCGATTCGGACGTCCTTGGAGAAGCATGGCTGGATGTTCAAGGCTTATCTAGCAGAGTAGACTGATTCGGGTGCCAGTTTTAATGCTGGCACCTTTTATTTTTTTGCTGGTGTTTGTCCGGGGCAAGGGGGAATTTTTCGTAATGCTCGTTTTACTCTTTTTCCCCACGGGCACGGGCTCTATCGACCTCCCAGAATGCTATCCTACTCTTTTTTCCACGCCCATAGGCTCTATCAACTTCTCATAGAGCCCGTCGTCCTTCTCTTTTTCCCCACACATGGGCACTAACAACCTTTCAGAATACCCTCCCTATTCTCTTCCTATTGCGCACCGGCACTATCAATCTCTGAAAGTGCCTACCCTTACCATGTTCCCCTCTACACTGGTACTATCGCTTCCTCACCTTGCCCGTCCGAATCATTTTTTCCCGACCACGGGCACTATCGACCCCACTTGTTGAAACCATCACCAAACACATATCATCCTTCGCATCCTGCAGCATCTCAGAACTCAACTGCAGCCGTTCAAACAGCTCCTTCGGTTCCTCCATCGCCTGCTCACTTAAACTGTGAATCAATTTTTCGATTGCAGCCTCATATTCCGCTTCAAGTCCCTCCGACAGACCATCCGTAAACAGCAAAATTCGGGCTCCCTTTTTATAGGGAATAACCCCTTTGGTTACCTCAATCTCCTCAAAAAAACCAAGCGGACAGCAGCCACTCGTCATCAACTGCACTTCGTCATCAACAACGGCAATGCCAGCCGGGTGGCCCGCATTTACGTATTCAATCGTCTGCTCTGCTGTATCTAGTACAAAATAAATCGCCGTAAAATAATAGTTTTCTAGACTATCCGGCATCTGGAGCTGATTCATCCTTCGATTTAATTCCATTATTACGGCTTCAGGATCGCCTATCCCTGTAATCGCATCCTTTAATGTCGAATATATGTACATACAAACGAGTGAAGACGAAATCCCATGGCCCATCATATCAAGCAAAATGACCCCATAGCGGCCCGGGCTGATTGGATACCAGGCATACAGGTCTCCTGCGAGTTCAAAAGAAGGCCTGTAGACCGCCGAAATAGCCACATCGTCCTTTTGGATCGGCTCACTTAGCATGCTCAGTTGGACCTGCTTGGCTAGGTCCAACTCATGCTGAATCCGTTTATCCCGCTCCTTTCGTAAATCCTTTTCATACTTTAACCGAAGAACAGAGCGAATCCGTGCCAGCAGCTCGACTTTATTAATTGGTTTCATCACATAATCTAGCGCGCCGGCATCCATAGCCTCCGCCATCTTATAAGAATCCCCCATTGCCGTTACAATAATAATCGGCAAATCCTCGTACCGCTCATCGGCAAGAATTGTCCGGCAGGCTTCTAGTCCATCAATCTCAGGCATCATCAAGTCCATTAGGATTAAATCAACAGGAACTTCCACAGAGTCTGTACCTGAACCAGAAGCATCAAGCTGCAGATAATCATATAATTCTCTGGCAGATGACAACAACACTAATTGATCATAGCCCGCCTTCTGCAGGATTTTCTCAATAATCATTAGATTAGTTATGTTATCATCCACAATGACAATATTCATAAACATATCCCCTTTGAAAAAGGTGCCTGTCCCCCACCCTTGTTAGAACATTAACCCGAGTGGGTGACAGGCACCTTTACTTCTATTTACACAGTGTTTAATCCTTGATAGGAATCACGTGCGAGTTCCTTGCGGAGCTTTTCGATCGCCTTTTTTTGCAAGCGGGAGACATGCATTTGCGAGATTCCCAGTTGTTCACCCGTTTCTTTTTGGCTTTTATTTTCCACAAACGTGCAATGAATAATTTCCTTTTCTCGCTCTGATAAAACATGCAGCGCGCTTTGGAGCAATAGTTTTCGGTCTACTTTTTCAAAACCATCATCAGGGGAACCGAGTATATCTAAAGCGGTGACCACATTTCCCTCTGAACCGGTTTCAATCGGCAGGTCGACAGAAGCAGTTTGGTAGCTTTTCCCCATTTCCATTGCTTCCAGAACTTCCTCTTCCGATAACTCCATGTACTCAGCAATCTCTTGGATTTTGGGAGAACGCTGGTATTTATTAGTCAGCTCGTCCACGACGGTTTTAATCTTTGGCCAAACTTCCTTCACTCGTCTCGGGACATGGACGCTCCATGTTTTATCACGTAAAAACCGTTTGATTTCTCCGATGACCGTCGGAATTAAAAAGGATTCAAAGGACTTCCCGGCACCTTTGTCATACCTTCTGATTGCGGCTAATAAGCCAATCATTCCGACTTGCATGATGTCTTCATGAAATTCTCGTCCTTTTGAATATTTTCGGGCAAGGCTCCCAACTAGGGCGGTATAATGTTCGACTAAAATGGTTTGGGCTAAGGGGTTCTCCTTTTGTTGAAATTCCAGAATCAGAGCGTCGATTTCTTCCTTAGTTCGCTTCACGAGTTGTGGCTGCTGTCCCATTATTTTCACGCTCCCCACTTAGATACTTCGCCATGAAGACCGTTACACCGGAATGATTCAAAACACGGACCTCGTCCATCAGTGTTTCGATCAAAAACAGACCTAACCCTCCCTCTGAAAGTTGTTCAACCGTACTTGATTCCGTATAAGGGCCTAGTTCGTTTCTGGTCTGAATAAAATTAAAGCTCTTTCCGCTATCAGCTACCATAATTTCTAACTTGTCCTCATAAATGCCGAACCCTAAGGTGACTTCGCCGCCTTCCTCTGTGGAGTATGCATGCTGGACCGCATTTGTTGTCGCTTCACTGACAGCAATTTTAATATCCTCAATCTCCTCATATGTATAACCCATGCGGCTGGCAATCCCTGATAACGTTAATCTAATTACACCGACATAATCTGGTTTTGCTGGAATCTTCATTTCAATATAGTCCATCACTTGTTTCATCGTCCCCCACCCTTTAATTTGCTGAAATATTCATAATGTTGCCTAGACCTGTAATCTCAAAAAGCCGTTTTAGTCGATCAGATAACTCAACCAGTCTTAATTCTCCACCATTTTCCTTGAGCTTCTTAAATAAGCCGACAAACACACCAAGACCCGTACTATCTAAATAGGAAACGTCCTTAAGATTAATACTGATGATTCTATTTTCCCCTTCAGCGAGCGGCAATAACTCCTCTCTAAGGTTTGGTGCTGTAAAAGCATCAATTTCTCCTGCTAGCATCACGGTTACTTCTTCGTTTTGCTGATGTACATCTATACTTAGATTCATTCCATCATCACCTCAAGATATTTATTTTGTATATAACCACATTTTAAACACTCTAAACCTACTTTTTCAAAAAAATTTTGGAAGCAGAGGGACGGTTCTCATGCTTCCGAAGCATGAGAACCGTCCCTCTGCTTCGCTTTTGCTTCTCTACCATTATACCCAACAATACTAATCTATCGAATAGTCCTTGTGACCCAGCCCTAATGGTATAGTTTAAAATTCCAGTAAGAGGGTATACAAAAGCTACCACAGCTGGAAGGAGGAGGAAATTATGGATGAGCTGAATAAATTAAAAACAAAGTTGAAAGTCGAAACGGAGAAAAATGGTTCGATGGCGCAGAACTTTGATGAAGTAAAAAGACTTGGCAAGCAAATGACGAAAGCCAAAACGGGTACTGAGCTGAAAGAGGAAAGGGGTTTAACTCCAGATCCGCTTCAATAGATAGAGGTAACGGCCATTTCTTTGGGCCGTTATTTTTTTGCCGGATATATATAGATGAAAAGGCTTGCACCACTAGTTAGGTGCAAGCCTTATTTATAGTAAGCTTCGATTCCCATGAATCCGGTTTTTAGATTTGTTTATCAAGCGGATCATCTTGAGCATAGCGCTGATAAAATTCATCTACCTGCTTTTCAGGATGGGGATCTCCATTGTTTCTTTCTACGTCATCTTGTGTTTGAAAGTCGCGCCCATCGCTCTTGGCGATGTTATAACCAGACAGGTGCTGTCCTTGTTCTTGACGGTCCCGCTGATCATTTTGCGAAGCCCTCTCATGATTGGCTTGCCCATAAGGGTCACTGTTTTCTGAACCCTGAATATCCCTTGATTGTCCAATTTGCCTAAACTGTTCTTGATGTTCTTGATTCTCCTGCTGCGAACCTTGCCGATCCATAAACGGAAGATCATCGTCTCGATGACCATTCCTTTGCTGCAGGTTGTTCTCGCTGTTCATCGAATTTTGCTCGTTTTCCTTCTGCTTGTAAAGGGTGTCGTCATCTTTAATGCCTGCTTCATCCAACGTGTTCGTTTTAGTATAATTCGTAGTCATCGTTATTTCCTCCTTTTTTCCAAGACTGCTGTTTTTCATCCCTAGTCATTCAACAGGGTTTACCGAACAAGCAACCACATATTTCTACCACCCTCTTCCGTTTACTAGAATCTTCATTCAGGTTAGCTTTTTGCTAGCCTTGTTAGTGTAGTACCACTTCAGCTTCGTCCTCAAACCATTTATTTAAAAAAGGACCCTTTCTTTTTCCCCTTTAACAGGTCGCCTGTCCAGCCTTTATTTTTAATAAAATAATACAAAAGGGCTGTTGAAATGATGATCATAACAATCGAGAAAATATAGCCGTAGCGCCAGTTGAGTTCCGGCATATACTTAAAATTCATGCCCCATAACGACCCATAGGCCATTATCGGTGTAAAAATCGTCGTCATCACCGTTAAGGTTTTCATAATTTCATTTCCGCGATGAGAGGAAATCACCTCTTCTAAATTAATCAGCGAGTCAAGCTCATGTTCATACTCATTGAGCAGGACCTTGGCCCGCTCAATCCGTTTGCTCGTACACGAAAAAAATTCTCCTTCCATAATGTCAGGGAAATTGACTTCGTCGATAGCCATTTTTACTTCATTGATTGGAATTAACAGGTTTTTGCAGACTAACAGTTCATGCCGGCGTTTATAGACAAGTTCAAGGATCCCAATTTCGTTTCTTTTTCTCACATTCCAGATCAGTGTTTTAAGGGTTTCCTCAAACTGATCAATCTCCACCAGCATTCCATTCATCAGTTCTCCGAGAAAAAGTAAAAAACCTTCAACGGCATTATTCGTCCGCGCTAATTGGCGGTTAAGGTTGTCTCGATCCAGCGAGGTGATTTCAAGGTCAACGGTTATTAATTGATTGGTTGTTAAAAAGAAATGAAAAATTTTATAATCGGTTTCGTCTGTATAACTTTGTTGAAAAATGAGGGAACCGTTGATGACTTTTTCGCCATTCGCTAAGCTGGTTACGCGCAAACTATTGGCTTTATCTTTTCCAACCTGCCTCAGCCAAACAGTCATAACAGGATCCTCATTATTGGATGGGGGGAGTTGGATGATCTTCTCGCTGTTCCACTCTAACCACTTCCACTTGTTTGCACCAATATATTTTTCCAAAAGAATCCCTCCTCATTAGACCTTATCCCCGCTTATGTGTTCATTTAAACGTTTAATCCTTCATCCATATGGGTATTTATTAATTAAAATAGATTGTTCAAATCTTAAGGAGGTAATTTAGATGAAACGTGTCTTAAGTATGAGCTCACTATTAGCTGTTGGAGTTGGTGCCTCGGCTGCACTGTGGCTAAGCAATAAGCCCAATCGGATCAAGGCAGAAACAATATTAAGAGATTGGAAGCGAAAAATTCTGCCAACTGTCTATCAAAAAAGTGAAGAGCTTCCGATTCATAAAGGCGGTCACCCGCTTCCACATGATGTAGAAGATAACAAAATGGTCGACGAAGGTGCGATGTACTCGGTTCAATTTTATAATGAGAAATTACAGTAACGGCAACAGGTTGGGGCTTCGAGCAGCCCCAACCATTTTTGTGAGGTGCTAGCAATGAATTTACTATTTTTGTTCATCTACCTGGTGATTATTCTTGCTGTCATTGAGATCTTTGTGATTTTATTTCGCTTAACGGGGTTGAAAGTGGAGGTCTCGAGGTTTCAGGTGATTTCGCTGATGACGGGAACCGGCTTTACAACCGGGGAATCGGAGCTGATCTTGGGGCACCCGATACGCCGAAAACTGGCGATCTTTCTTATTTTGTTCGGTGCGTTTTCCCTCGCTGTGATTGTTTCATCGATTAGCCAATTTTTATCAGAAGGCCTGCGGGCACAGGAAATCTTTTTCAGTGCAGGCGCTGTTATTGTGGTTTTTGGAGTGTTAAAAATAGCAAGCGTTCGGCGGGTCCTGGCTGGTTTTTTCAATCGAGAAATGAAGCAGAATATTGAACTGGCGGATCTGCCTGTCCGCGATGTTTTTTTGAAAAATAAAGAGGATCTGCTGCTCAATCTTTCTATTTATGAAACCTCTTCGCTTGTACACCAAACGTTTCAGGAAGCGGTCCGGAACCACGAAGAGCTGGAACTGGTTGTTTTGTTTATTCAGCGCGGCGACATTAAGATTCGCACGCATCTCTATCAAACAAGGCTTCACGAAGGAGATCAGCTGTTGATATATGGGGTCAAGGAGGTCATCCTGAAGGTGTTTCATGAGGATATTTCGATTATGAAGGAGTTCCAAAAGGATCTTGAACTGCCAGTGAATCATATGCCTTAATTAAAGAAGGTGTCCCCAAAGTTTAACTTTTAGGGCCACCTTCTTTTTTAGTCTGTTGATTTCCGCTCCAGGCGCGAGCGGTTCGTGTGCGGAACGGGAAGCCTCCTCTGCCCCGTACTCCCGCTACAATCAACAGAGTGTGCAAAAATTATTCATTAATCACCTTTTGGGTCTGGCTTTTTTTCACTTCTACGTATTTAATATGGTATCCCTCCGACTCTATCACCTTAAATTCATAGCCCTCTGCCTCTACCACCGCATCGATGGCAACCCGTGGCGACCTTTTGGTTAAAAACCAGCCGCCCAGCGTATCGATGCCTTCCGCACTTAACTCAATATCCAATAATTCATTTACGTTTTGAATAGCTACCTTCGCATCAATAATATAGTGGCTCCCCGCCGTAATAGTCCGAACCGCGGGAACCTCATCCCCATCAAATTCGTCTCTTACCTCACCGACGATTTCTTCAATAATATCTTCCACCGTTACCAGCCCAGAAGTACCGCCATATTCATCAAGCAATATCGCCATATGGGTTCGTTCCTTTTGCATCAGCAACAATAAATTCCGAATCGGGATCGTTTCAATCGCGGTAATCACAGGCTGAAGATGGGATTCAAGTTTCCATTCTTGGAGAGAGCTTTTAGTCATAAACCGTTGAGTTAACAACATTTTTACGTTCAACATCCCAAGTACATGATCCTTATCCCCATCAACCACAGGATAACGAGTGAATTTCTCACTGTGAAGCTTCTCGGCAATCTCTTCCATCGTATCGCCCACCGATATGCAGCACATTTCTGTCCGCGGCACCATGATTTCTTTTGCGACCCGTTCATCAAACTCAAAGATATTGTTCACATAGCGCCATTCATTCCGATTAATCTCACCACTCTTATAGCTTTCCGACAAGAGGATGCGCAGTTCTTCTTCCGAGTGGGCCATCTCATGCTCTGAAGCCGGCTTTAGACCAAAAATACCGACAAGCAGACGGGCCGAATGGTTTAACAGCCAAATAAACGGAAACATGAGTTTATAAAACCAGATAATTGGTTTAGCGAACCCAAGTGTAATTTGCTCCGCCTTTTGGATGGCGAAGGTTTTGGGCGCCAATTCCCCCGCCACGACATGAATAAAGGTAACAACGACAAACGCCAGCGTAAACGATAAGAAATGGGTAACCGTTTCATTTAACCGAAATGCGGCCAGGACGGGATGAAACAGCCTCTGCACCGTTGGTTCCCCTAGCCACCCAAGTCCTAAGGCCGTCACGGTGATTCCGAGCTGGCAAGCCGATAGGTACTCATCGAGGTGTGTAACCACTCTGTTTGCGGCCGCGGCCCGCTGCTCTCCTTCCGCCATCAGTTGGTCGATCCTTGAGGTTCTTACTTTGACGATGGCGAACTCAATCGCCACGAAAAACCCAGTTAAGACAATTAAAAGGATAATGGTCAATATGTTCAACCACAGCATTAAGGAATCCCCCCTCAAAAAATAACAATCCGGAATCCCGCTGGATTCCGGATTGCCATGGTCTATTATTGATTATTTTTTCCCAAGCTTATTATCTAGTTTTTCTAAATATTTAGCGGCAAATGCTTTTCCGCCTAGACCAAAGGCCAGACCGAAGGCCAGCGCCAACCCGCCTAGAACGAGAATGAAGGCGGCATTTACAATGGAGTGTGCGACACCTAGCTGGTCTAATGCCATAAAGATCGTAATCGCGAAAATCGTATATTTGGCGATCGCTGCCAGGGTGCGCGAGGAATTATTTTTAATAACATTTTGTAAAATACGTTCGATTAAATGACCAACATATAGCCCTACACCTAAAATTAAAATCGCAGCTAATAACATTGGCAGATAAGCAATTACCCCTGTTGCCAGCGTTACTAAGAAGTCTAAATGAACAATTTGTAAGGCTTCGACCGCAAATAGTAACACGACGACAATTTTAACAAGCAGCCCGACTATTTGTGATAGGGTGAACTTTGAACCTTCCGGTGTTAATGTACCAATGCCAATCTGGTGAAAGATGCTGTCAAATCGTAAACGCCAGAGCATTTGAACGACCATTTTTTCAATCCACTTTCCAAGCCAGATACCTACTAACATAAGAATGATTGCAACCACAACATTAGGAATTAACGTCAAGATGTGATTTAACATCGCAATTGCAGGTTCAGAGATTCCTTTCAAATCCAGCTTTTCCAAAGCCGTAATGATCGTTGGGATTAAGATGAAGATAAAGACAATATTCCCGATCATCGTTGATAGATTCGTATCTTCCTGATTTTTCATGATGCCAAAACGCTGACCTAACGAATCAGCTCCTAAGCTTTTTAAGAAGTTCGTTAAAATATCGCGGACTAGTTTCGCAATCACCCAGCCGATCAAGACAATCAATGCGGCCGCAAATAATTTAGGAATAAACGCAACCATGGAAGTTAGGGCATGAGTAAATGGACCAGAGATTCCATCGATTTGCAATGCTCCTAATACGGCAGGTAAAAATAATAACAGAACAAAATAGAAGACACCCTGGGCAATTCGATCAACACCATTTTGGGCTTCGACTGGGTTTTCTGCCATTTTCCATTTAACCAATCGTGAGTCTAACTGCAGCATTGCAGCGCCTTTTTTGAAAAGCATGCGCAGCAGGTAGGCAACCACCCAAGCGAATAATAGAATAAGAGCCGCTTTTAATAGATGTGGAATTGCCCCTGTTATCGTTGACACCATGCTAACAAGCGGTTGGGCAATCATGCTTAAGCTCAACATGTTAAAAAAGATAATCCAAACAACTACCAATAACGCATAGTAAACAATTTTTCCAATGATCGTTTCAGATGAATACTTTCTACCATTTCCAAAGCTTGAAAACAACCTGTCATCGATCCTTGTTTTCTTTAATAGTGACGTCACAGCTTTTCCTATCCCTTTTGCGATTAGCCAGCCTATTAATAAGACCAGAAGTGCAAATAGCAGGTGAGGAATCTGATCAGTGTATATGTACCAGCCAGCTATCATATCTTTTACGTTCATCAACATCGCTCCTTTTCATATCTCATGCTTGTTTGCTAGGTGATATACCCGGTCTCTTTCATTTCAAACATCCTAGAAAATAGGTTTCGCGGGCAGTTTCGCTGGGAATATACTTTAGCAATTGAATAACAAAAGGAGGAGAAACGATGAGTAAAAAGGCATTGTTAGCTGGTGGAATGGCAGCGTTACTGACTTTTGGCGGTTTAGCCGGGTGCGGTGATGGGGTCGACCAGGATAATGGTATTAGTGATGGCCAGCAAAAAGATGCGGTCGATAACCATACTAAGAACACATCTAACGACTCCCTCGAGCAGGCAAAAGAGAATATCAAGGATATCCAGAAGGATGTAGAAACTAAATTAAAAGAAAAAGGGGTCGGTGATGGCGTCGATCAAGATAATGGCATTACCGATGGTCAAAAGAAAGATCAGCTAGACAACCTCTAGGTTTGAGGCAAATTCAGATAGGGTACTAATTTTATAGAGCAAAATAGATAAAGGAGGAAATTCAGATGAATAAAGATAAAGTTAAAGGCGGATTTGATCAGGTAAAAGGGGAAGCAAAGGAACAATGGGGAAAGGCAACCGATGACCATTCTACTGAAACGGATGGTAAATTTGATAAAGTGAAAGGGAAAGTAAAGGAAGGGATTGGGGAAGTAAAAGAAAAATTGTCGGAGGATTAAAGAGAACGGTTTAGCTTTATAGCGCAAAAAGAAGAGGCTCCCCCAGCCTCTTCTTTTTCTATGTTTACCCCTATATTTGACCACATATCCCGATCAGCCGCCTTCCCCAAAGCGGCCAACTGGATCGATTTCCTATTTCCCCGGGAAATAATCTCCCTGGATAAGCCAAGGTTCAGACCCTGCTCCCCGAGTTTCTTTTTCAAAAATTACTGCAGGTTGTTCAAGAAGTCGAGTGCAATATTTGGCGCGATTCCAAATAAGACTGACCCCACGACGGCAACTAATAATACAACGACGATTCCGAAACGGATATTCAATTTACGCTCGTCCGCGGCCGGGCGGAAGAACATTTGCGTCATGATGCCGAAATAGTAGAAGTACGAAACGACGGTTGTTGCAATCATGATCGAGGCCAGCACATAGTGTGGTGTGCCGTAAAAAGCCCCGACAAAGATATTTAATTTTCCGATGAATCCAGCTGTACCTGGAAAACCTGCCAAAGAAACAAGCAGTATTCCCATGATGACGGCGAGAACCGGTGAACGGCGGTAAAGACCCGCGAAATCAGCAATCTTACTTGATCCGGACTGTTCCGTGATCAGCTGAATGACCGCAAAAGCGCCAAGGTTCATTAACATATAGGCAAGCAGGTAGAACCAGATCGAAAATAGCATGTTCGAGCTCATACTCGTTAAGGCGACCAGTATATACCCAGCGTGGGCGATACTGGAGTAGGCGAACAAGCGCTTAATATCTGTCTGCCTTAACGCCACAACATTTCCGACAATCATGGTAACTGCAGCGATCACCGCGAGGTAATCCTGCATTTTAAACAGGATCCCTTCGCCGTTTGCCCCTGTTGGTGCCGCATTGTAAAAGACGGCAATCAAGAGGCGAATCACAATGACAAATCCGGCTGATTTTGAAACGACACTTAGGAAGGCCGTAACCGGTGTCGGTGCTCCTTGGTAAACATCCGGTGCCCACATATGGAACGGAGCAGCCGCTAATTTAAACGATAAACCTACAAAAATGATTAAGAATGACAGCCCGAGCAGGTACGCATGCTGGGCATCTGTCACGGCAGACAGTGTCTGGGCAATGTCGAACAGGTTCGTTGTTCCTGTTAATCCATACACATAGCTCATCCCAAACAAGGTGATTGCGGTTGAAATCCCGCCATTGATGACGTATTTCATCGCCGACTCATTTGATTTTATATTGTGCTTGCGGATGCCCGCTAGGATATAGGAAGAAACAGTTAACAATTCCAGTCCAATGAATAACGTAATTAAATCACCGCTAGAGGTCATTACCATTGCACCGAGCAAGGCGGTTAAGAATAAGTAATAAAACTCGCCGCGGTAGGTTTCCATCCCTTCCTTTGCCTCGTAGCTGACAGCAAGGAACATGACGAGCCCTGAACCGACAAGCAGGATTAACTTAAAGGCTTTGCCAAAGGAATCCAACGTGAAGCTGTCATCCAAAATCGATGTCGCTCCCGTATTGAGTAGCGATACAACCGATACAATGGCGGCTAAAATGCCAAGGATTCCAATCCAGCCAAGGAAGCGGCGGTCTTGTTTTTTCGGTAGAAATAAATCGATTAATGTCAATGCTGCTGCCACACCGAGGATGATGAACTCTGGTGTCATGACACTCCAGTTAAATGATTTCAATGTCGTTAAATCCATTCTTCATCACCCTCCTAACCCTAACATGATGGTTTCTAGTGTTGTTTGCAGCGGAGAACTTAGAACACTTGGATAAACCCCAATTAACACAATTAAAGCCATTAGTACCACAACCGGTACAAATTCGACACCTTTTAAGTCAATCACACCACCGAACTCACGATGCGCCTTACCGTAGGTGATTCCTAAGACAGCGCGCAATACGTACGCGGCAGTCAAGATAATCCCAATCGTTCCGACAGCGGCAAGCCATGGTATTTCTTTGAAAAGCCCTAGGAAGGCCATAAATTCACTAACAAAGCCGGACATGCCTGGAAGTCCCAGTGAGGCCATCCCGCCTGCCAGTAAGAAACCAGCCGCAAGCGGCATCCCCTTCGCCATTCCGCCCAGGTTCTCAAGAAGTGATGTATCAGTACGCTCGTACAGGATGCCGACGATGAAGAACAATAACGCCGAAATTAACCCGTGCGAGATTACTTGAAAAATCGCTCCCTGTACCCCAGCCGTATTCATCGCCGCAAGGCCGATCAACACGATGCCCATGTGGGAAATCGACGAATAAGCGAGAACCATTTTAAAATCTGTTTGGATGAAGGCTAGGAACGCTCCGTAAAGAAGGTTGATTACACCCAGGACAGCAATCAGTGTCGCAAGGGTATCAAACTGCTTAGGGAAAATCCCCAATCCAAAACGGATTAATCCGTAAGCCCCAATTTTTAATAGAATCCCAGAGTGAATCATAACGACTGCTGGCGGTGCCTGTACGTGCACCTTTAACATCCAGCTGTGTAATGGGAAGATTGGTAACTTGACACCGAAGGCAATTAATAGACCGATGAATAGGCCCATTTTCAAGTCACCGGACAGCGGTGCACTTGGGTCTGCCATCATTTGTCTCAGCATCTCGATGTTGGTAGTACCTGTTTTCGCAAACAAAATCATAATCACAATCAGGAGGACAGCAGAGCCTAACCCGTTGTAAATTAAGAAACTGTATGCCGCTTTTTCTTTTTCAAAATAACCCCATTTTCCGATTAAAAAGAACGTTGGGATAAGGGTAATTTCGAAAAAGATGAAAAATAGGATTAAGTTCTCAGCGGTAAATACCCCGAGCATTCCTATTTCTAACAGAAGAAAGAGCATGAAAAAGCCTTTCGATTCCTTTTTGACAAACCGTACCGCGGCAATTGCTGCGAGGCTCGCCACTACGGCGGTTAACACGACAAGCAGAAGCTGAAAACCGCTTAAGCCCAGCTCATAGTTGACCGCGAAGTAGGGCTCTTCCGTATTCATACCGCGGAAATGAATCCACTCTTTGGCCACGTTAAAGTCTGCCAGATTTTTGCCCCATTGAAAATGGAGATAGCAAGCAAGCGCCAAGAATAGCGCTGGCAGCGTCGCTAAAAAACCAACGATTTTGATTGGTTTTTCAACTGATTTTGGCATGATTGCCAAGACAATGATACCGAGTATTGGGGAGAATACTAGGATTGAAAGAACTGCTGATAAATTCATCGTAAGTACCCCCCTGTAAATGCAAAGATGACGACGAGCAGTGCGAGACCGATAAAGGCGACGGCCCCATAGGTCTGTACCTGTCCGGATTGCAGCTTGGAGCCAGCCCTGCCGAGTCCTTGGACAATCCCGACCACGCCTTTGACAAGTCCTTCCACAACGAAGACATCAATGAATCGTAAGAAGTAGCTGAGTGCTTTAGACGCCGCGACAACGGTATATTGATAGAACTCGTCAACGTAATACTTATTAAATAAGATACTGTGTAAAGTGTCCCCTGTGCCGCTTAACCAGTTGCGGGCAATGGAACGCTTATAGTACATCAAGTAGGCCAAATAGATTCCTGCTAATGAAACGAGCGTTGCTGCGATCATGATCCAGACAGGACCTTCCGTATGGGCATGGCGGGCAAGTGTTTCATTGCCGTCCACCAGCCAATCGCCAAGGAACGTACCGAACCATGGTGTGTTCAAATACCCCGCGACGACTGCGAGTACACCAAGGATCATCATCGGCATCGTCATATTAGCTGGCGACTCGTGCACATGTGCTTGATCGCCGCGCGCTTCGCCGGTAAAAACTAGGAAGAACAAACGGAACATATAGAATGCCGTCATGAATGCAGCAATGAGCGCAAGCAAGAACAGGATTGGATGTCCGCCTTCCCATGCAGCAGCTAAAATTTCATCTTTTGAAAAGAAACCGGATAATAACGGCACTCCGCTGATCGCGAGTGTTCCGATTAAGAATAACGGCCCGGTCAGCTTTAATTTTTTCCAAAGTCCGCCCATTTCCTCAATGTTTTGCGTGTGAACTGCATGAATGACCGAACCTGCTGCTAAGAACAGCAAAGCCTTAAAGAAGGCATGGGTCATTAAGTGGAATACACCTGCCACATAGCCGGCAGAGCCGAGAGCTAACATCATGTAGCCAAGCTGTGAGACCGTTGAGTAGGCAAGCACTCGTTTGATATCGGTTTGCACTAACCCAATGCTTGCCGCAAAAATGGCGGTAAACGCTCCAATGACGGCAATCGTAAGCAGTGCGGTTGGGCTTGCTAAGAACAATGGGAATAGTGCTGCGACTAAATATACACCAGCGGCAACCATGGTAGCAGCGTGGATTAAAGCCGAAACCGGTGTCGGACCTTCCATTGCATCTGGAAGCCAAGTATGAAGCGGGAACTGACCGGATTTTCCGACGGCCCCGATAAAAATTAAAATCGCAATTAAGGTAATCATAGATGTTGGAATGGCGCCTGTTTCAACTGAATGAAAAATAACGCTGTATTCAAAGCTTTTCGTTTCCCAGAAAAGAAGAATCATCCCGATAAACAGACCGACATCACCGATCCGAGTCATGATGAATGCCTTTTTGGCAGCCGCTTTCGCTTCTTCTTTGTAAAAATAAAATCCGATTAATAAGAAGGAACCAACACCAACTAGCTCCCAGAAAATATAGGTTTGCAGCAGGTTTGGTGAAATCACCAGCCCCAGCATCGCAAAGGTAAATAATCCTAAATAGGCATAGAATACTGAGAAGCGCTCGTCGCCATGCATGTACCCTTTCGAGTACGTATGTACCAAGAAACTTACGAGCGAAACGATTACCAGCATTAATGCATTTAATTGATTGACTTCGAAGCCCGCTGTAAGATGCAGATCTCCTATTGTGAGCCATTCAAAATTTGTCCCGTAGGTTGGCTCTGAAAAGCGCTGGAATAAGACCAAAATGGAATATATCAGCGATGCGAGCGTGAAGAGAATCCCCACATATGCGCTCGCGTCCTTCAGCCGCTTACCGAATAGAAGAAGGATCAAAAACGATAATAGCGGGAAAAGCGGGATAAGCCATGCATTTTCCAATATTATCAACCCCTTGGATGGTAATGAGTGACCATCCGAATTTTGTCGATTCCGCTTCGGGCGTTCCGTGCTTGTGACGGCCCGAAGTATGATCGAATACGCTCAGGACCCGTGTGTTTGTTACTTCCTGAGGATGCCTGAGTCTTTTTAATGTTTCATTGTGTCCATTTCGTCGATGTCGACGGTTTTCTTGTTGCGATAGAGGGCAATTAGAATTGCCAGACCTACCGCTGCCTCTGCTGCTGCCACACTGATGGCAAACAAGGCAAAGATTTGTCCTGTAATCGACGGTGCCATGCCATATTTGCTGAAGGTTACCAGATTAATATTAACAGCGTTCAGCATGAGCTCAATTGAGATTAGAACGATTACGGTATTTTTCTTTGTCAATGCACCGTATAAGCCGATGCAAAATAAAATTAGTGCCAAGGCCAGGAAGGCTGAAGCGGGAACTGAACTCATTCCTCATCCGCCTCCTTCTTCTTATCATTTTTCGCTAAGACAATCGAACCGACTAGAGCCACTAAAAGCAATACAGATGTTAACTCAAACGGAATAATATATTTTGAGTAGAGCGCCTGCCCAATCTGCAACGTGTTATTTTCATGGAGCTTGGTCGGAACCTGTTCAATATTGAAATTATAGATGCCAATGTAAACCGCAAAGGCAAAGCCGAGCACGCCAAGAAACAAGAGAAACTTTCGTAATCTGCCTGTTTTCGGTTCACTGTCATCGTTATGCCTCGTTAACATGATGCCGAACAGCATAATGATTGTGATCGCCCCTGAATAGATTAAGATTTGCACTGCCGCGATAAACTCCGCGGAAAGCAGTACGTAAATCCCGGCGATGGCCACGAACGTGAAGATCAGGGCCACAACCATATGGATAACTTTATTAAGATTTAACAGCAGTACGCCGCCGATAATCGCAACGAGTGCGAGTCCCATAAATGCGACGAATTCGCCTGAGAATGTCATGGTTTATTCACCTGCCGTACGTTTTCGTCGTTTTCATCCAGCCATTCCAGATTTTTAAATAACATGTCGCGGCTGTATGCAGCGAGCTCGAAGTTATTCGTCATGACGATTGCTTCCGTTGGGCATACCTCTGTGCACAAGTCACATAGGATACAGATTTCGAAGTTAATATCATATGTGTCGATGATCTTCCCCTTTTTCGTTGGGTCCGGATGCTTCTTACCTGTTAAATCAATACAATCTGTCGGGCAAATATTCATGCACTGATTGCAGACAATACACTTTTCCGGATAGAACTTTTGGATGCCGCGAAAGCGGTCCGGCAGTGGAAGCGGCTTATTCGGATAATCATACGTAACCTTCTCGCGCGATAATTGCTTCAGGGTATATTTCAAGCCTTTAAATACTCCAAGCACGTTTTTCACCCCTTTTGACAGTTTAAATATTGTTATTGGTGTCAGGCACCATTAGAAAAATAGTGATTTGATGATGGCGGTTAGGAAGATGTTGGCTAATGCGATTGGCAATAGGACTTTCCAGCCGAATTCCATCAATCTGTCGACACGGAAACGCGGCAGCGTACTCCGGATCCAAAAATAGATGAAGACTACTAAACAGAATTTAAGTGCAAACCATACTGCTCCAGGAATGAAGCTAAGGAATGCAAATGGCGCCAGCCAGCCGCCTAGGAAAATGACGGTAATCAGTGTCGACATCCCAAATACATACACATACTCGGAAAGCATGAAGAACGCCCAGCGGAATCCAGCGTATTCCACGAAGTAGCCGGCAACCAGTTCGTTTTCCGACTCTGGTAAGTCAAACGGTGTCCGGTTTAATTCCGCAATCGAAGCGATAAAAAAGACAATAAAGCCAATTGGCTGCAAGAGAATAAACCAGCCATGCTTTTGCTGCAGTACGATATCATTTAAGTTTAAACTTCCTGCTAACAGGATAACCCCTAATACCGACATGACGAGCGGGATTTCATAAGAAATCATTTGGGCCGCCGCACGCATGCCACCTAAGAGGGCGTACTTGTTATTCGAGGCCCAGCCGCCGAGCAGCATCCCAAAAACCGTTAAGCCAGAAATGGCAATGTAATAAAGCAAGCCGACTCCGATATCGGCAAATTGAAACTTGTCGGTAAACGGTAACGTTGCGAGCACCATGAATGACGGTGCAAAGGCAATAATCGGCGCCAAAATAAATAATGGCCGATCTGCTGCTTTCGGAATTACATCTTCTTTTAATAAAAGCTTTAATACGTCTGCAACAGTTTGCAATAATCCCCAGCGGCCGCCCAATTGGTTAGGGCCGTGACGCAATTGCATATATCCCATTACTTTTCTCTCGGCTAAGATTCCGTAGGTAACGAAACCTAAAACGACTAGCAGCAAGATGACACCGAGTAAAAAGAAAATTCCAAAGTTTGCCCAGCCAGGGCTTGATTGGAGCAAATCTTGAATCATTAGCCGTCAACCTCCCCAAGGACAATATCCACTGCTCCTAAAATGGCTATCAAGTTTGCAATATTTTCGCCTACTAGTAATTTCGGAAGAATTTGTAGATTATAGAATGATGGTCTCCTAAACTTTAAGCGGTACGGTTCCTTCTTCCCGTCACTGTAAATATAGCAGCCAATCTCCCCGCGGGGTGATTCAATTCGGACAAACCCTTCCCCTTTTGGTACTTTAATGATTTTGGGAACCTTGGCAAGAATGTCCCCTTCAGCAGGGAATTGTTCCACAGCCTGCTCAACGATTTTCAGCGATTCAGTAATCTCCTCAAGCCGTAAGTGGTAGCGCGCTAAGCAGTCCCCGTCCTCTGATGTTGGAACATCAAAGTCAAAGCGATCATAAATCGAATATGGCTCATCTTTACGAAGATCCCACTTTACCCCTGTGCTGCGAAGATTCGGTCCGCTGAGCGAGTATTGAAGGGCTTCTTCTTTCGTGTACTTGCCAACACCTTTTACCCGATCCAAAAAGATTTCATTTCCGGAAACAAGGTCGTGGTAGCCTTTCAACTGCTCGCGCATATATGGAACAAAATCTCTTACCGTTTCAATCCAGCCCTCAGGAGCATCCCATTTCACACCGCCGACACGCATGTAATTGAAGGTCAAACGGGCACCTGATAACTCGTTTAGCATATTGATAATCATTTCACGATCGCGGAAGGCATAAATAAATGGACTTGTCGCCCCAAGGTCAAGGACATACGTTCCCCAGGCAACAAGGTGACTGGCAATCCGCCCTAACTCCATCGCAAGTACGCGCAGGTATTCCGCACGGTCAGGCACCTGGATTCCCATCATCGTTTCAACCGCATGACAGATGACGTAATTATTGGTCATCGCCGAGAGGTAGTCCATCCGGTCGGTATAAGGAATAATCTGTGTATATTGCAGGTTCTCGGCTAATTTTTCCGTTCCACGGTGTAAATAACCGATGACAGGCCTTGCTTCTGTGATGATTTCCCCATCAATTTTAACTACAAGGCGGAATACTCCGTGCGTACTTGGGTGCTGGGGACCGACATTTAGCAGCATTTCTTCTGTTCTAATCATTGGTTACACCTCCACATCATACTGTTCATAATCTTTACGCAGTGGATGGCCAACCCAATCTTCTCCAAGCATGATCCGGTGTAAATCCGGATGTCCTATAAATTTAATGCCGAGTAAATCGTATGCTTCACATTCAGGCCAGTTCGCTCCGGCCCAGAGTGGCTGCAAGGATTCGATTGTTGGTTCATCTCGGTCAATCTTCACTTTCAATGCCACCGATTGCCGGTTTTTGTATGAGTATAAGTGAACATAGACTTCCATATGTGTTTCAAAATCTGTTCCATGCAGCTCTGACAGATAATCAAACCCAAGCAGCTCATTATATTTTAAAAATTGAGCTACTTTGAAATATGTATCATGCTTCGCTACAAGTGTCGGAACATCTTTGGAAAGTTTATTAATATAAGAATCTTCTAAAACATCTGGTCCTAAGTGTTCCGCAATTACTTTCACATACTTATCTAAGTATGGCTGATTAACAGATGGCTTCACCTCAGCTGCCGGTTCCGCTGCAGCGCCAGTTTTCCCGCCTGCTGCCGCTTTTGCTTTGGCTGCCGCCGCTGCTTTCGCCTTCGCTGCCGCAATTGCTTTTGCCTTTTCATCATCGCCGCCTGCATCGGCTGCATCGGTTCCAGCTGCCTTGGCCTTTGCGGCTGCCGCTGCCTTGGCTTTCGCTGCCGCGGCGGCTTTAGCTTTGGCCGCTGCTGCTGCCTTCGCTTTGGCGTCATCTCCAGTTGGTGCATCTTCCGTTGCCGAAGTGTCACCGCCAGCTAATTCCATTGCTTTGCGTTTCGCTGCTGCCGCCGCTTTTGCTTTCGCCACTGCGGCTGCCTTTTTCTTTGCGAGGTCATCGGAATCGTCTGCTGGTTCAGAGGTAATTTCCTCGGCCGGTGTCGTACCGTTTGCTAATTCCATTGCTTTGCGTTTTGCTGCCGCCGCTGCTTTTGCCTTTGCCACTGCGGCCGCCTTTTTCTTCGCGAGGTCGTCCGTATCATCACCTGAAGTGGTTTCCGCTGCCTGAACCGGTGCTTCCTCAGCTGTGTTCTCTTCGTCGGCGGCTCCTTCGCGCTTCTTTTTCGCTAATGCTGCTGCTTTAGCCTTGGCCGCTGCTGCTGCTTTTTTCTTCGCAAGGTCATCTGTATCATTACTAGAAGCTGGTTCTGCCGTTTGAGCTGGCGGCTCCACCGCCGCAGGGGCTTCCTCTTCTATGATTCCTTCACGCTGCTTTTTCGCTAACGCTGCCGCTTTTGCTTTCGCCGCTGTTGCTGCTTTTTTCTTGGCGAGATCATCGGCGTTGCCCGCACTCGCCGCCGGGGCTGATGCTGGTGCGTCCTCCTGTTTCTGTGCCGGTGGTGGTGGTGGCGCAGATCCGCCTGCCTCCTTCGCCTGACGCCTAGCTAAAGCTTCAGCCTTGGCCTTTGCGGCCGCCTCTTTCTTTAATTGTTCGAGATCCTTCTCCCCACTCATCGGTTAGATCACCTTCTTCCCAGTCTTCGCTTCGTAACGAATTTTATCCTTTAACTTATTGATTCCGTATATTAAAGCGGCAGGGTTTGGCGGACATCCTGGGATATAGACATCCACTGGGACTATCTGATCGACTCCTTTAACCACGGAATACGATTTTACATACGGCCCGCCTGCAGTCGCACAAGAACCCATCGCAATTACCCATTTCGGCTCTGGCATTTGATCGTATAGGCGGCGTAAAATTGGCGCCATTTTTTTCGTAACCGTACCAGAGACAATCATACAATCCGATTGCCGCGGCGACGTACGGAAAATCGTCCCAAACCGGTCAAGGTCATAGTTCGCGCCCCCAGTACCCATCATCTCAATCGCACAACAAGCCAGACCAAATGTCATCGGCCACAAAGAATTACTCCGTGCCCATGCCTTAATTTGCTCCAGCGTGGCAAAAAATACATTTCGTTCTAATTCTCTTATTTCATCCGGTGTGAAGTCTTCTAGTCTTAAATCCATTGTAACACCTTCTTCTTCCAAGCATACACAAGGCCAAGTAAAAGCATCGCCACAAAAATCAACATCTCAACGAGTGCAAAAATCCCAAGCTTATCATAAGCCACCGCCCACGGATATAAAAACACAGTTTCTACATCAAAAATAACAAACATCAGGGCAAAAATATAATAGCGGACATTGAACTGCACACGCGAATCGTGAAATGGCTCAATACCGCTTTCATAGGTGGTATTCTTCGCATCACTCGGATTATTTGGACGCAGAAGTTTCCCAAAATATAACGCCACCACAGGCAGCAGCACACCAAGACATAGGAACACAAAAACTATCAGATAATTATTCTGATATACATTAAGTTCCATGTCTATCCCCTCCAATGTTGTAAATTTTCATATTAATTAAATATGTAACCGAATTCATTATAGCATTGTTACAAACCCCTGTCGACAAGCCAACTTTATAAAAAAATTGGATTTCTATCGCCGCGACAATTCCCCATTTTTAGCCTCGTGAGAGCTCGCTCTCACAAAGAGGCTAAAAATGGGGAATTTCGCAAGCTGGAGCGTTAGCGGAAGCGCAATGTGCGAAAGCACATGGCGATAGAAATTCAATTTTCACCCTAAACTTGTCTTACGACACGGGTCCCCTCCCCCTGAGCGTTTGCGTGATCTCGCAGAGAAGCTCCCCTGAAAAACATCAGAGATGACGCAAGAGCGAACCAGCTAGAACTAATCCAAAGAGCCGCTTTAGGTGCACGTGATCTGGAGCGTAAGCGGAAGATGACGTGCATAGATAAGGGTTCGCAAGAACCCAAGAATATGCTAATTCCTTCGCCCCTTATCCACTATTCAACAATAATTTTGTCGATATTGTCTGTGAGATTTGTCATCAAATATTCACTTTTCTTTCCTTTTCAAAAAATCCAACAATAATCACTTTCTTTCGACAAAAAACCACACCAACTTGTTATATTGCTAGAATATTAACCAATTACGGACAGCCCAACTGCATATCCATTTCCCCTATCATCATATGCAAAATTCAGCCCTTCATTCCATTGGTCGAAAAAACTGAGACTTTATCACCACTAAATAAAATTTACTAACAGTTCATCTATCATTTTCCATCTCCTTTTGGGGCCTTTCACATAAAAGCCAGTCGCAAGACTGGCCCAACAAATATCTTCCTTTTCATGGGGACAAAGAAGAGAGCTCCCGCCTAGTAGCTGTCCTCATGACGGCTCCATGAAGACAAAATGAGCGCTTCCATCCAGTTTCTGTCCTCATGACGGTTCCATGAAGACAAAAATAAGAGCTCCCATCCAGTTTCTGTCCTCATGACAACTCCATGAAGACAAACATAAGAGCTCCCATCCAGTTTCTGTCTTCATGATAGCTCCATGAGGACAAAAAAAGAGCGTCTCCATAAAACGCTCCCCCCTGACAACCTATATACCTTTCGCCACCTTAGTCTTACCAACCTTATACCCCTTACCAATCATCTCCTGTACAAGATGAACGGTCACATAAGCATGCTCATCCACTGCATAAATCAAATTCTTCAACTGAACAATTTCCTGCCTATTAATCACGATATACAGCACATCCTTATTATCACCGGTATAACCGCCGCGTCCCTCTAAAACGGTAATTCCTCGTGATAACCTATTTGTAATCGCATCCAACACCAATTCAGATGAATTCGAAATAATCAGGACAGCCACCTTTTCTTCTAGGCCTTCCACAATAAAATCGATCGCCTTAGCGCCTAAGTAAACCGCAATCAACGTATACATCGCTTTCCCCAGCCCAATGATAAACACCGAGCCGGTCACGACGATCAGATCAATCGCCAAAATACTCTTCCCCATACTCCAGCCAAGAAACTGGTTGGCCAGCCTCGCTAAAATCGTCGTCCCTCCCGAGGTTCCCCCGGCACGAAAAATAATCCCTATGCCGCCTCCTACCAACAAACCGGCAAAGATGGCCGCTAATAACGTATCGTCTGTCAACTGTTTTCCCGATGCCTCTGTCAGATACAGAAACAAAGAACAGGAAAAAGTGGAAAATAACGTATAAATAATAGCCCTTTTTTCCAAAAACCTCATTCCTACCAAAACAAGCACCGTATTGAGGACAAAATTCACAATCCCAGGCGACCAATGGAAAACATAGTGAAAAACGATCGTCAAGCCGATAATCCCGCCTTCTGATAACAAGTTTGGAATGGTAAAATAGTTAATCCCAATTGAAAAAATAAGCGAACCTAGCAAAATGTATAAACAATCTTGGATTGTTTTCCTCATCGCGCTCTACTTCCCCATATCAAATTCCGAATGTCTTTTTAAAACTACTGCTGGAAGATGAATTTATAGCTATCACCTAAAATAAACTGTTTCCCGCGATGGACAGGCTCGTCGTTTTCATCATAAACAGTCGTTTCCATATAAAATAGTGGCTCGCCGCTTGAAGTATTAAGTAATTGCACCTCATCCTCTGATGCCCGGACAATCTCCAGCGTAGTCTCCCAGGAACCACGCGGCTTAATATTCAACTTTTCTTCAATCACTTTATAAACAGAACCCTCTAAATCCTCATTCAGTAAGATATGAAATTTTTTATAGGAGTAATAATTATTTTCAATCATAATCGGAGAATCTCCAGCATAGCGGACCCGCTGAATAAATAACAGAGCATCCCCCTCTTCAAGCTGCAGCAGCTCTTTATCCTTAGCCGTTGGCTGGACAATTTCCTTTTTAATCACTTGACTGCTCGCTGTCAGACCATTCGCTTTACAAGCATCACTAAAGCTTAAAAAATGGACAATCTTCCGCTCAATTTTCCGTTTGTTAACGAACGTCCCTTTGCCCTGCCGCTTCACCAGGAACCCATCTTCAACCAGCTCAAGAATCGCCTTTCTGACGGTAATCCTGCTGATTTTATATTCTTCACTTAATTCTGCTTCCGTTGGGATTTTATCCCCGTACTTTAAATCCCCATTCAAGATGGAGCTGAGAAGTGACTCCTTCAATTGAATATATAAAGGAATCTGGTCATCCTGTCTTAGCATTACAATCACCTGCCTAATTTTCTTATTAACAAACTATAAAGGGAGGAAAGCCCCTCCCTCGAGAACATTTAGGTCCAACTGCTTATTCTATTGTTACTTACCAGTATATATAAATAATTTCCAGCTATCAATTTGTTTCAATCGGCTAACACCCCTGAAAGCACGTCCAACGTCCGTTCCATCGCCTTATCCGGGTTCTGCACATATTGATAGGATGTATACTCTAATGTGAGCGATCCCCGATAACCATGCTGACTTAACTGATCAATATATTTTTGCAGTGGTAAGACCCCGTCTCCCCACACCAAATGGCCTTCCGGTTTCCCGTCAATAAAATGAATATGGACAATCTCGTCTTTAAGGATGCTGAAATAATCATTGAAGTCTTCATTAGCCAGAGCCATCGGAATCGTGTCAATCATCCCTTTGAGGAAAGGATTATTTACTTCCTTTAGCATCGCTTTTAACGAATTCGCATCGTTAATGATATTGGATTCTACTCTTGTCAATGGTTCAAGCGCGAGGGTTACCCCGAGCTCACCGGCAACCGTTGATAATTTTTCCAACGAATCTCTCGTTCTCTTCCACGCCTCATGTCGATCTTCATTTTCATAACCCCAGCCTGGCGTAACTAATAGTAATGGCGCCTCTAATTCTGTTGCGGCCTCCGCCGATTTGATGAAATATTGGATACTTCTTTCCCGAATGCCATCCTCTTTGGCCGCAAGATTGATTGGATACACACACTGTTCCGGTGTAAAGCAGACCACCGATAAGTTTCTTCTATCAATCTCTCTTTTTATATTTTTCATATCCCTGAGTTTTAGATCATCTACATAAAAGTGAGGGGATGCTCCCCATAATTCAATATTTTTGCATTCATATCGAACCATTGCATCTAAAAAGTATTCCAAAGGATAGTGCTTATAATGGAAGTTCATTCCCGTAATTTGATCCCTCGTAATCTTTGACATTTCCCCATCCCCTTCACTTCATCCTGTAATTTTATTTAATAAGATATTCAAAGTTAATATAACATTATAATATGTTATAAGTCAATTTAATATTAGTGTCTGTTAAAATATAAAATTTAATTTTCAAAAGAGATTGACAATTTATATCATGTATAATACTATAACATCATATAATGTATTATTATATGTTAGACCAAACAGTCCTAAGGAGGAAAAATGAATGGTAAACTCACAAGTAGTTGTAGATCCACAGGTAAAAAACGTGTTAGATGCTTTGAAAGGGCGTACAATTAACCACGTATACTTTGTTGCATGCGGCGGTTCCTCTGCTATCATGTATCCGAACAAATATATCATGGACCGAGAAGCAAAAAACATTCCTTCTGATGTATACAGCTCCAATGAATTCATTCATCGCAACCCTAGAAAACTTGGCGAAAATTCACTCGTGATTCTTTGCTCGATGTCAGGTACCACTCCAGAAACCGTAAAGGCAGCTGAATTTGCCCGTCAAAAAGGTGCATTAACAGTTGGGTTCACCAACGAACCAACCTCCCCACTCGCACAGGAAAGTGAATTCGTTGTTAAATACGAATGGGGCGTTGAATCCGTTGCCTTCAATACCAACTTAGGCTTACTATATCAACTAACGATGGGTGTTCTAAACGTCTTAGAAGGAAACGATAAGTTTGACAAAATGGTCAATAGCTTAGCCAATACCCAAGCCGCTTTTGAAAAAGCCGGCAAGCAATTTGCAGATCGAGCTCAACAATTTGGGCAGGCATATAAGGATGAAAAAGTGATCTATACAATGGCTAGCGGAGCCAACTATGGAATCGCCTATTCCTACACTACTTGTATTCTATTAGAAATGCAGTGGATCCACTCTAATGCCATTCACTCAGGTGAATACTTCCATGGTCCATTTGAAATCATTGATGAAGAAGTACCATTTATTATCCTAGTTGGCTTAGATGAAACACGTCCATTAGATGAAAGAGCCTTAGACTTCTCGAAAAAATATGGTAAAAAGCTCGTCGTGTTAGATGCAAAAGAGCTTGATTTAGAAGGCATTGACGAAGAGTTAAAAGGCTATATCGCACCATTGGTATTAAATTACGTTCTGCGCCGCTATGCCGAACAATTAGCAGATGCTCGTAATCACCCGCTTTCAAAAAGAAGATATATGTGGAAAGTAGAATATTAGTAAAAGCGGAAGCTCCCTAAGTTACAGACTTAGGGAGTTTTCTTATGGGGTTCTGTTCATTTTTATTTTTAAAATGATTGAACCAGTCTTTTCATATACTGAAGTAGCAATCATATTTGTCTTTCGGTCAATGAACCTCCTTTTCATTAACCGAGCAAGCTAGTATAATCCCTTTTGGGGGATTATGTCCGTATAATTGTGTAAAAAAATAGGTCATCCTCATGACCCGTGTTACAATGTTTTCGACCAAGAAACCATTTTATACGGAGGACATGATGATGACCCAAATAAATATTACTATAAATTTAGAAGATCTCAAAGGGAAAATTGAAAATAGCTCTTTAGAATCACCCGTCAAAGCGTCACTTGCACTTATCTTAAATTCGTTAATGGAAAAAGAGAGAGACGAATATATCAATGCTCTTTCCCATGAAAGAACAGAAGAACGTAGAGGCTATCGAAACGGATATTATGAGCGAGAATTGATGACTGGGGCTGGTTCACTTAAGTTAAAAGTGCCTAGAACTAGAGACGGTGAATTTTCTACTACTATTTTTGAAAAGTTTAAACGCTGCGATCAAGCATTAATTCTATCCATGGTTGAAATGGTAGTAAACGGTGTTTCTACACGTAAAGTTACTAAAATTGTAGAAGAATTATGTGGGAAAAGTGTCTCCAAATCTCTCGTCTCTAACTTAATTAAAACTTTAGATCCTGCCATTAATGAGTGGAGAAACCGACCGCTAAACGTACACTATTACCCTTATATTTACGTGGATGCCATGTACATTAAAGTCCGAGAAAACAAGCAAGTGGTTTCAAAAAGTGTTCATATTGCTGTTGGCGTAAACGAGGGTGGCCATAGAGAAATAATTGGTCTAAAGGTCAATCACACGGAGTCCACAGAAAGCTGGTCTGCCTTCTTTGAATATTTAAAATCCAGAGGACTTCAATCCCCTAAAATGGTCATTTCTGATGCTCATGGTGGATTAGTTTCATCAATTAAAGAATCATTTCTAGGCACTTCATGGCAACGCTGTACTGTCCATTTTATAAGAAACCTCTTGGATTCCTTGCCGAAAAAAGGAACTGCTGAAGCTCGCCAAGAGCTAAAAGATTTGTTTAAAAACTCAGAAATGGATGTTATTAGGGACCTAAAAAATCGGTTTGTAGAAAAGTATCAGGATACCAAAGGTTTTTCCAAAGCCATAGAAATCTTAGAAAATGGGTTTGAGGATGCTATCCAGTTTATTGCCCATCCGGTCGAATATCATATAAGCTTACGTACCACTAATATGCTAGAACGATTAAACCAAGAAGTTCGAAGAAGAGAAAGAGTTATTCGTATTTTTACAAATGATCAGTCTGCAATAAGAATTATTGGTTCAGTATTAATGGATATTAATGAAGAATGGACGAGTAAGAATTACCCTTATTTAAAGAAATCAAAAGAAAACTAACTCGCTATCAATATAGAGTGTAAAGCCTAATTTCGAATTGACATTGAGCCTCCGGTGGGCATGAAGAACAGCCAGGAAGCCAGGAGTTTAACAACCCCTGGCTTGCCCTCCAGGCTATCATGCCCACCCCTCAATGTAAATTCGAAATAAGCTTGTTCACTATAATTGTACTTTTTAAATTGGTGTGAAAACATTGTTGATACTTTTACACAATTAAATGGACTTGACTTTTTGGGGCAATGAAACGCCCTTTTATTTACCAAACTAGCTCTCATTTTCCTTTTTGGGGCAATGAAACCACCTTTCATTTACCGAACTAGCTCCCATTTTCCTTTTTGGGCAATGAAACGACCTCTCATTTACCAAACTAGCTCCCATTTTCCTTTTTGGGCAATGAAACGACCTCTCATTTACCGAACTAGCTCCCATTTTCCTTTTTCGGGCAATGAAACGACCTTTCATTTACCGAACTATCTCCCATTTTCCATTTTGGGGCAATGAACTTATTAACTTGCACTTTTTATAAATAATGGGACTATGATAGAGAAGAACCTGTTCGATATGAACAAGTTCCTTCATTTCCTATACAGTGATCCGTTTCCCACGCTTTTTCCCGTGACCGAAAGCACCAAAGCGCTGGCATGTTTCAGCCGCTGCCGCCGCACCCTTTTCCATCGCCTCCTCGGCGTTCCCGGACAAGACATATTCTTTTAAAAAGATTGCCACAAAGGTATCACCGGCACCAAGTGTATCAACTACCTCTGTCTCTACGATCCCATGCTTATATAACCTTTTAGAATCGGAGAACAAAGATCCTTCTGAACCTCTGGTCACAATAATATTCGGTGTCCCCAGTTGGTGAACACGCGCGATTAGCGTTTCACACTCCTCGTTCGTTAAGTCACCGCCAGAAAAAATTGCATATTTTATATAGGGGCAGACAAGCTCTAAATAGTCGTCATCATATTTCGTTGAAAAATCAAACGAGATATCAATATACTGCTGCAATAATGGCAATTCTTTTTCCAAATGGCTGAATACGCTTGTATGGAGCAGCGAGAACGTGCTGATAAACGCTAGTTCGGATTCAGAAAAGTTCAATTTCAGCTCTTTCTGGACACCCCCTTTATTCGAGCCGACAAACTTACGGTCGCCCTGTTCATCCAGCGTAACAACCGCCTCACCAGAAGCCCCAAACACTTTTCTTACCCGGGAAACATCAATTTGTTCCTGTGCTAACGAGCTGACAATATGCTCGCCTTCTTCGTCATTTCCGACGATGCCAATATATGAAACGGCCTCTACACCATAACGCTTCCAAAAAACAGCCACATTAACGGCATTCCCGCCGGGGAACATTTCCTCCCGATCTTCATAATAATCGACTACATTATCTCCAACCGCTATTAATCTCATTAATTGTCCCTCCCATTAGTAAATAAGAAGGTGTCCCAAAAGTATAACTTTTAGGGGGCACCTTCTTTTTTATACATTCAATTAGTCTGTTAATCTCCGCTCCAGGTGCTTCGCTTTCCGCGGGCGGAACGGGAAGCCTCCTCGGCGCTTCGCTCCTGCGGGGTCTCCCCTGCCCCGTACTCCCGCAGGAGTCTTCGCGCCTTCCGCTCCAATCAACAGAGTGTGCAAAAATTATTCATCAACCACCTTTTGGGTCAGCCTCTTACACTTTTAATATGCTACCGTACGATAATATCTTCTAATCTCTAACGAGTGATTCCGTTTATCCTCGAGGTGAACGCTAAGTCTTTGTAGAAGAGTAGACGTCACAATTGGTGATAAATACTTTCGAAATTCCGAACTGATTCCCTCTAGTGCATAGTCTTTTGTATCAAGCACCGTCAATTTCTTTGTATACTGTTCAGCAAACTGCTCCACACGATTCATTAGTGGACGAGTTTCATCTTCCCCTTTTAATAGAATCATGCTGGTATCTTCTTCAACCAACTCCAAAGTGCCATGGAAGAACTCCGCTGCATGGATCGATTTCGTTTTAATCCACTGCATTTCTTCCAATACACACATCGCATAAGAGTAAGCCCTGCCCCATGTGGTTCCTGAACCGACCACCATATGGTATGGTTCATCCTTATAAACAATCGCAAACGCTTCTGCTTTAGGCTCAAATTTTTCCTTTGCCTCGATTAACTTTTCTGGAAGTAATTCAAGCTGTGCGGCAAATCTTTCATATTCAGGGAAATCGCCATTTTTATGCATCAGTCTAAAAATAAGGTGGAAGAGCACCAATTGATTGGAATCACTGGCAAAATCATTTTCAGCAAAGTTGACTAATGGAAAGTCTACTGTGTCAGCAAGTGGCTTATTGTATTCACCTGTTATGCCAATAGTCGTTGCGCCTCTTTCTTTACAATATTTCGCTGCGGCAACCGTCTCCTCTGTCGTTCCTGATAAAGAAGATAGAATGACTAGTGACTCTTCACTTAATTGTTTATGGTTTTGTAAAATAAATTCTGCCGCAATCTCCGCATAGGCTGGAATGGTCGATGTTGAGTTCACTATAAATTCAAATGGATAGAAGGTCGCGACTGCACCGCCAGATCCGATTAAGAAGAGGTTTTTAAAGCCCTTTTCATAGATTTTATCTACTACTCTTTCAATTTCTGCTCTCAGCCCAATGGCTCCACCTGTCACCTTTAAATACTTTTCTCTGCTAAAATTCAACATTGCGTCCACTCCCTATTATTATTTTTAAGCATTTAAATTTGGCTGTTGATTTCCTCTCCAGGCGCACGCCTTCCGATCCAATCAACAGAGTATAAAAACAATTTCGGTAACAGAACTTATTTTTTAAAAATTACCCCTTCACACTGCCCTCGGCTAAGCCGCGGACAAAGTATTTCTGCATCATGAGGAAGATGGCAATCAGCGGGACAGCGGAAATGACCAAACCAGCCATCAATACACCCCAGTTCGTACTTAAGGCACCTTTAAACACTAACAGTCCAGAGGTAATCGGTTTAACGTCTTCTGTTTGAATAAAGAGAATCGAAAATAAAAACTCATTCCAAGCGTAATAAGCGGTTAAAATTACACCCGTGAACAGAATCGGTCTGCTCATTGGCAGGAATATCTTTGTAAACACCTTGAAGCTGTTCGCCCCATCAAGGTAAGCAGATTCCTCTAACTCTTTCGGAATCGAAAGGAAAAAAGAACGAATTAACAGCACTGTTAAAGGAATGCGGTAGGCCGTAAACGTTAGAATTAATGCCCAGTAGGTATCAAAGATTCCCAGTTTTTGAACCAGCTCATAGAGCGGAATTAAACTGCTTTGCGGTGAAAACATCAACCCCGCTGAAACAAACAAGAGCAGGAACTTGCCGCCTCTGATTTGAAAACGGGTTAACCCATACGCACACAGAGCACTTACTAACACCGTCAACAAACAGGTCCCGCCCGTGATAATCAAACTGTTCATGAAGTAGCTGGAAACCCCTTGTTCCCAAGCCGTCGTATAATTTGAAAACAGCCATTCTTTTGGAAGCCCCCAGCTGTCGTTAAAAATAGCAGCCGTCGTTTTAAAAGAGTTAATGACCATCCAAAACAAGGGATAGGCAATCGCCGCAAAGTAAAGGAGTAAAAAGAGAAAGATCAATCCGGTAACGATGGAAAAACCAGACTTGCGTTTAGTAGATTTCAAGTTTAGAGCGGCAATTTTCCCAAGCTTTCCTTCTTGTTGTACTGAATCTCCCTGTGATTCCACCAGCTTCATTTTTACTCCTCCCCTGTTTTTAAGAATTTATTCTGGACAAAATAAAAGATGAGCGTGATCCCAAGAATCACGTTTGCGATCGCTGAAGCAAATCCTGGT
This sequence comes from Bacillus sp. URHA0034, assembly GCF_056280405.1. Classification (NCBI taxonomy): domain Bacteria; kingdom Bacillati; phylum Bacillota; class Bacilli; order Caryophanales; family Bacillaceae; genus Bacillus; species Bacillus sp. URHA0034. The sequence goes on along the minus strand of NZ_JBWCDK010000002.1, from coordinate 3,116,940 downwards.
TCATTATCAATAAACGCTTTTTGATAGAGATATGTACTAAAAACCTGTGATGAGTTCCCCGGACCACCACTCGTTAATACATACACTTCACTAAAAACTAAGAACGATCCTGTCACTGTATAGATTAATAGAACAAAGGTCATTTCTTTTACTTGTGGAACAGTAATGCTGAAGAATGTACGAATCTTCCCAGCCCCATCGATGGTGGCTGCTTCATATAATTCTCCAGGAACCTTTTGCACCGCTAGCACATACAACATGACCGCATATCCAATACTTTGCCATTGAGAGACAAAAATCACTGCAAAGATCGCCGTTTTGGGGTTGCCCAGCCAGCCCTCTGCCAAATCTCCTAATCCGATGAGTCGTAAAAAACTATTTAGTAAGCCTACTTCAGGATTGTAAATAAAACTAAACAGGATTCCAATGACCGTCATCGAGATGAGAACCGGTATAAAAAAGGTTGTCCGGAAGAAGGTAGAAAATCTCCTGAAAATCTTATCCTCCAGTACTGCAGCAATTACTAACCCAAGACCAACCTGCATAATCACAGAGATCACCGCGTATAACAGATTGTTTTTTATCACTGTGTAAAAAAGAGGATCTTTAAAGAGTCGTAGATAATTATCTAGGAACACAAAGCTTCTATCTGATGTAAATGGGTTCCATTCATAGAAGCCATTTACTACATTTCGAACTAATGGGTAGTATACAAATAAAGCCAGCATCATTAAGGCCGGTGCCATGTAAAGAATTGGGACTATTCGTGTTCTGCGCATCTTAACCCTCCCAAACGACAAAATCTTTAGCATTCTGCCGGTTAAGAGAGTTGTTGTCTCTCTTAACCGGCACCTTTGATAGATTTGTAGATAGTTTTACTTGTTATACACTTGTTTCGCTGCTTCTTGAACACTCTTCATAACATCTGCAGGCTTCATTCCGCCGCCAAGCATCGTCTGTACTCCATCACCGTATGGTTTGAAGATTCGACTGTCTAACGCACTATCCGTCCAGATCAACATATTTTTCTGTTCCTTAATTAAATCCATTGCTTTTACTTCTTCTTTCGTTGCGCTATTCTCATTGACTGCGTCAACAACTGTGCTAGCTAATCCAGTATCTTTAATTAACTTTTCGCCATTTGCCTTAGACGTCATAAACTTCAAGAACGCCATCGCTTCTTTCGGATGAGCAGATTTACTGTGAATCATAAAGCCTTCAGGAGCACCGATTAAACCGCCCTGATCCCCTTTTGCCCCATCAATCGTTGGTACCTTAAATGTATCCCATTTAAAGGTTGCATCTTTCATATAGGTAATTTCCTGTGTTTCTAGGAATGTGATTGCTGCTTTCCCGCCCAGGAAGAGGCCTCTTGCTTCATCGTGTGCAACTGCATTTGGATCGTCGTTAAAATATGGTCTTAATTCATTTAATTTCTTTAATGCCTCTACATATCCAGGGTCGGTAAACTTGGCCCCCTGATAGCTAAGATCTTTGTCCAATACTTCCTTAGGAACTAATCGCTGATTCAAAGCCGTTACATAGTGAGCAGCAGCCCAAGGTGATTTATTTCCCAGGATGATTGGCGTTGTTCCATTCTTCTTAATCGTTGCCAATACATTCATGAACTCATCCCAAGTAGTTGGTGCTTTCAAACCCAACTTATCAAATAGATCCTTGTTGTAGAAGAACAGCTTACTGTCTGTAAAAAGCGGTACGCCATAGACTTTGTCGTCCTTTTTAAAGAAATCTACTTGCGAGCTGATTAACTGGCTAGACCACGCAGTGTCGTCTTGATAGTATTTTGTCAGATCCAACGCAACGCCATCTCTAATAAACTTTTGTCCATATTCACCAGCCCAGCTAAAAAATACATCTGGCGGATTCTGACTTCCTAGCAGAACATTTGCTTTTTGTTTATAATCATCGTTTAAGGCGGTTACTTCTTCGACCTTAATGTTAGGATTTTGTTTTTCAAACTCGGCAATAACACTTTTAAAATAGGACTTGTACGGCTCATTTGGCCAACGATAAAAAAATGTGATCGTTGTCTTTCCGTCTTTTGATGTTGAAGTAGTGCTTTTTGAGGAACATCCGATTAACAATGACATTACCAATAAAATACTGAATGCTACATTTAACCAACGTTTCACTTACATTCCCCCCAATAGATTCACTCTGGTGACAAAAGGCATTTAAACCGCTTTCATAAAAATATACCAACCTATGGATTACTTCTCCACCATCCTCCTTTGACTCATCTTGTCAGTGTATATCACCTGTTGTATTATAATATATTATGACATGTTATAACGTTTATCGTCAATATCTAAATAGCTAAAACTTTCAAACAATTTATTTCGGAATGGTAAACTCTTTTTTTATCCTTTTTCGGTTTTCGAAATTGGTATCGTACAATACTTCTTTATTAGTTTAAAATATCATAAGATCAAAGCATCTGACAGTAAAAAAATTATATATTTAATAATTTTTTTACTTGATCCTTTGGATTATAAAAGATAAAAAACCCCCCTGGTATAAACACCAGAGGGGTTTTCAGATACTTTTATAATCTTTTTTCCGATACGGCGAGGCGATTGATGGCACGCTGCAAGGCAAGCTCAGCACGTCTGAAATCCGTATGCTCAGCACGCTGCTCATTCATGCGCTGCTCAGCACGCTCCTTCGCTCTTAAAGCACGTTCCACGTCAATATCAGAGGCTAGTTCAGCTGATTGCGCCAAAATAGTCACCTGATCAGGACGGACCTCTAGGAATCCACCGCTAACTGCGACGTAATCCGTTTTTCCACCCTTTTTCAAACGAACCGCACTAATTGCAAGCGGAGCAACCAACGGAATGTGACCAGGCAAAATGCCCAGCTCACCACTCTTAGCCTTGGTACTTACCATCTCTACTTCAGACTCATACACCGGGCCATCGGGAGTAACAACACTGACTTTTACCGTCTTCATTTTTTACCCTCCTGGCAAACTTTAAGCTTCTACACCCAAGCGTTTTCCGGCCTCAACCACTTCTTCAATACGTCCAACTAAACGGAACGCATCTTCTGGAAGATGGTCATACTTACCTTCAAGGATTTCCTTGAAACCTCTAACCGTTTCCTTAACAGGAACATACGAACCTGGCTGGCCAGTGAACTGTTCTGCTACGTGGAAGTTTTGTGATAAGAAGAATTGTACACGACGTGCACGAAGTACCACTAACTTATCCTCATCAGAAAGTTCATCCATACCAAGGATGGCAATGATATCCTGTAATTCACGGTAACGTTGTAATGTTGATTGAACTTGGCGTGCTACATTATAGTGCTCTTCGCCAACAATTTCAGGTGACAATGCACGTGAAGTGGATGCAAGTGGATCCACCGCTGGGTAGATACCCATCTCAGAAAGCTTACGCTCAAGGTTTGTTGTTGCATCCAAGTGTGCGAAAGTCGTAGCCGGCGCCGGGTCCGTATAGTCATCGGCTGGTACGTAAATCGCTTGGATTGATGTAACAGAACCTTTGTTAGTAGATGTGATACGCTCTTGTAATTTACCCATTTCAGTTGCAAGCGTTGGCTGGTAACCTACGGCAGATGGCATACGGCCAAGTAGCGCGGAAACCTCAGAACCTGCCTGCGTGAAACGGAAGATGTTGTCCATGAAGAAAAGAACGTCCTGTCCTTGCTCATCACGGAAATATTCAGCCATGGTTAAACCAGTCAAGGCAACACGCATACGTGCTCCTGGCGGCTCGTTCATTTGTCCGAATACCATTGCTGTTTGCTTGATAACGCCTGAATCAGTCATTTCGTGGTAAAGGTCATTACCTTCACGAGTACGCTCACCGACACCAGCAAACACGGAAATACCGCTGTGCTCTTGGGCGATGTTATTAATTAATTCCTGGATTAAAACGGTTTTACCTACTCCGGCACCACCAAACAGACCGATTTTACCACCTTTGATATATGGTGCAAGAAGGTCTACTACCTTAATACCAGTTTCGAGGATTTCAACCTCAGTAGAAAGATTTTCAAACGTTGGAGCTTCGCGGTGAATCGAATCACGGCGGGCACTTGCTGGAATATCTTCTTTAAGGTCAATGGCATCACCCAATACGTTGAATACACGGCCAAGTGTTACATCGCCAACCGGTACTGAAATGGGTCTGCCTGTATCTTCAACTTCCGCATTACGAGTTAAACCGTCAGTAGAAGACATTGCAATTGTACGAACTGTATCATCACCTAAATGAAGGGCTACTTCAAGGGTTAAGTTGATTCCAACTTCTGATTCAGTACGCGTTGTGTTTACAATTTTCAATGCGTTATGGATTTCAGGAAGCTGACCGCTTTCGAACTTAACGTCAACAACCGGACCCATAATCTGAAGAACGCGTCCTTTGTTCATCATGTTCCCTCCTATCTTACTCTTTCAAAAAGAGTCCGGGAATAATTGACTCATTCCCGCGACTGCTTATATCTGTGTCCCCAAAAGGGAATTTTTTTTTTCAAAAATTTAAGACCGTACAGCCAGAAACCTATTATTCAAGCGCCGCCGCACCGCCAACGATTTCGGTAATTTCTTGGGTAATCGATGCCTGACGGGCACGGTTGTAGCTTAGTGTATAGTTCTTAATTAATTCCTTGGCATTATCGGTTGCATTTCTCATTGCAGTCATCCGTGCGGCATGCTCACTTGCTTTACTGTCAAGCAGTGCGCCGTAGATTAAGCTTTCAGCATACTGCGGCAGGAGAACTTCCAAAATTTCTTCGGCTGATGGCTCAAATTCATAGGAAGTGAGCTTTGAAGAAGTGGTTAAATCCGATAATGGAAGCAGTTTCTTCTCCGTAACCTCTTGAGAAATCGCACTTATATAATGGTTGTAAAACACATATAATTCATCAAAGGTTCCATCTTCAAACATACCGACGGTTGAACTAGTTAGGTCTTTAATGTCACTAAAGTTCGGCTGATCGGATACGCCGACGATTTCCTGCGCTACATTCATACCGCGCTTTACGAAAAAGTCGCGGGCAATACGGCCAATCGTAATAATCGCGAATTCATCATTCGATTGATGACGGCTTTGAATGGTTTGGGTCACACGGCGGATAACGTTACTGTTGAATGCACCAGCAAGGCCACGGTCAGATGTGATAACAATATAACCGGTTTTCTTAACAGGACGAGCTTTTAGCATCGGGTGATTCACACCTTTAGAGCCAATTGCAATCGACGCTGTTACTTCCTGGATCTTCTCCATGTAAGGTACAAATGCTTTCGCATTTATTACACCGCGGTTCCATTTAGCAGCCGAAGTCATCTCCATCGCTTTTGTGATTTGACTCGTCTTTTTTGTTGAAGTAATACGCTGTTTTATGTCACGTAATGAAGCCATAGGTTCTCACCACCCTTTTTCAAAGAATGTCTGGTTAAAGCCGTGCGGCGGACCGCACAGCCTCCCCTTTCAATATGTCAGACCCTATTATTCGGAAACTGCAAACGTCTTTTTGAAGTCGTTGATTGCAGAAGCCATATCCTCATCAGAAGGAAGATCCTTCGTTTTAGTAATATGGTCTAACAATTCTTTGCGGTTGTGGTCTAACCAGTTATGGAAATCAGATTCAAAGCGGCGAACATCCTGTAATGGGATATCATCAAGGAAACCGCGTGTTAATGCATAAAGGATTACAACTTGTTTTTCAACTGAAAGCGGCTTGTGAAGATCTTGCTTAAGAACTTCAACCGTACGAGCACCACGGTTAAGCTTCGCTTGTGTTGCCTTATCAAGGTCTGAACCGAACTGAGCAAATGCTTCTAATTCACGGTATGAAGCAAGGTCAAGACGCAGTGTACCTGCTACCTTCTTCATCGCTTTGATTTGCGCCGATCCACCTACACGTGATACGGAAAGACCTGCGTTGATCGCCGGACGAACACCGGAGAAGAATAGGTCAGATTGTAAGAAAATTTGTCCATCAGTGATGGAGATAACGTTTGTTGGGATATAAGCAGAAACGTCACCTGCTTGTGTTTCAATGAATGGCAATGCTGTGATCGAACCAGCGCCAAGCGTATCGTTAATTTTCGCAGCACGCTCGAGCAAACGGCTGTGCAGATAGAATACGTCCCCTGGATATGCTTCACGGCCTGGAGGACGGCGTAGTAACAAGGAAAGCTCACGGTATGCAGCAGCTTGCTTAGAAAGATCATCGTATACGATTAATACGTGCTTGCCATCATACATGAACTCTTCTGCCATCGCAACACCTGCGTATGCAGCCAGGTATAAAAGCGGTGCTGGCTGTGATGCAGAAGCTGTTACAACGATCGAGTAATCTAATGCGCCATACTTACGAAGGGTTTCAACTGCGTTACGAACCGTTGATTCCTTCTGACCGATAGCAACATAAATACAGATCATGTTTTGACCTTTTTGATTTAAGATGGTGTCGATTGCAACAGATGTTTTACCTGTTTGACGGTCACCAATGATTAATTCACGTTGACCGCGTCCGATTGGAACAAGCGCGTCAATCGCTTTAATACCTGTTTGAAGCGGCTCATGAACGGATTTACGAGCCATAACACCAGGAGCAACTGCTTCAATTGGGCGGGTTTTCGTAGTATTAATTGGACCCATGCCATCAACTGGCTGTCCTAATGGGTTTACTACACGGCCAATTAGAGCTTCTCCGACTGGAACCTCCATGATGCGGCCTGTGCGGCGAACCTCGTCTCCCTCACGAATATCTGTGAAAGGTCCAAGGATGATAATACCGACGTTATTTTCTTCTAGGTTTTGTGCCATACCCATAACGCCGTTTGCAAATTCAACAAGTTCTCCGGCCATAACATTGTCGAGGCCATGAACACGAGCGATACCGTCACCGATTGAGATAACTGTACCAACATCACTCACTTGAATTTCTGCCTGATAGTTTTCAATTTGTGATTTAATCAGGGCACTGATTTCTTCAGCTTTGATGCTCATGAGTTTCACCCCTATTCTTTCATATCTTAGCTTAACTTAACAATTTACGTTCTAAACGGTCTAGCTTTCCGCGCAAAGATCCGTCATAAATTCGATTTCCAATACGAAGGCGGATGCCGCCAAGCAGGTTGGAATCGACGATATTTTCAATTCTTAGTGATTTTTTGCCAATTTTCGCAGCAAATGTCGCAGATAATGCTTCGCGCTCAGCATCCGTCAACTCACGTGCGCTGTACACTTCCGCTTCTGCTATTCCCATTGCTTCATTTGCCAGTTCAAGGAACTGGTCGGTTACTTCCACAATTTGGTCCTCACGATGACGATCAATTAAGACCAATACCGTATTTAGAACAAACACATTCACTGATGCAAAAGCATTTTTCACAATCTCTTTTTTCTTATCAATTGTAAGCTTTGAAGATTTAAGGACAGCTTTTAAATCAGAATTGTATTCCAATACTTCCTTAACTACACGAAGGTCCTCTTCTACTTGACCTAGAATCTGCTGTTCATTAGCAATTTGAAAAAGAGCGGACGCGTAGCGTTTTGCTACCAATGTGTTGCTCATCGTCCTTCTCCTGCCTCTTTAATGTATTCGTTAATTAGTGCATCTTGGTCTGCATTTGTTAATTCTTTTTCAATTACTTTAGAAGCAATTAACACAGACAAGGAAGCAACCTGTTCGCGAATGGCAGCAACAGCTTTTTCCTTTTGCTGTTCAATTTCAAGCTTGGCAGCTTCTTTCAGGCGTTCTGCTTCAGCCCGGGCCGTCGTAATGATTTCTTCACGCTGCAAGTCGCCTTGCTTCTTCGCGCTTTCAATTAAGTTTTGCGCATCATTACGTGCTTCTTTAAGAAGGTTACGCTGCTCTTCGATAAGATTTTTCGCTTCTAAACGGCTGTTTTCTGCCGCAGTAATTTCATTAGCGATATGCTCTTCACGTTGTTTCATAATGCCCATTAATGGACCCCACGCGAATTTTTTAAGCAAGGCTAACAAAATGATAAATACGATTAGCTGGAAGAAGATATCTCCAGTATTAATGTGGCCGCCGCCTTCAGCCGCAGTGGCCAATACAAAACTGCTAGTTAACACCCTGGGTTCACTCCTTTCAAGAGTTGCTAAAACGTTGGAAAACAATCAATCTAATGAAACAAACATAAATGAATGGCGAAGGTTTGGTTATCTTCGCCACCTAAATTTTCAAATTTTATCGGTTTAATACCATGAACGCAATAACTACCCCGATAATCGGAAGGGCTTCAACTAACGCAACCCCGATGAACATTGTAGTTTGAAGCATACCACGTAATTCAGGCTGACGAGCCACACCTTCTACTGTACGTCCTACGATAAGACCGTTACCAATACCTGCACCAATTGCTGATAAACCAATTGCGATCGCTGCTGCTAAAATACCAATTGAACCTGTCATTTCTTTTTTTCCTCCTTAAATGTATGAAAACATAATATTTTTTTATTTTTGTTCATGAGCATGAACGATTATTTTAATGGTCATGACTCACTTTATGAGCCATGTAAACCATTGTTAACATTGTAAAGATATAAGCCTGGATGGAGCCGACAAACACAGAGAAACCTTGCCATACTAATGTCAACGGCACTGCGGCGATGGTACCGGCAATTCCTTGGTGGGCCAGTCCTGCTGCTAAAAGTGATAACAGCAATTCACCCGCGAAGATGTTACCGTAGAGACGCAGACCAAGTGTTAATGTGTTGGCAAATTCTTCAATAATCTTTAATGGAAACAGGAATCCCATCGGGCTGAAGAAGCCTTGTGCATATCCTTTGAAACCTTTTAACTTTACACCGTAATAATGGGTCAGACCCAAGATCATCACAGCAAGAGTTAATGTTATGATTGGGTCAGCTGTTGGTGATTTCCACCAAAGTGTTCCATCAATCACAACTGAAAATGGCAAACCTAACATATTGGATACAAAGATATACATGATGAGTGTGATTCCAAGGATGTGAAATCTTCCTCCATCCTTCCAATCCATCGTGCTGTTGATGATGCCTTTCACGAAGTCCATCACCCATTCAAAGAAGTTCTGCATCCCTGTTGGTTTCATTGCCAGCTTGCGTGTCGAAAGCACGGCGATTAGAAAAACAATGACACTTGCTACAGTGATCATTAAAACGTTAGCGCCATTAAACCATAACCCCAAGAATTCAAACTCAGGAGTTTTATGTTCCATATGTACTCACCTCACTTCCCCTTTTTGTGTACATGTATTGCATTGTAGAAATAATCTATCATAATGACAATATAGGATGTCATTAGTCCTATCACGTAAGTAAAAATATTAAAATATTCCGGGTACTTTATGGCAATTGCTGCGCCAATACCCGCTGTCGCCATCCTTGATAAGGAACCTAGCGATCGGGGTTTTTTCCCCGCTGATACTTGTTTATCGAACTTCTCAGTCTTCCTTACCAGCAGTAAAAGGTTAAGAAAACCAAAGCATGTCCCCAATATCAACCCTAGAAAGATCGTATGGTACGAAGTGAAGCCCCAGCCAAGAACATAAATGGCCAGCAAGTAGAATATCCATTTCTTTTGCCTGTTGTACATGACTCTGAAATCTGGCATTATTGTTTATCTCCTGAATAGAAATGGCGGATTGAAAGAAGCATAGAATATGTCCCCGCTGCCAGTCCCAAAAGCAGTCCGATTATTAAGAAAATTGGTTCTGTACCCCAATGCCGGTCGAGCCATCTGCCAGCAAAAATACCGATGAGAATGGAGCCGACTAACTGGGAGACAATCGCAGACATTAACGCCATTGCTTGGAATGGGTTGCGGTTATTTTGACGCATATAGTCACATCCTCACTCTGCAGAGAATGTTAAACGGGCAGGTGACAAATTCATTCCATAAAAACTATCTTTATATAGATAATTCGACATGAAAACCCTATCATTGATACCCTTAGTTAGCATACAATAGCCACTTGTCAATGTCAATGAATTTACGTGAATTATACCACAATCTACTATTAATAATTTCTGAATGTTTGACACCTTTGTTACCTCTTTTATTGTATTGTAATTTTTGTATTTTTTTTGGCTAATTTGTGTCCATTTTGTGAACTTTTAATCAAATTTTAATCTAATTCTAATAAAATATTTTTTTATTGTCTAGTATTTGGTAGAAAAACGACCCTTTATTTCATCAAAACGGACAGCCTGAAAAATGGGTCATCACTACATTAAAATAGCTGGAGCTTTTTTTGTGCTCCAGCCCTCTGACACTATTCCTCCATCTTATCGATCATAATCATCCTTTCGATGAAATCCTCTTTCCCTGCCTTCTTGGCAAATATCTTTATTAGATAGGTACCCGCTGCCGGGAGCTGCTCTTTTCGAATCACCTTGCGCAACTGTCCTTTTTTCACATTTGTTTCCGTATCTAAAAAGCCGACAAAACGGTAATCATCCGGATTAAACAAAGCAATCCCAAATTCCTCGGCACCACCCGGCAGGTACACCTCATAACGGTATTCACCCGGGCGATCGCCATACGCAAAATCAAAACCCATCACCCGTGGATATCCCGGCTCCTCGAGCACATACAGATAAGGAATTTGAATCAACTCTGACCCAGCCTCGAGCTGAAGAAAACCATCATGAATCTTCTGTTTAAACACCTTAGGGTCAACTTGCAGCTCGACAGGAATTTCCTTGGACTCCTTTGGTCCGAGCGTAAACGAAAAAGGAAATCGCCAGCGGACCCCTTCTACTTGGTAAGGAATTCGAAAAGAATAGCGCTGTGTCTTCGCACTCGTGTTTTTAATTTTCAATAACGCCTTATGGCTGTCATTCTCATCGCTATATTTGCCAAAGCGAAGACTGCTTGGGGTAACGAGTGATGTAGTCTGAATCGCCTCGTCCACCTGAATCCTTCCCGCCCCTTGCTCATATGTTCGGTACAAAGCACTTGGATTTGGCCCAATTGGTTTAGCGGTATTCATCAGCGCTGCCTTAACCTCTGCCGGCGACCAATCCGGGTGCGCCTGCTTAATCAACGCGCATGCCCCCGCCACATGCGGTGCGGCCATACTCGTGCCTTGTAATGATAAGTAACCGCCTGGAATCGTCGAATTAATTGCGACCCCCGGGGCGACGATATCAGGCTTAATATCCCATGTCCCCGTCACCGGGCCGCGCGAGCTGAAGTCTGCGAGCCGGTCCCGCTCTTCACTGACCAATACCCGTGCGGTCACACGATGATTCGTTATTTTTTTTTGTAAAATAACTCCGTCACCCTTAGCGAGCGCTCCAACAGGGAGGGTCATAGGAGTATCGAGATTTCCCATGAAGCTCCCGCTCAAATTGTTATAGATCAATACGGCTTTGGCCCCCGCTGCATAGGCGTTTTTTACTTTTTCGGTAAACGTCAGTGTGCCGCGCTTAATTAGCACCATTTTGCCTTGGACGTTGTGCAGGTCCTCCTTGCGGCCGATGCCGCCGTCCGCCAATTCAAGGGAGCGGTCCAGGCCCCAGTTACTAGAACCCTCCAAGGGCTGAATCCGAATCCGATTTCCTTCTATTAATAAGGTAGGAATTTCCATGTTCGGTGTCGATGCTCCAACAGAGATTGCCTTGGAGGCCGTACCGGGGGAGCCGACTGTCCAGACATTTGGACCAGAATTCCCAGATGCTGCCACGGCGACAATTCCTTTGTCAACGGCACGATTTAACGCAAGGGAGATCGGCAGGTCGGGCCCGTTGATATCATTTCCGAGGGAAAGATTGACCACATCTACTTTGTCTTTGATCGCCTGTTCAATCGCGGCAAGGACCTGCTCAGTGGTACCGCCCCCGCCCGGCCCCAGCGCACGGTAAGCGACAATTTTAGCCTCAGGGGCAACGCCCTTTATTTTCCCATTGGCAGCAATGATCCCGGCCACATGGGTACCATGAATCGTGGCTTTGCCGATGGCGAGGGTTTCCATTGGGTCTCGGTCATTATCAACAAGATCGTGGCCTCCGGCATAATTACTTTTTAAATCAGGGTGCGTATAGTCGACCCCGGTATCAATGACCCCGACGGTGATGCCTTTGCCGGTGAGGCGCTGATTTTGATGATCAAAGATACGGCGCACCTCTTCCCCGCCAATGATTTTGACGCTTTCTTCTGTCTCTGCCTGGTATTTGGCGACTGGCGATACGGTTAGGACGCGCTCTTGTTGGCCTAGCCTCGTGATTGCCTCAGGGCTGCCCTCGATCGAGAAGCCATCGAGGGCCTCATGGAAAATTCGGCGCAGCTTTATGTCTTGATACGGGTTGATTAGACGGTTAATTTCCTGTTCAGATTGCGGTTGTTTGAGAACCACAATCGCGACTTGGTTAGATGTTGGAATCGGCGGGTTGATGAGTACGGTTGAGGTTTGTAAAGTGAGAAGAATGGATAACAGCCATTTCATTTATGATTCCCCTTTTTCCTCATAGCGTTTTCTTTGAGGGAGGAAAGTATGCAAAAAAAGCCGAGCATCGCTGCTCGACTTTTTATTTCGTACCAAACAACCGGTCACCGGCATCGCCTAAACCTGGGACGATGTAGCCATGGTCATTTAATTTCTCGTCCAAAGCCGCAATGTAAATATCCACATCTGGGTGAGCAGCCTTCACAGCCTCAACACCCTCAGGGGCAGCAATTAAACACATAAACTTAATATTCTTTGCACCGCGCTTTTTCAATGAGCGAATTGCTTCAATAGCGGAACCGCCCGTTGCCAGCATCGGATCTACCACAATGAAATCACGCTCTTCAACATCACTCGGAAGCTTAATGTAATATTCCACTGGCTGTAAGGTTTCAGGGTCACGGTATAAGCCGACATGGCCTACCTTCGCAGCAGGGATTAGTTTTAAAATCCCATCAACCATTCCGATTCCAGCACGGAGGATTGGCACGATGCCAATTTTTTTCCCGGAAAGAACCTTTGATTTTGCCGGGCACACGGGTGTCTCGATATCGATGTCCTCTAGCGGCATATCTCGCGTGATTTCGAACGCCATCAAGGTTGCAACTTCATCCACAAGTTCGCGAAATTCCTTCGTTCCTGTATTTTTATCACGTATGTAAGTAAGTTTATGCTGGATTAATGGGTGGTCGAAGACGTATACCTTTGCCACAATAATCGCCCCTTTTTCAAAAATTAATCATCGCCTCATTTTACAGAAAAAAGACTCATAGAGCAACTTATGTCCTTTGGCTTGAAAGACAAAAAGTAGCGTGAATATTCTTTCTAAGAGGAAGCACGCGGAGGTGGTCTCTAAAGCTTTATTATTAGGGGATTGCAGGGAATTATTCATCTTGATTTGCGGTGGCTGATGCAGATATAAGAATTGGCCTCCATCTGCAGATGAAGGCCAATTTTTATAAAACTATTAATACTCTGGATATAGGGTGAATTTATTTGTTAATGCTTCAACGCGGCCACGTGCCTCGTTCAGCTTCGCTTCATCTTCATGGTTTTTCAATGTGAAAGCGATGATAGACGCAATTTCGTCCATATCTTCTAAGCCAAAGCCGCGGCTTGTCACAGCTGCTGTACCAATCCGGACTCCGCTGGTTACGAATGGGCTATTTTGGTCAAACGGAATCGTGTTTTTATTAACGGTAATACCGACTTCATCCAACACATGCTCTGCAACTTTCCCCGTTAAGCCAAGGCTTGTCACATCGACTAACAGCAAATGATTATCCGTACCGCCAGAAACTAGCTTTAACCCTTCATTTTGCAATGACTCCGCTAGGCGCTTCGCGTTCGCAATAATGTTTCCTGCATATTCTTTAAAGCTATCCTCCAGTGCTTCACCGAAGGCAACAGCTTTTGCTGCGATGACATGCATAAGCGGACCGCCTTGGATACCAGGGAAGATCGACTTATCAATTTTCTTGCCAAATTCCTCTTTGCAAAGGATCATCCCGCCGCGAGGTCCGCGTAAGGTTTTGTGTGTCGTTGTCGTAACAAAATCAGCGTATGGAACTGGGTTTTGATGTAAACCAGCCGCCACAAGTCCAGCAATGTGTGCCATGTCGACCATCAGGTAAGCCCCAACTTCATCCGCAATCTCACGGAACTTAGCAAAATCGATTTCGCGTGGATAAGCACTCGCGCCGGCAACAATAAGCTTTGGTTTGTGAGCTATCGCTTTTTCGCGGACATCATCATAATTGATACGGTGAGTTGTTTCGTCCACACCATATTCAACGAAGTTGTATTGAACGCCGCTGAAGTTTACTGGGCTTCCGTGTGTTAAGTGTCCGCCGTGAGAAAGGTTCATCCCAAGAACGGTATCGCCCTGCTCGAGGATCGTGAAGTAAACAGCCATGTTGGCTTGTGCCCCTGAATGCGGCTGAACGTTTACATATTCTGCACCGAAAATTTGCTTCGCACGTTCGCGGGCAAGATCTTCCACCACATCGACATATTCACAACCGCCATAGTAACGGCGTCCTGGATATCCTTCTGCATACTTATTGGTTAATACAGAACCTTGTGCTTCCATCACTGCTTCACTTACAAAGTTTTCCGAGGCAATTAATTCAATTTTCGAACGCTGACGTCCTAATTCTTGTTGAATTGCTTTAAATACCTGCTCATCCGCTTGAGACAAATGCTTCATCCTAAATCCCCCTTTTATGTAAAACACCAATAAAATTCAAAATTCGAAAATTCCTTCTTCATTCTAACATATCTTTCGGAATTTGCCACCCTAAACTCTATAAAAATAGGAGAAATGGTATCATCCACCATTAATAACCGAACAATAGTGCTAACGGTGCCTGTCACCATTAGCATTACGAGCAGCTGTTATTCTCGGTGTTTTTTTCGTAGACGGCGCGCGCGCCTCCGATTAGTTTGGGACGTGCTTTGGCCAGGGTGACAAGGGCATGTCCGACGCTTTTTTGCTTGACGCGGACGGGCACGGCAACATGTTTTAAGTGCATGCCGATTAGTGTTTGGCCAATGTCAATGCCGGCCTCGGCCTTTACGAATTCGACCACTACTGCATCCTCAAGACCTCCAAAAGCATAGGTGGCCATCGCACCGCCAGCCTTACGGACGGGTACAACGGAAACCTCCTCATAGCCCCGCTCGAGAGCTACGGAGCGTTCGATAACCAATGCCCGGTTTAAATGCTCACAGCATTGGAAGGCGAGCTGAATTCCCGTCTCCGCTTGGAGTTTTTTAAACTGTTGAAAGATCATTTCCGCTACTTCAATCGTCCCGGAGGTGCCAATTCGTTCGCCAATGACCTCACTCGTACTGCAGCCGACAACAAGCAGCTGCCCAGGCTTCAGTTCCGCCTGTGCTTGAAATTCACCTAAAATTGCTTCAAGCTCGATTTCCCAATCTTGAATCATAGCTATACCTTCTTTCAAGCTGTGCTTAGAGGTGTGTTTTCTCGTAGTCCGTGATTTTTCCAATCCGGTTCGCATGACGGCCGCCTTCAAATTCTTCCGTCAGCCAAATCTCAGCAATATCACGGGCCAGTCCAGGTCCAATGACGCGCTCACCCATTGCGAGCATATTGGTATCATTATGGGCACGCGTTGCGCGGGCACTGAATGTATCATGAACAAGGGCACAGCGGATGCCTTTTACCTTATTGGCTGCAATACTCATCCCAATCCCTGTTCCACAGATTAAAATCCCGCGGTCAAACTCGCCGCTCGCTACTTTTTCAGCTACAGGCAGTGCATAATCCGGAAAATCCACTGATGTTTCACAATCACAGCCAAAGTCTACGTAGTCAATCTTTAGTTCCTCTAGTAATTTGGCGATTTCCTTCCGTATATTGACGCCGCCATGATCTGACGCTAATGCCACCTTCATAATAAATCCTCCTGTTCCATTTCCCAAAATTCAAAAAACTATCGTTACAAACAGACGCCAACTTCCGCTGCCGCAACTCTTAGAATAATCTGTTTTCATTTTGACACACCGACTCAAAAATTTAAAGCAGAAACCTTCCTCGGTTCAGAGATTTAAAGCAAAAATAATAGCCCTCTTTTTCATAAGAGAGCTCTACCTTTTTTATTAGTGGTTAGTTTTTTCAAAAAAGCTTTTCGCCATTCGCAAATCACTATCTTTTAAATTTTTCAATTGCTTTATCAATTAATGTTTCTAATTCTTGATAGGTCTCCTCGTAGACTGCGAGACTGCCGCCGTACGGGTCGACAACATCCAGATTGCCGGTTTCACCGGTATACTCTTTCAACGAAAACACCTTCATTACCGCTTGAGGAAACTGCTGTTGAATCGCAAATTTATGAGAGCTTGTCATCGTTAAAATGAGGTCAGCCCACTCAACGGTCTCCGCTGTTAACATGTGTGAGCGATGATTATGCGGTACCTGATTGTCATTGAGTACCTGCTTCGCATGAGCGGATGCCTCACTGCCGTTTGCCGCATAAATCCCTGCCGATTTTACCTCCACATCGGTAAGCTTTTTATTTTTTAAAATAGCTTCTGCCATTGGACTCCTACATGTATTTCCAGTACAAACAAACAAAATATGCCGCATTTTACTCGCCACCTTCCCTTACCATTTTACCCTGGAATTGGTTAAATGAACCAAACCTTTTTTAAAAAAGGACCTTCTCCCGTCTTGAAAAAGGGCTGAACCACAACAGGACAATTACCTGTCGGACGAATCGCCGTTCTGTGGGATTATGTAACAAACCTTTGTATCCATTAAGCACAAACCAGTGATTATACGTTAATTCTAGCAAATTGGGATGGATTTTTAAAAGATTTATAGTTCATTTTACCAGAATTGCGTAAGCAGTTTTATTCCAAACGCAAGTAAAATCGTGCCCCCCAAGGCCTCGCTGTACGTCCCGAGCCATCCCTGAACTTTTTTGCCGAGCAAGAGGCCCGCCCATGTCTGCACGGTGGCAACAATACCAAAGCATAAAAGAACCATAAACGTTTTCGCCCCGTAAATCCCTAAGGTCAAACCGACGGAAAAGCTATCAAGACTCACACTCAAGGCAAATAACAGTAAGCCGAAGCCTACTGGTGAGATGACCTTTGCTTCTTCTTGTTTCATCGTCGACCAGATCATTTGCACCCCAAGGACCATGAGAAGCAGCCCACCAATTAGGGTAGCAAAGGTGCCGAATTTTTCTGATAGAAATTTTCCTGCTATTAGGCCTAATAGCGGCATCCAAACATGGAATAAGCCGATTGTCAGGCCGATATTAAAAATTTTCCTCAGCCGCAGTTTGTACATTCCCATGCCAAGCCCAACCGAGAAGGCATCCATCCCAAGCGCAAATGCCATTAATAATAGTGTAATGAGTTCGCCAAACATTTCTGACATTGATCTCCGCCCCCTTGGACTAACTATCCTAGCCTATGCACGTCCAAGGGGATTTAGAAGTAAGAAAAGCGCAAGCGCCTTGGTCAGCGGCGTATGGCCTGGAGTGCTCCAACTGAGGTAAAGGAAAATCGAAAAGCGGAGGCGCCTTGATCAGGGGTCAGGGGCGACAGGCATAAGACGAGACGGCGAGAGGGCTGCTCTTTAGCCTTCTTGACGGATTGGCTTAGACCTAAGAGCCCCTAGGCGCTGGAGCTAGACAACACGAAGAGCGGCAGCTTTTTCGTGTTGACTTATCGTAGGGCGGAGCGCGAAGGCGTCTCGCCGCTAGGGCGCTGGAGCTGGACAATTCTCAAAGTCAATTTTTATACTTTCTTAATCTTTAAAAAAGCACCCGTCCCCCGAGGGAGACCCTGGTGCTATTCGGTGATGAGCTTATGGCCGGCTGCCTTTTGCAGACGGTTCATGATGGCATGTCCAACGCCTTCATTCGGGAAGATTTCACTATAAATAATATCGACATTGCCTTGGTTGAAACTTCGCAGTGTATCATATAATGCAGCCGCCACCGTTTCAAGCTCGGCCCGTCTGCCACACGAAAGAATGACATCCGCCTTGTAAAAATGGTGATTTTCTTCGGTTGTCAACACGCCAACCCGAAGTCCTTCCTGCTGCTTCTCCAACACTAATGTTTGAAGAAATTCTTTCGGACCTGCCACCATATAAAGCGGGGCATTTGGCGCGTAATGGCGGTATTTCATCCCCGGTGCCTTTGGACGTGCCGCCTGGTCGTTTAAGGCCGCATCTTCACGGACTTCCCCAACGACCGCCTTAAGCTGCTCCATTGTCACGCCGCCTGGCCTTAAGATGACTGGAACTCCCTCACTGCAATCAACGACTGTTGATTCAACGCCGACTCCAGTCGCACCGCCATCCAACACACCGGCAATTTTTCCATTTAAATCATCCAGCACATGCTCCGCTTTCGTCGGACTCGGCTTTCCTGAGCTGTTGGCACTTGGTGCGGCAATCGGAAGTCCACAGGTTTTCAACAAAGCCAGTGCAACCGGGTGATCCGGCATCCTTACCGCAACGGTAGAAAGTCCGACCGTTGCCTTCTCTGACAGAATGCCGTCTTTCTTTTTAAAAATAATCGTCAGCGGGCCTGGCCAAAAGGCATCCATTAATTTAGCGGCCGTTTCCGGAACCTCGGTTACAAATCTACTAAGCTGCTTACGGTCGGCAATGTGAATGATTAAGGGATTATCACTAGGACGTCCTTTCGCAGCAAAGATTTTAGCCACCGCTTCATCACTTTCAGCGTTACCGCCCAAGCCGTAAACGGTCTCTGTTGGCAGAGCGACCACTTCATTGTTTTTTAAAAAATCGGCTGCATCCACAACCTGTGGATTACTTTCAAGATTATCCACATATTTATCCACTTTCCAGATGTTTGTGTTCATAGTTATCCACCTTTATTGATGACGAAACTTTTATCGAATTTTGGCGAATTTACGCGGAAAAACTCCTATCTTTTCACCTAGTACGTTTGAAAGTATAAAAGAAGGTGGGTATAAATACAAGTTTTATCCACAAATTGTGTATAAGTTTGAAGAAAAAGTGGATAACTTTGTGGATTAATCCACAATTATAGTGAAAATTTTAAAAATAATGAGTTATCCACATTTAAAACGTGTCGAATATGCTCAGAGGAATAAAATTCTGTGGGTAACGCTTCCCGTTCAATTTTTTGAAAGCCCATTAATTCAAAAAATGGCAAAGCCACACTTTTATTTGTTGCCAAAAACAAGCTTTTCATCCCTTTTTCTTTCGCTAATTTGACCATTTGATCAAAAAGAACAAAAATTTCATTATCAGCCTGCCCTGGAGAAACCACCAGCGAACGCAGCATTCCATGATCCTCAAATGCCTCCATGCCGAGCGAACCACGGATTGTGCCATTTTCGTTTTCTAGCAGGAGAAAATAGTCAACCGTTTCTGCAGTTAGTCCATCGGTCCCAAGATTAGCTCTTGTCAAAAACGCCTGTAAACTCTCTAAGTCCTCTTGATTAGCCCTGCGAATTAATGCCTGCATCCCATCCACCTCGTTTAAAAGATTCTACTCTATTACTATGAAAAACTAGAGATAATAGAACAGGAGGATGGGTAATTTCATTAAAAAAACTAGTCCGGGGCTGGACTAGTTTTAGTTAAACATTTTCTCCCACATTTCTACCACGAAAAACTTAACTTTTACTGGTTCTTCATCTTTAGCTGTGTATAAGGGAGCTTCTTTCTTTACTTTCTTCTTCGCCTTTTTCACTTCTTCTACTGGTTTCTTCACGTTTTGTACTTCTTTAGCCAAGTTTTCAGTATTAACCTCTTCTACAACCGGCTGCTCTGCTTTTACTACATCTGCTGGTTTCTTCATTTCTTCTACAGATTTTTGGGGCGCTTGAATCAACTTTTTAACAGGCTGTTCTACTTCTTTTACGGTCGCAGATTGTTTTTCTACCTGATCGCTTACTTTGTCTTCATCTTGTTCTTCTTCTCCAACTGCTACAGGAGAAGATGTTACTGCTGCCTTTTCTGTTTGAAGATCATCCTGCTTTTCTTTTTCACTAACAGTTTCTGCTTTTGCTACGTGTTTTTCCTCAAAGCCATCGCTGACGGCAACACCATTTGAAAAATCAAGGAAGCATAACGGCGGGTATAATACGCACCACCAGTTCGCGCCTTCGCCTTTGCCTAATGTAATCAGAATCGCTTGATATTCGCCGGCTGGGTATAAGTATTGGCCATATAATTTGGTTGGAAACTGAACTTTTCCAAACTCAACCTTTACTGACTGATTCGATCCTTGTTCATGTACTACTTTTTCAGCAATATCTTGAATTTCAGGAAGCTTGGCATTGATGACCTTCCTTGCTTCGTTCATGGACGTTAAATCCTGTACCCACAGGGTAATTTGTGCATTAACCGCGTCGCGGACCTTGCGTTTGATTGCTTGGTCTTGTTCAAAATCA
This sequence comes from Bacillus sp. URHA0034, assembly GCF_056280405.1. Classification (NCBI taxonomy): domain Bacteria; kingdom Bacillati; phylum Bacillota; class Bacilli; order Caryophanales; family Bacillaceae; genus Bacillus; species Bacillus sp. URHA0034. The sequence continues at coordinate 3,096,545 of NZ_JBWCDK010000002.1, read as the reverse complement.
CTGTTTGCCAAAATCCTCAAGCGAATCGCTTCCCCCGGAATAACAATTGATTCCTTTGCTGCCGCTTCGGTCTTTGGCATATATAAATTCAACATTGTTCCCAATGATAAAATGACTAAGTATCCCCAAACTATTAGTTTCCCTCTCATCTCTAGCAACCCCTTTGCCCTTCGATATTTTCATTGTGGACAAAGAATAAGAATCTTAAACTAGTAAATTGGAAAAACTCTATTAAGTTTTTTGCTGGCAAAAATTTATCTTCCTGATAGGAGAGGGCTATTGGACAAAATACAAGATGGCTAGTGTGTTTTTGTCTAAAAGCAGCAGCTCTATAGGACAAATTTCATTTGAAAAACGAAGATTTGTCCATTGGAAGGACTCTATGGGACAAAATTCATTTGCTACCTCTCCAATTTGTCCAATAGAAAGGCCCTATTGAACAAAAATTCATTTGCACCCTCTCCAATTTGTCCGATAGAAAGGCCCTATTGAACAAAATTCATTTGCTACCTCTCCAATTTGTCCAATAGAAAGGCCCTATTGAACAAAATTCATTTGCTACCTCTCCAATTTGTCCAATAGCACGTTGTATGGATCTCACGAAGGAGTTATCCACAAGGTTTGTAAATTTACCGTTTTACGATAAATAGTAAAAAGAGTGTTAAACCAGGTTCGGCTTAACACTCTTTAATTTCGGCAAAAACCATCCGATCCCTGCCATTAATATCATTAACGATTTCGACATTCACCTTTGGAAAGGTTGTTCGGAACAGCTCTGCTACCGCCTCTCCCTGCCCCATGCCGATTTCAAAACAGACAAGCGCAGTTGGAGCCAAGACATGTGGCAGATCCTCCATAAAACGCCGGTAGAAATCCAAGCCATCCTCGCCCGCAAACAGGGCCCGATGCGGCTCATGCTCCGTTACCACCTCAGACATCGTAGCCCTATCAGCGGCCGGAATATAAGGCGGATTCGAAACCACCACATCCAGTTTCTCTCCATTGGCGATAAACGGTCCAAGTAAATCCCCTTGAACAAAGCTGACATCCGCTCCAAGCCGGGCCGCATTCTCCCGCGCCACAGCAAGCGACCCCTCCGCAATATCGGTGCCTATCACCCTTAACACTTGCTTCACAGTCCTATTGGTGCCTATCACCATTTGCACTGTCGACGGATGGTATTCTAGTTGTAAGGTGATGGCGATGGCGCCGCTTCCTGTGCCGATGTCGGCCAAGCGGATTTCCTGGTGGCTGGTGAAGATCTTCTTCATGCGCAGGAGTGCCCCGTAGACGAGTTCTTCTGTTTCCGGTCTCGGAATGAGAACTTCCTCATTGACGTTGAAGGTCCGGCCGTAAAATTCTTCAGAACCGATCAGGTATTGGACAGGAACTCCTGCTTCCACATGGGCCCGAACCGCCTTTTCAAATGCTTCCCAGACGCTCGGCTCTAAATTCTCACGCATATTGGCAAACAGCTGCGCCCGTGACATGCCAGTAAAATGCCGGAGCAAAAGTTCACCGGCGTTTTCATTACGACCCGCTTCCACTAAAAAAGAAGAAGCCCATTTTAGGGCCTCGAATACTTTATTACTCATTAGATGCTTCTTCCAGTCTTCTTGCCTGTTCATCCATAATCAACGCATCAATGATTTCATCAAGCTTACCCTCAACAATTTGGTCTAATTTTTGAAGTGTTAAGCCAATGCGATGATCGGTTACGCGATTTTGCGGGAAGTTGTAGGTGCGAATTCGTTCTGAACGGTCACCAGTTCCAACCGCGGATTTACGAACCTGATCATATTCAGCCTGCGCTTCCTGCTGGAACTTATCATAGACACGTGCACGTAATACCTTCATCGCTTTGTCCCGGTTCTTATGCTGGGACTTTTCATCCTGGATTGATACCATGATTCCTGTTGGAAGGTGTGTCAAACGAACGGCTGACATCGTCGTGTTAACGGATTGTCCGCCCGCACCGCTTGAAGCAAAGGTATCAAAGCGGATATCTTTATCATGGATTTCATATTCAAACTCTTCCGCTTCCGGCAAACATACAACCGTTGCAGTTGAAGTGTGAATCCGGCCGCCTGATTCTGTTTCCGGTACACGCTGAACACGGTGGGCGCCGCTTTCAAACTTTAATTTAGAGTAGGCTCCTTGACCATTAATCATAAAACTGATTTCTTTATAGCCGCCCAGGCCTGTTGGGCTGGCATCAATCAGGTCTGTTTTCCAGCCCTGCGCTTCCGCATACCGGCTGTACATCCGGTAAAGCGTACCAGCAAACAATGCAGCTTCTTCCCCGCCAGCTGCACCGCGGATTTCAAAGATAACGTTTTTGTCATCGTTTGGATCCTTTGGAACAAGGAGAATTTTCATTTTGGCTTCAAGCTCTTCGATTTGGGCCTCAAGCTCATTGACTTCTTCCTTCACCATTTCACGCATTTCGGCATCAAGCTTCTCTTCAAGCATCGCCTTTGCATCCTGAAGCTGCTCACGAGCCTCTTTATACTGGCGGTAGGTTTGTACAGTTTCTTGTATATCACTTTGTTCTTTTGAATATTCACGAAGTTTCTTTGAATCATTAATAATTTCTGGGTCGCTTAAAAGTTCGTTCAACTTTTCGTAGCGATCTTCCACGGATTGAAGACGATCAAACACAGTTCATTCACCTCGAGTTTTAGTCCATAACATTCTAATTATAGTATAGGTGAAAACCCCCGTCAAAACCAAATTGAGGGAGAAATATTTTATCTTAGACCAAGCCCTTTTTTTGGAACAAAAAAACATGCCCTAAAATCAGAGCATGTTACCTGCGGTCCTCCTGGACGCGGACTTCAATATTATAACGCGGGAGTGCCTTTACCAGTTTCCGATGAAGGCGGGCTTCCGCTTTATTTCTTGCTTGATCAGAAAGCATCCCTTTTTTGTAAACAGTTACCCACATCCGGTCGCCGTTAATCCAGACAGAATCGGTTCTAAACTCATTCGTATGGGCAATGACTTGTTTTGCTTTGTTGATATCATTGCCGTGATTGGTCGCACCAGCTTCGCCACCGCTGCCTGTCCGTTTCAAATCAAGAAAGTTTGGATTTTGGTTGGTGATATCATCTTCAACCATATGCTGTTTGTTCTTACGGCGATCACTCATACTATCAGGTCCACCATTGTTCTGGCTGGACATGTTATTGTGTTGTGGATTATTGTTACGGAGGTCATTGGCCGAACGATCATTATTTTGTCCCTGACAGCCGCTGACGATTAACAAAAACATGATACCCACGAGAGACATCCATTTTTTTAACATTATTACACCTCCCATTACTATCATGCCCGGACCTGAGTTGTAATCAGCAAGAGAAATCTTACCAAAGACTTGTCTAAATGGGAGTAATAATCTGGAGTATCGTTAATTCCGTGGACTTCCAGTTTATTTCCGTGAATTTTTTCGATAATTCCGCGAAAAACGGCCAAAATTCCGTACAAAAACCAGGTTATCCCGTGAACTTTTCTATTTTTTCCGCCAACTCTTCAAAAATTCAAACATCCACCAAGTAGACCCACAAAAAAACTGCCTGAGAACCAACTCTCAGACAGTGTTAACGGTGACAGGCACCATTTATCTTATTTGTACATTGCTAACCACGTTTTCGGTGATAGGCACCAACAGCGCATCACCATCAACTTACCGTGATGTGACGGGTGTTGTCTTTGGGACTTCGTGGTGGTGACGGCAGCGCGGTTCGTATGCTTCGGAAGCACCTACTAATATAACCGGGTCATGGTAAGAGGCTGGACGGCCATCAATCAGCCGCTGTGTTCTGCTGGAAGGTGAACCGCACACAGTACAAACAGCCTGAAGCTTTGTTACTGATTCAGCTACTGCCATTAACGCCGGCATCTGTCCGAACGGCTCGCCGCGGAAATCCATATCAAGCCCGGCGCAAATCACACGGTGGCCGCTGTCTGCCAGTTGTTGAACAACCCGGACAATTCCTTCATCAAAAAACTGAACTTCATCTATCGCAATAATATCGATATCCGCCTCTACATGATGAAGAATCTCGATAGAATGGGAAATTGGCGTCGCATGAAAAGAAGAGCCATTATGGGATACAACTGACTGCTCACTGTAACGATTATCAATTTTCGGCTTAAACACAGCTATATTTTGTTTTGCAAACTGAGCCCGCCGAACCCGACGAATCAATTCCTCTGATTTCCCGGAAAACATACTGCCACAGATAACCTCTACCCATCCGCTTTGTTTCATTAAATACATAAACGGCGTCTCCTTCCTATAACGAACCCTATAACGATCTATATTATGCTTTAAGCTGAATTCTCGACTATATTTAAGTATTTTTCTTGCATATCTATGTCATTCAACTAATTTTTTTCAATAAAAAACAGGCAAGCCATAGGTTCTCTTGCCTGTTCCCTGAGTAATTATTGTTGTTGTGACTTAAGGCCGTATTTTTTGTTGAAACGGTCAACACGTCCGCCAGCTTCAGCGAATTTTTGACGACCAGTATAGAATGGATGACATTCTGAACAAGTTTCAACACGGATCTCATTTTTTACAGAACCTGTTTCAAACGTATTACCGCATGCACAAGTCACCTTTACCATTTTATAATTAGGATGAATTCCTGCTTTCATTTCTTTTCAGCTCCTTCCGCCCTGAATCATTCGAAACAGAGTTATATAAATGCCTGCCTTTACAAACAAGCACCAATTACATAAAAGACACTGCACCCATTATAACAAGGGTAACATAATTTTGCAAGTTGGGATTTGTTGGTTTTTTTAAGACCCGCGATAAATATGGTTGTTGATTTCCGCTTTAGACAATTGCTTTCCGCAGGCGTGCCGGGGAGCCTCCTCGGCCAGTTCCTCCCAAAGGAGTCGAGCGCCTTCCGCTCCAGTATAAAAACTTCTACCTTCTAGTCTTCAACTCTTCCCCTAATTGGGCGAAAAATTCTTCATTCGACTTCGTTTGGCGTAATTTTTTCAAGAAGCGCTCCGCAAAATCAGGTGAATCTGACATCGATTTACGAATTGCCCACAGCTTATCCAAATGATCCTTCGGAATAAGTAATTCTTCTTTACGAGTACCAGAACGGCGGATATCAAGTGCAGGGAAAATACGGCGCTCAGCCAGCCCGCGATCAAGATGAAGCTCCATATTACCGGTCCCTTTAAATTCCTCATAAATGACATCATCCATACGTGAACCCGTATCGACTAATGCCGTAGCGAGAATCGTCAAGCTGCCGCCCTCTTCAATATTACGGGCCGCCCCGAAGAAACGCTTCGGACGGTGGAACGCTGCCGGGTCAATACCGCCAGAAAGCGTCCGGCCGCTTGGCGGAATAACTAGGTTATAGGCACGCGCTAAACGCGTAATACTGTCCATCAAAATAACAACATCACGTTTATGCTCAACCAAACGCATCGCCCGGTCAAGAACAAGCTCAGCCACTTTAATATGGTTCTCAGGAACCTCATCAAACGTTGAGCTAACAACATCGCCGGCAACAGAACGCTCAATATCAGTTACCTCTTCCGGACGTTCATCGATTAACAGTACAATTAACTCGACATCCGGATGGTTGGTCGTAATACTGTTGGCAATTTCCTTTATCAGCATCGTTTTTCCGGCTTTAGGCGGGGCTACGATAAGACCACGCTGACCAAAACCGACCGGTGCCACAACATCCATAATCCTCGTCGACAAATGCTTCGGCGTTGTTTCTAACTTCATTTGTCTATCTGGATACAGCGGAGTTAAAGCTGGGAAATAAACACGTTCTTTCGCTGATTCCGGGTCTTCCCCGTTGACTGCTTCCACATGGAGCAAGCCATAATAGCGCTCATTTTCTTTTGGAGGTCGAACCTTACCGGACACCTTGTCCCCATTGCGAAGATCAAAACGGCGGATTTGTGATGCGGAAATATAAATATCCTCTGAGCTCGGCGAATAGTTAATTGGCCGTAAAAATCCAAAGCCCTCTGATTGGATTATCTCGAGTACACCTTCCATGAAGAAAAAGCCCTGCTGTTCGGCACGAGATTTTAAAATTGCAAAAATTAATTCTTTTTTCGTTAATTTGCTGTAATAGGTGACTTTATACTCGCGAGCAAGCTCATAAAGTTCCTTCAGCTTCATATTTTCTAAAATTGAAATAGTTAATTCCATTTGTACACCACTCTTTAAAATTTTTCCAGCAAATCCGCTAGTTGAAAGCGGGAGATTGTCCAGTTAGATAATATTTAGAAATTAGAGGAATTGAAATAGAAGTAGATAAAAGAAATGAATAGGATTGCAGAACATATACATAATAAAAACAATTACTATTTTACCCTTTGTACAAAAAATTAATCAACTAAAAAATAATAATTCCATTACTGGTAATTATTTCTTACCCCTGCTAATTAAACGAAGAGACTAGATGCATTAATCTAGCCTCTTCCGTATGGTGCCTGACACCTTTTGTACTGTCTACATCTACTTTATTTAATTACTAGATTTGGTTTCTTTTTGAGGCTGTGGCGCCCATCGCTGAATCGGACGCAGTAAGACGCGTGCGTCTTTTATGTGTTCTTAAGCTGTTCGAGCTCGTCCTTCGTTAGTGCTTCCCGCCAAATAGTGGCACCGAGTCCATTGAGTTTTTCAACTAAATTACTATAACCGCGGTCAATATGCTCAAGACCGGTCACTTCCGTAACTCCTTCGGCCAATAGACCAGCAACTACAAGGGCCGCTCCGGCACGCAGATCGCTTGCCTTCACCTTTGCACCTTGGAGCTGGATTGGACCGTTAATAATTGCAGAACGACCTTCCACCTTAATATTAGCATTCATTCTTCTTAGTTCATCAATATGTTTAAAACGGGCACCATAAATCGTATCAGTAACCACGCTTGATCCTGAAGCTTTCGTTAAGAGAGTCGTAAACGGCTGCTGCAGGTCAGTTGGGAACCCAGGATAAACGAGTGTTTTGATATCAACCGCTTTCAAGTTGACCGAACCATCAACAAACACTTGGTCATCACTCGTCTGAATCTGCACACCCATCTCACGAAGTTTAGCAATCAATGATTCTAAATGCTGCGGGATGACGTTATCAACTAAGATACCTTCGCCGACAGCGGCTCCAATAATCATATACGTTCCTGCTTCGATCCGGTCTGGTATGATCGTATGCCGGCAGCCGTGGAGCGTGTCGACACCATCAATCCGAATGACATCCGTTCCGGCACCCTTTATTTTCGCGCCCATATTGGTTAACAATGTGGCAACATCAATAATTTCCGGCTCCTTTGCAGCGTTCTCAATGATCGTCCGGCCTTTAGCGCGTACGGCAGCCAGCATAATATTAATAGTTGCTCCGACACTGACTACATCCAAATAAATTCGGGCACCGCGCAGTTCGTCTGCACGCAAATAAATCGCACCTTGTTCATTGGTGATTTGAGCTCCCAGTGCTTCAAAGCCTTTAATATGCTGGTCAATTGGTCTTGGGCCAAGATGGCAGCCGCCAGGCAAACCAATCACGGCCTTTTTAAACCGCCCCAGCATCGCTCCCATTAAATAATAAGAGGCACGCAGCTTTTTAACCTTTCCGTTTGGCAGCGGCATCGAAATCATCGTTGAAGGGTCAACCGTCATTTCCTCATCCGTCATGGCGACTTTCCCGCCGATCTCCTCAAGCAAATCCTTTAAGATTTCCACATCAGAGATATTCGGCAAACCCTCGATCGTTACGGGTGATTCTGCTAAAATGGTTGCTGGTATGAGGGCTACGGCACTATTTTTAGCTCCACTGATGCGAACTGTCCCTTTTAACGGATAACCGCCCGCAATTTTTAGTTTTTCCATTACTTGACTCCCTTCTAAGCCCACGAAAGGTCACGAATGATTGTCAGCACGATACTTTTATTTTAAGCACAGGCACATTGCTCTAGCTGCTCTAAGCGGCTGAATTAATGGTGCATCTGCTTTAGTTAAAAAGTCCACAGGTACCAAGCGAGGCTATAGGTATATTTTTCCAACACAAAAAGTCAAATTCCGACAGCTTGTCTATCATTAGTTTACACGAAAATTCCAATTTCATGTATTCATAATAAAAAAATTTATCCCAATTTGTAAAGCAGCCGTGAGTGTCTGTTTTTGTTGTGAAAAATGGCGGGAGTTTTCTAAGGTGAAAAAATTAGGCGTCTGTGCGGTTGTTCCAGTCTTTTAAGAAGCCTTCGATTCCTTTGTCTGTTAATGGATGTTGGAACAAACCAATTAAAACCTTATAAGGAATCGTTGCTATATGTGCGCCTCGTAACGCAGCTTCTGTTACATGGATTGGGTTGCGGATGGAGGCAGCAATGATTTCACTTTCTAAACCGTGAACAGCAAAGATGTCAGCTATTTGCGAGATTAGCTCTAAGCCATTTTGGCCGATATCATCCAGTCTGCCAAGAAATGGTGATACATAGGAGGCACCTGCTCGTGCTGCTAATAATGCTTGGTTCGCATTGAAGATTAAGGTTACGTTCGTTTTAATGCCTTCTTTTGAAAAAGCATGACAGGCTTTGATTCCGTCTGGTGTCATCGGAACTTTTACGGTAATGTTTGGTGCGATGGCTCCCAATTCTTTCCCTTCGCGAATCATGCCTTTTGCATCAAGTGAGATGACTTCAGCGCTGACGGAACCTGGAACAAGTGCAGCAATTTCTCTAATACGTTCGTGAAAAGATACACCTTTTTCTTTTGCGACAAGGGATGGATTTGTGGTAACGCCTGATAGTAAGCCAAGTTCATGGACTTCTCGGATTTCGTCTAAATTTGCCGTATCAATAAAAAATTTCATCGAATCTCCCCCGTTTTCGACTAAATTTTCAGACTTCTATTTACAGACATAAACCGCCCCTATAAAAGGACGGTTTTCAGTTTTTATAAAAGTCCCGGTAAAATCCAGAACCAATAGACAGTTATTACGCTCTGCCTGCAGAACCGAATTCGCGCATTTTGCCGATTACAGTTTCTTTGATAGCGTCACGAGCTGGACCTAAGTATTTACGTGGATCGTATTCTTCTGGTTTTGCCGCTAATACTTCACGAACCGTTCTTGCAGAAGCAATTTGGTTTTCAGTGTTTACGTTGATTTTTGCAGTTCCAAGGGAAACAGAACGCTGGATGTCCTTTGTTGGGATACCAGTACCACCGTGTAATACTAATGGCATGCCAGTAAGGTTACCGATTTCTTCCATTTCTTTGAAACCAAGGTTTGGTTCACCCTTGTATGGACCATGTACAGAACCTAATGCAGGAGCTAAACAGTCGATACCAGTACGTTTAACCAACTCAACACATTCCTGAGCGTCAGCATAGATGATGCTTCCAGAAACGTCATCTTCTTGTCCGCCAACTGTTCCTAATTCAGCTTCAACAGAAACGCCTTTTGAGTGAGCGTAATCTACTACTTTTTTAGTAATTTCTACGTTTTCTTCAAATGGATGATGGGAAGCGTCAATCATAACAGAAGTAAAGCCTGCATCGATTGCTTCTTTACATTTTTCAAAGCTTGAACCGTGGTCAAGGTGAATAGCCACAGGAACTGTTACGTTTAAGTCCTCCATTAGGCCTTCAACGATTTTAACAACAGTCTTAAATCCGGACATATAACGAGCAGCACCTTCAGAAACACCAAGGATGACTGGTGATTTTTCTGCTTCTGCAGCCATTAAGATGGCTTGTGTAAACTCCAGGTTATTTAAGTTGAATTGCCCTACAGCGTAGCCTTCTGCTTTCGCTTTGTTAAGCATGTCTTTCATTGATACTAAAGGCATTTCTCTTCCTCCTTATATTAGGTCGGATATCATTTTTACAGAGGTCTTCCATAAAAGGTTTTCCCTCTGATTTGTCAATTATGTATAAATCCAAATGATATACAGCCTGTTAAAAGTTCATATGTATCATAACAAAAGAAAAGAGGAAATGCCATCATTCGAGCACGTTTTTTGAAACTGTCACAATGAAAGCGCACCCATCAAAAATCGTCTGCTTCAGTGCTTTACTTTTTGAAAAAATACCATTTTTTAGTTTGTTTTTTGCGGAATATGTTTGCGGACAGCCGCACGGATATCGTCAATATCAAATGGCTTTGCAAAATGGGTTAGAGCTCCAAGGTCTTTGGCTTCTTGAATCATATCCAATTCACCGTAGGCGGTCATGATGATGACGCGAATCTCTGGATCGATAACTTTCATTCGTTTTAGAATTTCAATACCGTCCATTCCGGGAATTTTCATATCCAAGAGGACAAGATCCGGATGATGATTTGTCACGATTTCTAGTGCTTGGACTCCGTTTGCAGCCTGAAATGTTTGATAACCCTCTTTTTGGAACACTTCATTTAGCAAGATACGAATGCCAAATTGATCGTCGACAATTAAAATTTTCTCTTTCATAAACGCCACCTCTTTCTTCTCTTTCTCTTTTACTTGTTATATTTCTACCTTAAGAAATAAATATCCTGCCTAAAGTTTTATATTTATTTGTTATTTTACAATTGTTTTTGGGTTACGCCAGAAAAAAGTTTATAATAAGTGGCGTACAAGGAGGGTTAAAATGTTAAAAATGTTTACCACCCAATTAACGGGGGTTTTTAAAAAAATAGCAGAAAAAGAGGAATTTTCATTTGAGGATGGCGCCCGCCTGCTCGCCCAAGCCCCTGCAAGTGACGGTTCTATCTATATTTATGGCACAAGGGAAATGAAGGCGGTCGAATTTGAAGCGGTAGAAGGGGCTGAACCGTTACAGGCGGCTAAGGTGTTAAGTGAGGCTGAGATGGACGGGCTAAGTGATGCTGACCGTGTCTTGTTGTTTTCTAGATTTTCTAATGATGAGCCTGCACTCAAACTGGCCCAGTTGCTCCGTGAAAAGATGATCCCTTTTGTTGCGGCTTCCACTGTAACTGAGCCCTCAGATCAGAACTTATCACAATTAGCCGATGTCCATATCGACTTGCGGTTAACCAAGGGGCTGCTTCCCGATGAGATTGGAAATCGGTATGGTTATCCGGCTGCAATGGCGGCGTTGTTTACCTATCACGGCTTAAAATTTACGATTGATGAGATATTAGCGGAATATGAAGAGTAGAACAGGGCCTTGGCGGGCCCTGTTTTTTTTTGATTGGCTGGATTTTTACGGCTCGTTGGCTTATTTCCCGGTAAATTTATCTTTACGATTTTTTTAAAATGGCTCTGTAATGTGGCTGTTGATTTCCGCTCCAATCAACAAAGTATAAAAAACAATAATATCGTTTAACAGAGCCTTAAATATAAAGACCAGTCCCAATTAAGGAACTGGCCATTAAACTAAATTATTTTTGAATAGAAGCTTTAATAAAGTCACGGAACAATGGCTGTGGACGAGTTGGTCTTGAGACAAATTCCGGATGAAACTGTGATGCCACAAACCATGGGTGGTCCTTAAGCTCAATAATTTCTACTAACCGGCCGTCAGGGCTTGTTCCTGAGAAAATAAATCCGGCTGCTTCCATTTCTTGACGATAGAAATTGTTAAACTCATAACGATGACGGTGGCGCTCATATACCACTTCATCCTCATACGCTTCGAACGCCTTTGTTCCTTCGACAAGACGGCATGGGTATAGACCTAAACGTAAGGTACCGCCCAAATCCTCCACATCCTTCTGCTCTGGAAGAAGGTCAATAATTGGATGTGTTGTATCCGGCAAAAATTCCGCGGAATGCGCATCCTGATATCCAAGCACGTTGCGGGCATATTCAATCGTAGCCAGCTGCATACCTAAGCAAATACCCAGGAATGGCCTTTTCTGCTCACGAGCATAGCGGGTTGCTTCAATCTTCCCTTCAATGCCACGGTCGCCAAATCCACCAGGGACAAGCACACCATCGACATCCTTAAGCAGTTCCGCAACATTTTCGCGAGTCACATCTTCAGAATTAATCCACTTAATTTCCACATCTGTATCAAAAGCATAACCGGCATGCTTCATCGCTTCTACCACGGAGATGTAGGCATCCTGAAGCTCTACATATTTACCGACAAGACCGATGCGGACTTTACCGGAAAGGTTTAGTACCCGATCGACAAGGGCTTTCCATTCGGTCATTTCTGCTGGCTTTGTACCTAATTCCAAGTGATCGCAAACGATTTGATCCATGTTTTGCTCTTGCAGGGCAAGCGGAATTGAATAAAGAGTATCGGCATCGCGGCATTCGATTACCGCTTTGGCATCAATATCACAGAATAAGGCCAGTTTATCCTTCATATCTTGAGAAACTGGGTATTCTGTTCTGACAACAATAATATTTGGCTGAATTCCTAGGCTGCGCAGTTCCTTTACACTATGCTGGGTTGGCTTCGTCTTCATTTCACCGGCCGCTTTTATGTACGGAATCAGCGTACAGTGAATGTACATGACATTTTTGCTGCCAATATCACTTTTAATTTGGCGGATCGCTTCTAGGAATGGCAGTGATTCGATATCCCCGACAGTACCGCCAATTTCTGTAATGACAACGTCAGCATTTGTTTCTTTTCCCGCCCGGAAGCAGCGCTCTTTGATTTCATTGGTAATGTGTGGAATAACCTGAACCGTTGCCCCTAAGTAGTCGCCGCGGCGCTCTTTTCTGAGAACCGTTGAATAGATTTTTCCTGTTGTTACGTTTGAGTACTTGTTTAGATTAATGTCAATAAAACGCTCATAGTGGCCCAGGTCCAAATCTGTTTCCGCACCATCATCCGTAACGAATACTTCACCATGCTGGTAAGGACTCATGGTCCCTGGGTCCACGTTAATGTACGGATCAAATTTTTGAATCGTTACATTTAAACCTCGATTTTTCAATAAACGCCCTAAGGAAGCAGCGGTAATCCCTTTTCCAAGTGATGACACTACACCACCAGTAACAAAAATATACTTTGTCATAAATAGTCCTCCTCTATTACAGTTTGTGCATTATTCAGGTTGTTTAAGGATATTTTTTTAAAATTATTTCCCTATGCTCCAAAAACGAAAAAACTCCTGATATGGGAGTTTTTTTAGAAAAGCATCAGATGCCATGACCAGGCACTCCCGAGCTTCACATAAAAATAAAAAGCGCTCCTCTCGCTGCATTGCGAGGGGAGCGCATATTTGTTATATTGATTCGTCCTTTTAAAAGGAGCCCAAAAAAGATAATACAGGGGCCTGAATAAAAAGTCAAGCTGTTTCCTTCACTCTCAAAAAGAGATATAGGCGAGTTTACAAAAATGAAGCCTTACAAGTGTTCGTCTTCGTCCACTTCGTCGAACTCTTCATCTTCTTCGTCTTCATCAAGATCATCTTCGAGGACTTCGGCTTCATCAAGCTCGAATTCATCCTCATCATCTTCGTCAAGGACATCGTCATCGTCGTCAAATTCATCGACATCATCAAGATCCTCATCTAAATCGTCATCATCGTCAAGAAGATCGTCGTCATCATCGGCAAAGTCATCCAAATCATCATAATCTTCTTCATCGATTTCATCGAAATCCTCAAGCTCTTCTTCGTCCACAACCTTCTTCGCCTTTTTCTTCTTCGGTTTAACGGCTGTGATTACCTCTTCTTCAGCTGTATCTACTGGATACCAGAAACGTAGTCCCCAGCGGTTTTCTCCTAATGATAGGAAACGGCCGTCGATGTTGATATCTGTATAAAATTGTGCCAGGCGTGTACGAATTTCTTCGTCCGATATTCCAGCTGCGGCTTTAATCTCGTTCACTAAATCATGAAAAGAGATCGGCTGCTTGCTATTTTTTAAATATTCATAAGCCATTTCCATGAGGGAAAACTCTTGCAATTCCTCTTTTGAGTATTGTGCTAAACTCACTATTGGCACTTCCTTTCTCTATTTAACACTCATAACTTTTCGAGTGGTCCAGGACAGTTAGGATCCTATGTATGAAAAAATAATTGAATTTTGATAACTGTCGAGCTCCCGTGCGGGTGTTATACTTTCCACACTTCTAATTTTTGCATATTCTTCATTATAAACAAATTCTTGGTGTTTATGCTAGTGTAAGTAGATAGTTTCACTCGATTTTTTGCAGGGATGAATTAATCCCCCTCCTGAGATTTCTCCCTCTTAAGTTTTTTCATCTCTTTAATGGAAATATATAAAAAGAAGATGGCCAAAAGCAGGAACGAAACTGAACCCAACTGGCGTTGATATAAATAGTATAACGGCCAGGCGAAAATGATTAAAATAATGATTATGTGACGACCCTTCATCTGGACACACCTGCCTGTAAACACATCTAAGTTGAAATACTATGATGATTATATAAGAACCAAAATCAATTGGATATCATAACAACTACATATTTTATCACAAAAATAGACATTCCGCGAAAAGCACCATGTGAAAACTTCACATGGTGCCTTTCACCGTTAATACTGTTCTCGTGTTACATATTTCTCCGGTACTGTCCCCCAACCTCATACAAGGCTCTCGTGATTTGTCCGAGGCTTGCGACTTTGACGGTTTCCATTAATTCAGCGAAGATGTTGCCATTGTTGACCGCCGCAGCTTTCAAGCGGGTTAAAGCAGCTGCTGTTTCGCGCGAATGGGCTGCCTGGAAGGCCCGCAAATTATCAATTTGCAATTCCTTCTCCTCTTTCGTGGCCCGGGCCAATTCCATATTATTGACATCTTCCACTGACGGCGGATTTGGATTTAAATACGTATTGACGCCAATGATCGGCAATTCTCCGGTATGCTTCTTCATTTCATAATACATCGATTCGTCCTGAATTTTGCCGCGCTGATACTGGGTCTCCATCGAACCGAGGACCCCGCCGCGGTCATTCAAGCGGTCAAACTCCTGAAGCACCGCCTCTTCCACTAAGTCGGTCAGCTCCTCGACAATAAACGAACCTTGCAGTGGATTCTCATTCTTCGTTAACCCGTGCTCCTTGGTAATAATGATCTGAATCGCCATCGCCCGGCGCACCGATTCTTCGGTTGGTGTCGTAATCGCCTCATCATAGGCATTGGTGTGAAGGGAATTACAATTATCATGCAGAGCCATTAGCGCCTGCAGCGTCGTCCGGATATCATTAAAGTCAATTTCCTGGGCATGCAGCGACCGCCCTGAGGTCTGAACATGATACTTCAGCTTTTGACTGCGCTCATTCGCCCCATATTTATCACGCATCACGGTTGCCCAAATCCTCCGCGCTACCCGGCCGATTACCGTATACTCGGGATCGAGGCCATTCGAAAAAAAGAACGAAAGGTTCGGTGCAAAATCATCAATCTTCATGCCGCGGCTCAGATAATATTCCACATACGTAAAGCCATTAGACAGCGTAAACGCGAGCTGCGAAATCGGATTGGCTCCAGCTTCAGCAATATGATAACCGGAAATAGACACAGAATAATAATTGCGGACTTTGTGATCAATGAAATACTGCTGAATATCACCCATCATCCGTAAGGCAAACTCTGTTGAAAAAATACACGTATTCTGTCCCTGGTCTTCTTTTAAAATATCAGCCTGAACAGTCCCGCGTACAGTGCTGAGTGTGTAGGCTCGGACCTGAGCAAATTCTTCAACCGTCAACGTCCGGCCAAGCTCTGCTTCCTTCTCCTGTACCTGCTGATCAATGGCCGTATTCATAAACATCGCTAAAATAATCGGCGCCGGTCCATTAATCGTCATCGAAACTGATGTTGACGGGTGGCATAAATCAAATCCGGCATATAGCTTTTTCATATCATCTAACGTACAAACACTGACTCCGCTTTCGCCGACCTTGCCGAAAATATCCGGGCGGTAATCCGGGTCTTCCCCGTACAAGGTCACCGAATCAAAGGCAGTACTTAACCGCTTGGCTGCATCATCCTTTGATAAGTAGTGGAAGCGGCGATTCGTCCGGTCAGGTGTCCCTTCGCCGGCGAACTGGCGTTTCGGGTCCTCCCCCTCACGCTTAAATGGAAACACCCCAGCGGTATAAGGGAATGATCCCGGGATATTCTCGCGGTATACCCAGCGTAAAATCTCACCGTAATCTTTATATTTAGGCAGTACCACTTTCGGAATATCGAGACCTGATAAGCTTTTTGATTTTAATAGCGTGATGATTTCTTTATCCCGGATACGCGTAACAAACTTTTCCCCTGCATACGCTGCCTTTGCCTGCTCCCACGACTCGAGGATTTTTCGTGATTCTGCCGTCAGCTGAACTTCCGTTTCCTGCTTTACTGCCTCTAAAGCAGCCGCCACTTCCGGCTGATTCTGAACCGCCTCGATTGCCCCCTCGAGCTGGAATAATTTCCGGGCAATATTTGCCTGAGCCTCGGCCTTGCGGTGGTAGCCACGCACCGTCTCAGTTATCTCTCGTAAATAATAGCGCCGATCCGTCGGAATGATTACATTTTGCTTTTCCACCACCGCATCTTTGCTAAACGACGTCACCCAATCAGTACCTGCTTTTTCATTAATCACTTCCACTAACGCCGCAAACAACGCATTCGTCCCCGGGTCATTAAACTGACTTGCAATCGTACCGTATACCGGCATTTCGTCCAGTTCTTTTTCAAACAGCATATGGTTGCGCTGGTACTGCTTCTGCACCTGGCGTTTTGCATCCTCCGAGCCCTTGCGTTCAAATTTATTGATGACAATCAAATCGGCAAAGTCGAGCATATCGATCTTTTCCAGCTGTGATGGAGCACCAAACTCACTTGTCATCACATACATCGACACATCACAAATCTCGGTGATTTCAGCATCTCCCTGCCCGATGCCGCTCGTTTCCACAATCACTAGGTCAAAACCGGCGGCTTTTGTAACAGCGACGGCATCCTTAATCGCCAGCGATAATTCATTTTTGGAAGACCGTGTTGCGAGACTGCGCATGTACACATTCGGAGAGAAAATCGCATTCATGCGGATCCGGTCGCCAAGCAGCGCGCCGCCTGTTTTTTGTTTGGTTGGATCGACGGACAGAATCGCGACTTTTTTCCCTGGAAACTCATTGATAAAGCGGCGAATTAACTCATCCGTTAATGAACTTTTTCCGGCACCACCCGTTCCTGTAATCCCGATAACAGGAATCCCCTTTTCCAGTGCCTTGACCTGTTCAAGCACCTGTTCAGCTGCAGCGGCAGCCTCATTCCTTTTATCAACATGAAGCTCTGCTATCGTAATCAGCTTGGCAATCGCATTCACATCGCCTGTTGGCAGCTTTGCAATCTGCTCGTTGACATCTGAAGTGATTGTTGAAAAATCACATTCCTGGATCATCCGGTCAATCATTCCTTGAAGGCCTAGTGTTCGCCCGTCCTCCGGTGAAAACAGCCGGGCAATTCCATATGCATGCAGCTCATCCATTTCGCGCGGGATAATCACTCCGCCGCCGCCGCCATAAATTCGTATATGCGGTGCACCTTTTTCCTTTAACAAATCATACATATATTTAAAATATTCAACGTGCCCGCCTTGGTACGATGAAATCGCAATTCCCTGGACATCCTCCTGAATTGCGGCGTTCACCACCTCCTCGACCGAGCGGTTGTGTCCAAGGTGGATCACCTCTGCTCCACTCGCCTGCAGAATCCGTCTCATTATATTAATTGAGGCATCATGACCGTCAAACAGGCTTGACGCCGTCACAAAGCGGATATGATGCCGTGGCTGATATTTCCCCATCGTGCTCCCCCTTTTGGAAAAATGTACTTACCCCTTCTCCGGAACTGTAACTGCGCCTGAGACCCCGCCTTGAATTCCCGATAATAAAACCTCTGTCTGCATCGCAATATATTCCTCGAGCGTAAACAGCTTTCTTAAGGCCCAGCGGCGGAATCCCCACATTTGTCCCTGCACAAAAATATTGTGGGCGACAAGTTCGATTTGTTTGTTCGATAATCTCAGTTCCCCGTTCTCGACACAGCGGGTCAGCAGCTCCTCAAACATCGCGACCATTTCCACTTCTTTTTTCAGTACATATGGCAGGGCATCTTTGGAAAGTGACTTCACTTCCTGATACATGACCAGTACCTCGGCCTGCATTTCATCCATAACCTGGAAAAAATCAGCAATTCCGTGCTTCAGGCTTTCCAATGTTCCCTTTTCCACAGCTAAATCCTGCTGGAGCCGTTCACTGACATGGTCATAGATACTGTCACAGACAAGGTATAGGACGTCCTCTTTGGTCCGAATGTATTCATATAATGTGCCGATGCTGAATCCGGCTGCTTTGGCGATTTCCCTTGTCGTTGTCCGGTGAAACCCCTTTTGTTTAAAAAGTGATACAGCCCCTTTGATCATTTGATCACGCCTTTTTTGTACAAGGCGTTCATCCTTGACTGAGGCTTGAACTTCTCTTTTTTTCATCTTAGGTACCGCCTTTTTCTAGCACCAACGCCAAGGGGCGAGCCCCTGTTGGCATGGCTGTTATTTTGTGATCATTCTCGAAATCACGAGACGTTGAATTTCTTGTGTTCCTTCATAAATTTGAGTAATTTTAGCATCGCGCATAAACCGTTCAACCGGATAATCCTTTGTATAGCCATAGCCGCCAAAGACTTGAACCGCTTCGGTCGTCACCTTCATCGCTGTGTCTCCTGCAAACAGTTTGGACATCGCCGACTCTTTACCGTATGGTAAGCCATTGGACTCGAGCCATGCAGCTTGATAGGTTAGTAGTCTAGCCGCTTCTATATTGGTAGCCATATCGGCCAGTTTAAAGGAGATGCCTTGGTTGGCGACAATCGGCTTCCCAAATTGATGGCGTTCGCGGGCATAATCGACGGCTGCATCAAGCGCACCTTGGGCAATGCCGACTGCCTGAGCAGCAATCCCGTTGCGGCCGCCATCCAACGTCATCATCGCAATTTTAAAGCCATCACCTTCTTCACCAAGGCGGTTTTTAATAGGAACCTTGCAATCTTCAAAAATGATTTCAGTTGTTGGCGAGGAACGAATACCGAGTTTCTTTTCCTTTTTGCCAACCGAGAAGCCAGGGAAGTCGCTTTCAATAATGAACGCGGTAGTTCCTTTTTGCTTACTGGTTGGGTCCGTTAAGGCGAAGACCACATAAATGTTGGCCTCACCGCCATTGGTAATAAAGATTTTTGAGCCGTTTAGGACATAGTGGTCTCCTTCTAAACGGGCGGTCGTTCTCATTCCGCCCGCATCTGAACCGCTGCCTGGCTCCGTTAACCCGTAAGCACCGATTTTGGTTCCTTCTGCCATTGGGCGCAGGTAGGTTTGTTTTTGCTCTTCGCTGCCGAATTTATAAATCGGCCAGCCGGCCAGTGAGGTGTGGGCAGATAACAGAACGCCAGTTGAGGCATCCACGCGGGAAAGCTCTTCAACCGCGATACAATAAGCAAGAAAGTCGCTGCCAATGCCACCGTACTCTTCCGGCCACGGAATTCCCGTTAATCCTAGCTCCGCCATCTTGTCAAAGATCTCGCGGTCGAAGCGCTCTTCCTCATCACGTTCTGCAGCGGTCGGTGCAACCTCGTTGCGGGCAAAATCCCGAACCATTTTACGAATCATTTCATGCTCTTCCGTTAGTTTAAATTGCATTTTGCATGCCTCCTCTGCCCATTCGGGCCCAATATTTGGCTTTATTAACTGAATTTAAGATATCCTTAAAAAAACGGATACATTTCAACAGATTTTGGGGTTATTAACATTTCGCACCTGAAATCAGATGATCATCATAGATGCTTACTAACCACGATCCGCTGAATCTCACTTGTACCCTCATAAATCTCCGTCACCTTGGCATCACGGAAAAAGCGCTCAACCGGATAATCCTCCGTATAACCGTAGCCGCCAAATACCTGAATGGCTTCCGTTGTGACGTCCACTGCTGTCCTTGTGGTAAACAGCTTCGCCATCGACGCCTCCAACGTGCACTTCAACCCCTTACTCCGCAAGTCAGCAGCCCGATAGACTAATAGTTTAGACGCCTCGACACTTGTCGCCATGTCGGCCAGCTTAAAAGCAATCCCCTGCTGAGCAGCAATTGGTTTGCCAAACTGATGACGCGTCTTCGCGTAGGCTGATGCCGCATCAAAGGCTGCTTCCGCAATCCCTAAAGCCTGGGTGGCAATGCCAATTCGGCCGACGTCAAGGTTTGCCATTGCGATTCTAAAACCTTCGCCTTCTTGACCAAGTATGTTTGCCGCGGGTACATGTAGATCCTCAAAGGTTAACTGCACCGTTCTTGAGCCGTGCAGCCCCATTTTCTTCTCATCCTTGCCGACAATAAAACCAGAGGTATTTTTTTCCACGATAAAGGCCGCAATTCCTTTTTTTCCAAGGGCTGGGTCCGTGGTTGCAAACACTATATACACATCTGCCTCGCCGCCATTGGTGATAAACACCTTGGAGCCGTTTAGTACGTAATGCTCGCCTTTTTTCACCGCCCGCGTTTTTAAACTGGCAGCGTCAGAGCCTGAGCTTGGTTCGGTTAAGCAAAAAGCCCCCAGATACTCGCCCGATGCCAGCTTTGGTATATATTTTTGCTTTTGTTCCTCCGTTCCAAAGTACAAAATTGGGTTTGTACAGACGGAGGTGTGGACAGACAGGATCACGCCGACTGCAGCGCTTACTTTTGACAGCTCATGAATCGCAATAATATAAGAGGTAAAGTCCATCCCTGCCCCGCCGTACTTCTCGGGAACAGGAATCCCCATCAGACCAAGCTCACCCATTTTGCGAACAATGTCACGGGGAAATTCCCCTTTTTCCATTTTTTCGATAAATGGTGTGATTTCCTTCTGAGCAAAATCACGAACCATTTTCCGCATCATTTCTTGCTCTTCTGTAAATGTCAGATTCATAATATGTCTCCCCTTCCTGAGGATGAATATTTCAGATGCCTTGTGCCAGGGGAATCTTCGAATATGTAATGCGGCGTGATCCACCTGGTTTTATTTAATTGTCCAGCTCCAGCGCCTTGGGTCTCGGGGTCATATGCCCCTGTTCAAGGCGTTTCCGCTTTTCTATTTTATTCGTAACTGTAAAAACCGCGCCCTGATTTCTTACCGAGCCAGCCGGCTTTCACATATTTACGCAAAAGCGGGCAGGGACGGTATTTATCATCGCCAAAACCTTCGTGGAGTGTTTCCATAATGTATAAACATGTATCCAAGCCAATAAAATCTGCCAGCGTAAGCGGGCCCATTGGATGATTCATGCCAAGCTTCATGACCTCATCGATGGCTTCTTTGGTGGCAACGCCCTCGTAAAGCGTGTAAATGGCTTCATTGATCATCGGCATGAGGATGCGGTTCGAGACAAAGCCTGGAAAGTCGTTTACTTCAACCGGTACCTTGCCCAACGTCTTGGTCATGTCTTCAATCACTTGATAGACTTCATCGGCTGTTGCAAGCCCGCGAATAATTTCGACGAGTTTCATAACGGGAACTGGATTCATAAAGTGCATGCCGATTACCTTTTCCGGACGGCTAGTGGCAGCGGCAATTTCTGTGATAGGCAAGGATGAGGTGTTACTAGCTAGGATGGTATGTGCTGGAGCAATTTTATCTAGTTGCGTAAAGATGTTTGTTTTGATTTCCATATTTTCAACTGCTGCTTCGATGACTAGGTCGACGCTGCTGGCATCGTTGAGATCGGTTGATGAGGTTAGTCTGGCGATTACTGCCTGCTTTTGTTCCTCCGTGATTCGGCCTTTGTCAACGTTACGGGTGAGATTTTTCTCAATCACCCCTAAACCCCGCTCTACGAAATCAGGTTTCAAGTCATTCAATACCACTTTGTAGCCGGCTTGGGCACAAACCTGGGCAATTCCGGAGCCCATTTGACCTGCGCCAATTACCATAACCTTAGAAACGTTCATTGTTTTCCCTCCGAGTCTCTTTTTTTAAAATAACGCCAGAAAAAAGGCGGCATCCGCCAATTATTTAAGCTTATCCGCCAGTAAAAATCTGTTATCCGCCAGTTATACTATTTTATCTGCCAGTATAATGAGCCAGGCGCCAGATCTAGGGTGTTATCCGCCACTAAATGTACAGGCTGCGCCAGTTTTCCCACCTTATCCGCCAGTAACTCTTTTCTAACTCATTTTTTTACGATTTTGGCACCTCAATCATCACCGCATCGCCTTGGCCACCGCCTGAGCAAATGGCTGCAATCCCAACACCGCCGCCGCGGCGCTTCAATTCATGCATTAAGGTAATAATAATCCGTGCCCCGCTTGCACCAATCGGATGACCAAGCGCGACCGCG
This sequence comes from Bacillus sp. URHA0034, assembly GCF_056280405.1. Lineage (NCBI taxonomy): Bacteria > Bacillati > Bacillota > Bacilli > Caryophanales > Bacillaceae > Bacillus > Bacillus sp. URHA0034. Next base: position 3,074,261 of record NZ_JBWCDK010000002.1, on the reverse strand, counting down.
CCGCCATTGACATTGACCTTTTCTGGATCAAGCCCGGCAATTCTTGCGCTCGCTAAAGCAACCGCTGCAAAGGCTTCATTTATCTCAAACAAATCAACCTCATCCAAGCTCCGGCCTGTTTTTCTTAACAGCTCATTAATGACCAAGCCCGGTGTCTGCGGAAAATCTTTTGCTTCGACCGCAATCGCTGCATGGCCTAAGATAACAGCTTCCACCTGACGTCCCTCACGTTCAGCGCGCTCTTCACTCATTAACACAAGGGCAGCCGCACCGTCATTCACACCTGGCGCATTCCCTGCTGTAATCGTGCCAGTTGAATTGAACACTGGGGATAATTTGGACAAGCGCTCTAAAGATGTATCCTTCCGCGGCCCCTCATCAACCGAAACCATCACCGGTTCCCCTTTGCGCTGCGGTACCTCTACCGATACAATCTCTTCCGCCAATTTGCCGCTCTCTATGGCAGCAATGGCCCTAACATGGCTTCGAAGCGCCCATTCGTCCTGATCCTCACGGGAAAGATCCATTTCTGCCGCTGTACTATTTCCGTATGTGCCCATATGAACCCCTGTAAAGCTGCAAGTTAAACCGTCATGGATCATTAAGTCCTTAACAGTTGAGTCGCCCATGCGAAAGCCCCATCTTGCCTTCGGTAAAACATATGGTGCGTTGCTCATCGATTCCATTCCGCCTGCAACAATGACCTCTTCATCGCCTGCGCGGATGATTTGGTCTGCCAGGGTTACGCTCCGCATTCCCGAAGCACAAACCTTGTTAATCGTCTCCGTTTTAACTTCCCATGGCAGTCCGGCGTGACGTACCGCCTGCCGCGATGGAATTTGTCCCTGCCCGCCTTGTAACACCGTTCCTAGAATGACTTCTTCCACCTGTTCCGGCTTCACACCTGACCGAAGCAGTGCTTCCTTCACAGCAATACCGCCAAGCTGTGACGCAGTAAAGCTGCTTAATGCTCCCCCTAATTTTCCAAAAGGTGTTCGAACACCGCTTAAAATCACCGTTCTACCCATGCTAATCTCTCCCTTTTTGTTATCCCTTTACCTAAAGCGACTGAACGCTCGCTCGGAATGAAACGAAAAATATAACGCAAGCAAGGAACCAAGGATTCCGGCCCACGCATTCAAAGTTAATGTAAGCGTTTTAATCTATATATCTATTTTACATAAAAACGAGCAGGAGTTGAAATATTTTACACAAAATTTTAAAAATTTTGATTTGTAAAACTTCCAGCTCCTGCTCAAGGATTAAGATGCAGCTGCTTGCCCGTCACCACAAACTGCTTTTTCAAGCAGCTCCGCCACATCATAGGTAGCAACCTTTTCTTCTACTTCTTTTGCCTTAGTACCATCGGAAAGCATGGTTAAGCAGTATGGACAACCCGAGCTGATCACAGTCGGATTGACCGCTAGCGCCTGCTCTGTCCGGCTGACATTAATGCGGTGGCCCGTTTCTTCCTCCATCCACATTAAACCGCCGCCTGCGCCGCAGCACATCCCTTTTTCCCGGTTCCGTTCCATTTCCACAAGCGTCACACCAGGGATGGATTTTAAAATCTCCCGCGGCGGATCGTAGACGTCATTATAGCGTCCGAGGTAGCAGGAATCATGGAATGTAATGGTTTCATTGACCGCATATTTTGGAACAAGGCGGCCGGAACGAACCAACTGCTCGAGAACTTCCGTATGATGGAATACTTCTGCTTCTAACCCGAAATCAGGGTACTCATTTTTAAAAATATTATAGGCATGCGGGTCAATCGTAACGATTTTCTTCACCTCTGCCTTTTGAAACTCCTCAATATTCTTGGCCGCAAGTTCTTGGAATAAGAACTCATTTCCTAAACGGCGCGGTGTATCACCGGAGTTCTTTTCCTTATTGCCAAGAATGGCAAATTTCACGCCCGCTTCGTTCAAGAGCTTTGCAAACGATAAAGCAATCTTTTGACTGCGGTTATCATATGAGCCCATTGAGCCAGCCCAGAATAGGTATTCAAATTCTTCGCCAGCCTTATTCATTTCCTTCACGGTTGGAATATGAACATCTTCGCGAACCTCACGCCAGTTCTCGCGCTCTTTACGGTTTAAGCCCCACGGATTTCCTTGACGTTCAATATTGGTCATGGCACGCTGAGCATCGGCGTCCATTTTTCCTTCTGTTAACACCAAGAAGCGGCGCAGGTCGATAATTTTATCCACGTGTTCGTTCATAACTGGACATTGGTCTTCACAGTTACGGCAGGTTGTACACGCCCAAATCTCCTCTTCGGTAATTACATCACCAATCAAACTAGGGTTGTAAGGAGCGGCAGCAGCTGTTTCCTGCGCTCCCTGACCTTGTGCCGCAAGCGCAATCTGGTTTCCTTTTGTATTTGCAAACGCAAATGTCGGTACCCATGGCTGTTTTGAGGTAACCGAGGCGCCATAGAAGGTAAGGTGATCACGCATCTTTACAATTAAATCCATTGGGGACAGCATTTTGCCTGTTCCGGTAGCTGGACACATATTGGTGCAGCGGCCGCATTCTACGCATGCATAAAAATCGATCATCTGGTGCTGGGTAAAGTCTTCGATTTTACCAACGCCGAACGATTCTTGTGATTCATCTTCGAAATCGACTTTTTTCAACTTACCCGGTTTATCTAAACGGTTAAAGTAAACGTTTGCCGGGCCGGCAATCAAGTGGGCATGCTTGGACTGCGGAACGTATACTAAGAAGGTTAACAAGAATAATAAATGCGCCCACCATGCTATGTAGAAAATGACAATGGAGGCGGTTTCACCAATACCTGAAAAAATGAATGAAATAACTGAAGCGATCGGTTCCGTCCATGATGGATCTTCGCCATGCCAGATAAGGCCCATTCCATTCCCTATTAAAACTGATACCATTAATCCGCCGATGAATAACAGAACCAGACCTGATTTAAAATTGCGTTTTAGGCGGACTAATTTTTCAATATAGCGGCGATGAAAAGCCCATACCACTGCAACGAGAATCATTAATGTGACAATCTCTTGGAAAAAGGTAAATCCTGCATACAATGGACCCAGCGGCAGATGCGAGCCAGGTACAAGCCCTTTCCAAATAAAATCAATCGCCCCAAATTGAACTAAAATAAAGCCATAAAAGAACATGACATGAATGGCACCACTTTTTTTATCTTTTAAAAGTTTCTTCTGGCCAAACACGTTTACCCAAATTTTTTGCAGCCGTTCTTTGACATTGTTATCAAACTCCACTTTCTTTCCAAGCTTGATAAATTCAATCCGTGTTTTGACCACATAAACAAACAGACTGATTGCGTAAGCGGTTACAGCAAGAAACGCAATGAGATTGACCCATAAAAGACCATTCAAGTAAAACGCCCCTTTCTTTGATTCTCCCCGATTGTTTGTAGAAAATAGTTAATTTTCAGAATTGTATCTATCTCTATTATAAAAATGAATGAGCATTCAGTCAAATCATTTTTATAAAATAGACCAACTTATAGAAAGGTCCCTACTTGGAGACACTAACTTAACCGAATGGGGGAAAGATTTTCAATGAAGATTGTAGTCATTCTGAGCGGACTGCTTGTTCTTTTCATTATATGGATAGTCTTAGATTTTAGATTAGGTCGAAGGAAGCATCAATTGATCGCAAACAAAGTGGAGACCGGTATCCTCCATAGTGAATTTGAGATATTTACACATGGCAAGGAATTTTTCCAAAGCTTTTTTTCTGAGATTCAAAAAGCAGAAAAACATCTCCATATTTTGTACTATATTGTAAAGAATGACAGCTTAGGACAGGAATTTTTCACTATTTTAAAAGAGAAGGCGCAAGAAGGTGTTGAGGTCCGTTTACTCATTGACCGGCTTGGCAGTTTAACCATCAAGAAAAAAGAGGTAAAGGAACTAAAGGACGCAGGAATCCAGGTTGCGTTTAGCAATCGGGTCAAACTGCCTTTCCTGTTTTATTCAGCCCAGGTTCGAAACCACCGAAAAATATCGATTGTTGACGGAAAGGTCGGCTTTATGGGGGGCTATAATATTGGCAAGGAATATATTGATGAGGACCCGAAACTTAGTCCGTGGCGTGATTACCAGTTAAAAATAACAGGTGAGGGCGTTCATTTTTTACAGAGTGAATTTTTGCTGGATTGGAACGAGTATTCGAGAGAAAAGGTTCACAATGAACCCGGGATTTTCCCTCCACTGTCCAAAGGAAGTATCCGGCATCAATTAAACCCAACTGAAGCCGGTCTGCTCGAGGGAATTTTTATTGACCTAATAAACAAGGCTGATCAATCGATTATCATCGGAACCCCCTATTTTATTCCAAGCTCTTCCATTTTTAAGGAATTACTCGCAGCGCGGCGGCGCGGCGTCAAAATTACGCTCATTGTCCCCTATACCTCTGATCATATCCTTGTCCAAGAGGCATCATACCGTTTTTTGCGGAGGCTTATAAAAGCAGGTGCACTGGTTTACCAATACCAAAATGGTTTTTATCATGCGAAAACAATCATGATTGATGATAAAATTTGTGATATTGGGACAGCTAATTTCGATCGGCGCAGTTTATTTTTAAATAAAGAAATAAATTGCTATATCTATGACCCAGACTTTATCAAGCGAATGAGGAAGGTCATCGATCAGGACATCCTTGATTCTAAACCGCTGTCGCTGGATGTACTAACTAAACCAAATCCATGGCGGTCTGTAAAAGAAGCGCTGGCTGGGGCTGTTTGCAACTTTTTATAAGGGGGAGTGTTGATGTTCAAGATTCGGTTCGGCTATGTTTCACATGCGATCAGTTTATGGGATGCCTCCCCGGCGAAGGCACTGACCTTTACCCGTTATCAGCAGCTTAGCGCCTCAGAGCGCCAGGAAAAGCTGCTCGAGGTAACGAAACTAAATCTAAAGCATACCTTAAGGATGCTTTACTACAATCTGGCCCACGAAATCGAATTGTACCGGTTTTCGAGTTCGATTGTCCCACTCGCCACTCATCCTGAGGTCCGCTGGGATTTTACCACTCCGTTTTTGAAGGAATGGCGGGAAATTGGCGAACTGGTCAAGCGGAATCATTTGCGGGTCAGCTTTCATCCTAATCAATTTACGTTGTTCACTTCACCCAAAAAGACGATTACCGAAAATGCCGTCATTGATATGACGTACCATTATCAGATGTTTGAAGCGATGGGGATTGCTGACCAAGGGCTGATTAATATTCATATTGGCGGGGCCTATGGAGATAAGGCCGCCGCACTGACGCGTTTTTATGAAAACCTGACGACCCTGCCTAGTCATATTAAAAAGGTGATGACATTAGAAAATGACGATAAGACCTATACGGCTGAAGAAACCCTAAAGGTGTGTGAGAAAGAAGGGATCCGGTTAGTGTTTGATTATCATCATCATATGGCCAATCTTAGCGATGCCCCATTAGATGAGCTGCTGCCGCGCATTTTGGGAACATGGTCAAAGGGAGAGATGGTGCCGAAAGTCCATATTTCTTCTCCTAAAAACGAAAAGGAATTCCGCTCCCATGCTGATTTTGTCGACCCGGAATTCATAATGCCGTTTGTCCATTTACTGCGTGAGCTCGGTCAGGATGTCGATTTTATGATTGAGGCCAAAGCAAAGGATCAGGCAGCCTTAAAATTAGTCGAGGATTTAAGTAAATTGCGCGGCTTTAAGCGGATTAGCGGGGCCAGCATTGAAATAAAATGAAAGAGTCTCCGTTTATGGTGGAGACTCTTTTCTATTCTTCGATTAAATTGAGGACAGGAACATCTCGTTCATTTTCCGGATCCTTTCGGGTATAGATGCGCGCCATTTTGGTCGCTTCGTCGACATGTTGAATAATCACGGGGGTGCCATCATAGGTCACATTAATCATATCGGCTGATTCTAGGATTTCTTTTGCTCTTCCAATATTCATCTGTACGGTTCACTCCTACTTAATTTCTATCTTTACTATCTGCATTTTTTTGGAAGATATTCGTTTTAAAAAATAAATCCCTGCTTATGGCCCTATTGAAGGATTCGTAAGCAGGGATGAGGTTTTTACTGCATATATCCTTGGCTGTTTGAAGTATTAGAAATGTCTTGTTGTACCTGTTGGGCATCGGTTCCGGCAAAGCCTGGCTGCATGATCGATTGAGATCCTCCTGCGAAGCCGCCAAATTGCAGGTTGCCTCCTTGTTGGCCCATTCCCATTTGATTATAGGATCCACCTTGTTGACCCATTGAGTTCATGCCCATGCTGCCAGCATTTTTGCTGGTGATTTGGCCGTTGCTGCTAGTTTGGATATCTTGTCTTACTTGCTGCGCGTCTGTTCCGGCAAAGCCTGGCTGCATAATGGATTGGGATCCTCCTGCGAAGCCGCCGTATTGCATGCCTCCTCCTTGTTGGCCCATCCCCATTTGATTATAAGATCCACCTTGACCCATTGAGTTCATGCCCATGCTGCCAGCATTTCTGCTGGTGATTTGGCCGTTGCTGCTAGTTTGGATATCTTGTCTTACTTGCTGCGCGTCTGTTCCGGCAAAGCCTGGCTGCATAATGGATTGGGATCCTCCTGCGAAGCCGCCGTATTGCATGCCTCCTCCTTGTTGGCCCATTCCCATATTACTGAAGGAACCACTTTGTTGACCCATGTTTCCTCCCATGCTGCTATTTTGGATATCCTGTCTTACCTGCTGGGCATCCGTTCCGGCAAAGCCTGGCTGCATGATGGATTGAGATCCTCCTGCGAAGCCGCCGTATTGCATGCCTCCTCCTTGTTGGCCCATTCCCATATACCCGAAGGAACCACTTTGTTGACCCACGTTTCCTCCCATGCTGCTATTTTGGATATCCTGGCTTACCTGCTGGGCATCTGTTCCGGCAAAGCCTGGCTGCATGATGGATTGAGATCCTCCTGCGAAGCCGCCGTATTGCATGCCTCCTCCTTGTTGGCCCATTCCCATATTGCTGAAGGAACCACCTTGTTGACCCATGTTTCCTCCCATGCTGCTATTTTGGATATCCTGTCTTACCTGCTGGGCATCTGTTCCGGCAAAGCCTGGCTGCATGATGGATTGGGATCCTCCTGCGAAGCCGCCGTATTGCATGCCTCCTCCTTGTTGGCCCATTCCCATGCCAGTTAATTGTTGTAATCCCTCATGGATTTGCTGAAGTGATTGATGAGCTTGCTGAACTGCTTGAAAAATTCTCTGTGGCATATAATATTCCTCCATTAATTTTTTCATCAAACAGTGTTAGTATCTCTCAGCTAATTACCGTTATTCTCATTTTTTTGTAGAATTTCCCAAAACAAAAAAAACCCTCTAGCATCACTAGAGGCTTTCCATTTACATTTTTTCTGGAGCTGAAACCCCAATTAAAGCGAGTGCATTCTTAAGTGTGATTTGTACGGATTTCACCAAGGCAAGACGTGCTTTCGTGCGGTCTAGATTGTCGCTGTCAAGCACTTTGTCAGCATTATAGAAACTATGGAATGCCGATGCTAATTCCAAGATATAATTCGTGATCCGGTGCGGTACTCGTTTCTGTGCAGCCTCACCGACAGACGCAGGAAACTCACCAATTTTCTTTAGCAGGTCTATTTCCTTTTCAGAACCGATCAGCGAAAAATCAGCTTCTGCCTCAACGTGAATTCCCTGATCCTCGCCTGAACGGAGGATACTAGAAATTCGCGCATGAGCATATTGTGCATAATAAACCGGGTTTTCATTGGATTCTGATACAGCTAAATCCAAGTCAAAGTCCATATGCGTATCGGAACTGCGCATCGCAAAGAAATAACGTGTCGCATCGAGGCCGACCTCATCGACTAAATCACGCATTGTGACGGCCTTACCAGTACGTTTACTCATCTTCATCTTTTCACCGTTTTTATATAGGTGAACTAATTGGATAATTTCAACCTCGAGCGCCTCACGGTCATAGCCGAGGGCTTGAATGGCCGCCTTCATCCGTGGAATATAGCCATGGTGATCGGCACCCCAAATATTGATTAACTTTTCAAAGCCACGCTCAAGCTTGTCCTTATGGTAGGCAATATCCGGCGTTAGATAAGTATAAGAACCATCCTGCTTGATGAGAACGCGGTCTTTATCATCACCGAAATCCGTTGAACGCAGCCAGGTTGCTCCGTCCTGCTCATAGATATAGCCTGTTTTACGGAGCGCCGCGAGTGCCTCATCAATTTTGCCATTTTTATAAAGGGAAGTTTCTGAGTACCAAACATCAAAGCCAACGCGGAAATCTTCCAAATCCTTCTTCAACTTGGCCATTTCATATTTCAAACCATACTCACGGAAAAATTCGAATCGTTCTTCCTCTGGGACATTCACATACTTATCGCCGAACTCCTCAGCCAAGGATTTACCGATACCAATAATATCGGCACCATGATAGCCATCTTCCGGCATGTTTTTCTCGAGGCCAAGCGCTTGAAAATAGCGGGCTTCGACGGATAACGCTAGATTATTAATCTGGTTGCCGGCATCATTAATATAGTATTCACGCGAAACATCATAGCCTGCTTTGGCAAGGATATTGGAAAGCGAGTCACCTACGGCCGCACCGCGCGCATGACCAAGGTGAAGGTCCCCGGTTGGGTTAGCTGAAACAAACTCAACCTGAATTTTTTGGCCGTTGCCGGTTGTTGTTTCACCGTAGTTGTCCCCAGCTTGAAGAACGGTTGGAATTAAATCTGTTAAATAGGCATTATTCATGTAAAAATTAATAAAGCCTGGGCCCGCCAGTTCAATTTTTTCAATTGAGGCCTTTGTGCGGTCAAAATTAGCAACCAATGCTTCGGCAATCATCCGCGGTGCCTTTTTTGCTACCCGCGCGAGCTGCATCGCCATGTTAGTCGAATAATCACCATGTGCCTTTTCCTTTGGGACTTCGAGAATAACATCGGGAATCTGTTCTTCTGCTGCCAGACCAGCTTTTAGAACCGCGGCCCGGATTTCTTCCTTTAATTTTGTTTGTACCTGTTCAACTATATTCATCTTTCTTCCTCCTGAAAGGTTATCTCTAAATGGTAGGTCCCTGCAGGTGAGCCCTGCATCGTAAAATCATAAAGAATATCAATCAGACCCTTCGAATTCTCAAGTCTTCTTGTCATCGTCATGGTTTCAAATACCCCAAACGGCATTTCATAGCTGCCTCTTAATTTCTTATGTAACTTGAAGGGGAGACGCATCTTTACTGCCCCGCCTCTTAAAATCAATGCTTCATCAGGTGTGATCTTGACAATCGTCCGGACTGTACCTTCTTCGAGTACTTCCTCATATTTAAGAAACGAAGCCCCGTCTTTTTCAAAATAGCGGCCAAACACCTGCAACTTAATTGTCTCTGAACCTTCTGGCTGATGAATCGTTGTTTTCACATTAATCTTCATCGGAATCTCTGTAGTAGACAAACTTGACACATGTAACACTTCCTTTATTAAAAGGAATTTATCATCCTCTTTAAATCGTTCTCTAGTCATCATAATTGACCTAAGTGCGTTAAAGCATACTTTTTCTATTATAAACTTAGATCACCAACAAATCAAAAAATGCCCGCCCCGCACCGGGACAGGCACCCTTTTTAACGGTGTCAGGCACCATAAACTATCAAAACATCGTGTTAACGCCACAAATGGTGACAGGCACCGTTTGCACTATTACCACTTATTTTACCCAGCCTAGGATCATTTCGCGGAGTAGTTTGCTGGCGGTGTTGGCTGTTTGTTCGGATGGGTCATAGATTGGCGCTACTTCAACAAGGTCGCCGCCGACTACGTTAACCTCTGAACGGGCAATTGCATGGATCGACGCAAGCAGTTCTTTTGAAGTGATGCCGCCTGCATCAACCGTTCCTGTACCAGGTGCATGGGCAGGGTCAAGCACATCAATGTCGATAGTGACATACACTGGACGGCCTGCTAGTGTTGGCAGGATTTCTTTTAATGGCTCAAGCACTTCAAATTTAGAAATATGCATGCCGTTCTCTTTTGCCCACTCTAACTCTTCCTTCATGCCGGAACGGATGCCAAAAGAATAAACATTTTTTGGACCAATATGTTCGGCAATTTTCCGGATTGGGGTTGAGTGTGATAATGGCTCACCTTCGTATTCCTCACGGAGGTCGGTGTGGGCATCAAAATGGATTATCGCTAAATCCGGATACTTTTTATACACAGCCTTCATGACAGGCCATGAAACAAGGTGCTCGCCGCCCATTCCCAGCGGGAACTTGCCAGCCTCTAAAATCCGATCAACAAATTCTTCAATCATATCAAGGCTGCGCTGCGCATTACCAAACGGAAGCGGAATGTCCCCAGCATCGAAATATTTTACTTCTTCCAGCTCACGGTCAAGGTAAAAACTATACTCCTCAAGACCAATCGATACCTCACGGATACGGGCTGGGCCGAAACGTGAACCTGGTCGGTAGCTTACCGTCCAATCCATTGGCATTCCGTATAATACAACCTGACTTTCTTCAAAACTCGGGTTGCTTTTAATAAACACATTGCCCGAATAAGCCTCATCAAAACGCATTCTATTATCCCTCTCTTTTATGTATTACCAGCCACAAACGATTTTTGTGACCGTTTTGTTTGTATTATAAACCCAAATTGGCGCAATTTTTCTTTTTTGTGACCGTAGGATCCACATTTCTCGAAGCTTTGGTCACAAAAAACAATTTTTGTTACCGTCACTTCACTTTTCATACCCTCAATGGGCACAAAAAGTCATTTTTTTGCCCATACCGCGGCACATCCTCGGGTTTTGGGCACAATTCCGCTACTTCAATAGATCGCCAACAAACTTTGGCAAAACAAATGCTGCTTTATGCAGTTCTTTTGTATAATATTTGGTCTCAATCTCATGGAAGCGCTCTTCGCTGACTTCGAGGGGATCATATTTTTTCGAACCGATCGTAAACGCCCATAAGCCGCTTGGGTATGTTGGAATATTGGCCACATACAGACGTGTAATCGGGAAAATCTCTCTTACATCGCGTTGAACATTTCGGATTAAGTCTGCTTTAAACCAGGGATTATCGGACTGGGCCACGAAGATGCCATCTTCTTTTAATGCCTTAGAAATTCCTGCATAAAAACCCTTTGTAAACAGGTTGACCGCAGGCCCAACTGGTTCCGTTGAATCTACCATTATCACGTCATATTCATTTTCACTTTTGGCGATGTGCATAAACCCGTCATCCACACGGACATCGACACGCGGGTCATCGAGCTTGCCGGCAATCTCAGGAAGGAATTTCTTAGAATACTCGATTACTTTTCCATCAATATCCACTAGGGTGGCTTTCTTCACGCTTGGATGCTTTAGTACTTCACGGATCACACCGCCGTCGCCGCCGCCGACCACGAGCACGTTCTCCGGGTTTGGATGGGTGAATAATGGTATGTGTGCAACCATTTCATGGTAAACAAATTCGTCACGGACGGATGTCATTACCATGTCGTCTAACAACAGCATGTTGCCCCACTCTTCGGTTTCAATCATATCTAACTTTTGAAATTCAGTTTGCTCTGTATGTAAGGTTTTGTTGACTTTCATGGTGATCCCAAAGTTTTCAGTCTGCTTTTCTGTAAACCAAATTGACATGACCAACTTCCTTCCATTTAGCATATAGTCAAGCTGTCGCTTCCGCTTTTCTTTGTCTAGCTCCAACGGCCAACGACTAGTGGATTGCCCCTCACCTCCCTACGATAAGTCAACATCAAATCGCTTATGCTCTTCGTGTTTCCTTTATCTCAGTCGGCGCGGTCAATCCATACGTCGTTAAACGGCCGTTTCCGCTTTTCTTTGTCCAGCTCCAGCGCCTAGGGGCTCGGGGTCATAAGCCCCTTGTCAAGGCGCTTCCGCTCTTCTTTTTATGCTACCCAAACTATTGAATTACAAACACGAGAAAAAGTCTAGCAAAATTTAAAGAATTTTTCCATGAATGTTTAAAATGACTCTATTTTTTCAATACTATTACTATCTAATTTTTTAAAAACTGGAAATGCTTCTTCCAGCAATCAAAAGGGGTGACTCTAATGGAAATCATGACTGATCAAGGGTTTCGAAAGACAATCAAATACCTAAGGGCGTTTATCATCATCAGTTTGATCGGCATGATTTGTATGCTCATCCTCTTTGCCGGCGTTCTTGGTTATGCAAAAATTCTTGGGGCTCCGCCGCTCGCTGTCCCGCAATCGACGTTATTTTTCGCTGACAACGGAACCTTAATTGGTGAAAGCAACAGCGGTCAAAAACGCTACTGGGTCGGAATGGAGAATATATCGCCAGATTTAGTCAATGCGACCGTCTCTGTTGAGGATAAGAACTTCTATCATCATCACGGCTTTGATTTTAAACGTATAGCCGGTGCAGTCGTCGCCGACGTGTCAGCCTTTGCCAAAGTGCAGGGCGCCAGCACTATCACTCAGCAGTATGCAAGGAATCTGTTTCTTGAGCACGATAAAACCTGGAAACGGAAACTGACCGAGGCATTCTATACCATTCGCCTTGAGATGAACTATTCCAAAAAAGATATACTGGAAGGCTATTTAAACACCATTTATTACGGCAACGGCGCCTATGGTGTCGAAGCGGCCAGCCAATATTATTTTGGAAAAAAGGCTTCCGACTTAACCCTTGCGGAGGCAAGCATGCTTGCAGGCATACCGAAGGGGCCGGGTATCTATTCGCCGCTTGCCAATATCGAAAAAGCCAAAACCCGTCAGGCAATTATTTTAAAAACCATGGTGGAAAACGGCTATATTACCAAAAAGGCCGCCCAAGCTGCTGCGAAGGCACCGCTTAGATTAGAAGGTGTCCACACCGCACATAAAGTGAAAGTAGCACCTTATTTTCAGGACGCCGTTCGGAATGCGCTCAAAAACCAGCTTCATTTAGATGACCGCACGATTGCTTTAGGCGGTTTAAAGGTCTATACGACCCTTAATTTAAAGCAGCAGGAAGCGGCCGAAAGCCAAATCAAAAAATATGTGGCCAGCTCCTCGGAAATTCAAGTCGGTCTTGTCGCTATGGATCCGAAAACGGGAGATGTCAAAGCCATGGTCGGCGGCCGAGACTATGATAAAAGTCCGTTTAACCGCGCTGTCCAAGCCATTAGACAGCCAGGCTCGACGATCAAGCCGCTGCTATATTATGCCGCCCTTGAGCATGGCTTTACCCCGTCATCAACGATGCGGAGCGAGTATACGACGTTCCATTTTGATGATGGCCAGGCAGAATATACGCCGCATAACTTCAATAATAAATATGCAAATGGTGAAATCACGCTTGCCCAAGCGATCGCTGTGTCTGACAATATTTTTGCCGTCAAGACCCATTTATTTTTGGGTGAGGATACCTTAATTGAATCCGCGAAAAAATTCGGTTTGTCTACGAAAATGACGGAGGTGCCGTCTCTTGCTTTAGGAACCTCAGGAGTCCGCATGATTGATATGGCCAATGCTTATAGCATGTTTGCAAACGGTGGAAAACGAGTTCGCCCAGAGTTAATTACAAGAGTGGAAGATTATAATGGCAATGTCATTTTTGAAAAAGACGACCATCATGAAAGAGTATTAAATGCAGCACGAGCATACGTGATGACCCAAATGTTAACAGGGGTGTTCGATGAAAAGTTAAACGGCTATGCCAAGGTAACCGGCAGCACGGTTAGCAAAGATATCACCCGGCCCTACGCCGGAAAATCCGGTTCAACAGAAACGGACAGCTGGATGATTGGCTACTCACCCCAGCTGGTTACGGCTGTGTGGGCGGGCTATGATGTTGGAAAGCCGATTGAAATGGCTGCGGAAAAAACGTACGCCAAGAAGATTTGGGCTAATTTTATGGAGGATGCCCTAAAAGGAAAACCTGTTAAGGCATTTAAGGCACCAAAAGAGGGTGTGATTGGGCTGTACGTTGATCCGGATAACGGAAAATTGGCAACAAAGGATTGCCCTGTCCGCCGGTTCACTTACTTTGTCAAAGGTACTGAGCCAACTGAATATTGCACCGATCACTTAAAAAATGCTCACCATGTTAACAAAAAGAAGATAGATGAGAAACAGGTACCTTGGTATAAGAAAATTATGCCATGGAATTAGAAAAGCAAAAGTACCCGTTTAGCGGCGAACCCTAGCCGCTGGTACTTGGAACAACTTTTATAGCAACCTATACAAATAGAAAAGCTCCGGATTGCTCCGGAGCTTTTCTTGTCCTAGTTTTACAGTGTTTTCACACTGAATATATATTACCTCATTTTTCGAAAAAAGGACAAGAATTAATCTTGCTTATTTTTCTAAAAGAATTATTCAGCTAACAATCCTTTTTTCAGTTCCTCAGTCGAGTTCTCCCATAAGACCGCGTTATGTGCACGTAAGAAATCGGCCAATACTTTTTTAGAAGGATCATCCATCACATCGACGATAATATGGCGTTTAAGTGATTTATCCATACGGTTGACATGCTCCGGCAAAGATTTGTAACCGCGGCGGATTTCACGATCCACGGTCATATAGCAAGCCGTCACACCGGCATAATAAGGGCCTTCCTCATTGCGGTCAATCGTCACCCAAACCAGCCAATATGGCTTGCCGTTTGGTACTTCTTCTTGATTTGCCAAAAATTTAATTCCTTTTTCCACCGCACTGCGGGCATGCATGGCGCCTATATCAATCTCCGCCTCGCCTGCCTCAATATCAATAAACACCGGCGATACATTATCAAGGCTTAAAGCCCCTTTGCCAAACCCTTTATGCCCGGCCATCGGGTCCGTTTTTTTAATAATATTAAAACCAAGCTTTTTCTTATTTTCTTCCATTGAAACAAGACCTCCTAAAAAAACAGTGTGTAATAGAAATTGCTTAATCCTTCCCTTACCCATGGGACAACGATGCTAAAAATAGGCTGAATTGTAAAGCGGTCAAGCGGGGTGATCACGAGAATTAAAAAGATTAGCATTCCGTATTGTTCATATTGTGTCATTTTCGCACGAACATGATGTGGCGCAAGGTCCTCTAGTATTCTGTAGCCATCGAGCGGCGGGAGCGGTATCAGATTAAAGATGAACAAAACGATGTTTAAATTTATAAAAATCATTAGAAATTCATCAAAATATGAAGAAGATGCAACACCGAAACGCATAAGGCCATAGCCGATAATAAAACCGAGCGAGGCTAGGATCAGATTCGAAAGAGGGCCTGCAGCGGAAACAAGAATGCCGGCAAGACGCGGTTTCTTAAAGTAAAAGCGGTTAACCGGTACTGGACGGGCCCAGCCAAATCCAGCAATAAAAATGAGAATCGTTCCGATCGGGTCAAGATGCTGAAGCGGATTTAGTGTCAAGCGGCCTTGCTTTTTGGCGGTATTGTCACCAAATTTATAGGCGACGTAGGCATGAGCAAATTCATGGAACGTGAAGGCAAAAATAAGGGTTATCGCCACATAGGGAATTAACCGCAGTGGATAGGCCAAGTGGAATCCGTCCATTTCATTTCTCCTTCCTTATTATAAACCGTTAAGATCAATGGCTAAACCGTAATTCATTTAAACCATTACTTCTGTATTTCTTTAAGTATACCTGATACCGCTTGTAAAAAGAAAATCAAATGTTCACTCTATATTGCACTTTTAGTTTGTTTGTGGAACACTACTAGTAGTTCAGTTAATAAGGAGGAAAGTATATGCCATATGTAACAGTTAAAATGCTTGAGGGCCGCAGCGAAGACCAAAAGCGCGCATTAGTCGAAAAAGTGACGGATGCCGTCAGCGAAACAACCGGTGCCCCAAAAGAAAAAATCACCGTGTTCATCGAAGAAATGAGCAAAAACCACTACGCAGTAGCCGGCGTACGCGCAAGCGATAAATAATGTAAACAGTGACAGGCACCATTTATTACCCGTTAATAGTAGAAATGGTGCCTGTCACCACTAAAAAACCGCCTGGGATCATGATTTATCGTCCCGGCGGTTTTTTTGAGCTTATTGAATTTTAGTTTTTAAGGTTTCAATGTATTGATAGGCTTCATCAACTTCAGCCATTGTATAGCGCTGACTGCTTTTTAAGGTAAACACCTTGTCCGCTACTTCTTCTTTTGGGAGATTATCAAAATATAAAACCGTGGAAACGAGCTCGAGGAATCTAGCATTCTGCTCATTCATATCATTAAAGCAATCCTCTAAACACGGCATCTCAACTTGGTTCAGGCTTAAAAACTCTTTCCCCGAATCTGTCAGCGTATAGCGATATTGGTAGTATCCGCCCTTTTTCTCTTTTACTTCATTTAGAAATCCCATATTACACAGCTCTTCTACTCTCGTCGTTAACTCCTCTGAATAGGGGCCGTAAAAATGAAACTGAAACCGCTCATGAAAAGGGAATTCTACCTTCTTCGCAATATAAATCATCTTCTGCAGCTTTTTTCTCCCAGTAATCTCACCAGAAACCATAATCGCCTGCATCAGCTTAGCATGATCTTTTAACAACATCGTCATCTCCTACTCCATCTAAACAGATCTCTATTGGTGTCAGGCACCAATTCTCATTTTTTAACTATGTTAAGATCTCTAATGGTGACAGGCACCATTTCTATTCCAAAAGGGCACGTATTTGCTTTTTTAGTTCACGTTGGGTGTGGTCAGAATCGTCTTCGAGAAAATCGGCTGGGTAGTAGAGTTTGTGGTCCGTTCTCCTCTTTCCTGAGATCGCATCAACAATTTCAGATTCACGGGAAAGCTCCCGTAATTCCCCATTCCCCATTAACAAATGAATTGGCAGCCGTTCTTCCTCCTCGCCAGGCCGGTAAAAGTCATAAGGCAAGTCCGACGATGAATCAACCACCAAGTAATATTCCGGGTCGATCCCTGCTTTAGCAAATAAAACCGTCAATTCCGCTAGCTTTTTATATTCCTTAGCAGGATCAAATTCAGCGTATTTAAACAGATTGCGATTAACGAAACGCCGGCAAAGGTCGCTTATAATCGGATCCTTCTCTTCCTGCCAAATCTGAAAATAATAAAAACACACAGACTCATCCAATTTTAAGTAGTCTTCTAATGTCACTTCCTCCTTGAAAAGAGAGGTGAAGTGGATTGGTTCCAGCTTAAATGAATAGTTATTCTCATATAAATACTTCGCTCGGTGGAGGATCTTCGTTAAAATCACTTCAGCGCTGCGGGAGACAGGGTGGAAGTATACCTGCCAGTACATTTGATAGCGGCTCATAATATAATCCTCAACCGCGTGCATGCCGCTTTTTTTAATGACAACCTGATCTTCTCTAGGGCGCATCACCCGTAAAATCCGTTCCATATCAAATTGACCGTAACTGACACCAGTAAAATAGGCATCACGCTGCAAGTAATCCATCCGATCGGCATCAATCTGACTGGAAATCATACTGACAACCAGCTTTTTCGCGCTTGTTTTGGCAATCACCTCAGCAACCTGCGCAGGGAAATCAGCGCCTACCTTTAGAAGTACCTTGTTGACTTCTGTATTTCCTAATATAATTGCCCGGGTTAAGTCTTCGTGGTCAAAATCAAATACTTTTTCAAAGGAGTGGGAAAATGGGCCGTGCCCTAGGTCGTGGAGGAGCGCCGCACATAGTGTGAGCAGGCGTTCGTCATCGTTCCATTCCGGTCTGCCCGCAAAGACGTCATCGATGATGCGGCGGACAATCTCATAAACTCCGAGAGAATGGTTAAATCTGCTGTGTTCTGCCCCATGAAAGGTTAAAAAAGTAGTGCCGAGCTGCTTGATCCGGCGCAGCCTCTGAAACTCTTTTGTTCCAATTAGATCCCAAATCACTCGGTCTCGAACATGGACATAGCGATGGACGGGGTCTTTAAACACTTTTTCTTCGGTTAACTTTTCAGCCGAATATTGCAATTGCATGGAATACCCCCTTCCCTTAACATACCTAACTTTCCTACCCGCCAACCGGCCAGTGTAATCATTACTCCTATTATATACCAAAAACCAACAAAATTCCGCAGGATTTTTCGACACCATGTCGGCTGCAAAATGAGTGCCTGTCACCATTTATAACACACATATATGACAAACGGTGACAGGCACCATAACAGCGACCAAGAAAAAGAAAAATCACCTGGGGTCTTGGGGACGTAGGTGATCATCTTATGTAGTCTATTTTCAGCCGCAGCTTTACTTAATTTTTTTATTTACCTTCTCCATTAATTCCTCTTCTGTTAGTGCAGCGACAGGGCGGTTATTAACGAAAGCAAAAGTCTTTTTCCGGCCGGGGCCGCAATAGGATTGGCAGCCAATTTTAATTTCAGCATCCGGATCCATTTCTTTCAATCGAGGGATCAATGTCTTTAAATTTACGGCCTGGCAATCATCGCAAACACGAAATTCATTTGACATTCCATCCACCCCTTTCTATCGACAATCTATTATCTACTCACTATTTTATCCAATTAACATCATTAGTAATTTTCCAAATCCAATTAACTTACATTCTGTCTAACTCCATAGGTCATTTTACAGGTTCTTTTTTTTCAATGCAAGCTGAAATCATTAGTAACTCTTGTCAAACCCCCTTAAATCTTTTAGTTAAAAAATCTACTATCCTTGTATTCATTTTGGTATAAACCTTGAAAAAATTGTCCATCCTAAGACTAGAACTTTAAAAACAAGTCAGTCAATGGAACTGACAAATTGGTAAAATTACTTAGGGAGTTGAATAATATGAAAGTTCGTCAAGATGCATGGACAGATGAAAATGACTTACTTTTAGCTGAAACCGTCCTTCGTCATGTAAGAGAAGGCAGCACACAGCTTAACGCTTTTGAGGAGGTTGGGGACAAGCTTAACCGCACTTCGGCCGCCTGTGGCTTCAGATGGAATGCCGTCGTCCGCCACCGCTATGAAAAAGCACTGCAATTAGCAAAAAAACAACGAAAACAAAGACAACGAGTGTTAGGCAAAGATCAAGGCGGCAAGAAAAAGCTGCTCTACAATCCGCCGGTCCCAGCTACAGATGAATTAGAAACACTGGCACCGCTTACTATTGAAATGCCAATGGAAACAATCGAAACAATTGAAACAATCGAAGAAATGCCAGATATGCAGACAGAAATCGCAGCCGAAACATATGTTAAACCAGCAGCAGCCGTCCAAACCTACCGAACCGCTGCACCAACTGGTGGACAACTTTCACTTGATTCTGTTATCTCCTATTTACAAAACTTTCATCATGCCAATCTGCAAAATGAAGCATTAAAAAGTGAGAATGAAAGATTGAAGAGAGAAATTGCTGAGTTAAGAAAGCAAAACGAGGAAATGGCAGCGAAAATAGAAGGGTTAGAACAAAATACGGAAACCATTCAAGAAGATTATGAAACACTGATGAAAATCATGAATCGAGCCCGTAAACTTGTCTTATTTGAAGAAGAGGAAAGACCCGCTACTAAATTCAAAATGGATCGTAACGGCAACCTCGAAAAAGTAGCCGAGTAAGCATCTTTCCAAGCGTCTAAGGGAGAAGAGGCAAAGCGCAGCAGCACTTAATATAGAAAGCCGTAAATCTATTGAATAGATCTACGGCTTTTATGTTATTAAACCAGCCACTTAACGATTGACCATCTCAGCAATTTTTTCATTGCGGTCAACGACACGTTGATAATACCCTGGAAACAAACCAAGCTCAAACTCATTCAACTGCCCTGCATACAAGTGTTCACTATTGGCCTTTAACTGTTTTAATAACCGCAGCATAACATCGGCAATCGTCATTTCAACACCGAGCAATTCCGCGAGCGAAGCCATTACCTCCGGAACCACCTCTGGATAAACAAATTTCGTTTGCTCCTCTTTTTTGGCCAGCTGATAAAATCCCCGAACTAACTCCGCCCGTCTTGCGCCGCTTCCATTTACGCACAAATAAATCTGAACGGCTACACCTCGTTTTAAACGCCGCTGTGAGATTCCCGCAAACTTTTTCCCGCCGATACTAAGGTCATAACTTCCCGGGCAATAAGAGCCGACAATTTCGCGCGCTTCAATGATCTGGGGAAAATCGGCAAACATCTGCCCTATCAGCTGCCACATTACCTCATAGCCGCGATTAATATCAATCCCTTTTTCCACCTCCGGAAAAACTAACGAGATATTGAGGACACCCTCATCGAGCACCACTGCTAACCCGCCGGAATTCCGGACAATTGGCTGATAGCCCTGCTCGGTCAAATAGTGGATGCCCTCCTGTAAAAATGGCAATCTCGTATCCTGGATCCCTAATACCAACGTATTATGATGCACCCATGTCCGGGCCGTTGCAGGTGCCTCACCTGCCCCGACAGATGCACATAGTGTATCGTCCGTTCCAAAAGATTGTAGTGCGTGAAAATGTATTCCAACCGCCGACTGGTCGATGATCCGCCATTCGTACTGGTGCAGTAAACCTTCCATTTTTGTAACTCCTTAATGGTTTAATAGGCTTATTTTATCAAAAAGAAGGGGAATTAAACAGCACGCCAGATTTGGACCCTAGAAAAAAGACCAGCCCTAGCTAGGACCAGCCCATTTCTTATTATAATCCTTGTGCCGCTGTAATTAACGCCAGCTTGTAGACATCTTCTTCATTACAGCCGCGTGATAGGTCATTTACCGGTGCATTTAAACCTTGTAAAATCGGACCTACTGCTTCAAATCCGCCTAAACGCTGGGCAATTTTATAGCCGATGTTTCCAGCTTCAAGGCTTGGGAAAATAAACACATTGGCATCGCCTTGCAGGACAGAACCAGGCGCCTTACTTTTAGCCACGGAAGGAACAAATGCGGCATCAAACTGGAATTCACCGTCCAAGACAAGTGACGCATCGCGGCGTTTTGCTTCTTCTACAGCCTGTGCAACCCGCTCCGTTTCCGGTGATTTAGCCGATCCTTTTGTCGAAAAGCTTAACATCGCAATCCGCGGCTCGATATCAAACATTTCCGCCGTCTTCGCACTCTCAATGGCAATTTCCGCTAAATCATTGCTGTCCGGTGCAATATTGATCGCACAATCGGCAAATACATACTTCTCATCTTCACGAACCATAATGAACACACCAGACGTCTTCTTCACGCCTGCTTTTGTTTTAATGATTTGCAATGCAGGGCGAACCGTATCAGCCGTTGAATGAGCCGCACCGCTGACAAGACCGTGTGCTTTATTTAAATACACGAGCATTGTTCCGAAAT
Source organism: Bacillus sp. URHA0034 (assembly GCF_056280405.1). Taxonomy (NCBI): domain Bacteria; kingdom Bacillati; phylum Bacillota; class Bacilli; order Caryophanales; family Bacillaceae; genus Bacillus; species Bacillus sp. URHA0034. The sequence goes on along the minus strand of NZ_JBWCDK010000002.1, from coordinate 3,053,013 downwards.
AGTTTTCGTCGAGCAAAATTTTGCGGGCATCTTCTTCCGTTGCTTTCCCCTTACGACGGTCCACAAATGCTGCTACTAATTCTTCCATGCCGGCATATGATGCGGGGTCATAAATTTCTGCAGCATCAACAGACACGCCTACCTCTTTAGCTTTTGCCTGTACTTGCTCAATGTTACCAACCAAAATTGGCGTGATTAAATTCTCCTCAGCCAAACGGCTGGCTGCGCGAATAATCCGTTCATCCAATCCTTCAGGAAACACAATTCGCAAATTCTTTCCAGAAATCTTCTGTTTTAATCCTTCGAATAAATCACTCACTACAATAATCCTCCCTTAAAAAAGCTACCTCTACTAGCATACTTTACCAAGATAAAATTTCAAGCAATGTAAGTCACAGGCAGCGGTTTCACGAAAAAGTTTTTGTTTTCAAAAAATTACACTCACCTTCTTACTATTTACCCTTCTTTATTAAAATATCCACTTCTCTGAATATAGAGTTTTATTAAGGCGGCATTTGGTCAAACTATGATATAGTTAAGATTGGTAATAAGCAGAATGATTATTTAGGAGTGATTATAATGAGTGAAGCAGCACAGACGCTTGATGGCTGGTATTGCCTTCATGATTTCCGCACTGTTGATTGGACAACTTGGAAAATGCTTTCAAGTGATGAGCGCGAGGCCGCGATTCACGAGTTTTTAAGTCTTGTTGAAAAATGGAACGAGACACAGGAACGCAAAGAAGGCAGCCATGCTTTATATACGATCGTCGGTCAGAAAGCCGATTTTATGATGATGATCCTTCGTCCAACGATGGAGGAGTTAAACGAAATTGAGACTCAATTCAATAAAACAAAATTAGCGGAATTCACCCTTCCAGCTCATTCCTATGTATCTGTAGTTGAGCTGAGTAACTATCTTCCAGCAGGTGAAGATCCCTACCAAAACCCGCAAATCCTTGCACGTCTTTACCCAACATTGCCAAAAGCTAAGCATGTCTGCTTCTATCCAATGGACAAGCGCCGCCAAGGCAATGATAACTGGTACATGCTGCCGATGGAAGAGCGCCGCAGCATGATGCGCAGCCATGGTATGATCGGCCGTACATATGCCGGGAAAGTAAAACAAATCATCACTGGTTCGGTTGGTTTCGATGACTACGAATGGGGTGTTACCCTATTCGCAGAAGACGTGCTTCAGTTTAAAAAGCTCGTTTATGAAATGCGTTTTGATGAAGTCAGCGCCCGCTATGGTGAATTTGGCGCCTTCTTCGTCGGCAATCTGCTAGAAGAAGAACAAGTACCACGCTTCCTCCACGTTTAATTTTTTTGCTGTGTTAAACGACACTGTTGTTTTTTACCCTGTTGATTGGAGTGGAAGGCGCTGGACTCCTGCGGGAATACGGTGCCGGAGAGCGAGTGCCTGTAACGGAAATCAACAGCCTTATATAGCACAGCCAATTTTTTAAAAAGTTCTCGAGCTCATGCTTCGAGAACTTTTTTCTGTTTTATCCTCCTGTTCATTCAGTCATATTTAATACCTTATCCTCATACTATTTTAACAGCGAGTCTAAAATGAAGCTCCGAAAGTCTCATCAAAAAGAGGTGAGAAAAGAGCCGAAAACACTGTCACCATTTTAGGTTCAATGGAGTATGAATACAAATGTTAGGTCATTCGTCTAGTTGTACTAATGATTAATGAATTTTTTATAGGAGGGAAAAAGATGAGTCAATATTACAATCCACAAGGATTTCAGCCTTATACAGGGGCAGCGGGACAGCAAGGTGCACAACCGATGACAGGCGGGCAAGGTTTCATGCCTGGCCAGCAAGGCTTCCAACAACCCTTTCCGCAGCCTGGAGTTGGAGGCATGCCAACACCACCTGCTCAGGGATCTGGAGCAGCTCCTGGGATGCTGCCAATCGAGCAGTCCTACATCGAAAATATTCTTCGCTTAAACAAAGGAAAATTAGTAAGCGTATTTGCAACCTTTGAAGGTAACAATCAGTGGAATGCCAAAGAGTTTAAAGGGATCATTGAAGCGGCCGGCCGCGACCACGTCATCTTAAGTGACCCTCAGGTCGGCACTCGCTACCTGATTCCAATGGTTGCGGTTGACTATATTACCTTCTCTGAAGAAATTGAGTATGAATATCCATTTGCCGGCGGTCCATCATTGGGTACTTATCCACCTCGATAATTAAAGGTGTGAAAAAAAGGCATTGGGCCTCTCTCCCAATGCCTTTTTGCTATTAAAAATTTTTCACTGCTCCAACAATCATTAATACCCAGGCTGCCAAAAAGCAAACACCGCCGATCGGTGTAATCGCTCCTAAGACGCCAACCTTCGTTAAGCTCAAAAGATACAAGCTGCCACTGAAGAAAATAATCCCAACCAGCATTAGCCATCCGGACCAATTAAAAAGAGAGCTCATTGGTACTTTACCCAGTAGCATAGCAATAATTAGAATTCCAGTCGCATGAAACATTTGATAGGTTACACCCGTTTTCCAAATCTCTAAATAGTGGGCATCGAGTCTGTCCTTAAGTCCATGTGCACCAAATGCTCCAAGTGCTACCGCTAAAAAGGCGTTAATCGCCCCAACAATAATAAATACTTTCATAGCCAATCTCCCCCATCTTAAAAATCAAATAGTGAATCCCCGTTTGCTTCCTCTTCCATTTCGAGCTTTTTCGGCTGCTGTAAGGACGAGCCTTGCTGAAATACTTGTTGATTCATTAATGGCTGTTGATAGACCTGCTTGGTGACGGCCGGCTGAATCGTAGCTGCAGCAGGCTTCACACTAGCTTGCTTTTCATCCAGGATGAGTTCGCATAATATTTTAATAGAGTAAATCTTTTCCCTTAATGTTTCTTCCTTAGCACTTGTTTTAGCTAATTTCAATTCATTCTCTATTCTAGCCAGTAATTTCTCAACCGATATATTCATGTGTGACACCTCTATATTCAATCTCTTATTTATTCTACATGATTATCGTCTATTTTACGAAAAAATAGACCTGTTTCGTTAATCGACATGTTTCACGTGAAACATGTCGATTAGTATGATAGGAGATGCCTTAATGAGATGAATTGGAAGGTTATTTTCATTTTTTTGTAGAATAAAAAGTGGTTTTCGTAGAATCCGTCCCACTCGTGTAGAATCCATCTTCATTTTTGTAGAATCCCCTTCACAAGACTAAAAAAAACCGAACCACCCCGGTCCGGATCCCCATTTAACCTAATATTCGTTGATAGATCGACTTAGCGTGAGTCAAATCCTTCGTTCCATGGATGAGCGCGCGGCCATCTTGAAAGATAACTATCCGTTCCGTCCCCATTTCCACCGATATCAAGTAAGGATTTCCTTTCACCTGGTAACCCGCCGAACTAAGTTGTCCCGCAATTTTCTCCAGTGAAACATCACCATAGCTTGACGGGCGGATTTGGACGGTATCGCGGCCGCACAGCACACTCGTCTTTGTCCTGTTTTCTTGGTCCAAATAAGGATAAGTCCGCTCCTCACCGCAGGACAAGCAGCCGGCAAACTTCGCTTTTGACATTTTTAAGCTTGTGTATTGATTTCGCCATAAATCAAAGCTGACAAACGTTGTCCGGACTGCCTCCCAATCCTCGACCAGTATCTTCAAAGCTTCAGCCGTTTGATGGGCAATCACCATTTGCACAGCGGGTGAAATAATACCGCCCGTGTCACAGGTCATCCCCTGAAGCGGAATCGTACGGAGCAAACAATTCAAACAAGGTGTTTTCCCGGGAATAATCGAAAAACTCATCCCAAAGCTGCCGACACAGGCTCCATAAATCCACGGAATCTGGTATTTCTGCGCTACATCATTCATCAGCATCCGGGTTTCAAAATTATCGGTCGCATCCATCATTAAATCAACCTCTACAACCAAATCTTCCAGCATTTCCGGAGTAGCGTCACCAATGATGCCCCGTATTTCTACATCTGAATTAATAGCCCGCAGCCGTTTTTCCGCTGCAGCCGCTTTTGGCAATTTTTCGGCCACATCTTCTTCTGTATACAGCTGCTGGCGCTGAAGATTGCTCTCCTCAACGTAATCTCTATCAACAATGGTTACTTTTCCAACTCCGGCCCGCGTCAGAATCTCAGCACTCCCAGAGCCTAATGCACCGGCCCCGATGATCAGGACGTGCTTTTGGCTGAGCCTTGCTTGTCCTTCCCTGCCGATTCCCGAAAAAAGAACTTGCCGTGAATACCGTTCGTTCATACTTTTTCCCCCTTGATAAGAAAAACCCGCCACTTGGCGAGCTTATCCTAGATCAACCTGTCTAATCAACCGCCGCTCACCGGTGGAATGAAGGCAATCTCATCCCCTTCACGGATTACCTCCTCATTGGAGGCAAACTCTTCATTGATGGCAGTCATGATTGTATCCATCCGCGGTAAATCATATTTAGCAGCTAGTTCTGTCTTCAATTCAGCAACCGTTTTACCGTCCGCCTTAAGCAACAAGAACTCCTCACCGACCACATCACGCAAATGCGCAAAGAACAAGACCTTATTCATCTAAATCACCTGCCTCGGGTTTGCCGCTGGGATAGGCAACCGTTTCAAGCTGGTTTCCCATCCAGGCTTCGCCATCCTCCCAATGTTCCTTCTTCCAGATTGGGACGATTTCTTTAATTCGTTCTATTGCATAGCGATTGGCTTCATAGGCATCCGCGCGGTGCGGCGTCGAAACAGCGATGACAATTGCCACATCGGTAATATCTAACCGGCCGACGCGGTGCGTGATCGCCGCCTTTGATCCTTCCCAGCGCTCTTCAATTTCCCGGCCAATCTGCTCCAGCTTTTTTACGGCCATTGCTTCATAAGCATCATAGATTAAAAACAGAGTTTTCCTGCCCTTTGTCAGTTCCCGGACAGTTCCGATAAAGGTGGTAATCGCACCGGCTTCCCGTTGGATTACTTTATCAATTACCGCTTGTATATCAATCGGATCCTTGGAGATTTCATACATCTTCATTCTTCCACCTCTTCTGTCAAACGCTTGGGCACGGCATTCTCCACCACCTGATAGCCGCCAATTTTTTCAACCTGCTCTATAAAGGCAGGTGATTGGATGATGTCAATGAGCTGCCGGCCGCTGTCACTTTCATAAAACTCCCGCTTCATCACTAAGTCATATTCTTCATCTGCGACCGGAATAAAGTCCAGCCCCATTGCCTTTGCTGCCGGATAGATGCCCAGCCCCGCACCACGAGCGTCACCTTTCACTTCTGCCGCTACCGCTAGATGGGAGAACATTTCGCGGTCATAACCGGTAATCTCCTCAGGGCTGAGGCCTGCTTCCTCTAATAGTAAATCAAACAAAATCCGGGTGCCTGCCCCTTTTTGCCGGTTCACAAAGTTAGCGCCTGCGCGGACTAAATCGGTGACGTTTCCGATTTCAAGAGGATTGCCTTGTTGCAAAATCCAGCCTTGCTTCCTTTTTAAAAAAGGATAGAGGATGACGTCTTGACCTGCTAATAGTTTATTTACGTATGATATATTGTACTGTTTTGTACTTGGATCTAGCAAATGAATGCCCGCTACGTGGGCCTCGCCTTTTCGTATCGCCATAATGCCGGCCATGCTGCCAACGTGGGAGGAGACGATTTTCAGCTCTGTCCGTGCTCGTTTCAGTTGGGATGATAACAGATCGATGGTTAGGTCATGGCTGCCGCTAAAGACGATCGCATTTTTGATTTCTTCGAGCGGCCGTAATAGTTCAACATCAGCTGTCTCGCCTTGTTCATAGCCGCTGATGTGAGGCGGGACGATTAACATGGCGTCAGCCCTTACATAGGACATCGTTACTCCTGCTGCCCGGGTAAGTGGGTTGGCGGCAAATTGTCCATTCACATAGCCGATATTCATTCGGATAAAGTCCTCTGCTCCCATCGAAGAGACGATGCGGCGGCCAAGCTTGACCGTGAGGGTTTGCCGCTTTGGAACAGGAATCCCTAAATACCTACAGATTAATGGCTGCACAAACCACTCCAGTGCCAAGTAGGCAGAGACGGGATAGCCTGGAACACCGACGACAATTTTGCCGTTTATTTTCCCTAATATAACAGGCTTACCTGGCCGTGCGGCGACCCCATGGGTAAACACCTCACCAATTTCAGAAATGATGTGAACAGTAAAGTCCTTTCGTCCTGCTGAAGAGCCAGCATTGATCACAATCATATCGGAGGTTTCCGCTGCCTCTAACAGCACTTCTTTAATCTTCTCCGGTTCGTCCTTAACGATGCGGTGCAGACGCGGCTCGCCGCCCCAATCCTTAATAAACCCCGCAAAAACCGTACCGTTAAACTCAATAATTTTTCCCGGTGATAAATCAGAATGGGCTTCCACTAATTCATTACCCGTCGGAATAATGGTGACCACAGGCTTCTTTACAACAGGTACCGTTAGCTGCTGTGCCGCCAGCAGCACGCCTAAATCCGCGGGTCTGAGCGTATGTCCTTGCGGAAACAACATCTCTTCTTGAACAATATCCTCGCCAATCGGACGGATATGCTGCCAAGGAGTGGCTGGTTCAATAATTTCAATTGTTTCATCATCAACGATATGAACATGCTCAATCATAATCACAGCATTAAAGGGCGCAGGAATGGCGTTTCCTGTATCAACAAAGCAAAATTGTTCACCCATCTTAAGTATGAGCGGATTTTGTTCGTGTGCCTGGTACGTACTTTCAGCAATTACAGCAATTCCATCCATTGCGGAGGCATGGTAATGCGGCATTGAGACATGGGCAAAGATTGGCTCGGCGGTCACACGGCCTAAGGCATCCGACGCTTTCATCCAGTCTATTTCAGGGGTCTGTTGAAAGGCTGCAAGAATTTCTTCTCTTGCTTCCGCACGGGGTTTATCTTCTAAATAGATTTTACGTTTATACTGTTTCTGTTCCATTGACTTTGACCCCTTACCTTGATGGAATCACAGGAACCCATTCGCCCTGTGAAACTCCTTCTTTTTCTGAACTAATCTCGACGATCCCATCGCTTTTAACCAATGTCGTAATTAAGCCAGATTTGCCAATAATCGGCTCAGCCCACCATTCGCCTTCTTTGTCTAACAGACGGACGCGGATAAAATCGGCCCGGCCCATGGAAGATGGAATATTTTTTGTTATTTTTGCAAAGATCCGCTCCGGCTTCCGTTCGTTCGTTTCTCCTTTTAGCTTGCGGAGAATACGTTCACCGAACAGCTTAAAAATAATCATCGCGCTCGCGGGGTGTCCCGGCAGGCCAATGACGGGCTTTCCATTTGCTAAGGCTAGAATCGTAGGTTTTCCCGGCTTAATGCTGATCCCGTGGACGAACACTCCCGGTTCTCCTAACGATTGGATGACATCTGTTGTATAGTCTTTCGCTCCAACCGAGCTGCCGCCTGAAAGAATTAAACAATCAACCTCATCATAAAGGGCGCGTGCACGTTCGCGAAACTCATCAAAATCATCACGGACAATCCCGCCGTATACCGCATCAACATTCCATTCCCGGGCAAGTCCGGCAATCGTTAAATAGTTGATATCGCGGATTTGCCCTTCCTGCAATGTTTCTGTTTGGTATGGGACGATTTCATCACCGGAAGACAGATAGCCGACCTTTACTTTTCTAAAAACCGGCACATGGGTGACTCCTAATGAGGCGAGCGCCCCTAATTCCTGGGGCCTAAGCTTTGTTCCGCTTGTGAGAAGGATTTCACCTGCTTTAATATCTTCACCGGCACGAATCACATTTTCTAAAGGAGCAATCTGCTTGTACGTATTGAGAAGTGAATCCACATCCTCGCAGTGTTCAATCATAATCACGCTGTCGCTTCCCTTGGGGAGCATGCCGCCTGTCGGAACGTAAACAGCGCTGCCTGGAGTTACTTCTACCGTTGGAACTTCCCCCATTTTTACTTCACCGGCAACGGTTAAAAAGCCGGGCATGGTTTCAGAGGAACCATATGTATCCTTGGCACGGACGGCATATCCATCGACAGTTGAACGGTCAAAGCTCGGTACATTTTCCTTAGCAGCCACCGGACTCGCTAATATATAATGGAGCGCACGAGAGAGCTCCCTTACCTCGATTTGCTCCATCGCCGGAATTTTTTCATCTATCAAGGTAAATGTTTCTTCAACTGTTTTGACTTTGAAAAATTGCATGGTTCCCTTACTCCCCCTAGATATTTCTACATGTTTGAAAAATCGGACTCTGCCCTCTTTTTGGCCTCTTCATATTCTGCTGGGGAATTCATATTAAAAAAGACTTGATCTAACCCCATTTGACTATAGGTTTCTAATTCTTTTTCGGTTAAGTAGAGCACGTTTAGGTGGTCGAGCAGATGCTTCATCCGCAGTTGTCCTACTTGAATTTGTCTCTCTACAACGGCAGCGGTTTGCTTTTTAAAAACTGAAAATAACGGATGCTGTTTACCATGGATGACGGGTATGACCGCATCATAGTACAGGGCGTTGTTAACCAGAGCTTCAGCCAGCTCTCCCGACAGAAACGGCATATCACAGGCGACAATCAAATTGAGATCGTAGTCTGACGCGGTAAGGCCTGCATGCACGCCTGCAAGCGGCCCTCTGCCGGGATATTGGTCTGGGATCATCCGCACCCCTAAAAATTCATATTGTTCAGAATCATTTGTTACTAGAATTATATCATCAAAAAGAAGTTTTAGCTTATCTGCTATTCTTTCAATATTCGTTTTTTCATTGATTTTCAGCAGGGCTTTGTTTGTGCCCATCCGGCTGGATTGCCCGCCTGCTAAAATAATCGCTGCAGCTTTCATTTATAAAAGCACCTTCTTAATTTGTCTCTTTCTTTTCCCCGACGGAGTTATATCCATTTTCCTGAGCAACAATATCGAGATGAATGGTATTAAGGTCTAATATTGCCACCGACGGTTTTGTAATATATTGTCTGCTATCAATTATTTTAATATAGCCGTTACATTCCTCGCAAACTTGAATTTTCGAGGTGACATCGCCTTCAATTTCTAAAAAATAAATTGTGTGATGATCTTCATTGCCGCAGTGTGAGCACTCCAACCGTCTTGCAGGCCAATGAGCAAGACAGCGCGGACAGTGGATGACTTTTTTTCCATCCTCATCAATGGCTGCTAATCTAACAGGTTCACCGCAAACTGGGCAGCCTGCACCCGGGACGGCATGGTCACTTGCAGGCTGAACCTTTTCCGCGATTAGCTGCAAATATGGCCGCAGGGCTGTTTCGGCAAGGAAATGTGGGATCCATTCTTCAAGCTTATTTTCCTCTGCATAGGCCGTAAAATATAGATGATTGAGTGCAAAGGCTTCTTCAATCCAGCTGATTGCTGTTTCCTCAGTGAGCAAGGTACTAATGCGGGAAAGCTTCGATTCTAACTCAGGATTGTTGCTTACAAGCAAGGCGGTAACCTCCTCTATCCACTGTAAAAATAGTGAAATTTCAAAATCAATAGCCGTTAAAGCGGCTGCAGGGACCCCTGCCTCCATGGCTGCTTTATCAAGGTTTGGTCTGATGGTTTCCGGGTCAAGCTGCAGCTTCCATTGTTCTTGTAGCTTGACAATCCCTTTTTGCAGTTCCTGGTATTCCTTTGAAACAACGGATTTTATCATCTTTAGCACACCTCTTATTTTCATCTTAACTGGCTTCCGTTCTCATCCAATGCCGCATGGGACCAGGTCACACTCTTTTTCGCTTGATTCTGTCCTCATAAAAGCTCCATGCGGACATGTTCCACGTTTTTTTGTTTGGTTCTGTCCTCATGAACGCTCCATGCGGACATGTTCCACCTTTTTCTGTTTGATTCTGTCCTCATAAAAGCTCCATGTGGACATGTTCCGCCTTTTTTTGTTTGATTCTGTCCTCATAAAAGCTCCATGCGGACATGTTTCACCTTTTTCTGTTTGGTTTTGTCCTCATGAAATGCTCTATGCAGTACACCAACCGGCCTTTTTTTAAACGTGATCCGTCCTCATGGACATCATGAGAGTTGGTACATTCTTATTTTTTATAAGAAATGGCTGTCCTTTATTCGACAGCCATTCCTCTTTTTACTCTTTTTAAGTAGTTAACTGTCTAGCAGCAGCACTTTGTACAAGGCACTGCCGCTTTTCCATTTTTAAGCACCCTTTTTACGTTTCGGATCATCCAAGTTAGGGAAGTTGCCTTTTTTCACTTCTTCGTCGTACCAGTCCTCATAGTGGCCTTTTGCCCACCATGCCGGAACCTTGCCTGTTACAACACCGGAATAGCCTGGTCTGGAGTGTTTGTGCACAACAGAAAGGTAAATATGTCCGACAATAACGGCAATTCCTAAGCCAAACCCAACATTATGAAGGACATAACCCCACTGAACAAGTGCTCTTGGAAAAAACTCAGGGAACCACATCGTGAATCCTGAAGCAATCACCAAAATTGCACAAATGATTTGAAGAATAGAGTTGATTTTTTCACCCGCGTTAAAGAATGTCTGTCTTACATGGCCAAACCTTAAGCCGAACAACTCCTTCACAAAATTACCGAAAAACTGAAGATCACGCTTTTTCCACGTGATTAATTCTTTCATCCAGAGAAAAAAGAACTTAGGACTGAAGATCAGCAAAATGAATGTAGGCGTAATAAACACGACAGCAAAAATTCTGTGTAATAGCCGGGCATTTGCCGGTCCGCCAAAAACTGGATAAAGCCAGTCAAAGAATTCGGTATACATTGGCAGGGCCGTGATGTAAAGGGCAAAGAAAGCTATTCCATTGATAGCATGGGCCCAAACAAAAGCCTTAGGAAAACGGCGAATTTGTTCATTAGCCTTTGGATGCTTTTGATGATTACTCATGGCTATCACCTCCATCTTCCTGACCTTGAGTTTTCTTACTGATAATGTTATTCGTAATAAATGCGCCGACAAGCGCCATCGTTGTGGCACCCAGCATCATTTTGCCGATTGGCTGGGCATAATCTTTCCAAAAAACTGCGGATGTTGGAACCTTAGGATTTTCCGGAAGACCATAAACACTTGGCCGTTCAGCTAGCAGATAAATGGTATGTGTACCGCCGACACCTTCTGGATTATAAATATTGGCATTAGGGAAACGATCTTTAACCTCAGATAATCGTTTCTGGGCTCTAGCAAGCATGTCGTCTTTTTTGCCAAACTGCATCGCATCCGTATGGCAGGTGGTCACGCAGGCAGGCTGTAAGCCTTCTTCGAGACGGTCCGTACACATCGTACACTTTTGGGATTTTTTGTATTCCTTACCGTTCTTATCTTTGTAAGTCTTTAATGAAATCACTTCAAATGGACAGTTTTGTACACAATAGCCGCAGCCTACGCACTTATCATGGTCAATCACAACCGATCCAAATTTTGAGTAGCTGATCGCATTCTCGGGACATACCTTTTCACAGGCAGCCGTATCACAATGGAAGCAGGATGAGTGACGGAAAAGATATTCTAAATCGCCCTTTCCGTTTTCATGCTCTACATATTGGAGAACATTCCAGGTATCCGCACTTGTTTTTGGATGTGATTGAGCACTTCCTTGGAATGCGGTTACTTCAGCCGGAAGGTCGTTCCAGTTTTTACAGGCCACCATACAGGCCTTACAGCCGTCACATCTAGTAACGTCAACGTATTTTACGTATTCAGCCATCACTAAGCCCTCCTTATGTCACATAGGAATGCTTTATATTCCGGAATCATCGTGTTGGCATCCCCAATATGTGGAGTCAGGCGGTTCGCTGTTGCTCCTGTTGCGTACCCTTTGTATCCAAAATTCCATGGCATTCCAATTTGGTGCACTTTTTTGCCCTTAACCGTAAACGGTTTGTAGCGTTTTGTTACCATTGCATAGGCTTCAATTTTGCCGCGGGCAGAGGTAACGATCACTTTGTCTTTATTATTGATTCCTTTTTCTTTCGCCAATTCTTCACTAATTTCGACATACATATATCTTGCAATTTCAGCCAGCCACTCTTGATTACGCGTCATTGTTCCTGACTGCCAGTGTGCTTCGACCCTGTAAGTTGTCGCCACAATTGGATAATCCACCTTGAAACCGCGTTTGTTAAAGTCGCCATCATTAATCACAATTGCAGGGTTATATTCCACCGATGAAAAAGCATTTGGTACAGGGCTCTCATATGGTTCATAGTGTTCAGGGAACGGGCCGTCATTCATGGTTGGCGCAAATAATAACGCGACTCCGTCTTTGTTCATCATGAAGGCACCTGTTCCGCCTGGGTCCGTTGGCGCTGTGACTGCTTTAAAGTCAGGGACATCATTTCCGACCCATTTCTTTTGAGCAGCATCCCACCAAATAACTGCTTTTTCCTGGCTCCAAGGCTTACCGCTAGGGTCTGCCGAAGCACGGTTGTATAGAATTCTGCGGTTCGCCGGCCATGCAAAGGACCAATTCAAGAAATTTCCGCCGCCTGTATCTTTGTTATCACGGCGCTGCGATAGATTTTTTCCTTCTTCAGGATAGAAGCCGGAATAAATCCAGTTACCACTTGAAGTGGTGCCATCATCTTTTAAATCGCCAAAGGTTTTTAATAATTTACCTGTTTTAAGGTCATAACCGTTAATTTCCTTGGCAATAGCATCTAAATTCGGTGCTTCACCAGTACCATAATTCCAATCAAGAGCTAAGAATGGTTTATCGGCTGATTTTGGACTATTGGCATATAGCTTTTTAAGTTTCGTCGCGAGTTCATGGACGATATCAAGGTCCGGACGGGACTCCCCTTTTGGCTCTATTGCTTTCCAACGGTACTGCATCCAGCGTGAGCTGTTTGAAATACTTCCTTCTTTTTCATACGAAGAACAAGCTGGAAGCAGGAATACTTCAGTCTTAATGCTGGCTGGGTCATTGCCGGCTTCTTTTTGCCAAAAGGCTGATGTTTCTGTTTCCCAAAGATCAACGGCAACTAGCCATTTGAGGTTGCCAAGCGCTTCCTTTTCTTTACCAGCATTAGGTCCGCCGACAACTGGGTTTGTACCCCATAGGAATGCACCTTCAAGCTCGTTGTTGAACATGGCCTTAAATAAGTTAATATGGGAGTAGTTTTTGTTGCCTTTTGGTAAAAACTGATAGCCGAACTCGTTATCTTTGGTCGCATTTGCTCCATACCAAGATTTCAATAAGCTGACCACAAATTTAGGTTTGTTGCTCCAGTAACCAGTTGGTGGTGTTTCTTTTTTCAAGTATCCAGCAAGTGTAGCATGTTCAGGCAGCGTTGCTTTTGGTGCAGCGAGGTAACCCGTTAAGTTATCCCATAGCAATCCAAAGTCTGTTGAGCCTTGAACGTTGGATTCACCGCGCATCGCATTGATTCCTCCGCCTGGCAGCCCAATATTACCTAATAGAAGCTGCAGGATCGCAAAAATCCGAACGTTTTGTGAGCCAACCGTATGCTGGGTTGTACCCATTGCATAAAGGATAGTACCTGATTTACCTACTTTTCCTGTTTCACAGAAGGCTTTACAAACCTTTAAGTAATCTTCTTTAGGAGTTCCTGTTACGGACGTTACCGTATCGACGTCATAGCGGGAATAGTGTTGTTTCATTAATTGGAAGACCGAACGGGGATGTGTTAAGGTTTCATCCTTGACTGGTTTTCCATCCGGAGTGGTTTCAATCACCCACTTCGTTTTATCGTAAACTCGTTTTGCTTCGTCATATCCAGAGAAAAGACCATCTTTAAAATCGTAGCCTTCTTTCACGATAAAGGAAGCATTCGTATATTTCACAACATAGTCTTTGTGAATGAGATTATTTTCAATGGCATATTTAATCATACCGCCGACAAACGGAATATCCGTTCCCGAACGAAGCGGGGCATAGAGATCAGATACCGCAGATGTCCGTGTATAACGTGGATCCACGCTGATAATTTTCCCGCCTTTTTCTTTCGCCTTTGTCAGCCATCTAAAACTGATTGGATGATTTTCAGCAGGGTTTGCTCCCATAATGAGGGCACAATCTGTCCACTGAAGGTCATTCCAGTGATTTGTCATTGCTCCACGACCAAATGTAGGTGCTAGACCGGCAACCGTAGAACTATGTCATATTCGTGCCTGGTGCTCTAAATAGGTAACACCAAGCCCTCTCATTAATTTTGAGACTAAATAGGTTTCTTCATTATCAAGTGCCGCACCGCCAATGCTGGCAATCTTTTCTGTTTTATTCACGATCATGCCTGCTTCTTTCTTAACGAATGAAGCATCACGTGTTTCCTTTGTACGTTTAGCAATGGTATCAAGCATCCATTCCCAATCTTTTTCTTCCCACTTGGTGCTGCCAGGAGCACGATACAGTGGTTTTGTTAAACGTTTTTCAGATGTATAAATTTGTCGTAATGTTGTTCCTTTACTGCATAGTTTACCTTCGTTAATCGGGTTGTCCGGATCCCCCTCCGTATAAACCACGGTATTATTCTTGGTGTGGACGAGTATCCCACATCCTACACCACAAAAGCAGCAAATGGTTGGTGTTACAGTAGCTTTGGCAATCTTGAAATCTTTCGTTTTCGCATAGGCCTTTTTATCATTAAAGCCTAGTTCAACTACTGCCAGAGTTGCAGCGGTTGCACCTGATAGCTTTAAGAATTGCCGGCGATTTAAGTTCATTTCAACCATCACTATTCTCCTTCCCAAAAATGAATAGAACATCCCTCTATAAGCATCCATGCCTTGCCTATCGGCTTCCGCGGCAGAATGCTTTTTTCTCTCTATTTTTTAACTCCCGTTTAACTCTGTTTTTAATTCCCCCCTTCAATACTTCTCTCAAAGTCTATTTCTTGTGAAATATCATTTTTGACTCTTCCTGTGGAGGTATAGACCGTGGCCATTTTCCCTCTTAAATAGCCGATAACCTCAATATTTAAGAATTTCGCCAGCTGAACAGCCTGTTTGGTGGCTGCAGTACGGGAGCCGATTACAGGAAAGCCAAATTTCGCCGCTTTTGAGAGCATTTCATATGAAACCCTTCCGGTTGTCAGTAAAATTAACCGTTCAGGAGGTAAACCCTTTCGTAATGCGTGACCAATAATTTTATCAACCGCATTATGTCGGCCAATATCTTCACGGATCGTGATGGTGCCGTCTTCCTCGACAATGCAGGCCCCATGCATTCCGCCCGTTTCCAGATAAAGGTGAGATGCTCCAGCAAACTCACTTCTCTTTTTTAATAAATAACTTAATAGATATTTTTTCCCTGTGGCCACCTTGGCAAAGTTTTTAACATCGGTCATTGAGAAGAAAGTAACCCCTCTGCCACAACCGGCTGTATAGTGTTTCTTTTTCAAAAAAAACTGTTCTTCATCAAAATGCGAATGAAGGGAAACATTGATGGCTCCCATTTCTTCATCTATGGTGATGGTTTCAATATCGTTTGCATCCTGAATGAATCCTTCAGAAAACAAATATCCATATGTCCAATCGTCTAGGCTGGATTTCGTCAATTGAAAAACAGCTATCTCATAGCCGTTAAGATGTAAGGATATTGGATATTCATCGGGACAACCTTTACGGTTCATAACATTCCCTCCTTGAGGAAATTTTCCTTATTCTTCATTGTAAAAATAGGACCAATGTCACTCAGCGATTAATGTCACAGCCTCAATTAAAAATGCCAAATAAAGGGGGGGAATTCGCCGGTTGAAGTATTTAGACTCCCTTAAGAATGGCGGCGTTATTACATCGGTCTAATTTGTGTCAGATTTTCAACAAAATGAAAAAAGATAACCATTTAATCATTGTAACTACAATAATTACCGTTGAAAGAAAACGGTTACAAATAATCTTTAGCTGTCTTTTGACTTTATCGTACTTCCACCTTCATGTTTTGAAAGTAATATTTATCACTATGTTTCCTTGTTAATAGGACTAATAGTCCGTTTGTCATTTTTTTGTAACTATTAATTAAATTGCAACTGACTATAGTCGTTTCCTGTTATATTTTTTTATTTTGTTTTATAATAAGGAAGGAGTTATTTTCTAAAGGAGGTATACATAATGGCAATCAAAAAAGTATTAACCATAGCTGGTTCCGATTCAAGCGGCGGAGCGGGGCTTCAAGCCGATCTTAAAACATTTCAAGAGCTTGGCGTTTACGGGATGACTGGGATTACCTGTATCGTCACAATGGAGCCAAAGGGCTGGCATCATAACGTATTTCCGATTGATGTTACCATACTCGAAAAACAGCTGGATACCATTCTGTCAGTTGGAATTGACGGGATGAAAACAGGAATGCTCGGTACAGTTGAAATTATCGAGCTAGTCGCACGAAAAATCGATGAACATCAATTAAAGAATGTTGTCATTGACCCTGTCATGGTTTGTAAGGGGGAAGATGAAGTCTTAAATCCGGAAACTACAGATGCGATGCGGGAACTGCTTCTGCCACGCGCTTATGTCGTCACACCAAACCTTTTTGAGGCTGGTCAGCTGGCGGGAATCAAGACACCAAAGACGATTGAAGAAATGAAGGAAGCAGCTGTAAAAATTCACGATCAGGGTGCTAAGTTCGTGTTAATCAAAGGCGGCAGCAAGCTTCAAACAGAAGACAAGTCCATTGACCTTCTTTATGATGGGAAGGAGTTCCAGATATACGAATCAGAGAAGATTGAAACTAACTATACCCACGGTGCAGGCTGTACCAACTCAGCAGCTGTTGCTGCGGAAGTGGCAAAAGGAAATTCCGTCTATGATGCTGTCGATGTAGCGAAGAAATTTGTCTCTGCTGGAATTCAGCAGGGTTTCCCATTAAACGAATATGTAGGTCCAACTTGGCATGGGGCTTACCGAAGTGGACGAGCGGTCACGGAGTATTGTGAGGACTGTGAATAATAAAGATAAAGATGAAGAACCGAGCTTGTTCGGTTCTTTTTCGTTGGGTCAGGAAGTTAATAGTTAACGTGGAGAATTTTCCAGCGCGGAGCGCCTAGGAAAAAATGAACTACCTTTTTCCTGGGTCAAGGCGCATGTGCTCTCTTATTAAGCACGGATTTCGCATTTTCTATTTGATTTTAGTATGATAATTACATTATGAAAAACAATACTCATTAGGTATAAATCCATCATTTTGGAAGGAGGCTGTACTTTGGAACTCATCGATGTTAAAAAAGTTCAGGACGCTATCAACCTTTTTGCTAATAAGGATGTTTATATTCATCTTGAAACAACCAATGGTGCCTATGCAACACATAATGACCAATCGTTCTTCTCTGCCGGAGCGTTTATCCGCAACGCCCTTGTCCGCTATGAAATCGGAAAAATTAAAGGACCCGGTCCGTATCGTGTGGGTTTAAAGATTAATCTCGGCTGGATTTATGCTGAGGGGATCACCCACTTCGAAATTGATGAAGAAAATCATCTATTGTTAGCAGGTCATGACCATGATGGCAAGCTTGCTGTAGCATTAGAAATTAGTCTTACGCCTTTTGAATAAGATGTCCTATTAGACCCGAAAGGAGAATGTTTTATGGAAAAAGAACGCCATTTATTGGTCGTTTTCCCTCATCCAGATGACGAGGCGTTTGGTGTATCCGGGACGATTGCAACACATGTCGAGAACGGAACTCCTGTTACCTATGCTTGTTTAACCTTAGGAGAAATGGGGCGCAATATGGGAAATCCCCCGTTTACCGATCGGGAAAACTTACCTAAAATTAGAAAAGAAGAATTAAAAGCAGCTGCTGAGGCTATAGGGATCCAAGACCTTCGCATGCTTGGTTTCCGTGATAAAACCGTTGAATTTGAAGATGATGAAAAATTAGCAGACACCCTTACAGCCATCATTGATGAGGTAAACCCGTCCTTGATTATCACTTTTTATCCTGGTTATTCTGTTCACCCTGACCACGATGCCACCGGCGCGGCTGTCATAAGGGCGGTTGAAAGAATGCCTGCTGCCGCACGGCCAACCTTACACTGTGTTGCCTTCTCCAAAAATTGTATTGATGAGCTTGGTGAACCTGATATTATCAAGGATGTTTCACCAGTGATTCATAAGAAGCTGGCTGCCATTCAGGCACACCGGTCGCAAACAGAGCATTCATTTAAAGGCACTGTAGAAAAGTTAAAAAATCAAGAACCGCAAATGATGGCTTGGATTAACAACGAACGGTTTTGGACATATAAGTTTTAAAGCGGAAGCGCCTTGATCAGCCCCGACAAGCACAAGACGAGCCGGCCGAAAGGTTGTTCTTTAACCTTTTGGACGGATTGGCTTGTGACCTCGAGGGGCTAGGCGCTGGGCGCTGGAGCTGGACGTATAAACGTGTAATAAGCCATCACCCAATACCATCAGAAAAGGCCCTTTACATGCGAAGGGCCTTTTAATCGAATCTGTTTGTTGTAACTTTTCTATAAAACCTCAAGTATCGCCTGGGCTACCCCATGTTCATCATTCGTATCGGTAATCACATCACAAAGTGCCTTGATTTCATAGCTGGCATTGCCCATGGCAACCGACCTTCCTGCCCGCTCGAACATGGACACATCATTTAAGTTATCACCAATCGCCATCGTCTCAGCCATATCAATTCCTTTAGCTTTCGCAAACGACGCTAGGGCAAGTCCCTTTTGAGCCTGCTTATTGGTAATTTCAAGATTTTCGTGTCCGGATGAGGTAATATCCAAGTCTGAAAAGTCACGAAGGTCTGCGCCTGCCGCTTTGAGTTGACTGCGTTCAAAGCAAAATGCCAAGACCTTATAGATTTGATAATCTTCATCCGCAAAAAGAAGCTCGTAATCTGCGATTTGATGAATTAAGCCATCCCGAATCCTCGCACCGGCTGCTTGTCTAATCTCCTCAGGATCAATCTCGGGATTAGCACTAACGACAATGTCCACCAAAATAGAAACGGCTTTTTCAGGATCAAGCGTGTAAGCACCCTTGTCTGTATAAACCTCGTAATAAACATCATGTTCACTTAGTTTGGCTGCAACCGCTCTCGCAAGCTCTTTACTAATCGGGGTTGAAGAGAGTACCTCGCCTTCTTTTGAGCGAACCTCCGCGCCATTCACACAGATGACAGGACATGATAAACCGGCCTCAGATAGTACGTATGTAGCTTCTTGATAAGACCTTCCGGTAGCAACAACAAACTCGATTCCTTCAGCCTGTGCCTTTATAATCGCTTGTTTATTTTCCTCACTAATTTGCTGCATTGAATTTAATAATGTTCCATCCATGTCTGATGCAATACATTTAATCATGTTGTCCACCTTTTCCATTTTTTCATTAGTGACATTCTAACACAGATTCCCAGCCATTAAAGAATCTTAAGCTCACCCCAAATACTTACTGCCTTCGCGAACACTTAAAGGGGCCAATTTATGTCCCTCGATAAATTTCCTTACAGATGCTGGATTTGTTTTTGAATACTCCCTCAACGCCCAGCCAATCGCTTTTTGTATAAAAAATTCTTTACTCTCCGCATTTTTCATTATGTATTGATAAAGCAAATCTTCATTGGTTTTTCCCTTATATTTCAGCTGAAATAGAATCGCGGCCCTCCGCAGCCAGATATTTTCATGAATGGCCCATCCATCAATCGTTTCTTCTATCACATCTGGAAAATTCTCTGCTATTTTTCCGACTGTTTTAGGAGCAATCGCATCGACGGTATCCCACCACGATTTCATCGTAATCAGTGATTCTATGAAAGGCAGATCACTTTTTTGCAGTTTCTTCAGAGATTTTTCCATATAAGTTAAAGCTGTATACTGATATTCTCTTTCCTCTTTATTCCATAGCTCTTCTATGAATTCTTTGTTAAAAGGCTCATGCAACAAGCCTGTGTCCTTAAAGAATTTCTTTTCTAATTCCTTACGTAAAGGGGATTTAATTCCTAGGAAAGCGAAATGACCTTTCATATAATTTTGCATCGGTCCAGCGTTGTCTGCATTGCGATTCTCCTCAAACAGCTTTATTAAAACATGTAACACCAACATCCATCCTCTCCCAAATCAGTTCGATTACTCATTCTACTACTTTCCATTTTTCCCTTTAATTTATCCGGATGATTCACTGTTTCTTTTGACACAATATTAGCAGATAGGGGGGATACATAACATGACAAAGAAAATTAATAAAGGCAGCCGTAATCAAAATTCACCACAAGCAGGACACGCGGAAGCGGAATTTGGCACGGAATTTGTCAGCGGCGATAACAGCAAGGGGAATAAGCGGAACAAAAGCCAGCAGAGTAAGACAAACCCACATAAATAAAGTGCCGGGGACTTCCCCGGCACTATTACCTTTATAGGACCTTACTGGCAGCCATATCATTTATTTCCCCAGCAATTCTAGCATGGATTTTCTCAACAACCGCAAAATCCATTGCGGCTACATAAACCTCTTCCAGCTCATCGTGCAGGGATTTGGCCCGAGCCAGATAACTTGTCGCCTCAGTCATTTTGTTTTTATATTTTTCAGCAATGTTACTGATAAAATCAGCAAACAGCTCATCGGTGCCTGGCTCAATTAAAATTTCATACATATCAATAATCTCATCGCCATCTCGGCTTGGGAAATATTCATGCGGGGCGGTACTGTCAAAAATCGCTACACCCAATTCCCGGAAAATGATCATATCGAGACTGTGCGGGTCAAAACCGCAATGGTAAACTTCTACATCGATGCCGCGCTCTTCTCCTGCGGCAGCCAGCTTTTTCAGCATCGTGGACTTCCCAGAACCCGGACGCCCCTTAATAAAATAGCGCTTTGGAATTTCCTCAGTCAAATTCGGGACATAATCAACGGCTCCTTGCGGCGTAGCAGCTCCTAAGAAGCGATGACGGACATCAGGCGCTTTATTTAACTTTATTTTTCCAAAGAACGAGTCAATTAATTTACTGGTTAATTGGTCGGCCTTTTTAAAATTCATGGTGTTAATATAAATTTTTTCCCAATCATCATGAATTTCTAATGCCTCTTTAAACGTTGCGTAGGCTTGCTGAAATGATTGACTGATCTGGTTTGTCAACTTCTGAATCACATTTTTCTGCCTATTAAGGGCGCGCGAATTCCAAGCCTCACCAAGATTTATATACTCTTCGACTGCACCTGGTGCCTTGGGCTCAATCACATGCGGCGCCGTCCCGTCAACAAGACCAACCTTTAACGCGGGAATGATCACACCATCAATGGAATTATTATCAGATGAACAATGGAGAAACTCGATATTATAACCTTTTTCAACCCACTCCTGACCTATTTTCTTCATAAGTGAGGATTTACCGGTTCCGGGACCGCCCTTTAAAATAAACAATCTCTCCAATCCTTGCAGATTGGAATCATACAGATTATAAAAGCCTCTTGCCGTATTACCGCCAGCATAATAATTTTTGATTTTTCCTGCCACTCATCAACACTCCCTTTTAACAAATCAGCTTGCTTAAAAGCTTAAAATGTATAACGTTCGAGTAGTTTTCTAATAGTAAGTTAAACTTAATTCAGCCCATTTGCAGGTGCTTTCAACTTTCACGTTATCTTATGCTTTTCTTGTTTTTTAGGTGAGTGCCTATGAAAAATTTATCTTACATCCATATACAATGGAGATTGTCAGTCCTTCTGTCATTTTGTTACTGGGATAAATTCAGCCTTTGTTACTTCTTGTAATTTAGACGGGGCAATCACAAGTTGAACACCTATTTTTCCCGCGCTTACCACCATCTTTTTCAGTTGTCTGCTGCTTTCATCGAGGAACGTTCTATATTCCTTTTTCATGCCTATCGGGGAACAGCCGCCGCGGATATAGCCTGTCCATTTTTGAATGTCCTTCATTGGCAGCATCTCGATTGCTTTTTCTCCCGCTGCCTTGGCCGCCTTTTTTAAATCCAGTTCCTCCGCAACAGGAATGACAAACACAAGGATATTTTTACTGGTGCCTTGGGCCACTAACGTTTTATAGACGATCTTAGGGTCTTTCCCAATCTTCTCCGCGACCGATATCCCGTCAATTTTACCGTCTTTATTATCGTATGTAAGCATGTCATACTCGACCTTCTTTGCATCAAGTATTCGCATCGCGTTTGTTTTTGACTGTGCCATCGTTATCATCCTTTAAACCATTTTTATATAAGGATTATATCATCTGTCATTTTGGATTGAAAAACCTTGATATACTCAAAATCACCCAAAAACTGTCACCCGATTGTCACTCTATTAATTCATCATTATAGTAAACTAAATCTAGATCCTAACCTAACTACACTGGGAAAAGGCAGACCTCAAGCTATCAAGTCATAAACCATTGTGAAAGCCCTCACATATCTGACTGCCTACATACAAACTACTTTTATAAAAAAGTATTCGCCCATAAATTGACCTGAGGTGAAAACAATGAAGTACGATCTAGTATTATTACATGCACCAAGTGTATATGACTTTAGAAAAAACTCGTTGCTTGCCGGTCCAATCAGTGACGTAGTCCCATCCTCTCCTGTGTTTGAGATGTTCCCGATTGGTCTGACGAGTATTGCCGATTATTTAGAGCGATACGGCCTTAGGGTAAAAATTATTAATATCGCCAACCGTATGCTGATGAGTGAAAAATTTGATGTGGAGGCCAAGCTCCGGAAAATTAAGACGAAGGCATTCGGAATCGACCTTCATTGGCTGCCACACGCACACGGCAGTATCGAGATTGCTAAAGTTGTTAAAAGCCTTCACCCTGAGACTCCGATCATTTTTGGCGGATTATCCGCTACTTACTATCATAAAGAGCTAATTGAATATCCTTTTATTAATTTTGTTATGCGCGGTGATTCAACTGAAAAACTGATGCTTTTGCTTATGAATAAGATTGAGGCGGGGATTACTCATTATGCTGATATTCCTAACCTTACCTGGAAAAAAGGTAAGGAGTACGGTTACAATCCTATTACTTATGTTCCAAAAGATCTCGATGATATTGATGTTCCAGGTTATCGTTATACGATTCGCTCCGTGTTTAAATACCGGAACTTTCTCGATCCGCTGCCCTACAATGGCTGGCTCCAATATCCAAACACAGCCCTGTTAACGGCACGGGGATGTACCCAAAACTGTTTGATTTGCGGCGGTTCCAGAGAGGCCTATGACCAAAATTGCAACCGGAATTCTTTAGCATTACGCTCTCCAAAAAAACTAATTGAAGATATTCAATTTATTTCCCGTTTCAGCCGGGCGCCTATATTTATTCTGCATGACCTGCGTCAAGGCGGGCGTGAATATGTACAGGAATTTTTCAGCCGTTTAAAAGAACTCCATTTAAAAAATGAAATCGTGTTTGAATTGTTCCAATATGCGGATGAGGAATTCTTTAAAATGATGAATGACAGCGTCCCAAAATACAGCGTTGAAATCACCCTCGAAACACATGATGAAAAAATTAGGCGCTATAATGGCAAATTTAGCTGTACCAACCAAAAGGTTATCGATACCCTTAATTTTGCCTTAAAAAATGGCTGTAAAAAGATCGACCTGTTCTTTATGGTAGGATTCCCAGGGCAGACCTACATAAGTGCGGTCGAAAATATTGATTTCTGTGAAACCATTCATCTGGCATGTAACAAGGACCCTAGAATCTTTTATTTTGTCGCACCACTGGCACCATTCCTAGACCCTGCCAGCCCTGCCTTTGAACATCCAGAACTTCATGGCTATAAGAAGTATTGTCACACTCTTGAGGATCACCGTAAGGCCATCACGCAGCCTTCCTGGAAGCATATGCTTAGCTATGAAACAAAGGATATGACACGTGATGACATTGTCAATTCCACCTATGAAGCAGCCGAACGTCTTAACGACTTTAAATTAGAGTACGATCTGATTAATAAAGAGGACTACTTTGATATCAAAGAGAAGATTGATAAATCGAAGGAATATATTAAAATGATTGACCATGTACTTTCTCTTCCCGTCGAGGAGCAGGAAACTGAATTAGCTAAGATTCAGGAAGAAATAGAGGAGTTAAATAAGTATAGTATCTGCGGGAAAAATGAATTGAAGTGGGAAGTACAAAAGAATTATGCTAATTTCTTTTCGCTCGCCTTAGTCGGAATGGAACAGTTATATGAAG
This sequence comes from Bacillus sp. URHA0034, assembly GCF_056280405.1. Taxonomy (NCBI): domain Bacteria; kingdom Bacillati; phylum Bacillota; class Bacilli; order Caryophanales; family Bacillaceae; genus Bacillus; species Bacillus sp. URHA0034. The sequence continues at coordinate 3,028,896 of NZ_JBWCDK010000002.1, read as the reverse complement.
ATTATGTAAATAAATTCAGACATCTCCTTAGGCCGAAACGGCGCCAGCAATTTAAACTTGATCCGGAATATCGGAAAATAAAGGGCTAAAACAGTTAAAAGGTATCGGATTCTTTTCCGATACCTTTTTTAAGAGATAAGAAAGTATAAAATTACTTTGAAAATTGTCCAGCTCCAGCGCCCTAGCGGCTAGTGGCCTTCGCGCTCCGCCCTACGATAAGTCAACATCGAATCGCTTACGCTCTTCGTGTTTCCTTTATCTCAGTTGGGGCGCTCCAGGCCATACGCCGCTGACCAGGGCGCTTCCGCTTTTCGATTTAATGTCCGCCTAAGTAGGCTGCTCTGATTTGATCGCTTTGGCTGAGTTCTTCAGCTGTTCCGGAAGCGACTATTTTTCCTGTTTCAATAACATACGCACGGTCAGCGATGGATAAAGCCATATTGGCGTTTTGTTCCACTAATAAAATCGTTGTTCCGGTTTGATTGATTTCTTCAATAATACGGAAAATCGTCTTGACCAATAATGGCGCAAGTCCCATCGACGGTTCGTCTAACAGTAATAGGCGCGGTCTAGCCATTAAAGCCCGGCCCATTGCAAGCATTTGCTGCTCTCCTCCTGAAAGCGTACCGGATAGCTGTTTGCGGCGCTCCTCGAGGCGGGGGAATAACTGATAAATTGTATCAAAGTCTTCCTTGATCCCTTTTTTATCTTTACGTAAGTAAGCACCTAATTCTAGATTTTCCTCCACCGACATGTTAGCGAAGACACGACGGCCTTCAGGAACATGTGAAATTCCTCTCTTTACGATGGACTGGGCTACCTTACCGGCTACATGCTCATTTTCAAATACGATTTCTCCGCTTTTGGGTTTAAGTAAACCGGAAATCGTTTTTAACAGTGTACTTTTCCCTGCACCATTGGCTCCAATCAAGGTAACGATTTCACCCTGATTTATCTCTAGGGAAACTCCCTTCAATGCATGAATATTGCCATAGTAAACGTTCATATCATTAATTTTAAGCATTAAGAGACCTCCTCGCCAAGATACGCTTCGATGACTTTTGGATTATTTTTGATTTGCTCTGGTGTACCTTCGGCAATTAATTGACCATGGTCGAGTACATAAATCCGCTCACATACGCCCATTACTAAAAGCATATCATGTTCAATTAATAGAATAGTAAGATCGAACTTTTCTCGAATTAACGCTATTAAATTCATCAATTCCTCAGTTTCCTGTGGATTCATCCCTGCTGCCGGTTCATCAAGCAGCAATAGCTTTGGATTAGCCGCTAATGCCCGGGCAATCTCTAAGCGGCGCTGCTGACCGTACGGTAAATTTTTTGCTTTTTCATGTAAAACATTATCAAGCTTAAAGATTTTCAAAAACTCAATTGCTTTTTCTTCCATTTCCTTTTCACCCGAAAAGTGAGTAGGAAGGCGGAAGATCGAGCTTAAAATCGAATGCTTCGCGAGCGCATGATAGGCTACCTTAACATTGTCAAGAACGGACAGCTCATTGAATAAACGGATATTCTGAAATGTCCTGCTAATTCCTTTTTTCGTTATTTTAAAAGGGGCTAACCCATTAAGTTTTTCTCCATCGAGAGAAATACTTCCTTCTGTTGGAACGTAAACTCCCGTTAGCAGGTTGAAAAAGGTCGTTTTACCGGCACCATTTGGGCCGATTAGACCAACCAATTCACCCTTCCTTAATTCCAAGTTCACATCAGAAACAGCCTTTAAGCCGCCAAATCGGATACCGGCATTTTCTACTTTAAGCAACTGTGTTTTTGCTGTCATGCTGTATTCCTCCTTTAGCCGATTTACCAACTTTAAAGAACGAGGTAATTTCTTTTGTCCCCATTAACCCCTGCGGACGATAAAGCATCATGATAATCAGTACTAAGCTATAGATTACCATCCGAAGCTCTGGGTAGCTTTGCAGGTAGGTGGAAATAATCGTTAAGAGGATGGCCGCGATAACCGCACCTGACATACTTCCTAAACCGCCAAGGACCACATAAATTAAAATATCAAATGATTTCAAAAATCCAAAGTTGGTTGGTTGAATAATATAAAAATTATGGGCATATAATGCACCGGCAATACCGGCAAAGAAGGCACCAAGTGTAAAGGCTGCAACTTTATAATAGGTCGTGTTAATCCCCATTGCATCAGCGGCTATTTCATTTTCTCGAATGGAAATACAGGCTCTGCCATGGGTTGAATTTGTGAAGTTCACAATGACGAGAACAGTTAATAATACGCAGCCAATCAGCCAAGGCCATGTCGTTAAATGAGAGACTGTCATACCGCTTGCTCCGCCAACATAATCAATATTTAAAAATACAATTCTAACAATTTCTCCAAAACCAAGTGTCGCAATCGCAAGATAATCCCCTCTAAGCCGTAATGTAGGGATCCCAATAATAAGACCAGCCACCGCAGCTGCTAATCCGCCAACTAGTAAACCTACTGGGAAAGGCAGGCTTAATTTCACGGTCATAATTGCTGAGGCATAGGCACCAACTGCAAGGAAACCAGCATGTCCAATTGAAAACTGTCCGGTAATTCCAATAATCAAATGCAGGCTGACCGCAAGGATAATATTAATGCCCATAAAGAACAATGTATTTACATAGAATTGATTTAATGTTCCACCGGTAATTAAAAATTGCATGACAACTGCAAAAACAACGGCTAAAACGATTGATGTCCAGAAAAACTTTGCTTGCTTTAAAATATTCATCGTAGAAGCCTCCCCCTAAACCTTTTCTCTGACATTTTTGCCAAATAGTCCTGCTGGACGGAAAATTAAAATTAAAATAAGAACGATAAACGCGACACCATCACGCCATAAAGAGTATCCTGCTGCACTAACAAGTGCTTCAATAACACCTAATAATAATCCCCCGGTCATCGCCCCCGGAATAATTCCAATTCCACCTAAAACAGCAGCAACAAAGGCTTTTAGGCCTGGGATAATTCCCATTAACGGTTCAATTTTTGTATAATACATTCCGAAGATCACCCCTGCTGCCCCTGCTAATGCAGAACCAATTGCAAAGGTTGCCGAGATCGTGTTATTTACATTAATCCCCATTAACCGAGCAGCGTCCATATCATGTGAGACGGCACGCATTGCTTTTCCGATTTTTGTTTTATGGACAATAAATTGCAAGAGAATCATTAAAACAATTGATGTCAACAAAATCAAGATAGACTGACCACTGATTTGTACACCTAAGATATTCATGTCCTTTAAAGGCACTAAGTTATTTGGGTATGCCTCAGGCTGTGCCCCGCGGACATATATTGTCCCATATTCGATAAACAGCGATACACCAATAGCTGTAATCAGGGCAGCAATTCTAGTCGCATTCCTTAACGGCTTATAGGCAATCCGCTCAATTAACACGCCAAAGATCGCACATACGGCCATTGAAATAAGCAAGGATGGGAAAAATCCTAAATGAAGAATCGTAATCGAATAAAACCCAATAAATGCACCTACCATGAAGACATCTCCATGGGCAAAATTAATTAATTTTACAATACCGTAGACCATTGTATATCCCAGCGCAATTAATGCATAAATACTGCCTAAGGATATTCCATTCACGAGTTGTTGTATTAACTCCATATGTTTACACTCCTTCTGATGAACTCCTGCATCTCTTTTTCTAAATACTAGTTTTTAAGTTAAATACGTTAGTTACCTTATTATTCTCTTATAAACTGGAATAGGGAGACATCAGCGCTCCCTATTCCTTAGCAAACTATAAGATTTGTCAAATCTAATACTGTTCAAGGTGCTTCTGCTTTTCGGGTTGTCTAGCTACAGCGCCTAGGCGCTTCCGCTTTTCGGGCTATGGGTTAACCTTTGTCTTATACTGTTGTTGACCGTTTACGTATTCAAGAATAACTGCGGCTTTAATTGGATCATGATGGTTATCAAGCTTCACTTTTCCAGATACCAGCTCTAGACCATTTGTTTCTTCAAGCGCCTTCTGAATTTTCTTAGGATCACTGCTTCCGGCACGCTTAATGGCATCGGCAAGGAAGTAGACTGTATCATACCCTAGTGCGCCGAAGGCATCCGGGGATTTACCATCATACTTTGCTTTAAATGCTGAAACAAACTCTTGAACCTTTTTGTCACTATCACCTGAAGAATAGTGGTTCGTAATATATGTGTTCTTAAGCGGATCGGCACCAGCAATATCCACTAGTTTAGGAGAATCCCAGCCGTCACCGCCCATAAATGGCACGGTAAGACCAACCTCACGAGCTTGTTTTACAATCAGACCGACTTCTTCATAGAAACCAGGAAGGAATACATAATCTGGTTTTGCGGCTTTGATCCGTGTTAGGGTAGCATGGAAGTCCGTATCTTTTGCTACGTATGCTTCTTCAGCGACAATTTTTCCTCCATTAGCCTTAAATGCCTTTTTAAAAGCGTCTGCAAGACCTTTAGAGTAGTCGCTTGAGCTGTCAATTAGAACAGCAGCATTTTTTACTTTTAAGTCATTGGTTGCAAAGTTAGCTGCCACTGTGCCCTGGAAGGGGTCAATGAAGCAGGTACGGAAGACAAAGTCATTTAATTTTCCATCTTTATAGGTTATCGTTGCGTTTGTGGCAGTTGGTGTAATTAATGGAATTTTATTATCTTGAGCAATTTGGACTTGGGCTAGGGTGTTTGTACTAGTTGCTGCACCAATCATCGCTGCCACTTTATCTTGTGTAGCCAGTTTAAGGGCACCGCTTGTAGCTTCTGCTGCATCAGACTTATTATCGACCGTTACTAATTCGAGTTTTTTACCATCAATACCTTTTTTGTTAATCTCCTCAATCGCTAATTCAATACCTTCCTTAGCAGATTGGCCATAGGAGGCTACTCCGCCTGAGAGTTCTAAGTTGGCGCCAATTTTGATTGTGCCGCCTTTTTCTCCATCACTACTCGCACTTGAATTACATCCTGCCATTACTCCTGCTGCTACCATAAAAGACATAAAGATTCCAGCTAATTTCCTCTTTCTCATCCAACTACCCCCTATTTTTAAAAAAATGACCCAAGACCTTTGTCCTACCTCTTAAGAAAATCTATAATATTCTGAAAACATTGTACATTAATATTTAGGGGTTCGTCTAGTACTATTATACAGTTATTTTAAAATAATTAAAAGAATAAGAAAATTAAAACGTTTTCTAATGGAAATCGCTTTATTACAATAAAGTGCTAATGAATAACTTTTTCAACCCAAAAGCAATCTATTTTTAATATTTTGATTAAATATAATCACACGTTCGTTACAACGAAAAAGGGATTCCTATTTTTGGAATCCCTTCTCAATAATTATTATACTAATTCTTTATTTTTCGTTTCTTTACCTAAAATAAAGACTGCAAATGCACCAATTAGAATCGAAATACAAAAGATTATAAAGATGGTAGAAATCGCTACATGCTGAGCAACCAGATTTCCTACTAATAATGGACCTAATACACCGCCAATCCGCCCTACTGCGGCCGCAAAGCCTGTCCCTGTTCCGCGAATAATGGTAGGATACTGTTCCGGCGAGTAAGCATACAAGCCGCCCCAGGCCCCGAGGTTAAAGAATGATAACAGAATTCCAGACGTCATCAACATGGCCGTAGTGTCTGCGGTACCGAAGAAATAGGCGCTTATGGCCGTACCAATTAAGTAAACTACTAAAACAAATTTCCGGCCGATTTTTTCAATAAACCATGCTGCTGTGAAATAACCTGGCAGCTGGGCTATTGTCATAATAAGTACGTACTGAAAGCTCTTGATTAGACTGAATCCTTTCATGACCATAACGCTAGGAAGCCATAAAAACATTCCGTAGTAGGAAAACACGACGCAAAACCAAACGATCCAAAGCATTGCCGTCTGCCGTCCGTAATCCTTAGAGAATAATTTCTGCAAACTTTGACCCAATGTGGTCTTCTGCTTATCTTTTACTGCCGTAAACCGAGGTGAATCGGGAAGCCCCATTCGCAAGTACAGGGCATATAGAGCTGGAATCGCACTAATAAGCAGGGCAACCTGCCAGCCAAACCTCGGAATAATAAAATACGAAATGACCGCAGCCACTAACCAGCCGCCTGCCCAAAAACTTTCGAGTAAGACAACAATCCTGCCGCGCTTCTCAGCAGAAACACTTTCTGAGACCAAGGTAGAGGCAACCGGAAGCTCACCGCCCAAGCCCGCCCCAATAAAGAACCTTAAGACTAGAAAGGCTGCTAGTGAGGTGGTAAGTGCAGACGCACCGCTTCCTACTGAAAATAACAGTAAGGTAATGATAAAAACATTTTTCCGGCCGATTCGATCAGCCATTAATCCAAAAATAAGTGCTCCGACGGCCATTCCGATCGAATTAATACTGCCAATCCAACCCATTTCTCCCGGCGTTAAATCCCATTCCACTTTCAAGGCTGCAATGATAAAGCTAAGCATCCCTACATCCAGGGCGTCAAACATCCAGCCCATGCCGGCAATTCCGAGCAGTTTCCGGGTGGATATTTCTTTCTTATTTTTCATAATAATCCCCCTATGTAACAAGTATGTATATTATTCCCCAAAATCCTTTAATCTAGGTAAAATAATAGTAAACATAAGGTATTCTACCAGTTGTCATGACATCTGTCATTATAATCCACACAAAAAAGGAATGCACAAATACCAGTGCATTCCCGTAACCTTATTAATCAAGTGCTCCTTCGACATTTTTAAATTGATTAAAAAACATCTGATCATAACGGCCTTTGGCTTCCATTAATTCCTCATGGCTTCCCTTTTCGATAATTTGACCATTGTCGATGACCATAATCATATCGGCATCACGAATGGTATTTAAACGGTGGGCTATGATAAAGCTAGTCCGTTCTTCCATTAATTTAAGCAGTGCCTCCTGAATATGAAGCTCTGTTCTTGTATCAATGCTGCTGGTGGCTTCATCTAAAATGAGCAAGGCAGGTCGTGCCAGTATCACCCTGGCAATCGCTAAAAGCTGACGTTGTCCCTGGCTAAGATTTCCGCCATTTTCTGATAATACCGTTTCATATTTATTTGGAAGGCGTCTGATAAAAACATCCGCATTTGCCATTTGGGCTGCCTGCTCCACCTCTTCATCCGTGGAATCAGGTTTGCCATATTTAATGTTCTCTTTAATCGTACCAGAAAATAAATACGTATCTTGAAGGACAAACCCAAAACATCTCCGCAAACTATCCCTTGTGTAATCACGAATATCACGGCCATCGAGCAGGATTCTGCCCTCTGTGACATCGTAGAATCTTGTCAGCAGGTTCACGATCGTTGTTTTCCCAGCACCTGTTGGACCAACTAGAGCCGTACTGCTGCCAATTCGAGCTTCAAAGCTGACATTCTTAATAATAGGGACATCCGGGCGGTAGCCAAAACTAACATTTTCAAAAACAACATGGCCTTTTGGATTGATCAATTCAACCGCTTGCGGCGGATCCACTACTTCTTCGGGCTCATCAATGATTTCAAAAACTCGTTCTGCCCCTGCCACACCTGACTGAAGGATATTAAAAATATTGGCAAGGTCATTTAACGGCCGGACAAATTGGCGTGAATAGGTGATAAAGCTCGCAATGGCTCCAACCGTAACCAGGCTTTTCACTGCCAAAATCCCACCAATAACAGCCACAATCGCAAAGCCAAAATTATTAATGACATTCATAATCGGCATTAGAAACCCCGACCAGATTTGCGCCTTAAGGCCGACATCACGAAGCTTTGTGTTAACCAATTCAAACTCTTTAATCACCTGATCTTCATGATTAAACGCCTTAACGACCTCAATCCCTGAGATGGTTTCCTCAATATGACCATTTAATTTACCGAGCTCTACCTGTTGATTCTTAAATAACACACTCGTGCGCTTAGCAATGGTCTTGGTCAGTAAAAAAACAAGCGGCACTGTAATTAAGCTAGCTAGTGTTAATAACGGGCTTAGGATAATCATCATAATTAAAGAGCCAGCAATCACAATCATGCCGGACATTAGTTGTGTCGTAGACTGGGAGATGGTATTACTGATATTATCTACATCATTTGATAAACGGCTCATGAGCTCCCCGTGCGTCCGGGTATCAAAAAAAGAGACAGGCAGCTTTTGCAGTTTCCGAAAAATTGCCTCGCGCAGCCGCTTCACTACCCTTTGTGCCACACCCACCATCAGCCAGCCCTGTAAAAAAGTGAGTGCAGCATCTGCTGCATATGCGCAGGTCAGCACAATAATCATTATTTCTAATAGATTGAAATCAACCTTCCCCTGTTTAAGGCTCATCGCATCAACTGCTCTTCCGATTAAATACGGAGCAAGGAGCATCAGAACGGCATCCACGATAATAAAGAAAAAGATTAAGCTCAGCATTTTTCTCTCATTGCCAAAATATTGCCATAAGCGTTTCAACGTTCCTTTTAAATTCTTGGGTTTGACAACAGGGCCGCGGAGACGCTGGGCCCCGCCCGGTCTTAGCGGTGGAGGTGTATTGGCAGTCTGTTCATTTCCTTTTGACATTTACAAAACCTCCTTGCCCATCTGTGATTGATAGATTTCTTGATAAACCCGGCAATCCGAAAGCAGTTCGCGGTGGGTCCCCACTCCTACCAGTTCCCCATGGTCCAAAACAACGATTTTATCAGCATCGATAATCGAGGTAATCCGTTGGGCAATCAAGAGACAGGTTAGGCCTTTAGCGTATTTTTTCAAACCAGCCTTAATTTTTGCTTCGGTGGCAACGTCGACTGCACTCGTACTATCATCCAAAATCAAAATGCTCGGCTTTTTCACTAAGGCTCGGGCGATCGAAATCCGCTGTTTCTGCCCGCCGGAAAAGTTAACACCGCCCTGGCCAATTTTCGTTTCATATCCCTCCGGTGAGGCGGCGATAAAGTCATCTGCACCTGCAATCGCTGCGGCCATCCTGACTTCTTCATCGGTGGCGTCTTCTTTCCCCCAGCGGATATTATCTGCTACTGTGCCAGTAAATAAGATATTTTTTTGTGGTACAATCGCGATTTGATCTCTTAATATTTGCGGATTAAGCTGTGAAATATCTTGGCCATCTACCTTAATGGTCCCGCTTGTCACATCATAAAAACGGGGAATTAACCCAACAAGGGTACTTTTTCCTGAACCAGTTGAGCCAATGATGCCCACCATTTCTCCAGGGAGGATGGTTAAATCAATATGTTTTAAGATCGGCTCGCCACTGGTTCCTTCATACGAGAAAGTGACATCTTCAAGGTCAATTCTGCCTGTTTCGTGACCATGATGCGGCGGTACCGCCTTCGTTTCCTCTAAGGCACCATTCTTTTGTAAAAATACTTCATTAATTCTCCCTGCGGATGCCCTAGCCCTGACAAACATATTAAAGACCATCGAAATCATCATCAAGGAGAAAAGAATTTGCGTCATATAGTTGGTAAAAGCAATGATATGACCTACCTGAATGTCACCTGATTCCACCCCAAGGCCTCCCATCCATAGGACGGCGACAATGCCAAGATTTACTGTCAGCATGATTGCCGGGCTGAATGTAGCCATCAGACGTCCTGCGGCGATGGATTGATCCTTAAACTGGTCATTTGCTTTGGCAAATTTTCCAATTTCAACATCAAAGCGGTTAAAGGCCTTGACGACACGAACCCCTGATAAATATTCCCTCATTACGGAATTCACGCGGTCTAAAGCCTGTTGAACCTTAGAAAAGAGAGGAAAACCGAGACGGAGATTAAGGACTATTAATATGGCCACAATTGGAACAACCACGGCTAAGACAACAGATAAGTGCAAGTTCAGCCGTGTGGCCATCACAAGGCCCCCTATGGCAAGCAAAGGAGACTTAACAAAGACTCGCATCAGCCCATTCACAAACACCTGCACTTGTGTGACATCATTTGTTAAACGAGTAATCAGCGAGGCGCGATTAAACCTGTCGAGATTTGTAAAAGAAAGCGTTTGAACTTTTTTAAATAAATCGGAGCGCAATTCCGTTCCAAAGTTTTGTGAGACAACACTGGCTATTATGCTTCGTGAAGAGGCACTAATCGCACCGATAGCCGTAATCAACAGCATCAATCCGCCCATTTTTAACACATAATGAATGTCTCTGTTTACTACACCTTTATCGATGATTTTTGCCATAATGGTTGGCTGCATCAAATCACTTATTGCCTCAAAGGTGAGAAATAGTACGGCGATGCTAAATGACTTCCAATATTTCTTTATGTACTTTGATAAAAATTCCATACTCTCACCTAACCCTTTGGCGACATTAATATAATAAAGCTATTATAATTTCGTTTACCGGAATAAAACAATTTTTAAGCATTGAAAAAAATAGAGTAGGCGCATGAAAATTTCATGCGCCTCTCACAGATCCGTACGTGCGGGTCATCGCATACGGCTCCTCCACTTTATCCCCTTTGAGGATGTAGTTCATTGTAAATGTCTAAAAGAAAAACAAGTTTAATTTCTCGAAACCTTTCATTAGGAATCGCAAAATGTACTTGTTCGGTTTTAGAATTCCTCCATCTAGTCATTGAAAGACGCGGAAGGTCGCCCTTCCAATTCCTTTTTCGAAGCTCCCTGTGGAGCTTTCTTATTTTTCTCCAGCTTCTTAGCTGAATCATCCTAAGCCTTCTTCGAATCCATGAGTCTAACTTTTGAAATAAAGTCTTTGAAAATCCAACCCCAAAGTATCTTCCCCATCCTCTAACAATGGGGTTTATTCGATTCTTGACGAATTCTTCCAAATTAACTGTTAGGTTTCTTCTCGTTACATCCTTGATACTTTTCTTGAATTTCTTTACTGCTTTGTCTGATGGAGAATGGAAATACCCTTTTTTGAAAACGTAACCTAGGAAGACAAACGGTTCTTCATAATTATCTACAATTTTAGTTTTGTCAGGGTGAACTTTCAAACCTAATTTTTCCTCTAAGAGCTTCACTACGGTTCTTAGTACTCTTTCTGCACCCTTTCGGGATTTGCAACAGATGACGAAGTCATCCGCATACCTTGTAATACGGTGACCTCTTTCCATCATCATTTCATCGAGTGGATGCAGATAGATGTTTGCTAATAATGGACTGATTACGCCACCCTGAGGACTCCCAGTGTCACTTTCATAAAAACTTCCGTTTTCAAGGATTCCCGATTTTAGGAATTGCATTATTAATGCTAGTACGCTACTGTCCACAACTTCTTCTTTGATTAAATCGATAAGCTTATCATGAGGAATTGAATCAAAATAGGTCTTTATATCCGCATCAATTACAAAGTTATACCCATCCATCAAATCCTGTCGGATTTTATCTATCGCCATATGTGCACTACGGTTCGGACGAAATCCAAAACTACAGTCTAAGAATTTCTGTTCAAAGATTGGTTCAAGTATTCTTTTGGTTGCGGCTTGGAGAATACGGTCTTCTACTGTTGGAATTCCTAGTGGACGTTTTGTACCATCAGCTTTTGGAATGAAAACTCTTCTGACTGGTTTTGCACGATATGTTTTTAAACGCAGAGATTCTTGGAGCACTCTTAAGTTGTGTTCCAATTCTATTTCATACTCTTTAATCGTTACTTTATCCACTCCGTGTGAACCGCGATTTTTCTTCACGTCATAAAAGGCTAGTTCCAGGTTTTGATAGTTCCATAATTTGTCCATTAAGCTGTACCACTTGCGTTTCTTTTTAGAATTCTCCACTACACGTAAGCTTCGTTTTCCTATTGCTTCATTCATGCATTCGTTTCCTTTCCCAATACATTATCAACTGAATAGGTAAAACCAATGGCTGATATTTAATATTAGTACTTCGCCCTAAACAACCTACTTTCTTTCGGTCTCGATTCTTCGGCTTTCTGCCTCATCGACTTCTGTTTAGTACATGACGAGTAGATAAGTTCGTATTGCTTATCTTCCATGGACAGACGGGCTTCGCATCAGTTCACTGCCTTTTGGGTCAATGTCTGCCTTATCAACATTGTGATAAGTCACTTGTCTTTGTGGCGTTTCCAACAAGTTTAATCACTACTATCCCCTGCTCTGACTTCTCACCTTCCATAGTCCATTTCTTGTCCTTCGCGGCTTTGAAAAAGAGTTACCACCTACGGTGGAGATGATGAGATCTCCTTGGGTCACGTTCATCGCCTTTCACTCGAAGCCAGTCCTCATAACTAATAAGATACAGTGTGGTATTGGACGTCCCCATTTTGCGCAGGGTTATCCCATCTTATCAGCCAAAATGGTTACAGCCACCTGTTCCGAGCTTTGCCTTCAGGTCCTCCGCACGAAATCTCACGATACTCGCACTACCTGTTAGCTATACATTTCCGCCACAACGGCATGTTAGGGACTTTCACCCATTAGAGCGATGCGCTGCCAAGCGCACACAAAATAGCCCATTGGAGAATGGACTATTTCTGTTTACCCTGATTAATCTTGAACCGGGCTGAATTCATGGACCCAGACACGCATCTGTGGCAGCCATGGCATCCCTGGATGATAGGCAAGGATCGACTGCTTATATTCCTCTACCGTGCTGAAGCCCTCGCGGCGGGCATCCTCATCGGTCAACCCGCCCAAGCTCTGTGAATACACCTTGTCCACAACGAATTGACGGCCTTCAAGTGTCATGATTTCGCCTGGATCGGCATAGCGGCCATTCCGGCGTGTGGCTGTTTTTTCACCCGCTAAAACCTTCTCGACATCGGCCTTTACGGTAATTAACCGTTCAATTGAACAGGTTTTTGGTGGTAGTACAGCGTTTTCATTTTGGTTTGTCATTTGATTCTCTCCCTTTGTTTGATTTATTCATATTAACACTTTATATATAGTTAAATCCATTAAGAGCACATTTAGACTACCTGTCCGCCTTTATCACGGTATTTCAGAATTCCTTCTGCAGCGCGATAGGCTAAGGCTCCAACTGTATCGGTCGGATTATAGCCGGAATTATGCGGGAATGCGGAGGCGCCGATGACAAATAGGTTATCCACGTCCCACATTTGCAAATAATTATTTACAGCAGAGGTTGCTGGGTCTGCCCCCATGATGACACCACCAGTATTATGGGTGGATTGATAGGTTGTTATATCATACGGGCCTAATTCCTTCATCGTATCAATATGATCTGCACCCATTTCCTTTAAGATCGCTTCACATTTACCTGCAAGGAATTTAGCCATTTGGCGGTCTTGCTCTTCAAAGTCAAAGGTAATACGAATAAGCGGATCGCCGTAAGCATCCTTATAGGTTGGGTCAAGGTCAAGGTAGTGACGCTTAAACGGCATAGAAGAACCTTGAGAAGTAACCGATAAAAAGCGGTTGGCATATTTAACGGAATTGGCCTTGAATTCTTTACCCCAGGTTGGTTTTCCTCCGGGAACAGGGTTATTTTGAATTGGTCTTAAACCTGTTTGTGCAAGTGAAATCATTCCGCCATGAATGAAATTAACGTTACTATGGTCAAAATTGTCACCATTGTAATCATCGACCACCATTCCCAGTGACCCTGCACCGGCAAAGGTATTAAATTCTTTTTTATCAAAAAATCCAATCGCATTTCCTTTTATGACTTGGTAGGCATAATTTTTTCCAATTACGCCTGTTCCTGTATTAGGGTCATATGGTCTGCCGACCCCAGACATTAAGAGGAGACGAATATTATTAAAAACATAGCTAGTTAGCACGACAATATCAGCTGGCTGCTCAATATCCTCGCCTGTGGTCACATCTGTATATAAGACACCGGTAACTTTGTTACCTGTTTTTAAAATCCTTCTTACATTGGAATGGGTTCTGATTTCAAAGTTCCCTGTTTTGTTGGCAACAGGTATGACCGTCACAACGGGATCTGCCTTTGCACCGTATTCACAGCCAAAACGCTCACAATAACCGCAATATTGACAAGCCGCCCTCTGGATCCCATCTGGGTTTTTATAGGATTCCGACAGGTTCGCCGATGGCATCATATACGGATGTAGTTTCATATTTTTTACTGCCTTTTCGAACATCTGAATGGCAGGTGTCTTTTTCATAGGCGGGGTCGGATACTTATCGGACCGCTTCCCGGCAAGTGGATTTTCCTCTCCTGATATACCTGCTGTCTTCTCAAAACGATCGTAATATGGCTCCAATTGATCGTATGTAATTCCCCAATCCTGGAGATTCATGTCGGTCGGAATCTTCTTTTTCCCGTACCGTTCAACTGTTTTACTATAGATTTCAAAATCATAAGGCAAAAACCGGAATGTTTGCCCATTCCAATGAACCCCAGAACCGCCTAATCCATCACCAAGCAAAAACGAACCATATTGACGCATCGGGAGGGCACGTATTTTTTCATTGCCCCTGAAGGTTATCGTTTCTCTAGACAGGTCCTGCATAAGCTCATAGCGAAGTGCATAGCGCAACTCATCATGGACCATAAAGTAATCTTCTGTTTTTCGCTCTTTGCCTCTTTCCAATCCTACAACCTTTAATCCCTTTTTGGTCAGTTCTTTGGCAATAATTCCACCTGCCCAACCAACACCCACAATTACCACATCTACTTTTGGCAGTTTTCTCGCCATACTTCCACCTTCTTTTTTATAAGGATTTTCAATTCCTTGTTTGTTCTAGTGTCTAACTACTCACCTAGGGGCTAGCTTCAGTGATTCATGTGGCTTTTTAGGCTTTGCGGCGCTATCTTCTTAAAATCTTTATCAATAATGTCTGAATACGCCATCTGGCTGCCTGGGTAGTTCTTCATCTTCCAGCCATCCATATGTAAATTACCTCCATATAATGGATCGCTATAGGCGCCTTCTAACGTGACACTTCTCAGCATTTGGAAGAAACCGCTCGGAGAAATGGTAGTCACATTCACTTTATCTCCCTCAAAGTCTGTAAGGATGGCATCTTGTTCATCTTCTTTGAGCTCAGTGAAATCCTTCTTATAGACAGCCATACTGTGGTTTTGTATTTCCCTGATTGCAATATCAAAAATTTCCCTGCGCTTTAACCGGCCTTGAAATCCTTGGACTTTCTCACCTGGATAAAAGGGCGCCTGCATATATTCCCGACCATTAAAGCCCCAATATCCTGCTAATTGATGATCGATAAAATAGGCAACACCAAGTGCCTTTGCCCCTGGCCCATGCTCATCCTCTGGAAAAATCCGCTCTGTTGCTGCCTCGATGACACGGAATTGTTCCGGTGTAAAATACATGAGTGCTTGATTATAGTCTTCTGTTTTCGTCTGGGTACCTTTTGTAGTACTGGTATTGTCCTTTTTGTTCCGCGGAATAAGGCTGCCCACTATTCCGCCGACAGCCAGTCCACCAACTGTAAAGCCTGCGTTTCGGAGAAAATTCCTCCTAGATACTGATTCTGGATTTTCGTTGTTTTCTTCAACCATGGTGTACACCTCCAGATTATTTCTTTAATATCAATCCAATAATTACAGCAATATCCATGCTTTGACATTATTATGTTCCAAAATAAACCATTCATACTTATAAAAGGAAAGGAGAGAATGATAAAAAAAGGAGGGCGTAAAAAATGAGAAGAATGTTGAATTATTTCTATGGGCCAATCCTTGTTACCTCTCTCGTACTTTCTGGATGTTCAGCACAGCAAGAGGAGCATCGGGTGGATGCTGCAAATCTGCATGACAAAACATTAAACACAAAAGGAAATGGCCATGTCCACGGGTCAACTGACAATCCAAATGTGATTCCAAGTGTAGACCGGGGCAAGAAAAGAACAACAAATGCCAAAGGTCAAACGACGAATGGGCTGGGGACGAATGTTTACAGCTTAATCGGAAGCTCAAGCCTGCATGACGGAGGCATTTCCTCGCATCTAGAATCAAGACTCTCCGGAGCAGGGATCCCCGGGATAAAAGTATTTGTTCTGGACGACACCGTTATCTTAGCAAGGGCGGGGGCACAAACGACTTCAACACGATATGATGAAATGCAGCAAAAAGTATTAACCAACACATCAGGTTCTTCTGGAAAAGGGAATCTTGATGGAATCGACATGTCAAAACTAAATACCGATGATAACTTAGATAAAGCCAAAGATCTAATGAGCAAAGCCTTCGACGGCCAGGTCCAAATCTTAACGATTACCAATCCAAAAGCGATGCCGTTGATTGATGGAATAAAAGCAAATATTAAAGCTAGCAAGACAAACTATACAACGCTGGCAAGTGATATCAACACACTGATTAAAATGGCCCGGGAAAAGTAAGATAAGCAGAAGCGCTCCGCAGGACTGGAGCTGGGCAAAACTTTATGTAAAAAGACCGGAGGAAAATCCCCGGTCTTTAAATGTTTAGATCTCTTTTTTGATAATAAATATAGGTTACACTTGCAAAGGCTGCGATTAAAAAGAAAGAAATAACAACAAAGAGGGGATCAAGTCCGCCTCCATACATCACATTTTTCGCTTCAAAGTATTTAAATGGGCTCAAGTACTTTAGGTTTTTAATACTTTCATTCAAATCAATCGCAACGGACAAAATAAAAGTCAGTAATAATACACCTGCTGAAAAGGAAGCAGCCTTCTTCGATTTCCTCTTTAAGGATGAAATTGCACTGCCCATCACCATAAACAACAGCTGCAAGATGAACATCCCCACCATCAAAATGATAATATCTCTATTTACATTTTCACCCTTGCTATATTTAGCCATCAGGGCAATCGACGACATTAGTGTGACGAAATTAATAACGAATATATTGAACAAGGCTGCCAGCAACTTTGCCGTAATAACCTTTGTTCTTGAAACAGGCTTCACGAATAAGAACTCGGATGTTTTGTCCCGCTCCTCTTTCGCAATAATCCCGGCGCCAAGCATCGCCGCATGTATCGTTGCCATTAATAGTAAATAAATAAACAGCATGCCATAATAACCGCTCGCCTTTGATAAGTCTAAGCTTCCGGCTCCCATGACCACCTGCAGTGATTTTGGCATATCTTTCATTACGTCATTCATTGATTGCTGGGATGAATATAAATTAGCATATTTATTCATGCCGGATAACACCATTAGAAACACACCAATGCACCAAAAGAGGAGTGATTTACGATGAGACGTTAATTCTTTTAAAAATATATTCATTCTCGAATCCCCCTAAACGGCATGAATATCTTTTTTCGTATAAATCATATAACTTGCCGTAATCGCTGCAACGACAATAACGGCACCTGCACTCAGAAAAGATCCCTCATAGCTTGCGTGTTTGATGATATAGGTGTTATCAAAGTATTTAAATGGCGAGATATACCGTTTCACATCATCACCAGAATTCTCGCTAAAAACACCGAGAAAGTAAAACGCAAAGACTGTTGCTAGTGAGACCGTAAGGATCGACTTAATTTTTGGAACGATGACAGATATGATGAGGCCTATCGCTAGAAAGATTACTTGAATAAACAACATCGTCACCGACAGTAACACAAACTTTTTAACACTGAAATCGACCGTTTTAACCTGCCATGCAATCAAATTGGCCGTAATCAAATAGACAACATTGGTAATCAATAGGGATGTCAATGTTGCCAATAACTTACTAGTCAGAATCTGCGTGCGAGTCACCGGCTTTGTTAACAGGAAATCAGCTGTTTTTTCGCGCACCTCTTTGCTGACAATCCCAGTACCGAGATTCATTGCTTGAATCGCCGCACAAAGGGTTGTGAACGTCAAGGAATAGCTGTAGAATCCCAAAATTGTAAATATATTTTCTAAATTAAGTCCGATCGCCTTCCTCATCGCTAATGGGTAGCCAGCTAATAACTTTTTGAACTGATCCGCATCTTTGGCAAACGAGGGAAACATGGATAGGAACAGCAATGCCACCATGATTAACGAAAAGGTCCAAATTATCGTTGATTTCCGATACGCCTTTAGCTCATGAAAAAATATATTCATAGATTCTTAGGCCTCCTTTTCATAATAATGCATAAAGATCTCCTCAAGATCAGGCTCCTCAATCCATAGATTGACGACTTCGATTTCGGCTATTTTTTTCAATACGGTATTGATATTTCCTTTGAATAGAAAGCTGATTACATTACCTTTAGCCTCCAAATTATTCACACCGATGATCTTGAAATATTCGGGGGAGAGGGCAGATTTCGTTTCCACCTTAAACTTTTTATAATTGTTTTCTTGTAAGGTACTTATCTTTTCTACCGTAACAATCTTGCCCTCTTTAATAATTGCCACTCGATTGCATAATCTTTGAACCTCACTCAAAATGTGTGACGAAAAAAGAATAGTGGCGCCCTTTTGATTTTCCTCCTCCAGCAACTCAAAGAATTTTTGCTGCATTAATGGATCCAGCCCGCTCGTCGGTTCATCGAGTATGATTAACTTTGGTTCATGGAGCAGGCCTTGAACGATGCCAACCTTCTTTTTATTTCCCAGGGAGAGATCATCTATCTTTTTATTCAAATCAAGGTCCATGATAGTTGCTAACTCTTTGATTCTCTTACTGCAGTCCTTCTTATAGAAGCTGGCGGAATATTTTAATAGTTCTTTAACCTTCATATTGTCATAGTAAAAGACTTCCGAAGGCAGATAGCCAATGTCCTTTTTAATTTCCGGGGCAAACTGAATGCAGTCTTTTCCAAAGATTGTCGCACTGCCGCTTGTTGGATAAATCAATGAAAGCAGCGTGCGGATCGTCGTTGATTTACCCGCCCCATTCGGGCCGATGAAACCAAAAATTTCACCTTGTTCAACATGAAAGCTGATATCGGTGATCCCTCTAGACTTGCCGTAAGTCTTTGTCAGGTTGTTAATCTCGATTACATTCATGGATCCTGCCCCCTTATTTATAAAAAACCTTTGTTAACACATCAAAATATTTTTCCGCTTCGATCTGGATGGCTGGATAGTCAATTTCGTGATTCGGCGTCAGTTTGGCTTTGTTAAGCTGTTCTTCACTCAATTTTTCAAATGTCCAGGTGATAATTTTTAAGATTTTTTGGATATCGACATCGTCTCTGAATTTACTAATATCAATTCCCTCGTAAATCCTCCCAATGTTTATTTCATTTAGTTCCTTTACCTTTTTCTCAATTTCCGTTTTGATATCCACTGATTCATCCATATAGGCCTCCTCAATGAATTTAAAAATGTCGGGATATTTTGCAAGCAGGTCCATTTTAATTAAGACTGCCTTTCGTATTCGTTCGAAAAAATCAGTCTCTATAAGGTCGACCTTTTTGTAGAAGTCATCGGTAATTATTTGGGTGCAGTGGTCAAATAACAATAAGAACATTTGCTTCTTGTTTTTAAAATAATGGAAAAGTAACCCCTTTGAGATTTCGGCTTCTTTTACGATTTCATTGGTCGAGGCCTTATCATATCCTTTCTGGGCAAATTCCTTTATGGCAGCATTGATAATTCGGTCTTGTTTTTCCGTTTCTAAGTTGAAAAATTTTGAAAACACTGGTGCAGCCCTCCTATTTTTAGTGTTGACCACATCAGTCAATGGAGTCATTATAATCCCGTTGACTACCCTGGTCAATAGATGACAAGCTGTATTTTTTACAGAAATATGAAATTGATACTGGGTGAATAGGTTGGGTTTGTGGGATGTGTTACGATGCAGGTAGATTTTAGGGAGGTGTTTGAGATTTGTATTAAAAATCGTGATCCGTCATTGAAGTTAGAAGGTTTAGTATCGGCTCAGAGCCGTCTTCCTGCAGGACACGCTATCCTGCCTGTATTGGCTGGAAAGCAGTCTTCGGTTGAAGCGGGAATTGGCGGGGAAGACCGGGTTGCTGAAGTCCTCCGCAAGTCCTCTTTTTCATCTGACCACCACATTTTTCATGATTTATCTCCTACTTCTGATTTTCAAATGGATACTTTTTTATTGAGCCCCAGGTTAGGGGTGGTGTTAGAGGTTAAAAATATTGGCGGGATTTTGGAGTTTAAAGATAACCCTCCACAAT
Organism: Bacillus sp. URHA0034; assembly: GCF_056280405.1. Classification (NCBI taxonomy): domain Bacteria; kingdom Bacillati; phylum Bacillota; class Bacilli; order Caryophanales; family Bacillaceae; genus Bacillus; species Bacillus sp. URHA0034. Next base: position 3,008,876 of record NZ_JBWCDK010000002.1, on the reverse strand, counting down.
TGATTAGGACCCGTGAGGATGGGCATAAGGACGGGTTTGAGAGTCCAGTGGTTCAACTGGAGCGAAATTATCAGTTACTTTCTGATTGGCTAAAGAGTCGAAATATCAAGATTCCTCTTTACGGCGCTGTAGTTTTAGCCTACCCCAAACAAATTGTGGCTGTTCCCCCTCAAAGGACAAAGATTTTATATCCCAACTTGATTCCTTCTTATTTAAAAAGCATTCCGAGGCAGGAACAGAAGTTAGATCTTGATACCTTCCATTGGCTGTCAGCGGAGCTTCTTAACAGTCATCAGATGTATATCCCAAAGCCAATCTGTGAGTCTTATCAAATTCCCTTTGGTGATTTTAAGAGTGGGGTAAGGTGTTTAATATGTGACCGAATTGGTATGGTGAAGCGGCCGCGTACCTGGGTTTGCCCTTTTTGCGGCGCCAGAGTTCATCTTGCCCATGAACGGACTTTGCGGGAGTGGTTTTTGATTCATAAGAGAAGTATTACTAATAGGGAGTGTCGGGAGTTTTTGGGGGTGGAGGATATTTACACTGCAAATCGAATATTAACCAGCATGAATCTGCAAAGTGAGGGAAAATATCGCTACCGATCCTATACAATGGATTTTCGTTTAAAACGGTAATTTTGCCCTTGTGGCAAGTCGGAGTGCCTATCCGCAAAGTTGTTTTGCCCTGCGCAAGTTGGAGGCGCTTATCCGCAAATTGACTCTCTCTTTCCGTAAGTTAGCGCTTCTTATCCGCAAGTTGGAGGCGCTTATCCACAAATTGACTCTCTCTTTCCACAAGTTAGCGCTTCTTATCCGCAAGTTATTTTTCCTTGCGCAAGTTGGAGGCGCTTATCCGCAAATTGGCTCTCTTTTTCCACAAGTTAGCGCTTCTTATCCGCAAGTTGTTTTGCCTTGCGCAAGTTGGAGGCGCTTATCCGCAAATTGGCTCTCTCTTTCCACAAGTTAGCGCTTCTTATCCGCAAGTTGGAGGCGCGTATCCGAAGTTGCGGTAATCTATCCACTAGCAAACCGACCTTTTGTCATTAACTTTTTTCAAAACGTGTAACCGCTCACCCAAAGTGATATGATATTCATGATTAAAAACTTAAAAAAAGGGAGTGCACAAACTTGAAAAACGAACTAATTGAGAGATTTACTTCCTATGTAAAAATAGACACACAATCAAATGAAAACAACGAAACATGTCCATCAACAGAAGGACAGTGGACATTGCTTCGCATGTTAGTCGAAGAACTAAACCAAATCGGCATGCAAGAAGTAACCATCGATGAAAACGGTTATGTGATGGCAACCCTGCCAGCCAACACCGACAAAGACGTACCAACCATCGGCTTCCTAGCCCACGTTGACACTGCCACCGACTTCACAGGCAAAAACGTCAACCCGCAAATCGTCGAAAACTACGACGGCGGCGAGATCGTGTTAAACCAAGCCCTAAAAGTCATTATGTCACCCAAGGACTTTCCAAGTCTGCCAGAATACAAAGGACATACCTTAATCACAACAGACGGCACCACCCTGCTAGGTGCGGACAACAAGGCGGGCGTTACGGAAATCATGACCGCAATGGCTTACCTTATTCAGCACCCTGAAATTAAACATGGTAAGGTCCGCGTTGCATTCACACCGGATGAAGAAATTGGCAGAGGTCCACATAAGTTCGACGTTGCGGCCTTTAATGCAAAATATGCTTACACCGTTGATGGTGGTCCATTGGGCGAGTTAGAATTCGAAAGCTTTAACGCTGCCGCAGCAAAAATCACGATCAATGGCAGTAACATCCACCCAGGGTCTGCCAAAAATAAAATGATCAACTCCATCAAAATCGGCATGGAATTACATAACAAACTTCCAGCACAAGAAGCACCGGAACATACCGAGGGATACGAAGGCTTCTATCATCTGCTGGCCTTCAACGGTGATGTGGAGCAAACCAATCTTCACTACATTATCCGTGACCATGACCGGGAAAAATTCAATGACCGCAAGGCGGCCTTACAAGCAATCGTAAGCGAACTGCAGGCCAAATATGGCACCGACCGAATCGTGTTCGAACTGAATGACCAATATTACAACATGAAAGAGAAAATTGAACCGGTTATGAAAATCGTCGACATTGCTCATGAGGCGATGGTTAGCTTAGACATCAAACCAATCACCAAACCAATCCGCGGCGGCACAGACGGCTCACAGCTTTCCTATATGGGTCTGCCAACACCGAATATTTTTACCGGCGGCGAAAATTTCCATGGGAAGTTCGAATTCATCTCGGTTGAAAATATGGTGAAAGCAACCCAAACCGTTATTGAGATCATTAAATTAACCGAGCAAAAAGCATAATATACAAAAAAGCTAACCCAAGTGGTTAGCTTTTTTAAAGCGCCTCAACACATTGCTTGAGACTTATGATGGTTTCTCTCATCTGCCTATGCAATTGTTCTTCAGGCCATTTCCGCTCCTTTGCTTGGAGATCTTTCTTTATCAGCCCCATCATCCACATCGAGAAAACAGCTGAGAACAAATTATACTCTTTCACAAACCGGCTGCTATCTAAGTCAAAATTTATCTGTTCAAGGTACACCGTCAGTAATTGCTTCCGGAGCTCGGACGTCACTTGTTTAGGAAAAAGAGGATGAGACATATCAATTAAATGGTACAAATCCCAATAGGGTGAGTTTAAATGGGTATGCTCCCAATCCAGGATTCTTAACTGATTATTGACTTGTGAAAAATTTCCTAAATGTAAATCTCCATGTGATAAAACAAGTTGATCGGAAAAGATAATTTTTTTTAGCAATGAGTAAACATATTCAATTTTATCTCTTTCCAATTCAAGAATCGGCAGCTGACGTAAGAGTTCTTCTTTGCTATTAAAAACATCAGATACAATATCAGTGATCAACGGCTTTAATCCCGTTGTCGGTACTTCCCCGATTTTTTCAATAGGCAATGAATGCCACCAGGCCACCAATTTAATTACTTCTAAAACACTTATCTCGTTAAACTCATGGTTTAGTGCCCCAAGGTCCTCTACTATCATCCAATTTAACTCAGGCTGTTCACATATTTTGTAGGAAATAATCTTAGGGTAAATCGGAGGAAACTTTGGGAGTATATGTTGATGGACCCATACTTCTTTACCTAACTGATCATCGTTGGTTAACGGTTTAAAAATAAAGCTTTTCGATGGAGATAGAAAAAACCTTTCGACAAATCGTCCATTCATTCCTTTATAGAGAATTTCTCTTTTAAGGATTAATGTATCATTAAGTGCACCACTATCTAAGACAAGATTTTCAGGCAGCTCCATTGGCCCACCACCTATTCATATTTTCATAATTTCATAATGTTTCCATTATGACTATAATGAAAATCACTTTACTTAACAAGAAAACTGACCTTCATTTTTTGAAAAAAATAGTAAAAAAGACCTTAACTTATATGTATGAACGATGGGTCGGTTTATATCTATTTTACTCACATATTTACACTTCCTGATGGACAGAATAACTATGGTTCATTTTTTAAAAGGAGGTTAGCTGCATGAATAACGAAACTACCCATGAATTTGTAGAAAAGCTGCATGAAAGACAGGAAAAGGACAAAGACAATAAAGAACGTCAAAGTGAAGGTCAGCAGAGTCAAAAATTACCGAATAAACAGCATTAAACTTCAAAAGGCCCCGTCTTAATTGAAAGTCGGGGCCGTTCATGAAGAATTATTTATTCATATTAGCTAAAAATCCGCCAAGCAGGTCGTCGGAATCAAGTTCTTCTTCCACTTTTTCCTCTCCAGGCAGCGACTCAGGTTTCTTGGCCGTGTTCCAATCAAATCCACTTAAGTCATCATCCATATCAATGTCATCGATACTTGCTGCAAGCTCCTCCATAGTGTCTCTCTCGATCGGGTTATCCACCTTACTAGTGGCGGCAGTGAGGGACGCAGAACGTATCTCCTCCTGAAGGTATAGGGCCTCTTCAATATCTAAGGAGTTACTATTTAAAGAAGCCAGTAACGAAGTGGCCCGGATCGGGTCAGCAATCAACTGATATAGAATACTACCCAACATCGCTTCCGAATGCTCATGCTTTAGCCAATCCTTTTGAGCCTTTGTTAACTTCTTCGGAAGGGGAATGGTAATCGTTTCTTTCTCACGTGAGAATGAATGACTAATCCCTTGCACGACAAATTCTGCAATTGTACTGGAGAAATTTCTCCGTTCTGTTTCCTTTAACCGTTGTAAATGCTTGACTATATGGTCAGGCGTATCTGAAGGAATACGAAAGGATAGTGCTTGGCCTCGTTTAATTTCAGATGGAGGAGTTTTTTTCATACTATCACCTAGTTAGTTTTGACTGGTACTTGTACTGGTACTTTAGGCTTCTCCGATTTTCTGACAAAATCCATGATGAGTTTATAGTAAGCATTCGCCATCATCCAAATGCTTTCCTTATCATCCTCAAAGAATTCAATATTATAGCCATCCAAGTTATTATTTAAGGTTTTAAGATAATCTTTTAAAACATGGGAGCCGCCGCCAACAAAATAGCAAATTTCAGTTTGTGAATTTCTCTGCCAAACATTTCGTAACAACCGGTATTGCTTTTTGGCTAAATCCAGCAAAATACGATCGGTAATATCGTGAACACTTGTCCGGCTCCCCTTGACCATAATATGATTGCGATCATTTTTCCTTGTAATGATTTCCACTACATCACGGCGGCTGTCCAGCTCAATACCGTGTTTTGTGCGAATTTCCTCACGAATAGCCTCTAGTGATTCTGAAACCCCAAGGTTAAAACCTTGTGCCTTATCATCATCAACATTGCGATTTTTAATTACCGCGATATCTGTTGATAATCCGCCAATGTCCTGAATTAAGATGCGTTTATCAATTAAATCCTTGTTAATGATTTTTAAGTTATTGTCCATTACAAGGTTAATATAAGCAGCAAAGCCTTCCGGATAAACCTTTACTTCGTTAAATTTAATATTGACTTTTAGTCCTTGATACTTCGGTGTTACCAAAAATTCAACTTGGTGAACATTTCCGACTAATTTTGAACGATAGCCGGCATCCTTTCCTTCCTTTACTTCACGGAGGGGTAGTCCGGTTCCTAATGTATAGGATGCATCAATGACATTCTTAGCACGTGGGAAACTTTCTTGTCTAACTGCATCCAAGGCCAATGTCGTAAAAAGCATGATTAAGGTTTGGTCTTCTTCTGACTTGCTGCTGCCTGGGTCTAATTCCGTGGCATTATTTGTTTTAGTCGCTAAATTACCGACACGATAAACGGCGCTGTTCTCTTTGAGGGCAGGGGAGTGAACCTTGATATGAATCCCATCTAAAGGGTTTTTACTATCGAGTTCTTCTATGCCGATAACAGGGCGATCCTCTGTATCCCGGGCAATTATGTTTGGAATATTTAATTCATACTCTAATTCCCCGAAAATAGCCTTAATGGAGTCATTTCCTACATCTATTGCTGCAACTCTGGATTTATTCATAACGATCATTCCTTTTCATTAAATTGGTTTTTTATGTAATAAGATTTGTCTACTATAAGGCTATAGGAGATTGATAGATTCTTCAAGGGGTGAATAGAAATGAAATAAAAGTGTAAAATAGTAAACAATATGTAAACTTAACATTAAAGTAAACACAAATGTAAACATTTAATACAAATCTGTATACACTGCGATACGGCACGTGTACACGTATTTGTATACAAGAATACATATTTGCAAACAACGTGTAAACACTTTAGTAGACTTGTATACAAAAATGCGCACAATTCGTATACAAGTCTACTAAAGTGTAAACATCATTTTTTATTAAAAAATAAGCGCATAGAAAAACTACACCTCCGACTGTTAGTTGTGTTTAACAATTGGCTGCAGTTTATTGCCGTGTGCCTTTGATAGCCTATTAAACTACTTAATTGCGCTCCAGAACTCACCAGCAACCATTTGATATCCTTTAAAGACTTGTGTGAATACTTGGTGGATTTTGCCGGTATCTTGGGGAAATAGCTAAGTTAATCACTTGTACGGTTGTACAAACGAATCACCATGGAGGGCAGCCTGAGACTGAATTTGGCCATAATATGTAAGTAATAGTTGCTCTAACTGTGCTTTCTGTTGAGCATCTATGATATATGGAATGGATTATAATAGCCCATTTTCATATACCTTTACCTTAGTATTCACTTTTTCAAATTTCACTAGGAAAGGTGTTAATATTTGCAGCCGTTTCACCAATTACGGTTTGAGCTTTAGTAAGATCCTTTGAAGAACAGGAAGGATATCGTTAGCTCCAATGCCAATTGTAAGGTGTGTTGCCTCTTTAACTTGTTTCGAACATCTGCTTTATTATTTTGAGTTATGACCTTTGAAGTTTGATACCTTTTTACACCAAAGTTATCAAATTCAACTCAATCAAATCCCTTTTTGAGATTTTCAGCAAGGTAGTTTGGATAGCCTCAATCTAGATCAACACCGTTAACCGGAATTCTATAATGCTAAGAGATTGATAGGTTCTTCAAGGTGAACGAACAGAATAGAAATAAAAGTGTAAATCACTAAACAATTTGTAAAGATCTTGATAATGTAAACAAATTCGTAAACATTGAATACAAATTCGTGTACATCGCGCCATCCCAACATGTATACACCTTTGCATACAAGTAAACGAAATTGTATACTCATTGTTTACAAAATGTATACACGTACACAAAATCGTAAACGCGCTGTATACTTAATGTTTACATGTACACGATATATGTAAACATTTGTTCGAAGGTGATTCTTCTTTAATAAAAAAATTAGGCACCCGGCAAGAGGTGCCTAATAATCTATTAAACTATCTAATTAATCCCCAGAACCTACCAGCAACTACTTGATAACCTAAAAGACTTAAATGAATGTTTTGTGGATTTGGCAGGTATTTTTGGAAATCAGCTATGTTAATTACTTGTACGGTTGGTACAAACGTATCACCATGCTGAGCAGCCTGTGCTTGGATTTGACCGTTAAAACCAAGTAATAACTTGTCTAGCTTTTCCTTCTGTTGTGCATCTGTGATATAAGAGAATGGGTTATAATAGCCCATTACATATACCTTTGCCTTGGGAATTAACTGATCAATTTTACTAAGAATAGTGTTAATGTTTGCAGCTTGAGCTTTAGTTCGATCGTTAGGAACCTGTTGTATTATAGGTAGTATATCGTTGGCGCCAATGCCAATTGTAACGTGTGTTGCCTCTTTAATTTCCTTTTGAACATCTGCCTTATTTAATTGAGCAATGACATCTGAAGTTTTATAGCCGCCACACCAAAGTTATCAAAATCTACTCTACTACATCAAAATCCGTTTAAAGGGGTCCAGCAAAGTAGTTTGGATAGCCCCAATCTAAATCTATTCCGTTAGCTGGAATTCGATCTACACCAAGTGGAGTCATACCAGCCGCTAGAGAATCTCCTAACGCCACATATTGAACTTGCTGCCATGTACCATCTGCTCCTATTTTACCGCCATCAATGACGGTATTAGCTGCCATGATTCTGTTAGGATAAGGATAAAAGTAGTACGATTGTCCATTTATTAGTACCCAGCCCGTTTTCATGGCTCCAGTTTGATCAAGGAAATATTTTTTCCACCTGTGACTACCCAGTCTGTTCTCATCACTCCTAAGATATGAAGTTTTTGTCACAATTTGCCAGAAAATATTTTAATAGTTTACATTTAAAATGAGGGCAAATAGAAGTAATGGTGACAGGCACCATTTGGGTCTGCTTGAAAAGAACAATAAAAGTAGGTTATTCTTAAGCAAACAATTCCACTTAAGGTTGTGGTAAGAATGAGGATTAATAAGTTTATTAGTGAGTCGGGAAAGAGCTCTAGGCGAGGAGCGGATAAGTTAATTAGTGAAGGAAGGGTGACGATTAATGGCCAGATCGCTCAAATGGGCAGCCAGGTCGAGCCTGGTGATACGGTCCGGATTGATGGGAATCCGATTAAAGTTAAGAAAGAATATGTTTATATTGCTTTAAATAAACCAGTCGGGATTACAAGTACCACTGAAAGGCATATAAAAGGGAATATCGTTGATTTTGTGAATCATCCTATGCGGATTTTCCATATTGGCCGGCTTGATAAGGACTCAGACGGACTAATTCTACTGACAAATGACGGCGACATTGTAAATGAAATTCTCCGGGCGGAAAATAAGCATGAAAAAGAATATATTGTAACCGTGAACAAGCCTATTACAGCTGAATTTGTAAAAAAAATGGCTGCGGGAGTGGAGATATTAAATACCAAAACACTTCCTTGCAAAGTAACACAGCTTTCGAGGTATGTCTTTCAAGTCATCCTAACCCAAGGACTCAACAGGCAAATCCGCAGGATGTGCGCCGCCTTAGGCTATGAGGTTGCCAGGCTGCAGCGGACTAGGATTATGAATATCCATTTAGGTAATTTGCCGATTGGCCAATGGCGGGATTTAACCAAAAAGGAAAAAGAGCAATTGTTTGATGATCTTCAATATCACCCTAGAGAATGGTAAAAGCAAAAGGGAGGAACTGAGACATAGAGTTTCAGTTCCTCCCTTTTTATGTATAATTGACTTTTTTGGCAAAGTAAATGGTATCAATTCCTTGCCCTCGGTGATTGATAAGTCTCGCACTTACTTCAAAACCCAGTGTCTCCAAAATGTGCAGATGCGAACTGTTTGTTGACCATGTCCTCGTTGCAAGAAAAGGCATTCTGTATTGGGATGGAATTCTTTCGGATTGAATCATCCTGTAAAATTCCCTCGTAATCCCTAGGTTTCGAGCGTTCTTCCTTACACAAATCGTTGTAATATAATTACTTGGAGAAAATTCCTTTAATTCAGGGCAGCTATTATTATGCTTAAAGGTCATAAATCCTGTGGCCTTACCACTCTCTTTATTCATAGCTAAAATGAGCGGCTGTTTAATGATTTCCTTGTAGTAAGAATGCGGCAAAGCCTCAAGATCCCCCCCGAGCTGAAGAACACTTTGAAAGGTGCCTCCCCTAGCTGATAGTGGTGGAACAAACTCCTGGTCACTTTCACACAGAATTTCCCACACGGCCTTCAGGTGATCTGGTTCGCTTATATTTTCAAAAAACTCTAATTTAATCTCCATCCGTCCTTATACCCTTCTTGTTCAATTTATCTAAAATTAAACCATACTTACCCGTTGTCTCCAAGTATGTTTCCAATATCTTTATAGTGAAAAAATATCAAATTACGGTCAAATCTATTAATTTAAAAATTTCTAAAATTGCCTATTGTAAATCATGTAATGTTTAATTATAATACAAGACATAACAAATAGAGCGTTTTCAAAAATAAGGAGGTGATAAAATGAGATTTGCAGGTATGAACATCACTTTTAGGAATTTTCCTTTCCACTACTTTTTGGATAGTATGGAGCGCCTAGGTATCAGCCAAATTGAGTTATGGGCAGGCGAGCCCCACTTATATATCTACCGTAATCCAATTGAAAGTATAAGAAGCATTAAAAAGGAAATTAAGTCTAGAAATATGGAGATTGTTTGCTATACTCCCGAACAATGTGTTTACCCGTTTAATCTGGCAGCTTTAGATCCTCAATGGCGAAAGGCAAGTATCGATTATTTTATTGAAAATATGTATTCTGCTCTAGAGCTTGAGACCAAAATGGTGTTGATTACTTCAGGAATTGGTGACTTTTCTGTTTCACTTGGGGAATCATGGAAGTATTCAAGTGACTCCATTTACCAACTTTCAAAAGTGGCTGAGAAAGAGGGAATAACCCTGGCATTGGAACCACTAACCAAATTTGAGTCCAATTTAATTACCGACGCACTAGGAGTAAAGAAAATGATGGAGGAAATACAATCTCCTTCCTTAAAAGGGATGATTGATACAGTGGCCATGCATTTAGCAAATGAAACACCTAATGATTATTTTTCCATTCTGCCAGACGTATGTCATTTCCACCTAATCGATGGTGACGGTCAATCAGATGCTCATCTAGCACTAGGCGATGGGGTACTAAAATGGAGAGATGATCTAGCAAGTCTTCAAAGCCAACATTACGAAGGAGTTTGCACTCTAGAAATTATGGGAACGAGATATTATCAAAATCCACAAGATGCAATCATTAAATCATTAGAAAAAATAAAGGAATTGGGAATTTTATAATCTGGATTTGGAGGAACTCTTTATGAGTAATGGCACTCTTACACGAAAACTGGGTTTTTGGTCTGCTCTAGCGATTGCAGTTGGAACAACTGTTGGATCAGGTATCTTTGTTTCATCCGGTGATGTTGCAAAAGCAGCAGGAACTCCTTCTATCTCAATTTTAGCCTGGATTATCGGCGGCCTTATCGCAATACCGCAGGTAATGGTATTAGCAGAATTATCAACGGCTTATCCCGAAAATGGAAGCGGTTACGTATATCTGAATAAGGCAGGTTGGCGACCTCTTGCCTTTTTATATGGTTGGGCGACGTTCTGGGCGTTAGACCCCCCTTCTATTTCTATTATGGCTTTAGCAATTGTTTCTTACCTTGCTACTTTTTTTCCTTTCTTTTCTGGTATAGCTGGTAAGTTGTTAGGAGTAGCAATCATTTTAGTCATTACCTCCATCCATTATCGAAGTGTAAAAGAAGGTGGACTATTCCAAGTTATTATCACTGCTGTTAAGATCATTCCTTTTATTATTGTCATTGTTTTAGGTCTGATGTATATGAAAGCTGGTAATTTTTCATATGTGCCCGCCCATGGAGCTGTTAAAACCAGTTTAATCGGAGGTGTATCCGCAACTACCTGGGCTTACACAGGTATGGCCGCGATTTGTTTTATGGCTGGCGAATTTAAAAATCCCGGGAAAATTCTCCCACGTGCACTGATTAGCTCAGTGTTTATTGTACTAGCTTTGTACACATTACTGGCAATTTGTGTCATCGGCTTAATGCCGTTTGATAAATTAATCCATTCTAGTGCTGCCGTTTCAGAGGCAGTCAGTTATATTCCAGGTCTTTCTCATATTGCTTCTTCCTTTGTCGCCATTACTGCCATTATTGTTATTCTCGGATCATTAAGCTCCTGTATTATGTTTCAGCCTCGTTTGGAATATGCGATGGCGAAAGATGGCCTATTTTTCCAACGTTTCGCTAAGGTTCATCCTAAGTATGAAACTCCTAGTTTTTCTATTATTATTCAGGTTACTTATGCTTGTATTCTCGTATTTATGAGTAATTTAACCGCCTTACTTGGGTACTTCACGCTGATTCAGCTTGTCATTAATATTTTGGACTTTGCAGCTGTTTACAAATGCCGTAAACGAGAGGATTATAACCCAATCTATCGAATGCCAATGTGGAAATTAACAACTATTTTAGCCATCCTTGGTGCCTCATGGCTTGCTTGGGGAACCTTCACATGGGCCCCTTGGCAGGGTATGATTGCAGCATTTATTGTTATTGCAACCGGACTTCCTGTTTACTTTTATTGGAATAAGAGATTTGGGTCTGCAAATAACAAGGGAAATGATGTAGTAGCATGACCTTAATAGGAAGTTAGCTCCACTATTCTAACTTCCTATTTTTTAAAAAACGGCTTGTATTATTTGTTATATCTAACTATAATACAAGACATAACAAATAGTTTAACCCACCACAAAAAAGGAGGATCATATCCATGTTGAAATTTGATGAAGAATTATTCCTTAAGCTTGTTGAAAAAGAGGGCCTTGCATTTAGAGGGGAAATTGAAGGTTTTGTCGATGAAATCTGCCAAAAAGGCTACAAGAACATTTTCCTTATCGGCGCAGGCGGAACCATTGCCATGATGTATCCTTATGAGTATATTCTAAAATCAAACTCTACGATTGACGTTCATGCAGAAATTGCAGCGGAGTTTATGGTTATGAACCATAAGCATTTTAGTAAAGATTCAGTTTGTATCTTTACCTCTGTTTCCGGAACAACGAAGGAAACCCTTGCAGCTGCCGAGTATTGTAAAGAAAAAGGAGCCACAACCATTGCTTTAGTAGCAGAGCCAAATACACCATTAACAAAAATGGTAGACTATTGTATCACTACAGGTTCAGAAAAACACTCTTTTGATACTTTTTATATGCTTCTCTACATGGTTATCTTCCGATTTATGTATAATCATGATGAATTTCCTCAATATGAGCAATTTACCAAGGAAGTTAATCTACTCCCACGTGCCATTCTGAATGCTGTTAAATCTTTTGATCAACAAGCAGAGGAATTTGCCATCAAACATAAAGATACAGATTATCATATGATGGTGGGTTCCGGTAATTTATGGGGAAATACTTATTGCTATGCGATGTGTGTATTAGAGGAAATGCAATGGATCCATGCTAAATCCATTCACGCTGCTGAGTTTTTCCACGGTACGCTTGAACTTGTCGTCGAAGATACAAGTGTGATTTTACTAAAGGGGGAAGACGAAACAAGGCCTCTAATGGACCGTGTAGAAAGATTTGTTGAGAATATAACAAAGAATGTAACGATTATAGATACAAGAGATTTCGAGATGGAAGGGATCAGCGAGGAATTTAGAAAACACTTTGCTGTTAGCATTAATTGGTCCGTCTTAAGCAGAATCAGTGTTTATCTGGAGCGTGAACGGAACCATTCGTTAGACCTTAGAAGATACTATCGCCAAATGGAATATTAGAAATCATGAATGAGCACTACTCGTAGTGCTCGTTTCTTCTTAAAAAAGGAAAAGTGGGGATATAACAATGAAAATAGCTACTGTCGGTGATAACTGCATGGATGTGTATCAAGCAAACGGGAAGGCCTATCCTGGAGGAAATCCCGTCAATGTCGCTGTCTATTTACAAGGCTTAGGTGCTGAAACTTCCTATATTGGCTGGGTTGGGTCTGATTCATACGGTAAAGAAATGATTGATGCGATTCAAAACAAGGGAGTAGATACCACTCATCTATCTCAAAAGAAAGGAAAAACTGCCATCACCTATGTTGAATTAGTTGACAATGATCGCAAATTCGGAGAATACGATGAAGGTGTCATGGCTGACTTTACCTTAACGCCGGAGGAAATTACTTTTATTGGGACACACAAATGCGTACATGCTGGAATTTGGGGACATGTGGAGCAATATTATCCTGCATTTAAAGAAATGGGGCTGCATACCTCCTTTGATTTTTCAAACCAATTAAATGATCCTCTGGTAAAGACCTTACCACCGTTTGTCGATTATGCCTTTTTTTCCTACACACAAGATGATGCTTATATACGTCAGTATCTAAAGGAAATTAAAAACCTTGGCTCAAAAGTTGCTGTGGCAACATTAGGCGAAAACGGTTCTCTTGCCTATGATGGTCAACAATTTTACCAATTTGGTGTAATCGAAGAGAATGTAGTCGATACAATGGGGGCAGGTGACTCCTTTATTTCGGGTTTTATTTATGGACTATTGAAAGGCTGTACCATTGAAGAATGTTTACAGTTAGGTACCCAAACAGCTGCAAAAACAATTCAATATTTTGGTGCATGGTGACTAGGACAGGGCTCTCGATGTATAATAGATATTAAAATTTATTGAATTGATAAGGATGAAGCAAGTAATGAATTTAAATCCTTCTACCCCCCAGCCACTCTATATGCAAATAAGGCAAATGTTGAAAAATGATATCCAGCAAGGTAAGTATAAACCAGATGAACAAATACCAACTGAGGCTGAACTATGTGAAATTTATAACGTAAGTCGGATTACCATCCGAAAAGCAATTGAGGAGTTGGTAAAGGACGGTACATTAACACGTATTCCACGGAGAGGAACTTATGTTACCTCAAAAAAATTTCACAATGAGTTGATATCTGTAAGTGGATTCTCAGAGTTCAGTCATCAGCTGGGCATGACCCCTAATTCTCGAATTTTAAAAAGTGAAATCATACAAGCAACAGAGGAAATAGCAGAATATCTTAAAGTTGAGGAAGGCAGCCCCATTTTGGAACTTGAGCGGCTCATGTATGTAAATGATCGCCCTCTTTTTTATGATATTGCCCATTTCTCGTTAATTCGATTCCCAGATCTAGAAAAGAAAATTGTTGGAAATGAATCTACTTATAAAATTCTTTTGAACGATTACCAAACGGAAATTGTCAGTAATGACAAAATTATTGATGTTATTGGTGCCACAAAAGACTACGCTAAATGGCTGGAGTGCGATATTGGGGCAAATCTCTTTAAAATTTTAAAGATATCATTCAATATAGATGATGAACCTGTCCACCTCTCTACCTTTATGTGTGAAACAAACAAGGTTAAACTTACGGTTCATCGGGCAAAATAGGTCATGTAAGTTTGGTGCAACCTTTTTTATATTATTTTTAAAAATTTCCTCTTGCATTTATCTTTATATACTGCTAACATGAAGTAGCATGATTTTGGAAAGCAAATATTTAACTATATCTGGATCTTTCCAAGCAGATAACATTGACCACTTCTTTGGAAGTTAAGGCCATACGGACAGCCGGGTCAACTGCCGATTGGCAACTTTGGTTGCCTTATTGATTGAGTTAAAAGCTCAAATTTTATAAGTTGGTTACTTTACAACCAGTGCACATGCACACAACTTGTGAAACGGTCAATAAGAGTGGTAAAAGTGATTATTTGCTATATAGACTCTGATCCTAAAATGATATATGTTAAATATTAAAAAGCTTTCTGCCAAAATGTCTGATGACTTGGTAGAGTATAGATATGACTTTTTGTCATGGAAATACTTGATTTTTAATATTGAATATATCAAAGCAAGTGTTGTGCGCAATTAATCCCTGCGTTTTGCACTTGCTTTTTTTGTTGTTACGGAATTCCGTTTTACTTTTTAAAAATCTATTACGTTAGGAGATAGGAAAATGGGAAAAGCGCTAATTATTGGGGCTGGCGGCGTAGCATCCGTTGCTGTCCATAAATGTGTTCAAAACAGTGAAGTATTTGAAGAAATTTGTATCGCAAGCCGTACAAAGTCAAAATGTGATGAATTAAAAGCTAAACTTGATGGCGGCAAAACAAAAATAACAACTGCACAAGTTGATGCTGATAATGTGGATGAGTTAATCGCGCTGATTAATGAAGTAAAACCAGATATCGTCATGAATTTAGCCTTACCGTACCAAGATTTAACGATCATGGATGCTTGTCTTGCAACAAAGACACACTATATGGATACAGCAAACTATGAGCCAGAGGATACGGCAAAATTTGAATACAAATGGCAGTGGGATTACCGTGAGCGTTTTGAAAAAGCTGGCATTACAGCCCTTTTAGGCAGCGGCTTTGACCCAGGTGTAACAGGCGTATTCTCCGCTTATGCATTAAAACACTATTTTGACGAAATCGAATATATCGACATTCTTGATTGTAACGGCGGCGATCATGGCTATCCTTTCGCCACTAACTTCAACCCTGAAATCAATATCCGTGAAGTTTCTGCTAATGGACGTTACTGGGAAAATGGCGAATGGATTGAAACGGAGCCAATGGAAATCAAGCGTGAATACGACTTTGCTGAAGTTGGCAAAAAGGATATGTACTTGCTTTATCATGAAGAGCTTGAATCCCTTGCTCAAAACATTCCAGGACTTAAGCGGATCCGTTTCTTCATGACATTTGGCCAAAGCTACCTAATGCACTTGAAGGCCCTTGAAAATGTAGGAATGACTTCGATTGAGCCAATTGAATTTGAAGGTAAACAAATTATTCCTCTTCAATTCTTGAAGGCTGTATTACCAGATCCAGCTTCCCTTGGACCTCGTACAGTTGGTAAAACAAATATCGGCTGTATCTTCAGAGGGAAAAAGGACGGCAAAGATAAAACCTATTACGTTTACAATGTTTGTGACCACCAAGAGTGCTATAAAGAAGTAGGCTCACAAGCCATTTCTTATACAACAGGTGTTCCGGCCATGATCGGTGCTGCAATGATCTTGACTGGCAAATGGAACAAAGCTGGCGTATACAATATCGAAGAATTCAATCCAGATCCATTCATGGAAGAGTTAAACAAATGGGGACTTCCATGGGTAGAAGACTTTAATCCAATTCTTGTTGATGATGAGCCTGCTAAAAAAGAAGCGGAGCTAATTAAATAAAATGCGGTTTGAAGAATTACCAACACCATGTTATGTCGTAGATGAAAGTCTGGTTGAAAAAAACCTGAAAATCCTGAACGGTGTAATCCAGCGTACAGGTGCTAAGATTGTTTTGGCACAAAAGGCATTTTCTATGACAACAATGTATCCCCTCATTGGAAAATATTTAAGTGGTACTACAGCAAGTGGATTATTCGAAGCACGTTTAGGCTACGAGGAAATGGGCAAAGAGAATCACGTCTTTGCCCCTGCCTATCGTGACGATGAAATAGATGAAATTATCTCGATTTGTGATCATATTATCTTTAATTCCTTCTCACAGTTGGAGAAATTTAAAGATAAGGCTCTAAAAGCTGGCAGTAAAGTGGGCTTACGCATCAATCCAGAATGCTCTACACAAGTTGGACATGCCATTTATGATCCATGTTCACCAGGTTCCAGATTCGGTGTCATTAAAGACCATTTTCGACCAGAATTGCTTGAGGGTGTATCCGGACTTCACTTTCACACCCTTTGCCAGCAAAACTCTGACGATTTAGAAACTACTCTAAATGCAGTGGAAGAAAAATTTGGTGAGTGGCTTCCGCAAATGGAATGGATCAATTTCGGCGGCGGTCACCATATTACAAGAGAGGATTACGATATCCCTCGACTTGAGGCATGTATTAAAAGAATGCAAGATAAATATGGATTAGAAGTATATCTCGAGCCAGGAGAGGCCATTGCTCTTAATGCCGGTTATCTGATTACCTCTGTGTTGGATTTACATCAAAACAGAATGGATATTGCTATTCTTGACACTTCTGCAACCTGCCATATGCCGGATGTCTTGGAAATGCCTTACCGTCCGCCTCTTTTTGGTTCAGGCGAAGCAGGCGAAAAACCATACACCTATCGACTTGGCGGGCAAACCTGCTTAACAGGTGATGTCATCGGTGACTATTCCTTTGATGAACCATTAAAGAGCGGGGACCGATTAGTCTTCGGCGATATGGCCATCTATACAATGGTAAAAAACACAACCTTTAACGGCATGCCATTACCAGCTATCGCCGTTAAAAAACCTGATGGTGATTGTGAAATTGTACGCGAATTTGGCTATCAAGACTTTAAAATGAGATTAGCTTAATAGATTAGAAACAAAGGGACGGTTCTTATGCTTCGGGAGAAGCATAAGAACCGTCCCTTTGTTTTTTCCTGTTTTACACCGGGCTTACCTTAACGGCACTTAATTTAAAACCAGGCATCCGGCAGACAGGATCTAATTCATCTCCGACAAGAACATTGACATTTTGGGAGTCAGCCCAATGAAATGGAACAAAAATGGTATCTGGACGGATTGCCTCAGAGTATTTGCTTCGAACTAATATACTTCCTCTTCGAGATTCAATTTTAACTAAGGATTGGTCGACAATTTGGTAACTCCTCGCCGTTGCTGGATGAATTTCCATATAGGATTCAATATTTCTAGCAGCTAACGCAGGACTTCTCCTTGTCTGAACTCCCGTTAAGTAATGAGACATGACTCTTCCTGTTGTCAGATACAATGGATACTCACGGCACAGCTCTTCCTTAGGAACAACAGGTTTGTTGGGAACGACTACCATCACAGCCTTGCCATCAGGATGGGCAAAGGAACTTTCAAACAGCCTCATGGTCCCTTTATGATCAAGTTCAGGACATGGCCACAAAATGCCGCCTTCCTTTCGCAGCCTTTCATAGGTAATCCCGTAATAATCAGCTATTCCTCCCCGGCTCGCCAATCGCAATTCATTAAAAATTTCTTCTGATGAAGAAAAAGAAAAGTACTTCTCCTTTCCGAGAACCCGGGCAATCTCAACAATGATTTGCCAGTCATGCTTCACTTCAGCCGGACATGGACAGCTCGCTTCTCGTAACGTTACCCTTCCCTCCACATTCGTCATCGTCCCTTCATCCTCTAAGTAGGATGAAGTTGGCAAAATCAAATCCGCTAGTTTGGCTGTCTCTGAAACAAACAGATCGACCGCGACAAGAAACTTTAACTTTTTCAATGCATTCTTAACAAAATCAGCATTTGGATTGGAGACAACCGGGTTGGAGCACATTAGAAACATCCCAGTAATTTCTCCTTCATCGATTTTCTGCATCATTTCATAGGCAGAGACGCCCTTCCTCGGCAAATCCTCTGAATTGATTCCCCAAACATTTGCTATATACGCTCGATGTTCATCGTTTTCAATCGACCGGTACCCGGGAAGCTGGTCAGCTTTTTGGCCATGCTCTCTCGCCCCTTGACCGTTTCCTTGTCCGGTAATAGCACCAAAGCCGCAATGCGGCCTGCCTAGCTTGCCTGTAGCTACAAGGATATTAAGAAAGTTACGGACGGCGCTGGAACCATCTGTTTGCTGCTCAACGCCTCTCGCCGTAAAGATCATTCCTGTTTCATCCTTGCCAAACCTAATGGCTGCAGTTCGAATTTGGTTAATTGGAACTCCTGTAATTTCTTCTATTTCCTCTAACTTTAATGACCTTACATAATCTTGAACCACATCAAAGCCAGTAGCACGATCCTGAATAAACGTCTCATCCATGTAATTTTCTTCGATTATCACCTTCAACAGCCCGTTTGCTAGGGCTGCATCCGTTCCCGGTTTCACTTTTAAATGTAAGTCAGCTAGTTTCGTAGTCGCTGTTTCACGTGGATCAATCGCAATAATAAATGCCCCATTTTCCTTTGCCTTTTCAAAATACGGCATGATAGTTGGCTGGCATTCCGCCACATTCGTTCCAGCTAAAATGATACAGCGGGTAAATGGAATTTCAGCGAGACTGTTGGTCAATCCTCTGTCCATCCCGAAGGTTTGACTGGCGGCTGAAGCAGCGGCCGACATACATAATCGGCCATTATAATCGATATACTTCGTCTGTAACGCCACTCGTGCAAATTTACCAAGTAAATACGCTTCTTCGTTCGTAATCGATGCGCTCCCATATACAGCTAAGGCATTAAGCCCGTCTTCTTCTTGTATTCTAGTAAATTGTGCTTTTATTTGCTCCAATGCCTGTTCCCATGAGATCCGGACAAATTCACCATTTACCTTTAACATCGGATATTTTAAACGTTCCCTGTTAAACGCATGCTGGTAGGCATTCATCCCTTTGACACATACACGGCCCTGGGTGGTTGGATTATCTTTGCCTACCGTTTTATATTGCTTTCTGGAAACAATCGACTGTTCGATCAATTGCATCTTACACTGCATACTACAAAAGGGACATTGAGTATCATATATTTTTTCCGTTTGTACTTCCTTTTGCTTTTTACGGAAATACTTTAACATCAATTCCGTCAAAATTCCTCACCTTTTCTTACTGATAGTTCTTCATCTAAGCGCTCTAGTAATTCCTGACGAAGTGCTTGATCAAACAATACTTCTCTTAAATGGATTAAGCTCATTCGTTCCATCCACTGCCATGTTCGTTCCAGGTAATTAGCCGATTCCCGATAATATTGAATCAGCCCTCTAATGATTTGGACAGCTTCTTCATCAGTCGGGGCAACCGCCAATAATTCCCCTGCTCGAATCATTCTCCCGCTGCTGCCTCCCGCATAAATTTCCCAGCCTAATTCCGTCCCAATGACACCAATATCTTTTATTGTAGAACCTGCTCCATTATGCATACAGGTGGAGACACCTATTTTTAACAAGTAAGGCATGGCTAAAAACTCTAATCCCTTTTTAAAGGAAGCCGCTAATTTCAGGGATGGCTGTTTATCACATTGGCAATTGTATTCCTCTATACACGTGATGATCCTGTCAATGCCTTGCTCTCTGTCATATTCCGGATAAATCATTCCTAAGTAATACTCGATTGCAGGACGACATATGCTGCAGCCATTCTTGCTATTCCAATTCAACTTCTGCATTGCTTCTATGGAAGTAGTTATGCCGCTCAACTGCATCTCTTGTACGACTTCATCCTCTGTCAGGAAGGTACAAGAGCACATCGATTTCGGTTTGATGATTTCATTACATTCATCGCTTTTTATATAGGCTAGCAGTTCAGTAACTAACGATTTACAGCCGCCGCAGGAGCCTGATGCCTTCGTACATTTTTTCACTTGGTCAACGGTGGTCAATCCTTTTTGTTGAACTGCTTCCAATATCACGCCCTTAGTCACCCCATTACAGTTACAAACTAGTTCACTAAGAGGCATCGCAGCAACTGAATAGCCAGTCTCAATTACTGATTGCAATAAAGCTGTTTTTTCAAGGTCAGAAACTTCCTGCTGTTTGACGATCAGTTCTAACAATCTTGTGCGGTCCCTTGTATCTCCAAAAAGAACAGCACCGATCAATTTATGATCATGAAAGACCAAATTTTTATAGATTTGATTAACCTCATCATATAATTTAATCGACTTTGACGAAGCTTCCTCATGGAACTTCCCGGCAGAAAACACCTCTATCCCTGAGATTTTTAATTGTGTGGAAAGAACAGAGCCAGAATAGCCTTGGTTCGCGATACCGGAGATATGTTTGGCTAATATTTCCCCTTGTTCATATAGAGGCTTTACCAGTCCATAAACTTGGCCGCGATGTTCGACGCATTCTCCGACGGCGTAAACATTCTCTGCGTTTGTTTGTAGGTAATCGTTCACGAGGATCGCTCGATTCGTTTCAATTCCACTTTCTCTCGCCAATTGAATGTTCGGTCTAACCCCTGCTGCCATTACCACCAAATCCGTATCAATCTTTGTTCCGTCTTTAAAAACCAGTCCCTCTGCCCGGTTATCTCCGATAATTTCCTGTGTTTGTTTTTCAAAAAGAAACTTCATTCCTTGGTTCTCCAAATCAACTTGAAGCATGTTGGCTGCTGTTTCATCTAATTGCCGTTCTAATAAATAACGGCCATTATGGACCACAGTCACATCCATTCCAAGGTTGAGGAGCCCTCTTGCCGCTTCGAGCCCTAACAACCCTCCGCCAATAACAGCAGCCTTTTTAAAACGCTTCGCAGCTGCCATAATCATCTGACAGTCTTCAATTGTTCGAAACGTCGTCACTCCTTTTTTATCCGCACCTGGGATGGATGGACGAAATGGAACCGAGCCAGTCGCTAAAATGAGGCGATCGTAGGAAGTCTCTTGGTATTTATCTGTGATCACAACCTGTTTTACCGTATCAATTTTCACAACTGTTTCCCCGGTAAATAGTTTAATTTTTCGTCCTTCATACCAGTCACGATCATTGAGGGTAATATCCTCAAGCACTGTGCCGCCCTGCAGCACAGTGGATAGAAGAATCCGATTATAGTTCAAATGTGGTTCACTGCCAAAAATCGTGATATCAAAACCGTCAGGATTTACAGTTAAGATCTCCTCAATACAACGTACACCTGCCATCCCGTTGCCTATTAATACTAGTTTTTGCTTCTTCATAATAAACCTCCAGCATTGTAAGAGTACCTGCCATGGCCATGAATACCGTTTATTATTTCATAAATTAACTAATTAGAAATCAATCATGTTATATCTCCTAACACAAAAGTTTTTATGTTAGAGGACCTTACATCATTCATGACAAAAAAGTGTTGGCAGACTATTCTAACAACATGCAAAAAATTAAAAAGGCTGGAGGTTCTATAATGAAAAATAAAGTGAGTCTGTTCTCATTTCTGCTGCTGCTTGTGAAAGTTGTCTTTTCAAAAAAAGCCAATATCGGCTGGTAATCGATTTTAACGAATAGCAGGTTGGTATCTATTTAATTTACTAAAGGAGGAGAAGTACTAGATGAAATTGTCAGAACTAAGAAAAAGTGGTCATTCACCGTCATTAGTTGCGTCATTTTTATATTTTGATGTAAGTTTTATGATTTGGGTGATATTAGGTGCGCTAGGAGTGTTTATTACGAAAGACTTCGGTCTATCTCCCGCTCAAAAAGGATTCATTGTAGGGGTTCCTATTCTTAGTGGTTCCTTCTTCCGCTTAATCCTCGGCATACTAACAGATCGAATTGGACCGAGAAAAACAGCCATTATTGGGATGCTTGTAACGATGGTCCCTCTCTTATGGGGTTGGTTATTTGGCAAGACTTTAACAGAGCTTTATTTAATAGGAATTCTTCTTGGTGTAGCGGGGGCCAGTTTTGCAGCAGCCATTCCAATGGCAAGCCGCTGGTATCCTCCTCATTTACAAGGATTAGCGATGGGAATTGCAGGTGCTGGTAACAGCGGAACCCTGTTTGCCACGCTCTTCGGCCCTCGTCTAGCAGAAAAGATTGGCTGGCATAATGTAATTGGATTAGCGATTATTCCTCTTTCTATTGTCTTTATCCTTTATATCATGATGGCAAAAGATGCACCTCTAAAGCCTTCAGCAAAGAAACCAACGGGATATTTCACTGTTTTTAAACAAAAGGATACCTGGTATTTCTGTCTGCTTTACAGCGTGACATTTGGTGGATTCGTAGGGTTATCAAGCTTTTTAAGTATCTTTTTTGTAGACCAATATCAATTATCAAAGGTTAGTGCTGGGGATTTTGTTACTCTGTGTGTAGCAGCCGGAAGCTTTTTCCGCCCTGTTGGCGGGGCGATTGCTGATAAAATTGGCGGCACTCGTCTTTTGACCTTTTTATTTATAGCGGTAGCCCTATGCATGTTCGGTGTCAGTCAGCTTCCACCACTAGCGCTTGTCACCACTTTATTGTTCTTCGGGATGCTATTCCTTGGAATGGGAAATGGAGCCGTCTTTCAATTAATCCCGCATAGATTTAAAGATGAAATAGGGAGGATCACCGGGATTGTTGGAGCAGCAGGCGGCATCGGAGGATTTTTTGTACCTAATATCCTAGGGACACTCAAACAAATGACAGGAACTTATACACCAGGCTTTTTAGTTTATGCCGGAATTGGATTAGCTGGTTTAATCGTGGTCCTGATCGCAAAGCTATCTTGGCAAAAAAGCTGGATAGCAAAGGAAGCTTCTAGGCAAATTTAACCTTTCTCTACAAAACAGTTAATCTTAAAATGAAAAGGGACATTCCACTACAGAGTGTCCCCTTTCTTACTATTTTCAATGAAATAAATCACTAATTACCTCATTTGCAGCCCTTTCTCCCGTTTCAACCGCTCCATTTAAATATCCTGGATATTTAATCGAAGTATGCTCACCAGCAAAGAAGATATTACCTTCCCTTTCCCCCGGAATACCAGCAAATTTTGTAAATTGGCCAACCTTCCAATAGGAATATGCTCCTTTGCTCCATTGATTACTTAACCAGTGATCAACAGTAGATAAGCCATTCCAGTTTATTTCGCAATCAGGCAAAACATGCTTTAACTTGTCCAAAAACTCCCTAGTCCTTTCCTTTAGTTCCCCCTCAGTAGAAGCAAATTGGCCTGCCGCGGTATCTGCACCCGTAAAGTTGACAAGGATTCCGGATGTACCAGGCTGTGCACGAGAGGACTCAAAGGTCTGCTGATAGCCAGTATCGGAAAAAGTTTCGCCATTATTTCCAATCTTATTCCAGAATCGATTGGTAAATTGGACATGAAGTTTCGTGTTAACTCCCATTCCAAGCTCCTCAATTGCTGTTTTTTTCAATGAACAAAATCTTGCATTCTCATAATCTATCAATCTTAAAATTCGAAAGGGTATCGTCAGAATTACCTTATCTGCCAAAACTTCAAATTCCTTATCAGCTTCCCGAAAATGAAGTTTTACCCCATTCTGGGCCTGTTCTATCTTTATTAATTTAGAATTAAATCTAATTTGTCCATTAAGGCTTTTTGCTAATAGCGCAGGGAGTTGGTCATTGCCACCCCTTATATGAAAGCATTCATCTGAATCTCCGTAAATTTGAAAGCGGTCCGATTGTGCAAATCCTAATAAATAAAGTAGATTTAATGCACTTTGTTGATTGGCATCAGCACCGTTTTCAATTGTATAGGCAACTTCTAATAGTTTACCAAATTTAGAATTGATCCCTCCTGGCACGATTTCATTAATATAATCCATAACGGACATATGATCTAATTCATATCCACGCTTCGTGTAGTGATTATAAAGCGTCATTTCGCCTGCTTCTTGTAAATCCTTTTTTAATTTAGGATAGATCTTTTTAAAATCATTTGTTACATCAGTAAAAGAATAAGGACCGCCATCCATAAAATAAGAAGGCTGGGTACCTGCGGATTCTGCCATGGGTAAATGATCAAGTTTTAATCCAAACTCACTTACCAATCCCAAGATCTCCTTATGGTTAGTGTCAATAAATTCACCTCCACGTTCGACAATTTGTTCTTCTTTGAAGAAACCTTTCCTCGTCCAACAACGTCCGCCAACCCGGCCCGTTGCTTCATAAACCATAGAGGGAATTCCAGCCTGCTTAAGACGATAGGCACAAGTGAGCCCCGCCAAACCTGCTCCCACAACGACCACTCTGGGAGAATTCCCCTTACTCCTGTTGAAATTCATTATTTGGTCAATTTCCTCTTCTGTTGTAAAAAAAGTTTTTACAGGCTCATCCTCGTGTATGAATGCTTGTCCAGTCTCTATTTGATTCTCAAGCTCATTACTTGCCCTTGCAAAAGACTTCTGCAACATATTTGCCAATGATGTTCGTGCCAATAAACCACCTCTTTATGCAAAAATTAGACCATGCTGATCATCCATTTTATTTACTATCGTAAAATAGTAATGATCTTTAATAAAATATGCATAGCTTTTTTAATTTGCTTAGGCAATTAGGTGGTTCTGCGTTTTATAAAAGCTGTTCTAATCTCTCCAAATTGGATAATTTACTTTTTAACCATCTCTATTTCAATAATCCCCATTATTTTTTCGTGACTATTTTACTCATTCATAAGTCACTAAATCATGCATTTTACAAGCAAATATACATATAAACGATACCTTATTCTTTTAATAATCTATCTTTTCTAACTATAAACAGTAACAATCGAGTGAAATTTTGGTATTATCTCGGTATAATCGAAATAGTAATAAATACTCTAATAAATACTAGATTTTTAATAATTTTAATATTAAGAATCTTCCAATTATCCTTGAGGTGAAGGTCTTGCGTAAAGTTAAAGTCATCATTGGAAGCAGTCTTATTGTTATCATGGCGGTGGTATTTGCTGGGATGTACTATCATCAGTCAACCAAGTTCAATGCGCATGTCATGATCAATAACACAAAGGTTGGCGGATTGACTGCTGACGAAGCATTAAAAAAATTAAGATCCGATGTATTAAAAAACCATGTCTTTATCGGAGAAGATCGAATTTTCGAGGGAAAAGATACGAAAATGGAATTTACCAGTCATGATTTACCTAGTGTAAAGAAATTGTTAAAAAGCCAACAGACCTTTTGGCCATCTTCAAAGGAAAGAAACTTTTCACTACAACCTGGAAAAGTAGATCAGTACCGAAATCAAACGATGAAAAAACTTGTAGAGGAAAAACTCCTTTTTCTAAATAAGAGCTTATTAGCTCCCAAAGATGCGGAAGCCCGTTTAGAGCAGGGCAAAATAGTCGTCTCTAAAAGTGTTGGCGGGATGCAGTATGATGTTACTCAATTATTAAAGGATTATCAGAAACAGGAATATACAAGTGAAATCCATTTGAAGCCTGAATACATACAGCCGATCAAAGAGGAAAGTCCCATTATAGTAAAAGAAGAAAAAAAGCTTCAGGACCTTGTCCATCGTAATGTTGATTATAAAGTTCAGGATATAGTTTATACTTTACAAGGCAGTGATTTAATTCAAAACGCAGCAGTCACAAGAGATTTGAAGGTTACCATTAACTCAGAAGACATAAAAAACAGGATTAAGGAAATTAATGACTCTCAATCCACTTTAAATAAAGATTTCCAATTTAAAACCCATTCAGGATCGGTTGTTTCAGTAAAAGGAGAATCCTATGGCTGGGCCATTAATGTCACCAAGGAAACAAAGCGGGTCCAGGATGCCTTCGAAAATGGGGAAAAGGCACTTGAGGCCGACCATATTTATGGAGTTGGCTGGAGTACATACGGCACCGGCTATAATGCAACAAGCAACAATGGAATTGGCGGTACCTATGCTGAAGTGTCCATTGCCGAACAGCGTATTTGGCTATATAAAAATGGGAAATTAACCTTTACAAGCAATGTAGTCACCGGCAGACATAATACCCATGAAGATACCCCGAAAGGAATATGGTATGTTATGTACAAAGAAACACCATCCATCCTTCAGGGAAGTGAAGTGGGAAATGCAAATTATTCTGTTAAGGTGCAATATTGGGCACCATTTACCCTTAGTGGATGCGGGTTCCACGATGCGAGCTGGCGAAGAAACTGGGCAAGTACCGCTTACCTGACCGCAGGATCTGGCGGCTGTGTCAACACCCCATCAAGTGTGATGAAGGTCGTGTATGACAATCTTAGCAAAAATGAACCAGTTGTCGTTTATTAAACGTGATTAATCCAATTAGTGATAGCCGTTAACGGCCAAAAAGGCAAAAAATCGTTATCGACGATTTTTTGTTTTTTTATTTGTCTATCAAATGAAATAAAAGACAAATTCACTTTAGATATTTAATTTAACAAAAAAGAGGCTCGTCACAGACAAGTCTCCTCAAGGTATCTATTATGTTTATACTCTACTAAACTCATCAGGATCTGCAAACATACGTTTATCCTGATTCAAGGCGTTTATTTTATCCATATCTTCTTGTGAAAGTTCAAAATCAAAGACATCCGCATTTTCAACAATTCGGTGGGGCTTAACAGACTTCGGAATGGTTACCACCCCTGTTTGAATATCCCAGCGGATAATCACTTGAGCAGTGGATTTACCATACTTCGCCGCAATTTCAACTAATGCAGGCTCGTCTAGAAGACCTCCTTGCATTAATGGCGACCACGCTTCGAGCTGTATTTCATTTTTCCTACAAAAATCATGTAATTCCCTTTGATTAAACCGTGGATGATATTCTACCTGGTTAACCATTGGTTTAATTTCACAGTTATTCAAAATATCTTGAAGGTGATGGACTTTAAAGTTACTTACGCCAATGGCACGAACGCGGCCATCCTTATAGAGTTTTTCCAGCGCTCTCCATGTATCTAGGTATTTCCCGTGGGATGGAAGCGGCCAGTGAATGAGAAGAAGGTCTAAATAATCTAACCCTAGCTTTTCCATACTGACATCAAATGCTTTTAATGTCTCTTCAAATCCTTGATCAGCATTCCAAATTTTCGTGGTAATAAAGAGCTCCTCACGGGGAACGTTTGATTCAGCAATCGCCTGGCCGACACCTTCTTCATTTTTATAAATTGCAGCTGTGTCAATGCTTCGATAGCCAGCCTCAAGAGCTGCTTTAACGGATTTGACAACTTCTTCTCCGTCTTTTACCAAAAAAACACCTAAGCCTACCCATGGCATTTTGACACCATTATGTAATGTCGTAGTACTTTTTAGACTAGTAATCATAAATTCTCTCTCCTTCATAATCGATTAATAGTTACGAATTTAAGTTTTATTTCTTTACATAATCTCTCCACTTATGAACAGGCTGCCAATTTAACAGCTTTTTTGCTTTTTCATTGTTTAACAATGGGGCGAAACCTGATAAATCCTTACGGAAATCCTTAACAGCCGGATAGCAAATTTCCATTAATTGCTTGCTGTCAATATCCATACTGGTTTCATCCGCGCCAATATTAAGGGCAACTGATCCGAGTCCGTCTGTCTCAATGGCCAACCGGTAAGCAGTTGCAGCATCTCTTGTATCAATATAACTCCAAAGAATGGTCCTTCTTTGTTCAGGATCATGGATAAATCCAGGGAAATTTTTATACATTTCTGGAGAAATGACATTTCCTAATCTGAATGACACCACTTGCATGCCTGTTCTTCGGTGAATCATATCGGCCGTTTTTTCATTCACAATCTTGGATAATCCATAGCTTTCTTCCGGCAATTGTGGATGTTCCTCATCTATCGGTACATATTGAGGCTGCAGATTCTGCTTTGAAAAACAAATACCATATGACGACTCACTTGAAGAAATGACAGCTTTTTTAATTCCTAAATTACCCGCGGCTTCTAAAATGTTATAGGTGGACATGACATTGTTCTGGAAGGTCACTTCGTTTGGATGCGAGTAAGCAACTGGGATAGCGGCAAGATGAATGACAGCATCCGCACCAGCCAATACGCCATATACCTCACCTAGATTTGTTAAATCGGTAATAATGGTCCGACAAAGCTGTTCATTAGGGTATTTTATATCGGCATTTACAACCTCATAACCATGGTCTAGAAATTCCTTTATGACATCCCGTCCCAGAAGTCCGCTTCCACCTGTTATTACTACTTTTTTCATGTCTACCCCTCCCTTTCTAACAACTACTAGTCAGTGTTTGACATTCGTTTGTTGTTTGCATAAACTAAGTATATTATAAAATTTATTATTTTCAAACAAATTTGCCCTATTTTTTGTTCTATATAAAACGCTTCCCTTTATTTGCACATTCTTCATGACTAAAAAACAATTAAAATCTTAAATTGTAAGGAGACTAAAACATGGAAAAAATCGTAAAACCCAATTCACCTTTAGTGGAACATATCTATACAGCCGACCCTTCGGCCCATGTATTCGAGGGTAAAATTTATATCTATCCTTCCCATGACCTTGATCATGACGGACCTCTAACTCATAACGGGGAACACTATGCGATGGAAGATTATCATGTCCTGTCAATCGAGGATTTTAACTCGCCATGTATAGAC
The DNA here is from genome assembly GCF_056280405.1 of Bacillus sp. URHA0034. Taxonomy (NCBI): domain Bacteria; kingdom Bacillati; phylum Bacillota; class Bacilli; order Caryophanales; family Bacillaceae; genus Bacillus; species Bacillus sp. URHA0034. Next base: position 2,979,908 of record NZ_JBWCDK010000002.1, on the reverse strand, counting down.
CACGGGGAAGTACTTCATGTAAAGGATGTACCGTGGGCAAAGAAACAGTTATGGGCACCAGATGCTGCCTATAAAAACAATAAATATTATTTATTTTTCCCTGCCAAAGATCACGATGATATTTTCAGAATAGGAGTTGCTACTAGCTTACATCCTGCTGGCCCTTTCACACCAGAAGAGAATTACATACCAGGCAGTTTTAGCATTGACCCCGCTGTTTTAGTGGATGATGACCAAAAGGCCTATATGTATTTCGGCGGACTGTGGGGCGGTCAATTAGAGAAATGGCGGACGGACACTTTTCTTCCTGATGGGGATGGCCCGGCTGAGTCAGAACCCGCTTTAGGGCCCATGGCAGCGGAATTAACTGAAGATATGCTGGCTTTTAAAGAAAAACCACAACAGATTTCCATTGTGGATGAAGAAGGGAATCCAATCCTTGCTGGGGATGAGGATAGAAGATATTTTGAAGGCCCATGGGTCCATAAGTACAAAGGAAATTATTATCTCTCTTATTCTACTGGAACTAAACATACCATCGCATATGCCATGAGTAAAAGTCCACAAGGTCCATTTGTTTTCAAAGGGACCATTCTAACTCCTGTAATAGGATGGACGACCCATCATTCGATTGTGCAATTTGGCGATAAGTGGTATTTATTTTATCATGATAGTTCTTTATCAGATGGAGTAGACCACCAGCGCTGTGTAAAATACACCGAACTAAAATATAACGACGATGGGACCATTCAAACGATTCATCCCTATAATGAAAATGAATAGAAATGGTAACACACACAAGTGAAAATATATATGAGCAGTTAAAGAAGGTGTCCCAAAAGTATAACTTTTAGGGGCATCTTCTTTCTTATCAGTCTGTTGAGTCTGTTGACTCGCACCAGGTGCTTAAGCGCCTGTGGGGTCTCCCCTGCCCCGTACTCCCTAGGAGTCTTCGCGCCCTTACGCTCCAATCAACAGAGTGTGCAAAAATTATACATCAATCACCTTTTAAGTCAGCGTTTTTATTACATAGCGGAATTGGAGGAAATGAACAGTGATTACATTTAGTATTATTGGCGGTGCCAGTTTTCGAGCACAATATTATTTGAGAATTGCCCAGGCTCTTCCTGATTTATTTCGTGTTAGCGGAATGGTTGTAAGAGATGGAGCTAGCGGGAAATTGTTAGAACAGAAATGGAATGTCTCAACCTATCGGACTTTAACTGAACTCTTGGAAAACGAAAACCCAGATTTTGTGGTCGTATCGGTTAGTGGATCGGCCATCCCTGAATATCTACTTCTATTAGGAGAACTGGGTATCCCTGCATTGGCGGAAACTCCACCGGCATCATCAGTTGAGGGGTTATTATCGCTGCACGAGAGGCTTACCTGTAAAGGAGCTAAAATACAGGTTGCTGAACAATATCATTTACATCCAATCCAAGCAGCAAGACTTTCTATGATTCAATCTGGAAGATTAGGGAACGTCACACAAGCCACCGTTTCTATTTCTCACTTTTATCATGGTATAAGCATAATGAGAAAAATGCTGGGCGTTGGCTTTGAGGAAGCGACGATTAGAGGAATGAGATTTGAAGCGCCCATCACGGCCGGCCCTGATCGAGGCGGGGCTCCAAGAGAAGAAAAAATCATCATGGCTGAACGTGACATAGCATGGCTAGAATTTGATCAAAAGTTAGGAATCTATGATTTTACTAAGGATCAGCATCGTTCATGGATTCGCTCCAACCACTTATCGGTTCGTGGAGACCGCGGGGAAATTTTCGATAACCGCTTGACTGTGTTGGCGGACTATTCTACACCTGTTCACTTGGAATTCAAGCGCATCAACAAAGGTGAGGAAGAAAACCAGGAAGGATACTTCCTTGATGGAATCCTAGCTGGGGAGCAATGGGTGTATCGCAATCCTTTTATACCGGCACGGCTTTATGATGATGAAATAGCTATCGCTTCCTGCTTGAAAAAAATGGGGGAATATCTAGCGGGTGGTCCAAGTTTTTATAGCCTGCCTGAAGCGTCGCAGGATCAGTACCTAGGCCTTATGATGGAAAAGGCGATTCGTTCTTCAGAGACCGTAAAGACCGTATGTCAGCCCTGGGCCGACTAAGCTGAAGGGTGGTACGGCGGCTTGACCTCCAACGACTGTAAACACCCCGATCCACATAGAATTAAGCACTATCGCCTCACGAAAGGATAAAAAATACCAATAGTTTAGTAGAATTTTCTCTTAAAGTGAGGTCCGAAGTACTATAGCAGAAAATGCCAATCTTAGGAAGTAAGTGTTATGATATATATATAATACTAGAAAGGAGCATCAGGATGGACCAGGATATTTTAGTTCGGAATAATGTCAAGGTCAAAGGCAAAGGCAGACAAACGATTATTTTTTCTCCCGGCTTTGGCTGTGATCAAACAGTTTGGAAGGCGGTTTGTGACGCATTCGAAAAGGATTACCAAGTCGTTTTATTTGATTATGTAGGTTCGGGGCGTTCAGACATTCGTGCCTATGATTCAAAAAAATATAGTAGTCTTCAGGGCTATGCACAGGATGTATTGGACATTTGTTCAGCCTTAGATTTAAAAGAAGCTGTATTTGTAGGACACTCTGTTGGAAGTATGATTGGTATACTGGCATCATTGAGTCATCCTGAGTACTTCTCTCATCTTGTAATGATTGGCCCTTCTCCACGCTATCTAAATGACCCTCCGCATTATTACGGAGGCTTTCAAAAAGAGGAGCTTTTAGGCTTAATTGAGATGATGGAGAAAAATTACATAGGCTGGGCGAATGTTTTTGCACAGGCGGTAACGAATAATCCGGAGCGGCCGGAGGTTAAACTTCAGCTGGAAGAACGGTTTTGTTCCACTGACCCTATTATTGCGCGTCAATTTGCAGAGGCTGCCTTTTTCGCAGACAACCGCAGTGATTTAAAAAAAGTAACGGTACCATCACTTATTCTACAATGCTCAAATGATATTATAGCTCCTGTAGCAGTGGGCGAGTACATACATCAGCATCTGCCTAACAGTATGTTGAAAATAATGGAGGCAACAGGACATTGCCCACATATGAGTCATCCCGAGGAAACCATCCTCCTCATCCGCCAATACCTGAAGGAAGCATCGATAGCTGGCAGCCTAGCGTTTAGGGGAGTTACTACTTAATGGACGAACAACTCGATCATGCACCTTGTGGATTTCTAACTCTATCTGAAGATGGTATTATTTTATCCATTAATCACACATTACTTAAAATACTTGATTACACCCAAAATCCCTTACGAGGACAGCATATCAATTCTATTCTCACCGTCCCTGCCCGTCTGTTCTTTCAATTCTACTTTTTCCCATTAATAAAACTTGAACAAAAGGTAGAGGAAATGTATATTTCGCTAGTGTCCAGTAAGGGAGAAGAGATTCCTGTTCTAATCAATGCTCTTCAAAAAAGGGGAAAAGAGACAACCGTATTGGAATGCATTTTGATCCCCATGCGCAAAAGAAACGAATATGAAAATGAATTGCTGCTAGCAAAAAGGCAAACAGAAGAGGCATTAAAAGCAAAGGATCAAGCGAATGCAGAATTAGAGGCGACTCTTAAAAAGCTGGAAATGCAAAAAGAAGAACTGCTTGAACTGAACAAACAAAATCAAAAATATAAAATCGAAACAAAGAAAGAGCTGGAGCTTGCTAGAATCATCCAAGAAACATCATTAACCAAACCGATTAACAATGGAAAAGTTCAAATGGAAGTATTTTACAATGCCTCTAGTGAATTATCCGGTGACATCTACGGGATTTACCAAGTGGATAAGCATACCTATGGAGTTATTCTGCTTGATGTTATGGGTCACGGGATTTCTTCAGCTTTGATTACGATGACTCTTCATTCTCTGTTTCAAAGATTACTATCCGCAGGTGTGGCCGTTGATATTGTGATGAAAGAACTGGATCGCCACCTTCACAAATTGTTTCAGAACAATGAGGAGGCTAGGCATTATTCTACCGCTATCGTTCTTTCAATTGATACAGATAAACAAATAATCGAGTATATCAATGCAGGTCATCCGCCTGCTCTATGGCAGGGCTCTGACGGAAAACAATATGAATTATCTTCTACAGCCCCGCCACTTGGAACCTTTGAGGGTATAGAATTTAAGGCAAATACATTCACCTTCAAAAAGGGAGGCAGATTGCTCCTGTACACAGACGGTGTTGATCCCCTCGCGTCAAATCATTTAGCTCCCTTATTAAGGGAGACGGTCACATTACCTTTATTAAAACTAAAAGAAAAAATTTTACAGTCGCTAAATCAGGAAAAAAATCTCTACCTTAAAAGCGATGATGAAAGCTTTATACTCATCGACCTAAACTAAAAAACAACAAAAAAAAATGTCCACGCTGAGTGGACATTTTTTACTATTTGTCTTTTTATGGTGTCAGGCACCAAAAATTATAATAAGGATTCTGCCCCGTCAATATAGACTTCGCTTCCTGTGATGTGGCTTGATTGGCTGGAGGCTAGGAATAGGACTAGGTCGGCGACTTGTTCAGACGATCCTGCTTTATGTTCAAGCGGCTGGCTGCCTTGCGGATATTCAACAGGTATTTCAACCTTTTTTAAATTCTCTTTCTCTTTCCATGTATTCTCATTGATGTTCGTATCTATAGCCCCTGGACAGACCATATTGACTCTAATCTTATAGTTAGCAAGCTCTAGTGCTGCCATTTTCCCAAAGCCCATCTGACCGATTTTGGATGTACTATATGCAGACATGCCAAAGTTTTTATATACTCTGTTTCCATTGATAGAACTAGTAATAATAATACTTCCACCATTAGACTTCAAATGAGGAATTGCATATTTGACAGTTAGAAAGGTACTAGTTAAATTATTGGAGATAGTCAATTCCCAATCCTTCGGGTTCAAATCCTCGATTGGAGCAACTTCCCCATTAATACCAGCATTTGCAAAGACAACATCTAATCTTCCCCACTGGTCAACCGTTCGTTTGTAACATTCCTCTACTTCCTCTGGATGAGAAACATTGGCTTCTAGGACTAGTGCTTCACTGCCCATTTCTTCGATTTGCTGTTTCACTTCTTCCACATTTTCTTTATGCAAATCGACTAGGGCGATCTTGCCTCCATTTTGCGCCAGCTTGATAGCCGCTGCCCTGCCTATCCCTGATCCGGCCCCTGTAACAAAAGCAACTTGATTTTGAAGTAGTTTCTCCACGTAATAAAGCCTCCTTAATTAATGATGTATTTTGTACTATAACCATCCTCAAGGTTTTAAAACGGGAGAAACAGATTATTTTAAAAATGATTCGAACGTCCTGCCGTCCGTTACTCTACCGAAATAATCCCACTTTCGCCCTGTGAAACTTTCCCTTGTTTCTTTATATTTAATCTGGTTAAGTTTGTAAAAACAACAGGAGAAACGGTTGACGTTGCTGAAAGCTTAATCTTTTCTAAATCAAATTTTATCATTTCCTGGCCTTTCGAGATTGAATCCCCATCCTTAACAAGGACAGTAAAACCTTCCCCTTTTAAATTTACGGTATCCATACCAATATGAATCAAAATCTCATATCCCTGTTTTGATTTAAGGCCGATTGCATGTTTCGTTGGAAAAACATTGATCACTTCTCCATCAACAGGAGAAACTACAGAACCCTTGGCAGGAATAATCGCAAAGCCGTCACCCATCATTTTTTGTGAAAATACTTGATCCTCTACTTCAGTGATTGGAATTATTTCCCCTTCAATCGGCATCACAAAATCTTGTTCACTTAACGGCAGATAGTTTTGAGCTTCAGCAGTCAAATCTTGCCCAGACGAAATACTTACTGACTTTGTATCCAATCTCTTCATGGCATCCGCTACAAATTCAACCTCTGTCCCGACAATGATTTGAAGGTTTGTTTTGTTTAATTTCATAACGCCCTTTGCACCATGTGATTTTAACGCAGAATCTCTAACTTTATCCATGTCCTTAATATTTAAACGAAGACGTGTGGCACAATTATCAATATTTGTAATATTTTCCTTACCGCCAATATCATTGATAAAATGATATGCCATCGTTTCAAATTTGTTTGTCCCTGCAACTGATTCAATCGTTTCTTTTTCTTCCGGTTCCTCTTCTTCATCTTCACGGCCAGGCGTTTTAATATTAAACGCTTTAATTACGCCATAAAAAACAACAAAGTAAACAACTCCATAAATGATCCCAACCAGTAATAAAAGCAGCGGCTTTTGCGCAATATTATAGTTTAAAATATAGTCGATAGCGCCGGCTGAGAAGGTAAAGCCGTCCTTAATTCCTAACAAAGTTACGATTACAAATGAAAGGCCCGTTAATAAGGCATGAATTCCATACAGCAGTGGAGCAATAAACATAAATGAAAATTCAATTGGTTCTGTAATACCTGTAATGAATGAGGTGAGTGCTACCCCGATAAACATCCCAGCAATCGCTTTTCTTTTTTCTTTCTTAGCAGCTGCAATCATTGCAAGGGCTGCCCCAGGTAATCCGAACATCATGATCGGGAAGAAGCCTGTCATATAGGTTCCAGCCGTTGGGTCGCCTGCAAAGAAGCGGGCAATATCTCCTGATTTACCCTGGAAGGTCCCAAATTGAAACCAAAACAAACTGTTTAAAACATGGTGAAGACCAAGCGGGATTAACAGACGGTTTAGGATCCCAAAGATCCCTGCTCCAAGTGCCCCTAAACCAATGATCCAGTTACCGACCCCATTAATAGCATCTTGAATCGGCGGCCAAATAAATCCAGCAATTCCAGCAATGATGACCATTGTTACGGAAGTAATAATCGGTACAAATCTTCTTCCACTAAAGAAACCTAACCATTCAGGTAATTTGATATCATGGAAACGGTTGTATAATAGTCCGGAAATAATCCCAGTAAGAATTCCTCCTAGAACACCCATATTTATATCTTTATCAATGGCTAATGTTCCTTGTGTTAAGACCAAGTAACCAATCGCCCCTGATAATGCTGCAGCCCCGTTACTATCCTTTGCAAATCCCATCGCAACACCAATAGCAAAAATTAAAGCTAAGTTTGCAAAAACAGCATTACCTGCATTTGCGATAAAGGGAATATTCAGCAAGTCTGGCTGACCAAAACGTAATAACAGACCAGCAGCTGGTAAAACGGCGATCGGAAGCATTAACGCCTTCCCAATCCGTTGTAAAAATCCTAACATGAAGCATCTCTCCTCTTTTTATGTGTAAGCGTTTTATATCACAGGGACCATCATACCATCCAACTATTATAGTTGTCTATACCAATATAGTTGAAATTATTGGTAAACGAGCTGCTTATCATCATATAATATAAGTGGATACCGATAATTCCCAACGAAAATTGGTATAGACATCTATATTTTGTAAATGATAAAATTACGGTGTCTAGAAAGGATGTAATGAAAATGGCTACAAAATTTAAACCTATTTTGCTCAAGGGAATTCAAATTTATTCTGAAGATCATTGGATTGAAAATGGATATATAAAAATAAAAGATGAAAAGATCGTGGAATTAGGTTCAATAGAAAATCTTACTTTCGAGGAAGAATGGGAGGCAGTTGACATTCCTTCATCCTATAAGGCCGTTCCCGGTTTTATCGACGTTCATATCCACGGGGCAAACGGTGCCGATACGATGGACGCCACACAAGAAGCTTTGGAGATCATGGCCCAGGCTCTGCCGGGCGAAGGAACCACAAGCTTTTTAGCCACTACCATGACCCAAGAAGAAAAGAACATCGAAGAAGCCTTAATAAATGCCGGACACTACATTAAAAAAGATCAATCTCCAGGCAGGGCGGAAATACTTGGTATCCATCTTGAAGGTCCGTTTGTTAATAAAAAGAAAGCTGGCGCTCAACCGATTCAGCATATTATTAATCCGAGTCTGAAACTGTTTAAAAAATGGGAAGACCTTGCTAATCAAACCATTAAGCTTGTCACACTCGCACCTGAGCTGCCAGACGGACTCGAGCTGGTACGATATTTAAAAACAAAGGGAATTATTGCTTCAATTGGCCATTCTGACGCAACATTTGAGGAAGTAATCGAGGCCATCGACGCTGGAGCAAACCATGTAACCCATCTATTCAATCAAATGCGGGGACTGCATCACCGTGAACCTGGCGTGGTAGGAGCAGCTTTTTTAAAAGAAGAGTTAAAGGCAGAATTAATAGTAGATGGTGTGCATGTCCATCCCGAAATGGTGAAACTCGCTTACAAGCAAAAAGGGAAAAAGGGAATTATTCTAATTACCGATGCTATGCGGGCAAAGTGTCTAAAAAATGGGCATTATGATTTAGGCGGACAGGATGTAATCGTCCAGGATGGAAGAGCCACCTTGAGTGACGGAACTCTTGCAGGAAGTATTTTAAAATTGGGTCAAGGGGTAAAAAATGTATTAGCTTTTACCGGATGCAAAATAGAAGAGGCGGTTGAAATGGCTGCTGTAAATCCAGCCAAACAACTGAATATTTTTGATCGGAAGGGCAGCATTTCGGAAGGAAAAGATGCGGATATTGTGATCCTTGACGAGAACTTGGATGTTTATCTGACAATATGCCGCGGAAAGGTTGCCTACACTAAGGGAGGAAAAACAAAATGAAGCTGATTGAAGCCACAGATTATCAAAATATGAGTAAAATCGCTGCAGATTATATTATTCAAAAAGTGAATCAATCTCCAAACATTAAACTTGGACTTGCCACAGGCGGAACACCTATGGGGATCTATGCGAATTTAATCGCTGATCATCAAAAAAAGGGAACTTCGTATCGAGAAGTTACTTCCTTTAATTTGGATGAATATGTTGGCCTCTCTGCAGATAACCCAAATAGCTATCGTTACTATATGAACGATAACCTTTTTAATCATATTAACATTCAAAAGCAGAACACATTTGTTCCACGTGGAACTGCCGATGATGTCCTAAAAGAATGTAAGACCTATGAGAAATTAATTGCCGAACATAACGGAATTGATTTACAAATTCTTGGAATAGGAGCAAATGGTCACATTGGATTTAATGAACCTGGAACATCCTTTGATACTGAAACCCATGTGGTTCAATTAGCAGCCTCCACAAGACAAGCGAATGCAAGATATTTTAACAGCTTAGAGGAAGTTCCGACAAAAGCCTTAACGATGGGAATAGCCACGATTATGAAAAGCAAAGAAATTCTTTTACTCGTTTCCGGAGAACAAAAAAGGGATGCACTGAAGAGACTTTTAACAGAAGATACAATCGATGAAGAATTTCCAGCATCCGTGCTGAAAAATCATCCATATGTTACAATTATTGCAGATAAGGCTGCAATTGCTGGTTTAAAGGTTCACAGTTGAGTTATCCTCTCTCGTGTCCTTTTAAACGAGAAGCAAACCGGTTTCCCGAGTTTAAGTAGAAAGGATGCACGAGAGGAGAATGATTAAAAAGGATTCCCCCATCCCCATATATTATCAACTTCAAGAGCTTATAAAGGATTTAATTGATAAAGGTGAGTTAAGACCCGGTGATTCCATTCCTCCTGAACGAGTGTATGCTGAAAAATATCAAATCAGCCGGATGACTGTGAGACAGGCCTTAACTCAGCTTGTGAACGATGGCTATCTGCACCGAATCCAAGGCAAAGGGACTTTTGTGTCGGAGCGAAAAATTGAACAACCGCTTCATCGCTTACGAAGCTTTACTGAAGATATGGCTGCTAGAGGGTTAAAACCAGGGAGCCAATTAATATCCTTTGAAATTATTCCTGCACCCAGCCAAATTGCCAGCCAGCTCGGGATCCAAGAGCATGGCCCCGTGTATGAGATTAAACGTATTCGGCTGGCTGATGATGTTCCAATGGCTTTAGAATCAAATTATATCTCTGCAAATCTTGTTAAAGGCCTGACAGAACAGATTGTGAAAAAGTCTGTTTATGCCTACATTGAAGAACAATCAAATTTTCAAATAGACCACGCTTCACAAGTAATTGAATCGTCAATTGCGAATCAAGTGGAGGCTAAATTCTTAAAAATAAAAAAAGGTGCTCCGATTATGCTTATTCAACAACAAACCTTTTTAAAGGATGGAACTCCAATTGAATATGTACGATCATCTTATCGTGCCGACCGGTACAAATTTATGATTCAAATGAAACGGTAACGTTTCAAAGCGGAGGCGCCTGGAGCGGAAATCAATATACAAGATTAACACAGCCTATTTAAAAAAAACCAAGACTACATTTAAAATGTACCCGATAGAGTAGACACTTAAAAAAAGTCCTCTATCGGGTACTTTTTTGTATACTTAAGAAAAACGGAATTGGGGAAACCAAGATGAGTAAGAAATTATTTACAGAGAAAGAGGTTAAGAATCTTTCTAAAAACCCTTATGTTAAATCAGTTAGTTCAAAGGGAATTACCTATACAGATGAATTTAAACATCTTTTCATTGAAGAAAATACAGGTGGAAAGCTACCTAGAGAGATCTTTGAACAATGTGGATTCGATATTGGTGTTTTAGGAATGGAGCGTGTTAAAGCTGCTGGTAAGAGATGGCGGGCAACCTATAGAGAAAATGGAGTAGCCGGTCTACGTGATACCAGAAGTGAAAATTCAGGGAGATCTTGTGAAAGGGAGCTAACACTAGAAGAGAAATTTGCGAGATTAGAAGCTCAAAACAATTTATTAAAGGCAGAAAATGAACTATTAAAAAAGATACGATTTGCAGAAAGGGGGCTGAAAAGGAACCTATAACCTTACCCACTGATCAAAAGTTTATCCTTATCCGTTCAGTTATACAGAAGTATAAGTTAAAGAATATGGTGAGCTATTTATGTGACGTTGCTGGTGTTTCCCGGTCTGGTTATTATAATTATTTCTCTGAAAGGTCACAAAAAGTAAGAGAAGAAAAAGAAGCGAGAGATGAGAAAGTGAAGGAGATCATCCTAAAAGCCTTTCATTTTAAACGACGTAAGAAAGGGGCACGTCAAATTAAAATGACTTTGGCGGGTCAATTTAATGTTAAATACAATTTAAAACGGATTAGAAGAATTATGAAGAAATACGGAATTATTTGCCCTATTAGAAAGGCAAATCCTTATCGACGGATGATGAAAGCCACGCAAGAACATAGAGTCGTACCTAACCTTTTAAATCGGGAATTTAAGCAGGAAATCCCTTATAAAGTTCTTCTAACAGATATCACTTACTTATTTTACGGTGAAGGTCGGAAAGCTTATTTATCAGCTATAAAAGACGGTTCCACAGGTGAACTATTAGCCTATAATATTTCAGAACGAATGACCATTGATTTAGCCACAGATACCCTAAAAAAACTAAAGAAGAATAAACACTTTAAAAAAGTGAAAGATGCATTGATCCATTCAGACCAGGGAGTACATTATACACATCCGGATTTTCAAAAAGCTGTAAAAAAACTTAGACTACGCCAATCTATGTCAAGGAGAGGCAACTGTTGGGATAACGCACCTATGGAATCTTTCTTTGGCCATTTAAAAGATGAAGCTTCTATAAAAGAATGTACAACCCTAGAGGAGCTAAAAAGAGAAATTAAGCAATATATGATGTAATACAATCACTATAGATTCCAATGGAATTTAAAAAAGATGACCCCTGTTCAATACAGAGATCATCTTCTTAAATCTGCCTAGGCTTTTTTTAAAATGTCCTTTACAACGGGTACACATTACATTCTAGTCTTGGCTTTTTTATCGTAAATTTTCATTTAATGCATTGGGATTAGATCAAATATCGATCCTTCATAGAAAAAGAAACAAAATTATCTCTTTACTTCCATTTTCCCTGACGCAATTGCCTCCAGCTCATCTAACGCAGGTATACCTTCCCAGTCACCTTTAAATTGGGTGGCCAATGCACCCATAATATTTGCTCGAGTTAAGGCTTTTTCCAGAGAAGCTGGTGTCATGTCAGTTTGATTGTCTAAAAAGACAGACACAAAGCCAGCCGCAAATGCATCCCCAGCACCAACTGTATCGATTACCTGTTGAATCACATGAGGAGCTGCTTTGATTGAAGTCCCCTCCATAAAACCAATCGAGCCCTCTTCACCAAGCTTTAATGCAACTACTTTTGGCCCCATTTCAAGGAATTGCCTGCCGTATTCTTCAACTGATTGTTTCCCGATGAGAAATTCTGCTTCTTCTACACCTGGAAGGAACACATCGCATAATGGGATAAGAGAAAGCAGTACCTTTCTTGCCTGCTCCTCACTCCAAAGCTTTCTCCTTAGATTAGGATCCAAAGAAATCGTTAGCCCCATTTCTCTGGAAAGTTCCATTGTTTTTTGAATAGCATCAGCAGCACTATCACTTAATGCAGGTGTTATTCCTGTAACATGTAAGTGTCTTGCGCCTTCTAGCCACTCTGGACGAACATCAAGCGGTTCCATCTTGCTGGCTGCGGAGTTTTTCCGATAATAGTACACAGTTGGATCTCCAAAAGCTTTTGTTTCTTTAAAGTAAACAGCTGTAGGGGATGATTCATCACGCAGGGTATTGGATACATCCACTCCTTCTCCCGCAAGCGTTGACAAGATAAAATCACCAAAAGGATCGTTGCCTACCTTACTAATCCATCTAACCTTTTTCCCTAAACGAGTTAGTCCAATCGCAACATTTGATTCTGCTCCAGCCAATGACTTTGTAAAAAGGGATTCATACTTAATTCCCTTTTCACCCATCGGCTGAAATAGAACCATACTTTCACCGATTGTCACCACATCGGCTCGATTATTTTGCTGCATTCTCCTCCACCTCTTTGGCTAGTTTGGTATACGATGCTGCCATCTGAGTAATTTTCTCAAAATCTCCTTTTTCAATCAAGCTATTATTTACGAGATTTCCCCCGAGACCTACAGCAACTGCACCATAACTCAGAACTTCCTTGATATTATCTAAATTAACTCCACCCGTGGCAACCATCGGAATATGATTAAGAGGCGCCCGTAAATCCTTAATATACTTCACTCCTAGGGAACCGATTGGAAATACTTTGACCGCCTTTGCCCCGAGATTATAAGCCCGGACAATCTCGGAAGGAGTCATGGTTCCTGGCCAGACCTCCACACCTTGTTCAAGCCCATATGTTAATACCTCTTCATCAAGGTTAGGAGAGATGATGTATTCAGCACCGGCTTGTATCGCTTCCTTTGCCATTTTAAGATTTAAAACAGTCCCAGCACCTACTCTTATTCCTTCTCCAAATTTCCCCTTGATTTCGTCAATCATATTTAAGGCGCCATCCGTATTTAAAGTAATCTCTAAAAATGAAATTCCTCCTTCGGCTAGAGCTTTGGCTGTTTGCTCCCCGCTGCCCATTGGAATTCCCCGGACAATTGCGATTATTTTTTCCTTTGTAAGTAATGACAGTAAATCTTTTGCCAATGTTTTGTCCTCCTAAAGTAGAATTGATCGTTCCCACGGCTTCGTTATAGTAAAAGGCTTATAAAGTAACGCCTGTCTTAAAAATAGCAATCTCTTTAAATTCATTTTTTTCATTGTTTACGAGTTCTCCGCTCGCTACTTTAATAATATAGTCAATAAAATCACGCAAAACGACATCGCCTGACTGCTCAAGCAATACGCCAGCATTATAGTCAATCCAATGAGGCTTTGCTTCATAAAGCGGTGTATTCGTTGATACCTTCATCGTAGGGACATATGTGCCAAATGGTGTACCCCTGCCAGTGGTGAAGAGAACTAATTGACAGCCAGCCGATGCTAATGCTGAAGCAGCAACAAGGTCATTTCCTGGGGCGCTTAAAAGATTTAAACCCTTTTTCTTAATTCTCTCTCCATATTTAAGTACGTCCACCACCACCGATGTTCCTGCTTTTTGGGTACAGCCAAGTGATTTATCTTCTAGTGTTGTGATGCCGCCCTCCTTGTTCCCTGGTGATGGATTTTCATAGACAGGCTGGTTATTGGCCATAAAATATTGTTTAAAGTCATTGATTAGTTCAACTGTTTTAGAAAATACTTCTTCATTTGCTGCCCGTTCCATGAGAATCGTCTCAGCACCAAACATTTCAGGAACTTCAGTTAAAACTGTAGTTCCACCTTGAGCTACAAGGAAGTCTGACAGTCTGCCAAGCAATGGATTGGCGGTAATACCAGACAGTCCATCTGAACCGCCGCATTTTAGACCAATTTTCAATTCAGACAATGGTACACTTTCACGCTGATCATTTTTAGCATTCTCATAGATTTCCTTTAATAACTTTACTCCTGCCTCTATTTCATTTGAAACCTCTTGAGAAACAAGAAACTTTACTCTATCCTCATCATATCCGCCAAGACTCTCTTTAAATTCATATAAATTATTATTCTCACATCCAAGACCCAACACAAGTACACCACCCGCATTTGGATGAAGGACCGCATCACGCAATATGTCCCTTGTATTAGTATGGTCATCCCCAAGCTGGGAGCATCCGTAGTTATGTCTTAGGACAAGAATATCCTCGAATGGGCTGATATCTCCAACTTCTTTTACAAACCGCTTAATGATCGTTTCTGCTACACCATTAACGCAGCCAACTGTTGGGACAATCCAGAGTTCGTTACGGATACCAACAAGACCGTTTTGACGTTTGAAGCCTTTAAAATTTAACGATTCTTGTTTATATGGATTTTCCGTCAGCTTTTGGTTAAATTGGTAGTCTTGAATACCATCAAGATTTGTTTTTGTATTGTGAGTATGGACATGTTCCCCAGCATGAATAACCTCTTTTGCATGCCCGATTGCATAACCGTATTTGACCACATTTTTATTTTCCTGAATGTCCTTTATAGCAACCTTATGGCCTCTTTTAATATCTTCTTTTAAGACAACTTCATTTCCATTTACTTCAATAGATTGACCCATTACCAGGTCCTTTAAGGCAACTACTACATTATCATTCTCATTGATTTGAATAATTTCTAACATAATTGTTTCTCCCCCTATTGTTCAACTTTTACTTCTAAGACAGCTTCAATCGCGCTTTTCATTCCCTTTGTTTCAATTTCATAAAGATAATTTGTCACCATATCCGTTAATCCTGGAACTGCATTTAAGTCCAATTCCCAAATCTTCTCATATCCTAAGACTGTTTTGACAATGGCTCTTAAACTTTCAACTGTTCCAGCAAATGTTCCCCATTGCTGATGAAACAAATTAAGAATATCCTGATCATCTGACAATTGAATATCTTCTGTTCCTCTTTTTCCTTTATAGAAAGAAATAAGCGCTGCAAGGGAAAATACAAGCTTGGCTGGCAATTCTTTCTTTCGGTCAATAAATTCCAATAACGATGGCAGATCTCTCGTTTTATATTTAGACATTGAATTGAGCGAAATACTCATAAGAAAATGTTTGATAAATGGGTTCATAAATCTTTCGAGTATTGCATCAGCAAAATGGGTTAATTCTTCAACTGGAAGATCTAAGGTTGGAATAATTTCATCAAAAATTAGTTCCTTAATATAGGACCCCACTACTGGGTGATCAACTGCTTCGGCGACAGTATTTAAGCCATATAAATAAGCGACTGGAGTCATGGCTGTATGAGCACCGTTTAAAATTCGTACTTTTCTTGTCCGGTATGGGGTTAAGTCATCCACGAATAATGTATTTAGACCCGCCAAATGTGTTGGAAACTCATCCTTAATCCATTGCGGGGCTTCAATCACCCATAAATAAAATTGTTCGCCGACTACAACTAAATCATCTTTGTAACCAAGCTCTTCTGTCATTTCATCAATTGTATCTCTTGGAAAACCTGGGACAATTCGGTCCACAAGGCTGCAACAGAAGGTATTTGCTTCGCTTAGCCACTGAATAAATTCCTCACCAAGGTTCCATTGGATCGCATATTGGAGAACAATTTTTTTCAATTTTTCACCGTTACACTCAATTAATTCACAAGGAATAACGATGAATCCTTTATTTATATCCCCATTAAAAGCTTGGAAGCGGTGATATAGGAAGGCTGTAAGTTTTCCTGGGTAGCTTTTTTGCGGCTGATCTTCTAAGCGATCTGTTTCATCATAGGCAATTCCAGCTTCTGTTGTATTAGAAAAAATAAACCGAAGGTCAGGATTTTTTGCTAACTCTACAAATTGATCGTATTGAGTGAATAAATCTATGCCCCTGCTGATAGCATCAATTAAGGTATGCTCTTTCACCGGCTTTCCATCTTTCATGCCTTGCAAATAAAGGGTATACAAGCCATCTTGTTGATTGATTTTTTCTACCATTTTACTTCCTCGCGGCTGGACGACCACCACACTGCCATTAAAATCCGTATTCTTGTTCAGAACATCAATTTGCCAATCAACAAACGCCCTTAAAAAATTTCCTTCTCCAAATTGCAACACCTTTTCAGGATAGTTTTTATAACCTTCGATTGTTTTTTTGTTTAGTTTTTGCATAATGGTTCCTCCTTTTATGCACACGTGAACATATTATCATACTTAAAACCCGTTTATAAGTATTTACTTACAAACGGGAAAATAATTAATTCCAAGTTGAAACGGACTTTCTTATCATTAACTCTGTTTCAACAAATATCTTTTCGCCCTTAATCTCTTGACTTTCGACAGCTTTCAAAACCTTTTCTGCACCGAGCCTGCTAATTTTCTCAATTGGTTTCTTGACGGTTGTTAATGAAGGGTTGGTATATCGTGCAATTTGAATATCATCAAAACCTATGACAGAAATGTCCCCAGGTACGGTTAGTCCCTTTGCAAATACAGCATTGAGAGCGCCTACCGCCATATCATCATTGGAACTAAAGACGGCTGTTGGCGGGTTTTTTAAAGACAACAATTTTTCCATTGCCTTATATCCGCTTTCCATATCATAATTTCCGTTAACAATATATTCGCTCTGAATGGGAATCTGCTCATCAATCAATGCCTTTAAATATCCTTCTCTCCGCTCCAATGAAGATTTAAACCCTTTAATCCCTTCAATAATCGCAATATCCTTGTGACCCTTTTGGATAAGATACTTTACAGCCTGACAAGAACCTTCTCGGTCGTTCGATAAAATATTAATAATAGACTGATCGCTAACCTCTCTATTAATCACAACAAGCGGAATTTTTTGATGAAGGACATGATAGATAAAGGCATTATCCACTTCACTTTGGCTCATTAAAATAATCCCATCGAATCGTCTCTGATGAATCGATGAAAAGTCATGATAATCATCTATGCCTCTTATAAATAAATTGTAATTCTCATTGATGACATTATTAACACCGTTTACTGTGTCTACAAAGAAACTAGGTGATGTACCATTTGATATACTTGTAAAGAAAAGACCTATCGTATAGGATTTTTGCATGACAAGGCTTTTGGCATTAAAGTTAGGTATATAATTCAACTGCGCAGCTAATTCTTGTATCTTTTTTTTGGTTCCTGGCTTGATAAGCGGACTGTCATTTAACGCACGGGACACAGTCGTATGGGATACATTTGCCAGTTTTGCAATATCTTTAATTGTAACCATGTTTGTTCACCCTTTTTCTAACCTTCCGCTTCTAATTTTACCAGTAGCGCCAATTTTTGAATACTATTATAGCCTTAGCTGTAAAAGAGGGGGGAGTGGAGATCCCCATGTCTATATTATTTTATACTTAGAAACGCCCTTTTTCCCAACGTCCATTATTTAAATCGTGGGCAATGCTTTTGAATTTATCATCAGACAAATTGTATAGCAAGCCAAGAATGACCGCAGCAAGCAGTAAGGCAACCGCTGGATAAAGAGTCATTGTCCCCTTAATCCCCAGGAGTGTTCCAGCAGTTTGGTGAGCATTCGCAATATATCCAGTGGCAGCAAGAACACCAGCGGAAACTAGAGCAGCAAGCGACTGTGCAATCTTACGAGAGAAGTTAAATGCTGCATACGTAACACCCTCTTTACGAACACCAGTGTGCCAATGTCCATAATCAATCGTATCTGAAACAAATGCCCATGTTACACCGTTTGAAATCGCTAATGCCGCATAACCGATTGAAACTAAGACGATAAAACTATAAATATTTGTTGGGATAATAAAGTTTAAACCATCGGCAAGGACACCAATTAAGAGACCCGCCATCGCTGTTTTCTTTTTGCCAAAGCGGCGTACTAGCATAGGAATTAACGCAATACCTGCAACTGAACTACCCATTTGGATGAAGTTAATAATTGGCTGCAACCCAACGTGGCCAAGGTTATATTGGCAAAAATAAATCATCATTGCGTTATTTGTATTCATGGCTGAAATCGTAAACAAGGTCATTAAAATTAAGCACCATAATGGACGGTTTGTGAAGACAACTCGGAAATAATCTTTCGCTGACTGCTTTTCTTTTCCTTTAGAGTTTTCAACTTTAATATGTTCTTTAGTATTTTTATAGCAAATCCAAAAACCAATAACACCTATTAATGCCATAATGGCAGCCGTTATTGGATAACCTATTTTTTGACTTGGGAATAGCATCAAGATTGGAACAAAGGCAACGCCCGTAACTAATTGGGCACCGATTGATCCCGCTTGTCGTGTTGATGCCATAATCGAACGCTCGCCAACATTCCTCGTCATAACGGAAGCCAAGGAACCATAAGGAACATTTGTAAAGGAATAGATTAGACCCCATGCCATATAGGTACCATAAGCCCAAGCAATTTTTCCACCCATTGAAAGGTCAGGCATTGTAAATGTAACGACCGTCATAACTGCGAGCAAAATGGAAGCTAGCATCATAACAGGGCGGAATTTACCTCGTTTACCAGGTGTCCTTGAATCGATATATGAACCTGCCAACGGATCCATAAAAGCATCAAAGATTTTTGTTATTGAAAAAACACCTGCTGCGGCTGCTGCACTAATGCCCGCAATGTCTGTATAGAAATGCATTAAATAGGACTGACCTAAGTCAAACATGAAGCCGTTTCCAAAGTCACCAAATCCATAACTAACTTTCTCTTTTGTGGTAATTTTCCCTGAGCCTTGATCTGAAGTACTATTATCTTTATTTAATGTTCTTGCCATATTGTCTGCCATAAATACACCACCTTTATATAATAAGGACCTGCAGTTTATACATAATTAGTTAATTCAACCAGTCTACTGAATCCGTTTCCATAAAACCTTAAAAACTTTGGTATTTTACCTTTTAAACGATGTGTCTACTTGAAACAAGGAGTGAATTTTTGATATAATTTATTGATTAATTTTTCTTGGTGTTCCACCTTACTAGTATTACTGCAATAATACTAGTAAAGGGTGGGACTTTTTTTATAGCTCAAACCCAAAGTATTCTTTAGCATTTTGATAACAAATACCTTGGACAATACTCCCTAAAAACTCAATGTTATTCGGAACTTCCCCGTTTTCAACCCATTCGGCAATCTGGGAACATACGATTCTTCTAAAATATTCATGCCTTGTGTAAGATAGAAAACTTCTGGAATCAGTCAGCATTCCAATGAATCGGCTGAAAAGCCCCATATTGGATAATGACTTCATTTGTTCAATCATTCCATCCTTCGTATCATTAAACCACCAGGCTGTACCGAATTGAATTTTCCCTGGGATTCCGCCGCCTTGAAAATTACCAATCATAGAGGCAATGATATTGTTGTCGTTAGGATTTAATGAGTAGATGATGGTCTTTGGAAGTCCGCTTTCTTGTTCAATCAAGTTCAATAATTTTGATAATGGCTTCGCAATCGATTCATCGTTAATCGAATCCCAGCCAGTGTCAGGAC
Organism: Bacillus sp. URHA0034; assembly: GCF_056280405.1. NCBI lineage: Bacteria > Bacillati > Bacillota > Bacilli > Caryophanales > Bacillaceae > Bacillus > Bacillus sp. URHA0034. Next base: position 2,960,067 of record NZ_JBWCDK010000002.1, on the reverse strand, counting down.
CCATTGCTTCAAACATTCTACTATTATTATTTCTTAATGCATTAATGTGGAATTGCATAGCCCAGTCCAGCTCGCTATAAAGTTTGCCTAAAAATTTAAAGGTGAATGTTTTGAATTTCTTTTCATCTTCAATGGAAACCTTATTTCCTTGTAATGCTTGATTAAAAATGACAGCTGCTTCTTCTTTTGTCGTATCAGCGTACATCATTTGATCAATAGCATGGTCCGAGACTTTGCAGCCAACGGAATCAAAAAATCTAACTCTTGATTCAAGTGCCTCTAGAAAATTTTCATAGGATTCGATTGAAACACCTGATACAGCTTGAAGCGTTGCAACCCATTGCTGAAAGGTGTCTCTATTAATCTCTAAAGCCTTGTCAGGTCTAAAGCTTGGCAGCACCTTGACATCAAAATTAGTTTCTTCTTTCAATTTAAGATGATACTCAAGACTGTCTGTTGGGTCATCGGTTGTACAAACGACTTTTACATTTGATTTTTTAATAAAATCTCTTGCTCCAAAGCCCTCACTATTTAATAAGGTATTAACCTTATCCCAAATATGTGGTGCACTTTCTTCATCGAGTAAATCATAAATCCCAAAAAACCTTTGTAATTCTAGATGTGTCCAGTTATATAATGGATTACCAATTGTCATTGGGACTGTTCTTGCCCAAGCCATGAATTTTTCATAGTCACTTGCACTTCCAGTGATTAACTCTTCCTCTATACCATTACTTCTCATTAAACGCCATTTGTAATGATCTCCATAAAGCCAGATTTCCGTAATATTTTTAAAGGTTTTATTTTCATAGATTTCCTTTGGGCTTAAGTGGCAATGGTAATCGATGATTGGCATTTGTTTTGCATAATCATGATATAAGCGGACGGCTGTTTCATTTTTTAAAAGAAAATTATCATCCATGAATTTTTGCATATTCTTCACCATCTTCCTGTAAATTTATATTTTGGCCATTTGAAAGAAAGTTTAAGTTGACCGCAAAATGCTTTGTTAACGTTAACATATTTACTGGAAAAAATTTGGATTCATTCCATTTTAATGATTGTATTCTTTGGTTTGTTCATTCAGTATGTTAACGTGAACATTTTATCTGTTTCTATAATACCTCGGATAAAGTCATCATTCAATCGTTTTTATAAAAAATTTTTAAGCGTTTTCAATAAATGTTCAAAATTCTATTAGAAGGTTGTCACAAATCTGCCATTACACTTTAGCTGGCTGACTATATTGTTAAACTAACATAATTCAAAAATGCCTCCCATTTTGGAGGCATTAACTTACTATTTATTAGTTTCTAAATGGCTGTATAGACTTGCACTTGATTACGCCCTTCTCTTTTTGCGGAATATAAAGCTTTATCAGCTTTATTCAACAGCTGATGCAGCGTTTCCTCTGTACCTTTCATTACCTCAGCCACTCCAGCTACCGTAATATCGACTGTCAGTTGTGAATTCACGGTTTAATGCCTCTTTTGGAATAACACTTTTTTCCTTTAATGTAGCATAGATAAAAATAAATGTGGATCATTATTATTAGTCTGTTGTAATCGAAATCGAAACGGGAATTGGATCATCCAATTCCCGTTTCTTTACTCTTAGTTTTTATGATGATACTCTTCCGCCAAAATGTTAAAAATTAGCTATAGACCAATTCCTTTTCGGTTAGATTAAGTGTCTGTGCCGTTGAAGTATGAATATCCTCGAAAAATTCTGGGTTTTCCACTAGCGACAAGCCATAGGAAGGGATCATCTCCAATATTTTCGGTTCCCATTCTTTTATATGTTGTGGGAAACATTTTTCTAATACTTCCAGCATAACGTGAACCGCAGTAGACGCACCAGGAGATGCCCCTAGCAATGCAGCGATTGAACCATCAGCAGCACTAACTACTTCTGTCCCAAATTGAAGGGTCCCTTTTCCGCCTGCCTCCGTATCCTTGATCACTTGCACACGTTGGCCAGCTGTCACGATATCCCAATCCTCAATCTTAGCATTGGGAATAAATTCACGTAACTCTTCGATCCGTTGTTCTTTTGATAGCATGAGTTGTTGGATTAGATATTTTGTTAATGGAATATTCTTTGCTCCTGCAGCTAACATAGTCAGGACATTATTCGGCTTTACGGAACTTATCAAATCCATATTGGATCCAGTTTTTAAAAACTTGGGTGAGAAGCCAGCAAACGGTCCAAATAGTAAAGATTTTTTATTCTCAATAAATCTAGTATCAAGATGCGGTACGGACATGGGGGGAGCGCCAACCTTAGCCTTACCATATACTTTTGCATGATGCTGCTCGACAATCTCCGGTTTGTTGCATACCAAAAATAATCCACTTACCGGAAATCCTCCAATATGTTTTGACTCAGGAATGCCAGTTTTTTGTAGTAACGGCAGACTTCCGCCGCCACCGCCGATAAAGACAAATTTTGCTGAATGCTTTTCCATAGTATCGCTATCAATATCATGCACTTTCACTTCCCAAGAGCCATCGTTAGCACGCTTAATATCTTTAACACTATGTTTATAGTTTATCTCGACGTTTTTGCTCCGTAAGTGATCAAACAACATGCGGGTTAAAGCACCAAAGTTGACATCTGTTCCTGAGTCAATTTTTGTTGCCGCTATCGGTTCATTGGTTGTCCGGCCTTCCATGATCAGCGGAATCCATTCCTTCAGTTTTTCAGGATCATCGGAAAATTCCATCCCTTGAAACAGGGGATTGCTTGACAGCGCTTCAAATCGTTTTTTCAAAAAAGTTACATTACTTTCCCCTTGTACTAAACTCATATGAGGAATTGGCATGATAAAGTCTTGCGGATTTTGAATCAAATTACGGTTTACAAGATAAGACCAAAACTGTCTTGAGAGCTGAAACTGTTCATTAATTTGTATAGCTTTGCTAATATCTATAGACCCATCTGATTTTTCAGATGTATAGTTTAGTTCGCATAGTGCAGAATGGCCGGTACCTGCATTATTCCATTCGTTCGAGCTTTCTTCTCCAGAACTTGCGAGCTTCTCAAACACTTTAATTTCCCATTCCGGTGCTAACTCTTTCAATAAAGATCCCAAAGTCGCACTCATGACTCCGGCACCAATTAAAATAATGTCTGTTTTTGTCTGTATGCTGCTCATTATAACCGCTTCCTTATCTCCTATATTTGAAAAAAAAGATGTAGGCGCTCCTGAATAGGTGTCACAAAAAGCACGGCGCCGCCTAGGAACACACATTTTTGTACCAATGATAATCATGTGATAATTAATATCTTTATTTATAGATTTATATATCTAGCATTATCTGATTATTATAAACTATTTAAAGCTTGTAATAAAGTGGGACATCCCTCTCAAAACAAACTGGACCTAATTTGCACTGGTTGAATACGGCATTTGTGAAGATTTAAATACTGATGGTATTTGTATCCAATAGAAAGTAAAATAGAGCATGTAGTCATCATTTTTGTTAAGGGGCGGTTCCGTATGATCATCGTAACAACTGAAAATATTGCCAATCATAAAATTACAGAAGTGATAGGTCCAGTATTTGGCTTAACTGTAAGAGCAAGAGGAATCGGTAAAGATATCGTTGCTTCTTTAAAGGGACTAGTAGGCGGGGAAATCAGTCAATATACGGAAATGCTCGAAGATGCCAGAAAGCAAGCAATCGACCGGATGGTAAAAAACGCTTCCGCTATGGGTGCATCTGCAATCATTATGATGCGCTTTGACTCTGGAGAAATCGGCCAGAATATGAGTGAAATTGTTGCTTATGGAACAGCTGTTATCGCAGAAAAGGTATGATTAATGAAATGGATTATTGGCTATTACGGAATTCAACTCATTATTCTAATCATTTTAATCATTGGATCTTGGTTCTTCTGGGACCGCCGCTTCAAGGCAAAGAATGGGCAGCAAGTGCCTAAAGGCTTCGTCCGAACAAATGAGGTATCATTTGATCCAACAACAAATAAAAAATTAGTCGTTTATTATAACCAGGAAACGGGAGAGCGCTTTTATAAAGAAGAATAATGCACCATCATTATAGTAAAAAGGAGCCAGTTTAATTTTTAACAAAACAGGCTCCTTTCGTTTTATTTTTCCAAACGTTTTTTGCTTGGTAAGGCAAGCAAGCCTTCTATCCGTTGCTTCGAGACAGGTTCATCTGGATCTATATTTTGATGGGTAATTTTAATTGCTTCCTCATAATTTGAAGCGTGATAAATACCTGTTCCGATTACAACTGCATCGGCACCTGCCTGAACAAATTCTGAACAATTATCCGGTTTCATCCCACCATCTATTACGATGAAAAGATTAGGGTTTATTTCTTTAGCTCGTTCTCTAATTTCAATAATACGCTGAACTGTTTCGGAAGATGGCTTTTGACCGCCATATCCAACCGTAACAGACATGATAGTCAATGCATCTATCGATTGGAGTACGTCATCCGATATTTTGTCAAGGGGTGTTTCTTTAAGAATCGCGATACCTGCCCGTAAACCCCTAGAGTGGATAGACTCAATAATTGAAAGCGGGTCATTCGCTGCCTCTATATGAAAAACCACCTGGTCTGCTCCAGCATCACAATACAATTCAACATGGTTCTCTGGATTACTAACCATTAAATGTACTTCAATAGGTACATTTGTTAAATTCCTAATAAAAGAAACATCATTTGGCCCAAATGTTGTTCTGGGAACAAATTTTCCATCCATAATATCAATACTAAAACCATCTACTCCTGCACGGTCCACGTCACGTATTTCATCTGATAATTTCGACCAATCTGCATCAAGAATGGACGCAAGTACAATTGCCATATATTTACACCTTCCTGTATATAGGTTAACAACTTCAAGCGTATCTTAGAAATCTGGTATATTCAATATTTCCCTTTTGAGAGTTACAGGCAAATATACCCGCTAATTGTACTTTACTGATTATAAGGTAGTCAAATTTCCCGGATTTTAAATTATTCAGAGGCCTATAAAAACCACCTAACACAAATTTATGGAAGAACGGGGACATGGCTCTTCCCCACATATGGCCAATCATGCAATTGTTGCCGGTTCTTATTTGTGACAGCGGTGCAAACGAATATTAGCCGCCGTTTAAATCCCTTTGATATGGATGTCATCACCATTGGTTCATTTGACGGAAAAGGAACCTTTAATGTGATTAAAGATCGTGTGGAGCTTGAACGTGTTATCCGATACATGACAGGAGACACAAAAGAATGGATTGAAAACCTTTATAAAATTGACAATCTATTATGTTTTTTAGCATTTAAACAAGGTTTGAAAAAACTGGAAAAAATAGTAAATGAAAATAAATAGGAATATTTAATAATTCTATAAGTTTAACTAATTTATTGTTAGGGATGGATAATTTTTGATTAAAAAAATATTGTATCTCCCCATACAAGTAACAGCCATTTTGGCTGGTTTCGTCTTTTTGATGAATATCCCTTTATTTCTCCAATTTAATGCGAAAGAAAAAAGAATAGATATGGATGTTAGCTTATATTGGGAGTACTCCAAAAGTAATCTAAGCTGGTTTCTTCATATCAAAGACGAAGTTCCATTTATCTTTGAATATTTAAATGCATCAACCATTGATAAATATTATTATACAATGAGCATCTTATCACTTGCCCTCCTATTTGCAGTCATTGTGGGGCTAGTTGTTTCAACCGCCATCATGATGCTGCCCACATCCGCCCGACAAAGATTAAAAGGTTTTATCGATTTCACGACGAGTGCACCTGAACTATTAATCATCTTCTTGTTACAATATTTAGTCATCTATCTATATAAAACTTACGATATTAAACTGTTTCAGTTATATGACGGACTGAGTACACAGCCCTATTTTTTACCTGCTTTCGTATCGTCCTTTCTCCCCGCCCTTTTCTTAATCCAGTTTTTATTAAAAGAATTTTCGAATGAAGAGTTAAAGGATTATGTAGTATTTGCAAGAGCAAAAGGCCTGTCACGGAGAGCTATTTATTTAAAACACATCCTTCGTAACATTATTCCTTTATTACTCATTCATTTAAAAGTAATTATCTGGTACATTCTTACGAATATTATTGTAGTAGAATACCTATTTAACATTGATGGGTATATTGGAGTTGTAAAATCTTTCTTTGCAAAGCGGATTGTCCCATATGTTATCAGTCTTCTGCTTTTTGCGGTTCCTATTATTCTATCGAATTTACTTTCGTGGTTTGTAACCATGAGAATGAATAGAAAGGAACATAACAGTATATGAGGATATTAAACTACAAAAAGACCATATTTGGCTTGTTTATCCTGAGTTTTATCTTAATTCTAAGCTTTCTCTATCCCCTATATGGTCCGGCGGATTTTAACAAAACACGAATTCTTCATGATGATAATGGAGTTATGAGCGTCATCCCGCCTTTCCCGCCTTCATCACGTTTTATTCTTGGTACCGACCGGAACGGAGCAGATATCCTTTTAATGATGATTTATGGTGCGAAATATACACTCCTTATTGCCTTTGGCATCACCATACTGAGAGTTTTTATTGGTGGTCTGTTCGGGATTATTTTTTCATTTTGGCTTAAGCTACTTTTGCCAATTGTAAAGGATTTGTTTGTTGTATTTCGGATCATTCCGCATATTATTATCACATTATTGCTTATTACAGCTACTTCAACTACCTATGTAAAAGATGGTACAGTGTTCATAATTGTTTATCAGATGATCATTTTGGTTATTGTGGGTGTCCCTTCTGTCCTAATTAGTACATCAGATATCATCCAAGAACTAAAAGGAAAGTCCTTTATTCAAAGTTCCTATTTGATGGGGGCAAGTCATTTTCATATTATAAAAAGACATCTGAAGCCTTTTATGACCTCCTATGGTTTGCTCATATTTGTTCAACAATTACTCAATACGTTGGTGTTGATTATGTTCCTCGGTACCTTCAATATTTATTTGGGTGGTATCTCACAGAAGAAATTGTCGGTACAGATCAATCAGGGAGCTTGGGGCTAGGTGCTCACAATGTTCCAAGTCAAGTGAGTTCACTTACAAAGGAATGGTCTGGACTAATTGGTCAAAACTACCGAGAATTCTACCGGGTTCCATGGATTGTCTTAGATCCACTATTTGCATACTTTTTTTTAATATTCCTTATTAATATGATGAAAAAAGAACTTGAGGCAGTAATGGAAGGCAACTCCAAAAACCTGCAGTCTAAGAAAGTACAGAAAAATAAAACTCAAGGCGACAATACTGTCTCACCCCTTTCTCCGGATTTTACTTTGCAAAATAAAACAGAATTGGAAAATTGACAAAACAAGGGTGTTCAATCCTATAATAATTTTTCTTAGGATTAACACCTTTTACCACTTATTTACTTTTAGAAAGAAGAACCTCATTTACTTATCGAACGGATGCACCACCAACTATTATACCGGCAGTCCCTTGTTAATTATTGATTAATAGCCATATAGTCTTATTTTTCAAACAGGTCAAAATATATATTGAATAAAATAAAATAAAAGATTAGATTTAGAATATAAAAATTATGTTAACGTTAACAAAAAAATGTTAACGTTAACATTTTCTAGAAAGGATGTGTAATCAGACACCCGCTTCACTTTTGATAGCAACTTATTAAATAAACTATTAGCTTTTTTATTTAAAAATGAAAACGTTGTTTTTGGGTTAATGCAGACCAAAGTCAGGAATTTTACTATCTAAAACTGTAAGCATTTTCATCTAAACTCAGGAGGTAATTTATGAGACTAAGAAAAAAAGCATTATCAACAGTAGCACTAAGTCTAGCTCTAAGTTGTTCCGCAATCGCGCCATATGCAGTGTTTGCTGCACCGCCAACGAGTGATGCACAAGTTTCATTGGACAAATCAGCGCCAACATCACCTCTTAATCTTAATGCATATGCGACAACCTATAAATCTGTAAGTCTTATCTGGGATAAGTCTTCTGACAATACTGGGATAGCAGCTTATGATGTCTATGTAAATGGTAAATTGGCGGGAAGTTCAACACCAAATGAATACGGTGTTGCCATGACAAACCTTACCGTAACTGACTTAAAACCAAATACAATGTATAGCTTCAAAGTTGTTGCAAGAGATGCTGCAGGTAATCATTCAAACAAAAGCGCTCATGTTAATGTAAGAACTGATGTGTTAGGTAAAGTATTCAATGTTAAAGATTTTGGAGCAAAAGGTGACGGTTTAACCAAAGATACCGCTGCCATTCAAGCAGCCATTGATGCAGCTTCCGCTAGTCCAGACAGTCTTGTCGTACTTCCGGCAGGTACATATTATTCTGCTCCTCTAAATTTAAAAAGCAATATGACATTCGAGATTCAAAAAGATGCAACACTTCTTGGAAGCCGTGACGTTTCTGACTATCCAGTTATTGAAGACCGTTGGGAAGGTACTACATTCCACTCTTATCAAAGCTTGATTGCATCCCAAGGTGCTAAAAATCTAAAAGTCATCGGTGAAGGGACAATCGATGGAAATGCTGGACCAATTAAAGCAATGCCTTCGAACGGAGTCGATGAATTCGGTTATCCTTATAAAAAAGTAAACCTTGCCGGGACATATGACTATAACAATGGAAAATATGACCCGAACACAGATGCTAGCACAACAGTATACTTTAATATGGGATTATGGTGGGATAATCCAAAAGCTACCAATCCAGCAACTCAAACTGCCCGCCCTAGATTGATTCAATTCAAGGATTCAGAAAATGTACTTCTCCAAGGCCTAAACATTACCAATTCACCATCTTGGACAATCCAGCCTTTATACAGTAACAATGTGGTGATTGATAGTGTATACGTAAATAATCCAGCTGTCCCAGTTGATGCACCAAACACAGATGGTGTCGACCCAGATTCAGTTGATGGGTTAAAGATTTTTGGTTCGACATTTAATGTTGGTGATGATGCGATCGCGATTAAATCCGGTAAGGATGCTGAAGGCCGCCAAATTGGCAGACCAAGCCAAAACATTGAAATCCGAAATAACATTATGAAACATGGACATGGCGGCGTTACAATCGGCAGCGAAATGTCCGGTGACGTTAGAAACGTTGTTGCCAGGGATGATATATTTGACGGCACCAATGTTGGTATTCGTATGAAAACCCTTCGCGGCCGCGGCGGTACTATTGAAAATCTTACATTTGACAACATCATAATGAAAGATATTCAAGGCGATGCATTCAATATTAACTCAAATTACACCTCAAATGGTGTTCCACTTCCATACACTGGTGTAGTTGATGAAACAACGCCTCACATTAAAAATATTACGATTCAAAATATAACATGTGAAGGTGCCCAAGAAGCTTCCTTCTTCCAAGGACTATATGAAAGCCCTGTTGATGGTCTAACATTAAAGAACATCACTGTGCATGCTGATAAACCGTTGTATTTCCAATACGTCAAGAATATTACCATGGAAAATGTCAACATTAATGACGGTGATATGTTCCAGCCTGGTAGCATATATCAAAATCTCAAAGTTGATGGCAAGACTCTTCCAGATACTGAATGGAAGTAGCACAATAAAGAGTTATATAAAAAACAGCATTAGTAGAAATTACTGATGCTGTTTTTTTATGTTATTCGGAATATAAACACTGCCGCTATTCCAGGCAATTTAAGTGGCGGCTAATGTACACCTTCATTACTTTGTCCTCAGCCCTTTCAATTTAGTATAATTAATCTTGCGAAATTAATGATGGAGAAGCCATCTAGCGTGAAGAGGAATACACTCCTGTGTTATTGCGTCCCTAACGTCTTACAAAAATGAAACTTTGTACAGCTTTACCCATTAATTACTGTTTGATAATGAGCTCACCTAGTGCTTGGAATGTTGAAAATCTTTCTCAAAAAATATAGAAAGTGAAAAAGGAGAAATTGTGATGTCTGAGGCATATCAAGTGATAAGTTTCGTTGAAAATCAAAATATAAAAATTGAGGTTTTGGAGTATCAACAATTAGGCGGGAATGATAATTTTTCTGTTGCTGAAAAATTATTTTTTGCGCAAAAATCCAACATTAAATTAAGACAAGTAAGGATCACACTTAAAAACAGCTCCCTTACAGCTGAATCCGGTGCCCTGCAGTTTATGAAAGGGAATATTTCATTAAAAAGTTTAGGAGGAACTAATGCTAAAGGTTTCTTAAGAGGAATAGCCTCCAGTGTTTTAGCCAATGAATCCATGATTAAACCACAATACCAAGGTAGTGGAATTATTTATTTAGAACCAAGTTTTAAACACTTTATGATTGTTGAACTTAATAACGAAGAAATCATTGCGGATAAGGGACTTTTTTATTGCTGTGAATCGACTGTTTCTATTTCTGTTCAACCAGTGAAAAATATTTCTTCTGCCATTGCTGGGGGTGAAGGATTATTTCAAACAAAAGTATCTGGAAGCGGATATTGTGTATTTGAAATTCCTGTTCCAGAAGATGAACTTGTAGAGTTTGAACTCCAAAATGAAATGGTTCAAGTAGATGGGAATTTCACACTTTTCCGACTTGGAAATATTGACTTTACCGTTGAGAAATCATCAAAAAGCATTTTCGGTTCTGTTGCATCGGGCGAAGGTCTGCTTCAAACATTTAGAGGTACTGGGAAAGTCTTTATTGCACCAACGTTACCTGTTTATGAAAAGTTAGGATATATGTTAAACCCAGTGCCGTCGTCAAAATAAAAAGGATCTCAGGCTATGGAGGCAGTCCCCCGTAGTAATAAGCTTGTAAGAAAATTGGAAAGGTACCTGCCACATATGCGTAAATGCAATTTGGTCAGGTACCTTTTTATTTTTAAAAAAACTCACATCGCATCTACTTTAAAAACTAACTTCTGCTCTCGAATACTATGACCGGCTCAACCGTCCCAGGGAAGTCTTCTATATTTAATAACTTTTAAACAAAACTAGTAAAAAAGTCTCTATTTACAATAGATAGTCAACTATTATATTATTAGTAAAATGGTAAGTTGATTAACAAAAATATTAATATACTAATTTGCCATCCATGTATTAACATTTGTTACTTTGTGCCTTTTAGGAGGGATACAACAAAAAATAACGAGATTCGGTTATTTTCAGCAAAAGCAGTTCATTCCAAATCCCTTTTCGAAATAAAAATGTAAGGGTTTACTCCTCTGATAACTCATCTTAAGTTGTTTATAGTTAAAGTTATAAAACGAATAATGACGTTTACAAGTTCTGCTTTAATAAAGGAGAGAAGTGTCAAATGAAAATGCAATTAGCAAAAATCGGAGCGATATCCGCTTTAACAGTTGGGCTTATATTGCCAACTACTGTTCCAAGTAATGCAGCAACACCGCCAAGTGACAAAAATAACAAACCAAATCTGCCTCATCAAGGACCAACACCTACATTTTCAAATGCTTCGGTACATGATCCGTCTGTCATCCAAGCGAAAGATGGCAGCTATTATGCTTTTGGATCTCATCTCGCCGCTGCAAAGTCAACCGATTTAATGAACTGGACTCAATTTGACAACGGTTACGACACACCAAACAATATAATATTTGGGGATCTGGCTCAAAACCTTGCAGGTTCATTTGCATGGGCGGGAAACCATGATGGCGATAATCCTAATGGTTATTCTGTCTGGGCGCTGGATCCGTTTTGGAATAAAGATTACGTCAATTCAGATGGCTCCAAAGGTGCCTATTTGATGTACTACTGCACATCCTCTACATATAAACGATCAGCAATTGGGTATGCCGTATCGAAAACGATCGATGGGCCATACACATATGTTGATACGATTGTGTATTCCGGTTTTACAAAGATGAGTAATTATGATAATGGCGCCAATGGATTAAGTAAGAATCCGACAAGCTATAGCAAAATCAACACCCAATATACGAATACCAATATTAAGCAACTGATGGATAACGGTACCTTATCCGGTCCAAGTGATTATTGGTTTAATAGCAATGGCAGTTTTAATACAAGCAATGTTCCAAATGCCATCGATCCTACCGTATTCCCTGATAAGGATGGCAACCTTTGGATGACTTACGGTTCCTGGTCCGGCGGGCTATATATTCTCCCAATCGATAAAACAACCGGTAAGGCCATTTATCCGGGGAAAGATGAGACAACTGCTGATGGGAACTATATTGATCGATATTTTGGAATAAAAATCTCAGGCGGTTATGGTAAATCAGGTGAGGGCCCATTCATTAATTACGATAAGGATACAGACTATTACTACTTATATGAATCACTCGGCGGTTTAGCTGCAAATGGCGGTTACAATATGAGAGTGTTCCGCTCCAAAAATCCAGATGGACCATATCTTGATCCATCTGGAAAAAATGCAGTTTTTCCAAACAGCTCAGTCAATAATTCAGATTATGGTGAAAAATTAATGGGGAACTTCCTATTTGACCGCAAACCAGGAGACCCTGGAACAGGGCTCGGGGAAGGGTATGTTTCACCAGGAGGAAATTCTGTCTTATATGACAATAAAACAGGTAAGAAGTTTGTGGTTATGCATGCCCGCTTCCCAGGTCAAGGCGAGTACCATGCAGTACGTGTTCAGCAAATCTTCATGAACGAAGATGGCTGGCCTGTAATTTCACCATATCGTTATGCAGGGGAAACGATTGCAAAAGTAAATAGAGAAGACCTTGTGGGAGATTATAAATTCATTAACCATGGCAAAGCAACAACTGCAGATATTACGAAACCCGTCGACATTCATTTAAATCAAGACGGAACGGTTTCAGGTGCTGTGACAGGGACTTGGGAGAAAGCAGGCCATTACCAAGCTGAAATTACGATTGACGGCAATACGTATGATGGTGTATTCGTCCGTGATTGGGATCCAGTTTCTCAAGCCTATGTCATGACCTTTACAGCGGTATCAAGTGAAGGTGTTACGATTTGGGGAAGTAAGTATACCGATATGCCAGATGCTCAAGTTGTCGATGCGGTATATAATGACTTACGTATTGACAATGCAGACCAAGTAAACTCTAACTTGGCATTGCCGGCTGAAGGAACACATGAGGCAGCCATTACATGGCAATCTTCTGATCCAAGCCTTGTTTCCAATACGGGTGAAGTGAATCGTCCAGACGGTACGAATACTGTATCCGCAACATTGACTGCAACCATTACAAAAGGTGGCATCACGAAAACAAAATCATTTACGGTTACTATTGTTCCTTATGTACCAGCAAAGTTAGTGGCACATTATGCCCTTAATGGTGATTTGACGGAAAGTGCAAATGCTTTTAGTGCCGGTTCTGTTACTGGGGATAAGCTAGATAATCCAGCAGGCGGTTCGATTACTTATGATACTCAAGGCAAAGATGGTCAGGCAGCGATATTTAATGGTACTTCGGGTATTAAATTACCAAATGGTTTAATCAATAGCAATTCGTATTCTGTTTCCCTTTGGGTCAAACCAAGCCAGTTAACAACCTATACAACAACCTTCTTTGGAGCAGCGAATCCTAATAGCTGGGTTAGCTTGGTTCCAAAAGGGCCTCTAAACGGAAGTGCACAGGTTTGGTCAGGAGATGCTTGGTATGATGCTGCTACAGGTGTCAATTTACCATTAAATCAGTGGACAAACCTAATCTTCACGGCTGATAATGGGACAGCTATTGTCTATGTAAATGGTGAGAAGAAGTTCACTGGAAGCAATTTCCCGAACATTTTTTCAAACAAAAATGCAAGCTTTGGTTTAGGCGTTAACTATTGGGATACACCATTCAAAGGTGAAATGGATGACCTTCGCGTTTATTCTGGTGCACTCACTCCGAACCAATTAGCTCAGTTATCTAATTAATTTGTCAATATAATCTGTAAAGCCGATATCCAATTGATATCGGCTTTCGTTTATCTTAAAGTAACATTTTCTTACTTAAGAATAATTACTTAAATACAAATATACACACTTCCTTAAACAATTAAAATCTCTCTTAATAATTGAACATTTCGACGTTACTTATGGTACGGTCACCGTAACCAATCAAAATGAGGTAAGCCTAACATATTGCTCTTTTAACTTGGATTGTAAGGTCTATTTCCATCTCTCCAATTTATGAAGGTTTTTTACAAACATTCCTGCCAAAAACTTCGGAAACCCCATTTCAATGCACTTATCTTTAACAAATTGTGTCATTTCATCTACAGAAATGTCCTTTTGTGTGAATTCTCCTTCTTGATAACAATGCTAACAGTACATTAAACTTTTATCTAAATTCTTTTCCGTACCACGATCTCCATTTTCTTTAATGGCATACCACAGCTTTGGCATTTTTTATATTCTTTCATACTATCACCTCATATTGTGCTTCAATTAAGCTTCTACTATCTTGAAGTCAATGGTAGAGTTCCGTTCTCCGTTCAGTGATGTAGTGAAATACAGAGGTTGATTTTTGTATCTCCTCGATCGATAAATCAACGATTTTGACAGACTCTAGATCTTCTTCGATTTCTGTAACTACTTGACCATCCGGCCCAATAACGGCACTTTGTCCATGATACGTAAATTTTTCATTCCTGCCGATGCGATTGCAATATACAACAAAGCACTGATTTTCAAGCGCTCTTGCACGGATCAACAGTCTATGAATATATTCATAGGGTGCCATATTAGCAGAGGTTACAAGTAGTACTTCTACACCTTGTAATGCCAATGCCCTTGCTGGTTCAGGAAATTCAACATCATAGCAGGTTAGAAGACCGATTGAAATCCCACCTAAACTCATTTTCACTAACTCATTGCCTTGACTAAATAGTTGATTTTCTTCTGTAAAAAGATGTGTCTTTCTATAATAAGCCAGCGCCTCACCCTCTTTATCCATAAGACAAGATGTAATATACATCTCCTCTTCGGATACATATTCTGGGAAGGAGTAAAGTACTGCGACCGGATAGATTTTCACCATATCCTGGATTCGTTTAAAACTTCCAGATTCACGGCGTTCCGCCAATATTTTCATTTGTTCCAGCGAGACCGACCCGCTCAAGTTCAACTCCGGTAAAATCAAGATATCTGCCGATCCGTCAGAAGCTTTTTTAAGTGCCATCTCCACTTTTTTTAGATTCTCATTTTTATTTCCGTCAATGACTGAAAGTTGAGCCAGTGCAATTCTTAGCTTTTTCTCCATTTAAGTACGACCTCCTGCTACTAATAAAGGAATGGCCCCAAATCTTAAATGACTTTAGAACCACTATCCTTTAATTGCTACTAAAAATCTAAACGGTTACATCACTTTTTCGATTTTTTCAAAATGCAATTCCGGCGGCTGTTTTTTAAACATTTTCGTGAGCAAAAGCAAGTAGATAAAACCACATATTGCCCACACTCCACCTAAAATCATTGCGTGTGTATCTAAGTTCACTAATAGCCAAAAGTCAAAAATAACACCGATTGCTGGAAATAATAAATAAATGATATGATCTTTTCCTGATCTTTTTCCAGCTTTAATATAATAGTGAGCAATAACGGAAACATTGACTAACGTGAATGCTACGAACGCCCCGAAGTTAATAAAAGAAGTGGACGTGGATACATTAAGTCTAAGTGCGAGCAAACCTATAATCGCAACCGTTAGAATGTTGAATACAGGAGTTTTGAATTTAGGATGTAGATAACCAAAGATTTTCTTTGGTAGTACAGAATCACGGCCCATCGCATATAACAATCTCGATGCACTCGCTTGTGCCGAAATTCCAGAGGCAAACTGCGCGATGATAATCCCAGCAAGGAAAATCGAGCTAAACAAATTGCCGCCTATTTGCTTGGCAATTTCAAACCCAGCAGAGTCTACGCGTTCAAAATCATTAAAACCAGGGTGGGCCAAGTGAGTGAAATAGGTAGAAACTACGAAAATAGCACCACCAATGACAGTAGTAAGGATGATTGCTTTTGGAATAGTTTTTTCAGGTTGATTGGTTTCTTCTGTAAGAGTTGAAATCGCATCAAAGCCAAGAAATGAATAACAGGCAATCGAAGCCCCCGCAAATATGAATGATAAGGATCCACCTTCATCAAAGAATGGAGAAATAGAAAACAGTGTCGCTTCTCCCATTCCACCTAAAATACTTTTAATACTGAAAATAATAAAAAGAGCAATCACTAAAAATTGAAAAATCATCATGATGGAATTTACTTTAGTACTCAATTTTATTCCTAATATATTAATGCATGTTGTTACTAATATAAATGATACTATCCAAAGCCAAATAGGTACCGCTGGAAAAGCTGCATGTAAATAGGCACTTCCAATCAGCCAAATGGCCATCGGAATAAACACGTAGTCTAAAAGGGTTGCCCAACCTACCATAAACCCTAGATGTGAATTAAGAGACCTTCGCGTGTACGTATAGGCAGACCCGGCAACAGGAAAGGCTTTAACCATTTGAGTATAGCTGAAGGCTGTAAAAAACATGGCAATTAAGGCAACAAGATAAGCACTCGCCTCAAGACCATGAGTTACTTGGGCAACCGTCCCATAAATTCCAAATACAATCATCGGAGCTAAATAGGCAAGTCCAAAAAGGACCAAGTGCGGTAAGGTTAAGGTTCGTTCCAGAGAGACTTCGTGATTTTTCATTTATATCCTCCTTTGACACCGTAGAATAATGGATAATTAGATCAATCTTGTTATTTGATTGAATGTTTAAGCCATAAGTTTGTTTAACGATCAATAATACTTCCTCTTAGATACATCTGATAATTTTTTATAATTAAAATAATCAGAATGTTTTTGTTAAAAATTTTTCTGCCTTGCTTCAAGCACACCCCTTCTGCCCTCCTTATCTTAACGTTTCTTGCTACAAATTCCCCCAATATCCCCATTTAAAAATTCGAATAAAATAGGGTTAATATTAGGAATGCAATTATCGTGCCAATTATTTTCTCAGAAGATTCTTTTAATTATTCAGGCTCGTTCAAAAAAAAAAAGAAGATCTCATTCATTTTTGAATAACGATTATTCAAAAATGAATGAGCATACCCTTAACACTCAGTTGATTAAATCCATGCTATGTATGTCTATAAATAAATCTATACATGAACACCCCGATGATTATTTCTTTAGTTTCATACAGAGTCTGCTAATGGTAGGTTGGCTTACTTCTAATACTTCTGCTACTTTCGTAAGTGTTTTGTATTTCAAAAGAGCTAATTGAATAAGTTGTTTTTCTGTTTCTAGGACAGCATGCTGTAAAGGGATGATCGAATGAACCTCGACTACATTTTGGTTCTTCTTGCGGTTCTCTAAAATTTTTACAAGATCATTAGCCGTTATCATTTGATTAGAGGCAGTGACTATAGCTCTTTCTGTTATATTTTGTAATTGTCTTATATTCCCCGGCCACTTATAGGCCTTTAACATTTCCATCGCATCTTCCGAAAAGTGCCTTTTAGTAGAAAATCGGTCATTATAATACTCTACAAAATGATGAACTAAAGATTCAATATCTTCCATTCTCTCACGCAATGGCGGAACCACTAACGGAATAACATGAATCCGGTAAAATAAATCCTCACGAAACGCTGCTTCATTTACCATTTCTTCTAAGTTTTTATTAGTTGCTGCAATAATGCGGATATTAATCGGTATGACCTTCGTTCCAGCAATTTTCATAATCTCGCGTTCTTGAATGGCTCTTAAGAGTTTAACTTGTAAATTTAAAGGTAATTCACCAATTTCATCAAGAAAAAGGGTCCCTTCATTAGCCAATTCAAACAAACCTTTTTTTCCATGATTGAGAGCGCCAGTAAAGGCACCTCTTTCATAACCAAACAGTTCACTCTCCAATAAATTTTCTGGAATCGAACCACAATTGATTCGAATAAAGGGCTTTTCCGCACGTGGACTCAACTGATGAATGGAGTGGGCAATTAATTCTTTCCCTACTCCTGATTCTCCATAGATTGTTACTGTCGATTCAACCTGAGCAACACGCTCAACTTCAAACATTAACTCTTTCATTTGTTCAGATTGGTAGATAATCCTCTTATCTTTTCCTTGATGAACCCTTCTCAATATATCAACCTCTTTACGGTATTGCTCCTTCAGTGTTTTTGCTTCCTCCAGCTCTTTCTCTAATCGGGTTACTTGTGTAATATCACGAGAAGCAATAACAATTCGTTCTAAATCTTTATTTCGATTAAAGATCGGATTGCCGACAGCTAAGATTTTTCTTCCGAATCGGTTATGCTGAACAACGGATATTTTCTTATTTTCTTCTATTACTTTTCGAGTAACGGATGGCTTGAACCAGCCTTTTACTTCAAGGTCTAAAATATTTTGTCCTATGACAGTCTGAGGGTCCACCCCCCATAAATTATGGGTACTTCGGTTCGAAACTCTAAGAATTTTACCGAGTGGATCTACCACTAGTACCTCATCATAAACGGAGTCAACAATGGCTTCTAAATCCGTCGTTAGCTCCATCAAATCCTGAGAATAAGCCTGCTTTAAAGAATAGATTTCCAATGATTTTCCATTTGCCCAACCCAACAGTTGATTATCCTCATCAACAATAAGGACATAGGGACAGTCATGACTAGAAATAGAAAGAAGTTCATTATATTTTACGATAATAAAATCTGTTTCAAATACCAACTTTTGATCTAGCGTAGTGATTTGCATTAAAAGGTTATGACTATCATAGATACCAATAATTTTCTTGTCGTTAGTGATAACCAGCAGTTTTGCGTTACATTGAATCATAATATCTAAGGCTTGCTTTACGGTTGCTGCTTCATTTATTAAGACAAATTCTTTATTATAATCCAATTTGGTTACTTCCTTTCCAGCGGCAGAAATCATAATGTTCCCAATAATTTATAATCTCATGATAACACGGTTTCATTGGAAAAGTGGCACTAAGAGGGTGAGGATGAGAAATGTGTAATAAGGAGGGAAAGGATGAGGCGAAAAGTGACTGGTACTGTTCACCATATACAGAATGTTGTAAAACACCACTTAATTTTTAAATAAAAATGGTCATACAATTAGTATAAAGGATGTTAATCAAACAAATTTTTTTTAAAAAGACGACTTTCATAGAGAAATGTTAGAAAAACAGCAAACTGGATTAGCACATTATTTACTTGTTGTTGCAGGAGATCTATAAAAATAATTTCTGGGACCATAATATGGCCCTAGAAATCTCCAAGAAAAAATGATATCAAAAAACCTCATTTACTTATGATACGGATCACCGTAACAGATTTTAATTGAGGTTCTTCCTTGTGTTTTTTCTTTTCTTGAGATTTCCAATTCAATAAATCCTTACTTGTTTCACGTGAAACTTCTCAACTTACTCTATAGCAACCAAAAAATTATTGAAGAATCTCCACTCAAGCCATTTTCCGTAAATATCCCACTGGCAATGGAGTCTTAAAAGCAAATTGGGTGAATCGAACTAAATTTTCGATTCACCCAACTAATATGTTTTAGGTTATTAATATAAGATATCAATGAATTTCTGAAAGACTGAAAAATATAAGTGCCTCATTTGTTTCCTTCGAACTATTAATGGATCAAAATTGGACCAACTAATTCTTTTGGATTTTCGCCTAATGCCAACTTGCTAATGTTGACATAGGTTACTTGTTTATACTTTTTTAGAACCTGTTTTAATTCAGAGAACTTTTCGTCTGTTTTTAATTTCTCGATTTCACGATGGTAGACGGACATTACGTAGTCATCCAGGGACTTAGGGTAGAAATCACTTGTGTTTTCATCCATAATGACTGTGCCCATATACTGATATCCACAGTGCAATTGACGTGTTAGTTTTACGATATTGATAAATTTTTTATAAATAGAAGGTTTTGTTGCATGTAAGTTTTCGATAGCAAGTTGTGCATTTTTCAATTCAGTGTAATTTGATTGTCTGATCATACTATCTTCCCCTTTGTTTCACTATTAATCCCATGGTTTATCTAGTGTAAGTCTGGCCACAAGTTCTTTATTTTTTGTTCTTTTTAACTTACGGATTTCTTCGCGCTCTTTTCCCGTTTCATAAAGAAATTTTTCTTCCTCTGTTTCTGGAATGACTCCAGGCACTTCCAACGGTCTTTTATTTTCATCTAGAGGGACAAAAGTAAAAAATGCAGTAGCAGCAATTCTTCGTTCCCCAGTTTCAAGATCCTCTGCAATCACTTTACAGAAAATTTCCATTGATTTTGTACCTGTATAGCTGACAAATGACTCGATACAAACTGAATCACTTCGTCGGATTGGTTTAATGAAATTAACGGAGTCTGTCGATGCAGTAACACATTCCTTTACCCGTGAATGCCTACGGGCGGAAAGAGTCGCGCAAGCATCCATCTTCTTCATCAGAACTCCACCAAATAATGTAGAATAATTGTTCAAATCGTTGATGAGCACTTGATCGGTTTGAACAACACGTGTGTTTTTAATTTTCTTTGCTTCCATTTATTTTCTCCCTATATATATAAAATGTTTTTGAAGCGTTCGCTTCTCATACATCACATAGGTGATTATAATATAACCACAGTGGAAAGGTACAATGCCAATAATATATGGAATTCATAACAAAACTGTATGAAAGCGTTTTTGGCCTGAACATTAAAAGACAAGTAAACCGTTCCAATATGAGGTGTACAAAAAAATTACTTATTGCACTATTTAACACTCTTTCGTACAGGATATAACAGGTACATTCTTTGTTTTATTACATCATATTCCAATTTAATTCTAGGTCCAGCACTAGAATTCATAAGAAAAACATGAAGAATAGAAAATTAACTGATCCTCATTTGTTCATTACTTCAGGAAATATCTAACTGGTTTAATTGAGATAACATCTCCCAACACTAAGAAAAGCGGAAGGTAAGTATGAAGATATTGCTTAATAGGGTGATAAAATGGAAGCGAAAAAAATTAGTGAAACGCGTGTAATTCATACCGATCAGGTGTTACTTAATGATTTGAATAATTATGATACATTATTTGGCGGGGTTCTTATGAAGAAGATGGATGCATGCGCGACACTTTCGGCTCGCCGGCATTCACGAGTAAAACAATGTGTTACGGCATCGACAGACTCCGTTAATTTTCTTCACCCCATTCGTCAAAGCGATTCGGTTAGTATCGAATCATTTGTTTGCTATACCGGTAGAAGGTCGATGGAGATTTTCTGCAAAATAGTTGCTGAAGATCTTGAAACAGGGGAACGCAAAATTGCCGCTACAGCTTTCTTTACTTTCGTCCCTCTAGATGAAAATAAAAGACCTTTGGAAGTACCAGAAGTTATTCCAGAAACAGACGAAGAAAAATATCTTTACGAAACTGGAAAAGAACGCGAAAAAATCCGCAGACTCAAAAGAGAGCAAAATAAAGAACTCGTATCCAGACTGTCACCGAAAAAAACATGTACTTAGGGGGTTGAAACATGTTAGTCTCAGCAAATTATGAAGATTTGATTGACGCAAAAATGGCCATTGAACACTTAGGTGAAACAAAACCATCTATTTATCATATGTTCTTAAATATCATTGAACTAACTCGTAAACTTAATTTTGGATACCAATATATGGGAGCATTACTCATGGATGAAGACCCAGGCGAATTTACGCCATCAGGACAAGATGATTATGTTTTGTCCGTCTATCAAGAGGAAATCGAAAAGTTAAAAAAGGACGAAAAATTTTCTGAACTAAAACAGTTGCTAAAAGAGTATGAACAAGTGAGTTATGCTAATATCAGCAAGTTAGCATTGGGAAACCCGCCAAGGGAACTAGCCGGTCCAACTGTGATTCATTAATAAAACGAGGCTGTGAGGAAATTCCCCCCAGCCTCGTTTTGTTTGTAGACACGGCATAAAAATCCATTGCTGAAATCTTCTATCATAGATTATGAATCACGGTAAGGATACTTCCGACAGCTTCACTTTTGCAAACCGGATAAATTCTTTCTCAACCTGTGACATGTATGCATCCGTTTTCCAGATCAATGCTAAACTCCATCGGATTGTCGGGTTGGTTATTGAGATTGTTTGAATATCATGTGTTAATTGCATACATATACTCTCAGGCAGCAAGGTAATACCCAGATTAGAAGCAACCATTTCTTGGATAAAATCTAATTGTGATGTTTCCGAAATAATGGTCGGTTGAAAACCAACTCCTCTGCATGCAGCAATAACCAGACTCCTTAATTCAAAATCTCGGTTAAACATAATAAAATTTTCTTCTTTCAGCTCTTGCAATGACACTTCCTGTTTGCCAATAAAACGGTGGGAGGCGGGTACAACCAGTTTTAGTTTCTCATTAATAAACGTATAATAGTCAATACTTTCATTTTTGTCAGGGAGAAAGACAATACCAAAATCAAGTAAACCATTGACAATCTTCTCTTCAATCGGCTTTGATCCGTCCTCTTCCAATTGGAACGTAACTTCTGGATATTCTTGATGAAAAGAAGCAAGAAGTTTTGAGAAAAAAGTAGAATTGGTAACTGTAGGGAGCCCGATACGGATGTGTCCTTTTTTTAGCATTAACATCTTATCCATTTCCTCATCCAATTGCTGCAGCTGTTCTTCAATTTTTAATGCATGTTTTTTTAGGACACGTCCTGCATCGGTTAAGATCAACTTTTTCCTTGTTCGAACAAAAAGCTTTGTGCCAAGTTCGTCTTCCAATGATTTGATGGTTCTGCTGAGGGCAGGCTGCGTAATGAAAAGATTTTCTGCTGCACTAGTAAAACTACCAGTACGCGTAACTTCAATAAAAAATTGCAACTGTTTAATTTCCAATTATCATCAAACACCTTATATTTCTTTTTCAAAGATAGACTAGTTTACCACAAATTTTTCTTTAAAGACACGCACTTGTGTCATACCCAAAAGGGAAACATATTAACCTTAAGCTTACTCATATGCTGGCTGGCTTTTAATTAATTAATTTATACTAAAACCTCATTTACTTATGATACGGTTCATTCCGATTAATTCTAAACGCCCGATAAATCTGTTCTACTAGAATCAGCCTCATTAATTGATGGGGGAAAGTCATCCGTGAAAAAGACAGCTGCTCATTTGAACGTTTGATTACCTCGTCACTTAATCCCAGCGAACCACCGATCACTAAAGCAACCTTGCTTTTTCCATAGGTAGCTAATTGATCTAAGGTTTTCGCCAGTTCCTCAGACGATTGCAGTTTCCCTTGGATCGCTAATGCGATGACATATGTATCCTGGCTAATCTTAGCTAAAATTCGTTCTCCTTCTTTTTGCTTCACCTGCAGCATTTCAAGCTCACTTAATTCCTCAGGGGCCTTTTCATCGGCCACCTCTACCATTTCAACTTTTGCATAAGCAGTCAATCTTTTTAAATACTCATCGATTCCCTGCCGTAAATATTTTTCTTTTAATTTACCAACTGTAATGATGGAGATATTCACAATCCACAACCCTTTTAATTTAATTACAAACAGCTTACAAACAAGATATCCACAGAAGTTATCCACATATTCACATTTTTTATCCACATCTTGTATGGAATCATTTGTTCGCCACCATATATACAGCTTGTTTTTCGCAATATTCACAACCTGCGCCTGAATTATCCACAGGTAATTGTGATAAAACTGGATATGTTTGATATTTATCCACAATATCATCTAAGGCAATCTCAACATGCTCCTCACAACTATAAATCATATTTCGTCCTCGCTTTCACACACAATATCGTTATCAGTATTTTTACCGTTCTCACCGCTATCATACTTTTTAACCTCACTTATCATACCACACAAACAAAAACGGGAAAGTGAATGGCTCACTTTCCCGAAATAGCTGTTTACTCAAGTTTTTCACCTGACAACGTTAAAGTAGTTTCCTTTAACTTTCCTGCACGGTAATACTTAACCTTTAATTTCTCACCAATTTTCTTTTTCTGATATAAATGCTTACGCAGATCGATGACATCATTAATTTTCTCTCCATCCATGTCAACAATCACATCCAGCTCTTTTAGACCTGCCTCGGAAGCTGGTGACTTTGGCATTACCTGGCGAAGTGCGACACCATAATTGACATCGCGCGGTAATTTTAAGGTTCCCTCTTGATAGTACGCCGGAATTTCACTCACTGACTTTAAATCCACACCCATATATGGGCGTTTTACAACTCCAAACTGTTCTAGGTCATCAATAATAGGTTTAGCTGAATTAATCGGAATAGAGAGACCAATCCCCTCAACTGCCTCTTGGGAAATTTTCATTGAATTAATCCCGATGACTTGTCCCGCCATATTGATTAACGCGCCGCCGCTATTACCTGGGTTAATCGCAGCATCCGTTTGTAGTACCTCAGACTGCCAATCAACCACACCATCCTGGTTGATATCAACAGGAATAGTCCGTTTTAGACCAGAAATAATTCCTAGGGTTACTGAACCAGAAAATGTCGCTCCAAGTGGGTTTCCGATGGCAATTACCGGTTCTCCCATCTTCAGACTATCAGAATTTCCGAATTCCGCTACTTTTTTAATCTTACTTGCATCAATTTCAAGAACGGCCAGGTCTGTCCATATATCACTGCCAAGCAGCTTAGCAGGGATCTTTGTTCCGTTATCCAGGCTTACTTCTAGGCTGGTAGCACCCTCTACAACATGGTGGTTTGTTACGACATAGGCTTTATTGCCTGCCTTTTTATAGATAACTCCAGACCCAGTCCCCGCCGCCTCTTCGGATGAATCGCCATTATCTGACCAAAAACTTGATGATTGAATGTTATTAATACCAACGACTGCTTCACCTGTTTTTTCAACTGCTTTTGTCGTGTTTGTATTCACATCATACGAAACCTTTTCAACGACATTTTTCTGGTTGTTAGTAGTAGAAGTATCCGCTGCTTGATTTTGATCTGTTGCTAGTTTATAGGGCAATACTCCCTGCTTTGATAAAGTTGGGATGGCAAGGATCACTAGGATTGCCCCAATTATCGCCCCAGCCAGGCCTGCCAGAAACACACCGCCTCTTTTACTTCTCTGCTCCCGGTAGCGTCCCTGTGTATGATCGTCATAATAGCCCATTTACACCATTCCCTTCTTCGAAAAGTGCTATTTATTATTTTGTATATACCACTTATAATTATAATCATTCTTCCTAAAATTACTAAGCCATTTGTTGTTTTTACTTTATTTAAACTAATAAAAAAATAGAGACCTTTATGGCCTCTATTCGATCATTATACCGCTGTTACTATCGTTGGGATTTTCGGATCAGTATCATAAAGGTCAAACTGTTCACCAACCATTAAACCACGGCTTTCTAATGTTTGTGCTACCGCCATTTTCGCCAGATCCTTCATATTATTATCCATGCTCAAATGGGCGAGATAGACCCGTTTCGTCCGGTCCCCTACCACTTCACTCATGGCTAGGGCCGCATCTTCATTGGAAACATGTCCAACATCACTTAAGATCCGGCGTTTAATATTCCAAGGATATCTGCCCATCCGCAGCATTTGAACATCATGATTCGATTCAAAGATGTACACATCGGCATTCGAGATGGTCCCTTTCATCCGGTCACTAACATAGCCAGTATCCGTAATCAGCACTAGTTTTTTGCCTGACTGATGAAACACATAAAACATTGGCTCTGCTGCATCATGGGACACACCAAAAGACTCAATATCGGTAGAACCAAAGCTTTTTACGGTTTCCATATTAAAAACGAATTTTTGTTCTGTTGGAATCGCACCTACCGAACTTTCCATGGCCCGCCATGTTTTTTCATTTGCATACACAGGCAAATGATATTTACGGGCAAGGACACCAATTCCCTTAATATGGTCGCTGTGCTCATGTGTGACAAAGATGCCCGAAAGCTTGCTGATATCACGATCAATCTGTCCAAAAAGGGACTCCATCTGTTTTCCGCTGAAGCCGGCATCAACTAGAAAGGAATGTTCATCAGACTCTACAAACAAGGCGTTCCCGGTACTGCCGCTTGCTAGGATACTATATCGTAACGACATACTTTTTCACTCCACTTTACTATTTTCCTCACTATTAAACTCAATAATCTGCCCTTCAAACGCATTGACAAACAGGCTCTCCTTATCATTGACCACAAAGTGCCAAGTGGGGGCTAATACCTGTGATGCAGCCAGCTGGATAAGCGTCGAATAGCCAAGCTCAATCTTAGTAATTTTACTTTTTGGTTTTAAGGCGCCTTTTTGATGCAAGGTCTCAATTGCCTTTAACGGCGGAAGGACTCCTTCTTTAGCCGTCAGCTTTTCAATTTCCTCTAAATAGGTTTGCTGATAGGAGGTAATCTGGTTTTCCTCATTCACATTAAATGTAATCATCCCATTAATATTTTCATAAAATGGATAATTATCGTATTGTTGAAAATAGGTGATGGTATGTTTCTTATCATCCTTCTTCCAAAACTGATAATGCTCACCGTATAGAATACCTGCTTTTATAAACGAGGCAAGATCTGCGGGTTCAAATTTAGAACTCAGTTGAATCGGTTTATCAAGCATGACAGAGAGAGTAGAAGTCGGTTCTGTTGATAAAGCTTTCTGTCCTTTTAATTTTGCCATATCCCCTTTTGTAAATGTCTTAGGCTTAGCGCTTAAATATTGGTCTTTAATCGGCGCCTTCGGAAGCTCCACGTACGCGATCTCATCTGCCTTCAATTTATCTTCAAAAGAAGTTGGGGTTATCACTTCGTAATTATTAGCATCACGCATCTTCATAAATTGAAATAAGAGATACACGTCTAATATTAAAAAAGTAATGATAAAAATCGTTTTAATTTTACTCCAATCCATCTGCAGAACCTCCTCCTAGGCCACTCAGTGTGATCTGACCCCAAGATTTGTTATACCGATAAAACCAGGCAGGTTCTAAGATAATCAGTTTATTCTCATCCGTACTTCTTATCATTTGATAGCCAAGGACTAGGTCTTCGAGAAGCTCCGGCTTAAAGTTCTTATTACTTTGTAAAATAGCTAAGATTTCATGTCCTGATGGCGGCGTAACAGTTTGCATTTCTGTTATTAATGGAAGATCTAAGGTAATATTCGGACGGACATATTTATTAATCTGGTCACGTCCCCATTCCTCAGTAATTTCTGATAATCCATAATCATTAAAGATAGGATAGCCATCCGTACTATACAAGCGAAAAGTAACCGAGCGTTTAGATTCACTTTTAGAAACATAACGAAACGAATCTGTCCAGCCTCCATGTTCATTGACAAAATCAATACTTCTTTTGACCAAATCGTAGGAGCTATCTACAAAGCTGTCTTCTGGTATCGGATTAATGTACTGCAAAATGTTACTATCATAGTTAACTGTCATTTTACTTGAGTCATTCGTAAATTCCTCACCATGAGGAATAGAGCTTCTTTGAACAAAACTTGGATCGTCAAAAAGCGCATCTTTAAATTCATCAGAATTAAGCATCTCAAGCAAATACTTATAGGTAGTCATTTTTACTTTAGCCTCTGGCAGATAAAGAGTACGTTTATCAGATGGCTTATAGGCAAAAAACTTTGGATAATGAGTGGCATTTTTATAGTAATCTCGATTAAACTCATTTAAATTTGCGGGCGATATATGACTTAAATAAATTTGTCCCGTTTCAGTAGAGGCAAAATAAACACTGCCATTCCCTTTATCCAAATCATTAACATTAATAATAATACGATTAAAATTGAAGGGAGGAATTTTCTTCCCTTCAATATTTAAAACACTAAGATATAACTCAATCGGAACATCACTAGGAAAAATGAGTTCAGCATTGCCGCTGCCATGGATAAAACTATCCACATTCCCAACCTTTTCGGTATAGTTTTTCACATCAGAAATGGTCCAGCTGCTTATTTCTTTCATTAACTTTTCCAATTCATCAGGGTTACTAGTCCCGTAGTGCTGCCCTTTAACATGAAATAAAACCTGATCAGGCCTTACTATTTTTGTCACATCTTGTTTTTTATCTACGGTTACCTCTGCCACCGTTTTACTTTTTTCCATCTTGTCATAGTTGGGCTGGTATGTCCAAAGATTCCAAGTGAGCAGTAGACTTACCAACACTAAAACGGTTAAAATTCCGGATTTAATATTTTCATATCTCATGACCATTCATCCTCTTCAGAACGTTCATATGGCAGGGAAAAGGATATCTTTGTCCCTTTGCCTTCCTCGCTTGTTGCCCAAATCGATCCGCCATGAGCCTTGACCATTTCCTGAGCAATCGCAAGCCCCAAACCTGTACCGCCCAATTTGCGGGTTCTCGCTTTATCCACCCGGTAAAAACGATCAAAGATTTTCCCAATATTCTCTTTTGGAATTCCTACCCCTTGGTCCGATACACTAACAATAATCTTATCTTCTTTTTCTTTTATCGAAAAAGTAACCTGTCCGCCTTCAGGAGAATACTTTAAGGCATTTGAGATTATATTGTATAAGACTTGGGTCATTTTATCCTCATCTACTTCCACAAAGATCGCCTGCTTCGGAAGCTTACGTTTAAATGTTACGTTCTGTTCCTTAGACATTTCAAATCGATCAATAATATTGTTATAGAAGTCGACAAAGTTTACCCATTCCTTTTTGAGCTTGTAATCAGTGCTATCCATTTTTGATAATTGTAGCAGGTCATTGACAAGACGAATCATTCTTTCCGTCTCAGTCCGCGTCACTTCTAAGAAATTAGGGGCAATTTCTGCGTCTTGCCATGCACCATCTGCAAGTGCCTCTAAATAGCTGCGCATCGTAGTGAGAGGTGTTCTTAATTCATGTGAAACATTAGCCACGAATTCTCTTCTTTCAGCGTCAATCTTTTCTTGGTCCGTGATATCATGTAAAACGGCAATCAAACCATTAACAAAACCTGTCTCCTTTTGGATAATAGAAAAATTAGCTCTTAGTATATAGCGTTCTGCTTTTGTACTATAGTCTAAAATTAATGAATCATTTTCTTCCAGAAGGTCTTCAAAAGTGTTGGTATCATCCAAGTCCAATAATTCAACAATTGGTTGAGATAAAACTGTTTCACGTGAAACATTCAGCATTTCTGCTGCAGGATCATTAATTAAAATGACACGTCCTTTGCGGTCAGTAGCAATAACTCCATCTGTCATATACGACAGGACGGAGGATAGCTTTCTACGTTCCCCTTCCGTCATGGCTTGGGCTTCCTGCAATTTTTTCGTCAAGTGGTTAAAGGTAACTGCGAGCGTTCCAATTTCATCTTGACCATACACTTTTACCTTCCGAGAGAAGTTTCCTTTGGCCATAGCGAGCGCTTGTTTTTTCATATCTGCTATTGGACGGGTAATCGTTTGGGCTAACAAAATCCCCAAAACAGCTGTTATCGATAAGGCAATCGCTGTACCTGTAGCAAAAATATTATTAATGGTTTTCATTTGCTCAAACACATTTTCAATTTTTGCGACAAGGTAAATAGCCCCAATTACCTTTTTGCCAGATTTAATAGGCGTTGAGAGGACCCAGATTCGATGTCCGGTTTTCTGTTCAATCTTGATAGAGCTTTGATCTTCTTCCAAAACCATTGATTGTTTTACCTGAAGGACAGTCGTCCTTTGACCTACAAGTCCCTGGTTACTGGATTGAGAGGTACCAAGTATCTTTAAGGACCGATTTTCAATCACTTGGACCTCTGTAATATCACTATCACCTGCATCAAAGTCCTTAAGAACTTTTTTCAAATCTTCCTCAAGTGTTGGGTCTTCTGCCTTTCTTTCTTTTTGCATTTCCTCGACCACATTATAAGCTAGTAGATCAACCCGCTGTTGAATCGAAGTTTGAAAGTTTGTCCGCAATGTTTGTTCAAGTTGTTTAACAAAGTAAACACCGATAATTTGCATTGCAACTAAGATAAGAAGGACATAGATAAGAACAAACTTTACATGTATCGAGCGAAAGAAACCAACCTTTTTCATTAATTAATTACTCCTGTTCAGGATTGCGCAAATAGTAGCCAACCCCGCGGCGAGTGACAATCCATGTTGGATGGCTTGGGCTATCCTCAATTTTTTCACGTAATCGTCGAACCGTTACATCGACGGTTCGTACGTCTCCATAATAGTCGTACCCCCATACGGTTTGCAGTAAATGTTCCCTCGTCATAACTTGGCCAATATGCTGGGCTAAGTAATAAAGCAGTTCAAATTCGCGGTGGGTCAGTTCAATTGTTTCTCCTCGTTTTGAAACCACATAGGCATCTGGATGTATCACAAGTGAACCAATCTCAATTTCATTCGAATCATTTTCAGCATCTGTCTGCGCTAAAATTTGATTATGACGACGTAAATTAGCTTTCACGCGGGCAATTAATTCCCTTGTACTAAAAGGTTTTGTTACGTAATCATCTGCTCCTAATTCAAGCCCTAATACCTTATCAATTTCTGAGTCCTTAGCCGTCAGCATAATAATCGGCATTTCATATTTCTTACGCACCTCACGGCAAACCTCCATCCCGTCACGTAATGGAAGCATAATATCTAAGAGGATTAAGTCAGGCTGAATTTCATCAACTAATTGTACCGCCTCATTGCCATCATAGGCACAATAAACGACATAACCTTCTTTTTTTAAGTTAAATTGCAAAATATCTGCAATTGGTTTTTCATCATCGACAACAAGAATTTTCTTTTCCATACCATTACTCCTTTTTGTTCAATTGATCTAATCTATTCAATTAAAAGCCTTTAGAAGTCATACCTATACTACTTTACTTTACCATTTTATAAGTAGAAATTCACCTATATTCAGCATTTGGCAAATAAGGAAGTGGAAGTACCTTGACTTGGGGCTCTAGAGGTATACTTTCTCTATTCAAATAGAAGAGTCTCTAGCATGAACTAGAGACTCTAACATTAATGTATATAAGATAACGGGTTGACTAGACTTCCGTTTTTATAAACCTCAAAATGAAGATGGACTCCGGTTGCATCACCAGTTGCCCCCATAATTCCTATCGCTGTGCCCTTTGACACTGTTTGTCCCGCTTTGACATTTAGGGAATACATGTGTCCGTAAAGAGTGCGGAAGCCATTGTGGTGGTCAATAATAACTTTATTTCCATACCCATTGCTCCAACCTGCAAAAACAACCACGCCATTATCAGCTGCCTTAATGGTCTTATTACTAGGTCTTGCAATATCAATCCCTTTATGCATTTTGCCCCAGCGCATCCCCTGCTTACTGGAAATATAACCGCCGACAGTCGGCCAGGCAAAGCTGCCCTCACCGCGCGAAGGGATTACTTTCGTTCCTTTTACAACAATATGATTAACAGGCTGTACTAGAATTTGCTCTTTGGACTGATCCTTTTTTACAGTTACACCGTTTTGTTCTGAAATTTGATAGGTAACCAAACGTGAGCCATTCTGTCCAGCTTGTTTTTCCTTTGTCTCACCCTTTGGCAGAGAGGAATCCTCAACAACTTGATTAGCAAATGGAATTTCTTCCTTTTGATTGACTTCCTTATCCACTATCACTTCAACAAACGGTTTAATCGCTGTAACATTTATTTCCTGGCCAATCTTTAATAGGCTCTTCGATGACAAACCAGGGTTTAATGTGATTAGTTCTCCCACTGTTAACCCATGGCTATGCGCGATTGTTTCAAGAACATCACCGTCTGCTACCGTATACTTCTTTTCCTCTAGAGTACCCTTTTGTAAATAGGCAACGGCATCATCAGCGCTCATAATTTTCTCTGGTGGTATATTTTTTTCTTCAATAGTTGTTTCCTTCGATAAGCGTACGTCTAATAGACGAGTTTCATTCTCTTGTAAAGGCGGCAGTACCGTATCCTTTTGCGCTTTTCTGGCTTCTAGTTCGTTTAGCTGCGCTTCTGGAACATATTGCAGTTTGAGCTTTTTGATAACTTCTTCTGCAGAATCTTTACTATCTAGATAAACCACTGGTGTTCCATCGATTAGAATGGCTGAAGATTCCGCCTCTAATTGAAAGATCTGATTAAAGTTTTGGACTGTTTCCTGATTATTAGCTGTTGAGTGCAAGACCTGCTCCGGTATGTATTGGACTTGCGGCTCAATCTTCAGATCGAAATTTGTAAATGACTTCTTTGCGGTGTCTACTTTCTCAGCAATTAACTTATTCACTACACTTTTATCGGTAACATTACCTACATAGGTACCATTTAGATATACATGATAGATTTTAGTTGCATTTGCTGATAGGGCAAAAGCAATAGGTCCATTACTAAAGGCAACAACTGAAGCGGCCACGGCCGTAATGACCGTGGTTTTCAGCCATAAAAGCTTATTTGTTTTAGATTCTCTATTTGAAAATAACATTTTTTCCCCCTAAACGACGGTAAAACCCTTATCAGTCTTCTATGTATGTCAGAAAGAATTTTTCCATATTTTTGACCTCTATTACTTTAACATAGTTATTTTTAGAAAGATTAATAGTCTTAATAATGTAACAAAAATGTATAACACCTGACATTTTTCACATTTTAACGACATATTTCAGGTCTATTTTCACAATGCTAATATTGAGTTTATGGCTAAAATTAGGAGAAAAAACCTTATGGTGGAAGGACTTTCATAGGGCAAGCGTAGTAGATTTATATTTTTTACCTTGTGTATCCAATATTCGATTAATGGAAAAAAGGAGGAAGGAAGTTTTATTGCGAAATCTTTGCAGAAATAAAAAAAGAAGCTGCATAAGCAAGCTTCTTTTTTTATGGCTCAGGACGGAATCGAACCGCCGACACAAGGATTTTCAGTCCTTTGCTCTACCGACTGAGCTACTGAGCCAACAATGGCGGTCTGGACGGGACTCGAACCCGCGACCTCCTGCGTGACAGGCAGGCATTCTAACCAACTGAACTACCAGACCATATTTAATTGATTATCAGCAAGGAAACCGTCCTTGCCAGCCACTCGCTGATAATCAAAAGCCATGACCCCTACGGGACTCGAACCCGTGTTACCTCCGTGAAAGGGAGGTGTCTTAACCGCTTGACCAAGGGGCCAAATTAAAGATAAATGGTGAGCCATGAAGGACTCGAACCTTCGACCCTCTGATTAAAAGTCAGATGCTCTACCAACTGAGCTAATGGCTCGTACTTATGAAGTTCCCTAAACTTTGATTTCGCCGGATGCCCACGCCTCAGTAAGATTATTCAAGCAGCAGCTCGGCGTGTGCCCTGATGCTGTTTCAATGAAGCTTATTCGATCGTGCTCTACCAACTGAGCTAATGGCTCGTACTAAATTCTTTTAAACTTTTTTGTCGTATCGTGACGACGCTTATTAATATATCATGGATGTAATAGTTTTAGCAATACTTTTTTAAAAGTTTTTTAAAAAAGTTTGAAGCCCTCATAAAGAGGGCTTCATTGTTAAAGAAATAAGAAAAATTGACTTTGAAAATTGTCCGGCTCCAGCGCCTAGGGGCTCTTAGGTCTAAGCCAATCCGGTCAAGAAGACTAAAGAGCAGCCTTCTCGCCGGCTTGGCTTATGCCTGTCGCCCCTGATCAAGGTGCTTACGTTTTTATATCTGTCTCCAAGGGCTGCGGACCACGTTTGTTTGCATACGATCAGGGCCGACAGAGAAGGTAGTTAATGGAACGCCTGTAAGCTGGGTTACCCGTTCAACATAATGGCGGGCATTAACAGGAAGCTCATCCAGTGATTTCACACCAGTAATATCCTCAGTCCAGCCTGGAAGTTCCTCATAAATTGGCTCACATTGTGATAAAATCCGTAAATTTGCAGGATATTCAGTAATAACTTCATCGTTATAGCGATAAGCCGTACAAATCTTTAAAGTTTCAATGCCTGTTAACACATCAATCGAATTTAAAGATAAATCAGTTAAGCCGCTGACACGACGGGCATGGCGCACAACCACACTATCAAACCAGCCAACACGGCGCGGACGTCCAGTTGTTGTTCCATACTCACGGCCAACTTCACGGATACGATTGCCGATTTCATTATTTAATTCCGTTGGGAATGGGCCATCACCTACGCGGGAGGTATAGGCTTTACAAACACCTACAACATGTGTGATTTTAGAAGGACCAACACCTGATCCAATCGTAACTCCACCTGCCACAGGATTAGAAGAGGTAACGAATGGGTAGGTACCTTGGTCAATATCAAGCATAACCCCTTGGGCACCTTCAAATAATACGCGTTTCCCCTCATCTAAGGCATCATTTAATACAACAGACGTATCGCAGACATATTTCTGAATCTGCTGTCCATATTCGAAGTATTCATCTAGAATATCTTCCTTTTTGAATCCTTCTGTTTCATAAATCCGTTCAAATAAACGGTTTTTCTCTTCAAGATTTTGTTGTAATTTTTCTTCAAAAATTTCACGATCGAGCAAATCAGCTATTCGAATACCCACGCGGGCAGCTTTATCCATATAGGCTGGGCCAATACCCTTTTTAGTTGTACCGATTTTATTGGCACCTTTGCGCAATTCTTCTACTTCATCTAATTTTAAATGATAAGGGAGGATGACATGGGCACGGTTACTAATTCGAAGATTATCCGTGGTCACACCCTTTTCATGTAAATAAGCTAGCTCTGCTACAAGTGCTTTTGGATCAACAACCATTCCATTACCGATTACACTAATTTTTTCTTTATTAAAAATCCCAGACGGTATTAAATGTAACTTGTAAGTTTCTCCGTTAAATTTGATAGTATGGCCAGCATTGTTGCCGCCTTGATAACGTGCGATTACTTCTGCATTTTCAGAAAGGAAATCGGTTATTTTCCCTTTTCCCTCGTCTCCCCATTGTGTTCCAACAACTACTACTGATGACATGTAAGGCACCTCCAAATTAAATGGGCTTTTCTATTTTCCATACACAAGTTTATCAACTTTCAGACCTAAAAGCAAACAAAACACGAACATTTAAATAAAATTATAATATTATGTTCGTAAAATATTAATATACTAATCTAGTAATTTTTTAGCTTGGCCGTATGTATTTGTTTTACAAAATAGAATTACTAAAAAAGGCTAGCCTAATTCGGCTAGCCTTTAAACCTACGCACCTGGAGGCTCATAACGTGTCTCTAGGTTTACGAACTTATTATATTCCTTTACAAAGGCTAACGCCACCGTTCCTGTCGGGCCGTTACGCTGTTTGGCAATAATGATTTCGATAATATTTTTATTCTCTGATTCCTTATCATAGTAGTCATCACGATATAAGAACGCAACAATATCAGCGTCCTGCTCAATACTACCGGATTCACGGATATCCGACATCATCGGACGCTTATCCTGACGCTGCTCAACGCCACGAGATAGCTGTGAAAGGGCGATTACAGGGACCTTCAGTTCACGGGCTAATTGCTTAAGAGAACGGGAAATCTCGGAAACTTCCTGCTGACGATTTTCACCCGATCTGCCGCTTCCTAAGATCAGCTGTAAGTAATCAATTAAAATCATGCCTAAGCCATGCTCCTGCTGGAGACGGCGGCATTTCGACCGAATATCACTAATTCTTACCCCTGGAGTATCATCGATAAATATCCCCGAGTTTGAAAGGCTGCCCATTGCCATTGTCAGCTTGCCCCAGTCATCATCTGTAAGAGACCCGGTACGAAGTCGTTGTGCATCAATATTTCCTTCTGAACAAAGCATACGCATAACGAGCTGTTCCGCACCCATCTCAAGACTGAAGATAGCCACATTTTCACCTGTTTTTGTAGCTACATTGGCGGCAATATTCAAGGCAAAGGCTGTTTTACCTACGGAAGGACGGGCACCTACAATGATTAAATCATTGCGCTGAAATCCTGCTGTCATTCGATCAAGTTCAGCAAATCCAGTTGAAATTCCAGTAATCTCGCCAACCCGGTTATGCATTTCTTCAATATTGTCATACGTACGAACAAGGACATCTTTGATATTATGGAAGGCTCCGGCATTCTTTCTTTGTGCCACTTCCATAATACTTTTTTCTGCTTCACTTAAAAGAGCTTCAACCTCGTCTTCACGAGAATATCCATCAGAAGCAATGTTTGTGGCTGTCCGGATTAATCTTCGTAAAAGAGACTTCTCCTCTACAATTCTAGCATAATACTCTATGTTTGCTGCCGTCGGAACAGACCCGGACAAATCACTTAAGTAACTAACACCGCCAATATCCTCAATCAGTTTGGCTGCAGCTAATTCCTCCGTTACGGTCACAAGGTCAACGGCTTTACCTTGATCATTTAAATCCAGCATAACATTAAAAATCTTTTGGTGAGAGGCACGATAAAAGTCCTCAGGGATTAATATTTCTGATGCAACAGTAAGTGCAGAAGGTTCTAAAAAGATAGCCCCTAAAACTGCCTGTTCCGCCTCAATATTTTGCGGCGGCATACGATCTGCTAATACATCATTCATCTATCAAAACCTCCTAGTCTAGAAGGATAATTAAAACTATATTAAAAGTATCATATTTCGAAAAGAAAAAAGTGACCAGTTATAACCGATCACAAGAAGATTTGCTACATATTATTCTATCATGTTTATTGTTACTTTCGTACTGGCAATTTTTCACCTTATTTTACTTCTGTCACTGAAACCGTTAACGTTGCTGTTACTTCATGATGAAGCTTTACTGGTACCTTTGTATGCCCTAAGGTCCGAATCGCATCATCTAATTCCATTTTACGTTTATCAATTTTAATGCCATGTTTCTTTTGTAATTCTTCAGCAACTTGCTTGGTGGTAATAGAACCAAAGAGTCTGCCGCCTTCACCGGCCTTGGCTTTTAGTTCAACTGTAATTTTATCTAAAACTTCCTTCAGCTTTTTAGCCTCGGCAAGCTCTTGAGCCGCAGCCTTTTCTTCTTTTTTCTTTTGAGCATCAAGAGAACTGATATTGGCATTGTTTGCCTCAATTGCTAAACCTTGCTTGATTAAAAAGTTATGGGCATAACCATCAGCCACGTTTTTAACTTCTCCCTTTTTGCCTTTTCCTTTAACATCCTTTAAAAAGATAACCTTCATTCTTTTTTCACTCCTTCAAAATATTCATCAATGGCCAGTTTTAATCGGACCTCTGTTTCATCAATCGTCAGTCCAGTCAGCTGGGTAGCTGCATTTGTTAAATGGCCGCCGCCCTTCAGGCTTTCCATAATCACCTGAACATTGATATTTCCAAGCGATCTCGCACTTATGGCGATCACACCCTCATCCCTTTTCGCAATCACAAAGGACCCGCTCACTCCATCCATAGCTAATAGTGTGTCTGCTGCCTGGGCAATGATCACTTGGTCATACTGGTCTTGTTCTGAGCCCTTAGCAATCGCTATCCCATCATGGTAGAAAGAAACCGATTCAATTAACTTTGATCTTTTTATATAGGTATCAATGTCTTCTTTCAAAAACTTTTGAACGAGAATCGTATCGGCTCCATGTGCCCGAAGATAGGATGCTGCATCAAATGTCCGTGAACCCGTTCTTAATGTAAAACTTTTTGTATCAACAATGATTCCGGCTAAAAGAGCGGTTGCCTCAATCATTTCAATTTTACTCCGTTTTGGCTGATATTCCAAAAATTCCGTCACAAGCTCTGCAGTTGACGAGGCATATGGTTCCATATAGACAAGCAAAGGATTTGCAATAAAGTCTTCACCACGGCGATGATGATCAATTACCACTACATGGTCAATTTTATTTAATAACCGTTCCTCAATCACCATGGAAGGCTTATGGGTATCAACAACAACAAGTAATGTTTTATCTGTGGCAATTTCTAATGCCAGTTCAGGTTCAATGAAATAAGAATATAATTCCTCTTGATGGCGGATCTCTTCCATTAACCTTTTTACTCCGCTGTCCATTTCCTGCTTATTAACAACGATATAGGCTTCCTTCTGGTTCATTTGGGCTACCTTGTAAATCCCAATGCTTGAACCAATCGAATCCATATCCGGATTCTTATGCCCCATAATAATGACTTTATCACTTGCGATAATTAAATCTCTGATGGCATGAGAGATAACCCGCGCTCTCACTCTTGTCCGTTTCTCAACAGGGTTCGTTTTGCCCCCATAAAATTTCACTTTGCCGCTCGGCAGTTTAATGGCCACTTGGTCTCCGCCTCTTCCTAAGGCTAGGTCAAGGCTTGATTGGGCCATAGCACCCAATTCTGGAAGGGAGGATACGCCTGTTCCCACACCGATACTTAAGGTAAAGCTGACATTTTGCTTAGAGGTCATTTCTCTCACTTCATCGAGGATCGTGAATTTGCCTTTTTCAAGAATACGAAGAATTCTTTCGCTAAATACGGCAATAAAACGTTCCGAAGAAACTCGTTTTAAATATATTCCATTATCCTGGGCCCATTTATTTAGGATAGAGGTAACCAAGTTATTAATGCTGCCGCGCATTTGATCATCCATGCCTTGGGTAAGATCATCATAATTATCAAGGAAAATAGTCGCAATAGCCGTTCGGTCATCTTGATATTTTTTCTCAATTTCAGTTTGCTCGGTGACATCAAAGAAATATAACAGCCGTTCTTCCCGTTTATGGACAACACGGAATTTCCGTTCATGAAGGGTAATTACTTCTGTTTCTACCTCTTGTTTAATTAAAGGAATCAACGCATCTGCAACATCGTAAAGGGATCTTCCTACCAATGTAGCCTCATCAAAGCAGGAGGAAAGATAGGGATTCGTCCACTCAATATAATACTCCTCGTTGATGAGCATGATCCCGATTGGCATTTCCATCAGGGCTTCTTCGCCCACCTTCTTCACTCGGTAGGAAAGGGTGGAAATGTATTCTTCCATCTCTTTACGCTCTCTGCGGTCAATGATTAACATATAGTAGAGGGGAACTAACATTAATAAGAACCCAGCTGTGCTTAAAATCCAATTGTACAACCACAGGATGATAAGCAGGATCACCGTAACGCCAATTAGCCCATAAAAAGGGTAACGAATTGACCGCTTTTCAAAAAATGCAGGCAAAGTCTTCAGCTCCTTGACGTTTTTACTCTTTTTTTACGAATCGCTGTCTAAAATCAAAGCCTAAATCGGTAATGCCTAATATCATTATTATATAATGAACAATCGGTAGGATGAAAGATAGAATTACAACAAACACCGCAAGACCTTTACCAATGGAACGCTGATGGAAAATAAAAAATAAAAATGACAACCCTTGCAATAATAAAAACAGTTCCAAAACTAACCTTGCATTAATTAAGACTAAGTATAGATAGGTGCCTTCTTGAGGATGAAACAACAAATAACCGCCTAATGTTGCTAAATAATACCATAAAAGACTTTTCGGAAGTCTAAGATTTCTAAATTTCCCCCAGGATGGAACCGTAATTCCAAATCTCCTCGCAATAGGAAAACAAATCCACTGAGTAATAAACGCATAGACGATCGACACAGTTATTAAATAACCCGGCGCTAATTGTTGAATGTTTTTAATTAAGCTGGCGTTTTGCGCCTGCAACAGCTTTATTTGCTCTTCATTCCCCAATGCTTTCAACATTACCTCTGATTGTTTCATTGATTGGTTTAACATCGTACTTAATTCATGGATAAAATTGATATTCATAAACGTAACGAGCACTACATAAAAGATGATTAAACCTACAATAAAGGTAAGTGTACTGCCAATTAAAATAGCGGAACGGCTTTTTGTTTTCTGAGTCATATAGCCCATGACAACACCAGCAGTCCCAAAAAGAGCCATCAAGCCCAGCCCCTGTATTGAACTTGAAATAAACGAAATAATAAAGGCTGCAATAAAGAAAACAACAATATATTTCAGATCGTTTTTGGCTGAAAACATGATAAAAGGCAGTGGCAGAATAAATACACTTATGATGCTTAAAGGCGGGATGTAGATGGTTATTAATAAAAAGACAGTTAAGGCTGCTAAAAGAATAGCGCCTTCCGTTAAGTTACGGACATTTTTCACTTCAACACCTCTTACAATTAAATCTATCTCTTTATTTTAGCCACTTACTTGTTTTGATACAACTATTGAGAAAAGAAAAAGACAGTAAGGGAAATCCCTACTGTCTTTTTAGACACAAATTATTACTCTCCAGCCACGAATGGTAGTAATGCCATTTGACGTGCACGTTTGATTGCAACTGTTAGTTTACGTTGGTATTTAGCGCTAGTACCAGTTACACGACGTGGTAAAATTTTTCCACGCTCAGAGATGAATTTTTTAAGTAAATCTACATCTTTGTAATCGATGCGAGTGATACCATTTGCTGTAAAATAGCAAACTTTACGACGCTTTGCGCGACCGCCTTTACGTCCTCCTGCCATGAAAATTCCCTCCTTTAATTTTTAATGGTAACGTTCATAAGGGTTGGTTTAGAATGGGAGATCATCATCAGAGATGTCAATCTGGCCAGTTCCTGCAAATGGATCTTCATCCACGCGGGTGAACCCTTTGTTTTGGTTTTGATTAGGACGTTGATTCTGATTGCCGCTGCCATATGAATTACCTTGCGGTTCCATAGGAGGAGCACCATAATAATCGTTGTTGCTTCTTCCGCCACCACCAGAAGAGGACTTAGGCTCTAGAAATTGGACACTTTCTGCTTGAACCTCTGTAACGTAAACACGTTTACCATCTTGTCCTTCATAGTTGCGCGTTTGAATACGGCCATCAACACCTGCAAGGCTGCCTTTTTTTAAGAAGTTTGCCACATTTTCAGCTGGTTTACGCCAAACAACACAGTTAATAAAGTCTGCTTCCCGCTCACCTGATTGACTAGAAAATGGACGGTTAACTGCTAAAGTAAAAGTAGCAACAGGAACCCCATTTGGTGTATAACGCAAATCTGGATCTTTTGTTAAACGACCTACAAGCACGACACGATTCATCATCAGAATCAACTCCTTTTCTTTTGGAAATATGTTCCACGTGGAACAATTTTACCAAGAAATCTATATAATTCTTAAGCTTCTTCTTTAATTACAATATGGCGAATGATATCTTCACTGATTTTTGCAAGACGAGAAAACTCTTGTACTGCAGCAGCTGAAGATGTAGTTTTAGCGATTTCGTAGTATCCGTCACGGAAATCGTTGATTTCGTATGCTAGACGGCGCTTACCCCAATCTTTTGTTTCAGCAGTTTCCGCACCGTTTTCAAGAAGAATTGTGTTAAAACGCTCAACAAGAGCCTTCTTTGCTTCATCTTCAATATTTGGGCGGATGATGTACATGATTTCGTACTTATTCATCACAGTCACCTCCTTTTGGTCTAAACGGCCCAGTTATGGGCAAGGAGCAATTAATTAATTACTCACAAGTTGAAATTATAGCACATTAAAAATGAAATTGCAATGACGTTCATACTTTTGTCATTCTACTCATCGTAAAGTCTAAAATAAGGAAAAGCTCTGCCAAAAGACAGAGCAACAAATAAATTATACGTTAAAACGGAAATGGATGACATCGCCGTCTTTTACTTCATAGTCCTTACCTTCTAAGCGGACCTTTCCTGCTTCCTTTGCAGCATTGTGACTGCCAGCAGCCAATAAATCATCAAAAGATACAGTTTCGGCACGGATAAATCCGCGTTCAAAATCGGAGTGAATAACGCCGGCACATTGCGGAGCCTTCATCCCTTTTCTAAAAGTCCAGGCACGTACTTCTTGTACACCCGCTGTGAAGTAAGTAGCTAAACCAAGCAGGCTGTAAGCAGCACGGATTAATTGGTCTAAACCAGATTCTTCAATGCCTAGCTCGGAGAGGAACATTGCCTTTTCTTCACCTTCAAGCTCAGCAATTTCTTCTTCAATTTTAGCACAAATCACAATGACTTCCGCATTATCCTTTGCCGCAAATTCACGTACCTTTTGTACGTATTCATTATCAGCTGGATCAGCGATATCATCTTCGCTGACATTGGCAACATATAAAACCGGCTTAATCGTTAACAAGTGAAGACCTTTTACAAGTTTCATTTGTTCATCGGTAAAGTCGATTGTACGAGCCGGCTTCTCAGCTTCAAAAGCATCACGCAGCATCGCAAGAACTTCAAATTCAGCGGCAGCTTCCTTATCCTTTTGCTTAGCGAGCTTTTCGACACGGCTGATCCTTTTTTCTACTGATTCCATATCAGCAAGAATTAACTCAAGGTTAATCGTTTCAATATCATCAATTGGATCCACTTTACCAGA
This sequence comes from Bacillus sp. URHA0034, assembly GCF_056280405.1. Taxonomy (NCBI): domain Bacteria; kingdom Bacillati; phylum Bacillota; class Bacilli; order Caryophanales; family Bacillaceae; genus Bacillus; species Bacillus sp. URHA0034. Next base: position 2,917,799 of record NZ_JBWCDK010000002.1, on the reverse strand, counting down.
TACGTGGGTGATGTTTTCATCCGCAAAGCAGCGGACTACCTGACAAATGGCATCTACTTGGCGAATATGTGAAAGGAACTTGTTACCGAGACCTTCCCCCTTGCTTGCGCCTTTTACAATCCCAGCGATGTCAGTAAATTCAAATGCAGTTGGAACTGTTTTTTTGGGCTGTACAAGTTCCGTTAGTCTTTGCAGGCGGTGGTCAGGAACTTCAACAATTCCTACGTTCGGATCAATCGTACAGAAGGGATAGTTCGCTGATTCCGCTCCTGCCTGTGTAATTGCATTAAATAATGTCGACTTACCAACGTTCGGCAAACCGACAATACCAGCTGTTAAAGCCATTCACGTTCACTCCTAATAATAAATATCTATATAAAAATAAGTTCTATATATTAAAAAGCCTCTCACAATTATAAGGCAACAGACATAAAAAATACAACTGCCGCTTTTTTCGCAGCAGTTTAGTTAGTTTCACCTTTTTCGAGGTTAACTAGACAATCGTAAAGGGTACTGCCCATACCATTATCTGATTCCCGGCTAGAGGTCAGTTGATTAACAGAACCGCCAAACCTCTTCCAGATGCCTTCATCAATATTAATCGTGTTAGGATGTGCCTTCACTAATATCGAAATATATCCCCTCACTTCGCCACGCTCATTCCAAACCCTTACATAATCACCGTTCGATAATCCTTTGTCTTCCGCAATATTAGGGGCAATCTCTACTTTAAGCTTAAGGTTGACGCCTAAAAGATGATAATTCTGAGAATGGTTTGAACGCATTGGATGGATGGTCAGCAGCTGATAGGGAAATTCTTTAGCAAGTAAAGGATTTTTCCATTTTGATTCATCAGGAACGGCTAACGTTAGCAAACCATTCTTGCCCTTTTTCTGGCCTATTCGAGAGGTAAATTCAAATTTCCCGGTTGGGGTTTGAAATTTACGATTATGCCATGGCACCTTTTCAACTGGCAGTTCCATCGTGTGCTGCTCTTTTAATTTTTCAAGGGTAATGCCCGAATCTTCCAGCGGCTTCAGTGTCATATTTAACCATTCATCCCGAGTAAACGCAAAATCCTCACCGTAGCCAAGTCTTGCTGCCAGCTGTGTCCAAATCCATAAATCAGATTTAGCTTCCCCAGGAGCAGAAACAAGTTTTGGACCATAATTTACATAATGATGATACATAGAAGAATAATAGAAATCTTCCTCTTCAAAAGCAGTTGTTGTCGGCAACACGTAATCAGCTAATAAAGCCGTATCCGTCATAAATTGCTCTAAAACCACAACAGTTGGCACAGAAGAGAAGGCCTTTTCAACTACACTGCTATCCGGGACCTGAGTAAGTGGATTTCCACATGTCACCACAATCATTTCGATAGCCGGATCGGCGGCCTTTAAGGTCTCTTCCGCCTGTTTCATCATCGAAAATTGACGACTGTCTTGTTTACGATGAGGGAGGGTTAACTCATTAAAAGCAAAACTTTGGCCGACCTGGAGATTGGCATAATTAGCACCCCCTCCTGGGATGCCAATATTTCCACTAATAGCTGCAAGGGCATCAATCAAACGAATGGTATTGCCGCCATTTTCATACCGTTGCATTCCTAACCCCATATAAGTGGCGGTTGGTCTGTCACTATACACAAGAGCCAATTGGGTGATAACTTCTGAGGAAACTTCCGTCATTTCGCTAATCTTTTCTAGAGTAATACTATTAAGCAGCTTCACTAAGTCTGCGAATCCATGTGTAAATTGCTCAATAAAATTCCGGTCCTCTAAGCCAAGCCGGAGGATTTCCTTCATTATTCCTGCTGCCAAAATACCATCCATCCCAGGTTTTACGGTTATAAATTGATCTGCCTGCTTGGCAGTGGCATTATAAATTGGATCAATCACATATAATTTAATTCCTTGTTTTTTTGCCTCTAGCAATCTTTCATATAAATGCATATTGGTTCTAGCAACATTTCTTCCCCAAATAATAATGTTTTTGCTGTTCACAATATCATCTGGTTCATGGCTGTAAGCATTGCCAAAATCCCATCTTTGGGCTTCAATTCCTGCTCCCCAGCAGAGAGATCCATAAACCTCTGTTACCCCGCCATAACAATTAAAAAAGCGCTGGTCTAAATTTTTTAAAATTCCATTATTGGCATAGTCATGGCTGTGCAATACAGCAGTCGTCCCAACCGTTTGTTTTATTTCACGAAACCTCACTGCTATTTCATCAAGTGCCTGCTCCCATGAAATTTCTACAAATTCTCCGTTTATCTTTTTTAACGGATTTAATAGACGCTGCTCGGAATTGGTTCTTTTCTCCAGCATCCGGCCGCGCCCGCATATTTTCCCTCTCGTGATCGGGTGTTCCGCGTCACCCTCCACTTTGACAACCTTACCATCGTCAATCGTTACATTAAAACCACAGCTATCCCAACAGTTTAACGGACATGCCGCCTTTCGTATTTCCACCATCCATCGCCACCCCCGTCATACCGCTCCTATTTACTCACCAGCATACTATAGCTGAATAAAAAAAGAAGCATGAAAAATTATCCTTCATGCTTGACTAAAATCTTTTTCATTTTCCTTGAAAACTCTCTTCTTGGGATCAAAACACTATGACCGCAGCCCTCACATTTAATCCGGACATCCATTCCCATCCGAATAACTTTCCAGCGGTTGGTACCACACGGATGCTGTTTCTTCATCTCTACAACGTCATTTAGGGCAAATTCTTTTTCTTCCATCTGTTTGTCCCCCTTAAACACTTGGTTCTTTAATATTACCATTATCTTTCGCATACATGACCATCCGAGGATACGGAATTTCAATTCCATGCTCATCTAAAGAAAGTTTAATATCTTTGCGGATTTTCCTTGATACTGCGGCATGCTGCATTGGCAGTGTTTCAGCGACAATTCTTAACGTCACCTCAGATGGCCCAAAATTTTGAATTCCAAGAAAATCTGGTTCTTTAACCAATTCTTCATATCTTTCTGGCATTTTTTCGAGTAAATCTCTAATAACCCTTTCAGCCTTATCAAGGTCCTCTTCATACGCGATACCAACATCTATGATCGCTAAGCTGTTATTAAGTGAAAAGTTTGTTACCTCTGCAATACCTCCATTAGGTAAAATATGAACTTCTCCTGTCCAGCTCTTTAATTTGGTCGTTCTTAATCCAATTGCCTGAACGTTACCTTCAAATTGTCCGATCCGAACATGGTCGCCCACAGAAAACTGGTCCTCAAAGATAATAAAAAATCCAGAAATAACATCCTTTACCAAGCTCTGAGCACCAAAACCGACTGCTAAACCAACTACCCCAGCTCCGGCAATCAGTGCCTTTACATCGATTCCGAGCACCGATAGGACCATCATAAAGGCAATAAAATAAACGACGTAGGTAACCATATTGTCAAGCAGCTTAGAAAGTGTAGCTTCCCTTCGTTCTGATGTGTTCAACGGAGAAAGGTTTCTAATTTTAAAAATGTTATGAATCGCCAGCTTGCCGATTCGAATTAAAACATTGGCAATAGCCATGATGACTATTATTTTAAGCAAGCCTTCTCCGATATTCAACCAGGTGTCTTCATTTTGATATTTATCAATAAGCTTTTGTATTCCTCTTTGTGTAATACTCATATAACACCTTCCTCAACCCTTTTTACCCACTCTATTTTAACAAGTTTTCTTTTTAGATAATAGCATTATGAATTTGCATTTTTTACCTATCCGATGTATAGATTTTCAAAATTTTCCGTATACTGATTAAAAACACGGATAACAGCCCCATTACTAGCTGACTTTTTCCATGAATGATTATGTTTTAGGGAGTGGACGGAATGAATTTGAAGACTAGCTTTTTTGACAGGAGGGGCAAGGTAAGCATCGTACACGATGAGTCTAACGCTGCTGAACAGCTTGCTCGTGAATTACTCCTTAATATCCCTAGTGTCACTAGACGTCCAATTGTATTTGTTTGTATTGGGACTGACCGCTCCACAGGTGATTCATTAGGACCGCTAGTTGGGAGCCTTCTTGAGGAAAAAGAACTTCAATCATTTTATGTTTACGGAACTTTAGATGAGCCAATCCATGCTGTTAATTTGGCAGATAAACTGCGCGAGATTAACACCATTCATGCCAATCCATACATAATTGGGATTGATGCCTGCTTAGGACGGATTAAAAATGTCGGTGTCATTCAAGTTGGGAATGGGCCCGTTAAACCAGGAGCAGGGGTTAATAAGGAACTGCCTGCCGTCGGTGACATCCATATTACTGGCATCGTCAATGTCAGCGGGTTTATGGAATTCTTTGTCTTACAAAATACAAGGTTGAATCTTGTGATGAAAATGGCTAAGACGATCGCATCGGGAATCCTTCAAGCGAGTCTGCTATACCCAAAGCAAAACTGGACAGATTTAGATTGGGTCGAGGAAGAAAAGACAAATTAAAAAAGAGCAATCGATATCAGGTCGGTTGCTCTTTCGCATTCATTAAGAAAAATGATGATAGCTGTAAAGAATGGTGACGATAATCCCTGTGACGACAATTCCCGGCAGCAGGTTTGCTACTTTAATTTTCACCATACCGGTAAGGTTGAGCCCGATGGCGAAAATCATCACACCACCCGTTGCCGTCATTTCAACAATAAATTGATCCATTAATTCCTTGGGAACGAACCGATCGATTTGCGTTGCAAATAAAGCAATTAGTCCTTCATAGAGGACAACAGGGATGGCTGAGAAAATAACGCCAATTCCAAGCGTAGTTGTTAATATTAACGCGGTAAAACCATCGATTAATGATTTAGTGTACAAAACATCATGATCGCCGCGAATACCGCTATCAAGAGCACCAATAATAGCCATTGCTCCAATGACAAAGATTAAAGTTGCCGTAACAAACCCCTCAGAAATACTTCCTTTCCCATTGGAACCTACCCTGCGCTCAAGCCAGCCGCCTAAATCATTTAATTTATCCTCTAATCTTAATAGCTCACCGACAACGGCGCCGACAACTAAGCTAATGATCACGATTAGAAAGTTTTCACTCTTTAAGCCCATTTGTAGGCCTAAAACCATAACAGACAGTCCGATTGCATACATGACTGTCATTTTCATTCCCTCTGGTATCCGGTTTAACAATTTGCCCAGAAGAGTCCCAATAACTATTAATAGACCATTAACTAATGTTCCTAATAAAAACATGCTCTTTTCTCCTTCTTCGCCTTTCGAAATAGCAATAATTATAACCTATCATGTCCACGAATCAATTGGAAGATGATTTAATAAGGGACTGTTGATTTCCACTTCAGGCACTACGCTTTCCGCGGGGCGGTCCGTGGAGCCTCCTCGGTGCTTAAGCGCCTGTGGGGTCTCCATAGCCCCGTACTTCCGGAGGAATCTTCGAGCTTTACGTTCCAATCAACAATAACGTATTAGACAGTTTTAACAAAGAAAAACCCGCCGATTGGCGAGTCTATTTATATATTAGAGTCCTCTTGATCAAGCATTTCTAAAATCCGCTCTAAATCCTCTTGGGAGAAAAATTCAATTTCAATTTTTCCTTTATTCTTCTTTTGAACGATATTTACGGTTGTTCCAAATCGTTCACGAAGAGAATGCTCACGCTGCTGTACAAACACATCTTTTTTCTTTTCTGGCTTTTTTGTTTCACGTGAAACATTCTCATTTATTTGCTGAATTAACTTTTCTAATTGACGGACATTCAGTCCTTCCTTGATTACCTTATCTACCAGAACCGGCAGCTTTGCTTTCTGTCTGAGTCCTAGTAATGCACGGCCATGCCCCATTGAAATATTCCCGCGTGAAATAAGCTCTTGAATTTTAGGAGGGAGGGAAAGGAGCCGGATATGGTTAGCTACATGCGGCCGGCTTTTTCCGAGACGTTTAGCTACCTCTTCCTGGGTAAGCTTTAACTTTTCTATTAATGTTTGATAGGCTTGTCCCTCTTCTATCGGATTTAAATCTTCTCTTTGCAGGTTCTCTAGGACAGCTAGTTCCATCATTTGCTGCTCTGTGAGTTCGCGGACAACAGCAGGAATCGTTTCAAGCTTTGCTTCCTTGGCAGCACGAAAACGTCGTTCGCCGACTACAATTTCATAGCCTCTAATACTTCTGCGGACGACAATTGGCTGCAGAATCCCATGCTCAATGATGGAATCTCTTAGTTCGTCAATGGCTTCTTGCTGGAAGGTTTTCCGTGGCTGATATGGGTTTGGCCGAAGCTCTTTTAGTTTAATTTCCTGGACTGTTTCTTCTTTACTTACTTCATTAAAGAAAGCATTCAGTCCTTTTCCTAAACCTTTAGCCATTTGTGACCACTTCCTTTGCTAAATCTAAATAAACTTCAGCACCCCGGGATTTAGCATCATAAGTAATGATTGGCTCCCCATGGCTGGGTGCTTCACTTAGACGTACATTTCTTGGAATAATGGTTTTATAAACTTTATCTTGAAAGTATTTTTTTACTTCTTCAATCACTTGAAGTCCAAGATTTGTTCTTGCATCAAGCATTGTTAGCAGCACGCCCTCAATTTTCAAATCTTGATTTAAATGTTTTTGCACGAGCCGAACTGTATTTAATAATTGACTAAGACCTTCTAATGCATAGTACTCACATTGTACCGGGATTAATACCGCATCAGATGCAGTTAGTGCATTTAATGTTAATAGTCCTAGTGATGGTGGACAATCGATAATAATGTAATCAAACTGATCCTTCACTTCCGCAAGAGCGCGTTTTAAACGAACTTCTCTTGAAATAGTCGGAACCAATTCAATTTCGGCTCCTGCCAGTTGAATAGTAGCCGGAACCGTATACAAATTTTCAACAGAGGTTGCTTTAATGACATCCTTTGCTTCCACATCATCTACTAAAACATCATATATACACTGTTCAACTTCAGCCTTTTCAATACCAACGCCGCTTGTTGCATTTCCCTGCGGATCAATATCTACTAGTAAGACCCGTTTCCCTATGTATGCTAAGCAGGCACCTAGGTTGACAGAGGTTGTCGTTTTTCCGACTCCACCTTTTTGGTTTGCGATTGAAAGGATTTTCCCCACGTTGTCACCTACCTAAAATTAAAAAATAGTAAATCTAGCATTCTATTAAATGTATTAATTATCTCAATAACGGAAAAGAAAGTAAAATTTCCATTCCTTTATTTTAACATGATTTTAATTGGAGTTGGTTTGTTTCCTAAAAAAATTCCACTAGTAGATTCAGCTTATTTTTTCCAATAGTGTACAAAGGGCAAAAGAAGGACCTTCCAAATAAAAAAAGAAGAACTAAACATCATTCTGTCTAGTTCTTCATCCTCTACGTATTTACTTTTTCTTCGGGATGCGGATTGTAAACTGGTAAAATTCATCAAATTCCTCTTCCTCAGAGTCCAAATTAATCCCGCTGTCCGATACCATGGAAAGTGATTGCCGGATGGTATTTACGGCAATTCTCATATCTTTACTAAAAGCCTTCCGCTTCGGCTTTGGCTGTTGATTTTTTTGTTCAAGCAGGCGGACAACACGTTCCTCCGTTTGCTTGACATTTAAATTTCTCTCCATCACTTCAGCTAATAAGGTCACTTGTTTTTCCGGATCCTTAAGCGGAATTAAGGCACGGGCATGCCGCTCCGTAATGACTTTACTTAATAAGGCATCCTGAACAGGCTGTGGTAATTTCAGCAGTCGCAGCTTGTTTGCGACAGTGGATTGACCCTTCCCAAGACGCTGTGCTAATGCTTCCTGCGTTAAATTGTGCAATTCAAGCAGTTTACCGTACGCAATAGCCTCCTCAATCGGAGATAATTCCTCACGCTGTAAATTTTCAATCAGGGCTACAGATGCAGTTTCTGTATCTGAAAGATTTTTAACAATTGCCGGCGCTTCTGTCCAGCCTAGCTTTTTCATCGCCCGCCAACGCCGCTCTCCGGCAATGATCTCATATTTATTATCTGCAAACTCCCGGACAACTATTGGCTGAATAATACCATGTATATGAATCGTACGTGATAATTCTTCAATTTTCTCTTCATCAAAAACCGCCCGTGGCTGGAATCGGTTCGGAATTATTTGGTTAATCGGTATTTTCTTGATTTCTTCATTTCGTTCTATATGCAGCTCCTGCTCAACCTCTTGCTCTCCCTTTTCGCCGAGGCCAAAAAAGCGTGTAAATGAACTCTTCATCCCCAACACCACCTTTAAGAAACTCCCTATTACTTATTCTATATGCAAATAATTTCTTCCTGCCTGGGATACTATTTTTGTAAAAATTGTTATGTGCTATTTAACGTAAACCAGCCAAAAATTTAGTGGCCGGGGTTATTCAATTGGTGCCTTGCCAGGTGTACCAGGCTTGCGCGGATACTTCTTTGGCGTCTGTTTTTCCTTTTTAATAATCAGAATGGTTCGTTCACTATCTTCCATTGGCAGCGTAAACGTATGGACCTCTTCAAGCTTGCCGCCAAGAGTCGTAATCGCCTTTTGGGCAGCGTCTAATTCTTCCTTTGCATGCAGGGCTTTCATCGCAAGAAAATGCCCGCCCACTTTTGCTAACGGAATACAAAACTCGCTTAACACAGACATTCTAGCCACTGCACGTGCTGTCACGACATCAAAGCTTTCCCGATAGGCGGGATTCACCCCAAAGGTTTCCGCGCGGTCATGAACAAAATAGATATTTTCCAAATTTAATACATTAGCAAGATGGTTTAAAAAGGAAATCCGTTTGTTTAATGAATCTACGATCGTCACTTCAATATGTGGGTAAATAATTTTTAATGGAATACTTGGAAAACCTGCCCCGGCACCAACATCACATAAATGGAAGGGCTTTGTAAAATCAAAATAGAAGGAAGCAGTGATTGAGTCATAAAAATGTTTTAAGTACACGTCTGTTTTTTCTGTGATGGCGGTTAGGTTCATTTTTTCATTCCACTCAACCAAGGTTGTAAAATAGGTTTCAAACTGATCAAGCTGTTTTTCGGAAAGGATAATCCCCTTTTCCTGAAGGTTCGCTGTAAATTGTTCAATATTCATTAACAAATCTTCCTCACTAACTATCTGGCATGGCCGCGGAAGAGCCTTATTAGCGACAAGCTCTTCCGCGGTTTACTTTTCTCATTCATTTGAAACCCTGGCAATCCGCCCTTGTTCGAGATAAACAAGCAGGATGGAAATATCTGCTGGATTCACCCCGGAAATACGGGATGCCTGGGCAAGGGAGACAGGTTTAATTTGCTTAAGCTTTTGTTTTGCCTCTGTTGCAAGACCATTTATGGCATCGTAATCGATATTTTCAGGAATTCGTTTGTTTTCCATCTTCTTTAGCCGTTCTACTTGCTGTAACGATTTATCAATATAACCCTCGTATTTAATTTGAATTTCCACTTGTTCTTTGATTTCATCATCCAAAGGAAGTTCACTACTAGTTAATTTTTCTAATAACTCATACGTCATTTCTGGCCGCTTTAATAAATCAGAAGCTCGGATACCATCTTTTAGCTCACTGCCGCCGATGCTGCGAATTAATTCTTGGACTTCTGCAGATGGTTTTAAAATAGTCGACTTTAAACGTTCCCTTTCTCCTTCAATCGCTTCTTTCTTGACTAAAAATGCTTCGTAACGGTCATCACGAATCAGACCAATATTATGGCCAATCTCTGTCAAACGCAGGTCAGCATTATCATGCCGCAGTAATAGGCGGTATTCCGCACGTGAGGTTAACAAACGATATGGTTCATTGGTCCCTTTTGTAATTAAATCATCAATTAATACTCCAATATAAGCATCAGAGCGGCTTAGAATTAATTGCTCTTTCCCTAAAGCATTTAATCCTGCATTAATTCCAGCCATAATACCTTGACCAGCAGCCTCTTCATAACCGCTTGTGCCATTAATTTGGCCGGCAGTGTATAGATTTTTAACAACCTTAGTTTCTAATGTAGGCCATAACTGTGTTGGGACAATTGCATCATATTCAATTGCATACCCAGCCCTCATCATCTGGGCATTTTCTAACCCAGGAACCGTTTTAAGGATCTGCAGCTGTACATCTTCAGGAAGACTGGTTGACATTCCCTGTACATAGACTTCCTGTGTATGTCTTCCTTCCGGCTCCAGAAAGATTTGATGGCGCGGCTTGTCATTAAAACGAACCACCTTATCTTCGATCGATGGACAATATCTCGGACCTGTTCCTTTAATCATGCCGGAAAACATTGGTGAACGATACAGATTGTTATCAATAATTTGGTGTGTTTGATCATTTGTATAAGTTAACCAGCATGGGAGCTGATCGGTAATATATTTTGTCGTTTCATAGGAAAAAGCTCTTGGGACGTCATCCCCTGGTTGTATTTCCGTCTTGCTATAATCGATCGTATTACTGTTTACCCGTGGCGGTGTACCTGTCTTAAAACGGACTAAGTCAAAACCAAGCTCTTCTAAGTGCTCAGACAACCTAATCGATGGCTGCTGATTATTAGGTCCGCTTGAATATTTCAATTCGCCTAAGATAACTTCTCCGCGCAAATAGGTGCCTGTTGTGATAACTACTGTCTTAGCACGGTAGATTGCACCTGTTTTTGAAATAACCCCTTTAACAACCCCATCCTCAACGATCAATTGCTCAACCATACCTTGAAGGAGAGTTAAATTAGGTTCTTCCTCGAGTGTTTTTTTCATTTCATGCTGATAAGCAAATTTATCGGCCTGTGCCCTTAAAGCCCTTACTGCCGGTCCTTTTCCTGTGTTTAACATTCTCATTTGGATATAGGTTTTATCAATATTTTTACCCATTTCCCCGCCAAGAGCATCTATTTCACGTACGACAATTCCCTTAGCCGGTCCGCCAACAGATGGGTTACATGGCATAAATGCCACCATATCTAAGTTAATCGTAATCATTAAAGTTTTTGCACCCAGTCGGGCAGCCGCAAGTCCGGCCTCACAACCGGCATGTCCTGCGCCAACAACGATGACGTCATAATTTCCTGCTTCGTATTGCATGTGTTTCCTCCTTTTCCGTACCATTACGGAAACTTGCTTCTCCTAGCCCCCTAGAGAGCTAATGCTTTTTTATTATCCTGTCCAGAATAGGCATTAGCAAAACGAACACCTTCCTGAACAATTCTATTTTCCTAAACAAAATTGTGAGAACAATTGATCAATCAGACTCTCATGAACACTATCACCAATGATTTCACCAAGCAGCTCCCACGTCCGAGTCATATCGATTTGAACAATATCAATGGGAACACCCATTTCAACCCCTTCAATGGCATCTTCGATTGTTTGGAGACTCTGATTCAGCACCGCAATATGGCGGGTGTTTGATACATAGGTGATATCTCCCGCTTCAATTGACCCTGAGAAAAATAAAGAAGAAATCGCTTCTTCAAGATCATCGACGCCGCGTTCCTCTAACAAAGAGGTTGTCACCAATTTATGCTCTTTAGTAAGTTCATGGACCCGGTCCAAATCAATTTGCTGCGGAAGGTCTGTTTTGTTTACTATAACAATAACATCCATTCCCTTGACCACTTCAAATAAATTTTCATCTTCTACTGTCAGCTGATCTGAATAATTCAGCACAAGTAAAATCAGATCAGCCTCTTTTAAAACTTGGCGGGAACGTTCCACACCAATTCGCTCAACAATATCTTCCGTTTCTCGTATTCCCGCAGTATCTAATAATCGAAGTGGAACACCACGAACATTTACATACTCTTCAATTACATCCCGGGTTGTCCCTGGGATATCCGTAACGATTGCTTTATTCTCATGAACAAGGCTATTTAATAGGGAGGATTTTCCGACATTGGGCCGGCCAACAATGACAGTTGACAATCCTTCCCGTAATATTTTTCCCTGTTCTGAGGTCTGCAGCAGTTTTTGGATTTCTTCCCGTACAAAATGAGCCTTTTCTAAAAGCATTTTATGTGTCATTTCTTCGACATCGTCATATTCCGGATAATCGATATTTACTTCCACATGGGCTAAAACCTCTAAAATTTCCTGCCTTAATGTTCGAATTAATTTAGAAAGACGGCCTTCCATTTGCCCTAAAGCGACATTCATCGCTCTGTCTGTTTTTGCCCGAATTAAATCCATCACGGCTTCAGCCTGTGATAGGTCAATTCGTCCATTTAAAAAAGCCCGTTTGGTAAACTCTCCTGGTTCGGCCAATCTTGCTCCATACTTTAATACCTGCTGAAGGACTCGATTGACAGAAACAATTCCTCCATGGCAATTAATTTCGACTACATCCTCTTTAGTAAAGGTTTTTGGTCCCTTCATCACCGAAACCATTACCTCTTCGATGACCTCGCCATTTTTCGGATCCAGCAAATGCCCGTAGTGAATGGTATGGCTGGAAACATCGATTAGCTTTTTCGCTCCGATGCCTTTAAACAGCTTGTCCGCAATTGGGATCGCCTTCTCACCACTCAAGCGCACTATGGCAATAGCGCCCTCCCCCATCGGTGTCGATATTGCCGCAATTGTATCGTATTCCATTTACTTCACCTCACAAATAAAGATTCAATCTATATATGATCCTAAATTTTATATCCAAAAAAATAGAATACCACATCAGTTTCTGTTAAAAAAGCAAACCACTTCGACCATCTTACTTATCCACAGTCTTTGGATGTACTTATATTATTTTAACTTATCAACATGTGAATAACAATAAGCTGAAACCCGCACCTTCTTTTTGATGATCGGCAAAAGTTATCAACAGTCTTAATTTTTAAAAATAAGCATAAAAAAAGACACTCTACTTGGTAGAGTGCCTTTCATGTTAACCTGCTTTTCTGCTGCTAGTTATCTTCTTACTGGGGTGATGACAATAAATCGATGTGGTTCAGATCCATCAGAAAATGTCTTAACGCGTTTATTATCAGATAAAGCACTATGAATGACTTTACGCTCATAAGAAGGCATCGGTTCTAAGGCCACATCTTTTCCTGTCTTGACAGCCTTACCGGCAAGCCGATGGGCCAACTGAATTAGTGTTTCACTTCTTCGATTCCGGTAATCTTCAGCGTCCAAAATTACAGTTAAATATTGATTCGAAGAACGGTTAATGACCAACTGAGTCAAATATTGTAGTGAGTTTAGGGTTTGACCTCTTTTTCCGATTAAAAGCGCAATCTTTTCCCCCGTCATCACAAAGGTCACTTGTTTACCATCTCGTCTGATTTCAATTTCTGCGGGTGCACCCATTTGTTCACTAACTTGTTCTAAAAACTTCTTCGCCTCTTCAACTGGATCAAGGATAACTGTTACTTTGACAACAGCAGGCCTGGATCCAAAAATTCCGAAGATCCCTTTTTTGCCTTCATCGATTATATCCACATCTGCGCGGTCTTTGGTGGTATTTAATTGAGCTAAAGCTGATTCTACTGCTGCTTCGACAGTTTGTCCTGTAGCAGTTACCTGTTTCACTTTTTTGCTCCTCCCGCATTACCGGCGGCCTGCGCCTTTAGGTCCGGTCCTTTAATAAAATAGGTTTGTACAATCATAAATATATTTCCGACAACCCAATAAAGTGAAAGGGCTGCAGGGAAACTAAACGCAAAGAAAATAATCATAATTGGCATCATCCAGACCATCATGGCCATTTGTGGATTTTGCTCTTGTCCTGCCATCATAATTTTTTGCTGAATAAAAGTCGTAATCCCTGCCACAATCGGCAAGATATAATAAGGGTCTTTTTCTCCGAGATCAAACCATAAAAAACTATCAGAGGCAATTTCTCTCGTTCTTGAGATTGCATGATAAAAACCAATTAAAATCGGCATTTGTATGATTAATGGGAAACATCCAGCCATTGGGTTGACACCGTGCTTTTGAAAGAGTGCCATTGTTTCCTGCTGAAGCTTTTGCTGTGTTTTTTGGTCTTTAGAGCTATATTTTTCACGAAGCGCCTTCATTTCGGGCTGCAAAGCCTGCATGGCCTTTGAGCTCCTTGTTTGCTTGACCATAAGCGGCAGGAGCACTAAACGAATGACAAGAGTTACCACAATTAGTGACAATCCATAGCTTCCCCCAAGCAGATGTGCTCCCTCTTTAATCAACCAAGATAACGGATAGACAATATATTCATTCCAAAAACCTGTGCTTTCTGATGTAATCGGCTTTTTAATTTCACTGCAGCCAGTTAAAAATAAGAATACAGAAAGGACGCCGAACGAAAGTAATATTCGTTTATTCAACCAAAATTTCCTCCTTACCTATATTAAGTAAAATAATGTTTGATATGTAATTTCTTTATTTATCCTATTTCGACAAATCTCACCCACACACTTTTGCTTTCATTTTAGCATTTTTATGGAGCGGATGTCTTTATTGTTTTAGGTTTATTAAAACTATTTTTAGAAAGGTTAGTTTTTCTTCAATACTTTCCCAACCTTCAACACATGGGTAAGACTCTTCTTCACTTCAAAAAAGTCCATTTCAGCAACAGGCTTCCTGGCGATGATTACATAATCTTTCCCTTTTGTAAGTTGATCCTGCATTTCCATGACGGATTGTCTCACAAAGCGTTTAATTCTATTTCTGGTAACAGCATTCCCAAGCTTTTTACTGACAGATAAACCGATTCGAAAAAAGTCTTGTTCCTCTTTTTCTAATGAATAGACCACAAATTGCCGGTTTGCAAACGACTGGCCCTTCTTAAAGGCCGCTTGAAAATCGTTATTCTTCTTTACTCGGAATTCTTTTTTCATAAAAAAAACTCCTTTATCTAGGTTTATACTATGAGAATTGTCTAGCTGCAGCGCCTAGGGGCCCGGGGCCCCCGGTCAAGGCACTTCCGCTTTTCTAATAGCGCTTCCACTATAATTGAAAAAAAGACCACTGAGACGTTTCAGTGGCCTAAGCTGATAATACTTTTCTTCCTTTTAGACGACGGCGAGCAAGAACCTTACGTCCGTTTGCTGAGCTCATGCGACTACGGAATCCGTGAACTTTACTATGTTTACGTTTATTTGGTTGATATGTTCTTTTCATATATGACACCTCCCTGAGGAATAGCTATCAAATTTAAATCTTAATTGACAGTCCTACTTATTATAAGGACGGATACTTGCAATTGTCAACATCTCTCTAAAGATTATTCCCTATTTCCATTATTTCTCGGTATGAGTTCTTACCTGACAAGAAATTCTATCGGTAAGATGCCGAACGATTAAATTTTATATTCCTCGCTAAAATCACTTTAAAAATTTGTAGATCCAGCACCACTTTTGAGGTTGTGGATAAAATTTCGACATTATTTTTATTATCCACACATGATATTGACAGGTTTTACACAAACCTTCAGCTTGTGGACAAATTTTACACACAGAATGTTATACTTGTGGATAAACTGTGAAAAAGCATTGCACCCTAAGCAATTATTTGTTATTATATTTGTGTTTTCACTCTGAATAACTTCATCAACAGAAAAGTGTTATCCACAATTTGTGGATAACATGTGGATAGTTTATCCTAGCATTCTGTAAAAACTTGTCCACAAGCGGTGGATATTGTCGAAACTCCACTTTACTTCCTTATTATAAGTTTTTCCACAATCACTGTTTTGTATATTTATAAATTAATAGGTTGTACTGCCGGTATAATCTTGTTTTCACGGGACATGATGCCGTTGATAAATATTCCTTTGGAGTTAGACTGTAATAGAGAGAGTGTCTGTTAAGATATATGGTTTTATAAATTTAAAAAGGAGGGATACTAGTTGGAAAATATTGCAGACCTTTGGAATGCAGCGCTGGCCAATATCGAGAAAAAGATAAGCAAGCCTAGCTTTGATACCTGGCTTAAATCAACAAAAGCCCATTCCCTTCAAGGCAATAACCTGGTGATTACCGCTCCTAATGAATTTGCAAGAGACTGGCTAGAAGAGCGTTATTCTCAGTTAATTTCGGGAATCCTTGATGAAATTACCGGTGAAGAGCTATCTGTAAAATTTATTATTCCGCAAAATCAAAATGAAGCTGAAAATGATGTCCAGCTGCCGCCCAAAAAGGTTAAAAAAGATGATGATCATGTCGAATTCCCACAGGGAATTTTAAATCAAAAATATACATTTGATACATTTGTTATCGGCTCAGGAAATCGATTTGCCCACGCAGCATCGCTTGCAGTAGCAGAAGCACCAGCGAAGGCTTATAATCCCTTATTTATTTATGGGGGAGTAGGACTCGGGAAAACGCACTTAATGCACGCGATTGGCCATTATGTTCTAGATCATAATCCAGCTGCAAAGGTAGTTTACCTATCTTCTGAAAAATTTACGAACGAATTTATTAACTCGATTCGTGACAATAAAGCAGAGAGTTTCCGCAATAAATATCGAAATGTCGATATCTTACTTATTGATGATATTCAGTTTCTGGCCGGAAAAGAATCAACCCAGGAAGAATTTTTCCATACCTTTAATGCCCTGCATGAGGAAAGTAAACAAATCATTATCTCAAGTGACCGCCCGCCTAGGGAAATTCCCACACTTGAAGACCGGCTCCGTTCACGATTTGAGTGGGGCTTGATCACAGATATCACTCCGCCTGATTTAGAAACGAGAATAGCGATTCTCCGAAAAAAGGCAAAGGCGGAAGGTTTAGATATTCCTAATGAAGTGATGCTATATATAGCGAATCAAATTGATTCCAACATCCGTGAGCTTGAAGGTGCACTCATTCGCGTAGTAGCTTATTCTTCTTTAATCAATAAAGATATCAATGCAGATCTAGCAGCAGAGGCATTAAAAGATATCATCCCTAGCTCTAAGCCAAAGGTCATTACGATCCATGAAATTCAAAAGGTAGTTGGGGAGCATTTTAGTATTAAACTTGAAGACTTTAAGGCAAAAAAGCGGACAAAGTCTGTTGCCTTTCCACGGCAAATTGCCATGTACTTATCACGTGAATTAACCGATTATTCCCTGCCGAAAATAGGAGAAGAATTTGGGGGACGTGACCATACAACCGTCATTCACGCACATGAAAAAATCTCAAAGCTCCTTCAAACAGATTCAATGTTTCAAAAACAAATGAAGGAACTACATGAACTTTTAAAAATATAGTTAATTTTTTTTGTTTAAACTGTGAATAACTTCTTAGAATCTATACACAGTCTGTCCACATGTGGATAGGCTGTGTTTCTATTGAAAATTGTAGTTATCCACATACTAACAGGGCCTACTAGTACTTCTACTATTTTTTAAAAAATAATATTATATGTAACAGCAATAAAAATATGCATAATACGGAGGATTAAATGCGATGAAATTTATCATCCAGCGGGACCACTTAGTTCAAAGTGTTCAAGATGTTATGAAGGCTGTCACTTCTAGAACGACCATACCTATCTTAACGGGGATTAAAATTACAGCTTCAGCTGAAGGAGTTACGTTAACCGGAAGCGACTCAGACATATCGATTGAATCATTTATTCCTAAAGAAGAGGATGGAGCTGAAATTGTTGAAATTAGACAACCAGGTGCAATTGTCCTCCAAGCCAAATTTTTTAGTGAAATCGTTAAAAAGCTCCCTACGGATACCGTGGAAATAGAAGTTCTTGGTTCGTTACAAACCGTTATTCGCTCTGGTAAGTCTGAATTTAACTTAAACGGCCTTGATGCAGAAGAATATCCACATCTTCCGCAAGTCGAGGAGAACAACAAATTTCACATCGCAACTGATCTTCTAAAAGCGATGATCCGCCAAACACATTTTGCTGTGTCCACCTCAGAAACACGCCCCATCTTGACAGGTGTAAACTGGCGGATTGAAAATGAAGAGCTAACCTGTATTGCAACAGATAGCCATCGTCTTGCTTTACGAAAAGCGAAAATTGAATCAGAAAGTCATGAAAACTATAATGTGGTCATTCCTGGGAAAAGCTTAAATGAATTAAGCAAAATTATTGCTGATTCGAATGAACTAATTGATATTGTGATTACAGAGAATCAAATCTTATTTAAAGCGAAACACTTATTATTTTTCTCAAGATTATTAGAAGGGAATTATCCTGATACATCAAGATTGATTCCTGATGAAAGTAAAACAGATGTGACTGTTAATACCAAAGAGTTCCTACAAGCTATTGATCGTGCTTCCCTTTTAGCTCGTGAAGGAAGAAACAATGTTGTTAAGTTGTCTACTATCGAGGGAGGAACAATTGAAATATCATCGAATACCCCCGAAATTGGAAAGGTAGTTGAAGAAATTCAGAGCCAGTCCATAGACGGAGAAGAGTTAAAAATTTCATTTAGTGCAAAGTATATGATGGATGCTTTAAAGGCATTAGAAGGAACGGAAATTAAAGTAAGCTTTACCGGTGCAATGCGTCCGTTTGTCATTCGTCCGCTGCATGATGAAACGATTTTACAGCTTATTTTGCCAGTTAGAACATACTAAATTAAAGCAGTTTACAACCTATAAGCCACCATATCACTGGTGGCTTCTTTATATGACAAGTCAGGTTCTACTGCGTTACTTCACCGCAGTCCTAGAACGTTTACTTTTATTTTTTTCGAGTTTCCTTTGTGTCCGACTAATTTTTTTAGTAAAATAAAGTATTGGGACCATTTTTAGAAATGAGGATGAAAAGATGCCTGAAAAAATTAAATTGGATACCGAATATATAACATTAGGGCAATTTTTAAAGCTGGCTGATGTGATTCAAACAGGCGGTATGGCCAAATGGTTTTTAAGTGAGCATGAAATATTTATCAATGGTGAGCAAGACCAAAGAAGAGGGAGAAAGCTTCGCGTTGGTGACAAAGTCCAAATAGCCGGCTTTGGGGAATTTGTAATTAGCGAGTAGCTAAAGGATGTTGTTACCATGTATATAGAAAAATTAGCACTTAAAGATTATCGGAACTATGACGAGTTATTCGTCGAGTTTGAAAATAAGGTAAATGTTATTTTGGGAGAAAACGCTCAAGGAAAAACCAATGTAATGGAATCCATCTATGTGTTAGCAATGGCCAAGTCACATCGAACGTCTAATGATAAAGAACTTATTCGCTGGGACCAGGAGTATGCTAAAATAGAAGGAAGGGTTCAAAAGCAGCACAGCTCCCTGCCCTTGCAGCTGGTGATTTCGAAAAAGGGAAAAAAGGCAAGGTTGAACCATATTGAACAGCAAAAATTAAGCCAATATGTTGGAAACTTAAATGTAGTCATGTTTGCACCAGAGGATTTAAATATTGTTAAAGGCAGCCCTCAGGTACGAAGACGATTTATTGATATGGAGATTGGTCAGGTATCACCGATTTACTTACATGATATGAGCCAATATCAAAAAATACTTCAACAACGCAACCATTATTTAAAAATGATGCAAATAAAAAAACAAAGCGATCCAACCATGCTTGAAGTCTTAACTGAACAATTTATTAACATGGCTGTAAAGGTTGTTAAAAAGAGATTTGAATTCCTGAGATTACTCGAAAATTGGGCTAAACCTATTCATCAAGGAATTTCAAGAGGCTTGGAAACACTAGAAATTATGTATAAACCTTCAGTAGAGGTATTAGAAGAACAAGATTTGTCGAAAATGATAGAAAGCTTTCAGGAAAAATTCGCCAAGGTGAGAGTAAGGGAAATGGAACGAGGAACTACCTTGTTTGGCCCGCATCGTGACGACTTATTGTTTTTCGTTAATGGAAGGGATGTTCAAACATACGGCTCCCAAGGGCAGCAACGAACAACCGCCCTCTCTGTTAAACTGGCTGAAATTGAATTGATTCATAATGAAATTGGTGAATATCCAATTCTTTTGCTTGATGATGTTTTATCCGAATTAGATGATTACAGGCAATCCCATTTACTCAATACCATTCAAGGGAAAGTTCAGACATTTGTCACCACGACAAGTGTAGAAGGAATTGATCATCAGACATTAAAAGATGCTTCGACCTATATCGTGCAGGCAGGCACCATAAAGAAGGTTAATTGAGGTGGGTCAATGTATATTCATATCGGGGAAGATTTAAATATAAGGGCAAAAGATATTATTTCAATATTAGATAAAGAGAGTGCCAATCAATCACCATTGGTGAATGAATTTTTGGATAAACAAAGTGAAAGAGTCATTAACTTGTCTAAAAACCCCTATAAATCAGTCATTATTACATATGACAAGGTTTATTTATCCCCCATTGCTTCAGGAACATTAAAGAAACGTTCAAATCAAATGAGTATACATGATTTTTAATATAAATTTTTATATTTATAGTTTATTTAGAGATATTTTTGTCAGAAGGTGTAGGTGAACAAGTATGACTTTGGAACAGAAAGCAGTAGAGGGAGCATACGGCGCTGATCAAATTCAAGTTCTCGAGGGACTTGAAGCAGTACGGAAAAGACCTGGTATGTATATTGGTTCAACAAGCGGAAAAGGTCTGCATCATCTTGTTTGGGAAATTGTTGATAATAGTATTGATGAGGCCCTGGCAGGTTACTGTGATGAAATTAATGTCATCATTGAAGAAGATAATAGTATCACCGTAAAGGACAATGGCCGTGGAATACCAGTTGATATTCAAGAAAAGATGGGCAGACCAGCCGTCGAAGTAATCATGACTGTACTTCACGCAGGTGGGAAATTTGGCGGCGGAGGTTATAAGGTTTCCGGCGGTTTACATGGTGTTGGTGCATCGGTTGTTAATGCCCTTTCTACCGAACTTGAGGTTAACGTTCATCGTGACGGTAAAATTTATCAGATTATATTTGAACGTGGTGCGGTAGTCTCAGAACTAAAGGTTATTGGAACTACTGACAAAACCGGAACGATCACTCATTTTAAACCAGATAGCCAAATTTTTACGGAAACATTAGTGTATGAATATGATATTCTGGCTACTCGTTTACGTGAGCTTGCCTTTCTTAACAGAGGAATAAGAATTACAATTGAGGATAAACGTGGTGAAAATAAACGGAATGAATACCACTATGAGGGTGGTATCAAATCGTATGTTGAACATTTAAATCGTACAAAAGAAGTAGTCCATGATGAGCCTATCTACATGGAGGGAGAAAAAGACGGCATTAGTGTTGAGGTCGCACTCCAATACAATGAGGGCTATACAGAAAATATTTACTCTTTCGCTAATAATATTCACACCTATGAAGGCGGTACACATGAATCAGGTTTTAAAACTGCTTTAACAAGAGTTATCAATGATTATGCTAGAAAAAGTGGCATATTCAAGGAAAGTGATGCAAACCTTTCAGGCGAGGATGTTCGTGAAGGGATTACAGCGATTGTTTCGATCAAACACCCTGATCCTCAATTTGAAGGACAAACAAAAACAAAGCTTGGAAATTCAGAAGTCAGAGCAATTACTGACACAGTTTTTGCAAGTACGTTTGATAAATTTTTATTGGAAAATCCAACCGTGGCAAGGAAAATTGTTGATAAAGGATTGATGGCATCCCGGGCAAGACTTGCTGCCAAAAAGGCTAGGGAATTAACCCGCCGCAAAAGTGCATTAGAGGTATCCAGTTTGCCT
This sequence comes from Bacillus sp. URHA0034, assembly GCF_056280405.1. Classification (NCBI taxonomy): domain Bacteria; kingdom Bacillati; phylum Bacillota; class Bacilli; order Caryophanales; family Bacillaceae; genus Bacillus; species Bacillus sp. URHA0034. Next base: position 2,896,233 of record NZ_JBWCDK010000002.1, on the reverse strand, counting down.
GGGAAATTAGCAGATTGTTCTTCAAAGGATCCTTCAGAGAGTGAATTGTACATCGTTGAGGGTGACTCTGCCGGCGGATCAGCAAAACAAGGACGTGATCGTCATTTCCAAGCGATCCTGCCACTACGTGGGAAAATTCTTAATGTGGAAAAAGCACGTTTAGATAGAATTCTTTCAAACAATGAAGTCAGAGCAATGATTACGGCGATAGGGACTGGAATTGGAGAAGACTTTGATATTTCCAAAGCTCGTTACCATAAAGTGGTCATTATGACAGATGCCGATGTGGATGGTGCTCATATTCGTACGCTTCTTTTAACGTTCTTTTACCGCTTTATGAGAAAAATTTTAGAAGCTGGTTATGTATATATTGCCCAGCCGCCTCTTTATAAGGTACAGCAAGGCAAACGAATTGAGTATGCTTATAACGACAAAGAACTTGAGCGGATATTTGCGGAGCTGCCAGCTACACCAAAACCTAATATCCAACGTTATAAAGGTTTAGGGGAGATGAATCCTGAACAGTTATGGGAAACAACGATGGATCCTGCTTATAGAAGTATGCTCCAAGTAAGTCTTGAAGATGCAATTGAAGCCGACGAAACTTTTGATATGCTAATGGGTGAGAAGGTAGAACCACGTCGTAACTTCATTGAAGAAAATGCACAATACGTAAAGAATTTAGATATATAAAAGTCGGAGGGAGGTAGGTAATATGACTGAAACACCCAATTCAAAAGTAAGCGAAATTAATATTAGTCATGAGATGAAGTCGTCCTTTCTAGATTATGCGATGAGTGTTATTGTTTCTCGTGCCCTTCCAGATGTTCGTGATGGGTTAAAGCCAGTTCATCGCCGTATTTTATATGCGATGCATGACCTTGGCATTCATGCAGACAAACCATATAAAAAGTCTGCGCGTATCGTTGGGGATGTTATCGGTAAATATCACCCACATGGTGATTCTGCTGTTTATGAAACCATGGTTCGGATGGCACAGAATTTTAACTATCGTTATATGCTAGTAGATGGACATGGAAACTTTGGATCTGTTGATGGTGACTCAGCGGCCGCTATGCGTTATACAGAATCAAGAATGTCCAAAATCTCTATGGAATTACTAAGAGATTTAAACAAAGATACTATCGATTATCAAGACAACTATGATGGGGAGGAAAGAGAGCCGGTTGTTCTGCCGGCGCGATTCCCTAACCTTTTTAGTAAATGGGACAACCGGGATTGCCGTTGGTATGGCAACCAATATTCCGCCACATCAATTAGGGGAAGTTATTGATGGGGTATTAGCAGTAAGCCGCGAACCTGAAATTACTATACAAGAATTGATGGAAATAATTCCAGGTCCAGATTTTCCAACTGGCGGTATTATTATTGGCCGAAGCGGAATTAGAAAAGCATATGAAACAGGCCGCGGATCGATTACTATCCGTGCTAAAGTGGAAATTGAACAGAAGTCCAACGGTAAAGAAGTCATTATCGTTAATGAAATTCCATATCAAGTAAATAAAGCGAGATTAATTGAAAAAATTGCTGAGTTAGCCCGCGATAAAAAGATTGAAGGCATCACCGATCTTAGAGATGAATCTGACCGCCGCGGTATGCGGATTGTTATTGAGGTCCGTAAAGATGCAAATGCAAATGTACTGTTAAATAACTTATATAAACAAACAGCACTACAAACCAGTTTTGGAATAAACACATTGGCACTAGTAGATGGACAGCCCAAAGTGTTAAGCCTAAAGCAGTGTTTAGTTTACTATTTAGACCATCAAAAAGTGGTCATTCGCCGAAGAACATTGTTTGAATTAAACAAAGCAGAAGCACGTGCACATATTTTAGAAGGGTTAAGAATTGCACTTGATAATTTAGATGCTGTCATTACCCTGATCCGAAGCTCTCGTACAACGGATATTGCCCGTGAAGGCTTAATGACCCAGTTTAATCTTTCTGAAAAACAAGCTCAGGCCATCCTTGATATGCGTTTACAGCGTTTAACAGGATTAGAAAGAGAAAAAATTGAGGATGAATTCCAAAGTTTGATGAAGTTAATTGCGGAACTAAAAGCAATTTTGGCCGATGAGGAAAAAATTCTCGAGATCATCCGTGAAGAATTATTAGAAATTAAAGAACGTTTCAATGATAAACGCCGGACAGAAATTGTCATGGGCGGTATTGAAAATATCGAAGATGAGGATTTAATTCCACGCGAAAATATCGTTATTTCGTTAACCCATAATGGCTATATTAAACGGCTCCCAGTGTCCACTTATCGTGCGCAGAGACGCGGCGGCCGGGGTATACAAGGAATGGGAACAAATGAAGACGACTTTGTTGAACATCTAATTACTACTTCGTCCCATGATACGATTTTATTCTTTACCAATAAAGGGAAGGTTTATCGTTCTAAAGGATATGAGATACCGGAGTATAGCAGGACAGCTAAAGGGCTTCCGATTATAAATCTGCTTGGTATCGAAAAAGGTGAGTGGATCAATGCAATTATTCCTGTAGACGAATTTGTGGATGATTGGTTCTTATTCTTCACAACGAAGGAAGGGGTCTCAAAGCGTTCACCACTGTCATCGTTTGCCCATATCCGTAACAATGGTTTGATTGCGTTAAGTCTGCGTGAAGGAGATGAATTAATCTCTGTTCGTCTGACTGATGGGACCAAACATATCATTATTGGTACTAAGAAAGGCATGCTAATCCACTTTCCTGAGACTGACGTCCGATCAATGGGACGTACGGCAACAGGGGTCAAAGGGATTACTCTTGATTCAGATGATGAAGTAGTAGGTATGGAAGTAATAGAAGAAGATAACGACGTACTAATTGTAACCAAAAATGGTTATGGAAAACGTACTCCTGCATCTGAGTACCGGATTCAAGGCCGAGGTGGTAAAGGGATTAAAACCTGCCATGTCACAGAGAAAAACGGAAACCTAGTCTCCATGAGAGCTGTAACTGGAGAAGAAGATATCATGCTGATTACAACCGGTGGTGTGTTAATTCGAACTGATGTTGCAGGTATTTCACAGATGGGTCGAAATACACAAGGTGTTAAACTGATCAATTTAAAAGAAAGTGAAAATGAATTTGTTGCAACCGTAGCAAAGGTTGAAAAAGAAGAGGAACTAGAGCAAGATGAAGCTGCTCTAGTTGATAGCAATGAAGCAGTCCTTGATGAAGGCCAAGATGACAGCCTTCCTGAAGGTGAAGAATAATTTTGATTAAAAGGAGCACTTTCATGTGCTCCTTTTATTATGACCAAAAGTTGGAGCGGCTATATAAAATTTATTCGAAAAAATTGTTGACTTCATTTGATATGGGTGGTATATTAATAAAGTCGCTTCGGGGCGATGGTTGTTCTTTGAAAACTAAACAAACAAAAACGTCAACAAACAATAATATTCATTTCTTAGGAAATGAAGCCAACGTAACAAATTGAGCTAAATCAACTTTCTTGGAGAGTTTGATCCTGGCTCAGGACGAACGCTGGCGGCGTGCCTAATACATGCAAGTCGAGCGAATCAATAGGAGCTTGCTCCTGTTGGTTAGCGGCGGACGGGTGAGTAACACGTGGGCAACCTGCCTGTAAGACTGGGATAACACCGGGAAACCGGTGCTAATACCGGATAATCCTTTTCCTCTCATGAGGAAAAGTTGAAAGTCGGTTTCGGCTGACACTTACAGATGGGCCCGCGGCGCATTAGCTAGTTGGTGAGGTAACGGCTCACCAAGGCGACGATGCGTAGCCGACCTGAGAGGGTGATCGGCCACACTGGGACTGAGACACGGCCCAGACTCCTACGGGAGGCAGCAGTAGGGAATCTTCCACAATGGACGAAAGTCTGATGGAGCAACGCCGCGTGAGCGATGAAGGCCTTCGGGTCGTAAAACTCTGTTGTTAGGGAAGAACAAGTACCGGAGTAACTGCCGGTACCTTGACGGTACCTAACCAGAAAGCCACGGCTAACTACGTGCCAGCAGCCGCGGTAATACGTAGGTGGCAAGCGTTGTCCGGAATTATTGGGCGTAAAGCGCGCGCAGGCGGTCCTTTAAGTCTGATGTGAAAGCCCACGGCTCAACCGTGGAGGGTCATTGGAAACTGGGGGACTTGAGTGCAGAAGAGGAAAGCGGAATTCCACGTGTAGCGGTGAAATGCGTAGAGATGTGGAGGAACACCAGTGGCGAAGGCGGCTTTCTGGTCTGTAACTGACGCTGAGGCGCGAAAGCGTGGGGAGCAAACAGGATTAGATACCCTGGTAGTCCACGCCGTAAACGATGAGTGCTAAGTGTTAGAGGGTTTCCGCCCTTTAGTGCTGCAGCTAACGCATTAAGCACTCCGCCTGGGGAGTACGGCCGCAAGGCTGAAACTCAAAGGAATTGACGGGGGCCCGCACAAGCGGTGGAGCATGTGGTTTAATTCGAAGCAACGCGAAGAACCTTACCAGGTCTTGACATCCTCTGACACTCCTAGAGATAGGAATTTCCCCTTCGGGGGACAGAGTGACAGGTGGTGCATGGTTGTCGTCAGCTCGTGTCGTGAGATGTTGGGTTAAGTCCCGCAACGAGCGCAACCCTTGATCTTAGTTGCCAGCATTCAGTTGGGCACTCTAAGGTGACTGCCGGTGACAAACCGGAGGAAGGTGGGGATGACGTCAAATCATCATGCCCCTTATGACCTGGGCTACACACGTGCTACAATGGATGGTACAAAGGGCAGCAAAGCCGCGAGGCCTAGCCAATCCCATAAAACCATTCTCAGTTCGGATTGTAGGCTGCAACTCGCCTACATGAAGCCGGAATCGCTAGTAATCGCGGATCAGCATGCCGCGGTGAATACGTTCCCGGGCCTTGTACACACCGCCCGTCACACCACGAGAGTTTGTAACACCCGAAGTCGGTGGGGTAACCGCAAGGAGCCAGCCGCCTAAGGTGGGACAGATGATTGGGGTGAAGTCGTAACAAGGTAGCCGTATCGGAAGGTGCGGCTGGATCACCTCCTTTCTAAGGATAATGCAGTCCTTATGGACTGATAAGAAGTTGACCGTTTTTTGTTTGTTTAGTTTTGAGGGAGCAATCCTCTCAAAATATTTTATGGTATGGGCCTATAGCTCAGCTGGTTAGAGCGCACGCCTGATAAGCGTGAGGTCGATGGTTCGAGTCCATTTAGGCCCACCATACTTCATAACGGGGTCTTAGCTCAGCTGGGAGAGCGCCTGCTTTGCACGCAGGAGGTCAGGGGTTCGATCCCCCTAGACTCCACCAATGATGATTAAAAACGTCGAAATTCGTTCTTTGAAAACTAGATAATCGTATAGAAGAAACCAAGTAAAAACCGAGTAAAATCGCCATTTTAGTTTTTCTCTCTATTTTAAATAGAGTAAAACCTTTTAGGTTAAGTTAGAAAGGGCGCACGGTGAATGCCTTGGCACTAGGAGCCGATGAAGGACGGGACTAACACCGATATGCTTCGGGGAGCTGTAAGTAAGCTTTGATCCGGAGATTTCCGAATGGGGAAACCCACTGCTCGTAATGGAGCAGTATCTTTACCTGAATACATAGGGTATTGATGGCAGACCCGGGGAACTGAAACATCTAAGTACCCGGAGGAAGAGAAAGCAAACGCGATTCCCTAAGTAGCGGCGAGCGAAACGGGATTAGCCCAAACCAAGAGGCTTGCCTCTTGGGGTTGTAGGACACTCAACATGGAGTTACAAAGGAACGGGGTAGATGAAGCGGTCTGGAAAGGCCCGTCATAGAAGGTAAAAGCCCTGTAGTTGAAACTTCGTTCCCTCCTGAGTGGATCCTGAGTACGGCCGGACACGTGAAATCCGGTCGGAAGCAGGGAGGACCATCTCCCAAGGCTAAATACTCCCTAGTGACCGATAGTGAACCAGTACCGTGAGGGAAAGGTGAAAAGCACCCCGGAAGGGGAGTGAAATAGTTCCTGAAACCGTGTGCCTACAAGTAGTTAGAGCCCGTTAATGGGTGATAGCGTGCCTTTTGTAGAATGAACCGGCGAGTTACGATTACATGCAAGGTTAAGTTGAAGAGACGGAGCCGCAGCGAAAGCGAGTCTGAATAGGGCGAATTAGTATGTGGTCGTAGACCCGAAACCAGGTGATCTACCCATGTCCAGGGTGAAGTCCAGGTAACACTGGATGGAGGCCCGAACCCACGCACGTTGAAAAGTGCGGGGATGAGGTGTGGGTAGCGGAGAAATTCCAATCGAACTTGGAGATAGCTGGTTCTCTCCGAAATAGCTTTAGGGCTAGCCTCACGTAGTTAGAGTCTTGGAGGTAGAGCACTGTTTGGACTAGGGGCCCTCATCGGGTTACCGAATTCAGACAAACTCCGAATGCCAAAGACTTATCCGTGGGAGTCAGACTGCGAGTGATAAGATCCGTAGTCAAAAGGGAAACAGCCCAGACCACCAGCTAAGGTCCCAAAGTATACGTTAAGTGGAAAAGGATGTGGAGTTGCTTAGACAACCAGGATGTTGGCTTAGAAGCAGCCACCATTTAAAGAGTGCGTAATAGCTCACTGGTCGAGTGACTCTGCGCCGAAAATGTACCGGGGCTAAACGTATCACCGAAGCTGTGGATTGACACCGTTGGTGTCAGTGGTAGGAGAGCGTTCTAAGGGCGTTGAAGCTAGACCGTAAGGACTGGTGGAGCGCTTAGAAGTGAGAATGCCGGTATGAGTAGCGAAAGATGAGTGAGAATCTCATCCACCGAATGCCTAAGGTTTCCTGAGGAAGGCTCGTCCGCTCAGGGTTAGTCGGGACCTAAGCCGAGGCCGAAAGGCGTAGGCGATGGACAACAGGTTGATATTCCTGTACCACCTCTTTATCGTTTGAGTGATGGGGGGACGCAGGAGGATAGGGTAAGCGCACTGTTGGATATGTGCGTCTAAGCAGTTAGGCTGAGAAGCAGGAAAATCCGCTTCTCGTGTGTGCTGAGCTGTGACAGCGAGGGAAATATAGTACCGAAGTTCCTGATTCCACACTGCCAAGAAAAGCCTCTAGCGAGATAAAAGGTGCCCGTACCGCAAACCGACACAGGTAGGCGAGGAGAGAATCCTAAGGTGAGCGAGAGAACTCTCGTTAAGGAACTCGGCAAAATGACCCCGTAACTTCGGGAGAAGGGGTGCTCTTTGGGGTTCATAGCCTCGAAGAGCCGCAGTGAATAGGCCCAGGCGACTGTTTAGCAAAAACACAGGTCTCTGCGAAGCCGCAAGGCGAAGTATAGGGGCTGACGCCTGCCCGGTGCTGGAAGGTTAAGAGGAGGGGTTAGCTCACGCGAAGCTCTGAATCGAAGCCCCAGTAAACGGCGGCCGTAACTATAACGGTCCTAAGGTAGCGAAATTCCTTGTCGGGTAAGTTCCGACCCGCACGAAAGGCGTAACGATCTGGGCACTGTCTCAACGAGAGACTCGGTGAAATTATAGTACCTGTGAAGATGCAGGTTACCCGCGACAGGACGGAAAGACCCCGTGGAGCTTTACTGTAGCCTGATATTGAATTTTGGTACAGCTTGTACAGGATAGGTAGGAGCCTGAGAAGCCGGAGCGCCAGCTTCGGTGGAGGCGTCGGTGGGATACTACCCTGGCTGTATTGAAATTCTAACCCGCACCCCTTATCGGGGTGGGAGACAGTGTCAGGTGGGCAGTTTGACTGGGGCGGTCGCCTCCTAAAGAGTAACGGAGGCGCCCAAAGGTTCCCTCAGAATGGTTGGAAATCATTCGTAGAGTGTAAAGGCACAAGGGAGCTTGACTGCGAGACCTACAAGTCGAGCAGGGACGAAAGTCGGGCTTAGTGATCCGGTGGTTCCGCATGGAAGGGCCATCGCTCAACGGATAAAAGCTACCCCGGGGATAACAGGCTTATCTCCCCCAAGAGTCCACATCGACGGGGAGGTTTGGCACCTCGATGTCGGCTCATCGCATCCTGGGGCTGTAGTCGGTCCCAAGGGTTGGGCTGTTCGCCCATTAAAGCGGTACGCGAGCTGGGTTCAGAACGTCGTGAGACAGTTCGGTCCCTATCCGTCGTGGGCGCAGGAAATTTGAGAGGAGCTGTCCTTAGTACGAGAGGACCGGGATGGACGCACCGCTGGTGTACCAGTTGTCTTGCCAAAGGCATCGCTGGGTAGCTATGTGCGGACGGGATAAGTGCTGAAAGCATCTAAGCATGAAGCCCCCCTCAAGATGAGATTTCCCATAGCGTCAAGCTAGTAAGATCCCTGAAAGATGATCAGGTTGATAGGTCAGAGGTGGAAGCGTGGCGACATGTGGAGCTGACTGATACTAATCGATCGAGGACTTAACCATAGTCTAAAGCGAATAACTCGTTTTTATAAAGTTTCTTCTACATTATCTAGTTTTGAGAGAGCGATCTTTCAATTAAATAGTCTGGCAATTAAGGCGAGAAGGTCACACCCGTTCCCATACCGAACACGGAAGTTAAGCTTCTCAGCGCCGATGGTAGTTGGGGCTTTGCCCCTGTGAGAGTAGGACGTTGCCAGGCATGTTTAGGACAATCCGGAAGGATTGTCCTTTTGTGTGTTCTAAGAAATTATAGATTTACTACTTGTAAATAACTTTTTACAGGGTTAGATACGTCCAGCTCCAGCGCCTAGCCCCTCGAGGTCATAAGTCAATCCGTCTAAAAGGTTAAAGAGCAACCTTTCAGCCGTCTTGTCTTATGCTTGTCGGAGCTAACCAAGGCGCTTGCGCTTTTGTTCTTTTACCTCATAAGAAATTGAAAGATTAAAAATGGCCCCTTTTTCATTGTGATTTCTAGGAAAGATTTAATAAATGGATAATCCCGGTTGGGCATCATCTTTGTTAACTCACTCCACCATTCGGTTTCATAACGGGCAATCATACTTAGGTTATATAACAACAGATAGTGAACGAGCAGCTCTGGAAATTGGACAAAACTCCCTTTAACGAGTGGGATTGTGTAACTACTGTTCTCTAAGTTAAAGTGTAATGGTGAGATTTCAAAAGAAAAGTTCTCATTGATACAAAAGGCAAGCTCCCCATTAATAAACTCCGCACTATTTTTGAATTTTGAGGTAAAAAACTCCTTAAATCTGCTCTCTGTCATATGATAGTGATCCAATACATACTCTGGGATAATCAATTTATTATCCTGTTGAGCTAAATTTGCAAAGGTCTTTTTTCCTTCTACGATAAAGAATAAATCATTTAATTCAGGTATAAGCTGTAATAATTCTTCCATAATGACTTTTTCCCCTTCTAATTGTTTCATGTGAAACATTTTTTCCGACATAAAGGGAAAGAGACCATTTTTTTGAAACTTTACTTCATCATGGAAAAAAAGATAATTTTGCTTTTTTCTTTTCCTAGTGGATACGCCATGCGCCAATACAGCAGTTGTTTCCGGATAGGAAGGATCTATGGTTAAGATACAGGCTTTAATTAAATGGACAAGTCCATAGAAAAGTAAAATTGGTTTTAAAATGAGTGGAGCCTTTTCTGCTTGATCATAATATATTTGCCCATGTTCGAGATAATAGAGAAAGGCATATCCATTTTCATAGCTTTTTTGGTCTGGATTATCAACATTTCGCTTTTGGTAGCAGGTTTTTAGATACTTTTGACAGTAGTCAGCTGAAAAAAAACAAGAAAAATTTTCCCAATCTTTATAGTTAATTATCAAATTATCACCTTTTTCAGAAAAATCAATTAAATATTTATTCCTTGACAGTATTTTGTCCAATTGTTAAAGTACAAATAATATTTTTTGTCCTGGAGGGCTGTTAAAAATGTGGGAAAATAAATTTGCAAAAGAAGGTCTAACGTTTGATGATGTTTTGTTAATTCCGGGTAAATCAGAGATACTGCCCAAAGATGTCAACTTGCAAGTAGAATTATCGCCAAGTGTGAAACTTAATATTCCAATTATCAGTGCTGGAATGGACACCGTAACAGAATCAGAAATGGCTATTTCTATTGCCCGCCAAGGCGGCTTAGGGATCATTCACAAGAATATGACGATTGAACAGCAGGCAGAACAAGTAGAAAAAGTCAAAAGGTCGGAAAGCGGAGTTATAACTGATCCCTTTTTCCTAACCCCTGAACACCAAGTGTTTGACGCAGAACATTTGATGGGTAAGTACCGAATTTCTGGTGTCCCAATTGTCAACAATATGCAGGATCAAAGGCTAATCGGAATCATTACCAATCGTGACCTCCGTTTTATTCAGGATCAAGATTATTCTTTTAAAATCTCAGATGTCATGACAAAAGAAAATCTTGTAACAGCCCCAGTTGGGACCACATTAAAAGAAGCCGAAAAGATTCTTCAAAAGCATAAGATTGAAAAGCTTCCTCTTGTAAATGAAGACGGCGTATTAAAAGGATTAATTACGATTAAAGATATTGAAAAAGTAATCGAATTTCCCAACTCTGCAAAAGACAGACAAGGGCGTCTACTTGCTGGGGGAGCTGTAGGTGTAACAAAGGATACAATGAAGCGTGTTGAGGCTTTAGTAGCGGCAAATGTTGATGCCATTGTTATTGATACGGCTCACGGACATTCTAAAGGTGTTCTAGACATGGTTAAGGAAATTAGAAGTGCATATCCTGACTTAACCATCATTGCTGGGAATGTCGCCACAGCTGAAGCGACAAAGGACCTAATTGAAGCTGGTGCCGATGTTGTAAAGGTTGGAATTGGACCTGGTTCCATTTGTACAACACGAGTAGTAGCAGGGGTAGGGGTACCGCAAATAACAGCTGTTTATGATTGTGCAACAGAAGCGATGAAGCATGGGAAAACGATTATAGCTGATGGCGGGATTAAATATTCAGGAGATATCGTAAAAGCCTTGGCAGCGGGCGGACATGCAGTTATGCTTGGAAGCTTATTGGCCGGAGTATCTGAGAGTCCTGGAGAAACAGAAATCTTCCAAGGGCGCCGCTTTAAGGTCTATAGAGGAATGGGTTCAGTCGCAGCAATGGAAAAGGGATCTAAGGACCGATATTTCCAAGAGGATAATAAAAAGTTTGTTCCAGAAGGAATTGAAGGACGGATTCCATATAAAGGACCTTTAGCCGAGACAATTTATCAGCTTATTGGCGGCATAAGGTCAGGTATGGGCTATTGCGGGACAAAAGATCTTCATGATTTAAGAACAAAAGCACAATTTATTAAAATGACAGGTGCAGGTTTAAAGGAAAGTCATCCACATGATGTTCAAATTACCAAAGAGGCACCAAATTATTCGTTATAAATTTTCTAACAGAGAGGTTATACTCTCTGTTTTTTTATTATGAAAAATTTCCTATTAAATTTTAAGGAAATTTTAATCATATGCCAAAGAATGGTTCGATGCTCATTCTATGATTTACTATGCAGGTATGATAAAATATTCAAAGTGTATAAATTCCTTGGAGGGCGTGTAATAGTGAACAAACATCTTTATCGAAAATATATTGTCAGCGCATTGGCAATGATTATGTTTTTAAGTGTTTTTGCTGGTGTAAATAAGGCCCATGCAGAAGCAGCTTTAAATGTGAATGCAGATGGAGCCATTTTAGTAGATGGAAAAACAGGTAAAGTTTTATATGAAAAAAATGCTGATAGTCTACTAGGAATTGCTAGTATGACGAAAATGATGACTGAATATATCTTACTGGATTCAGTAAAAAAGGGAAAAGTGAAATGGGACCAAGAGTATAGGGTAAGTGATCTTGTCTATAAAATCTCTCAGCGCCGCGATCTTTCAAATGTACCATTACGGGCAGATGGCACCTATAAAGTGCGAGAATTATATGAAGCAATGGCGATATACTCTGCCAACGCTGCCACCATCGCGATTGCAGAAATTATCGGTGGTTCAGAAACAAACTTTATAAAAATGATGAATGAAAAAGCGAAAGAACTAGGCTTAAAGGATTATAAATTTGTTAACTCAACAGGTTTAAATAATCGTGACTACAAAGGTTTGCACCCAAAAGGAACAGGTTCTGAGGATGAAAATGTAATGTCATCCCGCGCAGTTGCAACATTAGCTTTTCATTTAATTAATGATTTTCCTGATGTATTAAAGACAGCCAGCACACCGAAAAAGGTCTTTCGTGAAGGAACAACGGATCAAATTAATATGATTAACTGGAACTGGATGCTTCCATCACTAGATTATGGTTACCAGGGGATGGACGGGCTTAAAACAGGGACAACTGATTTTGCAGGCTATTGCTTTACCGGAACAGCGAGCCGTGATGGAAAACGATTTATTACTGTCGTGCAAAATGCAAAGGATGGCTCTGGGCAACAAGGTGGATATAAAGCACGCTTTGAAGAAACTAGAAAAATGTTGGATTATGCATTTAGTAATTATACGAATGTCAAACTTGTTCCAAAGCACTACCAAGTAAAAGGGCAGAAAACATTACCAGTCCTTAAAGGTAAAGAGGATCAAGTAAAGATTTACACCAAATCAGCGATTAATATGACTGTTCTAAATGGTGAAGAGAAAAACTATCAACCGGTTCTTGTTTTAGATAAAAATGAGGTTAACAAAAAGGGTGAATTGATTGCACCGATTAAAAAAGGAGAAAAGATCGGTTATGTGACCTTAAAACCAAAGAATAATGAAAAGGTTAGCTTCTTAACTGCTGAGGGACAGAAGAAAGCACAAGCAGATGTTGTGGCTGCTCAGGATGTTGAAAAAGCCAACTGGTTTGTCTTAATGATGCGAGGCATAGGTAATTTCTTTGGGGATGTATTTCATGGAATCGGGACAACTATAAAAGGTTGGTTTTAATTAGAAAAGCGTAACGTCTAAATGCTTGAACTAGACTACTACAAGGTAATCATTATAAGAAGGATTCTTGTCTTGACAGGAATCCTCTTTTGTTGCTTTAATGCCATTAAACCATAGCTCAAAAATTCAAACCCTTATCCTACCCGGCAACACATCTCATTTGGCAGACAAGTCAATAGCTTCGAGGCCGACCTCACGATCAATGGTGTAGCAGATCGTTTTCCTGCTGTGTTCATCCGTGTGCCGCACATCGTTGAGGCGGGAGAGAATGTTGAAATTTTGCCCAAGCATAATGACCGCATCGTCGCCGCGCGGGAAGGACAATTTCTTGGCTGTTCATTCCATCTGGAATAAACCGAAAACCATGCCATTACAGCCTACTTTGTCGAAATGGTGAAGGAAGCAAAAGCCAAACAATTTGTTTAATTCGGTTGCATTTGGTTCATAATTATAGTAAATTATAAAACAAATCAATAATGAAAAAAGCAATGAGAGGAACTAGTAACAAGAACCTCACACTAAAGAGAGCCGGTGTCTGGTGTAAACCGGTGTGTGATCCTTGCGAATCCCTCCTCGAGCAAGGTATGGAACGCCTGTTTGGTTAGTAAGTACTTTCGGTAAAAACCGTTACAGTTTTTCGAGGTGGGCAGCCTATGCTGTCAACCAGGGTGGTATCGCGACTAACTCTCGTCCCTGTTTTTGGGGCGGGAGTTTTTTTATTTTAGGCTCTGTTAAACGATATTGTTGTTTTTTATACTCTGTTGATTGGAGCGGAAAGCGCTCGACTCCTGCGGGAGTACGGGGCAGGGGAGACCCCACAGGCGCTTTCAGCGCCGAGGAGGCTCCCCGGCACGCCCGCGGAAAGCGAGAGCCTGGAGCGGAAATCAACAGCGATATTTAACAGAGCCTTATTTTAAAGTGATATCACCAATTAGCGGGTCCCATTAGCGGATAGGGTCGGGAGTCGGATAGTTTTTAAATTAATAAAAGGAGTGTCAACAGATGTTAGATATCAAAGTATTAAGAGCAAACTTTGCTGAAGTAAAAGAAAAGCTTCAGTACCGGGGGGAAGATTTAACGGATTTAGGCCGGTTTGAGGATCTGGATGTAAAAAGACGCGAACTAATCGTTGAAACAGAAAAATTAAAGAGCCGAAAAAATGAAGTTTCACAGCAAGTGGCCGCACTAAAGCGCGAAAAAAAGGATGCCGATCATTTAATTACGGAGATGCGTGAAGTTGGCGATCAAATAAAAGTCTTAGACGAGGAACTGCGCGGTGTCGAAGAGACATTAGAGCTATTACTACTAAGTATTCCAAATATTCCACATGAAAGTGTTCCAATCGGAGAAACAGAGGATGATAATGTTGAAATCAGAAAATGGGGCCAAGTCCGTGAATTTGATTTTGAAGCAAAGCCGCACTGGGACGTTGCAGACGAACTAGGGATCCTTGATTTCGAGCGGGCAGGAAAGGTTACCGGAAGCCGCTTTGTCTTTTATAAGGGACTTGGAGCCCGCTTAGAAAGGGCCTTAATCAGCTTCATGTTAGACCTTCATGTGGATGAGCATGGCTACACAGAAATATTACCTCCTTACCTAGTCAATCGAACAAGTATGACAGGAACAGGGCAGCTGCCAAAGTTTGAAGAAGATGCCTTCTTAATTGAAAATGAAGATTATTTCCTCATTCCTACCGCTGAGGTGCCAGTCACAAACTACCACCGTGATGAAATTTTAAGCGGTGAAGACCTTCCAATTCGTTTTGCTGCTTATAGTGCTTGTTTCCGATCTGAAGCAGGTTCTGCAGGACGCGATACAAGAGGACTGATCCGCCAGCATCAATTTAATAAGGTTGAGCTTGTAAAGTTTGTGAAACCCGAAGATTCTTATGAGGAGCTAGAAAAGTTGACCCATGATGCGGAACGTGTGTTACAGCTGCTTGAGCTGCCATACCGTGTGTTAAGCATGTGTACAGGGGATCTTGGCTTTACTGCTGCGAAAAAATACGATATTGAAGTATGGATTCCAAGTTACGGAACATATCGGGAGATTTCTTCTTGCAGTAACTTTGAGGCATTCCAGGCCAGACGGGCCAATATCCGTTTCCGTCGTGATCCAAAGGCAAAGCCAGAGCATGTTCATACCCTAAACGGATCTGGTCTTGCGATTGGCCGCACGGTGGCTGCAATCCTAGAAAATTATCAGCAAGCAGACGGCAGTGTCATCATTCCGACGGCCCTACGACCATATATGGGCAATCGCGAAGTCATTAAACCTTTGTAAATTTTAAAAAAGAATTGTATTTAAAAGATTTTTCCGGGCAATCTAAATTTGTCCGGAAAAGTTAGTTATTCTATTTGACATTGTCATCTATGTATGATAAATTATCATTTGTCGATACGGAGGAATACCCAAGTCCGGCTGAAGGGATCGGTCTTGAAAACCGACAGGCGGGTTAAACCGCGCGGGGGTTCGAATCCCTCTTCCTCCGCCATCATTTTTAATAAATCACGCGCATAAAAACTGGAGATAAAAATCCGCTGCAATTTACTTGCAGCGGATTTTTTTTGCCTAAGCCTTTATATAGAAAAAAGCACAGATCGGTTTAACCAATCTGTGCTTTTTCGATTTTTAATATTTCATTTAATTTCTCTTCGACGGCATTAGAAACCTTGATTGCATCCGCCTTGCTTTTGACAACATCTGTATGATCCATATCAATGACAAGTACTTCACTGGCAGCATACTGATTCAAGACCCATTCGTCGTAACCCTTCCACACTTCGAAATAGTACTCCTTTAGTTCCGGGTTAATTTCAAAGCTTCTGCCACGCGCCATAATCCGATCAATGACTGTATCAAAGGAACCTTTTAAGTAAACCATTAAATCCGGTGCCTTTTTAGGAAGTTCATTTAATTCTTCCATCATATTATCAACAAGGTCTTCATATATTTTGAATTCCAGGTCTGAAATCCGGCCTAAGTTTTTATTTACATAAGCAAAATACCAATCTTCATAAATTGAACGGTCTTGAATCGTATAGATCGGTTCACGCCAATTAATACATTCTTTAACCGTTTTAAACCGTTTGTTTAAAAAGAATAACTGCAGGAGGAAAGGAATTCTTCTGGAATCTAGTTCCTCAGGTGTTAGTTCATAGTAAAGGGGAAGAATCGGATTATCATCAACCGTTTCATAAAATACCTTACTTTCAATTCCTTTAGTTTTAAAGTGTGCATTCAATGTATCCGCCACACTTGTTTTTCCTAGACCAATCATACCACCAATAACGATACTCACTAACATCCCCCGTTCAATAATATGTTGTTTGCCCAGCTGTTTTCTTGTAAGGAAGTGGATAGCTTTTGAAAAATATAATTTAAATCCTGTTCACTCTGTACAAAATCCAACTCATCACCGCTAAAGCGAAGAACTGGAATCTCCGGATGTTTCTTTTCAAAAGCAGTTATCGTATTTTCATAGTCAAGAGAGAGCTGCTCTAAATATAAAGGACTAATATTTTTCTCTACTTCGCGTCCTCTTTTTTTAATTCGTTTCAAAAGTGTGTCGAGGCTTGCATTTAGATAAATAATGACATTCGGCTTCGGCATATCTTCTGTTAGAATTTGATAAATCTTTAAGTATTTTTTATACTCTTCATTATTTAAAGTCCGTTCGGCAAAGATCAGATTCTTTAAAATATGATAGTCTGCCACAACAGGCCTATTTTGACTTAAGAAATGGGTATTGATATCTCCTAATTGCTTATAGCGATTACAGAGAAAGAACATCTCTGTTTGAAAACTCCATTCCTCTATATTTTCGTAGAATTTCCCCAAAAATGGATTTTCATCAACTATCTCTTTTAGTAAAGCAAAATTGAACTTTTCTGAAATGGCTTTTGCGAGAGATGTTTTTCCTACACCAATCGGCCCTTCAACGGTAATAAAGGGTGTATCCCCCATTGCAAGTCCTCCTTCTCCAACTGCTCGTACATCTATGCTATCTTATGATAAGTTTTTACCTAACCTTACCGTAGTACATGTGGTTATACGTTCTCTTAATAATGACGCAAAGAATATTTTATCATAATCTGTCGAAGGAAGGGATATGGAAAATTTTCAAGCTGGATGTTTTATGTCAAATATATGAAAAAACTGCCGAATGAAGGCAGTTTTTGTAGAATGGTAATTTTTATATTCCTGTTATGAGGCTTTTTACGAACCCCGTTTCGTTACATTGAAATTGTCCACAATCAACAGCCAATTCTGTGGGAAGGCTAAGCCCAGTTTCCAATAGCTCATTCCTCTAAGATTAAGCTCCTTGATTAAATCAAACTTTGCCTGGATAGAACGGGCATCTTCAAACCAGACCTCATGCTGTTTACCATCACCAGCAGTATACCGAAAATGAGGAGCTTGCGCTCTTGTATCATATTCGATCGGGACATTATGTGTGGCGGCAAGCTGAATCGCCTGCTGCGGGCTCACCGCTTTTGCGATTGTTCCTTGAACAAAGGGAAGTGTCCAGTCATAGCCATAAAGGTTTTGCCCCATTAAAATTTTATTCGACGGCATTTCAGTAATCGCGTATTCAAGAACTCTTCTAACCTGTTCAATTGGTGATACAGCCATGGCAGGGCCGCCGCTGTATCCCCATTCATAGGTCATTATTACGACAAAGTCTGAGATCTCCCCATGAGCTCGATAGTCGTGGGCCTCATACCATTTTCCTTTTTGAGTTGCACTTGTTTTTGGGGCAAGGGCAGTCGACATGAGCCAGCCTTCCCTGCTAAATCTTTGTTTAGCCTTTCGTAAAAAGTTGTTGTAGGCTTCTCTGTCGGCTGGCCGCAAAAACTCAAAATCAAAATGAATGTCACGGAATCCATATCTATTGGCAGTTGCAACAATATTATTAAGGAACCGCTCCTGGATAGCGAGATCATTCAGTAAAATACGACCAAGTTCATCACTAAATTGATCATTCTCCTGGTTGTTAATGACCATCATTAAGACGTTTCGATTGGCTCTGGCTATTGCTGGAAAATTATTTAGTAAGGGTTCTTTTAAAGTCCCATCGCGGCGGGCCTGGAAGCTAAAAGGGGCAAGATAGGTTAGATAAGGTGCGGCTTCCCGTGCGCTCGTCTCTAAAGCAGGGGCAACAGTGGTACCGCGCGGTTCAACATAGGCGTTAAACTCAGCATTTCTTTTGGCCCCTTGGGGAATATAGAGACGGAAACCTACATTCAAAGGCTGGTTGATATTTATACGATTCACGCTTGCCAATTGTTGAGGAGAAACGCCGAACTTACGACCTATAGAATAAAGGGAATCTCCAGATTGAACGAAATAAAAATGGCCGATAATGGGAATAACAATCGATTGCCCAATGACAAGATTATTTGGATTGGGCAGATCGTTTGCCTCAACAATGTCTTGTACAGTTGTATGATAAGTCCTTGCAATCGTTGTTAAACTTTCATTCCTCTTTATTACATGGATTTGCATCCTTATCCCTCCCTGAAACATACGCTAAAGCTATTCTATGAGGGAGGGCGGATTTACATGATACACTTTTGGTAAATCCTGCGAGGATTTAATATCTGCCTTTAAGACATTTTTCATCATCGTTAAAGCATATTGGTTATCTTGATCATCTGTCGAGGCAATACAATTTTTAGGGATATATAGCTTGTATTCACGCATATAGGCGTCGTTTGCTGTAAATAGGACACAGATATTGCCCGCAATTCCTGCTATAATAAGGGTGTTTACTTTTAGCTGATGCAGTAAGGTATTTAAGGCAGTTCCGTAAAAGGCAGAGTGTTTCGGCTTTATTAAAAAGTAATCATTTTTATCCGGCAGCACTTTATCATAGATAGGCTCACTATATTGATTTCGGCAATGTTCGATAATGGTATGGTAATCTGCTTGCCATAAATTATAATGATCATTAATAAAGACAACAGGGAGCTGCTGTTGATTAAATTGATCCTTTAATTCTTTAATGGGCCCGGCAATTTTTAGTGCCTTTTCGGCAAGAATGTGGCCATGGATAAAATCAAAGTTATTGATCATGTCAATGATTAACAGGGCAGGACGTTCATTATTCAAACTGTCTCTCTCCTTTTTGTTTATTTTGGAGTAGCTAGGAAGTTTTTATCCTATCTCAAGGGATTTCAAACCTGTAATATTAAAATAATTAGGTGATAATTTGATAAATATCGAAGAAAACCAAGATGAATATTTTATGAAAGAAGCAATTAAGGAAGCAAAGAAAGCGGAAGAATTAAATGAAGTACCGATTGGTGCAGTACTGGTAATGAATAATGAAATTATTTCCCGGGCCCATAATTTAAGGGAGCTTGAGCAAAATGCAATTGCTCATGCAGAATTGCTAGCGATTGATCAGGCCTGCCGTTTTATCGGTTCTTGGCGATTAGAGGATTCAACCCTCTATGTCACGCTTGAGCCATGTCCTATGTGTGCAGGTGCGATTATATTATCAAGAGTGAAAAGGGTAGTGTATGGCGCGAGTGATCCTAAAGGAGGATGCGCGGGCACGCTCATGAATTTGTTACAGGATGATCGCTTCAATCATCAATGTGAAATCACTAAGGGTGTATTAGAATCCGAATGCGGGCAAATGCTCTCTGACTTTTTTCGAAGCATTAGAGATAGAAAAAAGCTTGCAAGACAAATGAAGAAAAATCAGGCCTTGGATAATTTACAGTAATTTACAAATTGATTAAGATTGCTTTTTTCCGTAAAGAGTTGTATATTTAAAAGGCGTCAGTTACGACGCATTAATATTTAGGTATCAATTTTGCCGTGCTAGGTGGGGAGGCAGCGGTGCCCTGTACCCGCAATCCGCTCTAGCGGGACTGAATCCCTTTCCCGAGGCTTATTGCCTGTAGGGTCTGCCTTAAGTAAGTGGTGTTGACGCCCGGGTCCTGCGCAATGGGAATCCATGAACCATGTCAGGTCCGGAAGGAAGCAGCATTAAGTGGACGCTCCCATGTGCCGCAGGGTTGCCTGGGCCGAGCTAACTGCTTAAGTAACGCTTATGGGCGTAAGTCGACGGAAGGTGCACGGCAGTACATATATGCATGCACTAATAAACTCATCTCAATTTGGGGTGAGTTTTTTTACATACGCTTTGGAAAATGGAAGTTAAATAGGCTATAATAGGTAGGATGATAAAAATTTGAAGGGGGCGGTGTCCATTGGCATATCAAGCTTTATATCGTGTTTGGCGGCCGCAGGCATTTATTGATGTAGTAGGACAAGAACATGTAACCAAGACATTGCAGAACGCCCTGCTTCAACAAAAAACTTCACATGCCTATCTTTTTTCTGGTCCAAGAGGAACAGGTAAAACAAGTGCGGCTAAAATATTAGCAAAGGCGATTAATTGTGAGCGTGCACCAGTTTCAGAGCCGTGTAATGAATGTGCAGCATGCCGAGGCATCACTAACGGCACCATACCAGATGTATTAGAATTTGATGCTGCCTCAAATTCCCGTGTGGAGGAAATGAGGGATGTCCTCGATAAAGTGAAATTTGCCCCAACCGCTGTAAATTACAAGGTTTATATCATTGATGAAGTGCATATGCTTTCAATTAGTGCTTTTAATGCCTTATTAAAGACGTTAGAGGAACCGCCAAAGCATGTCATTTTTATTTTAGCGACAACGGAACCACATAAAATTCCACTAACGATTATCTCAAGGTGTCAGCGTTTTGACTTTAGGCGCATTACAGCAGGATCAATTGTGAACCGGATGAAATTAATCGTAGAAGAAACAGGTGTGAACTGTGATGAAACGGCGCTGCAAATGATTGCCCGTGCAGCTGAGGGTGGTATGCGTGATGCGTTAAGTCTGTTGGATCAGGCTATTTCCTACAGCCAAGACCGAGTAACACTTGAAGATGCCTTAACCGTAACAGGGTCCGTATCACAAGGATTCCTGAATAAATTAGCCCATGCTTTTCAGGAAGGTGACGTGTCCAGCGGTTTAGAGGCGCTCGATGAACTGCTATTCCACGGAAAAGATCCAGCAAGATTTATAGAGGACTTAATTTTATTTTATCGGGATATGCTGCTATACAAAACAGCTCCTAATCTAGAAGAATCACTAGAAAGAGTGATGTTGGATGATGATTTTCGGCATTTAGCTGAAACCATCCCAGTCGAACAAATTTATCAGTTAATTGATCTATTAAATAAGACACAGCAGGAAATGCGCTGGACAAATCATCCGCGAATCTTTTTGGAGGTAGCGGTGGTAAAGCTCTGTCAAACGGAAGTGAAACCAACCGTCTCTGTTGATTCTGCGCCTATTGGACAATTACTTGCCAGAATCGATCAACTTGAGTCGGAGCTTCAGCGCTTAAAAGAAAATGGGATAGTCCCGGCTGCTCAGGATACAGCACCACAACAGCAAAAGCAGGCACAGAGGTCATCGAAAAAAGCCTTTCAGCCGCCGGTTGGAAAAATCAATGAAGTTTTAAAACTGGCAACGAAGAATGATTTAAATTTAATTAAAGCGAACTGGGGAGAAATGCTTTCGAGTCTGTTAAAATCACAGGCGGCATTATTAAATGATGCTGAACCGATTGCGGCCTCTTCGACTGCTTTTATTATAAAGTTTAAGCATGAAATGATTTGCCAAATGGCAATGAACCGCACCGATTTCCTTGACGCTGTAACATCCTCACTTTTAAAATTAACTGGAAAGAGGCTTCAGCTTTTAGGTGTTCCTGAAGATCAATGGATGCCGATTCGCGAAAGCTTTTTGAACACTCAGCATAGTGAAGAAGGAACAAGTATCAGTGGTGAATCTGTTAAGGAAGAAGAACCGCATATCGCTGAAGCAAAGAAAATATTTGGTGCTGATTTTGTAGAAATTATTGACTAATAAATAACTAATTAAATGGAGGCTAGATTTATGATGCGTGGTGGAGGAATGGGTAACATGCAAAATATGATGAAACAAATGCAAAAAATGCAAAAGAAAATGGCTGAGGCTCAAGAAGAGCTAGGTCAGCAAAAAATTGAAGGTACTGCTGGCGGAGGCATGGTGACTGTCATAGTGACAGGACATAAAGAAGTGGTAGATGTGCAAATTAAGCCTGAGGCCGTAGATCCTGATGATGTTGAAATGCTTCAAGACCTAGTACTTGCAGCTGTTAATGATGCCCTTAAAAAGGCAGAAGAATTAACAAACAATACAATGGGGCAATTTACTAAAGGAATGAATTTACCTTTTTAATTATACATTAGCAGGGGTGCATAGGCATTCGGGGTTAACCCTCCGAGGTCAGGCACCCCTGCTTTTCTAGAGGAGAAAAATCACATGCACTATCCAGAACCAATATCAAAGCTGATTGACAGCTTTATGAAACTGCCTGGGATTGGCCCTAAAACGGCTGCCCGTCTTGCATTTCATGTTTTGAATATGAAAGAAGACACAGTGCTCGATTTTGCAAAGGCACTTGTGAATGCCAAACGTAATCTTACTTACTGCTCGGTCTGTGGCCATATTACTGATCAAGATCCGTGTTATATCTGTGAAGATCAGCGCAGGGATAAAAGCATTATTTGTGTCGTTCAGGATCCAAAGGATGTTATTGCAATGGAAAAGATGAAGGAATTCAACGGCTTATATCATGTTCTGCACGGGGCTATTTCGCCTATGGATGGAATTGGGCCAGAGGATATAAATATCCCTGATTTGTTGAAGCGGCTTCAAGATGAAACGGTTCAAGAAGTGATTCTCGCCACAAATCCCAATATTGAGGGAGAAGCAACAGCTATGTACATCTCCCGTTTATTGAAACCATCAGGTATTAAAACCACAAGAATTGCTCATGGACTTCCTGTTGGAGGGGACCTGGAGTATGCAGATGAGGTAACCTTATCTAAGGCGCTAGAAGGAAGACGGGAATTGTAAACCATAAATAAGTGAACGGCGAATGTAATGTCTAATTACAGAGGTTAGCTAGACACGATTACCGGAGGAATAACACATGTTGTTTCGGCGCAAAGGACGGCTTCGAAAAGAATATGATGAAAAGCTGTTAGCACAGTTAAACCGATATAAAATAAATTGGCAACAAGAAAAGCTGCTTTTAGAAAAAAGTTTTGATCCCTCGGAAGAAGTGATCTGCCAAACTAAAATAGCTGAAGCTAAATATATCTTTTTATTAAGAGAAGCAAAGCAACGTAATGTAACAATCCTAAAGTAAATAGTATTTTACCCCCTATGGTCTATACCTAACAACTTGTACATATGTTGTAAGTAAAAAGACCTTAAAGGGGGAAAGCACTAATTGGAACCAATTGTTGTGATTTCTATTTTAGGCGGGCTTATACTTTTATTATTATTTTCTGGTGCACCAGTTAAGCCTGTAAGATTTGTCGGACAGGCAGCTGTGAAATTTTTAATAGGAGCCTTGTTTCTATTTTTTTTGAACGTGGCCGGCAATCGTTACGGAATTCATGTCCCGATTAATTATGCAACGTCTGCTGTGTCAGGATTTCTTGGTATACCCGGATTAGTTGCGTTGGTTGCAATCCAACATTGGGTTTTATAGGACAAAAAACCGCTGATAAAACAGCGGTTTTCCTTATTTCTGTAGAGAGGATCAAAAGAAAGAATTTATTCTAGAAAAAATAGTAACTATTTGCTTGACGGATTAAGTTTGATGCTGTAATATATTAAAAGTCGTCACCAAGACGACACATAAAAAAAGAAAGTTATTGACTTCTAGTTGATAACTTGTTATGATAATAAAGTCGCTTTTAAGCGATAAGTTATATTTGCTCTTTGAAAACTAAACAAACAAAAACGTCAACAAACAATAAATATTCATTTCTTATGAAATGAAGCCAACGTTTTAAATTATGAGCTAAATCAACTTTCTTGGAGAGTTTGATCCTGGCTCAGGACGAACGCTGGCGGCGTGCCTAATACATGCAAGTCGAGCGAATCAATAGGAGCTTGCTCCTGTTGGTTAGCGGCGGACGGGTGAGTAACACGTGGGCAACCTGCCTGTAAGACTGGGATAACACCGGGAAACCGGTGCTAATACCGGATAATCCCTTTCCTCTCATGAGGGAAAGCTGAAAGTCGGTTTCGGCTGACACTTACAGATGGGCCCGCGGCGCATTAGCTAGTTGGTGAGGTAATGGCTCACCAAGGCGACGATGCGTAGCCGACCTGAGAGGGTGATCGGCCACACTGGGACTGAGACACGGCCCAGACTCCTACGGGAGGCAGCAGTAGGGAATCTTCCACAATGGACGAAAGTCTGATGGAGCAACGCCGCGTGAGCGATGAAGGCCTTCGGGTCGTAAAGCTCTGTTGTTAGGGAAGAACAAGTACCGGAGTAACTGCCGGTACCTTGACGGTACCTAACCAGAAAGCCACGGCTAACTACGTGCCAGCAGCCGCGGTAATACGTAGGTGGCAAGCGTTGTCCGGAATTATTGGGCGTAAAGCGCGCGCAGGCGGTCCTTTAAGTCTGATGTGAAAGCCCACGGCTCAACCGTGGAGGGTCATTGGAAACTGGGGGACTTGAGTGCAGAAGAGGAAAGCGGAATTCCACGTGTAGCGGTGAAATGCGTAGAGATGTGGAGGAACACCAGTGGCGAAGGCGGCTTTCTGGTCTGTAACTGACGCTGAGGCGCGAAAGCGTGGGGAGCAAACAGGATTAGATACCCTGGTAGTCCACGCCGTAAACGATGAGTGCTAAGTGTTAGAGGGTTTCCGCCCTTTAGTGCTGCAGCTAACGCATTAAGCACTCCGCCTGGGGAGTACGGCCGCAAGGCTGAAACTCAAAGGAATTGACGGGGGCCCGCACAAGCGGTGGAGCATGTGGTTTAATTCGAAGCAACGCGAAGAACCTTACCAGGTCTTGACATCCTCTGACACTCCTAGAGATAGGAATTTCCCCTTCGGGGGACAGAGTGACAGGTGGTGCATGGTTGTCGTCAGCTCGTGTCGTGAGATGTTGGGTTAAGTCCCGCAACGAGCGCAACCCTTGATCTTAGTTGCCAGCATTCAGTTGGGCACTCTAAGGTGACTGCCGGTGACAAACCGGAGGAAGGTGGGGATGACGTCAAATCATCATGCCCCTTATGACCTGGGCTACACACGTGCTACAATGGATGGTACAAAGGGCAGCAAAGCCGCGAGGCCTAGCCAATCCCATAAAACCATTCTCAGTTCGGATTGTAGGCTGCAACTCGCCTACATGAAGCCGGAATCGCTAGTAATCGCGGATCAGCATGCCGCGGTGAATACGTTCCCGGGCCTTGTACACACCGCCCGTCACACCACGAGAGTTTGTAACACCCGAAGTCGGTGGGGTAACCTTTTCGGAGCCAGCCGCCTAAGGTGGGACAGATGATTGGGGTGAAGTCGTAACAAGGTAGCCGTATCGGAAGGTGCGGCTGGATCACCTCCTTTCTAAGGATAATGCAGTCCTTATGGACTGATAAGAAGTTGACCGTTTTTTGTTTGTTTAGTTTTGAGGGAGCAATCCTCTCAAAATATTTTATGGTATGGGCCTATAGCTCAGCTGGTTAGAGCGCACGCCTGATAAGCGTGAGGTCGATGGTTCGAGTCCATTTAGGCCCACCATACTTCATAACGGGGTCTTAGCTCAGCTGGGAGAGCGCCTGCTTTGCACGCAGGAGGTCAGGGGTTCGATCCCCCTAGACTCCACCAATGACGATTAAAAACGTCGAAATTCGTTCTTTGAAAACTAGATAATCGTATAGAAGAAACCAAGTAAAAACCGAGTAAAATCGCCATTTTAGTTTTTCTCTCTATTTTAAATAGAGTAAAACCTTTTAGGTTAAGTTAGAAAGGGCGCACGGTGAATGCCTTGGCACTAGGAGCCGATGAAGGACGGGACTAACACCGATATGCTTCGGGGAGCTGTAAGTAAGCTTTGATCCGGAGATTTCCGAATGGGGAAACCCACTGCTCGTAATGGAGCAGTATCTTTACCTGAATACATAGGGTATTGATGGCAGACCCGGGGAACTGAAACATCTAAGTACCCGGAGGAAGAGAAAGCAAACGCGATTCCCTAAGTAGCGGCGAGCGAAACGGGATTAGCCCAAACCAAGAGGCTTGCCTCTTGGGGTTGTAGGACACTCAACATGGAGTTACAAAGGAACGGGGTAGATGAAGCGGTCTGGAAAGGCCCGTCATAGAAGGTAAAAGCCCTGTAGTTGAAACTTCGTTCCCTCCTGAGTGGATCCTGAGTACGGCCGGACACGTGAAATCCGGTCGGAAGCAGGGAGGACCATCTCCCAAGGCTAAATACTCCCTAGTGACCGATAGTGAACCAGTACCGTGAGGGAAAGGTGAAAAGCACCCCGGAAGGGGAGTGAAATAGTTCCTGAAACCGTGTGCCTACAAGTAGTTAGAGCCCGTTAATGGGTGATAGCGTGCCTTTTGTAGAATGAACCGGCGAGTTACGATTACATGCAAGGTTAAGTTGAAGAGACGGAGCCGCAGCGAAAGCGAGTCTGAATAGGGCGAATTAGTATGTGGTCGTAGACCCGAAACCAGGTGATCTACCCATGTCCAGGGTGAAGTCCAGGTAACACTGGATGGAGGCCCGAACCCACGCACGTTGAAAAGTGCGGGGATGAGGTGTGGGTAGCGGAGAAATTCCAATCGAACTTGGAGATAGCTGGTTCTCTCCGAAATAGCTTTAGGGCTAGCCTCACGTAGTTAGAGTCTTGGAGGTAGAGCACTGTTTGGACTAGGGGCCCTCATCGGGTTACCGAATTCAGACAAACTCCGAATGCCAAAGACTTATCCGTGGGAGTCAGACTGCGAGTGATAAGATCCGTAGTCAAAAGGGAAACAGCCCAGACCACCAGCTAAGGTCCCAAAGTATACGTTAAGTGGAAAAGGATGTGGAGTTGCTTAGACAACCAGGATGTTGGCTTAGAAGCAGCCACCATTTAAAGAGTGCGTAATAGCTCACTGGTCGAGTGACTCTGCGCCGAAAATGTACCGGGGCTAAACGTATCACCGAAGCTGTGGATTGACATCTTCGATGTCAGTGGTAGGAGAGCGTTCTAAGGGCGTTGAAGCTAGACCGTAAGGACTGGTGGAGCGCTTAGAAGTGAGAATGCCGGTATGAGTAGCGAAAGATGAGTGAGAATCTCATCCACCGAATGCCTAAGGTTTCCTGAGGAAGGCTCGTCCGCTCAGGGTTAGTCGGGACCTAAGCCGAGGCCGAAAGGCGTAGGCGATGGACAACAGGTTGATATTCCTGTACCACCTCTTTATCGTTTGAGTGATGGGGGGACGCAGGAGGATAGGGTAAGCGCGCTGTTGGATATGCGCGTCTAAGCAGTTAGGCTGAGAAGCAGGAAAATCCGCTTCTCGTGAAGGCTGAGCTGTGACAGCGAGGGAAATATAGTACCGAAGTTCCTGATTCCACACTGCCAAGAAAAGCCTCTAGCGAGATAAAAGGGTGCCCGTACCGCAAACCGACACAGGTAGGCGAGGAGAGAATCCTAAGGTGAGCGAGAGAACTCTCGTTAAGGAACTCGGCAAAATGACCCCGTAACTTCGGGAGAAGGGGTGCTCTTTGGGGTTCATAGCCTCGAAGAGCCGCAGTGAATAGGCCCAGGCGACTGTTTAGCAAAAACACAGGTCTCTGCGAAGCCGCAAGGCGAAGTATAGGGGCTGACGCCTGCCCGGTGCTGGAAGGTTAAGAGGAGGGGTTAGCGCAAGCGAAGCTCTGAATCGAAGCCCCAGTAAACGGCGGCCGTAACTATAACGGTCCTAAGGTAGCGAAATTCCTTGTCGGGTAAGTTCCGACCCGCACGAAAGGCGTAACGATCTGGGCACTGTCTCAACGAGAGACTCGGTGAAATTATAGTACCTGTGAAGATGCAGGTTACCCGCGACAGGACGGAAAGACCCCGTGGAGCTTTACTGTAGCCTGATATTGAATTTTGGTACAGCTTGTACAGGATAGGTAGGAGCCTGAGAAGCCGGAGCGCCAGCTTCGGTGGAGGCGTCGGTGGGATACTACCCTGGCTGTATTGAAATTCTAACCCGCACCCCTGATCGGGGTGGGAGACAGTGTCAGGTGGGCAGTTTGACTGGGGCGGTCGCCTCCTAAAGAGTAACGGAGGCGCCCAAAGGTTCCCTCAGAATGGTTGGAAATCATTCGTAGAGTGTAAAGGCACAAGGGAGCTTGACTGCGAGACCTACAAGTCGAGCAGGGACGAAAGTCGGGCTTAGTGATCCGGTGGTTCCGCATGGAAGGGCCATCGCTCAACGGATAAAAGCTACCCCGGGGATAACAGGCTTATCTCCCCCAAGAGTCCACATCGACGGGGAGGTTTGGCACCTCGATGTCGGCTCATCGCATCCTGGGGCTGTAGTCGGTCCCAAGGGTTGGGCTGTTCGCCCATTAAAGCGGTACGCGAGCTGGGTTCAGAACGTCGTGAGACAGTTCGGTCCCTATCCGTCGTGGGCGCAGGAAATTTGAGAGGAGCTGTCCTTAGTACGAGAGGACCGGGATGGACGCACCGCTGGTGTACCAGTTGTCTTGCCAAAGGCATCGCTGGGTAGCTATGTGCGGACGGGATAAGTGCTGAAAGCATCTAAGCATGAAGCCCCCCTCAAGATGAGATTTCCCATAGCGTTAAGCTAGTAAGATCCCTGAAAGATGATCAGGTTGATAGGTCAGAGGTGGAAGCGTGGCGACATGTGGAGCTGACTGATACTAATCGATCGAGGACTTAACCATAGTCTAAAGCGAATAACTCGTTTTTATAAAGTTTCTTCTACATTATCTAGTTTTGAGAGAGCGATCTTTCAATTAAATAGTCTGGCAATTAAGGCGAGAAGGTCACACCCGTTCCCATACCGAACACGGAAGTTAAGCTTCTCAGCGCCGATGGTAGTTGGGACTTTGTCCCTGTGAGAGTAGGACGTTGCCAGGCATGTTAGGACAATCCAAAAGGATTGTCTTTTTTGCTTACTAAAATATGAAGAGCTAAAAAAGTAAAAAGTACGAAGTGTTTTTGAAATAAACGCTTATAGACATACACCCAAAGAGGGGCAGCAACATAAGATAATACAGGAGCGAGGCTGAAAAGAGTATTCGAAAAATTGTATACAAATTAGCGGTTTCGGACAGAATGGGTGTATGGAGGTGGAGGAATTGAGTTCATTATTAGCACATAATCATTATGAGGAAACGTGCGTTATTTGTGAGTGTCTAAAACCAAAAGGCATACATCTATACACTTCTTTCATTTGTACAGAATGCGAAAATGATTTGATTCAAACAGATACCAATGATCCTAGATATAAATATTTTCTAAAGCAGCTAAAAAAGATTACAACTCCGGAAATTTTTTCATAATAAGTCCTCACTCAGGACTTTATTTTTTTTGCGAAAAATAGGAAAGCTTTATCTTTTTTGCTAAAATAATATAATGCTGATACAGTACGGAAAACAGATAAGGAAGAGTTAAAATGAGCAATCAAATGCAAACACCACTTTATGAGGCTTTAAGGAAACATGTAAACAATAATCCCGTTTCCTTTCATGTTCCCGGTCACAAATATGGTTTGATGACCCCATATAAACAAGATGAACTTTTTTCAGGGATATTAAAAATAGATGCAACAGAATTAACAGGTTTAGATGACCTACATTCACCAGAGGGGCCCATTAAGGAAGCAGAAGAGCTGTTAACTGAGTTATATGGATCGAAAAAAAGCTTCTTTCTTGTAAATGGTTCAACTGTGGGAAATCTCGCTATGATCATGGCTGCTTGCCCGGAAGATTCAAATGTCCTCGTTCAAAGAAACTGTCATAAATCCGTTTTAAATTGCGCTGAGGTTAGCAAAAGTTAGGCCGATATTTATCGAACCGGAAGTGAATCAAGACTGGAAAGTAGCAGGTGGCGTCAGAACTGAAACCGTCCAACAGGCAATTAACCAGTATCCTAATGTGAAGGCGATCATTTTAACATATCCAAATTATTATGGCATGGTTTATGATTTAAAAGGAATTATTGATTTGGCTCATCTCCAGCATATTCCGGTATTGGTAGATGAAGCGCATGGTCCGCATTTTATCATTGATGGTCCTTTTCCATCGTCTGCGTTACAATTAGGAGCAGATATGGTTGTGCATTCTGCCCATAAGACCCTTCCAGCAATGACAATGGGTTCTTTTATGCATGTAAATAGCAACCTGGTAAACTTGGAAGTGGTCAAAGAATATCTAAGTATTTTCCAGTCTAGCAGCCCGTCCTATCCAATTATGGCATCACTTGATATTGCCAGACATTATTTAGCCGGCTATGGAGATGAAGACGTACGCTGCCTTCTATCTGAAATCAGTTCCTTTAGAGAAGGATTAGCTAAAATTGAAACGATAAAAGTGTTAACCTATCCTGATAACCTCGGTGATTCTCTTAAGATTACCGTACAGTCAAGATGTGGGTTAAGTGGGTTTGAATTACAAAAAAGACTCGAGACATATGGAATTTATACTGAGTTAGCAGATCCGTATAATATTTTATTCATTTTCCCGCTTCTAAAAAAAGGACAGGTTTTTCCTTTACCTGGAAGCCTGAAAAAAATAACGATGGCATTTTATGGATTGAAAGCTGCATACATAAAGGAAGAATTCCCGTCGGGAGGAGAAAGGATCTCAGAGTTGGCGATTAGTTATAAGGAAATGGAAAATCTCCGCATAACGGAAGGCCCTATTGATAGGAGTTCAGGATTGATTTGTGCAGAGACAATCATTCCATATCCACCTGGAATTCCTTTGTTTATGAAGGGTGAAAGAATAACGGACGGAAGGCTCGCCCAGCTCAAACGCTTATTACAATCAGGTGCAAGATTCCAAGGAGATGATGCGCGTTTAGCAGCAGGTTATATAAAGGTATTTTGTACAACATGAATACATACTGGAGGTTTTATCTTGAAAAGTGGAGTATTTATCAGTTTTGAAGGTCCAGACGGGGCCGGAAAGACGACCATTATTAAATTAATAGCCAAAGAACTGGAACATGCTCTATTGACCAGAGAACCAGGAGGCATTGAAATAGCAGAACAAATTAGAAGCGTTATTTTAGATAAAGAAAATACGGCGATGGACCCTCGAACAGAAGCGCTGCTTTATGCGGCAGCCCGCAGGCAGCATTTAATTGAAAAAGTAAAACCGGCATTACAAGAGGGGAAAGTAGTCTTATGTGATCGGTTTGTTGATAGTTCACTGGCTTATCAAGGATATGCCCGCGGGTTAGGGATCGACGAGGTATATTTAATTAATCAGTTTGCCATCGAAGACTTAATGCCGGAGTTGACTATTTACTTTGATATAGAACCTGAATTAGGAATGAAGCGAATCAATAAAAATAAGGGAAGAGAAGTAAACCGTCTTGACTTAGAAAATCTTGATTTCCACCTTAAAGTAAGACAAGGTTATCATTTACTAATGGAACGTTTTCCAAATAGAATGGTACGGATTGATGCTTCAGGGACAATTGAGGAAGTATATCAAAAAACACTCAGTATCGTTAAAGCAAGATTAGTTGAGAAAAAGCCTTTATTATAAGGCTTTTTTTATCCTAAAAAAAGGTATGGCAGCGGATAACCTGTTATAATAAAAATAAAGGAAAAAGAGGAGAGGGTGTTCCATATGAAAATGATCATAGCCGTCGTTCAAGATCAAGATAGCAATCGTTTATCGAAAGCACTAGTGGATAATAATTTTAGAGCAACCAAATTAGCTAGTACCGGAGGTTTTTTGAAGTCGGGGAACACTACCTTTATGATCGGTACTGAGGATATTCGGGTAGATCGTGCTCTTCAAATTATTAAGGATAACTGCAAGTCCAGGGATCAACTAGTTGCCCCTGTTTCACCAATGGGAGGAAACGCTGACTCTTACGTTCCTTATCCAGTAGAAGTGGAAGTAGGCGGAGCAACCGTATTTGTATTACCAATTGAGCAATATATGCATTTTTAATAATAGATAGTGAGTGATTAATTTGGTTAAAACATGGGATCAACTACTGGAGCTGCAGCCGAAAGTATTGAAAATGTTAAAAAACAGCTTGCTGAAAAATCGAGTGGCCCATGCTTACCTTTTTGAAGGCATGAGAGGAACAGGAAAAAAGGAAATAGCCTTATTGCTCACAAAGTCTTTATTTTGTGAAAAGTTAATTGACGGCTGTAAACCTTGCGAGTCCTGTAATAATTGCCTTCGAATCAATAATGGTAACCATCCAGATGTTCATATGGTAGAGCCGGATGGCTTATCGATTAAAGTGGAGCAGATACGAAACCTTCAGGCAGAGTTTTCAAAAAAGGGAGTAGAATCATTTAATAAAGTTTACTTAATCTCTCATGCTGATAAAATGAGTGTGAGTGCTTCAAACAGCTTACTAAAATTTCTCGAAGAACCAAATCCGGGCACGGTTGCATTTCTCCTAACAGAACAGGTCCAACAGTTGCTGCCAACAATCTTATCTAGATGTCAAATGCTGGTATTCCAACCTTTAGCACCGCAGATGATGATCAAACAGTTAATTGAAAACGGGGTTCATCCTGCTAAGGCACCATTGCTAGCACAGCTAACCAATAATTTGGAAGAAGCTCTCAAATTAAATGTTGATGAATGGTTTGCACAAGCCCAAAAAATAGTGGTAAAATTATATGAGGTGTTAAAAAAAAATCCGCTGGAGGCAATGGTTACACTCCAAGGAGAATGGTTTTTACACTTTAAAGAGAAAGAACAGATTCAACGTGGTTTAGATCTATTACTTTTAGTTTTTAAAGATTTACTATATATACAATTGGATAGGCAGGAGCAGCTTGTTTTTATTGAGGAGAATGAGCGGTTAAGACAATATGCCCTGCAAACATCTGGACGGCGCTTATCGGATCAAATGTCAGCTATTCTTGATGCCAAAAGGAAGCTGCAGGCAAATATGAATCCTCAGCTGATGATGGAACAGCTTGTGTTAAAATTGCAGGAGGGATCTTCATTTGTATGATGTTGTAGGAGTACGCTTTAAAAAAGCGGGGAAAATCTATTATTTTGATCCGGGAGACCTCTCAATTGAAAAGGATGACTTTGTCATTGTTGAAACAGTTCGCGGTGTAGAATATGGGAAGGCAGTGATTGCCCGTAAACAGGTGGAAGAAAATGATGTAGTTCTTCCATTAAAAAAGGTAGTTAGAGTTGCCGACCAAAAGGATCGAATGATTGTTGAAGAAAATAAGCAGGCAGCCCAGGAAGCTTATGAGGTTTGTAATGAAAAAGTAAATGAACATCAGCTGGATATGAAACTAGTCGATGTTGAATATACATTTGACAGAAATAAAGTAATCTTCTACTTTACAGCAGATGGAAGAGTGGATTTCCGAGAGCTTGTAAAGGATTTAGCAGCTATTTTTCGGACACGCATTGAACTACGCCAAATTGGTGTCCGCGATGAAGCAAAAATGCTTGGCGGTATTGGACCATGTGGAAGAATGCTGTGCTGTTCAACCTTTTTAGGTGATTTTGATCCTGTCTCGATTAAAATGGCAAAGGATCAAAACCTTTCATTGAATCCAACAAAGATTTCCGGATTATGCGGAAGACTTATGTGCTGCTTGAAATATGAGAATGATGAATATGAATCCGCTAAAGAAGCTCTGCCTGATTTAGGGGAAATCATTGAAACACCACAGGGTAAAGGAAAAGTGGTTGGATTAAATATATTAGAGCGGGTACTTCAGATTGAACTAAAGGAACAAGAACGGGTTCTGGAGTATACTTTGGATGAAATCATTAAAGAAGGTGCCTTTTCTATACAATCCACAGATTAAGAGGTGGAAGCCGTGGATAAAAAGGAAATTTTTGAATCAGTAAGTAATATGGAAACACAAATTGGCCATCTTTATCAGCAATTAGGGGAATTAAAGCAGCATTTAGCCGAGATACTAGAAGAGAATCATTATTTAAAGCTTGAAAATGAACATTTAAGGCGCCGTTTAGATGTAACCATGGAAGATGAAAAGAAAGAAACGGATAGAACCCAAGGCGCTGAAGCAGCTGTGGAAACACCAAGAGGGAAGCATTTTGATGTTGGTGAAGGATATGATAACCTCGCAAGGCTCTATCAAGAGGGGTTTCATATTTGTAACCTTCACTTCGGCAGTTTGCGTAAAGAAGGCGATTGTTTGTTTTGTCTTTCTTTTCTTAATAAGAAATAACCTTAAGAGGCTGATTAATGCAGCCTCTATTTTCATATCTTTTTGGTAGGGTGATGGATATTGTGGTGTTTTTAAAGAAAGATGAACGGCTTGATTATTTACTAGCTGAGAAGCTCCGAATTATTCAAAGTCCATCTGTATTTGCCTTTTCTCTCGATGCAGTCCTGCTGGCCCGGTTTGTTTATGTTCCAATTCAAAAGGGGAACTTAATTGACCTTTGCAGCGGTAACGGGGTGATCCCTTTATTCTTAAGTGCACGGACAAAAGGACAAATCACAGGTGTAGAAATACAAGAACGACTATACGATATGGCTGTCCGAAGTATTGAATACAATAATCTTACAGACCGTTTAAAAATGATCCATGGCGATATTAAAGAAATGCCTAAAGCGTTAGGACATGGTAAATTTGATGTGGTTACCTGTAATCCCCCTTACTTTACCACTCTTTCTAAGGAAGAAATAAACCCTAATGAGCATTTAGCTATTGCCAGACATGAAATTCTCTGCACGCTTGAAGATGCGATTAAAGCTTCGAGTCAGCTAGTCAGGCAAGGGGGCAAGGTTGCTTTCGTTCACCGTCCTGGCCGTCTGATTGATATAATTACATTAATGCGCCAGTACAGGCTTGAACCAAAGCGGATTCAGTTTGTTTACCCAAAGCAAGGGAAGGAAGCAAATATCCTTTTAGTAGAAGCGACTAAAGACGGCAGCCCAGATTTAAAAATACTTCCTCCATTGACCGTATATAACGAAGCGGGCGAATACACTCCTGAAATCAGTGGAATTTTATATGGAGAGTAATCATCATTATTTTTACGTCTTAACATGCAGAGATGACAGTCTGTATGGCGGCTATACAAATGATCTTCAACGTCGGATTGAGCAGCATAATGATGGCAAGGGAGCAAAATATACACGAGGCAGAGGACCGGTCAAATTGACGTATTATCAAGTTTTTGCGAGCAAAGGTGAAGCCTTAAGGGCAGAATATCAGTTTAAGCAGTTAACAAGAAAGAAAAAGTTAGAGTATATAATGAGAGCAGGTGAATCGGATGTGGCAGCAAAAAAGCTTTGAGAACGAAGCTAATAAAGGAATCCTCTATCTTGTTCCTACTCCAATCGGAAATCTAGAGGATATGAGCTTTCGAGCGATTAGAATCCTTAAAGAGGCAGATTTGATTGCCGCGGAGGATACAAGGAATACAAAGAAACTCTGTAATTACTTTGAAATTGATACCCATATTGTCAGCTATCATGAACATAATAAAGAAGCCAGCGGGGAAAAGCTGATTGAAAAGGTCAAGCAAGGCTTAAAGGTAGCGCTGGTCAGTGACGCAGGAATGCCAGCTATTTCTGATCCAGGATATGAGCTCGTCCATGCAGCAATTAGTGAACAAGTAGCTGTGGTTCCATTACCGGGGGCAAATGCAGCACTTACTTCTTTAATTGCCTCAGGGATCTCCTGCCAGCCGTTTTACTTTTATGGATTTTTGCATCGTAATAAGAAAGAGAAGCGGGCAGAATTAGATATGTTGGGGAAACAAAATGCTACCCTAATCTTTTATGAATCGCCCCATCGAATCAAAGAAACTTTAGCCATTATGCTGGAGGTTCTTGGTAATCGGAAGATAGTCATCTGCAGGGAATTAACAAAAAAGTATGAGGAGTTTATTCGTGGAACACTTGAGGAAATCGTTGAGTGGGCTTATTCGGATGAAATTCGCGGAGAATTCTGTCTGATTGTAGAAGGATCCGAATATCAAGAAGTCGATGAAGAGGAAACTTGGTGGCAGGATTTATCTATAGAGGAACATGTGAAACATTACATAACCGCTAATAGCATTTCTTCAAAGGACGCGATTAAGCAAACAGCAAAAGATCGAGGTCTTAATAAGCGCGAGGTGTATCAGGCTTATCATATTGATGAACATTAAAAAAACTCCGGTACTCATTTGAGTGCCGGAGTTTTGGTTTTATTTTACAAGTTCAAAATTCTTTTGAATTTCTTCAATTAATTGTTCTGCACCTTCACGGCTAAGAATTAATTTTCCGCCGGCAAGAGCCATGTTATCATCAGAAACTTCACCAGTTACTTGGCAAGTCATATTTGGCTTGTATTTTTTCAAGATAATGCGCTCATCATCAACATAGATTTCAAGAGCATCCTTCTCCGCAATACCAAGTGTACGTCTTAATTCAATCGGGATAACTACACGGCCTAACTCATCAACTTTACGAACAATACCAGTAGATTTCATTTTATAATCTCCTCTCAAAAACACTTAAATTATTTATCTATCTTTTCTTTTTAATTCGTCACAATTCGACAAAATTCTTATAGATTTATAATACCAGTACTTCCCATATTCGTCAATTATTTTATTTTCAAAAGCAATAGTGTAAATTTTTCCATTCGTAAATTTGTTGATATACCAAGGAATAATATTGAAATTCTTTCACCAGGAAGGTTAATAAAACGATCGTATGGGAAACGTACTAATTGTCGTAACATAAATTAGAATTTCGACAAAGTTCTACAATAAACCTGTTATCGCTCATATGCTTCGTAGATTTTATCTCCTTTATGGGTGTAAGAGGAAATATTTTTAAAAATCTGGAAGTCTAGCAATACGCTTTCTTGCACAAAAGTTTATTTTTCGGTATATTTTGATGATAGAAGTGTTAAAAAGAGGCAATAATGGTTTAATGGGTTTTGCATTGTTTAGGAGGGAATATAATGGAGGAAAAATCAAAGACTTTTTATTTAACCACACCGATTTATTATCCAAGCGGTAATTTACATATTGGACATG
Organism: Bacillus sp. URHA0034; assembly: GCF_056280405.1. Lineage (NCBI taxonomy): Bacteria > Bacillati > Bacillota > Bacilli > Caryophanales > Bacillaceae > Bacillus > Bacillus sp. URHA0034. The sequence continues at coordinate 2,859,307 of NZ_JBWCDK010000002.1, read as the reverse complement.
CGTATACCACTGTTGCTGGTGATGCTATGGCTCGTTATAAGCGGATGCGCGGTTTTGATGTTATGTATCTAACAGGTACGGATGAACATGGACAAAAAATTCAACGCAAGGCTGAAGAAAAGGGTATTACACCAAAGCAATATGTTGATGAAATTGTCGGAGGTATTAAAGACCTTTGGAATAAGCTTGATATTTCATATGATGATTTTATTCGGACAACAGAAGATAGACATAAAGAAGTAGTAGAAAAAATCTTTGCCAAGCTTCTTGAGCAGGGAGACATCTATCTTGATCAGTATGAGGGCTGGTATTGTACACCTTGTGAATCCTTTTACACGGACCGCCAGCTGGCAGATGGAAACTGCCCTGATTGCGGCCGCCCTGTTGAAAAGGTGAAGGAAGAATCATACTTTTTTAGAATGAGTAAGTATGTGGACAGACTTTTGCAATATTACGAGGAAAATCCAGAGTTTATCCAACCAGAATCCCGAAAAAATGAAATGGTAAATAATTTTATTAAGCCAGGTCTTGAGGATTTAGCCGTATCAAGAACAACATTCGATTGGGGTATCAAGGTGCCAGGTAATCCTAAACATGTGATTTATGTATGGATTGATGCGCTTTCCAATTATATTACTGCGCTGGGATATGGTGCAGAGGATGATAGCAAATATAAAAAGTTCTGGCCAGCAGATGTTCATTTGGTGGGTAAGGAAATTGTCCGTTTCCATACCATTTATTGGCCGATTATGTTAATGGCATTAGATTTACCACTTCCAAAGAAGGTATTTGCCCATGGCTGGCTGCTGATGAAAGACGGGAAAATGTCAAAATCTAAAGGAAATGTAGTGGACCCAGTTACCTTAATCGACCGCTACGGTTTAGATGCCTTACGGTATTATTTATTAAGGGAAGTACCATTTGGGGCTGACGGAGTATTTACACCAGAAGGATTTGTTGAAAGAATTAATTTTGATTTGGCCAATGACCTTGGAAACCTTTTAAACCGTACAGTGGCCATGATTGAAAAATATTTTGCCGGCGTCATTCCCGAATATGCAGGTTCTGTTGGTGAATACGATGAATCACTGCTTCAGGTAAACAGAGAAACTGTTGTAAAATACGAAGAGGCAATGGAAAAGATGGAATTTTCTGTGGCACTAACTTCCATCTGGCAGTTAGTCAGCCGGACCAATAAGTATATTGATGAAACCCAACCGTGGACATTGGCAAAGAATGAGGAGCAAAAAGGTGAACTTGCTAGTGTAATGATGCACTTAGCAGAATCCTTACGACGAATTGCTATTCTTTTAAAGCCGTTTTTAACGCGTACGCCAAATGGGATCTTTACGCAGCTTGGTATAAAAGATGAGGGATTAAAAACGTGGGAAAGCCTTGAGAACTTTGGATTAATACCGAGCGGCACTAAGGTAGAAAAAGGTGCCCCATTATTCCCAAGACTCGAAATTGCTGAAGAAGTAGAATTCATCAAAACGAAAATGCAAGGAACTACAGCTGCTCCTGAAGAAAAGAAAGAAGAAGAGAAGCCGGAGGAGCTTGCGGAAATTTCTATCGATGATTTCATGAAGGTAGATTTACGAGTAGCTGAGGTACTTCAAGCAGAGCCGGTGAAAAAGGCAGATAAATTACTTAAGCTTCAGTTAGATTTAGGGTATGAAAAGCGGCAAGTGGTTTCAGGTATCGCCCAATACTATAAGCCTGAAGAGCTTGTTGGCCGGAAAGTCATTTGTATTACCAACTTAAAGCCTGTTAAACTTCGTGGTGAATTGTCACAAGGAATGATTTTGGCTGGCTCTAAGGATGGTCAGCTTTCAATCGCAACCGTCGATCAATCGCTGCCAAATGGGTCGAAAGTAAAATAAATATAGACAAAGCGCCCAAACCGGGCGCTTTTTACTTAGAAAAATGTCAGGATTTGCTTTAAAATGTTTCACGTGGAACATTTATCCTGTTAATTAGTTGTCTTTTGACAATGGAATACTAGAAGTACAAAATAACGAGAAAAAACATGAAAAGAGGAGTATTGATTCGTATGTTATTCGACACACACGCACATTTAAATGACACTCAATTTAACGAAGACCTTGAAGAGGTCATAGACCGGGCTCAAACTGAGGGAGTTTCCTATATGGTCATTGTAGGTTTTGATCGTCCAACGATTCAACGGGCTATGGAGTTAGTCGAACGCTACGATTTTATGTTTGCCTGCGTTGGCTGGCATCCAGTGGATGCGATTGACATGACCGATGAGGACTTAACCTGGATTGAGAAATTAGCAGCACACCCCAAGGTAGTCGCTATAGGAGAAATGGGCCTGGATTATCATTGGGACAAGTCACCGAAGGACATCCAGCAAGAAGTTTTTCGCAGACAAATCCGTTTAGCTAAAAAGGTGAAGCTTCCTATAGTCATCCATAACCGTGAGGCAACAGCAGACATCGTTGAAATTTTAAAAGAAGAAGGAGCGGAGGAAGTAGGAGGAATTATGCATTGCTTTAGCGGCAGCCCTGAGGTTGCAAAAGAATGTGTGAAAATGAATTTCTATATTTCCTTGGGGGGGCCAGTCACCTTTAAAAATGCCAAAAAACCAAAAGAAGTAGCAGCTGAAGTACCACTCGATAGGCTTTTAATTGAAACGGATTGCCCGTATTTAGCCCCGCATCCTTATCGAGGAAAGCGAAATGAACCAAGTTATGTGAAGCTGGTTGCCGAACAAATTGCCGAAATAAAGGGCTTGACATTTGAAGAAGTAGCTCAAGCCACGACACAAAATGCTAAGAAATTATTCGGCATAAAGTGATAAGGGAATTTGTCGAAACGACAAGAAGCTTGTCCTAATTTTTTCTGATAACAAAAAGTTCTACATGTCTCCTTTTCAACATAGGATGAACGTGTCGATAAGTTTTTCTTTGCAAAGCTTTGAAGGTTGTGCATAATTAGAACTACCTTCACAGGATTAGCAAGGAATGACAGCCGGCGTATGGTTCTCTATAATCTCTCCAAAGAAAAGGAGGCGTTTTTCATCGTATTCCAAAACATGAAAAACCTGTTCCCAAAGTCTTTGAGCGGGAGGTCATGGACCATCATATTTGCTAGTTTTATAGTTTTGCTTACAACTCTGGGAATTCTTTTATTTGAAGGCTCAAAGCATACTGTAGCAATGACATTAGATGGCAAGAAGATGGTTGTGAACACACATGCAGATACCATCAAGGATCTTTTAGATGAGCTGGATGTACCCCTCGCGTCAAAGGACTATCTGTATCCAAGGGCAAGTACGAAGGTTAGGGATGATCTTCATGTCGTTTGGAAGCAGGCGAACATGGTTCACATTGTCAAAGACAACGAGAAGAAAACGATCTGGACTACAGCCGATACTGTGGCTGGACTCCTAAAAGAGCAGAAGATTGTATTAAAGGAACACGATCAAATTTCACCAAATCCACAAACGGCAATTGAAAATAAGATGAATGTAAAGCTTAATATTGCGTTGCATCTTACATATGTTGACGGCGGAAAGGCGCAAAAGGTTTGGTCCACTTCGACTACGGTCGCTGACTTTTTAACACAACAGGGCATAAAACTAAATGAATTAGACCGAGTGGAACCGTCACTAACAGATAAAATAACAGAGAATGGTGTGGTGAACGTCATTCGGGTAGAAAAAGTCACCGATGTAGTGGAAGAACCCGTTCAATTTGCCGTGGTAACGAAAAAGGATAATAAATTGCAAAAAGGGCAGGAAAAGGTCATTGCTCCTGGAAAGCATGGACGTGTCTCAAAACAGTACGAGGTCGTGCTTGAAAATGGCAAGGAAGTTTCAAGGAAATTGATCATCGAACAGAATATCTTGCAAAAGCAGGATAAAATTGTGGCTGTCGGTACGAAGGATTTAGCGTTACAGGTATCCCGCGGTGAGACTCCTAATGGAAAGGCGTTTTATGTGACGGCAACTGCGTATACTGCTTATTGTAATGGCTGCTCCGGACGTACAGCTACAGGTCTTAATCTTCGTGCTAATCCAAATGTGAAAGTAATCGCGGTCGACCCAAGTATCATTCCGCTTGGTTCGAAGGTGTATGTAGAAGGTTACGGATACGCCGTGGCTGCAGATACAGGTGGAGCAATTAAAGGGTATATTGTTGATTTATTAATGCCAACACATGCGGATGCATACCGCTGGGGGCGTAAGAAAGTAAAGATAACAGTCCTAAACTAATTTCAAGTGCAGAGGATTTGATTCCTCTGCATTTTGCTTTTTCCTTAAAATTCTTTATACTAACAACGAATACTTGCTTCAATATCTTGATCAAAGCCTATATTTAAATGTATGAAATCTATCAATAATATAGACGAGGGACATTACAAAAATGTTTCAATTTTTTCATTTTAATTTTTTATCATGGAGGCTTTTATTTTTACATGAAAATCAAAGAAATCATCGTCGTAGAGGGAAAAGATGATACGACAACAATAAAACGAGCCGTAGACGCTGATACCATTGAAACGAATGGATCGGCTGTCAATCAAGCTACCATTGAAAAAATAAAACGGGCCCAGGCAACACGTGGTGTCATCATCTTTACCGACCCCGACTATCCTGGTGAAAAAATCAGAAAGACCATTGCCGCAGCTGTTTCCGGCTGTAAACATGCCTTTTTGCCAAAAGAGGCGGCAATAGCCAAAAAAGGAAAAGGACTGGGCGTTGAACATGCCAGCCCTGAGGATATTAGAGAAGCTTTAAAGGATGCGCAAATCATGCATGAGGTGATTTCAGAGGAAATTACCCAAGAGGACCTAGTAACAGCAGGACTAATCGGCGGAGAAGGCTCGAAGGAGCGGAGAATTCTGCTGGGCAAGCTTTTGAAAATCGGTTATACAAACGGAAAACAGCTTCATAAGCGATTAATGATGTTCCGGATTAGCAGACAAGAATTTGCAGAAGCATTACGTGTTTTACAACAGGAGGAAAAGCATGGATAAGGATATAGCAACACCCGTCAGAACGAGGGCAATCCTCGAAAAATATGGTTTTTCTTTTAAGAAAAGTCTAGGACAAAACTTTTTAATTGATACAAATATATTAAAGAAAATTGTCAGCTTTGCTGATTTGACCGATAACTCCGGTGCAATTGAAATTGGCCCTGGGATTGGCGCGCTGACTGAACAGCTGGCACGTTCGAGCAAAAAGGTGATTGCCTTTGAAATCGACCAAAGATTGCTGCCAATTTTACAGGATACCTTGTCACCGTATGATAATGTAAAGGTTATACATAAGGACGTGTTAGAGGCAGATGTTCGAATGGTGATGGAGGATGAGTTTCAAGGAATTAATGATATTATGGTAGTGGCCAATCTCCCTTATTATGTAACTACCCCGATCATTATGAAGCTTCTTGAGGATCAGCTGCCGATTCGCGGGATCGTATGTATGCTGCAAAAGGAAGTAGCAGACCGAATCTCTGCCAAGCCAGGCACAAAGGAGTATGGATCGCTTTCGATTGCTATTCAATATTACACAGAGGCTGAGACCGTCATGATTGTACCAAAAACGGTTTTTGTGCCGCAGCCCAATGTTGATTCTGCGGTGATTAGATTAACGAAACGAGAGAAGCCCGCTGTTGTGGTAAAGGATGAAGATTTCTTTTTTCAAGTGACCAAGGCGAGCTTTGCGCAGCGGCGGAAAACAATATTAAATAATTTAACGAGTCAGCTGCCGGATGGGAAACAGAAAAAGGAAGAAATTCTGACGGCCTTAAGTGCCAGCGGAATCGAGCCTGTCCGCCGGGGAGAAACACTTTCTCTTGAGGAATTTGGCCGGTTAGCAGATGAACTATATTTATACTTTCATTAATACTTTTGTCCTCATGATCGGTTCATGGGGACATTTATTTTGCTTACTCTTCAAATTCTGTCCGCATGAGAGGTTCATGAGGACAAAGAGGAGAGGTCCAATCAGGAACCTGCCCGCATGAGAGGTTCATGAGGACAAAGAGGAGGGTTCTAACCAGGAATCTGTCCACATGAGGGGTTCATGAGGACAAAGACAAGAGGTTCAATCAGGAATCTGTCCGCATGAGAGGTTCATGAGGACAAAGACGAGATATGTAACCAGGCTTCTGTTCCATAAAAGAATCATAGACAAGAAAATTAGCACATCCACAATAACAAATCCCCACATTTTCACCGCGAAGAATCCCCTCCATAAGTCTCATTTTTCTTAAATTTTTAACAAGGACAACTTTCCTTGCATAGCCTATGAGAGAACCCATAATTAAAAGGCCTAAGCTGGTCTTATTGGAGTGACGGGCAGTGGATATAAAGCTAATGGATATTGTCGGAAGGAAATCGTATAACTGTGACATTATGTTCCGCGTTATCGATATTCAAAATATAAATAACCAGAAAGTAGCAATCCTCTATGGAGAGGATTTCCGTCTAGCAGCAGATGCACCATACACTGATTTAGTTATCCTTAATCAAATTGAACGGGTAAAGCTGCAGCAAGAATATAGAACACTTGAAGAACAGTCATTAAGACTATTTAAGCAGGATGTCGATTTGGCTAAACATCGTCAGGAATATGAATCGACCAGCGGTTATGTGCGACCGAGCAACTATTTTCAAATTCCTGGAAAGGTTCTTCACTTGGACGGTGATCCCTCCTATTTAAAAAAATGCATGGCTGTTTACGAAAAAATTGGCATCCCCGTGGTAGGGATGCACTGTAATGAAAAAGAAATGCCGGAACGAATTGGCGTATTAATGGATCAGTATCGTCCCGATATTTTGGTTATTACTGGCCACGATGCCTATTCAAAGGCAAAGGGAAAGATGTCTGATATCAATGCCTATCGACATTCAAGACATTTCGTCCAAGCAGTCAGAGAAGCCCGAAAAAAGGTACCCCATTTAGATCAACTCGTCATTTTTGCAGGCGCCTGCCAATCTCACTTTGAATCACTCATCTACGCAGGGGCAAACTATGCCAGTTCTCCAGCAAGGATCAATATTCATGCACTCGATCCTGTTTATATCGTGGCCAAAATAAGTTTCACCCCGTTTATGGAGCGCATCAATGTCTGGGATGTATTAAGGAATACGCTAACAGGTGAAAAGGGTCTCGGAGGGATTGAAACAAGGGGAGTATTACGGACGGGTATGCCTTATCGGCCAATTATTGAAGAGGATGAATAAGTGATTAGAATAGTGGAGCTAACTAGCATCATACTTGGCTCCCTTTATTCTAATCCGCACTTAATTTTTTTTGAATACATATTAACCGCCGAATAAGGTAACGATAACAATGTTGAAAATTAGAAGAAAAAGTAGAACAAAAAATATTGACAATCATTTTGTTGGACTGATATAATTTATATTTTTGTTTGACAGAACTATGTCAGTGTGTTATACTTTACACAGTGAGGTGGACCGAATGCCAAAAACCTTAGCCGATATTAAAAAGGCTCTTGACACAAATTTGGGAAAAAGATTATTGCTGAAAGCCAACGGTGGACGCAGGAAAACAATCGAACGTTCTGGAGTTTTAGCTGAAACTTACCCGTCAGTTTTTGTTATTGAGTTAGATCAAGATGAAAATTCGTTTGAGCGTGTTTCATACAGCTATGCGGATGTTCTTACAGAAACAGTTCAAATTACTTTCTATGATGATGCAGCAGGACATGTAGCTTTAAGCTAGTATATAAGCAATGGGTGGCAGTAAACCAAGGTTTACTGCTTTTTGCTGTCTATATAAGCTAAAATCTTCATGAAAATAAATGTTTTTTTACATACTAAGAATGCTGTGGTATGAAAGGGGTTGTTTAGATGGGCCGAAGAAGAGGGATCATGTCCCATCGCTTTAAAGAGGAGCTAGCCAAGGAACTTGGTTTTTATGATGTCGTTCAAAAAGAAGGCTGGGGCGGCATCCGTGCAAAGGATGCAGGGAATATGGTGAAGCGTGCTATAGAACTTGCACAGCAGCAGCTAGTCAATCAGAATCGCCAAACGTAACATAGATTAGCACCTCCGCATTAAACAAATCTTCACCACAGCTTGGTCAGTGCAAGGAACCGAAAGGGCCGCTTTTGCACTGGCCTTTTTCTTTTTTCTTGCTGCAATCCTTGGCCTAAGGGTTGCAGCTTTTTCATTTTTGTCGAAAAAGTGGCTTTTTTCGACGAAAAACGACTGATATAATTATAAAATTGGATAGATATCGCATATCTGACGTCTTACATTTATCTTTTTGTGGTAAAATAGGACAAAATGTGGATTTTTGGAATCGTATGCAGAAGCAACCCATGGGGTTGCAAGTGGATAAAACAAAAGTAGGTGACGTAGTGAAGCTTTTAGTCAAAGCACCGGCTAAAATAAATTTAGCATTAGATGTTTTACATAAACGACCCGATGGCTATCATGAAGTTGAAATGATCATGACCACGATTGATTTAGCCGACAGGGTTGAACTAACCCTATTAGAACAGGACAAAATACATATTCTTTCTCATAATCGCTATGTACCGGATGATCAGCGAAATCTAGCCTATCAAGCGGCCCAGTTGTTAAAGGATCGTTTTAACGTTAAAAAGGGTGTACTAATTTCAATCGAAAAAACAATTCCAGTGGCAGCCGGCTTAGCAGGAGGCAGCAGTGATGCTGCAGCAACGCTAAGGGGTCTGAATAAAATGTGGGGCCTTGGCTTAAGTTTGGATGAATTAGCAGTGCTCGGCAGCGAAATTGGCTCAGACGTTTCTTTCTGTGTCTATGGGGGCACAGCCTTGGCAAAGGGCAGAGGTGAAATCATTACGGAACTTCCACCACCGCCAACATGCTGGATTATTTTGGCAAAGCCCTTTATTGGGGTCTCGACAGCCGAGGTTTATCGGCGGCTTGACCTGAATCGAACAAAACATCCGGATATCTATGGAATGATCCAGTCCATTAAAGAACATGATTATCAACGAGTCTGTGATAATGTTGGAAACGTTCTTGAAGGAGTGACATTAAATCTTCATCCAGAAGTTGCTCAAATCAAAGACCAAATGAAGCGTTTTGGGGCGGATGCAGTATTAATGAGCGGAAGTGGACCGACCGTATTTGGAATTGTACAGCATGATTCGAGAATGCATCGTATCTATAATGGCTTAAGAGGTTTTTGTGACCAAGTTTTTGCAGTCCGCATGCTGGGAGAACGTCATTCGCTTGATTAAAGACGTACAATAATGATATTCTTTAATTAGAATATTCGGGTTCTGGGAGGGTAGTTATGAAATTTCGCCGTAGTGAACGTTTGATTGATATGACCAATTATTTATTAGACCATCCTCGCCAGCTTGTGCCGCTCACTTTTTTTGCCGATCGTTACGCGTCCGCAAAGTCCTCGATTAGTGAAGACCTAGCAATCGTGAAAGAGACCTTTGAACAACGGGGAATTGGCACCTTACAAACAGTGCCGGGGGCTGCCGGTGGTGTGAAATTTTTTGTAAAAGTAAGCCAGGAAAAAGCAGAACCATTCGTAAATGAACTTTGTCAGTTAATTGCCAATCCCGAACGGCTATTACCGGGCGGTTATTTGTATTTAACAGATATTTTGGGAGATCCGCAAATTGTTCAGAAGGCTGGACGAATTATTGCTTCCGCCTATGCTGACACAAAAATTGATGTTGTCATGACTGTAGCTACAAAAGGGATTCCTTTAGCGTATGCTGTTGCCAGCCAATTAAATGTACCGGTAGTGATTGTTCGAAGAGATAGTAAAGTGACGGAAGGTCCGACGGTTAGTATTAATTATGTATCCGGATCGGCTAAGAGAATTCAAACGATGGTCCTTTCTAAAAAAAGTATGAGACAGGATTCCCGTGTCCTCATTGTTGATGATTTTATGAAAGCAGGCGGAACGGTAATGGGAATGATCAGTATGCTTGAGGAATTTAATTCCCAGCTCGCTGGAATTGCTGTTTTAGTGGAAGATGAGAAAATACAGGAACGGTTAGTGGATGAATATTTATCGCTGGTTCAACTAGCAGATGTTGATTTAAAAGAAAAACGGATTAGTGTACAAGCAGGTAATTATTTTAATATATGGAGGGGTTAACATGAAAGTTGTTCAAACAAACCAAGCACCAGCAGCCATTGGTCCATATTCTCAAGGGATTGTGGTCAATAATTTATTCTATAGTTCTGGACAAATCCCATTAACTGCTGAAGGGATTATGGTAACCGGAGATGTCAAGGAACAGACCCATCAAGTATTTAAAAATTTACAGGCCGTATTAGCTGAAGCAGGAGCATCACTTGAAACGGTTGTAAAGGCAACTGTGTTTATTAAAAATATGGATGAGTTTGCTGACGTCAATGAAGTCTATGGCGAATATTTCTCCATTCATAAACCAGCCCGTTCATGTGTAGAAGTAGCCCGGCTGCCAAAAGATGCCTTAGTTGAAATCGAAGTTATCGCGCTCGTGAAGTAATCCGGGCGCTTTTTTTTTACTTATTTTGAAAATTGTCTAGCCCCAGCGCCCAGCGGCGAGACGACTTCGCCCATCTCCCTACGATAAGTCAACACGAAAAAGCTAACGCTCTTCGTGTTTCCTTTATCTCAGTCGATGGGCTCCAGTCCTGTCGTGCGCTAAACGGGCGCTTCCGCTTTTCTATTCGACGATTTTCTACTGTACATGTGTTGAAAACGCTATTTTTTACAATTGTTCACGATTTCGCCCTAATTTTTCAAAAAAATTTTATAATTTGAGAAGGATAATAGAATTAATTGTGGAATTTATTTAACTAGCATTTTATATAACAAAAAAGGGTGTGAGCACATGGAAGTAACTGACGTAAGATTACGCCGGGTTAATACGGATGGAAGAATGAGAGCGATTGCATCAATCACATTGGACAATGAATTTGTTGTTCACGACATTCGTGTTATTGACGGAAACAACGGTTTATTTGTAGCTATGCCAAGTAAACGTACTCCAGATGGAGAATTTCGTGACATTGCGCATCCAATCAATTCAGGAACACGTGGTAAGATCCAAGAAGCTGTTTTGGCTGAGTATCACCGATTAGGTGAATTGGAAGTAGAGTTTGAAGAAGCCGGAGCTTCCTAAGGATTTTAACAACTAGGGCCTTTCTTCTATGAAGGCTCTTTTTATATTTTTTTACCCCAAAACATCCCCCTTCACACATTTTCTTCTATCAAAAATTCCTACATAATATGACAAAATTAGACACTTTCCCATCATTCCTTGAAAAGCGAGCCCATTTACGTTAATATTTTTAATGGATAAAAAGGTAAATTGGAGGACTGTCCATGTCTAATCGTTATGCTGTGATTTTGGCTGCGGGGCAAGGTACGCGGATGAAATCTAAGCTTTATAAAGTTTTACACCCAGTGTGCGGTAAACCTATGGTACAACATGTAGTCGATCAAATATCGAAGCTTAAAATTAAAGAGATAGTCACTATTATTGGCCATGGAGCTGAAATGGTCCAAACACAATTAGGTGATCGGAGTCTTTATGCTTTGCAAAAAGAACAGCTGGGTACTGCTCATGCAGTTATGCAGGCTCAAGAAAGCTTAAAGGGAAAAGAAGGTATAACTATCGTTGTGTGCGGTGACACTCCTTTAATCAAAGCAGAAACAATGGAATCTCTATTCAAACACCATGAAAAATTTAAGGCAAAAGCGACAATCCTTACAGCTAAAATAGATAACCCAACAGGCTATGGACGAATAATCCGTAACCAAGAGGGCTTAGTCGAAAAAATCGTAGAGCATAAAGATGCTACAGAAGAAGAACGGAAAATCAATGAAATAAATACAGGTACGTATTGTTTTGACAACCAGGCATTGTTTGAAGCATTAAAAAAGGTATCCAATGACAATGTGCAAGGGGAATACTATTTACCAGATGTGATTGAGATTCTGAAGAAACAAGGGGAAGTAGTTACAGCCTATCAGACAGATGAATTTGAAGAAACACTAGGTGTAAATGACCGGGTTGCCTTAGCAGAGGCTGAGCGGATTATGCGCTCTCGGATTAATGAATCCCATATGCGCAATGGGGTAACCATTATTGATCCTGCAAATACTTACATAGAAGCAGATGTTGAAATTGGGCAGGATACTGTTATCTATCCAGGAACGATGATCAAAGGTCAAGCTAAAATCGGTACGGAATGTATAATTGGACCTAACTCAGAAATTGATGCCTGTGAAATCGGTGATGAAACAGTAATCCGTCAATCAGCCGCTTTTAACAGTTCGATTGGATCTCATGTAAATATTGGCCCATTTGCACATATTCGTCCTGAATCCACCATCCTGGATGATGTCAAAATCGGCAACTTTGTTGAGATTAAAAAGGCAGTCTTTGGTAAGGGAAGTAAAGCGTCACATCTAAGCTATATTGGTGATGCAGAGGTGGGCAGTGATGTAAACATTGGCTGCGGTTCTATAACAGTTAATTACGATGGGAAAAATAAATTCTTAACCAAAATTGAAGATGGAGTCTTTATTGGCTGCAATTCAAATTTAGTTGCTCCAGTAACAATTAAAAAGGGATCATATGTAGCTGCGGGTTCAACGATCACAAACAATGTGCCTGAGGAAGCTTTAGCGATTGCTCGTGCAAAACAGGTTAATAAAGAAGGTTATGTTCAGAGACTTAATCTTAAGAAATAAAGCTATTACAATTGGAGGGCAATCATGTCAAATCAATATTTAGATCCGAATTTAAAAGTATTTAGTTTAAACTCAAATCTGCCGCTGGCCAGTGAAATTGCAAAATTTATTGGGGTAGAGCTTGGAAAATGCTCTGTAACGAGATTTAGTGATGGTGAAATTCAAATTAATATTGAAGAAAGTATCCGTGGCTGTGATGTCTATGTTATTCAATCAACTAGCTCGCCAGTGAATGAAAATATCATGGAAGTACTAATCATGATTGATGCCTTAAAAAGGGCTTCAGCCAAAACCATCAACATTGTGATGCCTTATTACGGTTATGCTCGCCAGGACCGTAAAGCACGGGCCCGTGAGCCAATTACCGCTAAATTAGTGGCAAACCTGCTCGAAACGGCAGGAGCAACCCGGGTTATCTGTCTTGACCTTCATGCGCCGCAAATTCAAGGCTTCTTTGAAATCCCAACTGATCATTTAATGGGTGTACCGATTTTAGCGGATTATTTTAAAAGCCGCCAATTTAATGGTGACGTGGTTATCGTTTCCCCAGACCATGGCGGTGTAACAAGAGCACGTAAAATGGCAGAACGTTTGAAGGCTCCAATTGCCATCATCGATAAACGCCGTCCAAGACCAAATGTTGCAGAGGTTATGAATATTGTCGGTAATATCGAAGGGAAGATTGCAATCTTAATTGACGATATCATTGATACGGCCGGTACGATTACCCTTGCTGCAAATGCCTTAGTGGAAAATGGAGCAAAAGAAGTTTACGCCTGCTGTACACACCCTGTGTTGTCAGGACCTGCAATTGAAAGAATTCAAAACTCAAAAATAAAAGAGTTAGTGATCACCAATTCGATTGCGCTTCCTGAAGAGAAAAATATTGAAAAGATTATTCATCTCTCTGTTGCTCCATTATTGGGTGAAGCGATTATCCGTGTTCACGAAGAACAATCCGTAAGTACATTATTTGATTAAAAGAAAAGCGAAAGTGTCTGTTTAATGGCACTAGAGCCAGGCAGCTTACAAAGTACAATCAAATTTAACTTTGAAAAATTTTGTTTAGACCTTCCTATTTTAGGGCATTTTTATATAGACAGAAAAAATAGGAGGGTATCTTAACATATGAGTACTGTTTTACAAGCAAAAGAACGGACGGAACTACGTCATTCAGCATTGAAACAATTGCGCAATAATGGAAACATCCCTGCTGTGGTTTATGGGGCAAAGGTTGAAAGCAAACCGGTGTTTGTAAGTTCGGCGGATTTAACCAAAACCATCCGTACGGTCGGCAGAAACGGTATCATCTCCCTTGATATTGATGGAAACAAGCACGATGTTATCTTATCTGATTATCAAGAAGATTCCTTTAAAAAAGAAATCCTCCATGTTGATTTCTTAGCGGTAGACAAATCCTCGAAGATTAATGTGCAAGTGAGACTTGCATTAGTAGGGGAAGCAATTGGCGTGAAAGATGGCGGTGTCCTGCAGCAATCGGTTCACGAATTATCGATTACATCCACTCCGGATAATATCCCACAGGCAATCGAAGTGGATATTTCAAACCTCCAGGTTGGCGAGACAGTATTGGTGGGGGATATCCCTGAAGTGGGCGGCTTTACCATTAATCATGAGGATGAGGAAGTAGTAGCCTCTATATTGCCGCCAAGACAGGAAGAAGAAATTAACTCTGGTGAACAGCAGCAAGCGGGTCATCCTGACAATGAAGAGGGAAGAGAGACCACTCCGGTTGGTGAAGAATAATTAAGAGACGTAACCTATTTAAGGTTACGTCTTTTAACGCATAATTTTAGAAATCATGTTATTATGGGAGAATGACGATGTTTCGAAAAATATTTAGAAGGATGACTAAACCGGAAGAGGTGGGAACACAGATGAAACTAATCGTAGGTTTAGGTAACCCTGGGAAGCAATACGATCAAACAAGACATAATATTGGCTTTGAAGTAATCGACGTACTTTCCGACCTATTCTCCATCCCGTTAAATCAGTCAAAATTTAAGGGGATGTATGGAATCGGTCTTCATAACGGGGAAAAGGTATTACTATTAAAACCATTAACCTATATGAACTTATCAGGGGAATCAATTAGGGCCGTGATGGATTATTATCAAATAGAGTTAGAGGATGTACTAGTCATTTATGATGACCTCGACTTGCCTGTTGGCAAAATAAGACTCCGCCAAAAGGGAAGCCCAGGAGGCCATAATGGAATTAAGTCTACTGTCGCCCATTTAGGGACACAGGAATTTAATCGGATTCGGATTGGCATTGACCGGCCAACTCCAGGGATGAGCGTACCAGATTATGTCCTTGGACGCTTTCGTGCGGAGGAAAGACCTTTTACTCAAGATGCAGTTAAGAGAAGCGCAGAGGCCTGTTCTGCCTGGCTGCAGAAACCCTTCTTGCAAGTTATGAATGAATATAATCAATAATCGTTCATGATACAAGTCTTTCAGTCATACATTGAAGAAAAACATGTGTCACGTTCTCTGTGTAATCTAGTTGAATAACTTTCATCTACCAGGTTAATACTAGTAGTGGAATCCTAGATTAGGGAGGGACAGGCGTGGCCATCAATTATCATTGCCGTCATTGTGGTACAAAACTTGGTTCTATTGAACAAACATCGATTCATTCAGAAACACTAGGCCTTCATAAATTAACGGATCAAGAAAGACAGGAAATGGTTTCGTATGAACCGTCCGGTGATATTCATATCACGGCCATATGCGAAGATTGTCAGGAAGCATTAGAACGAAACCCTGATTTCCATCAATATGATTTCCTTATCCATTAATATAGTTAAAAAACTTTACGATAATAGTCTAGCTTAGCGCCTTTCGCGGCTAGTTTGCGCCGCTGATTGGGCGCTTCCGCTATTCTACTCAGCTTTGGAAGCTCTCCAAAGCGTTTTTCTGTTTAAAAATTTCCTCATATAAATATTGTTTTAATATAATTATTTTTTAGGAAGGGAGGAGAAACCTTGAATGGTTTAAAATCGATATTTTTAAAACAGGAAGATGTTCACTCCATTATTGCCGGGATTGAAGAAGGGTTAAAAGAACAACTGGTTGCAGGTCTTTCAGGCTCATCACGTACAGTCCTAACTGCGTCAGTTTATGAAAAGATGAACAGGCCGATCATGCTTGTTACCCATAATCTACTACAGGCTCAAAAACTCTATGATGATCTTGTCAATCTATTAAGTGAAAAGGAAGTCTTTCTTTTTCCAGCGAATGAGTTAATAGCTGCAGAGCTAAGCATTGCCAGCCCGGAGCTAAAGGCCCAGCGGATTGATGCCCTTAATTATTGGAGCAGACAAAATAAAGGGGTTTTAATTGTTCCAATTGCGGGTCTGAAAAAGATTGTTCCTCCTAAATCGCTATGGCAGCAATACCAGTTTTCATTAAAGCTGGGAGAAGATATTGATATAGAAAAGATGTTAAACACTTTCGTTAAAATGGGTTATGTCCGGTCTGAAATGGTAACAACTCCTGGAGAATTTAGTGTAAGAGGAGGAATTGTTGATATCTATCCTCTTACGGAAGCCGATCCGCTCCGGATTGAGCTATTTGATACAGAAATTGATTCGATCCGTTATTTCTCCCTTGATGACCAGCGATCCAAAGAAAAGATTAAAGAGGTTTTAATTGGACCGGCAAGCGAAATCATTCTTGAAGCTGAGAACTATAGCCGGATGATTGGGAAGCTTGAAGAAGGATTAGCTTTGTCCTTAAGAAAATTAAAAGATGATAAAGCAAAGATGCAGCTTAGTCAAAACCTCAGCTATGAACTTGAACAGTTAAAGAATGGCCAAAAGCCAGACCAAGTCTATAAATATTTATCCTTAGCCTACGATAGACCTGCTAGTTTACTAGACTATCTGCCAAGTAATGGACTGGTATTTGTTGATGAAATTAGCAGAGTTCAAGAGATGAATGATTCCCTTGTAAAAGAAGAAGCAGAGTGGTATACAGGGTTACTTTCTGAAGGGAAAATTATTCATGATCTGCATATTTCTCATGACTTACAGGCCATGCTGCAGCGAAAGGAATTTCCGCTTCTCTATATGTCGTTATTTTTGCGTCATGTGGCCAATACAAGCCCACAAAATATAATTAATATTACTTGCAAACAAATGCAAAATTTCCATGGTCAAATGCATGTATTAAAAGCAGAAATAGACAGGTGGAAAAAAGGAAATTACTGTATTTTATTTTTAGGCCCGGATGAAGAAAGAGTAAAAAAATTAGAACGGGTTCTAGAGGATTATGAAATAAGTGCGAGTATGGTAAAAGGGGAACAGCAGCTCGTACCAGGTAAAGTTCAGATTATGCAAGGAAATCTTCATGCAGGATTCGAACTCTCGATTCAAAAAATTGCTGTCATTACCGAGGAAGAAATATTTAATAAACGCGTCAAAAAATCAACCAGCCGGCAGAAATTATCGAATGCAGAACGGATAAAAAGTTACTCTGAATTAAAAATTGGTGACTATGTTGTTCATGTTAATCATGGAATCGGCAAATACTTAGGAATCGAAACGCTTGTTATTAATGGTATTCATAAAGATTACCTGCATATCCGCTATCAAGGAACAGATAAACTTTACGTACCTGTTGAACAAATTGACCTTGTTCAAAAATATGTGGGATCCGAAGGTAAAGAGCCAAAGGTTTATAAACTTGGCGGCACTGATTGGAAAAAGGTCAAGAAAAAGGTTGAATCATCTGTACAAGATATCGCTGATGACCTTATTAAACTATATGCTGAGCGGGAAGCAGCCGTCGGCTATGCCTTCTCACCTGATGGAGACCTGCAGCGTGAATTTGAAACTTCTTTTGCCTATCAAGAAACGGAAGATCAGCTGCGCTCAATCCATGAAATTAAAAAGGATATGGAAAGACCTCGCCCGATGGACCGTCTTCTTTGCGGTGACGTCGGTTACGGTAAAACAGAAGTGGCCATCCGTGCCGCATTCAAATCAATTGCAGATGGAAAACAGGTAGCCTTTCTAGTGCCAACAACGATTTTGGCACAGCAGCACTTTGAGACACTTCGAGAGCGTTTTCAGGATTATCCGATTAATATTGGTTTATTAAGCCGATTCCGAACAAAAAAACAGCAGACGGAAACGCTTAAAGGCTTAAAAGCAGGTACAGTTGATATTGTTGTCGGCACTCATCGTCTGCTATCAAAAGATATAATCTATCGTGATTTAGGCCTATTGATTGTCGATGAAGAGCAGAGATTTGGTGTTACACATAAAGAAAAGATCAAAAAGTTAAAGACCAATGTGGATGTGTTAACGTTAACCGCTACACCAATTCCAAGGACACTCCATATGTCAATGCTCGGTGTGCGTGATTTATCAGTTATTGAAACACCTCCGGAAAATCGCTTTCCAGTGCAAACGTATGTAATGGAGTACAATGGATCATTGGTAAGAGAAGCCATTGAACGGGAACTGGCCAGGGACGGACAAGTATTCTTCTTATATAACCGAGTGGAAGATATCGAGCGTAAGGCAGAAGAAATTTCTATGCTAGTTCCCGATGCCCGCGTAACGTATGCACATGGACAAATGACGGAGAATGAACTGGAGTCCGTTATGATTGGTTTCTTGGCTGGAGAATTTGATGTGCTCGTCAGTACGACAATTATCGAAACAGGTGTTGATATCCCCAATGTAAATACGTTAATTGTTTTTGATGCAGACCGAATGGGCCTTTCCACGCTTTATCAGCTGCGCGGCCGGGTGGGCAGATCGAACCGTGTTGCCTATGCCTATTTTACCTACCGGAAGGATAAGGTCTTAACGGAAGTTGCCGAAAAGCGTCTCCAGGCGATTAAAGAATTTACAGAGTTAGGGTCTGGATTTAAAATTGCGATGCGGGACTTATCCATTCGCGGAGCAGGAAATCTGTTAGGTGCACAGCAACATGGATTTATTGATTCCGTCGGATTTGACCTTTATTCACAAATGCTTAAGGAAGCAATTGAGGAGCGGAAGGGTGACCTTGGCGGAGAAGTGAAAAAATCGGTTGAAATTGATCTGGAAATTGATGCCTATATTCCCGATACGTATATTAAGGATGGTCATCAGAAGATAGAGATGTATAAACGGTTTAGAGGGGCAGATAGTCTTGAGGAGATCGAAGAGCTTCAATCGGAAATGATTGATCGTTTTGGCGAATATCCCGTAGAAGTGAATTATCTTTTCCAAATTGCCGAAATCAAGGTTTATGCTTTGTTAAATGGTATTGAGCAAATTAAACAAGTGAAACAAGAGGTTACGATCCTAGTTAATGAACAGGTTACCGGCAATATTGATGGAAGTAAAATATTCCATATAGGCAGCCAGTTTGGCAGAAATATTATTCCTGGGATGGAAGGCTCTAAGTTGAAAATTATGATTAAGACGAAAGAGTACGAAACAGCAGAGTGGCTTCATGTTGTCCGGGAAATGGTCAAAGGGATACCAATGGCTAAAAGGGGTCAAGGAAATCCTGTGAATTAATGGAAAATGAGTCAGATCAGTTGGAATGAAATGGTCCAATTTGCCTGCTATTTATATCCATTAATGTGATATTTCTCTTATATGTGAAAAATTATTATGTTTGTGAATAGAACTTTCCAGATGAAAGATACTAATTTCAAAGCTGGTGATGATTAACATCATTGCCAAGTTAGTAAAATCATCAGATGAAAGTGAGGCAACATTGGATGAAAGCAACTGGAATTGTTCGTCGAATCGATGATTTGGGTCGTGTTGTTATTCCTAAAGAAATACGCAGAACCTTGCGTATCCGTGAAGGGGATCCGTTAGAGATTTTTGTTGATCGAGACGGAGAAGTCATTTTGAAAAAATATTCACCAATCAGCGAGCTAAGCGATTTTGCCAAAGAATATGCAGAAGCCCTATTTGATAGCCTCGGTAATCCTGTTTTAATTTGTGATAGAGATACGTATATTGCAGTAGCTGGTGGTTCCAAAAAGGATTATTTAAATAAGAACATCAGTGAGTTAGTCGAAAAAACGATGGAAGAACGAAATTCCGTTCTACATACACAGCAAGGTGAAATGGCGTTAATTGAAGGAAATAATGAAACTGTCTCATCGTACACCATTGGGCCTATCATTGCAAACGGAGACCCAATAGGCGGAGTGATTATCTTTTCTAAAGAAGGTACTCTTGGTGAAGTAGAGCAAAAAGCAGTGGAAACTGCGGCTGGGTTTCTAGCCCGACAAATGGAGTCTTAAGATAGAACTTATAATTTATAAAAAAGACAGCATCTGCTGTCTTTTTTATTTGTCTAGCAGCTACGCCTGTTCAAGGCGTTTCCGCTTTTCTTGTGCTATAATACCTTGGAGTTTTACTAGGCAGGTGAAAAAATGCAAAAGTCCTTAAAACCATCAAAAGCCGTCTTTAAAGGGGCCTTTATTTTAACCATTGCGGCTATCGTTACAAAGATCTTAAGTGCCTTTTACCGAATTCCTTTTCAAAATATTGTTGGTGATGTCGGTTTTTACATATATCAGCAAGTATACCCGTTTTATGGCATGGCGGTGGTTTTGTCAACCACTGGCTTTCCAGTGGTTATCTCTAAGCTTTATGCAGAGCAGAAGGAAAGAGGTGACGTTATACGGTCTCGCGTGCTACTGTCCGCCTCGTATCTTTTTTTACAAATTTTTGGGATTATCTGTTTTTTCATTCTCTATCTAGGGGCTGAGGAAATTGCGGGTTGGATGAACGATTTACATTTAACGATTTTACTAAGAGTCGTCGCGATTGTGTTTTTAACCTTTCCGATCAGCTCCTTGTTAAGGGGATATTATCAGGCAGTCGGCGATATGGCCCCAACAGCTTTATCACAAGTCGGGGAACAATCGGTCCGAGTGTTGACGATTATTTTTTTGTCCTCGCTTTTTATGAACAAAGGACTTTCATTGTATTTAGCCGGGGGCGGGGCGATGTTTGGCTCCATCACCGGAAGTATCATTTCCGCTATCATTCTGTTTATGTTCTTAAGGATTCGTAAAGAATGGAAAATAATAAAGCCTGTTAAAGGGTTGTTTCAAAATTATAAACAGGAAATTGGAGCTATTTGGAAGGTGCTCTTTTTCCAGGGGTTGATGATTTGTTTAAGTGGAATGCTGATGATCTTCACCCAATTAGCTGATTCCCTTAATCTTTATTCCCTGCTTGTTGCTAATGGAATGGAAGCAGAACTAGCCAAAAGTGTTAAAGGGGTTTTTGACCGTGGTCAGCCATTAATCCAATTAGGAACCGTTGCCGCAACATCCATGTCACTAACCCTTGTGCCGTTGATCGCTAGAGCACGTTTAACGTCTAAGCGGGAGGAATTGCAGAAACATATTCAATTAGCATTAAAAGTTAGTTTTGTCGTTGGTGCTGGGGCTTCTGCAGGCCTTTGGGCCATTATTGAGCCTACTAACATTATGCTGTTTGAAAATAAGTCAGGGTCATCTGTTTTGGGGATTCTAAGTTTTGTGATTTTCTTTACATCGATCATCTCAACGATCATTGCCATCATGCAGGGAATGGGAAAGGTATTGTTTCCAGCCTTTGCTGTGACCATGGTGTTTCCGGTAAAATATCTACTAAATATTTGGTTGATTCCGTTAGAAGGTATTAGGGGAGCGGCAGTTTCCTCGCTTATTTCCTTAGCAATCGTTACACTAATCTTAATGATTGGATTTAGAAAAATATCTACTGGTAGAATATTAGTAAATGGATTCTTAAGAACGATACTGACAGCAACGTTGAGTATGATCCTGTTCTTAAAGGGTTATTTATACATAACAGATTATTTGTTTGCTTATTTTGAAATGGAGCGGCTCGGTGCCGCCATGCAATCGATAAGCGCAGTAGTAACTGGCGGTTTCCTGTTTCTACTGATTATTATCCACGGCAGAATTTTTCGTGAGGAAGAACTGGCACTATTTCCGTTTGGCAGCAAATTCATTCATTTATTAGCACGAAAGGATAGGAGTGAACATGGTGAAAGAAATTGAGGTACTAGGACTGGGTGCTGGAGATCTAGAGCAGCTGCCTGTTGGGGTATATAGGAAAATATTAAAGGCAAACCGTCTTTTCTTGCGGACAAAAGAGCATCCAGTTGTCTCAAGTCTTGAAAAAGAAGGTCTAACTTATGTTTCATTTGATGCAGTCTATGAAAAACATGATCAGTTTGAAGCTGTCTATGAAGAAATTGCTCAGACCTTGCTGCAGGAGGCAATAACTGAATCAGTTATTTACGCTGTTCCCGGGCATCCATTGGTGGCGGAGCGGACGGTTCAGCTTCTTCTAGAATATGGTCCAGAAAAAGGGATTCACATCACGATTGGCGGAGGGCAGAGCTTTTTAGATGCCATTTTTGCTTCATTAAAGATTGATCCGGTCGAAGGTTTCCAGCTTCTTGATGGTACAGCGCTTTTTGCCAGCCAGCTGCAGCTGGAGCAGCATATGTTTATCAGCCAGGTGTACGATCAATTTATCGCATCCGAAGTTAAACTAACCTTAATGGAAAAGCTGCCGGATGATTATGAGGTATATATAGTAACAGCGGCAGGAAGCAGTCAGGAATCGATTGAAAGAGTGGCCTTGTATGAATTGGACCGAAATGTATCTGTTAACAATTTAACATCTGTTTATGTTCCTCCTGTTAAAAATGAACAAATATTGTTGAAAAATTTTGCAAAGCTTCGTGACATTATTGCGATCTTAAGGGGTCCTGAAGGTTGTCCTTGGGATAAGGAACAGACTCATGAATCGTTAAAGAGATACTTAATTGAAGAAACCTATGAAGTCATAGAGGCGATTAATGATGATGATATTGATCATTTAGTTGAGGAATTGGGCGATGTACTGCTTCAAGTCATGCTACATGCCCAAATAGGCGAGGATGATGGATATTTTTCCATCGATGATATTATCGAGGGACTGTCAGAGAAAATGATTCGCAGGCATCCACATGTATTTGGGAATAGGAAGGCAGACACTGCGGAACAAGTGGTTCAGAACTGGCAAGAGATCAAGCAGGAGGAAAAAGGAGAGCAGCAGCCTGCCTCCATCTTAGAAGGTGTTTCAATGGCACTGCCAAACCTGCTGCGTGCCTATGAACTGCAAAAGAAAGCGGCGAAGGTTGGCTTTGATTGGAAGGAAATTAACCCTGCGTTAGAGAAAGTGAAGGAAGAGCTGGATGAATTTGTAAATGAGCTTGATGGAACAGAGGAAGGCCTTCTCCTTGCTAAAAAGGAATTCGGCGATCTGCTATTTGCTTTCGTGAATGTTGCGAGATTTTTAAGCATTCATCCAGAGGAAGCCTTATTTGAAACAAATGAAAAGTTCATCCGAAGGTTTCGGTATGTTGAAGAAAAGGTAAAGAATAGTGGTCGGTCATTTGAAGATCATACACTTGAACAGCTTGATCTATACTGGGATAAAGCGAAGGAAAAGGGATTATAAAAGAGGGGGAAGTGCAAATGCGCTTAGATAAATTTTTAAAGGTTTCAAGAATCATAAAGAGAAGAACTTTGGCAAAGGAAGTTTCTGATCAAGGCAGAATTGAAATTAATGGCAAAGAAGCAAAGGCCAGCTCGACAGTTAAGGTAGGCGATGAATTAACCATCCGCCTTGGGCAGCGTAAAATAACTGCGCGAATTGATCGAATTCAAGAAACATCGCGTAAGGAAGAAGCCGCTGAAATGTATACGATTTTAAAAGAAGAGAAGTTGGGTTCTCCAGACCCGTTTTAGGTAACTGTTCTAATTTATCTATCCCTCACATAAAAATGTACAAAAGGTTGTACAAATGATTGTGAGGGATGAAAGATGAGCCAATATTATGATAGCAATCCACCAAAAAGCAGCGTTCCTGACCATGATGTTATTATGAGAGGAAGAAAGCTGCTTGAAATTACTGGAGTAAAACAAGTAGAAAGTTTTGATAATGAGGAATTCTTATTAGAAACAGTAATGGGATTTTTAGCAATTAAAGGACAAAATTTGCAAATGAAAAATCTCGATGTCGAAAAAGGAATTGTCTCCATTAAAGGAAAGATCTTTGACTTAGTTTATCTGGATGAACAGCATGGGGAGAAAGCTAAAGGGTTCTTTAGCAAGTTATTCAAATGACCCTTTCAACGCAATTCCTTACCATGCTCTCCATGATTGGCATGGGGTCGTTGTTTGGTGCCATGTTTGATACGTATCAACGGTTTTTAAATCGTCCAAAACAAAAAGCTTGGATTGTCTTCATAAATGATATTTTATTTTGGGTTATTCAAGCTTTGATTATTTTCTATACCTTATTCATAGTAAATAGCGGTGAATTGCGTTTTTACATCTTTATTGCCCTTCTTTGCGGATATGCCGCCTACCAGGCATTGCTTAAAGGCATTTACCTTCATCTCTTAGAGATGGGGATTCAATCAGTTATCGCCATTTATAAATTTATAACCAAAATGATTCAAATGCTGATTTATAAACCTGTCGTGGGTCTTATTCAACTATTAATTATGATAATTCTCGCACTTGGCAGGGGACTAATCACCCTTGTCAAATTTGTTTATAAGGTTTTACTATTAATACTCAAGATTATTGTATTTCCATTGCAAAGAATACTGCAGTTATTTTGGAAACTTTTGCCGAAGGGTATTAAAAAAACCGTCGAGAAGTTATATAATAAAACGGCAGGAAATTTAAAGGAAATCATGAATTATATTAATAAATGGCGAGATAAATGGAAAAAGAAAAAAGAGTAAGGAGGTTTTAGGGGAAATGGGAGCGGATTTAAAAAGAAATGTATCTAAAATTCAGACAACCTATGTGGAGAAGCAACAATACGCCGAGATTGCCTCAAGCAGAAAAAGAAGATTAGTGCTAAGACGTTTATCGGTGTTTTTTGTTTTTGCTAGCTTGCTAACCTATTTGATGATATCAAATCACATTTCCCAAACCGCTAAACTCGATGCTAAACTGGCGCAAAAGAAAAAGCTTGATCATCAGCTTGCAGATTTGAAAAAACAGGAATCAATCCTTAAAGAAAATATTGTTAAATTAAATGATGATGATTATATAGGAAAGTTAGCGAGGAAAGAGTATTTTTTCTCGAAAAAGGATGAAGTCATTTTTAATATTCCTGAAGACAGTAAAGAAAATTGACCCAGCTGTGCGAGTTATTGACACTGATTTTTTAGTTTCTGTATAATATATAAAAAGTTTGATTTTTGGAAAATTTAAGGAGGAACATTCTTTTTATGTCAATTGAAGTAGGCAGCAAGTTACAAGGGAAGGTAACAGGGATAACAAAATTCGGAGCGTTTGTGGAGTTGCCGGATCGATCAACAGGGCTTGTACACATCAGTGAGGTAGCTGACAATTATGTAAAAGATATTAACGACCATCTAAAGGTTGGCGACCAAGTTGAGGTTAAAGTCCTTAATGTTGAGAAAGATGGAAAAATCGGCCTCTCGATTAAAAAGGCAAAGGATCGTCCAGAGCCGGAAAAAAAGCAATATTCACATTCGCAACGCCCTCGTCAAAACCGTTCAAACGATCGTAATAACAATAAAGGGGAAAATTTTGAGTCTAAAATGGCCAAATTCCTAAAAGATAGTGAGGATCGTTTAACTTCCTTAAAGCGCTCCACGGAATCCAAGCGTGGAGGAAGAGGAGCTAGACGGGGTTAACTTGCTGCACACTTAATGGGATATGGCAGGTTTCACTTAACATATAGAAGACAAGTCAACGGCGGCTTGTCTTTTTTGTTTGATCCTAATCTCAAACATTAAGAAAAGGTGCCTGTCACCATGTGAATTCTTCACATGGTGACAGGCACCTTTTCTACTTTAAACGACATAAATATATTATTTGAATGATTATAGTGAAAACCGTCGAACGATTATTTTAACTTGTTCACTATTTTGACAAACTTTTAAAACTATTAATTTTATAATAGTTTGCAACGATGAAAGAATAGGGAGTGTGATTTATGGAAAAGGCTAACGTAAGTTTCATAGAACCAGTCGGGGAAGTCAACCTTCATTCATCTAAATGGGACTTAGGAAGAGGATTACGGAAAGTTCAATTAATGCTTGAGTCCTTTTTAATTAAAAAGGGTTATTTATTAGTATTAGTAGGATTCTTACTAGGACGGGCCCTGATTTTAGCAAAGTTAACACCATTCTGCCTGCCGTTTTTTGCCTCAGTTTATTTAATCAAACGAGATCGGGCACCGCTTGCCCTAATCGGGTTGACCGTCGGAGCTGCTACTATTTCCTTAGGAAACGCTGCCTTTACCTTTGCTGTAACGGTTCTATTTTTAACTATCTATCGAATTAGTGAAAAGTGGCTGACGAATGAAGTACGATCCCTGCCATTTTTTGTCGGGATTATCCTTGGCGCAGGGAAATTAATAGAGGCCTTCATTCTAGCAAGACAAATAACCCTCTATGATTTAATGATGGTCGGGGTTCAAGCAAGCCTGGCCTTTATCCTGACACTCATTTTTCTGCAAAGTATTCCATTATTAACGTTAAATAAGCGGAGACAGCTATTAAAAACGGAAGAGATTGTTTGCTTAATTATTATGCTCGCCTCGATTATGTCAGGGACGATCGGCTGGAAGGTTTATGATATGTCAATAGAACATATCATGTCGAGATATTTGGTATTGGTCTTTTCCTTTATTGCCGGGGCCACAGTCGGTTCCACGGTCGGAGTAGTGACCGGGTTAATTTTTAGTCTTGCAAGTGTATCGAGCTTCTATCATATGAGTTTGTTAGCATTTTCAGGGGTGCTTGGCGGTTTATTAAAGGAAGGAAAAAAAATCGGGGTTTCCATCGGCTTATTTATTGCCACTCTGCTAATTGGCATGTATGGGGAGGGTGGAGGCTCGATTCTTCAAACGGTCTTGGAGACCTTATCTGCCATTCTCCTATTTCTCTTAACGCCCCAAGCTCTTACATCAAGACTAGCAAAATATATCCCGGGAACACCTGAACATACGGCAGAGCAGCAAAAATACATGCGTAAAATGCGCGATGTTACTGCACAACGGGTGTCGCAATTTTCGGGTGTCTTCCATGCCCTATCAAAGAGCTTCTCACAAATGGAAATAATGCAGGAGGATGAGGAAGAAAACCGTGAAATGGATTATTTCATGAGCAATGTAACGGAACGGACTTGCCAAACTTGTTTTAAAAAGGAACAATGCTGGGCAAAGAATTTTAATACAACCTATGCGGCGATGGAAGAAATTATTCATGAAATGGATCAAAATGAAGGAAATGTTTCGCCTAGATTGGCAAGAGAATGGGATAAAATTTGTTCTCGTCCGAAAAAGGTATACGAAACCATCGGCCAGCAGTTAACCTTCTTTCAAGCCAATTTAAAACTAAAGAAGCAAGTGCGGGAAAGCCGTAAGCTGGTTGCAGAGCAATTATTAGGTGTTTCTGAGGTCATGGATAACTTTGCAAAAGAAATCCAGCGTGAAAGAGAGAATCATTATAAACAGGAAGAACAAATAATGGAGGCAATCCAGGATTTTGGGATTCAGATTGAACAGGTCGAAATTTACAGCCTTGAACAAGGCAATGTCGATATCGAGATGACAGTACCATTTTGTAATGGTCATGGGGAATGTGATAAATTAATCGCACCAATGCTGTCAGATATTCTCGGGGAAACAATTATAGTAAACAAGGAGGAATGTGCCCGCCTTCCTCATGAGTTATGTAATGTAAACTTCCGCTCATCAAAGGCCTACACGGTAGATACGGGTGTCGCCCATGCAGCAAAAGATGGCGGCTTAGTTTCAGGTGACAGCTATTCGACTATTGAGCTCGGACTAGGTAAATTTGCTATCGCCATAAGTGACGGAATGGGGAATGGAGAAAGAGCTCATTATGAAAGCAGTGAAACACTTCAGCTCCTGCAAAAAATATTACAATCAGGAATAGAAGAGAAAGTTGCGATTAAGTCGGTAAACAGCATCCTATCGCTTCGGACGACTGATGAAATTTTTTCAACTTTAGATTTAGCGATGATCGACTTGAAAAATGCGTCTGCTAAATTTCTTAAAATTGGCTCGACACCGAGCTTTATAAAAAGAGGAAATAAAGTCATTAAAATTCAGGCCAGTAATCTGCCAATGGGAATTCTTCAAGAATTTGAAGTGGATGTTGTCAGCGAACAATTAAAAGCAGGAGATCTGCTCATTATGATGAGTGATGGAGTATTTGAAGGACCCAAGCATGTAGAGAATTATGATTTATGGATGAAACGTAAGGTACAAGAATTGGAGACCGATGATCCGCAAGAGGTCGCAGATTTAATCATGGAAGAGGTTATTCGCTCCAGATCTGGTTTGATTGATGATGACATGACGGTAACGGTTGCCAAAATAAAACATAACACACCAAAGTGGGCCTCCATTCCTATTCAGAAAGTAAAGCGCCATGCTTAACCGATTATATTAACCATCCTTCCAATAAACTATGTATAAATCCACCTTATCCCGTCGAAAATGGTAGCAATACTATATCTGGAGGGAGAAGGTTATGTACACAGGGAAGATTCGGCAAATTTTACTGATTACGGATGGGTGCTCAAACCAGGGGGATGACCCGATTGCCATGGCTGCCCTTGCAAATGAACAAGGGATTACAGTGAATGTCATTGGTGTGATGGAACATGATGTGATAGATGAAAAAGGAATCAGCGAAATTGAAGGAATGGCCATGTCAGGCGGAGGGGTCAGTCAAATTGTTTATGCGGAAAGGCTATCGCAAACGGTGCAGATGGTTACTCGTAAAGCAATGAATCAAACCATTCAAGGTGTCGTTAACCGCCAGCTTCAGGAAATATTGGGACGTTCACAAACAATGGAGGACCTGCCGCCAGAAAAGCGCGGCGAAGTAATGGAGGTTGTCGATGAATTAGGGGAAACGGTCGAATTAGAGGTGTTGATTCTTGTCGATACAAGCGCAAGTATGAAACACAAACTCCCAACTGTAAAAGAGGCACTCCTTGACCTTTCTCTAAGCTTGAATGCTAGGACCGGAGATAATCTGTTTTCTGTTTATGTATTTCCCGGGAAAAAGAATGATGTCGAAAAATTGCTCGATTGGACACCGAAACTACAAGTTTTAACAAGTGTCTTTTCCCAGCTGTCGACAGGGGGCATTACGCCAACTGGACCGGCATTAAAAATGGCCTTATCTGCTTTTACAGAAAAAAAACAATCATTAAGGAGCCTGCTGTCTCGTGATGATGAATCATACTTTGAAGACTCAATGTAAGGCTAGCCCAGGAACAATCATTACAGGAAAGTGGCATGCACGAAAATATACGATTATTAAGGAACTAGGATTTGGTGCAAATGGGGTGGTTTATCTCGCCAAGCATAAAGACACACAGGTCGCTTTAAAAATGAGTGATAATGGTATGTCAATCACCTCAGAGGTTAATGTTTTAAAATCCTTTGCTAAGGTCCAGGGACACTCCCTCGGACCTTGTTTGCTTGATGTTGATGATTGGCATTGGGATAACAGACGTATTTCTTTTTATGCAATGGAATATATTCAAGGACCGGATTTCCTGTCCTTCCTGCAAACGAAAGGTCCATCTTGGACAAGTGTTTTGTTTTTGCAGCTGCTGAATGATTTAGAGCAGCTTCACCAAAATGGCTGGGTCTTTGGGGACTTGAAACCGGAAAATTTAATCGTGACGGGGCCTCCGCCAAAAATCAGGTGTATAGATGTCGGCGGAACGACCATTCAGGGTAGAGCGATTAAAGAATTCACTGAGTTTTATGATCGCGGCTATTGGGGATTAGGCTCCAGAAAGGCTGAACCATCCTACGATTTATTTGCGGTTGCCATGATCATGATCAATACAGCCTATCCCAAACGATTTACGAAAACAACAGGCGGACTCAAGCAACTGAAGGATGCGATTCGACAAAACCGAGAATTAATAAAATTAGAACCTGTTATTCTAAAGGCACTCCAAGGGCAATACACTCAAGCTAAACAAATGCGGGCAGATTTATTAGGTGTAATGGTTGACAATAAGAACCTTTCCGCACAAACAAAACCTCAGGTAAACAAACTGGATCCTCTTCAAACGAAACAAGCCGGGGGTAAAGCTGCACAATCCGTCCCGCTTTCGAGACAGAGCTACAAGCGAAAAAAGAAAAAAAGCGGCTGGATGGAATTTTTATTTATCGCAACCGTTCTAGGTGTGTTATATGCTTGGTATACTTTTAATAATTTACCGTAATAAATTGAAACCAATCTTGCTTTCATCCGTATAAAGAGAAAACCCAAATTTCATTGCCTTAATTTTTGATAGTTCATAATCAAAAGTGGTAAGCTAAAAAGAAAAGCGGAGGCGCGTTTCTAATTCGCTTTTAATCAAATTTGCTTTAGAAAGTGTGCAATTGATATGTTGGAATCAAAAGTTGAAGCTTTTTTACAGCACCATTCCTTTTCCTTAGAAAACAAACGAATTGTAGTGGGGGTGTCGGGTGGGCCCGATTCATTGGCACTGCTGCATTATTTGCTGAAGGAAAGAGAAAAAAGAAATCTGTTTCTTGTGGCTGCCCACGTTGACCATATGTTCCGTGGCGAAGAATCCTACCAAGATGCCATGTTTGTCAAAGACTTTTGTGGACAATTCAACATTCCATTTGAAATGGTTCAAGTTAATGTAACAAAAATCATGGAAGAGACAGGGAAAAGTTCTCAAATTGCCGGTAGAGAAGTAAGATATGATTTTTATCAGACCATAATGGAACGGTACCAATCCCCGTATTTAGCTTTAGGGCACCATGGTGATGACCAAATGGAGACAATACTTATGCGGCTGACACGAGGAAGCAGTGGAAAGGCAAGAGCGGGTATCCCATTCTCCAGGCCGTTTTATGAAGGGATTATCTTTCGCCCTTTTCTATGTTTAACGAAAGATGAGCTTCAACACTATTGTAAAAAGCATAATCTCATCCCAAGGATAGACCCAAGCAATGCGAAGGTTATTTATAGTCGGAATCGGTTTCGTAAACAGGTACTGCCTTTCCTTAAAGCTGAAAACAGACAAGTACATGAACATTTTCAACGATTTAGTGAAGAATTGCGAAGTGATGAAGAGTATTTGCTGGAATTAGCTGCTGAGCGATTGAATACAGTATTGACAAAAAGAGAAGAGGACAAAATTACTATTGACATAAAACAATTCCAAACAATGCCTTTACCTTTACAAAGGAGAGGGATTCAACTAATATTAAACTATCTTTACAAAGAAAAACCTGCATCTCTTTCTGCAATACATATCGATCAAGTATCTTCTTTAATTAGCCATCACGAACCTTCAGGAACACTTGATCTTCCTAAGGGTTTAAAGGTTATTCGCTCATATTCTCAACTTGTTTTCCAATATGAGCAAATAAAGCCAGAATTATTTCATTTTGAAATCAATGAGCCTGGAACGATTATGCTGCCAAATGGAGGGAGCATTGTAATCGATTATATAACTGGGAAAAACCCTGACGTGTTACCGAATAGTGCCATTTTTAACTTAGCCCTTCTTCATTTTCCCTTGATTATCCGAAATAGAAAAAAAGGCGATCGAATGACAATCAAAGGCATACAGGGTTCAAAGAAATTAAAAGATATTTTTATTGATCAAAAAGTTCCACGGCAGGACCGGGATGTTTGGCCGGTCATAACCGACGGAGAGGGATTCATTATTTGGCTACCAAATTTAAAAAGGTCTTCTTTTGAAGGTATCGATCCAACTGCAGAACAATATATCCAACTAACATACATTATGTAATGATCTTCTAGGGGGCACATTTTATGATGAAAGATGATATTGAAAAGGTATTAGTTTCAGAAGAAGAAATTCAAGAGAAGATTAAGCAATTAGCAGGGGAGCTAACGGAAGAGTATCAAGACCGTTTCCCGCTTGCGATTGGGGTTTTAAAAGGAGCAATGCCATTCATGGCAGACCTTCTAAAACGAATGGATTGTTATCTTGAAATGGATTTTATGGATGTATCAAGTTATGGTACGGCCCTTGTATCCTCCGGTGAGGTTAAAATTTTAAAGGACCTTGATACTTCTGTTGAAGGAAGGGACATATTAATTATTGAAGACATCATCGATAGTGGATTAACACTAAGCTATCTGGTTGATTTATTCCGTTATCGTAAAGCAAAATCCATTAAAATCGTTACTTTGCTCGACAAACCAACTGGCAGGAAGAGTGACATCCAAGCTGATTATGTTGGCTTTGTTGTTCCAGATGAGTTTGTGGTGGGTTATGGATTGGATTATATTGAGAAATACCGTAATCTACCATATATTGGTGTATTAAAACCAGAAGTTTATAGTAAATAATGTATAAGAAGAAGCAGCCAGTCTGGTTGTTGAAAGCCTTTTTACTGAGAGTAATTCCTTGAATTAGTAAGATTTTCTATGATACTATTTAATATAGTTTTTATCCGCGGGAGGAGGTAAGAGATGAATCGGATTTTCCGTAATACCATCTTTTATTTATTAATATTTTTAGTTATTATCGGCGTGGTGAGTTTCTTTAATGGAAGCAACGAGCCGACAGATCATATCTCATATGATAAATTTGTATCGCAGCTAGAAAGTGGTAAAGTTAAGTCATTTTCCATGCAGCCTGAACGAGGTGTTTATGAGGTTCAGGGGCAGTTTGAAGCTAATAACAAGAAGTTTATTACCTATATACCTAACAGTGAAAAGATTCTCGACCGTATTGATAAAGCTGATTCAAAAGTGGAAGTTTTACCAGCAAAAGAAACTAGCGGCTGGGTTACTTTCTTTACTTCCATTATACCGTTCGTGATTATCTTTATTTTATTCTTCTTTTTGTTAAACCAAGCTCAAGGCGGCGGAAGCCGAGTCATGAACTTTGGTAAATCAAAGGCAAAGCTGTATAACGATGATAAGAAAAAGGTTCGTTTTAGAGATGTTGCCGGTGCAGATGAAGAAAAAGCAGAGTTAGTTGAGGTAGTTGAATTCTTAAAAGACCCTCGAAGGTTTGCTGAACTTGGAGCAAGAATACCAAAAGGTGTCCTTTTAGTAGGACCTCCAGGTACTGGTAAGACATTACTAGCACGTGCCACTGCCGGAGAAGCGGGCGTACCTTTCTTTTCGATAAGCGGTTCAGATTTCGTTGAAATGTTTGTCGGGGTTGGGGCATCTCGTGTACGTGATTTATTTGAGAATGCGAAAAAGAATGCTCCGTGTATTATATTTATTGATGAGATCGATGCCGTTGGACGTCAGCGTGGAGCTGGACTTGGCGGTGGACATGATGAACGTGAACAAACATTGAATCAACTTTTAGTTGAAATGGATGGATTCGGAGCTAATGAAGGTATTATCATTATTGCTGCAACAAACCGGGCAGATATTCTCGATCCAGCGTTATTACGTCCAGGACGTTTTGACCGTCAAATTACGGTCGACCGCCCAGATGTAGTTGGACGTGAAGCAGTATTGAAGGTACATGCTCGTAATAAACCATTAGACGAAACCGTTAATTTAAAAAATATTGCTATGCGTACACCTGGTTTTTCCGGTGCTGATTTAGAAAACTTATTGAATGAAGCAGCACTAGTGGCTGCCCGCAGTAATAAAAAGAAAATCGACATGGAAGACATTGATGAAGCAACAGACCGTGTTATTGCCGGTCCAGCAAAAAAGAGCCGTGTTATTTCAGAAAAAGAACGCCGTATTGTTGCCTTCCATGAGGGCGGTCATACTGTTATTGGATTAGTGCTTGATGAAGCTGACATGGTTCACAAAGTTACGATCGTTCCACGTGGGCAGGCTGGTGGATACGCTGTTATGCTTCCAAGAGAAGATCGTTACTTTATGACAAAACCAGAATTGCTTGATAAAATTGTTGGTTTATTAGGCGGACGTGTTGCAGAGGAAATCGTGTTTGGTGAAGTAAGTACTGGTGCACATAATGACTTCCAGCGTGCAACAGGAATTGCTCGTAAGATGGTAACGGAATATGGAATGAGTGATAAGCTTGGACCACTCCAATTTGGTCAAGGATCAGGCGGTCAGGTTTTCTTAGGACGTGACATCCATAATGAGCAAAATTATTCTGATGCAATTGCCTATGAAATTGACCTCGAGATCCAAAGTATTATTAAAGAATGTTATGAAAGAGCTAGAAAAATCCTTACCGAAAATCGTGATAAGCTTGACCTCATTGCAACAACACTTCTTGAGGTTGAAACGCTTGTAGCTGAACAAATTAAATATCTGGTGGAAAATGGTCATATGCCAGAGCCATCACTTCATCTAGAAACGGTTAAGATTGGACCGAAAAAAACAGATGATGTGAAGGTCAATATCAATAAAAAGAAGGATGAAACTGGTAGTGAGGAAAAATCTTTTCTAGACAGTCCTTCAGATGATATCGATTATAAGTAAATAAAGTTGAAAAGAGTGCTTCAAGGAGGCACTCTTTTTTTTTACTCATATACTATTTATGATATGATGTTGCGTATGAGGAAAAGAATATTAATAAAAGCGAGTGATAGATTTGATTTTCGTATTTGATGTGGGAAATACCAATATCGTCTTAGGTGTTTATGATGGGGATGACCTTAAGTATCATTGGCGGGTTGAAACAAACCGCAACCGTACAGAAGATGAGTTTGGAATGAATATAAAGGCCTTATTTGACTTTTCCGGTCTTAAGTTTTCTGATATTGATGGTATTATTATTTCTTCAGTTGTGCCGCCAATCATGTTTGCTTTAGAAAGAATGTGTCAAAAGTATTTTCACGTAAAGCCTCTTGTTGTCGGACCTGGCATTAAAACAGGACTTAATATTAAATACGAAAATCCAAGAGAAGTTGGTGCTGACCGAATTGTGAATGCTGTTGCAGCTATTCACGAATATGGAAGCCCACTAATCATAGTGGATTTTGGTACAGCAACCACCTATTGTTATGTGAATGAGGAACGTCAATATATGGGTGGAGCCATTGCCCCTGGAATTGGAATTTCGACGGAGGCGCTTTATTCAAGAGCAGCAAAATTACCGCGGATTGAAATCGCCAGGCCAGAAGCGGTTATTGGAAAAAATACTGTTTCTGCTATGCAGGCAGGTATTGTCTATGGCTATGTAGGACAAGTTGAAGGAATTGTGAAAAGGATGATGGACCAAAGCTCCAAAAAGCCTACTGTGATCGCCACAGGTGGATTAGCAGGCTTAATTTCACAAGAGTCAACGATTATTGATATTGTCGATCCTTTTTTAACTTTAAAGGGTCTTTCACTTATCTATAAACGGAACATGGGATAACCTAAAATTATTCAGCAAGAAGGGAGCGAGACAATGAAGGATTATCTAGTAAAGGCACTTGCCTATGATGGGAATATACGGGCATATGCTGTTCGTACTACAGCGACAATTAGTGAGGCACAGCGCCGTCATCAAACATGGCGCACTGCGTCAGCTGCGCTTGGCCGCACGATGACTGCAGCGGTCATGATGGGGGCCATGCTTAAAGGTGAGGATAAACTCACTGTGAAAATTAATGGGGGCGGTCCGCTTGGCCCGATAGTGGTTGATAGTAATGCCAAGGGTGAGGTCCGCGGTTACGTGACTAATCCGGAGGTTGATTTTGAATCCAATGAACACGGCAAACTTGACGTCCGCCGTGCGGTCGGTACTGAGGGCACACTTGCCGTGGTAAAGGATACCGGATTAAGGGACTTTTTCTCCGGACAAGTTCCTCTTGTTTCTGGAGAGCTTGGTGAAGACTTTACCTATTACTTTGCGACCTCCGAACAAATACCTTCCTCTGTAGGAGTTGGTGTGTTAGTGAACCCGGATGACTCCATTTTGGCTGCAGGAGGATTTATTTTTCAACTAATGCCGGGAACACCAGATGAGCTTATATCTAAATTAGAGGAACGCCTAAAAACGATAGAGCCGATTTCAAAACTAATTGAGCGGGGACTTAGCCCCGAGCAAATCCTTGAAGAATTATTTGGAAAAGAGCATGTGAAGATATTAGAGACAATGCCGGTCAGCTTTGAATGTAATTGCTCCAAAGAGCGTTTTGCCAATGCTATTATTGGCCTAGGGGCTGCTGAAATCACCGCTATGATTGAAGAAGATGGGCAGGCGGAAGCACATTGCCACTTCTGTAATGAAAAGTATCAGTATTCAAGAGAAGAGTTAGAAGCATTAAGGGCTGAATCGAAATAAGTCCTATATTATGCAAAAAGATCGAGTGCAACACCCTGTCCCTGGTGGACTTTGTTAAACGGGTGCTTGCACTTTTCTTTAGGAAATAAGAAACTAGAAAAATCTTTGAGAATTGTCTAGCGCAAGCACCCTAGCGGCTAGTGTTCTTCGCACTCCGCCCTACGATAAGTCAACACGAAAAAGCTACCGCTCTTCGTGTTTCCTTTATCTCAGTTGGAGTGCTCCACAAGGAAGGCTTCGGCAGCATAAGCACCGCACGAAGGAAAAGCGATAGCTTTTTCGAGGAGGCCATACGCCGCTGACCAGGGTGCTTGCACTTTTCTTTAGGAGGAGAAATGGTTGGGGAAGAAGCAGCTTTGGATGATCATTGCCGCCCTTGTTTTTTTAAACTGCCTGACTGCAGCCTTTTTTCTGACAAGGGCAAACGAGGTAAGTGGTACAGCGGCTAATGACGAGGCCGTGGCAAACATAGGGAAGAAGGAAATTACGAGACAAGCCTGGCTGAATGAATTAGAAGCTAAATATGGCAAAGATGTATTGAAGGAAATGATTGATCAAAAAGTAATCGAGGAAATGGCAGCGAAATATAAAATTAAGGTATCAAATCAAGATGTTAACCGAGAATATCGAATGCTTCAGACCACTTATCATTCTTTTAGTCAGAAAAGTCATCAAACCGAAACTAAATGGAAGGATGAAATCCGCAGCAGTCTGCTCTTAGAAGAGCTTTTGACTAAGGATGTGTCTGTTTCCAATAGTGAAATGAAAACGTATTATACGAAAAATAAAAATCTATTTACTGTACCAGCTGCCTATCACTTATCACATATTGTGGTCAAAACAAAAAAAGAAGCAGAAACAGCTGCAAAAGAGCTTACCCGTGGGTCTAGCTTTTCAGCCATGGCCATGGAACGGTCAATTGAGGAGTTTTCAGCCAATGAAGGCGGGGATATCGGCTACATTAGTGAAGACGATGAGCGATATCCAAAGCAATATATGACCGAGGCTAAAAAATTAACACCAAAGGCTGTCAGCAAGCCGATAAAGGTGAAGGATGGGTATGTCCTCTTAAAACTTAATGGGAAAATCAGTGGAAAAAGTTATTCCTATGCGGAGGTAAAAGACCAGATCCGCCGGCAAATTGCTCTCGATCAAATGAAAACACCAGCTACAGCCTCTATTTTTTGGGATGAGGCGCAGGTCAATTGGTTTTATGGAGAAAAAGAAACGCATTAAACAACGGTCGTCATTCTGTGACCTAAAGAGGTTTTATTTGGAAAACCATTACAATTGACTTAATTAGTACATATCTACTATTCGTATTTTCAATTTATTTGAAATTTTTCAATCAAAACAATTGACAAGTTGGCTTAAAAACTGGTAAATTTAATAATATAAATCCAATAAAAATACTCGGAATAGAGGTGCCCTAATGGTTCGTGTTGCAAATTCAGTGGCTGAGTTAGTCGGTCAAACACCAATTGTAAAATTAAACAGATTAGTAGATGAAAATAGTGCTGATGTTTATCTAAAGCTTGAATATTTTAACCCAGGGAGCAGTGTTAAAGACCGTATTGGTCTTGCGATGATTGAAGCTGCAGAAGACGAAGGTT
Source organism: Bacillus sp. URHA0034 (assembly GCF_056280405.1). Lineage (NCBI taxonomy): Bacteria > Bacillati > Bacillota > Bacilli > Caryophanales > Bacillaceae > Bacillus > Bacillus sp. URHA0034. Next base: position 2,821,660 of record NZ_JBWCDK010000002.1, on the reverse strand, counting down.
TAATTAAACCAGGTGATACAATTATTGAACCAACGAGTGGAAATACAGGTATCGGGCTTGCAATGATTGCAGCGGCTAAAGGTTACAAAGCAATCTTCGTTATGCCTGAAACAATGAGCTTAGAAAGAAGAAACCTTCTTCGCGCATATGGTGCAGAGCTTGTTTTAACACCTGGGCCAGCAGGCATGAAGGGTGCTATTGCTAAAGCAGAAGAGCTAGTTAAGGAACACGGATACTTCTTACCACAACAATTTAAAAATCAAGCAAACCCTGAAGTACATAAAAGAACGACAGGTAAAGAAATTGTTGAACAAATGGATCAACTAGATGCTTTTGTATCTGGAATCGGAACAGGTGGAACCATTTCAGGTGCAGGCAGTGTTATTCGTGAAAAGTTCCCAGAAGTAAAGATTGTTGCCGTTGAGCCAAAAGACTCACCAGTATTATCAGGTGGTAATCCTGGGCCGCACAAACTTCAAGGTCTTGGAGCAGGGTTTGTTCCTGATACATTAAATACAAATATTTATGATGAAGTGATTCAAATCGGTACGGAAGAAGCATTTGAAGCATCACGCCGTGCTGCTAGAGAAGAAGGTATCCTAGGCGGTATTTCTTCAGGTGCAGCTATTTCTGCCGCCCTAAAGGTAGCGAAAGAATTAGGAAAAGGTAAAAAAGTACTAGCGATTATTCCTGATAATGGAGAACGTTATTTAAGTACACCACTTTACCAATATGATGCTGAATAAATAAAGATTGGAGGCGTTGGCGAGTTTTTGCCGAAGCCTCTTTTTTTTGGAAAAACTATGATAAAATGTGAAAAACAAGTTGTGGGGGAATATGGAATGAGAACAACTCAAGAACAAATTAAGTGCGGGCCCTATACCTTGGATTATTCGAAAAAAACAATTGTGATGGGAATCTTAAATGTTACCCCTGATTCCTTCTCAGATGGTGGAGATTTTAATCAAATTGAGCGCGCGGTTCAACATGCCAGGGAAATGGCGGAAAATGGGGCGGATATTATTGATGTTGGTGGTGAATCCACTAGACCGGGTTATACAGTCATTTCCGATGAAGAGGAAATTGAACGGGTGGTCCCAGTAATAAAAGCCATTTCGGAACAGGTTTCAATTCCAATCTCGATCGACACCTATAAAGCAGAGGTTGCCAAGCAGGCAATCGAGGCGGGGGCCCATATTATTAACGATATTTGGGGAGCAAAAGCCGATAGTAGAATGGCACAGGTTGCAGCAGACTATAATGTTCCGATCATCCTGATGCATAATCGGCATGATCGGAACTACAAGTCTTTTATGAGGGATGTCTTAAATGACCTTTATGAAAGTATTACAATTGCTAAACGTGCTGGAGTAAGAGATGAAAATATTATCCTTGATCCCGGTATTGGTTTTGCTAGGGACTATCAGCAAAACTTGTTAACCATGCAAAATTTAGAAAAGTTTGTGATGCTGGGCTATCCTGTGTTATTAGGGACATCAAGAAAGTCTATGATCGGACAAGCTTTAGACCTGCCCGTTACTGAAAGAATGGAAGGGACTGGAGCGACAATTTGTTACGGAATTCAAAAGGGCTGTCAGATGATTCGTGTTCACGATGTAAAAGAAATGAGCAGGATGGCTAAAATGATGGATATATTGATCGGGAAGGATGTCGTCATTGGATAAGATATATGTGAATAGGATGGAGTTTTATGGCTATCATGGTGTGTTTCCGGAAGAGAACCGGTTAGGCCAGCGATTTATTGTGGACCTAGCTGTATCCATTGATTTAAAAAAAGCCGGAGAAACAGACGAACTTCAGTTTTCTGTTAATTATGGTGAATTGTATCAAGTTTGCAAGGAAGTGGTCGAAGGGAAACCCTTTAAGCTATTAGAGGCGGTTGCAGAAGAAATTGCTGCAAGCGTTATTAGTGCGTTTTCACTGATTTTGGATGTTACCGTAAAAGTCATAAAACCAGACCCTCCCATACCAGGGCATTACAAATCTGTTGCCGTAGAAATTACGAGGAGAAGATAAAAGTGGAAAATACAGCATTTATTGCCCTTGGCTCTAATATAGGAAACAGATATGATAATATAGTTAATGCTATTAATCGATTAATCACGAATCCTGCTATTCGGATGGTAAATTTTTCATCTATATATGAAACAGATCCTGTTGGATATGAGGATCAAGATTTATTTTTGAACATGGTAATTAAAGTACAGTCTAGTCTAAGTGCGATGGAGTTATTAGATACTTGTTTAAATGTTGAAACGGAACTTGGGAGAAAAAGGGAAATAAAATGGGGTCCGCGGACAATCGACCTTGACATTCTAATCTTTAACCAAGAAAATATTGAATCAGAGAAACTTATCGTACCGCACCCAAGGATGTTAGAGCGGGCGTTTGTTTTGATTCCATTAGTAGAAATTGATCAAAACCTTAGATTACCTGGGGTGGATAAACCTCTTAACATACTTTTGAATGAACTACCAGATAAAGAAGGAGTCCGATTATGGAAGCGGAAAAATGGGGAAGACGTATTCGTGCCTATCGGAAGCTAAAGGGTTATACACAAGAAGGCTTTTCGAGGGAACTAGGTGTATCAGTATCTATTTTAGGTGAAATTGAAAGAGGGAATCGTCTGCCTGCAGAGGATTTACTCGATAGAATTGCTCATTCTTTAAAAATCAGTATAGAAGACTTAAAACCAAAAGAATAAGAAAAGGAGGTTACCGCATGTTAAAAATAGGAGATATTGACATAAAAAATCCAGTTGTTTTAGCGCCAATGGCGGGTGTATGTAATTCAGCATTCCGTCTGACTGTAAAAGAATTTGGAGCAGGGTTAGTATGCGCAGAAATGGTCAGTGATAAGGGGATTATTCTTAAAAACGAAAAAACAATGAATATGCTTTATATAGACGAGCGGGAAAAACCACTGAGCCTGCAAATTTTTGGCGGTGAAAAGGAAACTCTTGTTGAAGCAGCAAAATTTGTTGATCAAAACACGAATGCTGATATCATTGATATCAATATGGGCTGCCCTGTTCCGAAGATTACAAAATGTGACGCAGGAGCAAGATGGCTATTAGACCCTAATAAAATTTATGAAATGGTTTCGGCTGTTGTGGATGCTGTAGAAAAACCTGTCACTGTAAAAATGCGAATGGGCTGGGATGATGAGCATATTTTTGCTGTAAAAAACGCCCAAATGGTGGAACGTGCAGGCGGTAAGGCTGTCGCACTCCATGGCCGTACCCGCGTCCAAATGTATGAAGGAAAAGCAAATTGGGACATTATTCGTGAAGTAAAACAGTCTGTTAACATCCCGGTCATTGGGAACGGGGACGTACAAACACCTCAAGATGCAAAAAGAATGCTTGAGGAAACAGGTGTTGATGGCGTTATGATCGGCAGGGCTGCGCTAGGGGACCCATGGATGATTTACCGTACGGTTCAGTATTTAGAAACCGGTAAACTCTTAGGTGAGCCGTCAGTAAGGGAAAAAATCGACGTATGTATCCTTCACTTAGATCGATTAATTGCTTTAAAAAGTGAGTATATTGCTGTTCGTGAAATGCGTAAACATGCAGCATGGTATTTAAAAGGCGTCCGCGGTAATGCAAGGGTGCGAAATGCAATTAACGAATGCAATACGAGAGAGGACTTAGTAACCGTATTAAACGGTTTAGTGGCCGATGTCGAAGAAATGGAAAACAGCCAGTTAATCGTAGGTTAATTTGACAGTCCTCATCCTATTTTCTATAATATCTTTGTTTACTGAATAGAGCTGCCAGTAGCATTACTGGCAGTTTTTATGTATTTATGAACTTTTTTGATGTCTGAATTGTCATGTTTGTGTAAAATAATATAGTATGTAAAAAAGCAGCAGGCCTAAAACTAGGCTATTAGACTTTTTAGATAAGGTATTACTAGTATGGCTGGACTATAACTTAAAAGGACAGTTAGTTATTTAGATTTACATAAAAAGAAGTTATGGAGTTGAAGTAATCATGAGTCAGGAAGAATTAAACGACCAATTCTTGGTCAGACGTGAAAAAATGAATGCAATGCGTGAAAATGGATTAGATCCATTTGGAAAGCGTTTTGATCGCTCCCATAGTACGAAAGAACTTATTGAACAATACGAGGGCTTAGAAAAAGAAGAAATTGAAGCTAAAAATGTTTCTGTCACACTTGCGGGACGGATTATGACAAAGCGTGGTAAAGGGAAAGCTGGATTTGCCCATATTCAAGATTTGACAGGTCAAATTCAAGTATATGTACGTCAAGATGCTATTGGAGAAGAATCCTATAAAGTTTTTGATTCAGCTGACCTTGGGGACATCATCGGGGTGACAGGTACCCTTTTTAAAACAAAGGTAGGGGAATTGTCTGTAAAAGTGGAGAACTTTGTGTTCCTTACAAAGGCATTGCGTCCCCTTCCTGATAAATTCCATGGTTTGAAGGACGTTGAGCAGCGTTATCGTCAGCGTTATTTAGATTTGATCGTAAGTCAGGAAAGCAAGGAAACCTTTATAACTAGAAGCCGTATTATCCAATCAATGCGCCGATATCTTGATGATCATGGTTATTTAGAAGTAGAAACACCAATGATGCATGCGATTGCCGGCGGTGCTTCTGCAAGACCATTTATTACACACCATAATGCTCTTGATATGCCATTGTATATGAGGATTGCTATCGAGCTTCACTTGAAGCGTCTAATTGTCGGCGGACTAGAAAAAGTATATGAGATTGGCCGTGTGTTTAGGAACGAGGGTGTATCAACCCGCCATAATCCTGAATTTACAATGATTGAACTTTATGAAGCCTATGCAGACTATAGAGATATTATGAGTCTCACTGAGAATCTAATTGCGCATATCGCCCAAGAGGTATTAGGGTCAACAACTGTTCAATACGGAGAGTATGAAGTAGATCTAAAACCTGAATGGAAAAGGCTGCACATGGTTGATGCAATTAAAGAATATACAGGTGTAGATTTCTGGAAGGAAATGAGTGTAGAAGAAGCTCGTGAGCTTGCTAAAGAACATAATATCGAAATAAAGGAACACATGCTCTATGGACATATAGTTAATGAGTTTTTTGAGCAGAGAGTCGAAGAGAAGTTAATTCAACCAACTTTCATTTACGGGCATCCTGTAGAGATTTCACCACTAGCGAAGAAAAATGAAGAGGATCCACGCTTCACGGATCGTTTTGAGTTGTTTATTGTGGCACGTGAGCATGCCAATGCCTTTACTGAGCTTAATGATCCAATTGATCAAAGAGAACGTTTTGAAGCACAATTAAAGGAACGTGAGCAAGGTAATGATGAAGCTCATCAAATGGACGAAGATTTTGTTGAGGCATTAGAATACGGTATGCCGCCAACTGGTGGATTAGGAATTGGTATTGACCGCCTGGTTATGTTATTAACAAATTCTCCATCCATCCGGGATGTACTATTATTCCCATTAATGCGTCATAAATAAAGCTTTCAAAGTGCCAGAGAAATCCGGCGCTTTTTTTTTGCAAGCTGTGAGTAGAGTGAATATTTTTACTTTAAAAATAGGTATTGCATCCAGTGTCTAAAGGTGGTATATTATTATCTGTTGCTGCGAGGCAGTAGCGAGAAAGAAAAAAGAAGTTAAAAAAGTTGTTGACATTACGTTAATAACTTGGTAATATTATAAAGTCGCCTTTGAGCGATATAACAAATTGTTCTTTGAAAACTAAACAAACAAAAACGTCAACAAACAATAATATTCATTTCTTACGAAATGAAGCCAACGTAACAAAATGAGCTAAATCAACTTTCTCGGAGAGTTTGATCCTGGCTCAGGACGAACGCTGGCGGCGTGCCTAATACATGCAAGTCGTGCGAATCAATAGGAGCTTGCTCCTGTTGATTAGCGGCGGACGGGTGAGTAACACGTGGGCAACCTGCCTGTAAGACTGGGATAACACCGGGAAACCGGTGCTAATACCGGATAATCCTTTTCCTCTCATGAGGAAAAGTTGAAAGTCGGTTTCGGCTGACACTTACAGATGGGCCCGCGGCGCATTAGCTAGTTGGTGAGGTAACGGCTCACCAAGGCGACGATGCGTAGCCGACCTGAGAGGGTGATCGGCCACACTGGGACTGAGACACGGCCCAGACTCCTACGGGAGGCAGCAGTAGGGAATCTTCCACAATGGACGAAAGTCTGATGGAGCAACGCCGCGTGAGCGATGAAGGCCTTCGGGTCGTAAAGCTCTGTTGTTAGGGAAGAACAAGTACCGGAGTAACTGCCGGTACCTTGACGGTACCTAACCAGAAAGCCACGGCTAACTACGTGCCAGCAGCCGCGGTAATACGTAGGTGGCAAGCGTTGTCCGGAATTATTGGGCGTAAAGCGCGCGCAGGCGGTCCTTTAAGTCTGATGTGAAAGCCCACGGCTCAACCGTGGAGGGTCATTGGAAACTGGGGGACTTGAGTGCAGAAGAGGAAAGCGGAATTCCACGTGTAGCGGTGAAATGCGTAGAGATGTGGAGGAACACCAGTGGCGAAGGCGGCTTTCTGGTCTGTAACTGACGCTGAGGCGCGAAAGCGTGGGGAGCAAACAGGATTAGATACCCTGGTAGTCCACGCCGTAAACGATGAGTGCTAAGTGTTAGAGGGTTTCCGCCCTTTAGTGCTGCAGCTAACGCATTAAGCACTCCGCCTGGGGAGTACGGCCGCAAGGCTGAAACTCAAAGGAATTGACGGGGGCCCGCACAAGCGGTGGAGCATGTGGTTTAATTCGAAGCAACGCGAAGAACCTTACCAGGTCTTGACATCCTCTGACACTCCTAGAGATAGGAATTTCCCCTTCGGGGGACAGAGTGACAGGTGGTGCATGGTTGTCGTCAGCTCGTGTCGTGAGATGTTGGGTTAAGTCCCGCAACGAGCGCAACCCTTGATCTTAGTTGCCAGCATTCAGTTGGGCACTCTAAGGTGACTGCCGGTGACAAACCGGAGGAAGGTGGGGATGACGTCAAATCATCATGCCCCTTATGACCTGGGCTACACACGTGCTACAATGGATGGTACAAAGGGCAGCAAAGCCGCGAGGCCTAGCCAATCCCATAAAACCATTCTCAGTTCGGATTGTAGGCTGCAACTCGCCTACATGAAGCCGGAATCGCTAGTAATCGCGGATCAGCATGCCGCGGTGAATACGTTCCCGGGCCTTGTACACACCGCCCGTCACACCACGAGAGTTTGTAACACCCGAAGTCGGTGGGGTAACCGCAAGGAGCCAGCCGCCTAAGGTGGGACAGATGATTGGGGTGAAGTCGTAACAAGGTAGCCGTATCGGAAGGTGCGGCTGGATCACCTCCTTTCTAAGGATATAAGCTGGACATATGAGCCAGACAAAAACGTTTGTTTGATGGTTTTCTGTTTGTTTAGTTTTGAGAGTGCAATTCTCTCAAAGCTTTTTTTAATCGTTCTTTGAAAACTAGATAATCGTATAGAAGAAACCAAGTAAAAACCGAGTAAAATCGCCATTTTAGTTTTTCTCTCTATTAAATAGAGTAAAACCTTTTAGGTTAAGTTAGAAAGGGCGCACGGTGAATGCCTTGGCACTAGGAGCCGATGAAGGACGGGACTAACACCGATATGCTTCGGGGAGCTGTAAGTAAGCTTTGATCCGGAGATTTCCGAATGGGGAAACCCACTGCTTGTAATGGAGCAGTATCTTTACCTGAATACATAGGGTATTGATGGCAGACCCGGGGAACTGAAACATCTAAGTACCCGGAGGAAGAGAAAGCAAACGCGATTCCCTAAGTAGCGGCGAGCGAAACGGGATTAGCCCAAACCAAGAGGCTTGCCTCTTGGGGTTGTAGGACACTCAACATGGAGTTACAAAGGAACGGGGTAGATGAAGCGGTCTGGAAAGGCCCGTCATAGAAGGTAAAAGCCCTGTAGTTGAAACTTCGTTCCCTCCTGAGTGGATCCTGAGTACGGCCGGACACGTGAAATCCGGTCGGAAGCAGGGAGGACCATCTCCCAAGGCTAAATACTCCCTAGTGACCGATAGTGAACCAGTACCGTGAGGGAAAGGTGAAAAGCACCCCGGAAGGGGAGTGAAATAGTTCCTGAAACCGTGTGCCTACAAGTAGTTAGAGCCCGTTAATGGGTGATAGCGTGCCTTTTGTAGAATGAACCGGCGAGTTACGATTACATGCAAGGTTAAGTTGAAGAGACGGAGCCGCAGCGAAAGCGAGTCTGAATAGGGCGTATGAGTATGTGGTCGTAGACCCGAAACCAGGTGATCTACCCATGTCCAGGGTGAAGTCCAGGTAACACTGGATGGAGGCCCGAACCCACGCACGTTGAAAAGTGCGGGGATGAGGTGTGGGTAGCGGAGAAATTCCAATCGAACTTGGAGATAGCTGGTTCTCTCCGAAATAGCTTTAGGGCTAGCCTCACGTAGTTAGAGTCTTGGAGGTAGAGCACTGTTTGGACTAGGGGCCCTCATCGGGTTACCGAATTCAGACAAACTCCGAATGCCAAAGACTTATCCGTGGGAGTCAGACTGCGAGTGATAAGATCCGTAGTCAAAAGGGAAACAGCCCAGACCACCAGCTAAGGTCCCAAAGTATACGTTAAGTGGAAAAGGATGTGGAGTTGCTTAGACAACCAGGATGTTGGCTTAGAAGCAGCCACCATTTAAAGAGTGCGTAATAGCTCACTGGTCGAGTGACTCTGCGCCGAAAATGTACCGGGGCTAAACGTATCACCGAAGCTGTGGATTGACACCGTTGGTGTCAGTGGTAGGAGAGCGTTCTAAGGGCGTTGAAGCTAGACCGTAAGGACTGGTGGAGCGCTTAGAAGTGAGAATGCCGGTATGAGTAGCGAAAGATGAGTGAGAATCTCATCCACCGAATGCCTAAGGTTTCCTGAGGAAGGCTCGTCCGCTCAGGGTTAGTCGGGACCTAAGCCGAGGCCGAAAGGCGTAGGCGATGGACAACAGGTTGATATTCCTGTACCACCTCTTTATCGTTTGAGTGATGGGGGGACGCAGGAGGATAGGGCAAGCGCACTGTTGGATATGTGCGTCTAAGCAGTTAGGCTGAGAAGCAGGAAAATCCGCTTCTCGCGAAGGCTGAGCTGTGACAGCGAGGGAAATATAGTACCGAAGTTCCTGATTCCACACTGCCAAGAAAAGCCTCTAGCGAGATAAAAGGGTGCCCGTACCGCAAACCGACACAGGTAGGCGAGGAGAGAATCCTAAGGTGAGCGAGAGAACTCTCGTTAAGGAACTCGGCAAAATGACCCCGTAACTTCGGGAGAAGGGGTGCTCTTTGGGGTTCATAGCCTCGAAGAGCCGCAGTGAATAGGCCCAGGCGACTGTTTAGCAAAAACACAGGTCTCTGCGAAGCCGCAAGGCGAAGTATAGGGGCTGACGCCTGCCCGGTGCTGGAAGGTTAAGAGGAGGGGTTAGCTCACGCGAAGCTCTGAATCGAAGCCCCAGTAAACGGCGGCCGTAACTATAACGGTCCTAAGGTAGCGAAATTCCTTGTCGGGTAAGTTCCGACCCGCACGAAAGGCGTAACGATCTGGGCACTGTCTCAACGAGAGACTCGGTGAAATTATAGTACCTGTGAAGATGCAGGTTACCCGCGACAGGACGGAAAGACCCCGTGGAGCTTTACTGTAGCCTGATATTGAATTTTGGTACAGCTTGTACAGGATAGGTAGGAGCCTGAGAAGCCGGAGCGCCAGCTTCGGTGGAGGCGTCGGTGGGATACTACCCTGGCTGTATTGAAATTCTAACCCGCACCCCTTATCGGGGTGGGAGACAGTGTCAGGTGGGCAGTTTGACTGGGGCGGTCGCCTCCTAAAGAGTAACGGAGGCGCCCAAAGGTTCCCTCAGAATGGTTGGAAATCATTCGTAGAGTGTAAAGGCACAAGGGAGCTTGACTGCGAGACCTACAAGTCGAGCAGGGACGAAAGTCGGGCTTAGTGATCCGGTGGTTCCGCATGGAAGGGCCATCGCTCAACGGATAAAAGCTACCCCGGGGATAACAGGCTTATCTCCCCCAAGAGTCCACATCGACGGGGAGGTTTGGCACCTCGATGTCGGCTCATCGCATCCTGGGGCTGTAGTCGGTCCCAAGGGTTGGGCTGTTCGCCCATTAAAGCGGTACGCGAGCTGGGTTCAGAACGTCGTGAGACAGTTCGGTCCCTATCCGTCGTGGGCGCAGGAAATTTGAGAGGAGCTGTCCTTAGTACGAGAGGACCGGGATGGACGCACCGCTGGTGTACCAGTTGTCTTGCCAAAGGCATCGCTGGGTAGCTATGTGCGGACGGGATAAGTGCTGAAAGCATCTAAGCATGAAGCCCCCCTCAAGATGAGATTTCCCATAGCGTCAAGCTAGTAAGATCCCTGAAAGATGATCAGGTTGATAGGTCAGAGGTGGAAGCGTGGCGACATGTGGAGCTGACTGATACTAATCGATCGAGGACTTAACCATATTTTTTAAAGCGAATAACTCGTTTTTACGAATTTCTTCTATATTATCTAGTTTTGAGAGAACGATCTCTCTAATTTCATAAGTCTGGTAATTAAGGCGAGAAGGTCACACCCGTTCCCATACCGAACACGGAAGTTAAGCTTCTCAGCGCCGATGGTAGTTGGGACTTTGTCCCTGTGAGAGTAGGACGTTGCCAGGCTTTATATGGAGGATTAGCTCAGCTGGGAGAGCATCTGCCTTACAAGCAGAGGGTCGGCGGTTCGATCCCGTCATCCTCCACCATATTTTTTCCTTACTTTACGACGCCGGGGTAGCTCAATTGGTAGAGCAACTGACTTGTAATCAGTAGGTTGGGGGTTCAAGTCCTCTCGCCGGCACCTTTTCTTTGTACGAGCCATTAGCTCAGTTGGTAGAGCAGATTGCAAACTTCTGTGAATCAGCTTCTGCGGGCAATCTGCGAGAAAGAACGCAAGTTCTTTTGAGCATCTGACCTACCACAAATTAGTTGTAGGGAATCATCTTCATAAGAGCCATTAGCTCAGTTGGTAGAGCATCTGACTTTTAATCAGAGGGTCGAAGGTTCGAGTCCTTCATGGCTCACCATAGGTTTTACGAATGAAATAATTTTTTGCGATAAGATAATATTGCGGGTGTGGCGGAATTGGCAGACGCACCAGACTTAGGATCTGGCGCCGCAAGGCGTGGGGGTTCGACTCCCTTCACCCGCACCATTTTTGTGAGAGAAAATAAGTACCATATACGCGGAAGTAGTTCAGTGGTAGAACACCACCTTGCCAAGGTGGGGGTCGCGGGTTCGAATCCCGTCTTCCGCTCTCAAATGCCGGGGTGGCGGAACTGGCAGACGCACAGGACTTAAAATCCTGCGGTAGGTGACTACCGTACCGGTTCGATTCCGGTCCTCGGCACCATTTAAGAAATGAATAATGCGCCCGTAGCTCAATTGGATAGAGCGTCTGACTACGGATCAGAAGGTTATGGGTTCGACTCCTTTCGGGCGCGCCATTATTTATCGGGAAGTAGCTCAGCTTGGTAGAGCACTTGGTTTGGGACCAAGGGGTCGCAGGTTCGAATCCTGTCTTCCCGACCATTTATTTAATTATTTCGGGGTCTTAGCTCAGCTGGGAGAGCGCCTGCTTTGCACGCAGGAGGTCAGGGGTTCGATCCCCCTAGACTCCACCAAATAAATTAAAATGGTATTGACAATGTAAAATTACTTTGTTAATATATAAAAGTCGCATAAACGACGATTGCTCTTTGAAAACTAAACAAACAAAAACGTCAACAAACAATAATATTCATTTCTTACGAAATGAAGCCAACGTAACAAAATGAGCTAAATCAACTTTCTCGGAGAGTTTGATCCTGGCTCAGGACGAACGCTGGCGGCGTGCCTAATACATGCAAGTCGAGCGAATCAATAGGAGCTTGCTCCTGTTGATTAGCGGCGGACGGGTGAGTAACACGTGGGCAACCTGCCTGTAAGACTGGGATAACACCGGGAAACCGGTGCTAATACCGGATAATCCTTTTCCTCTCATGAGGAAAAGTTGAAAGTCGGTTTCGGCTGACACTTACAGATGGGCCCGCGGCGCATTAGCTAGTTGGTGAGGTAACGGCTCACCAAGGCGACGATGCGTAGCCGACCTGAGAGGGTGATCGGCCACACTGGGACTGAGACACGGCCCAGACTCCTACGGGAGGCAGCAGTAGGGAATCTTCCACAATGGACGAAAGTCTGATGGAGCAACGCCGCGTGAGCGATGAAGGCCTTCGGGTCGTAAAGCTCTGTTGTTAGGGAAGAACAAGTACCGGAGTAACTGCCGGTACCTTGACGGTACCTAACCAGAAAGCCACGGCTAACTACGTGCCAGCAGCCGCGGTAATACGTAGGTGGCAAGCGTTGTCCGGAATTATTGGGCGTAAAGCGCGCGCAGGCGGTCCTTTAAGTCTGATGTGAAAGCCCACGGCTCAACCGTGGAGGGTCATTGGAAACTGGGGGACTTGAGTGCAGAAGAGGAAAGCGGAATTCCACGTGTAGCGGTGAAATGCGTAGAGATGTGGAGGAACACCAGTGGCGAAGGCGGCTTTCTGGTCTGTAACTGACGCTGAGGCGCGAAAGCGTGGGGAGCAAACAGGATTAGATACCCTGGTAGTCCACGCCGTAAACGATGAGTGCTAAGTGTTAGAGGGTTTCCGCCCTTTAGTGCTGCAGCTAACGCATTAAGCACTCCGCCTGGGGAGTACGGCCGCAAGGCTGAAACTCAAAGGAATTGACGGGGGCCCGCACAAGCGGTGGAGCATGTGGTTTAATTCGAAGCAACGCGAAGAACCTTACCAGGTCTTGACATCCTCTGACACTCCTAGAGATAGGAATTTCCCCTTCGGGGGACAGAGTGACAGGTGGTGCATGGTTGTCGTCAGCTCGTGTCGTGAGATGTTGGGTTAAGTCCCGCAACGAGCGCAACCCTTGATCTTAGTTGCCAGCATTCAGTTGGGCACTCTAAGGTGACTGCCGGTGACAAACCGGAGGAAGGTGGGGATGACGTCAAATCATCATGCCCCTTATGACCTGGGCTACACACGTGCTACAATGGATGGTACAAAGGGCAGCAAAGCCGCGAGGCCTAGCCAATCCCATAAAACCATTCTCAGTTCGGATTGTAGGCTGCAACTCGCCTACATGAAGCCGGAATCGCTAGTAATCGCGGATCAGCATGCCGCGGTGAATACGTTCCCGGGCCTTGTACACACCGCCCGTCACACCACGAGAGTTTGTAACACCCGAAGTCGGTGGGGTAACCGCAAGGAGCCAGCCGCCTAAGGTGGGACAGATGATTGGGGTGAAGTCGTAACAAGGTAGCCGTATCGGAAGGTGCGGCTGGATCACCTCCTTTCTAAGGATATAAGCTGGACATATGAGCCAGACAAAAACGTTTGTTTGATGGTTTTCTGTTTGTTTAGTTTTGAGAGTGCAATTCTCTCAAAGCTTTTTTTAATCGTTCTTTGAAAACTAGATAATCGTATAGAAGAAACCAAGTAAAAACCGAGTAAAATCGCCATTTTAGTTTTTCTCTCTATTAAATAGAGTAAAACCTTTTAGGTTAAGTTAGAAAGGGCGCACGGTGAATGCCTTGGCACTAGGAGCCGATGAAGGACGGGACTAACACCGATATGCTTCGGGGAGCTGTAAGTAAGCTTTGATCCGGAGATTTCCGAATGGGGAAACCCACTGCTCGTAATGGAGCAGTATCTTTACCTGAATACATAGGGTATTGATGGCAGACCCGGGGAACTGAAACATCTAAGTACCCGGAGGAAGAGAAAGCAAACGCGATTCCCTAAGTAGCGGCGAGCGAAACGGGATTAGCCCAAACCAAGAGGCTTGCCTCTTGGGGTTGTAGGACACTCAACATGGAGTTACAAAGGAACGGGGTAGATGAAGCGGTCTGGAAAGGCCCGTCATAGAAGGTAAAAGCCCTGTAGTTGAAACTTCGTTCCCTCCTGAGTGGATCCTGAGTACGGCCGGACACGCGAAATCCGGTCGGAAGCAGGGAGGACCATCTCCCAAGGCTAAATACTCCCTAGTGACCGATAGTGAACCAGTACCGTGAGGGAAAGGTGAAAAGCACCCCGGAAGGGGAGTGAAATAGTTCCTGAAACCGTGTGCCTACAAGTAGTTAGAGCCCGTTAATGGGTGATAGCGTGCCTTTTGTAGAATGAACCGGCGAGTTACGATTACATGCAAGGTTAAGTTGAAGAGACGGAGCCGCAGCGAAAGCGAGTCTGAATAGGGCGTATGAGTATGTGGTCGTAGACCCGAAACCAGGTGATCTACCCATGTCCAGGGTGAAGTCCAGGTAACACTGGATGGAGGCCCGAACCCACGCACGTTGAAAAGTGCGGGGATGAGGTGTGGGTAGCGGAGAAATTCCAATCGAACTTGGAGATAGCTGGTTCTCTCCGAAATAGCTTTAGGGCTAGCCTCACGTAGTTAGAGTCTTGGAGGTAGAGCACTGTTTGGACTAGGGGCCCTCATCGGGTTACCGAATTCAGACAAACTCCGAATGCCAAAGACTTATCCGTGGGAGTCAGACTGCGAGTGATAAGATCCGTAGTCAAAAGGGAAACAGCCCAGACCACCAGCTAAGGTCCCAAAGTATACGTTAAGTGGAAAAGGATGTGGAGTTGCTTAGACAACCAGGATGTTGGCTTAGAAGCAGCCACCATTTAAAGAGTGCGTAATAGCTCACTGGTCGAGTGACTCTGCGCCGAAAATGTACCGGGGCTAAACGTATCACCGAAGCTGTGGATTGACACCGTTGGTGTCAGTGGTAGGAGAGCGTTCTAAGGGCGTTGAAGCTAGACCGTAAGGACTGGTGGAGCGCTTAGAAGTGAGAATGCCGGTATGAGTAGCGAAAGATGAGTGAGAATCTCATCCACCGAATGCCTAAGGTTTCCTGAGGAAGGCTCGTCCGCTCAGGGTTAGTCGGGACCTAAGCCGAGGCCGAAAGGCGTAGGCGATGGACAACAGGTTGATATTCCTGTACCACCTCTTTATCGTTTGAGTGATGGGGGGACGCAGGAGGATAGGGCAAGCGCACTGTTGGATATGTGCGTCTAAGCAGTTAGGCTGAGAAGCAGGAAAATCCGCTTCTCGCGAAGGCTGAGCTGTGACAGCGAGGGAAATATAGTACCGAAGTTCCTGATTCCACACTGCCAAGAAAAGCCTCTAGCGATGATATTGGGTGCCCGTACCGCAAACCGACACAGGTAGGCGAGGAGAGAATCCTAAGGTGAGCGAGAGAACTCTCGTTAAGGAACTCGGCAAAATGACCCCGTAACTTCGGGAGAAGGGGTGCTCTTTGGGGTTTATAGCCTCGAAGAGCCGCAGTGAATAGGCCCAGGCGACTGTTTAGCAAAAACACAGGTCTCTGCGAAGCCGCAAGGCGAAGTATAGGGGCTGACGCCTGCCCGGTGCTGGAAGGTTAAGAGGAGGGGTTAGCTCACGCGAAGCTCTGAATCGAAGCCCCAGTAAACGGCGGCCGTAACTATAACGGTCCTAAGGTAGCGAAATTCCTTGTCGGGTAAGTTCCGACCCGCACGAAAGGCGTAACGATCTGGGCACTGTCTCAACGAGAGACTCGGTGAAATTATAGTACCTGTGAAGATGCAGGTTACCCGCGACAGGACGGAAAGACCCCGTGGAGCTTTACTGTAGCCTGATATTGAATTTTGGTACAGCTTGTACAGGATAGGTAGGAGCCTGAGAAGCCGGAGCGCCAGCTTCGGTGGAGGCGTCGGTGGGATACTACCCTGGCTGTATTGAAATTCTAACCCGCACCCCTGATCGGGGTGGGAGACAGTGTCAGGTGGGCAGTTTGACTGGGGCGGTCGCCTCCTAAAGAGTAACGGAGGCGCCCAAAGGTTCCCTCAGAATGGTTGGAAATCATTCGTAGAGTGTAAAGGCACAAGGGAGCTTGACTGCGAGACCTACAAGTCGAGCAGGGACGAAAGTCGGGCTTAGTGATCCGGTGGTTCCGCATGGAAGGGCCATCGCTCAACGGATAAAAGCTACCCCGGGGATAACAGGCTTATCTCCCCCAAGAGTCCACATCGACGGGGAGGTTTGGCACCTCGATGTCGGCTCATCGCATCCTGGGGCTGTAGTCGGTCCCAAGGGTTGGGCTGTTCGCCCATTAAAGCGGTACGCGAGCTGGGTTCAGAACGTCGTGAGACAGTTCGGTCCCTATCCGTCGTGGGCGCAGGAAATTTGAGAGGAGCTGTCCTTAGTACGAGAGGACCGGGATGGACGCACCGCTGGTGTACCAGTTGTCTTGCCAAAGGCATCGCTGGGTAGCTATGTGCGGACGGGATAAGTGCTGAAAGCATCTAAGCATGAAGCCCCCCTCAAGATGAGATTTCCCATAGCGTCAAGCTAGTAAGATCCCTGAAAGATGATCAGGTTGATAGGTCAGAGGTGGAAGCGTGGCGACATGTGGAGCTGACTGATACTAATCGATCGAGGACTTAACCATATTTTTTAAAGCGAATAACTCGTTTTTACGAATTTCTTCTATACTATCTAGTTTTGAGAGAACGATCTCTCTAATTTCATAAGTCTGGTAATCAAGGCGAGAAGGTCACACCCGTTCCCATACCGAACACGGAAGTTAAGCTTCTCAGCGCCGATGGTAGTTGGGACTTTGTCCCTGTGAGAGTAGGACGTTGCCAGGCAAAAAAAGACAATCCGTGAAGGGTTGTCTTTTTTTGTTTGATTATTTTTAATATCCCTTATTCCACACTTCTGTTCCTAAAACCCCAATAAGGAACTACAGATGATCCCCATGATTTTCACATATCCTTCCCTAATATTACTATAAAAATGATAACAGCTTTATAGAAAGTTAATATTTACGAAAAAAGTCGAATTTTATAGACACTTATTTTCTGGGCTTTTTAGGTTTCACAACCGTGAAATTTGGAGAAAATCAGTAATAGTGAATCGTTGCATCTCCATAAAATTTTCAGTATAATTAAAGTCAAATATAGTCAAAGTCAGAAGATGGGAGGTGGGAAGATGAGAAACATTTCCGATATTATTGAAAAATATCTAAAGCAGGTTTTAGAAATGAGTGAAGAAGATCTTGTTGAGATTAAAAGAAGTGAAATTGCCGATAAATTTCAATGTGTTCCTTCACAAATAAACTATGTTATTAATACCCGTTTTACGATTGAAAGAGGATATATTGTTGAGAGTAAACGGGGCGGCGGCGGATTTATTCGGATAATGAAGGTCCAATCCCACGACTTAGCCCATTTAATTGATCATTTGCTGTCCCTTGTCAACAATCGTATAAGTCAAACGACCGCCGAAGACGTAATCATAAGACTTGTTCATGAGGAGGTCATTACAAAACGAGAAGCAAAAATTATGCTAAGTGTCATTGATCGTTCTGTACTATATATTGATCTTCCATTCCGCGATGAATTAAGAGCGAGAATGTTAAAAGCAATGTTAACTTCCTTAAAATATAAATAATTATGCAGCCTAAAGAGGTGAAAATATATGATTTGTCAGGAATGCAATCAAAGGCCTGCAGCTCTTCATTTTACCAAAATTATTAATGGAGAAAAAACAGAAGTCCATCTATGTGAGAAGTGTGCTCAGGAGAAAGGCGAAATGTTTATCATGAATGGGGAATCGGGATTTGCGTTTAACAACCTTTTGGCAGGTTTATTAAATATTGATCCATCTTTCCAAAAGCCGAGTGAAAGTCCATTTCAACAAGAGGAAATCCTTCAATGTCAGCATTGTTCGATGACATTTCCCCAGTTTTTAAAAGTTGGCCGTTTTGGCTGTGCTCAATGCTATGATACATTTAAAGATCAGTTAAAGCCTGTTTTAAGACGCCTTCATAGTGGAAACTGGACCCATAATGGTAAAATCCCGAAAAGAATCGGCGGTGAGTTTCAACTTCGCAAACAGATTGAAGAGTTGAAACTGGACTTAAGAGAGGCCATCACCAAAGAAGAATTTGAGAAAGCAGCTGAAATTCGCGATCAAGTCCGTACATTAGAAAAACAAATAGCTGGAAATGAAGAGGGAGGGGAATAAAGTGTCAGTTGAAAGATTTTTTAATCAAGCCGTCAGCTCTTGGATGAGCGAAGAAGGCCCAGATTCTGATATTGTCCTTAGCTCCCGGATTCGTCTTGCGCGAAATTTTGAATCTTATAATTTCCCAACTGTTTTTTCACACGACGAGGCAAAAGTGATTATAGATACCATGGAGGATATTCTTAAAAAATCTACTGTTGAGAGCTTCGGTACAATGGAATTATTGAAAATGGATGAAATGCAGCCTCTTCATAAGCGGGTTTTAGTAGAAAAGCATTTAATTAGTCCACTGTTGGCGGAGGAATCTCCATATGGTGCTGTTCTATTAACAGAAAATGAAGAAGTTAGTATTATGATAAATGAAGAGGACCATATTCGTATTCAGTGTTTATTTCCTGGTCTGCAATTAGCAGAAGCGTTACATGCGGCGAATGAAATAGATGATTGGCTTGAAGAACAAATCCATTATGCCTTTGATGAAAAATATGGCTATTTAACTAGTTGTCCCACCAATGTAGGAACAGGTCTCAGAGCATCTGTCATGATGCATCTGCCCGGGTTAATTTTAACACAGCAAATTAATCGGATCATTCCTGCTATCCACCAGTTAGGCCTTGTGGTAAGAGGGATTTACGGAGAGGGCAGTGAAGCATTGGGGAATATCTTTCAAATCTCTAATCAGATAACACTGGGAAAATCAGAGGAAGATATTAGCCGTGATTTAAAAGGAGTAGCGAGTCAGTTAATTTCACAAGAAAGGTCTGCTCGTGAAGCATTACGCAAAACTTCTAACATACAATTAGAAGACAGGGTGTTCCGCTCATTAGGGGTGTTATCTAATAGCCGGATTATTGAATCGAAAGAAGCAGCCCGCTGCTTATCGGATGTTCGGCTTGGTATAGATATGGGGTATATAAAAAATATGCCGAAGACCATTTTAAATGAATTAATGATTTTAACCCAGCCGGGTTTTCTTCAACAATATGCGGGTGGTCCATTACGGCCGCATGAAAGAGATATTCGAAGAGCAGCATTAATTAGGGACCGTATAAACATGGAGAATGAAAATAGGTGAGGAGGAAGAGGATATGATGTTTGGACGTTTTACTGAGAGAGCACAAAAGGTACTGGCACTGGCACAAGAGGAAGCGATTCGTCTTGGTCATAATAACATTGGAACTGAGCATGTTTTATTAGGACTTGTACGCGAAGGAGAAGGGATTGCAGCAAAGGCACTATATGGCCTTGGTCTGGGTTCTGAAAAAATCCAAAAAGAAGTGGAAAATTTAATCGGTAAAGGACAGGAAACATCTCAAACTATTCACTATACTCCGCGAGCTAAAAAGGTTATTGAACTATCAATGGATGAAGCCCGAAAATTAGGACACTCCTATGTTGGTACCGAGCATATCCTTCTTGGCTTAATTCGAGAAGGAGAAGGGGTAGCTGCAAGGGTATTAAATAATCTTGGTGTCAGCCTAAATAAAGCACGTCAGCAAGTACTCCAGTTATTAGGCAGTAATGAATCAGGTTCTCACCAGGGGGGGGCATCCGTGAGTGCAAATACACCTACACTTGACAGTCTTGCAAGGGATTTAACGGCGATTGCACGAGAAGGCAGTCTCGACCCTGTCATTGGCCGTAGTAAAGAAATTCAGCGTGTTATCGAAGTATTAAGCCGTAGAACGAAAAATAACCCTGTATTAATTGGGGAGCCTGGTGTTGGTAAGACAGCTATTGCTGAAGGGCTTGCCCAGCAAATTGTCAACAATGAAGTACCTGAAATCCTGCGTGATAAGCGTGTCATGACACTGGATATGGGAACAGTTGTTGCAGGAACGAAATATCGTGGTGAATTTGAAGACCGTTTGAAAAAAGTAATGGATGAAATCCGTCAAGCAGGAAACATCATTCTGTTTATCGATGAGTTGCACACCTTAATCGGTGCGGGCGGCGCAGAAGGGGCAATTGATGCATCTAATATCCTAAAGCCATCCCTTGCCCGTGGAGAACTACAATGTATCGGTGCAACTACATTGGATGAATATCGCAAATATATTGAAAAAGATGCTGCTCTTGAACGACGCTTCCAGCCAATTCGAGTGGATGAACCAACAATGGAGGAATCGATTCAAATTCTAGCAGGCTTACGTGACCGATATGAAGCCCATCACCGGGTATCAATTACTGATGAGGCAATCGAGGCAGCCGTTAAGCTGTCAGACCGTTATATCTCTGACCGTTTCCTGCCTGACAAAGCCATTGACTTAATTGATGAAGCAGGTTCAAAGGTAAGACTTCGGTCTTATACTACACCTCCAAATCTAAAAGAGTTAGAGGTTAAACTGGAGGATGTTAGAAAAGAAAAAGATTCTGCTGTTCAAAGTCAAGAATTTGAAAAAGCGGCTTCTTTAAGAGATACAGAGCAGCGTCTCCGTGAACAGTTGGAAGAAACGAAGAAAACTTGGAAAGAAAAACAAGGAAAAGAAAATAATGAAGTGACCGTTGAAGATATTGCCAGTGTCGTTTCAAGCTGGACGGGTGTACCAGTTTCTAAGCTTGCAGAAACTGAAACAGCGAAGTTACTTAATTTAGAAGAAGCGTTACACTCCCGTGTAATTGGGCAAGAGGAAGCCGTTATAGCTGTTTCTAAGGCAGTCCGCCGTGCCAGAGCGGGATTAAAGGATCCAAAACGTCCAATTGGTTCATTTGTGTTCCTTGGCCCTACAGGGGTAGGGAAAACAGAATTGGCACGCGCCCTTGCAGAAGCCATGTTTGGTGATGAGGACTCGATGATTCGAATCGATATGTCAGAGTATATGGAGAAACATTCTACATCCCGCCTTGTTGGTTCCCCTCCTGGATATGTCGGTTATGAAGAAGGTGGACAATTAACCGAAAAGGTTCGCAGAAAACCGTATTCTGTCATCTTGTTGGATGAAATCGAGAAAGCACATCCAGATGTCTTTAATATCCTGCTTCAAGTTCTTGAAGATGGGCGTTTAACCGATTCAAAAGGAAGAACAGTTGATTTCCGAAACACTGTCCTTATTATGACATCTAACGTGGGTGCGGAGGCATTAAAGCGAAATAAGTTTGTGGGCTTCAATATTCAAGACGGAGAACAGGATTACAAAGATATGAAAGGTAAGGTAATGGAAGAGCTTAAAAAGGCTTTCCGTCCGGAGTTCTTGAATCGTATCGATGAAATTATTGTATTCCATGCGTTAGAGAAAAAGCATCTTGAAGAAATTGTTACCCTATTATCTGACCAGCTGGTAAAACGACTAAAAGAGCAAAATATCTCATTAGAATTAACACCTGCAGCAAAAGAGAAAATCTCTCAGGAAGGCTACGATCCAGAGTATGGAGCGAGACCACTTCGCCGTGCTATTCAAAAGCATATTGAAGATCGTCTTTCTGAAGAATTATTAAAAGGGACATTATTAACAGGCCAGCATGCTATAATAGATGTAGTCAACGGTGAGTTCGTTGTTAGAATGGCAGAACAAACAAGTTTAGCAAAATAAGTTAAAGACTTACGAATAGTTTCCAGAGTGTTTAACAACACATTGCAAGAGGTACACGTGAATAAAGTCAACCCGTGTGCCTCTTTTTTATTTATTAATAAATACTGGTATTAGAGGCAGGGATAAATCTCTATGTGGTTAGGAAAGGTTGAAGGTCATGGTAAAAAGGAAAACAAAGTTCATTTGCCAAGAATGCGGATATGAATCCCCTAAATGGATGGGGAAATGCCCAGGCTGTGGACAATGGAATAAGATGGTTGAGGAAGTGGAAGTAACAGGGGCACAACGAAGAGGGGCATTTGCTCATTCACAAACTGGTTCTAATCTATTAACCAAACCAATGAAGATCAATGCCATTGAAATGGAGAACGAACCGAGAATCTTAACCGATTTACACGAGCTTAACCGCGTATTGGGTGGTGGTGTCGTAAAAGGTTCGTTAGTTCTAATTGGCGGTGATCCTGGAATAGGGAAATCTACACTTCTGCTTCAGGTATCCTCACAGCTTGCGAATAAAGGGAATTCTGTTCTTTACATATCTGGTGAAGAATCATTAAGACAGACAAAGCTTCGTGCTGAACGGCTGGGGATTTCGTCAGAAAACCTGTTAGTCTATTCAGAAACAAACCTTGAGGAAATAAACCGGACGATTGATAGTGAGAATCCTAGCTTTGTCATTATTGACTCTATCCAAACGATTTTCCATCCAGAAGTAACTTCAGCACCTGGAAGTGTTTCTCAAGTTCGCGAATGTACATCTGAATTGATGAGGATTGGCAAAACCAAAGGGGTTGCTATTTTTATTGTCGGGCATGTGACAAAGGAAGGTTCGATTGCCGGGCCAAGGCTATTAGAACATATGGTCGATACCGTGCTTTATTTTGAAGGGGAAAGACATCATACTTACCGAATCCTAAGAGCAGTCAAAAATCGTTTTGGCTCCACAAACGAAATGGGCATCTTTGAAATGAAGGAATTTGGACTGGAAGAAGTAGAAAATCCATCGGAAATCTTCTTGGAAGAGCGATCTCGGGGGGCAGCAGGTTCGACGGTTGTTGCTTCAATGGAGGGAACTCGTCCGGTTCTCGTTGAGATCCAGGCGCTAATCTCACCCACAAGTTTTGGAAATCCCCGGAGAATGGCAACAGGAATCGATCATAATCGGGTACCGCTTTTAATGGCAGTCTTAGAAAAGCGTGTGGGTATGCTTCTGGCCAACCAGGATGCCTATTTAAAGGTTGCTGGAGGAGTCAAGCTGGATGAACCGGCAATTGATTTAGCGATTGCCGTTAGTATTGCTTCCAGCTTTAGGGATCGGCCGACAAGACCTACCGACTGTATTATCGGTGAAGTTGGTTTGACCGGAGAGGTAAGAAGGGTGTCAAGAATTGAGCAGCGCGTTCAGGAGGCAGCCAAATTAGGCTTTGAGCGCATTATTTTACCGGCTAATAATTTAAGTGGCTGGACAGGCCCTAAGGGGATTAAGCTTATAGGTGTTTCTTCCGTCAGCGAGGCACTGCAAGCAGCGTTAGGAGGGTAGCAGATGGAAAATAAGAAACTTGGAGAGGCAACTACCGTAATAGATGTTTTACAGTTTATAGCCCCCGGTACGCCTCTTCGAGAGGGAATTGATAATGTTCTAAGAGCCAATACAGGCGGACTGATTGTGATTGGGTATAACGAAAAGGTAAAAAGCATTGTAGATGGTGGATTTTCAATTAATTGCTCCTTTTCACCAAGCTTTTTATATGAACTTGCCAAAATGGATGGTGCGATTATTCTAAACGAGTTAGGTAATAAAATTTTATTTGCCAACGCCCAGCTCGCACCTAACTCTGAGATTCCTTCAACGGAAACAGGAATGCGGCATCGAACAGCAGAAAGAGTTGCCAAACAAACGAAAGCACTGGTGATTGCCATATCACAAAGAAGAAATGTGATTACCCTTTATCAAGGGAATTTTCGTTATTCCTTAAAGGATATTGCTGTTATATTAACAAAAGCCAATCAAGCGATTCAGACGCTGGAAAAATATAAGGCTGTTCTTGAACAAAGTATAACTAATCTAAGTGTTTTAGAGTTTGAAGAATCGGTAACATATAATGATTTTTTACTGGTACTTCATCGTTTTGAAATGGTCTTGAAAATAAAAAATGAACTCTTAACCTTTTTACATGAGCTGGGGACAGAAGGCAGACTGATTCGGCTCCAAATGAATGAGATTCTAACAGACCTCGAAGATGAAATTATGCTGATCATTAAAGATTATGCTAACGAACGGGATATCCAGGCCCGGGATGTGCTTCAGCGGATGCAGTCATTGGCAAATAGCGGCACCATAGAAGATATGGTGTTGTTGAAATTAATGGGCTACTTAGGCTATGTCCATCTCGAAGAAAATAAATTCCCGCGTGGATATCGGATTTTGAATAAGATTCCGAGATTACCTTCGATTATCATTGAGAACTTAATCACAAGTTTTGGGGAGCTGGCAAACATCATGTCGGCAACCGTTGAAGAGCTTGATGATGTGGAGGGAATCGGGGAAGTGCGGGCAAAAAAAATTAAAGAGGGCTTTAAATTAATTAAAGACCGGCTATATACAGATAGACATCTATAAAAATGATTGAAAAAGAAAATCTAGTATGCTAAAATGTGCAGCCCCAATTTGTTTGACACAGAAAATTTCCAATGATAACCTATGAGAAGTAAGATTTTTACAAAACAGATTTATTACAAGAAGATGACAATTGGGAAAAATAATCACAAAATCAAGGTTTCAATTTTGAGAATATGTTTATAATGAATTAGAGGAGGTGAAGGAATGTTAAAAAGAATTGTGCAGGCATGCTTTCTCATTATTGGAGGTACGCTCGGAATACTATTACTGCCGGAATTGTTTAAATTACTTCATATCAATGACATTCCACTGATTAATAACTCATATGTTACTGCTATTATAGGGGCTATTATTTTTTACCTTATTACCTTTTGGGCAGTAGATTATGTCTTTAATTTTATTAAATGGACGGAAGATTCTTTAGTTAAAATTCCTGTTACAGATGTATTATTTGGCAGTGTTGGATTAATTTTTGGTTTGTTTGTTGCCTTTTTAATTAGTTTTGCTCTTAATGCCGTACAAGTACCAATTTTAAATGCGGTTGCACCCATCCTTTTAACGCTTTTGTTTGGTTATCTGGGCTTTCAAGTTGGTTTTAAAAAGCGTGACGAGCTATTAGGTCTATTTGGAAATCGTGGTAACAAGAAGAAGTCCGGTGATGAAGAAGAAGTGGATCCTGCAGCCGGCAAAGCTTTGAAAATCTTAGATACGAGTGTCATTATTGATGGCCGGGTTGCTGATATTTGTCAGACTGGCTTTTTAG
Organism: Bacillus sp. URHA0034; assembly: GCF_056280405.1. NCBI lineage: Bacteria > Bacillati > Bacillota > Bacilli > Caryophanales > Bacillaceae > Bacillus > Bacillus sp. URHA0034. The sequence goes on along the minus strand of NZ_JBWCDK010000002.1, from coordinate 2,796,594 downwards.
AGGGGACAATTGTTATTCCGCAGTTTGTTCTTGAGGAATTACAGCATATTGCAGATTCCTCTGATGTATTAAAACGAAATCGCGGCCGCAGAGGCTTAGATATATTAAATCGAATTCAAAAGGAATTATCCATTAAGGTCGAAATCTATGAAGGTGATTTTGATGAGATTAGCGAGGTAGACTCAAAACTCGTTAAACTGGCAAAATTAACAAATGGAATCCTTGTCACGAATGACTTTAACCTAAATAAAGTATGTGAATTACAGAATGTCTCTGTATTAAATATTAATGACTTAGCAAATGCAGTCAAACCGGTTGTTCTTCCAGGAGAGGAATTAACGGTTCAAGTAATAAAAGACGGAAAAGAATACCATCAAGGTGTTGCTTATTTAGATGACGGAACGATGATCGTTGTCGAAGAAGGAAGAGAATATATCGGTAAGAGAATTGAAGTACTGGTAACAAGTGTTCTTCAAACCTCTGCCGGCCGGATGATATTTGCCAAACCCAAGTTATTAGAAAAAGCACTATAGAGAGAAAAGCTGCAGCGCCTCTGGGTGCTGCAGTAAGACAGATAGAGAGGTATATTCATGGGTTACCAAGTCATTATCCCAGCGGCTGGCCTGGGAAAAAGAATGCGCGCGGGGAAAAACAAACTTTTATTAGAGCTTAATGGTCTGCCGGTGCTTATTCATACCTTAAGGGTATTTGAAGAGGATGAAGCCTGCAATGGTATAATTTTAGCGATACATACTCAGGATGCTCAGGAAATTAATGAGCTGCTTAAAAAGTATCAAATTTCGAAAGCATCTGATTTGGTACAGGGCGGGGACGAACGGCAGTACAGCATATATAATGCACTTAAGACAGTCAAAGAAGATGGAATAATTCTTGTACATGATGCAGCTCGGCCGTTTATTCAAAAGGACCATATCCGCCATCTAACACAGAAGGCAGAAAAAACAGGTGCTGCTATTATGGGCGTTTCGGCCAAAGACACTATGAAGAAAGTAAATGATGGTGTGGTAGTGGAAACTGTCGAACGTTCAAGCTTGTGGGCTGTTCAAACCCCACAAGCTTTTCGCATTTCTTTACTTAAGAAGGCTTATCAAAAAGCAGAAGAGGACAACTTTCTCGGGACGGATGATGCCAGTTTAGTCGAGCGTATAGGTTATCCTGTAACGGTTGTCGAGGGGGATTACGATAATATTAAATTGACAACACCAGAGGATTTATTTTTTGCGGAAGCCATACTCGAAAAGCGGAAGTGCCTTGAACAGGGGCGACAAGCATAAGACGAGCCGGCGGGAAGGTTGTTCTTTAACCTTTTCGACGGGTCGGCTTAGACCCAAGATCCCCTAGGCGCTGCAGTTAGACAGTTATCTAAGTTCAAAGAATTAATTTTAATTTCATAATAAAGGGGTTTTTTTGATGTTTCGAATTGGACAGGGCTTTGATGTGCACCAATTAACAGAAGGGCGCCCGCTAATCATCGGCGGCATTACAATCCCGTATGAAAAAGGGCTTTTGGGACATTCTGATGCAGATGTTTTATTACATACTGTTTGCGATGCTTGTCTTGGTGCGATTGGTGAGGGGGACATTGGCAAACATTTTCCCGATACAGATGCCAATTTTAAAGATGCTGACTCGGCAAAGCTTACTGAACATGTGTGGCAGCTAGTCAAAGATAAAGGTTACGAGTTAGTCAATGCAGACTGCACCATTATTGCCCAAAAACCGAAAATGGCGCCCTATATTGAAGACATGCGGGCACGGATTGCTGAATTGCTAGAGGCATCGCCAGAGCAAATTAATGTAAAGGCGACGACTACAGAAAAACTGGGCTTTACAGGCAGAGGCGAAGGGATTGCATCTCAAGCCGTTGTTTTATTAAAAAAGGTTAATGATTAGACTTTATAGATAGACATTACAATGGTAAAATAAATCGGTTGAGACAATATATAACGATGGAGGCAGCATTATGTCAAACCAAGTTCGTGTAAGGTATGCTCCAAGTCCCACAGGACATTTACATATTGGAAACGCCCGTACTGCACTATTCAATTATTTATTTGCCCGAAATAAAGGCGGAAAATTTATTATTCGAATAGAAGATACTGATAAAAAACGGAATATTGCCGGCGGGGAAGAGAGCCAATTAAAATATTTAAAATGGCTCGGAATCGATTGGGATGAAAGTGTTGATATCGGCGGCGAATACGGACCTTACCGCCAATCAGAAAGAAATGATATTTATGAAACCTATTATAATCAGTTAGTAGAAACCGGCAATGCGTATAAATGCTACTGTACAGAAGAAGAGCTGGAAGCAGAACGTGAAGCCCAGACAGAAAGAGGCGAAACCCCTCACTATTCAGGGAAATGCCGTCACTTAACAGAGGAAGAACGCCGTCAATTAGAAGCAGAAGGCCGTCAGCCAAGTATTCGCATCGCTGTGCCTGAGGGTAAGACCTATACGTTTGACGATATGGTCAAAGGGGTTGTATCGTTCGAATCTGAAGGTATGGGTGACTGGGTAATGGTGAAAAAGGATGGAACACCAACCTATAACTTTGCGGTTGCCATCGATGATTACCTAATGGAAATCAGTCATGTACTCCGTGGTGATGACCATATTTCAAACACACCAAAACAATTAATGGTTTACGATGCATTAGGTTGGGAACCACCTGTTTTTGGACATATGACCTTAATTGTAAACGAAAGCCGTAAGAAGTTAAGTAAGCGTGATGAATCGATTATTCAGTTTATTGAACAATATGAAGAACTTGGCTATCTTCCGGAAGCACTATTTAACTTTATTACGCTCTTAGGCTGGTCACCGGCTGGTGAGGAGGAGCTCTACTCAAAAGAAGAATTTATTGAGATTTTTGATGCTAATCGTCTTTCAAAATCACCGGCATTATTTGATCAACAAAAGCTAGCATGGATGAATAATCAATACATGAAAAAGATCGAGGTTGACCGCGCATTGGAGCTTGCTTTACCACACTTAATTAAGGCTGGGCGACTAAGCGAAAGTTTAACGGATGAGCAGCATGAATGGGCTCGCAGCCTTGTCGGACTATTACAGGAAAAAATGAGCTTTGGTGCGGAGATCGTAGAATTATCCGAGATGTTCTTCGAGGATGAAGCAGTCTATGAAGAAGACACAAAGGAAATCTTAGCAGGTGAAACGGTTCCGGAAGTGTTAAGGGCTTTTTCTCAGGAACTTGACCAACTCGACAGCTTCCGTGCTGATGGAATAAAAGCAGCCATGAAAGCTGTACAAAAATCAACCGGCCAAAAAGGAAAAAATCTGTTTATGCCGATTCGTGCAGCGGTAACAGGTCAAACACACGGCCCAGACCTTCCACAAGCAATCGAATTATTAGGGAAAGCAAAGGTCCAAAACAGAATTAATAAAATTATTAGTTAACAAGATCAAGAAAATGTAATATAGTAAAGGAAACAAGAAAAGCGGAAGCACCCGTTTAGTGGCGTATGGACTGAAGTACTTCGACTGAGATAAAGGAAACACGGAGAGCGATAGCGATCCGATGTTGACTTACCGCAGGGAGAAGAGCGAAGTCCACTAGCCGCTGGGTGCTCGAGCTGGACAGTTATCGAGGTCCAATGTTAGAATCCTAATAATATAAGCCAAAGCGCAGAAGAGGACAAGTAAAAAAATGATGCTTTAAAGAGAGAACCATCACCGGCTGAAAGTGGTTTAAGCCTCCCATTTTTTGAAATGCACCTCCGAGCCCCATTTCGAAAGAGTCAACTCGAGTAGGTTTGGGCGGAGCAATCCGTTAACAAGTAGAGTGAGGTAATGATAAGCTTAGGCCCAATCAGTCGGGGGATGGCTTGATCGACCTAATCAGAGTGGAACCACGTATTATGCGTCTCTGTCGATTGCGACAGGGGCGTTTTTTGTATATAACAACAAAGGGGGAAGAGCGATGTTCAACCGGATGAAGGAGGACATTGAGGTTGTTTTTGAACAAGATCCTGCGGCGCGAAGCGCTTTTGAAGTCGTATTGACTTATTCAGGTTTGCATGCCATTTGGGCACATCGGATTGCACATGCACTCTTCAAACGTAAATTATATTTCCCGGCCCGTGCCATTTCACAAGCAAGCCGTTTCTTTACCGGAATTGAAATTCATCCCGGTGCAAAAATAGGCAGGAGATTTTTTATTGACCATGGTATGGGTGTAGTCATAGGGGAAACCTGTGAAATTGGGGATAATGTAACTATATATCAAGGTGTTACACTGGGCGGAACAGGGAAGGAAAAAGGAAAACGCCATCCGACGATTAAGGATAATGTCCTCATTGCCACCGGTGCTAAGGTACTTGGTTCCATTACGGTAGGTGAAAATTCAAAAATTGGCGGCGGCTCGGTCGTATTAAAAGAGGTACCGCCCAACTCAACAGTTGTCGGAATCCCAGGAAGGGTAGTCATTCAAGATGGCATCCGAATACAAAAGGAAAAAGATTTAAACCATTGCGATCTTCCTGATCCAATCGCTGACCGCATCCGCGAGATGGAAAGTGAAGTCATTCAATTAAGGCGAGAGCTTCAAGAATTAAAAAATGAAAGGATAGAAGTCAATGGCCATTCAAATATATAATACATTAACCAGAAAAAAGGAAACCTTTGTACCGCTTGAAGAAGGAAAGGTAAAAATGTATGTCTGCGGTCCAACTGTTTATAATTATATTCATATAGGAAATGCCCGCCCAGCGATTGTTTTTGATACGGTACGCCGATACTTGGAATACCGCGGCTTTGATGTTAAATATGTTTCAAACTTCACAGATGTGGATGATAAATTAATCCGCGCAGCTAATCAGCTTGGGGAGGATGTTCCGACCATTGCTAATCGCTTTATCGATGCATACTTTGAGGATGTTTCAGCATTAGGCTGCCAAAAGGCGGATGTCCATCCGCGAGTGATGGAAAATATGGATATCATCATTGATTTTATCAGCCAATTAGTAGAAAAGGGTTTTGCTTATGAATCAGAGGGAGATGTTTATTTCCGGACAAGAAGCTTTGATGATTACGGAAAACTCTCACATCAATCGGTTGATGACCTCCAAGTAGGAGCTAGAATCGAAGTCGGTGATAGGAAAGAAGACGACTTAGACTTTGCTCTTTGGAAAGCGGCAAAAGAAGGGGAGATCTATTGGGAAAGCCCTTGGGGACTTGGACGCCCGGGCTGGCATATTGAATGCTCAGCAATGGCGAAGAAGTACCTAGGCGAGACCATTGATATTCACGCAGGAGGCCAGGACTTAACTTTCCCGCATCATGAAAATGAAATTGCTCAATCAGAAGCTCTTTCCGGTAAATTATTCTCCAAGTACTGGATGCATAATGGGTATATTAATATTGACAATGAAAAAATGTCTAAATCACTTGGAAACTTTGTCCTCGTTCATGACATTATTAAAAGACACAACCCACAAGTATTACGGTTCTTTATGCTGTCGGTGCATTATCGGAATCCAATTAACTATAGTGAGGAATTACTTGAAAGTACAAAGGCTGCGTTTGAACGGTTAACAACTTCGTATCAAAATTTAAAACATCGGAAAGAGGCAAGTACCGATTTAACCGATCAAAATCAGGAATGGCTGGATAAGCTAACCGTCCTGAATGACCAGTTTATTGAGGCAATGGATGATGATTTTAATACAGCTTTAGCGATTTCCGTTCTCTTTGAAATATCCAAACTGGCGAATTATTATCTTTTAGAAAAGAATACGGCAGTTCAGGTAATTGAGGCCTTTACTGACAAATTCGAGGAGTTATTCGGGGTGTTGGGATTAACGCTAGGAAGCGAAGAAATGTTAGATGAAGAAATCGATGCTCTGATTGAACAGCGGAACCAGGCACGGAGAGACCGTAATTTCCAACTGTCCGACCAAATTAGAGATCAGCTAAAGGAAATGAATATCATTCTAGAGGATACACCGCAAGGTACAAGGTGGAAAAGAGGCTAATTCATGCTTGATTTTGAGAACAATATTGATGCCAAACAATTGAATGGCCTTGCACTGGCGTATATGGGCGATGCTGTATTTGAATCTTATGTTAGACGCCACCTTCTCTATAATGGCAAGGTGAGGCCCAATCAATTGCACCGTCTGGCTACTAGATACGTTTCCGCAAAGGCACAGTGCCGGATCCTTTTTCAATTTATGGATGAGAAGCTTTTAAATGAAGAGGAATCTGCTGTCGTTATGCGCGGCAGAAATGCAAAATCAGGTACGGTTCCTAAGAATACAGATGTCCAAACATACCGCTACAGCACAGCATTTGAAGCTTTAATCGGCTATTTATTTTTAGAAGGCAGATTGGAACGGTTAGAGGAGTTAGTGGAGAAAGCCTTTAGCTGTATTGAAAACGAACGATAACAAGCGAATTGCGCTTTCCAATGAAAGGAGGAACGAAATAATATGAGTCAGGAATACATTGTTGGAAAAAATCCAGTTATCGAGGCACTTAAATCGGAAAGAGATATCAATAAGATATTAATTGCCGAAGGTTCTCAACGGGGGCAGATGCAGCAGATTACACAATTGGCGAAAGAAGCCAATGTCCTTGTGCAATTTGTTCCAAGGAAAAAACTTGACCAAATTGCCGAAGAAAATCATCAAGGTGTGCTTGCCTATGTGGCAGCTTACCAATATGCAGAAATTGATGATTTGTTTGCCGCTGCAGAGAAGAGAAATGAAGCACCGTTCTTTTTACTGCTTGATGAAATAGAGGATCCCCATAACCTAGGTTCAATTATGAGGACTGCGGATGCAGTCGGGGCACATGGTATTATTATTCCAAAACGCAGAGCAGTTGGACTAACTGCAACGGTTGCTAAGGCTTCAACGGGTGCAATCGAATATATACCAGTGGTCCGGGTAACGAATATGGCACGGACGATTGATGAACTGAAAGAACGGGGCGTATGGATTGCTGGAACTGATGCTAAGGGAAAGGAAGATTACCGTCAAATGGATGGGACGCTTCCACTCGGTTTAGTAATTGGCAGTGAAGGGAAAGGAATGGGAAGGTTAATCCGTGATAAATGTGATTTTCTGATCCATTTGCCAATGGCCGGTAAAGTAACTTCATTAAATGCTTCTGTTGCTGCATCCCTACTCATGTATGAGGTATACCGCAAACGTCATCCGCTTGGCAGGTAGTGTATATGGACATCCTGCTTGTTGACGGATATAACATTATTGGAGCCTGGCCAGAATTAAAAGTACTCAAGGACCGGGATTTACCAGCTGCGAGGGATCGACTGATCGAAAAAATGGCCGAATATCAGGCCTTTTCTGGTTACCGTGTGATTATTGTTTTTGATGCCTATTATGTTCAAGGTATAGAGAAAAAATATAAAAATCATAAGGTTGAGGTTATTTTTACAAAGGAAAATGAAACAGCAGATGAGCGGATTGAAAAAATGGCCATTAGCTTAAGCAATCGAAGAACACAAATCCATGTAGCGACCTCCGATTTTACAGAGCAATGGGCGATATTTGGACAGGGTGCATTAAGAAAGTCTGCTCGTGAACTGCTGATTGAAATGTCCTCCATTGAAAAAGGGATTGAAAAGAAAGTGAAAAAGATCCAAGAAAAAAAGCCGGTCTCAAAAATACCGATTAGCGAAGAAATGGCAGAAATTTTTGAAAAATGGCGCAGAGGCGAGAAATGAGCCCTCGACTTCAAAATATTTCTAATGTATACTAGTAATATCTATGCACGTTCGGTGGAGGGGATCTACTTTGAGTACGGACTTCGGAGCAAGGATTAACGAACACTTTTTCGAAATGGAAGATGAGGAAATTGTCGACTTGGTACACCAAGGTGATAGTGAAGCATTGGATTATTTGATTCACAAGTATCGTAATTTTGTACGTGCAAAAGCAAGATCCTATTTTTTAATTGGAGCAGATAAAGAAGACATTGTCCAGGAAGGAATGATTGGCTTATATAAAGCCATTCGAGATTTTCGCGAGGACAAGCTGACTTCTTTTAAAGCGTTTGCTGAACTTTGTATTACCCGCCAAATAATCACCGCGATTAAGACAGCAACACGGCAGAAGCATATCCCGTTGAACTCGTATGTCTCATTGGACAAGCCTATTTATGATGAAGAATCTGACAGAACTTTAATGGACGTCCTGTCAGGTGCAAAGGTCCTGGATCCAGAAGAATTAATTATTAATCAAGAAGAATTCGACCATATTGAAGTGAAAATGACTGAATTATTAAGCGACTTAGAAAGAAAAGTGCTAGCGCTCTATTTAGACGGCCAATCATATCAGGAAATTTCCGAAGAGCTAAATCGTCATGTGAAATCGATCGATAATGCCTTACAAAGGGTAAAGCGAAAGCTTGAACGGTATCTAGAAATTCGAGAATTTTCATTATAGGTAGAAGGATGAAATATTTTGTCAATAGTCGTAATGCGTTCTAGGAGTTATTGACATTAAATAGGGGTCATGTTACATTTTTAGTGATAGATTAGACGATTATTGAAGGTGTCGAATATGAGTAAAAAAGTCATCTTAGCTTGTGTAGAGTGCGGCTCACGAAATTATTCGACAGCCGGTAAAGACACAACGGAACGATTAGAACTAAAAAAGTTTTGTAAGACTTGTGCGACCCATACGATTCACCGGGAAACAAAATAATAATAGATACTAGCATTGTTACTTAAGTTGTTGGGGGTTACGAAATAATGCAGCGCATAACGAATTTCTTCAGTGATATATTCCGTGAAATGAGAAAAGTTAGCTGGCCGAAACGAGGGGAATTGGTTCGTTCGACGGTTACGGTTTTAACAACAGTAGTATTTTTCGCAGCATTTTTTGCTGTTCTAGATTTAGGAATCTCTAAATTGATTCGGTTAATTCTTGAATAAATAGCCATCATTCATGGTATAATGGAAATTAATAAAGGAAGTTTTATCTAAAAACCCGTATGAACGGGTTTTTTAATTTGTCTAGAAAGCGGAACGGTGGGGTTTAGCGTCGTTAGGCTCAGGAAATAGGCATGAAAATTTCTGCAAAATTGAGGGAGGGACGGACGATCTAGTCCTCTTAAATGGAAAAGAATTGGTACGTAGTTCATACTTACTCTGGTTATGAAAATAAGGTAAAAGCGAATTTGGAAAAAAGGGTTGAATCAATGGGCATGGCAGATAAAATATTCCGTGTCGTTGTACCTGAGGAAGAAGAAACAGAAATTAAAAACGGCAAAACAAAAATTGTCAAACGTAAGGTATTCCCTGGTTACGTATTAGTCGAACTAGTTATGACAGATGATTCTTGGTATGTAGTCCGTAATACTCCTGGTGTAACAGGATTTGTCGGTTCAGCTGGTTCCGGTTCAAAACCAACACCGTTACTTCCTGAGGAAGTAGTCGTTTTACTTAAGCGAATGGGTGTGGAGGAAAAACGGATCGATGTTGATTATGAAATTGGGGAAACAGTGCGCGTAAAGGAAGGCCCTTTTGCGAACTTTACTGGGTCTGTTGAAGAAATGGACAAGGATCGCTCAAAACTCAAAGTTCTTGTTAATATGTTTGGCCGCGACACCCCAGTAGAACTTGATTTTACACAGATTGAAAAATTATAAATGTCTATATGTTAGCGTTAGATTTTTGTGTGATTTAAAAGAAAATAATCAGTTATTGTAAAAAAACTTGAAATCATATTAAAAAAATGTTACTATTTCATAGGTCAGTATGTCTCCATTGTGAGATGAGACTAATGTTTAAGTTCTTTATGATTTTTATATAAAGACATATGTTGAGTGGGAGGGTCTAATTGGTCCCTATTACCACATCACGGACTTTAAGGAGGTGTGTCTCGTGGCTAAAAAAGTAATTAAAGTCGTTAAATTACAAATTCCTGCTGGTAAAGCAAACCCAGCGCCACCGGTTGGTCCTGCACTAGGTCAAGCAGGTGTTAATATCATGGGATTCTGTAAGGAATTTAACGCTCGTACAGCAGATCAAGCTGGATTAATCATTCCTGTTGAAATTACGGTATTTGAAGACCGTTCATTTACATTTATTACGAAAACTCCTCCTGCTGCCGTTCTTTTAAAAGTAGCAGCTGGAATTCAGTCTGGTTCAGGTGAACCTAACCGTAATAAAGTAGCAACAGTAAAGCGTGATAAAGTACGCGAGATTGCGGAACAAAAAATGCCTGACCTAAACGCGGCTAGCGTTGAAGCAGCAATGCGCATGGTTGAAGGTACTGCACGCAGCATGGGTATCGTTATCGAAGACTAATCCATGTAACTGAAGCGCAAGTGTGTAATGAAGGGGTTGCGATATTTTAATATACTCGCAACCTTTGTTCTGTCTAGCAGCGGCACTTCGTTTTAAGGTCAGTAGACTTTTAAAAAATAGAAGTGCCTCCGCTTTTCGGCGTGGGAGAATAATTCGCTAAAACCACAATCTAGGAGGAAATAAAAATGGCTAAAAAAGGTAAAAAGTATTTAGAAGCTTCAAAGCTTGTAGATCGCTTAAAAGCATACCCAATTGCTGAAGCAATTGATCTTGCTAAGAAAACAAACTTCACTAAGTTTGATGCAACTCTTGAGGTGGCTTTCCGTTTAGGCGTAGATCCTAAGAAAGCTGACCAACAAATCCGTGGCGCAGTAGTGCTTCCTAACGGAACTGGTAAAACTCAACGCGTTTTAGTATTCGCGAAGGGTGAAAAAGTGAAAGAAGCAGAAGCAGCTGGTGCTGATTATGTAGGTGATTCTGAATACATCAACAAAATCCAACAAGGTTGGTTTGATTTTGATGTAATCGTAGCAACTCCTGACATGATGGGTGAAGTTGGTAAACTTGGTCGTGTATTAGGACCTAAAGGCTTAATGCCAAACCCTAAAACAGGTACAGTTACATTTGATGTAACAAGAGCGATCAATGAAATTAAAGCAGGTAAAGTTGAATACCGTGTAGACAAGTCTGGTAACATTCATGTTCCTATTGGTAAATCATCTTTCGAAGATGAAAAACTTGTTGAAAACTTCAACACTATTTTTGATACAATGCTTAAAGCTAAGCCAGCAGCTGCAAAAGGAACTTACATGAAGAACGTTACAGTTTCTTCAACAATGGGACCTGGCGTAAAAGTAGATCCTTCAACAGTAGCAGCGAAGTAATTTATTACCAATTGACAATCTAGAATATATTTTATATAATCTAGATTGTTGTTTAAAATAAAACATTTGTACTGTAGACAGCAGGTGCTTAAATGCTTAATTTCCTGCCGAGGTAGAGCGAATAGATTAAGCTGAACAATCAGCTTTTGAATGCTGCCTCCATGTCTTGCTCGATATGGAGGCTTTAACTTGCCTGGTATAAATGTAGATAATCTACAGGAGGTGTAAAGATGAGCAGTGTAATCGAAGTAAAGAAACAATTAGTTGACGAAATTACTGATAAGTTAAAAGCAAGTGTATCAACTGTCGTTGTTGATTATCGTGGTCTTTCAGTTGCGGAAGTAACTGAACTTCGTAAACAACTTCGTGAAGCGGGCGTTGAATTCAAAGTTTACAAGAACTCAATGGTACGCCGTGCAGCTGATGCAGCTGAGCTTTCTAGCTTAAACGAAGCATTAACTGGTCCGAACGCAATTGCGTTCAGTACTGAAGATGTAGTAGCACCAGCGAAAATCTTGAATGACTTTGCGAAAAAGCACGAGGCACTTGAACTTAAAGCAGGTGTAATCGAAGGCAACGTTGCAACAGCTGAAGAGATTAAAGCTCTTGCTGATCTACCATCACGCGAAGGCTTGCTTTCTATGCTACTCAGCGTACTACAAGCTCCAATTCGCAATCTTGCTCTTGCTGCAAAAGCAGTGGCAGATCAAAAAGAAGAACAAGGCGCGTAAGTTAGAAAAGCTGAAGCTATTCAAATTTGAAGCGTTAAACTAATAAAAGGTAACGAAAACTAAGGAGGAAACTTAATCATGACTAAAGAACAAATCATTGAAGCAGTTAAATCTATGACTGTTTTAGAACTTAACGATCTTGTAAAAGCAATCGAAGAAGAATTCGGCGTAACTGCTGCTGCTCCTGTAGCAATGGTAGGCGGAGCTGGAGCTGCTGCTGTTGAAGAGCAAACTGAATTTGATGTAATCCTAGCTAGCGCTGGCGATCAAAAAATCAAAGTTATTAAAGTTGTTCGTGAAATCACTGGTCTTGGTCTTAAAGAAGCAAAAGACCTTGTTGACAACACTCCAAAAGCAATTAAAGAAGGCGTTGCTAAAGAAGAAGCTGAAGCAATCAAAGCTAAGCTTGATGAAGTTGGAGCTAACGTTGAAGTTAAGTAATTCTGCTATAAAAAAGCTCGCTGCATAAGCGGGCTTTTTTTGGCTATTTTAAAAGCGAAGAGCGACTTAGTCTGCGATGGATGGAGAGTAGATGCCATTAGCTGCTAGTCGTTTGAGCAGAAGTTCTTAAGATTAAAAGGGTTATACTTTAATGATGAGCTATTCCTCTTATTTCTTCATATAATGATCTCCGGAGGTGAGTCTATTGTCCGAACACTACTATTCTCGAACACAAAATGTGGAAAGTGATCCGAAATATTGGGATTATCGCTTACGAAACCATTCTTTCCGCTTTAAGACTGATAACGGTGTTTTTTCAAAACGAGAAGTAGATTTTGGCTCACGTTTACTCATAGAGTCTTTTATGATGCCAGACGTTGAAGGACATGTTCTTGATGTAGGCTGTGGCTATGGACCAATTGGTTTATCGATTGCAAAGGAATTCAATGACCGCTTTGTTCATATGGTAGATGTAAATGGGCGGGCCATCGAGTTAGCGAAGGAAAATGCCTCTATAAATCATATTACGAATGTTGATATTTATGAAAGCGACCGCTTATTAAATATTAAAGGCGATAATTTCGCAGTCATACTAACAAATCCACCAATTAGAGCAGGTAAACAAACCGTTCATGTTATTTTTGAACAAAGCTTTGCGCATTTAGTTCCTAATGGTGAACTTTGGATCGTTATTCAAAAGAAACAAGGAGCACCGTCTGCGCTTGAAAAATTAAAAACCCTATTTTCTGTTGTCGAGACAGTTGACAAAACTAAAGGTTATTTTATTATTAAAGCAAAAAAATAGTTGACTCGATTTTGTCGTTGTGTTAGCATTATAAAATGCCATCATAATAATTTCCGATTTATTCCTTAAAATACTTATTTTCTTAGTATAAAAACGGCATAAGAAGGAAATGATGACAAAATAATAATCAAAATGTGAAAATGTGGTTTTTAGTAAAAAAACCCTTTTTCTTTTTGTCTAATTGGTAGAGTTTTTAAGTTCTATTAGTTAGACGTAATAGATTTATTAAAAAACGCTTGATTTGAGGGGTGAATCAGTTGACAGGTCAACTAGTTCAGTATGGACGACACCGCCAACGTAGAAGTTACGCACGAATCAGTGAAGTTTTAGAATTACCAAATCTTATTGAAATCCAAACCTCTTCTTATCAATGGTTTCTGGATGAGGGATTACGTGAAATGTTTCAAGATATTTCACCAATTGAAGATTTTACTGGTAACCTATCACTGGAATTTATTGATTACAGCCTTGGCGATCCAAAGTATTCTGTAGAAGAATCTAAAGAACGGGACGTTACATATTCTGCTCCATTACGTGTAAAAGTACGTCTTGTAAACAAAGAAACTGGTGAAGTAAAAGACCAAGATGTATTTATGGGTGATTTCCCGCTGATGACAGAAACAGGTACATTTGTCATTAATGGGGCAGAACGCGTTATTGTATCACAGTTAGTGCGTTCTCCGAGCGTTTACTTTAGTGGAAAACTTGATAAAAATGGCAAGAAGGGTTTTACTGCGACGGTAATTCCGAACCGCGGCGCTTGGCTGGAATATGAAACAGATGCCAAAGATGTCGTATATGTAAGAATAGATCGTACTCGGAAACTGCCCGTTACGGTTCTTTTGCGTGCATTAGGCTTCGGCTCTGATCAGGAGATTATTGAATTGATTGGAGATAACGAGTACATCCGCAATACTCTCGAGAAAGATAATACCGAGGGAGTTGACAAAGCGCTTTTAGAAATTTACGAGCGTCTTCGTCCAGGCGAGCCGCCGACAGTAGATAACGCAAAGAGTTTATTAGTGTCTCGCTTCTTTGACCCTAAGCGTTATGATCTTGCAAATGTGGGTCGTTACAAAATCAACAAAAAGCTTCATATTAAAAATCGTTTATTCAACCAACGTTTAGCAGAATCACTCGCTGATCCTGAAACAGGTGAAATCATTGCTGAAAAAGGAACACTCCTCGATAGGAGAAACCTTGATAGAATTATCCCTGCCCTTGAAAAGAATATTAACTTCCGAGGCCACAACCCTGTTGGCGGTGTAGTAAACGAAGAAATCATTCTTCAAGGCATTAAGATCTATGCTCCTGGCGATGAAAACGAAAAAGTTATTAATGTACTAGGTAATGCTTATGTAGCAGAGCCGATTAAAAATATTACACCAGCTGATATCATTGCATCGATTAGCTATTTCTTTAACTTATTACATGGTGTAGGCGATACAGATGATATCGATCACTTGGGTAACAGACGTCTTCGTTCTGTCGGTGAATTATTGCAGAACCAATTCCGAATCGGATTGTCCCGGATGGAGCGTGTAGTTCGTGAAAGAATGTCCATTCAAGACACTGCAACCATTACACCGCAGCAACTCATTAATATTCGTCCGGTAATTGCCTCTATTAAAGAGTTCTTTGGAAGCTCGCAATTATCGCAGTTCATGGACCAAACCAACCCGCTTGCGGAGTTAACTCACAAGCGCCGTCTATCAGCATTAGGACCTGGTGGTTTAACACGTGAACGTGCCGGAATGGAAGTACGTGACGTACACTACTCTCACTACGGACGTATGTGTCCAATTGAAACGCCTGAAGGTCCAAACATCGGTTTGATCAACTCGCTGTCATCATACGCGAAGGTAAACCGTTTTGGTTTTATTGAAACACCATATCGCCGCGTTGACCCAGATACCGGCAGGGTGACAAGCCGGATTGATTATCTAACAGCGGATGAAGAAGATAACTATGTAGTTGCACAGGCAAATTCCCGCCTCGGTGATTACGGTGCCTTCCTTGATGATGAGGTAGTGGCTCGTTTCCGTGGTGAAAACACGGTTGTAAGCCGTGAACGCATCGATTACATGGATGTATCACCGAAACAGGTAGTATCTGCAGCAACAGCGTGTATTCCGTTCCTTGAAAATGATGACTCGAACCGTGCCTTAATGGGTGCGAACATGCAGCGTCAAGCGGTGCCTTTAATGCAGCCTGAAGCGCCAAGAGTTGGGACTGGTATGGAATATGTATCAGGTAAAGACTCCGGTGCAGCGGTCATCTGTAAGCAAGATGGTATTGTTGAACATGTTGAAGCCCGCGAAGTTTGGGTTCGTGAAGTGAAAGAAGTAGATGGCCAAGAAGTAAAAGGCGATCTTAAAAAATATCGATTATTGAAATTTATCCGTTCTAACCAAGGTACTTGCTATAACCAACGTCCTATCGTAGCTGTTGGCAATCGCGTGAAAAAAGGCGAAATTTTAGCAGACGGTCCATCCATGGAACTAGGAGAGTTAGCGCTTGGACGTAACGTTCTTGTTGCCTTCATGACATGGGATGGTTATAACTATGAAGATGCCATCATTATGAGTGAACGTCTTGTGAAAGATGATGTCTATACTTCCATTCATATTGAAGAATACGAATCAGAATCTCGTGATACCAAGCTTGGACCTGAGGAAATTACCCGTGATATTCCAAACGTAGGTGAAGATGCTCTTCGTAACTTGGATGAACGTGGTATTATCCGTACCGGGGCTGAAGTTAAAGATGGTGACCTTCTTGTTGGTAAAGTAACGCCAAAAGGTGTAACAGAATTAACAGCTGAAGAACGTCTCCTTCATGCGATTTTTGGTGAAAAAGCACGTGAGGTCCGCGATACGTCACTAAGAGTTCCACATGGCGGCGGCGGTATTGTTCATGATGTTAAGGTCTTTAATCGTGAAGATGGCGATGAACTGCCACCAGGTGTAAACCAGCTTGTCCGTGTTTATATCGTTCAGAAACGTAAAATTCACCAAGGTGATAAAATGGCCGGTCGTCACGGTAACAAAGGGGTTATCTCACGGATTTTACCGGAAGAAGATATGCCTTATTTACCAGATGGCACACCAGTAGATATCATGTTAAACCCATTAGGGGTACCATCTCGTATGAACATCGGTCAGGTGCTTGAGCTTCATTTGGGTATGGCAGCGAGATACCTAGGTATCCATGTTGCAACACCAGTATTTGATGGTGCTCGAGAAGAAGATGTATGGGGTACGATCGAAGAAGCAGGTATGGCTCGTGATGCCAAAACTGTTCTGTATGATGGCCGTTCAGGAGAACCGTTTGATAATCGTGTATCAGTCGGAGTCATGTATATGATTAAACTGGCACACATGGTTGACGATAAACTCCATGCGCGTTCAACAGGACCATATTCACTTGTTACCCAGCAGCCATTGGGCGGTAAAGCTCAATTCGGAGGCCAGCGTTTCGGTGAGATGGAGGTTTGGGCACTTGAAGCATACGGTGCTGCCTATACACTTCAGGAAATCCTAACCGTTAAATCAGACGATGTTGTTGGTCGTGTGAAAACATATGAGGCAATTGTAAAAGGTGAAAATGTTCCGGAGCCAGGTGTTCCTGAATCATTCAAAGTATTAATTAAAGAACTTCAAAGCTTAGGTATGGATGTGAAAATCCTTTCCGGTGATGAAGAAGAAATTGAAATGCGCGATACGGAAGATGATGACGACCTACAGCAAGTTGACACATTAAACATCGCACCTGATGCACCAAGCTTTGAATCTGAAAAAGTAGGATCTAAAGAGTAATTTTTCAAGCTATAGTGTACGGAAGTCCGTGCGCTCCGGCTTTGAAGAGATTGTCTAGCTGCAGCGCACAGCCCCTCGAGGTCGTAAGCCAAAATCATCCAAAAGGCAAAGAACGCCTTCCGGCTGATTTCGTCTTACGCTGGTCGGGGCTAAGACGTGCGCTTCCGCTTTTCTAATAAGGGTAGAACCTGGATATCGAAAGGGAGGTAGGCCCTATGCTTGACGTTAATAATTTTGAATACATGAAAATTGGTCTTGCTTCACCGGATAAAATCCGTTCATGGTCATTCGGAGAAGTGAAAAAGCCAGAAACCATTAACTATCGTACGTTAAAACCTGAAAAAGACGGCTTATTCTGTGAGCGAATCTTTGGTCCAACAAAGGACTGGGAATGTCATTGTGGAAAATATAAGCGTGTCCGTTATAAAGGCGTTGTTTGTGACCGTTGTGGTGTAGAAGTCACACGTGCAAAAGTACGTCGTGAACGTATGGGTCATATTGAATTAGCTGCACCTGTCTCACATATTTGGTATTTTAAAGGAATTCCAAGCCGAATGGGTCTTGTATTAGACATGTCCCCTCGTGCATTAGAAGAAGTTATCTACTTTGCTTCTTATGTTGTGACAGAATCAGGTGATACTCCACTTGATAAAAAACACCTTTTATCTGAAAAAGAATATCGTGCCTATCGTGAAAAGTACGGAAACAAATTCCAAGCTGCCATGGGGGCAGAAGCGATTAAAAAGCTTCTTTCTGATATTGATTTAAATAAAGAGGTAGACATCCTGAAGGAAGAACTTAAGACAGCACAAGGCCAGCGCCGTACACGCGCGATTAAGCGCCTTGAAGTGTTGGAGGCCTTCCGTAACTCTGGTAATGAGCCATCATGGATGATTCTAGATGTACTTCCAGTCATTCCACCGGAACTTCGTCCGATGGTACAATTGGATGGCGGACGTTTTGCAACATCTGACTTAAACGACCTTTATCGTCGTGTTATTAACCGTAATAACCGCTTAAAGCGTTTATTGGATCTTGGTGCGCCAAGCATAATTGTTCAGAACGAAAAGCGTATGCTTCAAGAAGCAGTCGATGCTTTAATTGACAACGGCCGTCGCGGCAGACCTGTTACGGGTCCTGGTAACCGTCCGTTAAAATCGCTTTCTCATATGCTTAAAGGTAAACAAGGCCGTTTCCGTCAAAACTTGCTCGGTAAACGTGTTGACTATTCCGGTCGTTCCGTTATTGTTGTAGGTCCAAACCTAAAAATGTATCAATGTGGTCTTCCGAAAGAAATGGCTCTTGAGCTCTTTAAGCCATTTGTCATGAAGGAACTAGTTGAAAAAGGTTTAGCACACAACATTAAATCAGCAAAACGTAAAATCGAACGTGTATCCCCTGATGTATGGGATGTGCTTGAAGATGTTATTAAGGAGCATCCGGTTCTATTGAATCGTGCCCCAACATTGCATAGATTAGGTATCCAGGCATTTGAACCAACACTTGTTGAAGGACGGGCAATTCGTCTGCATCCACTGGTATGTACTGCATACAACGCAGACTTTGACGGTGACCAAATGGCTGTTCACGTACCACTATCATCGGAAGCTCAAGCAGAGGCGCGCCTGTTAATGTTAGCCGCTCAAAATATCTTGAATCCTAAAGATGGTAAGCCAGTTGTTACTCCTTCTCAGGACATGGTATTAGGTAACTATTACTTAACCTTAGAGCGTGAAGGCACAATTGGTGAAGGTATGGTCTTTAAAGACACTAGTGAAGCGATCCTTGCCTACCAAAACGGATATGTACACTTCCATACACGTGTAGCTGTTCATGCTGGTTCATTGGGCAATGAAACATTTACAGAAGAACAAAATAATAAGTTATTAATGACAACGGTTGGTAAACTTATTTTTAATGAAATTCTTCCGAAGTCGTTCCCATATATTAATGAACCAACAAGACATAATCTAGAAGTCGAAACACCTGCCAAGTATTTTATTGAAAAAGGTGAAGACGTAAAAGCTAGAATTAAAGAAATGCCATTGATTGATCCATTTAAAAAGAAAATTCTTGGAAATATCATTGCTGAAGTCTTTAAACGATTCAAAATTACCGAAACATCAAAAATGCTTGACCGCATGAAGGATTTAGGCTTTAAGCATTCAACTAAAGCTGGTTTAACAGTTGGTGTGGCTGATATTGTCGTACTTCCTGAAAAACCGCAAATTCTCCATGAAGCTCAAGAAAAAGTAGATAACGTAATGAAGCAATTCAGACGTGGTCTTATTACTGAAGATGAGCGTTATGATCGTGTTATTGCGATCTGGAGTGCTGCTAAAGACACCATTCAAGGTAAACTGATGAAGTCCTTGAATAAAACGAATCCAATCTTTATGATGAGTGATTCCGGTGCCCGTGGTAACGCCTCTAACTTTACACAGCTTGCTGGTATGCGTGGTCTGATGGCCAACCCGGCAGGACGTATCATCGAATTACCGATTAAATCAAGTTTCCGTGAAGGATTAACTGTATTAGAGTACTTTATCTCGACTCACGGTGCGCGTAAAGGTCTTGCCGATACAGCCCTTAAGACAGCTGACTCAGGTTACTTAACTCGTCGTTTAGTTGACGTAGCCCAGGATGTTATTGTTCGTGAGGACGATTGTGGAACTGACCGCGGCTTCTTAATTAGTGCCTTAAAAGATGGAACAGAAACAATTGAAGGTTTGGATGAACGTCTAATCGGCCGTTATGCTCGTACACCAATTAGACATCCAGAGACAAAAGAAGTTATTGTACCTGAAAATGGCTTAATTACTGAAGATCTAGCAGAAGTGATCGTAAATGCAGGAATTGAAGAAGTAAAAATCAGATCTGCCTTTACATGTAACACTCGTCATGGTGTATGTAAGAAGTGTTATGGCCGTAACTTGGCAACAGGCCAAGAGGTTGAAGTGGGTGAAGCAGTTGGTATTATCGCTGCCCAATCAATCGGTGAGCCAGGAACACAGTTAACCATGCGTACATTCCATACCGGTGGAGTTGCCGGTGACGATATTACCCAAGGTTTACCACGTATTCAAGAGATTTTTGAAGCGCGTAACCCTAAAGGTCAAGCTATCATCTCTGAGATTGCAGGTGTTGTTGTAGGTATTAATGAAGGCCGTGACCGCCAGCATGAAATTGTGGTTCAAGGTGAAGTTGAATCTCGTACCTATAATGCTCCATATACAGCCCGCTTAAAGGTTGCAATCAATGATCAAGTTGAACGTGGTCAAGAACTAACAGAAGGATCAATTGACCCGAAAGAATTAATCAAAGTAAAAGACGTTACATCTGTCCAGGAATACCTATTGCGTGAGGTACAAAAGGTTTACCGTATGCAAGGGGTTGAAATTGGCGATAAACACGTTGAAGTAATGGTGCGTCAAATGTTGCGTAAAATCCGCGTCAGCGATGCAGGGGAAACAGACGTACTTCCAGGTACACTTCTTGATATTCATCAGTTTACTGATGCAAACGAGAAGGCTTTGCTTGAAGGTAAACTGCCTGCTACTGGACGTCCAGTCTTACTTGGTATTACCAAAGCATCACTTGAAACAGATTCATTCTTGTCAGCTGCATCATTCCAAGAAACAACAAGAGTTCTTACTGATGCCGCAATTAAAGGTAAACGTGATGAGTTACTCGGCTTGAAAGAAAATGTAATCATCGGTAAACTTGTTCCTGCTGGTACAGGAATGCAGCGTTATCGTAAGGCAGAGCCAGTCCTGCGCGATACAACCTCTGAAGAAACTGTTACAATTGATTAATTAAGATGTGGTACCTGCTAAATGCAGGTACCACATTTATGAAAATATTACCAGCGAGTACTTTGAATAAAATTTATGAAACATTTGTTGACATCTTTTTGGTAAGATGATATTATATCAAAGGTGCTCCTATTCAACGGATACTTTGGAGGATATACTCAATGTCTTATGAAAAAGTATTAAAAGCACACAAGATTGTTATTGGTACAAAACAAGCAGTGAAAGCATTAAAGGAAGGAACTGTTCAAGAGATTCTCGTTGCAAACGATGCTGAACCTAGGTTAACAGCAAAAATCGTTGAAGAAGCAAACTTGATGCAGATCCCTATCCAGTATGTAGACTCGATGAAAAAACTCGGTAAAGCATCTGGTATAGAAGTTGGTGCAGCAACTGTCGCTATTATCCGTTAAAAACTGTTTTTGTAGATAGAGTAATCTGCAAAAACTTTGTTTTTGCAAAAAAATGAACCACCTGGATGTGTGGACTTACAAATAACGAAGGGAGGAAAAATCATGCCTACTATTAACCAATTAGTGCGCAAACCTCGTCAATCTAAAGAGGAAAAGTCAAAATCACCAGCACTTAACAAAGGTTACAACAGCTTTAAGAAATCTCAAACAAATGTATCTTCACCACAAAAACGCGGTGTATGTACTCGTGTTGGTACAATGACTCCAAAGAAACCAAACTCAGCGTTACGTAAATATGCACGTGTACGTTTGACAAATGGTATCGAGGTGACAGCATACATTCCTGGTATCGGCCATAACCTTCAAGAGCACAGTGTTGTTCTTATCCGTGGAGGACGTGTAAAGGACTTACCGGGGGTACGTTATCACATCGTGCGTGGAGCGCTTGATACAGCTGGTGTAAACAACCGTATGCAAGGTCGTTCTAAATATGGTACTAAGAGACCAAAAGCAGCTAAGAAATAAAACACATTAAAATAGAAGCTTCTTTGAAAGGAGGAAACAAAATGCCACGTAAAGGTCCCGTAGCAAAAAGAGACGTGTTACCTGATCCGCTTTATAATTCTAAATTAGTTACTCGTCTAATCAACAAAATGATGATTGATGGTAAAAGAGGTAAATCTCAAGAAATTCTTTATTCAGCGTTCGATACAATTCGTGAACGTACTGGCAAAGAGCCGATGGAAACTTTTGAAGCAGCAATGAAAAATATCATGCCTGTTCTTGAAGTTAGAGCTCGTCGTGTAGGTGGTGCGAACTACCAAGTACCAGTTGAGGTGCGCCCTGATCGTCGTACAACTTTAGGTCTTCGTTGGTTAGTGAACTATGCGCGTCTTCGCGGTGAAAAAACGATGGAAGAGCGTTTAGCTAACGAAATCATGGATGCTGCTAACAACTCTGGTGCATCTGTTAAGAAACGTGAAGATACACACAAAATGGCAGAAGCAAACAAAGCGTTTGCTCACTATCGTTGGTAATTTTACCTTCAATATAAAAACTTTCATACTAGGAAGGAGAAAGACCCAATGGCAAGAGAGTTCTCCTTAGAAAACACTCGTAATATCGGTATCATGGCACACATTGATGCCGGTAAGACGACTACCACTGAGCGTGTCCTTTATTACACTGGTCGTATTCATAAGATTGGTGAAACACATGAAGGTGCATCTCAGATGGACTGGATGGAGCAAGAACAAGAACGTGGTATTACCATCACGTCTGCAGCAACAACTGCTTCGTGGAAAGGTCACCGCGTAAATATCATTGACACCCCAGGACACGTAGACTTCACTGTTGAAGTTGAACGTTCCCTTCGTGTTCTTGATGGTGCAGTTGCAGTACTTGATGCACAATCAGGTGTTGAGCCTCAAACTGAAACAGTTTGGCGCCAAGCAACTACCTACGGTGTACCTCGTGTTGTATTCGTTAACAAGATGGATAAAATCGGAGCGGATTTCCTATACTCTGTAGGAACCATTCATGACCGCTTACAAGCGAATGCACATGCGATTCAGTTACCTATCGGTGCAGAAGATCAGTTTGAAGCAATCATTGACCTTGTAGAAATGAACGCAGTATTCTACGGAAACGACTTAGGAACTGATATTGAAGTTCGTGAGATTCCAGAAGAGTACCGTGCTCAAGCTGAAGAGTATCGTGAAAAGCTTGTTGAAGCAGTTGCAGAATTAGATGAAGAATTAATGGAAAAATACCTCGGCGGTGAGGAAATCACTAAAGAAGAGCTAAAAGCAGCGATTCGTAAAGGTACTGTTAATGTAGAATTCTACCCTGTAATTTGTGGATCAGCCTTCAAAAACAAAGGTGTTCAATTAATGTTGGATGCAGTTATCGATTATCTTCCTTCTCCACTAGATGTACCTGCAATCAAAGGTCATGCTGTTGATGATGAAGATGAAATTCTTGAGCGTCACTCAAGCGATGAAGAGCCTTTCTCAGCTCTTGCATTCAAAGTTATGACAGACCCTTATGTTGGTAAATTAACGTTCTTCCGCGTTTACTCAGGTACTTTAGAGGCTGGTTCATATGTTCAGAACTCAACTAAAGGCAAGCGTGAGCGTATCGGACGTATCTTGCAAATGCACGCAAACAGCCGTCAGGAAATCTCTAAGGTTTTCGCGGGTGATATTGCAGCTGCTGTAGGTTTGAAAGATACAACTACTGGTGATACTCTATGTGACGAGAAAAACCTTGTTATCCTAGAGTCTATGCAATTCCCTGAGCCAGTAATTCAACTTTCAGTTGAACCTAAGTCAAAAGCAGACCAAGATAAAATGACAACTGCTTTACAAAAACTTCAAGAAGAAGATCCAACTTTCCGCGCACATACAGATCAGGAAACTGGACAAGTCATCATTGCTGGAATGGGTGAACTTCACCTTGATATCATTGTTGACCGTATGCGTCGAGAATTTAAAGTTGAAGCTAACGTAGGTGCTCCACAGGTTGCTTACCGTGAAACATTCCGTACATCTGCACAAGTTGAAGGTAAGTTTGCCCGCCAATCTGGTGGTCGTGGACAATACGGACACGTTTGGATTGAATTTGGCCCTAATGATGAGGGTAAAGGATTTGAGTTCATAAACGGTATCGTTGGTGGTGTAGTTCCACGTGAATACATCCCTGCTGTACAAGCTGGTCTTGAAGATGCACTAGACCGTGGTGTTCTTGCTGGATATCCTTTAGTTGATATTAAAGCAAGATTATTCGACGGATCTTACCATGATGTTGACTCCTCTGAAATGGCGTTTAAAATTGCTGCCTCAATGGCGCTTAAAAATGCTGCTTCTAAGTGTCAGCCAGTTATCCTTGAACCTGTTATGAGAGTAGAAGTTGTAATTCCTGAAGATTACCTAGGTGATATCATGGGTCAAATTACTGCTCGCCGTGGCCGTGTTGAAGGTATGGAAGCACGTGGTAATGCACAAGTAGTTCGTTCAATGGTTCCACTTTCTGAAATGTTTGGTTATGCAACTGCACTTCGTTCAAGTACTCAAGGTCGTGGAGTTTTCTCTATGCACTTTGATCACTATGAAGAAGTTCCAAAATCAATTTCTGAAGAAATCATCAAAAAAAATAAAGGTGAATAATTGATTTTCACCTTTATATAAAGTATAACTACTTATGTAAGAACGGAAACTGTTGAATGGCAAATCCTTTTAACAGTTTCCACTTAAAATATACTTAAAACCTTATAATCCAAAGGAGGATTTTCCAAATGGCAAAAGCTAAATTCGACCGTTCAAAGCCACACGTTAACATTGGTACAATCGGACACGTTGACCATGGTAAAACTACTTTAACAGCTGCAATCACTTCTGTTCTTGCTAAATCAGGTAAAGCAGAAGCTCGTGCATACGATCAAATTGATGGTGCACCAGAAGAAAAAGAGCGTGGTATCACAATCTCAACTGCACACGTTGAGTATGAAACTGATGCTCGTCACTATGCACACGTTGACTGCCCAGGACACGCTGACTATGTTAAAAACATGATCACTGGTGCTGCTCAAATGGACGGCGGTATCCTTGTAGTATCTGCTACTGACGGTCCTATGCCACAAACTCGTGAGCACATCCTTCTTTCTCGTCAGGTAGGCGTACCTTACCTTGTTGTATTTATGAACAAGTGTGATATGGTTGATGACGAAGAACTTCTTGAGTTAGTAGAAATGGAAATTCGTGACCTATTAACAGAATACGATTTCCCTGGCGATGACACTCCAGTTATCAAAGGTTCTGCTCTTAAAGCATTAGAAGGTGAAGCAGCATGGGAAGAAAAAGTACTTGAATTAATGGCTGCTGTTGACGAGTTCATCCCAACTCCAACTCGTGACACTGATAAGCCTTTCATGATGCCAGTTGAGGATGTATTCTCAATCACTGGTCGTGGAACAGTTGCTACAGGACGTGTTGAGCGTGGTGTAGTTAAAGTTGGTGACGTAGTAGAAATCGTTGGTTTCACTGAAGAGCCAAAATCTACAACTGTAACAGGTGTTGAAATGTTCCGTAAGCTTCTTGATTTCGCTGAAGCTGGTGACAACATCGGTGCCCTTCTTCGTGGTGTTGCTCGTGAAGAAATCGAGCGTGGACAAGTTTTGGCTAAACCAAAATCAATCACTCCACACACAAAGTTTAAAGCACAAGTTTACGTATTATCAAAAGAAGAAGGTGGACGTCATACTCCATTCTTCACAAACTATCGTCCACAATTCTATTTCCGTACTTCTGATATTACAGGTATCTGTAATCTTCCAGAAGGTACTGAAATGGTTATGCCTGGCGACCATATCGAAATGACTGTTGAACTTATCGCTCCAGTTGCGATCGAAGAAGGAACTAAGTTCTCTATTCGTGAAGGCGGACGTACAGTAGGTTCAGGTTCAATCACTACAATTCAAGAGTAATTACTCTATAAAAAGCAGATGGATGACGATCCATCTGCTTTTTTTGTTCATGGATCACAATAATGAATTCTGGTCTTTTTCAGGAGTCATATTGTAAAGCTATCTTTAAACATAATCTATGGGCAAATGCGAGATGTTGGAAGTGCGTGTTCAGGGGTTTTGTCTAATAGAGTCACTGCTATTGGACGATTTTCAAAAGGAAATTGATAATTTGTCCAATAGGACCATTCTAAAGGACAGTTTTAAGATCGTCAGAGAGAATTTGTCCAATAGGGCGATTCTAATGGACAGTTTTATGATCTTTAGAGAGAATTTGTCCAATAGGGCGATTCTAATGGACAGTTTTATGATCTTTAGAGAGAATTTGTCCAATAGGGCCATTCTAAAGGACAGTTTTAAGATCGTCAGAGAGAATTTGTCCAATAGGGCCAATCTAATGGACAGATTTTTGATCTTCAAAGAGAATTTGTCCAATAGGGCCAATCTAATGGACAGTTATATGATCTTTAGAGAGAATTTGTCCAATAGGGCCAATCTAATGGACAGATTTTTGATCTTCAAAGAGAATTTGTCCAATAGGGCCAATCTATTGGACAGTTATATGGTCTTTAGAGAGAATTTGTCCAACAGGCCCTTTCTAATGGAATGTACGTACTTTGACCTTCCTATTTCTAAATCAATTACAAACCAATCCATTAATCCTAACAAATTAATTCCGTGTTTCTTCTATATATATTAGTTAGATAATTTAGTAATTAAGTAAGTATGGATGATTGAATTAGGAGATTTTTGGAGATTTATATTTAGTGTTGAAAAAAGCAGAAACTGCCGCTATAATAGGAAAAGTGTTCAAGACAGAAACATAAAGAAAATATTCATAATAAATGTTGCGTTTGCTTTATGTTTTATGTATAATAGACAATGTTGGTCTTTGACTGCGATGATGTGGAAGGTTGCTGACACACCCGGCCGCTTTGCCATGGCGAGTGTGTGGGAAATTTCCACTGAGAATGTCTATTTTGAAAATAGGCGAATAAAGGAGGGAAAATAATGGCAAAACAAAAAATTCGTATCCGTCTTAAAGCGTATGATCACAGAATCCTTGATCAATCTGCAGAAAAAATCGTTGAAACAGCAAAACGTTCTGGTGCGGCAGTTTCTGGTCCGATTCCGCTACCAACTGAAAAGTCTGTTTATACAATTCTTCGTGCGGTTCATAAGTATAAAGATTCTCGTGAGCAATTCGAAATGCGGACACATAAGCGTCTAATCGACATCGTTAACCCAACTCCACAAACAGTTGATGCGTTAATGCGTTTAGATTTACCATCTGGTGTTGATATCGAAATTAAACTTTAATCAAATAAACATTTAAAAAAATAGGAGGTGTGACTTACATGACCAAAGGAATCTTAGGAAGAAAAATTGGTATGACTCAAGTATTTGCAGAAAACGGAAACTTAATTCCAGTAACTGTTGTTGAGGTAGCTCCAAACGTTGTTCTTCAAAGGAAATCAGTTGATAGTGATGGATATGTTGCTGTTCAAGTTGGTTTTGAAGACAA
The DNA here is from genome assembly GCF_056280405.1 of Bacillus sp. URHA0034. Classification (NCBI taxonomy): domain Bacteria; kingdom Bacillati; phylum Bacillota; class Bacilli; order Caryophanales; family Bacillaceae; genus Bacillus; species Bacillus sp. URHA0034. Next base: position 2,769,321 of record NZ_JBWCDK010000002.1, on the reverse strand, counting down.
GCGTGAGAAGTTAGCTAACAAACCTGAAAAGGGACATGTTGCTAAAGCAAATACTGCTCCTAAGCGCTTCATTCGCGAATTCCGCGGAGATGACTTAGCAGCACTTGAAGTTGGTCAGGAAGTCAAAGTTGATATTTTCGCTGCAGGAGATATCGTAGATGTAACAGGAATCTCAAAAGGTAAAGGTTTCCAAGGTGTTATTAAACGCCACGGACAATCACGCGGCCCAATGGCTCACGGTTCTCGTTATCATCGTCGTCCTGGTTCTATGGGACCTGTTGCTCCAAACCGCGTATTCAAAGGTAAAGCATTACCGGGACGTATGGGTGGAGATCAAGTTACAGTACAAAACCTTGAGATCGTAAAAGTTGATACAGAGCGTAACTTACTTTTAATCAAAGGAAACGTACCAGGCCCGAAAAAAGCATTACTAAAAATTAAAGGTGCGGTTAAAGCATAAGTCACTTTTCAAGAAAGGAGGAACAAAGAATGCCTAAAGTAGCATTACTAAACCAAAACGGTTCACAAGTTGGGGATATTGAACTTAATGATTCAGTTTTTGGTATTGAGCCTAACCAACACGTATTATTCGAAGCAATTGTTATGCAAAGAGCTTCTTTACGTCAAGGAACTCATAAAACAAAAGTTCGTTCAGAAGTAGCAGGCGGTGGCCGTAAACCATGGCGCCAAAAAGGAACAGGCCGTGCTCGTCAAGGGTCAATCCGTTCACCACAATGGCGCGGAGGTGGTACTGTATTTGGTCCAACACCACGCAGCTACAGCTACAAATTACCGAAAAAAGTTCGTCGCTTAGCGATCAAATCTGCACTTTCATCTAAAGTGTTAGAAGAAAATATTTTGGTACTTGAAAGCTTAGCATTCGAAGCACCAAAAACAAAAGAATTCAAATCAGTATTAGGTGGTCTTTCTGTTGAGAAGAAAGCTCTAATCGTTACTGCTGACCTTGATGAAAACATAGCATTATCTGCTCGTAACATCCCTGGTGTAACAGTTGTAACAGCTGATGGAATAAACGTATTAGACGTTGTTAACCATGATAAGTTAATCATGACTAAAGCAGCGGTTGAAAAAGTAGAGGAGGTGCTTGCATAATGGATGCACGCGATATCATTAAGCGCCCCGTTATCACTGAACGGTCTACTGACCTAATGTCTGAGAAAAAATATACGTTTGAAGTTGATGTTAGAGCTAATAAAACACAAGTTAAAGATGCTATTGAAGAAATCTTTGGCGTAGATGTTGATAAAGTTAACATCATGAACTATAAAGGTAAATTCAAGCGTATGGGAAAATTCGGCGGATACACTAACAAGCGTCGTAAAGCAATTGTTAAATTAACTGCTGACAGCAAAGAAATCGAAATCTTTGAAGCATAAGAACCTATCAAGAAGAGGAGGGAAATAAAATGGCGATTAAAAAGTACAAACCTACCTCCAATGGTCGTCGTGGAATGACAGTTTCTGATTTTGCTGAAATCACAACTAGCACTCCAGAGAAATCTCTATTAGCTCCATTAAAGAGCAAAGGCGGCCGTAATAACCAAGGTAAGTTAACTGTTCGTCATCAAGGTGGCGGCCATAAGCGTCAATATCGTTTAATTGACTTTAAACGTAACAAAGATGGCATTCCAGGACGCGTTGCTACAATCGAGTATGATCCAAATCGTTCTGCGAATATCGCATTAATTAATTATGTAGATGGAGAAAAGCGTTATATCTTAGCTCCTAAAAACTTAGAAGTTGGTATGGAAGTAGTGTCTGGTCCTGAGGCTGACATTAAAGTGGGTAATGCATTACCACTAGCTAACATTCCTGTTGGTACTGTTGTTCACAACATCGAGTTAAAACCAGGAAAAGGCGGACAGCTTGTTCGTTCTGCAGGAACTTCTGCTCAAGTACTTGGTAAAGAAGGTAAATACGTATTAGTACGTTTAACTTCTGGTGAAACTCGTATGATTCTTGCTGAGTGCCGCGCTTCTATCGGTCAAGTAGGTAACGAGCAGCACGAACTTATTAACATTGGTAAAGCAGGTCGTTCACGCTGGTTAGGCAAACGCCCAACTGTACGTGGATCTGTAATGAACCCTAACGATCACCCACACGGTGGTGGTGAAGGACGTTCACCAATCGGACGTAAGTCACCAATGTCTCCATGGGGTAAACCAACTCTTGGATTCAAAACTCGTAAGAAGAAAAATAAGTCAGATAAGTTTATCGTACGTCGTCGTAAAAAATAACGGGACTAACCTACGGTTCATGAGTAGAACCGTAGAACAGTCACGAAGGGAGGTTCCTTCATGGGTCGCAGCTTGAAAAAAGGACCATTTGTTGATGATCATTTAATGGTTAAGGTCGAAAAGTTGAATGAAACTGAGAGTAAACAAGTTATTAAAACTTGGTCTCGCCGTTCTACGATCTTCCCACAATTTATCGGCCACACAATCGCAGTTTATGATGGTCGCAAACATGTGCCTGTATATGTTACTGAAGACATGGTAGGACACAAGCTTGGAGAATTCGCTCCAACTCGTGCTTACAAAGGCCATGGTAATGATGACAAGAAAACAAGACGTTAAGAGAGGAGGGCATCCAAATGCAAGCTAAAGCTGTTGCAAGAACAGTTCGTATTGCTCCTCGTAAAGCACGTTTAGTCGTTGATTTAATCCGAGGTAAGCAAGTTGGTGAAGCGGTGGCGATTTTAAATCTCACTCCTAAGGCTGCTTCTCCAATCGTGGAAAAAGTACTAAAATCTGCTATGGCAAACGCTGAGCACAACTATGAAATGGACGTTAACAATCTAGTTGTTGCACAAGCATTCGTCGACGAAGGACCAACCTTAAAACGTTTCCGTCCTCGTGCTATGGGCCGTGCAAGCCAAATTAACAAGCGCACAAGCCACATTACAATCGTTTTAACAGAAAAGAAGGAGGGATAAGCTGTGGGTCAAAAAGTAAATCCAGTCGGTTTGCGTATCGGTATCATCCGTGATTGGGAATCTAAGTGGTACGCAGGTAAAGACTTCGCTGATCTTTTACACGAAGACCTTAAAGTTCGTGAGTATATCACGAAGCGTTTAAAAGATGCTTCTGTTTCTAAAGTAGAAATCGAACGTGCGGCTAACCGTGTGAATGTAACTGTTCATACTGCGAAACCTGGTATGGTTATCGGTAAAGGCGGTACTGAAGTTGAGGCACTTCGTAAAGCATTAAATCAACTTACTGGCAAACGTGTTCACATCAATATCCTTGAAATCAAGAGAGCTGATCTTGATGCGAAACTAGTTGCTGAAAATATTGCTCGTCAATTAGAAAATCGTGTATCTTTCCGTCGTGCACAAAAGCAAGTTATTCAACGTGCTATGCGTGCAGGTGCGAAAGGTATTAAAACTATGGTATCTGGTCGTTTAGGTGGAGCTGATATTGCTCGTTCTGAACACTATAGTGAAGGAACTGTTCCACTTCATACACTTCGTGCAGATATCGACTATGCTACAGCTGAAGCTGATACTACTTATGGTAAGCTAGGCGTTAAAGTATGGATCTATAAGGGAGAAGTCCTTCCTACTAAGAAGAAAAATGCGGAAGGAGGCAAATAATTATGTTATTGCCAAAACGCGTAAAATATCGCCGTCAACACCGTGGAAAGATGCGCGGTCAAGCTAAAGGCGGTACTGAAGTAACATTCGGTGAATACGGCCTACAAGCTTTAGAAGCTTCATGGATCACAAACCGTCAGATTGAAGCAGCTCGTATTGCGATGACTCGTTACATGAAACGTGGCGGTAAAGTTTGGATTAAAATTTTCCCTCACAAGCCTTACACTGCTAAACCGCTAGAAGTACGGATGGGTTCCGGTAAAGGGGCACCTGAAGGATGGGTAGCTGTTGTAAAGCCTGGAAAAATTATGTTCGAAATCGCTGGTGTTTCTGAAGAGACTGCTCGTGAAGCACTTCGTCTTGCAATGCACAAACTTCCTGTAAAATGTAAGTTTGTAAAACGTGAAGAAATTGGTGGTGAATCAAGTGAAAGCTAATGAACTACGTGAACTTACCACTGCTGAAATTGAACAAAAAGTTAAATCTTTAAAAGAAGAGCTTTTCAACCTTCGCTTTCAATTGGCGACAGGACAACTTGAAAACACAGCTCGTATTCGTGAAGTACGCAAATCGATTGCTCGCATGAAAACAGTTGTCCGTGAAAGAGAAATCAGCGTTAACAAGTAATTATCCGAGAGGAGGTTCACACAATGAGTGAACGTAACCAGCGCAAAGTTTACACTGGACGCGTTGTTTCTGACAAAATGGATAAAACCGTTACTGTTTTAGTTGAAACACATAAAAAGCATCCTTTATATGGTAAACGCGTGAAATACTCTAAGAAGTTTAAAGCTCATGATGAGCAAAACGAAGCAAAGATCGGCGATGTAGTACGCATCATGGAAACTCGCCCACTTTCAGCTACTAAACGTTTCCGTTTAGTTGATATTGTAGAAAAAGCAGTTATTATTTAATTGTTCGGATAACGCAACATTTCCGAAGGGAGGTTACACACATGATTCAACAAGAATCACGTTTAAAAGTTGCTGACAACTCTGGTGCTCGTGAAGTACTTACGATTAAAGTTCTTGGTGGTTCTGGTCGCAAAACTGCTGGTATTGGTGATGTGATCGTTTGTACAGTAAAACAAGCAACACCAGGTGGCGTTGTTAAAAAAGGTGACGTTGTTAAGGCAGTTATTGTTCGTACAAAGAGCGGTGCGCGTCGTCCTGATGGTTCTTACATTCGTTTCGATGAAAACGCATGTGTCATTATTAAAGATGATAAAAGCCCTCGTGGAACTCGTATCTTCGGACCAGTTGCCCGCGAACTTCGCGACAACAACTTTATGAAAATCGTTTCTCTAGCTCCAGAAGTATTATAATTTTAAAATTAATTGCCTTTAAGGAGGTGCGCACAGATGCATGTAAAAAAAGGTGATAAAGTAAGAGTCATCTCTGGTAAGGATAAAGGCAAAACAGGTGTGATCCTAGCTGCTTATCCAAAAGATAACCGCGTAGTGGTTGAAGGTGTAAACATTGTGAAAAAACACTCTAAGCCATCTCAAGTGAATCCACAAGGCGGAATTATTAACTTTGAGGCTCCTATCCATGTATCAAACGTAATGCCTATCGATCCTAAAACAGGTAACCCAACTCGTGTAGGTTACACAACGGTTGATGGCAAAAAAGTACGCGTAGCAAAATCCGGTGAAGTATTAGATAAATAGTTTATAAAAGAAGGGAGGTACAATGAATGAACCGCCTAAAAGAAAAATTTGTTAAAGAAGTAACACCTGCTCTAATGAGCAAGTTCAACTATAAATCAGTTATGGAAGTACCAAAACTTGAGAAAATCGTAATCAACATGGGTGTAGGTGACGCAGTTGCAAACGCTAAAGCACTTGACAATGCTGTTGAGGAGCTAGCTACTATTACTGGTCAAAAACCAGTAGTAACTCGTGCGAAAAAATCTATCGCTGGTTTCCGTCTTCGTGAAGGTATGCCAATCGGTGCAAAGGTTACACTTCGCGGTGAGCGCATGTACGAATTCTTGGATAAATTAGTTTCCGTTTCTTTACCTCGTGTACGTGACTTCCGTGGTGTTTCTAAGAAAGCATTTGATGGTCGCGGTAACTACACTTTAGGTATTAAAGAACAATTAATCTTCCCTGAAATTGATTACGATAAAGTAAGCAAAGTTCGTGGTATGGATATCGTTATCGTAACGACAGCAAACACTGATGAAGAATCACGTGAACTTTTAACTCAATTTGGAATGCCATTCCAAAAGTAATCGTTAAATAAGGGAGGCGAAAACGTGGCTAAAAAGTCAATGATTGCGAAACAACAACGCACGCCTAAATTCAAAGTACAAGAGTACACTCGCTGCGAACGTTGCGGACGTCCACACTCTGTATACCGTAAATTTAAGCTTTGCCGTATTTGTTTCCGTGAATTAGCATACAAAGGACAAATTCCTGGTGTTAAAAAAGCTAGCTGGTAAAACTAGAAGTTGGGAAGGAGGTAAAAATAATGGTCATGACAGATCCAATTGCTGATATGCTTACTCGCATTCGTAATGCGAACATGGTACGTCACGAAAAATTAGAAGTGCCTGCTTCTAATTTAAAGAAAGAAATCGCTGAAATTTTAAAGCGCGAAGGTTTCGTACGTGATGTTGAGTTTATCGAGGACAACAAACAAGGTATTATCCGTATCTTCTTAAAGTACGGTGCAAATAATGAACGTGTTATTACTGGTCTTAAGCGCATAAGCAAGCCTGGACTTCGAGTTTACGCTAAATCAAATGAGGTACCTCGCGTACTTAACGGACTTGGTATTGCTTTAGTTTCAACATCAACTGGTGTTGTTACTGATAAAGAAGCTCGTGCAAAACAAATTGGCGGCGAAGTTTTAGCTTACGTTTGGTAATTAAGTTTTTGAATGAATGGAGGTGCACTAAATGTCTCGCGTAGGAAAAAAACCAATCGAAATTCCAGCAGGAGTTACGGTTACTTTAAACAACAATACTGTGACAGTTAAAGGACCTAAAGGCGAACTTACTCGTACTTTTAATCCAGATATGTCAATTAACGTAGAAGAAAACACTGTAACAATTACACGTCCTTCTGACGTGAAAGAACACCGCGCATTACATGGTACTACTCGTGCTGTGATCGCTAATATGATCGAAGGTGTTTCTACTGGCTTCACAAGAGGCTTAGAGTTAATCGGGGTTGGTTACCGTGCTCAAAAGCAAGGTAACAAGCTTGTATTAAACGTTGGTTATTCACACCCAGTTGAAATTGAACCAGAAGCTGGACTTGAAATTGAAGTACCTGCTAATACTAGAATCGTTATTAAAGGTACTGACAAGGAACGTGTTGGTGCATTAGCAGCCAATATCCGTCAAGTTCGTCCTCCAGAGCCATATAAAGGCAAAGGAATTCGTTACGAAGGTGAATTCGTTCGTCGTAAAGAGGGTAAAACCGGTAAGTAATGCCGCATAAGTAAACGAAAGGAGTGACGTAAATGATTACGAAGCAAGATAAGAACGCTACTCGCAAGAAAAGACACGCTCGTGTTCGTGCGAAACTTAGCGGTACTTCTGCTCGTCCGCGTCTAAATGTGTACCGTTCAAATAAACACATTTATGCTCAATTAATCGATGACATGAATGGAGTCACTTTAGCAAGTGCTTCTACAATAGAAAAAGATTTCGGTCTTGAATCTACAAGTAATGTTGAAGCTGCAAAAGCTGTCGGTGAATTAGTCGCTAAACGTGCGGTTGAAAAAGGTATCACTGCTGTTGTCTTTGATCGTGGAGGATACCTATATCACGGACGTGTGCAAGCACTAGCTGATGCTGCCCGCGAAAACGGCTTACAATTTTAATAGACAAAGGAGGGACACAAAAAGATGCGTCGTATTGATCCAAACAAACTTGAACTAGAAGAACGCGTAGTAACCGTTAACCGTGTTGCGAAAGTTGTTAAAGGTGGACGTCGTTTCCGTTTCTCTGCTCTTGTAGTAGTTGGGGATAAAAACGGTCATGTAGGTTTCGGAACTGGTAAAGCTCAAGAAGTACCAGATGCTATCCGTAAAGCCATCGAAGATGCAAAGAAAAATTTAGTCGAAGTACCAATGGTTGGAACTACAATTCCTCACCAAGTAATTGGACGTTTTGGTGCTGGCGAAATCCTCTTAAAACCTGCTTCTGAAGGTACTGGAGTTATCGCTGGTGGACCAGTTCGTGCTGTCCTAGAATTAGGCGGTGTTGCTGACATCCTTTCTAAATCACTAGGAACAAACACTCCGATTAACATGGTTCGCGCAACAATTGATGGTTTAAAACAATTAAAACGTGCTGAAGACGTAGCAAAATTACGTGGTAAATCAGTAGAAGAACTGTTAGGATAAGGGGGGAATTCAAATGGCGAAACTTTTAATTACCCTCAACCGCAGCGTAATTGGTCGCCCTGAGGACCAACGTGAAACAGTTAAGGCGCTAGGTTTACGTAAATTAAATCAAACAGTTGAGCATCAAGATAACGCTGCTATCCGCGGTATGATCAACAAAGTTGCTCACCTTGTAACAGTTAAAGAACAATAATTTATTGTTTTCTTTCATAAGGAGGTGCCAATATGAAACTTCATGAATTAAAGCCTGCCGAAGGTTCTCGTCAAGAACGCAAGCGTTTAGGCCGTGGAATCGGTTCTGGTCAAGGTAAAACAGCAGGTAAAGGTCATAAAGGTCAAAACGCTCGTTCTGGCGGCGGTGTTCGCTTAGGTTTTGAAGGTGGTCAAACACCTTTATTCCGTCGTTTACCAAAACGTGGTTTTACCAATATCAGCCGCAAAGAATATGCTGTTGTCAATCTTGATGCTTTAAATCGCTTTGAAGAAGGTACAGAAGTTACTCCAGAACTTCTTATCGAAACAGGCGTAGTAAGTAACGAAAAAGCAGGAATCAAGATTCTTGCAAAAGGGAACGTAGAGAAAAAGTTGACTGTAAAAGCTCACAAATTCTCCTCTGCTGCTAAGGAAGCGATCGAAGCTGCTGGTGGAACTACTGAGGTGATCTAATGTTCCAGACGATCTCCAATTTTATGCGCGTGGGTGAGATAAGACGTAAAATAATATTCACCCTTTTAATGTTAGTCGTTTTTCGACTTGGTACTTTTATTCCTGTACCGAATGTAAATGCTGATGTTCTTGCTAATCAAGATAAGCTAAGTGTTTTCGGTATCCTTAATACCTTCGGAGGTGGAGCGTTAAAACAATTCTCCATCTTTGCAATGGGTATTATGCCGTATATCACCGCTTCGATTATCATTCAGCTTTTACAAATGGACGTAGTTCCAAAGTTTACAGAATGGTCCAAGCAAGGTGAATCGGGCCGTCGTAAGATTGCTCAATTTACCCGATACTTTACTGTTGTGCTTGGATTTATCCAAGCATTAGGTATGTCCTACGGATTTAATAATCTAGCCAGCGGTCAATTGATTGAGAATCCTGGTATTGGTACGTATTTATTAATTGCTGTTACATTGACTGCGGGGACTTCATTTTTAATGTGGCTTGGTGAGCAAATTACTGAAAAAGGTGTTGGAAATGGAATTTCCATTATCATCTTTGCAGGGATTGCCGCTGGGATCCCATCAACTGTTAATCAAATTTATGTTCAACAGTTTGAGAATGCCGGTGAAGCATTATTCTTACGTATTGTGACGGTTATCTTAATCGTTATTGCGATTATTGCGATCGTTGTTGGAGTTATCTTCATTCAACAAGCAAATCGTAAAATACCAATTCAATATGCAAAACGTATGGTTACAGGGCGTAATCCTGTTGGCGGACAGTCCACACATATGCCGTTGAAGGTTAACGCTGCAGGTGTAATCCCGGTTATCTTTGCGGTATCCTTTATTGTAACGCCAAGAACAATCGCATCATTTTTCCCAACTAATGATGTAACATTGTGGATTACAAGAAATCTTGACTATACTCATCCAATTGGGATGACGTTATATGCCATTTTAATTATCGCGTTCACTTATTTCTATGCTTTTATCCAAGTCAACCCTGAACAAGCAGCGGAAAACTTACAAAAGCAGAGCGGCTATATTCCTGGTATTCGTCCAGGAAAGAGTACGCAGGAATACTTAACTCGCGTCCTATACCGTTTAACCTTTGTTGGTGCTCTTTTCTTAACCATTATTGCGATACTTCCTACTATTTTTATAAAATTAGCGAACTTACCGCAATCGGCTCAAATTGGTGGAACAAGCTTGTTAATCGTCATCGGCGTTGCGCTTGATACGTACAAACAACTTGAGGCACAGCTAGTTAAACGTCATTATAAAGGCTTTATAAAATAGGTTTTTAGGGACCTTTGGCCCCTAAAAACCCACTTAAAGCACGAGGGGGAAAACGTGTGAATTTAGTATTAATGGGGCTTCCAGGTGCCGGAAAAGGCACACAAGCTGAAAGAATCGTCGAGCAATACGGCATCCCTCATATCTCTACAGGAGATATGTTCCGTGCAGCGATGAAAGAAGGAACAGAACTAGGTTTACAAGCTAAATCATTCATGGATAAAGGCGAGCTTGTTCCAGATGAGGTAACAATCGGCATAGTTCGTGAACGTCTTAGTAAAGAAGATTGTCAAAAGGGCTTTCTTTTAGATGGTTTTCCTAGAACTGTACCTCAAGCTGAGGCTTTGGAAAATCTACTAACTGACTTAAATAAAAAGATCGACTATTGTTTAAATATTAGTGTTGATAAAAGTATCTTAATGGATCGTTTGACTGGACGTCGGATTTGTAAAGAATGTGGTTCAACCTACCATCTAATCTTTAATCCTCCTGCAAAAGAGGGTGTCTGCGACAAATGTGGCGGAGAACTTTACCAAAGAGCGGATGATAATGCTGAAACTGTTCAAAATCGCTTAGATGTTAATATCAAACAACAAGAACCATTACTTACTTTCTATGAAACAAAAGGCTATCTTCGCACCATCGATGGCCAGCAAGATATACGAAAAGTATTTGCTGATATCCAACAAATACTTGAGGATTTACGTTAATGGTCATTTGTACCACTGTGCGAGCGACTCTCGACAACTCTTCAATTAGATCTAAAAGTATGTGCTAGAAAATTGCTATTCTATAGTACTGAGTATGTAGAACCGAGAGTTGGGCAAGACTTACAGAGGAATTACTTATTCTTGCATATGTAGAAAAAAGTTGCGGACAGAAGACGAACAATATGGTAATATTATAAGGTTGCTAATGTTGGACGAATGAAAGTTTTGCAATAGATTTTCGAACACTATTTTTGATTAAAGAAGGGAGACGAGACGATGGCCAAAGATGATGTTATTGAAATTGAAGGTAAAGTCATAGAAACTTTGCCAAATGCGATGTTTAAGGTAGAATTAGAAAATGGTCATACAGTGCTGGCTCATGTTTCCGGTAAAATTCGTATGCATTTCATTCGAATTCTTCCTGGTGACAAAGTAACAGTTGAGCTTTCTCCATATGACTTAACACGCGGAAGAATTACCTACCGCTTCAAATAAACTGCTTGCTTGCACTCCGTACTATTAAGGAGGTTAGGATAATGAAAGTAAGACCATCTGTTAAACCGATCTGCGAAAAGTGCAAAGTTATCCGTAGACGCGGAAAAGTTATGGTTATCTGTGAAAACCCTAAACATAAACAAAAACAAGGTTAATTTTAAGGAGGTGCGCTCATTATGGCACGTATTGCTGGTGTAGATATTCCACGTGAAAAGCGTGTGGTTATCTCTTTGACTTACATTTATGGTATTGGTAAAGCTACTGCACAAAAAGTATTAGCTGAAGCTGGTGTTTCAGAAAATACTCGTGTACGTGATCTAACTGAAGACGAATTAAACAAAATCCGTGACATCATCGACAGATTAAAAGTTGAAGGTGATCTTCGCCGTGAAATTTCTCTTAACATTAAGCGTTTAATGGAAATCGGCTGCTACCGCGGATTACGTCATCGTCGTGGTTTACCGGTTCGTGGACAAAATACGAAAAACAACGCTCGTACACGCAAAGGTCCTCGTAAGACTGTTGCGAACAAGAAGAAGTAATCGGCAAAGGAGGTTAATTTAAATGGCTCGTAAAACTAATACGCGTAAGCGTCGTGTTAAAAAGAATATTGAATCTGGGATCGCTCATATCCGTTCAACATTTAACAATACTATTGTAACTATTACTGATGTTCATGGTAATGCAATTTCATGGTCAAGTGCAGGTGCGCTTGGGTTTAGAGGTTCTCGTAAATCTACTCCATTCGCAGCACAAATGGCAGCTGAAACAGCAGCTAAAACTTCCATTGAACATGGTATGAAAACTTTAGAAGTTACCGTTAAAGGACCTGGTGCAGGCCGTGAAGCTGCAATCCGTGCTCTTCAAGCTGCTGGTCTAGAAGTAACTGCTATTAAAGACGTTACTCCTGTTCCTCATAATGGATGCCGTCCGCCAAAACGTCGTCGTGTTTAATTTTTCTGTATAGAATTCTTATCATATGTCTATAATGGGATATGATATTAATTATTTGCACTATTACAGAATATTTATTCCAGTTGTTGTGCACAAAACGGGAACGTATACATGGGGGAATTTCAGTTAGGAATACCTAATGAAGTTTCGACGTTTTGAAGGAGGGTTATTTGATGATCGAAATAGAAAAACCAAAAATCGAAACGATTGAGATCAACGATGATGCCAAGTACGGAAAGTTCGTCGTAGAGCCACTTGAGCGTGGATATGGTACCACTTTGGGTAACTCCTTACGTCGTATCCTATTATCTTCACTCCCAGGTGCCGCTGTTACATCGATTCAAATCGATGGGGTACTTCATGAGTTCTCAACAATTGAAGGCGTCGTAGAGGATGTAACATCCATCATTTTAAACATTAAAAAATTAGCGTTAAAAATCTACTCTGATGAAGAGAAAACACTTGAAATTGATGTACAAGGTGAAGGACCTGTTAAGGCTGGCAGCATTACCCATGACAGCGATGTTGAGATTTTAAACCCAGACCTTCATATTGCTACATTGGCGACAAATGGACATCTTCGTATGCGTCTAACCGCTAAACGTGGTCGTGGATATACACCGGCTGAACTGAACAAAAGGGAAGACCAACCAATTGGTGTCATTCCGATTGACGCTATTTATACGCCAGTTTCCCGCGTTTCCTATCAAGTAGAAAATACTCGTGTAGGTCAATTGTCAAATTTTGACAAACTAACGCTTGATGTTTGGACAGATGGAAGTACTGGGCCAAAAGAAGCGATTGCTCTTGGTTCGAAAATTTTGACCGAGCATTTGAATATTTTCGTTGGTTTAACCGATGAAGCTCAAAATGCTGAAATTATGATTGAGAAAGAAGAAGATCAAAAAGAAAAAGTTCTTGAAATGACTATTGAAGAACTAGATCTTTCTGTTCGTTCTTACAATTGCTTAAAGCGTGCTGGCATCAACACTGTTCAGGAACTAGCTAATAAAACTGAAGAGGATATGATGAAAGTTCGTAACTTAGGCCGCAAATCACTCGAAGAAGTGAAGGCAAAACTAGAAGAGCTTGGATTAGGCTTACGTAAAGACGACTAGTCTATCGCAGCTGATATCCGTTTTATGACTTCAACAAAGGAGGGAACCCTTCATGGCATACAGAAAGTTAGGACGCACAAGCGCACAGCGTAAAGCTATGCTACGTGATTTAACTACAGATTTAATTATCAACGAGCGCATCGAAACAACAGAAACTCGTGCGAAAGAACTTCGCTCAACTGTTGAAAAAATGATTACACTAGGTAAGCGCGGAGATTTACATGCTCGACGCCAAGCTGCTTCTTACGTTCGTAATGAAGTTGCTAATGCTGAAAATGGTCAAGATGCTGTTCAAAAACTTTTCGCTGATATCGCTCCACGTTATCAAGAGCGTCAAGGTGGATACACTCGTATTATGAAACTTGGACCTCGCCGCGGTGACGGTGCGCCAATGGTTATTATCGAGTTAGTTTAATACACTTTAACAGACAACAAGGGCGCTGGACAGTTTACAAACAAACTTGTTCTTTGCCCTTTTTCTGTAAAGGAAATTTTTATAATTGTTCGACACAAGCCAAACGAGTGTTATGATGAGCGTGACTCCATTCTTTGGGAGCCAATAGGAGGATTTTTGTACTCCTCGGAATGAAAACACCTTTATTTGTTTTCGATTTCACGTCTCGTCTAGCTCATGCACCTCCTCCCATTTCTTTTGAAATCCCTTTTCTCGCAGTTGAATACAGACTGCATAGGGACCGAGGTGCGGGCTTTTTTTGTTATATAGGAGTTTTATTGATGGGTTTGTAATATGAGCGGAGAATAGTCTAGCTAGGGAGAATGGCGCAATGAAAAAGTCAATTGTATCTCTTAAAGGAGTATCCTTTCAATATGATGCACAGGAACGGTATGCCCTCAAAAATGTAACCTTTGATATTTATGATGGCGAATGGCTTGCGATTGTTGGACATAACGGTTCTGGAAAATCAACGATGGCAAAATTATTAAATGGTCTTCAGTTTCCACAGGAAGGTGATATTACCATTGATAGTGTAAAGTTGACTGAAGAAACGATTTGGGATATTCGAAAAAAAGTCGGTATGGTTTTTCAAAATCCAGATAACCAATTTGTAGGCACAACTGTACAAGATGATGTGGCTTTTGGTTTAGAAAATAATGGGGTACCCCGAGCCGATATGGTCCAGCGTGTAGAAGATTCATTAAAAAAAGTGAAAATGGATCAATTTCTATATCAAGAGCCGCATCATCTATCTGGTGGACAGAAGCAGCGTGTAGCAATTGCTGGGATATTAGCGTTACGGCCTTCTATAATTATCCTTGATGAAGCAACTTCTATGCTCGATCCTAGAGGTCGTGAAGAGGTTTTGGAAACGGTCCGGCTGTTAAAACAGGAAAAATCTTTAACCGTTATCTCGATTACCCATGATCTCGAGGAAGCAGCCAAAGCTGACCGTATTATTGTGATGAATCGTGGAGAAGTTTTCCGAGAGGGCACTCCGGAAGAGATTTTTGCCATGGATGAGCAATTGATTCAATTAGGATTGGACATTCCTTTCTCTGTAAAAATGAGTAAAGCATTCCGTCAAAATGGAATTAAACTATCGAAGCATTATTTAACGGAAGAAGAGTTGGTGACAGAGCTATGGACATCTCGCTTCAGCATGTAGAGTACCGGTATCAAGCAAATACTCCTTTTGAGAGGCTGGCAGTAGAAGATGTCTCCATTGATATTCCTGCTGGCACATACATGGCTATTATTGGCCACACTGGTTCGGGGAAATCAACTGTTCTTCAGCATTTAAATGCACTGTTGCAGCCATCAAAGGGTACTGTCCTAATCGGTGGACACGAAATTAAAGCGGGTCAGAAAAATAAACATTTAAAATCTGTCCGACAAAAGGTTGGAATTGTTTTTCAATTTCCAGAACATCAATTATTTGAGGAAACCGTAGAAAAGGATATTATCTTTGGTCCAATGAATTTTGGTGTTTCTGAAACAGAAGCTAAGAAACGGGCACGGCTTGCCTTACAACAAGTTGGTCTTGCGGAGGATATCTTGGAGAAATCACCATTTGATCTTTCAGGCGGGCAGATGCGGCGAGTGGCCATTGCTGGTGTATTGGCAATGGAACCTGAAGTTATCGTCTTGGACGAGCCTACTGCTGGGTTAGATCCGAGAGGCCGAAAAGAGATTATGGATATGTTTTATGAACTTCATAAGGAGAGAAAGCTCTCGACCATTTTAGTAACTCATAGTATGGAAGATGCAGCAAGGTATGCGGACCAAATCGCCATCATGCAGCAGGGCAGAGTCGCTAAGAAAGGGACACCTGAGGAAATTTTCTCATCCCCAGTGGAATTGGTACAAATGGGTCTCGATGTTCCCGAAGTAGTTCGCTTTCAGTTGAAACTTGAAAAACAAACAGGCATAAAATTAGACAAAATTTATCTCACAATTGAAGAGTTATCCTCAAAGGTTGCCGAGGTATTAAGCAGGGGTGTTCGCTCATGATGGAAAAAATGATTTTTGGCCGTTATGTCCCTGCTGATTCGACCATTCACAAAATGGATCCTCGTTCAAAACTATTAATTATCTTTTTATTTGTTTGTATAATCTTTTTTGCTAATAACTGGATTACCTATGTACTGATTGGTATTTATACTTTTTATATGCTTGGTATGTCGAAGATTCCGGTCCGCTTTTTATATGGCGGCCTTAAACCAGTCATTTGGCTTGTTTTATTTACGTTAGTACTGCAGTTGTTTTTTACAAAGCAGGGTGATCTTCTATTTAAATGGGGGCCTTTGGAGATTTATGAAGAAGGGGTCAGGCAGGGGATCTTTATTTCACTAAGATTTTTTTTCTTAATTCTCATGACCTCTTTATTAACTCTAACAACTAGTCCGATAGAAATTACCGATGGGATGGAAACTCTGTTAAATCCGTTGAAGAAGGTCCGGTTTCCGGTCCATGAGATGGCACTAATGATGTCTATTTCCTTACGATTTATTCCAACGCTGATGCAGGAAACCGATAAGATAATGAAAGCGCAAATTGCCCGTGGTGTGGAGTTTGACAGCGGTCCAATAAAGGAGCGGGTAAAGGCGGTCATTCCACTCTTGATTCCTTTGTTTGTCAGCGCCTTTAAACGGGCGGAGGAGCTTGCTATCGCTATGGAGGCACGCGGCTATCGCGGCGGTGAGGGAAGGACAAAGTACCGTCAGCTCAGCTGGAGGCCAGTAGATACGCTCCAAATCCTTTTATTAGTTGTATTAACTATTTTACTAATTCTATTACGGTCATAATGGAGCAATATGATGCAAAGGTATAAGTTGATTATTTCTTATGATGGTTCAGGATTTTCCGGTTACCAAGTTCAACCAAATAAACGGACCGTTCAATCCGATTTGGAAGCTGTCTTAGCCAAAATGCATAAAGGGGAAGCTATTAAAGTTTCTGCATCAGGAAGAACAGATGCCGGTGTCCACGCAAAAGGGCAGGTTATTCACTTTGATTCTTCACTTCAGATCTCAGAGCAAAAATGGGAAGTAGCTCTTAACTCGTTGCTGCCGGAGGATATATCGGTTCTTTCGGTCATAAAAGTAGATTCTTCGTTTCATGCCCGTTTTGATGCGATTGGAAAAGAATATCGCTATGTCCTGCAACTTTCGAAAAATAGGGATCCCTTTCAACGGCATTTTGCTTATCAATATCCCTATGAATTAAATATAGAGGCTATGAAGGAAGCGAGCCGCTTTTTCATTGGAACTCATGATTTTACTAGTTTTTGCTCGGCAAGGACAGAGGTTGAGGATCGAGTTCGCACCATCGAGATGATTGATTTTTTACTAGAAGATAATTTCCTTACGCTGCGTTTTGTTGGCAATGGATTTTTATATAATATGGTTCGTATCCTGGCAGGAACTCTATTGGAAGTAGGTTCAGGAAAGCGAAAGCCAGAAGAAATGACTGATATACTGGTCAAAGAAGATCGCCGCTCTGCTGGTAAAACTGCTCCAGCTCAAGGACTATATCTTTGGAAAGTATTTTATTAGCATGGAACTTTGAGCAGTGTCTGGCTTCAGTGCCCAGCGACTAGTGTACTTCGCGCTCCGCCCTACGATAAGTCAACACGAAAAAGCTATCGCTCTTCGTGTCTCCTTTATCTCAGTTGGAGCGCTCCAGTCCTGTCGTGCGCTAAACGGACACTTCCGCCTTTCTTATAAAACAACCTAACCTGGTGTAACATTTTCTTGACATTTAGACCTGTAGTATTTATTATATTAGATGTGCGTGTTTTTAATCCCACGATAAAGCCCCGGAAAGTCTTCATCGTGATTGAAAATATATGATTTGAAAAATTACTGCACGAGGGCATTAGATGTTTATTCCCGGAACAGAATAGAACGCTAATCGCTTTAAAAGTGCGAAAATAATAATCTTTGATGGATTTAATAGGAGGGAAACACATGCGTTCAACGTTTATGGCAAATGCCAACAATATCGAGCGTAAATGGTATGTGATTGATGCTGAAGGCAAAACTCTTGGTCGTCTTGCTTCTGAAGTTGCATCAATTTTACGCGGTAAAAACAAACCAACTTTTACACCACATGTTGACACTGGTGATAATGTAATTATTCTTAATGCTTCTAAAGTAGAACTAACTGGTAAAAAATTAACTGACAAGATTTACTACCGTCACACAATGCACCCAGGTGGTTTAAAAACAAGAACTGCATTAGAAATGCGTACAAACTACGCTGAAAGAATGATTGAGCTTGCAGTTAAAGGCATGCTTCCAAAGAATTCTCTTGGCCGTCAAATGTTCAAAAAATTACACGTGTATGCTGGCAGTGAGCATCCACATCAAGCACAACAACCTGAAGTTTACGAACTTCGCGGTTAATTTAGAGGGAGGGAAATAACTTGGCACAAGTTCAATATATCGGTACTGGTCGTCGTAAGAGCTCTGTCGCACGTGTGCGCTTAGTTCCAGGCACAGGTAAAATTGTAGTTAATGGTCGTGAAATCGAAGAATATATCCCATTTGAAGCATTACGTGTTGTTGTAAGACAACCACTAGTTGCAACTGAAACAGTTGGCAGCTATGATGTTCTTGTAAACGTAAGCGGCGGTGGATATACTGGTCAAGCTGGCGCAATCCGCCATGGTGTTGCTCGTGCATTACTTCAGGTTGATCCGGAATTCCGTCCAACATTAAAACGCGCTGGATTACTTACTCGTGACCCACGTATGAAAGAGCGTAAGAAATACGGTCTTAAAGGTGCTCGTCGTGCGCCTCAGTTCTCAAAACGTTAATATGGACGTTTCAAAGACTCTCAGTCATTTTAGCTGGGGGTCTTTTTTTATGCTTAAAATGAGTAATTGGTTGTACAACAGTACAATTAAACTTTTGATAAAGGTACCATTTACTCATTACAGGGATTGTTCATCGTTTATGAGGTAAAGTGGAATTCATCGAAAACTTATCACCCGCACTTCAAAAGAGGGGAGGGAAAAATAGTTACATTTGCATAATTTATTGTGCCTTAGGTAAATATACCAATGTTCTTATAAAAATTGGAATGCCTTAAGGAGGTTTAAAGACTCAAAGAATATAAATTCCTCATCAAAGATGCAATTTATTATTTCATGTCAGGAGGGTATTTCCGTGATGCGATTTTTAAAGTCATTAGGTTTAGTTATTCTAGCGAGTATGGTTATAGTTGGCTGTCAGTCGAATGATAACAAGAATAATGCAAAAGACAAAAAAGGGGAAACCAAGGAATCCAACCAGGCAAAAAAGGAAGATGAGATAGGATTCCCAAATTGGGGGTATGACTTTCAACATACCCGACATGTGCCCTATAAACAGATTACAAAAGATAATGTAAAAAAAATGGGGATTGCATGGCAGCAGGATATCTTAGATTGGAATAAGGATGTTCCAAATTTACAAGAAGATTTCCCTGTCGTCCATGACGGGGTCATGTATGTGACAAGTGCGAAAAATCATGTGTTTGCGATCGATGCCGCAAGTGGAAAGAAACTCTGGGCATGGACACCGCCCAAGGACGTACTTGATCATCTTACTAGTTTGCCATGGCAGTCCAATGTGGCAAGCAGGGGTGTCGCAGTGGCCAATGGAAATGTATTTGTCTTGATGATAGATAATCGGCTGGCCAAACTTGATGCGAAGAACGGAAAACTGTTAAAAATGGTCAACTTTTGGGATCATGAACCTTCTATCAAGTTAGAAAACAGATATTATGAATCTTCAGCTCCGATGTATTATGATGGCAACGTTTACGTTGGAAGCAGCGGCGGTGATAATGGTACACGAGGTTTTGTTTGGGCGTTTAAAGCAGATACCCTGGAACCGCTATGGAAAGAGCCGTTTTGGACCGTTCCTGAAAGAGGAACAGGCTGGGCGAAGGGTAAATATACGGGCGGAGGCTCCGTATGGACACCGATGTCATTTGATCCGGATACTGACATGATGTATTTTGCAGTAGGGAATCCAGCTCCGGACTTTTACGATGCAGATAGAAAAGGAAAAAATCCATATACCGATTCTATTGTTGCTTTAGATAGTAAAACAGGGAAATTTAGGTGGTCATCCAATCAAGTAGACCATGATATATGGGATTATGACGCTGCCGCAACACCGATGATTCTCAATGCAAAGGTTGACGGGAAAAAACAGAAGGTTGTGGTTGAAGGCGGTAAGAATGGAAAGTGGTATGCGTGGGACGCAAAAACGGGGAAAACCATTTATGATGGGGTACCTTTTGTAAAAATTGAACATTCGAGCGTACCAAGCGATGAGAGTAAAGCTAAACTCCAATGGCCAGGGACTCCAGGTGGAGAAAGCTATGCTCCAGAGACATATGACCCTGACACCAACTATGTTCTTATTCCAGGTATTAATAGCCCTAATTTAATGGTAGCAGCTAAAGATGCAGAAGAGATTGCAAAAGATAATAATACCTTCCCAGGTACAAAGATACTTCCTTTGCCAAAAGATGTTGATGTTTCTGGTACCATCACAGCAATTGATATGAATACAGGGAAAAAAGTATATCAAAAGAATACGGACGATCCGATGTATGGCGGATTCACAAGCACTGCTTCCGGTCTTGCTTTCTACGGGGAATTGGATGGAAACGTAAATGCCCTTGATATTAAAAAAGGTAAAGTATTATGGAAGATGCAAAGTGGAGGAAAACAAATCAAAATGGCACCTTCCATATATACCGTTGACGGCCATGAATATGTTGCAGTAATTACTGGTGGTACGAAGGTTGTTGTTTATGGTCTTGGAGGTAAGTTAAAACCTGGAGCTGTAAATAAAAATGCAAAATTACAAGGGGAAGCAGACGTTGTTATCGATCCGGAAAAGGTTTACAAAAGGAGTTGTATTTCCTGTCACGGGGATAATCTTCAAGGCGCAACAGCACCAAATCTTCAACACATAGGTAAAACTATGTCTAGAGAGGACATATTGAATCAAATTCTTAATGGTGGCGACCGCATGCCAGCAGGCTTGGCTAAAGGTGCAGAGGCAGAAGCACTAGCGGATTGGCTTTCCAAAAAGAAATGATTTTTACTCTAGAAACACCCCGATTCGATTCCTTTACTGGTTTCTTAAAAGGATAATTATAAATTGGAGAAACATCAGAAATTCGCGAAAAATAAGGATGGTGGTAAAATGAGGAAATTACCGAATTATACCGTGCGATTCATTGGTGCCGCCTGTATTTCCTTACTCTTAGGATTTGCCTTCCCAACTTTGTCCAATGCTCAATCAAATCAGGGCTTAGGTTCATCCGAGGATAACGGAATCAGGTTAACCATCAATGACTATTCCATAATAAACCACGGCCAAAACATTCAACTGCATTATACGATATACTCAAATTCAAATATACAAGTTAGTTCAAATACTAAAAGTTTGATTGAAAACCCGTATATTTGGATTGGGCATACGTTAGTTCGTGAGGAATCAGAATCGTTTAAGAAAGTAAGTAATAATGAGTATAAAGGAACGATAATAGCACAGCTGCATAATTACAGACCCGATACTTCTGAAATGTCATTTCATACACATGGAATATTGAATCAAAAGGGTCAATGGACAGTTGATTTTATCTTAAGGAATAGTCAGTACTGAGGCAGATGTTGAAAAACTAAAGGTATCCCGAATCATTCTTAAACCGTGCGTTGGGATAAATCCTTTGAAGTAATAATAACTGCCTTCAATTGAAGAATTTGTGAATAAATGGATGTTTTTAACCTGAGCTTTGATAAGCTCAGGTTATTTTTAATTCAGTCACGGACACGCCCTGACCTAAACCATGTTGGTGTATCCATGTCTGAAGAGAAGATAGTAAATCAAATCGTTAACGGAGGCGGACGTACGCCTGGAGGTCTTGTTAATAAGGATCAGGCCGAAGTATTGGCAAAATAGCTGTCTCAGAACAAGTAATTTAATAGAAACAAGACAACCTGAGTTTACGGACTCAGGTTGTTCTTTGGGATTTTAAGGAGTGTGTGCCTCCAAGCTTGTCCTTTTTTGCAACATTTTGCAAAACACGGTTTGGACAACTTCATGTTGAAATTTTAGTTATTTTGATGTTTCCACAGACATAAGATTGTGTTGAAAGGTAAAATCAGACACTCCTTTAAGAAATAATCATTATTGAAAGTGTCTTGAAAGGGGGGGATCACATGTGGTTAAAGCCTGAGTACGAAATAATCAACACGTGTTCCGAGGTGACGATGTATTCCTACATCGCCAAGTAGCAGACTGCTTGCCTCTAGTTCATGATTTTAACCAAAACACGGAGGGTGTGCCAATGAATCGTTACTTAAAATCAGTGATGGGCTTGATGATCGGGGGTGCTACAGCAGGAGGATGGCTGCTTGTCGATCTCCTGCTTCCTGATCCAATAGGGGACTATTTGCTATTTATCCTGATGGCTGTAGTAAATATGGCGATAGGTTGGCAGGTTGGCAGGTTATTTGGAAAATCAAAGAATATTGAAAAAAACAATGCCCTCATCGAAGGGAAAGGACTGAAGCCAAATTCGAATTAGAGTATTAGGAGCAGCGGCCGGAGGAGGTTTTCCGCAGTGGAACTGTGCCTGTCCCAACTGTCGGGCAGTCCGCTCAGGAAACGATTCACTCCGGCCGTTATTACAATCTTCGCTTGCGGTAACTGCCAATGAAAAGGACTGGTACCTCATAAATGCAGGCCCGGATATTCTCAGGCAAATTGAATCTTTTGCTTCACTACATGCAGGTCCAGGCATAAGAGAGACCCCTCTTGCCGGGGTTTTTTTAACAGATGCGGAGCTCGACCATACGATTGGGCTATTGTCACTGCGGGAGGGCTCCAGTATGACGATCTTTGGAACCAAGATGGTACGAAGCTGCTTGTACTCCGCTTTTCCGGTGTTTCCAATGCTAAAAGACTATTGTTCATGGGAATGGCAGTCTCTTAATCCAGGCATTCGGCAAAGGGTGGAACCATTACATGAGGGAACAGAAGGAACCATCATCGTTGAGCCGGTTCCCGTTTCGAAAAAACCGCCGCTATATGCCAAGTCGAGCCAGGAGCTGGACGGTCAAGAAGATATTTGGGAGGTTGGACTGGTTCTTCATAATGAGGATTCGGGCAAGTGTCTTGCTTTTTTTCCTACATTAGAAAGGATCACTCCGGCTATAGAAGCCTGCTTAAAAAAAGCCGATATCCTGATGGTAGATGGAACATTTTGGTCGGAAGATGAATTAACCGGGATGGGGGCAGCCGCTCGTGACGCAAGAAGCATGGGCCACTTACCGATTAGCGGACCAACAGGCACTTTGGAATTATTAGCCTCTTTCCCGGCAGAAAGAAAAATTCTAATCCACATTAACAACAGCAACCCTATTTTGAAAAAGGATTCAGTGGAGAGGTATACATTGGAGCGGCTTGGTATTGAAGTTGCTTATGATGGCATGGAAATGGAGGTGTGACTTTTGCTGGAGCAAAAGGGGTTCATTAGCCGTGATAAAAAAAGGGAAGAGCTTTGGCCGGCGAATGAGTTCACAGGGCGGCTAAGGAATGTAGGGCGTTCTTCCTATCATGACAAACATCCATTTCATATCGTGATGCACCAAGGAAACTTAAGCAAAGAACAGATCCGCGGCTGGGTGGCCAACCGATACTACTACCAGAAATCAGTCCCAATTAAAGATGCAGCTATCCTGTCCAATCTGCCGTCAAGGGAACTGAGGAAAGAGTGGATTGGCCGTATTCTTGATCATGACGGAAGGCCAGGAGAAGATGGCGGTATTGAAGCATGGCTACGGCTGGGAGAAGCGGTAGGATTGTCTCGGGAAGAAGTCATACAGGAGGAATATGTTGTCCCGGGCGTTCGATTTGCTGTGGATGCCTATGTGAACTTCGCTCGGACAAAACCGTGGATTGAAGCCGTTGCCTCAAGCTTGACGGAATTGTTTTCGCCTGACCTTATCTCAAAAAGGATAAAGGTTTTTGAGCAGTTGTATCCTTGGATTGACCGTTCAGGGCTTGATTATTTTCAAAGCCGCTTGACTCAAGCACCAAGTGATTCGGATGTGGCACTCAGACTTGTTTTAACCCATTGTCAAACACCAGAATCACAGCAACGGGCTGTCAACGCCTTGCGGTTCAAATGTGATGTATTATGGGCACAGCTTGATGCGATTGAAAAGGCCTATCCCCGTGAATCGTAAAATGGGAAGAATAAATGATTGGTGGTGGAGTCTATTTTTGTAACAGGCAGTCTTCCAAAACTCGCTGCAAAGGCGCGATTAAAATTTGATAAGGTGAGAGAAAAACATCTCCTTTTGCTACCGGAAAAGGTCGTAGTCCTAAACGAAACTGCAGCATCGATCCTTCGTTTATGCGACGGGAGCCAGACCGTGAACACCATAACTGAATCCATCAGGACCTCTCTAATGGAAGGCTCAGAAACTAGGAGTTCGGGTGCTTTGCCTGATTTGAAAACAATGGAGGCAGACATTTCCGGATTTTTACAGGAAATGGCGGATCAGGGATGGGTGGTGGTTCACCATGAAATCGAGGAGTCATAGTGCAGTTCAACCTCCTTTTTCGCTGCTTGCTGAGTTAACCCATCGCTGTCCTTTGAATTGTCCGTATTGTTCAAACCCTATTGAAATGGCTAAAGAATCCATGGAACTTTCAACAGTGGAATGGAGCCGGGTCTTGTCGGAGGCCGCCGAATTGGGAGTAGTAGAAGTTCATTTTTCTGGCGGCGAACCGCTTTTGCGGGATGATCTGGAATCCCTTATCAGCCACGCTGCTGCATTAGAGATGTATAGCAATCTCATTACAAGCGGTATTGGCTTAACAACGGAAAAAGCGATACGGCTTAAGGAAGCAGGTTTAGTAAATGTGCAGGTGAGCTTTCAAGCGGCAGAAGCGAAGCTTTCCGATTTTATCGGCGGATACAAAGCCTTTGAAAAAAAACGAGAAGCTATCACTGCTGTAAAAAAGGCAGAAATGCATTTGTCATTAAATGTGGTGTTACACCGAATGAATCTTGATCAGGTGGATGAGATCATTCAGTTTGCGGAGGAAATGGGGGCCGAACGGTTGGAGCTGGCGAACACCCAGTATTATAACTGGGCGCTGCTAAATCGGGAGAAACTGCTGCCAAGCAGGGAACAGATTGAGCGTGCAAGTGCAGTCTATGAAGCCGCCAAAGCACGACTGAAGCAAAAAATGGAAATTATATGGGTTATTCCTGATTATTATACATCTGCACCCAAGCCTTGCATGGGGGGATGGGGAGCTATTGGTCTTACGGTAGCGCCGAATGGAATTGCCCTACCGTGTCCAACCGCCGGGATAATAAAAGAGTTATCTTTTGAAAATGTCCGTCAGTCATCGCTAGAATATATTTGGTATGAATCTGAATCTTTTAACCGTTTCCGGGGGGAAGAATGGATGCCCAAAGCTTGTCTCCCCTGTGATTTGAGGCACCAGGATGGAGGAGGGTGCCGCTGTCAGGCTTTTGCCTTAACGGGAGATGCTTATGCGACCGACCCGGTCTGCCAATGGGCACCAGAACATCATTTAATTGAAAAAGCTGTACAGGATGCCAACAGCAAACCGGTTGAATCATCATCCCCCCTAATCTATCGGAGGTATTCTCAGGACCGATCCGCAATAAAACGGTTATAAAAAAATAGGTGTTGCCAAAGTGGTGCTGCAGGGGATACGTACATACCCTGCAGCACCATTTTTTTTGAAATAATGCCCTTCCAGTTACCTGCCAAAACGAATCCTTCCCTTTGCAGTCCTTAGCTTATCCCTCAATTTACCATCAATCCCATGTAAACATGTAATGCTACGGTTAACTTTGTTTGTTTATGACTATGAATAAAGGAAATTGAGAATTGGCACCCTTTTAAGTAGAAACTTAGTAATTCTAAATATTCCCTATAAAAATGAAAAGGTAGTGATCAAAATGAAGTTTCCAGGAATTGTTCAAATACATCCGGTGGTCAAGCGGCTTATGCTGGTAAATTTTATTCGCAGTATTGGACAAGGCATGATGGTAGTGGAATTGGCATTGTATCTCGATGCGCTGGGGTGGAACACGGCAGCGATTGGCAGTGTGCTTGCTGCAGGAGGATTGCTCGGTGTTGTCCTTGCACCCTTTATAGGTGTTTATAGTGACAGGATTGGCAGAAAACCGTTTGTCCTTATCTCTGAACTAGTTACCGCCGGATGTGCACTGATCGGGGTATTAACCACTAACCCAATTTTTTTGTCTATTGCGATTACACTTTCCGGATTTGGAAAAGCAGACGCTGGTTCACCCAGTCCATGTGCCCCTGCAGAGCAGGCCTGGCTGGCATCCTTTGTCCCAACAGCAGAACGCGGCGGAGTATACAGTTTGAATAATGCTCTCAGTTTTTTCGGGATGGGGGTTGGAGCAGTGCTAGCGGGGGCTGCATCGTTTTTGAAAACTGGAGTATCTCCTTATAGCCTTCTATTCTGCTATATTCTCGTTGCGTCGTTGATCACAGCCTCCATCATTTTAACGATTCAAGGAGGAGAAGCCGAAAACCACCAAGGAAACAAAAAAGAGGGACAGAGGAATGAAGAAAAGAAAATCTTGCATGAAGAAAATGCAGCGGTATTGAAGCTTGCAGCCATTAACATACTTAATGGGATTGCCATTGGGCTGACCGGCCCGATGATGTCCTATTGGTTTTCGGCTAAATTTGGGGCAAGCCATGCTCAAATTGGCAGCACATTGGCTATTACTTTCTTCATGACCGGAGTTACCTCCATTTTTCAAGCAAGATTATCCCATAAACATGGGACAATCCGGTCCATTGTTTTCATCCGTTTGATCGGAAGTCTGCTTTTAATTTTGATGCCCTTACTATCATCATACGCACTCGTTTCTGTCATTTATATGCTCCGAACGGCTTTAAATCGAGGTACGCAGGGGGCACAGCAGGCGCTGAGTGTGAGTTTAACACGTAACCAGCGGAGCGGCTTTGCATCAAGCATCAATCTTTTTTCAATGAGGCTGCCCACCTCCATTGGACCGTATATTACAGGCTATCTTTTTGGATTGGGTTCCCTATCCCTGCCTTTTTACATAGCCTCATGTCTACAACTCAGTTTTGCTTATTTATACGGCAGACTATTTTCTTCTTACGAAATTCGCATGAGATCGCATGCTTCATCGGGTTGAGAGTCTTAGGTTAAATACAGTCCCCTGGAGTTTCTGAAAAACTCAAAGAACATATAGACGGTTTAAAAATATTTAAATAAGTAAAAGGAGCTCTATAAAATAGGCTCCTTTTCTTAATCATCTTCTATTGTTTTATTAATTTTGTATAACCTGTGTCCTTGTTTTCCATCTTGAATTTAATAAAGGGTTGAAGTACAACTAAATATCGTGTTTTTTAATAAATCCGAGAATATCATTTAGGGACTGATTGTGTTTCTCTGTTGTTATCAGCTTAAACAGATCCCTTTTTTCTTGCAGTCTTTTCTTCATATTTAAAATGGTGAAATCGGTGGGCATAACACCGGCTTCTACCTCCTTCCAGGTAAGCGGAGTGGCCACCGTGGCATTCAAATTTGCCCTTGCCGAGTAAACCACCGGCATCGTCCGTCCTCTCCATAGCTGCAAGTAATCAAAATATAGCTTGGTTCCTCTTTTTGAAACTACTCGTTCAAGCGTAATCTGCTGCGGCATTTGGGCGGCAAAATAATGAGCAACAAAGGCATTGATCTTTCTTGTTTCCTCGAAGGTGTAATCGGGTTGAATAGGAATAAATATTTGCATACCTGAAGAACCCGAAGTTCTTGGTACAGAGATAAGACCAAGTGATTCTAAAAGATTCTTCAGTTTGATTGAGACGTCTAACACGAGGTTGAAGCTATTATGATCGGGAGGATCTAAATCGAAAACCATTTCCAAAGGATAATCGGGTTTATCATGGCGATCAAACGGTACATGGAATTCAACCGCACCATAGTTTGCTGCCCAAACAAGTGTAGCCCTATCATTTAATAGGATTCTTTCCTTGTCCTTATAGAAGGTACTGCAAATCCATTCTGGTGCAGTCTGTGGAACTGATCTTTTTTCAATCCTTTTGCCATTTATTCCGTTTGGATAGATCCACAACATTAATAATCTTTCTTTGGCATGTTCCATTAGATAGGGGGATATATCTACCAAATATCGAATATAGTCCATCTTTGTGATGCCTTGACTTTCCCATATCATTTTGTCGGGGTTTGAAATTTCAATCATTCTGCCGTCAACTACTACTTCTTCCACGTTTACGACCTCCTGTTATTCTATATTTTCAGTGATTTTCGTTTAAACTATGTATGATCTAAAATTTGGGGTGATATATCTGGAGCCAATTTTTGCAATGGAACCTGTTAGTAGTGATACGATTCCAACAAGTGACGAATGGATTGCACAAGTGAAATGGGATGGAGTTAGAATCCTCACCTATGCCGAAAATCAGGATGTACGGCTTTATAATCGGAAAAAGAATGAAAGAACATTGCATTATCCAGAGATCACAAACATCCATCAATATTGTTCCAGCAGTTCCGTTATTTTAGATGGTGAAGTGATTGCATTAGGGGAAAATGGAAAGCCCGCCTTCCATGAAGTAATGAAACGTGATGGTTTGAGAAAATTTGAACGTTTAAAAATGGCTGCGGAGTCTGTGCCCATTATCTATATGATTTTTGACGTCATCTACCTGAATGGAGAGTGGATTCATAACAAGTCCTTTCATGAAAGAAATGAAATACTTGCGGATATCATCAAACCAAACGGTCAGATTCAACTTGTCCCCTCTGTCACTGAAGCAGAAGCATTATTTGGTGCGATTAGGGAACAAGGCATGGAAGGGATAGTGCTGAAAAGGAGCGGTTCTCCTTATTCAATTGGGAAAAAACGCGATGACTGGCTCAAAGTAAAAAATTATCGAGATATTATCGCGGTCATCGGTGGTTTTACTTTAGGACATGATATTGTAAACTCGATTTTACTTGGCCTATATGACTCTCAAGGAGAACTTCAATATGTCGGGCATACAGGGAACAGGTAAAATGACGGTAAGTGATTGGAAAGACTTAACTAAGGAATTAAACGGAATTACGGTTGCGCATTATCCTTTTCAACAAAAACCTCAGCGCCATTCCCAGGCCATCTGGGTGCGGCCGGAAAAGACGGTAAAGATTAAATTTGCTGAATGGACGGAAGGTGGGGCGCTGCGGCAGCCAAGTATTGAAGGATTTATTGAAGTTCCACCCCAGGAGTGTTTACTGGAAAGAACCTAAGGATACACACAAAATAGAGAAACGTCTTCCCCTCAGTTCCAAAACGTATTGATTAATCATTAAAGACTCTCACCGATTTTGGTTGGGGGTCTTTTTTGTGCCTAACTTGACTATATTTTGATTTGCTAGGTCTCGTAGTGATTTGTACTTTTGTCACTTTATCAGATTTGCATCTAATAAGTTTCAAATAAATTTCTGTAATGAATCAGCATCTCATGATACCTAGCCGTAAAATAGGCTAATACATCAGTAACAACGTCCTAGAAAAAATCATATTTTGTTGAAGAGAGTACACAAGTAACTGATTGTTTCCGAATTTACAAAATTGACAAATTAGCTTATACCACTCTCTATTCAGGTTTTAGGTTTAACCAGTTGAATAAATACAAAGGGGAGGAAGAAATGCATAATTTTCAGAATAATTTACAAGCGTTGGGAATGGACCAATTCCAAGTGGGTGAGTTAATTCCTATCGATGCTCAGGGCCAAGATCCGCGTGGCTTTGGCCGTTGCGGAGGTTTTGGCCGCTGTGGAGGATTTGGTCGTTGTGGAGGCTTTCATCATTGCGGAGGATTCGGTCGTTGCGGAGGATTCGGTCGTTGCGGAGGCTTTGGTTTTGGTATTGGCTTTAGCTGCTTCGGTTTTGCCTGTGGAGGCTGTGGAGGCTGCTATGGTTGTTATAGCTGCTATAACTGTGTCGGCATTGCTATCATTTAACCATTGTTTTGACTGCGGAATTTTCTAGAAAAAGGTTATGAAAAGGAAGTGCCCCTGCAGGATATGCCGTAAGGGCGCTTCTTTACTGTGTTTAACATATTGGACAAAAAATCGTACATAAACTGATAGTGTAGAAGTAGAAAGGAATGAGGAGGAGCTGAATGACAAAACTTAACTCGTCCACACGTTTAAAGGTAAAAAGGGATACCTTTTTTCTCCCAGACCCAAAGGGTGGTGTGTATTTTCGAAATAACTTAAGTTCATTTCGAATGGAAGGGAATACGATTTATCAATGGATTGAAACATTAATGCCGATGTTTAATGGGGAGCAAACATTGGGAGATTTAACAAAGGGATTAACGGCCCCATATCGTGACAGGGTATATGAAATTGGAGAAACGCTGTACAAAAATGGCTTTGTTCGGGATATAAGCAAAGATACCCCACATCAATTAAATAGTAACGTTCTTGAAAGGCATGCTTCCCAAATTGAATTTATCGAGAATTTTGTGGAATCGGGTGCCTATCAGTTTCAAGAGTTCCGTCAAGCTAAGGTTCTCGCGGTCGGCTCTGGGTCTTTTATGATATCGTTGGTTTCTGCGTTGCTGGAAACAGGGCTGCCTAAATTAAATATCATGATAACTGATACGGTTCCTACCAATCGGGTGCGGCTCAGTGAATTGGCGCGGAATGCCAGAAAGGTAGATGCCGAAGTTGAAATAGTGGAAATCCCCTTTCCTAAAACGACAGGAAAAATTTTTTGGAAAGAAGTGGTTCAGCCCTTTGATTGGATTCTGTATGTTTCCGAAGACGGAAATATAAAACAAGTAAGAGATCTTAATCAAGTTTGTAAGGAAGAAAAGAAGACATTTTTGCCGGCCCTCTGTTTAGAACATGTGGGGCTCTCTGGCCCATTGGTTCATCCAGAATCAGACGGATGCTGGGAGTCTGCATGGCGCCGAATTCATCAAACTGCCGTGCGGGTTAATGGGGATGATCAGCCTTTTTCTTCAACAGTGGGAGCAATTCTAGCGAATGTTACCGTATTCGAATTTTTCAAGAAGGCATCTGGGATTGAAGGTTTTAATCAAGATAATCAAATTTACCTGCTTGATCGTGAAACATTGGAAGGAGATTGGATAGCATTCATCACACATCCTTTGGTAACATCTAATATGGTTACGCCAAGGCTGGTTGAGGAAATTGATTTAAGACTTAAGCAGGATTCGGAAAAAAGGGTTGACCCGGTTATCCTTTTGGAATATTTCAGTCGATTAACTTCAGAGGAAATCGGTATTTTCCATACCTGGGAGGAGCGGGATTTGACGCAGCTTCCTCTTTCACAGTGCTATGTTCAAGCAGTTAACCCACTGTCAGAGGGACCGGCAGATCTTCTGTCAGAAGTTATTTGTGCGGGTTTAACCCATGAGGAAGCAAAAAGAAAGGCAGGGCTGACCGGCATTGAAATGTATGTTGCCAGATTGGTGAATTCACCCCTTTACCGATTCGAAAATGAGAAAAATACAATTGATACGGATAGACTAGGAGAATTTATCGGTATCGGTGCAGGGGAAACCATTTCAGAGGCAGTTTGCCGCGGGTTGCAAGAATATTTAAATGAACAATTGAGAAAAAGAAAGACGGATCAACTCAATAAGGTTTATCGATTGCAGCTAGGAACAATGGAAGATCAACGATGCAGATTTTATTTAAACGCTTTGACTACTTTGAATGGTGCCCCGACAATCGGCTTGAAAGAAGAGATACTAGGCTTTCCAGTTATATGGGTAAGGTCGAATGGCCGTTTGTACATGAGGGCAGATTTAACTCCAACATTGGCATTACAAACTGCTTTGCAACAAGCGCTTCTGGACAGTCAGAACCAGGTAAACTCCGAATTTAGGCAAGAGATAGAGTCTGCGGTTTTTCTAGAGAGGAAAGAGACCAAACTTAACTTCAACTCCAGTGAGGATATAACACACTTTGAGCTATTACAATCCTCTATTCAGGTCCTAAATCGAAACAGAAAACGGTTATTTGTCTACGACCTTACGCTAGAACCCTTTTTAAAACAAGAATTGGCCGGAGTCTATGGTGTACAGGTCGGGGAGGAGGAATCCTAATGGCTGCCCATATTCTCATTGACGGAGAGGGTCTATTAGCAGATTATGTTTTTGAACAATTATCCGGCAGTTATCATGTAAGCCGTCGAGGCCTTTTTGAACAGGTCCCCGAACAAACAGAATTAGCCCTAGTGCTGCATGATTCTTGGCAGTCATCGATTCATCAAAAAGCAGAAGAAAAATATAGGAATACTGGTATCCCCTGGCTTAGGGGCTTCGTTTCGTTTGGAGAAGGAATCATTGGTCCATTAGTACGCCCTGATACACCGGGATGTTCCCGCTGTATGGATATAAGGCGCCTGATAGCTGGACCTGACCGGCGTGAAATGTGGGAGCTTCAACTAAGAATGGCAACAGGTGGGGACGTCCTGCGCGATGCGTGGGCAACACGAACAGGACTATCGCAAATGGCAATCCTGATCTGTAACGAAGTGGAGAGAATTCTTCAAGGAGAACCCGGCCGCTTGGAAGAAAGAGTGTTCATTACTAATCTGAGAACATTAACGAACGAAAGCCACTTATTCTTGCCTGATCCATTGTGCCCGATTTGCAGTCCATTGCCTGATGACACACCAGAATTAGCTCAAATTAGGCTAGAGTCTAGTCCTAAAATTAAAGATGCTGGTTATCGCTCCCGTTCAATGGATGAATTGAAAACAGTTCTGGTCAAAGATTATCTTGATTACCGTACTGGGGTCATGAATGGAAAAATGCAGGACATAAGGCTGCCATTTGCAGATGTTTTGGTTAACATGCCACTGTTTGAAGGAGATGAAGGAGTAGCCGGCAGGTCTAATTCTTATGAAATGAGTGAGTTGACTGCCATTTTAGAGGGATTAGAACGATATTGCGGGGTCGAGCCTCGAGGCAAAAGGAAAGCAGTACGTGATAGTTATCATCATCTAAAGGATAAAGCACTAAATCCTGCAAAAGTAGGTTTACATGAAACAGAACAATATGCTCAGCCTCATTTTCCGTTTAAGCCATTCCATCCTGATGACCCTATGAATTGGGTCTGGGGATATTCGTTTTTACAAAAACGTCCTATACTAGTTCCAGAATTGCTCGCCTATTACAGTTTGGGCTATGGGGAGGGCTTTGTTTATGAGACCTCTAATGGATGTGCTTTAGGGGGAAGTTTGGAGGAGGCTATTTTCCATGCCATTATGGAGGTCGTCGAGCGCGATTCATTCTTGTTAACCTGGTATGCAAAACTTCCGCTTCCGCGTCTTGACCTTCGTTCCACTAACAATAAGGAATTAGAACTGATGGTCGACCGAATACATGAGGTGGCGGGATATGAGCTTCATTTTTACAATTCGACAATGGAACATGGAATTCCAAGTGTTTGGGCAGTGGCAAAAAATCGAAGTTCCAAGGGTGTAAACTTGATTTGTGCGGCCGGAGCTAATCCTGATCCTGTAAGGGCCGTAAAAAGCTCTCTTTTCGAGCTCGCAGGAATGATGGTTAGGCATGACAAAAAATTGGAAGAAAACCGGCAGAAATATGAAGTAATGTTAAAAAACCCATTCGCAGTACGTACCATGGAGGACCATGGCATGCTCTATGGTCTGAAGGAAGCAGAGGCACGGCTGGATTTTTTATTGGATGATCAACGTCCATTACGGACGTTTGCTGAAGAGTTTAAAGAGCCACCAGTAAATACGGATTTGAAGGAAGACCTTGAGGACATTCTTCAAAGGTTTCGCCGGTTGGACCTCGAAGTGATTGTTGTTGACCAAACGACACCGATAACCAGACGAAACGGATTATTCTGTGTAAAAGTTTTAATTCCTGGTATGTTACCGATGACATTCGGCCAGCATCTTATCCGTGTGAAAGGGCTGGAGAGGGTCCTAAAAGTACCAATGAAACTTGGATTTATAAAACAGCCGTTATCGTATGAACAGCTAAATCCATATCCCCACCCGTTCCCATAAATGAATAGTAGGAGGTGTAAGCTTGGAGCTTGAAACATTTCTGCACCATCTTCATTTTAATACGGAAAAACTCTTTCCCCCGGATTGGCAAGTGGATTGGGAAGATGCACCGCTTTCCTATAAACTGTATCGCGGGTTACCACAGATCCAACTGAATGCAGATGTCCCGTTAACGCTAAACGGACGGGAAACTCAAGAAAAACCCAGCATAAGGGAACTGGGTCATTTCTTATGGTATGTATACGGGCTAACTCACTATTCCCAAGCCGCCTTAAGCGCGGATAATAGGGAAAGAGCAAATGTAAGCTATGCTCAGTTATTACGGAGGTTTGTACCCTCTGGAGGGGCATTATATCCTAATGAATTATATGTGTATGTAAAGCTGGATGACGCACCAGAGGGAATTTATCACTATGATGTGGCACACCACCGTCTCCTCTTATTAAGAGAAGGAAATTACGATTCCTACTTATCAAGAAGTCTTGGAAATAGGAGTGACCTTTCTGACTGTTTCTGTACGGTTTTTGTCTCAACGGTTTATTGGAAGAATTTCTACAAA
The DNA here is from genome assembly GCF_056280405.1 of Bacillus sp. URHA0034. Lineage (NCBI taxonomy): Bacteria > Bacillati > Bacillota > Bacilli > Caryophanales > Bacillaceae > Bacillus > Bacillus sp. URHA0034. The sequence goes on along the minus strand of NZ_JBWCDK010000002.1, from coordinate 2,734,925 downwards.
TACAATAATTTTTCCTATAGACTCCAAGGGCTAGATGCCGGTGTGTTAATTGGGCAAGCATTAGAGGTCGCGAATCGAATGGGGTTTTCTTCACAGGTATGCTACCAATTTCTCGATCGGTCGATCAATCATTTACTCGGGCTAGCTGAGCAGGATGAAAGCGTTTATGCGGTTATCCCATTAGCCAATCATCGACCTATCGAGTTTGCTTACAACGATAATAATGGGAAAGAAAATATTTCTGACACAGAATTGTGCAGGGAAATTCCATTGCTGATGCATGAGACCTATAATCGTTCAAAGAAAGTTATTGATTACCCGATGCTGAGAAAAATGAATGAAGCATCGTTATTGGAAACGACCGAGCTATTTGTGAAGATAAAGAACGATGAACCTGCTGAGCCTTCCTTAGGTACGGAGGCCATCTTGCTGCCATTTACCGAAGACTTTTCCTACGATCTCGCCTCCGTTTGCAGGGAGAGGCGTTCTCCTGATAATGATTTTATCATGGGTAAAGTCAGTCAAACACAGCTGGCCACTTTGTTAAAAGAGACATTCTCTTTATCATATCAGAATGACCTTTATGAAATGCATGGGAATGCTGAAACTCGTGTCGATTTGTACGGCAGTTTTTATAATGTAGAGGGAGTCCCAAATGGTGCTTACACTTATGATAAAAGCACTCATGCACTAAAGAGAATAACCAAGGGGGATTTTCGGGAGTTTTTGCAATATGGATTAACCATGCCTAATGTAAATCTGTTTCAAGTTCCGGTCTGTCTGCATGTTGTTGGCGACAAGGACCACCTAAAAAAGGATTTGGGATATAGAGGTTACCGTATTCAACAAATGGAAGCCGGGATACTCATTCAACGACTGCTCTTGGTGACGTGTGCATTAGGGATGGGGGGGCACCCCTTATTAGGATTTGATGCGTACCGATGTGATGAACTTTATGGGATTAATTCAAGGGGAAAAACAAGCTTGATTCAAATCCCGGTCGGTCCTTATCGTCCTCGTGCCTGGTTAAAAGGGAGTCTGCTTAGTTAGAAGAGACTGTTGGGCAACTGTGCCGGGTTTCTTTTAGTTTTAAAAGATTTTTACGAATATCCAAAGACTCTTAACCATATTGGTTAGGAGCCTTTTTTTATCCTGTACCTCAAATTGCTCTGTCCATGGCGTAGAGATTGTCACAGAATGTTATTAAAATTGAAAGTCACATTTTTGAAGTTCTTTATTAATATTTGGCTGCATTGTTAAATCAATATTAATATTTGGATTAAACCTTTTCATTCTGTTTCCATTACCTTTACTGCCGACCTCTCTAAATCTAAAATTAATCTATGACTCCTGATTCCGTAATGGTTACATTTGCCCGAACATTTACTTGTAAATCCTTATAATCTTTTTCCCACTTTTCAAAATCGAAATGTCTTGTTTTGCTTTTAATAAAATGGCCGAATCCTACAGGGTCGAGTTTTTTTTCTTGAAATCTTTTAGTTAACCTTACACATTCGGATTCAATATTGTTTTCTAGTTTTTTCTCTATATTTGTTAATTTCTTGGGTGTTATACGGAAGCCCGAATATTCATTTAAGATGGCCTTTATACTGATGTTGATCGTAACCCTGTAAGGGTTTCTTGAAGAAAGCCGCAATTTGTAATTTGAACGAATACTTTCAATGGCAGCAGCATCTTTACCAAGATTCACTTTTAAAGTTCCTTTACTGTATTTGTCTACTAACAGCTTAAAGTAAAACATCTTGTCAGCTGAAATGGTATCGACGACATGCCCATATCGAAAAAAGCTGAGACCGCTAATTTCAATGTCTTCCTTCCCCCACTTTTTTAAGCGGGGAAGATAAGGGGTCTTTCCTTTCTGATTAAAATCAAATAAAAAACGCTGAAGGTCCGTTTTGGGCACATCTTTTGATTGCATATTATGGCGGATAAGGTGGGATAGATAAATCGCATTGCCTCTTTCTCCATAGTTTCCATTAATCACAGACTTTGAATCTCCTTCTGTTACAGCTAAGTATAATCTTGCCCCTATGCTTGGATCACGTTGAAAGGAGTCAATTAAGTCCAAAATTCCTTTTTCATTCGCAAGCCGTTCACCAAAAAGGACCACTTTAAGACTGCCTGCTACCAGTGGGTCAGAAGATTGGCGTTGTACATCTCTTATAAAATCCCGGCTTAAATTAGAGGAAGATGAAAAGGTTTTGTTACTAACGGATTTATTTGATAAATAGATAGGAACTAATGCAGTCCCGCGAATCTTCCCGCCTATATAATCATAGGCAGCTCCAGTCTCTAGATTGACATCATCAACAATCTCCTTCTGAACACAACCTGTAAGGAATGTTGATAGGATAAGAACAGCACAAAGAACTTTCATTTCTTTTTCACCCTCTTTACAATCAACACAAGAACAAACAGAAAAGGGATATAGACATAATTTAGGAAAAAGGAAACCACTCCTGTGTAGTCAAGTAGGGTATTTATCTGCTCTCGTGTTTTTAAAAAATTTATCAAAATTAAAACCACTGCCGATAAAAGAAGGACACCGTGCTTCTGTTTAAGGCGGGTAACCCGTTTTAAAATCCGGCTTCCACACCAAAGGGCAATACAGACATTAGGCAGGATGACAATATTCCAATTAGCGATCCCAATGTATTCAAATCTCTCCACAAATGGCATCTCGACCACTTTCCAAATAGTCAAGGTAGCCCAGATGTTTTTTTGCAGCTGACCTTCAGAAAAATAGGAAAAAGTGGTTAAGGCGACGACAGTATAGAGAATGGTGGTATATAGGACACCCAAGTGAGCCCATTTCTTAGACTTCTCGGGATCTTTGATATAAGGATAAAAAAATAAAAGTGTTTCATAACCAAGATAGGTAAGTGACATATGATAGGCTGCCTTAATCAAATCACTGATCGAGTGATCAAAGATTGGAAGTAAGTTTCTGAAATCCGAATAGGGAAAGGCAAAGAAAAAGGTGAATATTAAGTAGAATGGAAGAACCACTCCAAAAAAGGCTACCCCTGTGACGGTACGAAAGCCGCCAAATATGATATAGACAGCTAGCAGACAGAAAACGAGGGAATACCAAAACGTACTCATATCCTGAAACATCCAGACTTGAACTACTTCAATAAATGACCGGAGCAGGATTAAAGCGACGCATAAAAAGTAAAGAACAAAAGGAAGTGAAATGATTCGGCCCAATTTATCGCCAAAAACAAAGGAATGGGCAGAAATAAAATCGCCTTTAACTGTTCCAAGAATCTTATACATCATATATATAATGATATGAATGCTTAGTCCGGCTAAAATGACCGAAATCCATGCATCATATCCAGCTGTTAACGCAATAATCCGCTGAAACCCTAAAACACCAATGCCCAGCTGCATGGTATGCACTAGAAAAAAAACCAAAAAAGGCGATATTTTTGCTTTTTCAGGTACTAAATGTTCCATAGACCCTCCCCCGCTTTACTCGTCAATGTCACTTCTTTCAGGATAACGAACAGGATTTTTTGTCCTAAGTGCTTGTGGTCGTAAGGATTGTTTGCTAAATGGCAGTCTGATAAGAGAATCCTTAAGGTCTGTTCTTCTAGGCGGATATAAAGGTTCTAAAAAAGGCCTGTTTAAAGAGGTCAGCCGGATTAAATGGGTCATTAAAAAACAAAAACACAGGACAATACCCAGCAGCCCCCAGAGCTCGGCAAAAAACAAAAATGGAAAGCGGAGCAGCCGAATGGCATTGCCCATTTTATAAACAGGGGTTGTAAAGGAGGCCAATGCAGCAAGAGCTACAATGATGAGGAGAACATTACTCGTTAATCCAGCCTCAACGGATGCAGTTCCAATTACAATACCCCCTACGATACCTATTGTTTGACCTACCTTTGTGGGCAGACGGGCTCCTGCTTCTCTTAGGAGCTCAATGGTCAGCTCTAAGAAGAATGCTTCTAAAATAGGCGGAAGTGGTATATCTCTTCGGGAGGTAACCAGGGTGTTCATCAAGTCTGTCGGTATTAATTCATAATGATAGGATAATGTTGCCACATAAACAGGTGTTACCAATATCGAAAATGCAACGGCAAAGAGCCGAATTAACCGGAAAAAGGAGGCCAACAGCCAATTTAAAAAATAATCCTCAAAGGAACTGAAAAATTCAACGAGTGTAGTAGGTGTAATCAAGGCATGCGGCGAACCATCTACGAATATAGCGATTTTCCCCTCAGCTAAAATAGACGTAACCCTGTCTGGCCGCTCCGTATCCAAAAGCTGTGGAAATGGAGAGTTTCTATTATCGCAAATCAGCTGAACGATATAAGAGCTATCCGTAATCGCATCAAATTCTACATTTTTAAGTCGTTCCCTAACGGTTTGAACATTGGCAGGATCAACGATGCCATCAAGATATAAAATTGATAACTTTGTTTTGGAAAGCGACCCAAGTGTCATCTCTTCAACAATTAATTCCTTGACGGGAAGCCGTTTGCGAATAAGGTTTACATTTTGATCTATTGATTCAACAAAGGCTTCTTTCGGGCCGATTACGCTGAACTCCACTTCTGGTGTTGAAATGCTTCGGACGAGTTCCTTTTGTGCAGCTAGAAATACATAATGATGGCGGTCAGAATCCAAAGTCAAAAGGGCATAACCATTGAACAATTTCTGTTCAATCTCATTTGGATCTGTACTAATTTGTACATCGGCGAGAGCAATAATTTTTTTTACATCTTCAATTTTTTCAAATGGTTTCTCCAATAAATAGGGAAGGGCGTTCTCCTGTAAAATGCTCTCATCAATAATGGTCGAAATGAACCAAATAGAAAACTGTTTATTCGTGGGTTCGTTGATATAGGAGACCTTTTTAAAATCTTTTGACCTCTTGAGATATTTCTCCAATTCATCTCTTTCATGTTGAGTATGTTTTGAGAACCAGCCCATTTTTCATCACCCCTATTTAGCCTGATATTATCGTTTCCCTATATTGGAAGGATTATGAATAACAACGGTCTAGAGAGTCCCAACGAAAAAGTGATATTAAAAATTGGAAATCACGACTTTGCATTTCTTAGACCTAAGGGATAAAGAATAGTCCTAAGAGGTGAAAAGAAGTGACAGTTATAACAACCTTTAAAGAAAAACGACGTGAAAAGCAGATTAAATATGAACGTTCCGTGCTGCGGGATTTATCCATTAATACATTGAAAGAAAGAGTAAAACAATACTTCGGTTCCACGAGCCTTGCGACAAGCTTTGTGATGAATACAGGAATAGAGGAAGCCTGTTATGATGTCGCCTTAGAGGCGTTTCTCTTGGGAGCAAAATTCAGTAAGTTTGGTTATTATGGAGAAACAGTAGATGATGTACGCAAACGGTGTTTTAGAGAAGAAAAGCATCTGATTGATACCCTTTATAATTTTCTACTTTACTGGGGAAATGGACAAGAAGGCACGATGAGTGAATCCCTTTATTATCTATGCGAACAATATATTATTGTCTGGTGGAGAGAAGGTTATGAAAAAGGGCAGAGACGTCATAAGTTGAGATTACATTAAACCTTGGTAAATCAAAAGCATCCTGCAGCGTACTTACAGTGGGAGTTCCTATAAAGAAATAGGAGCTTCTCAGTACACAGCTTAAAGGATGCTTTTTACAGTTCTAAAACTTCCCCTTGTCCCATATAGTTAACTGAACAGGGACGAGCGGGAAGGAGGATATGGGTGGCTAAACGCAGAATAAAGATTATTAGCTTTATTACAGGATTAATTGTGTTATTTTTTATACTACAGCATGATTTTAGTGAAAATAATTCATGGAAAACCTGGAACCTTCCTTTATCAGGAAAAATAATCTTGTTGGATGCAGGCCATGGCGGGCCGGATGGCGGGGCAGGCACGGGCCAAACGCTTGAAAAGGATATCGCATTAGCAATCACCAAAAATGTTCGTGATTATTTACAAGGACAAGGAGCCCTTGTGATTATGACGAGGGAAAAGGATGAGGATTTAGCTGATCCTGATACAAGGGGATATAGCCGCAGGAAGGTAGAGGACCTCAAAAAAAGATTAAAAATGATAAATAATACAGATATTGACCTATTTGTCAGTATTCATTTAAATGCGATTCCATCCGCTAGATGGAGTGGTGCCCAAACCTTTTATGCTCCGCAGCATAAAGAAAATGCGAGAGCAGCAAAATTTATTCAGGAAGAACTCCGCAGAAATCTCGAAAACACAGAACGGAAGGCGAAGCCAATTAATCAGGTCTATATCCTGAAAAATGCCAAGAAGCCTGGAGTTTTAGTGGAAGTAGGGTTCCTCTCTAATCCAAGAGAGAAGGCGCTGTTAAAAAAGGAATCCTATCAAGAAAAAGTTTCCGCATCTATTAATAACGGAATCCTGCGCTACTTTACGAATGAAAAAGAATTAAAAGAAACAGATTAAGGGGGATGGAGGCATCTTCCGTTTTTTTATGTTAAATAGTTAAGAAACAGTGATTGAATTAACTGTTTCTTGTTTAGGTTATGGTATACTGAAATTGGAAATGAATTCATAGGTGAGGTGCATTTTATGTTAACAGAGAAAGTAGTCCGTGAAGTTCTGGGCGGCCTCAAAGAGCCCTTTTTACATAAAACATTAGCTGAATTAAATGCATTCGAAGAAATTAAAATTAAAGAAGAAAAGAACCATGTTAGTGTTAAGGTCCTAATTGCTAAAACGGGTACAAGTGAACAGCTGCAGCTTCAAACGCAAATTGTCAATGTGTTAAAGGAGGCAGGAGCAGCTACCGTGGGGATCCGATTTGCTGAATTGCCTGAAGAAGTAATGGCACAACATCGCAATGCAGAACCCGAGAACAATCAAACCCTCCTTAATTCTAAGGATACAACCTTTATTGCGATTGCCAGTGGAAAAGGAGGCGTCGGTAAATCAACGGTATCCGTTAACCTGGCTGTTGCGCTAGCTCGTTTAGGCAAAAAGGTTGGACTGATTGACGCCGATATCTACGGTTTTAGTGTGCCTGATATGATGGGCATTACGAATCGCCCAGTTGTCCGCGGCGAAAAAATCATTCCAGTTGAACGGTTTGGAGTTCAAGTCATTTCAATGGGCTTCTTTGTAGAGGACAATGCCCCAATTATCTGGCGTGGACCGATGTTAGGGAAGATGTTGAATAGTTTCTTTAGTGAAGTAGAATGGGGAGAGCTTGATTATTTGTTATTAGATCTGCCTCCAGGTACAGGGGACGTTGCTTTAGACGTTCATACGATGCTGCCTTCTTGTAAGGAAATTATCGTCACAACTCCACATCCGACCGCTGCTTTTGTAGCAGCACGCGCAGGAGCAATGGCATTAAGGACCGAACATGAAGTACTTGGTGTTATTGAAAATATGGCCTATTTTGAAAGCAAAGTAACGGGTGAAAAGGAATACGTATTTGGGCGTGGCGGAGGAGACAAGCTAGCCGAAGAATTAAATACGGTTCTGCTTGGACGCTTACCGCTGAACCAGCCTGATTGGAATGATGAAGATTTTGCACCATCTGTATACCAAGAAGATCATCAAATCGGAAAAATATATTTGGAAATTGCTGAAAAAGTGACAAGTCTGCTGAAAAAATAAGAAAAAGCCTCTACCTTAATTGGAAGAGGCTTTTTGTTTGTAAAAATATAATCATTTTTTTGATTCTTGCTCTGCAGCCTTTAACAGTAATTCTTGTATTTTAGCTTTATATAGCGGGCTATTAATGGTTTCTGTAATGACCTTTTGAAGGTGTTCCCGGTATTCCTTGCTTTTGAGAGCATCAGCCATTTGTTTTTCAATTTCCGGTTCTTGAAAAACTTCAATCATCATGGCCCGATACTCAGGGTCATTCATTAATTCCTTTAATAAAGCTTTATTTTCATTCTTCATACTTTTAGCTACGCCTTGGGCAAACTTAGGATCGCTAAACGTTTTTTTCCAAAAATCAGTGGCCTTATCGGATGTAAGAGTTGTTTGAATGGTGTCTGCAACAACCTTTTGGTCCATAACAAGCTTTTCCTTCATCGCATCAGAGGTCATAACGTCCTGAATTGCCTTCTTACCATCATCGGTTTTAAGAATATCAACCACCATTTTTTTTGTCTGGTCATAATCAGGCTGTACCGCGTTGCTTAAATCATTACTAGAAGAGCAGCTAGTCAGGAACAACACGATGGGCAGGAGGAGCACCATACTTTTTCTTCTCATTTTCAAGCCCCTTTCACATATAAATCCTTAATTTTAGGATGAGAAATTACAGCGAGATTATTCGCTGAAAAAATGAAATTATGGATTTTTCACATTTTGATTGATACAATCAGTATGAAATAATTTTAGTATTCTGGAGGTTTGAGGTGTGACAAGCCGTAATTGGGTAAGACTATTTATGTCCACATTATTAGTTGGCGGGGTCACGACGGCTATTGTGGGTTTTATCATTCGCTGGGATGAATTTCAGCCCTATTTTATTCATTTTAAAATTATCGATATTTTATCCACGTTGGTTTGGCTTATTGGTATGGGGTTTCTATTTAGTATGATTAGCCAAATGGGCTTCTTTTCTTATTTAACAATCCACCGCTTTGGATTAGGCATATTTAAATCAGTATCCTTATGGAATTCTGTCCAAGTCGTTCTTGTTCTGTTTGGTTTATTCGATTTAGTCTACCTTCGTTATGAGAACTTTGCAAAGCCAGGGGATTCCGTGCTCCCATACTTAGGACCGGCAATTTTTCTTTTAGCAGTTTCCCTTGTCGTTGCATGGTATAAAGTAAAACAGACAAACCGAGGAGCTTTTATCCCTGCGTTATTTTTTATGGTTGTTGCGACATTAGTTGAATGGGTTCCAGTGCTTCGTGAGAATGAGAGGAATTGGGTTCTACCTCATGATGATTTCTTTACTAGCATGTAATGCCTTTCAAATTTTAATACTTCATAAATTAAACGCTCAATCCGTACAAGAGAGACAAAAACGAGCGGAGCAAACCAATCCTAAAGAAAAAAAAACAACTAAAAATAATAAAATGACTAAAAAACCGTCCATGTAATATGGGCGGTTTTATTGGTTAAAATTCAAGTTAATTGATTTCTTTAGACTGGACTTCGCCGTTAGCAATCATTTCTGATACTGATACAAGCTTTAGTCCTTTTTGTCGAATATCAGCAAGAATCAACGGCAGTGCTGTCGCCGTCTGTTTTGCTGAATCTGAGGCATGAAGTAGGACTATATCCCCCTCATCAGCTCTGCTAACATTTTTCACTATTTTTTCAACACCAGGATTTTGCCAATCCTTAGAGTCAACCTTCCAATGAACAACTGTATATCCATAACGCTTCGCTATTTTTAATGTACGCTCATCAAAATGACCTGTCGGTGCCCGTAAAAGCTTGATATTCTTTACATTTAATTTAGTGAAGACTTCTTGGGCTTTGGAAATATCCTTTGCGATTTTCGCATCCTCCACATCAAGGTAATCGACATAATCGTATCCTAAAACTCCAATTTCATAGCCATCTTTAACAATACGGCTGACAATGTCAGGATGACGTTCTGCCCAGGAACCCGCTAGGAAAAAAGTCGCAGATTTAACATTCTCTTTTTTCAGTACATCTAAAATAGGCTCTGCTTTTTCATCCCCCCAGCCAATATTAAACGTGAGGGCTAAATCTTTTTCACCGCGATAAATAGCATTTGTGCTGTCCTTAGTGGAAAACACAGGTATCTGGACTAAATTTTCCAGGTAGAGGAACCATGCTGTGAAAAAAGCGGCAATGAGAATCAGTGAAACATTTTTTAAAGCTTTTCCATTTAATACAAAAAAGAAATTCATTCTTCCCACCTCGTCCAATACTTCCTTGTCTCAAACTATGCTTTTTTTTTTGATAATATGATTAAACTTTTTGATTATAATATTTCTATTTTTGGAAAAGACTACTATAACTAGAAAATTTCGCTGGAGGTTTTTCAATGTTTGGGCTTCTGATAAGTGAGAAAGAAGTAAAAGAAATGGAATACCTTATTAAGAGAGAAATGGATGAAATTTTATTTGACTTAAAAGATGATCGAATTGACCATATTGTGAAAAGGTCAATGGAAGAAAGATACAAGATTCTTTTTACCTTATTTAAGCGGGTTGCATCTCCTCAAGAATGTTTTAAATATTTACGGAAAGGCACAAAAGACCGGAGAAAGGGCTAAGAGTAAAAAAATTAAAAAATACGTTGACATATAATTATTATCTTGTTATAGTAATAAACGTCGCTGCTGACAGTAAAAAATAATTTTTAAAAAGTTGTTGACTTTGCTGGTTGCGGATGATATATTATAAAAGTCGCTTTTAGCGATAAGGTGATTTGTTCTTTGAAAACTAAACAAACAAAAACGTCAACAAACAATAATATTCATTTCTTATGAAATGAAGCCAACGTAACAAAATGAGCTAAATCAACTTTCTTGGAGAGTTTGATCCTGGCTCAGGACGAACGCTGGCGGCGTGCCTAATACATGCAAGTCGAGCGAATCAATAGGAGCTTGCTCCTGTTGGTTAGCGGCGGACGGGTGAGTAACACGTGGGCAACCTGCCTGTAAGACTGGGATAACACCGGGAAACCGGTGCTAATACCGGATAATCCTTTTCCTCTCATGAGGAAAAGCTGAAAGTCGGTTTCGGCTGACACTTACAGATGGGCCCGCGGCGCATTAGCTAGTTGGTGAGGTAACGGCTCACCAAGGCGACGATGCGTAGCCGACCTGAGAGGGTGATCGGCCACACTGGGACTGAGACACGGCCCAGACTCCTACGGGAGGCAGCAGTAGGGAATCTTCCACAATGGACGAAAGTCTGATGGAGCAACGCCGCGTGAGCGATGAAGGCCTTCGGGTCGTAAAGCTCTGTTGTTAGGGAAGAACAAGTACCGGAGTAACTGCCGGTACCTTGACGGTACCTAACCAGAAAGCCACGGCTAACTACGTGCCAGCAGCCGCGGTAATACGTAGGTGGCAAGCGTTGTCCGGAATTATTGGGCGTAAAGCGCGCGCAGGCGGTCCTTTAAGTCTGATGTGAAAGCCCACGGCTCAACCGTGGAGGGTCATTGGAAACTGGGGGACTTGAGTGCAGAAGAGGAAAGCGGAATTCCACGTGTAGCGGTGAAATGCGTAGAGATGTGGAGGAACACCAGTGGCGAAGGCGGCTTTCTGGTCTGTAACTGACGCTGAGGCGCGAAAGCGTGGGGAGCAAACAGGATTAGATACCCTGGTAGTCCACGCCGTAAACGATGAGTGCTAAGTGTTAGAGGGTTTCCGCCCTTTAGTGCTGCAGCTAACGCATTAAGCACTCCGCCTGGGGAGTACGGCCGCAAGGCTGAAACTCAAAGGAATTGACGGGGGCCCGCACAAGCGGTGGAGCATGTGGTTTAATTCGAAGCAACGCGAAGAACCTTACCAGGTCTTGACATCCTCTGACACTCCTAGAGATAGGATTTTCCCCTTCGGGGGACAGAGTGACAGGTGGTGCATGGTTGTCGTCAGCTCGTGTCGTGAGATGTTGGGTTAAGTCCCGCAACGAGCGCAACCCTTGATCTTAGTTGCCAGCATTCAGTTGGGCACTCTAAGGTGACTGCCGGTGACAAACCGGAGGAAGGTGGGGATGACGTCAAATCATCATGCCCCTTATGACCTGGGCTACACACGTGCTACAATGGATGGTACAAAGGGCAGCAAAGCCGCGAGGCCTAGCCAATCCCATAAAACCATTCTCAGTTCGGATTGTAGGCTGCAACTCGCCTACATGAAGCCGGAATCGCTAGTAATCGCGGATCAGCATGCCGCGGTGAATACGTTCCCGGGCCTTGTACACACCGCCCGTCACACCACGAGAGTTTGTAACACCCGAAGTCGGTGGGGTAACCGTAAGGAGCCAGCCGCCTAAGGTGGGACAGATGATTGGGGTGAAGTCGTAACAAGGTAGCCGTATCGGAAGGTGCGGCTGGATCACCTCCTTTCTAAGGATAATGCAGTCCTTACGGACTGATAAGAAGTTGACCGCTTTTTGTTTGTTTAGTTTTGAGAGTACAATCTCTCAAGAGTATATTCGTTCTTTGAAAACTAGATAATCGTATAGAAGAAACCAAGTAAAAACCGAGTAAAATCGCCATTTTAGTTTTTTCTCTCTATTAAATAGAGTAAAACCTTTTAGGTTAAGTTAGAAAGGGCGCACGGTGAATGCCTTGGCACTAGGAGCCGATGAAGGACGGGACTAACACCGATATGCTTCGGGGAGCTGTAAGTAAGCTTTGATCCGGAGATTTCCGAATGGGGAAACCCACTGCTCGTAATGGAGCAGTATCTTTACCTGAATACATAGGGTATGGATGGCAGACCCGGGGAACTGAAACATCTAAGTACCCGGAGGAAGAGAAAGCAAACGCGATTCCCTAAGTAGCGGCGAGCGAAACGGGATTAGCCCAAACCAAGAGGCTTGCCTCTTGGGGTTGTAGGACACTCAACATGGAGTTACAAAGGAACGGGGTAGATGAAGCGGTCTGGAAAGGCCCGTCATAGAAGGTAAAAGCCCTGTAGTTGAAACTTCGTTCCCTCCTGAGTGGATCCTGAGTACGGCCGGACACGTGAAATCCGGTCGGAAGCAGGGAGGACCATCTCCCAAGGCTAAATACTCCCTAGTGACCGATAGTGAACCAGTACCGTGAGGGAAAGGTGAAAAGCACCCCGGAAGGGGAGTGAAATAGTTCCTGAAACCGTGTGCCTACAAGTAGTTAGAGCCCGTTAATGGGTGATAGCGTGCCTTTTGTAGAATGAACCGGCGAGTTACGATTACATGCAAGGTTAAGTTGAAGAGACGGAGCCGCAGCGAAAGCGAGTCTGAATAGGGCGAATTAGTATGTGGTCGTAGACCCGAAACCAGGTGATCTACCCATGTCCAGGGTGAAGTCCAGGTAACACTGGATGGAGGCCCGAACCCACGCACGTTGAAAAGTGCGGGGATGAGGTGTGGGTAGCGGAGAAATTCCAATCGAACTTGGAGATAGCTGGTTCTCTCCGAAATAGCTTTAGGGCTAGCCTCACGTAGTTAGAGTCTTGGAGGTAGAGCACTGTTTGGACTAGGGGCCCTCATCGGGTTACCGAATTCAGACAAACTCCGAATGCCAAAGACTTATCCGTGGGAGTCAGACTGCGAGTGATAAGATCCGTAGTCAAAAGGGAAACAGCCCAGACCACCAGCTAAGGTCCCAAAGTATACGTTAAGTGGAAAAGGATGTGGAGTTGCTTAGACAACCAGGATGTTGGCTTAGAAGCAGCCACCATTTAAAGAGTGCGTAATAGCTCACTGGTCGAGTGACTCTGCGCCGAAAATGTACCGGGGCTAAACGTATCACCGAAGCTGTGGATTGACATCTTCGATGTCAGTGGTAGGAGAGCGTTCTAAGGGCGTTGAAGCTAGACCGTAAGGACTGGTGGAGCGCTTAGAAGTGAGAATGCCGGTATGAGTAGCGAAAGATGAGTGAGAATCTCATCCACCGAATGCCTAAGGTTTCCTGAGGAAGGCTCGTCCGCTCAGGGTTAGTCGGGACCTAAGCCGAGGCCGAAAGGCGTAGGCGATGGACAACAGGTTGATATTCCTGTACCACCTCTTTATCGTTTGAGTGATGGGGGGACGCAGGAGGATAGGGTAAGCGCACTGTTGGATATGTGCGTCTAAGCAGTTAGGCTGAGAAGCAGGAAAATCCGCTTCTCGTAAAGGCTGAGCTGTGACAGCGAGGGAAATATAGTACCGAAGTTCCTGATTCCACACTGCCAAGAAAAGCCTCTAGCGATGATATTGGGTGCCCGTACCGCAAACCGACACAGGTAGGCGAGGAGAGAATCCTAAGGTGAGCGAGAGAACTCTCGTTAAGGAACTCGGCAAAATGACCCCGTAACTTCGGGAGAAGGGGTGCTCTTTGGGGTTCATAGCCTCGAAGAGCCGCAGTGAATAGGCCCAGGCGACTGTTTAGCAAAAACACAGGTCTCTGCGAAGCCGCAAGGCGAAGTATAGGGGCTGACGCCTGCCCGGTGCTGGAAGGTTAAGAGGAGGGGTTAGCGCAAGCGAAGCTCTGAATCGAAGCCCCAGTAAACGGCGGCCGTAACTATAACGGTCCTAAGGTAGCGAAATTCCTTGTCGGGTAAGTTCCGACCCGCACGAAAGGCGTAACGATCTGGGCACTGTCTCAACGAGAGACTCGGTGAAATTATAGTACCTGTGAAGATGCAGGTTACCCGCGACAGGACGGAAAGACCCCGTGGAGCTTTACTGTAGCCTGATATTGAATTTTGGTACAGCTTGTACAGGATAGGTAGGAGCCTGAGAAACCGGAGCGCCAGCTTCGGTGGAGGCGTCGGTGGGATACTACCCTGGCTGTATTGAAATTCTAACCCGCACCCCTTATCGGGGTGGGAGACAGTGTCAGGTGGGCAGTTTGACTGGGGCGGTCGCCTCCTAAAGAGTAACGGAGGCGCCCAAAGGTTCCCTCAGAATGGTTGGAAATCATTCGTAGAGTGTAAAGGCACAAGGGAGCTTGACTGCGAGACCTACAAGTCGAGCAGGGACGAAAGTCGGGCTTAGTGATCCGGTGGTTCCGCATGGAAGGGCCATCGCTCAACGGATAAAAGCTACCCCGGGGATAACAGGCTTATCTCCCCCAAGAGTCCACATCGACGGGGAGGTTTGGCACCTCGATGTCGGCTCATCGCATCCTGGGGCTGTAGTCGGTCCCAAGGGTTGGGCTGTTCGCCCATTAAAGCGGTACGCGAGCTGGGTTCAGAACGTCGTGAGACAGTTCGGTCCCTATCCGTCGTGGGCGCAGGAAATTTGAGAGGAGCTGTCCTTAGTACGAGAGGACCGGGATGGACGCACCGCTGGTGTACCAGTTGTCTTGCCAAAGGCATCGCTGGGTAGCTATGTGCGGACGGGATAAGTGCTGAAAGCATCTAAGCATGAAGCCCCCCTCAAGATGAGATTTCCCATAGCGTCAAGCTAGTAAGATCCCTGAAAGATGATCAGGTTGATAGGTCAGAGGTGGAAGCGTGGCGACATGTGGAGCTGACTGATACTAATCGATCGAGGACTTAACCATAGTCTAAAGCGAATAAACTCGTTTTTACCCAATTTCTTCTATAAATTATCTAGTTTTGAGAGAATGAAAAAAAATTAAATTTTCTCTTGCAAAATAAAAAAAAGACATTATAATAAAATAGTGTCGAATAAATAGTCTGGCAATTATGGCGAGAAGGTCACACCCGTTCCCATACCGAACACGGAAGTTAAGCTTCTCAGCGCCGATGGTAGTTGGGACTTTGTCCCTGTGAGAGTAGGACGTTGCCAGGCTGTTATCTTATCGTTCCGCAGTAGCTCAGTGGTAGAGCTATCGGCTGTTAACCGATCGGTCGTAGGTTCGAGTCCTACCTGCGGAGCCATTTTTATGTCAACATAAAGTATAGCTGCGCTTCCATAGCTCAGTAGGTAGAGCACTTCCATGGTAAGGAAGAGGTCAGCGGTTCGAGCCCGCTTGGAAGCTTACCTTAAATTTAAAAATTATGGCCCCTTGGTCAAGCGGTTAAGACACCGCCCTTTCACGGCGGTAACACGGGTTCGAATCCCGTAGGGGTCACCATTTTTCCATAATAGGAAAAATAACTATTATTAGTTCGGAGGATTAGCTCAGCTGGGAGAGCATCTGCCTTACAAGCAGAGGGTCGGCGGTTCGATCCCGTCATCCTCCACCATATATTTTCCTTACTTTACGCCGGGGTAGCTCAATTGGTAGAGCAACTGACTTGTAATCAGTAGGTTGGGGGTTCAAGTCCTCTCGCCGGCACCATTCTTTTTTTTTGAATATGGAGGGGTAGCGAAGTGGCTAAACGCGGCGGACTGTAAATCCGCTCCCTCCGGGTTCGGCGGTTCGAATCCGTCCCCCTCCACCATTCATAATTTAAAAAAAGTTGGACATACTAGAAGTAATTACATCTTTGGGCTATAGCCAAGCGGTAAGGCATCGCACTTTGACTGCGACATGCGTTGGTTCAAATCCAGCTAGCCCAGCCAAGAGCCATTAGCTCAGTTGGTAGAGCATCTGACTTTTAATCAGAGGGTCGAAGGTTCGAGTCCTTCATGGCTCATTTTAGTTTTTAATATTTATCCGCAGCTTGCGGAAGTAGTTCAGTGGTAGAACATCACCTTGCCAAGGTGGGGGTCGCGGGTTCGAATCCCGTCTTCCGCTCCAATGGGGTCTTAGCTCAGCTGGGAGAGCGCCTGCTTTGCACGCAGGAGGTCAGGGGTTCGATCCCCCTAGACTCCACCATCACACTACATATCTTGTCTTAAATCATGATTATGGTTTAAGGCTTTTTTATTTTTAGAACTTGGTAAATTTCATTATTAAGGTAAGGAAATCCTATATTAACATCATTATTTAGTTAGATTGGTTTCAATTTTTTCAGTTAAGTCTTTTAAAGGAGTGGCCTCTAAGACAATTTCATATGGAATGGTCCATTTTTGTCCGATAGCCTTTGTCTATAAGACATTTTTATAAGGAAAGTAGAGAGTTTGTCCAATAGCCCCCACTTATTGGACATTTTTTTGATATTCAGAGGAAGTTTGTCCAATAGAGAGGTTGCTATAAGACAATATTTAGGAGCAGTCAAGAGAATTGTCTGATAGCCCATGTCTAAAAGACAATTTTAAGAGACCTCAAAAGAGTTCTGTCCAATAGCCCCCACCTATTGGACATTTTTTTGATATTCAGAGGAAGTTTGTCCAATAGAAAGGTTTTTATAAGACAATATTTAGGAGCAGCAAGAGATTTGTCCGATAGCCCTTTTCTAAAAGGCAATTTTAAAAAAATCCATAGAGATATTGTCTCAAAGCCCCAGTCTATAGACAATTCAAAGAGGACTCCAGTAAGTTTTGTCAAATCCAACACTCCATCTATTAATCCGGAACAAACCTAACCCCCCTCCCCTCTCAAAAACCAGAAACAGCCTCCCCCCTAAAACGTAACCGCTTAACTGCAGAATATTTTAAAAATAACGCATATATATACAGAATTTTGTCGAGTTGAGTCATCACTATGAAAACGGTTAAAATAGTCAGTATAACAGGCAAGGGGGAAAATGAGATGACAAAGAAACTATCAATTATTGGAATGCCGATGGACTTAGGACAAATGAGACGGGGAGTAGACATGGGGCCAAGTGCAATCCGCTACGCGGGAATCAATGAACGCCTTAAGCCTCTATTTGATGAAATCCATGACTGGGGTGATATCCCTGTTGGCAGACCAGAAGTAGTCGTTGATAAAGAATCTAATCTACGAAACCTAGATCTAGTAGCAGAAAAAAGCGCATTGCTTGCCGACAAGGTAGACGAAGCGATTCAATCTGGGGCCTTTCCACTTGTACTTGGAGGAGACCATAGCATCGCGATTGGAACATTAGCAGGAGTCTCCAAACATTATCAAAACCTTGGCGTCATTTGGTATGATGCTCATGGGGATTTAAATACTGCTGAAACCAGCCCATCAGGAAATATCCATGGTATGCCCCTTGCCGTAAGCATCGGCTTAGGACATCCGTTATTAACCGAAATCGGCGGCTATAATCCAAAAGTAAAGCCAGAGAATATTGTCATTATTGGGGCAAGATCTCTCGATGATGGTGAGAAACAATTAATTAAGGAAAAGGGCATGAAAGTATATACCATGCATGAAATAGATCGATTAGGCATGGCTAAAGTGATGGAAGAAACGATTGATTACCTAAAGGAAAAAACAGATGGTGTGCATCTATCTCTAGATTTAGACGGCTTAGACCCGAACGATGCTCCAGGAGTGGGAACTCCGGTTATTGGCGGAATCAGTTACCGTGAGAGCCATCTGGCAATGGAAATGCTTGAAGAGGCAGGAGTGATTACATCTGCAGAATTTGTGGAAGTAAATCCAATCCTGGATGAGAAAAATAAAACAGCCATTTGCGCGGTCGAGCTCATGGGATCATTATTTGGCGAAAAACTATTATAAAAAAAGAAGCTGCATACTAACCTATGCAGCTTTCGATATCTCTCTGGGTCAATGACAGATCATATTTGTTAAGTAAAGAGTCAAGCCGCTTACTTGCTTCAATGACTTTGTGATTGGACAGAGAAGTTTCAGATGCTAATCGAATCATATTATTTCGTTGAATCTCTATTTCTTCTATTAATCCACGGTATGAAGAAGACATAATCTTCCACCTCTTTCTATGTACATACTTTCTTTTTCCCCCACAATAAAAACTTTAAACATATTTTGTTCCACATTAGTAAA
Organism: Bacillus sp. URHA0034; assembly: GCF_056280405.1. Taxonomy (NCBI): domain Bacteria; kingdom Bacillati; phylum Bacillota; class Bacilli; order Caryophanales; family Bacillaceae; genus Bacillus; species Bacillus sp. URHA0034. The sequence continues at coordinate 2,716,524 of NZ_JBWCDK010000002.1, read as the reverse complement.
TATTTGTTAATATTAAAGGTATTGAGAAGTTTTTCGTTTAAAAAATGAAACCTTTTTGGCTGAAGTTCGTATATCGTATAGCGACAATGGAGCTGAGGAAACTTAATGGATACAATTGTGAAAAAAAGGATAAAACAGGTCATCAAAGGAGATCAAGATGCCTTTGGTGAGATCGTAGAAATATATAAAAACAGTGTCTACCAGCTATGTTACAGGATGCTTGGGAATCGACATGAAGCAGAGGATATAGCACAGGAGGCTTTTATCCGTGCTTATGTGAACATCAAGTCGTTTAACCAAGATTTAAAGTTTTCAACGTGGCTTTTTCGGATTGCCACCAATCTGTGTATCGACCGGCTGCGCAAAAAGAAACCAGATTACTATTTAGACGCGGAAGTAGCTGGGACAGAAGGGTTAACTATGTATTCGCACATATCCTCGGATTCTCCTTTACCAGAGACCGAGGTAGAAAGTCTAGAACTGCAGGAGACCGTTCAAAAGGAAATATTAAAATTACCAGAAAAATATCGCTCCGCAATCGTCCTAAAGTATATGGAGGACATGTCTTTAAATGAAATAAGTGAAATTCTGGACCTCCCTCTTGGAACTGTTAAGACAAGAATCCATCGCGGCCGGGAGGCATTAAGGAAGCAATTACGATATGTATAATGAGGTGAAACATAAATGTGTCCTGAACAGATTATCGAACTCATGCATGAATACTTAGATGAAGAACTAGACCTAGACAAAGAAAAAATCTTAAGAGACCACCTCAAAAGCTGTAAAGAGTGTGAGATTATTTTTAATGAATTAAAAAAGACGGATGCGTTTGTTAGAGGCATTTCCCACATGCAGGCGCCGCCGGGCTTCACTGCAAATGTGCTGGCCAAGCTGCCGAAAGAAAAGAAAAAGGTGTGGATGCAAAGGTGGTTTACCAACCATCCTATGCTTACAGCAGCGTCTGTTTTTATTATTTTGATGATGGGAAGCTTATTTTCTAGCTGGAGCCAGGATCGGGAATTCTCTGTCTCAAAGCAAAAAAATTTAGTCGTTCAAAATAATACAGTCATAGTTCCTAAAGGTGAAACGGTCAAAGGAGATGTCGTTGTCCACAATGGGAATGTGCGGATAGAAGGCGAAGTTCAAGGTGATGTTACCGTAATTAATGGAGAAAAGTATTTAGCTTCTGCCGGTCATGTGACAGGACAAATAGAAGAAATAAATGAAGTTTTCGACTGGATTTGGTATCATATGAAAAAAACAGCTCAAGAGGTAATAGATATCTTTGGCCAGCCTGAAACTAAATAAACACAAATCACTCCACGAGGGTGATTTGTTTTTTTAACCACATACATATAATAAAGTTGTATGGTGAATTTATGTTATAATAAATAAGTTGTATGAATTATATGTTGTTAGAAAGTTACGGAGGAACAAACAATGCAGTTTGCGGATCTCAGTATTTGGAAGTATCTAGCTAGTATTGTTGATATTGCCCTCGTATGGTACGTCATTTACAAACTGATCAACGTGATAAGAGGTACAAAGGCCGTTCAATTATTAAAAGGAATCCTTGTTATTCTTCTTGTCAGAGTGGTCAGTGAGTGGCTCGGCTTAATTACGTTAAGCTGGATGATGCAACAGGCCATAAATTGGGGATTTCTTGCGGTTATCATTATCTTTCAGCCTGAGCTCAGGAGAGCCCTTGAACAATTAGGAAGAGGGAGATTCTTCTCGCGAAGCAGTACACAAGACGATGATAATCAGGAAAAAGCAGTCGAAGCCATTGTTAAGGCGACAGATTATATGGCAAAGCGCCGTATAGGTGCCTTAATTTCAATTGAAAGAGAAACGGGCATGAGTGATTACATAGAAACAGGTATACGATTAAATTCCAATATTTCTTCGGAATTACTCATTAATATTTTTATTCCCAATACACCACTTCACGATGGTGCGGTCATCATCCAAAAAAATAATGTGTCAGCGGCAGCATGCTATCTCCCCCTTTCTGAAAGTCCATTTATCTCAAAGGAGCTGGGTACAAGGCATCGGGCAGCTTTAGGAATAAGCGAGGTCACCGATAGCTTAACCGTTATAGTTTCCGAGGAGACGGGAGGGATTTCACTGACAAGGAATGGAGAACTTCATCGTGATTTAAAAGTGGAGGAACTAAAGGAACTGCTTACCAGTGAAATGGTGATTCATAATAAAGCTAAACAGGCTTCTTCAGCTCGTTGGAACTGGAGGGGAAAACAAAATGGATAAAATGTTTGATAATCCTTGGTTTATAAAAATACTGGCCTTGTTATTGGCAGTCCTATTATATTCCTCTGTCCCACATACAGGTCAAAAGTTAACAGATGTTAATGTTCCTGGTGAGCAAACAACAGAGACCATAAAGGATATCCCTGTAAAAGTTTATTATGATACGGAGAATTTAGTTGTTTCAGGAATACCGAACACGGTAGATGTCACGATAAAGGGTCCAATTACACATGTCCAATCGGCGAAGGCATTAAAAAACTTTGAGGTATATGTTGATTTGACAAATGCGAAGATTGGAAAGCAGAATGTAAAGCTGAAAATTAGGAACTTATCTGATAAATTAAAGGCAACCATGAAGCCGGCAAGTGTGACGGTGTCTGTGCAAGAAAAGATTACGAAGGAATTCAGGGTCGAAGCAGAATTCGATGGAGGTCAAATAGAGGATGGTTACTCAGCTGGTCTGCCTCAGGTTGAGCCTAATAAAGTAAAGATTACCGGTGCTAAAAGTGACATTGATAAAATTACTTACGTAAAAGCCACTCTTGAGGGTACTGGAAAACTAAAAGCAACCATTTCGAAGGAAGCACAAATTCAAGTACTTGATAAAAAGCTAAATAAATTGGATGTAACGGTTGATCCTGAAACGGTTAAAGTGACGATTCCAATAAAGTCGAACAGCAAAACGGTTCCGATCAATATTGTGAAAAAAGGAACTTCCCCAGAAGGGATTACGATTGAATCAATTGAGTTAGATGAAACAGAAGCAAAAATTACCGGAAGTGAAGAGGTCTTAAAAGATACAGATAGTGTTCGGGTGGAAGTAGATTTAAGTAAGATTACTGAAAACACAACACTTACCTTACCTGTGATCATTTCAAATGGAATTACGAAGGTGACCCCTCAGTTAGTAAAAGCAACTGTAGTGGTAAAAAAAGTGGAACAGAAACCAGCTGTAGATGAACAAACAACAGCCGTGAATGAAGAAAAAACAGCCGTGAATGAAGAAAAAACAGCCGTGAATGAAGAAAAAACGGTCTCGGGCATCCCTTTAATCATTCGAGGCTTAGCTGATGATTTTAAAGCAGAAGTAAATGATCCTGCAAGTCAGACTGTTAATTTACAAGTGAATGGGCCGACTGAGGCGGTAACAGAGCTGGGGCCTAGTGATTTCACGGTTTTTATTGACTTGACTGGGTTGAGCGAAGGGACCCATGATGTCAAAATCCAGGTGAAAGGGCCAACGGATGTCCAATGGACACCTGACCAATCCACCGCAAAAATAACTATTACTAATAATGCCTAATTTATAGCATTACACATGTTGAAGGAGAGATTTTTTAAGATGGGTAAATATTTCGGTACTGATGGGGTACGTGGAGTAGCAAACAGCGAATTAACACCGGAGATGGCCTTTAAATTAGGCCGCTACGGCGGTTATGTTTTAACAAAGGATAAAGATCGACCTAAAGTATTAATTGGCCGTGATACACGTATTTCAGGTCATATGTTAGAAGGAGCACTAGTAGCCGGGTTACTATCAATTGGTGCAGAGGTAATGCGGTTGGGCGTCATCTCAACCCCCGGGGTATCCTATTTAACCAAAGCATTAGGGGCTCAAGCAGGTGTAATGATTTCTGCTTCACATAACCCTGTTGCCGATAATGGAATTAAATTCTTTGGACCGGATGGTTTTAAGCTGTCCGATGAGCAGGAACTAGAAATCGAGAACTATATAGATTTACCGGAAGATCAACTGCCACGACCAACAGGGGCAGAACTTGGTCAGGTGATGGATTATTTTGAAGGCGGTCAAAAGTACCTGCAATACCTGAAGAATACGGTAGATGAAGACTTCTCAGGCATTCATATTGCCTTGGATTGTGCGCACGGAGCAACCTCGTCATTAGCAAGCCATTTATTTGCAGACCTTGACGCTGATTTATCGACAATGGGAGCTTCACCAAATGGATTAAACATTAATGCTGGAGTGGGGTCGACCCACCCTGAAGCACTTGCAGCTCTTGTAAAAGAAAAAGGAGCAGATGTAGGTCTTTCCTTTGACGGTGATGGTGACCGTTTAATTGCTATTGATGAAAAGGGTAATATTGTAGATGGCGACCAAATCATGTACATTTGTGGAAAGTATATGAAAGAGCAAGGTCGTTTAAAACATGGGACCATTGTTTCCACGGTCATGAGTAACCTTGGTTTTTACAAAGCCCTTGAAACACATGGAATCCATAGTGTACCTACAGCAGTTGGTGACCGTTATGTGGTAGAAGAAATGAAGAAAAGTGGTTTTAACCTTGGCGGTGAGCAATCAGGACACATCATTTTCTTAGACTACAACACAACAGGCGACGGATTATTATCAGGATTGCAGTTAGTTAATATCATGAAGGTAACCGGGAAGCCGTTATCAGAATTAGCCGGTGAAATGAAAAAGTATCCGCAAAAGCTTGTCAACGTACGAGTAACGGATAAAAACCATGTTACCGATAATGTAAAGGTAAAAGCTGTAATCGAACAAGTTGAGGCTGAGATGGAAGGGAACGGAAGAATTCTTGTCCGTCCAAGTGGAACAGAACCGCTTGTTCGAGTCATGGCAGAGGCAGCAACAGAGGAACTTTGTGAATCGTTTGTGAGCCGGATTGTTGATGTTGTTAAAGAAGAAATGGAATTAAAGGAATAGAATGTACTTCTAATAAAGTACCTCTACTACGAGAAAAACTTTATAGCGATAGACTATGTCTTTATGCATAAGGGAACGGATTCGTTCCCTTATGCATATTTTATTAAGGATAGTTTTGACTCATGTTTTTATGTTTAAGTTTTAGTTGACGGACGTTTAACCTTTCATGTAAGATAAATATGCTTGTTTATTAAAGCGAATCTTTGGAAGGAGGATAGAGGTAGACACAAGGAAAATTAAAAGCGCCTGGACTAATCAGATGAGAGTTGATTAGTTGACGAGGAGGAGGGTTATCGAATGTTCGGCGGATACCTCCCGGTTGCCTTCGCACAACCGAAAAGTTCTTCTTTAAAACCTAGAGGCAACTCTATGCACAAAGAGAAGGATATGCGCATACTAACTGTAATGAAATTAGAAAGGTATAGACAGATACCTTAATCAAAAGCAGAGATAAGGGGGCAAGTACTGCCTCCAAAAGCATTCTTGCCCCCTGATTCCAGGGAGGAAAAAGAAAATGTGTGGAATTGTTGGATATATTGGTCATAACGACTCGAAAGAAATTCTTTTAAAAGGCTTAGAAAAGCTTGAGTATAGAGGGTATGATTCTGCTGGCATCGCTGTAAAAAATGAAAATGGTGTTCATGTTTTTAAAGAAAAGGGCCGCATTGCGGATTTACGTGAAATTGTCAATGAAGATGTAAAAGGCAATATGGGAATTGGTCATACTAGATGGGCAACACATGGTGTTCCAAGTAAGTCAAACTCCCATCCACATCAAAGTACATCTGGCCGGTTTACCCTTGTTCACAACGGTGTAATCGAGAACTATGAGCTTCTAAAACGTGAATTTTTAGCCGATGTTTCATTCAGAAGTGAAACCGATACGGAAGTAGTAGTTCAACTGATCGAGTTGCTAGTTAATCAGGGCTTAGAGGTTATTGAGGCATTTCGGAAAACGTTAACTCTTTTACATGGATCATATGCTATTGCACTTTTAGATGAAGAAGACAGTGAGACCATTTATGTTGCGAAAAACAAGAGCCCGCTGCTAGTAGGCCTTGGTAGTGACTTTAATGTTGTGGCCAGTGATGCAATGGCAATGCTTCAAGTAACTAATCAATACCTCGAATTGATGGATAAGGAAATTGTCCTTGTTACTAAGAATGAAGTGACCATTCAAAACCTCAATGGTGATATTATTAGCCGTCAGCCTTATACAGCGGAACTTGATGCAAGTGACATTGAAAAGGGAACTTACCCATACTATATGTTAAAAGAGATTGATGAACAGCCATTGGTCTTACGTAAGATCATTCAAACATATCAAGATGAGCAAGGGACATTGACCGTTGACCCTGACATCATTCATGCTATGAATGAATCTGACCGTGTATACATTATTGCAGCTGGAACATCTTACCATGCAGGTTTGGTTGGAAAGCAGTTTATTGAAAGCATTGCAAAACTGCCAGTTGAAGTCCATATTGCAAGTGAATTTGTTTATAATATGCCACTTCTGACTAAGAAGCCGTTGTTTATCTTCATTTCACAAAGCGGTGAAACTGCTGACAGCCGTGCTGTCCTTGTAAAAGTAAAAGAGATGGGCTATCGTACATTAACGATCACGAATGTACCAGGATCTACTTTGTCACGTGAAGCAGATTATACACTGTTATTGCATGCTGGTCCTGAGATTGCTGTTGCTTCCTCTAAAGCCTATACAGCACAGTTGGCTGTTTTAGCTATTTTAGCGGAAGTAACTGCCAAGAGCCAAGGAATTCCGGTTGATTTTGATCTGATCCATGAGCTGGGTATTATTGCAAATGCAATGGAAGTACTTTGTGACTCAAAGGAGCTAATTGAGCATATTTCAAGAGAGTTCTTATCTGTTACACGCAATGCCTTCTTTATTGGCCGCGGAGTTGATTATTATGTAGGCCTTGAAGGTGCCTTGAAACTTAAGGAAATTTCCTATATTCAGGCAGAAGGTTTTGCTGGCGGCGAGTTAAAGCATGGTACCATTGCATTAATTGAAGAAGGCACACCAGTTATTGCCCTTGCCACGCAGGAGAGCGTCAACTTAAGTATTCGTGGAAATGTAAAGGAAGTTGTAGCGCGCGGAGCAAACCCATGCATTATTTCAATGGATGGTCTCAATATGGATGAAGATAGTTTTGTCATCCCAGAAGTACATGAATTATTAACACCGCTTATCTCTGTTATTCCATTGCAATTACTTGCCTACTACGCTGCCTTACACCGTGGTTGTGATGTCGACAAACCACGAAATCTTGCCAAATCAGTAACGGTAGAGTAAAAGGGCTATTGTAAGGCTGGAGATGTTGAAAGAAAAAAGTTGTGAACTGGCTTTTGTAATGTCTTTCAACATTGAATTTGTGATGGTTGTTTAATGTGAGGCTCAATCCATTTTTGGGATTGGGTCTTTTTTTTGTTGAATGATCATAAGCTGGTGCTGTCTTTGCGAAAATGTTAGTTACGACAAAATTTCATTTACTTGCTCTCTATAGTATAGGTTCTCTTCTTATACACAAAAGGACCCCAACCATAAGGAAGGGGATTCACAGTTCTATCATTTTGCCTTGGTTATCTCTTAAGCGCTTTACATCTTCTTTAGGTGGTAAACCAAACATACGCGAATATTCACGACTAAATTGTGATGGACTTTCATAGCCCATCCGGAATGCAACATCTGCTGCATCTGCTGATTCTGATAATAACAGGCTCCGTGCTTCTTGAAGTCTCAGTTGTTTTTGGAATTGAATGGGGCTCATTGCGGTTATTTCTTTAAAGTGCCGATGGAGTGAAGAAACACTCATATTTGCTATTTCTGCTAGTTCCTCAATCTTAAATGACTTTTCATAGTTATTCATGATATGTTCAATCACGTCACTGATTTGATTGGTGGAACTTCCTTCTATTGCTATTTGTTTTAGCATTCCTCCGTGTTCTCCTTGCAGAACTCTATAAATGATTTCCTTCGTGATTAAAGGAGCAAGTACCTTGATGTCTTTCGGCGTATCTAGTAACCGTGCTAATCTTGTTACCGCGTCTAGCAAAGATGGCCCTATTTTACTGACATACATACCTCGTTTAGCATTTTCCTTCTTGTCAGTGCCCATTTGGAATTCACGTAATACCTCCAATATTTCACTTGGTGTGAATTCAAGTTTGAGAGCCAGATATGGAACTTCAGAAGAGGCTTCCGTGACTTGTCCGGTTATTGGCAGCTTAACAGATGCAACTAGGTAATCTGCAGGACCATACTGAAAACTCTCCTGTGACAGCAATACCTCCTTCATCCCTTGAACGACAATGCATAAGGAAGGCTTGTAAACACCGTAATTTGGACCAGTATCATTAGAGTAACGGGAGAAAAATAAAGACTTAATTGCGGTCATTTGAGTACCATCTCGTCCTGTGTGACCCTCTATGATTTTGGCGAGCTCAACTCTTTGTCTATATAATTGTTCAAACATAAAATTTCTCCTCTGTTTTCTTCATTTGTGATGGTCCCATTATAAAGCTAATATACTTTCGGCGTAAATGGTTGTGAGAGGATTATGCAATCATTTGACAGGATTGAGATACCAGTCGTATTTTCATTTGTTGCATAATGAGGATGTAAGTTATCACACATTTTTATTTTCAACGAAATAAGATCAAATTATTGATAAGGGAATAGATAGATTACCATGATTAATACATGGAAAATATACATGTTTGGGGGCATTGGAATCTCTAGATATAGATTGGAGAAAGCCATCATTTTATTAAGATTTAAGTGGAAATGGGAGGAAGATAACTAATGCAAAATCGTATGTTAGGAAATAGCGGCTTAGAAGTTTCTGCTATAGGTCTAGGCTGTATGGGGATGAGTCATGGTTATGGTCCGGCATCGGATAAAAAAGAGATGATTTCGTTAATTCATGCAGCAATTAATCGAGGCGTCACTTTCTTCGACACCGCCGAAGTTTATGGTCCATATGTGAATGAGGAATTGGTGGGTGAAGCGCTTAGACCTTTTAAGGGGAAAGTGGTCATTGCCACTAAATTTGGTATCCACATGGAAAATGGTAAGCAGGTGTTGGACAGCAAGCCGGAGACCATTCGGCAATCAGTTGAAGGCTCGCTAAATCGTCTAAATGCTGACACCATTGACCTCTACTATCAGCATCGGGTGGATCCAAATGTGCCGATTGAGGAAGTAGCCGGGGTAGTACAAGACCTAATCAAGGAAGGTAAGGTTAAACATTGGGGGCTTTCTGAAGCAGGTGTGGAAACGATTCGCCGCGCGCACGGGGTTCAGCCTTTGACTGCGATTCAAAGTGAATACTCCATGATGTGGAGAAGTCCTGAAGAACAACTGCTGCCTACCCTTGAAGAACTTGGAATCGGCTTTGTGCCGTTCAGTCCTCTGGGCAAAGGATTCCTTACTGGAAAAATTGATAACAGTGCAACATTTGATAGCTCAGATTTTCGCTGTATTGTTCCTCGCTTCAAACCTGAAAATATTGCAGCTAATCAGATATTGGTCGAACTGATCAAGAAGATTGCAGTAGGGAAAGATGCAACTCCTGCTCAAATTGCACTAGCATGGGTACTTGCTCAGAAGCCATGGATTGTTCCGATTCCCGGTACAAGGAAACTCGAACGTCTGGAAGAAAATCTAGGCACAGCTGAAGTTAAGCTGACTCCTGAAGAACTAGATGATTTGAACGATGCACTATCAAAGATTGAAATTTCGGGAGAGCGCTACCCGGCAGAATACGCAAATAGAGTGGGAAAATAAAAGACACTCATTCTTTAATTAACAGGAGGAATTTTTTATGCAAAAAGTAATTTTAAACAATGGTGTTGATATGCCAATTCTAGGTTTTGGTGTTTATCAGATTCAAGATGAAAAAGAATGTGAACAAGCTGTTTACGATGCAATTATGGCAGGGTACCGTCTAATCGATACGGCTGCCTCCTATCTAAATGAAGAAGCAGTCGGCAGAGCAATCAAGCGGAGCGGTGTGCAAAGAGAGGAATTGTTCATCACAACAAAACTTTGGGTTCAGGATGCTGGTTATGAGAGTACAAAAAAAGCATTTGCCAATTCACTAAAAAGACTTCAATTGGATTATTTAGACTTGTATTTGATTCATCAGCCATTCGGCGATGTATATGGTTCTTGGCGGGCTATGGAGGAATTATACCGGGAGGAAAAAATCAGAGCAATCGGAGTAAGTAACTTCTATTCAGACCGCCTAATTGATTTAATCATTCATAATGAAGTTGTTCCAGCCGTAAATCAGATCGAAACACATGTTTTTAATCAACAAATTGAAAGTCACAACTTTATGAAAGAAAACAATGTTCAGATTGAGTCTTGGGGACCGTTTGCTGAAGGAAAAAATAACATGTTCCAGAACGAAACTTTGGTATCAATTGCTGAAAATTATAATAAATCCGTTGCACAGGTGGTTTTACGTTGGTTAACACAAAGAGGCGTTGTTGCGATTCCAAAATCTGTACGTAAGGAAAGAATCATCGAAAACTTCAATATCTTTGACTTTGAATTAGGCCAAGAAGATATGGAGAAAATCGCTGCTTTAGATACGAAACAAAGCTTGTTCTTTTCACATCAAGACCCTGAAATGGTGAAATGGATCGGGACACGTAAACTTGATATTTAATGTTCTTTCTTACCACCAACTAAAATGATATTATTCGGCAGAGTACGAAATTGAATCGTGTTCAACTATTATCTCACCAGGCGAGTACAGTCTGAATAACTTTTAAAGAAGGTGTCCCAAAAGTATAACTTTTAGGTGCACCTTCTTTCTTCTTTAAACTAGTCTATTGATTTCCGCTCCAGGCGCGAGCGGTTCGCGGGCTTCCCAGCCCCGTACTCCCGCAGGAGTCTTCGCGCCTTCCGCTCCAGTCAACAGAGTGTGCAAAAATTATTCGTCAACCACCTTTTGGGTCAGCCTCCCTTTTTTTGAGAAAAAGTAAATGTTGTCAACAACCGCAGTGACAAAATGAAATTTAGTATCAATTGATGAATAGTTGAAAGCGTTTTAATATTGAGCTAGAAAGATAAAAAAATATTAAGTGGGGGGAAATCTGATGAGTGAAACAGTTAAAGTGAAGTCAGAAGTAAACGTGACTGCTAAAGAGAAATCAGATGTAAAAGTTAAAATACAGAAGTTCGGAAGTTATTTAAGCGGGATGGTCATGCCGAATATTGGTGCCTTTATTGCTTGGGGTCTAATAACAGCATTATTTATCCCCACCGGATGGATTCCAAACAAGGATCTCGCTACACTAGTCGGCCCAATGATTACATTCTTATTGCCATTATTAATAGGTTTTACCGGCGGCCGGATGGTATATGATATCCGCGGAGGAGTAGTCGGAGCTACAGCAACAATGGGTGTCATTGTCGGAACCGATATCCCAATGTTCTTAGGAGCTATGATTATGGGACCACTTGGCGGATTTGTTATTAAGAAATTCGACAAACTGATTGAAGGAAAAGTAAAGTCAGGTTTTGAAATGCTAGTCAATAACTTCTCAGCAGGTATTCTTGGAGGTGCTTTGACACTATTAGCCTATAAAGGTGTCGGCCCGGTTGTTGAAGCATTGAGCAAATTTTTAGCATCGGGAGTTCAGTTTATCGTTGATCATAACATGCTGCCGCTTGCCAACATATTTATTGAACCAGCAAAAGTATTATTCTTAAATAATGCGATCAACCATGGCATTTTAAGCCCACTGGGCATTGAGCAAGCAACAAAAGCAGGAAAATCGATTCTATTCTTATTAGAAACAAACCCTGGTCCTGGTCTTGGGATCTTACTTGCTTACTGGTTATTTGGAAAAGGAACAGCAAAACAAACGGCACCAGGTGCAGTAATTATCCACTTTTTAGGTGGTATTCACGAAATTTACTTCCCATACATTTTAATGAAGCCTATGTTGATTTTTGCAGCAATGGCCGGTGGTGTAAGTGGAGTATTTACCTTTAACATCCTTCACGCAGGACTTGTCGCAGCTCCATCACCAGGAAGTATCTTTGCATTACTTGCGATGACACCAAAAGGCGGATATTTTGCCACTCTTGCTGGTGTAATCGTGGCAGCAGGCGTCTCTTTTGCAGTAGCTTCACTGATCCTAAGAACAAGTAAGGCTGCAGCTGAGGAGGATTTATCTTCTGCTGCCGCTAAGATGGAAGAAATGAAAGGGAAGAAAAGTTCAGTAAGCTCTGTTTTAACAACACAAAATGAAATGAAACCTGAACATGTAAACAAAATTGTCTTTGCATGTGATGCGGGTATGGGTTCCAGTGCCATGGGGGCATCCATTTTAAGAAATAAGGTGCAAAAGGCAGGTTTAGGTATAACGGTTACTAATACCGCCATTAACAATTTGCCAGCAGATGCTGACGTAGTGGTGACTCATAAGGACTTAACAGACCGTGCAAAGGCAAAATTGCCGAATGCTAAGCATATCTCTGTGGAAAACTTTTTAAACAGCCCTAAATATGATGAATTAGTAAATAGTTTAAAAAAATAGTTAGCCAAAGAGTCTAGACAGATATGCTAGACTCTTTTGTTTTAATCATGTCAACAATACAATGGACTAAATCATAAATAGCTTTTGTTGTGTAAGGGATTTTATGGATTTACAATAAATATTGTAAGTATCAAATTTTAATTTTGGCAACATCATCCGTTTCAAGGGACGCGATCGTCCCATAAGGAAGGTGAGAAATGTATATTTCGGCTAGAGAAAGACAAATTCTTGAAGTCCTATTAAAAATCCCGGATGAAACAACCGTGAAAGACCTGGCAGAATTAATTGGTGTTAGCGGCAGAACGATCCATAGAGATTTAAAAAACATAGAAGATATTCTTGAGGAATACAACCTCATATTGCAAAAAAAATCAGGGGTGGGTGTCCAAATAACGGGTGAGCAAAATAAGATTAGGGAATTGGAACTCTATTTGTTTAATCTCTCACATAAAGAATATACGCCAGATGAACGGCAAACGATTATGCTGTGTGAATTGTTAGAAACAAGTGAACCTGTAAAACTTCTTGCGCTTGCCTCAGACTTAAACGTAACGATTGCAACGGTAAGCTCTGATCTAACGAAGCTAGAAGAGAGGTTAAAAACGTTTGGATTAGCCCTGATTCGTAGGAGAGGCTACGGTGTTGAAATTGAGGGGGAAGAAAGTGCAAAAAGAAGGGCAATGAGTCAGTTAATTTCAGAATACCTTGATGAATCAGAGCTCCTTTCTTTAACACGGGATAATATCCAAATGAGGTCGACTCAACAAATTCATAGCATTTCTGAAAGATTAATGGGACTTGTTGAAAAAAAGAAATTGGTAATTGTTGAAAACATAGTCAATTCGATTGTTCAAGAGCTGCCATTCTCAATGGCCGACAGTGCTTATATTGGTCTTGTGGTACATTTAGCACTGGCTGTAGAAAGAATCCAAAAAGGGGAAGGAATTAAAATCAATTTTTCCTATTTGGAGGACCAGAAGGTTACGAAGGAATACAAATTTGCAGAGAAAATAGTATCACAATTAGAACGAGTATTTACTATTAATATACCGGAAGCAGAGATAGCTTATATTACCATGCACTTAAAGGGTGCAAAACTCAGACATGAAAATGAACATTCAATCGAGGATACAAGTATACAGGCGGCTATAAAAACGAAAAAGCTGATCGAAATAGTAGGGAAGCTGGCAGGGATGGATTTATCGACAAATCGCTCACTTTTTGAAGGTCTGAGTGTTCATCTAAAGCCAGCAATCTATCGTATAAAGCAACAGATGGGCATCAGTAACCCTTTGTTAGATAAGATTAAAAAGGATTATGCCGATCTATTTGAGCTTGTTAAACAGGCGGTAAACCAGGTATTCCCTGAGTTTTATGTTCCCGATGAAGAAACTGGCTATCTAGTCATGCATTTTGGAGCAGTACTAATGGGCAGCAAAGATCTGGGCAGCTTTAAAACGCTTGTGGTTTGTTCGAGTGGAATTGGTACTTCTAAAATGCTGGCAACTAGATTACAAAAAGAGTTTCCTGAATTGAGGTTCATCCAAAACGTATCGGTGATGGAATTTCGAAAAATGGATAAAACCGATTTTCAGCTTGTCATCTCTACCATCCCTATCCCTGATTATAGCTGGGACTATATAGTGGTCAATCCATTCTTGAATAAGGATGAAATAGAAAAAATCCGCTCCTTTATTAATGAATATAAATTTGTAAATAGTTCAGAGACACAACTTCCGGTGATGTTCAATCCAAATAAGGGTAAGAAGCCTACTCCAAGGTTAATTGAAGAAATGAAAACGATAAAAGAGTATGCAGGGACGATTGAATCCGTTCTAGAGGGATTTGACTTAACCGAACTAGGTAACGAAACGGTTAAAGAGCTATTATCCGTGACCTGTCAAAAAGAATTTCTGCAACAAAGAATCATTGACGTCGAAAAGGTAGTTGATGCCATCCTCGAAAGAGAAGGTCTTGGAGGGATTGGTATTCCCGAAACAGCAATGGCGTTATTTCATACACGGTCTCCATATGTCATTAAGCCGAGTTTTACTATCACGACACTAAATAAACCGATAATAGTCATCGGTATGGATGGTGTAGAAATGAACATGAAATTTCTCGTCCTCCTTTTATCACCTGCCAATGCATCAGAAAAGACATTGGAGGTATTAAGTTTTTTAAGTTCATTGTTAATTGAAAGCGAAGAGAATATTAATACTTTTCAATCTAATAACAAGGAAAAAATAGCCGGATTGTTAACAGAAAGACTGGGGCAATTTTTTGATTATAAATTAACGGAATTAAGGAGTGTATAAGGATGACAAAATCAATCTTAACGAAAGAAAATATTCTATTAAACACAAACGTAGATTCTAAGGAAGAAGCGATTAGATTAACTGGGGGAATTCTTGTAGAAAAAGGTTATGTGGATGCTGATTATATAGAAAAAATGCTTGAAAGAGAACAATTAACATCTACTTATATGGGGAATTTTGTAGCTATTCCACATGGTACCGAGGATTCCAAGCCATTTGTAAAGGAATCTGGTATATCATTTGTTCAAGTTCCGCAAGGTGTGGATTTTGGGGCTGGAAATATGGTTAAGCTTCTGATTGGAATTGCTGGAAAAGACAATGAACATCTAGATATATTATCTAATATTGCGATTGTATGTTCTGAGGAGGAAAACATCGAGCGACTCGTCACTGCCCAATCAGCGGATGAGGTCCTTGCTATTTTTGAAGATGTAAATTAATTAAATCGAAGTCATCATGCCCAAGTAAAGAAGTAATAAAGGGTTGGCTGCGAGCCATTTTATGCATAACCTATTTTGTTAGATATGCTGTATATTCAATATTCTTTGAGAAACAATAGGTTTGTCTCATTAAGTGTGACAAATCTCACTTTACTCTTTATTGAATGCAGTGGGTCAGTGCCTTACTATAGATAGGTACTAAAACAAAGAAGGGATGAGAGCAAATGGCTCAATCTAATATAAAGGTAGCTGTACAAAAGTTCGGAAACTTCCTAAGTTCGATGGTTATGCCGAATATATCAGCTTTCATAGCATGGGGGCTAATCACGGCCTTATTTATACCAACAGGTTTCTTTCCGAATGAAAGCCTTGCCAAGATGGTCAGCCCAATGGTTACATACTTACTTCCGCTTTTGATAGGTTACACAGGTGGTAAGCTTGTACATGACCAACGCGGAGGAGTAGTTGGTGCCATTGCAACAATGGGTGTTATTGTCGGAACAGATATTCCAATGTTCTTAGGCGCGATGATCATGGGACCGTTCGGCGGTTTGGTGATTAAGAAATTTGACCAATCTGTTGAAGGAAAAATTAAAGCGGGCTTTGAAATGCTTGTGAATAACTTTTCAGCAGGTATCCTTGGTGGATTGCTGGCAATCCTATCATTCTTAGCCATTGGTCCAGCTGTGGATGTATTTACAGGCTGGCTTGTTGCAGGTGTTGATTGGCTGGTAAGCACGGGATTATTGCCATTAACAAGTATCATTATTGAACCTGCCAAAATTCTGTTCTTAAATAATGCAATTAACCATGGTGTATTATCACCGATTGGTGTTGAGCAAGCAAAATCAACAGGAAAATCATTATTATTTCTTCTTGAAGCAAATCCAGGACCTGGTATCGGAGTCCTTTTGGCCTACTGTATTTTTGGAAAAGGTACAGCGAAAAGAACAGCACCGGGAGCTGCCATTATTCAATTCTTCGGTGGAATTCATGAAATCTATTTCCCTTATATCTTAATGCGCCCAATGCTGTTCCTGGCAGTTATCCTTGGTGGAATGAGCGGCGTTTTTACATTAGTCCTTTTAGGCGGTGGATTACTTGCTCCTGCATCACCGGGTAGTATCCTTGCTATTATGGCAGTCACCCCGCATCATGCAGGCACTTATATTGCCAACCTTGCAGGAGTGCTTGTAGCAGGAATTGTTTCCTTTGTTGTTTCATCGTTTATTCTTAAAACAGGTAAACAACAAGATGAAGATATTGAAGAAGCTGCAAAAAAAATGCAGGAAATGAAAGGAAAGAAGAGTTCGGTTTCTAATGTCTTTGCTTCTAATTCCGTTGCAATGCCTGAAACAGTAAACAAGATTGTGTTCGCTTGTGATGCAGGAATGGGTTCAAGTGCGATGGGTGCATCCTTGCTGCGGAAAAAAGTAAAAGAAGCGGGATTGAATATTTCCGTTACAAATACGGCTATCAGTAATTTGCCAGCTGATGCTCAGATTGTTGTTACACAGGAAGAGTTAACACCTAGAGCACAGAATAAATTGCCGAATGCATACCATATTTCAGTCGAGAATTTCTTATCGAGTCCGGAATATGATAAATTAATTAACCAGCTTAAAAATCCGGAAACCGCTGACCTTCAAGAGATTGTTGAAGATGCGGAAGCGAATGTTCCTGATGGAAGAAATCAAGCGGAAGATGCATTACTTCGTGAGGAAAATATCTTTTTAAATCAGTCATTCGCTACGAAAGAAGAGGCGATTCGTTTTGCAGGAAGAGCGTTGGTTAAGGCTGGATACGTAAAAGAAAGCTATATCGATGCCATGATTGCAAGAGATGAAATGACATCAACTTATATGGGGAATGATGTAGCGATCCCACATGGAACAGAAGATGCGAAAAAGGATGTCTTAAATTCCGGATTTACCGTATTACAAGTTCCAGATGGTGTCGATTTTGATGGCCAAAAGGTTCGATTAATCTTTGGTATTGCCGGTAAAGATGGTACACATCTCGAAATCTTATCTGGAATTGCTGTTACATGTTCAGATATGGCAAATATTGAAAAATTAGTGGAAGCAAAATCAGCAAGAGAAATTATCAACATTTTAAATGATAAGTAATCATTAGGATAGTTTGTGAATAGAAAAGCCGTTCTGCCGCTTTTCTATTCACTTTTTTAGAAATTGGCTGTGTTAATAGGTACTGTTGATATTGAGCAATGTTGATTGGAGTGGAAGGCGCGAAGACTCCTGCGGGAGTACGGGGCTGGGGAGACCCCACAGGCGCTTAAGCGCCGAGGATGCTCCCCGGACCGCCCGCGAACCGCTCGCGCCTGAAACGGAAATCAACATTCAAATTTAACACAGCTAGAAAATAAGTGTTATGCCTCCATCCTCATTCATAATACTTACCAATCGGTGAGTTCTCAGTATGTTACTATCACAGAAACGAGCTGGTAGCATGTATATAACAACAAGGGAAAAGGCAATTATTGAATTACTTATTAAAACATCGGGAAAACAAACAGCCGCATCACTTGCGAACCACTTAAATGTAAGCGGCCGTACAGTTCACCGTGATTTAAGCGGGGTAGAAAAGATCCTTCAAACGTTCGATCTTCACTTAGTTCGCAACTTGGAAACAGGGCTTAGGATTGAGGGAAAGAACGAAAATATCTTTCGGTTAGTACAGAAGGTATTGAGTATGGTTCCAATCGATCAAACTCCTGAGGAAAAGAAATTGCAGCTGCTGATTGTCCTGATGCAGGAGGATGCCTTTAAAATTCAATCTTTAGCAATGGAACTCGGTGTTAGTAACGCAACGATAACAACCTATATAGAGGAATTGACAGAATGGTTAAGCCCGTTTAATGTGGCGATTACAAGGAAAAGAGGAGTTGGCGTTGATCTTACGGGAACAGAGTCAGCAAAACGAAAAGCACTGGCTAGCTACTTTTTGTTGTATTTTTATGAAGAGTTAATTGAGAGTTTATTTTTATTGGAAAACGGAAAATATACTCAAGAATTAATTGTGAACTACTTTCTTCCAGAATACATCGTTGTGATAGACCGGCTAGTGAATACTATTTTTAGTAATACACAGCAACGTTTAGCCGATAATGATTACATCGGACTCATTGTACATATAGGTATAACCATGCAACGGACAGAAGCTCTCTTCCTACTAGAAGAAGATGCAGAGTCTATGAATAACCTGCAGATTGAATATAATCTCATTAATGAAATATGCGGTCAGCTTGAAAAGGCCTTCTCGGTAACATTTAGGGAACAAGACCTGATTTATTTGGCTGTAATCTTAAAGGGATCTAAGCTTCAGTCAGTAGATGCTGTGCCTTATGATAGCCTTGTTCTAAGTAAAATGGTAAAGATCCTTATACAGGACGTTTCATCACAGCTTCATATCGATCTTACGAATGACTTTTCCTTGTATCAGGGGCTTTTAGCTCACATGGAACCATCACTGTATCGTATTAAACAACAAATGGGATTGTTTAATCCCTTAAAAGAGGAAATAAAACAGAAGTATCCATTTCTGTTTATAGCAGTTAAAAATAGTGTTGAAAAGCTGTTTACTGATATTGATTCTATCCCGGATGATGAAATTGCCTTTATTGTCCTTCATTTTGGATCTGCCTTAGTGATGCGGGAAGAGAAATTATCGATAAATGCCTTAATTGTCTGTCCAACAGGTATTGGGACATCCAAAATGTTAGCAAGCAGGATAAAAAAGGAGATTATTGGTATTGACCATATTGAAATAAAGTCAATGAAAGAAATCCAGGATCAGACTAATTTGAAAAGGTTTGATCTAGTCATTTCTACCGTCAAGCTCCCTTTTTTAGACATTGACTATCTTTTGGTTTCTCCACTTTTAACAGAGGAGAACATTCTATCAATTAGAAACTTTTTAAGAAATAACCTGGAAAGGGTGACGGAAAAAAAGAATTATCTACCCTTTTCAGAAACAAATCCCTCTTCTATGGGAGTTAAACCAAGTGGAACCATTTATGAAGTGTTAGACCTGCTCAGGACTGTACAAAAAAGTATTGAGGCTATATTAACAAATTTCAGAGTTTATAAAATGCGGCATGTAAATGATCATGAGAAAGTGTTGGCAGAAATGATCATTACGATCCAAAAACAAAAGCTTTTAACCTCAAGTATAGATGTCCTAGCCTCGTTAAGGGAGCGGGA
The DNA here is from genome assembly GCF_056280405.1 of Bacillus sp. URHA0034. Lineage (NCBI taxonomy): Bacteria > Bacillati > Bacillota > Bacilli > Caryophanales > Bacillaceae > Bacillus > Bacillus sp. URHA0034. The sequence continues at coordinate 2,697,002 of NZ_JBWCDK010000002.1, read as the reverse complement.
AAGAAAAGGCGGTCTGGGGATACCGGGTACTGGAATGGGCCTTTTCCATTGCAGAGATAAGAATATTCATGAACTTATTTTTCAAATCTCACATTTACATAAACCGATTGTGGTCAAAGGTATGGATGGGAAGGATATGTACATGAAAACCTTACTGTTATTGCTCGCTCCTGAGGAATTAAGCGTGAGAGAGCAGGAGATAGTAAGCTTGATTAGCACTAGTTTGATTGAAAACCATGAAGCCATTATGATTTTTTCATCATCAAATGAACAAGTGATTCGCGCAAAATTAGAGGCGATTTTTTTACATTATCTCCAAACAAAAATTATAAAGGAATGATTAGAATGGAATTAGCAGTTCATTTTGGAGCAGGGAACATTGGAAGAGGATTTATCGGGGCGCTTTTTTCACAGTCTGGCTATCATGTTACCTTTGTGGATATTGCTGACCAAATCATTAATCAGTTAAATGAGGAAAAACAATACCAAGTAAAATTAGCCACAGTTGAACAAGAAAGTATGACGATCAAGAATGTTTCCGGATTAAATAATATGACGCAAGAAAGTGAAGTAATAGAAGCCATCAAACAAGCTGTCTATCTAACCACTGCGATAGGGCCGAATATTCTTCCACATATTGCACCGTTAATTGCTAAAGGATTGGCTGAAAGAGTAAAGAATAATGATGAAAAGCTGTATGTAATAGCGTGCGAAAATCAAATTTCAGCTACCGACTTATTAAAAGGATATATCTTTGAACATTTAGATAGTGAAACCAAGGAGAAATTAGAAGGTAAGGTATACTTCTTTAATTCGGCAGTTGACCGAATCGTTCCACTTCAAAATAATCAAGGATCACTTGATGTGTTAGTAGAACCTTATTATGAATGGGTAGTAGAAACCAGTGAAAACATTCCACCAGTTGAAGGGATGAAAATGGTTGCTGATCTTGCTCCGTTTATTGAACGGAAATTATTTACCGTAAACACAGGTCATGCCGTAATTGCGTACTTGGGATATCTAGAGAAGAAGTCTACTATTGACCAGACATTGGCAGATGAAGAAATAGTAAAACAAGTACAAGCGACGCTAGGTGAAACAGGTGCCTATTTAATTCATCAATATGGATTAAATCCTGAAGAACATGGCCAATACATCGATAAGATTATTCATCGTTTCCAAAATGCTTATTTAAATGATGATGTGACCAGAGTAGGACGTTCTCCTCTCCGTAAGCTTGGTCCTAATGATCGTCTCGTACGTCCTGCTGTTGAAGCAAATAAAGCCGGACTTTCCTTCACTAATCTTGCAAGGGCAATTGCTTCCGCTCTGCTGTTTGATTACCAAGAAGATCCAGAGGCTGTAAAGCTGCAAGCTATGATAAAGGAAAACGGGTTATCAGCTGTCTTAAAAGAAGTAAGCGGATTGGCTGAAAATAGCGAAATTACCAAAGAAGTAATCAGATATTATGATTTGTTAAAGAAATAAGAGAAAAGGGGTTAGTCTCCCGCTGCGTTAAAGTGGCGGGGGCCTGCCTCTTTTTTGCTATTGAATAATAAAGATTTTGTCTTTAAGATAGTAGAAAAGTTGGTACAAAGGGGATTGAGTCATTTGGAACAAAAGATATTACCTGCTTCTGGGAATATGAAGGAATTTGAGAACTTCTTAAAAAGCCCGTATGAAATCGGTGTTTATTTAGATATGCACATAGCACAACTAAAAAATATTAACTTAATGGCAAAGGAACACAATAAAAAAATGATTTATCATGTTGATTTAATCCATGGAATTAAAAATGATGAATATGCAACCGAATATATCTGCCAAGAATTCAAGCCTTATGGATTAATTTCAACCAAGTCAAGTGTCATCCAAAAGGCAAAGCAAAAAGGTGTAGTTGCCGTACAAAGGATTTTTTTAATTGATAGTCATGCACTTGAAAAAAGCTACAAGCTAATTGAAAAAACACAGCCAGATTATATTGAAGTACTTCCTGGAGCAATGCCTAAAATGATAACGGAGGTAAAAGAACGAGTGAAAACACCTATTTTAGCTGGAGGGCTCATTCGAACTTCTGAAGACGTTTATGCTGCATTAGAAGCCGGTGCCTCTGGAATTACCACATCTAAAAAAGAGCTATGGAACCATTTTGCCAATTAGTTTTTAACGTTAATACTATTTTAATCATAAAAAAAGATTGACACCGCTTTCAACCTCGTACTATACTCGTCTTAAGTTAATATTTTGTGACGGAGATAAGGAGATTCACACAGAGGCCCATTAATGGGTTCAGTCTGTTGTGAATCTCTTTTTTTTTCGTTTACAGCCTAGACGTAACAGGAAAAATACTATAAAAGAGAGAGGGAAAGAAAAATGACACCATTCGTTGGGGAAATGATTGGAACAATGATTCTTATTGTGTTTGGTGCAGGAATTGGGGCTGGCTCTTCTTTAAAGAAGTCATATTCCAATAATGCGGGATGGATCGTAATTACAGTTGCATGGGGACTTGCAGTAACAATGGGAGTATTTGCAGTAGGGTCGGTGAGTGGAGCTCACTTAAACCCGGCTGTCACAATAGCCTTTGCACTAAATGGAGATTTTCCTTGGTCTGATGTACCATCCTATATTTTGGCACAAATGCTTGGTGCTATTTTAGGATCGGTGTTAATTTATTTACATTACCTGCCACACTGGAAGGAGACGGAGGATCCTGCAACAAAGCTTGGGGTATTTGCAACAAGTCCTGCTATACCGCATACTTTCTCAAATCTATTAAGTGAAATTATTGGTACATTTATCCTTGTTCTTGGTCTATTATTTATTGGAGCTAATAAATTTACAGAAGGATTAAATCCACTTGCAGTCGGTTTATTAATTGTGGTCATTGGGATGTCTTTAGGTGGGACAACTGGTTATGCAATCAATCCAGCTCGTGACCTTGGTCCGCGAATTGCTCACTTCTTATTGCCAATCAGTGGAAAGGGAAGTTCTAATTGGGGCTATTCATGGATTCCGGTTGTCGGACCGCTTTTAGGCGGCTGCCTCGGGGCAGTTTTTTATAAAACAGTCTTTTTAGGAAAAGCAACAGGGTCTCTTTGGATTGTATTAGGAATCAGTTTTGTGGTCCTATTACTTTCATTTGTATCTAGTAAAAAGCAGAGTTCTCTTAGAAGTCAGGCTAACCAAGTAGCTTAATAGGAAGTTATTTTATAAATGGAGGAATCTATTATGGAAAAGTATATTTTATCTTTAGATCAAGGTACTACAAGCTCAAGGGCTATTCTTTTTAATAAAAATGGAGAAATTGTTCATACTGCCCAAAAGGAATTTACACAGCACTTTCCGAAGCCAGGATGGGTGGAACATAACGCAAATGAAATTTGGGGTTCCATTCTTTCTGTCATAGCAGGAGTGCTCTCTGAGTCAGGCATCAAACCTGAACAGATTTCCGGAATCGGTATCACCAATCAGCGTGAAACAACGGTTGTATGGGATAAGGAAACGGGAGAGCCAGTATACAATGCACTTGTTTGGCAGTCTCGCCAGACAAGTGAAATTTGTGAACAGCTGAAAGAGAAGGGATATAATGATCTTTTCCGTGAAAAGACAGGACTTCTCATTGATGCCTATTTTTCTGGAACCAAAGTGAAATGGATCCTTGACAATATAGAGGGTGCTCGCGACAAAGCAGAGCAGGGCAAGCTTTTGTTTGGAACAATCGATACCTGGCTGATTTGGAAGCTCTCCGGAGGCCGTGCCCATGTAACGGATTATTCTAATGCATCTCGTACACTAATGTTTAATATTTATGACCTAAAATGGGACGATGAATTATTAGAAATACTTGGGGTTCCAAAATCAATGCTCCCGGATGTACGCCCTTCATCAGAAGTTTATGCAAACACCATTGATTACCATTTCTTTGGCAAAGAAATCCCGATTGCAGGAGTGGCAGGGGATCAGCAGGCAGCATTGTTTGGCCAGGCTTGTTTTGAAGACGGTATGGCTAAAAACACATATGGCACAGGCTGTTTTATGTTAATGAATACGGGAGAAAAAGCAGTTCGGTCTGAACATGGCTTATTAACTACCCTTGCATGGGGATTAAATGGAAAAGTAGAATATGCACTGGAAGGAAGTATTTTCGTAGCAGGTTCAGCAATCCAATGGCTGCGTGACGGCTTAAGAATGTTCAAGGACGCCAAAGATAGTGAGGAATATGCGAAAAAGGTTGAATCTACTGAAGGTGTGTATGTCGTCCCTGCTTTTGTTGGATTAGGAACACCTTATTGGGATAGTGATGTCCGCGGGGCTGTGTTTGGTTTAACAAGGGGAACATCCAAGGAACACTTTATCCGGGCAACACTTGAGTCATTAGCGTATCAAACAAAGGATGTATTATCCGCAATGGAAGCAGATTCTGGAATTAAACTGAAAGCACTACGTGTTGATGGCGGTGCTGTAAAAAATAACTTTTTAATGGAGTTCCAAAGTGATCTATTAAACGTCCCGGTTGAACGTCCAGTTGTAAACGAAACGACTGCATTGGGAGCTGCTTATTTAGCGGGACTGGCAGTCGGTTTCTGGGAAAGCCAAGAGGAAATCGCAAAACAATGGGCGGTAGACTGTAAGTTTCATCCAAAAATGACAGACGACAATCGAAACAATCTATATGATGGCTGGCAAAAGGCAGTTAAAGCCGCAATGGCCTTCAAATAATAATAGTTGTATCTCGATGATTCAATATGGTAAGATAAACCTAAGTTAATATTTGTCAGGAGAAGTCGGAGAGACCACAAAAACATTATCGCGATTGGATAATGTCTTTTGTGGTCTTTTTCTATTTCCATCCTATACTTCAATGCATATGTAAATAATAAGATACGTAATCGGGAGGAAGAGACGATGAAATTTTCAACCTTACAACGAAAAGAGATAGTTAATAAATTAAAAGGTGAAACATTTGATGTATTAGTTATTGGAGGCGGTATTACCGGCGCTGGGATAGCCTTGGATGCCGAATCACGTGGATTGAAAACAGCCCTTGTTGAGATGCAGGATTTTGCTGCCGGCACATCAAGCAGATCAACAAAACTCGTTCATGGCGGCTTACGATATTTAAAACAATTTGAAATAAAGATGGTAGCTGAGGTTGGAAAAGAACGGGCCATCGTTTATGAGAATGGTCCCCATGTAACGACACCAGAATGGATGTTATTACCGATCCACCAAGGGGGAACGTTTGGTAAGTTAAGTACATCCATTGGCCTGCGGGTTTATGATTTTTTAGCGGGAGTGAAAAAGCAAGAACGTAGAAAAATGCTTTCAGCTGAAGAGACACTTGCCAAAGAACCGCTGGTTAAGAAATTAGGATTAAAGGGAGGCGGTTATTACGTAGAATATCGTACGGACGATGCCCGTCTGACGATTGAAGTAATGAAGGCTGCCGTTGAAAAAGGTGCCACTGCCAGCAATTATACAAAGGTAATGGAGTTGCTTTACAACAATGGAAAAGTGATTGGAGCACTTGTACAAGATCTGTTAACCGGTTACAAATACGAAATCCATGCGAAGAAGGTGGTCAATGCGGCGGGACCGTGGGTTGATAAAATCCGCGAAATGGATCATTCAAAAAAAGGAAAAGTGCTGCAGCTGTCTAAAGGTGTTCACCTGGTGATTGATCAGTCACGATTCCCTTTAAAGCAAGCTATATACTTTGATACACCTGATGGAAGAATGGTATTTGCGATTCCTCGTGATGGGAAGGCATATGTTGGAACGACTGATACTTTCTATAATGAGGATGCAGTAAATCCTAACATGACTGTTGCTGATCGGAGTTATATTATCAATGCTATCAATTATATGTTCCCAGAAGTAAAGATAAGCGAGAAAGATATTGAATCAAGCTGGGCAGGTGTTCGCCCGCTGATTTATGAAGAAGGAAAAAGTGCGTCTGAAATCTCTCGAAAAGATGAGATTTGGGAATCTGAATCAGGATTACTTACAATTGCTGGAGGTAAATTAACGGGTTATCGTAAAATGGCTGAAATTGTAGTTGATCGATTAGTATCTATATTTCAATTAGAAGAATCAAGAAGGTTCTCACCTTGTCAAACAAAGCATTTGCCGATTTCTGGTGGAGATGTGGGAGGTTCTAGTAATTTTAATAGTTATGTTGCTAAGATGCTTAAAAAAGGAGAGGAAGCTGGACTAACAAAAGCAGAAGCGGAACATTTAACGAGAATGTATGGCTCGAACGCAGCTGCTGTTTTTAACATTCTCAAGGAGAATGCAGCTGATGCAGTGGAATATGATTTACCGCTGCCTCTTTTTGCAAAATTAATTTATGGAATTGAACATGAGATGGTTGTAACACCAATTGATTTCTTTAACCGCCGTACTGGAGCTATTTTGTTTGATATTCAAACAGTGCAAAGATGGAAAAGTCAGGTGCTTGCCTACATGGCTGAGAAACTAAACTGGACGGAAAAAGTTAAAAATAATTATTTACTATTACTCGAACAAAATTTAACAGATGCTATTATCCCTGTAGATGAACGAGATGTACCACTTCGTGTGGTTAACGGGGACTAAATATCCCTTTTCAATAAGGTCCATAAAAAACAATCCAGCTTCATGAAACTGGATTGTTTTTTTACGCTTGCGCTTTTCTTTAGAATGCCCAGTCCCCATTACGGAAGATAGGAACGATGGTACCATCTTGTTTGATGCCATCAATATTCATTTTGTCAGAACCAATCATAAAGTCAACATGAACGGTCGAAGTATTCATGCCATGTTTTAATAATTCCTCTTCACTCATCTTCGTACCACCTTGAATCGTAGTAGGATAAGCTGCCCCTATGGCTAAGTGGTTGGATGCATTCTCATCATATAGAGTAGTAAAGAAGGTTATCCCAGATTGAGAAATAGGGGATGGGTCTGGAACTAGAGCAACTTCACCCAAGCCGGTTCCGCCTTCATTGTCAAAAACTAATTTCTTAATGGTTTCATCGCCTTTTTTAGCCGAAATATCAACAATTTTTCCGTCTTTAAAGTGTACCTCGATGCCTTCAATTAATGTCCCAGCATAGCTAAGCGGCTTTGTGCTGCGTACTACACCATCCATACGGTGGGTATCAGGTGCTGTATAGACCTCTTCTGTCGGCATATTAGCGATAAATTGCTCACCTTTTGGATTATGGCTTTCCGCACTCATCCAAATATGATTTTTAGGCAGGCCTAGAGTCAAATCAGTACCAGGGGCAGTGTAATGCAAAGCATCAAACTGAATCTCATTTAATTTTGCTGCTTTTTCGTTCAACGTCTTTTTATGCTCATCCCAGGCAGCTACTGGGTCATCTGCATAAACACGGCAGGTTTTAAAAATTTGGTCCCAAAGGGCATCCACTTGTTCTTCCGAGGTGGATAAGTCAGGGAAGACCTTAGCTGCCCAGCCAGCTCCGGCAGCCGCAGCAACTGTCCATTTTAAATCATCATTTTGTGTATCCACACGTTGAGCCTTGAAGGCCTTTCCGGCTGTACTTTGGTAGGCAGCAATTTTAGCAGGATCGACTTCATTTAATAAACCAGGATCACTTGAAACAATCGAAAGCCGGCTTACACGATGATTTAAAACATGATCTTCAGACTCCTGAATTTCGTAGTCAGGAATGTTGGTTAGTACCTCAAATGGCTGATGTAAGTAATTCAGTTTACTAATTTCATCATCAGACCATTTTACAATTACCTTTTCAGCACCTAGTGCATAGGCTTCTTTCGTGATATAACGTGCTAATGGGGCCTGGTCAACGGTGATCGTCATTTTAACCCAATCACCAGGCTGAACATTGATTCCTTTTGCAACAAGTAATCTTGCATATTTATGTAGATTTTCTTCAAAATTTGGCAGCACTTTGTTTCCCTCCATTCATTTACTTTCATTCACTATACTAGCATAGTATGCGAAATTTTCTATAAACTAAGTCCTATCCTCTCAAACATGAAAATGATTAAAAAAGGGGTCAGTCCGCAATAAAGTGCGGACTGAGGAGCGTTCAAAACTAACTAAACGTTTGATTGAATTTATGAAGGTGGCAGAAAACTAATTAAACGTTTGATTGAAAGGAGAAAATGCTTACTGGGAAGGGTTTTATTAAACTAAACAAACGTTTAATTAAATAAATGAAAGTGAAGAAAAAAACTAAACAAACGTTTAATTAAACTTATTAATGGAATTTTATTACTTGTCATCTTTAACGCTCTAAATTAAGAAAGGTAAATAGTGGCCACTGGAATGATATCGTGCAGATTGTTTAATGTCTGCTGTAAAGGAACAGGTATGATTGCGAATTTACGGGTTTAGTTTTTTTTAAAAGGGTATTATTAGACAAAAATATTGGACTTTGGTTGAAATTGTCCAATAGCAGATTTCTAAAGGACAGGATTCCTGATTTGAGGAAAAAAATGTCCAATAGAGGAGTCCTATTGGACAAAAACAGGGATAATCCGAAAAAAATGTCCAATAGCAAGGACTCTATTGGACAAAAAAGTTCCCACCTTTATGAAAATGTCCAATAGAGCGGTTCTAAAGGACAAGATTTCTGATTTAAGGAAAAAAATGTCCAATAGAGGAGTCCTATTGGACAAAAACAGGGATAATCCGAAAAAAATGTCCAATAGCAGAGGCTCTATTGGACAAAAAAGTTCCCATCTTTATGATGATGTCCAATAGAGCGGTTCTAAAGGACAAGATTTCTAAGGGAGAAATTATCCAATAGCAGAGGCTCTATTGGATAAAATGATCTAATTTTCCCTTTCCTGAAGAAAAGCTACCAAGCTATAAAACCAGTAGGTATCACTCATAATAAACCCATCGACGGTTTCCAATAATATTAAAGTTCCTGTCAAGAATTCGGTTTATTCTCCGCTTACACTCCACGACCTGGCACCATTCATGGATTGTACTAGTTGTGATTTTTCGGTCTGGAAAAAGAAGCTGTAACTCTGCCACATTCCGTAATACAGCTGATTCAACCTTCTCTTCATGACCGCACTCCCCACAGACACAGTATTTGCCGCGTAGAAAAATCAAAAAAGAATCGCATACTTGACAAAAAATACCCTTTTTTAATTGTTCATAAGTATATGCTGGCAAAATAGAATAGGGCGACTTAACAATATGAAGTGAACATAGTTTATCAGCAAGCCTTTCGTGCTTACTAGTTAATTTCGATGGGGTAGTGTTGATATTATTTAAATAGCGCTTAACTTGTGTTGGGAGAATAATTTGCTCATTACGTGGCGCTTGGTATAAGGAGAATTCAGGATTGATATGAACAACCCAAGGTTCAATTGGTAAGGGGAATCCAAGACCTTGGAGCAATTGTCGGAGGAGAGAAGAACAGCGGTCCAATTGGAGTAGAGGGTCTTTCCGTTCTTTTCCATTTATAGAATAGAACTTCTTATCTTTATAGAAGTAGTCACCTTCAAAGTTTTTCACTTCGTTTAAGTAAATTAGATGTTGCATTATTATCAATGAATCAATTTGGAATTTTGTATGGTTGATCTCAAGTAATAACCCATTTAAAATAAGACAATCACATTCAAGTTTTTCTGTCATTGCATTGAAAATCACCTCGCCCTCATACCCTCTTGTTAAGTTTTCGAAATTTTGCTTGTCATCCTTGGATAAATTCATTCGTGTATTTAAATAACCAAGGATCATTAAGTCAGTTGATCTAGTTAGAGCCCTTTTAATCATCTATTCCACTTCCTTTCTAAATAACAAATCCATTTTACTAAACAATCACCCATTGATAAGTGAAAACTTTGGCAACATTTCCAAAAAAAAGCTTCATATTATTCAAGAAAACATTGACAATATTGACTCCCTATTCCTCTATTTGTAACAAATCAAAAGCTATGATATAGTAAAATTGGAATATGACCGGAGAACTAAATTAGTCAAACAGGAGGATTGTAAATATGGCTCACCGACAGAAGAACCATGATTGTAGAAGCGGCAACAAAGTCCTTTTCTTTATTCGGCTATAAGGCCACCACCATGGACCAGGTAGCAAGGCTCGCTAATGTTGGAAAAGGAACCATATATACCTTTTTTAAAAATAAGGAAGAACTATTTGAAGAAATCATCTCTAAATTAGTAAAAGAGATGATTGCCGAGGCTGAGGCCGTCATCGAGCCTAGTTTACCTTTTACGGAAAATGTCCACCGGGCCTTGACTCGATTATTGGCTTTTCGTTCCCAGCACCAGCTGATGATCAAGCTAGTCCAAGAGGAAAAAGAAATGGGTACATTAGCCGTATCTGATATGTTGCGGCATGTTGAGGATGAAATCATTGCTTATCTAAGAAAAAAGATTGAAACAGCAATTGAAAAGGGAGCCATTCCACCTGGAAATACGGAAGTTATTAGTTTCCTTTTGTTAAAAATGTACATAGTCCTTGTTTCCGATTGGGAAAGAAATCATGAACCACTAAGTTCTGAGCAAATTGCCGAGGTCATGAAAATCTTCCTATTAGGAGGGAAGGCAAAATAAAAAGACTTGTGAGCACTCACAAGTCTTTTTTCTAGCTCCAGCGTCTTGAGGCCCTTAGGTCAAAGCCGCTCTTCAAGGCGCTTTCGCTTTTTTTTGTGTATTCATAATAAAACTGCCCAGAGGACCGTGACGTCGTTGGTGCCCCGTTATTTGCATGAGTGTATTCTTCAATTAAAGATAAAAAGGTACCGAATAGGAATAGGACGATTGAGGCAGCGGTTATGCCGATACCCAGTCCAAGCATAAGGTTGTAATCGTTTTCAAAAATACCGAATAAAAGAAAGATGATTCCCAATCCCCCACCATAGACGGCAGCCATTTTAAAAGCCTGTAAATTCTTTACGTGTTTTTCATGCATCTCAACCACTCCCCCTTATACTGAATATTCTACCAATTGTCACAGAATTGTCAAACTTTTTTTGAAAAAATGTGGGAGCCATTGACAAATGGCTCCTTTGATTTACTGTCTTTTACTTAAATTTTCCTGAGCCATTTTGACTAGTTCACGGACCATGCTGCCGCCTAGTCTGCCGCCGACCTTTCCAGCTTGTTCAGATGTCAGCTGGCCGTTATACCCTTTTTTTAGGGGAACTCCAACCTCTTCAGCTGCTTCAAACTTAGCATCCTCAGGACTTGACGATTGGACCACTCTTGCTTTTAAGGCATCTAATCCATTACGAGCTTCGGGAACCAGTATTTTATTTCGTCTTGCCATAAAAATCCCTCCTTTACAGTAAGGATTCCCTATGAAAAAAATAATCAACGCCTATGGATAAATCCTAATCTTTCCAGTATAATAACTGTTAATTAATATGAACATCAATGAAAAAGAGAGTAGTTATCTGGGAAGTCCTAGCGAGTCAGGGGCGGTGGAAGCCTGATATAGAACAGATAATGAAGCGCACTTTGGAGATGCCAGCCTGAATCAAGTAGGGTGAGGCCGGAGAATCCTCCGTTACAAAAGAAAGCTGGTTCTTGTGAACAATTAGAGTGGTACCGCGGGAAATATAAACTCTCGTCTCTTTTATAGAGGCGGGGGTTTTTTTATTTATTTTAATAGTTAAAAGGGGGTCATTATATTGAACTATAAAAAGGAGCTGGCATCCATACTCAATGGTCTGCTTGACCAAGAAATTGCAGCGCCACAATTGGAAGTTTTAATTGAAAAACCTAAAAATCCAGACCATGGAGATTTAGCATTCCCATGTTTTACACTTGCTAAATTAAAACGAAAGTCACCAAACGTTATTGCCAATGAACTAAGTAAGCAAATTAAATCACCGGCTTTCGATAAAGTAGAGGTCGTCGCCGGGTATATCAATATCTTTTTAAATAAAAAGCTTGTGTCTGAACAACTAATTAATCAAGTGATTATGGAAAAGGGACAATTTGGCCGACTTGATTTCGGGAAGGGCGGTACGGTAACGATTGATATATGTCATCACCGAATATTGCCAAGCCGTTCTCAATGGGGCATTTGCGTTCGACCGTGATAGGTAATGCTTTAGCCCATATTGCAGCAAAATGCGGCTATAAGCCGTTCAAGATTAACCACCTTGGCGATTGGGGTACACAGTTTGGAAAGCTAATTACTGCCTACAAACTTTGGGGCGAGGAAGAAAAGGTTAAACAAAATCCAATCAAAGAACTTCTAACCCTGTATATTAAGTTCCATGAAGAGGCAGAAGGGGACTCATCGTTAGTAGATGAAGGACGCAGCTGGTTTAAAAAGCTGGAGGATGGAAATGAGGAAGCCCTGACACTTTGGCAGTGGTTCCGTGATGAATCACTAAAGGAGTTCTCGCGAATATATGACCTGATGAATGTAAAGTTTGATTCGTATGCTGGTGAAGCTTTTTACAATGACAAAATGGATCGGATTGTCAACCTCCTTGAGGAAAAACAGTTATTAGTTGAATCTGACCAGGCAATGGTCGTGGATTTAACAGAGGAGCAGCTCCCGCCATGCCTTATCAAAAAGTCGGATGGAGCTACGCTTTATGCCACCCGCGATTTGGCAGCGGCACTTTATCGTAAAGAAAACTATGATTTTGTTCATTCGTTATATGTCGTGGGCCATGAACAAAGTCTGCATTTTAAACAGCTTATAGCAGTCCTAGGAAAAATGGGCTTTGAATGGGCTGAGAAAATGGTTCATGTACCATTTGGAATGATGTTAAAAGACGGTAAAAAGATGTCTACTCGTAAGGGGAAGGTCGTTTTATTAGAGGAAGTATTGAACGAATCGATTGCGATGGCCCGACAGAATATTGAGGAAAAGAATCCGAATTTGCTCAACAAGGATCAGGTAGCAAAACAGGTCGGTGTAGGGGCGGTTATTTTCCATGATTTAAAAAATAACCGTATGAACGATATTGAATTCTCCCTTGAGGAAATGCTCCGTTTTGAAGGTGAGACAGGGCCTTATGTTCAATACACCTATGCACGCGCATGCTCGATTTTACGAAAAGGAGACTATCAGGCAGAGGCTCTTTCCGATAACGAGCCGAATACGTGGGAAAAGGAATGGAAGGTGGCAGGTCTCTTGTTGGACTTTGCACCGGCTATTAAGCGAGCGTGTGAGAATCATGATCCATCGCTTGTCGCTAAGTACATTATCGATTTAGCTCAAAGCTTTAACAAGTATTATGCAGAAGTGAAAATCCTTGAGGAAAATGAAAAACGAGCGTCCCGTTTAGCCCTCGTCTTTTCGGTTACAGTTGTACTTAAGGAGGGCTTGCGCCTATTAGGTATTGAAGCACCCGAAGAAATGTAAAGGCGTTTCATTTAATAATAAGCCAATAAGGGGTATAGAATAGAAAGCATGAAGGATTGAGAGGAGAAGATAGGATGAGTGAACTGCTATTTAAAAGCTTTGAGCTGACAAGAAGTAAATTCGTAAGGTATGTAGAAACACTTGATAACGCAAGCGGGGATGTACAGCCAGTGGGTTTTAACAATACCATTCAGTGGCATGTGGGGCATGTCCTTACCGTTGCAGAACAATTTATGTTTGGTTTTCCTAAAAAGTCAACCAGCCTTCCCGCAAATTATATGGAGTTGTTTGCAACGGGTACAAAACCGGCTGACTGGAATAGTGAGGTTCCATCCATAAAAGAATTAACGGAGCAGTTAAAAGACCAAATGAAACGAATCATGGAAATTCCAGCCGAGAGCTTTAATGAAAGATTAAAAACACCATTTCTTGGTCAAGAAACCTTTGGTGAGATTGCCAATTTTGCTATCTTTCATGAGGCGAACCATCTAGGACAAATCCAAGCGATGAATCGAGTAATTGAGACAGCAAAAACCAAATAATTTCTTGCGAAAAGTCGTTTCTATTGATCAAAGAAACGACTTTTCATACATACTTGGGAAGGAGATTCTTTGCTTTATGGAAAAACAGCTTCAAAAAGAAAAGATTTGGACCAAAGACTTTGTACTGATCTGTTTGGCTAATTTCTTTATCTTTCTTGGGTTTCAAATGACACTTCCGACGATTCCACTGTTTGTGGAAGATTTAGGCGGCAATGATCAACTAATTGGCTTCGTGGTGGGAATTTTTACATTTTCTGCGTTATTGCTTCGCCCTTATGCAGGTAAGGCTCTTGAAACAAAAGGCAGAAAGTTTGTCTATATAATCGGCTTGGCTATCTTTGTCGTTTCAGTCGGCTCTTTTGGTTTCTTAACTAGTATCGTCTTGTTATTTATGATGCGGGTAGTACAAGGGGGAGGCTGGGGCTTTTCCACGACTGCATCAGGAACGATTGCCTCGGATTTAATTCCTGTTTCGAGGCGGGGTGAGGGAATGGGCTTCTACGGACTTTCAGGTAATTTGGCGTTGGCGTTTGGCCCTTCACTAGGTCTGATTTTAACAGGGATCATCCCCTTTAAACCCTTTTTTCTTCTATGCGCTGGCCTAGGGTTGGCAGCACTGATTCTCTCATCAAGAATAACCTATAAGAAAGTCGATCCCAAACCGGTAAAAGGAAAAACTAAACTTGACCTGTATGAAAAAGGGGCTTTAAAGCCATCAGCTCTAATGTTTTTTATTACGTTCACCTTTGGTGGAATTGCAGCCTTTCTCCCGTTATATACGGCCGAAAAGCATATATCGGGCATCCAATTATACTTTTTATTCTACGCATTGGCTTTAATGATCACGAGAACGTTTGCGGGTCAGTTATATGACCGAAAGGGACTTCGGACCGTTTTTATTCCGGGAACATTACTAATTTTAGTAGCTATGATCCTGCTAGCCTGGCTGCCTAATAGCCTAGTCCTATATCTTGCTGCAATTCTATATGGCTTGGGATTTGGGATGGTTCAGCCAGCTCTACAGGCCTGGTCTATTGAAAAGGTGTCCGTCAATCGAAGGGGAATGGCGACAGCAACCTTTTATTCCTTTTTTGACCTGGGAATCGGCCTAGGTGCCATGATATTTGGCCAAATAAGCCACCTCCTTGGCTACAGTAGTATTTATCGAACAGGTGCTATCTCGATTGCTTTATCGATATTGCTCTATTTCTATTTCTTACATAGGGATCGCTTAAGTTCTCGGAAGAATGGGTAATGAAAAGGTATGGAGTAGATCCATACCCTTTTCTATCCTTTGGGATAAGAATGGATGATTTCATTGGAAATGGAAACAGTAATGGTAACTATCAATTTTTATTGATAGACGCTTACATAAACAGCGTTCATCAAAATGTTAAATATTACACTCTTTTTAAAAGAAATACTTCATATTAATAACCCTGTTATGATAAAATCAATCGGTAATTCTACTTCAAAAAGTGGTGGGTGAAAATCACGTGCTTTCTTCTTTTAAGCGTTTTTTAATCGGCCGTCCGTTAAAGTCGACGGCGTTAGGCGAGCAAAAGTTAGGTATTTTAAAGGCGTTAGCCATTTTATCTTCAGATGCCTTGTCATCAGTAGCTTACGGGACTGAACAAATCCTAATTGTACTAGCAACGATTAGTGTTGTGGCCTTCTGGTATTCCGTACCTATTGCTGTTGGGGTTCTATTTCTCTTAGCTGCACTCATATTATCTTATCGGCAGATTATTTATTCGTACCCTCAAGGCGGAGGGGCTTACGTCGTTTCGAAAGAAAATATCGGAGAGAAGGCAGGTTTAATTGCCGGAGGTTCCTTATTAGTTGATTACATCTTAACGGTGGCGGTAAGTGTTACAGCTGGTACTGATGCGATTACATCTGCATTTCCGTCTTTACATGCACATACCGTTTCCATTGCCTGTGTATTAGTTATATTGATTACGATTTTAAATCTGCGCGGGTTAACGGAATCTGCCACTATTTTGGCCTATCCGGTCTATTTATTTGTAATTGCGCTGTTTTTACTAATTGGTGTCGGGATATTTAAAATTTTAATGGGGGATATTCCCCCATCTGCCCAGCATGCCGCAATTGGAGCACCAGTTCAGGGTATTACCCTATTCTTGCTTCTCCGTGCCTTTGCGTCAGGATGCTCAGCCTTAACAGGGGTAGAGGCCATTTCTAATGCAATCCCGACATTTAAAGACCCGGCACCTAAAAATGCCGCGAAAACATTAGTATTAATGGGTTTCCTTTTGGCTTTGTTATTTTCGGGAATCACTTTTTTGGCCTATTATTATGGAATTGCACCGAAAGCGGACGAAACCGTTGTTTCACAAATTGCTAAAGAAACATTTGGGCGTAATTATCTTTACTTCTTTGTACAAGGGACAACAGCCTTGATTTTGGTACTAGCTGCCAATACTGGCTATTCAGCTTTTCCACTTTTAGCGTTTGCCCTTGCCAAAGATAAATACATGCCAAGGATGTTTACGATTCGTGGAGACCGTCTTGGTTATTCGAATGGGATTGTGTCTTTAGGAGTTGCTTCCATCATTTTAATCATCGTGTCAAAGGGTCAGACGGAGCACCTAATCCCACTTTATGCTGTTGGGGTGTTTATTCCGTTTACCTTATCGCAAACAGGGATGATTATTAAATGGCTCCGCTCAAAGCCAGCTGGCTGGGTAGCAAAATTAACCGCCAATCTAATTGGGGCCCTGATTACTTTAACGGTATTAATCATTTTCTTTGTCACTAAATTTAGCCAAGTATGGTTTGTCGTTATATTCTTGCCGTTAATTGTTCTCATGTTTAAACGAATTAATTCGCATTATGAGGCCGTTGGCGAACAGTTACGGATTCATCCGGATGATGAAGCAATGGCGGTTCAAGGGAATGTCATTATTGTTCCGGTTGCTGGGATCACGAAAGTGGTGGAAAACTCAATCAACTATGCTAAATCGCTAACGGATCAAATCTTTGCTGTTTACGTCTCCTTCGATCGTGAAGATGAAAAACGATTCGAGGAAAAATGGGAGAAATGGCAGCCTGATGTCCGGTTGGTCACCTTACACTCACATTATCGCAGCATCTTAAATCCGTTATCAAAGTTTATTGATACGGTTGAGCATAAAGCCAGTGAAAATAATTATCGGGTTACTGTGTTGATTCCGCAGTTTATTACGAAAAAGAGCTGGCACAATATCCTGCACAACCAATCCAGTTTGTTAATTCGTGCCTACCTGATTTTTAAGAAGAGGGTTATTGTGGCGACACTCCCTTTTCATTTTAAAAAATAGGAATGACTGCTTGGTGAACAATAGTTTTATAAAATTAGTTTTCTAGGGTTCCGTGGTATGAAGCCAGTCTGGTCCGAGAGAAAACGTACAGAAGCTATCTGTTTCTGTATACACGGAAGGAGAAAAGCCTGGGAGAAATGGTCGTGCAGCGATCGTTCTTTCAGGTTTTTTATTATGGAGAGGAAGGGGTATTTAATTTGGAATTTTTGCTTGAAAATAAATGGGTGATATTAGTCAGTCTTGAAGTACTGGCATGGACAGCCACTTTTTTTCTTTTATATGCACGGTATCGGCTTAAATCCAGCTTCTGGTTTAAGGTGGCGACGGTTTTATTCGCCTTAACAGGAGTTATTCCGCAAGTGCTTATGGGGATCATAAATTTTATTTCTACGAAACGAATAGATCTGTTTACACTGATAATCGTCCTGCTCCTTTTATATGGTTTTACTATAGGAAAACAACATGTAAAAAGACTTGATGCCTGGGCGCAAAAAAAATTCTCTAAGCAATCGACACGAAAAAACCACCGGGAGTAATTATTCGGTGGTTTTCTTCATTCTTTTAATTAAGTAATAAATAACTCCTAACACAATCGCCGCAATAATAAGTGGCAGGACATAAGGTTGTGCGACTTCTTTTACATGTGACCAGTTGCTGCCTAGCGTCTTTCCTAAATATAAAAACAGAATCGACCATGGCAATACTGCAGCGACAGTGTATAGAGTGAATTTACTAGCTGGCATCTTAGCAATCCCTGCAGGAATGGAGATCGCGTGTCTCACAACGGGAATAAACCTTGCGGAAAAAATGACCCCGGCACCATACTTTTCAAACCAGTGTTCAGCGACATCAATATGTTTCTTTTTAATGAGGATATATTTCCCGTATTTCTCCAAAAAGGGTCTTCCGCCATAATAGCCGGCCCAATATAAAAATAGCTGGGCAATCGTTCCGCCGATCGTCCCTGCAATGACCGCGCCGAAAAAATTTAAATGACCTTGGGAAATCATGTAGCCGCCATAGCCTAAAACAATTTCACTTGGAATGACCTCAATCATCAATCCTAAAGCAATTCCAAAGTAGCCTAACTGCGAAAAAAAATCCAAAATAGAGCTTACATAGTCTGTCATAATTCACCTTCGCTTATTTCTTGTTAACAAAGGCTCTTTCCGTAAACTTTGTTACTACCATACGAAAATAGCCCTAACAAATTATGTTTCTTATTTTATACCAGTTTGTCTTATATTGAAATAAATATGGTGATACTTTAGAAATCATGCCTTATTTAGCAGCGTGACTTCTATTATTAACGATTTCGTTAAGCGAAGGGTTTCATTTTTTTGTGATTTTACATCAAATGCTTCAAAAACATCGTTGCAATGCCAAAGTAAGTCATAAGCGAGAAGATATCATTTAAAGTTGTAATTAACGGGCCTGACGCCACAGCCGGGTCAATCTTCATGCGATATAAAATCAACGGAATAATCGTACCGGCGAGAGTTCCAATTATCAGAGTAAAAAAGAGCGAGGAACCGACGACAGCACCTAAAATCAAATTGCCTTGCCAAATGTAGGCGATAACCGCAATAATAATCGCACAGATTACCCCAATTGTAATCCCGACACCAAGCTCCCGTGCCACTAATCGTGTAATCACCTTTTTGTTGATATCCTGTGTAATCAGCCCTCTGACCACCACTGCCAGCGACTGGGTGCCGGTATTTCCCGTCATTCCAGCAATCATTGGCATAAAAAAGGCCAGGGCCACAACTTTCTGCAGGGTCTCCTCAAAACTGCTAATGATTCTTCCAGAAATAACACCGATAAATAATAATAAGATCAGCCATGGTAACCGTCTCGCGGCGGCTACTAAGGTTTTTGTTTCGAAGTCAATCGATTTCCCTGAAGCTGATAATTTTTCAATATCCTCATTTGCCTCCTGGATGAAAATATCAATGATGTCATCGACCGTCACAATCCCGACCAAGACGTTGTTTTCATCCACAACCGGAATGGCTAGGAAATCATATCTTTCAGCCGTTTGGGCCACGACTTCCTGGTCGGTGGTAACGGAAACGGCTATCACCCGTTCGTACATAATATCACGGATTTTTTCCTCCGGTTCGGCCAGTAATAAATCCCGGTAGGAGACAACGCCTACCAGCTTCCGGGCATCATCAATGACATACAGATAGTTTATCGATTCAGCAAACTCGGCAAATGTTTTAAACTTGTCTACAGCTTCCCTGACTGTAAAATAGTCACGAATCCAAACGAAGCGATTGGTCATAATTCGCCCCGCTGTTTCTGGCGGATAATTCATAATACCTTGAACAGCATGGGACTCTTCTTTTTTCATCCCAGATAATAGCGAATCCTTTTTCTCTGGGGATAATTCATTCAACAACAAGGCTAAATCATCATTATCCATCAAGTCTAAAACCTTACTGGACTTTTCAATTCCAAGAATATTTAATAACCCAAGCTGTTCTTCCTTATCAAGCTCCTCCATTAAGTCTGCTAATACATCCATGTTCAAAAATAGTAGAAATCTGCCCTTGTGCTTTTCCGGCAGGTCCCCATAGATTTTAGCCACATCATAAGGCTGGAGCTCCTCAAGGATTGTTTCAAATTCCGCTTTTTTATTTTCCTTTAGAGTTTTAATAATATAAAGGCTGATTTCATCCGCAGTCATATTTTTTATCATATTAAATTGCCCCTTTCTGTGGGTGCCGTTAAAAATTAACTGTTAAAAATGGTAGATGAACAAATAATAAAGAGCAGGATACATAAAGTAGTATGTGTAATTGATGAAAATTTTTTGTAAAAGAAATGAAATATGCTATTAGGCCTATAATTTGATAAAATAAGGAAGGATTTATAAATGAAAATTGGAAGTTTCGTGGAAACTGCCCATTAACATATTACATGTGGTTGAACGGAGGAGTTTGGCTTTGAAAAAGCATCATCAAGACATACGGGATCTTATCTATGTACATCTTAATCAATCTGACCAGTATGTCATGTCCTACGGTATCGAATTCAGCGAATTTGCTGCTGCTTTTTCAGGTTCATTAAATCATCTGCTTTTACTCAAGCACCGTTTTGATGATGCTGATTTTAATATGCATACCCTGCTCGAATATTGTCCGGACGACCGAATTGATAAGTTAGCAGCAGAGGATGTGTACGGTTACGGAAACTTTTGCTGGATTGATTTTACTGAAGAAGAAGGTTTGAATGAACTTTCAGGTCAGGAATTAGCTGAATTATTATACCTAGGACATCAGAAGCAGCATTTAAAGCTGCCCTTTTACAATAAACTAGGCAATCGCTTTGTTTATTTAGCTCATGATGATGGTTGGTATAACAAAATTTATTATCGAAGCTTTAAGGACTTTTTCCACTTACTAAGTGAAGCGATTGCCGTTAAGCTTGGAGAACTAAAGCTTGAAAAAACAATCCTTGGAATCAGAAAGAAACGGAGCTATCCCCAGGTCAATAAAGAAAATCTTCTCTCGTTAACGCCGTTTATGAAAGAGGGTATTTGTATATCCTTACGGGACGCTGAACACCAGCGGACAAGAATTGATATTCCAATTTGGGTGATGGGGGATTTTGACAATATGGATGATATGTATGAGGAGTATCAACAAATCTCCAATAAGCCATACCATGCCAAACTAATCTTTGATAAGAGAACAAAAGAGTGGAAGCTCAATGTCATATAAGATAGAAAAACAGTCCTAGCGGCAGGACTGTTTTTCTTATAATTATACATATTAGATAGACCAAATAAAATACCGATGATTCCAGGCCATGCTATTGAGATGGTTCAATTGTTTGCCTGCCGTAAGGACAAAGGGGATTCCAACTTATCACACAGGAAAAGCAGGCTGCGATAGACATTGTCACAAAATGCTGATAGTCAGTATTGAAGCAAGCACTCGGCATCATAAAATAATACATGAGAAAAAAACATGTAAAAACAGGTCTGCGACATTTCCTTTCTTATTTAGTAAAGTGTTAAAATAAAATGTGAGAGAGAATTTGGAGGAATAGAAATGAAAACAAAATTAGGTTTGTTATATGGAGGAAAATCTGCTGAACATAAGGTTTCCTTACAGACAGCTCTTGCTGTTATTCGAGCATTAGACCTTGAGAAATTTGAAATTCACCCCATTTATATAAACGTTGAAGGACAGTGGATTAAAGGGCCGCAGCTACTCGAGCCGGTTGAAAATGTGCAAGCACTTGAATTCACCAATGCGCCCCAATTATCCCCGTTATCATTGGCGCCTGCCCTTTTTCAAGCTAATCAGCAAGACGCTGCACCGCTTGATGTTATTTTTCCATTACTGCATGGGCCAAATGGTGAAGACGGGACCGTCCAGGGCTTATTAGAACTTCTTAATTTGCCGTATGTAGGAAATGGTGTTCTTGCTTCAGCGGCAGGTATGGATAAAGTGTTGATGAAAAATATTTTTGCACAAGCAGGGCTGGCGCAGGTTAACTATGTTTCTTTTATCAAAAGTGAATGGGCGAAGGCAAAGGAAGAGGCCTATACTCGTGTAGAGGAACAGCTTGGTTATCCATGCTTTGTTAAACCAGCAAATCTTGGCTCTAGTGTGGGAATCAGCAAATGTACCAATCGGGCTGAATTAGATACTGCATTTGGTGAGGCATTCCAATTTGACCGGAAAGTCATTATTGAACAAGGAGTCACCGCCCGTGAGGTTGAAATTGCGGTTCTTGGCAATGATGAGCCGGAATGCTCTGTAGCAGGTGAAATAGTTCCGAAGAAGGATTTTTATGATTACAAAGCGAAGTATGAAGATGGGGAAACAGCGTTAATTATCCCTGCTGATGTGACCAAAGAAGAGTATGCGCAAATGAAGGAGATGGCTGTTCGTGCGTTTAAGGCACTGGACTGTTCCGGACTTGTTCGTGCTGATTTCTTCTTAACAAGGGATGGCGAAGCATTGATTAATGAGGTCAATACGATGCCGGGCTTCACCCCTTTCAGTATGTTCCCGCTTTTATGGAAGCATACAGGCTTAGAATATCCGCAGTTGATTGAACGACTTGTTCAACTAGCGCAAGAACGACATGCGGAGAAACAGCAGATTAAGTATACGTTTTAAATTAAAATAATTGCGACACGGCTCCCATGCCGTGTCCGTTTCTATTTAGGAAAAGCAAATAGAAAAAGGAGGGTTCCAATTGATCAAACGTTCTTTGAAACAGATTTCAGCCATGGCCTCCGCCATAAATGATATTACCCCGTTCGCTGATGTTATCATTGAGGGGGTTACCATCGACACGCGAAAAGTTCAAGCAGGAAATTTATTTGTACCCTTTAAAGGCGAACATGCCGACGGTCACAAGTATGTAGAAGAGGCAATTAAAAGAGGAGCTGCAGCTGCTCTGTGGCAAAAGGATGTACCAAATCCGCCGCAAGGGCTGCCAATCTTACTTGTTGACGACTGCCTTGTTGCTCTGCAGGAGATGGCGCGAAAATACCGGCAGGAATTATCAGTTAAAGTAGTGGGGATTACGGGCAGTAATGGTAAAACCACGACAAAGGATATGACAGCAAGTTTATTATCCACCCAGTATAAGGTTCAAAAGACTGAGGGGAACTACAACAACCATCTTGGACTTCCATTAACGGTTTTAGGGTTAAGTGAAGAAACTGAAATTGCGGTATTGGAGATGGGCATGAGCGGCCGAGGGGAAATTGCTTTCCTGACCAAACTTGCCTGCCCGGATGCCGTTGTGATTACCAACATTGGAGAATCTCACTTACTTGACCTCGGTTCAAGAGAAGGCATAGCCGAAGCGAAACTTGAAATTCTTCAAGGGCTGCGTGATGGTGGACTTGCAGTGCTTCACGGTGATGAGCCGCTATTAATGGAGCGAATCTACCAATATAAAGGGAATATCAATATCCAAACCTTTGGAAGAAATGTAACGAATGATATTTATCCCAAGGATATAACCCAAATTGAGCAAGGCAACTCCTTTAAAATTAATACATCAGAGACGATCTTTGAACTGCCGGTTCTCGGCACGCATAATATTTTAAATGCACTAGCCGCGATGCTGATTGCCCGTTATTTTTCGATTCCATTTGAAAAAATGAATCCAGGATTGGCTAATATTAAGCTTACAAATATGCGAATGGAGCTAGTTGAAGGAAAACAAGGCGAAAAGATTATCAACGATGCTTATAATGCCAGCCCGACATCGATGATGGCAGCCATTGAACTGGTTTCAAATCTTCAAGGCTATCAACGAAAAATCCTTGTGCTCGGAGATATGCTCGAGCTGGGGCCGCAGGAAGAACAGTACCATTTGCAAATCGGCTCAGGACTGAATTCGGAAAAAATTGATTATCTGTTTACCTATGGTGAGTTAGGCGGACATATTGCCAAAGGAGCTTATCAAGCTTTAGGCGAGAATCAGGTATTTGCCTTTAAAGATAAGTCAAAACTGATTGAAAAGTTAAAGACGTATGTAGATGAAACCACACTTGTGCTTGTTAAAGCTTCTCGCGGGATGAGATTAGAGGAGATTGTTCAAGCTTTACAAAAGAAGTAAAGGGATTGGCAGGTGAGAATATGATTGGCTGCTTACTGATTCATGGCTTTACGGGTGCCCCTTATGAAGTCGAGCCCCTGGCAGAGTTTATAAAAGAACGAACTGATTGGAAGATTAGTGTTCCTACACTGCCGGGGCATGGTGTTCCCGGCTCCCTAAAGGGGGTGCAGTATCAGGAGTGGATTAATCACGCTGAAGCCGAATTGACCAAACTGATTGATACCTGTGACACGGTATATGTGGTCGGTTTTTCAATGGGAGGGATGATCGCCAGTTATCTCGCCGCCCAATACCCTGTGGACAGGCTTATTCTTTTGAGTGCAGCTGCTTACTATGTTAACCTCAAGCAATTAGCAGTTGACATCACAGAAATCATGAAAGATTCCCTGCGTGGAAATTTACAAGAAAATGAATTATTTCTCCGTTACAAACGAAAAATAACAGAAACACCCTTTGCGGCGACCTTACAATTCCGCAGGCTTGTTTCTTTTATTAAACCTCTACTGCATCAGGTAAAAGTGCCAACCTTTATCGCACAAGGGGAGTGTGACGGGATTGTGCCGCCTAAAAGCGCTGAATATTTATTCCATACGATAAGTGCCAAACAGAAAAAACTCGCCCTTTTCAAGCATTCCAAGCATCTCATTTGCCACTGTGAGGAACGGGAAACCCTGTTTTCTCAAGTGCTGGATTTTTTAATGGAGGAAACAACTTAAGGTTCATGACGAGTTTAAAACGTGTCTTTATTGCAAAATACTAGTAACAGTGGTATGATATTCATCAACGTGTCTAAAGGACGATGATTGAAGGCATACTCTTTTGGAGAATGTCTTTTTTTGGTAAAATAAAGAAGTGGAAATTACCGCATTTTGATGCGTATGTTTGTATATTCAGCACTTATATACCAACTATTTTTTATATAGATGAAGGAGAATGAAAACATTGACAAAGTTTGAAGAATTAGGCATAAGTCAGGCCACTTTAAAAGCTGTACTCAAAATGGGCTTTGAGGAAGCTACACCAATCCAATCAGAAACGATTCCGTTGGGGCTAAAAGGTATAGATTTGATCGGGCAGGCTCAAACAGGAACAGGTAAAACAGCTGCTTTTGGAATTCCATTGGTGGAAAAAGTTGACGTGAAAATGGATGCCATCCAAGGGATTATTATTGCGCCAACTCGGGAATTAGCGATTCAGGTTTCGGAAGAGCTATATAAAATTGGAGCAGGAAAAAGAGTCCGTGTGCTGCCAATTTATGGTGGTCAGGATATTAGCCGCCAAATCCGCTCATTAAAGAAAGCTCCACATATTATAGTGGGTACCCCTGGACGCGTCTTAGACCACATTAATCGGAAAACAATGCGCTTAGATACCGTCAATACCGTTATTCTTGATGAAGCAGACGAAATGTTAAACATGGGATTCATCGAAGATATTGAATCCATTCTTGCTTCAACACCAGCAGAGCGTCAAACACTATTGTTCTCTGCGACAATGCCAGGGCCAATACAAAGAATGGCAGAGAAATTCATGAAGGATCCGCAAATTGTTCGTGTGAAAACGAAAGAAATGACCGTTCCTTTAATTGAACAATATTACATTGAAGTGCAAGAAAGAAATAAATTTGATGTGTTAACAAGACTTCTTGATATTCAGTCACCTGAACTTGCTATTGTTTTTGGCCGGACAAAGCGCCGTGTTGATGAATTAGCGGAAGCATTGACTTTAAGAGGATATACAGCAGAAGGTATTCATGGTGATTTAACTCAAGCCAAGCGTATGTCGGTCCTTCGAAAGTTTAAAGAAGGAACAGTTGATGTCCTTGTTGCAACAGACGTAGCAGCAAGGGGTCTGGATATTTCCGGAGTTACACATGTATATAATTTTGATATTCCGCAGGATCCAGAGAGCTATGTTCACCGTATCGGCCGTACAGGTCGTGCCGGAAAGACTGGTGTTGCGATGACTTTCATCACACCACGTGAGAAATCCTACCTTGCCGTTGTGGAAAAAACAACGAAGAGGAAGATGGAAAGAATGCAGGCTCCAACCCTTGATGAGGCTTTGGAAGGTCAACAACGTGCAGTTGTTGATAAAATTGTTCAAACAATTGAATCCAACAACCTTCATTATTACAAAGCAGCAGCTCAAGAATTATTAGATGGCAATGATGCTCAAACAGTTGTGGCTGCAGTCTTAAAGATGCTGACAAAAGAGCCGGATACTACTCCTGTTAAATTAACAGAGGAATCTCCGCTGCCACAAAAAAGAGATAGAAAACAGTTTGATCGTGGAGACCGTCGCAGAAGAGACGACTCTAGAGGTTCATACAACTCTGATCGTAACCGAAAAAAAGCTCCGGTAAAACCAAGAAGTGGTGAGAAGAGAACTGGCGGCAAGACATCGAAGCCAAGAAGCTACAATCATCAATAATCGTAAAAAGAGCAAGGACAAAGTCCTTGCTCTTTTATGCGTTTTTGGGAATGTGGTCAGTTGACTTTTCCTTTATATATTTTTAATGGTATTCACCAACAAATATAATAACGGAATAAGCACGACACAATAGGCAAAGGTTATAAAAAAGCTTTTTCAGCATGGTCGATGTATATGAATACTCATGGCCATAATTTGTAGTTAAAAAGTTAGTTAGGTGAGAATAATGATAACGATAAAGCAGGGGGTGGAAAGATATGATTGTGAAACTTGGGTATGTAGCGATGAGTGTAGAACTGCAGCATGCATCGCCCTCCCAAACCATGACATTTGCCCAATTCTCAAAAATTAAAGACCGTGAGGCGGCAATTCGGAAATTAGAAAGGGTCGCTGAATCTAATTTGGAAAATTGTCTGCGTCTTCTAAAGCATAATGTGGGAAATGATATTCAGTTTTTTCGATTTAGTTCACGATTGATTCCACTTGCCAATCATGGAGATTTACTAGATTGGAACTATATCAAGCCTTTAAAGGGGACTCTAAAAAAATTAGCCGATTTTTTAAAGGATCATCCAATGAGGATTGATTTCCACCCTGATCATTTTGTGGTGCTTAATTCACTTGATAAGGATATTTTAAAAAATTCACTTAAAACCTTAACGATGCATGAGGCACTCTTGAAGGGGATGGAGATCAATCCCGAACACCGGTGTGTGCTCCATGTGGGCGGCGGGTATGAAGATAAGGAAAAGGCGCTGGAACAGTTTATCCATAATTGGGGTTACATTAAGCCAGGAATTCAAAAGATGATCATGTTAGAAAATGATGACACTACGTTTACGGTTAAGGATACGTTGTATCTTTGTGAGAAACTGGGGATTCCGATGGTGTTTGATTATCATCACCACCTTGCGAACCATGAAGAGGAGGAGTGGATCTCGGATTGGGATCGGATTGTTTCAAGCTGGGATCATTCGGACTTGCCGATTAAGATGCATATTTCGAGTCCGCGGTCGGAGAAAGAGTTTCGAGCGCATGCTGATTATGTAGACCCTGAGATGTTTTTGACGTTTTTAAATGAAGTGAAGGGGAGTGTACCTGAGATTCATTGTATGATCGAAGCGAAGCAAAAGGATGGGGCGCTGTTTCAGTTGGTCCAGGATTTAAAGGAGCGTGGCGATTTCAAATGGCTGGATCAGACTAATTTTGTGGTGGAGTAGGGGATGATGGAGTGTTGTCTATTAGAGGCTCGGCTCTTGGACAAATTTTTGATTTTTTTTTTGTAAGTCTCCAATAGACAATCTCTATTGGACACTCTTGAGGTTAAACATCGGAGTTTGTCTGATAGAATCGTACTATTGGACAATCCTTCTAATTTCATAAATTTTTTGTCCAATAGAAATCCGGCTAATGGACAAATTTTTGATTTTTTCTTCAGTTTTGTTCATAAGGCCTGGTCTATTGGACAATATCGCTATATTTATTCTGTTTTTGTCCAATAGAAACTCGGCTATTGGACAAACTTTTGATTTTTTCCTTGTAAGTGTCCGATAGACAATCTCTATTGCACACTTTTGAGGTTAAACATCGGAGTTTTGTCTAATAGAAGCGAACTATTGGACAATCCCCTTAATTTCATAAATTTTTTGTCCAATAGAAATCCGGCTAATGGACAAATTTTTGATTTGTTTCCCGGTAGTGTCCAATAGACCGTTCTAATGGACACTTTTGTGGTTCCACCTCGGATTATTGTCTGATAGAACCGCTCTATCTGGCCATATCTTAAACAATAAACAAAAAATAGCCCTCCTAACAAACGAAGGGCCATCTCATAAACAAAACTTAAGCTCGATAAGTCCTGCTGTAAACCGTATACTTATTTACCTTTTCTAAAGAAACGTCATATCCGATCCCTGGTCCGGTAGGAATGTTAATCTCTCCGTTCTCAACCGTTACCTCAGGCTCAATGATATCCTCAGCCCAATAAAGGGAAGAAGCTGCAGTATCACCGGGAAGAGTGAAATTCGGCAGGGAAGTAATCGCGATATTATGGGCCCGGCCTACCCCGGACTCAAGCATGCCGCCGCACCATACCGGGATATGATGAGCTTGGCAGAAATCATGAAGCTTGCGTGATTCCGTTAACCCGCCAACACGCCCAATTTTAATATTAATAATTTTACAGCTGCCAAGCTTTAGAGCCTTCCGGGCATCCTCAACCGAATGAATACTCTCATCTAAACAAATCGGTGTTTTCATCCTAGCCTGCAAGTCAGAGTGGTCAATGATATCATTGTGAGCCAATGGCTGCTCGATCATCATTAACTGATAATCATCTAATGCCGCCAAGCGGTCGATATCAGTGAGTGTATAAGCAGAATTGGCGTCAGCCATTAACGGAATATCAGGATATTCCTGACGAACCCGGTCAATTAATGCCACGTCCCAGCCTGGTCTAATTTTCAATTTTACCCGCTTATAGCCTTCCGAGAGGCGTTCGCCAATCGTTTCAATCGTTTCCTCAATCGAATCTTTAATCCCGATGCTGACACCCACATCAATTTTGGATCGTTCACCACCCAGAGCTTGGGCGAGCGGCATATTTTGTTCTTTCGCATACAAGTCCCAAACGGCACCCTCAATAGCTGCTTTAGCCATATTGTTGCCGCGCAGGTGAGCAAACCATTTTTCTAACAGTTCATCGGGGTGGTCGATTTCATTTCGTAAAACGATCGGAATCAAATAATCCTCTAGGATATGCCAATTGGTTTTGACTGTTTCCTCATTATAAAGAGGATCGAGCATCGCAACCGATTCAGCCCAGCCCGAAAGACCATCCTCGTTTTTAACTTCCACTAAAATAAAATCTTTGTCATATTCAGTTCCAAAGCTAGTTGTAAAAGGGTAGAGTAAATCAAGTTTTAAATGTCTTAAAATGACTTGCTTAATCTTCATGCCAAGAGTCTCCTTTAAATCTGCGAGTTACTGTTTAGTAAGAATATAGAAATTCACCGGAATCTCGGGATTGCATATTTTTTTAAAACCGCTGACCTGCCAGCCCTGGTTAAACAGACTAGAAAAAGCGTCTCTCGTTCGCATCCGCCAATCACTAGCCAGCGCTATGTCTGTCTCACGAATTGTCCGATAGTTTTTCGGAACAGGCACAAAATGAATGTGATCGCTTTGTAGTCCTTTAAGCGTAAAAGGCAATATAACTGGCTGACCGCATTTATTTATATTCCACTGCAGAAGCGAATTTTCTAAAACAAAGTCTTGTTCGAATGAGTCCCCGCAAGTATCAGCAGCATTGTCAGCACGGATATGCCACTCTACAAGAAAACGGTCTGATGGGAGCCCGCTATTTAACAAATCCTCCATCTCGCCATAGCAGTTGGGAAGATAAGTGGAGACAATACCGCCAAGCTTGCCGATATTTAAGTATCCATTAATGCTTTCAAGTGGATCATACGTCCAGGTGATAAGGGAATAGCCAAGCTTTAACGCCTCATCGCGCTGAGCAAGCTTTAGTTTTTCACCAATCCCTTTATTACGAAACTGTTCATCTGTCCCTAATATATGAGAGCAAAGATAGACAGACTGGCCGTTAAACCCAGGGAAGCTGTATTGAAATCCAATAAGCTCACCACCACTATAGGCGCCAAGCACTAAACCGCCGTTTTTGACGGCGGTAATGGTTTGGTGTGTGGGGATGGAGTCAGACTCACCCCAAATTTTACTTTCAAGTCTGCGTACATCTTCTAACTCTTGCGTTTTAGATAGGGAGCGAATTTTGATCTCTTCTTTAGTCAAAGTTATTTCCCTCCAATAAAACTATTCGCGGCTGAAATCAGCCTCTTGTAATGGTACCAATTTGGTCTTTTTCACTACCTTGTAGCCAAAATAAGCTAGTAAGAAAAGAGGCAGGCCAATATAAGAAACTAATGCCCCGTACCAATCGATTTTTGGACCAAAGAAGGCACCGTAGTTTTGTCCGAAGACGGCTACTAAACACAATACAGTAGCTAAGATTGGTCCGAGTGGGAACCATTTCGCCACGTATGGTAAGTCAGATAAACTTCTTCCTTGGGCAACATATGCCTTACGGAAACGGTAATGCGAAATGGAGATTCCTAACCATGATAAAAAGCCTGCTAAGCCAGAAGCATTTAATAACCAGCCATATACCGTTCCATCACCGAACAGGGAGGTTAAGAAGCAAAGCATACCAATCACGGTTGAGACTAACAAAGCATTAGTCGGAAGACCTTTCTTGCTTACCCTTTTTAAGAAGGCAGGAGCTTTTCCTTCCTTCGCAAGCACCCATAACACACGGGAGGCAGCATAAAGGGCAGAGTTACCAGCAGATAGGACAGCTGTAAGGATAACAGTATTCATTAGGGCAGCAGCAAAGGCAAGGCCGGCATTTTTAAATACAAGTGTAAATGGACTTACTGCAACATCTTTCACATCTGTGCTTAATAATAATGGATCTTTATAGCTGACTAAACAGCCGATTACAAAAATCGCTAAAACGTAGAATAACAGAATTCTCCAGAAGATCTGTTTAATCGCTTTTGGCATGTTCTTTTCAGGATTTTCACTTTCACCGGCAGCAACCCCGACAAGCTCTGTTCCTTGGAACGAGAATCCTACAATCATAAACACACTTAAAATGGAGAGGAATCCGCCTTTAAAAGGAGCTTCGCCTTTCGTAAAGTTATCAAATCCGCCAGTATGACCTTTCATGATTCCAAAAACCATTAATAACCCTAACACGATAAATATAATAATCGTAGCCACTTTGATGATGGCAAACCAGAATTCAGATTCACCATACCCTTTTACAGATAAAATGTTTAAACCAAATATCAATACAAGGAAGATGGCACTCCAAACGAAACCAGGTACATCTGGAAACCAATATTTCATAATCAACGAGGAAGCTGATAATTCCAAGGCTACAATAATCGCATTGTTATACCAGTAATTCCAGCCAACGGCAAATCCTAATGCAGGATCGACAAATCGGTCCGAATACGTACTAAACGAGCCTGTAATGGGAATAAATGCCGACATTTCTCCTAGGCTTGTCATAATAAAATAAACCATAATTCCAGCAATTAAATAGGCAGTAAGCGCTCCGCCAGGACCGGCATCAGCAATGGTTGCCCCACTTGCTAAAAATAACCCTGTCCCAATCGTTCCGCCAATGGCAATCATGGATAAGTGTCTGGTTTTTAACTTTCTTTCTAATGGTTCTTGTGGTTTGTTTTGTTCAATAGTTGTATCTATTTTACTTGCAGTATTTTCCAAGTTAGACCTCTCCTAATATTTTTTTAAGTTTCTTGTAAAGCCGTTAACAAGGTTTGTGTTAAGATCTTTGTTCCGTATATGAGTGCATCTAAATTAAATCTCATCTCGGGATGGTGCAACCCAGGTGTTAACCCGCAGCCTAAACCAATCATCGTAGCCGCAAGACCGGGATTTTTAGCTGTGTAAAAATGAAAGTCCTCAGCTCCCTGGGAGATACAAACCGGAGCGACCATTTCTTCGCCGAGAATCTCGCCTATGGCTTTTTCTGTCAATTTCATGGCTTTTTCGTTTATCACTGCGGCCGGAACAAATTCTTCCATTGCCGCTGTAATGACCGCTCCTGTCCGTTCAGCGGCTAATTCAATTGCTTGGTTCGTCATCTGCTCTAGTTCGGACATAACGTCGTTGGTTTGTGCTCTTATATCGAGAGCAAAATGTGCTGTCTCAGGGATTACGTTTGTTGCATCACTTTCCGTCGTCAGCTGTGTCATTTTAACAGAGTACGAAACCTCCGTTCGTAAGTTGATTTCTGTCAGGTTTTGTACCAAAAGTGCAGCAGTCTCAATCACATTGATTCCTTCGTTTGGCCGCGCTGCATGGGCCTGCCGTCCTTTTATGGTTCCCCGGATTGTTCCGGCTGAGCCATGAATGATTACTGGAGAGGCCTGCAGATAAGGGAGCTCACTAACCGGCCGTAAATGGGTGCCGAATAACAAACTGACCCTCTCTAATGCGCCATCCGCCATCATTTTTAGCGCACCTTTACCTTTTTCTTCGGCAGGCTGAAAAATAAACCTTATGGTATGTTTTGGATTAAGGCCACTCGCAGCCAGTCCCAGTGCCGAATAGAGGACCATTGTGCTGTGTGCGTCATGACCGCAAGAATGATTAGGTCTTACTACACCATTCACTTCTTGAACTAGTGCATCCATATCGGCCCGCAGTGCCACGACCTGATCGGATGTGCCAGGTATTTCGGCAATTAAACCGTAATGATCCGAATATTTTTTTACATGAAAGCCGGCAGTCTGCAGTTTTTTTGCAATGTAACCAGAGGTTTTCTCTTCTTTCCAGCTCGGCTCCGCAAGGCAATGTAGCTCTTGGTAGGTTGTTAGTAAATCTTCTTTATGCTGCTCAATAAAGTCTAGCGGATTCAAATCTTTCCACCCCTTAAACTTCTTTACTTATTCATTAAATACATCGAATGTTGTATAAAGCTGTTCTAGTTTTTGCTGGTATGCCAGTATACGTGTCTTATCTTTCTGCTGGATTCCCTCAATCACTAAATCTAATAAACTAATAACGGAAGCGATTGAGTTTGTACCGGTTTCCGCATTTTCCTCAGTAGTTAAGACGATATCGGATAGCCTTCCTGCAGGAGATAGAAGCCGATCTGTTATGGAAATCAGAGTAATTCCATGCGCAGCTGCACACTCAGCAATTTTTTATCGTTTCATTTGAATAACGAGGAAATGAAAACACGACGACGACGGAGTCTTCAGTCAAATTGCAAAACTTTTCGAAAAAGCCACCTGATGTTGAACATAAATTCACTTGATCCCGAATGGTACTTAACATATATGAAAACCAATAGGCGGCCGCATGAGAAATGCGATGACCTGCTATTAAGATTTGATCTGCCTTGGTTAACGCCTCGACAGCTTTCCAAATCTCCTGAATGTTTGCTGAATCTAGCAGGTTCCTTAATATATCAACCTGGTTTTCTATCACTTTAGTAAAAACATGATTATCGGTAGATTGATAGGTGTCGACAGCAGCTGCGGTTTGGTTCTGCACTAGCAGCTGCTGCTGAATGTGTTCCTGCATTTGGCTAAACCCTTGAAATCCTAATGCGTATGAAAGACGAATGACGGTAGTTTCACTAACCAATGCTTGCTGACCGATTTGAAAAGCCGTTTTAAAGACAGCCATATCTAAATTTTCGATCAGGTAATTGGCTACCTTCTTTTGACCTGCTGATAAATTGTTAAATCGATTCTTAACCAATTGTTTAAAAGGAAGTGGTTCCATCTTATCCACCTTTCTAAAAGAAGGAAATCCTTCACTTCATAAAAATGTTGCAGTTAATACTTTTTATTTTTATACATTATCATAAATAAATATAAATTAAAAGATTATTTGTGGATATTTTGTTGTGTATTTAGATGGGATATATTGTAGGTAGAGAAATCTTTTTCCTAATGTCTAGGGAGGTGGCTAAGATTTGTTAGCGAAACCGCAAAATAAAATTTCAAGGAAGGCGTTAACGGTATGGAGAATATCGGGTTTTATCAGGTCAGTGATTGGCTGGTCGATAACCGCAGTCATTCTATTATTATTAGATGTTTTTGATGCCCCTTTTTGGATTTTCATGATATTAATATCCCTGGGAGTGATTTTTCCTCTCTATCATATAGTTATTTCTCCACTCTTTAGATGGAAGAGCTGGAGATATGAGGTACGTGAAGAAGAACTTGAACTAGAGGAAGGGATATTTATCAAGACTCGGACGCTGGTTCCGATGGTTCGTGTACAGCATGTCGATACGGTCCAAGGGCCGCTTTTAAGGAAGTACAAATTAGCCTCTGTCCTGATACATACAGCAGCGACGGCCCATCAAATTCCTGCATTAGAAGAGGATGAGGCTGAAAAACTGCGAAGATTTATTTCAAAATTAGCAAGGGTGGCAGATGAAGATGTCTGAACCAAAACGACTTCACCCGGTTTCAAGCATTGTCACGACTGGAAAAAGAATTAGAAATCTCATCCTTCCCATGATTGTTCTCAATATCTCTGGGGGACGGGATAGTAAAACATCATTGCTCCTCTCGCTAATTCTATCCTTGATAGCGGTTCTTATTACCCTCATTACGGGAATCATGTCCTGGCTTCGGTATACCTATCGATTTGAGGATGATGAGCTGCGGATTGAATATGGTGTATTCCTTCGTAAGAAACGATACATTCCGTTCGAACGGATTCAGAGTATTAACATAACAGAAGGGCTGCTGCAGCAATTATTTGGACTTGCTAAGGTGGAGATTGAGACAGCGGGCAGAGGTGATGAGGCAGAAGCGGTGCTATCGGCAATACCAAAAGGGGAAGCAGCGCAGATTCAAGCATATGTCAATGCGGCTAAAAAGGATGCTCTTAAAACGACAGCAGAAATAAAGCCGATGTTTAAACTCAGTACACAGAAGTTACTCTTGCTTTCCTTGACCTCAGGCGGAATGGGGGTAGTGATTTCAGCTGTTTTGGCGATTTTTTCGCAGCTTGATGATTTAATCCCTTATAAAAACGTATTTGGCGGGGTAGAGACATGGGCTGTTCATAATATAATGCTCATAACGTTCATTGTGTTTTTAGGATTTGTCCTCTTATGGATTATTTCGTTCATGATCACGATGCTTAAATATGCAGGTTTCACGGTTGTTCAGACAGAAACGGATTTCGTTATTTCACAAGGCCTACTGGAAAAAAAGCAAATGACGATTCCGCTGAATAGAATTCAAGCAGTCCGAATCAGGGAAAATCTGATTAGACAAATGCTTGGACTTGGAACCGTATACTTGGAAAGTGCAGGAGGATCCTCCGCCAATATAGAGGGCGCATATGTAATGCTCTTGCCCATCGTAAAAGTAAAGGACATTCCAGCTATTATCGGTCCCTATTTACCGGAATATGAAATGATGGAAGTTTTTAAGCCATTACCAAGACGGGCAATGTGGAGGTATATTTTTCGCAGCTGGTACATGGTCATCCCGATAGTGTTACTTTCGTTGATTTTCTTAAAGATTTGGGGATTGCTTTCTTTAGTCTTACTCGTGCTTGCAACGATTAGAGCATTTTTAAACTATAAATCGGCAGGCTGGGGGGTGAGCCGAGACCAGTTAAGCTTGAAATTCCGGAGTTTTAAACGGACCACTATTTATATGAAGAAAAATAAGATACAAAGTTTAGAGGCAAGCGTTAGTTATTTTCAACGAAGGCAGGGGCTAGGAACACTTGAGGCCTTTGTCAAGTCAGGGGCAGTTAATACTGGCGGTCGTGTGTCCGACCTAGATCAAGCTGACCTCATAAGTATCTATCGCTGGTATTCACGGGAACAAGAAGCAGGGAGCAGACCGGAGTAGCTTGGGTACTCCCTGTTGTGTAGAAAAGGGCAGGATCCTTTATCTCCAAAATCCTAGAATTACCAGGATGATAATAACTGCCCAGATTAGAACCTTAACGGGCGATTGAAAGGATACATTTCTCCTTTGCCTGCTAGCCCAAGAGGTGGTGGTTTGGATTGATTCTGACAAATCCTTTTTATTAAAGTAGGGAATTGCCCCTATAAGAAATCCTCCTAGTAGTCCAAACAGATGGGCAATCACATTTATATCTGGCTGTATAAAGGTCATAATTAAACTGACTGCACATAGTATCAAGATAATTTGACTGTTTTGCTTGGACACAATAGACTTTCTGAAGATAATAATGGCAATATAATAGCCAAATAAGCCGAATATTGCCCCGCTTGACCCAACGTGGGTGTAGGTCAATGGCTCAAACAGCAGGGTGGCCGCATTGGCAGTGAAACCTGAGAAAAGGTAAATGAATAGAAACCTGCCGCTTCCCAGCATCCGTTCCAAAGCCGGTCCAAATAAGATTAAGGAGAAACTATTAAACAGCATATGTGAAAAACCGCTATGCATAAACGTGGGGGTAATCAGTCTCCAAACTTCTCCTTCCATAATATAAAGGTTGACCCCTGAAAAATTTTCAAAGAACCAGTTGTTTGGGAAGATAGGAAGAATGGTTAAAAGATATAATATTAAGTGAATCGTTACAATCAGAGAAACCATCGGAAAAAAGCGAATAAATTCACGAAAGCTTTCGGTTCTGGCAAATATGGTTAAAACCTCCTTTCCATACATCTTAAACCGTTTTTTGGTCTTGTACACTATTATGCTGGCAATAAATTAAATAGAAGGATGATAAACCGTGATTAAAGGAATTGGCATTGATATCATTGAGCTGCATAGAATTCGCGAACTGATCAGCAGGCAACGTAAGTTGGTCGACCGGATTTTAACAGTTAACGAAAAGAAAACATATGAAGGCTTATCTGAGGCCAGAAAAGTGGAGTTTTTAGCAGGAAGGTTTGCGGCAAAAGAGGCTTTTTCCAAAGCATTTGGTACTGGAATCGGAAAGGAACTATCCTTTTTGGATATTGAAATTGAGACAGATCGCTCAGGAAAACCACTTTTTCGAAAACCAGAGGTTCAGTCGCATTTGTCCATCTCTCATAGTAAAGAATATGCCGTTGCTCATGTCGTAATAGAAGAATAGTCCGAATTATGTGATTGGCTCTCCATATGGTGGGCTATATTTTTTAGACAGCTTGCCTCTTTGCGAGAATAATCCCCTGGGTTGTCTCATATATTCATAGGGAAATAGGAGAGACAAGGTCAGCTATGGTTATAAGCCTGATTCCTGCCTTTCTCTTCTTTGATAATCATATGAAAATGAGACAAGAAGGGGTTGAAGGAATGAGGAAAAAGTTTTTACTGCTTATTACTGGGCTAATGGTCATTTTCGTACTGGCTGCCTGTGGAACAAAATCACAAGACGATGTGGTAAAGGAACTCAAGAGTAAGCAGAGTGATTTGACCAGCTATAAAGTGAATGCGAAAATGACGCTGAAAATGGGCTCGGATTCGCAGGTTTATAATGTTGAAATCTGGCATAAGGATCCTACATTCTACCGTGTAAATTTAAAAAATGCTGAGAAAGACCAGAGTCAAATGATTCTAAGAAATAAAGAAGGAGTCTTTGTTCTTACTCCAGCCTTGAATAAAAGTTTCCGATTCCAAAGCGATTGGCCGCAAAATAGCAGTCAAGCCTATTTGTATGAATCCCTAATTAAGGATATTGTGGCGGACCGAGAAGCTAAGTTCTCTTCCACAAAGGACTTCTATATCTTTGAAACGAAGACCCGTTATCAAAACAATAGTATGCTTCCATTCCAGGAAATTAAGCTGAATAAAAGTGACTTATCGCCTGCTGTCGTCAAAGTAATGGACCCTGATCGGAATGCCCTGGTAACCGTTGAGTTTTCGAAGGTTAAATTTAATGCGAATTTTGACAAGGACGATTTCGATATGAAAAAGAATATGACACGAGCACAGTTAAATTTACCTGCAATGGCAAGCGGCAAAGAAAAAGACCAAACATTCTCTGTTAAGTATCCTACATTTGAGCTAAAAGGAACCAAGTTAATTGAAGAAAAGACAGTCAAAATGGAGGATGGCAAACGAGTAGTCCTCACCTATGACGGCAAAAAATCCTTTACAATCGTTCAAGAAAAGGTGGCTGCAAAGGTAGTATCTACTACTCCGACTCGAATGGAAGGGGATATCGTTGATTTAGGCGCAACGATTGGGGCCTTGTCGGATCATTCGCTTTCGTGGTCACAAGGCGGTGTCGATTATATGATTGCCTCCAATAACCTGAACAGAGATGAGATGGTTGAAATCGCAAAATCAGTTCAAGGTGACGCAGTAAAATAATATCTTAGCAAAACAGGCCTTGTGCCTGTTTTTTTTGGTATGTAAACGGAAAAAGTAGTATGATATTTTTATGTGAAAGAGCATGGAACCCGAAATAAATTATTAACATCCAATTTTGTGGTAAAATAAAAAATGGAATTAAATTAGGAAGTGGAAAAATGGAAGAGCAAGCTTATTTTTATCGAGATACATGGGCTGAAGTTGACTTGGATTGTATCACTGAGAATGTCTCCTCTGTAAGAAAACACTTACCAGAAAAAGTGGAAATTATGGCGGTGGTTAAGGCGAATGCCTATGGCCATGGTGACGTTCAAGTGGCGAAAACAGCCCTTTCAGCGGGGGCAAGCCTTCTTGCGGTAGCTTTTATGGATGAAGCAGTGGCGTTAAGGCATAAAGGAATTCTTGCCCCAATTTTAGTATTAGGCGCATCTCGGCCTGAAGATGTCCAAGTGGCAGCCAAATATGATATTTCTCTTACTGTTTTTCAGAAAGAATGGCTGCAGCAAGCGCAAAAACATTTGGCTGTTGGCGAAAGAGTTTCCTTGCACATTAAAGTGGATACGGGAATGGGCAGAATTGGAGTAAGAAGCCGTGAAGAATTATCAAGCGTTGAGCAATTAATTTTAAGGAATGAACAATTTCGTTTTGAAGGAATATTCACTCATTTTGCCACAGCAGATGAACTGGATACTCGTTACTTTCAGCAGCAATTAGCGCTGTTTGAGGAATTACTAAAGGGGTTAACGAAACGGCCAAAGTATATTCATACCAGTAATAGTGCAGCAGCTATCAGATTTCCTAATGCCTACTTTAATGCCGTCCGGCTTGGTATCACGATGTATGGTCTTACACCATCTCTTGAAATGGAAAAGGAAATCCCGTTCCCATTGAAGGAGGCTTTTTCACTGCAAACACGGCTTGTCCATGTAAAGCAGATGAAAAAAGGGGATAAGATCAGCTATGGGGCGACTTATGAAAGTGACGAAGATGAGTGGATTGGCACAATCCCAATTGGTTATGCCGATGGATGGATTCGCAGGCTCCAACGGCAAGAAGTATTAGTCGACGGAAAGCGTTCGCCAATTGTCGGGAGAATTTGTATGGATCAGTGTATGGTACGTCTTCCTGCTAATTTGCCTGTTGGTACAGCTGTCACGCTAATTGGCCGGCAGGGAAAGGAATTCATTTCAATCAATGAAATTGCAGCGAGGCTTGAGACCATAAATTATGAGGTCCCGTGTATCATTAGCAACCGAGTTCCCCGTCTTTATAAAAAGGGTGGTAAAATTGTCGATATAAAAAATGCCGTCCTTGGCAATTCACAGGCGTAAATAAAGAAATTTAAACATATTTATGATATTGCGGTAAATTGTGCATAAAAGCATCTTTGATTGGCTTATAATACAGTAGAATTATATTTAGTCTATGAATTGGGCTTGATTAGTGTTATTATAAAATATGGTACAGATATTAAATTTAAAACTCGCTGATGGAAACCCTTGAAGGGCCAGACAGAAGTGCGGTTAAATTTAAGCATCAGAATGAAATTCTGGTTAGATAAAAATGGTGTGTAGTGATGGTGGAGGTGTATGTTTGTGTCTGAAACTGGCGCAACTACGGAAATCTTAGTAAAGTTACCGCAACATCTTTTAACTGAGTTAGATGGTTTCGTTAAGCAAGAAAATGTGAACCGCAGTGAGTTTATTTACCAAGCAACCAAAATGTATTTACGCGAACGGAAAAAGAGACAAATTCGCGAGTCGATGAGACGCGGATACATGGAAATGGCTAAGATCAATCTTAGAATTGCATCAGAAGCATTTTTAGCAGAATATGAGGCAGAACACACAGTTGAACGTCTTGTAAGCGGAGGATAATCCTTTGATTGTCAAGCGTGGTGACGTTTATTTTGCGGACCTATCCCCAGTTGTTGGTTCTGAACAAGGCGGCGTCCGACCAGTACTTGTCATCCAAAACGACATCGGGAATCGGTTTAGTCCCACAGTGATTGTTGCAGCGATTACAGCTCAAATTCAAAAAGCAAAGCTTCCTACTCATGTCGAAATTGATGCGAAGCGCTACGGATTTGAACGTGACTCGGTCATTCTGCTAGAGCAAATTCGTACAATTGATAAGCAGCGGTTAACCGATAAAATCACCCATCTCGATGACGAAATGATGGAGAAAGTGGATGAAGCCCTACAGGTAAGTTTAGGTCTCATCGAATTTTAGTTTTAAATACGCTCTTTTAAAAGAGCGTTTTTTCATACATAATCTGCCTCTCGATTTTTCTGCCATTCCAGCAAGCTACCCTATCGTAGCTTGCTTTTCTTTTTGGCTGCAACACTTTTAAAAAAGGTCCAGCTATAGCGCCCAGCGACTAATGACTTCGCTAAATGGGCGCTTTTGCTTTTCCGATTAATGAAACGAGTATCTTAAAATGATACAATGGAATGAAAAAAGGATGGAGGATTGTTTTGTGAACGATACAGTTGTAAAAGATGATCAACTCTTGGGGAAAATTGCCGCTGAGCTAACTATCTCCAATAAACAAGTAAAAAGTGTTATTTCATTGCTTAATGAAGGAAACACCGTTCCTTTTATTGCCCGTTATAGAAAAGAAATGACCGGCGCCCTTGATGAGGTGCAAATCAGGGCAATCTTAGAACGCTGGCAGTACATTCAAAACCTTGAGCAACGAAAAGAAGAAGTTTTGCGAATTATCGAGGAACAAGGAAAATTAACCGATGAATTAAGCAAAGCCATCACAAAGGCAGAGAAGCTCCAGGAGGTAGAAGATCTATATCGGCCTTATAAACAAAAACGAAGAACGAAAGCAACAGTAGCTAAAGAAAAAGGATTAGAACCATTTGCAGTGTGGTTGATGACTTTTCCAAAAGAAGATATCGAGCAAAAGGCAAAAGAGTTTCTATCTGACGAAAAACAAGTTGTTACGATTGAAGAGGCCATTGCAGGTGCGAAGGATATTATTGCGGAAATGGTTTCTGATGATGCCGAAGGGCGTAAATGGATTCGTAAAGAAACATTTAAATCTGGTACAGTCGGTTCAATTGTGAAAGATGCAGAAAAAGACGAAAAAAATGTCTATGAAATGTATTATGAGTATGAGGAACCTGTCAATAAGATTGTTCCACACCGGATTCTGGCCTTAAATCGCGGTGAAAAAGAAGACATCTTACGTGTTTCGATTAAGATGAATGCTGAACTGATCATGACCTATCTATCAAGAAAATGGGTCGGTGTTCAGTATTCGCCAGCTGCTCCGCTTGTGCAGGAAGCGTTGGAAGATGGATATAAACGGTTGATTCAGCCTTCAATCGAACGTGAGATCCGCGCTGAGTTAACGGAAAAGGCGGAAGAGCAAGCCATACATATATTTTCGGAAAATCTCCGTAACTTACTGCTGCAGCCACCTCTAAAAGGCAAAGTGGTCATCGGTGTAGATCCAGCCTATCGGACAGGATGTAAATTAGCGGTAGTCGATGAAACAGGGAAGGTCTTGAAAATTGATGTCATTTATCCGCATCCCCCTGTTTCAAAAACAAAAGAGGCACGTGAAAAATTCATTAAAATTCTACGTGAATATAAAGTGGAGATGGCGGCTATTGGCAACGGAACTGCTTCGAGGGAGACAGAACAGTTTGTCGCTGATATCTTAAAAGAGATGGATGAAGAAATATTT
Source organism: Bacillus sp. URHA0034 (assembly GCF_056280405.1). NCBI lineage: Bacteria > Bacillati > Bacillota > Bacilli > Caryophanales > Bacillaceae > Bacillus > Bacillus sp. URHA0034. The sequence continues at coordinate 2,655,188 of NZ_JBWCDK010000002.1, read as the reverse complement.
TATCTAATCGTCAACGAGGCAGGTGCCAGTGTTTATTCAGCCTCTGACCTTGCTAGAGAAGAGTTTCCACATTTCCAAGTTGAAGAAAGAAGTGCTGTTTCGATTGCCCGCCGCCTGCAGGACCCTTTAGCAGAGTTGGTAAAAATAGATCCAAAATCAGTTGGGGTTGGCCAGTACCAGCATGATGTTTCCCAGAAACGTCTATCCGAATCCCTGCATTTTGTGGTAGAGACGGCAGTTAACCGGGTTGGGGTAAATGTGAATACGGCTTCTTCTTCATTACTTCAATATGTGGCGGGGTTAAACAAAACCGCTGCCAATAATATTGTCAAAAAGCGCGATGAAGAAGGTAAGTTTACTAGTAGAGTGCAATTAAAGAAGGTACCGCGATTAGGGGCAAAAACCTATGAGCAGGCCATTGGTTTCTTGCGTGTGCTAGATGGTAAACAACCACTTGATCGGACTGGAATTCATCCTGAAAACTATGATGAAGTTAAAAAGCTGTTAACTAGTTTAGGTTTGACAGCAAAGGACTTAGGTTCAGAAAAGTTAAAAACCGCACTAAATGGTCTTGATTTAAAGGCGGTTTCTGAAGAACTATCCGTAGGTGAGTTAACCCTAAAGGATATTATTGATGCCTTAGTAAGACCAGAACGAGATCCACGTGATGATTTACCCCGTCCGCTTCTGAAAAAGGATGTCTTAAAACTAGAAGACCTGAAAGCGGGAATGGAGCTTCAAGGGACAGTTCGTAATGTTGTCGACTTTGGTGCTTTTGTTGATATCGGTGTTAAACAGGATGGGCTTGTTCATATTTCTAAGCTCAGCAATCGGTTTGTAAAACATCCTTTGGACATTGTTTCAGTAGGTGATGTTGTTACGGTATGGGTGGACTCTGTTGATATGAAAAAGGGCCGAGTTGCTTTAACCATGCTGCCGCCATCTTAAGATTAAGATAGGGAAAGCGCCTTTGGCCCCGAGAGAGGCTCGGGGACTAGAGGCGCCGTAATTAGAGGAACACTGCTTTTAGGAGCAGTGTTTTTTTCTGTAAAAAAACCAGCACTGGTTTAGCAGCTTAATCTGATAGCGGTCCTTCTCATAGAAAGCCCTTTTCATTTGGTTTTGTAACCAAGTTGGCATAGTGTAAAACCTCCCGAAAAGTACATCATTCATTAAAGGTATATACAATATATGCTATAATAGGTTGTCATGTTCGCTGGAAAGTGGGGAACTGTAAAAATGGAGCAGCGGGAACTGCAATTATTAGTAGAAAAGATATCTCTTGATTTCTTTAGTAAACCGTTTAAACATATGGCATTGTTTAATCCGAGGTTACGATCAACCGGGGGAAGATATCTTTTAGGCACTCATAATATTGAAATTAATAAAAAGTATCTAGAACAGCTTGGTGAAAAGGAGTTAATTGGTATCATCAAGCACGAGCTCTGCCATTATCACCTCCATCTTGAAGGCAGAGGATATCAGCACAAGGACCAAGATTTTAAGCTTTTATTAAAAAAGGTAGGAGGACCCCGATTTTGCAATCAGCTGCCTGAAAGGAAGGCAAAACAAACAGCAAAAAAAGTACTAATTTATCAATGCTCAAACTGTCAGCTTACGTATCAAAGAAAAAGAAGTATTAATACTTCAAAGTACGTATGTGGGAAGTGCAGAGGGAAATTGTTAAAAGTTAAAGAAATTCAATTATAATTCTGTGATAATATGGTTAAAATCTTTATGTAAAATAATATTGACTTTATAGTTATAGGTCTTTATAATGTAAAGAGTCGATAGGGCAAATGCCTTATTGAAAAGATAATGTTGACTATTCCGCAGTAGCTCAGTGGTAGAGCTATCGGCTGTTAACCGATCGGTCGTAGGTTCGAGTCCTACCTGCGGAGCCATTTATATGGGGAAGTACTCAAGAGGCTGAAGAGGCGCCCCTGCTAAGGGTGTAGGTCGGGTGACCGGCGCGAGGGTTCAAATCCCTCCTTCTCCGCCATATATTTTTTGTTTCGGCCCCTTGGTCAAGCGGTTAAGACACCGCCCTTTCACGGCGGTAACACGGGTTCGAATCCCGTAGGGGTCATCAGGGACGGGGAGTGACTCTGTTTCATTTCCTGTTTCTTAAATTTTAAAACCTTATTGGGCTATAGCCAAGCGGTAAGGCATCGCACTTTGACTGCGACATGCGTTGGTTCGAATCCAGCTAGCCCAGCCATTTGTGATTTTTTATCTTAGAATGAGCCAGTAGCTCAGTCGGTAGAGCAACGAGCGAGTCTGCGAAGAAGAGGGCGTTTGATCTACCACAAATCAGTTTTAGGAAATCATCTTAGAATGAGCCATTAGCTCAGTTGGTAGAGCATCTGACTTTTAATCAGAGGGTCGAAGGTTCGAGTCCTTCATGGCTCACCATTCGATTATCATATGCGGGTGTGGCGGAATTGGCAGACGCACCAGACTTAGGATCTGGCGCCGCAAGGCGTGGGGGTTCGACTCCCTTCACCCGCACCATTAATTTCCTCTTGAAATAGATGGAGTTAGATGTTATTATTGATTCTGTCGCTAAATAAATGCGGTCGTGGCGGAATGGCAGACGCGCTAGGTTGAGGGCCTAGTGGGGGCAACCCCGTGGAGGTTCAAGTCCTCTCGGCCGCACCAAAAAAAGTTATTGACAATCTCAATTGGATTTGTTATACTTTAAAAGTTGCTTAACAAAATGCGCCCGTAGCTCAATTGGATAGAGCGTCTGACTACGGATCAGAAGGTTATGGGTTCGACTCCTTTCGGGCGCGCCATATATACGGGAAGTAGCTCAGCTTGGTAGAGCACTTGGTTTGGGACCAAGGGGTCGCAGGTTCGAATCCTGTCTTCCCGACCATTCAAAATTCATATTATGCGGGTGTAGTTTACTGGTAAAACCTCAGCCTTCCAAGCTGATGTAGTGGGTTCGATTCCCATCACCCGCTCCAAATTGTTCTTTGAAAACTAAACAAACAAAAACGTCAACAAACAATAATATTCATTTCTTACGAAATGAAGCCAACGTAACAAAATGAGCTAATCAACTTTCTTGGAGAGTTTGATCCTGGCTCAGGACGAACGCTGGCGGCGTGCCTAATACATGCAAGTCGAGCGAATCAATAGGAGCTTGCTCCTGTTGGTTAGCGGCGGACGGGTGAGTAACACGTGGGCAACCTGCCTGTAAGACTGGGATAACACCGGGAAACCGGTGCTAATACCGGATAATCCTTTTCCTCTCATGAGGGAAAGCTGAAAGTCGGTTTCGGCTGACACTTACAGATGGGCCCGCGGCGCATTAGCTAGTTGGTGAGGTAACGGCTCACCAAGGCGACGATGCGTAGCCGACCTGAGAGGGTGATCGGCCACACTGGGACTGAGACACGGCCCAGACTCCTACGGGAGGCAGCAGTAGGGAATCTTCCACAATGGACGAAAGTCTGATGGAGCAACGCCGCGTGAGCGATGAAGGCCTTCGGGTCGTAAAGCTCTGTTGTTAGGGAAGAACAAGTACCGGAGTAACTGCCGGTACCTTGACGGTACCTAACCAGAAAGCCACGGCTAACTACGTGCCAGCAGCCGCGGTAATACGTAGGTGGCAAGCGTTGTCCGGAATTATTGGGCGTAAAGCGCGCGCAGGCGGTCCTTTAAGTCTGATGTGAAAGCCCACGGCTCAACCGTGGAGGGTCATTGGAAACTGGGGGACTTGAGTGCAGAAGAGGAAAGCGGAATTCCACGTGTAGCGGTGAAATGCGTAGAGATGTGGAGGAACACCAGTGGCGAAGGCGGCTTTCTGGTCTGTAACTGACGCTGAGGCGCGAAAGCGTGGGGAGCAAACAGGATTAGATACCCTGGTAGTCCACGCCGTAAACGATGAGTGCTAAGTGTTAGAGGGTTTCCGCCCTTTAGTGCTGCAGCTAACGCATTAAGCACTCCGCCTGGGGAGTACGGCCGCAAGGCTGAAACTCAAAGGAATTGACGGGGGCCCGCACAAGCGGTGGAGCATGTGGTTTAATTCGAAGCAACGCGAAGAACCTTACCAGGTCTTGACATCCTCTGACACTCCTAGAGATAGGAATTTCCCCTTCGGGGGACAGAGTGACAGGTGGTGCATGGTTGTCGTCAGCTCGTGTCGTGAGATGTTGGGTTAAGTCCCGCAACGAGCGCAACCCTTGATCTTAGTTGCCAGCATTCAGTTGGGCACTCTAAGGTGACTGCCGGTGACAAACCGGAGGAAGGTGGGGATGACGTCAAATCATCATGCCCCTTATGACCTGGGCTACACACGTGCTACAATGGATGGTACAAAGGGCAGCAAAGCCGCGAGGCCTAGCCAATCCCATAAAACCATTCTCAGTTCGGATTGTAGGCTGCAACTCGCCTACATGAAGCCGGAATCGCTAGTAATCGCAGATCAGCATGCCGCGGTGAATACGTTCCCGGGCCTTGTACACACCGCCCGTCACACCACGAGAGTTTGTAACACCCGAAGTCGGTGGGGTAACCGTAAGGAGCCAGCCGCCTAAGGTGGGACAGATGATTGGGGTGAAGTCGTAACAAGGTAGCCGTATCGGAAGGTGCGGCTGGATCACCTCCTTTCTAAGGATAATGCAGTCCTTATGGACTGATAAGAAGTTGACCGTTTTTTGTTTGTTTAGTTTTGAGAGTACAATCTCTCAAGAGTATATTCGTTCTTTGAAAACTAGATAATCGTATAGAAGAAACCAAGTAAAAACCGAGTAAAATCGCCATTTTAGTTTTTCTCTCTATTTTAAATAGAGTAAACCTTTTAGGTTAAGTTAGAAAGGGCGCACGGTGAATGCCTTGGCACTAGGAGCCGATGAAGGACGGGACTAACACCGATATGCTTCGGGGAGCTGTAAGTAAGCTTTGATCCGGAGATTTCCGAATGGGGAAACCCACTGCTCGTAATGGAGCAGTATCTTTACCTGAATACATAGGGTATTGATGGCAGACCCGGGGAACTGAAACATCTAAGTACCCGGAGGAAGAGAAAGCAAACGCGATTCCCTAAGTAGCGGCGAGCGAAACGGGATTAGCCCAAACCAAGAGGCTTGCCTCTTGGGGTTGTAGGACACTCTACATGGAGTTACAAAGGAACGGGGTAGATGAAGCGGTCTGGAAAGGCCCGTCATAGAAGGTAAAAGCCCTGTAGTTGAAACTTCGTTCCCTCCTGAGTGGATCCTGAGTACGGCCGGACACGTGAAATCCGGTCGGAAGCAGGGAGGACCATCTCCCAAGGCTAAATACTCCCTAGTGACCGATAGTGAACCAGTACCGTGAGGGAAAGGTGAAAAGCACCCCGGAAGGGGAGTGAAATAGTTCCTGAAACCGTGTGCCTACAAGTAGTTAGAGCCCGTTAATGGGTGATAGCGTGCCTTTTGTAGAATGAACCGGCGAGTTACGATTACATGCAAGGTTAAGTTGAAGAGACGGAGCCGCAGCGAAAGCGAGTCTGAATAGGGCGTATTTAGTATGTGGTCGTAGACCCGAAACCAGGTGATCTACCCATGTCCAGGGTGAAGTCCAGGTAACACTGGATGGAGGCCCGAACCCACGCACGTTGAAAAGTGCGGGGATGAGGTGTGGGTAGCGGAGAAATTCCAATCGAACTTGGAGATAGCTGGTTCTCTCCGAAATAGCTTTAGGGCTAGCCTCACGTAGTAAGAGTCTTGGAGGTAGAGCACTGTTTGGACTAGGGGCCCTCATCGGGTTACCGAATTCAGACAAACTCCGAATGCCAAAGACTTATCCGTGGGAGTCAGACTGCGAGTGATAAGATCCGTAGTCAAAAGGGAAACAGCCCAGACCACCAGCTAAGGTCCCAAAGTATACGTTAAGTGGAAAAGGATGTGGAGTTGCTTAGACAACCAGGATGTTGGCTTAGAAGCAGCCACCATTTAAAGAGTGCGTAATAGCTCACTGGTCGAGTGACTCTGCGCCGAAAATGTACCGGGGCTAAACGTATCACCGAAGCTGTGGATTGACACCGTTGGTGTCAGTGGTAGGAGAGCGTTCTAAGGGCGTTGAAGCTAGACCGTAAGGACTGGTGGAGCGCTTAGAAGTGAGAATGCCGGTATGAGTAGCGAAAGATGAGTGAGAATCTCATCCACCGAATGCCTAAGGTTTCCTGAGGAAGGCTCGTCCGCTCAGGGTTAGTCGGGACCTAAGCCGAGGCCGAAAGGCGTAGGCGATGGACAACAGGTTGATATTCCTGTACCACCTCTTTATCGTTTGAGTGATGGGGGGACGCAGGAGGATAGGGTAAGCGCACTGTTGGATATGTGTGTCTAAGCAGTTAGGCTGAGAAGCAGGAAAATCCGCTTCTCGCGAAGGCTGAGCTGTGACAGCGAGGGAAATATAGTACCGAAGTTCCTGATTCCACACTGCCAAGAAAAGCCTCTAGCGAGATAAAAGGTGCCCGTACCGCAAACCGACACAGGTAGGCGAGGAGAGAATCCTAAGGTGAGCGAGAGAACTCTCGTTAAGGAACTCGGCAAAATGACCCCGTAACTTCGGGAGAAGGGGTGCTCTTTGGGGTTCATAGCCTCGAAGAGCCGCAGTGAATAGGCCCAGGCGACTGTTTAGCAAAAACACAGGTCTCTGCGAAGCCGCAAGGCGAAGTATAGGGGCTGACGCCTGCCCGGTGCTGGAAGGTTAAGAGGAGGGGTTAGCTCACGCGAAGCTCTGAATCGAAGCCCCAGTAAACGGCGGCCGTAACTATAACGGTCCTAAGGTAGCGAAATTCCTTGTCGGGTAAGTTCCGACCCGCACGAAAGGCGTAACGATCTGGGCACTGTCTCAACGAGAGACTCGGTGAAATTATAGTACCTGTGAAGATGCAGGTTACCCGCGACAGGACGGAAAGACCCCGTGGAGCTTTACTGTAGCCTGATATTGAATTTTGGTACAGCTTGTACAGGATAGGTAGGAGCCTGAGAAGCCGGAGCGCCAGCTTCGGTGGAGGCGTCGGTGGGATACTACCCTGGCTGTATTGAAATTCTAACCCGCACCCCTTATCGGGGTGGGAGACAGTGTCAGGTGGGCAGTTTGACTGGGGCGGTCGCCTCCTAAAGAGTAACGGAGGCGCCCAAAGGTTCCCTCAGAATGGTTGGAAATCATTCGTAGAGTGTAAAGGCACAAGGGAGCTTGACTGCGAGACCTACAAGTCGAGCAGGGACGAAAGTCGGGCTTAGTGATCCGGTGGTTCCGCATGGAAGGGCCATCGCTCAACGGATAAAAGCTACCCCGGGGATAACAGGCTTATCTCCCCCAAGAGTCCACATCGACGGGGAGGTTTGGCACCTCGATGTCGGCTCATCGCATCCTGGGGCTGTAGTCGGTCCCAAGGGTTGGGCTGTTCGCCCATTAAAGCGGTACGCGAGCTGGGTTCAGAACGTCGTGAGACAGTTCGGTCCCTATCCGTCGTGGGCGCAGGAAATTTGAGAGGAGCTGTCCTTAGTACGAGAGGACCGGGATGGACGCACCGCTGGTGTACCAGTTGTCTTGCCAAAGGCATCGCTGGGTAGCTATGTGCGGACGGGATAAGTGCTGAAAGCATCTAAGCATGAAGCCCCCCTCAAGATGAGATTTCCCATAGCGTCAAGCTAGTAAGATCCCTGAAAGATGATCAGGTTGATAGGTCAGAGGTGGAAGCGTGGCGACATGTGGAGCTGACTGATACTAATCGATCGAGGACTTAACCATAGTCTATAAGGCGAACTCGTTTTTACTTCTTCTACACATTATCTAGTTTTGAGAGAACGATCTCTCTAATTAAATAGTCTGGCAATTATGGCGAGAAGGTCACACCCGTTCCCATACCGAACACGGAAGTTAAGCTTCTCAGCGCCGATGGTAGTTGGGACTTTGTCCCTGTGAGAGTAGGACGTTGCCGGGCTGTTTATTTTAAAAAATTTTATTATCGCGGGGTGAAGCAACGAGCGTTGCTACAATGAATAATCTGCGAGTTGTACCCATCGAGCTGCTGCTTGAATAAGCTTTCTGAGATGGGGACAGTCAGTAACAAAACATGGAGCATATTCCAAACTTTATAACTTTTATTATCGCGGGGTGGAGCAGTCTGGTAGCTCGTCGGGCTCATAACCCGAAGGTCGTAGGTTCAAATCCTGCCCCCGCAATTTGGTCTGGTAGTTCAGTTGGTTAGAATGCCTGCCTGTCACGCAGGAGGTCGCGGGTTCGAGTCCCGTCCAGACCGCCATATTTATTAAAACTAGTCGAAACATGGTTTCGTCTTTTTTTTTGCCTTAAAATACAGAGTAAAAAGTGAAATACCTTTATGAACATTTTTTAAAGAAGACTCTTAAAATTCTAAAGATAAACCACACCTTCCTTCATCTTTCTTAAACCGACCTGTTTATCTTTAATGGACGATTTTTTAAAGTCCGATGAATTTGTCCAATAGGAATGTTCTAATGGACATTCTATTAGGAAATGGGAAAGATTTATCTAATAGAGTTGCATCTAATGGACAAATTTTCAAAGAGCTTTGAAGAAAATGTCCATTAGAGAGGATCCAATGGACATTTAACCTAAGAAATTTGATGATATTGTCCAATAAAGAGGTTCTATTGGACAGTTTTTTAATATATCCTTTGAATTTGTCCAATAGAGCAGTTGGTCTATTTATAACCAAGAACAAGAGTGAAACCATGTAAACGGTACTTCGTCCCCTGATGAGGTACAAATTCAAAGCCAAATCTTTGGATGATCCTGATGGTAAGAATCAGGGATTAATTCGGGGGTCTGTCTAACATAGAGAACCGTCCTCTTTTTGCATTAAAGCCCAAATTCTTATAAACAACATAGGTATTCATCCTTAGGAAGCATCCTAAGGTTTTTTTTATGCCTAAATAAGGGTAAAATGAAAATAAAGAATTGTTATGGTAAAGTTAGGTGATTGGATGAAGGAATTTGAATTAACGACATCAAACGATAGGGATACTTCGCAATTCGCGGAAAGACTCGCGAAGTATCTGCAGCCAGGTGACGTCATTGCTCTTGAGGGCGACCTAGGGGCTGGAAAAACTACGTTTACTAAAGGCTTAGCCAAGGGGTTAGAAGTAAAAAAGACGGTTAATAGCCCTACATTTACAATAATCAAAGAATATCGAGGACGGCTTCCATTGTATCATATGGACGTATACCGAGTAGCGGATGCTTACGAAGATCTAGGCTTTGATGAATACTTTGCAGGTGAAGGAGTTACCGTAGTGGAATGGGCCCATCTGATTGAAGAGCAGTTGCCAGAAGAACTGTTAACAATCTTTTTATACCATCAAGGTCAGGATCAGCGGAAAATTGTCTTGAAGCCTAAAGGACCTAGATATGAGCAATTATGTAAGGAGATATTTTAGATGACCATTTTAGCGATAGATACTTCTAATTATGTTTTAGGAGTAGCGCTGTTAGAAGATAATCAGGTGCTCGGTGAATATATTACCAACTTAAAGAAAAACCACTCTGTTCGAATAATGCCTGCAATCCAAACCTTAATGAAGGATTGCGACAGAGTACCTGCTGATTTAACGAAGATAGTGGTTGCAAAAGGGCCTGGATCCTATACAGGAGTTAGAATAGGCGTAACCGTAGCAAAAACGTTAGCCTGGACCTTAAACATACCCCTTGTTGGGATTTCCAGTCTTGAAATATTAGCAGCCGGTACAGGGCGATACTTTAATGGGTACGTATCACCACTATTTGATGCTAGAAGAGGGCAGGTATATACAGCTCTCTATCAATATCAAAACAGTAAGTTGGCAGCGGTAAGGCAGGATCAGCTCGTTATGTTGGCTGACTGGGCCGCTGGCCTACAAGAATTGGACAAACCTATTTTATTCGTCGGAAATGATTTACCATTGCATCATGTTAAAATCGAAGAGATTTTAGGAAATAAAGCTATCTTTGCCGGCATAACAGAGCACAACCCTCGGCCAGCAGAGCTGGCGGCATTAGGGCAGGATAAACCAGGAGAAGATTTACATTCCTTTGTTCCAAATTATATTCGCTTGGCAGAAGCTGAAGCAAAATGGCTGGAGGCAAAGGGAAAAATTCTAAATGGATAGGGTTAGAGATAAATGGTAGATTCTTATGTTTTTCGTTTTATGAGGGAAGAGGATATTGACCAGGTATTAGAAGTAGAGCAGGCCTCCTTTACCACACCATGGAGTCGAGAGGCATTTTTCAATGAAATACACAATAATAAATTTGCTGTTTATATCGTCCTTGAGGAGGATAATAAAATCATTGGGTATTGCGGCACATGGATCGTCATTGATGAGGCCCATGTAACCAATATAGCGATCCTCCCCGGCTATAGGGGCAAGAAACTGGGCGAAGCTTTATTAACAAAACTAATTTCGACAGCCCGTGAAATGGGAGCAAGGAGTATGACACTTGAAGTCCGTGTGACTAACCATGTCGCTCAATCCCTTTACCGAAAATTCGGGTTTCAAAACGGCGGGATTCGAAAAAATTATTATTCCGATAATCAGGAAGATGCATTAATTATGTGGGTGAACTTATGAAAAAAGATTTATGGATAGTAGGAATTGAAACTAGCTGCGATGAAACCGCCGTAGCGATTATAAAAAATGGCCGTGAAATAGCAGCGAATGTGGTGGCATCGCAAATTGAGAGTCATAAAAGATTTGGAGGGGTTGTCCCTGAAATAGCCTCTCGTCACCATGTTGAACAAATAACCATCGTAATAGAAGAGGCACTGCGCCAAGCGAAGCTAACATTTTCGGAAATAGATGCCATTGCCGTTACAGAGGGCCCAGGTTTAGTGGGCGCATTGTTAATTGGGGTAAATGCTGCTAAGGCCCTTGCCTTCGCTCACAACAAGCCATTGGTGCCGGTTCACCATATCGCTGGGCATATTTATGCAAATAGATTGGTAACTGAACTAAAATTTCCACTCCTGGCCCTCGTCGTTTCTGGCGGGCATACGGAGCTTGTTTATATGAAGGAGCATGGTCACTTTAAAGTGATTGGTGAAACAAGAGACGATGCAGCTGGTGAAGCGTATGATAAGGTTGCAAGAACTTTGAATATGCCTTATCCAGGCGGCCCTCATATTGATCGTCTGGCCCATGAAGGTAAACCGACAATTGACTTACCAAGGGCATGGCTTGAGGAAGGATCATACGACTTTAGTTTCAGTGGTTTAAAGTCAGCTGTTATCAACACGGTCCACAATGCAGAGCAGCGCGGAGAGACCATTGTCCCTGAGGACTTAGCAGCAAGCTTTCAAGAAAGTGTCATTGAAGTGCTTGTGAAAAAGACTGAGAGGGCTGTTGCAGAGTATCAAGTTAAACAGCTATTAGTAGCAGGAGGCGTTGCTGCCAATAAGGGACTAAGAACCACCTTGGAACAGACCTTTTTAAAACACCCTGAGGTTGAATTGGTGATACCTCCACTTTCATTATGTACGGATAATGCAGCAATGATTGCTGCTGCCGGCAGTGTTATGTTTGAAAAAGGAATCAGGGCTGGCTTGAACCTTAATGCCAATCCTGGGCTTGATATCGAATTATATAACGAATAGTCCTTCCGAATCGGGAGGATTTTTTTGTATTTAGAACAGAGAATTGTCCAGCTCCAGCGCCCTAGCGGCTAGTGTCCTTCGCGCTTCGCCCTACGATAAGTGAACATCGAATCGCTGCCGCTCTTCGTGTTGTCTATCTCCAGCGCCTAGGGGCTCGGGGTCATAAGCCAAACCGTCAAGAAGGCTAGAGAGCAGCCTTCTCGCCGGCTCGTCTTATGCCTGTCGCCCCTGATCAAGGCGCTTACGCTTTTCGAATTTCCTTTATCTCAGTTGAAGCACTCCAGGCCATACGCTTCTGAACAATGCGCCTGCGCTTTTCTTGCCTGTGGATAAAAAATTCTGAAAAGTAAATATAATATTCACAATTTGTGGATAGATATCAACAATCTGTGGACACTGTGGATAAAAGTGGGGATAACTGTGGATATTGTGGAAAACTGCAACAAATGTTTATATAAATACTATTTAAAATGTGCGTAACCTTGTGGACAACTAAATTTCATGTTAAAAAAAAACCGGGAAAATACCCCCGGTTTCGTCATTATTCGGCAAGCGCAGCCCATTCATCCATTAACTGCTCCAGTTCTGTTTTTGCTTTTTCATTCTGAATATTAATATCTAATACCTTTTCATGATCTTGAAAAACCTCTGGATCACATAACTGTTGTTCAAACGCTTGAAGTTGCTCTTCAAGTTCCTCAATTCGCTGTTCCACTTCATCTAATCGTCTTTTTCGCTGGCGTTCAAGTTTTTTACTCTCTTTATCCTGTTGATAACTATTTTTTTCGATTGAATCCTTCTCAGCGGTTTTCTTAGCAGAGTCTGCTTGTGCGAGTGCCGCTAGTTCTTCCTGTTCGAGTTTCTTATCCACATAATAATCATAATCCCCCAGATACTCTAAGCTGCCCTTAGGACTCAGCTCCAACACCTTAGTCGCAATCCGGTTTATGAAATAACGATCATGTGAGACGAATAGGATGGTACCAGGATAATCAATCAAGGCATTTTCCAGTACTTCTTTGCTGTCGAGGTCGAGGTGGTTCGTCGGCTCGTCTAAAATAAGCAAATTGGCTTTTTCTAGCATAAGCTTGGCAAGTGCGAGCCGTGCTTTTTCGCCGCCGCTTAAGGTTGAGACAATTTTCAATACGTCGTCACCGGAAAAAAGGAAATTACCTAGAACTGTCCGGATTTCCTTTTCGCTTTTTAAGGGATAGTCGTCCCATAATTCATTTAACACTCGCTTATTTGAGGTTAATTCTGCTTGCTCCTGGTCATAATAACCAATTGCAAGATTGGTCCCATAGAGGATGGTACCCGCCAGTTGAGGCAGCTTCTTGATAATCGTTTTTAAGAGTGTCGATTTCCCAATTCCATTGGGTCCGACTAATGCAATACTTTCTCCTTTATAGGCCCGAAACGAAATATCCTCCGAGACCTTTTTACCTTCATACCCTACAGCCAAGGATTCTATCGTCAATACATCATTGCCGCTTTGTTTTTCAATTTCAAAGGAGAAGGTAGCTGATTTCTCATCTCCAAGCGGCCGGTCCATTAACTCCATTTTTTCAAGCTTTTTACGGCGGCTTTGGGCTCGTTTCGTCGTAGAGGCCCTAGCAAGATTACGGTGGATAAAATCTTGCAGATTAGCAACCTCTTGCTGCTGTTTTTCATAGAGTTTCATATCGCGCTCATAATTGGCTGCTTTTTGATCAAGGTAGGCACTATAGTTGCCGGTAAATCGTTGGATTTGTTTCCGTGATACTTCGTAAACTTGGGTGACAACTTTGTCTAAGAAATAACGGTCATGGGAAACAATCAAAATGGCACCATCATATCCCTGTAAATATTGCTCCAGCCAGGAAAGGGTATCGATGTCAAGATGGTTAGTAGGCTCGTCCAATATTAAAATATCAGGTTTTGTTAATAACAGCTTTCCTAAAGCGAGCCGGGTCTTTTGCCCTCCGCTTAAGCTTGTAATCATCAGTGAACTGTTGTGAAAGTTTAACCCGTAAAGGACGGAGCGAATATCGGCTTCATATTGATAGCCGCCCTGCTCTTTAAATTTAACCTGGAGCTGATCATATTCTTTTAAAATACGCTCATATTTTGCACTATCTTCAAAAATATCAGGGTCGGCCATTTGTTCTTCGAGTTGACGAAGCTTTTTTTCCATCAATCGAAGCGGTTCAAAGACGGTTAACATCTCATCCCAAATCGATAAATTTGATTCAAGGCCGGTATTTTGCGCTAAATAACCGATGGTTACATCCTTGGGTTTAATAATCTCGCCGCCATCATGGGACAGGTGTCCGGCAATAATCTTTAATAACGTGGATTTCCCAGCGCCATTCCGACCGACAAGGGCAACGCGGTCGCGGGTTTGTAATTCAAGCTTTATATTCGATAAAATAAGGTCAGCCCCATAATATTTTTGCAGTTGGTTTACTTGCAGTAAAATCATTTATATTCACCTCTATTAAAAAAACAAAACGTAAGGATTATGTCGCATGGTAATATAAGACAAAAGCTGTATTCCCATTTCATCTTTAAAGTGAAACCTTTCACTTATATAAGCAGCAAATCAGTCTTTACTATATAAATAGTGTACCGTATTAGCGTAAGGTCGGCAATAAAGTGAGGATTTATGGCACTTTTTTCAAGAAAAAATACATATTCGTTCAAAGTTTCACACACATTGTGGTAAAAATAGTGTATTATTTTTTCGTAGGGGGATTTTTTTATGGCAGAATTTACGCATTTCAATGACGAAGGCAGAGCTAAAATGGTGGACGTTAGTGACAAACCCGAAACCGCACGAACGGCTCTTGCTCATTCGAGTATTACTGTAAGTGATGAAATCTTTCAAAAGATATCAAACCATGAAATGAAAAAAGGCGATGTTTTAGCGGTCGCACAAGTAGCAGCGGTAATGGCTGCGAAAAAAACATGGGACATTATTCCAATGTGTCACCCGATTCCACTAACAGGGGTCAATATATCCTTTTCATGGGAAAAAGGCCAAAATGAGAGCCATCAATTGCATATTGCTGCAGCCGTTAAAACAAAAGGAAATACAGGTGTTGAAATGGAAGCGCTCACAGCGGCATCAATTTGCGCTTTAACCGTTTATGATATGTGCAAAGCAGTAGATAAAGGTATGATCATTGGACCGACATACTTAGTTGAGAAAACAGGCGGAAAAAACGGAGACTTTAAAAGAACGGAACAAGTTAAGTAATATTTACATTTTTGGAATGGGGTGTGGGAGATTATGAGCAATGAAACGATGAAGATACCACAGGCGACAGCAAAACGGCTGCCCCTCTATTATCGGTTTTTAAAAAATCTGCATACTTCCGGGAAACAAAGAGTTTCGTCTGCGGAACTAAGTGAAGCGGTAAAGGTAGACAGTGCAACGATTCGCCGAGATTTTTCATACTTTGGGGCCTTGGGGAAGAAAGGGTACGGCTACAATGTCAATTATTTGTTAACCTTTTTCCGTAAGACACTTGATCAAGATGAACTAACAAAGGTTGCGTTAATTGGGGTTGGTAATCTAGGAACAGCCTTTTTGAACTATAATTTTTTAAAAAACAATAATACCAAAATAGAGGTTGCCTTTGATGTCGATCCGGAAAAGATGGGTGCAAAAGTTCGGGAGGTTCCTGTTTATCACATGGATGATCTCGAAAAGGTGCTCTTAGAGCAAAAGATATCCGTTGTCATTCTTACGGTTCCAGCCCCTGTTGCCCAAGTGATTACCGACAGGCTGGCAAAAGCCGAAGTAAAAGGGATTTTGAACTTCACGCCCGCACGATTAAATGTCCCTGCATCGATTAGAGTTCATCACATCGACTTGGCAGTGGAATTACAGTCTTTAGTTTATTTCTTAAAACATTATCCAACAGAAGAAATAGAAGAATAATGATAAAAGGGTGTTTTACTAACAAAAATTAGTGAAACACTTTTTTTGTCTCTTTACAAACGTAACAGTGTTATGTTACATTCTATTTTAGAAAGGGGTTATCTAAAATGAGCGACGAGTTAATTTCTAAAAAGGAGCTGCTGGATCTTGCCGGTATTTCTTACGGCCAGCTGTATCGATGGAAGCGGAAGGATCTGATCCCGGAAGAGTGGTTTATCCGAAAATCCACGTTCACAGGACAGGAAACGTTCTTTCCAAAAGAAAAGATTTTAGAGCGGATTAATAAAATCCAGACCATGAAGGATAATTTGTCTTTGGATGAATTAGCAGATATGTTTTCACCTAATATTAGTGATTTAAAGCTGGAAAAGGATGACCTCATAAAACGTAACATTGTTTCACCATCTGTTATGGATATTTATTTGGAAATGGATAAAGGCAGTCATCAGTTTACCTTTTCAAGAATGCTCGAAGTTTATGTATTAGAGAAACTTTTACAGTCTGGGGAAATAAATTTAGATGAAGGTAAAATGCTGCTTCAAGTCTTAAAGGACAATACGCAGCTGATCAAACAGAGGAAGTGTGAATTAGTGATAACAAGAAAGCTTGGCGTTTCCTCTTGCCTGCTGCTGATTAATGCAGAGGCCTTTCATTTTGAACCCGGAACAAAAGTGGTCACTGTATTATCAATGATGACATGTATGGAAGAAATAAAAGCTAAATTATTATAAGGGAGAATGACTATGGAAACGAATCGAAGAGGGGACCTGGTCATTAATGGACTTGGTTCATCCAATGGGGGACATTTTTCTTTGGTTACGCTGAATGGAAGCGGGACAGTAAATAGTGACCTCGAATGTGAGGAATTAGAATGTAACGGCTCCGGAACGTTGAAGGGGAATGTAGCAGCCACAAATGTAATAATTAACGGAAATGCCCGGTTCCATGGAAATATTGAGGGCGAGATGATGAAAGTGGATGGGACAGCCAAGGTTGCCCAAAATCTTTCGGTGAAAAACGTAAAGGTCTCCGGAAAAGTCAATGTTGAAGGTAAAGTAAAAGCGGAACAGATCACCATTCATGGTATTTTAACAGTGGGTGAAGATTGTGAAGCTGAGAGTTTTAAAGGAAAATATCGCTTTACAATTGGCGGGCTTCTAAATGCAGAGCAAATTGATGTGGAGGTTTATGGGGATTGCAGGGCAAAGGAAATAGGAGGGCAGACCATTACCGTTAAACAACATAAGGGGTCCATTATCGGCACCATATTAAAACCTTTTTTCAAAAACCAATTGGAAACGGATTTGATTGAGGGCGACAAAATTGTGCTGGAAAATACCGTGGCGAAGGTGGTCCGAGGTCATCAAGTGAAAATAGGTCCGAATTGTCAAATCGGTGTGGTTGAATATACGGATGAATTTTCTCAAGATAAAAATTCAGTTGTAGGCGATATTCAGAAGGTGTAGGAGGAGGGGAAAAGAATGGGCAAAGGACAAAATTTAATAATTAATGGTTCGGGAAGCTACCCAGGCGGCATATATGATAAAATCAGCATCCGCGGTGAAGGGACCATTGTAAATGACGTGGAATGTTCCACCTTTCATGTGTATGGCACAAGTGAGGCGAGAGATAATGTGAAAACCGGTTCGGTAAAAATTATGGGCGAGGCCGAGGTTAAAGGGGATATGGCGGCAAACGATTCGCTTGTCATGGGAACGATGTTGGTCGGCCGGAATGCCGGTTTGAAGAAGATGAAGGTATTTGGTGTGCTGGAAATTGGTGAAAAGTTAAGCGGAGAGGAGGCGACCATCAAAGGAAGTATCTCTGTTAAAGGAGACGTGGAATTTGAAACGTTCGATTCCAGCGGCAGTTTTGACGTCAAAGGATTACTAACAGCAGACAAGGTCAAGATTTCACTGCGATTCGGCCAAAGCACAGCGGAAGAAATAGGCGGTGGCAAAATCATCGTCAAAAGAAAGAAAAACTCGATCCTCCCGTTCGGAAGAGAGGAAGGAACTCTTTCGGCCAAAGTAATTGAGGGTGATGATATTTACTTAGAAAATACAACTGCTGAAGTTGTCCGCGGTAATACGGTTAAAATTGGCCCCGGCTGTCAAATAGGCCTTGTTGAATATACTACGGAATTGAAAAGCGATTCATCGTCAGCCATAAAATCTAAGACAAAAGTGTAAAGGGGTAAAAGAATGGCCAAAAAGGAAAGCAAATTAGGGTTGGTCGTTGCAGGATTGTTACTGGGAATCCTGATGGCATCGATGGATAATACGATTGTTGTGACAGCAATGGGAACCATTGTTGGCGATCTTGGCGGGCTGGAAAGCTTTGTCTGGGTAGTTTCAGCCTATATGGTGGCAGAGATGGCCGGGATGCCAATCTTCGGGAAATTATCTGATATGTATGGGCGTAAACAATTCTTCATCTTTGGGTTGATCTTATTTATGATTGGTTCTGCTTTATGCGGAACTGCGGAAACCATTACACAGCTAAGCATCTACCGGGCCATTCAGGGCATAGGCGGCGGAGCCTTAGTTCCGATTGCCTTTACGATCATGTTTGATTTATTTCCCCCTGAAAGACGTGGGAAAATGGGCGGATTGTTTGGGGCTGTTTTTGGATTATCCAGCATCTTCGGTCCGTTATTAGGGGCCTATATTACGGACCATATCAGTTGGCATTGGATTTTCTATATCAATTTACCACTCGGAATCTTATCCTTGTTTTTTGTTTCGATTGCCTACAAAGAATCGCCGATTCACCAGAAACAGAGAATCGATTGGTGGGGGGCTATTACTTTAATTGGGTCCGTTGTTTGTTTAATGTTTGCCCTAGAGCTTGGCGGGCAGAAATATGATTGGGATTCTAGTATTATTTGGAGCTTATTTGCGGGCTTCGCCGTTCTTTTTTTACTCTTTTTATATATTGAAACAAAGGCAAAGGATCCAATCATTTCGTTTACGATGTTTAAGAACCGACTGTTTGCCGGAAGTACTCTTGTCAGCTTATTTTATGGAGCGGCGTTTATGGCAGCTACTGTTTATATTCCCATCTTTGTGCAAGGGGTCTACGGCGGAACAGCGACGAATTCAGGCCTGATTTTATTACCGATGATGCTTGGATCAGTGGTGACGGCCCAAACAGGTGGATTTTTGACGACTAAGATGAGTTACCGGAACATCATGTTTTTATCTGGCATCATTTTGATTATCGGATTTTTGCTGTTAAGCAGCATCTCCCCAGAAACCAGCAGGGCATTATTAACGGTTTATATGATTGTCATCGGCTTAGGAGTTGGGTTTTCCTTCTCGGTGTTAAGCATGGCGGCAATTCACCCATTTGGTATGGAGCAGAGAGGTTCGGCTACTTCTACGAGTAATTTTATACGTTCACTTGGAATGACGATTGGGATCACCATTTTTGGAACCATCCAAAGAAGTAATCTCAACGAGGGGCTGAAAGAGGCCTTTTCTGGAATGGGGCAGATGAAGGGGCAACCGTTTGGCGATTCGCGGTCATTGTTATCAGGAGAAGCCAGAAGTCACATCCCGCCGCAAATCTTAGACAAAATCACAGATGCCCTTTCAAGCTCCATCGTCCACACCTTTACATGGGCACTAGTCCCTGCAGGAATAGCCTTCCTCTTTATCTTCATCCTCGGCAAAGACCGTCTTAGAATAAACACACAAGCAGCATCGAAATAATAGAAAAGGTGACAGGCACCAATGGTGCCTGTCACCTTTTCTTATCTTTTCACTTTATTTTTATACTTTACATGAAATAGGATCATTTTGACGCCGGAGCCAAAGTCAAAGGTGGCTAGTAATACGAGCAGGTAACCGAAGAATCCCCAGCCGCTTGTTTGGACATGGTCGATGGCAAAGTAGGTAAACAAGGTACCGAGAAAGAGGTAGATAAAACCGGAAAACAAGGGTGAACGTCTCATAGAAAGCCTCCGATAAAGTTTTGAATCGCTTCCGCCTCTCGTCTTAGTCGTTCAATATCATCTTTATAAACAGATTGAACCAAAACAACCATTGTGTTCATCGATACATGAGCAAAGATCGGAACAATAATACGGTTTGTTCTGACATAGAGAAATGCAAACGTAAAGCCCATCGCCGAGTAAAGTAAAATATGGACAGGCTCCATGTGGGCTAATGCGAAGATAACGGAACTAATTAATGCTGAGATGAAAAAATTATATCGTTTATATAGTGCACCAAAAATAATTTTGCGAAAAACGATTTCTTCTAGAATTGGACCAATGATGCTTGTTACTAGGATTGCCAGCGGCAGGGTTTCGATGATTTTGAGGATATCCTGTGTATTCTCCGAACCCATTTTAATTCCTAAAAGGCTTTCGATTATAGCTGCAACATACTGGGCAAATAAAGCTAAAAATACCCCTACTACTGCCCACATTGCCGAATATCCAAACGAAGTCCCTTTCTCATCCAAACTACGTGTATTCATTTCCTTCCGTAAAATAAGAAGGATAATGATTAAGGCGATCGAAAAACTGGCAATCAGATAAACAGGAACAGCAAGTCTTTGACTGATATCGAAATGTTTAAAGCCAAAGATTAAGATGGGGAGCCCCACTAGACTTGAAAACTGCATAGCAATGTAAACAATAATGACCCACCAATATTCCTTTTTCAAATGACAATCTCCTTTATTTATAGTTATAGGATCCTGGATCAATATAAGCACTAATATTTATTTTACTCTTAAAACTGTAATGGTTTCAATTTAGATGTACTGTTTACGCAAAATTAAAGGCTTCTGAGCAGTGAAACCCCTAATATAGAAGTTTGTTTAATTTCTTTTTAAAAGGAGGTATAGATTGCCTGCTTTTTCACATACTTTATAAGGTTGTAGAAAAGAAAATTTCTTTGTAAAAATTTATGCATCATACTTGCAAAAGATTTTAAGATTCATTATTATAATAATTGTGTTAGCACTCATCAGAGGAGAGTGCTAATAAAGAAAACTACATATATTTGAGGAGGTTGTTTGAATTGTTAAGACCATTAGGTGATCGTATTATTATTGAGCTTGTTGAGTCAGAAGAAAAAACTGCAAGCGGCATCGTATTACCGGATTCAGCGAAAGAAAAGCCTCAGGAAGGAAAAGTTGTTGCCGTTGGTACTGGCCGTGTCCTTGAAAGCGGTGAGCGTGTAGCACTTGATGTGGCTGTAGGTGATCGTATTATCTTCTCAAAATACGCTGGTACAGAAGTGAAATACCAGGGTGTTGAATACTTAATTTTACGTGAAAACGATATCCTTGCTGCAGTAAGCGAGTAAATAGAAGCATTTAAGCCTGACACTTGTCAGTTAGTGAACTTTTAAAAGAATAGATTCAGAGTAAAAATACGAGGAGGTTTTTTTACAATGGCTAAAGAAATTATGTTTAGTGAAGATGCACGCCGCGCAATGCTACGTGGTGTTGATGCTCTAGCAAATGCAGTAAAAGTTACGCTTGGACCTAAAGGACGCAACGTGGTTCTTGAGAAAAAATTCGGTTCCCCACTAATCACTAATGACGGTGTAACAATTGCAAAAGAAATCGAATTAGAAGATGCATTCGAAAACATGGGTGCTAAATTGGTTGCTGAAGTAGCAAGCAAAACAAATGATGTTGCTGGTGACGGTACTACAACTGCAACTGTTCTTGCACAAGCGATGATTCGTGAAGGCTTAAAGAACGTTACAGCTGGTGCGAACCCAATGGGTATCCGCAAAGGGATTGAAAAAGCTGTTACTACAGCAGTTGAAGAATTAAAAGCAATCTCTAAACCAATCGAAAACAAAGCTTCTATCGCACAAGTTGCTGCTATTTCATCTGCTGATGAAGAGGTTGGTCAATTGATTGCAGAAGCAATGGAGCGCGTTGGTAACGACGGTGTTATCACAATCGAAGAATCTAAAGGCTTCACAACTGAGTTAGATGTTGTTGAAGGTATGCAATTTGACCGTGGCTATGTATCTGCATACATGGTAACAAACACTGACAAAATGGAAGCTGTATTAGATAATCCATATATCTTAATCACTGACAAGAAAATTTCTAGCATTCAAGAAATCCTTCCAGTGTTAGAGCAAGTAGTACAACAAGGCAAGCCATTATTACTTGTTGCTGAAGATATCGAAGGTGAAGCATTATCAACATTAGTAGTGAACAAGCTTCGCGGAACATTCAATGCTGTTGCTGTTAAAGCTCCTGGCTTTGGTGACCGTCGAAAAGCAATGCTTGAAGATATCGCTGCCTTAACTGGCGGGGAAGTGATCACTGAAGAGCTTGGCCGTGACCTTAAATCTGCAACCATCTCATCTTTAGGACGCGCTGCTAAAGTTGTTGTAACAAAAGAAAATACAACAATAGTTGAAGGTGCTGGCGCAACTGAAGAGATCCAAGCTCGTGTAAATCAAATCCGTTCTCAATTAGAAGAAACTACTTCTGAATTTGACCGTGAAAAGTTACAAGAGCGCCTAGCTAAGCTAGCTGGCGGTGTAGCAGTAATCAAAGTTGGTGCTGCGACTGAAACTGAATTAAAAGAGCGCAAACTTCGTATCGAAGACGCTTTGAACTCAACTCGTGCAGCAGTTGAAGAGGGTATTGTATCCGGTGGTGGTGTAGCCCTTCTAAACGTATACAGCCGCGTAGCTGAGCTTCAAGAAGAAGGCGATGTAGCAACAGGTATCAACATTGTATTACGTGCAATGGAAGAGCCAGTTCGCACAATCGCTCACAATGCTGGTCTTGAGGGATCTGTTATTGTTGACCGCTTAAAGCGTGAAGAAGTCGGCACAGGTTTCAACGCTGCTAACGGTGAATGGGTAAACATGATTCAAGCTGGTATCGTTGACCCAACTAAGGTTACACGTTCAGCTCTTCAAAACGCTGCATCTGTAGCGGCTATGTTCTTAACAACTGAGGCTGTAGTAGCAGACAAACCAGAACCTGCTGGTGCTGGTGGCGGAATGCCTGACATGGGTGGTATGGGTGGAATGGGCGGCATGATGTAATCATAGCCTATTACCCTTAATATGACTGGGTTTTATGTAATACGAAAATGAAATGCTAACATATTTGCTCATATAGACGATTATAATCGAGGCTTCTCATGAGTTGTGCAAACTTTTGGGAAGCTTCTTTTTTTATTTCAGTTGTAACGTGGAGATAGACATTCTTTGTGATTTGACCATCGGAGTGACCAAGTCTATCCATGATTTGTTCCGGTGCGACAACTGCTTCTGTTAAAAGTGAAGTTGTGTATGTCTCAATGAGTGAGGTATTAAGTCAGTGTTTAATTTGCGATTGCAAGAAGTTGCCTTGCTTTATTCATTACCTATTATTTAAATATTATCTACTATGTTGTTGTTATTTTGCTCCATATGCTTGTAAATAGGCTTTAAGAAAAATAAGTCTTTCCTCAAACACTTCTAACATAACCCCAGTTTCCATCGAATCTATGTGATCTTTCCAAGTTGATTCCTCTAATCAATTTGATCTCCGGGGATGCAATATTAAGTTTACGATAAGTATAGATTAAAAAATAGTTATATAGATATTTATATAAAAAAATGATAGTCAGATTTTTCGTAGGGTAAATAACGGGACTATAATCAAGACATCAACTTTGCTAAAAAAGAGAACATCCCGGATATCCTATCGCCATAAAATGGTACAACTCAGGATGGCTCGCTTAAGAAACTCCATTAACCTTGCTAAAAGGCATTTTTCACTAAATTGCTGCATACAATGGGAAACTATAAAAATTGTAAAAAATATGTTGGAGGTGATAGGAATGCTCAAGCAAGAACTTACCAACCGCATGAAGCAATTGCAAGAAAGGTTAATTACGAACGAATATGACGCTTATATTATTACTGCCGAAGAAGACATCTGGTATTACACAAACATTACATACAAACCAGAGGAACGCCCCTTTTTCATCATAGTTGTCCCCGAACAAACACCTACATTACTTGTACCAAAGCTTGAGGAATCCCACGTACATAAAAGTATTATCGATTATGATATTGTTTCTTATTGGGAGTTTCCATCTTCAAATGGAAGCAATTGGTATGATAAACTAAACCAGTTGATCCAAGGTTATTCACGAGTAGGAATAGAGAGTAACGTGCGTGCAGACGTGTATCATCTCATGAAAGCAAAGGAACTAGTTTCAGTACAGTTAGTCGAAGCACAACGTAAAGTGAAAAGCGTCTATGAACTTGAAAAAATTCGCATGAGTGCTAAAGTGTGCGATGAAGCAATGGAGGATATTTTTAATACGATTTATCGCGGTGCCAGTGTGTTAGAACCATTTACCTTGTCAAAAAAAGTACAAACCAACCTAATAAAAACAAAGCAATTTGACCCAATCACAACTTCATTGCTCACAGCCGTTTGGAATGCACCAACAAGTGCGATGCCGCATAGTATTCCTGAGTTAGGTGATCGATTTGGGGAGGGATCGAACGTCGCGATGGCCTATTATCGAATTAACGGATATTCAGCAGAGTGTGAACGGACGTTTTTTCTTGGACAACCTACCAAAGAAGATGTGGAAATGTTCCAACATATGCAAAACGCACGAAATCGAGCTTTGAGTATGGTGCGAGCAGGTGTAAGGGCAGCAGACATCGATGAAGAGGCACGAGCTTATTTTGATCAACATGGGCTACTTAATCGTTTATTACATCGTACCGGGCATGGGGTCGGCTTGCGAAATCACGAAGGACCATATATTGCAGAAGGTAGCAACGAAATATTAGAGGAAAATATGGTGATTACGATTGAGCCAGGCCTCTATATTGAGGGGGTAGGCGGATATCGACACTCCGATACCATCCGTGTAACCAAGGATGGCTATGAAGTTCTTACAACATTTCCTTCTGATCTAAAAGATATGACGATCACCCAATCAAACATATTGGCAAAGTTAAAAGGGAAGTTTATACAGAAGTATTTGAAGCTTTGATGTTAAGTTCGCCATGAGGTTTAATGAAAAATATATATCCCGTTAGCGTTTCAAATCGCGGTGATGCTTACCATGCCCAACCTGATAACTTCTACAGTTGATTTTGATTTTAGTGTGTCAATCGGGCCCGTTTTGTTTATGTTTAATAGTGCTGTATTACAGGTGAACGAGTAATATGAAAATAGGAGGTGAACCTGATGGGTCACCTCTTATTTGTGGTAGGTATGATTATTACAAGTTACACTTAAACTTTGTAATTAGTATGTTCGATGTGTTGGTTATTGTATTATGGATAATATAAAAGACTACCTCAATAAATATATATCATATAAAAGTTAAGGAGAACTACATGACCTGGAACAAATTAAAGCAAAATCTGGAGAGTTTTCTCTGTCCAGCATTATATGGAAGGGTTGAATACCGTGCAACAAGCTACCGTTATTTACCTGATAAAGCAGGAATTTGTTATATTGCAGTAGATAAAAAGAATGTACTCAATATGAGTGACATAACCACCTTAATCAGATGGTATCAGACGGAGCTGGAAATTAAGAATGATCCTGATATCCAAATTCCTATCAACAATGAGGAGATTGAAGCCGTAAGAAAAGAAACCAAGGGGATAGTTCCTGAGGATCGTCTACAAGTAATTGCTAGGGGTAGAAAATTATCAGAATATGCAAAGGAGCTTTTGGCAGCGCAGTCATCATTAAGTAAATCAAATTTTATCGTTGTAGCTAATAAGTTTTTATCCACTTCTATAGAAGAAAGCCTAGAGAGCAATGATATCCTATTGAATATTTTAGCTTTGGTGGACAGACGGGTAGGAAAAAAACGTATTTTAAAAATGAACGAGAAGATGAAGTTAAAGCATCCAATTGTACAGTATTTTTATGAAATACGGCTAAGTACTTTATGATAATAAATAACTCATCTATTTAATACCTCTGTAACCTACAAGTAACACAGGAGGAGTTTATGAATAGAGGCTAACATTTTGCTAACGCAATCAAATGAAAAAACGATAAAATCTCGTTAATGCTGTTACACTTGAGCTTCTCAAAAACCTTGATATATCGCACTTTTGTAACACATCGTGAAAGATATTACAAACGTCATCTTACGGGCGGCAGGATGTAATCAACGCCCAAACCCCTTGATATATGTGGCTTTTATGTAAGAGGGGAGCGGAATGCTAACATTTCTCTCCTAAAATTAGAGGTTTCTCATGAGTTGAGCAAACTTGTGGGAAGCCTCTTTTTTCATTACTTTCGTTACGTGCAAATAGACTTTTTTTGTTGTCTCGTCGTCACAGTGGCCTAAGCGGTCTATAATCTCTCCTAAGTCTACCTTTGCTTCTGATAACAATCACGTATGTGTATGGCGCAAAGAGTGGGGAGTGAGATCTAGATTTAAGCCGGCCAGCTTCAGCAACTTCACCATTCTATTTTCCACGGTCTTAATGAAAATAGGATAGCCTGGTTGTCTCTCTTTCTTGGCGAAAATGAATCCTTCATCATGATAGGCTTCACCATAGTACTCCTGCACTTTCTGCTGCGCTAGCATATGCTTTGTGTAAGCCGCAATGACTTCTGTTTAGGGAGTAGTCCTGGCGGGTAGATAAATGGGAGAACTGAGTGCTAAGTTTTTACTTTTGGCTAGTCAGTTCACCAATTAGTTCAACTAAAGCTGAATGAATGGACGGTTAAGATGAATCCATGCTTAAATAGACAGAGGGGGGATTGTTAATTGATGTCACATAGGAACCGAAGTTACGAAAGCGCTGACATCCATCGCTTGAAACGAATAAACTGAGCGCAATAATATTATTTTTTGTTTTTATTGAATACTATGGGGGAAAGGTTATGGAACGCAGAAAACTAACCGAGGGGCCGATTTACCGAACTGTTTTTTTCTTTTCTTTGCCTTTGTTGTTAGGCAACATTTTGCAGTCATTAAACGGAACGATTAATTCCATCTGGGTTGGCCACTATTTAGGTGCCAACGCGTTCGCAGCAACTGCCAACGTCAATAATATAAATTTCCTGGTTTTTAGTTTGACGTTTGGTATAGCGATGGCGTCTTCAATTGTTGTCGGACAGCACTATGGAGCGAAAAGATATGACGAAGTCAAACGTGTGTTTGGAACCGGGTTTACGTTCTTTGTTTTGTTTTCACTAGTCATTACGGTTCTTAGTGAAGTTTTTGCCACCAATCTGCTCGGGCTGTTGCATACCCCTAAATCGGTAATGCCATATGCAGTCCCTTATTTAAAGACTTTCATGGTATCGGTTACATTTTCCAACTTGTACAATTTTATAACGATGGCCTTGCGGGGTACCGGGGATTCCAAAACACCATTTTATTTTTTATTAATTTCCGTAGTGATTGATACCGGGATGAATCCCGTATTGATTTTTGGCCTTGGCCCTTTTCCGAAGATGGGCATAGAAGGATCGGCAGCTGCGACTTTAACGGCGCAATTTATTTGTTTATCATGTTTAATTATTTTTCTTTATTACATCAAACACCCATTGTCACTTCGCGGTAAGGAGCTCCGATATTTACGGCCGATTCCAAATTTAGTGAAGCTCATGACACAACGCGGCATGTCCATGGGTCTTCAGATGATGGTGGCTTCTACCAGTTCTATGGCGTTAATTAACTTGATAAACACGTTTGGTTCCACAGCAGTCGCCGCGTTTAGTGTATCCATGAACATTACGAATTATATCGCTATGCCGGCGATGGCGATCGGTGCCTCGGTCTCTAATATTTGCTCACAAAATGTTGGTGCAAACCAGTGGGATCGAGTCAAGCGTACATTTGAAGCGGGTCTCTTGTACAACCTGGTTATGACAGGTACACTCGCAGGACTCGTCTATTTATTCAACAAAGATATCTTACACTTGTTTGTTACGGAGCCTACTATAGTTGCACTAGGAATTCGGGTTAATAATATTACAGCCTGGAGTTTTATTTTGTTTGGGGTTATGAATATTCTCGTGAGCACGGTGCGTTCTACAGGTGCCGTTTTATACCCATTAATCATTTCATTTGTGACTCTATGGGTGGTTCGCATCCCATTTTCATATATTTTAGCCCACCACTCAGGAATCGATTGGGTTTGGTGGAGCTTCCCGATCAGTTTCTTTATTTCAGATGTTTTACTATTTATTTATTATTTTCAGGGGGGATGGAAGCGTATCAACCTAAACAAATTGTACGGAACAGGAAAAAAAATGAAGGAATCCTTCTGATACAGGGGAACAAGAACACTTAGGTTTACATGAAGCTTGTACGCATAAATAACAATAATATAAATTTCTAAAGAACAGGCCTTCCATCCAGTTTAACTAAACTGATCGAAGGCCTGTTCTTTCTTAATGGGGGATATAGTAAGGCCCAATAATGTAAGTGGGATCCACTACTATCTCTTATGGTTTGATTGTATATTTCCCTCAAATTCAATTGAATCTTTTAGAAAATCATTTTTTCTCTTATATCTGAAATAATACGGTACTTCATATGCTAACATAAGTATCCAGCCGATAAGGCTTGCATAAGCTACACCTTCCATGCCAATCCGAGGGACTAATGTATATGTAGCTATTACTCTGAAGGATATTTGAATAATGGTAGAAACTAAAGTAATCTTCATATTTCCCATACCTCTAAAGAAACCTTGTACACCATTTGTTAATGCTGGAAGCAGATAGAAAAAGGCCATCAGACTTAAGTAACCAACTCCCAAATGTATTAGTCCTATTTCATTTGAAGAAACAAACAGTTTAATGATTGGTTGTTTTAAATATAAAGTCGCGATACATATTAAGATCCAATAACAAAACTCCACCTGTAACCCAATTATAAATCCATCAATTACACGCTTTTTATTTTTTGCACCACGGTTTTGTGCCACAAAGGTCATCATTGCATGGGATATGCTTTGCTGTGGAGTAAATGCAAAATCATCAACCCGGCTTACTGCATTGAATGCCGCAATCGCATCAACACCTAATGGATTTATAACCCCCTGGATTAACAGCTTTCCAATTGGCTGTGCGGACTGCTGCAAAGCTGTGATTGAACCATGTTGAAGAGTCTTTTTTAAAAGAGTTTTATCCAATTTTAGATCTCTTTTGTTAAGTCTTAATAATGGAACGTTTTTATAAATGTAAATGATACAGAAAATTCCGGAACAAGATTCCGCAATATCTGTTGCCAGTGCTGCTCCTACTATCCCCATTCTAAAGCCGGCTACAAAAACGATATCAAGACATGCGTTTAAAATAGCGGCAATAGCTAAAAATCTTAGTGGCGTTTTAGAATCACCAACACTTCTCATCGCTGCTGATACGGCATTATATAAATAAGTAAATGGCATTGCAGCAAAAATAATTCTTAAATAAAGCGTTGCTGAATCAAGAATCTCCTTTGGCACTCGAAGGAGACTCAAAATTTCTTTTGAAAAAATTAAACCCAGTATGACAATTAGCAAAGAAAAAAAGCATCCAAAAAGTAATGTGGTTGATATTTCCTTTTTTAACTCTTCGTACTTTCCGGCCCCAAAGAATTCACTCATGAGCACCGAAGCACCAATACAAATACCAGTAATCCCCAAAATGACAATATTCATTACAGGATTTGCGGTACCAACTGCGGCTAATGCTTCTTTTCCAGCAAATTGTCCGACCACAATGGAATCGACTGCATTATAAGTAAGCTGAAGTAAATTTCCTACTATTAAAGGAATAGAAAAACTGATCAAATGGTGAGGTATGTTGTCTCTTGTCATATCTTTAATCATATACATACTTCCTTAGCGCTTTACCACGGTATAAAAAGCGCAATTTTTCGTGGCTACATTTGATTTTAAGAAATTAATTACTATTATAACTTAATTAAATGGGAACCTACCATTTTTGAAAAAACTTATGTTTTTTTAATTACAAAAGGCTTTAATTAATTAAAAATTCTATTAAACTAGTCTGTTGATTTATAAGATTGAGTTATATTTATTGAACTTTCAAGGTAAAGCGTTTTCAAGGTGGATAAGTAGTTTTCTTCTAAGGATGATTGTGAAATGAGCGCAAGAACATGGAAGGCTTTAAATTAGCTTTGGAACCATTTTTGGTTCGATAGAAATATTTCTTGAAAAGGGAGAGGTAATCATGGAAACATTGCGTGACAAAGCGTTACAAATGCACCGGGATACACAAGGGAAATTAGAAGTGAAAGCAAAGGTTGAGATTAAAAATGCATATGATCTAAGCTTAGCGTATTCACCTGGTGTCGCTGAGCCTTGTATGGAAATCTATGAAGACCGAAATAGAGTATATGAATACACGATGAAAGGTAACACCATTGCCGTCGTATCAGATGGTTCGGCGGTATTAGGGCTTGGGAATATTGGGCCGGAAGCAGCGATGCCAGTTATGGAAGGCAAAGCAGCTTTATTTAAGAACTTTGCTAATGTAGATGCATTCCCTATTTGTTTAAATACACAGGATGCTGAAGAAATAATTGAAACAGTAAAGCGTCTTGTACCAACATTTGGTGGGGTGAATTTAGAAGATATTTCAGCACCAAGATGCTTTGAGATTGAGGAACGCTTGAAAAAGGAAACAAATATCCCTATTTTTCATGATGACCAGCATGGTACAGCAATTGTCACTGTTGCCGGATTAGTAAATGCTCTTAAACTAGTAGATAAGAAAATGGACGAAATCAAAGTCGTAATAAATGGTGCGGGTGCTGCTGGTGTAGCAATTGCTCAATTGCTAAATCGTTTTGGTGTGTATGATGTCATTCTATGTGATACAAAAGGTGCAATTTATGAAAATCGTAAATATGGAATGAATCCAATTAAAGAAAAGATTGCTAGCCAGACCAACCGTAACAATGCAGAGGGAAGCTTAGAGGATGTAATTGTCGGTGCAGATGTTTTTGTTGGTGTATCTGTTGCTGGTGCAGTAACAAAGGAAATGATTTTAACAATGAGAAGGGATGCGATTATTTTTGCAATGGCAAACCCTGTTCCAGAAATTATGCCAGATGAGGCAAAAGCTGCAGGGGTAAAAGTGATAGGAACAGGACGTTCTGATTTTCCCAATCAGGTTAATAATGTGCTTGCCTTTCCAGGGATTTTTCGGGGAGCTCTAGATGTTCAAGCAACAGAAATAAATGAAGAAATGAAAAAGGCTGCAGTTTCCGCCATTTCTTCGCTCATTTCAGAAGAGGAACTATCAGAAGACTATGTGATACCTAACCCCTTTGATGACCGAGTAGCAACTGCGGTAGCAAAGGCTGTTGCAACTGCGGCTGTAGAAACAGGTGTAGCGAGGAAATCCTTTGTAAGTTTATAACAAAAGTGAATTCAGGTGACAGGCACCGTAAATGGACAAATGTCTTTCCAGGGTGTCTGTTGCCCCTAACAAAGGATAAATAAAGAAGGGGGAAGGAACACAGGTTATGGTTCATTTTCCGGTTAGCGGTCTAAAATTGGCGGTATTGGGACAATCCATGGATGTATTGTTGATTTAGATTCCTTTAATCACATTTATGAGA
The DNA here is from genome assembly GCF_056280405.1 of Bacillus sp. URHA0034. NCBI lineage: Bacteria > Bacillati > Bacillota > Bacilli > Caryophanales > Bacillaceae > Bacillus > Bacillus sp. URHA0034. Next base: position 2,624,075 of record NZ_JBWCDK010000002.1, on the reverse strand, counting down.
ATTCGGTAGATGGAACCGTAACCTCATTTTTGCCTTGTCGATTGTTGATAAGTATACCTATCCAGATGTCAAAGCGCTTTTGTTAGATCAAAGAAAAGATTTATATGATAATCACGCAGAAACTCTTAGCGGCGTTTCTGCGTGATTATGAAGTTGTTTAATGATCATTTAGATAAAGGAAATTTCGAACACGTATAAATAGACGTCTATACTGCTGCAATGATAGGTAGACAAACTTGTCCGAGTTTGTCCGCATTAATCGACAAAAGAAAATCCCAACTAATTCAGAAGGCCTTTCATCAGTTTGCTAAACTGTTGGGGGGTCTTTTCTTTTATGCTGCGCTGGTGCAACTATCAAAGAAGTAATGGAACGACTTGGCCATACGGATCCAAAGACGACAACAGTTATTTATACTCATGTTACCCAACCCATTACAAGAAATTTAAAACATGCACCTCTTTTACTCTTTTAGTAATACTTTATCCATAGTAGACATTTGTATATCAGAATGCAGGTGAACTTGTAGAGGTACTACAGCTAGCTTACCATTACGAATTGATGCGCATTTTCCTATGCACCCATTTTAATTTGCAATTTAAAAGTTTGAGATAGGTATCGGGACGGAACCCATTAAGCTAATGCATCCTTTTCTTATCCTCCATTTAAATTCCTAAACAAAATTTGTTAGGGTAGCCACTTGCAAAGAGTATTAATTCTTTCTGTACTTATGACTGTAAGGGTTAAATGGTGTAAAATAGGAAACGGAATAATCTAAATTAATAATTTCACTGTATTCAAACACTTTGCTGTTTTGCAGAATCCCTCTATTGACAATCTTCATTGCCGCAATACCCTTCTTGCAATTGAGGAGCTCAGCATCTTCTTTACTGACATTTACGGCACTATATGTTGTGATGAAGTGAGATATTTGGTAATCGTTCTGTTGTACATAATCATGTACGGAGCTTGTTACTACCGCTTCATTTAAATCTGGAAAATAGGAATAGGGTAATTTGGTCGTTTCAATTTGTACTTTTTGGTAATCGACAATCCTAACCCGTTTGTACTCCCATAACTTTGCATTTTGCCCGTTGATATCAAAGATTTTTTCTAATGCCGCATCAGGGGTGATCTTTTTTAAATAAATCATTTTTGATTCAATATCTTTAAATTTTTTTTCAGTTAATGAATTATAAATTAATGGACTTTTATATTTTGTTTCACTTACAAAAATTCCTGAACCTTGGATGATTTTGATACATCCAATATTGACGAGTTTTTTCAACGCATCCCGAATGGTATATCGTGAAACTTCATATTGCTTCGCAAGATCCCTTTCAGTAGGAATTTTTTCTCCGGCTTTGTATTTATTTTGATAAACCTTACTTAGGATATCATCTGCAATGAAATCTCTTTTTTTCATAATAATTACCTCAGGGAAGTTTTTAACAACATTCTATATAATAAAAACCCTCTAAAGCAACACATGCTAAAGAGGGTTTGTTTAATTATGGTGTATGAATCGAACCATTTGGAATACGTGCTTGAGTCCATTCATGCTTTCTATATCTCACTGGATATTCTTTGGCCATATCTTCATTAAAATCGACGCCAATACCAACTCTCTCAATTGGATATATATATCCATCCACTACTTCAACGGATTGAGGAAACATTTCCTTCGTTGTTTCATCGGGCTCCTGGATCTCTTGAATCGCTGAATTATGAAGATGAATATTTAAATGAGTATTGACAGCTACCCCAATTGGAGTCATGTCAGATGGGCCATGCCACGCAATTCGAACACCGAAATTTTCGCAAAGTGCTGCGAGCTTCAGGGCAGGTGTGATACCGCCAATCTGGGAAACATGGCAGCGAATATAATCAATTTGCCGATTAACAATCAGGTTTTTCCACTCCATTGGGTTATTAAATAGTTCACCAATGGCGATAGGTGTTGTACATTGTGTTCTCAACTGAGACAGCCATTCGGTTTGATCCGGAGGCAGAATATCCTCGAGGAAGAATAGCTTATATGGTTCCAGATCTTTGGCCAATTGAAGTGCCTGATTCGGAAACAGTCTTTCATGGACATCGTGCAAGAAATGAATGGAATAGCCATACTTTTCTCTTAAAGCTTTAAACATATACACAACATCTTTCATATAGATGTCCGGATCAAAATATTCACCCTCACTTATTTGAGTGGTTAAGTGCATATCATGATTTTTGCCGCCATATTTTCCTAATTGACAGCGGATATGACGGAATCCTCGTTCAATTAGCGTATCAACATTATGAAAAAGTTCCTCGAGCGTAAGTCCGTCCGCATGGCCATATGCGGCTATGGCGTTTTTGGACTTTCCCCCAAGCAATTGGTAAAGAGGCATGTTTGCTAGCTTTGCCTTGATATCCCATAAAGCCATATCGATACCAGCAATGGCATTATTAATAACCGGGCCATTTCTCCAATAGGAATTGACCATCATTAATTGCCATAAATCCTCTATATGGTTTGCATCACGATCAATTAAAAGAGGCCTTAAATATTCATCAATAATGGTTTGAACAGCTAATGGACGCTGCTGAAAAGTGGCACATCCATATCCGAAAATGCCTTTATTTGTTTCTATTTTGACAACAATAAGATTATGTCGATGTGGATTCGTCACAAATGATTTTATATCTGTAATAATGGTGGGTTCCAACTTTGATTCTCCTTCTCTCTGCATTCAATTTTGTCAAATCAAAGTGATTTATAATTAGATTTAAACACAGTAAATTTGCAGCGTCAATTTGGTCAGAAAGGTTAGTGAAATAAAGCAATTTTCCGTACCAATTTAGAATGGGATTCCGTAAAAATCCTTGAAATGAGGAGGCTTCCGTGATTTTTTGGGTCGTTTTAAACCGTTTTCAAAAATTTTACCGTTATGCTATTATGAGCCTGTCAAATCAAAGTGAACTTTAAGATGTTGTAGAATCAATTTAAGGGAGATGAAACCAAGTGAAAGAAAAGGAAACGGTCAAAAAAATCATAGAATACGTGGGGGGGAAAGAAAATATAAAGAAAGCTTGGCATTGCATGACAAGGCTTCGCTTCGATTTATATGATGATTCTTTAATCTCTCATGATCAAATAAAAAACTTGAATGGCGTTATTGGGGAGCAATTACAAAGCGACCAATATCAAATCATTATCGGTACAAATGTATCGAAATATTACTCTGTTTTGTCAGAGGAATTGGGGATCGATGGAGAAGAAATCGACGAAAAGGAAGAAACTAAGAAAAAGGGACCTTTCGGACGATTATTGGATGTTGTATCCGGCGTTTTCGGACCAATCGTTCCAGCCATCGCCGGAGCAGGTATGATTAAAGGTCTTATCGCCGGTTTAATTGCATTAAAAGTTTTATCAGCTGAAACCGATACGGTAAAAATGCTTGACTTGATTTCAAGCGGTGTGTTTTACTTCCTGCCATTTTTCCTGGCAGCATCTGCAGCAAAAATCTTTAAAGTCAATCAATACCTTGCCATCGCGATTGCAGGCGGCTTTATGTATCCAACCTTAATCGACGCCGCTAAACTGGGCAAGATCCATTCCTTTGATTTTTTTGGTTTACCAATTCCTGTTTATAATTATGCTAGTGCGGTTATACCGGTTATCTTGTCAGTATGGGCATTAAGCTATATTTATAAGTGGGTTGACAGATTTATGCCAAACCTGTTGAGAACGGTATTTACCCCTACTTTAACATTATTTATTGCGATACCTTTTTCCTTATTGGTAACAGGTCCATTGGGAGAATATGTAGGTAAAGGTATAGGCTTTATTATTCAATCCTTATTTGATATTTCTCCAATCTTGGCAGGAGTTGTCATGGGCGGATTCAGACCGATTGAAATTGTGTTTGGCGTGCACCATGCGATCACACCAATTGCGCTACAGAACTTCGCCGATAAAGGGTATGACATGTTAATGCCAATGATGTTTATGACCAATATGTCAATTGCCGGTGCCACTTTTGCAATGGTTTTTAAAACCAACAGCAAAGCGGAAAAATCAGTCATTTTTTCTGCGGCTCTTTCAGCCATCCTAGGTATCACAGAACCAGCATTATTCGGGGTGCTGATTAAGAATAAAAAAGCCTTTATCGCATGTTCAATCGGCAGCGCAGTGGCCTCCACCTTCTTTGCTACAATGGGAGTTAGAATTTACGGATATATTCTTTCAAGTATTGTAAGTTTGGTTGCATATGTCGGACCTTATTTCCCATATGCTTTAATCGGAATTGCAATCGCAATCGGCGGTTCATTTGCCCTCACTTATGTGATTGTTAAAAAAAACCGCAATAGCGAAATAAACAACGTTCAAACTATCAGAAAAATCGGATAGCTAACAAAGAAAGTGCTTGATTGCCTAACGGTAGTCGAGCCTTTCCTTTTGATAGGGTAAAAAAATAAAAAAACAGGTGATCAATTCGAAAAAAGTATCGATTTTAAACAAATTAATAAACAGTGGAGTAATTGCGGTTATTCGGGCGGATTCTAAAACGGAGGCTTTGAGCATAACTGATGCCCTTGTTAAAGGGGGCATCACCGGTCTGGAATTGACCTTTACCGTGCCGCAGGCAGAAATCGCCGTTCAAGAGATAAAGAATAAGTATGCAGACCATCAGGATATTGTAATAGGTGCCGGGACCGTACTCGATGCAGTTACGGCAAGAATTGCGATCATGGCAGGCGCAGACTATATTGTAAGTCCATACTTTGATGACGAAACAGCTAAATTGTGCCATTTATATCAGATTCCCTATTTACCGGGATGCATGACACTGACCGAAATCGCAACGGCTTTAAAAGCGGGTGTGGATATCATCAAACTATTCCCAGGAAGTGCCTTGGGACCAGAATTTGTGAGTGCCGTTAAAGCGCCAATGCCACAGGTGAATATCATGCCCACTGGCGGCGTGAATTTAGAAAACATGGAAGAATGGTTTGCTAAGGGATGTTCTGCTGTCGGAATTGGCGGCAATCTAATCGCACCGGCCAAAAGCGGCGATTTTGACAAAATGACCACTTTAGCTGAACAATATATAGAGAAACTTAACGCAATCAGAAAGTAATGGGGTGTATGCTATGAAGCTTATTGCAATCGATTTAGATGGTACATTATTGTCTTTGGAAAATAACATTACAAATGAGAATCTTCAGGCGCTCGAAAAGGCTCAAAACGAGGGGCACATTATTATGATCTGCTCGGGCCGCGCCCCGGAGGATATCGAACAAATTCTAAAAAAATATGATTTTTCCTGTCCCATTGCTGGAAGCAATGGAACCCTTGTACAAGTCGAAGGAAAGCTTTTAGCCAATGTTTCCATGAATATGGAAAACGTCGCACAAATAGCAGACAAATTAGATGAGGAGAGGATTCCTTATCGCATCTACACAAGTAAGGGAATCTTTGTACCTTCCGATTGGTCAGAACGAGTGGCTCTTCCTCTCGAAGGAAAAAGAATCGAAGGGATGTCGGATAACCTTTATAAACGGATCACTGAACAGCCGCAGAAATCGGATCTCCTCAATTTTATTGATGATTATCAAGAATTAATGGACATGAAGGACTTAACGGTTCAAAAATTCTTTGTGCCTATCTTTGATGAAGAGAAAAAAACGGAGTTAACCATCTATCTCAATGGGATTTCAGGGATAATTACCACATCGTCAGGTCCCTGGAACCTTGAAATCATGGATAAAAACGGTAATAAAGGCAATGGACTTAAAAAGGTTGCGGAATACTTTGGTATTCCATTGGCAGATACCGTTGCCATTGGTGACAACTTTAATGATGTTCCTATGCTTGAAGAAGCCGGATTATCGATCGCCATGGGGAATGCTGATCCTACAGTAAAAGAGCTCTGCGATACTGTTACACTGTCGAATGCTGAAAATGGAGTGGCTTATGCATTTGAACATTTTATACTTAAGCAGTAAGGAGAAAAACAGAAGAGCAAAGTTTTAACTTTGGGAGAGATTATGCTTCGGTTATCTACCAGCAAAGATTGTCGATTAAAGGCGTCCCGCGAGGTGGAATCTGAAGGAAGCCGTAGGCAAAATCCCGAACTAAAGTTTTTATTCATAATAATGTTAACATGGACGTTAACTGTCAAAAATTATAAATGGAATCTATGTTGAATAAGCCTCAAAAGGCATAGATAAAACATTATTTTATAAAGTTCTAGAGGAAGGAGAGCTGAGCGAAAAGTCAAACGACGATATTCTACATGTTACACGTGAAACATGTCGTTTTTTTGGAAATCTCCGATTTTCAACTTTCCAGCACTTTTTCTCATGAGTGGTAGTTCCAACAAAGTCAAACTTGGAATTCTCATTCTAGGGCATGTAGTTTAACTTATCTGTCTCTTCTTTTTTGTCTTGTTTCAAACAGCTTTACTTGCCATACATTAGCACATTTATTGTGACAATATAAAAGGGTGAATATTTATTCCAACCTCCTAGCTAGTGGTTGTTTTTTTAATAATTAGGAAGTTACAAAAGCACTCACAAACGCTGGTCAACAACATTCGTGAGTGCTTTGTATTTTTAAAAATTTAAAGACTAATGAGATAAAACATTTGTGCTCTCTTGCACCATTTCAATAAAATACTTCATAATCCTACTATCTTCTGTTAACTCTGGATGAAAGGAACAACCTAAAAATTGACCCTCTCGAGCTAAAACAATGCGCTCTTCATGTTTTGCTAGAATTTCAACATTTTCACCTGCAGAAACGATATGCGGAGCCCGGATAAAAACGGCAGGAATATCTGCCCCTACTCCTTGAACGGATAGATCTACTTCAAAACTATTTACTTGGCGTCCAAATGAATTCCGTTCAACAACTACATCCATTAACCCTAGATGTGGGGAATCATAGCCAACGATTTTTTTGGCTAATAAAATCAGGCCTGCACATGTTCCAAACATTGGAATGCCTTTGTCAGCCATGGCACGAATGGGTTCTAGTAAATCGTAACGGTCCAGCAGTTTACGCATTGTCGTACTTTCTCCGCCAGGTAATACCAGACCCTTTATTCCTTTTAGATCTTCAACCGATTTAACTAGAATTACCTCACAACCAAGCTCTTCAATTTGTCTACTATGCTCTCTGACTGCACCTTGCAATGCCAGTATACCAATTTTTAGCATATTACCAACCACGATCCTGCATACGTTCACTTGCATCTAGCGTTGCAATTTCAATACCCTTCATCGGTGTACCCAACTCTTTTGAAATTTCAGCAATCAGTTTATAGTCTTGATAGTGCGTTGTTGCCTCTACAATTGCACGTGCGAATTTTTCTGGGTTATCAGACTTGAAAATACCTGATCCTACAAATACACCATCTGCTCCAAGTTCCATCATTAAAGCAGCATCAGCGGGTGTTGCCACGCCGCCAGCAGCAAAGTTTACAACTGGTAATCGGCCTAATTTTTTGATTTCTAATAATAATTCAAATGGTGCCCCTAAAATTTTTGCTTCTGTCATTAATTCATCTGTACTCATACTCACAACACGTCTTACTTGTGCATTCACTTTGCGAATATGACGAACCGCTTCTACAATATTTCCGGTTCCCGGTTCACCTTTTGTTCGTAACATGGAAGCTCCTTCTCCAATACGGCGTGCAGCTTCCCCTAAATCGCGGCAACCACAAACAAAAGGTACGGTGTATTCGCTTTTTAATAAATGGAATTCTTCATCTGCAGGTGTTAATACTTCACTTTCATCAATGTAATCGACGCCCATTGATTCTAATACACGTGCTTCTACAATGTGGCCAATACGTGCTTTTGCCATTACTGGAATCGTTACAGCGTTCATTACTTCCTCTACAATACGAGGATCTGCCATACGGGCTACTCCTCCAGCTGCTCGGATATCTGATGGCACTCGCTCTAAAGCCATAACCGCAACTGCACCTGCAGCCTCTGCAATTTTTGCTTGCTCGGCATTAATGACATCCATAATGACGCCGCCTTTTTGCATTTCTGCCATTCCACGTTTTACTGTTTCCGTTCCTACCTGTTTCATAGAAAAACCTCCATTGATTTGATGATGATTATTAGTATAATAGAAATTGACTTTATGAAAAGGTTCAATTTTTAAAAATTTAATGTGGTCAGTAGGGGGATTAGGGATGGATATGCTTATGTTTAAATTGGATAAAAGTAATGCAATGCCCTTATATGAACAGCTTTATACCGGTATTAAAGATGCCATTATCCATAAACAAATTGAAGTTGGAACCAAATTACCATCAAAAAAAAAATTAGCTGAATTTTTAAATATCAGTCAAACAACCATTGAAATTGCTTATACCCAACTGATTGCAGAAGGGTATGTGGCATCTAAACCTCGGATTGGATTTTATGTAGAAGAGATCGATGATTTACCCTATATTGAAAAAGAGCCTTTCAACATTCGTGTAGAGGTGGACAAGAAAAAAATCTATCAATTTGACTTTCATCCAGGAAAAATCGATACGGACTCATTCCCTTTTTCAATGTGGCGAAAATATGCAAAAAGTTTATATGATCATAGTTCAAAAGAGTTGTTACAAATTGGAGACCATCAGGGAGAATTGGCATTAAGAGGGGAAATTTCAAAATATCTTTATCAATCAAGGGGGATTGTATCTAAACCAGAACAGATTGTTATTGGTTCGGGAACGGAACAACTACTTCCCATGATTCTTAGATTACTTGAAAATGATTCAAAATTTGCCCTTGAAAATCCTGGATATTCAGCAATCCCAAAAATACAATTGCAAAATAGAGCCATCCCCATTCGGGTAGATGAAGATGGTTTAATGGTGGATGAACTTGAAAAAACAAATGCCAATGTTGTTTACATCACACCCTCTCACCAATTCCCTACGGGTGCGGTTTTATCGGCAACAAGAAGAACGCACCTGTTAAACTGGGCTGCAAAAGGTGAAAATCGCTACATCATTGAAGACGATTACGATAGTGAGTTTCGTTATATCGGAAAACCGATTCCTGCATTACAAGGATTAGACCAAAACAATAAAGTCATTTATATGAGTACTTTTTCCAAATCATTAATGCCTTCATTACGAGTTGCTTATTTTATATTACCTACAACCTTACTACAAAAATATAAAGAGACCTTTAGTTTTTACTCAGCAACAGTACCTAGATTTGATCAACATATATTAGCTAACTTTATGAGAGATGGATATTTTTCCAAGCACTTAAACCGAATGCGGAAAATTTATCGAAAAAAACATGAAAAATTAACTCAAATATTTGAAACGTATTATCCAGATGTCATCATTACTGGAGACCAAGCAGGAATGCACATTTTAATTTCTGTCCCCCTGTCAAAAGGTGAAGATCAGTTAAAACAGATTGCAGCAAATAACAACATTGCCATCTATCCAGTTAGCGATTATCTATTAAAGCCAATTGAATACCCATATCCAACTTTTCTATTTGGCTTTGGTAGTATTCCATTCGATCAAATTGAAAAAGGCATTCACCAATTAATGCAATGTTGGGGTATTTCAAAAACAAAATGACTGACTATGTAAGATCGTGGAGATTGTTCTCTTGGATTCTTCCAGCTTGAGCCTTTGGAACTGAAAAAACTACTAATAGTTTTTTGTTATACTAATTGAAGGCCCTTTTAAAATTATTAAAAACTGTCTTATTGGGATAATCTTGAAAACAAGTAAAAAGACTAGGGATAAAGGCTCTAGTCTATTCTTTATGTGCGTTGCACATTTTTATTCTAGTCCTGAGGAGAATGTTCATGAACCGGTCAATAAAAGATAATTCTTATCAAATAAGTATACAAAACATTGAATATTACTCACACCATATCCATTTAGGAATTGAGATCCTTCTTGTTATAAGGGGAGAAATTGAGGTTACGGTTAATCAACATTCCTGCCATTTAGCAGAAAACGATCTTCTGCTTATTAACGCCAATGATATACGCTCTATTAAAGGAAATAAGGAGAATGTGGTCTTATCATTACAAATTCCCATAGACCTAATCGAACCTTATTATCCGGATATACGTGAGTGTCATTTTAACTGTAATTCATCCAAAGAGGATAACGGGCCGTATCTGCTTTTTGATCAAATTCGCCAACTAATGGCGAAAATTCTAATTACATATTACCGAAAGCAGGATGGAAGTGAAATCGAAATTAACGGACTGATTTTTCAGTTAGTTACACTGTTGATTCGAAATTTTAAAGCTACCCATCTTGGGAGTAATCAATTCACTGACATGAAGGATGAAAGAATTAAAGAGATTCTGGCATTTATCCAAAAAAATTATCGCAAACCGATATCATTAGAGGAAATCGCCAAACAGCTGTATTTGTCTCTTTACTATTTGTCGCGTTATTTCAAGCAGGAAGTTGGAGTTAGTTTCTCCCAATATGTCAAAAATGTCCGTTTGAAATCAGCGGTTCATGAGCTGCTTTATACGGGCCATAATATTACCCAGATTTCGCTGAATAATGGTTTTCCCAATGTGAAGGCATTTAATAAGGCTTTTAAAGAAATGTACCAGCAAACGCCTACTGAATATCGCAGCCTTCACAAAGTGGAACCGATGGATGTCGAGGAAGTGAGGCATGAAACCCAACAATATACATTACTGCAATCACCCAGCCTTTTAATGGAAATTAGCAAATATATTTCAGGAAATGAGAAGAGCACCACACTGATGGAACCGGCTGCTTCAACTGTACATGTGGACCTGCCGCAGGAGCCTATTTTTATCAGGGAAAAAACCTTAAAGGTACTGGTGATTGGGCAGCTGGAATATGCCTTGAACGAAGAAGTGCAGGCAGATTTAAAATTGATCCAAGAAGAACTTGGATTTGACTATATCTATTTTACGAACCTTTTTACAGACAGCTTTGCGATGACAACACCTCTCTATCAAATAGGCGGGCAATTTTATCAGATGGATACCTTATTCAACCGATTTCGACAATTAGGGTTAATTCCATTCATCCGCGTCGAAGTTGAAAAGGAAGTGGCAAGCGGCTCTGAATACCTTAAGAAGCTGGATGAATTTTTACAGCACAGTGTTAGTTATTTTGGCAGCGGCTTTGTAGGCAAATGGCAGTTTGAGTTGGTTTTCCCGGAATGGAGTGAAACAGCAAAGAGCTTTTATCAAGATTTTTATCTAACCGTGAAAAAGTGGGCTTCTGAAGCAAAAATAGGCCTTCATGTGCCGTTTTCTTTAGGAAAGTCTATACCTGATCCTGCTGCTGACTTTTTAAACGAAATTTCCGATTGTTGCGAGCTGGTCTGCTTCACCTGTAATCCGAATGAAGAAGTGGATTTTACCGATATGAATAATCGTACCTTTGAAGGAGTAAAAAATTATTTAAAGAATGCATGCAGCACATTAAAGAAAAGTTTATCGTCTGCAGGCTTGGAGAAGGTTCCGATTTTTCTAACAGATTGGAATACACTTTATGGAAATACGATGGATTTGAGCGGCACTTTTTTCCGTTCAGCTCTTATTTTTAAAGGAATGCTGGATGCGATGAAAGAAATTTCCGGTTTGGGTTTCTGGATTGATACCCACTCACTTGAAAGGAATAACCTGGACCAAGACCATATAGCCATGAATGGAATTGCTCTCCTGTATTATTATCAAATTAAACGCCCAGCTTATTTTAATCTTCAACTGATGGCAAAAATGACTTTAAGGATTTTAGCTGAAGGCGTGGATTTTGTCATGGCAAAGGGGGAAAATGGCTATCAATTGGCCGTTTATAATCCAGCCTATATCAATCCTTCCTATTCAGTTGAAAGCTTCTTTTTGCAATCCATCACAATGGAAAGGAAAGTCGTGATTTCAGGCCTGCCGCCTGGACGTTACCAAATTCGCAAGCACATCCTTGATCAAAATAACGGCGAATTTTATATTAACTGGATAAATTTGCAGCATCAGGATATATACGACCCGGAGATCATTAGCTTTATCAAGCAGGGGACCCACCCAGATTTGAAAATTTATGAGGAAAAAGTGGAGGCGGAGCTTTATTTGCAATCTACCTTGACCTTAAACGCTTTTCATCTTTTTGAAATAAGGCCATTAAGTTAAAACTTGATGGTCTTTTTTTGTGGTTAATTGTGACAAAGATGGAAAGGAGGGCAAATATGGGAGGGACCTACGACAAAGTTTGGAATGTAAACTGACAAAATTCGATTTAAACTAATAGTATGGAAACGTTTTCAATGTAATTCTTTTTAATTGGGAAACGGATATCGAATTTTTTGCTGCAAAGTTTATTGATGGAGGTTTATACGATGTCAAAAAAGGTTTTAGAAGAGATATTAACTCCCCAGCTGCAAGAGCTGCATGAGAAAGGGCTATATAACGTCATTGATACAGTAGAGGGACCTAATGGCCCAATTGTGACAATCAATGGCAAGGAAGTCATCAATATGTCGTCCAACAATTACCTTGGATTAGCAAACAATGAACGATTAATCCAAAAGGCGAACGAAGCCACAAAACAGTATGGTGTGGGCGCTGGTGCTGTCCGGACAATCAATGGAACGATGACCATTCATGATGAATTAGAAAAAAGGATTGCCGAATTTAAGCATACGGAAGCGGCGATTGCGTTTCAGTCAGGATTTAATTGCAATATGGGCGCAATCTCGGCAGTCATGACGAAGAAGGACGCGATTATTTCTGATGAATTGAATCACGCCTCGATTATTGATGGCTGCCGTTTGTCCGGGGCAAAAATCCTTCGGGTCAAGCATCAGGACATGGATGACCTAAGGCGGGTTGCAAAAGAAGCAGTCGAAAGCGGCGATTATGAAAAAATTATGTATATTACCGATGGTGTTTTTTCAATGGATGGAGATGTGGGAAAGCTTCCGGAAATCGTGGAAATCGCCGAAGAATATGGCTTGCTTACATATGTTGATGACGCACATGGATCAGGCGTTATGGGCAATGGGGCCGGCACCGTTAAACATTTTGGCCTATCGGATCAAATTGATTTTCAAATTGGAACGCTTTCCAAGGCCATTGGTGTCGTAGGCGGCTATGTGGCCGGTACCCAGCAATTGATTGATTGGTTAAAAGTGCGCGCCCGTCCTTTTTTATTTTCAACATCACTTACACCAGGAGCTGCTGCTGCCTGCATTGAAGCCATTAACATCATGACGGAATCAACAGAGAGAGTCGACCAGCTATGGGAAAATGGCCGCTATTTAAAAGAAGGCTTGAAAAAATTAGGGTTTGATATTGGCCACTCAGAAACACCGATTACGCCATGTATTATCGGAGAAGAAACATTAACGCAGCAATTTTCCCGCCGTCTAATGGAAGAGGGAGTTTACGCCAAAGCCATCACCTTCCCGACAGTGCCGAAGGGAACAGGCAGGGTGCGCAATATGCCGACAGCAGCCCATACAAAAGAAATGCTGGACCAAGTGCTTGCTGTATACGAAAAAGTTGGAAAAGAGCTGGGCGTCATCTAAGTTTAGAAGATAAACAGGGGAGGGCCCCGTTTCCGGAATAAGTCCCTCTCTCTTACAATTTGATACCATGTGTTCATTATATAAGGGAAATACTCAGGAGGTTGTTTACGGTGAAAAAAATTCTTGTGACTGGAAGCTTAGGTCAAATCGGTTCAGAGTTAACGTTGAGACTTAGGGAACTTTACGGAGAGAAAAATGTCCTTGCCACTGATATCCGCCATGTTGATGGCAACCCAGTGGTGGAAAATGGTTTATTTGATACATTGGATGTGCTGGATGGAGAGAAAATGCAGAAGTTGGTCAATGACTATCACATTGATACGATTATCCATTTGGCAGCGCTTCTATCGGCCACAGCCGAGAAAAAACCGCTGCTAGCCTGGAATTTAAATATGGGCGGATTGGTAAATGCACTCGAGGTGGCGCGGAATTCCAATGCACAGTTCTTTACACCAAGCTCAATTGGCGCCTTTGGTCCGTCCACACCAAAAGACAATACACCTCAGGATACAATCCAACGGCCGGACACGATGTACGGTGTCACCAAGGTCAGCGCTGAATTACTATGTGACTATTATTTTGCAAAATTTGGCGTCGATACCCGCGGCGTCCGCTTCCCTGGATTGATTTCCTACAAAACACTACCGGGCGGAGGAACGACAGACTATGCGGTTGATATCTACTATGAAGCATTAAAGAACAAAAAATATACGTCCTATATTGCGCAAGGCACTTACATGGACATGATGTATATTCCAGATGCGATTGATTCAATTATCAAACTAATGGAAGCGGACTCATCAAGATTAAAACATCGAAATGCCTTTAATATTACAGCGATGAGCTTTGAACCTGAAGAAATTGCTGCTTCCATCAGGAAATTTATACCGGAATTTACGATGGATTATCAAGTGGATCCAGTCCGGCAGCAGATTGCCGACTCTTGGCCAAACTCCATTGATGCGACCGCCGCCAAAGAGGAGTGGGATTTCAATCCGCGGTACGATTTAGACCGTATGACAAAATCAATGCTCGAAAACTTAGCCAAAAAATTGGGCATTCCATTTGGGGAACCTATATTGGTTTAAGGCATCAAGAAGAAAGGGTTTAAAACATACAAGGGGAAAGAGGGAAGTTTATGTCAAAAAACCAGGAATTAAAGCGGGGGCTTAAGTCGCGTCATATTCAAATGATTGCTTTGGGTGGTACGATCGGGGTTGGTTTATTTATGGGTTCGACCAGTACAATTAAATGGACGGGTCCATCGGTTATGATTGCCTATGCAGTTGCCGGCCTCTTCTTATTTTTCATCATGCGCTCGATGGGGGAAATGCTTTATTTGGAACCAACCACCGGTTCATTTGCTGACCTCGGCAATAAATATATCCATCCTTTGGCTGGCTATTTGACAGCTTGGAGCTATTGGTTCCAATGGATCATTGTCGGCATGTCGGAAATCATCGCGGTTGGTGCGTATATGCATTATTGGTTCCCACATCTGCCAACATGGGTCCCTGGGGTGGTCGCGATGGTGATTCTGGGCGTTGCCAACATGATTTCGGTTAAAAACTTTGGTGAATTTGAATTCTGGTTCTCATTAATTAAAGTGTTAACGATTGTCTTCATGATTATTGCTGGTATTGGCATTATTCTCTTTGGGATTGGAAATGGCGGCCATGCAATTGGATTTTCGAATATCTGGAAAAACGGCGGCTTTTTCACTGGGGGATTTAAAGGTTTCTTCTTTGCTCTTTCCATCGTTATCGGTGCTTATCAAGGGGTGGAACTAATAGGGATGACGGCTGGAGAGGCAGAAAATCCGCAAAAAACAATTACACATGCTGTGAAAACCACCGTTTGGCGTATTTTAATTTTCTATATTGGTGCTATCTTCGTAATTGTAACCGTTTATCCTTGGAATCAGCTCAATCAAGTTGGCAGCCCATTCGTATCGGTTTTTGCTAAAATTGGAATAACGGCTGCAGCTGGTATTATCAACTTTGTCGTCATTACGGCAGCAATGAGCGGCTGTAACAGCGGCATCTTCAGCGCCACACGAATGCTTTACGCATTGGCGAAAAATGGACAGGCACCAAAGATTTTTGCAAAATTATCGGAAAATAAAGTTCCTGTTTATTCAACCATAACGGTTTTAATAGGTTTGGCTATTGGTGTTGTGTTAAGCTATGTTGCACCGCCATCCATCTTTGTGTATGTTTACAGTGCGAGTGTACTTCCAGGAATGATTCCATGGTTTGTACTGCTCATCAGTGAAATCAAATTTAGAAAAGTAAACGCTGGTGCAATGGAAAAACATCCATTTAAAATGCCTCTTACACCGTACAGCAACTACGCTACCATTGTATTTCTACTGGTAGTCCTTGTCGGTATGGCGATCAATCCAAGCACGCGTATTCCGTTAATCACGGGAATTGCATTCCTTGCCATAATGACAGCCTTTTTCTATCTGTTAAAAATGGAAAAACGCGTACCGTTAGACGAGGCCGAAAACGAAAAAGGCACAAAAACGAAAGCAGTATAATATAAAGAAACAAAGAAAACAGGGGGACGGTTCTAATGCTTCATGCATGGGAACCGTCTTCTTTGAGGGAGTGATACGATGTCTTTCACGAGTTTAAGAGAAGTAATAGAACTAGCCGAGCAGCAAAATATAACGATTGCGGAATTAATGATCCAAACTGAAATACAGCAAAAGAGCATTCCACGGGAAGCGATTATCGAAAAAATGGACGAGCAATTTAAGGTAATGGAAGAGGCTGTCCTAAGGGGGACGAAAAGTGCTGTTATGTCCCGTACTGGCTTGACCGGAGGAGATGGGTACCGACTTCACCAATATGCCGAAAAAGGAAAATCCTTTATCAATCCCGTGACATTAAATGCCGCAGCCAATGCACTGGCCGTATCAGAGGTCAATGCGACAATGGGACGGATTGTGGCGACACCGACTGCAGGCTCAGCGGGAATCTTGCCGGCAGTACTCGTACATGCTCTGGACAGCGGAAAATTCCCACGGGAGCGGATTGTACTGTCGATGTTCACTGCTTCTGCCCTTGGCTTAGTGATTGCCAATAAAGCTTCCATTTCAGGGGCAGCCGGCGGATGCCAGGCGGAAATAGGTTCTGCAACCGCGATGGCCGCTGGCACTTTAGTTGAGCTTGCCGGCGGCACTCCAGAGCAGGTAGGAAATGCCATCGGAATAGCTTTAAAAAATTCACTGGGACTGGTTTGTGATCCGGTCGCCGGGCTGGTGGAAATTCCATGTATCCTTCGGAACGGATTACATGCGATTACCGCCCAGGCTGCGGCAGATATGGCGTTAGCAGGGGTGGTTAGCATCATTCCACCGGATGAGGTGATCCATGTGATGCATGAAGTCGGGCAGCAAATGCCTGAATCGCTAAGGGAAACCGGGATTGGCGGTTTGGCAGGCACCCCGACAGGTCAGAAATTGAAGGCGCAGATTTTCAGCGAAAAGAAAAGCGGCTCCGGGCCGGCCAAATATCAAAGCGCCTATGAGATTATCGGCCCCGTTATGGTCGGGCCATCCAGTTCACATACAGCAGGTGCTGTCCGCATTGGCAACATAGCCTATCAGCTGTTAAACGAAAAACCATTATTTGCAAAGTTCTCCCTGATGGGTTCCTTTGCTGAAACTTATCAAGGCCATGGCACAGATTTAGCATTATTAGCAGGGTCTCTTGGGTTAACAACAATGGATGAAGGCATTCCAAATGCGAAATCCATAGCCGAAGAAAATGGCTTACAATATGAGTTTACAAAACGGGTGCTTGGAAGTTACCACCCGAATACGGTGTTAGTAGAATTATCAGGGGCAACACGAACTGTAAAGGTATTGGCAAGTTCCTTAGGCGGCGGCAAAGTGGAAGTTCAAGAATTGGATGATTACCCATTAAAATTTTCCGGAGACCGACCAACACTTGTAATCCGCCATACCGATCGAAAGGGGGTTATTTCTGAGCTATCAGGATCTCTTTATCAAAAGGGGTTAAATATTGCCCGTATGGCGAATGAACGCTCAAAAATCAATGGTTCGGCGATAACGATTTGTGAAATCGACAATCAGATTGAGGGAAATCTTTTAACCTTATTGAAAAAAGAAATTCCCATCATTGATGAAATATTATTAATTCAAACAAAATAGTGATCAAGGGAGATTTCAGGTAGAATGGGAGAGAAATGCTATCATTTTGCAAACACAATGAAATCAAGAATGTAATTTTACATTAAAGAAGGTCACACCTTCTTACCTTATGGGCGGCATGAGGTAATCCTTTCGCGAAAAACTATGATATTTTAAGGGTTGGAGACTAAGTCTTCACCCCTTTTTTATCGAATAATCACAGTTCTAGCTTTTTTTCGAAGTTGATACTATGGAAATAAAAGTTCATGGGTCGAATAAAAATTGCTAATGTAATGATCAAATAGGGAGGTATATAAAAACTTAGTATCTAGTAAAGGTTTAAAAAAAGATACAGCACTAAAAAACGACGAAGGGTCACTGATTGGTGGCCCTTTTTGTTTCGTATCGCCGGGCGATATAGCTTGCAAATAAATCCAAAAACCCTCATATTTAATAGAAAAGGAGGCCCGATATGCGACGTGATATACAACCGAATGAACGAGCATTTAAGTGGCTTAAGAAGTGGGAATTGCAACACCTACTGTTCGAGCTTATAGCGCTACGCGATACAAATGATAGGGTGTACCGATTAAAACAACGTACCCTGGTTCCAATATTTCCTCGATTGTTCGCCACTTCGGATTTGCCATTTTCAAATTTCAACAAATTCCCGGGAAATATCTACAAATTCTGAGTAGATATCGACAACCCTTGACGAATGGGCGGCATGATGTAAGGCTTTTAAGCCCTACATTTGAGAAATAGTTATAGTGGTCGGGATTTTCCTGATCTTTAATCATTCCAGTTTTTTATGAAAAGGATTATTTGGCTGGGCTTTATTGGCAAAGAAAGTAAGAATGAGTTTGGAAAAACTTAGTCGCTTCCGATGCACATAAAATTTTTAACTGCTGGGGAACTTATATATAAAAACTGTACATACTATCATAATCCTTTCGAAGATTGGAATTTAAGCCAAATGGGGTGGGAAAATGGCAAAAGAATTAAATGGCGTACATGCCGTTGTTACAGGAGGATCAAGCGGTTTAGGATATGCCATGGTAGAAGCACTTCTTGATGAAGGAGCGACAGTTGCAGTGGCATCCCGTCCAGGAGCAAAAATGACGGAAGCTGTAAAAAAACTTCAAAATAAGGGATATTCGAATGTTTTTGAACTTCCATTGGATGTCAGGTCAGAGGAATCGGTACAAGATGCAGTCAACTGGGTAAAAACGGAATGGGGTAAGATCGATGTCCTCGTGAACAATGCCGGGATTGGCATGAGGACTGTAAACTCAAAATTCCTTACAGAACCACAGCCTTTCTATCAGGTCTCTCCTGAAGGGTTTCGAAATTTAATCGATACAAATGTGACCGGTTATTTCCTAACCTCCCGAGGATTCGCTCCTCTGATGGTCGAGCAGGGAAGAGGAAAAATCATCAATATATCGATGAATTATGAAACCATGAAACGAAAAGGATTTGTCCCATACGGCCCTTCTCGTGCCGCAACCGAGTCCCTGTCATTTATCATGGCTGAAGACTTGCGTGAATTTGGAGTGACGGTAAATATGCTTCTTCCTGGCGGGGCCACCGTAACCGGAATGATACCTGATCAAGTGAGAAGGGAACTTAAAGGAAACTCTCAGCTCCTTAAGCCGGAAATCATGGCAAAACCTATCGTTTATCTTGCTTCCGAGCAATCTGAAGGATTAACAGGTGAACGCCTAGTCGCAACCGAATTTGACAGCTGGTTAAAAAATAGAACCAAATAAAAAATGAGTGAAGACACTTCTTCTTTCGCAATATGAATGAATAGAGAAAGAGACTTATTTATGCGGTTTTTCGTTCATCGGGGTTATGAATGACTTTAGAAAGGGTTGTACCTTTCGTTTTCTCATGATGATAAATTGGTCATAAATGGTAAAAAGGCTAATAATCTATGGAAATGAGCCAATCAAGTGCCAATATCAGCCAATCTTCCTGAAAAATGAGCGAATAAGAAATCGATTTCCTCCATTCTTTTTCTTGTGTGAGGAAACAACTAAAATACAATGTCATTAAAATGGGGACTAAGGATCTGTACTCTTTGCCTAGTAGAATCTGTCAATGTCCCTTTCAAACTCTGATTTGTCAACAGCGTCCTAAAGTACATTTCTTCAGTGCTTTCCCCTTTTGGCTCCTCCAATTACCAGATAATTTTATCTCTAACGAATCTTGTTACCGATGCTAAATTAGCTTCATACTTAAAAATAGCTAATGTAATGATCAAATAAGGAGTTATATAAAAATTTAGTATCGAGTAAAAGTTAAAAAAAAGATACAGCACTAAAAAACGACGAAGGGTCACTGATTGGTGGTCCATTTGTTTCGTATCGCCGGGCGATATAGCTTGCAAATAAATCCAAAAACCCTCATATTTAATAGAAAAGGAGGCCCGATATGCGACGTGATATACAACCAAATGAACGAGCATTCTCCTCTAAGGAAGTGGCAGAAGAAGTGGGAATTGCAACCCCCACTGTTCGAAAGTATGGCCAAATCTTAGAGCGGAATGGATATGAATTTTTAAAAGATGGCGATCGGCGTATTTTTGTTCAATCTGACATCGGAGCGCTTATAGCGTTACGCGATACAGACAAGCCCTTAGACGATACAGCTAAAGAACTTGCGTATCAACAAAAGGAAAGATTAGAAAGCTCCAATGAAAAAGAGCTTGCGATAACCGATACATATGAAAACTTGCCTCAAGACCCCAATCAAATAAAAGAGATTTTAATGTTTCTGGCCAATGAAATCGCAGCTGCGCGTGAAATGAATGTCCAACTGACAAGCGATATGTCTCAACTTAAAGAAAAGGTTTCCCGGCTCCAGCAAGATCATCATGTAATAAGCTCTAGTATTGGGAATTCGGCTCAAAAAACTCATGCGAAAATTGAAAAATTAACCGAGCAACAAAATACATATTATGAAACATTGCTGCAGCAAGAAAAAGAAAAAAGTGAATTCTTGCAAAAAGAGTTACAAAATCTGCGGGAAGAACAGAAAAAGGAATGGCTTTCACAAAATGAATTTAATAGACGTCTAGAGGAAGCAATACAAAAACCTAGTGAAAAATGGGGCTGGCTTTTCTCTATATTCCGAAAATAAGATGCTTTTTTGACATAAATCGCTTATAGCGCTAGGCGATATAAATGATAGGGTGTCCCGATTAAAACAACGTTTCCTGGTTTCCAATATTTCCTCGATTGTTCGCCACTTCGGATTTACCATTTTCAAATTTCAACAAAGTTCCGGGAATATCTACAAATTCTGAGTAGATATCGACAAATACCCTTGATGAATGGGCCACATAATTTAAAAAAGCATCATAAAGCCTTATATAAGTTTTTACATGCAATAAAAAGAGATAAATGCTCATCCTTTTGCTTAAGTAAGTAAAAGGATGAGCATTTTTTTAGGATATTTTCATTTTTTTAAGGTTAGAATCTATCAGGATCCACACGATTGCTGTCAGTAGTAGTTTCATCGACTGAAGCATCGCCCTCTTTCTCCACTTTTGCTTCTTCACGCTTAACATTTTCTGTTACCGATTGGGTTTCCGTAACTTGCTTTTTGCCTATGACCAGTTCTTCAGAAACGACAGGTTTCTTCTTAACCTCCACTTTTTCCTCGACAATTGGTACTCGTATCGTTTCATCTTCGCCTATTGGTGTGGTTGTGTCTGCTTCAGTCTTGTCCACTGCTCGTCTTTCTACATAGACCTCTTCATGTTGTACTGGTACATTGACCGTTTTCTCTTCGTCGACAACTTCCTTCTTTACCTCAACTTCGCCTGTCTGAACACGCTGTTTATTAACATCCAGCTGTTCTTCACGAAGCTTTAGTGAACGCTGCTTTTCTCTGTCGAGAGTATCTTCTTCAAGGCCCGTTTGTTCACGAGCCATAGTTCCTGTGGACATACCGCCTGCAGTACTAACCCCGGCTTGTCCCTTTTCAGCTAAAAGTAGAACCATTCCGGAATTAATATCCTCTTCGTATTTTAGTGCATCTGCATTACTAATGCCTTGAGCGACCAGATGATCATAATAGGTATCTCTGCCATCATCATTTTGATACATACGATTCTCAAACGGGGTAAATAGGCTTGCTAAGAATCCTTGGTGCTCTTCTGGCTGTGGCTGATTATTCGAACTGACCTCCTGAGCCGTTACCCCTGTTTCCTCTTCAATGGAAGAAGGGGTGTCTGTTGTATTAGCAATAATCGACATATCGTTTACAGAATACCCTTGGTCTTGGAATTCCTCAATGGCCCGAACGACTTCATCACTGGAATTATAAACACCTAAAACAGTTTTACTCATAGTTATAGCCTCCATTTCTCTTTTTGTTTCCTTAATAAAGCTTTCAAATTATACGTACCCGGCTTAACAACATTGGAAACTAATTTTCTCGAGCGAGACTAAGGATGTCGCAATTTCAATGAATGAACAAGTTGAGAGACTGGAGCGAAGCAGGTTCAGACACAACTTGCCTAAACACTTTTTTAAATTACAAAAAGCCTTGTGCCGGTTACATATACTATAATAAACTTGGACAAATTTCACTTTTGAAGTGAAAGTATGTTTGGGGGGACAGCTTTGATTATCACACTTACTATGTTCTTAATGGGAATTTTATTAGGGTTTATTGGGGCCGGAGGATCCGGTTTTATTATTGCGCTGTTAACCGTTGTTTTTGGAGTGCCAATTCACACAGCATTAGGTACGTCTCTGGCTGCAATGGTGTTTACAACTTTGTCCGGAGCTTTCAGCCATTACCGGCAGGGAAACATTGATGTGAAAACAGGAATAACTGTTGGCGCCTTCGGGGCAATTATGTCCTATCTTGGTTCCAAGATTGCCGTATGGATTCCGGTCAATTCACTCCATTGGCTCACAGCCGGGATGCTGTTCCTATCTGCTGTTATGCTAATGATCCGTCTTTTTCTAGTGAATAGGCTTAAAGATACAAATAAAAGGGAAACTAAATTAACTGGAAGCTTTCTAGTAAGAGCAGCTTCTGTCGGTATCGTGACTGGTATTTTATCTGGTACTTTTGGGATTGGGTCAGCTCCATTCATCCAGCTTGGGTTGATGATTGTGTTGGGCCTTTCTGTGCAAGAATCTGTCGGCACAACAATGCTGGTTATTCTTCCTATCGCTATCGCTGGCGGGACAGGCTACTATTTTGAGGGTTACTTCAACGTCTTGCTTTTGATCCAGGTACTGGCTGGAACGATGATTGGTTCTTTTATTGGAGCTAAATTTACCAACAATGTTCCACTGTCCATTTTAAAAAGTGCTATGGTTCTTACCCCAATAATGGCGGGTGCCATTTTGCTAATTCGATGATTGTTAATTGAGGCTGCTTAAAGCTCTACATAGGAGCTTAGCGGTCTCTTGTCATTTAATCGATAAGTCTTATACATACTAACAAACAAGCACATATCGGGAGAAGATCATGAAAAAGGCCAAATATAGTTTACAAGCTATCATTATTATATTCGTATGCATTGTCGTCGCGTTATCACTTGGAATAACCGATTTACTAATAAGCAAAAGAATTACCTCTAGTGTGGAAGAAACACAGAAAGAAAAGGCCCTGAATGTTGCAAGAATGGTTTCCTTAAGCCCGCAGGTGATTGATGCTTTAGATGGGGCCACTAGGCATACGGTAGTACAAGATTTTGCCAGCAAAGTAAAAGATAAAACGAATGTTAACTTCGTTGTCGTTATGGATATGAAAGGGATCCGTCTTTCCCACCCAGATCCAAGTAAAGTAGGGAAGCACTTCAGGGGAGGAGATGAAGGGCCTGTCCTTAAAGGAAAGGAGTATGTTTCCATTTCCAAGGGAACTCTCGGCAGGTCCATGCGGGCATTTACTCCAATAAGGAATTCACATGGAAAACAAGTGGGTGCCGTTGCGGTAGGAATTTCTTTAGAAAACGTTACAAAGGCGGTACTTAAAGGACGGATGGGGATCGCTATTGGGACGTTAATTGGAATCCTAATAGGTGTAATCGGTGCAGTGGGCCTGGCAAGGTATATTAAGAAAATTCTTTTAGGACTCGAGCCATTCGCTATTGCTAAACTGCTTGAAGAACGGAGTTCCATGCTTCAGTCTGTGCGTGAAGGAATAATAGCTATTGACCAAGAAGGAAAAATCACACTTGTAAACAGGGCAGCCAGTAAGCTTTTTAAGAGAGCCGGTCTTGAAGAGGACCCTATGGGTAGGAACATTGAAGCTTATTTGCCAGAGACTCGATTAACTCACATAATAAAATCGGGTGAAACCGAATTGGATCAAGAACAAAACCTGAATGGGGTGACCATTTTAGTCAACAGGGTTCCAGTTATTGTGGAAAATGAGACGGTGGGAGCAATCGCTACATTTCGTGATAAAACCGAAGTCCGATTGTTGGCCGAACAGCTCACAGGTGTGCGTAACTATGCAGATGCTCTTCGTGCCCAGGCACATGAATTCATGAACAAACTTCATGTTATCCTTGGCCTGGTTCGAACTGAACAATATGATACACTTGCTGGCTATGTGAGTGAAACGGTTAACCATCGGAAAACAGAAATGGGCTTTGTAACGAAGAAAATTCAAGACCCTGTTCTTGCTGGATTTTTAATTGGCAAACTAAGCTTTGCCAGAGAATCAGGTGCTTCTCTATCATTTGATTGTGTAAGTAAACTTCCCAAGCCTGCCAACTTGGAAATCACCCATAAGCTGATCACAATCATTGGAAATCTCTTCGATAACGCAATGGAGGCCATTGCGGACAGTCCAAACAAAAAAGTCGACCTTAAACTTGATTATGCAGAGGATATTTTAACCATTGAGGTGAAAGACACAGGGATGGGGATGTCGACAGCACTCCAAAGCAAAATATTGGATAAAGGATTCTCTACGAAAGGAAAAAACCGCGGGTTCGGGTTATATCTTTTGGCACAGGCAATTGGAAGACTGGAAGGGGACATGATTATTTCGTCCAGGCCTGGAAAGGGAACAAATTTTGCCGTGTATATACCTTATAAAGCAGAGGATGAATTCAGTGATTAATGTAATGATTGTCGAAGATGACCCGATGGTAGCGGAAATCAATAAACAGTATCTTACTAAAATTGATGGGTTCCGGTTGGCTGCAACCGTCGGTTCAGTAGCGGAAGCGATCCAATTTTTGGGGAAGAGTGACATTCAGCTCATTCTTCTGGATATCTTTATGCCGGGGAAGCAGGGACTAGAGCTATTAGCGTACCTTCGGAATAATGACTTTGAAATTGATGTTATCATCATTTCAGCGGCTTCAGATCTTGAACGAATTAAGAGGGCATTAAGGTATGGTGTTGTGGACTATTTAATTAAGCCATTCGAGTTTGAACGGTTTAACGCTGCACTTGCTGCCTACCTTGAGCAAACTCGGTTCATTGATAAACAAGAGTCGGTTAGTCAGCAGGAGCTCGATCACTTACTTTTGCACAGAGACGAAACTGTTGTAGCAGAAGAACTGCCAAAGGGGTTAACCAGGGATACCTTAAAGCAGGTATGGGAGGCGATTCATGAATTGAAGGACGGGCCCTTTTCCACGGATGAAGTAGCAAATGTTGTAGGAATATCAAGGGTTTCGGCAAGAAAGTATCTTAATTTCCTAAAGGACTTAGGAATCCTTGAAGTCAAGGTGATCTACGGAACAGTCGGAAGGCCTGTCTATCAGCATGAATACAACAAGTTTAAAGAGCACTTAATAAAAAACTTTCTGTAAGCAGTTTTTGAAACTGCTTACTTTTTTTATTTACAAAAAGAATGATTAAACTTTCATAATCTATGAAAACGGTTTACATGGGAATATGATAGGTACGTAGCAAGTTAAAGGAGGAATAAAAATGCAAATTCCAATTAAGAAAACGCTTGATAAAATTCCAGGCGGTTTGATGGTTGTTCCACTATTTTTAGGAGTATTAACAAATACATTTTTTCCGCAAGTTTTACAAATTGGTAGTTTTACAACGGCATTATTCAGTAAAGAAGCATCATCAACCATTTTGGCATGTTTTATGTTTTTAATTGGTTCTCAAATTAATTTCAAATTAGCACCAAAGGCATTAAAAAAAGGTGCAATTTTATTAACAGGAAAATTTATTGTAGGTGCTGGTATTGGTTTAGCTGTAGCAGCGATTTTTGGGCCAACCGGAATACTAGGATTAACACCATTAGCCATCCTTGCAGCGCTGTTAAATGCTAATGGTGGGTTATATGCATCTCTTGCTTCATCGTATGGTGACGAAACGGATGTAGGTGCATATGCGTTATTTTCTTTAAAAGATGGTCCATTTTTCACATTAGTGGCATTAGGTGCATCCGGCCTTGCCTCGATTCCTTTTCAAACACTTCTGGGAGTATTAATTCCAATTGTTATCGGAATGATTTTAGGAAATATTGATCCCGATATGAGAAAGTTCCTTGGAAGCAGTAAATTATTATTAATCCCATTCTTCTCATTCCCATTAGGTGCCGGAATGAACCTTTCAACGATTGTAAAAGCTGGGGGTCCTGGGATATTACTAGGATTAATCGCTGCCTTCACTGGAATTGGAGCTTACTTCTTATTAAAGTTATGTAAAGAAAACCCTATCGTTGGTTTAGCAACAGGGTCAACAGCAGGAAATGCGGTAGCTACACCAGCTGTTGTCGCTGCAGCAGATCCAACCTTAGCTGCAGTAGCATCTTCAGCTACTGCACAAGTTGCAGCTGCATGTGTTATCTCTGCCATCGTCTGTCCGCTTATTGTGAGCTATGTATTTAAAAGGTCTCAAAAGAAAAAAGCGAAACAATCGATTGCAAGGGCAGCCTGATAAAAAGTAAATAAATACGAAAAAAGTGGAAGATAGAACAAGCAGTCAGTCGATTTTTACTGTCTGCTTTGTTTAATTACAAAAAAGAGACATTAAATTAAAAAAACTAGTTTGATAAGGAAAATGTTATTAACATGGTAAGATAGAAATCTATGTTCCTGTAATTGTCCGAAGAGTTATTTTAATATAGAAAGAAGGAAACACCATGAATGTACCTGAGAATGTGATTATTACAACATTAAAGGGAAAAGAAGTTCTCTCAAACCCTTTTCTAAATAAAGGAACGGCTTTTACGAAAGAGGAAAGGGAAGACCTTGGACTTGACGGTCTATTACCTCCCCGAGTGCTCACCCTTGATGAACAAGCAAATAGGACTTATGAGCAATATCTGATGCGAACTACAAATCTGTTTAAAAACGGTCTACTTAATGATTTATATAACCGCAATGTCGTTTTGTTTTACCGTCTTTTAAAAGACCACTTAGCAGAAATGCTCCCAATCATCTATACTCCTACTGTCGGTGATGCGATCCAGACTTACTCTCATACCTATCACCGCCCGGGTGGATTATATCTTTCCATTGATGATCCTGAGGGCATCGAAAAGGCATTTAATAATCTTGGACAGCCCAATGGCATTGATTTAATCGTCGTTACCGACTCTGAAAGCATTTTGGGTATTGGAGACCAAGGTGTAGGCGGTATTAATATTGCGATCGGTAAACTTGCTGTTTACACAGCGGCAGCTGGCATTGATCCAAGCCGAGTTCTGCCAATCGTGTTGGATGTTGGTACGAACAATCAGGCTTTGGTTGCTGATCCTCTCTATATTGGCAACAAATTCGCCCGAGTCCGTGGCGAGCGTTATGACCAATTCATTGATTTATTCGTTCAGACTGCAAGAAAGTTCTTTCCAGAGGTTCTGATTCACTGGGAGGACCTTGGCAACGTAAATGCGCGTAAAATCTTGGATAAGTACGGTGATAAAATCCTTACCTTCAATGATGACATCCAGGGAACAGGGGCAGTTACGCTTGCTGCTGTAATGTCTGGGATGAAAATAACAGGAGCTAATCTGAAGGACCAGCGTATTGTTGTTTTCGGACCAGGGGCTGGCGGCCTCGGTATAGCTGACCAAATCTCAGATGCTATGGTTCTTGAAGGGCTGAGCAGAGAAGAAGCCTATGACCGTTTCTGGGCGATTGACTATCGGGGGTTACTAACGGATGAAACACCAGGTGTCTTTAACTTCCAGAAGCCTTATGTAAGAAAGGCAGAGGAAGTAAAGGACTGGGATATGAATGAGGATGGAATCATTTCTTTAATGGAAGTCGTTCAGAAGGTCAAGCCGACCATCCTGATTGGAACTTCCGGACAGGCCGGTGCTTTCACGGAGGAAATTGTGAAAGAAATGGCCAAGCATGTTGAGCGCCCAATCATCTTGCCTTTGTCCAACCCGACTGCATTGACTGAAGCGGTGCCGGAAAACCTGATGAAATGGACAGATGGCAAGGCTCTAATTGCAACTGGCAGCCCGTTTCCCAACGTAGAATACAAAGGTATTTCCTATGAAATTGGGCAGTCAAATAACGCATTTATATTCCCAGGACTGGGTCTGGGAGCGATTGTTGCAAAAGCTGAAGTGATCTCAAAAGGAATGTTTGCAGCTGCTGCTTATGCAGTTGCAAGGATGTGTGACCTCAGCACAACTGGGGCATCTCTGCTGCCATCTGTTGAAAAACTTCATGAGGTCTCAAAATACGTAGCCATTGAAGTAGTCAATGCTGCAATCCACGAGGGAATTGCAAGAGCAGATATCCAAGATGTTGAGACGGCTATTGAAGAGGCTATGTGGATGCCTGAATATAAGGAAATAAAGAGTGTAGGTATTTGGACAAACATTCATTCCTATGCATGAATAAATAGTAAAATAAAAAATGCTCATTCCTATGCTTACTAGGCAATAGGATGAGCATTTTTTTATAAAAACTGCCTTAATATATACCTTGAAATTAACCAAAGGGCTATCCTAATAGTAAATTTAAAAACACCTTATTATTTAAAAATTAGAAGCGAGAGTATCCTCCAAATCCGTTTGTCCACTAGCAATAGTCCCTTCGGAGACATCGTCGGAACTGTTTTACTCGTAGTTATTGCCTCCATTTCCCATTTGTAAGCTTATAAGCTTACAAACTATACTTACCTAGCAAAACAACAGCGGAAACAAACTTTTCCCAATAATTAAGAAGTTAAGAACTAAATAGAGGGAAGTTTTTCTGTTAACCACTTCACAGAAGGGGCTGATTGGACAACTTTTTGTTTTGTATCGCTGGTCGATATAGCTCTTGTAAATAAAGCCAAAAACCCTCATGTTTAGATGAAAAGGAGGCGCGATATGCGACGTGATATACAACCGAATGAACGAGCTTCCTCATCTAAGGAAGTAGCAGAAGATGTAGGGATCGCAACACCTACTGTTCGATAGTATGGCCAAATCTTAGAGCTGTATGGATATGAGTTTTTAAAGGATGGTGATCGGCGTATTTTTGTTCAAACCGACATCGAAGCGCTTATAGCGCTGCGCGATACAGAGAAACCCTTGGGCGATACAGCAAAAGACCTTGCGTATCAACAAAAAGAAGGTTAGAAAGATCGAATGGGCAGGAGATTGCCTCCACCTATCGCCGATATGGAGTATAGTCTTTAATAATCGTGCAGCTGCTTAAAGAAGAATATAACTGACATATGATAGGATCTCCTCCTAAAACCACGCTGTTTCCTGACTCCTCCATTTTTCGACAAGCTCAATTTCCTGTTTCAGCAATTCCCGGGAAATATCTACATCTTCCGAGTCGATATCGACAAATATTCCTTCGTGGTTTGTCGGCAGGATCCATTTTTACATTTGTCATGCATTCAACATGTGAACCACATCCATTAATCGAGTGGTTTTTTTGGTGTCCAACTTTTAATGGGACTCGAATCGAATCATAGATTGATTCCTTTATTAAGATGGAATCAATTTATTTTCTCTGAGCAAGAACCAGAAAAAACTTGTATAGGGTATTTTTTACAGAAACAAATTACTTTGCCATCCTAACGTTCGTGTTACCTGCATCTCATAACCATTTTTAAACTAATAAAATATATGATTTAATCATTTCACGAACATTACATTGTAGTTTAATAATAATATTCGGTTTTTAGGTTGCCAAATCATTTTTTATTCCGTATAATCTTCAATGTAAGAGAAAGAACCGAACCCTTGAATGATGTTCATCGTCATTCCATACTATTTTTTTGACTTGGAAAGTGAGGCCAGATATGACGCAGCGAAGAATCCCTTATCTCATCTTGGCTCCAGGATTGATTCTCTTGATTTTATTCTTGGTGTTACCCCTTATCTCCATTATCTTTCCGACGTTCTTTAACGGAGGAATTACCTTTTCGAATTATACTGCGTTCTTTTTGGATGAGTATAACTTTGGTATCTTTTGGCGGACAATCAAGGTTTCACTGATTGCCACACTAATTTGTGTAGTCGTTGGAGTTCCGACTGCCTACTATATTTCGCAAAGTCCCAAAAAGTGGCGCGGCCTGTTAATGTCGATCACCTTGTTTCCGTTATTAACGAATTCAGTTGTACGGAGTTTCGCCTGGATTACCATTTTGGGGCAAGACGGTATTGTTAATCATGCATTACTAACTATTGGCTTAATTTCAAAACCGCTTACCTTACTTTATACAGAATTCGCCATTATCATTGGCTCAGTTTATCTCTTCCTTCCTTTAATGGTCATTACGTTAGTGGGGATTTTAGAGAACATTGATTCTGAAATTATGGAAGCTGCTGAAACGTTAGGGGCCAATCGTTTGATTGCGTTTGTGAAGGTTATATTGCCCTTAAGTGTGCCGGGGATTATTGTTGGCAGCATTTTGGTCTTCACGGGGAGTATGACAGCCTATACAACCCCGCAATTATTAGGCGGAAACAGAAACATCATGCTAGCCACCTTCTTATATCAAAATGCAACTGCATTAGGAAACTGGCAAGGTGCAAGTGTAATTGCCCTGATTATGATTGTGGCCACTTTAATCGTGATGAAGTTATTTAACTTGATTGCGGGCCGTTTGGATAAAAGAGGTGAAGTGAGTGCGTAAAAATGTCGGTCTAAAAATCTTTGCGGTTCTGGTGTTTGCATTTCTATTAATTCCTTTGCTTATTATAATCGTGACCTCTTTCGGAACAAATCCTACCATTCAATTTCCGATTAAAGGTTTTACCTTTGAGTGGTACAGTAAGGTCTTTACGAATGAATCTTTTATGGACAGCTTCTCTCTTAGTCTGGAAGTAGCCTTTATAGCGACTCTCTTGGCATTAGTCATTGGTGTTCCTGCCGCATATTCCTTGGCGCGTCACCAGGTGCTCGGACGAAATTGGATTAAGAGCTTTTTCCTTTCCCCAACCATCGTCCCTGGATTGGTCGTGGGCTATGCTATGTATCAATTTATCGTGATTAAGTTTCAATTCCCGATCATCCAAGGGTTGCTATTAGGTCATTTCCTAATTTGTCTCCCTTATGTCATTCGTGTTGTAGGTTCAACGATTGAACAGTTGGATTTTTCAATAGAAGAAGTTTCATGGACGTTAGGCTGCACAAAGCTCCAATCGTTTATCAAAGTGGTGCTGCCAAACATTACTTCGGGAATTTTTGCTTCCTTCATGCTGGCATTTATTAATTCCTTTAACAATATACCAGTATCGCAGTTTTTATCAGGACCTGGTGTAACGATGCTGCCAACGAGTTTAATGAATTATATAGAATACAACTACGATCCATCTGTTTCAGCTTTATCGGTCATTTTAATGCTTGGTACGATTATTCTGATGTTTATTATTGAGAAGACATTAGGTTTAGCCAGTATTTCATAGGAGCTGACAAGATGTTTACATCGAAGGAGGTAGAACCGCACAATGTCCTATGTTGAATTAAAAGATATTCGTGTCAGTTATGACAATAAAACCAATATCTTAAAAGATTTAAATTTATCAATCGAAAAGGGAGAATTGGTTTCCTTGTTAGGACCATCAGGCTGTGGAAAAACCACCACTTTGCGTGTCATTGCCGGACTAATTGAGCCGAATGATGGTGAGTTCCTTGTTGACAATAAAAATTTAACAAAGGTGCCTGTTCATAAACGTGAATTTGGAATGGTATTCCAAAGCTATGCACTGTTTCCCCATCTAACTATTAAAGAAAATGTTGCATTTGGTTTGAAATTACGTAAGGAAAAAAAGGCCGCTATTGATAAACGAGTAGAAGATATCTTAGCGATTACTGGCTTAGAGGAGCTTGGGGACCGCTATCCTAAACAGCTTTCAGGCGGTCAGCGTCAGCGTGTGGCTCTAGCACGCGCCTTAGTCATTGAACCGAAATTATTATTATTAGATGAACCATTTGAGTAACCTGGATGCCAAATTGCGCTTGGCGATGAGGATCGAAATTAAACGGATTCAAAGCCAATTAGGGATTACATCCGTGTTTGTCACTCATGATCAAGAAGAATGCTTCTCCATTTCAGACAGGGTTGCCGTGATGAATAAAGGTGTAATTGAGCAATTCGATACACCTGAGGAAATTTATAAAAATCCTAAAACAGAATTTGTTGCCCGCTTTATCGGCTTTGAGAACTTTTTTGAGTTAACACTGACTGAAGATTGGAAGTATAGAGCGGTGGATGGAACGATTTTCGAAAGTACCGGTAAATATGACCAAGGAAAACGGACAGGAACGATTCGTCCGGATGATATTGAGATTACAGCAAGCAATGAATCCAGTACGAGTAATATGGTGGTCGGAAAGATAAAAGTCCGAACCTTTCTAGGCAAGTCCTACCAATATGAAGTTGAAACCCCGATTGGAACATTACTAGCAAATAAAGCAGATGATGTGATTTACCAAGTGGGGGACATGGTAACGTTATCTATTCCAGCTCACAAATTAATTATAGTTTAATAGGAAATTCCATAAATAAGTACAAGACAACTAAGAAAAGGGGATAGAAAAATGAAAAAGAAATTAGGATTAGTAAGTCTAACTTTAGTGACTGCAAGTGTATTGGCTGCATGCGGAGGCGGCGGTGCCAAAACTGCAAGTAAGGAAAAACCAAAAACTTTGGTCATCTCTACATTTGGTTTGGAAGAAGATAAAATGCAAGAGGATGTCTTCAAGCCTTTTGAAAAAAAATACAATGTAAATATTGTGTTAGAAACAGGTACAAGCTCTGAGCGTTTAACAAAATTAAAAAGCAATCCAAACTCTACTGTTGATGTTATTGAATTATCCCAATCAAATGCGGCTGATGGTGTATCAGCAGGTTTATTTGAAAAAGTTGACACATCAAAAGTTCCTAACATGGAAAACTTAATCGATAGCGCAAAGGAATTATCAGCAGATGGTTCTGGCCCGGCATACACGTTGAATAGTATCGGGATTGTCTACAATAAAAAGACAGCTGGCAAAGAAATTAAGGAATGGGATGACCTATGGAATCCTTCATTAAAAGGGAAAGTCTCCATTCCTGATATTACGACCACATTTGGACCAGCTATGCTTTATGTAGCAAACAATCACAAGAATACGGAAGCAAAAACGATTAGTGGAAAAACAGCTTTTGAAGGAATCACTGATTTAGCTCCAAACGTGGTAAAAACATATAGCAAATCTTCCGATTTAGCGAATATGTTCCAATCAGGAGAAATAGCGGCTGCTGTTGTCGGCGACTTTGCTGTTCCGATTATTACCGAGTCCAACCCAGATGTTGCCTATGTAGTTCCAGCATCCGGAACATATGCAAACTTTAATACAATAAACATCAACAAAAACTCTAAAAATAAAGACCTTGCTTATAAATATATTAACTGGAGATTAAGCCAAGAGGTTCAAGAAAAAACGGCAGTTTCTTTAAATGAGGCTCCAACCAATAAAAATGTTGTACTCAACGAGGAAACAGCTAAAAATAAAACTTATGGTGATGTTGCTAAACGCACAAATAAGGTGGATTCAAACCTTGTAAATAAAAACCTTGCGTCTTGGATTAATCAATGGAATCGTATTTTGAATAAATAAAAGGTGTTAAGGGGGAAGGCTGAGGATTATTCTTGGCCTTTTTTCTCTTTATAATGTACTCGAGGGGTGGAGAAATTTGATGAAAGTCGATTTAGCAATCGTAAATGCACAGGTTTATAACACTTTTACCAAAAGGTTTGAAAAGCAAAATGTGTTTATTACTAAAGATAAATTTTATTATATTACCGCTGAAGAAATCGATCACTATCAGGTAAGCGAGGTATTAGATGCAAAGAATCGTTATCTAGTGCCGGGATTAATAGATATTCATATGCATATTGAAAGTTCAATGACTTCTCCATCTATTTTTTCAGAGGCAGTGTTAACCCATGGGGTAACAACGGTTGTCGCCGATGCACATGAGATTGCGAACGTGTTTGGTATGGAAGGACTGGAGGCGTTCTTTTCTCAGCCAAGTGTTATCGATACTTTCTTTGCGATTCCATCCTCGGTCCCTTCGACCACGCCGGAATTAGAAACGACAGGGGGCTTTATTGGTGTGGAAGAAGTGAAGCAGCTCTTGAAGCATCCAAAAGTCATTGCTTTAGGCGAAGCGATGAACTTTAATGGGATTGTCAACGAACCAAATTCATTGATTCGGCAAATTTTACGCGAAGTTCAAACGGATCGACCGTTCATGCCTTTAGAAGGTCATATTCCACGTGTTTCAGGATTGGAATTAGCTAAATTTTTATATGCGGGCTTAACAGCTGATCATACTCATCAATCGCCGGAATCGATTTACGAGAAAATCACTAATGGGATGTTTATAGAGTTTCAAAAAAAATCAATTACACCAGAAAATATCCAAGTCATTGTTGAAAATCAGTTCTATGAATATATGGCCCTCATTACCGATGATGTGATGGCGGACGACTTATTGGAAGGACATTTAGATGCAAACGTGCGATTAGCTTTTTCTTGCGGGATGCCAATAGAACAGGCTATCTATTGCGCTACCTATACACCTGCCAGACGAATGGGATTTCAGGATCGGGGTGCCGTTGCCCCTGGATTTAAAGCAGACTTTTTATTAATCGATCATATCGAAAGCTTTAATATTGTGGCAGTTTATAAGGATGGAAAATTGGTGCACAAACGGGGAACAGATATCCAGTTTCCAACTGATAAACCTGCTTTTCCAGAGCATTTTTATCAGTCCATACATTGCCGTGAATTAACAACAGAGGATTTACGTTTCAAGGTCAAAGCATCGAAAAATGCAATCGTCAACGTGATTCAAATTTCAGAAACAGGTACCTTTACCGAACATGTAAAGCGGGAGGTTAGCGTGGTAGATGGATTTTTGGATTGGGAGAATAGCGGGTTAGCCTTGATTGTTGTAATGGAGCGTTATGGGAAAACAGGTAATATCGCCTACGGATTTGTGGATAAAGCGTTATATGAAAAAGGAGCTGTTGCCACTACTTGGGCCCATGATCATCATAACCTGATGGTTATGGGAACAAGTTCCGAAGATATCTTAGCCGCGCAAAAGCGATTATTGGACATGCAAGGGGGTTATGTCGTCACCCAAGCTGGGATGGTACAAGCCGTATGCCCTTTGCCGGTTGGCGGCATTATCAGTGATGCACCGATACAAGAACTAGGGTCGCAATTGAAAGAAGTCCGTCAAGCGATGATTAAGTTAGGCTACCGTAACAGCAATGAAATTATGTCTTTCTCAACTTTATCCTTGCCGGTATCACCTATTATCAAAATTACTGACAAAGGGATGATGAATGTTCGCTCTCAAATCATGATCCCATTGGTGGAGGGTGAGGAATTTGAGAATACTCATTAAAAATGCATGGATTTTAACAATGAATGAGAAGATGGAGCAGTTTCAAGATGGCTATTTACTGGTAGACGGGGAGGAAATTATCGAAGCGGGAGCAATGGATTTACTGCCAAAGGATATGACGTATGACAAAGTCATCAATGCTAGAGGGGCTATTTTATTGCCTGGTATGGTCAATACGCACACACATATTGGGATGATTCCGTTTCGTTCATTAGGGGATGACTACCCCGACCGGCTGCGCCGCTTCTTATTTCCATTAGAAAATGAATGTATGAATGAAAGGCTTGCCTATACTAGTGGGAAATATGCGATTGCGGAAATGCAGCTTGCCGGTGTGACGACGTTTTTTGATATGTATTATTTTGAGCAGCAACTGGCCGAAGCGGCGGAGGAAATGAAAAGCCGCGGCCTTTTTGCGGAAACCGTCATAGATTCCGTAACGGTAGATGTAGAGGAGCCAATGGGCGGCTTACGATATGCTGAAAGGTTTTTGCCTAAATGGCAAGAAAATAAGAGAATTAAAGCATCTATTGCACCGCATGCGCCCTATTCGAATACAATCGAAGTCCTGAAGCAAGCAGAACTTTTATCCAAGAAGTACAATGTGCCATGGATGATGCATTTAAGTGAGATGGATTTTGAAATAAACAAATATCGCGAAGAACGTAATCAAACACCAATTGAATTTTTAGAAGAGATTGGTGTATTGAGTGCAAGGCTTGTAGCTGCTCACTGTATTCATCTGTCAGATAAAGATATTCAGCTATTGAAGAAATATGATGTAAAGGTAGCTCATTGTATCGGTGCGAATACAAAATCTGCCAAAGGTGTGGCCCGCATTCGGGATTTATTATCTGCCGGTGTAACAGTTGGGCTGGGTACAGATGGCCCAAGCAGCGGCAATACCCTGGATTTATTCAGCCAAATGCGATTGTTTGCCAATTTTCATAAAACCATTTTACAGGACCGCAGCGCCTTTCCAGCACAAGAAATTGTAGAGTTAGCCACCATTGGCGGAGCGAAGGTTTTAGGAATGGAGAAGCAAATTGGTTCAATTGAAGCAGGGAAACAGGCTGACTTTATCTTAATTGAAACAGATTCAATTAATATGTTTCCTATTTTCGATCCATATTCGGCTTTAGTGTACTCCGCTAATGCTGGCAATGTAAGAGATGTATTTATCGCTGGAAAGCAAGTGGTTGAAGGAAAGAAATTAGTTGATTTTGATGAAGCACAATTAAGAAGAGAGCTTGCTGAAGCCATGGAGCAATGCGGATTTAAAACAAAAGCATTAAAAGCAATGGAGTAATAAATTAATGAGTAACTGAAAATTGTAAATCTCAATATACAGAAAAGGACTATTCCATAAGGAAAGTCCTTTTTGTTTAGTACAGGATCATATAAAAATTTTTGGAAAAACAGTAGAGAATGGCTAAAATGATTTGAGGATGGTCAGGGAGGTGAAGTTCTAAAAGCTAAGAAATATTGTTGTACTTTCTATACCACTCGACAAACTTTCTAATTCCTTCCTCGACAGAAGTGATAGGTTTATAGTTAATATCATTTATCAAGTCATCTATATCCGCATATGTTTCGAGAACATCTCCGGGCTGTAAAGGTAATAGGTTCATAACCGCCTTCTTTCCGAGTTGTTCTTCGAGCACTTTAATGAAGTCCGTTAGTTGAACTGGTTGATTGTTACCAATGTTGTAGATTTTATAATAAGATATAGATTTGCCAGGCGGTTCTTTTTTTATCAGACGATAGATGGACTCTATAATATCATCAATATAGGTGAAGTCTCTTTTCATATTCCCATAGTTATAAACCTCAATAGGCTCTTGGTTTATGATGGCATCCGAAAATTTATAATATGCCATATCTGGTCTGCCCCAAGGGCCGTAAACTGTAAAAAAACGCAGCCCGGTTGTAGGAAGTTGATATAAATTGCTGTACGAGTAAGCCAATAACTCATTAGCTTTTTTAGTGGCTCCGTATAAACTAACCGGATTATCCACACGATCAGTAACAGAAAACGGCATTTGTTTATTGTTCCCGTAAACAGAACTGGACGATGCGTAAATCAGATGTTTGACTTGATGTTTGGTACAGCAATCTAAAATATTTGCAAATCCAACAAGGTTTGATTGGATGTATGCGTGTGGATTTTTCAAACTGTATCTTACACCTGCTTGAGCTGCTAGATTAACGACAATGTTAATATCATATTGGTCAAAGAGACTTTCCATTAGCTCGAGGTTTTCGATAGATCCTTTAATAAAATTAAAATTTGGATACTTCGCCAAAATGTTTAGTCTGTCATATTTTAAGTTAGTATCATAATAATCATTGATATTGTCAATACCTAGCACATGGAAGCCTTCATCTAATAAGCGCTTAGAAAGATGGAAACCTATGAAGCCTGCACTACCGGTGACAAATATACCTCCAGTAAATTTTTTCACGTTATTCCTCCTTTTCTGAATTGACCATATGCTGCCGGGGATAAACAGTTCGAAACAGGAGAAAACTAGTTATTTCCCTTCCTTGTTTAAGTCTGAAGAATTTATAAGTAGCAACTTTCATGAATAGTTCATCTTTCTACATTATAATTCAGGCATACCGACTCCTACATAATGGTAGCCCAATTGCTTCATGACAGATGCATTAAGGGCATTTCTGCCATCAAATACAAGGGGAGCAGAAACAATATTAATAGCCGTTTTCCAATCAATATCGATAATTTCTTTCCATTCCGTGACAATAAGGACAGCATCAGCTTCTTTTAATGCTTCTAAAGGATTGGAAGTATAGCTAATAGAAGGATAAATTTTTTTGACATGTTCAATACCTTGCGGATCGTATGCAGTAATAATGGCATTATTTTTAAGGAGATTATCAATTATTCTTAAGGAGGGAGCTTCTCTTATATCGTCTGTCTGGGGTTTAAATGTTAATCCTAATATAGCTATACGTTTTCCTGAGAGTTTTCCTAAAGCTTTCTTTACTTTTTCCAGAAACCATTCTGTTTGTGTTTGATTCACAAGTGAGACAGTTTGAAGTATATTTAAGGGAATATTATTTTCGGATGCCAATGCCAGTAATGCACTGATATCCTTCGGAAAACATGACCCCCCATAGCCTATTCCTGCAT
The DNA here is from genome assembly GCF_056280405.1 of Bacillus sp. URHA0034. Classification (NCBI taxonomy): domain Bacteria; kingdom Bacillati; phylum Bacillota; class Bacilli; order Caryophanales; family Bacillaceae; genus Bacillus; species Bacillus sp. URHA0034. The sequence goes on along the minus strand of NZ_JBWCDK010000002.1, from coordinate 2,585,370 downwards.
ATAAGAACTGAGGACCAATCCTGCTATCCATCCCCATTCCTTTTGCCACCTCGTTGACATTTGCTCCAATTCTTTCACAAAATCTTGCCATTTCATTTATAAATGAAATTTTAGTAGCTAAAAATGCGTTAGACGCGTATTTAATCATTTCTGCATCTATTGGGGTTGTAAAAAGGATTTTTGAGCTTGCATTTTCATACAATTGCTTCATAATTTTTTGTGCTTTCTTTGTTTCACAGCCAATAACAATTCGATCTGGATGCAAGGTATCGTATAATGCTTTTCCTTCTCTTAAAAATTCAGGGTTTGAAATCAAGTCGAAAGATGTATTCAAATTTCGTTTTGTTAGTTCGTTTATTATTATTTTTTTCATTTTTGTACTGGTTCCTACAGGGACGGTACTCTTCATAACGACTACCTTGTAATCGTTCATTAAACGCCCAATTTTTCTTGCCACTTCTTCCACATAGGACAAATCAGCTTGTCCGCTCAATAATGATGGGGTACCCACTGTAATAAAAAGGATGGAACATTTATCTATACACTCTTCTAATTGAGTTGTGAATGAAAGTTTCCCGTTTGAAGAGAAGTTTTTTAACAACTCTTCTATACCCTCTTCATAAAAGGGAAGGTTTCCCTGTTTCAGTTTTTGAACTTTTTCCACATCATGGTCAATTGCAAACACGTTATGTCCACTTAATGCAAGCGCAACACTTGTAGTAGTTCCGACATAGCCTGTCCCTATTACAGCTATATTCATCGTTTGACCTCCTTACCAAATTTTCTAAATAAATATTTATTATTATGTAGTTTATGAGATTTATTAAGTATTCGAAACAGTTAAAAACCTATACTAAAAAGGTTTTTTCTCCTAATATGGAGTTTTTTTTAATACATCCGCTTATGGCCCTTTCCTTATTTGTACTATTTCATATCATAAATTAAGTCTATTTAAGGGTTCTCTAACTGTTGTCCCAAGTTAGTTTCTAGCCAATCTTTTTAAAAAAATTGTCTCCCCATTGGGGGGAACTTCAAAGGAGGGTTATTTTGAAGGAAATAGTAATTCTTCCATGGGAAGAAAGGGAAGATATTGATAAAAATTTTATACCTGAATATGTAAATACATTAGCAAAAGAAGTTATTAAAGAGTATAGTTTTCAGGTTCAAAGCATGGAGGCAGTTGCAACTAAGCCTGAACAAGGCGGAGCTATATGGAAACTTAATACCAATAAGGGGCCGAAAAGTTTAAAGCTGTTACACCGAAGACCAACACGAAGTTTATTCAGCCTTGGGGCTCAAAGATATTTGGTTGATGTGAAAGGTGCAAGAGTGCCAGCTATTGTCAAAACAAAAAATGGACAAGATTTTATTGAAGCTGGCGGAAAAGTGTGGTTTGTTGCTGAATGGATTGAACCACTGGCCCCGATATCAAAAGATTTGGAAGGAACAAAGCAGCTTTGTTACACTCTTGGTCAATTTCACAGTCAAACCAGGGGCTACGTCCCTCCAGATGGGGCAGAAATTGCTTCAAGATTGTACAAATGGCCAAGCAAGTATAAAAAAATGATGAACAAAATGGATTGGTTCAGAAATTTGGCCAAAGCCTATCGGGAAATGCCTGCTAGTTCGGTTATTTTGAATGTAATAGAAAAATATGAAGACGAAGTTAGAACAAGTCTAAATAGACTTAATCAATCTAAATATCTCGACTTAATTAAAAAGGGACATGAAGAATGGGGGCTGGCACACCAGGATTATGGCTGGTCCAATGCACAAATGGGACCGAATGGGATGTGGGTGATCGACCTGGATGGTGTCGCCTTTGACCTTCCAATTCGGGATTTAAGAAAGTTGATTACTGGTAAAATGGCAGAATTAAATAAATGGGATGTTACATGGGTTCGTGAAATGATTAAGGCTTACCACAAGGGAAATCCGATATCTCCTGAACTATATGAAGTTTTAATGATTGATTTATCTTTGCCAAATGAATTTTACAGATTTATGAAAGACATGGTGCTGGAACCTGAATTATTCCTAAATCTCACAACAGCAGAAGTAATTAAATCCCTTATCGAGACGGAACAATCCAAATGGCCTGTATTAAATGCAATTCAAAACGATTGGAGGTAATAGGAAAAGCATGAAACTATTAATGGTTTGTACTGAAAAACTTCCTGTCCCTCCAGTATTAGGAGGAGCCATACAAACTTATATTTCCGGCATTTTGCCATATTTAAGTGAGTTCCATGATATTACTGTTTTGGGAATTAATGATTCATCTCTACCGGAAACAGAAACGATCAATGGAATCCATTATGTTCGTGTACCAGGAAAAGTTTTTGAACTCTATCGAGACGGGGTTGTTCGCTATATTGAAAACAATCACTTCGATTTGATCCACATTTTTAACCGCCCACGCCTTGTACTACCCGTCCGGGAAGTTGCCCCTCACTCTAAAATTACTTTAAGTATGCATAATGATATGTTCAATCTAGATAAAATTGACCCGTCAGAAGCAAATGCGGTTATCCAAGAAGTATCAAAAATTGTTACCGTGAGTAACTATGTAGGAAATGTCATCCGTGAACTTTATCCAGAAGCTTCGCCAAAGCTCCGAACCATTTATTCAGGAGTTGATACGGAACGATTTCTCCCAGGCAGCGATTCTAAAATGAAAAAAATTAGGAGTTCCCTTCGCAAAGAACATGGCCTAGAGAATAAAACGGTCATATTATTTGCAGGAAGAATTTCAGCGAACAAAGGAGTCGACAGATTAGTCAGAGCTTTACCATCACTTTCTAAAAAATTTAAAGATTTGGCGTTAGTCATCGTTGGGGGTAATTGGTTTAGCCAAAATGAGGTAACCGATTATGTAGCTTATGTAAGAGCATTAGCGGCTAAACAATCAGTACCTGTTGTGACAACAGGTTTTGTAAGTGCATTTGAAATCCAAAACTGGTTTGCAGCGGCTGATTTGTTTGTCTGTACTTCTCTTTGGCAAGAACCACTGGCAAGGGTTCATTACGAAGCCATGGCAGCAGGCCTTCCAATCGTTACGACGGCAAGGGGAGGAAATCCGGAGGTTATTATTCTTAAAGAGAATGGACTTATCGTGGAAAATCCAGAGGATCCTGAGAATTTTGCCCAAAAAATAGCCGAAATATTATCTGACAAAACGTTGATGAAGAAAATGGGGGAAACAGGGAGAAAACTGGTTGAAACCAAATTCCAGTGGAAGAGAGTAGCAGACGAGGTCCTTGAAGTATGGATACAATCTAACGATCAGGCAGAAGATGGAGTTGGGAAATCTGAAATAGAGGAAAAATCAGAAAAAGATAAAGACAAGAAAGAATACAAAAAAAATAAAGACAACGAAAGTGAAAATTCAAAAAAAGATAAAGACAAGAAAGAATACAAAAAAAATAAAGACAACGAAAGTGAAAATTCAAAAAAAGATAAAGACAAGAAAGAATACAAAAAAAGTAAAGACAACGAAAGTAAAAATTCAAAAAAAAATAAAGACAAGAAAGAATACAAAAAAAGTAAAGACAACGAAAGTAAAAATTCAAAAAAAAATAAAGACAAGAAAGAATACAAAAAAAGTAAAGACAACGAAAGTAAAAATTCAAAAAAAAAGAAAGATAATAGATATAAAAAAGGAGATCGAAAATAACCGGTTAGTTTGAATCTTCCAATCCCATTTGAATATGCCAAGCACTATCAGGCTTTTAGCAATAATAATAGTAACCATAAGAAAAAAATAAGAGCAAAAGAGGCTTCTTTATGTTTTGGCCTTAAGGATAGCCTCTTTTTATGTTCTTTGCCTAATATGCTGTATAAAAGTTTAATGGTAGTTTTTATATTCTTTTTGTAAATTTTTTGGAGAAAGATGGTATTCTTTTTTAAAGAGTCTGTAAAAACTGGAATAGTCAGGAAAACCACATTTTAAGGCTATGGTCTCGATGGAAAACTGATTTTGTTTAATCATGGTGACAGAATATGATAGTCGCTTTAACGATACATAACGGTAAAAGGGCAGGTTCATGTTTTTCTTAAAATAATGAGAAAAATAATATTTATTCAAATTGAAATAATTAGATACCTTTTCTAAACTCAAATCCGGCTCTGTAAAATGTGAATCTATGTATTCTAAAATAGAGACAAACCTCTGGTCCAATTCATCTTTGTTGCTAAGGTTTAGTGTACTGCTTGCAGGATTAAAAATAACTTGTAGAGCCTGAAGCAATAAGTAATGCAGTGTAAAGGAAAAATTCTCCTTATCATTCTTGATTCTATTAATGATTTCATGAAATAAAGAAATGATATCTTGGAAATTTTTTGAATGAAGATGTAGCACAAAGGATCCTTGTATCTTTTGATAAACAATATTCTCTTTCATTGATGGTAAACTAGCTGAGAAGTCTGCCATTAAATGCTCACTAACCATAATAATAATACGTTCATATTTATCGATATTTTTAACATTAGCCTCATGAACAGCATAAGGAGGGATGACAACAACATCCCCTCTTTTCAGGGTATAGGTCTTTCCTTCACAGAAAAATTCACATTCCCCGCCTAGGAATACAAGAAACTCATAAACATCATGGCTGTGAAGGCGGAATAATGTCTCTGCTAATTGGGAGAAATTCACCGATGATTCGTTATATTTCTTAAGCTGATCTTCGGAATGATACTTTTTGTTGAAGTAATAAATCTCAAAATCTTTTCCAATGACCGGGATAAAAACGGACTGCTTCATAAATCCTCCTTCGTACAGCAACATTTACAATTATTCTAGCAATAAGTGCTATATATTTTAAGCTTTTTATTGTTATTCTATAACTGCAAGCGGTAACATCCATTTCTCAGTTAAACGATATCGTTGTTTTTTATACTCTGTTGATTGGAGCGGAAGGCGCTCGACTCCTGCGGGAGTATGGGCATTGGAGACCCCACAGGCGCTCCGCCCAAAGCGAGCGCTTGGAGCGGAAATCAACAGCCAAGTTTAACAGTGCTTTTTATAAAAGCAATAGCCTTAAATAAACTGCTTACTGAATAAATGGATATAACCAAAATTGAGCACCCTATCGAATGAAATAATAAAGTTAAATTAAAGAAAAAAGATACATTTAGAGCATCTTATTGGGAGAACAAGATTAGGAGGCATAAAAGTGGAGTCTAACCATAAACAACCAAATTTACAGGTCAGAGTCAAGAATATCATTGAAGTTGATGGATTAAAATTTAAAGATTTGAATAATAGTGGGAAACTAGAACCATATAAGGACTGGCGCTTGAGTCCGAAAGAACGTGCGGAGAACCTAGTCTCATTTATGAATATCGATGAAAAGGTCGGTATGATGCTGATTAATACGCGTCAAATGGGACTTACTCAAAAAGATAAGAGTAAGACAAGCCATGATGGCGTGCTTGATGAAGGGATAGTTGAAAAGGGCGAAACCATTTTTGCTTTGGAAAAGGTTTATGGCACAACGCATACGATTGAAAACATGCATTTGCGCCACTTCATCCTAAGAGATAACTGGAGTCCAGCTCAAATGGCAGAGTGGGTCAATACAATGAATGAAGTATGTGAGGGAACACGTCTTGGGATCCCTTGTTTAATCGCATCTAATTCAAGAAACGAAAATACAGAATTCATTTTTGGGATGAATGATGCAGCCGGAATTTTCTCGACTTGGCCTGGAACATTAGGTCTTGCAGCAGCAGCTAAAGGGGAAATCAAAAATGGCGGTGATGCCTCTCTTATCAGCCAATTTGCTGAAATAGCACATGATGAGTGGGATGCAGTAGGAATCAGAAAAGGTTATATGTATATGGCTGATACTGCGACAGATCCTAGATGGCAGCGGACATATGGTACATTTGGGGAAGACCCAGAATTTATTTCTGATGCCATCGGCCGGATCATTGATGGATTCCAAGGTGAGACTGTCGGAAAACATAGTATTGCCATGACAACAAAACACTTCCCTGGCGGCGGTGCAAGGGAAAATGGATTCGATCCACATTATGCAGAAGGAAAGTGGAACTTGTACCCAACTCCAGGCAGCTTAGAAAAATATCACCTGCCACCGTTCCAAGCAGCTGTAGACCATGGCACTTCATCAATTATGCCATATTATTCGATTCCAAGTATCAAGAAAAGTGTTGTTCAAGAATTTGAAGGGAATGACATTCCATTCGAAGAAGTGGGCTTTACATTTAATCATTATTTTATTAATCATATCCTTAGAGAAAGACTCGGATTTAAAGGCTATGTAAATAGTGACAGCGGCGTCACAAGCAAAATGTGCTGGGGTGTTGAAGACAAGAGTGAGGCTGAGCGTTTTGCTAAGGCTGTCAACGCAGGTACAGACCTTGTTGCTGATACCAATGACATTACGAACCTTAAAAAGGCAATTGAGAATGGCTGGATTAGTGAAAAACGTATTGATGAGGCTAATATTAGACTTCTTACCGAGATGTTTGCTTTAGGACTATTTGATGATAGGACCTATGTTTCACCAGAGAAAGCTACTTCAGTAGTAAAAAATCCAGCGAACTGGGAGGCAGCCTATGAAGCTCATAAAAAATCGGTAACCGTTCTTAAAAATTCTAACCGGACGTTACCTTTAACTGCTGATAAGCTTGGTAATAAGAAGCTATATGTGGAAGTGTTCCATAAGGAACCGGAGCGGGCAGCAGCTTATACAGAAAAAGCAAGACAAGAATGTCAAGAGTTGGGTCAATTTACATTGACAGATAACCATGAAGAAGCTGACTTTGCTATTCTGTTCTTAAGTCCAAAATCAGGTGCTTATTTCAATGCAACACCGGGACTGTTAGAACTTGAAATCTGCGAAGATAAAACGGAAACAGCTTTGGATGGGTCTACCTATCAAGAAACCACTCTAAGTGGAATGGACCACCTAAAGGAAGTGGCCGATAGTATTCATGTTCGTGGCGGAAAAGTTATCATGAGTGTGAATGTCATTTTGCCATGGATCCTTGGGAATGTTGAACCTTTGGCCGATGTTCTCATCGCTGGTTACGATACCTACTATAAGGCACAATATGAGGTAATCGCAGGCAATAGCCGCCCTGTAGGAGTTTTACCATTGACATTGCCAGCTAGTGAAGCTGTCATTGCAGTTGATGAACATGGTAACTGTGTGTCAAGAAACGACGTACCAGGTTATGACAAGGACAAATATATGCCTGAAGGACTTGAGTATGCCTATAAAGACAGCGATAGTAATATCTATAAACTTGGTCATGGATTAACTTATTAATATTCTCTAACCCTTGATAAACAAAGAGGCTGACCCAAAAGGTGATTGATGAATAGTTTTTGCACACTCTGTTGATTGGAGCGGAAGGCGCGAAGACTCCTGCGGGAGTACGGGGCAGGGGAGACCCCGCAGGAGCGAAGCGACGAAGAGGCTCCCCGTACCGCCCGCGGAAAGCGAAGTGCCTGAAGCGGAAATCAACAGACTAGTTTAATGTATAAAAAAGGCCTGGTTCCAAGTGGAGCCAGGCCTTACCTTTTATTTTTCAAAAATAGCATTGGATAATAGTCGGAACAAGTAATCGGTATGATCACGGAAGCCGGCTTCTAATCCGATTAGGGTTACGTCATGATCCTGCTCTTTAACAATTACCGCCTGACCCTTGGCTGCATTATTACCTGCCCAGTGTCCTGCCATGAAGAAATCATCAGAGTTTGCTAGGCTTGCGACGACCTTATCATTGTCAGTCCCTGTGTACCAAACGGGACGATAAACGAAGCCCAAGTCATCTGTAGTATAACCTGCAGTGACACCACTTCCTTGATAATTGACCTTTACAATCCCATTGCTGTTAGAACCACCGGCATTAATGATATCATCCGTAAGTCCAAGTGTTTTGGTTGCCTTAGACGCCCCAGCGCCTACGGCCACGTATTTCCCACCATTGCTTACAAATGTATTAATATTAGCCTTAAATGAATCAAGCTGACCAGCATTTTCGAAACCAAATTCTTTATTGGCTGCTGATAAGTTTGTAGAAATTAGACTTTCTGTACCGCTGTATACAAATACATCAAATCCGTTAAGACCCTTCTCTGCCGCTTCTACTGGAGTCACTTCAGTCACATCAAAGCCAAGACGCTTAAGGGCAAGCTTGGTTCCACTGTGAGATTGTTGTTTACCCATCCCGCCATCCTTTAGAATGGCCACCTTTAAGCTGGATAGAGCAACGGCATCCGCAGGAATCTTATCTGTTGATTCAACCTTCAGCCCGGCTGTTTTTACAGCTGCTGAAATTTTATTAGCGGCTGCGTCTGTATAGAAGTTACCCTTTGTATCACGCTTTACAGCTACCCCTTGCTGTAATAATGTATTAACAAGATTAACAGCTTTCACGGAACTGTTTGGTAGTAAGAATGGCCCCTTACCTATAACAGAACCTTGCTCCGTAACCTGATTCACTTTTGTTGATGTAACGTCAACCGATGTTTGTGTTGGCACTGCCTCAAATCCCCACAATTCTGGCAGACTCCATGCTGAAATATCATACATAGCAGGTGTATCATTTGTAATGTCTTCTCCATCCCACAGCATGGTGTTGGCTAACCCCGCCTTAGCCTGGTCCATTTTCACAATATAGGTTCCTTTAGGATATGCTTTTCCATCTGCCGTAAAATCTTTTGATGCCTGTACCACTTCAATATCATTTTTAAATAAATGGTTAACCGCTTTATCTGTTACAGTTGGGTCCTTCTCATCAACTGGAAGGATATAAGCTTTCGGGAAGAAGCCGTCCTGATGGAATGGATGGTCAAAGTTGATACCGCGTTTAAACATTTCAATTTGATCCGTAATCATTGCTTGTTTATTTTCAGTAGCAAATTTCAATGCACCCATAATCGCATCATACTGCCAGCGGACGCCGTCCCAATCGTTGGTCGGCGCTTCTAGTGTATGACCATAGGCCCCATGGTACATTGCATACATTGGGGTGAAGATCGGCGGATAGTCATCCCAGCCGGCGGAGTCATTGCGCTGTGGAATATAGACACCTTCCATGCTCTTATAGAGATTGCCATTAAAGTTAGGATTATCTTTCATGATGTTTGCTTCCATTGCTTCAGCCTGCTTATAAGCCCATTTATTATATAAATCGTACTCATAGTTAGGATTATGCGGTGGTGTACATGGTTCAATTAAACCTTGTCGGTTTGGTGCGTAATTTTTTACATATCCATGTGTATCAAGGAATACCATCGGATTCCATTCTTTAATTAGCGCAACCGTTTCCTGCGTTTCCGGCTGAGACTGGGTGATAAAATCACGGTTTAAATCGATTCCTTCACCGTTAAAACGGGTAGCATTGACACGGCCGTCAGGGTTTTGGACAACATTAAAAATAAGAATGTTGTTGGCTAAGATATTTTTGGTCTCTTGGTCATTCTGGGTAGCAAATCGTTCGATTAATTGAAGAACCGCGTCACTTCCTACAAATTCTGTCCCATGGATAGAGCCGTTAATCATAATGGGCACTTTAAAATCCGGGTTAGCGGCAATCCAATCCTGAGCCTTGCCTGGATTTTTAAACATTTGTTTTCGTAAAGATTGTATTTTTCCAAACTTTCCTTGTGTGGTTGGGTCAGCAATGGTGACAACATAAAGAGGGTTTCCATCTGCTGATGTTCCGCGGACCTCTACTTTCACACGGTTTGATTGTTTCTCAATATTACTTAGTGTTGTGCCGATTTGCGAGAACTTTACAAAGTCATAGTTTTCACTATTAAACTTGCTTCCATCTTGTTCCTCGTATGCATTCACGTTTGTCCATTTTTGCTCCTCAGCAAAACCAGTCGTCCAAGGAATCGTAGAGACTAAACTAGCAACCAATAAACCGGCAGCCACTTTTTTCTTTTTGTTTTTCTTCACACTTATTAACCTCCTATTATTGTATATTTATTATTATTTATGTATAAAATATACATTATTATTCTATTATTTTATTGATTAAAATAACAACCTACTATTTTCCTGAATTTAGAAGGAATTGAATATTAAGGTAGGACAATAGTATCGAATATTAACATAATGATTTCCTGAATATATTAATACTTTTAATCCTTCTAATTGGGTATAACACAGTAAATAACCCGCTATCATTTTTTAGGAGGTAAAATCATGAAATGGAAGGGAAGACGAGAAAGTTCAAACATTGAAGACCGCAGGGGAATGGGCGGCAAAACTATCATTGGCGGAGGAATAGGCAGTATCATTATTGTGCTCCTCGTTACGCTTCTTGGCGGAAATCCAGGCAATTTAATCAATAATATGACAACAAGCAATGGGGCTGATCCAAATACTCCATACCAAGAGTCAGCCCAAGAAAAGGAACAGGCAGATTTTGTTTCTGTTGTTCTGGCCGATACAGAGGATGTGTGGTCTGAAGAGTTTAAGAAAAGAGGACTCACTTACGAAAATCCTAAGTTAGTTTTATACACAGACAGTGTCCAGTCAGCCTGCGGATCAGCTAGTGCAGCTGTAGGCCCGTTTTACTGTCCAGGTGATCATAAGCTATACATTGATTTAAGTTTTTATCAGGAATTGAAAGACAAATTCCAGGCACCAGGTGACTTTGCCATGGCGTACGTAATAGCCCATGAGGTTGGCCACCACGTTCAAACACTATTGAATTCTGGGGATGAGGTTTCAGCAGCCGAGAAAAAGACAAATGAGTACTCCGTTCGATTTGAATTGCAGGCTGACTATTTAGCGGGCGTTTGGGCCCACTATGCGGAAGGAAAAGGTTATCTCGAAAAGGGTGACCTAGAAGAGGCATTAAACGCAGCTAACGCTGTAGGTGATGATAATATTCAGAAAAAAGCACAAGGCTATGTTGTTCCGGATAGTTTTACTCATGGAACCTCCGAGCAGCGGAAGCGCTGGTTTAATAAAGGCTTTAAAACCGGCACCATTGAAGGAGGAGACACCTTTCATACGGCCAACCTTTAATTGGAAAGCAAGACCTCTCCATTACGGAGGGGTCTTTTTGAATTACGGACAAACATAAACGGAACTACTTGTAAGTCTATGAATGATAGCTGCACTAGTTTTTTGAACATGGCCAATCCTATTTTCGTCCAATAATTGTCTGCATTCAGAATAAGGTGTCTTTTTATACAGGAATTTTCCAGAAAAACGAGAATACATAGTTAGTTACCATAAATCAGTTAAACCGCAAGGAGGTATTACCTTGTCCCTAGATCAAGTGAATCCAACAATTCAAAGAATAATAGAAAATATTGAAAAGGTTATGATTGGAAAACGGAATGTAGCAGAATTGAGTCTTGTAGCGCTTCTGGCCGGTGGTCATGTGTTGCTCGAAGACGTCCCAGGTGTGGGGAAAACGATGATGGTTCGTGCCCTCGCCAAGTCAGTGAATGCTAACTTCAGAAGAATCCAATTTACCCCGGATCTCTTACCGTCGGACGTAACTGGCGTGTCTATTTATAATCCTAAAGAAATGGAATTTCAATTTCGTCCAGGTCCCCTAATGGGAAACATTATCCTCGCCGATGAAATCAACCGGACATCACCTAAGACCCAATCAGCTCTCTTAGAAGGGATGGAAGAAGCGAGCGTTACCATCGATGGGGTGACCCATAAATTGAACCGGCCATTTTTTGTGATGGCTACTCAAAATCCAATTGAATATGAGGGAACTTATCCGCTTCCAGAGGCGCAGCTTGATCGATTCCTGCTAAAAATGAAAATGGGATATCCGGATTTACAAGAGGAAATGGAAGTCCTCAACCGGGCCCAAAAAGTGCCGCCGATCGAAGAGCTTACACCAGTGATTGACCTCGAAGGCTTGATTGCTCTACAAAATGAGATTAAAAATGTTTTCGTCGATGATACGATAAAACGCTACATCGTCGATATTGTCAACCGAACTAGGGGGCATGGCAGTGTTTATCTAGGGGCAAGTCCAAGGGGATCGATTGCCTTAATGAAAGCTGCTCAGGCCTATGCATTTATGAACAACCGTGAATATGTCCTGCCGGATGATATCCAATATTTAGCACCATTTGTCTTATCACATCGGATTATTTTAAAATCAGAGGCAAAATTTGAGGGAATCTCAGCAGAAGAAATTGTCAACCGAGTGGTTGCGAGAGTACCTGTACCGGTTCAAAGGCTTGTGAAATAATCATGAAAAAAAGATGGATCCTGTTTAAAAAAGTTTGGAAATTCATTCTCCTGCTTATTCTGATACTCCTCACTTTTTCATATGCCATGTTCGAAGGAGGATTTGTCAGCTGGTTCTTATTTTATAGCTTTTTGCCATTTGCTATTTATTGCATGGCCTTATCCTTTTATTCCTTAAATGAACTAGAAATCACGAGGATTTTGCCAAAAAGTGATTTTCATGCTGGAGAAACATTAACGGTAACGGTAAAGGTGAAGCGGGCCAATGCCTTTCCTTTATTTTTTCTGCTAATCGAAGATAATGTAAGTGAGCCACTAAAATCAGCCCAACAGCGAGTCACAAAGAGCCTGATCCTGCCTGGGGTGAAAAAAGAGTTTTCCTATGAATACATCATTCATGAACTACCACGCGGAGAACATTTTTTTCGCTCTTTTACCCTTAAAATTGGTGACCCGCTAGGCTTATTTGAAAAAGAAAAGACTTTTGATCAAGAAGGGAAAATTATTGTCTATCCCGCATATTCCGAACTGTTCTACCAGCCATTTGAAAACCAATATGACCAAGGCCTGACGGCATCGAGAGAACGAGTTCAGCGAGATACTTCCATGGCGGTTGGGGTAAGAGATTACCAGCCAGGAGACCGTTTCTCGTGGATTAATTGGAAAGCATCTGCAAAGCGGAATGAAATCATGACAAAGGAATTTGAGCAGCGCCAATCACATGATGTGTTTGTATTAATGGACAGTGTTCCAGATCAGTGTTTTGAAGCAGTTGTGTCCTTTACGGCTTCGCTTGTTCGAGCGGTTTTAAAGAAGGGTGCCCAGACAGGCCTAATAACCCATAGTAAGGATAGGGCATACTTCCCGATTAACGGCGGGGAAGCACACCTTAGGCAGCTCTTCTATCACTTGGCAAAAATTGAGGCAACAAGTTTAAAGCCATTTGATAAAGTCATTGAAACAGAGGGGCTGTTTATCCAACAATCCGTTTCTTTCCTACTGGTCACGGCTCAGTTAACAAAACCATTACTCGAAAAAGCAAGTTTTCTGGGGCAAAGGAAAGGTTCGATCGTCCTCTTCCTTATCAAAGGGCATAAGGAAACAGCATCAGACAATGAACGCTCTTTGATTTCGATTGCCAATGCCCGCGGGATCCGCATTATCATGGTAAATGAGGGCGAGCAAAGGTCAGCCTTTTCGGAGGTGGGTTTCCGGGTATGAAAAGGGATATTCCGTCATTTCTCTTATACGTGTTCAGCTTTTTCCTGTTATGGGAATGGCTTCGTCCAATCACGCAATTAACCGATACTAGTAATATGGGAATCTTTATTGTTTTTTTAATAGTTTCTTTTACCGCATCCTTTCTAAATATCAAAGTAATTTGGCAATCGATCCTAATGCTCATTTATATTCTCTTTTCGATCCATCGTCTTCACTATCAGAAAGGACTTCTAAATCCCAGCTGGGTAGCATCCTTTATCAAGGATTGTGCAAATAATATCCGCTTGCTCCTTAGCAGACAATGGTACGACCTTTCCAATGAATTCCGAACCCTGTTGTTTTTTCTGCTGTTATCCCTAATGGTGTACTTAATTAACTACTGGCTCTTAAGGAGGCAGCGGATCTTTATTTTCTTCTTTATGACATTAGTATTTATAACGGTATTGGATACGTTTACTGCCTACAGTGCAAAAACCGCTATTATTCGGACGGTCGTGGCGGGATTTGCAGTTATGGGTATGCTCACCTTTTATCGAATCATCCAAAAAGAGAAGGTTGATTATGACGCAGGATCGATACGAAAATGGATGATTCCCCTATCCGTTATGATTGTTGTCAGTGTTTTGGTGGGAATTGCAGCACCAAAAGCGGCACCAATATGGCCTGATCCTGTTCCATACTTAACGGCTAAAAATGATAATCCAGTTTCTTCCAACCATAAGGCAGGTCCGCGCCGAATCGGATATAGTACGGATGATAGGGCCTTAGGTGGTCCGTTTGTTGGTGATGACCAGGCTGTTTTTGCTTATGAAAGTAATGGAGAGAATTATTGGAAGATGGAAACGAAGGATATGTATACAGGGAAAGGCTGGGTTGCCTCAGGGTCAACGTTTAGCCCTTTTAAAAAAGGCGATCTTGTTCCTATTTATTCAATTCCCGCCGAAGTAGAGCGAATAAAGGAAACGGCACGTGTGATTTTGAATGGCAGCTATAAATTTAATAATATCATGTATCCAGCAGGGGTTACGAAGATTCTATCTATACAACCTTCTAACCAAAATACAAATCAGTTTTTGGTTGATGGGAACAACGAGAAAATTAGCTTTGTTACTAGCGATCAGCAACCGGTAGTTCCCCAACTTTTTATGGTTGAATTCGATATCCCTAAATATAAAGCGTCGGAATTATTGAAGACAACCACTCTCCCTGCTGAAATGAACAGGGCCATTTATAATAAATATACGATGCTGCCAACTAACTTGCCGCCGCGGGTAAAAGAATTGGCAGAAGAGATTACAAAGGGGAAGACAACCTGGTATGAAAAGGCAAAGGCTGTTGAAGAGTATTTTGGGAATTCTGGCTATATCTATGATCAGAAAAATGTGGCAGTGCCTGGTGAGAAGGATGATTATGTGGATCAATTCTTATTTGAAACAAAAAGAGGTTACTGTGATAACTTTTCCACTTCTATGGCGGTCCTGCTGAGAACGATCGGTATTCCTACACGCTGGGTAAAGGGCTATACTGGCGGAGAGTTTCAGGCATACAACGATGAGGGTTCCTCTAAACTCTTTTATGAAGTGACAAATAATAATGCCCATTCATGGGTGGAAGTTTTCTTGCCAAATTTAGGCTGGGTGCCTTTTGAGCCGACAATAGGTTTTTCGAATGAACTGACAATCAATTATGATAGTAAAGACGATGCTGAGGTAAGCAGCCAGCCAATCACACCGCCGTCTGTGAAAAAACCTGAGCAGGAAGAAAAAAATCCTACAACGACAAAAAAGGATTCTAACCCATCAAATGGGATAAAAACAGTCTTGAATAAGGCGAAACTGCATTGGGGGAAGATTCTATTTATTATACTGTTCCTAGCGGGAGCAGCGTTCCTACTTTACCGTTGGCGCGGTCGTTGGGCTCCATATGGGATTCTATTCTATTATAGATTTAAGAAAAAGGATGAAAATCTTGGCTCTGCGTATCTTCTTTTATTAATTCAGTTAGAACGTTATGGACTTAAGAGAAAAGATCATCAAACCCTCCGCAGTTATGCTCGTTACATTGATACGTTTTTTGCAACCAGAGAAATGACCCGGATAACCGCTCGCTATGAACAATATCTTTATCACCAAAGTCTTCCAAAAGGGTCTTGGGAAGAAACGCGTGAATTGTGGGAAAATTTAATTAAAAAGACAATCGCTTGACCGGAAAAACGCCCTATTGTTACAATTAGATTTAATTCAATGTCAAGCTCCAGGCGCCATCGGCTCGAGGTCACAAGTCAATCCGTCATGAAGGTAAAAATCAACCTTCCTGCCGGCTCGTCTTGTGCCTGTTGCTGAAGTCTAAGCGCCTTGCGCTTTTCTAATAGGGTATAAATACCTTCATATATCCTCGAAAATAAGGTTCGAGAGTCTCTACCGGGCTGCCGTAAATGGCCTGACTATGAAGGCGGAATTTCTTTAAGCGATACTTTTGCGATATAACTAGAATTCTGCCTTCCTGTTTTTGTTGGGGAGAGAATTCTAGTTTTTTTTATTTTCTAGTTCCAGCGCCTAACCCCTCGATGGTCTACAGCCAATCCGTCCAAAAGGTTAAAAATCAACCTTTCAGCCGGCTGGTCTTATGCTTGTCGAGGGTGACCAAGGCGCTTGCGCTTTTATTATTTTTTTACTTTTGGTATATGCTAGTAATAAATTTATGAAATTATAGGGGTGGCTATTTTGACGGAAAAGCAAGATTTGATTGTTGTATTAGACTTCGGAAGCCAATATAATCAACTGATTACGCGGAGAATACGTGAGTTCGGTGTGTACAGTGAACTGCATCCGCATACGATTACAGCGGAAGAAATTCGCAAAATGAATCCGAAGGGGATTATATTCTCAGGCGGACCAAACAGTGTGTATGATGAGAATTCTTTCCGCTGTGACGAAGCAATCTTCGAAATGGGCCTGCCGATACTAGGGATTTGTTACGGCATGCAGTTAATGACTGTCCACTTTAACGGGAAAGTAGAAAAAGCGCAGCAACGCGAGTATGGCAAGGCTACAGTGGTCCTTGAACAACCATCTGCCTTATTTGCTGAACTTCCTAACGAGCAGACTGTTTGGATGAGTCATGGAGATCTTGTTGTTGAAACACCAGCAGGGTTCACCGTCAATGGAACAAGCCCATCTTGTCCAATTGCCGCGATGAGCGATGAACAGCGCAAACTGTATGCCGTTCAATTCCATCCGGAAGTTCTTCATTCCGTATATGGAAATGAGCTTCTCAAGAATTATGTTTTTAAGGTTTGTGAATGCAATGCCACCTGGTCAATGGAAAACTTTATTGATTTGGAAATGGCAAAGATCCGCGAAACAGTTGGAGACAAAAAAGTCCTTTGTGCGCTTAGCGGTGGAGTTGATTCATCCGTTGTGGCTGTGTTAATTCATAAAGCGATCGGCGATCAATTAACCTGTATCTTTGTCGATCATGGACTGCTTCGGAAAAATGAGGCGGAGAGTGTCATGAAGACCTTCTCTGAAGGCTTCCATATGAACGTGATTAAAGTCGATGCAAAAGAACGCTTTTTATCCAAATTAGAGGGTGTTTCTGATCCGGAGAAAAAGCGGAAGATTATCGGCAATGAATTTATTTATGTATTTGATGATGAAGCGACTAAGCTTGCGGGAATTGAGTTCTTAGCACAGGGGACCCTTTACACCGATATTATTGAAAGTGGAACAGCGACAGCGCAAACCATTAAGTCCCACCATAACGTTGGCGGGCTGCCTGAAGATATGCAATTTAAATTGATTGAACCGCTCAATACCTTATTTAAGGACGAAGTTCGTGCCTTAGGTACGGAGCTTGGCATTCCTGATGATATTGTATGGCGTCAGCCATTCCCTGGTCCTGGTCTTGGGATTCGTGTGTTAGGAGCGATTTCAGAGGATAAGCTTGAGATTGTCCGCGAATCTGATTGGATTTTACGCGAAGAAATTAAAAAGGCGGGCCTTGACCGAGAAATCTGGCAATATTTCACCGTTCTGCCGGATATCCGCAGTGTAGGTGTTATGGGTGATGCTAGGACCTATGATTATACCATTGGGATCCGTGCGGTTACCTCGATTGATGGGATGACATCAGATTGGGCGCGCATTCCATGGGATGTATTAGAATTGATCTCCACTCGGATTGTTAACGAAGTGGCACACGTCAACCGAGTTGTCTATGATATTACCAGCAAGCCGCCTGCTACAATTGAATGGGAATAAACTAAAAAGCGGAATTGCCTTGATGAAGGGCAAAAGGATAAGACGAGCCGGATAAAACGGCTCGTTTTTTTGACTTGTGGGGGAAACAGACACATGGAATGTGATAGTGATCCTGTCGAATTATGTTGTTTAGTGAGGAAAATTGGTAGTAATACACAAAAATACGAACGATGCTATTTTTTTTTATTATATCGTTCGTATTTTTTATTTACAAATTTCGACTTTCTTGCTAAAATGAAAAAGTAATTAAGCGAATAATATTTGCATCGTATAATCTTGGGGATAAGGCCCAGAAGTTTCTACCGAGCCACCGTAAATGGCTTGACTACGAGGCAGTCTTTAATAAAGAGGTATTCCTTTTCCTCTGGTTATTGCACATGCCTATAGTCATGCTCCGGTAGAATATGCCGGAGCATTTTTTTGCATAATAACAGAAAGTATATAGGGGGAAAAGAGAATGCAGAAATACTTTGAGTTTGAGAAGCATGGCACGAATTATCGCCGTGAATTTATTGGGGGATTAACGACTTTCTTGGCAATGGCTTATATATTAGTCGTGAACCCGTTAACCTTATCACTTGCATCTATTAAAGATTTTCCGGATGCATTAAGAATGGACTATGGTGCAGTATTTGTGGCAACAGCTTTAGCATCAGCTCTTGGTTCTATTGTTATGGGTCTGCTTGGTAAGTATCCGCTAGCTTTAGCGCCGGGAATGGGTTTAAATGCGTTCTTTGCTTATACTGTTGTATTAGGAAGCGGTATTCCTTGGCAGCATGCCCTTGGTGCTGTCCTTATTTCCGGAATCTTTTTCTTATTACTAACACTTACTGGTCTTCGTGAGAAAATCATTAACGCGATTCCTGTTGATTTAAAACACGCAGTTGGGGCGGGTATTGGTTTGTTCATTACCTTTGTCGGGTTACAGGATGCGAAGATTATTGTAAATAATGATGCAACACTTGTTGGTTTAGGAGATTTAACTTCAGGTCCTACGCTTTTAGCTATTTTTGGGATTGTTGTAACAGTAATTTTGATGACAAGAGGCATTAATGGTGCTGTGTTCTATGGTATGGTTATCACTGCTATTGTGGGTATGATCTTTGGTGAAATTAAGATGCCAAGTAAAATAGTAGACACAGTTCCAAGTTTAGCGCCTACTTTTGGTGCAGCCTTTTCTTCCTTTGGAGACAGTTCGTTTTATACTACATCAATGCTTGGTATTATCTTAACTTTCTTATTTGTTGACTTCTTTGATAATGCAGGTACACTTGTAGCGGTAGCAAACCAAGCGGGAATTATGAAAGATAATAAGCTGCCACGTGCTGGCCGCGCTTTAATTTCAGATTCAATTGCGTCAACTGTTGGAGCAATTTTGGGTACTTCGACTACGACATCATATATTGAGTCGTCAGCAGGTGTTGCTGCTGGAGCAAGAACAGGATTTGCATCGCTCGTAACTGCTGGACTATTTATCTTATCAATCTTTTTCTTTCCTTTATTATCAGTGGTTACATCATCTGTAACAGCACCAGCTTTAATCATTGTTGGAGTATTAATGGTATCATCATTAGGTAACATAGATTGGAAAAAGTTTGAAGTTGCCGTCCCTGCTTTCTTAACAATGATTGCGATGCCGCTGTCATACAGTATTGCGACCGGGATTGCAGTAGGGTTTATCTTCTACCCAATTACCATGATTGTAAAGGGTCGTGTAAAAGAGATTAACCCAATCATGTACCTATTCTTTGTAATCTTTGTGTTATATTTTATCTTAAGATAATCAAAACCCTCCAAGGGAACTGTGATAAAAGCAGTTCTCTTTTTTTAGGTAGACATAATATTGTCGAACATTGTCGTTGACTTCCTGTTTCACCTCTTATAACATGAAAATTATAATGGTAAAAAAGGGAGATTGGAGGTGAGGGTTTGGCAAACTTACGAATCGATAAAGTGTTAAATAACAATGTACTCATTGCTGAACATCCTTCTTATGAAGAAGTCGTTCTAATTGGGAAAGGCATCGGGTTTAATCGCAAACGAGGCGACTATATAGAAACAGAAACAGTTGAAAAGCTTTTTGTTTTGAAGGATGAAAAAGAGCAGGAAAATTACATTAAGTTGCTGCCGTTTATCGATACGGACTATCTAGAAGTGATAATATCTGCGATTGATTTGATTAAACAACGGACACATACCGAATTAAATGAACATATTCATGTGGCCCTCACTGACCATTTAATGTTCGCTCTAACAAGAACATCAAAAGGAATGGAAATGAGAAATCCATTTTTAGTCGAAACAAAGGCACTTTATCGGCATGAATATGAAATCGCTTCAACTGTAGTAGAATACATTGGAGAAAGAACAGGAATACACCTTCCTGTAGGTGAAATAGGATTTATTGCTTTGCACATCCATAGTGCAATGACCAATAAAGATCTATCAGATGTAAATCAACATTCTCAGCTTGTCAGTAGATTGGTTGAGATGGTAGAAAATCAATTTGAAATTGAAATTGATAAAGAGAGTATCGATTACATGAGGCTTGTCCGACATCTCCGCTTTGCTATTGAACGAGTGGTAAAGGCTGAAAAAGTAGAAGAACCAGAAAAAATTGCGAACCTATTGAAAGTTGAATATCCAGTGTGTTATAATCTTTCGTGGAAGCTCATTAAAGTGATGCAGCAAACATTAAAACAGAAGGTCTTTGATGCGGAAGCCGTTTATCTGACGATGCATCTGCAAAGACTTCAAAACAAATTTAAATAGCACTTATTATTTTTTACGTGTTACTGATTCGATCAGGCATGAGTGAAAAGTACTAATTGAAATGAAGATTTTGGGGTATTCTAACCCTAAACTTTATTTTAATTTTTACTCTCGCTCATGCCTTTTTTGTTGTTTTTTATCTAATGTGTAACCGCTTTATGAGCTTAAAAATTTCAGGAGGTTATTGATATGAAAAACGCTTTTGGTACTTTACAAAAAGTCGGTAAAGCACTTATGCTTCCGGTTGCTCTTTTACCGGCAGCTGGTATACTACTTGCGATAGGCGCGGCTTTAGTGAATCCGGCATTATTGAACTTAGCTCCTTGGTTAGATAATAGCGGGGTTGCTATGGTTGCAAATGTTATGCAAAATGCTGGGAATATTGTTTTTGGTAACTTGCCGCTATTGTTTGCGGTCGGTGTTGCTGTAGGGTTAGCTGGAGGAGAAGGGACAGCTGGTCTCGCAGCTATCATTGGTTATTTAATTATGAATGTAACAATGGGTACTGTTTTAGGTATTGATGCAAAAGAAATTAACGGAACAAGTTATGTAAGTGTTCTTGGTATCCCGACACTGCAAACAGGAGTATTCGGCGGGATTATCGTTGGTATTCTTGCTTCTTCCATGTACAACAGGTTTTTTGAAATTGAACTTCCGTCCTATTTAGGATTTTTTGCAGGAAAACGTTTCGTTCCTATTATCACTGCTGGTTTAGCGATCATTCTTGGTTTAATTATGTTGGTAATTTGGCCGCCAATCCAGTCTGGATTAAACGCATTCTCGAACAACATGGTAAATGCAAACTTAACTCTATCTGCTTTTATTTTCGGGGTTATTGAACGTTCATTAATTCCATTCGGATTACATCATATTTTCTATTCACCATTCTGGTTTGAATTCGGATCTTATACTACCAAAGCGGGTCAAGTTGTTCACGGTGACCAGCGTATCTTTATGGCTCAAATCTCAGATCATGTGAAAAATCTTACTGCTGGTACATTTATGACTGGTAAATTCCCATTCATGATGTTTGGTCTGCCGGCTGCTGCATTAGCAATTTATCATGAAGCAAAACCTGAAAAGAAGGTATTTGTTGGTGGATTGATGGCATCTGCTGGTCTAACAGCTTTCTTAACTGGTATTACTGAACCAATTGAATTCTCATTCCTTTTCGTTGCACCGGTATTGTTTGGTATCCATGCGGTATTTGCTGGTTTATCATTTATGGTGATGCATCTATTAGATGTTAAAATCGGGATGACTTTCTCTGGTGGTTTAATTGACTATGTACTATTCGGTTTAATCAATCCACAAACACATGCGTGGCTTGTTATCCCTGTAGGTCTTGTATTCGCACTTATTTACTACTTTGGTTTCCGTTTTGCGATTCGTAAATTTGATCTTAAAACACCAGGTCGTGAGCTAGAAGAAGAAGAAGAAGGACAACAAGCAGGAGGAAAAACTTCAGGTGGAGATTTAGCTTCTAATATTCTAGATGCTATGGGCGGTAAAGATAATATCGCAAATCTTGATGCATGTATTACTCGTCTGCGTGTTTCAGTCAAAGATATTAAAAATGTAGACAAAAATGAATTAAAACGCCTCGGTGCTGCAGGTGTGCTTGAGGTAGGTAACAATATTCAAGCGATCTTTGGTCCACGTTCCGAAACAATTAAAGGTCAAATGAAAGATATTATGTCAGGAAAACGTCCTCGTGCAGCGGAGCCTGAGCAACAGCAGACGCAGGCAGCCGCTACGGATGTAATGCAGGCTGCGCGTCAAAATGAAGTATTTGCTGCACCGTTAAAAGGGGAAATCAAGCCGATTACCGAAGTCCCTGACCAAGTGTTTGCGGGTAAGATGATGGGTGATGGCTTTGCGATTGTACCATCAGAAGGTATGGTGGTATCACCTGTAAACGGTAAGATTGTTAACCTGTTCCCGACTAAACATGCAATCGGAATCCTTTCTGATACAGGACGTGAGATCCTCATCCATGTAGGTATTGATACTGTTAACCTAAAAGGTCAAGGTTTCGAGACGCTTGTAACGGAAAATGAAATTATTGAGCAAGGTCAACCGCTCTTAAAGTTCGATATTAACTATATAAAAGAACATGCAACTTCAACCATTACTCCAATTGTCTTCACGAACCTAGCTGAAGGTGAAAAAGTGGTGCTTGAGAAGTCAGGTCATGTTAATATCAAGCAAGAAGGAATTATTAAGATAACAAAGTAAGATTTAATTAAGAAGCTGGCCTAATAGCCGGCTTCTTTCTATATTACTTATGTTAATGCAACCAGGTTTTCAAAATTGATACAAACTGAATAAAAAAATGAAATTTAGTATTGACCCATACTGATGAAGGTGGTATTATATTTTAGCAGTCGTTGAGAAACATAAACAACTCAACGATGTTAAAAAATGTTGTTGACTTTAAGTTGATGACGTGGTATATTAATAGAGTTGCTTCTTAAAGAAGTGATTTAGAGTTTGTTCTTTGAAAACTAAACAAACAAAAACGTCAACAAACAATAAATTATCATGTTTCTTCTATTATATAAGTAGAACATGAGCCAACGTAAAATTTGAGCTACATCAACTTTCTTGGAGAGTTTGATCCTGGCTCAGGACGAACGCTGGCGGCGTGCCTAATACATGCAAGTCGAGCGAATCAATAGGAGCTTGCTCCTGTTGGTTAGCGGCGGACGGGTGAGTAACACGTGGGCAACCTGCCTGTAAGACTGGGGATAACACCGGGAAACCGGTGCTAATACCGGATAATCCTTTTCCTCTCATGAGGAAAAGTTGAAAGTCGGTTTCGGCTGACACTTACAGATGGGCCCGCGGCGCATTAGCTAGTTGGTGAGGTAACGGCTCACCAAGGCGACGATGCGTAGCCGACCTGAGAGGGTGATCGGCCACACTGGGACTGAGACACGGCCCAGACTCCTACGGGAGGCAGCAGTAGGGAATCTTCCACAATGGACGAAAGTCTGATGGAGCAACGCCGCGTGAGCGATGAAGGCCTTCGGGTCGTAAAGCTCTGTTGTTAGGGAAGAACAAGTACCGGAGTAACTGCCGGTACCTTGACGGTACCTAACTAGAAAGCCACGGCTAACTACGTGCCAGCAGCCGCGGTAATACGTAGGTGGCAAGCGTTGTCCGGAATTATTGGGCGTAAAGCGCGCGCAGGCGGTCCTTTAAGTCTGATGTGAAAGCCCACGGCTCAACCGTGGAGGGTCATTGGAAACTGGGGGACTTGAGTGCAGAAGAGGAAAGCGGAATTCCACGTGTAGCGGTGAAATGCGTAGAGATGTGGAGGAACACCAGTGGCGAAGGCGGCTTTCTGGTCTGTAACTGACGCTGAGGCGCGAAAGCGTGGGGAGCAAACAGGATTAGATACCCTGGTAGTCCACGCCGTAAACGATGAGTGCTAAGTGTTAGAGGGTTTCCGCCCTTTAGTGCTGCAGCTAACGCATTAAGCACTCCGCCTGGGGAGTACGGCCGCAAGGCTGAAACTCAAAGGAATTGACGGGGGCCCGCACAAGCGGTGGAGCATGTGGTTTAATTCGAAGCAACGCGAAGAACCTTACCAGGTCTTGACATCCTCTGACACTCCTAGAGATAGGAATTTCCCCTTCGGGGGACAGAGTGACAGGTGGTGCATGGTTGTCGTCAGCTCGTGTCGTGAGATGTTGGGTTAAGTCCCGCAACGAGCGCAACCCTTGATCTTAGTTGCCAGCATTCAGTTGGGCACTCTAAGGTGACTGCCGGTGACAAACCGGAGGAAGGTGGGGATGACGTCAAATCATCATGCCCCTTATGACCTGGGCTACACACGTGCTACAATGGATGGTACAAAGGGCAGCAAAGCCGCGAGGCCTAGCCAATCCCATAAAACCATTCTCAGTTCGGATTGTAGGCTGCAACTCGCCTACATGAAGCCGGAATCGCTAGTAATCGCGGATCAGCATGCCGCGGTGAATACGTTCCCGGGCCTTGTACACACCGCCCGTCACACCACGAGAGTTTGTAACACCCGAAGTCGGTGGGGTAACCGCAAGGAGCCAGCCGCCTAAGGTGGGACAGATGATTGGGGTGAAGTCGTAACAAGGTAGCCGTATCGGAAGGTGCGGCTGGATCACCTCCTTTCTAAGGATAATGCAGTCCTTATGGACTGATAAGAAGTTGACCGCTTTTTGTTTGTTTAGTTTTGAGAGTACAATCTCTCAAGAGTATATTCGTTCTTTGAAAACTAGATAATCGTATAGAAGAAACCAAGTAAAAACCGAGTAAAATCGCCATTTTAGTTTTTCTCTCTATTTTAAATAGAGTAAACCTTTTAGGTTAAGTTAGAAAGGGCGCACGGTGAATGCCTTGGCACTAGGAGCCGATGAAGGACGGGACTAACACCGATATGCTTCGGGGAGCTGTAAGTAAGCTTTGATCCGGAGATTTCCGAATGGGGAAACCCACTGCTCGTAATGGAGCAGTATCTTTACCTGAATACATAGGGTATTGATGGCAGACCCGGGGAACTGAAACATCTAAGTACCCGGAGGAAGAGAAAGCAAACGCGATTCCCTAAGTAGCGGCGAGCGAAACGGGATTAGCCCAAACCAAGAGGCTTGCCTCTTGGGGTTGTAGGACACTCAACATGGAGTTACAAAGGAACGGGGTAGATGAAGCGGTCTGGAAAGGCCCGTCATAGAAGGTAAAAGCCCTGTAGTTGAAACTTCGTTCCCTCCTGAGTGGATCCTGAGTACGGCCGGACACGTGAAATCCGGTCGGAAGCAGGGAGGACCATCTCCCAAGGCTAAATACTCCCTAGTGACCGATAGTGAACCAGTACCGTGAGGGAAAGGTGAAAAGCACCCCGGAAGGGGAGTGAAATAGTTCCTGAAACCGTGTGCCTACAAGTAGTTAGAGCCCGTTAATGGGTGATAGCGTGCCTTTTGTAGAATGAACCGGCGAGTTACGATTACATGCAAGGTTAAGTTGAAGAGACGGAGCCGCAGCGAAAGCGAGTCTGAATAGGGCGTATTTAGTATGTGGTCGTAGACCCGAAACCAGGTGATCTACCCATGTCCAGGGTGAAGTCCAGGTAACACTGGATGGAGGCCCGAACCCACGCACGTTGAAAAGTGCGGGGATGAGGTGTGGGTAGCGGAGAAATTCCAATCGAACTTGGAGATAGCTGGTTCTCTCCGAAATAGCTTTAGGGCTAGCCTCACGTAGTAAGAGTCTTGGAGGTAGAGCACTGTTTGGACTAGGGGCCCTCATCGGGTTACCGAATTCAGACAAACTCCGAATGCCAAAGACTTATCCGTGGGAGTCAGACTGCGAGTGATAAGATCCGTAGTCAAAAGGGAAACAGCCCAGACCACCAGCTAAGGTCCCAAAGTATACGTTAAGTGGAAAAGGATGTGGAGTTGCTTAGACAACCAGGATGTTGGCTTAGAAGCAGCCACCATTTAAAGAGTGCGTAATAGCTCACTGGTCGAGTGACTCTGCGCCGAAAATGTACCGGGGCTAAACGTATCACCGAAGCTGTGGATTGACACCGTTGGTGTCAGTGGTAGGAGAGCGTTCTAAGGGCGTTGAAGCTAGACCGTAAGGACTGGTGGAGCGCTTAGAAGTGAGAATGCCGGTATGAGTAGCGAAAGATGAGTGAGAATCTCATCCACCGAATGCCTAAGGTTTCCTGAGGAAGGCTCGTCCGCTCAGGGTTAGTCGGGACCTAAGCCGAGGCCGAAAGGCGTAGGCGATGGACAACAGGTTGATATTCCTGTACCACCTCTTTATCGTTTGAGTGATGGGGGGACGCAGGAGGATAGGGTAAGCGCACTGTTGGATATGTGCGTCTAAGCAGTTAGGCTGAGAAGCAGGAAAATCCGCTTTTCGTAAAGGCTGAGCTGTGACAGCGAGGGAAATATAGTACCGAAGTTCCTGATTCCACACTGCCAAGAAAAGCCTCTAGCGAGATAAAAGGTGCCCGTACCGCAAACCGACACAGGTAGGCGAGGAGAGAATCCTAAGGTGAGCGAGAGAACTCTCGTTAAGGAACTCGGCAAAATGACCCCGTAACTTCGGGAGAAGGGGTGCTCTTTGGGGTTCATAGCCTCGAAGAGCCGCAGTGAATAGGCCCAGGCGACTGTTTAGCAAAAACACAGGTCTCTGCGAAGCCGCAAGGCGAAGTATAGGGGCTGACGCCTGCCCGGTGCTGGAAGGTTAAGAGGAGGGGTTAGCTCACGCGAAGCTCTGAATCGAAGCCCCAGTAAACGGCGGCCGTAACTATAACGGTCCTAAGGTAGCGAAATTCCTTGTCGGGTAAGTTCCGACCCGCACGAAAGGCGTAACGATCTGGGCACTGTCTCAACGAGAGACTCGGTGAAATTATAGTACCTGTGAAGATGCAGGTTACCCGCGACAGGACGGAAAGACCCCGTGGAGCTTTACTGTAGCCTGATATTGAATTTTGGTACAGCTTGTACAGGATAGGTAGGAGCCTGAGAAACCGGAGCGCCAGCTTCGGTGGAGGCGTCGGTGGGATACTACCCTGGCTGTATTGAAATTCTAACCCGCACCCCTGATCGGGGTGGGAGACAGTGTCAGGTGGGCAGTTTGACTGGGGCGGTCGCCTCCTAAAGAGTAACGGAGGCGCCCAAAGGTTCCCTCAGAATGGTTGGAAATCATTCGTAGAGTGTAAAGGCACAAGGGAGCTTGACTGCGAGACCTACAAGTCGAGCAGGGACGAAAGTCGGGCTTAGTGATCCGGTGGTTCCGCATGGAAGGGCCATCGCTCAACGGATAAAAGCTACCCCGGGGATAACAGGCTTATCTCCCCCAAGAGTCCACATCGACGGGGAGGTTTGGCACCTCGATGTCGGCTCATCGCATCCTGGGGCTGTAGTCGGTCCCAAGGGTTGGGCTGTTCGCCCATTAAAGCGGTACGCGAGCTGGGTTCAGAACGTCGTGAGACAGTTCGGTCCCTATCCGTCGTGGGCGCAGGAAATTTGAGAGGAGCTGTCCTTAGTACGAGAGGACCGGGATGGACGCACCGCTGGTGTACCAGTTGTCTTGCCAAAGGCATCGCTGGGTAGCTATGTGCGGACGGGATAAGTGCTGAAAGCATCTAAGCATGAAGCCCCCCTCAAGATGAGATTTCCCATAGCGTCAAGCTAGTAAGATCCCTGAAAGATGATCAGGTTGATAGGTCAGAGGTGGAAGCGTGGCGACATGTGGAGCTGACTGATACTAATCGATCGAGGACTTAACCATAGTCTAAAGCGAATAACTTGTTTTTACCCAATTTCTTCTATATAATTATCTAGTTTTGAGAGAGCGATCTTTCAATTAAATAGTCTGGCAATTAAGGCGAGAAGGTCACACCCGTTCCCATACCGAACACGGAAGTTAAGCTTCTCAGCGCCGATGGTAGTTGGGGCTTTGCCCCTGTGAGAGTAGGACATTGCCAGGCGAGAGACAGGAATTTACGTTTCTGTCTTTTTCTTTCCCCATTTTGAGAATTGGAATAAATTTTCTGTTGCAAGTGAACACCGACGGTGTTAAAATAGAAAAGTTGCTCTTCCAAAGAGTGATCAAGGAATCAAAAATAGAAAAAACTTTCTATTGTTCTGAAACACAAAACGTGTTAAGATAGTAAAGTCGCTCTTCAAAAAGAGAGCGCAAGTCAATCGAAATTGGAAATAATTGATGATTGATAGTTTGTTAGAAATGCGATAAGATAGTATTCCTGTCGCTTTTGGTGACATTGTTCTTTGAAAACTAAACAAACAAAAACGTCAACAAACAATAATATTCATTTCTTATGAAATGAAGCCAACGTAACAAAATGAGCTAATCAACTTTCTTGGAGAGTTTGATCCTGGCTCAGGACGAACGCTGGCGGCGTGCCTAATACATGCAAGTCGAGCGAATCTACCGGACTTGTTCCGGAAGGTTAGCGGCGGACGGGTGAGTAACACGTGGGCAACCTGCCTGTAAGACTGGGATAACACCGGGAAACCGGTGCTAATACCGGATAATCCTTTCCCTCTCATGAGGGAAAGCTGAAAGTCGGTTTCGGCTGACACTTACAGATGGGCCCGCGGCGCATTAGCTAGTTGGTGAGGTAACGGCTCACCAAGGCGACGATGCGTAGCCGACCTGAGAGGGTGATCGGCCACACTGGGACTGAGACACGGCCCAGACTCCTACGGGAGGCAGCAGTAGGGAATCTTCCACAATGGACGAAAGTCTGATGGAGCAACGCCGCGTGAGCGATGAAGGCCTTCGGGTCGTAAAGCTCTGTTGTTAGGGAAGAACAAGTACCGGAGTAACTGCCGGTACCTTGACGGTACCTAACCAGAAAGCCACGGCTAACTACGTGCCAGCAGCCGCGGTAATACGTAGGTGGCAAGCGTTGTCCGGAATTATTGGGCGTAAAGCGCGCGCAGGCGGTCCTTTAAGTCTGATGTGAAAGCCCACGGCTCAACCGTGGAGGGTCATTGGAAACTGGGGGACTTGAGTGCAGAAGAGGAAAGCGGAATTCCACGTGTAGCGGTGAAATGCGTAGAGATGTGGAGGAACACCAGTGGCGAAGGCGGCTTTCTGGTCTGTAACTGACGCTGAGGCGCGAAAGCGTGGGGAGCAAACAGGATTAGATACCCTGGTAGTCCACGCCGTAAACGATGAGTGCTAAGTGTTAGAGGGTTTCCGCCCTTTAGTGCTGCAGCTAACGCATTAAGCACTCCGCCTGGGGAGTACGGCCGCAAGGCTGAAACTCAAAGGAATTGACGGGGGCCCGCACAAGCGGTGGAGCATGTGGTTTAATTCGAAGCAACGCGAAGAACCTTACCAGGTCTTGACATCCTCTGACACTCCTAGAGATAGGACTTTCCCCTTCGGGGGACAGAGTGACAGGTGGTGCATGGTTGTCGTCAGCTCGTGTCGTGAGATGTTGGGTTAAGTCCCGCAACGAGCGCAACCCTTGATCTTAGTTGCCAGCATTCAGTTGGGCACTCTAAGGTGACTGCCGGTGACAAACCGGAGGAAGGTGGGGATGACGTCAAATCATCATGCCCCTTATGACCTGGGCTACACACGTGCTACAATGGATGGTACAAAGGGCAGCAAAGCCGCGAGGCCTAGCCAATCCCATAAAACCATTCTCAGTTCGGATTGTAGGCTGCAACTCGCCTACATGAAGCCGGAATCGCTAGTAATCGCGGATCAGCATGCCGCGGTGAATACGTTCCCGGGCCTTGTACACACCGCCCGTCACACCACGAGAGTTTGTAACACCCGAAGTCGGTGGGGTAACCGCAAGGAGCCAGCCGCCTAAGGTGGGACAGATGATTGGGGTGAAGTCGTAACAAGGTAGCCGTATCGGAAGGTGCGGCTGGATCACCTCCTTTCTAAGGATAATGCAGTCCTTATGGACTGATAAGAAGTTGACCGCTTTTTGTTTGTTTAGTTTTGAGAGTGCAATCTCTCAAAGCTTTTTAAATCGTTCTTTGAAAACTAGATAATCGTATAGAAGAAACC
The DNA here is from genome assembly GCF_056280405.1 of Bacillus sp. URHA0034. Lineage (NCBI taxonomy): Bacteria > Bacillati > Bacillota > Bacilli > Caryophanales > Bacillaceae > Bacillus > Bacillus sp. URHA0034. The sequence goes on along the minus strand of NZ_JBWCDK010000002.1, from coordinate 2,555,342 downwards.
AAGTAAAAACCGAGTAAAATCGCCATTTTAGTTTTTCTCTCTATTTTAAATAGAGTAAACCTTTTAGGTTAAGTTAGAAAGGGCGCACGGTGAATGCCTTGGCACTAGGAGCCGATGAAGGACGGGACTAACACCGATATGCTTCGGGGAGCTGTAAGTAAGCTTTGATCCGGAGATTTCCGAATGGGGAAACCCACTGCTCGTAATGGAGCAGTATCTTTACCTGAATACATAGGGTATTGATGGCAGACCCGGGGAACTGAAACATCTAAGTACCCGGAGGAAGAGAAAGCAAACGCGATTCCCTAAGTAGCGGCGAGCGAAACGGGATTAGCCCAAACCAAGAGGCTTGCCTCTTGGGGTTGTAGGACACTCAACATGGAGTTACAAAGGAACGGGGTAGATGAAGCGGTCTGGAAAGGCCCGTCATAGAAGGTAAAAGCCCTGTAGTTGAAACTTCGTTCCCTCCTGAGTGGATCCTGAGTACGGCCGGACACGTGAAATCCGGTCGGAAGCAGGGAGGACCATCTCCCAAGGCTAAATACTCCCTAGTGACCGATAGTGAACCAGTACCGTGAGGGAAAGGTGAAAAGCACCCCGGAAGGGGAGTGAAATAGTTCCTGAAACCGTGTGCCTACAAGTAGTTAGAGCCCGTTAATGGGTGATAGCGTGCCTTTTGTAGAATGAACCGGCGAGTTACGATTACATGCAAGGTTAAGTTGAAGAGACGGAGCCGCAGCGAAAGCGAGTCTGAATAGGGCGAATTAGTATGTGGTCGTAGACCCGAAACCAGGTGATCTACCCATGTCCAGGGTGAAGTCCAGGTAACACTGGATGGAGGCCCGAACCCACGCACGTTGAAAAGTGCGGGGATGAGGTGTGGGTAGCGGAGAAATTCCAATCGAACTTGGAGATAGCTGGTTCTCTCCGAAATAGCTTTAGGGCTAGCCTCACGTAGTAAGAGTCTTGGAGGTAGAGCACTGTTTGGACTAGGGGCCCTCATCGGGTTACCGAATTCAGACAAACTCCGAATGCCAAAGACTTATCCGTGGGAGTCAGACTGCGAGTGATAAGATCCGTAGTCAAAAGGGAAACAGCCCAGACCACCAGCTAAGGTCCCAAAGTATACGTTAAGTGGAAAAGGATGTGGAGTTGCTTAGACAACCAGGATGTTGGCTTAGAAGCAGCCACCATTTAAAGAGTGCGTAATAGCTCACTGGTCGAGTGACTCTGCGCCGAAAATGTACCGGGGCTAAACGTATCACCGAAGCTGTGGATTGACACCGTTGGTGTCAGTGGTAGGAGAGCGTTCTAAGGGCGTTGAAGCTAGACCGTAAGGACTGGTGGAGCGCTTAGAAGTGAGAATGCCGGTATGAGTAGCGAAAGATGAGTGAGAATCTCATCCACCGAATGCCTAAGGTTTCCTGAGGAAGGCTCGTCCGCTCAGGGTTAGTCGGGACCTAAGCCGAGGCCGAAAGGCGTAGGCGATGGACAACAGGTTGATATTCCTGTACCACCTCTTTATCGTTTGAGTGATGGGGGGACGCAGGAGGATAGGGTAAGCGCACTGTTGGATATGTGCGTCTAAGCAGTTAGGCTGAGAAGCAGGAAAATCCGCTTCTCGTAAAGGCTGAGCTGTGACAGCGAGGGAAATATAGTACCGAAGTTCCTGATTCCACACTGCCAAGAAAAGCCTCTAGCGAGATAAAAGGTGCCCGTACCGCAAACCGACACAGGTAGGCGAGGAGAGAATCCTAAGGTGAGCGAGAGAACTCTCGTTAAGGAACTCGGCAAAATGACCCCGTAACTTCGGGAGAAGGGGTGCTCTTTGGGGTTCATAGCCTCGAAGAGCCGCAGTGAATAGGCCCAGGCGACTGTTTAGCAAAAACACAGGTCTCTGCGAAGCCGCAAGGCGAAGTATAGGGGCTGACGCCTGCCCGGTGCTGGAAGGTTAAGAGGAGGGGTTAGCTCACGCGAAGCTCTGAATCGAAGCCCCAGTAAACGGCGGCCGTAACTATAACGGTCCTAAGGTAGCGAAATTCCTTGTCGGGTAAGTTCCGACCCGCACGAAAGGCGTAACGATCTGGGCACTGTCTCAACGAGAGACTCGGTGAAATTATAGTACCTGTGAAGATGCAGGTTACCCGCGACAGGACGGAAAGACCCCGTGGAGCTTTACTGTAGCCTGATATTGAATTTTGGTACAGCTTGTACAGGATAGGTAGGAGCCTGAGAAACCGGAGCGCCAGCTTCGGTGGAGGCGTCGGTGGGATACTACCCTGGCTGTATTGAAATTCTAACCCGCACCCCTAATCGGGGTGGGAGACAGTGTCAGGTGGGCAGTTTGACTGGGGCGGTCGCCTCCTAAAGAGTAACGGAGGCGCCCAAAGGTTCCCTCAGAATGGTTGGAAATCATTCGTAGAGTGTAAAGGCACAAGGGAGCTTGACTGCGAGACCTACAAGTCGAGCAGGGACGAAAGTCGGGCTTAGTGATCCGGTGGTTCCGCATGGAAGGGCCATCGCTCAACGGATAAAAGCTACCCCGGGGATAACAGGCTTATCTCCCCCAAGAGTCCACATCGACGGGGAGGTTTGGCACCTCGATGTCGGCTCATCGCATCCTGGGGCTGTAGTCGGTCCCAAGGGTTGGGCTGTTCGCCCATTAAAGCGGTACGCGAGCTGGGTTCAGAACGTCGTGAGACAGTTCGGTCCCTATCCGTCGTGGGCGCAGGAAATTTGAGAGGAGCTGTCCTTAGTACGAGAGGACCGGGATGGACGCACCGCTGGTGTACCAGTTGTCTTGCCAAAGGCATCGCTGGGTAGCTATGTGCGGACGGGATAAGTGCTGAAAGCATCTAAGCATGAAGCCCCCCTCAAGATGAGATTTCCCATAGCGTCAAGCTAGTAAGATCCCTGAAAGATGATCAGGTTGATAGGTCAGAGGTGGAAGCGTGGCGACATGTGGAGCTGACTGATACTAATCGATCGAGGACTTAACCATATTTTTTAAAGCGAATAACTCGTTTTTACGAATTTCTTCTACATTATCTAGTTTTGAGAGAGCGATCTTTCAATTAAATAGTCTGGCAATTAAGGCGAGAAGGTCACACCCGTTCCCATACCGAACACGGAAGTTAAGCTTCTCAGCGCCGATGGTAGTTGGGACTTTGTCCCTGTGAGAGTAGGACGTTGCCAGGCACGAAAAAAGACAATCATAGTGATTGTCTTTTTTTGTTTTCTAGGACTAAGAAAATGGGTATATAACCCTTCAACTTGCCGCAAAATACCATTAATGATTGTTATAGGAGTTGGCATGGTTGGGAAAAAAGGGGATTCAAATTCCGGTTAAGGAATCTTATGAAGAAAATATCGAATATTTGAAAAAAGAGCTTCGTGTAGGGAAAAGCTTTGATATCATCCACCGCAAGATAGATTATGCTGGACATAAGATGAGCATGTTCTTAGTGGATGGATTTGCCCAGGCAAATATCTTGCTTTTAATCATGAAGGAGATTGAGAAACGAAAACCTGAAGAATTTAAAGACGATCCAATAAACGTGCTAGTTAAAACATTTATACCACATGTTGAAGTGGTTGCTACACCCGACTTAGAGGAAGTAATTGCCCAAGTTCTTGCGGGACAGACGGCTATAGTTGTTGAACAAGGCAGTAAAGTGGTCCTGATTGATTCACGGGAATATCCGATCCGTTCGCCTCAGGAACCTGATATCGAACGAGTGGTTCGTGGGCCCCGTGATGGGTTTGTGGAGACAATTGTATTTAACCTTGCCTTAATTCGCAGGCGGGTACGAGATCGCTCGTTGGTTATGGAATATGTACAAGTAGGAAATCGATCAAAGACAGATGTAGCATTAGTATACATAGATAGTATTGTTGATATGGATAACGTGAGAATGCTAAGAGAAAAACTTGAGGATATTTCAATAGATGGGATATCTATGGGTGAGAAGACTGTCGAAGAGTTTGTATTTGGCAGGAACTATAACCCGTATCCATTAGTCAGATATACGGAAAGAGCGGATACCAGTTCTGTTCATTTAATGGAGGGGCATGTCCTTATCGTTGTCGATGGTTCGCCTAGCGTTATGATTTGTCCAGCTACCTTTTGGCATCATTTGCAGCATGCGGAGGAATATCGTCAAAAACCTTTGGTTGGAGGATTTTTAAGATTTGCAAGATTTATTGCCGTTGCTGCTTCATTATTCCTATTACCAATATGGTATACCTATGCCACAAATGAACAGCTCCTGTCGGAACGATGGAAGTTTATTGGAGTAAAAGAACATGGGGAAATTGCCCTCATTTGGCAGTTTCTCATCGCGGAAATCGGGATTGAAATTTTGCGGATGGCGGCTATACATACCCCTAATGCCCTTGCTACCGCCCTTGGTATCGTCTCCGCCATTATTATCGGGGATGTAGCGGTTCAAGTCGGAATATTTACCCATGAGGTAGTGCTATACGTTGCGGTTGCAGCGATAGGAACATTTGCGACACCTAGTTATGAATTAAGCCTTGCCAACCGTATTTTCCGTGTTTTCTTTTTAATCATGGTCGCATTGTTCCAAGTGCCTGGTTTAATTATCGGGATTACATTATGGATCTTACTTTTAGTCTCCACAAGGACAATGAATATACCTTATTTATATCCGTTTATGCCGTTTAACCCCCTGGATTTCAAATTAGTCCTTCTCCGCTCACCTGTTCCATACAGTAATATACGAGGAAACATGCTAAACCCACAGGATCGGTCCAGACAAGAAAATGACTAAGCCTATCGACTTATCGAGTCCGATAGGCTTTTTCCTTTGATAGGCAAGGGAGAATCCCCATATCTAATTAGGACTTTACTCCTATTAAAATAAAGGCAACACCTAGTAAAATCCAAACGATCTTCATGACAGATATATCCCCAACAATCCCTACAAGGCCTATTGTTGTGGTTAAAATTAATATAATAGGGCCGACAAGGGCAAGTGAAGAATTAATCATTAATGCTTTTTCAATTGAATTAAACCTTAGCATTAAAATGGCTGCAAATACCTCAATACTGCCAGATAATAATCGTAAAAAGGCCATTCCCAAAACTGCTTTTTCTAAGATTATAAACATAGCTACCTCCCGAAAATATCCATTTCACCACATTATATGTTGATATTTTCTAGAGAAGGACATGTTTTTTTTCTAAAATGAATTCATTTTAAGAGAGAAGATTAAATTAGTTTAAACCCGCTAATTAAAATCATGATCGCCATAATTGTCCTTAATGGTTTTTCGGGGAATTTTGAGGATAAGGTGCTACCTATAATCACACCTGGAATAGATCCAGTTAGAAGATTAACCATTAAGAGGTAATCAACATTACCAAAACCGGCATGGATAATTCCAGCTGCGGTAACGAGGAAGAAAGCATGGGCTATATCTGTTCCGACGAGTTCTGATGGACTTAACCGATATAGAAAGATCATTGCTAAAGCAAATAATGAGCCAGAGCCAATCGAAGTTAAACCAACAATAAAGCCTAATACCGCCCCTAATCCAATCGTTAATGCCCGTTTCTCCTCAAGAGGCCTTATTTGCAGGTGATTCCACTTATTTTTATTTTTCATAAACGTTTTAAACAGGGTAGACAATGCCACCAGTATTAAAACATAGCCAAGAGCATGCTTAATCACCAATTCTTGATTGTGAAAATAGGAATCAAATAAGTGGAGGAGTCCAACAGCCATGACCGCACTGGGAATGCTCCCGATCGCTAAATATTTGACGAGTTTAAGGTCGATGGTCTTTTGCCTCCAATGCTGAATAGATCCAAAGAGTTTTGTAATGGAGTTGTAGAAAAGATCTGTCCCCACAGCAATAGATGGATTTATCCCCAATAATATTAGAATCGGGGTTAACAAGGCTGCACCACCAACGCCTGTTAACCCGACCATAAAGCCAATCGCTAATCCCATTAAAATGATTCCAAAGCTCATTAGGCAGCACTCCATAGAAAATATACTTATAAAACTAAATTATGAAGTAGGTATCCGCCTTGTGACATCACTTCTTGTATACCAAAAAACGGTTGACCCAGTTCAGTTTCTGAGTCAACCGTTTATGGAGCTATGGAATCTTATTCTTTTTCTTCTTCATTTAATTTGATTTTTTTGCATCCAACATACACACAAGAGAAGATATCGAGTCCAGGCTTCGCTTTTGCAAGTCCTTTAATGTAGGGGGTAATTAAATCTTTAAAGTCAGCTCCCACTTCATCCTCTTCTAAAATGCCATATACATAAAGTTTCTTTTCGTCAAATAAAAAGGCTACATTTCCTACTCCTTTGTTTTTTCCATCAACCACATTTAAAACTTGATATTCCGGGGTAATGACCTCGGGTGAAAAATATATTTGCAATGAAATCTTCTCCTTTTCAATCAATGGATAGGATGGGCGATTTTACGTAAATTGCAGCTTCTCAAACAGCGAATCATTTTCTTCTGTTGGCTTCTTTTTAGCGACATGGATCAGCATCATGCAAAGAATTCCGCATAATAACGTTAATCCAGCTGTGGCAAGAAACATTCCAGATCTGGACCATTCCATTAATGTACTAAAGATTGGCGGGCCTATGGCTACCCCTAAAAAACGAACGGAACCGTATAATGAGGTAACAAATCCTCTTCTATCGGATGGAACAGAGCCAGTAATAAAGCTATTAATGCAAGGGAGTACAAGGCCCGTGCCGACACTGCTGACCACCAGTACTGAAAAGAACGGTAATAATTTGGTAAAGAACATTAGAGATGCAAAGGAAGCGGTCATTAATAGACAACCAATGACAATTAATTTTTTCATAAGACTCATTTTTTTGCCGATATTACTTCCGGTGATATAGGAAGTAGTCGTCATAAATAAAAGTGGTATGGCTAATATAGCCCCTTTCAATAGACCATCAATATGATGGTCTTTCTCAAGGATGTCAGAAATATAAAACAAAATCCCAAACAGGGTAAATAAACAGGAAGCCCCCGTTAAATAAGCGGCAAACAACCAGCGTCCCTCTGTTTTAAACACAGATACAAGGCCTTTAACATATTTTTTAATAGGAGGAGGCTCTTTCTCGGCCTTTTTTTCTTTAATAAAAAAGATGGTGAATAAAACGGATAGGAAACAAAAGATCGGAAAGGCAAAAAAGGCAGCATACCAAAAGAGTAAGGCTAATAACGACCCAATAATGGGGCTGATTACTTTACCAAACCCATTAGATGCTTCTACTAAACCTAATACCTTACTTTGCTCGGCGCCCTTAAATAAATCGCCTGCTAAGGCCATTGCAATTGGGGCCGTTCCTGCTGCACCAATTCCCTGCATAATCCTTCCGGCTAGTATCCATGTATAGGAACTAGAAAACCAAGCAGCCGCCGCTCCAGCTAAAAGCCCGCCCAAGCCGTACAGTATAAGGGCAGGAATGATGACGGCTTTTCGAGAAAATCGGTCGGATAAATATCCTAAGACTGGTATAGAGATTGCAGCTGCAATCGAAAATACGGTGATAATCAAACTAGTTTGAAATTGAGTTACATTAAGTTCTGTTTTCATGCTTGGGAGGATAGGGATCAACATCGAGTTCCCCAGAACCAAAATGAGCGGGATAGAACCGATGGCTGCTATCGTTAACCCTTTATGTTTTTGCTTTGGCAAGGATGTACACCCCTAACTATAAAATTAAGCTTTATTATTGTTTGTTCTAGATCAATGTTTATACATGACAAATGCCTAATTACAAGGTGTAATAGCCCATTGTTTACACAATAACCCAGTTTTTGAATAATCTATCCTAGAAAAATAGAGGAGGCGCATTGCCTATGGATTTTTTAACATTGCCGGAAAGGACTTCAGGAAATCGAACTTATGGTTTGACTTCTGTCATTGATTTCGGGACCCCATTAGGGGAGTTAAAAAATATCTTAGCTGATTATGGTGACATCGTTGATATTGCCAAAATTGGCATTGGATCTGCCTATGTTACCCCAAATTTAAGGGAAAAAATCAATCTTTATAAGGAACACCAAATAAAACCGTATTGTGGCGGAACCTTATTTGAGAAATGCTATTACCAAAATAAGATTCCGGAATATTTGGCCTACTTAAACAGTGTAGGAATTGAATGGCTGGAAATATCCAATGGGACCTTGGATATTCCACTTCAAGAGAGGCTTGATCTGATTTCGCAAATAAAGAATGATTTTCATGTAATTGCCGAAGTCGGTTCCAAAGATTCTAATAATGAAATGCCAATCACTGATTGGAAAAAGGAAATAAAAGTGCTGCTCGACGCTGGATGTGATTATGTGATAACGGAAGGCCGGGATTCCGGGACATCTGGAATTTATGATAAATGTGGCACTGTTAAATCTAACTTAGTTCAAGAGCTATTGAAGGATTTAGATGCGCGTAAAATTATTTTTGAGGCTCCATCAGCGAAGCACCAAATGTATTTTATAAAAGAAATTGGCCCTAATGTCAATTTAGGAAATGTAAAACTGCACGATGTACTGGTACTGGAATCACAGCGCCGTGGACTAAGAAGTGAAACCTTTTTTTTGGAGGCATAAGATGTACCTTACCTTAATCCGGCACCTACCTACAGAATGGAATAAAAAAACATGGCTTCAAGGAAGACGAGACATAGACCTCGCACCTGTCACAGTGGAGTATGCGAAAAAGATAAACCAGAATAAGGAACGTCTCAAAAACGAGCGGTTTGATTTAGTATTGGCCAGCACTTTGAAACGAACCCATCAAACCGCTCATCTTTATGGGTATTACCCTGAAACTGAGGGATTATTAGATGAATTGGATTTTGGTCCATTTGAGGGTGTTCCAAAGAGTAAGCTTATCCATGAATATGGTGATAAATGGATTGAAAGCCCCAAGGAACTAGTTCTTGGTGAGAGTTTAAAGAATCTTGAGGCCCGAATCGAAAAATTTTTAAAAAAATATAAGGATTATCACAATGTATTGGTTTTCGGGCACGGTTCATGGATACGGGGGCTAGTTTCTTATGTGAACTATGGCGACATCAATAACATGAATAAAATCATCGTTGAAAACAATCAATGCATCACCTTAGAAGTGGAATTGAGTGAATGAAATGGAGGGCTAAGGATTGTCAGAACTGTTAACGTATGAAAATTGGGATGAAGAGAAAATAGCCTCCTTTATGAACAATAAACCAGATTTCTTAGATGCTTTAAAATGGGCCTATCAGGAGTATAAAGATGATATCGTATATTCCTGCAGCTTTGGCGCCGAAGGGATTGTACTAATTGATTTAATTTATAAAGTTAACAAACATGCAAAGATTATTTTTCTTGATACTGGGCTGCATTTCCCCGAAACCTATGAATTAATAGATAAGGTTAAAGAACGTTACCCAACACTTGAGATCACAATGCTAAAACCGAAGGCCAGCCTAGCGGACCAAGCAAAATGGTATGGTGATGAACTGTGGAAGCATAATCCCAATTTATGCTGCCATATGAGAAAAGTAGTTCCCTTAAAAGAAGCGTTAGCGAATGTTTCGGCCTGGATATCCGGTTTAAGAAGAGATCAATCCCTTACAAGGCAAAATACCCAATATATTAATAAGGATGAAAAATTTCATAAAGTAAAAATTTGCCCTCTTATTCATTGGTCATGGGATGACATCATGACCTATATTACAATAAATAATCTTCCGTATAACCCTTTGCATGACCAAGGATATCCGAGTATCGGCTGTGCCCCGTGTACTCAGGCTGTGACCGATACGGCAGATCTTCGTGCAGGGCGCTGGGCCGGAAATACCAAAACAGAATGTGGCCTCCACGAGGGATAAAGATAAATCTAATAACATGCTGACCGAATAATTGGGAGGTCTAGGGAGGAATAGTTATGGGTGAGAGTGTGCCACATGGTGGCAAATTAATGAATCGGATCGACGTGCATTTTTCAAAGGAAAATATTATTAACTCTGTCGAACTAAGTAAATTGGAATTAAGTGATTTAGAATTGATAGCAAATGGGGCGTATAGTCCGCTAGAAGGATTTATGGAAAAGAAGGATTATGATTCCGTGGTTGAGAAGATGAGGCTATCTAACGGACTTCCATGGTCCATCCCCATTACATTAGCTGTGGAGCCTCAGAAAGCGAAGCTGCTTAAAATAGGAGAAACGATCAACCTAATTCACGATCATACGATTTATGGTGTAATGACGGTTAAGGAAATGTTTAAGCCGGATAAAAAGGTGGAAGCCGACAAAGTATATAGAACTATTGATCCTAGCCATCCAGGTGTTAAAAAGCTGTTTGAACGACCGGATATTTATATTGCTGGTCCGATAACTCTTATCAAAAGGCTGGAGAAAGTTAAATTTGAAAGCTTTTATTTAGACCCGATGCAGACAAGAGAGAAATTTAAGGAGCTAGGGTGGGAAACGGTTGTTGGTTTTCAAACGAGAAATCCTGTTCACAGAGCCCATGAATATATTCAAAAATCAGCTTTAGAGGTGGTTGATGGATTATTCTTAAATCCGTTAGTCGGCGAGACAAAAGCCGATGATATTCCTAGTGAGATTAGAATGAAGAGCTATCAAGTATTACTGGAAAATTATTATCCACAAGACCGGGTCTTCTTGTCTGTTTTTCCAGCTGCCATGCGCTATGCCGGACCAAGAGAAGCTATTTTTCATGCCATTGTCCGGAAAAATTATGGATGTACACATTTTATTGTCGGAAGAGATCATGCTGGAGTAGGGAATTATTATGGGACCTATGATGCACAAAAAATCTTCAGTCACTTCACAGAAGAGGAATTAGGGATTAAACCACTATTTTTCGAACATAGTTTCTACTGCAAAAAGTGTGAAAACATGGCGTCTGCAAAAACATGCCCTCATGACCGGGGGTATCATGTGATTTTATCGGGGACGGCGGTTAGAGGAATGCTGAGTAATGGCGTTCATCCTCCAAAAGAATTCAGCCGGCCAGAGGTAGTCGAAATTCTTATTCAAGGAATGAAGGAAACATATATAAATGAAAACTCAAGAATTGGCTAGCTGCCAAAACAACTAAAGGGTGTAGGAGAATGAATAAAAGAAGTAATATCACCTGGCATCACACATCTGTTACAAAAGAAGAGCGGCATCTTTTAAATGGGCATAAAAGCTGCGTTCTTTGGTTTACTGGTTTGTCCGGATCAGGAAAATCTACATTGGCAAATGCGGTTGACAAGATGTTATTTCAAGAAAGTTATCGAAGCTATGTGCTGGATGGGGACAATATCCGTCATGGATTAAACCGTGATTTAAGCTTTCATCCAGAAGACAGAAAAGAGAATATCCGCAGAATCGGGGAAGTTGCAAAACTGTTTGTTGACAGTGGGCAAATCGTATGTACTGCTTTTATTTCTCCTTTCCTAGAAGACAGGGATCTTGTTCGCAAAATGTTTGAACCAGGTGAGTTTATTGAGATCTATGTGAATTGTCCGATCTTTGTTTGTGAAGAACGCGACCCAAAAGGACTATATAAAAAGGCCCGAAAAGGTGAAATCTCTGAATTTACAGGAATCTCATCTCCTTATGAGCCACCAATTAAGCCAGAAATTATGATTGATTCCAATAAGATAACGATCGAACAATCTGTAGACAAAGTAATTGGATATTTAAAAGATAAGAAGATTCTATAGCGGATCTTCTTATCTTTTACGCCAATTAGCCGTAAGGAAGCTAATCTTATGAATTTTTAATTCATAAATATAATCAATGATATTGGTTGAAAAAAATTGGCAAATAATTGCGAAGATCACAATTTTATAATCGATAACTAAGGCTGTTAATAGGAAAATTAAAAGGTTGATGGCCATCATTACTTTTCCAGGACTCCAATTCTTGTAAGTAGCAATCATTAAAGCAGGAATGACCATACCACCACTGGATGCTCCCGCCCGGATGAGGACCCCTACGCCAATTCCAAAAAAAACACTTCCAGCTAGCAGGTCCAATAATAGATGCACGTGAATATGTGGGACATGCAGTGTTAAGTAATTTACAGTGGTAGAGGTAGTGGCAACTGAAATGATGGTTTTAAAGGTCCATGTAAAGCCAAAATAACGAATTGCAAAGAATAAAAAAACGATATTAGCAATCCATAAGGAAAATCCTAATGATAAGTGAAACCAGTGATTCATTAAAATGGCAATTCCAGCAGCCCCGCCAGATGGAATAGAATGAGGAAATAAAAACAAGGACATTGACATTCCCTGCATACTGGCGCCAATTATTATTAAGCAATAACTTAACAATGTTTTTCTCATACTCTTATAAATACTAGCGCCAATTGTTTATTAGTCGTTATCAAGCTAATAACCCCCTAGGACAATCCTTACTTGTCCATTTTATGTAGGGATTATCCTGATTATGAAGGATACTCTACGGAAAATAAAACAAATAGAAAAATGAAATGGATAATTTTACATGTGGATGTTTGCGAAAAGAAGTGATATATTAATAAAGCTCCTTCGAGAAAAGGTAAACGTCAAAAAGAATTAAGAAATTTTGTTGACAGCCTCTTGTTGGATGTGTTAAGATATTTCCTGTCGCTTCTGATGGCATTGTTCTTTGAAAACTAAACAAACAAAAACGTCAACAAACAATAATATTCATTTCTTATGAAATGAAGCCAACGTAACAAAATGAGCTAATCAACTTTCTTGGAGAGTTTGATCCTGGCTCAGGACGAACGCTGGCGGCGTGCCTAATACATGCAAGTCGAGCGAATCAATAGGAGCTTGCTCCTGTTGGTTAGCGGCGGACGGGTGAGTAACACGTGGGCAACCTGCCTGTAAGACTGGGATAACACCGGGAAACCGGTGCTAATACCGGATAATCCTTTTCCTCTCATGAGGGAAAGTTGAAAGTCGGTTTCGGCTGACACTTACAGATGGGCCCGCGGCGCATTAGCTAGTTGGTGAGGTAACGGCTCACCAAGGCGACGATGCGTAGCCGACCTGAGAGGGTGATCGGCCACACTGGGACTGAGACACGGCCCAGACTCCTACGGGAGGCAGCAGTAGGGAATCTTCCACAATGGACGAAAGTCTGATGGAGCAACGCCGCGTGAGCGATGAAGGCCTTCGGGTCGTAAAGCTCTGTTGTTAGGGAAGAACAAGTACCGGAGTAACTGCCGGTACCTTGACGGTACCTAACCAGAAAGCCACGGCTAACTACGTGCCAGCAGCCGCGGTAATACGTAGGTGGCAAGCGTTGTCCGGAATTATTGGGCGTAAAGCGCGCGCAGGCGGTCCTTTAAGTCTGATGTGAAAGCCCACGGCTCAACCGTGGAGGGTCATTGGAAACTGGGGGACTTGAGTGCAGAAGAGGAAAGCGGAATTCCACGTGTAGCGGTGAAATGCGTAGAGATGTGGAGGAACACCAGTGGCGAAGGCGGCTTTCTGGTCTGTAACTGACGCTGAGGCGCGAAAGCGTGGGGAGCAAACAGGATTAGATACCCTGGTAGTCCACGCCGTAAACGATGAGTGCTAAGTGTTAGAGGGTTTCCGCCCTTTAGTGCTGCAGCTAACGCATTAAGCACTCCGCCTGGGGAGTACGGCCGCAAGGCTGAAACTCAAAGGAATTGACGGGGGCCCGCACAAGCGGTGGAGCATGTGGTTTAATTCGAAGCAACGCGAAGAACCTTACCAGGTCTTGACATCCTCTGACACTCCTAGAGATAGGACTTTCCCCTTCGGGGGACAGAGTGACAGGTGGTGCATGGTTGTCGTCAGCTCGTGTCGTGAGATGTTGGGTTAAGTCCCGCAACGAGCGCAACCCTTGATCTTAGTTGCCAGCATTCAGTTGGGCACTCTAAGGTGACTGCCGGTGACAAACCGGAGGAAGGTGGGGATGACGTCAAATCATCATGCCCCTTATGACCTGGGCTACACACGTGCTACAATGGATGGTACAAAGGGCAGCAAAGCCGCGAGGCCTAGCCAATCCCATAAAACCATTCTCAGTTCGGATTGTAGGCTGCAACTCGCCTACATGAAGCCGGAATCGCTAGTAATCGCGGATCAGCATGCCGCGGTGAATACGTTCCCGGGCCTTGTACACACCGCCCGTCACACCACGAGAGTTTGTAACACCCGAAGTCGGTGGGGTAACCGTAAGGAGCCAGCCGCCTAAGGTGGGACAGATGATTGGGGTGAAGTCGTAACAAGGTAGCCGTATCGGAAGGTGCGGCTGGATCACCTCCTTTCTAAGGATATAAGCTGGACATATGAGCCAGACAAAACGTTTGTTTGATGGTTTTCTGTTTGTTTAGTTTTGAGAGTGCAATCTCTCAAGGCTTTTTTTAATCGTTCTTTGAAAACTAGATAATCGTATAGAAGAAACCAAGTAAAAACCGAGTAAAATCGCCATTTTAGTTTTTTCTCTCTATTAAATAGAGTAAAACCTTTTAGGTTAAGTTAGAAAGGGCGCACGGTGAATGCCTTGGCACTAGGAGCCGATGAAGGACGGGACTAACACCGATATGCTTCGGGGAGCTGTAAGTAAGCTTTGATCCGGAGATTTCCGAATGGGGAAACCCACTGCTCGTAATGGAGCAGTATCTTTACCTGAATACATAGGGTAATGATGGCAGACCCGGGGAACTGAAACATCTAAGTACCCGGAGGAAGAGAAAGCAAACGCGATTCCCTAAGTAGCGGCGAGCGAAACGGGATTAGCCCAAACCAAGAGGCTTGCCTCTTGGGGTTGTAGGACACTCAACATGGAGTTACAAAGGAACGGGGTAGATGAAGCGGTCTGGAAAGGCCCGTCATAGAAGGTAAAAGCCCTGTAGTTGAAACTTCGTTCCCTCCTGAGTGGATCCTGAGTACGGCCGGACACGTGAAATCCGGTCGGAAGCAGGGAGGACCATCTCCCAAGGCTAAATACTCCCTAGTGACCGATAGTGAACCAGTACCGTGAGGGAAAGGTGAAAAGCACCCCGGAAGGGGAGTGAAATAGTTCCTGAAACCGTGTGCCTACAAGTAGTTAGAGCCCGTTAATGGGTGATAGCGTGCCTTTTGTAGAATGAACCGGCGAGTTACGATTACATGCAAGGTTAAGTTGAAGAGACGGAGCCGCAGCGAAAGCGAGTCTGAATAGGGCGTATGAGTATGTGGTCGTAGACCCGAAACCAGGTGATCTACCCATGTCCAGGGTGAAGTCCAGGTAACACTGGATGGAGGCCCGAACCCACGCACGTTGAAAAGTGCGGGGATGAGGTGTGGGTAGCGGAGAAATTCCAATCGAACTTGGAGATAGCTGGTTCTCTCCGAAATAGCTTTAGGGCTAGCCTCACGTAGTTAGAGTCTTGGAGGTAGAGCACTGTTTGGACTAGGGGCCCTCATCGGGTTACCGAATTCAGACAAACTCCGAATGCCAAAGACTTATCCGTGGGAGTCAGACTGCGAGTGATAAGATCCGTAGTCAAAAGGGAAACAGCCCAGACCACCAGCTAAGGTCCCAAAGTATACGTTAAGTGGAAAAGGATGTGGAGTTGCTTAGACAACCAGGATGTTGGCTTAGAAGCAGCCACCATTTAAAGAGTGCGTAATAGCTCACTGGTCGAGTGACTCTGCGCCGAAAATGTACCGGGGCTAAACGTATCACCGAAGCTGTGGATTGACACCGTTGGTGTCAGTGGTAGGAGAGCGTTCTAAGGGCGTTGAAGCTAGACCGTAAGGACTGGTGGAGCGCTTAGAAGTGAGAATGCCGGTATGAGTAGCGAAAGATGAGTGAGAATCTCATCCACCGAATGCCTAAGGTTTCCTGAGGAAGGCTCGTCCGCTCAGGGTTAGTCGGGACCTAAGCCGAGGCCGAAAGGCGTAGGCGATGGACAACAGGTTGATATTCCTGTACCACCTCTTTATCGTTTGAGTGATGGGGGGACGCAGGAGGATAGGGTAAGCGCACTGTTGGATATGTGCGTCTAAGCAGTTAGGCTGAGAAGCAGGAAAATCCGCTTCTCGCGAAGGCTGAGCTGTGACAGCGAGGGAAATATAGTACCGAAGTTCCTGATTCCACACTGCCAAGAAAAGCCTCTAGCGAGATAAAAGGTGCCCGTACCGCAAACCGACACAGGTAGGCGAGGAGAGAATCCTAAGGTGAGCGAGAGAACTCTCGTTAAGGAACTCGGCAAAATGACCCCGTAACTTCGGGAGAAGGGGTGCTCTTTGGGGTTCATAGCCTCGAAGAGCCGCAGTGAATAGGCCCAGGCGACTGTTTAGCAAAAACACAGGTCTCTGCGAAGCCGCAAGGCGAAGTATAGGGGCTGACGCCTGCCCGGTGCTGGAAGGTTAAGAGGAGGGGTTAGCTCACGCGAAGCTCTGAATCGAAGCCCCAGTAAACGGCGGCCGTAACTATAACGGTCCTAAGGTAGCGAAATTCCTTGTCGGGTAAGTTCCGACCCGCACGAAAGGCGTAACGATCTGGGCACTGTCTCAACGAGAGACTCGGTGAAATTATAGTACCTGTGAAGATGCAGGTTACCCGCGACAGGACGGAAAGACCCCGTGGAGCTTTACTGTAGCCTGATATTGAATTTTGGTACAGCTTGTACAGGATAGGTAGGAGCCTGAGAAACCGGAGCGCCAGCTTCGGTGGAGGCGTCGGTGGGATACTACCCTGGCTGTATTGAAATTCTAACCCGCACCCCTGATCGGGGTGGGAGACAGTGTCAGGTGGGCAGTTTGACTGGGGCGGTCGCCTCCTAAAGAGTAACGGAGGCGCCCAAAGGTTCCCTCAGAATGGTTGGAAATCATTCGTAGAGTGTAAAGGCACAAGGGAGCTTGACTGCGAGACCTACAAGTCGAGCAGGGACGAAAGTCGGGCTTAGTGATCCGGTGGTTCCGCATGGAAGGGCCATCGCTCAACGGATAAAAGCTACCCCGGGGATAACAGGCTTATCTCCCCCAAGAGTCCACATCGACGGGGAGGTTTGGCACCTCGATGTCGGCTCATCGCATCCTGGGGCTGTAGTCGGTCCCAAGGGTTGGGCTGTTCGCCCATTAAAGCGGTACGCGAGCTGGGTTCAGAACGTCGTGAGACAGTTCGGTCCCTATCCGTCGTGGGCGCAGGAAATTTGAGAGGAGC
Organism: Bacillus sp. URHA0034; assembly: GCF_056280405.1. Classification (NCBI taxonomy): domain Bacteria; kingdom Bacillati; phylum Bacillota; class Bacilli; order Caryophanales; family Bacillaceae; genus Bacillus; species Bacillus sp. URHA0034. The sequence continues at coordinate 2,538,151 of NZ_JBWCDK010000002.1, read as the reverse complement.
TGTCCTTAGTACGAGAGGACCGGGATGGACGCACCGCTGGTGTACCAGTTGTCTTGCCAAAGGCATCGCTGGGTAGCTATGTGCGGACGGGATAAGTGCTGAAAGCATCTAAGCATGAAGCCCCCCTCAAGATGAGATTTCCCATAGCGTAAGCTAGTAAGATCCCTGAAAGATGATCAGGTTGATAGGTCAGAGGTGGAAGCGTGGCGACATGTGGAGCTGACTGATACTAATCGATCGAGGACTTAACCATAGTCTAAAGCGAATAAGCTCGTTTTTATAAAGTTTCTTCTACATTATCTAGTTTTGAGAGAGCGATCTTTCAATTAAATAGTCTGGTAATTAAGGCGAGAAGGTCACACCCGTTCCCATACCGAACACGGAAGTTAAGCTTCTCAGCGCCGATGGTAGTTGGGGCTTTGCCCCTGTGAGAGTAGGACGTTGCCAGGCTAGGCCCCTTTTGGGGCTATTATTTTGTCTACTTTTACAGTTGGCCCGTTGGTCAAGCGGTTAAGACACCGCCCTTTCACGGCGGTAACACGGGTTCGAATCCCGTACGGGTCACCATTTTTTAAATGTGGAGGATTAGCTCAGCTGGGAGAGCATCTGCCTTACAAGCAGAGGGTCGGCGGTTCGATCCCGTCATCCTCCACCATAATTTTTCCTTACTTAATGCCGGGGTAGCTCAATTGGTAGAGCACGACCGAATAAGCTGCCTGAATAAGCTTCAGCATACGGACCGAGCTGCTACTTGAATAATCTTTCTGAGGTCAGGATGACGGTACCAAAGACGGCGTGTTTGAATTTAATATATTTTTTCTTACTATATGCCGGGGTAGCTCAATTGGTAGAGCAACTGACTTGTAATCAGTAGGTTGGGGGTTCAAGTCCTCTCGCCGGCACCTTAATTCGAGCCATTAGCTCAGTTGGTAGAGCAGATTGCAGACTTCTGTGAATCAGCTTCTGCGGGCAATTTGTGAGAAAGAACGCAAGTTCTTTTGAGCATCAAACCTACCACAAATTAGTTGTAGGAAATCATCTTTGTATGAGCCATTAGCTCAGTTGGTAGAGCATCTGACTTTTAATCAGAGGGTCGAAGGTTCGAGTCCTTCATGGCTCACCATAGTTTATTTCACAAGCAAAATATTGCGGGTGTGGCGGAATTGGCAGACGCACCAGACTTAGGATCTGGCGCCGCAAGGCGTGGGGGTTCGACTCCCTTCACCCGCACTAAATTTCTTTATAAGAGAAAAATAACTTCATTATAATGCGCCCGTAGCTCAATTGGATAGAGCGTCTGACTACGGATCAGAAGGTTATGGGTTCGACTCCTTTCGGGCGCGCCATAACGGGAAGTAGCTCAGCTTGGTAGAGCACTTGGTTTGGGACCAAGGGGTCGCAGGTTCGAATCCTGTCTTCCCGACCAGTCTTTCATTTGTTATATAATTGGCTCAGTAGCACAGTCGGTAGAGCACGAAGAATAAGCTGCATAGAAAAGCATCAGCGTACCCATCGAACTGCTGCTTGAGTAAGTTTTCTGAGATGGGGACTAAGGACTTCCCACGAATTTATTGTAGGTAATCATATTATTAAGGCTCAGTAGCTCAGTCGGTAGAGCACGAATGAATAAGCTGCATAGAAAAGCATCAGCGTATCCATCGAGCTGCTGCTAGAGTAAGCTTTCTGAGATGGGGACGAAGGACTTTTCGCAAATTTATTGTAGGTAATCATATTATTAAGGCTCAGTAGCTCAGTCGGTAGAGCAAAGGACTGAAAATCCTTGTGTCGGCGGTTCGATTCCGTCCTGAGCCACCTTTAAATACACAATTGTTTTTTTTATGGAGGGGTAGCGAAGTGGCTAAACGCGGCGGACTGTAAATCCGCTCCCTCAGGGTTCGGCGGTTCGAATCCGTCCCCCTCCACCATAATGGCGGCTGTGGCGAAGTGGTTAACGCATCGGATTGTGGTTCCGACATTCGTGGGTTCGATTCCCATCAGCCGCCCCATATGAATGTTTTGCGGGTGTAGTTTACTGGTAAAACCTCAGCCTTCCAAGCTGATGTAGTGGGTTCGATTCCCATCACCCGCTCCAAAATGGGCCTATAGCTCAGCTGGTTAGAGCGCACGCCTGATAAGCGTGAGGTCGATGGTTCGAGTCCATTTAGGCCCATCATAGTATTTTATGATAGTAAAAATAACTAACTTACCATTATTCCGCAGTAGCTCAGTGGTAGAGCTATCGGCTGTTAACCGATCGGTCGTAGGTTCGAGTCCTACCTGCGGAGCCATTCTACTATACATATCATGCGCCTTTAGCTCAGCTGGATAGAGCATACGCCTTCTAAGCGTACGGTCAGAGGTTCGAATCCTCTAAGGCGCGTATTTAAAATGGGCGTTAAAGCCCGTCAAATCAACCTTCTAGAACGTCAAATGAAACGGTCAGTGCATCGGTCAAAAGCCGAAATTCACTCGATATTTCATTAACGTTTTAGGAGGTTTTTTAATGCCGAAAAAGAAAAGCGTTTTTACTATTACCGAAGACTTGAACAACCTTTTTATCGAGCGTCTTGCACAGAGCAAATCGATTTCTAAACGACTAACCATTGATAATGCACTAACGACTATTACCCGTCAAATGGAGATCAGTGGCAACCGACCTCGAACAATAAGCGACTACTCCATTCATGTAAATCATTTTAAGGACACGACTGGACTTGCTTATTTAAGTGACATTACTGCGGAACGAATTTACTATTGGTTGTCACTTATGGACGTTAGCAATCAAACTAAATTAATACGCCTAAAGTGTTTGAAAGCATTCTTGTCCCGTTGTTTTCAAAATGGATGGATTGAACGGCAGTTTTGGAAACCAATCAAAATTCGAGTTGATAGTAACGTGAAAGAAGGGGCTACAGAGCGTGAAGTTCGAACGTTATTGTCTTTGCTAGACCTTAGTGACTTCGTGCAGTTACGAGACGCTACGGCCGCTCTATTAATGTTTAAAACGGGGATTCGTATTAATACAATCGTACACCTGGAAAACAGGCATATTGACTTACAAGATAAATTACTGAGACTTGACGGGGCTATTATGAAGAATCACGATCAGTTACTGTTGCCATTTGATGATACACTGCACCGACTACTGAGCGTGCTTGTACGCCAGAATGATGCTATAAGGCAAGTATACGGAGTACAGAATAATTACGTTTTTATCACGAAACAAGGCGGGGTCATTTCGAATAGTCCTACGCACAATAACATTCAGAAGCGATTAAATAAGTATTCTAAGGAGTTTGGATTACGTAATATTAATCCACATGCACTCAGACGTGGTTTTGTAAAGTCTTTACTCAATAAAGGAGCGAATATTGCTGAAATATCAAAAGCGCTTGGTCATAGTAATCTCGCTGTAACAACACAGTACTTGCACCTGGATAAAGAAGAAGTTGAGGAGAATCTACGGAAATATTTATAGTACTTAGTGACATCATCATAACGGGTGGCGTTTTTTCTTATTAAGCTAACTGGCAGTTTAGTTGAATAACAAAAGAGATAACGAGGTAAATTTTTATCACAAATTGTTGTCAATATTTAACGAATGCTTTCTGTTTAAATGTCCCGCTAACTGGGTATATAATTTTAAGTAATTTCCGTCAAGGTGAGGTAGACTTTAAATGGAGACATTACTCCAAGCGAGAAGAAGACAGAGGTACCATGTAACAATCAAGGGAAATGGTCAGGAAGAACATGTTGTCGTAATAGCGTACTCCCATGAAGAAATGAATAGTTTAATTAACAAACTTTATAAGCATATAATTATTGATGAGAAGGGTTTACCTTCAGGAGAAATTTTATTCGAGACAACAGAACTATTATAAAATAGACTGTGTCTTTTTTTTTGCCCTATTAATAATCATTTCGTAATAGAAAAGTCGAGGGCTTCAATCCCCCGACCATTTTTATTATAACACTAAAAAGGTTATTGCTTATGGAAAGAAGTACCATGTTATGGTTTTTATTTAACAAACTGCAGGATAGTTTAATAAAAAGTGGGTACTATAAGTTCATTAGCTAGACTGGTGCCTTATTTCAAATATAGAAGTGTCGTCCTTTATTACGTATAAAATTATATATAATTTAAATACTAAATTTGTCCAATTAAGATTAAGGAATGATGATATGATCCAAGATAGGATGTTAAGAATAGGTATATTAGGTGTACTGTCAACAATACCAGGAGAGATTGCTTCGAGGATATTTGCACATTTTGGCTTCGGAAAGTTTGGTATTTATGAATTATCAAGTCTTATTATTACATTTAACAGACCTGTATTTTTCATAGGATTAATTGTAGATTTTTTAGTTAGTAGTGTTTTTGCAGTCTTACTTTACTTTATATTTGAAAAGTTTGGTTCATTCCATTTAGTTATAAAAACGACCGTGGGCACTTTATTTGCCTGGTTAGCATGTGAACTATTATTCACAGCATTAATAGAAGGTAAGTATATCGATATTAGACCAATCAATGATTATTATTCTCATATTTTCAGCACCATCATTTTTGGTATTACATTAGGATTGTTGCTAAAAAAATTTATATTCAAGAGTTAACCCTATATTAGAAGTAATATTTAGTGAAAAAGAGATTGTGAACAATAGCACTTAAACTCCCTCAGTTTAATACGATTTTCTCCCAAATACTCGCTTATTCGCAGGATTTCATACCCATTTGAATAGGTTTAACGGTTAAAGGATGTGATTTCAGACCATTTTGGCTTCGTGAAGGCATAGTGAAATAAAGGAGTGCAATACTACTCCATATTTTACCATATGATGTACATGCTCCACGCCGCCCCTGGAGGCTTTCCCTCCCATGTCTCAACGGGTCAATTGCCCTATCATTCCTTCGTCATGCCTATCCAAGGGGTGGAGGCCAGTTTTGCTATAGGAATGGGTCTGTGCCCTTATGTTTAAGTAATCTGGTACGCCGTACATATTTGAAATCCTACGAATAAGCCAACATTCGGTAATAAATTTACACTTTCTCCTAAAATGGATGACTTATAATTTAGTATGTTTATTATGCCGCCATCGGTGATAATGGTTTGAGTTTATCAGAACAATAGGATTCATTACGTTTAGAGATTCCCACAAAAATCCTAGCCAACTTGCCAACTAACTTCATAATTGATTTCATTTTCTTCATTTTCTTAGCTTTAACATTATGAGTGTGTAATGCTTTAAATTCTGGATTATTCGCAACTAGACTCATGGTTGCCAGGAAGAGGAATCGCCTTAATCTCGACTTTCCACGCTTCGAAATAACAATTTGTCCTTTCCATTTGCCCGAACTTGCTTCGGCTAAGTGTAGTCCCGCATGGCGAAGTAGAATTCGAATGATTCCGATGTGAACCTAACTTCAGAGTAGTATCCGTTCTTTACCCTATCCGCAATAACTAAGGCATCTTTTTTATCACTTTTTGATTGAGTATTATCACGATTTTCTTTATTCTTTTTTACTAAATGTGGATTTACCGTTACTACTTCAATATCTTGATTGGAAAGCCATTTTGAAAGATTGATCCAGTAGTGTCCAGTAGGTTCCATCCCAATTATAACTTCATCTAGGTTATTTAATTTTTGAAGATTTATAATCCATTTCAATAAACTAGCAAAACCTTCTTCATTATTTTTGAATGTAAGTGGATCTCCGACAACAATTCCACGGAAATTAACAGCTCGTGCTACATGTAATTGTTGAGCAATGTCCACACCAACAACGAGGTGTTTAACGGAAATTCTTTCTATTAGTTGATTTTGTTTGTTTTGCATTTTAAACTTCATAGTAGGGTTCCTCCTAAGTTGTGAGTTAGAGTGGTGTCTATACTCATATCTTACTGAGGAGCCTTATTTTTTTCAAAGTCGAAAAATAACGATCTACAGGAATGCTATATGGGTGCTTTACTTGAATAAGAGCAACATAAGAATCCAAAACTAGGTATGATAATTCATGAATGGCAAAAATGGTTTTGTTTACGTCTTCTTGCAAATACTTTTAAAAAATGTTAAACTTTAGAAGAATTATTTTTGTTCGGTGTAAAGGATAGTATAAGATTAACTTTTCGTCTTGATGATCACTGAGTGCAAGGATAGTAACACAATGTGTGTAAAGCACACAGCAGGAGGAAACAAAATGGAACAAGGTAAAGTAAAATGGTTTAACGCAGAAAAAGGTTTCGGATTTATCGAGCGTGAAGGCGGAGAAGACGTATTCGTTCATTTCTCAGCGATCCAAGGCGAAGGTTTCAAATCTTTAGACGAAGGTCAAGCAGTTACTTTTGACGTTGAGCAAGGTCAACGTGGAGCTCAAGCGGCTAACGTGCGTAAAGCTTAATAATAAGAACAAACTAAAGCAGGCTCTTTATAGAGTCTGTTTTTTTTATTTCTTCTTTTAAAAACAAGGAGCCCCACTCACGAATGAGTAGGGCACATGTAAACAAGTAAATCAAATGGTAAACAAAGTGTATCACATAATAACGAAATGTCCTAATTTGAATGGGAGGCTGAAAAGCTTGCTCGTTTTATTTACTACTTTTATCGAACCAATCAAATGCCATGTGAAAAAGGGAACCTAACAAAATCAGGATACCCCCAGACACAAGCAGAAAATACAATTTTCTTATTCATTTTACTTCTCGGATGAATATTAATACACATTACGATGATAATTTGTCACCAGAGGGATAAAATCATGTCCACTTGTAACAGGTTCTTTTGTTTTTATACATAAAACCAGTTTATGTTAATGTCCCTATAATAATTAGGGAAAAATAAAAGGAAACATTACATACTAGAAGGAGATAAGGATGACAGAACTATCGAAGAAAAAATTATCAAAAACTAATGTTTTAAAACGTGTTATTGCTATTTTTATCGGGGCTGTTTTGATGGCGATAGGGTTAGAGATTTTCCTTGTCCCGAACAATGTTATAGACGGGGGGATAACTGGTATATCCATTATGCTTTCCCATATTTCTGGATTACCTTTAGGGTTATTTATTTTCATTCTCAACTTACCGTTTTTTTATTTAGGTTATAAGCAAATTGGAAAAACATTTGCGATATCATCAGTCTTCGGTATTATTGTTCTTTCTATTTTCACATCGCTCTTTTATCCCATCCCAGCTTTTACAGATGACATTCTTCTAGCTACAATTTTTGGGGGAATAATTTTGGGAGTTGGGGTAGGACTAGTTATTCGTTATGGCGGAGCCTTGGACGGAACTGAAATACTTGCGATATTAATTAATAAAAAAGTACCTTTTTCTGTTGGTGAAATCATAATGTTTTTTAACCTTTTTATTTTAGGTGCAGCAGGATTTGTTTTCACATGGGATAGAGCAATGTACTCCATACTTGCCTATATAATTGCGTTTAAAACAATAGATGTAGTTGTTCTAGGTTTGGAACAATCAAAATCCGCATGGATTTTTAGCAATAAGAATAAAGAAATAGGAGATGCTATACTTGCTAGGTTGGGGCGTGGTGTAACCTACATGAATGGTGAAGGTGCATATTCAGGAGATGACACAAAGGTGATTTTTTGCGTCATAACACGTCTAGAAGAAGCAGAACTTAAGAATATCGTTGACGAAATTGATACGACTGCCTTTTTGGCTATAGCTGATATAGCAGAAGTAAGAGGTGGAAGAAATAAAAAGAAAGACATACATTAATTAGGCTGAGAATACTTTTCGATATATTTATTAGGTATTAGATATTTTGTATTTAAAGATATACATCAGCAACATGTTTGTGAAAAAAATCCCTCAGTTTAATACATTTTTCTCTCGAATACTAGCTATCGGGGTGCTTTACTTTTATAACCGATGATCGTCTAACTGGCGATCATTTTTTTTTGGTTCCTAGATGAAACATTCGATAATGTAGACAAACTGTTTGGTAAACGGAATAGAGACGAATGAGTATGGATCAATAGATTAATGGGGGTACCGTATCACGAACCAGGGGAGATATGTTTTATCGCCATGTGCCTGATGATTCACGTCTATGGACATAATTATCAAACCCTTCATGAGAATTTTTATTAATGTTTTGGACCTTGATGCCTACAAAAAATAAATATTGAAAAGTGTTTTTATGGTAAAATTAGTCATGTGTAGAGGAAGAATTGGGGCGAATTAATGGATAGTAATCTAATGAGCAAGAAAGCATTGTCTGCAAAAGTTGGTTGGTCTGAAGCTAATGGTAGGAGATGGGTGAAAAACTTTAAAGATTATATTCCTTATATTGTGGGAAAAAATAAAGTTTACTATACAGAAGAGTCTTATAAAATATTGACTTTAATTAAAAGGATGAGCGAGAACGGTTTAACAAGTTCTGAAATCTTAGAGATATTTAAAGTGAATGGAATACCTGAAAGTGACACTGAGCTAAAGCAGGCATTTGATAAACATACAAGTAAATCTATGAGTGGTTATATTAAGAATATCGCTGATACAGTTCCCAGTCAAAAAGATTTGGTCTTGCCTGTACTTTCTATTTTAAGTGATAAAAAACCGCATACTACATCCATGTTAAACAATGCTGTTTCGTCTTATTTTTCTCTAAGTGAAGATCAAAGGAATATGACTTATCAAAATAGTAAAGATAGTATTTTTTCGCATAGAATGAGGACTGCGAGATTTAGTTTGAAAAAACAAGGATTCATCGATGAAGTAAGTAAATTCACGTACCAAATCACAGAAGAAGGTATTGAACTCCTTAACGATAACGCAGAAGATATTAATGAAGAGATAAAAGAATTAGAAAAATTAGTTGATCCGTTTGAAGTTGTTGAAGAAAAAGTTGAAGAAATTGAAAATGATTTAGTAAAGGATCTAATTGATCAATTAAAACAAGCACATTGGAGAAGATTAGAAACAATTGTTGTAGAATTAATGACTGCTATGGGATATGGGGATGGACAAGTTACTGAAAAAACAAATGACGGTGGATTGGACGGAATTATCAAAGAAGACAAGCTTGGCTTAGATAATATATATATTCAAGCAAAAAAGTGGGAGAATTCAGTCGGTAGACCAGAGGTAATGAGTTTTTCAGGTGCATTAGATGCTAAAGGAGCCAGAAAAGGGATATTTATTACTACTTCAACCTTTACATCAGGTGCAAAAGAATATGTTGAAAGATTAGAAACTAAGAAAATAATTCTTATTGATGGAAAACGCTTGGCAAAATTAATGATAGAAAACAATATTGGTGTAGGTATTAAAAAGAAGTTTGTAGTTAAAGAGGTAGATTTTACATATTTTGAAGGAGAATAAGCATTTTATTGTGATCATGCCAATGGTGCCTGTGAGACAAACTATTGTTTTCAGGAGTGTTGTGACCACTCTCACAATGTTATGTTACTACTCCTGCTTACTAATATAGTTGTTAAAAGGCGGCCATTAATTTGGCGGTCTTTTTATTTCATTAAAAAAAGCCATATAAATTTAAATCGCCAAATGCGACAATCGTTGATACTTGGGGTTTCCATTCAATTTACAATTATATTCTGTTAAATATTGTAGAGGTGTTGTGTTATGTATATATCGCCTATGCTATTGCATAAATAGGATCAACCGTTCAAATTCGACCGATTGCATCACGGAACTAAAATTAGACGGCATCCGTTTAATATATTCAGTTGCTGACTCGGGTAAAGTCCGTTTGTATTCACGGCAAAATAACGAAATCACATCGAAATTCCCCGAGGTACCGTACTCGATGGAGAGTTAATAGTAAGTGACAATCATGGTAGACCCGACTTTGAAGCAGTAATGAGCCGTTTCATGAGTTCGAAAGATAAGTCGCCAATTACTTTTGTCGCTTTTGACGTTTTGCAACACAAAGGAGAACGGATCACATATCTACCATTACATGAGCGTAAAGATATACTAGTGGAAATAGTACAAACAGATTCTTCGTTAATCGCCAAGACACAGTTTATTGAAGGTAACGGTGAAGCCTATTTTGACGCTGTTAAAGCGCAAGCCCTCGAGGGTATCGTCTTAAAACGGAAAGAGTCTGTTATGAAGTCGGCAAACGTTCACACTCGTGGTTGAAGGTGTTAACTATCAGTATTCGGAAGTATATGTCGTTGGCTATCGTAAATCAGGGGAATTCGGGTTATTACTAACGTTTGATGATGGGTGTTATGCAGGAGTATTGGAGCTGGGTACAAATCAGTTGGTTCGTAAGTATATATACGGTAAGTCAGTGATACGTAAAGAGAAGGATACTGCATTTATTGAGCCGTGAAGGTGCCGTGTAAAATATCGTAATTTTACAAAGGCAGGTTTATTACGTCTTCCAAGTTTTGTTGAGTGGATTTGACGTCCACTCTTTTTTATTACATTAATATTGTATTTCAACGACTTTTCTTCCTAATATATACCGTGTTATAATGAAACGGTCGAAAGTTCGTCAAATGACCGTATCAGTGCCCGTTTCAAAATGCGTTCATATAGCGGTTTGAGCAGTTTAGAGCATAAGCCTTCTAAGCGTACGGTCAGAGGTTCGAATCCTCTAAGGCGCGTAAAAACTCATAATGATCTAAAACGCTTGAGTACTAGGCCTACTCAGGCGTTTTTTTGCATATTAAATGATAAACTATGACTTAAATATAAATCATTTCAATAATGGGTGATATTTAAAAAGTTGAAAAAGGATACCTTTTTAAAATAATAAATATGGTTGACACCAAAATAAGTTGGTGTTATTATATAAAAGTTGCCAGCAAAACTATTAAGCTATTATTTAAAAGATAGAAAATAGTTGTTGACAGCATCGAAGATAACTGATAAGATATAAAAGTTGTCTCATTAAATTGTTCTTTGAAAACTAAACAAACAAAAACGTCAACAAACAATAATTATTCATTTCTTATGAAATGAAGCCAACGTAACAAAATGAGCTAAATCAACTTTCTCGGAGAGTTTGATCCTGGCTCAGGACGAACGCTGGCGGCGTGCCTAATACATGCAAGTCGAGCGAATCAACAGGAGCTTGCTCCTGTTGATTAGCGGCGGACGGGTGAGTAACACGTGGGCAACCTGCCTGTAAGACTGGGATAACACCGGGAAACCGGTGCTAATACCGGATAATCCTTTTCCTCTCATGAGGAAAAGTTGAAAGTCGGTTTCGGCTGACACTTACAGATGGGCCCGCGGCGCATTAGCTAGTTGGTGAGGTAACGGCTCACCAAGGCGACGATGCGTAGCCGACCTGAGAGGGTGATCGGCCACACTGGGACTGAGACACGGCCCAGACTCCTACGGGAGGCAGCAGTAGGGAATCTTCCACAATGGACGAAAGTCTGATGGAGCAACGCCGCGTGAGCGATGAAGGCCTTCGGGTCGTAAAGCTCTGTTGTTAGGGAAGAACAAGTACCGGAGTAACTGCCGGTACCTTGACGGTACCTAACCAGAAAGCCACGGCTAACTACGTGCCAGCAGCCGCGGTAATACGTAGGTGGCAAGCGTTGTCCGGAATTATTGGGCGTAAAGCGCGCGCAGGCGGTCCTTTAAGTCTGATGTGAAAGCCCACGGCTCAACCGTGGAGGGTCATTGGAAACTGGGGGACTTGAGTGCAGAAGAGGAAAGCGGAATTCCACGTGTAGCGGTGAAATGCGTAGAGATGTGGAGGAACACCAGTGGCGAAGGCGGCTTTCTGGTCTGTAACTGACGCTGAGGCGCGAAAGCGTGGGGAGCAAACAGGATTAGATACCCTGGTAGTCCACGCCGTAAACGATGAGTGCTAAGTGTTAGAGGGTTTCCGCCCTTTAGTGCTGCAGCTAACGCATTAAGCACTCCGCCTGGGGAGTACGGCCGCAAGGCTGAAACTCAAAGGAATTGACGGGGGCCCGCACAAGCGGTGGAGCATGTGGTTTAATTCGAAGCAACGCGAAGAACCTTACCAGGTCTTGACATCCTCTGACACTCCTAGAGATAGGAATTTCCCCTTCGGGGGACAGAGTGACAGGTGGTGCATGGTTGTCGTCAGCTCGTGTCGTGAGATGTTGGGTTAAGTCCCGCAACGAGCGCAACCCTTGATCTTAGTTGCCAGCATTCAGTTGGGCACTCTAAGGTGACTGCCGGTGACAAACCGGAGGAAGGTGGGGATGACGTCAAATCATCATGCCCCTTATGACCTGGGCTACACACGTGCTACAATGGATGGTACAAAGGGCAGCAAAGCCGCGAGGCCTAGCCAATCCCATAAAACCATTCTCAGTTCGGATTGTAGGCTGCAACTCGCCTACATGAAGCCGGAATCGCTAGTAATCGCGGATCAGCATGCCGCGGTGAATACGTTCCCGGGCCTTGTACACACCGCCCGTCACACCACGAGAGTTTGTAACACCCGAAGTCGGTGGGGTAACCGTAAGGAGCCAGCCGCCTAAGGTGGGACAGATGATTGGGGTGAAGTCGTAACAAGGTAGCCGTATCGGAAGGTGCGGCTGGATCACCTCCTTTCTAAGGATATAAGCTGGACATATGAGCCAGACAAAACGTTTGTTTGATGGTTTTCTGTTTGTTTAGTTTTGAGAGTGCAATCTCTCAAGGCTTTTTTTAATCGTTCTTTGAAAACTAGATAATCGTATAGAAGAAACCAAGTAAAAACCGAGTAAAATCGCCATTTTAGTTTTTTCTCTCTATTAAATAGAGTAAAACCTTTTAGGTTAAGTTAGAAAGGGCGCACGGTGAATGCCTTGGCACTAGGAGCCGATGAAGGACGGGACTAACACCGATATGCTTCGGGGAGCTGTAAGTAAGCTTTGATCCGGAGATTTCCGAATGGGGAAACCCACTGCTCGTAATGGAGCAGTATCTTTACCTGAATACATAGGGTATTGATGGCAGACCCGGGGAACTGAAACATCTAAGTACCCGGAGGAAGAGAAAGCAAACGCGATTCCCTAAGTAGCGGCGAGCGAAACGGGATTAGCCCAAACCAAGAGGCTTGCCTCTTGGGGTTGTAGGACACTCAACATGGAGTTACAAAGGAACGGGGTAGATGAAGCGGTCTGGAAAGGCCCGTCATAGAAGGTAAAAGCCCTGTAGTTGAAACTTCGTTCCCTCCTGAGTGGATCCTGAGTACGGCCGGACACGTGAAATCCGGTCGGAAGCAGGGAGGACCATCTCCCAAGGCTAAATACTCCCTAGTGACCGATAGTGAACCAGTACCGTGAGGGAAAGGTGAAAAGCACCCCGGAAGGGGAGTGAAATAGTTCCTGAAACCGTGTGCCTACAAGTAGTTAGAGCCCGTTAATGGGTGATAGCGTGCCTTTTGTAGAATGAACCGGCGAGTTACGATTACATGCAAGGTTAAGTTGAAGAGACGGAGCCGCAGCGAAAGCGAGTCTGAATAGGGCGTATGAGTATGTGGTCGTAGACCCGAAACCAGGTGATCTACCCATGTCCAGGGTGAAGTCCAGGTAACACTGGATGGAGGCCCGAACCCACGCACGTTGAAAAGTGCGGGGATGAGGTGTGGGTAGCGGAGAAATTCCAATCGAACTTGGAGATAGCTGGTTCTCTCCGAAATAGCTTTAGGGCTAGCCTCACGTAGTTAGAGTCTTGGAGGTAGAGCACTGTTTGGACTAGGGGCCCTCATCGGGTTACCGAATTCAGACAAACTCCGAATGCCAAAGACTTATCCGTGGGAGTCAGACTGCGAGTGATAAGATCCGTAGTCAAAAGGGAAACAGCCCAGACCACCAGCTAAGGTCCCAAAGTATACGTTAAGTGGAAAAGGATGTGGAGTTGCTTAGACAACCAGGATGTTGGCTTAGAAGCAGCCACCATTTAAAGAGTGCGTAATAGCTCACTGGTCGAGTGACTCTGCGCCGAAAATGTACCGGGGCTAAACGTATCACCGAAGCTGTGGATTGACACCGTTGGTGTCAGTGGTAGGAGAGCGTTCTAAGGGCGTTGAAGCTAGACCGTAAGGACTGGTGGAGCGCTTAGAAGTGAGAATGCCGGTATGAGTAGCGAAAGATGAGTGAGAATCTCATCCACCGAATGCCTAAGGTTTCCTGAGGAAGGCTCGTCCGCTCAGGGTTAGTCGGGACCTAAGCCGAGGCCGAAAGGCGTAGGCGATGGACAACAGGTTGATATTCCTGTACCACCTCTTTATCGTTTGAGTGATGGGGGGACGCAGGAGGATAGGGTAAGCGCACTGTTGGATATGTGCGTCTAAGCAGTTAGGCTGAGAAGCAGGAAAATCCGCTTCTCGCGAAGGCTGAGCTGTGACAGCGAGGGAAATATAGTACCGAAGTTCCTGATTCCACACTGCCAAGAAAAGCCTCTAGCGAGATAAAAGGTGCCCGTACCGCAAACCGACACAGGTAGGCGAGGAGAGAATCCTAAGGTGAGCGAGAGAACTCTCGTTAAGGAACTCGGCAAAATGACCCCGTAACTTCGGGAGAAGGGGTGCTCTTTGGGGTTCATAGCCTCGAAGAGCCGCAGTGAATAGGCCCAGGCGACTGTTTAGCAAAAACACAGGTCTCTGCGAAGCCGCAAGGCGAAGTATAGGGGCTGACGCCTGCCCGGTGCTGGAAGGTTAAGAGGAGGAGTTAGCTCACGCGAAGCTCTGAATCGAAGCCCCAGTAAACGGCGGCCGTAACTATAACGGTCCTAAGGTAGCGAAATTCCTTGTCGGGTAAGTTCCGACCCGCACGAAAGGCGTAACGATCTGGGCACTGTCTCAACGAGAGACTCGGTGAAATTATAGTACCTGTGAAGATGCAGGTTACCCGCGACAGGACGGAAAGACCCCGTGGAGCTTTACTGTAGCCTGATATTGAATTTTGGTACAGCTTGTACAGGATAGGTAGGAGCCTGAGAAGCCGGAGCGCCAGCTTCGGTGGAGGCGTCGGTGGGATACTACCCTGGCTGTATTGAAATTCTAACCCGCACCCCTGATCGGGGTGGGAGACAGTGTCAGGTGGGCAGTTTGACTGGGGCGGTCGCCTCCTAAAGAGTAACGGAGGCGCCCAAAGGTTCCCTCAGAATGGTTGGAAATCATTCGTAGAGTGTAAAGGCACAAGGGAGCTTGACTGCGAGACCTACAAGTCGAGCAGGGACGAAAGTCGGGCTTAGTGATCCGGTGGTTCCGCATGGAAGGGCCATCGCTCAACGGATAAAAGCTACCCCGGGGATAACAGGCTTATCTCCCCCAAGAGTCCACATCGACGGGGAGGTTTGGCACCTCGATGTCGGCTCATCGCATCCTGGGGCTGTAGTCGGTCCCAAGGGTTGGGCTGTTCGCCCATTAAAGCGGTACGCGAGCTGGGTTCAGAACGTCGTGAGACAGTTCGGTCCCTATCCGTCGTGGGCGCAGGAAATTTGAGAGGAGCTGTCCTTAGTACGAGAGGACCGGGATGGACGCACCGCTGGTGTACCAGTTGTCTTGCCAAAGGCATCGCTGGGTAGCTATGTGCGGACGGGATAAGTGCTGAAAGCATCTAAGCATGAAGCCCCCCTCAAGATGAGATTTCCCATAGCGTAAGCTAGTAAGATCCCTGAAAGATGATCAGGTTGATAGGTCAGAGGTGGAAGCGTGGCGACATGTGGAGCTGACTGATACTAATCGATCGAGGACTTAACCATAGTCTAAAGCGAATAAGCTCGTTTTTATAAAGTTTCTTCTACATTATCTAGTTTTGAGAGAGCGATCTTTCAATTAAATAGTCTGGTAATTAAGGCGAGAAGGTCACACCCGTTCCCATACCGAACACGGAAGTTAAGCTTCTCAGCGCCGATGGTAGTTGGGGCTTTGCCCCTGTGAGAGTAGGACGTTGCCAGGCACGAAAAAAGACAATCT
Organism: Bacillus sp. URHA0034; assembly: GCF_056280405.1. Lineage (NCBI taxonomy): Bacteria > Bacillati > Bacillota > Bacilli > Caryophanales > Bacillaceae > Bacillus > Bacillus sp. URHA0034. The sequence goes on along the minus strand of NZ_JBWCDK010000002.1, from coordinate 2,522,257 downwards.
TTAATGATTGTCTTTTTTTGTGCATTCCAACTAACTAGTATTCGGCTAATAGAACCTATACTAATAGAAACAATATAAATAAAATGGTAATTCCCTTCAATAGATGTACTTCTATTGGAATTTTAGAGATCACCGCCGGTATAGATACTAAACACCTCTTCCCAATTCCATCGATCATAATAAGAGCTTGCCATCGTTATATTTTTAATCCACTTTCGCTCTTTTTTATCCTCTAAGACAAATATTGAAGCAGTAAATTTATTTGTCCTAATCCAAAGAAGTTTATTACCAATGTATTGAGGGACAAAATCCGCTTCTTTTTCAGAAGGGAAGGTTACCTGAGTTTGCTGACCGGCAGACAGATTAACCTTGTAAATACTTGGCAATGACCTTTTGCTAAAATCTGCATGAGGGTCTTCTTTAGCACGGGCAATATAAATGATCTGGTCATTCTTCCATGAAATGTCCCTATCAACATAACCTTCTGGAGTAAATACCATTTTACTCATTGAAGGAACAAGAATAATTTCAGTCCGCTTATTAAGATTTGCTTCTCTTCCGACTCCCTTAACATATCCAAGTGACCTTTCAGAGGGTGCCCACTTAAACCATTTCTCATCATTCAGCATCTCACCAGCTCTACTATAGACTTGCCCGTCCTGGGATATCAAACAAAGCGTATTAGCGTCTGCTGACAATGAGGCTGTTGGAATTAGTAAGAAACTAATCCACTTTTGGTCATACGACCATTTAAACTGACTTGTACTGATAAAAAAATCATTGTCACGAACTGGAATAGTAAAAATCAGCTTGATCACTGGTTTGTGTGTTTTAAGAGTTATTTTAGATAAAAGGATATCTGAGTGAAGCTGATTGCTCTTTTTTGATGATGTTAAAATCCCGTTGCCATCAGGAAGCCAAGAGAAATTTTCAATATGGTCTGCCACTTTTGTAGCGAGGAATGGAATGGCTGGTTCGAGATTCAGGGAATATAAATCCCTCCTTACTAAAAAAGAAATTTTATTGTCTCGAGGTGCCCATTGGAAATTTTTATTCACACCTGATTTTATTTTAAAATGTTTATTTATTTTAAGATTGAATAGCCACAATTCCCCATCATTGAGGAGCTTTGTTTCCTCATTCTTTTTTTCTTTAAGGTAGGCAATCCAATTTCCATCAGGCGACCACTTTGGATACCTAATATACTCATTGTTAGTAACCTTGTTTTCCCTACTTCCAACTTTTATCCACAGATCATTGGTTCTAATAAAGGCCGCTTTATGGATAACTTGTTTCTGACTTGCAAAAGTTATGGCTAAGGATAGATTGGGAACTGTAAATAGAAACATGAACAAAATAACTTTTTTTAACATTCTAACCGTCCTTTTACCTAGAATGATTTTTTGTTATTCTGTACAAATAAATAAGATTAATCATGATTTGAAAAATAAATCTGTGTTAAAGTGAGAAAAGTGTAAGAAGAAGGAGGGCCAAAAGTGTTAGACAATAGTTTTATGATGGTAGGGATTATCTTAGTCATTAATATCATTTATGTTTCTTTTTTTACGATAAGGATGATTTTGACCTTAAAGGGACAGAGGTATTTAGCTGCTGGTCTAAGTATGATTGAGGTTGTCATATATGTGCTGGGACTTGGCCTCGTTCTCAATAACCTAAATGAAATCCAGAATCTGATTGCTTATGCAGTAGGATATGGAATTGGAGTCATTGTTGGGATGAAGATTGAAGAGAAGCTCGCTCTAGGATACATTACGGTGAATGTAATTACCGCGGAGTACGATAAGGATCTACCTAAACTTTTAAGAGAGAAAGGCTATGGGGTGACCGACTGGGCTGCACATGGTCTGGAAGGAAATCGAATGGCGATGCAAATCCTTACTCCCCGAAAATTTGAATTAAAACTATATGATATGATTAAAAGTTTAGATCCCAAAGCCTTTATTATTTCATATGAACCAAAATCAATTCATGGCGGCTTTTGGGTGAAATCAGTGAAAAGAGGGAAGTTGTTTTCATGAGCAAGAAAAAACTATTATTCGAGCTGCAGGAAAATGAAAGTATTGAGGAATGTCTGAATAGGATGAAACAGCAGGGATATGCTCCCGTCCGGCGGACAGAGAAGCCAATATTTCAAGAGGTAAAAAAAGCAGGCGAAACCATTTATGAACCTATTGGCCGCCAAATTGTCTTTGAAGCTAAGTTAATCGAGTAAAACACGAACATTATAGTGTTATTTAAAAATAATGTTCGACATATTTATTGACACCTAAGGTGATGGTTGGTAAGATAAAGCTATCGGATCAAACAACTATTTTTACCCTCGTATATCCATGGGAATATGGCCCATAAGTTTCTACCCAATAACCGTAAATTATTGGACTATGAGGGAAAGTCAATATGTTCGGCAAAAGGGCTTGTCCCTTACTTTATTTTATTTCTTCAACATGCCCGGACAAATGGCTTTCTCTTACATTGAGAAGCTATTTGTTACGGGCATTTTATTTTGCCTTTTAAAAGGGGGATCTAGAATGACCACACTTGTTGGTGTCATCATGGGAAGCAAATCAGATTGGGAAACCATGAAATATACATGTGAAGTTTTAGACCAGTTAGAGGTCACTTATGAAAAAAAGGTCGTTTCCGCACATCGTACACCAGATTTAATGTTCAAATATGCAGAAGAAGCTAGAAACAAAGGGCTAAAGGTGATCATTGCTGGAGCAGGCGGTGCTGCCCATCTTCCTGGGATGGTTGCAGCCAAAACAACCTTGCCGGTTATTGGGGTTCCTGTTCAAACCCAAGCGCTAAAGGGGATAGATTCCCTGCTGTCGATCGTCCAAATGCCGGGCGGTGTACCGGTGGCCACAGTGGCTATCGGAAAAGCAGGTGCAGTTAATGCGGGATTATTAGCAGCACAAATTATCGCAACGGAAGACCAGGCGCTTGCAGGCAGATTAGAGGCAAGAAGAGAAGCCACTAAACAAGAGGTACTAGAAAGTAGTGATCAACTTGGATAAGAAGACGATTTTACCAGGTGAAACGATTGGAATCATCGGAGGCGGCCAGCTTGGAAGAATGATGGCTTTGGCAGCGAGGGCACAAGGCTTTCGAATCGCTGTTTTAGAGCCCACGCAAGACTCGCCCTGTGGACAAGTAGCAGATATAGAAGTTATCGGGGCATACGACGACAGAGAAGCTATCGGCCGCTTAGCTGAAGTAAGTGATGTCATTACGTATGAATTTGAAAATATAGATGCCGATACGTTAAGCTGGATTTGTGACCAGGCCTATGTACCTCAGGGTCCAAAGCTGCTGACGATCACGCAGGATCGGATTAAGGAGAAAGCAGCTATCCAGCAAGCGGGTGTGGAAGTGGCACCATACGCAGTCATTAGTACACGGCAGGATTTATTTTTAAAAATAGATGAGATTAGTTACCCGGCTGTATTAAAGACTGCAAGAGGCGGTTATGATGGAAAAGGCCAGTTGGTAATTAGAGAAGAACAGGATCTAAAAAAGGCGGAGCCGCTCCTAACACACGGTGCTTGTGTGTTAGAGAAATGGATTCCCTTTGAAAAAGAAATTTCGGTCATTGTAACTCGAAGGATGGATGGAGAAACAGCGATTTTTCCGGTGGCTGAAAACATCCATAAGGAAAATATTTTGCATAAAACGATTGTACCGGCGCGAATTTCGCAGGCAACTGAGTTAGATGCGATTCAAAAGGCAAAGCAGATTGCGGATTCGCTTGAGCTTGTTGGGACACTGGCTGTTGAGATGTTCGTAAACAGTGACGGTACCATTTTTATTAATGAGTTGGCACCACGCCCGCATAACTCCGGTCATTATACAATTGAGGCTTGCGAGACGTCGCAATTTGAGCAGCACATCCGGGCGATCTGCAATTGGCAATTAGGGAGTACACAGTTGTTAAAACCTGCTGTTATGGTCAACCTATTAGGTGAGCATCTGGAGAACCTGTATGAAGAGATTCCGGACTTAAATGGTTGGAAAGTACATTTGTACGGGAAGAAGGAAGCAAAGGTCAAACGCAAAATGGGGCATATAACCATATTACGAGAGAACGTAGAGACGGCTCTTAAAGAAATTGATGAAAGCAGCATCTGGGAAACTGCTAAAGAAAAGATCGGGGGATAAATGAATGATTGATCGTTATACAAGACCAGAAATGGGAGCTATTTGGACGGAGGAAAACCGTTTTAATGCCTGGCTCGAGGTTGAAATTCTTGCTTGTGAAGCATGGGCAGAGTTAGGGGAAATCCCAAAAGAAGATGTGAAAAAATTACGCGAGAATGCTTCTTTCAATATCGACAGAATTAAAGAAATTGAAGAGGAAACTAGACACGATGTCGTCGCCTTTACCCGTGCAGTTTCGGAAACATTGGGTGAGGAACGCAAATGGGTCCATTATGGATTAACATCAACTGACGTAGTCGATACCGCACTATCCTATCTCTTAAAGCAGGCTAACGCGATTATCTTAAAAGATATCGAAAACTTCATTGAGATTTTAAAAAATAAAGCGATTGAACATAAGTTTACGGTAATGATGGGCCGCACACATGGAGTCCACGCTGAACCAACTACTTTTGGATTAAAGATGGCCTTATGGTATGAAGAAATGAAGCGCAACCTTGAGCGCTTTAAACAGGCTGCTAAAGGCGTGGAGTTTGGCAAGATTTCCGGTGCTGTAGGGACCTATGCAAACATTAATCCATTTGTAGAGCAATATGTTTGCGAAAAATTAGGAACAAGCCCAGCGCCAATCTCAACACAAACCTTACAGCGTGACCGTCACGCGCACTATATGTCTACGCTTGCGTTGATTGCGACTTCAATAGAAAAGTTTGCAGTTGAAGTTCGCGGCTTACAAAAGAGTGAGACTCGTGAAGTAGAGGAGTTCTTTGCAAAGGGTCAAAAGGGTTCTTCGGCAATGCCGCATAAACGGAATCCAATTGGTTCAGAGAACATGACAGGATTGGCACGCGTGATTCGCGGCTATATGATGACTGCCTATGAAAATGTACCGCTATGGCATGAGCGTGATATTTCACATTCGTCTGCAGAGCGGATTATCCTTCCGGATGCGACAATTGCCTTGAACTACATGCTAAACCGCTTTGGCAACATTGTGAAAAATCTAACGGTGTTCCCAGAGAATATGAAACGCAATATGGAGCGTACTTTGGGATTGATTTACTCTCAGCGTGTCCTATTAGCTTTGATTGATAAGGGGTTATCACGTGAAGAGGCTTATGATACGGTACAGCCTAAAGCGATGGAAGCCTGGGAGAAACAAGTACCATTCCGCGGTTTAATTGAGGCGGAAGATAAGATTACCTCATTGCTTTCACAAGAAGAGATTGCAGATTGCTTTAACTATAACTACCATCTCCAGCATGTGGATACCATTTTTGATCGCTTAGGGTTAAATGGATAAATTAAATGATGATGAAGGGCGAGGTCTGCCCTTCTCATGTGAGATAAATTCACAATATTATGAATAGGGGTGCGTTAGGATGAGAGAAATGCTTTACGAGGGCAAAGCGAAAAAGATTTTTACAACTGACGATGAACAAGTCGTGTTGGTTCAATATAAAGATTCCGCAACTGCTTTTAACGGTCAAAAGAAAGCCACTATTACTGGAAAAGGCCGTTTGAATAACGAGATTACTAGTTTGTTATTTTTAAAGCTAAAAGAACAAGGCATCGATTCAAAAAAAACATTTTATCAAACGAGTATCAGAAACTGAGCAGCTGGTGAAAAGAGTATCGATTATTCCTCTTGAAGTCGTTGTCCGCAATGTCGCAGCAGGAACACTTTCAAATCGTTTGGGAATTGAAGAAGGCAAAGAACTGTCTACTCCTATCGTTGAATTTTATCTTAAAGACGATGCTTTGGGCGACCCGCTTGTGACTGTTGATCACATTCTTGAGCTAAAGGCAGCAACCGTCAAAGAACTTGAAATTTTAAAGAATAAAGCACTTCAAATCAATGCAATTTTATCAAGCTTTTTCAATGAGCTCGGGATTCGTTTAATCGATTTTAAACTCGAGTTCGGCAAAGACCATAACGGGCAAATTTTACTTGCCGATGAGATTTCTCCAGATACCTGCAGACTGTGGGATAAAGAAACCAATGAAAAGCTCGATAAGGATGTATTCCGCCGGGATTTAGGAAGTTTAACAGAAGCCTATGAAACTATTTTAGCGAAATTGGGAGGACATCAGCATGTATAAAGTTAAGGTTTATGTAACATTAAGGGAAAGTGTTTTAGATCCACAAGGAAAAGCAGTGACGCATTCCTTACATTCATTAAACTATAAACAAGTAACAGATGTCCGTATCGGAAAATTCATGGAGTTAACAATTGAAAAATCAGATCGTGATATTAATGAAGTCGTTAATGAAATTTGTACCAACCTGTTAGCGAATCCGGTTATTGAAGATTATCGTTACGAGGTAGAGGAGTGTGTGACACTGTGAAATTTGCGGTAATCGTATTTCCTGGATCAAATTGTGACGTTGATATGTTTCATGCCGTTAAGGATGAACTTGGAGAAGAAGTGGAATATGTATGGCATGATGCCGATAATCTAGACGAGTTTGACGCCATTTTGCTGCCTGGAGGTTTCTCTTTTGGGGACTACCTGCGCACAGGAGCGATTGCCCGTTTCAGCCGCGTAATGAAAGAGGTAGTAAAAGCAGCGGAAGCCGGAAAGCCAGTCCTTGGCGTTTGTAATGGATTTCAAATTCTTCTTGAAGCAGGTCTGCTTCCAGGGGGAATGAGACGAAACGAGAGCCTATCGTTCATTTGTAAACCAGTCGAACTAAAAGTGGAGAACAATCAGACCATGTTTACAAACGCGTATGGGGAAGGAGAAAGCATCATGATCCCTGTCGCACATGGAGAAGGAAATTATTATTGCGATGAAGAGACACTAGCCAAACTGAAAGCAAATAACCAAATTGCTTTTACCTATAATCAAAATCCGAACGGAAGTCTTGCGGATATTGCAGGAATCACCAATGAAAAAGGCAATGTCCTAGGAATGATGCCGCACCCAGAAAGAGCGGTTGATGAGCTCCTCGGCGGAGCTGATGGTTTAAAAATGTTTCAATCGATTGTAAAAGCTTGGAGGGAAGCACATGTTGTCAACGCTTGAACCAAATCCTACTCAGATCAAAGCAGAAAAAGTTTACCAGCAAATGGGTTTGACCGACGAAGAATTTGCACTGATTGAAAACATTCTTGGCCGCACACCTAACTACACTGAAACTGGTCTTTTTTCGGTAATGTGGTCGGAACACTGCAGTTATAAAAATTCAAAACCTATCTTGAAAAAATTCCCGATTACAGGTGAACGGGTACTTCAAGGACCAGGAGAAGGCGCCGGGATCGTCGATATCGGTGACGAGCAGGCGGTAGTATTTAAAATTGAAAGTCATAACCATCCATCTGCGATTGAGCCTTATCAAGGAGCAGCAACAGGTGTAGGCGGGATTATCCGCGATGTGTTCTCGATGGGGGCACGTCCGATTGCCATGTTGAACTCTCTGCGTTTTGGTGAACTAGATTCTGCCCGCGTACGTTACTTATTTAAAGAGGTAGTCGCTGGGATTGCCGGCTATGGGAACTGTATCGGAATTCCGACAGTTGGCGGCGAAATTCAATTCGATCCATGCTATGAAGGGAATCCACTAGTTAACGCGATGTGTGTTGGATTAATTGACCATAAGGACATCAAAAAAGGCCAGGCACATGGTGAAGGCAACACGGTTATGTATGTTGGAGCAAAAACAGGACGCGACGGTATTCACGGTGCTACTTTTGCATCTGAAGAATTAACCGAACAATCCAATGAGGACCGTCCAGCTGTTCAAGTTGGTGATCCATTCATGGAGAAGCTGTTGTTAGAAGCTTGCTTAGAGCTCATTCATTGTGATGCACTAGTGGGTATTCAAGATATGGGTGCAGCGGGACTTATTAGTTCATCTGCAGAAATGGCCAGCAAAGCTGGAATGGGCATTGAGATGAATTTGGACTTGGTGCCACAGCGTGAAACAGGGATGACTGCATACGAAATGATGCTATCTGAGTCCCAGGAACGGATGCTTATTGTTGTTAAAAAGGGAAGAGAACAAGAAATCGTTGAGCTTTTTGAAAAATACGGCTTAGAAGCAGTTGGTATTGGTACTGTTACAAGTGATAAACAAATGCGCCTTTTCCATAAAGGAGAAATCGTGGCGGATGTTCCAGCGGATGCACTAGCGGAAGAAGCACCGGTTTACCATAAACCATCAAAAGAACCAAGCTATTTTGCTGAATTCCAAGCGATGGAAAACGAAATTCCTCAGGTCGACGATCTGAAAGGAACATTAGTAAGTCTTTTAAGTCAGCCAACGGTCGCTAGCAAAGAATGGGTTTATGAGCAATATGACTATATGGTGCGTACCAATACAGTCGTTGCTCCAGGATCGGATGCAGCCGTTGTAAGAATCCGCGGCACACGAAAAGCACTGGCAATGACAACCGATTGTAACTCCCGCTATGTTTATTTGGATCCGGAAGTGGGCGGTAAAATCGCGGTAGCAGAAGCAGCCCGTAATATTGTATGTTCCGGGGCAGAGCCTTTAGCGATTACGGATAACTTGAATTTCGGTAACCCAGAAAAGCCAGAAGTGTTCTGGCAAATTGAAAAAGCAGCAGATGGTATGAGCGAAGCCTGCCGTGTCCTTGAGACGCCAGTTATCGGCGGAAACGTTTCTTTATATAACGAAACTAGTGGAACTGCGATTTATCCAACCCCTGTAGTAGGAATGGTTGGTTTAGTAACAGATCTTGACCATATTACAACACAGCATTTCAAACAGAATGGCGACCTTATTTATCTAGTAGGGGAAACGAAGGATGAATTTGGCGGCAGTGAACTGCAAAAGCTTTTAAACGGACGTGTATTTGGTAAGGCTCCTGAATTGAATGTAACGATAGAAAAGGAAAGACAAAATCAGATACTTGCAGCGATTCGTGCAGGAGTGGTTCAATCTGCCCATGACCTATCAGAAGGTGGTTTAGGGGTTGCGTTAACGGAAAGTCTATTCGCAAATGAAAAGCTTGGCGCTGAAGTATCAATTGCAGGGAATTCTGTTTCTGCATTATTTAGTGAGACTCAATCTCGTTTCTTAATAACTGTGAAACCAGAAAATAAAGATGAGTTTGAAAGATTAGTAGTAGACGCAGTGCAGATTGGTACTGTAACGGAAACCTCAACATTGGAAATCAAAAATGATGATGCATCAGTGCTTGTTGCTTCAGTAGCAGAACTAAAAGCTGCCTGGAAAGGAGCCATCCCATGCTGCCTGAAATAAAGGGATTAAACGAAGAGTGCGGTATCTTTGGTGTCTTTGGACATCAGGATGCTGCCCAGTTGACCTATTACGGACTTCACAGCCTGCAGCATCGCGGTCAAGAAGGAACCGGTATTGTTGTTTCCGATGGCAAAAAGCTTACAGGTGTAAAAGGCGAAGGGCTAGTATCGGAAATTTTTACAACTGAAGCTATGAAGGACTTAGTAGGCGATGCCGCCATCGGCCACGTTCGTTATGCTACAGCAGGCGGCGGGGGCTATGAGAACGTACAGCCGCTTCTGTTTCATTCACAAACAGGAAGTCTTGCGCTTGCCCATAATGGCAATCTAGTCAATGCCAATTCCCTGAAGTACCAGCTTGAATCCCAGGGAAGTATTTTTCAAACAAGCTCTGACACAGAGGTTTTGGCTCATCTCATTAGAAGAAGCGGTTATCCTCAGTTGAAGGATCAAGTCAAAAACGCTTTATCGATGTTAAAGGGAGCATATGCCTATTTAATCATGACAGAAACAGAGCTTATGGTAGCTCTCGATCCACATGGTTTACGTCCATTGTCCCTAGGCTGTCTAGGAGATGCTTATGTTGTAGCATCAGAAACCTGTGCCTTTGATGTGGTAGGGGCCGAATATATCCGTGATATTATGCCAGGTGAACTATTAATTATTAATGAAAAAGGATTAACATCTGAGCGGTTTTCCATCAGTACCACAAAAGCGATTTGTACGATGGAATATATTTATTTTTCAAGACCTGATAGTAATATTCAAGGAATCAATGTTCATACTGCCCGTAAAAATATGGGGAAACAATTAGCAGTGGAAGCACCTTTTGAAGCGGATGTTGTGACTGGGGTTCCTGATTCTAGTATATCAGCAGCGATCGGCTATGCAGAAGCTACCGGGATTCCGTATGAAATGGGTTTAATTAAAAACAGGTATGTTGGCAGGACGTTTATTCAACCGTCACAATCACTCCGTGAGCAAGGGGTAAAGATGAAGCTTTCGGCGGTCCGCGGAGTTGTCGAAGGAAAGCGTGTTGTCATGGTTGATGACTCGATTGTGCGCGGAACGACGAGCAGACGAATTGTGAACCTATTGAAGGAAGCCGGAGCAACAGAGGTTCATGTGGTGATTAGCTCACCACCGATTAAAAATCCTTGTTTTTATGGCATTGATACGTCGACAAAAGAGGAATTGATTGCCTCTGATAAAAGCGTTGAGGAAATTAGAGAATTGATTGGGGCAGATTCATTAACCTTTATTAGTGTCGAAGGGATGATGAAGGCACTTGGCCAGGAAGGAACGAATGGCTATTGCCTTGGCTGCTTCACCGGGAATTATCCAACAGAAATTTATCCTGATACACTACAATACTATTATCAAAAATAAGGTGGGAGAGACTCTTGGCTAAAGCATATAAAGAGGCTGGCGTAAACATTGAAGCGGGCTATGAGGCTGTTTCACGAATGAAAAAGCATGTCCAAAGAACAGCAAGGGCCGGAATAATTGGCGGACTTGGCGGTTTCGGCGGTATGTTTGATTTATCATCACTTCAATTGAAGGAGCCTGTTTTGGTGTCAGGCACCGACGGAGTCGGCACCAAGCTAATGATTGCGTTTTGGATGGATAAACATGATACGATCGGAATTGATGCAGTGGCTATGTGTGTGAACGATATCGTGGTTCAAGGGGCAGAGCCATTGTTCTTTTTAGATTATATTGCCTGCGGGAAAGCAGAGCCGGAAAAAATTGAGGCAATCGTTAAAGGTATTGCAGATGGCTGCGAGCAGGCTGGCTGTGCGCTGATTGGCGGCGAAACAGCTGAAATGCCGGGACTATACAGCCAAAACGAGTACGACCTTGCTGGATTTACGGTCGGGGCTTGTGAAAAATCACAGTTAATTACAGGTGAAACCATTCAAGCTGGCGATGTGTTGATAGGATTAGCATCCAGCGGTATTCATAGCAACGGTTATTCCCTTGTACGGAAAGTTTTTAATAATTGGTCTTTGTTAGATTTTGTTGATGAACTCGGATGTACATTAGGAGAAGAGTTGTTAAAGCCGACGAAAATTTACGTCAAACCGATTCTGTCAGCATTGAAAAAGTTCCCGTTAAAAGGGATGGCTCACATTACCGGAGGCGGCTTTATCGAGAACATTCCGCGGATGCTGCCTGAAGGTCTTGGGGCAAAAATAGAAGAGAAAAGCTGGCCGATTCCACCAGTGTTTCAATTGATTTCTTCTCACGGGCAAATTGCCTATGAGGAGATGTATAATATTTTTAATATGGGAATTGGAATGGTCGTTGCAGTGGATCGTGAAATGGCTGCCGATGTCCTTCAGCATTTTGAACAATGCGGTGAAAAAGCCTATCAGATTGGTGTTGTAACGGAGCAGGCAGGGATTGAAATTAAGGGACAAGGTGGCCGGCTATGAAAAAAGTAGCAGTGTTTGCATCTGGAAACGGCAGCAATTTTCAAGCGATCATTGATGTCGTTGCGTCAGGCGAGCTGCAGGCAGACATCTCCCTTTTAGTCTGTGATAAACCAAGTGCTTATGCTATTGATCGAGCCAACGCGGCAAAAATCCCAAGCTTTGTTTTTCAAGCGAAGGATTACTCAAGTAAGGAAGAATATGAGCAAGCGATATTAACTGAATTAAAGAGATATGATGTCGAGTTCATCGTTCTTGCAGGATACATGCGCTTGCTCGGCACAACATTGCTGTGTGCCTATCAGGGTCGAATTGTCAATATTCATCCCTCACTGCTGCCTGATTTTCCAGGTAAAGATGCGATTGGCCAGGCCCTTGCTGCCAAAGCAAAGTGGAGCGGGGTTACCATTCATTATGTGGATGAAGGGATGGATACGGGTCCGATTATTATTCAAGAACGGGTAAGATTAGAAGAAAAAGAAACGAGAGACAGTCTGCAAAAGAAGATCCAGCAGATCGAGCACAAACTATATCCAGAAATACTTCAAATGCTATTTACACAAGGAGATGTAATCAATGTCACAAAAGCGCGCGCTAATTAGTGTATCTGATAAGAATGGTATTACCGAGTTTGCGAGAGAACTAGTCAGCCTAGGGTTTGAACTAATCTCGACCGGAGGGACAAAAAAGGCTCTTCAAGAGCAGGGTATCCCTGTAATGAGTGTTAGTGATGTAACAGGTTTTCCGGAAATTTTAGAAGGCCGTGTCAAAACGTTAAATCCATTTATTCATGGCGGTTTACTTTCTAAGCATGATAATCCTGATCATTTAAAACAGCTGGACGAGCATGGAATTCAGCCTATTCAGCTAGTTTGCGTCAATCTTTATCCTTTCCAGCAAACAATCGCAAAACCAGATGTAACGGTAGCAGATGCGATTGAAAACATTGATATTGGTGGTCCATCTATGCTGCGCGCTTCAGCTAAAAACCACCAGTATTTAACAGTTGTTGTTGATCCGGCAGATTATGCGACAGTTATTGAGGAATTTAAAGCAGAAGGTGCAACGACACTTGAAACAAGAAGAAAGCTGGCAGCAAAGGTATTCCGTCATACAGCCGCTTATGATGCTTTAATAGCTGAATATATGACAAACCTTGCACAGGAAGAAACACCTGAAACCTTAACGGTTACATATGACCTTAAGCAGACACTTCGTTACGGAGAAAATCCGCATCAGAAGGCTGCTTTCTATAGAAAGCCGTTAGGTTCAACTTTCTCGATTGCCAATGCTGTTCAGCTTCATGGAAAAGAACTATCTTACAATAATATCAATGATGCCGATGCTGCTTTGCAAATCGTAAAAGAGTTCACAGAGCCAGCAGCGGTAGCGGTTAAGCATATGAACCCATGTGGTGTTGGAACTGGTCAAACCGGCTTTGAAGCATTTACAAAAGCATTTGCAGCCGATCCTGTTTCTATTTTTGGCGGCATTATTGCCTTTAACCGTGAAGTAGACGCTGAAACAGCAGGCAAGCTTCATGAAATTTTCTTAGAAATTATCATTGCGCCATCTTTCTCAGAGGAAGCATTAGCGATATTAACAGGCAAAAAGAATCTTCGTCTGTTAACCATTCCGTTTAATGATGTGAAAAAACCGGAGCTAATAATGACGACAATTGAAGGCGGATTGCTTGTTCAAGAACAAGACCGTTATACGCTAGAGGATGCTACGCTCACTGTTCCTACAAAGAGACAGCCAACCGATGAAGAATGGGAAGCTTTAAAACTTGGCTGGAAAGTGGTTAAGCATGTGAAATCCAATGCGATCGTTGTCACTAGTAAAGACATGACGCTTGGGGTTGGCGCAGGCCAAATGAACCGCGTTGGTTCAGCGGAGATTGCCCTTAAGCAAGCGGGTGAAAAAGCAGAAGGTGCGGCCCTTGCCTCTGATGCTTTCTTCCCAATGGATGATACCGTTGAAGCGGCAGCAAAAGCAGGAATTACTGCCATTATTCAGCCTGGTGGATCGATTAAGGATGCTGATTCGATTAAAAAAGCAGACGAATACGGAATTGCCATGGTGTTTACGGGCGTTAGACACTTTAAACATTAAAATGAGGTGTAATGGATGAAGGTACTAATCATCGGCCGCGGCGGACGCGAGCATGCGATCTGCCGAAAGGTCAGCGAAAGCACATTGGTTGAAAAAGTATTTGTCGCTCCAGGAAACGCTGGAATGGTAGATGTGGCGGAATTAATTGCGCTTGACGAATCCCAGCATGATGAGCTAATTGCCTTTGCGAAAGAGCAAGAGGTCGGCTTAACGATTATTGGGCCGGAAGTTCCTTTACTTGAAGGCCTTGCTGATCAATTTGAGGCAGCGGGTTTGGCAGTGTTTGGACCGCGGAAGGCAGCTGCTGAAATTGAGGGCAGCAAGTCGTTTGCCAAGGATTTAATGAAAAAATATCATATTCCTACTGCTGATTATGCTGTCTTTACTTCGATTGATGAAGCGCGCAGCTATATCCATGAAAAAGGTGCTCCGATTGTGATTAAAGCCGATGGCTTGGCAGCAGGAAAAGGTGTTACGGTTGCGATGACTTTAGAGGAAGCTCTTGCGAGTGTGGAAGAGATGCTCGTTGGGGCGAAATTTGGAGCAGCTTCTTCAAGTGTTGTGATTGAGGAGTTTTTAGACGGCGAGGAATTTTCGTTGATGGCCTTTGTGAACGGGGAAGTAGTCATCCCGCTTGAAATCGCTCAGGATCATAAACGCGCCTATGATGGCGACCAAGGTCCGAACACGGGCGGCATGGGGGCGTACTCTCCGGTACCGCAAATCGGTGAGGAAACCGTAGCAACTGCTGTTGAAACGGTGTTGATTCCGGCGGCAAAAGCGATGGTTCAAGAGGGACGCAGTTTCTCTGGAATTTTATATGCTGGGTTGATTAAAACGGCAGCAGGCCCAAAGGTAATTGAGTTTAATGCCCGTTTTGGCGACCCGGAAACACAAGTAATTTTACCAAGGCTGCAATCTGATTTGGTTCAGGTTATCTTGGCTCTTTTGAATGGTGAGTGTCCTGAACTTGAATGGGATCCGCAGGCAATGGTCGGTGTTGTGGTTGCTGCAAAAGGATATCCTGGTGTTTATGAAAAGGGTGCTGTGCTTAAGGGATTAAGCGACTTTTCGGAGAATGTTTATACCTTCCATGCCGGTACGGTTCAAAATGATGCTGGTGAGTTTTTGACAGCAGGCGGCCGGGTGCTTCTTGTGGGAGGCAAGGCTGAGACTCTTGCTGACGCGCAGGCGAAGGTGTATGAGGAGTTAGCGAAGCTAGATTGTGATGGTGCTTTTTATCGCAGCGATATTGGTGCGAAGGCGATTGTACCGGTGGTTCGTTAAACTTTGATAGATTAGGGAAATGACCGCATGAGAGGTTCATGCGGTCATTTTTATTACATCATGTCTTTGCCTGAAAAAATGAATAGGAAGCTCTTAAGGTAAATGATGAGACAATTCATTTACCCAAAAGAAGAAAACAAAGCTTCTAGGGGAAATGAAGAGTGTTTCATTACCCCAAAAAGGAAAAAGCGGGCCTCATCGGTAAATGAAGAGCTGTTTCATTACCCTAAAAGAGGAAAACGAAGCTAAAAGGGGAAATGAAGAGCTGTTTCATTGCCCGAAAAAGGAAAAAGCGGGCCCCATCGGTAAATGAAGAGCTGTTTCATTGCCCGAAAAAGGAAAAAGCGGCCCTAATCGGTAAATGAAGAGCCGATTCATTACCCATCTAAAGAAAAATTAAGCTTCACCGGTCAATGAACTACCCTCTTATTGCCTCCAAAAGATAAAAAAGAGCCCTCGAGGTCAATGAATTGACCCCAAAAGCTCCCATTGAAGTTCAAGTCGGATTATAAGGCACATCCATTTCAGCTAACCCTTCCGTCACGTCCCCAGAATCAGTCGCATGCTGATGCTCCTTCACCATATCCGACCAACGTTCACATAAATCCGTTACCGGACAATAGCGGACAATACCCTCAGCAACCTTCATCGCACCACAGAAAGCTGCAAACAAATAAGAGTCCCGCCAAGGACGCTTGACCATCTTAGAAGTACTCCAAGCGACAATCGTGAGCCCAAACGTAATCCGAATCAATGCATTCAAAATCCCGATATTTGGTGTAATTTTCAATATGATCACTCCTTCACAATATTTTTACATTTTTTATCAATACTTTACTGCTTTAAAAAGTAAAATATGTTAAGATAAGAATCTAAAGAAAAAATGTAAGGGCTTTCTTTACTGCTAAATCAACTTATTATTATATAGATAGTTTTTTAAGGGAGGGACATGGTATGCTGGAACAACGCTACCGCTGGAAAAATAAACATTTACGCATGCATGTATCCGTTTTAGAAGGGAAAACATCCCCAACATTATTATTGAAAAATGCTTTGTATTTAAATCAGACCTTTCGCAAGTGGATGAGAGCCAACATCTGGATTTATGAAGATCGAATCGTCTATGTTGGCGAAAGCATGCCGTCCTATATTGAAGACTGTGAAATCATCGATTGCACAAATGAAATACTGGTGCCCGGGTATATCGAGCCCCATGCACATCCGTTTCAATTATATAATCCCCTGTCATTAGCCGCCTATGCATCCCAATTTGGCACAACGACACTAATTAATGATAATATGGCGCTTATTTCACATTTGAATAAAAGGGAAGCGTTTTCACTCTTAAGGGACCTTCGCTCTATCCCGTCAACCATGTACTGGTGGAGTCGATTTGATTCGCAGACGGAGTTATTGAATGAAGAAGAAGTTTTTTCACATAGTAATGTAAAAGCATGGCTTGAGCATGATGCTGTTCTCCAAGGCGGTGAATTAACTGGCTGGCCTAAATTGCTCGATGGTGACGATATGATGCTTCATTGGATCCAAGAAGCCAAGCGGATGCGCAAGCAGATTGAAGGGCATTTTCCTGGCGCTTCGGAAAATACCTTAGCAAAAATGATGCTGTTAGGTGCCGATTGTGATCATGAAGCCATGACTGGTGAAGAAGTATACAGCCGGCTCATGCAAGGTTATATGGTTTCACTGCGCTATTCATCCATTCGTCCTGATCTGCCACAGATCTTAGATGATATGAAACGGTTAGGAATTGAGGCCTATGACCAGCTGATGTTTAATTCAGATGGTTCCTCGTCTACTTTTTACGAACAAGGAATCACCGATCAAATGATTCGAATTGCCATTGAAAAAGGAGTCCCTGTTATAGATTCCTATAATATGGCAACGGTAAATATTGCAAAATACTACAATATTGAACATCTTCATGGTGGGATTGCAACGGGACGTATTGCTAATATTAACTTCTTATCAAGTATGGAAAACCCAACACCAGTTTCTGTTTTAGCTAAGGGAAAATGGGTGAAGAGAGACGGTGTAAAAGCAGAAGCTATTTATGGAGAATTAAATTGGGATGAATACGGATTTAAACGAATGGAAATGGATTGGCAGTTATCACTCGATGATTTGCAATTTTCTATGCCGTTTGGAATTAAGATGGAAAACTCTGTGATAACAAAGCCTTATTCCATCTCGATTGATGCATCAGCGGACCAGCTCCCAAAAGAATCAGATGAATGCTATTTCATGTTGGTCGACCGTCATGGGCAATGGAGAATAAATACCTTATTAAAGGGATTCGCAACAAACCTTTCTGCTCTGGCAAGCTCCTATTCGAGCACAGGAGATATTATTTTAATTGGGAAAAACAGGAGTGATATGGTTAATGCTTTTAATAGAATGAAAGAATTAGGCGGAGGAATTGTCATGATGGAAGGCGCTCAAGTTATTTGTGAAGTACCACTAGACTTAAGTGGAGTTATGTCTAGCCTTCCGATTGAAAATTTAATAGAACAAGAGAAAACATTACTAAAAGAACTGAGAGAACGAGGTTATAAATTTTCAGATCCGATCTATAGTCTTGCCTTTTTTTCAGCGACTCATTTACCATACATCCGTATCACGCAGCAAGGTATGTATGATGTTATGAATAAATCTGTACTCTTTCCATCAATAATGCGTTAAACTGTATATGACTAAAGAGTTAAAGCGTGAAAGTGTTTTGTGAAATGGATAAAATAGAGGTGTTCATTTAATGAAAAAATGGGCAGTTGCCGTGGCAGCGTTCCTTTTATTGCTTTCAGGGTGTACCAATAAAGAACCAGTTAAAAAGACGACTAAGGAAGAAAAGCCAAATACGAAACATGATAATAAACCTGAGGACGTGGGAAAAGCCGGCCCCTATTTTTATCCATTAACAGGTATTGGTACGGACAAGAAACCTGATGATCGAGCTATTGCCGTCATGATTAATAACCATCCAAAGGCTAGACCGCAATCGGGTTTAAACAAAGCTGATATTGTATATGAAGTGTTGGCTGAAGGGGATATTACCCGCTTCCTTGCTGTGTTTCAAAGCGAAAAGCCGGCAAATATCGGTCCTGTCCGGAGTGCGCGCGATTATTATGTTGAAATCGCCAAGGGGCTGGAAGCTCTTTATATTGCCCATGGCTGGAGTGAAGAGGCCAAAAGAATGCTGGAAGACAATTATGTCGATAATTTAAACGGAATGGTCTATGATGGTACTCTTTTTAAACGGTCGAGCACTCGTAAAGCACCGCATAACTCGTATATCACGTATGAAAACATTTTAAAAGGTGCAAAGCAAAAAAACTACTCTATAAAGGGCAGCCCGCCAAGCTTTAAATTTTTATCAGAGGAAGAAAGAAAAAACATTACAGGCAGCGATGCCTCCTCTGTAAAAATTACTTACTCGAGGGGCGGGATTTCTGACTCCATGTACCAATATGACAGTAGACTTGGAAAATACAAGCGTTTTTCAGGCGGTGAACAGACGGTCGATTTAGAAACAAAAGAACCGATATTGTTAGATAACCTGTTTATTATTGAAGCCACTCATAAAATCATCGACTCTGTTGGCCGAAGGGATATTGACCTTCAATCCGGAGGCAAAGGCTATCTGCTGCAAATGGGCAAGGTCAACGAAGTAGAGTGGGCAAATCTAAATGGCAGGATTGCCCCTGTTAAAAATGGGGTAGAGGTTCCTTTAGCCCAAGGGAAAACATGGGTAAATGTTGTACCGTCGCTTCAAAAGAACTTGATACTTAATCCAAATTAAAGGGGTAAAGGATATGCAAATCAATAAATTACGTGGAAAAGAACTAGATCAATTATTTAATGCGGTTCTTTCCTTACAGGATCTTGAAGAATGTTATCGATTTTTTGATGATTTATGTACCATTAATGAAATTCAATCGCTAGCACAGCGGCTCGATGTAGCTAGAATGCTTCGTGAGGGCAACACTTATCATAAAATTGAAACCGAAACTGGAGCAAGCACAGCGACGATCTCAAGGGTAAAACGCTGTTTGAACTTTGGCAATGATACGTATGAAATGGTACTGGAACGCATTAAGGAAGACAGTAAGGCTGAAAAAGAATAAAACGAACCGGAGATAAAAATCTTCGGTTTTTCTTTTTGCCAGTTTATAATTAGTTCTTTGTTATACTTTTAGATGCGGTCAGCTCTAGCACCTAGGGGCTCCTAAGGAACAGCCTTCGCGCCGGCGCGTCTGTAGCCTCGCGCCCCTGTTGAAGGCGCTTCCGCTTTTGATTGGATATGATTTCTATATATAGATTTATGGTTTTCTTTTTTTATTACAAACGGCTAATGCTATAATGGTGTAATGGAAAGATGAATGGGAGGATTCCTTCGATGTATGATATTCGCGAGTGGCGGCATGTGTTTAAACTCGATCCTAATAAAAAAATAACAGACGATCAATTAGAAATAATCTGCGAATCAGGGACAGATGCCGTGATTGTGGGCGGAACAGACGGAGTGACACTTGAAAATGTCCTCGATTTAATGGCAAGAATCCGCCGTTATACCGTTCCCTGTATCCTTGAAGTGTCTACTATAGATAGCGTAACACCGGGATTTGATCTTTATTTTATCCCAACTATTTTAAATAGCCAGGATCCAAAATGGATTACAGGGTTACATCATCAGGCTGTTAAGGAATTTGGCGAAGTCATGGACTGGAATGAATTCTTTATGGAAGGCTACTGTATTCTTAACGAGGATTGTAAGGCCGCAAAGCTCACGAAAGCTGATGCCCATTTAACAATCGAGGATGTTAAGGCCTACGCAATGATGGCTGAAAAAATGTATCAACTCCCAATCTTTTATTTAGAATACAGTGGTAAATATGGAGACCCGAACGTAGTAAGGGAAGCGAAGAAGGCACTAGAAAAAACAACACTTTTCTATGGCGGCGGCATCCACACTTTTGAGCAGGCAGCTGAAATGGCTAATCATGCCGATGTGATTGTGGTTGGAAATGTGATTTATGAAGATTTTCAAAAGGCCTTAGAAACATTAAAGGCAGTTCGATAGAATTTGCGTGGCAATGCTAAAAACGCTAAAATAAAAATAAGAACAAATGTTTGTAATGGTGGTGGAGAATGTGCAATTTTTAACAGATAAGCTTCTAAACGGACTTAATCCAGAACAGCAAAATGCTGTTAAGGCAACTGACGGCCCACTTCTTCTAATGGCAGGTGCCGGAAGTGGTAAAACAAGAGTATTAACGCATCGGATTGCGTATTTAATAGTGGAAAAACGTGTGAACCCTTATAACATTCTGGCAATCACGTTCACAAATAAAGCAGCAAGAGAGATGAAAGAACGTATCGGTAAAATGATGGGTGGAGCAGCAGAGGAAATTTGGATCTCCACGTTTCACTCCATGTGTGTAAGGATTTTGCGACGCGATATTGACCGGATGGGCTTTAGTCGGAACTTTACCATTCTTGATACTACAGACCAACAATCAGTAATTAAATCCATTCTCAAAGATAAAAATCTTGATCCGAAGAAAAATGATCCGCGTGCTATTTTAGGCTCCATCAGTTCAGCGAAAAACGAACTCATTGGCCCCGAAGAATATGAGAAGGCTGCTGGTGGTTATTTTGAACAAACGGTAAGTGAAGTTTATAAGGACTACCAAAAGCGGCTCAGAAAAAATAATGCACTTGATTTTGACGACTTAATTATGATGACGATTCAATTATTTCAGCGAGTTCCGGAAGTCCTTGAATATTATCAGCGTAAGTTTCAATATATTCATGTCGATGAGTATCAGGATACAAACCGGGCCCAGTATATGCTGGTGAAAATGATGGCGAGCCGGTTCCGCAACCTGTGTGTTGTCGGTGACTCCGATCAGTCCATCTACAAATGGCGCGGCGCTGATATTGCCAATATCCTTTCTTTCGAAAAGGACTATCCGAATGCAACAGTTATCCTTCTGGAGCAGAACTACCGCTCTACCAAACGAATACTTCTTGCTGCCAATAAGGTGATTGAAAATAACCTAAACCGGAAGAAGAAAAATCTGTGGACAGAAAATCCTGAAGGAAACAAGCTTGTCTATTACCGTGCAGATAGTGAGCAAGGTGAAGCTCAGTTCGTTGCTGGCAAAATTAAGGAACTAACACGTGATAAGAACTATCAACTTTCCAACATTGCGATTCTTTATCGAACCAATGCACAGTCCCGTGTCATGGAGGAAGTGCTTTTAAAATCAAATATTGATTATTCAATTGTCGGCGGAATCAAGTTCTATGACAGAAAAGAAATCAAGGACATGCTTGCGTATTTACGTTTGATTTCTAACCCGGATGATGATATCAGCTTGCAGCGGGTGATTAATGTTCCAAAACGTGGAATTGGTTCGAGTTCGTTGGATAAAATCGCTGACTTTGCCGCAATGCATGATATTTCTTTATATCAAGCTTTAGATTCAGTCGAATTGTTAGGACTAAGCCCTAAAATTACCAAAGCAGCAGCTCAGTTTCGCGATTTAATTCGTAACTATACGAATATGCAAGAATTCCTATCCGTCACAGAATTAGTGGAGGAAGTCCTGGAAAAGACAGGCTATAAGGAAATGCTGAAGGCTGAAAAATCCATTGAGGCCCAAAGCCGTCTCGAAAACCTTGAAGAATTATTATCGGTAACGAAAAACTTCGAGGATTCAAGTGAAGACAAAAGCCTCGTAGCTTTCTTAACCGATTTGGCTCTAGTGGCTGACATTGATTCGCTTGATGAAGATGGGGAAAAGACTGATGCGATTACCTTGATGACATTACACTCTGCAAAAGGACTGGAGTTCCCAGTTGTCTTTTTGATTGGTATGGAAGAAGGAGTATTCCCGCATAGCCGTTCCTTAATGGAAGAAGCAGAGATGGAAGAAGAGCGTCGTCTTGCATATGTCGGTATTACAAGGGCAGAGCAGACCTTGTTTTTAACCAATGCCCAGATGAGAACCTTGTTTGGTAGAACCAGTATGAACCCTGCCTCTAGATTTATCTCAGAAATACCTGAAGATTTAATCGAAGGGATGGTACCAGAACACCGGACGGGCAGTTCGTTTGGTTCCAGCGGAAGATCATTTGGTTCGTCCAGAAGTTCATTTGGATCGACCGGAACATCATTTGGTTCACAAAAAAGTACATTTACGACCCCAACGACAACAAGAAAGCCTGTGATGCGGCCTGTATCGGCTGCTACCGGTGGAGACGAAACCGGCTGGAAGGTTGGCGATAAAGCGGAACATGGTAAATGGGGGATTGGAACCGTTGTGAGTGTAAAAGGACAGGGTGAGGGAACAGAGCTTGATATTGCTTTTCCTAGCCCAGTGGGAATTAAACGCCTATTAGCTAAATTCGCGCCGATTAAAAAGGCATAATAGCTGTTTTAAACAGTATAGATTACCTTTATGAAAGGGCTGGATATATGGATCTTCAAACCGCTGCGAAAAAAATCGAGGAAATAAGAAGCCTCTTAAATTTATATGGTTATGAATATTATGTATTAGACAAACCATCGGTACCAGATGCTGAATATGACTTGCTCATGCAGGAGCTGCTGGATCTGGAAAGAACCTTCCCAGAGTTAAGAACACCTGATTCTCCGTCTGTCCGTGTCGGTGGGTCAGTTCTTGACCTATTTGAAAAAGTGGAGCATCGCACACCGATGTTAAGCTTGGGTAATGCTTTCAATGAAGGAGATTTAAGGGACTTTGACCGACGAGTCCGACAAGCTGTGGGTGATAATGTTTCTTATATTGGTGAATTGAAAATTGATGGACTGGCAGTTTCGCTGCGCTATGAAGATGGATTATTTGTTCAAGGTGCAACCCGAGGCGACGGTACTATTGGGGAAGATATTACGGCTAACCTGAAAACAATCAAAGCGATTCCGCTTCGCCTTCGAGAAAATGTATGGATCGAGGTGCGCGGGGAGGCATACATGCCAAAGCGCTCGTTTGAAGCCTTAAACCAGTACCGTGAAGAACGCGGGGAGGAGCTATTTGCCAACCCAAGAAATGCGGCAGCTGGATCCTTACGGCAGCTCGATCCGAAAATCGCCGCATCAAGGAAGCTGGATGTGTTTTTATATGGGATTGGCAACGCAGGTGAAACAGGAGTTGTGGCCCATAGTGAAGGGCTCGATTATCTAGACCGCCTTGGCTTTAAAACCAATAAAGAACGAAGAAAATGTGCAACGATTGAGGAAGTTATTGAGTATGTTAACAGCTGGATTGATAAACGGTCGCATCTTCCCTATGAAATTGACGGAATTGTAATCAAAGTAGATTCACTTGCGCAGCAGGCGGTGCTGGGTACAACGGCAAAGAGCCCGCGTTGGGCCATTGCGTACAAGTTTCCAGCTGAAGAAGTGGTAACGACTCTTTTAGAGATTGAGTTAAGTGTGGGGAGAACGGGTGTAATCACACCGACTGCCATTCTCGAGCCAGTGAAAGTGGCGGGGACAACTGTACAACGGGCATCTTTACACAATGAGGACTTAATCCGTGAAAAGGATATTAAAATCGGTGATAAAGTAGTTGTAAAAAAAGCAGGTGATATCATTCCGGAAGTGGTTAATGTGCTTGCTGACCAACGAACAGGTGAAGAAGTGGATTTTCAAATGCCAACCCATTGTCCGGAGTGTGAAAGTGAACTTGTTCGCTTAGAAGGGGAAGTAGCCTTAAGATGTATTAATCCGAAATGTCCGGCACAAATTCGAGAAGGATTGATTCATTTTGTTTCCCGTGATGCCATGAACATTGAAGGCCTTGGTGAAAAGGTGATCAGTCAGCTTTTTGCTGAAAAATTAATCGGTGATGTTGCGGATATTTATAAACTAACTCGTGAGCAGCTGTTAGCCTTGGAAAGAATGGGTGAAAAATCTGTCACTAACCTGTTAAAGGCGATTGAAACTTCAAAAGGCAATTCCCTTGAAAAGCTGTTATTTGGATTGGGGATCCGCCATGTTGGAGCAAAGGCGGCCAAAACATTGGCACAACAGTTTATGACGATGGAAAAATTAGCAGGAGCCTCCAAGGATGAGTTAATTAATATTAACGAAATAGGAGATAAGATGGCTGATTCGATTGTATCGTTTTTTGAGCAGGAAGAAGCGATTGAGCTTATAAATGAGTTAGTATCAGCAGGCGTTAACATGGAATATAAAGGGGCAAGACCGATTTCTGCCGAAGAATCAGACAGCGTATTTGCCGGTAAAACCGTTGTCCTTACAGGAAAAATGGAGCAATTATCCCGCAATGAAGCGAAAGAAAAAATCGAAGCCCTTGGCGGCAATGTTGCCGGAAGTGTTAGTAAGAAAACACATCTCGTCATCGCTGGTGAAGATGCGGGTTCTAAGCTAACGAAAGCTCAAGAACTGGGTATCGAAGTGTGGGACGAGGAGAGGCTTTTAGTAGAATTAAATAAATAAGAGGTGGACCGACGTGAGAAAAATCTCATTGCTCGCTCTCTCCCTTGTCTTTTTGCTAAGTGCATGTGCACCTAACTTTCAAAAGCAAAATGAAACAGTTCAAACAAAGGAGAAGGCAACAGGGAAAGCAATTATTCCCAAATATAATATCTCGAATAAATTTTACCGGACAATCCTGCCATTTGAACCGGGGGAAGCGCGCGGATTAGTCGTTAACAATATCAATACTAGGTATGACTTAAATGAATTTGAAATGGGCTTGATGAGAATTGCCCAAAACAGTTTTGACACGGATAAGTACTATTTTCAAGAGGGCCAGCAAATTAAGGCCGCGACAATTAAACAGTGGTTAAGCCGCCAGTATACCCCTGCTCAGCTTAAGGAGAATAAGGAGAAAGCAGCGGACAATATTGGTTTAAATCCAGTTAATACCAATCCTACTGGCAGTACGCCTTCAAGCCCGGTTTATCTTGCCCATATCCTGGAACATGATTATCTAACCAAAGACGATAAAGGTAATGTGTCCCTAGCAGGGATGACCATTGGTTTGGCATTAAACTCGATTTACTATTATAAATTACAAACAGATGGCGATACGTTTGAGAAAAAAATTCCGTTTGCTGAAATGGAAAAAGAAGGCCAGAAAATGGCGGCGGAAGTGGTCAAACGTATTCGTGCCATGAAGAATTTATCTGATATACCAATCACGATTGCTTTATTCGAGCAGCAAAGTAAGACATCGGTTGTACCTGGTAACTTTTTCAGTTATTCAACTGTTGATAAAGGAAGCACGGATCTAAATAGCTGGGAAAAGGTTGATGAAAAATACTACCTTTTCCCTTCAACAGATGCTGAAAACGACCATCGTGATGATACGATTGCCTTTTTAAACTTCAAACAAGATGTGGAACAATACTTCCCTAATTACAATGGTGTAATTGGCAAAGCATTTTATATTGGTGACCAGCTTCAGGATTTAAATATCACGATTCCAATTCAATTTTATGGAAAAACAGAGGGGATTGGTTTTACCCAATATGTAACAGGGCTTGTGATGGAACATTTCCCTAAGTATCTTTCTGTTTCCGTTAGTGTAACGTCCGTGGATGGTCCCGAGGCACTCATTGTCAAAAAAGCTGATGCAACAGAACCATTTGTTTATATTTATCAATAAGACCTGGCTTTTGCTGGGTCTTTTTTACTCTCTAACCAGCAAGGTCTATCATAGTCTAAATTCATTATCTTTCCTAATCATTCTTAATCATGTTAGAATGATGAGGTATGTAACCGTTTTAATACATAGGAGGGGTTAGAAATGATACAACCATATAAGCATGAACCGTTTACTGATTTTTCAGTGGAAGATAACCGACAAGCCTATCTACAAGCATTACAAACAGTAGAGGGTTATTTGGGGCAGGACTATCCTCTGGTCATTGGCGGAGAGAAAATCACAACGGAAGAGAAAATCATTTCCTATAATCCAGCAAATAAAGAAGAAGTAATCGGACAAGTTTCAAAGGCTAATCAAGAACTTGCGGAAAAAGCTATGCAAGCAGCGGTAGAAGCATTTAAAACTTGGAAAAAAACAAAACCTGAAGTTCGTGCTGATGTCCTGTTTAAGGCAGCATCCATTATTCGCCGCCGTAAACACGAATTTTCGGCTTTAATGACTAAAGAAGCAGGAAAGCCATGGAGAGAAGCTGATGCAGATACAGCTGAAGGGATTGACTTCCTTGAATATTACGGACGCCAAATGCTGTCTTTAAAAGATGGAGTTCCCGTCCAAAGCCGCGCGAATGAATTCAATCGTTATGACTATATTCCGCTTGGTGTTGGTATTATTATTTCACCATGGAACTTCCCATTTGCCATTATGGCGGGAACAACTGTAGCAGCCATAGTCACCGGTAATACGGTTTTATTAAAGCCGGCTTCTACCACACCGATTATCGCAGCTAAATTTGTTGAGGTAATGGAAGAAGCAGGTCTGCCAAAAGGAGTTTTAAACTTTGTTCCAGGCAGCGGAGCTGAAGTGGGAGACTATTTGGTTGATCATAAAGATACACGTTTCATTAGCTTTACCGGCTCCCGTGATGTGGGTCTTCGTATCTTCGAACGTTCATCTAAATTAAGCCCGGGTCAAATTTGGATGAAACGTTTGATTGCTGAGATGGGTGGAAAAGACACGATTGTCGTTGATAAAGAGGCTGACCTTGAGCTTGCAGCCCAATCTATTGTTGCTGGGGCATTCGGTTTCTCTGGTCAAAAATGTTCAGCATGTTCACGTGCAGTAGTCGTAGAGGATGTATATGAACAAGTAGTAAATCGTGTTGTCGAGCTAACCAACCAATTAACTGCAGGAAATCCTGTTGAGCAAGGGAATTTCATGGGACCTGTAATTGACAACAATGCATATAAAAAAATCCTTGAATATATTGAAATTGGCAAACAAGAAGGTAAGTTGCTGGCTGGAGGCGAAGGTGATGACTCAAAAGGTTATTTCATTCAGCCAACCGTTTTTGCGGACCTTTCTCCAACATCCCGTATCATGCAGGAAGAAATCTTTGGCCCTGTTGTTGGATTTACAAAAGCCAAAGATTTCACGGAAGCAATTGATATTGCCAATAACACAGAATACGGCTTAACTGGAGCCGTTATTACCAATAACCGTGCCCACCTAGAACAGGCTCGTGAAGATTTCCATGTTGGTAACCTATACTTTAACCGTTCATGTACAGGAGCAATTGTTGGCTACCAGCCATTTGGCGGCTTCAATATGTCTGGAACTGACTCGAAAGCGGGCGGTCCTGACTACTTACTTCTTCATATGCAGGCGAAAACAACTTCAGAAATGTATTAATTAATAAATGATACCCCTTCTCACACCCGAGGAGGGGTTTTTCATTGAAAATGTAATAATAAAAAGGAAAAAGACAAAAATATAATGGATTAGGCTTGTTTCCCCCAACTTTAATTTCTAATGCATAAATACATCCTTTACAAGAAATTTATGTAAATAAATATCCGCTGTGATAATATTAAGAAAGCAAGATTAAAAAGAAACATTTTTAAATTGAAATTCGTCATAATAAAGAACTGATTATTAAAATATGATTGACTTAAAGACCTAGTTTGTAAATCGTCTTCCCTGGAGGTTTTGTACCTTTGATCCCATTATATTTGTTCCATGTCACAGCAGTAGAACATAGTGAAAGTATGCTTTGGACCTTTTTAACCTGTAATGTTTTTGTGGTCAGTGCCGGTATTGTCTTTATCTATAAGTTGTTTACGCAAAAAAAGGTCCGGATGGCCGGGATTGTGTTTGGTGTGGCATTAGCTATTAATTATATCCTTATCGCTATTTTAGGGGATCCGTTTGACCTCTTAGGATAATGACAGCAATATTTTAACGGTGAATCAAGGGTGCTGGACGTTATGGAACATGGGCAGGAAAACTGAGAGGAGATGACTGGAATGAAATATTACCGTTTATGGGTGATCGCTTTTTTATTAAAATTTATAGGATCTGCTTGGGATGCATCCTATCACTTTAAATATTTATTTGAAGAGTACTCTATTCCCCATATTGTGAATACAATGGGGTTTGCCTTAGGGGGGTTCCTGTTATTTAAAGAGTGGAGACACTCAACCTACATGGACGGATTTTCAAGGAATCTCATTACGATTGGATACGGTCTGTTTCTGATTGGCATTCCGCTTGATTTTACGTATCATATTGCCTATGGAATTGATTTAACGACCTGGAGTCCAACCCATTTTATTTACTATATAGCAACAGATATCATGATTTTTGGGGTATGGCGCGGTTTTTATTTCTTTACGTGGCATACAGTACCGACATGGAAGTCGCTGCATACGTGGTTTGCGATGTTCCTGTTGGAATGCTTATTGTTTCCGAATATGCAGCAGGAAAATGGGGCTATCTCTTATTACCAGTACATGCATGGAAAATCAATCGCTTCAAAGGAAATCCTTCAGTTAATATCGGACCCGGCCTCACAGATTTTCGGCGGTATACCGGAATATGTGTATCCCATTTATTCCTTGTTAATGGTAGGGTTATTGACCGTTATAACGGCACGAATTTGCCGTGATTTTACGATTCCGTTTATGGGTGCCGTACTTTATGTTTGCTTAAGATTTATCGGGAAAGCGATCTTTGCAGCAGTCAATTATCCAACCTCCTATGTGCCAATGACCATTATCCTGATACCGCTGGCCTTCTTATTGCTGAGAAGAACCAATTGGCTCGCTGGACTTATTGGCAGCCTTGCTTATTTTCTCAGCCTATACGCCATTCATAAATCCGAAATACTCATCACCCCGCCGCTGGTCTTATGGGAACTTGCCCCTGTAGCGCTAATTGGTATCCTTGTTCCCGTTATCAATACCATCATCAAACCCCAGCTCCTACTTAAAAAAAGTAAACAACCCGCATAACGTAAAAAGGGTGCCTGTCACCCTTTTTTATTTTGTCCATTTAGTAATAGTGGTTACGTAGTGTCTAATGATCAGGCTTTGACATTTACTAGAAATGTTCACAATTAGCTTGTGAGATGTGATGAACGTCACAATTTTTTAGGACTGGACCCTTTACAATCTAACTATAGAGAAAACCTACTAATAAAAAATTAACCAACTATTAACGATAAAGGAGCCAACCAGATATGAAGAAGTTAGTTATGATCGGTAACGGAATGGCTGGAGTAAGAACCATTGAGGAGATCCTTAAACTTAACACTGAGCAATTTGAAATTACCATCTTTGGTGAAGAGCCGCATCCAAATTACAACCGTATTAAACTATCAAATATTCTCCAAGGTGACACCAACTTTGACGATATTATTATCAACCCGCTTGAATGGTATAAGGAAAATAAGATTCAATTGTACAGCGGCGAGGCCATAGCAGCAATCGATGTAGAAGGTAAACGTGTTATCAGTGATCAAAATCGAGTAGTGGACTATGATGAACTGATTATCGCAACCGGATCCAACTCTTTTATTCTCCCAATTCCCGGTGCTGATAAACAAGGGGTAACGGGTTTTCGTGATATAAAAGATTGTGAAATGATGATCAAATCAGCTGGGCAATACCAAAAAGCTGTCGTCATTGGCGGTGGTCTGCTCGGACTAGAAGCCGCAAGAGGACTGTTAAACCTAGGTATGAAAGTCGATGTTGTACACTTGATGCCCCATCTAATGGAACGCCAGTTGGACCCAATTGCCTCTTCATTACTAAAAACAGAGCTAGAATCACAAGGCATGAATTTCTTAATGGAGAAACAAACAGTTGAAATCTTGGGGGATGAACGTGTTACAGGACTTCGCTTTAAAGACGGTTCTGAAGTCGAAGCAGATCTCGTGGTAATGGCCATCGGCATTAAATCTAATACGCAAGTTGCAAAAGACAGTGGCATTTATGTGAATCGCGGCATCATGGTAAATGACTATATGGAAACAAGTGTCCCTCATGTTTACGCAGTCGGTGAATGTGCCGAACATAGAGAAATTGTTTACGGTTTGGTTGCACCATTATATGAGCAAGGCAAAATCCTTGCCAGCCGCATTTGCGGGATTGAAACAAACGCATACGAGGTTTCTGTTACAGGTACTCAGTTAAAGGTGGCTGGTGTCGATTTATTCTCTGCCGGTGAAATTTTTGAAGATGGTACGACCAAATCTATCATGATTTACAATGAGTACGAAGGTCTCTATAAACGAGTGTTAACTAGAAACAATGTAATCGTAGGGATTGTCCTATATGGTGACACAAAAGACAGCACAAGATTATACCGAATGCTGACTAAAAAGGAAGATATCACTGGAGTTTCTATTTTCCATACAGAATGTACTGGAGAAGGCGATACTGACGATATTGCATCCATGCCAAATGACGAATTAGTCTGCGGCTGTAACGGTGTCACAAAAGGAGCCATTGTGGAGGCAATTCAAACACAAGGCCTAACAACATTAGACCAAGTCAGCCATTGCACTAAAGCTGGGCGGTCTTGCGGACGCTGTAAACCAATGGTCAGCCAAATTCTTGCTCATACACTAGGTGATCAGTTTGATGCAGCCGCAGCTCAGAAAACAAGCATTTGTGGATGTACGACATTAAGCCGTGAGGAATTGGTAGCGGAAATTAAGGAAAAAGGCTTAACAAGTGTCAAAGAGGTCATGAATGTACTTGATTGGAATAACTTAGAAGGCTGTACAAAATGCCGTCCGGCAATCAATTACTATCTTGGCATGATTCATATGGATGCCTATAAGGATGACCGTGATTCCCGTCTCGTGAATGAGAAGATGCACGCCAATATTCAGAAAGATGGAACGTATTCTGTGGTTCCTAGAATGTACGGTGGGGTCACCACAGCAGCGGATTTGAAAAAAATTGCTGAAGTTGCTGAAAAGTATAGCGTTCCTTTAGTAAAATTAACTGGTGGACAACGAATTGGTTTGTTCGGAGTAAAAAAAGAAGACCTTCCGGCCATGTGGGAAGAGCTTGATATGCCTTCCGGTTATGCTTATGGAAAAACATTAAGAACCGTTAAGACTTGCGTTGGTGCGCAGTTCTGCCGCTATGGAACCCAAGATTCAATGGCTCTGGGCATCGAGTTGGAAAAGAAATTTGAACGTCTTGATACACCACATAAAGTGAAAATGGGCGTGTCTGCCTGTCCAAGAAACTGTTCTGAGGCTGGCATCAAGGATATTGGCTTTGTCGGAATTGATGGGGGCTGGGAAATCTATGTGGCTGGTAACGGTGGTGTTGACCTTCGCGCCGGTGATCTGCTATGTACGGTGAAAACCAAAGCGGAAGTAATGGAAATGACAGGGGCTTACCTTCAATATTATCGGGAAACAGCTAATTATTTGGAGCGGACCTCTAAATGGGTAGAGCGGATGGGACTGGATCATGTCAAGGAAGTACTGGCAGACGATGTAACACGTAAAGCTTTAAACGAAAGAATGGATCAAACCTTGAATAAATATATTGAGCCTTGGAATGAAGCGATTCAAAATGCAGAAATCAAAGACAAATATTATACAAGACATAACATTTCAGTCGGGAGTGAATCCAAATGATCGAAACAATCACCCGTATACCAGTAGCACATTATAAAAATGTTAAAGCAAGAGCTGGATATTCAATCAAAGTTGACACGACAGAAGTGGCTCTATTTAAAACAACAGCTGGAGAGGTTTATGCATTAGAAAACCACAGCCCGCATCCAAAGGGTGGCGTCCTCTCTGAGGGCCTGATTAGCGGCGATTATGTGTATTGTCCGGTCTATGATTGGAAAATCTCATTAGTAGATGGAAAAGTTCAGGCGCCTGACGAAGGTCAGGTCAGAACCTTTAAGGTTGAAATCAAAGAAGATATCATCTTTATTGTTTTATAGAGGGAAGGAAGGCTGCAGGATGAAATCAGGAAAAGTATTTTTAGTAGGAGCAGGTCCAGGTGATCCAGGCTTAATTACGGTAAAAGGATTGGATGCAATAAAGCAAGCTGAAGTCATTCTATATGACCGGCTTGCCAATCCCAAGCTATTAGAATCTGCCGGCAGTGATTGTGAGCTTATCTATTGCGGCAAATTGCCTGACCGTCATACATTAAGGCAGGAGAACATTAATGACCTCCTAGTCGAAAAGGCTTTAGCAGGAAAAATAGTAGTCCGTTTAAAAGGCGGCGATCCTGGCGTATTTGGCAGAGTGGGCGAGGAAGCAGCAGCCCTTGCTGAATACCAGATTCCATTTGAAATTGTTCCTGGCATTTCATCAGGGATTGCAGCCCCCCTTTATGCGGGAATTCCTGTTACTCATCGGGAGCACGCCGAATCGTTCGCTGTCGTAACAGCTCATGATAAATCACAGGATGGCAAGCCGCTCCTTGATTGGGAAGGTCTTGCCCGCGGTGTGGATACGATTGCTTTTTACATGGGGGTGGGGAATTTACCGTTTATTTGTAAAAATCTGATTCAACAATGGGAAGGCATCGTCTACACCCATAATCTTGATTCACTGGGGTACCTTTGGCCGGCAAAAGACACTGCAGGGAACATTAGCTGATATTTCCGAAAAGGTATTGGAAGCCAAGTTCAGTAACCCATCTATCATTTTAGTAGGGGAAGTCATTTCCCTGCGTGAAAAAATCAGCTGGTTTGAGAAAAAGCCGTTATACGGCAGACAAATCCTGCTTGCCCGCACAAGTGCCAGCCCAAGTCAATTAGCAAAAGACTTACTGGACCAAGGGGCAGATGTCATTGAGTTTCCCAAATGGAAAGTAACGAAACAACCGCTTGATCTTACAAATGTGACCCGTTTTGAAAAAATATTATTTACATCTCCTGAAAGTGCGGCAGAATTTTTTACAGCAGTCATTGAACAGGAAATCGATATTCGCAGCATACGTGCAGAACTCTTTGGGCTGTCCAGCAAAACACTAAAGGCATTACGTGAACGCGGAATGATCGGGAAGCTGGCTCCGGAAATCTATGCCTCAGAAAATACAATGATTGTCGGCGATAGTCACCTGTTACAAATGGGCTTTGAAAAATCAGAGGTAATGGTAACAAGCCGGAAGGAATTAGATCAGCAATTCCTTCCAATTTTTCAGCGGATGCTTAAGGAAGCACAGGTCAATACAGTGATACTCCCAAGCAGTGCCTCTGTTAAACCGTTTATGGCTGCACTAGCAGATTGTGATATAAATGCAGTAGAGTTGTTGAAGGATAAGCAGGTTATCGCTATGGGAGAGTTAACACAAACCGCTGCCCTCCATGCTGGACTAGCTTCAACTAAAAGGCCATCCTGCCCATCGAGGGAGGCGTTAGTGAATTATATGGTGGAGCATCCAATACAGGGAGTACATGAATGAGTACAAATTATCCGATTATGTTACAACTTGATGGAAAAAAGGTAGTGGTAATTGGCGGCGGCAAGGTGGCCGAGCGAAAGGTGCACGGCCTGCTTGGTACAGGGGCCCGAGTAATTGTGGTTAGTCCGGAGGCAACTATGGGGCTCGAAACCCTTTTTGTGGATGGAAGAATTGATTGGAAGAAAAAATCCTTCTCAGCGGAAGACCTTCAGGATGCAGCGCTAATTTTTGCGGCAACAGATAACAGAGACATCAATCTTTCAGTCAAATCCTTAGCAGGGAAGCACCAGCTGGTGTCGATTGCTGATGATCCGGAGCTTTCCGACTTTCATCTGCCAGCACATGTGCAGCGAGGCCGGTTAAGTATTGCTGTATCGACCGGCGGGGCAAGCCCCACCCTTGCAAAGAAATTACGGGCGGAGTTAGAACAGCAATTTGATGAACGATATGACGAATACCTTGACTTTCTTTTTACGGCAAGGCAATGGATTTTGAAGGAAGTGGACGATCCTGCTCTAAAAAGAAAATTACTTATAGCAATTGTGAGCGAGGAATTATTAAATAGTCCGAATCGCGCCTCGGATTTCCGGCGTTTATATGAGGATTTAAAGTAAAAGCGAGTACCTTTCGTAGGGTACTCGTTTTTTGTATCCATATGTATATGGACAGGGAAATTTACCTATTTTAAAAAATTTTCAGAAAAAATGGTTCACTTTTCCAAAAACCTGTTATATAATACAAAACAAAGATAATTACTGTATTATAACAAAGGAGTGAACGAGTACATGTCGACGCAAACTACGGGTATTGAAGTAGTTGGGCCATTAAAAGCCCAGTATGATGAGATTTTGACACCAGAGGCATTGAACTTAATTGAAGAGTTAGAACACAAATTTGGTCAGCGCAGAATTGAACTGTTACAGTACAGGGATAAGCTCCAAGAGGAATTGAATAATGGTAAGCTTCCAGATTTTCTTGCAGAAACAAAGCATATCAGGAACGGTGATTGGACCGTTGCACCGCTGCCAAAGGACCTTCATGACCGCCGGGTAGAAATTACAGGGCCGACCGATCGAAAAATGGTCATCAATGCGTTAAACTCTGGTGCAAAATTGTTTATGGCTGACTTTGAGGATGCCACATCACCGACATGGGAAAGTATCATTGAAGGACAAATCAACTTAAGAGATGCAATCAATCGGACGATATCCTTTGAAAATCCAAATGGAAAAACATATCAGCTCAATGAAGAAACAGCGGTACTCATTGTTAGACCGCGCGGACTGCATCTCGATGAAAAACATGTACTTTTAGATGGCAAGCCTATCTCGGGAAGCTTTTTCGACTTTGGCATGTACTTCTTCCATAATGTAAACACACTGCTTGCAAACGGTTCGGGACCCTATTTTTATTTGCCAAAGCTTGAGAGTCACTTAGAAGCACGGCTTTGGAATGAGGTGTTTGTGTATACACAGGAGAAACTTGGGATTCCTCAAGGAACTATTAAGGCAACTGTATTAATCGAAACCATTTTAGCTGCGTTTGAAATGGATGAAATCCTGTATGAGTTAAAGGAACATTCCGCAGGTTTAAACTGTGGCCGCTGGGATTATATTTTCAGCTATATTAAAAAACTGCGTAATCAACAGCAAGTTATTTTACCAGACCGGTCACAGGTAACCATGACATCACCCTTTATGCGTTCCTATTCATTATTAACGATTCAAACTTGTCATCGCCGCAAGGCACCAGCAATGGGAGGAATGGCCGCGCAAATTCCGATAAAAAATAATCCTCAGGCCAATGAGGAAGCGTTCGCCAAGGTACGTGCCGATAAGGAACGGGAGGCCCGCGATGGTCATGATGGAACATGGGTTGCCCACCCAGGATTAGTACCGGTCGCAATGGAAGTATTCAACCGTGAAATGCCAACACCAAACCAAATCCATACACCAAAACAGCAGAGAATAACGATTACAGCTGCTGACTTGCTAGAGGTTCCAAACGGGACAATCACAGAAGAAGGTGTTCGGACGAACATTAATGTGGGGATTCAATATGTAGCATCCTGGTTGAATGGAAGAGGTGCTGCTCCAATCCATAATTTGATGGAGGATGCAGCAACGGCGGAGATTTCACGGGCGCAGCTCTGGCAGTGGATCCGCCATCCAAAAGGTATTTTAGAGGACGGCAGAAAAGTGACGGCTGAAATGTATCAGCAATTGAAGCTAGAAGAGTTGGAAAAGATTAAGCTCGAAGTCGGAGCTGAAAACTTTGAAAACGGCCGATTCACCGAAGCTGTTCAACTATTTGACCGTTTAATCTTAACTGATCAATTTATCGACTTCTTAACACTGCCGGGATATCAGCAGTTATAAGGGATTCTCTTTATAAGGCTATTTTCGCTAAATAAAAGTTCATCAACCCATCTAATTAAATGCTTCGTGGCATCTTTTCGTAAGAATATTTGCGAAAACCCTAGATTATGGTTCTTGAAAAGCTCCAGAAGCATCAAAGTTTACGAAAAAGCCTTATATAAAAATATTTTAATAGATTAATAGGAGGAATTTTAAAATGACAGATTCAAGAGCTGCGCAATTACAAGAAAGCTGGGAAATGGATAGTCGTTGGAAAGGGATTTCGAGACCATATTCTGCAGAGGATGTTATCAAACTCCGTGGTTCGATTGATATTGAACATACGTTGGCTCGTAAGGGTGCTGAAAAGCTATGGAAGTTATTACATGAAGAAGATTACATTCATGCACTTGGGGCCTTAACTGGTAATCAGGCTGTCCAGCAAGTAAAGGCCGGGCTAAAGGCCATATACTTAAGCGGCTGGCAGGTTGCAGCGGATGCGAACCTTTCAGGGCACATGTATCCGGACCAAAGCTTGTATCCTGCAAACAGCGTACCAAGTGTAGTAAAAAAGATTAATCAAGCCCTCCAGCGTACGGATCAAATCCATCATTCAGAAGGTAATGATTCTATCGATTGGTTTGCACCGATTGTAGCTGACGCTGAAGCTGGGTTTGGCGGACAGTTAAACTGTTTTGAACTAATGAAAGGCATGATTGAAGCCGGTGCTTCCGGTGTTCACTTTGAAGACCAGTTGTCTTCCGAGAAAAAGTGTGGACATTTAGGTGGTAAAGTGTTGCTGCCGACGCAAACAGCGGTACGCAACTTGATTGCGGCACGCTTGGCTGCAGATGTAATGGGGGTGCCGACTGTACTTGTTGCCCGGACGGATGCTAATGCCGCCGATTTGATTACAAGCGATATTGATATGAACGATGCCCCGTTTATTACGGGTGACCGGACACCGGAGGGCTTTTTCCGTACGAAGGCTGGAATTGATCAAGCAATTGCCCGCGGGTTAGCTTATGCTCCATATGCAGACCTAATTTGGTGTGAAACTTCTGAACCAAATATTGAGGAAGCTAGAAAGTTTGCGGAAGCTATTCATGAGAAGTTCCCTGGCAAACTATTAGCCTATAATTGTTCACCATCCTTTAACTGGAAAAAGAAATTGGATCAGGAGACGATTGCGAATTTTCAGGAGGAGCTTGGCAGAATGGGCTACAAGTTCCAGTTCGTAACACTGGCCGGCTTCCATGCCTTGAATCACAGCATGTTCGAACTTGCCCGCGGCTACAAGGAGCGCGGTATGGCGGCTTACTCTGAATTGCAGGAAGCTGAGTTTGGCAGTGAGCAATACGGCTATACGGCAACACGCCATCAGCGTGAGGTTGGTACGGGCTACTTTGATCAGGTATCTATGGTGATTACGGGTGGTACGTCTTCGACGACGGCGTTGAAAGGGTCAACAGAAGTGGAGCAGTTTAGTAGTAATAAATAAATTTGGTGTGTGTGGTGGATCCTGCTCTCCTATTGGAGGGGAGGATTTTTTTGTAGGCGGCAGCAGGTTAATTTGCGGATGAGAGGAGTTAATTGGCGGATAGGGGGAGCTAAATTGCGGATAGAAGGAGGCAATTTGCGGATGAGGGGTTAAGTTGCGGATAAGAGGGGCCAACTTGTGGATAGGGGGAGCTAAATTGCGGATAGGGGGAGCTAAATTGCGGATAGAGGGAGGCAATTTGCGGATGAGGGGTTAATTTGCGGATGAGGGGTTAACTTGCGGATAAGAGGGGCCAACTTGCGGATAGAGGGAGGCAATTTGCGGATGAGGGGTTAACTTGCGGATAGGGGAAGCCAACTTACGGATAGAGGGAGCCAATTTGCGGATAGAGGGAGTCAACTTGCGGATAGGGGAGCCAACTTGCGGATAAGAAGAATTAACTGGCGAAAGCCGAATTAACTGGCGCATAAATCAAATTTACTGTCGTA
This sequence comes from Bacillus sp. URHA0034, assembly GCF_056280405.1. Classification (NCBI taxonomy): domain Bacteria; kingdom Bacillati; phylum Bacillota; class Bacilli; order Caryophanales; family Bacillaceae; genus Bacillus; species Bacillus sp. URHA0034. Next base: position 2,484,251 of record NZ_JBWCDK010000002.1, on the reverse strand, counting down.
TAAACAGGATTTACTGGCGACTTGGAAACCAGGTTACAAACCAATTTTGGAACTGCACATTTTTTAGGGTATCATCATACATAATAATAGCCTTTTAGATGGAGATGATAGCTTTGGAAAGGAAAACCGTTGAAGATGTCCTGCAGCAAGGCATCTATGGGCCTCTAGAAACCAAACCAGAAGAGCGGCGGAAATACCTAGGAACCCTACGCGAACGAATCATTGTGGCATTGACCAAAAACCAGGTTGCGGAAACAAACATATACCCCCAAATAGAACAATCAATGAAGGAGTATCCAAAGGCACTACTTTTATTAAACGGTAACATGGCCTATGAAGAGTTATCCAAATACGTAAAACTAGCAGCAAAAAATAAAATCGAGCATAAAATTGTAACCAATAAAGAGCATGATACGGAAATAGGGTTAGTATTAGCTATGAACTATGCGATTGACAAGGAAGAGATATCTATTAGCCATAAAGTCCAGATACCTGAGAAGCTACCAGAGAAAAAAGGTCTGTTTGCGAAATTATTTAAACGGTGAAATCCAGTGTGTGGTCCAAATGTGGATTACACACTTTTATTTTTCAAAAAAGGGAAATAAAATTAATTTAAAAAAGGTGAATGTATGAAAATCAAAGGAATAAACCACTTACTTTTCTCCGTTTCTGATTTAAATAGATCGATAGAATTCTATCAAAATGTTTTTGAGGCAAAACTGTTAGTTAAAGGCAGAAACACAGCTTACTTTGATTTAAATGGTTTATGGCTTGCCCTTAATGTAGAAAAGGACATCCCTCGAAATGAGATCCACCAATCCTATACCCATATTGCTTTTTCAATTGAAGAGGCGGATTTCTCTAAAATGTGCTCAAAACTTGAAGAGTTGGAAATCCATACATTGCCTGGACGTCCGAGGGATGAGAAGGATAAAAAATCACTCTATTTTACCGACCCTGATGGTCATAAGTTCGAATTCCATACCGGAACACTGCAAGATCGATTAGAGTATTATCAACAGGAAAAAGGGCATATGGAATTTTACTAAAAAAGGGGGGCTTCACGCCCCGTTTTTATTCAGCAGCCACCTCTACAGCAGCTTGCAATTCCAACTCCACATTTCCTTGAATCGCACGGCTGATCATGCACGAACTCTCTGCTTTCCGGGCAAGCTTCTCCCCTAATGCCACCTCTTTTTCAGTTGCACCGCGCTTCAAAACTAAACGAGGGCGATGGATTATTTTTTTATAAGTGAACACACCGCTCGTCACATCGACAATTGCCTCAGAATCCATTGTTAATGAAGCCTTTTCCAGACCAGAGCGCTCCAGCATTGCGGCAAGAGTAATAATATAACAGGTTGCTGCTGCTCCGAGCAGCATTTCGTCCGGATTTGTGCCAACACCCGGGCCGTCCATTTCCGGCGGGATCGAAATTTTTGTTTTTAAGTTACCGGCCTCAATCTCGCCTATGTCATTACGCAAGCCAGGCCAGTTTGCTTTTAAGTGAAAATGATGTACTGCCATAATCATATCCTCCTAGTAGAATGTAATCACCACAACCTCGGACAACTATGTTATGGTATGTGTGATACTTTAAAAATGGAGCAAGAATAAATGAGAATTTTTTCAAAAATAGTCCTATTTCTTATTCTGTGTTTATATATAGCTGTACTGTCAAAACTTATCTTATTTAAATACATCCCGTTAGCTCAAATTATCGAGCATTTTAATTTTACATACGATGAATACCATTGGCGGGACAATAACTTTGTCCCTTTTAAAACAATTAAGTTTTATCTGTACAAAGCAGAAATCAATCCAAATATCAGAATTGAGAATTTGGCAGGGAATGTCATTGGATTTGTCCCATTTGGGTTTATCTTACCATTGTTCACAAAAGGGTTTCAAAAATTTAGAGTGGTTACCCTAGCAACCTTTTTTTTAAGTCTAGCATTTGAAGTGATTCAACTTATCTTTGAATTTGGCAGTTTTGATGTTGATGACTTAATATTAAATACGCTCGGCGGAATTTTGGGTTATATTCCGATTAAAATCATTTTGATTGTCGTTAAACATAAGAAAAACACCTAATGAATCTCTAAAAAGATCCACTGGGTGTTTTTTGACTGTTTGTCACTGGAACAGTATCAGCAAGTAATTCAATGTTTTTGGATACCTTTGTACTGTAGGTGAAATCACCGTAGCAATACGGATAGCGGAAATTATTCTTGTCTCCGCCGCAATTATAGAGGGTAGGTTTTTGTTTTACTTGAAGGAGCGAAAATTCCTTTGCCAGTTCCTCACTATGTTTACCGCCGTGCTGTGCTACGTAGTCAATATAGCCTGCCCCCATATTGTAGGCCTGAATAATCGTTGGAAAATCTACCTTTTGTAGTGTTCCATAAGCCAAAACGTATTGAAAATGTTTAACTCCGACTTGAATACTTTGTTTAGGGTCAGTAATCGTATTTTTTGTCAGTCCGGCTGACTCCGAGGCTTGCATGGGGTCTCCGCCAAGTCCGTGGCTTTCCTGCTGCATCAGGGCAATGAGTACAGGAGTATGTTCTTCAAGATGGTATTTTGCTAATTCGTCGTGGATGTAAGGCATATATTTTTTTGCCGCCGCAAAGGAATCGGTTTTGACGAGCGGTGGAGAACTTTGTTTTTGAAAGTAACTCTGAAACCAGGCCAATCCGCAAAAAAGCAAAAACAGTACGAGGAAGGTTTTCCATTTCTTCCGTTTTCGTCTTTTCTTCATTCAAATACTCTCCCAAATTCTTTTCTTCTGTGAATATTATAAATGACGGATCTACTAACTGTCAGGTTTCATCTTTAAAATGCGATTTTTATAATCTAAAACTCTTTCTGTTTGTTAATACTGAAGAAGGAATCATTGCGGTAACGCAGAAAAGTCTGGTATTATCAATTATAAAATAACATTGAGATTGGGGGTTAAAATGATGTCACGAATTTCAACGGACCAAGTAAAACACGTTGCTAACTTGGCACGATTAGCCATTACGGAAGAAGAAGTCGAAAAATTTACAAAACAACTGGACGCGATTATCACATTTGCCGAACAGTTAAACGAATTGGATACGGAAAATGTGAAACCTACATACCATGTCCTTGATATGAAAAATGTATTGCGCGAAGATATTCCACAAAAAGGTTTGCCACGTGAAGAAGTACTTAAAAATGCACCTGAGCATCAAGACGGGCAAATTAGGGTACCATCGATTTTGGGAGAGTAGGGAGTGAAAACATTGAGTTTATTTGATTATAAAGTTTCAGACCTTCATGAATTAATACATAAGAAGGAAGTAACCGTATCAGACCTTGTAGAAGAATCATATAACCGAATCGGTAAGGTCGAAGAGAAGGTCAAGGCCTTTTTAACCTTGGATGAAGAAGTTGCCCGGGCAGCTGCAAAATCACAAGATGAAAAGTTGAACGCTGGGGATTCAAGAGGATTGCTGTTTGGTATGCCGATTGGTGTCAAAGATAACATTGTTACCCAAGGATTACGGACAACTTGTGCGAGTAAAATTCTCGAAAATTTTGACCCAATTTATGACGCAACTGTAGTACAAAAATTACGGCAGGCGGAAACGATCACGATTGGAAAGTTAAATATGGACGAGTTTGCAATGGGATCTTCAAATGAGAATTCCCATTACCAAAAAACACGGAATCCATGGAACCTTGAGAGAGTACCAGGCGGTTCTTCAGGCGGTTCTGCTGCATCGGTAGCATCAGGAGAAGTACTATTTTCATTAGGATCAGATACCGGCGGTTCTATCCGGCAGCCGGCATCTTTTTGTGGCGTTGTTGGAATGAAGCCAACCTATGGCCGAGTATCTCGTTTTGGCCTTGTTGCCTTTGCTTCATCGCTTGACCAGATCGGACCGATTACAAGAACCGTTGAGGACAACGCGTATCTATTACAAGCCATCTCTGGTCTCGATCCGATGGATTCCACTTCTGCAAATGTGGACGTTCCAAACTTTGCAGCTTCCTTAACAGGCGATATTAAAGGTCTTAAAATTGCTGTACCAAAAGAATATTTAGGCGAAGGTGTGACGGGGTCTGTTCGCCAGTCTGTAATGGATTCTTTAAAGACCCTTGAAGGGCTTGGCGCTGTATGGGAAGAGGTTTCCCTGCCGCACTCCAAGTATGCACTGGCTGCTTACTATTTGCTTTCCTCATCAGAAGCGTCAGCCAACCTTGCTCGTTTTGATGGCGTGCGTTATGGCTATCGTACTGAAGATGCCGAAAGTTTAATTGAATTATATAAAAAGACACGTGCTGAAGGTTTCGGTGATGAAGTAAAACGCCGGATTATGCTTGGTACGTTTGCACTCAGCTCCGGTTACTATGATGCGTATTATAAAAAAGCACAGCAGGTCCGGACGTTAATTAAGAAGGATTTTGAAGATGTTTTTGAAAAATATGATGTGATCGTCGGACCAACAACGCCAACACCTGCGTTTAAAATTGGCGAAAAAATCGATGATCCGCTAACCATGTATATCAATGATATTTTAACGATTCCGGTTAACCTTGCAGGTGTACCAGGAATCTCGATTCCTTGCGGCTTTGATGCAGGTCTTCCGCTTGGATTGCAAATCATTGGCAAGCATTTTGATGAAGCAACGATTTATCGTGTTGCCCATGCGTTTGAGCAGGCGACAGACTTTCATAAACAAAAGCCGGAATTGTAGGGGGTGGAAATGATGGAATTTGAAACAGTAATTGGACTTGAGGTCCATGTTGAGTTAAAAACAGAATCAAAGATCTTCTCAGCGAGCCCAAACCATTTTGGGGCTGAGCCGAATACCAATACAAGTGTAATCGACCTTGGCTATCCAGGCGTATTGCCTGTCTTGAATAAAAAGGCAGTTGATTTTGGAATGAAGGCGGCGATGGCCCTAAATTGTCAGGTTGCAACACATACAAAATTTGACCGGAAGAATTACTTTTATCCGGACAATCCCAAGGCTTATCAAATCTCACAATTTGACCAGCCGATTGGCGAGCATGGCTGGATTGAAATTGAAGTAAACGGCTATACGAAAAAGATCGGGATTACAAGGATTCATTTAGAGGAAGATGCCGGCAAGCTGAACCATGAAAAAGGATATTCTTTATGTGATTACAATCGTCAAGGGACGCCGCTTGTTGAAATCGTTTCTGAGCCGGATATTCGTACTCCTGATGAAGCATATGCTTATCTTGAAAAATTAAAGTCAATCATCCAGTATACAGGCGTATCTGATTGTAAAATGGAAGAGGGCTCGCTTCGCTGCGACGCCAATATTTCGATTCGTCCCGTCGGGCAGGAAGAGTTCGGAACGAAAACAGAATTAAAGAATTTGAACTCATTCAATTTTGTTCGTAAGGGTCTTGAGTATGAAGAAAAACGCCAGCGGGAAGTGGTATCTTCAGGCGGAACCATTGATCAGGAAACACGCCGTTTTGATGAGGCGACCGGGACTACAATACTAATGAGGGTAAAAGAAGGTTCAGATGACTATCGTTACTTCCCAGAACCAGACTTACTTGACTTGTTTATTGATGAGGATTGGAAGGCACGCATTCGTGCGGAAATTCCAGAACTCCCAGACCAGCGCCAAAAACGTTATGTCGAAGAGCTTGGTTTACCTGTTTATGATGCCAAGGTATTGACGGTAACAAAAGAAATGGCAGATTTCTTTGAGGCAACGGTTAACGATGGTGCTGATGCGAAGCTTGCTTCGAACTGGATCATGGGCGATGTTTCTGCTTACTTAAATGCAGAGGGTAAGGAACTCGATCAGGTTGCATTAACACCTGAAGGTCTAGCCAGCATGATTAAGTTGATTGAAAATGGAACGATTTCTTCTAAAATTGCGAAAACTGTTTTCAAAGAGCTAATCGAGCAGGGCGGCGATGCGGAGCAAATCGTGAAGGATAAGGGCCTTGTGCAAATTTCTGATGAGGGAACACTTCTGAAGATTATTGCCGAGGTACTTGATGCCAATCCGAAATCGGTGGAAGATTTCAAGGATGGTAAAAATAAAGCCGTAGGTTTCCTTGTTGGACAGCTGATGAAGGCGACTAAAGGACAGGCTAATCCGCAATTGGTTAATAAATTATTACAGCAGGAATTGCAGAAACGATAAACAAAAGCTGGCAGTCTTATCTGCCAGCTTTTTTTGTGTCTGAAAAAGGCGAAACATAACTCGACAAATTCTATGTCATTTCCCAGGAAAAAAGCTTATGTTTACAACGATTACTCATCCTTCAATCAAACGTTTGGTTAGTTGTAGAAAATAGTGGTTTATGTCAAATAAAAAAGGGACGCTAATGTTTCGACTAATTTCTTGTTTTTTACAGAATTACTAGGCTTTTTAAACCTATGATTACTATTAAAATAATACAGGTAGTAGAATAGTCTGAATGTTATATACTTTTAGAAAACATAATTGACAACGTTTTCGTTGTGAAATAAACTTATGTTGTATTTGGAATGGCGCTCCATATTTGGAGCCAATTTTGTTTGGCGGGTGGAGAAAAAGGTGATATCAAAAAGCAATTCCTCTATTCAATCGTGTTAAAAGAGCATTATTAATACTAGGGTTATTAAAAGAAAAGCTAGATGGACTAGGAATTACCGATACTTGTAAATGATTGGGAGAAAACGTCCATCTTGTTGTCACTGATAATAGTGAAACCGATTACATTGATAAAATTGAAAGCCCAAAGACTATAGGAATGTATTCAAGAATTGACAAGAGAGCACCTGTTCATTTTGAAACTGCTGATTAACCAGATAAGGGTTTAATTCTATTAATCTATTTTCTTGTTCCTCTTTTTTCAAAAGCACTCTGTATTCGGGGGATTTAGCGGGTCTGTTAAAGGATAAATGGGGATACCTCGGTATAACAAAGAGTTACTAGCTGTTACTTAAATCTAATATTATAGATGGGAGAAGCATTATGCCAAAAGAGTTAAGAGATTGGGAAAATTTATCTGTTTTGCAAAAAAATCGCTTAGAGGAGAGAGCCTATTTCTTTCCTTATGCTAATGAACAATCAGCGCTAACGTATGACAGAGGTAAGGCTGCAGGGTTTAAACTTCTAAATGGACTTTGGAAATTCCACTACGCTTCGAATCCTGCATTGGCCCCAAAGCAATTTTTTGAAGAGACTTTTGATACAAGTCATTGGGATGACCTCCATGTTCCTTCGAACTGGCAGCTGCATGGCTATGGCAGGCCGCATTATACCAATGTCCAATTTCCATTTCCGATTGATCCGCCCCATGTTCCGACTGAAAACCCGACAGGCTCTTATAGACGTGAGTTTATTATCCCGAGTGAATGGCTAGATCAAGCTGTTATCCTGCGATTTGAAGGTGTTGATAGTGCTTTTCATCTTTGGGTAAATGGACAAGAAGTGGGTTATAGCCAGGGAAGCCGCGTGCCAAGTGAATTTGACATATCCTCATTTGTTCGTGAAGGGAAAAATGTGCTTGCTGTTCAGGTTTATCAATGGTCTGAGGCGAGTTATATCGAAGACCAGGATATGTGGTGGTTAAGCGGTATCTTTAGAGATGTGTATTTACTTGCGAGGCCTAAGGTCCATGTAAGGGATTATTTTGTCAAAACAAATCTGGATGAAAATTATGAGAATGCAGCGTTAGAAATTGAAATCTTACTATTAAATAAGCAATTTAATGCAGTTAGTAATTATCAGTTGGAAATCAAGTTATTGAATCATTTATATGAAGAAGTCGCGACAGAAGATTTAAAGAATATTAATATTGACCGAATCGAAGATACGAAACTTTCCGTTTCAATTCCAGTCATTAATCCAGAAAAATGGTCAGCTGAGAGTCCTTATTTGTATCATCTGTTTCTTACTTTAAAGGATGAAAAAGGCAATATAGTCGAAGTAGTTCCAACCAAGGTCGGCTTCCGTTCCGTTGAAATCAAGGACGGTGTACTAAAGGTCAATGGTACAGCAATCATGATTAAAGGCGTAAACCGTCATGATCATCATCCAGACTTAGGAAGAGCGGTTCCATTAGAATCAATGATTGAAGACATTCGCTTAATGAAGCTGCATAATATCAATGCGGTGAGAACATCTCATTATCCTAATGATCCTCGTTTCTATGATCTGTGTGATGTTTATGGGTTATATGTGATTGATGAAGCTGATTTGGAGTGTCATGGTTTTCACGTAATTGATGACATTAATCAAATCAGTGATGATCCAGCTTGGGAAGATGCCTATCTCGACCGGATGAAGCGGATGGTCGAGCGTGATAAGAATCATGCTTCCATTATTATGTGGTCGCTCGGGAATGAATCCGGCTTTGGCCGAAATCATGAGGCAATGGCTGAGTGGGCCAAGTTAAAGGACCCTGCGCGCCCGATTCATTATGAGGGCGAAAGCCGTTTCATCATGACAGAGGATCAAAATAATCCAACAAGAGATCCAATTGCTTCTGATGTTCATACAACCATGTATACCGCTGTCGAGATTATGGACGAATTAGGGAAGAGAGAGGACTTATTAAAGCCCCATATCCTTTGTGAGTATGCGCATGCAATGGGGAATGGTGCAGGCGGATTGAAAGAGTATTGGGATACCTTCTATAAATATCGCCGCTTACAGGGCGGTTTTATCTGGGAATGGATTGACCACGGAATCAGACAAGTAACCGAGGATGGCGAAGAGTATTTTGCCTACGGCGGAGATTTTGGTGAAACGCCGCATGATTCAAACTTTGTCATTGATGGATTAATCATGCCTGACCGTAAGCCATCACCAGCATTGATTGAGTACAAAAAGGTGATTGAACCAGTTAAAGCAAACGTGGTTGATTTAAAGAAAGGGATTATAGAACTAACCAATCGTTTTGATTTCATTTCATTAGATCATCTGCAATTATCATGGTCTGTTGTCTGTGATGATCAAATCCTTGATCAGGGACTGCTTCCGATTAACGGTATTCAAGCAGGCCAATCGAAGGAAATCACGATTCCATTTGTACTTCCAGTGATTATTAAGGCGAACACTGATTACTGGTTAAATCTAAGTTTCCTGACAACAGAGGATTCAATATGGGCGAAAGCAGGCTTTGAGACAGCATGGGCGCAATTTAAGCTTCCTATTGCTGCTGCCCAAGCGGAAGAAACGAAATCATTGCAATATCCGCTTGATGTCAACGAGTCTGATTGTTTTATTACAGTATCCGGAAATGGTTTTGAGATTGCTTTTGATAAGGTATTTGGTGTGATTGATTCATGGTCCAGTGAAGGAATAAAAGTTTTGGAGGAAGGTCCGAAGCTTAACTTCTGGAGAGCACCGACAGACAATGACAAGCTTGCCAGCGGTAAATGGAAGAACATAAGCTCGAAGCAGGCTTGGCAAAATCATGGCTTGCATTGGATGCAGCACCGAATCGATGACGTATCGTATTCTGTTTCAGCTGATAAGAAGAAATTGGATATTCAAGTGTCTGTACGGATTGCTCCGCCAAGGCTTTCTTGGGGAATCAGCACCGTGTACACCTATACTATATTTGGCAGCGGTGATGTTATCCTGAAGGTGAAAGGCGACCCACAAGGAGATCTGCCGGAAACTATGCCGAAAATCGGTTTAACGATGAAGCTTCCAAAGCGGCTGGAGAATGTCAGTTGGTACGGACTTGGGCCTGGTGAAGCATATGTTGATAGCAGGATGGCGAACCGAGTGGGAGTATGGTCCAGCAAAGTGGATGATCTGTATACCCCTTATGTTTGGCCGCAAGAAAATGGAAATCGCCATCAGGTGAGATGGGTCTCCTTAACAGAAGCTAATGGTTTCGGGTTACTAGCAGTCGGGAACCCAGAAATAGATTTTAGTGCTCATTATTATACGATTGACGACTTTGATAAGGCTGATCATACGTATGACTTGAAAAAACAGGACTTCATAACCTTAAATCTGGATCATAAACAGCATGGTCTTGGTTCATCTAGCTGCGGACCAGATGTACTGGAGAAATATCGATTAAAACCAGAATCTTTTGAATTCGAAGTGCGTTTCAAACCTTATTCTCGAAACGAATCGTCTCCCATTGAACTTAGCAAAGTTCAATTAGAAGCATTAACTGTAAAACAATTTGTATAGACTCGGTGAAATCCTATTGTTTGTTTTTCCTCACAATAGGATTTTCCATGGCCAATCATTACAATATTCCTTTGGTATGACTTGAACAGAAAAACTTTAATGAGATTTATAATCGGGCTAAGAAGCTAGTGGAAGCTATTCGATAAAGTGTAACGAACAATGAAAATGAGATACGCATCGGAGCGAAGATGATTGATGGATTTTTTTTAAAATACTATTACTTCCCGAAGAGGTGGATTGTTCAATGAAAATAACTAATCTTAAATGCTTTGTCGTTCCTCCACGCTGGTTATTTTTAAAAATTGAAACGGACGAAGGGATTGTAGGTTGGGGCGAACCAATCGTTGAAGGGAAGGCTTATACGGTTAAAGCTGCAGTAGAAGAAATGGGGGAATATCTTATTGGTAAGGATCCAATGAGAATTGAGGATCATTGGCAGGCGCTGTACCGTTCAGGCTTCTATCGGGGCGGACCGATTTTAATGAGTGCAATTGCCGGGATAGATCAGGCTTTATGGGATATTAAAGGAAAATACTATAACGCTCCTATTTATGATTTGCTTGGAGGAGCTTGTCGCGACTCTGTCCGTGTATACTCTTGGATTGGCGGCGACCGGCCAAGTGAGGTTGGGCAGGAAGCGAAAGAAAAAGCAGGAGCTGGCTTTACAGCAATAAAAATGAATGCAACAGAAGAGCTCCAATACATTGATTCTCATAAGAAAATCGATGCTGTGCTCGAACGCGTAGCGGCTATTCGAGAATATTGTGGTAATGATCTGGAAATTGGTATTGATTTTCATGGAAGGGTACATAAACCAATGGCTAAAGTCTTAGCAAAAGAACTTGAGCAATTCCGACCGATGTTTATTGAAGAGCCTGTCCTTCCTGAAAACAATGAAGCATTGCGGGAAATCGCTCGGGCAACTACAATTCCGATTGCAACCGGGGAAAGAATGTTTTCTCGTTGGGACTTTAAACAGCTGCTATCTGATGGATATGTAGACATTATTCAACCTGATCTTTCACATGCAGGGGGAATCACAGAGTGCAGAAAGATAGCTGCAATGGCTGAGGCCTATGATGTTGCAGTTGCCCCGCATTGCCCGCTCGGCCCGATTGCACTCTCCGCCTGTTTGCAGGTTGACGCTGTATCCCATAATGTCTTTATTCAGGAACAAAGCCTTGGTATTCATTATAACAAAGGCAATGATTTACTAGATTATATTGCCGATCCGACTGTATTTGACTATAACGATGGTTCGGTGCTGCTGCCAAAAGGATCCGGGTTAGGCGTTACTGTCAATGAGGAATTTTTGAGAAGACAGGCTGAAGTGGGCCACAACTGGAAGAACCCGGTCTGGAGACATAAGGATGGTACGATTGCAGAGTGGTAGCAATTCCTATCAGACATTGATTTTGAAAGCTGGCAGATTTGATTCTGCCAGCTTATTTTATGGGTAAATGTCGAAACATGTCTCGACAATCTTTTCCCCATTTCCCGGGAAAATTCCTTTGTTTTTAAGGGCTTATGGCCATATTATTCAATCGTTTAGTTGGTAAGGAATATTGGTGGATTGTGTCGATGGGTGTTATAGGTGCTTGTATTCGGCAGTATTTGCAGTTTGAAATGGCCCGTATTCATACTAAAAAACACTTCGACCTAAGACCTGTCTGGCCTAATCCTAATTTAATTAAACATTTGATTAGTTTCTATATTTCTACAAACTTTTCTGAATGTGACGGGAAAAACCTAGGGGTATCAAGGGTTGTAAAGAATTTAATTAAACGTTTGATTAGTTTTAATGGTGAAATAAAGAAAAACGAGGATGTCTTTACATCCTCGTTTTTAGAAGGAAATCATTGCTCCTCGTTCGTCAAAGACAGAACTGGGATTCCAGGCCACTTCCCAAAGATTTTTTTCAGGGTCAGCAAAGTAAGCCGTCCGTCCACCCCAGAAAGCGTTACTAGGTTCTCTTAGAATGATACCGCCAGCTGTACGGATTAGTTCGATCGTTGAATCTACCTTTTCTGGCTGCTCGACATTTATAGCAAATGTCACGGGATGAAAGGTTTCTGGAGCTTTTGGCAGCTCAACGCCAGCGTCCTTTGCCAGCTCAGCTATTGGAAAAAGGGTAAGCAGGACGCCTGCCGTTTTAAAGACAGCATAAGTGTCGGAGCTGGCCTCGGTTTCCTCCCAGCCCAGGGATTTGTAAAAAGTACGAAGAGCCGGTAAGTCGTATGCACCGAACGTTAGTAAACTAACTCTTTGTGGGACCATTCGTTCATTCCTCCATTGCAATAATTTGATAGTATTACTGTTCTTCATAAACTGCTAGTGTCCTTCTTATTTGGATCAAATAACTAGGCAAACATACTTTAAGTCTTTTCTTAAGTTTAATATCGACTGAAGATGGTAAGATTTAGGTAATGGATATCAATATGGATGCGAGGCTGAGAAATGACTATTTATATTGCGCTATTACGAGGAATTAATGTAGGCGGGCATCATAAAATTAAGATGGCAGACTTGAAAAACTTATTAGCATCGATGGGTTTACAAAAAGTAAAAACATATATTCAAAGTGGAAATGTTTTGTTTGAGTCAGAAGAGGAAGCAGAACAACTCAGTAAGAAAATCGAGGACGAACTAAACAATACCTATGGTTTTCTGGTTCCGGTGGTTTTACGGACCGCTGAGGAATTCCAACAGATGATCAATGATTGCCCCTATTCATCGGATTCGCTAAGTGAAGGAGAAAGTATCCAAGTTGCCTTTTTGGGAGGGGAACCAACTAAAGAGGGCATCGACCACATGTACACCTATAATAATGAATTAGAAGAGTGTAAAATTAAAGGGAAAGAAGTTTACTTTTACTTCCGAAAAAGTATCAGGGATTCTAAGCTTGCTACACAGCTTCCCAAACTCCGTGTGCCGGCAACCGTTCGTAATTGGAAGACGGTTGTGAAGCTGGAGGAAATGTTGAAATTATAATATGAAGGAGTGGATATGATCATGAATTTAAATGAATGGTTCCAAAAAGGGATGAGCGCTGAGGAGTACCTTGACTCAATGAAGCAAAATAAAGAAGAAATGCTGACTATTTATGAGAAGTTTACCTTAACTAGCGAGGATCAAGGCAAGCTGGGGGCATTAAGAGAGCGGCACTTAAGGGTTATGGCGTTGACAGAGGATTGGTGCGGTGATGCGCTGCTTAATAACCCGATTTTGATGAAGATAGCCGAAGCAGCGGGGATGGAACTTCGTTTTATCCTCCGTGATCAAAATCTCGACCTAATGGACCAATACTTAACGAATGGTACATCCCGGGCGATTCCTATTTATATTTTTATAAATGAAGAAGGAAATGAAGTCGCAGTTTGGGGACCGAGGGCAGCTGAAATGCAGGCACTTGTGACGGAGAAACGTGCGTCCCTGCCTGATAAGGATGCACCTGACTTTCAGGAGAAGCAAATGGCGATGTATAAACAGCTCAGAGAGTCATACCTAAATGACGCGGGAATCTGGGAAACTGTTGCGGACAGTATTATCTCTAAACTTATATAAAAAAGCGGGGCTCTTCTAGTAGAAGGGCCCTTTTGTTTACATCTTGAATCCTCCATTTTTGGGAGGAATGCGGTCGTTCTTCAGATTCTTGTCATTAATCCTAGGTTCGATGCCAAGGATGAAGTTGCGTATGTTGGAGCGGTGCAGATACAATAAAAACAATGAGAATGCTAGAAAGATAAGCTCTAATTCTAGTTTAGGGGAGAGAATAGCATAGGCTAACATGCTAAGACCCACTGAGATGGAGCCAATAAATACATATTTCGTTAGAAAAATCATTAAGAAGAAGCTTACATAGGCGATGGCTAGTAAAGGGAGGTTAGCGATCAAAAGAGCACCAGCGGTAGTTGCGATTGCTTTGCCGCCGCGAAAGCCTGCAAAGATGGGAAAACAATGACCAACCACTGCCAATAGGCCGAAGTAAAGCGGCTCTGCATCAAGCTGAAAGTAGATTGGCAGATATGCTGCTGCAGCACCTTTGGTCAAATCGATGAAGAGGACAAACAAGGCCCATTTCTTACCGAGGACTCTCAGCGTATTTGTGGCCCCGGGGTTTTTACTTCCAAGCTCACGGATATCAACTCCAAAGAATAGCTTGCCCACAATAAGAGCAGTGGGAATACTTCCAATGAGATAGGAAGCTAAGAGTAACGACCAAAACATTTACATCATTCCCTCATAAAGTAATTTCTATTAGCATTCTAACATACTTAAATGGTATTATTTTGTTGAATTATCACAATCAGGAAGAAGGGGGCGCTCGATATGAAACGGACAGATTTTGGCCAAGTTGCTAATAGCTATGCGCGTTCAAGAGAAGATATACCTGTAGCTTTAATGGAGAGTCTTCAGCTGCGAAACATTTTCTTTGCAGGTAAAAAGGTTGCTGATATCGGGTCTGGAACTGGAGCGTTAACAAGAAAGATGGCCATGCGAAATGCGGATGTGGTTGGGATAGATCCATCTCAGGAATTGAGAGCACAGGCCCTGGCCTTGAATGTGGCGAAAAATTTTCAAATTCCCTATCTCCAGGGAACGGCGGAAGCAACCAGTTTAGAAGAATCGAAATTTGATATAGTCACGGTAATGCGCGCCTGGCATTGGTTTGACAGACCAAAGGCAATTGCGGAAATGAAGCGCATCTTAAAGAAAAAGGGAACATTGATTGTGATTGATTCGGGTTTTCTACCCGGTACAACCGTTGTAGCGAAAACCTTTGAAGTGTTGTCTAATTATGTAGAGGGCGGTTTAACCCCTGCCGGTTCAAAGGCAGACTCTGAGCTGCGTATTAATGGCTTTCCAGTGGAGTGGTTCAAGGAATGGCAGGAAAGCGGCTTTGATCTGAGGGATTTTTATAAATTGAATTATACAGTTGAGTTTTCTAAGCTGGAATGGCTGGACAGGATAGAATCAGTTTCATGGATGGCGGACATGGATGAGTCCGTACGGAAAAAGGCGCTCCAGGAATTGTCGAGCTCCATTTCCGAACAGGAGCCTTTCAAAATACTACATGAGTGTAATGTTTGTCTTTTACGATTATCAGAAAAGTAATGCTTGAAACGTGTGAGGATTCCCCCTTGCACGTTTTTTATTTGGAGCAAACACTGTGGAATGTCTAAATTTTAACTAGATCTAATGCTAAGATGAAAAAAATCTTAAAAATATTTAAAAATAGGTGTAGGGTTTGATCTGAGATGTTACGTCTAATGTTGTGAAAGAAAAAAAGAAAGGGGGAGAGAACAATTAGTGATACCGTCTTAATTGAAAAAGTGCTCGAAGGCAATGATCATGCCTTTCGCCTATTGGTCGAGAAATACCGCAATGATGTGTTCCGGACTGTCTTTGCTGTTCTACGCGATCAAAAGGAAGCGGAAGACGCTGCCCAAGATGTGTTTATGAAAGTATACACCTCTCTCTCCCACTATGAAAACCAAGGGTTTAAAACGTGGATAACGCGCATTGCCGTTAACCATGCGATAGATGTGAAACGAAAACAGGTAAGGCGAAGAGAGGATGTTGTGGATGCGCTAGACCAACAGGCGCTAGGGTCGCCGAAGGATAGTGTCGAAAAGGAAGTAATCGCTGAGGACCAGCGCAGGCTGGTTCAAAAAAAGCTTAATGAAGTGCCTGAGAACTACCGGGAAGTCATTTATGGTTTTTACATAGCTGAAAAAAGCTATCAGCAGATGGCCAAGGAACAAAATGTTCAAGTTAAAACGATTGAGACCAAGTTGTACCGTGCGAAAAATTGGATGAAAAAGAATTGGAAGGAGGACGATTTTTCATGAAGCATTACAGTTACGAAAAATGGCAGCAATATGTGAAGGATGAACTGAGTGAACACCATCGCGAAGAGTTGGAGCGTCATCTCTATACATGTGATCAGTGTCTAGAAGTATACCTGGAAGCTGTAACAGCCAATGAAACATCCCTGCCAACCCTTCCAAACAACAGCGAATTCACCAGCCGCATAATGGAAATGATGCCTGTCACCAATAAGAACATTAACACGGTGGAAATGGATTCATTGGTGCCTGACACTGACAACGACAACAACAACAATAGGCCGTTGTATCAGCGGGCAGGTTTTCATTATTTGCTGGCGGCGGCGGCGACTCTGCTTTTAATGTTTTCGGGGGCGTTTCAATCGCTTGCATCGTATGCAGGTTCGTTAGAGAAACCGATTATGGAAGAGAAAAAGCCTTCTATGACGGAGGGCGTTATCAATAAAACATTTGCGTGGATGGATTCACTAGAAAAAAAGGAGGCAAATAAGAAATGAAAAGTTCAACCAAGGCATTAACCTTATCGCTGTTTCCCGGCCTCGGACATATTTATTTCGGTAATATGGTGCGCGGGGTTGTGTACTTACTTTCGGTTGTTGGCCTGGCATTCATTACCGTAATAGGATTAATGAATAACACTCCAGAGGTTGCCATCTTAGCCTTCATGGCGGGAATCTTTATATATTTAATCAGCTTTATCGATATGGGCGTACAGGTCTCAAAACAAAAAAAGACCCAGCTTGCGGAAGGGGACGCTGACCATCAGAATCCTAACAAGGCTTCCCAAGACTCGGAGCGCTTTTACACGATTGTCCTCTCCTTTATCCCCGGGCTGGGACACTTCCAAATTGGCCTTATGAACAGAGGCTTAACCCTGCTTGGAGCGTTTTTGGGGCTTGCTGTCATGGTCATTTTTGTAACAGCAATGTCCAACCGCAGCGAGTTTATGGTTTTCTTGGCCGGTTTGCCGATTATCTGGGTATATGGATTTTTTGATGCCGTCCAGCAGGTAAATAAAAAGCAGCGCGGGGAAGAGCTTGTTGACCGAACCATCTTTGAAGACTTTGAAATGCGCAGGGAAGACGGAAAAAAGAGTAAATCGATTGCGACCTTTCTGTCGATCTTTCCAGGGGCAGGCCACCTTTATCTAGGTCTGCAGCGCCGTGGAATCCAGTTAATGGCTGCTTTCTTGTTCTCTATCTATATCTTAGATGTGTTAAGGCTCGGAATCTTCTTATTTTTAATTCCAATCATCTGGTTCTATAGCTTTTTTGATGCGATGCAAAAGGTTTCGAGATATGGGGTAGAAAAAGTGGAGGATGAGCCGATTATCGCTTACTTTGTTAATCATCAAAAATGGGTCGGAATTGGGCTAGTCTTATTAGGGGCTTATTATTTATTGATGAACATCCTGCTGCCGGCCTTCTCACCGCTGATTCACCGATTAATTAATGTTGATATTATGTATTGGATTCAAGGCTATTTCCAGACAGCGCTTGTCTGTGTGCTGCTAATTGGCGGCGGTATCAAACTTTTATCTGGAAGTAAACAAAAAAGGGGGGCAAAGAGCCATGAGTAAGTGGGGAAACAGGATGGCAGGGGTCGTACTGATCGGAGCCGGTATCGGGTTCCTTTTTAGAAAAAGAAAGGGGGAAAACAAGGAATGAGAACTTGGCGTGTTGGGACGTTTTCGATGGGAGCCTCGCTTATTTTCCTGGGTTCCTTTCTTTTCTTTTCGAAGTTTCTTGGCTTAGATTTAGCTGAAGTGCTGATGGCTTGGTGGCCGGTGTTGCTGGTCGTTTTGGGTGTTGAAATTTTAGTCTATCTATTTTTATCAAAACAGGAACAGCCGATATTAAAATATGATTTTCTCAGTATTATCATTGTTGGGCTAATCGGTACAGCAGGCATTGTATTTGCAGTCCTCAGCTCAGCCGGAGTGATGGGCAAGGTGGAAGAAGTCATGGCGAGAGAAGTGCGCTCCTATGATCTCCCGGCTTTTTCCTATCAAACCGATGAAAGTATTAAACGTGTAGTTGTGCGATCCGTTGGGTATGATATGACGGTTGAGGCAACAAATAGCAAAGAAGTCTCGATGTTTGGCACATACAGGATCGAATCAGCGAAAAAAACAGCACTGCTAAAAAATGCGAAGGATATTGTGACCGCCAATCAAAAGGGGGACACACTTTACTTGAATTTTAAGATGCTGCCGGACGAGATGGGCCTGTTTAATTCACAGGGAATGGTAGCGGCAACCGTCCTAGTTCCGAACAATGTAAAGCTAGAAGTGGTGGGAAGTAATGATTCACTCAGCTTAAAACCACGTACCCTAGCCAATGACTGGGATATTGAAAGTTCGTCAGCTGTAGCGGTTGATGTAATGAAGAATAGCAATATGACAGTAAGGACGGTTGGAGTTGATCAACTCACCGGGGAAAAGTGGAAAATCACTGAGGAACCGAAGAGTGAAGAACAGGATCCGCTAGGGCTGAAAAGTGCAGAATATCAATCCGGTGATGGAAAATACTTTATTCATATTAGCAATGCGTATGAGGTTAAACTGAATACCAATCAATAATCAGTTTACCAATATATTTGTAAGCTTGAATAATAATTGGTAGAATATAGAACTGACAAAGCCAATTGTTATTTAAAAAATAGGATGATGATTAATGAAAAGAGCAAGACTGATATACAATCCTACTTCGGGACGGGAAATTCTGAAGCGGAATTTACCTGAAATCCTTGAAAAACTAGAAATTGCCGGATATGAGGCATCCTGCCATGCTACAACAGGTGCTGGAGATGCGACGAAGGCTGCGCGGCTTGCTGTGGAACGGCAGTACGATGTTGTCATTGCTGCAGGCGGCGATGGAACCATACATGAAGTAGTCAATGGCCTCGCTGAACAGGAATATCGCCCGAAATTAGGGATTATTCCAGCAGGAACAACCAATGATTTTGCCCGAGCCCTCCAAATCCCTAGGGATATCGGATCGGCAGTGGATATCATCACCAGAGGGGATCTCATTCCTGTAGATATCGGCCGGATAAATGATCGCTATTTTATAAATATTGCTGGCGGCGGCCGGATTACCGAGATTACCTATGAAGTGCCTAGCAAATTAAAAACGATGCTCGGACAGCTCGCCTACTATTTAAAAGGGATGGAAATGCTCCCGTCTATTAAATCATCAGACTTAAGGATTGAATATGATGGAAAGCTGTTTGAAGGGGAAGCGATGATGTTCCTTGTCGGGCTGACCAACTCAATCGGTGGATTTGAAAAACTGGCACCGGATTCCTCGATTAATGATGGGCTATTCTCTTTATTAATTTTGAAAAAAGTAAATCTCGCTGAATTTATCCGGATTTCGACCCTAGCGGTCCGCGGTGAACACGTAAATGATCCAAATGTCATCTACACACAGGCCAATCGCATTAAGGTTTACTCAAATGAAAAGGTACAATTAAATTTAGACGGTGAATTTGGCGGCCTGCTTCCGGCAGAGTTTGAAAATCTTTACCGCCATTTAGAGGTGTTTGTACCAATTGATGATATCCGGCCGAATGACCGTCCAACAGATTGGGTTACAGGTCAAAGATATAGCTAAGAAAGGTCCGTTCCACACGTGGAGCGGACTTTTTTACATATTTCTGTGTATAATGAGTGAAAGACGATCGTCAAAATAGTAAGGAGGAATCAGGAAATGAAGGCGTTAATTAATATTGATTATACTTACGATTTTGTTGCAGATGCCGGAGCGTTAACCTGCGGAATGCCAGGGCAGCGGATTGAAGGCAAAATTGTCGAGCTGACCAAGGAATTTATCCAAAATGGCGATTATGTGGTATTTGCGATTGATGTCCATGACAAGGGAAATCAGTACCACCCGGAAACGAAATTATTCCCGCCGCATAACGTAAGAGGAACAGCTGGCCGTGATTTGTTTGGGGATCTTCAGGTTGTTTATGATGATAATAAACAGCGTGAAAATGTCTATTATATGGATAAAACCCGTTACTCTGCGTTTGCAGGAACAGACCTTGAAATTAAATTGCGCGAACGGGATATCACCGAATTGCACTTAGTTGGCGTTTGTACTGACATTTGTGTGCTCCATACGGCAGTGGAGGCCTATAACAGGGGGTTTAAGATCGTTGTCTATAAGGATGCTGTTGCTTCCTTTAATCAAGCTGGGCATGACTGGGCGCTGGGTCACTTTGAACAAACCCTTGGTGCTATGGTGAAATAGGTATTTAAATGTTATGATGGGGTATATTCGAAAAAGCTGTAATAGTATTCCGGAGGTTTTATGATGAAACACATTTATCATGATGATAGTTTAGCTCTGCATACTGACCTATACCAGATAAATATGGCAGAGACGTATTGGAGAGACGGCATACATAATAAACGGGCTGTGTTTGAACTGTTTTTCCGCAAGCTGCCGTTTGGAAATGGCTATGCTGCTTTCGCAGGCTTGGAAAAGGTCATTCAATTTATCCAAGGGTTCCATTTTAGTGAGGAAGACCTTGAATATTTGAAGGATGAAGTAGGGTACAAGGATGACTTCCTCGATTATTTAAAAAATATGCGTTTTACCGGATCCATCCGTGCTATGCAAGAGGGCGAGCTTGTCTTTGGCAATGAACCCATTTTACGTGTGGATGCACCTTTAGGTGAAGCACAAATTATTGAAACGGCTTTACTTAATATTGTGAACTACCAAACATTAATCGCAACCAAAGCTTCTCGAATTAAGCAGGTTGTCGGCGATGCGGTAGCGATGGAATTTGGGACCAGACGAGCACAGGAAATGGATGCGGCCATCTGGGGAACAAGAGCGGCCTATTTAGCTGGATTTGACTCGACCAGTAATGTTCGGGCAGGAAAGCTCTTTGGCGTGCCAGTGTCGGGAACACATGCCCATGCCATGGTGCAAGCCTATAAGGATGAATATACAGCATTCCACAAATATGCTGAAACACATAAGGATTGTGTCTTTTTAGTTGATACATATGATACCCTCCGTCTCGGTGTGCCAAATGCCATTAAGGTTGCCAAGGAACTGGGTGATAAAATTAATTTCATCGGGATCCGTCTTGATAGCGGTGACCTTGCTTATCTATCCAAAGAGGCTCGAAAAATGCTGGATGATGCCGGTTTTCCTGATGCTAAGATTGTGGCCTCAAGTGACCTGGATGAATATACGATCATCAGTTTGAAAGGCCAAGGGGCAAGGATTGACAGCTGGGGAATAGGGACGAAATTGATTACCGCCTATGACCAAGCGGCACTTGGTGCGGTTTATAAAATTGTCGCAATTGAGGATGAACAGGGGGAATTAGTCGATACCATTAAAATTTCCTCTAATCCGGTTAAGGTAACGACTCCGGGGATGAAAAAGATTTACCGGATTATCAACAATACCAATAATCATGCCGAAGGGGATTATATTGCGATGGAAGATGAAGTACTTCCGGAAAAACGGCTTCGCATGTTCCACCCTACCCATACGTTTATCAATAAAGTGGTAACTAACTTTACGGCAAAAGAACTTCATGTCGACATATTTACGAACGGAGAGCTTGTCTACGAAGTTCCTTGTTTGGAAGAATCTCGTGACTACTTACAGCAAAACCTTCATGCCCTTTGGGATGAGTATAAGCGGACGATGAATCCCGAAGAATATCCAGTTGACTTAAGTCAAAAATGCTGGGATAACAAGATGAGAAACATTGAAGAAGTTAGAGAAAAAGTCGCTGCAATGCAAGCGGAAGAATAAATTTACAGGGCGTCCTTCTAGGGGCGTCCTTGTTTTTTGGAGCTTTAAGGGGACTCGCACGGAATAATCGAGAACTTGCACGGAAAAGTTGCTGTTTTTCGCGGAATTAAACGGGAATTGCACGGAATAAATAAAGGTTAACACGGAATTATCCCAAAAATCCGCGGAATCGTGTCCTTCACGAGCCCCATTTCGTGTTCCGCCCGATTATATGTTACAATCTTTCTAGTCAATTTCGGAGCAAAGGAAGAACTAAATGAACAAAACGATCCCAGTAACTAAAAATGAGTATATAGATGTAGTGTTCGAAGATTTAACCCATGACGGGGCAGGGGTTGCCAAGGTGGAAGGATATCCATTGTTTGTCCCGAACGGTTTGCCTGGTGAAAAGGGAAAAGTAAAAGTAATTAAGACCGGTAAAAGCTATGGCTTTGGACGATTAATCGAACTTTATGAAAAAAGCCCATTCCGGGTGGAAGTTCCAAGCAGTGAGCGTCATAAATACGGTGGCTGCCAGCTTGAGCATATCAGTTATGAAGGACAGTTAACGTATAAAGAAAACCAAGTCCGCGAGGTGCTGACGCGGATCGGTAAACTTGAAGATGTGGTTGTACATCCGATTCTCGGAATGGAAAGCCCATGGCATTATAGGAATAAAGCGCAGGTGCCTGTTGGTGAAAAGGATGGTAAACTGATTGCCGGCTTTTTTAAACCAAGAAGCCACGAAATTGTAGATACCGATGAAAGTCTGATTCAATTACCGGAAATTAATGAGGCAGTTCAAATAATAAAAGAGATTTGCAGCAAACTTGGTATCGCGGCCTATCAGGAGGAAACCCATAAAGGTGTGCTCCGCCATATCATGGCCCGCTATGGAAAACAAACCGGTGAGCTGATGGTCGTGCTGATTACTAGAACAGCAGAGTTACCACAAAAGAAGCAACTGGTAGAAGAAATTGTTGCTCGGCTGCCAAAGGTCAAATCGATAGTTCATAACGTTAATTCCAAGCGGACGAACGTTATTTTGGGCGAAAAAACAACGGTACTCTGGGGAAGCGAGGTCATTTATGACTATATTGGTGAGGTGAAATTCGCCATTTCCGCTTTGTCGTTTTATCAAGTTAATCCAGTCCAGACAAAGGTGCTTTATGACAAAGCCCTTGAGTATGCAGATTTAAGCGGTCAAGAAACCGTCATTGATGCTTATTGTGGTATCGGGACCATTTCGTTATTTTTAGCGCAAAAAGCTAAAAAGGTTTTCGGCGTAGAGGTCGTACCAGAAGCAATTGAGGATGCCAGGCGAAATGCTGAGTTGAATGGACTTACGAATGCTGAGTTTGCTGCCGGAGAGTCAGAAGTGGTGATTCCGAAGTGGTACAAGGAAGGGAACGCTGCTGATGTGCTCGTAGTTGACCCTCCTCGCAAAGGCTGTGATGAGGCATTGCTGCAGACGATTATTGAAATGAAGCCAAAGAAGGTCGTATATGTATCCTGCAATCCGGCCACACTTGCTAGGGATTTAAGAATTCTTGAGGATGGCGGCTACAAAACGGTGGAGGTCCAGCCGGTTGATATGTTTCCGATGACAACACACGTTGAGGCAGTGGCTAAAATTGAATTAAAGTAGTATTAAGATAAATAGGAGGTTTCTTGGTGGACAATAACGATATATTAATTCGCTTGCGATATGCATTAGAAATAAAAAATAAAGAAATGGCTGAAATCTTTAAACTTGGCGGCGTGGAAGTAACCGTCCCAGAGGTGATTCAGATACTAAAAAAAGTAGATGACGATGATATTGCCGATGACCTTCAAATAAAATGTAATAACAATATGTTCGATTCCTTTTTAAATGGCCTTATTATTTTTAAAAGAGGAAGACAAGAATCCAAACCAGGAGAGGCTAATACACCCGAGCCGGTCGCGCCAAAAAGCGCAAACGTGAATAATCTTCTGTTAAAGAAAGTCAAAATAGCTCTTGCCTTAACAACAGACGATATGCTCGATATATTTGAACTGGCAGGTATCAGGGTATCAAAAGGGGAACTCAGTGCTTTACTAAGAAAAGAAGGGCATAAGAATTATAAAGAATGCGGCGATAAATTTGCTCGGAATTTCTTAAAAGGATTAGCACTTAAGTACAGGGGATAACAAACTATAGGTGATGAGATGATACATACCTACTTAGGGAAGACGATACGTTTTGAAATAAAGTACAAAAACAGAACTTCAATCGGGATGACGATCGATAGTTATGGAAATGTGGAAGTCCAGGCTCCGAAAGGAACTCCTGATGAAAGAGTGCTTCAATTAGTCGAGGAAAAATGGGAGCTAATTCAGCAAAAATTGAAAGAAATGCAGGATAGACTGCAGGGTCCGCAGAAAAAGGATTATGTGCAGGGCGAGAGTTTTCTTTATTTAGGGAACCATTATCCCGTCCAAATCCTTGAAAACAATCAGATGGATCAGGACTATGTGGTGTTTGAAGGAGAGAAGTTACGAATCTATGTGAAGAAAATGGAAGATGAGAGCTTAAAGCAAGCTCTAAAACGCTTCTATTATCAGCAGTGTAAAGCCTTGGTTGAGAAGAGTATCACCTCCTATCAAAGCTACTTTAAAACAAAACCGCGGTCTATCCGGATTACAGATAGTAAAACGACCTGGGGCACTTGTGATTCCAGGCAGCAGTTAACCTTTAATTGGCGTCTGGCTATGGCACCGCGTGAGGTCGTCGACTATGTCGTCGTTCATGAAATGTGCCATATGGTCCATCTGAATCACGAGCGCTCCTTTTGGCGTCTGGTTGGGAAAATTATGCCCGATTATAAGGAAAAGGAAAACTGGCTGGCAGTTTCAAATTGGAAAATGACAGTTTAGCCGTAATACCCTATTAATATCAAACAAGGCATCTGCTTTTTGCAGGTGCTTTGTGTTTTCCTTATAAAAAACACATCTTCCATATTAGAGAAAGATGTGTCATTTGTTTAAACCTATTTACCAATTAGATGCAGACAAAAGTCTAAATCAGCTTGTAAATGATTTTTCATCAGGATTTCAGCCTTTTCCCCGTCTCTGGCCTTAATGGCCTCATAGATTTCCTCGTGTTCATCAATTAAATGAGGACGGTTGTAAAATACAACCGTTTTCCGGAAAAGATAAATCGTCGATTGCATCCGATCAATGATATCAATCATAACCGAATTATTACTCGCATGAACAATTATTTCATGAAAGCGCTCATTAGCTTGCATGATTTCTTCGACAGTACCTTTCCTTCCAATCTCCACACAGTTATACAGAGATCCAAGTTCGTCTTCTTGGAGATACGATGCGGCACATTTTGCTGAAAAGCCCTCCAATAGAATGCGAACCTGGAACATATTTCTCAAATCTTTTTCGGTCGGCTTAACAACCCTCTTATTCACAATAAGCCCTTCTTGTTCCAATTTCCGAATGGACTCCCTTATTGGTGTTCTACTCACACCTAATTCAGCGGCAACCTTTTCTTCGACAATTTTGGTCCCTCCGGGAAGCTCTCCATTTAAAATTTTATCGCGAATAATTTCATAGGATTGATGAAAAGCAGGGCGAGAACGATCACTTCCTAACAAAGATTTCACCTCAAATATGATTTCACTATTAAAATTATCTTACCAAATTTATAGATAAAAAAATACAGAGTCATCTTTTATCCACTAATAAGTATACACTAAATATTTTTTTGTATACAAAAGTAATAAAAATTGTATACAAAATAAAAAAGTTAGTATACAATATCAAATGTAATCACTAATTGAAAGCGATTGCGTCAATGTTGAGAAAGCGCAATCAGCTTAATATATATTGAATCAATGAACATCGGGAGGAATTAGAATGGAACGAAAAGTTGGATTTATTGGACTTGGCATCATGGGAAAACCAATGTCATTAAACCTAATGAAGGCAGGACACACACTGATTGTATTTGATCTTAATCAAGAGGCGGTCAATAGTTTAGTAGAGGCAGGAGCAACCTCAGCAGCATCTCCTAGGGAAGTGGCAGAAAACAGCGATGTCATTATTACCATGCTGCCAGCTTCCAAACATGTAAAAGAGGTTGTATCAGGTGAAAATGGCATTCTAGAGGGAGCTAAAGAAGGTTCGGTAATTATTGATATGAGTTCCATTACTCCGGAAGTATCTAAAGAACTTGCAGCCGAGGCAGCGAAAAAAGGAGTCGGTATGCTTGATGCACCAGTGAGCGGCGGGGAACCGAAAGCGATTGACGGTACGTTGGCCATCATGGTTGGCGGTAAAGAAGATGTTTTTGAAAGCGTTCAATCCGTTCTTTATGGTATGGGAAAGGACGTAACCTTAGTAGGTGATAATGGCTGTGGTGTAACGGCAAAACTTGCTAATCAAATTATAGTAAACCTTAACATAGCTGCTATGTCTGAGGCACTGGTATTAGCATCAAAGGCAGGTATTAATGTTGAAAAAATGTATCAGGCCATTAGAAGTGGACTTGCAGGAAGTGCAGTTCTCGATGCAAAGGTGCCAATGATTTTAGACCGAAACTTTGTCGCAGGCGGAAGCATTGCGATCAATCTAAAAGACATTACTAATGTAATGGATACAGCCCATGAAATCGGTGTTCCATTACCGCTATCAAGTCAGTTATTAGAGATTTTCCATGCGTTAAAGGTTGATGGGAAAATACAAGATGATCATGGCAGCATTGTTAGATACTATGAAAAACTTGCCAATGTTGAAGTAAAGAGGGTTTAAAGCATGAACGAGACAAAAAGAGTATCCGTAGAAATTCTTGAGACTCTTCCTGAAGTAAACAGTGCCCACGTTGATCAATTGCTTGAGGAAGCACTAAAGTCTTTAAATAAAAAAATTATTGTTTTGGATGATGATCCTACTGGTGTACAAACAGTTCATGACATCTCAGTTTTTACAGATTGGTCACTAGAAAGTATCGAACAGGGATTTAATGAAGAACAGTCGATGTTCTTTATTTTGACCAATTCAAGAGGGTTTACATCGGAAGAAACAGAGAAAGCCCACCGAGAAATTGCCGGTAATATTCTAACTGTAGCTTCGAAGTTAAACCGGGAATTTATGATTATCAGCCGTGGGGATTCAACTTTAAGAGGACACTATCCATTAGAAACAAATGTTTTGAAGGGAACCATTGAAACTGCTTCTGATATGAAAATTGATGGCGAGGTCATCCTGCCGTTCTTCAAAGAGGGTGGACGCTTTACCATCAATAATATTCACTATGTCCAGTACGGTAAGGAGCTCGTACCAGCTGGTGAAACGGAATTTGCCAAGGACCGCACCTTTGGATACACAAAATCAGATTTAGGTGAATGGATTGAAGAGAAGTCGAATGGAGAATTTTTAGCTGAAAATACATTATATATTTCACTTGAACAGCTTCGCACATTACAGATTGAAAAAATAACTGCACAGCTTCTTGAAGTGAACAATTTTAATAAGGTAGTAGTCAATGCTGTTGACGAGGTGGATGTAAAAATCTTTACGATTGCCATAGTAAAAGCGATCAACAGCGGTAAGAACTTCTTATTTAGGAGTGCAGCCGCTCTTCCAAAGGTAATCGGAGGGGTGAGCAATAAACCGCTGCTTACTAGAGCGGAATTAGTGGGGGAAGAAACAGGGAATGGTGGATTAATCATTATCGGTTCCCATGTGAAAAAGACGACGGAACAGCTGGAAGAGCTTAAAAAGCTAAGTGGGATTGAATTTATTGAATTTAATAGTCGTTTAGTTTTACAGCCTGACCTATTCGAGAAAGAATGTGACCGTGTAATTGAAAAAACTGAAAATCTCATTCGATCCGGTAAAACCGTTGCCGTTTACACGAGTAGAGAGCGTCTGGACCTTGGGGAAGGCAAAAAGGAAGAAGAGTTAAAACTATCAGTTTCGATTTCGGATGCGGTGACAAGTATCGTTACGAGATTAAAAGTTAGGCCGAACTTTCTCATCGCTAAAGGAGGGATCACCTCAAGTGATGTGGGAACGAAAGGCTTGAAGGTGAAAAGAGCAACAGTGGCTGGCCAGATTCGACCTGGTATCCCGGTGTGGAGA
Source organism: Bacillus sp. URHA0034 (assembly GCF_056280405.1). Lineage (NCBI taxonomy): Bacteria > Bacillati > Bacillota > Bacilli > Caryophanales > Bacillaceae > Bacillus > Bacillus sp. URHA0034. Next base: position 2,456,342 of record NZ_JBWCDK010000002.1, on the reverse strand, counting down.
ACAGGGAATGAAAGCAAATATCCCGGCATCGCTTATGTCATTTTCCCGGGTAACGTAGGATCTCAAACCGATTTAAAAGAGGTTGCTGAAATTTTAAGTGGTAAATAGAATTTTTTAATTAAATGGATGCCAATAATCATTCGATTGGCATCCATTTAATACAAGGAGAAGAGGGAGAAAATGCCAATTGTATTTATCTGCATAGGGGTAGCATTACTACTATTATTAATGGTGGTCTTTAAGTTAAATGCTTTCATCTCATTAATTGTAGTCGGATTGCTTGTGGGTATAATGGAAGGAATGTCACCAGTCGAAGCGATGACATCGATTACAACTGGTTTAGGCGGTACATTAGGAAGTCTGGCTTTAGTCATTGTATTTGGGGGCATGATTGGGAAATTGATGGCTGATTCAGGAGGTGCCCAGCGAATCTCCGTGACGTTAATCAGGGCATTTGGCAAGAAGAGAGTACAGTTAGCGGCTGTTCTCACTGCGTTTGTTGTTGGAATCGCTTTATTTTTTGAAACAGGCGTTGTTGTTTTAATTCCGTTAGTATTCACGATTGCCGCAGAAGCGGGTGTTCCCATCCTATACATAGGAATGCCGGTAATCGCAGCATTAATTACAATGCACGGCTTTGTTCCGCCCCATCCAGGACCAACAGCGGTTGCAGGAATCTATCAAGCAAATCTAGGTAAGACATTATTATACGGCATTATCATTGCCATACCTGCTGTTATTATTAGCGGGCCATTATATACAAGGTTATTTAAAAAAGAAGATTTGGAAGTAGAGATTCCAAAAGGGCTCTTTACACCAAAACACTTTAAAGAAGAGGAAATGCCAGGATTCGGAATTAGCATGTTTGCAGCTCTTATTCCCGTTATTCTTATCGCATTTCAGGCTATTGTAGAAATTGTCGCACCAAAATCAGGTCTCTTACCTGCTGCTCAATTTTTAGGTAATCCTGGTGTGGCATTGTTAATTTCTGTAATCGTTGCCATTTTCACATTCGGTCTTAATCGTGGCAGGAAAATGCCGGAACTTATGAATTCATTGACAGAATCAATCAGCAGTATTGCGGTCATTTTATTAATTATCGGCGGCGGCGGTGCATTCAAACAAGTATTGATTGATAGCCATGTCGATAAATACGTTGCCCATCTAATGGAAGGATCATCAATTTCTCCATTAATCTTAGCATGGTTAATTGCCGCAATATTGCGTGTTGTTCTGGGCTCTGCTACTGTCGCAGGTATGACTGCAGCTGGTATTGCAGCACCACTCGTTGCAGCAACACATGTAAGTCCTGAACTGATGGTTTTAGCTACAGGGGCTGGAAGTATGACGTTTTCCCATGTAAATGACGCAGGCTTCTGGATTTACAAAGAATTCTTTAACCTCTCCATTGGTAAAACAATTAAGACATGGTCTGTTATGGTTACCATTGCTTCATTGGTCGGACTTGCAGGCGTGTTGATTATAAATCTTTTTATCTAAAGATCTTTTAAGGGATTCCCTGGAAAAGTAGAACCAGAAAAAAGAGTAACTATTACCTATCTTCTAAGGAAGAAGGATTAGTTGCTCTTTTTTACATATGTGAATGGTTTCTTTATAACACGTGCTTATTCATACTTTTTCAATACAATAGCTGAATTATGACCGCCAAAGCCGAATGAGTTCGATATACCAATAGATAAAGGTGCTCTCCTTGCCCCCTCTGCAACATAATCTAAATCACAAGCTGGATCTGGATTTTCCAGATTGATAGTTGGAGGCACGATCCCTTGCTGGAGGCTTTTCACGAGAGCAATTGCCTCGGCACCGCCGGCAGCACCAAGCATATGACCAAGCATCGATTTATTAGCGGTAACGGGTATTTTATAAGCATAATCTCCAAATAGCCTCTTTATCGCCATCGTCTCCGAAAGGTCACCCAGCTGTGTACTCGTTGCATGGGCGCTGATTACATCTATCTCATCAATCGCTAGATTGGCCTTTAGTAAGGCATTCCTCATCGCTAGATAGGCTCCTTTTCCTTCAGGGTGTGTGGCCACCATATGGTGTGCATCAGAGCTGGCACCGTACCCGATTACTTCACATAAGATTGGTGCATTTCTTTGTACGGCATGTTCTAATGATTCTAACACTAAAATTCCCGCGCCCTCACTCATAACAAAACCATCTCTATTCGCATCAAACGGTCTGCTTGCAAGCGCTGGTTCCTCATTTCTGGTGGATAATGCTTTTGCATTACCGAAACTTGCTAGGGATAAATTGGTTATAGCTGCTTCCGTTCCACCGGCAAAAATTACATCTGCATCACCATAGCGAATGGTATTAAAGGCTTCACCGATCGCTGTATTACCAATAGAACAAGCGGTTACCGGTGACAGTGATGGACCATGTGCACCCAATTTAATACTGATTTGAGCTGCTGCTGCGTTGGAAATCATCATCGGGACTAAATTAGGGCTTACTCTTCCAGGACCTCGTTCATTTAGCAGATTAACATTATCAACAAAAGTTTGGATTCCTCCAATTCCGGATCCAACATAGACGCCAAAACGTTCGCGATCAATCTTTTCCAGTTGTAATTGAGAGGCTTCTAGAGCCTGCTCGGCTGCGGCTAAAGCAAACTGGGCAAAACGATCCAATCGTCTGGCTTCCTTCTGTCCCCATCGTCCCTCTGGATCTAGGTTACGGACAACTCCTGCTATCTTTGTTTTGGAATTAGATACATCAAACGTATCAATAGTAGAAATTCCTGATTTTCCTTCGACTAAATTACCCCAAAATGTATCAAGATCATTGCCAAGAGGTGAGATAATTCCCATCCCCGTTATCACTACTCTTTTCATTGTGATTCCTCCTGCCTTCAATTTTCTTTAATTTTAGCTTATTTTTATCCTATTACAAGTTGTTGTTTATCATAGTATAATGAATACCATGATAGGAGGAGATTTTATGAATCCTGAAACTAGACTGCAAGCATTATCAGAGTTTCTCAAAGCCAAGCGGTCCAAATTGAATCCTCAAATGGTCGGACTTCCGCCTGGTACACGCAGGAGGACTCCAGGTCTCAGAAGAGAGGAAGTTGCTCAATTAGCAGGTGTAAGTACAACTTGGTATACATGGCTAGAGCAAGGAAGAGAAATTAAAGTATCAACTTCAGTTTTAGATGCTATTTCAGATGCCTTGCAACTAAATAAAGATGAAAAAAAGTATTTATATGCATTGGCCCTGGAAGAGGGAGTAGATCCTGTCTCCTCCAATATCGAAGAAACCGAGATTAGTCCATCCCTGAAAAAAATTCTCCAGGAACTTCAGTACTGCCCAACGATTATTACTGATCGACGCTTGTTTATTGTCGGATGGAATCTGGCCGCTGCAAATGTTTTTTTAGATTTTGACCAGATTCCAATCGAAGACAGGAATCTTATTCAATTATTGTTTTCAAGAAAGGAATTTCGCAGTTTAGCTGTTAATTGGGAACATTTTGTGAAAGGGTTTCTTGCCATTTTTCGCACCTATTACGGGCAATATGTAGCCGACAAATGGTATAAACAATTTATTGAGGACTTGGAACAGGCTTATCCGGATTTCCGCCTATTATGGCATGAAGGTGAAGTGAGTTCAGCTCCGGAAATGCAAATCGAATTTCGTCATGCGAAGGCGGGGAAAATGATCTTTAATCTAACCTCCTTACAAGTACAGGGAAATAATGATTTAAGATGCAGTGTCTATACTCCAGCTGAAGATACCAGAACAGAATCGAAGCTAAAGCGGTTAATTAACAATAAAAATAATCCTAAATAGAAAATAACATACACGCTGTCATATAGAAGCCATCGTTAAGATAGTAATAAAAGAAGGCAGCTAACCGATTCGTGGGAGCCGCCTTCTTCATTTTTATACTAGTGGGTTTTGTTTTAAAGATTCACCATCGCAAGATTTTGATCATTGCCCTTATAAAACTGCTTAATGGCCCGGTCCGTGTAAACCCAGCCCTTCCAGCCTATATGAATGGTATCCTTCATGAAATAAGGATCATATTCGTGACCAGAAAAATCGGCAACTTGAAACCCTTCCGCTCCTATTTGCTTCTTAATTCGTTCGTAATAGGCTGTTCGCCCTTCCTTTGGGAAACCAGTATAATCATAATAATGACCATTGACCGGAATAGAGATAAACAACGGTTTTGCACCCGATTGCTTTAAAACATCGAGGACAAGCTGAAAGTCTCCGTATTCTTTTGATTCACCGTAGGAACGTTTAATGTCTTTGTTTTTTAAAGACGGCAGGAAACCTCTAATCTTATTATATTGCGAGTTACTGATATAAAAATGATTGTTCGTTGCCCGCTTGGCACCATATTGATCAGCATCCTGCGCTAACTCGTTCCACGATTTATTTCTGACTTTCGGGGTAAGGTCCCGATGACGAGAAAAACCACCAGCCAAGGAGTAATATAAATCCTTTTTCTCTAGCAAATGTCGATAGACTAATGCGACAGGGCGGAGAGCACTGGCTTCCCGCTTTGTCCACTGATCATTCGTTAACTCCGCTTTATAGAGAGTAGAGAGAATCGGATCGTTTTTAACAGATGAAAAAGTTAAAAGGCGTTTAATGGCCTGTTTTTTCACCTCTGGATCAACTTGTTTATTAAAAGCAAAATCATATCCCTGCAAGGAAGAATAATTGGGTACAAAGTGTGACTCATCGGCTCCTTGTGGATTAAACCACTGAGGAGACAACACAAACACGATTTTCTTATCCTTTAACTGATTAATATGCTCGGAAAAATTTAAAAAGTGAATCAGTGATTCGGTTCCGCCTCGGCCAACGAGAAACGGCGTGAAGTCTTCATGGACTTCTTGAAAGTAATTAGACGGATGAAAACGATCCAGCCTTGCCAGTTCAGAAGAACCAAAGATTGGCAGATAACGGCGGCTCTCCAGCATTTTTTGCTGTATATACTTTCCTTGAAACATGACGGGATTTAATTCTGTCGCCGCTTGACTGACTCTGTTTTTCGGAATCAGGCTTACAATCCAGCGATCTGGAATGATTACTAGGATAAACAAAACAAAAAAAGCTAGAAAAAGCGGTATAAAAACTGGCTTCTTCATCTCAAATCAGCCAACTGAATGGCGATGTGATTCGGAGTATTCCAAGTATCCCGGTCAAATTCAGTAATCGGAACAAGGATTCCAAAGCGCTCTTCAACTTGAACCAATAACTCCACTGTTCCGAATGAGTCTAATAGTGCCTCATCAAATAAATCGATATCTGGATTTTCTTTTATAACCTCATCTTGACAAATTTCTGCTAGTAACTCAATCACTTGATCTTTAAATTCCATCGAAATCATACTCCTTTTTGAATAAAATGTCCTGAAAATATATAAAATCCAAAGCAAACAAAATGGAAGGTAATCACAATACTAATGATCCGCGTTAACCTAGTTTGCGGCCACCATTTATGCTTTTTATTAAACTGTTCAAAGGTGTTGTAGCCTACCATCAGAAGGGCATGATAGATTCCATAGAGAATATATTGAATTTCTAGACCATGCCAAACACCCATTAACAGAAATAATAAAACATAACCGAGGTTGGAGATGATACTTCTGTTTTTGGTCCACTTTTTTTTCGTCATCCAAAAAACAAACCGCATGTAGACATAATCACGAAACCAAAAGGAAAGGCTCATATGCCACCGATTCCAGAAGTCTTTTATATTCCTGCTGATAAATGGAAGATTGAAATTTTCCGGTGATTTGATTCCCATAATATAGCTGATGCCGATGGCAAAAGCACTGTAGCCGGCAAAATCAAAAAATAAATAAAAACTATATCCATACATATAAAAGAGCTGGCTTTGAAAATGACTTGTCGCTATAAATCTTAAATTTGCAATGAAAAAATGATTAATAGAATAGCCGATAATATATTTATATAAAAAGCCTCGGAATAGTTTGTTGATCCCGTCATATAAAAGCTGCTTATACTGTTCGCCCGTTAGTTCTGCTTTTAAATCCTTGTCAAACCGGCGGTATCGGTCGATCGGGCCCGATGAAATAGTCGGAAAAAACAAGATGAAATACAGCAAACGGGCAAGGGGAAGCCTTTGTTTGATTAATCCGTCCCTTGTCTCCATAATTAATTGGGTTCCCTTAAAGGTTAAATAGGAAATTCCCAAAAAGGCCATCCAATTCGGCTCTGAAAAATAAGGAAGCAATTTATAGATGGCTAATGGAAGAATCGATGCAATCACTGCTAATGAAAAAATCCAGCCGTTGTTTGCCCTTTTTCTATAGGCTATATATCCTTCAATCAATAGAACCTGCCAGATGGTAAACAGAATCAATGCAAGAGCGCTTGCAGGCTTAGATGTAAAAATAATGGCTAAGATGATGACAGTGACCATCATGTTATAGGTTTGAAATCTTTTTCCTTGTAAGCCAAGAATGATCGTTGGTGCTAATAAAATCACAAGGATGAAAAAGAATGTAAAAGAACCATATGGAATCATAGCAATACCTTTTCGAGGATTTGCTTACGGTCTACTTTTCCATTCGGAGTAATGGGCAGCTCCTTATGATATGAAAACTTCCGTGGAATCATATAGGATGGCAGTACTAACCCTAGTTCTTTTTTTATCGCACCAGTTAGCTGATATTCTTTTTCAAAAGGATGTTCCGCTGGAATGATTAAGACGGAAAGGTATTCAATTTTATCATCTTGATAAATAGGAACAACAACGGCTGATTTCACATATTTCGATTTTGCAATATGATATTCGATTTCCTCGAGCTCCATCCGATATCCATGTAATTTGATTTGAAAATCTAATCTTCCTTTATAAAAAAGTAAACCTTGCTTGTTGAATCCTGCATCACCAGTTCTGTAAGCCTGCTGTCTATTATAAGTAAAAAAGGCTTTATTTGTTAGTTCTGGCTGTCCTAAATAGCCTTTACTTACACTCGGTCCAACAATGATCATTTCTCCTTTTTCCCCTTCAGATACAGGTTCATTCTCTTCATTTATTAGGATGATTTGCGTATCCGATTTTGGGGCGCCTATCGGAAGAGTTTGATATTGCTCTATTACTTCATCTGTTATTTCTAAAAAAGTGACTGCAACAGTTGCCTCCGTCGGACCATAAGTATTAAAAATCTTTGCTTTAGGAAACCGTTCCCGCAGCTGCCTGCAGACTGAAACAGGAAGAATTTCACCGCAGAAGAGGAAGACTGATAATTTCGGAAGCAGTTTGCTTTTAAATGATGGATCCATTAAACACATTTGTACAAACGATGGTGTAGAGGTCCAGACCTGTGTTTCGGATTTTTCTAATTCTTCAAATAAGAGTTTTGGCTTAGCGACCATTTCTTTTGTAATCGCAATTAAGGTACCGCCACTTGCTAAACAAGGGTAGAGGTCCATGACTGAAAGATCAAAGGAAAAAGGAGCTTGGTTTAAAAAGCGAAGCCCTCCTTGAATAGGGAAATCTTCTATCATCCAATCCACAAAGCTTTGCAGATTGGCAGCAGATATTTGGACGCCTTTTGGATTCCCTGTGCTCCCTGATGTATAAATAATATAGAAATTATCATGGCCTTTTACCCAGTTTGATGAATCAATTGTTATACGCTCGTGCTGTCTCACTTCGTCCAGGTTTACCATTCTAACAGATGAATGGTCTATCGGAAGGGGCAGACCCAATACATTTATCAATAATTCCGTATTAGAATTCCTAATTATTTTTTCAACACGTTCGAGTGGAATGGATGTATCTACAGGTATATAGGGATGACCAGCTTTTACACTGCCAAGAAAGGAGACCAGCATTTCCGGTTCCATATGTCCGTAAATCAAAATAGGTGATTGTTTTTTTAAGTTCTGTGCCAGAATGAAAGCGGCAATTTGGTCGGACTTATGCCAAAGTTCACCGTAAGTGATCTGTTTAGCTGGAGAGATAAAGACCAATTTATCTGGTTGTAACCTAGCCTTGTTATGAATGGCTTGTAATAATTCCATTTTAAAACCCCCCCTGACGTTAAAAATCATTGTAAATATACGAACCTGCACTGGCGTCATTAAATCCGTACATAAAAAACAGTAACAGAAGAATGAGCAGGTAATAGACGAACCTGCTGGTCCATCTCACTTTCTCCTGGTTAAGGAAACCTTTTATTTTTTGCAGCATGATGCTTCCCCCCAGTAATCTCTATTTGACGTTTTTATCATAATTCGCCTTCAAACTCTTTGCATTAAGATTTAATGAAAAGGAAATTAATTTTTAATTTATTTCATTAGACGCCTAAGTCAGTCCTGCTTAGGGAGTGGTGCCTGACACCAAATTTTTGAATTTTGTGCGGTAGAGGAGTAAAGTGGATTGTGGAAAAAAGAAGGGAAGAAGGTTTTATCGTTGGAGAAGCTGCAACAGGGAACGACTGCGTTTCGAAAGGCCAATTTTGCTCTCTTTGCCGGAGGTTTTATTACCTTTTCGATTCTTTATGATGTCCAGCCTTTACTGCCAATCTTTACAAAAGAATTTGATGTCACAGCGGCGGCGGGGAGTCTGACATTATCGGTAACCACGTTTACGCTTGCTATATCCATGCTGTTTATTAGCTCATTATCTGAAGCATGGGGGAGAAAGTCGATTATGTCGGCCTCATTATTACTCTCTTCACTAATCGTGATGATCACCTCTTTTAGTCCGACATTTAGCTCATTACTAGGTTTTCGTATTCTGCAGGGAATAGTGCTCGCAGGACTTCCGGCGATTGCGATGGCCTACCTTGGTGAAGAGGTTGAACCAAGGAGTCTAGGAATTGCGATGGGCATCTATATCAGTGGAAATTCCATTGGCGGCATGGCAGGCAGAATTATTACCGGGTCCCTTACCGATCTGTACTCTTGGCGCATTGCGATGGGGAGTATTGGAATCATTAGTTTAATCCTCAGCGTCTGGTTTTGGTTTCATCTTCCGAACTCCCGTCACTTTACACCAAAGCCTTTACAGTTAAAAGCATTAAGCAAATCCCTAGTTGGACATTTAAAGGATCCAGCTCTATTGTGTTTATTTTGCATTGCTTTTATTTTAATGGGAAGCTTTGTGACTTTGTATAATTATATCGGCTTCGAGCTGCTGGAACCTCCGTATCACTTAAGTCAAACCATTGTGGGCTGGATTTTTATCGTTTATCTGACTGGAACGTTTAGTTCGACTTGGATGGGGCGTCTTTCTGATACCATGGGACGACAGAAGGTATTATGGATCGGTCTCGTGATTATGGTTACCGGAGCATTATTGACTCTGTTTGCCCTATTAGTGTTAAAAATAATCGGGATTGCGGTCTTTACGTTTGGCTTTTTTGGGGCACATTCCATTGCCTCGAGCTGGGTTGGCAGACGGGCGCGCACAGCCAAAGCTCAAGCGTCGTCGCTTTATTTATTTTTCTACTACTCTGGTTCAAGCATTGCCGGTACTGCGGGGGGGGGTTTTCTGGTCCCATTTTGGCTGGGGAGGGGTTATTGGTTTTATTGCTTGTTTACTTCTGCTGGCCTTTCCAATATCACTCAAACTCTCTTCCATAAAACCATTGCAGGCAACAAATTAAACAGTCTTTCTAAATTTTTGAAAAAGAACCTTTCAGATAAGAAAAAGGTTCTTTTTTTACTTTTGAACGGAACTATTTTGTGCTTTTTAAAAATGGTAAAGTCTAATTTTAAAAAATATGAGTATTATTTTAAAAGAAAGGGAGGGGATAGTAGAAAATGGTGAAATCTATTGGAATTTTGGGTGTAGGCCAGGCAGGTGGAAATATTGCGGAAATTGCTGCCTCTATGGGCTTCCAAGCCGCCCTGATAAATACAAATCAACGAGACGGTACCGTCAATACAAGGGTCGAGAAGAAATACTTTGTCCCGGGATACAGCGGGGCCGGCCAGGATCGGTCGATTGGGTTAAAAGCAGTGAATGAGAATTACCGGGAATTAATCGACTTTATCAAAAAGTCCTTCAAGAATATTAAACTGTTATTAGTAGCCTTTTCTACGGACGGGGGGACAGGGTCAGGAATGAGCCCGCTCCTAATGGATATCTTATTAGACCAGCTGCCCGGGGTCAACATCGGAGCGATCGCAGTGGTCCCGGACCGTAATGCACTGGCAGGAAACCGCATCAATGCCGCAGCCTGCATCGAGGAGATTTCCAGAATTGAGTCCTTATCCTCCGTATTCCTTGTTGATAATGATCAATTACGGAAGGTCAATCCTCAATCAAGTAAACATCAGATCTACCTTTCTTCCAATCATCAAGTCATCGAGGCCATTAATAATGTGCTGCAAGTAACAAGAAAGAGTTCCTTTTTTGGGAACTTCGATGAAACCGATTTAATGAATATTCTCGGAACAAGAGGTGTTACCATTATCTCGTCAACCACCATCACGGATGCAAAGACTACTGCGGATGTCTCCAGTAAAATTCAGCAATCGTGGGTTAACTCGATTTTTTGCCCGGTTGAATCTACTGGCGTCATCAGAGCCTGATTAATTTATGAAGGTCCTGAAAGTATGGCAAAACTAATCAATGTTCCATCGATTTTTGAAAGGGTTGGAGAACCAGTTGAGTTATTCGAAGGAACCTATATATCGGAATCAGACCCGACCATAACAACTGTTTTGGCAGGGCTCGCATTTCCAGGCCGCCGTTTGAAGGCCCTTGAAGATCTCCTGGAAAAAAATAAAGACCGGCTGCAGAACTTGGTGAATAAGGAATATACCCAACATTACGAGTCGCAGGTTTCCTGGGCTTCTAACTTAAAAGCGCGTCAGCAGGAGAGAAAAGCGGGGAACGTTACATCCAAATTATCTAAATATCAAAGGTAAAACGAAGGGTCAGTCTTTTTCTCCGAGGCTGGCCCTTTTCTATTGGGTAATGCTCCCATTTTTAGGCTATAATAAAAGGAGGAAGTGCGTAGTTAGGCGAAAAACTAGTTGGTTAAGCAATTTATACGCTAAAATAAATCCAGGCAACGTGTTAGGAAACAGCTGCAGTTTTTTGGAAAAAAAGGAGAAATGAACGATGTGGGAAGAAGTAGTATCAAACTTTGCCTCAATGCTTAATTGGCATATGTGGGCAGATGTATTGACCTCACCAAAGGCGTGGGGATTAATTGTATCGTTAGCGGTGCTGGAATGTATTTTATCGGCTGATAATGCTTTGGTTTTATCCGCTTTTGTGAAACCATTACCAAAGCAGCAGCAAAAAAAGGCCTTAGTTTACGGACTATGGGGAGCGTATTTATTCCGGTTTATTTTTATTGGGCTGGGAACGTTTTTAATTAAGCTTTGGTTTATTAAGTTGATTGGTGCGCTTTATCTACTCTGGCTTTCCGTTAAGTTCTTTATGGACAAGCTGAAAAGTAAAGAAGGGGAAGACGAGGAGGAAGTGCGGGAGCCGAAGGGCTGGCTGACCCAAACATTTGGGGTTTTTTGGGCAACGGTTATTAGTGTGGAACTAATGGACTTAGCCTTTTCCGTGGATAGTATCCTGACCGCACTTGCCGTTTCCGATGAAGTTTGGGTTGTCTTACTTGGCGGTATGATAGGGATTCTTTTGATGCGGGGAGTAGCGACCTTCTTCATCAGTTTAATGAACAGGGTACCAGAGCTCGAGACGACAGCGTATTTCTTAATTTTGTTTATTGCCGTTAAAATGGGGCTTACCCTTGTTGATATCGAGATAGCAAATGAAATTTTTATCGTCGTACTGGTGGTAGCCTTTGTGATTACATTTATTGTCCATGGTATCCGGAAAAACAGGACGGAAAAATTATCACATTAAAAACGCTTGACTGCTATTGACATTATTGGAAGCAAAACTCAATATTGATATAGAAGCAGAAGAATGCATTAATGGTTCTTCTGCTTTTTAAATACACCTTGGGATTTCGTAGATGCTAGATTAATAGGGGATAATAAAATGTGGAGTTTATTTCATTTGAACATATCAGAGTGGATATGGTTAATTGTTGCAGCGGTTTTAATCGGTTTTTCAAAGACGGGAATAAACGGCTTTTCAATGCCGGTCATCCCGATCATTGCCTTAATTTTTGGAGGGAAAGAGTCGACTGGAACCATCTTACCCTTGTTAATTATGGCTGATCTTTTTGCCATTTATTATTATAATCGCCATGCGGACTGGAAAAATATTAAGCAATTAATTCCCTGGGTGGCGGCAGGGCTATTATTAGGGCTGTTCGTTGGAGAGTATACGAATGACGAACAATTTAAGATGATTATTTCTATTTGTGTAATCGTTTGCTTATTTATTTTGATTTATATGGAGAAAAAGGGTGAAGAAGCTAAGGTCCCTAAAGGGAAGTGGTTTTATGCCTTAACGGGAATTCTTAGCGGTTTTGCCTCCATGATTGGTAATGCAGCGGGACCAATCTTTACAGTTTTTCTATTAGCCAAAGGGTTTAAAAAGGCGGAATTTCTGGGGACAACTGCATGGTTTTTCTTCCTCGTCAATGTATCAAAGGTACCTATGCAAATTTTGGCGTGGCATAACATCCATTTAAAAACGCTTTTATTGGCTGTGATCTTGATACCAGCTATTGCTATCGGTGCGATTTTAGGTGCATTTTTAATTAAAAAAATCAATGAAAAGCCTTTTCGAATTATTATCATCGTGGTTACTGCTCTATCAGCAATAAAATTATTAATTTAAGCAAGATAATGGATATTCTTAAAAATACTAACGAACTTTTTAGGAGAGATACATTGTGGCTAAATTCGGTGTAATTGGGCTCGGAGATATTGCGCAAAAGGCGTATCTGCCAGTCTACAGCAGATTGAAGGATCAAGAATTTCACTTTTTTACACGTAATCAGGAAAAGCTAAAGTCCCTTGGCAGCCAATATCGGTTTGAACATCTTCACTCTTCACTAGAATCCTTGCTAGACAGTGGGATTTCTGGGGCATTTGTCCATTCCTCGACTGCGTCTCACGAGGAAATCGTAGAGCTATTACTTCAACACAACATCCATGTGTTTGTCGATAAGCCGATTACAGACTATTATGAGGGTGCAGCAAGACTAGTCGAATTGGCTGAAAAGAAGGATCTTATTCTAACGGCAGGGTTCAATCGAAGATTCGCCCCCTCCTACCAGCAGCTAAAGGAGGTAGCTAATCCCAATATGGTTATGGTCCAGAAGCACCGAAAGGCACTTCCAGGGGAGCCCAGGACCTTTATTTATGACGACTTCATCCATGTTGTTGATACCATGAGATATTTATTTCCGCATCCGATCGAAGAGTTAATTGTTAACGGCAGAATGGTCGAGGACTCCCTTTACCATGTCATTGTTCAGTTTATATCGGGCGGAGCAACAGCAATTGGAATCATGAACCGGGACAATGGCACAAATGAAGAAATCGCTGAGGTGATGGGGCCTCTGGAGAAACGCAGTGTTTATAATGTTTCAAAGTTGGTTGTTTCAAAAGGGACGGAGACGATCGAGGTGCGGGGCAATGACTGGGAGTCGACTCTTAAGAAACGTGGTTTCGAGCAAATGGTTACGGAGTTTGTAAAGGCAGTTACCACGGGGTCAAAGGTAAGCATAGCGGCAATGGATGCGCTAGAAACACATGAGATCTGTGAAAGAATACTTTCCAAACTAGGAAAGAATCATTAATACGCCTTTTTAGGCATGGAGGTAACATGAAAGGCCGCTAAGGCTCTTTTATTGTACCTCCATGCTTTTTTATTTTTTTCTTTTGTCCTAATATCAGTAATAGGAGTTAATACCTGACAGTAAACTATTATAGGGAGCAAGGTCCTAGAGGAGGTGATTTTTAGAAAGGGAGCAGCTATCTTTATAGTTTAATAGTCATTATTTATTCGTTTTGTTTTTGATAGTTGCAGCAGCGAAGATAATCAGATTAGGGGGTAGAAAAAGTGAAAAAATATCTCCAACGAGTAGGAAGTTCTTTGATGCTACCGGTTGCAGTCCTCCCGGCAGCGGCGATTTTGATGGGTATCGGGTATTGGATTGACCCAACCGGCTGGGGGGCAGACAGTCCGCTTGCTGCCTTTTTAATTAAGGCAGGGAGCTCGATTATTGATAATATTCCGATTCTGTTTGCAGTAGGTGTCGCTCTTGGGATGTCGAAAGAGAGGGATGGTTCGGCAGCATTGAGCGGGTTAGTTGCTTTCTTAGTTGTGACCACATTACTTTCAACAGATGCAGTGGCATTACTAGAAAGAATAGATCCTTCAAAGGTGGACCCCTCTTTTATAAAAATTAAAAATGCCTTTGTTGGAATCATTTCCGGTATTGTTGCTTCGATTATGTACAATCGCTATAGCCATGTTAAATTACCCGATGCCTTTGCATTCTTCAGCGGTAAACGCTTAGTGCCAATAATGACAGCCGTTTCGATGCTGGTGGTTTCCGGGGTACTATTCTTTATATGGCCAATCATTTATACTGCCTTGGTTACATTCGGTAAAACAATCAGTGATTTAGGGGCTGTCGGTGCGGGTCTTTATGGTTTCTTCAACCGTTTATTAATTCCAACAGGATTACACCATGCCTTAAACTCGGTGTTCTGGTTTGATGTGGCTGGAATCAGTGATATAACGAACTTCTGGGCAAGCAAGGGCGTAAAGGGTGTAACGGGAATGTACCAAGCTGGATTCTTCCCCATCATGATGTTCGGACTGCCTGCTGCTGCTTTGGCCATGGTTCATACGGCTAAAACTAAGGAAAGAAAGCAAGTCGCTTCGTTAATGCTAGCTGCTGGCTTTGCCTCTTTCTTTACAGGTGTAACGGAACCGATTGAGTTTGCGTTCATGTTCCTCGCTCCGATGCTTTATCTGGTGCATGCGATTTTAACAGGACTATCCTTGGCGATTGCAGCAGCGTTCCATTGGACAGCTGGCTTTGGATTTAGTGCTGGGCTTGTGGATTTTGTATTAAGTTTTAAAATTCCAATTGCCAATAAACCGTATATGTTAATTGTTCAAGGCCTTGTTTTTGCCGTTATTTACTACATCCTATTCCGTTATATCATTGTGAAATTTAATTTAATGACCCCTGGCCGTGAAGAGGACGATGATCAGGCTGTGGAAGAAAAGGCAGCGGGTGAAAGCAAGTTTGCATCAATGGCAGCGATCATTTATGAAGGCTTGGGCGGCGATGAGAATGTTGTTTCAGTGGATAACTGTGTCACCCGCCTGCGATTAGAAGTAAACGATATGAGTAAAGTCGATCAGAAGAAAATTAAATCGACGGGTGTACCGGGAATTAACATCGTTGGTCCGCAAAGCATCCAAGTTATTATTGGTACCAATGTTCAATTTGTAGCCGATGAGGTTCATAAGCTGCGTAAAGGAAAATAAAGGGATTAGGAACCGCTTAGATTTGTTATCATCTAAGCGGTTTTTTATGTTCCTGTTTGTTAAACTATAAATAGTGGAAATAGAGATTATAGGAGCTTCTGATGAAGGAATATTATTATGATAAATTACTTAACATTAAAACCCGCGGGGACCAGCAGGGATTTAACAAGTCCTTGCATTATCATCGTTACGAACCGACTCCATACAGCGCGCTCGAGGAGTTGTTCCGTCATTATGAAATTAATAACGACGATTATATTGTGGACTTTGGATCAGGGAAGGGCAGGCTGAATTTTTACCTTCATTATTTTTTTGATGTAACAGTTGTCGGGGTAGAGATGAATGAGGATCTTTATGATGAGGCGCTGTTAAACCAAAAGCGCTATGTGAAAAAGAATGGCAAAGGTAAAATTCAATTTGTTTGCTGCCTGGCAGAAGAATATCAAATCAACCATTTCGATAATCGGTTTTATTTCTTTAATCCGTTCTCGATTCAAGTGTTTCGGAGAGTGGTTAACAATATCTTACGCTCCTTGGAAGATACGCCAAGGGAAGTGGAACTTGTTTTATATTATCCGACCGAGGATTATATTTATTTCCTAGAGCAGGATACGGCTTTCGAACTGAAGAAGGAAGTAACATTACCATATGTGTATGAACACAACCCAAATGAACGGTTTATCATCTATAAACTAACACTGTGAGCAAGTTTATAGTAAAAATGGTGACAGGCACCGTTTGTTAGTGGTAAAAGTAACGGATTAGGAGTTTAGTATGAGTGCAATAGGGGAAAATGAGCGGATTGATGTGTTGGATTACTTGCGGGGGTTTGCATTACTGGGTATTATTTTGGTTAATATTGGGACATTATTGGCGGCCAATCCCCTGGCAGCAGGTACCGCCGATGCTGCTTATTGGAAGTTCTTGTATTTATTTATCGAAGGCCGTTTTTATACCATTTTCACTTTCTTGTTTGGTATCGGTTTCTATCTTTTCATCAACCGTGCCAATTCAAAAGGTAAAAAAGGACAAGTTTTGTTTGTACGGAGACTGATGGTGTTATTCCTATTTGGAATAGTACATATGCAGTTTCACCCTGGAGAAGCATTAACGCTATACTCCGTCGCAGGTCTAATCCTCCTCCCATTTTACAAAGTAAACAGAACTGTTAATCTCTTGTTTGGCATCGTCATGCTAGTTGTATTAGGTCTTTTTGCTGCAAAAATAGTTATGGTTATTCCCCTGATGCTGTTGGGAATCGCTGCAGGACAATATCATGTTTTTGAACGAATCTCCCATCACCTCAAAGCAACAGCTGTTTTTACCGTTATCATGTTGGTCCTAGGACTGGGCGGGCTAATTTTTCAATATCAGTCGGCCCCAATCTTGATCGGCAATACTGCGGATGAAGCGATATCCGTGCCGCTGCATCAATTTATTAGTATTGGCATTACGATTGGTCCTGTGGTTTCTGCCTTTTATGTGGGCAGTATGATCATGTTGATTCAAATACCCTTTTTTCGCAGGCTATTTGCCCCATTAAAAAGCTATGGCAGGATGGCATTTACGAATTATTTAGGGCAAACGGTCTTGATCTTAGTGGCAGGAAAAGTACTGCAGCTGCAAAGCCATATTAGCTATTTTCAGACCTTATATGTATGCTTGGCTATATATGTCATCCAATTAATCTATAGTACACTTTGGCTTCGCTATTTCAAATTCGGCCCATTAGAATGGGTTTGGAGAGCCCTGACCTATCTAGAGTTACCGCCGATGCGAAAAAGAAGCTAGCTGAGCCTGCGCCGTCCGTCCGGCAGGTGGTAATTCATAGTATAAAACCAAGTGCCAGACCCTAACATTGAATGTGGTCTGGCACTTGGTTCGTTTTGCAAGCATCCTAATTACTTTAATTTTACGTCATGTTCTTTCGCCAGTTTGTTTAACTTAGTCTTATAATCCCGAATATGCTCTCTTGCATCGGCCAGCATATCATTTGCCTTCTGAATTAATGCCGGATCCTGTTCTTCTAAGGCCTGTTTAATCGTAACAAATGCTTTAAATTGAATGTCAGCTCCCTCAATATAAATCTCGTGAATCTTCCTTAACTCATCTGTTTCTATCTTGACAGAATCCAGTTCCTTAATAAATTCATTGTAGTTTGGAATCACTTCTTTCGTTAATGCATCGTACATCGTCTGGTCATCCTGATAATTCGCTCCAGACACCCCTTCGTAAGCAGAAACCGCTGCCGCTTCTAATTTCCCCGCTGGTTTGATTTCCTTGTTCACATAATTCAACAGATCATCTTGTACAGGGTCGCTAAAGCAGCCTGACAACAGCAAAATGATTGGAAAAACAAACGCTAAAAGTCTTTTTTTCACTGCAGTCACCTCCTAATCCTCAATTTATGAGGTGCTGGAAGTCCAATATGTTAGGGGGGGAAAATCCTTTTTTCTAAGAAAACGTTAAACAAGCCACTAAATTTAATTGATAAAAATTCTCAATTACATATTGACATCATTTTTGCCAATTGTTTATACTTGATGTAAGTGATAATGATTTTCAATATCATTTATACAAAATAAACCTATGGAGACAGTGATGAAGAAACGATATCTTTTATTGGTGTTAGCTATATTGTCAGGGGCCTCATTATTTGTCGGAGTTAGCAGCATATCACCTAGTGATCTCCTAAACTTCCAATTTGAAGAAACGCAAATATTTTTAATCAGCAGGGTACCGCGGCTGATCGCCATCGTCCTTGCCGGGGCAGGTATGAGTATTGCGGGTCTAATCATGCAGCAACTGAGCCGTAATAAATTTGTCTCACCAACAACAGCCGGAACACTGGATGCCACCCGTTTAGGAATATTGGTGTCAATGCTGTTATTTGCAAACGCCTCAATGATGCAAAAAATGCTTGTCGCCTTGGCATTTGCACTTGCGGGAACGTTTTTATTCATGCAAATTCTAGACCGTATTAAGTTGAAGGATGCCATTTTTATCCCACTAATAGGCTTAATGTTCGGCAACATTTTATCTTCCGTCACAACGTTCTTTGCCTACAGGGCGGATGTAATTCAAAATATGGCGGCCTGGCTTCAAGGAGATTTTTCAATGATTATGAAAGGCCGCTATGAACTCCTATACATAAGTATCCCAATTTTGATCATTGCCTATTTCTATGCAAACCGATTTACTGTTGCCGGAATGGGGGAAGATTTTTCAAAGAATCTAGGCCTTGCCTATCGGAGAATCGTCAATATTGGATTGGTGCTCGTTGCCCTAATAACGGTAACGGTTGTACTGACAGTCGGAATGATTCCGTTTCTCGGTTTAATTATTCCGAATATCATCTCCATTTTTAAAGGGGACCACTTGCAAAAGACGCTGCCGCATACGGCCTTACTCGGAGCATGCTTTTTGCTAGTTTGCGATATTCTTGGGAGACTCATCATATATCCTTACGAGATTTCGATCAGTCTTATGGTCGGGGTCATCGGCAGTGGAATCTTCCTCTATCTGCTTTTTAGGAGGAGAGCCTATGCGTAACCAGTGGATGAAAATGGGGAGTCTTATCTTAGCCGCACTTTTGTGCTGCGGGGTGTACTTATTTCACGACCTTAATGGAAGCTTTGATTATGCCCTCCCCAAAAGGGCGATAAAGGTCATCGCCATGGTCATTACAGGATTTACGATTGCTTATGCCACGGTGGTGTTTCAAACCATTACCCATAATCGAATCCTCACGCCGAGCATAATGGGGCTCGATGCTCTCTATTTGCTCTTGCAAACCGTGATTATTTTCTTTCTTGGTTCTGGCCATGTGGCAGTGGTCAATAGGCAGGTTAACTTTTTAATCTCGATTGTTGTGATGATAATCTTTGCCCTTGTTCTATACCGATTTCTTTTTAAAAAGGGCAGTCAGTCGATTTATTTTTTATTGCTAATCGGTATTATTGTCGGAACCTTTTTCTCGAGTATATCTACCTTCTTTCAAGTGCTGATAGATCCGAATGAATTTCAGATGGTTCAAGACCGAATGTTTGCTAGTTTTAACAATATTAATTCGGACTTGGTCTGGCTGGCGCTGCTGCTGGTAAGTGTCGTGATTATTTATGCCTGGCGTTATATGAAATACCTCGATGTATTGTCATTGGGGAGGGAGTGGGCGATTAATCTTGGCGTCCCCTACGATTCTATTGTAAAAAAGATGCTGATTATCGTGGCCGTCTTTATATCGATATCAACCGCACTTGTTGGGCCGATTACCTTTTTTGGCTTAATTGTGGCTAACCTTTCCTATCAGCTTTTTAAAACCTATAAACATAAGGTTCTCATTAGTGGGGCGATTGTAATGAGTGTCATCGCCCTTGTCGGCGGTCAATGGGTGGTCGAACGAATTTTTACTTTTTCAACCACGCTCAGCGTCATCATTAACTTTATCGGCGGGATTTACTTTATCTATCTACTTTTAAAGGAGAGGAAAGCAGCATGATCCAAGTGAAGTCTTTAACGAAGTTTTACGGGAAGAAAGCAGTTGTCGAAGATGTTACTGTAGATATTCAGCCTGGAAAAATAACCTCTTTTATTGGGCCAAATGGTGCCGGGAAATCAACACTTTTATCCATGGTCAGCCGGCTGCTCGATGCCGATACGGGTGAAGTACTTGTCGATCAGTCCAATGTCCGCATGTTGAAGTCCAATGAGTTTGCCAAATCCGTTTCAATTTTAAAACAATCGAACTACATGAATGTCCGTCTCACGATTCGCGAACTTGTCTCATTTGGCCGATTTCCCTACTCCAAAGGGCGGCTCACCGAAGCGGATGAGCGGATGGTGGATCAATCGTTAGTATATATGGGTCTTACGGACCTGCAGGATTGTTTTTTGGATGAATTATCGGGAGGACAGCGGCAGCGCGCCTTTATTGCGATGGTAATTGCTCAGGATACTCAGTACATACTGCTCGATGAGCCGCTGAACAATCTGGATATGAAGCATTCGGTTCAAATAATGAAAATCTTGCGCCGCTTAGTAGATGAACTTGGAAAAACGGTTGTTATTGTCCTTCATGATATTAATTTTGCCTCCGTCTATTCGGACTGGATTGTCGCGATGAAGGACGGGAAGGTGGTTAAAAACGGCCCGACTGAGGAAATTATCCAATCGGAGGTATTAAATGAGATTTATGATATGGATATACCGATTCAAGAAATGAACAATTGCCGAATTTGCGTTTATTTTAATTCATAAAAGGGGATGAAGAGATGAAAAAGTGGAGTTTACTAGGGTTTATTTTTACATTGATTTTGGTGTTAGCAGCTTGCGGCGGGACAAAAGAGGAGGAGGCTTCCCAATCAGCGTCCTCTAGCGAACAATCAGACGAAAAGGTGACCATTAAACATCAGTATGGTGAGGCAGTGATTGAAAAGAACCCGAAGAAGGTGGTCGTGTTTGATTTTGGTGTACTGGATACATTAGATGAATTAGGAATCGAAGTGACCGGTGTTCCGCAAGTGACAATTCCTTCTTATTTAAAGAAATACAGTGATAAGAAATATACGAATGTCGGCAGCTTGAAGGAGCCGGATTTCGAAGCGATTCATGCTTTAAAGCCTGATGTGATTTTTATTTCAGGACGTCAAGCGGAATTATACGATCAGTTTGCTGAGATTGCCCCTACGGTTTATGTGGGAATGGATTATACCAACTATATGGATTCCTTTACGAGAAATATGAATTTAATCGGTGAGATTTTTGGGAAAGAAGATCAAGTGGACGGCGAATTAGAAGAGATTCAAGCAAGAGTAAAGGATTTGAATAAAAAGGCAGCTGCTCTTAACCAAAAAGGGCTGGTTGTTCTGGCAAACGAAGGAAAAGTGAGTGCTTACGGCCCAAGCTCACGATTTGGTCTTATTCATGATGTATTTGGCTTTGGAGCGGCTGATCAGAATATTGAAGTCTCTACCCACGGGCAAAGCATTACATTTGAATACATTAAGGAGAAAAATCCGGACGTATTGTTTGTGATTGACCGGGCCACTGCAGTAGGCGGGGAAATCGGGGCCAAAGAGATCGTAGAGAATGAATTAGTTAAAAAAACAGCAGCCTATCAAGATGATAAGATTGTTTACTTAGACGCAGACTCCTGGTATCTAAGCGGCGGTGGTTTACAATCAATGAAAGATATGGCTGCAGAGGTAGAAGCAGCCTTTTAAAAGAGAATAACCGAGAAAACCAACGCTTGGCCATCGATAAAGGCCAAGCGTTTTTATGCGAATGTCCAGACGGGACGGACAAATTAGAAGAAATGTTCTTTTGTGGTGCCTGACACCATAAATTTACCTCTTTTCTTTATCGAAAAGTTCTGTAAAATGAAGTTTGAGAGATTATGTGTTTGGGAGAGATATGTATGGCGAAGGGTTTCCCTATTTTTGGCGAACTGAATCATTCAGATACGATTAATCCTGAT
Source organism: Bacillus sp. URHA0034 (assembly GCF_056280405.1). Classification (NCBI taxonomy): domain Bacteria; kingdom Bacillati; phylum Bacillota; class Bacilli; order Caryophanales; family Bacillaceae; genus Bacillus; species Bacillus sp. URHA0034. Next base: position 2,434,444 of record NZ_JBWCDK010000002.1, on the reverse strand, counting down.
GATTTAATCGACCTTTTTCTTAATAGTACGGCCGATGGAATATGTATATTGAACATGGAAAATCGATTTATCCGCGTAAATGATATGTATACGAAAATTTTTGGCTATACCGAAACAGAGCTGCTCGGACGAAGCTTCGAGGAAATTGATCAGTCTGATTTAGCAATGGGGGTCATTAAGGCAGTAAAACAAGGGGAGTTTTTCCACGATCTAGTGACTCAATGTGTACATAAAGATGGAAGTCTGCTTGATATAGCCGTGTCCTTTTCCCCCTTGCGTAACTCAGCTAAGGAAATTATCGCCAGCATTGGCAGCTATCGTGATATTACCAAACATTTAAATATTGAACGAGAACTAAAGCGAACTCGTGAGCTATATCGGTTGATTACAGAAAATACCACCGATATGATTAAGCTTTATACGAAAGATAAAATAGTAATCTATGCTTCTCCGTCTCATGAAAAATCGCTGGGAATCCCCGTGAAAGAACTAATTGGCCAGGAGGTATACAGTCTGATCCTGCCAGAAGACAAAGAGGGTTTGGACCAAGTCTATGAGAAAGTAATGAAAACAGGTGAACCACAGCTTTTTCAGATTAAAATGAGAACGAGTGATAACAGCTTTATTGATACGGAAATCACCATTTCGCCAATCTTTAACGAGAAAAATGAAATAGAGTCATATGTTACCGTGACTCGTGATATTACCGATCGAATCAAAAATGATGACGCCCTTCGTAATTTAGACCGGCTCTCCATTATTGGTCAACTAGCTGCCGGAGTTGCTCATGAAATCCGAAATCCTTTGACTTCCCTAAAAGGTTTTTCCAAGCTATTGAAGGGTACAATTGATAAACAGAAACAAGATGACTATTTATCGATTATCATGGATGAACTTGATAGAATTGATATGATTGTCAATGAATTTATGTCGCTCGCGAAGCCGCAAGCCATTCAATTTAAACGGGAGAGTTTAAGCTCGATTCTTGAAAGCACTATTAATATTCTTCATCCGCAAGCTTTATTACATAACGTGCAAATTATTAACCATTTCATAACAGATGATATCGATTTACTTGGGAACAGAAATCAGTTAAAACAGGTTTTTGTTAATTTTTTAAAAAATGCAATTGAAGCGATGCCGTCCGGTGGTAAAGTTCATATTGATGTGCAAAAAGCTGAAGGGAACCATGTTTTGATTCGTATTACGGATGAAGGCGCCGGAATTGACAATCATCTCATGGATTATCTAGGAACACCGTTCTATACTACCAAGGATAAGGGGATCGGGCTTGGTTTAACGGTTAGTAACAAAATCATTCAAGAACATAATGGTACCATGAAAATTGAAAGTGAGTTAGGCAGAGGCACGACTATTACGGTTGAATTAGAATATGTATAAAAAAGGCGTCAGGTACCAAGCTAATTCAGGTGTCTGACGCTTATTTTGTATAGCGGTTGGCATAGCTTGAGGCGACAAAAGCATCCGGTTTAATCTTTGGTTCTACTCCCATTGACTCCATTCGTGTTACCATTTCTGTTACAAACTCTCTCGTCTTATTCCGTTTGCCAGCACCAATATCGATATGCCCTTCCATGGTAAAGGTTGCTCCTTCATAGAGATAGGGCAGGACAATCGCAATAAGCTGATTTTTCCGCTCTTCGGTAAACATGGCGACAATTTCCTCCGTTAATGATAATTCAAGTGAAATCCGCTCATGGAGCTGTGTCATTTTTCGTGGGACAACAACCTTTCTGATGCAGGCCCACACACCATTTCCTTCATTTTGAATGACAATTCCAGTAATAAAAACCGTTTGCGATTTATGAACCTGTGAATCTGTTCCCACCATTAAGCGATAGTTTCCTTTAGGGGTTAATGACATGAATAAAATGATTCGTTCAAAAACCTGTTCGAACGTGAGTCCATTCTCTTGAAGATTTTGAAATGTATGGTGGTACGCCGAATTAATTTTCATAATGAAAAACCACCTACTCCCTTCGATAAAAAACTTAGACTAACTCTTATTCCTATCTTATGGCGAGAAGACCATTGTCGTGCGGACATCATCTTCGGCAATCCAGTTTAATTTATATGTATGTCGAGTCTTGGAAAAATAGTAAAACAAGTAGGATTGGAGGGGGACGGCTGATCAATTTCACAAACGGAATATGTTTCGGAGAAAGATTTATCTTAAAACAATTATTTGCCTAACAATATTTATGCCAGTCCATCATTAGATAAAGAAACAGGATTAATTGGAAGAGGATGATGATGAATGGCTAAAAGAAACAGAGGAAAGACAATTAGTAACCTACCTTCAAATGGACGCGGGACATGCCCATTATGTGCAAGAACTGGGATAAAACTGCTATATTCACATAAAACTGAAACAGGCCAAACGATCCAGGTTTGCAAAAATTGCCGTAATAAATAACGTACCATTAGTTGCTATCTTTACTTGTATTGTTAACTAATAAAATATTTTGGTTGACAATGGTCACTCTTACCATTTATTTTTAAGGTAGATAAAAAAATAAGGGTGGGGAGACTATATGAGGAAATTAAGGGCACTAGATTTAACACTTGCCGCGATGTTTGTGGCACTCATGGCCATAGGGGCAAATATTTCGACGATTGCACCGTTTTTACATGTCGGTGGAGTTCCTATTACACTACAAACATTTTTTGCTATTTTAGCAGGGGCTATCTTAGGAAGTCGTTTAGGTTCAATTGCCATGATTGTTTATATGTTAGTGGGATTAGTCGGGGTTCCCGTATTTGCCGACTTTACCGGCGGGCTGTCGATCATCATAAGACCTACATTTGGCTTTATTCTTTCTTATATTTTAGCAGCGTTTATTATCGGAAAAATCGTTGAAAAGAATAAAAGTCTGCCTGCGTTTATCATTGCTTCGTTAATCGGAATGGCCGTCAACTATCTTTTCGGCACCAACTGGATGTACTTTGCCTACAAACTTTGGGGAGCTGCACCAGATGGATTCTCCTACAAAATGGCATGGCTATGGATGGCCGCCCCGCTGCCAAAGGACCTTATCCTATCCGTACTAGCCGGAATAATGGCCCACCGCCTAGAAAAAACCGTCCTATCCAAAGGCCAATTCAAACAACTCAAACGTGGTGCCTGACACCATTACTCACCTTGTCACTATGCAAAAAGCGGTTCAACCGGTAGGTTGAGCCGCTTTTGCTTTAGGTTCTCGCTGGTTCATAAAAGTTAATAAGTCTTGACTGACATCTGTTTTTCTATATATAAGTAAGAAGAATGATACTAATGAATCCAAGACCAAGATAGCATAAATCCACTACCTGCCCCTTTAAAAAAATAGTATCGATCCTCAATTGAAATTTATTCAACTAGCCGCCTAACATAAGAAAATATGCCCATGACACAGTAGAAGCCAATCATGTAAAATTTAGCTACAATTGTAAAAATATTCTCAAAACTGACTATTAAACCAATTTATGAAACTTTTTTTGAAATGGGTTTCATAATTATTAACTTACCTACTTTGGTCTCAAGAAAAATTTCTGTTATAAATATTTAGTCAATCATTCATTAATCAGCAACTTTGGCTAATCAAAAAGTAATAAAGTAAAGTATCCCCGGAATAAAGCAAGGCAGCTCAAGCTCATTCGTTTAGAAACCACACTTCGGATCCTTTAGGGAGGTGATGAAAAAAGTCTATTATCCAAAGAAAATGTAAGCGTTTCAATCTTAAGGGTTTATGAAACCGGTTTCAAAATTCTCGAAACCAAGCAGTCTAAAAAGGTGAGGTCTTCTAATCGACAAATACTTCTAAACGGGAGGTTAACAAATGAATCGAAAGGTCACTAGTTTTGGCATTGGAGTCCTTCTTCTTGGCTCCACTTTTTTTGCTGGGCTGCCGAATGCCAAGGCAGATACAAATGGAAATACTGTGAAGATTGCTGAACATGAACCGATGAATACCAAAGTGCAATCAATTGACGGAACAAATGTGTTGTTTCAGTATGGGGAACCAGTTCCTTCGTTTGATACATGGACGTTAAAGGAGCAAAGCAGAAGTTATTTAAATCTTGATGGAAAGTGGAAATTTGCCATGGATCCCAATAATCAAGGGGTGAATGAAAAATGGTTTGAACAAGGATATGATGATAAAAAATGGCAAGAAGAAAAGGTTCCGGGCAGTTGGGATCTGTATGATACCCCTGAATTTGGTACATACGATGGCTCAAACTTCGGAAAAGGAAGTGCTTTTTACGATGGTTATGCTTGGTTCCGGACCCACTTTTCGCCGGACGCCAATTGGAAAAACCAGTTCGTCAAGCTTAATTTTCTTGGCGTTAACTATCGGGCAGGGGTCTACGTAAATGGTCATTTTGTTGGGGAGCATGAGGGCGGGAATACACCTTTTGCACTTGATATAGGTGAATACTTACAACCGGGCAAAGATAATGTCATTGCAGTCCGAGTATACCGCAAACCGACCTTCGATTCCTATACAAGTTCGAATCCGAACCCTATAACAGCTGACACAGAATTACCATATAAACCGGTAGACTTCTGGCCATATGCAGGAATTACACGCAGTGTCTATTTAGAAGCAACTTCCGATGTAAATGTTAGTAAAATCCTAACGGCAACAGGCGACCATACCTTAACAACAAAAGTGGTTGTGTACAATCATGGCGATAAAGAAGTACTTCGCCAATTAGTTGTCGATCCAGGGGAAAAAACAGGTGGAGATCCCAAGTCACAGGAAGTAGATTTAAAACCTGGTGAAGTAAAAGTCGTTTCGATGGATTTCCAGATTCCGAAAGCCGCTTATTGGTCTCCGGATTCCCCAACCCTTTATCAAGTATCCGCAGAACTTTATAAAGGTAAAGGGGAAGGACAGGTTCAACAAAAAGGAAATGGTTCGCTCGATGATCGTCTTTCGACAAATTATGGAATGAGAACCATTGCCGTTGAGAACGGCAAATTAACACTGAATGGGAAACAAGTCTTTTTGAAAGGTCTTAACTGGCATGAGGAAACGGCTGCCAGCGGCCGCTCTATGACGATCGAAGAGTACGATACGGAGTTAAATCATGTTCTGGATGTAAAAGCAAACTTCATCCGTAACAGCCACTACAATCGTCATCCCTATGTGTATGATTTTGCGGATCAACATGGATTAATGGTGCTTGATGAGGTAGAGAATATGTGGCTTGATACTAAGCAGGAAGCGCTGCAAACCAACTCTTACGGTCTTTCTCGAGCATTAGCTTTAAGTATGGCCTGGAATCAAATTAATCACCCTTCTACAATCATGTGGTCATTACAGAATGAGTCAGGAATTTGGGATGATCAAACCGTTTATCGCAATTGGCTGGCCGATATGAAAGAAGCTGTCAAAAGCGTTGATATCCAAAAACGTCCTGTCACATGGGCATCAGGCAGCAGCTGGGACCCGGCCTATGACTTGGCAGATGTGATCGGTTTAAATGAATACTTCGGATATTTTTATATGCAGGACTCAGACCTAGGGAAAACGGTGGATATTGTTCATAAAACTTATCCAAATAAACCGATTCTCATTACGGAGAATGGAACATGGGCCTATGCAGATGAAGTCAATAATCATGGGCCAGAAACACAATCTGGAACAGAAGAATGGCAATCATATAAGTTCCTTAACCATTGGAATCAGGTTACAGATCCAAGTCGACTATCTTATATGGCTGGTTATACGTTCTGGGTGTTAAAAGATTATAAAGAAAGAAATAACTACAACCAACAGATCAACGGAATTTCCACAATGGGCTTACTGTCTTTCGATAAAGAAAAACCACGTTTAGTATATGACACATTTAAAAACGCCATGAACCCTATTCGCTAATAGCTCAGGAAGTAGGGGTCATCTACATGAATTTACCTCTTGTACTACAAAAGAAAAATGAACTAAGTAAGGAGGAATCTTGTTGTTTAAAATGAAAAAGGTTTTAGCGTCCATTTTGACAGCTTCACTCGTTACCAGCCCGATTTTTTCCTCAGCCGGACATGTTTATGCGGAGGGGACAACCGTGGACAATAACGTGCTCTATTTTGTGAATGCAGGTGACCCGACCACCGATACGGTCGAAGGTAACGATAAAATGGGGTTGTATGCTAGTAAAACAGAGCAAAAATACGGTGTAGACAGCGTTACGGGAAAAAAATGGGGATTAGTAACCACCACTAGCAGTACGAGTGTCTCTAATGGTGCTGATAAATTAGGATCGCTTCGATATTATAACGGCTCCCAGGTTCGGGATAAGGCATTAGAGTATAAGTTCGAACTGCCAAATGGTCAATATGATCTTACATTAGGATTCAAAAATCCGTGGAGTGGCCGAAGTGTGAATATCATCAGTGAGGGACAGAATTTATCAAACGGAGACTTTGATATTGGAAGCTATAACGCTGAAAAAGAGGTCACGTACCAACAGGTTTCGGTAACGGATGGAGTTTTAGACGTCAGGATCCAAGGACCTGCCACAGCTGCATTATCAAACTATAATGACCCACTAGTAAACTATATCATTATTAAAAATTACGTAGTAATACCTCTATCAGATTTAGAATCCAACATAGAAACAGCGAAGAAAGAGGCGGAAAAAACAGCTATCTATACCCAATTCAGCCTAGAGTCACTAAATAAAGCCATCACACAAGCAATTGCGCTGGTTAAAAGTATCAAAGAAAACGGGTTAGATAGTGAGAATAAAACGATTCAGGAGCAAATCCGAACAGCGATAAAAAATCTAGACTCTGCATTGGCAGGGCTTATGGTATACGCTCCGAACATTTCCTATAAACCCGGGCAAGTATGGACAGATACAAACGGTGCTCCGATTCAGGCGCACGGCGGCGGGATTATGTATGACGAACAAACAAAGAAGTATTACTGGTACGGTGAAGATAAAACGAATGGATATCTTCCTGCCAGGGGTGTAAGGGTTTATTCTTCTACAGATTTATATAACTGGAAAGATGAGGGCTTAGCGCTTACTGCGATTGAATCAATGAGCCAGTTTGAAGCCGACCCATTAATCTCGAAGCTTTATGAAGGCAGAAAGGACAAGGCCGATATTCTAAATGACATTGGCACAGACCGGGTAATTGAAAGACCTAAAGTCATCTACAATGAAAAGACCAAAAAATATGTTATGTGGATGCATACCGATGGTCCTTCGACTACATCGACAGCGATGTATGCAAAAGCGGAAGCGGGTTATGCATTAAGTGACTCTCCTACAGGACCGTTCGTTTACCAAGAAAGCAATCGGATGGATCGAGCACCAAAGGATGCTGTTTATAATGGACAGCCTGACCAGCCGGGGATGGCCCGTGATATGAACTTGTTCAAGGATGACGACGGTACTGCATACTTGATCTATTCCAGCGAAGAAAATAGGACCATTTATATTTCACAGCTAAATGATTCCTATACGGACGTGGTTGGCTGGCATAAGGATGGAAATAAACAACGTGATACTGAGTACAAAGCAGTGTATGGTGAGGATTATGTGAGGGTCTTTCCAGGGGCGCAGCGTGAAGCACCGGCTATGTTTAAATATCAAGGAAAATACTATTTAATTACATCTGGGGCTACCGGCTGGGACCCTAATCCAGCAAGGTACACAGTAGCGGATAATATTTTTGGAGATTGGAAGCCATTGCGTGATCCTTCGATAGGGGACAAAGCTTCAACCACATTTGATTCACAAAGTACCGATGTCATTCCCGTCGATGCTAAAAAGGGAAAATTTATCTTTATGGCTGACAGATGGAAGGCGAGTGATTTAAAGGATTCACGATATATATGGCTGCCTATTGAGTTTGGTCAGGATGATGAAATGAGTTTGCAATGGTATGACGAGTGGAAACTCGATACATTAGACAGAATGGGGAAAGTCACGATCAATACGGAACTGCCTGAGAAGGTTTCTGTTGGTCAAGTTCCCGCTTTACCGAATGCGATTAACGTGACGAATTCAGAGGGGGAAAAGCTGGATACACCAGTAACATGGGCGGTAAATCCTGAAAGTTTTTCTAAGCCGGGAAGTGTTGTTGTTGAAGGCACGCTTTCTGAGTTAGCAAATAAAGTGATTAGAACAAAAATCTTAGTTATTCCGGATCATGTAAGATATTTTATCCATGCAGGCGGAGTGAAAACCAGTGATTACGTGACATGGTCTTCTTATATGGAGAATACACTAATAAACAAAGAGGTTACTGATCAGAAGTATGATCCAGCAAATGGCAAGAGTTGGGGATATGTTGGTGATCAAACAAGACCTGCCGGTGGGGAAGGTGATGATTTATTTTCTTCATTACGCTACCTTTTAGCGAATTCTGGCGATGATCTTTCCTATAAGTTTGATATAAAGGATGGCAAATACACCGTATATACTGGTCTTTATGATCGCTGGTATACATCGACTAAGGGAAGCCGTAAAGCGGATATTCTGATTAATAATGAAACAAAAACCAAGGGATATGTATTTACAAGCTCCTATGATGTCTTAAGCTATCAACATGTGAATGTAACGGATGGGAAACTTGATTTGACTGTTCGCAGGGTACCTGGATCACCAGATCCGCAAATCAGCTGGATTATGATTGTGGAAGAAGATACAACAGCTCCAGTCATTACGGTTAAAGGTAATGAAGAAAGCTATTCTGTTGATGGAAACATATCCATCTCCTGCAGTGCGAACGATGATTTATCCGGAGTTGCATCCATTGATTGCCCGGCGATTAATGGTCCAGCATACGAATATAGTGTTGGTGTAAATAAATTTACAGTAAAAGCTGCAGATCATGCAGGGAATACATCGGAAGCTGAAATTCAATTTACAGTAAATGTTGATTTTGATAGTCTAAGCCGCTTAACTGAGACATTTATTACAGACGAGGGAATAGCGCATTCACTTACAGCGAAACTTGCATCAGCAAAAGAAGCTGCAGCTGGAGGAAATAAAGAGGCAGTGGCTGGCAAACTTAAAGCATTTGTGAATGAGCTGTCGGCACAAAGCGGAAAATCCATTACGGAAGGGCAAGCAAATAGATTAATATCATTATCTAGTAACCTTTTATTAAAATAAAGAAGACAAATCAAAAGCAAGGATAAAGTAAAACGGACGCGCCCTAGTTGAGTGATAAACAAAACTAGGGCGTGTCCTCATTGTTTTCTTTACGATTTATTTAGGGATTTTTCCAACATATTGTTTTCGAAACTGATGGGGAGATAAATGCTCCAGCTTTTTGAAGATCCTGCTGAAATAGGCAGATTGTGTGAAACCACTGCTTTCTGAAATCCGATCAATACTCCAATCTGTGGAAACTAGTAATATCTTTGCTTGATCAATCCGAATTTTATTGACATACTCAATCGGTGTACACCCAAATGACTGAATCATGCATCTGGCAATATGGTTTGGATGAAATCTGAGAGCCCGGCCCAGGTCTTCATAGGTAACTTTTTTTGCATAATTTTTCCGTAAATAAACAGCTGCCTTTTCTGCTACCGCGAATGCAGGCAGAGAATTCGCCAAGTGCATATGATTTGAAAGTTCCTGTAATAATTGCTGAAAGAGGATTTGCCGCTGCCATTCTCCAGAGTAAATGGACTCGTTTTCTGCTGAAATAATTTTTGAGCAAAGTAGCTCAACAGCTTCTGGATTGGTTGTCTTGCAATATTTGGGCAGAGTTATACCAAACGGACTCTCGAATAAAAAGTTACCACAATCTTCTGCTGCCTTTTCTTCGTAATGAACAGGTTTAGAAATGGTAAGATCCTGCCACCCTTTAGAAGAAATGAAATGAAACCAAAAAAAATCGGTCACTTGATCACATGGTGAAACAGAAAAATGGTACCGATCTGGGTAGAGGATAAGTGTATTTCCTCTGCAAACATTGTATTTACGATAGTCCTCCCCCATGTACAATTGTCCTTTTGTAACCACTAATAAATCAAAAACTCCAATATTATTCCTATTAATATGCGATTGACCGATATCAAGGGTATTCCTGCCGGCTGCAAGAAGTGTTGGTAAGGGCGGAGCGATTAATTGAAGCATTTCATTTCACCTCACATGTTAGGATTGTGCAATTTTTTGTTATGATTTTATATTTTATTCTTTAATAATAACAATATAATAGGTTCATGTATGTTTTTATTTTAATGTATTTTGGTACAGGGGCGTAGGAGGGGGGACGTGCATTATGCAAAGCATGCGTTGGGTGTGGAAGTATATTAGGGACTTCCGCATTAAATTATTTAGTGGTCTTTTTCTGGCATTAGCTGTTTCCGTGTTAAACATGTTAAACCCATATTTTGCAGGGAAAATTGTCGATAAGGTAATTTATGGCCATCAGAACAAGTTATTATGGACGTTTTTAGGGACTATGATAGGGGTAACCGTGATCAAGACGGTCATTCGATATAGTTATCAATTAATGTTTGAACAAGTTTCACAAAGTGTGATATTCAAAATAAGACAACAGTTATATGAGCGGCTGCAGCAATTAGATTTTAGTTTTTTCGATCGGACTAAAACGGGAGATATTATGGCCCGCATGACCGGGGATCTAGAAGCCGTAAGGCATTTTACGGGATGGGTTATTTATATGATCTTCGAAAATCTAACCATTTTACTAATTGCGGTTGGGTTTATGTTCTACATTAACCCATTGTTGGCCCTCGCAATGATAGCGGTAACACCGATTATTGGTTTCTTTGCTACTCGTCTATCCTTTACGGTTAAACCCACCTTTACAGAAATCAGGGGACAGTTTGCACGACTAAACTCAGTGGTGCAGGAAAACATTAGTGGAAATCGGGTTGTAAAGGCATTTGCCAAGGAAGACTACGAAATTGACAAATTTTCAGTCGAAAATGAAGCATTTAAGAAAAAAAGTCTTGATTCTGCAAAAGTCTGGGAAAAGTATTTGCCTGTTCTCGATTCACTCGCAGGTGTATTGACGGTTGTAATGATTTTAGTTGGAGGGATTATGGTTATTAATGGCTCACTTACTTTTGGTGAATTAGTAACATTTAATTCCTTGATTTGGGCGTTAAATAATCCAATGCGGATGGCTGGCTGGTTAATCAATGATGTCCAGCGGTTTATTGCTTCAGCTGAAAAAGTAGAAGACTTGTTAAATACCCAGCCTGAAATCACTAATGAAGCAACTAGAGCTAATATCAGACAGATGAATGGGGTAGTCGAGTTTAACCATGTGTACTTCAGTTACGGTGATGAACAGGTTCTTAGTGATATCAGCTATAAGGTGCTACCTGGTCAAACAGTAGGGATTATCGGCCCAACGGGTGCAGGTAAATCCACATTGGTAAACCTGTTAAGCCGCTTTTATGATACAACGAACGGGGAAGTTAAAGTAGATGGGATTAATGTGAAAGATTGGGATATTCCTAAATTGAGAGATAGTATGGCAATGGTTATGCAGGATATATTCCTATTTTCCGATACGATTGAGGGGAACATTGCCTATGGGAATCCAGATGCCACTCTCGAAATGGTTCAATCTGCTGCTAAAATGGCAGAGGCACATGATTTTATCATCAATCTTCCAGATGGTTACGATACGATTATTGGCGAACGGGGCGTGGGTCTTTCAGGCGGCCAACGGCAAAGGATTGCGTTAGCACGGGCACTCTTAAAAAATCCATCCATCCTGGTTCTTGATGACACAACATCGGCTGTCGACATGGAAACAGAACTTCGCATACAACGTACGTTAAAGTCGTTACTGAAGGAGAAGACCTGTTTTATTATTGCTCACCGGATTTCTTCTGTAAAAGAGGCCGATTTAATTCTTGTAATGGAAAATGGCAATATCATTGAAAGAGGAAAGCATAAAGAGCTGCTTGCGAAAAAAGGCTATTACTATAAGGTATTTATGAACCAGAATGGAAATTTCGATGGTCAGTACAATGGCGAGGATGTGATCTATCTCAATGGCGCGCAATAAATTTGATGTGGATGAAGAGTTGGAATCACCGTTTAGCTTTGTTCATCTAAAACGATTGCTTATTTATTTAAAACCCTATCGAAAAAAGATCATTTTTACCGTTTTAATTATGCTGATTGCCAGCGGAGCCAATTTAATTGGCCCATATTTGATTAAAAGAGCCATTGACGATAGTATTCCTAACAAGGATGTGGGTAATTTACTGCTCCTTGCCGGTATTTATCTTGGTGCTCTTGTTATTACGGGAATTTGCATGAAGTACAGAATTCGGATGATGTCGGAGATAGGCCAGAGTGTCATCCTCAATATTAGAAAAGATTTGTTTAGTCATTTACAAAAGTTGTCTTTCTCCTTTTATGACAGCAGACCGCATGGGAAGATTTTAGTGAGGGTGGTTAACTATGTTAACTCCTTAAGTGACTTATTATCAAACGGTTTAATTAATTTGATTACGGACTTGTTTAGCCTTTTCGTTATTTTTGGTTTTATGTTAGCGATTGATGTAAAGCTAACACTTATGGCGATGCTCGGATTTCCGATCCTTGCTGGCGTCATTCTCCTGATTAAAAATGCACAGCGAAAGGCATGGCAAACATTAAGTAACAAGCAGTCCAATATGAATGCGTATATTCATGAAAGCATCAATGGCATCAAAGTGACTCAGGCCTTTACACGGGAAGAAGAAAATAAGCGTATTTTTAAAGACGTGTCGGAAAGCTATCGAAGCTCGTGGATGAAAGCGGTTAGAATCCAGTTCTTACTATGGCCTTCAATTGAAAACATTTCGATTCTTACGACTTCCGTCATTTATGTTTTTGGAATATCTCAGATAGGTGAAGGAGTAACCGTCGGTGCTTTGGTTGCCTTTGTTGGCTATATCGGTATGTTTTGGACCCCAATCGCCAATATTGGGAACTTCTACAATGCCATTATCAATGCGACGGCCTATTTGGAAAGAATTTTTGAGATGATCGATGAACGTCCGACAGTTGAAGATCGTCCAAATGCTGTCGAGCTTCCAATGATCAACGGGAAAGTTGAATTTAAAGATGTTGTGTTTGAATATGAAGAAGGGGAAAGAATCCTTAAGAATATAAATTTTTGTGTAGAACCTGGTGAAACAATAGCACTTGTCGGTGCAACCGGTTCGGGAAAGACAACGATTGTCAGTTTGCTCAGCCGTTTTTATGATGTAAGCAGCGGGAAAATAGAAATCGATGGAGTTGATATCAGTACGGTTACCATTCCGTCTTTACGGATGCAAATGGGCGTCATGCTCCAAGATCCATTTATTTTTTCTGGAACAATAATGGATAATATCCGTTATGGCCGGCTTGATGCTACCGACGAAGAAGTAATTGCAGCGGCGAAGGCGGTCCAGGCTCATCAGTTCATCAGCGGTCTGTCAGAAGGGTACCAAACAGAGGTCAACGAAAGAGGCACAAGGCTTTCTACCGGACAGAGACAGTTGATTTCTTTTGCCCGCGCACTCTTGGCTGATCCTAAAATCTTAATTCTCGATGAGGCTACCTCTTCCATTGATACGGAAACAGAACTGGCCTTACAAAAAGGGCTTGAGATCTTACTTGCCGGAAGGACCTCTTTTATAATTGCTCACCGCCTTTCAACGATTCAAAATGCATCCCGTATCCTTGTCATCGACAAAGGCAGAATCATTGAGGAAGGATCACATCGTGAATTATTAAACCAAAAGAGTTACTATTGGAAACTTCATCAATCGCAGCATCAATCTTTAGAAGTGGGATAATAACAAGAAGAACTTTGTCTTTCTCGAAAGAGATAAACAAAGTTCTTTTTTTTATCGTTTTAGGAAATGATTAAATTTTCGCTTGTTGATAACTGTTAATAAAAGGTCTGTTGCCGTCCAGCTCCAGCGCCTAGCCCCTCGATGGTCTACAGCCACTCAGGGAATGATGAAGGCAAAGAACGCCTTCTTTCCCTGAGCGTCTTATGCTTGTCGGGGCTGTTCAAGGCGCTTGCGCTTTTGTTCTGATAAAAGTCAAAATTTTCACTCACCAAGTAAAATTATTCTTATAGGTAGGATACGAAAATTTGTTAATCTTTTACTTGTAAAGGCTTTCAATATTGATTAATCAAATCGGAAGGGAGATGAAAGTCCCTTATTCAATGAAAAATGCATTGATTTAGGTCAAACAAGGAATTTATCTTTAGCAAGATTTAGTTTATTTACAGTAAGCACTGCTTAAAGAGTAAAAATAATTAAAAAAATGAAATAATGGGGGTAAATTATGAAGAAGCATTTCGCTTTAATATTTGTACTATTACTTATGCTCAGTAGTGTAATGGCGGGTTGTAGTTCTAAAGATACCGCATCAAAGGAAACAGAAAAAGGATCAGATGGAAAAGTTACCTTAAAGGTAACGGTATGGAACTATGATACAACACCTGAATTTAAAGCATTATTTGAAGCATATCAAAAAGAAAATCCGAATGTAAAAATTGAACCAGTTGATATTGAAGCAGCACAGTATGATCAAAAATTAACAACCATGCTGGCTGGTAACGATGATTCTGATGTTTTAACAATGAAAAACTTGATCGGTTATTCTAACTATGCTTACCGCGGTCAATTAAAAGACTTGACTACATACGCTAAAAGCCTAGATGGAGATAAATATCAGGGCATGTTAGAGAATATGAAAGATGCCAATGGAAAAATCTACGCTTTACCATATCGTAATGACTTTTGGGTGCTTTATTACAATAAAAAACTATTTGATCAAGCAGGCGTAAAGTATCCTGAAAATTTAACATGGGATGAGTATAGAGAAACAGCTAAGAAATTAACTTCTGGTTCAGGAGATACAAAAGTATATGGCGCTTATAACCATGTTTGGAGATCGATTACAAATGCAACCGCAGCGGCACAAGAAGTAGGAAAACCAAATGCATTGATCAAAGGTGACTATAGCTTCCTAACCAAAATGTATAAGGTTTTTAAAGGTATGCAGGAAGATAAGAGTGTATTAGATTATGGAACGGCAAAATCAACTAATACTACGTATGCTTCACAATTTGAAACCGAAAAAGCGGCTATGCTTCCAATGGGTACTTGGTACATGGCTGGTGTTCTTAATTCGAAAAATGCTGGAAAAACTAATGTAGATTGGGCAATTGCTCCACTGCCTCAAGCAGAAAAAGGTGAAGTTAAATCATGGGGTTCGCCAACAGCTTTCGCTGTAAATAAGAACGCAGCCCATAGTAAAGAAGCTGAAAAATTTGTTAAATGGGCTTCCGGTGAGGAAGGGGCAAAAGTCGTCGCAGGTGTTGGTGTAGTTCCAGCTTATCGTACAGATGAAATTAATAATATCTACTTTAAGGTTGCCGGTATGCCTAGCGATGAACTTTCTAAGAAAGCGTTTAACCCTGATTTTGTCAATATTGAAATGCCAATGGACAAAAACTCTGCTGCCATCGACCAAATTTTAAATGAAGAGCATGACTTAATCATGATTGGTGAAAACAGTATTGACAAAGGAATCAAAACAATGGGAAAACGTGTTAAGTCTGAAGTTTTAAATAAGTAATTAAACATGGCGGGACAAAAGTAAATAGGTATAGAGATTACTAATCTCAGCTTTTGTCCCATTTTTTAAATGCTTCTTTTGAAAGGAGAGAACCGCCAATTAGAAAGGGTGGGACAATATGAGTAATACAAACACAAACGTGGTAGTTAACTCCCCTGCGATTAAAGTGGTTTCCGAAAAGAAAAGAAAAAGAAGAAACACATTAGTTGCCTGGTCCTTTATTACCCCGAATTTCCTTGGATTCTTTATTTTTACCTTAATCCCTGTAGTAGCTTCCTTCGTAATCGCTTTTATGAAATGGGATGCATTTTCAGCTCCTGAATTCGTTGGATTAGAAAATTTCAAAACCATGATTCATGACACTACTTTTTGGATTTCCCTTTGGAACACTGTCTACTATACCATCGGTACCGTCCCATTAACATTAATCTGTGCTTTGCTTTTAGCCATTCTGCTAAATAAGAAGATCCGTGGAATCGGGGTTTTCCGGGCGGCGCTCTTTTTTCCCTATGTAACTTCCTTGGTAGCCGTTGCAGTTGTATGGAATATGTTATTTCATCCAGATATGGGGCTTATCAATGAATTCTTACGCTGGATTGGAATTGAAAATCCGCCAGGCTGGACATCTTCGTCCAAATGGGCCATGCCAGCTATTATTATCGTAAGTGTTTGGCGTGGTATGGGTTATTATATGGTCCTCTATTTAGCGGGATTACAGAGTATACCAAAAGAGTTATATGAGGCTGCCAAAATTGATGGGGCCAATAAATGGCATGAATTTAGACATGTAACTTTACCAATGCTTGCTCCGACCACCTTCCTAGTATTAATTATGTTAACAATCTCTAGTTTTAAAGTATTTGATTTGATTCAAGTCATGACAATGGGTGGACCAGGCCGGGCTACTAACGTATTGGTCTATCAAATCTATAATCAAGCGTTTGTCAAATATGACTTTGGTTATGCTTCTGCGATCGCGTTAATCTTATTCGTTCTTGTCTTAGGAATCACGATTATTCAATTCCGCATTCAAGAAAAAAATACAGACTATTAGGGAGTGAAAACATTGGATGCAACAGCAAAAAGCCCTGGAATGTCTCGAAGTACAAAGCAGCATATAGGGAATACCATTACGTATATCTTTTTACTTATCTTATCTCTATTGGTTTTAATTCCTTTTTTCTGGATGATTTCATCCTCGTTAAAACAGGATAATCAAGTATTTAGTATCCCAATTCAATGGATTCCTGCAAAACCGCAATGGAAGAACTTTGTGGAAATTTGGCACCAAATTCCACTTTTAACATTCTTTAAAAATACCATCTTTTTAAGTGTAGTCGTTACCTTTATTCAAGTATTGACTAGTAGTTTTGCGGCATATGGTTTTTCTAAGATGAGATTTAAGGGGAGAAACACTCTTTTCCTAGCTTATATTGGGACGATTGCGGTACCATGGCAGGCTTATATGATTCCACAGTTTATTATGATGAGAGATATTCATTTAACGGATTCATTGTGGTCTTTAGTCTTATTACAAGCATTTAGTGCGTTTGGTGTCTTCTTAATGAGACAGTTCTATATGAGTATTCCTGAAGAATTAAGTGAAGCTGCCCGTGTAGATGGATTAAGTGAATATGGAATCTACTTCAAGATTATCCTGCCATTATCCAAACCAGCACTTACAACCCTGATTGTTTTAACCTTCGTCAATACTTGGAATGATTACATGGGACCGTTTATTTACTTGAATTCAACAGAAGTGAAAACAATTCAGCTAGGTTTACGCATGTTTGTCACTTTATATGATGCACAATATGCGCTGATTATGGCGGCATCTTTAGTTTCGATTATACCGATCACCATTATCTTCATTTTTGCACAAAGATACATTATCGAAGGAATAGCGACTACTGGCATGAAAGGTTGATCCTGATGTTTCGAATGAACCTGTCACATTTCCAATATGCTGCCATTTTTAATTACGGTTATTGGTTTTTGATGTTAAATTTGTATTTTGCGATTGCTAATATACCCTTTATTTTGGCTCTGTCTACGTTACAATTTGTTCCATCCAATATGATTTATTATTTTATCACGCTTATTCCAATGGGACCTGCCTTGGCAGCACTAATGGCATCTCTTAATAAAATTGTAGTAGAAAAAGATATAAGTGTAACCAAAGATTTTTGGAAGTTTTATAAGGGGAATTTCTCGTCTTCTATCCTTCTATGGACAATCACTTTATCACTGTTATTCATTTTAACGATTGATATTGCGGTATTCATAGATAAATCTATATTTGCAATGGCTTCTCCCTTATTTATTATCTTATCGATCCTCCTTTTAAATATGGTGATTTGTGGCTTAGTGATCATGACAAAGACAAAACATAAATTAAAAACGCTCTTCATCCTGTCATTCTATTATTCAATAAAAAAATTCTATATTACCTTTTTAAACACAGCTTTGGCTTGCTTTTTTATCTTCATTCTCTTATTTAAGCCTGTGTTTGCCTTTATGGTCTTACCGAGTTTAATTTTTTTCTTGATCGTGCGTAATAGTTCATTGGTGATCTGCAATGAGCCGATTGTATAATGGAAATTTTCTAAAGGAAGTGCCAAAAAGTGAAATCTGTTGAGGAGTATCTCTCGAATTTTAGTATAAATAAAAATTATACGAAACAGTTCCAAGAACAGGTAGAACATCATGTTGCACAATTAACTAGTAATGTGACCCTCCCCTTACCGAAGCTTGAAGGATATCTAGCATTCTTGAAAGAAGGAAATCGTAAGAAGCTGGAAGATGTATATTTTAAGCGACGAAGAGATGCTGCTTCTTTAGCGCTCTACTTGCAATGGGGAGAAAGTGAAGAAAAATTACAGCTGTTTGAAGAGATGCTCTTTACTATTTGTCAGGAATATAGCTGGGCATTACCCGCTCATATTCCCATTAATGAAAATAAAACCAGCTATATTGATTCATATGAAACCGTTGATTTATTTGCATCGGAAACGGCCCATTTTTTAGCAGAATGTACGGTTCTTTTTAAAAATAAATTAGAACCGTCATTAATGGATATAATCAAAACAGAAATTCAAAAGAGAGTATTAACTCCATTTGTCAAAAAGGAATGGGCGTTTGAAAGACTGACAAATAATTGGAGTGCCGTTTGTGCCGGTTCTATTGGCATGGCCGCTTTAATAGTAGAGGAAGATTTGGACAGGAAGAGCCTCATCTTACAACGGGTAGAAAATGCGCTTGAATATTTTTTACACGGATATGGAGATGATGGCGCCTGTGTAGAAGGAATGGGTTATTGGGTATACGGTGTAGGTTATTACACATATTTTGCAGATATGTATGAACAACTGGAAGGGAAAAACTTATTTACCAATCCAAAGTGGGAAAATATTGTGTCATTTCCTTTAAAGGCCGTTATGCCTTCGGGAAAGTACCTGCCCTTTTCAGATTCACCAGAGCAAGTGACCATTCCTTCGAGCCTTAATGCTTTCTTTTACAAAAAGTTTGGGATTGTCCCTGCAAAGGAAAGTGAGGTTACGAATTTTCACTTTGATCACTGTTATCGCTGGGGGCATGTTAGCCGGATTTTGTGGTGGAGTAATGAGGAAGTAAGAAATTCCTATCTAGAACTAAATGGAGAGTTCATTATCGAAGATGCTAAATGGGTAATTGTTAAACGAGCAAATCTATATTTTGCCGCAAAAGGCGGGCATAATGGTGAATCTCATAATCATAATGACTTAGGACATTTCATTCTAGGGGATAAAGAGGGCCTAATTTTTGATGATTTGGGTGCGCCAGTTTATACTGCCAATTATTTTGGTGAAAACAGATATGAGGTTGCCCATGCAAGATCCTATTACCATTCTGTTCCCCGCTTGGATAAACAGGAGCAAAGGGATGGTTCAGACTATCACTCTGCCATTTCAGAAATTAGTAAGGATTCTAATAGGCTATGTGTGAAGATTGAGCTTCAAGATGCCTATCCAAATACAAGAGACATTTATTTTACCCGCTCTTATACATTGTTCCCTGATAAACGGGAGCTTACCATTACGGACGTTTTATCGCAGCCTGTTCCATATGAGACACATTTTATAACAAGAAGGAAACCGGAAGTTTATTCCGAGACTATTCTTTGGAATCATGGACAATGGGCTATCCATTTTAATAAGGAATTATTTACTGTTGAGATAGAAGAGTTAGAAATTAACAATCATCTTAATGAAACTGAAACAATCTACACCCTCATTTTTACTTCTAAGGATCAAAATTGCTGTAATTTTACTCTAAAGATAACCTGGTTGGATGGTGAAAAAGATGAATAATGTCGAAGTGATAAAGGTATCGGCCCGAAATGAGTTAGTAGATATTTTAGAAAAACTGCTTGACCCACTACTCGTGCATTTTGATCATGAAGGTCCTGGTTTAAAGTTTGATACGGGTGGTACGCATTACAGCGAAACAACCCGGCAAATGGAAGCCTTATTTCGACCACTTTGGGGAATCGTTCCGTTACTTGCAGGGGGAACCAAGTATAAAGGGTTAGAAAAATATATTGCGAGACTTAAAAAAGGTATTCATCCAGAACATCCCCATTATTTTGGGGAAACCCATAATTATGACCAACGGCTTGTGGAAATGGCTGTTATTGGATTAGCTTTATGCATTTGTGGAGAAAAGTGGTTAAGTTACTTTAATGAAAAAGAACAAAAGCAACTGCATGCGTGGTTAAACCAAATCAATGATCGGGATATACCGAGAAATAATTGGACTTTCTTCCGTATCTTAATCAATCATGGTTTTCGACTGAATGGATTACCTTATAATTTAAAAACCTTAGAGAAAGATCTGGAGACCGTTCACTCATTTTACCAGGGTGAAGGATGGTATGTAGACGGATATCCTGATCAAATAGACTATTATGTTCCTTTCGCCATCCATTTTTACGGTTTAGTGTACGCAAAAACAGCGGCTGAAGATGACCCGCATGCAAGAATTTTTGTGCAACGCTCTAAAGAGTTTGCCCAATCATTTGCCTGCTTCTTTGATGGTAATGGTGCAGCTGTCCCATTTGGCCGGAGTATGACCTATCGTTTTGCCCAGGCAGCCTTTTTTAGTGCCGCCATTTTTGCTGAAATTGAAGTTCTGCCCTATCCAGAAATGAAATGGCTGGTTATGGAACACCTAAAGCATTGGATGAAACAATCTATTTTCAGTCATGATGGCTTGCTGACGGTAGGTTATTATTATAGAAATCAAGTGTTTACTGAAGGATATAATGCTTTTGGTTCGCCTTATTGGGCATTAAAGACATTTTTGTTATTGGGATTGCCAGAACAGCATCCATTTTGGTCAATTTCAGCAAAGGCACCAGAACTTCCTAGTAAAAAGCTAATCACTCCGGCACGATTCTATGTGACACGGGATCATCAAAATGCACAAGTTCAATTGTATACGGCTGGACTGCATTGTGAACCACACACCCATTGCGATGCGAAATATGAAAAGTTTGTTTATTCAAGTGTGTTTGGATTTAGTGTTTCTAAAGGTCAGTTAAATTTAAGGCAAGGGGCATTTGATAATACTCTTGCGGTTAGTTTAGAGCCGGAAAGATACTACAGAATGCGCTATGAAAAATCGCCCTATCAGATTACGGACCAATACTTGCTGACAAACTGGAATCCATACGAAGGCGTGAGAATTAGAAGTATTATTGTTCCATTTACTCCGTTTCATTTCCGAATCCATGTGATTGAAACGGATAAAACTATCTATCTTGCAGATGGAAGTTTTGCTTTAGGATTTGAAAATGATGGTGCTCATATCCAGAAAAAAATCATGACTGAATCCAATCAAATTAAGGTGATGAGTGCTGAACACCAGGTTGGAGTAATCGATTTTAGTCATCATTCAGAACTGGAATTTGTATTTGGTGAGCCGAATTCCAATATCATGAAAGATCAAACCTTTATCCCAACAGCAAAGGATAAAGTGGAAAAAGGCAAGCATTTATTAATTCATGGTTTTTATGGGACGTTTATTGAAGATGAGATTCCAGAACCAAACTGTACGATAGAAGAAAATGAAATTATCTTATCAGTTGGAGAAGATCAGGTTTCCATACCAAAGAGTTTATTAGATTTAGATAACTAAACTTACATCTATAAGAAGAGATTTACGCAATAGTTGAAAAGTGTACCTGGTAAAATTGCTCGCTAAAGGTAAATGGAATATTCCTAAATCATGTCAAAGGAGATTGATAAAAATGGAAACACGTTATGCAAATCATCCGGAAGAAATGAAAAGATTTACAACAGAAGACTTAAGGAACCATTTCCTTGTTGAAACGATTTTCGAACCAGGAAAAGTTCATTTAACCTATACCCATGTTGACCGTATGATTTTTGGTGGAGTCACTCCAGTCGAAAAAGAATTAACGATTAAATTGGATAAAGAATTAGGAGTAAATTACTTCTTGGAACGCCGTGAACTCGGAATCATTAATATTGGCGGAACAGGTGCTGTTATCCTGGATGGCGTTGAATATGATATGGAGCGTCGTGATGGTTTATATGTAGGGAAGGGAACAGAACAAGTATTGTTCCGCTCTAAGGATTCAAAAGATCCAGCCAAATTTTACATTAACTCTACTCCTGCCCATCATACATACCCAACGGTAAAAATTGATATCAAGAATATCAAACCGCTTGAAGCTGGAGAACCTGGTACTTTAAATGAAAGAAAAATCTATCAATATGTCCATCCAAATGTTTGTGAATCATGCCAGCTTCAAATGGGATTAACCATGTTATCCCCTGGCAGTGTTTGGAATACGATGCCTTGCCATACTCATGAACGTCGAATGGAAGTATATCTATATTTTGATATGGAACCAGATACTCGTGTATTCCACTTTATGGGCAAACCTGATGAAACTAGACATTTAGTCATGAAAAATGAACAAGCAGCGATTTCTCCAAGTTGGTCTATCCACACAGGTACGGCAACTAGCAACTATACGTTTATTTGGGGGATGTGTGGAGAAAACATCACTTATGATGATATGGATCATATAAAGATGGAAGAATTACGATAAACTTCAGGAGGTATATTGATGGAAAATAATTTGCAGCATTTTTCATTAGATTATTTCTCATTAGCAGGTAAGGTGGCAATCGTAACAGGTGGAAATACAGGCCTTGGTCAAGGCTATGCTGTAGCACTAGCCAAAGCAGGGGCAGATCTCTTTATTACGACACATGGACGTAATTGGGAAGAAACGAAAGAATTAATTGAGAAAGAGGGGCGTCGAGTCGAATTTTTTCAGGCAGATTTAACCAATCGTGAATCTATTAAAGATATTGTCTCCGCTTGTTTAAATGCATATGGAAGAATTGATATTTTAGTAAACAATGCAGGAACCATCCGCCGTGCGCCGCTCCTTGAGTATAAGCAAGAGGATTGGGATGCTGTCATGGATATTAACTTAAACTCTCTTTATTTTTTAAGTCAGGAAGCAGCGAAAGTAATGGTCGAACAAAAGAGCGGGAAGATTATTAATGTAGCTTCCATGTTATCTTTCCAAGGAGGAAAGTTTGTCCCGCCATATACAGCGAGCAAACACGCTGTAGCTGGGTTAACAAGGGCTTTTGCAAACGAGCTAGCAGAATATAATATTCAAATTAATGCGATTGCACCTGGATATGTAGAAACGGCCAATACTGCACCAATCCGCGAAGATGAAAAACGGAAAGCAGAAATTACCTCTCGTATTCCTGCCGGACGCTGGGCAACACCTGCAGACTTACAAGGAGTCGTTGTCTTCTTGGCAAGTAAAGCTTCAGATTATATGAATGGCCATATTTTAGCTGTCGACGGAGGCTGGCTGGCAAGATAGAAATTAAAAAAATAGTACCTTCGTATACTATGAAAGGTGGATTCTGCCTTTTACAAAGAATAGGTTTCCTAGATTTGTAAAAGGCTTTTTTCATGTAAGTGTTAGAGAAAAAGGGGGAGAGTGACATCGGTTTTGAAACTAGAAAACTTGAAATAACTTCAATGGCGGCAGAAAAGGCGCTTCATTTGCCATTAATAAAAGAACATTATTGGTTTCTTGACGACATTCGGGATAATTTTTATTATGCCATGCATCTTTTTGCAGCAACAGAGGAAGACCGTATTTCCTTAACCATAGATAAGGAATCGGCTAAAAGATTAGCGGAAATGGTGCTAATCAATAGCATCAAACTTCAAGACCAAGATCCCAAGAGTCCTATGTTTGGCCATTGGCCACTAAGTCTTTACCCGGTACCTTTAAAGGCTGAAAAGAACACGTTACCAGTCGAGTTATTTGGCAGTTTGCTGTTACATTTTTACGAAAAATTTAAAGCTGCGTTTTCCGAGGATTTGTACATAGAGATCAACAATGCTCTCACCACTATTTATCAAAGTAAGTTGAAAGATAGAGTCCCTGAATTATTTAACCATCATGAAACGAAAATATTTGTTATTCAATTAATGTTTGGTCAATTCTTCCATGACGATGAGATGAAGAATAATGGCTATTACCATTTGAAAGTGCTATACCGCCATCTCACTGAATATGGGCTCAGAGAGTATGGTGCTTTACCGTGGTTATGGCACCGGATTCAGTCTCTTACTTTTGCTCAAGAATACATTCACGAAGAACCAATTAAGCAAGTCCTAACCGACTTATTAAACTTTTTTTGGAAAGAACGGGCGGCTTTTTATTTAAAAGGAGCATGGGTGGGCGCTCATTCCAGAGGTCTGCCACATGATATATCTAAGGATGATAATACTCTTATTGACTATATCCAGTTCGGTAATTTTCCAATGCCTTCTTCCATATCCCGGTTAGAGGGGGCGGGGTTTTTATCCTACCAAGTTCCCGAATCCATACGTGAAAGGGCATTGAATCATGATCAGCCAGTTGAGATAAAAAAGCAAATCCGTTTATATTCTGAAGAAGAAAGGACGGAACGAGAGGAACTTCATCATTATGTCTACATCACTTCTTCCTTTGCAATCGGGGGAATGTGGGAACGGACAGAGGAATATTTAAATGAGCAGCACCGCTGGGATATTTCCTTACCGGTGGAACATAACGATACCATAAATCAAGTTTATTTCTTTCATCCGGGTGAAGGATATCATTCCAGTATGGAAGACGGGCGACATCAAAGCCCCTATAGTGAAGTGCTTTTTCATAAAAATGTAGTTTGTGCTCTATATAATGATTTACCAAAGGAAACTCAATTTATTGTCGGATATCTTCCAAACGGCGAATGGCTAAAGGATGAAAAGGATCTTTATGGAAAAATTGGCGAAGTGTATGTTGCCATTCACTTAGCTAACCCTATTTCATTGATAGAGAAGGACAGTCATTTTTTAGTAAAAAGTGTTGGAAATACAAATGGGGTAGTCATTGAAGCTTTAACTACACACGAGGTTAAATCACTGAACATTCAAAATATTGGAGAATTAAAAAACTATATGGAAAGTTTTAAAGTGGATTTTAAAATTAAGGGAGGTGATGAGTTGGTCATTGATTACATAACTACGCAAGGTGAGAGGTTGGAATTAAAATATGATTCTTCACAAGAAAAAGTTACCAGATTAATAGATGACCAAGTGATGAGTTTTAACGATTATCAAATATAATTTCCCGGCTGAAAAAAGTTACTCATGACCTGTGCAGTTAGCTTATTTTAATGAAAATAATATTTTCCTATCCATTAAAGGAGGTTCAAGATGAAACGAAAGAGGAAAGTTTACTCGATTCTAGCGACGCTCATGGTTAGTTCAAATTTAATTATTCCACCAGGCATTTCTGCATTTGCAGATACGGAAACATCTGCACACATAACTAATGCTCTTCTGCAAGATGATTTTGGAGATGGTGACTATACCGCTAATCCTACCTGGACTGTAGATTCTGGCGTATGGCAGATTTCTACCGACCCTGCTGATTCAACTAATAAAGTATTGAATCAAACAGATACAAACGAGGGAATTATTAGTGCGGGAAGCCCCAATTGGACAGATTATTCTGTATCGATGCGTTTGAAGGCGCCTAGCACGGCAAATGTTTGGCCGGGAATTTTGGCACGCTTTAAGGATAAGAGTAATTATTATTATTTACAGATGCAAAAATCAAGTTTAGTCCTTACAAAAGTGATCAACGGAACCAGTACCACCATTAAAAGTGCCAGTTTTACCACGAAAGAGAATACCTGGTACACCTTAAGAATGGTAGTAGCAGGTAACTCTATCAAGTGTTATACCGTCAATAATGGAGCGGATACACTTGTCATTGATGCAACCGATAATACATTTACTAGTGGTAAAATAGCGATAAGAGATAAATGGCAGCCAGTTTATGTGGATGATGTTCAGGTCACTGCGATCACTGGGGCAGGAACAACAGCACCTGCAGGTTTCACTGCTGCAGCTTCATCTACTACTGTACATTTAAGCTGGAATGCTGTGGATGGAGCGACTGGGTATAATCTATACCGGGCTGCAAATGCTGCAGGGCCCTATGATTTGGTTCAATCCAACGTGAATGGGACATCTGTTACAGATAAAGGGCTGGACCCTTTAACGCCATATTACTACAAAATAGCAGCAGTTGGACAAGGCGGGCAATCGAGCTTGTCTGACTCTATAAAAAGTACAACAACTGAAGCAATCTCTAATCCAGCAGTGCTTTCATCTTCCAGTGTTACAGACACGGCTGCGACTCTGAAATGGGAAAGTATTAACGGGGCAAATGGTTATAATCTATATCGATCATCAACGTCCGGAAGCGGCTATTCGCTTGTTTATTCTGGTAAAGATGATTCCTTTACTGAGACATCACTAGTTACCGGTAAAACCTATTACTATGTTATGAAATTTGTTGATGGTAATGAAAATGAATCGGCAAAAAGTCAAGAAGTGAAAGTGACCACCAAGCTTGTTAAACCTTCTATTCCCACTGATCTTGCAATAGGAACAGTAACCTCCGGATCAGCAGCTTTTAACTGGAATTCAGTACCTGGAGCGGACAGTTACGAAGTATATAGGTCTGATAGCAGTAACGGCAATTATAAGCTTGTGGATGAAGTTACGACAAATACCTTTACAGATGATAAGGTATTACCAGATACCACTTATTACTATGAGGTTTCAGCAAAGAATGGGGCAGGAGAATCAGATAAATCTTCATCTATCAAGGTAACAACTGAGAGCCTTGAAGCTACTTCAATCACTGTTGACGGTGACAAAGCAGATCAGAATCCAGCCAACAACTTTAAGGGATTTGGTATGGTATCCGCTAATGGAACTTCGCGTTTGCTGCTTGATTACAAAGCCGAAAATCCAAAGAAGTATGAGGAAATCTTAAATGAGCTTTTTAATCCAGCCACAGGCGCAGGACTCAACCATTTAAAGGTGGAGTTAGGCGCTGATGTAAATACCTCAACTGAAGCAACACCAGCTACAATGCGGACAGCCGATGAAAAGGCCAATGTATTACGCGGGGCTGATTGGCATCTAGTTGCAGATGCTAAAAAGATTAATCCCAATATTACGGTTGATGCGCTTCGCTGGGCAGATCCTAAATGGGTGAGTGATGCATTTAAAACTAGCACAGATGCTGGATACCAAGCCCGTTACAAATGGTATAAGAACACCATTGATGCAGTATATGATACTTATGGGATAAAAATGGACTATATTGATCCTGATAAAAATGAAACCGGTTCACCAGATACGGCATGGATCAAATACTTTTCTCAGCGCCTAAATAGTGAATTGGATGAACGCTATGATTATAGCAAAATCAAAATAGTTGCCTCCGATGAAAATGGTACGATAAAAATAGCAACGTTAATGAAAAACGATCAAGATTTGCGCAATGCAGTGGATGTTATCAGCATGCATTATAATGCCTATGGAACTGCTGACAGTATTCTAATGAATAAGACATACGGTAAGGAAGTTTGGTATAGCGAGGGAACAGCACCGATGACATTCTCTGAATATCGGGTCAATTCTTCGAATCCTGCAGGTGGCATGGGTGGTACTAACAGTATTATTGATACTGCAAACCACTTGATTAACATGTTTTATTCAACAGATACCAAGAGCGCCTATATGACCCGTTATGAATTTCAACCAGCTATCGGCTCATTCTACGATGGCGGACAGTATTCCTCTAAAGAGCTGATTCATGCAGACAGCCCTTGGTCCGGCTATTCTTATTCCGATTCTGGTGTTCAGATGGTACGTCAATTTATGAACTTTGCTCAGACAGGATGGCAATATATTCTCGGTGCATGTTTTGGAGATGGAACCGGTGCAAACTCTATTAGCAATACGACAAATAATTACCTGACCCTTACCGATCCAAACACAGATGACTATTCCATGATTTTCACCAATGACAGTGCTGTGCCACGTAAGTATAGCGTTACGGTGAAAAACCTGAAAAAAGCCGGAACTGGCCTTAAAGTATGGGAGACAAAGGGTCCAGATTATGGACAAGCATATGATACAAACTGGATGAAACATATAGATGACATAACGCCTGCGGAAAATGGTGACGGAAGCTACACGTTTACCTATATTGTAAAACCTAATTCAATCCTTACGTTGACAACAACGAGCGGACAAAAAGAATATAAACGTGATGCTGATCAGGCAGAGAAAAATGATAAGGTTCTGCCATTGCCTTATACGGACGATTTTGAGTATAAAGATGCAAAATATACTTCGTATAGAGATGAATCGGTCTTAAACAGCAGTGAGCAAGGTTACCTTGCCAGCCGTGGAGATACGCCACGTTACACTACGGATATTGGCGGTGCTTTTGAGGTTAAAGAGGGAACTGACAATAATACTCTAGAAGCAGTAATCGACTCAAGTACTCATGCAACTGGAGAATGGAATCCTAAGCCAGGTAACGATACTGTGCTTGGAGATGATCGCTGGTCTAATTACCAGGTAAGCATTGATTTTAAACTTGATACTGCTACTTCGGGCACTGGAGCTAACTATGCTGGAATCGCTGCACGAAATCTAATTACTAGCGGTGGTGAAAATCCGGGATATATTTTCAAGGTATTTACGGATGGTACCTACCAGCTGCTTAAAGGAGGCTCTGTAAAATTATCAGGAACGATTAAGGGGTTTGACAACACTAAGTGGCACAATGAAGCTTTAAAGGCTGTGGACAATACGATTACCGCTTATGTCGACGGTGAGCAAATTGCCGAGTTTACAGATCCATCAAGTCAGTATATGTCTGGAAAAGTAGGGATTACCAGCGGATATTACCATACTCAGTTTGATAACCTGAAGGTCGTCCCGATTGAGGGATATTCAGCTTATGTCCGCAGGGTAGATGATTTGGATTCAAGTGTCCATTATCAGGGAACATGGAGTAAAAATGCTTCAACCGGCTTTGGCAACTTTAATCGGACAAATTCCGTAAGTTCTGCCGGCAGTACGATGAATTACTCGTTTACTGGAACCGGAATCAATCTTGTGGGTAACACTGGACCATCTAAGATTAATGTTACAATTGATGGAAAAGAAGTAGCCGATAATTATAGTATTTCTTCAACTGCTGACCGTGCTGCTTCTTATTTTGTAAAAGGTTTGGATTATGGGAAGCATACGATTCAGGTTCAAACAGTAAGCGGCTCATTCTCCATTGATGCCATTGAGGTGCTAGATAAATTAATTGATAATACGCCGCCAGTTACTACTGCAGAGGTAAATGGAAAGGAAAAAGACAATTGGTACAATACCGATGTTACGGTTACTTTAAGTGGAGAAGATAAGGTTACCGGTATTGATCAAACAGAGTACAGGATTGGCGAAAGTGGCGACTGGACCCCTTATAGTAAGCCCATTCTTCTTAACCGAGAAGGTACAATTTCCCTGCTTTATCGTTCAATCGACAAAGCAGGGAATATAGAAGAGGCAAAACAGCAGATAATAAAAGTGGATAAAACTAAGCCTCATTTCGAATTGTCAGTAAACGGTAAGGATCTTAGCGATGGAGAAGGCTTGGATGATTATTTGCCGCTAACCTTTAAAGCAGCCGATAATTTATCCGGTATTGCCTCTGCAACAATCAACATCGGGGGTAAAAGCTATTCGATTAATCCTCAAACGCAGAGTGTGGAGATAGATTTGTCGGGGCAACTTGGAAGTTTCACAGCAACAATTACCGAAGAGGATCATGCAGGTAATATCGTAACCGTTCCCTTTTCCTTTAAGGTCACAACTAGTATTAAATCAATCAAGCAGCTAGTTGATCGCTTTATTTCACAAGAGGAGCTTAGCGGGCCAATGATATCACAGTTAACAAGTGCTCTCGATCAGGCACAGCATCAACTGGACGTAGGCAGATCTGATCATGCGGTTAAACATATTCAAGACTTTATCGACCATCTAAATAATAAATCCTTAAATGAATATATCAGTGAAAAAGCTAAAACTATTTTAAATGCAGATGCAAGGTATCTGATAACTAAATAGTAAATGGAAGGAAATTAAATCAGTAAGCAATAGCGACTCATTCATTCAAGAAATGAGTCGTTTCTTTTTGTTTTCTTGGGAACTAAATAATAGATAAAAACGACTAAATATATAAACAGTGATATATTGTACCAAAAATGATCACTGAATAAATGAAGGTCAAATAAATGGACAGATAAATCAAAATAACGTTAAAGAAGTGTTTCATGTTTATTTTATAATAAAAAAAACAGAGTGATTCATTGTCTGACAGGATTGTTGGAGAAATGACAAATACCATTAATAATCTACTACTTTTGGCAAGAAGTGACCAATTCTCTTTTTCCGGGAGGATAAAAACATGTCAAATTTCCTGTGAAACTAGTATAATTATTTATATTAGTTGGAGAAATTTCAATAGGGATTTTTGAAAAGGCTTTCTTATGGAGCCTAGACTCCTGGGGGGAAAAGAATGAAGAAAAAAATATGGTCGTTATTTATGTGTACCGTAATATTTTCGGGTCTAGTTACGGGCTGTTCGGTTAGCGAAAGCAATGCCTCGCCAGATAAAAACAATGACAAAAAGGTTACTTTAAAATTCTATTCCCATGGAACCGAGGCAAGCTACAACTGGAAGAAGACAATCAAGGCTTTTGAGAAAAAGTATCCAAACATCGATGTTGATTTAGTCGTATTAAGTGATAAGGGAGACACACAAGAAGCAACTAAGAAGTTAGACCTTGCTGCAGCTTCGGGCGAACAGATGGATGTTCTTATGTTTAGTGAATCAGCTAGTTATGCCCAGCATGTAAGCATGGGAATGCTTGCACCCCTTGATGAATTTATAAAAGCGGATGGATACAAAGTTTCAGATGAATATAAGGTTGATACGATGGTGAACGGTGAATATTATGCACTCCCAGGCAAATTTAATCCATGGTACGTTCTGCTAAATAAAGACCATTTGGATGCAGCTGGGCTAAAGGTACCAAGGGATTGGACATGGGATGAATTCATGAAATATGCGAAAGAGCTAACAAGAGATGGGCATTATGGAACATACTTTCATGGACCACAGGATGGTAGTTGGATGGAGTATATGAGGCTTGCACTTGCAAGTGAGTCTGAAAATTCAGAATTCCTAACTGCTGATGGGAAGCCAAATCTAGACAATCCGCTCTTTAAAAAGTCACTTGAAATCAGATTAAAAATGGAGAAGGTTGATAAATCTGCTGTTCCATATGCAGATGTCATCTCACAAAAGCTTCATTACCGTGATGAGTTTTTTAATCAGGATGTAAGCTCTGTACTGATAGGAAGCTGGATGAACACAGAGCTTGCAGGTACAGACGAATACCCAATCAATTTCAATGTTGCTGTTGCTCCTTTCCCAAAAAACAAAAAAACGGATATAGGCGGTTATGCACCAGTTACAACGGACTATATGGCAGTTGCTGCAAATTCAAAGCATAAACAAGAAGCATATACTTTTATTAGGTGGTATACAACAGAAGGACAGATCGTCCAAGGTAAAAACATTCCTTCATGGAAAAAAGTTAAAAATCATGACTTAAGAAAAATCATAGACCGTATTCTTGGTGGAAGTAAGTATCCCGAAAAAGTTGATAAAGAGTCCCTTATAAATGTGTTAACGAATGCAAGGTCATCGAAGTTCATTGCACCAGCTCCTTCCCAGGCTGAAATTTATAAGGTAATTAACGAAGAATACGAAAAGTTAATTTTTGGAGAACAAGACATTGATAAAACGATCAAAGTATGTCAAGAAAGGGTACAAGAAATAATCGATAACAATCGATAAAAGATAGATTTGTACTGTGGATAAGCGCTGCTGATTTTCGATTAAAAGGACTGAGCATATGGGGAAAAAGATTCGAAATATACTGGCACCTCAATCATTTCGTTTTAAAGTCATATTTATATCAATCATCTGTCTGCTTATCCCGGCAACTATGACGTTATTTATCTATAACTATTTAACGAAAGATACGATCAAAGAACAGGCATTATCTAATGCAAATAGAGAGCTGACAATTGCAAATGAATATGTGCAAAAGCTCCTCGAAGATATGATGTATATTACAAATTTTATCCAAGTTGACGCTGAGATGAATACCCTTTTAAAAAGAAAAACAAAGAACATCTTGGAACAAACTCCCGACCAAAAATATCAAATGTTTATGGATGACAGCAAAATCAACAAAACCATTGATAATATTACATTACTTGGAGGAAAATCCTACGTTACAATCCTTCTGAAAAACGGCAAATCATATACAAACTATTCCAGCAGTGAATATCACCCGACGAATTTGTTTCATGAGAATTGGTTTAAGCAATTGAATAAAACAAAGGGATACGAGTCAGTATGGATAGGAGGCCAGCCTACCATGTTTAAATCGGAGAAAAAAATGAATCCCTATCAAGTTTCAGTTGCTCGAACGTTAAGGGATGAGAATTCAAATATTTACGGTTATGTAATTGTTACCATTATGGAAAATAAAATTAGTCAAATATTCGAAAACATGACAGGGCATGAAGAAATGGTGCTCCTTGATTCTTCCAATCATATCATTTCAAACAGAGATAACTCCAGAATTGGTAAACTATTCAGATACCGAGATCAAGTTAGAGAAAATAATTACTCAAACATTTTTCAAGTATCTAAAAAGAATTATTTAATTGCGGAGCATAAAATTTCTTTCACAGGCTGGAAACTAGTTTCTGTTATCCCATATAAACAAGCAACAAATAAAGTGAATTCGATTTTTAATAAGGTAATTATTGTTCAGATTATATTTTTCACCCTTTTTCTATTCCTAATGACCTATCTGCTGAGGACGATTACGAAACCTATCTCCCGCCTGGGGAATGTTGCAGATATTGTCCAGCAAGGAAATTTAACGATCCGTTCGCGGATTCGAGGCAGGGACGAGATAGGCAAACTGTCTGAATCCTTTGATTTGATGCTTGATCGCATTAATGAAAAGATTTATGAAATTAAAGCTACAGAGGAAAGAAAAAGAAAAGCAGAGCTGGACATGCTACAGGCTCAAATTAATCCCCATTTTCTTTTTAATGTCCTTAATTCTATTCGGATGAAGGTATTGGTAAAAGGAGATAAAGAAAGTGCCAATATGATTAGTTCGTTATCGAAATTAATGAGAATGACCATATCAAAGGAGAAAAAAATAATTACTTTTCTTGAGGAAATACAAATTGTCTTGGACTTTATAAATATTATGAATATGAGGCAAAAAGAAAAGGTGAATGTGGAACTATCGGTCCATGAAGAGACTCATACAGTACTGATTCCAAGGTTTATCCTGCAGCCAATTATTGAAAATAGTATCATCCATGGTTTGAACCAGAGTGCAGGGACGATTAAGGTAGTGACAAAAGTAAGAGAAAAAGAACTGATTATTATGATTGAGGATGACGGTCAGGGGATGGATGAAGAGACGCTGCAAAAGTTGCAAAATAAGCTTATCCTCTCAAATGACACCGATTATTCGATCATCCAAAATAAAAAAGGCTTCTCATCATTGGGGATATCAAATGTGTATGAACGAATGTATATGACCTTTGGACAGGAATTTAAAATGGAAATAAAAAGTGAAGTTGGCAAGGGAACTCAAGTCATTCTGTCTATTCCTAAAGGAGGCGGCAAGTCTAATGTACAAAGTAATGCTAGTTGATGATGATTACCCGGTATTAGAATTTTTAACAGCAACCATTGAGTGGGAGCGGCTTGGCGTAACACTTGAAAGTACGCATGAAAATGGCGCAAGTGCGTTTGAGAAAGCATTGGAAGAGATGCCTGATATACTAATTACCGATATTGGAATGCCAAAAATGAATGGTATTGAACTAACAAAGCGCTTAAAGCAATTAAATCCTAATTTACAGGTTATTATTTTGTCATGTCATTCTGAATTTGAATTTGCCAAACAAGCATTAAAGCTGCAAGTGCAAGATTATTTAGTGAAGGACATGTTTAATCCGGAAGATTTATGTGAAGTAGTCAAAACAGTAAAAGTAAATCTTGATCATCTCCAAAAGGAATCGTTAGTGCAGCTTCAGCTCCAGCATATGCTTGATAAAAATAAAGAGAATGTAAAAGAAAAGTTTATCAGGCAAACAATTAATCAATTCCATATCTCTGAAAAAGATTGGCTGCTAGATGCTAGTGCCCTTGGATTACAATTAGCGAAACACAAATACACTGCAACACTAGCATTCGTTCATGATTATCAATTAGTTAAACAGAGGTACCTCTCCGAAGATAATTTGATTTTTGCAATTAATAATATATTAGAAGAACATATTGCTGAATCTAACTTGGATGCCGTTCACTTTTTTTTAGCTGCAAACCAATTGTTTTTGTTTTTTCCATGTGATAAATCGTTGAAGACAGGTTCCTTTGATCAAATAAATGAAAAGATAAAAAAAATTCAAAAGGTGTTAAAAACCTATTTGAACATTGATTTATCCTTTTTGATAGGAAAAGACTTTTCATGCCTTTCAGATATAATGCAGGAGTTGTCTCTATTGCTTAATACTAAGCATCAGAGTTTTTACATGCAGCCAGGAACTATTTTAAACAGGGGGGACATTCAAGCAGTTAATGAGGATCTTTTTTCAAGATACGATGAAGTTTCATCAGACTTCAAGGATTTATTGTTAATGAAGGAAGAGAGTATGATTGTTCCAATTGTGTCTAAATGGATCAAATACCTCGAGGAAAAGAAATTTCCTCCGGAGTTAGTCAAAGAATGGA
Organism: Bacillus sp. URHA0034; assembly: GCF_056280405.1. Taxonomy (NCBI): domain Bacteria; kingdom Bacillati; phylum Bacillota; class Bacilli; order Caryophanales; family Bacillaceae; genus Bacillus; species Bacillus sp. URHA0034. The sequence continues at coordinate 2,399,496 of NZ_JBWCDK010000002.1, read as the reverse complement.
TCTTGAAACTATTGTTAGATCTAAAGGTTAAATTGCATGCTCTTCAGTTTTTCCGTCAAGATCATGATGTTGAATGTCTGCATCAAGAGATTATTATGTGTAATTTTTTATGTGAAGTAAGGGATTTATTAATTGATTATTTCAAATCATTATTATATCTATCAAATGAAGTTTACAATCAGACAAAACGAACGGAAATCTTGGACGCGATCAGTTACGTCTCTATGAATCTGGAAAAGAAAATTAGCCTGGAAGAGGTGGCCGGGTATCTGTTCTTAAACCAAAGCTACTTTAGCCGTTTGTTTAAGAAGGAAATGGGAGAGACCTTTGTAGAATACGTTACAAAAATGAAAATTTCCAGAGCTAAAGAATTACTTGAACAAACCGCCGACTCGGTAGGGAAAATTTGTGAACGCCTAGGCTACGATAATCAAAGCTATTTTATCAAGCTATTTAAAAACCATGTTGGGATAACGCCGATCGAGTATCGGGGCGGAAGAGTCTCAGCGGTGCAAAAAAAAGAGTTGCCAATTTGATTGAGAAAGGTGAAGAAAATGACAGAACAACAATTGCAATGGGTAAATGAGGCGTGGCAGCAAGTTACAAACAAAATCGATAGAACAAGCAAAAGAATAGGGGCCAATTTCCCACATGCAAGTGTAAAGGGAGAATATACCCTTGAGGAACCTCATTGGTGGACAGCTGGTTTTTGGCCTGGTTTGCTTTGGCTGGTTTATCAGGATACGAAGAATCCTGATTTAAAGAAACTGGCAGAGGAATGTGAGGGCAGGCTGGATGCTGTCCAACATGAGTTCTATAAGCTCGATCACGATATGGGCTTTATGTGGACCTTAACGAGTGTCGCTAGATATAAGCTCTTGAAGGAGGAGGAATCCAAGCGTCGCGCACTAGTGGCTGCGAATCTCCTAATGGGGCGTTTTAATGCAAATGGAAACTTCATCCGGGCTTGGAACCCGTGGCATGAAGGAGAAGACAATAGAGGTATTGCAATTATTGATTGCATGATGAATTTGCCACTTCTTTTTTGGGCAACCGAAGAAACAGGTGACCCAAGGTTCAAAAGTGTTGCTAGAAGGCATGCTGATATGGTCTTGGAGAATTTTATCCGGAGTGATGGCAGTGTTCATCATATTGTCCGCTTTGACCCTGAAAGTGGGCAGAGAATTGAGGCATTGGGGGGACAAGGATTTGCCCCAGATTCAGCTTGGTCAAGAGGAACCGCTTGGGCGATTTATGGTTTAACATTAAGCCACCATTACACAGGAGAAGCCCTATACTTGGAAACAGCCAAAAAGGTGGCTCATTTCTTTATTTCCCACCTTCCAGAAGATTTCGTTCCAGCCTGGGATTTCCGTCTTCCTGCTGATATCAATTCTCCAAAGGATTCCTCTGCGGGGGCGATTGCAGCATGCGGGCTCCTGTTATTAGCAAATAAAGTCACGAAGGCAGAGTCGCCTGCATATCAAAGGGCCGGAGAGAAAATCCTCGAATCGTTATACAAAAATTATGGTGATTGGGAAGGTGCAGAGGAGGGGTTAATCTTGCATGGTACAAGTCATTTTCCTGAAGGGAAATACATAGATAACTCACTGATTTATGGAGATTACTATTTTGTTGAAGGTCTTGCGAGTTTAAAAGGGTACAAGAAGCTATTCTGGTAGGATTAACAATCCACTTTAATAAGTACGAAATCTGGGGAGAACCATTCATAAAGGACCCCCTGCTCATGCAGATCAACATTGACGATTTAAATGTAAAATTAACAGGATTTATTAATAAAAGTTTGTAAGAAAAGAGTCTATTCATGAGGCTCTTTTTTATTTTACTCTCCGATATAGAAAAACCCAAATCACTCGAAGGGGTTGACCACTTTAAGAAAAACAAGTAAAATACAAGTAAAATGTTTTACTCTTTCACAAAAATACTATCGGATAAATAGTAAAAATAATAAATGCGCATATAGGCGACAATAACAAAAGTGGGGGTGGATAGAATGGCAACAATAAAAGATATTGCTGAAGAGTCGGGTTTTTCAATCTCAACCGTTTCGCGTGTCTTAAATAATGATCAAAGCCTTTCTGTACCTGATGAAACAAGGGAAAAAATATATGAAATTGCTGAAAAACTAAACTATCGTAAGAAAACGGTAAGGCTATTAGTAAAGAATATTGCCTTTTTATACTGGTTAACAGACATTGAAGAATTAGAAGATGTTTATTTTAAAACGATGAGGATTGAAATCGAAAAGTGGGCCAGTAAATATAACATCGAGCTAACCACATATAAAATAAGCGACGGAATAGAAAAAATCCCTGATACGATCGAGGGCTTTATTGCCGTAGGTATGTTTTCAGACAAAGAATTAGCCTATTTACGAAAAATCACGACAAAGGGAGTGTTTCTTGATACAACACCAGACCCGAATCATTATGATTCCGTTCGCCCGGATCTAGTTCAAATCACGAAAAGAACAGTAGACTTTCTTATTGAAAAAGGCCATCATGATATCGGTTTTATTGGCGGTACCTATCATAATCCTAATACAGACCTTGATGAAATGGATATTCGTGAACAGACGTTTCGTGCTTATATGACGGAGAAGGGATTATTGGAGGAGCGAAATATCTTTTGTCACAGAGGTTTCTCTGTCGAAAATGGTTACCGATTAATGACGGATGCTATTAATAAGCTCGGTGACCAATTACCAACTGCCTTCTATATCGCAGCAGACCCGATCGCTGTCGGTTGTCTCCAGGCCTTAAATGAACACGGAATCGCCATACCTAATCGCGTAAGCGTTATCAGTATTAATAACATAAGTATCGCTAAATATGTTTCCCCGCCATTGACTACCTTTCATATTGATTTAAAGGAAATATGTAAAAACGCGATTGAATTACTGCTGGAGCTAGTGTTAGAAAAACGTAAGTCCGTTAAAACCTTATATTTAGGTGCGGAATTAGTCGTTAGAAAGAGCACGAATTAAATTAGTAAAAATCATTAGCTTAATTTACGGAATATTTTTCGTAAAAATATTTACTAACTTTAGTAAAAAAGTTGTTTACACTTTTCCTTCTAGGTGATATATTATTCTTGTAAAACGCTTTCACCTAAATGACTTGAAAGGACGAAATAGATATGAAAAATTTTAAGAAATACGCTGGAATCGTCAGCGGACTTGCATTGAGTTTCTCTTTAGTTGCTTGTGGACCACAGGATAGCGGAAAGTCAAGCTCAGATACTTCTAAGTCTGATAATAAAACTAAGCAGTTATTAGTTTGGGAAGATCAACAGAAGGCAGCTGGTATCAAAGATGCGATTGCTCAATTTGAAAAAGACCATAACGTAAAGATTAAAGTTGTTGAAAAGCCATATGCGAAACAAATTGAAGGTCTGCGTTTAGATGGTCCAGCTGGGACAGGCCCAGATGTACTGACAATGCCTGGTGACCAAATTGGAACAGCTGTAACAGAAGGGTTGATTAAAGAGTTAAACGTAGGTGACGATGTTCAGTCAATCTATACCGATGTGGCGATGCAATCACAAAAAGTGGATGGTAAAGTTTACGGACTTCCAAAAGCAGTCGAAACCACAATGCTTTACTATAATAAAGATCTAATTGCAGAAAAAGATCTGCCAAAAACACTTAATGAATGGTACGAGTATGATAAGAAAGTAACTAAAGGCGGCAACTATGGATTCTTAGCCCTATTTGACCAGATCTATTATGCTCAAAGTGTTATGAGTGGTTATGGCGGCTACATCTTTAATAAAGATGATAAAGGAAATTATGATCCAGCTAACATTGGTATCAATAATAATGGTTCTGTACAGGGTGCAGAAATTATTCAAAAGTTCTATAAAGAAAAATTATTCCCTGCCGGTATTATCGGTGCGCAAGGTATTAATGTATTAGAATCATTATTTACATCCGGAAAAGCTGCAGCGATCATTTCTGGTCCATGGAATATTGAACCATTTACTAAAGCAGGCGTGAATTATGGTGTAGCGAAACTTCCAGCCTTAGACAATGGTAAAAACATGAGCGCATTTGTTGGTGTGAAAAGCTATAACGTAAGTGCTTATTCGAAAAATGCTAACCTTGCACAACAGCTAGTTGAATTCTTAGCTAACAAAGATAATTCTAAGAAACGTTTCGAAATTACAAAAGAAGTTCCTGCTGTTAAGGATTTAGCGAATGACCCAGTCGTAACAGAGAGCGATGCAGCAAAAGCGGTTGCTGAGCAATCTCAATTCTCAGAATTAACACCAAATATTCCTGAGATGAACGAAGTTTGGACTCCTGCTGATGCAGCATTACAAACAATCGCAACAGGTAAGGCACAGCCAAAAGCAGCCTTAAATCAAGCTGCTGAAACGATTAAAGGACAAATTAAAGCAAAACACAGCAAGTAATTAGGTATGAAGAATGGTGTCAAACGCCTAATGATGTTTGACACCATTTGTTTTCTAAAGAATTCGAATAGTGTCTAGCTTCAACGCTTGCCCCTCGGGGTAATAAGTTAATCGCTTTGGAAAGGCAAAAAGCTCCTTCATCGGGGCTGACCAAGGAGCTTACGCTTTTCAATAATAAAGAGGTGAAAGATATGCAGCATCGTAAAACAGCCTTAGTACTATCCGTTATTCCTGGACTTGGCCAATTATACAATAAGCAGTGGGTAAAAGGTTTATTGTTTCTTATATTAGGTGTATCGTTCATTGCGGTGTTTAAAGATCTATTAAATATGGGTTTTTGGGGTTTAATGACACTGGGGACGGAAGTGCCGCGTGATAACTCTATTTTCCTATTGGCTGAAGGGATTATTGCTCTTATTGTGACAGCATTCGGACTGGCCGTTTATTACGCAAATTTCCGAGATGCCTATAAAAATGGAAAAATGCGTGACGAAAATATGGAACCAACTTCTCTTCGGGAAGATTATCATAATTTAATTTCACAAGGTTATCCGTATGTTATTAGTGGACCATCATTGTTTATTTTGATCTTCGCAGTTGTTTTTCCGATTTTATTCAGTTTTGCACTAGCTTTTACGAATTATGATTTATATCATTCACCGCCTGCGCACTTAGCAGATTGGGTTGGTTTAAACACTTTTAAGCAAATATTTACTGTAGATATCTGGCGATCAACATTTTTTGATGTTTTAAGCTGGACAGTGATCTGGACCCTAGTTGCTTCAACCGTTCAGGTTGCTCTTGGAATTTTCTTAGCTGTTTTAGTTAACCAAAAGGATCTTAAATTTAAAAGACTTTATCGTACGATTTTAGTTTTACCATGGGCAGTACCTGGGTTTGTTACGATTTTGATCTTTGCTGGTCTATTTAACGACAGCTTTGGTGCAATCAATAATACGATTTTAGCATCGTTTGGAATCGATCCAATTCCTTGGATGACCAATGCAGCATGGTCTAAATTAGCGCTTATTCTGATGCAGGGCTGGCTTGGATTCCCGTATATTTTTATTGTGACGACAGGCGTTCTTCAGTCGATTCCTGATGATCTTTATGAAGCAGCAACGATTGATGGGGCATCCATCTTTGCTAAATTCAGACATATCACTATGCCAATGATTTTACTTGCAATGGCACCAATTATTATTACTCAGTATACGTTTAACTTCAATAACTTCAATATTATCTATCTGTTCAACGGCGGCGGCCCAGCCGTTCCAGGTTCAAATGCCGGCGGAACCGATATATTAGTGTCTTGGATTTACAAATTGACTATGCAATCAAGTCAATATTCACTTGCAGCAGCCTTGACCATTTTATTATCTGTATTTGTCATTGCGATTGCTTTATGGCAGTTCAGAAGAACAAATTCATTTAAGGAGGGGGCTTAATAGATGCTGACAGGAATGAAGAGTAATAGATTCTTTCGTCTCCTCACTTCACATGTAATCTTAATTCTAATGGCGGTAATTATTATTTACCCCTTACTTTGGACCGTGGGAGCCAGCTTTAATCCCGGTAACAGTTTAGTTAGTAATTCAATTATTCCTAAAAATCCAACCTTGGATCACTACAAAGAGTTGTTCGCTGGAAAAGAGAGTCTGCAATATGGACATTGGTATTTGAATTCCCTTAAGATTAGTATCTTTACAATGATCGGGTCGGTTATCAGTGTTTCCTTTACGGCTTATGCTTTTTCTCGGTTCCGCTTTAAAGGCAGAAAAAATGCCTTAACCTTGTTTTTGTTACTGCAGATGATTCCGCAGTTTTCCGCTTTAATTGCCTTGTTCGTACTGGCTCAGCTTCTTGGTATGATGAACAGCCATTGGCTCTTAATCCTGCTTTATATTGGCGGTACGATTCCAATGAATACCTATTTGATGAAAGGGTATATGGATTCGATTCCTATGGATTTAGATGAAAGTGCCAAAATTGACGGTGCAAGCAATACAAGAATCTTCTTACAAATTATCATGCCACTATCAAGACCAATGCTAGCGGTAGTTGCGATGAATGGATTTACGGGACCACTTGGGGATTTCGTTATGTCATCAACCATCTTGAGAACACCTGAATCCTACACATTGCCAATCGGACTATACAATTTAGTCAATGAAGTAATGGGGGCAAGTTACACAACCTTTGCTGCAGGGGCTATTCTCATCAGTATACCAATTGCTGTCGCCTTCCTGTTATTGCAAAAGCACTTTGTTTCAGGCTTAACGGCAGGTGGAACAAAAGGTTAATGGAACAACATGAATTGATAAATGGTAGAAGGAGATTATTATGACAAATCGTGAAAAGACCTATACAACGAAAGCGAACTTCATGCTTCATGGTGGAGACTATAACCCAGATCAATGGTTAGATCGGCCTGATATTTTAGCAGACGATATCAAATTGATGCAGCTTGCACATACAAATACGTTCTCTGTCGGAATCTTTGCTTGGGCAGCGTTGGAGCCGGAAGAGGGAGTTTTCAACTTTGAATGGTTAGATGAGATTTTCAACAACATTCATGGAATTGGCGGAAGGGTTATTTTAGCTACTCCAAGCGGGGCGCGACCTGCCTGGATGTCACAAAAATATCCAGAAGTTCTTCGTGTAAATGGTGCGCGGGTGAAACAACTGCATGGCGGAAGACATAATCATTGTTTTACTTCTGAGGTTTATCGTGAAAAAACACAGAAGATCAATCGCTTGCTCGCAGAACGATACGGAAACCACCCAGCTTTATTAATGTGGCATATTTCCAACGAGTACGGCGGTGAATGCCATTGTGAAAAATGCCAGCATGCTTTCAGAAACTGGCTTAAAGAACAATACAATAACGACCTTAAAGCACTGAATGATGCCTGGTGGGGTCCATTTTGGAGTCATACCTTTACGGATTGGTCACAAATTGAATCGCCATCACCAATCGGAGAAAATATGGTTCATGGCTTAAACCTTGATTGGCGCAGGTTTGTTACCGATCAAACGATTTCATTCTTTGAAAATGAGATTGTTCCAATAAAAGAATTGACACCAGATATTCCAATTACCACAAACTTTATGGCAGATACGCATGAACTTATTCCATTCCAGGCCTTGGACTATAGCAAATTTGCTAAACATCTCGATGTGATTAGCTGGGATGCATATCCTGCATGGCACAATGACTGGGAAAGTACTGCTGATTTAGCGATGAGGGTTGGCTTTATCGATGACCTATACCGTAGTCTAAAACAACAGCCATTTTTATTAATGGAATCTACCCCAAGCGGTGTCAATTGGCATAATGTTAATAAAGCAAAACGCCCAGGTATGCACCTGCTTGCATCCATGCAAATGGTTGCTCATGGGTCTGATAGCGTGATGTATTTCCAATGGCGGAAATCACGCGGATCGTCGGAAAAGTTCCATGGTGCGGTTGTCGACCATGATAATAGTTCGGAAAACCGTGTATTTAAAGAAGTGGCGCAGGTTGGTCAAACGTTAGAAAAGCTATCTGATGTGGTTGGAACAAATCGTCCGTCAGATGTAGCAATCCTATATGATTGGGAAAGCAACTGGGCATTAAATGATGCCCAAGGGTTTGGATTGGAGACCAAGCGCTACCCGCAAACATTAGTCGATCATTACCGTCCCTTCTGGGAAAAAGATATCCCAGTTGATGTCATTACCAAAGAACAAGATTTTTCTTCTTATAAACTATTGGTTGTTCCAATGCTTTATTTAGTAAGTGAAGAAACCATTGCCCGTTTAAAGACATTTGTTGCAAATGGCGGCAGATTAGTTATGACTTATATCAGTGGACTTGTTAACGAACATGATTTAACGTATTTGGGCGGCTGGCACAAAGACTTGCAAGAAATATTCGGAATCAAGCCGGTTGAAACCGATACATTATATCCAAATGATAAAAACTATGTGAGCTATCGGAATCAATCCTATGAACTGAAGGACTATGCTACTGTCATTGAGCTAGATGCTGCAAAGACAGAGGGTCAATACGAAGAAGACTTTTATGCCAATACTCCAGCGGTAACGAGCCATGAATATGAAAAAGGAAAAACCTACTATATTGGCGGGCGCTTAGAAGATGCCTTCCATCGTGAGTTTTACCAGGACGTAATCAATGAATTGGCACTTCAGCCAGTTGTTTCTGTAAAACATGAAAAAGGCGTTTCGGTACAAGTTAGACAAGCGCCTGATCAAGATTATATCTTTATCATGAATTTTACGGAAGAAAAGCAGCCGATCGTAATTGAGGATCATCTAAAAGATTTAGTTACCGGTGATGAGCTTACAGGTGAGCTGACATTGGGAAAATATGAGGTTCGCATTTTAGAAAAGACTAGAAATAATTAATAGATGATGAGCTGGGGTCCTTCCCGCTCTGATTTGTCCAAACTGAGAAAACATCCATTCCGTTAGTTAGAGTGGATGTCTTTTCTATAGTTTGATAGTTTTACAGTTTTCTGGAAACGCTTAATTGGTGATTTGGCAATGATTTTGCTATTTTCATAAAAACAAATGAGAGGGTGGGAGAATTTGAGAAGAACAGTCAAACCGTTTGCGATTCTATTAACTGTTGTGATGGTGTTTAGTACACTTCTGTTCAATAGTCACATTAGTTTCGCTGCCGATTCACAAACGCAAAATGTAAAGAATGGAGGATTTGAAAGCGATTTTTGGAATGATGGTTCATGGAACATTGAAACGACCAATTTGGGAAATTTTGATATTAGCCAATATGCTTATGCAAATGATTCTTGGATGACGAAAGATGAAGGGGATCATGCATTTAAATATTGGATTAAAGATACTGCAACGGGTAATCCATCATTTACTGTTCAACAAACGATTTCCACACTTCCAGCCGGAAGCTATGAGTTATCAGTAAAATCGATGGGTGGAGCAGCTTCTGAAGCAGGCAGTATTAAACTTTTTGCTGGTACAAATACGATCGATGCTGTTGCCACAACAGGTTACAATAATTGGGGAAAAATTACCTTGCGATTCGATTTAAAGGAAGATACTTCTAATTTAAAAGTAGGCGCAGTGGTTTCTGGAGCACCGAAGGGATGGGGATATTTAGATAGCTTTAATTTAACTTCCCTCGATAGTGGGAATGTTTCGCAACCTGTCAATGCTGATATTTTTGTAAAAAAAGTAGATGGAATCGGTAAGGATTTCATTAAAGGTGTGGACGTTTCTAGTGTTATTTCCTTAGAGGACAGCGGAGTTAAATTTTATAATACAGCCGGTGAAGTGCAGGATATTTTTAAAACCTTGCACGATGCAGGAGTCAATTATATTCGGGTTCGTGTCTGGAATAATCCTTATGATGCCCAGGGACATGGCTATGGCGGCGGTAATAATGATTTAGCTAAGGCGATTGAAATTGGGAAAAGAGCAACTGCAAATGGAATGAAGCTATTAGTAGACTTCCATTATTCCGACTTTTGGTCAGACCCAGCTAAGCAGCAGGTACCAAAAGCATGGGCTAACTTAAGTTTTGAAGATAAGAAGACAGCTTTATATAACTATACTAAAAATAGCCTTGATGCCATGAAGGCTGCAGGGATTAATATTGGTATGGTTCAAGTTGGCAATGAAACGAATGGCGGAGTTGCTGGAGAAAAGGATTGGACAAACATCAGTGCTTTATTTAATGAAGGAAGTAAAGCAGTAAGAGCAGTGGATCCGAATATTTTAGTCGCTGTTCATTTTACGAATCCTGAAACAGCAGGAAGATATGCTTCCTATGCTAAAACTCTTGCTGATAATCACGTAGATTATGATGTATTTGCCAGCTCTTATTATCCATTCTGGCATGGTACATTAAGCAATTTGACGTCGGTTCTAAAGAATGTTGCAGATACTTATGGCAAAAAGGTGATGGTCGCTGAAACATCTTACACCTATACCGCAGCAGATGGGGACGGACATGATAATACAGCCCCAAAAGATTCCGGTCAAACATTAAATTACCCGATTACCGTTCAGGGTCAAGCCAATGCCGTTCGGGATGTCATCCAAGCGGTTGCGAATGTTGGTGAAGCTGGGATTGGTGTATTTTATTGGGAGCCTGCATGGATTCCGGTTGGGCCTCCGCAAAATATAACCCAAAATAAACAGCTTTGGGAGCAATATGGTTCTGGATGGGCTGCTAGCTATTCTAAGGAATACGATCCTGCCGACGCTGGTTTGTGGTACGGCGGCAGTGCGGTTGACAATCAGGCTATGTTTGATTTCACTGGACATCCGCTTCCTTCTTTAAATGTCTTTAAATATGTTGATACCGGTGCGGTTGCTCCGTTAAATATTGACGAAATTAAAGATATTTCCGTTAGTGCCGTACAAGGGGACACAATCACTTTACCAAAAACGGTTGTGGTTACTTATAATGATGGAAGCACAGGGACGGTTTCCGTTACATGGGATAAAGGCGCACTTGCCGATGCGATCAAAAGTGGGACAGGAAATTATGTGATTAATGGTACTGTCGAAGGTGGAGCGGCTGTTAAGGCACATCTTCAAATTAAGGCAGAAAACTTTGTAGTGAACCCAAGTTTTGAAAATAGTAATCGATCGATGTGGAAAATTATTTATGAAAATGGAACAGCAGCACATACAGATTATCAACAAAAGGCTTCAGATGCCAAAACAGGCAATTATTCGTTGCACTTTTACTCAGCTGCTGGAGTTGATTTTAGAGTAGAACAGACGATTTCAGGCTTAAAGCCAGGATATTATAATCTTTCTATGTTTTTACAAGGCGGAGACGCAGTAAATCCTGTAATGAATCTCTATGCCCAAACTGGCGGTAAACAAATAAAAGTTGCTACAGGTGTAAATGGCTGGGTAAATTGGAGTAATCCTGAAATCCAAAATATTCTCGTTAAAGATGGAACCATAACGATTGGAGCAAATATAAAAGCTAATGGCGGTGCATGGGGGAGTTTAGATGATTTCTATTTATACCGGTCAAATGATCAAGATACTCAGGCACCTGTAACAAATGCAGATCTTTCAGGACAAGCCGTAAATGGCTGGTATAATCAGAATGTTAAGGTAAGTCTAAATGGGTCTGATGATCAATCCGGTCTGGCCGCAACAGAATATAAAGTTAATGATGGCAATTGGCAAACTTATAGCGGACCATTTGATGTAACAACAGAAGGGGTAAATATTATTCAATACCGAAGTACAGACCAAGTGGGTAATGTTGAAGACGCACAATCTGTTACCGTTAAAATTGATAAAACAGCTCCGACATTGAATGTCTCTTTTAACTCTAGCATCCTATTCGATCGAGACCATGCTCTCATTCCAATTACGGCTTCGGTTGTTGGTAATGACGTTCAATCAGGGATTAACAGGATTGAATTAGTTTCGATTAAAAGTAATCAATTAGATAATGGAATGGGTGACGGAAATACAGTCAATGATATTCAGGAAGCGAACTATGGAACCTTTGATACTGATTTCCTGCTGAGAGCAGAGAGAAGCGGAAACAGTGACAGAGTTTATACGGTAACCTATAAGGCTTGGGATAATGCTGGAAATTCTGTAATTCAATCCAATCAAATTATGGTTAAACATGATAATTCAAAAAAATAAGCTATTCTTCTGATGAATAAACAGATAGTATGTTGTTGGTAAAAGTAGAAAACAATACGTAAATAATAAAGAAACGGCGCATGAAGGTAAACAATTCATGCGCCATTTTTATTTTTAGTAATATTTTAGTAAAAATATTGATTTCTTTTACTGAAGTAAGTAAAATGAAAGTAAAGATTCATATTAAGATTTAGACAAATGAAAAGGATTACAATAGGGAGGAACGATACAATGACCATCTCAACACTTAATTCTATATTTCAAACTATTTTTAATACCGCACCGGAAAAGTCATTCTTTGCACCGGGGCGCATTAACTTGATTGGTGAACATACAGACTATAATGGCGGCCATGTTTTTCCGTGTGCGATTACGTATGGGACCTATGCGGTTGCCAAAAAAGCGGGATGACCAGCTTGTTCGTTTGTATTCAGCTAACTTCCCAGACAAAGGTGTGATTGAATTTACCTTAGAACAACTCGAATACAATAAGGATCACAATTGGGCCAACTATCCAAAGGGAATGATTCGGTATATTTCAGAGGCGGGATACCAAATTCCAACCGGCTTTGAGTGCGTGATTGAAGGAAATATCCCCAATGGTGCTGGTCTATCATCATCCGCTTCAATTGAGTTATTAACAGGGGTTCTTGTCGCGGGACTGTTTAGTTTAGAGATTCCTCGTCTTGATTTGATTAAAATTGGCAAGCAGGTCGAAAATCAGTTTATTGGTGTTAATAGTGGAATTATGGACCAGTTTGCAATTGGTATGGGCAAGAAGGATGCAGGAATTTTACTTGATTGCCAGACACTGAAATACGAATACGCGCCGATTCAGCTAGAAAATCACAAAATTATCATTATGAACACCAACAAGCGCCGGGAGTTAGCTGACTCCAAATACAATGAGCGCCGAGGTGAATGTGAAGAGGCATTAGCAATTTTGCAGCAAAAGCTTCCAATCGAAGCGCTTGGACAGCTTACCGAAGCGGAATTTGATGAGAATCAGTTTTTAATTACCAATGAAATTGTTCGTAAACGGGCAAAGCATGCGGTCTATGAAAATATTAGAACATTACGTGCGCTTGAAGAACTAAAGGCTGGAAACTTAGAAGCCTTCGGTCAATTAATGAACCAATCACATATCTCGCTTCGAGACGATTATGAAGTGACAGGGATTGAACTTGACAGTTTAGTTGAAGCAGCTTGGAAACAACCAGGTGTCCTTGGGGCACGGATGACAGGAGCAGGCTTTGGCGGCTGTGCGATTGCCATTGTTGAAAATGATCAGGTTGAAAACTTTATTGCAAATGTTGGAGCAGCATATGCTGAAAAAATTGGCTATGAAGCAGATTTTTATGTAGCTAGTATTGGTGACGGAGCAAAAGAATTATAATAGTAGATGCTTGGACCTACCATGAGCATCATCCAAAAGTTATCAAATTTAGGTGGCGATCAAATATGATTTTTCAATTAGTCCAGCAATTAGGTGAACAGGCACTTGCCGCTCAATTAATTGAGCGGGAAGACGAAATATATGCAAGAAACCAAGTACTCGCACTACTGCAATTAGAGGAGTATAAGGAAGTTGAACTTGAAGAGGGCATCGATGAGATTCCTGACCTGCTTGAAAAGATCGTTGATTATGCAGTGGAACAAGGAATCATCGAAGATATCTTTGATCATAAGGATATTTTTTCAAGTAAGATCATGAATTGCTTTATCGCCCGGCCATCGAGTGTGAACGCCCAGTTTTATGAAAAGTATCTAGAAAATCCTAGGCAGGCGACGGAGTACTTTTATGAATTTAGTAAGAACAGTAACTATATCCAGATGAAGCGAATCCGTCAAAATATCGAATACAAGGCTAAGACAGAATATGGCGAGTTAGACATTACGATTAATCTATCGAAGCCGGAAAAAGATCCAAAAAGTATTGAACTCGAGAAGCTGGCGAAAAAGTCCAGCTATCCTAAATGTTTGCTTTGCATCGAAAACGAAGGGTATGCTGGAAGAATCGGCCACCCTGCACGTTCGAACCATCGGATGATTCGAGTGAATTTAACAGATGAGAATTGGTATTTACAATACTCTCCTTATGTTTATTATAACGAGCATTGCATTGTGTTATCAGAAACACATACGGACATGAAAATCAGTCCCTACACGTTTAAACGGCTCTTGGAGTTTGTTGAGCAATTCCCTCATTATTTCTTAGGTTCAAATGCGGATATTCCGATTGTTGGAGGCTCTATTTTATCTCATGAGCACTATCAAGGCGGAAACTATCAATTTGCGATGGCCAAGGCTGGGATCGATTGGAGATTTGCCATCGAGGGATTTGCGAATGTGGAAGGTTCGATTGTAAAATGGCCAATGTCGGTGATTCGTTTGCAGTCAGCTGATATCGGTTCACTGGTGGAAGCTGGAGCTCATATTTTTGAAAAATGGAAAGGCTACAGTGATGAAGCCCTTGATATTTTAGCTTGGACGGATGAAACACCGCATAATACGATTACCCCGATTGCCCGTAAAAATGGTGATATGTTTGAACTAGACTTGGTTCTCCGTAATAACCGGACGAGTGACGAACATCCACTAGGCATTTTCCATCCGCATGCAGATGTTCACCATATCAAGAAGGAAAACATTGGGCTGATTGAGGTAATGGGATTGGCGGTCCTCCCTGCCCGCCTTAAGGGAGAACTGGAAGAGGTAGAGAACTTCCTGCTTGGTAAAACGGATACGGTTGCTGACTATCATCTTGATTGGGCAAATGAATTAAAGGACCGTTATGGAACGTCTGTTGACGAAGCCCAAGTAGAAACGCTGGTAAGAGAAGAAGTAGGCAAAAAGTTTTTACGAGTTTTAGAAGATGCTGGTGTGTTTAAGCGGAATGAAGTGGGAGAGGCAGGATTCCGCCGCTTTATCGATACATTATAAATTTTCTCCCTACTAAAAAAAGGAAGTGGAATAGCAATGGAAATGAATGAGAAGCTTTTTGGCAGTTATGATGGAGCGGATGTAGTAGAGTACACGTTAAGCAATGACTCCGGCATGACCGTATCTTGTTTAAATTACGGCTGTGTGATTACGAAAATCCTCGTTCCTGACAGGAATGGAAATGTAGAAAATGTGGTCCTTGGTTTTGATAACTTCGAAGATTATCCAAAATGGTCGCCGTATTTTGGTGCTGTTTGCGGACGAGTCGCGGGAAGAATTAAAGCGGCAAGCTTTGAATTGGATGGAAAGGAATATGTTCTTGAGCAAAATGATGGACTGAATCACCTTCATGGTGGTGTAAAAGGGTTTGACTCGGTTATTTGGAAAACGAAAAAAATTGAGGCAGATGATGCAGTTGGTTTGGCATTCTCTTATACTAGTCCAGATGGGGAAGAAGGATACCCAGGAAATCTAGAAACAACGGTAACCTACTTGTTAACAAATAATAATGAACTGAAAGTAAGCTATGAAGCAAGAACAGATAAAACAACCTTAGTGAACTTAACCAATCATTCCTATTTTAATTTAAGTGGAAATAACAAGCGTAATTGTTCTGAACACGTACTCCAGTTGGATAGTGACCGATACGTAGAATTAGCTCCGGACCTTATGCCCACAGGGGAGATGCCGGTGTCAGTGAATACACCGTTTGATTTTACTAACGGAAGAAAATTAAAGGATGGGATCGAGTCTTCCTTTCCGCAAAATGTCTTGGTTGGAAAAGGTTACGACCACCCGCTTGTTTTCTCAAAAGAAGGGGAAAATCAGATTGTGTTAAGTGAGGAAGAGAGCGGACGGGTTCTTGAGATTACAACCGACCAGCCTTGCGTTGTTCTGTATACGTCCAATATGTTAGATGGAGAGTTTGAGATTTCAGGTGTAAAGGCTGGAAATTATCTAGGTGTCTGCTTAGAGACCCAAGGGCTGCCAGATGCGATCCATCATCCAAACTTTCCATCTGTGACTTTAAAACCTGAGGATGTATACCGTGCAGCGACCACGTATCGTTTCTTAACCAAGATGTTAGGTGATTAATTTATGGCTACAATAAAGGATATTGCTCAGTTAGCGGGTGTTTCGATTGCGACGGTTTCGCGGGTGCTGAATTATGATACGACGCTTTCTGTCAGCGATGAAACAAAAAAGAGGATTTTTGAGGCGGCTGAGGAGCTCTCTTATAAGAAGAAACCGGCTCGTAAACAGGATTCCGGCAAGATTGCTGTCCTGCAATGGTATACCGAAAAGGAAGAACTAGAAGATCTATATTATATGTCGATCCGGCTGGGTGTTGAAAATCGCTGTCGTCATCATGGTCTCCAGCTTGTTAAGTATTTTCAGGATAACTATGAGGAGTTAAAACAAGATGATGAGCTTCAAGGGCTGATCGCGATTGGAAAGTTTAGTCGTAAACAAGTGAAAGAAATGCGGTCGATTACTAAGAATATTGTGTTTGTGGACAACTCACCCGATGAAGAACAGTATGA
Organism: Bacillus sp. URHA0034; assembly: GCF_056280405.1. Classification (NCBI taxonomy): domain Bacteria; kingdom Bacillati; phylum Bacillota; class Bacilli; order Caryophanales; family Bacillaceae; genus Bacillus; species Bacillus sp. URHA0034. The sequence goes on along the minus strand of NZ_JBWCDK010000002.1, from coordinate 2,382,904 downwards.
TTCGATTGTCATCGATTTTGAGAAGGCAACGAAGAAAGTGCTCGATTATTTTATCGAAAAGGGTCATACGCAAATTGGCTATATCGGCGGCAAAGAGGAATTTAAAGACAAGACCTCGGCAATCGAGGATGCAAGGGAAGAGACCTTTAAACGGTATTTAACGGAAAAGGGTATTTTCATTAACAACTTTATGTATAATGGAACATTTTCGGCAGAGGATGGCCATGCCTTGATGAAACAGGCGATTCAAGATCATGGTGACAATTTGCCAACAGCTTTCTTTGCGGGAAATGACTCAATTGCAGTTGGGGCTTTACGAGCGCTGCTTGAAGAAGGCATTGCTGTCCCGGATCGGGTTAACATTATTGGAGTCAATGATATCAGCATCTCCAAATATGTCTACCCAACTTTGAGTACAGTAAAAGTATATACAGAGCTTATGGGTGAGACGGCGGTAGATACCCTTTTAGAACGAATCGAAGGCAGAAAGACCGCCAAAAAAATTCTCATCGCTACCAAACTCGTGATTCGCAACAGCAGCTTCTAACGAAGAATGAAATAGGCGGGATTGTCCATCCAACATGGACAATCCCGCCTATTTTGTCTTTTAATGGTGCCTGTCACCAATTAAACTATTTACTTCGTGTTTGTGTTGTTTTGGTTGGCTAACCATTCCATTATGGTTGTGGTTTTTCCGTTGATCAAATCGGTCGGTTTGTTATTGTAGACATATATCCAAGACCAGTGTCCGTTGTATTCATATGGAGTACCATCCACTTTGGTATATAAACCGGAGGTATCTAGTACCTTATCAAATAATGATAAATGGACATTTTTGGCGCCGGCATCGACTAAGCGTTGATACGTAGGTTCAACATATTGAGATGTGATAACCACTGGGTCTGTTTTAGCGGCAATGAACCAAATCGGAAGATCTTTCAATTTATTAATTTGTGTATCTGTTATTAACGTATCCTTTAAGGCTTCGCATGTTGGGAAGGCAGCAGCAAAGTAATTGGTATAATCCCGGGCCATTAACATGGTCATATACCCGCCGTTAGAGTCACCGCCAATGTAAATTCTGCTGGTATCAACGTCTTTGTGATTAGCTACATAATCCTTAATTAAAGACATTAAAGCATTCTCATATTTAGAGGTGCCATCTCCCATACCGGTAAAACCGTCCATCCAAAAGGTTGGAGTTTGAGGGGCAAGAACGTAGGCACCATCAAAGTAGGATTGCATATCCTTTGAAGCGAAGTTGGCTGCTTTATTGGCCGAGATTGGAATCGTAGGATCTGTGCCGCCTTCACCAGCTCCATGCAGCCAGATAATTAATGGATTCTTATGATTGTCAGTAGCTGGGGAATAGTCCGCATAAGTTAAACTAATATTATCATAGGTTCCTTTTCCCGTTGAAAAATCATCTACCAGTTCTCTTGTTTCCCCAGCAAATTGGTCGACAACTAATCCTGAAATGGTTCCTGCACTTGTTTCAATATCTTTTTGCTGTGTGATTGTATATTTCATATCAACCCAATCATTAAAACCAGTAGTCGCCCAATCATAGTTAAGAGGTGAACCTAAGGATACATCAGGGCCAATTTTCATTTCTAAGACCACATATTTACCTGTTTGGACAGCGGGATTGCCGTCTTTATCTGCTACGTAGGCTTTAGTAATAGTTCGGTCGCCTTCCTCTAAAAACGGATTTTTTAACCGTTCATCGCTTCTTGCGACATGGACTTTAAAGGTATCTGCTGTTATAGAGCCCTTTGGTATCGGTTTCCCAACATTGACAATTACTTTCGTTGTTGCTGCACCCCAATCTTCAATTTCTGTGACAGTTTGGTAGGATGTTGGCTGTGGATTGATTTGCTTCGCGAAAACGTTCGAATTGAATGATAATGTCATCGTTACCGCCATCGTGGCCAACATGGCTCTTTTTTTCATTTTTTTAAGCATTTTCTTTACCTCCAAAATGTTATTTTTTTGAACGTCAAAACGTCTCTACTGATTGTATTTTGATAGTGTGTCTAATTGCACATCAGGTCCATTGTCATTATCTAATTCAGCAATGATATCTTTGTCCACTTTAAAATCCAGTGTCCCCTTGATATCGGCAGAAGAGGCACCAACCTTGAATTTGTATGTCCCTTTTTCAACAATCCAAGAGGAAGTAGATTCATCAAAGGAAGCAATATCCTTTGGATCGATAAAGAAGTTGAATGTCTCTTTTTGACCGGGTTTGAGCTCACGGGTTTTTCCGAAGGCTTTAAGCTCAATGGCTGGTTTTTCTAACTTTCCATCAGGCGCACTTACATAAACTTGCGGTGCCTCTTTCCCTGCAAATGAACCAGTGTTAGTAACCTTAAACGAGACTTTGATTTTATTAGATAAGCTATCTTTGTTTAATTTAAAATCACTATAATCAAAAGTGGTATAGGAGAGACCGTAGCCAAACTCGTAAGCAGGCTTGATATTAAAAGTAGAATAGTAACGGTAACCAACATAAATATCTTCTGTATATTTAACTAAGTTTGGATTGCCATCAGAGTTTGGAAAGTTCGCATAGCTTGGAGCATCCTCCAAACGGATTGGAAAAGTCTCCGGGAGTTTACCAGATGGATAGGCCTTTCCAGAAAGAACATCTGTAAGGGCGTTTCCAGCTTCCATGCCTGGCTGCCAGGATAATAAAATGGAGTCTACGTCATTTCTCCAAGGTACCGTGTTAAATGGAGCCCCAACATTTAAGACTACTACTACCTTTTTATTTACTGTATGAAAAGCAGTAGATACCCTTTTAATAAGTTCTAATTCTTTTGCAGTTGGTTCAAAGGTCGTAGCATTTCCATCTGCCCCTTCGCCGGATCCTCGAGCAATTACCACCACGCCAATATCTGAATTCTGAGCCATATAAGCGGCATCTTCGGCGGTAAGATTTTCATCGATTTCAGCACCACTAGCATTAGTAGTCACTGGTGTATATCCTGCTTTAATTAGTCCGTCAGGAAGCTGCACGGAATGCGTTGGGGTAACATAGGCACTGCCTGTACCCATTAAGAACATTTTTGAAGCGGCATTATCAGTGGTACAGGCAGATAAAGGAGTACCAAACCCGCAGCTAGGCATTGAATAGGAGTTACCCACTATACCAACCTTTTTCACCTTGTTATTAAACGGAAGCGCTTTATTTTCATTTTTCAATAAGACCATACCTTCTGGAGCGGCTTCTCGTGAAATCTGTGCATCAGAGGCAGCTAGATCAGTACTAACGCTTAGTTTCGTATTATCAACGGTACTTAGCTTTTTGAAAGTAGGGGACTTAACAACTAAGGCAAGAATATTTTCGATCGCGGTATCAAGTTTTTCCTCTGATAATGAACCGTCTAAAATTGCCGCTTTTACTGCCGCCTTACCCACAGAATTTAAACTTGGCATGGACAAGTCATTTCCGCCGTTCAACATAGCAATACCATTATTTTTAGATCCGCCCCAGTCTGTCATGACCATCCCATTAAAGCCCCAGTCACTTCTTAATACATCATTTAAGAGCCAGGAATTATGGGCAGAGAAAGGTCCATTAATTGAGTTATAGGAACTCATCACGGTCCATGGCTGAGCTTCTTTTACCACCCGTTCGAAACCAGCTAAGTAAATTTCTCTTAAGGCGCGTTCAGAAATAACCTCATTAACGGATTGTCTGTTGGTTTCCTGATTATTGGCAGCAAAATGCTTCATGCTGACACCAACGCCTTGATCCTGAACTCCTTTAGTAAACTGAGCTGCCATTTCACCGCTTAGAAGTGGATCCTCAGAGTAATATTCGAAGTTCCGTCCGCCTCGAGGATCCCTATGTATATTCAAGGCAGGTCCTAAAATCACATCCACACCATAATCAAGAGTTTCTTTTCCCATAGCTGCAGCTACATTATACATGAGGTCTTTATTGAAGCTTGAAGAGAGGGCTGTTGGAATAGGGAAACCTGTTGTAGATTTATTTGCTGTCGATCCAAAGCGAAGCCCGGCTGGACCGTCTGCAAAGTTTAGCTTCGGAATGCCAAGCCGTGGAATGGCAAAGGTACCGCCTGCAGCCCCTGTAATGGATGCTCCGGCACCGCCAATCAAATCAATTTTTTCATCCAGTGTCATAGCTTTAATAACGGCTGGAATCGAGGCTTGGTCAACTAAAATTGGCGTTTGTCCCTCGGCTGCACCTGTTTGTACACTCCCAGTATCTGATATAACAGCCGTAGCATGTACTGGCGCTGTTTGCTGTTCCTCAGCAAATGCACTAGTATAACCTGATGATAAAAGCATTAAACTAAACATGGATGTACTTAGAACTTTGTAATAACCCTTCACACTTAACAACCCCTTTTATTTATCTGAAAACCCTTACATTTAAGAAGTTAGCATGTGAATGTTAATTCGGTAAGTTACAAGAAGTAGCATTAACTTGCGATTTACTAGATTAAATTGTTGTTATCTGAAAATTCAATCAAAAACAAAAAAATCAAGAGTATTTATTCATATTCCTTAGACAATATCCGACATGACTTTAGTTACAGGAGTATTAACGGCTGAAAAATGGGTAGATTTTATCACATGGTGTTATTCTATTAACTGTCTATCAAAAAACAAAATAGTGAAGAATTTCGCAAAATAATCCAGAATATTACTAAAACTCTGAACATTCAATTCGGTTAAACTAACTTTGGAAGCGCTTATAAGTGTGGAATTTTAACCAATTGAAGGGGGTACTAATTTATGTTAAAAAAACTTAAGAAAAAGAAAAAATCAAATCTACTAGCAATCACTCTTACATCATCATTAATTCTCTCAGGACTCACCTTTGACATTGCATCCGCTCAGAGTCCAGATTCAACAACCATGCAACAAAACCAAACTTCTATTATACAAACAGCAGCACCATTTTTAACTGATGCAGCTTCCATTGACAGTGTTATTCAAGCGATGAGCCTCGAGGAAAAAGCTAAATTCGTTGTGGGTGTAGGAATGCCTGGATTCGGGGGGACACCTCCATTTGAAGTAACTGGAGCTGTAGGCGGTACATTTGGAATTCCCCGCTTAGGTATCCCTGAACTACGTTTAGCTGACGGCCCGGCAGGTCTTAGGATTAGGCCGACCAGACCGGGACAAACCCAAACTTATTATGCAACCGCTTTCCCGATTGCGACGGCTCTTGCATCCACTTGGGATCCTGCAACAGCAGAAGCTGTAGGTCAAGCTCAGGGAAATGAAGTGAAAGAATACGGTGTCGACCTTTTACTAGCTCCGGCACTCAATATCCACCGTAATCCATTAAACGGACGAAACTTCGAATACTATTCAGAAGATCCTTTAATTGCAGGAAAAATGGCCGCGGCGGTGGTAAATGGGATACAATCCAATGGTGTTGGAGCAACAATCAAGCACTTTGCTGCCAATAACCAGGAAACAAACAGGAATAGCATTGATACGATCGTTTCAGAACGAGCATTAAGAGAAATTTATCTTAAAGGCTTCGAAATTGCTGTTAAAGAATCCCATCCATGGTCTGTTATGAGTTCCTATAACAAACTTAATGGAACATACACATCCCAAAATAGGGACTTGCTTACAACTATTTTACGTAAAGACTGGGGCTACACAGGGTTTGTCATGACAGACTGGTTTGGCGGGGATAATCCGGTAGAACAAATGAAAGCTGGTAATGACATGATTATGCCGGGTACGTCCAATCAATCCGATTTAATTAAAGCAGCTGTTGAAACTGGGAATCTAGATGAAAAGGTACTTGACCGTAATATTAAAAACATTCTCCAAATCGTCATCCAAACTCCTGAATTTAAAAAGTATCAAAACACAGACAAGCCAGATTTGGCTGGACATGCCCAAACAGCTCGAAAAGCAGCGGCAGAAGGGATGGTTCTCTTAAAGAACGACAAGATGCCGCTTCCTATCAGCAAGGATCAGAAGATTGCTTTATTTGGCAATACACAAATCGAAACAGTTAAAGGAGGAACAGGAAGCGGCGATGTCAATGCGGCTTACACCACTTCTATTGTTGATGGGCTAAAGAGTGCTGGATACCAAATAAATCAACGTTTACTTCAGGAATATAAGACATATATTGATACATTGCGCTCGCAGGATCAGTATAAAATTAAACAAAGTCCATGGGGTGAAGATTTTGGCAAGTTAATTCCAGCCATTCCTGAAAAGCCTCTGGCAGATAACGATATTGCTTCTTCTTCCAAAGAATCGGATATCGGTATCATTGTAATTGGCCGTAATTCTGGGGAAGGTGCAGACCGTAAAGTTGTAAAAGGGGATTATTTATTAAGCGATGCAGAACAAGACATGATTTCGAAAGTATCAGCAGAGTACCATGAGCAAGGAAAAAAGGTGGCCGTTATTTTGAATATTGGCGGGCCTATCGAAGTAGCCAGCTGGCGGGATAAAGTCGACTCAATCCTATTAGCATGGCAGCCAGGTCAAGAAGCAGGTTATGCTGTTGCGGATGTTATTTCCGGTAAAGTCAATCCTTCTGGGAAATTGGCAACTACCTTCCCTGTAAAATACAGTGATGTGGCATCGGCGAACAGTTTCCCTGGTACGCCTGTAGATAACCCAAAACAGGTGGTCTATAACGAAGACATTTATGTTGGCTACCGTTACAATACCACATTTAATGTAAAGCCTGCTTATGAATTCGGTTATGGATTGTCCTATACAAGCTTTGATATTAATCATTTAACTATTAGTGAGGGCAAGAAATTTAAAGACAAGCTTAAACTGTCTGCTATGGTTGAAAATACAGGTAACCTCTCTGGAAGAGAGGTTGTCCAAGTGTATGTTTCGGCACCAGATGGAAAACTTGAGAAACCTGCTGTTGAACTAAAAGCCTTTGGTAAAACAAAGGATCTTAAACCTCATCAGCGTGAGCTTCTTCAATTCGAACTTAATGCCAAAGACCTTGCCTCCTTCGATGAAGAGGAAAATGCATGGGTTCTTGAAAAAGGCACCTATACAGTTAAAGTTGGGGCGTCCTCAGAGGATATTAAAGGATCTGCCACATTTACAGTAGATCATGATGTGATCGTTGAAAAAGTTAACGAGGCATTGGCACCGAAAGTTGAATTTGAGAGACTTACTAAATAACGAAATAATTATCAAAACCAGCCATCATAAGGTACATGAAGGCTGGTTTTTTCATAGTTTTACACAGTATTATTAAACTGTATAATTCTGAAACATGCAGCCATTTAAATGAGATTGTCGATTTTTGGAAAGTTACGTATAATAGGTTTATCTATGCTGAGGGATCGGAGTTGTGATATGAGCAGATTATCCATCATTGCCTATTCAGTGGGAAGTTTGTTTTTCTTAATTAGTTGCTCATTTTCAATCTATTATGGCTACAAGGTAATTACTCATGATTTACCTAAAGAACAGAAAACAGTAGAAAAGTATAACTATCATTTTGTTCTAGTTCCAGAAGAGCTAGACAATGAATATTGGAAGCTTGTCGAAAAAGGGGCAAAAGATGCAGCCAATAAATATGGAGTTCTTCTTGAATATGCTGGTCCAAAGCAGGCAAACATTGAAGATCATGTAAAGACGATTGAAATGTCAGCTGCCTCCAAAGTAGATGGAATCATGACCCAAGGATTGAGTGATGAACAATTTACGCCGCTGATCGACCGAGTCGTGTCAAGCGGGATTCCTGTTGTTACCGTTGATACTGATGCAGCCAACAGCAGAAGAATGGCTTATATTGGAACCGATAATTATTATGCGGGTTATTTGGCAGGGAAAGCTTTGATAGCGGATACATTCGGGAAAGTAAATGTCGCTATCATTACAGGTAGTTTTTATGCGAACCATATGCAGCAGCGTGTCAAAGGGTTTGAAGATGCGGTTAAACCGGAACCTAGAATCAACATCGTCGCGGTGGAAGAATCAGAGATTAGCAGGGTAAAAGCGGCCGAAAAGGCCAATCAAATCCTGCAGGATCATCCGGAGGTGACAGCCTTTTTTGGTACAAGTGCCCTTGATGGAATTGAAATAGCCCATGTGGTCAAAAAATATCATAAACAAAAGCAGATTTATATCATTGGATTCGATACGCTCCCAGAAACAATTGATTTTATTCGTGAGGGCACCATCAGTGCAACGGTTGTTCAGGAGCCTTATCAAATGGGGTATGGAGCCGTTAAAATGATGATTGATCTTATTCAAGGAAAAAAGGTCCCGCCAGTCGTCCATACCGATACCCGGATCTTAAGAAAATCAGATCTGCCTGTGAGTAATCAGTTCCGAAAGGCGGTTGACCAATGATGCTATTTCGGATCCGTTCTAAACTGTTACTCTATTTTATTGTCCTTGTCGTATTACTGACCTCAGTTGGCACATTTTTTTATGATCGCAGTGAAAAACTAGTTTCTGAATACGATAATAGTTTTGAACGTTTTCTTTTACTGAATGATATTTCACAGAGAAGTAATCTCCTGACAGAAAAGCTGCATGCGTATATTTTAGATAAGGAAAAATCGTATTTTCATGACTATCGCAGTGAAAAACTAAAGTTAATTAAGGACCAGAAGAGACTGATTAAAGTGATGAACAGCAATGATGTGACCCTTACAAATTACAAAAATATGATTGACAGCTTCCTAGACGAGGGTGATGCTACCATCGGCACATTTGAGCAGGACCAGATTAATCAATACTCCAACCACTTTAACGAAGTCTTAAAAATTAACTCGTTTCTTCAGGAAAGTACACTTGCCTTATTGAATAATAAATTAACAGACTATCAAAAATTCTATGATCAAATGGAGCAGCAAAACCATTATTATAAGCTCCTGTCGATGTCCTTATTTGCGGCGGCCTTTTTCCTTAGCACTTTATTGGCATTATGGATTTCCGGAGGGATTACAAAGCCGATTAGTATGCTATCAAGTGCTGCTAAAGAAATAGCAACAGGTAACTTATCAGGTGATGATATTAAAATAACCACAAAGGATGAGCTTAAGCTTTTAACAGAGACATTTAATCAAATGCGTACAAATTTAAAAGTACTGGTTACCGAAATCAAACAACAAGGTGAACTCGATAAACTATTAAAAGAATTAGAGTTGAGAAGTCTGCAAAACCAAATCAATCCGCACTTTTTATTCAATACCCTCAATACTGTTTCAAAGATGGCTTACCTTGAAGAAGCAGAGGAGACGTCAAGGTTGATCGAAGCAGTTGCCGCATTATTACGCTACAATCTAAGTGATTTCGATAAGGTCTCAACCTTAAGGGATGAAGTAAGTATTGTGAAAGAGTATTTCTTTATTCAAAAAACAAGATTCGGTGATCGAATTGAATTTATTACGGATATTCAGGATGAATATTTGGATATGGAAATCCCGAGTTTAGTTCTCCAGCCATTAATTGAGAACGCCTTCATCCATGGCGTCGAAGGATATGAAGAAAATGGTGTGATCGAGCTCCATATTTATCGGGTGAATGATTGCATTAATGTAGAAGTAATCGACAACGGAGCGGGAATGGACCTGCGGACGAAAAAGAAACTGCTTAATTACGTCCATCAGCTGGAAGCGGAAGAAACCGTTGAAACGGCGAAACCCAAAGATCAATCCAATGGTATAGCAGTTAAAAATGTGATTAGAAGGTTGCAGCTTTTTTACCAAAGAAAAGATATTGTTGAAATAGAATCAGAACTAAACAATGGAACCATTTTCCGACTGACGATTCCTGTCGCAGCCAAAGGAGGAACCGAACTTGTTGAAAATTCTTATAGCAGATGATGAGGTACTCGAACGAAAAGCAGTAGCTAAAATAATTCAAAGCTCTAAAGAGGATGTCATGGTCATTGGGGAAGCACAGAACGGAAGAATTGCGATTGAAATGGCACAGGAACACCGGCCGGATATCGTTTTTATGGATATTAAAATGCCCGGTATTGACGGCGTTCAAGCGGTGAAGGAAATAAAAAAGTTCGATCAGGGTATTCGTTTTATCATGGTTTCAGCATTTAATACGTTTGAATATGCAAAGGAGGTCATGCAGCAAGGGGTTAAGGAATACATTCTCAAGCCGAGCAGTAAAAAGGATCTGCTTGAAAGCATGCAGCGGGTTGCAGATGAAATCCAGTCAGAACGAAAGCAAAAGGAAGAACAGCATAGTCTAAGAGCAAATCTGGATCGGGCCGTTTCCATAGCTCAAAAGGAATGGGTTACCTCCTTACTAATGAACCAGGTGCAGGATATATCATTTGATGAATGGAGTCAGCTCCTTGGTGTGGAAATTACCTCCGGATATATGATGTTATTTACATTAAAACCATCTTCTCAAGGGGAATTGTCCCTGTCAAAAAAAGAGAAATGGTACAGCTGGCTAAAGGGATCGCTCAAGTCCATTGTCGTCAAACATGAAATTATCGTGGGAGCGATGATGGACTGTCAGGTTCCAGTTTTATTTCTGTGCAAAAAGTCGGCGGAGAAAAACCATTTTAGGACTAATGCTGAAACCATCATCGACAACCTTTATCGCTTATTTAAACAAGAAAGCCTTGGTGCAGAAATGAAAATTGGCATTGGTCACCCCTATAACCATGCACATGAGCTCAATAAATCTTATCACGAGGCGGTCTTGGCACTCGAAGAGCTTTTAAAAATGCCAAACCGTAAATATTTATTCTGCAACAAGCAGGGGTCAGCTTTTGATGTTCCCTCTGACTCAGAGGTGATTGAAGTGGAGAAAAAACTGCTTGACAGTGTCAGACAAGGGGATGTCAATCAGGTGCTGTTAATCTTTGATTCCTTTGTTTCAAAAATTAACAGCAATACAGTAACAGCATCTTTTGTAAAAAAGTCGTTTGATGAGCTGTTTATATTCTCATTTCTCGAATGCTGCATGATTTAGGGATTAACTATGAACGGATTCCCAACATCGATGAATCCGTTGATATCCGGATGGTTTTGGAAACGGGCAAGTCGCACTTACTTGCAGTTGTCCAGCATGTACAGGTGTGGCGGAATAATCATGCTAAGGGGATGCTGCAAAAAGCAAAGGATTTTATAGAAACGCACTATGCAGATTCAATTACCCTAGAATCGGTCGCTGAATACGTCGAATTAAGTCCGTTTTATTTTAGCAAGCTCTTTAAAGATCGATTTGGACTGACCTTTATTGATTACTTAACGGAGATCAGGATCAAGAAAGCCAAAACGGAAATGCTGGACCCGGGAAAGAGCATGAAAGAAATCTGTTATTCGGTCGGCTACCGGGATCCTAACTACTTCAGCAGGGTATTTAAGAAACTGACAGGATTGTCTCCAAGTGAGTTCCGAAAGGCAACGGCCAATTAAGAAGATAATGTTCAGGACCAATTTCATGCGAAAATGGTCCTATTTTTTATTACGGATTTGTTTCAAAGATTGCAAAATAATCTAGGAAATCACAAATTAGTGCTATATGTAGCACCTATTGTAGCCGGTGTCACCATGATACTATATTTGCAAGGGCTTACATTAAGGCTGAATTAAGCTTCAAGTAAACAGCTTAATAGGGTCTTTATAAAAAGAAAAGGGAGTTTGATGAGTGTGAAGAAAAAAGGTTTGGTTCTATCATTAGCAGTTGCATCTAGTATTCTATTAGCAACAGGCTGCAGCAGCAGTTCGACAAGCGGATCTGGAGATTCTGGAAAGAAGGGCAGTGACCTTCCAGCTGTAGGAGCAACAATTTATAAGTTCGATGATAACTTCATGTCTTACGTGCGTCGTGCGATGGAAACGTCAGCAAAAGGAACGGTTAATTTAATGCTGAACGACTCACAGAACGACCAAGCAAAACAAATTGAGCAAGTAGATACGTTAATTGCTAAAGGTGCAAAATCGCTGGCAATCAACCTAGTAGATCCAAAAGCCGCACAAACCATTATAGACAAAGCAAAAGCTAAAGATATTCCTGTTATCTTCTTTAATAAAGAGCCGGACGAAAGCGTATTAAGCGGCTATGATAAAGCTTACTATGTAGGAACTACTTCTTCAGAATCAGGCGTTCTGCAAGGTCAATTAATCGCTAAAGCTTGGGAAGCTAACAAAGATAAGTGGGACAAAAACCATGATGGCAAGCTTCAATATGTATTATTAAAAGGTGAGCCAGGACACCCAGATGCGGAAGCTCGTACAAAATATGTAATTGACACCATTAAGTCTAAGGGTATCCAAGTGGATCAATTAGCAATGGATACAGCAATGTGGGATGCAACAAAAGCAACTGAAAAGATGGATGCTTGGGTTTCTAAGTACAACGATAAAATCGAATTTGTAATCGCTAACAACGATGGTATGGCATTAGGTGCAATTTCCTCGCTTGAAAAAGCAGGCTACTTCACTGGCGACAAGTTTGTACCAGTTGTAGGTGTTGACGCAATTCCGGAAGCTCTTGAAATGATCGAAAAAGGCAAAATGGTTGGTACAGTCTTGAATGACGCGAAGAACCAAGGAAAAGCAACAATTGACCTTGCAGCAAATGCAGCAAAAGGAAAAGATGTTTTAGATGGAACTGAGTGGAAGCTTGACGACAAGAAAGCAGTTCGTGTTCCTTATGTTGAAATCACGAAGGACAACATCCAAGTTGGTAAGGATGCTTATAAATAAGAAAAGCGGAAGCGACCGTTTAGCGGCGTATGAACTGGAGCGCTTTGACCGAGATAAAGGAAAATAGAAAAGCGGAAGTGCCTTGATCAGGTGCGACAGGCATAAGACGAGCCTTCTTGACGGATTGGCTTATGACCCCGAGCCCCTAGGCACTGTAGCTAGACAGCACGATGAGCAAATAGCGAATCGATGTTGACTTATCGTAGGACAAAGAGCGAAGGACACTAGCCGCTGGGAGCTGGATCTAGGCAAATAGAAAAGCGGAAAGCCTTAGTTCTTTTTTTCCTAGGCACTCGAGTTAGACAGTAAGAAGTAAACTATGAAAAGCGCCTGTCCGGGGGTTGGAGCCATCTTCCCCTTGGCGCTCTTCGAACGAAGGAAAAGATCATGCTTTTCCTTCGTTCGGAGACCTAAGCTTCCCTATTTGTGAAGCTGGAAACCGTGCAAATATTAAACTCAGATACTTTTTATTAAATAGATATGAGTTGGACTTGGAAGGATCACTCATACTTTTTAAATGGTTAAGTTAGGAGGTTCACTTATGACAGGATCTAGTACTACCTATCTACTTGAAATGCAGAATATCACAAAAAGATTTCCTGGAGTACTTGCATTAGACAATGTTAGCTTGAAAGTGAGGCCGGGATCGGTCCATGCCTTAATGGGAGAAAACGGTGCAGGAAAATCGACCTTGATGAAATGCTTATTCGGTATTTATTCGATGGATAATGGCAAAATCATCTTTAATGGAAGTGAGATTTCATTTGCCAATTCCAAGCAGGCGTTAGAAAACGGCGTTTCCATGGTGCACCAAGAATTGAACCAGGTCCGCCAGCAAAATGTTATGGATAATATATGGCTCGGCCGTTATCCGAAAAAAGGTATTTTCGTAGATGAAAAGAAAATGTATGAGGATACCGCAGCGATATTCAAAGGTTTAGATATAAATATCGACCCGCGCAGTAAGGTTAGTTCGTTATCTGTTTCTGAGATGCAAATGGTTGAAATTGCAAAGGCTGTATCTTATCATTCAAAAATTATCGTAATGGATGAGCCAACCTCATCCCTAACGGAGACGGAAGTAAATCACTTATTTAGAATTATTAAGCGGCTTCAAAGTGAGAATGTGGCGATCATTTATATCTCGCACAAGATGGAAGAAATCTTAAAGATTTCAGACGAAGTAACCATTATGCGGGATGGCCAGTACATTGCGACTAGAAGCGCAAATGACCTGACAACAGATGAAATCATTAAGCTAATGGTAGGCCGTGACCTATCGCAGCGCTTCCCAGCTAAAGAAAACAAGCCAGGAGATATTATTTTAAAGGTTTCTGATTTAACAGCGGAAACACAGCCATCTTTTGAAAATGTAAGCTTTGAACTGAAAAAGGGTGAAATACTCGGAATTGCCGGCTTGGTAGGTTCCAAACGGACAGAAGTAGTTGAAGCAATTTTTGGAATCAGGTCCTTAAAATCCGGAAAGATTGAGCTGAATGGCAAGGTGGTTAAGAATCAATCTCCGCAGCACGCCATTAAAAACGGCTTTGCCCTTGTAACGGAGGAAAGAAGATCCACCGGTATATTTTCCGATTTAAGCATCAGCTTTAACTCGATCATTTCAAACATGAAGCAGTATAAAACAAAGAGTGGATTCCTATCCAATAAGAAAGTAGCAGACGATACCCAATGGGTAATTGATTCGATGAAGGTAAAAACTCCATCACAGAAAACGTCAATTGGCAGTTTATCCGGCGGGAACCAGCAAAAGGTGATTATTGGGCGCTGGCTATTGACGAAGCCTGATATATTATTGCTCGATGAACCCACACGAGGTATTGATGTTGGGGCAAAATTCGAGATTTACCAATTAATCAACCAATTAGCAGCAGACGGAAAGGGAATTATCATGATCTCTTCCGAAATGCCGGAGCTGTTGGGTACGACAGATAGAATTCTAGTAATGAGTAATGGAAAAGCAGCTGGGATCGTTGATACGAAGACTACTTCTCAAGAAGAAATCATGCGATTAGCCGCATTGTATTAGGAGGCGACAAAAATGAGTACAGAAGCATTAAAAAAAGCGGGATTAAAAGAAGCAAAAGGATCGAAATCAGGTTTTTCAAAATGGATTGTTGATAATGTTATTTATTTAGTATTACTTCTACTAGTCGTTGGAATCGTTGTAGCATCTCCAGACTTCTTATCGATGACGAACTTAATTAATATTCTAAGTCAGGCGTCATCACGCGTTATTATTGCCCTTGGGGTAGCAGGTATTTTGATTCTGGCGGGTACGGACCTTTCTGCAGGCCGGATGGTCGGTCTGGCAGCGGTTGTTTCAGCCTCCATGCTTCAAGCAAGTGACTATGCTTATAAAATGTATCCACATTTACATGAATTACCACTATTTGTTCCAATTATTATTGCGATGTTAGCAACTGGTTTAATTTCTGCGATCAGTGGTGTGATTGTGGCAAAATTCCATGTGCCTCCATTCATTGCCACACTAGGTATGATGATTGTCGTTTATGGTACATCTTCCATCTATTTTGACCGTCCTCCATATGGTGCACAGCCGATTGGTGGTTTAAGTGAGAAGTTTACAACTTTTGCACAACGAGGAATTAAGCTTGGTCAATATGAATTCCCATATCTAATTTTCTATGCCATTATTGTATCGCTTATTATTTGGGTTATTTGGAATAAAACGCAGCTTGGTAAAAACATGTACGCGATCGGTGGAAATCCTGAGGCAGCAAAGGTTTCAGGGGTTAACGTAGCCAAGAATATCATTATCATTTATATGATTGCTGGTCTTCTATACGGCTTCACTGGCGTTCTTGAAGCAGGACGTGTAGGTAGTGCCACTAACAATACAGGTAACATGTACGAAATGGACGCGATTGCAGCCTGCGTAGTCGGCGGGGTATCATTGACTGGCGGGATAGGAACCGTTCCAGGGATCGTGACTGGAGTTCTTATTTTCCAAGTTATCAACTACGGATTAGCTTTCCTAGGTGTAAGCCCGTACATTCAATTTATCGTAAAAGGCTTAATCATTATCGTCGCAGTAGCCTTCGACATGCGCAAACACGCAAAGAAAAAATAAACACAAAACTAAACGGGCAGCATCCAACATGGAGAGCTGCCTTTTTGCTATCTTATTAAGAAAACGCAACCATCGTTGTTATTTAAATCATAGACCGTTCGATATTATAGAATACCTTTGGAAATAGGAAAAAGAAGCTATGGACAGAGATAAACTGTTTATAAGATGGGTTTTTTACAATTGATGTATTTGAAAAATAATATATTTCAGAAATATTCAAATTAACAAATAATATACTAGACGAATGAAAATAATTGTATTACAATACTAAATATCAATTAATTCAACGACTAAACACACTAAAACTATTAAACTACTAAATAATGGATGTTTATGTCAGAAAAATCAGATAAATAGATAAAGGGGATGTCATGATGAAGAAGAATTTTGCAAAGATGTTTATGGCTTCAACATTATTGGCTGGCGTATTAGCCGGATGTTCGGGAGCAAAAGATAGTGCTGGAGGCGGAGGAGATACCGTTAAATTCGGCGTAAACTTAGAACTTTCAGGTGGAGTTGCTTCTTATGGGGAGTCGCTTGCTTCAGGTATCAATCTTGCTGTTGATGAAATTAACAAAAAGGGCGGAGTCGACGGCAAGAAGATCGAGCTTGTTAAAGTGGACAATAAATCAGATGCAGCGGAAGCGACAAATGGTGCCATTAAGTTAACTAGCCAAGATAAAGTAACAGCTATTATCGGTGCGGCTACAAGCGGTGACACAGTTGCCCAAGCTGAAATCGCCGATAGCAATAAAACCGTTTTATTAACTCCATCAGGTACAGCTCCAAATGTAACGGTTACAGATAAAGGGAAATTAAACGAATTCGTATTCCGTACTTCTTTTATTGACCCATTCCAAGGAACAGTTGCAGCAAACTTTGCAGCGAAGGAATTAAAGGTTAAAAATGTTGCAATTTTTGCTGATAGTGCCAGTGACTATGCGAAAGGCTTGGCAGCGTCATTTAAAGAAACGTTTGAAAAAGCAGGCGGTAAGGTCGTTTCTGAAGAGGCATATGTTGGGAAGGATACAGACTTCCGTGCAACATTAACGCGTATCAAGTCTAAGAATCCTGAATTTATCTTTATTCCTGGATACTACGAAGAAGTTGGACTAATTGTAAAACAAGCCCGTGAGTTAGGAATTAATGTTCCATTAATGGGGGCAGATGGCTGGGATTCACCGAAATTAGTAGAATTAGCTGGTGCCGACGCGTTAAACAACACCTATATTACAAATCACTATTCATCTGAAGATCCAGACAAAAAGATCCAAACGTTTGTATCTGCCTATAAAGAAAAGAACAAGGGAGAATCACCGAATGCTTTCAACGCCCTTGGCTATGATTCTGTCTATCTATTAGCAGATGCGATTAAGAGTGCGGGAAGTACTGACCCTAGCAAAATTAAGGCAGCTTTAGAGAAAACTAAAGATCTTTCACTTGTAACCGGTGTGGTAACGATTGACAAAAATCACAATCCGATTAAATCTGCAACAGTTTTAGAATATAAAGACGGTAAGCAAGTATTTAATACAAAGGTTGCTCCGGAATAAATCTGAGGTTTCCCTCGAAATATGATTTTCTACAAAGACTTTTTCACTTCTATGGTGAAAGAGTCTTTTTTACTTGGTGGGAGATTATAAATTTATCTATGTGAATTAGTATTACGAGTAATCTACGTCCAGCTCCAGCGCCCAGCGCCTAGTGTACTTGGCACACTTCTTGCATATTAAATTAGCGTAACCATATTTACTTCGCTTTTAATTTTCAGGAGGTGCTTTTGAAGTGAATAAAATGATTTCAAGGGAAGAAGTGTCATCCCTTTTTGCCGATGGAATGACCATTATGGCTGGGGGATTTATGGGGGTTGGGACACCTCAGGAGCTTGTTACAGCAATGCTTGAAACGAATGTAAAGGGCATTACCTTAATTGCTAATGACACCGCTTTCCTAGAAACGGGTGTAGGACCTTTAATAGTAAATAAACGGGTGAAAAAGGTGATCGCCTCACATATTGGAACAAATCCGGAGACCGGCCGGCAAATGATTGCTGGTGAAATGGAAGTAGAGCTAGTTCCACAAGGAACCTTGGCTGAACGTGTCCGTGCCGGTGGTTCAGGGTTAGGGGGAGTGCTAACTCCTACTGGAGTGGGAACCGTTGTCGAGGAAGGAAAAGAAAAGTTTACAGTCGACGGTCGGGAATATTTGCTTGAAAAACCCCTTCGTGCTGAAGTTGCTTTGTTAAAGGCTTTTAAAGCCGATAAGGCCGGAAATTTGATTTATCACCGCTCGGCCAGGAACTTTAACCCGTTGATGGCCTTGTCTGCTGACACCGTTATTGTCCAAGTGGAGCAGCTTGTAGAAGTAGGAGAAATCGATCCAGATGAAGTCATGACACCTGGAATCCTCGTCGATAAAATTTATGTTCAAGGAGGTCGTCCATCATGAAGACTACACTCGTCAATCCAAAACAAATCATCGCTGCACGCGTGGCAAAGGAATTGAAGGATGGTGATGTAGTAAACCTGGGCATCGGTCTGCCAACCATGGTGCCAAACTACTTGCCTGAAGGTGTTAATTTGATTTTACAATCGGAAAATGGCTATGTGGGTCTTGGACCTCTAGAGGGCGATATTGATCCAGACTTAGTTAATGCCGGTGGCCAGCCAGCTGGTATTATTCGCGGCGGTGCCTTCTTTGATAGCCTGTTTTCCTTCGAATTAATTCGCGGTGGTCATGTCGATGTTACCGTCCTGGGCGGACTTGAAGCAGATGCAAAAGGAAATCTTGCCAACTGGATGGTTCCAGGAAAAATGGTTCCGGGAATGGGTGGGGCAATGGACCTTGTTACTGGCGCTAAAAAGGTTATTGTCGCAATGGAACATACGGCCAAGAATGGTTCGTCTAAAATTCTCGAACAATGCCGCCTTCCTTTGACTGGTAAAGGGGTAGTTGACCTAATTGTAACGGAATTGGCTGTTTTTCGTGTAACAGCGGATGGCTTGGTTCTTGAAGAACTTCAAGACGGTGTCGATCTAGAGACAGTAAAGGAAAAGACAGAAGCTGCTTTTATCGTTAGTCCTGTTATAAGATAAATCCTTCTTGGCTCCAAAAAGAAGCGCGGCAGTACTTTAGAAAGTGATTGATAATGTCAAGTTTGTAATTTTAAAAGAAAAATAGATAAGAGCAGGCAGAGGGAGGAAAATATTTATGCGTGAGGTAATTATCGTTAGTGCTGTACGGACAGCAATTGGCAGTTTCATGGGGACATTAAGCAATACAACAGCAACCGAATTAGGGGCCATTGTGATTAAAGAAGCCATAAACCGCGCCGGAATTAGCGGAGATCAAGTGGATGAAGTCATTATGGGAAATGTTCTGCAAGCAGGTCTTGGCCAGGGTCCTGCACGTCAAGCCGCACTCAAGGCTGGTTTGCCAATTGAGGTTTCAGCTATGGCGATCAACAAACTGTGCGGTTCCGGTCTAAAAGCAGTCCATTTGGCAGCCCAAGCTATCCAAACTGGTGAAGCTGAAGTTGTCGTTGCTGGCGGCATGGAAAATATGAGTCTTGCACCATACTTGCTGATGGATGGACGAACAGGCTACCGCATGGGTGATGGCAAAATTCTCGATAGTATGATTCAAGATGGACTGCAATGTGCTATTAACTCGTATCATATGGGCGTAACCGCTGAAAACATTGCCGAACAGTATGACCTCAGCCGCGAAGAGCAAGATGAGTTTGCGGCCTGGAGCCAGCAAAAGGCAGAAGCAGCCATCAAAGACAGCCAATTTAAAGATGAGATTGTCCCTGTTGTCATTCCGCAGCGTAAGGGAGAGCCTGTAGTTTTTGATACAGATGAATTCCCGCGCTCAGGGGTGACAGCTGAAAAATTAGCAAAATTAAAGCCTGCTTTTAAAAAGGACGGTACGGTGACAGCTGGCAATGCCTCCGGGATCAATGACGGCGCGGCAGCACTAGTACTAATGAGCAGAGAAAAGGCAGAAGAGCTGGGAATTAAGCCAATGGCTGTCATCCGCGGCAATGGGACCTCAGGGGTGGATCCAAAAATAATGGGAATTGGCCCTGTGCCCGCATCTAAGAAGGCACTAGCAAAAGCAGCTCTTTCCATAAATGAGATGGATTTAGTGGAAGCGAACGAAGCATTTGCAGCTCAATCCCTTGCTGTAGGCCGGGACTTGGAGATTCCAAAAGAAAAATTAAACGTTAACGGCGGTGCGGTTGCCTTAGGCCACCCAATCGGTGCAAGCGGTGCCCGCGTGTTAGTTAGCCTGCTTCACGAAATGAAACGAAGAGAATCCCGTTACGGACTAGCCACACTATGTATTGGCGGTGGTCAAGGAATTGCTACCGTAGTAGAAATGGAGAAATAACATTGTTTCCGCAAATACGGAAAATTCCGTTTTTGCAGAAACGCTTTCAATCACTTTTCCGGAATTACGGAATCGTTCCAGATATGATTAGTTCATTTAAATATAAATAAAAATTGGCATAATTCTTGCAAATAAATAGGTGTAAGTTTTTAAATGGAAGCGCTTAACATTTGGGGAAGGTAAACGAGGAAACTTACAAAAACAATTTAGGGGGATTTACATGGAATTATTTGTTATTTTACTGGCGCTCGGGCTGTTGATTTTCGTAGCCTACCGTGGGTTTTCCGTTATTTTATTCGCGCCATTATGTGCACTTCTTGCTGTATTACTAATTGATCCAAGCCATGTTTTACCTTTCTTTTCCGGGGTATTCATGGAGAAAATGGTTGGCTTCATTAAATCCTATTTTGCCGTTTTCTTATTAGGGGCGATTTTTGGAAAAGTAGTTGAAATGTCAGGGATTGCAGAATCTATCGCTAAAACGATTGTCCGTTTACTTGGAGCAAAACGTGCGATGCTGTCGATTGTTTTATTAGGAGCTATTTTAACGTATAGCGGCGTAAGTTTATTCGTAGCCGTTTTTGCCATTTATCCATTTGCAGCACAAATGTTTAGACAAGCGAATATTCCTAAAAGGCTTATTCCTGGGACGATTGCTCTTGGTGCCTTTACCTTCACCATGGACGCTTTACCGGGAACACCACAAATACAAAACGTAATCCCAATTAACTTTTTTAAAACAGATATTTATGCGGCACCGACTCTAGGAATCATTGGAGCTATTTTTGTTTTAGTTCTAGGACTCGTATATCTTGAATCAAGAAGAAGGAAGGCAGAAAAAGCAGGAGAGGGCTATTATGGCTTTGGTGCTGAAAACGCGGCTGCCGCTGAAAAATTAGAAGCAAATGAAGCAGCTGCTCCAGATTTAACCTCTCAACAATCCGTTCTAAAACAAATTTTAGCGTTTGTTCCACTCATTCTAGTGGGAGTGACGAATAAATTATTTATAACATATATTCCGAAATGGTATCCAAATGGCTTTGATTTTTCAACAATTGGCTTGAAGGCCTACACTGTCGATGTTACGGCAATGGCGGCGATTTGGGCTATTATTATGGCATTGGTTGTTGGGATTATTTCTTCGCTTTTTTATGATTGGAAACGAGTCACGAAAAACTTTAAAGAAGGGCTTAACACCGCAATTGGCGGATCCCTGCTGGCAACGATGAACACAGGTGCTGAGTATGGTTTCGGCGGAATCATCGCCGCACTGCCTGGTTTTGCAAAAATTAGTGATGGTATTTCCGGTACCTTCATGAATCCGCTTGTAAACGGGGCAGTCACAACAAGTACACTTGCCGGTATGACAGGTTCAGCCTCCGGAGGAATGGGGATTGCCTTAGGAGCTATGGCTGATAAGTATAACCAGGCGATTGCCGCAGCCAATATTCCACCAGAAGTCATGCACCGCGTGGTTGCAATGGCATCTGGCGGGATGGATACATTGCCGCACAACGGTGCAGTTATTACCCTGCTTGCAGTAACAGGCTTAACACACAAACAATCATATAAAGATATTTTTGCCGTTACGGTGATTAAAACATTAGCGGTATTCTTTGTGATCGCACTATATACCATCTTTGGAATCATCTAAGAAAAAAGATTACTAGACAATTAGGAGGCCGACATAAATGAGCAAGTTACTAGAAGGAAAGACAGCATTCATTACAGGGTCAGCGAGCGGGATTGGCTTAAGTATTGCCAAGGCTTTCGCTCATGAAGGAGCAAAGGTTGTCATTTCCGATTTAAATGCAGAAAAAAGTGAACAGGAGGCAGCTGAATTAAGGGACCAGGGATTTGAAGCCATTGCTGCTCCATGTGATGTCACAAACGAGGAAGCTTTTAAGAATAGTATCCAACAAGCCTATAAAACTTTTGGCCGTCTTGATATCTTAGTTAATAATGCCGGTATGCAGTATGTTTCACCAATTGAGGAGTTCCCAACGGAAAAGTTTGAACTCTTGGTTAAAATCATGTTAACAGCACCCTTCATCGGTATTAAAAACGTCTTCCCCATTATGAAGGAGCAGGGCTTTGGAAGAGTAATTAATATGGCATCTATTAATGGAGTGATTGGCTTTGCTGGAAAGGCTGCTTATAATAGTGCGAAACATGGCGTCATCGGATTAACAAAGGTTGCAGCGTTGGAAGGCGCAGAGTGCGGAATCACGGTCAATGCCCTTTGCCCAGGATATGTTGATACACCACTGGTAAGAAATCAATTAGCAGACCTTGCTTCAACAAGAAATGTCAGCTTAGACAGTGTAATCGATGAAGTGCTTTTACCGCTTGTTCCACAAAAAAGACTTTTATCCGTAACAGAAATTGCCGATTATGCAGTGTTTTTAGCAAGTGATAAAGGAAGAGGAATTACCGGCCAAGCCGTGATTTTAGATGGCGGCTATACCGCACAATAAATTTTTGAATCCTATTCGATGACGGATAGGATTCTTTGTTGCAGGGGAAAAACTTCTAATCTATTTAACATCAATCATCCTTTGTTATAATAAGTATATCCAGCATTGGAAAGGTGTGAATCTATGAACAGTAAAATGGAAGCGATTCCAGTTGATTGGCATGAACAGATTATCAATCTATTAGCGGAAAGAATTGTCGTGACCGACCGAGAAGGAAGGATTATCTATATAAATGAAGCCTACTGTGAGTTTTTGGGGACAACTGTTGAAGAGGCGGTCAACCGCCCTGTCCAGGATGTAATTGAAAACACAAGGATGCACATTGTCGCAAAAACAGGCATAAAAGAGCTCGCTGCCCTGCATCCCATTAATGGCAGTGAAATGATTGCGAACCGATACCCTTTAATCGTCGATGGGAAACTTGTAGGTGCCCTCGGGACCGTTATGTTTCGCAGTCCCGATGAATGGCGGATGTATAAAACGAAGATTCAGCATTTAGTGGAAGAATTAAAATATTATAAAACTAAAATAGACAAAGAGTTAAAGAGTAAATACTATTTTCACGATTTAATTGGCAGAAGTCAGCCCTTTCTTGCGGCGAAAAAATTGGCGGAGCGAATTTCTGCAAGCGACTCTTCTGTTCTTTTAATAGGGGAATCCGGCACAGGAAAGGAATTGTTTGCCCATGCCATCCACAACCACAGCCTCCGTTCTTCACTGCCGTTTGTAGCAATCAACTGTGCTTCTATACCTGAACATCTCTTGGAATCGGAATTATTCGGATATGAGGATGGCGCGTTTACGGGAGCAAAAAAGGGTGGGAAAAAGGGTCAATTTGAACTTGCTCATAACGGAACTCTTTTTCTCGATGAAATCGGTGATATGCCGCTGTCGATGCAAAGTAAACTGTTAAGAGTTTTACAGGAAAAAGAAGTACAGCGGGTCGGCGGACAAAAATCAATTCCTGTCGATGTCCGGATCGTTGCGGCTACACACCGTGATCTTGAAAAAATGGTCGAGGAAGGGAAATTCCGACGTGACTTATATTACCGCTTGAATGTTATAAAAATTGAAATCCCCCCGTTGAATAAAAGGAAAGAGGATATTAAGTTAATTTCGGTAAGTTTGTTAAAAAAACTGGAGCGAAAATTTTTCCGAACAGGAATAGAAATTTCGAAAGAAGTGGAACAGAGACTGATGGAGCACTCATGGCCAGGGAACATTCGTGAGCTTGAAAATGTGCTGGAGCGAGCCATTAATGTCCTTGATGGACAAACGATTGAAGTGTTCCATCTTCCTTTATATTTAAGAGAACTAGAGTGGCAGAGTACTACCCAGATGATTAGTCCCGTGTGTAATGCAAAAACTGCTGAAAAAATGCTTCCGTTAAAGGAAAGGATGGCTCAAGTGGAAAAAGAAGCGATTTTGAATGCGCTGACTATGACCAATGGGAATAAGCAGGAAGCTGCTAGATTGTTGGAGATAGGCAAAACTAGGTTTTACGAGAAATGTAAGTTATATGATATAAAATAACTTAGCCTCTCTCATTGATAAAAATGCTAGGATGAAAGTTCTGTAAAATGTCGTTTCCATATAGTAATAGAATTAGCTCTGGTTTAAGATTAGAGAGAAATTGTAAATTTGAAAAAGTTTGGGTGGGAGTTCGATGGTTCTTTTAGACTATATTATTAATCTCTCGATTTTTTCTCTATTGGTAAGTACACCGTTGGTAATCGGTTCATTCATTCATCATAAGCCCATCAAAAACTTGCGATATTGGGTAGGGGTATACGGGGGAATTGTTTCGGTTGTCTTGATCAAGTTATCCTTTCAACAGCAGGGCTATTCTTACGATATTCGCTATGCCCCATTAATTTTGGTATTTGTCTACTTCGGCCCCTTACCTGGAATTATTACGGGTATTTTTGCATTAATGACGAGATTATTTGAAAGTGGTCAATGGACTACGGCAATCGTCGGCTGGACGGCTATTATTATTATTTTATCTATTATTCATTTTGTAACAAAACGACTTTCTCATGTGAAAAGAAGCGTTATTTTTTTCGCAGCTTATGTGGCTATTTATATCATCATTGTGCCCATCATTTTTCACGCTTTTAGAGATAAGCCTTTATTTCATTTTCAATATTTATTGTTTGTCATGCTGGGCGTGATTATTGGCGTATTACTGATTGAATCCCATGAGAAGCTGTTCCGGCTAAATCGTGGTTTGTCAAATATGTATAAGCTGGTGGAAGCGAGTGAATCCAAATACCGGCTGATTGCAGAAAATACATCTGACCTGATTATGTTGATGGATAAGGAACACGCTATCTGTTACCTTTCTCCTTCTCATGAACATGTATTAGGCTATCCATGCTCTGAATTAGAGAAACATAAGTGTTTCAGGTTAATTCATCCTGATGATAAACCGATGTTTCTTGATTCGATTAAAAGAATGTTTGAATATAATGAGTCCCAATCGATAGAAATTAGAATAAAACATATGGATGGACACTGGATTGAATTTGAGTCTAAGTGTATGCCTGTTAAGGGCCAAAGAGATACAGTTGAAAATATTGTCATCATCAGCAGGGATATATCAGAGCGGAAAAAATCTGAGGAAATTCTCTTGCAGTCAGAAAAGCTGTCGATTGTCGGGGAACTGGCAGCAGGGGTAGCCCATGAGATCCGGAATCCACTGACAACCATAAAAGGCTTTGTTCAGTTGTATAAAGCCGAAAATAGTTCGGCCGTATATAATGACTTGCTCCTAAGTGAACTGGAGCGGATTGAATCCATCACAAGTGAGCTTCTCTCGCTAGGAAAACCGCAAGCCGTGAAGTTGGACCAAGTAAATGTAGGAGAGTTACTAGTAAATACGGTTGAGTTACTATCCCCTCAAGCGAATATGAATAATATTCAGTTTGACTTAAAGATTGCCGGGGGGCCATTTATGATTAAAGGGGAGAAGAATCAACTAAAACAGGTGTTTTTAAATGTGTTAAAGAATGCCATAGAAGCTATGCCTGTTGGCGGTGATATCCACATTAGAATGAGGGATAATGAAGCGAATGATTGTATGATATCGGTTCAGGACCATGGCTTAGGCATCCCTGAGGAATTGCTCCCGCGTTTAGGAGAGCCGTTTTACAGCCTAAAAGAAAAAGGTACTGGCCTTGGTGTCATGATTTGCCACAAAATCCTAAAACAACACAACGGAAGTATTACCTATACCAGCCAACTAAACAAAGGAACCAAAGTAGAAATCAAACTCCCACTAGCAAGTTGAAATTAGTTATATAGGTGACAGGCACCACCCGTGGACAATGTCCACGGGTGGTGCCTGTCACCTTTTCTTATGTTTGCAAGCTAAGGTTGTGGTATATAATGACCAACTTGGCATATTAATTTACTATCAAACGTTTGATGAATGGTAACGCAGTAGATTCAGATGAAGGTAATTCCGAGTTGACTGATAGGAAAGTTGGATTTTCTATAAGGAAACAGGGGAGGAATAAGATGGATACGTTTCTGATCATTATAAATGTTGCTGTTTTACTATTGCTTATGTTTGGGTTATTTATGATGCAGAAAAAGCATGTGTCGTTTTCAAAACGAGTCTTCACGGCTTTGGGTTTAGGAATTATTTTTGGTTATCTCATTCATTTGATTTATGGGACCACTCATGAAGTGACCACCAAATCCATTGATTGGTTTAACATTGTGGGAATCGGATATATAAAACTGCTCCAAATGGTTGTGATGCCGCTTGTCTTTATTTCAATTGTCGGAGCGTTCACAAAACTCAAATTGACGAAAAATATAGGAAAGATCAGTTTTCTGGTGATCGGAATCCTGCTTGGAACAACAGCTATTGCTGCAGCGATTGGGATTGGCTCGGCATTAGGCTTTGGCCTTGATGGCGTCCAGCTTACTCAAGGGGATGCTGAAAAGGCACGAAATGATCAATTAGCGGAAAGAGCAGCAGGAATTGAAAACATGACCCTGCCGCAACAAATCATTGAATTAGTTCCAAGTAATCCATTTCAAGATTTAACAGGTGCGCGGGCTACCTCTACGATCGCGGTTGTGATCTTTGCAGCTTTTATTGGGATTGCCTACCTAGGGGTTAAAAGGAAGGAGCCTGGACCTGCTGAGTTTTTCGCGAAGATTATTGATACCCTCTATTCGGTTATCATGAGAGTTGTCACCATCATCTTGCGCCTGACCCCTTATGGAATTCTAGCCATTATCACAAAGGTGACGGCAACAAGTGATTACGAGGCAATCGCAAAACTAGAGAAGTTTGTTATTGCCTCTTATGTTGCACTGATTATCATGTTCGTTGTACATTTACTCTTCTTATCATTGGCGAAATTAAATCCATTCAGATATGTGAAGAAGGGACTCCCAACCTTAACCTTTGCCTTCACTTCGCGAACAAGTGCAGGAACATTGCCAATGACTATTAAAACACAAACCAAGGACCTTGGTGTTTCAGAAGGAATTGCCAATTTTGCAGGATCATTTGGTTTAACGATTGGACAGAATGGCTGTGCGGGCATTTATCCAGCCATGTTAGCGGTGATGGTGGCGCCAAGTGCAGGGATTGACCCAACAAGCCTATCCTTTATCGTGACTCTTATCCTGGTTGTGGCTATTAGCTCATTTGGCGTGGCCGGCGTTGGCGGCGGAGCAACGTTTGCTGCCTTAATTGTCTTATCAGTCATGAACCTTCCTATCGCAATCGTCGGTCTTCTCATTTCAGTCGAGCCTCTGATTGACATGGGGCGTACAGCACTAAATGTTAGTGGAGCGATGACAGCAGGTGTTCTGACAAGCAAAGCCACAGGAGAATTCGACGAAAACACCTACGCACAACCAGATATCGTAGAAGCCTAATACTGGTGACAGGCACCGCACGTTGTCCTCTTAGAATGGACAGTGTCTTTATGCGGTGCCTGTCACCATTTTTAACCTATATATCCTACAAACATAACAAACAAAAGCACAATATCCCTGTAATGGAACCAAGTACACCTCCAGCAAGGATATCGGAAGGATAATGAAGCCCTAAGTAAATCCTGGATATCCCCACACACGTTCCTAAAGGAATCAGTAAAAATGCAAGCTGTGGAATAGATAGGATATAGGGAGTTATAACGGAAAAAATAGCCGTTGTATGCCCTGATGGAAATGAATGATCTTGTAAAGGATTGGCAGGAAACTTGGTGCTTTCTATCATCAAGTAAGGTCTTTTTCTTGGAAACAGCTGTTTCATGACATGGACAGGGATATGGCTTGTCGATAATGCCAGAGCACTGCTAATGGCGGTTAACCTAGGTTCACCTGAAGAGATTACAATAAGAAGAAAGGCAGCGGCAATGGTGATGTCTGCCCCTCCAAACTGTGTGAGAATTCGGAAAAATAGATTTAAAAGCTTTTTATCATAATGGCGATTCACTCGTTGAAATAACCGGCATTCAAATCCATAAACTGCATCGATTATTTTCATCATGAACAGTCCCCTCCAACAGGTTACTTAGCAATGTCAGGTCGCCACGCTTTGAGAAAGTGAGGGCCTATCTCTTTGTCCAGACCAATTCCATATGCTACTTCCTCTATATTAGCCCCGACATTATCACAAAAACCTGCCATTTCATTCATGAAACGAACTTTGGCTGCTAAAAAGGCATTGAAAGCATATTTAATAATTTCGGCACTTCGGATATCCGTTTTGTAAATCGGGATTTGCAGCGGTTGGTAAAACTGCTCCATAACCGCTGCCGCTTTGGGGTCACTGGTGCCAATCACAATACGGTGTCCATGAAAAAAGTCAATAATCGCTGTGCCTTCACGAAGAAATTCAGGATTAGCAACTACTTCTGCTCGAAGGTTGGGAGGTTTTCTGCTGTCAATGATTTCTTGAATGAGTTCGTTTGTACCCAATGGAACAGTACCTTTAGTGCAAATAATCACGTCCTGCTCGATATAATGGGCGATCGTATGGGCAGCCACGTGAATGTACTTTAGATCTGCTGAACCGTCGTGTTTTTCCGGTGTACCAACAGCAATGAAAATAAGTTCAGCTTTTGAGTATGCAGCATCCGGGTTTATCGTAAATTTTAGCTGCTTGTTATGTAAGTTCTTTTCTAATAGAGACTCTAACCCAGGCTCAATGAAGGGGGAGCGTCCTCTCTGCAGCATATCAATTTTCTCTTTTTGAACGTCAACGCATGTCACCACATGTCCAAGCTCCGCTAAACAAGCACTAGTAACCAATCCTACAAAACCTGCTCCAGCAACCGTAACCTTCATCCAATCCCTCCAATAATTTGTTTACTTTATTGTATTAGCGAATGATGGATTTTTTATAAATCTAGTGTAAAGAGAGTGTTAAGACTGTGTTAGTTTTAATAATGGGTATGAATACACTTAATTAAAAATATTTGAATTCAAGATAAAAATAGGTTATACTTAAGACGTTCAAATAAATAATAAGTGAAATGAAATTAAACCATATTAGGCATAGAATGATTGCGATATTTTTGTATTAATAGGAAAAGGATGGGATGAACATGGAACAGTTTCATCAGGAACCAAACATTTATGTTGGTGAGGTTAATATAAAAGTAAAAAATCTCGCTTATTCTGTTACGTTTTATCAAAATATTATCGGTCTTCAACTATTGGAACGAAGTGAAAGGAAAGCTGTTTTGACTGCTGACGGTCAAACTCCGCTGTTAACCTTGGAAGAGCCAGCAGATGTCATTCCGAAGCAAGAACGCTTGTCGGGATTGTATCATTTTGCCATATTACTGCCATCTCGTGCCGACCTAGGGGACTTTTTACGGCACTTAATTTTAACGGGGTACCCGCTTGGGGCTGCTGATCATTATGTAAGTGAGGCATTATATCTGAATGATCCTGATGGGAATGGGATTGAAGTTTATCGGGACCGGCCTTCTTCTGATTGGGCATGGAAAAATGGTTTAGTTGATATGGCCACTGAACAGTTGGATGCAGAAGGTATTTTAGCTGAGAGTGATACTGAATGGAAAGGCCTTCCGTCTGGAACCATTATGGGGCATATACATCTACATGTAGGTGATTTAGAAAAAACAAAAGAATTCTACACAAAAGGAATTGGCTTTGAGGTTGTAAGTTATTACCCGCAAGCAGTATTTCTTTCGTCCGGCAGGTATCACCATCATGTTGCCATCAATACGTGGCAGGGAGCAGGAGCTCCAACGCCGCCGAAAAATAGCGTTGGTTTAAATTGGTATTCAATTGTCTTCCCAAATCAGGAGGCAAGAAAAAAAGTCTTGGAACAACTAGAGCAAATTGGTGCTCCTTTAAGGAATGAAGGAAACTTTTATGTCACTAGTGATCCAGCAGGGAACCAAATTCGTCTCGTCATATAAAGAAAATATCCCTGCTTCGCTGCTATAGAGCAATGAGCGGGGATATTTCCTCCGTTTAAGATATGTCTCTTATGAGAAAAACCCTAACGCATATTTAATGCCTTCTTCTACTTCATTTGTTTCATAGCCTTGTAAATCTTCATGAGTGATTTCTAATTTTGTTCTTGCTAAAGAGTATCCGCTGTCTAAATTTACATCCAGCAGGACCTCATACCCATTCTCAGTTTGAGTAATTTGAATAATGTCATAATCGCGAATCGCAGTACCCGTATCATACTCAAGCGGCTCTAATTCAGACATAATATAACCTCCTATTCATCCTTCAAACAAGATTATTTTCCGCTAAACCCCAAAAATAATTCCATGCTTTCACCGGTGCCTGTCACCATTAACAAGTCGGTGGAGTTAAAAAAGGTGACAGGCACCGATTAAAGGTTTTTGTTGAGAGTGTGACGAATGATGAAAGGGGAAGTCTATTCAGTATTAGTGTATATTTTATAAAGGTTGTGATCTTTGTGTGCTTGATTCTATTTTCATATCGAATTCATAAGGAGTATCCACTAATTGTTGCGGCAAATCGTGATGAATTTTATCGACGGCCAACCGCTCCCGCGCACTTTTGGGAGGATTATCCTGACATTCTGGCAGGGCGAGATCTAGAAAAAATGGGCACGTGGATGGGAGTGACCACTAGCGGGCGCTTTGCGGCATTGACAAATTACCGTAATCCAAACGAAGCAACAGAGGGAAAACGCTCACGTGGAGAATTAGTGGCGGATGCCTTGAAATATAAAGGGAATATAGAAGAATATATGCAGCATCTTGCAGCACATAATCACATGTATCCCGGTTATAACTTATTGGCAGGGGATGAGCACGATTTATATTATTATTCTAATGTCGGCCAGAAACTGGAAAAATTAAAGCCTGGTATATATGGGGTGAGTAATCATTTATTAAATAGCAGCTGGCCGAAGGTAGAAAAAGGGAGGGAAGGTTTGGCACGAATAATAAGTGAGAAAAACGATGGGATGGCAGAAGCGTTGTTTGCCCTGCTGCAAAATGCAGATCCCGCCCCGGATGAGACTCTTCCAAATACAGGGGTTTCATTGGAATGGGAACGGCTGCTTTCACCGTTGTTTATTGAGAGTGAGCATTATGGAACGAGGAGTTCGACGGTGATGTTCATGACAGAGGACAAGCTTCATTACGTGGAAAGAGTTTTTACCAAGAATCGTGTAAATGACCTGGAATATACGATTGATTGGTGTGAAAAAGAAAACTAATCAAACGTTTGATTAGTAAAACTATGGTGGAAGGGTAGAATCCTAACATTGAAAAACCTGAAGAGGAACCACTTTATTATAAAGGTTCCCTCTTCAGGCTTTTTGCGGTTTAATTATTCTCAAACCCCAATTACATTCAATGACTGGCGTAATCCTTCTAGCGCAAATCCTCGTACATATCTAAAAACAAATATAGCGATAATTGGTGAAATATCAATAGGCCCGAGTGGAGGGATGAGACGCCTAAAGAAGCCTAAATATGGTTCGACGAGTTTAGAAATCCATATCCCCAACTTTGTAGATTGGAACTGTGGAAACCAGGAACCGAAAATCGATATTAAGATAAGCCAATAATAAATTTCAAAAGCATACTGTCCAATTTGCAAAATGTATAATCCCAATTTATATCTCCCCGTCAATTAGAGTTTATTGTAGGTAAAACTTCGTATAGATACATATATATACGACCATGTCCACAAAAGGTTTCAAATTTATGTTTTACAAAAAATTAAACAAACGATTAATTAGTTGGAGGAAAGTTTTAGTGCCAAGAGTTTTTGATGGATTTATTATGCCATAAGGAACTTAACAAATTCTTAAATTCAAATGGAGTGGCCACTGAAAAAAATTAATCAAACGTTTAATTAAAACCTTGTGAGCCTGGTTAAGCTTAGTCAAATTAAAAACTAATCAAACGTTTAATTAAATTGGATTTATAGGTAAGTTTTTAAATGGCTAAAAAGGGAACTTATTTACTTAGTGATATATACTATAGGTGAGAAAGGACGTGATAAGATTGAAAAAAGGTTGGTTAGGAATAGGAATTGTGGTCGCAGTCATTGTTATCTCCGGCCTCATGTTTATGTCCAGCTATAACAGTTTTGTCAATCTAGAAGAAGACGTAAATCAGTCACATGCTCAAATCGACAATCAACTCCAGCGAAGGCTCGATTTAATACCGAACTTAGTCAATACCGTAAAAGGCTACGCCGCTCATGAAAAAGAAGTCATTGCCTCGATCTCAGATGCACGTGCACGGCTTGCCGGTGCAAAAACCCCGGAAGAAGAAGCAACCGCTAACGATCAATTATCCGGTGCATTAAGCCGCCTGCTTGTTGTCGTTGAAAATTATCCTAACCTTAAAGCGGACCAGCAATTTACCCAGTTAATGGATGAACTGGCAGGAACCGAAAACAGAATAGCTGTTGCGCGTAAGGATTATAATGAGCAAGTTGCCGAATTTAATAAAAAGGTAAAAAGATTCCCGGGCTCGATTATTGCAGGAATCGGCGGGTTTGATCAAAAAGAATATTTCAAAGCAGACCCACAAGCCCAACAAGCCCCAAAAGTTGATTTTGGAGGCAATGGGTAATGAAAGCAAAACGGATCTTCAGCTTCTTATTGGTTTTTACCACGTTATTTCTGTGTGCAGCCCGTGCACTTGCTGAGGATGTCCAAATACCTGCTCCCGTCGGAGATATTTATGTACAAGATTTTGCCAATGTCCTAAATGAAACAGAAAAAGCACAATTAATCAACATAGGCAGAAACATTGAAGATCAGACAACAGCACAGGTCGCTGTGTTGACCGTTGAATCCATTGGCGATAAATCCATCGAAGAATACGCGAACGAGGCATTCCGTCAATATGGAATCGGCAGCAAAAAAGAGGACAATGGGGTCCTGCTTGTTTTATCAATGAAGGAACACAAAATTCGGATTGAGGTCGGCTACGGACTTGAAGGAAGAATTCCCGATGCGAAAGCCGGCCGAATCTTAGATCAATATGCTATTCCTTATTTAAAAAATAACCGGCCAAACCAAGCTGTAATGGAAACCTATCAAGCACTAGCCAAAGAGGTTCTTGCGGAATATAATGGCGAGAACGGCCAAAAAACGGCCCCAAAGGATAAAGGAATCGGAATCCCATCCTGGCTGATCGTTATTATTGTTCTTGTTGTGGTCTTCCTTGACTTTAAATTTTTCGGAGGCACCCTGACCTACTTACTCCTCTCCATTTTATCACGCGGGGGCGGAAGAGGAGGCGGTGGCGGCGGTTCCCGCGGGGGCGGGGGCGGCTCCTCTGGCGGGGGCGGGGCAAGCCGAGGCTGGTGATGATAGCAAAAAAAAGATGCCCTTTAGTTGAGGGCATCTTTTTCTAACTTCATTACTTTTCTTTTCTTCAAATAGGAATAGGACAGGAGGATTCCAACTAGGAAAAAAACAATTATATAGATACTATATCTAGAAAAATAGGTTCCTACAAATACCCAATTTTCACCAAGTATTCTGCCAAGAGATATAAAGGCAAAGCACCATAGCAGTGCACCTAAATAAGCATACAGGGCAAACTTTTTATAAGAGAAGTGGTTGATTCCTGCGAGATACGCCGTAATATGCCGCACTCCTGGAATGAAAAAACCTATAACAAGAAGGAATGGACCAAATTTATTGAACAATTTCTTCGTTCGTTCAATTTTTGCCTCACTAATATGGAGCTTTGGACCAAATTTATGTAAAAATGGCGCTCCTAACACAATCCCTAATATAAAGCTAAGCGTAATGCCGCTGCTTGCCCCAAAATAGGCACATAGGAGTGAGGGCAGATACGCTAATTTCCCCTCAAAAACATTATAGCCAACATAAGTAAGAAGAACCTCATCAGGAATTGGCAAACCAATAATTCCACCGACCAAAGCGAAAATAATCCCAAGATAGCCAAAGTGTTCAATAAGATGATTCAAGTAATCCATCGTTACACTTCCTATATCAATTCTAAAATTTAGCTAATATATATTATCTGCAAAAATTCTCACTTTTATGTATGCCCTGACACCATTTTCCACCTCAGCCATGAATATAGTGAAGTAAATGTCTTTTTAGGAGTGGTTGGATGCCGATTGAATGGAAGGAAGATCAGAAGCTATTTCATTTATATAATGGCAAAATCAGTTACATGATTCAACTTGTCCATGGAAAATATTTAGCGCATGTATATTGGGGGAGTTCGGTTCGTATGCTCCAGCCTTCAGCGATTCTGCCAGTCAAGGGCCGGACTTTTTCACCGATGAATGAACCTTCTGATCCCGGTTTTTCGCTTGATACCCTGCCGCAGGAATATCCTGCCTTTGGAAATGGCGACTTCCGAACGCCAGCCTATCTGCTTCAAAGTCCTGACGGGTCAACGGTTACTGAATTTGTATATGATTCATATGAAATTCTTAAAGGAAAACCTCGCTTGAATGAGCTGCCAATGGCCTATGTGGAGGAGGAGGATGAGGCGGACACACTGGTTGTAACATTGGTAGATTCCATGCTTGGTGTTGGACTGAACTTGCATTATACGATTTACCGTGATGTTGAGGTGATCACGAGGTCGGTCTCATTTGAAAATCTAGGCAGCCGTGAGGTGAAGATAGAGAAATGTATGAGCATGTCTGTTGATTTCCATAACTCGAATTGGGACTGGCTTCATCTCCAGGGAACGTGGGCTAGAGAAAGGCAGATAGAACGACGGCCGATGGCCCACGGTGTTCAATCCATTTCTTCGCCAAGGGGTGCGAGCAGTCATCAGCAGAATCCCTTTCTGGCGTTATTATCAAAAAATGCAACTGAAGACTATGGCGAGGTTTATGGAATTAGCCTGGTCTATAGCGGGAATTTTCAGGCTTCGATTGAGGTGGATCCTTTTGAGATAACTCGAATCAGCATGGGGATTAATCCGTTTAATTTTTCTTGGGTTTTATCGCCGCGGGAGATTTTTCAAACACCAGAGGTGGTGATGGTCTATTCTTCAGAGGGTTTAGGCGGAATGTCGAGGACTTTTCATAAAATTATTCAGAGCAGGATTTGCCGGGGGGTTTATCGGGACAGGACACGGCCTATTTTGATTAATAATTGGGAGGCTACCTATTTTCATTTTACCGAAAAAAAGTTAAGGGATATTGCTGATGCCGCTAAGGAACTTGGCGTTGAGCTGTTTGTTTTAGATGATGGCTGGTTTGGCCGCCGTGATAATGCAAAGAGTTCGCTCGGTGATTGGGAGGTTAATCGAAAAAAACTGCCCAATGGATTAAACGGATTAGCGCGTTATCTCAATGGGAAGGGGATGCAATTCGGTTTGTGGGTCGAGCCGGAAATGGTTTCGCCGGACAGTGATTTGTACCGCAGGCATCCAGATTGGTGTCTGCATGTACCGGGGAGGAATCGAACCCTTTCGAGAAATCAGCTTGTTCTGGATTTAAGCCGGAAAGAAGTACGTGACTGGCTGATTGACACGCTCACTACTCTTTTTCAGAGTGCCCCAATTTCCTATGTAAAATGGGATATGAACCGAAATATGACAGAAGCGGGGTCAGCAGCACTGCCTCCAGAAAGGCAGAAGGAGACGGCCCATCGCTATATGCTCGGGTTGTATCGAATATTAGAGGTATTAACGGCACGCTTTCCAAAGATATTGTTTGAAAGCTGTTCGGGCGGTGGCGGCCGCTTTGACCTAGGGATGCTTTATTACATGCCGCAAACCTGGACGAGTGATGATACGGATGCGGTCGAAAGGCTGAAAATTCAGTATGGAACAAGTATCGTTTATCCAGCCATCACCATGGGTGCCCATGTATCAGATGTCCCGAATCATCAGGTAGGCAGGGTGACGCCATTGCTGATGAGGTGTCATGTCGCGATGGCAGCCAATCTTGGGTTTGAATTAAATGTTGATAAACTAAGCAGGAAAGATAGAGAGTTAGTCAGGAAGGAAATCCAGCTCTATCATCAAATAAAAGATATTGTCCTTTTTGGTGATTTGTATCGGCTGTGGAGTCCTTTTGAGGGGATGGATACTGCCTGGATGTATGTAGGAGCCGGTCAAAAGGAAGCGGTGGTATTTTATTATAAAACGCTGGCAATGCCGAATCCACCTTTTTTACGATTGAGATTACAGGGACTGAATCCACAGCTTAAATACAAAATAAATAACGAGGACAGTTTTTTTTATGGGGATGAGCTGATGAAGATAGGCTTTACCCTGCCTTTGATTAAGGAAGACTTTTCCTCAGAAATTTATTATTTAAATAGCGTTGATTCCAAAGAAAAGAGTGGAAATTTTTAATATTAACTATAAATTAATATTCTCGCAGATTAAAATAGTGATTAAGATAGATTACTAGTTTTCAATGTGATGGAGGAGACCAGAATGAATCTTTATGATGAATTGTTAGCGATTATCGGGGATAGGGAGCGGGTTTCAATTAATGAAACCCTTTTAGAACAGCACAGTAAAGGGGAGGCATACCATCCGCCATTCAGGCCGGATGCCGTTGTGTTTCCTAAGTCAAAAGAGGAAGTAAGCAGGATTGTTCAATTCGCCGGTGAACATTCTATTCCCCTTGTCCCCTACGGGGCTGGGACAAGTTTGGAAGGGCATATTATTCCGGTTCATGGGGGCATCAGTCTTAATTTCAGCCTAATGAATCAAATCGTATCGATCCGGCCTGATGACTTTCAAGTAATTGTCCAGCCAGGGGTGACTAGAAATCAGCTCAATCAAGCCTTGAAAAAACATGGGTTGTTTTTTCCAACGGATCCAGGGGCGGACGCATCGATTGGCGGAATGGCTGCTACGAATGCAAGTGGTACCAACAGCGTAAAATACGGAGTCATGCGTGATCAAGTCCTCGGGTTAGAGGTGGTTTTAGCCGATGGATCCATCATTCGAACAGGTGGGCATTCTTTTAAATCATCGGCAGGCTACAATTTAACAGGCTTGTTTGTCGGATCAGAAGGGACACTGGGTATTTTTACAGAGCTTACTCTAAAGCTGCGCGGAATTCCAGAGGCCATATCTGCTGTGAAAGCCACGTTTCCTTCGATTGAAGCTGCCGGAAATGCAGCTGCAATTCTCTTAAAAGCAGGTCTAGCGATCGGGAAAATTGAGCTGGTCGATGAAAAAACAATTCGAGCCGTTAATCATTTTAAAAATACTGAATTCAGGGAGGAGCCAACCCTGTTCCTAGAGTTTAGCGGCAATGAACCGGAAGTTACATATAGTGTAGAAGTCATGCAAGAGATTCTGAAGGATGAGCAATGTGTTTCCTTTGAATTTGAGAATGACTCGTTAAGAAGGGCCCAATTATGGGAGGCAAGGCACCATGCGGCCTTTGCTATTCAGGCCGCTAATCCTGGCAGAGTCTTAATGTTTACCGATGTCTGCGTCCCATTATCGGAACTGGCCGGGGCCTTAAAGCAGACGAGGAGTGTCATTGAGAAATTTGGCTTAGATGGGGCTGTTTTAGGCCACGTCGGTGATGGCAACTACCATGCCTGCTTGCCGATTGATCCGAACAGTGAAGAAGAGTCGGAAGTAGTCGAAGGAGTTCATCATCAAATTGTCTCCTATGCTTTATCCAAAGGGGGAACCTGCACCGGTGAACACGGCATCGGACTTGGCAAAAAAGCGTTCTTGCAGGAAGAACACGGAGACCTAATCCCTATCATGAAAACAATCAAAGCCAACCTCGACCCCAAAAACATCCTAAACCCAGGGAAAATATTCTAAAGGGTGACAGGCACCAATAAGTAGATTAACACAATAAAAGGGTTGGTAATGGTGATGAGCACCGTGACCAACCCTTTTGGTTGTTTAGAAGTCGAAGTTGTCGGGGTCTGGGCCGACGCGATGGTTTTGGTTCAAACCGTCAATTTGTTCCAGTTCTGTTTTAGTAAGTTCGAAGTCAAAAATAGACGAGTTCTCGACGATTCGATGTTCTTTTGTTGATTTTGGAATGGTAACAACTTGGTTTTGGAGATCCCAACGCAATATCACTTGGGCGGTAGATTTGTTATATTTATCAGCAATTGCCTGGATGATGGGCTGGTCTAATAACTGCCCTTGCATTAATGGTGACCAGGCCTCCAATTGAATCCCGTGTTGCTGGCAAAAAGCTCGAACTTCTTTTTGTGTTAACCGTGGATGGTATTCCACCTGATTAATCATTGGCTTAATCTCAGCATCTTTCATTAAATCTTCAAGATGGTGAACATGGAAGTTACTTACGCCAATCGCCTTTACTCTGCCTTCTTTATAAAGAGTTTCCAAGGCCCGCCATGCATCTTTATATTTTCCGTCAACTGGCCAGTGAATTAAATATAAATCTAAATAGTCTAACCCCAATTTCTTTAAGCTTGTTTCATAAGCTGCTAGAGTTGATTCATAGCCTAAGTCACTATTCCAAACTTTTGATGTGACAAAAAGTTCTTCTCTTGCAATACCCGCCTCTTTAATCCCTTCACGGATTGCTTTTCCTACTCCTTCCTCGTTTTCATAAATAGCAGCAGTATCAATACTGCGGTATCCATGCTTAATCGCGAACTTTACGGCATTCACAAGTTCAGGCCCTTCTTCTACTTTAAATACTCCAAGCCCAAACCAAGGCATTTTTACTCCATTGCTAAGTGTTGTTGTATCTTGTAAGTTGTTAATCATTATAGTTCTTCCTCCAAAATAATTTTTTATAAAAAGGCAGGGGGGATTAGACCGCCCCAAGCCTGTCATGAATCATAGGGTTAAAAAAATTAAATAACTTTTTCAACCATATTAACGGTTTCCTTACGATCCTTCTTTTCAAGGCTTCGGCTCCAGCCAGTAAGAATGACCGCTCCTAGGACCATTAATGCTCCAATCCAAGAGGTGTGGATTAATCCAATCGAGTCGGTAATCACGCCGCCAAAGAAGGATCCGATGGCAATTCCAGCATTAAAGGCGGCAATATTAATCGCCGATGCAACATCAACAGCAGTCGGCACAAACCGTTCTGCTAACATAACGACGTAAACTTGTAATCCAGGCACATTCATAAAAGCCAATAAACCCATGAAGAAAATCGTAATTAATCCTGCAATCTTAAAAGGTGCCGTAAATAGTAAAATAAATAAAACAACAGCCTGGATGATAAACATATAAAACAACGCCTTAATGGGATTTTGGTTAGACAGCTTGCCGCCAACCATATTCCCGATGGCAATCGCGACACCATAAACAAGCAAAATCACAGCAACAGTGCTTTCCTTAAAGCCTGTTACATCTTGCAATATAGGGGATAGGTACGTAAAGACTACAAAAGTTCCTCCATAACCTAATGCAGTAATACTAAATAAAAGCAAAAGCCGACCATTGGTTATCAATTTGAACTGATCGCGGAACGTTGTTTGGACCGCTTTTCGTAAATCAGACGGAACAAGGATACTGTTGGCAAAGAAGGCAATCACGCCGACTGCGACGATAATAACAAACGCCATTCTCCAGCCGAATTGCTGGCCAATAAAGGTTCCAAACGGGACACCAGTAACGGTTGCCACCGTTAGCCCTGAAAACATGATCGATATCGCACTGGCTCTTCGATTCTCCGGGACTAAATCTGCAGCGATGGTAGAACCGATCGACATAAAGACACCATGTGAAAAGGCCGATATCACTCGGGCCGCCAATAAAATCCCAATGCTTGATGCGCTTGCTGCCAACCCATTGCCGATAATAAAAACAACCATGATCCAAAGTAATAAGGATTTACGAGACATCCTTGAAGTGAGTGAAGTAAGTATAGGAGCCCCGAAAGTTACTCCTAAGGCATATAAAGAAACAGTCCAGCCGGCAGTTGTAACTGATATTTGTAAATCCTTTGCTATGAGCGGCAGAAGCCCTACACTGATAAACTCCGTTGTTCCAATCGCAAAAGCGCTAACGGCTAATGCTAATAGAGCGAAAGTACTTCTTTTTTTATCTAACGTCATTTTTATCTCTCCTCCTAAAGTGGTGCTATTGCATGAATGATTGGTTAAAAGCAAACCTATAAAAAGAATCAAAGTGTGATATTTCAACCGGCAAATGTTATTATGGGATATATGAGCACAAAGGAAAAGTACGCACTTTAAAGTGATATAGACACTAAAAAGTACGGTAGGTACTTATTGGTGCCTATGGGGACGGAGGACTAATTGATGAAGAAAAAGAAGTACAATATATCGGTTGAGGCGACACTAGAGGTCATCGGGGGAAAGTGGAAATGCGTCATTCTTTGCCATTTAACACATGGAAAAAAACGAACAAGTGAATTAAAACGCTTGATGCCGGATATTACCCAAAAGATGTTAACGCAGCAGTTACGAGAATTAGAAGAAGACGGCGTTATTAACCGGATTGTATATAATCAAGTACCGCCCAAGGTTGAGTATGAGCTTAGTGAATATGGCAGGAGTTTGCAAGGAATTTTAGATTCCCTTTGTGCTTGGGGCGCAAACAATATCACCAGAGTGTATGGTGATCTATCAGTCTTAGAAGAGAATGTGTTAAATGATAATCTAAAGTAGGAACATGCTCTTCCGAGAGGGCATTAAATCGTTGGAATCGGTTTACCTATATTTTCTGTTTGACGTTTTTCAGCCCATTCTCTATTATATAGAGATGAGAATACCCGTACTTGAACGGGAGAGGTTCATAGCTGATACCCTCTATAAAAAACTATGGATACATGACTTTCAGCCATGTCCATATCGGACGTGGCTTTTTGTTTTTTTATCCGAGTAGTTAAAGGATCGTCAGCTGAAACTCTCTTATAAAGCGTGGGGACACATTTTTATAGGGGGTTTTTTTATGTCTGGCCGCAGCCACGAAGAAGGATTAAAGGATTTAACACTATTAGGTAATCAAGGAACTACCTATTCATTTGAATATGCACCTGAGGTTTTGGAGGCAGTGGACAATCTCCATCCAGAGCGTGATTATTTCGTGAAATTCAATTGCCCGGAATTTACTAGCTTGTGTCCGCTGACTCGTCAGCCGGATTTTGCGACAATGTATATTTCTTACGTTCCAGATAAAAAAATCGTGGAGAGCAAGTCGTTGAAGTTATACCTTTTCAGTTTTAGGAACCATGGAGATTTCCATGAAGACTGTGTAAATATCATCATGAATGATCTAATTAAATTGCTCGATCCGCGCTATATTGAGGTTTGGGGTAAATTTACGCCACGCGGTGGAATCTCCATTGACCCATGGTGCAACTATGGAAAACCAGGTACAAAATATGAGGAAATGGCAAACTACCGCTTGATGAACCATGACCTCTATCCAGAAAAAGTTGACAACCGATAAAGAGGATGTATTACTTCTAATAAACAAAAGCAGCCCTGCAAACGGCTGCTTTTGTTGTTTCAAAGGGTGCCTGACACCATTAGCAACATATCCACCTTCCTATGCGATTTATTGGTGCCTGACACCATTAGCAACATATCCACCTTCCTATGCCACTTATTGGTCCCTGACACCATTAGCAACATTTCCAACTTCCTATGCCATTTATTAGTGCCTGACACCAGCATATTCTATTTTGGGTGTCAGGCACTTTTTTACTTTTTTAATTTTTATTAAGGATAAGTTAAGGGAGGCACATGATAATAGGCTCATGAAATTAAAAATGTTTGGAGCGGGTCCGGACTGCTCCATGATCAAAGGAGTCTAGATAAATGAAAAAGTGGATTTGGATACTGATAAGTGTACTAGTTGTTGGGTATGTCGGCTATCAATGGTTTCACTCCAGAAGCAGTGTTAGTACAAGTACTACTACACAAGTTCGAACAGCTACTGTCCAAAAAGGGAAGTTGGAAGTGACGATTAGCGGTTCGGGAACAGTTGAACCTGTAACCACAGAGGATATAAAAGCAACAGCTGATAATAACGAAATCGATGAGGTGTTAGTCTCTGCTGGAGACACCGTAAGTGCTGGGGAAACATTAGTAACCTTTACGGATGACAGCGATCCAATTACAGCGCCAACTGCTGGAACGATTACCACGGTTTCGGTTGCCTCAGGAGACCGGATCAACAAAGGCATGGTGGTCGCACACCTAACCAATTACAACGATTTGCAAACAGTCGTTCAAGTCGATGAATTGGACATTCCTAAAGTGAAAAAAGACCAAACTGTAACTTTAGCTGTTAGCGCCTATCCTGATGTGACATACACAGGAAAAGTAACAGATGTTGCGGAAGAAGGAACCTCAACAAATGGCTCATCAACCTTCGCTGTAACCATTCATATTGAAAAACCCACCAACCTTAAAGCTGGTATGAGTACAGAAGCTACTATATTAACAGCTAGTAAAACAGATGCATTATATGTACCTGCTGATGCCATCTATACAAACAATAATGAAAAATATGTAATTGTCGATTCGACCGGTACAAGCACTGATAGCTCCACAACTACGTCAGGTCAACAAAAAACCGTTAAAACTGGTATTTCTACCGACGAATATGTCGAGATCACTGAAGGCGTAACAGAAGGCGAAACGGTCGAATTACCACAGCTATCTTCAAGTAGTTCATCAACGAACCAACAAGGCGGAATGATGCAAGGTATGGGCGGCATGCAAGGCGGCATGGGCCAAATGCCTAGCGGCAACATGCAGCGAAGTGGACAAGGAATGACAAGTGGAAAGTCCGGCAACTAAAAAGTAATTACAAATAGGAGTGTATTCTAATGAAAAAAACAAGGAAAGCACATTTATGGATCGGGTTAATCTGTTCGATATTTATCTTGATGGAATCTATTACGGGTCTGCTCATGAATGAACCGTGGCTAATCGGTCAGTCATCAAAAACAGAACAACGAGGTAATTTTCAGCCTGGCATGATGCCTGGGCAACAGCAAGGTACGACTACAAATTCAACCCAACCAGCAGGACAAACGCAAGGTTCGAGCCAAACTCAATCACAGTCAAACACATCATCTCAAGCTAATGGTACAACTAATAATCAAACCAGCGGAAGCGCACAAAGTAATTCAAATCGGCAGTTTGCTGGCCCTGGCGGACAAAATGGATTTGGTACAAAAGGTTCGCAATCGGGTTCATTCATGAGTATTATTAGAGGGCTTCATGAAGGACGAATTGGAACGACAAATATTAAATGGTTAATTGACCTTACAGCCATCGCAATGATTTTCTTAACTGGATCAGGAATCTATCTATCCTTGAAGGTAATAGGTGCAGATAGAAAAAGAAAAAGGCTAAAAATGGAAAGAGAAATTGCATAGGAGTGACCTGAAGAGTACTGTCCCAGAAATGGGTAGTGCTCTTTTTCTATTAGAAAAATGTAATTGAACTGCTACTTTTCATCGAGTTTTCACCAAACACAACTACAATCATGGTAAACAGCTGAATACGGGTTTCAAAAAGGGGGTACACCAGCCATGGCCGGGTGCCTCTTTTTTGTTAAGGCAAACTTAAGCTATCTTCATTAGGATACATATAGACAAAAGCGGGAAAAAGGAGCATGTTATAGATGAATGTCCTATTAGCAGAAGACGATAGTCGCCTAGGTGATTTAATGGTTTATATGTTGAAAAAGAAAGGTAATTGCAATGTAGAATGGGTCAAGGAAGGGGATGACGCCTTCTACTATGCAACCTCTGCACATTATGATGTGATCATTATGGATTGGATGATGCCAAATGGAGACGGTGTCGATGTCTGCAAGCGTTTAAGAAAGCAAGGTTATTCAGGTGCCATCTTGATGCTCACTG
Organism: Bacillus sp. URHA0034; assembly: GCF_056280405.1. Classification (NCBI taxonomy): domain Bacteria; kingdom Bacillati; phylum Bacillota; class Bacilli; order Caryophanales; family Bacillaceae; genus Bacillus; species Bacillus sp. URHA0034. The sequence continues at coordinate 2,338,949 of NZ_JBWCDK010000002.1, read as the reverse complement.
CCAAAGATACTGTCCAAGACCGGATTGAAGGTCTTGACTCCGGTGCAGATGATTATCTTGTTAAACCTTTTGAATTTGACGAACTATTAGCCAGGCTGCGAGCACTATCCCGCCGTAATTATGCACCAATTGTAGAAGAAGAGACGGAGATAGATGGTCTCGTTCTTAATCGGGCCAGCCACATCGTTCGGTTTGCAGACATTGAAATCCAATTTAGTCCCCGAGAATTTCAATTATTAGATTTACTTATGAAAAATAAAGGACAAGTCCTGCCCCGCGAGCTTATTTATGAGCGGGTCTGGGGTCTTGAAACAGAAGTCACGATGAAGACAATTGATGCAACCGTTAAATTAATCCGTAAAAAACTATCCTTAATCCTTAAACAAGATAAACTTCAAAGTATAAGAGGGGTGGGATATAAATTTGAAACGTAATTTTTTTTCCATCATCGACCTCCTTTTGAATCGCGGGGATCAAGATGTTTTTAGAAATACCCAAAACCGGTTAACCCGAAATTTTAGCGGACTTATCATGCTTTTTCTCATTTTGTTTATTATTGTTGTTTATTCGGTTCTTTACTTTGTCGTTCTAAATACACAAGAACGGGAGCTGCGGTCCCTAGTTTCGCAGGAAGCGGGTTACCTTGAGAACTTGTTAAGTATGAATGGTCAAAATGACCTTAGAGGAATCCAAAATCAAGAAGTGACTTTTTCTGGAGTTGATCAGTCCTTCTACTATGTAATGGATACTAGCGGGAAAGTAGTAATGGGCAGCGAGGCAAATCCCCGCTTACGGCAGCAATTACTCTCACTCTTAAATAAACATTTGTTCAATCGACAGGATATTCAAAATGAAATTCTACGCATGGATCAGAAACCAACTAGAGGAAGAGCACAATTCCATGCGCCTGATGAATCTCAAGATATCCATATGATGATTGCCAGCCATGCAGTTTATTACAAAGGTCAATTTTTCGGCCAAATATATATAGGAAAAGATGTCTCATTTGCCTATCGGTTATTTCACTGGGTTCTGGTCATTCTTATTGTGCTGGGGATTGTTTTTGTGGGAGTTGCCATCTATATTAGCCTGCGTATGTCTAAACGAGCGATGGTTCCGATTAGATCTGCCTTTAACAGGCAGCGAGAATTTGTGGGGGATGCTTCCCATGAATTACGGACACCTCTAAGTGTCTTGCTATCATCTGTTGATGCGCTGGAAATGACAGTTGATACCCAAAAGGATGCGATGGCAGGTAAGCTGCTTGCAAATATGAGGGAGGAGGTCAAACGAATGACGAACCTAGTCAGCGATCTGTTAACCCTCGCACGTTCAGATTCGAATACAAATGTGCTGAAAACAGAAGTTTTTGATCTAAAGCCCTTAGCTGAAAAAGCAATCGAGTCCTTACATCCGATTGCAGCCCGCAAACAAATTCAGCTAGAGTTATCTGCAACTGCTGCTACAAACGTTAAAGGAGATCCTCAAAGGATATCGCAGTTGATCTATATCCTTTTGGACAATGGGATCAAATATACACCAGATGGCGGCGAGGTAAAACTGAATCTCCTAAAAGAAGGGCGAGAAATAAGAATTATCGTTCAAGATACAGGGATTGGGATTAAGAAAGAGGATTATCACAAAATTTTTGAACGCTTTTATCGGGCTGATAAATCCCGATCCCGCCAAATAGGCGGCCATGGACTTGGACTATCCATTGCAAAATGGATTGTCGAAACACATAAAGGAACGATACAAGTAACAAGTCAAATGGGAAAGGGAACTACATTTATGGTTAAGCTGCCTGATTATGTTTAAGTAATCAGGCTTTCTTTAATTTTTACGAAAAAGGCTTTTTTAAAAAAATGTTTAATAGGTGTTGACTTCCTTTTGATAGGATAGTAATATAGTAATCCTGATGAGGGGATGCCACGATCGGCAAACCACTCATTGAAAAAATAATTATCAGATGTTGACAAGGTTAAATGAATCTGATAGTATTAATACTCGTTGAGCAGGACGAAAAATTATTTTAAAATAATAATTGACATCCTGGTTCATAAAGTGATATGATAATATCCTGTCACTGATTGCTCTTTGAAAACTAAACAAACAAAAACGTCAACAAACAATAAATATTCATTTTCTTATGAAATGAAGCCAACGTTTTAAATTATGAGCTAATCAACTTTCTTGGAGAGTTTGATCCTGGCTCAGGACGAACGCTGGCGGCGTGCCTAATACATGCAAGTCGAGCGAATCAATAGGAGCTTGCTCCTGTTGGTTAGCGGCGGACGGGTGAGTAACACGTGGGCAACCTGCCTGTAAGACTGGGATAACACCGGGAAACCGGTGCTAATACCGGATAATCCTTTTCCTCTCATGAGGAAAAGTTGAAAGTCGGTTTCGGCCGACACTTACAGATGGGCCCGCGGCGCATTAGCTAGTTGGTGAGGTAACGGCTCACCAAGGCGACGATGCGTAGCCGACCTGAGAGGGTGATCGGCCACACTGGGACTGAGACACGGCCCAGACTCCTACGGGAGGCAGCAGTAGGGAATCTTCCACAATGGACGAAAGTCTGATGGAGCAACGCCGCGTGAGCGATGAAGGCCTTCGGGTCGTAAAGCTCTGTTGTTAGGGAAGAACAAGTACCGGAGTAACTGCCGGTACCTTGACGGTACCTAACCAGAAAGCCACGGCTAACTACGTGCCAGCAGCCGCGGTAATACGTAGGTGGCAAGCGTTGTCCGGAATTATTGGGCGTAAAGCGCGCGCAGGCGGTCCTTTAAGTCTGATGTGAAAGCCCACGGCTCAACCGTGGAGGGTCATTGGAAACTGGGGGACTTGAGTGCAGAAGAGGAAAGCGGAATTCCACGTGTAGCGGTGAAATGCGTAGAGATGTGGAGGAACACCAGTGGCGAAGGCGGCTTTCTGGTCTGTAACTGACGCTGAGGCGCGAAAGCGTGGGGAGCAAACAGGATTAGATACCCTGGTAGTCCACGCCGTAAACGATGAGTGCTAAGTGTTAGAGGGTTTCCGCCCTTTAGTGCTGCAGCTAACGCATTAAGCACTCCGCCTGGGGAGTACGGCCGCAAGGCTGAAACTCAAAGGAATTGACGGGGGCCCGCACAAGCGGTGGAGCATGTGGTTTAATTCGAAGCAACGCGAAGAACCTTACCAGGTCTTGACATCCTCTGACACTCCTAGAGATAGGAATTTCCCCTTCGGGGGACAGAGTGACAGGTGGTGCATGGTTGTCGTCAGCTCGTGTCGTGAGATGTTGGGTTAAGTCCCGCAACGAGCGCAACCCTTGATCTTAGTTGCCAGCATTCAGTTGGGCACTCTAAGGTGACTGCCGGTGACAAACCGGAGGAAGGTGGGGATGACGTCAAATCATCATGCCCCTTATGACCTGGGCTACACACGTGCTACAATGGATGGTACAAAGGGCAGCAAAGCCGCGAGGCCTAGCCAATCCCATAAAACCATTCTCAGTTCGGATTGTAGGCTGCAACTCGCCTACATGAAGCCGGAATCGCTAGTAATCGCGGATCAGCATGCCGCGGTGAATACGTTCCCGGGCCTTGTACACACCGCCCGTCACACCACGAGAGTTTGTAACACCCGAAGTCGGTGGGGTAACCGTAAGGAGCCAGCCGCCTAAGGTGGGACAGATGATTGGGGTGAAGTCGTAACAAGGTAGCCGTATCGGAAGGTGCGGCTGGATCACCTCCTTTCTAAGGATAATGCAGTCCTTACGGACTGATAAGAAGTTGACCGCTTTTTGTTTGTTTAGTTTTGAGGGAGCAATTCTCTCAAAGTCATTTCGTTCTTTGAAAACTAGATAATTGTATAGAAGAAACCAAGTAAAAACCGAGTAAAATCGCCATTTTAGTTTTTTCTCTCTATTAAATAGAGTAAAACCTTTTAGGTTAAGTTAGAAAGGGCGCACGGTGAATGCCTTGGCACTAGGAGCCGATGAAGGACGGGACTAACACCGATATGCTTCGGGGAGCTGTAAGTAAGCTTTGATCCGGAGATTTCCGAATGGGGAAACCCACTGTTCGTAATGGAGCAGTATCTTTACCTGAATACATAGGGTATTGATGGCAGACCCGGGGAACTGAAACATCTAAGTACCCGGAGGAAGAGAAAGCAAACGCGATTCCCTAAGTAGCGGCGAGCGAAACGGGATTAGCCCAAACCAAGAGGCTTGCCTCTTGGGGTTGTAGGACACTCAACATGGAGTTACAAAGGAACGGGGTAGATGAAGCGGTCTGGAAAGGCCCGTCATAGAAGGTAAAAGCCCTGTAGTTGAAACTTCGTTCCCTCCTGAGTGGATCCTGAGTACGGCCGGACACGTGAAATCCGGTCGGAAGCAGGGAGGACCATCTCCCAAGGCTAAATACTCCCTAGTGACCGATAGTGAACCAGTACCGTGAGGGAAAGGTGAAAAGCACCCCGGAAGGGGAGTGAAATAGTTCCTGAAACCGTGTGCCTACAAGTAGTTAGAGCCCGTTAATGGGTGATAGCGTGCCTTTTGTAGAATGAACCGGCGAGTTACGATTACATGCAAGGTTAAGTTGAAGAGACGGAGCCGCAGCGAAAGCGAGTCTGAATAGGGCGTATTAGTATGTGGTCGTAGACCCGAAACCAGGTGATCTACCCATGTCCAGGGTGAAGTCCAGGTAACACTGGATGGAGGCCCGAACCCACGCACGTTGAAAAGTGCGGGGATGAGGTGTGGGTAGCGGAGAAATTCCAATCGAACTTGGAGATAGCTGGTTCTCTCCGAAATAGCTTTAGGGCTAGCCTCACGTAGTAAGAGTCTTGGAGGTAGAGCACTGTTTGGACTAGGGGCCCTCATCGGGTTACCGAATTCAGACAAACTCCGAATGCCAAAGACTTATCCGTGGGAGTCAGACTGCGAGTGATAAGATCCGTAGTCAAAAGGGAAACAGCCCAGACCACCAGCTAAGGTCCCAAAGTATACGTTAAGTGGAAAAGGATGTGGAGTTGCTTAGACAACCAGGATGTTGGCTTAGAAGCAGCCACCATTTAAAGAGTGCGTAATAGCTCACTGGTCGAGTGACTCTGCGCCGAAAATGTACCGGGGCTAAACGTATCACCGAAGCTGTGGATTGACACCGTTGGTGTCAGTGGTAGGAGAGCGTTCTAAGGGCGTTGAAGCTAGACCGTAAGGACTGGTGGAGCGCTTAGAAGTGAGAATGCCGGTATGAGTAGCGAAAGATGAGTGAGAATCTCATCCACCGAATGCCTAAGGTTTCCTGAGGAAGGCTCGTCCGCTCAGGGTTAGTCGGGACCTAAGCCGAGGCCGAAAGGCGTAGGCGATGGACAACAGGTTGATATTCCTGTACCACCTCTTTATCGTTTGAGTGATGGGGGGACGCAGGAGGATAGGGTAAGCGCGCTGTTGGATATGCGCGTCTAAGCAGTTAGGCTGAGAAGCAGGAAAATCCGCTTCTCGTAAAGGCTGAGCTGTGACAGCGAGGGAAATATAGTACCGAAGTTCCTGATTCCACACTGCCAAGAAAAGCCTCTAGCGAGATAAAAGGTGCCCGTACCGCAAACCGACACAGGTAGGCGAGGAGAGAATCCTAAGGTGAGCGAGAGAACTCTCGTTAAGGAACTCGGCAAAATGACCCCGTAACTTCGGGAGAAGGGGTGCTCTTTGGGGTTCATAGCCTCGAAGAGCCGCAGTGAATAGGCCCAGGCGACTGTTTAGCAAAAACACAGGTCTCTGCGAAGCCGCAAGGCGAAGTATAGGGGCTGACGCCTGCCCGGTGCTGGAAGGTTAAGAGGAGGGGTTAGCTCACGCGAAGCTCTGAATCGAAGCCCCAGTAAACGGCGGCCGTAACTATAACGGTCCTAAGGTAGCGAAATTCCTTGTCGGGTAAGTTCCGACCCGCACGAAAGGCGTAACGATCTGGGCACTGTCTCAACGAGAGACTCGGTGAAATTATAGTACCTGTGAAGATGCAGGTTACCCGCGACAGGACGGAAAGACCCCGTGGAGCTTTACTGTAGCCTGATATTGAATTTTGGTACAGCTTGTACAGGATAGGTAGGAGCCTGAGAAGCCGGAGCGCCAGCTTCGGTGGAGGCGTCGGTGGGATACTACCCTGGCTGTATTGAAATTCTAACCCACACCCCTGATCGGGGTGGGAGACAGTGTCAGGTGGGCAGTTTGACTGGGGCGGTCGCCTCCTAAAGAGTAACGGAGGCGCCCAAAGGTTCCCTCAGAATGGTTGGAAATCATTCGTAGAGTGTAAAGGCACAAGGGAGCTTGACTGCGAGACCTACAAGTCGAGCAGGGACGAAAGTCGGGCTTAGTGATCCGGTGGTTCCGCATGGAAGGGCCATCGCTCAACGGATAAAAGCTACCCCGGGGATAACAGGCTTATCTCCCCCAAGAGTCCACATCGACGGGGAGGTTTGGCACCTCGATGTCGGCTCATCGCATCCTGGGGCTGTAGTCGGTCCCAAGGGTTGGGCTGTTCGCCCATTAAAGCGGTACGCGAGCTGGGTTCAGAACGTCGTGAGACAGTTCGGTCCCTATCCGTCGTGGGCGCAGGAAATTTGAGAGGAGCTGTCCTTAGTACGAGAGGACCGGGATGGACGCACCGCTGGTGTACCAGTTGTCTTGCCAAAGGCATCGCTGGGTAGCTATGTGCGGACGGGATAAGTGCTGAAAGCATCTAAGCATGAAGCCCCCCTCAAGATGAGATTTCCCATAGCGTCAAGCTAGTAAGATCCCTGAAAGATGATCAGGTTGATAGGTCAGAGGTGGAAGCGTGGCGACATGTGGAGCTGACTGATACTAATCGATCGAGGACTTAACCATAGTCTAAAGCGAATAAACTCGTTTTTACCAAATTTCTTCTATATTATCTAGTTTTGAGAGAACGATCTCTCTAATTTCATAAGTCTGGTAATTAAGGCGAGAAGGTCACACCCGTTCCCATACCGAACACGGAAGTTAAGCTTCTCAGCGCCGATGGTAGTTGGGACTTTGTCCCTGTGAGAGTAGGACGTTGCCAGGCTTCGCCCCTTTGGGGCTATTATTTTGCCAATTTTAGTATTTGGCCCCTTGGTCAAGCGGTTAAGACACCGCCCTTTCACGGCGGTAACACGGGTTCGAATCCCGTAGGGGTCACCAAGATTTTTCGTAATATTGAAAAAAACTTACATTAATTCGGAGGATTAGCTCAGCTGGGAGAGCATCTGCCTTACAAGCAGAGGGTCGGCGGTTCGATCCCGTCATCCTCCACCATTTAGTTTATTTTGCGCCCGTAGCTCAATTGGATAGAGCGTCTGACTACGGATCAGAAGGTTATGGGTTCGACTCCTTTCGGGCGCGCTTATTTTACGGGAAGTAGCTCAGCTTGGTAGAGCACTTGGTTTGGGACCAAGGGGTCGCAGGTTCGAATCCTGTCTTCCCGACCAGTCGCAGGTTGAAATTTAATTATGGCGGTGTAGCTCAGCTGGCTAGAGCGTACGGTTCATACCCGTAAGGTCGGGGGTTCGATCCCCTCCGCCGCTACCATATTTTTTTACGGAGGAATACCCAAGTCTGGCTGAAGGGATCGGTCTTGAAAACCGACAGGCGGGTCAAACCGCGCGGGGGTTCGAATCCCTCTTCCTCCTCCATATTTACTTGATTTGATATTTCTATTATCGCGGGGTGGAGCAACGAGCGTTGCTTCAAGGAATAAACTGCGAGTTGTACCCATCGAGCTGCTGCTTGAATAGGCATTCTGAGATGGGGACAGTCAGTAACAAAACATGGAGCATTTTCCAAACTTTATAATTTCTATTATCGCGGGGTGGAGCAGTCTGGTAGCTCGTCGGGCTCATAACCCGAAGGTCGTAGGTTCAAATCCTGCCCCCGCAATTTGGTCCGGTAGTTCAGTTGGTTAGAATGCCTGCATGTCACGCAGGAGGTTGGGGGTTCATCCCCTCCGCAGCTACCATATTTTTTTACGGAGGAATACCCAAGTCTGGCTGAAGGGATCGGTCTTGAAAACCGACAGGCGGGTCAAACCGCGCGGGGGTTCGAATCCCTCTTCCTCCTCCATATTTACTTAACTTTATATTTTTATCTTTTATTATCGCGGGGTGGAGCAACGAGCGTTGCTTCGAGAATAAACTGCGAGTTGTACCCATCGAGCTGCTGCTTGAATAGGCATTCTGAGATGGGGACAGTCAGTAACAAAACATGGAGCATTTTCCAAACTTTATAATTTCTATTATCGCGGGGTGGAGCAGTCTGGTAGCTCGTCGGGCTCATAACCCGAAGGTCGTAGGTTCAAATCCTGCCCCCGCAATTTTGGTCCGGTAGTTCAGTTGGTTAGAATGCCTGCCTGTCACGCAGGAGGTCGCGGGTTCGAGTCCCGTCCGGACCGCCATTTTTTTACTAGTAGCTTGACTACTATTGATATATATTTCGGCGATTGTGGCGAAGTGGTTAACGCACCTGATTGTGGTTCAGGCATTCGTGGGTTCGATTCCCATCAGTCGCCCCATTTTCTTTTTAAACTATTGGGCTATAGCCAAGCGGTAAGGCATCGCACTTTGACTGCGACATGCGTTGGTTCGAATCCAGCTAGCCCAGCCATTTTTAAGGCAGCATAGCCAAGTGGTAAGGCCGAGGTCTGCAAAACCTCTATCCCCGGTTCAAATCCGGGTGTTGCCTCCAAAATTTATATTGCGGGTGTAGTTTACTGGTAAAACCTCAGCCTTCCAAGCTGATGTAGTGGGTTCGATTCCCATCACCCGCTCCAATATGGGCCTATAGCTCAGCTGGTTAGAGCGCACGCCTGATAAGCGTGAGGTCGATGGTTCGAGTCCATTTAGGCCCACTAAAAAACCTGATTTCCAAATGGAAATCAGGTTTTTTTCGCGTGAAGGAATAGCTGTTTCATGAGGACAAAGAGAGAAGGATTTAAGCTAGATATGTCCGCATGAGCGTCCATGAGGACAAAAAGAGGAAGATTTAAGCAAGATATGTCCGCATGAAGCGTCCATGAGGACAAAAAGAGGAAGATTTAAGCAAGATATGTCCGCATGAAGCGTCCATGAGGACAAAAAGAGGAAGATTTAAGCAAGATATGTCCGCATGAAGCGTCCATGAGGACAAAAAGAGGAAGATTTAAGCAAGATATGTCCGCATGAAGAGTTCATGAGGACAAAGAGAGAAGGATTTAAGCTAGATATGTCCGCATGAAGAGTTCATGAGGACAAAGAGAGAAAGATATATGTAAAATATGTCCACATGAACCGTCCATAAAGACAAAAGAGATGAGCATCTAATTTTTCAAAACAGTTACCAGAACTGTTCGTTAACTCGTAAGTACTAAAAAGCAAGACTTTCTTCCAACAGACCCACCTTGATAAGTCCATTGAGGATCCCATGTTGAGAGGAAGAAGTTGTAATGACATCCGCCGCTGCTTTTGCTTCTGGCACAGCATTCCCCATCGCTACTCCTGTTCCTACCGTTGTTAACATCTCAATGTCATTTAATCCATCCCCAAAGGCAAAGGCATTTTCTTTTTCAATACCTAATACTTCTAGAAGTTTACGAATCCCGACTGCTTTAGATGCGCCGCGTGGGAGAATATCGTAGGCAACATCATGCCATTTTACGAAACTGAAATCAGCGAAGCGATCGATATAACGTGTCGCATCCTTTTCGCTGCAGTATAAATGACCTTGATAGATCGACAATTGATTAAAATAATCTTTATCTACCTCGGGATAGGGCATCATCAAGGAGTCGAAGCTAGCTTCAATAAACGGATGGTTTTTTTCATTTACTTTATAATCCTCATGACTGCAATATGCTAAGGCATGGCCGTTGTGAAACGTCATAGCAGACATGGATTGCAGGACACAAGGGTCAATTGGATTGGAGTAGACCTCTTTTCCTTGGTACACCACATATTGTCCGTTCATGGAAACATAAGAATCAATGTTAAGTTCCTTTTGAATCCAGTAAAACATCTTAGGGACACGCCCAGTCGCAATGACAGTCTGAATCCCTTTATCCTGAAGCTGCCGAACCGCTTTCTTCGTAGACTCTGGAATTACCTTTTTATCATCTAATAACGTTCCATCAATATCAAAAAAAACAATTGGTTTTGTCAATCCATCCACCCCCGGTAAGATACAACACCGTCGTTACGCTCTAATGAATTAGATCACGCCGACGGTAATTGCAGGTCTTGCAACTAAATCATATTTTATGAAACGCGTTTCAGGTCAAGGGAATTATAAAAAAAGACCTGAGCCTCAAGGTCAAGTCTTAACAAAACTTAAACAGTTTCACGTTCAATTAATGTAGCTGGTATCTCTTGATGGAAGGCCTCTTTACTTTCGCTAACTACCTGAAGAAAAAGTTTCTTGCCGATCTCGATAAGAGGAATTTCAATCGTCGTGATCCGCATCATTTGGGCGATTGGCTGATTGTTAAAACCAATAATCGCGAGATCCCCTGGGATGGAGATTTTTCTTTTTGCGGCACTGGTAACAATACCTGCCGCAACCTCATCGCTTGTTAGCAGCATAGCAGTTGGAGGATTAGACAATTGCTGAATCCGGTCTATTACTTTATTTCCATCTTCAAATTGAAGACAGTCAGTCATAATATATTCAGGATGATAGGACAGCTGATATTTTTCAATAAAATCCTGATAGGCCAATGCTCTATTTTTGCTATTTGTACCCGAACTGCGGTAGATGCAATAGCCAATTTTACGATGCCCTTTCTGGTATAGGTATTCAAGAGCTGTCATGAAACCTTGATAATGGTCAACAAACGTTGAAGAGACATCCCTGCCTCTGGTATCTTCACATAAAGTGATCAGTCCATATGATAAATATTCTTCAATTAAATCCCAGCTGGAGATTCTTGAACAAATAATTAGGCCATCAATCTGCTTTTGTTTAATCATTTGCAGGGCTTCAAGTTCTTTATCCTTTTCATAATTGGTCTGAAATAAGACCAGCTTATAGTTATGTCTTAATGCTTCTGCAGCGATGCCCTTTATTAATAGAGAAAAGTAAGGATGGTCAATAAAGGGAACAACCACACCAACAAGAAAGGTCTTGCCCATGCTTAAATGGACAGCATTAATATTCGGCTGATAATTACTTTCCTTAATGGCTGCTAAGACCTTATGTCTTTTTTCCTCACTTACATAGGGGTGGTTATTTAACACCCTTGAAACTGTAGTTACAGAAACTCCAGCCATCTTGGCTAAATCCCTAATGTTTGTCATCTCATCACCTTCTTATTAAGTACTTAGTTAATACGATTATAGTACAAACAGCAGGCATTCTACATAAACTGAAACATTTTTAAAAATTCAGGTTGCAAAAACGCTTACATCTAGTTTATAATACAGATAAATCGATTTACTAAATCGGTTTACCAAAATGTTTTAGAAGAATGTTCATCTAGAAAGGGTCTTTATTATGAATAATGTAATTATCCCGTTAAATGCCTTTGACAGCATCGAAGTGACTACTAACGGTCAAGCGTCATTTGTCAAACTGATAGCTGAAGCCGGAGCTTATGGAATAGAGATTCGCCGTGAATTATTACCAGCAGTAGTCTTACCGCTTGGTAAAATAAAGAGTGAAATTGACCGATATGGACTTTTCACTGTATATTCTGCTCCAATTGAATGCTGGAAAGAAGATTACCAGTTAAACGAAGATCAATTGAATTATATTTTTCAAGAAGCTGTTATTCTTGGTGCAAAGTGGGTTAAGGTTTCGTTAGGACATTTTCAGCAAGATAAATCAAATATAGCCGAGCTAGGAGAATTCTTGGCGAAGCAAAAGGATATACAACTTCTGGTTGAAAATGATCAGACACCTCATGGAGGAAGTGTTCAGCATTTACAGGCTTTTTTTGAAAACGCTGTCGACCAAAGTGTGCCTGTCAAAATGACCTTTGATGCAGGAAACTGGTATTATTCAAACCAGGATGTAGAGGAAGCACTTCAAAAACTGGCGCCATATGTCAGCTATCTTCATTTGAAACAAGTAACAGAAACACTCGAAACCGTGCCGCTTGAAAGAGAGGGTGAACATAGTTGGAAGCAAGTTATGAGTAGTTTTCCGGCCGAAACCGTCAAAGCGCTCGAATTTCCAATCGTGCCGAAAGAGAAAACGAAGGATTATATCCAATTGATTACCGATATGGCAAGAGAAAGAGAGGCGTTATTCAGATGAAACCGCTAGATGTAGTTACGTTTGGAGAAGCGATGACGATGTTTATCGCTAATCAACCGGGGGCGTTGCACGAAGTCAGTCAGTTCACTAGAGAACTAGCAGGTGCAGAAACCAATGTCGCGATTGGACTGGCAAGGCTCGGACTTGCCGCCGGTTGGGCAAGTAAGGTCGGAAATGATGCATTTGGCAAATTCATCATCAATCGGCTGCAAAATGAAAACGTCAACATCGAGCATGTCTGGCTTGATGAAAAATTTCCAACAGGTTTTCAATTAAAATCGAAAGTAGTAGAGGGTGACCCTGAGGTTCAATATTTTCGAAAAGGTTCCGCAGCAAGTCATCTAAATGTAGCCGATTTTAAAGAGGATTACTTTTTAGCAGCAAAACACATGCATATGACGGGAATTCCGTTAGCGATATCGGAAGAGGCAAGAGAATTTGCTAATCATGCTCTTGCTTTTATGAAAAAAAATGGCCGTACGGTTTCCTTTGATACCAACCTGCGTCCAAGCCTTTGGGGTTCACAAGAAGAAATGGTCAAACATATTAACGAAGCGGCATTCAAGGCAGATTATGTACTGCCGGGAGTTTCTGAAGGCGAAATTTTAACCGGTTACAAAGATCCTCGTGATATGGCTTCCTTTTACCTTGATAAAGGTGTTAAGCTGGTCGTAATTAAGCTTGGCAGCACGGGGGCATTTTATAAAACACCATCTGAAGAAGGAATGGTGCCAGGCTTCAAGGTTGAAAAAGTTATTGATACGGTTGGCGCCGGCGATGGATTTGCTGTTGGGATTATCAGCGGATTAGTAGAAGGACTTACTATTAAAGAAGCAGTTATAAGAGGAAACGCGATTGGTTCCCTTGCTGTTCAGGCGCCGGGAGATAATGATGGTTATCCGACAAGAGATAAACTTTTAGCCTTTATAGAAAAAAATATACAGGGAGTGAAATAGGATGAAACAAACAATTGCAAAACAAAGATGGCTTCGCTTAATTCCAATCGCATTTATTACCTATAGTCTTGCCTATCTTGATCGGGCAAACTATGGATTCGGGGCAGCGGCAGGATTAGCGAAAGATCTCCATATTACACCTGGTACTTCCTCATTACTTGGTTCGCTATTTTTCTTAGGTTATTTCTTTTTCCAAGTACCTGGTGCTAGTTATGCCGAAAAGAAAAGTGCAAAGAAATTAATCTTCTGGTCCTTGATTTTATGGGGCGGATTAGCTTCGGCAACGGGTCTCATTACTAATATTAATCTATTGTTTGTAATTCGGTTTGCACTTGGCGTAGTCGAAAGTGCCGTTATGCCGGCTATGCTTGTATTCTTAAGCCACTGGTTTACAAAAGCAGAACGTTCTCGTGCGAATACCTTTTTAATTTTAGGTAATCCAGCCACTGTATTATGGATGTCCATTGTATCCGGATACTTACTAAACTCTGTCGGCTGGAGATGGATGTTTATCGTTGAAGGAATGCCTGCAGTGATCTGGGCATTCATCTGGTGGAAATTAGTTAATGACAAACCAAGAGATGCAAAATGGTTATCAGAAGAAGAAAAACGCGAGTTTGAACTACAGTTAGAAAAAGAACAAGAAGGTTTGAAAGCGGTTAAAAATTACGGTGAGGCTTTTAAATCAAAACCAGTGATTTTATTAAGTGCTCAATACTTTCTTTGGAGCATCGGGGTTTATGGCTTTGTGATGTGGCTTCCTTCTATTATAAAAGCAGCACCAAACATGGATATTGTGACAACAGGCTGGTTATCATCTGTACCGTATATTTTAGCCGTTGTGTTAATGTTAGCGGCTTCCTATTTCTCCGATAAAACATTAAATCGCAGTGGTTTCGTTTGGCCATTCCTATTAATCGGTGCAGTAGCATTCTATGCTTCTTATGCACTTGGCACAAGCCATTTCTGGATTTCGTTCGCCCTGCTTGTGATTGCTGGGGGTGCTATGTATGCACCATATGGACCGTTCTTTGCGATTATTCCTGAAATCCTGCCTCGAAATGTAGCAGGCGGGGCAATGGCGCTAATTAACAGTATGGGTGCGTTAGGTTCATTCGCTGGTTCGTATATTGTTGGTTACTTAAATGGAACTACAGGTGGATTTGGTGCATCATATATCTTTATGGCAGGTTCTCTATTCCTTTCTGCAATCTTAACTGTTTGGGCAGTAAAAGCAGCAAAAAAGGATCGTAACAGCAAGCCCGCAGGTGTAAACAAAACGGCTTAATCTAGAAATGAAACGAGGGATGACAGCAGGCAGATTGCCAGCGATCATCCTCTTTTCTTCATTTAGGAATTATAAAACTTTCGCTTGTGGAAAACTCTTAATATAAGGACTGTCGACGTCTGGCTCCAGCGTCTAGCCCCTTGATGGTCTACAGGCACTCTGGGAATGAAGGCAAAGAACACCTTCCTTCCCAGAGCGTCTTATGCTTGTCGGGGCTGTTCAAGTCGCTTGCGCTCTTTAAAATTGGAAAATTTACAGCATTGCCGCTAAAATGGAGTCATCGACAGTGAATGAAAGAGGACGAGTAGCATGGAAAAAGTGACGATGGCAGATGTTGCAAAAGCAGCAGGTGTTTCAAAGAGTACGGTTTCACAATATTTAAATAATCGCTTTGAATATATGAGTGAAAAAACAAAACTGAAAATTGAAGAGGCAATTGAAGCCCTAGGCTATCAACCCAATTATATTGCCAGAAGCTTAAAGCAGAAACGAACCTCGATGGTTGGGATTATAGTGGCGAATATTATGCATTATTTTTCAACTGAAGTAAGCCGAGCAATTGAGGATTTTTGCAATCATCACGATTTGCATGCGATTGTGTGTAATGCAGATGATGATCCGGAAAAGGAAAAGAAGTACATTGATATGCTGCGGGCCAAACAAGTGGATGGTCTGATTATTTTTCCAACAGGACAAAATAATCAATTATATGAAAGTATGATAAAGCAAGGTTATCCGGTTGTCTTCGTGGACCGAAAAGTGGAAAATCTACCGGTCTTTTCGGTTGTCACAGATAATCACGAGTCGACCTCTCGTGCGATTCAGCAATTTGTAGCAAACGGGCATGAGCGGATTGCCTTTGCTGTTCAGCCGCTGAAGGTGAGTACCCGCAGGGAGCGTTATGAGGGCTATCAGCACGCAATGAAAGCTGCCGGTCTGGAAATCAATCCAAACTATGTGATTGAATCAGACATTCCAGGAATCAGCAGTAAGCTTAAAGAGTTATTTACATTGGAAGAAGGGCCAACTGCAATTTTTGCTGGTAATGATCGTGTGTTTTTAGAGGTAGTTAAATGCCTAAGAGCAAAAGGATTGAAGATTGGCGAGGATGTCGAGCTAGTGGTCTTTGATAATATCCCATTTGCACAGGTGATGGGAACGCCGATTACCTTTATCGTTCAACCAGCAACAGAGATGGGAACAAAGGCGGCGGAACTTTTATTTGAACAAATCAATAAAGTGGATAGAGACCCAGAGGAGTTTGTTTTTCCAAGTAAGTTGGTATAGAGGAGGGGGTAGGTGCTCCCCTCTATTCAATTACGCTTAAAGGGTGTATACTTTTAGTAAACCGATTTAGTAAACCGTTTTACTTTTGAAAAAAGGAGTCTATATCATGAAAATACAATTAGCTTTGGACCGGATGGAGATTGCGGAAGCTATCGAGCTAACAAGGCAAGTCGCTGATTCGATTGATTGGGTTGAGGTAGGAACATCGTTAATCAAAGAATTCGGTGTTGTCAGTGTCAAAGAACTGAAACAGGCCTTCCCAGAGAAAATGGTGGTAGCAGATATTAAAACTATTGATAATGCCAGATATGAATTTGAAATGTGTTTTGAAGCAGGAGCTGATATTGCAACTGTAATGGGGGCAGCGCCGCTTGTCACCATCGATGCGTGTATGGAAGTTGCCCGTCGATATAAGAAGAAAGTGATGATTGATTTATTGAATACCTCTTCAGAACAAAAAAAGGCGTTACTGAAATACAAGGAAGCTATTCTTTGTGACCATGTTAGTAAGGATGAACAAGAAGAAGCGGGTTCAAAAAATAGTGGAACCAAGAGCGGGTTTGATGACCCGGCCCTTCAAGTGGCAGCTGCCGGCGGAATTACGTTAGAGTCAATTGGTACGTTGAGAGCATCGTTGAATCCCGCTGTCGCCATTATTGGCTCGGCCATTACGAAAGCGGTAAATCCTGCTGAAACGGCCGCTAAGTTCAAACAAATATGCCATCAAGAGGAGGAGTTAGTATGATCGTTTCGACTATTTTAAAAGAAATTGAGACCGTATTAAGTCAGGTAGCTGAGGAGAATCTGCAAGAGCTGGCAGTTGAATTACAAAAGGCAAAGCGGATTTTTATTATCGGTGAAGGACGGTCAGGGTTAATGGCCAAATCCTTTGTGATGAGATTAATGCATTTAGGAGCAGCGGTGTTTGTGGTAGGGGAAACAATCACTCCTGCGATTGGCGAAGGAGACCTCTTGGTCGCAGTATCGGGGTCTGGTACAACGAAAAGTGTTGTCTGGACGGCTGAAAAGACACAATCAATTGGCTGCCGGGTCATCGCGGTAACGACCAATCCAGAATCACCGCTAGCGGCGGCTTCTTCCAGCATCCTCCATGTTCCGGCGGCCACAAAATACCGCCGCGAAAATGAATTAAAAACAATCCAGCCGCTAGGGTCATTATTCGACCAATGCGTGCACCTTCTATTTGACACCATCTGCCTGCAGTACAGTCAGCTAAGCAGCGTAAGCAACAGCGACGCCTTCGCCCGGCACAGCAATCTAGAATAGTGTAAATGGTGCCTGACACCATTCGTGTACAGTGTCCATTCCAGATGCACAATTATAGTGAACAGCTGCGGAGAGGCTGATTCAAAGGAGACCTTTGAATCAGCCTTTTTCTTTCAGTCAACCTATAAAAGTGAGGTGTCAATAAAAAATTTTAAAAATTTTTTATGTAATTTCTTCCAGTATGACAACCGAGAATCGCGTAAAATCAACGGTTCCTGACACCGTTTTCAATATACTCACCTCAAATATGACATTTATCATGGTTGTCATATGACACCTGCTACTAACATGTACATAATCCTTCCTCTATAATTTGAAGAAAGACTAAGAAGGAAGGGAATTTAATAAAATGACCTTACATGATACGAAAAATCTAAAAAAACAAGTCGCACCGTTTGAAAAGTCAACAACTAAAGAAAGTATCTTCCAAATTACCAACACAGTTGTCCCATTTATTGTACTCTGGTATCTGGCTTATGTTAGCCTATCGGTTTCTTATTGGTTAGCTTTGGTTCCGATTATCATTGCAGCAGGCTTCTTAACAAGGATTTTTATCATTTTCCATGATTGTACCCATTTCTCCTTTTTTAAGAGCCGCCGTGCCAACCGTATCCTAGGAACGTGTATGGGGGTTCTAACATTGCATCCCTTTGATCAATGGGGACATGAACACTCGGTTCACCACGCGACAAGCGGCAACTTGGATAAGCGCGGGACAGGAGATATTTGGACACTGACCGTCGATGAATATCTAGCGTCACCGCTGAAAACTCGTTTAGCTTACAGATTCTACCGCAATCCTATCGTCATGTTTGGATTAGGTCCCATTTATGTATTCCTGTTAAAAAATAGGTTCAACCGTAAAGGTGCAAGGCCAAAAGAACGTAACAACACGTATTTAATTAATATCATCATCGTTGCCTTGGTTGCATTGCTTTGTTGGGCAGTCGGCTGGCAGTCCTTTTTGTTAGTGCAAGGTTCGATATTCATGATTTCAGGAGCCGCAGGGATTTGGCTGTTCTATGTACAACATACCTTTGAAGACTCTTATTTTGAGCATGATAAAGAGTGGGAATATGTATTAGCTGCAGTTGAAGGAAGTTCCTTCTACAAGCTGCCCAAAGTATTACAGTGGCTAACAGGGAATATCGGCTTTCACCATGTACACCACTTAAGCCCAAGGGTCCCGAATTATAAACTCGAAGAGGCGCATGCTAATGCAACGCCATTACAGCATGTCCCAACGATTACACTTGCAACAAGCCTCCGTTCATTGCGCTTCCGTCTCTGGGATGAGAAAGCGAAGAATTTTGTGACCTTTAAAGACATTAAAGCAGCTGCGAAAAAGAGGATTTCTGTTCAGGCAAAGCCAGAATTATAAAAGAGACTTACTCCACTCTCACAAAGAGGAATAGCTGTCTACTACTTACTGGCCAGATAAGGAGAGAACAAAGGTGATTCGAATTGTAATAGCGGAAGATCAGGAGATGCTGTTAACGGCAATCGGTTCCCTTCTCAATTTGGAAGATGATCTAGAAGTCGTCGGACTTGCTGCAGATGGAGAGGAAGCCATTAGACTTGCCTATCGTTTAAAGCCGGATGTTTGTCTAATGGATATTGAGATGCCAGTAAAGAGTGGATTAGAGGCAGCCGAAATCTTAAAGCCACACGGTTGCAAAGTGATCATTTTAACCACCTTTGCTAGAAAGGGTTACTGGCAGCGTGCGTTAAAAGCGAACGTAAGAGGATACTTACTAAAAGACAGTCCCAGTGAGGAGTTAGCTGATTCTATTCGAGGCATTATTGCTGGAAGGCGGATCTTTTCTCAAGAACTAATCGACGAAGAGCTTAATGGACTTGAGGATGAGGAACCGGTTCAAACTGAAGCACTCAATGAAAAGCTGATGTTGGGGACTGTAAGAAAGTATCTTACTGCGCTAAGGGAAAAAATAAAGCTCCCAACAGGATAAATGATTTAAAAGAGGAAGCCTTACATCACCACACTGTAAGGCTTCCTTTTTTGTAGAAAAGTTAAACAAACGTTTGATTGAAATGCGTAAAACCTTGATGACCAAGGGATTTAAGATTTAATCAAACGTTTAATTAATAAATGCAATAAACTAATCAAACGTTTAGTTAAACTGTCTTAACCATTGTTATAAAAGGAGTTAAGGGCCTATATTAGATCGAAATAAACTCAGGTCTCTAAAACGATCTGTTTTTCTTTTTCTACCTCCAAAGCAGAGACAATATAGGCAAATCCATTCATCAAAAAAACCATGACATTTGATTGCAGCCGTTCACTTTCTCCTAAATAAGTATTTATCAAAATGATAACAGAATACAAAATCACAAAATATAACGCAAGCTTATTGAAAATGGCCAACTAGAACAACCCCTTTATTTAGGATGCTTATTCTATCTTATTTCCCTCAAGCAGGTCTTATGCAAGTCATGGACAATAGGCGGGAATCTTAGCTATAAAAAAAGAGGCGAAAGCAATTCGCCTCTTCCATAGATTATGCGGCTTTATTTAAATTTGCTCTAATATCGCTTTCCCGTTTACCATGTAAAAAATAATAAAGAGCAGTTGATATAAGAACAACTATGCCAAGAATGACATACAACGACCGATAACCCGTTGCTGGAATGATAAATCCAAGGATATAGGGTCCAAAACCGAGCCCGGCGTCAAGAGCAATAAAAAACGTTGAAGTCGCCAATCCCATCCGATGTGCCGGTGTTAATTTGACGGCAATCGCCTGTGTACTTGACTGCATATTACCAAAGCCAAGACCAATTAAAGCGCCGGCCACGAGTAACATAGAGCCTGAATTGACTGCACTCAGGAGCACCATTCCGCCCGCTAAGATTACAAAGCCTGGGTACATAATATAGTTTGCACCTTTCGTGTCCATTAAACGGCCGGTGAATGGACGTGAGAATAAAACGGCGATTGAATAGACAAGAAAGAAGAAACTTGCCGCACTAACTAAGTTAATTTCATTTGCATAGAACTTAATAAATGAAAGAACACTTGAATAACAAAACGAAATAACGAGCGTTATCAGGGCAATTGGCACAGCCTTAGGCTCAATAAAGTTTGCAAGCTTAATGCCTCCCCCTTGCGGTACCACAGATTGTTTGGCCGTTACTGTAACGGCAGGAACATACACAAACAAAGAAGTAATGAAACTAAAGATCCCTAAGACAATGGAAAAAATAAAGATCATTTGGAATGTGGTATGCTGAGTCATAAATAACCCAATGAAAGGACCAATTGCTGTTGCAAGAGTAGTACTCATGCTGAAGTAACCAATTCCCTCTGCTTTACGTGCTGCAGGAATGATTTGAGCGGCAACGGTACCAGTGGCGGTCCCGACGATACCCGCGGCCACACCGTGCAATAAACGGGTTATCAGCATGATCCCAATATTAGCACTGATTAAATAAAGCATGGTAGTCAAGATAAAGAAGACTAGTCCAATAAATAATGTTTTTCTGCGGCCGAGTGACTCAATGAAACGGCCCGTAAAAAGCCGGCCAATTAAAGAACCAATGATAAAGATGCCTGTCACCAGACCTGCCTGACTTGTTGATGCATGAAAATGATTTACTGCATACTCGCCAATAATAACAATCAACAGGTAAAATACGAGGTTAATTAAAAAATTTATCCCGGATACAATAATAAAATCCTTCGTCCATAATCTTGATGTATTCACATTAATTACCCCTTACTTTGTTAATATTATGTTGAATTTCCTCCATGATTTGAATGGTCTCGATTTGTTGCTGCTCAGTAATTCCTTCTAAAATTTCCTGCTCGTATTGGTCAATGGTTACACGGACATCTTGATAAACACGTTTGCCGGCAGCCGAAAGCTGCATCCTTTTTTCACGTTTATCCTTCCCAGGAACATGCTCTACATATCCAAGTTCCTCTAACCGGCTAATCGTTCTTGTAATCGTCGGTTTTTCGACACCCATATAATGAGAAAGCTCCACGAGCGTAACAGTTCCATGTTGGGCCAAATAGTACAAAATCGACCATTGTGCTCTATATAGCTGGTGTTCAGCAAGATGAACATTTAGCCTGTTTTCAAATGGCCGGTACATCATTAGTAATTGATGAAAAAACTTTTGAGAAGTTTTTATGGCAAACACCTCTTCAGTATAAAAAATAGTTACCTACAGCAATAGTTATCCTGGGTAACTATATCACATTTATGTACCCTTTGTCCAGTCAATCAAAAAAAAGCAAACAGTGTCTGGCACTGTTTGCCTTCGTTGGGGTTGATTAATAATCTGTTACTTCGAGATTACGATCCAGAAAGGATTCAATTAATTCGCTGATTTGATAGGAAACCTGTGGGGAATCATAATTTTCATAAGCATATTCGCAACTGTTTTTATAACTCATGGTTTCATCGTAATGAGTCATATGGCGCTCGATTACATCATCTGCATCTTGACGGTCATGCTGTCTTTGAACAACAGTATCACGATCCGCATAGATAAAGATTCGTATGACTCCTTCGCCATACATCTTTTTCAGCTTTTCTGTTCCCTCAGGATTCAAGGTCAGATAGACATAATCATGGTTTTGAAACGCGTCAACAATGTCTTGTTCCCGAATTCCATAATGGAAACCATCAATTTCAACGCTTTCGAGAAATTCTTGTTGGGATTCCATCTGATTGAAGGTTTCTTGGCTGACAAAGTGGTAATCTTCACCGTCTTTTTCATAGTGACGTGGGGAGCGGGTAGTGTAAGAGATGACGGTTTCCATATCAAATGCAGTAGCGACCATTTTTGCAATTGTCTTTCGTCCTGATCCATCAGGACCTGTGTAAACAAATATTTTTTCTTTTCCTTTAATCTGATACATAGTAGAGCCTCCTTTTAATATAAATGAAAAATAGTTTCTAGTGGGTTTTATGCAGAAAGTTATGGGGATTAAGACCATTATAGCAAAAATATGGTGCAAACAGATGATTTTTTCGGACGATTTTTATTTAACACAAGCAAACCTATTCCGGAACTTACCATTAATAGGATACTACTACATATAAGACTAAAAAGCGTTACATTAATAGTTCACCCGTTCTAACATGCTGTTCTATACTATCATAACCTGAAGGGTCAATAAAAAAAAGTAATTAATTTTTATAAAATATTATAAGTTTTACTTATGAAGAGGATTCAATATATCCCTCCTTCTTTCAAAGATCTTAGTCCATTTAGTCACCTTTATTGTACAATAAGGAGAGATTACAGTTTAGGGAGACAACAATGGATAAAAAAGAACAATCATTACTGAAATTTTATTATGAAAAGTTACTAGAAAACACTTTTGATGAGAAGGATCTGTATGGGTTTTTACAAGTAATCAGGAATCAAACTAAAGAGATTCGAAGTTTACAAGAACTGACCGATTTTGTAATGCTGCGAGATCAGCATCAAGGTTATGTAACACAATACCTTCTTGAAACAAGGAAAAAATTTGAAAGCCTTGGGAAAACAAAATCAGCTTTCCGTATCGAAGATGTGTTTTCGTTTAAAGAAATAAAAAATGGACTCAATAAGGCTTTAGCGGCTGTTGAAATAGCGGGATTATCAAACGAACAGGTGAATGATTTTGTGGCCTGCTTGATTTCGATTCTGCAGCAGGTGAAGATAATCGAGGATGACGGAGAGATTGGGAAGCTATATTTTGCGCTATCCAATAAACAGATCATTTTAATGGCAGAGGTTGAGGTTACTCAAAATCTATTTAAGAAAACGAATGCGGTGTTTCCAGTCCTGACCGCGAACAATAGTTATATTGATATTAAAAAGCAAGACCGCTATGATACGCCATATTTGTTTGTTGATAAGGTAGTTGAGGTAACAAACCGTGAAGGTAAGCTGGAGATTATGATTCCTGAATAATGGTAAGGGCGGTGGATGTGATCCACCCGCCTTTTTTGTTATGAAGACATTAGTTGCCCGCCGTTTACATGAAGCGTTTGTCCGGTCACAAATCGGGAATCATCGGAAGCGAGGTAGACATACGTTGGGGCAAGTTCAAAAGGCTGACCTTGACGCTGCATAGGGTTACCTGGGATCGGTACCTGGTCAGCAGAGAAGCTGGACGGAATAAGCGGCGTCCAAAATCTTCCGGGAGCAACCGCATTTACCCGAATTCCTTGTTCTACCAAATTGCGGGCTAATGCCCTAGTAAAACTAACAATTGCTCCCTTTGTTGCCGAGTAGTCAATTAATTGATCATTTCCATAATACGCGACAACGGATGCAGTATTGATAATTGAGCTTCCTGCTTGTAAGTGAGGAAGGGCAGCACGGGTTGTGTAAAAATGAGAATAGATGTTGACTTTGAAGGTATCATCAAACTGCTCATCGGTAATATCAAGAAGGCTTAACTGCTGAAATTGGATGCCCACATGATTACAAAGGATATCGAGCTGGCCAAAGGTTTGGACGGTTTTCTCGACAATCGCTGCACACTGCCGTTTTTCGCGAAGATCTCCAGGTAATAATAAACACCTTTGCCCGAGTTCTTCAATCCGAGTTTTGGTTCGATTGGCATCTTCATGTTCGTCTAGATAGGCAATGGCCACGTTGGCGCCTTCTTTGGCGAAAGCAATCGCTGCCGCTGCCCCGATCCCACTGTCCCCACCCGTTATTAGTACTGCTTTTCCAGTTAGTTTTCCACTTCCATGGTAGTTCGGATTTTCAATGATGGGACGTGGAACCATGAGTCCTTCAACACCAGGCTGGCGCAGCTGCCGTTGTTCCGGAACCGTCAGCGGAATGTCTTCGTAGCGGGTAATTTTTCCGTAATGAGGGTACATAGGATAGTTATGGGATGAATTTAGATGGTCATCGTGTGCCAAGGGGATTCCTCCTAGGAAAACATATTTCTGTTACAGTATGTTTTTTGGGCGAACGTAGTGCATGGTTCTGTATGAAAGAGCCTGCGATCGATTCGGTTTTTTAAAAATTCACCTGGAAAGACGGGCTCATTATCGAATCAGAGCGAATAACGTGGAGGAAGAGGAAGGAGGTTTAACCATTGCTATACCATCAACTAAGCCGGGAAGCCCAATTATTGTTAGTCGATCATTCTGACGAAAAGGTTGCCGTACAATACAACACCAATCAGCGGCCGGTTATAATGCCCCTAATCGGACCGCGGCCACCCTATTATTGCAATCCTAGATATGAGCAATATTATCCTGTTATCTAGAAGCCTCTCCATTTATGAGGCTTTTTATGTGGACGAAATATCTTTCACCACCCATTAAGTGGAGGATTAAAAATGCCGTCCGATCGGTTGATTCTTTTTTTAAAAATTTATTAAAATATATTGAAACGTTTCCATGGTGATGGTAAGATAGGTTTATCAAATGAATGAAACGTTTCCAAAGGATAATTGAGTTCATGAAATCGCATAAATATCGGAGGTAGTTGTAGTGCCAAGCATTAAAGATGTTGCAAGTTTAGCAGGAGTTGGAGTTGGCACTGTCTCAAGAGTTATTAATAATCATTCAAATGTTACACCTGAGAACATCAAGAAAGTGAATGATGCCATTAAACAATTAAACTATATTCCAAACGAAGTGGCTAGAAATTTTAAAATGCAAAAATCGAAAATGGTTGCCCTTTTGCTACCTAGTATATGGCATCCTTTCTTCTCAGAAATGGCCTATTACATCGAAGATCAACTCGACCAGGAAGGGTATAAACTCATGCTCTGCAATAGCGGGGGAAGACCAGATAAGGAAGTCTACTACCTTGACATGTTCTATCAAAATAAAGTGGCAGGGATTATCGGACTTACTTACAATGACATCGAAGAAAATGTGAATCCTGACATCCCATTTATTAGCATTGACCGTCATATTGGAACAAAAATTCCCTGTGTGACCTCTGACAACTATGAAGGTGGGCGAATTGCTGCAAGAGAACTAGCAAAGGCAGGAGTAAAAAAAGCCGCTTATCTTGGAATAACCAGTTTCGGCTACAGTGAAGTCATTCTAAGGAAAGATGGTTTTAAAGACGAAGCAAAACTACAAGGAATCGAATATGTCACATTTGAAGAAAACAGCGATGTTTACGAAGATGATGATTTTTTCGAGCGCTTCTTTCAAAAGCATGGCGAAGCAGACGGAATATTTGCCAATACAGATATTCTTGCCGCTAAATACATTAAAAAGGCAAAAGAAAAGGGTTTGAACGTTCCTGAAGACGTGAAAGTAATCGGCTATGACGGAATCCAAGACAATGATTTGTTTCATCCATTCCTTTCCACCATTAGGCAGCCAGTTGAAGAAATGGCGAGAATGTCTGTTAACCTTCTTTTAAGGAAAATTGAAGGAAAAGAGTTGAAGCAACAGATTTACCGAATACCAATACACTATCGACAAGGTGAAACAAGCTAACTTATTTTTTAGTGTAGTTGGAAACGTTTCAACGGAATAGCTGGGGATCCATGTAAATCCAAAAAACAGGGTCAGAAGAGATTTACCGAATCCCCAACATGGTTAGAAAAGGCAGCTAAATTTTTTTGTTTTTGGTTGAAACGTTTCAACCGCTGGAAAGTTGAACTGACCTAGGTTATGGATAATGAGAGATTTAGAGATTTGAATTATTTTATAGACAAGATGAACCTATTTAATTTTTTTAGCTATCGTTGGAAACGTTTCAACGAATAAAACGGAGAACATTTCTACACTAAGTGCAGTTTGATAAGATGCTGGCATTAATGTGATTACATAGCCTGATCAAACGAGTTGTATTTATTTTTAAGGCTCTGTTAAATATGGCTGTTGATTTCCGCTCCAGGCGCTCGCTTTCCGCGGGCGTACCGGGGAGCCTCCTCGGCGCTTTAGCGCCTGTGGGGTCTTCCCTGCCCGTACTCACGCAGGAGTCGAGCGCCTTCCGCTCCAATCAACAGAGTATAAAAAACAACAAAATCGTTTAACAGAGCCATTTTTAAAAAAGTTGAGGGGAGATATTATGAAATTAACCTTAAAAGCTTCCACTGATTCTTTAGAAGCACCCGCCATTCATTTGAAGAAGGTAAACAAGAAAAGCAGGCTCAAAAGGATATTGGAAAACTATGAGCTTTATCTCTTTTTGTTGCCTGCCATCATCTACTTTATTGTATTTCAATATGTTCCTATGTACGGTGTTTTAATCGCCTTTAAGGATTTTACCCCATCACTCGGGATTTTAGGAAGCCCTTGGGTAGGATTTGAACATTTTGAACGTTTTTTCCATTCTTATCAGTTTTGGAATTTAATCAAGAATTCACTAGGGTTGAGTATTTTTCAACTCATCATCGGATTTCCGATGCCCATAATTATTGCCCTTTTGCTAAATCAAATGATTCATGAGAAATATAAGCGATTTGTACAAACCGTCATTTATGCCCCGCATTTTATTTCCATTGTGGTACTCGCTGGAATGATGTTTGTCTTTTTTTCAGATAAAGGATTAATTAATAGTGTGGTCACGTTATTTGGAGGAAAAGCGATCACTTTTATGTCAGAACCGGGTTGGTTTAAGCCCCTTTATATCGGTTCCGGAGTTTGGCAGGAAACAGGTTGGGCTTGTATCGTCTATCTTGCTGCACTTGCAGGTGTCAGCCCGGAAATTCATGAAGCCGCAACAATGGATGGTGCAAATAAATGGCAGCGGATCTTACATGTGGATATTCCGGCAATTATGCCAACAGCCATTATCCTTCTCATTTTGTCGGTAGGGAATCTAATGAATATTGGTTTTGAAAAGGCTTACCTAATGCAGACGCCTCTTAATCAACCGGCAGCGGAGATTATTCCGACCTACGTTTATAAAGTGGGGTTACAGCAAGCTGAATACAGTTTCGGTGCAGCTGTTGGATTATTTAACAGTATAATCAATTTGATTCTGCTCTTTATTGTCAACAAAACAGCCAAGAAAATTTCTGGCTCAGGCTTATGGTGAGGAGGCATTAAACATGGCACAAACGGTAAAAAAGATAAAATCCAAAGAAGATAAAATATTCGATGTCGTCAATACCATATTTTTATCGCTGATTTGCCTTGCAGTATTATATCCTTTATATTTCGTTATCATCGCTTCCATCAGTAACCCGAATATGGTTTATAACGGTGAAGTTTGGTTTTTTCCTAAGGAAATCACCTTTGAAGGATACAAACGTATTTTCAGTGACCCCAAAATCTGGCTGGGGTATAAAAACACTGTCGTATACACCGTTGTAGGAACTGTTGTCCAGGTTTCACTGACACTGATGGCAGCTTACGCACTCTCACGCAAAGACTTTTACGGAAAAAGCTTTTTTATGATGGTGATTCTTTTCACAATGTTCTTTAATGGGGGATTGATCCCGACTTATCTAGTGGTCAAGGATTTAGGAATGCTTAATACGATTTGGGCCATGATCCTTCCTAAAGCGGTCGCAGTTTGGAATCTGATTGTAGCCAGAAGCTTCTTTGAAGAGAATATTCCCAATGAACTTCTTGAGGCAGGTAAAATTGACGGATGTTCTAACACCAGATTTTTCTTAAAAGTGGTACTGCCGCTTTCCAAACCAATCATTGCCGTTATGGTTTTATTTTATGCAGTTGGACAATGGAACTCGTACTTTGATGCCCTCATCTATTTAAATGATGAGAGTCTTTATCCTTTGCAGTTGATCTTGAGAAATATTCTGACTCAAAATCAGCTAAGCATCAAAATGTTAAGTGATCTTGACAACCTAGCAGCGCAGCAGCAAGTGGGAGAGATCATTAAATATGGAATTATTATTGTGGGAGCCCTCCCATTGTTAATTGTTTATCCTTTTGTTCAAAGGCATTTTGTCAAAGGTGTGTTAGTTGGCGGAGTAAAGGGATGATCTTTTAGTTACCTGAAACCATTTCGCCATTATATAAAAATAAAAAATAATCATAAAGGGAGAGCACGACATGAAAAAGTCATGGCTAAGGAATTCACTGGTTTTATCAATTGGTTTATCTGCTATTCTCGCTGGTTGCTCCAATAGTTCAAACACAAATGCAAGTGAAAAGAAAGTCAATGTGAAGATGAATGAAACTGGCTTACCGATTGTAGATAAAAACATTACGTTAAATTTTGTATCACCCAAATCTTCTTTAGCTCCAAATTTTAAAGATATGACTCTGTTCAAAGAGCTTCAGAAACAGACTAATGTTCAAGTTAAGTGGAATAACATTCCAAGTGAAGGATATCAAGAGAAGAAAAACCTCCTGCTTTCAAGCGGGGATTTACCAGATGCTTTTTATAATTCCGGATTTACAGATCTAGATATCGTGAAGTATGCAAAAGATGGAACGATCATTCCTCTCGATGAACTAATAGATAAGTATATGCCTAACTTAAAAAAGAGATTAGAAGAAAGACCGGCACTAAAGAGTGTTATCACTGCTCCTGATGGACACATTTATTCACTGCCGAGAGCAGAGGAAATGGACCTTGTTGGACTTCCAAACACCATGTACATAAACAAAACGTGGCTGGATAAGTTAGGTTTGAAAATGCCGACTACCCTTGAAGAATACCACAATGTCCTGAAGGAGTTTCAAGATAAAGACGCAAACGGAAATGGGAAAAAGGATGAGATTGGGTTAACATACCTCTTTAATGGCTGGTGTGGAAACTTTGGTGATATGATTGCTGCCTTTGGTGTTCCTGATAATAATGACCACCGTATTGTCCGTGATGGAAAAGTCATCTTCAGTGCGGTGCAGCCGGAATATAAGAAGGCGATTGCTTATTACCATAAGTGGGTGAAGGAAGGGATTCTTGATCCTGAAGCAACGACCCAGGACCAAGCGAAATTATTCTCAAAAGGTAAAACAAAAGATGAGACACTTGGTTCCTTTATTTGGTGGGAAAGCACTGAATTAGTCGGAACAGATCGTCAAAATGACTATGCGGTTCTGCCGCCTCTTAAAGGACCAGATGGAACACCAATTGTAGGACGGTCTAATTACTCTGAATACAGCCGTGATGCTTTTGTAATCACGAAAGCCAATAAATATCCAGAAATTACGGCAAGATGGGTAGACCAGTTATATGATCCAAAAGAATCGGCTCAGGTTGACTGGGGTCCACTTGGTGAAATTTATGAAGAAGATGCAAATGGAATGCTTGTAAATAAAGAATTGCCGGCTGGCGTGGCAATGGGGGAATTCCGTCAAAAGGTAGCTCCTGGAGGACCATTCGTGGTATTAAAAGATGACTTCGGTAAAGTGGTCGACATGGAACCGCGTGCAAAAGAACGTTTGGCGATTTTAGATAAGTATTATCGTCCATATGTTGAAAAAGAAAACTATCCACAAGTCTTCTTTAATGAAGAGGATACCAAACGAGTTAACCAGCTGCAGACCGATATTACTCAGTTTGTCAATCAAAAACAAGCTCACTGGCTGCAAGATGGTGGAATCGAGAAGGAATGGGATGGTTATCTAAAACAATTAGACCAAATGGGACTTCCTGAGCTAATGAAACTATACCAAAAAGGTCTTGATGAATTTAACAAGAACAATAAATAATTCATAGATTCATTAGAGGGCAGAACATAAAGGATGCCGCCTTTGTTCTGCCTTATCTTTTCTAAGGAGAAAGGTGAACAACATGTACGATATTACAGCACTTGGGGAGGTACTCATTGATTTTACACCTTCCGGATTTTCAGAAAATGGGGGGATTCTGTTTGAACAGAATCCAGGTGGTGCGCCAGCAAACGTTTTGGCCGTACTATCAAAGTTTCAAAAAAGAACAAGATTTATAGGGAAAGTTGGAAACGATCAGTTTGGTATTTTTCTAAAAAATACATTGAAGCAAATAAATGTAGATACTTCAGGCCTAGTGACCTCGGTACATACCAATACAACGTTAGCTTTCGTCCACCTCGATCAAACAGGTGATCGAACATTTAGTTTTTATCGTGATCCTGGGGCAGATACAACCTTAGAAGTGGAAGAGGTAAATTTTGACACTATTAGAGATTCACGGATTTTTCACTTTGGTTCTGTATCAATGACGCATAACCCTTCTGCTGCAACCACCCTGGCAGCTATTTCGTTTGCGAAAGAAAATGGTGTCCTTATATCCTTTGATCCCAATTTACGGGAATCGTTATGGGGGAATCTAGACCATGCCAAAGAGATGATGTGCAAGGGGCTTCAATTATCCGATGTCGTAAAAATTTCTGAGGAAGAATTAGTGTTTCTAACTGGACTTAGTGATTTAGAAAAGGGATCCAAGATGATATCGGAAAACTATCAAGTTCCATTATTGTTTATCACTTTAGGGGGAAATGGCTGCTTTTTCAGGCATGGCGAAACAATCGGTTTAGTACCCGGATATGAAGTAAATGTAAAAGATACAACAGGAGCAGGAGACGGATTCCTTGGAGGGGTTTTATACAAGGTCCTTGAAAAAGACTGCAAGTTCGATCAATTGTCGAAGGAAGAATTAACGGAAATAGCCTCGTTTGCTAACGCTGTAGGCGCATTAGCTACAACCAAAAGAGGTGCGATTCTAAGTATGCCTACTCTCGATGAGACGATTACACTTATTACTTCAAAGGCAACGACAAAGGAGAACATCTAACTATGGTAGCTGAGAAATCAAATTTGCTAAGTTCAGAAAAGTATACAGAAAACTATCGGCCACAGTATCATTTTACACCAGAATCCAACTGGATGAACGACCCCAATGGGATGGTTTATTATGAAGGAGAATATCATTTGTTTTATCAATACCATCCGTATAGCACGGTATGGGGACCGATGCATTGGGGACACGCGGTAAGCAAGGATTTGATTCACTGGGAGCATCTGCCGATTGCCTTATCCCCTGATGAGAATGGAGCGATTTTCTCTGGGAGCGCGGTAGTAGATTGGAAGGATTCGAGCGGATTTTTTAATGGGGGAACAGGCCTTGTGGCCATCTTCACTTCAGCGGATGGCCCAAAGCAAACGCAAAGCATCGCTTACAGCAATGACAAAGGGAGGACCTGGTCAACATATGAAGGAAACCCTGTTTTAATCGATAAAAGCTGCCCGGATTTCCGCGATCCAAAAGTGTTCTGGCACGAAGAGTCTAATAAGTGGATCATGGTTTTAGCTGTTGGTAACCATGTAAGAATCTATCTTTCAGATGACCTAAAAACTTGGGACTTTGCCAGTGAATTTGGCAGGGACACTGGCTCCCATGATGGAGTATGGGAGTGTCCGGACCTGTTTGAATTGCCGATTGGTGATACGAATATAAAGAAATGGGTCATGATTGTCAGCATCGGAAACGACGACGCTCACCCAGAGGGTTCACGAACTCAATATTTCATTGGAGAATTCGACGGAAAAACTTTTGTTAATGATAATCCAGATGATACCGTTCTGTGGCTCGACTACGGACGCGATAATTATGCAGGCGTGACCTGGTCGGATACAATGGACCAAAGACGGGTATTGATCGGCTGGATGAGTAACTGGAAATACGCCAATATCACACCGACGAAAGAATGGAGAAGTGCTATGACCCTGCCGAGGGAGCTGTCACTTAACAACACGTCTGAAGGCATCCGATTAACACAGACCCCAGTGAAGGAAATAGAAAGTCTTCGAAAAGAAAAAAGAAAATGGCAAGATTTAATCATTCACTCAAATATTGATAATCTGCTATCCGATTGTAATGGTAAAGAAATCGAACTATTGGCCGAGTTTGAACTGAATTCTGCAATAGAATTTGGATTTGAAGTAAGAGCCTCAAACGAAGAAAAAACAATTATTGGTTATGATACAACAACACAGGAACTTTTTATCGACCGGCAGCATTCAGGTGAAACTTCTTTCCATCCGTTATTCGCTTGCAGACATACTGCAAGAGTAGAACCAGAAGGAGGACGGGTAAGACTTCGTTTATTCCTGGATTGGTCTTCTGTCGAAGTCTTTGCAAATAGCGGTGAAACAATCATGACGGATTTAATTTTTCCGAGCAGCACAAGTGAGGGATTAGCATTGTTTGCAAGTGGCGGAGATGTTTCACTCGTCTCATTAGAAATCTATCATCTAAACTCAATCTGGAAATAAAAAGGGGAAGTCATCCATGAATATCCTGAATAGTCGAATGCTGAGGGGCATTGAAAGAATGGTAGACCTATTTTTATTGAATCTGATCTGGCTGATTGTCTGCATTCCAGTGGTTACAATATTTCCAGCGACAACTGCGATGTATGGCGTGATTCGAAAATGGGTTATAGGCAAAGAAACAGACGGGGTCTTCCGAACCTTTTTCGGGTTATTCCGGGAATGTCTTTTTCAGAGCATGGGAATCTCGTTCCTATGGTTTATATTAGCCTATATAATTTTTCTCAATTATCAACTGGTGCATTCGAACTTGCTAATGATGGGTATTCTCGGGGTGTTAGCTCTATTGTTTTTATCAATAACCGTTTATTTATTTCCCGTAATGGCTCATTTTGATACCAAGTGGAAACATATTATTCGAAATTCACTGGTCATGGCCATTTCTTATCCTTTGACAACACTCTTGTTAATTGGAATCCTATTAATTTCGCTCTATCTTATCTATTTGATTCCGGCAATGATTTTTATTGTTGGAGGCATTTCTGTTTATGGGTCCTATACTGTTTGTCATAAGATATTTACGTGATTCTGTTTGTTTCAAAAAATAAATATAAATGAACGATTAATAGCAATGGGCTTGATGTTTGTGACTACAAACTCAAGCCTTTTTTATTTTGTTAGTATGACACTCTTTTTACCTTTCATCTGGATGGATCTTTCATAATGCTTGCGGGTATTCTGTGATTGTGTATTACTTGCTTTCTAAAGGACATTTCTAAATAATAAAAGCGTAAACAAATTTTGAACGAATGAGGGTATTTTAGTTGAAAGCACTAGTATTTAATACATTTGGAGGACCAGATGTTCTCGAATATACAGAAATTGAAAATCCAATCATCGGTCACGAGGAGATTCTCGTAAAAATGAAGGCGATAGGCTTGAACTTTGCTGATATATACAGAAGAAAAGGGAACTACCACTTAGTGGGCAAGCCCCCTTATATTTTAGGTTATGAAGGGGCTGGAATTGTTGAAAAAGTAGGAGCAAATGTAGAAGGGATAAAGGTGGGAGACCGAATTGCCTTTGCTGATGTGCCATATGCGAACGCTGAGTTCGTTGCTGTCCCATATGAAAAGGCTATCCCAGTTCCGGAGACCATCTCACTAAATGATGCGGCATCTGTCTTGCTTCAAGGTTTAACTGCACATTATTTATCGCGGGATAGTTATGCCGTGAAAGAGAATGACGTTGTTCTGGTACATGCTGCCGCTGGTGGTGTAGGACAGCTGCTCATTCAAATTGTAAACTTGCTCGGGGGAAAAGTAATTGGTTTAACTTCATCTTTGGATAAAGCTGCTGCCGCAAAGGAAGCGGGAGCGGAAACGGTTTTCTTGTATCAGGATGATTGGAAACAACAAGTGATTGAAGTAACTGGAGGCAAAGGAGTCGATGTGGTTTATGAGTCAGTAGGGTCGACGCTCTCCGACAGTTTTGAGGCGACACGTGTTGGTGGAACAGTTGTTTTCTACGGAATGGCCGGAGGAGACCCAGCCCCTGTAGATCCAAGAATGTTGATGGATACGTCGAAAACCCTGACTGGCGGCGATCTATGGAACGTACTTACCTCCCGTGCAGAACGGATTGTTCGTTCAAAGGAGCTCTTCCGCTGGATGGAAGAGGGGAAAGTCCGAGTAGCAGAGCCAACCGTTTTCGCGCTGAAGGATGGCCAGGAAGCCCATGAGTATCTTGAAAGCCGTAAAAGTACAGGGAAAATATTATTACTTCCTTAGGGAGAAGGAGCAGCTATGATCCAATTTCAAAATAAATCTATAACCGTGTTTCAAAGTGCATTATTTCAGACGACCTGTACGGTTGCTGTGACAGAGGACCTCGTAATCGTGGTCGACCCAAACTGGCTGCCACAGGAGATAGAGGAAATCAAGAACCATGTTGCACGTGTTCAAGGGGATAGAGAAGTGTATCTTCTATTTACACATGGTGACTTTGACCATATAATCGGGTATCATGCGTTCCCGGGGGCGAAGGTGATCGGCAGCAAAGGATTGCAGGAACATCCGCAAAAAGAGCAAAAGTTAGAGCTGATTCAGCAATTTTACAATGAGTACTATATTGAGCCCCCCTATAAGATTGGCTTCCCGGAAGTAGATTACGTGATTCGTGAAGATGGGCAGCAGTTAGTGTTGGGTGAGACGACATTAACCTTTTACCTTGCGCAGGGTCATACGCATGATGGCTTATTTACGTTAATCGAACCGCTTGGTCTATGGATTGCGGGCGATTACCTTTCCGATTTTGAGCTGCCGTTTATTTATTACAGTGCTAAAGCATATGAGGAAACGCTTCGGAAGGCAGAAAAAGTATTGTTGAATCATAGTGTGTCCTTGCTGGTACCTGGGCATGGGCAAGCAACCGATGGTCAGGAAGAGATGGGGCGTCGGATTCAACTGTCTAGAAATTATTTGAGGCGCTTGATAAAGGCTGTGATGGAGGAGGATGCGGTACAGCTGAGCAGTTTGGAAAAGGAAATGCGATTTCCTTCTAACTTTACGAAGGAATGTCATAAGGACAATGTAGAGATTGTGCGGAAGGAGTATGCAGGGGGCTGACGGGAATTTTCACGTCAACCTTCCATTTTGTTCTTCAAGAAGGCCAAGCTTATTAAAACTATAGATTCCTATACAAATACAACCCAAACCCCAAAGTATCGCGTCCCCATTGCAAATAGGTCCGTCTCCAAGACCGGATCCGCTCTAGCATTGCCTCAACATCCGGGTCCTCTGGATGCTCTAAACAATATTTCTCGATAGAAGATGAATAAAGCCACTCATAATCATCCCATTCCTCATCACCTGCCACATATGACCAGAGCGGAATTAATCCTAACTCCTCACCAACCCTGACCGTATCAGCATGACTTTTACATTCAGATTCATCCGCACCGCCAAGCGCCTCTAAATACTCAGAACTTGGTGACTGCTTCCAATATCCTTCACCAACTAAAATATATCCATTCTTCTTAACAAGATTTTTAAGTGTCTTTAGACTCTCCTCAAGACCACCCAAAGCATGAGTCGAACCGATGCAAACTCCTAAATCAAAACTCCCAAGTCCTAATCCTTGCACTGCATCACCTGCATCCGCTGTGATATAGTCAATGCTATCCTCTGGAATCCGCGTGGCTGCCCGTCGTTTTGCTTCTGCAATTGCACCATCATACAATTCAATGGCCGTTCCTTTTACCTGATAGCTTTCCACTAAGCGGATTAACAGTTCACATTTTCCTGCACCAATATCTATCACTTTATCGTTAGGCTTAAGAGCCGTCATTCCTATCATTTTCATGAGCTTCGCTTCACCGATAGGATTAGCGAACGCGTGATTACGATGGGCTATCGCTGAAAATTTATTTCGATCCATTATTTCATCTCCTTTTATCCTCATTACTGCATAAACTAATCAATATTATATCAATTTATTATCATACAGGAACCAGAGCCATTGTTTAATCAATCTTGTAAAAAGATGAAACTTAGTCCCACTTTTTTCGTATATATAAGAAAGAAGAAAAGGAGATGTAGTGATGTTTTTAGCAGAACTTCAGCCAGAGGAAAAGACCGCTTTTCTAGAACTTGCTGTTTTGATCGCATCCATTGACGGAAATTTATCTATATTTGAAACCTCCATACTGAACAAGTACCGGAAAGAATTGGGGATGGAGGATTATGAACCGACAGGGATGGATCTAGGGGACATACTCGAGAGCTTCAAAAGTGAACGATCAAAAAATATCGTTTTGACGGAACTCTTCCAATTGATTTATTCAGATGGTGTCTTTCATGATCAGGAAAGCAAATTTGTCCGGCTGATAAAGGACCACTTTGGATTTGAGCCAGATGAATTTGGGAGCTTCAAGGATTGGATTGATAAAATAAGAGAATTATCCTTAACCAAAGAGAAATTGTAACACCCTGGATCCAGCTTACCGAAGTACTGGGTCCTTTTTTACTTTCTCAGCTTTAACCATTCATCCTCTAAAATACTCATTTCCCATAAACTCCAGTATTCGTCCCCATTCTTACTTGAATCCCGAAGTAAACCTTCTTTGATGAAACCCGCATTTTCGTAGCAGGCAATCGCGGCAATGTTAAAGTCAAATACCCCGAGGCTGACTCGATGCAAATGTAGTTGTTCAAAAGCAATCTTAAGGATTGCCGTTATCATCTGCTGACCGATCCCCTTACTTCTCACATCTTGATTACCGACTAGTACCTTGCCGATTCTCGCAGAGTTACTTTTTCTATCAATTCTTCCCAATGAGATATGTCCGATAACATCCTTGGTTTCTCGATCGATTACTTTATATACCAAGGTATCTGAATCTTCCTTATTGGCATTTTTGATGTAGTTTTCTAATTGATCTTCCGTTAAGGGATAGTCGAAGGCAGAACCGCTCCATTGAAGCAGGAATGCAGGCGAATCTATCCAGCTAATCAGTTGTTGAAAATCTGCTTGTTCAAAATATTGTAGTTCAATCATGACTAAGTCTCCTTCTTGGTAAATATAACAAGTTTAAAAATCACTTGAACTGATCTTTCTTTAGCTCAGTAAGTAATTCCACGATTTTCTCATTTGTCTTATTGAGTTTTTTTAACTGTGTTTCTATCGATAAAATTGTGGCAATGACCAGCAATGTAATTAGTAATCCTAATATTCCTAAGATAATTATCATCGTTACTCATCCTTTCATGATCAGTATACCTTATAAAGGGTATTCTCCACCGTTCGAGGCAACTCCTTCTTTGTAAAAAATTGAATAAGAAACTGTAATTAAGTATTTTATTGGGAACTATAAATAATGAATAGTTTACTTTTTAAATAATAAGGGTAAGACTCTTATCGAGAGGGTGAGAG
This sequence comes from Bacillus sp. URHA0034, assembly GCF_056280405.1. Classification (NCBI taxonomy): domain Bacteria; kingdom Bacillati; phylum Bacillota; class Bacilli; order Caryophanales; family Bacillaceae; genus Bacillus; species Bacillus sp. URHA0034. The sequence goes on along the minus strand of NZ_JBWCDK010000002.1, from coordinate 2,301,806 downwards.
ATAGTGACTGAAACAGATGTATCCAAATACGAAAAGAAAATCATTATCCGGAACATACGAATGGAGGATATTGATGCGATTATAGAGTTAGGCAAGGTTTGCTTTCCTAATATGGAACCTTGGAAGAGGGAACAGCTGAGCAGTCATATCCGCATTTTTCCTGAAGGCCAGTTCTGTGTGGAATATGAAGACAAAATTGTCGGCTCATGTTCAAGTCTTATTATCAATTTTGATGAATACAAAAACCAACACACTTGGAATACGATCACAGACAACGGGTATATCACCAATCATGACCCAGAGGGATTTAACCTTTACGGAATTGAGGTAATGGTCGATCCCGAATACCGCCGTATGAAGCTCGGCCATCGGCTATATGAAGCACGAAAGGAATTGGCCCGCGAGTTAAACCTGCAAAGCATTATCATTGGCGGACGAATTCCCAACTATCACTTATACAAGGATCAAATGACAGCGCGTGAATATGTTGATGCTGTTGAGAGACACAGCATTTATGATCCAGTATTATCATTCCAGCTGCTGCAGGGATTTAGGATTAAACGAATTAATTCCCGATACCTGCCTGATGACACGGCATCAGAGGCATTTGCGACGCTAATGGAATGGAACAATATCGATTACCATCCGAAGTCCCGTCGCGTGTACCGTGCATCAGATCCTGTCCGAATCTGTGCGATACAATATATGATGAAAAAAATTGACTGCTATGACGAGTTTAAACGCCAGGTTGAATATTATGTCAACGTTGCGGCAGACTTTGGTTCTGATTTTGCGGTATTTCCAGAAATCTTTACCACCCAGTTAATGTCCTTTTCAGAAGAAAAAAGGCCGGACCAGGCAGTGCGGCTGCTAGCTACCTATACAGATCAATATATCGAATTGTTTACAGAGCTTGCGGTTCGATACAATGTCAATATTGTCGGTGGCTCCCATTTTGTTGAAGAGAATGGTGAAGTTTACAATGTTGCCTATCTATTCCGGAGAGACGGGACGATTGAGAGGCAGTCTAAGCTGCATATCACTCCGAATGAGCGGAAATGGTGGGGTATTTCGGAAGGAAACGAATTCAATGTATTTGAGACGGATTGTGGAAAGATCGCGATCCTCATTTGCTATGATATCGAATTTCCTGAACTTGGCCGAATGGCCGTCGATATGGGTGCCAACATCATCTTTGTGCCATTCTGTACGGATGACCGCCAAGGCTATTTACGGGTAAGGTATTGTGCTCAAGCACGGGCAATTGAGAATCAAATTTATACCTGTATTGCTGGCACGGTAGGTAACTTAACTCATGTGAAAAACATGGATATTCAATACGCACAATCTGGAATTTTCAGCCCTTCGGATTTTGAATTTGCCCGAGATGGAATTGTTGGGGAATGTGATGCGAATATAGATACGGTGGTTGTAGGTGACGTGGATATCGAAAAGCTAAGACGTTCACAAAAAACGGGTTCGGTCCGACAATTACAGGATCGCCGCCGGGATTTGTATCGAATTGAATGGAAAAATTTAATGCGTGAATCATGAGAGCAGGCGGACAGTATCAACTACTGTCTGCTTTTTTATGTTTAACCTCATAACGTTTTACGCTGATGGGAAAAGTATAATGAGAAACGAAAAAGGAGTGGCACTGATGGGTGATGAACATAGAGATTATATAACAATTGAAGATAAGAAGGGCAATCGAAAAGAGTTCGCTGTTGAGGCATTGTTTGATATGGAGGAAGAATCCTATGCACTTTTGGCTGCGGATGACGAAACTATTGTCATGAAAATTGAAGGGGAAGAGGGAAACCAGTATTTAGTGGGCATTTCCGATCCACTAGAAAGTGAAGCGATATTAGATGCCTATCAAATAGCTGTCGAAGAGGCACCGGCGGAATAAGGAACAGCAGGAGGAAATTCCTGAGCGGTCGTTAATGCTTGGGTGCAGGCGTCATGAATTCATATTTCCTTTAATGGGCTGGACGATTAATCGTTCAGCTCCCTCTTATTTAAGCATACTGGACAGAAACTTATCTAATGGTGTGATTAATATATCTATCAAGATCCGTCATATGTAATCCCTTTTTGATAATGGACTTTTTAATCAGCTTAATCTCATAGTACATCGCTTTTGATAGGATACCATTTTCGATATTTTTATTAATATGGAAATAAAACTGAGCTAATACATCAATTGGTAATTTGTCATATAAGTTTGGCAAAAATAAATCCTCCGATTTGGAAATATTTTATATTTAGCACACCTATCACAATTATTTTAAAATAACTAATTTTTAAAAATATCACGGCACTTACTATATTAAAGGAATAGGATATTTTTTCAACTACTTTTAAAAAAAGAAAACCCTCTTAACTAAAGGGCATAACAGTTAATGGACACCGATGATCTCGTACAAAAAGGCACTGCTTTAGTAATAAAAGTTTAAGACAGTAACTTGAGAATACATAATAAAATCTGGGAAATGGTAACACTATATATTAACCGAATTATCTAGGTCCTTTTTAGGAGAGAAAAATGTATGTATTTAGATATTGCTTTGGAATTGATAGTAGGCTTTTTGACCCTCCTCCTAGTATTAAAATTTTTAGGGAAAATTCAGTTTTCGCAGATTACCCCGTTTGATTTTATCACCGGATTGGTCATGGGGAATTTTGTAGGGGATGCCGTATTTGATGATCGGATTGATATAACAGAAATTGTCTTTACGATTTTCTTTTGGGGGCTGCTGATTTATTGTGTAGAAAAATCGACTCAAAAGTTTATGGTATTTAGAGTAATGTTTGAAGGCAAACCAGCATTATTAATTAAAAATGGACAAATCCTTTATCAAAGCTTGAAGAAGAATCATATTGATTTAAATCAACTGCAACAGCAAATGAGAAAGCAGGGTTATTTTTCAATCTTTGAGGCAGAATATGTTATTTTGGAACGGGACGGACAACTTAGCATTGTCCCCAAACATGAATACGGGGCTCCTACAAAACAAGACCTAAATGTTCCTAAAAAACAAGTGAGTTTGCCCTTTGCATTGATAATGGATGGGAAATTGGTATCCGGAAATCTTCAAGAAGCAGGATTAACAGAAGAATGGCTAAAAGAACAGTTAGGCAACCAAAATATTAACCATTATAGGGATGTATTATATGCGGAGTGGCAGGAAAACAATGGTTTAAACCTATCCAAATATAACTAGTTTTTAGCTGAGAGAAATGGAAAATGGCCCGGTTCGGTGAACTGAGCCATTTTTTTATGACAAATTTGCGGGCGGCGACGGTTCAATTACTACTTAGCCTTTTTCTCTGCCATTTGGAGAGCCGCAGCATTGTTTATAATTCCATTCCCAAAGTAAGGACTTCGTGTGTTTTTGCCCACTGGCTGCGCACTGCCGGTAATGATTTTGACTACATCAGTATTTTTTAACTTTGGATTGACTGACCGGATTAAACCCGCTAAAGCGGTAACATGTGGCGCGGCCATGGAGGTGCCAGAAAGGGAGGCATATTCTCCATTGGAAAAAGTACTTGGAATATCTACACCAGGTGCAGCCACATCCACATAATCTCCGAAGTTCGAGAATTCTGCCCGTTTACCATCCCAATCCACTGCAGATACCCCCAACACACCTGGATAGGCGGCGGGATAGCTTCGCTGGCTGGTATTATCATTACCAGCAGCAGAGATGACGACAACATTTTTTTCTAATGCGTAATCAATCGCACTTTCTAAAACATCACAAGTTTGATAATTCCCCAGGCTTAAGTTAATTACATCTGCATCATGGTCAACCGCCCAGCGGATTCCTTTTGCAACGTAGAAAGATCCACCCGTTCCATCGGCGCCCATTACCTTTACCGGGATAATAGGGTTATACCACGTAATTCCTGCCATACCCACACCATTATTAGTATCGGCAGCAATAATACCGGCCACATGTGAGCCATGGCCATTATCATCGTCTGGCTTGTTGCTATTATCAATGGCGTTATAGCCGGTTGTTAAACGCCGCGCAAGGTCTGGATGATCCAGATCGACACCAGTATCGACCACAGCGATTTTCACCTTTTTGGAGCCGCGGCTAAGGTTCCAGCCCCGTTCTGTCCCAATTGCCGGCAAATTCCATTGATAACTTTGGTAATAGGTGTCGTTCACCTCATTCGGTATAAAGATGTAATGCGGTTCAGCATATTCAACCGCTTGATTTTGGATAAAGTATTTTTCCAGTTGATTAGCTGATAAACTGTTGGATCTAAAAATAAAAAGGGTTTCATGTTGTTCCTTCAGGCTTCCATCAATGTCTTTTAGATATTGATTTATTTTTTCCTGTGGAGGGATTGTCTTGAAATTGACGACTATTTCCTTTTCATAATAATGGCTTTTGTCCTGCTTGTTATGGTGAATTACCTTGATTGCCGGGCTGTTGTTGAGCCTGTGCACGAGCTGATGATTGGTTTTAATCATATTAATTCTTTGAATTTGGCTATTCTGATGCTGGACGTTTTGTACCTGTAGAGGCTTGCTCCGGATGTCCGTGCGGGTGATTGTATTGTTCCGCTGTTCTCCTTTATCTAAGAAAAACGGGCGCATGGTAGCAAACAGAATAATGCCTAAACCAAGTGTGAAAATACCGAAAATTAACCTATTTCGCATTCCTTCACCTCAAAAGTAAATAGTATTATTAATAGCATGTTACTTTTAGACACTTTTATGAATGGGTTGGAAAACTAGTTTAGGTATGGAGTTAATTTTTAAGAGTGAAGATGCCAACGGTTGTGTCAAATTTGTAAAAAAAACTTGACGTAAGGAAAAAAATTTTGTTATTGTTATAAACAGACCAGTTGGTCTAGTGGAGGTGGACTTATGGGCAATCGTTGATAAGTACTAAATCTATTAAAGGGGTTTAAATAAATGAGTGAACAAATCACAACAGGATCGATCACAAATCAACAAGCGAAAACAGGCTCAATGGTGAATAACCAAATTAAAACAGGTCCAATCATGGCGGCTCTTTTTGTGGCTGGATTTGTAGGACTATTTAGTGAAACGGCATTAAATATTGCCTTAGGGGATTTAGGGAGAATATTTAACACTAATGCAACGACGATCGGATGGTTAGCAACAGGCTATTTCTTAACATTAGGTATTTTAGTTCCGGTAACTGGTATTTTGATGCAAAAGTTTACAACAAGACAAATGTTTTTGACTTCAAAAGCATTATCCCTTATCGGGACTATTTTAGCAGCAGCAGCACCTGTATTTAGTCTTTTACTGACGGCGCGTATTGTCCAGGCAGCTGGCTTAGCTATTGCTTTACCGTTAACGCAAAATGTTATTTTTACGATTTTCCTGCCAAATAAACGAGGCGCTGCGATGGGTGTTATGGGCTTAGTTATGTTAGCTGGCCCGGCACTAGGCCCAACCATTGCAGGACTTATATTAGATACTTTATCTTGGCATTGGATATTCTTGGTTACATTACCATTCTTACTGTTTTCTCTTATTATTGGGGTCCTTTATTTGCCGAATGTAAATGAGACCCGTCAAGTTTCGATTGATGCAGTATCGGTTATTCTTTCGACGATTGGATTCGGTGGGGTCGTTTACGGATTCAGTGTATCGGGTGAGGCAGGCTGGACGAGTGCAACAGTTCTTGGATCTATCATTATTGGATTTATAGCACTGACTATTTTTGCGATTCGTCAAACGAAAATGGAGAATCCCATGCTGAATCTAATCGCCTTTAAGTACCCACTTTTCGTTCTTGGAGTCTTTATGACGTTTATTACGTTCTTTAATATGTTGTCCATGCTCGTCATCTTACCAATGTATATGCAAATGGCTCTTTTAATTGCGGCTTTTACAACAGGACTTATCCTGCTGCCTGGAAGCTTGCTTAATTGTGTATTAGCTCCAGCCATTGGACGTTTGTTTGATAAATATGGTCCCAAAGCGGTGATTACCCCTGGAACTATTTTAGTTGCGATTGGTTATGTCTTCTATTCGCAATTTGGTGCATACACAGCTATTTGGATGGTTGTGGTAACCCATATTGTCATGATGTTGGGGATAGGGGCGGTGCTTGCTTCTGTCCAAACCAATACATTAAATTCGCTTCCGAAACAGTACTATCCAGATGGAATTGCACTTACTCAAACGCTTCAACAAGTAGCGGGGGCAATCGGTATTGCAGTATTGGTATCCATTTTTGCGGCCAAGGAAAATAGTTATTTAGCAGTCACTGCCAATGAACTGCCAGAGGCAGCAGCAGCGGGTTCTTCGATTGTATTTACCATTAGTTTAGTATTAGCGGTAATTAATGTTGTCCTATCGTTATTCATTAAAAAGCCTCATTAATCGCCAAAAACGATGATCACCAAAGAGATTGCTGACTTTGTAGAGACGGATTTAATTATTTGTGGTGCTACAGGACTAAATGCTGTTGAACGGTACTTAATTGGTTCTGTATTTGGATCAATCGTTCGTTCGGCTACTTGTGATGTTTTGGTTGTTCATACACCTGAGTATTACGCTTTATAATGAATAGAAGTAACGAAAAAAGAGCATCTGCTAAGCTAGTAGCAGATGCTCTTTCAATTTTTCACCTTAAAAGCCTATGCATTTAAAATTTCATGAATCTGTGCAAGACTATCAGTAGATATGGTTACACCCGAAGCCTTTACATTTTCTATAAGCTGTTCCGGACGGCTTGCTCCAATAAGGGCACTTGCAACGTTTGGCTGTCTTAAGATCCAAGCAAGTGCAAGCTGGCTTAAAGTTAGATTTTCTTCCGCTGCAATGTTTTGTAACTGCTCTACTTTATCAAGGTTTTGCTCTGTTAACACATGAGAAAGATTTAAATCTTGTTGAGCGGCACGGCTTCCTGCCGGCGGCATCTGGCCTTTTTTATATTTTCCTGTAAGTACACCCTGTGCTAAAGGAGAAAAGACCACTTGGCCAATTCCATGTTTTTCGCTTACCGGAATGACTTCCTTCTCAATATAGCGGTGCAGCATGCTGTAATTAGGCTGATTTACAACAATACGGTCCAACAGCTTTTTATCGGCAATATGGACTGCTTCTGAAATTTGTTCTGCGGTCCATTCACTGACACCGAGATAAAGAACCTTTCCCTGACGGACGAGATCATCCAGTGCACGCAATGTTTCTTCCAGCGGGGTATCCTGGTGGAAGCGGTGACAATAATAAATATCGATATAATCCATGCCAAGGCGCTTTAGGCTGGCATCACATTGCTCCATAATATGTTTACGGGAAAGACCATGATCATTGGGTCCCTCACCCATATTTCCAAATACCTTTGTTGCTAGGACATAAGAGCTCCTAGGATATTTGCTTAATGCTTTTCCAACAACCTTCTCGGCCTCACCGCGTATGTAAACGTTTGCGGTATCAAAAAAATTAATACCTAATTCATAGGCTTGATCGATAGAGGCAACGGCATTTTGTTCCTCCACATATCCGCCATATGTAAGCCAACTTCCAAGACTGATTTCACTGACCTTTAATCCCGTATTGCCTAAACGTCGATATTCCATTCACCGTTTCCTCCAATACATTTCTTTATAGGTACAAACTATAAAGTTATTAGTCTAACAATTCAAACTATACTATAGAAGTGTGGTTAGGTCTAATGTAATCTATGTAATAATTTTATGAATAACTCGGACTTACGGTAACCAATAGAGCTTTAAAGACTGAATGGGAGTAAGAATCTGTGCGAATACTTTTAGTAACGTAACTTTAAGGGAGGGCCCGGTTATAATGAAGGTTTTATCAATGAAACAGCCTTGGGCTAGCCTTTTTGTACTGAGAGAAGCCAAATATGAAACAAGGACGTGGAGAACCACCTATAGGGGGCCGTTGGCCATCCATACAAGTAAACAGATAGATAAGACAGCCTGCTCGCATCCAGCCATTCAAGCTTTGCTCGGAAAACATGGATATACAGTTGATACTCTCCCAACCGGACTAATTATCGCTACCTGTGAGCTAATTAATTGCTTAGTGGTAACCGACAATCATTCCACGTGGGCCGTCCTAGAAAATGGCAGCACAGTATCAGAAAACCCCTACTACTTAGGAGACTTCAACGTGGGAAACTACGCTTGGGAAGTAAAACACATGCAGCAGCTGGAACAACCCATCCCGGCAAAAGGACACCTAGGAATATGGGAATACGACATATAAAGTGTCAGCCACCAGTGGACACTGTCTTTTTGTGGTGCCTGACACCATTTTAAACTTCACATTTTTCTTTAAAGTTGCAGCGCTGGCATTTGTTCGATGAGTTTTTCTCGAATTGGTCGATACTTAGTGGTTTGTTTTTAACGGGATCTTCGACGAACCCAAGCATATGGTAGATGCTTTCGTTCATTAGTTGCTGCGCTGCGTTGATTTCAAACTGGGTTAATTGATACTCCTGGCTTTTGCCTGTTAACAAATACTCATTCCGAAGGACGATGTCTTCAATCTCAATATCATGCTTCTGTGAAAGGAATAGGGCATAAAGGGCAAGCTGTTTCCGGTCTTCCTCTGACTCCTTACCAGTTTTCCAATCGACCACCACCCATTTTTCCTGACTTACATCCTTGTAAACAAAGTCGAGGACAACAAATACATCGACACCATTCACTTCAAACGTTTGAAAATCCTCGGAGTGCAGGACATGCATCTCTAACTTGGTCAAAATATCTTGATAGGTTTTACTCCTAAAGAAGTTATTCACACATAGCTGCAGCTTCGTTTTCGCAGAGCTAATCTCATCAGGGCTCAGACCATCACCGTAGTAAATTTCATGCAGCATCTGGTAACGCTTTGGCTTTTGAAACCAGTGCATGCGAAATCTGGTTGAGTCTAAATAGGCTTTATTCAAGCCTTTCGTTACCAAAGCGATCATATCGTCTTCCGTAAAGAGGCTCTTACCATTTAGAAATTTTTTGAGCTGAAGGTCAATAACCTTATGGATTTCATCCCCTAAAAGAATCGGGATGTTTTTAATATTTTTTAGGCGATAAGCGGCCTTGTTTTCTTCAGGCGCTTCATATTCCCAGCCATTATGAGATTCATAGTATTGATGATAATACTTTCGGTTGCACTCTAAAAAGGTCTTATGCCGGGAATTAGACCAAGAAAATGCAGGATAATCGCGGTAAACGTACATAGTTACCCCTCCTCACTAAATTCAAATCATTATAGTCATTGTATTGGCAGCTAGCGGTAAAAATCAATTGGCATGTTTTGGGGGAGTCATAATGGTAATATTGAAATAACCTGTTTAACAAATAGAAGTGGAGGGATATTTCTTGAAAAAAGTTCAAGCAAGCATTCAATCATTATTAATTGGCGATCTTCCGGAGACATTTGTGACCAGAAGAATTCCGGAAGCTGCCCTTGAGTTCGGCGGAATAAGAGGTGACCGCCATTTTGGGATCACGAGTAAGGCCGATTCAAGACAGCCCATGTACCCTAGGGGAACTGAGATCCTAAACCGCAGGCAGATTACAATCGTGTCTAAGGAGGATTTAGCTCAAATTGCTATCGAGCTAGAAATCGAAAAGGTGCTGCCGGAGTGGTTAGGAGCAAATCTGTTAGTAGAGGGATATCCTGAATTAACGAAACTCACACAAGGTTCAAGGATTATTTTTCCAAGTGGAGCCGGCCTAATTTGTATGGGGGAAAATATGCCCTGCACATTGCCGGGAGAAGAAATCCAAAAGCACTATAAGGACCATCAAAAGCTTGCCACTCGTTTTGTCAAAGCAGGCTATAAGCGTCGGGGGATTGTTTGTGCCGTTGAAAGGCCGGGGGTTATTCATGAAACGGACGAAGTGCAGATTCTAGTGAATGACTATTCCAATCCGATGCAATGATTGACAATTTTGGAATAGCGGAAATAGAGGCTGACTCAAAAAAATTTTTGAGTCAGTTTTTCACTTATATAAAAAAATTTTCAGATTATCTTTTGAATCAAGGGTTGCAAGCAATACGTTTTTAACCTCCGTTTGATATATTCGTTCCAACGCGGAAACAACCCAGTTAATATCCTTATGTATTTGTTCTAGCTCCTCTGAATTGATTCTGCCTTCTTTAATAATAATCCTTGGCAGATCAAATGGTTCTGTAGCCATTTTATAGGCAGCTGGCGTAATCGGTTCATATTTTGGATCTAAAAAGACAGAAATTTTCCCATCAGCTTCCCAAATTGCTAAGGCCACTTTTTTCAAATCAGTGACTTTTTCTTCCCGTAATTCTTCTAATAAATCATCAATAGTAATTCTTGCTTTCTTTAATCCTTTAAATATGATTTCTCCATCCTGAATAAGGGTGATGGGGGCATGATTAACGAGCCGTCTAAACCATGGGATTTTTAGACTAAGAAAAATACCGCAAAGGTACAGCACAACTAATACAATCGAAGTGGTCATAGAGCCCATTAAATCAAGGTGGTGGTCTGACAAGGGATGGGCAATAATATTTCCAATCACTAACGCAATCACAAAATCAAGGATTTTTAACTGGGAGATGGCCCGCTGTCCTAAAACTTTAGCCACAATCAGCAAAAAGCAAAAAACCACGACAGCTCTGAAAATCCATTCAACCATAGTCAGTGTGTCCTGGGCTTGAGCAAAATTCATATAAGATACCGCCCTTCGTACCAAAACTCCCACTTAGTTTAACACTGATGGTATATTCATAATCCTTTATTGAGTTCATTTTTTAAATAAATTAGAAGGCCCAGTCCTAGCATTAGGGACTGGGCCTTTTTCTAAGAACCAAAGGACATCACAACATAAGGACTAGTTTTCTTCTTCAGTATAGGCTTCTACTGTCGTATCTCTACATTCCCAGCATTCAGTCCTATTTCTCTCCATAATCGATAACTCTTTTCCACAAGAAATGCAAATATCCATAGGTCAAGATTCCCCTTTCCAGTGAAAATGTTTTACAAGTATATGAGTACAAATAATCAAATATGCCACGGTACTTACAGTTTATGTGGGTTATGTGCTTTTGCCCTTGTCTAGTTAATTATTTATTTGTTAGTAAAATTACTTTATTTAATGATGGGATTTAGAGCAAATAAAGAGATATTGGATAGGAAAAGGAATAGTTACAGTGGAATGATTCGGTTAAGGACAAAGAAATGTGCAAAGGGGGACCAAAATCACCAAGCGGGTTAGGAATTCAATCATTTGCTAACTCCTTATCATTTATTTAATAACCACAGTATAGGCAAAGTTTGTAAAAGGAAGTTAGTTTAATTGTAAAAATACTGTAAAATTTTTGGAAGTGGAGACATTTTCCATACGTACTAAAAGGAAAAGCGGATTCACTGCAAATTTTTATAATGAAAACCGGAAGGATTGCAGATAATTTATATATTATATCTAAAGGAGGCGCCAATTGACCACTAACAATTTTGATCCAAACCTTAATCCAACCTCTAAGAAGAACCAAGAAGAAAAACTTGAAATTAGTTCAACAGGTTATGGACTCGAATCTGTTTCAAATGAAACTGAAAGAGCCGGTAATAAACAACAAACAGAAGGGACGAATCAGTCCTGCGGAGGTTTATAAACTAAAAAGGAAATTCAAAATCCCCCAAACTCAAATTTGGGGGATTTTGGTGTAAACTGATAGCTCCTTAAGAATAAACTAATCTTGAAGATTTAGCCCATGCTGCAGAACTGTCTCTCTAATTTTTTCAGGAGAGACTTGGGTTTCATTATATTCAATTTTCACTTCTCCATCCGCAGTGTCAACCAAGGCTCTCTCAATGCCATCCATCTGCGAAAGGACAGATTCCAGTGATTGAATCGGCTGCTCATTGACAGCTTCTTTTACATAAATCGTTAAGTTTGCCACAATCATCTTCCTTCCATTTTTAGCATCTCTCTTATGAAGATTTCCTAATTAGAAAGAAATATCCTCACTATTTTAAAAAAGCTAGAGCAAAAATGAGCAGGTCAATAGTTTAGCTAACGCTCTGGCTAAATAGTTTGCGAAATTATGACAAAAACTATTTTTGAACAGCATGTCAAAGGTTAAACCGTATCTGGAGATGACTCCATTCTAGTACTCCCGCTTTATTTAAATTACTATTTTAAATACTTATCCCGTAAATCGGCAATCCCCGCTTTGCAGACTCCATAGGAAAGCCAGGAGCATCCCTTGCATATATAATCCAAATCATCTGGTTTGACTTTCTCAGCCGTTAATTGAACTAAAAAGGACTTATTATAGACAGCTCCTTCAATTAATTCCAGTTGACGAATGACATTAAGGTCCATGGTTAGGACATGTTCATTAGAACCGATGCTTGCCTCACAGGCCGTTTTCCCCTTATGAGGGCAAGTACAGCAAGTATCATCGAGTGCGGCGACAACCTTGATTGGGAAATCCTGTTGTACATCCCTGATTTGCTCGACAATTGCGCTCATTTTCTTTACAAAATCAGGACTGTATCCCATGCCGCGAAAACCATGGACGCATAATAAATGGTGACCGCGTAAGCTCAAACTCAACCATATCACTCCTTTGCTTTTTAAATATATATTTTCAGAATCTTTATAAAATAATGGTTGTGTCCAAACTAATTACAATATATGTTACATATATATGGAAATTATACTTCACTAACTATTTATTTCTGAATTGGAGGTAAAAACATGACGCAACACTTGTATACCGTCGTCATCATTACCGCTTTGGTGATTTTCGGTATTTATAGGCGGGTACGTCGGAATATTGGCTGGCAGGAGCTTAATCCAAGAAAACTAGTGATTAGGACCTGTATTTTCTTTATTATCGGGCTGGTCTTTTTATCTGGAGGACTTACTCATCCGATCAGCTTAATTTCAGATGTAGTGGGGATTTTAGCTGGGATTCTGCTCGCTTACTATGGGGCAGCATTAACTACATTTGAAAAGCGGGAAAAGCATTTTTACTACCGCCCCAATACATGGATTGGCAGTACAGTCACCTTTATCTTTTTAGCTCGATTGATCTACCGCTTTTATGGTATGTACACTTCCGGTATCCTAACAACGGCAGCATCAAACCAACAACCGTCTAGTTATCAAAACATTAGTACAGCCGTCGGAAGTTCCTGGACAGCAGGATTATTGCTCATCATGTTTGCTTATTACATTTTCTATTACTTGATTTTATTAAAGAAGAAAAAGCAGTTAACTCAATCAGAGATTTAATAATAGGGTATCTTCTCCGTTATGCTAGGTTAGCAGCTGCTATTACATATAAAAGCCTCCCTTAAAGTTAAGAGAGGCTTTTGGATGATTAAATAATTCTTATTCCCTGCTCATCACGAATGATTTTTTCGTTTTCACTTAAGTTTGTAAATACGACCGGGGTAATAATGGATGGTACTTTATCTTTAATCAAGTCGAAGTCAACCTCGAGTAGCTTTTGTCCTTTTTCAACGGTTTGCCCGTCTTTAACAAAAGCAGTGAACCCCTCACCTTTTAAACTGACGGTTTCCATTCCAACATGAATTAAAATCTCTCTTCCATTATGATCGACAAGGGTCACAGCATGTTTTGTGGGAAATACACTAATGACTTTCCCATCAACTGGTGCAACTACCGTTCCTTTTGTTGGCTCGATGGCAAAGCCATCTCCCATCATTTTTTGTGAAAAAACAGGATCCGGAACGGATTCAATTGGAAGCAGCTGCCCTTCTAATGGTTGTAAAATAAATGGATCATTTTCAGACGTCTTCTTTTTAAATAAGTTTTTAAACATGTGTGAAACCACCTTTATGATTAATTTTACTGTGTGAAATAGTTCTAACTGAGGAACCGGTTCCAAAATTATTTACTAGCTCGAAATAATATTCAATTTTATTTTATTTTAAGGAAATGCAGGAAAAAGTTCAACCGTTTTATTCTAAATGACTATCTTCATGGAGAAAATGATTTATACTAAAATAAATCTTTGAAAATGAAATAACCTTGGAAAAACAATAAAATTTAACCATAGAATTAAAAAATGTACGATTGCTATATGAAAATGGGGATGAAGCTATGAAAACTATTGCAGACATTGCCCGATTATCTGGTGTCGCCAAAAGTACGGTTTCTAGGTACTTAAATGGTGGGTCTGTCAGTGAATTAACGAAAAAAAAGATTGAGCGAGTGATAAAAGAAACTGGTTATATCCCCAATACATTTGCCCAAAGTTTAAAGGCAAAGAAACCGAATATTATTGGGACCATCGTGCCTCGACTGGATTCATATGCAACTTCGCAGACGTTAATTGGAATTGACCAACAGCTTAGGGAACTAAATTATCAAATGTTGATTTCAAATACCAGTCAGGATCTAGACCGTGAGATTGAAAATATATATACAATGGCTAGGCAAAAGGTTGCAGGGATTATTCTATTGGCTACACAAATTACGGCTACGCATTTGGAAGCATTTCAACAGCTGCAAATTCCAATATTACTTGTTGGACAAGAGCATAAACAGGTATATAGTGTCATTCATAATGACTATGAGGCAGGCTATGATATGGGCAGATATATCTTGTCTAAAGGCCATCGGAAGATTGTCTTTCTAGGTGTCACAGAAAAGGATATAGCGGTAGGAGTGAAGAGAAAGGAAGGCTTTAGAAAAGCCATTCAAGAGGTTGAAGGTTGTGAAGTTAAATACTATGAAACAAGTTTTAAAATGGCTGAATCCATCGCCAATGTTCCCAAAATTATTGACGAATTTGACCCTTCTTTAATCGTTTGTGCTACCGATAATATCGCGCTGGGAGCCATAAAAGCTGCCCATTTAAAAGGGATCAGAATCCCAGAGGATTTGTCGATTACAGGGTTCGGCGGGTATGAAGTAACAGAAATTATACACCCTAGTTTAACAACGGTTAAGTTTTATTATAGAGACGCTGGGCAAGTGGCAGCGCAAAGCATGGTTCGACTGTTGAGCAATGAAGACATTCCTCCAATTATTTTTTCTAAA
This sequence comes from Bacillus sp. URHA0034, assembly GCF_056280405.1. Lineage (NCBI taxonomy): Bacteria > Bacillati > Bacillota > Bacilli > Caryophanales > Bacillaceae > Bacillus > Bacillus sp. URHA0034. The sequence continues at coordinate 2,286,770 of NZ_JBWCDK010000002.1, read as the reverse complement.
TATAAAATAATTGAAAGGGAAAGCGTTGACAATTTATATAATCATAAATTATAATATGTGTGGAATCGGTTCCAACAGGAACCTTTTAATTTGAAGTTAATTAGAACCGGTTCCACACTTAATTTATTAGCACTTTTTTTTAACTATATGGAACCGGTTCCTTTATTTTGGACTTTATATAATTATTTTTTTGACATGAATTGGAACCGGTACCAACTAAAAAGCTATGATAAAGGAGAATGAGCGATGAACCACAAAGAAGCTGCAGTGGCCATTTTGGCTGCGATTGGAGGAAAAGAGAACGTATCTGCTGCTGCACATTGTGCTACCAGGCTGCGTTTAGTATTAGATGATGAAGACAGGATTGATTCAGCTGCTTTGGATGCAATTGAAACGGTAAAAGGGACATTTTCAACAGGGGGACAATTCCAAATTATCCTAGGTGCCGGAATTGTAAATGAAGTGTATAAGCATTTCATTGATCTTGTAGGAATTTCCGAAATGTCGACAAGTCAGGTGAAAAATGTTGGAGTTAAAAAACAAAATCCACTTTTACAGCTCGTTAAATTGTTATCAGATATTTTTGTACCGATAATCCCAGCTATTGTTGCAGGCGGTCTTTTAATGGGATTAAATAATCTTTTAACAGCAGAAGATTTATTTATAGACGGAAAATCGTTAATTGATGCGAATCCCGGTATTGCAGATTTAGCAGCCATGATTAACACCTTTGCAAACGCTGCCTTTGTATTCTTGCCAGTTTTAATTGGTTTCTCTGCTTCGAAGCGATTTGGCGGAAATGCCTTTTTAGGAGCAGCTCTTGGAATGATTATGGTTCATCCCGATTTGTTAAATGCTTATGGATATGGGGCTGCTTTGATCGACCATAAAGTCCCTGTATGGAATATACTAGGCTTTGAAATTGAAAAAGTAGGTTATCAAGGAACCGTATTACCAGTGCTAGTTTCTTCTTTTATCCTGGCGAAGCTTGAAGTAAACTTACGAAAAGTTATTCCATCTGCGTTGGATAACTTATTAACACCATTGCTTTCTATTCTTGTAACAGCTGTACTCACATTCACATTTGTCGGTCCAATTACAAGATCTGCTGGTAACCTTTTTACAGATGGAATTGTTTGGTTATATAACACGACTGGATTTGTTGGCGGTGGGATTTTTGGATTCTTCTATGGTCCAATTGTTATCACAGGTATGCACCAAAGCTTTATTGCAGTTGAAACCCAACTACTCTCTAATATAGCTAAAACAGGTGGTTCTTTCTTATTCCCAATAGCTGCCATGTCAAACGTAGCTCAGGGAGCTGCAACTCTTGCTGTTTTTCTTATAACGAAAGACAAAAAGATGAAAAGTATTGCCTCTGCTTCAGGTATTTCTGCCTTGTTAGGTATTACAGAACCTGCCATGTTTGGTGTCAACTTAAAGCTAAAATATCCGTTCATCGGTGCGATTATTGGGGCCGGTGTCGGAGCAGCCTTTGTCACTTTCTTTAAGGTAAAAGCTGTGGCAATGGGCGCAGCCGGTCTTCCAGGAATTATCTCAATCAAGCCAGATTCCATCCCTTACTACTGTATTGGTATGGCCATTTCAATTGTTGTAGCATTCATGCTAACAATCTTATTAGCCAAAAGAGATGCAAAGAAAAATTCAGTGAACGTGGAAAATCAGGCAGCATAATTAATACATGGCGAAGGGGGAATCAATTGATTCTCCTTCATTGCTTAAAAGGAGTTTGACAAACATGGTGTGGACAAAAGAGCAGCGTTATCGCCGGATAGAAGAAGCAAGCAGGGAAGAACTCTCGAAATTGCGATCAGAGGTTAGGAGCTGTGAGTGGCGTCAAACCTTTCACATCCAGCCAGAAACAGGTCTATTAAACGATCCGAATGGATTTTCATATTATAACGGCGAATATCACCTATTTTATCAATGGTTTCCGCTTGGACCTGTCCATGGTTTAAAATACTGGTACCATACGAAATCAAAAAATTTGGTTCATTGGGAAAATGTCGGGATCGGCATCGAACCGACGAATCAATATGACAGCCATGGTGCCTATTCAGGGAGCGCAGTTGAACATGAAGGTAAATTGCATTTACTTTATACAGGGAATACACGCGATGAAAATTGGGTACGACATCCTTACCAATGCCTTGCGATTTTGGATAAAACGGGGGTAATAAAAAAATGGGACCAGCCTGTTATACATGACGTACCCAAAGGCTATACAGATCATTTTCGTGACCCTAAAGTTTGGAAGAAGGGCAATCACTTCTACGCGGTTATTGGAGCGCAGCGGGAAAATCAAACAGGCTGTGTCGTGTTATATCGTTCCACGGATATGCTGAGTTGGAATTTTGAAGGGGAATTGCAAACGAGTCTCCCTTCGTTTGGCTATATGTGGGAATGCCCGGACTATTTTGAAATGCAGGAACAAGGTGTCTTGATTTTTTCCCCTCAGGGACTAACCCCTGATGGAGATGAGTTTCAAAACATTTATCAATCTGGTTATATTCTTGGTGAACCACTGGATTTAAAAAACAGGACCTTAACACACGGCTCTTTTCAAGAATTAGATAGAGGTTTCGATTTTTATGCACCACAAACGATGCTGGACCCGGACGGACGGCGGATTTTAATAGGATGGATGGGGCTTCCGGAAATAGATTACCCGACGGATAAAAATGGATGGGCCCATTGTTTGACATTACCTAGAGAATTATCAATTCGTGGCGGTAAACTCATCCAACAGCCAGTAAAGGAGCTTAAAGGACTTCGCAAACAGCTCTACGTCATAAAGGATGTAATCTTTGATGAGAAGAAGGTTTACGAACAATTTTATGGAACATCTTATGAAATGGAATGTGAGTTTGAAAATTTTGATGCAGAGGCTTTCGGTGTTGAATTTAGGGCGGGAGAACATGAAAAAACGGTTGTTAAATACGATGCCGTTCAAAACAAGGTCATTTTAGATCGCACCTTGTCAGGAAAACCGGTAGGCGAATTATATGGGACAGTGAGAAAGTGCCCGGTCCAAGGCTCAAAAATAAAGTTTCACCTCTTTGTTGATATCTCTTCTGTTGAGATTTTTATAAACGACGGGGAAGAAGTATTTACAAGCCGGATTTTCCCGAATGCTGACAGCAAAGAGATTCGTTTCTTTACTGAAGGTGGAAGAGTATTATTTCAAGCAAGTAAATGGGATATTTAGTAAGAGGATGAGGTGAAGAACTTGAGCACTATGTATTCAATTGGTGAGGTATTAATCGATTTCATTCCTCTCCAAAAGGGAAGAGCCTTAAAAGATGTGATTGCGTTTGAGCGGGCTCCTGGCGGCGCTCCTGCAAATGTTGCAGCAGCAGTGGCAAAATTCGGGGGAAATTCTTCAATAATTACTAAGTTAGGTAACGATGCTTTTGGTGACTTTCTTTTAGAGCAGCTTCAGCAGGCTGGTGTAAATACGGATAAAATTTTAAGAACAAGTGAGGCCAATACAGGGCTCGCCTTCGTATCGTTACGTTCTGACGGGGAGCGGGATTTTTCATTCTACCGCAATCCTTCTGCAGACCTTTTGCTTCAACACAATGAAATAGAGGAGAGTTGGTTTAATAACGGAGATATTCTCCATTTCTGTTCTGTCGATTTAGTGGAAAGTCCGATGAAGCAGGCACATGTTAAGGCCATTCGTTCAGCAAAGGCTAAAGGAAGTCTGATCAGCTTCGATCCAAATGTACGGCTCCCTCTATGGAGAAATCCTGAAGATTGCAGAAAAACAATTTTGGACTTTATTCCAGCTGCACATCTCGTGAAAATATCGGATGAAGAGCTGGAGTTCATTACGGGGATCCAAGACATAGACCAGGCCATCCAATCTTTATTTGTTGGCGACGTAAGAGCTGTTATATTTACCAAAAGTTCTCAGGGTGCAGAACTATATGTAAATGACCAACACTATTATACAAGCGGATTTACAGTGGATGTAGAAGACACTACTGGCGCTGGCGATGCTTTTATAGGGGGATTTTTATACCAGCTGTTAGAAAAAAATGTTAGACAACAAAGTCTTGAAGAAATCTTACATCAGCATCACTTGGAGATTCTTACCTTCGCGAATGCAAGTGGTGCACTTACAACGACAGGAAAAGGGGCCATTTCCTCTCTTCCAACAAAAGAAACGATCAATCAATTACTTGAAAAATAAGGCACTTCATGTGGATGGCAAAAAGGAGTCAATTTTTATGGTTGCAAAAAAATGGTGGAAAGAAAGCGTCGTTTATCAAATTTATCCCCGAAGCTTTATGGACAGTAATGGAGATGGAATTGGCGATATCCAAGGAATCATCTCAAAACTAGATTATTTAAAGACGCTGGGTGTCGATGTCGTATGGCTTTCACCCGTTTACCAATCTCCTAATGATGATAATGGATATGATATAAGCGATTATCGAGAAATTATGGGAGAGTTCGGGACGATGACAGACTGGGAAGAGCTTTTGCAGCAAATGCATCAACGGGGGATTAAATTGGTGATGGACTTAGTCGTCAATCATACGTCTGATGAGCATGCGTGGTTTACAGAAGCGCGTAAATCCAAAGATAATTCCTACCGAGATTATTATATTTGGAGGCCTGCTTTAAACGGAAAAGTTCCTACAGATTGGATCGCTTCCTTTGGCGGCTCCGCTTGGGAGTATGACCACGAAACAGATGAATATTATCTTCATATGTTTTCTCCAAAGCAGCCTGATTTAAATTGGGAGAATCCACAGCTTCGCCAAGAAATATATGATATGATGCGGTTTTGGCTTGATAAGGGTGTCGATGGGTTCCGAATGGATGTCATTAACATGATTTCAAAAAGGGAGTTTCTTGCTCCTTATCAAGATTTTCAGACCGGAACAGCGGAAAATAAGGACTACAAACATAACGGACCGCGAGTCCACGATTTTCTAAAGGAAATGAATACTGAAGTTCTATCGAAATACGACATCATGACGGTTGGTGAATGCCCTAAAATAACCCCGGAACAAGCACAGCTTTATACAGGCAAGGACCGTCAGGAGCTAAATATGGTCTTTCAATTTGAGCATATGAGTTTGGATAAACAGGCTGGAAAAAGCAAATGGGACTTAAAGCCTCTTCATTTAATAGATTTAAAACAAAACCTATCCAAGTGGCAAAAACAATTAGAGAATAATGGCTGGAACAGTCTTTATTGGAACAATCATGATCAGCCGCGAATTGTTTCTCGATTTGGCAATGACCAGGAATATCGCGCAGAATCAGCCAAAATGCTCGGAACACTTCTTCATATGATGAAGGGAACACCGTATATTTATCAAGGTGAAGAAATCGGAATGACCAATGTTCGTTTTTCTTCAATTGAGGATTACAATGATATTGAAACATTAAATATGTATAAAGAAAGAGTAACGGAGCTGGGAATGGATCCTAATGAAGTGATGGAATCCATTTATAAGAAAAGCCGTGATAATGCACGGACACCAATGCAATGGGACAGTTCTGACTATGCCGGTTTTACTACAGGGACACCATGGCTGAATGTAAACCCGAACTATAAAGAAATTAACGTAAAACAGGCACTTGAGGATCCAGCCTCGATCTTTCATTACTATAGAAAGCTGATTGAACTTCGGAAACAAGAGGAAATTATTGTCTATGGTAACTATGAGCTTATTTTGGAAAAACATGATTCTATCTTTGCTTATACCCGGACATTAGCAAACGAATGTCTACTGGTGATTAATAATTTTTATGAGAACGAGACGATTTTTGAATTGCCTCCACACATTCAGTATCGTTCAAAACAGTTACTTATTAACAACTATCCAGTGGACTCGGACATGGATGTATCTAATGTTCAGCTTCGCCCTTATGAATCGATTGTATTTAAGTTATTTATGTAATAGCAGGTTCTTAGTGAAAAGGCAGTGAATTTCTTCACTGCCTTTTTTCACAAAATAAGTTCGCTGCTTGACTAGTGTCAGTTTTATTTTTCTTAAAAGCTGCGTCTCCTGCGGCGCTTTTGTTTAAAATGATACATAGCACCAATCATTCCAGCGTCATTCTGATGTTTACAGCTTTCTATCGGTATCTTAATTTCTTTCCACCAATATAGATTGTCAAGTTGATGATTAATATGATCTATTAAACCTTGTTGCGTAAATACCCCGCCACCGATTAGTATTTTTTGAGGATTTAAGGTTGCAGCTAGGTTGAAAATTCCATAACTAAGGTTTTTAATCCAGTCATCCACGAGCATTCTCACTGAATAATCATGTGCAGCATTTTGAAAAATAGTCTCACCACTCACTTTTTCAGTTTCCTTAATACCCTTTAGATTTTTATAGGAACGAATTAAGGCAGTAGTAGAGGCATTGTTATGCATGGCATCTCCTGAGGACTGCGTAATCATAAATCCAAATTCACCACCCCTGAAACTGTGCCCCCGCAAAAGCCTTCCATCGATATAAATCCCGCCGCCAATTCCCGTACCAACCGTCATACAAATAAAATCTGTACAACCTTTTGCATTCCCACTCATTTTTTCTGCAATAGCAGCACAGTTACCATCATTTTCAATTTCAACTGACAGGGGAATTCTTGTTTCTAGTAACTTTTTAAGATTCTGACCATTTAGGGCTGATATAGCTCCCGCTTGTTCTGAATAACCAGTATGGGGGTTAATAAAACCCGGCAAACTAACGGCAACCCCCAGTACATCATGATTCTGTTGATAAGTCCTTATGGTATTAACCATCATATCTAGAAATTTTTCTAGATTTGAGGAGGGAGTATCATAGCTTCCTTTTGAGAGAATGGAACCATCCTCTAATAATAAGCCATGCTTTACCAGTGTCCCGCCGATATCAAAAGCAATATACTTTCTCACCTTATTTCCTCCTAATTATGACATTGTAATTTTTCTATTAATCTTAACCGTTTACCTTTTTGATTTTTCCCTCGTCTGAATCAGGTATCTCAAATTCTTTGTAAATTTGTTTTAATACCTCTTGAGAGAGTCGCTTTTCCGACTTATTCCGTAATTTACAAGTTTCATAATCAGTATCAACTAAGTAGATCTTTAAAGTTAGTCCATATTCCTTAGCGACACGTATCCATCTTTTCCGACGATCTCTCGTCCTGTTGGTGGTATCAACAACCACTTTATGTCCACTTTTTAGTAATGACCTGACCATGAGTTCAGCACTTTCCCACACGAGCGGTTCAGCTTCCGCTTTATAAATTTCGCCATGTAAAGCTAATCTGATATCATCCAGAGATACCCGTACCCACCCTTGGCTTTGAAGTATCTTAGCGTATGTTGATTTTCCGCTTAGCGGCATTCCGCACATAATAGCCAATTTCAAGCTATATCTCTCCCTTATCACATTCTATTAGACAAACAACCTCAATGTATATAACACCATCAAGTGCTATTACCTTATGAAATGCAAGTTGGAGCGGTTTTGACAGGGACAAATAAACCTGTGGCGCCCTGCGGAAAGTAGTTATTTTTCACGAATAAACTTAATTTTGAGTGAATTTGTGATACAAGCCGCTTCCATTTCGTGACAAGTTACATAAGTATAAAAAGCCAAGATAATAATTAGTCTAATTTTCTATAAGATTATATTTTTCACAGATGTACATTAAAAGAAGGAGAGGAAAACTTATGGTGAGGAAAGCGATTATCCCTGCAGCCGGGTACGGTACTAGGAGCCTTCCTATAACAAAAGCAATACCTAAAGAAATGTTCCCGTTAGGCTTAAAACCGGCCATTCATTATATTGTTGAGGAGGCAGTTCAGTCAGGGATTGAACAACTATTAATTGTAATTTCTAATTCAAAGCACTCTATTTTGGACTACTTTGATCATTCAATGGAGTTAGAGGCTTTTTTAAAAAGCAAAAATAAGGAACATATGCTTAAACATTTAGAACTTCCAAATATAGATATTCTCTATATAAAGCAGCACTATGCCAACGGACTTGGTGATGCAATCCGACTCGGAAAAGAATTTGTAGGAGACGAACCGTTTGGCGTGTTATTACCAGATGATTTTGTCATTTCTGATCAGAACCCTGCTCTTAAACAATTAATTGATGAATATAAGGAAACAAAAAGTAGTGTTTTAGGATTAAAGCAGGTAAATCAAGATCAGTTAAAAAATTATGGGGTCATACAAGGAACAGCTAATTCGAACCTGATTGAAATTGAAAATATAGTGGAAAAGCCTAATACAAAATCCTCCTTCGGATTTAGCGGTTATTGGAAGATATGTTTTTACCCCGGCCATTTTTCAATACCTAGAGGAACTAAAGGCAGGCGTAGACGGGGAATTTCAGCTGACAGATGCTATAAAAAGTTTGCTTGGAAATGAACCTGTATTTGGAAAAATTGTATCTGGGGATCGGTACGATTTGGGGAAGTTAGGGGATTATATCGAACTAATGAAAATCATGAGTAAGGAACAATCATGTGAATAATTTCCGTATGAGAAGGAGAGAGTTGTTGTGTTAGAAAAAGTTTCAATTATTATTCCTTTCCAATCGGATTATGGCCCAAGAGCAAAGTCGTTCGAATGGATTAAACGGTATTATGCCCGTGTCATGCCGGAAGCAGAAATATGTTTAGGATTAATGGATGGCAGTGAAATTAATAAATCTAAGGCTGTTAACCTAGCAGCTAAAAAAGCTACCAGAGATATATTTGTCATAGCGGACGCGGATGTTGTTTATGACCCTAACCTGATTGTGGATTCAATTAAATTACTCAAGAAGGGTGGCTTTGTCGTTCCTTTTACAGAAGTCTATAATGTTGAAATGGAAGGTACGGAGAAGCTGTTAAAGACAAAACCAAATTGGCCTATTGAGGTAACAGCTGAAGAATGTACGAAATCCAATTGGGTTTACGAAGGATTTGCTGGAAAGCTGTTTGTCATATCAAGAGAAAACTTCGAAGCAGTTGGCGGTTTTGATGAGCGATTTATTGGCTGGGGGGGAGAAGACGATGCTTTTTCCCATGCAGCTCAGACGATTTGCGGCAATCTAATAAATTTAGAAGGGAAAGTATTTCACTTATGGCACCCGGGTTCAAGCTATCAAACAAATCCAAACGGTAAAGCAAATGCGAAACTCCTTGGACGTTATGAACTTGCTAGCGGAAACATAGAGAAAATGAAGGAACTTATTGATGAACGGTATAGGACACCAGAAGAAAATTTTGATCATAAACTAGTTAAAGTTAATGATCAAAATATATTACCAGAATCCCCGAAAAGTAAAATTTGTTTTGCCATCCTTGTTCATGAGGATAGAGAGTTAGTCAAGCAGTTAATTGACAATGTCCGATACTATTGCCCCAACAGTACAATGGTTTTATATAACGGGGGGAATGATCCAACACTGTGTGAGGGATTAGGTGTTCCTGTATGTCCTTATAGCCATAAGTTAGTGCGGGGATGGACGACCATTTATTTTATGGAAGTAATGGAATGGCTTGAAGAATTGGGGATTGAGTATAAATATTTTATTAATATTGATTCTGATGCATTGTTCATTAATAAAGGTTATGAAGAATTTATTCAAACTCAAATGAAGGATGCCGATTATATGGGGGTGAAGCTAAGAATCCCCGAAGAAGATTGGTATATTGGAAATGAACTTAAGAAAGACAAAAGCAGGTGGAAGCAATTATTTAATCTCAAACCCTACTATGGAGTTTTTAATGTGGGCCAGGTCATTTCCAGACCGATAGTTAAAGCGCTGCTAGATCCAGAAAGAAAGCAAAAATTAAAAAATGCTTTAATCGACACCATTTCTTTTGGTACTGATGAAATATTCTACGTTAACATGGCTAAGGAACTTGGATTCAAGGTGAAAAAATACCCCAATGAAAACGACACAAGGATGATACGATATCGCCCTTACTTTACCATAGATGAAATGATTTACTGCCTAAATCAAACTGAAATTAACGGTCTAGCTCATCCCGTCATTCGAGATCAAGCGGATCCAGTTAGGAAATTGATCCTTGAACTTGACAAAGAATATAACACAAGAAAGTACAGAAGCAAGGAATATCCATGGTATGATGACAATTCAAAAAATTATTCCGTAGCACTTCCAATTAAAAGTACATTTGGAAATTTAGAGCTGGTTGTCCGGTCGAACTCCTCCTTAATCCACTATTATCAATTACCAGATGGCAGCTGGAATAAGAGTGAGAAGATTGCTAAAGGTGTTACTGGAGATCCGATATTTTTTGAAAGTACATCAGGTCAATTTGTAGTTGTCTGTAAACTAAAAACGGGTGGAATTGGATTTTGGATGCGGGATAACAAAGCGGATGGCTATCCTTGGTATGGACCAACTATTTATAATTTAGACGATGTAGACCCGATTATGGGGTGCAAACTCCCGAATGGCGAACATGTCATGGTATTTAAGGGTGACAACAAATATTTTTATTGGGCTCTCGACAGTGAAAGATGGTATAAGGTTTTTCCTTATAATTAATAGCGGAAACATGGGGACGGTTCTCATGCTTCCGGAGCAGAAGAACCGTCCCCATGCTTCTCATAAAGTGCCTTACCCAATTAGGGTGAAGGCACTTTTTTGTGTGATTGGACATTTTCTCCATTTTAAAACAAGGCTTTTCCAAGCGGAACAAGCTTCTGTCTCTTACAATAAGATGATATTAACAGAGCTAGTACGTTTTTCGGAGTAATTACTAATAGAGAGCAGGGAGAAAATGGGGACTATTAACGGAAAGGATTTTATTGAACGATTAAATAAGCTGGAAAATGAAATTTGGTATGACGGTGCAAAAATCAAGGGGGGAATTTCGGAGCATCCTGCCTTTAAAGGGATTCTTAAAGCAAAGGCCTCCTTGTATGATTTACAAAATGATCCCGAACTAAAAGAGGAAATGACATTCCTTTTACCAAATAAAGAAGAACGAATAGGATTATCCTATTTGCAGCCAAAAACAAAAGAGGATTTAAAAAGAAGAAGGAAGATGATCGAACACTGGGCACGATTCACCAATGGAATGATGGGAAGAAGCCCCGACTATATGAATACAGCTGTAATGAGCTTTGCCGCCTCTGCCAGCCTGCTAAAAGACAAAGAAAATTGTTTTCCTGAAAATATTCAAGCCTTATATGAAAGAGCGATGGAACAAGACCTCTCGTTTACCCATACATTTATTACACCTCAGGTGAACCGTTCCGAGGGATATTTGGAACTTTCTGATCAGCCCATCTCAGCTAAGGTTATTGAAAGAAATGAACAAGGAATCGTAATAAAAGGGGCTCGTCTGCTTGCGACTCAAGGGGGCTTAACAGATGAAGTCCTGGTTATTACCGCTCCTAGATTATTTCTAGACCCCGATGAAGCCTTTGCCTTTTCCATCCCTTCCAATACAAAAGGATTAAAATTCATTTGCAGAGAATCATTTGTGGGAGGAGAATCCGCTTTTAATCATCCCCTTAGTTCAAGATATGAGGAGATGGATTCAATTGTTGTCTTTGATAATGTAGTCGTACCATGGGAGCGGGTATTTTATTACGATAATGTGGAAGCAGCAACTGATTTCATGAGCCGAAGCTCCTTTCACACCTTTGCCTACCATCAAGTAGTGACCAGACAAATCATCAAAACAGAGTTTATTCTCGGTGTTGCCCAACTTCTTGTCAAAACAATAAATGTTAGTGAATATCAACATATCCAAGAAAAAATTTCTGAGATCATCATAGGTCTTGAAACGATGAAAGCATTAGTAGAGAAGTCAGAAAACGATGCAGAGCTGGATGAGTGGGGCTTTATGCGCTCTAGTATGGTTCCGCTACAGGTCGCGTGTAACGTCTTTCCTAAAATTTATCCTCGTTTCATTGAAATTGTACAAATAATCGGGGCTAGTGGAATGGTCTCATTACCAACCGAGAAATCCTTTGATTCGGAAATTAGGGCAGACCTAGATCAATATTTACAGGCGCAATGTATGAATGCTGAGGAACGAGTTAAGGTATTCCGCTTGGCATGGGATCTTACCATGAGTTCATTTGGTACAAGACAAACCCAATATGAACGTTACTTTTTTGGTGATCCTATCCGCTTATCCAGCAGCTTGTATAGTACTTATCTAAAAGATAATCATGTAAAAAAGATAAGCGAATTCTTAAATCTAAATAATATAGAGTGAAAAAAGAAACAAGCCGTGTTAAACAAATGGAATGGCACGACTTGTTTCTTTTATTGGATATTGTTAGATGACAAAAACTGCTCGCTAAACGACCTTCCTTCTAAAAAAATATGTGTTTAAACAAATATTAAATAAACATATATTGTTCAAACAATTAGTTTTCTTTATAATGTGATGGGGGTGAATTTATGGAGTTTTCTGAATATACTTTATCCGAATCAATTGGGCATCAGCTTGCAGAAGCATCACGACTAATGAGCAATCGTTTAAATCAAAGATTTAAAGCGAATCATTATCCAGTTACATTCGAGCAATGGACTATTTTAATACATCTATGGACAGAGGATGGACTATCACAACATGAATTATGTATAAAAACCAAAAAGGATAATCCAAGTGTTTGCAGGCTGATCGACAATATGATCAAAAGAGGACTGGTTAAACGGGTTCCCCATCCAACCGATCGACGTACGAATTTAATTTACTTAACTTCAGATGGAAAGGAATTAGAGAAAAAATTAAATAGAGAAGCTTTCAATAATGTGCAGCATGCTACAAATGGTATAAGTCAGAATGAAATAGACATTTGTCTACATGTATTAAAGCAGATCATAAAAAATTTAGAGTAGATATTTTTGATTGATTAATATAATGCTGTAGTAAACCTGGAGGAAAAAATGAATTTGAAAACGGAGAATAAATTAGCCGAAAGAATTAGTACTAAAAGTGAAAAACAAATTGGGATTGTTATCATATTAGGTTTTTTATCTGCACTTGCTCCATTTTCCATGGATATGTACCTTCCAGCTTTACCTACTTTAACTTCAGATTTACACACTAGTACGTCTTTAGCACAATTAAGTCTTATGTTCTGTTTACTGGGACTCGCATTTGGCCAATTAATTGCAGGACCAATTAGTGATGCTCGCGGCCGCCGAACGCCGCTTATTATCGGGATGATCATCTTTATTGTCTCGTCACTATTGTGTGCATTTACGTCCTCCATTGTGGTTCTGATTGTTTTACGGTTAATTCAGGGTCTTGCTGGTTCAGTTGGACTTGTTATTTCACGTGCCATTGTACGTGACCATTACACGGGGAACAAGATGACCAAATTTTTTGCTCTATTAATGTTAGTTAATGGTATTGCACCGATTGTTGCACCTATTATAGGAGGGCAGCTGCTCCGTCTTACATCTTGGCAAGGTATTTTTTTAATCCTTGGTATTTTAGGTATAGGTCTACTGGTGGGAGTAATCTATAGATTACCAGAAAGTTTACCGCTGGAAAAACGGCAGACTGGAGGAATTAAGCAGACTCTTTCTTCTATGCAAACTCTTATAAAAGACCGGGTATTTATGGGATACGTGTTGTCTCAAGGTTTTGTAATGGCCGCTATGTTTGCGTATATCTCTGGGTCACCATTTGTGTTACAGAAATTTTATGGTATTTCACCACAGGCTTATAGTGCTATTTTTGCCATTAACAGTATTGGAATCATTCTTGCATCACAACTTAGTTCTAAACTATGTCAACGATACGGTGAAAAGAAGATACTTGTCAGCGGGTTGATAATTGCTGGTCTTGGAAGCTTAATTTTGCTAATGCTGATTCAGGTTGAGGCAGGGTTAATCGGGTTACTTCCTCCGCTTTTCATAGTTGTTTCGTGCGTAGGTCTAATTGGCCCTCCGAGTACATCTTTAGCGATGGAGAGACAGGGTAAACAGGCAGGCAGCGCTTCCGCACTAACTGGCTTGGCACAGATGGGGCTTGGTGCAATTGCAACCCCTTTAGTTGGAATTGGGGGCAGCAGCACAGCAACTCCAATGGGACTAGTCATTACATTTTGCGCTGTGTGTGCGCTTATCTGCTATCTATTGTTGGTTCGAAGTTATAAACGAGGTTATGAAAAAGCGTAGGAATGTGGCATTTGGACGATTAAATCCTTCCCGTATTTCAAAAAAAAAAATAAAGTTCATTAAACCTACTTGATTAATAGGATTAATTATATTAAACTGCAAATAATAAAACATTTTGAAAATTTTAAAAGTAAGATCCGATTGGTCAACCAAAGGATACGGAGATGATTCTTTTCATCATTTCTGTATCCTTTTTTATTTCGAAAAACAGGAGGAGTCTTGTGGAAAATTAACTAGTTAAATAGCAACCCTATCCAATTGGTCAACCAAAGGATATAGAAATGATCGTTTCCTAATCATTTCTATATCCTTTTAATTTATTAAACTAAAAAACAAGGAGTGTTTAATATGGGTCATCCATCTATTTATCCAACAGGAGCAACCGTTTTTAATCCTCAAAAAGCCTGGAGCGGCTATACGATTTTTCAAGCAGCCGATCATGGTGCCTTATTAATTGATATGAATGGAAAGGAAGTCCACTTGTGGAAAGGTCTTCGCGGTTTTCCTAATAAGATGCTGCCAGGCGGGTATGTTTTGGGCCATACGAAACAAAGGGATCCTAAATATAGTTTTCAAGATGAAGCTGATTTGGTACAAGTCGATTGGGATGGTAACATTGTCTGGAAATTTGACCGGCTCGAATACATAGAAGACCCAGGTCATGAACCCGAATGGATGGCGAGAGCCCATCATGATTACCAGCGCGAAGGTAATCCTGTCGGCTACTATGCTCCCGGATTAGAATCGAAGGTAGAGAGCGGAAAGACGCTCATCTTGGCTCACAGAAATGTCCATAAGCCGGAAATCTCTGACAAGCCACTTCTAGATGACATTATTGTCGAGGTCGATTGGGAAGGAAATATCCTATGGGAATGGGCCGTAAGTGATCATTTTGACGAGCTTGGATTTGATGAAAGTGCGAAAAATGTTCTCTTCCGTGATCCAAATTTAAGAGGCTTCGGGAACAATTCCGATGGAGATTGGATGCATATCAACTCCATGTCCACCATTGGGCCTAATAAATTTTACGATCAGGGAGACGAGCGCTTCCATCCAGATAATATTATCTGGGATGCCCGGGAATCGAATATCATTGCAATTATCGATAAAAAATCAGGAAAAATCGTTTGGAAGCTTGGCCCTGATTATTCAACTCCAGATGTAAAGAATATCGAATGGATTATCGGACAGCACCATGCCCATATCATTCCAAAAGGTCTGCCTGGTGAAGGGAATCTCCTCGTATTTGATAATGGCGGCTGGGGCGGTTATGGCAATCCTAATCCTGCATCTCCTTATGGTATAAAAAATGCGGTTCGAGATCACTCAAGAATTTTAGAAATCAATCCGGTTACGCTTGAAATCGAATGGCAATATACCCCTACGGAGGCTGGATTCCAAGCTCCATTGGATTCGTACCGGTTTTACAGCCCGTATATCAGTTCAGCCCAAAGGCTGCCTAATGGAAACACGCTGATAACTGAAGGAGCAGACGGCAGAATATTTGAGGTAACACGCGAACATGAACTTGTATGGGAATATATCTCCCCCTATAAAAACGCTCGAAACTCAAATATGGTCTATCGTTCTTACCGTCTTCCATATGAATGGGTACCACAGCTTGAAAGACCGGAGGAAAAAGAGATTGTGCCTCTCGATGTGGCATCATTTAGAGTACCTAATGCGGCAGGTACCGGTACCGATTCAGTCGTTGCGGTGGCAGGAACTGAAGTATCCTATGAAGAAGGAGCACTTTGCGTGGCAAGAATAGATGAAACCATTATACGCCAATCAGAAAAGAGCTAAGGGGATGCTAATAATGAAAATGAAAAAGTTAAAATCTTCCATTATTCTAATATCGCTAGTTAGTAGTTTACTAATAGTTGGTTGCTCTAACTCCTCGAAAGAAAGTTCGGGGAGTGCAAAGGCAGCCGGAAGTGAGAAAAATATCATTCGAATGGCGATTGATACAGCGGCAGGCGGCTCGCTTCAATTTAGGCAGGCAGATAAGCAAGGATTTTTTAAAGAACAAAAAATTGATGCTAAGCTCTCAAATTTTGCGATGGGTGTAGACACGATCAATGCCGTTATAACAGAACAGGCAGATACGGGGATTGCCGCTGATTATGTTGCCATTAATTCATTGACAAAAGGAGATTTGGTTATAGTAGCTACGCTTACGAGAGGAAATGATAAGACCTCAAAGGCCAATCAACTGCTTGCGAATGGAAAGATTAAAAGCGCGGCTGATTTAAAAGGTAAGAAAATAGGAGTCAATAAAGGGACGGTTAATGAATACGTTTGGGCGCAGTATCTAAAAGCCCATGATATAAGTGAAAAAGATGTCACCTATGTTCCTTACAGCACGCCGGATGAAGCCATTGTAGGGGTGAAAAAAGGAGATATTGACGCGGTTTGGGTGAGCGGTGCCCTTTTAGAAAAATTTAAAAGTATTGAAGGCGTCCATCAAATTGATGACTTAACTGGGGCAGGTGTGACGATTGATAGTTACCTTCTTGCCAAAAAATCATTGGTTGAAGAGAACCCTAAAGCGGTTCAAAATGCATTAAAAGCTCTAAACGAAGGGGTCCAATATGTCCAAAATCATAAAGAGGAAACAGCAAAGCTGGCCTTTGAACAATTGAAACTGCCAGAGGATGGTGTATTAAAGGATCTTGATAGAAATAATTATGTACTTGGCTTTACCAAAGAAGATGCTAACCATCTAGAGGAAATGAAAAAATGGATGGAGGAAAAAGGGATAGTGAGCAAGTCTTTTAGTTTGGAAGATAAATTGAGTTTGGATCCGCTTAAAAAGGCATTGCCTGAATCAGTTACCTATTAGGAAAAGGGAGGGGACCTTATGAACACAGCCCTTAAAGAAATCGAAAAACCCTCAGTGATCTCCATTTCTGGATTATCTCAATCGTTTAATGGCAATTCTACTTATATTTTAGAGAATGTTCATTTAACCATTAAACGCGGTGAATTTTATATCCTGTTAGGTCCGAGCGGCTGTGGGAAGTCAACACTGCTAAGCATCATTGCCGGATTTATCAAAAATTCCGCTGGAGAAGTTTTAGTAGATAATGAAAGAGTCCATAAGCCCGGAAGAAATCGAGGCGTTGTCTTTCAGCAAGCGGATTCTGCTCTTTTTCCGTGGTTAACCGTTAAAGAAAACGTAGAGTTCGGGTTAAAAATGGAGAGAGTTCCAAAATCGATCCGTGAGGAAAAGTCTGCCTCCTTTATTGAACTTGTTGGCTTAAAGGGGCATGAAGGAAAATTTCCAAAGGAACTTTCAGGAGGAATGAAACAGCGGGTCCAATTAGCGCGGGTCTTAGCCAATGACCCTGATATTCTTCTTATGGATGAACCCTTTGGCGCCCTGGATGCAATGACCCGCCGAACAATGCAGCAAGAATTGGTAAGGATTTGGAAGGAAACGAATAAAACGATTATCTTTGTCACCCATGACATTCAAGAAGCCCTTTTACTTGGTCAAAGAGTTGGCGTAATGTCTGTTGGTCCATCATCTAATATTTCTACTATCTATGAAATTCCTTTAGCCTATCCAAGAAATTTCACAGATAGAGAATTTCATCATCTTTATCAACAGATCCAATCACATTTTGATTAATAGGAGGGGACAGTAGTGTACACACAGAGAAATGAATTAAAAAAAGATCAAGCTTCCCTGCCGAAAATTCGATTACAGTTTTCCTTTTTGAAAATGATCTTAAAGAGTGGCATGTTAGGCTGGATTTTGGTTATCTTGATATGGAGCATTGCTGCGGCTTTTTCTGATCCCCAGTTTTTGCCCAGCCCATTAGTTGTTTGGCAAGGGGCGATGGATCTTAGTAAGGATGGCTCATTATTCACATACATGGGCGCGAGCTTTTTGAGGGTGATTATTGGCTGGACGCTCGGGAATTTGATTGCTATCCCGATTGGTCTATTGATTGGCCGATTCACATTTCTTAGAGTACTGCTTGATCCGATTATTAATTTTGTTCGCTTTATTCCACCCCTTGCCTTTATTACCTTATTCATGCTTTGGTTCGGAATTGGAGAGCAATCGAAAATCTTTTTGATCATGTATGCAACCTTCTTTATTGTAATCATCAATACTATTACTGGTGTACTGTTTGTCGAGGAAGATAAAATTCGTTCTGCTAGAAGTATGGGGGCTTCAGAAGTCCAAATCATGTTCCATGTTATTATTCCCGCATCCCTTCCTTATATCTTTACTGGAGCGAAACTAGCCATGGGCTCCTCTTTCATGGCCATCGTCGGAGCCGAAATGGTGGCAGCGAATGAGGGAATTGGCTACATGATCTGGAATGCAAGACTCTACTTTAAAACAGATTGGATCTTCGTAGGCCTCGTCATACTTGGCTTAATGGGATTTTTTATGGATCGCGTTCTTACTTTATTTGGGAAAATCGCGTTAAAACGATATAATGTTGTAAAAAAATAATCAACTTTCATTCAAGATTTAAATAAAATCTAGCAGCCCCAAAAGGAAACAAGGGGACGGTTCTCCTGCTTCGAGAAGCAGGAGAACCGTCCCTTTGTTTGTCTTTGTTTGCAAATCGATTTGTCCAACACCCCTTTATTCGTTAAAATAGAAGGGATGGACGAAGGGATTAGTGAATTTTTTGATACATTTTAATCAGAAACGGGTGGGGGAGAACGTTTAAATGAATAGAGTTGTGATTACAGGTATTGGAGCAGTCACTCCGTTGGGGAATGATGCTTTTACGACATGGGATAACATAAAAAATGGTGTTTCAGGGATTGGACCTGCAACATTATTTGATATAGAAAAAGTAGATGTAAAAATTGCTGCTGAAGTAAAAGACTTTTCCCCAGAAGCATTTATGGATCGAAAAGAAGCAAGAAGAATGGGGCGTTATAGTCAGTTTGCTGTGGCCGCCAGTAAAATGGCTGTTCAGGATGCTGGTATTCAAATCGGTGTGGATATTCATCCGGAACGGGTCGGTGTTTGGATTGGCTCAGGAATTGGCGGTTTAGGTGAGTTTGAGGAACAACATAAGAAATTTATTGAAAAAGGCCAAAGAAGGGTCAATCCATTTACGATACCAATGTTTATCCCGGATATGGCGGCAGGTCAAGTTTCCATCGAACTGGGCGCAAAAGGAATCAACAATTGTTCCGTTACCGCCTGTGCATCTGGTGCGAATTCTATTGGCGATGCATTCCGGGTGATCCAAAAAGGCGACGTGGATATGATGATTGCCGGGGGAACAGAAGCAACAATCACAGAGATGACCGTTGCTGGCTTTTCTAACATGACGGCTCTTTCGAAAAATCCAGACCCAGCTGCAGCAAGCCGGCCTTTTGACAAGAATCGTGATGGTTTTGTTATTGGCGAGGGTGCGGGTGTTGTCGTGTTAGAAGAATTAGAGCATGCATTAGCCCGCGGTGCTCACATCTATGGAGAACTACTCGGCTATGGGGCTACAGGGGATGCGCATCATATTACCACCCCTGCACCAGAAGGCGAAGGTGCCCAGCGCTCCATGAAATTAGCCTTGGCGGATGCTGGTATCACACCGGAACATGTGGACTATATCAATGCACATGGGACATCCACTTATTATAATGATTTGTACGAAACGTTAGCGATTAAAGAAGTGTTCAAGGAACATGCTTATAGGCTTTCGGTCAGTTCGACAAAATCAATGACAGGCCACCTATTGGGGGCAACTGGGGCAATTGAGGCGATTTTATCTCTTTTAGCCATCAAGGAAGGTATCATCCCCCCAACCATTAATTATGAAACACCCGATGAACAACTTGACTTAGATTATGTCCCTAATGTAGCTAAGAAGAAGGATGTAGAAGTAGTTCTATCAAATTCATTAGGTTTTGGCGGACATAATGCCACACTAATTTTTAAAAAATTTACTAAATAATAATGAAAAAGTACCTTTGGAATTTTCAAAGGTACTTTTCATGTTTTGAAGTTATTATATCCAGATAAAAACAGTTGCTAGAATAGTGTAAAATGATAAAATAATAATTAGAAAATTCAGTATTAACTGAACTGAAACATAGATTAGAAGGAGACGAGAAGAGCATGGAAAAAGTTAGCGTAGAAAATAAAGGATATTTTGGTGAATTTGGAGGAAGCTTTGTTCCAGAGGATTTGCAAACCGTAATGAACGTATTGGAAGAACAGTTTTTGCACTATAAGAATGATCCCGAATTTATCGAAGAATATAAATACTATTTGAGAGAGTATATTGGCAGAGAAAATCCTTTAACCTACGCTGAAAATTTAACCGAAAAATTAGGCGGTGCAAAGATTTACTTAAAGCGCGAAGACCTGAACCATACAGGGGCGCATAAAATCAATAATGCGATCGGGCAAATTTTATTAGCCAAGCGGATGGGTGTTAAGCGTATTATTGCGGAAACAGGAGCAGGCCAGCATGGCGTTGCAACGGCAACGGCATGTGCAATGTTTGGAATGGAATGTGTCATCTATATGGGCAAGTTAGACACCGAGCGGCAAGCACTGAATGTTTTCCGGATGGAATTACTTGGTGCAAAGGTTGTTCCTGTTTCGAAGGGGCAAGGCCGCCTAAAGGATGCTGTTGATGAAGCTTTAGGAGATTTAGTCCAAAACTATAGAAATACTTTTTATTTATTGGGTTCTGCTGTGGGGCCTCATCCATATCCAACCATGGTCAAACATTTTCAGGCGATTATTAGTGAAGAATCCAAACGCCAGATCCTTGAAAAAGAAGGAAAACTGCCAACTGCAGTCATTGCTTGTGCAGGCGGGGGAAGTAATGCCATTGGGGCATTTGCCCACTATATTGACGAAAAAGAGGTTCGCCTTATTGGCGTAGAACCAGCGGAGGCGCCAACCTTAAGTGAAGGAGTTCCGGCAGTCATTCATGGTTTTAAATGTTTGACGTTATTAGATGAAAAGGGCGATCCGAAACCAACCTACTCGATTGCCGCTGGGCTTGATTATCCTGGTGTAGGACCAGAGCATAGCTACTTAAAAACTAGTGGAAGAGGCGAGTATGTAACGGTCACTGGACAAGAAGCCTTAGATGCATTTCTATTACTCAGTAAGACAGAAGGAATTATCCCAGCACTAGAAAGCTCTCATGCAGTCGCCTATGCTGTGAAACTAGCAAAAGAATTAACTGCGGATGATGTGCTGATTGTGAATTTGTCAGGACGCGGTGATAAGGATGTAGAGCAGGTTTTCGCTATGTTGAAAAATAAATAAATTGACTGAAGCCCATAGTCGGCATTGCCCATTTGTAAAAGATAAAACATTTTTTAAGATGTTTATTTTACAATTGAAAAGTATTAGAATATTTGTTAAAATACAAATAAATTAAAAAGACTATGTGTAACTGGCGAAACACGGATAACCGTGGGGGAGCATATAGTGTCGAAGCCGTTCGCCTGGGCAGAGGTAAGGGAAGAATAGTTTTCCCTTACCTCTTTCTGTATATCAGGAGGCGGTCTTCCATAGTATTGTTATTGTGAAATTTTGTACAATGTAAGGTTAATTTAGAATTCCAAAGTTTTCATAAACTATCCTATCTAAAGAGAGGTATACCAAATGAGCACACTAGTAGTAGACAACGTGAAGACAATTAAAACATTAAATAGCATCGCAGAAAGCGGGCTAAAGGTATTTAATAAGGGGAATTTTACAATTGATAATGACAGTGAAAACCCTGATGCGATTGTTGTTCGCAGTTTTAATATGCATTCACTGGAGTTCGGAGATAATCTAAAAGCAATTGCACGTGCCGGGGCTGGTGTCAATAATATTCCCGTCGACAAATGTACCGAGCAAGGAATCGTTGTTTTTAATACACCTGGTGCCAATGCGAATGCGGTCAAAGAGATGGTATTAACTTCATTGATTTCTTCATCTCGAAACCTTTTTGCAGGTGTAGCTTGGACAAAGACGTTAGAAGGCGAAGGCGATCAGGTGCCAAAGCTTGTTGAAGCAGGCAAGAAACAATTTGTCGGCAAAGAAATTAAAGGAAAAACGCTTGGTATTATCGGGTTAGGTGCTATTGGTGCACTTGTAGCTAATGATGCTCTCGATTTAGATATGGATGTTATTGGGTTTGACCCGTTCATTTCTGTTGATACAGCTTGGAACTTGTCTCGAAATGTACAACGTGCCATGACAATTGAACAATTGTTTGCTGAGTCAGATTATATTACGGTTCACGTGCCTTTAACCAATGATACAAAAGGAATGTTCAATAAAGATTCTTTCGGCATTATGAAGCCTGGTGTTCATATTTTAAATTTCTCACGTGGTGAGTTAGTGAATGAAGTAGATATGGCAGTGGCATTGGAAGAGGGAGTTGTCGGCAAGTATATTACAGACTTCCCGAATGAAAATGTATTAAAAATGAAAAATACAATTTCTATTCCGCACCTTGGTGCTTCCACAGCCGAATCAGAGGAAAATTGTGCGATTATGGCAGCGCGTCAGGTGAAGGAATTTTTAGAAACGGGAAACATCAAAAACTCAGTTAATTTTCCAAACGCTGAACTTCCATACACAGGAAAACGTCGTGTGGCAGCTTTCCACCGCAACATTCCAAATATGGTTGGGCAGATTACTTCAGCTATTTCCAGCTATAATTTAAATATTGCTGACATGGTGAACAGAAGCCGCGGCGAATTTGCCTACACTATGATTGATATTGAAAATAAAGTAAACGGAGAAGTGATTCCAGGATTGGTGGAAAAGATCAGCCAAATTGAAGGAATTGTCACAGCCCGAGTTATCTAAGGCTGCTTTTTAAATAAGTGTATTGAAATAGGTTTTAAGAAGGCATGTAGGGATATATTGTTCCTACATGCCTTTTTTTATAGGGGTTTTCCACCTTTTCGGGTAATTGGAATCAGGGGCAGGCAGGGTACGGCACCTTAGCGTTTTTGTAAGCAAGAGAACCGTCCCTTTGCTTACATTGTTTGACAAAAGCTCCGTTAATCAATAGTATCACTATTAATTCGAACTTCTTTACGGGAGAGATACAGATGAAAATTTATGTTGATGCAGATGCTTGTCCTGTAAAAGATATTGTTATTTCTGAAGGAAGGAATGCAAATATTCCTGTTATCCTTGTGACTAGCTTTTCTCATTTTTCTAATGCAGAACAACCTTCAGGAGTGGAAACCATTTATGTTGATTCAGGAGCAGATGCTGCCGATTATCGGATTATGAAGTTAACAGAAGCAGGAGACATTATTGTTACCCAAGATTATGGTCTTGCTTCGCTAGGTCTAGCAAAAGGAAATATAGTCCTCCACCATAAAGGTTTTCGTTATTCTAATGAGAACATTGATCAATTATTGCAAACACGCTATTTTAGTGCAATGGCTCGAAAAAGCGGCAAACGAACAAAGGGACCCAAGCCGTTTTCAGCAGAGGATCGCGAGCAATTTAGAAAGCTTTTTAAAGAGGTTTTGACTAGTTTGTTATAACTAAGAACAAATTCATTGGAGTTGAAGAATCAATACAATTTTTATTTATGAGTTTAATCATTTAGCTGAACGATTTGTTGAATGGTGCAGAAGCCTCAACAAAGAGAAAATTTTCATTTTTTCCCACGAATGGAACTTCTTACCGTAAATATTTGGGAGAATCAGTCACCCGTGAACATTTTTTAGGAGATGCCGGCTGGCATAAGGTTGGTATATAGTTATTGTTGTTATTGAAATTTACGGGGTAGCTACAACTAAACTCGATAATTACTAAACAAATTTGTCCAAAATCCCTTTTGAGGTTAAAACTGCATGAACTAGGGTAATTAATTCTGTAGTTCCTATGCAAATCAAACATTTGCACAATAACCCAAAGGAGGATACTAGAATGAGTAACGACCAATATACAATCCAGGACCCAACAACGATGTATACAAAGGCAGGATCAGAATTTCAGCAGATGCAGAATCCACCGGGACTGGAAAAGGAAATGATGCCTAAGCCAGACGCAGGGGAAAAAACCTATCGTGGAACTGGCCGTCTGAAAAACCGCAAGGCAATCGTAACCGGAGCCGATAGTGGCATCGGACGGGCTGTGGCCATCGCCTTTGCCAGAGAAGGGGCTGATGTGGTCCTCTCCTACTTACCAGAGGAGGAGCCAGACGCTAAAGAAGTGGTCAAGCTTATCAAAGAAGCTGGAAGTAAGGCTGTGGCTGTTCCTGGAGACGTGCAGGACGAGGAGTATTGTAAATCACTTGTCCAAGCCGCTGTGAGTCAGCTTGGAGGGCTCGACATTCTCGCCAATGTTGCGGGTATGCAGCAGTTCGTGGAGGACATCTCCAATTTGACGACGGAGCAGTTCGACGCCACCTTCAAGACGAATGTTTACTCGCTGTTTTGGCTCTGCAAGGCCGCAATCAAACATATGCCACCTGGTAGCTCCATCATCAATACGAGCTCCATCCAAGCGTACAGCCCGTCACCGATTCTGCTCGATTATGCTACGACCAAAAGTGCAATCAATACTTTCACTAAGGCGCTAGCGCAACAGGTTGCGCCTAAGGGAATCAGAGTAAATGCCGTTGCACCTGGTCCTGTGTGGACCCCACTGCAAATCAGCGGTGGACAACCGCAGTCGAAGCTGAAGGAGTTTGGGATGCAGACGCCACTCGGCCGTCCCGGTCAGCCGGCAGAGATGGCACCTGCATATGTCTACCTCGCTAGCCCTGAATCCAGCTACGTTGTTGGTGAGACATTAAATGCAAATGGTGGCGAACCGACTCCTTAAAGATTCACGAATATAAAAAGTGAATAATAGTCCCGCATATTTGAAGCAAGCCGGCTCCTGCTTGGAGCCGAGTTGCTTTTTGGACCAAATCTATACATAATAGTTTTTGTTTTTTGATTAAAGTTATATAGCAGCATTTTATCTGATGAAGTATTTTGTCAAATGATTTAAAAGTTTCCCAAGTACCAAAGTTCTACCGTATTCCCAGGAGTTCCTGATGTTTCAGCCAGAGGTCCGTTCTTTTCCCCATCTACACTCTACATTAAAATCCTTGCCGGTCCACCTTAACGACTAATGGAAGGTGGTTGCTGCGAAAATAGTTCATAATACTCGGGACGGCACGCTTGTGTCTGTCACATATGATTTGAAGTTTATGAGTTAAGGTATATGTGGACTAGGGGATAAAATGCATAAATGGAAGAAAATCTAACATTGTTTTGTGAGGTCAGGAGCCCTGTCACAATGAGAACGGGGCCAATCGGAAGTTTTGCGTGAAAAAACACAACTAGGAATTTAATCTAATTGGTCTGTATCTTTTGAGGAATTTTCGGGAATTAAAATGTGGGGAGAAAATCTGTTTCAGTAATTAAATGATGCATTTTGTTGCAGTACTGTTATATTGGTCTAATAATTATTAATCTAAAATGCATTGTGTTGTGATTTAGTTAGAGTATTACTTTAGGTTTAAAAATTTTTTACAAAAATAAGTTGACTAGTAAACTGATTATCTGTTATATTATTATTTGTCGCTGAAGCGGCAAGGTTGATTTCAAAAAGAGGTTGACTTCTATCAAGTGAAATAATATAATAGATTTCACTGTCGCTAATTAAAGTGATGTATTGTTCTTTGAAAACTAAACAAACAAAAACGTCAACAAACAATAAATTATCATGTTTCTTCTATTATATAAGATGAACATGAGCCAACGTAACAAAATGAGCTAATCAACTTTCTTGGAGAGTTTGATCCTGGCTCAGGACGAACGCTGGCGGCGTGCCTAATACATGCAAGTCGAGCGAATCAATAGGAGCTTGCTCCTGTTGATTAGCGGCGGACGGGTGAGTAACACGTGGGCAACCTGCCTGTAAGACTGGGATAACACCGGGAAACCGGTGCTAATACCGGATAATCCTTTCCCTCTCATGAGGGAAAGCTGAAAGTCGGTTTCGGCTGACACTTACAGATGGGCCCGCGGCGCATTAGCTAGTTGGTGAGGTAACGGCTCACCAAGGCGACGATGCGTAGCCGACCTGAGAGGGTGATCGGCCACACTGGGACTGAGACACGGCCCAGACTCCTACGGGAGGCAGCAGTAGGGAATCTTCCACAATGGACGAAAGTCTGATGGAGCAACGCCGCGTGAGCGATGAAGGCCTTCGGGTCGTAAAGCTCTGTTGTTAGGGAAGAACAAGTACCGGAGTAACTGCCGGTGCCTTGACGGTACCTAACCAGAAAGCCACGGCTAACTACGTGCCAGCAGCCGCGGTAATACGTAGGTGGCAAGCGTTGTCCGGAATTATTGGGCGTAAAGCGCGCGCAGGCGGTCCTTTAAGTCTGATGTGAAAGCCCACGGCTCAACCGTGGAGGGTCATTGGAAACTGGGGGACTTGAGTGCAGAAGAGGAAAGCGGAATTCCACGTGTAGCGGTGAAATGCGTAGAGATGTGGAGGAACACCAGTGGCGAAGGCGGCTTTCTGGTCTGTAACTGACGCTGAGGCGCGAAAGCGTGGGGAGCAAACAGGATTAGATACCCTGGTAGTCCACGCCGTAAACGATGAGTGCTAAGTGTTAGAGGGTTTCCGCCCTTTAGTGCTGCAGCTAACGCATTAAGCACTCCGCCTGGGGAGTACGGCCGCAAGGCTGAAACTCAAAGGAATTGACGGGGGCCCGCACAAGCGGTGGAGCATGTGGTTTAATTCGAAGCAACGCGAAGAACCTTACCAGGTCTTGACATCCTCTGACACTCCTAGAGATAGGAATTTCCCCTTCGGGGGACAGAGTGACAGGTGGTGCATGGTTGTCGTCAGCTCGTGTCGTGAGATGTTGGGTTAAGTCCCGCAACGAGCGCAACCCTTGATCTTAGTTGCCAGCATTCAGTTGGGCACTCTAAGGTGACTGCCGGTGACAAACCGGAGGAAGGTGGGGATGACGTCAAATCATCATGCCCCTTATGACCTGGGCTACACACGTGCTACAATGGATGGTACAAAGGGCAGCAAAGCCGCGAGGCCTAGCCAATCCCATAAAACCATTCTCAGTTCGGATTGTAGGCTGCAACTCGCCTACATGAAGCCGGAATCGCTAGTAATCGCGGATCAGCATGCCGCGGTGAATACGTTCCCGGGCCTTGTACACACCGCCCGTCACACCACGAGAGTTTGTAACACCCGAAGTCGGTGGGGTAACCGTAAGGAGCCAGCCGCCTAAGGTGGGACAGATGATTGGGGTGAAGTCGTAACAAGGTAGCCGTATCGGAAGGTGCGGCTGGATCACCTCCTTTCTAAGGATAATGCAGTCCTTACGGACTGATAAGAAGTTGACCGCTTTTTGTTTGTTTAGTTTTGAGAGTACAATCTCTCAAGAGTATATTCGTTCTTTGAAAACTAGATAATCGTATAGAAGAAACCAAGTAAAAACCGAGTAAAATCGCCATTTTAGTTTTTTCTCTCTATTTAAATAGAGTAAAACCTTTTAGGTTAAGTTAGAAAGGGCGCACGGTGAATGCCTTGGCACTAGGAGCCGATGAAGGACGGGACTAACACCGATATGCTTCGGGGAGCTGTAAGTAAGCTTTGATCCGGAGATTTCCGAATGGGGAAACCCACTGCTCGTAATGGAGCAGTATCTTTACCTGAATACATAGGGTAATGATGGCAGACCCGGGGAACTGAAACATCTAAGTACCCGGAGGAAGAGAAAGCAAACGCGATTCCCTAAGTAGCGGCGAGCGAAACGGGATTAGCCCAAACCAAGAGGCTTGCCTCTTGGGGTTGTAGGACACTCAACATGGAGTTACAAAGGAACGGGGTAGATGAAGCGGTCTGGAAAGGCCCGTCATAGAAGGTAAAAGCCCTGTAGTTGAAACTTCGTTCCCTCCTGAGTGGATCCTGAGTACGGCCGGACACGTGAAATCCGGTCGGAAGCAGGGAGGACCATCTCCCAAGGCTAAATACTCCCTAGTGACCGATAGTGTACCAGTACCGTGAGGGAAAGGTGAAAAGCACCCCGGAAGGGGAGTGAAATAGTTCCTGAAACCGTGTGCCTACAAGTAGTTAGAGCCCGTTAATGGGTGATAGCGTGCCTTTTGTAGAATGAACCGGCGAGTTACGATTACATGCAAGGTTAAGTTGAAGAGACGGAGCCGCAGCGAAAGCGAGTCTGAATAGGGCGAATTAGTATGTGGTCGTAGACCCGAAACCAGGTGATCTACCCATGTCCAGGGTGAAGTCCAGGTAACACTGGATGGAGGCCCGAACCCACGCACGTTGAAAAGTGCGGGGATGAGGTGTGGGTAGCGGAGAAATTCCAATCGAACTTGGAGATAGCTGGTTCTCTCCGAAATAGCTTTAGGGCTAGCCTCACGTAGTTAGAGTCTTGGAGGTAGAGCACTGTTTGGACTAGGGGCCCTCATCGGGTTACCGAATTCAGACAAACTCCGAATGCCAAAGACTTATCCGTGGGAGTCAGACTGCGAGTGATAAGATCCGTAGTCAAAAGGGAAACAGCCCAGACCACCAGCTAAGGTCCCAAAGTATACGTTAAGTGGAAAAGGATGTGGAGTTGCTTAGACAACCAGGATGTTGGCTTAGAAGCAGCCACCATTTAAAGAGTGCGTAATAGCTCACTGGTCGAGTGACTCTGCGCCGAAAATGTACCGGGGCTAAACGTATCACCGAAGCTGTGGATTGACACCGTTGGTGTCAGTGGTAGGAGAGCGTTCTAAGGGCGTTGAAGCTAGACCGTAAGGACTGGTGGAGCGCTTAGAAGTGAGAATGCCGGTATGAGTAGCGAAAGATGAGTGAGAATCTCATCCACCGAATGCCTAAGGTTTCCTGAGGAAGGCTCGTCCGCTCAGGGTTAGTCGGGACCTAAGCCGAGGCCGAAAGGCGTAGGCGATGGACAACAGGTTGATATTCCTGTACCACCTCTTTATCGTTTGAGTGATGGGGGGACGCAGGAGGATAGGGTAAGCGCACTGTTGGATATGTGCGTCTAAGCAGTTAGGCTGAGAAGCAGGAAAATCCGCTTCTCGTAAAGGCTGAGCTGTGACAGCGAGGGAAATATAGTACCGAAGTTCCTGATTCCACACTGCCAAGAAAAGCCTCTAGCGAGATAAAAGGTGCCCGTACCGCAAACCGACACAGGTAGGCGAGGAGAGAATCCTAAGGTGAGCGAGAGAACTCTCGTTAAGGAACTCGGCAAAATGACCCCGTAACTTCGGGAGAAGGGGTGCTCTTTGGGGTTCATAGCCTCGAAGAGCCGCAGTGAATAGGCCCAGGCGACTGTTTAGCAAAAACACAGGTCTCTGCGAAGCCGCAAGGCGAAGTATAGGGGCTGACGCCTGCCCGGTGCTGGAAGGTTAAGAGGAGGGGTTAGCTCACGCGAAGCTCTGAATCGAAGCCCCAGTAAACGGCGGCCGTAACTATAACGGTCCTAAGGTAGCGAAATTCCTTGTCGGGTAAGTTCCGACCCGCACGAAAGGCGTAACGATCTGGGCACTGTCTCAACGAGAGACTCGGTGAAATTATAGTACCTGTGAAGATGCAGGTTACCCGCGACAGGACGGAAAGACCCCGTGGAGCTTTACTGTAGCCTGATATTGAATTTTGGTACAGCTTGTACAGGATAGGTAGGAGCCTGAGAAGCCGGAGCGCCAGCTTCGGTGGAGGCGTCGGTGGGATACTACCCTGGCTGTATTGAAATTCTAACCCACACCCCTGATCGGGGTGGGAGACAGTGTCAGGTGGGCAGTTTGACTGGGGCGGTCGCCTCCTAAAGAGTAACGGAGGCGCCCAAAGGTTCCCTCAGAATGGTTGGAAATCATTCGTAGAGTGTAAAGGCACAAGGGAGCTTGACTGCGAGACCTACAAGTCGAGCAGGGACGAAAGTCGGGCTTAGTGATCCGGTGGTTCCGCATGGAAGGGCCATCGCTCAACGGATAAAAGCTACCCCGGGGATAACAGGCTTATCTCCCCCAAGAGTCCACATCGACGGGGAGGTTTGGCACCTCGATGTCGGCTCATCGCATCCTGGGGCTGTAGTCGGTCCCAAGGGTTGGGCTGTTCGCCCATTAAAGCGGTACGCGAGCTGGGTTCAGAACGTCGTGAGACAGTTCGGTCCCTATCCGTCGTGGGCGCAGGAAATTTGAGAGGAGCTGTCCTTAGTACGAGAGGACCGGGATGGACGCACCGCTGGTGTACCAGTTGTCTTGCCAAAGGCATCGCTGGGTAGCTATGTGCGGACGGGATAAGTGCTGAAAGCATCTAAGCATGAAGCCCCCCTCAAGATGAGATTTCCCATAGCGTCAAGCTAGTAAGATCCCTGAAAGATGATCAGGTTGATAGGTCAGAGGTGGAAGCGTGGCGACATGTGGAGCTGACTGATACTAATCGATCGAGGACTTAACCATAGTCTAAAGCGAATAAACTCATTTTTACCCAATTTCTTCTATAAATTATCTAGTTTTGAGAGAACGAACTCTCTAAATAAATAGTCTGGTAATTAAGGCGAGAAGGTCACACCCGTTCCCATACCGAACACGGAAGTTAAGCTTCTCAGCGCCGATGGTAGTTGGGACTTTGTCCCTGTGAGAGTAGGACGTTGCCAGGCTAGGCCCCTTTTGGGGCTATTATTTTGTTTACTTTTTACAGTTGGCCCGTTGGTCAAGCGGTTAAGACACCGCCCTTTCACGGCGGTAACACGGGTTCGAATCCCGTACGGGTCACCATTTTTTAAATATGGAGGATTAGCTCAGCTGGGAGAGCATCTGCCTTACAAGCAGAGGGTCGGCGGTTCGATCCCGTCATCCTCCACTATAATTTTTCTTTACTTAATGCCGGGGTAGCTCAATTGGTAGAGCAAGACCGAATAAGCTGCCTGAATAAGCTTCAGCATACTGACCGAGCTGCTACTTGAATAATCTTTCTGAGGTCAGATGACGGTTTCAAAGACAGCGTGTTTGAATTTAATATATTTTTTCTTACTATATGCCGGGGTAGCTCAATTGGTAGAGCAACTGACTTGTAATCAGTAGGTTGGGGGTTCAAGTCCTCTCGCCGGCACCTTAATACGAGCCATTAGCTCAGTTGGTAGAGCAGATTGCAGACTTCTGTGAATCAGCTTCTGCGGGCAATCTGCGAGAAAGAACGCAAGTTCTTTTGAGCATCTGACCTACCACAAATTAGTTGTAGAAAATCATCTTTGTATGAGCCATTAGCTCAGTTGGTAGAGCATCTGACTTTTAATCAGAGGGTCGAAGGTTCGAGTCCTTCATGGCTCACCATAGTTTATTTCAAAAGCAAAATATTGCGGGTGTGGCGGAATTGGCAGACGCACCAGACTTAGGATCTGGCGCCGCAAGGCGTGGGGGTTCGACTCCCTTCACCCGCACCATGCTTATGATTAAAAAATTAGCATATTTGCGGAAGTAGTTCAGTGGTAGAACACCACCTTGCCAAGGTGGGGGTCGCGGGTTCGAATCCCGTCTTCCGCTCCATATATGCCGGGGTGGCGGAACTGGCAGACGCACAGGACTTAAAATCCTGCGGTAGGTGACTACCGTACCGGTTCGATTCCGGTCCTCGGCACCATTTAATGAGCCCGTAGCTCAGCTTGGTAGAGCACTTGGTTTGGGACCAAGGGGTCGCAGGTTCGAATCCTGTCTTCCCGACCAGACGAAAGTTAATAATAGTAATCATGGGGTCTTAGCTCAGCTGGGAGAGCGCCTGCTTTGCACGCAGGAGGTCAGGGGTTCGATCCCCCTAGACTCCATTTATATTTATTGAAAAAAATGGCGGTGTAGCTCAGCTGGCTAGAGCGTACGGTTCATACCCGTAAGGTCGGGGGTTCGATCCCC
Organism: Bacillus sp. URHA0034; assembly: GCF_056280405.1. Taxonomy (NCBI): domain Bacteria; kingdom Bacillati; phylum Bacillota; class Bacilli; order Caryophanales; family Bacillaceae; genus Bacillus; species Bacillus sp. URHA0034. The sequence goes on along the minus strand of NZ_JBWCDK010000002.1, from coordinate 2,254,731 downwards.
TCCGCCGCTATAAACATTAATGCTAATATTACTATTAGTGTTAATGGACCCTTAGCTCAGCTGGTTAGAGCAGACGGCTCATAACCGTCCGGTCGTAGGTTCGAGTCCTACAGGGTCCATTGTTTTAAACGGAGGAATACCCAAGTCTGGCTGAAGGGATCGGTCTTGAAAACCGACAGGCGGGTTAAACCGCGCGGGGGTTCGAATCCCTCTTCCTCCTCCACAAAGTATATTATTATCGCGGGGTGGAGCAACGAGCGTTGCTTCTAGGAATAAACTGCGAGTTGTACCCATCGAGCTGCTGCTTGAATAGGCATTCTGAGATGGGGACAGTCAGTAACAAAACATGGAGCATTTTCCAAACTTTATAATTTCTATTATCGCGGGGTGGAGCAGTCCGGTAGCTCGTCGGGCTCATAACCCGAAGGTCGCAGGTTCAAATCCTGTCCCCGCAATTTGGTCCGGTAGTTCAGTTGGTTAGAATGCCTGCCTGTCACGCAGGAGGTCGCGGGTTCGAGTCCCGTCCGGACCGCCATTTTTATCCCAGTAGGTAAAACTGCTGTTGATATAGATATTTTTTTGTGTGGCTCAGTAGCTCAGTCGGTAGAGCAAAGGACTGAAAATCCTTGTGTCGGCGGTTCGATTCCGTCCTGAGCCACCTTTTTTTATATGGAGGGGTAGCGAAGTGGCTAAACGCGGCGGACTGTAAATCCGCTCCCTCAGGGTTCGGCGGTTCGAATCCGTCCCCCTCCACCATTATGGCGATTGTGGCGAAGTGGTTAACGCATCGGATTGTGGTTCCGACATTCGTGGGTTCGATTCCCATCAGTCGCCCTATTTCATTTTAATTAATGGGCTATAGCCATGCGGTAAGGCATCGCACTTTCACTGCGACATGCGTTGGTTCAAATCCGGGTGTTGCCTCCAAATTTACATTGCGGGTGTAGTTTACTGGTAAAACCTCAGCCTTCCAAGCTGATGTAGTGGGTTCGATTCCCATCACCCGCTCCAATATGGGCCTATAGCTCAGCTGGTTAGAGCGCACGCCTGATAAGCGTGAGGTCGATGGTTCGAGCCCATTTAGGCCGACCATATAGCATATTTTCTTATTGTTCCGCAGTAGCTCAGTGGTAGAGCAATCGGCTGTTAACCGATCGGTCGTAGGTTCGAGTCCTACCTGCGGAGCCATTTTTATGTCTTTGGGGAAGTACTCAAGAGGCTGAAGAGGCGCCCCTGCTAAGGGTGTAGGTCGGGTAACCGGCGCGAGGGTTCAAATCCCTCCTTCTCCGCCATAAATGCGCCTTTAGCTCAGCTGGATAGAGCATACGCCTTCTAAGCGTACGGTCAGAGGTTCGAATCCTCTAAGGCGCGTATCGAAAAGGGGCGATAAAGCCCGTCAAATCAACCTTCTATATCGTTTAGTGAAACGGTCAGAATAACGGTCATGTAAGAAATTACACCCATTATTGACTCGAATCATAAACGATCTAGAAGGTTTTTTTATATGACCAAAAGAAAAATTATTAGATGTTAATATTTTACTCTCCTTACTAGATTTGAGCAATTTCATACAGCTAAGGGATGTTGTCGCTGTCCTAGTGATGTTTAAGACAGGCATACGAATAAACACATTGGTTCAGCTTGAGGAGAGGCATGTTAATTTTAATAAGAATGTACTAAATTTAGATGGTAGCATCATGAAGAATCATCAGCAAATTAAACTACCTTTTGATGGTTTCCTTAAAAAGCTTTTAATGGTATTGATTGAACATAATGCAGTGATTAGAAGGGAATATGGCAGAGGAATAGCTTACTATTTATTACTAAGTTCGGTGATATTATATCGAACCCACCAACACATAATAACATACGTAAACGGCTAAATAAGTATTCTAAGATGTACGGGTTGAAGAACATCAATCCTCATTCTTTATGAAGAGACTTTGGGAAATTATTGTGATGAAGGTGGAGCAATTCCCTTTTTGGAGAGGGAGAAGCTTACATGAACCAGGAATTGGCCAAAGTAAAAATCTTCTATTCCGGAACGCCTGGATACAGCGGAGTAGCTGTTCACCATGTTGGCAGCTGGGAAACAATGAAACCATAAAAAATAGCAGCGTCCGTCAATAGTTGATGGGGCGCTGCTATTTTTGTGTTTAAAAATATCGCCTTAATACTTCATAAGGTACGAGAGAAAAAAATAATGTGAAAAAACCATGCTAAAACTCTTCATATAGTATTTATATTAGATTAGCAATTATCTTACATCTTTTTATTGGCCTTTAGCTGTTTCCACTTGTTCTGTATAAAACGAGCCGGTCACATGAAATTTGCTAGAGACGGCATGAGCCCGGTAATAATATTTTGTATTAGGCTTTAATCCGACAAATTCAACACTTACGATAAAATCATGCTGATCATCGGCGTGGCTGGACATGACAAGCGAATGGGTTTTAAATTGGCTGTCAGTTGAAATTTCAAATTGTACTTTTGTATCTCCATTGGTTCGGGCCCATAAAATGGCGGATGAGTTAGTAACATTACCGTTGGCTGCTCCGTGTGAAATAAATGGCCTTTCTAGTAAATCCACAAGTTGGTCGGTAGTATTGGTGAACTCACCGTCCACACCAAGTGAAAGCAATGTTACCATATCGAACTGAGAATCGACGGTCCATGGATGGACGAGAAGGTGATTCTCATGAGCAGCCTTCATCAATTTCCGAACAACAAGCCCTTTATTAGGACCGATTCCAGAAGCATATTCAGATATTCGCTTGAATTCTTTGTACACATTCTTACCTGACAGCATGCTTCCTTTATAAAGCTGAATCAATTTTACTTTTGGGGCGAGGTTGTTCAATTTACGAAGACTTTGCTCACTGAATGATTCAAGGAAAAGATTCCGGTCATCGAGAATATTCGTTTTTTTTAAGATTTCAATTACTTTCTCTTCCATTCCTGGGTAAACGCCTGGTGTTTTGGTTTCTAGATAAACCCCGACCTTTCCATTTCCATACTGTTTGACAAATTTGATGGTTTCCTCAAGTGTTGGGACATGCTGCCCGATGTACTCCTTTTTTGCCAGAGCCGGATATGCTTGATTAAACCAAGAACCTGCATCCAAACGTCTGATCTCTTCTAGTGAAAAATCCTTTACCCGCCATGGTGAGCGGCTAGGGAAGAGTTCTTTAGCATTGGTCGTCCTTGCCAATGTTTCATCATGCATGGCAATTAACTGGCCATCTTTCGTCATTTGTAAATCCAATTCCACATAATCGGCCTTCATCCTTATGGCCTGTTTATAGGTTGCCAGTGTATTTTCCGGTCCGTAGGCAGACGCCCCTCGATGAGCAATCACGACTACTTCCGTGGAAATAGGGCGTAAGGTCATTTGTCTATATTTAATCTCTGTGCTTTGAAGTGACTGTGCTAAAACGAAGTAGGGAACAGCTGTAATTGATAGGCAAATAAGTCCAGCAAGAAAGCATTTTTTCAATCTCATTCAACTCCTAACAAAACAGCAATGTATCTGGAATATTATCCTATCCAAATAAAGGCTTCATTATTAGTGCAGGGTTCTTAATTTAAGGAACGTTTAGTAAGGAAGACATTAACTGTGTTGGCATCCGAAAAGTAGTCGAAATTGAGTTGAATGAAAAGGAAAAAGAACAATTTAATCATTCCATTTTTGTGTTAAAACCCTCATATAAAGTTGATTGGTAATATCACGTTTATTTCCGTACCTTCATTTGGTGAACTATTAATCAGTATATTACCTTTATGCATTTCTACGATTTTCTTTACGATGGCGAGCCCTAATCCACTTCCGCCGGAAGATCGGCTCCTTGATGGATCTGCCTTATAGAAACGCTCAAATATATGCATTTGAACCTCTTTTGTCATCCCAATCCCCGTATCTTTAATAATCACTTCTATCTTATCTGTATCCTTTTTTATTAATTTTACGATTATTTTCCCATTGTGGGGCGTAAATTTAATGCTATTATGGATTAAATTAATCCAAACTTGATTCATAAGATCTTCATCAGCAATAACCGCCATTCTATCCAGTTTAACATCCATTTCAAGGTCTTTATTTCTCCATTGTGGTTCAATCGAAAGGATGACTCTGCGCAATTGTTCGTCTAAACGATAGGACTTTGGCTCGAAAGGTGAATGACCGGATTCTAACGAAGTCAGCTTTAACAGGTTATCGCTTAACTTAGAAAGCCGCATGCTTTCCACTTCAATAATTTCAAGGTACTGCCTGCGTTCTTCATGAGATAAATTTACGTTTTTTAAGGTATGAGCAAATCCTGAAATGGATGTAAGCGGTGATTGAATCTCATGGGAAACGTTGGAAATAAACTCTTGGCGCATTTGTTCCATTTCACCGAGCTCCGTTGCCATATGGGCAATATTTTCAACTATTTCATGAAAAGGATGATTCCGATTCCCAAGCTCTTTCTTGTAGAAAGAAAGATCAATATTAAAATTACCTTGAGCCATATTTTTCATCGCATCAATCATTGGACGAAAAAAAAGACTCTGCTTTTTTTGGAAAAATTTAATTTTGGAAATGGCATACATGACCAACCCAAAGAGGAAAAATCCCAAAAAAGAATCGATGATTTGCTTCATGTATAAAGATAAACTTCTAATTGAAAACTCATGTAAAAGCCAGGAGGTAATGAAAAAAGCGACTGTCCAGCATAAAAATAATAGCAGCAAAATGGCTAAGACCTCGCCGCCTTTTTTTAAGATCTTTATAATTTTCATTTTTTTACCTCTAGACGATAGCCAAGCCCGCGAATGGTTATAATTTTAAAAGGGCAGCTGTCATCTGAAAAACGCTGTCTTAGACGTTTTATATGAACATCAACGGTTCGTTCGTCACCTTCGTAATCATAACCCCAAATGTCCTCAATCAACTGTTCTCTCGAAAAAGTTTTACTGGGATGCGCTATGAACTTAAACAAAAGCTCAAATTCCTTAAGCGGTAAAGAAATATGGTTCCTGCCATCGAACACTTGAAAGGTGGTTCGGTCAAGTTCAACGGCTCCAATACTTACCTTATTTGACAGAGTAATGTGGTAACGCTTGAGCAATACCTTAACTCTAGCAATCAATTCGGCTGGTTCAAATGGTTTTACCAGATAGTCATCTGCTCCTAGTTCAAAGCCTTTTACCTTTTGAACTGTTTCTCCTTTAGCCGTCAGCATTAAGATAGGGAGATATTCATAATAATAAGCTCTAATATTCTCACAAAGTTCCCAGCCATCCATGTTTGGCATCATAATATCGAGAATGATGAGATCGATCTTTTCAGAATCCAGCAAGGATAACGCTTCTTTACCATCCTGCGCCTCCAAAATCGAGAAGCCTTCCTCGGTTAGTATCACGCCTACCAATTTACGAATATGAGGATCATCGTCTACAATTAGAATTTTGGTCATTTAATTCCATCCTTTTTCATAAAAAAAATACTCCGCTCTATTTTAGCATACACATTTTTTATGAACTGAGTATGAACTAAGAGTTCATATTCAGTTCATAAAAGCTTGCTACCATGTTCACAGTGATAGAGGAGGAATGAAAATGGCACATTTACACCAAACGAATTCAGAAAATAGTGAATGGGCCGTTGAAGCACGCGGTCTTATAAAGAATTTTGGGGAGAACCGTGCGGTCAACGGCGTCGATTTGAACGTGAAGGCAGGTACCATCTATGGCATGCTTGGTCCAAATGGGGCTGGTAAAACAACTACGATCAGGATGCTCGCAACCCTGCTGCGGCCCAATGCTGGTTCAGCAAAAATCTTTGGGCATGATGTCGTGAAGGAGGCGCAGATTGTTCGTCAATTGATTGGGGTTACAGGTCAGTATGCTTCTGTCGACGAATCATTAAGTGCAACTGAGAATTTGGTTATATTCTCTAGGCTTCTAGGATTGGGGCGAGCAGAGTCAAAGCGGAAGGCAGAGGAGTTACTCGAGGAATTCGGGTTAACAGAAGCGGCACGGCGTCCATTGAAAAACTTTTCCGGAGGTATGCGGCGTCGTCTCGATTTGGCAGCCAGCCTTATTGCTCAGCCGCCGCTTATCTTTTTAGATGAACCGACTACAGGGCTTGATCCGCGTACCCGGAATCAGATGTGGGAAACCATTCGTCGGTTAGTAAAAACAGGTTCAACCGTCCTGTTGACAACACAGTATTTACAAGAAGCAGATGAATTGGCGGATAGAATTGCGGTAATTGATAGAGGAATCGTTGTAGCGGAGGGTACAGTGGATGAGTTAAAGTCATCAGTTGGCAGCTCTTCCTTGCATCTGGAAATCGAAAATCCCCTGGATATTGGTTCAGCCCGTCATATTGTAGAACGAGTGTTAAATGCAAAGTCAAATGTGTCTTCTGAAGGCGGGAAGATTATTGCACCAATGGCAGATGCCAGTCGGGTCACTGATTTGCTTATCGCTCTCCGTGAGTCTGGAATCCATTTAGCAGAGTTAAGTGTGCAAAAACCAAGCCTTGATGAAGTCTTTTTAACCATAACTGGTCATGGGGTAAGTGAAGACGTAACTAGTGTCCTAAATAAATCGGTGAATGTAGAGGAGATAATACGATGAAAAGTGCTTTATATGCGAATCGGCAACTGAAAAACCATACAAGTTTTCGTCAGTCCGTGCAAAATTCATTTACTATGGCCTATCGAGGCTTGCTGAAGATTAGACGTACACCTGAGCAATTGTTTGACGTTACGCTTCAGCCAATTATTTTCACCCTCATGTTTACCTACATTTTTGGCGGGGCCATCTCAGGAAATGTGGCAAACTATTTGCCGGTTATCATCCCGGGAATTCTCGTTCAAACTGTAATAACAACCTCCGTTGTTACGGGAGTCCAATTGCGGGAGGATATGGATAAGGGGGTATTCGACCGTTTCAAGTCCCTTCCGATTGCACGTATTGCTCCATTAGCGGGAGCACTTTTAGCAGATACAATCCGATATACCATTGCTACCGTGTTAACTTTTACGATGGGTTATATTATGGGCTACCGGCCAGACGGGGGATTCGGGTACGTTGTCTTTGCTGGAGTCCTTGTCATTGCCTGCTCCTGGGCCATCAGCTGGATCTTTGCCTTTTTTGGTGTGATTGCGCGAACGGCTTCAAGTGTACAAGGGATTTCGATGCTTGCGTTGTTCCCACTCACATTTCTCTCTAATGCTTTCGTGCCGGTTGATACTATGCCCGTTTGGCTCCAATGGTTTGTTAAGGTGAACCCACTGTCACATTTAATAACTGCCGTTCGTGAACTTGCTAACAATGGTAACATTGGCTCCGATTTTGTTATTTCCCTCATAGGTGCAGCAGTTATCGTGGCGATTTTTGCACCTATGACAGTCCGTGCCTATATGAGTCGTACGTAAAATTGAATTATTAAATGTTAAGGCCCTTGATTATGGGTCTTATTTAGTTTAGAACCTCTCTTTGATTTCTAACATTGAACCTTATCATAAGTAATTATGTTTTATATCTAGGTAAGTATGTAAACCTTATAAAACATAGAAATGCTAAAAAGGGAATTGGATACGTCCAATTCCCTTAATGTTTACATAAAGTAAATGCAAAAATTAATTTCGAATCAAATAATCGAATGCACCTAGTGCTGCGGTTGCACCTGACCCCATTGAAATAATGATTTGCTTATATGGGCTATTGGTACAGTCCCCTGCCGCAAACACTCCAGGGATACTTGTTGCGCCATGATTATCTACAACAATCTCACCCATGCGTGTACGTTCAAGTGTTCCTTCTAACCAATCCGTATTTGGTACAAGACCAATCTGAACAAATACACCCTGCAATTCAACATGATGTTCTGCTCCAGTTTCACGGTCAATATAAGAAATGCCGTTTACCTTGTCAGTACCAGTAATTTCTTTTGTCTGCGCGTTCTTTATAACCGTTACATTAGGCAGGCTGTAAAGACGGTCTTGCAGGACAGAATCAGCTTTCAATTCTGGCGCAAACTCTAGGACGGTTACATGGTTAACAATACCTGCGAGATCAATGGCTGCTTCAATACCGGAATTACCGCCGCCAATAACAGCTACGTCTTTTCCTGCAAACAATGGACCATCACAGTGTGGGCAGTAGGCTACACCTTTGTTCTTGAATTCTGCCTCGCCAGGAACTCCAATATTACGCCAGCGGGCACCTGTTGAAAGAATGACGGTTTTACTTCTTAAAATAGCACCATTTTCAAGCTCGATTGCAATAAGATCCTTCTTTTCAATACGCTTGGCTCGTTGTAAATTCATGACATCAACATTGTACTCTTTGACATGTTCTTCAAGACTTGCAGCGAGTTTAGGACCTTCTGTATATTTTGTACCAATAAAGTTCTCAATCCCCATCGTATCCATAACCTGACCGCCAAAGCGTTCAGCGACAATACCTGTTCGGATACCTTTGCGTGCAGCATAAATGGCTGCACTTGCACCGGCTGGTCCGCCTCCAACAACAAGCACATCAAATGGTTCCTTATCAGAAAGTTCTGAGGCATCTGAACCGGTGCCCATCTTGGCGAGGATTTCCTCAAGTGTCATACGGCCGCTGCCGAAGGATTCTCCATTTAGGAATACAGTTGGTACAGCCATGATGTCTTTGCTTTCTACCTCTTCTTTAAAAGCGGCACCATCAATCATTGTATGAGTAATGCCAGGGTTTAGCGTACTCATAATATTCAAAGCTTGTACGACATCAGGACAGTTGTGGCAGGTAAGGCTGATGTAGGATTCGAAATGATATTCGCCTTTGATATTTTTAACTTGGTCAATAAGCTTTTGATCAACTTTAGGAGCTCTTCCGCTCACTTGTAATAATGCTAAAACTAAAGAAGTGAATTCGTGTCCAAGAGGTACACCTGCGAAAGTGATCCCAGTGTCTTCGCCGACACGGTTGACACTAAAGCTTGGAGTTCTTTGTAATTCAGTCTTCTCTACTTTAATGTAAGAGGACATATTGGCTAATTCGTCTACTAATGCAAGCATATCGAGGGAAACGTCATCGGATCCTGCGCTAACTTTAAGTAATACGTCACCCTCCATCAATTGAAGATATTGTTCTAACTGTGCTTTTATATCTTTATCCAGTATCATTAATCTCTCACTCCTTAATTTTTTTCTATCAGTCAGTTGATAATTCTGTTAATAATAATAATTCTAATTCAATAATTATTATCATATAAACTTCATTATCAGTCAAGTGAAAAATACCTATAACTTTCGACTTAAAAAGAAGAGGGATTCTGTAAGGTTCAAAATAGTAGTTTTCATTATGTACTAAAAAAGGGAATTGGAAGCTTCCAATTCCCTTAGAATGTTAAACGTACTGCTTAGATTTTACCTACAAGGTCAAGGCTTGGCTTAAGTGTTTCTCCACCTTCTTGCCATTTAGCTGGGCAAACTTCACCTGGATTGTTACGAACGTATTGTGCTGCTTTAATCTTGTTCACGATCGTGCTTGCATCACGGCCAATGCCATCAGCATTGATTTCCATAGCTTGTACTCTACCGTCTGGATCGATGATGAAAGTACCGCGCTGTGCAAGACCTTCTTCTTCATCTAGCACATCAAAGATACGGGAAATCTTTTGATTAGGGTCACCAACCATAATGTATTCAATTTTGCTGATTGCTGGTGAGTGATCATGCCATGCTTTGTGAGTGAAATGAGTATCTGTTGATACAGAGTAAACTTCTACACCAAGATCTTTCAATGTTGCGTATTGGTTTTGAAGGTCTTCTAACTCAGTAGGGCATACGAATGTGAAATCTGCTGGATAAAAGCAAACAACATTCCATTTACCTTTGAAGTTTTGTTCAGAAACAGTGATGAAATCACCATTATGGTAAGCTTGAGCCGTGAATGCTTGTACTTCTTTTCCGATTAATGACATAATCAATTCCTCCTAAAATGGTTTGGATAGTTTTTGTAAACTATAATAATTCTAATTCAATAAGTATTATCATATACAAGCTAATGTATTGTCAAGCGGAATGTATCAACTGTACAGATACTTTGCCCAATAGTAAGTAAATTAATAATCATTTCTCTTTTACCTGTTTTTATTCTCATTTAGGAAGCAAGGGGACGGTTCTTTTGCTTCTTTTTGTGGAAGTGTGCGAGTCCCGAGAAGCAAGGGGACGGTTCTTTTGCTTCCTTCACATTCAGTGGCACAACCCACAATATGAACTAGCTAATAGTTGAGAAATAAGTACCTATATAAAACTTAAAAACTTCCTGACATAGAAAAACGAGCTGATAAATAATATTAGGAATGGTATGATTCATTCTTATTTTTAGAAGGGGAGAGGAAAAATGGGGATTAAGGGAAGTGACAGAACAGACGATTGTTATATAAGGTCCACTTTCGAGTCACTTGTTCAGGCAATTATTCCAGCAACTCCTCTTACTGCAAGAATACAAGAACCTGTTCAATTACCAGGGGCATTGGAATTGAAGGTTTATGGATATGTAATTTGGATTTTGGACCATTCAATTGCTCCTCCCGTAAAAACAAAACTAAACATAAGATCAATGACGAGGTCAACCGCTGAACTGTTGGACCAGGGAGCGATCCAACTAATTAAGACCGGACAGAATGTCTATCCTCTTATTATAAATAGTTTTCATTGTGGAGGTCCGTTCACCAAGTTATCAATGGTTGACCGGTTAAGGTCCCTTACCCTTATTGAAAGCATGGAATTGAATCTTGAAAACTTAAGTCCTCCTTATCAAAATAACCCGACACTTATCCACACTATGATTGATGTACTAAATCAACTCACACTGTTTGGCTTCTATTCAGAATGGACAGGATACGGGACAACAAGTCAGTTTACTCCTGAGTTTAGAAAAGTTGAATACTTTCCACCTGGATGGATCCAGTCTCATTATCCAGGTCCCTCTTTTGCATACCGTGATTTTCGAGGGTTTTTAGCATTTATGCCACATAAAAAGGGGAAGGTCTAATGGGGAATCAGGATGTGATTGTAATTGGAGCAGGGGGTGGAGGAGCTGTTATCGCAAAAGAATTGGGGGAAAAAGGATTAAAGGTATTGGTTCTGGAAGCCGGGCCATGGTACGGTAATAAAAAGTGGCCTCATCCAAATAGAGAACACGGAGATAAATATAGCTCATCACTGGCTGATTTGGATATAAATCTATATAAACAATTATTAAACAAGTATGAAATGAATATGAATGATCTGGTTTCCGGTAGGTTTCGCTGGGGGCCAGCGGATCGAAGCAGGACCCAATGGTTTCGAAATGTGAAACAGAAGGGTATGATTTGGCAATCTGCTGGTGTCGGCGGAACTACTCAAACCTATACAGCCAATTGTCCACGGGCATATCCAATGGCTATAGATCATGTATGGCCCATATCTTATCGTGAACTTATCCCTTATTATGAAAAGGTTGAGGCGGAATTACCAGTGAACTTTGCGCCTGTAACGGCCAAAGAAGAATTATTTTATTATGGTGCTAAGAAGGCAGGATGGCCGATGATTCCTGTACTGGATGTGACAGTCCCTGGATATAGGCCGCAGCCTAATGCCATCTTACCTCCCAATGAAAACATCTCCAATCCCAATATTTCTGATGAACAACTAGCTTGGATGGAAGGATGTACACTTGCTGGACACTGCATCAACGGCTGTCCGCATGGTCCGTCTATGGATAAAATTGCAAAACGCTCAACAAATGTCAGCTATGTTCCGCTTGCCTTACAGACTGGAAATGTGAGAATACGACCCAATGCCTTTGTGGTAAAAATCCTTACAGAAAAGAACGGTTCTAATGGAATACGGGCCATTGGTGTAAAAATAAGGGACACATGGACAGGAGAACAGGAAGAGGTAAGAGCGGAAATCGTCGTAATGGCTTCCGGAAGCATCGAAAGTCCACGCCTTTGGTTAAATTCAGGCTTACCGGACAATCCCTGGGTGGGGAGAGGTTTGGTAAACCATTATATGGACTGGGTATCCGGAGTCTTCGATGAAAAAGATTTGCTTTCTATAGTGGGAAGCCCTGAACTTAATCCCTTTGTGGGACATACATGTGGGGCAAGACTGGATGTTCCAGGGGTGGGAGCGATACAGTCGGTTGGGATGAGTCCAGGATTGACTGCTTCTTTTTATGGGATTAGTGAATCGGGGTATTCTTTTTTACACTCTGCTAAAACAGACGATTTATGGGATATTGAAGGGCGCCTGGTTGGATATGGATTAAAAGAGTGGATGAACTCCTACCGTCAAACTTTAAATATCTTAGTATCTACTGCCGATGATGTGGTTCAGCGGAACGGAGTTACAGTTGATCCTTCCGTTAGTGATGAAAATGGGCCTGTCCCTGTTGTTTTCTATAGGCCCACCCAACCATCTAGAAAAAAGCGCAAAGAGATGGTAAAATTGGCAGCTGATTTGTTACGAAAGGCAGGAGCAAAGAAAGTTATTTGGTCTAATTGGCCCCCAGGCATGATGATTCATATCGAAAGTACAATGAGAATCGGTTACGTGGTCGATGAAAATTGTGAATCATTCCAAGTAAAACGGTTATATGTTGCTGACAACAGCGTCCATTTTAATAGTTTAGGCGGACCGAATCCAACGCTTACAACACAGGCCTTGGCGATACGCACCGCAGATAGGCTTTTTCAAAGGTATTTTAATTAGTATGGTTTAGTTTTCATGTGGGAAGAATACCATCAAAACAAATATATCCAAAGTTTGGTGGGACGTTAGAAATATGAATACATTCGATGTAATTCATGATGCATTTCAACCCTTATGGACGGGGAGAAAAGACCTTTAAACGTGATGGAGGTTTCCAACCTTTGGTTTTTTCTTTTAGGCACGGAAACGTCATTACGTAGTGAAGAAATCCACTACAATCTTTCAGAAGATCCTGAACTAAAACAACTATTAAAGGATATAAGGGAAACTGTGCATATACCAATTAGAGATGAAATTAAAGAGTTTCTAATTAAAGAAGGTATCCCATTGCCGCAAACAACTTCAGAAAAACCAATCGGTGATTTTCCGAATATACCGGAGGGTGCAAAATTAAATGATGAAGAAAGAGCAAATTTAATGTCCTATAATCTTGCTTCGGGTGTGACGTTTGCTCCCAGAGGACTCTCGGAGTCAATTCGTGCGGATGTTGGTTTAATTTTTTCCAAAATTATTTTAAAGAAAACTATGGCTGGCTTAACAGTAAAAGATTATTTGGATCGTCATAAGTGGCTCAGAGTACCGCCTTATTATAAAGCGCAGGAAGCAAGGGGACGGTTCTCTTGCTTCTTTTTTTATGGAGGAAAGAATGATAGGTTTATTTTCCGCAAACAATCACTAATTTTTACATGATTAATCGTTTAATTTTTTGTGTTTTTAATGTAAGCGATTTCTGTTAGGGTGAAAAAGAAGGTATCCTGCCGAATTTAATTGGTAGAAAAATAGTTTAATATCTCAAGAAGGGTTCATCAAACCTGAATCTAAATGGATAGCTTCATCGAAATATATATAACGGAGGGGAAAAAGTGAGTATACAAACAATTGGTGTTCCTTTAAAAGGATTTGCTGAATTTAGCAGGAAAGCCGCCGCTGAAGGAGCAGTTTTATTAAAAAATGATCGGCAGACTCTTCCAATTAGAAAAGGCGAAACGGTTTCTATTTTTGGCAGAACGCAAATTAACTATTACAGAAGCGGCACTGGCTCAGGTGGAAGTGTAAATGTTGAATATACCACTAATCTGTTAGATAGCCTTAGAAGCAAGAAGCAGATCAATGTAAATGAAGAATTGGCAGTTATATATGAAAAATGGATAGAAGATAATCCGTTTGATAACGGCGGAGGCGGCTGGGCAGCCGAGCCATGGCATCAACAGGAGATGCCATTAACAGATGACATTGTTTTAGAAGCAAGAAACCAATCCGACAAGGCGATTATTGTGATTGGACGGACAGCTGGAGAGGATCAGGATAATGCAGCCGAACCGGGCAGCTACTTATTGACAGATAATGAAAAAGCAATGATTAAGCTTGTCACCACGTATTTTGAACAGACGGTAGTTGTCCTCAATGTATCCAACATTATTGATATGAGCTGGATCAATGAGTGTTACCAAAATCCAATTACCAGTGTGATTTACACATGGCAGGGAGGCATGGAGGGAGGAAATGCTGCCGCCGATGTGATGGTTGGTGATGTGAACCCAAGCGGCAAATTAACCGATACGATTGCTTATTCGATTGATGACTATCCATCTTCAAGTAACCACGGAAGTGAGCGGGGGAACTGTTATCAGGAAGATATTTATGTAGGATACCGCTATTTTGAAACTTTTTGCCCCCAAAAGGTTCAATTTGAATTTGGCTATGGTTTGTCCTATACCAATTTTAAAATAGAGTCGAAAGAAGCAAAAGTGGTAACAAAAAATAGAGAGCAATATTTTGAAATTGAAGTGAAAGTGACAAATACTGGAGCGGTTTTTGCAGGGAGAGAAGTTATCCAGGTTTATTATGAAGCGCCGCAGGGGGAATTAGGGAAACCTGCAAGAGTTTTAGGAGCGTTTGCGAAAACGGGTTTGCTGCAGCCTGGAGAAACAGAAACCTTGACCATTAGTTTTCACGTTCGCCGTATGGCCTCCTACGATGATGGCGGGGTTACAGGTCATCGCTCTGCCTATGTATTAGAAACTGGATTATACAATATTTACGTCGGAAACAGTGTGCGTAATGCCGTAAAAATCGGTGTTGACGGAAAAAACGGTTATTTGGTAGAAAGCCTTCAAGTCATCGAACAATTGGAAGAGGTATTGGCACCGACGGAAGATTTTACAAGGATGAAACCTGGCCTTCGAAATGAAGATGGAACCTATGAATTAACGTATATTCCTGTGCCTAAACAAATGATTTCCCTAGCAGAACGTATTGAAAAGCATCTTCCGGCATCCATTGAGCAAACTGGTGATTGTGGATTTACCTTAAAGGATGTATATGATGAAAAAGTAAGTATGGAAACCTTTATTGCCCAGCTAACGGATGAAGACCTGGCTGGGATTGCTCGCGGCGAAGGAATGGGCAGCCCGCTCGTTACCCCTGGAACGGCTTCAGCTTTTGGGGGTGTAAGTGATCATTTGTATAAACTTGGAATTCCAATTGGCTGTACAGCAGACGGCCCATCAGGAATTCGGATGGACAGCGGGCATAAGGCTACGCAAGTTCCAATCGGTACACTGCTTGCGGCCACTTGGGATACCAAACTGGTTGAGGACCTTTATGAACTGGAGGGGCAAGAATTAGTAAGCAACAACATTGATATGCTGCTTGGGCCGGGAATGAATATTCGGCGCAGTCCATTAAATGGTCGTAACTTTGAATACTTTTCAGAAGACCCACTGATTACAGGTGCTTTTGCCATCTCAACGATACGAGGAATCAGGAGAGGCGGATCCAATGCCACCCTGAAACATTTTGCCTGCAATAGTCAGGAAAAAGAACGGCACAATGTGAATGCGATCGTCTCTGAACGGGCCCTTCGGGAAATTTATTTAAAAGGGTTTGAAGTGGCCGTGAAAGAGGGCGGCGCCCAAGGAATCATGACCTCCTATAATCCAATCAATGGGCATTGGTCCGCATCGAATTATGATTTAACAACTACTGTCCTCCGTAAGGAATGGGGCTTCACAGGAATTGTTATGACAGATTGGTGGGCCAAAATGAATGATTGTATTAATGGAGGAGCTTCAGATACGAAAAATACAGGCTTTATGGCTAGGGCCCAAAATGATTTATATATGGTGGTTCCAAATTATGGGGCGGAAATGAATGCTTCGGGCGATAATACCCTGGAATCTTTAGAAAATGGTTCTCTTACACTTGGGGAGTTACAGCGCAATGCCATAAATATTTGCCGATTCTTAATGCAGGCACCAGTTTTCTTCAGAAAACAGAAGAGTGGGGAAGAGGTTATTCAGTTTAAAGGAAATTCTGCTCTTAGCTCGGAGGAAGCACATAGTTTGTCACAGGATGCCAAAGTGAATCCTAGTGTTGAAGCATCTACGATGATAAATGTAGAAGCTGCCGGCATATATCGTATTTTTGTAAGGACTATGTCAAAGAATAATCAATTATCCCAAAATGCCTGCAATGTTACCTTAAACGGTCAATTCCTGACAACGATTCAAACGAATGGAACAGATGGCAAATGGGTTACTCAAAGGCTGGTGAAAATTGAGCTGGAAGAAGGATTATACGAGTTAAAACTTGATTTTATCAAGCCGGGACTCCAAGTTGAGTGGATTGAATTTAAGCAAATTTAAGGACATATTATAAAAAATGTTTTACTCACAATAGCACTAAATGCTTTAACAAAAATTATAACCATTTTAGAGATGCTCTCCCTTAGGTAGACGACAGATGAAAAAATAAAAATCTGTTTAGCCTTAGGGGGAGCATTTTTAGAATTCAGGGAAAAAGAGCTCAGTGCAGATTATTTCTTTCCTCTCTTTACTTGATGAGGGTCAGTTCATTTAGGGCGGTTGCCTTAATTTTAAAAAAATTGTCAGAATTTTGAATGTAAACGCTTAAAAATTGTATTATAATAGTTTTATAGTCTCTTTTTGGAAATAGAGAGACTAAGTATGGATGCTTTCTTGGGAATATAGATTAAATAAAAAGGTATTGGATGGTATGCGTGCAAAACAAATTTTTTATGAAGTTCATATCAAATATTAACGACCTTAGTATCCGAAAAAAGCTAGTCTTTTCTTTTCTTATAGTTGTTTTTATTCCCATCATGATTACAGGTTATTATTTAACACACCAATTACGGCAAATCTCCATTAAAGATGCGATGAATAAAAGCATGGATGATAATAAAAGGATTGCTAAACAGGTTAATGCGATTTTGCAAGTTCCTATTAATATATCAAGTCAATTACTACTTGACAACCAATTAGAGAAATTCGCCAATACAAAATATATAAATAACTCCCAATATGTTGAGGCATTTCAGCAATATAAGCGTTTCGACGAATACATGGATTTATATGATTTTGTATCCAACTTACGCTTTTATATGAATAACCCAACGATGATCGATAATTGGAGAGTCATCCAACCGGATAAAAGTGAGGAAAAGAAGGTATGGTATAAGGAAGCTGTCAAACATCGCGGTTATATTGGTTGGTATTTCACTGAAGATTTCACAAAAAATAATCGAAAATATTTAACATTGGTAAGAAGAATTGACTTCCTGCATGACAACAGCTATGGACTGCTGGTTTTAGATCTTGATCGTTCTTATTTTGATTCGATTCTTGATGAGTATACTTCCCCCACTTTAATTATTAACGGAAGAGATATTATTGCTTCTAGCAAAAAAGGCTTAATAGAGCACGATATCACCCAACTTCCTTTAAAATTACTAAAGAATAATGGAACATTTGATATAATGTTACAAAATCATTCCTATAAAATGGTAATAACCAGTATAAAGCCTGAATCAAGTTACAATAATTTCAAAATTGTAACGATGGTTCCTGTTAAAAGTATTACTGCAAATGCCAATAAAACGAGCATGCTTGCACTTACTCTCATTTTGATTAGTAGTATGATTGCGATTATCTTAATCTACTTTTTTTCAAAATTCTTGTCCAATCGGATTTCTCGTTTAAGTACCCAAATAAACGAGATAACGAAAGGGAATCTTGATACAAAATTAAATTTGGCGGGTAATGATGAAATTGGCAAGCTAGCGCATCAATTCAATTTTATGATCGATAATATTAAGAAATTAATGAGTGATATTAAAGAAGCTGAGATTCTGAAAAATTTGCAGGTTATCAGAGAAAAAGAAATAAAGTTTAAAATGCTGGCCAGTCAAATTAACCCTCACTTTTTATATAATGTTTTAGAATCAATAAGAATGAAAGCGCTAATTAATGGCGACAAAGAGACAAGTCATATAGTAAAACAACTTGGATACCTAATGCGCAGAAATTTAGAGGTTAGCAGCTCGGACGTACCGTTAACGAGTGAATTTGAAATGGTTCAAAGTTATTTAGAAATCCAGAAGTTTCGTTTTGGAAGTCGCTTATCATATGATATCTTTATCGACTCCTTATCTAAACCTATCAACATCCCACCACTTTCGGTTCAGCCATTAGTAGAAAATGCACTGATTCATGGATTACGAAATAAAGAAAAAGATGGTTTTGTTTCTTTGAAAGCAAGAATGATAGATCATGAATTACTTATTGAGGTTGTCGATAATGGACAGGGAATTAGTCAAGATAAGCTAAAAGAGATTAAAGAAAGATTAAATGATATAAATGATAATGATGGAAGACATATCGGATTGAGTAATGTTCACCAAAGGCTTCGGCTCGCATACGGAGAAAGTTATGGCTTAAAGGTAGAATCAGAGCCAAACTTCGGGACAAGAGTATACTTCACTATACCTTTAGGGGGAATTAAGAGTGCATAATGTGTTAATTGTCGACGATGAGCCAATGATTCGTGAAGGCTTACAACTAATTATTCCTTGGGAGGAATATGGGTTTCACATTATTGATACTGCCTCAAGTGGTACTGAAGGATTAAAAAAGTATAACCAATATCAAGGGAAAATTGATGTGATGGTAGTAGATATTCAAATGCCGGGAATGGATGGTCTCAGATTAATCGAAGAAATAAGAAAAACGAATCAACACCTGCACTTTATTATACTCAGTGGATTCACTGAATTTAGTTATGCGAAAAGAGCAATATCCTGGGGAGTCGAAGATTATATTCTTAAACCAATAAATGAGGATGAACTGGTTTGCAGTTTAGAAAAAATAAAAATAGTCCTCGATAAGGAAAAACAAAATCAATCGTTTTTGGAAAAAAATATTCCGGCTCGCAAAGAACAACTGATTTCAATTTTATTAACCAAAAATGATACATTTAATGATGACACTATTCTACTTGAAGCGAAGAACCTAGACTTAATATGGGATTCCTATCAACTTCTGCTGCTTCAGGAATTACAACAAGGCGTTTTTTCGAAAAAAGAAACAGAGTTAAAAGAGTTCTTAAAAAACTACTTTGGTGAAAACAACAGAGGAGTTCCATTTATTTTTACATCAACAATTTATATTCTGTTGAATAAACAAATAACAAAAAATAAAAATTTAAAATTTTTGTACCTCGAATTAATGGGGATTTTAAAACCTTATGGGGATTTTTGCATTATTGCAGGTTCAGAAGTCAAGCAGCTATCTGAGATAAAAAATTCATATGAAACAGCCCAGGAATTGCTTAATAGGAAATTTTTCTACTCTGAGAATACACCCATCTGTCCTGAGACATCCATTAACCCAAAGTTATCTTTTCTTCAGGACGCAAATAAATTTTTAAAAAATGAGAATGAACTGATTGATAAGCTTATTTATGGATTAAAAATGGGCAACAAGGAAGTAGTTTTAAAAATTATTCAACAAGACTTTCTTTCTTGCATTGAGGATAAAGAATCTGGAAATGCGATTAAAAAGAAGTATATTCATTTGGTTTCCTCTGCTGTAACAAAGTTAATCAGTGCCGATTCAAGCCTATCATGGCTAGAGGAAGAATATCCGAACCTGGTTGAGCAAATTTATCATTCCGCAAGCTTTAATCAACTAGAAGCCGGCATCATCGATTTCTTTTCTTTGATTTTAAAAGAGATGAAAATCGATACAAAGGAAGTGCAAATAGAAAAATTATTTGCATTCATTCATGAAAACTATCAAAAAAATATAAAGTTGGAAATTCTTGCGGAGATATTTAATTACAGCAGTCCCTATTTGGGAAAATTAATTAAAAATACAACTGGTGAATCCTTTAACACCTATCTTGATAAAGTGAGAATTCAAAAAGCAAAAGAGCTCCTAAAGAAAAATATAAAAGTATATCAGGTTGCAGAACTTGTTGGATACACGAATGTAGATTACTTTTTTAGCAAATTTAAAAAATATGTTGGTGTTTCTCCTTCAGCCTTTAAAAAAGAAACAGATAAAGAATTGGCTTAATAAAGCTTTCCTGACTCTATAATAAAAAAAGCTGTCTAATCAACTAAGTTTAAGTTGGTTAGGCAGCTTTTTTATAAATCTATCAACTATTATTCTTTTTTATTGAAGCAGATCCATCTAGTTTGGATAAAAAGCTTAATTATTATATGATTTTAGGTCCAATTCTTCCTGTATTTTTTAAATCCTCTTTATACTAAAATTTAGTTGAAAGCGCTAACAGTTCTTAGGAGAGGGATTTTAAATAAAACGATGGAGGTGAATGATGTTTAGTTAGCGCTGACGCAAGTTACAGAAGAAAATAAGGGAGGGTTTTTTTTGAGGTACATAAGTAAGGTAGTATTATGTGCTCTGATGCTGTTTTCTTTATCATTCCCGGCCAAAAGCTTTGCTGCAGTAGAAACACCGCAGCCAAAGTATGACATTCAATCATATGCCAATGCGATGCAGCCTGGATGGAACTTGGGAAATTCATTTGATGGATTCGATACAGGGAAAGATGTATTCGATGAGACAGCTTGGGGGAACCCAAGAGTAACGAAGGAATTAATTGATAAAATTGCACAGCAAGGCTTTAAAAGTATCCGTATCCCTATTACTTTCGCAACCAGATTGGATCAAGATAATAAGATTAATCCAGAATTCCTTGACCGAGTGCAAACTGTGGTAGATTGGTCACTTGATGCAGGATTGAAAGTCATGATCAACGTTCATCACGATTCATGGAACTGGATTGCCAATATGCCATATGTTCATGATAACACTGTCGCTAAATATAATGCGATTTGGACACAACTGGCTGACCGCTTCAAAGATTATCCTCTTGATTTAATGTTTGAAAGCCAAAACGAACCGCAATTCTATACAGGTGACACCACTCAAAATATCCAGTATTTAAATGAGCTTAATGCTTCTTTCTATCATATCGTAAGAAATACCGGCGGGAATAATGACATCCGTCCGCTTGTTTTGCCTACGTTAAATACAGGCTCTGAGCCGGAAAAAGTGAATGCGCTTTATGATTTCATTACCGGATTACATGATCCATATATTATTGCTACGGTACACTACTATGGTTTTTGGCCATTTAGCGTGAACATTGCCGGTTATTCAAGTTTTGAAAAAGATACCATGAACGATATCGTAACAACGTTTGACCGAGTTCACGATAAATTTGTTGCTAACGGCATACCAGTCGTTATTGGTGAATATGGTTTGCTTGGGTTTGACCAAAATACCGGTACAATTGAACAAGGTGAAAAATTAAAATACTTCGAGTTTATGATTCATTATGCGCAGGAAAAAGGGTTAGTTCATATGCTTTGGGACAATGGACAACACATTAATCGTACCTCATACGAGTGGAACGATCCTCAGCTTTATGACATGATGAAAGCAAGCTGGAGCGGCCGCTCTGCGACAGCTGATACTGATTTTATTTACTTGAAGCAGGGTGAAAAACTCAAGGATGTCACGAAAAGGCTTGATTTAAAAGGAAATCATTTTGTTTCCCTTCAACTTGATGGAAAAGACTTAAAGGCTGGTAAAGACTATAAATTAAAGGGTGAAGATTTAACGATTAGAGCAAGCCTGCTTTCTAACTTAAATTCCAAAAAACTAGGAAGAGTGGCTGTATTAACAGCTCATTTTGACAGTGGTGCAAATTGGTATTTCAATGTTTATAAGTATGACACACCGGTATTTGCGGATGCGCAAGGAACTACAAGTAATTTTACGATTCCACTTCAGTTTAACGGAACACAATTACGGACAATGGAAGCGAAATACACAGATGACGGCAGCAATGCTGGTCCGCAAAATTGGACATCCTATAAGGAATTTGGCTATGCTTTTTCACCATCCTATGAAACTAATACGGTAACATTCCCATATGGACTAGACCGCTTCTTTAAGGATGTTGCCGATGGACGTGAAGTGGAATTAACATTCCATTTCTGGAGCGGGGAAGCGATCACTTATAAAGTTACCAAGGCCGGGGATCAGGTTGTAGGTATAGCTTTAAAAAAGTAAACTCTTGTGACAGTACCACGAAGAGGATATAAACAATACCGCAAAACTCCAGTTCCTAATTTAGAAAACAAAAATAAGAAATTAAGTAAGTGTGCCAGGTACCCATCATGAAATAGGGTACCTGGTTTTTCTATATTAATTTAGTTTTAAACGAACGTTTGATTGAATTTATAAGAGATTAGTATTCTCTACTTTTTCTAAATTCGTTGTCAATGCTCTAACCGTACCATACACATTATGAGTTTTCTCTACTTAATAAATGATTTTTAAAAGACATGTTTAAAATCATTAAAAACTATATGAAAAGTGTCTAAATTTTTCAGGTTTTTATAGTTTACCGAATCCATTACTATAATTACATAGACTTAAAGGAGGCAGAGGAATGAAAGCGCAACCATTAGAAGTTTCAAATCCAATAGTTGTGAAAACAAAAAAATCATTATGGGCCCAGATTCTAAATAAAAAGTATTTAATTTTAATGTCCTTTCCTTTTGTTATTTGGGTTTTTGTCTTTTCCTATATTCCGATCTGGGGATGGACAATGGCATTCCAGAATTATAAGCCTGGGTTGTCGTTTTCACAGCAAGAATGGGTTGGCTTGCAAAACTTTAAACAATTATTTCTTGATCATGACTTTTACCTAGTGATGAGAAATACTCTTGCAATGAGTATCATGGGGTTGGTTGTTGGTTTTATTTGCCCGATTGTTCTAGCAGTTCTTTTACACGAGTTAAAAAATCAAGTTTTCAAACGAACAGTTCAGACAATTTCCTATTTACCCCACTTTGTTTCATGGGTAGTTGTATCCGGAATTGTAATACAAATGCTATCTACAGACGATGGAATTGTGAACCAGATTCTCGTAAACCTGCATATTATCCATAAGCCAATTCAATTTATGTCAAAGGAAAATTGGTTCTGGGAAATTGTCACAGCCGCGGATGTCTGGAAAGAGGTTGGTTGGAATACCATCATCTATCTTGCTGCTATAGCTGGAATTGATCCACAACTGTACGAAGCAGCTAAAGTAGATGGTGCATCGAGATTTCGCCAAATTTGGCATATCACATTACCTGGAATTCGGACCACCATTACGATTCTATTAATTCTATCAATTGGTAACTTAATTAATATCGGATTTGAAAAGCAAATGCTGCTGGGAAATCCACTTGTTCAAAGTCACTCCAATGTTATTCAACTTTACGCATTAAACTACGGTATTAGTTTAGGCAGATTTTCGTATGGTACAGCGGTTGGTATTTTCAACTCGGTTGTTAGTATTATTTTATTGTTTACATCCAATGCGATTTTCAAAAAAACAACTGGCGAAAGTGTAATGTAAAGGGGGGATTACCATGGCGAAGAAGAGAAAATCCTTACCTACCAGTACCTCTGATCGAATTTTTGATACCTGTAATATTGTTTTCATGCTTATTGTAGTTGTTGTCATGCTATACCCGTTTTTAAACGTGCTGGCGATTTCTTTTAATCTATCACAGGATACTGTTAAGGGCGGTATTACGATTTGGCCCCGTGCCTTCACATTAGATAATTATAAAAAGATATTAGAATACGACACATTGCTAATCGGTTTAAAGAATTCAGTTTTAAGAACGGTGATTGGGACTGCTTTGGGAGTCTTTTGCGACTCAATGATAGCGTATACACTAAGCAGAAAAGATTATCGTGCCAGAAAATTCATTTCTACCTTTTTTGCCCTAACACTATATTTCTCTGGCGGGCTTGTACCAGGTTATATGCTAATTCGTGATCTTCATTTAATGAATACATTTTTAGTGTATGTCATACCTGGGATGGTTAGTGTATTTAACATATTTATCATCCGCTCATTTATTGATGGATTACCAATCTCACTGCAAGAATCAGCAAAACTTGATGGGGCAAATGATTTTGTCATTTATTGGCGTATCATCTTGCCGCTTTGTAAACCAGTTCTTGCAACGATTGCTCTTTTTATCGCAGTTGGCCAATGGAATTCGTGGTTTGATACGTACCTTTATAACTCGTTGAGCCCCAATTTAACTACCTTGCAATTTGAGTTAGTGAAAATTATGCAAAACACGAACTCCACCACTAATGTGAACGCGCAAACTGCAGAAAAACTAGCTAATATGGTAACACCGGAATCAATAAAGATGGCAGTTACAATTTTTGTTACGGTACCTGTACTACTTATTTATCCATTTTTGCAAAAGTATTTCATGCAGGGGATGACACTTGGTGCTGTTAAGGATTGAGTAAGGCCAGATTTTCTGAAACCGTTTTATAAAAAAGGGAGGTTCAATCCATGAAAGTCAAAGGAAAAGTGTTAGGTTTAGCTACTGCCGCAATGATGTTACTCGGCACAACTGCTTGTAGCAGCGATACAAGCTCCAGTGCTACAAAAGAAAAAACAAGTACTGGTCCAATTACTCTATCTTATTTTAGTGCAGACCCTAATCCGACCTGGAACAATATGCAGGATGAGGTAGGGAAGGAACTTACGAAAAAAACCGGTGTTACGTTAAAAGCATCTTTCCAAGTAGGAAACGATGATAAAGTGGGCTTAATCGCTGCCAGCGGCCAATATCCTGATTTAATTAGCCCCAAAGGCTCTGCTGCCAAAATGGTGGATGCAGGTGCGATGATTGACCTAAAACCATTAATCGAAAAATATGCTCCACATATCAAAAAAATGATTGGCGACAACTGGGGACGTTTAAGGTATAGCAATGATGATCCAAAAGTTTATTTCATTCCAACTTATGATTCTGTTGGACAAACATATTTTGATGCCGGCGGCGGTATGGAGCTTCAACATGCAGCTGTTAAGGAGGGGGGTTATCCAGAAATCAAGACGCTGCAGGATTATGAAAACGTTATAACTTCCTACGTGAAAAAGCATCCAACAGTCGATGGAAAACCAACAATTGGTATGTCTTTGATCGGCAGTGACTGGCATTTCCTTATTACTGTAACCAATCCTGCCTTTGGTGCCGCTGGCAAACCGGATGATGGCGAATATTATATTGATCCAAAAACATATAAAGCCACTTTCCATTCTAGACTTCCGGAAGAAAAAGAATACTTCAAATGGTTGAATCACATGAATGCGATTGGTTTGTTAGATCCTCAAAGCTTTGTGCAAACATATGACCAATACCAGGCAAAAATTGCTTCCGGACGCGTTGTCGGTCTAGCTGACCAATCATGGGATTATGGCAGTGCTGAAAACACCTTAAAAGGTGCAGGTAAAGATGATTTAACATATGGACACTATCCGGTAGTAATAAATGACCAGTATAAACGTGCTGATTTCCAAGATATTGGTTTTTCAGGCGGCTGGGGAGTTGGTATCACAACAAGCTGCAAGGATCCTGTTCGTGCTATCAAGTTCCTTGATTTCTTAGCATCAGATGAAGGTCAAATCCTAAATAACTGGGGTATTGAGGGTAAAGAATATAAAGTTGAAAATGAGAAACGTGTAATCCCAGCAGATGTTCAAACTGAAAAAACAAAGAACAATGCTGAGTTTACCAAGAAAACCGGTATTGGCATGTATAACATCTCTATGAGATTCGGTGATGGTGTTAAAGATACAACCGGAAATTATTATACGACGAACTTCCCAGAAAACGTTGTTGAAAACTATTCTGCTTCTACAAAGGATGTATTAGCACACTATAACGCTAAAACTTGGAAGGATTTATTCCCTGATAAAGATCAATTCCCTGTTAAAGCATGGGGTGCGGCTTGGAGCATTAATGCATCCAGCAATACTGAATATGGTGCGATTTTCCAAAAGTCTGAAGACACTGCAAAAGCCTATATTTCAAAAGCAATCCTTGCAAAACCTGAGGACTTTGACAAAGCTTGGGATGCTTATTTGAAAGCACTTGATCAAATTGGCGTTAAGAAAATGGAAGATGAATATACCAAACTGGTTAAAGCTCGTATTCAATTATGGAGCGGCAAATAATCTAAAATGACAAGAGGGAAAAAAGGACCTGGCAAAATTATTCGGTCCTTTTTTCCACTAAGTAGAATATGTAGCAAGAGGGGTGGGAGAAAGATGAAGCTAAATGGGAATGTATATAAATATTGTGATTGGATCATGAAATTCGGCTATGTAAATTTATTATGGATGTTGTTCACATTGACAGGACTCATCATTTTTGGATTTATGCCGGCGACTATTTCTTTATTTACCATCACACGGGCCTGGATTAGAGGAAATACAGATATACCGATTTGGTCCACCTTTTTGAAAGTATACAAGTCCGAGTTTGTTAAGTCGAATAAAGTGGGACTTGTCTATTTACTTGGAGGTTATGTTTTGTTTATTGATGAAAGATTTTTAGTTCTATCACCAGGCAGTCTTAATATTGTACTGGTTATGTTGCTGCTGATCGTAGCGGTGTTATATCTAATTTCCTTTATGTACTTCTTTCCGACCTACGTACATTTTAAATTAAATCCACTTGCTTATATAAGGTATTCCATCATGATGGGATTGTCACAATTTCCTTATACTATCATCATGGTTGCCGGAGTATGGTTCACTTATATCCTCTTGCGTTATCTTCCTGGTGTCTTTCTTTTTTTTGGCAGCAGTATCCTAAGTTATATCGTCATGTGGTCTGCCAATAAAGCTTTCGAGAAAGTCCAGGTAAAGGCTATGAATCTTCAAAAATTAAACACATTATAAATGAAAGAGGCGAAGATGGATGAATAAAACATTGCTATTTAAAGATGAAACCCAGCCTTTTGAGGATCGATTAAATAATTTAATAGAAGAGCTGACTTTAGATGAGAAAATCAGCCTGCTATCTACTTCGGGAAGTGCCATCCCCCGCCTTGGAATTGAAGAATATCATATAGGCGGAGAAGCGGCGCACGGAGTAGTGGACCGCTCGGGCGGGAAAACAACGGTATTCCCACAACCCATTGGTCTGTCTAGTACCTGGAATAAAGAATTGCTGAGAAGAATCGGAGATGCTATTGGAGATGAAGCCCGTGTATTTTACCAGCTCAATGATCGAAATCATGGTTTAACTTTATGGGCACCTACCATTGATATGGAAAGGGATCCGCGCTGGGGAAGGACAGAGGAAGCTTACGGTGAAGACCCATACTTAACCGGCAAACTATCAACGGAATTAATTCGCGGCATGCGGGGGGATCACCCATTTTACCTGAAAATGGTAGCAGCACCGAAACACTTTTACGGAAATAACAATGAATATGGCCGTGGGCATCTTTCAAACAGTATCGATCCTAGAAATCGAAACGAGTATTATTTGAAGGCATTTGAACCGGCATTCAAAGAAGGCAATGCGCTGTCATTAATGACAGCTTATAACGGAGTGAACGGCATTCCATGTATGCAGATTCATGAAATTAGGAATGTCCTGAAAGATGAATGGGGCATGGATGGTTATGTTGTCAGTGATGGCGGGGCACTTACACTTAACGTAACAGAATACCATTATTATGATACACCTGCCGAAGCACTGGCGGATGCGTTGAAAAAAGGAATTGATTGTTTTGTAGATGACAAGGAGCTAGTGGAAAAGTCGGCTTATGAAGCATTGGAAAACAATTGGATATCAGAGTCCGATATTACGACAGCAATCAGAAATATGTTAAGTGTAAGATTCCGCCTTGGCCACTTTGACCAGGATGTGTCATTGAATCCATATCATGAAATCCCAGTTGAAAAAATGTGCAGCGCAGAACATGATCAGCTTGCATTTGAAGCCACAAAGGAATCCATCGTGTTGTTAAAAAACGATCATGTTTTACCTCTCGATGAAAAGAAGATTCATAAAATTGCTGTTATCGGACCTAACGCGGACGAGGCTTACAAGGATTGGTATACAGGCTATGCACCGCACCTGGTGACGCCATTACAAGGAATCATCAATAGATTAAAAGATAAAGAGGTTATATTCGTAAAAGGGAATGACGAAATTGCGTTAAAGTCTATTAGGGAA
This sequence comes from Bacillus sp. URHA0034, assembly GCF_056280405.1. Classification (NCBI taxonomy): domain Bacteria; kingdom Bacillati; phylum Bacillota; class Bacilli; order Caryophanales; family Bacillaceae; genus Bacillus; species Bacillus sp. URHA0034. The sequence goes on along the minus strand of NZ_JBWCDK010000002.1, from coordinate 2,226,588 downwards.
AATGCTTATTTAACTGTTAATGATGAAAATAGAGTAGTCGCAGGCAGTTCTACTATAGGGAAAAGCGAAGTCTTTGAATTAGAAGAATGGGGCTGGGACAGTAATGTCCTAAAGAGTGTGGCCCAGCAAAAATATATCAGAAAAGCGGAAAAGGGAGCTTATTTTTCAGCTGATAAAAATGAAGTATTTGATTGGTTTATTCGAGAGAAGGTCACCCTCAGCCAATTAAATCATGGCAGTCACTATCATTTATCAGCATGGGAAGGTGAATCATTAGCCGTTTCTGGAACAAAAGAACTCATTGCTTCTTCAACAGCCGAGGAATTCGAGAAAGTAGTTATTTCATCAGGGATTGAACGGGCAGTGGAAGCAGCAGGGCAATCTGATGCAGCCATTGTTGTTGTTGGAAATCATCCGATGCTTAATGGACGTGAAACAGAAGACCGTCCAGATATCGTGTTGCCAGAACACCAAGAAAAACTGATTCAGGAAGTGTTTAAAGCGAATCCAAATACGATTGTTGTCATCGTCGGAAGCTACCCATTTGCCGTTAACTGGGCAAATGATCATATCCCAGCCATTCTATACACCTCACATGGTTCACAAAGGCTCGGTGATGGAATTGCCTCTATTCTTTTCGGAGACGCGGCACCATCTGGAAGATTAAGTATGACTTGGTATAAGGATGTTTCGCAGCTTCCATCCATCTTTGATTATGACATCATTAAAGGCAAGCGAACTTACATGTATACAGAGGGGGAAGTGCTTTACCCGTTTGGACATGGTTTAAGCTATGCACATTTTAATTATTCAGGTCTGGAAGTAGAAACAGATACACTATTCCAAGATCACGCTAGCACTGTGTCGTTTAAAATTGAAAATAACAGTGAGATAGAAGCTAGTGAAGTCGTTCAGTTGTATGCAACAATAAAGGGTTCTTCAGTAAAACGTCCATTGAAGCAATTAGTTGATTTTGAAAAAATCACACTGAAACCTGGTGAAACAAGAAAGCTTTTCTTAACGGTGGAATCAAAGCAGCTTTCTTTTTGGGATGTCAGCCAGGAAAGAAATTGTTTGGAAAATGGACAATGCATTCTGTCAGTTGGAAGCTCCAGCCAAGATATTCGATTAAGCACTGAAATAAGTATTGATGGTGAAACAGTACCACCAAGAAATTTAACTCGAGAAACAAAAGCGGAAAACTATGATGACTATGAAAACGTGTTCCTCAATAAAGGGGATCACAACTGGAACTGTGTCACCAATAAATCAAATGGTTGGATTTGCTTTAAAAATGTTGATTTAGGGGCAGGCAGCCGGCAGCTTGAGATACATGCAGCAACTGATGGCGGTGCAGGAACAATCGCCGTTGTGCTAGATGAGGTAAACGGTAAGAGCCTTGCCAATCTCAGCGTTAATTCCATGTATCCATTTGAATGGCGGGATGTTGAAGCACAATTTGAAGAGGTAAAAGGGATTCACGATGTCTATGTAAAATTTGAAGGCCCTGTTTCTTTAAATAGTCTAAAAATCGTTTAAGGAGATTCTATGATAAATATTGCTCAAAATGTTCCATTAAGAGGTGCAGTAAATCGCTCATATGCAAAGACTTGGGAAAATGCAATGGTAAGTGGAAATGGGAGCCAAGGAGTTATGGTCTTTGGCGATCCCTCCGATGAAACAATCATTGGCACGCATTGCCGATTATACCTTCCACAGGGTAACAATGATACATTGCCCAAGATGGCACCCTATCTGCCAACGGTAAGAAAGATGATTCAAAAGGAAGGTTATCAAAAGGCGATTGAATTTTTTTATGAAAAAAGCATGGAGTTAGGCTATGGCGGCCTTCAAATGAGCGACCCTTCTCATCCGGGCTTTCACTTGCATATCCAATCCCCATTAAAGGAGATTAGTGATTACTATAGAATGGAGAATTTTGAAACAGGTGAAATCGTGGTCAGCTTTGTTGATGAACAGAATATTCATCACGAGCGAAAAACGTTTGTCTCGCGTTATGATAATATGATTGTCCATTCAATTACAAACAGTGAGAACACTGTGTCCTGCCTGCTTAAAGTGGAGGATTACGGGCAGCCGCTGATTGATCATCATCGTGATATACAGAAGAATTTTATCTTTTTAAATAATCTCTATCTAAAAGGCGCTGGAAAAGGCTATATGGTAGGAATTCGTATCATTGCCCCAAATGGAAATGTAAAAGCGGCAGAGGGAGGCATTCATGTAGAACATGCGGAAAGTGTATCGTTATTAATGAAAATCGTTCCTATTCGTCACGAATTGGAAATAAGCAGTGATGACATTAGAAACGATTTAAACAAGGTTGACTATTCTTACCAAGAGCTTTTACAAAGGCATACGGCCATCCATACCGAAATCTTTAATCGCGTATCATTAAATCTGGTAGAGGATCGAGATCGAATGCGTTCCATAGAAGATTTAGTACAGGAAGCAAAGGAAACGGATACGATTCCTCCGGCATTGCTTGAAAAAATGTATGATGCAGGACGTTACGTTTTCATTTGCAGTTCTGGTGAACTGTCCCCCAACCTGCAAGGGATATGGGCAGGGAATTTTCATCCTGCCTGGAGCGGTGATTATACGTTTGATACCAATGTCCAGTTATCAATTGCATCCGCCCTTTCATGTAATATGATGGAAGGCCTGCACGGCTTCTTCCGAATGGTAAAAGAATTCTTGCCGGGATTTCGCGAAAATGCAGCCAGCTATTACGGCTGCAGGGGAATCATTGCCTCCTGCCATTCAAGCACCACAGGAAGGCACTTCCATTGGAACGAAGAATGGCCGCTCATTTTATGGACATGCGGAGCAGGCTGGCTTGGTCACTGGTTTTATCAATATTATCAATATAGCGGAGATAAAAAGTTTCTTTTGGAAGAAACCATTCCTTATTTAAGAGAATGTGCCTTATTCTACGAAGATTTCTTAATTGAAGATTCCAACGGTACTTACCGATTTACACCTTCTTATTCAGCGGAAAATGGCTGCGGCGATAATGCGACTCAGGATATAGCGGTTGCAAAAGAGGTTTTGACCAATTTGATGGCAGCCCATAAGGAGCTGGGGTTGGAATCAGATGAAATAAGCAAATGGGAAACGATGCTTTCCAAACTGCCATCCTACTTAATTAATAAAGAAGGAGCGATTCAGGAATGGTCAATCCCAGGAAAAGAGGAAAATTATAATCATCGGCATTTTTCACATTTATATCCGATTTTTCAAAGTAATGAATTTTCCAGCAGTAGCAATCCAGTGTTATGGAATGCCTCTAAAATTGCTTTGGAAAAACGGTTGGAGGCCTGGCTCAGGAACAAAGAGGGAGATACGTCCTCTACACATGGCAGAATGCATGCCGCCCTATGTGCAACCAAATTCGGGATGAGCCAATTAGTCTATGAGATTTTGCAAATGATGATAGTCAATGATTCGATGTATCCAACGATGGTTACTTCCCATTACAACAATCAGAATGTCTTTAATGTAGATGGGAATGGGGCAATCCCGCAAATTATCAATGAAATGCTTATTTATAGTAACAATCATAGTGAGATAACACTATTGGGGGCATTACCTGAACAGTTTTCGAAGGGAACAGTCAAGGGGCTTCTATTGCCAAGGCAATTGCTGGTAAAAGAGTTAAAGTGGGATACAGAGAAGAAGGAAATTATTTTAGAAATTGAATCGGCTATTAAGCAGCAAGTTACAATTCAATCTCCGTTATTCCTAAATCTTAACATTAAACATGATCGGAATTGTAAAGCAGTAAATCTATTAGACTCCATTTGCATTGAATTAGAGCCGAAAGAAGCTGCATATCTGTTATTGACGATTTAAATGAGGTGATGACCACATGATAGAATCTCCTAAGGTACATAAAATTTTATACGGCGGGGATTACAACCCGGAACAGTGGCCAGAGGAGGTTTGGCAGGAGGATATGCGCCTTCTTCCAAAAGCACATGTTGATACCGTGACAATCAATGTGTTTAGCTGGGCCAAATTACAGCCTAATGAAGAGGAATATAATTTCTCTGAACTTGATAAAATTATGGAGATGTTAAAGAAAAATCAATTTAATGTTTGTCTGGCAACCTCGAGCGCCGCACATCCGGCATGGATGGCGAAACGTTACCCGGATATATTACGGGTTGATTTTGAGGGGAGAAAACGAAAATTTGGCATGAGACACAACTCCTGTCCGAATAGTCCAACCTATAGAAAGTACTCTGTAAAGCTTGCTGCAGAACTCGCCAAACGCTATAAGGACTTTGAAAATATTGTGGCTTGGCATATTTCTAATGAGTATGGCGGGGAGTGCTATTGTGACAATTGTGCTAATGCCTTTCGGGTATGGCTGAAAGAAAAATATAAAACAATCGAGAATGTCAATAAAGCCTGGAATACAAGCTTTTGGGGACACACCTTTTATGATTGGGATGAGATTGTCCCTCCTAATAGCTTGAGCGAACATTTTGGCTATAATCGGACAACCTTCCAAGGAATTTCATTAGACTATGCAAGATTCAATTCTGATAGCTTACTAGAATGCTATAAAGACGAATACAAGGTATTAAAAGAAATAACACCTAATATTCCGATCACAACCAATTTTATGGGCCTCTATAAACCGTTGGATTATCAAAAATGGGCCCCTTATCTTGATTTTATTTCATGGGATAACTATCCATCCAATGATGATCCATACAGCAGAACAGCGATGAGTCATGATTTAATGCGCGGATTAAAGAAAGGGATGCCTTTTGCGTTGATGGAGCAAACACCAAGTGTAACTAACTGGCTTCCTTATAATGCCTTAAAACGGCCAGGTGTGATGAGGCTTTGGAGCTACCAGGCTGTTGCCCATGGTGCGGATACGGTCATGTTTTTTCAGATGCGCCGATCCATAGGTGCATGTGAAAAATACCACGGCGCTGTTATCGATCATGCAGGGCATGAAAATACCAGAGTGTTCCGAGAGTGCGCCGAATTGGGGCAGGAGCTGGAGCTATTAGGTGGTAAACTTCTTGGAAGCAGAGTCAAATCAGATATTGCCATTATATTTGATTGGGATAATTGGTGGGCAATTGAATATTCTGCAGGGCCAAGTGCTGATCTAAAGTACCAAACACAAATTCTTCACTATTACCAGGCTTTGTTTAACGAAAATTACAATGTCGATTTAATCAGCGTGGATGATGACTTTGATCAATATAAATTAATCATTGCCCCGGTTCTTTACATGGTAAAAGAAGGTGTAGACCAAAAATTAGAGAAGTTTGTGAAGAATGGCGGTACATTCCTGACCACTTTTTTTAGCGGCTATGTAGACGAACACGACCTTGTTCAGGTAGGCGGCTACCCTGGGAAACTAAGTGAGTTGTTGGGAATCTGGGTGGAAGAAACAGATGCTCTGCCAGTTCATCAGTGTAATGAAATAATCGAACAGGAACAGTCCTATAGCTGTAATTTATTATTTGACATTATCCATTTGAAAGGGGCAGAAGCCGTTGCTACATATGGAAAAGATTTTTACGCGGGCATTCCAGTGGTTACGAAAAATGCCTGTGGACAAGGTGCAGCGTGGTATATCGGCTCTAATCCGGAAGAGGGGTATTTAGCCAAATTACTTAAAAATATCTGCCATGATGCAGGCATTGAACCTATTTTGCGAGCAAATGAAGGTATAGAAGTTTCAAGGAGGGTAAAGGAAGAAAATCAGTATACCTTTATATTAAATCATAATGACCTTCCTAAAAAATTGGTATTAGAGCAATCCTATCGGAATCTACTTACTAAACAAGAGTACGCAAATGGTGAGGAAATCGTTCTGTCACCGAAAGATGTATTAGTCCTTGAGAATCTGTAAGGATTACTAACCTGTCTTAAAAAAATACATTTTAATAAAAGGCGGCGATCAACAAATGAAATTCAGTAATGGATGCTGGTTAAATAAAGAGGGGTACCAATTCTTTCACCCTGCTGAGGTAAATGATACTAGGCTAACAGATAACAAAGTGACCATTTATGCCCCATGCCGAAAAATTAATCATCGTGGCGATACTTTAGACGGAGGAATGATCACAATCGAGTTATCCTCCCCAATAAACGACGTTATTAAAGTAAAAGCGTACCATCATAAGGGGACTTTAGACCTTGGACCTCATTTTGAAATCCATGAAGAAAATGTGGAAACGGTCATTAACAACCAAGAGAAAGTACTAACACTTGTTAGCGGAAATCTAAAAACAAGTGTGAATAAAGACGATTGGAAGCTATCCTTCCATCATAATGATGAATTATTAGCTCAATCTGATGGGCGTTCTATGGCTTATATTTTAGCAGATGAAAACCAGCCTTTTATGCGCGAACAGCTTTCTCTTGATGTAGGTGAATTAATCTACGGATTGGGTGAACGCTTCACTCCGTTTGTTAAAAATGGTCAAACAGTCGATGTATGGAACGAAGATGGGGGAACCGGCAGTGAACAAGCTTACAAAAACGTACCTTTTTATGTAAGCAACAAAGGCTACGGCGTTCTAGTGAATCATCCGGAAAAGGTTTCTTTTGAAGTAGGTTCAGAAAAAGTCTCTAAGGTCCAATTTAGTGTGGAAGGGGAATACTTGGAATACTTTATTATAAATGGACCTACTATAAAAGATGTTTTATCTAACTATACGAAACTTACGGGAAGACCAAGTCTGCCTCCAGCATGGTCTTTTGGTTTATGGCTCAGTACCTCATTTACGACCAATTATGACGAAGAGACGGTTACCAGCTTTGTTGAAGGCATGGAACAAAGGGATATTCCAGTAGAAGTTTTTCATTTTGACTGTTTCTGGATGAAGGAGTTTGAGTGGTCTAACTTTAAATGGGATGACAGAATGTTTCCGGACCCAGAAGGCATTTTAAGAAGATTAAAGAACAGGGGCTTAAAAATCTGCGTTTGGATCAATCCATATATTGCGCAAAAGTCTGAGTTATTTGATGAAGGAATGGAAAAGGGTTATTTAGTAAAACGTGCTGACGGAAGCGTTTGGCAGTGGGATAAGTGGCAGGCAGGCATGGGCCTTGTTGATTTCACGAATCCGGATGCATATAAATGGTTCCAGGAAAAGCTTGAAGTATTGCTCGATATGGGAGTAGATTGCTTCAAAACAGACTTTGGTGAAAGAATTCCAACAGATGTGGTGTACTTCGATCATTCCAATCCGCAAAAGATGCACAATTACTATACACATCTCTACAACAAGACTGTTTTTGAATTATTGGAAAGAAGGTTTGGCAGAAAGGAAGCGGTAGTATTTGCACGTTCAGCCACTGTAGGCGGGCAGCAATTCCCAGTTCATTGGGGCGGTGATAGCTGGTCTAATTATTACTCGATGGCAGAAACATTACGCGGCGGATTATCCTTCGCATTGTCCGGGTTCTCCTATTGGAGTCATGATATCAGCGGCTTTGAAGCAGGGGCGACACCAGACCTTTATAAACGCTGGACTCAATTTGGGCTTCTTTCTTCACACAGCCGTTATCATGGAAGCGGAGAATACAAAGTTCCTTGGCTTTATGGTGAAGAAGCAGTCGAAGTATCAAGATATTTTACTAAGCTGAAGCTTCAATTAATGCCATACTTGTATAGAAATGCATGTGAGTCGGCACAATCAGGCATTCCTATGATGCGGCCGATGGTTTTGGAATTCCAAGAGGATCCAACTTGTCATTATTTAGATCAGCAATATATGCTGGGTGACAGCTTGCTTGTGGCACCAATACTTAATGACCAGAGTCTTGCAAAATATTATCTTCCTGCCGGAAAATGGACCAATTTTATTACGAACCAGGTAGTTGAAGGAGGAAAGTGGATTCAAGAAGAACATGGGTATATGACATTGCCTTTAATGGCGCGCGAAAATTCCATTATTGCAATGGGAGCTGAAGTAAATAAAGCCTCCTATGATTATACTGAAAATGTAACCCTTCATCTATTTGAATTACAAGAAGGCACGCCTGCTTCTGCAGAAATTTACACTCATCAGGGAGAAAAAGCAGCTAAGGTGACAGCTGTAAAAGAGGGAAATCGTATTAAAGTAAACAGCGAAGGTTTAAGCGGACAATATAAGGTAGTATTGCGTAATATTTTTAACGTACAAAATGTTTCTTCAGGCAGCACTTCTCTAACCGCTGAAGGAATCATGATTACTGTGGATTGTGAAAGATTTGAAATTGAATGTTAGTCAAACGCTTCGGGGCAATCAGTTATATGCTGATTGCTCTTTTTGAATAATGAATAAAAGCAGCCGTTCATTTTAGTAGGTGCTACGTAGGTTTTTTTGCTCATAAAGGAAAATATTATTATCATAATGATAAAAATAATTATTTTTCAAGTTAATAAACGGAGGTTAACTCATGTGGCGGAATTAAATAGGAATAACATTGATCGTTTTAATGGTTTTAGTGTGCTGTACGATCGTAATCGACCAAGTGCCCCAAACGAAGTGGTAAAAATATTAACTACTTACTTGCAAGAAAAACCCAAGCTAGTGGTTGATGTTGGCTGCGGTACCGGACTTTCTACCTTTATCTGGTTTAAAGAAACTGAGAAGGTAATAGGTGTGGAGCCTAATGATGATATGCGTGAGGTGGCATTATCCAATTGGGAAGCAGCCCAAAAACCGTCTGGACTTAAATTCGTAAAATCATTATCCCATCAGCTTGGTCTGCCCGATGAAACGGCAGATATTATTACCTGCTCACAATCTTTTCATTGGATGGAGCCGCAATCCACTTTAAAAGAATTTGCCCGTGTTCTTCGCCCGAAGGGAATATTCGCCGCTTACGATTGTGATTGGCCGCCAACGTGTGACTGGAGTTTAGAAGACCATTATATGAAATTATACTCCCTCGCAGACTATCGTCTTTCCCAACTTCTTCCTTCTGAAAAGCAAGCACATAAATGGAATAAAGAGGACCATCTGCATCAAATCCAACAATCAGGATTGTTTTCGTTTACAAAAGAAATTGTTTTTCATCACTGGGAAAAATGTGATGCCGCCCGTTACGCCAATATTGCACTAAGTCAAGGTGGTCTTCAAACGGCATTAAAACTAGGTGAACAAGACCTCGAAGCTGCATTCGAGGATTTTAGAAACCATGTGGAAAAAGTTTTTTCCGGAGAAACAAAAGATATTCTATTTAGCTATCGAATGCGCTTAGGTATAAGAAAATAATCGAGGAAAAGGCATACTCTGACAAGGAACTTTCATTTATTCCTTGTCATCTTCCCTTTTTTAAGGGAAGTTTGGGCTATTTAAAAGGCTTATCTTTTGATTAATTTTTACTCAGACAAATGTGGAGTTGATTCCGCAACTCATTTAAAAAAAGCAACGACCCTGAGGGCGTTGCCTTTTCGTGTTTCTATAACGTATTTACAAGTTGGAATATAACATTTCCATCGTTCTTATAAGTGTTTTTGATATGAACAAAATTGTGCAAGTCTGCTTTTTTTATTGTAAATTGGGAAACCCTTGCTGGCGCAAAGCCTCATACACCAATATAGCAGCTGTATTAGAAAGGTTCAGTGAACGAATATTTTCATTCATGGGTATTCTCAAAAAGTGATCTTTATTTGTTTCTAGATACTCTTTTGGTAAACCAGTTGTTTCTTTTCCAAACACAAAATAGTGATCTTTTGATATATCACTGAAATCAAAGGATGAATGTGGTTTTTCGCCAAACGTTTCAATATAGTAAAATTCACCTTGATTTTTTGAAAAAAATTCATCCAATGAGTCATAATACGTTATGTTTACAAACTGCCAGAAATCTAAACCTGCTTGTTTGATCATATTCTCATCTGTAGAAAAGCCAAGTGGTCGGATTAAATGCAAGGTTGTATCCGTTGCGGCACATGTACGTGCAATATTTGCAGTATTAGCTGGAATTTCTGGTTGATATAGTACAACGTGTATTGCCAAGAATGGTCACCTCTATTTTTATATTTCCACTCCAAATTATAGCATACAGATAGTGAACGTCACCCACACACAAATGCGTAAATACCGCTAGGACGGGACCTTCCGAAATCCCTTCGATAGAATTCGAGTAAGTGTCACGCAATCCTATTAATCTCCTGGGGCAGCCTCCCGCGACTTAATAAACTACAACCGGCTCGTGAGTGTTAAGATTGTTATACACGGTTCTCATAATGCTTGGCGGTGTGTTGACACAGCCATGCGACCCCGCCGAAAGATAGGCTTTACTTCCCCAATTGCCTCGCCAGCTGGCATCGTGGAATCCTTGGCCGTCATTTGTAAAAGGAGCCCAATAATCAACATCTACCTGATAAGTGATTTTTCCATTTTCTCTGCCTGTTAGGACGGCAGGTGTCTGCTTATAAAGAATGTACCAAACTCCTGGTGATGTATCATGATGGGTATTATGCGTGCCGGTAACGACATTCGTTGTGACGACTAATTTGCCCTTTTTGTAAATCCAAATTCGCTGCTCTGCAATGGAGACCTCAGCATAGGTATCGCCAATACCATTGTTCGTACTTGCATTATATCCGTAGCCTTCACCATTCCAACCATTTCCGTAAATATTAGAGGCGGAAACCAATTTCGCTCCTTTTTCAAAAGCCTCCTTAATACGCGGTACCTCTTTTTCTACATCTATAGCCCATCCATAGCCTTTACCTTTAACTGAAATCACCGAACCTGAATGGGTCTTAAAGGTGAAATCTTTATTTAATGTGGATTGGGAATTGTTAACATCAGCGATCTTATTTTTAATATCACCGGCATCATCCATCTTAATCTGCAAATCTTTTGATATGGAGGCATTCTTAATTACTTCGCTTCCCTTTAACGTAAAAACTTTATCCTGCACCTTATAATCGACGGTCTGTGCAAGGAATTCTTCCAGCTTTTTCTGTTGATTTTTTACAAACTCGCTGTCTTCTTTAATTGGCTGTATGTATACTGGGCTAAGCCGGATTTCACTAATATATTCGTGCTTTTCGTAGTCCTTCAAGAGACTGGCAACATCATACTGCTCTCCGCTAATGCTAGGGGAAACAACGATTTTGCCTTGTGCCAAACGAACTACCGCATCTTGTGGGGCTTTTAAACTTTTATTCATGGCTAACAGCTTTTCTTCCACCTGCTTTTTCAATGTCTGATTTCGATACAGATCCTCATTGCTGGGCATTAATGAATAATCCTTAGCTTTTGAAGAGGGAAAAAAAGTCCACTGGTTCTTTAATAATTTTTTGATAGCGGGCAGATCTTTATCTGTAAATCCCATCGTTGTATCTTTTCCATCTAAAATCTGTTGCTCCCCGACATATACAACATTTTTAAATACGGTTGTTTTTAATTTATTAAGTGCCTGATCGGCCGTCAGTCCACCAACTTTGATGTCATTAATCTTGATTACTGAATTGAAGTGGCTTGCCTGATAGTAGCTGCCTGCTCCAATGATAAGTGCGATAATAATGAGGGCGCTTGCTGTGATAAACCACCAATTTGCATACCATTTAGTTGATTTTAGACGTTGTTTCTCAATTTCTTGAATAGTAACTGTGCTTTCCATATAGCTCCCCCCATACCTGATAATTCAGCAATTAACATCCTTCAGCCTTCGGTAATTAATTTTGTGTGAAATATTTCCGATGCTTTGAAATGGTAAATTATACTATTATTTTACAGAATGTCTTGCTCGAACCTTGTCGGTTTTTGTGCCTGATTAAATTTTTAATTTTTAATTTAATTCGCTGTGATTTAACTCTAAATTTTGATCCATGTTCTCGTTACAGGTTGTATAGGTCACTATTGGAAAGGGAGGGGTTGGTGAAAGAGTTCTTATTAATTTACCAGACAGGGTTGAAGAGGATGGTGAAAGGAAGGTAAAGGTTATTTTCTGAATTGAATTGATATGACGAACCGAACAATTAGTATTAGTTTATTAGTAATAGCTTTATCTTTTTGATTTTAAGTTTCTAATTTTTACACAGTCCACACACGTCGTATGCGTCTCGGCTATGATTTAAAAGAAGAAGCAGGAACCCAGTAAGGGATTCCTGCCTCTATTCAATTTTGGGACCACAAACTAGGAGTTTCTCCCTAAATGGAGAAACTTTAGAATTTATACTTCAATTTTTCTCTGCCAAAGTTACTTTCATTTCTCTCCAATCAATACCATTCGAAGCCTTTATTTATGTTTACTTCTAAATTTTACTTAGTCAGAGTTTCCCCCTAATAGGTTGAGTATAACGTGTTCTAATCTTCGAAAAACAAAAGTATTTTCATTTTACTTTTTTAATTTTAAAATTTTCACAATTATCCTGAAATTCATATTGTAAATTGGTAAAATAGCACATATAATCAAAAATGAGCACAAAACACCAAATTCATTCAAAAGTGAGCTAGAACGGTCAAACCTCGCATTTCAAATGAATTGGAGGAAAAACGATTCTATGTACGGTATAGAAAGAAAATCGGCCATACTAGAGTTACTAAACAAGAATGCTAGAGTAGATGTACAAGAATTAAGTCAACACTTCATCTTGTCTGAATCAACACTTCATAGGGACTTAAAGGAACTAGAGGAAGCACAATTGTTAAAAAGAACACATGATGGGGCTGTTTTGTTCAAAAGTGTGACCTTCGAACCGACTTACATTGAGAAAGAAGTGCAGTTTCAAAAAGAGAAAAGGGCTATTGCAAAGGAAGCGGCTAAGCTTATTGAGAACGGTGAAACCGATAGTGCTGCACAAAAGACAGTACTTAACCACATCGAGGAATCAGGAATTTCTGTTCGCGTAGTCTGACTTTTCCCCCATAGGTAAGGATCTACTATCAGATAAAACAGAAAAATGAGGGTGATTAATGAAAGCGTTTTTAATGAATATCCACACTATTTTTAGGAGGTGATGCTTAAAGAGTTGTGAAAATAATAGAAGGGGATTTTAATCGCTTTAATTAACTTGTTCTTTGGGGGAGAAAAATGAAAGATCCACAAAAAAAGGTTACGATTCAGGGCAACCACGACCAAATGGAAAAACGCCCAAAATCATAACCCAGCCTGAGTATATCTAAAATTAATACTAATTTTAGTACTCATTTTTATACTACGGTATTACAGATTTTATTACAAGGTTGTGTTTTGCTATATCTATTACTTTACAAAACCATATTTAGGAGGAATTACAAACTATGAAGAACTTTAAAATTTTTAATATAGTAATATTAATTTTAACTTTATGCCTTTTAGGTGCATGCAGCAATAATGAAAGCGCTTCTAATAGCAGTAAAACAGATGACAAGTCTAATACTGAAAAAAAGCTAAAGATTGGTTTAACAGTTCCAAATTTAAGTAATCCATTCTTTGTAGCGATGTCTAAAGGGGCTAAAGAAGTTGCTTCTAAGTATAATGCTGAAGTAACGACTGTGAGTGCGGATCAAGATCTTGCTAAACAAACTGCACAAATTGAAGACTTTATAACAAAAAAAGTTGATTTAATATTATTAAGCCCATTTGATTCCGCTGGTATTGCTGGTGCAGTTAGTGAGGCAAAAGCAGCGGGTATTCCGGTTGTTGCGCTTGATGGATTTGCAGAAGGCGGCATTGACTCAGTGGTTATGTCTGATAACGTTCAAGCAGGTAAATTAGCTGCGGAGTACCTTGTAAAACAACTTAATGGAAAAGGTAATATTGTTATTATTGATGGACCTCCTGTTTCAGCAGTGACAGACCGAATTAAAGGTTTTAACGAAGTAATTAAAAAATATCCAGATATCAAGGTGGTTGCTAAACAAAATGGTGAGGGTAATCGTGAAAAGGCTCTTACCGTAATGGAAGGTACACTAACAGCAAACAAAAAAATCGATGCAGTATTTACAATAAATGATGAAGAGGCTGTTGGAGTACAAATTGCTCAAGAACAAGCTAGTAGACAAAATGAATTCTTTGTCGTAAGTGTTGACGGTGCGCCTTCTGCGGTTGATGCGTTGAAAAAAGGCGGAAGCTTTGCTGGTACTTCAGCACAATTCCCGAATCAAATGGTTATTGATGGTGTTGCCTTAGCATTAAAAGTCATTGATGGAAAGAAAGTTGACTCAAAAGTTCTTATTCCAACTAAATTTATCACTAAAGATAATGTTGATTCCTATAGTGGCTGGTAATTGATTTCCCTCTAGTGGAGGTAAAATATGGTGCTAATCAGGAGCACTATATTTATATCCAAGTAAAATAGGGCTTAAAAAGAGACTTAGGGAGTGGCACTAATGGCAGTATTTCAAGTTCAAGAACAAATAAATCGTCGTCTACCAGAGAGTCAGTTACCCATCCTTAGGATGAAGGCGGTTACGAAGAAATTTTCCGGCGTCAAGGTGTTGCAAAACGTTAATATCGAACTCTATAAAGGGGAAGTTCATGCCTTGATGGGGGAGAATGGTGCAGGAAAATCTACTTTAATGAAGATCATGGCCGGAGTGTATCAGCCTGATGGAGGAACGATTGAATATAAAAGTCAAGAAGTACATTGGAATAATCCAATGGAGGCAAGAAATAATGGGATCAGTGTTATTCACCAAGAAATAAGCCTTTCGCCTAATTTGTCCATTGGTGAGAATATCATGATGGGGACAACATTTAAGAAAAATAGGCTGGGCCTAATAAAATGGAATGATATTTATGAAAATGCTGCCCAAGTTTTAAAATCCATAGGATCTTCCTTGGATCCTCGAGCGGATGTTTCCACCTTAAGTGTTGCCCAACAACAAATGGTAGAAATTGCTCGAGCTTTATCACTTAATTCTGAGATTTTAATTATGGATGAACCGACGGCATCTCTGACAGATAAAGAAATAGAAAAGCTTTTTGGCATCATTGAAGAATTAAGAAGAAAAGGCGTAGCTATTGTTTATATCTCTCATCGAATGGATGAGATTTTTAAAATTTCAAATCGCTTTACAGTTCTTAGAGACGGTCATTGGGTCAAAAGTGGGCCAATTTCGGATACAAATCCCGAGAATCTAGTAAAACTAATGGTAGGAAGAGAGTTAAATGAGCTATTTGTAAGAGAAAGAATCGAAAGTAATGTTAGGTCTGAACAAAAACCAGTCCTTGAGTTAAAAAATGTCTCTGACAAGAATTTTGTAAAGGGCATATCACTGAAAATCTACCCTGGTGAAATTGTGGGCTTAGCAGGCCTTGTCGGTGCGGGACGGACTGAGCTGATAAGAACAATCTTTGGACTATCCGAACTGTCAGAGGGTCAAATAATTTTGGATGGCCAGCAGGTTCATATAAAAAGTCCGATTGACGCAATAAAACTTGGCATTGCTCATGTTCCTGAGAGCAGGAAGGAACAGGGGCTATTACCAAATTTATCTGTAAAAGAAAATATACTAATGGCACAATTGCCAACCTATCGTAAATTTAAACTATTGCAGTATAAGCAAATGAATCGTGATGCGGATCGATACATTAAAGAACTTGGAGTAAGAACGGCATCAAAAGAACAAAATGTTATGGGGCTTAGCGGAGGGAATCAACAAAAGGTTGTTATCGCTAAATGGTTATCTATTGGTCCTAAAATACTGCTGCTTGACGAACCGACCCGTGGTGTAGACATAGGTGCAAAGACTGAGATTCATAAGATCATAAGTAAATTAGCAGAACAAGGGCTTGCTGTATTGATGATTTCTTCTGAATTACCAGAAGTATTAGGAGTTAGTGATCGGATTTTAGTGATTCATGAGGGGAAACTAAGAGCTGAACTATCTCGTGATGAAGCTACACAAGAAAAAATTATGTACTATGCTACAGGAGAGGTTAAATAATGAATACAAACTTACAAATGTCAAGTCCATCCGTAGTTTCATTCAAGGAGCGGTCAAAACAGATTTTTAATCAACTGGGTATGGTAATCATTCTTGCCTTATTAATCATAGTTATGATTATTTTTGCACCGAATTTCACAGACTCAAGTAATATCTTAAACGTACTAAAGCAGAGTTCAATCACTGCCATTCTGGCAGCTGGGATGACTGTAGTTATCTTAACAGGAGGAATTGATTTATCGGTAGGCTCAACCCTTGCATTGAGCGGTGTTATATCTGTATTACTATCAAATGCCGGAACTCCTCCAGTTATCGCTATGTTAGTAGGAGTTGCTGTAGGATATGTGGCTGGGGCTATTAATGGGTTTTTAACAGCTGTACCTAAGTTGCCTGCCTTTATCGTGACGCTGGGAAGTATGACCTACCTGAGGGGGGTGGCTTATGTAATAACCGGCGGATATCCTGTAGTTTTGGCATCAAAGCAGTTCAAGTTCATTGGAGCAGGTCAAATTCTGGGGATTCCTGCTCCTATTTATGTGATGGCAATTGTTTATATCATCATGTTAATCGTTTTAAAGTATACGATGTTCGGGCGACATGTTTATGCTATTGGCGGTAATGAAGAAGCTGCACATCTTACAGGGATTAAGGTTAATCGCACCCTGATTAATGTATATTCCATCAGTGGCTTACTCGCCGGTGTTAGTGGCGTTGTGATGGCAGGACGTTTGTTCTCAGGGCAGCCCATGGTAGGAATAGCATTTGAGCTAGATGCGATAGCAGCTGTCGTGCTGGGTGGTACTAGTTTTGTAGGGGGACGTGGCCGTATACAAGGAACTATCATTGGTGTTTTGATTGTGGCTGTGTTAACGAATGGAATGACTTTGCTTAACGTGGATTATTACTGGCAACAAGTTGTAAAAGGGATAGTTATTGTTATTGCCGTGCTTCTTGATAGATTACGAAGCAGAACTTAAATTAGTTCCATTTCAAATAAAAAGCCAGAAGAGCAGTCTTCTGGCTTAATATATTCTAGAAATTAGGAGAGGTACAAATGTATGATGTAACAGCTCTTGGAGAGTTATTAATGGAAAGGGGTGGTAAACCCACCAACATTTATTTGTATTGCCAATTACAGTCCACACATGTGGAAGCTGGTGTAAAATTAATATTGAAATAGATAGAAGCTCATTCCAACTTTAGTTTGGATGAGCTTTTTAAGAAATCTAAAAGTATATTTTTATTAAAAATTTTGGATGGTTAATAAAAAGGAGTACCCAAGTGAATTTTTATTCATTGGGTACACCTTAATCTTTATTTAAAATACTTTCGTAGTCCAATCCTCACAATTCCAAATATCGGTCGCAATTTCGCGATAGAAATCAGGTTCGTGGGATACCATCAAGATACTTCCGCGATATGCCTTTAAAGCACGTTTCAATTCTTCTTTTGCGTCCACATCCAAGTGATTGGTAGGTTCATCTAGAATTAATAAATTGGTTTCTGTGTTAATAATTTTACACAATCGAACTTTGGCTTTTTCGCCACCAGAAAGGACTTCGATTTTACTTTCAATATGTTTCGTCGTTAATCCACATTTTGCAAGAGCAGCACGGACTTCAGCCTGATTCATACTTGGGAAATCGCTCCAAATTTCTTCAATACAAGTGTTGTAGTTGGACTGTTTAACTTCCTGCTCGAAGTAACCGATGTGTTGATACTCACCACGTTCCACTTTACCGGAAATTGGATTAATCAACCCAAGAATACTTTTTAAAAGAGTAGACTTACCAATACCGTTTGCACCTACGAATGCAATTTTTTGTCCGCGTTCCATTTTTAAATTCAGTGGGCGGGAAAGTGGTTCATTGTAACCAATAACAAGATCTTCAGCCGTGAAAATATAACGACTAGCTGCACGAGCTTCTTTGAAGTTAAACTCTGGTTTCGGCTTCTCTTTCCCTAATTCAATTACTTCCATTTTGTCGAGCTTCTTCTGACGAGACATCGCCATATTACGAGTCGCAACACTTGCCTTGTTACGAGCAACGAAATCTTTCAAATCAGCAATTTCTTGTTGTTGACGCTTGTAAGCAGACTCTAGCTGTTGCTTCTTCATTTCATATATTTTTAAGAAGTTATCATAGTCACCAACATAGCGATTCAACTCTTGGTTTTCCATATGATAGATCAAGTTAACAACATTGTTCAAGAATGGAATATCATGTGAAATCAAGATAAATGCATTCTCATAATCCTGTAAATAGCGCTTCAACCATTCGATATGCTGTTCATCCAAATAGTTCGTAGGCTCGTCTAGTAATAGGATTTCAGGCTTTTCTAGCAAAAGCTTAGCTAGCAACACTTTCGTACGTTGCCCACCACTAAGATCATCTACATCTCGATCGAGTCCAACATCGTCTAATCCTAGACCACGAGCAACTTCCTCAACTTTTGAATTAATTTGATAGAAATCATTACTATCTAAAGTTTCTTGTAATTCTCCAACTTCTTCAAGTAGTGCATCGATGTCAGCACCTTCATCACCCATTTTTGCATAAAGTTCATTGATCTCTGCTTCAGCATCAAAAAGATATTGAAAAGCAGTACTCAAAGCGTCACGCATCGTAGTACCTTTTTGAAGTACCGCATGCTGATCTAAATAACCTACACGAACTTTTCGTGACCACTCAACTTTACCCTCGTCGGGTTGCAACTTTCCAGTCACAATATTCATGAAAGTAGACTTACCCTCACCATTTGCCCCAACTAGTCCAACGTGTTCTCCTTTTAAAAGTCGAAAGGACACATCATTGAAAATCGCACGATCACCGAAACCATGACTTAAATTTTGTACGTTTAATACGCTCATTTTTTTTAACCCCTTATCTAATATCACATGTGATTATCATAATAGAATTTGGCCTGTTTTTCTATCTTGAAGTTACTTTTCTGAAAATTGAAGTCCGCCCTGTCTTAATAAAATAACATTATTGAATTATAGTTACTTGGACGTATGACCATTGGGTAAGACTCTATTATACAACCAAAACTAGAGGTAAGATAAGAGTTATTGCCATTTGGGAATAACTACAGAAAAATCAAAGAATTGGTTAGGTTCTAAACTAAAATTTTTTAAAACAAGTGTAAACTCATAAACACCCCATGTGTTGCCAAATAGACTCCGCACATGTAGAGTGCATAAACTATATTTTTGAGTAAAAAACTGTAGTTGAAAATATCCACATTTTTTTATGGGAAGATTTATAAAATAAAGGATTTCAAATAAATTAAGAAGAAAAAGTAAGATCATGAGATTGAAAATGAAAAAACAAGGAGTATATAAATGCTTAAACAAGGGATCTACGAAGAAATCATTAGCAAAAAACTAAAAGATGAACTAACAGGCTTTGATATTAATACATATGACATCGGCAAAGAACGCATTGACGTTGAGGAGGCAAGAAAACTATTATCTTCCTACATATCATTAGTTACAAGAAAAGCTCTTAAATTTGTCCGTGACAATGAAAGTGATGATCAACAGGCTCTAGTTAATCAAATTCGTACATGCAACGAAATTATATCCATTTTAAGTGAGCGACTAGATGAAGAGGAGTTCCGCCAATTACGTATTGAAGAGGAAGGCGAGGTACTCACGTCTATCTATTCGCGGATCAATTCAATTCGCAGTATCCAAAAGGGCGAAGTGATCCGACCTATTACGCCTCTATCACAGAGCTCACTCTTTACCGGTTCCAATTATGAGCCTAATATGCTAGGAGAGCTGAAAAAGGAAATCGTAACAGCTGATTCGATAGATATGCTTGTTTCGTTTATTAAATGGAGTGGTCTTCGATGTATTATTGAGGATTTGAAGACTTTTACAGATAATCCGAATAATAAACTAAGAGTAATTACGACTTCTTATATGGAGGCAACGGATTATAAGGCGATTCAAGAGCTTAGCAAGCTCCCGAATACGGAGATAAAGATTTCTTATGATGTAGATAGAACCAGACTTCATGCTAAGGCCTATCTGTTTAAAAGGGAGACCGGTTTCAGTACAGCCTATATTGGTTCCTCCAATCTATCGAATCCCGCATTAACTTCTGGTTTGGAATGGAACATCAAGGTCACGGAAAAGGATTCGTTTGATATCGTAAAGAAATTTGAGGCAACATTTGAAAGCTATTGGAATGATAATGAGTTCAAAAAGTTTCACCCTGAAAGTGAAAAAGACCAAATACTTTTAAGGCATTCGTTATCTAAAAGTAAAAACCATGATGATGAAAATGAGCGGCAGTTTCTATTTGATATCCAGCCTTATTTCTATCAAAAAGAGATTCTCGAGAAGCTGCAGGTGGAGCGAGAAGTTTTTGGCCATATGAAAAATCTTTTAGTTGCCGCGACAGGTGTCGGTAAGACGGTTATTTCAGCATTTGACTATAAACGGTATAAGAATAAAAATAAACCTGCTAAGTTATTATTTGTCGCACATCGTGAAGAAATCCTTAAGCAAAGTCTTGAAACCTTCCGTACCATTTTAAAGAATCCGAATTTTGGAGATATGTTAGTTGGAACCTATCAGCCGGACTCTATTGACCATTTATTCGTGAGTATTCAAAGCTTTAATAGCAAAAAGCTCTATGAGAATACGACGAGTGAATTTTATGATTTTATCATCGTGGACGAATTCCATCACGCTGCGGCCGATTCTTATCAAAAGCTATTAGGTCACTATCAGCCGAAAATTCTTTTGGGACTTACAGCGACACCTGAAAGGATGGACGGAAAAGATATTCTTACTTATTTTGATGGTAAGATTTCTGCCGAAATGCGCTTAACGGAAGCAATTAACCGAAAACTTCTAAGCCCGTTTCAGTATTTCTGCGTAAGCGATACAGTTGATTTATCCAAACTAAAGTGGAGTCGAAGAGGGTACGAAATCAGAGAGTTAGAGAATGTTTATACATTGAATGATCAGCGTAGCAGCCAGATTGTTAAATCGATCAATAAATACGTGACAGATATTGATCAGGTTAAAGGGTTAGGTTTCTGCGTATCCATCGAACATGCGAAGTACATGGCTGATTTCTTTAATAAAGTGGGAGTCCCTTCTCTTGCCCTATATGGAAATGTCGATGGTAAGACACGTAGAGATGCACAAAATAGGCTTGTTCAAGGTGAAATCAAGTTCATTTTCGTTGTAGATCTCTATAATGAAGGGATCGATATACCTGAGGCAAATACCATTCTTTTTTTAAGACCTACAGAAAGTTTGACAGTCTTTTTGCAGCAATTAGGTCGGGGATTACGTTTAGCCGAAGGAAAAGAGTGTTTAACTGTCCTGGACTTCGTTGGACAGGCACATAAGAACTATAATTTCGAAGAAAAATTCCGAGCTTTAATTGGGAAAACCAAGCATTCCGTTCAGCACTATATTGAAAATGGTTTCTTCCATCTCCCGAAAGGCTGCTTTGTTCAATTAGAAAAACAAGCAAAGGATTACATTCTACGAAATATTAAATCCAGTGCTAACACTCGAGGAAATCTTGTTGCCAAGATGAAATATTTTGAACAAGATACCGGTTTAAAGTTAACCCTTGACAACTTTTTAAACCATTATCACCTTTCTATTTATGACTTTTATGGAAAAAATGGTGATCGAAGCTTTAGCCGGATGATGGTTGAGGCAGGTGTTGCATTAAAGTTTGAGTTTGGTGATGAAAAAGTAATAACCAAACGATTACCTAACTTGTTTCATCTAAACTCCAAGAAGCTACTACAATTTTTTATGGATTACATAGACGAGCGGACTGTTTACAATGAGGAAGAGCAGTTAATGCTAGCGATTTTCTACTATTCATTTTATAATGCACACCCGGTAAGTGAAGGATTTTCATCGCTTGAAGAGGGAATTGCTAAGGTATTGGCACAGCCTGAATTTAAAGAAGAAATCAAAGAGATCCTTCACTTTCTGTATCAATCCTTAGAAACATTGGAGATTGAAAATGACTTTGATTTTAATTGTCCATTAGGTGTGCATTGCCAATATAACACTTCACAAATACTTGCTGCTTTTGGATATTACAATGAAACAAGTAGCCCTGCCTTCCGTGAAGGAGTAAAGCATTTCGAAGATAAGAATCTTGATATCTTTTTTATAACCTTAAATAAGTCAGAAAAAGATTTCTCGCCTTCAACTTTGTATGATGACTATGCGATTAATGAACGGCTTTTTCATTGGCAAACTCAAAGTCGTGTTGCGGAAGGAAGCAAAATTGCGGAGCGATATATTCATCATAAAAAGAGAAATCATCAAATTGCCCTTTTTGTTAGGGAGTATAAAAAGGAAAATGGTTATACTTCACCATTTGTGTTCCTCGGTACAGCGGATCATGTAAATCATTCAGGTAGTAAGCCAATGAGCTTTATATGGAACTTGAAGGAGGAAATGCCTTCTTATTTAGTACCAAGGGCAAATAAGAATATTTTATAAATTAATGAGCCTTGTTGAATGCAGCAAGGCTTTTTGCTATTTAAGATTTTTCCTCCATTAATTGCTTAACGGCTGGAATATCTGCCGGTGCCCATTGAAGGGAATCCATATCCTCTCGTTTCAACCATATTAATTTGGAATGCTCACTTGGTACAGGATTACCATCAACAATTCTGGATTTAATCGATAATAAATTAATAATAAATGTTTCGTAATCGTGAGTATTATCGTTAAATACATCTTTGAATGTTTCAATCTTACAGTTCAACTCTTCATCAATTTCTCTTGCTAAGGCTGAATAGATGTCCTCATTTGCTTCCACTTTTCCGCCTGGAAACTCCCACATATTTGGTAAAGACATTTGTGGTGACCTAAGTGCACATAAAATTTCTTGTTGTTCATTTTCAATAATCGCTGCGACAACTTTTATGAGCTTTTTCATGTAATCCTCCTAGAAGAGAAAAATGTTTTTTAGTCATAATATATCACTTTTGGCCAATAATTTTCAAAACAGTTATATATAACAGTTTGAAAATATAAAGGACTGCTCGTTGCAATCCCCATCGACTTATGCTATGACTAGACTAGAATTTAAAGGATATAGGTGTGGTACGAATGAAGATAAAAGCATTGTTTGTGGCCCCGTATGCCGCTATGAAGAATTTAATAGAAGAGTGTCGGTATGAAGAGACCGAAATAGATCTCCACATTAAAATTGGGAATCTTCAGGAAGGCGTTGCTTTAGCAAAAAGAGCGGAAGCACAAGGATTTGACGTCATCATCAGTCGTGGTGGAACGGCCAAATTGATTGGTGAAGCGGTCGGCATTCCAGTTATCGATGTCCATATTTCTGGTTACGATATGCTTCGAGTCTTCACGCTTGCCAATGATCTTCCAAGGAAGAAGGCAATTGTTGGTTTCCCAACTATTACTCTCGGAGCAAAGGCGATTATAGATCTTTTGGATATTCCGATAGATATTTTTACGATTAATGATGCAAGGGAAACAGAGCCATTACTATCGAGGTTAAAACAAGAAGGGTATCAACTCATCATAGGGGATGTCGTAACGTTTGAAACAGCTTCAAAATTGGGGTTGCTAGGAATATTGCTTCAATCGGGAAGGGAAGCCATATTTGATTCATTTAAGGAAGCAAAAATGGTGGCTCGATGGATGTTGAATAATAAGCTGGAAATCGAACGATTAAAGGCCTTATTACATGTTACTGCAAAAGACTTTATGCTTCTTTCCCACAATGGCGATATTGTCTACGAACAATGGACTACTTTCCACTCAAGACCCCTAAATGAAATTCCATTGATTATAGGTACAAATCAGAATGATGTTAGCGGGAAGGAAATCTCCTATATAAAAGATCATAACGGAGAAACATTAAAACTAATCAAAACGAAAATAATGACAACAGAATCTTCCTATCTTTTTTGTCAATTTTCTCATTTGAAGATTAATCCTGCATCAGAAGAAATAATGAAGGTCAATGTGCTGGCTCCCCCACTAATCATTCATCAAAGTAGAGCAATGAATGCATGTCTCACCATGATTGATCGCTGTCTTTCGCACGCTTGTTTTATCTTAAATGGAAAAAAGGGTACCGAGAAGGAATTGATTGCTCAATATATTCATTACCATAAAACACATGGGAACGGCTTATTTGCTTCGGTAAAAGCATTGGATTTACTAGATATCAGTCTTGAGAAGATTGATATGGATATCAAAACACTCTATATTCATTCTTTTGATCTTTTAGATGAGGCGTTAAGAGATGAGCTTTGGAGAAAAATTGGATCTATAAAAGTTAGAGGAATAACAATTATTATTGATATGATTGAACTACAGTACTCTTGGGAAATATATAGTGATGATATTATTCGGATCTATATCCCTTCTTTGGCGGAACGGAAAGAAGATTTAAGGGAGCTTGTGACGTCGTTTATTCTTCATTTTAACCAAACGTTAGGGACATCTGCCATTAAAATGAAGGAAGATGGGTTTGCTTTATTGGCGGAGTATGATTGGCCAGGTAATGTGGAAGAATTAAAAGCATTTTTTAAAGATGCGGTACTCACGGAAAAGGGGTATGTAATTGAAAAAGAATTAATTGAAAATCTGTTGAATCAGAAAGGATTAGTAGATGTAGGAATTTCTTCTGATTTTTTAATGGGGACTTTAGAAGATATTGAGAAGAAGATTATTGAAAAAGTGTTAGAAGAAGAGGCATATAACCAAACCAAGGCGGCCAAACGTTTAAATATTAATCGCTCAACCCTTTGGCGGAAGTTAAAAGGATAATTTAATAACTGTTTAAAAATGCAACAATTTTATTTGTACTAGTTTTAATTTAAATAAAGTTGTTGCATTTTTACTCCTTTGGAGTTAAGATAAAAAATGTAATCGATTTCAGCTATTTTACTGTTTAAAAATACAACATAGGAGATGAGATTGATATGAGAATTAAAGCAGCTATTGATAAAGTTCCAGGCGGTATGATGTTAATACCTTTACTTATTGGAGCGTTAATTCGTACATTTTTACCAGGGATTTTTGATTTACCTGAATTTAAAAGTTCATTTACAGGGGGACTATTAACAGGAACTTCTGCTCTACTAGCAGCATTTTATATTTGTTTAGGTTCAACCATACGATTCCAGGCAACCGGTTACATCCTGAAAAAAGGGGTAAGCTTATGGGTTGGTAAAATTGGAACAACATTTCTCATTGCTTTACTGATTAAAGCAATTTTTCCAGATCAGAACCACTTATTCTTAGGGTTATCTGCTTTAGCGATTATAGCGGCATTTTCTGATACAAACGGTGGACTTTATATGGCACTTATGGGGCAATTAGGAAAGAAAGCAGAAGATGTTGCTGCCTATTCTATTATGTCTCTTGAATCTGGTCCATTCTTTACGATGTTAATTCTTGGTGTTGCTGGATTAGCAAGTTTTCCATTGTTAGCATTTGTGTTTGCTATCCTTCCTTTATTACTTGGAATGATCCTTGGAAACCTTGATGAAAAAATGCGGGAATTCTTAAGTAAGGGACAAGACGTTATTATTCCATTGTTTTCTTTAGCCATCGGTGCTGGAATTAACTTAACGAATGTCGTGAAAGCTGGATTTTCTGGGGTCATCTTAGGTGTAGCGGTAGTTGTAGTTACTGGTATAGTTCTATTTATCATTGATCGCATCACAGGAGGAAACGGTATTGCAGGTATTGCCGCTTCATCAACTGCTGGAAATGCTGCAGCTGTACCAATGGCCGTTGCGGCTGTTTATACCGGATATAGTGAGATTGCTGCTACAGCAACACTACAAGTTACAGCAGCTGTTATTGTTACTGCCATTTTCACTCCGCTTATTACCACCTGGTTTGCCAAAAGGGTAGAGCAGCGAAAAGCAACAGTTTAAAATTTGTGGAAAGAATGTAGTAGTAAAGGAGTCTTAAATTATGCAGCGTTTTTACATTATTGCAGATGATCTAACAGGGGCAAATGATGCAGGTGTGCAGTTATCGAAGATTGGGATATCTTCTACCGTGTTCCTTGATTATAAGGATTCGTCTTTACAATCAACAAAGGATGTTGCAATAATTGATACCGATAGTCGTGCGATGAGTGAAGAGGTTGCTTATGAAACGATTTATAATGCAAGTTCTATTTTTCGAAAACAAGGATATGAACAAGTGTATAAAAAGATAGACTCTACTTTAAGAGGAAATGTGGCCGCTGAATTGGCGGCTCTTGTTTCTGTTTATCAACCTGAAATTATTGTTCTTGCTCCAGCTTTTCCAAAAATGAATCGTCAAACGATAAATGGATATCAATATGTGAACGGTGAACGTGTTTCGGAAACAGAATTTGGCAGGGATCCGAAAACACCGGTAAAGGATAGCTTTATTCCAAATTTATTAAAAAAATATGTAGACGATCGGATTTGTCTAATCGAACAAGCTTTATTAAACTCCTCAAACGAGAATTTAATCAATAAAATTGTAGAGAATACAGGGCAGGGCACTACTTGGTTTATTTGTGACGCATCAACAGATGAAGACTTAAAGATGATTGCAGATACATTTGCGCAGATTAATAAAAAAACCGTTTGGGCTGGATCAGCAGGATTAATTGAATATTTGCCGAATGCCTTGCAACTAGACAAGGCGGAATCAAATCAGCAAGAGGAACTACTGGTCACTAAGACGTTAACGGTATCAGCAAGTCTATCATTGGTTACAAAAAAGCAGCTTGAGATGGTAAAGACGATGACAGATACTTATTTTGTAGAACTAGATCCTGTTAAATTAATCAAAAAGACCTATAGAATATCAGACATTACCGATGAGTTCACGAAGGAATCCAACAAGCAGCATTTTGTGTTATTTGTAGATTCGTCAGATAAAAATAGAGAGGCAACTAAACAGCTTGGAACTGAACTTTCTATAGATAATACACAAATTAGTGAAGCTATTTCCAGGGAACTTGGCGTTATTGCAAATGCCATTGTTCAATCAATGCCCGATATTAATGGATTGATCCTAACTGGCGGGGACACCGCAAAAGCGGTTTGTAACGAACTAAATATGAATCAAATGCAATTGTATACAGAAATAGAAGCGGGACTACCTTTAGGGAAATTAGGTAATGCAGCCAACGCTCGAAGCTTCTGGACGGTTACAAAGGCCGGCGGTTTTGGAAATGAGCATTCATTACTAAATGCTTTGAAATATATGACAAGAGAGGATGTTTGAAATGGTTGAAACCAAACCAATTATCGGAATTACAATGGGAGATGGGGCAGGTGTAGGCCCAGAAATTATTTTGAAAAGCCTTCAAAATCAAGAAATATATGATATTTGTAATCCAATTGTCATTGGTGATACCAAAATTCTAAATCGCGCAAAAGGATTTGTTAATAGTGATTTAACGGTTGAAACCATCACTGATGATCAAATTGATGGACTTACGTTTGAACGCGGAATCGTCTACTGTTTAGACCTTAATTTACTTAGCGAAGACTTACCTGTTGGACAAGTGTCCGCCGAGGCAGGACATGCGGCATTTGAATACTTAGCAAAAGCGATTGATTTAGCGAATAACCACAAGATTGATGCCATTTGTACGGCTCCTTTAAATAAAGAAGCTTTGCACAAGGGGGGACATCGATATCCTGGGCACACAGAAATTCTCGCTGATTTAACCAATACAAGCGAGTTTTCAATGATGCTTTCTGCGCCGAACTTAAAGGTTATTCATGTGACAACACACGTTGGTATTATTGATGCTGTTAAAATGATTAATCCAGAACGTGTCTACCGTGTGATCAAGTTAGCTCATGAAACACTTACTAAATCAGGAACTGAAAACCCAAGAATTGCGGTTTGTGGAATCAACCCGCATGCAGGTGAAAATGGCTTATTTGGTTACGGTGAAGAAGAGGAGAAGGTCATTCCTGGCGTCAATAAGGCCAAAGAAGAAGGAATCAATGTTGTAGGTCCTTTACCAGCAGATACATTATTTTTCCGAACCGTTCGCGGCGATTTTGACATCGTTGTTGCTATGTACCATGATCAAGGACACGGCCCAGTTAAAGTATTAGGCTTAGATGCCGGCGTAAACATTACAGTTGGCTTACCGATTATTCGAACCAGTGTAGACCACGGAACCGCATTTGACATTGCCGGTAAGGGAATTGTCGAAGAAAAGAGCTTAATGGAGGCAATCCGCCAAGGGGTGGAACTTGCTCCGAAAAGAAAATAATTCCCAGGAGGGATGCTGATTTAATAAGTTTTGTGTCTTATTAAATCAGCATCCTTTTTTTTGGCATCTCGGTTTAAAGTTTTTCTTCTCGCAACATGACCATCACGACCGCCTCTATGAAAGTCTAATTTCATGGTTATCTAATTAGTTAAGCAAAAAAAACGAGCGCCGGATGACCTCTTTTAGCTTAACCACCACAGCTCAACAGGGTTTAATTCATATTGATTATTTTCACGATACATATACTGGCACATAATAAGCTCGCGCCGTAATGTGGCATAATCCTCATGAAATTGCTTTAAATATTCATTGATTTCTTTTTCAGGATACACTTTTCCAAATTCTAATCCTTTGACCATATGTTCAAGCACTACCAACTTTTTCTTTCGTTGGGCAGGAAAGGTTTTCAGTTTTCCGTCTTTGGTGAAGAAGTTATTGATAATAGCTGCCCGTTCCTCTGCGGTAACCGACATTTCCATACTTGATTTTCCTCCTGTGCCAGCTGTTAGAATCGCTTTAGCACTGCTTTCTAATATTTTCGTATTAAGTGAAAAATAGATGGTGTTTTTGTCGCGTTTTTCAAAAATCAATCCAACCTCCCGCAGCTTCGCCATATGGTGGGTTATGGTTGGAGGTTTTAGCCCGAGCTTTCCAGCAATAGCTTGGCCGTGTAGAGGCCCCTGTTGGAGCAGAGCAATAATACGAATCCGGGTAAGATCCCCTAATGCTTTATGAAATTCAACAATTTTGTTTAATTGCATTCTTGAAATACACCTACTTTCATCGATATCTAATTAGATAATAGTCGAATTTACTGTATTAATCAATGGGTAATTATCTTAGTAAACAACTTTTTGTTGGATTCTATATGGAAAATTCAGATATTCTCATATTCTTTTTATGGAAAAAATTGTATTACTCGATTAAAATGTAAATTGGATCTTTTGGAAAATAAACAAGTATTTCACTGAAAGAGGTATAGACAGCAACATAGAAATTAATTTGAAAAAGATGTTATTAAAGAAAGTGATGGTTGATGATGAGAGTTATTGGCATTGATTTATCAGGGCCGAGTAACCATAAGGATACTGTTCTGTCTGTATTTGAAAAAGAAGGTAACCAGTTGAAATTTGTGAAATGGATTAGTAACATTAGCGACCAGGCGATCTTAAATGAGATTTTACTACAAAGTCAGCATGGGGAAGTCGTAATAGGCATAGATGCCCCATTATCCTACGAGGATGGAGGCGGGGACAGGCAAGGGGACCGTGAACTTAGAAAGTTTATTGTCGGATTAGGGATGAAGCCAGGATCAATTATGCCGCCTACTCTAAATAGAATGG
This sequence comes from Bacillus sp. URHA0034, assembly GCF_056280405.1. Lineage (NCBI taxonomy): Bacteria > Bacillati > Bacillota > Bacilli > Caryophanales > Bacillaceae > Bacillus > Bacillus sp. URHA0034. The sequence continues at coordinate 2,197,086 of NZ_JBWCDK010000002.1, read as the reverse complement.
TATATTTAACGCTAAGAGGAATTAAACTTACTAGGGAAATCGAGAATATTAGAACCCCTAACCCTGTCTCCATCGTTGAAGTACATCCCGGGGCTGTTATGGGTTCAAGGCTGTCTAAAAATGACTTTGAATTTGTGTTGAACTACAAACAAGATCTGTTATCACGCTTGTTTATTTGGGACTGGCTAGGTCAGCAAGATTTAGTAGGACTTCCTATCTTAAGTGGGGAACCAAGTCATTGGATTGATGCCTGTGCCACCGCATTAGGTGCTTGGCATTGGAAGGATCACTCGTTAAAACCGAGTTGGTTATTTAAAGCTGTGCCGCTGCTGCATCCGTACGATTATTGTTGTTAGTGTACGATGGATAGTAGTATCAGTTGGTCTTTGGCTGTCAAAAGGGGAACTGCTTGTCCTATTCGTAAGTTGCTATAAAATTTTATTTGAATCCAACACCTTCCTATTGACTTTTTTAACTGTAAATAATAAAATTACAGTATAGAAACTGGTAAATGAGTTAGCTCATTGTTTTTTTAAAAACTAAACTGTAATTTTTTTTATTACATTTAATTGTCGTTGAAATGTTCTTTTTCAGTAATAAATATTTAAAAGCTTAGTTTTATTTAACTGACATGGGGGTACCTACCTAATGGTGAGGAAGGTTTGGTCTCTTATGTATACCATAATATATAAGGAGTGTGTAAGCACATGGTGACTCTTTATTCAACACCAAGCTGTGGTTCTTGCCGAAAAGCGAAAGGGTGGCTTGAGGAACATCATATTGACTATATAGAAAGAAATATATTAGCTAATCCTCTTACCGTCGACGAAATTAAATCTATTCTTCGATTGACAGAAGATGGCACTAGTGAAATTATTTCAACCAATTCAAAGACCTTCCAGGAGTTAAATATAAATATTGAATCGCTTCCGCTCAATGAATTTTATAAATTAATCATGGAGCACCCAAAAATGTTACGCCGTCCAATTATATTGGACGAAAAAAGATTACAGGTTGGATATAACGAGGAGGAAATTCGCAGTTTTCTACCTCGCAAGCTTCGCACATTTTTGTATTCCGAAAGGGAAAATGTGGCGAATTAAAAATGTATTAATTTTAATGGAGGAAAACAGAGATGATTGAAGTATTCGTAACAGTTAATTATAAAAAAAGGAATTATCATACAAATGTTCTTGTGAAAAAAGAAATGGCATGGGATGAAATTAAAAGCATTGCAGAAGAACAAGTTAAAAAACAATGGGATATTTAACTTTTTAACTAGAAATGATCTGCTAGCCGGTTTCGAGCTATTACAGGATTATAGGATCCTTGACAGGATGATCTGTAATGTTTAGTATTACAGTACGTTAATAAAACAAAAGTGATTAGCAGTTTTTTACTTTTTAGGAGGGCAGGCCATGAATAGTGATTTTACACTTGCCATTCATAGTTTAACTTTTCTTGCGCTGCAGCCGGACCGGATGTCAACAAGTGATGCTATTTCAGAGAGTGCAGGTGTCCACCCCGTACGGATTCGTAAAGTGTTAAGTTTGTTAAAAAAACATGGATTTATAAAATCAAAAGAGGGAACGGGCGGCGGATTTATTTTTGCATTAGATCTAAGTGAAGTAAGTCTCTGGGATATCTATTTGATTACCTCTGAAGGTGCTCTGCAGCCTAAGTGTCCTGATTCAAATGAACGGTGTATAGTGGGCGCAAATATGCAAAGAGTCCTTTGTGCAATTTTCATCGGGGCTGAAAAACACCTGGGTGAATATCTAAAGGATTATACAATGAAGGAAGTTGTCGATCTAGTCAACCAGGAACAATAATCAGTTGCTGGTGTCTTATGATCGCATATTCCTTTTTAGTGAAATTGTAATGAAAAAAGTTACAGTTTGATTTATTAGGTATTCTTGAATGCTGTAATTAAAAATAGAAGCTTTTATTGTAGAGCTATTAACTGTCTATTTAAGACTAAAATATATAAGAAGGTGAAAAGAATGTTATTACAAACAGGTGATTGGATTAAGGGAACGTTACGGGATGGGGAATTGATCATTGGTTATATTGAATCATTGGATATTCCAGATGTTGCTAAGGTAAGTGTTGTTACCAGTGACAATCATGAAATCATTGGAAAGACCGTACCGATTTTGATTGAGCGGCTCAAGCGGCTGCCGGTTTCTAACGTATCCAACAAAGCACAGATCCTATTTCTAATCGACTTGGCCTTATCTACAGGGGACCAAGACTGGTTTAATGAGCTTTCTTCCAAGTTAAACGCAATGAATCAGCTTATAAGTCAATCATAAATGATTAAATAAAAAAACAAGCCAACAATGAAAGTTGGCTTTTATACATATTGAGATCGACCTGACAACATACCAAAAACCGTAAGAACGACAGAAACGATCGTCAGAGCAATAAGTGGCAGGGTCCACACATGGGTCATATCAAACAAATAGCCGATAAGCAATGGGCCTACTGCTGCCAGGATATAACCGGTTGATTGTGTCATTCCCGATAACTCTACAGCCCTGTTGGCGTTCCGCGAGCGAAGTCCAATATAACTAAGCGCCAATGGGAAATTCCCGCCTAGTGCAACCCCAATAAAGATAATGCTAATGATTAAGATGGGGTAGGATGTTCCCAATAGTAATCCAGTATAACCAATAATGGACAACAACCCTAATAGAAATGCAATCCATATCTGGGAACGATAACGTCCTGCGATGACAGGGATAAAGAAACTAGCGGGCAGCCCGACTAATTGAGTAATCGATAGCATCCAGCCGGCTGTCCCCATACTTAGTCCATGACTTTGGAGAATTTCAGGTAACCAGGAGATCGTTACATAAAATAGAAAGGATTGAAACCCCATAAAGATGGCAATTTGCCAGGCAAGAGGCGATCGCCACATTTCTTTGGAACTTGATGCAGCCTTTTTGACTTCTTTTTGATTCCCTTGATTAAACCTAACCAGATAGGCCCACAACAAGATGGCTATCACGGCTGGTATTCCCCATACAATGAGGGCCCCCTGCCATCCAAGATTCATATCTTCTGCGAGAGGAACACTCAATCCTGATGCTATTGATGCAACCAATCCCATTGAAGTAGAATAGACACTTGTCATGAGACCGAATTTCTCGGGGAACTTATCCTTTACCACAGCAGGTAAAAGGACGTTACCGATTGCAATTCCCACCCCAATAAAAAGAGTGCCTGTGAAAAGAAAAAACGTCATGGGGATAGACCGAATCACGATACCAATGACAAGCGAGATTAAGCCGAGTAATAACGTCATTTCATTAGAAAAACGGTTAGCCAGCTTTGGAACAATCGGTGACATTGCGGCAAAAACAAGTAATGGAAAACTCATTAATAAACCGGCACTCCAATGGGCAAGTCCAACATCCTCTTGGATCAAGCCCACTAAGGGACCTACTGATGTAATAGCTGGGCGCAGATTAAAGGCTACTAATACAATCCCAGTAACCAATAAAAATATATATGTCGATTTCATACGTGCAGTTGATTCATGTTGTAACTCCACTAATAATACTCCTCTCTAAAAACAAACCTAAATTAGTATATCATACTACATTTGAGATGGAGGTAAATGTTCGTTTTTAGTCTGCTAAATTCTTAAGAAAATCCTGATACTCCGGCCAGTTTACAATCCGAGGCATTGTTATATGCCGGTTATAGGATTGATCTTTCAGATAGACTTTTACGGTTTCTTCTGACAGAGTCTGTAAAATCTCTGGCTTGTCGTCAAAGTAAAAATCCAAGTGTAATTGCTTAATAATATTCACTTTTTCATGATCCTTCATTCCCCAGAAGAAGCGCTCATCATGAACAGGAAAGCCGTGATCCAATAACCATTTCTTCGTACGCTCACCATGCTCGTGGTAACGTGCCGTAATATAATAAATTTCATGTCCTTGCCTTTCTAGCTCCTGCAGCAGTTCCACCGCTCCGGGAAAAGCGGGACAATTAGTGTAGTAAATTTCCTCCAGTGTATTTTTCCACATCTTCGAGCCTTCTTCGGCTGTCATTCCAAATGGCTCATGAATCTCTACTTTTTTTAACGCGTTAAAAACTTCAAGTCCTATTTCCTGGCCTAGTTTCTTATTATAGATGTGGAAGGCATGCTCTCGTAAATTAATCAGCGTATCATCAATATCAAAACCAAATCTCATGTTAACCCCTCTTTCAAATTGCTTATTTTTATCTTTTAGAAAAATTCCTTTTCCCATTTCGATTGTTGTAGAGCTCTTTCATTGCCCGATGAGATGGCAATTACCCCAGTAACGGTAAATGAAGAGCCCGTTCATTGCCCGATGAGGTGGCGATTACCCCTGTTACGGTAAATGAAGTACCCTTTCATTGCCCGGAGAGGTGGCGATTACCCCTGTTACGGTAAATGAAGCACCCTTTCATTGCCCAGTGAGGTGGCGATTACCCCTGTTAGGTAAATGAAGCGCTCTTTCATTTCCCAGTGTGGTACAACATACCCCGGTAACGGTAAATGAACTGCTTTTTCATCTAAAAAAAATGGATGGTGACCAGCACCGTCCATTTTTTAATATATCGGATATCCCGTGAATTTAAAATCCCTGCCAATTGGTACAACATTTAGATTGGCTAACTCAACGGCATTACCCATTTCGGCAATTCCTGCTCCTTCTAAAAAGGTAGGAGCGGACTGCCCGCCTACAAGTTTTGGAGCCATGTATAGGACCACTTTATCAATTAACTGTTTTTCAAAAAGAGCCGCATTGATCGTACCGCCTGCTTCAATTAACACGGAGGATACAAGCTTTTCCCCAAGGGTATTCATTACCTCCGCCGGATCCACTTGACTTGAGCCGCTAGTTACAAAAACGGAGATGCCCAGTTCCTCTAACTGTTTCCGTTTTTCTACGTCATAATTTTCACTAGTAAAAACCCAAGTTTCTGCCTGCTGATCGGTTACTACCTTAGCACCCAAAGGAATTCTGAGCTTAGAATCCAATATCACCCGAATCGGATTTCGTCCATTTTGAATTCTTGAGGTTAGTTCAGGGTTGTCTTCCACCACTGTATTAACCCCGACAAGGATTGCCATATTTTCACTTCGCAGCTGATGAACATCACTCCGTGCAGCCTCAGCGGTAATCCACTTGCTGCTGGCTGTATGGGTAGCCGTTTTACCATCGAGAGTAGTGGCTGCTTTTAAGGTGACAAATGGTTTTTTCTCAATGATGAATTTATTAAATACTTCATTCATTTGACGGGATTCTTCCTCACAAACCCCTATTACGACTTCAATCCCGGCATCTTTAAGTATTTTTACTCCGTTACCTGCGACCACAGGATTCGGATCCAATGTCGCGATGACGACTTTCTTCACTCCAGCCTCGACTAGTGCTACGGCACAAGGACCTGTTCTCCCATGATGGGAACATGGCTCTAGAGTTACATAGATGGTCGCGCCTTTAGCGTGATCTCCTGCCATTCGAAGGGCATGGATTTCAGCATGTGGTTCGCCGGCTTTCATGTGAGCGCCGACCCCTAGGATTCGATTGTCATTGACAATCACAGCACCAACCAGTGGATTCGGATCGGTCTGACCTTTCATGGCTTGGGCATTCTTTAATGCCAATTGCATATAAAATTCATCATTCATAAAACCCATATCCTCCTGCCGTATCATCCTGTTTCTCAAAGCTTTTCCAAGCTACTCTAAATGTCCTGATTTATTAACTTTTGTCTTTAAGTATTTCTCATTGTACTCAGAAACATCACCCCATAATGGAGTTCTGCCGGAGAGCGGGGCACCTGCATTTTTTAAGGCTTTCAGCTTTTTCGGATTGTTTGTAATGAGTGTTACTGGCTTTGATCGTAATGCCTTTAATACTTCAATTGCATCATCATAGTTTCTAGTATCATCAGCAAAACCTAAACCTTCATTTGCCTCAACTGTATCATATCCATTTTCTTGAAGAATATAGGCCATTGCCTTGCTAAATAAACCGATTCCTCTGCCTTCGTGATTAGCTAGATAAAATAACGCGCCTGAACCATGCTCGACAATCATTTTCATCGACTGTCTCAGCTGGAAGCCGCAATCACAGCGTTTGCTGCCAAAGATATCGCCAGTGTGGCAGATGGAGTGCATCCGAATTAAGGCATCATCCCCGTATTCAAAATCGCCGTAAACGAGGACACTTGATTGTTGAAATTCTGCTAACTTAGCAGAAGATAAATGCTGGATGACTTGTTGAAAATCTTCGGTAACATGCTCGGTCTTTAACCAGCTGTACCATTTAAACTCAATCGTTTCCCCATATAAATTAACAGGCAGTTTAATTGGACCAACCAGATAGATGGCCTCATCGCCTTTTTTAATCAATTTTATTTTATCCTCTAATATAGAAAGGACGTCCGCCTTTAATTGAACTTGTTCCATAATCATTTCCCCAATCCCATGTTTTTATTGGTTTCTAAACACTTGTTGACAGTGCAGGAATTTTAAAATTGTCTTGAAAGGTTTGTTCTTTAATCAATTGCTGCCTTTGTAATTTCTCGGTATCAGCACGCCGGGAGTCTTCTAATTTTCTTAATTGTGCTGCACTCCAATCTTTTCGATCGAGTGCTTCCTCGATGACAGCTGCTAAAGCATCAGCATCTAAAAGGGCGCAATTGATTCCGAACGCACCTGTTGGGCTCATGGTATGAGCTGCATCCCCCATGATGACAACCCCGTCCTTCGCCCATATCGTTGAATGACTGCTTTGTACTTTTAATAAAATAAAGTCGTTCCATGACTGTATGTTCTGATGGACGGTTTCCGTTAGCTCTGGAAATGCCTCGATCACTTGCTCAATAAATGGGGCAAATGATTGCTTTTTCAATGTTGGATATGCGTCTTCATCAATGTTCCAGCCAATCTGAATAAATCCGCCTTCCTGGGTAAACAAGGCTAGCTGCTTGCCGCCGACTAGAGCATTTTTAATGGTTGGCTCCCATCCTTCAGGGCTCGGGATTTTCGCCCAAAGCAAGTCATACCCATGTTTAATGGTTGCAAAAGGTATTTCCGCAAGCCTTCTAACTGTCGAGAATCGGCCATCCGCGCCAACGACAATCTTAGTTTTTATGGTTACCTCTTGCTCGCCTTTTGTTGCGATAAGACCTGTTACATCTCCATTATTATTAAAGCTTATTTCAGTCACTTTTGTCCCCATTAAAAGCTTGTAATTCTGATAGGGTTCAGATTTGCGAATCAATACACTTAACAGATTTCTCTGTGGGACATGGATACCCACGTGTTCCTCACCTGCTGCTGGTATAACAGTTTTTATTACATGACCATGCTGCCAATATTCTACCCGTTCCATTAATAGCAGCCCAGCTTCTTGTACTTCATTATATAGATTATATTTTTTTAAAACACGTTCTCCGTCCTGATTGAGATGTTCGCCCCGAAATTCTTTGTCGATCCCTGTGTGACGTTCAAGAACGATGGTTGATATACCTTTTTCCGCAAGCAAATATCCTAGTAATGCACCGCCTGGACCACCACCGACAATACAAACATCTGCTTCATAATTCATGTTTAAGGACCACCTTATTTAGTGTCGTATAGATTCTATTTATATCAACTTATCGGTAATGTAAAAAGAAAAGAGCAATCGAACCAGAATTATAATGGTAATAATGTTACTTCCTTCGGCTTAATAACTCACTTACTTTATGTAACTTATTATATTTTTGAAATTAAGTTATGTCAAATAATTTTATAATGTATTGTAATTATATTGTGATTTGTAATATGATAATAATGAATAGGAGGGGAAACCATGAATCAACCTGAAATTTGTCCTCGATTCGAAAAAGCCATGGTGATGATGAGCCAGCGCTGGACAGGTCTAGTGATTTATCAGCTGCTAACAGGGTCGAAACGCTTTTGTTCACTAGAAGCTTCTATGGGAATTAGTGGAAGGGTTCTTTCGGAGCGTCTAAAGGATTTAGAAAATCAAGGAATCGTTAAACGCGAGGTGTTCCCTGAGACACCAGTACGTATAGAATATTCCCTAACCGATAAAGGACTAGCCTTGGAACCCATCATTAGAGAAATTGAGAAATGGTCACAAGCCTGGCTTCCAGTTGAATCGGAACAATAAAACAAACAGCAGCTTTCGGATGGTGTAAAATGCCATCCGTTTTTTTATTTACATAAAAAGTGATTTGCGATTAGGACAGAATCGTCAGGAAGATGACTCGGCTAGTCCAAATACAGGGTTGATTCCGACTGGATTGTCAAGAAGATGAGGGGGGCAAGTCCGAATCCGAGTCTGATTCGGACAGAAGAGTTGCGAAGAGAGGAGGTCCTGTCCGAATGCAGGAGGGATTCCGACAGGATCAACAAGGTATCCCTAAAAGCTATCGAATCATTCTTTTCAAATCGTGATTACAACCTTCCCCTGCGCATGCCCTTCATCAAAATACCTAAAGGCATCCCTTATTTCACTCAACTTATAACATCTATCAATAACTGGTTTTACCTGGCCGGCTTCAACCAGTTCTTTCATAAAAATCAGATCCTGTTCGTTAGCCCTTTGCAAAAAGCTGCCCATCTTTTTACTCCCGGTCATAGAAATCCATCGTCCCAAGACCATTGCTTGAAACATTTGAGAGCCGGAACCACCGACATGAACAAAAATACCGTTAGGCGTTAAAGCACGCTTATAATCTGATAGAGGGAGACCTCCGTTAACACCAAGAATCAGGTCATAACGCTCCCCCTTTTCAGTAATGTTTTCCTTTGTATAATCAAGACAATAGTCTGCCCCAATTGACTCCAGAATATCTAAATTTCTCGTACTGCACACACCCGTTACCTCAGCACCGAGTGCTTTCGCAATCTGTACAGCAAACGTTCCGACACCACCAGAGGCACCATTTATCAGTACCTTCTGTCCGGGCTGAAGTTTTCCTTTATCCCGCAGACCCTGCAACGCTGTGACTCCCGCCATTGGGACCGCAGCAGCCTCTTCAAAGGACAAATTGGCCGGTTTTAATGCTATTGCATTTTCAGGAACAGATACATATTCGGCAAAACCAGCCCACCCGCATCCGGATAGGTCACCAAACACCTCATCTCCTGGTTGAAACTGCTTTACATCTTTACCAACAGCTTCAACCTGACCTGCAATATCACCTCCAGGAATAGTGTATTTAGGTTTCAATAGACCAAAGGCAAAGCGCGCTAAGAACGGTTCTCCTTTTAAGAGGACCAAGTTTCCATAATTCAGGGATGCTGCATGGATTTTTACTAGTACTTGATTATCCTTAGGCTCAGGTTTTTCCACATCTTGTAATTGAAGAACATCTGGCGGACCATATCTGTCATAAACGATCGCTTTCATCATTTCTCCTCCTAAATTCATAGGAATTTTTAACTGAACTCTTCAATACCTAATAACTATCGTTAAAGGAACGATAAAAGAACTACAATTAGATTTTTCCATAGTTGTAAGGAGGTAGGGGGAGAAACGCAGCGAATTAATAAGTTATCCTATATTGTGAGTTAAATAAGTACTAAAGGGATTACAAGTATAAATCACTCTTAAAAGTACAATGATTAAAAATATGAAAAAGAAAATGAGGGATGATAGGTTGAGGAATCTTACAAAATTTAATATAAAAACACCAGCAAATGAAGTATATGAGGCCTTCGTAGATCCAGCTAAAATCGGGAATTTCTGGTTCTCTTCGAGTTCAGAGAGATGGGAACAAGGTAAGACCATTACTGTGAGGTATAAAGAGTACAATGCCCAATTAGAAATCGAAGTGTTGGAAACCCAAACCAACAAGAAAATTGTGTTCCAGTGGGGCGCAAATGGAGAGGGGCACGTCGTCACTATAACTTTAAAAGAGGTGGAGCCATCTAATACCATCATTGAAATTGTTGAAGATGGTTTCAATGAAAACGATGCCGATTCTGTAAATCAACTGTTAGATAATAAAGAAGGCTGGGTCTTTATGTTAAGCTGTTTAAAAGGGTACCTGGAATTTGGTGTGACTGATTTAAGAGGCGGGTTAGTGAAAGATTAACTTAGTGATAGTAGAAGGAGAAGCCTTGAACAAGGTTTCCTTTCTTTATTTATCCCAGCTCTTATTCTCCAAACCCGAAACTACCCGGATATTTCTTTGGAGTGCCCTTCTATAGTAGAGTGGGGCTCTTTTTAATAGGACTAATTTTTAAACAAAAACTTGAAATAGAAAAATTATTTGATAGTGTAATAAACAGAAGTACCCCGAGGAGGTTAACAGCGGAAATGGATACAAAATCGATGATCATCGACGTCTCAACAACTCTTTTCCAACAAAAAGGGTATATAGGTGTAGGTTTAAACGAAATATTAAAAGCGTGTAACATCTCAAAGGGTTCCCTCTATCACCATTTTCCAAATGGAAAAGAAGAATTACTTATTGCCTGTCTGCAGTCAATGAGTGAGTTGATTACGACAGACATTGAGGATATTTTCAACAGATATCAAACTACCCAAGAAGCCACACAGGCAATGATTGAAAAATTAATTGCTAACTATGATCGTGAAGGTACCATTGCTGGTTACACCTTTACCAGTATCGTTAGTGAAATGGCATCATTAAGTGAACCAGTCCGAAATGCCTGTTCTTACTTATACATAAAGATGCAAGGAATTTATTCGGATAAGTTAGCAGCGGATGGTCTATCAAAAGAAACAGCTGATTCAATTGCGCTTATGATGACGGCTTCAATCGAAGGTGGAATAATGCTCTGCCTTACTCAAAAGACAAGCCACCCATTAAATGTTATTTTGCAATTATTACCTACTCTCATGAAGGAATACCAATAAAGCCTGTTTTATGTCGTTATTTTTAATAAACCAATACCTACAGGTTATTTTTACATAACTTGTAGGTATTGGTTTATTTTCGAGGTGAAATATTTGTATTGTCCTAACTATTCTTTAAAGCCGATAACACGAATCCTTTTATAATCCCCAATCCAGCTGCCGTCTCTATATAGAACCTCTTTTAAATTGTTTTCCACCTTTGCTATTATGCCGGCTTTTTTACTTTCAGGAACACCTGCTAACATGCCGCTGCAGAACATATCGATCCAGTTTTTAATTGCGGATTCTCCCTCCAATGGAGTTGGCCGGTCTAAGTGTTGTGCAAAAGTTACTCTGAACCCTGCTTGTTCCATTAAGGACGAGTATTCAGCGATACTCGGAAAAAACCAAGGGAATTGTTCCATGTTAAAGGTGAAACCTTCTGCCTCAATTTGACGAATCAATTCATCCGATATAGCCTGAACATTACCCTTACCTCCAAATTCAGCCACAAATCTACCGCCTTGTTTTAAGCCATTATAAATACATGTTAGTACTGGCTTTGGTTGTTTAATCCAATGGAGTGCAGCGTTAGAAAATACAGCATCAAATTCATGTTGGAATTTTAACTCTGCTGCATCTTGAACGAGGAACTTAATGGTTGGATATTTACCTCTTGCTTGTTCAATCATTTTGTCAGATTGGTCGACCCCAATAATCTCTGAACCATAATCAGATAATTGCTTTGCTAAATCTCCCGTTCCACAGCCAAGGTCAAGGATTTTTTCCCCTTGTTGAGGAGCTAATAATTCAATTAAACTTTCCCCATACATCGATACAAACGAATGTTTCGAGTCGTATAAATTGGCATTCCAAGTGTCCATTATTTTTTCCATCTTGCAACAGCTCCTCTTTTGTAAGAAATTTTAAAATAAACTGTATACTCTTATTGATTCGATTATAATGGAGGGGTTAAAGAATGGATATTAACAAAAAATATAGAATTTAATAACAAACTGTTATTGGAATAGGGGGGATCTACGATGGATATAAAGTGGTTAAGAACCTTTATTATTTGTGCCAGGTATGAAAATTTTAGAGAAGCTTCTGAAGAGCTTTTTCTGACTCAGCCTGCTGTTACTAAACATATTAAAAGGCTGGAGGAGAACCTTAACATTCTTTTATTTGAACGAGTGGGTAATAAAGTGGTTCTCACGCCAGCTGGCTATAAGTTTTTATCCTATGCGAGGGAATTAATTAATAATTACGAGCAGGGGATGAACGACTTTGAATCGTGGAAACAGGGGTATAATCGGAAGCTGATTATTGCGGCAGCCCCACAAATTGCCTCATCTTTTCTGCCCGCTTTATTACGAAAATTTACTGATGAAAATCCGAATATCGAAGTGATTATCAATGTCCTCAATTCATATGAGATTGGCAAGGAAATCAGCGCTGGAAGGGCAGACCTTGGGTTAAGCAGAATCGTGCCTATTCAAACCAATATTAAAATAGAGACAGTCCACAAAGAATCGGTCATCTTAGTTGGGCCAAGCGAATCCTCTTTAGATGAACAAAACGTGCTTCATACATATAGATTGATAACCCACAACCATCCAGATTATTGGGATTCGCTTTTGGACGTGATTAAGAGGCATTATCCGACGGTCAAAACCATGAAAGTTAATCAAGTGGAGGTAACCAAACGGTTTATTGAGGCAGGACTGGGTGTTTCCTATTTACCGCTTACAGTGGTTAAGGAAGAAATCGCTCTGAAGAAGTTAGTAAAAATAACGCCAGATCAAATTTTTCCTCCAACTTCTTCAACCTATTTACTAACAAAAGTAGAGACGGAGGAAGTGTTTATTTTTACTCGATTCTTAAAAAATGCAATTTTAACATACTAGTTTTTAGAAACACAAAGCACCGCAGAAGTGCGGTGCCATAAGTAACTATTATATGGTTATTCTTGGTCGAGTTCTGCTGTTAGCGATGTACCGGCAGGTCTCTCACCATTCTGTAAATCAGCAATAGTCAGGCCGAAGTTCATTTCTAAATGGGGGTAATCTTTAAAACCCTTCCAGTCGCCGCCCCATTCAAATCCTAAAGCCTTTGCCATTTGAACCACTTCAGTCCAGTCTGCTAAACCATTTTCATTTCGATCATATTCCCTATCCCAAACTACATCACCTGAAGGAGTCTCTAAGGCAAAGTCAATGGCAAGCCCAAAATTGTGATAGGACTCTCCTCCTTTGGCATTTGTAACAATATTTCCCCCGGTCGTACGGCCTTGTTCATATAGTCTGTCCTGATCAGCCGCACTTCGGAAGCCATCCGTAATGACAATTTCAATTCCCTTTTTGGCGGCCTGTTGGATTAATTGATCGCTCCGTTCTTTTACAACCGGATTGAGTTCTGTAGGTAATGGTACTGACTGATTTTTTTTCAAGTGTGTTGAGGATTTAGAATCCAAATAGAATAGGATGAAGACCAGAACTAGAGTTATAGTAAACAATACACTTCCTATCCGTTTTAGCTTCAAAATGACTAGTCCTTTCGAAAAGTTATTTCATTATAATAAGACGCAAATTCTTTAGTTGTTGTATCGAATATATCGATTAACTTTTACTATACCGTCGGTTCCTTTATTATATCTTAAAAAGTTTTAGAAAAAGTAATTTAAAGTGGAATTATGCGGAAATATGCTAAATTTGCACGAAAAATGTCGGATTTACGTGGAATTAATTAACAATATCCTCGAAAAAAATCAAATTCTCGTGAAATTGGGTGGAGTTCCAGAAAAGAGAACCTTCATGGAGGTACATATGAAATGAAGTCTAGTATGAAAAGGAGTATAATAGACGCTATAAAATTATAGGCATTATTGAGAAAAAGGGCGTGAATTTGATTTTGCTTTCATCAGGAGATTCACTTTTTAGAGAGCCAGCTTTTCGGAACTATTGGGTATCGAGAATTTTAGCATCAACCTCATTCCAAATGCTGTCCGTTGCGATCGGATGGCAAATGTATGATTTGACGCATGACGCTTTCAGTTTAGGGCTAGTGGGTCTTGCTCAGTTCATTCCGATGGTACTACTAACATTTGTTGTTGGTCAGGTTGCAGACAACTATGACCGTCGAAAAATTGTTTTTATCTGCCTCATTATTGAAGCTTTTATAGCTGGATTGCTTCTATATGGAAATATTGGCGGCTGGCTCGGGCGTGAAGCGATATTGGTGGCAGCTGCAATTCTTGGAGCTTGCCGTGCATTTGAAGGTCCCACCTCAGCTGCGTTATTGCCGCAATTGGTACCAAAAAAGATTCTGCAGCAAGCCATTTCATTAAGTACTACGGCAGGGCAGACATCCCAAATCTTAGGCCCGATGATAGGCGGTTTACTATTTTCATTAGGGGCTTCCTTTGTTTACAGTACGGCAACAGTCGCGTTGCTTGTCGGAGCTATTCTTACATATATGATTCGTGCTGAACATGAATTCGTCCGAAAATCAGAACCGGTATCATTACGGTCCATATTCTTAGGATTGGAATTTATCTATCGTCATCCCGTAATCTTAGGGACTATCTCGCTTGATTTGTTTGCCGTCCTGCTTGGCGGGGCTACCGCACTTTTACCGATTTATGCACAGGATATTCTACATACAGGTCCATGGGGATTGGGATTAATGCGGACTGCTCCGGCAGTAGGTGCGTTATTAGTCTCGCTTGTCCTTGCCTATTATCCGCTTAAAAACAATATCGGATTAAAGCTGTTTGGAGCACTTGCTGTGTTTGGCTTGGCGACGATGCTTTTCGCCCTTTCAAGCAGCTTAATTGTTTCGTTGGTGGCGTTATTGCTTATTGGTGGTTCGGATGTCATCAGTGTGGTCATAAGATCCTCACTGGTACAGCTGCAAACGCCAGATGAAATGCGCGGCCGCGTGAATGCGGTAAACTCGCTATTTATTGGGACTTCTAATCAGCTGGGTGAGTTTGAATCAGGAACACTAGCTGGTCTTATTGGAACAGTTCCTGCTGCTTTTATTGGTGGAGTTGGAACGATCATTGTTGCAGGATTATGGATGTATTTGTTCCCTTCGTTGAGAAAGATTCGATCATTATCGGAGAGTTAACACTGTGGGAGAGATTGGATATTTATAACGGTTTCCTTTTTATCTCCACATTAGACAGATTAACTGATTGCATCGCATTTGCGGTGCTTTTTGTTTAAGTACTAAAATGATGGGCTGTCAATTGGATATTTATTTTCTAATTTTAGGAAGAGAATTCATTCAAAGGGATCTTCATTTACCGTAATAGGGCAAAATTCACCTCATCGGGCAATGGAAAGAGGCTTCATTTACCGTAACGGGGCAAAATTCACCTCACCCGAGCAATGAAAGGGATCTCCATTTACCGTAACAGGGCAAAATTCACCTCATCGGGCAATGAAAGGGATCTTCATTTACCGTAACAGGGCAAACATCACCTCACGGGGCAATGAAAGGGATCTTCATTTACCGTAACAGGGCAAAATTCACCTCAACCGGGCAATGAAAGGGATCTTCATTTACCGTTCATTTACCGTAACGGGGCAAAATTTCACCTCATCGGGGAATGAAAGAGTGCTTCATTTACCGTAACAGGGCAAAATTCACCTCACCGGGCAATGAAGAAGGGCACAATTTTTTTCAAAATAAAAGACCTATCATCAGTAGCTTCCATATGGTAGAGTTACCTAATAATAACTAACTTAAGGGTGATAGTATGAGTAAAGGGCTTAAAATTGAATCTCCCAAAATAGCAACAAACTTAAGTACGGCTCAATTCAATGATGTTTATAATGAAGAAGAACCGCAATTAATCAATTGTATGGTTACGGGGTCTCGAGCAGATGAGGTTGAAATTAATAAACTGATACTTTCGGGAGTTGTCTTTAAAAATGTAACGTTTCTTAATGCTAAGCTGCATAGGATTGATATGACAGATGTAGTCTTTGAAAACTGTGATTTGTCCAATGTTAGATTTAGTGAAGGAATCATCCACCGCGTCTCCTTTAAGGACTGTAAATTAATGGGTGTGGATTTTTCTGATGCCAATCTGGGAAATGTAACGTTTGACAATTGTTTGGCTAATTTCAGCGAGTTTGTTGATGCTAGTTTAAAACAGGTAGCCTTTCAGCAAAGCTCGTTACAGAGTGCAAACTTTTATGATAGCAAACTTACTAAAGTGAAAGTGACTGAATGCGACCTTAATGATGCCCATTTTGAACAAACGCTATTAAAAGGGATCGACATTAGTACTTGCCGATTTGAAAAATTAAATGTGTCGATTGAAAGTCTGGCGGGCTGTGAAGTATCACCGGAACAGGCAATCGGGTTTGCTTCTTTGATTGGATTAAAGGTAAAACAATAAGCTTTTTAGAACGATGCATCCATAATACGAAGCATCGTTTTTTTTGCAGTTTTTTTAATTGTAATAATAATTCCATCAATGAGAATTAAAAAATACGAGTCCAGCCTTGATGTAAAATGTATATTCCTAAACCGGTATAGATGATAACCAACATATAAGGGCGAGAAATAAAATTATATAGTTTAAGGTTAGCTGTCTCATTTTAAATAACTCATGCCTAACAGAGAATATTATATTAGTCTTGTTCATTGATCGATATTAATACTCCGGGTCAAAATAAAAATGTTGAACTTGAGGACATATGTCCTACCCTGAACATGAAGAAATATTTTTTAATAAAGGTAAATCAAGTTTAGGGAGAGATACAAGATGAAAGGATTCCTATTTGCCGTTTTGGGGGGAGCTTTTATTACACTACAAGGGGTAGCCAATACACGGATTAGTGAGGGCATTGGGACGTGGCAGGCAGCAACGATTACCCAGTTTACCGGTTTTGTGGTGGCCCTCGTGATTACTTTATTCGTGCGTGAAAATAAATGGCAAGGATTCAAACAGGTAAATCCTTTATATTTATCTGGAGGCGCGTTTGCGGCAATTGTTATTTTTGGTAACGTCACATCGATCCAAAGGATTGGGGTGACTATGTCAATTTCGGCGATATTGATTGCCCAGTTAACGTTAACCTTTATTATTGATAGTAATGGCTGGTTTGGGCTTGTCAAACAACGGATGAGACTGCCGCAATTTATCGGAATTGGTTTGATGATTGCCGGTGTAGTCATACTTCGTTTCTAAATGGAGGTCGGAAGACATGCGGGAAATCATAGATCGCGGTAAGTTGGAGTCTTATATCAAGAGGCATCGGATTGATAGGATATTTACGGAACAGCTCCTTCAGCATTTAACTCTGTATTGGTTTGATAAGGGGGAGTTGATATGCTCTCAAGGTGATCCAGCGCAATATTTATATATTCTGGTTGAAGGAAAGATTAAAATCTATACTAATTCTCCTGAAGGCAAAACCCTTATCCTTTCGTTTAAAACGCAGCTTGAGGTCATTGGCGACCTGGAATACGTACAGGGGATTGATTTTATCAACACGGTTGAAGCGGTATCGTCGGTTATGATGATCGGTGTTCAGCACCGCTGGCTGAAACAATATGGGCGTGACCATGCACCATTGCTCAACTTTTTATTAGAGATTATTACGAAAAAGTTTCATCTTAAAAATAAATCAATGAGTTTTAATATTTTGTACCCTGTGGAAGTCCGGCTGGCGAGTTACCTTTTATCTATTTCGTTTGAGGAATCGGAGCTAATTACCAGTATAAAGGACGCTGCCAGCTTAATTGGAACAAGCTACCGTCACTTAAATCGGGTGATCACTCAGTTTTGCAATGAAGGTCTGATTGAGCGGAATCGAGGCTTTATTGTTGTAAAGGATATAGAGGGATTAAGAAAGCTTGCTGGGGACAATATTTACGAATAAGGTTTAGGGAGAGAAGCATAAATGATAGTAGGATTTATTTTTGCGTTGATCGCGGGTTCGTTAGTAAGTCTGCAAAACATATTTAACAGTAAGGTCAATGAACGCGCTGGTTCTTGGGCGACAACTACCCTGGTATTAGGACTTGGATTTTTGGCATCTCTTATAATGGGACTGATTTTTGAAGGGGGAGAATTGTTTCAGTTACATGGGATGAAGCCCTGGTACTGGGTGAGCGGAGTCATTGGAGTAGGAGTGGTGACTTGTATTGTTCAAGGAATCAAACGACTCGGACCAACAGTTGCTATTTCAATCGCCTTAATCTCGCAGCTTGCGTTCGCATTATGGTGGGATTCTATGGGGTTTATGGGGCTGGAAAAGGTTCCTTTTACTTTTAAACATTTGCTTGGTGTACTGGTGATTGTGGCCGGAATTGTGGTATTTAAGTTTGGCGGCAGACAAGAGAGTCAAAAAGTGTCTAGAATTATTCAGAATGGGTCAGAGCATCTAGGTAGAAACTAAAGCAGCCATTTTACGGCTGCTTTAAGTCATGCTGATCTGTTGAATTTGATTGCAGATGGGAACGTTCTAAAGCTTCGGTTATTTTCTCTTTGGTGATTTCAGTATTTTCTTCTGTACGAGTATTCCAAATACTATACTTCATTTGGTTTCCCCCGCTGTCGTTTTCGTTTTTCATCAGGATATTTCACCTCCATTCTTATCGTTTCTAGAAGGAGGTGAAAATATTTATGGAATTAGGGAATCTGTCCATCTTTTGGATAAAGAGAGCTGACATTCGGATGAAAGGATTTTATGCCTAAAAAAGGGGGGTGTTTAGTCTCGGATGAAGGGAAATTACTCCCGAGTAGAGAATTATAAATTTAAATAATCAGTACCGTGTTGAATTTTTGATAAATCCATGCTACCTAAGGAGAAGCTAGAAATCGATCAAGAGCGCGCCATCAAAAAGAAATTGGAATCAATTGGCCAAAAGTAAATTACTGGGGTCTTGAACTGCAGTACTTAATTCATCATCCCGTCCCCTCTAGTACCGGCTCCACCTACGCCAAATACCATGATAGCCACACATGCTATCCCCACTAATATGAAGTATACCCATTTAATATTAACAAACTGTGTCTTATTTGTTATAAGCATATTAATTCTCTATTAAAATATTATTAAGTCTAAATTGTTTTATCGGGAGGGAAAATGGTTGGAGCATGAATTAAAAGAGGTTATAAAGAAGTGTGACAATGCTATAAAGCAGGAAGATTTTGATACACTGATGAATTATTATACTGATGATGCCATTTTGGTTGTTAAGCCTGGAATGATTGCAAAAGGTAAAGAAGAAATCAAAAAAGCTTTTATAGCGATTGCAAAGTATTTTAATAACAGTCTTCAACCAACACAAGGAGAAATGTTGATCTTAGAAACCGGAGACACTGCGTTGGTTATTTCTCAAACGCTGCTTGATACCGATAAAAAGGATTCGGAGTATTCAATGGATAGAAGAGCAACCTATGTTTTTAAGAAGGATGCACAAGGGCAATGGTTGTGTGCGATCGATAACTCTTATGGAACGGATTTAATAAATAATTAAAATAAAAAAGACGGTTCGGAATCCTGAACCGTCTTTTCATTATGTTGTTTTAAACCGTTGCTTTAGGCTTTTCAGCACCAGCATTTTTGTTAGCCATTTTTCTAACAAAAGGAACAACCCAGCGGTCTAAACCGATTTTACCAGCATTGTAGCCAGCAGTTAAGATGATGAAGCCTAAGAAAATGTCTCTAGGGTTATGAGATACTGTTCCTGCAAGGAAGAAAGAGAAGTTCATCACTAGACCAAAGAACATTGCAGCAGTTGTTAAGCAGCCAAGAATTAAGCCTAACCCGATTAATGTTTCACCCCAAGGAACGATGACGTTAAAGATATCAACATTTGGCAAAGCAAAGTGTTTTAGGAAGTCTACATACCAGCCAAATACGACTGCGCCGTCCGGGCCTTTAACTGGGTTGGCGATCGCTCCTTTTAAAAATCCAGAAGCATCGAATCCACCGCTCGTTAATTTTCCAATTCCTCCGCTAATCCAAGAGTAGCCAAGATATAAACGCAAGACAGTTAGAATATAAGAAGCAATTTTATTTTCTCTTAAAAATTTGTTAAACATAAATGATTCCGCCCTTCTTTTTTTGTTTTCTCTTTATGGTTCTACTATATTCTTTTTTCACTTAAAAAACATGGCAATAGGGATAAGTTCAAAGTTTGTTCGAAAAGTTATGGCAGAAATTTGACAGTCAGTGAGGGCTTAATGTAAGTGAGAATACAAAATCAAAACTCCCACTACGGGGTGGTAGTGGGAGTCTTGATTTTTAACTCTAGTTTTTCACTTAATAAGGTCGAGCCGAGGATAAGGATACCGCCAATCATTTGAATGACCGTCATGCTTTCACCTAAGAAAATGGCTGCGATAATAACGGCGGAAATAGGATCTATATAACTCAGGACAGCAATAGTGGAGCCCTTAAGTTCTTGAATCGAGGTGAAATATAAAAAATAGGCCAATCCTGTATGGACAATACCAAGAATCAGGATAAAGATAAATGAAGTAGAGTTTAGCCCTGTAAAAGTAAGATCCCCATGCCACCATACATATGGCAATAGCACTATGGCTGCAGCCATTAATTGAACTAAGGTAATTTCAAACCCTGATAGGTTCTTAATAAATTTGTTCATCAGGATGACGCTTGCATATAGGGCTGCTGCTAGCAGACCATACAAGATGCCAAGGGTCTGATTTTGCCCTTCTCCTCCAGGATTTACAATTAAAAACAGGCCAATCATCGCGGCGATAATGCAGCCAATCTTTACGCTTGTCAGTTTTTCCTTCAGAACCCATGGCGCCAGGATCATCACAAAGATGGGCGCAAAGTAATAGCTAATCGTAGCGTTAGAAATGGTTGTGTACCGATATGACTCAAATAAGAAAATCCAATTCAGGCCGATTGCTCCTCCTGATATTAAGAGTAGGAGTGCGTTTGCTTTTAGCGCTTTGAACGCTGGCTTATGTTTGACTAAAAAACTAACTCCAAGCAGGAACAGGCTTCCGATTACCCCTCTTAAAAACGCAATCTCACTGGAAGACATTTCAATATTTTTTACAAAGACCCCAATGCTCCCGAAGATGAGCATGGTCGTGATAAGTCTCATTTTGCCTTTCATGTCTAACCCCCCTAGTATAGTTAATCGAATCATAAAATACGTGTTTTCACAACCGTTTTCTGGAGGGTTTCTAAAAAAAACAGCAGCTCATCTTTTGGTTGATGGCTGCTGCTTGTCTTGATATAAATCAATATACAAGTTTCCTTTTGTCCCCACGACGGCGTAAGCGACTTCAGACACCTGAGTATTCCTTTTTTTGAGTTCTGCTTTGAGCCATTCTTCGCTGTAGGGAGAGTTTGTGAGTTTATCCGATAATATCTCACCATCCATTATTAATTCTACTGGAACCTTGTACGGTGTCGGATTCATATTTAAATCTTTTCGGGTGATACTTTGGTATTCTGCTTTTTTTAAAACTGATAGGGAGCCATTTACCTCTAAGATAGCCCACTCGACTTCATCCATATTAAAGATATCTTTGCCTCGTAATGCTTGTTTCAGCATGTCAATTGAAAACCCAATTTTTTGTAATGATTCCTCTAGGATTTTCCCCTGATGTATGAGCGTGACAGGTTTTCCGGCAATTCGTTCTCGAAAGCGCTGACTTTTGACAGAGAGGATATTTAGAGTGAAAATAATGGATCCCATAATGACAAACGAAAGGACAAAATACAGAAAGCTGATTTTATAATTAAAGGTTAAATTTCCTGCTATTGTACCCATGGTAATGGTGGCAATAAACAAATGATAGGTTTTTTGAAAAATGGTCCGTTTTCCGAGAATATGTACAAAAATCCACAATATGATAAAAGCGGTGATCGTTCTCATGATAATGACTAAAAACACTGACATACGTTTCTCCCAAACGATGATTTGTTTGGGATAGTTTGTTCTTTTGGGATGAGATTTATTCTACACTATTCTATAACTGATTAAGGACCTTAGAAATAAAATCCGAATAATTATCAATGTGAAAATCCGCGGTGATATTAGGATTTTGAAACGCAACTGTTTTAATGTTTAAACTACGCGCCGGGATTAAATCCAAATCGCGATCACCTACAACCAAATCAATGTGATTATTACTTAAGACGTACTCATAGGAAGCCGTATGCGGCTTTCTAGTAAACCCTTGTTCTTCGACGGAGACAATCTCTTTGAAGTATTTTAATAAATTGAATTTTTCAAGCAGCATCAGGGTGGATTCCTTTTCACGATGTGTGACAATAAAATTATGATCAACTGAAGCCAAAACCTCCTCAATATGATCAAAAGGCTGGCTGTTTACAGAGTGGATATTGTATAACCGTTGATATTCAGCCCTCAGGTCTTCCGAAATACCATAATGCTTAAAGGCTGTCTTGGAATCCTTTTTGAGCCACCGTAATACCTCGGTCCGATCAAGGTCCTGCTTGCTAAGACTTACGAACCCCTCAACTAGTGCTGGATATGTATCAAAAAGGGTCCCATCAAAATCCCAAAGTAAATTCATTTTTATCCCTCAATTCTTAATAGTTTTCACTTTCCTTATCCTATAGAAAAATCAGACTATATTCAATTATTCCAATCCTTTCCTTACATACATAAAGACCCCAAAAGTTGGAAAACTATTTAAAAATGGGGGTGGTTCATAATGAAGAAGACAATTTTGAAAATGCTTCTGAGCAAATTAAATTCTGAACCACAGTTTGACGAACATTCTAATCAAAAGGTAATAGATCTAAAGAAAAGAGATATAAGCAAGAATTATGAAGATAATTTGGAGACCTTTAAAACCCTCTTTAGTTATCCGAAAAATGCGGATGTCAAACTACGTGAATTTAGGATTAGGGCACTAGACCGTCGTGCCTTTATTATCTATATAAGTACAATGGTTGATGTCCAAAATATTCAGGAAGGCATCATCGAAAAATTACTCAAAAGCGATCAGCCTACAGGAAATATTGAGGATATAGTTTCCTATCCCATTCTAAAATCATCGACCATCATCGGGGAAATTACAGAGTTTATAACAGGTGGCTTAACCGCACTGTTTATCGATGGTGATCAGGACTGCTATTTGTTTGAAACGACCAAAACGCGCGGTCGTGGAATAGAGACGTCGGAGAATGAGGTAATTGTCAAAGGGGCAAAGGAAGCCTTTAATGAAAAGGTAATTGATAATATAGCCCTTATCCGCAAAAAGATTAAAAATGAAAATCTCATTGTTGAGTCTCAGGTTGTATCGAAACGGTCAAGGAATGATGTCTTTCTTGTTTATCAGAAAGATTTAGCGAGTGAAGAGCTGCTCAAAAACATCAAGGAAAAATTAGCCGAACTTGATACAGATAAAATCCTCGATTTAAGTATATTAGAGCAATATCTTGAAGAGCGGCCCAGATCTCTATTTCCAACGCTATTGTATACAGAACGTCCTGACCGGGCAGCCTCCTTCATTGAAGAGGGTCATATTATTCTATTGATGTCAAACTCGCCCAGCTGTTTGGTGCTGCCAGCTACATTTTGGGCAATCATCCATTCTCCTGAGGATCATTATCTAAGGACACCGTATGGAAATTTCATTCGCATCTTGCGGTTAATGGCGATGTTTGTTGCGGCATTCGCCTCTTCCTTTTATATTGCCATTACCAATTACCATGTTGGTATGATTCCACCGGATTTATTAATGGCGATTGCTGGGACAAGAGAACGCGTTCCTTTTCCATCGATTATCGAAATTTTGATGATGGAAATTGCCTTTGAGCTCATTCGGGAGGCCGGGTTGCGTGTCCCGTCTCCGATTGGTCCTACAATAGGTATTGTTGGTGCCTTAATTTTGGGACAAGCGGCCGTATCAGCAAATGTGATTAGTCCAATCGTTATCATCGTCATTGCCTTAAGCGGCTTAAGTTCATTTATTATCAGTGATGCCAGTCTTAACTTTGCCATCCGAATCAGCCGCTTTTTATTTATTTTTGCTGCCGGGGCTATGGGTATCTACGGGGCAACGTCTTTATTTATGTTAGGATTGTTTTATCTTGTTTCGTTAAAATCATTTGGTACCCCATACTTTGCACCGATGACACCGCGCTTCTTTTCATCCAAGGATTTGATTATCCGGCATGTTCCGTTTAAAGAAAGGTTTCGCCCTGGTTATTTAAAACCAAAGGATATGGTTAGACAAAGAAAGGGATAAAAACTTATGGATCAGCAGCAGATAAAGCTTGGTATTCGTGAATATGTATCTATTGCTATATTAATGGTTGGGGCGAAGGCGACCGAAGATACCCCGACCATTCTCTACAAAGTAGTACAAAATGCCTCCTGGATGATTCCCATTCTTGCCGCGGGAATTTTTGTTGTTCCATTACTTTTATTATTAAAAACACTTACATTGTACCCTGACAAGGATTTGTTTTCTGTGATTCGAAAATTATTTGGCAAGTACATTGGTTTTTTGATGTGCCTGCTGATTTTCCTTATTAGCTCATGTGGGGTATCGTTCGATTCCAGGTCTTATTCTAATATCATCCGGACATTTTATTTTCCAACATCCCCGGTACTAGTGATTTATGCCTTGTTATTTGCAATATGTGCATATGGTGCCAAAAGAGGAATTCAACATATTGGATCTGTATCGTATCTGATTGTTTTCTATGCCGTTATCTCCTTATATATTGCCTTTATGTTAAGCACCAAAACCAGTACGATTCGCGCAATGTTTCCGATTTTAGGGTCAGGACCTGTAAAAATCGTTAAAGGCAGCTTTCTTGGACTATCATTGTTTGCTGATTTTTTTCTATTTACGACCATCATCCCTTTTATAACTTCTGGAAAGGATTTCCGTAAAGGAACCTGGATTTCTTTTATATTTATCACCTTTAGCCTAAGTGTGATGATTCTAGCTTATATCTGTATGTTTGACACTTCGTTAGGAACAATTGGCTATCCTTTTCATACACTGATCCGCTTTATATCACTGGGAAGCTATCTTCCTAATGTAGAAATCATCTTTTTTGTCATTTGGCTAATGTCAGCATTTATTCGCTTTACGGCATTTTTGTATATTAATGGAATGATGTTCGGTTTTCTGTTTAAAATCAAAGATTTCGAATACTTAATTCCATCCTTAGCCACACTTTATTTATTAATTGGAAGCTTTCCCGAATCAGCAGTAGTGGTCAGTCAGCTTAAAATGTTTATTTCGAGTGCTGCTGGGCTTGTATATACTTCTATGTCTGTCTTGCTTTGGTTAGCCGCAATGTTAAGAGGAGAATTTAAACATGCGAAAAACAGGAATAGTATGTAAAGGAATGATATTTCTAAGTGTAGTATGCCTTTTAACGGGCTGTTGGGATCGACAGGAAATCGAAGATCGCTCCTATGTAATTGGGTTAGGAATTGATAAATCCGAACATAAAGGAAAAATCAAAGTGACCATGCTGCTTGCGAATCCTGAGGTAGGCAGTATGCAGGGCGGCGGGGGGTCAATCGAAAAGCCTCGAGAAATCATTACCTTTGATGTGAATGATCTTATTGCCGCCAAAGGGACCGCCAATTCGATCATTTCTCGAAACATAAGTTATGAATTTTTAAAAATTATTATCGTATCTGAGAAATATGCGAAGGATAAAAATTTTCCGACGACCATTTCTGACACCCAAAAGGACAAAGAAATTCGTATGAATACTTATTTGGCCGTTTCTAAAGAAAATGCAAGTACCTATTTCATGCAAAATAAACCGAAAATGGAAACTAGACCGCATAAGTACTTTCAATACATGGTTGATCACGGTATTGAAAATGGGATGATTCCAGATTCAACGTTATTCCGCTATTTTAAAACCCTCGAGAGAGGTACTGACCTCTATTTAGCGATGTATACGACGGCTGTAAAGAGTAAGAAGACCAAGATAAAAAGTGAAGATGAATACATTGCGGGCCAGGTAAATGCAACCGGTGAACTGGATGATACGCAATTTATTGGTTCGGCTGTTTTTAAGAATGGAGTGATGACGAAAAAGCTCACTGGCCAGGAAACGAGGTTTGTCAATATTCTTGATGATACAACCGACATCAAAGATATATTAATCGATATTCCGGATCCTTTTTCTAACAAAGGGATGCAATTTGCTGCCAGAATAATGAAAAGGGAAAATAATAAGGTGAAAATGAAAAATTTAAAAGGGACGAAGCCCCAAATGATTATCAGCATCCCTTTAAAAGTAGAAATTATGACCAATCCATCGATGGTTTCCTACACATCTGAAAAAAACAGGCAAATACTTAAAAAACAAGTGATTAGCTTTTTCAAGGTAATGAATGAAAATTTATTTAAAAAATCACAAACACAACTAAAGGGTGTACCATATCCTTTATCCCTTTATGCACGTCCCTATTTTTTAACGATCAAGGACTTTGAAAAATTCAATTGGGGGAAATCGTTTTTAAGAGCCGATATTATCGTAAAACCGGAAATAGAGATTATTGATTATGGAAAGCAATCAAAAAAACCGGTCAATGTGGGAGGATAGGATGCAATTCATAACTTACATCATCTTGTTTGGCATTACAGCCTATACCTTTGGTTTTGGCGTTACCCTTTGGAAGGAAAAACAAAAATTAAGTGCTGCTGCTGTATTTTTCCTGTGCCTCGCCATAATCGTCCTTCCGTTCTTTACTATTATGTAAGAGAAGAAAGCCCTTTGATCATTGATACCCCATATATTAAGTACGCTTAGATAAGTAAGAGAACCTGGTAATGCAGCTGGGTTCATTTTTTAAAAGGTAAGTACTTTTATACATACGAATGTAGATACTTTCGTTAAGCTATAAAATAGGTTTATACTATGTAAGTAGATTATTTGAAAAAAATAGATTTGAAGAGGTGATCAGCGTGCTAAAAAAAATCGATATTTTAACAAAAATTGTAGATTGCGGGGTAGTCGCAGTTGTCCGTGCGGATTCTAAGGAAGAGGCCGTAAACATCTCTGAAGCCTGTGTAAAAGGCGGAATTCAGGGTATTGAGGTGACCTTTACTGTTCAAGGTGCAGATGAAGTAATTAAAGGATTGGCAGCGCTTTATCAAAATCATCCTGATGTAGTGATTGGCGCAGGAACTGTCCTTGATGCGGCTACTGCTAGAATTGCGATTTTAGCCGGAGCTCAGTTTGTGGTCAGCCCGGCGTTTGATGAAGCAACGGCAACACTATGTAATCTTTATCAAATTCCTTATATGCCAGGCTGCATGACGCTTACTGAGATGAAGCGTGCGTTAGAAGCGGGAGTAGATATTGTGAAATTATTCCCTGGCAGTGCCTATGGTCCAGATTTTGTTAAGGCTGTTAAAGCGCCGCTTCCACAAATTAATATTATGCCAACAGGCGGTGTTGATTTGGAGAATGTTGATAAATGGATTAAGAATGGCTGTGTCGCGGTTGGTGTAGGCGGAAATTTAGTTGCACCTGCTAAAACCGGGGAATATGAAAAAATCACTGAATATGCAAAGCAGTATATCGAAAAAGTACAAGCGGCAAGAGGATAATAACCGATAGGGGGGATAAGATGGTGCCAGCTAATCTAAAAGATACGACGACACTACATAACGGCGTGAAAATGCCATGGATGGGATTAGGCGTGTTTAAGGTAAAAGAAGGCGAAGAAGTTGTTGAATCTGTTAAAGCTGCTCTACGGAACGGATACGTTAGCATCGACACGGCTGCGATTTACAACAATGAAGAGGGTGTAGGCCAAGCAATTAAAGAGTCGGGCATTCCCCGCGAAGAGTTGTTTATTACGACAAAGCTTTGGAATTCTGAACAAGGTTACGAATCCACGCTAAACGCTTTTGAAACGAGCCTTAACAAGCTTGGACTAGATTATCTGGACCTTTATTTAATTCATTGGCCGGGAAAAGATAAATATATAGATACGTGGAGAGCGTTTGAAAAGCTATATAAGGATGGTCGTGTGCGTGCCATCGGCGTAAGCAATTTTCAAATCCACCATTTAGAAGATTTGATTAGTTCGGCTGAAATTAAACCAATGGTGAACCAGGTGGAGTATCATCCGCATTTAACACAGAAGGAGCTTCACGCTTTCTGTAAAAAAGAAGGTATTCAACTTGAGGCATGGTCTCCTTTAAAACAAGGACAGCTGCTCAGCGAACCGGTTCTTGTCGATATTGCCCAAAAGTACAATAAATCCGTAGCTCAAGTCATCTTGCGCTGGGATTTGCAGAATGAAGTAGTGACGATTCCAAAATCGATTAAGGAGAATCGCATTATTGAGAATGCCGAGGTCTTTGATTTTGAGTTGTCCCAAGAGGATATGGACAGAATTGATGGATTAAACCAAGATAGTCGTGCAGGTTCTCATCCGGATAAGATGACGGTTGGTTTTTAAACATACCAGAGAACAAGCAGTCAACTTTAGATTGCTTGTGCTATTTTATCTATCATCCATTTTTGCGGGCTCAAATTTACCTGGATGACCAGGCGGTTATAGGATTTTAGCTTTCCAATATGATTTCTGGCCTGTCTTGGTGTTAAACCATGCTGGCCTCGGAAGGCCTTGGAAAAAGCCTCAGAAGTGTCGTATCCGTATTTTAAGGCGATATCAATCACTTTGCTGTGGATATAAATTCCCTGTCATTTTCTGCTTTGATTGAACAGGTTATTTTAGTATAAACACCAGAAACAATAGATTTAGATAATTGGATTCTATCATATTCCACATAAAAATAACCTGTATCCTTAAGCTCAGGTACAGGTTATTTCATGAATTATTCTTTTTTTCCTAACCCATGCATGATGAACTGAATCGTGCGCTCTGTTTCCATTTCATCATCCCACGGAGCATCTGGGAATAGAATATACCGTGAAAATAAGTAACCCATGACACTAGTAATCACGAGACGGGCTACACTTATGGGAGGCATTTCAGTAATTTGCCCTTTTTGCTGGTAGCCTTCAATGATGTTTGAAACACGGCCAAACAAATTTTTTGCAACCAAATCAATAAATTGTTCTCGCAGCTCTGGGTGAAATGGAATCTCTTGAAGCATGATTTTAACTACAGGGAGCAGTTTCTTTAAGACATCTCTGCGGTTATCGATCGTGGCCCTGAGAAAATCCTCGACGCGGTCGTATTGCTGGTTTAAGACTTTATCAAAGTCATTTATAATATAGGGGCCGACCACCTTTGCCATGATGGGGACAACGATTGCCATTAATAGATCTTTTTTAGTTTTATAATGACGGAAAATCGTTCCTTCCGCTACACCAGCTTTTTTAGCAATTTCACTTGTGGACGTGGAGGCATACCCTTTTTCAGAAAACGACTCAATCGCCGCAACAAGTATCTTCCGTTGTTTTTCAGTTAATTTATCCTCATCAAACAGTTGCTGAATGAGCATTTCTTCTTGTTCAAACATCGTTAGCTCCTTTAAATTTTTCGATACTTTTTCAAAACTACTATATTTAGGAGGATAAAAACAAGAGCAAATCCTAATAAGACGAGCAGATCGTTCATAATATCATTAAAGCCTAGCCCTTTATACATAACGGAAACCAACGCATCCCCGCCGTAATACAGGGGCATAATTTTTGCGATCACTTGCATCCAGTCGGCCATTCCTTCAAACGGAAAGATTCCCGCGAAAAAGACTTGAGGAACAATGGCGATTGGAATAAACTGCATCATTTGGAATTCGGAATTGGCAAAAGCTGATAAAAGGATCCCAAGCGACAAGGCAACAAGCGCAAGGCACAAATTAATAATGACCACATTCCAAAACGAGCCCACGAGCATAATGTCTAATACTTTGACCGCATAAACGACGACAATCAGGGTTTGAATAATCGCAAATAAGCCGTAACCTGACAAGTATCCAAACACAATGTCTCTTCGTTGAATCGGTGTGGCTAATAAACGGTCCAACGTTCCAGTGGTCCGTTCCCGAAGTAAAGCGATACCTGAAATGAGAAATACAAAGAAGAAGACAAAGAAACCAACTAAGATAGGGCTTAACTGATCAAAAAAGGTTGTATCCTTATCACCGTAAATGTATGTCGTTTTAATTTTTGGAGCCTTAGCCTGTTCAATGTTTATTGGTGTCCCTCGAAGCTTACTCTGAATCTGTTGAAGGAATTGGCTCATCTTTGCCGATTGTTTTTTTCCATTTTCCACGGCGATCGTCTGTTGAATCTTGATTAGCAAGGCCTTAGTCGCTGAAGGCTGGTCATTTACTAGCGTTAAATCGATATCGTTATCTTTGACTTGAAGGACCGCATCTAAATCATCTTCATTAATAACTTTGTCCCAGTTGGAACGCTCTTGATATTCTTTAACCATAATATCTTTACTTTTTAATTGTTTAACAAGGGAAGCGTCCGCTCCGATCACACCGATTCTCGGGTCTACCGTATTACTTCCCAGCAGGTAATGGAGAAGAGTGAGAATTAATAATGGAGCAACCATCATCAAGGCAAGTGCACGTTTATCGCGGAGCATTTGATGGATAATTCGTTTAACTAAAGCAAGGATTCTCATTTTTTAACACCGCCAGCCTTTAAAAATACCTCTTCTAATGTAGCAATTCCGTACTGTTTCTTTAATTCCTGCGGTGAGCCGCTTGTTATAATTTCACCATCTCGAACCATGGCAAGATAATCACATTTATCGGCCTCATCCATAACATGGGTCGTGACTAATATCGTTTTGCCCGCGTGCTTCAAACGCTGGATTTCAGTCCAAATCGAGAGACGCAGCTCAGGGTCGATTCCGACTGTAGGTTCATCTAAAACAAGAACCTGTGGGTCCTGAATAAGGGCAACTGCTAGAGAAAGTCTGCGTTTCATTCCACCTGAGTAGTCTTGAACCTTCTTTTTTAAATCGGCGGTGAGATTGACTAAATTGGCGGCATAGGCAATACGTACTTTTTGTACTTCTTTTCTTAGTTTAAAAAGAGAAGCGAAGAAGGCCAGGTTTTCTTCACCTGTTAAGTCGGTGTAAAGCGCATCGGCTTGGGCCATATAACCAATTTTTTGCAGCAAGTGTAAGTTAGGTACCTTCGTATTAAGAACCTGTACATCACCTTTGGAGGGACGGTCCATTCCGACAATAATTTTTACTAGAGTGGTTTTGCCGGAGCCAGAGGGCCCAATTAGGCCGTAGATTTGTCCGGGTTCAATAGATAGGTTAACATTATGCAACACTTCTTTTTTTCCAAAACTTTTACTAACATCTTTCAAAAGAATTGATGCCGACATAGATAAACCCCCTTCGGGAATAAAAAATGAGTGATTACTCACTTTTATTATATAATCACAAAAGGAATTAGGTCAATTGTGTTTTGAAAAAGTTTATTAATGGGACGCTAGCATAAAAAAAGCCCGATTCCCAGTAAGGAAATCGAGCTTATTATCTATTACTCTGTGACAGGCTTTTTCAAGATTCCAAGAAGGACTGCGGAAACAACTGCTCCAATCACAACGGATAACAGGTAAAGCAACCAGTTACCGCTAACAAGTGGCATTACGAATACTCCGCCATGAGGGGCACGAAGGCCAATATGGAATATCATCGATAATGCACCTGCTACAGCAGAGCCTGCCATTACAGAAGGAATGACACGAAGCGGGTCTGCGGCTGCAAACGGAATTGCCCCTTCAGTGATAAAAGATAATCCCATAATGTAGTTTACCTTACCTGCTTCACGATCCTGCTGGCTGAACTTTTTCTTGAATACAGTCGTTGCGATAGCAATACCTAGTGGAGGAACCATACCTGCTGCCATAATCGCTGCCATTGGCTCATATACACCATTTGCTAATAATCCAGTACCGAATACGTATGCTGCCTTGTTGATTGGGCCGCCCATATCAAACGACATCATTGCACCAAGGATAATTCCAAGTAATACGGCATTTCCAGTTCCAAGATTGGATAACCAGTGAGAGATGGCTTGGTTAAGCGCACCGACTGGTTTATTGACAACAAATAACATGATAAATCCGGTTAAGGCGATACCTAATAATGGATATAAAAGAATCGTTTTAATACCTTCAAGTGATGCTGGCATAAACGTTAATACTTTCTTCAAACCTACGACTAAGTAACCAGCAAGGAAACCTGCAATAAGTCCGCCTAGGAAACCTGCACCGCCGGCATTTGCCAGCATACCTCCAACCATACCTGCAGCGAATCCAGGACGATCCGCTATACTCATTGCGATGAAACCAGCTAGGACAGGGACCATTAAAGCAAAGGCATTACCGCCGCCAATGGTATGAAGGGCTTCTGCAATTGGGTTATATGATGGGTCATCTGGATTAAATGCATTAAAGCCAAACATGAAACCAATGGCAATCAAAATACCGCCGCCAACCACGAATGGAAGCATGTTGGATACACCGTTCATTAAGTGACGATAGATCGTTGCACCTACACCACGCCCGCCTTGTGAGCCAGCTTCTTTATTAGCGGAACCTGCCCCGCCAGCAGCATGGTAAACTGGAGCATCCTGCATTAACGCTTTGTCAATTAATTCCTTCGGCTTGCGAATTCCATTTGCTACCGCAGTTTCAATCACATGCTTGCCGTTGAAGCGGGCCATTTCTACTGTTTTATCAGCCGCAACGATAACCGCCACAGCGTTTTCAATTTCTTCTGCTGTCAGGACGTTTTTCGCTCCGCCGGATCCATTGGTTTCGACTTTAATGTCGACACCCATTTCCTTCGCTTTTGCCTTTAAGGAATCCGCTGCCATATACGTATGGGCAATTCCAGTTGGACACGCAGTAACCGCTACAATAAACTGATTCTTCCCAGACATTGACTGTGTTTCTTCTTTATCTTCTTGATCATACTTATTGATGGTTGCTAACACTGCATCTTCGGACTTTGCTTCTAACAGCTGTTGACGAGCCTCTGGGTTCATTAAGATAGTTGAAAGACGTGCCAGTGCTTCTAAGTGAGTATTATTTGCACCTTCTGTTGCTGCGATCATAAAGAAAAGGTGGGCAGGCTGGCCGTCAAGAGATTCATAGTTTACGCCGCCTGTTGATCGGCCAAAAGCAATCGCTGCTTGTTTAACTGCTTTTGTTTTGGCATGAGGAATGGCAATCCCATCTCCAATGCCAGTGGTACTTTGCTCTTCTCTTGCTAAAATGGCTTTTTTATATTCTGCCTTGTCGGTTAATTTACCTGCATGATCTAAGACGGTAACTAGCTCTTCAACTACATCTAATTTTTGTGTGCCTTTTATGTTTAAGTTAATAGTATTTTTGGTTAAAAGCTCTGTAATTTTCATAGACATTCTCCTTAAAATAATTTCGTTTCGAGCTTTACTTGCGGCAGTAAACTTTCAATTTTTTCAGGGGTACATAGACCAATCGAAAAGGCTGTAGCACTTCCTGACGCAACACTAAAGCGGAAGGCTTCTTCAATCGATTTTGTTTTTTCATAGGTTGCTAGAAAGCCAGCTACCATAGAATCCCCAGCACCAACGGAGCTTTTAACCTCTCCTGTTGGGACCGTTGCGATGATGGCTTTGTCTCTGTTAATTAGGACTGCACCTTCACCTGCAAGTGAGACGATGACATTTTGTGCACCTTGTTTGATAAGTTCTCTTCCATAGGGAATCACTTCTTCACAAGTGGAGAGCGTTTTATCAAATAAGTCACCAAGTTCATGATGGTTAGGCTTGATTAAGAAAGGCTGCAATGGAATGACCTTTTTTAGCAAGTCTCCTTCGGCATCAACCACAAATTTAATTCCCTTTTCATTACAAATCTCGGCCAGCTGTTCGTATGTCGTTGTCGGCATAGTGGAAGGTATGCTTCCTGCCAAAACAAGGGTATCTTCGCTAGTTAATTCGTATATTCTTTGCTTTAATTCGTCAAAGTTTTCTTTGGTTAGGCTAGGACCAGCAGCATTGATTTCTGTTTCTGATTCTGACTTAACCTTGACATTGATTCTTGTATCACCATCAACCCTGACAAAATCCGTGTTAATTTCAAGTGACTTTAAATAGTTTTCAATATAATCACCTGTAAAGCCGCCGATAAATCCAAGGGCTTTATTCGTTATACCTAATCTTTTTAGGACTTGTGATACGTTAATCCCTTTACCGCCTGGTAATTTAGTTTCTTTTTTCGTTCTGTTTAATCCGCCTAAAGTGACTTGTTCTAACTCTACGATATAATCAAGTGATGGATTTAGCGTTATTGTATAAATCATGAAGTAACCACCTTTATTTTTGTCTTACTGGAATACTGTTCCTTCGAATCGAGGTCCAACTGATTTGTAAGGATTGTTGCTTCGTGAAGGTCAGTTATTTTTGCAAATGATATTTCAGAGAACTTTGACTCATCTGCTAAAACGTAGGCTTCACGAGCTAGGTTAATAGCTTGTTGTTTAATCATGGCCTCTTCTTGGTCAGGAGTTGTATACCCTAATTGTGGGTGTATTCCATTTACGCCCATAAAGCATTTATCAAAACGGTACTGTTCGAGGCTCTCAAGTGCACCGCGGCCAACCATGGCTTTGGTAGTAGGCTTGATTTGACCACCTAGTAAATATGTCTTTATATTTCTGTCGAGAAGCTCGTTTGCATGCATAAGTCCGTTTGTTACAACGACAATCTGATTAGGAAGGAAAGGAATCATTTCATAAATAGTCGATCCTGCATCTAAATAGATACAATCACCTTCTTCAACCAAGCCTCCAGCGTATTGAGCGATTTCCCGCTTAGCTTGAAGGTTTTTGGATGATTTCTCAGTCATGCTGGGTTCTTGCAGCTTTCCTTGAAGTCTGGCTGCACCACCATGGACCCTTTTAAGAAATTTGCCTTCTTCTAGTTGGGTGAGATCCCGGCGAATCGTAGACTCTGATGAATTCGTAAGCTCAACTAGTTCATGCAGCTTAACGGAGTTCTTTTTCTTTAATGTTTCTAGAATAATTTGATGGCGTTCAGGCTCTAACATCCTATCTGCCTCCTATAAAACGCTTTCATTACTTACTTGTAGTTCTATCATACTGACTTTTTGAGAAAAAATCAATCAAAAACTTTCATAAACAATCTATAACATCCAAAAACATTCACTATTTTGACGTAATTTTAAAAAAGGCTTTAAGGCTTATAAAATGGCTAGAAATTAAGTCCCAGTGTCATTTATTTGGTATAATAATGTTGGTATTGGTAAAATTTACTTGGAAGTTGATGACTGTTACTTTATTAGTTTTGCCTGTTTTTTTTTAAAAAATATAGGTGTTTTGGAAGGGAGTCATTGGAGTGTTATCTTTTGAGGAAAAAAAGGCTATTTTTCATTCATTTAAGTTGAAGGAAAAGATGAACGGTAATGGAAAGGTGAGCTTTGTTTATCCTGAAAGTGTTCAAAAGGGGCAGATTTTGGCCACACAATTACACCCAAGTGGAAATGGCTACGTGATCGGGAAGTATATGTCAGAGGATACGATTAAAAAGCACGGTTTTCAGGTGGATCCACGCGGGTGGATCTCCATTAAGGTATTGTCAAAGGAAGAAATTGCGAAGGTTATAACGGAGGCCATCAACTCGATGTCTGGCGGACCTGTTGATGGGTTGCTTCAAGAGAATGAGGGGGCAGAACCGGAGATTCCAAGAATGGGGGAATCTTTTGAAGCTGTAGTTCCTGAAAAGACTTCCGGTTCTGTGGCTGATTCAGTAGTGGATCTATCAGAAGCAGGAGAAGAGGGCGCTGCTGAGGCTTCTGAAAAGGTGGCAGCTGTGTCTCTGGATGTGGTGGAAGATCCCGCTCTTGAAAAAATTGCTTCTGGCCGGTGTAAGAGGGAGAATGAAGGAGAGACTGTCCAACAGGGTACATATGAGTTTTATCCAGGTTCGTGTCTGTCTGCCTGGATGGGGTTGACGTTGTCAACAATGGAGTACGGGTATTTGGTATGGAGGAAAACATTTAGAAATATTCTTGGTGCTGCTTCTGCGGGAGATAAAGAATAAATGGATTATTTTTACAGGCACAAGCGATCTGGATTGCTTGTGTTTTTTTAGCTCAAAGACGCTCCCTCATGACAAGGCTTAAAAATGGGCAGCTAATAGCCAGTATGATTTCTTTTGGAAAGTCCTTAAGGATTTTATTTTAGAAGATCCAATCAAAGCCTAACCAAAAAACTACTCCCATCCCTGATTCATTTGTTTTATAGTAGATAATAGAAAGGAGTGAACGTATGTCTAATCATGGAGTTTTATTACGTGATGACCGCAGTCAAGAGCATCTTCGTGCCAAGTGTGAAGAATGCTTTGGGTTGTGCTGTGTCGCCTTGCCTTATGCTGCTTCAGCAGACTTCGCTTTTGACAAAGATGGCGGCACACCCTGTCCGAATCTTCAATCAGACTTTCGTTGCGGAATCCATCAGCATTTAAGGAAAAAAGGATTCAAAGGCTGTGCGGTTTATGAATGTTTTGGAGCGGGACAAAAAGTCTCACAAGTTATCTACCAAGGTAAGGACTGGCGCGACCACAGCGACACTGAAACAACCAAGGATATGTTTGCTATATTCCCAATCGTCCAGCAGCTACAGGAGATGCTCTGGTATTTATCTGAAGCCCTATCATTAAAATCCACAGCAGCCATCCATACACCACTTCGTCAGGCCATCGCTCAAACTGAAAAACTTACATTGCTAAGTCCAAACGAACTTAAGCAACTCAATGTATCCGCACACAGAGCGGAGATCAATCACTTACTTGTAAAAACAAGTGAACTTGTCCGTGCCGGTTCGAAACCAAAACGAAAGATAAGTCGTGGTGCTGACCTTATCGGAGCTAACTTAAGAAAAACGGATTTGAGAGGAACTAGCTTACGTGGGGCCTATCTGATTGCGGCTGACCTAAGAGAAGCTGACCTAAGAAATGTAGATTTTATTGGTGCCGACCTGCGCGATGCTAACCTAAGCGGAGCCGATTTGACTGGAAGTATCTTTCTTATTCAAGCACAAGTTAATGCTGCCAAGGGAGATGCCAAGACCAAGCTGCCTCGATTACTTTCTTATCCATCACACTGGTCAGCCGAATCTCCCAACAAAAATAGTACAAATTAAACTCATTTTATATGCCTTTTAATTCATGATCCTGCCTATCCCTACTATACTAAAAAAGATAGCATTCTAGTAAAGGGGAATAGTAATGAGACAAATCATGTTATCTAACGGAACCACGGTTGAGGTAGAATGTTTAAGCTGTGCATTAACGAGCGGCATAGTGCAGCCTGATGGTGGAGTTGTCATCGAGACGGAGCATTTCCACGCGCATCAGGATGTCGCTTACCCTATCAAAGGATTAATCATCTTAGCTTCCAAGCGGCATATATATGGTTTTGACGAATTAACGGAAGAAGAGAAGCTTGATTATATTCACTTACTAACGAAAATCAGAAAAGCGCAAAGAGAAGTTTTAGGAATCGACCATGTTTATTATTTTTATAACGAAGATACTACTCACCATTTTCACACCTGGATGGTTCCTCGTTACAAATGGATGAACGAGTTTGGCCGTTCTGTCGAATCCCTAAGGCCGGTGTTACGCCATGCTAGAAATGAAATGAATGATCAAGAGAATGTAAATGAGGTAATCGAAGCTATCAGCCTGCTGACAAAGGCATTACGTGGGGAGAGATAATCAAGATGTTATTACATAAGGTTTATGCAGGTCTGCCAAAAACGGTGGGTCAAAAAGACGCCAACCAACCGATGGACCGTGAATGGACGAGTGCCATTTTTAAAGAACCTGTCCAAGGCTCGGTCTGGGTTGGGAAAACAGGCCTAAATGGCGACGGCCAATATGATCAGAAAAATCATGGCGGGCCGGAGAAAGCGGTTTTTGCTTATTCCTCCGAACACTATCCATACTGGCAAAATGAACACAATATTACCGATATTTCCTTAGGTGGAATGGGTGAAAACTTTGTTCTAAAAAATATTACAGAAGCCGATGTCTCAATTGGAGATACCTTCCAAATTGGTGAAGCCATTGTTCAAATATCGCAGCCACGGCAGCCATGCTGGAAGCCGGCGCGCCGATTTAAAACGAAGACATTAGCCCTGTTAATACAAAACACCGGCCGAACAGGCTGGTACTTCCGTGTGTTAAATGAAGGTCTAGTGGAGGAAGGCCAATCGGTTACCTTATTGGAACGTCCGTGCCCACACTGGACAATCCAAACATGCAATGAAATCCTTCATGGTCAAAAACAAGATTTTGAAAAAATGAAGGAACTCGCCGCTTGTGAATTTCTCGCTCCTGGGATGAGGGAAACTTTACAGCAACGGGTGGAAAAACGAGAAACCCCAGATATTCGCAATAGAGTGTTCGGTCCGAACGAATGACCAATCCAAGAAGGAGGGAAACTCAACATTCCCTCCTTCATTTACCGTGTCGCTTCTTTAAAAGTAGTCCTGATGACCTGACTGGTTGCAGGGTTGAACTCAATATCCACAAACACGCCAAATTCCTTTTTGTCATCTTTTAACCAGAGTTTAAATTTTTCAGTGCTGGTTCGTGGGCCTGATACTCTCCCAATATGAAGATAATCAATAATTTTTGCCTGAGGATACCTTTCTTGCGTTTTTTTCATTGCGAAGGTTCCCCATTTGGCATATGGCGGGATGGGTTTTTGTTGGGCGGCGGCCTCGTGGGGGATCTGCCATAATCCCATATCTATAAAAACAAACGTAATAATCAAACTGACTAGAAGTTTTTTCATATGATTACCCCTTTTTATTAGCATTGGTTATCGGGTTATAACTTATGTTGGAAATAATTGAAAGTGGAGATCGTCAGCGTTCAGAGTTTCTAGTCGAAATGATCAAAGGAGAGAGCGATAATGAAAATTCGGTTATTAACTCCTACTGATGCCAACAGCTACTGGGGATTAAGGCTTGAAGCATTAAAGAACCATCCCGAGGCCTTCTTAACTAGCTATGAAGAGTCAGTCACAAGGGAAAACGCCGTGGAACAAACAGCTCGTAACTTTACAGCAGAAGGAAATTTTACCTTTGGTGCGTTCGATCAGGGGAAACTAATTGGCGTTGTGACTCTTCTGCAAGAAGAACGGATAAAAATTCGTCATCGGGCAAATATTTTTGCTATGTATGTTACACCTAGCAGCCGGGGATTAGGGGCAGGAAAGGGATTGATGAATGCAGCCATCCAGAAGGCGAAGGATATCGAGGGAGTTGAACAAATCAATTTAAATGTAACTTCCAGTAATCTCAGTGCTAAACAGCTTTATACCCAATTCGGCTTTCAAGAGTTTGGACTAGAAAAGAATGCTTTAAAAATAAACGGAAAATATTATGATGATGCCTATATGGTCTTACATTTAAATAACACAGGGAATTAGTTGCTGAAGGAAGGATATATATATGATTAATCCAAATGATGAATAACGTTCATGATCCAAACTGAACGTTATTTTCTTTTATTAGAAATTAATGAAAGCGCTATCAAATGTGCGGTTCGGGTGATATAATGATATAGAGGAGCAAGTGTGTCACTTCTAACAGGAAAGGGGTCGCTTGAGTATGACAGAAAGCATTTTTTCGCATTTGAAAAAAAGAGGGGTTGTTGTTCCAGAACATTACATTCAACCTTTAAAGGCCCAGTGGGATGCACATCAGATTTTAAATAACAGTCCTAATCTTAATAATTATACAGAATTTAATCTTAGCTCGAAACATTTGACAGAGGAGCTTGATCACGAATAGAGGAAAAATTCCATAAAGTTACAAAAGTCACTTGATTCTAAACTGGAATTACAGTAAGATAAACATACGTTATAACGAAAAGGGTGACTTAAAGTCTGATGATTAACTAATCCTATTTTTGGAAAAAATTCGGATAACGAACATATTCTGGATAGGATTCGTGCGGGCTTTTTAATAAATGTGGCGAAGTAGTCGAGTACTTTGCCGTTTTATGTCCTAAAGTGCCTCCTGTCCGGATTGTTGGATAAGGAGGTTTTTTTATGGAACAAGCAAATACAAATGCAAATGTTTCAATTGGTTCATTGCTTCGAAATAGGGTAATTCAGACGTTATTACTCTCGACGTTTTTTCTGCAAATTGGGGTTTGGGTAAGGAATTATTCCATATTGTTATATGTGGTAGAAAAAACAAATGAAGACCCTGTCGCTGTATCACTGATATCGGTAGCGGAGTTTGCCCCAATCTTTCTGTTTTCTTTTATCGGCGGGACGTTTGCTGACCGCTGGAAACCGAAAAGGACGATGATATGGTGTGATTTTCTTAGTGCTATTTCGATTTTTGTGGTCTTGCTGGCTCTGTTCTTTGGCGGATGGAAAGTCATCTTTTTTGCAACATTGGTATCGTCGATTTTATCGCAATTTTCACAACCTGCTGGAATGAAGCTTTTTAAACTTCATGTAAAAGAAGAGCTCATTCAAATGGGAATGTCCATTTATCAAACTATCTTTGCTTTGTTTATGATTCTTGGACCGGTACTTGGAACGTTTGTTTACCAGCATTTTGGAATCAATGCAGCGATTGCCATTATGGGTGTAGCCTTTTTACTTTCAGCGGGGATCTTATTTCTTCTGCCGGCAGACTATGAAGTAGAAGAAAAGTCAGAAGCTACGACGTTACTGGAAGAGATGAAGGCGGGTTTCAATTATGTATGGAAGAGCCGTGCCCTTACCATGCTTGGAGGCAGTTTTGCGGCAGCGGGATTGGCGCTTGGCCTTACCCAGCCTTTAGCGGTATTTCTCGTAACTGAACAGCTCGGTTTGCCGAAAGAGCAGCTTCAATGGCTAATGGCGGCATTTGGAATCGGAATGATTTTAGGCGGGGGCTTAACGGTCGGGTTCGCCAAAAAGACACCGGCGCAGATTCTGCTGGCGATTGGTATGAGTGTCAGCGCACTTGGCTTTTTGGTAATGGGGCTTTCCGACATGTTTTGGCTGACATTGACAGCGCAATTTATCAGCGGCTTGTTTATGCCATGTGTGCATATCGGAATCAATACCATGATCTTAAAGAATACCGATTCCGCCTTTATTGGCAGGGTTAATGGGATATTAAATCCGATTTTCATGGGATGCATGGTGATTACAATGACAACGAGCGGTTGGTTGAAAAAGACTTTTTCCCTAGTTTCAATGTATGAAACGACCGCTTTGCTGTTTGTAATCGGAGTCCTTTTTCTAGTTCCTCTATTCAAGGGATCTACGGTATTGGAAAAAAGTAAAGAAGCTTAAATGAACAAAAGAGAGGAGCTTGGAGATCCAAGCTCCTTTTAAGTTTATCTTCTTTTTGGTAAAATTAGGATGTAAAAAAGGAGGGAAAAACAAATGAATGTCATTGAAAAAGCGCTGCAAATTGCGGCTAAAGCCCATGTCAATCAACGCCGAAAAGGAAGCGATATCCCCTATATTGTGCATCCTGTTGCAGTCGGGATGATTTTAATGAAGGCAGGATACGATGAAGTGCTGATAGCGGCTGGTATCCTTCATGATACGGTAGAAGACACAGACCTTTCATTGCAAGACGTTGAACAGGAATTCGGAACCAAGATTGCGGAAATTGTTGCTGGATGCTCTGAACCGGATAAATCTTTATCGTGGGGCCAACGAAAAACACATACGATCGAATACTTAAAAAACGCTCCAAGTGATATCCGGGCAGTCGCTTGTGCGGATAAATTACATAACATACGTTCCATTACGAACGATTATCAGCAAATAGGGAATGAAATTTGGAGCAAATTTAATGCCGGTAAGGAAAAACAAGAATGGTACTATACCCAGATTGTAGAAAGTCTGAGATACCAAAACTCCTTTCCATTAGTTGAAGAATTGGAAGAGGCGGTGCATTATTTATTTAATAGATAATGATCGTGTAAACCCAGCAGCTCAGACTTTTATCGAATATATGGTAGAATGGGAACATTGGAACTGGTTATGGAGGTTTACAAGTGATTACATTCTACAAAATGGTTGTGTTCATTCATATCTTTTCTGCGATCATCGGAATGGGTCCGGGGTTTATTCTAACAACGGTCATTAAATCAGGAAATACTATGACTGAATTGAGACATTCCTATCGGAT
The DNA here is from genome assembly GCF_056280405.1 of Bacillus sp. URHA0034. Lineage (NCBI taxonomy): Bacteria > Bacillati > Bacillota > Bacilli > Caryophanales > Bacillaceae > Bacillus > Bacillus sp. URHA0034. The sequence continues at coordinate 2,155,045 of NZ_JBWCDK010000002.1, read as the reverse complement.
CAGACACAAGCTCCATATTTTTGTAATGGCAGGCGGCACACTGCTGCTGGTTACAGGCCTAACAATGGGCATTTTAAATCCCAGCTTGTTTCGGATGGGCTGGTATGTGACAAGTTTGGTCTTATTTTTAGCGGCCCTTGCGATGGGTCCGCTCGTCTTGTCTCCAAGGTCAAAACCTGTAAAAGCATTGCTGGCGGCACATCAAGGTGAGGAGATCCCTGAGGAGTACTGGCGTTTAGCGAAAATTTTATTTCGCTGTGAATACCTAGAAAATTTGATTTTCATCATTATCATCGCTCTTATGATATTAAAACCATACTAACTAAGGAGGGTATCGCATATATATGTGCATACCTTTTTTGCTGTAAAGGAAAATTGACGGCTGTTTGACTATACAAAAAAATAAATTCAAGTTAAACTAAATTGAAATAAAACATATAATTCCAATGAGAAAGGTGGGTATTTTGGATGACTGACGATATACGATCAATTCCTCGTCCGCTTGTAAGAACAAACCAATGGGTTATTGTTCTAAGTGTGGTCCTCACATGGATATCTGGTATAGAGTGGCTTTTATTAATACCGCTTCTTGCTGGGTTGAGTGGACTACTATTCGGATTCAATCCGATAATGCAGTTTGCAAAATTATTTTTAAAAAGAGAGACTAAGGCTTACATTCCTGAAGATTGGGAGCAGCAACAGTTTAATCAGAAGTTGGCTGTTTCTTGTCTGGCTGTAGGTTTTATTAGCTTTTTAGCGGGCTGGAATACGTTGGGCTTGATCTTTACCATTCTAGTTGCGGCTGCAGCATTTGTCGCCATTCTTGGATTTTGTATCGGCTGCTTTATCCATTATCAATGGAGACAATATAAATACCGGCGTTCCTCTTAATATCTTACTTAGTGGCTGCCAAAAGCTCTTGCTATCCGTGCAAGGGCATTTTTTTTCAAAAAAAAAATTATTTTTAAATATTGTGTATAGTCAGTTATTTGTATTGACCGATAAAAGATAGAACTACTAAAATTAAATGATCAATAGGAGAGGGTGTTAATATGCAGGAAAGTGAGAGTAAGGGATCAGTAAACGAAATTAAGACTGATGGCTCGTTTAATCGCCAAAAAAATAGATTTACAACTCCGTTTGGACATCAGGGAGGAGAGCTTGCCATTGAGGCAGGAAGATACCGCCTGCTATGGTCAGCAGTTTGCCCTTGGGCACATCGTTCTGTTATTGTCCGCAGTCTGCTGGGGCTGGAAGAGGTCATCAGTTTAGGGACTGCCAGTCCGATGAGACCGAATTTACCACATGTGGATTGGGAATTTTCGTTAGACAAGGATGGCGTTGATCCAGTCTTAGGGATTCGCTATATGAGTGAAATATATTTAAAAACAGATCCTGATTACACTGGCAGGCCCACCGTTCCTGTTATCGTCGATATTTTAGAACAAAAGGTCGTCAATAATGATTATTTTAAACTAACAAACTATTTCGAAACCGTATGGGCACCGTTTCATAAAGAGAATGCCCCGGATTTATATCCTGAACACTTACGGGACGAGATTGACCAATTAAATGATATCATTTTTCAGGATGTGAATAACGGGGTTTATAAATGCGGATTTGCCCAGTCCCAAGAGGCATATGAACTGGCCTATGATATCTTATTTTCAAGATTAGATGAATTAGAAGAACGACTTTCAAAACAGAGATTCTTATTTGGCGACTATATTACCGATGCAGATATTCGACTTTATGCTACACTTGTCCGCTTTGATGCAGCCTATTACTCCGCCTTTAAGGCGAATCGTAATCGAATCGTTGATTTTCCGAATTTATGGGGATATTTACGCGATTTATTTCAGACACCTGGCTTTGGCGATACGACTGATTTTGATGCGATTAAAAGGCATTACCATTTATCTAACCATATCTCAAGCAATGACCAAAAAAGTTATCATATTTTGCCGAAAGGGCCAGATCTTTCGGGACTAACTTCCCATCATAATCGTCAAAATTTAAGTAATAAGCCTGAGAAATTTTTAATAAAATGTGAGAAAGCAGAATAGGAGTAAAGGGATAATGATCTTACGTGATTGCTTAGAAAGCGAATTGCCATTTATTCGAGAACAAAGGGTTTATGCTTATGAAATACACGCCAAATGCCTGCCAGCAGGTCATTGGAATGCATTGAAACACGCCATTTCTACTGATTCCGATACCAATCCTGATATTGAACGTATCGTGGCAGTAATTGATGGAATGATTGTCGGCAGTGTGGTTTTATACCCGGCTAAAGCAGATGCCTACGAAGGCAATGTCGAGAAACTGGATTATCCGGAAATCCGCATGCTCGCTGTCGCCCCTGAGGCCCAAGGAAAAGGGATTGCAACGGCGCTGATTTCTGAATGCATCACCAGGGCAAAAGCAAAAGGCTTCCAATCGATTGGTTTGCATACAGGAGAATTTATGACTGGTGCAATGAGATTATATGAACGGCTTGGATTTGAGCGTATACCGCAACATGATTTTCAACCTGCCAATGACGGTATCATTGTAAAAGCCTACCGACTCAGCTTTGATAAAGAAACTCTATCTAATCAATAAAAATATTTTAATAATTTAATAAAATTATCCTAAAACCCACTTGACACCTCGGAAAAGTCAGAATAAAATGGAAATAATTCAAGCCCAATTATTAAATAAAAAGGTTAAGCTGATTGGTCAACCAAAGGCTTATACTCCCAGACGAGAGTATAAGCCTTTTTTTGTCTAAGAGAGGAGAGATCAGCAAATGACGTATCCAATTAGTAAGTGCAGTCCGCATTGTAGTCAATCAGATGGAACCTTAAAATTTTTTATTCATAAAACCAAGTATTCTGATGTGATATTGATAAATTAAATTTAAAGGGAGAGGGTCTAATGGCAGCAATAGATCAAGAGAGAACAAAAGTTATTTTAGAAGCATTAAAAAATATTGAGTATGGTTCTGTTACAATCACGATTCACGACGGGGCGATCACACAAATAGATAAAACAGAAAAGACTCGTTTTGAATCAAGACGTTCTACTGCAAAAAATCAAAGAGTTTAATTCTAGCCGATCAGTCGACTGAAGGCTGCTTAATTTTACATATGCTTAAGTTCTGCCTGGAGAGAGGCACAACGATTCCTAAGCAGGGATAAAAATTAAGCAGCTTTTTTAAATCAGAGGGGGAATCATGATGAAGAAACATTTATACAAATTTACACTGGTACTTGTGTTAATCGCACTTATTTTAGCAGGGTGCAGCAGTAACGAGAAATCTAGTACTGAAACATCCACGAAAAAAGAGAAAACAGCCGCTCAAGATACGACTAAAAAGAAAGATCCAGTCCAGTTATTAAACGTCTCGTACGATCCGACGAGAGAACTTTATGAAGAGTACAATAAGGAATTTGCTCAATACTGGGAAAAGAAAACCGGTCAGCAGGTCACCGTTCAACAATCACATGGAGGTTCTGGTAAACAAGGGCGTGCAGTTATTGATGGACTTGAGGCAGATGTTGTAACACTGGCATTGGCCTATGATATTGATGAGATTGCTAATAATGGTTTGCTTGCAAAGGACTGGCAAAAGAATTTAAAGGATAATTCTACACCGTATACTTCAACGATTGTTTTCTTAGTTAGAAAAGGGAATCCAAAAGGAATTAAGGATTGGGATGACTTGACGAAGAAAGGAGTCTCTGTTATCACTCCGAATCCAAAAACGTCTGGCGGTGCTAGATGGAACTATTTAGCCGCTTGGGCGTATGCTCAAGAGAAATTTGGCGGAAATGAAGCCAAAACCAAGAACTTTATGAGTCAATTATATAAAAATGTTGAAGTGTTAGATTCAGGAGCACGTGGTGCAACGACTACGTTTGTAGAACGCGGAATTGGTGATGTGTTAATTGCCTGGGAGAATGAAGCGTACCTTACTTTAAATGAGCTAGGAAAAGATAAGTTTGAGGTCGTGAATCCGTCACTCAGCATTCTTGCGGAACCGCCGGTAGCTGTTGTTGACAAAGTGGCAGATAAAAAGGGAACACAAGAAGTGGCAAAGGCCTATCTTGAATATTTATACTCCGATAAGGGACAGGAAATTATCGCGAAGAATTACTATCGTCCTCGGAACGAGGAAATTCTGAAGAAATATGCGGATGTCTTCCCACAAATTAAGATGGTCACGATTGATGATTATTTTGGCGGCTGGAAAAAGGCGCAAGAAAAACATTTTAATGATGGCGGGACATTCGACCAAATCTATCAGCCAAAATAAGAATATGAATAGGGAGCATTCGTGCTCCCTATGTATCTAAATCGGAAGGGGTCAACCTCATGGGTCTTTTTAAAAAGAGAACAGGCGTATTGCCTGGTTTCGGACTGTCGCTAGGGTTCACGATGACCTATATTAGTATTCTAGTTATCTTGCCTTTATCGATGATTTTTATAAACTCGGCGTCAGCTCCTTGGTCAAAAATTTGGCATACCATCTCGGAGCCAAGGGTTATGGCATCCTATAAGTTAAGCATCGGTGCATCTCTAATGGCGGCAGCGATCAATGTTATTTTTGGAGTTTTAATCGCTTGGGTCCTAGTTCGATACCGTTTTCCAGGTAAGCGGATCATTGATGGGCTCGTAGACTTACCATTCGCATTGCCAACCGCGATCGCTGGGATTGCCTTAACGACCTTGTATACGGAAAATGGCTGGGTTGGACAGTTTTTAAGCTTTAAAGTGGCGTTTACTCCACTCGGAATTACTGTGGCCTTAATGTTTATCGGCTTACCCTTTGTGGTTCGAACGGTACAGCCTGTGTTACAGAACGTGGATAAAGAAGTGGAAGAGGCCTCTGCGAGCTTAGGGGCAAACAGGGTCCAGACTTTTGTAAAAGTGGTTATGCCTGAGCTGTTCCCTGCTGCTCTGACAGGCTTTGCCTTGGCATTTGCCAGGTCGCTGGGTGAATATGGTTCTGTGGTATTTATTGCAGGAAATATGCCGATGAAAACAGAAATTACCCCGTTGTTAATCATGACAAAGCTAGAACAATATGACTATGCGGGAGCAACTGCGATTGCCGCTGTCATGCTTGTTTTTTCCTTTTGCATGCTATTGGTTATTAACTTATTACAATGGTGGACCAATCGAAAATTTATTTAATAATGGGGTGTAAATAATGTCCGGACATGTTCCATTACAATACTCAAATCCACAGATACAGAATCCCAAGAAAGAAGCTGAACCACGTTGGGTTCGTTATCTATTGATTACATTAGCGGTCGGATTTTTAGGTTTGTTTCTGGTTTTACCGCTTATTGCTATCTTTATAAAGGCCTTTGATAAAGGCAGTGCCGTATTTTTTGAGGCGATCAGCAATCCAGATGCCGTAGCGGCGATTAAATTAACAGTGCTTGTAGCTCTGATATCCGTTCCGCTTAACGCGATTTTTGGCGTGGCCGCGGCATGGGCGATTACTAAGTTTAATTTTAAAGGTAAAAGTCTGCTGATTACGATTATTGACCTGCCGTTTGCGATTTCACCGGTTATTGCCGGGCTGGTGTTTGTTTTGTTATTCAGCAGTCACGGATTATTTGGTCCATGGCTGCAGGCGCATGATATAAAAATAATTTTTGCCGTTCCGGGCATTGTGCTGGCCACCTTGCTAATCACCTTGCCTTTCGTAGCGCGAGAATTAATTCCGTTAATGCAAACACAGGGAACAGCCGATGAAGAGGCCTCGATGACACTTGGGGCAAGCGGATGGAAAACGTTTTGGCTGGTAACCCTTCCAAATATAAAATGGGGCTTATTATATGGAGTGATTCTCTGTACGGCCCGGACCATCGGAGAATTTGGTGCGGTATCGGTTGTCTCTGGGCATATTCGCGGAATGACGAATACGATGCCGCTTCATATTGAAATTTTATATAATGAATATCAATTTTCGGCGGCCTTTGCCGTCGCATCACTAATGTCACTGTTCGCGATCATCACGTTAGTAGTGAAAAATATCATTGAGTGGAAAGCACATAAGACCATGATACCAGAAGAGGGGGAAGCATAAAATGAGCATTCAAATTAATAACATCTCTAAATCGTTCGGAAGCTTTCAAGCCCTTGAACATATTAATCTAGACATTCAAACTGGGGAACTGGTTGCACTCCTCGGACCTTCTGGATCTGGGAAAACCTCTCTCTTAAGAATCATTGCTGGACTAGAAGATGCCAGCGATGGTGTAATCCTGTTTGGCGATGAGGATATTACTCTATTGAGTGCAAAAGAACGCAAGGTTGGCTTTGTTTTTCAACATTATGCCCTATTCCGCCACATGACGGTTTTTGATAATATTGCGTATGGTTTAAAAGTCCGTCCGCGTAAAAATAGACCCTCAAAAAGTGAAATAAAAGAAAAAGTCACTGAATTATTGAAACTAGTAAAACTTGAAGCATTTGCGAATCGTTATCCGTCGCATTTATCAGGCGGACAACGGCAGCGTGTCGCCCTTGCCCGGGCATTAGCAGTCGAGCCTAAGGTGCTTTTGTTAGATGAACCGTTTGGCGCTTTGGATGCCAAGGTACGAAAAGACCTTCGCCGCTGGCTAAGAAGGCTGCATGATGATTATCAAATTACTAGTATATTTGTGACCCATGATCAGGAGGAGGCCCTTGATGTGGCTGACCGGATAGTCGTCATGAATGAGGGGAAAATTGAACAGATTGGCACGCCGGAGGAAGTCTACGAACACCCGAATAGTCCGTTTGTTTATCACTTCTTAGGAAATGTGAATCTATTTAAAGGCCGTTTGCATAATGGAAAATTACAGCAAGGGGAGTTCGAAGTGGACGCTCCCGAATTTGCAGAGACTATTAATACCGAAGCGGTTGGGTATGCTAGACCGCATGATATTAGTATCAGACGGGAATATAGGCAGGATTATGCAGGCGCCAAAGTCAATTATATTCATCAAATTGGTGCAATTGTCCAGGTGGAATTAATACGAAACGATACTGGTGATTATTTAGAAGCCGAATTAACGAAGGAATATTTTCGAAACCTTGACCTTAAAAATGGGGAAGAAGTATATATAAAACCAAAGCAGTTAAAGGTGTTTATCCCAGAGGATTATTCCATATAGATTTAAGTTGGGCCTTCCTCAAAAACGAGGCAGGCCCTTTCATTTTAATATCCCTGGCTTTTAACAATTGTTTGATTTAGTTCGTCTTTTTCAGACTTATGATATACTTTAGATAAAACCAGTTGTCATGTGAGGAAGGGGACGAGTGCTATGGGTAGTGAAATTTTGATTAAAGATAAAAAACAAATGGTAAAAGGGAAGCTTGCTCGTGCGGCCGTTTTTGCAAGGAGCAAGGTTTTCGAGGTCATAACCGAGAATAACGAAAAATGGTACTTAGTTTATTATAAAAACACTTTGGCTTATGGAGCTAAGCTTGATCATGTAGATGATGAAACGTTTATACAAAAGGCTTTGACTGAAGGAATAGTCATTGATTCTTTTCACCCAATCATAGCAGCACTAATACCCCATCTATCCGTTACCATTCCTTCGAAGAGTAAACTTTTCTCTCAGCTGCAACTCCATTTTTCACTCCAGGAAGTTGCCTATATTGCGACGACACTTGACGCCTTTTATGAACAAGAGCAGCTAATTAGTATTTTAGATAAAATCTATTTTAGCTTTAGAAGAAACGGCAAATTTTTAAAATCCTTTCAAGTTATCCAACTCTTACATGATTTCTCTCCTTCATTAAAATCTGCAAAGGAACGTATGGATTCACATGAGTTTCATTCGTATCATCTAATTTATCATTCCAACAATTTCCCCTCTCTCTATGAAAAGGATCCACTATTTGTGGAATTACACTGTTTCAGACATCGTTCCCATCAAAAAGAAAGAGAATTCCTTTTAAACAAACAAGATGGTCTAGCTGCCTTATTGCTGTGGTTAGAACTCCCGGATGCCGGCCGGGTAGAAAAATATACCGAAATAGCCTTACAATTTATCACGATGGAAGACTGGCTCCTCCTCTTAAGTCAGGTCCATATTAATCCATTTAGTTCTTTGCTTGAGGCAAAACCCACACTCGAAAGAATGCTGCAGGCTGGTAGGGTGGAGAAGGCAGCTAGCTGCTTATTCCCATTTATTGAGGACCTGCCATCGGCTTATGATGAGTTGCTAGAACAGATTTGGGAAAAATCCGATCCAGACTTTGTCTTAGCACATATTAATGAATGGATTGTTGCATTGGAGCATCTGCCTGATCATCATCCCCTTCTGCAATGGGAGGAGAAATTATTTCAATTATCGGTAAAGCTGCTTGATTTATATGATCTTCCTTCTGTTGAGGAGAAGCTCTTATCGTTTCAGACCGTATTCCCAACATCAAAGGTGATTCGGAAAATAAAGGAAATGACAGGTTTACTAGAAAATCCTGATCGGATGATGGATTTGGGTGACTATTATGCGGAATTTAAACAATATGACAAAGCAATTGACTGTTTCGCTTGGGAGATGGAGCTGCAGCCACAGAACCCCTCGCCTGTCCGGAAGATTAGTAAAATGTATCAAGCTAAGGGCTTAGTAAAGGAAGCGGCGGCCTATCAGCAAATCTTGAATCATTTACCTTCGAATAAGCATTTAGGATAAAAAAAGGCGTCTGACACCAGTTTAGGTGTTGACGCCTTTTTTCGATAGGCAGGAGTATAAGTATATTAGGGACTTTTGTTTAAAAATCGGAAAACATGCAGCGCTTATATTACTTTATTTTATGGGCAGCCATTGGGGGCTGTTCCAACCATTTATACTCAATCATTAGGTTCAATCCATCATCAAGAAAGGTGCCGGTCTCAACAATTAGGAATCCAAATAAACTGCTTAAATCTCTTCTGACGACAAAACTTAGAGCATTCCCATATCTAGCGATGGCAATTTGAGCGAGCGAAAGCACTTCAAACATAATCAGGCGGTCGGAGAAAGGAGAAATCGTCGATTCTGTTATCTCAGATTCAAATGTAGCTTGAAACGGAAGGTTTTCCGCTGTATTAAAGGACTGAAATCTTTCTACCCTTTTTCCAGCTATATTTTTACCTCTTAGGCAATATTTTTGAACCTTTGGATCTTTAGCAATTTGTGAAAATATCATAAACATTGTTTTGGCGAGAATTACACCTCGCAGGCTAAAAATAAGGTTATCAATTTCAATCCCTGTAAGCTGTCGTTGGTTCCCCCACCAGCCTGACATAAAAGAATGATGTTCAATCATTTCTGGCTGTTTTAGTTCTGGTATATAAACAGGCTGATGCCCATATCCCTTTTTATGAACAGTTTCTGTAATCATCCGATAAAGCTCCGTTGAATTTTTTAGACATGTTTCAAAAAAAGGCAAAACCTCTGGATGATCTGTTTTTCCCAAGGTTAACCCATATCCATATATCCCATATTCGGAAAGTACATGGAGAACAAATAGGGTTAGTTTATCGGACATTAGCCGAGGGACATCAGGGGTCACGTCACCCTTCAGACTAAATCCAATTGGCGGAGTAAACCCAGCCTTTTTATATAAAGCAAGACCATCATCAACTATTTTTGAAGCTATTTTTTTAGATTTCTCTATAATTTTTTTTAAATCTTCGTCCTCCGCGTGAAAGTCCCAATATGTTAATAAACAAAGGTGGGCTTGATTGGCGATAATAAACTGCCATAAATTCGAAATCTCTCCCGCTGTTGGTTTGAGTTCCATAGAACCTCCTAAAAATTCCAATCAAATATTAGATAGATTCTGCTATTTATTCAACTGTTATGCATGGATCTGAGGAAAGTCAAAATTTCTATGATTATTTGATGAAAGAACAGTTTGACTCACTTGCCGATCTGAAAAGAGAAATCTATCTTTGGATCGTGCCGTTAATTGTAATCGCTCTAATACTAAATACTGTCATGCAAAATAGTCCGATTGAAAATAAAATCAATTTTATCATTAATAATGCCCTTACGATTTGGCTGTTTTTTTGCTGAATTCTATTAATCAAAAGGCGTTGGGTTAAGTTTATTGAATTCTTTTTTAGCTTTCATTACCATTTACCATATTGCTGCTTTTTTTGATACAGTCTCTCATTATTTACTCCCTAGTGGAGGAGCCTTATGAGATTTTATTTTTTCGATGCCTATTTAACTTGCATTTATCTTCTTAACATTAGGAGTTAAGATAGGGCTTTCCTTCTTCATACTAATCTTTCTTCTTACTTTAGTGGATGGTCTTATTTATATTATTCCTGCCGTTACAGGGAAGGGGGCGATTAATCTTGTTTTTTTAACCGCATAAAATTGGGGAATACTGTATCAATAAGTTACATTTAATTTATACTAGATCATTTAACAAGGAGAGGACTTCATTATGATTTCTATAGACCCATCCAAAAATTCCGAAAGAGAAAATTATAAATTTCTAATCGGCAGTATTATACCAAGACCGATTGCTTTCGTGACATCCATGTCAAACGAGGGTGTTTTAAACGGTGCACCGTTTAGTTATTTTAATATTGTTTCAGCCAATCCTCCATTGCTATCCATAGCTATTCAACGCTCAGGCGGGAGGCAAAAGGATACCGCGAGAAATATTATCGGCCTTAAAGAATTTGTTGTGCATATTGTAGATGAACAAAATGTTGAACTCATCAATAAAACAGCGGCCAGCCTCCCGCCGGACCAAAGTGAAATCGACTTAGCGCAATTAACTCCTGTAAAAAGCGAAAAGATTTCTACACCAGGTGTAAAGGAAGCTAAAGTTAGAATGGAGTGCACATTAGAGCAAGCCTTAGAATTAGGCGGCACAGATTCCCCGGGATGTGACTTTATAATCGGTAGAATTGTTCAATATCATATAGAAAGCAGCCTTTATAAAAGTGGGAGAATCGATCCTAAAGGCTTAGCTGCGGTAAGCCGCTTGGCAGGTAATAATTATGCAAAAATAGGGGAGATATTTGAAATCGAAAGACCTCAGTAGTGCAATAATGAATATGTTTAAAAATAACAACGCTCAGTGGCTTTCCTGCTTTGAGCGTTGTTTTATAGTTAAATAGGATTTTGGCTATTTCATCCAAATTTAATTTTCATACCCTAATAGAAAGAGGTTAGGGAGGTGTTACCATGCAAAATCAGAGGAGAAGGAGTCTCTTTTCGTTATGTATTTTTCCAGGATATAAGTGGTGTGGACCCGGCTGCAGCGGTCCTGGAGCCCCCATTAATGATGTTGACGCATGCTGTCAAAAACATGACTATTGCCTTAGCCGCGGCTTATCAGCTTGTGAATGTGATTCGCATTTTCTTGAATGTCTTCGCCCAAAGATGAATCCGTATACGGAAAAGGGCAGGAAGGCTGCGCTGATGTATGATTTTATGAAAGTAAGGGCCGCTTTTACTTGCGGCGGCCGGAAGAATTGGCTGTAATAGGAAAAACAATGGGGGAAGTTGTTGTGAACGTGCTGATTGAAATTTAAGGCATTTCCAGAGAATATAAAGACAAATGGTATGACAGAAAGGGGGGAATTCATGTATTTCCTCTATTGGTCTCTTAAATGTGGATGGCTGCTGTTGATTATTTTTATTGGAAATATTTATTTAGGCCGATTGGGCTTTTGGTCTGTCATCTTATGCATTGCTGTCTTTTTGGCGGGGAATCATTTGATTAATAAAGGCATGGAAAGGATCAATTTAATGAGGAAGAAATAGGCTTTATGCGTGTTCTTAAAGATATGCCTATTGTAAACTTCATTATTCAATTAAAGAAGGAAAGAAAATTTAAAGAACTGAATATGAATCTTTGATTTATATTAATTTTCCCAACGCCAGCAAATAGGAGTGTTGGGATTTTTAATAGAATTTCAAGAATCGACAGTTGCTGAGCCCCTTTCTTATCACTTTTTTCCCAATTATGCGGTTGATATTACCATGATATGATGTTCTTGCACCATAAAACAATATGTTATTAGGAGGCTGGGAAACGATGAAGAAGAGAACATCTATCATGCTAGCATTAGGTTTAACGGTTGGATCAGTACTGCCGATAACGGCTGCTGCAGCCAACACTGTTCCGTATAATGTTACAGCTGCTAAGGATGCAAGTCAGTTTGGCAAGGATGCAAAGGTAACGTGGAAAAAAGGGCAAACCGTTCCCTCCTTCGTCCACGGTAAACTATCTACTAAGGCCTATAAAGATCAAACATCCGTAAAGCAATTTTTAAAAGATAATAAGTCGCTCTATCAATTAGACGCAGATAAAGATTTAACATTGCTGGATGTTCAGACCGACGAGCTTGGCAGCAAGCACTATAATTTTGTTCAATCTGTGCAAGGAATTCCGGTGGATGGGGCCAAATTCAAGGTGCATACTGATAAAAATGGCATCATTACAGCGATTAATGGCGATGTTTTTCCAGCCGCAGCCAACTATTTTAAGAGGAATCTGAAAGCTCAGTTGACTAAAGACGCTGCACTTGAGAAAGCTTGGAAATCTATTAATTTAACGAAAGAGGAAACATTAACCAATGCAGAAGCAGGGCCAACTGGTGTGAAATTTGAAGATACGGTGGAAAAAGCAGAATTGGTAGTTTATAAAAAAGAAAGTGATTTCTATCTGGCCTACAAAACTAACCTGCAATTCATCCAGCCATATGGTGCTAACTGGGTGGTATATGTTGATGCTGTGAATGGGAATGTGTTAGATTCGTATAATGCTGTAGCGGATGGTGCGACAACAGGCTCTGGGTACGGAGTATTAGGGGACTATAAAACGCTAAATACTTATTATTCAAACAGCACTTATTATTTATATGATGTAACAAAGCCGATGTCCGGGGTAATTGAAACTAGAACGGCACAAAGCCGAACCGTGTTACCGGGTAATTACTCAGTGGACGCTGATAATCAATTCAATGCTGTTTCCCAAGGCGCGGATGTCGATGCCAACTACTATGCCGGTAAAGTCTATGATTATTACAAAAATACGTTTAATCGTAATAGCTTTGATAACAATGGCGCAACAATTCGTTCTTCGGTGCACTACAGCCGCAATTACAATAATGCCTTCTGGAATGGTTCACAAATGGTTTATGGGGATGGTGACGGAGTAACCTTTAGACCTTTGTCGGGTGCTCTAGATGTCGTTGGCCATGAATTAACACATGCAGTAACGGAAAGAACAGCAGGGTTAGATTATGTGAACCAGTCTGGGGCATTGAATGAGTCGATTTCCGATACATTCGGGGTATTTATGGACAAGGGAGACTATTTAATCGGTGAAGACGTGTATACGCCAAGTAAATCAGGCGATGCGCTCCGCAGTTTATCCAACCCAGCCCTTTATGGACAGCCTGATAACATGAGCAAATATGTCAATACTACGTCTGATAATGGCGGAGTGCATACGAATAGTGGAATCCCTAACAAAGCTGCTTATTTAACGATCTCCAGCTTAGGAACATCCGTTGCTGAGAAAATCTACTATCGTGCGCTTACCGTGTATCTAAATCCACAAAGTAACTTCAGCGATGCCCGCGCCTCACTGCTGGCCGCCGCTGCAGACCTCTACGGCACAGGCAGCACCCAATACAATGCAGTTGCCTCCGCCTGGAACCAAGTAGGAGTATATTAAAGAAAGACTAAAAACGAACCAGCCATCACACTTTGTGTTGGCTGGCTTTTTGTGTGTCAGGGTAGTGGAAATGGTGACAGGCACCAGGCATGTGGTTCGGACAAAAAAATAGATTGGTGCCGGCACCAATCCAAAATGGGAAGTTTTAAGAAATGAGCTCCTTCGAACTTATTCCTAATTAAGTTACTCTTATAATAATGAAAACTTGTGTAGATAATAGGGGGAAGTTATGTGGAAGTTGTGAAGATTTGGTTTTGAGGACAAAAAAATAGACTGGTGGGTTCACCAATCAAATTATGGGAAGTTTTAAGAAATCAGTTCTTCGAACTATTTCCTAATTAAGTTACCTTAATCATAAGAAAAATATATGAAGAAGTTATGCAGAACTTATGTAGAAGTTGTGAAAATTGCTAATGTCTAAGATGGCTTTTTCCATTAGCTTAACTTTAACATGTTTCGCAGAGTAATAGGCGTCTATCTATTCCGATTTTGAAGTATAGTCATACACTGTTTAAAGCTAGATATAAAGGAGGGATTTATATGGAGGAAAGACAATTTGGGGTTCCTGGTCAAACATATCATCATGGCCAAGGCGGCTATTATCCAGGTCAGGGTTATCATCACGGTCATGGAGGGTATTATCCAACGCCGGTAGGGTATCCAGGTCATGGATATCATCATGGGCATGGCGGTTATTATCCAGGACATGGGTATCATCATGGACATGGCGGTTATTATCCAGGACATGGGTATCATCATGGACATGGAGGCTATTATCCAGGTCACGGATATCACCACGGTCATGGCACATACCGCCAGGACAACGGTAAATAAAGTATTTAACCACAAACACTGTTAACAAAGTAAAAAAGATGCCTGACACCCTAAGGGTGTCAGGCGTCTTTTTTACTTTTGGGTAGTTGTGTTTATTAAAAAATGCCATATAATAGAATTATCAGTGTTCATAAAATTGTCGAAAATATAATATTGCTAATGTATAAATAGGGATAAGCATAAAGGACAGAAAAATTTGGAGGGATTGCTCAATGGTAAAAGCAGCAGTTGCGGGTGTAATTGGTTTTGTACTTATTTTTATCGAATCAATGATCGTAATGAAACTAAAAGGCTATGAAACGATTGAATATGGAGGCATTGCTCCTTTTATTAATGTCTGGGCAATGAATTTCTTTTTTGTTTATGCAATCCTTACACAGGTTACATATTGGTATGAAAGCAAACAAGAGCTTAATGAGGATAATAGCTACTAGAAATCCACACCATATCTGGTGGTACAAGATAAGCATCTCCATCTCAATCTGAGAAGTGGGTGCTTATTTTTTTATTTCAATAAATTGGAAATGATTCTTGATAAGACTAATGCGATTAGTTAAAATAAAACTAACAATATTAGTTTTAGGGGGATGGGTTTAATGAGGCTGTTAAAAAAAGGATATGTTTATCAAGTAACGTTTATGGCACGTGTTTTTCCGGTAAACTGCTATTTGGTGGAAGAAGAGGATGGGTTAACGTTAATCGATGCTGCCCTTGGATTTTGTGCAAAAGGAATATTGCAGGCTGCCGAAAAAATCGGAAAACCCATTTCTAAAATTGTACTAACACATGCCCATGAAGACCATGTGGGTGCACTTGATAAAATCAAAATGACACTCCCAGAAGTACCTGTCTATATTTCATCCCGTGACTACAGACTAATGAATAATGATCGTTCACTTGATCCTCATGAAGATCAAACTCCGATAAAAGGGGGAGTTCCGAAAGATCTAAAAACCCGGGCCAATATTTTACTGAATGAAGGCGATTTAGTTGGGTCATTAACAGCGATCGAAACACCGGGTCATACACCGGGGTCAATGTCATTCCTCGATTTGCGGACTAAAGCTTTAATTGCCGGCGATGCCTTTCAAACAAGAGGCGGTATCGCGGTTGCCGGGGATATAAAACCATTATTTCCATTCCCTGCTTTCGGTACTTGGAGTAAGAAAACGGCTTTAGCAAGTGCCAAAAAATTGCTTAGCTATCAACCCAAGCTGCTCGCGGTTGGCCACGGGGAAATGATGGAGAACCCAACTGCTGTGATGGAAAAAGCAGTAGAAGAATTTCATTGGAAAATCGGATAAAGGAGAAGGAACATGTCACCAAGACCAAAAGTCGGACTTGAAATGTCCGCAATATTAGATACAGCGGGGGAAATTGCCGACCACCAAGGGATGTCCGAGGTTACACTCGCAAACCTTGCGAAGAAATTAGGGATTCGCCCCCCTTCATTGTATAACCATTTTGATGGACTGCCCGGATTACGAAAAAAACTTGCTATTTATGGCATCGACCAATTATATGAGGAAATGGCGGATGCCGCTAATGGGGTGGAAACAACGGAAGCCGTCCTTGCCATGAGCAGGGCTTACGTGAATTTTGCCCGAAAACATCCAGGGATTTATGAGGCAACTCTACTTGCTCCAAACCCAGATGACGAAGAGGTACAACAGGCCGGAAGGAAAATTGTTGACCTTTCAATCCGTGTCCTGCAAGCCTATCATTTGGAGGGAGAGCAGGCCTTACACACTGTTAGAGGATTACGCAGTATTTTGCATGGTTTCGCTGCATTAGAGCAAAAAGGTGGTTTTAAAATGAAGTTGGATTTGGATGATAGTTTGAACATCATTATTCAAGCGTTTCTTAAGGGAATGGTCAGTAGCAGTTAGCTTCATTCTTACATCCAAACAATGGTAATGTTTTAATTATCAGAGCTCTGATATAATGGGGATAACTTTACTTTAAGGAATGATCAGTATGCAAAGATCGGAACAATATGGGTTAATATTGGATGTTGAAACAACCGGTTTAGGACCAACAAAAGACGAAGTAATTGAACTTGCACTGAAGTTATTTACCTACAGGAGGGAAACGGGAGAAATCATCGAAATAATCGAGGAGGATTCTTTTTTACGTGAGCCCCTTTCAAGGACAGCCCGGAACAATTATGATACTGCCTTTCGTGTCCATGGGATTCCTTATGAGTTAGTAAGAGGGAAAAGCTTCTATGATGTGAAAATTAAAACCTATTTCCACCGTGCTGATACGGTGTTTGCTCATAACGCATCTTTTGACCGCAGCTTTTTGTACCATATGTATCCTGAAGTCAATGAACTAAAGTGGTATTGTACGATGAGAAATATCCCTTGGAAGAACTATGGATTTCCAAACGGAAAACTCCTGACTTTATTACAGGCTCATGATATCACAGATTATCAAACACATAGAGCGCTTGATGACATTACATATCTATTGGATCTGCTTAAGAAAACGAGTCCGAAGGGTAATCTCTATCTCCAAGAAGTCCTCGAAAAAGGACCAATGAGAAAATACCAGCCAGCCGCAGCCCGCACCAGACTAGGTTAAAGGTGCCTGTCACCATTAATAGTATTAACACTATACCAATGTTGAAGACTCATTAATTTATAACATCATACTTGTATGTTAAAATATTCACTATGTTAAAATACATCGGGGTATGGTGATTATGAAACTCTTAACATTAAACTGTCATTCTTGGCATGAGGAACATCAGCTTGATAAGATCGCGCATTTGGCTGAAACCATAATCGAAAATTCATATGATGTAATTGCCTTGCAAGAGGTTAGCCAGGCAATAGCGGAAGAGTATGTGGATGGACAGGTTAGGAAAAACAATTACGGCTACGTATTGTTACAGGAACTAAAAAAGCGTGGAAGCAATGAATATTCGATGGTATGGGACATTTCTCACTTTATCACGAATGGAACATTTGAAGAAGGACTAGCTCTTCTAACCAAGCACCCAGTCATTCAGAAGCACTCATTTTTTGTCTCACAAAGTGAAGATTATATCATTAACTGGAAAACAAGGAGAATAGTGGGTGCAACGATTATCTACCAGGACAAGCCTTGCACCTTTTATTCTTGTCATACGGGATGGTGGCACGATGAAGTCGAACCATTTAAGGTACAGGCAGATAAGCTGTTTCAAAAAGTGAATTGGGATGAGCATTTCTTTCTAATGGGGGATTTCAACAACGATGCATCACTCGAGGGAGAGGGCTATGAATACTTGTTAAATCATGGTCTTTATGACACGTTCCATTTGGCGAAGAACAATGATGAAGGAATCACTGTTAAAGGAAAAATTGCCGGTTGGAGCAATAATAAACAAGACCTGCGAATTGATTTAATCTTAACCAATCAACCTGTACAAGTAGATTCTTCAAGAGTCATCTTTAACAATCACAATAAAATGGTGGTATCTGACCATTATGGTGTAGAGGCAAAGGTTAATTTATAAACGAAATTAATATTGACTCGATCAGTGAGTGAGAAATGGATAAAAACTCAAAAAAACGGCTTTGCTGCATAAAATGCATGCAAAGCCGTTTTTAGTTGCTTTTCCGTTATGTATAGGAGCCTCATGCTGATATCCGTATAGGGAAGGGATCAAAAGGATTATCTACCCTCAGTAAAGACTTGAAAATTAACCCCGAACTTATCCGTTACACTGCCGTATGCTGGGCTAAAGAAGGTCTCTTGCAGCGGCATACCCACTTGACCGCCATCCTGTAATGCATCAAAGAATTTATGCGCCTGGTCAGCATCATTCGTTGTAATACAGATTGTTACCTGGTTACCGCTCTGATGTGGCTGGCCAGGAAAAGTATCGGAAAACATTAGCTCTGTTTCACCAACTTTAATGGTTGCATGACTAACAAGATCCTTCGCCTCTGCAGGTAATGGAAATTCAGGGTTCTCCGGCATCTCACCGAATGATTGGCTGAAGAGAACCTGAGCATCTAAGGCCTTTTGATAAAAATCAATTGCTTCCTTTGCATTACCATTCATCACTAAATAGGGAATCAAACGTAATGTCATAATAAATCAGCTCCTTGGTTAATGGGTAAACTTCACTTTCCGTTTGGAACATAAAACAACATTGGTATGCACAAGGATAAGTGAAACAACACAATTCCTATTCTTACCAATATTTCAATTATAAAACAAAGAACAAATGTTCGCAACAAAAAGAAAACCCATTAAGGTTTTTTTTCTATCACCTATGCTTAACCAAATAATGGTGCCTGACACCATTAATACTATAGGTATCGTTCATTTATTATTTTAAGATGATGCAGTGCGTGGCCTGCTATGATGTAGGCAAGGGCACGTGCAGTGATTTCGGAATTGTTGGCAACGCCAATCCTCTCCCAGGCTTCATCTGGCATATTGTTAACGAGTGTGATGGTAGCCCTGCGTACAGCTGTGAAGTCTTCCAAGATTTGTTTAACCGACAACGTATTAAAGTTAGATGCAGCAATATAGTCGTTCTCATTGAAACCAGCAAGTGGTGTTTGATCGCCGCGGCCGACTCGCAGCAGACGATAGCTCATAATCCGTTCGGTGTCCGTCATATGACCAAGGACCTCCTTGATACTCCACTTACCTGGAGCATATCGAGACTGCCCATCTTTCTCTGATATACGATCAGCTAAGGCTGTAGTGTTCTCCAAGTTCTCCTTCAAAATCTCAATGAAGTCCCCATCTGGAACTAACTTTACATATGGCTGGTAATACTTAGGAAACTCACTCGCTTCTGGACGTTGAACCATCCCATTTTCCCCCTTTAGTCAATGATTGATGTTTATTCCTGATTGTTGTAATGATGCTTAATGATAAATATATCGGTTTAAATTAAAATACTTACCTAAATATTATAATTTTTTGAAAATTTAATTGCCATCTATCTGCTTAATCTCGAGAAAACCTGATGTATTACTTCTACCCTTGCCACGATTTCCATTCAAAAATAAAAGAGCTGCCACAAAAAGCGGCAACCCTTCGTTTACAATTAAACCATTTTTTCAAAATGGATTCGTTTATTGAGGACATACATGACCGGCATTCCGACAGCCATCACAACTAATTCACCAATAGCGGTTGTCAGCCATGTGAATAGGAAAGGCAGATCAAATGCTAAATGAAGTTCAAGTGCAATTAAGAACATCGTTACCGTGAAAATAAGGGTATTGACTACCATTCTAGCCCATATTTCTCTAATGAATCGTGAACATAAAATCGTAATGACTAAAGCAATCACTGATTGGCCTACTCCGAAAATCAAATCGTAAGCCTTCATTGGCGAGAAAAATAAGTTCGTCAAAAATACCCCTAAAACAATCCCGTAAATGTACTTTTTATTAAATACGACTAAGTGATTAAACATCTCCGATATACGGAACTGTACTTGGGTAAACCCGAACGGTTGAATCAACGCTGAAACTGCAATATACAACGCTGCAATAATCCCATTAACGACGATTCCTTGCACATTGCTATGCACTCTGCCTGTTGAGGCATTTGTACTTTCCGGCTGCGCAAATTTCTCCATATTCATTTCTCCTTAGTTTTTTTACGTGGGAGGTTCTCGAACCACGTTAAATTAGAATACTTGCAAACTAATATATTATTATAAAAAAAAACATGGGTCAATGACATTATTTTGAAAAAATTTATAGAAGTAATTTCCAAAATAGTAAATAATACCACTGGGTATGGCGCATATTAAAAATAAAAAAGGAATGGCTATAGATGAAATATAATAAAATGTTGTTACTCGTGTTATTGATAGTTCCATGGATGTCATTGCCAATGCTCGGAAAAAGAAACTTTAAGCGCTTTTTACCAGCATCCTTTTTTATGATGGCTTGGATATCTGTGGAAAGCGTAGTGGCCAAAAAGAGAGTATGGTGGAAATTTTACGATAAACTAATTCCCAATACAATGGGGGAATTGCCTTTCCTTTTAGGACCGTTTATGATTGGTTCGATTTGGATTTTAAAGTTTACATTTGGGAACTTTTTTCGTTATATAATCGTGAACTTGGTCACGGACTTTTTATTTTCTTATCCCGGAATGTTTATTCTAAAAAGGATGGGAATTGTTTCACTCATAAGATTAAAGCATTATCAAATGGGAATCTTGTTTATGGCAAAATCCGTCCTTATGTACGGATTCCAATTCATGGTTGAAAAATTCCGTAAGAAACCCAAATCGTTAATCCAAAGACTCCTCCCTAAAAACTAACAAGGGACGATTTTCCTATCTGTCGTTCTTTTAATTATTGCTTGTCTTTTTATTTGATGTTAAGATTTTATTAATTTAATTTTTATATTATAGGATTGTTACTGTTAAATCAGGCAAAACCTAAGACTAATGCCATTATCGTTAGTTTTAGGTTTTTATTTTTTTAGAGGTGATTGACATGAAAATTGCAAAAGTAATTAATAACAATGTCATCAGTGTTATCGATTCCCATAACAAAGAACTTGTAATTATGGGCAGGGGGATTGCGTTTCAAAAAAGACCAGGTGACCTTGTGGACGAATCAAAGATCGAGAAAACTTTTAAATTAGATAATAAAGATGTCTCGGAGAAATTTAAAACACTATTGTATGATGTTCCTATGGAATACATGGATGTCTCGGAACGGATTATTTCCTACGCGAAAGAGAAACTGGGAAAAAACTTAAATGACAGTATCTATGTTTCGTTAACGGACCATATCACCTTTGCGATTGAAAGAAGTCAAAAAGGCTTAATTATTTCAAATCCGTTGCTTTGGGAAATCAAACGAATTTATGCTGACGAATATGCAATTGGTTTGAAGGCCATAACAAAAATACAAGAGATGCTTGGGATTACTCTTCCACAGGATGAAGCCGGTTTTATTGCCATGCATATTGTCAATGCAGAGTTAAACGAAGAAATGCCCAACGTTGTTAACATGACAAAGTTAATTCAGGATATTCTAAATATCGTTAAATATCATTTCAAAATAGACCTTGATGAGGAATCATTGAATTATTTCCGTTTTCTTACTCATCTCAAATTTTTTGCACAGCGATTATATGCCGAATCTCCCTACAACAATGAAGATGATTTTCTCTATGAGATGGTCAAAGAGAAGCAAAAAGACGCCTTTGCATGCGTGGAGAAAATCCGCGATTTTATTGCAAAAACACATAATCATCAGCTGACAAAGGAAGAAATGGCCTATCTTACCATTCATATTGAACGAGTAGTAAATAGATCCTGAAATTTTTTAAAAAGAAAGCGTTGACAGCCTGTGAAAGCGGATGCTATTATAAGTTTACAAATTAATTAATTTTTAGGATTGTTACTGATCAAGCAGGCAAAACCTAAATTGTAGGCCATTACTCTATGGGTGTGCTATACAATTTAGGTTTTTTTTATTCCCTAAGCCGTAGTTTCTTTGTGGGGACTGGCCAGCACCTGCAAGCGGCTACGGTAAACTTTATATTTTAAACAGGATTGTTACTGGTAATGCAGGCAAAACCTGAGGAACACGAGCGGGGACCATTGGGTCAATTCCATCTCATGTTCCTCAGGTTATTTTTTTACAAAAAATCAGGAGGTATAACCATGGACTACAAAAAAACAGCAGTTAGTATCGTAGAACTTGTCGGCGGAGAAGGAAATGTTCAGAATGTCATTCACTGTATGACAAGATTACGTTTCAATTTACATGATCGAAGTAAGGTAGACCGTAAAGGATTAGAAAAAGTTCCTGGCATCATGGGCACAAATGTAAGCGGTGACCAGTTCCAGATTATTATCGGAAATGATGTACCAAAGGTATATAACGCCATTCTTGAGAACAGCGCAATTAAGATTGATAGCAAAAGCAAGAAACCTACAAGAGGTAAAAATCCAATCAATGCTATTTTTGATGTAATCTCAGGTACGTTCACACCAATCCTTCCAGCGATGGCCGGAGCAGGTATGATCAAAGGGATTCTTGCCATTGCGATTGCGCTTGGATGGATGACAGATAAGAGCCAAGCATATACGATTTTAAATGCAATCGGAGATGGAGCGTTCTACTTCTTGCCGATCCTATTAGCAGTCAGTGCAGCACGAAAGTTTGGCAGCAACGTTTATGTAGCAGCAACTATTGCGGCCGCTCTTTTACATCCAACATTAACAGCATTATTAAGTGCTGGTAAACCGATCCACTTCTTAGGGCTCCCTGTAACTGCTGTAACTTATTCATCTACAGTCATCCCAATCTTACTAGCGATTTGGATAGCAGCTTATGTTGAAAAATGGGTAGACCGCATTATACCTAGCATGTTTAAGCTAATTCTAGTTCCAACAATAACTTTATTAATTGTTGTTCCAGTAACATTAATCGCAGTTGGTCCACTAGGTTCAATTATCGGAAACTGGCTTTCATTAGGGGTTGGGGCACTATTTGAACATGGATGGATCTTTGCAGGATTAATCTTGGGTGGTACCTGGTCATTAATTATCATGACAGGTATGCACTACGCGTTCCTTCCAATAGTAATGAACAATCTTACAACTAAGGGCTATGACGTGATCCTGCCTTCAATGTTTATGGCGAATATGGGTCAAGCAGGAGCAACATTTGCAGTATCATTACGTTCTAAAAATAAGTCATTTAAGTCACTAGCTATGACAACTAGTTTAACTGCACTTATGGGCATTACAGAGCCAGCTATGTATGGTGTAAACATGCGACTTAAGAAGCCATTTATTGGCGGATTAATTGGTGGTGCCGTTGGCGGCGCTTACTACAGTGCAGTAGGTGTAAAATATTTCATTCTTGGTGGTAACGTTGGTCTACCAGGTATCACTTCCTTTATCGGATCGACATTTGTATTAGCTATCATTGGATTACCAATTGCTTTCGCAGCAGGTGCTATCGCTACTTTTATTATGGGATTTGAAGATGTAGAAAGTGAAGAAGAGCAAGATTCAACAACAGCCGAATCAACTAACACAGTTGACACTAAGTCTGAATTAATTATAGCCGCTGAAAAAATTTTCAGCCCATTAAAAGGTGAGGTAAAAGCATTAAGCGAAGTAAATGACCCAACCTTCTCTACAGAAATCATGGGTAAAGGATTAGCCATTCAGCCGCAGGAAGGGAAAGTAGTTTCTCCTGTGAATGGTAGAGTAACAACTATTTTTAAAACTAAACACGCCATCGGGATTACAAGTGATAATGGAGCAGAAATTTTGATCCATGTTGGTTTGGAAACAGTAAGGCTAGAAGGAAAACATTTCACAGCACATGTGGAAGACGGCGACTTTGTTGAGATAGGTCAAACTCTTGTAACTTTCGATATGGATGCCATTAAGGCAGAAGGATATGACCTAATTACTCCAGTCATTATTACAAATCCGGATCGTTACCAAACCATTGAGCCGGTTAAAAAAGGAAACATTAACGCACGTGAAGCATTTCTAGCCTTGCAGTAATAGGAGGTGCGGGGAAATCCAATTTCCCCTGACTTTCTACATATGATCTACTGTAAAACTTAATGATTTATAAAAAAACAATGAGGTGACTTTTGATGAATCGTAAATTTCCAGAAGGCTTTTTATGGGGCGGAGCAACCGCAGCAAACCAATTAGAAGGAGCATATCAAGAAGGCGGCAAAGGTTTAAATCTTGCAGACGTGCTTCCTGGTGGAAAAGCTCGCTTAGAACTTCTTATGAAACCTGGTTTCGATTATGAGATTGACCAAACTAAGTATCATTATCCAAACCACGAAGGAATTGATTTTTTCCATCGTTATAAAGAAGATATTGCTCTTTTTGCGGAAATGGGTTTTAAGGTATTCCGTATGTCGATTGCCTGGTCACGTATTTTCCCAAGAGGCGATGAAGAAACGCCGAATGAAGAAGGCTTAGCTTTTTACGACCGGGTATTTGATGAGTTACACAAACATGGTATCGAACCAGTCGTGACCATTTCTCACTATGAAACACCTTTACACCTTATTAAAGAGTATGGAGCCTGGAAAAATCGGAAACTTATTGGTTTCTTTGAACGTTATGTTAGAACCATTTTTAATCGGTATAAAAATAAAGTGAAATATTGGATGACTTTTAACGAAATTAATGGAGCAACACATTTCCCACTTTTCGGCTTAGGTTTTTCTGCCTCAAGTGAAGAAGCTCGTTTACAAGAAAGCTTCCAAGGGCTGCATCATCAATTTGTAGCAAGTGCTTTAGCTGTAAAAATAGGACATGAAATTATACCTGGTTCGCAAATCGGATGTATGCTTGTTTATGCTCCAGTGTACGCTTTCGATAGCAACCCTGAGAATGTCATGTATGCTTTAAAAGAAGAACAAATTTTTAACTACTATTGTGGAGATGTCCAAGTTCGTGGTGAATATCCTGCTTTTGCCGAGCGTTACTTTAAGGAAAATGGTATCGAATTAGACATTCAAGATGGCGATTTAGAGATCATTAAAGAAGGTACTGTCGATTATATTGGATTCAGTTATTATATGTCACGCACTGAAAAGAAAGAAAAGTTGGACGAGGAAGGTGCATCTGGAAACATTATTGGTGGTGTAAAAAATCCTTTTCTTAAAGCTAGTGATTGGGGCTGGGAGATTGATCCAGAAGGACTACGAATCTCACTAAACAAACTCTATGACCGCTATCAAGTACCTTTATTTATTGTAGAAAATGGTCTTGGGGCAAAAGATCAAGTAGAAGCAGATGGTTCAATCAATGACGATTATCGGATTGATTATTTAAGAGACCATATTAAAGCGATGGGTGAAGCGATCGAAGATGGTGTTAACCTGATTGGATACACTCCTTGGGGCTGTATCGATCTAGTGAGTGCATCTACTGGTGAAATGTCTAAACGTTACGGATTTATTTATGTTGATAGGAACGATGACGGCAGCGGAACATTAGAACGCAGTAAGAAAAAATCCTTCTTCTGGTATAAAGATGTTATTGCCACTAATGGCGAACAACTTTAATACTGGAGCTTGCCGGAAAGCCCTATGTGCTTCCGGCTTTTCGTATTTTGAAATTGAAAAATAAAGTTGATTGAGCTTTTGGATGAATTTTATGAGATTAAAATCTTCTATAGCCCTGAAGGACAAGGCATGAGAGGACTACGACAGATAAGAGTGGATCATAACCCCGGAAGGACAAGGCACGATTGGATTTCGACAGATAAGAGTGGTTCATAACCCCGGAAGGACAAGCTGGGATTGGATTTCGACAGATAAGAGTGGTTCATAACCCCTGAAGGACAAGGCGCGATTGGATTTCGACAGATAAGAAGGGTTCATAACCCCTGAAGGACAAGGCGCGATTAGATTTCGACAGATAAGAGTGGTTCATAACCCCTGAAGGACAAGGCATGAGAGGACTACGACAGATAAGAGTGGATCATAACCCCGGAAGGACAAGGCACGATTGGATTTCGACAGATAAGAGTGGTTCATAACCCCTGAAGGACAAGACGCGATAGGACTACCACAGATAAGAAGGGTTCATAACCCCAAAAGAAATCACATGAGTAAGATTCCGCAGATTACAGGGTTCTATAAGACTTTAAAGTAGACATGAATTGGAGGAGAAAAAAAATGAAACACACTAAACTTAAACCATTCCCAGCTGACTTTTTCTGGGGCGGTTCCACATCAGCTTACCAGATTGAAGGGGCTTGGAATGAAGATGGAAAAGGCCCTTCGGTTATTGATATGGCCAAATATCCAGAAGGAACAACTGATTTTAAAGTAGCCAGCGACCACTATCATCATTATAAAGAAGATATTGCGCTACTGGCCGAAATGGGCTTCAAGGCATACCGCTTCTCCATTGCCTGGACACGAATCTATCCAAATGGTTCAGGGAAGTTAAACCAAAAGGGAATCGAGTTTTACAATAACTTAATCAACGAAATTGTCTCCCATGGGATTGAACCTATTGTTACGATGTATCACTTTGATTTACCGTATGCTCTTCAGCAAAAAGGCGGCTGGTCAAACAGAGAAACGATTGAAGCCTTTGAAGTGTATGCCAAAACCCTTTTCGAAAACTTCGGTGACCGCGTGAACTATTGGTTGACCATTAACGAACAAAACATGATGATCCTTCACGGTGATGCGATTGGAACTGTTGATCCTAATCTAGAAAACCCTAAAAAGGAATTATATCAACAAAATCACCACATGCTTGTTGCTCAGGCAAAGGCGATGATCCTGTGTCATCAAATGCTGCCAAATGCAAAAATTGGTCCAGCACCGAACATTGTATCCATCTATCCAGCTAGCTCTAAGCCGGAGGATATCATGGCAGCTCAAAATTATTCAGCAATCCGTAACTGGCTCTATTTAGATATGGCTGTGTTTGGCCGCTATAATACAACGGCATGGAATTATTTTGAAGAAAAAGGCTATGTTCCAACTATTCTTGATGGTGACATGGAGGTTTTAGCAACTGCAAAGCCTGACTTTATTGCCTTTAATTATTATACATCCCAAACAGTAGCCGCAAGTGAAGATGACGGTTCCGATGTAAATCATACGGGAGACCAGCATATTACGATTGGGGAGTCAGGCGTTTATAAAGGAGCGACCAATCCGAACTTGAAAAAGAATGAGTTTGGCTGGGAGATTGACCCGATTGGCTTTAGAAATACACTAAGAGAAATCTATGATCGCTATAACCTTCCACTGATTATAACTGAAAATGGCTTAGGTGCATTTGATAAGCTTGAAGAAGGCGATGTAATCAACGATCCATACCGGGTTGACTTCTTACGTAAGCATATCGAGCAAATGCAGCTGGCCATTACAGATGGAGTTGAGGTATTCGGATTCTGCCCATGGTCAGCGATTGACCTTATCAGTACACACCAAGGCTGCAGCAAACGTTACGGTTTTATCTTTGTTAACCGTGATGAGTTTGATTTAAGAGATTTACGCCGTATTCGCAAGCAAAGTTTTTATTGGTATAAAGAACTTATTGCTACAAACGGTGAGAAATTAAATTAATTTTTTCAAGAGCTTGCCCCAGTTGGGACAGGCTCTTTTGTTTTGGGTAGGGCATCAAGGATTAGAAAATGGTAGAATAATAGATAATTTATCCTTGGGGGTGAGTCTGTGAAATTAACCAATTTTGAGCAGTGGATTGAAGATAAAATTCTCGAACGCGGCCACGCTTATTTTAAAAAGGGGAAAATCCTAAATCTTACTACTTCAGATGACATTCATTATAAAGCCCTCGTTGATGGATCTGAAGTCTATCATGTAAATGTTTATCTGAATGATGAAGTCATTGTAAATGCTTATTGTGATTGTCCATACGACTTGAATGAATATTGCAAGCATAAGGCAGCTGTTCTCTATGCATTAAGAGACAAAAGGCCTCAATTACAAGATTCCGCGAAAAGCGAGGAACCTGGGAAAGGGAGTGTTAATTCAATTCTAGTCAACCAAAACAAAGAAGATTTAATTGACATGATTTTAGAATTAACTGAGGAGTTCCCAGATATAGAAAAAAGATTGCTCTTTAAGTTTAGTCCTGATAAAGAAGAGATATCTTCTGCTAAAAAGTTAATTCAGGAGTACATTACAGGTGCAAAAAGAAAAGGATTTATTGATTGGCGTCATATTGGCCAAGCACTAAAAGGGGCAGAATTAACACTGCAAAAGGCACAGGAGAAACTAGATGCAGGGGATACACAGAATGCGGTGCTATTGTCCCTTATCGTCCTTTCTCCCGTTGTAAAAATGCTCCAGCATGCGGATGATTCCGATGGTTCTGCCGGCAGCATAATTAATTGGGCGCTAGCCATTACGCAAAAGGCAGTTTCAGCGAGTTTAAAGCTTTTACCTGAAAAAGAACAAAGGAAACTTTTTGAAGCCATCTTAAAAGAATCGCAAAAAGCAATTTACGACGACTGGAGTGATTGGCGGTACGACCTTTTAAGGATTTGTACCCATTTTTCGCATGATAATGAAATAAGAAAGAAGTTAGAAAAACAATTGGATATCCTCCTTGAGCAAGCCGGGACTTCTTGGAATGCTAAGTATGACATAAAAGAAGTAAAGCTGCTGCAGCTGGAAATAGTCACAAAATGTGAGGGATTGGATGCAGCCAGGAAGTTTATTGATGAAAATCTCCATTTTAGTGAATTCCGAAAGAGGGCGATTGCGTTAGAGCTTGAAGCGGAGGACTATAAAAAGGTAATTCAGCTTTGTTTAGATGGGGAGGCAGCAGATCAGGCATATCCTGGCCTTGTGAAAGAATGGAAGGAATTCCGCTTTCAGGCATACGAAATGCTTGGGGACATGGAGAAGCAAAGGGAGTTAGCTAGGGAGCTTTTATTTAATAATGAATTTAAATATTATCAAAAGTTAAAAGAGTTATATCCCGTAAGTGAATGGGAATCGATTTTGCAAGAAATTGTTGATGAATTTGGCAGGCAGAAATATCAGCCTTCTACTTATGTATCGATTTTAATACAGGAAGATTTGAAAGAGGAGCTATTGCGCTATTGTCAGCACAATAAATTGGTAATTACGGAATATTATCCATATATAATTAAAGACTATCCTAATGAAGTAAACGATGTGTTTTCTCAATATATTAATCAATCAGCAGATGAAGCGACTGATCGAAAAAAATACCGGAAAGTCTGTGCCTTAATTAAAACTTATAAAAAGGCTTGTGGGACAATTGCATCTCACCACCTTATTACAGAGTTAAGGGATAAGCACAAAAGAAGACCAGCATTTTTAGAGGAATTGGCAAGGATAAGGTAGGGAAGAAAATAGAAATTTGTTGACAGCCAAGCAAGATTCCTTTAGAAAAACCCCTAAGTCAATTATAATAGTGGAAGGGTTTACACAAATGAAAGCGAGGGGGATTACAATGGTTTACCAAGCAGCAGAAAATCGTTACGAAACCATGAAATACAATCGAACTGGACGTTCAGGATTATTGCTCCCAGCTGTTTCCTTAGGCCTTTGGCATAACTTTGGAGGCGTCGATACATATGAAAATGGCAGGGACATGCTGAGAAGAGCCTTTGATTTAGGTATCACCCACTTCGACTTGGCCAATAATTATGGCCCGCCAGCAGGCTCAGCCGAAGAAATGTTTGGCCGTATGTTAAATGCAGATTTCGCTCCTTATCGCGATGAAATGGTCATCTCAACAAAAGCAGGCTATTATATGTGGCCTGGTCCTTACGGAGAATGGGGCTCAAGAAAGTACCTAATCTCAAGCTTAGACCAAAGCCTCAAGCGAATGGGTCTTGATTATGTGGATATTTTTTACTCCCACCGTCCGGACCCGAACACACCGCTAGAGGAGACCATGCTGGCATTAGATTCTATTGTCCGTCAAGGAAAAGCGCTATATGTTGGGATTTCTAATTACAGTGCCGAGCAAACAGCAGAAGCAGTAAAAATCTTGAACCAGCTTGGTACGCCTCTTCTTATCCACCAGCCAAGTTATTCCATGTTTAACAGATGGATTGAGGATGGTCTGCAGGATGTATTACAAGAAAATGGGGTTGGGTCAATTGCCTTTAGTCCGTTATCTCAAGGCTTATTGACAAACAAATACCTAACTGGTATTCCAGCAGACTCCCGTGCTGCAGGTGCATCTAAATTCTTGCAAAAGGAACAGATCACCCCTCAGGTAGTGGAGCGTATCTCCAAATTAAACGAAATCGCTGTGGAACGTGGACAAAGCCTATCTCAGTTGGCTCTCTCATGGGTATTGCGCGGAGGAAAAGTGACATCAGTTCTAATTGGTGCCAGCCGCGTGAGTCAAATTGAAGAAAATGTTGCAGTAGTCAACAATCTTGACTTTTCAGATGAAGAACTCGGAAGAATTGAAGATATCTTAAAGAGTTAAAGCAAAATCTGCCAGCCGTCCAGCTGGCAGATTTTTTAAGAAAGTGCATTTAACCCTATGACCCCGATAATAATCAATACAACACTAAAAATACGTCCAGCCCTTTTCGATTCACCTAAAAGAAACATATTAATGAAAACGGCCCCGGCTGTCCCAATTCCAACCCAAACAGCATAGGCAATACTTAACTGGAGAAACTGAAACGATCCATATAGAAAGGCAAGCGAAGCCCCGAAACCGCCAATATAAAGAATTCCATTCCCGATATTTTTTTGCTGGCTGTATAATTTTAAACCGACAGCCCCAGCCACTTCACTGGTAGCAGCTAATAAAACGAATAACCAGCCCATCTTAAGCAGCCCCTTTCATGACCGCTTTTTCTTCCTTATTATCAGAAAGATTTAAACCAATTACACCAATAATAATAATCGAAATAAAAAAGATTTGACCTATGCTGATCCTGCCTCCAAAAAGGAATACATCCATTAAAACTGTTCCAATTGTACCAATTCCAGCAAAAATCGCGTAAACCGTACCAGTTGGGAGCGTTTCACATGCTTTCGGAAGAATATGATAGTCCCATAAAATTACAGCTATAACCAATGCCCACTGCCACCAAGTATGGGCAGTATTAAAACCGTATACCCAGATCCATTCAAATACACAAGTTAGAACAACATAAAACCATGCTTTATTCATCGTTAGCACCTCTTGGGAGAATAACCATTCTAAATTAGAATACCATAACAAAAATTTGGATGGCATAATAACTACTTTCGATAACAGTGATTTACATCACTAAACTCTATTTAGTTTGCCTTTATTATTAGGTAAATAGGGGAAAAATAATAGTGGATGGTGAGAAAAATGGATTATGATTTTAGATCACTATATAGTGAAATTGGCGGACAGGAAACCATTGATAAGTTAGTGGATGCTTTTTATCCGCGTGTTTATGCTGATCCAATCCTGGCCCCGCTTTTTCAAGGAGAGATGGAAGAAATCAAACGAAAACAGCGAATGTTCTTACCGCAATTTTTAGGTGGACCTGCTCTTTATAGTCAAGAATTTGGTCCCCCAGCGATGAGAGCGCGGCATCTCCCGTTTGAGGTAACACCAACCAGGGCTAGGCATTGGCTGAAATGTATGAAGGAAGCATTTCAGGAAATTGGTCTTGATCAGAATCCTGCAGGAACAGCCTTTTATGAGAGATTAACGCACGTAGCTGGAATCATGGTAAACACACCGGATAGTAAATAAAATAAAGGCTCTTCTCACTGAGAGAGGAGCCTTTTGTACGTAGATTAGAGGGTATAAATATTTTTACCAAGAGAGTTGTCCAGCTCCAGCGCCTAGCCCCTCGAGGTCACAAGCCAATCCGTCCAAAAGGTTAAAGAGCAACCTTTCGGCCGGCTCGTCTTGTGATTGTCGGGGCTGAACAAGGCGCTTGCGCTTTTCTTAATTTATTTTTTTAATTTAGCCCATGTTGCGTCAAGAGCTTTCATAGCTTCTTCTTTCGTTTTTTGACCGCCAACATATGCTTGTAGTGTTGCACCAAACTCTTGTCCAGCACCATCAGGATACTTCATGAACTGCCAAGAATACGTTTTTCCGTCATTAGAATACTTTTGAAGGTCGGCACCTAGTGGTCCAATATCTTCTGCTTTTGCTTCAATTGTTTTAAAGGCAGGTACATATTTGAAATCTTTAACTAATGCAGTCTTACCTTCTTCAGAAGTTACCATCCAATTCAAGAAATCTTTTGCAGCCTTTTTGTCTGGATTAGGTGCTTTGTTATAAACAACCCAGTTAGTTGGTACGTCAACCATTAATTTATCTGCTTGTGCTGCATCATCTGTAAGTGCTAAAGGAATAAAGCCGACTTCCATACCAGGAGTCAATTTATCCAGCATTGGCTGAATCCAGTTTCCTTGCTGAATCATGGCAGTTTCGCCGTTAGCAAATTGAGTTACTTCTGTATTATAGTCAGTAGTTAATGGATTTTTGTTTCCATACTTAACTGTTAAATCCACAAGCTTAAAGTAGTCTTCAAAGTATTTGTTTCCTGCAATCTTTGATTTACCTTCATTTAAACCAGGGATAAAGTTTTCGTTATCTGCTTGTTCGTAAGCAAATGGAACGTTAAGACCATGGTTTGCTAATACCCACCATTCCGCATAGCCAACAGAGAAAGGAGTGACTCCAGCAGCCTTAAGCTTCTTCGCTGCTGCTTCTAATTCTGAGTAAGTTTTTGGAAGTTCTGTAATACCAGCTTTCTCAAATAATTTCTTATTGTAAGCAAAACCGTAACCTTCCATGTTAACTGGCTGGCCATAGATTTTTCCATCCATTGTCATTGGTTTTAAGGCATCTTCATAAGCATCTTTTACCCAAGGCTGGTCAGATAGATCTTCTAATTTATCCTTCCAAGTAATCGCTTCTTGATATCCGCCGTTTCCAAAAATGTCAGGTGCTTTGTTTGAAGCGAATTTTGCTTTAAGGGCTGCTGCACCATCAGCGCCGCCGCCAACTGATTCGATATTAAATGTAACGTTTGGATGTTCTTTTGTATATTTATCTGTTAACGCTTTCAACTGATCTGCAATTTCAACCTTACCGTTAAAGATATCAACGACTACTTTTCCATCCTTGCTGCCGCTGTCTTTTTTCGTACCGGATGCGCTGTCACTATTGCCGCAAGCTCCTAGAAGAAGTGAGGCTGATAAAATCCCCGCTGCGATTGAATATTTTTTAAATGCCATTTGTTTTCCCTCCTGAATTATCTATCTAATTTATTTATCCCTGCTGTCAGTCGATTCTGGCAGCGGGGGTTGACCCTAGTGAGAGTTATCTAGCAGCAGCGCCTGGGAAGAAATGAACTACTTTTTATTCTGGCCAAGGCGCCTCCGCTTTTCGATTTACTTGATAGAACCACTCGTAATCCCTTTGATAATGTGTCTTTGCATTGAAAAGAAGAATATTAACAATGGTATGATACCAAGAACAAGTGCTGCTAATGCTAAATCCCATTGTTTTGTATATTGTCCAAAGAAGAAGAAGGTTGCCAATGGAATTGTCCTATATTCTGGATTTTGCAAGACAAGTGAAGGCAATAGGTAGTCGTTCCAGATCCATAAGCTATTCAAAATAACAATGGTTACTGTTATAGGTTTCAATAATGGAAAAACAATTCTCCAGAAAACACCAAACCTTGAACATCCGTCAATAATCGCTGCTTCTTCCAACTCAACTGGTATCCCTTTGATGAAACCGTGATATAAGAAGATTGTCATTCCAGAACCGAATCCCAAATACATAATGACAAGTCCCCAAATGCTGTTCAACATTCCGAGAGTTCCAGCCGTTTTGATAAGCGGAATCATGATCGATTGAAATGGGATAATCATTGCAGCAACAAAGGTCATAAAGATGATGTTACTAATTTTCTTTTTCGTTCTGACTAACATATAAGCGGCCATTGAGCAAAAAATAACCAGTACGATATTACTGATAACTGTGATTATTAAGGAATTAGAAAACACCCTTAAATAATCCAATTTCTCAAAAGCGTTAATATAGTTATCAAGCATGAACACTTTTGGAATTGCAGAAGTATTGGACAAAATTTCAGCAAACGGTTTTAAGGAGTTTGAAATCAAGTAATAAAACGGTACTAAAAAGACAAGAGCAAGCACGATAGCAAAAATCTCAAGAACAAAGCTCTTGCTTGTATATTTATTTCCCATTATGACTCAACCTCCCTTTTCTTCGAAATCGTTACTTGGAGGACGGTAATGGCTGCCACAACGATGAAGAAAATTAATGCCTTAGCTTCACCAATACCATAACGGTTATTGACGAAAGCTTCTGTGTAAATATTCAGTGCTAACATCTCTGTTGATTTAAATGGACCACCGTTCGTTAACGACAGATTTGCATCGAAAATTTTAAAAGATGAAGCGGTGGTTAAAAATAAACAAATTGTAACGGCTGGTGCCACTAGCGGCATGGTAATATGGCGCAAAATCTGAAATCTATTTGCTCCATCAATTTTCGCTGCTTCTATTAGTTCTTGCGGGACATTCTGCAAGGCTGCAATATAGATAATCATAATGTAGCCTGCCCCTTGCCATACGCTGACAATCACAATTCCCCAGAAGGCGGTATTAGCATCTCCTAGCCATGGTAATTCAAAAAAAGGAATATGCGTTAATTGTCCAAGTGAACTAAATCCTTTAACAAAAATGAATTGCCAGATGAATCCTAGCAACAGACCCCCCACCATGTTTGGCATGAAGAATACGGTTCGCAATATATTCCTTGATTTCAACATCTGTGTAACCAGGATCGCTAATGCAAAACCGATAATATTTGTTAAAACGATGGCTACAACGGTATATTTAGTTGTAAGGATAAAGGAATCTTGAAATTGCTTGTCCTGTGTAAATAGGTATTTAAAGTTATCGAGACCAACCCATTTGATATCTCCTGTTATTCCGTTCCAATCGGTGAAGGCGTAATAGATACCCGTAAAGAATGGAATTAGGACAATAATGGTAAACGCTAAGAATACTGGTCCGACAAATAGGGCGAATAACCCTGCGTCTTTTAGCTTCTTCTTTTTATTTAATGAAGAAGACTCTGAAATTTTTATACTAGTTTTGCCAGGTAAAGCTGAACTTTCTAACTCACTGTGATTATTCACTGACTGCACCTCCTATAACTTTATTTTAGGGATTCTGAAAAATTATGAAACGGCTTACATTGACCAGTAGGGTGGAAAATATTGAACAGTCCATTTTGCTCCATTAAAATAGACACCATGTATTACGAAGTTTACTTATGCTAAAATGATGGGGAAATTAGTATTACTTTGAAAAGGGGGGAGGCTAGTTCGAGGTTGGGGACTAGCCCAGAAGCTCATGCAATGGGGGATTCGAACAAAACTAATTATTACTCTAATGGCGGTCATCATACTCCCTTTTGGAATTGCCATTACGATTACTTATTACCAAACGACAAAGTCGATCAATGACCGTTTTGTAACAACAAATCATGAGTTAATTGTTAAAGGGGAAGAAGAGCTCACTACCTATTTAGAGGATGTCGCACAAATGTCAACGGTTTTATACCGCTATACTCCCTTTATGTCAGTGATGAGGGTTGGAGTTTCCGATAACTTAAGCAGTAACCAAGAAGAAGTCCGCAGGATGCTTGCCTATACCTTCAATTCCCGGCCCGAGATTGAACAAATGCTCCTTTACATAGATAAAGGAAAAGATTCGTATACCAATTATCATTCAAGAATTAGCGGCAGAGGGAAATACGAGAGTATTTTATCCAATCCTTTCTATTCCCGTTTAAGCAGATCTCATGACTTCTCAGTTATTGAGCCGCCCCATGAAATTTATAGTTACAATAATCTGTCGGTGATACCTAACTCCGAGAAAAATCAGGTATTAAGTTTCCATACGATTATAAGAGATGTACCATTAGATACTATTTTAGGTTTTGTATCTATAGATATTAATCTCTCTAAGATAAGAGATATTTCTGGAAGGCTGTATACGGATGGGATCGAAGACTTATACATAATGAATGAAGATGGGGTCGTTGTGTATTCTTCAAAGAACAATGTAATTGGAAAGGTCAATAAAGAAGCGTGGTTTAAGCAACTAAAAAAGGAACCGGAGGCTAATAAAAGCCTTGACTGGAAAGATGAAAAATTTTCAGGCGTAATTGTCTACCAAAAGTTCTCTGATTCGTTTAAAAACTGGTACATTGTTAAAAGAATTCCTTATGATGTACTTTACCAAGGTGCGAGGCAGACGGTCTTTACCAATATTATCATTGTAATTATTACACTTATAATCGTTTTAATTGCTACCATGTTCATCTCGTTCAGACTCACTGCTCCAATCAAAGTATTAATTGCAAATATGAAAAAGGTAGAAAAAGGTGTATTTGAAGCAGATTTTGAATCATTAGGAAATGACGAAATTGGGATGCTGGGCAGACATTTCAAATTAATGATTTCGAAAATAAATGCATTAATTGAACGTGAATATAAACTAGAGATTGAAAATAAATCCTCTCAGTTAAGAGTCCTCCAATCACAAATAAATCCGCATTTTCTTTATAATGCATTTCAGTCGATTGGAACGCTTGCCTTAAAATTGAAGGCAGTCCAGGTGTATTCGTTATTAAACTCATTATCGAATATCATGCGGTACAGCATGAATATGAAGGATGATGTTGTCCCATTTTTAGCAGAGGTAAACCATGTTAAATCCTATCTTAATTTACAAAAACAAAGATTTGACGAGCAGTTTGAGTTTGAATTAAATATTGAAAAAAGTGTAGAAGAGATACTAGTGCCGAAAATGATATTACAGCCGATTGTCGAAAATTGCTTTAAGCATGGCTTTGATCAGCAGCTAGAAAAAGCAAGGATTGTGATTACAGCAAGAGGGGAGCATGATGATTATTTATGCATTTCTGTCCAAGATAACGGAATTGGTGTTAGGGAAGACGATCTTGAACAGCTTCGCCGGGAATTGTCCGACAATGGGAGTGATGAAAAGCAAAAAAGCGCTGGTATTGGTTTGAAAAATATATATGACCGGTTAAAGATCTATTATAGCAACAGGGTAGAAATGGAAGTTTCCAGTGGGGAAACAAACGGATTTACAGTTACGATAATCATTCCAAGAGATATTCAAAATGAGGTGATACATCCATGAAAGTTTTAATCGTAGATGATGAAAAACACGTTCGTGAGGGAATTAATCTGCTCGGAGAATGGGAACAGAATGGGATAACGGAGATTTATGAGGCCGGTAGTGGCGAGGAGGCGATCCGGCTGATTCAGACCCTTCGCCCGGAAATCATTTTTTCTGATATGAAAATGCCCAAGATGGATGGTACACAGTTGTTAGAGTGGATTAAAGAAAATCAGCCGACTAGTAAAACGATTGTTGTAACTGGTTACGATGATTACCACTATATGCGTAAAGCTATACATTTTGGCAGTTCAGACTATTTATTAAAGCCGGTTGATCCGGAAATTTTAAACCAAACGCTGGCAAAAGTGGTGAAGGAGTGGAGAAAAGAGGAAGAAGAACGGAACAGTAAAACGACCAGCTCCCAATTAATTAATGAAATGAAGCCAGTTTACCGGGATCGGAAACTCACACAATTATTGAATAGTGATAATCTTAAAGAAGAGTGGTATGAAGAATTCGGTTTTACTAAAGCGCAAAAATACCTTGTCGCCCTGGTCCGGATTAATCGGAAGGCGATAGAGGCTTTTCAAGGAGACAGGGATTTAACGTATTTTACACTCTTGAATGTCATAAATGAGATTTTACAAGAAAAGGAATGTGGAATTGCCTTTCGCTACCTGGCCCATAAAGGTGAAATTGTGATTATTTTTTGGGACCAATTTGCCCAAGTTGAAAAACTGTTAGGACGAATCTATAAAGCAATTCTGAATGTTATCAGTGTTTCTTGTCATATTGCTGTTGGAATTAATGTAGATAATAGAAACAAGTTAATGAATTCCTATCAGCATGCAAAGCAGGTTTTATTAAACAGTAATGTATTAGATATAACGGACACCAAGGTTTACAGGCAAGATGTTCTTCATACTCCAGAATTAAAAAATCTTTATGCCTATTCATCGGATATTGAATTAGCTGTTCAAGCAAGTGAGATCAGAGCTTTCGAAGATTTGATTAAGGGAATTTCTAAAGATTATACGGAAGGCGATTATCTAGCCTGGAGCCAGCTGCTTCTGCTTGAAAGTGAGTATTTGGTTATTAGTAATCGTTGGTTTAAACATTTCAATATTAACGTCAAAGTGTCTGATCATATTGAAAATCGAGTGGATCAATTTTTTAGCCATTATGGAACATTTAAGCTGGAAGCTTATATTGAGCGTATATTACGGGAGGTTTCCATCTTTTTAAAGAGAGTGAAGAGAAAGACGGTTCAGAAAAACAATAACGTCATATATGAGATCGAGAAATATTTACAGGCGAATTTTGACCGGGATGTAAAGCTGCAGGAGATATCTGACCATTTTTATATTAGCAGAGAATATATTTCGAGGAAATTCAAGCAGGAGTTTAATGTTAATATTTCCGATTATGTGATCAAGATCCGGATGGAGCGGGCAAAATCATTATTAAAAAATAGTGAGCTCAAAATCTATGAAATAGCCAACATAGTCGGTTACCAGGACGACAAGTATTTCCGTAAGGTATTTAAAAAGGTCGAAGGCGTAACGCCAAATGAGTATCGTGAATTACATATTAGTCAGAAATGAGCAGAGTCGAATTCGGATTCTGCTTATTTTTTTTATGTTCAATATGCAGCGACCCAAAGGGGGCTGTATCTCTATTTTGGGTCACTTATATTTTTATTTAAGAATTAGATTGACCAATAAAAATCTATTGGTAGGATGAGAAAGGATATGTTAAATTGAATTAATAATACAACTAGATAATACTGTAAGGGCTTACTTAAGCCTTCAGGGGGACTGATATGATTTTTTCCTTACGTAATCGTTTATTTATCGTATTTACTTGTTTATTAACAATCCCGTTAATTATATTGTCCTTTATTATCCCAAGCTGGTTTACATCTATCATTGAGGAACAGACTCAGGAACTGACAGTGGAGGCTATGGACCAATATTCTCTTTTTATGGATTCTATCACAACGCAAGCGAAAGATTTAGGGAATCAGGTACTTGTGAACCAAACGACACAAAAATGGATCAAACTAGAAAGCAAGAATGCCAATATTACCGATGGACAGAGGCTGTTACAGAAGAATCAGCTCAAAATGCTGTTATCGTCGATGATGGTAAACAATTCAAATGGCATGTCGATTTCAGTTGTTTTGAATGATGGGACAGGGACCTGGGGAAATATCCCAAACTTAAATCAAGTAGATTGGTATAAAGACTATTCTCAAAATAAACAGCGATATATTAGGTCACACATTGATCCATTTCGGCCAACTCAAGGTAACATTAATAGCTATATTTTACCCCTCTTCGATATGAATACATTTGTTCCGTATGGAATGATTAAGGTGAACTTTCCTTCAGAATTGCTTGAAACATCGTTGAATAAAACCAAGATTGGAAAAAACGGACATGCTTATTTGATCAATCATAATGGCGAAAATATCCTTCCTGGAAAGATTCAAACTCCTAAAAAGGTTTTGAAACAAACCTTAATTAAATTAAGTGATGATAAAAATCAAAAAGGAATAGTCGAAACGGATGATCATGGAGAAAAATATTTAGTTTTCTATCAAAAGTTAGGGGTAGGAGATTGGATTTTAATTAGTGAAGTAACTAAGTCTGAATTATTCGCTAAGGTCACGCGTTTACAACGGAACCTGCTGTTAACTAGTGCCATCGTGTTTTTAATAACTATTGTAGCTTCTTACATGATTTCTTCGAATATTGTTAGCCCTTTAGGTAAGTTGGCAAAAGCAATGAGGTATATAGAAAAAGGTGATTTTTCCGGTGCAAAAAGCTTTATGCCGACCATAAAATCAGCAAATAATGAAGTGGGTTACCTAATAACAGTTTTTAATCAGACGATTGATCGGTTGAAGAATTTAATTGAAACCGAATATGAGGCAAATTTACGCCAAAAAGATGCAGAATATAAAGCCTTGTTATTACAAATCAATCCACACTTTTTAAATAATACGCTTGAAATTATTGGTGGATTAGCAATGCAAGGAAAAAATAAACAGGTTATGGATGTAAGTATTCACTTAGGCCGAATGATGAGATATTCCTTGAACACGCACAGTGATGTAGTAAATTTGGGAGAAGAGTTAAAGTATATTCGCAGTTACACTGAAATATTAAAGCTAAGATATGAAGAAGCTATATCAATTGAGATTGAAGAAGATTTGGGGACAAGGAGTATTCCTATTATTAAATTTATTTTGCAGCCGCTCGTCGAGAACGCAGTGAAATATAGTTTTATTGAAAAGACATCCGCCGAAATTTTTATTAAAACCAAGCAAAGTAATCATTTGGTATTTATTGTCATTGAAGATAAGGGGATCGGAATGTCAGAAGAAGTGATCTCCAATTTAATGAGCGTCGAAACGAAAAATGATATAAATAGTGTCCTCATGAGTAAAGGAAGCAGCATTGGACTAAGGAATGTACTAAGTCGCTCGAAGATTTACTATGGTCCAAATTTCTCTTATACGATTGAATCTGAAAAGAATGCAGGCACACGGATTACGTTATGTATCAATACAGATCGGGGTGATAGGCATGTTGAAGGTGATCATCACAGATGACGAGATTCAAATTCGTAAAGGCTTACGAATGAAAGTGAACTGGGAAGAAGAAGGCTTCCAAATTGCAGGGGAGGCCTCCAATGGAGCAGAAGCGCTTGAAGTACTTCGGGATTTGGATATCGATGTGGTTATTACGGATATGAGGATGCCGATTATGGATGGAATTGAATTAGCGAAACGTTGTCAGCAGGAATTTCCGAACGTAAGGGTAGTTGTTTTATCGGGTTATTCTGATTTTGAATATGTAAGAGGTTCATTGAAACAAGGGGTAAAAGACTATTTGTTGAAACCTGTTGCCCCTGATGAATTAGTAGAGGTATTGAGTAAGATTCGCAAGGAAGTGGAAGAAGAGAAGCGAATCCAAGCGGAATCGGCTCGATTGCGCAGGCTTGTTCATTCTCAGCTTCAAGAAGTACAGGAGCAATATTTACTCTACCTTGTAAAAGAGGAATGGCTAGAGCTAAACATGGTAACAGAGAGATTGCTCCAATTGCAGTTAGAAGATCTAGTAAATGAAAACGCTGAGGTACAATTTGTTACGGTGGAAATAAGAGAGAAGGAATGCAACCCGAATCGATTAAAGAAACTATGGATTCCCTTTCAGATGTTATGTAAGGAAATTGCAAAAGATCATCCCAAAACGTATTCGTTTTATGACCCTAGTTATGCAAATATGATTCACTTTTTACAGATTCTCGATTCAGACAATAGAGACAGTCCTTCAAAGCTAGTAAAAGAAATACAACAGACGATTAAGAGACTCTTGAAATTAGAAACGGTTGTGGGAATAGGAAATGTGACTTGTGGAATTACAAATTTTAAGACTGGTTATATCTCTAGTTTACTTGCATGGAGTCAAAGTCAACTAGGCTCACAATCACAAGTATTGGATGGGTCGAATGTAAAAGACGAAGTATTTGAGTTTTCACCTGAGATTGAAAGAAAGTTAACTAATGGAATTGAAAGTGTCAATTACGAGGCATTTAAAGAGAATATATACTTTTTATTGGAAGGGGACAGAAACCTCTCAATTATGTCCTTTACCTTTG
The DNA here is from genome assembly GCF_056280405.1 of Bacillus sp. URHA0034. Classification (NCBI taxonomy): domain Bacteria; kingdom Bacillati; phylum Bacillota; class Bacilli; order Caryophanales; family Bacillaceae; genus Bacillus; species Bacillus sp. URHA0034. The sequence goes on along the minus strand of NZ_JBWCDK010000002.1, from coordinate 2,113,178 downwards.
CTGCTAATCGTGTGTTATTTTTGTTAGGCTCACTCGCAAGAAAATATAATATGGAAACAAATGATTTTCAAAAGATAATGTGGAATTGTCAGCAAAGCATTTGGGAACTCAATTCGCAAAGTAAAGTAATTGAGCATCTTCTTCAATTAGCGAAGCTAATTATCGAGAAGGTCCGTGTAGCGCGTTTTTCGAACGGAAAAGTTATCGTAGCTAGTGTTCAGCAATATTTGGAACATCATTACGCAAGTGAAATTTCCCTTTCCATGCTATCGGAACTCTTCCATATCAATAGTGCACATTTATCCGAAACGTTTAAACATACTGTTGGACAGAATTTCAGCGATTATCTTGTTCAATTACGACTACAGAAGGCCAGGCAGTTCCTGGAAGATAAACAGCTTAAAATAATTGATGTGGCAAACTTGACTGGCTTTTCTAACTCAGGGTATTTTAGTACCGTTTTTAAAAAGTATTTTGGACAAACCCCTGTTGAGTTCCGAAACTCACTAGATTCATAAGTTGATTTTTTAAAGCAGGAAGGTGAGGGAATGTAGATGAAAAAATGGTTATCTTTGATTACTTTTACCATTTTACTTATAAGTAGTTCCTTGTATGCGCTATCTTTCCTTGGAACATTCTCTAGCAGTAAAACAGAAAATGTTGAAAAACCAAATAAAACCAACCCAATCGTGCTAACCTTCTGGCGCAATAATGGAAATGCAGCAGAAAATAGAGCATATGAAAAATTAGTTTCTTCTTTCGAAGCAGCTCATCCTGCTATTAAAGTTCATATGAAATCATTTCCTTATAGTGATTATGAAATAAGACTGCGAACCGAGCTTGCCACTGGAAACCCTCCTGATGTCCTGACAATTGACAGCCCAACCTTGGCGCTTTATGCCAATACAGGTTCATTATCATCACTCGACTCATATATGAGAAACGAGGGACATATTGAGGATATTCCTGAATCGACATTAAAAGGAATGAGTTTTCAGGGGGACATTTACTTGGCTCCTCTCGTTGAATCTAGTATTGCATTATTTTATAATAAGCGGCTTTTTAAAAAGGCAGGCATACCTTTTCCTTCAGGCGATCCCAATAAGCCAATGACATGGGAGGAAGTGCTGCAGATTGCCAAAAAACTAACCCATCCTGAAAAGGGAGTGTATGGGATTGATCCTGCAGATGGCTTTAATGATGGCGAGTCTCCTGCTTATTTTAAAATGCCTCTCCTTTGGCAGTTTGGAGCGGACGCGCTAAGTCCAGATGGTACAACTGCAAGCGGGTATTTGGATTCAAAAGAGGCATTAAAAGCCCTGCAATTCTATCAAGATTTATATTATAAAGATAAAGTTGCCGGTTTTGAATTACCGCCAGACCCATTTATATCAGGGAAACTCGCGATGACTGTTCTTGGCTCTTGGGGATTGAAGGATTTGGAAAATAGTTCTGAGTTTAAATTAGGTGAAGATTTTGGAGTTGCCCCTTTGCCAAAAGAGAAGTATCAAGTTGTTCCAAATGGAGGATGGGCCCTCGGTATCTCCTCCAAAACTAAATACTCAAAGGAAGCTTGGGAGTTTATCAAATATGTTACAAGTTATGAAGGGATAAAAATGTATGTCGAGGAAACAGGTGATATACCTGCTAGATACTCTGTTGCGAAAGACTTTCCTGAATTTAATCAATATCCTAAAAATATCTTTTTACAACAAGCACAAAAATTTTCTAAAAACCGCCCGGTTACCCCGGCTTATCCTGTGATCAGCGATGCCCTAAAGACCTTATTTGAAGAGGTTGGACTTGGTGGAAATGATGTAGGGGCTTCTGCAAAGGAAGCCGTGGAGAAAATTAACACTAATCTAAAACAAATACAGAACCCCTAAAAGGTATCCTCTAGTTCAAAACTAGAGGTTTTTTTATTTGTTCAAGTTGTAACCGGTTTCGAAGTGCCGAAAATATTAAATACCTTAAACCGAAAATATTGAAATATTCATAGGAGTCATTTTGTTAAAGTAAAGCCAGAAGAAGAAAATACCCCTGAGAGGAGGAAGCAATTGTGGAACAGATATACCAAAAGGTAGAGAATGGTTCAAACGAAGTAAGGAAAGCAGAAGTGGGCACCAAAATGTCGAGGAATTTAAAGTATATGAAGAACAATTATCAATTATATCTCCTTGTTCTTCCAGCCTTAATCCTGCTTATTATTTTTAAATACGTACCCATGTACGGAGCCATTATTGCCTTCAAAGATTTTAATCCACTACAAGGAATTATGGGTAGTCCGTGGATTGGATGGAAGAATTTCGAGAAGTTTATGAGCACCCCAGATTTTATGGATCTCTTAAAGAACACCCTAAAATTAAGTGCCTTTGGATTAATATTTGGCTTTCCTGTACCTATTATTCTAGCACTTATGATTCATCGAATCAAAAGAGTGTCCATTAAGAAAAATATTCAATTAGTCTTATATGCTCCAAATTTTATTTCAGTCGTTGTTGTAGTTGGGATCGTTTTCATTTTCCTATCACCGGTTGGACCTATTAATCGTTTCATCACTTTTTTGGGTGGAGACAGTGTCTCTTTCATGACAGAACCTAGTTATTTCAGGTCGATCTATATTATAAGTGATATTTGGCAATTTGCGGGTTGGGCCTCGATTGTTTATTTAGCAGCACTTTCCAATGTAAGCCAAGACTTAATTGATGCTGCAAAAATAGATGGAGCTAATATATTGCAGCAAATACGTCATATCGATTTGCCAACAATTAAACCGATTATGGTGATTCAATTTATTTTAGCTGCCGGAAACATCATGAGCCTTGGGTTTGAAAAAGCGTATTTATTGCAAACATCAATGAACCTTCCTACATCTGAAATATTGCCTACCTATGTTTATAAAATTGGCTTGCAGATGGGGGACTATGGTTACTCAACAGCAATTGGCCTTTTCAACGCCGTGATTAATGTCATCTTACTAATCAGCGTTAACCAAATCGTAAAACGGTTAAATGAAGGAGAAGGTATATAAATCTACTAGATGGAGGTGAGAGGTATGTTTAAGCATCAAACGAGGGCTGATAAGGTCATCTTAACAACAAACGGGATTATCCTGACCTTAATCGTATTTGCTATTTTAATCCCATTAATTTATGTCATTTTGGCATCGTTTACAAATCCAGCAACTTTGTTAAACAGTGGGATTACCCTTAATCCATCCAAATGGACACTTCAGGGATATTCACGAGTATTTAAAGATGGATCACTATTAATAGGTTTTAGGAATTCACTGTTTTACTCCACGGCTTTTTCGATTATTTCAGTTACAATCACGTTATTCGCCGCTTATCCATTATCAAGGAAGGATTTTGTCGGCAGAAAACTGATGATGACTCTCTTTATTATAACGATGTTTTTTGGCGGGGGATTAATCCCAACGTATCTGCTAGTCAAAAATTTAAATATGCTGGATACGATTTGGGCCATTTTATTACCAGGTGCTGTAAATGTATGGAACATTATTTTAGCAAGAGCCTACTTTCAGGGCATCCCAGATGAATTACGAGAAGCCGCTATTGTTGACGGTACATCGGAAATCCAGTTTTTCTTTAAAATACTGCTTCCATTAAGTAAACCAATCATAGCTGTATTAGTGTTATATCAATTTGTCGCACAATGGAATTCTTATTTTGATGCCATGATTTATTTAAAAAGCGAGAATTTACAGCCCTTACAAATTGTCCTTCGATCAATTCTTGTTCAAATGCAGCCTAGACCTGGCATGATTCAAGACGCACAAAACACAGCCCAGCTGCAGCAAATTGCGGAAATGGTCAAGTATTCAAGTATTGTCATTTCCAGTTTGCCGCTAATAATAATATATCCATTCTTCCAAAAGTACTTTGAAAAAGGAGTAATGGTGGGTTCAATAAAGGGTTAAAAAATTAATTTTAAACTATTAAATGGGGTGAAGGGATTATGAAGAAAAAGAAAAAAATGAGTTTTTTAATAACAGCAGCACTTGTTACAAGTTTACTAGCTTCAGGTTGTTCGAATTCGGCTAGTTCGAAAAAAGAGGCAGATGGGGCCAATTCATCACCAAAGTATGAACTGAAAAATGTCAATTTTCCATTAGATAAAAAGGTGACACTAAAATTTTTAACACAAAGTTCACCAATTGCGCCAAAGAATCCAAATGATAAATTAATTTGGAAAAGAGTAGAAAAAGATACAAATGTTCATATCGATTGGACGAATTATCCTTGGGAACAATTTGGAGATAAAAGAAACTTAGAACTTGCTAGCGGCGACCTGCCGGATGCCGTATTTCAAGCGGGTTTAAGCGATAATGATATTCTGAGATACGCGAAACAAGGAGTTATTGTCCCTGTAGAAACACTAATTGATAAATATATGCCAAATTTCAAGAAAGTTCTAGATACTCGCCCGGAATATAAAAAATTAATTACTGCTTCTGATGGACATATCTATTCCTTCCCATGGATCGAGGAACTTGGCAGTGGGAAAGAAGCGATTCAAGCGTTAGATGACATACCTTGGATTAATAAGAAATGGTTAGATGAGTTAGGTTTAAAAATGCCGACAACTACTGATGAGTTAGAAAAAGTTTTAATTGCGTTTAAAGAAAAGAAGCCAGAAGGGAAAAATGATATCATTCCGATGTCTTTCATGATTAACCATGGCGGTGAAGATCCGGCTATGCTCTTAGGTGCCTTCGGGTCAGGCGATAACTATGATCATTATGTAGTATCAGAAGATAAGAAAGTCATGTATACAGCAAACCAAGAGGGATATAAAAAGGGAATTGAATGGCTTCACCAGCTGCAGCAAAAGGGTTTAATCGATAAAGAGGCCTTTACGCAAGATTGGAATACGTATGTGGCCAAGGGGAAAAACGGTCGCTACGGCTTATACTTTACGTGGGACAGAGCCAATATTTCTGGTAATAATGAAGATTATGTTCCACTTCCTCCATTAAAAGGACCAGATGGGCAGATCAATGTTGCAAGGACCAATGGATATGGTTTTGATAGGGGCCGAATGGTCGTAACAAGTGCAAACAAGAATCTTGAATTAACAGTAAAATGGATTGATAAGGCTTATGAACCAATTCAATCTGTACAAAATAACTGGGGTACTTATGGAGATAAAAAGCAACAAAATATCTTTGAACTTACCAGCAATGGTTCTCTAAAACATTTACCGCTTGGTTCCGCTTCACCTTGGGATATAAGGCAGAAAACAAATGTTGATGGGCCTTTGGCCGTTTTAAATAACTACTATGGAACGGTAACCACCATGCCAGATGATGCTGCTTGGAGACTTGATATCCTGCATAAAATATATGTTCCTTTTATGAAAGCAACCTATAATTATCCACCAATTTTCTTAGGTAAAGACGATCAAGATCAATTAACACAACTAGAGACAGTGGTAAAACCATATGTGGAAAGAAAGAAAGCGGAATGGATTTTAAAAGGCGGTATTGAAAAACAATGGGACGACTATTTAAAACAATTGGACAAAAACGGACTTCCAAAACTATTAGACATTAAACAAAAAGCTTTAGATAAGTATAATGCTGGGGAATAAATTAGTAGATTATTAAATTAAAGAATGACCATCCAAGCCGAAACAGAATTTCGTTTCTGTTCGGCTTATTTTTCATAAAGTTAGGTGAGTAGACATGTTCGATTTAACGGCAGTGGGTGAATTATTGATAGATTTTACGCCAGCAGGTAAATCAGAAAGTGGTGAAGTGCGGTTTGAAAGGAATCCAGGAGGAGCACCAGCAAACGTTCTTGCAGCACTAGCTAAGTTAGGAAAGAAAACTGCGTTTATTGGTAAGGTAGGTAATGATCAGTTTGGTCATTATTTACATTCTGTTTTAGGGAAGAATAACATCAACACGAAGGGCCTTGTGTTCTCGAGTGAGACAAATACAACACTAGCTTTTGTACATTTAGATGAACAAGGGGATCGGTCTTTCAGTTTCTATCGTAATCCTGGGGCGGATATGATGTTAAAGGCGCAAGAAGTCAATCTAGAGTTATTAGATCATACGCGTATTTTCCATTTCGGAACGATCTCCATGACACATGAACCTGCTGCATCTGCCACTTTATTGGCGATTAAGTATGCGAAAGAAAAGGGCCAACTCATATCCTTTGATCCCAATTTAAGAGTTAATCTTTGGGGGGATTTGAGCCGCGCAAAGGAGATGTTTTCTATTGGTTTAGGATATGCCAACGTCTTAAAAATATCTGAAGAAGAGCTAGATTTTATTTCAGGCACGAAAGATCCTCAAAGGGGTACGGCCTATATCTATGATCGGTTTCATACCCAATTAATCTTCGTTACCATGGGAGGAGAAGGCTGCTTCTACCGTTTGGGAGAAAAAGTGGGAAAATGCAGTGGCTATAAGGTTGAATCAATCGATACAACAGGTGCAGGAGATGCCTTTTTAGCAGGCGTTCTTTATCAGATTCTTGAGTTTAATCGTTCGCTATCTGAATTGACTTTAAATGATGTAAAACAAATAGTAATATTTGCGAATGCCGTAGGAGCCTTAGCAACAACGAAAAAAGGGGCAATCCCGGCAATGCCATTTATGGAAGAAATTAGCGCATTAAGAGACAGCCAAGTTTTTATTAAAAGGGGAATGGAATCATTATGATAAACGTTGATATGAAAGAAAGGTTTCGTCCGCAGTATCATTTTTCACCCGAATCGAACTGGATGAATGATCCAAATGGAATGGTTTATTATGCCGGGGAGTACCATTTGTTTTATCAGCACCATCCTTACGGTACGACATGGGGGCCCATGCATTGGGGGCATGCTGTAAGCAAAGATCTAATTCATTGGGATCACCATCCAATCGCTTTGGCACCTGACGAGCATGGAGACATATTTTCTGGCAGTGTGGTGGTCGATTGGAATGATTCAACAGGTTTTTTTAAAGGTGCATCTGGACTTGTAGCCATTTTTACACATGCGGATCAATATCCGGATTCAGACCGTCCAAGACAAAGGCAGAGTCTTGCCTATAGTACAGATCGTGGACGTACTTGGACTAAATATGAAGGAAATCCCGTCTTAGTGGAGGAATCAATTACAGATTTCCGTGATCCAAAAGTATTTTGGCATGAAGAAACCAATAAGTGGATGATGATTCTTGCTGCGGGGAACCATGTAAGGTTTTATAGTTCAGACAACCTAATATCTTGGGAGTTTGCTAGTGAATTCGGTGCTCAAGCTGGATCCCATGCTGGTGTCTGGGAGTGTCCTGACATCTTTAAGTTACCGGTTGACGGAAATAAGGATTCGAGCAAATGGGTGATGATTGTAAGTATTGGTAATGATACTGCATTTGCCGAGGGTTCAAGAACACAGTACTTTATCGGTGAATTTGATGGTATCTTGTTTACCAATGATAACCCTGATGACACAGTTCTTTGGCTTGACCATGGAAGAGATAATTATGCTGGAGTAACATGGTCAGATATTCCACATGAAGATGGACGGCGGCTCTTTATTGGCTGGATGAGTAATTGGAAATATGCGAATGAAACCCCAACCGTCGGGTGGAGAAGTGCCATGACCCTTCCGAGGGAGTTATCATTAAAAGAAACCTCCGATGGCGTTAGACTTATTCAAGCTCCAGTGGCTGAGCTTGAAAAAATCAGAGGGGAAAAACGCTCATGGGATCAGTTCATTCTTGAACCGGAGAAAAATGTTTCAGTTGACGTTAATGGAAATCGGTTAGAAATTATTGCTGAATTTGAACTGCATTCGGCAACAGAATTTGGTATCAAAATCCAAAATTCCGATTCAAAGGAAACCATAATAGGATATGACGCTGTAAATGAATTCCTTTTTGTTAATCGGATTAACTCGGGGGTTACTGAATTTAACGAATATTTTCCTTGTATGCATGGAGCTCCGTTAAAGTCGGAGAATAATAGAATTAAACTGCAAATTTTTGTTGATAGTTCTTCCGTCGAGATTTTTGCGAACAATGGCCAAGTGGTGATCACGGATTTAATCTTCCCTGATCCTAAAAGCACAGGGATTGAATTATATACCACAGATAAGAAAGTTAAATTAGCCTCGTTAGCGATCGTTCAATTGGCTTCGATTTTTTAATGACTACATCCAGTCTTGCTTTTTCTGAACTGCTGAAGTTAATTGTTATTTCAAACTAAATGAATTATTTGAGTAAGGGCAGATTTCAACCTGAGTGAACCTGCCCTTTTTCAGCCATTAATTGAGTATAAAACACTTAATAGGAGGGCATTTCATGCAATTAGGCTTTATAGGATGTGGAGTTATTTCAATTGAACATGTTGAAGGATTAGCGGAGTTAAAGAACAAAGGACTCGAAATATTTGAATTGTCAGCAGTATGTGACATTCAGGTTGAAAGAGCTGAAAATTTTTCTATAGAGGTGGAAAAAAGGTTAGGAAAACGGCCAGCTGTATATTCTGATTATCGTGTGATGTTAGAAAAAAAACAATTAGATGCCGTTTCTGTTTTGGTTAACCATGATTTGCATCATACAGTAGCTGAAGATTGCTTTGCCGCAGGGGTAAATGTACAAATGCAAAAGCCGTTAGCAATTACCCCTTCTTTTGGTCAGAAAATGATTTCTGATGCCAAAAAGTATAATCGTGTTCTAACAGTTTCAGAACCAAGTGTGTTAGGTGCAGCTAATGTTGCGATGGTGAATGCTGTAAAAGATGGAATAATTGGTTCTGTTTCTTTAATTATGGATTATGCGACAGTTTCTTTAAATCGAGGATTTTTCGCTGGTACTCCGTGGAGGCATATGAAGGGGAAGGCTGGTGCTGGCTGGATTAATGATCACGGTGTACATCGAACACACTTCTTCACTGAAATTAATGGTGCGATTGATGAGGTTTTTGCTTATACAGAAATTTTTGAAAAAGAATTAAGTAATGGTGAAGTGACAATTAAACCTACTGGAGAAGATACGGCAGTTACAGTATTCAAATTTAAAAATGGAGGACTTGGACATTGGATGTGTGCCACATCGGCTCAGGGTGAAAGAACCGGAGGTGTGTGGATTTATGGGAATAAAGGATGTCTTCGTCCGGGACAGCATGTAGCATTTGAAGATGGAAAAAGAATTTTAATACCAGAGCTAATTGAAAGATATGCATCGGATATTGTTGAACATCCATTAGCCCACTCCTATGTAGAATTATGGGATGCTATAGTTGAAAATAAGACACCTATTTCTAGTGCTCAAAGAGGCCTAGAAGCATTAGGAGTTGTATTTGCTGCACTAGAATCCGCAACAATTGGCCAGCCAGTCAAAGTTAAAGACATCCTAAATGGTAAAAAGCACAAGTATGAAGATACAGTTTTTGATGAGATGGAATCGAAGAAGTGAATTTATAATCGAGCTCTAATAAAATTATCAATCTAGTAATTAATGTAATTGGAAGAGAGGGCAAAGGATGAAATCGACTTTGAAAAAATGGACTTTTGTATTTTTGTCAATCGTGCTTATCACGGCTGCAATGGGAACGATTTTTACTCATCCTACGACAGGCAGGGCAACTGAATCGACAGAAAGCGAGGAGGGTTCAACTATTATTGAAAATACAACCAAAGCAAATACGAATCTAACAGACTGGCAAGTGAAAGGGAAAGGCACATTAGAAGACACAGAACAGGGACTTTTGCTCACTTCAGAACCTAAGGAAAATGCCATGGCGATATCGGGTGTTACAACTGAAGATTTTATTTATGAAGCCGATGTAAAAATCATCGACAAGAACGCAGACGCCACATTAGTGTTCCGATCAAATGAAGATGGGTGGGACTCGTACATGCTGCAAATCGTGCCAACTGCGGGAATTATTCGTCTTCGTGATGCTCGTGATGAGTCGAGATTAAAAGTCGAACACCAAGTGAACCTGCAAGAAGGAGGGATTTATCACCTGAAGGTAAAGGCGGTTGGTGATCATCTCCAAGTTTATTGGGGGGATCATTATGCTCCTGTCATTGATGTTCATAATGATTTATATAAGAAGGGGTTACTTGGTCTTAACGTATGGGATGGATCTGCCTTATTCCAAAATGTAAACGTTAGCAAACTATCTAGCAATCTAGGCTCTTCTCAATATAAGGAAGGAAGCTGGGAACCAAACATCAAAGGGTTGAAGGGAATTGCCGTTAATGGGGGGAAAGCTAAGCAAATCTATAATAAGAGTGGAAGCGACTTTGTTTTGGAAGGAAATATATCATTTGACCAAGACCTAGCGGAAGCTGGCCTTTTATTTCGTACAAATGAGCAAGGAACTACGGGTTATCAAGCGGTACTTATCAAAGAAGGAAACTCGGTCAAAGCTCAATTGGAGAAAGCGGACGGTACTGTACTTAAAACATCAGACCGCGACTTTCAAACTCAAGAAGGTACCATTCACCATCTTGAAATTATCACAAACGGCAATCAAATTGAACTTTATGTTGATGGATATACGGATGCAGCAGTAAATGTGACGGATCAGAGTTACAGTACAGGCTTTGCCGGTTTTACCGTTGCATCAGGGACTGCATACTTCCAAGATACTTATCTTGTTCCAGCATCAAGCTATTATACGGAAAAATATCGGCCAGATTATCATTATACTCCGGCTCGCGGCTCTGTAAGTGATCCGAACGGACTTGTTTATTACGAAGGAGAATATCACTTATTCCATCAAGATGGAGGAACTTGGGCTCATGCAGTAAGTAAGGATTTGGTGAATTGGAAGCGCCTTCCTATTGCGTTACCATGGAATGATTACGGACATGTATGGTCTGGTTCTGCCATAGCAGATGTAACAAATGCCTCCGGTTTATTCACTAATGCTGGTGGTAAAGGGCTGATTGCCTACTATACTTCATTTAACCCAGATGGACCTAATGGGAATCAGCGGGTCGGTCTTGCCTATAGTACGGATCAAGGGCGTACCTGGAAATATTCAACAGAGCACCCTATCGTTATCGAGAATCCGGGTAAGAATGGTGACGATCTAGGCGGATGGGATTTCCGCGATCCAAAGGTGGTCCGAGATGAGACGAACAATCGGTGGATTATGGTTGTATCTGGAGGAGACCACATTCGCTTCTTTACTTCAACAAACTTAATAGATTGGAAGCTTACCGATAATTTTGGTTATGGAGATTATGTTCGCGGTGGTGTTTGGGAATGTCCTGATCTCTTCGAACTTCCGGTAGACGGTACAGGGGAGAAGAAATGGGTTCTGATGATCAGTACAGGGGCCAATCCGAAGACACAAGGATCCGATGCGGAGTATTTTATTGGTAATCTAACAGCTGAGGGTAAATTTATTAATGATAATCCAGCGGGTGCGGTACTAAAAACGGATTACGGGAAGGAGTTCTATGCGTCGACGTCCTTTGCCAATATGCCTGATAACCGCCGTGTAATGTTGGCGTGGATGACCAACTGGGATTATCCATTTGCTTTCCCGACGACGGGCTGGAAGGGAGAACTGACAATTCCGCGAGAAGTAAGATTGGTGAAAACTGTTGATGGAATCAGACTTGCACAAGCACCGATTAAAGAGCTGCAGTCCATTCGCAGTACTCTATTTCAGGCGCAAAATAAAGTAGTCAATTCGACCAATGCTTCCAACTTATTGAAGGGAATCAACTCAGGAGCCTTCGAAATAGAAGCAGAGGTCGAAATCCCTGCTGACAGTAAGACAAGCGAATTTGGATTTCATGTTCGTGAAGGAGCTGGACAAAAAACGGTTGTTGGTTATAAAACAAAGGACAATCAATTATTCGTTGATCGTGCCGAGTCAGGAGAGACTGATTTCTCCAGCCTTTTTTCTACTTTGCATGAAGCTCCTTTAAAACCAAATAATAAACGTATTAAAATGAATATATTTGTAGATGAATCTTCGATTGAGGTATTTGCTAATGATGGAAAAATAGTTTTTTCTGATGTAATTTTTCCTGATCCATCAAGTCGCAGCATGAACTTCTATACAAAGGGTGGAGAGGTGAAGGTTGTATCCTTAAAAGTCCATTCGCTATCCAATACTTGGAGGCCATACGGTGATGAGGGTACCAGTATTGTCATGGATTCAAATCTAAAAGAGATGAGTATTGGCGATGCGCTCACTTTGTTTGCTTCCGTGAAAAATGGAAAAGGAAAGGGAACGCAGCCAATTGAGTGGAAATCGAGTAATCCTAATGTGGTGGAGGTTGCCTCTGCAGCTAACTCCAAAGCTGTGCTTAAAGCAGGAAGCAAAGGTGAAGCGACCATTACAGCCTATCTACCAAATGGAAAAGCTTCTGCAAGTGTAGTGGTAAGAGTGTACGATGGTGAATTTTATACGAATCTGACTGGATGGAAATCAGATCTGTCTTCCTCCCACTGGACCATCACCGAAAATGGAATTCGTGGTACGTATACAAGTGATGCCAACTATGTGGCCAAGGAAACAGCGGGAGATTTTACGTATGAAACAGATATGATGCTGGGACAATCGGGCGGAGCAGGTTCTATTCTTTTCCGAGCAAGTGAAGACGGCAGAAGTGGTTATTACTTCAATCTTGATCCAAATATGAAGGCTTTTCGTCTATTTTACAAGATTGACGGTGGCTTTGAGGACCGTATGGTCATAGCGAAAGTCCCTGCCTTTATTCAACCAGGAAAGACATATAAGGTGAAAATCGAAGCGAAAGGTCCTCACATCCAGATCTATGTGGATGGCCAGGAAATCATGGATTTACAGGATGGGACCTTTGCAGAAGGTCATTTTGGTTTAAATGTATTTGGAGGTCAAGTTTCCTATCAGAATGCGAATGTCAGCAATCTGTCTTCAGCTGATTTAACTGTTACAAGCTTTACAAATAAAGTACTAGGCAAAGCCCTTTATACAGCTAAGTCAGAGAACGGGGAGCCTGTGACAATAACTGATGCTGACAAAGCTACTGATTGGACTTTAATTCCAACTGGTGACGAATATGGTTCTTATTCGATACGTACTGAGGGCGGCAGGGCACTTGACCTTGATACGGGGCAAAATAAAATTCAGCTCTATAATTATCTGGGCTATAACAATCAGCGCTGGATTCTTACAAAAAATGAGAATGGAACGGTAACCATTACATCTGTTCATAACGGGAGGGCACTTGAAATATCCGAAGAGGGGTTGTTGACACTAAACGATTCGAATCCAGATTTAGAGCGCCAGCAGTGGACCCTTTCATCTGAAATTAGATAAAGTTCAAAAAGAAAAGCATTCGCAGTTCCTCACGAACGGAATGCTATTTCTTTTGTGTTCAAAGGAAGAATGATACAAAAATAGCAAAATAGTATATGTTTTCATTAGATGGTCTATGTTTAATCACCAATATACAATTTAAGATTAATTTATGATTTTTAAGCGTTTTCATTCTATAAAGAGATTTTGATAAGAGATAGGAGGAATTGATTATGACAAAAAAATTACGCGTTGCCATCATCGGGTGCGGTGGAATTGCGAAGGGAAAGCACCTGCCAAGTCTGGCAAAGCTTTCACAGGTCGAAATGGTGGCATTCTGTGACATTGAAGAGGAGCGTGCTGTTGAGGCAGCTTCAAAATATGGAACCGAGAATGCTGCAATCTATGCGGATTATCAAGAACTGTTAAAGGATGAGTGTATCGATGTCGTCCATGTATGTACGCCTAATGATTCTCATGCTGATATTACAGTTGCCGCTTTGGAAGCAGATAAACATGTTATGTGCGAGAAACCTATGGCTAAAACAGCAGCAGATGCTAGAAGAATGGTAGAAGCAGCGAAACAGACTGGAAAGAAATTAACGATCGGCTACCAAAACCGTTTTCGTACTGACAGCCAATACTTGCAAAAGGTATGTGAACGCGGAGATCTAGGAGAAATCTATTATGCCAAGGCCCATGCAATTCGCCGTCGGGCGGTTCCAACATGGGGTGTATTCCTGGACGAAGAAAAGCAAGGCGGAGGTCCATTAATCGATATCGGAACGCACGCGCTCGATTTGACCCTGTGGATGATGAATAACTATAAGCCTAAAGCAGTTTTAGGAAGTACGTTCCATAAGCTTGGAAACAAGAAGGATGCGGCAAATGCTTGGGGATCTTGGGATCCGGACAAATTTAAGGTGGAGGATTCGGCCTTCGGATACATTACCATGGAAAATGGTGCAACGATTATGCTTGAATCTAGTTGGGCCATTAATATGCTGCAGACAGGAGAAGCCCAATGTACGCTGTGTGGGACAGAAGGCGGAGCAGATATGTGGGACGGCCTCCGTATTAATGGAGAGAATTTCAGCAAGTTGTATACAAATCACATCAATCTAGATGCTAAAGGTGTTGATTTTTATGACGGGGAAACGGAAAGTGCAGCAGAATTAGAGGCGAGATTGTGGATTGAAAGCATCATAAATAATACAGACCCAGTCGTGAAACCTGAGGAAGCCCTAGTGGTTACCGAAATTTTAGAAGCTATCTATAAATCGGCACAAACAGGAGAAGCGGTTTATTTTAATAAATAGCCTTCTGTTCCATTCCTTTGTTAAATGAATGGAATGGAAAAAAATTCATATTAATAGAATAATAATCAAAGATAAATAAAAATGACCCTGGTATATGATCAAACCAGGGTCATTTAATCGTTTATTAGGAAAAGTATGTGACGTTTAAATATTTTCTAGAAATCTATAACTTTCCTGTAAATATATATTGAATTTGGAATGGAAATCCATTAAAGTGAAAATGTAATCGCTTTCTTTTTTGTATTTGAAATCGATTACATAAAAAGAGAATATATTTTTAAAGGAGGGAAAAGGGGGGATTTTGTTTGGCAACCATTGCTGATGTAGCAAAAAGAGCAGGGCTATCAAGAGCTACCGTTTCAAGGGTGCTTAACAATCACCCAAATGTTACGGAAGATAAAAAGAGGTTAGTTCGTGAAGCAATGGAGTCGTTAAAGTATGTTCCAAACACAACAGCTCAGCGGCTTCGGAATCAAAGAACAGACACCATTGCCATACTAGTTCCAGTCCTTACAAATCCATTTTTTGCTTACTTACTGGAATCAATGGATATGGTAGCAACAAAGAACCATCTTCAGTTACTTATTTGTCAAACCAGATATAGCAAACAAAAAGAGCTGGATTTTCTGGAACTATTAAGAAGAAAACAAGTAGACGGTTTAATCTTAACCTCCTATGAAAATGAGTGGAGAAAAATTGAACCATTTGCAGAGTTTGGCCCCATGGTTTTATGTAATGAGTATGAAAGAAATACAAAAGTGCCAATCATTCGAATGGATCAATTTGAGGCCGGCTACATAGGAACACGGCACTTGATCGAACAAGGCCATGAAAGAATCGCATGCACCTGTGGCGATAAAAGTAACTTGGCTAAGGATAGACAAGCCGGGTACAGGAAAGCACTGGCGGAAAAAGGACTATTAGTTCTAGATGAATGGATATTTTCAAATGTATTCGACCTTGAAGATGGTAAAAGGGTTTTAAGAACGATGATGTATTTGAAAGAAGCACCTACAGCAGTTTTTACGGGAAGTGACCAAGTGGCGGCTGGAATGATTATGGCAGCAAAGTCGATAGGTAAAAGTGTGCCAGATGATATCGCAATCATTGGCTTTGATGACCAGCCAATCTGCAAAGTGGTAGAACCCGCTCTCACAACCATTAGACAACCCATTGAAGAACTTGGAAAAACAGCAATGGAAGTAATGATTGATCTTATTGCTTTTAAGAAAGAACTCAACCACCAAGAGATTCTATTACCCTATGATTTGGTAATTAGAGATTCAACAATGTCAAAATTGAAAACGATTTCAATATAGGGGGAAGAACATGAAAAAGTCTAATAAAGCCAAACTTTTAGCCGTATTTGCCACTTTATCCCTGGCACTTGCTGCCTGTAGTTCCGATCAAACAAGCACAAAAGAAAAGCCATCTGGTGACAAGACAAAGACCGCGGCCGAGCAAAAAGTAAAACTCGTGTATGCACGCGGAAAGGATGTTACAAAGGGAACAGAAAAAATGGTCGAAGCGTTTGAAGCAACTCATCCAAATATAGATATCGAGTTCAGGGAAATGCCATCCGATACAGGAAAGCAGCATGATGCATATATAACCGCTTTTAATGCAAAATCCTCTGAAATTGATGTTATTGATATGGATGTAATATGGCCTGCTGAATTTGCTCAAGCTGGCTATGTGCTTCCACTTGACCGCTTTATCCAGCAAGATGGAATTGACTTAAATGAATATAACCAGGGAGCTTTAGGTGCAGCCCAGTTTAACGGAAAACAATGGGCACTTCCTAAATTTGTTGATGCAGGGCTTCTTTTCTATCGAAAAGATTTGGTTAAAGCAGACGAGGTACCAAAGACGTGGGATGAGCTATTGGCAAAGGCAAAGGAAAAAAAGGGACAGGGCAACACCAAATTTGGTTATGTTTTTCAATCAAAACAGTATGAAGGACTGGTTTGTAATGCTGTAGAATTTGTTGCTTCTTATGGCGGAGCGTTTATCGATAAAAGTGGTAACGTAGCCGTAAATAGTCCTGAAGCAATCAAAGGTTTAAAGAAATTAGTAGAAGTGGCCAAGTCCGATGTAGTACCAGGAAACGTTACTACTTTTACTGAAGTGGAATCAGACCAGGCCTTTATTGAAGGTCAAACCGTGTTCTTACGTAACTGGCCATATGAATATGCAAGTGCTAACGACAAAGAAAAATCCAAAATAGTAGATCAGGTAGGCGTAGCACCGCTTCCAGCAGGTGACAAAGGATCGGCTGCGGCCCTAGGCGGCTGGATGGCTGGTATCAATAAGTATTCTAAACATCCTAAAGAAGCCTGGGAATTCTTAAAGTTCATGGCTGGTGCTGAAGGTCAAAAGATTGATGCCATTTATGGCGGACACGCCCCAACCATTACAAAGCTTTACCAAGATCAAGAAATTCTTAAAGCTAACCCAACTTTTGCTGATAAAGGCTTTGTAGATGGCTTAAGTGCAGCGGTTTCTCGACCAGTAGCTCCGAATTATCCGGAAATTTCCGAGATTATTCAAATTAATATATCAAAGGCAATTGCAGGGGAGCAGACTGTTGAACAAGCGGCTCAAACCATGGAAAAAGAAATGAAGGCAGCCCTTAATCAATAATAATAGCAGGTAGGGGATTAGCCTTCACCTCGAAGGCTAATCCGTTTTTATCCCTAAAAAGGAGGGGTTAACTTGAAAAATAATAACCTTAATATAAAAACAGATGATTATCAAACATCAGTTACAGATACTTCTATTACCCCGAAAAAGAAAAGAAAGAAACTCTTTACAGAGAAAACAGCAGGGTACTATCTTGTCGCACCAGCTATGATTTTAATTTTCCTCATTGCGATATGGCCTGTTCTGCAATCCTTTTATTTTAGTTTGTTTGATTTAAAATTAAACAATCCTACTAAATCGGAAGTTCACTTAAGTTATAATCTCGACTTAGAACGATATCTGAATAACTATCCGTTTTTAATTGGAACGATTGACAATGAAATCAAGAGTGGGAACGGCACCGAAGAGCTTCAAGCTATAAAAAATCAACTGCAATCATTAGATAAAGAGATTCAAAGCAAATCTGAAATCAGTTCAAAATATACTACCGTAAATGATAAGTTAATGAATTTTGAACAGGTGAACTCCGATATTAGCATTGCAAAGATTGATCGAACAATGGCAAAGGAATATGAAAAAACCACGTTAAACATTAATAAAAAAATCAAGGCATTGTCGGTTAAGGTTAAGTTTACGCAAGAGAAGAAACTTCTAGGTTTAGCCTCAGGATATGGCGATGCGCTCATTCAACCCAACTTTATCGGTTTACAACATTACAAAGATAATTTAACCTCAAGCAGAATGTGGAAAGCAATTGGAAATACTACTACATTTACCATCTTTTCTGTTTTTGTGGAACTAGTTTTAGGACTGGCTATTGCCCTATTAATCAATAAGGCTTTCATTGGAAGAGGGCTGATTAGGGCGAGTATTCTGATCCCATGGGCAATTCCGACCGCAGTATCTGCCCTTATGTGGAAGTTTTTATATGATGGGCAAAATGGGATTGTCGCCAAAATTTTCGCTGATTTCGGTTTAGTTGATAAGATGGAAAAACTTCTTGTAACAGATACAGGTGCGATGTTTTCAGTTATCTTTTCTGATGTTTGGAAGACTACTCCATATATGTCTTTACTGTTATTAGCAGGGCTTCAAACAATTCCAGACTCACTTTACGAAGCAGCTTCCATTGATGGAGCGGGAAAGTGGAAACAATTCACAAAAATTACTTTACCTTTGTTAAAGTCAAGCATACTTGTTGCACTTCTTTTTAGAACACTGGATGCATTCCGGGTTTTTGACTTAATTTACGTTCTAACCGGTGGCGGGCCTGCCAATTCCACTGAAACGATTTCTATCCTTGCCTATAAAGTGATGTTTTCTCAAACGAATTTTGGTGATGGATCTGCCCTCTCTGTCATTGTATTTATTTGTGTAGCCATCATTTCAATGATTTATATCAAATTTCTGGGTAGAGACCTGCTAAATGACAGATAAGGGAGTTCGACAGAACCCCATTTTTGAGGGAGGAATTTTAACATGCAGAAAAAAGCAAGTCCATTCTTTTATCTGTTTCTGATCGTCTTTGTATTTGTTGTCATGTTCCCATTTTTATGGATGCTGATTAGTTCAATAAAACCAGCAACTGAACTTTTCGGGGACAAGGCCTTTACTCCATATACTTCACATCCAACAATGGAGAACTATAAATCAGTCTTCTTTGAACATCCGTTTTTAAAATATTTATGGAACAGTACCGTAGTTTCAACGATTACAACTGTGTATGCCGTGACCGTTGCTTCGTTTGCTGCCTATGCGATTGCGAGACTTCAATTTAAAGGAAAAACATTTATTCTTGGGATTGTCCTATCTGTCTCGATGTTCCCACAAATTGCAACCATTACACCGATTTATATCTTTTTAAAGAACCTTGGACTAACCAACTCTTATTTAGGATTGATTATTCCTTATTCAACCTTTACGCTGCCGCTGTCGATTTGGATTCTAGTCACTTTTTTTCGTAAAATACCGCTGGATCTTGAAGAAGCAGCAAAAATTGATGGAGCTACTTTAATGCAAACTTATTGGAAGGTCATCATGCCGCTTGCCTTACCGGGAATCTTTACAACCGCTATCCTTGTTTTCATTGCCGCTTGGAATGAGTTCTTTTTTGCGCTTACCATTAATACTGATGATAAGTATAAAACCGTACCGATTGGAATTGCTATGTTCCAGGGACAGTTTACCATTCCATGGGGTGAAATTGCCGCCGCAACTGTAGTCGTAAGTGTACCATTAGTCATTATGGTTTTAATTTTCCAGCGGAGAATCGTATCCGGATTAACCTCGGGTTCAGTAAAAGAATAATAGCAAAATAGTATAGGTTTTAATTATATCATCTATGTTTAAATGCACCTTTGCCCTATAAGATTTAATCAATAAGCAATGTTTTTATTAAACTGCAACGCGAGCAGTAATACAGATAAAAAGGAAAATTACGATAAAAAGGAGAATTTGAAATGACGGGTAGAAACTATCATTTAGTTATTGTTGGTTATGGTGGAATGGGGAGTTACCATGCAAAGTTATTAAAAGATAACCAAAATATAAAGGTCGTTGGAACCTATGACATATCTGATGACAGAAAAGCAGTTTCCTTGGCAGACGGATACAAGGTTTATGAAAGTTTAGCTGCTGTTTTAGCTGATGATATCGTTGATTTTGTTCTAATTGCTACCCCTAATGATGTACATAAAGAAATCGCCATCGCTGCTTTAAACGCCGGAAAGAACGTAATTTGCGAAAAACCAGTTACTATCTACAGTAATGATTTGGTCGAGATTATGGAGACCGCAAAAATCAATGACCGTGAGTTTATTGTGCACCAAAACCGGAGATGGGACGAGGACTTTCTTACGGTTAAAAAGGTTTATGATGAGCAGACCATTGGAGATGTTTTTCATATCGAATCTCGGGTTCAAGGGGCAAATGGTATTCCAGGAGATTGGCGCCACTTGAAAGAGTATGGGGGCGGAATGCTGCTTGACTGGGGTGTCCATTTATTAGATCAGCTATTATTTATGGTTGATAGCAAAATTGCGAGTGTCTATGCTAACTTAAGTTATATTTTGGGAGACGAGGTTGATGATGGGTTTCAAGTGTTTATCACGTTTGAAAACGGAATCACCTCGATGGTGGAGGTTGGAACAACAAACTTCGTTCAATTGCCGCGTTGGTATGTAAAAGGGACAAAAGGTACCGCAGTCATTAATGATTGGGATATAAATGGTAAGATTGTGACTCAGAATTTGGGCGAGGTGGAAGCACCAAAACCAATTAAAGCGGGCCAGGGGTTAACGAAGACAATGGCTCCACCTTCAGAGAAAGCTGTAAGTACATCTAATTTGCCTAAGGCAGAAAAAACGATGGAGAGCTTCTATGAAAATGTTACTTCTGTAGTTGAAGGCAGGGCTGAACCGATTGTGAAAAATGAGGAAGTTTTGCGTGTTTTGCGATTAATGGAAACAATCTTTAAATCAGCTGAAACAAACGAAGTGATAAAAGACTTTGATCTTGTCACTTCAAAATGAGTTAAACCAAATCAAAAAAGCTAGAATGTTGGTTAGAGTGAGTCTAAGAACCTTCTAGCTTTTCTATTTTATATTCAAAAAATATAAAATTAACACTGAAAATTGTCCAGCTACAGCGCCCTAGCGGCTACTGTCCTTCGCGCTCCGCCCTACGATAAGTCAACACGAAAAAGCTGTCGCTCTTTGTGTTGACTTTATCTGAGCTGGAGCACTTAAGGTCAAACGCCGCTGACCAGGGCACTTGCGCTTTTCCTATTATTCGAGCCTGCGGTATGTTCCTGGAGCAACACCATACTTCTTTTTAAAAACGCGATGGAAATAGGGATAGGTGCCAAAGCCACAGTCTTCAGCAATCTGTTCAAGTGTTAAGGTAGTGTATTTCATTCGCTCCAGGCAAGCGGACAAGCGGATTTCCTGCGTGTACTCCATGATGGTTTTCCCGACACAGCTTTTAAAAAGATGAACCGATCTTGAGACACTAAGTCCCGCATATCGGGCCACATCCTCGACTTTAAACTGGGTTGTCGCATGCTCCTCAATGTACCGCATCATCCGTGTTACTGGAAAGGGATAATGATAGGAGGGAACGGTTTCACTTATAGCCCGTTCAAGCGTTATACAAAGCGCTCGGAGTAAATAGTCTGCAAGTTCTTCATTCACGCTTGAAACAGGGCGGCGTTTTTCAATAATAATTTGGTGCCACAAGAGCAGCAGTTTTTCGTCTAAGTCAATTTGGGAAACAGCCGGTTTAGTGGAGCGGTTCCACCACTCTTCGAGCCACCTTCCCTCGCAGACAATGTGATAGTCACCACTGATTTCTCCTTCCCTGACAAGGATTTCATAATGATCGCCAGGTTTAATAAGGAGTAAATCTCCCTTCTCCAGTTCCACCTTTTTTCCTTTAACAACTACCTCGCATACCCCCTCAGTTTGGAGGCGAAAAAGATAGGATGGGTACCCGGCTTTATGCTGGTCATGATATCCCTTTGTGTGATAGGAATAGCCGCAAAAAAGTATGTTTGTGGTCATAAGTTTCCTCTCAAAAAAAGTAGCAGAATAGTAGATGTTTTAATTATATCATCTATGTTTATCAGTAGAAATACAATATAAGATGAAATCATATAAGCTATGTTTTAGTAATGGAGGGATAAGGATGAGAAATATTCCAGTAGCGGTACAAATGTTTACTTTACGTGAAGAAAGTGCCAAGGATTTTGCAGGTACTTTAAAAAAGGTGGCAGCTCTTGGCTTTGACGGTGTTGAGCTTGCAGGTTTCCACGGATTAACAGCGAGTGAAGTAAAAGGTTTATTGGATGGGCTTGGACTGAAGACAGCTGCCTGCCATGTACCGCTTGAACAATTGGAGAGCAATCTGGTTCAAGTGATTGAAGATCAAAAAATATTAGGAAGTAAGTTTGTGGTTTGTCCCTATTTAATGCCGGAACGACGCAGTGAAAGTGACTACCAATCTCTAATTTCGTTCTTAGAACAAGCTGGTGAAATCTGCCGGCGTGAAGGAATTTCCTTATGCTATCATAATCACGATTTTGAACTTGTTCGTTTAGCCGATGGACGGAAGGTACTGGAAGCTATTTTTGATGAAACAACCCCTGATATAGTTAAAGCAGAGCTTGATATTTACTGGCTCACCAAAGCGGGCGAAAAGCCGGCAGAATGGATACAACGATATAAAAATCGGACCCCGCTTATTCATTTAAAAGACATGACGACAGATGAGGAGCAATTCTTTGCTGAACTCGGTACAGGCGGGGTTGACTTAGACGCTGTACTTAATATGGGTGAGCAGGCAGACATTCAGTGGTGGATTGTCGAGCAGGATGCAAGCCGTCGTTCGCCACTTGAAAGCGTTGAAATTAGTATGAATTTCTTAAAAACAAAGTTTCCGTATCTAGTAAATAAATAAAAATGTTCAATATTTTTCACCCTGTTTGTCAATGTAAGCAGTTTCAAATATTCTAGTAATCTTTAAAATAAAAGGTGGACAATGAAAAGGAGTGACCGATCATGTTGAAAGTAACGGTATGGAATGAACACCGTCATGAACAAAAAGATCCAGCTGTAAGAGATATTTACCCTGAAGGGATCCATGGAACAATCGCTGATTTCCTCCAGACTGAAGGATTTGATACAAGAACAGCGACTCTTGATGAGCCGGAACATGGTTTGACGGATGATGTATTACGCAGCACGGATGTATTAGTTTGGTGGGGGCATCTCGCACATAGTGAGGTAAAAGATGAAATCGTGGAGAAAGTCCGCCAGCGTGTTCTTGAAGGAATGGGACTAATTGTGCTTCATTCCGGTCATTTTTCAAAAATCTTTAAGACATTAATGGGTACAAGCTGTGATTTAAAATGGCGCGAAGCGGGTGAAAAGGAACGTCTTTGGGTCGTGAGTCCAAGCCATCCAATTACAGAAGGAATCCCTGAATATATTGAATTAGAACATGAAGAAATGTATGGTGAGCATTTTGATATCCCACAGCCAGATGAACTAATTTTCACCAGCTGGTTTGAAGGCGGCGAAGTATTCCGCAGCGGTTGTACATATAGACGCGGAAACGGTAAAGTATTTTACTTCAGGCCTGGTCATGAAACATATCCAACTTACCATAATAAACAAATTCAGCGTGTCATTATTAATGCGGTGAAATGGGCTGAGCCTGTAAAACGTGAACGGCCCGTATACGGAAATTCTAAACCAATCGAGATCATTAAGGGTGGAATATAATATGAAAAAGTTAAAGATCGGCGTAATTGGCTGCGGCAGTATTGCCCAGCACCGTCATTTACCTGAATACCAAGTGAATTCTAATGTAGAGCTTGTAGCTGTTTGTGATATCAATCAAGAGCGGGCAATCGAAGTAGCCGAAAAATACGGTGTTCTTTCCTATACAGATTATAACGAGTTGCTGAAAAGCGGTGAGGTGGACGCGGTGAGTGTTTGTACACCAAACTACCTTCATGCACCGATCACGATAGCTGCCTTAGAGGCAGGTTTGCATGTTTTATGTGAAAAACCAATGGCCACCTCTAAAGAAGAAGCTGAAGCGATGATAGCTGCAGCGGAAAAAAGCGGAAAAACATTAATGATCGGTCATAATCAGCGCTTTGTGCCTTCACACCAAAAAGCCCGTGAGTTAATTGCAAACGGTGAGGCCGGCAAAATTTATAGCTTTCGTACAGCGTTCGGTCACGGCGGTCCAGAAGGCTGGAGTGTAGACGGAAAAGAGAGCTGGTTTTTCGAAAAAGAAAAAGCATTTGTTGGCGCCATGGGTGACTTAGGTGTCCATAAAACCGATTTACTCCGCTATATATTAGGGGAAGAAATAGTTGAAGTCGGTTCTTTTGTTGAGACGAATGCCAAGAAGTTCGCCGATGTGGATGACAATGCGGTTTGTGTACTGAAAACAGAAAGCGGCATCATTGGTACACTTGCAGCCAGCTGGGCGTATGTCAGCAAGGAGGACAACTCTACGATTATCTATGGCGAGAAGGCCATTCTTCGTTTGGAGGACGATCCGGTTAATTCTCTTGTTGTACAGTATGCCACTGGAGAAGTAGTTAAGTATGAACTTGGAAAAATCCAATCGAACGACGCTGGCGGTCAGAATAATTCCCACGTGATCGAACATTTTGTAAATGCTGTTCTGCTTGATCAGGAGCCGCTTGTAACTGGTGAGGAAGGAATGAAGTCACTAGAGGTAATTTTAGCGGCCCTTAAGTCAAACGAGACGAAGCAAATTGTTCAATTAAGATAATATTTTAGGTGACATTTATAAATAAGAGTTGGCCGCAAAGGAATGCAGCCAACTCAGTTCTTTTTTAAAAAGATATGATAAGGTACCACAGTTTAAAAAAAGTGAGGAGATATTGATATGAAACTAGGCGTCTTTACTGTCTTATTTGCTGAAAAAACATTTGAGGAAATGTTGGATACTGTTCAAAAAGCTGGTTTACATGCGGTTGAAATCGGAACCGGCTGCTACCCTGGGAGCAATCACTGCGATTTAGATTTATTATTGGAGAATGAAGAGGCAAGACGTGAATATATTCAAAAAGTGGAGGATCGCGGCTTAATCATCAGTGCGTTCAGCTGCCATGGGAATCCAATTTCCCCAGAAAAAGAATTTGCTGAAAGCTCACATGAAACACTCATAAAAACAATTAAATTGGCATCTTTACTGAATGTACCAGTAGTAAATTGTTTTTCGGGAACAGCAGGTGATCATGAAGGAGCAAAGTATCCGAACTGGCCTGTTACCCCGTGGCCAAATGAATATGGTGACGTCAAAAAATGGCAATGGGAAGAAAAGCTGATTCCATATTGGAAGGAAGTTGGCCAATTTGCTCAAGACAATAATGTCAAAATTGGACTTGAACTACATGGCGGCTTTTTAGTTCATACCCCATATACGTTGTTAAAATTACGTGAAGAAACCTGTGATGCCATTGGAGCTAACTTAGACCCAAGTCACTTATGGTGGCAGGGAATTGATCCAGTAGCTGCGATTAAGATTCTAGCAAAAGAAAATGCAATCCATCATTTCCATGCAAAGGACACCTACATTGATCAAGAAAATGTGAATATGTATGGGTTAACGGATATGCAGCCCTATGGAGACGTGCAGACACGGGCTTGGACGTTCCGTTCAGTAGGCTGCGGCCATGGTTTAAAAGAATGGTCTGATATGATGAGTGCTCTTCGCACATATGGCTATGATTATGTGGTCAGCATTGAGCATGAAGATCCAATCATGTCGATTAATGAAGGTTTCACAAGAGCAGTTACTAATTTGAAATCTGTCTTGATTGAGGAATCTGTTTCTCAAATGTGGTGGGTATAACAGCTAAGAAAAACGTCAATGAAGAATCAGAGGTGTAACATGAATAAAAAGTGGTGGAAAGAAAGCGTTGCTTATCAGGTTTACCCAAGAAGCTTTATGGATAGCAATGGGGATGGGATTGGCGACTTAAAAGGTGTTACTTCCAAGTTAGATTATTTAAAAGAACTTGGCATCGATGTGATTTGGTTATCGCCAATGTTTAAATCTCCAAATGATGATAATGGCTATGATATCTCCGATTATCAAGATATTATGGATGAGTTTGGAACGATGGCTGATTTTAATGAACTCCTTGAAGGTGTTCATCAACGCGGGATGAAAATGATATTAGATTTGGTTATAAACCATACAAGTGACGAGCATCCTTGGTTCATTGAGTCGCGCTCTTCCAAGGATAATCCAAAGCGTGATTGGTACATTTGGAGAGACGGTAAAGATGGTAAGGCACCAAATAACTGGGAATCTATTTTTAGCGGACCGGCATGGAGATACGATAAAGAAACAGAACAATATTTCATGCACATCTTTTCACCACGCCAGCCGGATTTAAACTGGGAAAATCCTGAAGTCAGAAATGCATTATATGACATGGTCAATTGGTGGCTCGATAAGGGAATAGATGGATTCCGTGTGGATGCGATTTCTCACATAAAAAAGGAACCCGGATTCCCCGATATGCCGAACCCTGAGAATCTAGACTTTGTCCCATGCTTTCCGAAAATGATGAACGTGGACGGGATTGATGAGTTCCTAACTGAATTCTCACAAAAAACGATTAAAAACTACGACATTATGACAGTTGGGGAAGCAAACGGTGTTGGGTTGGACGATGCGGATAAATGGGTTGGGGAAGACAATGGCTACTTCAATATGATCTTCCAATTTGAATTTTTAGGCCTCTGGGAAAAGGATGCAGAAGACCGTGTTAACGTACGTGCATTGAAGAAGAATCTGACAAAATGGCAAAAAGGATTAGAAGGTAAGGGTTGGAATGCTCTATTTATTGAAAACCATGACCAGCCGCGCCGCGTTTCAAGCTGGGGTAATGACCGCAAGCTTTGGAAAGAAAGTGCGAAAATGCTGGGTGCCTTATATTTCCTCATGAAAGGAACGCCATTTATATATCAAGGACAGGAAATAGGCATGACCAATGTCCAGTTCCCTTCGATTGAAGATTATAATGATGTTGGAATGCTTAACTATTATAAGGTTGAAACAGCAAGTGGCCGTTCCCATGATGAGATTATGGAGATTATTTGGAAACAGTGCCGTGATAATGCTCGGACGCCGATGCAATGGAATGCTTCCAATATGGGAGGATTTACTTCCGCAAATCAAACCTGGCTGGGGATTAATCCAAATTATCAAGAGATTAATGTTGAGTCGCAAATAAATGACCCTGACTCTATTTTATCATTCTACAAAAAGTTAATTCGACTACGGAAAGATAACCCGCTATTTGTATATGGAACTTACGAGCTGTTTCTACCAAACCACAAACATTTATTTGTTTACACCCGTCGTCATGGAAGTCGTCAAGCGATTGTGATTAATAACTTTAGGGAGAAAGCAACTATGTTTAAAGTTCCAACAAGTATCTCCTATACGAGTTCTGAATTGGTATTAAATAATTATGACACAGCAGACAAGAAATTAAGAAGAGAATTTACCCTTAAGCCTTATGAAACAAGAGTATATTTGTTGAAATAAAACTAGGGCCCTTTTTATATTCTAAAATACAAAAGACGATTCGAAAATCGAATCGTCTCTTTTAACTTCCTATTAGGCAGCTGCTTTTGGTTTTTCAGTGTGAGCATTTTTGTTACCCAATTTTCTAAAGAAAGGAACTACCCAGCGGTCTAGGCCGATTCTGCCAGCGTTGTAGCCAGCAGTTAAGATAATGAAGCCTAAGAAAATGTCTCTAGGGTTGTGAGATACTGTACCTGCTAAGAAGAAAGAGAAGTTCATCAATAGACCAAAAAACATTGCTGTAGTTGTTAAGCAGCCAAGAATTAAGCCTAAACCAATTAATGTTTCGCCCCAAGGAACCATAACGTTAAAGATATCAACGTTTGGCAATGCAATGTGTTTTAGGAAGTCTACATACCAGCCAAACACGACTGCGCCGTCCGGGCCTTTTACAGGATTCGCAATTGCTCCTTTTAAAAATCCAGAAGCATCGAAGCCGCCACTCGTTAATTTTCCAATTCCTCCAGAGATCCAAGAATATCCAAGATATACACGTAAAACAGTAAGGATGACTGCTGCAATTTTATTTTCTCTTAAAAATTTGTTAAACATAAATGATTCCGCCCTTCAAATTTTGTTTGTTCTTTATGGTTCTACTATATTCCCTTTCTCACTTTAAAAACATGGGTATAGTGATAAGTTCAAAGTTTGTTCGAAATGTTATGGCAAACTTTTGAACGTCTAATTTTTCGGCTGTTTAAGAAATAATCAAAGTAAAGCTGGCTTAGAAAGCCAATACCCGCTAATCAAATAGAATCTCTATTTATGAAATAAAAAAAGTGGCAGCCAGTTCATTTTGAACTGATTGCCACTTTTTGTTTATATCGAAAGTTCCACTTTTGCGGCCTTGCGTCGCTCCCATGGTTTCATAAACCAGCGTTTTAATGCGAAACAACCGCGCAGCCACTCATCAGCACCCTGAGCAAGCCAAACACCTAATAATCCAAGTCCATAGTGCACTCCAAGCAGGTAGCTGAGGGAGACGGCAATTCCCCACATTGACAGTACGCCAATCATCACTGGGAAACGAACATCACCCGCTGATTTAAGTGAATTCATCAAAATAATATTCATCGCTCTGCCTGGTTCTACAAAGACAATGGCCCATAAGACAGGGAGGCCAACAGCGATAATTTCAGGGTTTTTTGTAAAAGATTCTAGTAAAGGCGACCCAATCAAAGCAATTATTAGCGAAGTTAAGGTCGAGGCAGCCATGGCAATTTTCAAGGTCTTTATGCCTCGCTTTAAAGCCCGGTCATACTGCCTTCCGCCAATGTACCGAGCCACTAACAACTGTGTCCCTTGGCCGATTGCCACTGTAAATAGAAAACAAATATAGTTTATATTTAAGACATAGACACGTGCCGCAAGGGAAGCGGTACCCATGGATACAACAAAGCTAGTAATAATCAACTGTGAGAATTGATAGGAAAGATTCTCACCCGCTGAGGGGATCCCAATACCCAGCAGCCCCTTAATATCTTCTTTTTTAGCCGTCATAACATCTTTTAATTCCAGCTTTAAAGCCAGCCGGTTATATACAAGATATAGTAAAGCACAAACGGCAAAGGCACGAGCCGCCACAATCGCCCAAGCCACACCTGTCACACCGGTAATGGGCAACCCAAAAATTCCCGAAATAGCAAGGATATTTCCGCCTATACTAATAAAATCCATCATCATCGTTACGAACATTGATTCTTTTGTATACCCATGGCTGCGTAGGATAGCACTTAATGCAAGAGAAATGGATTCAAAAAAGAGCGAGATTCCGCATATACGAAGGAAGGTCAGTCCGTAGTCATATACTTTTCCATGGATATCAAATAGTTGTAAAAGCTGTTCACCGAAGAAGAAAACGATGAATGCCACAAAGAGGCCGAACCAAACGTTCAGTCCAAATACCGTACGCCCTAATTGCCTAGCGCCTTTCAAACGGCCGGCACCGAGTTTTTGGCTGATTAAAACGGTTCCTCCAATCGAAGTCACGTTAAAGACGAGAATAAATATATTTAATAGCTGATTGGCAACTCCTACACCGGCAGCCGCTGAATCCGAGAAATGCCCCAACATGAAGGTCGCAATAATACCGATTCCCATATGCAGGGAAAGTTCAATAAAAAGCGGCCATGAAATACTGAATAGGGATTGTTCTTGATATTTATAAGATTTTTCCTCCAAAGTTTTATACTCCTTTGCTCTAGTAACTTATTCAAACATAACTTCCATTGTACACCCAACTGACTGATAAAAGTAGTGGAAATCTCACTCGGGTCTCTCTTACCATATTCGATTTAGGCTTGTATAAGACGTTATGAAAAAAATGCTGACTCCTTTAATTTGAGAGTCAGCTAGTCTTGAAAACAGTGAATAAATTTAGCCGTTTTATTGCCCCCACTTCATGGCAACGGTTAAGGTGCAGCAGTTCATCGGCTGTTGCTGAGTAGCTTGCGTCGTTAGGGTGAAGTTTACGCCGGTCGGTGTAAATTTAGTTATAACTGGGACTTTTAGACCAATTGTTTTAATTAATTGATCGACTTCAGCATTTTTTCCTTGCTGTGCTGCATTCATTACTTTCTGTGCAAATGATGCATTTCCTAACCGGTCTAACAGGATACTTCCTTGTGCCATTAACAGCCGAAATGATTTGACCGACCCTTCAAAGATTTTCGTATCGACTGGGGGATACATACGAGGAATTGGATAGTTGACGGTATATGGCGGGTATACCGGCATGGGAGGAACAACCGGATAATGAAAAGGGTTGTAGTACATGGTGTCTCTCCTTCCATAATTAAAAAACAAGACAATATACGGTATGAAAAATGGGGGACTTTTGTTCCACGTGGGTAGTATGGGTACGAACAGGGAGGATAATGAGTGTAGGGTTGTATTTATTAAAATTCTCCTATTGTTATTTAAATGGGGGAATGAACTAAAATCGAATGATAAAGTTATTTAAGAGGAGAGTGATTAACATTAATCAGGCAATTGTTTTATTTATTCTAGCTGGACTTGCTGAGATTGGCGGCGGGTACTTGATTTGGCTGTGGCTGCGTGAGGATAAGCCATGGTGGTTTGGAATTCTAGGCGCAATTGTCCTAGTCCTATACGGCGTAATTCCCACGTTTCAAAAATTTCCTTCGTTTGGAAGGGTGTATGCTGCATATGGGGGAGTCTTTATTCTTCTAGCAATACTCTGGGGATGGGGAATCGATAAAAAGACCCCTGATGTATATGATTGGATTGGTGCGTTGATTTGTTTGATTGGTGTTACGGTGATCCTTTGGGCCCCGAGACATTAAAATGTTTTAATTTTTCGATTTACGAAGTTTTTTTCATTCCCGCTAAAGAAATTATGGTATCCTTTGGTAGGGAGGAGATTTACATGCTGCAAAGTTTAAATAAACGACTTGTTAAAATTATGCCGTTAATCACTCCAGTTAGTGTGATTTTAGGCGTTCTCTTAAGCACTTATATAAAAGATTTTTCTTATTTAATTCCTTGGATTTTTGCCTTTATGACTTTTGAAGGTAGTTTAAGTTCAAATTTCCGATCGTTAAAGGATGTCATTACACATCCATTCCCAATATTTCTAGCGTTGATGATTTTACATGTCTTTATGCCGCTTTGGGCCTGGGGGATTGGACATGCTGCTTTTTCGGGAGATGCATATACCATCACTGGTCTTGTTCTCGGCATGGTCATTCCAACGGGTGTCACAAGTTTCATTTGGGTATCGATCTATAAAGGAAATATTCCCTTGGTTTTATCCGTTATTTTAATTGATACTTTATTATCACCGTTTGTTGTTCCATTAACTTTGACATTATTTATCGGTCAAAAAGTCGACATGGATACAATTAGTATCATGAAAGGTATGTTGGGAATGGTGGTGATCCCGTCATTGATTGGGATGACTTTAAACCAGCTTACAAAGGGGAAGGTGAAAGAACAAATAGGGCCAAATCTTGCCCCTTTTTCAAAACTTTGTTTAGGTATTGTTGTGATGCTGAATGGTGCTGTTGTGGCACCTTATTTGAAAAATTTTAGCCTTAAGCTGGTTAGTATTATAGTAGTTGTCTTTTTCATTGCCTTAACGGGGTATTTGTTTTCCTTCTTTATTGGACGCTTGATGAAAAGAGGACAAGGAACTGTTATCACTTTGACGTTTACAGGCGGGATGAGAAATATTAGTGCCGGTGCAGTTTTAGCAGTCTCCTTTTTTCCCGCAGCGGTAGCGGTTCCGGTTGTGGTTGCGATGCTATTCCAGCAAGTTCTGGCTTCGTTAAATGGTCATTTTGTTGAGCGTTATTATAGTAAAAAAGCCGTTGATAATCAGGAATCGATTGCGTTATAAATCGGAAGGAGGGTGTCCCAAAAGTATAACTTTTGGGGGCATCCTCTTTTTGAGCATAAAAAAATAAGAAAATCGTTCCTTTTGATATAATTTAGTCACCACAACAAATTATCAGAAAGGAATGATTTTCTTATGTACAAACAGTATAACACGAACCAATTAACTCTTACAATGGACATTCAAGTTTTGATACCCCAACATCATCTCGCACGTTTAATCGACTTGCGGTCGACAAAATCAATCCTACTATTTTCTCATCCATGTATCCGGGTGGAGGTCGACCTCCCTACCATCCTCAAATGATGTTAAAAGTTATTCTTTATGCATATTCCATTCGTATTTACTCTTCTAGACAAATCGCAAAGCAACTGAAGGAGAACATAATCTTTATGTGGCTTTCGGGTGAGCAACAACCAGATTTCCGTACCATTAACCGTTTCCGTTCTGAACGGATGAAAGAGGTTATTTATGAAACCTTCTTTTCCGTCGTTGACCTCCTTCATGAAGAAGGTTTAGTGAAACTGGAGGATTATTTCCTGGACGGTACCAAGATTGAGGCGAATGCAAATAAGTATACCTTTGTGTGGCGTAAATCTACTGAAAAATATGATAAGAAACTCGATGAGAAATTTCAACAAATTGTATTAGGCATCGAACAAGTCATGAAAGAAGACGAAGAAGCAGAACAGAATCTAGACTTGGAGGAAAAATTAGAAGAATCATCGATTACTTCCGAGAAAATCGCTGATACCGTGAAAAAATTGGAGGAAAGACTGGAACGGGATCCTAAGAACAAACCATTAAAGAAAGCGAAGCGTCAGTTAGAAAAGGATCTTCTGCCTCGAAAACAAAAGTACGAGGAACAAAAGGCAACGTTCGGAGAACGCAACAGCTATTCCAAGACGGATAATGATGCAACCTTTATGAGAATGAAAGAGGACCATATGAAGAATGGCCAGCTTAAACCAGGCTATAATGTACAAATTGGAACGGAAAATCAATTCATCATTGGATTCAGCCTTCATCAACGTGCTGGAGATCCTGGCTGCCTGATTCCCCATTTAGATCTATTGGAGAAGTATAATCGTCCAAAACCAAAGTCCGTTATTGCTGATTCCGGTTATGGAAGTGAAGAAAATTATACCCATTGTGAAAAAGCAGAAATTGAGGCATTGATCAAATATAACACGTTCGATGAAGAACAAACAAAGGCATGGAGACAACAAATCGGACGTGTCGAAAATATGACCTATGATGAAGAGCTTGATGAGTGGATTTGTTCAAATGGCAAACGCCTTATCTTCCAATATGAAAGTCGAAAAAAATCAGACAATGGGTACGATTCCGTCAAACGAACGTATCGATGTACGGAGTGCTTTAACTGCCCGTTCCAAACTTCCTGTGCCAAAAATAAAGATACAAAGACCGTCCAGGTTTCGGTTGAAAACCAAAAACAAAGAAAGGAAGTACGGGAGCGTTTGTCGACTGAAGAAGGAGAACGAAAATACCGGAAAAGAAAAATCGAAGTAGAGCCGGTGTTTGGACAAATTAAACACAATCAGGGGTTCAAGAGGTTTGCGTTAAGAGGCCTATCCAAAAATACGACGGATTGGGGTCTTATTTGTGTTGCACATAATTTAATGAAGTGGCAATCCACTTCCAAAAAACAATTGAAAATAGCAAAAAAATAGAGGGGAAATTCCCTCTCACACCATCCGAATTTTCAAATTATCCCAAAAAAACTGAAAGAGAAAAAAAACTGACCCAAAAGAGTCGTTATTCAACGACCTTTTGGGTCAGCTTCTTTTTATTAAAGATTAAGGAAGTATAAAATTGACTTTGAAAATTGTCCAGCTCCAGCGCCCTAGCGGCTAGTGTCCTTCGCATTCCGCCATACGATAAGTCAACATCGAATCGCTACCGCTCTTCGTGTTGTCTAGCTCCAGCGCCTAGGGGCTCGGGGTCATAAGCCAATCCGTCAAGAAGGCTAAAGAGCAGCCTTCTCGCCGGCTCGTCTTATGCCTGTCGCCCCTGATCAAGGCGCCTCCGCTTTTCGACTTTCCTTTATCTTGGTTGGAGTGCTCCAGGCCATACGCCGCTGACCAGGGCGCTTGCGCTTTTCTTATGCATCTATCCCAATATGCTTGAATGCTGAAACCTGGAATAACCCCTGGTCCGTCAGTTTTAACTCGGGAATAACCGGAAGAGATAAAAAGGATAGGGTTAAAAATGGATTAAGGTGGTCGTTTGCTCCAATCTTCTTAAGAGCAAGATTGATCTCGTTTAGCTTGCCGTACACTTCCTCGTAAGGGAGATCAGACATTAGACCCGCAATAGAAAGCTCCAAAGAGGCAGTCACTTCGCCTTGATTAACAACAACCATGCCACCCTGCATATGTTTGATCGCGTTTGCGGCGACAACCATATCATGATTATTAGTGCCTGCAATGATGAGGTTATGAGAATCGTGGGCGATAGTGGTCGCGATGGCCCCCGATTTTAGACCCAAACCTTTCACAATACCCAAACCAATTGCCCCTGTCAGATGATGTCGTTCAATAACAGCCAGCTTTAATTGATCAGCTTTAATGGATGGTCGAAATAATCCAAGTTCACAGGTATCCACCTTTTCTATTTGTTGAATGGTTACCAAACTGTTAGGGATAATTTCAATAATATTCGCTTTCGTACCCTTTAAAAGGAACTGAAAACTATCCTCTTCAAGCTCGTGAAAGCGAACAGATTCTCTTATTGATGCTGGGATAGGGGGATTTGGATTTTCTTGTACATTGAGCAGCAAGCCATCCTTGACAACCGCAAGTCCATCTTTATATACATCCGTTATTTGGATGGTTTCGAGGTTATCAAAAAGGATGAAATCCGCTTTGTAACCGGGGGCAATAGCTCCTTTATCTTCAAGGCCAAAACATTCGGCCGCATTAATGGACGCCATTTGAATGGCAGTTATTGGGGAGATCCCGGAGGCAATCGCCAGCCGAACATTGTGGTCAATACTGCCTTCCTGCACAAGATCGTCTAGGTGCTTATCATCCGTTACAAACAGGCAGCGCCTGGCATTATGCTCATTCACAACAGAAATTAACTGATGTAAGTCCTTAGCAACCGTCCCTTGACGAATCATCAAGTACATTCCTCTGCGAAGGCGCTCTCTTGCTTCATCAGCAGTTGTACTTTCATGATCAGTTCGAATACCCGCGGACATATATACGTTTAAATCATTAGCTTTTAGTCCAGCAGCATGACCATCGATTTTTTTTCCAAAAAGCTTTGCATCAGATATTTTATTGATCATATCTGGGTCTGCATTTACCACAGCTGGGTAATTCATTACTTCTGCTAACCCCAGGACACGCGGATGATGATAAAAAGGCTTTAAATCCTCAGCCATAAGAATGGCACCGGAATGTTCGAAGGCGGTTGCCGGTACACAGGAGGGAAGCATAAAGTAAAAGTCAAAAGGAAGGTCCTCCGTAGAATCCAGCATATATTGAAGACCTGCCACTCCTGAGACATTCGCAATTTCATGGGGATCCGCAATCACGGTCGTAATTCCATGAAGGAGGAGGACTTTGGCGAATTCCCCGGCTGTTACTGTAGAGGATTCAATATGGACATGACCATCAATGAACGCTGGAGATACATAACAGCCATTTGCATCAATGATATTTTTTCCGCTATATTTTCCTATTCCTGCAAAATATCCGTCTACAATCGCAATGTCAGCTTCGATGATTTCACCGTTAAAGACATCAATTATTTTTCCATTCTTAATGACGGTATCTGCCAGTTCTTTTCCAGATGCCACAGAGATTCTTCTTTCTAATTGATTTCTCTCCATCTTCAACATCCTCTTTTTATCAGATTAATATTCAACCTTAGTTTGTGATCTCTCCCAGGTTCTAAACGGAAGGTCGCCATTCTCGGGAAAAATTTGTTTCATTGGGATTTTTCGCGCTTCGTTAGGTAATGCTAGTTGTTCATAAATAAATTGATCGTCAAAGCCAATTTTTGCTGCGTCTTCTTTAGTACAGGCATAATAAACAGCCTTTGGACGAGCCCAATAGATGGCGCCAATGCACATTGGGCAGGGTTCGCAGCTCGTATAGATGTCACAGTCCTCAAGCTGAAAGCTTTTAAGATCTTGGCAGGCTTCGCGAATTGCTTGGACTTCGGCATGGGCCGTCGGATCGTTTGAGGCAGTAACTTCATTCCGGCCTCTGCCGATAATTTTCCCCTGTTTTACAACGATCGCTCCAAATGGTCCTCCATGACTGGTCATCACATTGGTTAGAGCCTCATCAATTGCTTCTTCCATAAATTTATCAGCTGACATTACCATCTCTCCAATCTTCTCTATATTAAACATTGGTTATTATGGGTTTATACCTGCCTTGGTTAAAGGAGAAAAAAAATTTTCCCTTTTAAACTTGAGATTTATTATTCTATAACACCCGGAAATTTTCTTCTTTGCTGTAAGGATATCTGACAGCCTTTTTCAAAATGACTCTCGTTAGAAAAATTTCCAATCATGTAATCCTAAAGAAATCATCGTTCCAGTCTTTTTGAATCAAGCATTTTTTTAAGTTTATTACGGGGACCTAGAAAAAATTCATGTTAGATTTTATAACACCAATGTAGAAGCAATTTCCCCTTTTGGATATCATAAGTGAAAAGCTGATGATAGAAACGTTGACAATATCCTTAGTTACATATTCTCACCTATCCACTCGAACCCAAAATTTAGAGATAGAATATGGAAGTTTTTAGGAGGTCTATAAATATATAATTAAAAAATTTACAGGGGGTCTTGTATGGACGGGATACACGAGATTTTAGACGCTTTGGATGGGTCGGCTAATGATAATGTCCTTGCTACCATTATTCGGGTAGAAGGATCAGCTTATCGAAAAGAAGGTACTTCCATGCTGTTCCGAGGAGATGGGAAGCAAATAGGTCTTTTAAGTGCTGGCTGTTTAGAAACAGATCTGTCTTATCAAGTTCAAG
Source organism: Bacillus sp. URHA0034 (assembly GCF_056280405.1). Lineage (NCBI taxonomy): Bacteria > Bacillati > Bacillota > Bacilli > Caryophanales > Bacillaceae > Bacillus > Bacillus sp. URHA0034. The sequence goes on along the minus strand of NZ_JBWCDK010000002.1, from coordinate 2,076,408 downwards.
AAGTCCTCAATCAGCGAACGACAAAAACCGTTGTTTATGACTTAAGGGACGAGGATGATCTGTCATGGGGGCCGGGGGCGGGCTGCAATGGTGTGATCAGTGTCCTATTGGAACCGATTGATGCCTGTCTTCGTGAGCACCTTTGTAAATTAAAGTTCCATCTTAATAGTGGGAACCGAGTAACGGTAATAAAAAGATTAGCAGCAAAGAATTCGGTTTTCGATTATTTGTTTATGACAGATAATCAACAGCTGTTTGGAAAGTGGCATGGAAGAGTACCCTCGCAAATTAAAAAACTGTTAAATGATATCCATCAAACATCGCCAAAAAGTGGAATAACTTTTTTTCCGGAGTTATCAGCTGAATTTTATATCCATTGCTACGAGCCTAGACCTCGGTTAATTGTTTTTGGCGCTGGCAGGGATGCAGTACCATTAGTCAAGATGGCAGCACAAGCTGGTTTTTCCGTACTTGTATCTGATTGGCGCTCATCCTTGTGTAAGGAAGAATTTTTTCCGGACGCTGCTCAATTAATCGAAGGATTTCCGGGTGAAGTGGTGCCGATGCTGGATTTGTCTAAGTTAGACTCCATCGCCATTCTTACCCATCATTTTCAAAGGGATAAGGAATTACTAAATCTGTTAAAAGGGCAGAAGTTAACGTATCTAGGGGTACTTGGATCAAAAGCGAGAACACAGCGCTTACTGGATGGCAGGGAAATTCCACCGGAGATTAACAGTCCAGTGGGTCTTCCAATCGGAGCGGAGGGTCCAGAGGAGATTGCCGTTAGTATTGTAGCGGAATTAATTCAGAGGCAGCGCTTAAAGAGCCAAGGGCCTGAACAGGCAAGAATTGAAAGGAGCTGGTCCGAGTTATGATTAGGCAGGGAGCAGCAATGTTGAACTCACCAACGGTTTGGCTTCCGGATGATCTTGCGGCGGCCTGGAAATTAAAACAGCAATTTGCTGGAGAGTCTTGTTTTATTGCAGGAGGGACTCTCATGCAGACCCAGTGGCAAAAAGGTGTAGATTGTCCACTTCATTTAATCAGCTTGGAAAAAATCAAAGAAATGCAAGTCTGTGAAAATGCTAAGTTTTCCGGAGAAGCTGGTATCCGGATTGGTGCATTAACCACACTAGCTGCGTGTAAGGAACACCCTTCACTTTTTAACCAATTTCCCCTATTAGAAGAGGCAGTCAGAAATGTCGCTGCTCCCGCTATTCGTAACAGGGCAACGATTGGAGGAAATATTGCGGGCAGATTTGGCGATTTAATTCCTGCCCTCTTGGCACTCGACGCCACTTTATCCCTTTATGATGGCAGTAAAAATCTATTTCTACCATTATCTGATTGGATAAGAGGGGGGACTGCCTCCGATGATTTCATTCTTACTGCCGTTTATGTCCCAGACAATCTGAAAATCGATAAGAAGAGCTTTTTTTACAAAAAGCTGGGGTTTAGGGAGGCATTTACACCTAGTGTTGTCACCATTTCCGGCTGTTGCCAGCTGGGCGAACAAAATGAGGTGGAATACATTCGTCTAACTGCAGGCGGAGGCACAACGCCGTATCAAAGATTAACAGAGTGTGAAAGATTAGTAGAAGGTTTAACCCTATCCAATGACCTTTTAAAAACCCTTTTTCAGGGCATAAATGAGGAATTTACTGCTGCAACCGATGTGTTTACGACATCAGCTTATAAAAAAACAGTTGCGGCCAATATGATCGTTTCAAAGATTGCTAGTCTTGCTGGTTAGAAAAGGGGGATCTTATGGCACTACAAACTAACCTTTCAGCTATGAAAAGGAGGATACGTCCTGATGGTCCCGAAAAAGTGACCGGCAGAATGAAATACCTCACTGATTTAACGTTTCCTAACATGCTGTATGGAAAAGTTTTAAGAAGCAAGGAGCCGCATGCCGAAATTTTAACTATTTCGGTCGAGGAAGCAAAGAAGCTTCCTGGTGTAAGGGGCGTTTTGACCTATAAGGATGTCCCAGGATTAAACGGTTTTGGACTTATTTTTCCAGACCAGCCTGTTCTTTGTGAAGACCGCGTACGATATGTCGGCGATGCTCTTGCGGCTGTCGCAGCCGATACAGAGGAAATTGCCGAACAGGCTTTACGCTTAATTCAGGTGGAATACAGGAAGCTTCCACTAGTTGACACTCCCGAAAAGGCCCTTCAGCCCGATGCTCCGCTTCTTCATCCTGGTGGAAACATTCTTCACCATCCTCATTTTATAAAGGGGGATATGGAAACGGGTTTTTTGGCCTCTGCTATTGTGGTTGAGGAAACCTACGAATTGCCAAGGCAAATGCATGCCTATATGGAAACAGAGGGCGGTGTGATTGTCCCTGAACCGGATGGGAAATTAACCATATATGTTGGGACGCAGCATGGTTTCAAAGATCGGTTTCAATTAGCAAGAATTCTTGATATGCCGGAATTAGATATCCGGGTTGTTTCGAGCCCAATGGGCGGATCCTTTGGAGGGAAGGATGAATTAAACATTCAGCCTTATGGAGCATTACTAGCACTTGCTACAAACTGCCCTGTCAAAATCCATAACAGCAGACAAGAATCGGTGAGAGCAGGCCTTAAGCGCCACCCTATGAAAATAACGATGAAAACAGGGGTGGATAACGAGGGAAATATTCTTGCGCACAAGGTAAAAATCATTGCGGATACCGGGGCATATGCCACTTTAGGTCCGGCTGTGTTAGATTTTGCTGTCGAGCATGCACCAGGCCCCTATATCATCCCTCATCTTGAAATAGAGGGATTATCTGTATTTACTAATAACGGTGTAGCGGGTGAGTTCCGGGGCTTTGGCGGGAACCAAATCACCTTCGCGTTAGAGGGGCAAATGGACCGGCTTGCCGATCAGCTGAAAATGGATCCCCTGGTGTTCCGTTTAAAGAATCTAAGGAAGCCAGAGGATCCTGGTCCACTAGGTCAAAAAATTGCTCCGACTAATGGAGCATTGGATGTTCTTCAGGCCATTGACCATTCACATGGTGAAAAAGCCAAGGGCTGGAAACAGGAAACCTCAGATAAATGGAGGGTGAGAGGGATTGGCATTGCCCTCACCATGCACGGAGGGGGACTTGGTATTGACCGTATCGATTCCGCCGGCGGGCGCCTTTCTTTTACCAAGGCAGGGAAAATTGAAGCCGCTTTTGGTTTTGAAGAATGTGGTCAAGGTCTTTTGGCTGTAATTGAAACTTTACTATTAGAAGAATTTGAGTGCTCAGAAAAAGATATTAGGATTGTTATCGGAGATACAGCTTTGGTACCTGTGAGCGGTTCATCAACTGCTTCCAGATCAACAAGTATGGTATGGCATGCACTGCAAAGAATGAAGGGACCTTTTCGAAAGGAAGTTCTAGAACTGGCACAGCTTCTTACGGGTATCACTGCCGGTCAACTCCAGATGGGGCCTGGCGGGATATGGCTGAAGGAAGAGATGACTGCCGCGGGTCCTTGTATCACTTTTAAGGAACTGGCAGAACGTATGCCAAGCGGTCGTTCGATTAATGTCCATACTTCGTTTAACTTTCCGACGAGTCCGGATGCAACGGTTGGAGGAAGTCATTATCTCTATGCCTTTGCAGCTGTTATGGCACGAGTAGAGGTGGATTTGTTAACAGGCAGAGTGAAGGTAGATGCCATTGATCAAGCGGTAGCAGCAGGTCCCGTTGTCAGCTCGCTGGGGTATTTAGGCCAAATTGAAGGCGGCGGTGTAATGGCTTTAGGCTATACCTTGATGGAGGACGCTATCATGGAGAATGGCATCTATATGACTGATAACTTTGATACCTATCTCATTCCGACCATATGTGACGTTCCTTACAAAACAAGTATTGAAGCGATCGAAGAACTAGTGGATGACGACCCATTTGGCCCAAGAGGGGTAGGGGAAATTGGAACGGTTGCGGTTGCTCCTGCAATTGTTCGGGCCATTTTTGATGCGACTGGCTGTTGGGTGAATAAGTTGCCGGTTTCTCCTGAATCCTTATTAAAATCTGATCGTTTAGGAGAGAGACCATGGATATGAAAGATGTCATCCAAAGTGTAGAACTACCAACAATGACTCCTAAAATAGAGCTTACGCTTACCGTTAATGGAGTCCCCCATCGCTTAGAAGTGGCACCAGCCGTAAGGTTAGTCGATATTTTGCGAGAAGACTTAGGATTGTCAGGTACAAAAATATCTTGTGAAATTGGCCGCTGCGGTGCGTGCGCAATTCATATGAATGGTCAATTGGTTAACTCTTGTTTGGTTATGGCCTACCAGGCAAACAAGGCTTCTATTTGTACGATTGAGGGATTGGAGGAAGATCCGATTCAAAAAGCCTTCTTAGAAGAAGGAGGATTTCAATGCGGGTATTGCACCCCAGGGATGATTATGGCCGTTAAGGCTTTGCTGGACACAAACCCAAACCCGGCGAAACAACAAATCCAGGAAGCACTATCCGGAAATTTATGCCGTTGTACGGGATATGGTGGAATCATTCGTGCTGTTGAAAAGACAATTTCAAGCTTTCAAGAAAAACAGGTTACTAACATCGAGGAGTGATTTACTGAATGGCTAAAGTATTAACTGAGCTGATCAAGGAAGCTAAGAAGACAACAGAGCTATTGGTGAAAAATGGCCTAGTCTTTACTGTAGAAGGCTTTCGTGAGGTAACCATTAAAATTATTGATGAGAAGATTGTCTCGCTTGTGGAGAGTGAAGCAGGCCCAATCTTAGAGACAGCGGAAAACATCATTGATGCAAGCGGCTGTCTAGTGGTTCCAGGGTTTATCGATGCCCATGTTCATTTTAATGACCCGGGCAGGACGGATTGGGAAGGGATTGAGACAGGGAGCCGTGCTGCCGCAATGGGAGGGACGACCACCATTTTTGATATGCCGCTGAATTGTTCCCCATCGACTATTAACCTACAAAATTTAAACAAGAAGAGAGAATATTTAACCTCCTTATCTCATATTGACTATGCCCTCTGGGGAGGGATGACTGGTACCAATCTTAATAATAGGCAGGAATTAGCGCAAATGAGTGAGGGAGTGATTGCCTGGAAGTCGTTTATGAGTGAGAGTGGGATTGAGGATTTTCAACACTTATCTCCAGAAGATTTGAAACAAGCGATGCAAGCGGCAAAGGAGCATGATAAAATCCTCGCCCTCCATGCGGAATGGGAACAGGAGATTGCTAGACTTACAGCTTTACATAAACAGGAGCCGCGGTTGGACGAACGAAGGGCTTTCCTAGCAAGCAGGCCGATTTCTGCCGAAGAAAAGGCAGTTGGCTATGCATTAGAGCTTGCTGCTAAATACGGAACTGCTCTTCATTTTGTTCATATTAGTTCACCAAAAGTAATCGGATTGATTGACCAAGCGAAAAAAAGCGGAGTGAACGTAACGGTGGAGACCTGCCCGCATTATTTACTGTTTGATGAAGAGGATTTTCTTCGGGAGGGTGCCATCCTAAAATGTGCACCGCCGTTAAGACCACGGGAAGATGTAGAAGGATTATGGGACTGTCTTGCAAATGGGATGATTGATACGATTGGGTCTGATCATTCTCCATGTCTTTTTTCGATGAAATCAACCGCTAGCATCTGGGATGCCTGGGGCGGTATTCAAGGGGTACAATTTACATGGCTGGCCATGCTTGATGAGGCACTTAAGCGGAAAATAGCTCTAAAAAAAATCTTGCCTTTGGGCACCTCTAATGTCGCAGACCGGTTTGGAATCAAGCACCAAAAGGGAAGAATTAGTCCAGGGCTGGATGCAGATTTAGTCTTCATTTGTTTAGATGAAACAACGGTTGCGAATAAGGAGTCCTTTGGCTTTCGCAATGCTTATTCTCCCTATGAGGGCCGAGTATTTTCTACCAAGGTTAAAAAGACGATGCTGCGTGGCAAGGTGATTTATGATGATCAAAAAGGTGTAACAGATGAAAAATGGGGAGTCTGCCTTTAATGAAGGGAGAGAGGTAACCGATATGAAACTAACCCAGCGGGAGCAGGAGAAATTACTGGTCGTGGTGGCAGCCGATCTGGCGAGGCGCCGAAAGGACCGAGGTTTAAAACTTAATTACCCGGAAGCAGTAGCGCTGATAACGTACGAGATGATGGAAGGGGCAAGGGATGGCAAATCAGTTGCGGAATTAATGAGTGAGGGTACCAGAATTTTAGCCGCCGAAGATGTGATGGAAGGTATCCCAGACATGATTCGGGACATTCAGGTCGAGGCGACATTCCCTGATGGCACAAAACTAGTAACCGTACATCAACCGATTCGATAGGCATTTCGGGTTTTAGGACTAATCTACGAAATTTGTGAGTTATTCTACGAAACTAAGGGAGTTTTCTACGTTTTCTAGGATTAATTCTACAAAACTTAATTTATTTCTTCGAAGTAACCAAACTATTCTACAAATAATCTAAAAAAATATAAAATACGCCTAATTTTACGGAGTGAAAAGTATGATTCCAGGTGAGTACCACCTAAGAAAGGACCCAATTATTTGTAATCAAGAAAGGCCGGCTTCCAAGGTTATGGTGCTTAACTTAGGAGACCGTCCGATTCAAATAGGGTCACATTTTCATTTTTATGAAGTAAACACAGCACTAAAATTTGAGCGCAATCAAGCATTTGGCAAGCATTTAAATATTCCGGCAGGCACCGCTGTCAGGTTTGAACCAGGCGATGCCAAAGAAGTAGAACTTGTTCCCTTCGCGGGGAGCCGCGAAGTTTATGGATTAAATAATCAAACCAATGGTCCTCTAGATCCCGAAAAGGAGGGAGATCATGAGCTTTAAGATGTCGAGAAAGCAATATGCTGACATGTTTGGTCCGACAACAGGAGATGCAATCCGGCTGGCTGACACCGATTTATTTATTGAAATTGAAAAAGACTTTACCGTATATGGCGATGAAGTCAAGTTTGGCGGCGGTAAAGTCATACGGGATGGAATGGGGCAGCATCCACTGGCAACCCGGGCAGACGGGGCGCTGGATACCGTGATTACCAATGCGATGATAGTTGATTATACCGGGATTTATAAGGCTGATATTGGGATTCGGGATGGACGGATTGCGGGAATTGGGAAAAGTGGGAATCCATTATTAATGGAACAAGTTGATATGGTGATTGGGGCATCAACAGAGGTAATTGCCGGAGAAGGGATGATTGTAACGGCTGGCGGTATTGATGCCCATATTCATTTTATTAGCCCGCAGCAAATTGAAACAGCCCTAGCTTCAGGGATTACGACCATGATTGGCGGCGGTACAGGACCTGCGACTGGCACTAATGCTACCACCTGTACACCGGGCGAATGGAATATTCATCGTATGTTAGAAGCAGCAGAGGAATTCCCAATGAATTTAGGGTTTTTAGGAAAAGGGAATGCCTCCGGGGAAGCCCCGTTAATTGAACAAATCAATGCTGGTGTCATCGGCCTAAAACTCCATGAAGACTGGGGGACAACTGCATCGGCAATCGACCATTGCCTAAAGGTGGCAGACCAATACGATGTCCAAGTAGCCATTCATACCGATACCCTAAATGAAGGCGGGTTTGTCGAGGACACCTTGGCAGCCATTAATGGCCGGGTTATTCATACATACCATACAGAAGGTGCTGGCGGGGGGCATGCCCCAGACATTATTAAGGTCGCCAGTTATCCCTATATACTTCCTTCTTCCACTAACCCGACTCGTCCCTATACAAAAAATACTTTAGATGAACATTTAGATATGCTGATGGTCTGTCATCATTTAGATCCGGAGGTGCCAGAGGATATAGCCTTTGCCGATTCGCGGATCCGCAAAGAAACGATTGCCGCCGAGGATATTCTTCATGATTTGGGCGTATTTAGTATGATTAGTTCCGATTCACAGGCAATGGGACGGGTGGGAGAGGTCATTACCCGGACATGGCAAACAGCGGATAAGATGAGGAAACAGCGCGGGAAACTGCAGGAGGATTCAGGTGTCGGTGACAACTTTCGGGTGAAACGCTATATTGCCAAGTATACGATTAATCCGGCGGTTACTCATGGTATTGCGGAGGAAGTTGGTTCTATCGAGACAGGAAAACTAGCTGACCTCGTCATCTGGGATCCAGCTTTTTTTGGTGTTAAGCCAGAGCTGATAATAAAAGGCGGTATGATTGCTCACAGCTTAATGGGGGATCCGAATGCATCCATTCCTACTCCGCAGCCTGTGTTATACCGGCCGATGTTCGCTGCGTATGGTAAAGCAAAGTTTTCAACCTCCATAACCTTTATGTCAAAAGCCGCAATTAGCCAAGGTGTTCCTCAGCAGCTTGGATTAAAGAAGCTCATCAAACCAGTCCAGGGAATACGCAGTCTAAGTAAAAGGGACATGAGGCTAAATGGTGAAATGCCAAAAATAGAAGTGGACCCACAAACCTATGAAGTATTAGTAGATGGGGAACTTGTCAGCTGTGAACCGGCTGAGATTCTACCAATGGCCCAGCGCTATTTTTTGTTTTAACTTCCAGTCGTGCACATGTAAAGGGGGAGAATAGATGATTATTGAAAAAATTGTTGGTAATGTTGATGAAATCCCTGCTGATGGCAGGCACATTGAGAAAGTCTACTTAGCTAGTGATGATTTAGTAAAGCGAATCCAGCGGGTGGCCACCGACCATGGGAAAGAGGTAGGGATTCGTTTAAAGGAACCTAAAGACTTGATGGATGGCGATATTTTATTTATGGATGAACGAAATATGATTGTTATAAGTGTGATGAGTGATGACTTGCTGGTGATTCAGCCTGCGAACATCAAGCAGATGGGGGAAATTGCCCATCAGCTTGGCAACCGCCACCTGCCTGCTCAGTTTGAAGGTGAAGTCATGCTTGTCCAATATGATTACCTTGTTGAAGAGCTTCTTGAACAATTAGATGTACCATATTCACGGCAAATAAGAAAAGTGAAAAATGCATTTCGTCATATCGGTCATCAACATGGATAACCAGTTATTAGTTCTACTGCAATTTGGCGATTCAAATTTTCCTTCAGGGGCCTTTTCCCATTCATTTGGTTTGGAAACCTATATACAAGAAGGCACGATTCATGATAAAGAAACATTTTTTAATTGGATCAGAATGTTTTTGGAAAAACACCTAGCGGTAACCGATGGGCTCGCCTGCCGGTTTGCGATTGATGCCTTGAAACATAAGAGGATTCAAGAGATTTGGGTTATCGACAGAAAGCTTTTTATGCAAAATCTTCCTAAGGAAACCCGCCAAGCTAATAGGCGAATTGGTGAAAGACTGATTAAAATGGGACTGGATTTATATTCGATCCCATTACTAGCGGAATATCAAAAGAAAATCAAGAAGGGTGAGGCCTATGGTCATCCGTCCCTTGTATTTGCGATTATTAGCCAATTTTTAAAAATAGATCAACATAAAATGTTGTTAACGTATTTATATTCCACCGTTGGCACACTTGTCCAAAATGCGGTTCGCGGCATTCCGCTTGGTCAAACAGCGGGCCAGCAAGTGCTTTTAGAACTGCAGCCTTTATTAGTAGAAACGGTAAAACGAATTGGCAGGATGGATCAAGAGGACTTTGGTGCAGTTGCACCTGGAATCGAAATAGCTCAAATGCGTCATGAGCAGCTGCATGTACGGTTATTTATGTCCTAAAAAAAGTGAAGAAAGAAGGGGAGAAGATGGAACCCATTCGAATTGGAATTGGCGGGCCGGTTGGAGCAGGAAAAACCATGCTGGTCGAGCGATTAACAAGACATTTAAATGATGAATTTAAAATGGCGGTCGTAACGAATGATATTTACACAAAGGAAGATGCCCAATTTTTAATTAAAAATAGTGTGCTGCCCGATGACCGAATTATTGGCGTGGAAACAGGGGGCTGTCCGCATACTGCGATACGGGAAGATGCATCAATGAATTTTGCCGCGATTGACGAATTAATGGAAAAACATCCTGATCTTTCGATTATTTTTGTCGAAAGCGGAGGGGATAACTTAGCTGCCACCTTTAGTCCGGAACTCGTCGATTTCTCTATTTATATTATCGATGTGGCTCAAGGGGAGAAAATCCCCCGTAAAGGCGGACAGGGGATGATTAAATCGGATTTGTTTATTATTAACAAGATTGATTTAGCTCCATATGTAGGGGCCAGTCTGGAGGTCATGGAGGCAGATACGAAGGAAGCAAGAGGAACCAAGCCATTTATTTTTACCAATTTAAAAACCGATACAGGCCTAGACCAAGTAATTGATTGGATAAAAAGGAATACGCTGTTGGTAGGATTGGGATAGGTGGTAACGCAGACAGGATACCTAAGCCTAACGGCTGCAGCCAAAGGAGGGCACACGATATTAGAAGACTCTTATTCAGAGGGGGCCTTTAAAATCACTCGACCCGTTTATCTTACTACAAGCGGCGAAGCCTATTTCTATATTATGAATCCCGGTGGGGGCTACATTGACGGTGATACTTATAAAATCGATATTTGTGTTAAAGAAGCAGCAAGCACGGTTGTGACAACCCAATCTTCTACTAAAATCTATAAAACACGAAATCGACCTGCTTTCCAGGAGATGAACATCTATTTAAAAAGTGGCAGTGTCCTAGAATATCTGCCAGACCCAGTCATCGCCTATCAGAATGCCCGTTTTAAGCAAACGATGTTGGTGAAGATGGAGAAAGATGCTACGTTTATTTGCTCGGATATTTTTACTCCGGGCTGGGCCCCTGACGGAACTCTGTTTCAATATGACTTCCTCCAGTCAAAAGTGGAAATTTATATGGCTGACCGCTTGGTACTTTTTGATCATGTAAAATTAGAGCCTGACAAAGATATAAAAGGGATTGGCATGATGGAGGGTTATACCCATTTTGGTTCGATGATCGTTATGGACCAGCGGATTAATTCAGCTGTCTTAGAGGAGCTGCAAGAACGGTTTAATGTGGATTTGGATGGCAGGATTGGTCTTTCAATGCTGGAGGTTCCAGGTTTTACGCTGAGGGTTTTGGCCAATTCGACGCAGACGATTGAAAAGATCCAATCAATCTGTCATGAAACCATCCGGCGGAGGATATTGAAAACAGAACCTGTTTTTCTAAGAAAATATTAATCGGCAGGTGGTTTGGACCATCGCCGATTTTTCTTTATAATAGAGATAACACATTACCAGTTTTGGGGGATCATATGACGAAGTTATTTGTGGACAAGATGATGGAAATTAATGCTCCAGCTTCAAAGGTTTGGGATGTCTTAACAAGAAGTGAATTCAATCGTCAGTGGGCGGTTGAGTTTTCTAGCGGCGGGCCAGAGTTTCATCTGGAATCAACCTGGGAGTTAGGAAGTCCGGTCTATTGGAAAGGTCAGGACGGGACTGTGATTGTCGAAGGGAATGTAACGGCTGTTAGGCAGGATAAACTCCTTCGTTTTACAGTTTTTGATGTCCGTATGGAGGAAAGACCAGAGGTTTCCGAGGAAGATGGAATCACCTTTCAATTAGCTGAAGTTGATGGAAAGACGACTCTTCATATTTTACAAGGTGATTTTTCTGCAATGACGAATGGGCAGTACTATCGAGATGCTAGCGCAGAAATTTGGGATAAAGTTCTGCCGAAGGTTAAAAAGATGGCGGAAGAGATTTAGGGGCTAAGTATTTTTTATACTTGGCCTTTTTTTATTGTGGTACACTTTTTATAAAAAGGAGTTTTGGAAACCATGAATATTATTGATCTGCATTGTGATGCCTTGATGAAACTCCAAGAAGCAAAGGGCGCTTTACGATTTGCTGATGCTAAGGAACTCCATGCTAGTAAGAAACGTTTACAAGCCGGCCAGGTCAGAGTCCAATGTTTTGCGATATTTATCGAGCCGGACATTAAAGGCGATCAGAAGTTTCAGGTTGCACTTGAGCAAATTGATTATTTTTATAAGGAAGTTCTCGGTCGTAATCCAGATATGGTCCATATCAAAGAGTGGTCAGACTTTGACCGTTTGAAGCTTGGCCAGATAGGAGCGATGTTAACACTTGAGGGCGTGGATGCCATCGGGAATGATTTAGCGAGGCTTCATATCCTTTATCAGCTGGGGGTCAGGTCGGTGGGATTGACTTGGAACCAGGCGAATCTTGCTGCCGATGGTGCGGGGGAACCGCGCGGCGGAGGGCTGACCTTGTTGGGTAAGGAGATTGTTGAGTTTAATAATCAGCATCAAATCCTTACGGATGTATCTCATCTGAGTGACAAGGGAATTTGGGATGTGATCGAATTAGCAAAATATCCGATTGCCAGCCATTCCAATGCCCGGGCACTTTGCAACCATCCACGGAATTTAACAGATGAACAAGCGAAGGCGATGTTTGCACGGGGCGGATTGGTCCATGTGGTTTACCTTCCTTCGTTTATTAAGGAAAGTGGCGAAGCAACCATTTCGGACTTGATCAGACATATTGATCACTTTTGTGGTTTAGGCGGCGTGAAACAGATTGGTTTTGGCTCTGATTTTGATGGCATCAATACGTTTGTAAGAGATTTGGATGATGCCTCTAAGAGTCAAAATCTGATTAATGAGTTGTTAAAACATTTTAAAGAGGAAGAGGTAAGAGGCTTTGCCTCCGAAAACTTTCTTAATCACCGGCCGGGAATTGAGCATTAATTTGGATTAAAAGGAGTAATTACAATGTATCTGACAATAGAAGAAACAGCGGAATATTTAGCGGTACCAGAGGCAGCCGTCAAGAGCATGATCCAAAAAAAGAAAATCCGTGCTTTATTTGATGGTGAACAATACCTCATTTACAAAGAACAATTTGCCACACATCTAAAACAAGTGGAAAAATACAAACAGCTCGTCGAAGAATACCTAAGCGAACCTATCCCAGAAAGTATCGATGTAAAAGACGAAGATTAATAGTGGTTAGGTGTAGTTATTGGTGCCTTTTGGTGCCCTTTAGTGCCCCTTTGGTGCCTGTCACCATTCATGGACACTGTCCATGCAGTATGGACAAATGGCGAAGGTACTCTCATTGAGGTGATTGTTTATGGATAATGTTTTTATTAAAAGGATTTATGAACCATATGATGAGATGGATGGCTGCAGGATTTTGGTTGACCGGTTGTGGCCGCGTGGGATTTCGAAGGATGCTGCGCGTCTGTCGTATTGGTTTAAAGAAGTCGCTCCTAGTAATGAGCTGCGGAAGTCGTTTTGTCATGTGCCAGAGCTTTTTGAAGAGTTTCGTACAAAGTACCTTGAAGAGCTTCGGACGGATGAGGAAAAGCGTGGGTTAGTCAGGCAAATCCTTGAGCTGGCGGAGAAGGATCGGGTGACTCTTTTATATGGAGCAAAGGAACCTATCTATAATCATGCACAAGTATTGATGGAGGAGCTTAGAGGACAGATATTAGATAATAATGAGTAGATCTGTCCGCATGGAGCGTTCATGAGGACAAAGTTAGGTAATAAAAGGGCGAATTTGTCTTCATGGAGCGTTTATGAGGACAAAGCCAGGAAATAAGAAGAGGAATCTGTCTTCAAAAAGCAGAGGCCAAAATCAAACGGCCCTCTGCTTTTAATTTTTCCGGAATCGTCCCATCACTTCCATCGTTTGCATGATATTCACAAACGCATGTGGATCAACACTTTTTATCGTATGCTTGGTTTCATTAAGCTCAAATTTAGTAATAACCGTCGTTAACATCTTCCGTTGCTTATGAGTGTAAGCTCCCTCGACATCAGTAACCGTTACCCCTCTAGCGTGGAGCTTAAATAATGAATCGGTCAGTTCATGATACTTATCCGTTATAATCGTAATGGTCAGCTTATTTTGATTAGTATAAACCATATCGACAGCACGGCCAGCCACATAGATCGCAATGATGGTATAAAGGGTAATATTCCATCCGAAAATCAGCCCCGAACTCCCCACGACAAAAAGATTCATAATCGTATTTAAAAAGCCAACCTGAATGTTCTTCTTTTTAGCCAGTGTTAAGCTGATAATATCAGTCCCGCCCGTCGACCCGCCTTGGCGGATGATAAGCCCAACAGATATTCCATAGAGAGCACCACCGATAATCGAAGATAAAAGAATATCGGGACTAATAGCTCGAATTGGAATAAATCGCATACTAAGGGATAAAACCAATACAGCATAACCAGTAAACAGTACAAACCTTTTCCCTAAATATTTTATCCCAACGAAAAATAATGGAATATTAATCGCTAAAATAATCAATCCCGTATTGATATGGGTAAAGTGCTGGATTAAGAAGGAGATCCCCGTTACACCACCTGAAGTCAGCTTATGTGGAATGAGGAAGGAATTAAAAGAAAAGCCGAAAAGGATGGCTGATAGTCCGATGACAATAATTTGAAAAAGTAATCGAAACAAACAAAACACCTCAGTCATTATTAAGCCATTTGTCCGGAAGTCACATGACAGTTCCCAAGTCCCAAAATAGAACTAATAAGAACCAGAAAAAAATCACCCTATTAAAACCTCATTATTAGTTTGAGCCTTATAAAAAATTTAATGAATATTTATTTTTTACAAAAAAAAACGCCTTGGTAAGAGGCGTCTAAACCTAAATCACATATAAGTAAACCGTTAAGAAATGTGACAGAGTTCCTAATAAAATAAAGATATGGGAAATCTCGTGAAAGCCTAAATACTTTGTTTCAAGAAACTTCGGTTTTGCCCCGTAAATCACGCCACCTATCGTATAGAAAATTCCTCCAAGAATCAGCAAGAACAGTCCAGTCATGTTTAAACTTCCAGTCAGTGGAGAGAAAACAAACACAATCATCCAGCCCATTGCGATGTACAAAGCCGTCGAAATCCAGCGTGGACATGCAAACCAGACCATTTTAAAAACAACGCCGCTAATCGCAACCGCCGAGATAATCGAAAACAAAATAGCCCCAGTTTTTCCGTTCAGACTAATAAAACAAAAAGGCGTGTACGTTCCCGCTATCAGAACAAAGATCATCGAATGATCGAGCCGGCGTAAAAAGGCAATCACTTTGTCCCGAGCAATCACCATATGATATGTCGCTGAAGCAGAGTAGAGCAGGATCATACTGACACCAAAAATAATGACAGCGGTAAGCGCAAGCGGGGTGGGGGTGGTCATGGACGCTTTTATGACCATTGCCAGTAACCCGGCGAATGATAAAACAGCACCCGCTAAATGGGTTAACCCATTAATGGGTTCGCGAATGTATTGATGCATTGTTTATCCTCCTAACATAACATGTAGTTTTTATAACTACTTATAATAATACTGATAAAACATAACCTAGTCAATCTTAATCTCATTAGGTATAATAAAAAATATCGACTAAGTTAGCGGGGTCTTTCACATGGAAAATTTCAAACATATCATTGATTCATTAAGTCTTGACACAAATTTAACTTTGGATGATATTCCAAACATCGATTTGTATATGGACCAAGTTATTCAGTTATTCGAAAATAAATTCAATGAGTCAAAGCGGAATCAAGACGATAAGATTCTTACTAAAACCATGATCAATAACTATGCAAAGGGAAAATTGATTTTTCCAATACAAAATAAAAAGTATTCAAAAGAGCATTTGATTCTAATGAGCTTGATCTATCAGCTAAAGGGGGCACTGTCGATCAATGATATTAAAGTGACCCTTAGCGGAATGAATAAAAAAATAGTAAATGATGAAATGGATTTAGCCTCTTTTTATACGAGCTACTTACATCTAACCGGCCAAAACGCTGCTGATTTTAAGGAAGATTTTGAAGAACGGGTAACTTCTGTAATGGAGGAAATCACGGAGGACCACCAGGAAGACGCAGTTTATTTAGAGAGGGTGCTGATGATTTCTTCATTAGTCCATATGAGTAATTTATACAGAAAAGCAGCGGAAAAACTAGTAGATGAAATGGTTGTTGATAAAGAAGGAAAGCGTCAAAAGTAAGGCTTGACGCTTTTTTTATATCTCTTGCTAGCGCAATTGCAGCAGAGTCAATGCATGGTATCTCGAGCTTCAATCCTAACATCTTGCACTGCTTTTCCAACCTCTATTTCTTCCGGATCGCAAGCTTGAATTTTAAGTGAATCAGCACGATTATCGCCGCCGTAAACCTTTATACACGCTCCTCGATTCGTAAAATTCTTGACTGTGATTCTGTTCAGAATTACATTTCTTGCCCGATACTGAACTGCAATAACCGGATTTCCTTTAAAGTCATATTCAGGGCTGCCAACGACTGTAAGTTGATTAACAACGACATTTTTATAAGCAGAAATCACCATTCCACGCGGCGCTGAATCTTTATATAAATCAGAATATACCGGTGCAATAGCTGCGAGATTGGCTGCGATAATATTGTACGCACTCTTTGATTCAGAATCATTTAATTTATGATGGCCAATATGCCGGAAGTTAAAAGATCGGTTATCATTGACCGATAGGTGTCCAATGATTATTACATTTGAGGCCGCTGAGGAATTCTGATGGGCCTTTATTTCAACCCCGCCAAAACATCGAGCACTTGAATTATTCACTAATAAAACATTCCGGGAGCCATCATCGATTTCAATTCCGTTCGAATTAGAGAAGCCTTGTTGATGTGCACGGCCGCTGGGGTCGCACATATGAGAATTAGAGATAAAAATATAATCACTGTGGTGTGTGGTAATGCCATCATCACCAAAACCATACCCTGTTACATGATCAAGCCAGACATATTTGCTGCCCCTTCGGGCCCGATATCCGTCACCTGCATAATTGTATAGTGTTGAAGAAATATCAAAACAATGAAGCCCAGGATTAATACCCTCCACCTCTTTCACCCATCCATAGGTAACGTTGGCATAGGTTAAGCAGCTAGAATGGTTGCCCCGTGTACTCGTTTTTGGAATATTACCGAGTCTTTCGACATTCCAATCCAAACTTAAGCCTTGAACGAAAAGGTGATGATTTCCTTTCCAATGGTTAGCGTTTGTGATTAATCTTGTACCCTTTGGGGCTTCATCATGTAGTTTAATCGTCGTCGTGCCGGGACCTGAGCCAATAAGCCATGTCCAAGACGGCAGTGTGATTCCCTTTGTGATATAAGTCCCCGGAGGAACGATTACTTTTACCTGCCCGCTGCCGAGCGCCTTTTTAAACGCAGCGGTACAATCGGTTTTTCCATCCCCAATCGCACCGCAATCAGCTACATTTATTTCCTTTGTGATATTTGCTAGTAATCGCTTGTATTCCACATCAAGCTTGTCTTTCCAATCTGGAATGACATTTCCACCATCCTGGTCAAACAAAATGCGGGTAGGTTCTAAAACCTGAGACCGCTCTGCAGTAATCCTAAAAAGCCCGCTTGCTAGTTTTTTCGGATTAGAAGGCGATGTACTTGCTTCGGGTTGTGGTGCACTTGAAAGGTTGCGTGAATGCTGAAATAAGGTCTCAGTTTCTTGAATCAATTCTTTAATATGTAGTTTGTTTCCGGTAATTTGGTCAATCAGCACCTTATTCTGATGCGGATCATGTGTTTTATCAAAATTCAGCATTTTTCTCACTCCGTAAAAGCATATGAAAATAGTATACCCTGTTCAGCCTTTGTCAAAAAGCAGGGGCATTACAAACGTGACTTAATTTCTGAATCTTTTGTGAACAGCGATAATATTTGTAGGTTATAGGAAATATATGGGTTACGATAAAGAAGTGGATTGCACAAATAATAAGGAGGGACAGAGATCATGAAAAATCAAAGATCGATCAGCATCTTAGTTGTACTTATTTCGTTATTTTCCTTTGCTGCCACAACATATGCGCTTGTTTCACATCAGGGTAAGGGGCGATACGAATACAAATCAATATTTAGAGAAAAAGTGGACATTTATGGAACGGTGGCTCTATCAGCATGATTCCGTTTCAATGGCTATACAAGCACTTGCACAAGATTATGTGACCTTATTTTTAGGTATTCCTTTGCTCATTATTTCACTTGTTCTAACTAGAAAAGGACTGGTAAAGGGGAAGCTGCTTCTTACGGGAACAATCGGCTACTTCTTATACACATACGCTTCGTATTCGTTCCTTTCGATGTACAACTCCCTGTTCTTAGTTTATGTTAGCATCATGTCAGCGAGTTTCTTTGCGTTTATACTTGCGATGATGTCCTTTGATATTCCTAATCTACCACAGGTATTTAAGGGGGCGCTTCCTGTTAAATTCATCAGCGGCTTCTTATTCGTTGTCTCGTCTGTGTTTGGATTGATGTGGCTTGGGAAAGTAGTACCCCCAATGATTCATGGTAATCAGCCTGACGGCTTGGAACATTACACAACTCTTATCATACAGGCACTAGACCTCGGCTTTGTCATTCCTGTTGGATTCCTGGCAGCCATATTACTCATCAAACGAAGACCATTTGGCTATCTCCTTGCAGCCGTGATCACCTTTAAAGATGTGACCCTATTAACAGCACTTTCCGCCATGGTCATTCTACAATACCAAACAGGTATAAAAATTAGTCCTGCCGTAATTATAATCGTCCTCCTCATCAACATCGTTTTCCTCTATACCATGGTAATCATCTTGAAAAACGTAAAAGAGGTGTCAGGCACCATTAAGTAAGTGTAGATAGTAAAAAGCCAAGTTAATACTTTTAGGTACGAGGTACAAGGATAAATCTCATCAAAATGAAAAATACTAACAAATGTTCGGAGGTGGAACGTATGGAGCAGAAGGATTATCAAAAAATTTACGAAGAGTATAAGGCGCAAAGTGAGCAGCAGGCACAAATCGAAGCACAACAAGGTAATAACACGGGAAAAGAGGAGTTTGTAGCAGTTAGAAAAAATGATGATGGCGACATCATCGCGTTCAGAACCAATGTGGGCCGGGAGTTAGATTATCTAACGGCATTGAGTGAGGCGAAGGCTGGTAAACTTGCCCACGTAGATGTGTTTCATAAATACGGCCGGGACATTATTCGGAGTGAGCCGGACGGTATTAAGGAAAACAACCTTGATCAGCTCCCCGAATTTTAAAGAGCAAGAAAAAAATGCGCTTGGGCAACGCCCAGCGCATTCATTAATTGTTTACTGCTTCATATTGCTTAATTTTGTCCTCATAAGTTAAAGTAACGCCAATTTCATCCCAGCCATTAAGCAGCATTTGCTTAGGGTATGGTGCGATATCGAAGGAAAGCTCAAAGCCCTCATTGTCGTAAACTTTCTGTTCCTCAAGGTCTACTGTCAATGTGTATTCAGTGGACTCTGCCTTTTTAATAATTGTCTGGACCTGAGCCTCACTAGCCTGAATAGCAAGAATGCCATTTTTCACACAGTTGTTTTTAAAAATATCAGCATAGCTTGGGGCAATGATGACCTTGAAACCGTAATCCTGAACAGCCCATGGGGCATGCTCACGAGAGGAGCCACAGCCAAAATTCTCACCAGCCACGATGATGGATGCGCCGTTATATTTTGGCTCATTTAGTGAAAAATCAGGGCGGGGATTTCCGTTGTCATCAAAACGCCAGTTATAAAATAGAAATTGGCCGAAACCACTTCGTTCAATCCGTTTCAAAAACTGCTTAGGGATAATCTGGTCAGTATCAATATTAGACCGGTTTAATGGATAAACAAGGCCTTGATGTACGCGTAACGGTTCCAATTTAAATAACCTCCTGTGCAGTAAATTGACGGACATCTACAAAATGACCGGCTACCGCTGCGGCAGCTGCCATCTCGGGACTTACAAGGTGGGTGCGGGCACCATTTCCTTGGCGTCCTTCAAAGTTACGGTTAGAAGTAGAAGCACAGCGTCCACCTGGTGGAACAATGTCATCGTTCATTGCAAGACACATACTGCAGCCAGCTTCACGCCATTCAAAACCAGCTTCGATAAACACCTGATCAATACCTTCTTTTTCAGCAGCAAGTTTAATGCTAAATGAACCTGGAACGACGATCGCTTTAACCGCAGGGTTCACCTTTTTGCCGCGGACAACTTCAGCAGCTTTACGTAAATCACTTAAACGTGAATTTGTACAAGAACCAATAAATACGTGATCAATGACCACACTTGATAGAGGCTGTCCAGCTTCAAGTCCCATATATTCAAGGGCACGTTTAATTTCGTCTTTTTCACTTGGCTTATCGCTATCATCAGGGCTTGGTACGTTTGCTGTAACCGGGATACACATACCAGGGTTCGTTCCCCATGTAACCTGCGGTTCAACTTCAGCTGCATCTATTTCCACAACTGTATCATAGACTGCACCTTCATCGGTTGCTAAGGCACGCCATTTTGCGACAGCTTTCTCAAACTCTTCGCCTTGAGGGGCATGTCTGCGTCCGCGTAAATATTCAAAAGTGGTTTCATCCGGCGTAATTAATCCTGCTCTAGCACCAGCTTCAATCGACATGTTGCAGACTGTCATGCGCTCATCCATGGAAAGAGAGCGGATTGCCTCACCAGTGTATTCAATGACATAACCAGTGCCAAATTGAACGCCAAATTTACCAATAATTGCTAGTATTAGATCTTTCGCGGTAACACCTGTCCCAAGTTTTCCATTTACCTTTACATTAAGGGTCTTTGGTTTTGCCTGCCAAAGCGTTTGGGTAGCAAGAACATGTTCCACTTCGCTGGTTCCAATTCCAAAGGCAAGAGCACCAAATGCACCGTGGGTAGAAGTATGACTATCGCCGCAAACAATCGTTTTACCCGGTTGTGTAAGACCTAGCTCAGGTCCGATAACGTGGACAATGCCGTTGTCCGGATGATGAATGTCAGCAAGGGTTACGCCGAATTCCTGACAATTTTTTTGTAAGGTATCGATCTGATTTTTTGAAACAGGATCGTCAATAGTCAGCCTCTGGCGGGTTGGTACGTTATGATCCATTGTTGCAAAAGTAAGGTCAGGGCGGCGAACCTTGCGCCCGTTCATGCGTAAGCCCTCAAATGCTTGAGGAGAGGTTACTTCATGAACAAGATGCAAATCAATATATAGTAAATCTGGTTTTCCTTCTTCTTGATGGACAACATGTTGTTCCCAAATTTTTTGGATAATCGTTTTTGGTGTTTTCATAGCACACTTCCTCACTATAAGAGATTTATAGTTTTCATCGATAGAAAAATTGCGGGTAAACCATTTTACCAACTGGTTTACCCTGCAAATGAATTAATAATAACAGCTAGCGATGCATTTGGATGCATGCTGCGATTTAATATAATCAACAATCAATTTTGTCATCTCTGCTGTTCCAACTTGGCGTCCTTCTGAAATTTGAAGGTCACCTGTATGGAATCCAGAATCAAGAACCGACTGCACAGCATCTTCAATCACTTTGGCTTCGTTATTTAAATCAAATGAATATCTCAGCATCATGGCAGCTGATAAAATCATGGCTGCTGGATTGGCAATGCCTTTACCGGCAATATCAGGTGCCGAACCATGAACAGGTTCGTACAGACCAACACCATCTTCACGTAAGCTCGCAGAAGGGAGCATACCAATCGAGCCAGTTAAAACGGAAGCTTCGTCACTTAAAATATCGCCAAAAAGGTTCTCGGTCACAATTACATCAAACTGTGTTGGGTTTGTGATTAATTTCATTGCAGCCGCATCAACTAACAGATGTTCAACCACAACATCAGGATATTGAGCTTTCTTTTCCTCCACGACTTCCCGCCACATCTTACTGGACTCAAGAACATTTGCTTTATCAACCGAGGTAAGGTGACCGCGGCGCTGCTGGGCAGCCTGAAAGCCTTTATCTACAATTCGTTCAATTTCCTTACGAGTATAGGAAAGGGTGTCGACAACAGAGCTTCCATTATCACGCCGTTCACTTGGTGTACCAAAATAAAGCCCGCCCGTTAATTCACGTACAATGAGGAGGTCGCTTCCTGACACCACTTCTTCTTTTAGAGGGGAGGCATGGAGCAGGTTCTTAAATCCCTTAATTGGCCTTAAATTTGCATATAAGTCCAGTGCTTTTCGGATACCGAGCAAACCGCGTTCAGGGCGAAGATGAGAGGGATTTTGATCCCACTTAGGTCCGCCTACAGCTCCTAGTAAAACAGCATCTGCTTGTTTACAGGCATCTACTGTTGAATCCGGAAGGGGAGTGCCATATTGGTCAATGGCTGCTCCTCCGATTTCATGGGTTTCAAAGCTAAAACTGTGGTTAAATTCTTCCGCAATCGCATGTAACACATCTCTTGCAGAATTAATAACTTCCTTGCCAATCCCATCCCCGGGAAGTAAGACAATATGTTTTTTCATTAGAAGCAACCTCCTCATTTTTTTGTTTTACGAGAGGGCGCCTATGTAGACGCCTTACTTTTTTATATTGTTGCTGGTTCCTGAACTACTGCTGATTGATTAAAAAATACGCGATTGACTGCATTTAAGAAGGACTTTGCAGATGCTTCCAGAACGTCCTGTGCAGAGCCGCGGCCCGAAAATGAGGTTCCGTTTACAGTCATTTTCACATGGGCTTCAGCAAGTGCATCACGTCCTTGACCGACAGAGCTTAGTCTGAAATCAGTCAAATGAATTTCTTCTGCAATTAGTGCCTCAAGTGTGTTCATCAATGCTTCAACACTTCCAGAACCCGTACGTGCTGTTTCAACCCGATTTCCATCTGGTGTTGTTAGAGCAACTGTCGCGGTAGGAAGGTTTGCGGAACCATACTGTACTTGGAAGGCAACCAATTCATATTTTTTCACATCGATCGTGGTAGTTTGAATATCAGTCAGAATGGTGAAGAGATCCTCGTCGGTCACTTCTTTTTTGCGATCAGTCAACTGTTTAAAAGCAGTAAATGCTTCAGCAAGTTTTTCAGGCGCTAAGGTATAGCCCATTTGTTCAATCTTATCTTTAAAAGCATGTCGGCCGGAATGTTTTCCCAGGACTAAATCATTAGATTTAACGCCGACTAATTCAGGGGTAATAATCTCATAGGTTAACGTATTTTTTAATACGCCATCCTGATGGATCCCTGATTCATGAGCGAAGGCATTTCTTCCTACGACTGCTTTATTAGGTGGAACAATCATGCCTGTTAAACGGCTGACCAGGTCGCTTGTGCGTTTGATTTCTTTTAATACTAGATTTGTAGTAAATGGATACTTATCTTTACGGATATTCAAGGCAACGGCCACCTCTTCTAATGAGGCGTTACCGGCACGTTCACCAATACCGTTAATAGTACCTTCCACTTGCGTTACCCCGTTTTCAATTGCCGCCAAAGAATTGGCAACGGCCATACCTAAATCATCATGACAATGACAGGATAGGGCGGCTTTATGAATATTGGGTACATTTTCTCTGATGTAGCGGAACATCCGGCCATATTCTTCAGGTGTGGTATAGCCTACCGTGTCCGGAAGATTAATGACTGTCGCCCCGGCATCAATGACCTTGGTTATTATTTGGACTAGAAAATCCAGATCAGAACGGGAGGCATCTTCTGCAGACCATTCAATATGCGGGAATCTCTGTTTCGCATATCTAACCATGTCTACTGCTGTGTTCACTACTTCCTCTGGAGTTTTCATCAACTTATATTTCATGTGGATAGGGGAGGTAGCAAGAAATACATGCAATCTTGGTTCGGCTGCATCCTTTAACGCATCCCACGCAATGTCAATGTCCGATTTTGTTGCACGTGCCAAGCCTGTAACAGATGAGTTTTTGATCGTCTGAGCAATGGCTCTAACTGCTTCGAAATCGCCTTGAGAGGAAGCCGGGAATCCGGCCTCCATAATGTCAACCCCAAACCGCTCTAGCTGTCTGGCAATTTCTAATTTCTCAAGCTGGTTTAAATTTACACCAGGGGACTGTTCTCCATCACGTAAGGTTGTATCAAAGATGTTAACGTGAACCATTTACCACCACTTCTTTCTTGGCGTTTACAGGCTTTTTAATAAACGGCATTAACGCACGAAGCTCGCGGCCAACAACCTCGATTTGGTGATTGTTTTCTGCACGGTTAATAGCATTGAATTGCGGGCGGTTAGTTTGGTTCTCAATGATCCAGCCCTGAGCAAATTTACCAGTTTGGATATCTTTTAGTACTTCTTTCATGCGTGCTTTAGTTTCTTCGTTAACTACACGTGGTCCAGAAACGAAATCTCCCCATTGTGCAGTGTCAGAGATAGAATAACGCATGTTTTCTAAGCCACCTTCATATAAAAGGTCAACGATTAATTTCAACTCATGTAAACACTCGAAATAAGCAACTTCAGGCTGATAACCTGCTTCAACCAAAGTTTCGAAGCCAGCTTTGATTAGGGCAGTAGCACCACCGCAAAGAACCGCTTGTTCTCCGAATAAATCTGTTTCTGTTTCTTCTTGGAAAGTAGTTTCCAATACGCCGGCACGAGCAGCACCAATTCCTTTTGCATAAGCAAGAGCAACTTCACGAGCTTGCCCAGTGTAGTCTTGGTAAACCGCATATAGAGCAGGAACTCCAGCGCCTTCAGTGTAAGTACGGCGAACTAAATGTCCTGGACCTTTTGGAGCTACTAAGAATACGTCAACATCAGCAGGAGGGACGATTTGGCTGAAATGAATGTTGAAGCCATGAGCGAATACAAGAGCGTTTCCTGCTTCAAGGTTTTGTTTGATACTTTCTTCATATACTTTTGGCTGCATTTCATCTGGAAGAAGAACCATTACTACATCCGCAGCTGCAGTTGCTTCTGCAACAGGACGTACATCTAAACCATCTTCAATTGCTTTATCCCAAGATTTTCCTTCACGTAAACCGACTACTACATCAAAGCCGCTTTCTTTTAAGTTAAGTGCATGTGCATGACCTTGAGAACCATATCCGATTATTGCGATTTTCTTTCCTTGTAAAATTTCCTCTTGAATATCTCCGTTATAAAGTACCTTTACCATTATGAATCATCCTCTCAGATATATTGTTATTTTAATAGTGAATATGTTGCTAGATCATTTACTTGTGGCTGGTGCCCGCGTTGGAGGGCAGTCAGACCGGTTCTGGCAATTTCTTTAATACCGTAAGGGCGGAGCATCTCAATCAGGGCATCGATTTTATCGGGACGGCCTGTAATTTGAACGGCGAGACTGTCTTTACTTACGTCAATAATTAAGGCACGGAACGGATCAATAATCCCGTTGATTTCACTGCGCAAATGGCTGCTTGAGGCTACTTTAATTAAGGCCAGCTCGCGGGCGACAATTGCCTTATCAGTAATATCGGAAACTTTTAATACATCAATTTGCTTGTTTAATTGTTTCGTTACCTGTTCAAGGCGTTGTTCGTCTTCTACTTCAACCACCAGGGTCATTTTTGAAATACCCTCAGTTTCGGATGGACCAACTGAAATACTTTCAATATTGAATTGGCGTCTTTGTAAGAGGCCGGTGACCCGGTTTAAGACACCGCTTCGGTCTTGAACGGTTGCTGTTATGATCCGTTTCATGGTTTCACCCCTAACATTTCATGAATACCTTTACCAGGGGCAATCATCGGGAATACTTTTTCTTGCTGAAGAACACGGCAATCAACTAATACCGGACCCTTATGGGCAAATACTTCCGGTAAAACTGTAATTAATTCTTCCTGATTATTAACCCGATAACCCTTAATCGAATAGCTGTCAGCCAGTTTGACAAAATCAGGCTGTGTATGAAGAATCGATTCAGAAATCCTGTTTCCGTGTAATAGTTCCTGCCACTGGCGAACCATTCCAAGTGCGCCGTTGTTGACAATAATGATTTTTACCGGAAGGTTTCTTTCATAAATAATCGATAACTCCTGAAGTGTCATTTGGAAGCCGCCATCACCAACAATTGCAACGACAGTACTATCCGGTTCGGCGATTTGTGCGCCAATCGCAGCAGGGAAGCCAAAGCCCATTGTTCCAAGTCCACCTGATGTAATCCAGCGATGCGGCTGCTTAAAGGTGTAATATTGTGCGGCCCACATTTGGTGCTGTCCCACATCAGTTGCGACAATGGCATTACCATTCGTTACTTTATGGACTGCTTCAATCACCCATTGCGGACACATTCCGTTTGGATCATGTTTATACCAAAGCGGATACTCCTGTTTATCTTGGGTTAATTTCTCCAGCCATTCAGCAGCTTTAGGTGACTCAATTTCCTGTTCAAGCAACTCGCAAAGTGCCTCTTTCGTATCAGAAACGATCGGAAGATGTGTTGAAACATTTTTACCAATTTCGGCTGGATCGATGTCAATATGGGCAACTTTCGCAAAAGGTGCGAAGTGTTTAAGATTGCCTGTGAGTCTGTCATCGAAACGGGCCCCAAAGTTGATCAGCAGGTCACACTCGTAAATTGCCATGTTAGCTGCATACGTTCCATGCATTCCACCCATTCCTAACGAAAGTGGATTATCTGCCGGAAAGGTACCAAGTCCAAGTAAAGTAGTGACAACAGGGATTTGATGTTTTTCCGCAAAAGCAGTCAATTCTGCTGATGCTCTTCCATGGAGAACACCGGCGCCTGAAAGAATCACAGGCTTAATTGACTTTGAAATGGATTCGGCAAGCTTTTTAATTTGAAATGGATTTGGCTTTGTTGTTGGCTGGTATCCAGGCAAATTAATGCTTGCTGCTTCAGGTTCTTCTGTTAAAAATCCGGCGGAAATATCTTTAGGGACATCGACTAAGACTGGCCCTGGCCGTCCGGTAGAAGCAATATGAAAGGCTTCTTTGACAATGCGCGGTAAGTCTTCAAT
Source organism: Bacillus sp. URHA0034 (assembly GCF_056280405.1). Classification (NCBI taxonomy): domain Bacteria; kingdom Bacillati; phylum Bacillota; class Bacilli; order Caryophanales; family Bacillaceae; genus Bacillus; species Bacillus sp. URHA0034. Next base: position 2,049,645 of record NZ_JBWCDK010000002.1, on the reverse strand, counting down.
TGTTTGTACCTGATAGTTATGTTTCGTAATCGGCGTGGTAATCGCCATAATATCCGCTTCTTGGAAGGCGTCTGTTCCGATGATGCTTCTTGCAACCTGCCCAGTGAAAATAACAAGCGGCAGGGAATCCATCATTGCATCAGTTATACCTGTTACAAGGTTGGTTGCTCCAGGTCCTGAGGTGGCAATGACGACTCCAGGTTTGCCGGTAACCCGGGCATACCCTTCAGCTGCATGAATCATTCCTTGTTCATGTCGGAAGAGAACATGCTTGATTCTATCCTTTGCGCGGTAAATGGCATCATAGATTGGAAGCACTGCACCACCTGGATAGCCAAACAGGGTTTCTACACCTTCTTCTTTTAGTAAGTCAATGAGAAGGTCTGCACCGGTTCTCGGCTCTGTAGTTGTTTGGACCTCAAGCTTTTTTGCTTCTACTTTCACGTCATAATCCCTCCTTAAGGGTATTTGAATATTTGAAAAATTCACAGTAGACGGTGTCTGTCATTGATTGATGCTTTGTTTATATTTTCGGAATAATCTCTATTTTTTAGAATCATATCTTATTTTTGTAGAATAATCTACAAGTTTTGTAGATTTGTAATTAATTTTGTAGAATCTTTTCAAAATTTGTAGAATTCACTGATATTTTGTAGAATCCTAATCTGGCCTTCCAGTATATCTGCTCCAACATAGTTAAAAAGGCCTATTTTCCTCGAATTAACTGCAATAAAGACATCATAGCAGAATAATCGGGGAGAAAAGGCCTTTCATTTCTCGGTACCACCCGGTTTTCACAGTATCCTTACGAATACTGTCTTAGGAAGCGACAACTAAAAAGATTCGCTTCTTTTGGTAACAGGTGCTTAAAAAATATACACCTGATTGAGCCTACTTGTAACACATTTCAGCCCAACACTCAGGGATGATGTCAGAATAAGTTGTATTACTGGGCTTCCAGCAACCCCAGCTCTCTGAAAATACAAGTTCTTATTCCTTTATTCCCGTCATCGATTTAACTATGATTTTGTCAAATGATCTTCACTTAACACTTCTAGCACCTTAACTTCCATAGGGAAGGGGAGGGGTACTAACTTTTCCCGTATTTAGCTTGGTACCTCAGCGAATTTAACCGCAGAACCGGCACAATTGCTAAACTTTATATTTTCATAATCCCGCCAGTATTGGCAGATGTGACTAGCTTTGCATATTTTGCTAGATAACCAGTTTTAATTTTTGGCTCAGGTTTTACCCATGCCGTACGTCTTGCAGCTAGTACTTCATCATCAACAACAAGTTCAATTGAACGAGCTTCAAGGTCGATTAAAATTTTGTCACCATTTTCAACGAGGGCGATTGGTCCGCCTTCTGCTGCTTCTGGTGAGATATGGCCGATTGAAATCCCTCGGCTTGCACCAGAGAAGCGGCCGTCGGTTATAAGGGCAACTTCTTTACCTAATCCCCGGCCCATAATGGCTGAGGTTGGAGCAAGCATTTCCGGCATTCCCGGTCCGCCTTTTGGTCCTTCATAACGAATAACCACGACGTGGCCTGCCTTCACAGTGCCGTTATTAATGTTTTCTTGTGCATCTTCCTGGGAATCAAAGACAATTGCCTCACCCAAGAATGTTTTAATTGAAGGATCAACTGCACCAACCTTGATGACGGCACCATCTGGAGCAATGTTTCCATATAGGATGGATAGTCCACCAACTGGGCTATATGGATTATCTTTTGTCCGGATAACCGCTTCATTTGTGATTGTTGCTTCCTTCACATTTTCCTGTAGAGTTTTTCCTGTAATAGTCAGGCAGTTATCATGTAAGGCGCCTTCCACTTTATAAAGCTCATTGATGATAGCACTAACGCCTCCGGCACGATGTACGTCGTCCATAGAATAGTCAGATGCCGGCATAATCTTTGATAGATAAGGGACTCTTTCCGCAATTTTATTAATTTCGCGGAGATCATAATCAATACCTGCTTCATGGGCGATGGCTAATGTGTGTAACACGGTATTAGTCGAGCCGCCCATGGCCATATCAAGTGCAAAAGCATTATCAATGGCTTCCCTAGTAATGATGTCACGTGGTTTAATATCATTTTTAATTAATTCTATAAGATGTCTAGCAGCTTGTTTGATAAGTTCATGTCTTTCCTCGGATGTCGCAACCATCGTGCCGTTACCAGGAACCGTCATTCCTAAAACTTCCATTAAACAGTTCATGGAATTTGCTGTGAACATTCCGGAACAGGAGCCGCAGGTAGGACAGGCATTGGTTTCAATTTCAAGCAGTTGCTGTTGGCTGATTGTGCCGTTGTGGTATGCACCAACGCCTTCAAAAACTGAAGTAAGGGAAAGATTTTTACCTGTAGATGGTGAAACGCCAGCTTCCATTGGACCGCCAGATACAAAAACTGATGGCACGTTTGTTCTAGCGGCAGCCATTAACATCCCTGGGGTGATTTTGTCACAGTTTGGGATATAAAAAACACCATCGAACCAGTGTGCATTAATGACTGTTTCAGCACTGTCGGCGATAATTTCACGGCTGGGAAGGGAGTAGCGCATCCCAATATGTCCCATTGCGATTCCATCATCGACACCGATTGTATTAAACTCAAATGGAATACCTCCGGCTTCCCGGATCGCTTCTTTTACTATTTCCCCGAAATGATTAAGATGTTTATGTCCTGGGATAATGTCAATATACGAGTTACAAACTCCGATAAATGGTTTTTCTAGATCACTCGTTTTTACCCCTGTTGCGTATAATAAGCTGCGGTGGGGAGCACGATCAATTCCCTTTTTAATCATATCGCTTCGCATTTTTTTTAGCTCCTAACTGACAATAGCATGGTTTGCTCCTTCTAGGTAACAAGCCACTCCGTCGATTGTAACAATTCATCTGTTAATGATTGATGCTTTATTTTCGATAATCATACAACCAATTGAAAACATGGTCAATATAGAAATCTGACAATTCTAACAAATTAAATTAGCTGATAGCGTTTTCATTATTGGTCTAATAAGGAATTTGTAAATAAAAAATTTTTAAAAAATTTTTTATTCGTTAATAGTGAGTAGAGAAAATTCGGAGAAATTTCAGTAGTAAGTAGGGGAGAGGGGAATAAAAGTCCAGTTGGAAACTACTAAGCTAATAGGAGAAAATATTAGACTAGTATAGTAGTTTATCACCCAATTTTTGCTAAATATTCATAAACTTGGCGCAGATACCGGAAGCCCTTTTCCTCTGCTAGCTGTAAATAATATCTCCAAACTTTAGCTGTCATAATGGCATCGCTTAGGGCGTGGTGCCGATTCTCTGCCTCAATCCCGCAAGTCTCGCAAACCTCCTCTAGTGGAGCAGATTTCAGATAAGGGTTTGAAAGGCGGATGAGAAAGGAAGTATCGACTACCCTGTGGTCGAACCTTGTTCGTAATACATCGCTTGTAATTTTTTTCATAAAAGCCTGCTCGTGACTGGCATGGTGTGCTACTAAAAGGTCACTTTTGATAAATTGAAAGAATTGCATTAGTGCTTCTTGAGCAATCGGGGCGGTACTTAAATCTTCATCGTAAATATTGGTTAAGGCAGAAATTTCATTCGATAATGGAAGATCTGATTTTACTAATGTATAAAAGGTTTCCTGTTCCTTCAGTTGGGCGCCTGTCATTTTGACAGCGCCAATCGAAATGATTTGGTCACCCTTTTCAGGATAAAAACCGGTCGTTTCTAAATCAAAGACAACCACCCTTAATTCGTTGAGTGGAACGTCTAAGCTGTTCTTTTCTTTCATTTCTCTTTGTATTTCTCTAAGGAAGGCCATTTGCTGCAGCGAGGATTGATTTGGTAAACTTGCGAATAGGTTTGAATTTGCTCTCCCAGATAATTGGCGGAAAAAGTGGACCATATTATTCATTCTCATCTGAATCATCCTTTTCTAGTAACCTTTTCATATTATGAAAGAGAGCTGCACCATTTTTGATGATCTCCTTTACCTCTCTAGCCTGTTCTTTTGTCAGTTGGCTGACAGTTAAATAATGACCTGAATCATAGTCTTTATGGTCAGAAAATAATAATCGGTAGGATAGCAGTTTTAAGAATTGTTTTTTAAAAAAAGCTTTGTCACTCGCAGGGAAATATACCTCTGGTATTTTTTCGAGGCGTAAAAGTGATGAGGTTTCGTGCAGCTTTTCTTTCATCGATAGGAGTCGAATCGCATTTACATATGGAAAAAGGCCTATTTCTTTGATATTTAGTTTCCCGGTATGCGCTCCGTGTGTCTCTGTTAAAAGCTGGCCTAATACGTTGATGCCTTTTTTGAGATGAAGAGTATTGCTTAATGATTTAGTCAGTAATTGATGTTGATTCATGTTTTGATAAATAAAGTCCTTTAGCTTTTCAACATAAGCGCTCTCTCCATAAATCGTTCTTCCGTCTAGAAAAATGAGAAGATAACGGATCGATTCCCAAGTGGATTCAGCCATCCATTTCGATAATTGCTGCTCCCATTCACTAAGCGATTTACACCAGAAAGGATTGCTGGCCATCACGCCCCCGTCGCAATACCTGTATCCTGCCTGATAGAGTCCTTTGGAAATTTCTTTTCCTAATGTTAAAAAGTATGATTTGACTTCGTCTGATGAATCAAGATAAATCATGCCATGGTCTTGGTCGCTCCATACTGATTGTTCCATCCTGCCTGCGCTGCCCATGACGAAGAATGTAAATGGTGATGGAGGAAGTCCGTGTTGGATCGAAACCTGGTTAATAGCGATAGCTGCTACCCGGTGGATCAAATCATCATGCAGTTGGTTAAGTTTAAAATGGTCATAGCAAACATTTTTCAGTTTTTCGTCTTTAATCTGAATTACTTCCGAATATGGGTCATGCAGCAACATGTACACCCCCTAAATTCAAATAGCAGTCACACCCTGCAAAAAAGGAATGACCGCCCAAATATTTTATTAATTGCTAGTTGCAGCGCCCGGTCAAGGCGCTGCAGCTTTTATTATTGAACTTTAATCTGCTGTTCAGCTTTTACTAATTCAGGGTATCCGTAGCTGCCGTGCTCACTCATATCTAGACCGATAATTTCTTCCTCTTCAGTGACACGTAAACCGTTCATTACTTTCTTCATTACGGCTAGAAGGATGAAGGAGACGATAAAGGCGAAGGCGGCACAGGTGAAAACCCCTAATGCTTGAACGCCAAGCTGATGTAAACCGCCGCCGTAAAATAAACCTGGTTTACCAACAGTGGCTAATTCTTTTGTAGCGAAGAATCCGTTCGATAACGTTCCCCAAACCCCAGCGGTTCCGTGAACAGATAGAGCGGCAATCGGGTCATCAATTTTAATTTTCTCAAAGAATCTGATACTATAAAACACTAATATTCCAGCGATAAATCCAATAAGGACGGCTGCCCAGGTTTCTACGAAAGCACAGGATGCAGTGATTGCTACAAGACCGGCTAAAGCACCGTTTAACATCATAGGAACATCTGCTTTTCCTAATACGATCCAAGAAACGATCATCGCTGCTATCGTTCCAGCTGCTGCAGCAAGATTGGTATTCATGGCAACAAACCCAAAGAAACCTTTGTCAACAGATAACGTACTGCCTGCATTGAATCCGAACCAGCCAACCCATAATAGTAAGACGCTTAAGGCTGTGAATACCTGGTTATGTCCGGCTAGATTATTAGCGGAACCATCTTTGTTATATTTTCCAATCCGTGGCTTTAATAGAATGGTAGCAGCAAGTGCTGCCATTGCTCCTGTTAAGTGAACAACCGTTGATCCAGCAAAGTCTTGTTTACCATGCTCAGCTAACCAGCCGCCGCCCCAGATCCAGTGAGCGATAGGGGGATAGACAATGACTGAGAAAAGAACGGCAAATACAAGATAAGCACTTAATTTCGCCCGCTCTGCGAACCCGCCAAACGCAATCGTTAATGAAATACCTGCAAAAGCTAATTGAAATAAAAAGAAGACTGAACCAGAGAGTGATAAACTATCCATATCATAGCCCGAATATAAAAAATTTGAGAAACCAATCAGTGCATTTCCTTTACCAAAAATTAAACCAAAACCAACTGCCCAAAAGATAATGGAACTGATACTAAATGTTAATATGGTTTTGCCAGCGATATGTCCAGCATTTTTCATTCGGGTCGATCCTGTTTCTAACAAGATAAAACCGCCGATCATTAAAATAACGAGTACTGCACCCAACATTACCCATAGACTGTTCATTAAGAATGTAGTATCCATTTATTCTCCCCCTTATTAATAATGTTAATTTTTATAACATCCTCTGTAGTTGTAACTTTACAATAGTTAGAGTCTGCTATCTATAATTGTGGGAGATTTTCTGACATGGTTTTTAAGAAAGGGGAAGAAATCTCCCTAAGCCACATAGAAAAGGCCTCGTTTCTAATAAAAAGAATCGAGGCCTTTTCTTTTTCGTGTTAGCTTCTTCGTATACCAAACTGGGCATTAAGCTGTCCTTGAATCATTTTCCGGCGAATATCATCCTGATTTTGTTTCTTTTGTTCCCGAAGCATTTCCTTTCTAATTTCGTGTGTTTGAATTCCGTCCTCAATTTTGTTCGCAATATCCATTAATAATTCAACATCAGAAAAGGAAAATTTACGGCTTCCGCCTGAAGATCGTTCAGGGAAAATCAGCTTTCTCTCTTCGTAATACCGTATTTGTCTTTCGGAAAGTCCGGTTAAATCCCTGACAATACCAATGGTAATAACCTTTTTATCTTTATAAGACATATCTTTTCCCATTATAGTCGCTCACCACACCCCGTTTTGCTCGTAGTTAGAATATTTTAAATATTATACGTTACATTTTCTCACATGAAAATGGATATTTGTACTTAGATGCTTTATTTTTTTATGGAATAAATCTTTTTGGAGTAGAGGGACGTTATTTTTTAGAGGGCATCGACTTCTTATAAAGAATCTCCAGTTCACTAACGGTAAGTGATTGAAGCTCGGCAGATGAATAAAAGATATCTGAACCTGCTAACTTTTTAATATAATATTGTTTTAGTCGTTCAAGGCCTCTTCGTAAGTGGGTTGTCAACGTCATTCCCTCCTTTTGATATTAGGCGTTTTGCAGCTTTCGTAAAAGTTCGTGTCCTTTAGAGCCCATCGTTTTCATGAGCTCTTCATATAATTCATCACGTAATTTATCTAATTGTAAGATTTGCATCGCTAATTTAATTTCATGTCGTTGATTCATGTCAATTCTCCCCTTCGATAAGTTTATAATCAAAAATTACCTTATTTTTTTGCTCTTGTCAGGGAAGATGTTAGAAAGGTTAACAGGATATTTTCTTGGGCATGGATAGTTTTGAAAGAATTTCTAACGAATGAAAAAGAACCGGCCAAAGACCGGTTCTTCATGAGGCTTTAAAATTCTCCATCAAAAGGTGTAAATGGAATGTGGAGACGATTTTCGATTGCTCTTACTCGCTGATTGACGCGTAGGAGCCGTCTTTGCAGCTGAGTTATATCCCGTTGGAGTTGATTAATATCTCTCATTTGACGTTCATTTTGTCTTTCAAGCTGACTCACTCGACGTTCTAGCTGCTGTGGCTGCCGATTTGGGTCGTATGGGTCAATTGGAGCATAATGATTCACTTGTTCGATTGGCGCGTAGGAATGAATAGGTTCTGTTGGACCATAGGAATGAATTGGTTCCGTTGGACCGTAGGAAGGATATTGTTCTACAGGTACATAGCTGTGATATTCAATTGGCATTTGTGGAACTTGATAATATTCGTAGGGATTCATTTAGGCATCTCTCCTTATGTGATATTACCCTATAGATTATGTAGCGGAGGGTTTGAAGAAACGGCGAATGCCTATAAGGATCATTTACACACTGAAAATAGTCCCTGTTCATCTGATTTTTATAAAATTTTTATATTCTTCATAATAATGGAAGTTAGTATGGCGTTTAATTTAAGGGGTTTCGTCAGATTATTTACAGGATATGGAGAGATGTACTAGCTTTTACTATTCATTAAATCTGTGACCCTAGTGGAATTAGGAGGTAAAACTTCTATATTATAATTGATTTTAGCCTCTAACATATTAATATAGTAAGAAAATAAAATATTGAATAAAAACACGAAAAAGATTATAATCATATATAGTCTAAAAATTATCAATGTTTAAAAAATAGTTTTTATAAAAAATAATTAGGAGGTTCAAACATGAAAAAATTAAAGGTAGTTACAACCCTTATGGTAGTAGGTTTACTCCTGCTGCTATCAGCTTGTGGAACTAGTAAAACAGGGGGAAGCGAGAAGAAAACACTAAGAGTGGTAACCGATGCGGCCTATGCACCATTTGAATACCAAGAAAAAGGAAAAGTCGTCGGATTCGATGTTGATTTTGTTAACGCTGTTGCCAAGGAAGCTGGTTACAATGTAAACATTGAGCATGTTGGCTGGGATCCAATCTTTGTTGAGATTGAAAAGAAAACAGCTGATTTCGCTGTATCTGCGATTACCATCACTCCAGAACGCCAACAGAGCTATGATTTTACAGTTCCATATTTCCTATCCAGAAATGAAATCCTAGTGCCAAAAGGAAGTTCTATTAAGAGTGCGAAGGATTTAGAAGGCAAAAAGATTGCCGTTCAAAATGGAACTACTGGACAGGAAGTAGTCGAAAAGTTATTTGGGAAGAATAACCAAAACCTTAAAAAGTTTAAAAATAACAATCTAGCCATTCTTGAATTGAAAAATGGTGGAGCTGACGCCGTTGTGGCTGATAACTCGGTTATTGAAACCTATGTAAAAAACAATCCAAAAGACAACTTTAAATTCATAGAAGATGATGCTGCTTTTTCAAATGAATTTTATGGTCTGTTATTACCAAAAGGCAGTAAGCTGAAAGGTGAGTTAGACAAAGCGGTGAAGAATGTTATTGACAACGGAACATATGCAAAAATCTACAAAAAGTGGTTTGGGGTGGAACCTGATACTCAAACATTGAAAGACCAACAATAGTACTCTATTGAAATTGCGTAACTTCTATTAATAGGCAGTTACGCAATTTTTGCTTAATAAATGAATTTGCCTACTCAATATGTCGGGGGGATCGTAATGGATTTTAGGTGGGATATCATAGTAGATTATGCGCCCTTACTTTTAAAGGGGACATTATTAACGATTGGTTTTTCAATCGCAAGTATTATCATTGGTACCATTCTTGGTTTATTTATTGGATTAGGGAAAATGACGAAAAAAAAGTTATATTCTTTGCCATTTAGATGGTATATAAACTTTTTCCGCGGCACACCGTTAATGGTCCAAATACTATTAATTCATTTTGCCGTTGTACCAGCATTTCTTCATTCCACAAATGCAATCGTTGCTGCCATTTTAGCATTATCCTTAAACTCGGCAGCCTATGTGGCGGAAATCTTCCGGGCCGGGATTCAATCGATTGACAAGGGACAAATGGAGGCAGCCCGTTCACTTGGGATGACACATGTACAAGCTATGCGATATGTTATCTTGCCTCAAGCCTTTAAACGAATGATTCCTCCGCTTGGGAATGAATTTATCGTTTTAATCAAGGATTCTTCATTAGCGGCACTGATTGCAGCTCCTGAGTTAATGTACTGGGGACAGGCTATGCAAGGGGAGTATATGCGTCCATGGGAACCATATCTATCATCAGCTGCTATTTATTTAGTGCTAACCTTATCGCTTAACTTCCTATTAGGTAAACTTGAAAGGAGGTTTGCAACCGAATGATTCAGGTGAAAAATTTAAAAAAGTCGTTTGGAACGAATGAGGTTCTTAAAGACATTAACGTTACAGTCAAGCCGCAAGAGGTAGTCGTTGTTATTGGACCTTCTGGTTCAGGGAAATCAACGTTTCTTCGTTGTATTAACATGCTTGAAACCATTACTGGCGGACATGTTCTGATTGAAGGCGTTGATATTACTGATAAAAAAACAGATATCAATAAAATTCGCACGGAAGTAGGAATGGTGTTTCAGCAATTTAATCTTTTCCCTCATAAAAAGGTGATTGACAATATTATGCTTGCCCCAATGAAGGTAAGGAATATTCCTGCAGAAAAGGCAAGAGCAAAAGCAATAGAGCTGTTACGAAAAGTTGGCCTTGAGGATAAGGCCGATGCTTATCCGGATTCATTATCAGGCGGGCAGAAGCAGCGGGTGGCGATTGCCAGGGCACTGGCGATGGAGCCGAGGATCATGCTGTTTGATGAACCAACCTCTGCACTTGACCCTGAGATGGTTGGTGAGGTTTTAGAAGTAATGAAGGATCTTGCTAAAGAGGGAATGACGATGGTGGTCGTTACCCACGAGATGGGCTTTGCGAAAGAAGTTGGGGACCGGGTCATCTTCATGGATGGCGGCTTGGTCGTGGAAGAAAAGGTTCCTGCTGAGTTGTTTGACAATCCACAAGAAGAGCGGACGAAGGCGTTTTTGAGTAAGGTATTATAATAGTTGATATTGGGAGCCTGACATAGGGGCTCCCTATTTTTTTGTCTTAGTAGAAACTAAACTCCATATCAATTCTCAAAATCAAACACTTCGGTAATTTTATCCGCTCTAACCCGGTTTTGGCATAGCTTGAATAACTGTGTAAGAAAATCTTCCACTCCTGCTGGCGATGATGGCAATTTAATATGAATAGTCGTCGAACCAAACATCTGTTTAAAATATGCCTTTCTTTGATCATTTTTTCCGTCTCGTTTAAACGGTTTATAGGACCAAACCAGATGGGGCCCGTCTTCCAATTCTTGTATTTGCCGTATCTCTGCACAGGTAGTGGATTTATCATGTGCATAAATCACTAAATAATAGTTACCATTGCGGTGCCAGTCTATGAATAAAAGATAAAGCCCGAGTTCGCTATCTGGCCGGAATACTTCATATCCGGCCAGCACTTGCTTGCCATTCGTCCATTGATGGAACTTATTCAGCATCCCGCCCACGGTTTCTAGCTTCTTAATCTCATATCTTATTGGATTTGAGTGTTCGATTTGTCCGGTTAAAAAAATTGCTTGACCCTTTTCCAAATGAGTATCCCCTTTAGGTATTTGTTTCCATTATACGTTGAAAATCGTAAAAAAAGGAAGAAAGTACCCTTTTCTCCTCATCGTTTCCCCGCTAACCTAACGTTTGTCTTCAAAATGAAATACAACTGACATCATTTTAAAAAATTCCTTTGTTAGAATCGATATAATTGGGACTTAAAATCCATACATACGTCGAATAGTATATGGAATAAATATGACTCTTTTCCATATGAATGACATAGAGTGTTTTGCAATTGGAGGGAAAGAAAATGACGTTAGAAGAGCAGCTCAAACAAAAGACGTATTATAAAATGTTCATCGATGAGCATGAAGACATTCACCCGATTCGCGTTCTAGGCGAAGCGTTTCAGGAAGAGGCAGCAAAGGATCTCCCAGACCTATCATCTATACGCTTTGCTCAAGGGGAAGTGTATTTTCATCATAAAGACTATGAAACGGCGATTTTTAAATGGGAAAACATCACCGATGAACTCGTCCCATGGGCAAAGAAAAATACTGGTGATGCCTATTATGAACTAGGTTTGCTTTCGACTGCCGAGGATATTTATACCGCAATCTCAAGCGATAATGCAACATTAAATACCGAGGTAGCTTTACAGCTTTTCTCTCTTTATCTAGAACGCGGCAAGACGGAGTCAGCGGTTGCCACGATTAAAAGGACAATTGCTGCAAACCCGGAGTATCCGAATGTTACCGAAATCGCCAGAACCTTTTTCGAAGAGCAGCAGGATTGGGATCATGCGGTTGAATTGGCCGTCTCCGAAGCCATGCGTTCGGAGGATCCAATTTGGTTTAATATTTTAAATACCTATGTAGACAAAGGTGTCACAAAAGGCCATGCACCGAGCTATTTTACCCCAGCCTTGATTCGTTTGTTTCAACTTGATAAGAAAAAATTTGAACAGCTCGTATCTTCACTATGGAAAAGTTACGAACACGAAGAATCTTATTTCACTTGGATCAGAGAAATCAACCAGCTATTACTACAACTCGACCTCGAAAGAGAAGATAGCTGGTATGAGCTATCAAAGCTTCACAAAATGGCTTATTTCGATTTAATAGAAGGCCGATATTTTATTAAAATGCTGCAAGATTTTATCCCGGACATGTTGACCAATTGGTTTCGCTTAGCGGATGAAAGGAATGTCGTGTTAGCATCTGCTGCGGTGCTTTCTTGGAACGAATTGTTCCCGGCTACAATCAGTTTATCGATCGTCTCTGAAGCGGAACAGCTGATTAGCATAACAGAGACGGACATCAATGAACTAGAGGAGAGCCTTGCACTATTTGATACCATTGTCGATTGGGCATCGGCACATGATATGGGAGAGAATAACCGATATAAATGGCTAGTCGAGCAATTAGTAGATTTTGATAGACAGCATCTGCTGATTACCGGGTTAACTGGAAGTGGAAAATCGACTTTTGTTAATACTGTTCTTGGGGAAGACCTTCAAGACAGCCCAACGTCATCACTTGTCATGTTTAGAGATAGTGATGAAGAAGAAATAATGGAAATAACTGATTGGCAAATTTCTAGTTTAGAAGGTTTTAATGAATTCCAAGAGCGAATGGACCGCCGCCGTAATGCCTTAGAATCCATTATTGAATTCAAGCTTCCAAACGGATTTTTGCAAGAAAACAAAGTGACTTTTATTGATACGCCCGGGTTAAAGGGAAATCACAATGACCGCTATGAAGTATTGAAAAACTTGCAAGTAGCAGATGCTGTCTTGTTTGTGCTTGATGGAAACTCTCCGTTTACCGACAAAGAACGAGGAGCGCTCGTCCAAATACAAGAATTAGCACCTGATATACCTGTACATTTTCTATTAAGCAAAATGGATACGATTGTTGGTGAGCATGAAGCGGTAAGAATATTTGAGGAAACCAAGTCAAGGATTCACTCAATTATACCGGATGCAAACGTGTTTGCCTTTTCTTCGCAATATGAAAGCCGTCAGCAGATGGGGGACATTAAAGAGTTTATTCAGTCGATCAAGGTTACTAGAAATCTAGAGGATAAACGACTGGCTAAGCTGTTGTTTTTTATTCGTACCACCATTGCCAGTCTATTGCAAAAACGAATTGATGTCGAAAATCAATTAGTAGAAGCGATCCGCTGGAATGAAGATATGCATATCAAGTTAAATGGTGCCGTTAATCAATTAAAGGATACGGAGGCACAAAAAACAAAGGCAATTACAAAATCGTACCGAACGATTCGGGAAACCATTCATAAGGATATTGCCAACACTATTCCTGCTATGTTGAAAGAATGCTCCTCCCTTATTAAGGAAGACAGCAACTTTAGTAATATTCATCTTGAACTGAACGAAGAAATGAATCGCCGACTACAAGAATACTTGGAACAAACGGTGATGCCTAAATTCTATGGTTCCTTACAGGATTGGATTGGCTATAGCAAAGAGGAGTTTGACCAGGCACAGGAATTTTTAAATGAGATGGCTGATGGCTTTAACCAGATGTACGGGGAAGAACATCTGACGCTTGCTTGTGATTTCAAGGTGCTCGATGATTGGCTCCGCGACACAGATCGTATGACAAGCAGATTCCAGCTGGAATCCGTCAATATCCTCCTTCGCCGGACGGCATCGCAATTTTTATTAAAGAGTGCCGGAAAATTATTCGGCGCAATATCGCAAAACAAAGCAATGCTTTATAACAAATACAAAGCCTTTGTAGAAAATGAGGATTACACAGAAACGATTGAAGAAGTTAGTAAGCAATTTTTCCAGCCATTTGAGCTGTTTGAAAAATCTCTAGAGCGGGATGTAACCTTATTCTTTAAGAGTCCTTTAAGGAATTTAACCACCGCAGTAGGTGAGGCTCAGCTGGGAATTGAATCAAACCAGGAGCAGCTGAATAAGATGAATACCAATCCGGAAATGTTCCGCGATCCATTAACATTATTCGGGGTAAGGCTCCGACAATTCGAATGGATGACTGTGGCCGGAAAAGGAATACAAACTGTATATTAATAGTTGAAAGGAGAACCTGTGAGGTTCTCCTTTTTTGGACTAATGCTGAGTATTCAAATCTTTTTTCTGATTTAAGGGTTTTTTTACAACTAAATTATTTTTGCTCAGTTAACCACTTAGCGATTTTCTCAGAATCTTGATCAGAAAGCAAATTACTAGGCATCATACCTCTGCCATCCTTCACAATGTTGAGGATCTCTTGCTCGCTGTATTTACCGCCAACTTTAGAAATATCTGGACCGGCTCCGCCTTTTAAATCATTGCCATGGCAGCTTAGGCACGTTTTCTTATAAATATCTTCTGCCGCGGATACTGTGTTATGATTTCCATGAGAAGACTTTGTTGCAGCTTCAGTTTTCGGTGTGAACACACTGTAAGGAACAAATTGGATTTCATGCGGTACACCATCTGCGACAATTTCTGTAATTAATTTTCCTGTCTTAGTATCCCAAACCTGGACCCCGCTTACGGCTGCACCGCCAAGTGTATAGGGATAACGCTTATCCATTCCATGGTTTAGTGTCCAAAGCTCTTTACCGTCTGGAGCTACGCCAACATGAGCGGGAACTGTTGTCCCTGTTGAGTTCCACTCAATTTTATGGGTTTTTACATTAAGTTTATAAATTTGATTTCCACCTGTTGTCACATATCCGTATTTGCTGTCCGGACTAAAGGCGATGTGAATCGGACTTTCCTTTAACTTAATTTCGTCAGAAACTTCAAGTGTTTTTGGATTAATGACGGCAACCTTTTTTGCGCCCATGACAGCAGCCCAAACATATTTGCCATCAGGAGTTAGGTTTGTACCATGGACCATGCCGCCAACCGGAATGTTTTTCGCGATTTCATTCGTCTTCATGTCAATTGCAACAACTTTGTTTTCGCTCTCAATACTTAAGAACATGTACTGTGTATCAATGGATTTTCCATCCCAATACATTGTTGGACTTAAGTAGCAGGTTCCTTTACCTGTCTGCAGGTCTTTGATTTTTTTCTTTTTGGCTAAATCAATCACGGAAAGGGTACCGTCATGCTGGTTTGCTACAAATAGATACTTATCATCAGGAGATAGGGCAATATGATGTGCGCCTTTTCCGGTTGGGAGTCTCCACTTTTCTCTCATCGTAACTGGATCAATGGCAATTACATAGGATGGTTCGTCGTAGTTATACCAGTCACCTGTGAACAGAGTTTTAAAATCTTTTGTAAAAGCGATGGCGTGGGTGTCATTTAAATTGGGATAAAAATCTTTATTGGTTCTTTCATTATATGGGCCGCCTGCATCGATGGTTGAGACTAGTTTGTGATACTTACCATCAATGACCCATAGTTTATTGGCCGTTCCAGCGCCGACAAAAGCGATTGTTTTACTGCCAAGCTGACCTCCAGCGAGTTTCTCATCAAAGCTTGCTGTTTTTACAACTTTTTCGGCTTTTGCAGTAGTCTTTTCCTGCGTAGCATTTGAACCGCATCCACTCGTGATTAGAGCCGTTAGCAGAAAAGCTGTCCATAATTTCTTCATGGGTGTTCCTCCTATTAATAGAGATACGTTAACTATAATAAATAACTTATCTATAAAAAGAGGACTGGTGTGAAGAATTAATGAACGAGACTTTTTGTTTCAAAGTTTGGACACAAGTTATTTTTTATTAATATTTTGAACAGCTAGTAGATGAAATCTTTGCTTCTTTTCCTAGTGCTCTTAAAGGATGACTAGCTACATAAAGGTAAGTCCCTATTAATAGCCTTTTACATAATTAACTAAATTAATGTTTGGAGTTTTTCCAGTTAAATAGGTTTGTAAATTGGGAATAAGGATGTTTTCAACGACCCGTTTATTATAGTGTTCCGTTGCCCCGGAGGTGTGCGGGGTAATAATGACGTTGTCCATTTCCCATAATGGACTTTCTGGACTTAGTGGTTCTGTTTCGAATACATCCAAACCGGCACCCGCAATCTCACCTTTTTGTAAAGCCGTAATTAGATCCGCTTCAACCACGATTTCACCTCGGCCAATATTGATAAAATAGGCAGACGGTTTCATTTGCTTAAACTGCTGCATTCCAATTAAGCTATGTGTATCTTTTGTAAGCGGCAAGGTTACTACCACATAATCACATTTTGGCAGCAACTCATCTAACTGGTCTGGTGTATACATTTCATCAACGAAGTCAGAAGGCTTCCCAGAGTGCCTGACTCCAAGCACCGTCATTCCAAAAGCTTTGGCTAATTTGGCTGTTTCTTTTCCGATTTCACCGACGCCTATTATCCCAATCGTTCTTTCGTGGATTTCGAGGCTGATGTGGGCATGATCCCAAGTTTTTGTTTGTTGATTTTTAACATAGGTATGGATTTTCCTTGTTAATCCGAGCATTAAGGCAAAGATAGTTTCAGAGATTGGATAGGCATGTACACCATTGGCGCTGGTTACATTAATATTTTTTGATTGCAGCTTCTCAAGAGGCAGCGAATCGACCCCGGCACTCCAGGTTTGCAGCCATTGCAGGTTTGACCCAGGGGTAAGGCAATAATCTGCTAATTCCTCTCTCCAGCCGGCAATAATTTCTGCATCCTTCGCATGTTTCTTCCAAACTTCTGGCTCTTTGCTGACAATTACATCCCATTCAGGGATGATGCCTTTAAGTTTGTCTATGTATTCCTGCTTTAAGTTTTGTGTAATGACTATTTTCCGGTTACTCATTTAACTCCCACCTTTATATTGATATAGACTAATCATATCGTATCTAAACTTAAAAATTAACCTTTTCTTTTTATCGGGCTGTGTAGAAAATTTAGACACTCTTGTTTGGGCAATTGTCCAATTGTTGCGGTGGAATTTTTGTTCATGCGGCAGGAACAGTTTTTTGTCCGCATGAGAGCGCCATGAGGACAGAAATAGCCTGTAGCAACAGTTTTTTGTCCGCATAAGAGCGCCATGAGGACAAGAATCGCTTGTATAAATAGTTTTTTGTCCGCATGAGAGCGCCATGAGGACAGAATTTGTCTGTAGCAACAGTTTTTTGTCCGCATAAGAGCGTCATGAGAGTCAAGTCCATTTAATTGTGTAAAAGTGTCAACAATGATTTTCAACTAAAAAAATTAGTATAGTGCACTACTATTATTTCGAATTTACATTGAGGGGCGGGCATGATAGCCTGGAGGGCAAGCCAGGTGTTGTTAGACGCCTGGCTTCCTGGCTTTACATCATGCCCGCTGGAGGCTCAATGTCAATTCGAAATTAGGTCATTATCCTTGGCTTGAATAGAGTGTTATTTATCTTTTGTATTTTTGAAATACAGAACATTATTTTTATTCCAATCCTCTTCAATATCCATTAATACTGAACCAATAATTCTGATAACTGACTGATCATTTGTAAAAATCCTAATAACTTTTTCTCTTCTACGCACTTCTTGGTTTAAGCGCTCAAGCATATTCGTTGTGCGTAAGTGTTTATGGTACTCGACCGGCTGGGAATGAAATTGGATAGCGTCCTCAAATCCATTTTCTAGTGTTTCAATCGCTTTTGAAAATCCCTTCATATCTTGATACTTCTCTACAAAGCGATTTTTTAATTTCCTTACCACGTCTATATCTGAGTTTTGGAAAAGGTCCTTTAGTTCTTGACGGGCTTCAACAGTACCCTTTTTCGGCATGGTATCCATGATGTTTCTTAGAAAATGAACACTACACCTCTGCCATGAAGTTCCTAAAAATGTTTCTTTAATGGATGTGACCAAGCCACCATGAGCATCAGAAATCACCATTTTAGGGGATTGAAGTCCTCTGGACTTTAGGTACTCAAAGAATGAAGTCCAGCTATCAATAGATTCGGTGTGATTGACTTTTAGGCCAATAATTTCTCTATGACCACTTGTACCCACCCCAACAGCAATGTGAACACTTTTAGAAACTACTTTATCGTTCTCACGAACTTTAATGTACATGGCATCAACGTACACATATGGATAATATTGCACGTTTAGTGGTCGGTTTCTCCAGTCGTTAATTACTGGGTCCACTGTTTTGATTAGGTTTGAAACGAGTGATTTAGACACACTAGTCCCACAAAGTTCCTCTACAATTTTAGTGATTTTACGAGTGGAAACACCATTCACAACCATCTCAATCATGGAAAGGATTAGAGCTTGATCGCAGCGTTTGTACTTTTCAAAGATGGTAGTAGAAAATTCTCCGTCCCTAGTACGAGGAACTTTTAATTTAAGAGAACCAACGCCAGTAATGAGTTGAGTTCACGTTCATAATAACCATTTCGATAGCCTCTACGTTCTTCGGTTCTTTCATGTGAGAGAGCGTTAATATATTCATCTCTTTCCTTTTCCATTAAAGAATTTAATATAAGTGATAAAGAAGCTTTCACAGGTGATTCTAATGAGCTATTCTCAACTTTGGCTTTGAGATCTTCTAAATTTATAGTAATATTAATTTGGGTCATCATCATGTCCTCCGTTTAAATGGTTTCTTGGTCGAAAACATTGTAACACGGGTCATGATGATGACCTATTTCTTTTTACACAATTATATGGACTTAATCGTCATGAGGACAAGAATCGCTTGTATTAATAGTTTTTTGTCCGCATGAGAGCTCCATGAGGACAGAAATAGCCTGTAGCAACAGTTTTTTGTCCGCATGAAGGCTCCATGAGGACAGAAATAGCCTGTAGCAACAGTTTTTTGTCCGCATGAGAGCACCATGAGGACAAGAAAAGCTTGTATTAACAGTTTTTTGTCTGCATGAAAGCTCCATGAGGGAAGAATAGCTTGCAGTTACAGCTTTTTGTCTGCAAGAACAATCAAAAAAAGTGTACCGTCTCGTCCTCCCATGTAGCTCGTGCAATAATCTTATCTATCATAAAAATTGCAAACTATGAATATGAAAATGAATATGAAGTGAATTTGAGGGGGGATATTAATGCAAAGTCAATCTTGCAGGGCCATTGTTACAGGAGGAGCTTCGGGCCTTGGAGAGGCTACTGTTCGCAACATCATTGGAAAGGGCGGAAAAGCGGTTATCCTCGACCAATCAGAAGAAAATGGTTCACGACTTAAGAATGAATTAGGAGAAGCTGCTTTATTTTTAAAAGCAGATGTGACCAAGGAAAAAGAGATTCAAGAGGCAATCAATCACGCGGCCGATTTCTTGGGTGAAATCAATACAGTAGTGAATTGTGCGGGTATCGGGATAGCCGATAAAGTATTGGGGAAGAAAGGGGTACATAATCTTGAACTCTTCTCCAAGGTCATCCAAGTAAATTTAATCGGTACCTTTAATGTCATCCGTTTGGCAGCAGAGAAAATGACAGGAAATACTGCGAATGAACAAAACGAGCGCGGTGTTATTATCAACACGGCTTCTGTGGCCGCTTTTGACGGACAAATCGGCCAAGCTGCCTATAGTGCCTCCAAAGGCGGGATCGTCGGCATGACCTTGCCGATTGCGAGAGAGTTAGCCCGTTACGGTATTCGCGTAATGACTATTGCACCGGGATTGTTCCACACACCGATGTTTGATACTCTCCCGGAAGAAGCAAGAATTTCACTTGGAAAAATGGTGCCGTTTCCTCCACGGCTAGGTTATCCAAGCGAATACGCACAGCTTGTCCAGAGTATTATCGAAAACCCAATGCTAAATGGTGAAACCATCAGGCTTGATGGGGCAATACGGATGCAGCCTAAGTAATAGGATGGAAGGGACGACATATCGTCATCTCTTTTTAGTTAAGAATCCATTTTCTACATGTCATAACGGAGTAAAATTAAGCTGATAAAACTGGAGGGATTCCCATTAGGAGAATCCCTTACTTAAAATTATCCTCCAAAGAACAAATCAAGAATGTTCGAAGCGGTCGATGTTTTTTTATTATAAAACTCTGAATATCCGCAGTTCTTACAAAAAACAACTGTGAATGTGTTGTGCTGCAGATCAAACATCTTGGATAGTCCTGTTCCTGTCATTGCTACATCTTTCGTGCCAGTCTCCCTGCTTCCGCATTTAATACAACCTTTTTCACTCATCGCCATCAACTCCAAATGTAAATATCTCAAGATATTTACGATTGACACCAGAAAAAGTTGCTAATTAAATGTAAAAATATTCTAAAATTTTCTGCCCTTTTTGATACAATAGGGGTATGTGGATATAATTTGGAAATGATTTTCTAATTAATGTAGAATTGCTCTTTGTTTTTGTAGAATTGCTGTTTTTTTCGTAGAATTACCCTTTATTTTTGTAGATAAAAGCTTAGATTTGTAGAATAACCGTAAGAATTGGTAGAATCCACAAAATGATTCTTTGCTTAAATCAAATCGAAAAAGTAAGCGTTTGCAAAATCAGGGAGAGAGGTTATTAGAATGAAACATCCATACTTAAACGAAGATCATGAAATATTTCGCCAGTCATTAAGAAAGTTTTTAGAAAAAGAAGCATATCCCTTCTATGAGCAGTGGGAAGAAACTCGGATGGTTCCTCGGTCATTCTGGAAGAAAATGGGGAAGCAAGGCTTTCTGTGTCCGGATATTGATGAAAAGTATGGCGGCAGCGAGGTCGACTGGGGATTTGCCGTAGTCATCAATGAGGAGCTTGAACGAGTCGGGTCAGGCTTAGTGGGTATCGGGCTCCATAATGATATTGTCATTCCGTATATAACCTCTTACGGAACGGATGAACAAAAACAGCGCTGGCTGCCGAAGTGCGTAACAGGCGACATTATTACAGCCATCGCAATGACTGAACCCGGAACCGGCTCAGATTTAGCCAACATAAAAGCTACAGCAAAACTGGACGGCGACTATTATACAGTCAATGGTCAAAAGACCTTTATCACGAACGGAATTCAATCTGACTTGATCCTTGTTGCCGTCAAAACAGACCCACAAGCGGTTCCTAAACACAAAGGCGTGAGTCTCCTTGTGATTGAGCGGGATACACCGGGATTCTCTCGAGGGAGAAAACTGAACAAAGTCGGTCTGCATTCTCAAGATACCGCCGAATTAATTTTTGATGACTGCCGTGTCCCTAAGGAAAACTTACTGGGAGAGGAGGGCAAAGGATTTCTATATTTAATGGAAAAACTCCAGCAGGAACGCCTTCTAGTCGCGATTGGAGCGCAAACGGCGGCAGAAGTGATGCTCAAGACGACGATTGACTATGTGAAGAGCAGGGAAGCCTTTGGAAAACCAGTTAGCCAGTTTCAAAATACCCAGTTTAAGATTGTCGAAATGGCTACCGAAATTGAAATGGGCAGAGCCTTTTTAGACCAATTAATCGCCGAACACATTGAAGGGAAGAACGTGGTAACAAAGGTGTCGATGGCCAAATGGAAACTAACAGATATAGCTAAACGGGTCGCTTCCGAATGTATGCAGCTCCACGGCGGCTATGGCTATATGGAAGAATATGAGATTGCGAGGCGATTCCGCGATATTCAAGTTTCAAGCATTTACGCTGGGACAAACGAAATCATGAAAACGATTATTGCTAGAAATCTAGGATTATAGGGGGAAGTAATCATGCGTGAGGTTGTCATTATCGAAGGCGTTCGTACACCAGTAGGTAGAAAAAATGGGGTTTTAAAGGATATCAGGCCGGATGACCTGGCAGGTTTAACCCTAAAAGAGCTGGTAAAAAGGGCAGGTATCAATCCGGCAATCATTGATGATGTTATTTTAGGATGCGTGACTCAAGCGGGGGAGCAGGCTGGAGATATTGCAAGGGTTGCCGCATTAATTGCCGGATTTCCAATCGAGGTCCCGGGAACAACGATTGACCGTCAATGCGGCTCCAGCCAGCAAGCCGTTCATTTCGCGGCACAAGCAATTCTTGCCGGCGATATGGATGTGGTTATTGCTGGCGGTGTTGAAAGCATGTCCCGAGTGCCAATGGGATCCAATTACAAGGGAGCGGAAGAGCCATTTAGCCCGACGTTACGGTCAAAGTATGAAATGATTCACCAGGGTCTGTCGGCCGAACGAATTGCTGGTAAATATGGATTAACCCGAGCGGAACTTGACCGATTTTCACTGGAGAGCCACCAGAAGGCCCTTAAGGCACAGGAAGAGGGATATTTTGCAAGAGAGGTTTTTCCGATTAAGGTAACCCTTCCTGATGGAACTTCGGCTGTTATAAAGGATGATTCGGGGCCAAGAAAAGGAACTTCCCTTGAAGCATTATCTGGTTTACGGCCTTCTTTTAAAGAGGATGGTGTGATTCATGCCGGGAATTCCAGCCAAATTAGTGACGGTGCTGCCGCCTTATTACTGATGTCACGGGAAAAAGCAGAACAACTTGGTCTTAAGCCGCGTTTCCGAGTCCACACACGTGTGGTCGTTGGATCAGACCCGACCTTAATGCTGACAGGACCGATCCCGGCGACAGAAAAGGCGCTTGAAAAATCAGGCCTTTCGATTGATGATATTGATGTATTTGAAGTCAATGAAGCCTTTGCACCAGTACCTCTGGCGTGGCTGAAGGAGACAGGTGCCAATCCAGCAAAGTTAAATCCGAACGGAGGTGCGATTGCCCTAGGACACCCTCTTGGCGGCAGTGGTGCACGTTTAATGGTTACGATGATGCACGAGCTCGAGCGGACCGGTGGGAGATATGGATTACAAACCATGTGCGAAGGTCATGGAATGGCAAATGCGACGATTATTGAGAGGTTGTAACCGCGTTAAAATATGAATTCGCTGATAAAACTGGAAAACCGCTGATAACCCGAAAAAAATCGCCGATAAACAAAAATTCTATTCCAAATCCTTATGAATAAATAATTGGAGGCGGCCTAATGAGTACTACGATTGGCAAAATCTTTGATTTAACAGTGAAAAAGCTCCCGAACAAACCGGCCATTTACGATGTCAGAAAAAATGTCCGTTACACTTATCGAGAGTGGAGCGAACAAGTGAATCGGCTCGCCAATGCCCTTTTAAAAGAAGGGGTAAAAAAAGGAGACCGCGTATCCACTTTCATGTTTAATACTGAAGAATTAGGAACGTCACTGTTTGCCTGCGCCAAAATCGGAGCAGTATTTAATCCAATAAATTTCCGGTTAACTCCAGAGGAGGTTGCATTTATTCTTTCAGATGCCACCCCAAAGGTCGTCCTTTTTGAAAAAGCTTTAGAGACTGTAATTGAGGCGATTGCAGGCCGATTTGATCAAACAGCCTTTTGGTATATCGAGGAAGATCAGCCGGACTATGCTGCATCGTATCAAGAAAAACTGGCGGATGCCACGAATGAGGACATAAAAATAGAGATAGATGAATCTGACATCTATGCGTTTATCTATACAAGCGGAACAACTGGAAGGCCAAAAGGCGTGATGCATACACACCGCAATATGGTAGATCAAAGCCTATTGTGTATTGCTGCCGAAAAGCTTGAAGCAAGCGATGTGGGTCTTGTTACGGCCCCTATGTTCCATTGTGCTGAACTCCATTGTGCCTTTATCCCAAGAGTCCATGTCGGGGCCAGTAATGTTATTTTGCATCAGTTTAATCCGAAGGCGATCCTTCCATTAATTGAACAAGAAAAAATAACGAAACTGTTTGCCGCTCCAACGATGTGGAATATGCTCCTTCAAGAGGATTTAACTCAATATAATCTCTCCAGTCTGAAGCTAGGACTTTACGGTGCGGCTCCCATGGCCCCATCGCTTGTTCACGCGCTGCATGACCGCTTAGGTATTTCTCTGGTCCAGGCTTACGGGATGACGGAAATGGGACCTGCCATTACCTTCTTGTCAGAGAATGATCAGCTTCGGAAAGCAGGCTCTGCTGGACAAGCGGCTCTGAGTCATGATATTCGAATTGTCCGCACAAGAGAGGATGGTCCTTCTGATCCGGATGATATCGTTCCGGTGGGAGAAACGGGGGAGATTATTGTACAGGGGCCATGTATGATGAGGGGTTATTTCAATCGGGAAGCTGCAACTGAAAATGCTCTTTATAAAGGCTGGTACCACTCTGGGGATATCGGTTATCTGGATGAAGAAGGATACCTATATGTCAATGACCGTGTTGATGACATGATTATAAGCGGCGGAGAAAATATTTATCCACGGGAAGTAGAAGATTTATTGCATGGGTATCCAGGTGTGTTGGACGTCGCCGTCGTGGGGCAGCCTGATGACCGCTGGGGTGAGTCGGTTACTGCTTTTATTGTAAAAAAGAATCCGGCGGTTACAGAGCAGGAGCTGGATGAGTATTGTAAAAACAGCGACAAGCTGGCTAATTATAAACGACCTCGCAACTATGTTTTTTGTGAGACACTTCCGCGGAATGCAAGCGGTAAAATTCAAAAATTTATTTTGCGTAAACAATTAGAGCAGCTTCTAGCCCCGGATTCCAGTAAATAGGAAAGGGTTTTGTCTATGCTAAAAGGGATAAAGGTGATTGATTTTACCAACTATCTTCCGGGACCATTTGCGACGCTCAGATTAGCGGAATTGGGTGCAGAAATCATCAAGGTAGAGTCGCCTGAAGGAGATCCGGCCAGGAATACAGGAGTATTGAAGGATAATACGGGCCTTGTTTTTCTCGCTAATAACAGGCAAAAGAAGAGTATTACTCTTAATCTGAAGGAGCAGGATGACTTGGGGACGGCAAAACGCTTGATCTCCCAAGCTGATGTGGTATTAGAAAGTTTCAGACCGGGTGTAATGGAAAAACTCGGTTTGGGATATCAAGCCATTCAACAGGTGAAGCCTGATATCATTTATTGTTCTATCTCTGGCTATGGCCAAAATGGTCTGTTAAGTAAGCTTGGCAACCATGACATTAATTATATGGCACTAAGTGGAGTTCTTTCTCAGCTTAAAGATCATCAGGGCAGACCAATTCATCCATCCATTACCCTTGCTGATTATTTAGGCGGGTTTGCCGCCAATGAGCGGATTCTGGCAGGGCTTGTTTCAAAACTTTTGACAGGGAAGGGAAGCTATCATTCTATTTCCATTACTGATCAACTAGTATCTTTGCTTGGAAATCATGTTTTGATAGAAAAAGAAACAGGTGAAGGAACAGGTATTAATGTTTTGAACGGCAGCCTTATTTCGTATGCCCTTTACGAAACAAAGGATCAGCGTTACATGAGCTTAGCAGCCTTGGAGCCAAAGTTTTGGAAGAATTTTTGTTTAGCACATGGTCGTGAGGATTGGTTGAGTGCTCACTTTTCCAAAACAGATGCTTCCAACCACGTCTACCAGGAGATCACCGGCCTTTTTAAAAGTAAGACGTTTTATGAATGGATTGAGTTCGCCCAAGTAGTGGATTGTTGTATGGCACCTGTGCTTGAGGTGAGGGAACTGAGTGAGAACCCATACTTTAAGGAAAAGGAACTCGTTTTTCAATCGCCTTGGGGAGATTATCAGGTTAAAATGCACAGTGACTTACCTCTTTCCGTAATGGTCCCTCCTCCTAAAAAGGGGGAGCATGAAGCAGAGATTTTAAAAGATATTTTTATATAACTGGTTAAGGCTGTCGGTTAATCCGATAGCCTTATTATTTTATTTAGTAGTAAAACGATCATCTTGGAAAGGCATATACGGGTGTTGCTCTTGTATGAAGAGGGGATAAGAAGAATTCACTCTCATCAACAAGAAATTACCACTCAGTTTTTTTAATTAATAGAGCAGGATCGGCTCCTATAGCAGTATAATAGAGTCAGTTCCTAAAATTGAAAGGAGATGCCATTTTGTTCGAACAAGCACTTTCCCTGCTAAAAACTCACTTCGGTTATAGTTCCTTCCGCAACGGGCAGGAACAGGCAATCCGGTCCGTTTTATCAGGCCAGAATACCATATGTGTCATGCCAACAGGCGGCGGTAAATCGATTTGTTATCAAATTCCCGCCCTCGTTCTTTCAGGGACCACAATCGTTATATCCCCATTGATTTCCTTAATGAAGGATCAAGTTGATACCCTTATCCAAGCAGGAATCCCAGCCACATTTATTAATAGCTCGTTAAGCTTTGCAGAGGCAAGCAGGAGAATCAACGAAGCAAAAGCAGGTAAATATAAGCTATTGTACATAGCGCCCGAAAGATTAGAGTCCTATGATTTTATCGAGGACTTAAAACAGATGGAAATTCCATTAGTAGCCGTGGATGAAGCCCACTGTATCTCCCAATGGGGACACGACTTCCGCCCAAGTTACCGTCATATCCAGCAGATGGTTCACAACCTGCCGCAAGAACCGGTAGTACTCGGCCTTACAGCAACTGCGACACCAAGGGTTCGGGAAGATATTTGCTATTCTCTCGAAATCGATCAAGCGAATACGATTATTACTGGATTTGAACGGGTTAACTTATCTTTTTCCGTTATTAAGGGGCAGGACCGTCTTAAGTTCCTTTTTGATTATCTAAAAAAGAATCGACAAGAAGCAGGAATTATTTATGCGGCTACACGAAAGAATGTTGATCAGCTATATGAAAAACTACGCAAGGAACAAATTGATGCTGCCCGCTATCATGCAGGCATGGGGGATGCAGAGCGAGCACGGGAACAGGAACGCTTTTTAGAGGATAAAGCATCTGTTATGGTTGCAACCTCAGCGTTTGGCATGGGGATAGATAAATCCAATATCCGCTATGTGGTTCATTTTCAAATGCCCAAAAATATGGAGAGCTATTACCAGGAAGCAGGCCGTGCTGGCCGGGATGGGTTAGATAGTGAATGTATTTTGCTTTATTCCCCGCAGGATGTCCAAGTTCAGCGTTTTCTTATCGATCAATCAAGTGATCGCGGTAGAATGACACAGGAGTTAGAAAAGCTTCAGCAAATGGCGGATTACTGTCATACCGAGAACTGCCTTCAGGAATTTATTTTAAACTATTTTGGTGAAACTGAAACGGAAAGCTGCGGAAGATGTGGTAATTGCTTAGATTCAAGAAGCAAGGTAGATGTAACCAAAGAGGCACAAATGGTGATGTCCTGTGTGATTCGAATGGGACAGCGCTTTGGGAAAAATCTGACTGCTCAAGTGTTAACGGGCTCAAAGAACAAAAAAGTCTCAGAGATGGGCTTTGATAAGCTGACCACTTATGGAATCATGAAAAACCAGGGTGCAAAAGAAGTGGGCGAATTTATTGAATTCCTAATCTCACAAGAACTAATCGCGATCGAGCAGGGGCAATTTCCAACCATCTTTGTCGCACCTAAGGGTAAGGATGTCCTCCTGGGCAAGCAGCAGGTCTACCGAAGAGAAGCAGTGCAGGTCACACAAGTTTCGAAAAATGATCCACTATTTGAGTACTTGAGAGAAGTGCGTAAACAAATTGCTGATACGGAAAATGTCCCGCCATTTGTGATTTTCTCAGATGCCGCGCTTAAAGATATGTGTGCCAAACAGCCGAAAACGAATGAGGAATTTTTACAGGTGAGTGGAGTTGGAGAGCACAAGCTGCAAAAATATGGGCTCGAGTTTATTCAGGGTATTCGTAAGTTTCTTGAGGAGAATCCAGAATATCAGAGTGAAGAAGTACCAGCATCCAATGCGCCGAAAAAAACGACCAAAAGGCCTGTTCGTGACTCTCATTTAGAAACGTATAGCTTATATAAAGAAAATCTGTCTTTAAATGAAATTGCTGAAAAGAGGGACTTATCTCTCAAAACGGTTGAGGAACATATCATCCAATGCGCACAGCAGGGGATGGAGGTTAACTTTACCGAACTCATTCCTGGCGAGTATCTGCCATTACTGAAGCAGGCTGTATCGGAAGCAGGAAGAAGCCGCTTAAAACCGATTAAGGAACTACTGCCTGAAGAAGTCAGCTACTTTATGATTAAGGCATATCTTTATTTTTTAAGTAAATAATCAGGTCTATACTGATAATAAAAGAAAGCTATTGAAGTTGGGGTAAGTTTAAGGCTTCGAGTGAGGGTTTATAACCCCTTGAACAGCAAGTGGTGGGTGTGCTACAGCAGTTATGAGCGGTTTATGGCCGCTGAAGAGCAAGAGATGAAGGTGCTACGACAGATAAGAGAGGTTCATAACTGTTGAAAAGCAAGAGATGAAGGTGCTACGACAGATAAGAGAGGCTCATAACTGCTGGAAAGCAAGAGATGGAAACCCTACGGCAGTTTTGAGAAATTAATTGATAACCGCTGAACAGCACATAATTTATTAGTTTCATAACCTTGGGGCAGCCGAGAATGGAGGAATCCTTGCAGTTATGGAAACCTCACTATCTCTTGCAGTGAGGTTTTCCTCATTGATAATTGTCGAAATCCCAATATTCTTGTTGATATTTCCCTGGAAATTGTCGATAAACAGGGAGAGTTCCTTCCTTAGTGCCCCTCCTTATCGTACTCCTCTAAGAATGGTTTATTAGCGTAATAATACATCATCGCCATAAAAACAGCACCGCCAATTAAGTTACCAATCGTGACCGGTACCAAATTATGTACGACACCTGCCCAAGAAATTGTTCCCGGATGATTTAATACTAAAGCAATTGCGAATGTACACATATTAGCAATACTGTGTTCATAGCCAGAAATAAAGAAGCAAAATACAAACAGCATCATCGCAAACATTTTCGGTCCATCCCCTTTTAACCCCATTGGAAGGAAAAAGGCCATACAAACGAGCCAGTTACATAGAATAGCCCGGAAAAATAATTGGGTTGTTGGAACCTGCATTTTTATTTCCACAACATGAAGTAAAAAACTATTAACAGACGAATCAGCAAAAAGTCCAGTAGTAAAGATAATAAAGGCGAACACCAATGCTCCTAAAATATTTCCAATATAACTGCAGATCCATAGTTTTATGACATCTAGCCACACCATTTTTTTCCTGATGGCTGCATAGGTGTAGTAAAATGTATTACCGGTAAACAAATCACCGCCGCCATAAGCTATTAAAATGATTGCTGCCCCAAAAGTAAGTGCTGCCATAGGATAGGCAAACGGTGAATCTTTTAAATAAAAAAAGTTTCCTGTCTTAAAGGCGACAATGACACCAAAGCCAATAAACATACTCGCGAGCATCGCCCTTAATAAATAGCGAAGGATACTTTGCCGAAAAATTTTAACTTTTTTTAAAGCGAGCTTTTCCGCTTCACTTAAAGGTTGCATTTCCATCTAGATTACCACCATTCGTACATTTATTATTATCTGTATATTGTAAACGAAAGTAGTCGGGATATGTATAATTTTGGGGAATATTCCTTGAATAGACACATATTAGGCAACATAGAATTGTGTAATAGTTAAAACAACCCATTTTTCTAGAAATCAGCTATAATAAAAAGGTTTTGAAGACTGATTTTTAAGGAGTAAATATGTTAACTAGAAAAAATATAACCCCAGAATATGATCCATGGGAAGCTTACTTAGATATTGAGGAGTATGGGAAGCCTCTGCTTTCAAATATTGAATTCACCACTACAACACTATGTAATATGCGCTGCGAACACTGTGCAGTTGGTTATACATTGCAGACAAAGGATCCGCAAGCATTACCGCTTGAACTGTTATTAAAGAGATTAGACGAGATTCCAACATTACGCTCCTTAAGTATTACAGGGGGAGAACCAATGCTATCGTTATCCTCTGTAAAAAATTATGTTGTACCGCTCTTAAAGTACGCCCATGAGCGTGGGGTAAGAACGCAAATCAATTCCAATCTAACCCTGGATTTAGGACGTTATGAGTTAATTGTTCCTTATTTAGATGTCTTACATATTTCACATAACTGGGGTACTGTAGAAGATTTCGCTCAAGGCGGGTTTGCGAGAATGGAGAAACAGCCTGATAGTAAACAACGGGAAGCCTATTTTACAAGAATGATAGAAAACAGCCGTGAACTGGTGAAGTCGGGAATAATGGTTTCTGCAGAAACAATGTTAAACAAGCGGACGCTTCCACATTTAGAAAAGATTCACCGTCAAATAGTTGATGAGATGTTATGTCAGCGGCATGAGATTCATCCGATGTACCCGAGCGATTTTGCCAGCAACCTTGAAACCTTGTCGCTTAGAGAGTTAAGAGAGGCCATCCATCATTTATTGGATATTCGTGATGAAAAAATCTGGATGTTGTTTGGAACCCTTCCGTTTTATGCTTGCAGCAGTAATGAAGAGGATTTAATCCTTTTAAAAAGATTATATGATAGTAAAAATGTTACCGTCAGAAATGATCCTGATGGCCGTTCCCGTTTGAATGTGAACATCTTTAATGGTGATATCATCGTAACGGATTTTGGTGATACACCAGCCCTAGGAAATATTCAAACAACCAATTTGTTAACTGCATACCATAATTGGCAATCCTCTAAACTAGCCAAAGAATTAAGTTGTCATTGCCCAGCTGCAGCGTGCCTAGGCCCTAATATTTTAGTGAAAAGCAGTTATTACCAAGATACAGACTTTTCAACACGGAAGGCAAAAGTGGTAAAATCACAGAAATAACAATCTATGTAACTATGTTATATAGTAAGAGTATGAATGGTTTCTTTGTTTTTTTTCGTAGATTCTAATAAACTTTAAGGTTAACCAGTTTCCTGGTTGACCTTTTCTATTATTATAACTTTAACTGCTATAGCTCATTCCCTTTTGTAAAGGATGATAAAATCAAGAATAAGAAAGTGACTTAGGATGGAGAGTGCCAAAGACGTGAAGATATTAACAGTTGAAAATTTAGTACGAAAGTTTTCTTTGGATGTATTGGCTGGAGAAAATCAATTACAAAAAACCATTACACAATCCCGATCTCATCGTCCGGGTTTAGAATTCGTGGGACACTTTGATTTTTTTCCGACTGAACGTGTTCAAATCCTTGGAAGAAAAGAAATTACCTATTTGCATAAGTTAAGCATTGAGGAGCGTCAAATACGAATAGGTAATATCGTTAAATACCACCCGCCATGCTTTATCGTTACAGCGGGACAGGAAGGACTAACGTATTTAACTCAGTATTGTATTGAAGAGGGAATCCCGTTGTTATGTACGTTAGAGCCTCAAACGACTTCTGAATTTATTATGAAGCTTGATGCTTATATGGTAAAAAAGTTAGCTCCAGAAATCGCCGTACACGGTGTATGTATCAATGTATATGGAATGGGCATTTTACTTCGAGGGAAATCAGGAATTGGTAAAAGTGAAATTGCACACACAATGATTGGCAGAGGTCATCGGCTTGTGGCTGATGATATTGTTGTATTAAAAAAGCTTAGTCCAAGAACCATACTTGCCACACATGACGGAAAAACGAAGGAGTTCCTTGCTTTAAGAAGTGTCGGACTATTGAATGTAGTCCGCCTATACGGGAGAAAAGCATTTCAGGACGAGACGAGGGTCGCACTCGATATTGAACTAACCAAATGGCAAAAAAATTCCCTTCATAATGAATTGGATCACGAATCTAAATTTACGGAATATATGGACGTGCGAATACCTCATATTGAGATTCAGCTCCAACCTGGCCGTGATGTTGCGGGGTTGATTGAAGCCGCAGCAAATAACTGGCTTCTGAAGCAGGAAGGATATAGTGCTGCAGAGGAGTTTATGAGACGACTGGAATCTGATTTTAGTTTGTAATAGGAGTCGAGCGCCTTCCGCTCCAATCAAAAGAGTATAAAAAACAACAATATCGTTTAACAGAGCCTTACTTAAATGACTAAAAAATAAAAATATCACAATGAGACATTAATTTGTCTCTTTTTTTTGCAGTTTGGAACAATAAAAGGAAGAGGAGGGAAATAAATGGATCATATTGAAGCATTTTTACGAAGCAAGAATTGGCGGGATACCGATTTAGACTCAAGGTATATCAATGTCAATCATCCTTATGCTATCCTGGTTTCCGAGGATGAGGGGCAAATTACATTAAGAGGAAATGCTGGAATGGATAATGGCCAAAATGGTGAAGAAATTTTTACTTTCACTTCTTTGAATCAGCTCCAAGAATGGTTTGAAGACAATATTGGAGAGTAGTGACGGGGCATTTGCACCCGTCTTTTGTTTGTTGTGTAGAGATCATTTTCAGACCATTTTCTTTCAAATGTGAAAAAATAATTCGTTTACCAGTCTAACTAATAAAAAATTTTTTGAAAAAAGGTATTGAAAAAAGAAATTTTTTTTCGTATAATCATTTTTGTTGGAAGTGCTTTCATAGTATTTCTGCAAAAATAGATATAACCTAGAGGGGTGGCAGTTTAATGGATGCCTATTTATTACTAGTTACACTTGTCTCAATTGTTATTGTTATTTTAGGAGTTTCATTGTTTAAGTGGCATGCGTTTATTAGTTTAACAGTAGCAGGATTATTCTTGGCGATTATGTCAGGATTAGGTTTAGATAAGATTGTAGCCGCTTACGAAACAGGAGTTGGCGGTACGTTAGGGCACTTAGTCGGAATCTTGGCTTTGGGAACTATTTTAGGAAAGATGTTATCTGAATCAGGCGCAGGTTTGCAGATTGCTAATTTCTTTATCAAAGTATTTGGTGAGAAGAAACTGCCTTGGGCTATGTTTTTATCAGGGTTTGTCATCGGGATCCCTGTTTTCTTTGAAGTTGGAATTTTAATTTTATTACCGCTTGTTATCTCCATTCAAAAAGCATCAAAACAAAATATCTTATTAATTGGTTTACCAGCGATTGCAGGTTTGTCAATTGTTCATGGACTCGTTCCTCCCCATCCAGGTGCGATTGCTGCGATTGGGCTTTACGGGGCTAATCTCGGTAAAGTATTACTGTATTCTTTAATTATTGCAATTCCAGCCGGCATCATTGGCGGACCACTATTTGCGAAATTTATCAATAAACGTGTAGTTCCCGTTGGAGAACCTGAATTAGTTCGTATTGATGACCATATGGATAAAAAGGCATTGCCAAGTGTAGGAATTTCTTTCCTAACGATCTTAATGCCCGTTATTTTAATGGTTTTAGGAACAGCAGCGCCCTATTTACCTGTACCAGCTGGATTTGAAAAGTTCTTAGTGTTTATTGGAAGTCCGATCATCGCTTTACTAATCTCTTGTTTCCTTGCCTTTTATTTCCTAGGCTTCCGTCAGGGAATCGATAAAAACAAGATACAGAAATTTACAGAGGAATGCATCCTCCCAGTAGGTTCGATTGTCTTAATTATCGGTGCCGGCGGTGGATTTAAGCAGATTCTGATTGAAAGTGGAGTAGCAAAGGTTATTGCCTCTATGTCAGAAGGAATGTCATTATCTCCTCTTGTATTAGCATTTTTGATTGCTGGTTTAATTCGAATTGCAACTGGTTCAGCTACAGTTTCTTTAACAACGGCAGCTGGGATTGTTGCCCCAATTGTAGCTAACATGTCAGGGGTTAATTTAGAATTACTTGTTATCGCTACAGGAGCAGGTTCGTTAATGTTCTCTCATGTTAACGATGCCGGCTTTTGGATGGTGAAAGAGTATTTGGGTCTTTCGATTCAAGAAACATTTAAGACATGGACTGTCCTGGAAACGATTTTATCCTTCATTGCGTTCGCAGGTGCACTTATTCTTAACATTTTTGTATAAATAGTAAGAGGATGGCCCTTAGGCCATCCTCTTAATTATTGATGAATAAACTATATTCTTGTATCGGATATCGCTTCTCTTACTTTCCCAAGTGAGTGTTTTGCTTTTTCTTTATTAAGGATCATTATATTCACATATAGTGCGTCAATGATGCTTAATTGGGCGATTCTGGATGAGAGAGCTTCGGAACGGTATTCTGTTTCTTCTGAACTAGTAAAAAGTGCTACATCCGAATACTGGCAAATCGGCGATTTTGGATAACTTGTAATGCCAATTGTTTTTGCCCCATTTTTTTTAGCTGTCTTTAATACATTTAGGGTATCTTTATTTGTGCCAGAGTGGGAGATCACAACAGCAACGTCATTTTCTCCTAACTGTGAAGCAGACATGAGTTGGAAATGGGTATCTATAAATGCAAACGCTTTAATTCCGGTGCGCACAAATTTATGAAAAGCGTCCATTGCTACCACATTTGATCCACCAGTACCATAAAACTCCACCCGTTTAGCCTTGATTAGCAGACCAACTGCTTTTTGAATGGAAGTTTCATCAAGGATTTGCAAGGTGTTTTCTAATGTTCTGATATTTGAATGAAAAATTTTATCGGCCACAGTTTTTTCATTATCGTTTTCACTGATTTCCTCATGAATCTGCTGGATGGGTTCAATAATTTCAGAAGCAAGAGCAATTTTCATGGCTTGATAACCCTTAAAGCCAATCCGCTTACAAAAGCGGAATACAGTAGCATCAGCTACTTGCAAATCTTCGGCAACTTCATTGATGGTATTATGAATTATTTTATCAGGATTCTGCAAGATATAATCTGCTACTTTCTTTTCCTTCTCACTAAGCCGAGCATAATAAGATCGTATCTTTCCCAGACAGTTTTGCGCCATTACTTGTTTTCCTCTCTATAAAAAAATCGTATCTTTAGTATAGCATGAAATTTTCTGAAAAAATATTTTTTCAAGTAGTATTTGATTTAAGAAATAAATTTTCATATAATGGAACTATCAAGAAAAATTTATTTCGGAGGGTTTGCTCATGGAGATCGGATTAATTGGATTAGGAAAAATGGGTTATAATCTTGCACTTAATTTAATGGAAAATAAACATAATGTAGTCGCATTTGATGTAAATAAGGAAGCTGTAAAAAAACTAAGCGGGGATGGGGCGATTGGTGCTGAGTCAATTTCTGCACTTGTTAATCAGCTTTCCATGCCTAGAATCATATGGATAATGGTTCCTTCTGGGCCTATCACTGAACAAGTGGTTGAGGAGCTTAAGGACGTATTGGCAGAAGGTGATATCGTTATTGACGGTGGAAATTCACACTATAAGGACTCTATCCGAAGAGGAACGGAACTTGCAGAGAAGGGCATCCATTTCTTCGACGCTGGAACGAGCGGCGGTATGGCTGGTGCTAGGGAAGGCGCCTGTATGATGATAGGCGGGGATAAGGAGATTTTTAGCACAATTGAGCCGGTTATTCGTGATATTAATGTAGATAATGGCTATTTGTATGCAGGCAAGAGCGGCAGCGGCCATTTCTTAAAAATGATTCATAATGGAATAGAGTATGGAATGATGCAGGCAATTGCGGAAGGGTTTGAAGTTTTGGAAAAAAGTGATTTTGATTTTGATTATGAAAAGGTTGCGCGTGTTTGGAATAATGGTTCCGTCATCCGCTCTTGGCTGATGGAACTAACGGAAAACGCCTTTTCTAAAGATCCGAAACTCGATTCTATTAAAGGGGTTATGCATTCTTCGGGAGAAGGAAAATGGACAATTGAAACAGCACTTGAACTTCAAGCCGCCATGCCTGTAACAGCTTTGTCACTGATGATGCGATATCGCTCACTCGAGGAAGATACCTTTACTGGTAAAGTTGTCGCTGCTTTAAGAAATGAATTTGGCGGCCATGCGGTTGAAAAGAACTAAAAGGGTAGTAAAGAAGCATCCGGCATTAAGCCGGATGCTTTTCTTCTTTTTAAATAAGTCACTTTATCCACTTCTCTTGAAAACTTGTAATCGGGCCATATTCATTTTCTAAAACTCGGGAGACACGGATATAGATTGGGGTTAAGTCATTATAAATTTCTACATTAGTTTCGATTGGCTGATGGGCATGGGTTGAACCCACTAATTCAGACATAATCGAAAAGTCCTCAATTTCCCCCAATGCATACATACCAAGAACGACAGCGCCAAGACATGAGCTTTCGAAGCTTTCTGGGACAACAACCTCTTGGTTGAAAATATCAGCCATCATCTGCCGCCATAATTCAGATCGGGCAAAACCGCCAGTTGCTTGAATTTTGGTGGGTACACCAATGATTTCTTGAAGCGCAAGTAAAACAGAATATAAATTTAAAATGACACCTTCTAGTACCGCGCGAATCATATGTTCCTTTTTGTGATGAAGGCCAAGGCCGAAAAAGGACCCTCTTGCATGAGCATTCCAAAGTGGTGCACGTTCCCCGGCTAAATAAGGGTGGAATAGAAGGCCGTCAGCACCTGGAGCAACCTTGGAGGCAATTTTCGTTAATACTTCATAGGGGTCAATGCCCAAACGTCTCGCTGTTTCCACTTCAGCCGAAGCCAGCTGGTCACGCACCCAACGGAAGGTCATGCCGCCATTGTTGACCGGACCCCCAACAACCCAATGTTTCTCGGTTAACGCATAACAAAAGATTCTTCCTTTAGGATCTGTCACAGGCCGGTCTGTCACTGTCCGGATAGCTCCGCTTGTCCCAATCGTAACAGCCACTACGCCGGGGTCAATCGCATTAACTCCTAAATTGGAAAGAACGCCATCACTTGCGCCAACTACAAAAGGCGTTTCTGTAGATAGGCCCAGCTCTGCGGCAAACTCCTGTTTTAAGCCTGTTAAATAATAGGTAGTCGGGACAGGTTCAGCTAGTTTATCGCTGCTAATTCCCGCTACTTCTAAGGCTTCCGTATCCCAAGCAAGCTGTTCGAGATTAAACATGCCTGTTGATGACGCGATCGAATAGTCGACAACATATTTGCCAAATAACTTGTGGAATACATATTCCTTTATCCCGATAAATTTACCTGTCTGATTAAAGAGTTCAGGTTTGTCGTGGCGCAGCCAAGTAATTTTGCAGAGTGGTGACATAGGGTGAACCGGGGTCCCCGTCCTTCGATAGATAGCGAGTCCGTTAAGATCGTTTTTAATCGTTTCAGCCCAGGCAGTTGCCCGGCTGTCTG
This sequence comes from Bacillus sp. URHA0034, assembly GCF_056280405.1. Lineage (NCBI taxonomy): Bacteria > Bacillati > Bacillota > Bacilli > Caryophanales > Bacillaceae > Bacillus > Bacillus sp. URHA0034. Next base: position 2,012,779 of record NZ_JBWCDK010000002.1, on the reverse strand, counting down.
CCCAGGTTATACAGCGGGTAAGCGGTTTATTCTCATCACTCATGGCAATGACACTATGCATGGCAGAACTAAATGAGACAAGTTTAATTTTTTTTGAATCGATTTCGCCCTTGTTGATTGCAACCTTGATAGTTTCCACCACTGCTCGGAAAATTTCGTCTGGGTCTTGCTCGGCAACCGATGGGGTTGGGCTAAATAGTGGATATTCCACATGGTGCATACTTATGACAGTCCCTTTATCTTTATAAAGAACTGCCTTTGTACTAGTTGTTCCGATATCTACGCCGAGATAGTAAGATAGGTTATCCATTAGACAATCTCCTTCATTATTAAATAGAAGATTTTTGACTTAAAAAATGCCTCTAGATAATAAATAATATGAAAAAATTTTTCTTATAAGGTAATTGTACCTGAAATAATTATTGATTCAAAACTTTTTTACTCCTGAAAATGGTTTTAAACATGTGCAAATAGTATAGGTTAATAATTCAAAGACCAGCTATATCTCATTTTCTGTTAAAAAGGAATTTTATATGTAGCAATATGGAAGAATAGGTATTGCCTGAAAATTTCTATTTTAAGTAAGGAAGAAGAGGTTCGTACCTATGTTGTCTGACTAATGTCAGAATAAATAATTGCTGATTATCGGCAAAACACCACTTGCTTACATTTATGGGAGCGTGGTAATCTTTAATTTAGTCTTATGAAAATCTGACATCCTTAACCCAAGCAGGCAGCCTTTCCTATTGCTAAGGCTGCTTGTTTTTTTAGTTATTGCTTACAATACTTCTTTTGCATTAAACTAGATATTAAATGTTGAAACATGTGGTGAATGAATAGATGGATAAAATGGTGGTTGAACAGACTTATGAAATTATGGAAGTATGCCTGCTTGCAGGGAAAATTATGCTTCAAAGTGGTGGGGAAACCTATAGGGTGGAAGATACCATGATGCGGATAGCTGCTTCCTTTGGCATTGAAAAGTCACACAGTTATGTTACTCCAACGGGGATTATTTTTTCGGCGGAGGGCTCAGAACCTACTAAAACAAAACTTATCCGAATATCAGAACGGTCAACCGATTTAAAAAAGGTAGCCATGGTCAATAGTATTTCGCGTAGTATAAGCAGCGGGGAATTGGATCTAAAGACAGCCTTGAGCAAATTAAAGGACATCGAAGACCTAAATGTCACTTTTCCTTTTGCGTACCAGGCAGCCGCTGCCTCGCTTGCTAGTGGTTGTTTTATGATTATGTTTAACGGGGGTTGGAATGATTTTATCCCTGCCATGATTTCTGGCGGGGCAGGTTATATAAGTTTTATTGCCTTTCACCGTTTTGTGCCGATTAAGTTCTTTTCAGAGTTTTTAGCTTCATTCGTAATTGGGTTACTTTCTTTATTATTTGTAAGGATCGGTTTGGGGCATAAATTAGACACGATCATCATTGGTTCCGTCATGACGCTCGTGCCTGGGTTATTAGTAACTAATGCCATCCGGGATCTAATGGCGGGCCATTTGGTCTCAGGTTTGTCAAAAGGGGCTGAAGCCTTTTTGACGGCGTTTGCCATTGGGGCCGGAATTGCGTTTGTATTATCATTTTTATAGCCTGGAGGTAAACGAAGATGGCCATTCTTTCGCAAGCTATTACCAGTTTTCTCGCAACAGCTGCGTTTGGGATACTGTTTAATGCACCAAAGGAGTCCTTAATAAAATGCGGTCTAATCGGAATGGGCGGATGGTTAATTTATTTTCTTCTCGAAGAATATTCACAGGATCCGATAGTGGCAACATTGGCCGCAACGATTTTTATTGCGGTCCTCAGCCAAGAGATGGCGAAAATTTATAAGATGCCCGTGATTATATTTAGTGTTGCTGGTATTATTCCATTAGTCCCCGGCGGGCTTGCATATGACGCGATGAGAAATATTGTGGAAAATAATTATAATGAAGCGATTGCACTTGCTGCGAAAGTTCTGATGCTGGCAGGTTCCATTGCTTTTGGTTTAGTCTTTTCAGAAGTTATTAATCAGATAGCAAAAAAGATTAAACATTATAGAATAAAAGCCTAAAATCTCCTTTAAAAGGGGATTTTTTTAAGGTTAAATTAAGAAAAGGCAAATATAATAATATTTGGTAATAATTTTCCTTTATACAAAAAGTAAAATTTGATATGGTTATATAGTAGTAACTTACTAATTATTCAAGAACAGCAAAGAATTTAACAAGGAATGGTTTATCTGCTTATGAAAAAATTTCTAATTATCATAGGGCTCCTCTTACTGCTCGCTGTTGGTACAAGGACCATTTATGCAGTCATGTCTGAGCGGCAAGCAGCTGCAAAGGTTTGGGAAGCGGTTCCCCTAAAAACACGACAAGTGGAACTTCAGGTGAAGGAAGCTCCCAAATTACCAGATAGTATCATTTTGGATGTGCCATTAATTAAGCAAATGGATGCACCGTTGCTGTATAACGGCTGTGAGGTGACCAGCCTTGCGATGATTCTAAATTATGCTGGTGTAAAGGTAACAAAGAATGAGTTAGCTGAAGGAATTAAAACAGTCCCGTTTACCTATAGTAACGGCAAAAAAGGAAATCCTAATGTCGGATTTGTCGGGGATATGGCTCATGGACCTGGGCTCGGAGTATACAATGGACCTGTATACGAATTAACGAAGAAATATGTCGGAGACAGAGCTGTAAATCTAACTGGTAAACCGTTTTCAGATATTTTAAAAGAGGTGGGACAAGGGCGTCCTGTCTGGATTATTACTACATCGAGCTTTGCCCCAGTCTCTGTTTTTCAAACTTGGGATACACCCCAGGGGAAAGTTAAAATTACTTTTAGCGAACATAGTGTGGCCATAACTGGATATGATGAAAATTTTATCTATATAAATAATCCATACGGTGGAAAAAATATGAAATTAAATCGTGAAAGCTTCATTAAAGCATGGGAACAAATGGGCAATCAAGCGATTGTTATAAAAAATTAAACTTCCTGTATTTTGATTGAGGGCACTGAAAAAGCCCCTTGAATTTTTGTTGTGTATGTAATTTGTCTGTTGATTTCCGCTCCCGGCTGCTTCGCTTTCCGCGGGCGTGCAGGAGTCTTCGCCGCCTTCCGCTCCAATCAACAGAGTTCTTTTACTTAGTCTAAATCTAAAAGGTATAATTTCTCATCATTAAGAGGATTATACCTTTTTTTTGTTACTTTGAGATTCTTAATAGACCGAAGGTTTTTCAGTGCTCTCATTTTGATTAAAGGGCGTTTTTTTTTATAGGTTAAATTGGACGAAGGCAGAGGGATTATCCCTCTGCCTTCTTAAAAAAGATTAATTTAGATAGAACCTATTGTAACTTGTGAATGGTTGTTGTCAAAAATATCAGCCATTGCAAGGTAAAAATTCAATTTATTGTAATTGTTAATAAAAACAAGTTTGCCGCGGTTATTCTTCCACCTGATGGTTTTATACCTAAACGACGCAAGCCCTACCTCTCTTACATCCTAACGGCTCCGAAGCCGATCCAGTGTGAATAAGTTTTTATCTTAAAACATAAGCAGAATGCCAGAAATGGATTCTTACATTGCATTATCTTCTCTATTACAAGTTACTGTTTATTTGTGGAGCACAAAAATCAATATTACACTAAATTTTTTGTTGTGTCAAGGTTTTTAAGTTTCAATAAAGGGATGTCCTAATATTTCTACATGAAACGCGAATTGTTCGTTCGGATAACTACAGCAAATAGTAAATTATTTTGTTTTAAGGTCTACAAATAAGAGTAGTCCTTTATTACTGTACTCCATGAAGTTAAATTTTTAAGTTCCTTTCGTTCGGAAAACTTTTTAAAATATAGGCTGCTATTTTTTGCTGATTAAATTCAATCCAATCACTAATGTTTGTCTATTATTGCTTCTGTTAATAAGTCCCAATATGTGAGGACAAGCCCTCATGTTCAATGCCAAGATGCATCCGCAATAAGTATCCGGGAGCGGTAACAATCATTGAAGCGTGTGTCGTTTTATTTGAAATTAAATTTTAGTAATATTATATTAAAAATAAAATAAAATTACAAAGAGGTGGTAAAAAGTGAAATATCGACTATTAGCAATGGACTTGGATGGAACGTTATTAAACGATCAAAAAGAAATCGATTTAGAAACGATCGAGACGATTTATGATTATCGCAAAAGAGGTGGAAAAGTGATTATTAGCAGTGGGCGTTCCCCACTTTCCACCCAATGGATTGCCCGTACAATCGGACTAACGGGTGAGCCGATTATTGCATACAATGGCGCAGTCCTAATTGATGAGAAGGGAGAGGTTAGCGAGCAATCTTTTTTTCAATCTGAATTACTGCTTAGTTTTTGGAGATTGTGTGAGGCGGAGGGTATCTATGCCCATTTTTACGAAGGGGATACACTTCTCGTTCCACAGGTAAATAAATGGAATGAAAACTGGATTGAAAATAACATTCCCACCCTTGAAAAATCAGGGGGAGAACAACTACATTGTCAAAGTTTTCGAGAAAAATGCCAGGTGAAAGTGGTTGAGAACTTTAACAGCTACCTACAGGAGCGGGAGCCGAATATTACAAAAATCGCTGTATTTGATAATGGCAACAAGCTCGCTGATCTTCCCAAACGGTTGAAGGAACAGGGAGTGGAGATGGAAATTAGCAGCAGCTTTAATTTTGTTAATTTAGAAATCACCCCTGTGGGTGTAACAAAAGCATCTGCCCTATTCAAGCTTACCGAGAAGCTGGGAATTCCACTCTATCAAACAGCAGCGATTGGTGATAATTTTAATGACTCGCTCATGCTCTCTGTAGCGGGTCTAGGAATTGCCATGGGGAATGCGCCGGAAAAGGTGAAACAATTGGCGGACAAGGTGACGGGAAATAATAATGAATCAGGGGTTGCAAAGGCTATTCGTCGCTATTTGCTTAAATGATAACTAGCATTTCGTGACCGATTTTTCCCAGGTGAAAAATCGTTTTAAAATAATATTTTACAATTTATTTAAAAATGTTGAAATTCTATTTTAAGGAGAATATAATAAATGTACGGGCAACCGTTTACACCTCAGAAAAGACTAACAGGAGGATAACGATACAATGGCAGAAAATCTAGATTTATTAACGACAGAATCGCGAAATGAACATTCAATGCAGATAGATACAGCAAGTTCACACGATATTTTACGAATTATGAATGAGCAGGATCAATTGGTTGCTTTAGCAGTGAACGCAGTTTTACCAGATGTGGCGGTTGCTGTTCAATTTGTTGTTGATTCCTTTAAAAACGGGGGGCGCCTCATTTATGTTGGTGCAGGTACGAGCGGCAGATTAGGGGTACTGGATGCAGTCGAATGTCCGCCTACCTTCAGTACAGATCCTGAAATGGTACAAGGTCTAATAGCTGGTGGAGAGGGCGCCTTTCTGAAAGCTGTAGAAGGAGCAGAGGATCAGCCGGATTTCGGTGTTAACGATTTGAAGGAATTAGAATTAACAAAAAATGATACGGTTATCGGTATTGCTGCCAGTGGCCGGACGCCTTATGTAATCGGTGCGCTGAGATATGCACGAAGTATTGGAGCGAAAACAGTCGCTCTCTCCTGCAATAAAAATGCAGCGATTAGTAAGGAAGCGGATCAAGCAATCGAAGTAATTGTTGGCCCTGAAGTGCTGACAGGCTCAACGAGATTGAAATCTGGTACCGCACATAAGATGATTTTGAATATGATTTCCACTTCGTCCATGATTCTTTTAGGTAAGGCATATGAAAATTTAATGGTGGACGTTCATGTGAGTAACGAAAAATTGAAGGAACGGGCGATTGGCATTATCCGAAAAATTACCGGGGTTTCCTATGAACGAGCTTTGGAGACATTAGAAGAAGCGGATCTACAAGTTAAAACGGCAATCGTGATGATAAAAACCGGTACGAATAAACAAGAAGCGGAAAGATTATTAACAGAAGCGAATGGATATGTGAAAAAAGCAGTCCAAAAAGTGTAGGAGTGAATTTTTTATAAAGGTGGTCATTGGTGTGGCAGCAGGTGGTTTAAAAATGATTCAAAATATGCTGGAGCAGCTTCCGGCTTCAGAGCGGAAAATCGCTGAGTTTATTCTTGAAAATCCTCAATCGATTTTAAACAGTACGGTCCATGACATCGGGTTGCAAGCAGGTACAAGTGGAGCTGCTGTCATTAGGCTGTGTAAGTCACTGGGGTTAAATGGATTTCAAGATTTAAAGGTTAGAATTGCCGGGGATTTGGTGAAACCTATCGAGCAAGGTTATCGTGATATCGAACCTGGTGAATCCTTTTTCTCTATCGTCCAAAAGACAACAAGCAATAGTATTCAAAGCATCCGAGATACAGAAGAGATCATCAATTATGATGAACTGGAACGTGCTGTTCACACCCTATCGGCTGCCCAAAATGTTCATTTTTTTGGTATTGGGGCTTCAAACATAATCGCTAAGGACGCTCAGCAAAAGCTCCTTAGGATTCATAAAAATGCAACCGCTTTTACGGATACACATCTTGTTGCTACCTTAATTGCAAATGCTGGTAAGGATGATCTGGTGTTTGCAATTTCCCATTCAGGAGAAACGCCCGAAGTCATTAAAGTAATGACTCTTGCGAAAGAGCGAGGCGTTAAAACGATTAGTGTAACGAAATACGGACAATCAACTGTCTCTAACTTGGCGGATATTAAGTTGTTTACCTCTTATTCCGGGGAAGCACCTTTTCGAAGTGCAGCCACAGCATCGCGTCTTGCACAGTTATATATCATGGACATATTATTTTTATCCATGGCAACCGTTCAATATGAGGATACGATTAACTCAATAGATAAAACAAGGGAAGCAATCCGGTATATCAAAGAAGGGAAATAGTCCTTATAGGGGGAGACACCACTCCATTAGCTGACTTGGGGAAATGGGTTCACTTTTAAAAATACAACCACAGAGAGAAGGGGAATTAGCATGGCTGGAGAGAATAAAATATTAGCGGGAAAGATTCTTGAACAATTAGGCGGCCCAGAGAATATTGTCAATTATACACATTGTATGACTAGACTTCGTGTAACACCAAAGGATGATTCCGTTATCAATAAGGTGGCTATCAAGAATATAGAAGGGGTCATAGGAGTGCTTGAGGAGGAAACACTCCAAATTATTCTTGGACCTGGAAAAGTAAATAAAGTAACAGAGGAGTTTGGTAGATTAATAGATGCAGCCGGCGGAATTGATTTAAAGGGTAAGGCCGCAAGTACAAAGGCTGAAATTAATAAAAAGAATGCCACACCATTTAAGCTGTTTTTACGAAAAATTTCAAGTATTTTCATACCGTTAATCCCGGCACTTGTGGCATCAGGCCTGATAACTGGGATCACAAAAGCCATTATCCAAGCTGGATGGCTGGCAGGGGATTCTCAACTTGCAACAATCTTGTCTGTTATTGGTGGAGGATTATTTGGTTACCTAGGAATTTTAGTTGGAACCAATGCTGCGAAAGAGTTCGGTGGTTCACCAGCACTTGGGGCAATTGCCGGTATCTTGATCATTAACCCAGCTGTTGCAGGAATCAAATTGTTTGATACTGCATTGCTTCCTGGACGTGGCGGCTTAATTGGGGTACTATTTGCCGCTATTTTCATTGCCCTTGTCGAAAAACGAGTTCGTCGTTATGTTCCACAATCTCTTGATCTTTTCATAACACCAACGGTTGCATTATTGGTTACTGGTATTGTTACCTATCTTGTATTTATGCCGCTTGGTGGTTTCGTTTCAGATGCGATTACAAAAGGATTAACCACATTACTCGATATGGGTGGTGTAGTTGCAGGCTTTGTCCTTGGCGCAACCTTCCTTCCGCTTGTTGTAACGGGTTTGCATCAAGGCTTAACCCCTATTCATCTTGAATTAATTAATTCTCTTGGTAATGACCCGCTTCTTCCAATCCTGGCAATGGGTGGGGCAGCACAAGTGGGAGCTGCGTTTGCAATTTATTTTAAGACAAAGAAAACACGTTTAAAAAGAGCAATTGGCGGTGCCTTGCCAGCGGGAATTCTTGGCATCGGGGAGCCGTTAATCTTCGGTGTAACACTGCCATTAGGGCGTCCATTTTTAACAGCATGTCTAGGGGCCGGCGTAGGCGGCGCATTTCAGGCGGCGTTTCATGTTGCAACAATTGCTGTAGGCGTATCAGGTTTACCTCTTGCTTTCCTTGTCGTAACAGGTCAAGTTCTTCTCTATTTACTAGGGGTATTAATTGCCTATGCAGCGGGTTTTGTGTTCACATATTTCTTCGGCTTCAAAGATGATATGGCTGGTGAATTTGAATGATCGGCATTTCCTTCTATTTAAATGATCCTTTAGCAGAACAGAGGATTGCCTTTGCGGGGAGAATGGGTGTAAAGCGGGCGTTTACTTCGCTTCACATCCCTGAAGAGTCAGGGGATTTAGCGGTCCGCGCTAAAATGCTGCTTCAAGCAGCAATGGAAGTTGGAATAGAGGTTTATGCGGATGTATCGGCACGAACACCGGCTCACTTAGGATTGGAATCCTTACTTGAGTTAAAATCCTTAGGGGTAATCGGTTTAAGGCTGGATGATTTTTTTGAACATGAAACGATTTTGAACCTAGCGAAGGATTTCAAACTTGCACTTAATGCCAGTATTTTGTTTGAAGATGATGTGCGTACCTTGCTAGAAGGGGGGCTCGAGGTAGGTCAACTACTAGCCTGGCATAATTTCTATCCAAGGCGTGAAACGGGCTTAGCCTATAGTTTTTTTCAATCGCAAAATGAACTTTTTGAACGGTATCGAATCCCGATTAGTGCATATATTCCGGGAGATGGTGAAAAACGAGGCCCTCTGTTTGAGGGGCTGCCGACCTTGGAGGATCATCGTCAAGCGGAGCCATATCAGGCGGCATTGGAGTTGTTTAACGCGGGTGTAAAGGATGTGTATATAGGGGACCCTGAGGTTAGTGAGGACCTTCTTCATAGATTAATGGATTTTGATTGTAATCGACGTGTTTCGATCCGAATCGAGGGTTTTCAAGAAGGAGAGTTCCGGCTCCGCCCTGATTTTTCACGTGACGTACTTCGTTTCATGGATACAAGGAGTTCGGAGAGTATAGTTCCTGAGCATACTGGGTCACGCCCGATGGGAACCATTACGAGAGATAATGACCGTTATGGACGATATCGCGGAGAGGTACAAATTACTCTTCATGACCTTCCAGCTGATGAACGAGTCAATGTGGCCGGAAGGGTTGTGGAGGAAGATTTGCCGCTTCTTTCCTTACTTCAACATGATCAAATTATAAAATTTATTCGTATCTGATTATCGTGTCAGATATCTCGAGAAGTTCAGGCTATCGAAGAATAGAAAAGGGCTATTCCGAAAATGAGGAGATCCCGAAAAGTTAGAGTTTTATATATTATGCGGCTAATTGGCTGGTGTGGATTTGGTATTGAACCGGACTCATGCCTGCCAATTTTTGCTTTATTCGCTTGTTATTATAATATTTGATATATTTTTCAATTCTCTCTTTTAATTTCTCAAATGGGTAAAGTGCTTCTCCGTAATACATAAAAATACACTCCAAAAGTTAGATTTCACTCGAACCTTTAGGGTGCAGTGCAGTCAAGTTGATTTTTGTTTTTAATATATAAAAAATGGTTTTTTACAATAACTAAATAAATGTGTAGAACAGTTGTAAGTAGTAAAAAACATGATCAAAATGTGTGTGCTTGTGGAAATTAATGTCTTGGAACTATTTTGAAATAATTTATTTTTTAAAAATATATTGCTTTTTCTGAAAAATGATTATATTATTTCAAATATGAGTTTTAAATGTTTAATCAGAAATTTCCGAAGTCAGCCCGAGGGGGGGTATATAATGGATTTATTTAGAAAGAAATCAATACAAACGCTTATTCAAGAAGTAGGTCATAAAGATGTAACCTTAAAGAAAGAGTTAGGAGCATTTGATTTATCAATGCTCGGGATAGGGGCCATTATCGGAACGGGAATATTTGTCCTTACAGGAGTAGCAGCTGCCGAACATGCAGGTCCTGCCTTAATACTTTCCTTTATCTTATCAGGGCTAGCCTGTGTATTTGCAGCCCTGTGTTATGCAGAGTTTGCTTCGACGGTCCCGGTTTCTGGCAGTGCTTATACTTACAGCTATGCTACCTTTGGTGAGATCATAGCATGGATTTTGGGTTGGGATTTGATTCTCGAATATGGGCTTGCCTCATCGGCAGTAGCCAGTGGCTGGTCCGGCTATTTCCAAGGGTTATTAGCAGGGTTTGGAATTCATTTTCCTAAAGCCATTACAAGTGCTTATAATCCTGCAAATGGAACCTATATTGATGTTCCAGCTATCTTAATTGTTTTCATTATCACAATGTTACTAACGCAAGGTGTAAAAAAATCAGCTCGATTAAATACTATTATGGTTCTTATCAAGCTGGCAGTAGTCGTATTATTTATCGCTGTTGGAGTATGGTATGTAAAACCAGGTAACTGGACTCCGTTTATGCCGTTTGGATTCTCTGGTGTTGCAACAGGAGCAGCTACTGTCTTCTTTGCTTACATTGGTTTTGATGCCGTTTCTACAGCTGCAGAAGAAGTGAAAAATCCACAGAAAAATATGCCGATTGGTATTATTGCCTCACTGTTAGTTTGTACGGTTTTATATATCGTTGTATCGGCCATTTTAACAGGGATTGTTCCTTATCAACAGCTAGGTGTAAAAAACCCAGTGGCTTTTGCTCTTAACTACATTCACCAGGATTGGGTGGCAGGGTTCATTTCCCTGGGAGCAATTGCCGGTATTACTACTGTATTATTAGTTATGATTTATGGACAAACACGATTATTCTATGCAATCAGCCGTGATGGCTTACTGCCTAAGATTTTTTCTAAGGTAGATAAAAAGAAGCAAACTCCAATGGTGAACTCTTGGATCACTTGTATATTGGTATCAATCTTTGCAGGATTAGTACCATTAGGAAGGCTTGCGGAATTGGTGAATATCGGTACATTATTTGCCTTTATGACTGTCTCAGTTGGAATCTTATATCTTCGTAAAAATAAGCAGGCTCCCAAAACGGGTTTCCGTGTACCGTTTGTACCCTATATCCCGATTCTTGCATTCTTATTCTGTGGCTATTTAGCTCTGCAGCTTCCAGCTATATCATGGATCAGTTTCGCTATTTGGCTAGTGCTTGGATTGTTTGTTTACTTTGGATATGGACGCAGGCATTCAACACTAAATTATAAAGGTGACCGAATTAAGAAGGTCAGTTAATCAACTGGAAAAAGAACTTGCTGTTGGCAAGTTCTTTTTTTTTGATAGAATTAAATCGGAAAATGTCGAAAATAATCGAATGAACAAAAATATTGTCTTTTTAATTTAGAAAAAATGGTAGAATAGAAATAGGCTTGAATATCCATTTTTTATTACAAGTGTATTAGGGAGAAAAGAATATGAAAGAGGGAAACAGAAATCCCAAGTTATTTATTGAAGAGAAAAAGGCAATTATTTTATTTTTATGGTTGTTTAATTTCGTGTATTATTCTTTTGAGATTTTTTATTACTTAAGTAAATCAACAATATATAAAGAAAAGTCAATGATCTCCGCAAGTCTGGGAAGCCTTAGTCTATTCATTATTGTTCTAATTTTCGGAGTCTATTTTATTAAAAAGGGCAATCCTTTTATTGTAAAGTACATTTATATTTATAGTTATTTAGGAATAGATTTTGTTGATACAATACTTACGTATTGGGGTAAAGATACTCCATATACATCTGGGAATATTGTAGAGGTTTTATTTTATCTATATAGCCCGATTTTTGTAAATAAGAAATACTTTTGGATAGTGTCAATGGGGCTTATCGGCAAAGAAGTAATTTTAGGCTTAATTTTACAAAGTATGCATGTATTAATGCCAATAGTTATCTATATTATTCTTTCCTTAATTGCTTATACTGTACTAATTCGTTTTAATTCCTATATCAAATCTATAACAGATGTTCACGAAGAATTACGGCATAAAGAAAAGTTAGCGGTAATTGGTCAAATGGCTGCAGGGATAGGTCACGAAATTCGTAATCCTTTATCATCCTTAAGAGGGTTTGCGCAATTACAGAATGAGCGAAGTCCGAATTCAAATGAGTTCTATCCTATCATGATTCAAGAAATTGATAGGATTAATTCAATAGTTAATGATTTAATGTATCTGGGCAAACCTAAAGAAATAAATTTTGAAAAAGCGCGTATTGAAGAAATTATTGCTTATACTCTTTCAATTACACAACAACAGGCCGAGATGCAGGGAGTTAAGATTGAGACGTTTATGGAAGGCCCTTTACCACCAATTGAATGTGATGGAAAACAATTGAAGCAAGTATTTCTTAATTTAATTAAGAATGCAATTGAATCCATGATTGAGGGTGGTAGGATTAAGATTAATGTTAAAACGGTCGACTCTAAAAAAATGTATATCTCCATCCAGGATGAGGGGTGTGGGATAGAGGATAGTAACATCTTAAATGTAGGAGAACCTTTCTTTACTACGAAAAAGGATGGAACGGGCCTTGGCTTAATGGTTACAAGCCAAATCATCAAAGATCATAATGGGAAGTTGAAAATTGAGAGTGAAATTGGAGCAGGTACAGAAGTAAAAGTTTCCCTACCGATAATGCAGAAAAATCAAATCAAGAAATAGTTCTATAATTCTACAAAAAATTGCAAAATAAAGAATGCTATGCGTTTTTTCTATGTTATATAATGTAGAGTAATAGGATTTGCTAATTTATTTTAGGGAATTATGACATTATCGATAAAAAATATCTCTACAAATTTTTTAGTAGTGTGTCATGCACGCTTGGAGGTTTATATGTTACCACATGAAGAACAACGAACATTAAAATGGTTTCTTACATTTTTCTATATAATTATGGGCGGCTATGACCTTTTCTACTATTATATTTTACCAGTCCATATTAAGCATCAAAAAGGTGGATTTCCTAGCAATTTTTGGTATTTGAACTATATTGTACTCATCTTATTAATTCCCGTACTAATTTACTTAAATAAAAAAAATAAACAATCATGGATTAAATATGTATTTTTTATAACTTATCTTGTAACTGTGTTTTCAGTTGATATTGTATCCTATACTATTAGTGGAAAAGAATACAACAGTGGAAACATGGTGGAAGTATTTCTAGTTTTTTCATTACCTATTTTCCTAAGTACAAGGTATTTTTGGTTAGTTAGTTTAGGAATTATAGCGAAATATCTCTTAACTGCTATTATACTGGATGCTTCTTACTTGGCCTTCGTTATCCTGATTTTCGCTACCTTATCAATTCTTTCATTTTTCTTATTAGTTCGCTTTCAAGGTTATGTTCGAGCGGTTAAGATCTCGTATGATAATCAGTTAGAAGGTATTGTAAAAGGAGTAATTGCTACCCTAGAGTTGAAAGACCCATATACAAGAGGACATAGTGAAAGAGTTGCAAACTATGGGGTATTATTAGCAAAAGAAATTGGTAAGTTCACAAAAGAGGAACAAAAGTCTTTTTATTATGCATGCTTATTACATGATATTGGGAAGGTTCATATACCTGATCATATATTAATGAAACCTGAGAGGTTGACAGAAGAAGAATTTGAAATTATTAAATCACATCCAGGTGTAGGTGCGGAAGCAGTTAAGGATGTTGAGGGAATACAGGATAGCATTTGTGTGATTCGATCTCATCATGAACGCTGGGATGGAAAAGGCTATCCAGATCAACTAAAAGGTGAAGAAATTCCCTTGCTTGCAAGGGTTACATCTATTGCTGATGCTTTTGATGCAATGACATCTTCCCGTTCTTATCGGGCAGCAATGCCAGTTGAAGAAGCATATCAACGTATCATTGATGGTAAGGGTTCCCAATTTGATCCGAGGCTAGTGGATGAATTTCAAAAAGTATTCCCTGCTTGGGTTGAATTTCATGAAAAATATCCTTGGACTAAACAATGGGAATTACCTAAGGAGGTGGAATTATGAAATTTCGTAAGTTAAGAAAGGTTAAAACAACTTGCTGGTGGTGTCCTTTTTTAGGTATGTAAAAGTAATAAGGTAGAGATGCTGTTAAAGATAGGCATCTCTCTTTTTTTTGAAAAATTCTAAAAGGGTGTTAGAATGAACCTCACATTGAATTCCACTCTATTGTTAGTTCCTATAGAAATTCGCAAGGATAAAAAACATTATATTGTTGAGGATAAAACTTCTGGTGAGTTCTATGAAATGCCTGACATTTGTATCGATGCAATCAATATGATTTCTGATGGGATGCGATTAGCGGATATTCAGAACGTACTAGTTTTAAAATATCCTGATGAAGAAGTGGATCTTATTGATTTTGCTGAACAGCTAATGGATATGCAACTTATTGCAGAGATTGACGGTGTAAGACTTGAACAGATAAAGAAGCCAGTGGGGGACAGATTAGGATTTTTATGGATTTCACCCCATATCGGGCGTTTCTTTTTTAATAAAACCTCATATTGTGTTTATGTCGCTTTATTTGTTATAAACATTATCCTATTCATTAATAAACCTAATTTATTTCCACAATATAAAGATTTGTTTATCTTCGATTATATGGCGTTAACTATTCCTGCATTGCTTTTATTAACCTTCTTTTTAGTATTAATCCATGAATTGGGTCATGTTTTAGCAATGAGGGCCTTTAATCTATCAACAAGATTAGAAGTTGGCCATCGTTTATTTCTTATTGTCTTAGAAACCGATATGTCATCTGTTTGGAAATTGCCCTCAAAAGAACGTAATGTCTTATACTTGGCTGGTATTTGCTTTGATACAGTAATCCTAGCAATTGCCTTGATTACAAAACTCATAGTCGGAAATGGATCAGGGATTTTCCTAAGTATTATGAGCATTATTGTATTAGATACAGTAATTCGAATGGTGTATCAACTTTGCGTATACATGAAAACTGATTTATATTACGTATTTGAAAATGCCTCTGGCTGTTATAATTTAATGGAAAATGCACACCATCTTATTAGTAAAAAGATTCCTTTTATAAAATCTAAGGAAATAGATGAGATTTTCACTGGAGAAAGAAAGACCGTTTTTTTCTATTCCATCTTTTATGTCCTTGGGGTAGTTTTGACTGTCAGCTTATATTTCATCTATTATATTCCACAATTATTATTTGCGTGGAAAAAAATACTCCCAGGTTTTTCTCACGGGACAAGCTCCAACACATTTTGGGATGCGATTGCATTCTCTTTACAAATAATAATTGGTATAGTACTTCTGCTATACTCATGGCGGAAAAAGTACGTTCAAAGGTAAACTTGTATTCGGACAACAGAGGGCACATACCAGTTGCTGTTGTCTGAATTCCGCCCTCTTTAAAACCTCCACCTTTCGTTTGTGACAAGAATTTGTCTAAAATAACTTTTTTAGGGGTTTTTCCCCCTTATAATAGGGGAGTTCCCTGATATAGATAACACATCCGTTTTTCTTACAATAAGGATAAGAAAAACGGATGTGTTATTTTTTTTGAGGAGGATCAGGAAAATGCAATCGACTACTGCTGCAGCAACAAAAAAAGCGGGACGCTCTGTAAATGATGCCTTTGCATCACACTTTGCTAAATCCATATTTTTATCCATCATCGGACTTATCATTTTAACCTTTATCGGAACAAGAATGTTTACACATATTGACTTAAACCTATACGGATATATGGTCGGCACGCTAGTCTTCATTGGAGGCTTCTTCTATCGCTTCATCGCATGGGGGGAAAGACCGCCTACCAAAATAATTATCAAAAAAGGCTTAAAGCTTTTATTCAGAAAAAGTACTCCAAAAACCGCGGTTAGTCATCTAGCCATTTTTGACTTCATTCGTAATCGCGGTGTGTACCGCTGGGTGCAGCATATTTTAATCGGCTGGGGTTGTATGCTTGCTTGTATGGTAACCTTCCCGCTCGTTTTCAGCTGGATGTATTTTACAATGGAAGACAATGGATACTATACAATCGTGCTTTTCGGGATGAACGTACTGCATGTCAAAGCAGATGGAATCATTGCCTGGATGTCCTATAATGCCCTTAATATTGCCGCAATCATGGTAACTGCCGGTGTATGTATGGCTTTACACCGCCGTTTAAAAAACATGCAGGCTAGAGCAGAACAAAAATTTATGTATGATTTCTTACCGCTTTACTTATTATTATTTATTTCGGTTACAGGCTTACTGCTAACCTTTCAAAATGTCGTACTGCATGGCTGGATGCAGCCGCAAATGTCACTAATCCATCAATTTTCAGTAATTGTAACGTTAATTTATTTACCATTTGGAAAGCTTGCTCATATCCCATTCAGACCCATGAGTGTGTTTGCAAGAAACTATCGCGAACATTACGCTGAACAAGAAATGAAAAAATGTAAAGTGTGCGGAGATCATTTCGTATCGGTTGAACAATCAAATGATGTCATAAATGTATTAGGCATAAATGAGATGGAATTTAACATGGAAGACGGGTTTAATCTTGCTGAATTGTGTTTACCATGCCGCCGAAAATATCGGATTGCAAGATTTTCAGGATTCGCAACGCACCAAGTGAAGGTTAAGGAGGCCAATCAGAATGCAAAAGGCTAATTTTAAGAACGAAAGAGATACATTCTTTAAAGATATAGAAAATCTAAATCATCCCAATGAAACTTTAGTCAAAACCCACTGCAGCTACTGTGCCATGCAATGTGGGATGAACCTAAGAGTTAACACCAAGTCCAATAAAATCATCGGAGTGGAGCCTCGTTATGATTGGCCAGTTACACTTGGAAAGATGTGTCCGAAGGGGGTTACTGCTTATCAGCAGGTCAACCATCTAGACCGGATTCTTAAACCACTGATCCGCGATAACAAATCGTTAAAAGGTACAAAACAAGGATTTCGTGAAGCCAGCTGGGAAGAGGCATATGACCTTATCGTTAAAAAATTCACGGAACTTCAAACACAGTACGGAAAAGATTCTGTTTCAGTATATAGCGGGGTATCCATGACTAACGAAAAATGTTACCTAACCGGAAAGTTTGCTCGGGTTGGATTACAAACACGTTATATCGATTACAACGGAAGATTTTGTATGTCGAGTGCAGCAGGAGGATTAAATCGTTCACTTGGTATCGATCGAGGCTCAACGGTACCTTGGACAGATGTCCATGAAACAGACTGTATTTTCCTTGCCGGAAGTAATACAGCGGAATGCCATCCGACATCAATGTTCCGGATTTGGGCTGTCCAGGAGCGTGGCGGCTATGTGATTGTTGCCGACCCACGGGAAACTCCGATTGCAAGAAGAGCCGATCTTCATCTTGATTTAAGACCTGGAACAGACCTTGCCCTTGCAAATGGAATCCTAAATTTGTTAATTCAAAATGGTCATGCTGATGATGAATTTGTCAATAACCATACAAATGGATATGAAGAAACAAAAGAACTAGTAAAAGAATTTACACCTGAATATACAAGCCAACTAACGGGTGTTGCTCCTGAGAAAATTATTCGTGCTGCGCAAATTTACGGAGAAGCACCGAATGCTATTGTGATGTTTGCAAGAGGAATTGAGCAGCAAATTAAAGGAGTAGACAATGTTTCTTCCTATACGAATTTGGCACTAGTTACGGGGAAAATCGGTCGCCCTAAATCTGGAGTTGCTACGATCACAGGACAAGGGAATGGTCAAGGCGGCCGTGAGCACGGTCAAAAAGCAGATGCTCTTCCAGGCTATCGAAAACTTGCTTATCCAGAACACGTTGAATATATCTCAAAGGTATGGGGAATCCAACCGGAAGAAATGCCTAAAGAGGGCGTTTCTGCTTACGAAATGTTTGGCTTAATGGAGCAAAAGACGATCCGTGCCCTATACCTATTATGTTCAAACCCTGCGGTATCTGCTCCAAATTTAAATTATGTACGAGAACAAATGAAAAACCTAGATTTCATGGTTTGTGTAGACTTTTATCTGTCTGAGTCTGCAGAATTTGCAGATGTGGTTCTTCCAACCACAACTTGGGCGGAAGATGAAGGAACAACCACCAATGTCGAAGGCCGCATTATCAAAATTAACCAAGCACAAAAACCGCTGGGTGAATCAAAACCAGACTGGAAGATTCAAATTGAAATTGCCGAACGGATGGGCCGTGGAAAATACTTTTCTCATTTAAAATCCTCCAGGGATATCTTCGATGAACTTCGTGTCGCTTCTAAAGGAGGCACAGCGGATTACTACGGCGTTACATGGGAAAAAATTGAAAAACAAGACGGAGTGTTTTGGCCTTGCAGAGATGAAAAGGATCCTGGCACACCGCATTTATTTTTAGATAAAAAATTCTATCACTCCGATGGGAAGGCGAAAATTTTCGCATTACCTTACCGGCCGCCAGCAGAAGAGCCGGACCAAGAGTTCCCGCTTCGTTTAACATCTGGCCGTGTCGTTTATCACTATCTATCTGGTAATCAAACTAGGAGGATTCAATTCTTACGGGATATGTGCCCAGAGCCGTTTGTCGAAGTACATCCGGAGACAGCACAGAAATACAATATCAGCCATGAAGAAAGAGTCCGTCTCTTTACAAGAAGAGGAGAAGCGGTTTATAAAGTAAAAATTACAGAAGCGATTCGTAAAGATACCGTGTTTGTTCCGTATCATTGGGGCCATGAGCAATCTATTAATCTATTAACCATTGGTGCCCTTGATCCGATCTCAAGAATGCCGGAATTTAAAGCGTGTGCTGCCCAGATTGGAAAATTAGAAATGAAAAAGAAGGTGCAATAAATGAAAAAGAGGCTTTATATTGAACTGGAAAACTGTATAGGCTGCCGTTCTTGTTTAGCGGCTTGTACACAGTGTGGCGGTCATGAGGAGCGGAACCGTAATTATGTATACGATGTTAATCCGCTTGTTAACCGGCAAACGATGCCTCTAATGTGCCTTCACTGTGTCAATCCTGCTTGTGCAAGAAGCTGTCCGGCTCAGGCTATTCAGATTCACGAAACAGGAGCCGTACTTTCAGCACTTGTGGAAAAATGTATTGGCTGCCAAAACTGTACGATTGCCTGCCCATATGGAATACCTAAGTTTGATACCGAGCAAAATCTTATGTATAAGTGCGATTTATGTATTGATCGTTCTAAGGACGGCATTCCACCCATGTGTGCAAGTGTTTGTCCGACCAATACATTACAATGGCTGACTGAAGAGGAAATTGAAGCAAAACAAAAGCGATTTAACCTTGATAATGACAAATGGGTAACAAGTATGCCTTATCTAGAAGGCGAAACAAATGTTAAAGTGAATCTTCCTGGTATCCTGCAGGGCGTCACTAAATTGTTTTAGGAGGGATTAGCGTGTCAGAGAAAAATAATAAAATCCCGTTCAATGAAGATAACTATACACACAATATTAATCGAAATAATGAACGTAAGCTGGACCGCCGCGGTTTCATGAAAACATTAGTTGGCGCAGCCGGAGTATTTGCTGTAACTTCCCTCCCATGGGGAGCCTTAGCGGCGAAGGAATTAACCGGTCTTAGTGATAAAAAGTATCCGAAGCATAAAATTACCGATGTAAGTGCTATCCCAGTTGGGGATGCCGTTGATTTTGCCTTTCCAGGTGAACATGACAGTGCGATTTTAATCAGACTATCTGAAAATAAATATGTAGCCTACCAAAATGCATGTACCCATCTGCGCTGCCCTGTGTTTTGGAAAAAGGACGAGGGTGAGATGCTATGTTCATGCCACCACGGGAAATTTGATGTGAAAACGGGGGAACCAATCGCAGGACCGCCAAGACGTCCGCTTCCAGAAATCTATGTGAAAGTCGAAAACGGTGCAGTTTATGCCGTGGGGGTGAAACGTTATGAAGCGTAGTTACGTACCCGTTGGACTGCTTTTAGCTATTCTCATGTTAAACATAATATTTACCCAATATATGGTCCATCAATACTTCTATGAAAATTATACAAATACCATTATCGCTGCTGTCATCAACGTCATTTTATTCCCGATTGCCTTGCTTATTTATAAAAAAGGTGTGAATGTCAATGACCAGTGAGACTTATATTGATTTTTGTTTTGTAAGACCAGCATTAGGCAGTTTTGCAGCTGAGATTGATGATTTATTGAAACAGACCTTTTCTAAAAAGCGGTTAAATTGGTTTTTAGAAGAAAAAACAGGTGAAGGTATTGAAATGGTTGTGGCAGAAATTAAGGGTATGAGCAATTGGCAGTCTGAGGAAGAGACCATCCAATATATCGAAGATCATGCGGGCGAGGCGTTTTAGGAAAATTTGCAAGGCTACAAAATATTCATCTATCCAGTATTGAAAGGATGTAATAGCTGTGGAACTCATTAAATTGGCAGATATAGAGCAGTTTACTGGAGACCCAGTCGATATTAGTATCCAAGATGACCAAGGCGGCGACCAAGCTGGCGCTATAAGGAAAACGATTAAAAAAGTTCAGTATTGTCCTGATCAAACGCATATTCGTTTTTATTTTGATGATTTTTATTTTCTTGCGGTGCCGCTCACAAGCAAAGTCAAACGGTCAGACGACGTGTGGGCTGCGATGGACGCTGACAGCGGATTAACCTACACAATAAAAAAGGTTCAGGTCTTTTAATAAGAACCTGACTTTTTTAACTTTCAACTAAGCAGGTAAAAGGGGGGAACCTTAATGGATGTACTACAGAAAATGCAAAAAATAAATTCTTATATCATTGATTCACAGGAAGAAGAAATTAAACGGATTGCCATAGAGCTGCATGAGGGCGTTGGTCAAAATTTATATAGTATTTTAACAGGTTTACAGGTTGTCGAATCTGGGATAAACGAGCAGAATATGAAGAGTTATGTACGTGAAATGTCACAGCTGATTGAAAAGACAATCCAGGAGATTAGATTATTATCTGTAGAATTGCATCCTCCTACCCTGACCACCTTTGGAATACTTCCAGCAATGAAAAGCTATCTTAAATTATATACGTCCACGTTTGGTATTTTAGTGGACTTAGAATCAGCGGGTGAAGAGTCCAATCTGCCTGAGCGCTCCCAAATTGCGGTTTTCCGTGTGTGCCAAGAAGCCCTTGCCAATATTGCGAAATATGCCGATACATCGAAAGTAAAAATGACCTTCACTTGGTCAGAAGCAGAATTAAAGATTACCATTCATGATTTCGGTAAAGGATTTCAGCTTGAAGAACTTGACCGCACTTCCCATACACCTTTATCAGGAATTGCCATGATGAAAGAAAGAATGCATCTCACTGGCGGCAATTGTGCGATATCTTCTAAAATAGGAGAAGGGACATCAATCGAATTGTCATTGCCCTTATAGTAGCAAAGGAGATTTTATCATTGATAAAAATTCTGTTAGTTGATGATCATGCAGTAGTCAGAAGCGGTTTAAAGATGCTGTTGAACACCAATCCTCAAATGGAAGTAATCGGAGAAGCATCGGAAGGAAATGAAGGGATTAAAAAGACCTTAAAATTAAAACCTGATGTTGTTGTCATGGATTTAAGCATGCCGCATGGAAAAGACGGCTTATCAGCAACAAAAGAACTAAAAAAACTCATGCCTGAGATAAATATTTTAATTTTAACGATGCATGACGACGAGGAGTACCTTTTCCGTGCCATTGAAGGCGGGGCATCTGGCTGTATTTTAAAAAGTGCGCCCCATGCCGAGTTAATGTCTGCAATAGAATCGGTGGCGAGAGGGGATGCCTATCTTCATCCTGCCGCACAGAAACGTTTAATGGAAGAATACTTAGCGGGGGCAAAACAAGATAGTAATGATTTATACCATCTTTTGTCTGACCGCGAACAAGAAGTGCTCACCCTTATAGCGAAAGGGTATTCCAACAAGGAAATTGCAGAGCAGCTCGTCATTAGTGTGAAAACGGTTGAGACTCATAAAGGAAAAGTGATGGAGAAGCTGCAAATGAAAACCCGGCCTGAGCTGGTACAGTATGCGGTGAGAAAAGGGCTCTTAGGTTATGGGATATAAGGGGAGCACGGGATGACTGAGATACTAAAGATACAAGCGGTTACTAACGTATGTGACCAATTAAAGAAACAGGTTGGCTGTGATTTTGTCGGTCTTGCCATCCAAAATAAAGTGGGTCCGGACGTAAGGTGGCATTATGCTGTGGGAAATTTAAACGATAAATATAAACGGATAACTGTTCGCTTCGGGAAAGGCATAGCCGGTAAGATCATTTCAACGGGTGCTTCAATGACGATGGTAAATTTTCCTCATCAAGCAACAGGTAAAGTTACGGACTATCCGATTGCTCTTGCCGAAAAGCTGACCACATGCTATGCAGTCCCGTTATTTTTTAATAGCATACCAAAAGGGGTCTTATTGGTGGGTAACCGCGAAAGTTGTTCGTTTAGCGATTCGGATCAAGAATGGGTAAATGAATCAGGTCAGGCTTTAGAAGAGATATTAAAGGACTATATTGGACTTTAAGTCAGGGGGAATCGAAAGTGGATATTCAGCAGACGAGAAACGAACTGATGGATTATAAATTTGCCCTTGATGAATCTTCGATAGTCGCCATTACCGATTCGCGAGGGACGATTACATATGTAAATGATCAATTTTGTCATATCTCAAAATACGCTCGGGAAGAGCTCGTCGGATATGATCATCGGATTGTCAATTCAGGCTATCATTCCAAAGAATTTTTTAAAGAGATGTGGAGAACAATCGGAGCGGGCAAGGTTTGGAAGGGTGAAATTCTAAACAAAGCTAAAGATGGGACTTATTATTGGGTAGATACGACAATTGTTCCGTTTTTAAACGAACAAAAAAGGCCCTATCAATATGTTGCCATTCGGTATGAGGTTACAGAAAGAAAGCGTGTTGAGCAAGAACTTCAAAAAATGATGAGTTCCATTATTGATGTTCAAGAAGAAGAACGGAAGCGTCTCTCCCGTAATTTACATGATGGAATTGGCCAAAATCTCTATAGTCATTTAATTACCATCAATCGCTTAATGTCAGAAGTCGATCATCCACTGTTGCAGCAGATGCAGGAAGAAGCGGCACAATTAATCGAAGAGATTCGGGAAATCTCCTGGGAACTGCGTCCTTCCGTTCTAGATGACTTAGGGTTAGTCCCAGCTATTCGGTCTTTCCTATCTCGTTATTCCGACCATTATAATATCGATGTCTATTTTGATTGTGTGTTAAACCAGCGTCTTTCAATTAGTATTGAACTGACTATTTACAGGATTATTCAAGAAGCATTAACCAATATACGGAAATATGCAGAGGTAAACGAAGCAGCCGTCACGGTAAGAGAAATGGATGATATGGTCCGGGTCATGGTTGGGGATAAAGGGAAGGGTTTTGATGTAGACAAACAGTCGCTGGGCGTCGGTCTATTCAGTATGGATGAACGAGCACGCTCTGTTGGTGGTGAGCTGTGTATTATCGCTTCACCGGGGAAAGGAACAAAAGTGATTTTAGAGATACCCATATCTAAAGACAAAGAACCAGGCTTTCAATAAGCCTGGTTCTTTGTCTTATAATAAGAAGTTTATAAGCTTGTTCTTTGAAAATGGTGCAGCAAAGGTCCTGTCGCTCTACTAAACGGTTTTTGCTTTTATAGCTTAAACGAACTCTTAAGAGAGACGATTCTGTTAAAAACAAGCTTATCAACGGTCGTATCCTTAGGGTCGACGTTGAAATAGCCGTGGCGGAAGAACTGGAATTTATCCTGAGGTCTGCTTTCTCTCATGTTTGGTTCAACATAACCCTGAAGTATTTCCAAAGAATTTGGATTTACATGATCAAGGAAAGTGGTCTTCCCCTCATCACTGCTTTCGTCTGTTTGATCCAAAATAAGCGGCTCGTATAAACGGAATTCAGCTGGAACAGAATGGGTCGCTTCTACCCAATGAATGGTTCCTTTGACTTTTCTTCCGGTAAAGCCAGTTCCACTCTTGGTTGCTGGGTCATAAGTACAACGAAGTTCTACAACCTCACCATTTGCATCCTTGATAACCTCTTCGCATTTAATGAAATAGGCATGTTTTAGACGAACCTCATTACCAGGGAAGAGGCGGAAGTATTTCTTTGGCGGATTTTCCATGAAATCATCTTTTTCGATATATATTTCACGAGAAAATGGGATCTTCCGCATCCCCATGTCCAGATTTTCTGGATTTATCTCCGCGTCAAGTAATTCGATTTGGCCTTCTGGGTAGTTGGTAATGACCACTTTTAACGGGTTAATGATCCCCATTGTCCGTGGAACCTTTAATTTTAAATCTTCCCGGACATAGTGTTCGAGCATTTGTGAATCGACGGCACCGGAACCTTTGTGTACACCGGTTTCGTTTACAAAGGCACGGATGGATTCCGGCGTAAATCCTTTTCGTCTCATTCCGGAAATTGTCGGCATGCGCGGATCGTCCCAGCCATCGACAAAACCTTCTTCCACTAACTGCTTAAGCTTTCGCTTGCTCATCACAGTATTGGTTACATTCAAACGGCCAAACTCAATTTGCTGTGGTGTGCTTTCCATTTCACATTGTTCTACCACCCAATTATATAAAGGACGTTGATCTTCGAATTCAATGGTGCAAATAGAATGGGTGACCCCTTCAATCGCATCTTCAAGCGGATGAGCAAAAGCATACATAGGGTAAATACACCATTTATCGCCAGTATTATGGTGTGTCGTATGTGAAATACGATAAATAACAGGGTCACGCAGATTGATATTAGGTGAACTCATATCAATTTTTGCCCGAAGTACCTTCTGACCATTATCGAACTCACCTGCACGCATCCGTTTAAATAGCTCTAGATTCTCCTCAATGGAACGGTCGCGATAAGGACTATTTTTTCCCGGCTCTGTTAATGTACCACGGTATTCACGAATTTCTTCAGCTGACAGGTCATCAACATAAGCAAGCCCTTTTTCAATTAATAGTACAGCACGGTTGTACATTTCCTCAAAATAATCGGAAGCAAAGAATAAGTTATCCCATTCAAATCCAAGCCATTTCACATCTTCTTTAATGGAGTTTACAAACTCGATATCCTCCTTTAACGGATTGGTATCATCAAAACGTAAGTTCGTTAGTCCATTAAATTCATCCGCTAAACCGAAGTTTATAATGATTGATTTAGCGTGTCCAATATGTAAATAGCCGTTTGGCTCTGGTGGGAATCGTGTTACGATCTTTTGGTGTTTACCTGATTCCAAATCTTTTATCATAGTATCTTTTATGAAATTGGATGTTTGATTTTCCACCTTTTAAAACCTCTTTTCATCAGTGTCTGCTATGGCCTTCGAATCAAAGCCTGCACTTTTCTTCATATCTATTACATATAACATAAAATCTGATATTTTTCCATTGTTCCCAACAATTGATGTTCGAAACAGATAGAATCTGGAAAATTGCATGTTTTATTGGTAAGCAGGGCTTAAAAAGGATAAAATGGTACCTAAAAGTAATCAATAGGAAGAGGTAATAACATGATTAAGTTTGCTACAGTGGGGACTGGATGGATTACGGAAGCTTTTATTGAAGCAGCAAAGCTAAGTGAACAATATCAATTAACGGGGGTATTTTCACGGAACGAGGAAAAAGCGAAACAGCTCGCAAATCAATATAATGCATCACATTATTTTACTGACTTAGAAGAAATGGCTCAAAGTGAAGAATTCCAGGTCGTATATATAGCCTCGCCGAATTCACTTCATTTCGAGCAAGCAATGATTTTTTTGAAAAATAAAAAGCATGTGATCTGCGAAAAACCAATCTTCTCTAACACTGCTGAATTAGAAAAGGCCTACCAAACAGCTGAAGAAAATGGTGTCTATCTATTTGAAGCAATTCGGAATATACACACTCCAAATTTTAGAATACTCAAGGAAAAGCTTCACATGGCAGGAACACTAAGAAGTGCAATTTTACCTTACATTCAATACTCCTCCCGCTATGATTTATTTTTAGAAGGAGAGGAGCCAAATATTTTCTCGGCGGATTACTCCGGTGGAGCATTGGTCGATTTAGGTGTTTATCCATTATATTTAGCAGTCTGCCTGTTCGGAAGACCTAAGAAAGTCTCTTATCACCCAGTTCTTTTGAGAAGCGGTGTAGATGGCAGCGGAACATTATTATTAGATTATGAAGACTTCATATGTACCGTTCTTTGTTCTAAAATATCTGCTTCAACGATTCCATGTGAAATACATGGGGAGAAGGGAACCTTTGTCCTTGAAGATGCGGCTCCAATATCCGAAATAAAGTTTTTTGATGCGCATACCAAAGAGAGTCAAGTCCTAAGTATGAACCAAGAAGAGCAAAACATGATCTATGAATGTATTAATATCGCGAGAATAATCGAAACTAATAATAATGAGGGTTATCAGAAATTAAAGGACTGGAGTGAAATCGTCCTCAGTATTACAGAAGAAGCAAGAAGGCAGAATCAAATCGTGTTCAAGGCAGAACAGTAAAAAATACCAGCGGATTTTAATGAATCCGCTGGTATTTTTTTTCTTAAAAGATTAGTTTACCACTAAATGATACTAGGGCACTTTTTGACTAATTTAAGAAGTCTAATGTGACATTTCTTTGAAATAACGTCATTCGATGATTTATATCACTTACCTCCTACACAGCGTTCATTATATTTAGGTTAATAATGAATGGAGGAAATCCTTATGAAGTCTAAAGCTTGGTATAGGAAGCAGTTGAAACGCAAGCCGGTGCAAATCACCAGATATGCCATTCAGGCTGTGTTTTTGTTGTTTTCGCTCTATATAGGACTGCAATTTTATCAATTTTATGATCACTTTGTAACAAATGGAAAAACACCGTTCGTGGAACGCCCATCTGCTGTCGAGGGATTTTTACCGATAAGTGCACTCGTTGCCCTGAAAGTTTGGCTGACCAGCGGGGATTTTGATGTGATTCATCCAGCTGGTCTTGTTTTTCTTTCGTTTTTTGTCGGGGCAGGAATCCTCCTCCGTAAATCCTTTTGCAGCTGGATCTGTCCAGTCGGTACAGCCAATGAACTGATTGCCTGGTTTGGCAGAAAGATATTTAAACGAAACTTTGATATGCCAAAATGGCTTGTCTCGCTGTTAACCCCGATCAAGTATGTGTTGTTGTTATTTTTTATCGGTATGGTCCTTCAAATGGATATTTTTAGTGCCAAAAGCTTTCTTGTTGATAACTATAATAAAGTTTCAGATGTTAAGATGCTGCTATTATTCTTAAACCTTAGTGGATTTACCTTGAAATTCATCCTTGTTATTTTTATTTTATCTTTATTTTTTAGAAACTTCTGGTGCCGGTTTTTGTGCCCATGTGGTGCATTCATTGGACTAGGTTCGATTTTTAGAGTGACAAAAATAGAAAGGAACGTTGATACTTGTACGAACTGTGAAATGTGTACAAAGGTATGCCCGCAGCGATTAAAGGTTCATGAGGTGGAGAAAGTTACCTCTCTAAATTGCTCGGCTTGTATGTCATGTGTGGAGGCATGTCCGATTAAAGATGCATTAAACATGACGGTTGCAAAGAAAAAAGTGAATAAATGGTTTGTTCCGGTTACGTTCTTTGTGTTATTCTTCATCGTAATCGGTGCCGCAAAAATGACAGGTCACTGGAATACCATTATCACTTACAGTGAATGGAAACAATTAATCCCGGAAGCGCGTTATATCGGTCACTAAAGAAGATTCTTTTTCGTAAACAGCCTTATAAAAATAGGCAGCCATCTGGCTATTTATTTTTTTACATTTGTTTATTGCTGGTCAGCGTATTCTCTTTTAAAATTAAGGCTCTGTTAAACGATATTGTTGTTTTTTTACTCTGTTAATTGGAGCGGAAGGCGCTCGACTTCTACGGGAGTACGAGGCAGGGGAGACCCCACAGGCGCTTTCAGCGCCGAGGAGGCTCCCCGGCACGCCCGCGGAAAGCGAGCGTATGGAGCGGAAATCAACAGCCGTATTTAACAGAGCCAAAATTAAAGGGAATACGTTGTCGTACCAAATGGATTGGACTGATTAGATGTTATTTTTAAGTGAAATGCCAAAAGAAGCCAGAGAAAAAATTCTTTATGCAGGTTTATTACGGTTTACAACAGATGGATTTAAAGCTACCTCTGTGCTGGAGATTGTTGAAATGGCCAGAGTTTCAAAAACAACCTTTTATCAAAATTTTTCCAGTAAAGAAGAGTTAATGGCGGAGCTCTTACGGGTAATTGCAGAGGAAATCTTCAATGAAGTAAGGTGTTCAACTGATCAAGAGAAGCGAAATGCCTATAAGGCATATGCAGGAATACGCCGCTACATAGAGATATGTTTTGCTGATATGAAGGCCGCTAACTTAATGTTAGTTGAATCTGTTGGTATGTCCCAAGAGATTGAGAAAGTAAGAGGTGAAGCGCATCGCCGTTTTGCCCGGCTTATTTTTCAAACCGTGCAAGGGCAACTGCCGGATACTGTTTCAGAGATGGAAATGCAAATAGTATCCCTGGCAATGGTAGGAGCCATCAACGAAGTGGTGGTCCAACATTATAACCAATCAGCCGCTGTCGAGTATGATGAGCTTGCTCGCCTGTTAAATCGTATTGTTATCAGTGCGTTTTTACATTTAGGTAATTAATCCTGATAGCCAAAGGTGATATCGCAAAGGGCATGAAAATAGAAACGATTCTTCGAAGATATCATATCAAAGAACCTTTTTAATCATCGATAGAGATAAAGCAGGTGTTTGCCGAATTTGTCTTTTTTTTGCAAAAAAAAAGAACGGATATGATTGCACGATACGGATACGTACTAGTATCATAAACCTATAAGAATGTGGGTGATTTAAAAAAAGGAGTGTTGGCTTTGTCAAAGACAATTGAAGAGTATACTCTACAGGATTTAGTGAAGCTGATTGTAGAAATATTAAATAAAAACCCAGATCCCATCCAAGGGGTTACGGCCATTTATCAATTTGATATTCATGGCGAGGTAGAGGAATCCTTCCAGCTTCATTTTCAAGATGGAGGTGCTTCGGTAAATAATAGGCAAGGTACACCTGCCGATTGTACGTTAAAAATGTCATTAGCCAATTTCCGCCTGTTCTTGTTAGGAAAACTGAATGGAACGATGGCATTCATGACAGGTAAATTGAAAGTTCAAGGGGATATAGGCAAAGCACTTAAAATCGAAAGTATCCTTCGATCGTACAATGTGAAGGAGCATTTATAAGAACCTTAAATAGTACGCTTCAACAGTGTGCTATCTTTAATTTGTAAAAATCATCATCACACACACCGCCTATTAAACTCATATATATATTAAAAAAATGGGTGAATAACAATGGTGGGATCTAATCGAGAGGTACGTCTTGTGATGCCTTACCTCCCTGATGGAGCAGAAATCGAATATCTAAACAATCAGGCCATTCTTAGCTGGGGAGATTTAGATGGGGATGGAATTAATGAAGTCTTTGGCCTTTATCGGTATCATCAACAGCCTTATTTATTTGTTTTAAAGTACAGGTGTGAATCCTGTTTATCCTATTTTCCGGTTTCAAAATTAATCGAGGAAAGGGCAATTCGAATCCTTAATGAATTTTTTGACACAAGAGCCGTTTATTTATATCCTGCATCGATAAGAGAAATAGGCGGGAGCAAGTGGGGATATATCAATGCGAAGGGCAAATTTATTCTACCTCCAATCTATGACCATGCTGCGGATTTTCAAGACAATGGTTTAGCTGTCGTTGGACTTATAGATAAATCGGGCATTATTGATGAAAAAGGATATTTTATTGTGAAGCCCAAATATGATACAATTCAGCCGTTTCTGGAAGGACGGTCGGTGGTTAATGACCATGCAGGTTTCAAGGTTATCGATGAAAGTGGGAAAGAGATTACTGAAAAAGCTTACGCTTTAATCGATCCCGAATATAAGGAGGGACGTGTAGAAGCTGTAGAAATAGACAAGGACGGTAATTACCTATATGGGTATTTAAATAAGCGGGGTAAAGTGGTAATCCCCGTCATCTATGAATCGGCCAGTGATTTTACAGAGGGAAGAGCACTTGTAAAATCCAAGGGAGGTCAGTATCATTTAATTGACCTTACAGGAAAAGTATTGCATACCTACCCCTATGCATGGGTTGGAAATTATGGTCAAGGTCTGCTGTCTTTTAAGAAAATTAACGATGGATTATATGGCTATATCGATGTTCAGGGTAATATGATTATTGAGCCCGCGTATACAACTGCCGGACGATTTATAGACGGGCGTGCCATTGTCAGTCTCGAAGGTAATCGAAAGGAACTCTATGGATTAATTGATCAAAATAGACAATTTGTAATAAAAGCTAATTACAATCAAATTTTAAACATTGGGGAAAAACGGTTCGCCATTGGGAAAGAAATCAATCCGAAACAAGCATGCATGCGTTCCATTTTCGCCTTGGCTGACCATGATGGACATGTTTTAACTGGATTTATTTTTCATGAAATGGGGAACTATCAGGATGGACTAGCGTCTGTCTCAGATGATCAACATACCTATTTTATAGATAAGCAAGGAAATCGAATGGATCACTTGCCATACGTAAGCGGAAACGGGAGGCTAAGCATTGAAAAGACCCTTATAAAAGGTGATATTGATCAGCGTCTCATATACTTTAGTCAAAAAAATGAGTTGGTTTGGAAACAAGCGTCTACCTATCGCTTAAATAATCAATACTCTGTTGTGGAACATAAATTTAAGCCTAACTTCGATTATCTCGTTTATTATCCCGAGATTAAGGGGATCGAAAATGCAGTCCAAGTAAACAATGCTTTAAAAGCAATGGCTGGGGTAAAACGAGTATCCGTTACGCCTTTGGAGTCCGCTTACACAGGCGATTATGAGATTACTTTTTTTAAGAAAAATCTTGTAGTGATTGAGATAACCGGTTATGATTATCCATTTTGTGCGGCTCATGGAATGCCGTTAAAAAAATATGCTCATATAAACCTTAAAGCGGGTCGATTGTACCAGTTAGCAGATCTTTTTAAACCAGGAAGTCCTTATGTAAAGGTGATAAGTGATTTAATTGAAGATCAAATCAATAGCAATGACGAATACTCATACCTCCTTCCAGGTGAATACCATGGAATCCAAGCGAATCAGCCGTTTTATATAAATGAAGCGGGATTAAATATCTACTTTCAGCCCTATGAAATTGCTCCTTATGCAGCTGGCTTTCCCACTTTTTCAATACCGTTCCATGAACTGAAAGCAATGATTGATTCTAATAGTGAATTTTGGCTGGCCTTTCATCAAGAATAGATATGAACAAAAAAGCGTATACCTTGAGGTTAAACGCTTTTTTGTTTATGAATATCTTCTATACATACTTTCTCCTAAAACCAAACCAATAGCTGCCAAGGACGATGATGAGGAAAAAACAAACTACTGCAGGAACAAGGTAGTCTTTAAAAGAAGGCTGAATGCCTTGGTCTTTTTTCATAAGCAGAACAGCATTATCTGTCTGATTCTTGGTGTTTTTTGTGTCTGCAGCTTGGCTATTTGGTTTTTTATTTGAGATGGTCACCACAGTTGATGTTGAATTATTATCAAATGAATCTGTCTGTACAGAATCCAATGAAGGAGTAGATCTTACTGAATGTGCAGCGGCAAAACAAGTTGTTCCAAATAAAAAGAACAAGAACGATGCGAAAAGTGCAATTTTGCTAAACATCATATTCAACTCCGATATATTGTTTTCCTGATGTTCATTTTATCATCTATTGCCCTGTTTAAATCGAATTAGCGACAATGTTCACAAACCTTTCGATTTTCCTTTCTTTGAGATAAGTAAGGAATAACTATGAATAGTTATTCTTTATTAGAAACAAAAATGTCTGCTATAATGTAATGCGGAGAAACTGTCATAAAATTACTTACTGGGTTAAATAATAATCAAAAAGGGGGTAGTTGCATGGATCAGACTCAGGATAGTAAATTTGAGGATTCATTTCTTCCGATGTCTTCAGTTGGGAGCGGGATCGGCGTTGCCGTTTTGCCAGATATATATTGCTACACAGATCAAATTGTTAATCTAGTTGTGATAGGAAACCCAAGTGAGACAACTGATTTTGTACTGATTGACACCGGGATGCCAAAGTCGGCTGGGCAAATTAAGGATATGATTCAGGAGAGGTTTGGAGAAAAAGCCATACCGAAAGCGATAATCCTGACGCATGGGCATTTTGATCATGTTGGGTCTATTGCCGCTCTTTTAGAGGAGTGGGAAATTCCTGTATATGCACATGAAAAAGAGCTTCCTTATTTAACGGGAAAAGAGAATTATCCACCAGGAGATCCAAATGTGGACAGCGGGCTTGTTGCCAAGATGTCAACGATGTTCCCCAACCATGGGATTGATATTAGTGCACATGTTCAGGCGCTTCCAAACGATGGAACGATTCCATGTCTGCCTGAGGGCTGGAAATGGATCCATACCCCTGGGCATTCTCCGGGCCATATCTCATTATTCCGTGAACAAGATAGAACCCTAATTGCCGGAGATGCCTTTGTTACTGTAAAGCAAGAATCGCTTTATAAAGTTATTACACAAACACAGGAAATTAGCGGTCCGCCGCGATATTTTACGACCGATTGGGATGCGGCCTATCAGTCAGTGAAGAAATTGGCGGAATTGAAACCGCAATTGGCTGTGACGGGGCATGGGATTCCGATGAGTGGGGAGGAGCTATCCTCGAACCTAATGTATTTAGTAGAGCATTTTAATGAAGTGGCTAAACCTGCAAGCGGGAAATACGTAAATTGAGACGATTACATAGGTTGCTTAACCAGCAGCCTTTTATTTCCTTTTGTGTGTTCGTAATAAAGAATGTATCGATCTATTTATATTTAGAAAGAATGGTGTTTAACAGGGAATGTTAAGGAGGAAATATGAAACCTTGTATCTTTTTATTCGCTGCTGGTTTGTTAGATGCAATCTTGACACATGTCGGAATCTCATTAGGGTTTATTGAAGAGGGAAACCCGATGATGAGAGAAATTATTGACGAGGGCTGGTCCTATTTTTATTTGATTAAAATATTCCTTCCGCTGATACTGATTGTTTTATTTTATCTCAAACCCTTTAAAGGACTGATTCGAGCCCTGCTTATTTCTACATGTGTCCTTTATTTATCTGTCCTTGCCTACCACATGGTCTGGGTTATCCTTTACCTCAATACGCCGGCATAATCCAAACTAGACACCCAAAGAATAATAAGATAGTATCAATACGATATCGAATAACAAATAATAATCGTAAAAATGATTTGAGATAGAAGGAGTACAAAATGTTAAACACCTTACAACCCTTTTTACAGGAAGCATGGCAAAAGTCAGGGTTTCAAGCCCCAACCTCGATTCAGGAGTCAGCGGTTCCGCTCATCCTCGAAGGAAAAGACGTGATTGCGGAGTCACCCACAGGAACTGGGAAGACATTAGCTTATTTACTCCCATTGTTACATAAAATCGACATTAAGGCCCCTTCCTTACAGGCAGTTGTTTTAGCCTCTTCACAAGAGCTTGTCATGCAGGTTTATCAAGAATTCCAAAAGTGGTCAGAGGGAAGCGGGATAAGAGGTACATCCATTATTGGCGGTGCCAACCCAAAACGCCAGCTTGAAAAATTAAAGAAGCGTCCTCAGGTTATTTTTGCTACGCCTGGACGGTTACTAGAGTTAATTAAACAAAAAAAGGTGAAAATGCACGAAGTCAAGATGGTTGTCCTAGACGAGGGTGACCAGCTGCTAATTCCAGAGCATTTACAGACGGTTCAGCAGATTGTGAAATCGACTATGGGTGACCGTCAAGTCGTATTATTTTCGGCCACAATGAAACAGGTGACAGAAAAGTTAGCTAAAGAATTGACCAATGACCCTGAAGTATTACGGATTGAAAAAGATGACATAGCATCTTCTGGTGAAGTGGAACATATCTATTTTTTGTGTGAGCCAAGGGATAAAATTAAGCTTCTTGAAAAAATAGCCCGCCTAGAAAAAAGTAAATCGCTCGCCTTTATTAATGATATTGGCGAGATTCAAGTAGTTAAAGAAAAATTGTTATTTAAAGAATTATCAATTGGTATGCTTCATAGTGACATGAAAAAGCTCGAACGCCAGGCGGCTTTAAAGGATTTCCGTGATGGAAAAATGAAAATGCTGATTGCTACAGATATTGCGGCACGTGGTCTGGACATCCAAGGTGTAAGCCATGTGGTACAAATTGATTTCCCTAAGGATATCACACAGTATGTACACAGAGCTGGAAGAACAGGAAGAATGGGGGCAAACGGAACGGTTATATCACTTGTAACTGAGCGTGAAGAACGCGAACTGAAGCGTTATTGCCGGGAATTGCAAATCCCGCTCCATAAAAGAGTCTTTTATCAAGGAAATATCGTGGCGGAAGAACAAAGACAGCAAAGGCTTAAACGGTAAGAGGAAGCAGTGGTGTATTCCTAAGTAGGTCAGTTTAAGGTAGAAAAACAAAATTATAACTGTATTTTTCAGTCCAATTCACAATAGAGTTGGACTATTCATTTTTGTTGATACATCAAGGTTTGTATGGAATCATATCTAAACTTGCAATAAAAAGGGCATATAAATTAGTATATGGACAATAGTTATTGGTCATATGTTATTTGATGCAACAAACGTAATGCTGATTTCCTAGTTATGATTCAAATAAGGTCAACGATAAGTAATTTTAACTTCCGCTTGCTGCTCAAAACATCAGACGGGCAAAAGTGTCGGAGAATAGGGCAGCTTTGAAAAATATCAGGAAAATTATATCAGTTGTGTCCAAAGTCGAGGTATCTTCGGATGCAGATGGATAAATTACTTGAGTCCTGTCCGAAGTAGAGTCATCTTCTGACAACAGATGGCTAAATTACTTCAGTCCTGTCCGAAGTCGAGGCAACTTCGGACAGCAGATGGCTAAATCACTTCAATCCTGTCCAAAGTCGAGGCAACTTCGGACAGCAGATGGCTAAATCACTTCAATCCTGTCCGAAGTCGAGGCAACTTCGGACAGCAGATGGCTAAATCACTTCAGTCCTGTCCGAAGTAGAGGCATCTTCGGACAGCAGATGGCTAAATCACTTCAATCCTGTCCAAAGTAGAGGCATCTTCTGACAACAGATGGCTAAATTACTTCAATCCTGTCCAAAGTCGAGGCAACTTCGGACAGCAGATGGCTAAATCACTTCAATCCTGTCCAAAGTCGAGGCAACTTCGGACAGCAGATGGCTAAATCACTTCAATCCTGTCCAAAGTAGAGGCAACTTCGGACAGCAGATGGCTAAATTACTTCAGTCCTGTCCAAAGTCGAGGCAACTTCGGACAGCAGATGGCTAAATCACTTCAATCCTGTCCGAAGTCGAGGCAACTTCGGACAGCAGATGGCTAAATCACTTCAATCCTGTCCGAAGTCGAGGCAACTTCGGACAGCAGATGCTAAATTACTTCAGTTCTGTCCGAGGTCAGGAAATCTTCTTACAAATAAGTTTTCCGACACGCTAAAAAAACGCTCGGTTTCCCAAGCGTTTATTTTGCTAATTCACTTGCTAATTTTCGTACAAAAGCAGTGTTAATCAGGTTGATAGTTCAGTTGTGGCATTTTAATTTTCTACTCGATAACTGAACTACTTAGGTGTATTCCACTGCTTCTTTTTATAAGGCTGTGTTAATCTTGTATGTTGATTTCCGCTCCAGGCGGCTTCGCTTTCCGCGGGCGTGCCGGGGAGCCTCCTCGGCGCTTTAGCGCCTGCGGGCTCTCCCCTGCCCCGTACTCCCGCAGGAGTCTTCGCCGCCTTCCGCTCCAATCAACATGCTAAAAATCAACAATATTCTTTAACACAGCCTTTTATAAAAGAAGGATTACTTATAGGAGAACTTGAATTATTTATCTGGAAGAGGAGGGAAAAAATTATGCAAAATCCAAAATTGAAAAAACTATCTGATGAGTGGCTAGAGGAGGCCTCAATCAGTGTAATGCAAGAAAAACTAACAACTGGCGAGCTTACCTCTAAAGAGCTTGTTCTGCTGTATTTAAAGAGAATTTCTATTTTTGATAAGTCGATCCATTCTATTCTGGAAGTTAATCCAGATGCCATACATATTGCAGAAGCTCTTGACGCTGAACGGAAGAAATCTGGACCACGCAGCCGGCTGCACGGTATTCCGATTTTAATCAAAGATAATATCGATACACATGACAAAATGCATACAAGTGCAGGATCAGTGGCCTTAAAGGATTCAATTGCCTTAGAGGATTCGGCAGTAGCAGAGCAATTACGTCAGGCAGGTGCTATTATATTAGGGAAGACTAATATGACAGAATGGGCCAATTTTATGGCTTATGGTATGAAAAGCGGTTATAGCTCAAGAGGCGGGCAAGTCCTAAATCCTTATGGACCTGGAAAATTTGACGTTGGTGGGTCAAGTTCAGGATCGGGAGCAGCGATCGCTGCTAATTTTGCAGCTGCTGCAGTCGGGACGGAAACCTCAGGTTCGATTTTAAACCCGGCCTGCCAGAATTCACTAGTGGGGATTAAACCCACGGTGGGTTTAATCAGCAGGAGAGGGATTATCCCAATAGCACATACCCAGGATACGGCAGGCCCGATGGCGAGGACGGTTGAAGACGCTGCTATTTTATTGACAACTTTATGTGGAATGGATGACCGCGATCCTATTACGAAAACAAATCCATTAATAGGGACAGACTTTACGAAATTTCTGCGAGGTGATGGTCTTAAAGGGAAACGAATCGGTATCGCAACAGAAGGTTTTATCGAGCTTCTAGATAAAGATAAGGCAGACATCGTAAAAACCGCATTGGATGTAATAAGAAAGTCAGAGGCTCAGGTAATTGAGAATATTTTCATCCCTTCAGTCAAAGCCCAGTGGAAATATGATGTTTTAACCTATGAATTTAAGCCAGACCTAAATGCTTATTTAAGTAATCTTCATCCCTCAATTCCAATTAGAACGCTTGCTGATTTAATTGCCTTTAATAATCAAAATGAAGAGCAAATGCTTAAGTATGGACAAGCTGTACTCGTTGAATCAGAAGCAACAAGCGGGTCACTTACGGAACAAGCTTACATTGATGCATTAGAGTTTGATCTTTATCATTCCACCGAGCAGGGGATGGATTATGCACTTGAAAAGAATCAATTAGATGTGGTTATCATTCCAAGTGACGAGGGGTCGCATATAAGTGCTAAGGCTGGGTATCCGACGATAACAGTACCGATTGGTTACACGCAAGAAGGAGAACCTGTTGGTCTTTCGTTTGCTGGAACTGCCTTTAGTGAACCGGTATTAATTGAAATTGCCTTTGCTTTTGAACAAATGACTGGCCATCGAAAACCTCCAGTTTTAGGAAAGGAATAGGGGGATTCTGATTCATCCATACTATAAATGATTTTCTTGAAAAGGAGATGGTAGTGTGGGAAGACAGAAACTTGGTAATGCCAATGCCCAGCGTAATAATAATCGTAAAAAAGGCATGAAGGATAGTGCAGAATTAGTGGAATTTACAACTGGCGAAGAATTGAAACGGAACCGTCCGAATAGCAAATAAATAAATTAAGAAAAACGCCTCCAATGGATGGGGGCGTTTTGAATTTCAAGGGGACTCAGTACTGGATAGTTTATAATTCTGGATTTTTGTTAAAATAACTGATTTTTTGTTAATATCCAAGATTATTTTGACAATATGTCCATCTTTTGTTAATATCCGTAGATATTTTGTTAATAAATTTAGTTCAGCTGATTTTTTCTTCTTAAAATTATTCTTCTTTAAGTAATTCCAATGCTTTCTTGGTTGGTCCTTCAATCACATCGCCTGCATATGAGTAGCGGGAGCCATGGCAAGGGCAGTCCCAAGATTTTTCGGCATGATTCCATTCGCATTCACAGCCGAGATGGGTACAGGTAGTATCGACAATATAGAGTTTCCCCTTGTCGTCTTTATAGGCCCCGGCTCTTTTTCCACGGTACGTAACAACCGAGCCTTCACCTTCCTGTAGATCTTCCGGTACTTTTTCAACTACTTCAAGCTTACCCTTAAGTAAGTGTTTGGCCACATCTACATTCGTTGAAATTACTTCCCTTAAATCGGGATCCGCATGAAAACGGGATGGTGTATATAACGCTCCATATGGACTCGAACCACTGACAATATAATCTTTTAAAATATGCCCTGCCAGAATCCCTGTGGTCATTCCCCATTTTTTATAACCAGTGGCAATTAAAACATTTTTTCGATCTTCCGTATAGGGTCCAATGTAAGGCAGTTTATCCAAGGTCACGTTATCTTGAGCAGACCAGCGGTATTCGTATTCCTTTATGCCAAAAACTTCTTCTGTAAAGGTTTGCAGCTTGTCAAAGTGCTTTAACGTGTCAACTCCCTGACCTGTTTTGTGGTTTTCTCCGCCAATAATCAACAGATTCTCTCCATTATCGAGCGGGGTATAACGGATCGAACGGGTGGGGCTGTCAGCGCTGATGTACATGCCGCCTGGGTATTCTTGCTTTGTTTTGACACCGATTGCGTAAGAACGATCAGCGTACATTCTTGCAAAATACAGTCCCGGCTTATCATAAAAAGGAAAATGCGAAGCAATGATTACCTGTTTAGCTGTCACCCTGTGGCCGTCTTTTGTGATCACCTTTGGCTCTGAAAAATCGTCCTCTATATCATCAGCAACGGTATTTTCATAAACAGAACAGCCTGCCTGAACCGCTTCATCCAAAAGGGCCTTTAAAAATTTAAGGGGATGATACTGAGCCTGATTACTCATCATTAATGCCAATTTTGCAGGAATATTAAATGGAATCGAATCTTTTAAGGCTCCAGCAATATCTAGATCCTTGTAAGCCTCCCATTCGGTTTTAAGCTTGTCTGCATACTCTTCCGTTGTCGCATAAACATAAGCATCCTGCTTACTAAAGTCGCATTTAATACCTTTCTCGTTCACGGTATTCTCCACAAACTGAACAGCCATCATCATTGATTCATAATATAATCTCGCCTTTTCTTTTCCAAGATGGTTAATAAACTCATCATAAATTAGGCCGTGCTGAGCCGTTAATTTGGCTGTTGTATGCCCAGTTGTTCCGTTTAAAATTCCGCCTGCTTCAAGCAGGGCTACTTTTTTTCCTTCCTTTGTCAGGAGGTAGGCGGCCGTAATACCTGTAATCCCAGCACCCACAATGGCTACATCCACATTAATATCCTGATTTAAAGACTTAAATGCAGGCAGTTCGATTTCACGCCAATATGTTCGAGGAAACTTTTGGGTGTTTTCAGATGAACTCATATGTATTCCTCCACTTCAAAATAATCACATGTTTAATTTTTCCTAAAAAGAAAAAATCATGTGAGGAAGGAATATTTTATTTTCTACTAAAAAGGCTGTGTTAAAGAATATTGTTGATTTTTAGCATGTTGATTGGAGCGGAAGGCGGCGAAGACTCCTGCGGGAGTACGGGGCAGGGGAGACCCCGCAGGAGCTAAAGCGCCGAGGAGGCTCCCCGGCATGCCCGTGGAAAGCGAAGCCGCCTGGAGCGGAAATCAACATACAAGATTAACACAGTCACTAAAAAAAGCAAACTCGCCTAATTTAGCGAGTCCTTAGTACATAAAGGAATGATGGAGGTTACATTGATTCTTGATCAGAATTAATTTTATCAATCCGGTTGGGGTCGTCTGTATCCAGTCCCTGTCGTAAGAAATGAATAAAGACTCCACCTGCAAAACCAAGACAAAGGACAAAAGCGATGGTCGTAATCCACCAAATGGCCACCTGAAAATCCCCCTTTAGATATGCCTAGTGTTGAAGCATATCTAAATATATGCGCAGGGGCTCGTAATTTTTCCACTTGTCTTAGGTTTTGTTTCTGTCTTTCTTATGAAGCTCGGAGTAGTAATCGACCTTTTTGATGTTCACACCGACAAAAGTTTCGATAATCGATTGGCCGCCTGCAATGGAGAGAATTAAAATAATCACGAAGGTGACTTTAGGAAAAAGCAGGTAGCAGCCACCTAAAATACCCGCGCTCCAGACGCCGGCACACCAATAACATTTTAATAAATAGCCAAACATGGAGGTGGGGACTTCCTTTGTTGTGGTTCCATCATTGGTTTCTACCTTAATCTTTTTTACAAATGGTCTGCGGATAAATTCCGTAATCTTATCAAAAACGATCAAATGGGTTAATCGGTAACTTGCTAAAATTAACATGATATAAGTCATCCAAGAAATGTCTGTCACATTTAAATCCTCCAAAGACCGTTTAATTTAATGTAAGTAAAAAAGGATGTTTATTTTTTCACTGCCTGTATATTTTGAGCTTGAAATCAAAATTATATATCGAGGAGGCGAAAAAATGAAAAAATCTTTTTGGTTTAGTTTTCTATTTTTACTATCCCTTTTCTGTATTCCTAGTGTCTCGTTTGCCCAACAAATTTACACTGTTCAGTCAGGAGATTCACTTTGGAAGATTGCCGTCAGGTATCAAGTTGGAATTAGTGAGATTATTTCAGCAAACCCGCAATTTAAAAATCCAAACTTGATTTATCCTGGTCAAAAGGTAACCATACCTGATTTAAGCGGTGTGAAATCAGTTGAAAACCAAGTGATTCAGCTAACAAATCAGGAGCGCGCAAAAAATGGATTACGTGCCATGACGGCCGATTGGGAATTGTCACGGGTTGCACGCTACAAAGCAATGGACATGAGAGACAAAAATTATTTTAGTCACACAAGTCCTACATATGGCAGTCCTTTTGATATGATGAAGAATTTTGGGATTACTTATCGTTCAGCAGCAGAAAACATTGCTGCCGGGCAAACGACACCACAATCGGTGGTACAATCATGGATGAACAGCTCAGGTCACCGTGCCAATATTTTAAGCTCCAACACTAGAATTGGGGTTGGTTACGCTAAGGGCGGCTCCTATGGTTATTACTGGGTCCAAATGTTTATTTCTAAATAATCCACGTCAAGGGTCAGTTTTTTAAGCAATAGCTTGGAAGACTGACCTTTTCTACGTCTTAAGACCGATAGAAAAATCAAGCTTAGGCGCAATTTTAGGAGTATTGGAAAAAAGGTAAGATGAAAACAAGAAAAGAAAGGAGTGAAACAAAGATGAAAAAATTTGGTTTACTTTTAGCCGGAGGTGTTGCGGCAGTCATCCTGCTGTCAACTATTGGTCCCATGGTGGGATTACTCGTAAGTGTGGTTCTTCTGTATTTCATCTTTAAGCAATTCATAAAGACTAAATCGATTGGCGGCCGAATTGGGCTTGGAATTATTGGCTTTATCGTCCTGATGGCATCTTTACACAATGCCCCAGCGATCATTGGTGTAGCAGCAGCTTATGTTTTATACCTTGTTTATAAAAAGTGGAACAAAAGCAAGGTCAACAAAATAAACGCAGCTGATGACCCGTTTGTTAATTTTGAAAAACAGTGGAACGAATTGAAAAATTACTAAAATGCTAATTTAAAAGGAGAGTATGAAAAATGACAAACTTATTTACAAGGATTAGAAATACCATTACTGCCGATTTACATGAGGCGCTCGACCAGAAGGAAAATAAAAACCCCATTGCTATGCTGAACCAATACCTTCGTGAATGTGAACAAGAAACAGAAAAGGTTAGAAAACTGTTAGAGCGTCAATATATTTTAAAGGATGAATTTACGAGGGAATACCATCATGCAGTAGAGTTAGCCAATAAAAGAAAGCACCAGGCAGAAATTGCTTCAAAAGCGGAGGAAACAGAGCTAGCTGATTTTGCCTCGACTGAGTATCAACAATACCAAGACAGGTCCAGCCGCATCAAAGCATCACTTGACCAAGTCACCGGACAGCTTGGAGATTTAGAAAGAAAATACGAAGAAATGAAGCATAAATTAAAAGACATGAATTTACGCCGGATGGAATTAATGGGCCGTGAGAATGTAACTCGGGCAAATCTTCGAATGAACCAAGTGCTGGATGCTCATACTTATTCCGATCAATCTTACTCAAAATTTAAGGAAATTGAAAACTATCTCGATCGGCTTGAGCATCAAGTCAACAGCTCCCTTTACCGCAATACGATCGATGCGAGGATTGCCAAAATAGAAAAAGAAATGAAATTAGAAGAAAGTAAGTCCATTTAGTCAAAAAAATGGTATCCTAAAAGAAAAGCGTAAGGCGCCCGTCTATCGGTGACAAGCACAAGACGAGCCGGCAGGTAAAAGGCGTAGTGTAACTGCGCCTTTTACCTGTAAAAATACTGCATTAAAAAGGGAGGGTGGCCAATGTTTAAAAATACGAAAAGTGATTATCTTAGCTGGCTTGTTATCATCGGGATCGTAATCTTGCTCTTAGAGATTTTATTTTTTAACAGAGGGCTGATATTCTCTCTTTTTATTGCAGGCGGGATGATCTATTTAGGCCGAAAAAAGGCAGGTAAAAGACTAGGGAAATTCCTGTTTATTGTTGGCATCATCTTCTTTGTTCTAAGTATTGTCCATATGATGACTTTTAAGTTTTTATTGCTAGCCATACTTTTACACTTTTTCATTCAATTTATAAATTCAAAAAAGCAGCCAAAAAAAATAGTGCCGGATATTGTTCCTTCTGAACCAGAGCAATCAGAAGAAACGTTGATTAGTTCGGAACCATTGTTTAGTAATATTCTCGTTGGACAGCAAAAAACGCCTACCGGTGTATATGAATGGGATGATGTGAACA
This sequence comes from Bacillus sp. URHA0034, assembly GCF_056280405.1. Lineage (NCBI taxonomy): Bacteria > Bacillati > Bacillota > Bacilli > Caryophanales > Bacillaceae > Bacillus > Bacillus sp. URHA0034. The sequence goes on along the minus strand of NZ_JBWCDK010000002.1, from coordinate 1,969,827 downwards.
TCCAAACGGGGATTGGCGATACTGTTATTGACCTTAGTTACACGCTGCTGCCAAAGGGAGAAGCCGTTATTTTTATCCGAAATATCATCGGAAATATCCACATCCTTGTACCATACGAAACGGAAGTAAGTATTCACCATTCTGGTGTCGTGGGTTCGGCTAAAGTATTTGGAAATGACAAAGATAAAATTTTCAACCAAGTTTTCCACCTGAAAACTTCCGGTTATGAAACTTCCGAGACCAAAGTGAAAATCGTTACCTCGCTTGTGGTCGGGAATTTAGAGGTGAGCCGGATATGAGTTCAACCCAGCGGCAAATGATCTGGCATATTCTGTTTTGTTTTCTAATCGCGTTAGTCATTGGAGCGGTTCTAATTTATGTATTCCCATTGGGAAACTGGTCGGAACTATGGTCGAGACAATTCATGAATATACCGATTGTGATTTTTGTTCCTGTCTTTAGTATTGCAATCGGAATATTCTTAGGCGGGATTTCAGGCCTTTTTTGGCGTAAACAATTACTTGCAGTTGAGCATTCATTGCATCAGCTGGAGGAAGGAAGACCAATAGAAGTGCCAGAGAAGCCCTCTGTTTCAGAGATCCAAGCCATTGCTAAAAGAATTGAGAACGTTGGCAGGCAAATGTCTGAGCAGGCAAAGCTGTCACAGCGGCTAGCTACTGAAAAGGTAGAGGCCCAGGAAGAAAGAATTCAGCAAATCATTGAACAGGAGCGGAATCGCCTGGCCCGAGAATTGCATGACTCTGTCAGCCAGCAATTATTTGCCGCCTCGATGATGATGTCGGCCATCAACGAAACAAAAGACCAATCTGAAGATGACCGGGATGCTAAACAATTAAAGCTCGTTGAGGAAATGATTCATCAATCACAATTAGAGATGCGGGCCCTATTATTACATTTACGCCCGGTTGCCTTAAAAAATAAAACGCTCCAAGAAGGAATAGAAGAGCTATTAATCGAATTATCTCAAAAGGTGACAATGGATATTAACTGGAAGGTCGAGAATTTTCCCTTAGATAAAGGGGTAGAAGATCATCTGTTCCGAATCCTGCAGGAGTGTGTTTCCAATACGCTCAGGCATTCTAAAGCCAGTAAATTTGAGGTTTTATTAGTAAAACGGGATGACCTTGTTATTCTTAGGATTGTAGATGATGGAATTGGTTTCGAAGTGAACGAAATGAAAGCTGGATCCTATGGCATGCAGAACATGCACGAACGGGCAGTAGAAATAGGCGGTACACTAAAAGTGGTTAGTGTTAAAAATAAAGGAACAAGGCTGGAAGTGAAGGTTCCAGTGATGATTAATGGAGATGGTGTGCATGATTAGAGTAGTGTTTGTCGATGACCATGAGATGGTAAGAATCGGAGTTTCTTCTTACCTTTCAGCGCAGCCGGACATTGAAGTGGTAGGCGAAGCTGATAATGGGAAAAAAGGGGTAGAACTCGCTTTGTCACTTCGCCCTGATATTATTTTGATGGACCTGGTTATGAAGGAAATGGATGGAATTGAAGCGACTCGGCAAATTATTGAGCAATGGCCTGAGGCTAAAGTTATTATCGTGACAAGCTTTTTGGATGATGAAAAGGTTTATCCTGCGCTTGAAGCCGGGGCGACTAGTTATATGCTGAAGACCTCTAAGGCTAGTGAAATTGCTAACGCTGTCCGTGCTACCTATCATGGCCAATCGGTCCTTGAGCCTGAAGTGACTGGAAAAATGATGGTCAAAATGCGTCAAAAAACTACTCATCTGCCACATGAAGAACTAACTGCCCGAGAACTGGAAATCCTCCTTTTAATGGCTGAGGGGAAAACGAATCAGGATATTGCGGATGACTTATATATCGCCCTGAAAACCGTAAAAACCCATGTTAGCAATATCTTAAGCAAACTAAATGTCCAAGATCGAACCCAAGCAGTGATCTATGCCTTTAAGCATTCCTTAATAAAATAAACGTGAAACCTTCTAACATATGTTGGAAGGTCTTTTAATTTTAAAAAAAATCATTGAAAATTGTTCTCATTTACTGTTATTATTATAATAATGAAAATCATTCTCATTAATATCTGCCTGGAGGAAATTAATATATGAAAATACATAAATTATCTGGCCTTGTTCTATTATCTAGCAGTCTACTATTTGGTTGTTCCAATTCCGATCAAGCTTCGTCGACAGAAAAAGTAAAGGAAACCAAAAACACTGCAGCGGATTCTTTAAAAGGGGTAAGTGCGGATTATAGAGAATATGCGATAACCGAAATTGAAGAGTTTGTTAAAGCCACAGAGGCGTTTACTACTGCAGTTAAAAGCGGTGATATTGAGAAAGCAAAACAGCTTTATGGACCAGCTCGGATGCACTATGAGCGCGCCGAACCAATCGCTGAGAGTTTTGGTGACCTCGACCCAAAGATTGATGCGCGAGAAGGAGACGTTCCCGAAGCAGAATGGGGCGGATATCACCGGATTGAAAAAGGATTATGGATGGAAAACACGACAAAAGGGTATGAACAAATGGCTGATCAGCTAATGAAAGATGTTAACCTGTTACGTGCAAAGGCTGACACAGTTGAAGTAACGCCGGATTTATTAATAACCGGAGCTGTAGACCTTCTAAATGAAGTTTCCACATCCAAAGTAACCGGTGAAGAGGACCGCTACTCCCATACCGATCTTTACGACTTTGCGGCAAACGTTGAAGGAGCGGAGAAAATCTATCAGCTGCTGCAACCAGCATTAGAGAAAAAAGACAAAGACGTTTCAACAGAGATTCAGGCTCGTTTTGATGATGTGTATAGTCTATTAAACCAGCATAAAAATGGTGATGGCTACAAGCTTTATACAGAATTGACGGAAGCGCAGGTAAAAGAGCTTAGCCAGGCCATTGATGCACTAGCTGAACCACTATCACAAATAGGTATTATTACGGAGGCGTCTTAATTGACAAACAATCCAACCAACTTAGAGGCACTAGCTGAAAAAAAGGTATCAAGACGGGATATATTGAAATCCGCCGGAATTGGCGGTGTCGGAGTCATTCTAGGAGCATCCGGTCTCGGTAGTGTCCTTTCGCTAAAGGAAAGTAAGGCATCCAGCCCTGAGTCGAATCAAGAGATTGTTCCTTTTTATGGTGATTATCAAAGCGGTATTACGACAAAACCACAAAACCACGTTTATTTTGTTTCCTTAGATGTAACGACATCTAAACGAGAAGACTTGTCCAAACTATTTAAAGAATGGACGAAGGCTTCTGCTTTGATGACAGAGGGAAAGGCAGTCGGCAAACTTTCTAGCAATGAATTTTTACCTCCAGATGATACAGGGGAGGCGGCAGGTCTTTCGCCTTCAAACTTAACGATTACATTTGGAGTCGGACCTAGTCTTTTTGTCAAAGATAATCAAGACCGTTTTGGATTAAAACACAGGCAGCCAAAGGAATTGGTCGACCTTCCTGCTTTTCCGCTTGATGCATTGGAAGAGGAATGGACCGGTGGAGATCTGTGTATTCAAGCTTGTGCCGATGATTTGCAGGTAGCTTTTCATGCGGTCAGAAATCTTATTCGAATCGCCAGAGGGAAAGCGACCTTGCGCTGGGCGCAAACTGGTTTCCAGCGGACGAAGCAGGCCGATCCTAAAAAGGAAACTCCGAGAAACTTATTCGGTTTTAAAGATGGTACAGTCAACCCGGATGTTGATAGTAAAAAACAGACTAACGAGCATATCTGGGTTCAGCCGGGTGATGAACCCGATTGGCTTGTTAATGGCAGTTACCTTGTAGTGCGCCGGATTCAAATGTTTATTGAGGTATGGGACCGAACCAATCTAAAGGAGCAAGAAAACACATTTGGCCGATACCGGGACAGTGGTGCACCGTTAGGTCAAAAGAATGAATTTGATAAACCTGATTTCACTCAGAAGAAAGAAACCGGTGCGGACATGATCCCTGTCAATTCTCATGTACGCTTATCCCATGGCGATGGCACACAGCAGATTCTTCGCCGGGCCTATTCCTATGCGGATGGAATGGACTTGAAAACAGGCAGCTTTGATGCAGGCCTTTTGTTTTTATGTTTCCAGCGTACACCAAGTAAGCAGTTTATCCCTATTCAGAACAGATTGGCTAAAATGGATAAATTAAATGAATATACATCCCACCGCGGAAGTGCCATTTTTGCTTGTTTACCAGGCACTAAACAGGGCGGTTTTATCGGAGAGACACTATTTAACTAGTGGATGCTCTTTTACAGAGGAGAGAGAATGATGCATCGTTTTAATTGGAAGCCATTATTAATATTCATCCTACTAATCAGTTTTTTTCAAATCAGCCTTCCCGTTAAGGCTGCCGAAAATAGTGATGAATTATTTGTACTAATTGGTGATAGTTTAATGAAGGCAAAGGATGGCGAGCAGGCAGTCGTTGCCAAAAACATGGAGCAGTTTGCTAGTGAGTGGAAGTCAATTAAGAAGGCAGATAGCCAACAGTCTAGAAAGATTGACAAAGAATTAAAAGAAATTCAAAGCCTACTAGCTAAAGGCAGCGGCGATAAAGAGGCACTCTCGAAAAGTCTCTCGGCCCTTTCAAGTGCAGTCGTCCAATATGAAGAGGAACAAAATCCTAAAGATAAAGAAAAAGGAAAAGAACAGATAAAGCCGTTACTTCCGCTTATAACTGTTATGGAGGACTCGGTCGAAAAAGGAGATACCGCATCCTTAAAGCTTCAATACCAAAAATTAATGAATGGGTGGACGGCTTCTGAGAAAGCAGTTCACGATGAGAGTATTGCTGCATATGGGAACATAGAGAAATACACAGCTCTGATTCGAATTGCGATTACACAGGAACCTGCAGATTTAGATAAAGCCGGGCAAAACTTAGAACAACTTAAAGGTGAAGTGGAAAACTTTCTTGCAGGTAAAGTAACGAACCAGATTAAAGGTGATTATTCCTTAACGGACTTAGCGACATTGTTAAGTGATGCCGAAAAGGCAATATCTCAAAATGATTATAAAGATGCCAGTGAGCAGTTAAATAAAATCCTGACGATTTGGCCAATGGTGGAAGGCGACGTCCAAACAAGGGACAGCAGTTTGTACAGTGATATCGAAACGAAAGTACCAACAGCCATCAGTCTATTAGATTCTGAAAATGTAAATGCCGATAAAGCCTCCGATATTGTTAAGGACCTAGAAGATCGGCTTGCCCCGTTATTAAGTAAAACAAGTTACTCCTTCTGGGATGCAGCCCTAATTTTATTGCGTGAAGGATTAGAAGGATTATTAGTTGTCGCAACCCTGATTGCCTTTTTGAAAAAGATGGGGCAATCCGCCCAGCAAAAGTGGATTTGGACAGGAGTGGTAGCAGGTATCTTGGCCAGTGCCGTCCTAGCCGTAATTATTAATATTGTCTTTTCAAAGTTTGTGGCAGCATCCAGCAGGGAGTATATTGAAGGGATTACTGGTATACTTGCTGTCGTCATGATGCTGACTGTCGGGGCTTGGCTTCATAACAAGTCAAGTATCGGAAATTGGAATAAATACATTAATCAGCAAATGCAGCAGGCAATCGCAAAAGGGAGTCTCATCTCCTTTGCCTTTATTAGTTTTCTTTCGGTCTTTCGTGAAGGTGCTGAGACGATTATTTTCTATACCGGCATTACTCCGTATATAGGTTTAGCAGAGCTCGTATTAGGGATTTGTCTGGCCCTTGTGGTGTTAGTAATCGCTGGATTTGCCATCATTCATTACAGTGTAAGAATTCCAATTCGCTTGTTCTTTAGAACAGCAACCATCTTAATTTACTTTTTAGCGTTTAAAATTTTAGGAATCAGTATCCATGCCCTGCAGATTTCAAATGTGCTATCGACCACTACAGTGGAACGATTGCCATTTATTGACTGGCTCGGACTGTATCCAACGTATGAAACCACATTACCCCAATTACTATTACTGTTTATTATCTTCTTCACTACTTATTTGGTGAAAAAAAGCGATGGTAAACAAGTAATCTCAACAAATGCTTAAAAGGGCTGGCTTCCACCAGTCCTTTTCTTTTTAAAAATTTCTCCTACTATTCAAGGGACTTGTCTCATAAGTTATTAAAAGAGATGAGAGTAAGGGAGATTTGCAAATTGGGTATTTATTATAAAGGAATCTTTTTTCTAGCTGCTTCTGCGTTCTTAGGTGAAATGATTGAGGTTCTAATCAATATGATTTTGGCAAGAGAATTAGGATCACATGGGCTCGGACTTTATATGACGATCCTTCCATCCATTTTTTTACTGGTGTTGTTGTCTAGCTTTGAATTACAGGTCTCCATTTCAAAGTTCGTTGCTGAAAGGGAGCAGCGATATCACCGCACTATTCTTTACCATGCCATGACCATTACGATCACGTTTACATGTATTCTATTTTTAGCGGCAGCTGCGCTCCTTCCATTTATCTCTGTATTTGATAATTACCATCCATATGTCAGATGGCTGGTTTTGATTTTAATCCCAGTTATCTCTTTCACCTCTGTAGCAAGAGGGTACTTTATGGGTGTCCAAGAAATGGGGAAAATAGCAGTCTCCAACTTTCTTCGTAAAGCTGTCCAGCTTGTGGGATTGTTTATCCTCTTTCGCTTTTTTGAATTTGATGCGGAGGCCTCCTTATTAATTGCTATTTGCGCCCTGATTGGCAGTGAGGTTGTGATGTTTTTATATTTGTTCTACTTGTTTATCATTCAATTTCAACAGTTAAAGCGGAAGCCTTTCTCTAATATGAACCGGAAAGGGGTACGGAAAAACTTAATCGCAGTGTCGATTCCAACGACAGGCCTCCGGCTTTTCTCAGCGGTCATGAATGCCGTTCAACCGTTTGTTATCAAGGGGGCCTTGGTTTACTCTGGAGTATCCAGCACCCTGGCAACTCAGCAATTCGGCATGCTGATGGGGGTGGCGGCTTCGATTGGATTTTTCCCGGCTTTTATTGCACACTCATTAATGATTGTACTGATTCCGGCCGTTTCTAAGACCCATTCACAAAAGGACTACGCAACCTTGCAAAAAATGCTCCAGCAGGTGATGACGATTACGTTTATATATGGTGTTCCTGCTGTGACGATTTTTTACTTTTTCGCTCCGGAACTAACCTCCTTATTTTTTAAATCTGATACATCTGCTGTTTATTTGCAGCTGCTCTGGCCGTTTTTTCTTTTTCATTTCTTTATCATGCCAATGCAGGCTTTTTTAATTGGTCTTGATATGTTAAAAGAGTTATTTTTTCATATAATTTGGTCAACGATCATCTCCTTTGCTTTAGTCCTGTGGCTTGGCTCCTCCCACGACTGGCAGATGAATGGGGTGATTATCGGCATGAATACAGGGGCAGTTCTTTTAGCTCTCATGCACTATTTAACGATCTGTAAAAAGATTGGGGTTTCTATTTTTATGAAAGGTATGGTTACGAACGCAGCGGAACGATGAACTTTTCATAGAGTAGGGGGCACAGTTATCAAACAGAACTAAAAAACAGGAGCTTGGCAATTTGCCAAACTCCTGTTTTTTAGTCTCTACTTGAAACAATTCCAAGGATACGAAGAATACTGATAAATAAGTTTACAAAATCGAGATATAAATTTAATGCCATCAACGGCACATCTTCTGCTCTTACTCCGTAGTGCTTCATACGGCTAATATCGAAAAGAACATATCCGCTAAAAACTAAAACGCCGACAAATGAGTATGCAAGCATTCCTGTCGAGCTTAAAGGAAAGAAGATATTATAAACCGAAATGGCTACTAATGCTAAAATAGCTGCCAGTAAAAACCCGCCCAAGAAAGAAAAATTACGTTTGGACTTTGCGGCGTAAATGGCGATCCCTGTAAAGACTACGGTTGTACTCGCAAATGCCATGCCGACTACATTTGCTCCAGAAGTCGACAGGTAGTAAGCTACGATTGGATACAACGTAATCCCCGAGATAAAAGTAAAGATATACAAAAAGCCATAAGAAACAGCTTTTCTCCTTCTAAAGAAAAAGGCGGTTATCAACATAATAAACTCTAAAATCATTAACGGCATAAACAATCCAGGCGGTACGACAAATGCCCCTGCCATCGTCCCTAAGAAGGCGATCGCTAATGAAAGTGCAAACGTCCTTAAAACGGAAGGCATAAATTCAGTAGATGTTTGTGTATACAAAATCTTCACCTCAAAATGAATTTGATAGAAAGTCTTTAGTCCCTGACTTCCTTAATAACATATACGTATAAGTGGTCAAGATGTTTCATTTTTTCTAAAAAATTCTTGGTTTTCTTTTAGAAGATCACGAATCTCCGCCAATAGCTCTTCCTGCCGTTCGACTTTTACCACGACTTCCGCTGGTGCTTCCTTCTTTTTAAAACGGTTAATGAACTTTACAAATAGGAAAACGGAAAATGCAATGATAAAAAAGTCAACCACCGACTGGATAAATTTCCCGTAGTTCAAGCCGAGAAACGAAAGATCTGCAAAGGAGTCCACTCTCCCTAGTAACAACGCAACAATTGGCATAATGATATCGGCGACCAGTGAAGAGACGATTTTTCCAAATGCCCCGCCAATAATCACCCCAACAGCTAGATCAATCACATTGCCTTTCATGGCAAACTGTTTAAATTCTTTCCACATTTAAGCAGCCCCCCTTGCTTTTTATCTTAATTGTTCATTTTATCTCTACCCAGCAAGAAAGGCAACTATATCTTTTTGGTACATATTGGCCGCCTTACGATATTAATTTCATTTTAATCGCCTTTACAGCTGCATCGGTTCGGTTCTTTGCGGCTAACTTTTGAATAATCGCTGATACATAATCTCGGACGGTATAACTGCTAAGATGTAACTTAACCGCTGCTTCACTAATGGAAGCCCCATCAGCAATTAACTGCAGGACTTCTTTTTCCCTAAGTGTTAAAATGGTCTGCGGTCCGCCGAATTGCTGTAGTGCCTCATCCCATATCGAATACAAAAGCTCTCCAGCATATTGGCCAAATTTAATTAATGTCGTCATCGTTTCAGGCAAAACCTCAAATGATGTATCTGCCCCTTGATCTAACAGGGCAATCCCAAGTAACTTGCTATTGGTTGGTACGAAAATAGGCAGGACAACAAGCGATCTAAGCTGGTACTCCTGCACATATCTTTTCGGTAAGATATCGAGCGCCTGCGAAAAATATAAAGGCTGGGAATGACTTAGGCAATAAAAGTATTTGTCTATTAAGGGAAGAGAAAAGATTTCCTCTTTTATTTGCTGGATAGTGGAATCGCTCACGTTATAACCAGAAACACCTATCCCTTTGTCAACATAGTGGTTATATAAAAATAAGGCACAGCGCTTGAATGGCATATAATCCACTAGTCCTCTAGTAATTGCATTAACGGTATCGTCTACACTTTTCGTACGGAGCAGATGTTGTAGAAATAGCAGGGAAGCATCTTTCCATTCCATTTTACTTTCAAGCTGTTGAAGCTTTAATTGCCGTAAGTACATTCCCTTAATAAAAGAAATTTGCTCTCCAGTCAACAAATCCTCCGAACTAATAAGGAGATAATCATTCATACATGGTATTTGGACTATTTTCTCTTTATCGGTACTGACACCTACTAATTTTTGAATTGCTAACGAAAGGTGGTTTATTTCCACCGCTTTTAAACTTGTACAGATATCAAGTAAATGGCTGTCCACTGGATTCGAATCGGAACAGACCACGGTTTCAACTTGATAATCAGACTGTTCTTTTTTCACCACAGCTGCCCATTTCAACGGGACCATATTGGTTGAGATGATTGATTTTAACCATTTATGATTTTGCGCTTCCACATGCTGGGTTATTAAGGTTTGATCAAGGACTCTAGAAAAGAAGGATTGTATGGCTTGATGGTCTAAAAAAGTTGTGGCAGGTTTTTCCGCAAGCAATTGATGAAAGAGATTTTCAATCGTAGTAAGAAGAAAAATAGAATCATATTCTTCTTCTTTTATAGAAAATTGAGCCTGCCACTCCGAAAACAGTGAAAAGATAAATGAGTCAACGTTAAGATTTTTATGGTCTGCAGCTTTGTGGAAGGCCATCTCAATAATCGTTTCAAATTTGCTAGCTAAGCCGTCATTTTGAAAATTTAATTTTGTCAGCTGACGTTTCCACCGTTTTAAAAACGATTCCTTATTTTCAAATAGAAGAGAAAGCCCTTTCAATAAAAGAGTATCTATTTTATGCTTCATCACCATTCACCCTCATTCATCGCTTTTTAAATAGTACGTAATGTTATTTCCTAATATGTCCGTAGTGGAATGACGACCCCGACATTTGACGGGGGGATAAAATTTACACGATATTTTCCGTAATTGCTGGGATGAAACAGGGATTGTATGCTTGGTAAAAGATATATTATTTAAATAGTTTAAAAGAGGAGGGGTTTGATGGGAGGTTCGATTCAGCTTGTAGAGGGGACGACTAGCAAAAAGGTATTTTGGTCAGCACTAACGGCGGGGGTATTGACGTTAGCATTGCTACTAGTTTCATTTGGAATATCAGGTGTTGCTTATGCTGTTCCAATCGCAGGTGTAGGGGATTTTTATGTAGAGTTTGATAAATTGGTAGGAAATAATTATACCTTCTATCCTAAAATGGGCGAAACCAGTTCTTCAGATTCGGCACCGCAAGGAACAAACTTAATTGAAACACTGACCATTGATAATCTTCAATTATACAAAGATTTTAAAGTCGGCGGGGAATGGATTCGTGTCAAAATAACCGCCTCCAAGCCAGTCCAGATTACTGGTCTTCAGCATGATGCGGCATTGATTGAAGCAAACGCCAAATTCGAAAACTTAGTTCTTCAAGAAAAGCATAGTGATGACTGGCAGAAACAGTTTAAGCAGACGTCTTCAACGATTATATTAGAGCATGCAAAATTAAAAACTCACTATCTATTCCAAAAAACAATTAATATGAACGGAATGCGCTTAACGGTTGAAAAAATTAATAAGAATTAGCGAAGGGGGCTAGAGATAATGGAAGTTCAAAAGTGGCACAAAAGCCGGCCTCTGTGGGGATCCATCCTTACAATTCTAAGTGGGTTAATGATCTTATGGGTTCCGTTAAATCTATATCTAAGCACCTTTTTACCGGGGTCAATTGCCGTAATCGGTTTATTATTTGGGGGTGTCATCACCTTAATTGGCATAGTCGCGTTATTTTACCCGAATGCCTCCAAGATTCTTGGTATCTTTACGATTTTCCTTTCGATTCTCTCCGTTATTGGTGCTCTAGGAGGGTTCTTATTTGGTACATTATTCGGAATTATTGGCGGGGCTCTACTAATGGCCTGGCGGCTTGAACCCGCAAAAGTGAAGACTGCACCTCCAAGCGGATTGGAGAAAACACACTCTGTTTAAAGGGGAGAAATTATGTGTTGGAAACGAAAGCCTATTCTTTTGTGCTTTTGTATTCTGTTGCTGATGCTGACCTTAAGTTCTCTCGGTAATCCTGTTTACGCCGCCCAAAACTCGACCGATCAGGGATTTATTATCGAAGCGGACCGGGTGGTTGGCTCCGGTATGAATGCAACGATTGTCAAACAAGAGACGACTCAGAAAAACGGGAAGCTGATGCTCCGAATTCAGTATCAATCAGCAACGATTTATGGAATGAGATTAACAAAGCAAATCGACACACCTAATGGGGCTGTAACCATTAGCTTAAAAGCAAATGGACCGGTAACCGTAAAAAATATGACCGTCGACACAACGGCGATTTCATTTAATGGTGCCTGCATTAACGCGGCAGAGACGATACCCGAAATTGGTATGGAAAATGTGGTCATGGATGCTCATTATATGAAATCGGTCGATAGTTTAATAGAACAATTGACACTGGCTGCGTTATCAGGAAAAACAAATCCACCAAAGCCAGGTCCGATAAAGGTATTGCAAGATTTGAGCTTATTACCGCTGAAGGAAATGGATAAAGAAATTGAAAAAATCACAACAGGTCATTTGCCATTAATGTGTGAGGATCCTTCCAAAATAGGAGAGGTGACAAATTCTGATGGTACCCTGCTCGATCCGATAAAAGATACTACGGAGCTGGTAACAAAACCATTGGAGCCAGTGAAGGATTCGCTGAAGCCAGTGTTGGATCCATTGGAGCCTGTATTAGCGCCATTAGAGCCCGTGACGAAGCCGCTGGAACCGGTGCTGAAACCATTAGAGCCCGTGACGAAGCCGCTGGAACCGGTGTTGAAACCATTGGAGCCCGTGACGAAGCCGCTGGAACCGGTGCTGAAACCATTAGAGCCTGTGACGAAGCCGCTGGAACCGGTGTTGAAACCATTGGAGCCCGTGACGAAGCCGCTGGAACCGGTGCTGAAACCATTAGAGCCCGTGACGAAGCCGCTGGAACCGGTGTTGAAACCATTAAAGCCCGTGACGAAGCCGCTGGAATCGGTGCTGAAACCATTGGAGCCCGTGACGAAGCCGCTGGAGCCGGTGCTGAAACCATTAGAGCCTGTGACCAAGCCACTGGAGCCAGTAGCAAAAGGGGAGATGCCGATTCAATCGGCGTGTGAACGTCTAAGAGAAAGTAAAGGAGTCGTTAATAAGCAGCTCGCACTGGAATTAATCAATGAAGGACTAAATAAGAAATTACCTTTAAGCAAAGTCTGTCAAAATGATACCGCGCTAGCGAATCAGCTTCAAAAAATGGAGACAGGTTTATTAAAATCGCTTGGACTCTTTGATCTATTGGGCAGAATCAAACTAGAGGACCCCATCCAGCAGCTTACTAAAATGCGTGAAACGATTGAAAAGGAAAAGGACGGAGCGATTATTTTTAAGCCATAGAAAAAAGAGCAGAAGTGAATCTGCTCTCTTCTTATTATAGAATTACTGTACGCTTCTTCCGTTGCAGGGTGTTCTGGGATTAAAAGTTCATAACTGTCGAAGCCCCACCAAGTTGCTGCTTACGGGGGATAAGAGCGATTCATAACTGTCGAAGCCCCACCAGGTTGTTGCTTACGGGGGATAAGAGCCATTCATAACTGCCGAAGCCCCACCAAGTTGCCGCGTACGGGGGATAAGAGCCCACATCAAAGAAGATACGTCCCCTCAGCAACTAAGGTACTTAACTAACTCCGTTTCTGCTTGTTAAAAAGCCCAGTTACCAGCTCTGAAGATAGGTTCTGTTTTTCCATCAACCGTTACTCCATCGATGTCCATTTCGGCGGACCCAATCATGAAATCAACATGGGTAATACTTTCGTTCAGCCCATGTTGTGCTAATTCTTCTGAAGACATTTTCTTCCCGCCTTCAATACAGAAAGCGTAGGCACTGCCAATCGCTAAATGGTTTGAGGCATTTTCATCAAATAAAGTGTTAAAGAAAAGAACGTTGGATTGTGAAATTGGAGAATTATAAGGAACAAGTGCTACTTCCCCAAGATAATGTGAACCCTCGTCCGTTTCCACAAGACGTTTCAAGATTTCTTCGCCTTCTTCTGCCTTCACTCCAACAATTTTCCCATTTTCAAACGTGATTGAGAAGCGGTCGATGATATTGCCGCCATAGCTTAAAGGCTTCGTGCTGGCAACCGTACCGTTCACACCGGTTTTTAGAGGGACAGTAAATACCTCTTCTGTTGGCATGTTGGCCATAAACTCAAACCCGCTTTCATTTACACTGCCGGCACCTACCCAAAGATGTTTCTCCGGCAGTTCAATGGTTAAATCTGTACCTGGCGCAGTATAATGAAGTTCTTTATACCTTTTACCATTTAGATAGTGAACCCTCTCATGAAGGGTTTCGTCATGTTTTTTCCAAGCTTCAACTGGATTTTCGGTATCGACACGGACAGATTTAAAAATAGCTTCCCAAAGCTTATTTACTTGATTGTCACTTGGCTCATTCGGAAACACTTTCGCAGCCCAATCCTGTGAGGCTGCAGCAATCACTGTCCAGCTGACTTTGTCTGATTGAATGGCTTTTCGATATTGGGAAAGTGCCTTTCCGGCTGCCTTCTGGAAGTTAGCAATTCGTTCAGGATTCACACCTTTTAACAAGTCAGGAGTTGAAGAAATAACCGACATAAAGGCTGCCCCTTTTTCTGCTAAATCCTCCATTTCCTTTGCACGCCAAACTGGATACTCTAAGAAGGCCTCATCTGGGGCTAAATCATATTTTGTTTTTGAAACGAAATCATCGTTCCAATTCACAATGACATTGAGTGCGCCTGTTTCATAAGCCTTTTTGACAATTAGACGAATCAATTCAGCTGCTTCTAAAGTGGCATTTACCACCAAGGTTTGGCCTTTTTGAATATTCACACCGACCTTAACAGCAAGCTCGGCATATTTTTCAAGATTTTTATTAAAATCACTCATATTATGTATCTCCTTTTATCAGAATCTTCCTATATTGTAGCGTGTTTAAATGGAAAAATAAACCGTAAACCATAGTGATAAAGCAGGTTATGCAGTAATTCTCCTTTTTTGTTTTTCGAATACATAAAACATGATCCAATATAATCCTGCACTCACAAGTGCCAGCAGACAAAGAATAAAGAAAGTCCATCCATAACCCACCCAAACAGTCATTGGAATGGCAAGTGGGGCAATTGTCCGGCTGATTGTAAATCGCAAGCTGGCCGCCGCGAAATATTGGCCGCGCATATGATCTGGTGCAAGTTTTGAAACAAAGCCTTGCTGCAGACCTGCTCCCATTAATTCAGCAAAGGTAAAAATGGACATGGCTAAAATTAATCCCCAAATCCAGTGTGTCTGACTAAAAATAATAATAGAGATAGCATATACAACAGAAGAGAGGGCAAAGACGTTTCTCTCATAATATTTACTCATCCATCTTGATACAAAGACGGTCAACAGGGCAACAAGAAAACCATTTTCAGCTAAAACAATCCCAAATGCCTGCTCTCCTTTAATAAGGAACGACCAATCCCCAATGGCAAGCAAACTCTGGTCTTTTACAAAATCTTTGATATAGACAGGTATTAATAAGTCCAATTGCATAAAAGTCTGACCTGCTAAGACTCCAGCAATTATGAACAGAAGGAAGGTTTTATCTTTCACAATTAAAGCATAGTCTCTTATTTGGTTCCTCAAAAAATAATACCATTTTCCCTCGGTGGAGCGAGTGACCTGTGTTTGCGAAGGGACCGTTTCCCGAGTCCATTTTGTCAGAATCAAACCTACTAAAATGCAAACAACCCCAGCAATAAGCAATAGCTGAAAGCGATAATGAACATAAAAAATGGATCCCAAAATGGGTCCGACTACTACAGCTATGTTAATTGATGTATAAAAGATAGCAAACACATCACTGCGATCCTTTTCCTTGACTACGTCTGCGACCATAGCCTGACTCGCGGGCCAGTAAAATGAACCAAACACACCTGCTGCCGTAAACGCTATAAATCCTAACCATGGAGACTGAAGCCATGGAGAACTGGCTAAGGAGAAGCATAAGAATGAAAGCCCCTGTCCGAAAGATGCTAGAACCATCATTCGTTTTCGTCCAAAGCGGTCAGCAAAATATCCTCCCATTAGATTAGCCAATACAGAAAAGATCTGTGAAAAAACTAACAATAAACCTGCTTTATTTTTGCCAAACTCTTCAGCAAAATAAATCGATAAGAACGGAAAAAACATCCAATAGGTGATATTCACCAAGGCTTCCGCAAATAATCGAACCTTTAAATTTGCATCCCAATCCCTAATCCTCATAAAAATCCTCGTTTCTCTATATGCGTGCCACTACATCATACTATCCCCTTGGAAGTGGTTTCAAGAAAAAAAGGAAGACAGTCTCCCCTTTTATAAGAATTGTTTACCTTTATTTTCATCTGAAATTAAGTATGTAACTGATTGCTCGTCAAATGTTCAAAATTATTTTGAAGCATCAAACATAGTCAAGCTATTCTGCAATTCAAGGGATTGTATGCTATATTAAAAGTTCAACGGCTTTCCGAAAGGGTGTTAGATAAAGTGAAAAAAAGTGTTGTAATAGCTGAAAAACCCTCAGTCGCTCGAGATATTGCGCGCGTATTGAATTGTCATAAAAAAGGTAATGGGTATTTAGAAGGTGATAAATATATCGTAACATGGGCGCTAGGACATTTAGTTACACTTGCAGACCCTGAAGTGTATGACGATAAATATAAAACGTGGAAATTAGAAGATTTACCTATGATGCCGAATGAATTAAAACTCGTGGTCATTAAGCAGACGAGTAAGCAGTTTCATTCAGTGAAGAGCCAACTACAGCGTTCGGATGTAGGAGAGATTGTAATAGCAACAGATAGTGCTCGTGAAGGGGAGCTAGTTGCTCGGTGGATTCTTGCTAAAGCAAAGGTAAATAAACCTACAAAACGGTTATGGATTTCCTCCGTTACAGACAAGGCAATTAAAGAGGGATTTCAAAAGCTAAGAAATGGTAAAGAGTATGAAAATCTATATCTATCGGCAGTTGCGCGCTCTGAAGCTGACTGGTATATCGGTCTTAATGCCACCCGTGCACTAACCACAAAGTTTAATGCGCAATTAAATTGCGGACGTGTGCAAACTCCGGTTGTTGCAATGGTTGCAGCACGTGAAGATGAGATTAAAAATTTCAAACCTCGAAACTTTTATGGAATCGAAGCACAAACGGTTGATGGTTTAAAACTAACCTGGCAGAATGCTAAGGGCGATGGACGCAGCTTTGAAAAGGAAAAGATCGATGAGATTGTGAAAAAGCTTGGCAGGAAAAATGCAATTGTGACGGAGATTGAGAAAAAGCAAAAGAAGTCATTCTCTCCGGGTCTTTATGATTTAACAGAATTACAGCGTGATGCCAATAAAATATTTGGCTACTCTGCCAAAGAAACGCTAAACATTATGCAGAAGCTTTATGAACAACATAAAGTATTAACGTATCCTCGTACAGATTCACGTTTTATCTCATCAGATATTGTTCCAACGCTTTCAGAACGCCTTAAAGCATGTTCAATAGGAGATTATCGTCCGTTAGTAAACAAAGTATTAAAGAAACCAATTAAGGCTTCTAAATTATTTGTAGATGACAGCAAAGTAAGTGATCACCATGCGATTATTCCAACGGAAGGGTATGTAAACTTTTCTGCTTTTACCGATAAAGAACGTAAAATATATGATTTAGTTATTAAACGCTTCCTAGCAGTATTATTTCCTGCATTTGAGTACGAACAATTAACGCTTCGTGCAAAAATTGGTGAAGAAAATTTCATTGCGCGTGGAAAAACCATTCTGAACTCTGGCTGGAAAGAAGTATACGAAAACCGCTATGAAGATGATGATGCTGCAGACGACGTAAAGGAACAGATTATACCACGAATAGAAAAAGGTGATTCATTAAACATTACATTAATCGCTCAAACGTCAGGTCAAACTAAACCTGCGGCACGCTTTACAGAAGCAAGCCTTTTATCAGCAATGGAAAATCCAGCAAAGTATATGGAGAATCAAAATAAACAACTTACAGACACTTTGAAATCGACCGGTGGTCTCGGTACAGTTGCAACACGTGCTGATATTATTGACAAACTATTCAATTCGTTCTTAATTGAAAAACGCGGAAAAGATATTCATATCACTTCGAAAGGTCGTCAACTCCTAGATTTAGTTCCAGAAGAACTGAAATCTCCTGCAACTACGGCAGAGTGGGAACAAAAGCTGGAGTTAATTGCAAAAGGTAAACTTAAAAAAGAAACATTTATTAATGAGATGAAGCAGCATACAAAAGAAATCGTAAGCGAAATTAAAGCAAGTAATAAAAGGTATAAGCATGACAATATTTCAACAAAATCATGTCCTGACTGTGGGAAACCAATGCTTGAGGTAAACGGCAAAAAAGGCAAAATGCTCGTTTGTCAGGATCGTGAATGTGGGCATCGCAAAAACGTCTCACGCATTACAAATGCCCGCTGCCCACAATGCCGCAAAAAGCTTGAATTACGTGGTGAGGGAGAAGGGCAAATCTTTGCATGTCAATGTGGATACCGTGAAAAACTATCTGCTTTCGAAGCGCGGCGCAAAAAAGAATCTCGTGGAAAAGTATCGAAAGGCGATGTCCAAAAATATTTAAAACAGCAGCAAAAACAAGAAGAGCCAATCAATTCAGCTCTGGCTGATGCTTTAAAAAAGCTAAAACTAGAGTAAGCATATGCTAACATTGGTGGCGGTGTTCATTCCTTAATATCTGTTCTCTTAGCTAAAGCTAAGGCTTTGATTGCCTGGAAAGGAAATTGTTATCTATTCGATGAAATCGGATTGACAGCCAAGCTTTTCCTCACATACAATAAAATTACCAGAATAGTTATAGATTGGAATGAAGGACATGCGGCATTCCCTAAAATATAAACGTCAAATAATAAAAGAGGCTGGATCCCTAATCTAAAAGGTTGAGGAATCCAGCCTCTTTCTTTATTCTACTAACTTGGTAGAGGAGAGAGACAAATGATTACGTTAACAGGTAAGGATTTAACGTTAGATCAAATAAAAGCCGTTTTATATGATAATAAGAAGGTAAATGCCTCTAAGAAGAGCTTGGAGGCAGTCCAAAAAAGCAGGGAGGCAGTCGAAAAAATTGTCTCAGAATCCCGAGTTGTTTATGGAATCACAACAGGGTTTGGGAAATTTAGTGACGTATTAATTGATAAAAATCATGTCCAGGACCTGCAGCTTAATTTAATCCGTTCCCATTCGTGCGGGGTAGGAGAACCTTTTCCGGAAGTGGTTTCCAAAGCAATGTTACTCCTGAGGGCTAATGCATTGTTAAAAGGATATTCTGGAATCAGACCTATTATTATTGAAAAATTATTAGCATTAGTAAATTCAGATATTATCCCTGTCATTCCTCAGCAAGGATCGCTCGGAGCCAGCGGCGACCTCGCTCCACTTTCCCACCTTGCCTTAGTATTAATTGGCGAAGGGGAGGTGTTTTTCAAAGGAAAACGAGTAGAATCCCTTGTGGCCCTTCAAAAGGAAGGGATTTTACCAGTGACATTGGAAGCGAAAGAGGGGCTCGCTCTCATTAATGGAACACAAGCAATGACAGCAATGGGAGTGGTCGCTTATTTAGAAGCAGAACAGCTTGGCTTTGAAAGTGAATTGATAGCCTCTATGACAATGGAAGCTTTAAATGGAATTATGGATGCTTTCGCAGAAGAGGTGCAAGAGGCTAGAGGCTACAAACAACAAATTGAAACTGCTGCGCGAATCCGGCATTACCTAAATGACAGTCTGTTAACAACAAGACAAGGGGAGTTAAGGGTACAGGATGCCTATTCGTTACGTTGTATCCCGCAGGTTCATGGTGCCACCTGGCAGGTATTGGACTATGTAAAAGACAAATTGGAAATTGAGATGAACGCGGCAACCGATAACCCGCTAATCTTCGATGAAGGGAAGACGGTAATCTCAGGTGGCAACTTTCACGGCCAGCCGATTGCCTTTGCGATGGATTTTATGAAGATAGCTGTTGCAGAGTTAGCCAATATTTCGGAAAGAAGAATTGAACGGCTAGTCAATCCGCAGCTAAATGATTTGCCTCCGTTCTTGAGTCCTGAACCTGGTCTGCAATCTGGGGCAATGATTATGCAATATGCCGCAGCGTCACTGGTTTCAGAAAACAAAACACTCGCCCATCCTGCTAGTGTCGACTCGATTCCATCGTCCGCTAACCAAGAGGATCATGTTAGCATGGGGACGATTGCCTCGAGGCACGCGTACCAAATTATCCAAAATGTCAGAAGGGTCCTTGCAATTGAATTGATTTGTGCCATGCAGGCAGTGGAAATTCGCGGGATCAATAAGATGGCTACAATTACAAGAGCGTTGTATGACAAAGGTCGGGAACAAGTACCTTCAATTAAAAGCGACCGGATTTTTTCAAAGGATATCGAAAAGGCGGCTCAGTGGTTAAAGATGATGGAAGTTCACCAATTTATAAAAAAATAGCCAAAAAAGGCGTGAAAACTCACGCCTTTTTACTTCATATGATTTGGGAGCCAGCGGCCAGTATCTACACGCTGTTCATCCTCATCTTCGATTCTATTCTTAAAAGCTTCCTGAGTAACAATTAATTCTTCATCTCCAATGGCTTCCTTTACATGCTTTTCTGTTAGGCTGTCCTTTGGGAAATTACCTGGATGATTTTTCTTTTTGTGTTCAAAATGTTCTCCACGTGCCAAAGTTAACACTCCTTTCGTCTTCGCATGTAGTTTCCCCCAACATTCCTAAAAATAAATTGGAATCATTTTTCCAATTTAACTATAGTGCTGCAGTTGGTATAATTAAAAAAAGTCAATAGAGCGAAAAGGAGGCATTTCTTATGGATTTTTTTCAGATTTTGTCAGAAGACCGAATAAAAAAAGCGTATAAAGATGGCGAATTTGATTCACTGCCTGGCCTGGGCAAACCCATGCAGCTTGAGGATTTATCCGCAATTCCTGAGGACTTGCGTATGGCTTATAAAATAATGAAAAATGCGGGTTATACAGAGGATGAAGGACGCATACGTCAAGAAATGGTGGTTATTGAGGATTTACTGAAAAAATGTGATGATAATGAAAGGGAGAATCTTCAACGAAAATTAAATGAAAAGCTGCTAAGGTTTAATCAGTTAATGGCAAAAAGAGGAGTAAAAACAAATTCTTCCCTGTTTAAAAACTATGAGTTAAACATACAGCGTAAAATAAATAAATAATATAGTTGGTTTGGTGCAGTAGGAACTACTCATCACCAGCTTTTTTTCTTGTTCAACAGGTTTGCACATTCTGTCCAATAAAAAGCCAGCAACCACCATAAAGGCAATAGGAATCGAAAAATTCAAAACATGAATTAAGGTCATTTTACATTCACACCTTTTTTGAATTTTTTTATTTTAAGCATATTCACCTGTTGTTTATAATTAAGACAAATTTAACCTTCATAAACAAATTAGGGAAAATTTGTAAATGAAATGTGGTTATTTGTAGAATTATAGGGGAATTTAATTTAAAAAGTTGCTAGAAAATTAGTAAAAAATGACAAAAAACAACACATTCCAATTGTGGTAATCGATATAATGAACATATCACAAATGATTAAGTAAAAAGACCTAGATATAAACGGTTGGAAAAAAGATCACATTACTTAAGTAGGGAAAGCAGAAAAGGGCAAACCTGTTGAAAAGCAGGGACGCAAAGCCGAGGATCTAAGGCAGGAAAGCAGCTGCTAGGATGGCCGGGTTACCTGGAATACAGCGGTATTTTGGGAGTGAGTAGAATGGTGATTACTGAAAAAGAATTGGATGTTGTTGATCAGGAATGGATGGAGCTCATTTTAGAGGCAAGAAAAATTGGACTCTCCATCGAGGATGTGCGCAATTTTCTTACTCACGATGATTTAAAATCATCAGCTACATATTAAAAAAAAGCATTCTACAAAAATAAACGCTTTTGTAGAATGCTTTTTTTATTCATTATTATTTTGATTAATCCGCCACTTATTAAATTCGAGAAAATCCTTGAATTGCTCTTTTGAAACACCGGAATTCATGGCTTCTTTGACAAGATTCATCCAATCCGTATCTAAATCATCCTTATTGATTTGTTCGTGAATTAGATGCTCGACAGGAAGATTTAATACGCCGGAAATTTTCTCCAGAAATTGAATAGAAGGGTTTTTTTGTAAGTTTCTTTCTAATGAACTTAAATAAGATTTTGCAACTCCCGCTTGCTCAGCAAGTTCGGATAGTGACATCTTCTTTTCTAAACGATATTTTTTAACGCGATCACCAATCATTCAGTCTCACACACCTACATTTTAGTTTTTTCCGATAACTAGTGTCATTATGTTTTAATCGGACAGATTCTTTACATATATTCTATCAAAAAGTATGAACAAGTACCATATTAAGAACGGACTATTATTACAATATCATGAACAATGTGAATAATCTCCTAGACCTAGGACCTGTTGAAGGTATGTTTTGAAAAAAAGACTCAATAGCGTTAATATTAAATTGTTGCCATTATAGTATGAAAGAATAATGTTCTAATCAACACTATAACGAATAATCTGAATGTACATAAATATAATCAAAAAGGCAGGGAATCAGATGATTGTATTAAAATCACAACGTGAAATTGAAGCAATGAAAAAGGCAGGAGAAATACTTGCAGCCTGTCATAAGGAAATCGCTAAACTCATTAAGCCAGGAATCACCACGTGGGAAATAGAAGAATTCGTTGATGAATTTTTAAGGAAAAATGGAGCAATACCTGAGCAAAAAGGGTATAAAGGCTATGAGTACGCTACATGTGCAAGTATTAATGACGAGGTATGTCACGGGTTTCCCCGAAAGGACCCATTAAAAGATGGTGACATTGTCACGATTGATATGGTTGTGAATTATAATGGGGCACTTGCGGATTCTGCTTGGTCTTACGGTGTTGGCCAAATTTCGGAGGAGGCAGCCCATTTATTAATGGTAACAAAAGAAGCCTTATATAAAGGAATTGAGCAGGCGGTTGCCGGAAATCGAATTGGGGATATTGGTCATGCGATCCAAACGTATGTAGAAGGTGAAGGGTTTTCTGTTGTTCGTGATTTTATTGGTCATGGCATCGGAGCAGTTATGCATGAGAAACCAGATATTCCACATTATGGGCTTCCAGGCAAGGGGGCGCGTATCAAAGAGGGAATGGTATTTACGATTGAGCCTATGGTTAACATTGGACGATACCAGACGAAAATGGATCTAAACGGCTGGACTGCTAGAACGATTGATGGAAAATATTCTGCGCAATACGAGCACACACTGGCCATAACAAAGGACGGTCCTATTATTTTAACTGAACAAAAATAAACGAAAGACCCGTTATTTGGATAATTCATAAATAACGGGTCTTTTTTATTATTTTTTTCTTAGACTTCCAAGTTCTTCGACTAAGGCCTGCATTTCATTTGGACTAAATGATTTTTTTTTCAAGACCATTTCATAGATTTCCTTTAATTCTTCGTACATTTCTTCATCAAAATGGGAGGGTTTAATCGCTCCAAGGTTAAGTACCTTTAACTTTTCTTTTATTTGTTCAATCATGAATTCGACATTTTCAATAGACTTTTCTGATAAATTCATTTCCTTCACCCTTTTCACAAATTTTAATCTCATCTTTTCATGTTAAAAAGTATCTGTCAATATTAATCTCACCTGTAGTTTGTCCAAAGAAAATGATTAATGATAACTTGTAAGGTTTGATATCGCAAAATAAATGGTAAGATAAACAATGGTATTATTTTCTTTTAAGAAGAGCCAATGATAATGATAAAGCACGAAGGAGAGGTTAAGATGACGAGGAAAAATCAGTTTTGGAAGGGTATGCTGCTAGGGGCCATTGCAGGTGGAGCACTTAGCTTATTTGATAAAGGTACACGTGAGGCTATGAAGGAGAATGTAATAAAGACCTCTAGTAAGGTAGGTTATATCATGCGTCATCCTGATGAAGTATCTGAAAAAGTCAAGGGAACAGCTGCAAAAATTAAATCCACCTTTGAAACGGTTAGCGAAGATATAACATTTATTACGGAAAAAGTGGAGGAGTTAAGGGAACTGACACCACAGGTAACCGAAATTATTAAAGAAACGAAAGAAACCTTTGTTACTGTTAATGATGAGGATGAATTTTTAGATGATGTAATAGGAAACGGACACTAAATCACAAATAAGAAGGAGGATCTATATGGACAAGAAAGTAAATGTACGCTCTTCATTGCTTAGATTACTTTGGCATCGGATTGAAGAAGATGATCTTCCTGGTTTGAGTGCGCAATTGGCCTATTTTTTTCTTCTTTCCTTATTTCCGCTCTTAATTGTTTTATTTTCGCTTCTTCCGTATATCCCGATACCACATCAGAATATCCTCGGGATGATCCGCGATTTCGCACCGGATGAGGCAATGGCGCTTATTGAAAAAAATGTTAAAGAAATTATGAGTCAACGAAATGGCGGCTTACTTTCGTTCGGGATTATAGGGACCATTTGGTCAGCATCGAATGGAATTAACGCCATCGTAAGGGCTTTTAATAAAGCTTATAACGTGAAGGAAAGCCGTTCCTTCATAGTGGCAAGGGGTACGGCGATTTTATTAACATTTGGTATGATTTTTGTCTTTTTACTTGCCCTTATCCTCCCTGTGTTTGGAAAGGAAATAGGCCTTTTTTTATTCTCGCAATTAGGTTATACGGAAGAATTTATTAAGATTTGGAATACGTTAAGCTGGCTGGGCAGTACTATCATTTTATTTCTTATTTTTACGGGGCTTTATTGGATAGCACCGAATGTAAAGCTTAAATGCAGAAGTGCTTTTCCCGGAGCCATCTTTGCCACGATTGGCTGGATTATCTCGTCAATGGGTCTATCCTTTTACGTTGGGAACATAAGTAATTATTCCCTTACATATGGAGGAATTGGTGCCATTATTGTGTTAATGATTTGGTTATATTTATCAGCCTTTATTATTATTCTTGGAGGCGAAGTAAATGCCTTCTACAGTGAAAAATACAAGACAAACTGCTAACACTTACCTTACTGAAAATAACTCATCCGGCCAAACTATGATTAGGGACTTAGTCCCCGAACATCAAGGGAGGATGACAAGATGACAAAGCATACGAAAAAAGATGGCGGCACGAAGCAAAAGGGTAAAGGCAGTAAGGGGAATAAAACTTCGGGTTCTGCAAACGGATCTAACGGCTATCACTAAGCCTAATATAAAAGGACCAGGTGGGAATTCACCTGGTCCTTTACTTATGATTTTAACAGCCTAAGGCTATTTAAGATCACAAGGATGGTACTTCCTTCATGACCAATGACCCCGAATGGCAAATCCAGCAGTTGAAAGAAATTCGAGCATATTAGAAGCATAATAACTGCGATAGAAAAAACTACATTTTGTTTAATGATCTTGTTCATTCGCTGTGAAAGACGGACGGCTTCGGCAATTTTAGGCAGATCATTTTTCATTAACACAATATCAGCTGTTTCAAGTGCTACATCTGTTCCTTCTCCCATCGCAATTCCGACGTTAGCAATCGCTAATGCAGGGGCATCATTAATACCATCTCCAACCATCGCCACTGTTTTATATTTCTCTTTAAGTTGTTTTAATTGGTCAACCTTTTCCTCGGGTAGACAATCTGCGTAATATTCATCTACATGGCTCTCGGCAGCAATAGCCCGAGCTGTTTTTTCACTATCACCTGTAAGCATAATGGTCTTGATACTTTGTTTTTTTAAGTCCTCAATCGCATGCTTTGTTTCTTCCCGAACCACATCTTTCATAGCTATCATCGCACAGAGTACACCATTAATTTCAATAAAGACTAGGGTGTTCCCTAAGCCAGCGAGTTCTTTAGCCTTACCTTCAGCAAACTTATCGGCCTCGTCGTTTCCAACAAATGCTGCTTTACCAATTTTCCACTGCTCGCCGTTAATGGATGCTTTTACTCCCCAGCCAGGTATATCTTCAAGGCTGTCTGGTTGTAATAACTCTTTCTTCAACGATTGTTTAGTATAGTTGACAATTGATTGAGCAAGTGGATGTGTTGATTGGTTCTCAATCGATGCAGCTTTTAAAATAAGGTCTTCTTTATTGAGTCCTTCTTTTACTATTACTTCCGTTACTTCGGGTTTTCCTTTTGTTAAGGTACCCGTCTTATCAAAGGCAATGGCTTCTAAATGTCCTAAATTTTCTAAATGGACTCCACCTTTAACTAAGATTCCGTGTTTTGCCCCATTTGAGATGGCGGAGAGGGTAGCAGGCATAATCGAGGCAACAAGGGCACATGGTGAGGCAACAACCAGTAAAATCATCGCCCGATAAAAAGACTCATGCCAGCTCCAGCCAAGTAAGAAATATGGTAAAAAGAACATGGTAATGACGACAAGCAGGACCACTTTCACGTAGGTTCCTTCAAAACGTTCAATAAAAAGCTGAGAAGGTGATTTTTCACTTTGAGCCGATTGAACCAGCTGGATTATTTTTTGAAAAAGTGTATCGGTGCTAGCCTTTGTTATTTCGACTGTGACAGACCCAGTCAAATTGACAGTACCGGCAAAAACTTCTGCTTGCTCGCTCTTCGAAACAGGCATGGATTCTCCGGTAATGGCTGCTTCGTCAATATTGGTTTGCCCCTTTATGATAACTCCATCAGAAGGGACACGCTCACCCGGTTTAATCAGGATATGGTCACCAACTATTAGTTCAGAAACAGCTATACGCTTTTCAAAACCATTGGTAATTCGTAAAGCCTCTTGTGGCTGCAGCTCCATTAAGGAGGAGATTTCTCTGTGGCTTTTATTCATCGTGTAGGTTTCCAAAGCACCGCTGACGGCGAAAATAAAGATTAATACTGCTCCTTCCGTCCAATAACCGATGATGGCCGAACCGACTGCGGCAAAGATCATCAGCATTTCAACGTTTAGTTCCTTATTTTCATATGTTGCCTCAATTCCTTCTTTTGCTTTAGCGAATCCCCCAATCACAAATGCCAGTAAATAAGCAATTATCGATTCGACCCCATACCCATACTTATCCAACAGCCAGCCTGAAGCGATTAAAACCCCGCTTAGTGCTGCCGCTATCAATTCGATATGTGGTTTTATTTTTTCAACCAAACTGACTTCTTGAATCCTCTTTGTTAGAACTTTTGCTTCGGAACTCATTGTACTCCCCCCTTATTTTTGATACGTCTAGCTGCAGCGCCCAGCGGCCAGTGTCCTTCGCTAAACGGGCGCTTCCGCTTTTGAGTCTAATTGAGAAAAATAATCATCTTCATTACCCTTAAAAAACACGAAAGCTGTCATCAAGTGATGACAGCACGAATCTCAACCTATATTCTTTTTATTTATTTTACCATATATCGTATGTTTTAAGATATGAATTTGCTCTTACAAAAAGCACTTAGGTATTTTGCTGTTCCAGCCTTACTGCAGTTTTTTTGGCAAAGGCAAAAATGATAAAGCCGACGATAAGGAGCATGATACTAATAATGTAAAAGAAACTTACATTTTGAAAAAACTTAATAAATAAACCGCCAATTATTGGTCCGCTTAAACTGCCAAGGCTATAGAAAATTCCACATAATAAATTACCGGTTGGTAACAGAAACCTTGGCACCAAATCCGTCATAAAGCTAATACCGAGTGAGAAGGTCGATCCGACAACCATCCCCGAAAAAAGAAAGGCGATGAAAAGGCCAATAAACGAGTGCCCCACAAAACTAGCCAGCGTAAAGCTTAAAAAACCGAGCAGCAACACGATCATGATGACATTTCTCCTCCCAAATTGATCACTTAACATTCCTAATGGGAGCTGTGTAATGATACTGCCAAGGGCAAACACAGAGAGAACAAGGGAAACACTCGAAACATTAATGTTGGTCCGGAGAGCGTAAACAGGAAAGCTTCCGTTTAAGCAGGATTCTAAGAACCCATATGTAAAAGGAAGTAAAAATGCAACCCAGCCATATTTGAAAGCTTGTTTAAATTGTTTAATTGTTGCTAAAAAAGAATTAATGTGGACAGTTTGTTCAGGGAATTCATTATTCAGCGTAAAGACAAAACCCCAGCCAATTAAACATAAAATTGAAGAAATAATAAAAGGTAAGGATTGATTAATAGTGACAAGTGGGGTCATTAAGGGTCCTGCCGCAAAACCAATTCCAAAAAACAACCCGTATAAGGAAATATTCCGGCCGCGTTTTTCGGCTGGCGAAGATGAGGTGATCCACGTTTGAGTTGCAAAGTGAAGCGAGTGATCACCAATCCCAATCAATAATCGTAATGCAAACCAAAACCAGAATGTCTTCCAAAGGGGGAATAAAGCAAGAGAAATAACAACTAGACCTCCGCCCCAAATGATAACAGGCTTGTATCCATACTTTCGTAACGGCCTTTCCATAAACGGAGATACTAAGAGTATTCCGATATATAAGGCGGTTGCATTAAAGCCATTTAATGAAGAAGAAACTCCGTTTTTTTCAAAAATAATTGCTATGAGCGGAAGGAGCATCCCTTGAGAGAATCCTGAGATTGCCACAATACTGACAAGGATCCAAAAACGCACATTTATTTTATTCATAAAACATCCTCGCGTAATGTAAAGTAAGTTTAATAGTCCCTCCATGATGGTATCTAGAAAGTAGGTCATTTGCAAGGGAATTGTTACCTAGACATTTTTCTTATTTTTAGGTAAATTAAGGTACAAGTGGAAAAATATAAAAGAGAAGTTTGAATTAACTGGAGGGAATGCATTGACGAATAAAGTTTTTATGCTAATGACATTCATTGGGGTTCCAGTGTCTGTGATTGGAACCATGATGCACTGGTCGAGCATAATATTATTTATCCTGTACTGTTTAACCATCGTCGCCTTATCAAGTTTTATGGGAAGAGCCACGGAGAGTCTTGCAATTGTGGCTGGTCCCCGGATCGGCGGGTTGTTAAATGCAACTTTCGGAAATGCGGTAGAGCTGATCATTTCCATCTTTTCCTTAAAGGCAGGTCTTGTAGGCGTGGTTCTTGCCTCGTTAACCGGTTCCGTACTAGGGAACTTACTGCTTGTTGCGGGGCTCTCGTTTTTTATTGGCGGTTTAAAATTCAAGCGTCAGGAATTTAATGTGTATGATGCCAGACATAATTCCGGCTTGTTAATGTTTGCTGTCATGATCGCCTTCGTTATTCCAGAAGTTTTTTCAATTAATATGGATGATACCAGTACACTAACTTTAAGTATAGGAACATCAGTCATTTTGATTTTGCTTTATTTAGCGGCTCTTTTCTTTAAGCTGGTTACCCATCGCGGAGTCTATCAATCGGCTGCCCCTAAAGAGGTCCATGAGGAGGAAGTTCCCGAATGGGGGAAAGGGAAGGCAATTACAGTCCTGCTCATCGCAACCCTTGCTGTCGCTTATATTTCCGAACATCTAGTTCATACCTTTGAATATGTTGGGGACACATTTGGCTGGTCAGAATTATTTATTGGCGTCATTATTGTCGCAATCGTCGGGAATGCCGCAGAACATGCTTCTGCCGTGTTGATGGCCTACAAAAATAAAATGGACGTGGCTGTTGAAATTGCGATTGGATCTACCTTACAAGTGGCGATGTTTGTATTGCCAGTGCTAGTTCTCGTTTCGCTCCTCTTTGAAACGTCGATGCCGCTTATTTTCAGCTGGCAGGAACTAATCGCGATGGTTTCATCAGTCCTATTGATGGTGGTTATTTCGAATGATGGAGAGTCCAACTGGTTTGAAGGATTAACACTACTAGCTGCCTATGTCATTATGGGGATTGGCTTTTTCTTGTTATAGAAATAGAAAAGACTCTATGCCAAATGGTATAGAGTCTCCTTTTTTACAAATTTTTCGATGTAAGGTAAATCTTCATTCATGTGCTATACTGATGCAGCACTATTTTTTTAGGGTTCTAAATCAATCGTTTTCATTTTGTGGGTACCATCAATCACCAACCTTCATGTTTAGTGGAAACTAATAGTAAAACACGAGTGTTGAATTTTCATATAAGACGGGAATCCCAACCTCCTTAAGTTAGGTAAAAGTAAGTATCTCGTAAACCGATTGATTACTGCCCTCCTTTTTTTAAGGTTAAGTTTATTATAATTCCTAGTTAAAGTTTTGTAAATAATCAGATTATTACAATTTTGTTACTTCAGTACCAATACATAAGGAGAGAGAGATGAAATTTACTATACGCTTATTATTTTTCATTATTGGGCTAGCAATCATGACCTTTGGCGTATGTATGACCATTAAGGTTTCAGACGTTGGGGTAGGGGCATGGGATGCTTTGAATGTTGCCCTGACAGAAAAAGTGGGGCTATCGGTAGGGAAATGGGTCATGATTGATGGAGTTATTTTAGTTTTTGTTAATGGCCTCTTAGTAAAAAGAAGACCTGATCTCCTTTCTTTGATGACTATTATTGTAATTGGCTTGTTAGTTGACTTTTGGCTCAATACTGTTTTCAATTTATTTCATGTTCAACTCCTAATAGTGAAGCTGCTTATGTTATTGACTGGGATTTTGATTATCGGTTTTGGTGCATCGATTTATTTACAGGCGAAGTTTCCCCAAAGCCCGATTGATAACTTCATGTTAGCTATCAAGGAGCGGTTCCGTGTTAACTTGATGGCAGCCAAGACCATTGGTGAAATTACTGCATTGATTCCTGCCTTTTTCCTAAATGGGCCGATTTCCTATGGCACTCTCATTATTACGTTTACAGTAGGACCAGCCATTCAACTGTTTTTTCCTTATTTTGAGAAACTTATGCAGCGTTTGCAAATGAAATATTCATAGTATAGTTAAAAAAGTCTTAGAGGGAAATGGATAATATGGGGGAACTCCGAAAAAACTATTAGCAGACTGATTAATGTTCTTAGTGAAAGGAGTTCCAGCTCGTGAAGAAAAATGTTTCGTTATTTATGACACTGCTATTAATGTTAACCTTTATACCGTCTGCTTTTGCTCAAAAAGCCCCGGTAAAACAATCTGCAATAAAATATCAAAAATATCAGGTTCCACCATCGGTTCGTAACATTTCGAAAGAAAATACGTACCCGAATTCAACACAGGACTTACCATTACTGCAACCAAGTGATATGACCAAAAAACTGATTAATTCTTCAAGAGTTAAAATTCAAAACCCTGATCTGATTCGGATGCTTAATGAGTCAAGCATTAACAGTTCGCCGTTTGCGATTGGGTACAGAGCGATTATTTATCTTGGCCAGTGGCCATTAAACTACGAATCATCCGAAACTTCTCCTAACTGGGAGTATCAAAAAATTAACACCAATTATTTTGATAATCGCGGCGGCAAGACTCCGTATCAAATCAAGTATGTACAGGAATCACAAAAGATTATCAGAGGCGGTTTGACTTCTAAAATTCCGAATGCAGAAGAAGTCAAAAAGATGATGTTGTTGAAGGCAATGGAAAAGACACGTCTTCCGTTAGCCTTTGAAACCATTATTGGTACAGGGACTAAGAATGATCACATTTACAATATCCCGCCAAATCGCTTGGGTTATTTATATGCTTATGCGCCGGGGGTAAGTGAAAAAGGAAAGGTCACATACGGAGAAGTCTATTTGATGCTGAAAGGAAGTAAAAAGTTTATTGTTATCAAAAACGTTACCTCCCAAGGCATTGGAGCCTGGATCCCTGTACAGGATTATGTTTCCTTTGGCTTTGCAGCCTCTGAACGGCCGAGATAATTGCGTGGATATTTAAGACTCCTCTAACTGAGGGGTTCTTTTTTTAGGAAACTGGGCAAAATATGATTAACCCATTGCCAAAGTTGTTATATTTCGATAGGATGGAACGGTAATGAAAGGAGTGGATCATTTGGGCAGCCCAATTCAAAATAAAAATACACAAGTGGATTTCCTAAAACACCGTTTAAATATGTTTATCGATGTACTTGATGCGATTGATCCCGAAGAAACTGAGTTAGAGGATATTGATCGTTTAATCTCGATGCTCGATGAGATGGAATCTAAATGCCGAGAATTTACTAATCGTGAAGTGAGTGAGTCTGTTGAATAACAGGCTCTTTTTAATGGGGAAATTCCGTTTACATTTCCTTTAATTCTACTGGTTATAGGAGTATAATGTAAGCGTGTAAATAGTTGTAAAATTAAAAATAGAGAAAATGGGAGAACCAAGGGAAAGGGGTACTCGAATTGAATATTGAAAAATTTCAAGAAAGCATGTACGAGCTAATTGTTGAAACATCAACGAAACTTCCGAAAGACGTTCGCCGTGCTGTATTAGCGGCCAAGCAAAAAGAAAATGCAGGAACAAGTGCCGCCATGAGTCTTGCAACGATTACCAACAATATTAAAATGGCTGACGATCAAGTTTCACCAATTTGTCAGGATACTGGTCTGCCAACCTTTAAAATTAAGACGCCTGTGGGCGTTAACCAATTAGAAATCAAAGAAGCGATTAGAAATGCCATTGTCCTTGCTACAAAGGAAGGGAAACTGCGCCCGAACTCTGTGGATTCCTTAACAGGTAAAAACAGCGGGGATAACCTTGGTGCCGGGGTACCAGTGATTAAATTTGATCAATGGGAAAAGGACTATATTGATGTCCGGTTAATTTTAAAAGGCGGCGGCTGTGAGAACAAAAACATTCAATACAACCTGCCATGTGAATTAGAAGGACTTGGCCGTGCCGGCCGTGATCTTGATGGTATTCGAAAATGTATCATGCATTCTGTTTACCAGGCACAGGGTCAAGGCTGCAGCGCTGGTTTTATTGGGGTAGGTATCGGTGGTGACCGTTCATCAGGTTATGACTTAGCAAAAGAGCAATTATTCCGTTCGGTTGAAGACGTGAATCCAAACGAGGATCTCCGCAAACTAGAAGAGTATGTAATGGAAAATGCAAACAAATTAGGAATCGGAACGATGGGCTTTGGCGGTGAAGCAACCCTTTTAGGTTGTAAAATCGGTGTCATGAACCGGATTCCAGCAAGCTTTTATGTTTCAGTTGCCTACAACTGCTGGGCATTCCGCCGCTTAGGTGTGAGTGTGGATGCTGCAACGGGTGAGATTAATGAGTGGGCTTATCAGGATGGTGAGTTCATAGATTTCGCTGAAACGGAAGCAGAAAAGGAAACAGCTGCTGCGTTGTCCACCGATGTGATTACGTTAGAGGCCCCGATTACAGAAGAAAAGATTCGCTCGTTAAAGGTTGGCGATGTCGTTCAAATCAATGGTTTAATGTACACCGGCCGTGATGCGATTCATAAATATTTAAGTGATCATGAGGCACCGGTTGATTTGAATGGACAGGTTATCTATCATTGCGGTCCAGTTATGTTAAAAGACGATAATGGCAAGTGGCATGTAAAGGCTGCTGGTCCGACAACTAGTATTCGTGAGGAGCCTTATCAAGGTGATATCATGAAGAAGTTTGGTATTCGTGCCGTGATTGGTAAGGGCGGAATGGGACCGAAAACATTGGCAGCCTTGAACGAGCATGGCGGTGTTTATTTGAACGCGATTGGCGGCGCTGCCCAATATTATGCGGATTGTATTAAAGGTGTTGAAGGCGTTGATTTGATGCAGTTTGGTATTCCTGAAGCGATGTGGCACCTTCGTGTTGAAGGCTTTACGGCCGTTGTAACGATGGACTCACATGGCAACAGCCTGCATGCTGATGTAGATAAGTCTTCATTGGAAAAGTTAGCTCAGTTTAAGGAGCCGGTTTTTAAATAATAGGGGTTTGGGGATAGGCGTTAGTGGGGCGCCTGTCCTTTTTTTTGTAAGGAGATAGTTGGTAAAAAGGTACATTTTTTGTTGAATAAGTATTGAATGTTGTAGAATTCCTCTAGTCTTTCGTAGAATTAGGGCAAAATATCTTTAAATCGGAAATTAATTTCTAAGTGATGTAGAATTGGAGCCTTGATTTGTAGAATAAATTGAATAATTGTAGAATTCCTCCTTTACTTTGTAGAATTCTGCACTAAAATTGTAGGATTCCTATAACAAGTAAACCGATTTGATGTTTAATTCATAAAAAGTTCACGTGAATTTTAAAGGATAGTGCATCTAATAAATCGAATTTATCCTTCAATATGAAGGGAGGCATGAATTTTGTTCGTTAAAAACTTAAAAGCACCCATTATTTTGCAAAGGGCAGAAGCTCTCGAGAAAAGAATCGCTCAAAATCATCCTAGTATTTCCGATTTAAAGTCTTTTATCAAAAATTCAAGGTCAGGATATAATGGTGAACGGAAAATAAATTATTATTTAAACCAAATACCATCGGAACGGTTCTATATTTTTCACGATCTCCGCCTACAATATGGAGATAATGCCTACTTCCAAATTGATGCCCTGCTTCTCTCCTCCAGAGGAATTTTCATGTTAGATGGTAAAAACCACTCAGGAAAGCTAATTATCGACCCAAATCAAATGATCCAAGAGTATGAAGATAAAAGAGTTATTTATGAAAATCCCGTTTCCCAGGCCAACCGACACAACCTGTTGTTATCTTATTTTTTAGAAAAATATAAGATACCATCTGTCCCAATAGAATCCCTTGTGGTGATTAGCAAATCCTCAACTGAATTAGTTATTAGTTCCGGATATTCGGAAGCTATAACGAAGGTCTGCCGGTTAAGTGACTTACTGAAAAAATTAGAGGTTCTTTATCATCGTTATAATCGTGAACTACTAGATAACAAAACATTGGAAAAAATAAAAAGGCTGCTTCTAAAGAAACATACACCATTAAATACAGACCTATATGAGAAATTTAGGATTTTAAAATCAGAAGTAATAACTGGGGTCCAATGTCCAAAGTGCTTTTCTTTTTCAATGGACTATCAGAGAAAGAATTGGAAGTGTCCTAACTGTCATTTTATCTCTCAAGACGCCTATTTGAATGCTGTAAAAGATTACTTTTTGTTAGGAAATTCCTCGTTTTCTAACATGGAACTGCGCTCATTCCTTCATCTGCCATCTTCACGAATCACCACCTATACCATGTCCTTATTAAATTTCCCATATACAGGTACAACCAAAGGCCGCAACTACCATCCCCCTAAAGATTTCCTATAAATACTAATTATCCTTTTCCCCTTAATAACAAACACTAAAATTAACAAAATAATAGGGGGAACATGGATGCAACGCTTAATCACCTTATTTGCCATCATGTGCTTATTAATCCCGACTAGTACCTATGCGGCAGTATCTAACCAGCCAATTAACTGGGGGTTTAAAAAAGCACAAAATGAGATTCCGCCCGAAGCTGGCGCCCAGTATGACCAGCTGCTGGCAAAATACGGGGCTTTTTATAAAGGCGACCCTAAGTCAAAGATCTTATATGTTACCTTTGACAGTGGATACGAAAATGGCTACACTCCGAAAATTCTCGAAGTCTTGAAAAAAGAAAAAGTCCCAGCAACCTTTTTTGTGACAGGACATTTTCTAAACTCACAGCCCGAGCTTGCCAAACAAATGGTGAAAGAAGGACATATCATCGGCAACCATTCCTGGAGCCATCCGGATTTTACCGCTGTTAGTGATGAAAAAATCCGTGAAGAGCTAAAAAAGGTAAAGGTCAAAACACAAGAAGTAACCGGGCAAAAAGGAATGAAGTATCTTCGCCCGCCTCGTGGTGTATTTAGCGAGAGAACCATGAAAATTGCAAAAGAAGAGGGGTACACACATGTCTTCTGGTCACTTGCATTCGTTGACTGGAATATTAATCAGCAAAAAGGCTGGCAATATTCTTACAATAATATTATGAAGCAAGTTCATCCAGGCTGTGTCCTTCTGCTGCATTCGGTCTCAAAAGATAACGCCGATGCACTCGAACAAGCGATTAAAGACTTGAAAAAGAGGGGCTATAAATTTAAAAGCCTCGATGATTTTCCTAAACCTAAGTAACTAAACGAGGCCGGATTCAACAGAATTCGGCTTTTTGAATTTTTTATCTTCTGAAAAATTGTTTTTTAATATAGTTGAATTATTTTATTGACATAATAGAATTTCTGGATTAATGTAAGAAAATAAATAAAACCGATAAGAATATGGGGGATTAACTGTGAGGAAATATTTACTATCTTTTGTAAGCATACTTTTGTTGTTTGCACTAGCTGCATGTAACAATACAGATAAAAAGAATGATACAGCATCAACTGCTAATAAATCACTTTATGATCAAATTAAAGCGAAAGGCGAAGTAACGATTGGTACGGAAGGTACTTATGCTCCATTTACCTTTCATGATAATAACGATAAATTAACCGGTTTTGATATTGAAATAGCAACAGAAGTATTTAAACGTCTAAACATTAAGCCCAAGTTTATTGAAACGAAATGGGACGGAATGATTGCCGGTCTGGATGCAAAACGTTATGATATGGTTGCGAACGAAGTTGCGGTTCGTCCTGAACGACTTGAAAAATATGATATGTCAGATCCTTATATCGCTTCAAAAGCAGTATTAATTGTAGGATCAAATAATAATACGATTAAATCGCTTGATGATTTGAAGGGTAAAAAAGTTGGACAGTCATTAGATAGCAATTACCGAGTCGTTGCTGAAAAACATGGGGCAACTAATACAGTGGTTGACGGTTTTAACCAGGCAATTGATTTGATTACTTCTAAACGAATTGATGGAACCATTAATGATAGCCTTTCTTATTTAGATCTAAAGAAACAACGTCCTGATTTACCAATTAAGGTTGTTTATACAGAGCCAAACGCTACACAAAATGCTTTCTTATTCCGTAAAGATAACCCTGAATTAGTTAAGGCAGTAAATAAGGCATTAGCAGATATGAAAAAAGATGGAACCTACTTAAAAATTTCCAAGAAATACTTTGGAGAAGATGTTTCTAAGTAAAGGATTGATTCAAATTGATGGCAGATGATCGTTTACATCGGATAATGGGAATCCTAAGTGATTCCTTTTTTCCACTTTTAAAAGCGGGATTGTATTTTACAATCCCTTTAACATTGATTTCTTTTGCACTGGGGATTATTCTTGCTTTCTTGACTGCTTTAGCACGCCTGTCGAGTATAAAGCAATTGAATGCAATTGCGAGATTTTATTTGTGGATTTTTCGCGGCACACCATTATTAGTGCAGCTTTTTATCCTCTTTTATGGATTCCCAAGCATGGGAATTACGTTAAATCCATTTCCGGCAGCCGTCATCGGATTTACCCTAAATGTAGGTGCGTATAGCTCTGAAATCATTCGTGCCGCCATTCAATCGATCCCCAAAGGACAATGGGAGGCTGCCTTTTCGATTGGAATGACAAAGTCGAAGGCGATGAGGAGAATTATCCTGCCGCAAGCAATAAGAGTATCCCTGCCGCCGCTTGGGAATTCCTTTATCAGTCTTGTCAAAGATACCTCATTAGCAGCGACGATTACTGTTACAGAAATGTTTCAAAAAGGTCAACAAATTGCTTCAGTGACGTATGAACCCCTATGGTTATATATTGAAGTGGCTTTCATTTATTTGATTTTTTGTACCTTCCTATCTAATCTGCAATCGAAGCTTGAACGGCGATATGAAAAAGGCGTTGCTAGATAATGGAGGGAGGGAGATATATGATTTCAGTTGAAAAAGTGACTAAGCGATTTGGAGAATTGGAGGTCCTACGGGGAATTGATTTATCCATCGAGAAAGGCAAGACAGCCGTTATTATCGGTCCTTCCGGTTCAGGCAAGACGACATTTTTGCGTTGCTTAAATTTACTAGAAACTCCTGAGTCAGGGAAAATAACTTTAGGTGAAAAGTCCATTGATTTCTCAGGAAAAACAAAATTGTCCTCTTCTTCCATAACGTCATTTCGTCAGCAAACGGGAATGGTATTTCAAAATTATAATCTATTTCCTCATTTAACAGCGATAGAGAACGTAATGGAAGGCCAGGTTCATGTCTTAAAGCGAGAAAAAACAGCAGCTCGGGAGAAAGCTCTGACATTACTAGACAGGGTTGGTTTGCGAGATAAAGCTAATATGTATCCGCATCAATTATCTGGTGGACAACAACAACGGGTAGGGATTGCTCGTGCGATGGGGTTGGATCCGGCTGTGTTGTTATTTGATGAACCTACCTCTGCCCTTGATCCTGAATTGGTCGGTGAGGTGCTAAAGGTAATGAAGGACCTAGCTGATGAGGGTATGACCATGGTTGTAGTGACTCACGAAATGTCATTTGCTAAAAATGTCGCAGATCAGGTCATTTTTATGGACCAAGGGGTCATTGTAGAAAAAGGAACACCTGAGGAAGTATTTACAAATAATGAAAACCCAAGATTGGTCCAATTCTTAAATAAAGTGATTGGCAGATAGAAAAAATTTAACTTGTAAATATTAATGAAGGCAACTTACCCATTTGGACGTTGCCTTTTTTTTGTTATTTAAAAAGAATGAACAAAGATTTGCCGCAATACCTTAGTAAACACTTACCAAGCCGGATTCAGGCAGAATTCGGCTTTTCAATATAAAACATGCTATAATACAACTCAAGCTTTTTTAAAATTTGGAGTGAGAAAAATGAAAACCGAACAAGGTATTAAAATACAATTAAAACAAACCTTTCCGTTAACCATAAAGAGACTCGGAATTAATGGGGAAGGCGTGGGTTATTTTAAAAAGCAGGTAGTCTTTGTCCCCGGGGCTCTGCCTGGTGAAGAGGTAGTAGTTGAGGCAACTAAAATCAATCCTAAGTTTGCTGAGGCGAAAGTCAAAAAGATTCGGGTTAAATCACCGCATCGAGTCCAGCCCCCATGTACATTTTATGAGCAATGCGGCGGCTGCCAGCTTCAGCATTTGCAATATGGCCAGCAGTTGAAAGAAAAACGGGATATTATTGTTCAATCACTAGAACGGCACACAAAGTTGAACGTGAATCAGCTCGAAATTCGTGAAACAATTGGAATGGAAAATCCATGGGGTTACCGGAATAAGAGCAGCTTTCAGGTAGCACAGAAAAATGGCAAGGTCTTAGCCGGATTATATGGTATGAATTCACACCAGCTTATTGATATTGAGCATTGTGCGGTCCAGCATTCACAAACAAATGAAGCCGTTACAACAGTAAAGTCAATTCTCCAAGACTTGCAAATCCCTATATATAACGAAAAAACTAGAAAAGGGATTGTTAGAACGATTGTTGCACGTGTAGGTATGGAAACAGGCGAGCTGCAGGTAGTTCTGATAACCACCCAAAAGGACTTGCCTAAAAAGGAGTCTATTATTGAAGAAATACAAAAAAGGCTCCCTAAAGTGAAATCAATTGTTCAAAATATAAATGGTGAAAAAACCTCACTTATTTTTGGAGCGGAAACCCTTGCTCTTGCAGGTGAAGAGTTTATTCAGGAGACGCTAGGGGATCTACAATTTGAGCTGTCGGCGAGAACTTTTTTTCAATTGAATCCGATTCAAACGGTCAAGCTCTATAATGAGGTTAAAAATGCTGCAGCCTTGACCGGAAAAGAGAAGGTAGTCGATGCTTATTGTGGTGTCGGGACAATTGGATTATGGCTCGCTGACCAAGCGGCAGAGGTCCGCGGGATGGACGTCATCCCAGAATCAATTGATGATGCCAAGAAAAATGCCAAGCGTCATGGATTCACTAATACAAAATACGTCCCAGGTAAAGCGGAGGAAGTATTGCCAAAGTGGGTCAAAAAAGGCTGGAAGCCGGATGTCATCGTAGTCGACCCGCCAAGAACCGGACTAGACAACCAGCTCCTTCAAACGATTTTGCAGGTGAAACCAGAGAAGCTTATTTATGTTTCTTGTAATCCTTCTACCTTGGCAAAGGATATTAAAACTTTAAGTCCGAAGTATGAGGTGAAATATATTCAACCTGTGGATATGTTCCCGCATACAGCACACGTGGAGTGCATATCACAGCTCATATTAAAAAAAGGCAACTAACCCTTTGGGCGTTGCCTTTTTCAGTTTCCTGACAATAGACTTTTTTCTTGCTGGTAATCAGACTGTATTTTCTGCAGAGTACTTTTGTTAATTTCCGATAATCGCTACGCCGCTAGCTGTTGTTCATTTTCATGATCAAATCTTCGGAATCTAATAAGTGAGTAAACAAGTACAAGCATCACTCCAAGCGTCAAATAAGGGAGGTAAGGAGAATGAATCGTCTGAACAAACAGGTACAATACTAGATACATTATTGAACGACCAAGTGTGATTAAAAATTCACGTTTCAAAAGAATAACGATTTGATCTTCTTTTCTCATGCCGTTTAAATATCTGAAAAATGTATTGTCCATAGTGTAACCGTACACGTAAACTGAAATCACAAGTCCGACCATTGCCACAAAATAAAGTGGTTCTAACTGCGCGAAACCGGTAAGCAGAATGAACGCCGTACTGATTAAGGTATAAATCACAAACTGTGTTTCCAATTTCAATTTTTTCAATCTCGATATATAAACAATGCCAATGGTTAAAACCACAATATTTAACACATTCAAATACGATATATAAAGCGCGTTTTTGGATAAAACAACCATCAAAATAACTTGCAGGCACGCCATGCATTCCAAAACACCTGCGGTAATAATCCCAAATGGCACCATTTGTTTAGACACCTTAACAGTTCTATAATCGTGGACGAAGTTCGATTTAAATTCAGCTTCAATTGAGGGCATTTTGGTGACTGCCACAAAATAAAAAATTGAAATCAAAAGCATTAAACAAAATGAAACCGCGAAACTAAAATAATAGATTAAAAAAGAGTTAATGAGTGGAAGTATAATCATTAAAATGTTTTTTACATAACCAATACGCGAATTAAAGATATCGAGTTCTGATCGAGTTGATAGAACACTTAACGCATAATTGGAAGACGAATAAAAGAAACCAAAAACACAACCAAAACAAGTTGCTGAAATGACAAGAAGAACTATATGATTTAAGTAAGAACTTAAAAGCAGGACAATAAAAAGGATGATGGCTGACAAAGCGCTTAAATAATAGCTTGTTTTTAACTTATTTTTAAATAGATAATACGTCCCGATTATATATGCAAAGCACGACAAAAAATAACTTAAGCCATTAAAGGCAATCAGTGGTCCTAGTGTGGTGCTGTTTTTCCAGAAATAATAACTGATAAAAATGGTGCTGTACCCAGTTATACTCAAAAAAACCGATTGTAGAAGGAACAGCTTTTTCAGATCTGAATTCATTAAGAACATCTCTTTTCTCGTTGAATTAAAACTTTTGCATACTTAGTTTAAAGGGAAAACAAAGTCTTGTAAAGGAGAAATAATTAACACTTATGATGGAAATTACGAAGCGAAACTAGCAGCACCTCATGTATTGCCACATGCTCTTTGGACGCGTGAAGTGAATCACGCAGCTCATTTTATTGAAAGGCAACTAACCCTCCGGGGCGTTGCCTTTTTGTGTTTTTTGTAACGGCTTAACAAAGCGGTATTAAATTTGGGCAGTACCATCGAGAAATTTATTATTAATTTTTGAAACTTTTTCTAAGTATATATTCTACTAATAGTTGAGAGGAGTTGAGAGAGAGATGGAGTTTGATAG
Source organism: Bacillus sp. URHA0034 (assembly GCF_056280405.1). NCBI lineage: Bacteria > Bacillati > Bacillota > Bacilli > Caryophanales > Bacillaceae > Bacillus > Bacillus sp. URHA0034. The sequence goes on along the minus strand of NZ_JBWCDK010000002.1, from coordinate 1,928,639 downwards.
CGATAAGATGGTTAAAAAAGCAATCAGGGGTAATAAAAAGGCCTTTGAACAACTCATAAAGCAGTACTATGAACGAATCTACCGGACTGCTTATCTATATGTACATAACGAAGAGGATGCATTAGATGTCGTTCAAGAGGCAACGTATCAAGCTTTTACGAGTATTCATTCGTTAAAGCATCCGGAATATTTTATGACTTGGCTTACAAAAATTATTATCCGCTGCGCCAGCCAAATTCTTAAGAAAAGAACTAATATTGTACGGCTAACAGACGAAGTAATGTCTAATTTAACGGTAACCTATCATTCAGGTCATGACGAAGCTATAAATCTAATAGATGCGATCGGACAGTTAAAAGGGAATTATCGATCCGCTATTATTTTGTTTTACTACAATGATTATTCTATTAAAACCATTAGTGAAATCATGGAGATCCCCGAAGGAACTGTAAAAACTTATTTAAGCAGGGGGAAAGCCGAATTAAAAAAATCCTATAAAGAAGAGGAGGGCAAATGTAATGGATGACAAAGAAGTAAAAAGAGCTATTGAAAAAATAGTGGTACCAAAAGAAAAAGTGTTTACCGCTATTGATAAAGGCTTAAAAATGTCAGGGCAAGGTAGGAATATAAAGAAAAAGAAAGCTTTTGCAGGTTCAGCTGCTGCTGCCGCTGCTCTCCTTGGAATGACTGTTGCCTCTGGTTTTATTAATCCTACTATGAACAAAGTATTAGCAAACGCACCGTTAATTGGAGGAATCTTTCAAGAGTTTGGTGATTCAATGGGCGTTGAACTTTCGAATCAGGATGCAGTTACAGAATTAAATCAATCCATTACTAAAAATGGAGTGACTGTAAAACTCACCAGCGCTTATTTTGATGGTAATGTGGTATCCATTACAGGATTTGTAGATGAAGGTGTTGAAAAGGGGGGCAACGAAAAAGGGGAAGTAAGCTTTGATATGAACTTCGAACACTATAAGGGGGATTATGACCCTTGGCTGCGTGGAAAGTCAACTAACATTAAGAAAGTGGCTAATGGTTATAACTTTCAATGGAAAATGGAATATCCATATAAATCATTTAAGGAGAATTCTACTCTCCCCATTGCAATACATAATATCAACGGAATAAAAGGCGAATGGATTTTTGATATTCCAATTAAACAAGAAAAAAATCGTACACTTGCTATAAACAAGGAACAAGAATATCCGGAAGACGAGGTAAAAATCCGTATTAAAGAGATACTCACAGCAAAAGCATCATCTTCGCTTATTTATGAGACTGTGGAGAAATACAAGGATGATGATATTTATATACAAAAAGCTGTTGATAATAGAGGAAAAGTTTATAGGTTTGAAGACCCAACAATTCTCGAGGAATCGAAACAAGAAGATGGATATCATAGTACCATGCGAAGAGAAATGAACAAGTTCAATTCAGATATTACTTCACTTTCCTTTTATCCTCAGTTAACTGCAGCAGATCCGAAAGTAGAACAACTTTTGAATAGTAAATCTTTCACCTTAAAAAGCACACGGTTCAATTTAGGCTTGCAGGTAAATGATGTTACTCAAAAAGGTGGGAATTTGGTAATAGATTATCAACTTACAGGACTTCCAAAGAATTTGAGTAAAGGTAAACTGGAAATAATTAACCATAATTTGGAATACCTTTTCTGGTTGGTTGATAAAGAATATTTAACCGAGATCGACCCAGAAAATCCCTGGCCTCCTAAAAACCATGGTATTCCCTTTAATAAGGTAAAAATGATTGATAAGTCAACAGCACACTTCCAATCTACTTTTGACTTAAACGGAAAAGAAAGGATTGAGAATTTTAAGCTGGAAAATACAATGTTGCTATTTGATTTTTCAAGCTTCGTCCCAGCTAAAAAATTAAAACCTTTTACTGTTGAACTTCCAATGGAGAATAAATAAACTATAGCATTTCTGAAAAATAGTAAACAAGATACTAAGTCTCTCGGTTCTCATATATGATGAGGGCCTTTTTTATTTATGATGATGGGACTACTTTGCAGTGGCGACGATTGTCGAAAAATCTGTTTCACCCAACTTTGCAGGGGGTATCTAAATAGAAAACCGTTTAGAGGGGGTGGCACAATATGCAATTGGATGTGAAATGTAATGTTAAAAACTGCAAGTACTGGGCTGATGGTGACCAATGTGTGGCTGACTCCATTTATGTGGTAGGCTCACACGGCAGCAGAGAGGCTGACACTGTGGAAGAAACAGCTTGCAAAACTTTCGAGCTTCGTGAATGAAAATCAGGGGACCGCTCTTCTGCTTCACAAGCAAAAGAGCAGTCCTTTTTTTAAATGCTGGAAAAGTAATGGTATAGCTTGAACGAGAGAGGAGAAAATCAAGCATGGAAAAACGATACATAATGATTCTATTGTGCTTGTTTCTAATGGGGATGCTGACTGGCTGTATCCAAAAGAACCAGTTGGCAGATGGAACAAAGCTGATCGATAAGCAGAAATTTATTTTTGCAGCTTCAGGAGAATTTAAGCCTTTTAGCTATGTTAGCAATGATGATTTATCGATGACTGGTTTCGATATTGAGGTAGGAAACGCAGTCGGAAAAGAACTCGGACTTAAACCAGTCCAGAAGAGGATGAAATTCAAAGGACTCATCGAGGGCATTAAAACGGGACGGGCAGACGCAGCTGTTGCCAGCCACACCATTAACCCACAACGCGCCAAACAAGTTGACTTTTCCACACCCTACTATTACTCAGGTCCACAGATCTTTACAAGACCTGACAGCAAGATTAAAACAGTAGATGACTTAAAAGGAAAAGAAGTTGCCGTCGCAAAGGGCTCCACCTATGCGGATATAGCCAAAAGGTATACCAGTAATATTAAAATGTATGACAGTGATATTACGGCATTAAAAGCGCTAAGTATTGGCCGGCATGACGCCGTTATTACCGATTTTGTCACTGGTAAAAGTGCAAAAAAGGAAGGGTTTAAGATTCAGGGGCAGCAGTTAATCGAGCGAAGCGAGCAGGCCATTGTAGTTCCGAAGGATAATCCAAAACTGCTCAAGCGGATTAATGATGCACTTCAAAGACTTCGTAACGATGGAACATTATCCCGAATCAGTCAAAAATATTTTGGTGAGGATATTACGAAAAAACCAGAATAATAGATTGTTATTAGAAAGAAAGGATGTTGTTATTTTGCCTAGTTTTTCTCACTTTTTACATACATTTATCAGTAGTAAAAATCTTTTCATAGATGCAGCGCTGTTGACGTTAAAGCTTACGGTTGTCTCCATTTTAATTGGGATTTTATTCGGATTATTTTTTGCTCTTTTAAAAATTTCCAGGATTAAAGTATTGGGCTATATCTCAAATGCGTACGTATTCCTTGTAAGGGGGACTCCGCTCATTGTCCAGATTTTCATTCTGTATTTTGGCTTTAGCGGAATTTTCCTCATTCCTGACTTTTGGGCAGCGGCTCTTGCGCTTGCCTTTCATAACGGTGCCTATATTGCTGAAATTTTTAGGGGGACGATTCAATCCATTGATAAAGGGCAAATGGAAGCGGCACGCTCTCTCGGCATGACCAGAATACTAGCAATGCGCCGTATCATTCTTCCACAGGCTTTCAAGAGGGCACTGCCTCCCCTTGGAAACCAATTTATTATTGGACTTAAGGATTCATCTCTTGCAGCCTTTATTTCCATGAATGAACTGTTCAATGTTTCGACAACACTGGGTTCCAATAATTTCGATGAAATGACCTACTTGTTAATAGTAGCCGTTTATTATCTAGTACTTGTTGCGATATTAACGATACTGGTGAGCCTGTTCGAAAAGAGATTGGCAGTTAGTGATCGATAGGAGGACGACAAAGTGAATGAACGAGAAATGATAAAAATAGAAAACTTACATAAATCTTATGGCAGTTTACATGTATTAAAAGATATAAACATGTCCGTGTATGAAAGTGAAGTTGTCTGCTTGGTCGGAGCATCTGGCTCTGGTAAAAGTACGCTGCTGCGATGCCTGAACTTTTTAGAAAAGAAGGAAGGTGGGAGAATTTCAATCAACGGGGAAGAGATTAGCCCGGAAACCCACAATATTAATAATATCCGCCAAACGGTGGGGATGGTTTTCCAGCACTTTAATCTATTCCCGCATAAGACCGTCCTTGAAAATGTCATTGAAGCACCGATTATGGTAAAGAAAATCCCAAAAGACCAGGCGATTGCTGAAGCAAAGGAGTTGCTTCAAAAGGTGGGTCTTCTTGATAAGGCGAATATTTATCCTAGCAAATTGTCAGGCGGTCAAAAGCAGCGTGTGGCAATTGCCAGGTCGCTGGCGATGAAACCTGATATCATGCTTTTTGATGAACCGACATCTGCACTTGATCCGCAGCTTATTGGTGAGGTATTGGCAACCATGAAGGAGTTAGCCGATGAAGGAATGACCATGGTAGTGGTTACGCATGAAATGGGCTTCGCACGTGAGGTGGCTGATTGGATTGTCTTCATGGACGATGGTAGAATTATCGAAAGAAATCGGCCAAATGAATTCTTTGATCATCCTAAAGAGCAACGTACAAAAGAATTCCTCCAAGCAACCATGTTAAAGTAAAAAAACTAAAGCTCTGATATCGATGATTGAGCTTAATCTGAATAAAGGTTAACGTCCAAGATGTTGGGAATATAACGAAGAGGGGCTCACGAAGTATTGAAAAATAACTTTGTGAACCCCTCTTCACTTTTTTGAAGACCGATACTGCTAGTATGCTTATTACAAAACTGCATTAACAGCCTTTACCAATTTAAAATATAAAACGCAATACCATGATAGATAGGATTCCAGCTACAACAGTTCCTAATAAACTGCGTGTTACAATCGCAATCATAAAAGCAGGCATCGCGGCGATTAGTTCAAGATTTTTTTGCAAAGGTTCCAATTTTCCGTTTGGCATTAGTAATTCTTGCCCCACTAAGGCAGCCATAACGGCAATGGGAACGTAGTTCAACCACCGCATAGCCCATTCTGGCAGTTCCACACGACTTAAGATAGCAATTGGAAGTACTCTTGGAATGAATGTTACAAGGGCTGATCCTAAAATAATTAAAAAGATTGACCATCTTACTTCCATTTTTCCACCACCATTCCTACGCTAGAGGCAATGATTGTCGCCACAATAACACCTACACTTCCAGATGCTACTAAACTTACCCCTACAACAATGGCAACAGCAGTTAGTGCAACAAGAATATCTTTCATCCATTTTCTTCGGCTGAACATTTGCAGAACAAGCAGGCCGATAAACATTCCCGGCAATGCAAAATCAAGACCGAACTTTTCCGGATTGGAAATCCATTCTCCAAAAAATGCTCCTGCAATATTAGCAATAAACCAATTCAAATAAGCAGTTATATTTAGTCCATGCATCCATTTTTCGCTAAGCCATTTTTTACTTGCTGCTTCATTCATTGCTACACCAAATGTTTCATCAGTAAGTAAAGATCCGATGAATATATTCTTGCCTGTTGTTAGATGACGGAAATAAGGCGATATAGCCGCGCTCATTAAAAGATGACGGAGGTTAATGAAGAAAATAGTAAAAATAATCGCTAGAGTCGGACTATTAGCTCCAATCATCGCGGCAGCAATAAATTGACCAGAACCAGCGTATAAAAGTAAGGATATGAGTCCAATTTCAACAATCGTAAGCCCTGCTGTTTTTTCCACAACACCGGCCGCAAAGCCAATACTTAAGTAACCAAGTACAGTGGGCAGACAATCCCGTACACCGGCAAGGAAGCCGCTTTCTTCCCGCAAAAACGTGTTATCACTGATGTTCAAATCTTTCACCCACTTATAAGAATTTGTATGTAAATTTACTTTATCATCCCTATTGTATGGCTTCAATGATATAATTGTATGCAATACAATTTTTCCCGGGAGGGTGTTATATGCCAGTTAATTCGTTTGAAAATTATCCTATGTCGTGGAAGCCGGATAAAAAACAGCTTGCTCCTCCATTGTATCGATCGATTGCCAGTTTACTGGAATATGATATTCTCAACGGCTTTCTAGCACCCAATACGAAACTTCCTCCTCAGCGAGAAATAGCAGACTATCTTGATATTAATCTCAGCACTGTCACAAGGGCATTTAAAATATGCGAAGTGAAAGGATTCATATATGCCGTTACCGGAAGGGGAACCTTTGTTACTCCCAATATAAAAAATGCTATTTTTATGGCGGACAGTGATGAGAATAAGAATTATATAGAGATGGGGATCATTAAGCCCCTCGACAGCACAAACGCATTCGTCGCACAGGCGATTAAAAGCATTGCCGCCAAAGATTACCTTGAAAATTTATTAGATTACAGACACCCTTTGGGTATGCCTTATCATCGAATGGCAGCTAAAAAGTGGATGCAGCGCTTTAACATGGATGTACCGATTGAAAATATAGCGATCACTTCGGGAGGGCAAAATTCATTTTCACTTATTCTAATGGCCTTGTTTCATCCGGGAGATAAAATAGCGGTCGATATCTATACTTATCCTAATTTTATTGAACTGGCTAAAATATTGAATATCCAATTAATCCCTATTGAGGGGGATGAGTTTGGCATGAATCCGGAGAGATTAGATGCTGTCTGCAGAATAAATGCATTGCAGGGAATTTATTTAAGTCCCTCCTGCAATAATCCTACTGCAGTATCAATGAATATGAACCGCAGAAAGGAAATAGCAGAAGTTATTAATAAACACGGGCTTATTTTAATAGAGGATGACGTATACTCTTTCCTGGCACCAAATGGCTATTTCCCAATTTCACATTTTGTACCGGAAAGGTTTGTTTATATCCTGAGTATTGCCAAATCACTCAGCTCTGGTATCCGAGTTGCATTTATCGCTTACGCTAATCCGTTTGTTGAAAAAATCACCTATGGAATTTTCAATCTCAACGTAAAAACATCTGCCTTAAATGCAGAAATTATAACAGAATTAATTAATACAGGGGCTGCTGAACAAATCATTAGGAAAAAGCGGGAAATTTCGCAAGAACGGAACCGGATTTACCAGAAATATTTTAAAATCAATCATCCGAGCGAAAACCTGATTAGTTTCTTTCGCTGGTTACCATTGCATAAAGAATGGCAGCTAAACCAGTTTGAGCAGATTGCTTTGAACCAGGGAATCCATGTTTATCATTCTCATCGTTTCTTGGTCAAAAAAGCTGAATCTCCTCAATTTATTCGTATTTCACTAACATCTCCTAAGGACTCCGTTGAATTGGAGAAAGGGCTTTGCATCCTAAAAAGATTTTTGCTAGAGTCGTAAATATGTGGTCACCAGCATTTCCTGTGTTACCATATATACTCTGGGCAGGTTAAAGCTGTTACGAGCTTATGTTAAAGTAAGCAGAACCGTAAATGTTTTTGATGGTTTGATAAAAAGTGCTTATCCGTGATATAAGTGTAAAAGAAGCAGTGACAATCTGCTTTTTAATTTTGGGACAAGAAGCTAGCTTGATATCCCGTAATGAGAGGATTTGAAATTGGAAATGATAGATAATTTTTGGCGTGATTTACCACGACCATTTTTTATATTAGCACCAATGGAAGAAGTGACGGATGTTGTTTTTCGCCATGTAGTAAGCGCGGCAGCCAGACCAGATGTGTATTTTACAGAGTTTACAAATTCGGAGAGTTATTGTCACCCAGAGGGGAAACAAAGTGTGAAGGGGCGTTTGACTTTTACAGAGGATGAACAACCCATTGTGGCCCATATTTGGGGAGATAAACCTGAATACTTTCAGCAAATGAGTATTGGTATGGCGGAACTTGGTTTTAAGGGTATCGATATCAATATGGGCTGTCCTGTCCCTAATGTGACACAACACGGAAAGGGAAGTGGCCTTATCCTGCGTCCAGAAGTTGCAGCAGATTTAATTCAAGCAGCAAAAGCAGGAGGATTGCCAGTAAGTGTAAAGACAAGACTTGGATTCTCGGAGGTCGACGAATGGCGCGACTGGCTGACACACATATTGAAACAAGATATTGCTAATCTTTCCATCCATCTGCGTACTAGAAAGGAAATGAGCAAAGTAGATGCTCATTGGGAACTAATCCCGGAAATTAAGAAACTTCGAGATCAGGTAGCACCAGATACACTCTTGACGATCAATGGGGATATTCCTGACCGTCAAACTGGCTTGAAGCTTGCTCATCAATATGGTATTGATGGGGTTATGATTGGGCGTGGTATTTTCCATAATCCTTTTGCCTTTGAAAAAGAACCGAAAGATCATAGTAGTAAGGAATTGCTGGATCTCTTAAGGTTGCATTTAGATCTCCATGATAAATATTCAAGTTTAGGGCTGCGTCCGTACACTGCTCTTCATCGCTTTTTTAAGATATATGTCAAAGGATTTCGAGGAGCTAGTGAATTAAGAAATCAATTAATGAATACAAAGTCAACAGATGAAGTTCGTGCATTGCTTGATAACTTTTCAAACAATCTTGATGGAATAGTTTAACAGTAAAAATATTAATTGAAGGTCTCCTATTATTTGCCGAACTACAATAATAGTGATTGCTCTTGGTAAGAAACAGTTCAATAAGACATTTTGATAAAAAAGCCTGTATCGAGATCACCAAGTAATTGTCGTCGATACAGGCTATTTATTTTATGTTCACATAATTGTAGAAAAGCTTTTGAAAAGACTAAATTTATATGAAATCTAATGTGATATTATTTTATTAGGAGGAGGTAGCAAAATGGATATATGACAATAAAAATAATTACTTTTTCACATTATGACGTTTCTTTTCTTCATCATTTTCCCCATCCAAACTGATGTTTTTATGAAGCCCTCGAAGAATATATACAACCTTTAATGATGCAAACGTTTATGAACCATCTTCTTATTGAATCTTCACAAAGTTCTCCTTAAACACCCATTTCTTACATGTTATTTTCAAGAGAATTGTTTAAAAAAAAATAGACTTGAAAGGATAGGGGTAAACCATTTAAACATATTATCAATATAAGTTTCCTAAGACTATTTATTTCTGATAAGTTAATTTAGATTTGAAGGAGGATAAATAATGGGCCACGATATATCGGGATACAATAAAGCAGGAAAAGAAATTGCCTATGCGCGTTTTAGCATGGGGAATTATAATGCTACCATACTGTATAATGTACTAGATGCAAATAATTACTATGCAGGAGTTAGTGGATCAGGCGGTAGTTCTACCTTCTCAATACAACAAATTGAAAAGGCTATGAATGCCTACAAGCAATTCTATAAAAATGGTGATTCTTCTTTGGCAAAAAAGGAGTTCTTCGCTTGGGACCAAAAACAAATCCTGAATTTTATACAAAATTGTTTAGCGACAGCAAAACTAGAAGGGAGTGTAAGGATTTATTTTGGCTAATACTTTAGGACTGTTTCTCTACAATCTTCAATTTTGCTGCGCTCTACACCTCTAAAGAAGCAATTACCTTCGTATGTAACAATTTCCCTTACCTTTCCAGATAATCTTATGAATTTCCTTTTATCCTCTAAAAAAACCTCTACTAAATTTAAACATTTATTATGTATCGACAAAATGAAGAAGGTATAAGAAAATAGTAGATGAAGTAGCCTAATAATAACCATTTCTGAAAAGGAAGCTAATTCTTTCGGGCAAATGAAGTGATCTGAAAAAGGTAGTTCTAAACATATTATACGAAGAGGTCTTAGTATGGAAAATGTTAAAAGGAAATTGTCATCAGAACAACGTGAAGAAATACTCAAAACATTAAAAGCGCGTTTTGAGAAAAAAATGAACCGCCATAAAGGACTTGAATGGGCTAACATACAAGCAAAGCTAGAAGCTAATCCTGAAAAACTGTGGTCGCTTCATGAGATGGAAAGGACTGGCGGTGAACCGGATCTTATTATTCATGATGATCAGGCGGGCGAATACATCTTTTATGATTGTTCAGCAGAAAGTCCTAAAGGCCGCAGAAGTGTTTGTTACGACCGTGAAGCGCTGGAGTCAAGGAAACAACACAAACCACAAAACAGCGCTATCAATATGGCTGCTGAAATGGGCATTGAGATGTTAACGGAAGAGCAATACCGAGGGCTGCAGAAACTTGGAAGTTTCGATAATAAAACATCAAGTTGGGTGAAAACACCTGCTAATATTAGAAAACTCGGTGGGGCCATCTTTTGTGACCGTCGCTATGACACTGTCTTCGTGTACCACAATGGAGCAGAATCCTACTATGCGGCCAGAGGTTTCCGTGGCGCGCTTAGGATCTAATTTTTGAGAGAAGCGCACCAAGGAAATAGGCAACTTTTAGTTAAACAGCAAGTAAGTGGTCAGATATAATAAAAAAGGGATAGTAGAGCATAATTATTCTGCCCAACTATCCTTTTCACTTCTTTCTGTAAAAAATTTCAACCAGTTTCGTAGTCTGCTTCCTATTTACGAGATAGATACTAGCCACGATCAGTACGATTCCTAAAAATGTTTACTTCATTTCCTGACAGGGTATTTGATGAGTAAAACGTTTTTAAGGAGGTGGCAAGTGATGGATTTAGAGGTAAAGTGCAACGTTAAAAATTGTAAGTATTGGGCAAAAGGTGACCAATGCATTGCTGACTCCATTTATGTGATTGGTCTTAACGGCAGCGAAGTAGCTTCTAATGTGGACGAAACAGCTTGCAAAACTTTTGAAGAACGTTAATAGATTCTAAACACGAGTAAAAAAGGCAGATCACTATATGTGACTGCCTATTTCTATTCTTTCATTCAACCAATTAAGGAAAAAATGTTTTTGACATTGATAACTCCTTCTACCGGTATTTATAATAAATAGACAACCCAAAATGAAACGAGTGTTTTTGAAATGACCATTTTAAAAAATGACTGGGCTCCTTTATTAGAAGGGGAATTCACAGAAAGCTATTATTTGCGTTTGCGGCAGATACTAAAGGAAGAATACCAAAACAAAGTAATTTATCCTGATAGGCATGATATATACAATGCACTCCAGTTTACTTCATTTGAGGATACCAAAGTGGTGATTATCGGTCAGGATCCCTATCATGGACAAGGGCAGGCTCATGGACTTAGTTTTTCCGTCAAGCCAGGGGTATCCATTCCGCCTTCTTTGAAAAATATTTATAAAGAATTGCATGCTGATATAGGCTGCGAGATACCAAATCATGGATGCCTAACGGAATGGACGAAGCAGGGGGTGCTGCTGCTTAATGCTGTGCTCACGGTTCAGGCGGGAAAACCCAACTCGCATAAAGGATTAGGCTGGGAAAGGTTTACTGATAAAGTCATAGAAATCTTAAATGAACGAAAGACACCTGTGGTCTTTATCTTGTGGGGAAGATTTGCACAGCAAAAGGAACAGCTGATTACCTCACCATGGCATTTTATTATAAAATCACCGCATCCGAGTCCATTTTCTGCCCACAGTGGTTTCTTTGGCAGCAAGCCATTTTTCCGGACAAATGAGTTCTTACGCCAAATAGGGCATAAGGAGATTGACTGGACAATCTCTAATATTTAGGTACAAAGTCTAATGGTGAAATTGAAATTTTGTTTGAATGACTGATTAAGTTACTCACGTTTAGCTAACTTAACAAAATATAAGTCAAAAAAATACCCTGAATGGTGCACATTCAGGGTATTTCGGCATTTTAAATATTATTTAGATTGATCATGTGGAACAGTAACAGTAACACTCTTAGTTGTTACATTACCAGCTTTATCAGTTGCCGTAAAAGTAATCGTGTATACACGGCCATTACCAGTTGCTAATCTGTCTGCACGAAGAGCAAAGGAAGCTGTAGAGCCAGTAATAGGTGTATTCAATTTGGCATTCTGAATATCATCAGCTTGAAGCTTCTCATTGCTTGTAATGGAAGTTAACACAACTGAGTCAATTCCTGATGCGGCATCTGCTGAACTAATAGTAGCGGTAACTGGCACCATCTTATGATTAGGTGACGATATTGTTGTTTTGTCTAGAGTAATCTTTAACGTTGGTGCGGTCTTGTCAATTTTGACCGTCGCTGTATGTTGCGCTTCGGTATTTCCAGCGTTGTCTACACTCCAATAAGTGATTGTATGGACACCCTCATCAGAAATAGTGATTGATTTTCCAGTTTGTTGGGCACCGTTATCGACTTTGTAGTAAGTAGCTTTAACACCAGAACCATTATCAGTTGCTGTCAGTTCAACCTTAGCATCTTTATTCAACCAATTTGTTGGCGCATTATCAGTTGTAGCAGGTGCAGTCTTGTCAATTTTGACTGTCACTGTATGTTGCGCTTCGATGTTTCCAGCGTTGTCTACACTCCAATAAGTAATCGTGTGAATACCCTCATCAGAAATAGCGATCGAATTTCCAGTTTGTTGGTCACCGTTATCAACTTTGTAGTAAGTAGCTTTAACACCAGAACCATTATCAGTTGCTGTAAAATTAACCTTAACATCTTTATTAACCCAATCTATTGGTGAGTTATCAGTTGTAACAGGTGCAGCGTTGTCAACAAGTGTTAGGACGCCAAATACTGATGTATCTTGATATCCATTACCAGTAGTGTCGTTCCAGGTAGCAGCGCTTTGACGGGCACCATCTTTACCGTCATTGATCTGTGAATCAAAACCGATTTTCGTGTTGTGTTGTGGAGTAATGGTTTTGAACGGGATCTTCATTTCAACGACGTAGCTATTACCCGATACTTTGGTTTTAGATTCGAAACCATTGGCAATGCTTCCAGGGTTGAAGGATGTCTCATTGTCAAAGTTTACTCGATATTGTCCGTCTCCATTTTCGTAAGAAGCTGTTTTTGCATTATTCTCGTCAACAAAGACTTCGACTGAATCCTGCTCCCATGGATTAGGGCTTGATTTGTCGAGCTGGGAGTCGCTCACCTGCGTTAAAATATACAGGTTTTCTTTATCCCAAAGAACCTTGGATGTACCGTTTGCCCCTTGCCAAGCCTGTAGATATTGATTAATTGGAAGTGCTGGTGCATTATTCCAAATATCATCTACTGTTCCATCAATGACCGGGGTGCCAAATAAAGCAGTGCCTTGTTTAGCCACTTTTACTTGAGGCGCATGGTCTGCGATAAATTTATCCGGATTGATAACCGCATAGTAAGCAGGCTTCGCTTGCAAGTTTTTATCAAAAATAAGCGGATTTTGCGCAGCTCTCCAGCTCGTCGCATCATTTAGTCCCCAGAAGGTCACGCGCCCGATGTGACTAGCGTGATCTTTGTAAATCTTAAACAATTGCGCGTATAGATAAGCCTGATCATTTGCTTGCTTTTCAGTAAGTTGGCTGTTGCTGCCGGCTGTAACATCAAGCTCGGAAATACTTACTTGAACACCTAAAGATATAAACTTTTCCATCGACGCTTGAACGTTTGCAGGATTGGTGTTTAAGTTATAGTGCGATTGCATACCGATACCATCGATTAGAAGTTTCCCAGGGTGAGTTTGTGCATATTTATCGTTGATATCTTTGACCATGTTAAAAATAGCTTGTGCTTTGTTCTGATTATCTTCATTGTAATCATTGTAATAAAGCTTAATATTCCAGCCATGTTCGTCGACTACTTTTCTAGCTTCTAAGAAGGCCTGCTCAACGAAGTCCGGTCCAATCGCTTTATACCATCCGGATTGACGAAGGTTTGCTTGCCAATCTGCTGGGTTTGTTATGCCATCATTAATCGCTTCGTTGACAACATCCCATGAAACGACCTTGTTACCATAATGCTCAACGACTGTGTCAATATGTCTTCTTAAATTGGCTAATGCTAAATCACGACTTAATGGTTGTCCATTGTCATCAGAATACAACCATGTTGGGGTTTGCTGGTGCCAAACAAGGACGTGTCCATGCAACTTTAGGCCTGCAGCTGCAATTTTGTTAACGAGCGCATCCTCATCGGTAAAGTCAAATTGTCTGTTCGCATTATACACTCCATCCGGTTTCATTGCGTTTTCTGCTGTGACAATATTGAAATGCTTTTTGAGAAGGTCGCCTCTAACACCATCCAAGTCTGCTAATGATACAGCATTTCCGATTAAGAAATCATTTTTATAGACATCTTTTATCGGAGTTAAATCTTGGATTGTAACCGGAGCTGAACCAGTAGGTTCAAAGGTGACGTCGTCAATATAGAAAGATGCGGTAGCGTTATTTGAGCTTTCTACATAAATCGTCAAATTTTCGTCACCTGCAGTGGTATAACGATAAGTGCCTTCTAGCTTAACCCAGCCGTCTGCTTTATTGATTGTTTTCCCTTGAAGGTTATTGTAGCTGGCAGCTCCGCCAGTGCCTACCTGTGTGGAAAGCTGAAGCTGTGAGCTTTCTGGTGAAATCAGCTTAACCCATGCCGAAATCTTATATTCTTTTCCAAGGTCAATGTACTTCTCTACATGTAGTGATGGACCATTCCAGGCTTGTGTCCTGCCATCAACTTTGAGAGCGTAAGAACCGCCGGAAGTATGGTTGTCTTCATTAGTTACATTAAGCGTTTCAGTACCAGCTCTGCCCTCGAAGCCTCCTGTTTTTTGATCTTCAAAGGTAATTGGGTTGAAGGTTTGTGCTGGTGATCTTGTTGTATCTACAGGAGGAGTAGGTGCGGCGACCTTCTCTGTAATCAGGATATCTCCGATGTAGAATGGAACTGTTTTACCTGCGTCGTTAGATTGAATTCTTAGTGCAGAATCTTTGCTTGTATCAACGGTGTAATCACCCGTTAAAGTAAAAGCTTGTCCAGTCTTATAATCGGCTGCTACATACAAGCCGCTATAGCTGTTCACATTCTGAAGTAAAGCTTGTGCACCCGAAGGAACGCTTACGGTAGTATCAACATATCCTTTGACTGTAATCGTATATTTCTTTCCATTTTGCATGCCGACTTTGCTGAAAGGGATATCCACGCTATCCCAGTTGTTCACTCTACCACTTACAGAGATTGCTTTTCCATCAGCGTTGCCATCAAAAACCTTTCCGGAAACTGCTTCTATTTGCGGGTTGCCTGCTTTTGTTGCAACACCTAAACCACTTTCAAAGGTTTCGTGAAAGACCGTTTGCGTTTGGTCTCCGGTTGTTGGAGGAGTCGTAGGTTCAGGTACCGGTCCGCCAACCCAGCCTGCAATTGTTGCTAAATCAGCATCTAATACATAGTAACGACCCTTTTCGTAATCCCCAGTACTAGGGGTTCCAACTTTAAATGCATACTTGATGCCGTTGGTTTTAGCAACATCCTTTACAGTCGCATTAAAAGAACCGTATGGGTAGGCTAAAAGGACAGGGGCTTTACCTGTCAATTTTGTTAAGTAATCATTCGCTGTGACAATTTCATCAGTCGCTTGTTGAGTGGTCATACTGCTAGTACCAGCAGCACCATTTCCCCAAATTTTTTCGTCATGAGTTTTGGAGTGATTCTCAATACTCACACTAGGTTCGTTCACTAAACTTTGCAACTGTGCTAGTGACATGCTATAACCGCCGCCAATCCAGCTGCTGACAACAAACAGAACGGATTTCATGTTATATTGCTTCAGTACCGGAAGAGCAGTGGTAACGAAGTCAGGAGTAGCATCGTCAAAGGTTAATAAAACAGCCTTCGCAGGAGCCGTTGCAGTTCCTTGCATGATGCTCACATATTCATCTGCTGATAGCGTGGTATAACCATTGTCATGAAGGTACTTCATGGCCTGGTTAAAATGGTCAATACTGGTATCCGTCCATTGATTGGTAGGAGTTTGAACAATCCGATGATACAAAAGAACGGGAATATCTGCGTTTGTCGCTGCCTTTGCAACATGTCCAATCCAGCCTGTCGGAATTACTAAAAAGGCTACAAGAAGTAATGAAATAAATCTTTTGAACTTTCCTATCATTTTCTACCCCCACAAAAATTTTTTTCATAACAAATGAAACGCTTACAAGTGAAGGGCTGCCCTCCTCTCATTCTCTTATTCTTTTATTCTAGCTTGGGACTCAAAACATTTAACCACCAAAAACTAAAGATAATACTTAAAAAATTAAAGATACTTCTGGTTTGCGGGGGGATACACTTTATGTTTTATGTAGCATTGAACAATTATGGAAAATACTTGAAGATAAGTTTCAATATTTTTTTATTTATGGGGATAATAAAAAAACTGATCGCAATAGGAGAGTAACGGATGAATTTATTAATGACTATTTTAATCTTGCTGCTATGTTTATTAATATCGAATGTTATCAGCCATTATATACCGTTTATCCCAACAGCATTAACACAAATTGCGTTCGGGATAATGATTGCCCTAATATCAAGGAGATTAACACTTGAACTGGAAACAGAGTGGTTCTTGCTGCTATTTGTAGCACCGTTGTTATATAACGACGGGCGGCATTTTCCTCGGGATGAACTGTGGAAAATGAGAAGACCCATCCTTGCTAATGCCGTTGTCCTTGTTTTGGTCACCACTATTGGCGGTGGCTATTTCATTCATTGGATGATTCCAAATATTCCCCTTGCAGCAGCTTTTGCACTGGCAGCGATTCTGTCTCCAACGGACCCTGTTGCAGTAAATGGAATTGCAAAGCGAATCCATATACCAGAAAAGGTCTTAAATCTGGTTAGAGGAGAATCCCTCATTAATGATGCGTCTGGTTTGGTGGCATTTAATTATGCAGTTGCAGCTGTTGTAACGGGTTATTTTTCCTTAAAAGAGGCGATATTTGATTTCTCCTATATGTTCATTGTTGGGGCAGCAGCCGGTCTATTTCTAGGAATCTTGATTACTTGGGTCCGCTATCTATTAAGAAAACAAGGAATCATTGATGTGACCTTTCATTCATTATTACATCTCCTGACACCGTTTGTTATTTTTATCATTGCAGAAGAACTGCTGCATGCTTCTGGAGTGATTGCTGTTGTTGTTGCTGGTATTTTTCATTCAGTTGTTAAAGAAAAAACAGAAACCTTCGTGGCCGAAGAGCAAATATTGACAGAGGGGATCTGGTCAATTGTGTTATTTATGCTTAACGGTGTTGTCTTCCTTTTATTAGGATTAAACATACCAACATCGATGGTGGAGGCTGTCAGAAATCCTAATATAGGAAATGGGTTAATCATTAGTTATGTGATCGCGTTTGGATTGGTCATTCTTGGGATTCGCTTTATCTGGTCGTACTTTATTTCGTATTATGAATATCATAAAGCCGGGACAAAGGGTACACTAAAGCCAGATATAAAAACAGCTCTAATCACTAGTTTAACCGGTGTTCGCGGAGCTGTGACAATGGCAGGCATTCTTTCCATTCCTTTTACCAAGATAAACGGAGGGGCTTTTCCAGAACGTTCCTTGCTTCTCTTTTTGGCAGCAGGGGTGATACTGTTTACCTTGCTTGCGGCTACAGTGTTTCTGCCTTTTTTAAGTAATCGCGAAAAGGTTGAAGGAGCGGACAAGCATTATATAAGCATTCAAGAGGCAAAGCGAAAGATTTTGCTGGCAGCGATAAAGAAGATAAGGGAAGAAATAAACGAAAAAAATGAAGCAGCAGGATATGAGTTAATGGCTGAATATAAACGGAAATTCCATCAGATTCAACCTAGCAAGTATCTTAAAGCACAGTATTCTCATATCTTTCAACAACAGGTAACCGAAATTCGATTAATGGCACTGAAAGTGGAAAGAATCTATATCCATGATCTTATGGAAAAAAAGGGGTTGGATGAGGAAGTATTTGCAACGTTTGAAAAAGCGCTTGATCATCGAGAAGAAGCGTTGTCTAACAATGCTCGCTCGAGAACCTTGTATCTTTTAAGGGTCATTAAAAGAACATGGGGCCGTTTTTGGCTCCAATATCGAAAAGATAAGGAAAAAAGGGTCGCTAGATTACGTGTGAGCAGAGGAATTCAATTAAAATCCTTGCAGGCAGCACTTGAATTTTTGGAAGAATACGCTAATAAATTGGACAAAATAACAGATGCTGTGAATCTGGTGATAGTCGATTACAAACGAATCATTAATCAATTAAAACGACCGGCTTCCCGTTATAATGAAAAAAGCGAAGAGCAAAAAGAAGAGATGCGGCTAAGGGTAATGGATATCGAACGTGCAGAAATACATAGAATGTACGAATTTGGTCAGATTGACAGAGAGCAGACAAAAGAACTTCGTAAATTTATAAACTACATTGAAAGTGTGACATTATACGAACACGTGGAGTAACTTCCTGAGTATGAAAAATTTTTATTGGACATAGGGCTTAAAAAGCAATAGGCCAACAAGTAAAATAATGAAATGGGATCATAGATCCTGTTTCTTTTTTTTGCCGCCAATACCTCCTCTGCCATAACAGAAGTCGACATCCTAATCAGATTATTCTACATTAAATTACAATTATATTACATTATCGACTAATTCATTGTTTTTAGTCTTTTTGGAATATAAACTAGGAATATATTAAGAATTAGTTAAGAATTATAGGTTACTAGAGGAGAACTAAGAATGATAAAAAAATTAATAAAATATACCGTATCCGCTTCCATCATCGCCACTATGATTTCCGCTACACCTGTTTTTGCAAATCCAGTCACACAAGGACAAATCAATCAAACACAAAATCAAATTGATGATTTTGAAACAAAGGTTCAACAATTAGACAATCGAATTTCCCTTGCAATAGAGAAAAGTCAAAAACTTAACGACCAAATTAAAACACAACAAGCGAAAATTGAAGAAACAAAGGCTGAAATCACAGCAGCCCAAAAGTCCCTAGATGCTCACAAGGAAGTCTACGCTGAAAGGCTAAAAAGCATTCAATTAGAAGGAAAACAGTCCGTAGCCGCCTACGCAGAACTTTTGTTGTCTTCTGATGATATTTCTGAGTTTTTAACTCGTTTTACTGCCATTTCTAGTATTATGCAAAGTGATACAGACTTGCTGAATGGTTTGAATGAAAAAGAACAAGCATTAAAAAGTGCAGAGGAAAAATTACATAACGAATACGCTCAATTACAAAAGAGCCAAACTGAATTAGCTTCTGAACAAAAAAAGATTGAACAAGATAAAGAAGAAGTTGAAAAGGAATTAGTTTCTGCAAAAAATACATTACAAAACCAACAGGCACAATATGCTGAACAGCTAGCAGAAGAAGCACGCCAGCGTGCAATTGCACAACAACAGGCTGAGCAGGCTCGTCAGCGTGCACAACAACAAGCACAACAACAACCAGCAAAACAACAAACTCAGCAGCCTGCTCAAAAGGTTCAAAAGTCTGCGCAACAAGCCAAGCAGCCAGTTAAACAGCAAACGCCAGTTAAACAGCAAACGCCAGTTAAAGAGCAAACGCCAGTAAGTAGCACACCTGCTAAGTCTGCACCACCAACAGTTGCAGCCCCTCCAGCTAATTCTGGATCGGCAAGTGCAATTATTGCATATGCAAAACAATTTTTAGGCACTCCTTACGTTTGGGGCGGTTCTACGCCAAGTGGATTTGATTGTTCGGGATTTACTTCATACGTGTTTAGAAATGCAGCCGGAATCAATCTTCCAAGGGTTTCGCGCGACCAGCAGAATGTTGGAACCAGAATTTCACCGAGTCAAGTACAGCCGGGAGATTTGGTATTCAGAGGCAACCCTGCTTATCATGTCGGTATCTATATTGGAGGCGGACAATATATCCACGCGCCACAAACAGGTGACGTTGTAAAAATCGCTGCTTATAATCCATCTAAGTTTTCAAGTGCAGCTCGAGTTTTACGTTAGGTCTAACCATTTTTGATATATAGCCATAATATAAAAACATCCTATTTACGAGAATAGGATGTTTTTTTGTGGAACAGTAAAAGTTCGTTACTAGATTTGTAACTAGAAAATTAGAAAAGGATAACTTAGTTTTTAGGGGATATCAAAATTCTTCAATTGAATATTTACTCATGAACATATAGATTAAACACCATTGTAATACCTTGTCAGATAATGTAACAATAATGTTCAAAAGTTGTCGAGTATACTTTATTATTAATTTATAAAGTTAACAATATTGTCTAAATTAAAAATATATAGACAATAGTGTTCAGAAAATATTAAAATTGTTGTAAGGACTTACATAATATTTTAAGGAGGATTGAAGGATTTGGAATTAATAATGAGAAACATGTTTCAATCACTTGGGAAAAACACTTCCGCCAATAAACTCGCAAAGAAATATGGGTTACGTTTTGGGGCAAGCCGCTTTGTAGCGGGTGAATCTATTAAGTCTGCTATTGAGGTTGTTAAAAGGCTAAATAGCGAGGGTAAGGTTGTGACCTTAGACCATTTAGGTGAATTTGTTTATACCAAAGAAGAGGCATTCGAATCGGCTGCCATGTGTATTCAAACCCTGGATGCTATTAATGAGGCAGGCGTTAATTCAAATCTTTCCCTTAAAATGACATCTCTTGGACTTGATATAAGTAAAGAGCTATGTATGAAGAATATGCGTAAAATCCTCGATCGGGCTAAACGCCATAATAATTTTGTACGAATTGATATGGAGGATTATGCGCATTGCCAAATATCAATCAATATTTACAAAGAGCTACGCAAGGAGTATGACAATGTCGGCCTGGTCATTCAAGCTTATCTCTACAGGACCGAGCATGATATTGCAGACTTAAATCAACTGAATGCAAACCTGCGCCTTGTGAAAGGGGCATATAAGGAATCACCGTCTGTAGCTTTTCCAGAGAAAAATGATGTGGATGAAAACTACAAAAAAATGATTAAGCGGCATCTTCTAAACGGTAACTATACAGCCGTCGCAACCCATGATGAAACAATGATTGAATATACAAAGTCTGTCATTAATGAGAATCAAATACCGAAAGAGCAATTTGAATTCCAAATGCTCTATGGTATTTGTGAAGAGACTCAAGCAAGACTTGTAAAAGAAGGTTTTAAAGTCCGTGTGTATGTACCATATGGGGTCGATTGGTTTGGTTATTTCATGAGACGATTAGCAGAAAGACCTGCTAATGTCTGGTTTGTACTTAAAAATCTATTAAAATAACAAATTTATATAAAGAGGAGAGGGATCTTATGACAACAACAATTCAAGTAGCTACATTTAAAAATGAGCCTTTTACAGATTTTGCAATGGAGGAAAATAAACAATCAATGCACGCAGCTCTTGCAAAAGTTAAAAAGGAGCTTGGCAAAAAGTATCCAATAGTAGTTGGGAAAAATAAGCTGTTTACCGAAGAGCAAACCGTTTCTACTAATCCTGGGAATGTAGATGAAATTATTGGAACTGTTAGTAAAGGGAATCAGGAGATAGCTGAAAAGGCTATGCAGGAGGCTTTGAAAACATTTGAAACCTGGAAAAAGGTTGACCCTGCAACACGTGCAGAGTTTTTATTCAAAGCAGCTGACCTAATGAGACAGCGCAAGCATGAGTTTTCTTCCTATCTTGTATATGAGTCAGGTAAAAACTGGGCTGAGGCGGATGCAGATACTGCAGAGGCAATAGATTTTATGGAATTTTATGCGAGGGAAATGATTCGCCTGAACGAGACGAGCGTTCATCAGCCGCTTACTAAAATCGAAGGAGAAGACAACCAAATTTCTTATATCCCGCTGGGCGTTGGTATTGTCATTTCTCCATTCAACTTTCCATTGGCCATCATGGCAGGGA
Organism: Bacillus sp. URHA0034; assembly: GCF_056280405.1. NCBI lineage: Bacteria > Bacillati > Bacillota > Bacilli > Caryophanales > Bacillaceae > Bacillus > Bacillus sp. URHA0034. Next base: position 1,906,919 of record NZ_JBWCDK010000002.1, on the reverse strand, counting down.
CGACAGTGGCAGCGATTGTATCTGGAAATACAGTTATTTTAAAGCCTGCAGACGCAACTCCTGTGATTGCAGCTAAATTTGTGGAATTAATGGAAGAGGTTGGACTTCCTTCAGGTGTACTTAACTTTTTGCCTGGGGATGGGATCGAAGTGGGTGAGTATCTGGTTGAACATCCAAAAACACGTTTCATCTCGTTTACAGGCTCACGTGCTGTAGGATGCCGGATTTATGAGCGGGCGTCAAAGGTACAGCCAGGCCAGTTATGGTTAAAACGTGTCATTGCCGAAATGGGAGGGAAAGACGGTGTTGTCGTTGATGAAACAGCTGACTTGGATGCAGCGGCGGCGGCAATCGTGGCTTCAGCTTATGGTTTTCAGGGACAAAAATGCTCGGCTGGATCTAGAGCGATTATCGTAGAATCAGTTTTTGACCAAGTGGTGGAAAAGGTAGTAGAATTGACGAGAAACCTATCCATTGGTCTACCAGAAGAAAACTGTTCAATTGGTCCAGTAATCGATCAGAAATCGGTCGATAAAATTATGGACTATATTGAAATTGGTAAAACGGAAGGCAGACTGCTTACTGGCGGTTCAAGAGCGGAAGGGAACGGCTTTTATATTGAACCAACAATTTTTGCTGATGTAAACCCGAAAGCCCGCATCATGCAGGAGGAAATCTTTGGACCTGTTCTTGCCATTGCAAAAGCTGCTGACTGGAAGGAAGCAATTGAGATTTATAATGATACTGAATATGGGTTGACAGGTGCCTACCATTCTAAGGATGAGGAACGCATCAATTATGCTCTTGAAAATATGCATTGTGGAAACCTGTATATTAACAAAAAGTGTACTGGCGCGTTAGTTGGAGCACATCCGTTTGGCGGATTTAATATGTCTGGTACAGATTCTAAAGCGGGAGGATACGATTACTTGCTCCTATTTACTCAGGCAAAGTTAAAATCTAAAAAACTATTTTAACAATAAGACTGGGGAGCTCCTGTAAGGGGGGCTCTTTTCAGAAAACTAGAAAGAGATAATCTATGTATGTGAACGTTTTATTTGTAGAATTTATTACGGAGAACGGGGGATGACGATTGAATTCACAGATACTTATCTCGATTGGTATTTATATGGTGGGAATGCTGTTAATCGGTTATTTCGCTTACAAACGAACTTCTAATCTGTCCGATTATATGATTGGTGGAAGGGGACTTGGCGCTGCGGTCACCGCTTTAAGTGCAGGGGCATCCGATATGAGCGGATGGCTGCTAATGGGTCTTCCAGGTGCGATGTTTACCCAAGGTTTGAGTGCATCCTGGATTGCTATCGGTCTGACAATAGGCGCATATTTAAACTGGCTGTACGTGGCTCCAAGACTGCGGATTTATACGGAAACCGCCAATAATTCAATGACGATTCCAGCCTACTTGGAAAATCGTTTTGGCGATCACTCGTCAATGCTGCGGTTAACTTCCGGACTTGTTATTATTGTATTCTTTACTTTCTATGTCTCTTCTGGAATGGTATCAGGCGGGGTTCTGTTTGAGTCAACGTTCAATCTTAACTATCAGGCAGGTCTTTGGATAATCGCTGCTGTTGTCATTGGCTATACTTTATTTGGCGGATTTTTAGCGGTTAGTTGGACCGACTTTGTCCAAGGAATAATCATGGTGATTGCTCTAGTACTTGTTCCCGCTGTAACTATTATGCAAGTAGGCGGGTTTGACTCCGCATTTGGTGAGATCAAAGCGATCAATCCTAAATTATTTGATATTTTTAAAGGGACTTCTTTGCTCGGGATTATTTCGTTAATGGCTTGGGGTTTAGGTTACTTTGGACAGCCTCATATAATTGTTCGTTTTATGGCAATCTCATCCGTTAAAGAGATTAAGAAAGCTCGGAGAATTGGGATGGGATGGATGATTTTCTCTGTGGGTGGCGCGATGTTTACTGGTTTTATAGGCCTAGCTTATTATTCAAAGCAAGGACTTAATCTAGCAGACCCAGAAACAATTTTTATTAAATTAAGTGAAATTCTTTTCCATCCACTCATTACTGGTTTTTTGTTAGCGGCATTGTTAGCTGCTGTCATGAGTACCATTTCATCTCAACTTTTGGTTACGGCGAGCTCCTTGACAGAAGATGTCTATAAGACTTTTTTCCGCAGGTCAGCAACAGACAAAGAGCTGTTGCTTGTAAGCAGACTTTCAGTCCTTGTTGTTTCCTTTATTGCTGTTTTTCTGGCCTTTAATAAAAATGGCACTATTCTCTCCCTAGTTGCTTATGCATGGGCAGGCTTTGGAGCAGCTTTTGGGCCAGTTATTCTGTTGAGCCTTTACTGGAAACGGATGAATCGATGGGGGGCTCTTGCTGGTATGATTGGCGGAGCAGTTACTGTAATTGTTTGGGCCAATGTTCCCGTATTGGCAAAAAGCCTTTACGAGATTATTCCAGGGTTCATTGTCGGGTTGGCAGCTATCTGGTTTGTCAGCCTGGTTACACCGGAACCGAATGACCAGTTAAAGAAAGAATTTGATCAATACAAACAATCAGCATAATTGTCCTGTCCCAAGAGATATTCCTAATTATGATGGATTGGTCAAAATTCTAGACTAACGCTGGTAGGTAAGTATTCAGTAATTCCATTTAAAAAAGCTGAAACCCGTTCATACGGGTTCAGCTTTTTTATACTTAAACTGAGCTTTTGTATTGACAATCAGCCGCGTTAAAAATATCTAACAAAGATTAACTCGTTGTTAAGAGTTCAGACAAAAACAGTGATTATAATAATGTTTTTGCTTTATAGGGGAAGCTATCTTTGATGCGATTAAGTGGATATAGCGTTTTATTTTGTGGTAAAGTGAAAGAAAAGCGAGAAAGGATTTTAGTATGTTCAAAAGTGCACAATATCAATTGGATTACTCCTTTACAATTGTAAATGATCGTACACCATTAACTGAAATTAAAAAGAAACTGAACGAGTATAATTTTGTCATTGTCGCAGGTGGAACATACTTTATCATTAATAACTATGAATATAACCTGATGGCTTTAGGGAACGATTCTATGCCTATTATTGACTGGCTTCAGCATCTCAAATGGCTGCCTTCAACTGTAGTTTTAGCTGATAAAGGTCTCCCGTCGGAAGTGGACTGGAGGAGGCCGGTCCTTTTTAAAAATGAAAGGGAATACATGGGAATCCTAACATCAGGGAAGGAAATTAAAAAACTTAACGAAGAGAATAACAAGATTTCAGCTTATTTTAAAACTTTGGCTGAAACCATAAGTGATTCTGTTACGGCTGTGGATGAATCGGGAAATGTTGTTTACTGGAATACAACAGCAGAAGAGACATACAAGATTAAAAAGGAATTTATCCTGGGTAAGAAGATTGGTGAGCACTTTAATGATGACTCGGTTATTCTTCATCGAATTCTGAATGAAGGGCGATTTGTAAGAGGAGAGTACCATCGTCCAAATAAAGATACTCATGTTCTAATAAATGCCTTACCGATTATAATTGAAAACAAAATTATCGGCGGTGTCGCTACAGAACATAATATTACCAATATTATACGGCTTAATGAAGAATTGGACTCAAACTCATCTTTACTCGTCCCAAAGACAAATCCATTTTCTACGATGGTAACGGGAAGCCCAAGATTTCAAGAGTCATTGAAAATTGCGCAAAAAGTAGCGCATGCCGACATACCAGTCCATTTAACAGGGGAACCTGGTTCAGGCAAGGAAATGTTAGCGCAAGCGATTCACTATGGTGGAGCAAAAGCAGATGGAGCTTTTATCACTTTAAATTGTTCGGTCATTCCTGCGGCATTATTAGAAATTGAACTTTTTGGTTTTCAAAAGGTTACCGCCACCTCTGAACAGCAAACTTTGCAAATTGGAAGGATTGAGCACGCGTCTAATGGTACGTTATATATTGAAGATGTTGATAAAATGCCGCTATCTATCCAGGGCAAGTTACTGGGATACCTAGTCGACCATAGTTTCTACAGGGTTGGAGGGGTAGAGAAGATTACATCCCCTACCCGGATTATAACGTCAACGTCCGAACCCATTGATTTGCTACTAAGGGAAGGAAGTTTAAATGAGAAGCTCTACTTCCATCTTTCAGTGATAACAATCGATATCCCTCCGCTTCGGACGAGAAAAGAGGATATTGTCACATTGGTTGATAAATATATCAATGAATTTAGTGCTAAGTATAAAAAAATGGTTCCAGAGGTTCATCCCGAAACGATGCTCCACATAGTGAACTATGATTGGCCTGGGAATGTGCGTGAAATCAGGAATACCATCGAACGAATCGTTCTACTGAATGACAAGCCATCCATTACAATTGAACAATTGCCTGAGAACATAAAGAGCAAAATTATAATCAATGATAACGAGGGAAAAGGTGTAGAAAGCACCCCGGTGGAAATTTCCTCAAAGAATGCAGAAGCGTTGCAAATAGAAGAGGCATTAAGAAAAACATATGGAAATAAAAGTGCGGCGGCCAGTTTGCTCGGTATTTCACGGGGGACTCTTTACAACAAAATAAAAGAATATGGTTTAGGTTGAGCTATTCTATTAAACACCATCATGTGTCTTTTTAGACCTCACGCTTGATAAAAGAGGAGGAAAAAATTCGTGGGGGTACACATAAATTTGTTTCCGATAAGAGCAGTAGTTTTAGCTGCAGGTGTTTCCTCAAGAATGGGAAAATTTAAGCCTTTGCTTCCGATTGATGGAAAACCAATGCTTGAGATTGTTTTGACTAAAGTTTTATCGTTTCCGTTTCAAGAAGTCTTGGCGGTTGTTGGGTATAAAAGAAATGAACTAAAAGAGGCTATAAATCTTGAAGACGATCGGTTCAATTGGATCATTAATGAACAATTCTTAGAAGGGTTAAGTAGTTCGATAAAGGCAGCAATCGGTTTCTTTAATAATGAAGCAAGTGGTGTTTTAGTTTTCTTGGGTGATCAGCCCCTTCTAAGGATATCGACAATCGATCAAATCCTCAAAGTTATTATAGAAAAGGGACTCGCTCAATCCAAATGTATTGTTCAACCAACCTATAATGGAACACCAGGACATCCTGTTTTTATTTCTGCCTCAATGATCCCTTATCTAAAAACGATAAGCGGTGACCAGGGGGCGAAACCGATTTTTAAATTCGCTGATCAACATATTTACGTGCCTATAGATGATGAATGGACGATTTTGGATGTGGATACGAAACATGATTATGAAAATTTAGTTAACCATTCTATATGAGCTGCTCTCTTCAAGGAGCTGCTTTTTTTATAACTGATCAACGCATACCTCACATTACCTTGATGGAGAAAAGGTATAATAACTATGTGAAGGCAAAAATTAAAAAGTGCTATCACCTTTTTACGAAGAATAACAATAAAATCATGATTATATGTAGAAAAGGAGCTGTCATGACAAAAACAGGATGGAATTTTGATAACAGTTACTCCCGTCTTCCTCATTCATTTTTCACAAGTCAGAACCCAAGCCCTGTTAGTTCCCCAAAGCTAGTGGTTCTGAATGAACGATTGGCAGAAGAATTAGGATTAGACAAGTTGGGGCTTCGAAGTGAAACTGGTACAGCGGTGTTTGCGGGTAATGAGATACCTGAAGGTGCTTCACCGCTAGCAGAAGCCTATGCCGGTCATCAATTTGGACATTTTACCATGCTGGGAGATGGCCGGGCAGTACTGCTTGGGGAGCAGATTACCCCTAAAGATGAACGGTTCGATATACAGTTAAAAGGTTCAGGCCGTACTCCATATTCTCGCGGTGGTGATGGCAGAGCGGCACTTGGGCCAATGCTGCGCGAATACATTATTAGTGAAGCCATGCATGCACTTGGAATTCCAACTACCCGCAGCCTGGCTGTGGTTACAACCGGTGAGACCATTATCCGCGAAACTATACTTCCAGGTGCCATTCTTACACGAGTGGCTGCCAGCCATATCCGTGTCGGGACCTTCCAATATGCAGCAGGAAGAGGAGAAGTGGATGATCTGCGGGCATTGGCTGACTATACCATAAAGCGCCATTATCCACATATTGAAGATAATCAGAACAAATATTTATCGCTGCTTCAGGAAGTTATTAACCGTCAGGCTGCTTTGATTGCCAGATGGCAGTTAATTGGTTTTATCCATGGAGTAATGAACACTGATAATATGGCCATAAGTGGTGAAACCATTGATTATGGACCTTGCGCCTTTATGGATCAATATGATCCGGCAACTGTTTTTAGTTCCATTGACCGAGAGGGACGCTACGCCTATGCTAATCAGCCGTATATTGGCGGATGGAATCTGGCGCGATTCGCGGAAACTTTATTGCCGCTTCTCGATAACAATCAAGAGCAGGCTCTCCAAATAGCACAGGAGAATATTTCAGGATTTACAAAGTTGTTTCAAAAGAATTGGCTCACAGGAATGAGAGCAAAACTAGGGATCTTTAACGAAGAGGAAGAGGATGAATCCTTATTTGAAGAACTGCTCAATTTAATGCATAAGTATCAGGCCGACTATTCCAATACTTTTCTTGCCTTAACTTTTGATAAATATGAAGAGAACGAGTTATTTGCGGCAGATGGATTTACACAATGGAAGGAGCGGTGGCAGGCGAGACTTGGCAGGCAGGAAAAAACTAAAGAGGAATCGCATCAGTTAATGAGGGGCAGTAATCCTGCAGTAATCCCTCGGAACCACCTGGTAGAAGAAGCACTTGAAGCAGCAGTAAATCATGAAGATTTCAGTGTAATGAACAGACTTTTAGGTGTTCTCTCAAACCCGTATGCTCATACTCCGGAACAGGTGGAATACAGTAAACTGCCGGAGCCTTCAAAGCGGCCTTACCAAACCTTTTGTGGAACCTAGGTAAGAAGAATAATCTTAGTGAACATTTATTTTGAGAAAATACTGATAACTTATTGCTAAAAATGGAAGAATATAATATATTAAGTATGGATATAGAGTTAATGCTCTGTTCTAATGTTCTAACTCGGGAATTTAGGTAAATAGTAATATTTATTAAGGTAACGAACTCTAGAAAATGTATGCTAGATTTTAAAGCCACAGTAAGAAGTAGGTAATTACCTGCTCTTATTGTGGCTTTTTTATTTCTGTAAATTAAGAAAGGAGGATCTGCCTTATGGTTATGCATGGTACCGATCGAAAAGGCGTTCTGTTAAAAGTGTATCGAGATACGAATATGGATAAGGATTTTTCGATCCTATCTAAAACTCGTGATGCGTTTATATTAATTGACCTGCAAGGAAATATTGAATATGCCAGCCGTGCTTGTGAACCATTATTAGGTTTTTCCAGGGATACTTTGCAACAAAAAAAATTAAATAAACTGTTTGTGTCCGATTTTTTAGATGAAGAGCAAACCTTCTTTAAAGGCAGAGAACAGGAAAAAATCGATAATTTTGATGCTCAGGTCCATGTAATTGAAGGAAGTAAATTAGATGTTAACGTTACCGCGATTCCTATTTTTTTTGAACAAGAGTTTCTTGGCTCGTATTTAGTCTTAAAGGATATAACGTTCATTAAGCAGAATAGGTTAACGTTTGAACGTGAAAAAGAGTATCATACCCTAATCCATCATTTATCCCGCTTATCAGAAAAACAAGCCACTGCCGGACAACTAGCTGCCGGTATTGCCCATGAGATTCGTAACCCCATTACAGCCATCAAAGGCTTTTTACAATTACTAATGGGAGAAAACATTGGTAATAAAGTCTACTTTGAAATCATTAATTCGGAGATTGATCGGATTGAAGATATTCTAAAAGAATTAATGGTACTCGCCAAACCATCCAAACAAAAATATGAAAGAGTAAATCTCCAAGTCTTATTAGATCAGGTTGTTACCTTAATGGGATCCCAGGCCCTTCTTAATAATATCCAAATTGACAAACAGTTTGATTTTGCTAACATGTGGATCATAGGTGATTCTAACCAGTTGAAACAAGTACTAATTAATTATATAAAAAATGCAATCGAAGCAATGTCCGATGGTGGAATGCTGATGATAAATGGGAGTCCCCTTGTAGGCGGTCAGGTCAAAATTAGTATTATTGATCAGGGCCGTGGGATTCCTCCGGGCATTCTTTCTCAAATTGGTCAGCCTTTTTTTACAACAAAAGAAAATGGAACGGGGCTTGGCATGCTGGTAAGCCGGCAAATTGTAGAAGAACATAAAGGGGATCTATGCATACAGAGTGATTCAAGTGGAACCTCTGTCCATGTGAAATTACCTTTATCTCCACCAGTATAAAACGTTTTTTTGCTATTATTTTTTCTAATGGTGTTGTTATCATGAATAATTAATGTTATTATGATATTTGTCTAATGTCTTGCAGTCATTAGTTTTGAAGCCTTATTGTAAAGTACGAAACTTATAAAACAATACTTTCTTTGTGATGGTAAATGGTGGAAACTATTTTTATATAGTCGTCTTTTCCGTGGCCTAACTTCCTTTTTGTGAAGTTAGGCCTTTTTATATTTTATTAGGGGGATTTGAATGGTTGCAACTCAAGAGGATTTGCTTTCTCTAAGCAGTTCATTTAGTAAAATAATAAAGCGGGGATTTGGTAAAGGTCCTGAAACCTGTTACACAGTCTTAAAAGCAAATCGATTATACGTTTATATCCGTAATTATATGACACCTGCGGAAGAAATCTTATCAGAAAAACAAGAATATAACTTGGTAACAAAATTCCGTTCATCTGTTATAACAGCCTTGTCAAAAGAATTAGTGCAAGAAGCATCGCAGCTATTAGGAATTTCTTTTGAATCCTTTTACCAAGATTGGAACTATAATACGAACTCGGGGATTTTACTCTTAGTAAATAATAGCAACAATCCAGATATGAAAATAGATGATCGTATTGAGAGGAAATTATTTCATTTAATACGAATGGTCGGATCGCAGCTGCACAAGGTTCCAAGCCAATTAAAGGTAGTAAAGTATACCCAGAATATCTGTGCTATTGAATTAAAAGGGGTCATGCTGCCATTAGAATATTTGTTACTGGAAAATGGCGATTCCGATTTATTATTAACTTATGGAAGAGAAATTAAAAAAGGATATTATCAGCATAAACTGCTATTTGAAGACTTATTTAATCGGTCGATTGAGGATTTATTTATGATGTGGGATTTCCCAGCTAATAAAGGTTTCTTAATCTTTAGTTTCAATAAAGTCTATACATGAAATACACCATAAAAATTTACCGCCTGGGGCATGATAATATGAGGCGGTATTTTTTTGCCTTTACCGAAAGTGAGGTCGAATCCCTGATGGTATTGCCATTGCAACAAAAGCTAATGGATATTAGCAGCCTAACTAGTAAATTGCTAAGAAAAAATTTTGGGCGCGGACCGGAATCCTGCTATGCTTATGTAAATGAGCGGTTTTTAGTTTTTTACATACGTGGTTTCATGTCACCATTAGAATCTACTTTATTGGAGAATGGGAATTCTGATAATATTTATATCTCACGTCAAATTGTTATGAAGTCAGTAGGTAACCAGTTAAAAGCAATTCTTGAACTGGAATTTGAACAGGATATTGAATCCTTTTACCATGATTGGAACTACCCGCAGAATACAGGGATGATTACGGTCGAATTTGAAGGTGAGATTGTAAAGACTCTCGATCGAAATCTAGGAAGCTCAGTTGACCTTAATACTTTGATTAATGAGGTAGAGAGAATCAGCATATTGGTACAAAAAAGACCTGAGAGAACGGAAGCATATTTTATTTCCCCAAAAGTTTATTTGGTAAAACGCGATGGCATTTTGGTTCAAATTGAAAAGGCGCTGATTACTAAGGGATATGAAAAGACACTCTTGGTCACTAAGGATGAACTGGAAAAATCATATTTACATCGAGATGGCCGCTTTGAAGAAATTTTTAACAATCCTGTTGCGGACATTTTTGTGGATTGGGACCTAAGCGAAGATAGAAGCATCATGTGCTTTGTTTTAAAAGATTAATTAATCATTGTAAACATAAAATCTAAATTTAGTTTAGTCTGGATTTAAACAAAGAATATATGCCGGAGCATTAAAAGTAAGCCGAATTTCTAAAGGGGAAATTCGGCTTTTTATATCGAAAAGTGTAACGATGAAAACGTTGACAGAAATATGACCGAAGAGTACTATAAAAGTATACAATATATTTACGAATGACATTCGATAATGTCGAATATAAAGGAGATCCTTATGACGGAACGTTTGATTCAATCCATAGAAAGAGCAGCAGATGTCCTTGAACTATTTTTGACTTCACATCCAGAACTAAGTATTAAAGAAATTAGCGACAGACTAAACCTGTCAAAGAGTACTGTCCACGGTATTATCAAGACCTTGGAACATCGAGGGTACCTGCAGCAAAACAAAGAAAATCTGAAATATAAGCTGGGAATCAAACTATTTGAACTTGGTAATTACGTTGGAAAACATCTCGATATTGGAAGAATCGCCAGACCAATCATTAAAAATCTTGTTGAGGAACTAAATGAAACCGTTCACTTAGTCACACTGCAGCGTGATGAACTAATTTACATTGAAAAGGTAGAAGGTCCCAATGCCTTAACGATTTATTCACATATTGGCAAAAGAGCGCCATTTCATTGTACAGGTGTAGGTAAAGCGATACTGTCTCAATTAAGTGAGGAAGAAGTAGATCGCATTCTATCATCCGTCAGTATGGAAGCATTCACGGAATTTACAATCACAAATATCGAGGAGCTCAAACGTCTTTTACCATCAATCAAAGAGCAAGGTTATGCTTTCGATGATGAAGAGATTGAGCTGGGTCTTAAATGTATAGCTGCACCGATCTTTAATCATCAAGGGAAGGCAATTGCTTCAATAAGCTGTGCCGCCCCTAAAATTAGGTTAGGTGAAGAACGTGTCCCTAAAGTAATTGAAGGAATTAAAAATGCAGCAGCGGAGATTTCAACACAGTTAGGATACAAAGGGGAAAAAGCATCTTAATAGAGATTACATAGAGAAGAAAAAAATTAGATATTGGAGGAGAATTATTTTGTCAAAAGTAAAAGTTGCCGTTCTTGGATCAGGGAATATTGGGACAGATTTGTTGATTAAACTAGGCCGTTCTGAACTATTAGAGTTAACGGCTGTGATTGGAATTGACCCGAAATCAGATGGACTTCGGCGTGCAAGAGAATTAGGATATGCCGGAGTTGATACCGGAATTGATGGATTTCTTGCAGACCCGACGTTAGAAGCGGACATTGTTTTTGATGCCACGTCAGCAAAAGCACACTTATATAATGCAAAAGTACTTAAGGAAGCCGGTATAAAAGTAATCGATATGACTCCAGCTGCAGTTGGTCCCTATGTTTGTGCTGCCGTAAATATCGAAGACCATTTAGAGGAGGATAATATCAATCTAATAACCTGCGGCGGTCAAGCAACCATTCCCATGGTTCATGCTGTAAACCGTGTTGCTCCAGTTAAATATGCAGAAATCGTTGCCACAATCGCTAGTAAGAGTGCTGGACCTGGAACACGAGCAAATATCGACGAGTTTACGGAAACCACTTCACGTGCGATTAAAGTGGTTGGAGGAGCTAAAAAAGGAAAAGCGATTATTATCTTAAATCCTGCTGAACCACCAATTATTATGCGTGATACGGTTTATACACTTGTCGAAGAAGGAAAAATGAATGAAGCAGCTATTAGACAATCAATTGCTGAAATGGAAAAAGTAGTTCAATCGTATGTACCAGGCTACCGTCTTCGTACGGAACCAATTTTTGACGGTAATAAAGTTACCATCTTCCTTGCTGTAGAAGGCGCTGGTGATTACTTGCCGGTGTATGCCGGTAACCTTGACATCATGACTTCTGCTGGTGTAAGAATTGCTGAAGCATTTGCAAAAAAACTATTAACAAAAGAAACAGTTTAAGCTAATTGGAAGGGGTAAGGAAAAATGACAAATAATAGAGATATTTTGATCACCGAGGTAGCCTTACGGGACGGAAGTCATGCTATTAATCATCAATATACAGTTGAACAAGTACTTAGAATTACCAAAGCATTGAATGATGCCGGAGTACCATTTATTGAAGTTTCCCATGGAGACGGACTGGCAGGCTCATCTCTACAGTACGGTTTTTCCCGTACAAATGAAATGGAACTAATTGAAGCTGCTGTTTCCGTTGCTGATAAGTCTAAAATTGCTGTGCTTCTTTTACCTGGAATCGGCACCTTGCATGAATTAAAAGAAGCTGCTAATTTAGGAGCTAAAATGGCTCGTATTGCCACTCATGTTACAGAGGCAGATGTAGCTCCTCAGCATATTGCCTACGCAAAGGAATTAGGGATGGAAACAGTTGGTTTCCTCATGATGAATCATATGGCTCCGGTTGGTAAATTAGTGGAACAAGCTAAATTAATGGAAAGCTATGGTGCTGATACGGTTTATGTGGTTGACTCGGCCGGTTATTTACTGCCTGAGCAAGTGCGCGAAAGAATTCATGCCCTGAAGGAATCAATTGGTATCAATGTCGGCTTTCATGGTCATAACAATTTATCACTCGCTATGGCCAATACGCTCGCTGCAATTGAAGAAGGGGCAACTCGGATTGATGGAAGTGTACGCTGTCTTGGCGCGGGTGCAGGCAATACGCAGACGGAAGTATTGATTGCAGTTTGTGAGAGGATGGGAATTAAAACAGGGGTAGATTTATATAAAATAATGGATCTGGCCGAGGACATAGTGGCACCTATTTTACAAGTTCCACAAGAAATTACAAAAGATAGCTTAACACTTGGGTTTGCAGGTGTGTATTCAAGCTTTTCCCTTCATGCGAAACGTGCTGCAGCGAAATTTGGTGTGGATTTACGTGATATTTTAATAGAATTAGGAAAACGTAAAGTGGTAGGCGGTCAAGAGGATATGATTGTCGAGGTAGCCGCTGAGATTGCTAAAAAAAACAATAGTAAGGTTGCGTTAAGCTAAAATCTATGAAGCAAGTAGACATTGTCTTAAGACACGTTTACTTGTTTTTTTTATTAAAAAAACTGAATTCTTCAATTGTTTTTTTGAGATAGTATCAAAATTAAACCCATTCTTCGAAAAATATGTTAAAATAATCGAAATAGTATTAAAATTATGTAACTATATATTTGGAAAAAGTTTATAGAATTAAGGATGGGAGCCATAATTATGAAGGAGTTAACAGTTGACGTTACATTAAGCACTGAAAAAAAGCAAAAGCCATCATTTGACAACTTGGAGTTTGGAAAGAGCTTTACAGATCACATGTTTGTATGGAATTACACAGAAGGAAGAGGATGGCATGACGCGAGAATTATTCCCTACCAACCTATAACTTTAGACCCGGCTGCTACCGTATTTCATTATGGACAAACGGTTTTTGAAGGACTTAAAGCTTACTTAACAAAAGATGAACAGGTATTATTATTTAGGCCTGAAGAAAATATGAAACGATTAAACCGATCAAATGACCGGTTATGTATGCCGAAGCTGGATGAAGAAGGGGCATTAAGTGCCTTGAAGCAATTAATTCAAATTGACCGCGACTGGATTCCATCTGCAGAAGGAACATCCCTTTATATTCGTCCATTTATGATTGCGACTGAAGCATTTCTTGGGGTGCATCCGGCAAATAGTTATCAATTTATTATTATACTTTCACCAGTTGGTGCTTATTATAAAGAAGGAATAAATCCGGTTAAAATCGCAGTGGAAAGTGAATACGTCCGCGCAGTGGCTGGCGGAACAGGGAATGCAAAAACAGCAGGTAACTATGCAGCCAGCTTAAAGGCATCTGAAATTGCCAGCCAAAATGGTTATTCACAAGTACTATGGCTTGATGGAAGAGAAAATCAATATATTGAAGAGGTTGGCAGTATGAACGTCTTCTTTAAAATTAATGGTGAGATTGTTACACCGGAGTTAAATGGCAGTATTCTTGAAGGGATTACCCGGAAATCTATTATCGAGTTATTAAATTATATGAATCTACCAGTAATTGAAAGGAAAATTTCTATCCATGAAATCTATCAGGCCCATCAGGATGGCGTGTTAGAGGAAGCTTTTGGTACTGGGACAGCAGCTGTCATTTCACCGATTGGGGAATTGCTCTGGAAAAATGAAAAATTAGTGATTAATAATGGAGAGATTGGTCCATTGGCTCAGCAATTATATGATACTTTAACTGGTATCCAAAATGGAACGAAAGAGGATCCATTCGGATGGTCAATAAAGATTTAAGGTGAGAGGCATGGCAATAAAAAAAGTTTCCATTATCGGCCTGGGTGCATTAGGGGTTTTATTTGGAAATCACCTAGCTAAGAAAATGCACCCAGCTGATTTAAGAGTAATAGCTGATTCCAACCGCATTCAACGGTATAGAGAGCGCGCGATCTATTGTAACGGTGAACCTTGCTGCTTTCAATTTATAACACCTGAAGAAGCGTGCGAACCAGCTGATTTACTGATGATTGCAGTAAAATTCAATGATTTGAACGATGCGATTCAAGCTGCAAGACATCACGTCGGGGAAAATACGATTATTTTATCGCTTTTGAATGGAATCACTAGTGAAGAAATTATTGGTGCCGCCTATGGAATGGATAAAGTTTTATATTGTGTCGCCCAAGGCATGGATGCCGTTAAAGTGGGAAATCAACTAACATACCAACATATGGGGATGCTCTGTTTCGGAGAAAAAGAAACGGGATTAATCTCCGAAAAGGTTAATAGGCTCGTCGAATTTTTTAGTAGAATGGAAGTTCCCTTCGAGTTTGACCCTGATATGCTAAAAAGGCAATGGGGAAAATTCATGCTGAATGTCGGGGTAAATCAAACCGTTGCGGTTTTTGAAAGTAATTATGGAGAAGTTCAGCATGAAGGGCCGGCAAGAAGCATGATGATATTGGCTATGAGAGAAGTAACCACACTTGCCGAAAAAGAAGGGGTACGTTTAACTGAAGAGGATTTAGATTATTGGTTAAGCGTACTTGGCACATTAAGTCCAGATGGGAAACCTTCTATGGCCCAAGATGTCGAGGCAAGAAGGTTTAGTGAAGTAGAGCTATTTTCTGGTACTGTCGTAAAACTGGGCAAAAAGTATGGAGTTCCAACACCTGTTAATCATGAACTATTTACTAGAATTAAGAAAATAGAAGATCAGTATTAAAAAACATAATTCCAAAATTGTATTAGGCTGACCCCAAAAGTGGTTGATGAATAATATTTGCACACTCTGTTGAATGGAGCGGAAGGCGCGAAGACTCCTGCGGGAGTACGGGGCAGGGGAGACCCCGCAGGAGCGAAGCGACGAGGAGGCTCCGCGAACCGCTCGCGCCTGGAGCGGAAGTCAACAGACTAGTTTTATGTATAAAAAAGAAGGTGTCCCAAAAGTATAACTTTTAGGGATACCTTCTTTTTTGCAGTATTAAATGAAAAAGACTTTTTTTATTTTACTAGAAAAGTGATTGTGTTTTAAAAAGTTATAATGTTATAATGTGTTAGTATGATAATATGGTAACGTACTAAAGGATTTGTAAAATTATCTTGTAAAAGGTGGTAATATAGGATGAAACTTATAGCAACCATGATCTTGGCTATTGCGGCTGTATTTTCTCTGCTAACAGCCTGCTCTAGCAAAACATCTAGTACGAATGATGATACGTTAATTATTGGGATTGACGATAAATTTGCTCCAATGGGATTCAGGGATGAAAACAATAAAATTGTTGGCTTTGATATTGACCTAGCCAAAGCGGCGGCTGATAAAATGGGTAAAAAGGTTACGTTCCAGCCCATCGATTGGAAGACAAAGGAGTCAGAACTTAGCAGCGGACGGATTGACCTAATTTGGAATGGATATACGATTACCGATGACAGGAAGAAAAAAGTGCTTTTCACAAAGCCATACTTAAAAAATGCACAAGTAGTTGTAACACGAACTGATTCAAAACTTACTAAACTATCAGATTTAGCAGGTAAGACGGTTGGTCTTCAATCACTTTCCTCTGCGTCAGATGCCTTAGATGCAAACCCAATTAAATCAAAAATTAAAACCGTTACAGAATTTAAGGACAATGTGTTAGCTTTAAACGACCTAAAGAGCGGCCGTTTGGATGCAGTAGTTATTGATGAGGTCGTTATTAATTATTATATGACAAAAGAAAAAGATACTTTTAAAATATTAGATGAATCACTTGCTCCTGAGGAATATGGAGTAGGCGTGAAAAAAGGTAATGAGGAATTACTTAAAAATCTGCAAAAGGCCCTTGATGACATGAATGCAGATGGGACAGCCTCAAAAATTTCAACTAAGTGGTTTGGTGAAGATAAAGTATTGAAGTAAAATTAGATAATTGGCAAAACAGGATTTCCATAGGGAAGCCTGTTTTGTTGTGTTAATCGGTAATACTGCTTACGCTTTTCAATTGGAGGAAAATTAAGAATGTCTATAAATTACATTATTTCAATTCTCAAGCCAATGCTTGAAGGGGCCCAGATGACTGTACTATTATTCATCATTGCCATAGTAGTCTCTATTCCATTGGGCTTTTTATTAACATTGGCAGTAAGGAGCCAAATTAAACCATTGTCATGGCTTGCGCAAGCCTATATCTATGTGATGCGTGGTACTCCGCTGTTATTGCAATTATTATTCATCTGCTTTGGGCTGCCAATGATTCCTGTGATCGGTGAATATTTAGTCTTGGATCGCTTTGTTGCGGCCTGTTTAGGGTTTATTTTAAATTACGCTGCATACTTTGCAGAAATCTTTCGTGGAGGAATCCTTGCGGTTGATAAGGGACAATACGAAGCCTCCCAGGTACTGGGGCTAAATAGGTGGCAAATGACAACCAGAATTATTATGCCGCAAATGTTTCGAATTGCTCTTCCTGCAGTAGCGAATGAATCGGTCACATTGATTAAGGATACTGCTTTGCTTTATGCGGTTGCCGTGCCCGAATTATTACATTTTGCAGAAACAGCAGTAAATCGTGATTTTACCATTGTGCCCTTTGTGGTTGCCGGCATTATTTATCTCTTGATGACACTTGTATTAACATTAGTATTTAAATGGGTTGAAAATAGATTTAGATTTGAATAGAAGGTATGGGTGAATATGGCGATTATTGAAGTTTCAAACCTCAAAAAGTCCTATGGGAAATTGGATGTATTAAAAAAGATTACCTTTGATGTAGATAAAAATGATGTAGTAGCAGTAATTGGTCCATCGGGTTCAGGAAAGAGTACAATGCTCCGCAGTCTTGTCCATCTTGAACAAGTGGACGCAGGCAGTATCCGTGTTTCGGGTGATTATTTGGTCAAGGATGGTGTCTATCCAAAGCTGTCCGAGATTAAGCAGATTACAGCCAAGATGGGAATGGTCTTCCAGCATTTTAATCTGTTTCCGCATCTGACAGTTCAGGAAAATTTGATTATTGCGCCTAAATTGGTGAAAAAGGAATCAGCCGCAGAACTTCATCAGCGAAGCTCAGAACTCCTTGATAAGATAGGTTTATCTAATCATGCAAAAGCCTATCCAGCTAATTTATCTGGCGGTCAAAAACAACGGGTTGCTATTGCGCGGGCTCTTATGATGAACCCTGAAATCCTGTTGTTTGATGAGCCTACATCTGCCCTCGATCCCGAACTAACGGGGGAAGTACTCCAAGTAATGAAGGATCTAGCTGAAGAGCAAATGACTATGATTGTGGTAACACATGAAATGGGATTTGCAAAAGAAGTAGCAAACCGGGTGATTTTTATGGACAATGGTGAGATCATTGAATCTGGTCATCCGTCAGTGGTCCTTACCAAACCTCAATTTGATCGGACAAAGGCCTTTTTAAACCGGAGTCTCTAATGAATACATTAAAGGAAAAAAGCTCATCTTACTTTTTAAGATGAGCTTTTTGCTTATTAAAAGGAGATAATCATTCCGTCTTTCCCGGCATATGTGCCCATTGTTGCACCCATGTAGCTGATATAGACCTCTTTTGGTTGGAATAGCTCGATTAGTTCATGTTTTATCGATTCCGCTTCTTCAATATTACCGGTATGTGTGATTCCAAACGTCAAATTAGAAAAATCATCAGCCCGTTCTTGAATAATCTCAAGAACTCTTTTTCGAAACTTCCTTTTGCCGCGAATCTTTTCTAAAATTTCAACCTTACCCCCGTCTACTCTTTCTAAAATGACCTTGATATTTAAAATTTTGGCTAATGAACCCTGAAATTTACTTAACCGTCCACCTTTTACGATGTTTTCTAATGTATCTAAAAGAACAAGTATATTCATTTTATCCCTGTATTCAGTTATATTTCTTATAATATTTTCAACTGAATACCCTTGCTCGGCGAGTTCTGCCGCCCGGATAATTTGAAGGCCATGTCCAAGCGAACCTGCCAATGTATCAAAGACGGTAACATTAGCATTTGACAATTCTTTTGCTATGCAAGCTGATTGATACGTGCCGCTTAATCCAGAAGAAATGGTAAGACAAAGAATATCAGTGTCATTACTATATTTGGAAAAGGCCTCAGCAAAAGCTGCTGGCGAAGGCTGAGAAGTTTTCGGCAGGATAGTGCTTGAAAACATTTTGCTGAAAAACTCTTTAGGCGTAAGATTGACTTTTTCTAAAAAATCCTGCCCTCCAATCGATACGGTTAATGGAACCATTTTAATATCATATTTTTCTATTAATTCCAGTGGGAGGTCTGCTGAACTATCGGTTATGATTTTAATCATTTCGCTTTTCACCTTCTATTTTGAATAGATCTTAATAAGTATAACAGTTTAGCGTTCATTATGAGCAAATTAGGACTTTTGGATGATTCATAATGGAATAGAAGAATAGGCTTTAATCCAATCACAAAATTTTAAAGGAACATTGCAGCAAGCCCTTAATGATGTTAGGACTGAACCGAGAGTAACATAAATATAGTTAGTTTTGAGAAGGATAAAAGTAAAAGGAGGTCGTTTCTTAATGGATTTACATCTGTTCAACCGCAAGGACAAAGAAGAAGAGGAAAACCTTGCAGCTATTCTTGAAAGTTCAAAAGAAATCGAAGAAGATTTAATGCGGACTTATTTAATTACAGCAGAGCGGATTCATGATAATGATGAATTAAAAGAACGACTCGAAAATTTTGCCGAAGGAAACGCAAAACGAACAAAACAGCTAAAGGATGAATTAAAAGACCTACAGATAAATAAGAATGAGTAAAAGAAAAAGGTGAAAGCTCTCTTTAAGTAAGAGTGCCTTCACCTTTTAATTATTAGCGTATGCCTTTCATTAATCCTTGAATTTTAGGTGCGAGTGCTAATAGAATAATACCAAGTACGATAGAAGCACCGCCGATTACACCGAAGTAAGTCATTTCTGTTGCCGGTGTATAGAATTTAACGACTTGAGCATTTAATGCCTGAGCAGCTGCACTTGAAAGGAACCATAAACTCATCGTCTGTGCAGAGAAAGCTGCTGGAGCTAATTTCGTCGTTGCTGAAAGTCCTACAGGTGATAAACATAACTCACCTAAGACAACAATTAAATAACTAAGAACTAGCCATAACGGATTTACCAATGAATTTGTTCCTCCAAAATAGGCTGGAACAAGGATAACCATAAATGATAGACCAGCAAATAATAGGCCAAGAGAGAATTTTTGAGGAATCGAAGGCTCTCGCTTTCCTAACTTTACCCATAGCGCCGCGAAAATAGGTGCAAAAACAATAATAAATAATGGATTTAAGGATTGGAACCATGCTGGAGAAATCTGAATACCAGCAAAATCTAATTGTGTCCGCTTGTCAGCATAATTGGCCAGGATCGTCGACCCTTGCTCCTGAATTGCCCAGAACATGACGGACGCAATAAACAATGGAATATATGCGACAACACGTGATTTCTCAACTGATGTAGTTTTTGGGCTAGTGTACATACGAATAAAGTAGATAGTAGGAATGAGAATTCCAAGTATACTTACGATGTTAATAAACCCTTCAAATGTTAATAAACCGTTTGGAATCGTAATAAAACAAATAATAGCAATGACAATGATCGCAAGTGCGAAATAAGTATATACTTTTTTCTTCTCTGAAGCTGTGAGCGGGTTTGTTACAGTGGTTCCTGCGAGACCAAGATTTTTCTTTTTTGTCATTAGGAAAACAACTAAACCTAAGAACATACCCACAGCTGCAATACCGAAACCTAAGTGGAAGCTGGTATTCATAATGGTTTTGGAGCC
This sequence comes from Bacillus sp. URHA0034, assembly GCF_056280405.1. Lineage (NCBI taxonomy): Bacteria > Bacillati > Bacillota > Bacilli > Caryophanales > Bacillaceae > Bacillus > Bacillus sp. URHA0034. Next base: position 1,886,602 of record NZ_JBWCDK010000002.1, on the reverse strand, counting down.
AACGATTAATGGTGATAGGAAGGCACCGGCGTTAATCCCCATATAAAAGATACTAAACCCAGCATCACGGCGGTTATCATTTTCAGCATACATTTCCCCAACAACGGTTGAAACGTTTGGTTTTAATAACCCTGTCCCCAAGACAATCAATACCATGGAAACAAAGAAAAAGGCGATGCTTCCTGGGATGGCAAGGGCAATATGACCGAGCATTATGAGGATACCCCCAATGAACACTGCTTTTGAGGTACCGAAGATCCGGTCAGCGAACCAGCCGCCAATAATTCCTGACATATACACGAGGGAACCGTATATTGACATAATCGATAATGCCAAGGTCTGGTCCATACCTAAACCGCCCTTGGTTACACTATAATACATATAGTAAACAAGAATAGCTCTCATTCCATAATAAGAGAATCTCTCCCAGAATTCCGTAAAGAAAAGTGTGAATAAACCTTTAGGATGTCCAAAGAATCCTTTCTGAGGTACACTATCCACAATTTTCTGTTTATTTAGGTTTGACATTATATTACCTCCTTTTACATTATTCTATGATACTTTTTTTAAGTTTGAATTGTCAAAAACTATTTTTGGTAATAAATTGAGTATTCAATGAAAACCTTGATAATTCAATATTTTCTTGTTACTAAACGGGAAAAGAAAGTTTTTTTAAAATAGTAAATGATTTCTGATTAAAGTGATTTTTCGCTCAAATAGACTGATAGTAACTGATCAGGTTTTAATTTGAACCCAAAGGGCATTTTATATGTATCCACTAAGAAATGGTAACTAGAGGGGCAATGATAAATTAATGAATAAAGGTGAAAGCAATATATGGTTAGCACAGATAATCTTGATTTCTTAAATAAAGATTTATTTTTTAAGTTATTTAACAATATGTCTGATTTGGTTTATTTGACGAGTGTTGAAGATGAAGGTCAATTTAGTTATGTTCTAGCAAATGAACCAGCCAAAAATTTCTCAGGACTAACATCAGACTGCTATGGGAAGCCGATTAAAGATGTGCTTCAACCAGAGGTTTACAACGTCATTGAGGATAAATACTTACAAGTCTTGGCTACTAAGAAACCAGTCAAATATGAAGATAAAATCGTGCTTTCAACGCCAATGAATCATACGAATAATCATGTCGTTTATTGGGAATCAACGGTTACACCAGTGGTTAATCAGGAAGGTCAATGTACGCATTTACTGGCCGTGGTTCGTGATGTAACAGAGCGCAAGAAGTATGAGCAACAATTAAAACATTTGGCCCACCATGACAACTTAACAGGACTGCCTAATCGGACTTACTTTTTTATAAGGCTGAAAGAGGAAATGGAGTTATCAAAACAGACACAAACAACCTTAGCTGTTTTTTATCTTGATGTTGATCATTTTAAAAAGATTAATGATTCGATGGGTCATGATATGGGCGATAAACTCTTAAAGGAGTTCTCTCAGCGGGTAAAAGCCTGTATTCGGGATGAGGATATGCTTGCAAGGCTCGGAGGAGACGAATTTGTGATTCTGCTGACGGGATTGTCAGAAGAAAATGTTATTAAAATCGCCAAGCGAATTATAGCCTCGAGTAGAAAAGAATGGGAAATTAACGATACCAGAATTAAAATATCTACGAGTATCGGTATTGCATTTTACTCCCCTTCCAAACATGACGAAAAAACCTTACTCCAACATGCAGATCATGCCCTTTATAAGGCAAAAGAAAATGGCAGAAGCAACTACCAGATTTACAAGAACTAACTGGTGCCTGTGCACCCCAAATGGAAAATGTCTTTTTGTGGTGTCAGGCACCAATTTTTTGGTTGACTTTGACGTTGCGTAAAGGTGTACCGTTAATCTAGGAGGGGGTGAGCGAATGGAGTATACAGTGCAAAAGTTGGCGAGCTTGACGGGGATTAGTACCAGGACGCTTAGATATTATGATGAGATCGGCATTCTTAAGCCGGCAAGAATTAATTCGTCGGGATATCGGATCTATGGCCAAGCGGAAGTCGATCGGCTGCAGCAAATTTTATTTTACAGGGAATTAGAGGTCAGTTTAGAGAAAATCAAAGAAATTGTCACCGATCCAGTCTTTGATGGTGCTGCGGCACTTAAAGAACATCGTGAAAAACTCCTAGAGAAAAAGAAACAATTAGAAGTATTAATTGCTAACGTCGATAAAACCATTGCGTCAGCAGAAGGGAGAATGGAAATGTCTAATAATGAAAAGTTTGAAGGCTTTAAGAAAAGAATGATTGAGGAAAACGAGCAAAAGTATGGTGAAGAGATCCGCCAAAAATATGGCAATGATCGTGTGGACCAATCAAATGCAAAGGTCATGAATATGACACAGGAGCAGCATAATGAGGTCACTCAATTGGCTGAAAATATTACTGTTACCTTAGCTGAAGCGTTTAAAACAGGTGATCCTGCAGGGGCGTTAGCCCAAAAAGCCGCAGAACTGCACAAACAATGGCTAGGCTATTATTGGGCAAAATACAGCAAGGAGGCTCATTGCGGCCTTGCTCAAATGTATGTAGATGACGAAAGATTCACAGCCTATTATGATAAAGAACAGCCAGGTACAGCCAAGTTTTTACGGGATGCAATATATATTTACACAGGTATGAAAAAATAATATTAATATATAAATACCAAAAGGATCTGAATTGTTAATGCCTATACCACTCTGCAGTAACGCTTTAATGCAGTGCGGTATAAGGCATTTTTTTTATTATTTTTTATTTTATTGACAAGTTTCGATAAAAACAGGCATATGATATATGTCATAATAATCCTAATATTTATTATATTATAATATTTCAAAAAGATAGTTTGTGAATCATAGATGATGAGGTAGGTGTTAATGTGAGTCATATTTTACAGATAAAAGACTTAAAAGTATCGTTTCAATCTGGAAGAAAGCTCTTACCTGCAGTTGATGGGATAAGTTTTAATTTAAAAGAAGGAGAAATTCTTGGAATCGTAGGTGAATCAGGGAGTGGAAAAAGTGTAACTTCCTTAGCCGCAATGGGGTTAATTCCCTCACCACCAGGAAAAATTGAGAACGGTCAAATTATATTTGAAGGAAAAGATTTAAAAAACAACACCGAAAAAGAGTGGCGTAAAGTTCGGGGAAATCAGATATCGATGATTTTCCAGGAACCAATGACATCCTTGAATCCTTTATTTACTATCGGTAATCAGGTAATAGAGGCAATAAGATTACATACGGATTTCTCAAAGAGAGAAGCACTCATTCGAGGTCTTGAATTATTAAGACTGGTTGGAATCCCAAGAGCGGAGGGAATTCTTAAAGAGTATCCTCACCAATTATCGGGTGGGATGAGACAACGGATCATGATCGCCATGGCAATGGCGTGCAATCCAAAGGTACTGATTGCGGATGAGCCCACAACCGCTCTTGACGTAACAATTCAAGCACAAATTCTTGCTTTAATGAAGGATTTAAATAAAAAAACAAATACATCGATTATCCTGATTACGCACGATTTAGGGGTGGTAGCGGAAATTTGTGAGCGGGTAATCGTTATGTATTCTGGACAAATCGTGGAACAAGGTGATGTTAGAACCATACTTAAAAATCCGCACCATCCGTATACTAAAGGGCTATTACAATCGGTCCCTGAATTAAGAGGGAAAAAGGATCGTCTCTATAGCATACCAGGAACCGTTCCAGCGCCCGGAACAATTCAACATGGGTGCCGATTCGCGCCTCGGTGTTCCGAAGCATTTGGCAGGTGCCAAGAAGAGGAACCAAAACTAAGGAATCTGGAAAATGACGAACATGAAGTTCGTTGTTTTCTACATACAGTAAAGGGGGGGAATGACAAGCATGTCGGAGTTACTTCTTGAGGTAAATGGGTTGAAAAAGTACTTTCCGATTACTGGAGGACTTTTTGGAAGGAAACAAGGCGAAGTGAAAGCAGTAGATGATATTTCTTTTTATGTTAGAAAGGGAGAGACATTGGGCATTGTCGGAGAAAGCGGGTGCGGGAAATCGACCACTGGCCGTTTGTTAATGCGTTTAATTGAAGCAAGTGGGGGAAAGATTGTATTTGAGGATAAAGAGATTACGAGTATGTCAAAATCAGAATTAAGAAAAACCCGCCGTGATATTCAGATGGTATTTCAAGACCCCTATGCCTCCTTAAACCCCAGACATTCGATTGAACAAATTCTTGAAGAACCGCTGATTGTCCACGGAATTGGAACCAAGGCGGAGCGCAAAAAGCAAGTGAGAGAAATGCTGGAGGTGGTCGGCTTAAGCAGCTACCATGCCAAGCGATATCCACACCAATTCAGCGGCGGTCAGCGTCAACGGATTGGAATTGCTAAAGCATTGATGACGAAACCGAAATTGATAATCGCAGATGAACCAGTGTCAGCTTTGGACGTTTCGATCCAAGCACAGGTACTTAACTTAATGAAGGATATTCAAAAAGAATTTCAGCTTACCTACATATTTATCGCACATGATTTAGGTGTGGTTCGTCATATTAGTGATCGTGTTGGCGTGATGTATTTAGGAAGATTAATAGAGTTAGCTGAAAGTGAAAAGCTTTATCAACGTCCCTTCCATCCATACACCAAGGCACTCCTCTCAGCGGTACCAATTCCAGACCCAGATTGTAAGAAAGAAACTGTTTTAATAGACGGGGAAATTCCTAGTCCCGCCAATCCTCCTTCCGGCTGTGCCTTCCATACCAGGTGTTCACAGGTGATGGATATTTGCAAAACATCAAGACCTCGAGAGCAAGATTTGAACGGTCATTTTGTTGCGTGTCATTTATATAACAAGTGATGTGCTGCATTTATGATAAAAAAATAATATCTACAGGGGGTAACAAACTTTTATGAAGAAAAAACCTTTTATACTGTTGTTGATTTCTCTACTAGCCATCAGCATGTTTTTGGCTGGCTGCAACAGTAAAACAAATGAAACTACAGGAGGCAAGAAAGATCCTGCCTCTGGAAGTGCATCGAAAAAGGACACACTAGTCTACGGCCGTGGCGGAGATTCTACTTCACTTGACCCAATCACTTCAACTGAAGGGGAAACATTTAAAGTTACTGAAAACATATTTGAAACATTGCTTGAATATGGCGACCAAGATACAACCATACATCCTGGACTTGCTGAATCATGGGAAGTTACACCTGATGGTTTAACGTATACCTTTAAACTCCGCCAAGGAGTTAAATTCCATGATGGGACCGATTTTAATGCAGAAGCAGTAGTGTTTAACTTTGACCGCTGGATGAATGGCAATGCCGACAGCTTCCCTTATTATACAATGTTTGGCGGTTATAAGGGGGACAAGGGGCATGTCATTAAAGAAGTTAAAGCAATAGATGACCATACTGTGCAATTTGTCTTAACAAGACCACAAGCACCATTCCTTAAGAACTTAGCGATGTCTCCATTTGGCATTGCCAGCCCTGAAGCCGTTAAAAAATACGGTGATAAATTTAGACAACATCCTGTAGGAACCGGTCCATTTAAATTCGTGGAGTGGAAAGAAAATGATACAATTACGCTTGAGAAAAACCCGGACTACTGGCAAAAAGGCTTTCCCAAAGTTAAACAAAGTGATTTTCCGTGTCATTCCTGAAAATACAGCACGTCTTAATGCTCTTGCCAATAGCGAAATTGATGTAATGGATGGCCTAAACAACTCAGACGAGGCCACTGTTAAAGCAAATGCTAATCTTCAAGTGATTGAACGACCGTCAATGAACGTGGGTTATATCGGTTTAACGACCACTCGTAAACCATTTGATAACAAGCTCGTTCGTCAAGCCATCAATTATGCTATTGATAAAAAATCAATTATTAATGCGTTTTATGGCGGAAAGGCACTAGAAGCTGTCAATCCAATGCCGCCTTCCATTGAAGGGTTTAATAAGTCTATTGAGCCATACCCATATGATTTAGAGAAAGCAAAACAATTATTAAAAGAAGCGGGTTATGAAAAAGGATTCGAAACTGACCTTTGGGCTATGCCAGTAGCTCGTCCATACATGCCGGAAGCTCAAAAGGTGGCAGAAGTCATTCAAGAAAGTTTAAGTAAAATTGGTGTAAAGGCCAAAATCCAATCCGTTGACTGGGCAACCTATTTAGATAAAGCGGCAAAAGGTGAATTTGATATGTTCATGCTTGGCTGGACGGGTGATAACGGAGATCCTGATAACTTCTTATACACATTGCTTGATAAAGACAGCATTGGAAGCAATAACTATTCCTATTATAGCAATGACCAATTACACGATATCTTGATTAAGGCACAGACAGAAACAGATCAAGCTAAGCGTAATGCGCTTTACGAGCAGGCACAAGTCATCATCCATGATGATGCACCTTGGGTTCCACTTGTACATTCTACACCGTTACTAGCAGCAGGGAAAGACGTGGCAAATTACCTGCCGCACCCGACGGGCTCAGAAGCTTTGACAAAAGTAGAGTTTAAATAATAGCCGCACAGGGGGAGGGACTTTCCTCCCTTTTGGTAACTTTAGTTTATTCTCAAAAGAGGTGAAAAATTTGTTTACTTACACAGTCCGCCGCGTCTTCTCTCTAATACCGGTTTTAATTGGGATGACTATAGTGGTTTTTGCTATTATCCATGCGATTCCTGGTAATCCAGCTCAAGTCATTCTCGGTCAAAGAGCAACCGCAGAATCCATCGCTACCTTAACAAAGGAATTAGGATTGGACCGCCCATGGTACATACAATATGCAGATTATGTTAAAGCGTTGCTGCATGGAGATTTAGGGATTTCATTAAGGACAAGGGGTCCCATCAATGAGGAAATTTGGTCTTACTTGGCGGCAACAGCGGAATTAACACTTGTGGCTATGTTTATCGCCGTTATTATTGGTGTAAATGCAGGGATAGTCAGTGCCTGGTTCTCGAGATCATGGTTTGATTATGCAGCGATGGTCCTGGCCTTAATTGGGGTATCACTGCCAATATTTTGGCTTGGTTTAATGGAACAATGGGTGTTTTCCATCCATTTAGGCTGGCTTCCGACCACTGGAAGGGAGAATGTTAGAGATCCCGTTTCAGCAATTACCAATCTATATTTAATCGATACGCTTTTACAAGGAAGATTTGACCAATTTATTGTTGTCTTGAAGCATTTGATATTACCAAGTATGGCACTTGCTACCATACCAATGGCGATAATCGCTAGAATGACTCGTGCTGCTATGCTTGAGGTGATGAAATCAGATTACATCCGTACCGCAAGGGCAAAAGGTCTGAGTATGTTTTGGGTAGTGTATAAGCATTCTTTAAAAAATGCAATTATTCCAGTATTGACCATTATTGGTCTGCAAACAGGCCTTCTATTGGGTGGAGCTATTTTAACAGAAACGATATTTGGCTGGCCGGGAATTGGCAGGTATTTATATGATGCAATCGGTTATCGGGATTACCCAGTGATTCAATCAGGTATTTTATTAATTGCTGCCATCTTTGTCCTTATTAATTTAATTGTGGATTTATTGTATGTTTTTGTTGATCCAAGAATTAAATATACGAAATAAAGGAGGGGATTGATAAGTGGCAGAACTTGTAAAAAAAACGGCTAATATCCTGCATGTCGAAGTGGAAGAAAAGCAGACACCTCCATGGAAGGATGTCTGGATATCATTTTATAAAAACCGATTAGCCCTAGCTGGTCTGGGGATTGTAGTTTTTTTTATCATCATTGCTATTTTAGCACCGATTATTGCACCCTATAGTTATAAAGAGCAAGTGCTGACAGATCGAATGCTCCCTCCCTCAAGCGATCATTGGTTTGGTACAGATGATTTTGGCCGCGACATTTTCTCTCGTATTCTATATGGGGCGAGGATATCCTTGTGGGTTGGATTTTTCTCCGTTTTAGGATCAGTGGTTTTTGGAACCATTTTAGGAATTGTTGCAGGATATTATGGCCGCTGGATTGATTCAGTTATCTCGCGTATTTTTGATATCATGCTTGCCTTCCCTAGTATTCTATTAGCAATAGCAGTTGTGGCAATCCTTGGACCATCTTTACAAAACGCTTTAATAGCGATTGCAGTCATTAATATTCCGAACTTTGGCCGGCTTATCCGGTCAAAGGTACTGAGTGTTAAACAAGAAGAATACATTATGGCAGCAAGAGCGGTGGGGATGAAGGATTCACGAATTCTCTTCCGTCATATCTTACCTAACAGTGTTTCACCAGTCATTGTCCAAGCAACATTAGCCATTGCCACATCTATTATTGAAGCCGCGGCTCTTGGCTTTCTCGGAATGGGTGCTCAGGCGCCGACACCAGAGTGGGGGAAAATGCTGGCAGATTCAAAGAATTATATCACTCAGGCACCATGGACGCTATTTTTCCCAGGAATCGCTATCATGCTGACGGTGTTAGGATTCAATTTGATGGGCGATGGACTGAGGGACGTCCTTGACCCGAAAATGAAAAACTAGAATAGAAACAAAAGCAGGGGGAAGAAAAATCGCTCCTAATCCCTGAAGGCCAGTTAGACTCCAATAGGGGTCTTTTTTTATTCATTACATAACCCATAGTATCTAAATTTTCAATTAAGCATTATAATTATGTAAATAAAAGCTCATAGCCTTTAGGGGGATGAAAGGTTTTGAATAATAGTCAAAAAAGTATAATTTTTATTGGTTTTATGGGAGTGGGAAAGACGACAATTGGAAAACTAGTTGCAGATAAACTTCTTCGTCCATTCGTTGACATCGATGAAGAAATTGAAAAAGAGTATGGAATGCCGGTCTCGCAAATTTTTAAGGAGATTGGGGAAAAGGCATTTAGAGATCGGGAGAAACAGCTAATTGCCGAATTAGCCAATCAAGAGAGAAAGGTAATCTCGCTCGGCGGTGGTGCTTTTTTGCAGGAAGAAATCAGAAAGATTTGTTTATCTTCCTGCATTGTCATTCATCTGGACTTATCCCTGGAAAGCTGGAAAGAACGGCTCAGTTTAATATTTGACAGCCGTCCTGTTTTACATGGTAAGTCGATTGGTGAAATGGAGGAGCTCTACGATAATCGGCAAGAAATTTATGCACAGCATCATTTGAAAATAAGTACGGACAACCAGAACGCTGATAGCATTGCCGAACAAATCATCTCAACATTATCACTGGAATTTGGTGTAAAGCAATGAGTAAGAGAAATAGAAAAACTATTATCGTCAAGGAAATGATTATCGGTGAAGGTGCTCCAAAAATTTGTGTACCATTGGTAGGGTCTAGTTTTGCTCATTTAATAGAGGAAGCAAACTATTTAAAAACTGTTGATTTGGATTTAGTAGAGTGGCGTGTCGATTTTTTTGAACATGTTGAACAAATCGCAAAGGTAAAAGAGGTTTTAAGAGAGATTAGAGCTATCCTTCCCCAGACTCCACTTGTTTTCACATTCCGAAGCGCTAAGGAAGGCGGGGAAAAAGAGGTTAGTACCGATTTCTACTTTGAGTTAAATAAAGCTATTGTTGAAACAGGACAGGTCGATATCATCGATGTTGAATTATTTAATGATGAAAACGATATTAAAGCATTAATAGAAGCTGCTCATTTTAAAGACGTTTATGTGATTATCTCTAACCATGATTTTCATGCGACTCCTGCAAAAGAAGAGATTATCTCACGTTTGCGAAAAGCACAAGAATTAGGCGGGGATCTGCCAAAAATTGCTGTAATGCCGACTAGTACCGCTGATGTACTGACATTGCTCGATGCTTCAGCTACGATGAATGAACAGTTTGCAGACAGACCAATTATCACCATGTCTATGTCGGGCAAGGGAGTTATTAGCCGCTTAGCAGGAGAAATATTTGGTTCAGCTATCACTTTCGGAGCTGCTCAAAAGGCATCCGCCCCAGGGCAGGTAGCGGTACAGGAATTACGAAGCGTATTAAGCCTGCTCCACACGAGTTTATAAAAAGTTAATGATTAATAGTGGAAGTTCCTGTTGAGTGCAGGTTCTTCCTTTTTGCATATAAAATGTATAATCTTACACGGATTAATGAAAGCGTTTACAAAATAAAGTGTGGTAATTTTCAGTAAAAATAAAAAAATAGGCTATTTATTGGTTGAATATTTATATATGTATATGTATAATAATTCATTATGAAAGTGACTTGGGAGTTGAAGAAATGAAAGCTGCGATTATCGGCGGAACTGGTTATGGATCAATTGAATTAGTCAGGTTACTAAATAAACACCCATATTTGGAGATTGGTTCAGTGGTATCTAACTCCCAGGCTGGAGTTAATTTTAGCGATGTGTATCCACATCTTTCCGACATGGTTGTTCAACCTCTAGAAACATTTAATGCAAATAGATTAAGTGAAGAAAATGACATTGTTTTTCTTGCTACTCCTTCCGGTGTAAGCAGCAAACTTGTACCCCAGCTACTGGAGCAGGGAATAAAATGTATCGACCTTTCTGGAGACTTCCGGCTGAGGTCAGCGGAAGAATATGAAACCTGGTATAAACACTCATCACCAGAGGAGAAGTACTTAAAACAGGCAGTCTATGGGTTGAGTGAAATCTATAAAGAGGAAATCAGAGAGTCATCCTTAATTGCTAATCCGGGCTGTTATCCCACCGCAGCCAATCTTGGTCTTTTACCAATCTTGAAGTCCAAATTAGCGGATGAAAATTTCATTATTATCGATGCTAAATCAGGGGTATCTGGAGCCGGAAGAGGACTTTCGCTGACATCCCATTACTCGGAAATGAATGAAAACTTTAAAGCTTACAAACTAGGAAAACATCAACATATCCCTGAAATAGAACAAGTTCTTTCGGATGAGAGTGGTAATCGGACAACGGTTACTTTCACAACACATCTTGTTCCAATGACAAGGGGAATTATGTGCACGATATATGTGAATCTAAAAGAAAAAATTTCAACCACAAAAGTTATTGATTTCTATAAACAATTTTATCAGGAATCTCATTTTATAAGAGTACGGCCGGAAGGGAATATACCTTCAACAAAAGAAGTAATGGGATCAAATTTTTGTGATATTGGTTTGCATGTGGATGAACGGACCAATCGGTTAACAATCATCTCGGTCATCGACAATTTAGTAAAAGGAGCTGCTGGTCAAGCGATTCAGAACGCCAATCTAATAAATGGCTGGGATGAACAAACTGGGCTCACCGATATACCTATGTATCCATAATTTAAAATTAATAATTTACTAGTTAAATAGCCCTGTTAAATGCCAAGGGACCACTAAGGGGGAAAACAAATTGACACAGGCCACATCAACCAACGAAATTGTTGTACTTGAAAATGCAAGTATAACCTTACCAAAGGGATATAAAGCAGGCGGTATGCATTGCGGGATTAAGAAGAAGCGATTGGATTTGGGTTATATCGTCTCAGATGTGCCGGCGGATGTAGCGGGTGTATATACGACTAATATTTTCCAAGCAGCGCCACTAATCGTAACGCAAGAGAGTATTGCAAAAGAAAATAAAATTCAAGCAATACTTGTTAACTCTGGAAACGCCAATGCCTGTACAGGAGAGCAGGGGTTACTTGATGCAGCAGAGATGCAAAAAAAGTTCGCAGCCGAATTAGGGATTCAACCGCATCTTGTTGCCGTTACATCTACGGGAGTCATCGGCGAATTGCTCCCTATGGAATGTATTAATACAGGCATTAAGCAAATCCTACAATCTGAATTTGAACAAGAAGAAAATTTTAAGCAATCCATTTTAACAACTGATACATGTATCAAACAAATTGGTGTTCAAATAAAAATAGATGGAAAAACGATTTCAATTGGCGGGGCAGCGAAAGGTTCAGGTATGATCCATCCGAATATGGCAACAATGCTCGGTTTTGTAACCACTGATGCTAACGTAGCCCAAGATGATTTGTTATTCGCCCTTAAGGACGTTACCAACCAAACCTTTAACATGATTACGGTTGATGGGGATACAAGTACCAATGACATGGTGCTGGTAATGGCAAATGGATTAGCGGGCAATGAACAGCTTACAAAAGAACATCCTGACTGGGGAAGTTTCGTCACTGCATTAGGGATTGTCTGTAAAGAACTTGCCAAAAAAATTGCCCGTGACGGTGAAGGAGCAACCAAGCTAGTTGAAGTCCAAGTAAATGGAGCCTTCAGTACAAATGCAGCTAAAACGGTCGGTAAATCAATCATTTCTTCAAATCTTGTCAAAACAGCTATATATGGAACCGACCCTAACTGGGGACGAATTGTCACAGCTGCGGGATACAGTGGAGTGCCAATTGAACCCAATTTATTAGAGGTCTCAATCGGTCAATATAAAGTGTTTGAAAAAGGATTACCGTGTCCAATCGTTGAAGAGGAAGTAAAAAGCTACTTAGAACAAGAGAATGTAGTAATTTATATAGATTTAAATCAAGGTGATTACAGTGCAACGGCCTGGGGATGCGACCTTACTTACGACTATGTAAAAATTAATGCATCTTACCGCACTTAAGGGAGGACCACAATGAAATATTTAGTCATTAAGTGTGGCGGAAGTGTGTTAGAAAATCTGCCCAGATCCTTTTATGAAGACATCGTAAAAATGCATGCATCCAGTGAGTGGACCCCCATTATCGTTCACGGCGGAGGCCCGCTGATTACTTCATTATTAAAAAGCTTAGATGTAGAAACTAAATTCGTAAATGGTCTTAGAGTAACCGACCATCAAGTGTTAGACGTAGTTGAAATGGTTTTAAGCGGATCGGTTAATAAACAAGTAGTTAGAAACCTTGTAGAAGTTGGAGGAAATGCAGTCGGTATTAGCGGTGTAGATGGCGGCCTCCTAACGGCAGCTCCGACAAGTAATGCTAAAACTTTAGGTTTTGTTGGAGAAGTAGTCAACGTTAATCACAGCATCATCAAGGGTATCATCGACCAAGGGTTTATTCCGGTTATATCTCCAGTCGGAATTGATGCAAGTGGGCAGCGTTACAACATAAATGGTGATATTGCTGCCTCTGCAATTGCAAAATCATTAGAAGCAAACCTGTGTTTCATCAGTGATATTCCTGGTATCTTGGTTGATCATAATGGAGTAAAAACTAAACTTGATAAGGTTTCAAAGGCCATTATTGAACAGATGATTCAAGACGAAACGATTTATGGAGGGATGATTCCAAAGGTGCAAGCTGCGATTGACGGCCTTGTTCATAACATTCCAGAGGTTGGAATCATTAACGGTTTTGAAAAAAATAGTCTGCTAGATTATTCAAACGGCAAATGCGTTGGTACAAAAATAGTCTTAGAAGAGGAGATTGCGTAATGGTAAACGATACTTCCATCTCCCTGACCACCCCAGTAATGGCCACTTACAGCCGCTTCCCTGTCACATTAGTTAAGGGGAAAGGAAGTTACGTGTGGGACGATCAAGGGAACCAATTCTTAGATTTCACTTCAGGTATTGCTACTTGTAACCTAGGGCATGTTCCCGAACCAGTTAAGGAAAAGCTGGAGGAACAATTACAAAACTTGTGGCATTGCTCCAATTTATATAACATTCCAAATCAGCAGCAGTTAGCTGCCTTGTTAACTGCTAATAGCTGCGGTGATCAGGTTTTTTTCTGTAACAGCGGTGCAGAAGCGAACGAAGCTGCGATTAAATTAGCAAGACGATATGCTAATAAAGTCAAAGGCAACAGCTCAGCTGAAGTAGTTACTTTTGAGCAATCCTTTCATGGCCGAACCTTAGCTACCTTAACGGCAACAGGACAAGAGAAAATCCAACAGGGCTTTGCACCACTAATGCCAGGATTCAGCTATCTTCCGTTTAACGACGAGGCAGCACTTGAACAGCTTACAACCCTGAAACCTGCAGCAGTTTTACTAGAACTGGTCCAAGGTGAAGGCGGGGTTATTCCGGCAAATCAGCAATGGGTAACTAAATTAGCACAACTTTGTAAGGAAAACGATATCCTGCTGATGGTGGATGAAATCCAAACAGGTATCGGCAGAACGGGCACATTATTTGCCTATGAACAGTATTCTATTGAACCTGATGTTATTAGTATCGCAAAAGGCTTAGGCTCAGGATTTCCTATTGGAGCTATTATTGCTAAGGAAGAGGCGACAAAAGGCTTTGAACCAGGCAGCCATGGCAGTACCTTTGGCGGAAACCCCTTGGCAACAGCAGCAGGGCTTGCAACCGTGACACATATTATTGAAAGTAAATTACTCGAACAGACAAAGGAAACGATAGATTATCTAGACCAGCAGCTTCAGGCTTTAAAGGAGAAGTATACTTTTATAAAGGAAATTCGCGGAAAAGGACTGCTTAAAGGCTTAGTAGTTGAAATCAATGCAATCGACATCGTACAAAAAGCAATTGCTAACCAGCTTTTAATTTTAACAGCAGGACCAAATGTAGTTCGAATCTTGCCGCCATTAACAGTATCAAAAGCTGAAATCGATGAATTTACTGCAAGCTTGGAAAAAACATTCCAAAGTATAGGGAAAGGCGCGTGAGTATTTTGGAAAAAGGTTATCTTACTTTGGAAACCGGAGAGGTATTTGAAGGTGTACTTATAGGTACTGAAAAGGATTCTCTCGGGGAAGTCGTTTTTAATACAAGTATGACGGGGTATCAGGAAATTATCACAGACCCATCCTACGCTGGACAAATTATTACTTTCTGTTATCCGATTATTGGAAACTATGGAATCAATGCATTGGATGATGAAAGCATTAGCCCAGCCTTAGCAGGTGTTGTGATTAGTGATTTATGTGAAGAGCCAAGTCATTATCAATCGATAAATAAATTTTCAGAAAAGCTTAAGGCTGCAGGCGTTGCCGGGATTGCCGGGGTAGATACAAGACGCCTTGTTAAAACCATTCGCAGCCGTGGTACAGTAAAAGGCTACCTAGGTAAGGAAAAGGGCAACATTTTGCCGAGCGATCAAAAAGCAACGATGTGGGTGGATAAAGTCTCTACTAAGAAGATTCAATATTTCAAGAATAATGGTCCTCACGTGGTGCTTATGGATTTTGGATATAAGAAGTCTATCCTTCATGCCCTTCTAGAGGAAAACTGTTCGGTAACCGTTGTTCCTTACACAACCACATACGAGAAAATTAAATCGTTAAATCCAGATGGTATTTTATTAAGTAACGGGCCTGGAGATCCGATGCAGTTAAAAGCATGGTTTCCTGAAATAAAAAAAATAACACAGGCCTATCCAACTCTCGGAATATGTCTGGGCCATCAGTTAATAGCACTGTCCTATGGAGCAAAAACGACCAAACTTGCCTACGGACATAGAGGCGGAAACCATCCAGTTAAGGAATTAACAACCGGAAAGGTAAAAATAACAGCACAAAATCATAGCTATGTGGTGGTAGACGAAAGTATTGATCAAAAAGTATTTAATGTTACCTACCGAAATATAAATGACCAGTCGATTGAAGGGCTGCAACATAAATTGTATCCAATACAAACTGTACAATTTCATCCGGAAGCACATCCCGGACCAAGCGACACGGAATATATTTTTAAAGATTTTGTGAGTCAGATCGCATCATTGGGAGAGAACATTTATGCCGTTAAATAAAAATCTAAAAAAAGTACTTGTTATTGGTTCAGGACCAATTGTGATAGGGCAGGCAGCAGAATTTGACTATGCCGGTACACAGGCGTGTATCGCCCTAAAAGAAGAGGGAATTGAAGTTGTTCTTATTAATAGCAATCCAGCTACCATTATGACTGATGAAGCTGTTGCGGATAAAGTATATATTGAGCCATTAAATGTAGAAACGATTGAGAAAATTATCCAAAAGGAACAACCAGATGGAGTCATTGGTACACTTGGCGGTCAAACAGGATTAAATTTAACCGTCCAGCTGTTTGAACAGAAAATATTAGAGAAATATAATGTGGAATTATTAGGGACCTCGGTAGCTTCCATTAAAAATGGAGAGGATCGTGAGAAGTTCCGAAACCTAATGATAAAAATTGGTGAACCAATCCCTGAATCTGAAATCATCCACACGTATGAAGAAGGAGTTCAGTTTGTTCAAAAAATCGGGTTCCCAGTCATCATTCGTCCTGCCTATACATTAGGAGGAGAGGGTGGAGGTTTCGCCCATAGCGATGAGGAACTTGAACTTGTGCTAAAAAAAGGTTTAGCAGCGAGTCCTATTCATCAAGTCTTAGTGGAAAAGAGCATTAAAGGCTGGAAGGAAATTGAATATGAAGTAATGAGAGATGCAAATGATACGTGCATCATCGTTTGCAATATGGAAAATATGGACCCTGTAGGCGTTCATACTGGTGATTCCATTGTTGTGGCCCCATCACAAACATTAACAGATGTCCAATATCAAATGCTTCGCGACGTTTCCATAAAAGTAATAAGAGAATTAAAGATTATTGGCGGGTGTAATATTCAGTTAGCACTTCATCCAGAATCCAACCAATACTATATTATTGAGGTCAATCCAAGGGTAAGCCGTTCATCAGCCCTTGCTTCAAAAGCAACCGGATATCCGATTGCAAGGATGGCAGCAAAGTGTGCGATTGGTTACCATCTTGATGAGATTGTGAACCCAATAACAGGTAATACCTTTGCTTCTTTTGAGCCAGCGATTGATTATATTGTGGTGAAACTGCCTCGTTTCCCATTTGACAAATTCCCTGAAGCAGACCGGACATTGGGGACACAAATGAAAGCAACAGGCGAAGTTATGTCAATTGACAGAACGTTTGAAGGAGCTTTAAATAAAGCGATCCGTTCCATGGAAATGAATGTTTATGGTCTCTGTCAAACAGCTTATGAGTCATTAGATGAGTCTTCCTTGTTTGATTTGCTAAAAGTAGCAAATGACAGGCGCCTATTTGTCATTGCCGAAGCATTTAGGAGAGGCTTCACACTTCAAAAAGTAAAAGAACTGACCGAAATTGACCTGTGGTTTTTACACAAAATTAGCTCAATCGTTGCGTTAGAAAAGGAACTAGCTTCCTATCAATGGAGTACTGTTTCAATCGACCTGCTTAAAAGAGCCAAACGAAACAATGTAGCTGATAAATTATTAGCGAAAATCTATCAAATACCAGAAAAACAAGTAAGGGACAAGTGGAAAGAGCTCGGGTGGAAGCCTGGCTACAAAATGGTAGATACTTGTTCCGCCGAATTTGATGCCGTTACACCTTACTATTATTCCACTTGGCATGGCAGCGATGAGGTAGAAATCACAGATAAGAAAAAGATCCTTGTTATAGGTTCCGGTCCAATTCGTATTGGGCAAGGAATTGAATTTGATTATTGTTCTGTTCATGCGGCTAAAGCGCTCAAGAAAAAAGGTTTTGAAGCTGTTGTCATTAATAACAACCCAGAAACAGTAAGCACGGACTATTCGGTTGCCGACAGCTTGTATTTTGAACCGCTCGCAGCTGAAGATGTCTTGCATGTAATTGAAAAAGAAAAAGTGGATGGCGTGTTAATACAGTTTGGCGGTCAAACAGCGATTAATCTTGCTCATGATTTAGAAGAAGAAGGAGTTAAGATCTTAGGGACATCAGTTAAGAATGTGGACCGTTTAGAGGATCGGAAGGAATTCTATCAACTGCTAGATGAATTAGCGATTCCACATATCGAAGGAAAAACAGTTTCGCACCCAGAAGAACTAATGGAAGCAGCTCAAGTCTTGGGTTACCCGGTACTTGTCCGTCCATCGTATGTTATTGGCGGTCAATCGATGTTTACGATTTTTTCAGAAGAGGAGCTAGCGCAGTACATTACACAACTTCAAGAAAATTCACATACAGAGATGTGGCCGTTATTAGTAGATAAGTTTTTACCCGGTCTAGAATGCGAAGTGGATGTCATAAGTGATGGAAAAGACATCGTTGTTCCTGGGATTTTTGAACATATCGAAAAAGCGGGGGTTCATTCCGGTGACAGTATCACGGTGTTTCCACCCATTTCACTGACAAGTAAGGTAAAAGAAACGTTAATAGATTATGCAGGCAGAATTGCAAAATCAGCACCTGTTATTGGCATCATGAATATCCAATTTGTTATTTATGATGAGACCGTTTATGTGTTGGAGGTAAATCCTCGTTCATCACGTACAGTGCCGATCATTAGTAAAGTGACTGGCGTTCCAATGATTGAATGGGCAACAAATGTTCAATTAGGGAATTCAATATCAGAGCTAAGCCAAGAATTGGGGTTATTAGCAGAGCCTGATTACTTTGCAGTAAAAGCACCTGTATTTTCTTCTAGTAAGCTTAAGGGTGTCGATCATGTACTTGGCCCTGAAATGAAGTCAACAGGGGAAGTACTTGGAATGGGAACTACTTATCAGGCAGCCCTACAAAAAGCGGTACCGTTAATCAATGGAAGCAAGGAAGAAAGTTATTTCCTTTGTTCAATTTCTGACAGAGAAAAAGCAGAAAGTCTTGCTATTTTAAAGGAATTAGTAAACGAAGATTACAAGCTGGCTGCCACAGAAGGCACGGCTGAGTTTCTAAAGTCCAATGGCATTTCTGTAGATATTGTGGTTCAAGATGAAAAAGATTTAAATGATGTCTTCCGAAATAAGCCAATTCAGGCTGTTATTAATATACCGAACCAAGGCCGAAATAAAAACAAATTTGGTTTCCAGTTACGTGAGTATGCCGTCCGCTATAAAGTGCCAGTGTTTACACATTTAGATACGATTGAAACAACCTTAGGTGTACAAAAGAAGCTCCGGACTGAATATGAAGTACAGACAGTTAGTGAGTATTACAATTTTGAGAAAGAAGGTGCCGTTCATGTTAGAAGCAATTAATACGAACGGAAAAAGCATCGGCAATAAAGTAGAATTTAAGGGTAAGAATTTTTTACAGCTAGCTGATTATAGTACGGATCAAATTCTTTATTTGCTTGATGAAGCGGTGGAATTAAAAAGACTGCAAAAACAGGGTAAACCTCATCCGTTCTTAAGTGGAAAGGTATTAGGAATGATTTTTGAAAAATCATCAACACGTACAAGGGTTTCCTTTGAAGTGGGGATGCTTCAGTTAGGTGGTCATGCGATTTTCTTGAGCTCTAAGGACATTCAGCTTGGCCGAGGCGAGAGCATTTCAGATACCGCAAAGGTTTTGTCCCGCTATATTGATGGAATTATGATTCGTACATTTTCGCATGACTCGGTTGAAGAGTTAGCTTCTCATGCAACAGTCCCTGTCATTAATGGATTAACAGACCTGCAGCACCCAACCCAGGTACTTGCGGATTTACTAACCATTCTTGAGCATAAAGGAAAGTTGGGTGGCTTAAAACTTTGCTATATCGGTGACGGTAATAATAATATGGCCCATTCTCTAATGGAAGGGGCCGTAAAGGTCGGAATGAATATCAGCATTGCCAGTCCTAGGGGTTACATGCCTAATGAAGAAATTACTGAAAGAGCCATCCAAGCAGGGAAGGAAACGGGGAGTACGATTACTATAACAAATGATCCTTATGAAGCAATAAAAGATGCTGATGTTGTAGTTACGGATGTATGGACCAGTATGGGGCAGGAAGAAGAAACTGCGATCCGCTTAAAGGCATTCCAAGCCTTCCAGGTCAATGAGGAATTATGCAATTACGCGAATAAAGACTTTATCTTCTTACACTGTTTACCTGCCCACCGTGGCGAAGAAGTAACCAGTGAGATTATCGACGGTCCTCATTCAGTTGTATTTGATGAAGCCGAAAATCGACTGCATGCGCAAAAAGCAATTTTGAAACTTTTACTATCATAATAGTTTCCTTTTCTATGAGACATGTTGTATAATAATTCTATCAAATGAATAAAAATCCACAAGAGAATTCAAGGAGAGTAAAAATGACAAAGGAAAAGATTGTTTTAGCATACTCAGGTGGTTTAGATACATCGGTATCAGTGAAATGGATCCAAGAAAAGTACGGTTATGATGTAATTGCCTTGGGGTTGGATGTTGGAGAAGGGAAAGACCTAGAGGCTATTAAAAATAAGGCATTAAAGGTTGGCGCCATCAAGGCCTATATGATAGATGCAAAAGAATTGCTAGCGAAAGAATATATTTTACCAGCTTTAAAGGCTAATTGTTTATATGAAGGTAAATACCCATTATCCTCTGCCTTATCTAGACCGCTTATTTCTAAATTATTGGTGGAGGTTGCTGAAAAAGAGGGAGCAACAGCTGTCGCTCATGGCTGTACAGGAAAAGGAAACGACCAAGTTCGCTTTGAGGTATCAATCCAAGCATTAAATCCTAGTTTAAAGGTTGTTGCACCGGTTCGTGAGTGGGGAATGACTCGAGACGAAGAAATTAAGTATGCTGAAGAAAACGGGATTCCTATACCTGTTGATTTAGATAATCCATTTTCAATTGATGCTAATATCTGGGGACGTGCCTGCGAAGCAGGAGTACTTGAAGATCCATGGGCAGAAGCACCAGAGGCAGCGTTTGACTGGACGAATCCGATTGAATTGACACCGGATGCACCTGAATATCTTGAAATCGAATTCGAACAAGGGGTTCCTGTTGCCCTAAACGGTGAAAAGCTGCCACTTGTTCAATTGATCGAAACACTTAATACACTTGGCGGCAAGCATGGGGTTGGCCGGATTGACCATATTGAAAATAGATTAGTAGGGATCAAATCCCGAGAGGTGTATGAAAACCCTGCTGCGTTGATTTTGATTAATGCTCATAGGGAATTAGAGTTTTTAACCCTAACCCGTGAAGTTACCCAATTCAAAACACAAGTTGAACAGCAAATGGCGAAGATTATTTATGAAGGTCTTTGGTATTCTCCAATTAAACCTGCCCTTGATGCATTTATCAATGAGACCCAAAAGGTAGTTTCTGGAACGATTCGTGTTAAGCTTTTTAAAGGAAATCACACGGTTGTCGGCCGAAAATCACCACACAGCCTTTACAACGAAGAACTAGCTACCTATGCAAAAGGCGATGCCTTTGATCATAATGCAGCTGTTGGTTTTATTAAACTTTGGGGTCTGCCAACAAAGGTTTATTCTGAAGTAAATAACAAAGAAACGATTTTAAAATAATTCGGATTGCCCTCGAATCCATTTTTCGGGGGCTCTCTTCTTTATATTTAGGAGGAACAGTAATGTCGAAGTTATGGGGCGGTCGTTTTACAAAAGAAACTAACAAGCTCGTAGAGGAGTTTACAGCATCGATTTCTTTTGATCAAAAGTTAGCAAAAGAGGACATTGCCGGAAGTATGGCCCATGTCCAAATGCTGGGAGAATGCGGCATTATTCCGATCGAGGATGCCATTAAAATAAAGGAAGGTCTTTTAGCTATAAAGAAATTGGTGGATGCCGACGAGGTTGAGTTTTTAGTTGAAGATGAAGATATTCATATGAATATTGAAAAGCTCTTAATTGAAAAAATCGGACCAGTTGGCGGCAAGCTTCATACTGGACGAAGCCGCAATGATCAAGTGGCCACCGATATGCATTTATACTTACGAACTAAAACAACCGAGCTGATTAAGTTAATTGAAGATGTCCAGCAGGCATTAATTGAACAGGCAAAAGCGAATATTCATACTTTGATTCCAGGATACACACATTTGCAGCGCGCCCAGCCCGTTTCTTTTGCCCATCACCTTATGGCCTATTTTTGGATGTTTGAACGTGATAAAGAGAGACTAATGGATTCACTTAAACGGGTCAATTGGCTTCCGCTTGGGTCCGGTGCGCTAGCAGGGACTACTTTTCCCATCAATCGTGAACGTGTCGCAGAAATATTAGGATTTGAAACTATTTATCCTAATAGTATGGATGCCGTGAGTGACCGCGATTTTATATTAGAATTTTTATCAATCGGGTCGATTATTATGACACATATCTCTAGATTTTCTGAGGAATTAGTCATTTGGTCAAGTCAGGAATTTCAGTTTGTAGAGCTTGACGATTCTTTCTGTACCGGTTCAAGTATTATGCCTCAAAAGAAAAACCCGGATGTTCCGGAATTGCTGAGAGGGAAGACTGGACGGACATACGGCAACCTAATTGGATTGTTGACTGTACTAAAGGGTCTACCGCTTGCTTATAATAAAGATTTACAAGAAGATAAAGAAGGTATGTTTGATACTGTAGAGACGCTTGAAGGTTCATTAAAGCTGTTAGCTCCTATGGTTGAGACGATGACAGTCAACAAAGATGTGATGCGGAAGGCGATTAATAATGATTTTTCCAATGCAACAGATATTGCTGATTACTTGGTCAGGAAAGGTCTTCCATTCCGCGAGGCCCATGAAGTGATCGGGAAGATAGTTCTATATGCCATTCAATCAGATAAGTTTTTATTGGATTTAAGTTTTGAAGAATATCAGGGCTTCAGTCCTTTATTTGAAGCGGATATTTACGAGGTATTAGCTCCTGAGCAAGTTGTCGCAGTCAGAAACAGCTTTGGCGGTACAGCTCCCGCACAGGTGGAGCATCAAATCGGCCTTGCAGAGGGAAAACTTCATAGATAATATAATAGTAGGAATATGGCTCGCCTAACGGCGGGTTTTATTTTGGATTAAGAAAGTATGAAAATCGACGTTGGAAATTGTCCAGCTCCAGCGCCCTAGCGCTTTTCATTTGAATTAAAAGAAAATATTGACATTTAGAAATAATTAAACTAGAATACATTTTATAACTTAACTTGAACATTTCATGAAAAAATAAAATATAACTCTTATCCAGAGAGGCGGAGGGACTAGGCCCGATGAAGCCCGGCAACCTTCAAGGTATTCCTTGAAAAGGTGCTAATTCCTGCAGGTTATTTAACCTGGCAGATAAGAGGAGGAATCCGCCCTCTTCTTATTAAGAGGGCTTTTCTTCATTTATTAAAAAAACTGACAAGAATCATGCAAATAATAATAGAAGGGTGGATATCAACATGTCTGTAATTAAAGTGGCAATCCTTGGTTTTGGCACGGTTGGTGAAGGATTTTATCGGACGATTCAATCACATGCAGAAGAACTGACAGCTGTTTTAGGCAAGAAGGTGGAGGTGGCTGCCATTCTAATTAAAAACAAGGAGAAGAAAAGGGCGATTAGTAAGGATGTCCTAGTTACAACAGAATTTGCGGATATTCTAAATCTTCCACAGCTTGATGTTGTTGTCGAGGCCATTGTCGATAAGGATCCAACCTACATATATCTAAAGAAGGCGATTGAGCGGGGCTGTCATATTATTACAGCGAATAAAGAAATGTTCGCCAACTACGGAAGAGAGCTGCTTGAACTTGCCAAAGTGCATCATGTCTCAGTTGGATATGAAGCAACTGTAGCTGGAGGAATTCCAGTGATTCAAACATTAAGACAGTTATTAAATGTAAATCGTGTTCAGCAAGTTCAAGGAATCTTAAATGGAACATCGAATTTCATTTTAACAGAAATGCGAGAGAAAAAGCTCTCCTTTGCCGATGCTTTACGTGCCGCCCAAGAAAACGGATTTGCTGAGGCCGACCCGACAAATGATGTTGAAGGCTTTGATGCCTTTTACAAAGCCATGATTCTGAGCAGACTTGCCTTCGGCGAAGAACCAAATTGGCATACCGTTGAACGGACAGGGATCACTTCAATCACAAGTGAATTAATCGAAACAGCTGAAAGGCTTGGACTAAGGTTTAAACATATTGCCAGTATAAAGAAATTAGTTAATCAACTAAATGTATCTATAGGACCAGTTCTTGTTGGAAATGAACATCCACTATATCATGTAGAAGGGGTCCAAAATGCAGTAAATATTTCCTCGGATATTGTTGGTCAAATAACACTTCAAGGACCGGGGGCCGGAATGTTTCCAACTGCAAGTGCAGTCATTGAGGATCTGGTCTACGTCTGTCAGAACCGTCCTGAGAGACAAGGTTTACTAACAACAAGTGAAACCACTACTGCTCTTCAGGAACTAGGGCAGCAAGAAGAAACTTGGCTAATAGCTGGGTTTTATAATGTGACTGATCATCCCGTTAAACTGATTGATCATGTTAAAGATGGAATATGGATTATTAAGGCAAAAAGGGAAGAAATAGCAGAACTCTCCAAACAAGACCTAGTGTGTTTTCCAATTATAGGAGAATATGAAAAAGAGCATATCTTGGCAAGATTAGCATAAAATCTTTAATTTAAGAAGCAGGGCAAGGGCAGCCCTGCTTCTTAGATTTTATCTGAAGTTTTTTACTTTCTATTTTTTACACGTTGGTTAGCTGCATTAGCGCGTGCTTGTGCCTCAAGATCAGCATGATCTGCGAATTCAGAAGAATACTCGACATCTTTTCCATCTGTTTTTAAATTTTTAGGTACTTGTGGAAGTGATCCTTTATTGTGCTTTTGTCCTTGAGCACGACCCATGAAAAAAACCCCTTTCAAATTAAACTAAAGTGAGCAGCAATTATTGCTCTCAAGGATAGTTTTTACTGTCTGAAAGGAGTCCATTAATGGTAAAAATTTATTTTCATTTTCAGTATGTTTTTCTATATACGAGTCTTTTTGTCCGTGAAACCGGCCGCACGGTCTGCCATCTTAAAATCACGCTGATAGCGTACCTCTTGCATGCTTGTTAAAGAATATTTTCCGCCGCCTCTGCTGTCCTTCTTTTTCTTTTCACCCATTGTGCTCATTCCTTTCAACATTTGTTATTTTTAAAGCCTAAGTGCAAATGCATATTACTAAATATGTACTTATTTCCATTTTTACCTGTTCGAAAAAAAAGATACCGTTTTTTCAAGATATTTTTAAAAAAGGGTCTTTCAGTATGGTAAAGTAATTTTGAGGTGAAGACTATGGCCATTATTACAAAAATCACCACACAGCAGAAGAACAAAGATCGCTTTAACGTTTTTATGGATTATGGAAAAGGTAAAGGTGAAGAATTTGCTTTTAGTGTAGACAGTGATGTTTTAATTAAATTTCAACTTAAAAAGGGACTGGAGCTTGATGACTTTTCCTTCTTAGAAATCCAATACCAAGATGATATCCGCAAGGCTTATAATCTCGCTATAAATTATTTGGCTAGAAGAATGAGATCGGAAAAAGAAATTGTTGATTATCTGGGGCAAAAAGAAGTGGACGAGCCGGCTATTAACGAGGTTATTCATCGATTAACTGCACAACATTATATTAATGATCAAGAATATGCTCTAGCCTTTGTAAGGACCCAAGCGAATACAACCGATAAAGGTCCCAATGTAATTAAAATGGACTTGAAGGAAAAAGGAATAGCAGAGGCTGTCCTCTTAAAGGCGCTTGAGGAATTTCCTTTGGAGCAGCAGGTTGAAAAAGCAATGAAAATTGCGGTGAAGTTTTATCAAAAAAATTCAAAGGTTTCTCTTAAAGTTCAAAAACAAAAGCTTGAGCAGTTATTGCTGAGAAAAGGTTACTCTTATGAAGTTATAAATATTGCGGTTATTGAAGCAGAGGTACCAAAAGAAGCGGATGAGGAAATGGAAGCTGTTCGATTTCAAGGCGAGAAGGTTCACAGAAAGTATTCTCATCTTGATGGATTTGAGTATAAGCAAAAGATAAAGCAAACACTGTATCGTAAAGGTTTTACGATGGAGCTAATTGAGCGTTTTTTAGAAGAGAAAGACGAAAACTTATAAACGTAGGCTAAGAGCGGGAGTTAAGACAGTGCGGGGTTAAGGTTCGGGACAGCACAAGGCAGTTTCTGGTGGCTATTGTCCGACGGAGATCAAGGTTCGGGCAGCTCAAGCCAGCATCCGGTGTTTGTTGTCCGAAGGAGGTCAAGGTTCGGACAGCTTAAGGGAGTATTCGGTGCTTGCTGTCTGAAGGAGGTTAAAGTTCCGACAGCCGAAGTCAATATCCAGTGCTTGTTGTCCGAAGGAGATCAAAGTTCGGACAGCTCAAGTCAATATCCGGTGTTTGTTGTCCGAAGGAGGTCAAGGTTCGGACAGCTCAAGTCAATACCGGCTGCTGGTTGTCCAAATGAGGTCAAGGTTCGGACAGCTCAAGGGAGTATTCGGTGCTTGCTGTCCGAAGGAGATCGAGGTTCGGACAGCTGAAGTCAATATCCGGTGCTTGTTGTCCGAAGGAGATCAAAGTTCGGACACCCCAAGTCAATATCCGGTGCTGGTTGTCCAAATGAGGTCAAGGTTCGGACAGCTCAAGGCAATATCTGGTGCTGGTTGTCCGAAGGAGATCAACGTTCGGACAGTACAAGGCGGTTTCTAGTGCATGTTGTCCGAAGGAGGTTAAGGTTCGGACAGCCCAAGGCGGTTTCTGGTGCTTATTTTCCGAAGGAGGTCAAGGTTCGGACAGCTTAAGGGGGTATTCGGTGCTTGCTGTCCGAAGGAGATCGAGGTTCGGACAGCCGAAGTCAATATCCGGTGCTGGTTGTCCGAAGGAGATCAAAGTTCGGACACCCCAAGTCAATATCCGGTGCTTGTTGTCCAAATGAGGTCAAGGTTCGGACAGCTCAAGGGAGTATTCGGTGCTTGTTGTCCGAAGGAGGTTAAAGTTCGGACAGCCGAAGTCAATATCCGGTGTTTGTTGTCCAAAGGAGTTCAAAGTTCGGACAGCCGAAGTCAATATCCGGTGCTTATTGCCCAAAGGAGGTCAAGGTTCGGACAGCTCAACTCATTATTAAGTGCTTGTTGTCCGAAGGAGGCCTAGTCTCAGACAAATTATACAGACTTAATATAGTGGAATAACGAGAAAAGGAGAGTTGGTCCTACATGCAACAGGAGAAACGGTACAGCGATATGGCTGAATTTGAATTACGGCAGGAAATTGCAGAACTTAAAGAAAAGGCAAAAAAGGCTGAGCAAATGGGAATGGTGAATGAGTTCGCTGTCCTTGAAAGAAAAGTACAAATGGCGCGAGCTTATATGATGGACCCTGATTCATTTAAACCTGGTGAAATTTATCAAATTGAAGGGGATCCTGGTCAGTATTTTAAAATTGATTATATGAACGGGGTTTTTGCCTGGGGCTACCGTTTAAAAGGTAATGGTGAAGAAGAGGCTTTGCCTATCTCAGTGTTAACACCTTTAAAATAAAACAATAAACAAACAAACCAGAGTATACCTCTGGTTTGTCCGTTTATATCTTGAGAATTGGCAAGCTTCAGCACCTAGGGACTCTTAAGGTCTAAGTCAATCCGTAAGAAGGCTTGTCTTATGTCTCACCCTTATTTCCAGACAGCTTGTGGTGATTCGTCATCTCGCTCACCGGAAGCCCGCATGCGTTCTTGCGGGTGAGTATTGATACTGCCGTCTGCTCTTGTTGAAGCATATTCTGCTTTAGCGCGCGGTTCGCCTTCAAGTTTGTTATCATTTTGATTTGGAAAATTCGTTGCTTTATTTCTCATGCTTTACCTCCAATTAGGGAATGAGAAACACGTGAAAAGCAGCTTGTTCCAAGTGCTAACCACGTAACGTTAGTATGGCTTATTGCTTCAAGGATATGTTATAAGAAAATGGTAATGGAGGTGTCTTATTAATGAATGAATACCATGGAAGACTTATTAAGTTGTTAATGGATAAAAACGGACAATTAAGCTATGATCAGGCCCGGACATGGGTGGAGTTAATGTGGGATGATTTTGAAACCTCGTATGCAAAGGCTGGCTGGGAATACAAGGGCAGTGAAATGGCAGAACGGATTGTCACTCAGTGGATTGAAAATTATGGTGACAAACTGCATGAGTTTGTCGCAACAAATCCTAAATATAAAAAATATTTGACCCAATAAAAAAGAAGGGCAGCAAGTTAGCCCTTCTTAACTGGGGATGATACTCAACTTCTTTCGTAATTTCTTTTCACTAAACACCCAGCCTGTATAAGAGCTAATTGGTTGTAAATCAAGGTCTAATTGAACAACTGCCACAAACGGGTAGTGACCATTGCTTCGATAACGTAAATCAATAAAACGGACTTCATAAAAATCGCTGTACTCATCAACCTCCCAGCGATAGACTGGGGAGAATGATAAGAAGGCTGACAGGTTTTTATCCTTCTTTGCTGCTTCAATTACAGGAGTATTAGGAACAGGGATTCGGATAAACCGGTCAAGGATCTCAACTTGATGATTAACTGATTTCCCTACAAAAAACTCCTTCTTATTCATGGCTGCAATTCTCCATTGATGAAACCTCATGGTTGGTGCAATAATCACTTCTGTGGCGTCTGGAATCAGACTCTTTACTTCCTGCAAGACTTTCAGCTTCGCTAAATATCTCCGAACATAGTATGCAATGACGACCCCATACATAATTAAAAAGGTAACTCCTGGATTTGCTCCTAGTATCCAAATAAATATCCCGATCACATGAATAGCAAAAATTATTGGATCAAATGTATTAATGACTCCGAGCGCAACCCATTTAGAAGAGAAGGGTCTAAGGGCTTGGGTCCCATAGGCATTAAATATATCAACAAAAACATGGATAAACACTGCAGCAAAAGTCCAAGCCCATAAATGCAATAAATTTGCACCTGAGAAAAATGGATAGATAACCGCTGTAATAAGGAGCGGCCATAAAATGACTGCGGGAATGGAGTGGGTAACTCCACGATGATTCCGGATATAGATTGCATTATTTCTTAGTTTTAATACAGTGTCAATATCTGGTATTTGCGAGCCTGCAATTGTCCCGATTAATACACTTACCGCCGTAGCATGACTGCCGGCAACTACTGGGTCAAGCGTTGCGAGACCACCTAAAGCAATACCCATTACCACATGAGTTCCAGTATCCAATAGGAAATTCCCCCTTTAAAATAATCTTGTCAAAAAAGGTAATATAGCTTATCGTTAATAAATGGACTTTGGAAATTGTCCGGCCAGCGCAATAGCGCTTTTCTTTTTATTTTCCCTTTTTTCGAGGTGTTTAACAATCTGGAGGAACAAAAGTTATGATTATTGAACATGAAAATTCTGAAAAAATCAATATAAATGCATTTCAAAATGATTTAATTTCCTGGTTCAAAAGGGAACAGCGTGATCTGCCATGGCGAAAGGATCAGGATCCTTATAAAGTTTGGGTTTCAGAAATAATGCTTCAGCAAACAAGAGTAGATACGGTAATCCCTTATTTCAATCGATTTATTGAATGGTTTCCGACAATTGATGCATTGGCTGATGCCGATGAAGACAAAGTGCTTAAAGCATGGGAAGGTCTTGGCTATTATTCTCGAGTGCGAAATCTTCAATCCGCGGTGAAGGAAGTAAGAGAGAAATATAATGGAGAAGTGCCAAATACACCAAAGGAAATCTCTGAACTAAAGGGAGTAGGACCTTACACTGCTGGAGCAATCTTAAGTATTGCTTATGGTATCCCTGAGCCTGCCGTAGATGGAAATGTGATGAGAGTATTGTCTCGAATCCTCTCGATATGGGATGATATTGCAAAACCCTCATCGAGAAAGATTTTTGAACAGGCAGTCCGTGCGTTAATTTCACATAACGATCCATCAGCATTTAATCAAGCCTTGATGGAGCTTGGTGCATTAATTTGCACCCCTACATCGCCTTCATGTCTATTATGCCCGGTACGCGAGCATTGCCAGGCTTTTTTTGAAGGGGTACATGAAGAGCTTCCTATTAAAACAAAAAAAACAAAAATACGGAATGTTCAACTAGCAGCTGCAGTTCTATCAAACGCAGAAGGAAAAATACTTATCCATAAGCGTCCGGCTAGCGGATTACTTGCGAATTTGTGGGAATTTCCAAGTGTGGAGCTGCATCATAGCCTGCAAAATGAACGTAGTCAGATTGTTACGCTTTTTAACCAAGAGCTGCAGTTGGAAACACATCTAGAAAAAATTATTGGTCAAATCGATCATGTTTTTTCCCATTTGGTATGGAATATCATCGTCTATACAGGGACGCTTTCCGCAGATTTTAAAGAAAGTGAGGATTGGCGGCTTGTCTCCTTTAAGGAGATGGAGGAATATGCCTTTCCTGTTTCTTATCAAAAAATATACCAAATGTATCTAAATTCCTTAGAGGAATAGACGCTGATGCAATGCGTTTATTCCTCTTTTAATTATATTAATCATATACTATTTTGGTTCCATGGGTATAATCTGCTTCTTGGCGTTTCATCCCGCCGCGGTTTTCAATTTCCTCAATAATTTCTCGATGAATCATCTGTCCCTCACTATTAAGATAAGGTGCAATTTGTTGAAATGAATGATGATAAAAGGCTAATTCACTATCCTTCCAATCGGTTTTCGCCATCATTGAAAGCTCTGTCATATCACGTCCTACATACATATCCTAAAACCCCCCTAACTTGTCTTTCATTTTAGTGTTTTATATTAATTGTCTTCTATTCATGGAAAAGATAAAATGAATAGAAAAGTGAAGCGTTTCAAGCTTTCTAAAAATTACATAGAAGGGATTTTTTTATATGACACAAAAAGTCGCACTTATTACAGGAAGCAGCAGGGGGATTGGAAAGGCAACGGCCCTTCGCTTAGCAGAAGCAGGCTACGATATTGTTATTAACTATGCACGCAGTAAAAAGTCTGCCCTAGAGGTTGCTGAAAAGATTGAAGCATTGGGCAGGAAAGTATTGGTGGTTAAGGCCAATGTAGGGGACGTGGCTAAGATAAAAGATATGTTTGCTCAAATTGATCAGGAATTTGGCCGTTTAGATATTTTTGTAAATAATGCTGCTTCAGGTGTCCAGCGTCCAGTAATGGAATTGGAAGAGTCACACTGGGATTGGACATTAAATATCAATAGTAAAGCCCTCTTATTTTGCGCCCAGGAAGCGGCAAAACTAATGGAAAGGAATGGCGGCGGGAAAATTGTTAGCATCAGCTCTCTTGGCTCCATTCGTTATTTGGAAAACTATACAGTAGTAGGTGTGTCTAAGGCAGCCCTTGAAGCTTTAACACGCTATTTAGCAGTTGAATTAGCACCGAAAAATATTATTGTTAATGCCGTATCCGGCGGGGCAGTGGATACCGAGGCGTTAAAACATTTCCCTAATAGAGAGGAGCTGCTGCAGGAGGCTAGGGAAAAAACACCCGCAGGGAAAATGGTGGAGATTGATGACATCGTGAACAGTGTGATGTTTCTGTTATCAGATGACTCCAGTATGATTAGGGGACAAACGATTATTGTCGATGGAGGAATTTCCTTACTCGTTTAAAATAAATAAAATTATTTTTCGATAATTTTTTTGGATATTCTCCACGAAGCCGGGACATATTAATTTCGTGGAGGTGATATCAATGGCAAACTTCAATCAACAGCCAAACAAAACTTCTGCTGGAACTAACATCCAGGAAGTAAGACAGCAAAACGCTCAATCTGCACAAGGCGGTTCACAAGGATCCCAAGGTTCTTTTGGAACTGAATTTGCAAGCGAGACTAATGCTCAAGAAGTAAGACAGCAAAATGCTCAATCTGCACAAGGCGGTTCACAAGGATCCCAAGGTTCTTTCGGAACTGAATTTGCAAGCGAAACTAATGCTCAAGAAGTAAGACAACAAAACCAACAGTCAGAATCACGTAAGAACCAGGGCAGCGGTCAATTCGGCCAAAGCTAAGAAAAATACTTAAAAGAAGGCACTCTTCATTCGCAAGAGTGCCTTCTTTCCTGTCTTATAGAACTTAGAGTAATGTCTAGCTCCAGTTGCCCTAGCGACTAGAGTGCTTCCCTCATCTCCCTTCGATAAGACAACGTCGAATCGCTTCGCTCTTCGTGTTTCCTTTACCTTGGTCAGCTCAGTCCTGCCTTCCTACCGGATTTGCCTGTAGCCTTGCGCCCCTGTTCAAGAAGCTTCTGCTTTTCTGTTTTCGACAAAACTTCCTGTATGTTTACAGAAGTAGTCAAAGGGAAAAGGGAGTTTTTCCAGAATACATAAAGTAGCTAAAAAATAAGGCGGTGAGGGAAATGGATCAATTTAACCGATTAGTTTCCGAACAAATGGTGACCATGGAAAAATTACTATATCTCCAAGCTGAACTTGAGCGATGCCAGCAAATCGAGGAAGAGCTCCAGTCATTACAAAATGCAACCAATTTGGAGAGCGTTCAAAACGATATCCAGGCCATGAAAAGAGAGCTGAAAGAGATACAACATATTTTTGAAAAGCAAACAGAAGAAGTTATCAATTCGTATCGGGAAATGAATTTAACTCCTTCGCTGTAATTTTTCAGCCAAAACAGGGATAAATTACACAATTTTTTACAAAGAGCCAGTGAATTCTGGCTCTTTTGTTTTAAATTCTTGCCTTAACCGTTATAATAATAGAAAATAGGAATTTTACTTTGTAACCTTTTGTCGTATTTACATGGTAAGAATAGGTTTCAAAGCGTTCAGAAATGAAGGTAGGGGAGAAAATGGTCGTACCCATCGAAGGTGAACCAATGCAAATACATAGCTATAAACACAATGGGCACATCCATCGCGTCTGGGAAGAAACAACCGTTTTGAAAGGGTCGCAGAATTTGGTTATTGGCGGAAATGACCGGACACTTGTAACAGAGTCGGACGGGAGAACCTGGATTACGAGAGAGCCTGCAATCTGTTATTTCCATTCACAATACTGGTTCAACGTTATAGGAATGATCCGTGAAGACGGTATTTACTATTACTGTAATATTAGTTCACCTTTTATTTTTGATGGTGAAGCACTAAAGTATATTGATTATGACCTCGATATCAAAGTGTATCCTGATATGACCTTTAACTTACTAGACGAAGATGAGTATGAACGGCATCGTCGTGAAATGAACTATCCCGATGTCATAGATAAAATTCTAAAAAGAAATGTTGATAAACTAATTCAATGGATTCGGCAGCGTAATGGCCCTTTTGCACCTGATTTTATTGACATTTGGTATGAACGTTATTTAACTTACAGGCGGTAAATGAAACAACTGTAAAAGAACCTGTTGTTCCGAGAGCAACAGGTTCTTATCTGTTTAAATTTTCTGTTGAAGAGGAGGGGGATTTCTTGAGCAGTATTCGCAGATATCTGCAATATGTTAAGCCGTATCGTTTACAAATTTTTTGGACAATCATCATTGGCCTTGTGAAATTTTCCATCCCGCTGATTATCCCGATGCTAATCAAATATGTGGTGGATGATATTATTGGGAACCACGGGCTGTCCCATCACGAAAAGGTTACTAAACTAATGCTTATTATGGGTGTAATGCTAGTTGTCTTTGTCATACTAAGACCACCGATCGAATATTACCGTCAGTACTTTGCTCAATGGACCTCAAGCAAAATTTTATATGATATTCGTGATCAGATGTATACCCATATTCAAAAGCTCAGTTTTCGGTATTTTTCAAATAACCGTGCTGGAGAAATCATTTCTCGGATGATTAATGATGTGGAGCAGACGAAGACTTTTGTTATATCAGGATTAATGAACCTTTGGCTTGATATTGCCACTATCGTTATTGCCATTATTTTTATGTTTTATATGAACGTTAAATTGACCGTGGTATCGATTTTGTTATTTCCGTTTTATGCCTTTTCTGTACGGTATTTTTTTGGAAACCTGAGGAAATTAACAAGGAATCGCTCACAAGCTTTAGCCGAGGTACAGAGTTATTTGCACGAAAGAGTCCAGGGAATGCCAGTTATTAAGAGCTTTGCAATAGAGAAGTTTGAACAAACACAGTTTGATAAGCGGAATAAAAACTTTTTAGAAAAAGCCTTACAGCACACAAGCTGGAACGCCAAGTCATTCGCAGCAGTTAACACGATTACTGATATCGCACCATTAATTGTGATTGGATACTCGGCTTATCTAGTGATTGATCATCAATTGTCATTGGGAACTATGGTCGCTTTTTTTGCCTATATTGATAAACTATATAATCCCTTAAGAAGACTTGTGAATTCATCGACTACTATCACTCAATCATTTGCTTCAATGGACCGGGTATTTGAATTGCTGGACGAGAAATATGACATAGTGGATAAGCCAGGAGCTCGGGAATGTACAAACGTAAAAGGCGATATATCTTTCGAACATGTTTTCTTTTCTTACGATAAAGACGATGAAATGGTATTAAAAGACATCCATTTAAATGTTAAAAAAGGGGAAACCATTGCACTTGTTGGGATGAGCGGAGGAGGAAAATCAACCCTCGTCAGTCTCATTCCTCGTTTCTATGATGTAACAAAAGGAAGAATCACCCTAGATGGAGTGGATATTGGCGAATTTAAGGTTCAAACTCTTAGAGACAACATAGGTGTTGTTTTTCAAGACAATATTTTATTTAGTGAATCGGTTAAAGATAATATTTTATTAGGGAAGCCCGGTGCGACTGAAGAAGAGGTATATGAAGCAGCCAAAGCAGCAAACGCACATGAGTTTATCTTAAACCTATCAGAAGGGTATAACACTAAAGTAGGGGAACGGGGAGTAAAGCTTTCAGGAGGTCAAAAGCAGCGTGTTGCAATAGCCAGGGTATTCTTAAAAAATCCTCCTATCTTAATTTTGGATGAAGCGACGTCAGCCCTAGACTTAGAAAGTGAACATCTCATACAGGAGTCCCTGGAGGAGCTGGCTAAAGATAGAACGACCTTTATTGTAGCACATCGTTTATCGACAATTACGCATGCCAATCGGATTGTTCTGATCGAACATGGTCAAATTGTCGAGATTGGCACTCATGAGGAACTGATGGCAAAGCAGGGTAATTATTATAGGTTATTTCAGGTGCAGCAGCTTGAAAATACAGAAGAAACTCCGCTTAATGCTCCTCAGGAAGAAAAGGAAAAGCAGACTTCTATATAAATATAGGATAAAAAGGACCCCAGCGATGAAAAATTGCTGGGGTCTATTACTCGTGGTCTTCTTCAATCGAGATTTCGTTATGATGATAGCAATGAAAGCTGATTATTAAAGTATCAAGATGCTCGACCTGTTCGCCATAATCGATTATAGTCGCGATTAGTTGCATGGAATGATATAAGTGCGGATTATCGTGATCATCATTTTCTCTTACATGCATTAAATAAAAATCAAATAGCTCTTTTTTATTAATATAATTTGTTTCTTTATCACCTGTGGTTGGGGTAGGGACTTTCCCAATAAAACGGAGTAAGACCTGTTCATGATGGTAGATTAAGCTGTCTAACTGATCTTGAATAGACTCTCTAAAGCTTTCAGGAAGCTGTAAAATTTCATTTTCAAATCGATGCAGCCTTTTTAACGTATCCAAGGCCTTTTTAGCTGTTAAATTTAATTGGCGGTAAATAACTAACTTACGTGATTTTTCCAGCTTTACTTTTTTAAAATAACTGCGTTCTTCTTTGTACAATGTATACAGCTGCTCCATTGACTGAATGCTGTCTTTGAATGTTTTAATATCTGCTTTTAGTAATTGGTGATCATAGTCATGTCTGGTGCTTAAGCGAATCCATTTAATAATATCCTCTGTTGTATTCACAATCTTAAAATAAAGCTTATTTTCATACTTAGGAGGCATAAAGATAAGATTAACTAGAAAAGCAGAAAATACCCCAATCATGATCGTCGAGAAACGAATAGCGGCCAACTGAATAAAATTATCACTTGGCATTTCCATGATGGAAATTAAGGTCACAAGTGACAAACCAATTGTATTCTCGAGTTTAAACTTAAGGTTTAAAAGAATGACACTAATTGCTGCCAATCCGATCACAATGATGTGATTGCCTAAAAGAAGAACAAAAATGACTCCAAACAAAGCGCCGATAATATTTCCTTGAATCTGTTCAATAATGGTCAAATAGGAGCGATATATAGTCGGTTGAATCGCAAAGATGGCAGCAATCCCGGCCATGACAGGGGAGGGGGAATGCAGCATCTGGGCTGTGAAAAGGGACAATGCAATGGCTATTCCCGTTTTTAAAATGCGGGCACCTAACTTCATTTAATTAGTTTCCTTTCAAATGTTCGTTTATCTTTTCAATGAATAACAAATATGTACTATACAATGTTTACCCCATATTATCAAGAGATATTATATCAATTTATATATTCGGATGATATTAAAAAAATGTAAAAAAAAACGGCCGCTAACATTAGCGGCCGTTTTTTGCTTAATAGTCAGATTGTCTAGCTCCAGCACCCAGCGGTTAATGTCCTTCGTGCTTCTCCCTACGATAAGTCAACATCGAATCGACTCGAGCTCCGTGTTTCCTTTATCTCAGTCGAAGCACTCCAGGCCATACGCCGCTAAACGGGTGCTTACGCTTTTCTAATCATCATTCTGTAGAAACTGATGGATCTGCCTGCTCTTTTACAGGAAGAATTTGTACAAAGTGATTTTCTGGATTTACTAAAAGGCTTCTAAGCTGTTCTGCCTCTTCAGTTTGACCATTTTGAGCCAGTAAAGCTGTGTATTGACCTAATAGTTCATTAATATCTTTTTTGCCTTTTTCATCTAAAGTGACAACAGAAACTTTGGCACCTTTTGCTACACGGCGTTGAATTGCCTCTATGGTTAGACCCATTTCAGGTTGTTGACGAACATAAACAACACCACCGGTCATACCTGCGCAAATCCATGGTCCTGGATCACCAAGAACAAGGCCGCGGCCATTTGTCATATATTCAAAGGCAAAACCTTTGATATTTGCGTTTGCTCCAATATTTCCAGCTTCTTTCTCTGGGAGAGGCTTCCTAAGAGCACCGCCAATAATCAAATCAGCTCCAGAGAGACGGATTCCTGCACGGGCATCGGCATTTCCTTGAGCAACAAGAAGACCTTTTTGAGCACCGTAACCGAAACCTTTACCGACTGAACCATTGAGATAACGGCCGTTTTTACCTTTAGATTTAAGAACGTGAATATTACCGCCGAAGGAAGTTTTTCCAACACCATCTTGACCACCGCCATTGACAGTAATTTCAATTCCTTCGCTATTATAAGCACCTAATCCATTACCAGGGATAGAGCCTTCCTTATATTTGAGCTGAACAGGTGCCAGCTGCTTATAGGAACCATCTAATCTGCCGCGGACACGGTGGCAGGATACCCGGCTGCCTAATACCCTTTGTTCAGATGTTACACTAAAGAACTCACGTGAAGAATGAAGCTGGTCTACACTTGCATCAAGATATTCAGCACCTGCAGCCACCTGCATTTGAACTTCTTCCATTGATTTTGAAGCTTCAACCTTTGAAAATTGACTGATTTCAAGTGATTTTAACAGGTAAGAAAGGTCTAGTTGATTATCTCCCTTAATCTGTTCAAGTAATTCAGAATGGCCAACTGCATCTTGTAAATTTTTAATTCCCAATGAAGCGGCAAGAGCTTTTAATTCGGAACCAAATGCAGTAAAGAGGTTCATAATTCCCTGAACGGCTAAATCGAATTGTCTAGGAACAAAACGACGTAGTCCATGGTCTTTTGCCTGTGCTTCTGATTCAATCTGGGTAGCAATACCAACATGGCAAGTATCCAAATGACAGCCGCGGCAAGTTGTACAGCCAATTGACAGCATCGCTAGTGTACCGAATCCAACACGGTTAGCACCTAAAAGCATAATTTTGATCACATCATTTGCACTCTTCATACCGCCATCTGCCCAAATTTCTACTTTATGACGAAGACCGCTTTCTAATAGGGCATTGTGAGCTGCTTTAACGCCAATTTCAACAGGTAAACCAACATATTGAAGGGCATGAATTCTAGCCGCACCTGTACCGCCATCAAAGCCGCTTAGTGTGATGATATCGGCACCGGCTTTTGCGATTCCGACTGCAATAGTACCGATATTAGGTACGAC
This sequence comes from Bacillus sp. URHA0034, assembly GCF_056280405.1. Classification (NCBI taxonomy): domain Bacteria; kingdom Bacillati; phylum Bacillota; class Bacilli; order Caryophanales; family Bacillaceae; genus Bacillus; species Bacillus sp. URHA0034. The sequence goes on along the minus strand of NZ_JBWCDK010000002.1, from coordinate 1,848,827 downwards.
AGGTACTTTAACCGCAATTTTAGCTTGGTCATTGGCCGTTTTTAATTCTAAAATCATTTGGGCCAAATCTTCAATTGAATAGATATCATGGTTATTAGATGGTGAGATCAAATCGGATCCGAGTGTTGCATTACGAGCGGCTGCAACCTTTGCTGTAACCTTTGATCCAGGTAAGTGTCCGCCTTCACCAGGCTTAGCACCCTGACCAATTTTAATTTCTAATAGGTTTGAAGAGTTTAACAGTTCCGCATTTACCCCAAAACGGCCGGAAGCGATTTGCTGTCCTCTTGTTTTAGGATATTTACCTAGCATATCCTTAATTTCGCCGCCTTCACCATTCAAACTCACCATATTCAAACGATCAGCACCTTCAGCATATGCTCTAAAGGCAATTTCGTTTTGCGAGCCAAATGACATCGAGGAAATTAAGAATGGTAGATCATGTTCACCGACACGAAGACTAACTTCTTCTGGTGATACTTGTTTGTTACTCTTTTTAAGTGATACTAAATGACGAATAGTAGTCGGATTTTGTTCTTCTTGCTCAGTGATTTTATCACGATATGCGCTATAGTCACCGGTAGCTGCAACTTCACCAATTGCTTTCCAAATACGTGGGAAGAGGTGGAACGTTTTGCCGACTCTTTCTTTATCATTCTGGTAATCTGCTGCTCTTTTGATAGATTCAAGCTTCATTGCTTCGAAGTCCATCGCGATTTCAGTTGAACCAAAGAAGTTGATAATGTTTAATACCTTGGCCACTTCTTCATGTAAGCCAATGCTTGAGTATAGTCTGCCATAACCGCGCAGCTCATGAATTCCAATCGTCGAAATGACCTTTTCTAACCCTTTTGTAAGGGCGCTATATAGGTTTGTTAAAGGCTTTGAAGTTTCATCTAACACCGTTAAGAACATGTAATACGGACTAATCAAATCTGCACCTAAACCGAAAACGGTAATAATGTCATGAAGTGAGCGAATCCCCGCAGACCGTAATAGTAAGGAACAATCTCTTCTTACCTCAGCTTTTACTAATGCTTGATCAATAGCAGAAGTAACTAAATGAGGATCAATCCAATAGGAATCCTCTTGATGTGCTTTCGCATCATCTAGGATTAGCAGTGTTTTACCTGCTTGAACGGCTTGAACTGCTTCAGTTGCCAGTCTTTCTAGTGCCTCATCTAATTTTTCGTTTCCAGCAAAGGTAGTAGAAATAAAGGCAGCTAATTTCTGCTCTTGGAAATACTGAACTAACTGATCAAAGCTAGGCTGTCCTAAGTCTTCTGCACAAGTGAAGCCAGCTTTTCCTTCTAATAATAGGGGAGTAGTAAGCTCAATAACTGCACTTGCTTTCTCGGCAGCAAACAAGACTGGCCGTTTTCCAATAATAACACGAGTTGAGAAGTGCTCTGTTTCACGGTCACGGTCAATAGCAGGGTTTGTTACCACGGCAACACTTTCTTTAATATAGTCAGCGATATTAACGCGTTCAGGGTTAAGTGCTGCAAGCGGGGCGTCATGGCCAAGTGAACGAATAGGCTCTACACCTTTTTCTGCCATTTGTTCAATTAGTTGGATATGATCACGTTCCCAGCCAAATGCCTTATATTGTCCGTTGTGAATTTTATCTGGATAACTCATTGTAACGGTTTTAGTTAATGTTGGAGGCTGAAGCCTTACTCTTGATCCACTTAAGCTTAAGCGATCATTGAAACGGTTGAATACTTCGTTTTGGTAACGATTTTGCTCGTAAACGTCTAATGTATCACCGTTCCATTTAAATCCAACCTTCTCACCAGGTGCCAATGGTTTTGGTTCATTGACATATTCACTTGAAGGAATAATTCCAGGTTCAGAGGAGAAAAGATAAGAGCTTTCCGTTTCAAGCATCCATAGTGGACGTAATCCTAAAGCATCCACACTAAATACTGCCTCATCACCATAGCGCGAGATAATTCCTGCTGGTCCTTGAGCAAAATGTCCCCATGCCTCACGAAGATAGGTATATAAATCCTGAAGATGTTCAGGGTATGCCTTGATTTCATTTATGATTGGCGGGAATAAAAGATCCATTGTTTCAAATAATGAGTATCCGTCACGAGAAATTAACGTCTCTATCGTACGGCTTAAATCTTGGGAGTCACTTCCGTCTTTGACTAAAGGTACTCCAATCATTCGTGCTTCGTCACGAAGCTTGGCAATTGTATTGATTTCACCATTGTGACCTAGAACACTAAATGGCTGCACTCGGAAAAAGCTTGATAGAGTATTAGTAGAATAACGATTATGTCCTAGTGTCATAGTTGAAGCGACAAGTGGATTCGCTAGGTCATGATAGTAACGAGGCAAAATATCTCCTGCACCCATTACTTTATAAACTACATGATTTTGACTAAGTGATGCGACATGAACTTGCTCGTTTGTCTCAAAGTCAATAAGGGCATCAAAAAGATTCTTTGTCAGTTCCTTGCCTTTTTTGGAAGAAACACAGGCAAATTGCCAGAATACAGGATTCTCTTGGATGGCAATTGGGCCAAGTGCTGAAGAGTCTGTAACTTCATCTGTTTCAAAAACTAAGGAAAGCTCATATTTTTCTAGCTTTTCTTGTAGTTCTTGTTTGGTAGACTCCCAGTTAACCTTTTGGCTGATGAAAACATGACCAACAGCAAAATCCTCTTGGTCTACAAGATTTGGTTCAATACCTGCTGCAGTTAGTTTCTGTTTCCAAAGCTTAGTTGGAATATCCATATGAATCCCAACACCATCTCCTTCGCCGTTAATAAAACCAGCACGATGGTTCATGGTAACAAGGGCCTCTATACAGTCAAAAATATTTTTTCTTGTTGGGATTTTGCTTTTTTCAAGACAAGCAACAATTCCACAGGCATCATGTTCTTGTTTATGGAAATCTTTAAATAGGGAAGGGGTCCAGTTTTGTGACATTATTCATGGCTTCATCGGTTCACCGTTAAAGCCGTTTCACCTCCTATGAAACTTTTGGATTATGAGTCTACTTTCAGAATGAATTTATTAACTTTTTATTTAGGTGAAAGTTAAAGATTCAAAAAAAAGAAATAATAAGCATATATTATCACAAGAATTTTCAGAAATCAAATAAATATACATTGTTTTGGATAAAAAAGTGCTCTAAAAATTATGCAAATTCAGGAAGAAACATGTTTATGTAACCGTTTTCATTCGTATTTCAAAAATAAAAGGGAGTGTTTCCCACTCCCCTTCGTGCATAAAAAATGCATAATTATTCGGATTTAAGTGAAGAAAATGCATTTCTTACCGCGTGTAATGTAGCTTCAATGTCTTCTTTTGTATGAGCAATGGTTAAAAACCAAGCTTCATATTTTGATGGTGCTAGATTAATACCTTGATGAAGCATAAGTTTAAAAAATTTACCAAACATTTCTCCGTCAGTATTTTCAGCCTGCTCATAGTTTTCAATTATTTCATTTGTAAAATAAACAGTTAGAGCTCCTTTCAAACGGTTAATGGTTATCTCAATACCATACTCCTTAGCAGCATCTAAGATTCCCTCTTCGAGCATAGCTCCTAACTGGTCCAAGTACTCATAAACTCCGTCTTGCTTTAATACTTCAAGGCAGGCGATTCCAGAAAGCATGGAAGCAGGGTTCCCAGCCATCGTACCAGCCTGGTAGGCTGTTCCTAATGGTGCGACCTTTTCCATAATTTCTTTGCGGCCGCCATATGCCCCGATTGGCAGTCCTCCGCCGATAATTTTACCTAAGGCGGTTAAATCCGGCTGTACCCCTAATAAATCCTGTGCACCACCATACATAAAACGAAAGGCTGTAATGACTTCATCATAGATAACCAGTGCACCAGCATCATGGGTGAGGTCATTCACCTGCTGTAAGAAACCTGGCTTTGGTTCAACAATCCCAAAGTTTCCAACGATTGGTTCTACTAATACAGCTGCAACCTGATCGCCCCATTTTTCTAATGCTTGTTTAAATGGTTCGATATCATTGAATGGAACAGTAATGACTTCTTGGGCAATGCTCTTTGGCACACCCGCTGAATCCGGTGTACCCAGTGTTGATGGACCTGAACCCGCGGCAACTAGAACAAGGTCCGAATGTCCATGATAACAACCGGCAAATTTAATAATCTTATCACGACCGGTATGGGCACGAGCAACACGGATGGTGGACATAACGGCTTCTGTCCCGGAGTTAACAAAACGAACTTTATCTAGAGATGGAATTGCTTCCTTTAGCATTTTAGCGAATTTTACCTCATGAGGGGTTGGAGTTCCATAGAGGACCCCGGTCTCAGCAGCACGCTTAATCGCTTCGGTAATATGTGGATGGGCGTGGCCGGTAATAATTGGACCATAAGCTGCGAGATAATCAATATATTGATTGCCGTCGACGTCCCAAAAATAAGCGCCTTGACCACGTTCCATGACCACAGGGGAACCGCCGCCAACTGCCTTAAAAGACCTTGAAGGGCTGTTAACTCCTCCTACAATGTGTTCTAACGCTTCATTATGTAATCTTTCTGAATTTGTAAATCGCACAATCTTTCCTCCTTATTTACGTATCTCTTTATTTTAACACTTTTTAAGTTGACTTCTATCTGTTTTATATTTTCGGAAATTTGTTGTAATTAAGGATAGTTGTTTAATCGAACTTATTTGGCTAAACTAATTATTTAGGGCAATGTGTCAGGAGGAATATTAATGGAAAATGTAATACAAGTTAAAAATTTACGAAAAGAGTTTAAAGCCTATTCCAGCCGTTCCGGTTTGAAAGGTGCGTTCCGGGATTTATTTACTCGTAATTATAAAGTTGTTCCTGCCGTAAATGATATTAATTTTACAGTCAAAAAAGGAGAAATGGTGGGATACATTGGCGAAAATGGGGCAGGGAAATCGACCACTATTAAAATGCTGACTGGGATTCTAACGCCGACATCGGGTGAAATCATCGTAAACGGGATGAATCCACATAAGGAACGGGAACGATTTGTGCAAACGATTGGCGTTGTTTTTGGGCAGCGCTCGCAATTATGGTGGGATATTGCTGTGCAGGAGTCCTTCCGCTTGTTGAAAAAAGTTTATAAAGTTTCTGATGAAGATTATAACCAGCATATGAATCATGTCATTAATACATTGGATATTGAACCACTTTTAGACAAGCCGGTTCGGAAGTTGTCATTAGGTCAAAGGATGCGCTGCGAGCTTGCGGCCGCTTTAATTCATAACCCGCCATTACTGTTTCTAGATGAACCGACCATCGGATTAGATGTGTTAGTAAAGCTGAAAATCAGGGAATTTTTAAAGGAAATCAATGAAAAGTACAACACTACGATTCTACTGACAACTCATGACCTATCTGATATTGAGGCATTGTGTGAGCGCGTTGTTATGCTTGATGAAGGAAAAGTAATTTATGACGGGGCATTGAGGGAACTAAAGGAAAAATGGGGCGATCAGAAAGAATTGGAATTCCAATTTCTTGAGTCGGTCGACATGACAGATGTACAAAATATCACTAGCGGACTGCCGGTAGTATGGGAATTAGATCAAAAAGACCAAATTTTTACTGCTACAGTAGAGGATCGAGAAGAATTAATTTCACAGGTAATCGCCCGAATCGTTGCTTCATTTCAAATTAAAGATGTAAAAATTAATGAAACTTCAACAGAAGAAATCATTCGAAATATCTATGAAAAGGGTGCTGTGGAAGTTGGATAAATATTTAGAGATGATTAGAATCCGTTTTTTAATGATGCTGGCATACCGTTCTGATTATTATACGGGGATTCTGATTTATAGTATTAATATTGGTGTTTATTATTTTCTATGGACGGCTATTTATGGAGGGAAAGAACAAATCCAAGGACTTTCGGTTGTCCAAATGACTACGTATGTAGCCGTTTCCTGGATGGCAAGGGCCTTTTATTTTAATAATCTTGACCGTGAAATGGCTCAGGAAATCATGGAAGGGAAAGTCGCGATTGAACTAATCAGACCCTACAACTATTTAGGGATGAAATCGATGCAGGGCTTGGGAGAAGGAATCTTTAGACTGTTCTTCTTTTCCGCGCCTGGGCTTATTATCGTTTATTTTATTTTCCCGATTCAATTCACTTGGGATCTAAGTGTTTGGGGATTATTTGCGATTTCTATTATATTGAGCTTTTTTATAAATACTGAGCTAAATTTATTAACGGGAATAACCACTTTCTTCTTATATAATAATGCCGGTCTAATTCGTGCAAAGCGAGTTTTGATTGATTTGTTTTCAGGACTTCTTTTGCCAATTAGTTTTTTTCCTGGATGGGCACAAACCATAATGGGCTTTTTGCCATTTCAGGGAATTAGTTATACGCCCAGTATGATTTTTACCAAAGGTTTTTCACATGAACAGGCGATAGCAGCTATCGGACAGCAATTTATTTGGGTAATCATCTTACTGCTGCCAATTTATTTACTTTGGCATCTAGCGAAAAAACAGTTGATTATTCAAGGAGGTTAATCTGTGTTTTATCTATCCATGTTTTTTCAATACCTATCACAATATCTAAAAACAAGGTTCCAATACCGTGCAGATGTGTTGGTTGAGTTTTTCTCCGATTTACTCTCGCAAGCCATTAATCTTATCTTCATCTTAGTTGTCTTTGGACATACTCAATTACTGCATGGATGGACAAGGGATGAAATTATATTTATCTACGGCTTTTTCTTAGTACCATATGCGGTTTTTTCAGCCTTTTTTAATATTTGGGATTTTAACGAGCGCTACATTGTAAAGGGAGAATTTGACCGAATATTAACAAGGCCTATCCACAGCCTATTTCAAATTATTCTGGAACGACTTGAACTTGAATCACTGTTAGGGGCAATAACAGGTCTGGTCATCATGTTTTATACCGGGAGCAGGCTTCATTTAGATATAGATTGGTATGACCCGATCTTGTTTATTATTTTTGTTATAGGTGGAGCACTTGTATATGGCGGTATCTTTATTTTGCTAGCATGTATTAGCTTTTGGGCTGATGCAAGGACGTCTCTGATGCCAATGATGTATAATATCAGCAGTTACGGCAGATATCCGGTGAATATTTATAATCAATTAATTCGCTTTGTTTTAACGTGGATATTACCGTTTGCTTTTGTGGGTGTGTACCCTGCGGCGTTTTTTCTTGAAAAACAAGAATGGTATTGGTATTCATTCCTAACACCAGTCATTGGAGTCATTTTCTTTATGCTTTCCATTATGCTTTGGAATCAAGGGGTAAAAAAATATCGAGGGGCAGGGAATTAGTACAGGGGAAAACCCTCTTTTTTTAATAGCGTGGCTTATGCCTTTTTTTGATATTTTATTGTCCAAGCCTGCATAGGAATAGAATAACGCGTATTTCTATTAGGGGTGGTGTCTGTGTTCTATTTCTTGCTCCCGATTGTCATATTCTGCATTTTCATGAGTCTGCGTACCCTATTTATTCCTAACACGCTTCGAGGGAAAATTGTTTCTGTTGAGAACTTTTTATATTTAGGAGCTGTCTATTTAACGATCATTCTGGGTTTTGGACTAATTTACATTCTGTTTAATTTAATCGGTATTTCTCTGCTTCGTGAGGTGAATCACCCTGATCATAATATTTTTGAAACAAGCTTTTATTTTAGTGCGATGACGCTTTTTTCAGTAGGCAACGGTGATGTGCTCCCACAAGGATTAGGAAGAATGATTGCTGTTATCGAGGCATTAATTGGCTATACATTACCGGCGGCATTTGTTGCCAGAGTTGTGCTAAATAATGAAAAGTAACCTCTTGTTGGTGATATAGTTGTGTTATTAGTTGAGTTTGGTTACGCTATGGATAACAATATTAGCAAACGGCAAATGAACGAATAGATAACTTAGTAAAGGAAGAGGTAAAAATGACGATTCAAATAAACAAGCAGGCACCAGATTTTGAATTAAAGGATACAAATGGAGAAAATGTGAGCTTAGCAGATTATAGAGGAAAGAACATAGTTTTATATTTCTATCCGAAAGACATGACTCCGGGATGCACCACACAGGCATGTGACTTTCGCGATTACCATCAAAGCTTTACTGAGTTAGATTGCGTGATTCTCGGAATTAGCCCGGACCCTCAAGAGAAGCATGAAAAATTTATTGAAAAGTATAATTTGCCTTTCTTGCTCTTAGTGGATGAAGAACATAAAGTGGCAGATCAATATGAAGTTTGGAAGCTAAAAAAGAATTTTGGAAAAGAATATATGGGAATTGAACGGTCGACGTTTGTTATTGATAAGGAAGGAAAGCTAGTTAAAGAGTGGCGTAAAGTAAAGGTAAAGGGACATGTAGAAGAAGCCTTGCAGTATGTAAAAGATAATTTAATGTGATTTCCCCCCCCTAAAAGGTTTGATTCGTTTCAGTATTTTTCACAATAACCTCCTTAATAATATGGTTAAGGGGTAATAGTTTGGAAATGCTAAACAGGTATTCAAATCAAATTATTAGGGGGAATTATTTTGTACTTTTATAAAGAAGATTTAATAAACATGATTGTCCCAGATAAACCAGATCCATCCGCAGCAAAGGTACTTCAAGAAACCTTGGGCGGAAGATTTGGGGAGATGCGGACTATGATGCAATTCTTTTTCCAAAGTTCAAACTTCCGAGGAAACCAAAAGCAATACCGTGATTTAATTAGAGGTGTTTTCCTAGAGGAAATCAGCCATGTTGAGCTTGTCCAGACGACCATCAATCAGCTTTTAAATGGTTCTGGGGAAGAGGCAGTAGGGGCAGGGGGAAGTACTGGCGCTCCGCTTGAAGAAGCAATCAAACACGCCAACCCACATCACTTTATTATGGGAGCACAGGCCTCATTGCCTGTAGATGCCGCTGGTAATCCGTGGAATGGAAATTATGTTTATAGTCATGGAAACTTAGTTAGCGATTTATTGGACAATCTGGTGTTGGAGTCAACAGGCGTTTTGCAAAAGTCACGTATTTATGAGATGAGTTCTAATAAGACCTTTAGAGAAACATTGGCTTTCTTGATCGTTAGAGATAACGCACATCAAAATGCATTTGCTAAGGCGTTAGAAACCTTAGGTGTGGATTGGGCAAAAATCTTTCCAGTGCCTAATTATGATATTAATAAGTATCCAGAATGCCGTAAATATGTGGAAATGGGCTTCCACAATGCTCAATTCAATTTCAGATTGGATGATACACTCATTGGCCAAATCTTCCAAGGTGAGTCCCCAAGTAGGAATGATGGTACACTTCAAGTTGTGCCGCCTCCAAATGGCTATCCTGTTCCGGTCCTGCCGGACATGCCAAACGAACATAGCCCGGGTTTATATGATTTAAATAATTAAAGTAATGAAAAAGGATGTTTCACAGTAATTGTGAACATCCTTTTTTGTATTCTCTTTAGATTTCAATAATAATTGGGAGAATCATTGGCTTTCGCTTCGTTTGAGTGAATAAATACTGTCCAATGGACTTTTTAATGTTTTGTTTAATTACATTCCATTGGCGGATATTTTCTGTTTGCATGTCATTCACTGTCTTTTTAACAAGGCGGTTTACCTCTTTTAGCAGTTCATCCGAGTCCCTTGCATAAACAAACCCGCGGGTAATAGTATCTGGCCCTGAAATGATTTTCCGGTCGCCTTTGCTAATAGTGATGACAATAACGAGCATTCCATCTTCAGACAACTGTTTTCTATCCCGTAATACAATATCGCCAACATCGCCAACACCAATGCCATCTACGTAGGTATCTCCGGATGGAACGGAACGGGTCTGCCGTGCATTCCCATTTTTGATATCGACAACGTCTCCATTTTTAATAATAAAGGTATTGCCTTTTTCCACTCCAACCGATTCAGCTAACATACGGTGATGGTGCAGCATACGGTATTCACCATGAATAGGAATGAAATAGGTTGGTTTCATTAATGTCAGCATCAGCTTTAGGTCTTCCTGATATCCATGTCCCGAAACATGCATTCCAGTTGTGCTGCCAGAACCGTAGATGACCCTGGCGCCTAGCTGAAATAAATTATCGATAATTTTTGAAACATCCTTTTCGTTTCCAGGAATCGGGGAAGCGGCTAAAATCACTGTATCTCCAGGATATATGGCGACATCTCGGTAATTTCCACTTGCAAGTCTAGAAAGTGCAGCCATGGGTTCGCCTTGACTGCCAGTACAGAGAATGGCAACCTTCTCTGCAGGAAGTTTATCCACCTCTCCAGCGTCAATCAACATTCCTTCAGGAACGTTTAAATAACCGCGTTCAATCGCTACATTAACAACATTCACCATACTTCGGCCCAATAAGGCCAACTTCCGATTTACTTTTAATGCAGATTCCACTACTTGTTGAACCCGATTGACATTAGATGCAAAAGTTGAAATGAAAATTTTCCCTCTTGCCTTGATGAAGGCTTCGTCCATATGGGATCCGACCATTTGTTCGGAAGGGGTTAAACCTTTCCGCTCAGCATTGGTACTTTCTGATATTAAAGCTAAAACACCTTTTTGACCAATTTCTGCCATTTTATGTATATCGGAAAATTGATTATTAGCAGGTGTTAGATCAAATTTGAAATCACCTGTGTGGACTACATTCCCTTCCGGAGTATGGAAAACAATTCCAAGGCAGTCAGGAATGCTATGGCTAACTTTAAAAAAGGAAATTTGAATCTGGCCGAATTCCAATTTTGAGTTAGAGTCGATCGTAATCAGTTTGGAATCTCCTTTTAGTCTATGCTCGTCTATTTTTAATTCAATTAGTCCAAGTGTAAACCGCGTAGCATAAATAGGCACCTTTAATTTTCTTAAAAAGTAGGGAATACCGCCAATATGGTCCTCATGGCCATGGGTTACAATTAAGGCTCTAATTTTGTCCTGATTCTCCTCTAGATAAGTCATGTCAGGAATAATTAAATCAATCCCCAATAAGCTTTCATCAGGAAATTTTCCACCACAATCAATAATAAAAATATCGTCTTCATACTGAACAACATACATGTTTTTTCCGATTTCATTAATACCGCCAAGAGCGAATATGGATAACGCGTTTTCAGTGGATTTCATCCTTTTTCCTCCAATTCTAACTAAATATTTTTTATTATTCCTTTCTGCATCAATTTAATGCAGGGGAAGGAGTTCATCTATCTTTCCGTTTTCTCATTTTTTGGACATGACTTAGCAATTTCTTTCATAAAATGTACAAGTTGATTAAACAGCGGGTGGAGTGGTTTTATTGAGCGTTAGCATACTAATCAGTTATATTATTTTAGGATTTACCTTAGCGGCTCCGATTGGCCCGGTTAATTCAGCGCGCCTGGATAAGGGGATTAAAAATGGTTTTTGGCATGCTTGGTTTGTTGGGGTTGGCTCGATGATGGCAGATGGGCTTTTTATGCTTTTGGTATACCTAGGGATGGTTCAATTTCTTGGCATCTCAATCGTACAAATTTTCCTTTGGCTATTTGGTGGTTTTGTGCTTATTTATTCAGGCTTTGAAAGTATAAAAAATGCTAATACAATCACACTGTCATATAGCCGTCATAAAGAGCCTCTATACAAATGTTTCTTGACCGGGTTTATATTATCGATTACAAGTCCGTTATCGATCCTTTTTTGGCTCGGAATTTATGGATCTGTTCTTGCGAAAACAGCCCAAACAAACGGCACTGAGTCACTTTTAATCTATAGCAGTATGATCTTTCTCGGCTTGACTTTTTGGGATATATTTGTGGCGGCTCTAACAACTGGGTTCCGAAAACTTCTGAGTGCTAAAAGTTTAATTGCCATATCCATTATTTCTGGTGCATCCTTAGTTGTTTTTGGTATATATTTCGGATATCAAGGAATCGATGCTCTTTGGAGATAGCGATTTACATACTTGAAAGCCTATTTTCTCAAGATAAGGCATTTGTCCAATGCAAGATAAGCATAAATGAATATCATTCTATTAGGGCATACCTCCTCAGATAAAACTATTTGGGTCCACAGTGACCCTTTTTTTTTATGTTAATGAATACCATGATTACAATTTTTCAAATATAAGTATAGGTGTTAAGATGAAGAAAATGGCCCCACTCTAATATACATAAGTAAAAAGTAAATAAAATATTGATAATGGAGGTAAGCAAATGAAAATCTATACCAAAACAGGTGATAAAGGAACGACCTCGTTAATTTATGGCCAAAGGGTTGCAAAAAATGATATCCGGGTCGAAGCTTATGGAACATGTGATGAAACAAACTCTATGATCGGTCTTGCCTTAAGTTACTTAAAGAATGAAAATTTTCAAGGAAAAGAAATAATTGAAACTGTATATCATAAAATACAAACAAACCTTTTCCATGCCGGGGCTGAATTGGCTACACCTTCAGGTAAGGAAGTAAAATGGAAACTTGAAGCTTCCGATATTGAACAATTAGAAAAACAAATTGATGATTGGGATGTAACACTGCCGGGACTCACTAATTTTATTCTTCCTGGAGGACACCCCGCAGGTGCTGCCTTCCATATGGCTCGAACAATCGCACGGAGAGCTGAACGGTGTGCAGTTTCGTTAGGTGATGAAGTGAATCCGCTGGTTTTAGCATATTTAAATCGGCTTTCAGATCTGTTGTTTGTAACAGCTAGATACGTTAATTATCAATTAGGACAGAATGAACAAACTTTACATGGTAATTAGTTAACAACAAGTAGTGTTTATTAGATTACAATATTGACAAACGTACAAAAGACCTAGTAAAATTAATTATAACAATTATAATCTAATAATATCTTTTAGAAAGAAGGTGCATGGCGATGAATCAGTTAAAAGAAGCGTTGGATACCCTGAAGGATACAGGTGTGCGAATTACTCCGCAACGTCATGCGATACTTGAATATTTAATAAACTCAATGTCACATCCTACAGCAGATGAAATTTATAAAGCCCTTGAAGGGAAATTCCCTAATATGAGCGTGGCAACAGTTTACAATAATCTACGGGTATTTCGTGAAGTTGGACTTGTTAAGGAGTTAACCTATGGGGATGCATCTGCTCGTTTTGATTTTGTCACTTCCCACCATTACCACGTAATTTGTCAAAGCTGTGGTAAAATCGTTGATTTCCACTATCCAGGTCTCGACGAGGTGGAGCATTTAGCTTCACATGTAACAGGCTTTAAAGTGGATAACCATCGTATGGAGATTTACGGATCTTGTCCTGAATGTGCTAGTAAAGAAGTGCATTGATAATTGATGTAATGGTTATTTTATTTAAAAAAAGAGGGTGACTCAAGCCTATTGTTAAACACCAATAGGCTTTAGTCATCCTCTTTTTATTAATTCTCTTTTTTATGGTTATAGGATTCATCAAATTGTTTACCTTCGAGACGTTGGTCTAAGGTTAATGGTTCACGGCAGTGCATGCACATATCCACCCGGCCCAGCATTTTGGTGGGTTTGCCGCAACTTGGACACTTTACTTGAATCGTTTTGGTTGAAAGCATTCCGATCCAAAAATAGACAACGGTACTAGCGATAATAAAAAGCAGCCCTAAAAGCATAAAGATGGTCATAATAAGGGGTGAAGTCCGAAAATAAATCCCAATATACATAACAATGAAACCAATAAAGATTAGTGATAATGCAAAAGTGCGTATTTTATTTATTTTACTCGAATATTTTGCCATGATTCTCCCTCCTAGACAAACTATACCATAATTATTTTCTAAGAAAAAATACAAAGAATGTCGAAAATTGTCTTTTGGGAAAGAAGGAATTTAGATTCCGCTGTCGAACATATAATGCTACCTGAATAAAATGGAGGAATGATGAATGGAAGACATCCTTCGGCCTATTTATCAAGAAAGGGCGAGTCAATCCAATACACTAGGAGTTTTGTTAGTCGAAAAAAAGCAGAAATCAAGTCATATTACTGATTCGTTTGATGTTATTTTGTTGATCGTCGTAAAAGAGGCAGACCAGTCATTATTTATAAAACATTATACCTATGATGACAAAAAGGCTGCGATGCATATCGTGTCAGAAGCACAGCTCCAGGAATGGCTTCTTTTAGGGACCAATCGAAAGATATTTGAATGGATACATGAAGCTAAAATTCTGTTTGACCGTAATGAGTATGTGTTGAATTTAAAAACAGAGCTCCGGGACTTTCCGTTTAATGGAAGAAAGGTAAAAATGGGCTTAGAATTTGCTAAATTAATCCGCCGTTATGTCGATGGCAAAGCATTGTTTGAAAGCGGTCAATTTCTTGATGCCTATAACTATGTTGTACATTCCTTACACCATTTAGCGCGTTTAGCTGTAATTGAAAATGGTCTCCATCCGGAACTTACGGTATGGCACCAGGTAAAACAAATAGAGCCGGAAATTTATAAATTGTATGTAGAACTAGTGAATAGCGAAGAGACATTAGAAAAAAGATTGGAGCTTTTGTTCTTGGCTAGTGAGTTTTTAATTCACTCAAGAACCAATATTGGAACTGCTCACTTATTGGAAGTATTACGGGGGAAGGAATACTGGCTGTTTAATGAAATTATGAACGAGAAAGAACTAATTCCTTATTCAGTAGATTTAGCAGTACTGATTGAATATTTAATTGAAAAACATTTAGTAGAAGTGGTCAATTTAGAAACCAAAGGTACTGGCGTCTTTCATCGATGCTATCGCGTCTCATAATTATTTTAAAAAAACAATAAAAGGTATTGACCTTATTAAAAATACTTGGTATATTAATAACCGTCGCTGCGAAACATTCCTAAATATCTTTCGTAAGTGACGGTTCAAAAGTTTTAAAAAAGTGTTGACATCATAAGTGCTGATGTGTTAAATTAATAAAGTCGCTTGTGAGTGACATTGATTGTTCTTTGAAAACTAAACAAACAAAAACGTCAACAAACAATAATATTCATTTCTTATGAAATGAAGCCAACGTTTTAAATTATGAGCTAATCAACTTTCTTGGAGAGTTTGATCCTGGCTCAGGACGAACGCTGGCGGCGTGCCTAATACATGCAAGTCGAGCGAATCAATAGGAGCTTGCTCCTGTTGGTTAGCGGCGGACGGGTGAGTAACACGTGGGCAACCTGCCTGTAAGACTGGGATAACACCGGGAAACCGGTGCTAATACCGGATAATCCTTTTCCTCTCATGAGGAAAAGTTGAAAGTCGGTTTCGGCTGACACTTACAGATGGGCCCGCGGCGCATTAGCTAGTTGGTGAGGTAACGGCTCACCAAGGCGACGATGCGTAGCCGACCTGAGAGGGTGATCGGCCACACTGGGACTGAGACACGGCCCAGACTCCTACGGGAGGCAGCAGTAGGGAATCTTCCACAATGGACGAAAGTCTGATGGAGCAACGCCGCGTGAGCGATGAAGGCCTTCGGGTCGTAAAGCTCTGTTGTTAGGGAAGAACAAGTACCGGAGTAACTGCCGGTACCTTGACGGTACCTAACCAGAAAGCCACGGCTAACTACGTGCCAGCAGCCGCGGTAATACGTAGGTGGCAAGCGTTGTCCGGAATTATTGGGCGTAAAGCGCGCGCAGGCGGTCCTTTAAGTCTGATGTGAAAGCCCACGGCTCAACCGTGGAGGGTCATTGGAAACTGGGGGACTTGAGTGCAGAAGAGGAAAGCGGAATTCCACGTGTAGCGGTGAAATGCGTAGAGATGTGGAGGAACACCAGTGGCGAAGGCGGCTTTCTGGTCTGTAACTGACGCTGAGGCGCGAAAGCGTGGGGAGCAAACAGGATTAGATACCCTGGTAGTCCACGCCGTAAACGATGAGTGCTAAGTGTTAGAGGGTTTCCGCCCTTTAGTGCTGCAGCTAACGCATTAAGCACTCCGCCTGGGGAGTACGGCCGCAAGGCTGAAACTCAAAGGAATTGACGGGGGCCCGCACAAGCGGTGGAGCATGTGGTTTAATTCGAAGCAACGCGAAGAACCTTACCAGGTCTTGACATCCTCTGACACTCCTAGAGATAGGACGTTCCCCTTCGGGGGACAGAGTGACAGGTGGTGCATGGTTGTCGTCAGCTCGTGTCGTGAGATGTTGGGTTAAGTCCCGCAACGAGCGCAACCCTTGATCTTAGTTGCCAGCATTCAGTTGGGCACTCTAAGGTGACTGCCGGTGACAAACCGGAGGAAGGTGGGGATGACGTCAAATCATCATGCCCCTTATGACCTGGGCTACACACGTGCTACAATGGATGGTACAAAGGGCAGCAAAGCCGCGAGGCCTAGCCAATCCCATAAAACCATTCTCAGTTCGGATTGTAGGCTGCAACTCGCCTACATGAAGCCGGAATCGCTAGTAATCGCGGATCAGCATGCCGCGGTGAATACGTTCCCGGGCCTTGTACACACCGCCCGTCACACCACGAGAGTTTGTAACACCCGAAGTCGGTGGGGTAACCTTTTCGGAGCCAGCCGCCTAAGGTGGGACAGATGATTGGGGTGAAGTCGTAACAAGGTAGCCGTATCGGAAGGTGCGGCTGGATCACCTCCTTTCTAAGGATAATGCAGTCCTTACGGACTGATAAGAAGTTGACCGCTTTTTGTTTGTTTAGTTTTGAGAGTACAATCTCTCAAGAGTATATTCGTTCTTTGAAAACTAGATAATCGTATAGAAGAAACCAAGTAAAAACCGAGTAAAATCGCCATTTTAGTTTTTTCTCTCTATTAAATAGAGTAAAACCTTTTAGGTTAAGTTAGAAAGGGCGCACGGTGAATGCCTTGGCACTAGGAGCCGATGAAGGACGGGACTAACACCGATATGCTTCGGGGAGCTGTAAGTAAGCTTTGATCCGGAGATTTCCGAATGGGGGAACCCACTGCTCGTAATGGAGCAGTATCTTTACCTGAATACATAGGGTATTGATGGCAGACCCGGGGAACTGAAACATCTAAGTACCCGGAGGAAGAGAAAGCAAACGCGATTCCCTAAGTAGCGGCGAGCGAAACGGGATTAGCCCAAACCAAGAGGCTTGCCTCTTGGGGTTGTAGGACACTCAACATGGAGTTACAAAGGAACGGGGTAGATGAAGCGGTATGGAAAGGCCCGTCATAGAAGGTAAAAGCCCTGTAGTTGAAACTTCGTTCCCTCCTGAGTGGATCCTGAGTACGGCCGGACACGTGAAATCCGGTCGGAAGCAGGGAGGACCATCTCCCAAGGCTAAATACTCCCTAGTGACCGATAGTGAACCAGTACCGTGAGGGAAAGGTGAAAAGCACCCCGGAAGGGGAGTGAAATAGTTCCTGAAACCGTGTGCCTACAAGTAGTTAGAGCCCGTTAATGGGTGATAGCGTGCCTTTTGTAGAATGAACCGGCGAGTTACGATTACATGCAAGGTTAAGTTGAAGAGACGGAGCCGCAGCGAAAGCGAGTCTGAATAGGGCGAATTTAGTATGTGGTCGTAGACCCGAAACCAGGTGATCTACCCATGTCCAGGGTGAAGTCCAGGTAACACTGGATGGAGGCCCGAACCCACGCACGTTGAAAAGTGCGGGGATGAGGTGTGGGTAGCGGAGAAATTCCAATCGAACTTGGAGATAGCTGGTTCTCTCCGAAATAGCTTTAGGGCTAGCCTCACGTAGTAAGAGTCTTGGAGGTAGAGCACTGTTTGGACTAGGGGCCCTCATCGGGTTACCGAATTCAGACAAACTCCGAATGCCAAAGACTTATCCGTGGGAGTCAGACTGCGAGTGATAAGATCCGTAGTCAAAAGGGAAACAGCCCAGACCACCAGCTAAGGTCCCAAAGTATACGTTAAGTGGAAAAGGATGTGGAGTTGCTTAGACAACCAGGATGTTGGCTTAGAAGCAGCCACCATTTAAAGAGTGCGTAATAGCTCACTGGTCGAGTGACTCTGCGCCGAAAATGTACCGGGGCTAAACGTATCACCGAAGCTGTGGATTGACACCGTTGGTGTCAGTGGTAGGAGAGCGTTCTAAGGGCGTTGAAGCTAGACCGTAAGGACTGGTGGAGCGCTTAGAAGTGAGAATGCCGGTATGAGTAGCGAAAGATGAGTGAGAATCTCATCCACCGAATGCCTAAGGTTTCCTGAGGAAGGCTCGTCCGCTCAGGGTTAGTCGGGACCTAAGCCGAGGCCGAAAGGCGTAGGCGATGGACAACAGGTTGATATTCCTGTACCACCTCTTTATCGTTTGAGTGATGGGGGGACGCAGGAGGATAGGGTAAGCGCACTGTTGGATATGTGCGTCTAAGCAGTTAGGCTGAGAAGCAGGAAAATCCGCTTCTCGTAAAGGCTGAGCTGTGACAGCGAGGGAAATATAGTACCGAAGTTCCTGATTCCACACTGCCAAGAAAAGCCTCTAGCGAGATAAAAGGTGCCCGTACCGCAAACCGACACAGGTAGGCGAGGAGAGAATCCTAAGGTGAGCGAGAGAACTCTCGTTAAGGAACTCGGCAAAATGACCCCGTAACTTCGGGAGAAGGGGTGCTCTTTGGGGTTCATAGCCTCGAAGAGCCGCAGTGAATAGGCCCAGGCGACTGTTTAGCAAAAACACAGGTCTCTGCGAAGCCGCAAGGCGAAGTATAGGGGCTGACGCCTGCCCGGTGCTGGAAGGTTAAGAGGAGGGGTTAGCTCACGCGAAGCTCTGAATCGAAGCCCCAGTAAACGGCGGCCGTAACTATAACGGTCCTAAGGTAGCGAAATTCCTTGTCGGGTAAGTTCCGACCCGCACGAAAGGCGTAACGATCTGGGCACTGTCTCAACGAGAGACTCGGTGAAATTATAGTACCTGTGAAGATGCAGGTTACCCGCGACAGGACGGAAAGACCCCGTGGAGCTTTACTGTAGTCTGATATTGAATTTTGGTACAGCTTGTACAGGATAGGTAGGAGCCTGAGAAGCCGGAGCGCCAGCTTCGGTGGAGGCGTCGGTGGGATACTACCCTGGCTGTATTGAAATTCTAACCCGCACCCCTGATCGGGGTGGGAGACAGTGTCAGGTGGGCAGTTTGACTGGGGCGGTCGCCTCCTAAAGAGTAACGGAGGCGCCCAAAGGTTCCCTCAGAATGGTTGGAAATCATTCGTAGAGTGTAAAGGCACAAGGGAGCTTGACTGCGAGACCTACAAGTCGAGCAGGGACGAAAGTCGGGCTTAGTGATCCGGTGGTTCCGCATGGAAGGGCCATCGCTCAACGGATAAAAGCTACCCCGGGGATAACAGGCTTATCTCCCCCAAGAGTCCACATCGACGGGGAGGTTTGGCACCTCGATGTCGGCTCATCGCATCCTGGGGCTGTAGTCGGTCCCAAGGGTTGGGCTGTTCGCCCATTAAAGCGGTACGCGAGCTGGGTTCAGAACGTCGTGAGACAGTTCGGTCCCTATCCGTCGTGGGCGCAGGAAATTTGAGAGGAGCTGTCCTTAGTACGAGAGGACCGGGATGGACGCACCGCTGGTGTACCAGTTGTCTTGCCAAAGGCATCGCTGGGTAGCTATGTGCGGACGGGATAAGTGCTGAAAGCATCTAAGCATGAAGCCCCCCTCAAGATGAGATTTCCCATAGCGTCAAGCTAGTAAGATCCCTGAAAGATGATCAGGTTGATAGGTCAGAGGTGGAAGCGTGGCGACATGTGGAGCTGACTGATACTAATCGATCGAGGACTTAACCATAGTCTAAAGCGAACAAACTTGGTTTTACAAATTTTCTTCTACATTATCTAGTTTTGAGGGAATGAAAAAAATAATTTTCCTCTTGCAAAATATGAAAAAGACATTATAATAAAATAGTGTCGAGTAAATAGTCTGGTAATTAAGGCGAGAAGGTCACACCCGTTCCCATACCGAACACGGAAGTTAAGCTTCTCAGCGCCGATGGTAGTTGGGACTTTGTCCCTGTGAGAGTAGGACGTTGCCAGGCTGTAATACTATTATTCCGCAGTAGCTCAGTGGTAGAGCTATCGGCTGTTAACCGATCGGTCGTAGGTTCGAGTCCTACCTGCGGAGCCATTTTTATGGAGAGCTGTCCGAGTGGCCGAAGGAGCACGATTGGAAATCGTGTAGGCGGGTAACCCTGTCTCAAGGGTTCAAATCCCTTGCTCTCCGCCATAATACATATGGCCCCTTGGTCAAGCGGTTAAGACACCGCCCTTTCACGGCGGTAACACGGGTTCGAATCCCGTAGGGGTCATTAAAGGTTTTTTCTAGCGAAAGTAACCTTATTAATACGGAGGATTAGCTCAGCTGGGAGAGCATCTGCCTTACAAGCAGAGGGTCGGCGGTTCGATCCCGTCATCCTCCACCATTTAATTTAATTTCTATTATCGCGGGGTGGAGCAGTCCGGTAGCTCGTCGGGCTCATAACCCGAAGGTCGCAGGTTCAAATCCTGTCCCCGCAATTGGTCTGGTAGTTCAGTTGGTTAGAATGCCTGCCTGTCACGCAGGAGGTCGCGGGTTCGAGTCCCGTCCAGACCGCCATCTTGTGGCTCAGTAGCTCAGTCGGTAGAGCAAAGGACTGAAAATCCTTGTGTCGGCGGTTCGATTCCGTCCTGAGCCACCTTTTATTTTGATTATGCCGGTGTAGCTCAACTGGTAGAGCACGAAAGACTATGCTTCCTTGAGTGAACATCAGCATACCGATCGAAAGCTGCTTGAATAAGCTTACTGAGATCGGGATGACGTTAACTTAACGTCGAGTATCCATACTATTATTGATTTATGAATTATGCCGGTGTAGCTCAACTGGTAGAGCAACTGAATCGTAATCAGTAGGTTGGGGGTTCAAGTCCTCTCGCCGGCACCAGAAGCTGGCAATTTAACATTTTATATGTGGAGGGGTAGCGAAGTGGCTAAACGCGGCGGACTGTAAATCCGCTCCCTCCGGGTTCGGCGGTTCGAATCCGTCCCCCTCCACCATTTAATAGGGGTATAGTTTAAAGGTAGAACGAAGGTCTCCAAAACCTTTGGTGTGGGTTCGATTCCTACTACCCCTGCCAATTATATTGTGGCGATTGTGGCGAAGTGGTTAACGCACCTGATTGTGGTTCAGGCATTCGTGGGTTCGATTCCCATCAGTCGCCCCATAATATCTCTAATTATTTTAAACATTGGGCTATAGCCAAGCGGTAAGGCATCGCACTTTGACTGCGACATGCGTTGGTTCAAATCCAGCTAGCCCAGCCATTTTGCGGAAGTAGTTCAGTGGTAGAACACCACCTTGCCAAGGTGGGGGTCGCGGGTTCGAATCCCGTCTTCCGCTCCATTTATATCGGCGGCATAGCCAAGTGGTAAGGCAGAGGTCTGCAAAACCTTTACCACCGGTTCGAATCCGGTTGCCGCCTCCATAGATTTTTAATAAGCAAATGCTATTATATTATGCCGGGGTGGCGGAACTGGCAGACGCACAGGACTTAAAATCCTGCGGTAGGTGACTACCGTACCGGTTCGATTCCGGTCCTCGGCATTGCTTAAAACAACTTAATACGCCGGTGTGGCGGAATTGGCAGACGCGCACGACTCAAAATCGTGTTCCTCTGGAGTGTCGGTTCGACCCCGACCACCGGTATCTTTTTTCGTTGATTTGAAGCGATTTCCCTTCGTTGGGAAGTCGCTTTTTTCACTTTTCACGGCGATTTTTGACGTGCGAACTACAAAAACGAAGTGAAAGACAAGGCGTCCATTATTCGAATATCAATCCGAAAGGGGTTTTTCGAATGGGGCGACGTAAGAATAAAATTTCCCCGAATAATCTTCAACAATCTTCCAACGACCTGGAATCTTTCGAATATCTTTACAATCTGTTTATTCGTGATTGTAGGATTCGAAATCTTTCCAAGTATACACTTCAATTTTACAAGAATGAACTTTCAAAATTTAGTAAGCGATTGGAGCGGAATCACGTTGATACTAGACCCGCAACAATTAGCGAAGAATCGATAAAAGAAATCGTTATTCTTGGCATGATGAATGAAGGATTAAAAGATACAACGATCAATACTAATCTTCGTGCGGTTCGGTCATTCTTCAACTTTTTAGCGAATGAGGGGTTTATTGTTGAGAATCCAATCAAAGAAGTAAAACTTATAAAAGAAAAGCGGACAATCATTCAAACTTTTTCCCGTGAACAAATTCATGCCCTTTTACGGCAGCCAGACCGCAGTACGTTTACAGGTTTAAGAGATTACACAATTATGATGTTTTTTCTCGAAACTGGAATTCGAATCCGTGAACTTTGCGACATTCAAGTTCATGACATTAATTATAATGACCGCGTTGTTCGGATTGACGGAAAGGGTAACAAGGAACGATTTGTTCCAATACAAAAGACCATGAAGAAACAAATCTCTCTATATTTAAGAGTTCGGGGGAATGTAGACACGGGAACACTTTTCATTAATATCGACAATGAACCGCTTCGAATCCGTGCAGTTCAATCAACCATTCAAAAATATGGACGAATGGCTGGAATAAAGAACGTTCGTTGTTCACCGCACACTTTCCGCCACACTTTCGCAAAAATGTCCGTTCAAAATGGGGCGGACGTGTTTTCGCTACAACAAGTCTTGGGTCATACTTCTATGGATATGGTTCGAAATTATGTCAATATGTTTTCAAATGAAATTCGGGAAAGTCACTCGAAGTTTTCACCAATTGAAAAACTATTTTAGGGAAGGAAAAGAGGAAGAATATCAATGACGACTTTTGCTGCAATCGAATTTCAAGAATTGAAAATGCATCAATCTTTTTCAACAATCGACGAAATGGACAATTCTATTTATTCATATATTGAACATATTCGAAAGGAAGTTCCGCAAAGTGTTATTGATGTTCTTCTTTGTCTTGGAAGGGCTTCTTTGCGTTGTGTCGGTATATCTTTTATGAAACTAACGACTATTGCCAATATTACGGGATATTCACGCAAAACAATCAATAAAGCATTAAAGACGCTTGAAGCGTTGGGCGTTGTCGATTCCGTGCGGACAAAAACGAAGTCAGGGCGTCCAAGCGTCAAGATCACTCGTATTCTTTCTTTTTGTTTGGAAGGTTACAACAAGCGGTTACATCTAATGTAGCGGACGAAGGCAACGGGGACAACGATTTGACACTAATTGACGAATTCGAACCATTTGAAACAGAATCAATAAAACAAGAAAAAGAAAATAAAAGGGAAAATCAATCAATTATAGAAAAAGTTTCGAAAATATCAACAAATATCGACCTTGACGGCAATCTCAAAAATATTGTTCGGTATCTTGCATTAAAAATTGGCGATAAGGCAAAGAACGGGCTGCAAATTGTCAGTTTTTCTTCTTATTGTGAAAAAGTATTTTCGAATGAAATCCGAAAGTTTGCAGCAAGGAAGAAACTTGAAGAAGCCATGAAACAAAAAGAAGAATCCGCCCGCCGTCAGTTCGATAATTTTGTTATGCATAATTTTGGGGAGAGATTCGCGGATTTGGGTTCTTTTGTCCAACAAGAAGCCCTTCGAATTTATCGGGAAGCAACGCAACCTGATCGCAATCCCGTGCCTTTCTATAATTGGCTTGAAGTGTGAAATCGAAGCCCGTATTTTTGTTTATACGGCGTTTTATGCGTCTGAATGGTTTTATATTCGGCAGAAAAGAAACGGGGCAAATTCGCGCAATACGAAAGCTTGATTGCGTATTTTTGCAAGCAAAAACGCCAATCTATCACGAATTGGCGATTTTGTCCCGATATTCTAACAGTAATTGAATAATTTCTTCGGTCGGAAGATCTTTTGCTGCAAGTTCGTCGAGATACTTTGTCGAATCACTTGCGGGATTTGATGATTCGTCTTTTGGAAATTTTAATTTCGATAATATTGTAAATGCGTTGTATTGGTGAACACGGTCAAGGGGCGTTCCTTTTTCGTAATAAATAGACGAAAGATCAACGGATTCCCCTTCCGTGACAATCTTCTTGTGTGCTTCGATTGATACGACAAGAAGACGGTCTCTCAGGTAATACTTAAATGTAATTCACCGCCCGAATAAATTGTTGCGTATATTATAGCAAATTTGAATTCAAGCGTCACAAACCGAAGTAATGTCCCCAAAATTTATTTGGTCATCAACGTTGTCTATCACATTCTAACAGTTTTCTTTATTTTCCCATTCAATAATATACTTATTATTTTTGTGAGTTTCAGATATTATTTTAACCTCTCCAATGTTATTGGTGTGATGTTCCATCACAATTGATTTGCTTGCTCTTTGAAGGAAGCTTCGGCTACTTAAATAGATTAAAAACACTTGTGAAAAATTTATATCACAAGTGTCTGAGGACTTTTATTTTTCCATTAGTTGCTCCCGTTCTTCCATCTGAGGCGGTTCTTCCATCCAACCATTTTTAATCATTATTTTCCCACCTTTATGGGCATATTCAAAGACATCTTTCATAAAAATAGTCATTTTTGCTGGTAAATCATTACGTAAACTAAAAGCGGTTCCTAAGGAGTTACTTCCCATAGAAAAACTACAAAAAAGACTTGTGCAATACATCATCAATTTGTCAGAAAATGGAGCCACAGTTGAACGTGTTGTATTACCTCCCGATGGTGTAGGGGTTTGTACACTACTTTGAAGTAAGGTTTCGCTTAATTCCTTTACAATGCTTTTAGCAAGTTCTGCGCCTTCATTAAAGAAGTTTCTTACTTCTCCTTCTTTTGCACATTGAGCAAAACCTGTAATCATCTGCATACCAGTTATATTTGATTCAATTGAATGATAAAGATGAGCAACTTCTACCGTATTTAATGTCCGTTTTTCACTAAATGGATTAATCGCAAGTCCAGCTAAATAATTTGTGTCTTTAACAAACTCAACTGAATTTGGCATTGAAACATAAGGAGGTCGAGGAAGCATCCCTTTTTCAAGCAAATATTGTGTGCAAAGAATGTAATATTTTTGAGTAAGGGCAGTTAGTTCTTTAAAAATCTTTTCAATATCTTCTCGATATGCCATTGTTATATTTAGTGAATGCAATGCCATACTAATTTCTTTTAGTAGGCGAATGAACATTATGTCGAAACCATTATCATACAGCTTTGGAACATCTTTGTTAACATCTTGAGATGTAAACCCAACTGGAATTATAGCACCTTCATTTTGAAAAATTTCTGTTATTTTACCAACATAAGGGTCAAGTTCTTCCTGTAAATTAGACATTATGCCCTTGGCTTTTTCGTCATCGGCTTTCTCAATAAAATATTCTAACATGCGTAAAATCATTGTTTTCTCTTGATATGTAAGCCATAACGTACCCAATTCTGATGACGTAATTGCAGGTTTTTCTGGCATAAACATTACCTCCCTAAAGATTTTCTTATTTTAGGTTGAACATAAAATGGCATAGTAATCCAGTGCTTTTATGGTAAAAAACTCCATATATTGTTATTCAACAAAAATGCCCCTTTATTTGAATAACAAAAAATCCTCCGTAAAGTGGCAGCTGGATCTTCTACTCTTGCACCCCGATAGTTTTAAACACTCACTGGAAGTAAGTACAGGCAATTTGTCACTTTACTTGGAGCCTCTGCGGGCATGATTATAAGCCAGGCAGCCAGATGTATTAAGGATTCTGGCTTAGCCAAACAGGCTATCGCGCCTCTCCAAATAAAGTGCACGTCTCTACACAGACGAATTATCAGACTGTAAATTAAAAAATTATCTAGGAAAACCTTTATTTTAACCACTTTTCTTTGAAAGAGACTACGGATTTTGAAAATAACTTCAAAATGATTTATCCACTTAATTAATCACTACACTACATTTATGTACATAATCTTAAGTTTATATATGTTCAACAAATATTGATTCATCATTTTACTTTTGCTACTCCAAACGCAAAATGACTCCAAAGTATATCTTCAATTAATTCAGCTTGAGATTCTTCACAATCTACAATTAAGATTACTTCCGAATGTTTGCCTTTTAAAACTCTTTTATTTTTCTTTACAACCAATTCCATGACAAGCCGAATGGCGAAGCCAAGAACAAACCCAACAAATGCACCTATCAGTCCCCAATAAATTGGACCCCACGCTAATTTAAATCCTATACTTGCTCCAATAACTGATAAAACAGTGGCAAGGCCAATACCTATATCAATAAGTGTTGTACCATCAGAGCGATGCAAGGTATCAAAAATTTTACGGTCTTCTTTTCTGTTATCCAGAGGAACAGCAAATATACTTTCTTTTGGAATCCCTCTCTTTTCTAAGGTTGAAACTGCCATTTCTAAAAATCCGTTACTTTCAAATGTTGAAAAAAGCTGCAATTGTATCACATCACTTTTTGTCCTTTTAGTATTCTGAAACCCCTCGATTGATAATTCTCGGTTAAATGATTCCTTAATTCTTTTTCAAAAAGTTTATTATTCTCAACCGTATTTATATAAGAATCATAAATAGCAAACCCATAGTGTGAAGGGATAAAAAGGAGCCATTCTGGCTTTATAACCGAAGTTGCTTCTTTTACTTTTCCTAAAAACAAAAGCACAACGGCTGCTTGAACATGCGAATAATAAAAAAATACAACTAACCATACAATGACAAATATTGCAGTTAAAATCCGATGAATATAGAGCTGTCCTAAACCAGGAATAAATAATGACCACATAACAGAAAGAACAGGATTTCGTTTATCTAGGTAGTTAATCTCTAAAGCCCCTATTGAAAAAGAATTAAAACGGTGTTCCTCACTCTCGGCTAAAAGATACACTTTGTTCAAATCCACTGTTGTCCGATAACTGTCCCATATACCAAAAAGGTAAACGGGAATGTACATAAGAAGCCATCTGGTGTCTAATACTTCTTTTGCCATGTCTATATTGCCTTGAAAGGAATAAATCATTGCGGAATTAACATGTGCTTTAACATTAACGAGAACTTCCCAAATAAATAATGCATATCCTCTAAGATATTTAGATAAAAGTAAATGCCCGAATCCAGGGAACGCTGCTGACCACCAAGCAATAATATAAGGATTTCTTAAATGCAATTGAGTTGTTCCTAAAATACTAACATGGGCTTTATAACGTCTTGCAGTGTTATCATTTGTATAGTTGTTCATTTAATCCACCTTCGGGAATTATTTATAATATATTTCCAAAAGTGGGCTATATTTATACTTCCTTATTAAGCTAATCTGCCCAGTTAGTATCGATCAATTTTCAATTAGATTATAGAAGGGAAAGAATAAGCGGAAATCGCTTCGTTTTTATCATTCCATCTTGGGACGCAAGGGCTTCGTTTTTGGCGTTGTGGGCTCAGATTTGACTTCGGAAGGGTTTCTTGGGTGTTGAAAACACGCTTGGAAAACGTCAAAAACTCGCTGGAAGCCCTTTTTTCGTCCCGAAGCGTCCGAAAAATCCGACAACAAAACACGAACAATTCCAGCAACGACAAGGATTCGAACGGCTTGGCGATTGTATTCGATAAGACACACAAAAAGACGACGCTTCATTTCGCCGCCTTTTCTTTATTCTTCGCCCTTATTAACGTTGATTTCGATATTCCCGTTGTTTCGCTAACTTCCTTGTAGGAATGTCCTTCGTCCAACAAAGCTAAAGCATGTTCTATTTGTTTCTTCGTGAACTTCTTCGGACGACCTTCCCGAAAATCTTCCCGCAGCTTTGCGATTGATTTGCCTTCTTGTGTCCTTTCAACAATCATATCCCTTTCGAATTGAGCGAATGCCGTGAAGATATTAAAGATAAGGCGTCCAATTGCCGTGTTTTCGATTATTCCTATATTCAAAACGTGGACGAAAAGGCGAAGGAACTTCTTGAAGCGAAGACAAACGAAATTAAGGAAATTGATGAACTTATCCAGCGGGTAAAAGCCGTTCGGAAATCTGTTGTCATTGAATCCGTTCCGTTGGTTCGTGAATGGCGATTAAAACAGATCGAAGCGATTCAATCCGAAGTAAATAAAGCGGTTCAAGAAGCGTTAAAAGCCCGTGAAATTTACGTCAAATCATTAGCGAAGATTGGGCAAGCAGCGAAGAAAATTGACGCAGCAAATGACGATTATAACGCTATAATGCGGGAACTTGGTGAAAGGGAAATACAAGGCGGCGTAAATATTCCTTCAATCTATCCCGAACAAATCACCGTTGGATTGTATAGTTCAACAATCGAAGAATCAACGGCGTTGGGTTTGTCGAAGGCAACGCAAGAAGCCGCAGTAATGAACGGAATCTTGCCGCATTGGGTAGGCGATTCAAAATGATTAAGGGAAAAATGACGGCTTTCGAATACTTCGTTAAACAATTAGATTATCAAGCCCAAACGTTAGAAATAATTTACGTTATGAAAAAGCTAAAAGGCAACCGCTTGACGATATTATTGACGGCTACAACAAACGGTATCCTATGAAAGAAGAAAAACCTACCGATCCGGTCGAATATTTGCGGGAACAATATCGCAAAGACCCGTCTTCTTTGAATGGAATTCAACTTTTAATGTTAGGAATGGCGGAATTACAGCATAAAGAAGCCACAAGCAAGAAGAACGTCAAAAGGCGGTCAACGACTTTATGAAGCCTTATCATGAAGCGAAAAAGGAACAAGAAGAATATATTTCTACTCATAGCGAAGATTTCAAGCTATTAGCAAAGCAAATGGCGGAACTACAAGCGGAATTCCAACGATTAAACGGCGGTGACAATTAAAAATGATTGTCGCCGTCTTTGTTTGTTACGTCTATTTTTCCGTGTTTGCATGTAGAAATTGGCGTTCTATTTAACGGGGGTGAATGGAATGCCTGGAAGCGAAGATTTGAAACGTTGGGAAGAAATTGACAAAGTGATATCTAAATTAAGTATCGCTCTTTACGGGATTGATACAACAAAATTAAATTGGCGGGAAGAACAAGCGTTTATTGAAACGTGGAAAAAGCGTCGGCAGCTTGAAGGGGAATTAGAACGAAGGAACCCGAAACCGAAGCCCGTTCTTTTAAAAGAGGAAGAATTGCAACAACGTCGGGAAAATTTACTTTGGGCTAAGTTCGAAAAGGTACGGAATAAAAAGCCGTTGAGTGAAACAAAGAACAGTGAACTTCGGGAACAACTTCAAATATGGAGTTCTATTGTTACAGTATTAGGGGGTGAATGGCGTGGATATTTTCGAAAGTTTAACCGAACTCGAAGCAAAGATTGTCGTTGAACTTGCCAATAGAAACGGCAGAACTTACGAAGAGATCGCCACAGCCTTTGGAATATCCGAAAGGCACTTGTTTCGATATCGTCAAAAATCGCATATAAAACGTGCGATTCGTGAACTAGCGGTTCAAGAACTGGAAAGTGACATTCCTGATATTATGGGGGCACTTCGACGGAATATCAAAAAAGGCCTTAAAGCGGAAATTGAAGAACTTGATAGTAAGAAGTTCGACTTAACTTTGGAACTTTCCACAAACGAAGAACTTCAATAATAAACGGGACGGCGAAAGTCGTCCCTTTACATAACAAACGCAAGTAAACAGGAAAACGGGGGAATCGTTATGAGCTTCAATGAACTTCATAAACAACCAAAGCAATTAGCTTATGCGGAAGCAATCGTGAAACTTCGGCTGACAATGGAAAATATGAACGAACTGAAAAAGTTTCGCAAGGAAGTTTCCGATTCGAAACGATCATTTTTGAAAGTCGCCAATTGACCGGCGGCTTTTATTTTGCCGTCACAAAACGTTGATTCCAGACCACAAGTTCAAGTGTAAGTAAAACACTTTCGGAAGGGGGAATCACGTTGGGAACTCTTAACGGTCAATTAGTCGTCAAAATCGCTTTATGCGGGAAAATGCGAAGCGGCAAAGATACGGTTGCAAATTTCCTTAGTAAAAAGTACAAATTCGGAAGTTTAGTTTTTTAATTGTTTACATATATTAGGGAAATCGTTTATTATTTCAGTAAGTTCAAGACGCACGACAAACGTTCAACGATTTACAAATGCAAAATACGAATAATATGAACTAAAACGAATAGTGTGACGTCCTTCAAGCTTCAGATTAACGATATATCAACGGAAAGGGGTTCGTTCCTCTTTCGAAAACTACCGCTGCACGACTCAAAATCGTGTTCCTCTGGAGTGTCGGTTCGACCCCGACCACCGGTATCATTTTGTTTGGAAAAACGTTTCTCATTTAATGTTGAGAAACGTTTTTTTGTTGCCTTTCACAAGTAATAATAATAGGCTATAAAGAATAGATTAGAAAATAATCAAAAAAGTTATTTTACGTATATCGTTTCAAAATTACAAGTGAGAGGGAAATCGACAAAATTTGCGGAATTGGCTTGACTCTTTTATAAAATATGTGTAGTATTTATTAAGTCAGATTGTTCAATCCATTTGCATAAATGCGGGTGTAGTTTACTGGTAAAACCTCAGCCTTCCAAGCTGATGTAGTGGGTTCGATTCCCATCACCCGCTCCATACATATTAACTAACGCAGTGTATCGTTACATGAAGAGAACGATGCATTGCGTTTTTTTAATTTTTGTACAAAAAAAGATGCCGTATCACTGGCATCCTAGTATCAAATATGAAGCTTCGCCTCCATGTATCTGGGTAAACATATTCATTAATGATTGCGTAAGCTTATCCGCTGCCCCTACCTCCGTAGACGGCCGGAGATAGATAATTTGCAAAGCACTTTTTGTATGAATCGTAACTGGGGCCTTATTTGAATCAACAAATGGGCTTCCAAATGGTCCAAACTCATCTGAGGATAGAATTAAATGATGTAAGGAATTGTTCCTTCCGTTCAATCCGTGGTATTCTTCTCCCTCTATCCCAATCCGAATCTCCACGGGACTTTCTAATTGATCAAGATCATAAACACCAATGGGCACTTGGTATTGTAAGGAAAAGAAATTATTTATATCAATTGCACTATGAATAGATGAAAGGTAATTTTGCCTTTGTATTCTTCTAAATAAAGCCTCAACCGAAGGACGGTATCTGTTTGGGTCCTTACCTGTCTTCTTAAAAATATTCCTCCATTCCTTTATCCCTGGAAGGTCCGATAGCTGCTTGTTTTCCAGTTCAAAAAAGATTGACTCTTGGAAAAGCTGTAGTCTGCCTTTAACCATTTGTGGTGAATCCCCCACCGTTATATTTTTATATTCGATTACCCCAATTTTAAAATCGGGAATTAGTTCGCAAATTTCCGCTGAAACTTGAATTTCCAACCATTCCACCTCCAAAATTTGTTGAAAATAGTTTATCATAAATAGATATGTAACTAATAACTATAACAACTTATATAAATTTAAGGCATAGTCGAGAGGAGGAGAAATCTGTGGATATATTGGTACTTCAAAAAGAATTGATTGCCTATAGTAAAGAAATCGGTATTGATAAAATTGGCTTTACTACCGCGGACCCGTTTGCAGAGTTAAAAATACGTTTGCTGAGACAACAGGAATTGGGCTACCAATCTGGTTTCGAAGAACCTGATATAAATAAGCGGGTAACCCCGTCACTGCTTCTCGAAGGTGCACAATCGATTATTTCCATTGCCCTTGCTTACCCTGCAAAAATGACAACGCGCGTCGAGAGTAAAAAGGGAGAAAGAAGAGGGATCTTTAGCAGGGCTTCATGGGGGCTGGACTATCATCATATCCTTCGAGACCGTCTCAACAAACTTGAAGAATTTATATTAAGTAAAATACCTGATGCTCAAGTAAAAGCAATGGTTGATACAGGGGAACTTTCGGACCGGGCTGTAGCCGAGCGAGCCGGTATCGGCTGGAGTGGGAAGAATTGTTCTATTATTACCCCTGAATTTGGCTCCTACGTTTATTTGGGCGAAATGATTACCAATATCCCTTTTGAACCAGATACACCGATAGAAGACCATTGTGGCTCTTGTACCAAGTGTATAGAAGCATGCCCAACAGGAGCGCTCATTCAAGGCGGGCAGATTAATGCCAATCGCTGTATTTCCTTCTTAACGCAAACAAAAGAGCTTATTCCAGATGAATTCAGAGATAGAATAGGGAATCGTGTTTATGGGTGTGACTCTTGTCAAACAGCATGTCCAGTTAACAAAGGAATTAACTTTCATTTTCATGAAGAAATGGAACCTGATCCAGAAGTAGCGAAACCCTTATTAAAACCGATCCTAAAATTAAGCAATCGTGAATTTAAAAAAAGGTTCGGCTCTGTTTCTGGGGCTTGGAGAGGTAAAAAACCAATTCAACGGAATGCTATTATGGCATTAGCTCATTTTAAGGATGAAAGTGCGGTTCCTGAATTGATTGATGTCTTAGAAACCGAAGCTAGCCCGGTTTCTAGAGGAACAGCTGCCTGGGCGCTTGGGAAAATTGGCGGTGAGTCAGCATTTGCGGCTTTAAGAAAAGCTAAAGAACTTGAAACGGATATCGAGGTCCAAGCAGAAATAGAAAAGGGCTTAAATTTTTATAACAACTAGAGGGCAAACCAATTGGTTTTGCTCTTTTTTAATTGTTAAATGCCGCCTGCTATCATATGTATGAAGGGAAAGGGGTGGATGGGTTTGCGACAATTACTTCAAGACTTATTTGAAAAACGGGTAAATCAATTTGTTTCAAATAAACGAAGCCAAAAGCTATTTTTTCCAAAGGCAGAGAGAAAACAAGCTTTGTTAGCCAATCGCTCAGCAGAGATTGTAAAAGTAAAAGCTGTAGGAAAGATTATAGAAGAGTCCACGGAGGATGAGTTTCAAACAATTAAATACCATGCCCATTATCAATATTTAATCAAACAAAATGGGATACTTTATATGGAAGAGGAAATCGAAGATAGGATAGCCAAGTTTTACAAAAATGCGTTAGTAATGGATGAGGAAATTAGGCCAGTTCTTGAATCGGATACCTTCCCGGATACGGAACTAAATACTTTGGACTTAGAGGTACCTGATGAACGGCTAAGCTACGGTTATAATCGATTAAAAGCAGTTCAATATGCAGAACGCTGGTGGAATAGCTATAATCCGGCTTATAAAAAGTTTCAGAATGATTGTACTAACTTTATCTCTCAATGCCTACGAGCCGGGGGAGCACCAATGCGCGGCTATCCAAAGCGGGATACGGGCTGGTGGCTGCAAAATAATAACTGGAGCTATAGCTGGGCCGTGGCTCATTCTTTAAGATTATATTTATCTAATTCCAAAAGCGGTCTTCGGGCAAAAGAAGTTAGCAGCCCGGATCAGTTAATATTGGGAGATGTCATTTGTTATGATTTTGAAGGGGATGGAAGGTTCAACCATAACACGCTTGTTACAGGAAAGGATGCTAACGGGATGCCTTTAGTGAATGCCCATACCTATAATAGCCGGATGCGCTACTGGGCCTATGAAGATTCATCTGCATATACACCAAATATCAAATATAAGTTTTATTCGATCATTGATGAATGATTCTTGAAAGCATATGTCAGAGTGATATAATTGCTGTTAGAGTTTTAATATGAGGTGAAATTTTTGGCTATCCACGTAGTTCTATATCAACCACAAATACCTTCTAATACAGGAAATATAGCTAGAACCTGTGCGGGAACAGGTACTGATTTACATTTAATCCGGCCTTTAGGATTTTCCACAGATGATAAGATGTTAAAAAGGGCAGGTTTAGATTATTGGGAACATGTAAATATCACTTATTATGAATCACTGGATGAATTTTACGAGAAAAATGCTGGCGGTGCCTTTTTTTATATAACGAAATTTGGGCAAAAAGACTTTACCAGTTTTGATTATAGCGATCTGGCTAAAGATTATTATTTTATTTTTGGCCGGGAAACAACAGGGCTTCCAAAGGATGTTATTCAAAATAATCTCGATACAGCTTTAAGGATTCCAATGAATGAAAATATTCGTTCCTTAAATTTATCCAATACAGCAGCCATTCTTATTTATGAAGCCTTACGCCAGCAGGATTATCCTAATTTAAAATAAGCAGGGGGCCATCCTTGAGCCTCCTGTTGTTAAAGGAGAATGATTTTATAAATGAATGATGTTATCACAACTATCCTAAACCACCGTTCTATTCGTCACTTTGAGGATAGGCCATTATCTGACGAGCAAATTCACACGATAGTCTCCTGTGCACAAGCAGCAGCTACATCGAGTTTTATTCAGGCATATTCTATTATTGGTGTAAAGAATAAAGACAAGAAGCAGAGGCTAGCAGAACTGACAGGAAACCAAGAATATGTCGCGAAAAATGGCCACTTTTTTATTTTTTGTGCCGATCTTTTCCGACATACGGTAATTGGTAAGAAGGAACAAATGAATGTGACACCCTCACTAGAAAGCACAGAAAAATTCATGGTGGCATTGATTGATACATCCCTGGCTGCACAAAATGCTGCCATTGCTGCTGAATCCCTTGGGTTAGGAATCTGTTACATAGGTGGAATCCGTAATAAATTGGAAGAAGTAAAAAAGCTTTTAAACATACCGGACCGCGTTATTCCATTGTTTGGCCTTGCCGTAGGTTACCCGGCCCATCTTACTGATAAAAAGCCAAGACTGCCCATTGAGCATGTATACCATGAGGATGAATATGAGCAGGATATGGAGAGATTTAACCATCAGCTAGATGAATATGACCAGTTAATTTCAAATTATTATCAGACAAGAACAAACGGGCAAAGAACGGACCGCTGGACTGAACAAATGGCAAATATGCTCTCCAAACAGAATAGAATATATATGAAAGAGTTTATTCAAAAAAATAAACTTGATTTACACTAAAAAAGACTGCCAGCAAGGCAGTCTTTTTTAGTGTTTACATTATTTATTCGTTCCCGGCTTGTCGTTATACCCCGCTGTGAAGATGGCTGCCAAAAACGCAACCATTACTAAAATAACAATGAAAGTATGCATGTTATGTACTGCCCCCTTTGTCCCGTTTTTAAATCAAAAGTGTTTACTTAGAGTACCATTCATAAGTGGAATCCGCTAACGGACGCATTTCTGACACATACAACTTTATTATAGCCTAAGATTTTAAAATGAAAAGAGCAATATTCCTATTATTGAAATAAAAAAGATAGACAATATCTAGAAATGGTTACGCATGTTCAAGTCTTTTCGTGCATAAAGTATATTAATCGTCTCTGATAACCTACAGGGGGAGGGCCATATGGATATTTTAAAAAAAATCGAGAGTTACCGTGAAGAAGAGGAAAAACTTCGCTGGGAAGGATCATTCGCCGACTATTTATTGTTGTTGAAGGAAAAGCCGTGGGTAGCACAATCTGCACATTCTCGAGTTTATAATATGATTAGGGATGCAGGAATTGAAGAAGTTAAGGGGACGAAGCAGTACAATTTCTTTAGTAATCAATTATTTGGCTTAGAAGAGTCGTTAGAAAGGCTTGTGGAAGAATATTTCCATCCAGCTGCTAAAAGGCTGGACGTAAGAAAACGAATTTTACTTCTAATGGGGCCGGTAAGCGGCGGTAAATCTACCCTAGTTACCATGCTAAAAAGAGGGTTGGAAAACTACTCACATACGGACAGAGGCTCTGTTTTTGCCATCAAAGGATGCCCTATGCATGAAGATCCATTACACCTTATTCCTCATCATTTACGGGCAGACTTCTATGAAGAATACGGCATCCGGATTGAAGGTAACTTATCACCATTGAATATGATGCGCTTAGAACAGGATTATGGCGGTAGAATTGAAGATGTTTTAGTAGAAAGAATATTCTTCTCAGAAGATAAGCGGACCGGGATAGGAACCTTCAGTCCGTCTGATCCAAAATCTCAGGATATTGCTGATTTAACAGGAAGTATTGATTTCTCAACCATTGCAGAATATGGCTCAGAATCAGATCCAAGGGCTTATCGTTTTGACGGGGAATTAAATAAGGCTAACCGTGGGATGATGGAGTTTCAGGAGATGTTAAAGTGTGACGAGAAATTCCTCTGGCATTTATTATCACTAACCCAAGAGGGGAATTTTAAAGCAGGAAGGTTTGCGCTTATTAGTGCAGATGAATTGATAGTTGCTCACACGAATGAAACCGAATACCGTTCCTTTATCTCTAATAAGAAAAACGAGGCTCTTCATTCAAGGATTATTGTAATGCCGATTCCTTACAATTTGAAGGTTTCGCAAGAAGAAAGAATTTATGAAAAAATGATTAATGAAAGTGATGTTTCGGACGTCCACATTGCACCGCATACATTAAAGGTTGCAGCAATGTTTACGATTTTAACCCGCTTGAAGGAACCGAAAAAAGGGGATATCGATCTTCTGAAAAAAATGCGTCTCTACGACGGGGAGAATGTAGAAGGATTTAATTTAGCCGATGTCGAAGAACTGAAACGTGAGTATCAGGATGAAGGTATGAGCGGCATAGACCCTCGATATGTCATCAATCGGATTTCATCAACGATTATACGTAAAGAGGTACCGTCCATTAATGCCTTGGATGTATTAAGATCGTTAAAAGACGGACTTGACCAGCACCCATCTATTACTGCGGAACTTCGTGATCGTTATATGAATTATATTTCATTAGCGCGCAAAGAGTATGATAACATTGCTAAAAATGAAGTACAGAAGGCATTTGTATACTCCTATGAAGAATCAGCTAAAACATTAATGGATAACTACCTTGATAACGTTGAGGCATATTGTAATAAAGCTAAACTGCGTGATCCGTTAACAGGGGAAGAGATTAATCCGGATGAAAAGCTTATGCGTTCCATTGAAGAGCAGATTGGCATCTCTGAAAATGCGAAAAAGGCCTTTAGGGAGGAAATATTAATCAGAATTTCCGCCTTTGCCCGGAAAGGTAAGCGATTTGATTACAATTCCCATGACAGGCTCAGAGAAGCAATACAAAAGAAATTATTCGCGGATCTTAAGGATGTTGTTAAGATTACAACTTCGTCCAAGACACCGGATGAGCAGCAATTGAAGAAGATTAATGATGTTGTCGCTCGTTTAATTGATGAACATGGTTATAATTCGACATCAGCAAATGAATTACTTCGCTATGTTGGAAGCTTATTAAACAGATAATCTGGGGTTAAAATAGCACGGACTGGCAGAGAAAAAACTGTCAGTCTCTTTTTTTCCAATAAATAGACTTTTATTCACCATTCTATCAGATAAAGATGTCTCCATCTGATAATCTTGTCCAATTTTTAGGCTATCAACCAATTGTCAAAATTATTTGTAAATTATTCTCTACTTCTGCATAGGATAAAGTAATCCATCATTTAATTGCTTTTTTTCATTCGCGTTATTCTATGTATTTGCTAAAAAAATTGTGCAGTATGGAGTGGATTTTTAATTTAATAAGGAGGGGTTTATAGTGACTGTCGATAACCATCAATTTGTGATTTCTAGAGAAGATTGGTCCCTCCACCGTAAAGGCCACGATGACCAGCAGCGCCATCAAGAAAAAGTCCAGGAGGCAATTCGTAACAATCTTCCAGAATTAATTACAGAAGAGAGTATAATTATGTCTAATGGTCGCGATGTGGTAAAAATTCCAATTCGTTCATTGGACGAATACAAGATTCGTTATAATTATGATAAAAACAAACACGTGGGCCAAGGTGACGGTGAGAGTCAAGTCGGTGACGTAGTAGCTCGGGACGGTTCCAGTGGTCAAAAGGCACCAGGTAAGGGTCAAGGTGCAGGAGATCAAGCAGGTGAAGATTACTTTGAAGCAGAAGTATCTTTAATGGAGCTGGAGGAAGCACTATTTAAGCAATTAGAATTGCCAAACTTAAAGAAAAAAGAGGACCAAGAACATCTCGTTGAAAATATCGAGTTCAATGATATCCGGAAAACCGGATTAATGGGGAACATCGATAAAAAACGGACAATGATGTCTGCATTTAAACGAAATGCGATGAGTGGCAAGCCTGCATTCCATCCAATATATAAGGATGATTTAAAGTTTAAGACTTGGAATGAAGTCGTAAAACCTGATTCAAAAGCTGTTGTGATTGCAATGATGGATACTAGCGGTTCTATGGGAATATGGGAAAAATATATGGCACGAAGCTTTTTCTTCTGGATGACACGCTTTTTACGTACAAAATACGAAACGGTTGAAATTGAGTTTATTGCCCATCATACGGAGGCAAAAGTAGTCACAGAGGAAGACTTTTTCTCAAAAGGTGAAAGCGGTGGTACCATTTGTTCATCCGCCTATCGAAAGGCCTTAGAAATTATTGACGCTAAGTATAATCCACGGAAGTTCAACATCTATCCATTCCACTTTTCTGACGGTGATAATTTAACATCCGATAATGCCCGGTGCGTGAAACTAGTTGAAGAGCTAATGAAAGTATCTAACATGTTCGGTTACGGAGAAGTAAATCAATATAACCGCCATTCCACATTAATGTCAGCCTATAAAAACATTAAAGATGAACAGTTCCGCTATTATATACTCAAACAAAAAGCAGATGTTTTCCATGCGATGAAAAGCTTTTTCCAAAAAGAACAATCAAAATTATATGCTTGAAAAAATTGACAGGAGGAAGCTCCTGTCAATTTTTTTGACTCTTTTCATACATTACCAAATATAATTTCCCCCAAAAAATCAACAATAGTAAGGCAAGAACATTTTGTAAAAGGGGGTATTACCAGTGATACAAAAAACGTTTGGATTGCTGTTAACGGCTGTTCTGACATTAGGTCTGGCAGCTTGTAATAATAATGACCGTAATAATATTAATGATCGCACCACAAATCGAGTAGGAATGGATACAAATAATGGGAATACAAATCGAGTAGGAACGAATACAAATGATCGGGATTATCGAAATTTAAATGTTCGTAATGGCCGCGATAATGGAATTGACCATAACGGACCACTAACAGAGGATTATTCAAACCGTAACAATAATGAACCGGATTTAGATACAAATCTGTTCAATGATAAGCGAAAAGTTAAACGAAATAACGACGACATGATTTCCGCTTATCAAACAAACTTAAACAGCAGTCAATATCCACATACTCAAGCGATTTTAATAAGGGATGCCAAATACCAGTATATTACCGTGGATCCTAGACAAAGAAACTGGTTCCAATTTGGATTTATTCAACCAGGACAAACTAATACCCAGCAACAAACACCTATAACTCAAGGACCTGCTCAGCAGCAAACAACACGGCAGGCTCCAAACCAAGCACCTGCCCAGCAAGCAACACCTGTACCTAGACAGCAGCAGACCCAAGCACCAAGTGGTGCTGCGCAAAATCAAACTAATACAGCAACATCAGGTACTGTTAGTCAGTATGTCCAACAAGTCATTGCTCTTACCAATCAACAAAGAACCAAGAATGGACTGCCAGCGTTAAAAACCGATACGCAGCTTAGTGGTGTAGCTCAAAAGAAGGCAATGGATATGCAGCAAAACCATTATTTTTCTCATACCAGTCCGACCTATGGTTCTCCATTTGACATGATGAGGGATTTTGGTGTTACCTATAAATCTGCAGGGGAAAATATCGCTCAAGGACAACGAACACCACAAGAGGTAGTAACGGCTTGGATGAACAGTGAAGGCCACCGTAAAAATATATTAAGTGCCAATTTTACCCACATTGGAGTAGGATTCGAACAAACAGGAAAAAACTGGTCGCAAATGTTTATTGGAAAGTAATCAAGTAAATAAACAAACCGACAGATTCTAATTCTGCCGGTTTGTTTATTTGCCGTTGATCGGAAGGGTCGGAAATTCGAAGTGAAAACTGGTTCCTTTTCCAACTTCACTTTCCACCCATATTGATCCATCCATGGCTCTGACAATGCTATAAACCACCATCATTCCTAAGCCAGTGCCATTTTTTCCTTTGGTGGAATAAAACGGTTCTCCTAACCGGTCTAACTGGTGGGAATTCATCCCAATTCCGGTATCCTTCACCTTGATGGTTACATCGTTTTGGCTGTATTCGGTGGAAACATATAAATATCCGCCATGCGGCATGGATTCAATTGCATTTTTTAGAACATTTACAAAGCACTGCCTAAACTTTTGACCGTCTCCTTTAATAAATCCAATGATCGAAAAATCAGTAATGATTTCAACAGAATTTTGGTTTGCTAACGGCTGGAGTATGTTGATAATTTGACGAAGTTCGCTTTTGACATTTAATTCTTCAAGGGTTTCAAGTGCAGGTTTAGCGAACGTCAAATAATCCTGAATAACCTTTTCAGCTGAAAATAATTCTTCCTTAACGATTGCTAGATATTCTTTTCTTTTTTGTCTTGATAAATAATCGTCTTGCAGCAATTGAACAAACCCGCTCGCAGCCGTTAACGGATTTCTAATTTCATGGGAAATGGCAGCTCCCATTTGCTCAACCGCCTTTAATTTTTCGGTCTTAATAAGCTCCTGCTGCATTTCGTTCGTTTTACGGATAAACTCAACTCCATATGAAATAACACCAATACCCAAAGAAGGAATGACAAGATAAGCAAACCATGCATCCACAAGATTGAGCGGTTCATCAAAACTCATTCCTAAGACTGTCAGGATACCAAGGATCATTCCCATACATACGGTACATAATATTCTCCGGGCAGGAGCTTGTTTTAAAAACCAAGGGTGTAATCGCCACAAGATCAACCCCAGTGGAATATAAAGCGCCAAGTTTTGCCAAAAACCAATATTAATCCCATATAATCCTCGAATTGCAATCATGGCTCCAGTTAGAATAGGCCCAATACCGACATATAACCCGCCAAGAACTAGTGGAATCATACGTAAATCAAATCTTGCCAATGGAACAGGTGTATAGGAAAATTGGATACATAACCAAATCGTTACAATAAACAAAATTATAAAAGCGGGTTTCGAAAGGGAGAATTTTCTACTTTTTTCAAGATATATTAAACCAATAAATAGTAAAATTATCATAAGAGAAAGATTGAAGAAAAGGTGTTTCGTGATTTCCATTTTCTCACCGTCCATAATGAGCTCATAGGAAAATTTTACATTTAATTTTGGCAAGTTACAACAAAATTTGCAAAATATTTCGAAAAAATGAAAAGCTAAGTTGATTATATTAAAAAACTGGAAAGATTACTTAGGAATCCTTCCAGGAAGTTCGTTGATAGAGATGGTATTTCTGCCTTTTGTTTTAGAAAGGTAAAGGGCGGAATCAGCGGCTTTAATTAATGAATCGGGATGATTTGATTTGGTAGGATATATGGATGCAACTCCAATGCTTAAAGTAACAATACCCGCTATTTCTGAACTTATATGCGGGACTTTAAGTGATTGAACGGTTTCTTTAACTTGCCGTGCTAATTCTAATCCGGTCTCACGATTACTAGATGACAGAATTAGTGCAAATTCTTCGCCGCCGTACCGGCAAAAGGTATAGTTTGTATCTTCTGGAAACAACTTGTTGACAGCTTGAGCAATCTTCTGTAAACAGAAATCTCCTTTTAAATGACCGTAGGTGTCATTGTATTTTTTAAAATAATCAATATCAAACATAACCAAAGTAATAGGTGTTTGAAAGTCAACCGCATTCGCCCATTCCCTAAGAAGCGTATCATCAAAATACCGGCGATTAGCTATGCCCGTTAACCCATCCATATAGGATAATCGGTTCAGAAGCTCATTTGCTTCCTGGAGCTTTTGCTCGGTAAGTTTTCGGTTTGTAATATTTCTTGAAACGATGATGACCTTCTTTTCGCCTTCTTCTTGATAAGGCACACTTTTTAAAGTGGATTCTATCCAAATATAATCACCAAACTTTGAACGATAACGGTGAGTAGATTCAGCAGAGCCTTCTTGTAGAGCCCTTTGAAACATACTATTTGTTCGTTCCACATCATCAGGATGAATAAATGTCTCCAATGTTTTTCCTAAAAGCTCAGGATATTCAAAATGAATGACCTCTTTTACAGCAGGAGAGATGTATATATATTCTGCTTGTTCATTATGCATGGTAATCATGTCACTAGAATACTCTGCAAGTAAGCGAAACCGTTCTTCCGTTTCTTTTACCTTGAAAAGGCTGTGTTTTAATTGGTATTGGGTCTCATTCGAATCGACGACAAACACAAAAAAAT
Organism: Bacillus sp. URHA0034; assembly: GCF_056280405.1. Taxonomy (NCBI): domain Bacteria; kingdom Bacillati; phylum Bacillota; class Bacilli; order Caryophanales; family Bacillaceae; genus Bacillus; species Bacillus sp. URHA0034. The sequence goes on along the minus strand of NZ_JBWCDK010000002.1, from coordinate 1,806,744 downwards.
GATAGCCAAATAATCCACCTGCTAAAGATATGAGATTATGCAAGAATAACACATTTTTAAGGATTTCTGCATCGTCAATGCGGATGATAAAAATAATAGATATGATTAGTAAACCGCACAGATTCATGGTAAATGCTTTGGCCGTACGATGAATCTTTAACTTGGAAATAACACCGCAAACAACTCCAGTTAAAAACGCTCCAACAGCAGGGAGGAGGGCGGAACTATTAAAGCCAAATAAACCTATTCTTCCGATAGAGATTAATGCTGCGGCAATAATTGCCGGTATGTATCCGCCAAAAGCCCCCGCAATAACGATTGCCAAATGGCGTAAATCTGCATAAATGTCCGGACCAGCCTGGATAGAAAACGACATTAAAACATTACCAAGAATTCCAAAACAAATCCCCCAGTAGAGTTTTGTCGATAATGGTGAGGTTGGATATAAAGGCTTATCTTTAAATAAAACACCCATAAGAGAAAAAGAAGCAATTAAGAGTGCTGCATTTGAAATGAATTCTTTAAGCATATTGATTCTCCTAAAATGAAATAGACAGGGATGCTTTGACCTATAGTTTTTTGAGTAGTGACAAAGCATTCCAATTATACTATAAATTTGTATTTTATAACTTAGCAGTTAGGAAAACAATGTGAATAAAAAAAGCCTCCTCAGAAAGGAAGCTATCTTGATCGGATTTATGCTTGAACCAATTCTTTTACAAATTTTCTTGCCGCAATCCGTGCATTGATCTTGCCTTGTTCAAGAATTTCAGGTACTTTTTGTGGATTTAAATCAAAACCTTCTGCGACAACTGTATCACTTACCTCGATCCCTAAAAAGCGGAGAGCGATTTTTAAGTATCGGTCACCCGACTCCAATTCCTCCATAGGGGTCCCAGTATATTGGCCGCCTCTTGTTTGAATATGAATGGCCTTTTTATTAACTAACAGACCTTTGGGACCATTGGCAGTATGGGCAAAAGTTTTTCCAGAAATAAATAAGTTATCAATATAAGCTTTTAAGACAGCAGGGGAATTTAAATTCCACATAGGTGAAACAAACACATAATAATCAAACGAAATAAACTCCTCTGCAAGTGCATGCATCTTCAAAATTTTTTCTCTTTCTGGATCTGAAAGCTGCTCAAGGGTATAGCCATAACCAGCCAATTTTCCTCTAGCTGACACCATATCCGCATCCATTTGTGGAAAGTCATAGGCAAACAAATCGATTTTGCTTATCTCAACATCTGAACGTTCCTCTTGAAATGCTTCTAGAAACGCTTCTCCAATTTTAAGCCCTTTTGATTTCTCTAAACCTTTCGGGTTCGCTGTTACATATAGTAATTTTTTCACAGAAGACCACGACCTTTGTAGTTAATGATACTTATTACCTCCATTATAGAAAAATTATCTTTCAATAAGATTGAACAATTGGTGACGTTCATGAACATTAAGTGAAATGGTGAAGAAAAGGGCTATTAGCCATTTATAAAACTGGGAAAATTAATTTATCAAACGCTTACAAAATGTGTTGACGCGCTTTATAGTGAATGATAAGATAAGGATGCATTAATTAGTTAGTTCACTAAACTAATTAATACAACAATCTCGAGATGCAATTTTATTTTTTTAGTAATTTTGGAAAGGGTTACATTATCAAAAATCTCAATACTAAAGAATAGTTATTTTGGAGGGGAAATGAAATGGGTCAAACGGTACAAAAAGTAGAGACAAATCCAACGGCTGCATTTAGAAAGTTTGGTATGAAGGATAAACTGGGTTATATGTTTGGTGACTGGGGAAATGATTTCTTCTTTATTCTAGTAGCATCTTTCTTAATGGTTTTCTATACCGATATTTATCATTTGAATCCGGCTACAGTCGGCGGGCTATTTCTAATCGCACGTTTGTGGGATGCTGTAGCAGATGTTTCCTGGGGACGTTTCATTGATACAAGAAAAGCTGGGGAAAATGGAAAATTTAAGCCATGGATTTTAAGAATGTCGATTCCACTTGTTATTGTTGGTGTATTAATGTTTGTACACATTCCCGGTATGTCTAATGGATTTTATCTTGCATATGCCTATGTAACGTACATCTTATGGGGAACATTGTATAGTACGGTTAATATCCCTTATGGATCAATGGCGTCTGTTATCACAGGCGATCCGGTTGAACGTACAACGCTATCAAGCTGGAGAACAATGGGGGCAAACTTAGCAGGTTTAATCATTAACGTAGTTGGTCCTATGATTTTGTTTGTTAATAATAAAGCAGATGCTAATCACTTCTTACTAGGTGCAATTATTTTTGGTGTACTTGCGCTCGCTTGTTATATCGCTTGCTATAAATTATCAATTGAACGTATTGTGATGGATGAATCAACAAAATCAAAGATGAACTTTGGACAAACAATGAAAGGTCTAGGCAAAAACAGACCGTTAATGTGGTTCCTTATTGCTTCCTTATTATTCATGATTTGTTTCATGTTAATTGGTACTGTAAACGTTTACCTGTTTAAAGATTATTTTGGAAACGCAAAAGCATTAAGTATGGTAGGACTTCTTCAATCAGTGGCTGTATTTGTTGGTATGCCAATGGTGAAGCCATTAGTTGCAAAATTTGGTAAAAAGGAAGTGGCTTCCTGTGGTTTATTACTTGCAACTGTGGTATATGGACTCTTATATTTTCTTCCAAATTTAACAGCAACACAATTTATCGGAGTCCTAACAATTGCCATGTTTGGATATGGAATCTTCAACCTTGTCATTTGGGCTTTCGTTACGGACGTTATCGATTATCATGAGTATTTAACTGGTTTACGTGAAGATGGAACCGTTTATTCTATCTACTCAATGGCTCGTAAAATTGGTCAAGCAGTTGCCGGAGGATTAGGTGGTGCTGTGATTGCGGCAGTAGGATATAATTCAACTCTTCAACAACAAACATCTGGTACTCTGAAAGGAATTCACACACTTGGAACTTTAGTACCTGCAATCACACTAGCTATTGTGTTCTTAATCATTGTGTTCTGTTATCCGTTAAACAAAAAGCGTACAGCACAGCTTACAGTTGATTTAGCTGATAAGAGAAAAGGTAATAATTAATTCGCATATCATCATGAAGATAGCTAAGATCCTTTAGCTATCTTTTTTGTGTTTATCACCTTAATTATGATTAAGCAGATAACCTGCATCTACTTCATATTTAGAAGAAAAAAGTTCTATTTGGAGCTTATTAAAGGATAAAAAACGCTTACAAGTTTTTATTGACTAAATGTGTCGAGAGGTGTATCCTAACTATGTGATTAATTAGTTAGTTTACTAAACTAACTAAAGGAATGATATTCTCAATAATTCAATGATTTATTCTAGCTGTTTTTGAAAAGGGTTACAGGTTACATAATTTTTTACTTTTAGAGGGAGAGTGGACACGTTGGAGAATAATAGCACAAAGAAATTGACCTTAAAAGAGAAAATTTCATACGGTTTAGGTGATGTCGGGAATGGCTTTATGTTTGATATGGGGCAAATTTATTTGCTTAAGTTTTATACCGATGTTTTAGGGATTTCGGCTTATTGGGGAGGATTAGTATTTTTAATTTCGAAAATTTTTGATGCGTTTGCAGATTCCACTGTTGGCGCTTTTGTAGATAAACGAAAGGTAGGGAAACGCGGTAAGTTCCGGCCGTTCATCTTATTTGGATCAATTCCGCTTGCCGTTATGACAGTCATTTCCTTCATGGCACCGGATTTCTCAGACACAGGAAAAATTGTATTTGCGTTTATCACTTATATGGCATTTGGGCTGGCTTATTCTATTGTTAATATCCCATATGGATCACTTGCAGCTTCTATGACTCAAGATTCTGTGGACCGTGCATCTCTTGGATCTTATAGAGCTATTGGCAGCCAGTTTGCAATGCTTATATCTGGAATGGTCGTAATCCCAATAGTTCTGTATTTTCCTAACCAAAAATTAGGATATACAGTGGGCATCGCATCAATGGCATTAGTCGGGGTCATCTTTCATTATATTTGCTACCGTAATACCAATGAATATGTAATTAGGGAGCCTAGAATAGAAAAAGAAAAAGTTCCGATGTCAAAACTTTTCAAATTATTACTTAGTAACAGGCCGCTTATTGCTCTTTGTTTAGTTTGCTTGTTTATGGTAGCTGCTAGTAACCTGCGCACGGCTGTTCAGTTGTATTATTTACAGTATAACTTGAAAAATTCGGGCCTTATGTCTCTGCTTTCTTTTACAAGCGTTGGAATCGCTGTCATTGGTTCTTTTTTTATTCCCGCACTTGTTAAAAGACTAGGAAAAAAGAACACATTCATCATGGGCCTTTTGATTGGAATTGTTGCGGATGCTGCAAACTTTCTTTTACCAGCAAGCATACCGACTTTCATTACGTTACTTACAATTGGAAGTCTGGGGCTAAGCTTTGCAATGGGTTTACCATGGGTAATGGTTGCAGATGCCGTTGATTATCATGAATGGAAAACAGGACAACGTACAGAAGGCATCGTATACTCAAGTTACAGTTTCTTCCGTAAGCTTGCCCAGGCACTAGCTGGTTTTATTCCTGGCGTTGCTCTTGGCTTAATTGGTTATGTGCCGAATGCAGTACAAACTACCGGTACACTCCTTGGTATCAAAGGGCTAATGTTCCTCGTTCCAGCAGCACTAAACTTAGTAGCAGCAGTTATTTTAATTATTGTTTATAATTTAACGGAAGATCTTTATAAAAAGATTATTGATGAACTTAAAAACAAACAAAAAACTAACGATAGTTTAAGTGCTTAAATGAAATGATTTAATATAAAACCTCCTTCTTGCTACTGCGTGGAAGGGTTCCGTTTTAAGGTGCTTTTTCTTAAAATACGTGTCGAAATGACAGTCCTATTGGCATCATTATTGGTATACAAAATAGGAAAACTCGCCATATTAATTGAACTGCACCAAAATTGTTTGACATTAAACTAACAATTTTGGTGCAGTTTTTTATATGGCTAAATTTTTATTTGAGGATGAGTTATGGGGAGTAAAAGAGTATCAAAAATGGCATGCTGTCATTTAGGGATATTACTAAAAGGTAATTTTTGTTTTGATGGAATATTGGTATTTGTTTGGACAAAGTCACACTTATTGGGATTGCTCTTGTCCGAAGTTTACTCGACTTCGGACACCATCTTGCATTTTTGGCTTTCCCTTGTCCGAAGTTTACTCGACTTCGGACACCATCTTGCATTTTTGGCTTTCTCATGTCCGAAGTTTACTCGACTTCGGACACCATCTTGCATTTTTGGCTTTCCCTTGTCCGAAGTTTACTCGACTTCGGACATCGTCTTGCTTTATTGGCTTTCCCTTGTCCGAAGTTCACTCGACTTCGGACACCATCTTGCATTTTTGGCTTTCTCTTGTCCGAAGTTTACTCGACTTCGGACACCATCTTGCTTTTTTTAGCCTTCTCATGTCCAAAGTTTACTCGACTTCGGACATCGCCTTGCTTTATTGGCTTTCCCTTGTCCGAAGATCACTCGACTTCGGACACCATCTTGCATTTTTGGCTTTCCCATGTCCGAAGTTTACTCGACTTCGGACACCATCTTGCATTTTTGGCTTTCCCATGTCCGAAGTTTACTCGACTTCGGGCACATCTTGCTTTTTTAGCCTTCTCATGTCCAAAGTTTACCCGACTTCGGACATCGCCTTGCTTTATTGGCTTTCTCTTGTCCGAAGTTTACTCGACTTCGGACACCATCTTGCTTTATTGGCTTTCCCTTGTCCGAAGTTTACTCAGCTTCGGACATCGTCTTGCTTTTTTGGCCTTCCCTTGTCCGAAGTTCACTCGACTTTTAATCGAGTAAACAGCAAAAGCAAAATAAGCGGAGATCTTTCGGTTAAATGCAGAATACAGCTTGTTTCAGGTTGTTTAAGAGGAGGTTTTCCGATTATTCAAAGGAAAGTCTCCCATTTTCGAATATTTCTAGTTATTATGCGGAATCTCTCCGTCTATTTTAGCCTTTTTTACTAATAATTAATTAATAAACGGAATTTTTCCGTCTATTTATCAGCCCGGGTGCTTAGCCTGATTCCCCAACCATTAGTGCAGTTCCTCTTGATCATAGATGTGCCAGGTTAAAGATCAATAAAATTGGTTTTCAAAAATGCAAATGACCCTCAATTTTAATTGTACAGTATTTATGTCCATCATAATAATGATGTCAATTGCTATGTCAAAGTTAATTGAATTTTATAACAACCCTGATAGATAAAGAAAAAGACGTATGCAAAATACATACGTCATTTCTTGTGTCTTTTACTAGATAACGGAACCCTTTATGCTACAGCAGGAAGGGGGGATTCAAAGGGCTACATTAAATGACGGCGCTTTCACCTTGAACTGTTTTTAAAAGAAAAGGTAAATTTAACATTGGAACCTCAAGAAATTGCTTGATTGCAAGGGCGCAGGCTCCAAGAATGCTTGACTTCCTCCCAATGGATGAGATTCTCAATTCACGGTAATGGCTGATAGATGAGTTCAGATTATCACTTATTTTCTTGAGAGAGTCCGGATATATTCGCAGCAATTCACTATCAAGAACGAGCACGTCTGGATTATACATGTTAATCATATTATTCAACCCAATTGATAGGTAGAAAATAAATTGTTCCATTACTTCATGTACTTCTATATCGCCTTCTTTTAGCCATTCCTGGATTTGTTCATAAGTCAAATTCTCTATCTGTCTTTTTTCGGATAGATATTCAAAGATACTTGATTCAGAAGCATATTTTTCCCAGCACCCTTTATTTCCACAATTACACTTCTTACCTCCAGGAACAACTATCATATGGCCGATTTCGCCGGCATACCCTTCTTGACCTCGGAAAAAATCATTATTCATCATCATGCCAAGACCGATTCCAGAATAGAGGGTTGCACATAATAGATTGTCTGTTTCATGATGTATAAAAACGCGCTCTGCAAAAGCGCTTAGATTTGCATTGTTTTCAAGATGAATCGGGATATCGATTTCTCTTTCTAAATCACTTTTTAAGTTTATATCATGCCAGTTAAGCCGCGGAACATAGTGAATGATTTCTTCTTTTGATACCAAACCGTGAATTGCGATAACAATTCCGACAATCCCATAGCGGCTGTCATTACTATCTGCTTTGAATTTTTTTGTTTGTTCAATTATAAGCTGAAGAATCTCTTTATAGTCTGTAGTATTTATTTTGACAATATTTGAAGAGACAGGACATCCGAGAAGATCTGATAAGGTAAATGATATTTGACCGTAATCAAGATCAATTCCAAGTGCATAACCTGCATGTCCATTTAAAGAAAGCATAATCGGTTTTCTTCCAACCGTATAGTGTTCAAGATGAGTCTCGATAATGAGCCCTTCCTCTAATAAATCTGCAACCTGGGCAGAGATGGTTGCTCTTGTCAGGTTAGTGGCCTTGGATAAATCGGCTCTTGATATCATTCCTTCTTTAACTATTTCTCTAATAATGAGAGAGCGATTAATTTTCTTTATATATGCCGCATCACCGGTAACCATTTATATCCTCCATTTCGGGCACTTCCTTTTGAATATATTCCTATTATATCAGTTCTTTTTAACAAATCACTGTTATAATTCAATTAATTCCTAAATAGTTAATTGACTAAACATATTAAACGTGTTAAATTATGTATGTAATTAATTTGTTTAATAAACAAATTAAAGAAGTGAGGATCTTAATTTTTTAAGAAAAGAGTATTAACAATTCTGTAAGGGTTTACAGTGGGGCGAGCTACCAATATGAATTTTAGTTTGAAGGAGAGGGACTTCGATGAAAAATTTTATGGACAAGCACTTTTTATTAAACACAAAGACTGCTATTAAACTTTATGAAAATGCAGCAGCTGAAGCACCGATTTTTGATTTCCACTGTCACTTAGATCCCAAAGAAGTATGGGAAAACAAGTCATATGAAAATATCACACAGATCTGGTTGGGTGGAGACCATTATAAGTGGAGAACGATGCGGATGCATGGCATTGGCGAGCGCTACATTACAGGTGATGCCAGTGACTGGGAAAAGTTTGAAAAGTGGGCCGAGACGGTTCCACATTTAATTGGCAACCCTGTTTATCATTGGACACACTTAGAATTAAAAATGTTCTTCGGCATTGATAAGGTATTAAGTCCTGAAACTGCTCGTGAGATTTGGGAAGAATGTAATGAAAAATTACTGAAGCCTGAATTCAGTGCAAGGGGTTTAATAGACAGATCTAACGTTAAGTTTATCGGAACTACCGATGATCCCATTTCCACTTTAGAATACCATCAATTATTGAAAAATGATGAGACTTTTAAAACCATTATTGCTCCAACATTCCGTCCAGATGGTGCACTTTTTATTGAACGCCCAACTTTCAAAAGCTGGATTGAAAAATTGGCAGATGTTTCAGGCATAAAAACGGATTCCTTAGACGGATTTATAGCAGCATTGAAACAACGAGTAGAGTTTTTTCATGAAAATGGGGGCCGGGCCTCTGACCATGATATTCAAAAAATGGAGTATGTTGAAACAACTAAGCAAGAGGTTGAATCCATATTTAATAAACGTCTAAGTGGTGAACAACTTTCAAATGAAGAATTGATTGCCTATCGAATTTTCCTCTTACAAGAACTTGGGAAAATGTATGCTGAAAAGCAGTGGGTTATGCAGCTTCACATGGGAGCGATGCGGAATAATAATACAAGAATGAAAAAACGGCTTGGAACCGATGTAGGGTTTGATTCAGTTGGAGAAGCTAATATGGCGGAGGGGTTATCTCGCTTCCTTGATGCCCTCGATCAAGAAAATGCACTTCCAAGAACGGTTTTATTTAACCTGAACCAAAAAGATAATGTTGTGTTAGCGGGAATGATGGGGAACTTCTATGAGGAAGGTGTTCCTGGGAAGGTTCAATTAGGTTCTGGCTGGTGGTTTGTTGACCATATCGATGGTATGGAAAGACAAATGAAGGATTTTGCTAATGTGGGTGTGCTGAGCCACTTTATCGGTATGCTTACAGATTCTCGCAGCTTCCTGTCATATGCCCGTCATGATTACTTCCGTCGAATTTTATGTAACATCCTTTGTGATTGGGTGGAAACAGGATTAGCGCCAAATGATATGAAGCATATGGAGAAAATGGTCCGCAATATTTGCTATGATAACGCTGAACGCTTCTTTTTAGAACGCTAAGTTCCGAATGGATTTTCTCTATTTTAATTATTATTTAAATTATAAAAAATAAGCACTTTTTATTGTCATAAAGGAAAGAATATGGTTATCTATAAAGAATAACAATGAAAGAGGGATAGTATGTCAAAACAACAAATCGGTGTAATTGGTTTAGCAGTAATGGGAAAGAACTTGGCATTAAATATTGAAAGCCGTGGATATTCTGTTGCTGTTTTTAATCGCTCATTTGATAAAACGGAAAGCTTTTTGAAGAATGAAGCTGAAGGAAAAAACTTTGTTGGTGCTCGTACTGTTGAGGAATTTGTGAATTCCTTAGAAAAGCCACGCAAGATTTTGCTAATGGTTAAAGCTGGTGCGGGAACTGATGCAACAATCGACTCTTTAAAACCATTCCTAGAGGAAGGAGACATCCTAATCGACGGTGGTAACACATTCTTCCAAGATACGATTAGACGTAACAAGGAATTAGCTAATGCTGGCTTCCACTTTATTGGTACAGGTGTTTCCGGAGGAGAAGAAGGAGCACTTAAAGGTCCTTCTATTATGCCGGGTGGGAATAAAGAAGCATACGAACTAGTCCAGCCTATTTTAGAGGCGATTTCAGCAAAGGTTGGCGGAGACCCATGCTGTACCTATATTGGACCAAACGGTGCCGGTCATTATGTGAAAATGGTTCATAATGGGATTGAGTATGGAGATATGCAATTAATCTCTGAAGCGTATTTCATTTTGAAAAATGTTTTAGGATTAAATGCAGAAGAACTTCATAACGTATTTTCTGACTGGAATAAAGGCGAATTAGATAGCTACTTAATCGAAATTACTGCAGATATCTTTACAAAAGTAGATGAAGATACAGGTAAACCAATGGTTGATGTTATCTTAGATACTGCCGGCCAAAAAGGTACTGGTAAATGGACAAGCCAAAACGCCCTAGACTTAGGTGTACCGCTTCCAATTATTACAGAATCGGTTTTCGCTCGGTTTATCTCAGCAATGAAGGAAGAGCGTGTTAAAGCAAGTAAAGTCCTAACAGGACCAGAGGTTAAGCCATTTGCAGGCAGCAAGGAAGAATTAATTGAAGCTGTTCGTAAGGCATTATATATGAGTAAAATTTGCTCGTATGCTCAAGGTTTCGCCCAAATGCGTGTTGCCTCTGAAGAATATGACTGGAATCTTCGTTACGGTGATATTGCGATGATTTTCCGCGGCGGCTGTATCATCCGTGCTCAGTTCTTACAAAAGATCAAGGATGCATACGATCGTGACTCAGAACTAGCAAACCTTTTATTAGATCCATACTTCAAGGACATTGTGGAGAAGTACCAGCAAGCGTTACGTCAAGTGATTGCTGTGGCGATTGAGCGCGGGATTCCTGTACCATCGTTCGCAAGTGCCATTGCTTACTATGACAGCTACCGTACTGAAACACTCCCAGCGAACCTTTTGCAGGCACAACGTGACTACTTCGGTGCTCATACGTACCAGCGTGTTGACAAAGAAGGGGTTTTCCATACCAACTGGATGGAATAAGTACTTTGTTTGGTAAGTGATTTATAGAGACTAAACTGGCCCATAAGGGTTGGTTAGTCTCTATTTTTTTATGTTTTTCTTTGACTGGAAATTATTATTAAAAAGCAATATAAGTCAAAAAAGAGGGATATTTGAGCATTTTTGGAGAATGATTTTTACTATGAAGTGCAATAAAATAAAAATATAGTAAGTTAACAAATGAGTTGTTAACGCTTACTTTTAAGGGTGTGAAACTAATGGATAAGTTAGATTCATCTACTTATAAAAGAAAAGTAATGGATGAATGGATCACTGCGTTTTATCGTGTGCAAGGTTTGGACAACTCATTTAATTTTCACTCACACCAGGAATATGAAATCTATTTTTTTCATTCAGGTGATTGTAAGTACTTAATCAACAACCGAATTTATGAATTACAGCCCGGTGATATTATCTTGTTGGATGGAATGACATTGCATAAACCAAATCCGCGTACAGGCAGCACCTATACAAGAAGTATGCTTCATTTTTCACCTACGTGGCTCCGTGAATTATTGGGTACTCTTGGAATACCTAATTTATTAGATCCCTTTAAAAAACTTAACAATTGCTTACTGCGAACTGGTTATGACGAATCAGGGCAAATTGTTGATGGGAAGATGAAGGGGATAGCAGCTTCGTTGGAACTAATTGATTTAGACCTGCAAAGGACCGGTAAGAAAAATGAGTTATTAGAAGCCGAGGTGAAACTTGAGTTAATTCAATTATTGGTACGAATTTATAAAATGAGTCAAGAGGAATTATCACAAATAACGAGTAAAAAGACGGAAAAGGAAGCTCATGCTGAGTCAATTGCATCCTGGATTAATGCACACTATATCGAAAAGGTTAGTTTGGAACGTATAGCAGCAGAGTTAAGTCTCAGTAAGTATTATGCCTCTCATGTTTTTAAGGAAGTTACTGGTTTTACGGTAATTGGAATATGTAATGGGGTGCCGTCTCAACCAGGTGAAGTATCTATTGGAGATGGAACCCAATCTCACTCTAACAGAGGTTTCACAGTCAGTTGGATTTGAGAGCGTTGCTCATTTTAGTCGATTTTTTAAAGAAAAAATAGGTAAAACGCCGTCTCAATACCGTAAGGAAAAACTAAAGTAAGGAAATTCATGTAAAAGAAGGAGGAACAGGGAAAATGGATAATGATTTATTGATTTCCGGTTTTTCGGATGAAATCTCTTCTGATTTTGATACCCAGCTTGAAGTTGTAGCAGGATTAGGTATGCGTTATATATCATTGCGTGGTATTGATGGGAACAATATTGGTGATTTTTCTGTGGAAGAGATTAAAGAGAGTGTTCTGCCACGGCTTGAAAAAGCGGGGATCGAGGTTTCCTCAATCGGATCACCAATTGGTAAGGTATTCATCCATGATGAAGAGGGATTTGCCAAACAAAAGATCATGTTAGATACACTTTGCCAGATTGCTAACTTATTAGATTGTAAATACATCCGTATTTTTAGTTTTTATATTCCAAAGGGTGAAGATGCTGACAGCTACAGAGATGAGGTTATTAGTAAAATAAAAGAGTTTGCTGCGATTGCCGAAAAATATGCTGTTATTTTGTTGCATGAAAATGAAAAGGACATTTATGGAGACATTGCTAGACGCTGTCAAGAGATATTAAAAGAGGTTGGTTCAGAACATTTTAAGGCTATTTTTGATTTTGCTAACTTTGTTCAGTGTGGCGAAGATACACAGGAATGCTACGATTTATTAAAAGATGAAATTGTTTATATTCACATTAAAGATGCTGTCACAACCGAGAGTCAGAACGTGGTCTGCGGTACCGGGGAGGGTAAAATAGCTGAAATTTTATCGCAATCAATTCAAAACGGTTACAAAGGCTTCTTAACACTTGAACCTCATCTTGTTCGCTTTGATTCATTAAAGGACTTGGAACTGGAAGATGCTGCAGAGATTATTAAAGATAATAAAGGTCTTGATGGTGCAAGTGGATATAAGCTTCAATACGAGGCCCTAGTTGAAATACTAAACAAAATAGAAAGCGGGGAGAAGTAAAATGGCAAATGTTAGATTAGGAGTTATTGGATTAGGTGCACAAGGCGGGGCTTACGCAGGATTTTTAGAAGATGGAAAAGTGAAAAACATGGTACTCGGAGCTATCTGTGACAATGACCCAGCGAAAAAGGAATTGGCTGCAGAAAAATATCCTGAAGTTCCATTCTATGAAAACTATATTGATATGCTTGAAAGCGGTAAAGTTGATGCAGTAGTTACCTGTGTTCCACATTATCTGCATCCTGAGATGGGGATTGAGGCACTTAAAAGAGATATTCATGCATTGGTAGAAAAACCAGCAGGTGTTTATACAAAACAAGTAAGAGAATTAAATGAATTTGCTGCAACAAAACCGGAATTAACTTTCGGAATTATGTTTAATCAACGGACAAATCCACTCTATCAAAAAGTGAAAGAGATAATTGATAATGGAGAAATTGGCCAAATTCGCCGGACAAACTGGATTATTACGACTTGGTGGAGACCACAAGGCTATTATGATCAAAGCGCATGGAGAGCAACATGGGGCGGCGAAGGCGGCGGTGTCCTTGTCAATCAGGCACCACACCAAATTGATTTGCTTCAGTGGATTTGCGGAATGCCTAAAAAGGTCTATTCGAATGTAAAATACGGCTACCAAAGAAATATCGCAGTTGAAGATGAAGTAACGACAATCCTAGACTATGGTAATGGAGCAACAGGAGTATTTATTACGTGTACGCACGATGTTATGGGAACTGACCGCTTTGAAATTTTAGGAGATAAAGGAAAAATTGTAGTTGATGATAGCAAAAAAATAACCGTTAAACGTCTAAAAAAATCCGAATCTGAAATGAGCGCAACCATGAGCTGGGCAGATGTAACAAAAATTTTCATGGGTCAGGGCTTATCTGAGATCTATACAGAAGAAGTAATTGAATTTGAAAGTGTTTGGGGTGGGCAGCATATTGCTGTAATGGAAAACTTTGCAGCGAATATTGTGGAAGGAACTCCACTGCTTGCACCTGGCAGTGACGGAATCAATGGCGTTGCCCTAGCAAATGCAATCCACCTATCGAGCTGGCTGGGTAAAGAAGTAGAACTTCCAATTGATGAAGAGCTGTACTTTGCTGAGCTGACTAAAAAAGTGGAAGAGGAAAAAAAGAATCCAATTAAATAATCAATATTATTAATCTATAAATGTAAACGAACTCGGGAGTCATATTTCCTCTTTGAGTTCGTTTCTAAAGGGGGATGGCTGATGCTCAAAATAGCAGTTATAGGACTTGGCGATATTTCTAAAATTCATATTCCAGCTATACAAGCAAACCCTAATGCCGTGTTAGTGGCTGTATGTGATCTTGATGAATCATTAAGGAATACCGTACCGAATGTTAACTTTTATTCTGACTATCAAGAAATGCTAAATAAAGAATCATTGGATTGTGTGCATATTTGTTTACCGCATTATCTTCATTATCCAGTAACAAAATACTGTGTTGAAAATGGTGTTCATGTCTTTCAGGAAAAGCCCTTGTCTTTAAATACACAAGAGGGGATGGCTTTAGCGAAGCTAGAGGAAGAGCTGCCGGCTAAAATTTGCGTGTGCTTTCAGAATCGCTGCAATGAGTCCTTTGCATTGCTGCAAGAAATAATCGCTAGCGGGCAATTTGGCAAAGTGATCGGGGTAAAAGGATTAGTTACTTGGTATCGACCAAAAGAATACTACGAAGTGAAACCTTGGCGGGGGGGAATGGAGCATGCCGGCGGTGGAGTGATGATTAACCAAGCCCTCCATACCCTCGATTTAATCCAGCTGCTTGGTGGTGAGATTGATTCAATTAGAGGTTCCATCGATCAATTATTGGATTATGGGATCGATGTGGAAGATACAGCCTCAGCTCAAATTCAATTTAAAAATGGCGCAAAGGGATTATTTTTTGCCACAAATGCCAATGTAGAAAATTCAAGTGTCGAGCTAGAGGTACTCCTTGAAAAAGGAAAATTCACCATCAAAGATAGTATTCTAACAAAGATCAATGGTGACGGAACAAAAGAAGAATTGATTGAGGATGCCAAGATGCCGGGGACAAAGTTCTATTACGGGGCAAGCCATATTAAACTAATCAATCTATTTTATACCGCGGTAATCAATAACTCTCAGAATTATGTAAAGGTTAAAGATGCCCTTACATCGATTAAAATGATTGACGCAATCCGCCAATCCTCAGAAGAAAAAAGGATGATAAAAATGGAGGAATTACAATATGCAAACTGCTAAAATTGGCGTTCAAATGTTTAACCTTAAAGAAAAAATCGTAGAGCTAGGCGCATATGAAACTTTAAGAAAGATAAGTGAACTTGGTTTTCATTATGTCGAGGTAACCCAAATTCAAATGACTGAAGAAAATGTAGCTGAGTTAAGAAGAGCTAGCATTGATTTCGGTATCAAAATTGCTTCGATATCTGCTCCATTAGATTCTATGCCAGGTATGCCCGGCGAGTCTCTGACAAAGGACTTTGATAAAATTGTAGATGACTGCAAAAAACTAGATTGTAACTTTATCCGCATAGGGATGATGCCGATTCAATTAATGGGTCATAAGGATCAAGTCATGGAATATATAAATAATGCCGAAGCGATGGCAGAAAAACTAGCAGAGTATGGAATTGAATTATACTATCATAACCACCATATTGAATTTGAAAAGTATGATGGGGAATGTTTATTAGACATTATGAAAAACAATACTTCTAGACTCGGCTTTGAGCTAGATGTTCACTGGGCCCAAAGAGGCGGGGAGAATCCGATAAATGTTATTAAAAGGTTTGCAGGGCGCGTCTCCTTGATCCACCTGAAAGATTATCGGATTGGAAATATGAATATCAGTGAAGAAGACTTTAAAGATATGTCTAAATTTATGCAGAAATTTACAAACATTATCGAGTTTGCAGAACTTGGTAAAGGCAACTTGGACATAAAAGGAATAATTGAAGCTGGTATTGAAAGCGGTGTACAATATTTCCTAATTGAGCAAGATGATACTTATGGACGTGATCCATTTGATACCTTAAAAGATTCAGGAGACTATTTAAGAGCGTTAGGTTACGGAGAATGGTTTTAATTTAAGGGCCTATTAAAAATATAAATAACGTGAGTGTCTGACAAATGGTGTCAGGCACCTTTTTTTTATAGATTCCAGGAAAACAAACAATTCACTTTTAGTTTAGGGCACTGAAAACCCTCAGTTTGTTAAGAATCTTAAAGTAACAACAAAAAAGGTATAATTTCTCTTAATGATAGGAGATTATACCTTTTTAAATTTAGACGAAGTAAAAGAACTCTGTTGATTGGAGCGGAAGGCGGCGAAGACTCCTCGAAAATGCTATCGCATTTCCTTCGTGCGTGGGCGGATTCGAGGATGCAAATTCAAAGTCCTGCGGGAGTACGGGACAGGGGAGACTCCGCAGGCGCTAGCGCCAAGGTGGCTCCCCGGCACGCCCGCGGAAAGTGAAGCCGCCTGGAGCGGAAATCAACAGAAAAATTACATACACAACTAAAATTTAAGGGGCTTTTTCAGTACCCTCCTTTTAGTTAGGTGAATTGTTTAGCTGTGACTCTCTATGTGATTCTTAAACAGATAACTTAAGCTCAGAAACATCTAAAAACTTCTGTATTCCCAACGCACATGCTCCCATGATACACGCTTTTTTTCCGAATTCAGATAGTAACAGCTCAGAATAATGGCTAATGGTAGAAGTAAGATGAGCTTTTAGTTTTTCAGCAGCATAAGGATACAGCTGAAGTAATTCGCTATTTACGACTAATATTTCCGGGTTATAAAGATTAATCAAATTGTTTAGCCCAATGGATAGATACAAAATAAATTGTTCCATTTCCTTACAAATTATTGGTTCCTGATCCTTGAGACATTTTTTGATACTTTTAAAATTAGCATCAAAATTCTGGTCCTCTTGAGACATTCGTCGAGTGAAACTATTTTCGGAGGCATATTGTTCCCAGCAGCCTAAATTTCCGCAGCTGCAAGGCAAGCCCTTTGGCACGATGATCATATGGCCAATTTCACCAGCATATCCATGATAGCCCTTCAATAATTCCCCATTTATCATAAAGCCTAGTCCAATACCAGAATATAAGCTTACGGAGAGCAAGTTATTACTATGATGATGTTTGAAGACCTTTTCCGCAAATGAACATAAATTTGCATTATTTTCAATGTATACCTTGAGGCCAACTTCGTTTTCTAAGTCTTTTTTTAAGTTTTTGTTTTTCCATCCGTGTTGAGGAACAAAATAGATGATTTCATCCTTATTCACGATTCCATGAATACCAATGACAACACCAACGAGACCGTATCGGGTTTGTGCACATTTCGATTGGTAATCTTTTATCTGGGTGCCTAGTATCTCAAATATCATCTCGTAATTAGAGAATGGAAGGTTGATTACATTTGTAAGAACAGGAAAACCATTCAAATCAGCCAGGGTAAAGGTAATTGTATTCTTGTCGAGATCAATTCCCAAGGCATACCCGGCATTTTTATTAATTGATAACAAAATGGGTCTTCTGCCTAGACTTTTGTGTTCTAATTGTGTTTCAATTATTAATTCATTTTCTAATAGCTCTGAGACCTGTACAGAAATAGTTGCTTTATTTAAACCGGTAACCTTAGCAATTTCTGCCCTTGATATCCATTTATGCTCAATAATTGTACTTAGTATTAACGATTTATTCATTTTCTTGATGAGTGATGCATCACCAGTGAGCATAAAAAAATCCTCCTTATCCTGTAAAAGGAAATATCAACATATATATTGACGAAAGCCAACCCCCATGATATATTATACAGGTAATTAGTTTGTTTGGTAAACAAATTAAATAGAGCATGTAAGATTAATTTTTTAAAAGGTCATTTGAAAGGGGTTACAGCTAAGAAATCAGTCACCCTGTTCATACATTGAATAGATTCAAAATGGTAAACTTATATAAACAAAGGAGTGATATAGACTATGGGAATTCTTCAAGAACTATTAAAGGATATTCCGGTACCAAAAATGGCTAAAGTGAAAGTTAAGTTTGAAAACAATAAAATTGATGACCTTGGTCAAGAATTAAAGTTGAAGTTAAACCAGGTACATATTCAAGAAAAAATTCAGCCAGGGATGGAAATTGCTATTGCGGTTGGAAGCAGGGGACTTGACCGGCTCGTGGAATTAACAGCGGTAACAGTACATTTCTTAAAGCAACTAGGAGCAAAACCGTTTATCGTCCCCAGTATGGGAAGCCACGGCGGTGCAACCGCCGAGGGACAACGTGAGGTGTTAGCTCACCTTGGTGTAACAGAGGAAAGCGTCGGCTGTGAAATCCGTTCTTCAATGGAAGTCGTAAAAGTCGGGGAATTGCCAAACGGATTACCTATCTATGTGGATAAATTTGCTTCAAAAGCGGATGGAATTGTTGTCATTAATCGAATCAAACCACATACAGCTTTCCGGGGGCCGGTCGAAAGCGGCATCATGAAGATGATTAGTATTGGCTTAGGGAAGCAAAAAGGTGCAGAAGCATGTCACCAAATGGGTTTTAAATATATGGCTGAGAATGTTCCGGCAATGGCAAAGGTGATTATGGAAAAAACACCGTTTCTGTTTGGAGTAGCAACAATCGAAAATGCCTTTGATAAAGTGGCAGTACTTGAAGTACTTACTCCTGAGGAAATTGTAGAAAAAGAACCAGCACTGCAAAAGCAAGCCAAGGAGTTATTACCTAAGCTTTTCTTTGATCAACTGGATGTCCTTTTGATTGATGAGATTGGTAAAAATATTAGCGGGGATGGCATGGATCCCAACATTACTGGGCGTTATCCAACACCATACGCCTCAGGCGGACCTGAAGTAAATAAAATGGTCGTGCTTGACGTAACGGTTCAATCAGAGGGAAATGCGAATGGAGTAGGGACGGCTGATTTTACTACCCAGCGGCTGGTGGATAAGATGGATAAAGAAGGCACATATGCAAATGGTTTGACCTCAACCGTTTGTGCCCCTACCAAAATTGCAACGACCTTGCCCAATGACAAAATGGCGATTCAAGCAGCAGTTAAAACCTGCAATATCTTAGATTTTACAAAGGTTAAATTAGTACGGATCAAAAATACATTAGAGCTTAGTCAAATTGAAGTTTCTGAGCCGTTACTTCCATATATTGCACAGCATCCAAATATGGAACAAATTTCAGATGTATATGAATTCCAATTTGATGATAGTGGGAACTTATTTTAACTAAAGGGGAGAGTTAAAGAATGGCGAATTTATTTGATTTATCCGGAAAAACGGCAGTTGCAATCGGGGGAAATGGAGTATTAGGGTCTGCCATGGCAAAGGGCTTAGCGGAACATGGAGCAAGAGTTGCCATTGTCGGCCGTAATTTGGAAAAGGCCGAAGCAGTTGTTAAGGAAATTACCGCAAACGGCGGCGAAGCAAAGGCATTTCAAGCGGATGTTAGTTCTCGTGAATCATTAATTCAAGCAGCAGATGAAATTGACCAATGGGCAGGCGGCTGTGATATTCTCTTAAATGCACCGGGAACCAATAGTTCAACACCATTTCTTGAACTTGAAATGGATGAATATGATAAAATTATGGAAATTAACCTAAAAGGAATTGTGTTAGCCTGCCAAATCTTTGCAAAAAGAATGATTGAACAGAATAGAAAAGGAAGTATTATCAATATTTCCTCTGTATCATCAACAACACCGCTTTCCCGTGTATTTACGTATTCTGTATCAAAAGCAGGTCTTAATAGTGTCACACAATATTTAGCTCGTGAGTTTGCACCAAATGGAATTCGAGTAAATGCAATTATTCCTGGATTTTTCCCAGCTGAGCAAAACCGGAAAATTCTCGATGAAGAAAGAATTGAAAATATTATGAGACATACACCAATGAACCGTTTTGGGGAAGCAGAAGAACTTCAAGGTGCGACAGTTTGGCTTGCATCAGAAAAAGCATCGAGCTTTGTGACGGGTGCCTTGATAAGAGTAGATGGCGGATTTGGAAGCATGACCATTTAGTTACCATTCACATAAAATAGCTAATCTCTAAATATGTTAAAGATGATAAATAGAATAGAATAGGTTGGGGGAGTTGGGGGAAATGCTGACAGAGAAGTATAAAAAGTTACAATCCATTCTCCGTGAAATGAAATCGGTGGTTGTTGCATTCTCAGGAGGGGTAGATAGTACGTTTTTGTTAAAAGCTGCGGTAGACACGTTAGGCACGGAACAAGTACTGGCAGTTACAGCAGACTCTGAGAGCTATCCATCCAGTGAATTGGAAGAAGCAACGAAACTTGCTGCAAAAATTGGTGCAAAACACCAAGTCATCGAAACATCAGAACTAGCCATCCCAGGATATGCAGAGAACAATAAAAATCGATGCTATTTTTGTAAAAGCAGTCTATTTGATCACTTAATCCCTGTGATGGATCAAAAGGGATTTCAAAATGTCATTTATGGCGTAATTGCAGACGATATGAATGAATTTCGCCCGGGGATGAAGGCTGCTAAAGAAAAGGGAATTCGAGGTCCGCTTCAAGAGGCGGAATTGTATAAAGAAGAAATTAGAGAACTTTCCAAAGCGCTTAATTTGCCAACATGGAATAAGCCTTCCTTAGCCTGTCTTTCATCCAGAATAGCCTATGGTGAATTTATTACAAAAGAGAAATTAACCAAGGTTGAAAAAGCCGAGGATTATTTAAGATCCCTTCATATTCGTCAGGTACGGGTAAGGACACACCAGGAGATTGCAAGAATAGAGGTAGAGCCAAGCGATATGGCGATTATTTTAAATCAGCATGAGCAAATAGTTAAACAACTTCAAGACTTTGGCTACAAATACATTACTCTAGACTTAGTTGGTTATCAGAGCGGAAGTATGAACAAAGTTCTATCAAATTAGTATTTGCTTCGATGGTGAAAAGTAAAATAGAAAAGGCTTTGGAAGAATCCAAAGCCTTTTCTATTAAAAAAATGGATATTATAAATAAAGGAAGATGAAGATATGTCAAGTGAATATGTAATGGGGCTTGATATTGGAACAACAAGTGTAAAAGCCTGTGTGTTTACTTTAAAGGGAAAACTAGTAGCAGAAGTAGAGAAAATGAACACTTCCTTTTATCCCCATCAAGGCTGGGTGGAGCAGGATCCTATCGAAATTGAACATGCTGCCATCTTGGCTATTAGAGAAGTAATCGAAACAGCAGCTATTGAGAAAAATGAGTTAGTTACAATTGGTTTTTCCGCTGCTATGCACTCATTAATTTGTACCGATGAGGAAGGAACCCCGATATCTCCGGCACTCATTTGGGCCGATGGCAGAAGTTATCAACAAGCTGAAAACATAATGAAAATGATGGGAGATAAGGTATATTCCCAGACCGGAACTCCTGTTCATCCGATGACACCTTTTGTAAAACTTGTCTGGATGAAAGAAACAGGATATGAACCTTACAAAAAAGCTTATTATTTTATGTCGATTAAAGAATACTTGCTGCAATGCTGGTTTAATAAAAGGGTAATCGACTATTCGATGGCATCGGCAACAGGATTATTCAACCCGGCAACACATAAATGGGAACAAGAATTATTGAAGTTTGCTGGTATTAAGGAAGAGCAGCTTTCAGAAATTGTTCCTCCCACTGAAACTCTAGCAGGCATTAACCTAGCAAAAGCTGAGGAAATGGGGATAAATCCAGAAATGCCCTTTGTTGTGGGTGCCGCAGACGGCCAATTGGCTAATCTAGGCATCGGAGCCATTCTGCCTGGTGAGGTGGCTGTATCTGTAGGCACGAGTGGCGCAATTAGGCAACTTACTAAAGGAGTAAAGATTAGTGATAACCAAGAAACTTTTTGTTATTCCTTTACAGAAAATACTTCCATTATTGGAGGACCAACCAACAATGGCGGGGTTGTCTTACAATGGCTTAAGGATCTCTTACAAGACGAAAGAAGCTTTACCGAATTTCTTTCCGATGCCGAAAAGGCTCCGCCGGGAGCTGATGGAATCCTCTTTCTCCCCTATTTAAATGGTGAGCGGGCCCCTATCTGGAATCAGCGGGCAAAAGGGAATTTTTATGGAGTTTCCATTACTCATAAAAAGGAACATTTCATTCGATCCGTGCTAGAAGGGATTACTTTTAATCTATATCAAATAGGAAAAACTTTGGAAGAGTTAGCAGGAGAGCCGCAAAAGATTTATGTTAATGGTGGTTTAGCCAGATCTGCCCTGTGGCTGCAAATGATGGCTGATATATTTGAGGCAGAAATATATGTTTCCGAAAGCCACCACAGTGCCGCCTGGGGAGCAGCTTGGACAGCCCTTACTGCTATTCATAAAGTTGAATCCTTTGAAGAGATTAAAAAGAATATACCAATGGGGAAAGCAACTTTACCAAATAAAGATACTAGTAAAATTTATAAAAGGATTTATCAGAATTATATCGAATTGGCAACTGATATGAAAAAGTATTTTAGATAGAAAATTAAGGGGGCAATCTTATGCTTGATGAAATATTAAAACAAGTTCAAACAGGAACCCTTAGTATTACAGAGGCTAAAGAACAATTAGCAACTTTCGAAAATTTAGGTTTTGCTAAAGTGGATCACCACCGAAAAAAGCGCCAAGGCTTTGCGGAGGTCATTTATGGAGAAGGAAAAACGGCTGATCAAATCATTTCGATTGTCCAAGCACTAAGAGCACGAAATAGTGAAATACTTGTAACAAGAGTCTCTAAGGAAAAGGCAGAGGTAATCCAGATTACTTGTCCAGAGCTGATTTATAATCAAACAGCACATATTCTTTTTTTGAAAGATGAAACAGAGCCTATTAAACAAAAACAGGGGTACATTGCAGTGATCGCTGCCGGTACCTCGGATTTAAGGGTGGCCGAGGAAGCTGCCGTTACTGCAGAGGTTTTAGGCAGTCCAGTTCATCGCATTTATGATGTTGGGGTTGCAGGAATACATCGTCTTTTGAACCATGCGGAAGAAATTCAACAGGCAACTGTATCTGTTGTGGTCGCAGGAATGGAAGGAGCCCTTCCAAGTGTGGTTGGAGGTCTCGTTTCACATCCTGTGATTGCTGTTCCGACAAGCATTGGTTATGGAGCTAATTTTCATGGATTATCTGCCCTTTTAACGATGTTGAATTCATGTGCTTCAGGAATTAGTGTTGTCAATATTGATAATGGGTTTGGGGGCGGCTATAATGCTGTCTTAATTCATCAACTTGCACAAAAAGGGGAAACCGTAAAAAATGAAGACACTTTACTTTGATTGTTTTTCAGGAATTAGCGGGGATATGGTCATCGGTGCACTAATCGATGCAGGAGGAGACCCGGATCTTTTAGCTGCAGAATTGAAGAAGCTTAAATTGGACGGTGAATATGAATTAAACTGGAAAAAGGTAGTCAAGAATGGAATTACGAGTACAAAGTTCGATGTGATATTAAAAAATACTTCTAGTCACATTCATCTATCTGCTGAACAAGGTAAAGAGCATACCCATAACCATGTTCATGAAACCCAAGACCATCATAATCACCATGATCCCAAGGACCTTAATGGTACCAAAGTTCATGACCACGAACATCATCATGAACATAGTCATAACCATGAACATAGTCAAGATCATGGGCATAGTCACGATCATGAACATAGTCCCGACCATCATCATGAACATAGTCACGATCATGATCATGGACACCATCATCATCACGACCACCGTGCCTATAAAGATATTGTAGAGCTAATAGCTGCTGCTGATTTTGCTAGTCCAGTGAAAGAAACGGCATTAAGGGTATTTAAACGAATTGGTGAAGCGGAAGGGCTTATCCATGGAATTCCTCTAGATAAGGTTCATTTTCACGAAGTAGGTGCGATTGATTCCATTATTGACATAATCGGCGCAGCGATTTTAATTCATCAATTAAACGTTGAGACAATAAAATCATCACCTATTCCAGTGGGGACCGGGAAAATCCATATTGACCACGGAATTTATCCAGTTCCAGCTCCGGCAACACTTGAGATCCTGAAAGGAGTTCCAATTGAACAGTCAGATATAAGGGCAGAGCTAACGACACCAACTGGAGCGGCCATTATTGCGGTACTTGCCGAGGAATTTGGACCAATCCCTTCAATGAAGATTTCATCGATTGGCTATGGGGCAGGGACAAAAACCTTTAAACAGCATCCTAATGTGCTTCGAGTCATAATAGGGAATTAAACAATAAAAGCTGCCAATTGTTTGTAAGTAGTTCAGTTATCAAGTATAAAATTAAAATGCACAACTGAACTATAACCTGATTAACACTGCTTTTTACGTAAATCAGCAAATGAATTAGCAAAAAAAACGCTTGGGAAACCGAGCGTTTTTTTTTAGCGTGTCGGAAAACTTATTTGTAGGAAGAGTTCCTGACTTTGGACAGGACTGAAGTAATTTAGCCATCTGCTGTCCGAAGAAGCCTCGACTTCGGACAGGATTGAAGTAATTTAGCCATCTGTTGTCCGAAGAAGCCTCGACTTCGGACAGGATTGAAGTAATTTAGCCATCTGTTGTCCGAAGAAGCCTCGACTTCGGACAGGATTGAAGTAATTTAGCCATCTGCTGTCCAAAGAAGCCTCGACTTTGGACAGGACTGAAGTAATTTAGCCATCTGTTGTCCGAAGAAGCCTTGACTTCGGACACAACTGATATAATTTTTCTTCATACTGTTCAAAGCTGCCCTATTTTCCGACACCTTTGCCCGTCTGATGTTTTGAGCAGCAAGCGTAAGTTAAAATTACTTATTTGAATTATAACTAGAAATTAGCATTACGTTTGTCGCATCAAATTAACTATTGTCCATAGACTAATTTTATATGCCATTTTTATTGCTAGTTTAGATATCATTCCATTCAAACCTTGATATATCAACAAAAATGAATAGCCTAATTCTATTGCGAATTGGACTGGAAAATACAGTTATAATTTAGTTTTTCTACCTTAAAACTAAACTACTTACACTTGCTTGTTGCTTTTTCTAAGCCCATTTGATTTCTTTTAATAGCTGCTGCCTAAATAATTGAATGATAAATTCATTGTAAAAGTCATTTCTCACAATTACTTGATAGTTGTTATTCGGATGAATGTAATAATGAAATCAGTTAATACTCTATTATCATCGAAATACTGCCGTACTTTCATAAGGTTCTTCTTTAACTCACTATTCATTAAGGTAATGAAGAATTCAATATCGTCGCCGTTCGACGTTTCTTTCAGTTCGATATGCTTTTTGTCATACGAATACTCGACCCTCATCCCAAATCCCCCTTAAATTAAGTATCTTAAATAAATGTAAATGGTACAAATCACAATTGAAAGAATCATTAATGGAAAAGCGATTAACAAAAACTTTCCGAAGGTAATCTGATGTCCTTCTTTTGCAGCCAGACCAGCTACAATCACGTTTGCACTTGCGCCGATTAGTGTACCATTCCCACCAAGGCATGCACCCAAGGAAAGGCTCCACCAAAGCGGTTCTAAATTATGAATCCCCAGTTCACCCATATCCTTGATCATCGGAATCATCGTGGCGACAAATGGAATATTATCGATAAATGCAGAGGCAATCGCACTAACCCAGAGAATTAAGATCGATGTGGAGGTAACATCGCCGCCGGTCAAATGAACGGAGTAATCAGCTAATAAAGATATGACTCCTGTTTCAATCAAGCCCGAAACAAGTACAAACAACCCGATAAAGAAGAAGATGGTTGTCCACTCCACCTTTGAAAAAGATTTATCCAAATATTCCTCTCCTGTTAATAAAAGTAAAAGAAAGGCGCCTGCCAGGGCTACTGTTGCTGATTCAATATGAAGCAATTGATGCAGGAAAAATCCCAAAATGGTTAAGAAGAGGGCTGTTAATGACTTGATTAACAGTTTTTTATCCGTGATTTCCTCTTTTTCATCAAGGTCCATTAAGCTAGCCTTTAATTCAGTTGATGTTCGGAGCTGCTTCCGATAAATGAAAGCTAAAATACCGACATTTACAAATAAAATGAAAAAAGATATCGCAGTAAGATTGTTGATAAAGGCCATGAACGTTAGTTCCTTTACAGCACTACCCAGCATGATATTTGGCGGATCGCCAATTAACGTGGAAGTTCCGCCGATATTTGAGGCGATAATTTCGGTAATTAAAAATGGAATCGGATTAACACGTAATTGTCTTGTAATACTAAATGTCACAGGCACCATTAATAGAACCGTGGTGACATTATCTAAAAAAGCGGAGCCTAAGGCTGTAATCACTCCTAGGACCAGTAATATCTTCAAGGGATCGCCTTTCACCTTCTTTGCTGCCCAAATGGCGATATATTTGAACAACCCCGTCTCAGCTGTAATGGCAACAATAATCATCATCCCCGTCAACAATCCGAGCGTATTAAAATCAATGTGATGTAAGGCCTTTTCCTGACCAATAATCCCTAGAAGGACCATCATGATCCCACCAGCCATTGCGATAATCGTGCGGTGAATCTTTTCTGTAACGATAAAAGCGTAGGTAATTAAAAATACACCTATTGCCATGATTGCTTGTGTTGACATGTATGAACCACTTCTCCCTCTGTCGTTTTACATTCATTGAAAAATGCAAAAAAGGAGCCTGTTTTGACAGACTCCACCACAAAATCAACATAATGTATTATATGTTTTATTGTAATAAACTATACAAGGGATGTAAAGGGATTATATTCCTATGAGAAGACTAGTCTGCCTCGTTTCTTTTCAACCTTGGTAGTTATTATAATCCCAATTTCTTAATAAAATCAACCGTCTCCTCATGTTCCTCTTTGACTAGTTTATATAATCCTATATCTGTTTTGACGAGTGCCTTTCCGTTTTCATCTGCAATGGGTCGGGTGTGAGACTTTTGCGCAACTATCTGCCATTTCCCGGTCTGATGGCTTAATTTAAGATCAATAACACCGAGCCGGCTTCCAAAGGCTGCAGCCATCACGACAGGTTTTCCGTTGATTTCTCCTGTCTCTAAATTCGTATTTGGCAGTTCTTGATAGACAGGACCAGGGAAAACGCTGTGTGAATGCCCAGCCAAAACGACATCAATTTCTGGAATTTGAGTTAAATAATATACGGCGTTTTCCGTATCCGCATGATAGGGTTCACTGCTAATCCCTGTATGGGCTAAGGCGATAATGATATCCGCCCCTTCTGCCTTGATAACTGGTACAAACTCCTTAGCCGTTTCAACCATGGGTTTCGCAAACACTTTTCCTTCGAGATTGGCTTTGTCCCACTTCATAATATGCGTAGGCATTAAAGCAATAACACCAATTTTCAGTTCGTGTGGGTTCCCGCTTTGATCGACTACTTTTCGATTTAGTATCGTATATGGTTTAAAGTATGGCTGATTTGTCTTTACTGAAAACACATTTGCATTAAGGACAGGCATATTTGCTCCTTTTAATGCAGTCTTTAAAAAGCCTAACCCGTAGTTGAATTCATGATTTCCAATTGCAATGGCATCATATTTTAAATAATTAAATGCCCGATAGACGGGATGTATTTTTCCTTTATGCATTCCCCGGATTCTAGCCAAATACTCTCCAAGTGGATTCCCCTTCAAATGATCCCCATCGTCAAACAACAACGTGTTTTTACTTTCCTTCCGTGCTACTCGAATGAGTGTCGCTGTTTTAACTAATCCAATTCGATTGTCCATTTTTGTTTGATAGTAATCATAATTAATCAAATCCGCATGTAAATCAGTGGTTTCTAATATCCGCAAATCAACCAATGTCTGATTAGCTGTTTTTGGCTCGGCAGCAAAACAATTAGATGTATAACTAAAGAAGAAAATGAGAAGAGACAGTAAAGATATCATTCTTTTTTTCAATATGATTACCTCCTACATGTCATGGTGTAGAGTAATCTTAGTATGGTTTTTTCTTTTCAATTTATCCTCGAGCAGCTGCTTACATGAGTGGGGAATTGGGAAGTGACTGCGATAGATACGGAATCCGTAACGTAGTTAGGCTGGCTTTTTGCTCCGATTCCGCTGTCGTTTAAAGTGAAAGCCAAAGAACCACCAATTCCAATCACCGAACAGCCTCATTAAAGCAGGAACTAGAACCATTCTGACAATTGTTGCATCAATAAAAATGGCGATCGCAATCCCCACGCCCAGCTGCTTTACCGGCATAACTCCTGTAAAAGCAAACGCCCCAGTTACGACAATCATTATCGCAGCGGCGGAGGTAATGATTTTACTAGTGAGGGTTAACCCGGAAATAGTGGCTAAGGTATTGTCACCTGTTTGAAGGTAAAATTCCTGTATCCTTGAGATAAGGAACACCTCATAGTCCATAGAAAGTCCAAAGACAAGGGTGAAAACAAATACTGGTAGAATTAATGCAATATCAACGGGTTCGATTCCAAAATGTCCCTGCTGGAAGATCCACACAACAATCCCAAAAGTACAGCCCAAGCTCAACACATTCATTAAGATAGCCTTAAATGGAATCAATATGGAACGAAAAGCGGCCATTAAAATGACAAGAGTTGATAAGACAATTAACAGTAACCCATATGGTGCTTTTTGATAAATTTCAGCAAATATTTCTTGTTCAAATTTGATAGGACCTCCAAAAAAGGCTTTGACACCGAGTTTTTTCTGCGACCAATCTTTTACCCAATCCCTCGCTTGTGCAGAATGCCCTGCGGTATTTAAATAAACCTCCACTAGCATTTTATTGTTTCTGATAAAGTAATTCTTTAATGGCGCAAGCTGCGCTGGTTCGCCCTGCCGGAGAAACTGATATAGCTGCTCATCATCGCTTATTCCTGATGCAGTGAAAGGAGAATTAACTGTATTAACCAGCTTATCCTTCTCAAGCGTATGAATAATTGTACTTATTTTTTTGAAATTATTACTTTCGGTGACAGGACCATTTGTTTTAAGAATAATGGTTACTTTTTTCTCATCTCGCTTCTCTTTTGCAATAAATTGCTTTTGAAATGTTTCCAGTGCCAGCCGAGAAGGGTAATTGGCTGGCAGGGAGTCCGTACCGGGAATGGTCATAACCATCTGCCTTACCGGTCCTAGACCAGTTAAAAGAAGGGCGAGTGCGAAGAAAGCCATTATAATCGGATGATTCATCACCAGCTTGGCAAATCTATGCCAAATGCTATACTCCTGTTCTTTGACCCTAATGACACTTAATTTATTAATATGCTGTCCTAAAAGTGATAGTAATGCCGGAAGAAAGGTTAAAGCGGAAAGCACAGAAATCAGGACGACCAGCATCCCTCCAAGGGCAACATTTTGAAAAATATCAATTTTAATAAACCAAAGCCCAGAAAGCCCAATAAATACACAAAGTCCCGAAAAGATAATCGATCGCCCGGCTGTTTTAACAGTCACCTCGACGGCTTCTTGAATGGATTTTGTTTGCAATTCCTCTTTATAACGGTTAATGAACAATAGGGCAAAATCAATACTTAAGGCAAGACCTATCATTGGAATAATATTTAGAATAAAAATCGTTAAATCAACACGATAACTAAAGAGATAAACAGTTCCCATCGTGATTAAGATGGATACCACTCCGATCACAATGGGAAGGGCTGCAGCAACAAGTCCCCCAAATGCAAAGATAAGCACTACTAACGCAATCGGCAGACCAATCATCTCTGCTTTTGCTAAATCTTCCTGGCTGGCGGCATTTAAATCTTGGACAATAATGGGTTCTCCAGTCATGGTAACCTTTAAGCCATGTTGATCCTTAAGAATCATTTTTAATTTCGAGATTTCTGTTTCAAGACTTCCTGCTTCCTTGTCAAAAGTCAGCAATCCATAAGCATAATCGTTTTTAAGCATCCCTTTTCTATCGAATGGTGAGGTAATATCTCTGGCGGAGTCAAAGTTATTAAGTCTATTAAATGTATCTTGAATAAACTGGCGAAAATCATCCTCACTAATGTTTTTTTGCTTTTCAAAAACAAGGATTATGGAAGATTTCGGCTGTCCGAAATCTTCCTCAAGGAGTTTCTTTGTTTCGTTATATTCTCCTTTGTATTGGAAGCCATTCCCGCTTAATACACTTGGTAATCTCTGAGCAAAAAGGCCGAAAAGCAGTATTGCCGCCATCCAAATGAGCAAAATCCATTTTCTTTTACTATAGATAGTTTTCCCTAGTTTCTTCACAATCCTGACCTCACTTACGAAACTATTTCCTTATGCTACAACATAAGTTTCTAGAGTACGCATGGTGCTTTCCGTAAATTTTTCCCTAATTCAAGTTGAGCATTCACGTGAATTATAATGAAAAAGTGTTCAAAATAAATGATACAAATGTAAAGGTTCATGTGAATTTCCTTTCGGTTATTGGTACAATAAAGAAAATCAATAGTGTATAGGTGATACTTTTGGAGCAAGATAAATTAAACAAGGTGATTGAAGCAGCAAAGTTATATTATTTATTGGATTATAACCAAAATGAGATTGCTAAGATATTGGGGGTTTCCCGCCCGACTGTATCGAGATTGTTACAGCAGGCGAAGAGTGAGGGCATTGTCCAAATCACCATAATGGACCCAACAGAAAATGTTGAAAGTTTAGCTGTGCAGCTTGAAAAAAAGTTCCATTTAAAAAAGGCGATTGTCGCCTCTATACCACAATATGAAGACCATATTATTAAAAATTACTTGGGTGAAAAGGCCGCGGTTTATTTGGATTCCATTGTGAAAGAAGACGACATTATCGGGGTTACATGGGGGACAACGCTTTATCATATTGCGATCGAGCTAAAACAAAAATTTGTAAAAAACGTCCAGGTGGTCCAATTAAAGGGCGGAGTAAGTCATGCGGAAACCAATACGTATGCTTCTGAAATTCTATATCTTTTTGGGAAGGCCTATAATACGACTCCTTTGAATCTTCCCTTGCCGGCCATCGTTGATCACGTTGTTGTAAAACAGGCAATGGAGGCAGACCGTCATATTCGCAGAATTTTAGAGATGGGAAAACAGGCTAATATCGCCATGTTTACAATAGGTTCAATTAAGACAGACTCTTTATTGTTTCAATTAGGATATTTTACAGACAGCGATTTGGACTCACTTTATGGAAAAGCAGTTGGAGATATTTGTTCACGATTCTTCGATAAGGACGGAAAAATTTGTAATGAAAGTTTGAATGAAAGAACCCTGGGTGTGAACCTAGATGCGCTAAGCGAGAAAGAATACTCCATTGTTGTAGCTGGAGGACCTAACAAAATAGAGGGAATTTATGGTGCTTTAACCGGAAGATATGCAAATGTTTTGATTACCGATCAATTTACCGCAAGGTTCCTGCTTGATAAATAGGATAAACGCTTTTACATTTGTTCATATTAATATTTACAAATGTTCATTCCGTTTGCTATAGTAAAGTTATCGGAAAAAAGATTGTAATCTGTATAGCTTAAAATATTAGGGGGAAATTAACATGACTGAAAATATTGTAAAAATCATTGATCATACATTATTAAAAGCGGATGCAACGCGCGAAGAAATCGTTAAAATTATTGATGAGGCGAAAGAGTATTTATTTGCGTCTGTTTGTATTAATCCCACATGGGTTAAAACCGCAGCTGAATTGCTTGCTGATACTCCTGAAGTAAAGGTATGTACTGTAATTGGATTCCCATTAGGAGCATCAACTTCCGAGACAAAAGCATTTGAAACCAAAAATGCGATTGAAAATGGTGCCGATGAGGTGGATATGGTAATCAACATTGGTGCTCTAAAGGATCAGCAAGATGACATAGTTGAAAAAGATATTCGTGCGGTCGTTGAGGCAGCAAAGGGTAAAGCACTAGTTAAAGTAATTATTGAAACATCCTTATTGACTGATGATGAAAAGGTTAGAGCTTGTGAACTTGCGGTCAAAGCAGGTGCTGATTTTGTTAAAACTTCTACAGGATTCTCTACAGGTGGAGCAACTGTCCAGGATATCCGTTTGATGCGCAAAACAGTAGGGCCTGAAATAGGGGTAAAAGCTTCTGGCGGTGTTAGAAGTCGTGAAGATGCATTAGCGATGGTGCAAGAAGGCGCTACCCGAATTGGTGCAAGTTCTGGTGTTTCTATTGCTAAAGGGGAACTTTCCAATAATAACTATTAATTAAAAATGTGAGGGTAACTTTAATGAAAGAAGTTGTAATGGCCTTAATAGCCGGTTTAATTGTAGGAATGTTATTTAGGTTCTTAAAATTACCGTTACCAGCTCCACCTGTATTTTCTGCCGTCGTAGGTGTTTTCGGTGTTTATTTTGGCGGCGTTGTCCTGGATTGGATTTTAAAGGTAGTCCAGCATTAATAGTCAAAAATGGTCTTAATAGGTGAGAAGTTATTTCTTTGGAATATCTTCTCTTTTTTTATTGATTTAAAGTAATAATGAGTTAATTTTGTATGGTAAGGAATGAAGCGCATGAGGAAAAAGATTGGTTTCATAGGGGCCGGAAAAATGGCTCAAGCAATGATTGGTGGAATTGTCCAAGCTAATGGGATTAGAAAAGAATATATAATGGCGAGTGCTGCTACTGAAAAGACGATTAATGCTATTTCTGAAAAGTATGGTATTCTCGTATCATTGAACAACAAAGATGTGGCAGGGTTTGCAGACATCCTCATTCTAGCAGTAAAACCTGACCAGCATGCAGGGATTATTGAGGAAATAAAAAATGAACTAAATCAAAATACCATTCTCGTTACGATTGCAGCCGGTATTACGTTAGCGGATATCGAACGGTTAGTTGGTTTATCGGTTAAGACCGTGCGGACCATGCCTAATACTCCTTCGTTAGTAGGTGAAGGAATGACTGCACTCTGTGCAAACAGTTATATTAGTGAGGAAGAAATACTAGCGGTAGAACAATTACTTCAATGCTTTGGTCAAACTGAGCGTCTGGATGAGAAACTTATGGATGCAGTTCCGTCTATTAGTGGATCATCTCCGGCCTATGTGTATATGTTAATAGAAGCAATGGCAGATGGCGGAGTACGTCAAGGAATCCCAAGAGATCAAGCCTATCGGCTGGCTGCACAGGCGGTACTAGGAGCCGCTAAAATGGTTTTGGAAACTGGCAGACACCCTGGAGAGCTGAAAGATCAAGTTTGTACACCTGGTGGTGCAACAATAGAGGCAGTGGCAACCCTTGAGAGAGAACAATTCCGTGGTTCAATCATAGCCGCCATGGAGAGTTGTACAAGCAAGGTGAAAAATTTAGGATAAGATTTGTGTAGGATTCCGTAAAGGGATCCTTCTTTTTTATACTTCTGAAAATTTTCGCCTTTTTTCGACTTTTTTCATGGCGTTTCTTATCAATTCATAATACACTCAAGATAAACACAAACTTATCACATTAGGTATTTAAATAGTCATTATTTTCTCATAGAAAATTGGGGTGCAGGCAGTTAATGGACTTTAATAAATATAAAAATTTGCTTATTCAGAAGATAAAAAACCAACTATCAATGTGGTTTGATCGTAACGATGCAATCAAACATTCAGAAGTTTATCGATTTCTGCATTCCCTTCATGGAAGTGCAGGGACATTACAATTAGTAGGTCTTCATCAGCTTTCCGGATTCTTGTTGAACCAGATCAAAGAAGATGATGACAGGTTATGGAATAAAGTAGAACTACAAAAGTTTTTAGAAGAATTAATTAGGCTGACAGATAAATATGAATCCTTTTCTGAAAAGCATTCGATAACACCTACAGAGCGCCGATACGATGAAAAAGTACCGGTTATTCAGATTATTGATGATGATATCTCCATGCTTATTCTCCTTAAAGATACCCTGGAGGCAAAGGGATGGATGGTTGCTGCCACTACAGATGCTAAAAAGGCAATCCCACAATACTACGATTTAAATCCTGACTGCGTAATCATTGATATTAACTCGCCTGGAATTAATGGAATTGAATTGTTAACTGATATTGAGCAGCAAACACATCAACATTTTGTTCCCACCATTATGATTAGTCTAATGAATGACCGGGAAACAAGAATAAAGGCTTACAAATTAGGTGCTGATGACTTTATTGAAAAGCCGATCGATTTAGAAGAATTGACTGTTCGAATCTCCCGTCATATAAAGAGAAAAAAATTATTAAGTCAACTTGTACTGGTAGACGAACTTACACAGTTATACAATCGAAAGTTTTTATTCGATGTGTATAACCGCTGCCTCAGGGATATTAAACGAACTAAACAACCCTTCAGCATTGCCATCTTAGATCTTGATCATTTCAAACAAATTAATGATTCCCTCGGCCACGTCAATGGAGATAAAATCCTTGCCGCTTTTGCCTCTTATTTAAAAGAACATACAAGAAGCTCTGATACCGTCTTTAGATATGGCGGTGAGGAGTTTATCATTATCTTCGAGAATGCCCATCAAATAGCAGTTGATGAGATTGTTTCAAGATTACTAACAAAATTTTCAACCATCCCCTTTGATTTAGACGGAGAGACACGTTATGTTACTTTTTCAGCAGGTATTTATACAATCCATCATTCTGATGTAACTTTGGAAACGGCTATTATGGCTGCAGATCAAGCCTTATATTCAGCAAAAACAAACGGCAGGGCACGCGTGGTGAGTGCTAATGAGTCTATGATGGATGTCCAAAAAAGAAAATTATTTGTCTCAATTATTGATGATGATCCAATTATTCGAACGATGTTAATGAGAATATTAAATGTCATGGATTTTTCGAATTTTGAATTAAACTTAGCGGAATATGGAGATGGAGTTCAGTTTTTTAATTCAAAAAGACTCGAGGAAAAAGGAGAGCATTTTTTAATAGTAGACGGTGTTATGCCTGTAATGGATGGTATTGAAGTTCTACAAAAGGTACAAAAAATAAAATATAGCCATAATATTCATGTTCTTATGCTGACAGGAAGGAAAAATGAAGCTGATATCGAAAAGGCTTTAGCACTCGGTGCCGATGATTATGTAACAAAGCCCTTTAGCATTAAGGAACTGCAGGCGCGAATACAAAGGTTAATCAAAAGGATGAAATAAATTGTTTACAAACGAGTTACTGTTCCTTTCCATTCTAACGCTATCCTTAGTAGTGATGCTTGTCATTTTACTAGGATACTTAACGATTAGAAAAACAATTGAGATCCGAAAGAGAAAAAAAGTAGAACAATACCGAGATATTTACAATCCCCTTATTACGTCAAACTTAATTGAAGGTGTTATTACAAGGAAACTTACACCTGTAACTATTCTTCAGAAAAAGGCTATCGAACAACTGCTGAGCAGATATACGAAGGTGATTGAAGGAGAAGAGGAAAAAGACCGTTTAGCGAAACTAGCATCGATGTATCTATTGAATTATTATCAAAAGCAGCTCCAGAGCCATAAGTGGAGTACAAGAATGAATACCCTTTATCATATAGAGGATTTTAATTTAATAGACCTCACTGAAGATGTCTTCCGGTTATTAAACAGGAAACGACTTTCACACCAAGAACTTATTTATATCTTGAGAATACTGGCGTTATTCCAATATAATCAGCTATTCGATTTGTTAACTACAAAATATCAAGACCTAACGGAATTTGATTACCGCCATATACTGATGCCTTTAGAGCAAAAGAAATTTGACCAGTTTGTACTTCATTTTCACCATGCTGGCTTGCCGCTTCAAAAAGCAATTATTGATGTGATTGCAAGTAAAAGAGAGGTATCCTATAACCATTTCCTTGAAAAAATTTTCTCAAGCTATTCAGGTGAAATAAGGATAAGGGCCTTAAAGGCTTTGGCCGAAATTGGTTATGTAAAAGATAGTGCTCCATACTTAGAACTTCTCTATTCAGATAAATGGGAAGAAAGACTGGTGGCAGCAAAATTAATCGGATCATTAAAGGAAGGAAAAGCTATACCTCGTTTGATTGAGCTTCTACACGATCGTACTTGGTGGGTTCGGTCACAGGCTGGGCAAGCCATCAGCCAATTTACTCAGGGAAAAGCCATTTTACGGACTGTGTTAGAAACATCCACAGATCCATTTGCAAAAGACATGGCCTGGGAATGGCTGCATAAAGGGGGAGAATAAGATAGCATTTTTACAGTGGGGAGATATTGTTACATCTTTTGCTTGGTTTATTGCATTTTATATGGTCATTGTCATTGTTTTTTACACAGCCATTCTCATTACCTCATTTTTTCAGCTGCGAAAGGAATATCAGCTTGATCGGGTTCAGGCCTATGAAGATTATTTAGATGAAATTTATACCAAACCGGTTTCGATCATAGTTCCTGCCTATAACGAAGAGGCCGGCATTATTCAAAGCGTCCGTTCACTATTAAGTATAAACTACCCAAGCTTTGAAGTCATAGTCGTAAACGATGGCTCAAAAGACAGTACCTTGCAGAAAATCATCGATTTTTATGATATGAAGGAAATAAAAAAAGTGGTTAGAATCCAAGTGAATGCTAAACCAATTAAAAAGATATATCAATCATCCATTCTTTCTAATCTATTTCTGATTGACAAGGAAAATGGAGGGAAAGCGGATGCCCTTAATGTCGGTCTAAACTTCTCCCATTATCCATATTTCTGTTCTTTGGATGGTGATTCTGTTTTAGAAGAAGATGCTTTTTTAAAGGTAATGAAGCCAATTGTGGACTCGGATGAGGAGGTAATTGCATCTGGTGGCAGTGTGAGGATTGCCAATGGCTGTGAAATTCATAATGGTCATATACAAAATATTGGACTATCAGATAAACCCTTGGTGGTCATGCAAATAATAGAATATTTACGAGCATTTTTAATGGGGAGAATTGGTTTAAGCAGACACAATCTCCTCCTGATTATTTCTGGTGCTTTCGGTGTTTTTTCAAAACATTGGGTCATTGAAGCAGGCGGCTATCGAACTGATACCGTAGGTGAAGATATGGAACTTGTCGTCCGAATGCACCGCCTCTTAAAAGAAAAGGGAATTAAAAAGAAAATCGTGTATGTACCAGATCCTGTTTGTTGGACGGAGGTTCCGGAGGACATAACATATTTACGGCGGCAGCGGAGCCGCTGGCATCGGGGGCTATTTGAAAGTTTATGGACTCATCGTAAATTAACCTTTAATCCTAAGTATGGGTCCATCGGATTACTGGCATTTCCTTACTTCTGGATTGTAGAATTTTTCGGCCCGATCATTGAACTCTCAGGGTATATCTTTATGATTTTATGTTTGCTCCTTGGGGGAACCTACATCGAATTTTCAATTCTGCTTTTTTTACTGTCTTGTTTGTATGGTTCTATTTTCTCAATGGCTGCTGTTCTTTTAGAGGAGTGGAGCTTAACCAAATATCCAAAAGTTACAGATATCTTCAAGCTTTTTTTCTATTCGTTAACAGAAACAATCTGGTACCGGCCAATGACGGTTTTTTGGCGTTGTGAAGGGGTTTGGCAAATCATAAAAGGAGAGACAGGCTGGGGAGAAATGAAAAGAAAAGGTGTATCAAAATGAAGAAATCAATCTACTTATTTTTCTATGCTATGATTTTTCTAGCAATAGTAACAAGCCCATTTTGGCTATGGCGACTACAGCCGGAGAAGAATTTGAATGTACTAATTATGGATAAAACAGTACCAAATTCATCTTATCGGGAGCATAAGGGATTGGTTTGGATATTAAACAATGCCAAGTATTTTAAGAATGGTCAGCCTTATTCTGCAGAAAATGATTATATGGGATTTGAGCCAAAACGTAATCAAGACTATACGATTGTCCCGCTTCCCATGGATTTGACTAAATATGATGTTTTTTATCTGACAGACCAATACGGTGTCTATAAAAAGGAGTTCAATGGGCAGAATACCAGCGGGAATAGGTCAGCAAAAATTTATGGCGGTTTAACACTGAGTGAAGTTAATCAATTGAAGAAGGCACTTATTCAATCCAAACCTAAAACCTTAATCGCAGAATTTAATACATTTGCCAGTCCAACCTCAGAATCTGCAAAAGAGGGAATATCCAATTTGTTGAATGTGGTCTGGTCGGGATGGATTGGCAGATATTTTTCAGATTTAAATAGTGATGAAGTTCCTGAATGGGTAAGACAGAATTATCAAAGCCAGCATCAAAAATGGACCTTCAGTGGAGAAGGTTATGTATTTGTTAGTAAAAGTAATTATGTGGTGGTCATAGGAAAAGAAGATATTAAAGAGCACGGACTGGATTTTACATTAACAAATCAAGGACAACAACACTTTTCACAAAAGATAGATGGTACGTATCAGTATTGGTTTGATATTATTCAGGCAAAAAATAAGAACGAGGTCTTAGCAAATTATCAGCTGCCTGTTTCAAAAACAGCTAGTGAAAAGTTGGCAGGATTTGGGATACCGAACAAGTTCCCTGCGGTTATCTATCATCATAATGCTAGATACTCTTCCTATTATTTTTCTGGTGACTATGCTGATGAGGCAGATGTACCAGGTATATATCAGACAAAAGGTTTGGATAAATGGAAAAAGATGTTCGGAT
Organism: Bacillus sp. URHA0034; assembly: GCF_056280405.1. NCBI lineage: Bacteria > Bacillati > Bacillota > Bacilli > Caryophanales > Bacillaceae > Bacillus > Bacillus sp. URHA0034. The sequence goes on along the minus strand of NZ_JBWCDK010000002.1, from coordinate 1,768,276 downwards.
CAAATCATTCTTTTTATTGGTCTGCCTATGTCCCGATGATGAAAGATATCCTGAAAAATGGAATAAAACAGGTTGAACCGCAAGAGAAAGTAGAAGTAGTTAAAAAGAGTGGGATTCAGACGAATAGTCAAACAAATGAAGCCTATATTCAAATCCAAAGAAATGGAAAGTGGCAGAACCTTTTAATTAAGGGAGTGAATATGGGGATAGGCAGACCGGGGTACTTCCCAGGGGAAACAGCGATTACAGAAGAAGAATATTTCCGCTGGTTTCAAGAAATCGGAGCGATGAATGCCAATGCCATCAGGGTTTATACACTGCATCCGCCCCAATTTTATGAAGCTTTTTATGAATATAATCAAATCGCTAAACAGCCTTTATTCTTATTTCATGGAACGTGGGTAAATGAAGAAAATTTAATCAAAACCCAGGATGCATTCGCCAAAGTAAATGTGGATGATGCGAAACTAGAAATAAAAAATATGGTGGATATTATTCATGGTAATGCTAATCTAGCCAAACGGCCAGGCCATGCATCGGGTGTGTATAAACATGATATCTCAAAGTTTGTGATTGGCACGATTATTGGAACAGAGTGGGATCCGGCGATGGTGGAGAACACTAATAAAAAGCATTCCGGTTTGAGCCAATTTAAAGGAGACTATTTTGAAACAGACCATGCCAGTCCCTTTGAAATTTGGCTCGCTGAATTAATGGATTATGCAGCTAGTTATGAGGCAGCCCATTACAAATGGCAGCATTCGATGAGCTTTACAAATTGGGTCACAACGGATTTACTCAAGCATCCATCTGAACCATTGGAAAATGAGGATATGGTGTCGGTAGATCCCAATCATATTATGGCATCAAAATCCTTTAAAGCTGGTTTATTTGCTTCATATCATATCTATCCCTATTATCCAGATTTTCTTAATTATGAGAAGAAATATCTTAACTATACCGATGCTAGTGGGAAGAAAAATAATTATGCAGGATATCTAAATGAGCTGCGCGCAGCCCATCATATGCCTGTCTTAGTAGCAGAATTTGGCGTACCATCTTCAAGAGGCCTAACTCATAAAAATCCTTATGGTATGGATCAGGGATTTCATTCTGAGGAGGAACAGGGACAAATTGATCAGCGTTTATTTCAATCAATTGTTTCAGAAAAGTATGCGGGCGGGCTAGTGTTTACTTGGCAGGATGAATGGTTTAAGCGGACTTGGAACACAATGGACTTTGATAACCCTGACCGCCGTCCATATTGGAATAACCAGCAAACAAATGAACAGCATTTTGGCTTGCTGGGATTTGAACCAGGTAAGAAGGAAACTGCGATTATCGTTGATGGTGCTGCTGAGGATTGGGACATCGCGGGAGCAAAAATAGGATATCAATCAAAACAGAATTTAAAGGAAGTACGGTTCACCTCCGACAGTGGCTATTTGTACTTCTTACTAAAATATAATCAACCAGTTGATTTTAAAAACGAAGGTACCTATCTTCTAATCGACACAATTGGGAACCAAGGCCAAACAACCATTCCTATTAATCAACAAGTAAAGATTAAAACGGAATACGGAATTGACTTTCTAATCAAGTTGCAGGGTCCAATAGATTCGCGAATTTTGGTTGATAGTTACTATGACACGTTCTATTATCAGTATGGAAAACTTTTGAAAATGATTCCTGAAGAGCCATATGCCGATCAAAAGAATAATGGGGTGTTTAATCCAATTCGCTTGGCATTAAATAAGCAACAAACCATTCCTGCTACCAAGGCGGTCATTCCCTTTCAGGATTATGAAACAGGGGTATTGCAGTATGGCAACGCTAATCCAGCCAGCGAAAATTTCAATTCCTTAACTGATATAAGTATGAGCCGCGATAAAAAGATCATAGAAGGGAGAATTCCTTGGCAGCTATTAAATGTGAAAGACCCTAGCTTGAAAGAAGTAATGGGAGATGTGTGGAAACAAGGATTGTCAGGCAGTATAAAGGCCAGTGTAATCAGGACCGCCATTGTAACAACGGAGAAAGACGGCGTAGACCAAACGGTTCCAAAGGCTGTGAATGGACAGCTTCAACAAAAGGGTTCATTAGTTTACAACTTGAAATCATGGGATCAACCTCCCTTCTATGAACGGTTGAAGACCTCTTATGAAATCATGCAAAAAACATTCGGTTCAGTTGGGGCCAAATAACCATTTAAATATTATTAAAGCCACCTCAAAGCTGGGGTGGCTTTAATGCGTAAGTGGCTTTTTGGAAACCGTAACCGTCGTCATTAAACCTACGCAAATAATAGTAAGAAAGGAATAAAAAAACCTTTCCAGCCCGACGACTTGGATGCCGCTTGTAATAATTAAACCATCAATTAAGAATATGATGATCCCAATATTAATAGATGTAAATTTGGTTAGCAGCTGTGCAAGTAAGTCTGTTCCACCCGTACTTGTTTCATAGCGAAGCATGAGACCAATCCCAATACCAACCAGAACTCCACCGATAATGGTGCTTGGCAGAATCCCAATTTGTATTTTTCCGTTTATAAAGGAAAATACATCAATGCAAAAGGAAGAAATAATTAAACCGTGAAGACTATAGAAAAAATAACGTCTCTCGAAAAACCAGGCTAAGATATATAAAGGAAGACTTAAAAATATGATACTAAGACCTGTCGGCAGGCCGTAAAAATAATGAATTATTAATCCCAAGCCAATGACGCCGCCATCTAATAGATGATAAGGAACTAGAAATCCATTAATCCCTAGGCTTAATAGCAATGAACCAATCAGCATGGCGAATATTTTTTCTTTCAATAACATTCTCACCTCAAAACTTGTCCCTATACATAAAAATATGAGAAGAAATCATATTTAGACGTGCAACAATGAGAGAAATAAAAAAACCAGAGAAAAATCTCTGGTTAAAACCATTAAAAGAATAAATTTAAAATATAAAATACGATGGCAGCAATAATCGCTGTAATTGGCAAGGTAATAACCCAAGTAATCAACATCCGTTTAGCCGTATCCCATTTTACGCCTTTAAGACGATGAGAAGCACCAACTCCGAGAATACCAGAAGAGATTACGTGCGTCGTACTTACCGGTAGATGTATGTAGGTTGCACCAAAGATAATAGCTGCTCCGGTTATATCAGCAGCAACCCCATTAACTGGGCGTATTTTCATAATTTTTCCGCCCACTGTTTTGATAATCTTCCAGCCGCCAATCGAGGTACCTAGACCCATTGCAACAGCACAGGAAAGTTGTACCCAAAAAGGGATACCTGCATCAGGGGAAAGATAATTACTGGATACAAGTGCCAAGGTGATGATCCCCATTGACTTTTGCGCATCATTAGTTCCGTGTGAATAAGATTGTAAAGCAGCTGTTGCAATCTGGATATAACGGAATCTTTTGTTCGTTTTTGCTAAATTTAAATTCTTAAACGCTACTTTAAAAATACTATAGATAATATATCCCACAACAAAGGCAAGAATTGGTGATATAATCAGCGCTTCAATGATTTTGATAAAACCGGTGTAGTTCAAAGCATTAAATCCTTCTGCTGCAATTGCAGCCCCGGCAATTGATCCAATGATAGCGTGAGAGGAACTGCTAGGAATTCCGTAATACCACGTTAGTAAGTTCCAAAAGATTGCGGAAACTAATGCAGCCAAAATAACAACGGATCCATTATGTAAGGTAAACGGATCAACTATATCCTTTGAAACGGTTTTGGCTACTCCCGTAAAAGTTAAGGCACCAACTAAATTCATCACTGCTGCCAACATAATGGCTTGACGAGGTTTTAAAGCTTTTGTTGAAACGGACGTGGCGATTGCATTCGCTGTATCGTGAAAACCATTAATAAAATCAAATGCAAGAGCACCAATGACAATTAAAATTGTTAAAATTAGTACAAGACTCATTTTTTTGCTCCTTAAGCATTTTTCATAATAATGGATTCCAGCGTATTAGCTACAGTCTGACAGAAGTCAGCAATATCCTCAAGATCTTCGTAAATCTCCTTATATTGAATAATACGGATTGGATCTTTCTCGACAGCAAATAAATGCTTGATTGATTGTCTTAAGATATTATCGCATTTTGATTCATAATCCTTAATTTTAATGGCATGTTCTCTAATTTGAGCTAACTTTTTATTGGATAGTAATTCAACAGCCTTCTGAATCTCGTGAACACTGTTTTGAATAGCGTCGACAAACTTTAACATAAACTCATCTGCATCAGTAATTGAATACATTTCAAATAGGGCAGCACATGCTTCAAGACCATCCAATACATCGTCCATGCTCATCGCGAGCTGAAGGATGTCTTCACGTTCAATTGGAGTTATAAATGCATCATTTAATTCTTTTATAACTTCATGAACGAAGGTATCACCTTTGGATTCATACTCTTTCATTTTCTCAGAAAAGATTTTTAAATCACTGATATTTTTTAGTTTATAATCAGTAAAAAAATCCACACTTTCATCAAGATTGGATGAAATACTACTTAGTAATGCCGAGAATTTATCTACTTTTTTAGCCATTGATTATACCTCCAATATTTACAACAATGATAATTGTATAGTGCACCCAAATTATTTTATCTAAAATTTGTCGAAAAGAGAAAGAATTTACGATAAATTTACAAAAACTTAACATTAGAATTTTCTGAAAACACCCTATTACTATTAAAGTTCCTTTATTACTTTTGCCTAGTATTTTTAATTTATGTCTTGTGCATGTATTTTTTAGTAAAGTTCAATTAATTATTTTTTATATGAGTATAAATTAAAAAAGAGGGTACTTTATAGGTACAGGCAGTAAACAATGGATTTTCCAAAAGCATTTCAGCTGTCTGAGTAAAATACAAAAAAAGTGAAATGAAGAATACTAAAAAGGAGTGTTCTAAATGAGTTTCATTTGGTCATTAATTGTTGGTGGAATTATCGGTTGGTTAGCAGGACTAATTGTCGGAAGAAATATTCCGGGGGGCATTATTGGTAATATCATCGCAGGTTTTATTGGTGCATGGTTAGGAACAGCAGTATTAGGTCATTGGGGTCCAAATGTAGCTGACTTTGCGATAATCCCGGCCATTATTGGTGCTGCAGTTTTAGTACTTCTTTTAAGCTTTATCATGCGTGCCTTTAGAAAAGCCGATTAACAATAACATGGCAAAGAAAGGATGTCTCCCATAAGAGACATCCTTTTCTATATTTTATGGACATCAATGTTAAAAATCTCAGGTAAATCTGTAAATGGTGCGTGACAAATGATCGATTCTTTAGTAAATGGATGGGTAAATTCGAGCTTAGCCGCATGGAGGGCCTGCCTATTCGTGAGCGGTTGTCCTCCGTATAAAATATCTCCAATTAAAGGATGACCAAAATGACTGAAATGAACTCTGATTTGGTGAGTTCTCCCCGTTTCCAGCCAGCATTTAATGAAAGAAATTTCTTTTTGCTTATTATAATCTAAGACTTGATAGTGAGTAACGGCAGCTTGTCCAGTGGGTGACACCCTGCGTCTAGTTGCATGATGTCGGTCACGCCCTATCGGCATATTAAGGGTGCCCTTCCGCTGCTTTAACAGGCCATGAACAGCTGCGATATAGGTTCTTTTAATGTAACGCTTCTCAAGCATTTGATCTAAAATGGCACCTGCTAAAGCATGTTTGGCGAAAAGAATGGCCCCTGATGTATCACGGTCCAGTCGATGTACTTGCCGAACATTTGCTGATTCTCCTTTTGACAAGAGGTAAAAGGCAGCGGCATTCATAAGTGTATCTGTTTCCTTTTCAGGGTCATTTGGATGTGTATTCATAAATGGCGGTTTATTGACAATTAAAACATGCTCATCTTCAAATAATATATTTATCTCATGGTAAGACGGGATCACCTGAGAAGCTTCTTCTTCAAATAGATGAAGTTGTATTTTTGCCCCTGCAGGAAGTGGATTGTTCCAATTACTCCGATTACCTTCAAGTAAGACCTTATTCTCAGACCGAAAATGATGGGTTAATTTTTTTGGAGCCTGCCATACCTCTCGGAAAAGGTCAGTAATCGTAATTCCTTCCCATTCACTTGGAACGATGATTTGCAGCCACTCACCAGTACGTTTAGTTATAATCATACTTTCTCCTTTTATAAATTGTCCAGCTCCAGCGCATAACCAAGGCGCTTACGCTTTTCTTACTGTGGTGATAATTACCACCCAAAATTCACTTCGAATTATGTTATTCTTATGATATATATTACGACAGAAAAAAGCGATGGCAAAGGTGGGTTAAATAAGTGAAAATAGTTTTTGCCTCGACACCAAGTCAAGAAGAAGAAATTAATGAACTGGTGAGGTACGTTTACTCTAATATTTTTCCTCAGTTTTTTAATGATGAAGAAATTAGTCAATTTATGGAATTAAAGATCCTGGACACATCTTTGGATTTTAATACTTTAAAAGATGCATTTCAAGTTATGACATGTATACAGACGATCATTTCCATTCTAGAATCATCACCCTTAGATGAGCAATACGAAGTGGTGTTTAATAGAAATGCTGCTACATTAAATGAATTTGGACTGTTTTTCCCATTTGATTTTGAACAGTTTATTCAAGGTAAAAGTTTAAAGAATTCGATTCTCAGTATCTACACCAAAGCAGATAATGAACTAATTATATAAGTAGTTAACTTAAGCCTGTGATTTTTTACAGGCTTTTTTTTTATTCCTTCTCTTATTGTCATATTTTGAGGTATTATAATATGAGTAGCTTTCACATATTCTGCAAAAAATGTCGGTTTTTATCTTGTCATTTTTAGAGGGAAAACAGTATTAAACTTCGAATTAGAGGTATGTACATAAATAGGAGGGATCACATCTATGGAATGGAAAGCAATCGCAAAAAGCTGGCAGGAATTTGAAGGGTTGGACAATGAATTAAAAAATGAATTAGAAGCATTAAAAGGTAATGAAAAACAACTAGAAGAAATATTTTATAAGAATCTTGAGTTTGGTACAGGTGGAATGCGTGGGGAAATTGGCGCAGGGACGAATCGCATGAACCTTTATACCGTCCGTAAAGCTTCCGCAGGATTGGCAGCTTTCATAGAAGAGCACGGTGACGAAGCGAAAAAGCGCGGTGTAGTAATTGCTTATGATTCACGCCATAAATCACCTGAGTTTGCATTGGAGGCTGCTAAGACGCTTGCCTCTAAAGGAATCCAAACATATGTATTTGATGAGCTGCGACCAACACCAGAACTATCGTTTGCATTAAGATACTTAAATGCTTTTTCTGGCATTGTGGTTACAGCGAGCCATAATCCCCCGGAATATAACGGCTATAAAGTTTACGGATCAGACGGTGGTCAGCTGCCACCTGAAGCGGCTGATATTGTGATTGCAAAGGTAAATGAAATTGAAAATGAATTACTAATCGAAGTCAGCAGTGAGGAAGAATTACGTCAGGCTGGTTTGATCAAAACAATTGGTTCTGTAATTGATCAAGATTATATTGAAAAATTAAAAACCATTTCTGAGAATCCAACTCTTGCTGAAGAGACAGATATTAAAATCGTATTTACGCCATTACATGGAACAGCCAATAAATTAGTCCGAGCAGGTCTTGCGGCATTAGGATATAAAAATGTTTCGGTTGTAAAAGAACAAGAACTTCCCGATCCTGAATTTTCAACTGTCAAAAGCCCTAATCCGGAAGAGCATGCTGCCTTTGAATTAGCGATCCGTGATGGAAAAAAGGTCGGAGCTGATATTTTGATTGCAACTGACCCCGATGCGGATCGTCTAGGGATTGCTGTTCCAAATCATGAGGGAGAATATGTTGTCTTAACGGGTAATCAAACAGGTGCATTATTAGTGGATTATCTTCTTTCTCAGAAACAAGCGAAAGGAACATTGCCTGAGAATGGTGTTGTTTTAAAGACGATTGTTACCTCTGAATTAGGACGGAGAATTGCTTCCGCATTCAAGTTAGAAACAGTGGATGTTTTAACTGGCTTTAAATTTATTGCAGAAAAAATCAAGGAATATGAAACAACGGGCGAGCATTCCTTCCTATTTGGCTATGAAGAGTCTTACGGCTACTTGATCGGTGACTTTGCACGTGATAAGGATGCAGTTCAAGCTGCTCTGCTTGCTACGGAAGTTTGTGCCTATTATAAAAAACAAGGATTAACCCTATATGAAGGGATGCTGCGTGTTTTTGAAAAATACGGTTTCTACCAAGAGGGACTTCGTTCTTTAACTCTGAAAGGAAAAGAAGGGGCAGAGATGATTCAACGCCTATTAGCATCCTTCCGTAATGAACCATTGACAAACTTAGGTACAGTTAAGACTCTTGCAAGCGAAGATTATTTGACAGGTGTCCGAGCAACGAAAAATGGAGAAGAGACCATTTCATTACCTAAATCCAATGTGTTAAAATATATTTTTGAAGATGGCTCTTGGGTATGCTTACGTCCATCGGGGACAGAACCGAAAGTTAAATTTTACTTTGGTGTGAATAGTTCCAGCCTTGAAGAAAGCAAACATAAGCTTCAAACGATTGAAAAGGACTTTATGGCATTAGTAGATAAGAAAGTAAAAATGGTTCAGACTATTTAAGCCAATAAAAGAGAACTTAATAATACTAAAACGGCCTCCTATTGGAAGCCGTTTTTTTGGTGGAATTCTTTTTTCCCGGTAGAAAAAATTTTCTCAACAATTTGGTATCCACTTTTTTTTTCAGGAAAGACTATACATCGGTAAGCCATTTTCATCAGGATCCAGCGATTCATTAGCATGGTCAATGTAACGAAGAAGACTATATAATTTAGTTTCAATCACGGTATAGTCACGTTCAAAATTATAAGCGTGCAGGAATTGTTCAATCTTTTTCGATAAAAATTGGTCCTTTGTCCGAACCATTAAGATAAGCAAATTGTCCCATTCTGATCTGTGCGTATAATATAACGCTCGGTCGTAATCCATCTTATTCATTTTTATTTGCCTCCTCCTTATTAGGAGTTGACTTTATTTTATGACATTCCCCAAATAACTTTCACAGAAAATGTTGGACATCTAATGTTTACGCTGTTTTCAACATTTACCAGTATAAAATTAGTTTTTAAAGAAGAGTGGTGCTTTAATTGGTTAGAATTACTTGTGTCCTTTTCTGTCTTTTCACACTCATATTTACCGCAGCAGAAGCAAAAATCATACAAGCGGATAAACCTTATACATATAACCGTCTGCAGCAGGATCTGGAAAAAATCAATAATAAATATCGGGACCAGACCGAAATGAAATCAATTGGCAAAACCCATTATGGAAAAGAAATTTGGGGAGTAAAGCTGGGCAGAGGAAAAACTAATATTGTTTTAATAGGTGCTCATCATGGACGAGAATGGATGACAAGCGCCCTTTTAATGAACATGCTTGAGCATTATGCCGATGCCTATCAGAACGGTAAGAGAATGGGTTTTAGGTCAACTGATATCCTTAATCAAGTTTCTATTTGGTTTATCCCTATGCTAAATCCAGATGGTGTTTATATTCAACAAACTAACCTCGAGTCATTTCCCGCTAGTCTTCAGAAACAATTGTTATTAATGAATGAAGGGTCAAGTAATTTCAAGCGATGGAAAGCTAACGGGATGGGTGTGGATTTAAACAGACAATACCCTGCAGGCTGGAAACAGCTTAACCAAGAACCTTCAAACCCAAGCTATGCATTTTATAAAGGTAAAAGACCTTTAGAATCTAAAGAAGTTATCGCTTTGACCCGATTTATTAAAGAGATAAACCCTTCGATTGCGGTGGCGTATCATACGGCAGGAAGGGAGATTTTTTGGAATTATAAAAATGGAAAACATGTGAAGCGTGATTATAAGGTTGCAAAGAGAATTTCTAGACTAACCAACTATAAACTAGCGAAACCTGATCCCGATTCATTTGGCGGAGGATTTACGGATTGGTTTATTACAACCTATCACAAACCAGCCATGACCATTGAAATAAGTTACTTAGTGGGAGACACAAGTCCCCCCCTGTCAGTTTTTAAAAATGAATGGAAACGAAACAAATATGTCGGCCTTGTTCTTGCGAGGGAGGCAAAAAAGATGCGCCATTAATCTCATAATAGGAAATTCGGAGTAGAATCAAAAAATCAATAAGGCTTGCTATTGTTTTTTGGCCATCTCCCTCATCAATCCCGGCTTTTCTTCATACATTGTGTTAAGAGGAAAAGGGGGAGTGAGGAATGAATATAGAGGATCGTAAGCAGCTTGAATATGCCATAAGTGAAATTACTGAAATCGCCACTGGTTTTGGACTCGATTTTTATCCAATGAGATATGAAATTTGTCCAGCTGAAATTATTTATACATTTGGTGCTTATGGTATGCCAACACGATTTTCACATTGGAGCTTTGGAAAGCAATTCCACAAAATGAAACTGCACTATGACTTAGGTCTAAGTAAAATTTATGAGCTCGTAATAAACTCAAACCCTTGTTATGCATTCTTGCTTGATTCAAACACCCTGATACAAAATAAGTTAATCGTTGCTCACGTGCTGGCTCATTGTGATTTCTTTAAAAATAATGTCCGTTTCCAAAACACCAAGCGAGATATGGTTGAAAGTATGGCCGCTACTGCTGAACGAATTCATAAATATGAGATTCAATATGGAAAAAAGGAAGTTGAAACCTTTTTAGATGCCATCCTGGCTATTGATGAACATATTGACCCTTCGCTTATGCGGCCAAAGCTTTCTTGGTCCATTGGAGATGATGAGGAAGACGAAGAATTAGATCCCATTGCCGTAACTCCATACGACGATCTCTGGAAACTGGACGAAAAAGATCAAAAGGTAAACAACCAACCGAAGAAAAGGAAGTTCCCACCACGGCCTGAAAAAGATCTTTTATTATTTATTGAAACTTACTCTAGAGAGCTGGAAGATTGGCAGAGGGATATCTTAACCATGATGCGAGAGGAGATGCTTTACTTCTGGCCACAGCTTGAAACGAAAATCATGAACGAAGGCTGGGCTTCCTTTTGGCATCAACGAATCTTAAGGGAACTGGACTTAACTAGTGGTGAAGCAATTGAATTTGCCAAGTTAAATGCTGGGGTTGTCCAACCATCAAAAACAGGAATAAATCCTTATTATCTCGGTATTAAAATTTTTGAGGATATTGAAGAGCGATATAATAATCCAACAGAGGAAATGAAACGAAGAGGAATTCAACCTGGCTCAGGCAGGGAAAAAATGTTCGAGGTTCGTGAAGTTGAATCGGATATTTCCTTCCTGCGTAATTACTTAAATAAGGACCTTGTTATGAGAGAAGATATGTATCTTTTCCAAAAGCAAGGGAGGGATTACAAAGTCGTTGATAAAGAATGGGAACATATTCGGGATCAGCTTGTAAATATGCGTGTTAATGGGGGATTTCCATATATTACTGTCAATGATGGTGACTTCCTGAAAAATGGTGAACTGTACTTAAAGCACTGGTATGAAGGTGTGGAATTAGATGTGAAATACCTCGAAAAAGTCCTTCCTTATATTCACCAGCTTTGGGGCAGACCGGTTCATATAGAAACCATGATCGAAGAAAGAAAAATGCTGTTTTCATATGATGGGAAGGGTGTTCATCGGAAGTACTTATAAAGCAAAGGCAGCTATCGATTGATAGCTGCCCTTTATTTTATCGATATAGGGTTTGAAAAGTTGTGTTTAGATTGAAGCAAGTTCCTTTACCAATGCATCTTCTACCGGTACATATTGATAATCTAAATCCCTTGCCACTGCTTCATAAGTAATTTCTCCATTTGCCGTATTTACGCCAAGTTTCAAAGCAGCATTTTCTGAAATGGCTTTTAATACCCCTTTATTAGCAATTTGTAATGCGTAGGGAACTGTTACGTTTGTCAAGGCAATGGTAGATGTTCTAGGAACCGCACCTGGCATGTTGGCCACTGAATAGTGAACCACTCCATGTTTCACAAAAGTAGGGTTATCATGTGTTGTTACATGGTCACTAGTTTCGACAATTCCACCTTGGTCAATCGCAACATCGACAATAACAGAACCTGGCTTCATTGATTTCACCATGTCTTCTGTCACTAGTTTTGGAGCCTTAGCACCTGGAATTAACACTGCTCCAATGAAAAGGTCGGCTTGTGCAACCGCTTCCGCGATATTATATGGATTAGACATTAGCGTTTTAACTTGATTTCCAAAGATATCATCCAGCTGGCGTAAACGGTCTGCACTTACATCGATAATCGTCACATCTGCACCTAGACCAATCGCCATCTTTGCTGCATTGGTTCCGACAATACCACCGCCGAGAATGGTTACCTTACCACGATTAACCCCTGGAACACCAGCTAAAAGGATACCTTGACCGCCGTTATTTTTTTGTAAGAACTGTGCACCAATTTGTGCAGCCATACGTCCTGCAACTTCACTCATTGGAGTTAGCAACGGCAGTGTATTGTTCACGGAGACTGTTTCATAGGCAATGGCAAGTACACCTTTATCTTTTAGTGCTTGTGCAAGTGCAGGTTCAGCAGCAAGGTGTAAATAAGTAAATAAGATTAATCCTTGTCGGAAATACTGATATTCGCTTTCTAAAGGCTCTTTTACCTTCATAATCATATCCGATTTTGACCAGACCTCTTTACGATCTTTTATAATTTCTGCGCCTGCCTCTATATATTGCTCATCAGTGAAACCGCTTCCAACCCCGGCGTCTTTTTCAATTAATACAATATGACCTGCTTTAACTAATGTAACCACACCGGCTGGAGTAAGTGCTACACGATTTTCATTATTCTTAATCTCTTTAGGTACACCAATAAACATATCTGAAATCCTCCCTAATACTGTAAAGTATAGTTGCTATGGCTAAAGTATAAAATGTTTTCCTTAAAAATACTTTGTTTAGAAAGGAGAAAATTTTTTATTCCCTTTGGGGATTTTCACAAAATGTTCATATCTATTTGTATTTCTCGAGCTTTAGGTCAAGATACAGAAGCATTTTCTGGTTTGGATCTTTTAAATGCACATCGCCAATTTCCGATATACGCTTTAACCGATAATTAAGGGTGTTGGCATGAACATTTAGTTCCTTTGCGGTATCATTTATATTGTTATCTTTATTTAAGAAGACTTCTAATGTTTCAACTAAATTACTATGATGTTTTTGGTCATAATCTTGCAGCCTTTTTAATGAATCATTTTGATATGCTTCACTTTGTCTTTTTTCCAAAATGAGTTCAAATAGTTGGTAAATCCCCAGCTTGTGATAATTAAATATTTCTTCTGTTTCTAATGGGAATTTTTCTTTAATTGTTAGGACTCTTAATGTTTCCTGATAGGCTTGGCCAATTTTTTGATAATCTTCATAAATACTGCTATATACAGGCGTGATTCCCTTAATATCGTACCGCTCGGTCATTGTCAAAACAAAGGTTTGAACAAAGCGATTAAATTCCTGGTAAGGCTCTTTTATATTATCTGCAGAAATTAAGATGATTAATTGATTACAGTCAATGGTATAAAGCAGAATTTTCATCAGCTGGCCTGTCTTTAATAAATAAGAGATGTTTTGCTCAACTTTACTTGTTATGTTTTCAGGAAATTGAAATACTGCAATCGCATAAGAGCGTGAGGGTGTAATTTTTAACGCATGAAATCGGTCATATATATCCTTTTCACCCTTCAAATGTCCTGTTAGTAGTTTCCAGAAGAATTCCTGCGAATGTTCTTCCTTTTTATTTTTTCTGGTTTGGAGCTGTAATAGTTTATTTTTCGCAGAATCTGCTGCCTTTCTGAGTAAGTCGAAATCCTGTTCCGTTAAAGTTTTGTCAATCTCGATCGCCCAAATAAAGCCTAATACTTCATCCTGTTTCCAAATAGAGATAGCAACTCGATTATGAAGTCCGATATCATCCATATTTTTAACACGGATTGGTTCTCGAGTTTGCAGCAGTGCAGGAATGGTGCCTTCCTTCCATAATTGATTGATCACCTTTTCTGGCACTCTTCGTCCGATAATTGTATAGATTCTTGCTGGATCAGTCCGTTCATCATGTGTACTATAGGCAAGTAGTCGATGATTTGCATCCTCAATAGTAATTGGGCAATTTAAAACTTGGCTGATTAGATCAACAAATTCTTCTAAACTATCAAAAGCTGTTTTAAACGGATCATGTTGGCTAGTATTCAATATGATAACCTCCAGAATATCTGTCAGGATAAAATTATATTCTTTAGTTTAATTCTACAAAAAGTTAGCGTAAATTTCTCGTTATTCTACAAAAAAATATTGTTCACAAAAATGTTAAAATAATGTCAGGAAATGTTCAAAAAAAATTTAAGTAGATTTGAAAACGCTAACAATATAAAAAAGGGGAGGATATGCAGTCGCATTAATTGCAGATAAGTAGTATTATAATTATTCAAATATTATTTTTATTTAAAGTTATGAACAAGTGGATGATGCATGGAAAATTGAAGTTTTGATCAGGAGGAGATACATAAGATGAGTAAAAGCACTCAGGACAAAGAACTTCATCGCGGTTTAGAGGAAAGACATATAACGCTAATGTCTCTCGGCGCAGCTATTGGGGTAGGATTATTTCTAGGTTCTGCGTCAGCAATTAAAATGGCAGGACCGGGTATTTTGGCAGGTTACGCATTTAGCGGGTTAATTATGTTTTTCATTATGAGGGCCTTAGGAGAAATGGCGATTCAAAAGCCAGTAGCAGGGTCATTTAGTAAATATGCCCGTGATTATTTAGGACCGCTAGCTGGGTACATAACAGGCTGGAATTATTGGTTTTTGTGGGTTGTTACTTGTATGGCGGAAATAACAGCCATTGGTATTTATATGGAATATTGGTTTCCGTCTGTTCCAAGATGGTTATGGGCGTTGGCAGCACTTGTAATCATGGCGGCAGTAAACTTTCTTGCTGTTAAAGCTTATGGGGAATTAGAATTTTGGTTTGCCTTAATTAAAATCGTTACCATCATTGCGATGATTCTCATCGGTGCAGGAATGATTATTTTTGGTTTGGGGAATGGCGGGATTGCAACCGGTCTCAAGAATTTGTGGGAACATGGCGGCTTCTTTCCGAATGGAATAAAAGGAGTTTTATTATCCTTGCAAATGGTTATGTTTGCCTACTTGGGAATTGAAATGATTGGGGTTACAGCTGGAGAGGTAAAAAATCCTGAAAAGTCTCTTTCAAGAGCAATTGATACAGTCTTTTGGCGAATACTGTTATTTTATGTTGGTGCCTTGTTTGTGATTATGTCGATTTATCCTTGGGAGGAAATTGGCACAAAAGGCAGTCCATTTGTCCTTACCTTTGAAAAGATTGGCATCCCCGGGGCGGCAGGTATTATTAACTTTGTTGTTCTAACAGCAGCCCTTTCATCTTGTAATAGTGGTATTTTCAGTACGGCTAGGATGTTATTTAATCTTGCCGGACATGGTGAGGCCCCTAAAAACTTTGGAAAGGTTACAAAAGGAGGGGTCCCCGGAATGGCCGTGATTGCATCAGCTGGTGCTTTGCTGATCGGGGTTATTCTAAATTATATTGTTCCAGCAAAGGTATTTACTTGGGTGACGAGTATTGCTACGTTTGGAGCCATTTGGACTTGGGGAATTATACTTTTATCGCAAATTCGGTATCGTAAATCTCTAGGTCAGAGTGAAGTTAAGGCATTAAAATATAAGATGCCATTATTTCCTTATACTTCCTATCTTGCACTAGCCTTTTTAGCATTTGTCATAGCATTAATGGCGTATAATCCTGATACAAGAATTGCCTTAGTGATTGGACCGATATTCTTAATCTTCTTAGTAGCTGTTTATTATATCAAAGGATTTCATAAACGAGATAAAAGCGAAACCAGTCTGAAGAAACGAATAATTTAAGCTTGAAAAGAGCAGCATGTCTTTTTTGGGACATGCTGCTCTTTTTTTATGGTCTAATCGTTAGGATATTTCTTTCTTTCACATACTACTATAGATAAAAAGAAAAAGGAGGGTATGGATTGAAGAAAACTAAATGGCTTTTGACTGTGTTAATGATTTTATCACTCTCTCTACATGTAAAGGCAGAAACGATAAGTAGTTCACCGGTAAACTTGTATGAACAAAACACTATGTCGGTACTTTGGTTCCAAAACTCTGCCGAAGCAAAAGCGTTATATTACCAAGGTTATAACTTTGGCAGAATGAGATTAGATGAAATTCTGAGGGACCGCCCAAAAGCAAACAATTTAAAACCTGCGATTATCCTTGATATCGACGAGACTATCCTTGATAACAGCCCTCATCAGGCTTGGTATGTCCTTCATGGAAAAGGAGTTCCCTTCGGATGGAATGACTGGTTTACCAGAGGGGAAGCAAAAGCTTTACCAGGTGCAATTGAATTCTTGCAATATGTTAATGCAAGGGGAGTAGCTATTTTCTACATATCTAACCGTAACGAAGCACAAAAAGCAGCAACCATGAAAAATTTACTAAATGCAGGTGCTCCTCAAGTTAATAGTGGGCATGTGTTATTACAACAACCTGGTGAAAAAGGGAAGGAAACCCGCCGCATGCTAGTCGCAAAAACTCACGACATTCTTTTGTACTTTGGTGACAATTTAGGTGATTTTAGCGGGTTTGAGGGTTTAACCGTTTCAGATCGATCTGAAGAGGTGGACAGGCGCCAAGCAGAATTTGGCCGTAAGCTAATCGTTTTCCCTAACCCCATGTATGGTGACTGGGAGGGTGCGATTTATCAATACGACTATCGAAAGACAAATGAAGAAAAAGACAAGCTAAGAAAGAAACTATTAGAAATTTATAAAAGGTAATCGATATTAAGAAGACACCATTTCGGTGTCTTCGCTTATTTTAGATGAGAGTTTATCGCTTTACATTTTTCAAGATATTTATCGCAAAGAAAATAACCGCTATTACCATTAAGGTTCCACCAACAGCACTATAGTACTAAATATGAAAGGAGGACCTGAAAAAGAACTATATTTTTGTTAATGGTTAGTCGCAAAAAAAAGCCTTATTTACTAAGGCAATTAAAAGAAAGCTCTAATACCTACTAAGATAAGACCAATCAAAAATCCGCATACCGCTCCATTCACTCGTATCCATTGCAGGTCTTTCCCAACATTCGTTTCGACCATGTTAATCAATGTTTTATCATCCAATCTGTCTAAATTCTCTTTGACAAGTTTGCCTATTTTGGAATGATTCTTATCCACAAAGGAAGAGAGTTTGGATTTAATCCACGTATCTATTTTCTCTATTTTTTCTGGATTGTTTTTTAATGCATTTAGATTATCATTTATGAATGGAAGCAGGTAATCATTTAAAAAGACAGGTTCTGCAACGAAATCGATTGCTTTTTGCTGAAACTGTTCTAATATATCATTAATTTGCTCTTGTGGTTCCCATTTGGTAATGGCATGAGATTTCAAATTAGCAAGCTCTTCATAGATTTTTTCGTCGGTTTTGATTGATTCAAGCTTGTTTTGAATATGAACCAATAATGTTCGCCGATTTTGATTATGCGGATCGCGGTAACTGGAAACACCTTTTTGAATAAGGCTTTGGATAATATTACCTAGCTTCTCCTCGTTAACAAGATTACTAAAAGACTTTAGGGCAAACTGCATAAATCCATCTGCCTTGATGTTTTCTACCGCATCCACGGCCATTCCGCCCAGCTTATATTTAGTGGAATCCTTCGCTGCCCATTCGTCAATTTCCTTAAGAATGTAATCAAGGGTCTTTTCGTGATATTTTCGTTCTTTTACTTGGTCAATTAGTAAGGGAAGATATTTTTTTATATCCCAGTCGATTAATTTAGCTTTTAATTCTTTTTCGATAATTGGCGTTAACTTTCTTACCTCTATTTTTTTAATCAGATGTTGGGCAAACATCACAATATTTTTTTGTACCGATTTGGAGCTAATTTCAGTGTCTACGATGTCAGCTAACTTATTTGTAAAACCAATCGAATTGATTTTTTTACGAATACTTTCTTTTGTAAGCCAATCATTTTCGAGCATAGAAATAATTCCTGCAGTAATTCTATGCCGATTCTTAGGCAACAATGCAGTATGCGGAATTGGAATGCCAAGCGGATGCCGAAAAAGAGCAGTTACCGCAAACCAATCTGCTAATCCTCCAACAAGACCTGCTTCAAAACCACCCTGGAGGATATGCCCCCAAAATGAATCTTGTAATGGAAGTGTAGCAATAAATCCGATTCCCATGATTGCGAGAGAAATAGTCGCTAAATGCTGCGATTTATTTTTCTGTTTTATCATCTTTGTACCCCTCATTTTTGGTTTATAATTAATAGTTAGTGCTATTATCTCAATATTGTTAAAAGAAAAGCAAAAAAAACTACCCGAAAGAAAAAAAATTCCCCTCAGAGCTGAGAGGAGTTTTTATTCCGAGGCTTAATATGTGTGATAAGTCCATCTAGGTCAGTAATGTAAAATTGTGTAACAGGCGATTCTTTTAAGTAGTGTTCTTGTAAAAGCAAATAATAATTTACCCTGTGCTGCGGATCGAATTGTAACATTGGGTACTCTTTATGGTCCTTTACATATTGGTCAACTGCCTTTTGGACCGTATCCATTTCTGCTGGTATTAATTTTTCATTTTCTTCGAATAAATCGTAGGTTTCCTTCGACATATAGAAATTATTAGAAGGAATTCCGCCAAGATGGGGGGCGAGCTGTTCAAAGTCAATGCGGTTATCATCTAGTACTAAAATGGTACGGAAAACGCCTTTAGGAAGATTATCAGAGAATTCTCTTACCGCTTTTCGGACTTGGTCGAGTGTAACTTCGATGGTGGGATAATTATTGCCTGTATCAACTACATTAATTTCTTTATTTTGTTTGCTTTTTTGATTAGTACTCTTAAAATATTTATGAACGATTGAGTACACAGTTAATCCACCTAAACCTATTATCAATGAAATGAGTATAGGTATTGAGGAAGTTAAGATAATCGATAAATCAAAAGCCAAATGGAAGAAATGTATTTGAGGCCCCATGCGTTCCAAAATGTCCAACCCCTTTCTATGAAAGTTTTGGGGAATTTCGGTAACCATTAATTGTGTGGAAATTTATGTCATCTTTATTATACATGAAAAATTCATTATTGTAACATATTTCACAATTTATTACTGTGTTTTCTATAAACACAAGTTTACATGCTTGGAAATGTAGGTAATATAATATTCTTAATCCTTATTGCTTTGCAAATTATAAATATTTATTTAGGAGAAGTTTAAAAAATTATTATTTTATGGAACATTTTTTTACTTTTCTCCTTACATGAAATGATGTAAAATAGTCAAGGCGTTAAATAGAGATCAATGGGGGAAAACCGATGAAGAAATTTTTATTATCATTATCTGCCTTAACAATGGCCATAGGGTTAGCTGCTTGTTCAGCAAATGACGAGTCAAAAACAGACAATAAGGAAACAACGAAAGAAACAGCTGCCACTAAAGTCGATGTTAAGAAGGAATTAGTTAAATTTTATATGGAACTTGGCAATAAGGTTAATGCAAAAGATGCTGATTTAAATTCATATATGGCAAAAGCGACTAAGGAAGATGCGACGTCTGAGGAATTGCCAACTGTTGAGGAGAAGACAAAAGCGAGTGAATCTGCTGCTGCCGTTGCTGAAGAATTAAACAATATTCAAGTTCCTGCAGGGCTTAAGGATCAAAAAGTTGATCTTGAGGCAGCATTAAAGGACTATTCTGCATCCTATCAAGCAAAAGCAGATGAATTAAAGAAAGATACACCTTCACTTACTGCAGGCGATGATCTTTTCGCGCAAGGTGAAGAAAAACTTGGAAAAGCTTTTGAAAGTGCAAAATTATTTGCTCCGACCCTAGGTAAGCAAGTAAACTAGCCGGAGAATAAAAGACCAGCCATTTTAAAACGGCTGGTCTTTTATTTTTTACTGAATCGCTGGTGTTTCCTTATAGTTAACCTGAATTTCCTCAATTACTTCATTAAAAGATAAGTATGTCTCGGTATCCTCAAAAAACCAAGTGTCATTTCCATCTACATAAAAGGTTATTCCGTTCATTTCTTGTGTGTAACCGACATTTGCAGGACGCTCAGCTGAGAAAGCAAGACTAAAACCTTTATTCTTTTCTCCGAAACCGGCATATTGGGGAAATAGACGAATATTGATTGGCTTATTCATTTCAAATTCCTTCATGAACCACAATGCAGCTTTTTCATCAATCGATATGAGCATATTTTTACACCAACCTTTTTAATTTACTAACCCGGTATAAGGAAGAAGTTAAAGATAAAAATGTAAGAATCACAATACCTTATAAGGTAAGATTACAATAATCATAGAAGAAATAATGTGATAATAGACAGACACATTCAATTTATAATTAAATAAATGTTCATTTTTTGTTTCAGAACATTCAAAGGAATAAAAAGGCACAAAGACTGTGCTGTTTTTGTAACATAATAATAGTGGAAATGATGTTAAGATATAAGTATTAAAGGAAGGGAGGTTTGTTCAATGGAAAAAGAATTTGTAAAATTACCTGAGAACGAACTGGATTTAAAAAGCTTAATTCAAACATTAACACTACATTGGAAACCATTGAAAAAAGGCTCTCACGTTTAGAAAAAATGGATAGTATTGAACATAGAGTGGAAGTAAATCAAATTGATTTGTCAGATATTAAAGATTCACTTCAGCGAATTGAGGAGTCACATAGCAATGAGCTTCAGCATGTTAATCGCCGCCTGGATTCTCATTTAGTTAAAATAGCAAAGCTAGAAGAAGAAATGATTATTTCAATAAACAGATAATGATAAGCGGAGAAGGTGTCCCAAAAGTATAACTTTTAGGGTCACCTTCTTTTTTTAGTCTGTTGATTTCCGCTCCAGGCGCTTCGCTTTCCGCGGGCGGAACGGGAAGCCTCCTCGTCGCTTCGCTCCTGCGGTGTCTCCCCTGCCCCGTACTCCCGCAGGAGTCTTCGCGCCTTCCGCTCCAATCAACAGAGTGTGCAAAAATTATTCATCAATCACCTTTTGGGTCAGCCTCCTTTTATTTTGATTAAAGCCCAAAAAAATAGACCGATAGATTCGGCCTATTTTCTATGAAAGGACTTCTGAATTTGTTACTGGTACTTGTGGGGAAGTTGATTCCTCGTTATTTGCATATTTTGATACTTCAATGTACTTGATATGATGCTCTTCCATATCGAGAATTTTAAAGCTATATGAATCGTGAAGAATGATGTCTCCTTCTTTGGCTTCGTAATTTTCGGTTAGAATCCAACCGCCGATTGTATCGACATCTTCATCATCAATTTCAACCCCTAATAAATCATTAATCTCACTAACTAAAACCTTTGAATCGATGATGTAGTGATTTTCCTTTACCTTACGGATCTCTGGAATCTCATCCATATCAAATTCATCTCGAATTTCACCAACAATTTCCTCGAGGATATCCTCGACCGTAACAACTCCTGAAGTACCACCATATTCATCCATTAAGACAGCCATATGAACACGGTCTTTTTGCATCTTCACTAATAAGTCATGAATTGGTATCGTTTCTATTACTCTAATAATTGGACGTGTATAACTTTCTAGTGTTTGTGATGAAAGATTTTCATTGCCTATTAAATCAGTCATGATTTCTTTGATATTGATTAAACCAATAATATGGTCTTTATCTCCATCAATAACAGGATATCGTGTGAATTTTTCTTCACGTAAGACCTGGAGAAAGGTTTCTAATGAATCGTCTTTTGATAAAGAAACCATCTCGGTTCGAGGTACCATGATTTCTTTGGCAATCCGATTGTCAAATTCAAAAATTTTATTTACATACTTAAACTCTGATTGGTTAATTTCGCCACTTTTATAGCTTTCAGACAGGATAATTCGAAGTTCTTCCTCAGTATGGGCAATTTCATTTTCCGATACCGGCTTTAGCCCGAAAATACTGGAAACAATCCGAGCAGAATTATTTAATACCCAAATGAAAGGGTACATAATTTTGTAAAACATGATAAGCGGACGCGATACAAGCAAGGTAATTAGCTCTGCTTTTTGAATAGCAAGTGTCTTAGGAGCCAATTCTCCAACAACTACATGCAGGAAGGTAATTAGAGCAAAAGCAATTCCGACCGATAATATTTGAGTCACGCTCTCAGGGACGTTAAGTTTTAGAAAAAGCGGACCTAGAATATGTTCAATGGTCGATTCCCCAATCCAGCCTAATCCTAATGCAGTTATCGTAATACCTAATTGACAGGCAGATAAATACTCATCTAAATTCGATATTACTTTTTTTGCCGGTACTGCCTTCGAATTTCCTTCTTCAATTAACTGATCAATTCTTGAACTTCTAATTTTGACAATTGCAAATTCCGAAGTTACAAAAAAGGCAGTTAAGGCAATTAAAATGGCTATAATAACCAAGTTAAATATGTCCAAATAAGTTCCCTTATCCCGTTGTTAGACGGGTAAGGTGTCACCTCCCAGTTATTTAAAAAAGTTAAGTCGTAACACTTAAAAGTGATTTCATTAGAACTGCTCTAAGCAGACTAAGATTGTTTGTCAGCTTTTCTTTCTGTTCCTCATCCAATTTTTCTAAAATAGGGATGAGGTCAAACAAGTCGCTGTGCAACTGTTTCATTTGCTGCGTTACAGCACTTACATGCTTTTCAACCTCAGATTCACGAAGGTTTTTTTCTTTGCGCATCTCTAGTTTTCTTTTAATCTCGTCTAATGGAAAGTGCAGACATTTGCATTCCTCTATAAATTTCAAATCATCCAATGCTTCATCCGAATAAATGCGGTAATTTGATTTAGAGCGTTCTGCCTTTAACAAGCCAATAGACGTATAATAGTCAATCGTGCGTTTTGACAAATGCGCAATTTCTGCTATTTCACCAATCCGATAAACAGCCCCATCATACCACCTCTACATTTTACAAATTAATAATAATTATAAAGAAATTAAACCGTACAGTCAAACGTTCTAGTTTAGTTAGTAGTTTATACTCATATTTTATGGAAAAAAACAGTAAGTATGAACGAAAAAATTAAATATTACAAAAATGATGCATAAAGAATAACGCCCCATTATTCGGAGGCGCTGTGATTATTCTTACTGACTTCAATAAATACGATATGATGACCTTCATTTTCTTTTATTTGAAAAGTGAAGCCTTCCATGTCAATCGAATCCCCTTTTTTGACATCAAACTTTTGAGTTAAAAACCACCCGCCAATTGTGTCTACTTCCTCTTC
This sequence comes from Bacillus sp. URHA0034, assembly GCF_056280405.1. NCBI lineage: Bacteria > Bacillati > Bacillota > Bacilli > Caryophanales > Bacillaceae > Bacillus > Bacillus sp. URHA0034. The sequence goes on along the minus strand of NZ_JBWCDK010000002.1, from coordinate 1,744,887 downwards.
TTCAAGTGTCGTTCCCAGAAGATCGTTTACCTCACTGATTAGGACTTTCCCATCCAAAATGTAATGATTCTCTCCCTTTTTTTGAATAAGTGGAAGCTCATCGAGATCAAATTCATCACGAATCTCTCCGACTATTTCCTCAAGAATATCTTCAACAGTGACAATTCCAGCCGTTCCTCCATATTCATCGGATAACACCGCCATATGAGAGCGGTTCTTTTGTAATTTCACTAAAAGCTCCTGGATTGGGATATTTTCAATTACATGGATCACGGGTTTAATATAGGGGAGAAGAGGCTGTTCCCCTGTACATTTTTGCTGAATACAATCGGTAAGGACCTCTTTAATATTTACTACGCCTAGGATATTATCTTTATCTCCGTCAATAAGGGGATACCGGGTATATTTTTCCTCGCGGACAATGTTGATAATCTCATCCATCGAGGCATCTTTTGAAAGGGTGATGATTTCTGTTCTTGGTACCATTATTTCCTTCGCGATTCGATCGTCAAATTCAAAAATATTATTCATATAACTATATTCGGAATGATTGATTTCGCCGCTTTCATAGCTTTGTGACAGGATCAGACGAAGTTCTTCCTCAGATAAAACAATCTCTTGCTCTGAAGTTGGTTTAATTCCGAACAGGCCCGTTACAAACCGAGCAGACCGATTAAGGATCCAGATAAAAGGGTACATCAACCGGTAAAAAAGTATCAATGGTGTTGCAAAAAGCATAATTATTTGTTCTGACTTTTGAATGGCAAACGTTTTTGGAGCCAGCTCACCAATCACAACATTGAAAAAGGTAATGATAGAAAAGGCAAGAATAAAAGAGATCACTTGTTTCAATGATAGCGGTAACTGAATCCACCTGAAAACTGGTTCTAAAATTCCGCGGACGGTTGGCTCTCCCAACCAGCCTAGGATTAAAGATATAATCGTAATTCCGACCTGAGTGGCTGATAAATACCCATCTAAATTAGAAATGACCTTTTTGGCTGCTTCCGCTTTTTTATTGCCCTCTGCAATTAATTGATCTATTCTAGTCGTTCGTACCTTAACCATAGCAAATTCAGACGCGACAAAAAATGCGGTAAAGGTAATTAGGATCACAATAATTAAAACGTTCATCCAAATCATTTAGCACCTTACAAAGGGTAAGGCATGCCACCTCACTTACTTTTTACTCTATGTCATGATTATTCCCGATAAATCTAAATTCTAACTTCTAACTTTTTCAAATTGCCAAGTTTCCTTATATTATTTCAAAAATGATTCTTAATAGCAAATAAGCTTTCATTTAACAAAAAAACAGCCATTCTGGCTGCTTGATTATGGTATGTTGATTATTAAATCTGAACAGGATTCCATTCCCGCGCCAGCATGCTATAAACAATGAGGTCATGAAAATGTCCATTTAAATGTTCTCCATCTCGGACTGTCCCTTCTCTAACAAACCTTAGACGTTCTGGGATGGCCCGGCTTTTTTTATTTTTTACCCCGCAGCGAATTTCAATCCGGTTTAAACCTAATTGGAAAAAGCAATAATTCAGCAGTGCTTTAACGGAACGAGTAATAACTCCATGACCTTCCGCTTTTTTTGCTAAATAATAACCGATGCTTGCCATACTGTTATACCAATCAATCTGGTGTAAACCCAGGGAGCCGACAAGTTCACCTCGATATAGAATCCCCACATTCAGGCCGCTGTTCTCGGCAAATTGATTAAGCCATATGGGAATAACCGTTTCAACTTGATACGGAGCGGTCATACTATCCACCCAGGGCATCCATTCCCGCAAATGTTCGCGATTCTCCTCAATAAGTTGAAATAACGTTAGAGAGTGATGCGGTTGAAACAATTGAAGCTCGATTTCATGATCTACTTTTAATGTAAACATTGGCCCATTCTCCCGATGATGATTTTTGGTACATCATATGCGCAGTCGGCCCGGAACGGGAGATGAAACTAAAAGAAAAAAATCCCTGCTTATTAAAAAGGGGATTTGATGATGTTACTATAGAGTAATTTCTTGGTCGTCTAATTGGTCTAATGCTACTGGTAAGAAAATGGAAAAGGTGGTTTTATCCTGTGAAGAGTCACAGGTTAATTTTCCTTTATGTTTTTCAATTATTTCTTTACAGACAAAGAGCCCCAGGCCTGTTCCTAATTTTTTTGTAGTGAAAAAAGGTTCAAAAATGGTTTTATGCAATTCGGAAGGAATGACAGGTCCATTATTTGAGATACTTATTTTAATCGTTGTATTGTCTTCTAATGAACTTATGATCTCAATGGTTGGATTGGTTACCTCATGATGATTCAAAACATCAATCGCATTGAAAATGATATTGATAAAAACTTGTCTTATTTCATCTGCATAGCCAATCAAGGTGAAATCACCGGTCAAATGATTTTGAATCTTAACTTTACCATCTAAAATGCTCGGGTAGAGGAAATTTAAAACCTCATCTATTAAGTTATTTAATTTGAAGTAAACCTTTTCCTTGCCAATCAGCTCTTTTTTTGAAAGCAGCAAAAACTGTGAGATCCGAAAATTAAGCTGATCTAATTCGCTTGAAATAATATCTAAATATCGCATATTTGGATAATCAGCTTTTAGTAATTGTATAAATCCTTGTACTGATGTAAGCGGGTTTCTAAATTCATGAATAAAGCTTGAGGTCATTTGGCCGAGTAGTGTTAAGCGATCTTGGTGGGTTGAATCAATAAACATCGTCTTTTCTTCAATAATTTTATTTTTTGCTTCCGAATAATGGGATACGGCAAAATATAAAAATTTATCAAAACAGAAATTAATATCATTAATCGATTTCTGCAGGTCGGACCATGTGAGTCCTGTTTTACTTAAATAGCTATATAAAACGGTCCGGCCGGTATTGACATTGTAAACAAAATCACCAATGTTAATGTCTGCCAAAACTCGTTCCTTTGAAATATCAATGGCAATCTTTTCAATAACATTTAATAATTCTTCCTTTGATAAGGTATGCATGGTAAGAATGACATCTAATAGGGCTTCGGCATTTTCACGAATTTTACCTTTAAAGGGATCACCCTGGTAAATCATTATTGTTTCTTCCCATTCTTGTACTAATTGCTGTTTGTTATGCGCAAAAAAGGCGACTAAATCCGTTTGTTCTCCCGTAGACATGTTGTTTCCCCCTATTGGTTTTAACCAACTGATTACCATGATAATTCGCTGATGATTGTAAAAATCCTTTATAAAATTGTAGAAAAATTTTTTACCTAGTAAAATGTTGTTAATTATTAATCATTTAGAAGGAAATTGATAACATTCCCTAAAATAAAAATCTTGTTTAATTAGAGGAAGAGTAGTATATTTTTTATGGATAACAATTGAATACTTCCACAGGGGGAGCTGCTTTTTATGCGGCTGAGAGTGAACGACCAAGTTCTGACCCTATGAACCTGTTAGTTAACACTAGCGTAGGGATGTGGTTTGCTAAATACAAAAGCAATTCAGACATTCCTTGTCTGGATTGCTTTTTTTCTTCTATTTACGGGTGCCATATAGTCTATGGGAAGAGATCAAGAGGTTCCAATTAGATAAAGGGGGAGAAGTTGGTGTATCAAACGAGAAGTAATACATTATTTATCGCAGAGGTTGCTGTATTTACTGCGCTTGCTTATTTATTAGATTTCGTAGCGGGGATTGTTTCTTTAAAAATTTGGCCGCAGGGTGGTTCCATATCCATTGCGATGGTACCAATATTTCTGATTGCCTATCGCTGGGGGATTAAAGGCGGACTTTTAACAGGCTTTTTATTAGGGTTACTTCAGTTTATTATGGGATTTTCACAAGTTTATACGATTGTTCAAGGAATTATTGATTATTTTATTGCTTTCACAGTAGTTGGAGCCTCAGGGATTTTTGCTTCAGCGATCAAAAAAGCACTGAATGAACAGAACAAAGGAAAATGGATGACGTACGTAATAACTGGGGCATTTTTGGGAAGTGCGCTAAGATATATTTGCCATGTGATTTCCGGAATTGCCTTTTTCGGAGAGTATGCTCCTAAAGGCCAGCCGGTAGCTATCTACTCATTACTTTATAATGGAACTTATATGCTGCCGAATTTCATCATAAGTGCAATCATCACCGTTTTGTTAATTAGTGCACTACCAAAGAAGATGGTTCTGCAAAAAAGTCTATAAGAACGAAGAAAAGGAAAGGATTATCTTTTCCTTTTTTTTTGCATTTTAAGATTTTTTTTCGAACTTTTGTCAAATTTATTATGCTTATTAACTCAAAAAAGTGTTAAAATACATTTAGAAAGATAATCATTCTCAATTAACTTAGATAGGGTGATATACATGTTTGGAGCTTTAAAAGCAGGAGATAAAGGGAAAATAATTGATCTTTCTCATGTTGGTCACCTCGTTCAAAGACGCTTACTCGATTTAGGAATAACTGAAGGATCTGAAGTCTGTGTAAAATGTGTGATGCCATTTGGCGGACCGATTATGATAGAATCATGCGGCCAGTGTGTTGGACTGCGCCGGAAAGAAGCAGTTCAGATTGAAGTGGAGAGAATATAATGGAAATCGCTCTAATTGGAAACCCGAATACTGGAAAAACCTCATTATTTAATAATTTAACAGGTTCCTATGAGTATGTTGGTAACTGGAGCGGTGTAACAGTTGAAAAGAAAGTCGGCGTTTTCAAGAATAATATTGGACAATTAATAGATTTACCTGGAGTATATACTCTTAACCCTTTATCAAAGGATGAGGGGGTTGTTACCTCTTTCTTTTTGAATGAATCCGTTGACCGATTATTAAATATATTAGATGCATCCCAATTAGAACGTAATTTACATTTAACGTTGCAATTGCTCGAGTTTGAGAAGCCTGCACTTATAGGTTTAAATATGATTGATGTTGCTAATAAACGGGGTATTCATATTGATGCCTCTAAGCTTGCTGAGGGACTTGGCGTTCCAGTTGTGCCTGTAGTGGCCCGAAGCGGAAAAGGTTGTGACAAGCTTGTTGATGTAATCTCTACAAAATCAATTCAGCCTGTGAATAAACATCTTGTCTATTATGGTAAAGAAGTCGAGGAGGGAATTTCTGCCATTACCGGAGAAATAACGGGTAAGACCAGCCACTCTACACGTTTTCTAGCCATTCAATATTTTGAGGGGAATCAATACGTTCGAAATTATGTTAACAGTATTGCCAATCCTCAAAGGATAAACGATATTGTAAACAACTTGGAAAACAAGCTGCAAGCACAGTTGGATAAAAAGTCACTTGCCAATTATATTTATTTAAAACGAAGAGAAGTGATTGAAAAAATCGTTGCGGATGCAGCAAGCAAAAGTCACTCAGGTTTACCACTTTCTGAAAAAATTGATAGCATAGTAACAAATCGCTTTCTAGGGATGCCTATTTTTCTTTTGCTAATGTATTTCATGTTTATGCTGACATTTGATTGGCTGGGAACACCACTTTCTGATATACTTGATGCCTTTCTAACTGGACCAGTTACTACAGGCTTTGAGGCAGTCTTGAGTGCGATTCATGCCTCAGATTTTATTCACGCCTTAATTATTGAAGGATTAGTAGCAGGTGTTGGCGGCGTACTAGTGTTTGTACCGCAAATTTTTATACTTTTCTTGTTTATTTCCTTATTAGAAGACTCAGGTTACATGGCACGTGTTGCCCTTGTAATGGACCGCATAATGGAATCGGTAGGATTAAATGGCAAAGCGTTTATCCCGATGATGATCGGCTTTGGCTGTAATGTACCTGGGATTATGGCTGCTAGAACAATAGAAACACCTAGGGAGAGACTATTAACTATCCTTTTAACACCACTAATGTCATGTTCAGCAAGATTACCGGTATACGCCTTATTTGTAGGGGCTTTTTTTGCAGGGCATAAGGCATTCGTCGTCCTTAGCCTATACGTGTTGGGAATTGTGGTAGCATTAACGTTAGCGAAAATCTTTTCTAAAACTCTACTAAAATTAGAAACATCTTTATTTGTAATTGAACTACCTCCGTACAGACTTCCACAGTTTCAATCATTATGGAGAAGTACTTGGGATAAAGGGAAAGGATTTGTTAGAAAGGCTGGAACATTTATTTTTGCCGGTTCGGTCTTTATCTGGCTGTTATCCTATGCTGGTCCTGATGGTTTAAAGGTGGATATGGATCATAGCTACTTAGCTGCCATTGGTAATATAATCGCACCTATTTTTGATCCGATTGGCTTTGGCACCTGGCAGGCAGCTGCTTCCTTAATAACGGGCTTCCTGGCAAAAGAAGCGATTATTTCAACGATGAATATTATTTACTTTGTGCCAAATGATGCAAGCCTGCAAGGGTTATTGGCTCATTACTATACACCGCTTGCAGCCTATAGTTTCATGGTCTTTATCCTATTGTATATTCCTTGTCTAGCAACGACGGCAACGATTTATAAGGAAACAGGTTCTAAAAAATGGACGGCTTTTGCCATGATATATGCGTTTGTGATTGCCTATGTATTATCCTTGGTCATATATCAAGGCGGAAAATTGTTTGGTTGGATGTAAAATCTGGAAGGGGTGGAACGAATGATTGCTAGTATCATAATCGGCGTGGCTATTTTTGGGTATGCAGCCTGGGCTTTAGTAAAGTTTATAAATAAATCCAAGAAGGGAAAATGCGCCGCCTGTGATTTGAAAAGTTCTTGTTCAAGTCAGTGCAGTATTCCACCACAAATAAAATAAAAGTATTTTAAAACTGCTATAGTGATTTATAGCAGTTTTTTATTGTTATGGAAATTATAAAATTTGAAATTTGAATACTCTAATAATCTTGTGTAAAATTACACTAGAAGAAATTGAAGGAAGGGCTTACTGTGACCAGGGATGAAATTATTATGCAGGTTTCTGAGAAGCTTCGTCTAATTAGGGCAGAAGCCGGTTATACACAGGATAAGATGGCTGATATTATTGGTGTCTCGAAGAAAACTCTTGTTCAAATTGAAAAGGGGAGGGTTTTAGCTGGCTGGTCGACGGTTGTTGCAATTTGTGCCCTTTTCCGAGAAACGGAGACGGTCCAATTTTTATTTGGAAATGAACCCCTTGAGGTATTAGAAACAGTTGCCCTAAACGGAATTGATCTTCGGAAAACAAAAACGCTTGGAGGCCGAGTTTGGTGGAGGGTAATTTCACAAAAAAACAGCTTTATTCTCCAACAAAATATTTTAAGTAAGCATTTTCGGATACTAGATGATCAAAACTATCGTATCTTTTCAAGCTTCGATGAAAAGCTTTCCAAACAACGCTTTAAAGAACTGGTAAAAAGTGAATAATAGAATTACGAAAAGATGTGGTCTCGGCCCATCTTTTTTTGATAAAGATGTTATAAGTCCTAATAAATAACCGGAAAGTATACCTTTAAAAGAGATTACAGCTAAAGGATGTCATCATAGTGGTATTTACTAATAAAGTAATCGGGCTCTATAAACAGCTGAAAAAGAGGCATTTGTTTCAAGTGATTGTTTTATTGATACTGATTTTAATACTATCCTTTGTCGGCTTTCTTTCCTATTTTACAAAGGATGCAGATATTTCAGGGTTAAAGAATGAGTTGCCACAGCCAACGATTTTTTATGATGTTAATGGAAAAATGGCTAGCAAAGTGTCTGCTAATAAGAATGAGGGGGTTCCCATTAAAGTAGTCCCTGCTTCCTTAAAAAATGCCATTATAGCGATTGAAGATCGTCGATTTTACAAACATAATGGGGTTGATTTAATCGGAACTGCACGTGCACTCTTTCGAGACTTGAGGGCAGGAGGGATGGTTGAAGGAGGAAGTACGATTACACAGCAATTAACGAAAAATACCATTCTTACGTCTGAAAAGACCTTTAAAAGAAAGATGCAAGAGGTTTTTTTAGCAATTGCAGTTGAACGGAAGTATTCAAAATCTGAAATCCTGCAAATGTACGTGAACCAAATATATTTTGGCGACGGCGCCTATGGAATTAAACAAGCGGCCAGCAAATATTTCGCCAAAAATGTCCAGGATTTATCCGTCAGTGAATCGGCTTTACTTGCCGGCTTAATTAAGGCACCATCAGCACTAAATCCCTATAAGCATATGGAAAAGGCAACTGAAAGACGAAATCTAGTCTTGGCTGAAATGAAGGAACAAGGCTATATCAATAACAGTCAGTATCAAAAGGCAAAAAATGAAAAGATTGTCTTAAATGATAATGGCGGCGATCCGTTCCGCGGTAAATATCCATATTATGTCGATCAAGTATTAGATGAGGCCATTACACGATACGGTTTTACACAGGATGAATTATTAACAGGCGGCTTCAAAATTTACACGGAACTTGATCCAAAAATGCAATCGGCTATAGAAGAAACCTATCATAATAATTCCCTTTTTCCTAAAAGTAGCGACCGTCTTGTCCAGAGCGGCGGGGTTTTACTTGACCCAAAAACAGGTGGTGTCAGGGCCATTATTGGCGGAAGAGGGGAGCATATCTTTAGAGGTTATAACCGTGCCTCACAATTAAAGGCACAGCCGGGCTCATCCTTTAAGCCGATAGCTGTTTATACACCAGCGCTAGAGGAAGGCTGGAAAATTACCGATATGCTTAAGGACGAACCAATGAAATTTGGGTCTTATCAGCCTGGTAATTATGATCACCAGTATGCTGGTGAGGTCCCTATGTATGAAGCGTTAAAGGAATCAAAAAATGTTTCTGCCGTGTGGCTCTTAAATGAATTAGGAATTGATAAGGGAGCTGATTCTGTTAAGCGTTTTGGTATTCCGCTGGCTAAAGAGGATGACAATTTAGCAATGGCGCTAGGAGGTTTGCATAATGGGGTTTCCCCTTTAGAGATGGCCGAAGCATTTTCAGTCTTTCCTAATAAAGGAAGCAGAATTAAGGCCCATGTGATAAAAAAAATTGTTGATCCAGAGGGGAAAGTAGCCGCCGAGTGGAAAGAAAAAAAGGTGAGGGTTACCACGAAAGCTGTAACGGATAAGATGACGACTATGCTGCTTGGTGTGGTGGAAGAAGGAACCGGAAAAGCAGCAAAAATCCCTGGAAGAGAAACAGCTGGAAAAACAGGTTCTACCCAGGTGCCAATCAAAGGGATAAATGGCTTGAAGGATCAATGGTTTGTTGGTTATACTCCTCAATTAGTCGGTGCGTTCTGGGTCGGGTATGATAAAACAGATGCTGACCATTATATTACTCCGACTAGTAGAACTGGTGCTGCTGTTGTCTTTAATAAGGTGATGGAAGAGTCATTAAGGGGCACTAAGAGCCAAAGTTTTAATGTTCCGCATATTGGCCCACTAATTGAAAAAAGGAAAAAGGAAGAAGAAAAAAATAATTATCAAGAACATTTTCATAATGAAGTTCAAAGATGGGAAGACAAGTGGAATAAACAAATCGAAAAATGGAGGAAGAAAATAAAAGGCCGCTCCTAACCAGCATTATTCAAAAAGAATTCACCTCCAAGTCACAAAAGTGTAATTTTTATCACTTGCTGCATCTCGTCTTTATGATATTTTTAATTCAAAATCAAAGGGTGGGATGTATATGTCAGAATACTCAATTGTATTAGCAATTGGCAGTTTTTTAATTCTTTCTTACTTTATCGGATATACACTCATTAAATCATAAGGAGGCTCACCCAAAAGGTGGCTGATGAAAAATTTTTTACACTCTGTTGATTGGAGCGGAAGGCGCGAAGACTCCTGCGGGAGTACGGGGCAGGGGAGACCCCACAGGCGCTTAAGCGCCGAGGAGGCTCCCCAGGCCCGCCCGCGAACCGCTCGTGCCTGGAGCGGAAATCAACAGACTAATTTAATGGATAAAAAAGAAGGTGCCCCCTAATAGTTATACTTTTGGGACAGCTTCTTTTTTATTTTAACAAATTGGTGTGAAGTTTTTAAATAAGTCAACAATGGATATATATATTGAAGTAATCGAAATTGTGAGGTGGATCGTCATGGAGAAGTTTAGAATTGAAAAGGACACACTCGGAGAGATTCGTGTTCCTGAAGAAAAGTATTGGGGAGCGCAAACACAGCGAAGCAAGGAAAATTTTAAAATTAGCGAAGAAAAAATGCCGCTTGAAGTGGTCTATGGGCTGGCCTTAATTAAAAAAGCAGCTGCTCTCGTAAATTGTCAATTAGGTAAGCTGAGCGAAGTCAAAATGAACGCCATCGTAAAGGTATGTAATGATATAAATAACGGAGATTATGATCAACATTTCCCATTACTTGTCTGGCAAACAGGAAGTGGAACGCAATCCAATATGAATGTTAACGAAGTGATCGCAAATCGGGCAAACAATTGGCTAGCCGAAATAGGCAGTACAGAAAAGATTCACCCAAATGATGATGTAAATATGTCACAAAGCTCAAATGATACGTTCCCAACTGCTATGCATATTTCCGCCTATATAAAAATTACTGAAGCACTATTGCCAGCGATTGCAGAACTGAAAAAAACATTTCAGGAAAAAGAGAGAGCTTTTGCTGACATTGTAAAAATCGGCAGAACCCATTTGCAGGATGCAACCCCGCTTACACTTGGCCAGGAAATCAGCGGCTGGAGGGGAATGCTGGATAGAGACGAACAAATGATAAAAGAAGCAAGTCAGCATTTATTGAGTTTAGCGATTGGAGGAACAGCTGTAGGGACAGGAATTAACGCTCACCCACAATTCGGCCAGATGGCGGCAGAGGAACTCAGAAAGATAACGGGTTATTCCTTTAAATCGTCTGATAATAAATTTCATGCCCTGACAAGTCATGATGAAATTGTTTTTGTCCATGGAGCTTTAAAAGCATTAGCCGCTGATTTAATGAAGATAGCCAATGATGTCCGTTGGCTGGCGAGTGGTCCGCGCAGTGGAATTGGTGAAATTAATATTCCCGCGAATGAACCAGGAAGTTCCATAATGCCGGGGAAGGTTAATCCCACCCAAAGTGAGGCCATAACGATGGCAGCTTGTCAGATTTTTGGAAATGATGCCGCAATTAGCTTTGCAGCCAGCCAAGGAAATTTCGAGTTAAATGTCTTTAAACCAGTCATTATTTATAATCTCATTCAATCCATACGACTTCTTGGAGATGGAATTCGTTCCTTTAATGAAAACTGCGCGATAGGAATAGAAGCGAATATAGATAAAATTAAAAACAACCTAGAGCGGTCGTTAATGTTAGTTACAGCCCTTAATCCACATATCGGGTATGAAAAAGCGGCGGAAATCGCAAAGCTTGCATTTAAAGAAAATTGTACCTTAAAAGAAGCAGCCCTTAAAACCGGTTATGTAACGGAAGAACAATTTGCTGACTGGATTCAGCCTGATAAGATGGTTTAAGCAGCAATTGTAAGCCCCCTCCTTATGAAGGAGGGGGCTAAGCCATATTATTTAATTTGCCAATAAAGTTTGTTAAAAATTAGCGTTGGAATCCGCCGCCAAGTTGAGATTCTGCCATTGCTACTAGACGCTTTGTAATTTCTCCTCCGACAGAACCGTTAGCACGTGAAGTAGTATCTGCACCAAGATTCACGCCAAATTCTTGAGCGATTTCATACTTCATTTGGTTAAGTGCTTGCTCGACGCCTGGTACTAAAAGTTGATTAGAGTTGTTGTTACTTGCCATAGTTGAATAACACTCCTCTTATTAATTTTGGGGTCAGTATGGAATTGAACCATAATATTGCCACCTGGCCTAACCCATATTATCAATGGTGTTGATAAAGAATAATTGGAGATGCCTCATTTTTTGGTTGGATGATCCGGATTTGCACCGGAAGTTACCCTTGTTGTTGGCTTCATCCATCGGTGTAATTGTTGCTTTGTAATGTTTATTATGATTAATTTTTGAAGTTCTATTCAAAAAAAATGGCTAGAAATTTATTCCATTACATACGAAGCTTAAGTTAACACAAACTAACATTATCTTATAAATAAAAGGGTGAAACATATTGGCAATATGCCCAGTTTGTAATGGTTTAAGAGAAGTTTATTTAATGTGTACGAATTGCGGGGAACCAATGTTAGAAAGCGGGCGTCTCATTGATTTTTTTGATGATTACAGTCCCTATATGGAAATTGATCTAATGAAACTCGAGGATGGGTATCCAGATACGAATTCAGGCCAAAAGTGTCCACACCTATATAGATGCCCAGCCTGTCATCGTGATGAAGTGATTTTTATAAAAGAATGACCCCGTTACCTAGATAACGGGGCCAAGTCTCTATCATTTATCTTTCATTTACTGTTCTGATACGTGATTCAGTTTCGGTATCAAAGAAATGCGCCTTATTTAAGTCAAAAGCAAGGTCAATGGAATCTCCAGGCTGGACTTCTGCACGTGAATCTAAACGGGCAACGAAATCCTGACCGCCGATGCTAGAATAAACCATCATTTCTGCACCAGTTAACTCAGCAACATCAACATTCGCTTTAATTTTTGTTCCAGCTGATGCTTCGATAAAGACAGGCTCATCATGGATATCCTCTGGGCGTACACCAAGGATCACATCTTTTCCAACATAGCCTAGTTCACGTAGGAATTTCATTTTTCCTTCAGGAACAGCAACCGAAGTATTGCCAATCACAAATTTTCCATCTTGTAGTTTCCCATTAAAGAAGTTCATAGCAGGTGAGCCGATGAAGCCGCCAACAAAGACATTTTCAGGCTTTTCATATACTTCTTTAGGTGAACCGACCTGCTGAATGACACCGTCCTTCATAACAACTAAACGTGTTGCCATTGTCATCGCTTCTGTTTGGTCGTGAGTAACGTAAATAGTAGTAGTATCAAGACGGCGGTGAAGCTTTGCAATTTCAGCACGCATCGCAACACGAAGTTTAGCATCTAGGTTTGATAATGGCTCGTCCATTAAGAAAACTTTTGCATCACGAACAATTGCACGTCCGAGGGCAACACGCTGACGCTGACCACCTGAAAGTGCTTTTGGTTTACGAGCTAAGTAAGCTTCTAAGCCAAGGATCTTTGCTGCTTCTTTAACACGACGATCGATTTCGTCTTTTGGAAATTTACGTAATTTTAATCCAAATGCCATGTTATCATATACAGTCATGTGCGGATATAAAGCATAGTTTTGGAAAACCATCGCGATATCACGATCTTTAGGAGCAACATCGTTTACTCTTTTTCCATCAATATAGAAATCACCTTTAGAGATATCTTCAAGTCCGGCAATCATTCGAAGTGTTGTTGATTTACCGCAGCCTGATGGACCAACAAAAACGATAAATTCTTTATCCTCGATATGCAAGTTGAAGTCCTGTACAGCTGTTACCTTATTATCGTAAATTTTATAAATATGATCTAATTTTAATTCAGCCATTTTTTTCTTCCTCCCTGTGTAAGTTGTATCTTTAGTTTACAGGGAATGAAAACATTTACATATAGACAGGTTGCACAAAAATTGAAAACGCTTTTTTGGGCATGTTGTCATTTCTGCTGTTCATAAAGCAGGCAAGCTAGGAAGACAGTAAAAGCCCCATAAAAATCCTTTAGACCGATTCCTGACTTTTCGACAAATTTATCAATTCGATACTGTAGTGTATTTCGATGAATATATAATTTTTTTGCTGTCATACTGGCATTCAAATTGTTTTCAAGAAAAACTTTGATCGTCGAAAACATTTCATGATCTTCTTGGAATAGCTCAACGATTTCTTGGCTAAGCTTACTTTTTAATTCGAGCGGCAGGTGAAAAGCTAAATAAGCAGGAAATACCCGTTCAAAAGTGAAGATATTTAACTGACCCATCCGTGAAACAGCAAAGGAAAAATACTCCTTCTCTTGATGAAATTTACTTGGTAACTGCTCGGTAAATCCACTTGGTTTACCGATGTAAAAAGAAATTTTTACATAAAAATCGCTTTCAAGTGTTTCTGACATGGAAAGAATCTCTTCCTCTGAGAGGGCCATCGTATTCTTTTCTTCAATTACGATCCCTCTGCTTCCGCCTTCCCAAATAATCATTACATCTTCAGTGAAAAAGCCTTTTAAAGCGGATTCTATTTCAGGTTGATTGGCTTCAGCCCCATTTATATTGAACTGGATAATTCTAAGCGTATTTCCAGTTGTTTGGTTAGGCAACGGACCATTTGAATATAGGAAATCATGCCATGCTTTTAAAGTCGGATGGAGGCTTGAATTTGGAAACTCTACTAGAGAATAGAGTGTTTTAAGGAGACTTACTTCCCGTTCATTCAGCTCTGTTTTAGGAATCCCAATCCATTCATCCTCTGCTTCATTGCAGAAATATAGATATCGATCTGATGGATTTTCGGGCTTGCTGGGAAAAAGGATGGAATTTTGATAGAGTGACATTATTTTTTTTATCATATATGATTTCCCCGTTTTTAAAGATTTTCAGGCTTTAGGCAATATTATACCAATAGTATGGCAGAGCATAAAAGATAAATGGCTGTACCTATCTATATTATTAGGTACAGCCACGGCAAATTTATTCAACTTCAGCTGGTGGTTCTTCTTTAGGCAGATCATGTGCTTCCTCAATATTCGCAGCATCTTGGCGGGTATGAACTGAACCGCCGGACAATCCTTCATTGATCATTCTATCTACATCTACATAAGCCTTGTCTCTGCCTTCAAAGGCAGACGCATTAGTAGAGAGATTATCCTTAACCATGTGCGTCACCCTTTCCTCTGATTCAAATGAACCAGCAGACTTTCCCGTTCTGGCCGCGGGTTTAATCCCCTCAAATAAGAAGAGATGATTATCTTATTGTGTGGGAAATTGCAGGGTTTCATGCATTTATTTCTCTATTCATAAACATGATAAAGCATTAACTCATGAATCTGGCTCGTTAATATGTCAAGGTCCTCCTGTCCAGGTGCCTCACCAGTCCATTCAATCGTTCCAGTTTGGTGATAGGTTCCAGTATATTTTTTTCTCTTATAATAAAAGGAAATACTCCAGCCGGGAATATTTTGATTTGAAAAAAGCGGTTTATATTGAAAGTGAATAAGCATGAGACATCCTGCTCCTCCTTAAGACTATTATAAGTATAGCTTACCTTGTCTTAAGGTATATGGATATCTTTTCTTTTCGAATTAGGGGGATTCTTCAATGAGTTGAAGAAATAACCGGCATAGATTATCGATTTTCTTTTTCTCAATCTCTTCTTCATCAAAGCTCATAGGCTTTGAATTTACCTCGTAAATATAATATCTACCTGATTTACTTAATCCTGCGTCAATGGTAAACTCACCGAAGTATCCAAAATGGCTGGATAACGATTTACCGACTCTGGGAATAATCGTCTGAAAAAATACATCATGTTCTTTTGACTTCAATAGCTGATAGGGCAGTAGTCTTCCGCCTGAGGGGATATGAGTTGTAATTTCCTGTTCGTGAGAAAGGCGAATCCCAACTCCTGAAAGGGTGTAATCATCATGATTTGCATGCGCTAAAATTCGAAAATCAAAACGTTTTCCTTCATACTCTGCAGATCGAATTTCCTCCTGAGCTACGTACTGTTTCTTAAGTAATTCTTCGTTCCATTCCTCCCAAAAATGAGTAAAGGATGGGTGGGTTTCTTGTTTACGGATCCCCTCAAGCTGAATTCCTGAAGGGCCGTGCATCCGTATACGCACAATTCCTTTACCCTTTGAGGATTGAGTGGGTTTTAAATAAATGCCCCCGAATTTCATGAGAAAGTCTAACAATTGGGTCTGCCCCTGCACAAGGATGGTTTCCGGTAAATAATCCCGGAGGATGTGATCGCCTTTTAATAGCTGATACAGTTCATATTTGTCGATAAAACAAGGATTAAAAAAAGGTATTTCTTTTTCCTTTAGACGCGAAAATAACCATTGGTTCTTTTCTTCCTGTTCTGAAGTTCGAAACGGGATGCGATTATAGACTAAATCCGGGAAAGGGAAGGACTTTTTTTTCCACCGGTGTTCCTCAGGTGAATAATAATAGCCGTTTATATAATCAGCTTCCACATCCTCCGGTATAAACACAAAGCTTATTCCATTAAGTGAAATAAGCTTTTTTTGGATTTCTATAAATAATGGACCATTCCCGGCAATAGTTCCCTCTGCTTTCCTTGATGTCAAGATGCCAATCAATGGCGTAGTGTGGGTTTTCATTTGAATATTTCCTCTGGGTGTAGTAAGGCCTGTTCAGTTAGAAAAACGGCAAATGCAATGGATAATTTCCGGGTTAATAAATCAAATTCCTTTAATTCCGGATGACTAAAAATCGACCTTCCAGGTTTTGAATTCGCTTCAAACAGCCAAACATCTCCGTCTTTGTCAATTCCTAAATCAAAACCAATCTCACCAATAATACCCTCGATATTCTTATCTAAAGCCTTACTTAGCAAAAGCGCGGCCTCACTTAGTTTTTCACTGAAATGTTTAGCTTCTTCTACGGGGAAAATTTGACCAACTGTTTTAATTTCCCCGCCGCTTCGTGCATGGGTGGTTACACTGCCTTGCCCGGCAATTTTTCCGGCAATGGCTGTTATCTGCCATTCACCATGTTCGTCCTTATTGGTATGGACGCGGAAATCAACTGAGCGTTGATCGATTCTAAGCAGATGAATCCCTTGTTGGACTAACATTCTATCTAGTGAATGCTTTGCAAACACTGTTTGGAATAATCGTTCCAAGCTGGAGAATTTTCGTAAACGATTAATCCCTGCATCATCTTGATACCGGCAATAATAATCGTTCGTGTGTTTGTCGAAGATTATTTGATGAACCCCATGACCTAGACTGCCATTCTTTGGCTTTATAAAAACTTGACCAAACTTGGAAAGCATTGTTTCAATTGAGGAAAAGGATGTAAACGGAAAGGTCTCAGGTAAATAGGCTGTAACTGATGAATCTTGCTGAAGTCTTTCATAGATATCAAGTTTATTAAAGAATCCAGGGTTGTACCATGGAATCAGATATTCCTTTTGGAGCCGATTTCTCACTTTAAGTAATTTTGGATTTTCCTCACTTTTTCGATTCGGCAGGCGGTCATAGACCACATTTGGGAAAGGCACTTCGACTGTTTGCCAAGTATTCTCCTGAAAAAAGTATCCTTCTATCGTTCCCTGCTCCCAATTAATATGCTGCTCCCCAAAAACAAAGGCATGCGCACCAACAGTCCGATTGACAGAAAGCAGTTTCGCAAAAAATAAGGTTCGTTCACCAATTGGCTGTTCTGGGTATGAAGTAAATCCTGCAGTAAAGATTCCAACTAACGGACCAATATAAAGAGCCTCATCCTCGAGAAAGGCATGTAAGGGAACTTTAAAATAGGGAAACTGGATCGTCTCTTGGATTTTCCTGCTGATGACAATTCGATCATCTTTGTCAGGATGGGGGTAAAAATTGACTTCCATTGATTTTGAGCCAAAAGCGATTCTTTTAATTTCTTTATCCTGTAGCAGTTTAGAAGGACAAAAGACAATTAACTGATCATTTTGTGCCACTTCAATGAGATAATGTTTTCTCATAATAGACCTTCCTTTCCGTTTGATCATTCTCTGAAAGGTATTTTCCGTAAAGGAGCGGTTTGGTGTATAGGGACTCTTGTAATTCTGGATTCGCCGATAAAAGTACTTTTCTGCCTGGTTTAGAGTTAATATCAAGTATCCAAATCGATCCGTCCTTGGCAATGCCGATATCAATACCAATTTCAAATAGAGGCATAAACGCATTTTCTAGAGGAGAAGGGAGACTGGCAAGAATATAATTAAGCTCCTGCTGTAAATACTCTCCTTTAGCAGGCGGCAGCGAAATGAGCCAATCTTTAAAATTGATTACATTCCCTCCTGCAGCTAAGTTTGATAGAATTCCGCCTGTAGTTCCAATCCGAATTCCTCGCCCTTGTTCTCCCCAGATTCCCAGTTCATTTTTTTGCAGCAGAATCCGGATATCAAATGGCTTGTGTTCCTTATTTGATAATTCCAAATACGGCTGCAATAAATAATTCCGCTGTTTTAATAGAAGCTTTAACCATTGACAAAGCTTTGCTTCATTTGGAAAGATCCTTGAAATAATTCTTTTTTGTTTTTCTGTCTTAACATGTATCGTTTTTTCATTTTTCTTTAAATAATAAATACCGTACCCTTGGGAACCATTAATCGGTTTTAAAATTACTTTTTTCTTTAGCGTAAGTTCAGTTAAGATACTTTCAACATCTGAAACAGCTTGTGTTGAAGGTAAATAGGATGCTAGAGTAGTCGTTTTTAAAGTTTGATATAGTTCCAATTTATTTGGTAATCCATAGCCTAAAAAGGTAATATCACTTCGGCTTTTTAACCATGTGACGATCGACAGACATTGTTTAGAATGTTCATCCTCACCGTAAAAACAGCGATCATAAATAATAGTTGGGATTGGCAGGCTGCATTCCAGCCAAGAGTTTGTGTTTGAATCAAACTTCACCCCTTTAACATGGAGGTTATGGGGATTGATATCGGAAGGGATAAACCTGAAAACCTCCATCTTCAATGACTCTGCACGGGTAGCCATCTCATTTATATACGCTTCTTCACTTTCCATATTTAATGTCATAATGCCAAATGTTAACAATTTAAATTTCCTCCTTTATTACGGCAGTATCAAATGCAAGAATGGTACAGAACTGGATAATAGCCTTGGCAGAGGGTCTGATTTTTGTTAAACCATCCTCAAAATTTTTGGATGGCTTAGAATTCACCTCGATTAACCATGGTTTTCCTTCTTGGTCAACGCCAATATCGATCCCAAGTTCCCCGACAATGCCTTGTGAATTTCGGCTTATAATCGAGGCCGTCTCAAGTGCCAATTCCTTCATTTGGGCTAGTACTTCTAAAGATTTTTTATCGTTTATGCACGTTCTTAATGCATTTAATGGCCGTGTAAGGGTACCGCCTCTTGCTAAATTAGAGACAAACTCTTGATTCGCGGCAATCCTTGCTACAGTTGAAGTTGCCTTCCAAACGTTATCCAGGTTTTGATGGCATAAAACTCTGAAATCCATCGAAGATGATTGATAGGACAACAATGGAATACCTTGTTGAATAATATAAATACGATTGTGAATAAGTGGCTTGATTTGTTGAAAGAGTTCATCTAAAGAAAACTGTCCCGCAGGTTTAGCTGTCAAGGATTTTAACGAGGTTTCAAGAGAGTAAAGAGAATCTTTGCCACAAGTAACTTTAATAATATTTCTGCCTTGACTTCCATGGATAGGCTTTAGAAAAAGGGTATTATATTTTTGTGCCAGTTCATAAAAGTGATCTTTCGAAAATAGTTTTGTTTCGGGTAGATAGGAATCCAGATTCCTTTCACTTTTTAGGTGTTCGTAAACTTCCCACTTCGAGAGAAAGCGGTCGTTAAAAAACGGAATTAATAATCGCTTAACTTTTTCTCGGAAATCTTTAAAGTCCTGTTTAAACTCCCGTGCTCTAGAATGAATCCGATTATAAATAACATCTGGGGCAGGCAGCTGTGCAGCCGTCCATTGTCCGTCTTCCAAGTAATATCCTTGACTTAAAAACTGTTCATAGGAAAAGACGTAAAAGAATCCGCCATCCTCACTAAGTCCTTGTTGAAGTTCCTCACAAAACAAATGAATAGAGCGGAATTTTTGTCCATTGGTTTTGTGTTCAATTGAATCTGTCAATAAAGCTGCGACGGGTCCGAGCTTTAAGGTCTGACACTCTGGGACAATCATTGCTTTAAATTTAATGGGGTGAATAGGGAGGTAAAAGGATTCCATAAAGTCTTCAGAAAAATGAATTGTATAGTCTGGCAAGTCTACGGTTTGAACTATTGCAGGAATGGTTTTTCTGCCAATGGTGATGTTTAGCTCACTGTGCTGGTTTAATTGTAGCTGCTTACATAATTGGTCAGACATTTGGATAACATTCTTATCTTTGTCTGTTAATTTTTTCGGTACAATTACGATCGAGGTTAATGAAAATGACATACTCACTCCTCATTTTCTTGGATATTGGGCATTAGTTGATATAAGTAATTTATGTAAAGGCTTGAGGAATGGTGATTTGAACATTCTCGCAATAAATAGAATAGTTTGTTATAGTTGTGTAGATGTTTATACAAAAAGGAGTGGCTTAACATGGCAGTTAATTTATATGATTCCGCCTACGCATTAGAAACAGCAATTCGTCAAAGTAATGAGTATATACAATTACAGCAGGCTTATAGCGAAGTAAATTCAGACCCTCAAGCAAAACAAATGTTTGATCAGTTTAGACAAATGCAGATGAATTTGCAGCAAAAACAAATGATGGGCCAAAACATTTCTGAACAGGAAATCCAGCAGGCTCAATCAACTGTTGGCCTTGTCCAGCAGAATCAAAAAATAGCCCGTCTAATGGAAGCGGAACAGCGAATGAGCATGGTGATTGGTGAATTAAACAAAGTTATTATGAAGCCATTGGAAGATTTATACGGAAACCTCTAAATTAGTTGAAAGCCTTCGGTCCCAAAACCGAAGGCTTTCTCTTTTTGTTCTATAAATTTGTGAAAAGTCATAAAAGTGATATAAAGGTAATTCACCAAGAACAGGGGGCAACATAATGATTTATCGCTTGCTTGCGCTAAATATTGATGGCACGCTTCTCCAATCGAATGGCAAAATTCATAAATCAACTAAGGAAGCAATCGAATATGTTCAGCAAAAAGGGATTTATGTCACACTGGTTACATCGCGAAGCTTCCCTTCAGCTAAGAAGGTGGCGAAGGCGTTAAAAATAACAGCACCCCTTATTACCCACCAAGGGGCATTTATTGCAAGTACGGTGGATAGACCTGTCTTTGTAAAAAGAATTAATGAGGACATCATATATGATGCGATTCGTTTTTTAGAAGCATTGCCGTGTCAAATCAGGCTAGTCCATGAGCAATTTTCATTAGCTAATAAATTAAAGCTTAATAATCAGTTATTGGCTAAAACTGTGTTTACTTCAGGAGATCCCGTTTTCTATTCCCAGCAATTTGTGTCGTCTTTAAGTGAGTATTTACACGACCAGCCAGTTACATCTCCTAAAATAGAGGTGTATTTTGAAGATGAGCGAGACCTTAGCGATGCAGTCCAGGCATTAAGAAAAATGTTTACCGAAATTGAAGTGATACAATTGGATCCATTGAGGTTGGATATTGTCCCGGCCGGTGTTTCCAAGCTAACTGGATTATCGTACTTAGGCAATCAAATGGGGATCAAGCGAAGTGAAATGGTCTATATTGGTGATGGACTTGATGATATTCCATTAATCGAAGCAGCGGGTCTTGGGGTTGCGATGTGGAATGCTGATTTTGAGGTAAAAAGGGCTTCCGATTGGGTAACAAGATCGAAAAATGAACATGGTGTCGCCTACATGGTAAAAGAACACTTCCGCAAGCAGCAGCCTATTGAATTTTTAAGAAAAATGAAGATCATTAAAAATTAAGTAAACAGAGATATCATGGCTAAGGCCTTGATATCTCTGTTTGTTAATGAACGTTGAGAATTGTCCAGCTCGGCGTCTAGGAAAAAATGAACTGCTCTTTCCTTGTTCAAGGCGCTGCCGCTTTTCCATTTGACCTTGTTTTCTTGATTTTGTACACTTAAGAGAGTTTAGTATGTCTAGCACAAGCAGCAATGAGGGATTCTTGTGTTTTTTAAATGAAAGGTGATTAACTTTGGAAATTTCGATTATTGGGATTGAGGATATAAGATTCAACCGGCAATTGCAGCTAATTGCCAATTTGTTTTTTGAGGAATCTGAGATTTTGATGGGGATTCACAGCGATGCAGATGTTCAAATAACGTTTTCACTACAGGTCCAAGATATTGTATCTGTAGAAGCGGAATTAAAGGATCAGAATGGAAAAGTACTGACCACTAATTATCATAAAAAAATGATTTTATCAGATACCGAAAAGGAACAGTTTAAACAAATTAAGAATGCAGTAGCTCATGTTTATTTGACCCTACTCCAAGACTGGACAGGCATTAAACAAAAATGGGGGATTTTAACAGGGGTTAGACCTACAAAATTACTTCATCGGAAAGTGCAGGAAGGCATACCGCAAAGAGAGGCGCATCAGCAATTAAAAGAGGATTATTTAATTAGTGATGAGAAGATTGAGTTGATGCAGCAAATTGTTGACCGCCAGCTTGCTGTTGTTCCTGACCTATACTCGCTGCAAAAGGAAGTCAGCATATATATCGGTATCCCGTTTTGTCCGACAAAATGCGCTTATTGCACATTTCCTGCTTATGCTATTAATGGCAGGCAAGGTTCTGTCAACTCTTTCTTGGGAGGACTTCACTATGAAATGCAGAAAGTTGGTGCTTGGCTAAAGGAAAAAGACGTCAGAATCACAACGGTTTACTATGGTGGCGGCACTCCCACTAGTATTACAGCGGAAGAAATGGATATGCTTTACGAAGAAATGTATACTTCGTTTCCTGATGTTGAAAACATTCGCGAAATTACGGTTGAGGCGGGGCGCCCTGATACCATTACACCTGAAAAGCTAGAAATCCTAAAGAAGTGGAAGATTGACCGGATTAGTATAAATCCACAATCCTATACGCAAGAGACGTTAAAGGCGATAGGAAGACATCACACTGTTACGGAAACAATTGAAAAGTACCATCTGGCCAGGGAAATGGGCATGAATAATATTAATATGGATTTAATTATTGGTCTTCCGGGTGAGGGATTGGATGAATTTACCCATTCTTTAGCAGAAACAGAAAAATTAATGCCTGAATCGCTGACCGTTCATACGCTATCATTCAAGAGAGCTTCAGAAATGACAAAAAATAAAGACAAGTATAAGGTTGCCTCGCGTCAAGAAGTAGAAAAAATGATGGAACTTGCAGAAGATTGGACCAAAGCTCATAAATATGTACCATATTACTTATACCGTCAAAAGAATATCCTTGGAAATCTTGAGAATGTCGGGTATTCTTTCCCTAATCAAGAAAGCATCTATAATATTATGATTATGGAAGAGCAGCAAACCATTATAGGACTTGGCTGTGGTGCTGCAAGTAAATTTATTGATCCGGTCACAGGGAAAATCACTCATTTTGCCAATCCCAAGGACCCTAAATCGTATAATGACAACTTTGAAAAATACACGCAAGATAAACTTACGATTCTAGAAGAATTATTCTCAGAAAACGGTTCCCCTGCTTAAATAAGCGGGGATTTTTTTGTTCCCTTATCTTTCTTATGAAAATTCGATATATTTTGAATGCTTATTTTTATTGTAGTCAATTCCATATATAATGGAATTGAATGAATAATATGGGAGGAGATGTGCCATGTCTATTAATTTTGTAACGGATAAGGTGAATTTGCGAGTGAATGGCCGTGTTGCCACGATTGAATTAAACCGGCCTGAGGCATTAAACGCAATGGATACGGACGTTATAAAGGGGATGGTTTGCAAGCTGAAGGAAATTAGTGAGTCTGATGAAATTGATATTTTGGTCATAACAGGAAAAGGAAAAGCCTTTTCAGCCGGCGGTGATATAAAAACCATGCTGTCCAATATGAATGAGGTGGATTTCTTTCCAGTGATGGATTACATCAGCGAATTAATTATTACTTTATATAGCCTGCCAAAACTAACGATAAGTGCTGTTTCAGGTGCAGCAGCCGGTTTAGGATTTAGTTTGGCGCTAGCGACTGATTATATTATCGCAGATGAAACAAGTAAGCTAGCGATGAATTTTATTGGTATTGGCTTAATTCCTGATGGAGGAGCACACTTCTTTTTAGAAAAAAGATTAGGAGAGACCATGGCTAAGCAGGTTATTTGGGATGGGAAAATGTTAAGTGCCGGCGAAGCATATAAAAAGGGGTTAATCCAAGAAGTAGCAGAAGGCAGCCTTCAGGAGACGCTAGAAGAAAGGGTACAAGATTGGTTGAGCCGTCCAGTTCAGGCGATGATTAAAACCAAAAAAATAATGGCTGAGAAGAATCGTCCACAATTACTTAAAGTACTGGAATTAGAGAAATACGGCCAGCAAAAAATGCGTGAAACCCTTGACCACCAAGAAGGAATCCGGGCATTTCTTGAAAAAAGGAAACCGAAGTTTATAGGGAAATAAAGCAAACAAAGAAGCCCGCGGGCTTCTTTGTTTTATGAATGAAATAATAAAAGCTTGCCGCTAGGTGAAGTTAGTCGATGTGTCTTTTCTAGTAATTGTTTTTCTTGTAATAGTTGTTCTCCTTGTTTCTTTGCGGCCTCATCATTTTCAGCTTGAAGATTCTCTTCTAATAACTTTTCACCATTTGTCTCGAAGGCTGTTAATTTATAAGTTTTCATCGACAATCCCCCTTATTAATGTTTAATAGGAGCCGGCGTTTTATGAATGCAGCCGTTTCCATTTCGATTTTATTTTCACACAATTCTTTAAATTTTTCAAAGTAAATAATTTGAAACCAAATTATGGTATATTCGTATTAAAGAATGAAAGGGGTGCGTAATATGGTACTCAAACTTGAGCATGTTACCAAAAGGTTTGGTCAATTTACGGCGGTTAATGATTTATCCATAACGGTACCTGAAAAAGAGATGTTTGGATTCTTAGGGGCAAACGGCGCGGGCAAAACGACAACATTTAGGATGATATTAGGACTACTGGATAGTTCGGGAGGTCGTATTACTTGGGATGATCACCCCATAGATTATTCCACCAGTCATTTGGTCGGCTATTTACCTGAGGAAAGAGGCTTATATCCAAAATTAAAAGTACGTGATCAAATAGTCTATTTAGCAAGACTAAGAGGAATGCAAAAGACTGAGGCAATAGTGGAACTAAAATCGTGGTTAGAGCGTTTTAAAATTTCAGACTATGAGAATAAGAGGGTTGAAGAACTTTCAAAAGGAAACCAACAGAAGATCCAATTTATTGCCGCAGTTGTCCATAAGCCTAAATTATTAATCTTAGATGAGCCCTTCAGCGGACTTGACCCTGTGAATGTGGAGATGCTAAAGGAAGCGGTTTTAACCTTGAAGGAAAATGGTGCAACGATCGTGTTCTCGAGTCATCGGATGGAGCATGTAGAGGAGATGTGTGAACACCTATGTATCTTGCAAAAGGGCAGTCCGGTCGTAAGTGGCTCTTTAAAAGATATCAAACGTGAATTTGGCAAAAAGAATCTAGTGATTCATGCAGACTTTTCTTTAGACTTATTGAAGAACTTCCCTGGGGTAGTTAAAGCTAAAGTGACAATGGAGGGCATTCACCTGCAAATTAATGGAGAGGAAGTTGCGGGGAAAATCCTTAAAGACATTGTCGATAAAGGGTTTATTCGCAAATTTGCTCTAGAAGAGCCGTCATTAAATGATATTTTTATTGAGAAAGCAGGTAATTCTTATGAATAGTTTTTGGATTATCCTATTTCATACATACCTTAACAAGCTCAAAACGAAATCGTTTATTATCACGACAGTATTATCCGTTGTAATTGTCTTAGCGATAACGAACATTAATAATATCATCGATTTATTTGATAAAAATGGCGGAAAGGAAAAGGTTGCCGTAATCGACCAATCCGGCCAGCTTTATGAGCCATATAAACAGCAAATAAAAAATGTAAATAAAGATATTCAACTGACTTTTTACAAGGGCAGTGAAGAGCAGGCTGAAAGATTGATAGAAAAAGGTGAGTTTGCGGGAGTTATTCAACTGCATGTAAACGAGCAAAAGCTGCCTGAAGCTACCTTTAAAGCCATGAGTATCGCCGATTCGACTTTATATACTGATCTTCAAACAGGATTACAGCAGCTTAAAACGATGCTTGCAGCCTCACAGATTAATTTAGCGCCCGATCAGCTGCAAAAGCTTTATGAACCGGTCTCGTTTAAAAAAATTGCTCTCGAAAAAAATGCAAAAACGGAAGAGGAGTTAAACCAGGCAAGAGGGTTAGTCTATGTCTTGTTATTTGTAATCTATTTTTCCGTTATCATGTATGCCAACATGATTGCGATGGAAGTTGCAACCGAGAAATCTTCACGTGTTATGGAGATTTTAATCTCAAGTGTTTCTCCAATTAAACAAATGTTTGCCAAAATAGTGGGAATTGGTTTATTAAGCCTGACCCAATTAGCCATTTTCCTAGTGGTTGGTTATTATTCATTTATGAGAAATATGGAATCATTAAAGGATGGTTTTTTTGGGGTATACGGTCTAGGAGAAATCCCAACTGGGACAATTATGTATGCTGTTATTTTCTTTATTCTTGGTTATTTTCTTTATGCCACACTCGCAGCCTTTTTGGGGTCGCTTGTCAGCCGGATCGAAGATGTACAGCAGATGATTACACCAATGACCTTAATGGTGGTTGCCGGCTTTATGATTGCCATGTTTGGTCTTGGTAAGCCTGACGCTCCATTTATTACTGCAACATCCTATATTCCTTTCTTCACACCGATGATTATGTTTTTACGTGTAGGTATGCTGACGATCCCAGCCTGGGAGGCAATATTAGGCATAATCATCCTAATAGCAACCATTACAGTCCTCGCTATTTTTGGTGCAAGAGTGTATCGCGGCGGTGTCTTAATGTATGGAAAATCTAACTCCTATAAAGACATTAAAAAGGCATTACAGATAACAAAAAACGAATAAGAATAAAAGAGTCTTGCCACCCATTTGGTAAGGCTCTTTTGTTTAGAACATGCATTCGCATTTTAAAGTTAAAGGTGCTACAATGGAGAAAAGTGGTGAAAGGAATATTTTATGAAAAAGATATCGTTTATACATGCAGCCGACCTGCATTTAGACAGTCCAATGATAGGCTTAAAGCAGTTGCCGGAAAATATCTTTAATCGAGTAAAAGAGAGTACATTTACTGCATTGAAAAAACTAACCGTTACTGCGATTGAGCGGCATGTTGACTTTGTCATTATTGCAGGAGATTTATTTGATGGTGAGGATCGCAGTTTACGTGCACAGGCTCGTTTTCGTAAAGAAATGCTTAAACTTAACGACGAAAAAATCCCCGTATATATCGTGCATGGTAATCATGACCATTTGAACGGCTCTTGGGTTCACCTTGACATGCCAGAAAATGTTCATGTTTTCGGCAGCAAGGTTGAAACAATGGAGTTGCAGACAAAAAGAGGTACCATCGTCCATCTTTACGGGTTTAGTTATGGAACCAGACATATTTTTGAGCGGAAAATCGATGAATACCACAAAATGGAGGGCGCTGACTACCATATTGGGATCCTTCATGGAAACGAGAGTTCCGGGACAGACCACGATAATTACGCACCATTTACAGTTAAGGATCTCGTCCAGAAAAATTTTGATTATTGGGCGCTTGGACACATCCATAAACGTTCTGAATTGTCTTTGAATCCACCGATTATTTACCCCGGTAATATACAAGGAAGAAATAAAAAGGAGTCGGGAAGTAAAGGATTCTATCATGTTACTTTTACAGATGAGGATGCGGAAATGGACTATATTGAGGCTTCAGATATTATTTGGGAGGAAGTAACCGTTAATGCCGAGACAGCAGTGAGCTTCGACGAACTCTTTCATTTATGCCGTATAGCCATTAATGAAATAAGAAGGGAAGGTAACGGAACACTACTAACCCTTATGTTAAAAAACACGCAGCTTGCTGATATTCGCGAACAGAAAAGTATCGATAATGAATTGCTTGAACTACTCTTAGAAGACGAAAGTGAAGAAGAGTCCTTTGTTTGGGTGGCAGATTTGAAATTCACTGAAAAATCGCCTTTCGATAAAGAAAAAATAAAAACGGAAGCCAATTTTTACGGGGAACTATTTGAGATCATTGGACACTTTGATCAAACTGATCAAGCTTTAGCGCCACTTTTTGAGCATCCGTTAGCGAGAAAATACTTACCACATTTAGAAACAGCAGAGAAAGATGAATTACTTAAAAAAACAGAAAAATTATTAATTGAATTACTTTACAAGGCCTAATGAAGGAGCAGAGGCATGAAAATTCTTGAAATATACATATATGGATACGGCCAATTAGAAAATGTAACAATTAAGTCTCTTTCAGATTATCAAGTTTTTTATGGCGAGAATGAAGCTGGGAAGTCCACCTTGATGGCCTTTATTCATGGGATTTTATTCGGTTTCCCAACCAAACAGTCATCCGAGCTGCGCTATGAACCAAAACATAGCACTAAGTACGGTGGAAAGCTTAGAATTTATCATGAAGAGCATGGATTCGCTGTGATTGAACGTGTAAAGGGAAAATCAGCAGGGGATGTAAAGGTGATGATGGATAGTGGAGCTATCGGTAGTGATGAGCTCCTAAAACAATTGCTGGGTAACTTTGATAAAAGCTTGTTTCAAGCCGTTTTCTCTTTTAATTTACAGGGGCTTCAGAACATTCACCAAATGAAGGGAGAAGAAATTGGTAAGTTTTTATTCTCAGCGGGAACCTTGGGCACTGAGCAGCTGGCGAAAGCTGAAAATTTTTTACAAAAAGAACTAGATGTACGATTTAAGCCATCAGGTAAGAAACCAAGTTTGAATGAAAAATTACAGGAACTTCATGAATTAAAAGGTCAATTAAAAAAGGCTGCGGCTAAAAACAACGAATATGAGGAACTCCTACGAAAAAAGGATACATTGCGTCAAGAGATCTTTCGAAGTAATGGGGCAATTCATGAAACTAGTGAAAAGATCAATAAACTAAAAGAATGGAAGAGAATCGAATCCGTTGTAAAAGAAGAAATTTGGACCGAAAAAGAGCTAGAGGAGTTAGGGACAATCGATTTCCCAGCTCGCGGGATTGAAAGACTGGAAAAAATAAATCAGTTGATTCATCCCGTTAAAGCCGAAATTACCAGTATCACCAATAGAGTAGAAGGTTTACAGGAAGAATTAGCCGGTATCGACCCTGATCTTGAGTTTCTAGAAAACGAGCCCTCCATTTTAACATTACTTGACCAGGTTCCTATTATTGAACAATTAAGGATAGAGAAAAAGCAATCAGAACAGAAACTCTCAGAATATGAAGAAAAGCTTTCGAGCACAAGAGAAAAGCTTCATTTGCCTTTATCTGAGGATGAAATCCTCATGATTAATACAAATATTTACATGAAAAATCAAGTTGAAATGGTTACTCGTAAAAAACAAAAGTTAGAAGAGGTAAAGGAAGAATTAGATAGTCAATATCAAGAGGAAAAAAAGGCGCTTGATCAGATAGAAAAAGAGGTTCGTTTCGCTGAGAGTAAGATATTGCCCCAAAAAGAGAGAATTCAAATCGAGGAGCAGGTAAGTCAGAGGAATGATAAACAGAGCTTAGAATGGGAATTAAAATCAATACAAGAAAAAATAGAATACTACCAACATGAAAATGAACGAAATCAGGCGGCAAAAAACAAGCTGCAAAGTGATCGAAGGCTTCAGTTGTTTCTCTTTGAGTCAATTCTATTTGGAGTATTCTTATATGGGCTCTTTACTAAGCAATGGTTCCTGCTGGCTGTTGGTTTATTAGGGTGTATTGGTCTTGTGCTTTTTTGGGTGAAAGGAGCAAAACAGACTAAAGATGACAGCATTTTGCATAAGATTACTGAATTAAAAGAAAAGGAAAAAACTTTGCAGCAAAAGCTTCAAACATCCGAATATCTCGATGCTGCATCTCTCGAGAATCAAATTCTTGTTGATAATCAAAGGCGTCAGGAATTGCAATTGTTAAAACTAAAACTAAAGCAGCAGCAATCCCTATTTGAAAAGATTATCTCTAAATTTGAGGACTGGGAATTAGCAACAGCACAAAATAAAGAAAAACTCCTTTTTATTAGTAAGGAGTTAAGTATTCCTGAATATATTGCTGTCAGTTTTTTAGCCGAGGCTTTTGCCTATATTGAACAATTTAAATCGATTTGTCGAGAGAAAAATCAATTTGCACTTAGGATAAACGAAATTAATCATCAACAGTCTTTAGTAGAGGACGGCTTAAGATTGTTTGAAATGCGCTTTTTACAAGAAAAGGGCCATGATTTACACAATTCAGCCTATCTATTACGAAACAAACTCAAGGAAGAACATGAAAAGCTAATCATGAGCAAAGAGAGAGCAAAGAAGTTAGAAGAACTTAAAGCAGATTTAACTCAAAAAGTACAAGAACTAGAACTTCTACAAATAGAACATCATAAACTCTTACTTGCTGCAAAAGTAGATTCAGAACAGGAATTCTACTTATTGGGGGAAAAGGCACAAAAACACGAGGAACTGCTTGAGAGACGGCGCCAGCTGCACAACCAGCTCCAATATTCTCTCCTCTCAGAAGTGGATAAGGAGGGCTTTTTGTCCATATATGACTATGAGGGGTTAATCAAGCAATACGAGCTTGAAATACATCAATTACAAGAAAAGCTGAAAAAGGATCGAGACGAAATGGCTGCCATCAATTTTGAAATTCAAGTTCTCGAGGAGGGTGGGGTGTACGCTGACATCCTTCATAAATTTAAACAAAAGAACCATGAATTAGAAGAGGCAGCCAAAGAATGGTCTGTCTATCGTTTGGCGCAAGCGGTATTGGCGGAGACTGTTGATAAATATAAAAACGTGCATTTGCCAAGAATGCTTGCAAAGGCAGAAGAGTACATGTCTTTTTTAACAGATGGAAAATACAATAGAATTCATATGCAAAAGTCAGGGACAGGTTTTCTAGTTGAACGGGATGACCACACTGTCTTTGAAGCAAATGAGTTAAGTCAAGCAACAACTGAACAATTATATGTTTCGATTCGTTTGGCTTTGGCTACAACACTTTATGATAAATATCAGTTTCCTATTATCATCGATGATAGCTTTGTTAATTTTGACGCAAAAAGAACGCAAAAGGTAATTGAACTTCTTAGTGGATTGAAACAAAATCAAATCCTATTTTTTACTTGTCATGTTCATTTATTATCGTATTTCCAAAAGGAAAATGTTCTTTGTTTGCAAAAAGGTACTGTTCAGACTACTTAATAGAGTACTAGCTGGATATGATATACTCTAATTATCGGAAGGGAGAGTGGATAGGTTGAGTAAGGGTATATTACAGTATGATGTTGGGGAACAAGTTGAATTATACCTTCTAATAAAAAGTTCCACAAAGGGAATTGCCAGTAATGGTAAACCATTTTTAACATTAATTCTGCAAGACCAAAGCGGGGAAATTGAGGCGAAGCTCTGGGATGCTGGGGTGGATGATGAAAAGAATTATTCAGCACAGACAATTGTAAAAATACTTGGGGAACTTCAAAACTACCGTGGGAAAAGTCAGTTGAAAATCCGCCAAATTCGAAAAACCGGCCCTTCTGATGGGGTAAGGCTTGATGATTTTCTTGAAACGGCACCTGTTAGTCAGGAAGAAATGATGAGTAAGTTGACCCAATATATATTTGAAATGAAAAATCCGAATATCCAAAGGGTCACCCGTCATTTAATAAAAAAGCATCAAAAAGCTTTCTTGGAATATCCTGCAGCAACGAAAAATCATCATGAATTTGTTTCAGGGCTTGCCTATCATGTTGTCAGTATGCTGGACTTGGCCAAAGCCATAGCTTCCTTATATCCCAGTCTTGATAAGGATTTACTCTATGCGGGAGTAATTTTGCATGATATGGGAAAGGTTATGGAATTATCAGGTCCCATTTCAACCACCTATACTATTGAGGGGAATTTACTTGGACATATTACCATTATGATCACCGAAATTGGTAAAGCAGCTGAGGAACTAGGTATTACAGGGGAAGAAGTATTAATCCTCCAGCACCTGGTTTTAAGCCATCATGGTAAAGCGGAGTGGGGAAGTCCCAAACCACCTTTGATAAAGGAAGCGGAAATCCTTCATTATATTGATAATCTTGATGCAAAAATGAACATGCTCGACCGGGCCCTAGAAAGAGTCAAGCCAGGGGAGTATACAGAGCGCATATTTGCCTTAGATAACCGTGCATTTTACAAGCCGGTGTTCCATAAGTAACACTAAAATAACCCGATCTGGGTTATTTTTTTTGGAAGAAACGAATATTCTAGGTTGAGACCAAATATGCTGTAGTAAAAGAAAACTAAAGTGGACAAACATTAGTGAAGGGAGCAGGGGACATTGACAATACCTATTTGGATTTATGCAGTGGTGGCAGGAATAGTAATCAGCGCCCTAATGGCGATTAAAACAGGGCGGGAAGAGAGGCAAGTAGAAATGGAAAGTATCGAGCGTGAAGGAGAAATTTATATTAAACGACTCGAGCGTGAAAAGGAAAAACGTGAGGAATTGAGTGCACCAGGTGAATAAATGACGGGAAGAAAGCACAGTTATAAACGATTGACAATAAAAAAAGCGGAAGCCCTGATATGGGCTTTCGCTTTTTTATGTTAATAACTCACCGTACCTTCGCTTTTTTATTGCGCAGGAGTAGTTGTTGTTGGATTTAGAGCATCTTTTAAGTCTTTGTCATTTACTTTAACATCAGCTGCTTTTAACTCAGTCTGCATGGCTTTGTTAATATCATCACTTGTTAGTTTAGATGATTTGACCTGATATTCAATATCTTTCTTCATTGCATCATAAGACTTCTTCTCTTTTTTCTCAGTAACTTGAATGATATGATAACCAAATTGTGTTTTTACGGGTGCACTAATTTCATTTACCTTAAGAGCGTAGGCACCTTTAATGAAATCAGCATCGTATTGGTCTTTATTTGTATTATTGATAGTACCTAGATCACCGCCATTTTGAGCCGAAGCAGTATCAGTTGAATATTTTTTGGCAAGATCCTCAAATTTTGCACCGGCATCAAGCTGTTTCTTAACGTCAAGTGCAGTTTTTTCATCTTTAACAAGAATGTGACGAACCTTAATATCAGGCTGGTAGGAAGCATAATAATCCTTTAATTCTTTGTCTGTTACCTTAACATTTTTCATGGCAGCCTTTTCTTGTAACATGCCGAGTTTCATGGTTTTTTTAAGGTCAGCTTCGTTTTTATATCCGTACTGTGCAAGAGTCGCATCAAAATTTGTACCAAGCTGTTCCTTTAGGTCGCTTACTTTTGCATTTAGCTCTGCATCTGTTACTTTGTACTTTTTAGATAGCACCTTTTCAAATACAAGTTGTTGAAGGGCTTGCTGACCGTATTTGTCCTTCATTGTATTGTATAATTCTTCTTGAGTAACATTCCCAGCCTTACTTTCTGCCACTTTTTCAGAACTAGTTTGATTACATGCACCTAATGCAAGTACACTTCCAGCCATTGTAAGGGCTAATATCCATTTTTTCATGCTGAAATCTCTCCTAAATAGTTAAATTCTGTGAAAAGGTTTGTCCACAATGTTTACTATAACATAAATGGGTACTGCTGCAAAAATAAAAGTGTAAGTGTTTATCGAAATTTCAAACAAAATAAGCTTCTTGGACTTTTCCATAAAAAATAAGCTAAGTGCCTAAACGAAATGAAACCTCCATGAATAGTATATCTTAGCAAATGAAAAAGGAGGTTTTATGATGAGTGGAGGATATGGCGGAGGATTTGCTCTAATTGTAGTCCTTTTCATCCTATTGATTATTGTTGGGGCTTCTTGGGTTTATTAATTTAACAAAATGATAATACGAGGGGAGGTTAAATTATGTCTGGTGGAGCAGGTTACGGTGGAGGATTTGCATTAGTTGTAGTTCTTTTCATCTTATTGATTATCATTGGAGCTTCTTGGGTTTACTAAGAAAAAAAGTTATAAACAAAAAGCGATGAGAATTACCTCATCGCTTCGCTTTTTTTATTCTAACGTTTATGATTACATATCCAAATTTTTTTATGGATTATGTATAGAGGATTTCCAAATATGAAGAAATCAATAAAATGGTAATGAGCACATTAATGGTACGGAATACCTTATGCTGGTTCTCTTCCGGTATCTCCTTTTGGATACAAAGGGAATTGGTCATTTTATTTACATAGAATAAAATAAAAATTGCGAAGACAATAAAAATGGAGATCATCGATGATTCCCTCCCAGATGGTTACTTATGTTTTTTTCCAGCGATACAAGTTTCCCAAATACCTCTGGTGCAGCTTTTAATCTTTCGCTTCCACTTTTTTATACAATATCAAAAAAAATAAAAAAAAGATAGTAAAAAAGAATGGAAGTTTTCTAATTTTTATGGAGTCGAAATATTTGCAATTATTTTTATGATTACAGGATAAAAAGGTTTACCCATCCCTCTAAAAAGTGAATAATAAACATAGGGAAAGTATGGTATTGAAAAGAGGCGTTAAGTATGAATGAACATGATTTTCTATTGCAAAGGATTAATCTTCTTGAATTTCATCAGAGATTGTTAATAAAATTAATAAGCAATCCCCATTATGACTTTTTTCGGTTAATCATTGAAAACGGACTTTCGGAGCGGGAAGTTAACAATTTCTACCGTTTGTGTGATGAATTAAGCGTGAAACTTGCAGAACAAAAAGCGGAAGGCTACGTTCATTTCCATCCGCTTCTTAATCAATTATCAGCTTCGCTGCCTGCTCCTTTAAAAATTGAAGAGGTCGTGAAGGCGTGCTTGCAGCAAAAATTGTTCGAACCTCTTTTCATGGAGTTACGAAAGTACCTAGAAGACAGGGCATATTAAACTAGATTCTGTTCCGTTTTTTTAATCTTTTTCAATGTGCCATTATCTTCAACAAACTCACTTTCAATATTATGGAAAGAACGCTCAAAGATTTCCATAAAATCTTCACCATAAATATTGCGGACAATGGCCATCATTTCAATTATATCCGGAAATTTTCCATATAAATCTCTAAGTGGTAACGCCCCTGTATAAACAGCATTACCTTTTGGCTGATAAGTTTCCATTGATTGAAGCAGAATCTCTTCGCCTTTGTCAGTCAGTTGAATATAGGTATTTCGCTTGTCATTTTCCTTTTTTGAAAATTTCAGCAATCCTCGTTCTTCTAACTTTTTTGAAAAATTAAAAGCTGTTGAGACATGCATGACTCCAAATTTTGCCACGTCTGAGATGGAAGCTCCATTCAAATGATAAGCGATCCAGAGAATATGATGTTCATTAATATTTAAATCGTAGGGTTTTATCCATTGCTGCCAATCTTTTTCAATTGATTTCCATAGCGCTTTACTTAATTGTGTAATACGCTGACTAAAAATCATTGCTTCCTTTAACGAATATTGTTTCTCAGTCATCCCCATTTTCACCTACTTTTAATTTCTCTTTTTATCATTATGCCAATAAAATAAAAATTAATAAAGTATAAATTCACAAAATTTTTAGAAATTGCACAATTTTTATCTTG
Source organism: Bacillus sp. URHA0034 (assembly GCF_056280405.1). Taxonomy (NCBI): domain Bacteria; kingdom Bacillati; phylum Bacillota; class Bacilli; order Caryophanales; family Bacillaceae; genus Bacillus; species Bacillus sp. URHA0034. The sequence goes on along the minus strand of NZ_JBWCDK010000002.1, from coordinate 1,709,530 downwards.
ATTTTATGTTTTTTGGGTAAAAACCACTTAAAATGAAGTTTTAGAAGGCTAGTTAGATTATTTATTATTATCTGAAATTTCATCTTCCAATTCTTGAATGGTTTCTTTCATTTCAATAATTTCTTTTTGAATCTGCTCCTGTTGAGGGCGTACTTCTTCTTCCCATTGTGCAAGAGCCATTTTAACATCCGTTAAAAAAGTTGAAATTTGTGCACGTCCTTCTTTTGATGCATGAACAGCAGATTTTTTGACATCCAATAAGTTTTTCTGTATGACTTGTAATTGATTTAGAAGGATCTGCGTATTTTTCTTCATTTGACCCCTGGTTACTTTGCCTGAATTTGGTGCAGTCAGTAATACACTAACGCCGGCGGCAAGCCCTCCTGTCATAAAACCGTAAAGAAATGATTTAACTTTCATTTTACTTACTTCCTCCAAATTGGCTATTTTAAAAAAATCATCCTTTATAGAGTAATTCCCTCTACCTTTTCCTCCTAAACAAGTCCTTCATAGGAATGGACGATAAATCATATAAATAGTTACAACTATTGTTCGTAGAGGATCCAAGTAGGGAGGAACAAAGGGATGAAGACTGCAGCTGTAATTTTTTTTAGTTTAAGTGCGCTCCTGCTCTTTGGAACACTTAAATATTTAGTAAGCTTAAAAAGACCTGGTGTTTATCCACCAAAACAAGTCTTAAAGAAAAGAGCAGCCGGGCTAGCTGGATTTGCCTGTATTTGTCTGTTAATTGCGTTATTGCTATCGTATTTACACTAGAAGTAATTTAAGAAAAGAACCCTAGAGGGTTCTTTTCTTAACAGCTAAAGTGATTACTTCTGAATCACGGATGCTGATGTTAATTTAGTTCTCTTAACAATCGATTGAGCTACTGGATACAAAATAACCATAACGACCGTATTTAGAACAGTTGCCGGTAATACAGCTGCTACGAATAACGCTGTAAATGGGGCAGGTAAGCTTGCAATAAAGAAGGCTGCACCTAAAAATATGCTTCCTGATACCAATGTACCGATTGCTGTTAAGGCTCCGACACCAATAATCGAATTCCGGTATTTGTTTAAGGCTAAGAATAAACCGAAAAAGACTAATGCAGTAATCGGCTTTTCGATGATATTTGGAATTGTACCTCCAGGAAAACTTGTTGTGATGCCAGACAATACACCCGTTACGATCGCTAGCAGCATGACACTTTTGATCTCCGGAATAAGAATAATTCCTAAAAACATCATGGCAAGCATCATATCCGGCTTAATACTAAGGAATGCTGGCATTACTGTATGCAATACAACCCCTATCCCCGCCAAAAGTGCTAAAACGACAAGATTCTTTGTATTCATTTCTCATCTCTCCTCTGCTATCCTAAGCTATTTGTTTCTCCTGCAGTGCACTGATTGCCTGCAGCGAAAAACTTACACCCATTATACCATATTACGATAATATTTTTAAAGAAATAATTTTCAGAAAATTTATCTTTAACCCTTGTTAAATGAACTATAGTTGTTTTTGAATCTTTGCTGCCATGTCCTGTAACATTTGTGGGGTATAATCACTTTGATTGTTTTTCCAGACAGCGCCGAAGCCATCCCCTTTTCCATAGCGCGGGATCAAATGCAAATGGAAGTGGAAGACCGATTGTCCTGCATGTTCACCATTATTATTAACCGAGTTTAACCCGATAGGTTCAAATTCCTTTTTTAACGCATTAGCAATAGAAGGTACTACTTCATATAGGTTTCTGGCAATTTCTGGTGTCAACTCATATAAGTTTTCTTTATGTATTTTCGGAATTACAAGGGTATGTCCTTTGGTTACTTGACTGATATCTAAAAAGGCAAGAACATGTTCATTCTCAAAAACTTTTGCAGCCGGAATTTCACCGTTGACAATTTTACAAAAAATACAACCACTCATAACATACAGCCCCTTTTAAAATGTTTGTATTATTTTACCATGATTAACCTAAAAAGAAAAAGACAGGATCCGCGTGGAATCCTGCCTTCCCGAAGGGGAATGCTTCAAATCTGCGTTCATTTAGGAATGTTCTTTGATAAACACCTCATTTTTCATAGAGTGTTTTTTTATAAAGATACATCATTGTTCAAGCTGACCATCCCCTATTTGTTTTTATTGGTTACCTAACCTTTAAAAACGGGTTGTGATCTGCGGTAAACACCTCATTTGCTTATTTTTTTAAGATAAACAGTGGTGTTACTTGAACTCTAAATGGTTAAAATGCACATTGTACAAAACAACCATCCCCTTATCTGAAACGAATAGAAGCTCACTTGTTTGAAAGGAAATTGTCTTTAGCAGACACCTCATCTCAAATTTTGATGAATCACTTCATCGGAATAAGTTATTTCCCCTTCGAATATTATGATGTCCGTTTGTTGAGGTTTTATTCCAAAAAGATAAGAAAAATTGTATTTCTATTTTTTACGGGTGTAATTTGTTAAAATTAAAAGGAATGGGTTCACGTCTTTTGAAACTCGAATACATAGAAGAATTCTTTCTGATGGCGATAAACTTGAAATGGAAGGACGTTTGGAAATGGCTTTATTAAAAATTGATCATTTAGTCGGGGGCTATACAAGAAATCCTGTCTTAAAAGATGTTTCCTTTGATGTAAACGAAAAGGAGATTGTTGGTCTAATTGGGCTAAATGGGGCAGGGAAAAGTACAACCATTAAACATATTATCGGGCTTATGGAACCTCATAAAGGGACGATTAAAATTAATGACCAATCCTTTATGGAAAATAAGGAGGCCTATCGCCGTTTATTTACGTTTGTTCCAGAGACACCGGTTTTATATGAGGAACTTACCTTAGACGAGCACTTAAGATTAACCGCCATGGCCTATGGTTTAGATGAACCTGCCTTTAAAGAAAGGGTTTCTCCGTTGCTTTCCGAGTTTCGGATGGAAAAACGCTTAAAATGGTTTCCAGCTCATTTTTCAAAGGGGATGAAACAAAAGGTCATGATTATGTGTGCCTTCTTGGTTCAGCCATCCCTTTACATTGTGGATGAACCTTTTGTTGGGCTTGATCCACTTGGGATTCAATCACTTCTTGATCTAATGAAAAAGATGAAAGATAACGGTGCGGGGATATTAATGTCAACCCATATTCTTGCAACTGCTGAAAAGTACTGTGATCGCTTTGTCATTCTCCATGAAGGGAAAATTCGGGCCAAAGGGACACTTTCTGAATTAAGAGAACAATTTTCGATGCCCACAGCATCTTTGGATGATTTGTATATTCAATTAACAAAGGAAGAAAATTATGTTTGATGAAAATAAGTTTTGGAGGGACCGTGCCGGCGGTCGAATGAAGGACTTAGGAAGGTATTTACGTTATATTTTCAATGGTCATATTGTGATTGTCTTACTATTTTTAATTGGAACCGCCGCCTATTATTATCAAGAATGGATTAAGACACTTTCACCGAGTTTTCCCGCTGAATTGGTCTTAGCGGCCCTAATTGGAATATTCATTACCTATAGTCCGGTTTATAATTTTTTGCTTGAGGCCGACAAAGTGTTTTTACTCCCATTAGAGGAGAAATTAAAAGGGTATTTTCTTCGTTCGGGGATTGTAAGTTTCGTGTTTCAAGGATACATCCTATTATTAGTTTTTGCTGTCTTAATGCCCATTTATGCCCATGTCAGCGGAAATGGATTCGGTTCGTTTATTCCGTTTTTGCTCCTTTTACTTGTACTAAAGGCTTGGAATTTAGCTGCCACATGGAAAATTCAATTTTATGTAGAAACATCTGTCCACCGCTGGGATTACCTTATACGTTATTTAATAAATGCAGTATTTGCCTATCTGTTGTTTAAACAGGCAAATACTCTTATTCTCATTGTAATCGGAGTAATTATGGCCTTTTATTATTACTCCTTTCATGTAAGGACAACGAAAATGGGGTTAAAGTGGGATCAATTAATTGAAGCAGAAGAAAAGAGGATGGCCTCTTTTTATCGGCTCGCTAATTTATTTACAGATGTCCCAAAATTAAAAGATACTGTTAAAAGAAGGAAATATCTTGATCTGTTGATTAGCAGGATTTCCTTCTCGCAAGAAAAAACCTACTTATATTTGTTCGTAAGGACGTTTTTACGTTCATCTGACTATCTGGGATTGTTTGTCAGGCTGACGGTCATTGGTGCTCTTGCCGTTTATTTTATCTCCTTCGGAATCGGACAACTTTTACTTACCATTCTATTTATATACTTAACAGGATTTCAATTGCTGCCATTATGGAATCACCATCAAAATAAGCTTTGGGTGGATTTATATCCGGTCTCAATAAGTGATAAGACAACATCATTCCATTTTTTACTAATGATTATATTAGTGGTCCAATCCTTTATTTTTGCGTTATTAATTTTGCTTAAGGGAGAATGGTACTATTCACTGCTTGTTTTAGGAACAGGAATCGTGTTCAGCTATGTCTTTGTTTATTTTTATAGTAAGAGCAGGTTAAAAAAATAATCTGAGCCTCTCTTTTTTGGAGGGCACTGAAAAAGTCCCTTAAATTTTAGTTGTATTTTTAAATTGTCTGTTGATTTCCGCTCCAGACGGCTTCGCTTTCCGCGGGCGTGACGGGGAGCCTCCTTGGCCATGAAAGCGCCTGCGGAGTCTCCCCTGTCCCGTACTCCCGCAGGACTTTGAATTTGCATCCTCGAATCCGCCCACGCACGAAGGAAATGCGATAGCATTTTCGAGGAGTCTTGGCCGCCTTCCGCTCCAATCAACAGAGTTCTTTTACTTAGTCTAAATTTCGAAAGGTATAATTTTCTCATCATTAAGAGAATTATACCTTTTTTGTTGTTACTTTAAGATTCTTAATAAACTGAAGGTTTTTCAGTGCCCTCCTTTTTTGGGGGGATTTTTTTTGGAACTATTGGTCTGTTTTGCTCGTATAGATTACTAAAATAAAGTGAGAGGAGTTGGTCCAATTGAATGACTATGAAGTTAAGGTTTATGAAGAAGTGGAAGAATGGAAACGAAGAATGATTAAACGTTCTGGGATGATGAATCGGATATCCAAGAAAGCCCAAGTAAAAATAAATGAATGGATTCCAGAAAAGGTACATGAAATGATGACGGAGAGCATTAAAGCAATGGTAAAAGCAACGCTATTTGGCTCTCAGCTCACAACCAATAGTGATCAAGCAAACGGTTTAACATTAGCTGAAAGAGATGAATTAGTTCGAAAAAAGATTTCCGCTTATCAAAAAACGGCCATTGTTGAAGGGGCAGGTACAGGGGCAGGAGGAATTCTACTAGGGCTTGCCGACTTTCCTTTACTCCTGACTATAAAAATGAAGTTTCTGTTTGAGGCAGCATCAATCTATGGGTTTGATACAAAAAAATATGAGGAAAGATTATTTATTCTACATGTGTTTCAATTAGCCTTTTCAAGTGATGACATCCGGAAAAACACCTTATCAGAGATTGAACAATGGGAACAGAGAAAAATTGAAATCACAGAAATGGATTGGCGCAAGTTTCAGCAGGAATACAGAGATTATATCGATCTTGCCAAGCTTTTCCAACTTGTACCGGGAATTGGGGCTTTCGTGGGGGCTTATGCTAATAATAATCTTCTGAAAAATTTAGGTGACACTGCGATGAATTGTTATCGCTTAAGGCTGCTGCAAAAAGCCCCTGAGCTCTAAGAGCCAGGGGCTGCCAATTCTTATTCGTTATGGGCGCTCAGTACGGCTGAACCTAACGTTTTAGCAGCAATTAACATCGCTTTCTCATCGATATCAAATTTGGGGTGATGGTGTGGGTATCCATCTGCTTCTTGTACTGGTTTGGCTCCAGTGAAAAAGAAGGTGCCGGGAACCTTTTCTAAATAATAGGCAAAATCTTCCCCGCCCATTTCCGGTTCTGTTTCCTCAATGTTTGTAACCTCAGGAACAGACTGAGCACAGCGGATGAGAAGTTCAGTTTCCTGTTCATGGTTAACAACTGGCGGGTAACCTCGGTAGTAGTCAAACTGATAGGAACTGCTTGATGTATAACATGTTCCATGTATGATTCTTTCCATTTCCTCTTCTATAAACTGTCTTACTTCTTCGTTAAATGTCCGAACTGTGCCTGTCAGCTTCGCTTTATCAGCAATAACATTAAAGGCATTTTCTGCAATAAAGGAAGCTACCGTAACTACTGCCGAATGAACAGGGCTAAGCTTACGGCTGACTATTTGCTGGAGATTGACGACAAGCTGTGAAGCAGTCACAATCGCATCTCGTGTTTTATGAGGCTGTGCCCCATGACCGCCTTTACCTTGTATTTCTATTTCAAAACGGTCAGCTGCTGCCATCATCGGCCCTGTTCGATACTGGATCGTGCCTGTCGGTTCACTTGCCCATAGATGAGTTCCGAAAATAACATCTACGCCTTCTAAACAGCCGGCTTCAATCATCGAAGCAGCTCCACCTGGTGCATATTCTTCGGCATGCTGATGAATAAAAACATAGTTACCATCTAATTCATCCCTAAGCTCATGCAGTGTCTTCGCAAGAACAAGAAGGGTGGCGGTATGTCCGTCGTGTCCACAGGCATGCATGATGCCTGGAACTAATGATTTGTAGGGAACATTCTTTTCATCTTGAATCGGTAATGCGTCAAAATCTGCCCGTAATGCGACCGTTTTACCAGGCTTCTTGCCAAAGACCTTTGCCACTACCCCATTACCCCCGACTTGTCCCTTTACTTCTATATTCAGTTTTTCATAATAGCCTTGAATAAACTTAGCGGTGTTATATTCCTGAAATGATAATTCCGGATGCTGATGAAGATAGCGGCGGATCGAGACCATTTCATCATAGTATCCTTCTAATTTAGTAAATAGTTTGTTTAACATATGTATTCCCCCTTTTCGTTAAGTTAAAGAATGTATTTTCAAACAATTTTAACACTTTTACCATTATTATATAGATTTTTATAGTGATTTTTTTTATACTTTTAAAAGTATTTAAACAAAGAGAATCAAGGGGTGGGGGAACAATTTTGAAAAAGAAATCTTTTGTTTTTCTGATAATCGCTGGTTTAATTGCTTTATATACCTCTATAAAGGTAGCTATACACAGCAATTTTTGGATGGATGATTATGTCGCAGGCTTGTTTGCACACGTGCCTCATACGGCTATTCCATTTTTAAATCAAGTGTCGGAGCTGGGTGATAAAATGGCAATAGGCATTGTTGCCTTGTTAATGCTGTCATGGTTATTGTTGAAAAAGCGGAACTTTGCAGGGTCAGCAATGCTCGCTTTATCAATCGCTTTAGCTAATGAAATTTATAAGATGTTAAAAGATTGGTTTGTCCGGCCAAGGCCTGATATAGAACATCTAGTACAGGTTGAAGGATATAGTTATCCGAGCGGGCATGCACTGGTGGGTATGGCGCTTTACTTTACGGCTGCTTATTTATTAATCGAGGGAATGAAGTCCAATATAGCCAAATGGTTAATTGCCTTGTTAGCAGTAGTCATACTACTCCTCATTGGTGCTAGTCGAATTATCTTACAAGTTCATTATTTTTCTGATGTATTGGGCGGGTTTGCGTTAGGATTTTTATGGGCAGCCATTTGGATATTTTTCTATCATTCTTTTAAACAACGATATACAAAAAAGAGGCCGAGTTAATCTAGGGCACTGAAAAGCCGTCAGTTTGTTAAGAATCTTAAAGTAACAACAAAAAAGGTATAATTTCTCTTAATGATGAGAGATTATACCTTTTTAAATTTGACTAAGTAAAAGAACTCTGTTGATTGGAGCGGAAGGCGGCGAAGACTCCTCGAAAATGCTATCGCATTTCCTTCGTGCGTGGGCGGATTCGAGGATGCAAATTCAAAGTCCTGCGGGAGTACGGGACAGGGGAGACTCCGCAGGCGCTAGCGCCAAGGTGGCTCCCCGGCACGCCCGCGGAAAGCGAAGCCGCCTGGAGCGGAAATCAACAGACAAATTACATACACAACTAAAATTTAAGTGGCTTTTTCAGTGCCCTCAGTTAATCCCGGCATTTTCTTTGTTGTTAAAGGTTATTGTTGACGAAGCCGCTTGGAGCGGAAATCAACATTCAAGATAAACACAGCCTATATTAAAAACATTGCGACTATCGTTGTGACGACAAGCCCAATAAATACAGGGATCATGTTTCTTCTAGCCAATTCAAACGGGTCGACATTACAAATAGCGGCTGCAGGAATTAAAGCCCATGGTACAAGGGTTCCGCCGCCCACCCATATCGCTGCAATTTGGCCAAGCGCGGTAAGAGTAGCTGCCCCTTTACCGATAGCTGCAGCAAATAAACTGGCAATCGACCCGGCAAGTGAGATTCCTGAGAAGCCTGAACCGTCTAAGCCGGTAATCGCACCAACGGCTGTCAGCGTGACTGCACCCACTTCTTTACTTAGTGGGACAATGCTGGCAAGGGCTACCCCGAGATCATTAACAATCCCATTTGAGGTTTTTGGTAAGTAATCTCCGATTATTTTTGTAAAACCGCTGTCGCCAAGATAGAAGAATGCGGCAATAGGAATAACTGGACCAAAAACCTTAAATCCAAATTGAAAGCCTTCAATTAAATACTGAGTTGTTTTTTCAAGTCCTTTATTCTTGTGACTTGTGACCGTAATTAGAAGAAGTATTAAAATAGAGGTTCCACCAATTAAGGCTGTTGCATCTCCGCCTGCTAAATTAAGAATGAACATGGCGACAACGTCCGCTATAAATAACAATGGAACTAAAATCGCGAAAAATCGTCTTTGGGCGAGTGTTAAGAGGTCAGGTTTGTTACTTTCTTCCACAGAGGAATCAGTCAATATGGATGAAGTGGTTTGAAGGGTTCCGCGCTTCATATCTCTCCGTAAAAAATAGAAGGCGGTAATCGTGGTGACTAGCCCCATAATAAAGACGAGTGGTATGCTGGCGTTAATAACATCCTGAATTGGGAGTCCAGCTGCATCTGCGGTAAGTTTTGGGGCTGCTTGGATGACAAAGTCACCTGATAAAGCGATTCCGTGCCCAAACAAATTCATCGCCATGGCGACCCCAAGTGCAGGAAGACCAGCTCTAATTGCTACTGGAAGCAGGACGGCACCAAGCAGGGCAACGGCAGGGGATGGCCAAAAGAACCAAGAAATGACCATCATTAAAATCCCAATCGTCCAATAGGCAAGCCCTGGATTTCGGATTAATTTTCGAAATGGTGAAATCATCACATCATTAATTCCCGTAGATGTTAGCGTTTGGCTCATCGCCACAATAATCGAAATGACAAGAATAGTTGATAATAATTCGGTTATAGCATAGCTAAAACTGTTGAAAATACTGCTGACGGAATGACTTAAACTGCCTGTGGCAGTCAGAGCAATTAAGAATATCCCGACAATACACACAATGGTCGTGTCCCTTCTCATGACCATAAATCCAATAATTAGAATAATAAAGGCAACATATATCCAATGAAGGGCTGTTAGTTGAATTAGCATAGAAAATCCTCCTTTCTTCCAAAAGGGCTATAGCCCTGTTTTGGATGTAATACAGAATATGTAATCTGTATCAAGAGGTGAAATGGAGGAATAAAAAAAATGGAGGATAATCTCCATTAGAAAATTAGCTATACTAATCACCTGCTATCGTATATTTACTAACATACGGTGCGCTTGTGAAAATCTTTTGCTGTCCGTCAAAGCTAGCTTTTAGTTGATCCAGTGTGGAATTGGCTCCCTGCCATTTTAGATATAAGGCTTGGTGCTCCCAAACCGTCATAATGATATAGGGATTTGAAGATACGGGGCGGAGTAATCGAAGTGCTGTCAATCCCTGGGTGTTTACAATCGTTTCTACTTGTTGTTTAAATTGATGTTCAAATAAGGGACGTCCTTCATCCGTAACGGAGATGTTATGCATGACCACAAACCCTTTTTGTTGTAACTGTCCATTGGATTCTAAAACCTCATACCTTCGAGGTTCGTTAAAAACAGTTGGACCATTGGTTTCATGCAGCAACAATGCCCCGTTTTCATTCAGCATCGCCACCATAAGTTCATCATGATATTTCGTTGCAATTTTCTTTAAATAGTCGAGTGTCCCGGCTGTTAAATAAACATTCATCCTTTTTTCCTCCTAATTAACAATCTTCATTATTCTATACATATTCATCATCCGTATTCTCACTGATAGGTGAAACAAATTTAGTAACGTAAAAACGACTTTTTTTTGACAGATATTATCGTAAGCTATACACAAATAGGATTAATCGGTATAGTGGAGACAGCTTTGTATACCAATGGTTTTTAATTTTATCGCCAATATATTAAAATGGAAAACAGACAGTCTTTGAAAGGTGGACATTCTTCATGACAAGAATAATTAATGAGACATTTTTAAAAGCCGCGAGGGGAGAAAAGACCGATTATGTACCTGTGTGGTATATGCGCCAAGCCGGCCGCTCGCAGCCAGAGTATAGAGAGATTAAAGAAAAATATTCTTTATTTGAAATTACCCATCAGCCTGAGCTTTGTGCCTATGTCACTCGCTTGCCTGTTGAGCAATATAACGTCGATGCCGCAATTCTATATAAAGATATTATGACACCGCTCCCAGCCATAGGCGTGGAAGTGGAAATAAAGGGTGGAATTGGACCTGTAATTGATAATCCAATCCGTTCTTTAGCAGATGTAGAAAAATTAGGTGAAATCCACCCTGAAGAAGACGTTCCATATGTTTTGGATACGATTAAATTATTAACACAAGAACAGTTAAATGTACCATTAATCGGTTTTTCAGGTGCCCCATTTACTCTAGCCAGTTATATGATTGAAGGCGGTCCATCGAAAAACTATAATAAGACAAAAGCCTTCATGTATGCGGAGCCAAAGGCATGGTTTGCTTTAATGGACAAACTTGGCGAAATGATTATTACCTATGTGAAATCGCAAATTAAAGCTGGGGCAAAAGCCATTCAAATCTTTGATTCATGGGTGGGTGCCCTGAATGTAGAAGATTACCGTTACTTTATTAAACCGATCATGACGCGAATTTTTACATCTTTAAAAGAAGAAAATGTACCGCTTATTATGTTCGGCGTAGGTGCAAGTCATCTTGCCTTAGAATGGAATGAACTGCCGCTCGACGTTGTTGGCCTAGATTGGCGTCTGCCGATTGGTCAGGCTAGAGAAATGGGAATTCATAAAACGGTCCAAGGCAACCTGGATCCGGCGATTCTTTTAGCTCCTTGGGAAGTTATTGAAGAGAGAGCTAAAGCAATATTAGACCAAGGAATGGCTCAGAACGGTTATATCTTTAATTTGGGTCATGGTGTATTCCCATCGGTTAATCCAGACACATTGAAAAGATTAGCTTCGTTTATTCATGATTATTCGGCAGCCAAATTAAGCCGCTAATTCTTAAAAGTAAGACATTAAATTGGTAAGCAGTCAAATTTTTTGGCACAATATAATAAGCTGTTTCAGGAAAGGCATTAAAAGGTAGCAAGCCTATAATGCCTTTTTACATAAATCAGACAAAGCAGGACTTTAAATGAGGTGCAATTAAATGACAAAGAAACGTATGGGCCTGTTAGTAATGGCATATGGTACCCCCTATTCATTAGAGGATTTAATACCATACTATACCCATATTCGCCATGGCCGTAAACCAACACCAGAAATGATCGAGGATCTCAGGAATCGTTACGAAGCGATTGGTGGGATTTCTCCCTTAGCTAGAATTACACTAGACCAGGCAGAAAAGCTTGAACAGCATCTTAACCAAATTCAAGATGAGATCGAATTTAAAATGTATTTAGGGTTAAAACATATCGAACCATTTATTGAAGATGCGGTAAAGAAAATGCATGAAGATGGGATTGAAGAAGCTGTTAGTCTGGTACTTGCCCCGCATTTTTCAACCTTTAGTGTACAATCTTACAATGGAAGAGCGGTTGAAGAAGCAGAAAAGCTAGGCGGACTTACAATCAAAACGATTGAAAGCTGGTACAAGGAACCCAAATTTATTAACTATTGGGTTGATAAAATAAAAGCCATTTTTGACCAAATGATGCAAGCGGAAAAGGAAAAGGCTGTATTAATCGTTTCTGCTCACAGCTTGCCGGAGAAAATTCTTCAACTTGGCGATCCATATCCAAGTCAGCTTCAAGAAACGGCTGATTTAATAGTCAATCAAGCAGGGATTAAAAACTATGAAATTGGCTGGCAAAGTGCTGGAAATACTCCTGAACCGTGGATTGGTCCGGATGTACAGGACTTAACAAGAGACCTGTTTGAAAGGAAACAGTATACTTCTTTTGTTTATGCACCAGTAGGTTTCGTGTGTGAACATCTTGAGGTACTTTACGATAATGATATCGAATGTAAAGCAGTAACAGATCAATTAGGGGCAAAGTATTACCGCCCGGAAATGCCTAATGCGAAAGATGAATTTATCGATTGTTTATCGACCGTAATCTTAAAGAGCCTAGCCTAAATAGAATAGGTTTATAAAAGCAGGGTTAATAATATTCCAATCAGAAGCTGTTCAGTGAGTTCAGCTTCTTTTTTCTATATCAGGAATAGATGCCGCTTTTTGAGTATATTAAAAGTTAGACTACGATTTGGAGGGGAACATATGAAATTGACAGTTATCGGATATTGGGGAGGTTACCCAAAAAAGAATGAGGCAAGTTCAGGCTATTTAGTAGAACATGAAGGATTTCATTTATTAATGGATTGTGGGAGCGGTGTGCTATCTAAACTTCAAAATATTCTGCAGCCTGAGGAATTGGATGCAGTCATTCTCTCCCATTATCACCCGGATCATAATGCCGATATTGGGGTATTGCAGCATGCTAGGTTAATACAAGGATTCCTGGGTAATGAACTGCCTAATCTGCCTATTTACGGGCATTCTTTTGATGAGCACGAGTTTAGCAAACTAACCTATAAAAATATAACAAAAGGTATAGCCTATAATCCTGATACTGCCCTGTCTGCAGGCCCGTTTACTATATCATTTTTGAAAACGAATCATCCCGTTTCCTGTTATGCCATGAGAATAGAGGCAAGTGGAAAGGCACTCGTATATACTGGTGATAGTTCTTTTAAAGAGGAATTTATTGAATTTAGTCATGGTGCAGATGTCCTTCTATGTGAATGTAATTTTTATGGAAATCAAAGCGGGAAGTCGGCTGGTCATATGAATAGTATTGAGGCAGGACAGCTTGCAAAGAGAGCTGGGGTTAAGCAGTTAATTCTTACTCATCTGCCGCATTATGGGAATTTGGAAGAGCTGATTACAGAAGCATCCGGGGAATTTAGCGGTATAATAAAGCGTGCAGAAGAATTTCTATCTATCTCACTATAAGGAAGGGAACATGACGATGTTATTTATCGATAACAAAGGGATTACTGACCCGCATATCAATCTGGCGATTGAAGAATATGCGTTGAAAAATCTCGATATAAACGAAACCTATTTATTGTTTTACATAAATGAACCATCGATTATTATTGGAAAAAATCAAAATACGATTGAAGAAATCAATACAGATTACGTTGAAACAAATGGAATTCACGTCGTCCGCAGATTATCAGGCGGTGGTGCGGTTTACCATGATCTTGGAAATTTAAACTTTAGTTTTATTACAAAGGATGATGGAGAAAGTTTCCATAACTTCCGTAAATTCACCGAGCCGGTTGTTGAAGCATTGCGAAAATTAGGGGTTAACGCAATGTTAAGTGGTAGAAATGACTTAGAAGTTGAGGGCAGAAAGATTTCTGGGAATGCTCAATTTTCTACAAAGGGCAGAATGTTTAGCCATGGAACTTTGATGCTTAATTCGGAAATTGAGAACGTGGTTTCAGCTTTAAAAGTGAAAAAAGATAAGATTGAATCGAAAGGAATTAAATCTGTTCGCAGCCGAGTCGCTAACATTTCAGAGTTCTTAACAGAAAAGGTAAGTATGGAAGAATTTCGCTCCTTATTGTTAAAAAATATTTTCGGTGAACAAGAAGATATACCGGAATATGTTTTAACAGAAGAGGATTGGGAAAATATTCACCAGCTTTCCAAAGAACGATACCAAAACTGGGACTGGAATTATGGCAAATCCCCGAAGTTTAATCTTCAGCATTCGCACCGTTTTCCAGTAGGTTCGATTGATGTTCGCTTAGACGTGAATAAAGGATTAATCGAGAACTGTAAAATATATGGTGACTTTTTTGGTGTTGGTGAGGTTAGTGAGATTGAGAAAAAATTAACAGGCATTCGCTATGAAAGAAGCGAAATAGAACAAGTTCTTTCAGACGTGGATACAAAGCATTACTTTGGAAATATAACAAAAGAGGAATTTATTAATTTAATCTATTAAATAGGCGGCGATGTCATTAAGACATCGCTGTTTTTTTATCCTTTTTTCATCTTATACTTGAATACTTAAAATTCAGGAAATATAATATATTTAGAAAATTAATATGAATGATTATTCATTCAGAGGAGGGAAATGATGAATCTTTCAGCTCAACTTCTAGAAACCGCCAAGAAATTTGCCGACAAACCAGCTTATTTTTTTATGGGACAACAGAGTACTTATGCCGAATTAGATGAAGCTATACAAAAATTTGCTTCAGGGCTAGAAAAATTGGGTATCAAGCAAGGAGACCATATTGCGTTATTATTGGGAAATTCACCACATTTTATCATCAGCTTATATGGGGCATTGCGGCTTGGGGTAACTGTTATTCCCGTGAATCCTATCTATACCGCAGATGAAATTGGCTTTATCTTAAATAATGGGGATGTTAAAGCGCTGGTTGCACTTGACTTAGCCTTACCCGTGGCAGAAAAAATGCATACTCTACTGCCAAGGATAGAGCACTATATCTTTTGTGAGACAAAACCCAATAATCTCGTTCAATCTGAAATAGAAAATCTGACTGTTTACGCTAAAATGAAATCGTTTACAGAAGTAATTGCCTCTGGTGAACTATCATTTCAAGGTCCAATGTTGAAGGACGAAGATGTGGCGATTATCCTTTATACTTCTGGAACAACCGGAAAACCAAAGGGTGCTATGTTAACTCATAAAAATATCTATAGCAACGCTAAGGATGTTGGCGACTACTTAAAAATGAATCAGGAGGACAGGGTTGTCACCGTTCTCCCTATGTTTCACGTATTTTGTCTGACAGTCGTTTTAAATGCCCCATTACTAAGCGGAGCCACTCTGTTAATTGTACCAAAATTTAGTCCAAAAGAAGTTTTCTCAGTTATCAAGAAACATACGGCGACTGTCTTTGCCGGTGTACCTACCATGTATAATTACCTCTATCAATACCCAGATGGCGATCCGAATGACCTTGAATCCTTACGTTTATGTATTTCCGGTGGTGCATCCTTGCCGGTAGCATTATTAAAGAATTTTGAGAAAAAATTTAATGTAGTCATTTCAGAGGGCTACGGATTATCGGAAGCATCACCGGTAACCTCCTTTAATCCGCTTGATCGTCCGCGCAAACCCGGATCAATTGGCACATCAATCCTCCGAGTGGAAAATAAAATTGTTGACGAACTTGGACAAGATGTTCCAAATGGCGCTGTTGGAGAATTAATTGTTCGCGGGCCAAATGTGATGAAAGGGTATTATAAAATGCCTGAAGAAACACAAGCCGCCATTCGAGATGGCTGGCTTCATACCGGTGATATGGCAAGAATGGATGAAGAAGGCTACTTTTACATTGTTGATCGGAAAAAGGATTTGATTATTGTCGGCGGTTACAATGTTTATCCACGTGAAGTGGAGGAAGTTATTTATAATCATCCGGATGTGGTGGAGGTCGCCGTAGTTGGTGTGCCAGATCCTAATCAAGGTGAGGCAGTTAACGCGTATGTCGTCAGTAAAAATCCTATACTAACTTGGGAACAGCTTCAAGAATATTGCAGAGAGCACCTTGCCAAGTATAAAGTCCCGACAACGATTGAATTCATAGATGAACTTCCTAAGAATACGACTGGAAAAATACTTAGACGAGCCCTTAAAAATTTAATTTCCCAAAAGGTAAACAATTAAAATTTTTTTGTAAAGGCAGGCATTTCGCCTGCCTTTTTAGAATTCTCTAATAAGGGAGGGGAGAAAAAATGGAGCAGGTATTACTAGAGATTCAAAATCATATGGCAGTCATCATCATTAATCGTGCAGAAGCATTAAATGCTTTTAATTATGACACTCTACTAGAATTAAAACAAAAAATAGAATGTATTCGAATTAATCCAGAGGTACGGGCAGTTATTTTCACGGGTGCCGGAGAGAAGGCATTTAGCGTAGGCGCTGATTTAAAAGAACGAAAGCATCTAACCGAGGAGCAAGTGAAGAGAAATTTATATAAAATCAATGAGGTGTTTAACGATATTGATGTTCTGCCTCAGCCTACGATTGCGGCAATAAATGGTTTTGCATTCGGCGGGGGGATGGAACTGGCTTTAGCCTGTGATTTTCGGATTGCAGCCCAGACTGCTGTGATGGGATTAACCGAAACGAGTTTGGGGATTATTCCGGGGGCAGGCGGCACGCAGCGTCTTCCTAGATTGGTTGGACAGGCAAAAGCACTGGAACTCATCCTTACGGCAAAACGGCTTACAGCAAACGAAGCAGATCAGTATGGGCTGCTAACTAAAGTGGTCGATCAAAGTAATTTGTTAAGTGAATGTTTTTCTTTTTGCTCAGAGCTGTTAGCAAATGGACCAGTTGCCCTGCAACAGGCTAAGTTTGCGATTAAGAATGGAATGAATACCGATTTACATACAGGGCTGCAAATCGAACGGAAGGCATATGAGATCACCCTCAAAACGGAGGACCGCATCGAAGCCCTACAAGCTTTTTCAGAAAAGAGAAAACCAAACTTTAAAGGAAAATAACATGGTGCCTGTCACCATGTTTTTTTTTATTTCGTAAATAAAAAAAGTTTGCTAAAATTTATGTTTATGAGTGCGAGAAACAAAGGGGGGAATCAGAATGACTGATTTAGCAATAGGGAAGAATCATCAGAATTTAAGAAAGGCCTTCAAGCAGGGGTTAGCATCGGGATTGGTTATTTTTCGATTGCCTTGACATTTGGCCTCCTTGCCAAAACATCAGGTCTGTCCATTTATGAAACAGTCCTCATGAGTTTGATTGTATTTGCCGGTGCCTCACAATATATTTCGTTAAGTCTAATTGCCTATGGGACAGGAGTTTTTGAGATTGTTTTAACAACCTTTATCGTAAATATACGTCATTTTTTAATGTCTGCCACATTAAATGAGAAGGTTGAAGAGGACCATCTTGTTAACAAACTGTTCTATTCTTTTGGCATTACGGATGAGACCTTTTCAGTGGCAGCAACAAGAGATGATTCCGTAACAACGGGTTATATGTTTGGTATTATATCTGTTTCTTATTTCAGTTGGGTTGTTTTTTCAGGGGTCGGACATTTAATTGGGGCCAGTCTTCCGAAAACATTGCAAGAAAGCATGGGGGTTGCACTATATGCTATGTTTATCGGGCTGCTTGTTCCATCAATGAAAAAAAGCACAAAGATAGTTTTCTTAGCAGTACTAGGGGCTATTTTTAATTCGATCTTTACCCTTGGCCATATCATGGCACAGGGATGGGCAATTGTGAGTACAACACTGCTGTCTGCCGTCATCATGGAATTGATTGAATTGCTAAAAAGTAAGCGGAGGGTCCAAAATGAAGAGTGAAATAGTATGGATGATTATTGGAATGGGGTTAGTTACCTATATCCCGCGGATGCTTCCGTTTCTCTTCTTTAAAGGGAAAGAACTTCCGCCATTTCTTCAAGGGGTCCTAAAAAATGTTCCCTATGCGACACTCGGTGCGCTTATCTTTCCAGCAATAATCTTTATTCAACAAGACGACATTTGGTATGGTGTTCTGGGTGCAGCCGCTGCTTTTGTTACGGCGTACTTAGGAGCCAATGTAATTGTTGTTGTTCTTGGCTCGATTGCAGTCCTTGCTCTATACTCCTATCTTTTATAGCGAGTTTCAGACCGTCTTTTCGTTTTCTTAGTTCTAATTCCGCCTTTTTAAACTAAACTAGGTATAGAGAGGTTGTACAAAAAGGGGGACAGAATCATGGTACGAAAAATGGGGTTCTATGCGGTTTTGGCCTTTTGTTTATATGGTTTGTTTATTTATTGGTATTTATTTCATTTTGCTAATACCTCCTTGCCATTTGAATATCAAGGCTCCAAAGCAGACCCATCAACCTTCCTTAATGGAAGGGAGCTAGACTTGAGCGAAGAGTATTCAAAGATTAGAAATTTATTGTTTTTTTTATCAACTCCATTTGAATGGCTTTTTTATTTTCTTATCCTTTTATTTGGATTTTCAAAGGCCTTTAAGCGCTGGGCGGATCAATCAGCAAAGGTAAAGGCACTGCGGATGCCAATTTATTTAATCTGGCTATCCTTATTTGCCTTTATAGCCACTTTCCCTTTGAACTATATCAGCTATTCATTATCCCGGACCTATCATATTTCAACCCAGACGTTTCCTTCATGGATGAAAGATGAATTAATTGACTTCTGGATTAATTATGGTACATGGCTGATTATTGTCCCAGTCCTCTACTGGTTAATGAAAAAAAGTCAAAAGCGCTGGTGGCTCTATGGCTGGCTGTTATCCGTGCCTTTTACATTATTTATGATGTTCCTGCAGCCGGTTGTTATTGACCCGTTATACAATGATTTCTATCCACTTAAAAATAAGGAATTAGAAACCAAGATTTTAGCATTGGCTGAGAAAGCACATATTCCTGCACAGCATGTTTTTGAGGTAAACATGGCGGATAAAACGAACGCTTTAAACGCTTATGTTAGCGGGATTGGCTCGAATGCCAGGATTGTTCTTTGGGATACAACATTAAATAGGTTAAACGATAATCAAATTTTATTTATTATGGCTCATGAAATTTGCCATTACGTTGAAAAACATATTTATTTTGGAATAGCGGGATATTTGCTGTTATCACTGCTGGGACTTTATTTAACGTACAAAATAATGAACTGGGCTGTAAGAAAATGGGGCAAGGAACTGAAAATAGATGATGTAAGGGATATTCGCTCCTTACCGTTATTTTTTATGATTTTATCCCTGCTTTTATTTTCAGCGAGCCCACTCACTAATTTTGTATCACGTTATGAGGAAAAGCGTGCTGATAAGTATGCAATCGAAATGACCAAAAATCCGGAGGCAGCTATTAGCTCTTTCCAAGAATTAACCAGGTCTGGATTAAGCGAGGTAAACCCGCCATTACTGGTGAAAATATTCCGGTATACCCATCCATCCATGCTTGATCGAATTTCCATGTTAGAAGAATATGAAATTAACCATCGAAACCAATAATAGCAATTCCTTTGAGGCCTAAGATTCTATATCTTGGGCCTTTTTTTCCTAGCTCTATTAAACAATATTGTAGTTTTTTATACTCTGTTGATTGGAGCGGAAGGCGCTCGACACCTGCGGGAGTACGGAGCAGGGGAGACCCCAAAGGCACTTTCAGCGCCGAGGAGGCTTCCCGGCACGCCCGCGGAAAGCGAGCTCCTGGAGTGGAAATCAACAGCCAAATTTAACAGAGCCTTTTCATAAAAAAAAACCGCCAATTTCTCAGCGGTTAAGCATTTTAGGTTCCGAATCGTTTGTTAATCTTTATTAGCTCATTAGAAAGAAGCTGAAAGGTCTTTTTGTCCCGGTTATCAATGGCCTTGTCAATTTTACGCAGCAGCTTTTCCTTTTCTACATTCAACTGGATTTCCGATAACAGCATCTCGATGTATAAATCCTGGACGAAGTTCTCTTTCATACGGGCTCGTTTCATGGCACCAATTTTCATTAATTCTTGGTATGACTTATCATTCATGAAAATCACCTCTGAGCTTTTTTAAAGTATATGGGCTTTTTGCCATAATATCAATAATATTTATAATTTTCTGTCAGTATTATTCTTGACAAATAATTGTGAATACTTTCGGAACAATTCAAAGAAATTAAGGGAGTAAAAAGTAAAAAGTGGTAAGATATGGTGGATAAATGTAACAAAAGGGGTTGGGATTTTGCCGCAAAAACAAATAGGAGATTATATAGTGAATTCTTGTACCATGTATATAAAGCCAGAAGAGTATGGAAATAGTTTATTTTCACTAATTGGTGAAGTCGAAGATGAAATCCTTTCTCCGCTTAAACCATTCAGTATAATTCAAAAAAGTTGTGCTTATTATGGTGTAGATTATGAAGGCAGAAGGAAAGGGACACGGTTATTAATTGACTATTCACGCAAGCTTCCAATTGTGATTGAACCCATTAACAATATCTATACGTTCTGTACGGCTTCGCCAGAGAGTCCAAAATGTATCTGGTTCTTCGCTGAACATATCAAAGATTATCGGCGTGTTTCCGCACGGGAAACATTGGTTATTTTCCGCCATAATCAGACTCACATTTTCCCTGTTTCCTATAGTACATTTAATACCCAAATGCTGCGGACTTCTTATTTACAAATGAAATTAATGCAAAGAGTGGAGTTTAGTAAGAAAAAATTAGCTTTTTTACTTGATGGATCAAGGCTTTCAAAGGCATCAGAGAGCAATGAGCTTTATTTGAATGAGAGAAAATAATGACTATCGGGCTATGTGTCTTTTGGATAAGTATCTTTCTAATAATTCCTGGACTTTGTTTCGAATTCTTGGGTTAAAATAATTATGGTTTTCCTCGTAGCCTTTGTAGATAAACATATACATTGTAAAAGCTTCATCCCGGTTGGTCTCAATTACCTGTAGTTTGTTCTTCTTCATATATTGTTTAACCTCAGCTAACTCGCGTTGAATTTCCTTCATGGTTTCTTCAATTAAATTTAAATAGGGCTTCTTTAGTTTAAAAGGGCTGTTTGTTACAACATTTAAATCACGGTTAAGGATAATAAGAACCATTGGTAAATAAATTGCCATTTCCATGATGTCACGCTCATCCTCTGGAATTCTGGTCATTTTTCATCTTCTCCCTTTATCAAAAATCGAACGAGTGTTCTTGATTAATTTTATCAAATACAGACTGAAAAATGCAATAGGTGATCAGTTTAAGAAAGCTTGTCATATGACAAGCTTTCTTTGTTGCAAAAATAAAGAAAGATATGAGAAAGTTTTTATTAATAGAAGGAGATTGGATAGGGGAAAATGAATTAAAATGAGGATACAAAAAAAGAATAACACCGTCATATAAACTGAAGGGAATTACATGGACGAATGGGTGATAAACAAATGAGAGCTGATAGACATCAAAAAAAGAAAAAGAAAAGATGGCCGTCCATTTTACTTGTGTGTCTGCTGTTGATAGGTGGAGTAACAGGATATGCTTATTATCAATATAAACAAGGGGTTAATCAATCATTAAAAAAAATCAATACTGATAAAAAAGATACAGACGTGGTCTATGATTTTTCAGGGCAAAAAGACCAGTATGGAGATACAAATGTCCTGCTGCTTGGCAGTGATGCAAGGGGAAATGAAAAGTCCCGCTCTGACACTATTATGATTCTCCACTATAACGAAAATAAAGGGACATTCAAACTAACATCGATTATGCGGGACAGCTATGTTGCTATTCCCGGTCATGCCAAACATAAAATTAACTCTGCTTTCGCCCGCGGCGGACCGGAATTAATGAGGCAGACCATTAAGCAAAATTTTGATATTGATTTGCAATACTACGCTATTGTTGATTTTCAAGGGTTTGCTCAGCTTATTGATGAATTATTTCCAAACGGTGTAGAAATGAATGTGGAAAAGAAAATGTCAGCGAATGTTGACCCTCCATTAGAACCTGGTCCGCAGAAACTAAATGGTGACCAGATGCTAAGTTACGTTCGCTTTCGTCATGACGCGATAGGTGACTTTGGACGTGTTGAACGACAACAGAAAGCAATAAAGGCCATAAAGGATCAATTAAGTGGACTTAAAACAGTTGCAAAACTTCCCAAACTTATTGGTGTAGTGACACCGTATGTAAATACAAATATGCCAACCACTGATGGAGCATTTATGGCTAAAGAATTCCTTACAGG
This sequence comes from Bacillus sp. URHA0034, assembly GCF_056280405.1. Taxonomy (NCBI): domain Bacteria; kingdom Bacillati; phylum Bacillota; class Bacilli; order Caryophanales; family Bacillaceae; genus Bacillus; species Bacillus sp. URHA0034. The sequence goes on along the minus strand of NZ_JBWCDK010000002.1, from coordinate 1,687,375 downwards.
TGACCAAAATATTGAAACCCTTCGAATTCCCATTGATAATAGCTTTACAGAGCCGCGGATAAGTGGAGAAGGAGCGGTACTTGATATTGATGTTGAGAAAAATAAACAGGCTCTCCATCAATTTATAACACAGTAAGATTTATTTAATAAAGGAGAAAGCAGGATGGACTTCGAAACACTTAAAGCTTGGTTTACACTTGAAAATATCATGAGCCTTATACAGGAGTATCGGGCTCTTGGTCCGATACCAGGCATCTTGTTGATTATTGTGGAAGCATTTTTGCCGTTTCTCCCTTTATTTGTTTTCGTAATGGCAAATGCCAATGCCTTTGGTCTTTGGCTGGGTTTTTTGTATTCCTGGTTTGGGGCTTGTTTAGGTGCTATCATTGTTTTTCTTCTCATTAGAAAGTTTGGGCAAAAAAAGCTATTATCTTTTCTGCCCAAACATCCAAAAGTCCGCAAACTTATGGATTGGGTGGATCGTCATGGCTTTGGCCCTCTTTTTCTACTATTATGTTTTCCGTTTACTCCATCAGCAGTAGTAAACATTGTCGCTGGTCTTTCGAGAATCAGCTTGGCTCAGTACATGCTGGCAGTGTGTATTGGGAAAATGGTGATGATATTTACCATTAGCTTTATCGGTTATGATCTTCATTCATTGATCACCAAACCTCTTCGTACGGTCATAGTTTTCCTTGTTATCTTTATTCTTTGGTTAATAGGGAAAAGAATTGAAGCTAGAATGAATAAGCGTTTAGAATTTGACCATAATGGAGAAATAGATAGAAAGAAAGAAAAGGAGAAACGGAGGAGTGTCAATGAAGATTGAATGGAAAAAAGAAGGATTAGAATGGATTAAGGCTTTTGCGATTGGAATTATTATTTTTGCGTTTATTCGAACTTTCTTCTTTTCTAATTATATAGTAGAAGGCGAATCGATGATGCCGACTCTCCAGAATGGAAACAAACTTGTTGTCAATAAGCTAGGATATCAGGTAGATGAGTTAAGCCGATTTGATGTGATTGTCTTTCATGCAAATGAAAAAGAGGACTTTGTTAAGCGGATTATCGGACTGCCAGGTGATAAGATTGAGTATCGGAATGATACGTTATATATAAATGGCCATAAGTATGAAGAACCCTTCTTAGATATTTATAAAAAGAAATCCCCTGGATTGAAGTTAACAGGAGACTTTAGTTTAAAGGAAATTACCGGAGAAAATATTGTTCCTGAAGGAAAATTATTCGTTCTTGGTGATAATCGCTTAGGGAGTTGGGACAGTCGTCAATTTGGCTTTATCAATGCCAGTCAAGTTGTCGGTAAAGTTGATTTACGTTATTGGCCGTTGAATGAAATAAATGTGCACTTTTAATAAAAAGGACGGAGACACGATTAGATTAAATCGTGTTTTTTTTAGATTGTCCAGCTCCAGCGCCTAGGGGCTCGGGGTCATAAGCCAATCCGTCAAGAGGGCTAAAAAGCAGCCCTCTCGCCGGCTCGTCTTATGCCTGTCGCCCCTGATCAAGGCGCTTCCGCTTTTCTAGGTAGATTTACCATTATTGGTTGAAACCCGTCACCTCAAAATCCAAACATTTGTACTCTTTTGTGATAGAATGGAAGATACAGAGTTGTAGGGAAGGGGAGGTTTTCTTATGTCATTAAGAATGATTACCGGCCGGTCCGGAAGCGGAAAAACTGCATTGTTCCTAGATGAAATCCGCCGCCGTCTTTTAGAAAATCCGGAAGGAAAACCGATTATTTATATTGTACCGGAACAAATGACATTTTTAACAGAATATCGTTTGGCGACAGACTCGCTCGTTGGCGGGATGATCCGTGCTCAGGTGTTCAGCTTTTCCCGTTTGGCATGGCGAATTCTGCAAGAAACAGGCGGGATCACCCGTTATCATTTAAGCAGTGTTGGCATGAACATGTTAATTCGTAAAATAATTGATGAACAAAAGGAAAATTTAAATATCTTTCAGCGGGCGGCTGATAAAAATGGATTTGTTCAGCAGCTTGAACAAATGATTACTGAGTTTAAGCGGTATTGTATCAGCCCTGAGGAATTAATCCAAAAATCGGCTCAGCTTGGAACAGATAGTTCGGCTTCGCAAGCATTACATGATAAATTAACAGATTTAGAGAAGATTTATTCGAAATTTGAGGATGAAATCTATGGAAAATATATTGATGCAGAAGATTATTTCCGTCTTTTAGCAGAGAAAATTTCAGTCTCGGCTTACCTAAGAGAAGCGGAAATTTATATTGATGGGTTTTACAGTTTTACGCCGCAGGAATTTCAAATCATAGCTGAGCTAATGAAGCAATGTAAACAAGTTTCTATTTCGATGACGACAGACCATTTATCCATTGATTCAGCACCAGATGAACTTGATTTATTCCGATCTTCGGCAGAAGCCTGTCACAGTCTTTTTGAAATGGCTAAAACATGGGGAATTGAAATAGAGCGCCCAATCATACTCACAGACCCAAAAAAATGGACAGCCCCCTCCATAAGTCATTTGGAGACACATTTTGATACCCGTCCAGCTTTACCCTATCATGGAGCAACTGAAATTCAAATTAGTCAGGCAGTTAATCGAAGAGCAGAGATTGAAGGAATTGCCAGGGAAATCCGTCACGTAGTTCAAACGTGCGGTTACCGTTATCGTGATATTGCATTGTTAATTAGAAATGGCGGGGACTATCATGAAATCATCGAGCCTGTTTTTGACGATTATCAACTGCCGTATTTTATTGATCAGAAAAGGACCATGCTCAATCATCCCTTAATTGAATTAATTCGTTCAACCCTGGAAATCATTAACTCTTTCTGGCGCTATGAACCTGTATTTAGAGCGATAAAAACAGAATTGCTCTATCCATTGCGAGAGAATCCTGCCAAAATGCGGGAAAAGATGGACAGGCTTGAAAATTATTGCCTGGCCTATGGAATTAATGGCAGCAAATGGACCAAGAAGGACCGTTGGGGTTACCGGCGAATTAGAGGACTTGAATTAACAGGAAGCGGCCAGACTGATACCGAAAAAGAGATGGAAAATGAATTAAATGAATTAAAGCTCCTGATTACAGCGCCCATTTTACGTTTATCCAGACGCTTGAAAAAAGCTGATACCGGACGAAAGCTTTGTGAGGCCATTTATTTATATTTGGAAGAATTGGATATACCCGATAAACTAGAACATTGGAAAGTGGCTGCTGAGGAAAATGGAAACCTAGTAAGAATGCGGGAACATGAACAAGTCTGGAATGCTGTGGTTGATCTGCTTGATCAATATGTAGAAATATTAGGGGAAGAGCAAGTTAGCATAAAAGCCTTTGCTGCTATTTTAGAAGCAGGTTTTGATTCCTTACATTTTTCACTTATACCACCCGCGCTTGACCAAATTCTAATCGGTGACCTGGAAAAGTCGCGGCTAAATGATAGTAAGATCGTATTTGTGGTTGGTGTAAATGAAGGGGTATTACCAGCAAAAATCTCAGATGAGGGCATTCTTGCTGATGAGGACCGGGAGCTATTATTAGCTGCAGGAATGAATGTGGCACCAAGCAGCCGAATCCGCCTGCTTGATGAAAACTTCCTTGCCTATAAAGCTTTCACCGCACCGTCAGAGTTTCTTTATGTGAGCTACCCTCTTGCCAATGATGAAGGGAAAGCCTTAATTCCTTCGTCTTACATTAAGCGTCTTAAAGATTTGTTCCCGGACATACAGGAAACTTATTATGTTGCAGATCCTTCAGAGCTTGACGAGAAGGGCCAGTTAGGTTTTGTATCTAATTTTACGACCACCTTGTCCTACCTTAACGCGCAGCTGCAATTGAGAAAAAGAAACTATCCAATCGCTGAACTGTGGTGGGATGTGTATAACTACTATCTCCAAAGTTCCTGGAAAAATAAGGCCGCCAAAGTATTATCGAGTCTTTTTTATACAAATGGGACTGTCCAATTGTCCCCTGAGGTAGCAGATGCATTATATGGAGATATTATTCAGGCTAGCGTGTCAAGAATGGAATTATATAATGGATGTGCCTTTTCTCATTTTGCCCAGCATGGGTTAAAGCTTCGTGAACGGCAAATCTTCCGTTTAGAAGCACCAGATATTGGGGAACTATTCCATGCTGCTTTAAAACAAATTGCTGAAACTGTAAATGAACAAAATCTATCATGGGCGAAGTTAACCCGCCAGCAATGTGAACATCTGGCCAAAGATGCAGTCAAAACGCTGGCGCCAAAGCTGCAAAATGAAATCCTGCTAAGTTCCCAAAGACACCATTATATTCAGCGGAAGTTAGAACAAATTATTACCCGTGCATCGATTGTTTTAAGCGATCATGCGAAGGTAAGTGGCTTTTCGCCGATTGGATTAGAATTAGCTTTTGGGCCTCATGGGGAACTGCCGCCGCTAAGCTTCTCTTTAAAAAATGGAAAGAGAATGGAACTGGCTGGGCGAATTGATAGGGTTGACCAGGCAAAAGCCGAGGATGATAGTGTCTTTTTAAGGGTAATTGATTATAAATCAAGCGAAAAAGATGTTAATTTAACAGAAGTATACTATGGTTTAGCCTTACAGATGCTGACCTATCTTGATATCGTCATGACACACTCTGCTGAATTGGTGGAAATGAAAGCGAGCCCTGCTGGTGTCCTTTACTTTCATGTTCATAATCCGTTTATTAATACAAAGAAAATGCTGACCATTGATGAAATTGAAAATGAAATCATGAAAAAGTTTAAAATGAATGGATTAATGCTCAGCGACCAAAAAGTAATCCAGCTGATGGACCAATCTCTGGAGTCTGGTGACTCACAAATTGTCGCAGCAGGCATCAAGAAGGATGGAAATTTATCCAAAAAATCAAAGGTTGCCAGCTTAGAAGAATTCAATCAGCTCAGAAATCATGTCCGTACAATCTATCAAAACACAGGTAATGCGATTATTAACGGTCAAATTGATATTTCACCATTTAAATTAAAGGACAAAACAGCTTGTACTTTCTGTTCCTATAAATCTGTTTGTCAGTTTGATGAATCGATTGATCATAATGATTTTCGGATTCTAGTACCACATTCAAAGGATGAGGTATTAGAACTGATCAAAGGGGAGGTTTCTGAAAATGAATAGTCTTGTGATTCCTCCGAAGCCTGAAGGGGTAACCTGGACGAACGACCAGTGGAAGGCCATTGCAGCTAGAGATAAAGATATCCTCGTTGCGGCTGCCGCTGGTTCCGGGAAAACGGCAGTTCTGGTCGAAAGAATCATCCAAAAGATACTCTCTAAAGAAGAACCAATTGATGTCGACCAGTTATTAGTCGTAACGTTTACGAGTGCTTCCGCAGCAGAGATGAGACACCGAATTGGGGAAGCACTAGAAAAGGCAATCGACCAAAATCCGGAGTCAAGAAATTTACGAAAACAGCTTAGCTTATTAAATAAGGCAACCATCTCGACGCTGCATTCTTTTTGTATGGAAGTTATCCGTAAATATTATTATTTAATTGATATTGACCCCGGTTTTCGCATCGCCGATCAAACAGAGGCCCAATTAATTAGAGATGAAGTAATGGAAGAATTATTTGAAGAGGAATATGGAAAAAAAGATAATGAAGCATTTTTTAATCTGGTAGATTCGTTTACAAGTGACCGCAGTGATGCGGCATTAATGGACATTGTTCGTTCGATTTATGACTTTGCTCAGGCCAATCCTCTTCCAGACAGTTATTTGGAGAAAATCGTTTCTATGTACCAGGTGGAGGAAAGTGCCTCCATTGAGGATCTTCCCTTTATTGATGCACTCCTTTTCGATTGTAAACTGCAATTAGAATCGGCTAAAGAAATGATCGTGCAAGCACTTGAGCTAGCAAAACAGCCAAATGGACCGGCACCTCGTGCAGAAACCTTTTTAGATGATTTACAGGTGATTGATACCTTAATCTCAGCCGAGCAAGATTCGTGGAATACGCTTTACCAGGCGATGCAAACATGGTCTTTCACAAGAGCTAAACAGGTAAAAGGTGACCACTTTGATAAAGAATTAACAGAAAAGGCACAAAAACTGCGGGACAAAGCCAAGAAAAAAATTCAAGGAATAAAGGATGAACTCTTTTCACGCCGCCCTGAAAGCTTTTTACGGGATATGGTAGAAATGCGTCCATTAATTGAAACGCTAGTCTACCTCGTAAAAGAATTTTCAAACCGGTTTGCAAAGGCAAAACAGGAAAAGGGTCTGGTCGATTATAACGACCTTGAACATTTTTGTCTTGCTATTTTAGCAGAAGGAGTTTCGGAGAAAGGTGAATTCCTTCCATCAGAGGCAGCACGTGCATATCGGCTCCATTTTAAGGAAGTCTACTGCGATGAGTATCAGGATACGAATATGGTACAGGAGACCATTTTGAAGTTGGTGGCAAAGGATGATGAAGAAAACGGTAATCTTTTTATGGTTGGGGACGTAAAGCAATCCATTTACCGTTTTCGCTTAGCTGAACCACAGCTTTTTCTATCCAAATACAATCGTTTCACAGTGGATGGGTCCACATCCGGACTCCGAATTGATTTAGCTCAAAACTTTCGAAGCCGGAAAGAGGTCCTCGATGCTACAAATTATCTCTTTAAACAGATTATGGGGGTCCAAGTAGGAGAAATCCGGTACGATGAGGCTGCAGAACTGCGAAATGGTGCACCATATCCTGAAGATACGGAATTTCCAGTAGAGTTGATGCTCATTGACCAAAATGCTGAAAGTCATAAATCTGAAGAAACCGAAACAGATGGCGAAGCAGATATAGTAGAATTCGACACAGCCGATCTTGAACAATCACAGCTAGAAGCAAGGGTGATTGCTGCTAAAATTAAGGAACTAATCAGCGCTGGGGCGCCTGTATATAACGCCAAAACCAAAACAGCAAGACCTTTAATGTATCGGGATGTTGTGATCCTTCTTCGCTCAATGACCTGGGCACCGCAATTTATGGAGGAGTTCAAACAACAAGGGATTCCCATTTATGCCAATTTATCAACCGGTTATTTTGAAGCAACAGAAGTATCCATTATGATGTCACTTCTTAGGGTTATTGATAATCCGTACCAGGATATTCCGCTTGCCTCTGTATTGCGTTCCCCTATTGTCGGGTTAAATGAGGAGGAACTATCGAGAATTCGAATCGGCAGGAAGCGTGGTTCGTTTTGGGAGGCTGTTACCGCCTTTTGTTTAAGTAAAACGGCTGAAGTGAATGAACATTTTTATGAAAAGGTTCGTGCTTTTTTTGACTTATTAAAAGAATGGCGCTCCATGGCAAGACAAGGTTCGCTCTCAGAACTGATCTGGCAGGTATATCGTGACACTCAATTTTATGACTTTGTGGGCGGGCTTCCTGGCGGAAAGCAGCGGCAGGCAAATTTACGCGCTTTATATGACAGGGCGCGTCAATATGAACAGACATCCTTCCGCGGATTGTTTCGATTCTTGCGATTTATTGAGCGCATGATGGACAGAGGAGACGATCTCGGGGCGGCCAGAGCACTTGGAGAACAAGAGGATGTTGTCCGAATAATGACCATTCATAGCAGCAAGGGATTGGAATTTCCCGTTGTATTTATGGCGGGAATGGCCCGTAATTTTAATATGACTGATATTCGTAAACCATTTATGCTTGATAAAGAGCATGGATTTGCAGCGAAATATGTGAATGCTGAAAAACGGATATCTTATCCATCACTGCCGCAAATCGCCTTTAAACAGAAGAAAAGGATGGAAATGCTCGCTGAAGAGATGCGCGTGCTATATGTTGCGATGACAAGGGCAAAAGAAAAGTTGTATGTTACTGCAACATTAAAAGATGCCGGCAAACAAATCGACAAGTGGAAAGATGTTTCCTCACATAATGAATGGCTATTGAAAGATTATGAAAGAGCTTCTGCCACGAGTTATATGGACTGGATTGGACCTGCACTAATACGTCATCATGATTCGAGCCAACTATGTCAAGCAAGAGAGGGAAATTGGCAGGTACCGCCGGAGATTTCAAACCATCCGTCTTCCTGGAAGATCACGTTACAACATGCTGATGACATAAAAAAACAGGCTATTTCCATTGAAAGTGAAGAGGACCACCTGCTTAAAAGTGTTGAAAATTCAGTGCAGGTGCCATCTGAATCAAACCTAGCAGATGAAATACATGCACGGCTTACTTGGGAATATCCTTTCCTTGGTGCTGCCAGCCACCGTTCAAAGCAATCTGTTTCGGAAATAAAACGTACCCGGGAACTAACAGATGAATATAGCAGTACAGAACTAATTGGGCGTTTTCGAAAGTCCATCTTGAAACGGCCTAAGTTTATGCAGGAGAAACAATTAAGTCCTGCTGAACGTGGGACAGCCATGCACATGGTGATGCAGCATGTTGATTTGAAGAAAGAAGTAAATGAAAAAGCCATTGGTGAACAGTTAAACTCGATGGTAGGCAATGAATTATTGACTCCTGAACAAAGTGAAGTAATTGATGCAAAATTAATTGTCCAATTTTTTACTTCACCGCTTGGACAGAGGTTTTTTAATGCTAAAACAGTCCATAGGGAAGTTCCCTTTACGGTTTCCTTACCTGCACGTGATGTTTATCCTGATTGGAACGAAGGGGATGAATCAGTGTTCGTACAAGGGATTATCGACTGCATCTTAGAGGATGAAAATGGTCTTGTGTTGATTGATTATAAATCCGATGGAATAACAGACAGGTATAAAGGGGGCTTTCCTCAGGCTAAGGAAATCCTTGAAAAACGTTATAAATTGCAAATTAACTTATATACGAAAGCGATAGAACAGATTTGGAAAAGAAATGTGACGGAAAGATATTTATTTTTCTTTGACGGTGCGCATATATTGAAGGTGGAAAAATAAAAAAATGACATAGACCATTATGGTTTATGTCATTTTTAATTATTCCCCGCAATAGGCTGGTCAATCACATTTGTGTCAAGTACATTGGTGCCGCTTAAGCCAGTATTCGTCACGATGATTCCTCCGGTGTTAAATCCACCCGAACCGGAATATGTTTTAGAACTGCTTTTCGGCGAAATATAAACGGTATCACCAAATTGTACAATTCCTCCGCCTACGTTAACAATTTGTACTGGGCCAAGAATTGCTGGCATGAAAAACATCCTTTACTATTTGAAATTACAGAATATAAACCTTATATGATGATAGCTTATGCTTTTATTTCCGGTCTTGTTCATCCCCACGTGGGAGAAGTTGGCGGATATGTTTAATCCTTACTTCCATCGAAACATGTTTAGTATTGCCGACATGTAAAATAGAAGAGTTTGAGACCGCTGTAACATGAATTTTATTAACTCTAATAAGGGGAGTTTCATTGTATCGTGATATTGAAATGGCTTCATTAATTGGCGGGAGTGTAAGAGACCTTCTAAAAATCGCATAAGAAGGAAAATTTCCTTCGTTTCCATGAAAAAATTCAGCTTCCCTTTGGACGGCAAGTGCCCGTGAGAATCCATTTAGGTAACATGAATCTCCAAGTTGAATGGTTGAGGAGAACGCAACCTGGTTAACAAACAAACCGTCAACACTAGAGGTTCGGGTTAGCATAGCCTGGAGTCACATCCTGTTCTAAAGGAACAAATGGTCCAATAATCAGCGATTCCGCCGGCGTATCAAAAGCGGAAGATAATTGGATGGTTTCAGCATCGCCAACCATAAATAATGAAGAACTTGCAACACCGATAATTTTAATATTTTCAACATGAAGGATGTGGTTGTGAACTTCGAAGTTCATTTTGGCTTCATTCCTTTCATATTTTCAGGTAAATTATTCAAAAAGGTCCATACACCATTTTGGATTTCCTGCTTGATGGAATTAATAACCATCTCATCAATCGAATGATTTTTTTCTTCCGAACGAACTTTTGCAGCGTTTGCCTTGAGATGGAAGTCTATCCTGTTAGGAAGCTGTCGAATAATATCTTCCTTGATAAAGGATAAATAGGAATCATTTGGCTGAATCGATAACTGATTCTGGGCATCAGCAATTATTTGGGGTAAGTTCGTTTCTAAATATTCATAAATGGCTTTTTCGACTTCCATTGAACGCTGCATTTGTTCCTTAGAAGAAGAAGGCGTACTTAATGACTGGTTTTGTACAGCAAAGTCTTCAATACCAGATAAGTCGTTAGGATTTAAACCTATATTTAGAGTGCCTTCGAGGGTCTCTACTTTCAATTGATCAAATTTATATTCAATTCTATCAACATGGACAACAGGCTTTTCCTGAATTTGCTTTAACTCTTTCTGTAATCTATTTACGGTTTGTTCTAGTACAGCAATCCTTTGTTCTTGAGCTTGAATATACATTTGCATCGATTGAAGGTACTGATTAAGATCCTGATACATAAGAATCACCCCCGCCAGCCATTTTCCCTTTTGTTCTAACTATATGCAGGGGGACCCAATGATTTGCTAATTTTATAGTCCATCACAAAGGGGAAAGGACCTTTTTTATGTCCTTCTGATAGCAGCTTGTAACGGGACAGCCGGTGCCAAAATCTGCCCTCCTTGAGGCACCATCTGCCCTCCAGGTTTAATTCCTGTAGGTGCCGGTTTAGTAAACCCTCCCGTATTATATAAATTGGCCTGGGGTTTTATAATACCAGCACTGCCAATTTGCAGTACAGAGGAATTGGTGATTCCTCCAATTCTAATAAAATTAATATGAATGGATTGCTGGATATAAAAATTCATTATTAAATCCCCCATTCATTACATATTGAGGAAATTATTTTGATCAATCACATCTGGATCACTTGTATTTGTTGAACTTAATTGGTTATGAACTTGTAATTGTTCGCCGGTGTTAAAGGAACCAGCGCCAGAAAATGTTTTAGCAGTAGCGAACGGCATAATTTTATAGACATCACCAATATGGAAGACGGAACTGCTACCAAGTGTTATAACCTGTGCAACTCCAACAATCGCTGGCATAAACAACACCCTTTTTTGATTTCAATTTTTTAATAGGTAGTGAACATTTGGTGGTAGCTTATTTTTGTGTATAAGAAATTCTTTATTATCTTATGTCTGGGCAGTTGTAATGTGAATCATATGCCCATAATTTATTTGTTAGACCGTTTTGTTTATTATATATGTATTGGTACATTTATATGGGGGGATTGAAAATGAGATTTGTTACGGTGAAACATCAGAAGGAAGTACTTGTTGGTTTAGTAAACTCTGAAGGGACCAGCGTGCTTTTATTAAATCGTGCTGAAGAAATAAGAAATGGGAAAAGGAATTTTCCTGCATCTATGACCGAATGTATTGCATTGGAGAATGGCTTTATTGAAAAAGTAAATGGTTTGCTTGCCTGGGTGGAAGCTCAAGGCAACAAAGAGCATTTATATCTTCCACTAGAAGAGGTAACGTTACTTGCTCCAATCCCAAGACCACAGAAGAACATCTTTTGTGTGGGAAAAAATTATGCAGAGCATGCAATTGAAATGGGCAGTGTTGAAGATATCCCTGAGCATGTAATGGTATTTACAAAAGCACCGACAACAGTTGTTGGACCGGATGAGACTGTGTTAAACCATCGCAAAGTAACGGCTCAGTTAGATTATGAAGGGGAATTAGCTGTTATCATCGGGAAAAAGGGGAGGGCAATAAAACAAGAGGAAGCGCTTGATTATGTTTTTGGATATAGCATTATCAATGATGTTACCGCTAGAGATTTGCAATCACAGCATAAACAATTTTTTATAGGCAAGAGTCTTGATACGACCTGCCCATTCGGTCCTTGGATTGTTCATAAAAGTATGATTGACAATCCCAATGGATTAAATATTGAAACCCGGATTAATGGAGAAGTGAGACAAAGCTCCAATACGAAGAATTTCATTTTTCCAATTGAAGAGATTATCTCCGTTTTATCAAGAGGGATGACACTCGAACCTGGGGATATTATTGCGACAGGTACGCCTGCCGGAGTCGGAAAGGGCTTTAAGCCTCCCAAGTTCCTGCAGTCTGGAGATGAAATGGAAATTAGAATTGAAAAAATCGGTACGTTAAGAAATGCAATTAAGAAGTAAATGTTTATTGAAATATTTACATGTTTGTTACGATAAATGCCTTTCTTATTTTCGTAATTTTACCTCTCCTATGGTATGATAATCTCGAGCAGGACATACATAAGGAGGAATTATCGTGATTCATGCACATATTACAGCATGGCTTTTAGCTCTTATCCTTTTCTTTGTGGCGATTTCATTAAATAAAAGTGGTAAAGCAAAGGGAGTAAAAGTTATTCAAATGATTTTGAGAGTACTATACTTGTTGATTATCGCGACAGGTGTAGGACTTCTTTTCTCAGTGTACAAAATTGATGTATGGTATATTTTAAAAGCGGTTGTCGGATTATGGATTATTGGCTTATTTGAAATGATTCTTAGCCGAATTATTAATAAGCGAAGAACATCTACTTTTTGGATTCAGTTTGTTGTTGCTTGGTTATTAGTACTATATTTAGGGTTTGTAAAATTGCCAATGTCATTTTTACACCCGTAAAGTGGAAGCTGCCGGAGTAATTTTGGCAGCTTTTTTTGATTTTAAGTGAGAGGTTAATGATACACTAGTGACAACTTTAAAGTTTGGTTTTAATATTTAAAGAGGGAGGGGGAATACATATGCTAGTAAAAGTGTTTGCGAATCTCCGGCAAATTTGCGGAGGGGTAACCGTCGAGGTAAGGCCTGACGGTAATCGAGTAATCGATGTCTTAGAAAAAATGGTGGAAATGTTTCCAACATTACAAGCTGAAATTTTTACGACTGAAAAAAAGCTGCTTCCGTTTGTTCATGTGTATGTAAATGGAAGAAATATCATCCATCTTGATGACCTTGAAACAAAGGTAAAGGATGAAGATCAATTTGCTCTCTTCCCGCCAGTAGCTGGAGGCTGATATGGCAGAAATAGATTTAGAGTTTCGGGGAATCAATGTAGACCATCTTCGCTTGTATTTTCAAGAACTTGGGGCAATCCAGGTAACTGATACTTTTCCTTTTATATATGAGGCTGAAGGGTGGAGCGGCCAAATTTTATCAGAAGAGGAAATTGCGTTTACGGCCATCTTTAAGGTTAATGCAGTGAAGGTCCGTTTTATTGCTGAAGATGAGGATACGTTAATGAAAGTTATTAAGAATTATCGTTATAAAACAACTAGGATTGGCGGATAAAAAAGCATCTGCGAAATATTACACTTCGCAGATGCTCTTTGTCATATTAAACTAGCTGGCTTTCAGAATCAATAATGCCTAATTCTCGAAGATTTTGCTCAGGGACTAATCCATCTTTCCAGCCGCGGACTTGATAATATTCTTCAAGCATAATATCCATCCGGCTTACATGACCTGCACTGTTTCCAGATGCCGGTTCTTCAGTAAAACGTTTTGGAAGGAAATCATCTTCACGTTTATTAAAACCTGCAAGGTTATTATAGTAACGCTCAAGATTGTATATTCTTTCTCCGGCCTTCATTACATCATCCGCCGTCATTGGTATTCCAGTCATGGTACTATACTGCTCAGCATAATGCTCCGCATTTTCCGAGAAGGAAGAGAACTTACAAATATTCATCGAATCTGAGAATGCCAGCATATCTTGGAATATTTTTAATAGTTCACCTTTCCCTTCTGGTTTTAATCGGTCGGTTGGCTCTGGGATACCCGCAATTTCACTGGCGACAGTGTAGCCGCGCAGGTGACAGGCACCGCGGTTACTAGTGGCATAGCCAAGTCCGATACCTTGAATCCCCCGTGGATCGTAGGCTGGGATGGATTGACCTTTAACAGACATTGAAAGCTGTTGTGCACCCCAAGCAGCTGTTGCACGAGCAGGGCCTTCGGCAAGAATTCCGCCAAAACCTTCACGGAGAGCAATTTTTCTTGTTAATTCAATCATGGAGTCAGCGTCTCCCCAGATTAACTCTTCCGTTATAATCCCTTTTTCGAACGCTTCCATTGTTACCGAGAAGCAATGACCAAGCTCGATGGTATCTAGGCCGTATTCATTACAGCGATCAATTAAATAGGAAATTGCTTCGGCGTCGCTTAAAAGACAGTTAGAGCCAAGTGACCAGGCAGATTCAAACTCAACACTTTCAACGCGCGTCTTATATTTACCATCTTTCACTTCCACTTCGATTTTACAGCCTACCGGACAGGCATGGCAGGTGTTATTAGCAACACGAAGATGAGTGTTAACATATTCACCACTGTGTTTTTCTGCCTCATCCCAGTGAGTTAATTGCGAGTTCTTGGTTGGAAGCGCTCCCACTTCGTTGATTAGATTTGTAAGCACGTTAGTTCCATAGACGGATAATCCACCTTTGTTCGGTGCAGTTAAGCCGCCATCTAAAATGGCTTTAACCGCTTTCTTATTGGCTTCTTTATATTCAGCCTCTAATTTAGGTGCAGGCATATTTCCTTTTTGAGCAGCCTTAATGACAATCGCTTTCAATTTTTTATAGCCTGCCACTGCGGCTGTTCCGCCACGGCCGGCAGCACGGTCATGTTCATTAATGAATGAGGCAAACCGAACCGTATTCTCGCCAGCTTGACCAATCGTCATGACACTTAGGTCTTGTTCACCGTATTGGTCCTTCATCTCCTGAATAAATGCTCTTGTGCTTGTTCCCCAAAGAGTAGAGGCATCACGGAGTTCTGCTTTACCGTCTTCGATGTAAAGGTACACAGGTCGATCACTTTTTCCTTTAAAAATAAGGTTATCAATACCAGCCCATTTTAGCCGCGCTGCTGTCCATCCACCAATGTGAGAGTCTGTAACTGTTCCTGTAAGCGGCGATTTAGTTACGACACAAAGACGTCCGCTCATGGATGAACGTGTACCGGTGACCGGTCCCGTCATAAAACATAAAATGTTATCAGCTGATAATGGCTCTACTTCTGGGCCATTATCTAATACATATTTGACACCGAGTCCACGGCCGCCTATGTATTTTTTTGCATCTTCTTCATTGATGGGCCTGTAATCCACTGTGCCGCTTGTTAAATCGACTAGAACTTCCTTGTTTTTAAAACCGCCAATACTCATATATTCCCCTCTTTTCCGTTAGCTTTTTATATGAATCTCCTAACCACAGGTTAAGAAATTTCTCCAAAATTTAGCTTTTAATCCAATTTCTATTATACACTTTTTCAATTCTTATTAAAATTAAAAAAGTCAGTTATATCAGATAATTGTTTGATAAAATAATAGTAGAATAGTTGGATTGAAGCGGTTATAGAAAAGAGGGAGTTCATGAATGAGTTAGCACGGTATTCTAGACAAATCCTTTTTCAAGGTATTGGGGAAGAAGGACAAAGAATTATGCTGAGGAGCCGGGTGGCAATTGTTGGGGCAGGGGCGCTAGGGACGGTCATTGCCAATCATCTTGTCCGCTCAGGGGTAGGATATATTAGGTTAATCGATCGAGATTTAGTGGAATGGTCCAATCTGCAGCGGCAAATTCTCTATACAGAGGAGGATGCGCGCAGGCAGCTTCCAAAGGCGATCGCCGCCCAAAAAAGGCTGAAGGAAATTAATTCTACTGTTATGGTTGATGCCGTTATAGCCGACTTGAATCTGGACAATGCCGAAGAGCTATTATCAGGTATGGACGTTATAGTTGATGGAACTGATAATTTTATGACCCGTTTTTTAATTAATGATGTAGCTGTCAAGTATGGGATTCCCTGGGTACATGGAGCGGCTGTAAGTTCGCGGGGAATGTTTGCTGTTATTAAACCGGGGGTAACCCCCTGTTACCGTTGTCTCTTTCCCAATGTTCCGAGCGGTAATGGAGAGACGTGTGATACAGTGGGAGTGCTCTCACCCTTAACCGATATCATCGGTTCTTTTCAGGCGATGGAAACCATTAAACTATTAGTTGGGGCAGAAACCACTCCTAATCTAGAACAAATTGATATTTGGGATCTTTCATCCCTGCAAATGGATATTTCACAAGGAAGAAATCCTATTTGCCCTGCTTGTGGACAAGGACAATTTGATTTTTTAGATCGTTCCTCGGGGCATCAGATTGCTTACACCACACTTTGCGGACGTGATACGGTGCAAATTAATCCGAGACATAAAAGAGAGTTAGATTTAAAAAAGACAGCAGAGAATCTTCGAAAAAGTGGAAGAGTAGCGGTAACCGAATTTTTACTCCGTTTTTCTCCGGATGATGATGTATCCATTGTGGTTTTTAAAGATGCCCGCGTTCTTATTCATGGTACAAATGATATTGTAAAAGCTAAACAGCTTTACGCTAAGTATATAGGGAGTTAATAAACAAAAGGCTGGGAGTTTTCCAGCCTTTTGTTTTGAGATAAGAAAGAGAGTTCGACTTCGAGAATTGTCCAGCTCCAGGCGCCATCGGCTCGAGGTCACAAGCCAATCCGACCAAAAGGTTAAAGAACAACCTTTCGGCCGGCTCGTCTTGTGCTTGTCGCCGATAAACGGGCGCCTTTCGCTTTTCTAAGTTAAGAAATCATTTTTTCAATGACTAACCGTTTTCCGGTGTTTAAAGTGAATTCAAATCGATCATTGACTTTTTCAAAGTAGCAAAAATGATGCTGTACATTACAAATTTGTTCTTGATTGTCAAAAACCATAAAATTCACTCCATCTTTTCGATTTTCGTCCGATAAGAAGGATAAATGGTTATAACAGTAGATGCAGTCATAAATGGAAAAATTTAATGAATTTAATGTTGTAACAAACTGGAAAAAGGCGTCATCATTCACCCCATCCAATAGGCGCTCAAGAGAGTAAATTAAATGTTTTTTCATTCTAATCGTATCGTGATCACGAAGCATAATCGCTTCCTTTCCACAATGAATTTTTCCGGGTTCACCCAATATCCCTTTCTTCCAACGGTTCAGCCGGAAAACCTCAATTTCTTGATGAACAAACTCATCTAACATTGTCGCTTCTTCAGTTTCCTCATCGAAAAAAATCCATTGATCATTTATTTGTTCCACGGTTCCTACATTGTAAGCTCTTTGTTGAAAATCATATAGTTTTAATCGTTGTTGTCGATTCATCATTAACCTCCGTACGCAGTTGCTTTCATTTTTCTTTTTTGACATCTTCGTGTCTTTTTATAACCAGGTTATTTTTAAATCTTAAGTATAAAAATTTTATCCCGAAGAATCCATGTTCCATGCAGCGTTTGTACCATTCTATTTAGGACAATTAACCATTTAATCTGGGCTGAATAATATAGAGCATGTAATACCTGTTCAGTTATTTATTTGTAAGGGAGTGAGATGCGAATGTGCGGAATCTCAGGATGGGTTAATTTTAATAAAGTGATAAAAAACGAAACAGAAACCCTTGTAAAAATGGCGAATACATTGGCAAAAAGAGGTCCAGATGAAACAAATATCTGGCAGGATACACACGTTGGCTTCGGTCATAAAAGACTGATTGTGGTTGACCCTGAAGGCGGCAGACAGCCAATGACTAAACACAAAGAGGGTTTTGATTACACCATTTGCTACAATGGAGAATTATATAACACTGAAGATCTTCGCAAAATCCTTCTTACTAAAGGATATTCTTTTAAAGGTCATTCTGATACTGAAGTACTGTTAACAGCCTATATAGAATGGGCGGAAGAATGCGTTAATCATTTAAATGGAATCTTTGCTTTTGCCATTTGGGATCCAAAAAGAGAACAGCTCTTTATCGGACGAGACCGTCTTGGCGTTAAACCATTATTTTTCACTGAACATCAAAAAGGGATTATCTTTGCATCAGAAATTAAGGCTATTCTAGCTCATCCGGAAATCAAAACAGAGATTACTCATGAGGGGCTGGCAGAGGTCCTTGGTGTAGGTCCGTCAAGAACACCAGGGTCAGGTATTTTCAAAGGAATGCAAGAACTGCGGCCTGCCCATGCTTTAACTTTGTCACGAAACGGCTTAAAGGTTTGGCGTTATTGGAATGTGAAAAGTGAGGAACATAAGGAAAATGTGGAGGAGACAGCTGAAAGAGTACGTTACTTAGTTACAGACGCAGTAACAAGGCAGCTCGTTTCCGACGTACCATTGTGTACCTTTTTATCCGGCGGCCTCGATTCCAGTATTATCACAGCGATTGCTGCAAAAGGATTTGAAGACCAAGGTAAAGGGCAGCTTCATACTTATTCAATTGATTATGAAGGTAATGACCAATATTTCACTTCGAATGAATTCCAGCCAGATGCAGACGGAACATTCATTCAAATGATGACGGAAAAGTTCGCTACCCAGCACCACAACAAAACCATCTCACAAGAACAATTAGTTCATGACCTTGTAGAGGCGACTGCAGTTCGAGATTTTCCAGGAATGGCGGATGTCGATTCCTCCTTGCTTTGGTTTTGTAAAGAAATTAAAAAGGATTTTGTTGTCAGTTTGTCTGGAGAATGTGCAGATGAAATTTTCGGTGGATATCCATGGTTTCATCGTAAACAGGACTTAGAGCGGCCCGGTTTTCCGTGGATGCGTTCCGTTAATGAGCGGCAAAATCTTTTGAAGCCGTATTGGCGCGACCAATTAAAACTCAGTGAATTTTCTATGAATCAGTATCAACAGGCCATTGCTGAAACGCCAAAATTGGAAGGCGAAAGCTTTGAAGAAGCAAAGCGTAGAGAATTATTTTATATTAATATGACCTGGTTTATGACGACATTACTTGATCGAAAAGATAGAATGAGTATGGGGGCCAGCCTTGAGGTACGCGTTCCATTTGCCGACCATCGTCTTGTAGAATATTTGTGGAATATCCCTTGGGACATGAAAATGTATCGAGGCAGAGAAAAAGGACTTCTCCGCAAAGCCTTTGAAGGAATCCTGCCAGAGGAAGTCCTTTATCGGAAGAAAAGTCCATATCCGAAGACACATAATCCGGAATATACGGCCGCTATACAAAAATGGATGGGGACCATATTACAGGATAAATCCTCGGTATTGCATGAGTTTTTCCAAAAGGAACAGCTTCAAAGTATAGTGGAGACGGGCGGGGATTCATTTAAGGAGCCGTGGTTCGGCCAGCTAATGACCGGTCCTCAATTATTAGCCTATCTTGTTCAATTCCATACATGGTTTAAGAACTATGATATTAATATCGTAAATTAGGATTATTAAAATTTGGAATAAAAGCGGGATTAGATTAAAATGTTTATTGGAAGAGGGAACCTTTCCTCTTCCTTTTTTAAGGAGGAAAAAGCCGTGAAAAAAATATCGTTATTATTATTAACCTTTTTACTTTGCTCAAGCTTGCCTGCCCATGCAGAAATAAAAAAAGAAAACCGCTTATGGCAGGATGAAACCATTTACTCACTTATGGTCGACCGTTTTAATGATGGGGATATAAAAAATGATTTTAAAGTAGATGCGAAAAATCCCTTAGCGTATAATGGCGGTGATTTTCAAGGGATTATTGACAAATTAGATTACATACATGACATGGGTTTTACAGCCCTTCGGTTAACTCCGATTTTTGATAATACCCAAAATGGGTACCACGGTTATTGGGTTAAGGATTTTTATAAAACCGATGAGCATTTTGGCACAATCAAGACCTTTCAGGAGCTTGTAAAGGAAGCTCATAAGCGAAAAATGAAGGTTATTATTGATTTTGTTGCTAATAATACCGCTGCTGATCATCCGTGGGTAAGTGATCCTGCCAAAAAAAATTGGTATCATCCCAATCAGAAAATCGATGATGGGATAAATGGCTGGGTAGATGGTTTGCCAGATCTGAATCAGGACAACCCTGAAGTGAAAAAATATCTAATAGATGCCGCAAAATGGTGGATTAACAAAACGGATATCGACGGGTATAGCCTGCCGGAGGTCAATCAAGTTCCATTAAGTTTCTGGACTGATTTTTCAAAAGCCGTTAAAAAAGAGAAGAAGAATTTTTTCTTAATGGGTGTTCCGCAGGACAATGCGGCAATAGACGCGGCTAAGTACCAAAATGCAGGAATTGACAGCGTATTCGATAATGCCCAAAGTAAGAATTTAAGAAAGGCATTTGCCACCACGAATCAATCCTTTGCTGATTTGGACTTACCTTCAAGTCAAGATGGAAAGCCAGAATTAATGGCGAATTTTTTTGATAATGAGTATACGTCAAGATTTACGGCTGATATTGTGGAGAAACGACAATTTCCAGGTTCTCGGTGGAAAACTGCGTTGACATACCTTTATACAACCCCAGGTATACCGATTTATTATTATGGGACGGATATTGCCTTAAATGGAGGAAAAACCCCTGACAACCGCAGGCAAATGAACTTCCGAACGGAGAAGGATCTGATTGATTTTACAACTAAGATCGCTGAATTAAGGAACAAGCTGCCATCTCTAACAAGAGGGACCATGGAGATGCTTTATGATAAAGGCGGGATGGTTGTTTATAAGCGTGTTTATAAAGGTGAAACGGCAATTATAGCCATTAATAATTCCACAAAATCACAGAAAGTGATTTTAACGGATAAGCAATTAGCTGCTGATAAGGAACTTCGTGGTTTACTTGCCGGGGATTTAGTCCGCAGTCATAAGAATGACTACATCCTTATATTAGACCGGGATAATTCTGAAATCTATGTCCTTACCGAAAAAAGCGGGATTAACTTTACCTTTATTGCGGCTTTAGCTGGTGTGTTCATCTTATCTGTAATTTTCCTTTTATTAATTATTAAACGAGGGAAAAAAATGAAAGTAGAATAATTATTATCGGCGGAGACATCTCCGCCGATTTTTTTATAGATTAATGTATAGAATTGACTTTGGAAATTGTCCAGCTCTAGGCCCTAACGGCTAGTGTCCTCGTTTGCTTAACCATTTACAATTGTACCGCCATTAACATGGAGCATTTGACCACTAACATAAGAAGAGTCATCAGAGGCTAGGTATACATAGCTCGGTGCTAGTTCATGCGGCTGTCCAGCTCTACCTAGGGGTGTATTTGAACCAAATGCCGCTACTTGATCCTCAGGGAATGTTGATGGAATCAAAGGCGTCCAAATTGGACCTGGAGCAACACCGTTCACGCGTATCCCTTGTTTTGCCAGCGACATCGCCAATGAGCGTGTAAATGAGACAATGGCTCCTTTAGTTGCAGAATAATCTAATAGTTGTTCGTTTCCATGATACGCTGTGATGGAAGCCGTATTAATGATCGATGCTCCCTTTTTCAAATGAGGCAGAGCCATTTTGGTCATATAAAAGAAGGAAAAAATATTAGTTCGGAAAGTTTTTTCCAACTGTGAAGATGTAATATCTAATAAGCTTTTTTGTGGATGCTGCTCTGCTGCATTGTTGACAAGAATATCAAGTTTTTGAAACTCGTTCATCGTCTTGCTCACAATATCTTTACAGATATCTTCGGAACCAATATCGCCGGAGAATAGAAGACATTTGCGGCCTTCAGCTTCAATAAGCTGCTTTGTTTCTTCGGCATCTTGATGTTCGTTTAAATAAACAATTGCGACATCAGCACCTTCCTTTGCAAAATAAATCGCTACGGACTTGCCAATACCGCTGTCACCTCCTGTAATAATCGCTGTCTTTCCTGCCAGCTTTCCTCCCGGTTTGTAATTTGGATCAACTGAAAGCGGACGAGGATTCATTTCACTTTCTACCCCAGGCTGGTGATTCTGATGCTGTGGCGGAAAGGTGTTTTTTTGTTGATTTTGATTATTACTCATTTTCTTAACCTCCCAATGTATATTCACTGTTAGTGTGAGAAAAAAGAGTCAATTTCATGACCAAAATAAAAAGGCGAAGGATAATTTTTCCCTACGCCTTTAATATTACCCGCCACAGTGTGCCATAAAACTCCACACTCCCAGAGTTTTTATTATCGATAATTGATAAATTGGACATCGATACTAAGGTCAGCATCACGTACTAAGGAAATAACTTTTTGCAGGTCATCACGGCTTTTGCCGGTTACCCGGACCTGATCGTCCTGCACTTGGGTCTTTACTTTTACACCACTATTTTTAATAATCGTATTAATCTTTTTTGCGTTTTCTTTATCAATTCCTTGAGCAAGTTTTGCCCGTTGGCGTACAGTTCCGCCAGATGCTTTTTCGATTTTACCATAGTCCAAATTTTTAACAGGCACAGCCCGTTTAATTAATTTACTAAATAAGACATCCTTTAATTGGTCCATTTTATATTCGTCATCTGAAACAAGAACAAGTTCTTCTTTATCAAGTGATACTTCACTTTTACTGCCCTTAAAATCATATCGAGTTCCAATTTCTTTCATCGTTTGAGTGATTGCATTGGTGACTTCAGAAAAGTCAACTTTGGATACAATATCAAATGAGCTGTCTTTAGACATAGCCATACCTCCATTTAATTGATACATTACCTGCTAAAGTTTCCCTTTACGGGTACATTATAGTAAAATATAGCAGGTCAAACAAGTAAGAAAAGCTGAAGCGCCTAGGCGCTTCAGCTAGACAAGAAGAAAAGCGGAACGCCTTAAATAGAAAAGAGGAGTTAGAATAGATGTCTTTAACAGAATTTATTGGTCAGACTACCACATTAAATGTAGCCCGAATTACAGACTTTGGTTATTTCTTATCAGATGGTAATGAGGATGTTTTATTGCATAAAAACCAGGCACAGCAAGAATTAGTGGAAGGGGATGAGGTGGAGGTGTTTCTATTTACCGATTCTCAAGGAAGAATCTCCGCTTCCATGACAATACCAGAAGTTTCGGTCGGAACCTATGCTTGGGTCAAAGTTACAGATACAAATCCGAAAATTGGTGTGTTTTTAAACATCGGTCTCCCGAAGGATATTTTATTAGGTGCAGATGACCTCCCAGCGCATCAGTCCGTATGGCCGAAGGTTGGGGATATGGTTTATATTACGTTGAGAGTGAATCGCAGTAACTTGTTGTATGCCCGGCTGGCAAGCGACCAGGTAATCCAATCAATCTCAATTGATGCAACGAGGAAAGACTTTAATAAGAATATACAAGGCCATATATATCGTACAGCTAAGGTTGGCAGCTGGGTATACTCGATTGAGGGCTTTAAAGGATTTATTCATGAATCCCAGCGCAGTGTGGAACCTCGGTTAGGGCAAAAGGTTGAAGGGCGGATTATTGACGTTAAGGAAGATGGAACGATCAATGTCTCATTACTTGCGCGAAAAGAAGAGTCCCAAGATGTAGATGCAGAGAAAATCTATGAATATTTGATGAGCCGAAATGGTGCAATGCCATATAATGATAAAAGTATGCCTGAGGATATCCAGGAACGCTTCGGCTTAAGTAAAGGGGCATTTAAGCGGGCGCTAGGAAAGCTAATCAAAGAAGGTAAGGTCTATCAGGAAGGCAGCTGGACCTATGCAAAAAAAGATTAAGGTTTGCTTACATACTCTTTTTCTAAATGACAGACAATAAGTCTTGCTAAGAAAATTTGAAAGGAGTATCGATATGCCGCACACTTCTGATAATGATAAAAAAGCACAGGACAATAATGCATTAAGACATGAAAAAAATATGCTTCGTGAAAAAAATCGCCAGGCAGGAAAAAATCAGTACTCAAAGAAAACAGATCATAAATAACGAAAAGCGGAAGCGCCTTGACGCTGCAGCTAGACCATTCTCAAGGTCAATTTTTATATTTCTTTTCAAATAACCAAAAGAGCGGGGGAATCCCGCTCTTTTTCAAATTTATAAATCATTTAAAAAGAAAATAGAAATCGTTCCCGGGCCTGTGTGGGATCCAATTGCTGATCCAATGGAAGAGATATACACTTCCTTCGGGTGGAACTCGTTGATAATCATCTCTTTTACTTCAAGGGCAGTTGCTTCTGTATCTGCATGACTTATTCCGATGATTTGCTCATTCAATCGGGAACCCCGTTCCTTCATGATTTCAATAATCCTGCGGAATACTTTCTTTTGTCCTCTAATCTTTTCAATCGGTACAAGTTTTCCATCTTCCATATTTAAAATCGGTTTAATATTGAGCAAACCGCCTAAAAAAGCAGAAGCCTTGGAAACCCTGCCGCCCTTTGCTAAGTAATCTAAATCTTCAACTGTAAAAATATGCTCCATATGTTCACATCTAAATCGTACATCCGCTAAAATTTCCTCTTTTGAAGCATTTTGAAGGGACAGCTTAGCTGCTTCCATAACAACCAGACCTGCTCCAAGCGATGCACACTTTGTATCAACAATGGATAATTGAAAGTTTGGATATTTTTCCTTTACTTGGTCAAGAATCATAACAGCGGTTGAATAGGTACCGGATAACTCAGAGGAAAAGGCGATATAGATTCCTTCTTCATTTTTTTCAGCCATTTCTGTAAAAACTTCTTCAAATAAAAGAGGAGAAACCTGAGAGGTTTTCGGAACAACCCCACTCTTGATCGTATCATAAACCGTTTTGGGATCAATTGTTTTTACATCTTCATAATCTTGATCATTAATTTGTACCTTTAATGGGAATAATACAACATTATTTTCATTATAAAAATTTAACGGTAAATCACATGCACTGTCAGCAAGTATTTTTACTGTCATAAACGTACACCTGCTTTCCAAACATATAGTTAATAATTTAATTTCAGTTTATCGGTTTCATCTTAAAATTACAATTTCTAAATGGAGAAGTCGTCATAGCTTAATTTAATATTAAGGGGGAGTTCTATTGCTTTGGCTCCAAACTAAAAAAGTCGTGATAGTTATCGCTGGTGCATTTATAAATGCGCTCGCCATGAATCTATTTCTTATCCCAGCTAATATTTACTCCAGCGGTTTTACTGGTGTTGCTCAATTACTCTCAAAGGTACTAAGTGATTATACTCCCATCAATGTTTCGATGGGTTTTTTATTACTACTTTTAAATATTCCGGTTGCGGTTCTCGGCTGGAAAAAAGTCGGGAAATCATTTACAGTTTTCAGTTTTTTTAGTGTTTTACTTACTTCCTTATTTCTCTCAATGATTCCCATTAAACAAGTTTCACATGATATTTTACTTAATGCAGTATTTGGCGGGGTAATTCTGGCAATCGGGGTAGGAATCACGTTAAAATGGGGTGCCTCAACAGGTGGAGTCGACATAATTGCAATGGTGCTTTCCAGAATGAAGGACAAACCCGTTGGTCCCTATATGTTTGTCCTAAACGGGATTATCATTATTACGGCTGGTTTCCTTTATGGCTGGGAAAAAGCACTCTATACCCTTGTTACCTTATATACTTCCACTAGGGTAATTGATGCCATTCATACCAGACATGCAAAGCTAACCGCCATGATCGTTACAAAAAAGGCAGATGAAATGAAAAAGGCCATTCATGCTTCTCTTGTAAGGGGAATTACGATGATCCCGGCGAAAGGTGCCTTTTCGAATGAAACAAGAGAAATGCTGATGATTGTCATAACCCGATATGAACTTTTTGACTTAGAAAGAATAATTCAGGAAGTCGATCCTAATGCCTTTACGAACATTGTTCAAACGACAGGGGTTTATGGTTTTTTTCGAAGAGAATAATACAAAAAGAGAAAGCGCCCATTTTAGTCACTGATGTACAGCACTAAAACGGGCGCTTTTACTTACTACTTAATCTGATCTAGCTCTTGTTGCATTTGTTGGAGCTGGGCTTGTTCTGCTACAGTTGAATTGGCATAGGCAGAACTAAGGGCATTCTTTGCTTTTGCGACAGCAGAATCAAGGTCAGCAGGGCTGGCGGATCTCGCCATCTCCACAAATCGTCTGGCTTCCTGGAACAATTGGTTTCCCATGTTATATTCCTCCAAGCGAGGATTCATGCACATTGGCCATCTTCTGAGCTTCCGCTTCAGCGTAGGTCATGTGATAGGGAATACGTTCAGCATGTTTGCTGACAGTATCCACTCCTTGTTGGACAAAGCGTTTTGATTTGTTTCGTTTACCCATTCGAATCCCTCCAATATGCTCAAAGCTAAGATTGAAACAGCTTTGCTGCCTCAAAACTAGTATGCACATCTATTCTCCGGTTCATTTAGGTAAACTATGGCGAAAGATTGAATTTTTCACCTTACAAATTTAACAAATCCGCTAAATATTCACCAACTCCGTCTTCCTCGTTACTGAAGGTAACTCCTTTGGCAATATTTTTTACTTGGTCGATCGCATTTCCCATCGCAATCCCGTGACCAGCATATTCAAGCATCTCTAAATCATTGTCCTCGTCCCCAAATGCCACTATTCGTTCAGCAGGAATTCCGTAATAGTCAGCTGCTTTTTTCAAGCCAACTGCCTTATTTAAACCACTTCTAATAATCTCAATTACATGCCAAGGGGCAGCCCAACTGCGCTGTTCAATAACTTCAGCGTGTATCTCAGATAAGTGAGCGCGGATTTTTTTCAATTGGTCTTCTTCGGTATGAATGAGCAGACTTGTCGGTGAAGCGGTTAAATAGTCCGCCAAATCTCCCGTAGTGATCCGGGGGTTGCCATAACTAAAGAGCTCCAATAGCTTTTCATCATGATAATGGAAATAAATATCATCCATAACCTCGGCAATAATATTGTGAAATTTAAAGCTTCTACAAGCCTCTACAATGTCTTTTGCTACCTTAACATCAAGCGGCTCATGATAGAAACCCCAATTTTGGTCGAGGGGGTGATGTGTAAATGCTCCATTAAAATTAACAATCGGGGTATCTAATTCCAATTCGCGGTAATACATTTCACTAGAGCGGAATGGTCTTCCTGTAGCAATCATCACGATATGACCTTCTGCTTTTGCTTTTTCAATAACAGCCTTATTTCTAGTGGAAATGGTTTTATCGTCTTTTAATAATGTCCCATCTAAGTCTAATGCAATTAAATGTTTCTCCGCCACATGGACACCTACTTTTTTTATTTAATCGAAGTTGCTTTGCTTTAGAAAAAAGCTTGTCAACATGATACACTACCATTATGGTATGGATTTATTTCATAGGAGATTGAACTAAATATTCCTATATCTACTATGTTAACAATTTTTTAGCTAAGCTGTAAAAAAATTCACACCAGCTAATCGTAAAAAGCGATATACTTGTTTACGTAATTGCTTTTGGTTAAAGTTTACCATAAGTGAATAGGCCAGCCAAAAGCAGTACAAGGTAGGTTTAAGGTGTAACAAAAAAAATAAGTCCAAAAGGGAGTGTTTTTATATGAATGAAGAACTTAAAGATAATATAATGGGCGCATTAGAGCTTGTTATCGACCCAGAATTGGGGGTAGATATTGTTAATTTAGGGTTAGTCTATGATGTTGATATGAATGAAGAGGGAATGGTCACAATTAACATGACCCTAACGGCGATGGGGTGCCCGCTGGCAGGTACCATTGTTGATCAAGTAAAACGTGCTCTGGCAGATATCCCTGAGATTAAAGATGTGGATGTTAATATTGTTTGGAACCCGCCTTGGAATAAAGATATGATGTCTCGCTATGCGAAAATTGCCTTAGGAATCCGTTAAGGGTATAGATATGAAAAATAAAGTTATTTTGGTAAGCTCTAATCAACTTGGCAGGGGCGACCAATCACTTGGTGAAAATATTCTGGAAACTTTTTTCACGCTCCTTAAGCAAAAGGAAGAACTTCCTTTTGCTGTTTTTTGTATGAACAGCGGTGTGCTAACGATGACAGAGGAATCATTTGTTTCCGTCCATTTGCAGGAACTAGAGGAAAAAGGTGTCGATATTTTAGCATGTAAAACTTGTGCGGACCACTATGAGGCAGCGGATCGTTTAGTGGTCGGAAAAATTAGTGGTATGGCAGACTTTGTAGATTTAGCATCCAAGTATGATGTCCTAACTATATCTTAACAGTAGATAATATAGTCGGTAGTAGAAACACACGGTATTGTTCAGGAATATATCGTGTGTTTTTTTTATCCTACGGGTTCATATAGATTGGATTAACTGGCACAATTCCTAAAGTTAGGCTCATATAGACAGTCGCAGCTGGAATTTTGCTAAGTGAGTCCGAATGGATGCTATTGTTATCCGCAAGTTGGAGTTGCTTTCCGCAAATAGGAGTAGCTTATCCGCAAAAAGGGGTAGGCTATCCGCAAGTTGTGGCCTCATATCGGCAAGTAAATTCGCATTTCGCAAATAGGAGTAGCTTATCCGCAAAAAGGGGTAGGTTATCCGCAAGTTGTGGCCTCATATCAGCAAGTAAATTCGCTTTCCGCAAATAGGAGTAGCTTATCCGCAAAAAGGGGTAGGTTATCCGCAAGTTGTGGCCTCATATCAGCAAGTAAATTCGCATTTCGCAAATAGGAGTAGCTTATCCGCAAAAAGGGGTAGGCTATCCGCAAGTTGTGGCCCCATATCCGCAAGTAAATTCGCATTTCGCAAATAGGAGTAGCTTATCCGCAAAAAGGGATAGGCTATCCGCAAGTTGAAGCCTCATATCAGCAAGTAAATTCGCATTTCGCAAATAGGAGTAGCTTATCCGCAAAAAGGGGTAGGCTATCCGCAAGTTGTGGCCTCATATCAGCAAGTAAATTCGCAATTCGCAAATAGGAGTAGCTTATATCCGCAAAAAGGGGTAGGCTATCCGCAAGTTGTGGCCTCATATCAGCAAGTTAATATACTTTATTTTCGTCACAAAAGATACACATATCATTTCCCTCATGTGAGATAGTTCACTTTTTTATAATATAAACAACATTATAATACAGTTAATCAATGCTGTTTGAATTTAAAATAGCAGATTGAGGGGGAGTTTTAAGTGTCTTTTAATCGTGATTTTAATAAAGACCCGTTTATTGTAATATGGGAATTAACTCGTGCCTGTCAGCTAAAATGTTTGCATTGCCGTGCGGATGCCCAATATACTCGTGACCCACGTGAACTAACCTTTGAAGAAGGAAAAAATTTGATTGATCAAATATATGATATGAATAACCCTATTCTCGTTTTTACAGGCGGCGACCCTTTAATGAGGGAAGACATTTTTAATATTGTTAAATATGCAGTTGAAAAGGGAGTCCGGGTATCCATGACTCCAAGTGCCACACCTAATGTTACAAAAGAGGCAATTGAAAAAGCGAAAGAGGCAGGACTATCACGATGGGCCTTTAGCATTGATGGACCTACTGCTGAGATTCATGATCATTTTCGCGGAACATCAGGTTCATTTGATTTAACAATGGAACGAATTAAATACCTGCACGAACTGGAAATTCCCATCCAGATTAATACAGTTATATCTAGATATAATATTGATTTCCTCGAAGAAATGGCTAAAATGGTGGAAGATTTGAATTGTGTGCTTTGGAGCGTCTTTTTCCTGGTACCAACAGGCCGGGGGCAAGTGACCGACATGATCTCACCTGCCCTGCATGAAAAGGTATTGATGTGGCTGTATGACCTAAGCAAACGTGTTTCTTTCGATATTAAAACAACTGAGGCTATGCATTACCGCCGGGTTGTGATTCAGCAAAAAATGCGTGAAGCGCATAAACAGACAAATGAAATTGACTATTTGAATGCCTTGACTGAAAAAGGCTTAACAGGTTCAATTGATGGACTTGGACGTGCCCCTAAAGGTGTTAATGATGGAAACGGCTTTGTGTTTATAACTCATATTGGTGATGTTTATCCAAGTGGGCTTTTACCCGTAAAGGCTGGGAATGTCAGAGAAACACCATTAGCGGAAATTTATCGGGAATCCCCTATTTTCAAGGATTTAAGAAATCCAGAGGGGTTTAAAGGGAAATGTGGTGTGTGTGAATTCAGATATGTTTGCGGTGGTTCGAGGTCAAGAGCGTATGCCATGACAGGGGATTACCTTGAGAGTGAGCCGTTCTGTGTCTATATTCCTAAATCATTAAGGGGAAAACAGGAACAAAGTTAACAGGAAAAAGGCTGCCTCACAATCAGAGACAGCCTTGAAAAAGTTTTACTCTATATTGCAATATACTGCTGAGCAGTTTTCACAGCCAATTTCGTCCTTTAAATATTGCAGATTTAATATGGAAATCTTGCCTTTCTTAACAGAAATAATTTTATCTCGTTTTAATTCACTTAGAATTCGATTTGTACTTTCACGGGATGTACCGCAAAAATTAGCGAGCTCTTGATTGGTGAGAGGCAAGTCAATGATAATTTCCTGATCCTTTTGAATGCCATAGCTATTGGACATTCTGATTAGAGTGGAGAATAAGGCCCCGCGTTTGCCGTTTAAAACAAGATCACGAAATTTGGTTTGGGTTTTGCGGAAATGGTCACTCATCCATTTCATGAATTCAAAGGCAAGCTTGCTGTTTTGGAAAATCTCACTTTCAATAATATCTTTTTTAATGGCAACAACTTCGCCTTCCTCAAGTACTTTTGCACTTAATAAATATCTAGGATTATCCGTAAATAAGGTTAATTCGCCGCAAATATCATTCGCGCCGCAAATTCTTAAGGAAAGTTCTCGTCCGTCTGAAGTAATTTTACTGATTTGAATTTTGCCGGAAAGAATAATATAAAGCTCCTCTGCAACCATTCCTTCTTGAAAAAGAAAGGTCCCTCGTTCACTTCTAAATTTCCGATCTGCAAATGTAAGTAATTCTTTTATTTCAATTGAATGGGTTGGTTTCAATGTCAACGTCATCGCATTCACCTCTAATTTATTTATTAACGAGTCAGAATTCGTAGTTTAGTTTGTTAATCTTATTCTAACTGATGACAGGTTCATAAAATGGGGTAAACAATGACAATATAGTGAAAACCTATAAGTTTTTATTAACACGTTTATGTAGTAATAAATAGAGACCTTCCTAGAAATAATGGGTAATCCTTGCCAAAAGAATCATTTATTCAATTAGAAACATCTGTTAAGATTAGAATAGATAAAATCTATTTTAATAGTGAATAAAGTAACAGCCTTTTTCGCGTAAACCTGTTACACTCATCATATAAAGCTTCCTTTTAATATAATGGAGTTGATATAAATGGAAAAAACCATTATTAAAGATAAATTAAATAGACCCTTGCATGACCTAAGAATTTCGGTAATTGACCGTTGCAACTTTCGTTGTCAGTACTGCATGCCTGCGGAGAAATTTGGCCCTGACTTTGAATTTCTCCCGCGAAGTGCCTTATTAACCTACGAGGAAATTGAACGGCTAGGGAGGATCTTTGTCAGTTTGGGTGTTGAGAAAATACGGCTTACTGGCGGTGAACCGCTGCTTCGAAAAGATCTCCCCCTGCTTGTAGAGAAGCTTTCAGTGATTGATGGACTTAGTGATATTGGTTTAACAACAAATGGAGTACTGCTTCCGAAATTGGCAAAGAACTTAAAAGAAGCCGGTCTAAAAAGGGTAAATGTCAGCCTTGATACCTTAAACGATGAATTGTTTGGTCAAATTAATGGAAGAGGTGTAGGAACCACCCCTGTATTGGAGGGGATTGAGGCTGCTAAGCAGGCAGGTCTTGGGGTCAAGATCAATATGGTCGTCAAAAAGGGGTTAAATGATACTGAAATTATTCCTATGGCGGAATATTGTAAAAAACATGGACTGGAATTACGTTATATTGAATTTATGGATGTGGGTTCAACAAATGGTTGGAAAATGGATGATGTGGTAACCAAGAAGCAAATTTATCTTTTGCTCAAGGATCATTTCGAACTAGAACCCATTGGTCCAGCATACTTTGGTGAAGTAGCTAAGCTCTATAAATATAAAGATAAGGATGTTAATGTTGGTTTTATCACGTCTGTTTCTGAATCCTTCTGCTCCAGCTGTACTCGGTCCAGGCTGTCTGCTAATGGACAAATTTTCACGTGCCTGTTTAATGGAAACGGTCATGATATTCGCAATTTCATGAGAAATGGAGCAACAGATGAGCAAATAACCGAGCGGATTACAGCGATTTGGAATGGCCGAGATGATCGATATTCAGATGAAAGAACAGCGGAAACCGATAAAAATCGCAAAAAAATTGAAATGTCGTATATAGGCGGATAACTCTCCTTTTATAAGAGAGTTATTTTTTTTCAAAAAAACAACCCGCTCTTGTTGAGCGGGCTGTTTCGGTTAGTTAAGATACCTTGGGAATAAGATATTATTTTCAAGATGTACATGCATATAGGTTAAGCTTTCTAATGCTTCTAAACGGGCATAAACCAAACGGTAGGTCCCACAGGCATCAAGAGGAAGGGGAAAATCAGATGTCACTGCGCGGATTTGTCGTAATAGTTCTCCGGCATGGTCATGTTCTTTCTCAAGCTCAACTATCATCTTAATCGCTTCTGCAGGATTAGCGGCCGTACCATCCGCAAGCTGCTTAATAAGTGGGAAGACTATTTCTTCTTCTTTGACCATATGGTCAAGCAATTCCTTTTTGAACTCATAAAAAAGCTCATTCATTTTAACAAGTTCCGGATGATGTTCACCATGTACACGTGAAACCTTAGTAACATATGGGCTCAGCATCGCTAATTCTTCCTCAGAAACACGATGGTAATTTGTAATCACATGATTAATAATGGTGTGGGAGTTGGAATCTGTCCACACATCAACATTTTTCTCTTTGTTTTCATACTTTTCAAAGACAACTTTTAATTCTTCTATGATATTGTCAAGGTTTAGCTCGTTTTGTTCTGCAGCTTGTGATAATGGGATATTTCCCCCACAGCAAAAATCAATTCGGTTTTTCTTAAATGTATCACTTGCTTTTGGAAGTTCGTTAACAATATCTCTTACTAATGAATCGGCTGTTATGGTGAAAGTCATGATTAATTCCTCCTAAAGATAAGGTAACTTATTTATGACTTAAGCATAATAGAAATATTGAATACTATAGGTGACCTGTATCACACATTGGCTATTTTTTTTCTTTTTCGTCTAATTTGTGACATTTGATACGTTTGTAAGTCTTCTATAGACTTATAATGAAAATTAGCTGTTATAATCCATTACATATCTAATCAAAATTATCTGTTTAGGAAGGAGATGATTTATTTGCTAGAAAGAAGAAACCCAATTTCGATTGGAGAAGCAGTAACACAAATTATGAAACATCAAATAAGCGGCGTGACGGAACACGTTTCAATAAGTGAAAGCTACGGACGTTACTTATCAGAAGATCTAATCGCTACGAGCAATGTTCCTCACTTTGATAGAGCTCCATATGATGGCTTTGCCGTTCGTTCTATTGATACTCTTGAAGCATCCCCATCAAATCCGGTTGAATTTAAAGTAATCGACCACCTTGGTGCTGGAATGGTCTCCGCTAAATTAGTCGGGGAAAAACAAGCTGTTCGAATTATGACAGGTGCGATGATGCCAAATGGAACTGATGCGGTAGTTATGTTTGAAGTAGCAAGGGACTATGAAAAAAATGGTATTCCATATATGTCCATTAAACGTAAAATTAACAAGGGTACTAATGTTTCTTTTATAGGAGAAGATGCCAAACAAGGCCAAGTTCTCGTAGAAAAAGGAACCTTGATAAACCCGGGTATACAAGCAATGTTAGCGACCTTTGGATATAAAGAAGTTCCCGTGGCAAAAAAACCGCTTATTGGTCTATTTGCTACGGGTACAGAATTGTTAGAGGTAGAAGAGGAATTAGTACCTGGGAAAATCCGCAACAGTAATTCCTATATGATTGCAGCTCAGATTGAGAGGGCCGGCGGAACCGTTCATTATTATGGAAAGCTTCCAGATGAATTTGATACATGTTTTGAAGCGGTTAAAGATGCTTTAAACGAAGTTGATCTTCTTATTACCACCGGGGGAGTATCCGTGGGTGATTTTGATTACCTTCCTGCAATTTATAAAAAACTCGGAGCAGACGTATTATTTAATAAGGTTGCCATGCGCCCTGGCAGTGTAACTACGGTTTCAGTTTTTAATGGAAAAATCCTCTTTGGATTATCTGGTAACCCGTCTGCTTGTTATGTTGGGTTTGAATTGTTTGTTCGGCCAATTATTCGCACAAGTCTTTTTTCTAATCTACCCCATTTAAGAAAAGAAAAGGCTTTGCTAGAAGTTGATTTTCCTAAAGCTAACCCGTTCACGCGATTTGTCAGAAGTGCCACCTTTATAGATGAGGGCAGATTGAAATCAACACCGAGCGGCTTGGACAAGTCGAATATTATTATGAGCCTGGCAGGTGCAAACTCATTGATGATCCTTCCAGGCGGTACTAGAGGGTTTATGGCAGGAACTGAAGTCGAGATATTGCTCCTTGATGATCAAGTCGGAAGTGCCTGGCCTTGGTAAAACCATTTATTTTTCAGGTGGTTGGCTATCAGAATAGTGGGAAGACAACCATTTTAAGCAAATTGATTAAAAACTTGACAGACCGAGGAACGAAAACAGTCACCATCAAACACCACGGTCACGGCAGTAAGCCTGCTGTATTGGAACAAAAGGACTCTTCAAGACATGTTGATTCAGGAGCACTAGCCTCGCTTGTCGAAGGCAGTGGAAGACTGATATTACAAGCGGACAATCTTAACTTAATCCTAGAAGAGCAAATAGAGTTAATA
Source organism: Bacillus sp. URHA0034 (assembly GCF_056280405.1). Classification (NCBI taxonomy): domain Bacteria; kingdom Bacillati; phylum Bacillota; class Bacilli; order Caryophanales; family Bacillaceae; genus Bacillus; species Bacillus sp. URHA0034. The sequence goes on along the minus strand of NZ_JBWCDK010000002.1, from coordinate 1,652,793 downwards.
AAATTTTTTGAACCTGACGTCATACTAATTGAAGGCTATAAATATAAAAATTACCCTAAGCTCCTTTTATTAAGAAATAAAGAGGACTTGCCTTTATTAGAAGAAACAACCAATATTTGTGCTGTCGGTTATTGGTTAGAAGATTTAAACAATGCATCTTTTTATCCGTCTTTCTCCATTAAAGATGACGCTGTGATTCAATGGACTGCTGAATACATTCAGAGAAATGTTCATAAAAATGATGAAAAACGTTAATAAAATTGTCAAATATGTTACTTTTATCACAGCAATACAGCCTGGTTCGGATTATAATAATGGCAGGGGTTATATGGTTTGTTAATATAGGTAGTTAGATTATGGACTGGAAATGCAGGTTCCAAACAGTGGATAGCTACTCTAAAGATAATCAATGTTACCATAACTTGATTGGTTCCGATGCATTTCCATTCATAATACAGAACGTGTTAAGAAGGTAAATTGCCTTCTTTTTTTCATATTTTTTGTGATGCTCTTCACTTTATTTTCTGTTCAGTTCTTTTATAGTAAGGCTATCAGGAAAAGGAGTGAGAAAAGATGAAACTATTTTTACCAAAACAACATGGTGCATGGGCAATGCTGATCATTCCCTTTTGGCTGGGTGTTACCGAAGGTGGCTTTGTTTGGCAGGACGTACCATTTTTTATCGGCTGGATTTTCTTATATTTAGCGACATACCCTATGCTCCTTTTATTTAAAAAGAAAAAAATCAAATTTTATACCAATTGGACGATTATTTATCTTATACCTTCCTTATTGCTGTTACTATTTCCGCTGCTCAAAAGTCCTTCTATTGTCCTCTTTGGTCTGTTGATGCTGCCGTTTTTTGCAATTAATGCATACTTTACATCTCAAAAAAAGATCGTGCATTTATGAATGATATGAGTGCAATCTTTGCATTTTCCATTGCAGGACTGGCAAGCAGTTATTTAGGGAAAGAGGCGTTAAACTTTGAGACGTTGATTTTTCCTTTTTTAATATCAATATTATTTTTTATGGGCTGTACCTTTTATGTAAAAACCATGATAAGAGAGAAGAAAAGCAGCTTATTCAAATGGATTTCATGGGTTTATCATCTTCTTGTCGTGGCTGTATGGTTCCTTAGTGGTTTTTGGGTCGTGGCGATTGCTTTTATTCCAAGCTTACTTCGAGCTTACTTCTTTTATGGTAAAAAATTAACGCCGCTGCAAATTGGTGTATATGAGATTGTTAATGCAGCCATTATTTTTATCATTCTTGCGATTCAAATTGTCACTCTAAATTTAAAAAAATCGGTCAGCAGACCGATTTTTTTCTATGGTTAATTAATCAACTTTACATATCTCAACAGGGCAATCCTCACAATCGATTTCTCTTTTTAAATATTCAATATCATGGATAGTAATTGTGCCTTTATCAATTGAAATAATAGCGGATTTTCTTAAATCACTTAAGAGACGATTGACTACTTCACGTGAGGTACCACAGAAATTGGCTAACTCTTGATTAGTAAATGGTAATTCCACCAGTATCCCTTGATCTGTTTTCATTCCATAACTATTACTGATGCGAATTATAGTCGAATACAACGCCCCCTTTTTTCCATGGAGGACTAAATCACGAAATTTAGTTTGCGTCTTTCGAAATTGCAAGCTCATCCATTGGATGAATTCAAATGAAAGGGACAAATTTTGGGATAGCTTCTCTTCTAAAACATCCTTCATAATGACAGCCACTTCACCGCTCTCTACAACGCGAGCACTTAATAAATAGCGAGAAGAAGAGGAAAATAAATTTAACTCGCCAACAAAATCTCCTTTGGAGCACATTCTGATGGTTAGCTCACGTCCGTCAGGAATAATTTTGCTAACTTGAAGGATCCCACTTCGAACTATATACATTTCATCCGCTTGAGAGCCTTCCTGAAAAAGAAACGTTCCTTTTTCAATCTTTTTTATATGATGAACGGTCTCAAATAGATGTGATAATGGTACAGGCATTTCTTTTACTGACTGCATACTATAACCACCTTTAAAGGTACAAAATGAATTTCAAAAAATGCAAGTCATGGTTAATAAGATTCCCTAGATAATACTATAATTATATTGTTAACAAAGAATAATTATCAATATCTGTAGAATAAGTTCATACAATCGTCAAAAACTTAGGTCAATACCGCATATTACCCAGGAAATATTGTCGACATATGTTGAATTTGAAAGAATTTCCCTTTAATGCTGATGCAATCTAACGGAGATAATAAGGTTGTATTGAAAAGGGGGGATTAGAATGGGACAAAATCATCAGTTTAGATCAGGTAAAAAAGCACCGAATAATGGCTATTACATTGAAGTTGGTGATTCAGGGAGCAATGTAACCAATCCAAAGAAAATTAAACTCAAAGCAGGCGACCCGTTTCCTGAAACATCAAATGATGAACGTGTATGGACGTATGTTCGCAAACCTTAATTCGTTTAGTAAAAGTCATCTTTTTAAGATGGCTTTTCTTCTTATGTTATTTTACTTATCGTAATGAATTTCTTATAATAGAAATAAATAGGTCAAAAAAGGTCAAAAAGGAGTGAGAAACGGTGGACTTAAACCGAATGACGGAACGTTTACAAACAGGCATTATGGATGCTCAAGGCTTAGCAATTAAAGAAAATCATCAAGAAATTGATGAACTGCATTTATTCATATCACTACTGGAGCAGCAAGACAGTCTGATTGCATCCATATTAGAAAAGGCTGGATTACCGGCGGAGAAGGTAAAGAAATCTTTATTGGGAGAATTGGAAAAAAAACCACAGGTAACCGGGAGCGGTGTCGAACAGGGTAAGCTTTATATTACCGCAAAACTGCAAAAGTTACTGGTAAGTGCCGAGGAGTTTGCATCTGAATTTTCGGATGAATACATTTCTGTTGAACACATACTGTTAGCTGCCGTTTATGCAAATGATTCACATATGAAAAAAATCATTCAAACATTCGCTCTAACACCGGAAATGATTTTAAAAGCAATAAAGGAAATAAGGGGGAACCAAAGAGTGACATCACAAAATCCAGAAGCAGGGTATGACGCTCTTAAAAAGTATGGCCGAGATCTTGTCGCCGAAGCTGCCGCTGGTAAAATTGATCCGGTCATTGGCAGGGACACTGAAATTCGCAATGTAATTCGAATTTTATCACGTAAAACTAAGAATAATCCTGTTCTAATTGGTGAACCAGGAGTTGGGAAAACGGCAATTGTTGAGGGACTTGCCCAGAGAATTGTCAGAAAGGATGTTCCAGAAGGACTTAAGGATAAAACCATTTTTTCATTAGATATGAGCTCATTAATTGCCGGAGCAAAGTTCCGCGGTGAATTTGAGGAACGGCTTAAAGCGGTCTTAAATGAAATTAAGAAAAGCGAAGGCCGGATTTTGTTATTTATAGACGAAATTCACACTATTGTTGGTGCAGGTAAAACTGAAGGGGCGATGGATGCTGGAAATATGTTAAAGCCGATGCTTGCAAGAGGGGAACTTCATTGCATCGGGGCAACAACACTTGATGAACATCGGAAATATATTGAGAAAGATCCAGCTCTTGAAAGACGTTTTCAACAAGTATTAGTCCAAGAACCAAATGTTGAAGATACAATCTCGATTTTAAGGGGATTAAAGGAACGGTTTGAGGTCCATCATGGGGTAAAGATTCACGATCATGCCTTAGTGGCAGCGGCCACATTGTCAGACCGCTATATTACAGACCGCTTCTTACCTGATAAGGCCATTGACCTTGTTGATGAAGCCTGTGCGATGATTCGAACGGAAATTGACTCCATGCCTACCGAACTAGATGAAGTGACTCGCAGGGTCATGCAGCTGGAAATTGAAGAGGCAGCACTTCGGAAAGAAAGTGATGAAGGAAGTAAATTAAGACTTGAATCCTTATTAAAAGAACTGGCTGATTTGAAAGAACAAGCAGATACGATGAAGGCAAAATGGATGCAGGAGAAACAAAGTATTCAAAAATTACAGGAGAAAAGGGAGCAGCTTGAAAAACTCCGCCGTGAGCTCCAGCAATCAGAAGATCGTTATGATTTAAATCGAGCGGCCGAATTAAGGCATGGACAAATTCCTTCAGTGGAAAAAGAACTTGAAGAACTGGAAAAGAGTGCAGAGAAGGATGAGCGGCTGCTCCGCGAAGAAGTAACAGGGGAGGAAATTTCAAATATTGTCTCAAGATGGACAGGAATACCACTGTCTAAGCTTGTCGAAGGAGAAAGAGAAAAATTACTTAAACTAGAATCCATTCTTCATCAACGGGTGATAGGCCAAAATGAGGCAGTTACCTTGGTATCGGATGCAGTCCTAAGAGCGAGGGCTGGGATTAAAGATCCGAACCGCCCAATTGGATCATTTTTATTTTTAGGTCCGACTGGCGTAGGGAAAACAGAACTTGCTAAGGCGCTCGCTGAGTCCTTATTTGACAGTGAAGAGCATATGATAAGGGTAGATATGTCTGAATACATGGAAAAACACGCAGTTTCTCGTTTAATTGGGGCTCCTCCTGGTTATGTAGGTTATGAAGAAGGAGGTCAGTTGACTGAAGCAATTAGAAGAAGGCCATACTCGGTTATTCTAATGGATGAAATTGAAAAGGCCCATCCGGAAGTATTTAATATTCTCCTTCAGGCTCTTGATGATGGAAGAATCACGGATTCGCAAGGTCGGGTGGTAGATTTTAAAAACACCGTCATTATTATGACTTCCAATATTGGATCTCACTACCTGCTCGATAGAAGTGAGAATGAGATTGAAATTTCGGATGAAACGAGAGCGAAGGTTATGAGTCAGTTAAGGTCTCATTTCCGTCCGGAATTCTTAAATCGAATTGATGAGACGATCCTCTTTAAACCTTTATCTTTAGGAGAGATAAAGAATATTGTCGGTAAAATGCTGAACGATTTACAAAATCGATTAAAACAGCAGCAAATTAATATTACCATCAGTGAAGATGCAAAGGAATTTATTGCTGTAAATGGGTTCGATCCAATTTACGGGGCAAGACCTTTAAAACGATATATTCAAAAGAATATAGAAACGAAGCTCGCTCGTGAAATCATTGCCGGCAGGGTACACGAGCAGTCAACCGTAGGAATAACCATTGAAGATGGTATCTTATCAATAAATGTACAAGAAAAGTAGTCAAAACAGAAAAAAGGTCCTCCAGTTGGCGTGGAAGACCTTTTTTATTAATGCTTTTCAACAGGTTCATTTGGAATTACTGCAGCAGCAACAAGAATTAATATGGTTACCCCAACAGCAACGATTGAACCTTGAGCAAAATTATATTCTGCACCGGCTGTCATTGAACTAACAACATATGTAAGCATTTGCACTAAAAGGAAAGACCAGAAAAAAGTCCAAAATATACGCACTCATTTTCACCTCTTACTTATTTTACATTAATTTAAATACTACCATACAATGCAGAAAAAATATATATAAAAACAATTTTCTGATTTATGTTCCCAAGTTCTTTTAAAATAGGCAAATTCCCTTTCAACTCTTGTGAAACGGCATACAATACCTTGAGGAAATATGTAAAAGGAGATTTAGCGATGGAGAATCGTAATTTTCAGATGGATACCCAATGGAATATCATTCATTACCCCGAAAAGCCTAAAGGATTTGGGATCTTAATAATTGGAGATGAAAGGCATTTTGTCGATGAGAGCAAGTGCTTTTGGACGCAAAACGAAGGAAAGCTGGCTATTATCAATGAATTAAAAGATGCCGGGTACACCATTTTTTCCTCAAATCTTTATGGGCGTAACTGGGGTAGCGAAAATGCTGTCGAGCTTGCTCAAAGGTTATATCAGCATGTAATTAGAAGTGAAATTCTTAATAATAAAATTCATGTTCTGGCAGAAGGAATGGGTGCATTAACGGCCATAAAACTTTTGGAAAAAATGAAGGGATCGATTCGGTCCTTAGTCTTGCTTAACCCCATTCTTTCCTTGAAACATCATCTCGAACAAGAAAAAGAGCATAAGTTCTTTTACAAAAAGTTAATGAGGGAACTAACTGCTGCGCATCAAATCGACCAATCTACTCTCGAGAACGAAATAATCAACATGGATGAAGTTGTTAATCTTGATTATGACTGTCCAATCACGATTATCCAAGTATTAGCAGGCGGGAAATCGTACACTCAATCAAAGCTTTATCAAAAAATTGTTAATACCCCTAAAATAAACCCAATTTTAATTCTTCCTGAAAAAAAACCTCAGCTTGGAACAATGTTAATCAAGTTTTTTAACAGTCATGAAAAAGTACTTTAATGGTAACCTCCCCAAAATGAAATATTTCCTATTAAAAACGCATAGGATTCATTATAAGTGTTTTGGGGAGGAAGATGTAATGGACAAGGCCATTATTTTTGGTATTTATGATTTTGTCAGTTTCCAAATGGGTCGTACCCTCTTAAATAAGGGGGTAGAGGTTATCGGAATTCATATCGATCAAAACAGTGATACTCTATATCTTGAGGAGAAAAGGCTGGAAGTAGGGAGGAATGCGAACTTTAGAGAAATCTTCCTATCAGAAATAGGTACTTACAGGGAAGATGACACCACTAAAACAACGTTTATCCTTTCACTTTACGATTTATATATGTTGAGTACTGAGACTATTTTACAACAACAAACCGTTACTAAATTACAGCAATTTATTGAAAATAATAAATATCTGACAGATATCTTATTCCTTCTGCCTATCCAGTTATTAAGATCTGATGAAGCGAAGACCCTGCAGGCTGTAATCGATGAAGCAGTTTCTTGGGGGAAAAATAATCAGTTTTATTATTTACCGTCCATTTATGGTCCTTGGCAGCCCTCGACGTTTACATTCCAACAGGCCCTCCTTGCAAACACGGATTATAGCGAAATCAGGGTGAATAAACGTGAATGGACTGGAGATATCTTATTTGTGGATGATGCGGTAGAAGCTATTCTGGTTTCAAATGAAAATTTAGAGGTCGAGGATAACACGCACTTTTTGATTGAAAGCGGCGAAGAAAATTATTGGGTTCAGTGTGCTGCGCACCTGAAACTAGAAACAAAAGAAATTTATTCTGAACAATTAGACATAAATAAAACGATCAAAAGAGTGACAGCAAAAAAGGTAACCCCATTCAGCGAGTCATTTGAAAAACAAGTAGAAATTAATAAACGTTTAGTCTAAATGGGTTGTAAATTCAATGTAATTCCTCTTTAATGAAAAAGTGAAGATGTAGGACTTTTCAATTATTTGTTCAAGAGTTAAAATAAATAGAAAAAAAGACGTCTTTTACGTGGATTAAAAATGGCAATGGGTGTCTTTCAAAGGAATTTCACTGGATAATCCTAACATTATCACCTATAATGGGGGTGCAATCAACAAGAGCACATTTGCTTAAAACTTTAGAGCCCAGCCATGGGTTTTTTCAGTAGAATGGTTGCAGCAAATATGTCCAATACTAAATAGGTCGGTATTCGACCAATTGCCTAAATTTTTCATAAAAGGAGTACATAACGTGAACAATCAAGACAATACACTACAATTTATGCAGATTGCTATGAAATACTTACCGGAGGCAAAAGAGCAATTAGATCAAGCCGGGGTTGAATTAACTATGGAGCTTATTCAACCCTTTATGAATTTATTTACTAAAGTTATGCAAGAAGCCTATGAGCTTGGTAAAGAGGATGCCCTTAAGGAAAGTCTAAGTAAATAAGCTGCCAGTTGTTGGCAGCTTATTTTTTTTTCCATAATTGTTCGATAAATGGGTAAACTTTACTGAATAATGGCTTCAGCCCACGGGCCGAATCAAGCAGTGTATCAATGTTCACCATAAGTTCCTCATAATCAATGGCAGACTGGTTTTGCTTAGGTTCTGGATGTTGCTGAGATCTTCGCCCATCACTGTCTCTCCTAGGACCAAACATTAAACTCGTAAACCGGTCTTCCGTTGTTTGTTCTTCCCATTCTTCTTGTTTCTTGGAGCTTTGCTCCTCATCAAAATCTGCCATACTGCTCTGGCCTCCCCAATAAAAATACCTTTTAATCTAGAATATGTTTCAACAAATAAAAGGTATGTACATTAGCGGATGATAAATAGGAAGAAACAGTTGCTTAAAATAGGAGGAATTTGATAAAATTAGTACCAAGTCATAATAATTGATATTAATCCTAGAAATAGATAGGGTCTTACCTAGATTAAAGGAGATGGAATAATGAGAGCTGGTATTGTTGGAATGGGCAGATACTTACCGGAAAAAATACTCACCAATCATGATTTAGAAAAAATGATGGATACTTCTGATGAATGGATAAAAACCATGACAGGTATAGAAGAAAGAAGAATAGCGGCGGAAAATGAAAACACTTCTGACATGGCTTTTGCTGCTGCTCAAAAAGCGATCCAGAATGCTGGTATTACTGCAACAGATATTGATTTAATATTAGTTGCAACTGTTACACCTGATTCTCCATTTCCATCGGTAGCTTGCCGAATCCAGGAACGATTAGGAGCAACCAAGGCTGCAGCAATGGATGTAAGTGCCGCTTGTGCTGGTTTTATGTATGGGATCGTGACGGCAAAGCAATTTATAGAGTCACAAGTTTACAAATACGTACTAGTTGTAGGTGTTGAAAAACTTTCAAAGATAACTGACTGGAATGATCGAAATACGGCCGTATTATTTGGCGACGGTGCCGGTGCCGCCATTATTGGACCAGTTTCTGAAAATCGTGGGATTTTATCTTTTGAATTAGGTGCTGACGGTACCGGGTCAAAACACTTATACCAAGATGAGTTCATTATCATGAATGGCCGCGAGGTCTTTAAATTTGCAGTTAGACAAATGGGAGAAAGCTGTATAAATGTACTCGAAAAAGCTGGGTTAACAAAAGATGATGTCGATTTCTTAATCCCGCATCAGGCCAATATTCGGATAATGGAAGCATCAAGACAGAGATTGGAATTACCAGTCGAAAAGATGTCTAAGACGGTTAACAAATATGGTAATACTTCAGCTGCATCGATTCCCATTTCAATGATTGAGGACGTCGAGGCTGGCAGAATAAAAGAGGATGACTTAATTGTAATGGTTGGCTTTGGCGGAGGCTTAACCTGGGGCGCCATTGCAATGCGCTGGGGAAAATAATTTACGTTAATTTTTTAGGATAAATAGTTTGGAAAAGGAGATGTTTGAATGGAAAAGCGTAGGGTCGTTGTAACAGGAGTCGGAGCAGTTACGCCGCTTGGAAACGATGTTGAGACCACATGGAAAGGGATCCTCGAAGGAAAGTCCGGAGTTGGACCAATGACAAGAGTGAATGCTGACGAATACCCGGCAAAAGTTGCCGCCGAGGTGAAAGACTTTAATCCAGAAGCTTTTATTGATAAAAAGGATGCACGTAAGATGGACCGATTTACACAATTTGCGGTTGCTGCATCCCTAATGGCGGTACAGGATGCCAATTTAACCATTAATGAAGATAATTCTCATAGAGTTGGCGTTTGGATTGGGTCAGGTATTGGCGGGATGGAAACGTTTGAACAGCAATTCGAGATTTTCCAAAAAAGAGGTTATAAGCGTGTAAGTCCTTTCTTTGTTCCAATGCTGATTCCAGACATGGCCGCAGGTCAAGTTTCGATTATACTTGGTGCCAGAGGCTTCAATTCATGTACAGTAACTGCTTGTGCAACTGGAACTAACTCTATCGGGGACGCCTTTAAAGTCATCCAGCGTGGTGATGCTGACGCTATGGTGACAGGGGGAGCAGAAGCACCAATCACAAAGATGTCAGTAGCAGGATTTTGTGCTAACACTGCATTATCCACTAATCCAGATCCAAAAACTGCCAGCCGGCCTTTTGATAAAAACCGCGATGGATTTGTCATTGGTGAAGGTGCCGGCATTGTCGTATTGGAAGAATTAGAGCATGCACTTGCTCGTGGAGCAAAAATTTATGCGGAGATTGTTGGATACGGAGCAACAGGAGATGCTTATCATATTACTGCTCCTGCACCAGGTGGTGAAGGCGGCGCCCGTGCAATGAGGATGGCTATTAATGATAGTGGTTTAGCACCTGAAGAGATTGATTATCTCAATGCGCATGGTACAAGCACGGAATATAATGATAAATATGAAACGCTTGCAGTGAAAGAGGTATTTGGTGATCACGCCTATAAATTACCTATGAGCTCGACTAAATCCATGACAGGCCACCTTCTTGGTGCTGCTGGTGGGGTAGAAGCGATCTTTTCCGTGTTGGCAATTAGAGATAGCATCTTACCGCCAACCATTAATCATGAAACACCAGACCCTGAGTGTGATTTAGATTATGTAGTAAATTCGGCACGCTCGAAAGAAATCAAAGCTGCAATGAGCAATTCTCTTGGCTTTGGTGGTCACAACGCTACGATTGTATTTAAAAAATATGAATAAAAACAGGAAGGGCTAAACGTTATGTTTGGCCCTTTTGTTTTTTTGATGATGTTCCCCATAATGCTCGAACGTCTTTATACATTTTTCATAAAATGACCAGAAGATGGATACTACGTAAATGGGGTGCAGCAATGGGAATCATTAGGACTGACGAATGGCTTGAGGAGGATTTTGACAATCCATTGAAAATCTGTGAAAGACTTCGTCCTTATTTCAAAGGGCAATCACAACGAGAGATATATCGCGAACTAATGAATTTTGGAATGTACCAGCCGTCTCAATCATCTCGAAGTATTCAACTGAAGATGAGCAAACAGAAAACCTGGGATAGGGTTGGGAAAATTTATGCAAAGTATAAAAGTAGGTGGCATGGTCCGGATATTCCGATTTTCCTCTTTCCGATTGCCCAGGCTGGAGGATTTTTTAGAAGGGAGGAGAAAGGAAAAGCAGGGGTAACATTTCCTGATAAATTGTTTTTATTTCTATCGAATTACGATGATCCGACAGATGTAGAAGCTCTCTTTGTACATGAATATCATCATGCCTGCAGAATGCGCTCATTAGGAAAGAGTGTAGAGAATTACACATTACTAGATTCATTAATAATTGAAGGACTAGCAGAATATACTGTATTAAAAAACTGCGGCCGAGAATATTTAGCGGCCTGGTGCAGTATGTACACTGAAAAAGAGTTAACAAAATATTGGAATAGATATCTTAAAAATCAGCTGGGAATCAAGAAAAATGAGAGAGGGCATGATGAACTGCTATATGGAGGGGGAAGGGTTCCAAAACTACTAGGCTATGCAGCAGGTTTTTATTTGGTAGAAAAGTATTACAAGAAGAATCATTATTCGACAAAATTATCTTTTACTACACCTGCAGATACCTATCTAAAAGGCATAGATCTATTTTCCTAACAAGGCGCTGCTTGAAACTCGTTATATTAAAAGAATGAAAACTCCCAATTTCACAAGATAATATTTGTAATGTTCTGTAATATATTTTTTTAAAAATAATAAGTTATAAAATAGAAAAAACTAAGAAGGTGGATTATGAGCCGAAAGAAACCATTAGTAATGGAGGCACCACTGCTCGTAGTGAAGGATTTAGAAACAGCTTTTGAGATTGATGGCAGGGATTATAATGCCGTAGATCGTGTTTCATTCGAGGTAAAACCACGGCAAATTCTAGGAGTTGTCGGAGAGTCGGGCTGCGGTAAATCGGTCATGAGTCTATCAATCATGCAGCTGCTTCCAAAAGGAAGCGGGAAGGTAAAAGCTGGAGAAATGATCTTTGATGGAATTAACCTTGAGAAAATGACCGAATCACAGATTAATAAAATTCGTGGAAGAGATATTTCAATGATATTCCAGGAACCGATGACTTCCTTGAACCCAGTTTTCACGATTGGGTACCAATTACAGGAGGTCTTATTTAATCATTGGAGGATTACAAAACGTGATGCTAGGCAAAAGGCAATTGCCCTCTTGAAAGGTGTGGGTATCTCCCGTCCAGAAAAAATAGTTGATGAATATCCACATCAACTATCAGGTGGAATGAGACAAAGAGTCATGATTGCCATTGCCATCGCCTGTCAGCCTAAATTATTAATAGCCGATGAGCCGACCACAGCCTTGGACGTGACCGTCCAAGCACAAATTCTTGAACTCTTAAAAGAAATACAGTCCGTTAATGATATGTCGGTTATCCTTATCACACATGATTTAGGTGTAGTTGCGGAAATGTGTGATGAAGTGATGGTGATGTATGCAGGAAAGATTGTAGAAAGAACAGATGTAGATACTTTATTTCATAACCCCAAACATCCTTATACAACGCTGCTACTGGGGGCAATTCCAAAAATGGACGAGTCAAGGGAACGATTAAGCTCTATTCAAGGAATTGTTCCTTCTCTTACTAATATGCCGAAAACCGGCTGCCGTTTTGCTCAACGATGTCCCAAAGTAATGCCTGACTGCCTAACGACAACCCCAATTCTTAAAAGGATTGACCAAGGACATGAAGTTGCCTGTTTGCTATTTGAAACAAGTAATCCAAGAGAAGGGGTGATGGATTGATGACTGCCTCCCTGCATATAAAGAAAGATCAGATCTCCCTTAGCCCTGAAAATCTGTTGGAAATTCATCATCTTAAAACCTATTATCCTGTAAAAGGTGGTTTTTTTAAACGGACAATAGGGAATGTAAAGGCCGTTGACAATATCTCTTTCGAAATTAAGAGAGGAGAAACACTTGGTCTAGTGGGTGAATCGGGTTGTGGAAAAACCACTACTGGTAGAACCATATTAAGATTATTAAAACCAACAGAAGGACAAATCCTGTTTGATGGTAAAGATATTACCCGTCTATCTGGAAATATACTTCGTGAAATTCGTAAAGATATGCAAATGGTATTTCAAGACCCTTATGCTTCATTGAATCCAATGCAGATGGTCGGAGATATTATTGCAGAACCTATCTATAATTTTGTGAAAAAAAGTAAGTCTGAATTAAAACTTGAAGTGATGGATTTAATAGATAAAGTTGGACTTCCAAGAGATGCCTTCTATAAATACGCACATGAATTTTCCGGTGGTCAACGGCAAAGAATTGGGATTGCCCGCGCACTTGCATTAAAACCTAAATTTATTATTGCAGATGAACCGGTCTCAGCACTTGATGTTTCAGTGCAATCACAGGTTTTAAACTTATTAAAAGACTTGCAGAAAGAATTTGAACTAACCTTCCTCTTTATCGCTCATGATTTAAGTGTGGTGAAACATATGAGCGATCGTATCGGTGTAATGTACTTAGGAAATATGGTAGAGATTACGGATAAAAGCAGCCTATACGTAAAACCGCTTCATCCCTATACACAGGCATTAATTTCAGCGATACCATCCCCAGACCCTAGGATTAAGAAAGAAAGAATCATATTAAAGGGGGATGTCCCCAGTGCTATCAATCCCCCAACGGGCTGTCCATTCCATCCACGCTGTCCGGTGTCTGTGAAGCAATGCTCGATAAGTAAGCCAGTGCTAAAGGAGGTGAGGCCTTCTCATCAAGTAGCCTGCCATCTTTACTGAAAAGGGGCCTTCTATATGGCAGCCAGCCGCCTAAGTTTGGTATAAAAATGTACTTAGCACTACTTCAAAAATATAAAGGGGGAAACAAATGAAGAATAGAAGTATGTTTTTACTTGCAGCTTTAATGTTAGTTTTATCTGCATTTTTAGCTGCATGCAGCAGTAGTGAAAAAGCTGGTACAAAGCAGAGTAACAATGGTGCTAAAACAAATGATGTCTCAACTGGTAAACCACAGGATGGGGGAACATTAATTTATGCATTGGACTCAGCTCCTGAAGGTAAATTTAACTATGCATTCTATGGAAATGCAACCGACCAATATGTAATTGATTTCTTTGATGAAAATTTAATAGATTATGACGAAAACCTGAAGGCACAGCCGCATATTGCTTCTTGGAAGACCACAGATAATAAGGTGTTTGATTTTGAAATCAAAAAAGGTGTTAAGTGGCATAACGGGGACGAATTATCCGTTAAGGATTGGGAGTTTGCATTAAAAGTAATTGCTGATAAAGATTATGATGGCCCTCGTTATGATAATGTAAGGAATATTGTTGGGGCGCAGGACTACCATGATGGAAAGGCCAAGGAAATTTCCGGTATCAAGGTCATAGATGATTACCATATCCAAATTACCTTCGATAAGGCTCGAGTAAATAACCTCGATAATCTGTGGACCTATCCAATGAACCGAACAGAATTTAAAGGAATCGCTGTAAAGGATATGATGGGATCTGCGCAAGTTCGGACGAAGCCTGTGGGATTAGGACCATTTAAAGTAACTAAAGTGGTCCCAGGTGAATCAATTGAGATGGAGCGTTTTGATGATTACTTTGGCGGTAAGCCGCATATTGAAAAAGTGGTAATTAAGGTTATTGATCCATCTCTTTCTGTTGGGGAATTAAAAAATGGCACCCTTGATATGACATCATTCCACCCAAGTATTATCGACCAAGTGAAGGCACTTGATAATGTCAACGCAATCACTTATCCAGGAGTCAGCTATTATTATGTTGGATTCCGATTAGGTACCTGGGATGGCGAGAAAAACATCATGAATGACCCTAAATATCAAGATAAGAAACTACGTGAGGCTATGTATTATGCGATTAATCGTGAAGAATGGGTGAAGGCCTTCTTTTATGGGGTTGGAAAGCCAGTAAACCGGCCAGTACCAACAAATCACTGGATAGCAGCAGACAACAAAGATCTAGAGCAATACAAATATAATCCAGAAAAAGCAAAAAAACTATTAGATGAAGCAGGCTACAAGGATATAGACGGCGATGGCTTCCGTGAAGATCCAAAAGGGAAGAAGTTCGTTGTAAACTTCAGCCACTATGCCACACAAAACCCAACATTCGAATCACGTGCCAAAGCATTGACTCAATACTGGGAGGCAGTCGGTCTAAAATCTAAATTAACGATGACAGATGTCAATCTTTATTATGAAATGCTTGATAAAGCAGATAAATCAATTGAAGTATTCTTCGGTGGATGGCAGACTGGATCAGATCCGGATCCAACTCCACTTTGGGGCTCAAAAGCCATGTGGAATTATCCTCGCTGGGTAAATGAAGAAAGTGATAAGCTACTTGATCAAGCGCTTGATATAAGTGTAGTTGGTACAGATAACAATAAACGTAAAGACATTTATGTACAATGGCAAAAACTATTCATGAAAGAGCTTCCTGTATTACCAATCGCAGAGATTGACGAAACAATGGCGGTCTCAAAGCGAGTTCAGAATGTTAAATTTGATGTTTCAGGTATGAATCGGCCAAATGAATGGTGGATCAAGCAATAGATCCCTTTGTCACTCTAAATAAAACTACTGTGTTTCGCTTTAACAAGTAAAGCTCAAAATTGGGAGGGATAGAAAGTCAGTTTCTGTTCCTCCTAATTTGACTTATAAGGCTACATATATCCTATATTTAACCTAGTTAATAGACGAGGAGAATGCACATGCTTAAATATGCAGTTCGAAGAATTTTGGGCATGATTCCCATGTTATTCCTTATCTCTATTGTCGTATTTACCTTGGCGAAACTAATGCCAGGTGATTCTCTCACAGGAGAAATAGACCCAAGAAATACAAATCCACAATATATTGCAGAAATGCGCGAAAAATTGGGCTATAATGACCCATTACCAAATCAATATGCCCGCTGGATTGGGGATTTTGTTCAAGGGGACTTTGGTAAATCAACCCGATTTAAAGTTCCTGTCGCAGAGGTAATTTCAGAAAAAATTCCTAATACATTATTACTCGGCTTATCTTCCATTCTAATTACTTACCTGTTTGCCTTTTTAATGGGGCTGTATTCCGGCAGGAAGCCTTACACACTTGGTGACAATATCATTGGTGGATTAAATTATTTAGGATTATCCATCCCTTCCTTTATCGCCGGAGTATTTGCTATTTTCCTTTTTTCTTTTACGCTGGGCTGGTTTCCGTCAAATGGATCAGTTGATATCGGTGTGACGGAAGGGACATTTGAATTTTGGCAAAGCCGGCTTCATCATGTATTCTTACCTGCAGTCGTTTTAGGTCTATTGAGTACGGCCAGTTATACTCAGTTTTTACGCAATGACATTATTGAAAACAGTCGTAAAGATTTTGTACGGACTGCACGGGCAAAAGGGACACCGGATAGAAAGATATACAATGTTCATATTTTAAGAAACTCCATTATCCCGCTCATTACCTTTTTAGGATTTGATTTAGTGGCTATTATCTCGGGGGCAATTATTACCGAAACGATCTTTACTTATCCAGGTCTTGGACAACTATTCTTACAATCTGTTGGA
Organism: Bacillus sp. URHA0034; assembly: GCF_056280405.1. Classification (NCBI taxonomy): domain Bacteria; kingdom Bacillati; phylum Bacillota; class Bacilli; order Caryophanales; family Bacillaceae; genus Bacillus; species Bacillus sp. URHA0034. The sequence goes on along the minus strand of NZ_JBWCDK010000002.1, from coordinate 1,636,396 downwards.
ACAAGGGATTATCCAGTCTTAATGACATTGACCATGATGTTCTCCTTCTTGACACTAATTGGAAACTTAGTTGCAGATATATTATATGGTGTTGTAGATCCGAGAATAAGGTTAGATTAGGAGGGGATAACATGGAAGTTATTACAGAGAAGGATTCAAAATTAACGGTCAATTCCTCGGAAAAGGGTTTGTCTCCATGGGCAATTGCTCATAAAAAGTTTGTAAAGAATAAACTTGCGCTGATTAGTCTTGCTTTCTTAATTGTGGTAGCCATTGTCTCCTTCTTGGCCCCGTATATTACAACAGCAGATGTAACCAGGATTAATATTGGGCAAATGTCATTAGAACCATCGAGTACACATTGGCTGGGAACCGATAAGGCAGGCCGCGATGTGTTTACGAGACTGCTATATGGCGGGAGGATATCCTTGTTAGTAGGTATGAGCTGTACGTTGTTTGTTATTGTTATCGGAACATTGATCGGTGCAGTCTCAGGTTATTTTGGCGGTGTGATTGATAGTTTATTAATGCGATTTACTGATTTTATTTTAAACTTTCCTTTCCTTGTTTTTGTAATTGTCTTGAATGCAATCCTTTTTGGGAAAGTTAATGGTTTATGGGTTTTAATCGGTACGATAAGTATTTTAAGCTGGGGAGGGATTGCCCGGATTGTCCGCAGTAAAATCTTGGCTGAAAAGGAGAATGAATATATTAGCGCTGCTATTTCAATTGGTTGTACACCCGCAAAAATCATTATTAAACATCTATTGCCTAATATTTTGTCAACCATTATTGTACAGGCCACGATTACATTTGCAACCATGATTGTGGCGGAAACAGGCTTAAGCTTTTTAGGATTTGGTGTTCCGCAGGAAATACCGAGCTGGGGGAATATGTTGAATTCAGCAACTGAGCCCGATGTACTCCAGTTCAAACTCTGGATTTGGGTTCCACCCGCACTAATTATTACGATTACGATCCTATCGATTAATTTTATTGGCGAAGGATTAAAAGATGCCTTCAATCCAAAATCAAAAAGATAAAGCTGTCATAGTGAGTGGCAGCTTATTTATAAATAGAAAGGTTTTTGAAAAAGCAATTGGATCAAAATATATATAAAGGAATAATTTAACTGAGGTCTGCCTATACTGATTGACAAACAGTTTCTTGAAGTGAGGGGTTGTAAAATGTTGTATCTTCATGATGTTTGGGTTAATTGGTTTGAAGGTGAGGAAAACGGATATAATGTTTGCCACTTTCATGAATGGCGGAAGGATGACGGAGTAGAGCTGCTTGATCAAGTGCCGCTTATTAAAATTGAACCGCTCCTATTTGGTTATATTGAGAATGATTTATCTGAGTTACCTCAACAGCTTCTCGATGATATTTATCAAAAAGCGTACTTAAGAAAAAACCATGAAAGAATTCAACTTGACTATTGCTTTGTTGTGACAGACGGAACAGGAATATTAGCCGTTGATACAATTGGCTACAATATTCCAATCCGAAAAAGCAGATTAATACCTAGGCAGGAACAGCTCGTCTATGAAATGATTAACCAGCATGATGCAAAACCATATCATTTTTACGCACAGCCTAAAACAAAGGACTTCCATATCCTTTCACCAGAACCCGACTTGATGAGAGGATTAACAAGAAAAGAGCGACAATTAAAACAATTATTATTTATGGCTCTTGATCAATTGTTAACATCCAATAACGAAGCGGAAGTACGCTATTGGTATACTGAATGGTGTCCAGAGCAATATTCGACCATTCAAGAAATGAATTTTGAAGAAGCTTGGGAACAGTTATTTGAGCAGACAAAATATGGCTGGTCAAGACGTCATGAAACATTCTGTGAAAATCTAATAAAAGGGCAGCCCTTCTTTGAAAAACTTTGGGAGATGGAGCATGGTCCAAAAGTAAATTAAAAGCCTGTGCCAAAAGGTATATCAACTATACCTTTTGGACAGGCTTTTATCATTTTTAATAAGATAAGAAAGTATAAAAATTTGAGAATTGTCTAGCTCCAGCGCCTAGCCCCTCGAGGTCACAAGCCAATCCGTCCAAAAGGTTAAATAGCAACCTTTCGGCCGGCTCGACTTGTGCTTGTCGGGGCTGACCAAGGCGCTTGCGCTTTTCTTATTAACGTTTTTTTCTACCTAGACCCATCGCATTTTCCATTTTCTTTAGGGTTCTGCTGGCAACCATGTTTGCCTTTTCAGCTCCGCGGTCTAAAATATCATCAAGCTCACTGGATTCTAACAAATGGTAGTATCTTTCTTGAATTGGTTTAAGGAAATTAACCACTACATCAGCCAAATCTCCTTTAAAATCGCCATAGCCTTTTCCAGTATACATTTCTTCAAGTTCTCCAATTGATTTACCGCCAAGGATGGAATAGATCGATAACAAGTTAGAAACTCCAGGCTTATTCACTGTATCAAACTTAACAATTCCATCGGAATCAGTGACAGCACTCTTGATCTTCTTCACAATTTGATTTGGCTCATCTAAAGGGGTTATAAATGCCTTTTTATTTGGATCAGACTTACTCATCTTTTTAGTCGGTTCCTGAAGTGACATAATTCGAGCGCCGACCTTAGGCAAGCTGATTTCAGGTATAGTCAGAATATCATTATATTTCTTATTAAATCTTTCAGCTAAGTCTCTTGTTAATTCCAAATGCTGTTTTTGATCCTCACCAACAGGAACAAGATCAGTGTTGTATAAGAGGATATCAGCTGCCATTAATGGCGGATAAGTTAATAAGCTCGCCGAAACGGCTTCTTTACCGGATGATTTATCCTTGAATTGCGTCATCCGTTCAAGTTCACCAATATAGGAAATACACTGCATAATCCATCCTGCCTGTGCATGTGCAGGAACCTCCGATTGTATAAATAAAGTAGCCTTCTCCGGATCAATTCCAACAGCCAGATATAATGCAGCTAAACTGCGGATATTTTTCCTAAGTGTTTGTGGATCCTGTGGGACTGTAATGGCATGCTGGTCGACAATACAAAAGAAACAATTGTATTCGTGTTGTAATTCCACAAACTGTTTCATAGCACCAATATAGTTCCCGAGTGTAATAGTTCCACTTGGCTGAATACCTGAAAAAATTGTTTTCATTAAGATTTCCTCCTAAAAATATATAAAAAAAACCATTCATCCCTAAAAAACTATAGGGACGAATGGTTCGCGGTACCACCCTAAATTACTCAAAATGAGTCACTCAGTATCAAGTCATCTTTTTTAGATGATGTGAAGTCCTTTTAACGCAAGGTAAACGTCTGCTCCTACTATTATTTAGAAAGTGAAATAAGGTTCAGGCAGAGGCTCAAAAGTCCATTCCGTATTTTTTCGCGTTTGTTTTCACCGGCCACAAACTCTCTGAATCGAAGGGAAATACGTACTACTCTTTATCAATGCTTTTGAAAATTATATGCGTTTAGTCACATTATAGCTGAAATCTTACATTCATTTCAAGTTAGTTAAACATAATAGATAATGAGAGCGGCAGCCATTAATAATCCAGTAATAAGTCCATGAAGAAAGAGCGGCTTTCCATTTATTGTGATTAATTCCGATAAACCTGGAATGTCCTCAAATCTTCTTTTATCTTTCCCGCGGGAAAAGAAAAGATTTAGGGACTTTGACATGACATCATAAAATCCGCTATGGATGGTAAAGAGTAGTAAAGATAACAAAATGTACCCTGAAGTAACAAAAAAAGATATATCGATATAGCTATTTAGTGTAATTTTATGGTACAGAATAAATGATATTATGACAATTACGAATTGCGTAATTGTGAGAATTATGAGATTTTTCTTAAAGTTTAATATCAAGAGATTACCTCCAAAAAGCTTTATTTAACAGGTATAACTAAGGTATAGTATACAAAAAATTACTGTATAAGTCTCCATTATATAATAGACAATTGTAGCCATTACGTAATGATTGTATTGAAAATGTAAATTAATTTTCAAAAAGTAATGTACAATTTGTTGAAAATATGTATAATAGGGAATGTAGTAATTTTTCAGAATAATAGAAAAGGGAGGTCTACTAGTGAAGAAATCAAAACTTTCACTACTTTTAGTACTATCACTAGTACTTAGCATGTTTTTAGCTGCGTGTTCAGGCGGTGGTAAGAAAGACACAAGCTCGTCTGATGGCAAAAGCACTGGTAAAACAGAACAATTAGCAGATAAACAAGAACTTAATGTTTTGGAATCTGCTGAAATTCCTTCAATGGACAGTGTAATGTCTCAAGACACATTAAGCTTTACAACGCTTAATGCTACAAACGAAGGTCTATATCGTTTGAATCCAGATCAAAAAGTTATTCCTGGTGTTGCTGATGGCATGCCAACTTATAATGATGACAAAACAGTTATCACAATCAAATTGAAAAAAGATGTAAAATGGTCAAATGGTGACCCTGTTACTGCAAATGATTTCGTATTTGCATGGAGACGTGCAATCGACCCTAAAGTAGCTGCTCCATACGGTGCATACTTTATGGAAGGTAAAATCAAAAATGCATCTGAAATCGTAGCTGGAAAAGCTAAGCTAGAAGATTTAGGTATTAAAGCATTAGATGATAATACAGTAGAAATCACTCTAGTAAGAGCTCTTCCATACATCGAATCATACTTAACATTCCCATTATTCTACCCTCAAAACGAAAAGTATGTTACAGCACAAGGCACTAATTATGCTAAAGATGCTGCTCACATTCTTTACAATGGTCCTTTCAAAATGACTAAGTGGGACGGTCCAACAGGACAAGAATGGGTATTAGAAAAGAATGCAGACTATTGGGATGCAAAAGACGTTACTCTTAAAAAGATCAACTTCAACGTTTCAAAAGATCCACAAGCTTCTGCAAACGCATATACTGCTGGCGAAGCGGATATTACACCTAAACTAGCTCAAGCTGCTATCCTATCACAATTTGAAGGAGCAGATGATCTACTTCGTTACCAAGAACCATCTATCTGGTGGTTAAAGATGAACGAAAAGAACCCAGCATTGAAAAATGTTAACATCCGTAAAGCTATCGCACTTTCTGTTGATAAAAAAGCTTTAGTTGATGATGTATTAGCAAACGGTTCAATCTCGGCTGACTTCCTAGTTCCAAAAGGTTTCGCTTTCTTAGATGGTAAAGATTTCCGTGATACTGCTGGAACTTACCTAAAGTCTGATAAAGAAAAAGCGGCAGAACTTTGGAAAAAAGGACTTGCTGAAACTGGTCTAAAAGAAGTAAACTTCACTTATGTTGGTCAAGACACTGAAACTTCAAAAGTTACTGATGCTTTCATCAAAGACCAATTAGAAAAGAACTTACCAGGATTAAAGATTACCATTGAGGCTGTACCATTCAAAATCCGTATCGCGCGTGAAGATGCTGAAGATTATGATTTATTAATGGGTGGTTGGGGACCAGACTATGCTGACCCAATGACATATATGGATCTATGGGTTACTGGCGGAGGCCAAAATCATATGAGCTATAGCAACCCAGAATTTGATAAATTAATCAAAGCAGCTAACGAAGACCTAGTTGCTAAGCCACAAGACCGCTGGAAAGCACTTCAAGATGCTGAGAAAATCTTGTTAGAGGACGATGCTGCAATTGCACCACTTTACCAACGTTCTGTTAACATCTTGATCAATCCAAAAGTTAAAGGCTTTGCACACCATGCATTTGGTCCTGACTATAGTTACCAGTGGATTAAAATCACAAAATAGTAACTATAACTAATCAAATATTAAGAGAGTATATTTAATCAATATACTCTCTTTTTACCTGTATGAGAATTGTCGTAATATGTCGAAAATTTAATTAATTAGGAGGTGTAGGCATGGTCAAATATATATTAAAACGCGTTGGCTATATGATTATTACACTTTTTATCGTAACATCGCTTACCTTTTTCCTCATGAAGCTAATTCCTGGTAGCCCTTTTAATAACTTCGAAAAGCTTAATGAAGTTCAGCGTAATATCTTGCTGGATAAATATGGCTTGAACGACCCCGTGCCTGTTCAATATTTCAACTATATGGTGAACTTGGTAAAAGGGGATTTAGGAGTGTCCTTCCAATTTGATAATACCCCTGTCACAGAACTTATTGCAAATCGTCTTGGACCTTCTGCTCAATTAGGTTTTCAAGCTATGCTTGTAGGTTCCATTTTAGGTATCCTATTAGGAGTGCTGGCTGCTCTAAAACAAAACACATGGATTGACTATGGTTCTACTTTTATCGCTGTAGTAGGTAAGTCTATTCCATCCTTTATTTTTGCTGGTTTATTGCAATACTATGTTTCGGTTAAATTAGGCTGGCTGCCAGTAATGTTATGGAAAGGACCGGAGTATACGATCCTTCCAACCATCGCACTTGCCATGTTCCCAATCTCAATCGCAGCCCGTTTTATGCGTACGGAAATGGTGGAGGTTTTAGGATCAGATTATATCACTTTGGCGAGAGCTAAAGGGGCAAGCCGCTGGCAAATAAGCTTTAAGCATGCCTTGAGAAATGCTTTAATTCCTGTTGTAACTGTCTTGGGACCATTGGCAGTTAGCTTGATGACCGGGTCACTGGTAATTGAGCAAATTTTTGGTATTCCAGGAATTGGTGAGCAGTTCGTTAAATCGATTAATATGAATGATTACCCCGTAATTATGGGAACTAACATTTTATTTGCTATACTATTTATCGTCGTGATCTTAATTGTTGATATTCTATATGGAATCATCGACCCACGTATTCGTGTATCGGGGGGGAAAACTAAATGAGCAACAAAGACATAACAATTTCAAAGGATATGTTTGCTCCTGCCCATATTGATCCATCAAAAAGTGAAAAAATTGCAAAACCAAGTTTAAATTTCTGGCAGGATTCTTGGCTAAGGGTCCGGAAAAATAAAGGTGCAGTAGTCAGCATGGTGATCCTGGTAATTATGATTATCATGGCCTTCGTTGGCCCGATGATTACGCCTTATGCCTATGACACGCAAAACACTAAACATAATAATTTGCCACCGCGTATACAAGGATTAGAAAATGTTCATTGGCTTCCATTTGACGGTACCTTAACTAGAAGAGATGGCACTGAATATAACGCCTATGAAGTACGTAAAATAGATGCCTATTATTGGTTTGGCACCGATGGCTTAGGCCGTGACCAATTTGCACGTGTTTGGAAAGGTACACAAGTATCATTATTTATCGCCTTCATGGCTGCGTTAATTGATATGGCTATTGGGGTCGCCTATGGAGCCATATCCGGTTATTTGGGCGGTCGTACAGATAGTGTAATGCAGAGGATCATCGAGGTTATAGTTGGTATTCCGAACCTTATTGTGGTTGTTTTGATGATTCTCGTGTTAAAACCCGGAATTGTCCCAATTATTATCGCTTTAACCATTACGGGATGGACAAGTATGGCTCGTGTGGTACGTGCGCAAGTATTAAAATTTAAAGGCCAAGAATTTGTTTTGGCAGCTAAAACGTTAGGTGCTTCAAATTCGTCTATTATTTTTAAACATATGATTCCAAATATGTTTGGTGTCATTATTATTAATACGATGTTTTCCATCCCGAATGCTATTTTCTTTGAAGCATTTTTAAGTTTTATTGGGCTTGGATTACAAGAACCTCATGCATCTTTAGGAACATTAGTCAATGCAGGATTTAAATCAATGATCGCTTTTCCATATCAAATGATTATTCCGTCCATTATGATTGCGTTAATCATGGTATGCTTCAACCTTGTTGCAGACGGATTACGTGATGCATTGGATCCCAAAATGCGTGATTAGAAGGCAGGTGGATGTAAATGGAGAAAATTTTAGAGATAAAGGATTTAAATATATCGTTTCATACCTTTTCGGGTGAAGTTAAAGCGATTCGTGGTGTGAGTTTTGATTTATATAATGGGGAAACTTTAGCCATTGTTGGTGAGTCCGGTTCAGGAAAATCGGTCACAACAAAATCAATCATGCGTTTACTTCCTGAACATAATTCAGAAATTAAAGGCGGACAGATTCTTTTTGAAGGCAAAGATTTAACAAAATTAAAAGATAAAGAAATGCAAAAGATCCGCGGGAAAGATATTTCTATGATTTTCCAGGATCCAATGACTTCCTTAAATCCAACCATGAAGATTGGTAACCAGATTATGGAGCCGCTTATTAAGCACCAAAATATGAGCAGGCATGCTGCAAGAGAAAGAGCGGTCGATCTATTAAAGCTTGTTGGTATTCCAAAACCGGAAATTCGTGTAGATCAATATCCGCATCAATTCTCAGGTGGTATGAGACAAAGGGTTGTAATTGCAATTGCATTGGCTTGTAATCCTAAAGTTCTTATTGCGGACGAACCTACAACCGCACTTGATGTGACCATTCAAGCTCAGATTTTAGAATTAATGAAGGATTTACAGAAGAAGATTGATACGTCTATTATCTTTATTACCCATGACTTAGGCGTGGTTGCAAATGTGGCCGATCGAGTTGCGGTAATGTATGGTGGAAAAATCGTTGAAATTGGCACGGCGGATGAAATTTTCTATAATCCGCAGCATCCTTATACTTGGGGACTAATTAGTTCAATGCCGGATATGGATACAGAAGATGAAGAATTATTCTCTATCCCTGGAACACCACCGGATTTATTGGATCCTCCTAAAGGTGATGCATTCGCACCACGGAACCCTTATGTAATGAAAATTGACTTGGAGCAAGAGCCTCCATTCTTTAAAGTATCCGATACTCATTATGCTGCAACATGGTTATTACACCCGGATGCGCCTAAGGTGGAGCCCCCTGAAGCAGTTAAGAGGCGTCAAAATCAGTATGTAGGCACAGCAGGTACAGGCAAATTCCCTGGTTCAAAGGAGGGGAAATAAATGGCACAGAGAGAGAAACTGCTTGAAATAAAAAACTTACAGCAATATTTTAATCCAGGTAAGCCAAATGAAGTAAGAGCTGTTGATAATGTCAGCTTCGATATCTTTAAAGGCGAGGTAATGGGACTTGTAGGTGAATCGGGCTGTGGTAAATCCACTACAGGTAGAACCATCATTCGTTTGTACGACGCTACAGGTGGAGAAGTTTTATATGATGGTGTTAATGTTCATGGCAAAAAGTCCAAGAAGCAATTAAAAGAATTTAATCGTAAGATGCAAATGATTTTTCAGGACCCTTATGCTTCTTTAAACCCGAGGTTGAAGATTGCCGATGTTATTGCTGAGGGCATTGATATTCATGGATTGGCAAAAACCAAGGAAGAACGAATGAATCGTGTTTATGATCTACTCGAGACAGTTGGTTTGAATAGAGAGCACGCCAACCGCTATCCACATGAATTTAGCGGCGGTCAGCGCCAGCGTATTGGTATTGCTCGTGCTCTTGCAGTTGAGCCCGAATTCATTATTGCGGATGAACCGATTTCTGCATTGGACGTTTCCATTCAGGCACAGGTAGTTAACTTAATGAAAAAGCTTCAGAAAGAAAAAGGGTTAACCTATCTGTTCATTGCGCATGATTTATCAATGGTTAAATATATTAGTGACCGGATTGGTGTAATGTATTTTGGTAAAATGGTCGAGCTTGCACCTGCAGATGAGCTTTATAAAAATCCACTTCACCCTTATACACAGTCACTATTATCAGCTATTCCTGCTCCAGATCCTATTAGTGAGCGAACAAGAAAACGCAGATCCTACGATCCGGCATCCCACAATTATGCTGACAATGAAGCAATTGAATTTAGAGAAGTAACTCCTGGTCACTTTGTTCTTTGTTCAGAAAAAGAATTCAAACAATATCAAGCAAGTTCTAAAAAATAAAAAAAAACGATCTCGATATTTATTGAGATCGTTTTTTTATCTAGGTTATTGTTTTTTGCCGCCAACCATTTTCCAGCCATTTCGATATTTGGCACTTTCATCTGTAAATTCAGTTCGACGTTTACCACCGAATATTTTTTCCCCAATACCGTTGGTTATTACACCCATTAAAGCCGTAATCCCAATAATTAATATTGCAACAAGCATCAAATCTTTTATGTAATCACCCAACATGAATCCCTCCATAATTGCTAATATAAAAAATTGCTAGTAATGAAAAATTACTTCACATATTTATTGTAAAAGAACTTGTAATTTATTGAAAGTAAAATCTTAAGAAAATCATTTAAGAATGAATGCGTTTTCATTTGGATTCAATTAATTGAGAAAAAGGTTAAGAATAAATTAAGAAAAGATTTATAAAATTAAGCCAGTAAAAGGCCTGTTTAATTATATATATACGTTACCAAAAAAGTGATGATGCTAATTACGAACAATGTATTGTTGAAAGTACTATTTATTCTTATTTGCAAGTATTATAATTAAAATTTATGAAACTTTTTAGTTTATTAATCGTCTAATATCATATAGCTTAAGAAAATAATAAGTTTTTTCTGTCGATATAATTTTTTTAAAAGGGATACCTTTTTTTGATGCAGTGGTGTATAATTTATGATAGAAATTACTTATTTATAATTATTTTAATTACGAAAAGGGTTTCTTCCACAATAAAATGGGTACATGACTATATAAGATTACAATTATGTAAATTAAAGAGGAGTGTGAAGAACGGATGGTAACACTATACACTTCACCAAGTTGTACATCATGTAGAAAAGCAAAATCATGGTTAGAAGAGCATGACATTCCATACACTGAAAGAAATATCTTCTCAGAGCCTTTATCCATGGAGGAGATTAAAGAAATTTTACGAATGACTGAGGATGGTACTGATGAAATCATCTCAACCAGATCGAAAACATTCCAAAAATTAGATGTAAACTTAGACACCATGCCATTGCAGGATTTATTTAAATTAATTAAAGAAAATCCAGGCTTATTGCGACGACCAATTATAATTGATGAAAAACGTTTGCAAGTTGGTTACAATGAAGATGAAATTAGACGTTTCTTACCTAGAAGGGTTAGAACCTTTCAATTACGTGAAGCACAAAAAATGGTTAACTAATTAATGAGACCTTCCTTAAGGAGGTCTTTTTTGTCTATAACCAATAAATTTGTATATTATCGCTCATTTTGCTATTATAAAAGGAATATCCTATATTAATCGTTAGGCAAACTCCTGGTTTTAAAGATTTTTTTGTTTTTTATTTCCCATATCAGAACTTTTATCATAAAATGAAAGCACAAGATTATTTCCTTTTTTAGATGTAAATCATAATAGTATCATCTGCTTGGGGGTATTTAGTCCCTTCAATATGGAAACGGAAGGGAGAGGTTATGATGGAGATTGAACGAATCGATGAATATACTGTGAAGTTCTACATTTCCTACGGTGATATTGAGGAGAGAGGCTTTGATCGCGAAGAAATCTGGTACAATCGGGAACGCAGTGAGGAACTCTTTTGGGAAATGATGGATGAAGTTCATGGCGAAGAAGATTTTGTCGTTGAAGGCCCACTTTGGATCCAAGTCCAAGCGCTTGATAAAGGGTTAGAGGTTCTTGTTACTAAGGCCCAGCTTTCTAAAGACGGACAAAAGTTTGAGCTTCCTATCCCTAATGATAAAATAAAGGACATTCCCGTTGATGACAAAATTGAAGAGATCTTGGATCAGCATTTTAGTCCCCATCATTCCGATGAAGATGGCTTAATGCTTGAGGAAGAATCTTTGGAATTTCTCCTTGCCTTTAAGGATTTTGAGGATATTATTAGCCTATCGAATCGGGAAGGTCTAGATAATTTAGATACGAAGCTTTATCACTTTGAAGGAAAATATTATTTATATACAGAATTTCCGGAGGATTTATATGAAGAGGATGAAATTGATGATATTCTAAGTATTTTACTGGAATATGGTTATGAAACACAACTTACAATTCATCGGATTCAAGAATACGGAAAAGAGATTATGGCGAAAGATGTTTTCGCGGAAGTACGTAAATATTTCAGCTAATAATTATACCGATTTCACATTTGAAATCGGTCTTTTTATCATTATGTATAATTGAAAATTTTGGCAGGTGAGTACCCTGAAAAACACTGTGAGGGTGGTCTTATTTTTAGCAGTTTTGTCCGGACTATTGTTTTTATTTAAAGATCAGCTGGAAAGCGGCATCTTCGGATTTTTGAGTGTATTAATTACACTGTCTGTTATTTTTATCGGATTTGTCATTTTCTTTGAGAATCGTCACCCAACACAAACCATTACCTGGTTAGTGGTTTTAGGGAGCTTTCCGCTTATTGGCTTTATTTTTTATTTATTATTTGGGCGGAACTATCGGAAGGAAAAGATGTTCAGAAAGAAATATTTCCTTGATAAACAAGCGTTCCTGACAGTTGAGGGAGAGGATGATCCAAGAGCCCAGGAGAAGCTGAATTTGATGGGGCAGCATCAAGGAAAATTATTTAAGCTGGCCCAGAAACTAGGGAATAGTCCTATCTCCTTTGATACAGCCACAAAAGTTTTAACTAATGGAGAAGAAACTTTTCAACATATTATTGAACAACTAAAAAGGGCACGGCATCATATTCACCTAGAATATTATATCGTTCGTCATGATCTGATTGGTCAAGAAATAAAAGAAATATTAATTCAAAAGGCAAGAGAAGGGGTAAAGATTCGTTTTCTTTTTGATGCAGTCGGGTCATGGCAGCTTTCTAAGAGTTACATAAATGATTTGAGAAAAGCAGGTATTGAAGCTGTTTCTTTTGGGCCGGTAAAATTGCCTTTTTTAAATAATAAATTTAACTTTCGTAATCACCGAAAGATCATTGTCATTGATGGGACCATTGGCTTTGTCGGCGGCTTGAACATTGGAGATGAATATTTAGGCAGAAACAAAGAAATCGGCTTTTGGCGCGATACCCATTTAATGCTTAAGGGTGAAGCAGTGCGAACACTCCAATTAATCTTTTTACAAGACTGGTATTATATGACCAATCACAGTTTTTTAACGGCGGAATATCTTTCACCTCAAACAGATAATCAACGTCATGGCGGAGTACAGCTTATTGCAGGCGGACCTGATAATGAATGGAGTGTCATTAAAAACATCTTTTTCTCCATGATTGCATCTGCTGAAAAGTCTGTTTGGATTGCATCCCCTTATTTTATTCCAGATGAAGATATATTCTCAGCTATCAAAGTGGCAGCTTTGAGCGGTGTTGATGTGAGACTCCTTGTTCCCAACCGGCCAGATAAACGAATCGTTTTTCATGCATCAAGATCTTATTTCCCAGAACTGCTTGAAGCAGGTGTAAAGGTTTACGAATATCAACGCGGGTTTATGCACAGTAAAATTGTTATTGTCGATAACGAGCTCGCTTCGATTGGAACCTCCAATATGGATATGAGAAGCTTTCACTTGAATTTTGAAGTTAATGCGTTTTTGTTTCGTACAAATAGTACAGAAGAGCTCGTTGAAGAATATATCAATGATTTGAAGTTTGCACGACAGCTCGAATTGGAAACCTTTCAGCAAAGGCATATTGGATTTAGAATTTTAGAATCAACAGCTAGACTATTATCACCACTACTTTAAGTGGCGAAATGTTGAAACTCGTCGAAAAATCGACGAGTTTTTTTATAGTTAAAAGGAATATACAGGAGGATAGTCGAATTGATAGAGAGAAAAGGAGGGGAACGATTTGTTAACTGCATTAACCAAAACAGGTAAAAAGATTTGCTTAGGGTTTGATTATAGGAAAGAAACATTAATGTCATTACGAAATAAGGAAGAATTCATTTGTCCGATTTGCAGGGAAACGGTTTTGTTAAAACTGGGAGATCAAAGAATCTTTCATTTTGCCCATAAACAAGGCAGCCAATGCCGTGAATTTTTTGAAAATGAAACATATGAACATTTAGAAGGGAAGCGGCAGCTTTTCCAATGGCTGGTTAAACAAAATATACCATCCATATTAGAAGATTATGACCGAAATATCCAACAACGTCCTGATATAATGTTCAAATATAAAGGACAAAGGTTTGCACTAGAATATCAATGTTCATCATTACCTGATAAAATTTTTAGGAAAAGAACTAGCACATATTTAAAGAATGGTTACACACCGTTCTGGGTCCTATCAAGCTGCCATATTCATCAGAAACGTAAGGATCTTATCTCAATGTCAAACTTCCAATATTCTTTTATAAGAACTGCATCATCCGGGAGTCTGTATATACCCGCCTATTCCCCCGAACATCAACACTTTCAAATAGTGAAGTCGATTACTCCCATTTCCATTAAAAACTCTTTCGCACATGTATCATCACTACCAATTCAAACCGTCGAACTAGATTCTGTCCTTGAGCCCCATCATGATCATCCCCCTTCCCAAGAAAGCTGGAATAGAGAAATGGAAAGATATATCTTCAACTGGGCGCTTCATCCTAACTCAGAGAGCAGGCCATTTCTGCAGGAGGTCTATAACCAGGGGTTAAATCTTTTTCTGCTCCCCCCTGAAATTGGTCTGCCAGTTGCCCATTCTATCCTTATTCAAACACCTCCGTTTATTTGGCAAATCTATTTGTTTGTTGATGTTTTAACCAACAAATATCCCCATGATCTCATCTCGCTAAAGGAAATTAATGCTTCCTTTCAAAAGAGAGTCTATAAAAAACAGCTTATCATTCGCAACCACCCCCAACTAATAAATGTAAATCCATTCTCGGCAATGATTGAATATCTAGAGCTTCTTGCGAAATTAAACTATCTAAAAAGGAAGGACGACACAATATTTGAAGTACAAAAGAAGATCTTAATTCCGCATTCAAATCGCGAAAGAGATGAAGCTAAACGGGCTTTCTTAGTTCAATATGGAAAAATGCTAGCGAGATCCTAGACGTAGGAAATTAATACTAATATTCACCATCTGGGCATAATATAGTAGGAGGGCATTTTAATTGGTTTTAAAGGAAAAAAAGCAAAAAAGGAGAATAAGTTAATAGTAAGTTTTTCCAAGTAAAATGAATGGAGGATAAATTAATGGTAAATGAAACAAAAGTAAAACAGCTGCCAGCAAGAAGTGAAATTCCTGTTGAGGATACATGGAAATTAGAAGATATCTTTGCGAGTGATCAAGATTGGGAAAAAGAGTATCAAGAAATTAAGAATCAAATTTCTCAGATTAAGCAATACGAAGGAAAATTAGGAGAAAGTGCTGAAACGCTCTATCAAGCATTGCAGTTTCAAGACAAATTGTTAGAACGGATCGGCAAGCTGTATACATATTCACATATGCGCTACGACCAAGATACAACAAACTCCTTTTACCAAGGCTTAGATGATAGGATGAAAAATCTCTATTCTCAAGCCGCAAGTCAGCTGGCATTTATTGTCCCGGAGATTCTATCAATTGATGAGGGAAAGGTAAATGATTTCTTAAATGAACAGCCTGAATTAAAATTATACGAACATGCACTGGAAGAAATCAATTTACAAAGACCGCATGTGCTAAGTGCAGAACAGGAAGCGTTATTGGCTGAGGCAAGTGAAATAATGGATGCCTCTAGTAATACATTTGGGATGTTGAACAATGCGGACATAGAATTCCCGACGATTCAAGATGAAAACGGAGAAGAGGTTGAAGTAACGCATGGGCGATATAGCCGCTTCCTAGAAAGTGCAGATCAGCGTGTTAGACGTGACGCTTTTCAAGCGGTTTATAAGACTTATGGAGCTTTCAAAAATACCTTTGCAAGTACTCTTAGCGGGAATGTAAAAAAGGATAATTTTAATGCGAGAGTCCGGAAATATGATTCCGCAAGACATGCCGCATTATCAGCGAATAACATACCTGAGAGTGTTTACGATAACCTGGTGGATACCGTAACGGAGAATCTTCACTTGTTGCATCGCTATGTTAAGCTACGGAAGAAGGTACTGGGGCTTGAGGAGCTTCATATGTATGATTTGTATACACCGCTAGTGAAGGATGTAAAAATGGAAATCAAGTATGAGGATGCAAAGGATTTAGTCATCAAGGGTCTTGCACCATTAGGGGAAGAATATTCAACCATCCTAAAAGAAGGATTCGAAAACCGGTGGGTGGATGTCCATGAAAACAAAGGCAAACGCAGTGGTGCCTATTCATCAGGGGCATACGGCACCCATCCATATATCTTGATGAACTGGCAGGATAATGTAAATAATTTATTTACACTTGCCCATGAATTTGGCCACTCTGTGCATAGTTACTATACACGTAAAAATCAGCCGTATGCATATGGGAATTACTCAATATTTGTGGCTGAGGTAGCTTCAACTTGTAATGAGGCACTGCTTAATGATTATTTATTAAAAACCATTGATGACGAACAAAAAAGGATTTATTTATTGAATCACTATTTAGAGGGCTTTAGGGGAACCGTGTTCCGTCAGACTATGTTCGCTGAATTTGAGCATTTAATTCATCAAAAGGCACAAAATAATGAGGCATTGACGGCCGATTCTTTAACTGAAGCTTATTATGCATTAAATAAGAAGTATTACGGAGAAGAGGATATCTTTATCGATGAAGAAATCGGTTTGGAATGGGCAAGAATTCCGCATTTTTATTACAATTATTATGTCTATCAATATGCAACTGGATTTAGTGCCGCCACCGCATTAAGCAAACAGATTCTAGAAGAAGGCGAACCGGCTGTGAAGCGGTATATTGAAGAATTCCTTAGTGCAGGAAGCTCTGACTATCCAATTGAAGTCCTTAAAAAAGCAGGAGTGGATATGACTAGTGCGGCCCCAATTAAAGATGCATGTAAGGTATTTGAAGAAAAATTAAATGAATTAGAAAAACTATTAGCACAAGAATAGCGGAGGCGCACGCCCGCGGAAAGCGAGCGTCTGGAGTGGAAATCAACAGCCAAATTTAACAGAGCCTTAAATTAAAAAGGGATGGGCCATTTGGCTCCATCCCTTTAAAAACCTCTAAACCGTCTGCGATCATTTAAATAAACAATAAAAATAAGAATGGATATAAACATGATAGGAAAACTCAGCAGCATCGGGAAAATGTGAATCAATGCAAGGAGGTTAAGAAAAAAAGCGATAACAATAAAAAGAATCATAATGAAAAAAGGTAATTTGCTCATGTAAACTCCACCTTTTCAAATACTTATAGTAGTCTATGTCTATTAGGTGAATTTATTACTTTTTGACAATTATGTGAAACATAGCACAAACTTATTGTCACATGTTTATCTCGCATGGTATATTTTATACGTGAAGTTGATCACAACAAACATATACCCCTTTGTTTGACCGTGAAAAATTTCTCCCATCCCCTTTGTTCATATTAATAGAAAAATGCCTTGCAGTTGGAAAGCTGCAGGGCATTTTCATTTCAGTAAAAATATATTGATAATCGTAAAGTCTTTAAGAATTGTTCAGCTCCAGCACCTAATCAAGGTGTTGGAGCTTTTTCAATAAAAAAACAAATGCCAATTTCGTTTAGGACATTTGTTTATTCATCAATATATCGCCAAAATGTACCATATTTTGCGGGTATTTGCTCAACCACCTGTTTCAACAAGAGCTTCTTCATTTCCCGTTCGATTTGCGAAATTGACATATTATAAACAACAGCAATCTCCTTAGAAGCAACAAGCTTAAAAAATTTAAGAAAAGATTCTAGTGGCGGTGGTGGAGATTTTTCAGGGCGTTCTGAAAGCATCTCTTCTAGTATTTGTACATATACCTCATAGGGGTACGAACCGGTAATTTTGATCCCCTCATCCTCAATATTTTCATTAAAAAATACGAGGGTTGGAATTTCATTTACATCCATTTCAGAAGTGATTTTTAAATCACATTGAAAGGCTTTGGCCGCGCTGTCAGAATGAATATCCTTCATAAATTCCACTACATCAAGTCCGGATCTATCAGCACATTCCTTTAATACCTCAAGGTTTGATGGGTTTTGTTTTTCTAAAAACAACATTTCCTGAATACTGCGAAAGAACCGTAAACCAGCTCGTCTTCCCTGTAATTCAGCAGCCTTAATCGCAATGGAGACAATGTAAGGATTATCAATCGGATTCTCCAGCCAAAGTGTTCCATCACAAGACATTCCTGATCGGCTGGCTGTTTTTTCCCAAACTTGAGCGATATTCTCATAGTTCTTCTTTTTACTTAAATTTAAATTAGCTAATCGTCCGCTTAGTACATGTTTAATTGAAAAGTACCGGCCGTACTCAATTTTAAGTTTTTTGAGAATCGGCTCTAACGCCCAGCATTCGGGGCATAACGGATCGATAAACATATAGATTTCGATTGGTCTTTTTTCATTACCGTTAAAATGATTCTTGGAGACAGGGGATGAAGAATTATTCACGATTTTCACCCGTAATCTCGCCATCATCAGGCGTGTTAATCATATGTTGAGCCGTAAGATATAGCCGCGCGTAGAATTCTTCTCTTACCGGCCCTTCTAGTCCGATGTGATCCATTGCTTTCTTCATACAAGATAACCAAGCCGTTGCACGGGTTGGTGTCACGGGAAATGGCAAATGTCGTGCTCGCATCATCGGATGACCATGTTCTTCTGTATAGAGAGGAGGACCTCCTAAATATTGTGTTAAAAATTGCTTTTGTTTCCGGGCAATTTCTGAGAATTGATCTGGAAATATGGGCGCAAGGTCAGGATGTTGTGCAACAAGGCTATAGAAAGTGTCGACAAGACGGTGCAGTGATTCTTCACCAATTACTTCGAATGGTGTAAGCTTTTTATCAATCATGTTGACAACTCCTTTCTTCTATATTGTATTCATATTTTAACAATGCCCTATTCATATCTCAAATGAATTGCCTTGAAAAGACTGATTTTTAAGAGACATACCTTTTATATAAAGAATCGGCTGCCGCTAATTCGTTTTAGATTGTTTAATTTTTTGGTTATAGAAGCGGCGGACTTTATTTTCAGTTTGACGTTCGGGAATCTTAAATCGATTCAGAAGGGCATGAAAATTTTTTAGGCCTTCTTGATAATCTTCAACCTCATATTCCATTTCATAATCTTCCTGTTGAAGATAAATACTGTAGTCAAGTACGAGCAGTCCATTCTCATAGACAATCTCTGCCCGATTGGTGACCAGAGAACCAAAATATTTAATCTTGGCAAACGGGATGTTATTTTCTTCAACTAATTGTTTTATTTGTCCCCCTGGCAAGCTGCCATTATGAATAGCGGCAGATGCCTCCTCATTGGTTAATTTTTGATTGGTTTCAAGCAGCCCAATTTCCCTTGGCTGTTTGAGGGTCATAACATAGTCTGTGCCTTTTTTTCGAATCCTTAATGCACTTTTATTTTTTTTTAATTCAAAATCAACTGTATCGAAGTACAAGTTCTCTTGCGTAAAAATTTGATTTTCCGTGATGTTAAACGCCTTTAAAATTCTTTCATATTCTGCTTTTGTTAGCAGGTTTTTAAACTCAATTTCGATATTTTGTGACATCGGATGTCTTCCTTTCGCCATGATAGATGATTTCATCATACCGATGAACTTTGGCTGCTGTCTAGTTTCCGCTTCTTGCAGCTTTTAATAAAAAGCAATCCTTGGGAGAAATGGTCTGATTATGCTAAAATAGGAAGGTGAAAGATGGAGGTTTAGTCATGAAGAAGAAAATAATTATTCAAATTGCAATTTTAACCAATTCAAAGCTAATCTTAGAAACCGATGAATCGATTAATGGGTTAATTCCCGGGGAACAAATACTTGTTGATTCGGATAATAGTGCCTTTATTTACCTTATGGAAGATCCAGAAGACTATACATATATTGTTTTATCAGAAAATCTATGGTCATATTTAAAAACGGCAAATGAGCAAAAACTACCTGTCCTACTTAGTTCCAATAAGGAACAAATTGAACTGATAAATTTTCAAGAAGAATTAGAATATATCCTAAACAATATTAAAGGTAACAGTAACTATGGAGATGAATTGGTAACAAAGGTTGAGGGATTTTTCTTACCCGTTTAGCTTTAAAAAGGCGAAAAAGTAAAAGTTTGCGATTTTCTAACGATATTGTTTTTTCGAGGTGGAACCATGAAGCACTGGGATCAATTTTTAGCTCCATATAAACAGGCAGTATCAGAATTAAAAGTAAAATTAAAAGGGATGAGAGGGCAATACGAGTTTGATTCTTCTCACTCACCGATTGAATTTGTAACAGGCCGAGTCAAACCAATCGCAAGTATTCTCGATAAAGCGAATCAAAAAGGGATTCCGCTTGAAAGCTTAGAAGAGGAGATGCAGGATATTGCCGGCATGAGGATTATGTGTCAATTTGTCGATGATATTCATACCGTGGTTAATTTATTAAGAAACCGCAATGATCTTGAAATTGTTGAAGAAAGAGATTATATCTCTCATGAAAAAACTAGTGGATACCGCTCCTACCATGTTGTCATTCAATATCCCGTCCAAACTATTCATGGGGAAAAGAAAATCCTTGCTGAAATCCAAATACGAACGTTGGCGATGAATTTCTGGGCCACCATTGAACATTCGCTTAACTATAAATATAAAGGGGTATTTCCTTCCGATATCAAAATGAGATTACAAAGAGCAGCAGAGGCAGCATTTCGTTTAGATGAGGAAATGTCATTAATACGGGGTGAGATCCAAGAAGCACAAGCATTTTTTACTCGAAAAAAGGAATTGACACAAGAGGAAAAAAACTAACGTTAAGCCTGTTTTCCTTTTGAAAGCCCAATTTTAAGGAGAATATAAGATGAAATTTGCGATTACTTCAAAAGGAGATCAAAAGTCCAATATTTTAATGCATAAAATGAGGACCTATTTACTTGATTTTGACCTTATATACGATGAAGACCAACCTGATATTGTTGTTTCCATTGGCGGTGATGGGACACTTCTTTATGCGTTTCACCGCTATAGCAGCCGTTTAAGTAAAACAGCATTCGTCGGAATACATACTGGGCACCTTGGATTTTACGCAGATTGGATACCGGATGAAATTGAAAAGCTGGTCATCGCTATTGCGAAAACTCCTTTCCAAGTCGTAGAGTATCCGCTTCTTGAAGTCATTATCCGTTACACCCATGCCGGAAAAGAATCCCGTTACTTAGCGCTTAATGAATCAACGGTGAAAAGTGTTGAGGGTACCCTTGTCATGGATGTTGAAATTCGTGGACAACATTTTGAACGGTTTCGTGGTGATGGCCTATGTGTCTCTACTCCTTCAGGAAGTACAGCCTATAATAAAGCTCTAGGCGGGGCCATTATTCATCCATCTATTTCGGCCTTACAAGTCGCAGAAATGGCCTCCATTAATAACAAGGTGTTTCGGACCGTTGGCTCACCGCTGATTCTGCCAGCCCACCATACCTGTATGCTTAAGCCAGTTAAAAAATCTGATTTTCAGATAACCATTGATCATCTGACATTACTCCATAAGGATGTAAAATCAATTCAATATAGGGTACCCGAGGAAAAGATCCGTTTTGCCCGTTTCAGACCGTTTCCATTTTGGAAAAGGGTCCATGATTCATTTATCTCTGATTAAGCCGGAGGACCTAGTTGATGGAGACACGATTTAAATTGAACTGGATTATTGAAAAGCCCAATTCAGGGTTATCAATTAAGGAATATCTAAAAAAAGAGGAAATTTCGCGAATTGCATTGACAGATATTAAATTTAAGGGCGGCTGTATTCTTGTTAATAATGAGGAAGTAAATGTTCGATATAGGTTAATCGAGGGTGATTCTTTGACCGTGATTTTTCCTGCTGAAACTCCAAGTGAGGGAGTAAGGGGGGAGGATCTCCCGTTAACCATTTTGTATGAAGATGAGTTTATTCTTGTAGTAAATAAACCCGCGATGATGAGCACGATACCATCCCGTGAACACCCGAATGGCAGTCTTGCAAATGCACTTGTAGGATATTACCAGCGAGCAGGGATTCAGGCAACTTCTCATATCGTCACACGATTAGACCGTGATACGTCGGGGATTGTATTAATTGCTAAGCACCGCCATGTTCATCATTTATTTAGCAAAATGCAGCAAAAGGGTTTGGTGAAAAGGATATATGAAGCTTTTGCAGGTGGTATGCTTGCAGCTGACAATGGTACGATCATCCAACCAATAGGCCGCAAACAGGATAGCATTATTGAACGGGAAGTACGGGCTGATGGTCAATATGCTTGTACCCATTATCGGGTAATAAAGAGGTATTCTACATATACTCATATCGAGCTAGGACTTGAAACCGGACGGACACATCAGATAAGAGTTCATATGTCCTTCTTAGGACATCCACTGCTTGGTGATGATTTATATGGGGGAGATACTTCTTTAATCAAACGGCAAGCCCTTCACTGTAAAAAAATTCATTTCCTTCACCCTATTTTTAAAAAGGAAATATCCTTTGCGGCCTTACCGCCGGAGGATATGAATCGTATGTTAGAGGCTGATCTGCTTGAATAGCAATCAGCCTCTTAAACTGGCTTTGAGAATTGTCCTGCTCCAGCGCCGGTTCAAGGTACTGGAGCTTTCTAATCAAATTGTTTAAATTTTTCCTCAATATATGGCATAGTAGAAGGAACAGATACTATTTCCATTTCTGGATAACGTAATGCCGTTAATTTACCGCCAAACACAGCTCCTGTATCAATGTTATACGTGTTATTAATAATACGCGGCTCTTTGACCGGAGTATGACCATAAACAATACAGGCATCGCCATGATAATTTTTTGCCCAATCCAATCTAACTGGGGTTCCATCCGGATTCTTTTTACCAGTAATATCACCATAAAGGACAAATTCTTTTACTTTTCCATGTGTTTGACCGATATATTCCTTTTTAATCCCGGCATGGGCTATAACAAGTTTTCCATTGTCTAATACTAAATAAAGCGGGGCTTTTTCATACAGCTCAATAAATTTTTTTCGAATGGATTGCTGATCTTTTTTATATAATGATTCATATTCTGCCACTGTTGTTTCAAGTCCGTGCGTTACCTGTACTTTATTGCCGAGAAAATAGCGATACAGCTTATTGCAATGATTACCTGGTGTGTAATGGGCGTTTTGCTGTTTTACTACAAGCTGCCAGATGATGTCAATAACCTGAAGAGACCTTGGACCTCTGTCGGTTAAGTCGCCAACAAAGCCAAGAATCCTACCGTCGTGATGAACTGGTAAGCCTGTGTCCCAACTGTACCCGAGCTGTGAAGTTAATTCTTTAAATTCGTCAAAACAACCATGAATGTCACCGATTATATCAATTTTCATAGCATTGCCCCCTTTTAATTCGTATTTATTTTTAGTTTAATCATTTCCTTTTATTAAGAAAGAAAACTAGGTTTGAAAGGTGGTAAACATAATGGAACAACACGTTTCTGTTCTTTCCCTGCTTGTTGTGGTGACAACCGCATTTTTAACGCCGATTATCCTGCATCGATTTAAATTGAATTTTATCCCCGTAGTCGTTGCTGAAATTATTATGGGTCTCATTATTGGGAAAACCGGCTTTGATATTGTCCACCAGGATGTTTGGCTGTCCACTCTTTCGACACTTGGCTTCATTTTCCTTATGTTTTTAAGCGGACTGGAAATTGATTTTACAGCTTTCAGCGGCAGCAAAAAACGGGAAGTACTTACGAATGGAAAAAAGGAGCCCAATACCTTTGTTGCAGCAACCGCGATTTTTGCGGGAATCTTTATATTTTCCTTAATTCTGTCCTATTTATTTGTTTTAGCAGGATTTATTGATAATGCCTTTTTGATGACCTTAATTATCTCTACCATTTCTCTAGGAGTGGTAGTGCCTACCTTAAAAGAGGCTCATTTGATGAAAACGGTCATCGGGCAAATTATCTTGCTTGTTGCGGTATTAGCCGATTTAGTGACCATGATTTTATTAGCTGTTTTTGTTTCCATATATGAGGCTGGACATGGAAATACATGGCTGCTCTTGATTTTATTTGGAGCTGGTATTGTTCTATATCTTATTGGTAAGAAATTTAAAACGCGTACCTTTATTGAAACATTATCGACAGGAACTGTGCAAATTGGCACAAGGGCGGTTTTTACGCTGATTATTGTATTGGTGGGGTTATCGGAGACAGTCGGTGCGGAGAATATCCTGGGGGCCTTTTTAGCCGGTGTTTTAGTTTCATTACTATCCCCGAACCAAGAACTGGTCCATAAGCTGGATTCCTTTGGCTATGGCTTTTTAATCCCTATTTTTTTCGTTATGATCGGAGTTAATCTAGATGTTTGGTCACTTTTTAGTGAAAAGATGCTCCTGTTACTCATACCGCTTTTATTAATTGGGCTGCTGTTATCAAAGCTTGTGCCAGTTTATTTATTAAAAATTTGGTATGATACCAAAACGGTTCTATCCTCGGGCTTTTTGCTTACCTCTACCCTTTCACTCGTGATTGCTGCGGCAACCATTGGGGAAAGGATGGAAGTCATTACCCCACAAATGAGTGGTACCTTAATCTTGGTTGCTGTGATAACATCCATTTTTACACCGATTGTTTTCAAAAAACTTTTCCCTATGGAGGCGGCAGCCAGTAAAAAGGTTAGTGTGGCATTTTTAGGGGCAAACCAGGTAACGCTATCGTTATCGCAAGAATTAAAGTCAGGCCTGTATGATCCGATTCTTTATCATACGATAATGGAAAAGTCAGATAAACAAATTGCTGATTCACTCTTTGAAATAGTAGAAATCATGGATTATTCGAGCGAGTCTATTGCCAAAACAAATGTTTTTCAATCAGATATTGTGGTCGTTTCTACAGGGGATGAGAATTTAAATGCAAGTTTGTCAATTGAAGCTAAGGAAAAAGGAGTTTCCAGGGTCATAGCCCGTATTGAGAGCATAGAGCTGGAACAAACCCTTCGTGCTGAAAATATAGAAGTGTTCTCTTCGTTTATGTCGACGAAAACACTGCTCCGCGCTTTAATCGAATCTCCAACAGTTATGAAAATCTTGACGAATCAAGAGACGGGTCTATATGAAATCAGGATGTTAAACGCCCGTTTTAGTGGCATGCCTTTGCGGCAATTTCCGTTTACAGGTGATGTAATCTTTGTTCGGATTTTTAGAGGAAAGGATTCTATTGTTCCACATGGTGATACAGAATTGGAACTAGATGATCGTTTAATTGTCACTGGGTCAAAGGAGTATGTAGCTGAATTGAAACGGGAATTGCAATTTTGTGAGACATGCTAAAGAGTTTTGGAAAGAATAGTAACCGAACCTTTTCATTTATAGTGAATTAGTGTAAAATTAGTACCAAGTACTAATATCATGTAATTATAGTAGGAGGACTATTTTAATATGAATCTTTCTGGAAAAACTTTTGTTGTTATGGGTGTAGCCAATAAACGCAGTATCGCTTGGGGAATTGCCCGTTCGCTTCACAATGCCGGAGCACGATTAATATTTACATATGCCGGAGAAAGAATTGAAAGCAGTGTTCGTGATTTAGCCAACTCTCTAGAAGCAGAGGGAACTATGGTACTTCCTTGTGATGTAACTAGTGATGAAGCAATTGCTGCCTGTTTTGCTGAGATCAAAGAAGCTGCAGGTACCATTCATGGGGTTGCACACTGTATTGCATTCGCTAAAACTGAGGATTTAAAGGGTGAATTTGTACAAACATCCAGAGATGGCTTCCTGCTGGCTCAAAATATTAGTTCCTATTCGTTGACAGCTGTTGCTAAAGAAGCACGTCCACTAATGACAGAAGGGGGCAGTATCGTAACTTTAACCTACCTAGGTGGAGAGCGCGCGATTCCAAACTATAATGTTATGGGTGTTGCGAAAGCCTCCTTGGATGCTAGTGTCCGCTATCTGGCATCTGATTTAGGAAAGGACGGCATTCGTGTGAATTCTATTTCTGCTGGCCCAATCCGGACTTTATCAGCAAAGGCAATCGGAGAATTCAATTCGATTTTAAGTGAGATTGAAGCAAAAGCACCATTACGGAGAACGACTACTCCAGAAGAAGTCGGTGACACGGCAGTATTCTTATTCAGTGATTTTTCTCGCGGAATAACCGGCGAAAACATCCATGTTGACTCTGGGTACCATATTCTTTAATAAGTCAAAGAGGCTGACCCAAAAGGTTGAGATGATGAATAATTTTTGCACACTCTGTTGATTGGAGCGGAGATCAACAGACTAATTTATTGTACAAGAAGAAGGTGCCCCTAAAAGTTATACTTTTGGGACACCTTCTTTTTTTTTGAAAATTTTCCAGTTCCAGTACTCTAGCGGTGAGACGCCTTCGCGTTGGCCAGGGTACTTACGCTTTTCTTGTGAACCAAGGTAGGCATACTGCATATATATAAGTGTGGAATACGTACCAAGAACCGAGCACTTTTGGGAAGCGGTCAAGAAATTAGGCTGTTCCTTACCTATCTAACTTCAGAAAGGAAAGCTTCCTGTATGAATATAACCTTTTTAACGTTGCTTTTATTATCACTGGCAAGCTTTCGGCTGACGAGATTGCTGGTTTTCGATCGTATATTTGAGTTTATTCGCGAACCCTTTTTTGATGAAATAAGGGAGGAACATGAAGGGGAAGTAGAAATTTATTATCTTCCAAAGAAAAAAGGGGTTAAGAAGTTTATAGGTGAAATACTTAGCTGTTATTGGTGTACAGGAGTGTGGTCAGCTGCCTTTATCGTCGGTTTCCACTATCTCTGTCCAGATTTTTCTGGACCCATTATCTTGATTCTCGCAGTGGCCGGATTTGCTTCTCTGTTGGAATTATTTGTCCAATATATTATTGGAAAATAATCTTTTCGTGGAGACAAGTTTGATTACATGCACATATTCTAATTAGTAATACACCATGATAAGGAGGAATCAGGAATGGACAATAATAAGCAAAGTAAAAAAATGCAGCAATCCGATCGTAAGTCGACAACTTCTAAAAAGAATCAAGGCTGCGGATGCAGTAAAAAAACTTCAAAGTAATGGTAAACTGCTGGTAATTCTGGCAGTTTTTTTATTTATTACTATTAAGGTATTCAGTCATAATTTTACTCATTATCGAAAAAACTAAAGTAGTATTCAATGACTTAACGAGACAAGGAAAGTGAACAAAATGAAAGCTGCCTATCAAATGATTGTATCGATGAGTTTGTTATTCTTGACAGCATGTACACAAGATCGGCCGGTTAAAGAAAGCCAAATGGCGTTAATGAAAACGACAAATCCGACCCCGCTTAGTACTGAGCGGAAGAAGAATGTCGATCGGGTAGAGGATATCAAAAGAGATGTAAGTTCTTTACCGGAGCTTTATGACGTAGCGGTCGTCAAAGGTGATAAGGATACATTAGTCGTCTATAAGGTAAAGCATATGCACAGATTTAAGATGAAGACAATCGAGAAGAATCTAAATAAGACGTTAGAAAAAAAACATCCAAAGGAAAACTTTACGGTATCCAGCGATTATAAGATTTTCCTGGAATCGGTCAGACTGAATGAAAAAATGAAATCTGGAAAGTTATCTCATTCTAAGGCTGAAAAACGTTTAGAGGAAATTGTAAAGATGACGGAAGATATGAAGTAAGAAAGGATGTATCGGAATGGCCAGCAAGCAGAAAAAAATGACCCCTCAGCAGAAAAACTATCAAACACTTCAACAAAAGCATGAACTGAAGCGTCCAGTTTTAAAAAATTGTATTAAGGCATTTTTAGTTGGTGGGCTAATTTGCCTGATTGGCCAAGCTGTCAGTTATTTTTACATATATTATTTTAACTTCACCGAGCAGAACGTAGGAAATCCCACCGTTGCAACGATGGTCTTTTTCTCGATGCTGTTAACAGGCTTTGGTGTGTATGATCACATTGGTCAATTTGCCGGTGCAGGTAGTGCGGTGCCGGTAACTGGTTTCGGGAATTCTGTAATCTCAGCAGCCATTGAGCACCGGACTGAAGGGTTTGTACTAGGTGTAGGCGGGAATATGTTTAAACTTGCAGGTTCTGTTATTTTATTCGGAGTATTTTCGGCGTTTGTTGTTGCATTAATTAAGACGCTACTTGTGATGTGGGGGGTTTTGTAATTGTTAAAGGGGCAGCAGTCATGGGTTTTTGACAATCGGCCAATGATTACAGCAACAGGTGTAACAGGGGGACCGTTTGAAGCAAACGGTAACCTTTCAAGCGACTTTGACCTGCTGTATGACGATTTATGGATGGGACAAGAATCTTACGAAAAAGCTCACCGGTTATTGCTTGAAGAAGCGATTAAAGTAGCGCTGAAAAAAGGGGAAATCGAAAAAGAACAGGTTCAGTTTTTATTTGCCGGTGATTTAATTAATCAAATAACCCCGACAAGCTTCGCTGCAAGGACGATGCAGATTCCCTACTTTGGTTTGTTTGGTGCCTGCTCCACATCCATGGAGGGATTAGCACTCTCATCCTTTGTGGTTAATTACCAGGGGGCAAACTATGTTTTAACTGGGGCATCCAGCCATAATTCCGCTGTTGAAAAGCAGTTCCGTTACCCTACCGAATATGGCGGGCAGAAACCACCTACTGCACAATGGACAATAACCGGTGCAGGAGTAGCTCTAGTGGAGACGAATAAGCCAGGTCAGGATAACCCGGTAACAACATCGGCAACGATTGGAAAGGTCATTGATATGGGTTTATCTGACCCTTTTAATATGGGCGGAGCGATGGCGCCTGCAGCAGCGGATACTATTATCGCTCACTTTCGAGACCTCAAATTAGATCCATCTTATTATGATTTAATTGTGACTGGGGATCTAGGGAGAATAGGTCATAATACAACCGGTGAATTGTTGAGTAAAAGTGGATTGAATTTGAAACAAGGACAATTTCAGGATTGTGGTTTATTGATGTATAAGGAAGACCAGCCGGTAATGGCTGGGGGCAGCGGAGCCGGATGTTCGGCAACTGTATTATATGGACATTTACTAAATGAAATGAAAAAGGGGACATATAAACGAATATTAGTCGTCGCTACAGGAGCATTATTGTCCCCGCTGAGCTTTCAGCAAAAAGATTCGATTCCATGTATTGCTCATGCGGTCGCAATAGAGATGAATGGAGAAAAGGGGTGACTCAATGCTCGCAATGTTCTTTTGGGCTTTTGTAGTTGGCGGGTTAATCTGTGTGGTCGGGCAATTATTATTCGATGTAGCTAAACTCACACCGGGTCATACCATGAGCTTGCTGGTGGTAATTGGTGCGGTCTTAGATGGATTGGGGTTATATGAGCCACTGGTTGATTTTGCTGGTGCAGGAGCGACCATCCCCATTACCAGCTTTGGAAATTCCCTTGTTCATGGGGCACTTCAGGACGCTCAAGCACATGGGATTATTGGCGTATTAACAGGGATGTTCCAAGTAACAAGCTCCGGGATTTCTGCTGCCATTATTTTTGGGTTTATTGGCGCACTAATTTTTAAGCCAAAAGGGTGAAATACTCATTTTTATAGCCCATTGCCCCATTAGGAGTCATGCCTAGTACACATGATTAAGTAATTTCATATGTTATTAATGAGATTACCGAAAGTGAGGTGACAGTCTATGTGCTTCGGATATGGCGGTTACGGCTACGGCGGTGGCTACGGCGGAGGTTCCACTTTCGTGCTTATCGTAGTTTTATTCATCCTTTTAATCATTGTTGGCGCAAGCTTCTATTAATAGACAATGAGATGGAGGGGGGTGGACCCAAAAAAGGGCCAGCCCTTTCTGTTTACATAAGTTTTTCAGCTGCATGTATGGGGAACTTAGGCTTTTCACCCCAATTCATCACCTTTTTTTTCCTCCTTCATAGAATAAAGTAGTTTATGAAGGAGCGTGACATTTAATCATGGATAATGGATTCTTTAAGAACATTGAAAAGAAAACTGGCGTTAATATGAAAGATATTTTTGATTTAGCTAATTCTTTACAAAACGCAAATTTTAAAGATGAAAAAACAGTTCGAAGTGTGATCCAAAGAGTTTCTCAGATTGCAAATAAAAAGGTAAGTAAAGAGATGGAAGACCAAATTGTGAAATCTATCGTTAACGATGGAAAGCAGCTTGACTTTAATACAATCGCCCAAATGATGAATAAAAAATAAAAAGAGGAAGGACCAATTGTGTTTACAAATTGGTCTTCCTCTTTTTATTGATGGGAACCAAAAACCTAGAGCGATTTGCTTTCTTCCCTCGTCTGTTACTTGGAGTGGAAATTAACAGCTCCTCTTTTGCCCTAGTCATCGCTACATAAAATAATCTTCTTTCTTCTTCAAGCGGGGCATTATCGCCAGCACGGTAAGATTCAAGGGCAAAATCGTGCGGTAAACTGCCGTCGACAGCACTAATCAAATAAACGGTTTTATATTCCAGCCCTTTAGCCCGGTGAATCGTACTAAGCGTAATCGCATCAGTGAAATGTCTGCTCATATTCTTAATTTCCTTATTCATGGCCGACATATGCTGTGCGTGTTCTAACAAAGCATCGATCGTTGTAAAGCTTTTTGCAGCTACTTTAAGATCCTTTAAGTCATCCGAGCCTTTTTCAAGCTTGCTGGATTCATTCCCTCGTTTCTTTAGAAAATCAAGGAATCCAATTTCCTTTTCTATCTGCTCAATCGCAACAGATGGTGATAAATGTTTAAGGCCGCGGATGAGGGTAACTGCCTTTTTTAATTTTTTCTCTTGAAAGGCGTGAGCGGTTTTCAAGTGAGAAACTGCCTCAAGAAGGCTGCAATCCTTCAGAATGCTCTCAGCCTTTAAATCTTTTAGGACCGTTTGTTTTAAAAATAATAAAGGCAAAAGGTCGCTCAAGGCATTCGGGTTGTCCTCATTTAAACTGACCTTTAAAAAGGCAAGGGCACTTCTAACAATAAAACGGTCGTAAAATGCTTCTGCATCCTGATCAATTTTAAACGGCAGGTTCGAGGCGGCTAATCTTTCAAAGACCGCACGCGAGCTGACATTTGTCCGATATAGAATGGCAAAATCCCCAGGTTTCGCACCTTGTGAAATTTTCTCCTGTATATCGGTGACAATCATTGTGGCCTCTTCTTCCTCATCATATGGAAAAAACAGTTGAGGAAGAATACCAGAAGAGTATTGAGCTTCCATACGTTTTACTCTGCGTTTTTTATTTAGGGCGATCATTTGATTAGCGGCGGCTACAATTTCATGGGAAGAACGATAATTCTGCTCAAGAGTAACTAGTTTTGCATTGGGAAAGTCCTTTTCAAAATCTAAAAGATAACTTGGGTCACTGCCCCTGAATGAATAGATGGCCTGATCATCATCCCCAACCGCACAGACATTTTTATGTTTGCTGGATAACAGCTTAATCAGCTCATACTGTACTCTGTTTATATCCTGAAATTCATCAATTAGAAAGTATTGGAATCTGTCTTGATAATGCTCCAGAAGGGAAGGAGATGATCTAAACAACTGGTAACAGCCAATTAACATATCATCAAAATCGAATAATCCTTCTTTTTGTTTATATGCTTCATATCTTTGATATAAAAATACGACGTTCTCTTCCCAATCGGAAATAGGCTTTACTTCCTGAGGAAGGAGAAGAGAATTTTTCCAAAAACCAATTTGTTGCAGTGCTAAATCATAAGCAAATTCCTTTTCAGATAACTGGAGTTCCTTCCCAGCTTCTTTAAGAATTTTATCGCGCTGCCAATCCTTTTTCAGTAGTTTATTTGAAGACCAATTGGCGGCATCATGGAACATTAAAATGCGGTAGAAAATACTGTGAAAGGTACCAGTAACAAGCTGATTGATCTTTCCACGCTCCAGGTATGGATAGGAAAGGAGACGATTTTTCATTTCTGCAGCTGCTTTGGAGGTAAAGGTTACAAGCATAATCGAGCCAGGATCGGCCTGTTTCCCCTCGAGCATGTAAGCAGTCCTTGCGGTTAAAACACGTGTTTTCCCGCTCCCAGCCCCTGCTAGAACCAATAACGAACCATCCGTCGCCAAGACAGCTTCTGCTTGGCTGTTATCGAGTACTACTCCTCTGTCAGCAAGCAGTTGTAAGTAATGTGGCAGTTCCTGTTCTGTATTTTTTGTAGTTGGTGTATAAGGAACTGAGTATTCGATCGGTTTAGCAGGTTGAAATAGTTCTAGATTAGTATTTGTAGCCGTAATGGTCCGTCCTTGGGGAATTTTGAAACCATTCCGTTCGATATAATGTGGAGGTTCATCTGATTCTACAATGGGGTCAGGGTCAGGGCAATTTTTATCAGGTGAATGAACATGAAAAAAATGTGGTTCGATCTGAATGCCGAGAAACAATCTTACCTTTTCATGGCAGGCGGGGCAGTCAAGTTCACCATTTTTACCTGCTAAGTATATTTTTTGAAATTGATCTCGTTCTAATTGTGAGAGCGAAATAAGTTGCTGTTGATAGATAGCTGTTTTCATATATTTAAACCTCTATTTCACGAAAATAACACATGTACTATCTTAACAAAACCATCGGGCTTCGGGAAGTGTTTGATTATTAATCCAGCCAAAAAGAAACACCTGCCGTTTAGTCGGCAAGTGCTTCTGTAGGAATTTGTTTTACCATCGTTTTATGAGGAATACCCGCATCCAAAAATTCTTCCGACACTACATCGTAGCCAAGTCCGGCATAGAAGGGGATGGCGTGGGTTTGGGCATTTAGTTTTAATTTATGTAAGCCCTGGTCTTTGGCAAAGTTTTCGATTGCGTTCATCATTAATCTGCCTGCTCCGGTTTTACGGGCTTCTTTTAAAACACAAATCCGTTCGACTTTTCCATAACCTTCAACCACACGGAATCTCCCAGCAGCAATGGGACTTGCGCTATCACTATACATAACAAAATGAGTGGCTTCATCTTCGTATTGGTCTATTTCCTCTTCAATCGGGACATTTTGCTCCTCTACGAATACAATTTTTCTGATTGAAAAAGCATCTTCTAGTTCTTTTTGATTTTCAACAACTTTGATTTTCACGTTTTACTATTCCTTTCCAAGACGAAATGTTTCATAAACGGTCCAAGAACCATTTTCTAATTGATAAAGCAGATGGAAACGGTCAATTGTTTCTTCATGATTAATTTTTGTCATTCGAAGTGAGCCGTAAACATCAGAGTGTTCATCATTTGACAGCTTTTGTCCGATGGTTATATGTGGGACAAAGGCATAGTCTGTATTTTGAACATTTAATTCGTGATTGATTTCCGAGTGTAAGGTGGTAAGTTCAGTCGTCGGTTCCACTTTAAAATAGATTACATTATTAACTGGCTTAAATGAACTGATTTTTGCCGTTTTTAAAGAAAAAGGGCTTGTGTTTCCAGCGATTTTCCGTAGTTTATCTGCAAAATTCATGGCATCTTCTTCTGTTGCTTCAAAAGCATTTTTTAATGTCAGGTGTGGAGGAATAAGAGCATAATGCGGATCGTAACGTTTGCGATAAGAATTTACGATATCTTGAAGCTTTTTGGATGGGAAAATGACAACACCAAATTTCATGCGGTTACCTCCAATGATTGAAATTATTTTAGAAAAATATTCATCAAATCGCTTTCAATTATTATAGCAAATTTTCTAAATATATTAAACAAATTAACAACCTACAGAAAATCTAAAAAAACATTTTAAGGGCCCGCTTTAAATCAGGCTGCCAATAGGTCCATGTATGATTACCATTAAACTCTTTATAAAAGTATGTAATTCGTTTAGCTTGTATTTTTTTAGCCAATACCCTATTTGGATTTATAAAGTCTTGTATTTTCCCGTCGGTAGTTTGTACTTCCGTTTCCTGCGTTCCGATCACATGGTAAATCTCAACATGTTGACCTTCATTAAAGTCTTCTACCAGTTTGAAGATGTGCTGGTCAACCAAAGGTGACTGGAGCAATACCTTTCCGAATGTATGCGGATAGTGTAATGCCGTCATTAAAGAAACGGTGGCACCAAGGGAATCACCGATTAACGCCCTGGTGGAACCCATCTGATAGGTTGGAAATTCTTTATCAAGAAAGGGAACTAATTCATGAGCAAGAAAACGAATATACTGCTGGTTTTGATCCCCATTAGGATGATATTTTCGGCGTCGGTCGGCTACATCCTTATAGGGTATCCCAACAATGATTAAATTTTCAATTTCTTGATTAAAAAGTAACTCATCTGCTAATCGTCCGATACGGCCTAGCTGAAAATAATCTCTGCCGTCTTGAGCAATTAGCAGTGAGTATTTATAAAGTGGTGAGAAATTTGCAGGCAGGTAGATTAGAAGCTGCACTGCTTCCTGTAGCTCTGAGCTATGAAAGGTATATTCTTTGATTGTGCCTTTTGGATACTGCATGTATTGCCCCCCGTAGTTCATTTCATACAACTGCATTTTATCATAAATAGAAAGAAGATGCTTTTAGGAAAGGTAGTGGTTGAGGGAGGAGGGATAGATTAATGAAGGTAGGATCTATGGGAACGAGTTTCCGGCATAATCGATAAGATGTTTTCTCGTTTAAACGTGCGCATTTGTTTCCGAAGTAAGCAATAGGCACGAATGTAGTCATCGGTTACCTCTTTTACAATTAGCTTTCTTTGGGACAGCTCTTGGTTTTCAGCTAGATAAATCATCTCAATTGGCATGTGTTCTTCAATTGAACGGATTAACAGCCCATCCATGGTAATCACTCCTTTTGGTTTATAGGTCTATTATAACCGAACGTTAGTTCTTTATTCAATAAAAATAGAACAAACGTTTGTTTTTGCTGATAAGAGGATACTTTGTAAATGATAAAAAGAAAAAGATGTTGACATTATTATAAATTTAAATATAATTAAATTTGTACCTTAATTAAGATCCGATAGTTCAGCGGGAGAATACATCCTTGACAGGGATGGGGTCGGGGGTTCGAATCCCTCTCGGATCATAACTAGTCCTAGCACCATTCTGGTGTTAGGACTTTTTCGTGTTATTTTTTATAAGTACAAAATTAAACAGTAGTTTTTCTCATTTTCTTTGACCAATAATCAGTAGCAATCTTAATAAGATCTTTAGCTACTTTACTTAGGTAACTGCCTTTTTTGTAACTAGCGCAAACTTCCCAAACTGGTTTTTGTTTGATTGAAAAATAGGAAACGTTAGAGCTGTCTTTTGCATAAGCAATTGGAATGACAGAGCAACAGATTCCCTCAGCGACCATATGATATAAGTTATGACAGCTTCTGGTTTCTAAAAGAATATTAGGATTAACGTCTTCCTGAGCGATGAGGTTATCATAGATTTCCCGAAGAGTAGACCCTTTTTGCATAATCGCAAAAGAATCATGTTTAAAACAATCCAAGCTAATTTCAGGAAGTTTTTCACCAATTCTTCCTCCAAAACGTCCAAGTGGATGTGTTTTAGGAACTGCTAAAATAATTTCTTCGGTACAGATTAGGAGATATTGATCATTTGTTTTTTGGTAACTTTGTAAGGTTAGAAAACCAATATCAAGATTTCCTAAAGTTATTTCATGTTGTTGTTGTTTTACTCCCATTTCAAAGGGCTCTATTTTAACATTAGGATATTTTTTGTAAAAAATGGGATAGATAGACGCAAACATTTCAGGACCACGTTCTGGTGTTAATCCAATTCTTAATTGTCCTTTTTTTATCTCGATTAAATCGTTAATTTGGTTGTAGGTATCTTGTTTTATCCGTACTATATTTTTTGCATTTTCAACATAAATTTCCCCGGCTCGTGTTAATTGCCAATTCCTTCTTGAGCGGAGGAAGAGTTGTGTTCCCAGCTCCTTCTCTAGTCTTAAAAGTTGCTGGTTTAATGCAGATTGAGTGATAAAAAGTTTTTCTGCAGCTTTCGTAATATTGTTTTCTTCCGCGATTTTAATAATATATTCCAGCTGTTTTAGATCCATTTTGTCTAAATTCTCCTCATAACTCTTAATTTTATTAAGAGAAATCTAAAATTTAACACTTTTACTATATATATTAGCTAAGAGTACAATGTTTTTGAAGAAAGAACAAGAGTTGAGGAGGTACGGCAGTGGGAAACAGTTATATAAAAATCAATAAAAATGATAACGTTGCCATAACGGTTAATGCTATTCCAGCAGGTACCATTGTCATGGATGATATTCTAACAAACGAGGATATCCCCCAAGGGCATAAAATCGCCTTATGTAATATTACTGAAGGCCAGCCAATAATCCGTTATGGAGTTACTTTAGGATATGCGTTACATTCGATTAAAAAGGGAGACTGGATCAATGAATATATGTTGGAGCTTCCTGTTCCTCCATCATTGGACGAAATGAAGTATGCAACAAATTTGGTCACGGATCTGCCAGAACCTCCTATTAGGACTTTTATGGGTTACCCAAACAAAAACGGTGGATATGCTGGAACGAGAAATATATTAGGAATTGTTACAACTGTTCAATGCGTAACAGGTGTTTTAAATAATGCCGTAAAGAGAATTAAACAAGAACTTCTTCCAAAGTATCCAAATGTAGATAATGTTGTAGCGATAAACCATGCATATGGATGCGGTGTCGCGATCAATGCCCCTGAAGCAATTATCCCAATTCGGATGCTGCAAAACATGGTCAAACATCCGAATTTCGGTGGAGAGACTATGATTATCTCTTTGGGATGTGAAAAACTAACATTAGAAATGTTATTAGATGCGGAATACAACACTCCAGACAATGTCGTTACGTTTCAAAACGAAAAGGGACATGATGCGATCATGGCGGAAATAATGAAAATGGCAGAAAACAAATTAATAAAATTGAATGCAAGAGAACGTGTTGAGCTGCCCCTATCTCAGTTATGCATCGGATTACAATGTGGTGGAAGCGATGCTTTCTCAGGAGTAACGGCAAATCCTTCTGCAGGATATGCTGCGGATATACTTGTTAATGCTGGTGCGACCGTTATGTTTTCTGAAGTAACAGAGGTTCGTGATGGTGTCCATTTTATTGCTGAGCGTTGTGTAAACGAAGAGGTCGGGAAAAAATTAGCTGACGAGATGAAATGGTATGATCAGTACCTGAACAATGGTCAAGTCGACCGTTCAGCAAATCCGACTCCCGGAAATAAGAAGGGGGGGCTTTCGAATATTGTTGAAAAAGCAATGGGTTCGATTGCTAAGTCTGGTACATCTCCGATTGTAGAGGTTCTTTCACCAGGGGAAAGACCAACGAAAAAGGGAATGATTTTTGCAGCAACACCTGCCAGTGACTTTGTATGCGGTTCTTGCCAGTTATCCAGTGGAATGACGCTCCAAGTTTTTATGACAGGACGAGGAACTCCTTATGGATTAGAAACTGCACCTGTCATTAAAGTATGTTCAAGAAATGATATGAAAGATATGTGGCAAGATTTAATCGATGTGAATGCAGGGCCAATTGCAACAGGCGAAGCAACCATTCAAGAAATTGGAATTCAACTATTCAACGAGATTATCGATGTTGCCAGCGGGAGTAAACAGAGCCTTGCAGAAAAATATGAAATCTATAATGATTTTACTCTATTTAATCCTGCGCCGATAACCTGATTAAAGGATGAATACATTTTGTAAAGGGGACACATATGCTGGTCCCCTTTACAAATACAAACATCCACCCAAGCACATACCTTACATTCAGGTCCTTCATGTATAATTACTTCTAATAGAGCACCCGCCATAAGTAAAACGTGGCATAGGACTGCCAGTCGGACCAGTTTAATGAAAGTTTCATAAGTTCCTCTTTTGTTGGCTTTTTCTCTGATCTCCTCAAGAACTTAATGGCGTTATGCAATCCAACATCATCAATCGGAAAAGCGGTAGGAAACCGCAAGCATCGCATTAAGACGTAATTCGCCGTCCATGGCCCAATCCCGCGAATCTTAATCAGACTTTTTTCAGCCTCTTTAAAACTCATTGCCAATAGCTGTTCTTTAGATAGCTGCCCGCTGTCCATTAATTGGGCGATGCCAATAATATATTCGCTCTTCTTCACGGTCATCTTAATCCCAGCTAAATCAGACGGCTTTAATTTAGCAATCTGATTATAGGTAGGGAAAATCCAATATTTATGGCCATTCCATTCGAGTGACTTCCCAAATTTTTCAACAAACTGCCTTTTTAAGGTGTAAGCAAATGCTAGATTAATTTGTTGCCCCAGAACACCCCAACAGAGGGCCTCGAACAAATCGGGTACACCAATGA
Organism: Bacillus sp. URHA0034; assembly: GCF_056280405.1. Taxonomy (NCBI): domain Bacteria; kingdom Bacillati; phylum Bacillota; class Bacilli; order Caryophanales; family Bacillaceae; genus Bacillus; species Bacillus sp. URHA0034. The sequence continues at coordinate 1,598,164 of NZ_JBWCDK010000002.1, read as the reverse complement.
CCCTTAATCCATAGAATTCCTGGACAGGTCTTTCAAGGAGCGGATCACCTTTGGCCTTTTCGTAAAATGGTGATAAATCCCGATCAAGGTCAAACCATTCACGAATGTACCTCGTTGTGTCTGCAAGCTCTGCTTGAGTTACTGAGATGGTATCAATGAAATCAACACTCAACTGGTTATTTTCATTTGCTTGTAGTTGGACAAGTCTGTTTGATTCCCTTGTCATAACAACTCTTGTAATGACTCCATTTTCAACTTTGAACATACATTCATTCTTGTTTCGTTCTAAATAACCAAGATTTGCATCTAAATTAAAGTCTATCGGTATATCAATAATGACCCGTGTATTACCATCTTGAAGGCAGTCATTTTCTGTTTTTTCAATGCTCAATTTTTAATCCTCCACAGTGTTTCCTATTATTATCACAAAAAATGATTTCGTTATCTTGCTGCTATATTCTAAATTAACTTAAGTTTTATTGAATTGTGGTTATATTGATATTAACAAATATAATGGAGGAGATTAACATGGTCGAAGATATTTATTCTCGTGTCCAATGCCTAGACTGGGAATCGATTCAACAGGAGCTAGATGAACAAGGTTTTGCCAAGCTCCCCCCGGTATTAACAAGTGAAGAATGTGAGTATTTCATGGAACTGTATAACAATGAAGAGTTATATAGGACAATTATTAATATGACAAGGTATCGTTTTGGCAGTGGGGAGTATAAATATTTCTCCTATCCATTACCTGATCTGATTCAAGGATTAAGAGAATCGTTTTACCCTCAACTGGCCAGGACAGCTAACCGCTGGTTAAGTTATGTAAAAAAGCCAAACCAATACCCGGCTGAGTTTACTGATTTTATAAAATTATGTCAAGAACAGGAGCAAAGCAGACCCACGCCATTGATATTAAAATATGAAAACGGCGGATTTAATTGCTTGCATCAAGACTTATACGGGGACGTATTTTTCCCCTTTCAAGTAGTATTTATTTTGAATCAAAAAGATAGAGATTTCACTGGAGGTGAATTCCTCTTAGTGGAGCAAATTCCAAGGGCACAAAGCAGGGGGCACGTCATTACGGTAGAACAGGGAGGTGCAATCATATTTCCTACTAATTTTAGACCTGTAAAAGGAAAAAAGGGTTATTATCAAAATAAACTTCGCCATGGGGTAAGTACGGTAACAAAAGGGGAGCGATATGGTTTAGGGGTCATTTTTCATGACTCGAAATAAAAATATCGTTTCAATATCTTGCTTTCTTACTAAAGAAACAGACTGTTTTGTTTTGTTTAACGTTATAATACTTTAGAGGTGGCGGATATGTGTGGGTTAAATAAAGGTTCTGATATGGATATCATCTCAGATCAAAAATGGCGGGCAATTATAGAAAACAATGCAGCATATAATCATTTATTTTTTTATGGAGTCAAGACCACAGGGATATTTTGTAAACCATCATGCAAATCACGTGTACCCAAAAAAGACAATGTAAGAATATTTCAAAGTGCTGAAGAAGCTTTAGCAGCAAACTTTCGTCCATGTAAACGCTGCAAGCCCACTCGGCAAAACCTGCCTGACCAGGAATGGATTAGTGAAATTACTAATTTTATTAATATAAATTATCATGCCAAACTAACGCTTGAAACACTAGCTGTAATGAACCATGGGAGTCCGTATCATTTACAGAGAACTTTTAAAAAAGTTAAAGGGATTACCCCTGCTGAATATATTCAACAAGTCAGAATCTCCAAGGCTAAAGAGCTTTTAATAGAGTCTGACCTAGCAATTACAGAAATAGCCAAAAAGGTGGGGATCCCTAATACGCCCTATTTTATTACTTTATTTAAAAAATTAAATGGGGAAACACCTGTACAATACCGTCTTTTAAAATGTAACCCGGAGGAATCGGAAAGTGAAATCTCAGACTAAGCCAACTATTTACTGGTCATTGTTAGATTATAAGAATTGGAAAATGTACATTGCGGCAACATCCAAGGGTCTTTGCTTTGTAGGCTCCCAGAATATGCCGTTCGAAGAATTAGCTGCGTGGGCCCAAAAACGCTTACCTGGAAGTCCTCTTGTTGAAGGGCGGGAAGAACTCAAACCATATGAGATTGAACTGGCTGAATATCTGAATGGCGAACGGAAGAGCTTCACGATTCCATTTGAATACCATGGAACTGCCTTCCAATTATCCGTGTGGAATGCATTGTGTGAGATACCGTACGGAGAAACTAAATCCTATTCAGACATAGCCAATGCCATAAACAGACCGGCAGCCGTTCGTGCCGTCGGCACAGCGATTGGCGCTAACCCCGTTTTAATAACTATTCCTTGCCATCGGGTCGTAGGGAAGAACGGTTCGTTAACAGGTTATCGCGGTGGCTTAGAGATGAAGACCTTGCTGTTGGATTTAGAACGGGAAGTAAAAACACAATAAAGAAGGAGCCAGAACAACTTTTAATGATAAGTTGTATGGCTCCTTCTTTATTGTTTTCTCCTTAAAGTAAATCGAATAATATACCCCAAGTGGCAGTGGCTTATCCGTAAATAGAGACACTCTATTCGAAAGTTAGAGTGTCTCAATCCGGTATCTTATTTACCCGCCTTTTCCATCATATCAATCATTGTTTGGGCATCATGAGTTAGGTTCATTTTTGCATTCGTTGATAAGTGGGTTTGATTCGTTTTCTTAGTTAATTCTGAAGCAAACTTTTCCATAAAAGTCATGGCAGTATCGAACGATCCTTTTTCCAAGTGAAATTGAGCCTGTTTCAAAGAGTTCTCTAATTGTGGAACGATAGGTCCTGACACCTCTCCATCTGCTTTATAATCCTCAAGTTTTTTCTCTAATACTGATATCAAACCAGGTGTCCAGTATACATGAATTGGAACATTTGCCCAGTTCATATCGCTTGCCAAATAAAAGCTTGTGTAGGACGGCTGATTATAGGCTGTATTTTGACGGGCAACTTCTGCTCTATATTGAGGGTCGTCCATTAAGGTATATAGCTTATGGTTGGTAACCTCTGTGCTGAGATAAATCCTCATGGCGGAACTATCAGCAGTTCTAACAAGAAGTTCCTCACGCCAGTCACCCAAAATATCCGCAACTAATCCAGGATTGCCCTTTGTATCATTATTAGTTCTTGTACCTTCAGCGGTAAGCACAGTACCCTTCCGCCAATCTTTAATAGTTGGAGTTACATCCCGTGCCCCGTCCACTATTTGTGTGGTCATATCTGCAGCCCACTTAATGTTCATGTTAGTTCCCGGTGCAGTATTGCTTATTTTTTGTCCATCCGCTGTCCATAATCCAACGGCCCATGTTTCTAAACCAGGATGCGATGGGTCCACATCTCCAACCATACCACGGCCAGTATCTTTACCGGTATAGCCCCCATAAATAGTTTGCCCTGTTTTAGCATCGCGGAGGGAATAACCATATGGAGCTCCTGTTGCTCCCTCATGAACCATAAAGATTTCCATTCCAGGTCTATTTGGGTCAATGTCTGTTACATGAAGGGCATCCCCATGTCCCAATCTGGCAAGGGTTCCCGGTGATGAGCTTTGTGGAGGCAAGATATCTTTTGAACTGTATAATAGGGAGCCGTCATGATCAATGGTAGCTCCTCCATAAACGATTTCTTGCTTCCCATCACCATCAACATCTGCCGCACTTAATGAGTGTGCTCCTTGGGTAGTAATCGAACCAAATTGAGGGTCTGTGCCGTCTTTTCCATGTGGACTATCATTAAATGGATTGCTCATTGGTGTCCAGCCGCTGTCGACAGCCCAATTCTCCGTTAACTTTTTTCCATCCCAGCTATATGTAACCAGATTGGTTCTGGTGTAATAGCCCCGTCCAAAAACGGCATAAGGCTTTTCGCCATCCAGGTAAGCAACGCTTGCTAAGAACCTGTCCACGCGGTTTCCAGGCTCAATTCTCGCCATGGCATAGTCTCCCCACATTAAACCATCGTCATGACGGCCAGGTTTATAGTCGATGGTATCCATTTCGGCACCTGTTTCTCCATTAAAGACTGATAAATACTCTGGGCCATTAACAATAAAGCCTTCAAAGTTTCTTAGCTTGTTATTGCTGCTTCGGCTAGGGGCATATACATCCATGAAATAATCGGTTAAGCTTTCAGCATCTTCCTTCGATAGTGGATAGCTGTATTTTTTCTCGATTCCAAAACATTCCTCCAGTGTTTTTGGCCAATGTCCATTTACTACCTCTTCCTGCTTGTCCCAGTTCATGAACATGTTTACCACATGATTATAATAATCTTCCTTGCTCATCCGATAATCATCGTTATTACTATATCCAGCGTCTATGTCTTTTTTCGGCATTGTGATATATTTTTCCGAGGTAACGTTTCCTGCTTGGTCATATTTAATCACCTTTGTTCCTGGCGCAGTTTTGAACATCATTTCAGATTTTCCATCCCCGTCAAAATCATATACAAGAAACTGGGTATAATGGGCACCGGAACGAATATTCACTCCTAAATCCATTCGATAGAGGAGTGTGCCGTCAAACTTATAGCAATCAATAAACGTATTACCGGTGTAGCCTACTTGTGACACATCCTTGGCATTGGAAGGATACCATTTGACAAAAAATTCGTATTTTCCGTCTCCGTCAACATCGCCAACACTCATATCATTTGCCGAATAAGTGTAGGTTTCACCTGCTGGAGTTACTCCATCTGCTGGTTTTTTTAAGGCTAAATCAAAGTACGATTTTCCCCATGCTGTGACAGAAGCACTCTGGTCCAATTCTTTACCGTCCAAAACGGAACTCACATAGTACTTGGAGTCGGTACTGCCATCTTTATCTAAGAAGTTGGTACTGTCCGTAACGGTAGCGATCTTTTTACCGTCGCGATAGACATTAAAATCTACACCAGTTAAACCAGTTTCAGAAGATCCTTTTGCTTCATTTGCCAGCAGGCGCCAGCTTAAAAAGACCCCTTCTGATGTAGAGGCGGCTACTAAGCCTCTGTCAAGGTACTCTAACTGGACACCTTTTCCCTGGAACTTGTTTGAAGGTTGGTTGTTTTGGACTCCGCTGGCCGTGGCAATTGAAACACTTGTTAGTAGCAGGGGTAATGCGATTGTGGTTGATAAAAGCTTTTTAGTGATTGAACGTTTCTTCAAATTTTTATCCTCCTAAAATTTCATTTTGAAAGGCGGGAAAATATGGTTGCGCTTACAAATTGGTAAATAAACCACCTCTCCCTCATTAGAGATCAAGACAAAGTAAATTCAAGGATGAGAAAAATCTTCTTCATTATATTTTAATTTTTCTGATTATTTAATTTAAAATTCCGTTAATTTTAGTGAAAATACAGTGTGCTCTAAGTCGCTAAAGAACAATTTGTACCTATTATCACAGTACAAAAGGACCGATTTTCTGCTGTTTCAAAAAGGTGCTAACGAGGCAAAAAAGTACAATTAAGTATTTGGCAGGTGCAAAAATGTCTAATGGTAAGCAGGTCTAGGTTATGTTATTTATTAAAAGACCGACAGTAAGCTAGTGGAAGTGAGAGGGGGTGCATTCTTGACGATAAACAAAATAAATATTTTTCTAGCGGCGGATTCGACTGTCCAATCCTATGGCCTAGACGAAAAAAATCAAGGTGGCTGGGGAGAGTTTCTCCAAGACTATCTAACAGATGATGTTCAGGTAATCAATCATGCCATCGGTGGAAGAAGCTCTAAAACCTTTGTAGAGGAAGGCCGATTACATAAAATCGTAGAGGAAATGAAGGAAGGCGACTATTTGTTAATCCAAATGGGGCATAATGACGCCACGGCAAACAAACCTGAACGCTATACCGATCCTTCAACTACTTATAAAGACTATTTAAAGATGTATGTGGAGGGTGCTAGGAAATGCCAGGCAGAACCGATATTCATTACACCTGTTGCCAGGCTGCATTGTGAAAAGAACCAGTTTATTAATGATTTCCCAGAATACTGCCAAGCGATGAAAGAAATAGCCAAAGAAGAAAACGTCGTTTTAATTGATTTAATGGAAAAAAGTTTAGCTGCTTTTGAAACCATAGGTTATGAAGAAGTTTTTACTTTTTTTATGGCATCTGTCAATGAAACGGATTTCACCCATTTTACAAAAAAAGGGGCCAAACAAATGGCTAAGCTTGTTGCGGAAGGCATGGGTGCGGCAAAGCTGCCTATTTCAAAGTTTGTAAATTTGCTTGAAAATCAAGCTTAAGAAAACACTGTTTTTTAATAAAAGAAAACGGAATTTTAAATTTATTTAAAAAAAGGGTTTCCATATAATAAAAATGAATGCTTAACACTAAGATTTCATTTATTCACACGCTCTTGCCATAATATTAGTGGAGGTAATCAAATTGCACAGAAATGAAATTGAAAAGAAAATTGAATTACTGATTGATAACCTAGTTAACCTAAATGATCCAGACGGGAAGTATGCGATTCCGCTTGCCGATGGCAGAAAAATTGATAATAAGAGCTTTAACTATTGGGAATGGACAGCAGGTGTTGGCCTGTACGGGATGATGAAGTATTATAAACTGACAAAAAATGAAAACGTATTAAATATCATCGTAAAATGGTTCGACGATCAGTTTAAAGAACCGCCGGTCGAAAAGAATGTTAACACAATGGTGCAAATGCTAACACTCGCCTATTTGTATGAAGAAACCAACAATCCTACTTATCTTCCATACTTAGAAACTTGGGGCGATTGGCTCTATCATGATATGCCAAGAACGAAGGATGGCGGAATCCAGCATGTCGTGTTTGGATCTGAGAATTATCAACAATTATGGGATGACACCTTAATGATGAGTGTTTTACCGTTAACCAAAATCGGTTTATTACTGAACAAGCCCGAGTATATTGAAGAAGCAAAAAAGCAATTCTTGGTACATATTAAATATCTGTTCGATAAGAAAACGGGATTATGGTTCCACGGTTGGACATTTGAAGGAAATCACAACTTTGCTGAAGCGCTATGGGGCCGCGGCAATTCCTGGATAACGATTGCGATTCCAGAGTTTTTAGATTTAGTAGATTTACCGGATAATGATCCTGTCCGTCAAATCCTAATTGACACGCTTAACAGACAAATTGAAGCGCTTGAAACATACCAAAATGAAAGCGGTTTATGGCATACGGTGCTAAACGATCCAACCTCATATGTAGAGGCATCATGTACAGCTGGCTTTGCTTTCGGGACCTTAAAGGCCGTACGGAAGCGTTATACCGATAAAAAGTATTTAAATATGGGACTAAAAGCGATTCAGGCTGTGGTTGAGAATATCGACGAAAAAGGTGAATTACAGCATGTCTCGGCAGGAACAGCAATGGGAGAGACGCAAGAATTTTACAAGGAAATCCCTGTTACAGGCATGCCTTATGGACAATCTATGGCTATTCTTGCTTTAGTAGAATACTTGTATTACAGAATTTAAGTGTAAGGGATCTTGTGTTTTTGGTTGCTAAAAAGGCCAAAGAAGCAGGGGAAATCATCCGCTAGAGGCTAGATTAAAATAGAAACAAAGAAAAGGAGAATGAAGAATGGAAACTCGTTATGCACACCATCCGGAGGATATGAAGAAATATAATACGGAGGAGCTAAGAAGAGAATTTTTAGTAGAAACACTCTTCGAAGCGGACCAAGTCCATCTAACTTATACCCATGTGGACCGAATGATTTTCGGAGGCGTTACACCGGCAGAAAAGGAATTGACCATTAAGCTTGATAAAGAGCTAGGGGTAAGTTATTTCTTAGAGCGCCGTGAGATGGGGATTATCAATATTGGCGGAGACGGCCTAGTCATTCTTGACGGTGAAGAATATGATATGCAGCGCTATGACGGCTTATATGTAGGGAAAGGGACCAAAGAGGTTTTATTTAGATCCAATGATCCTAAAAATCCAGCTAAGTTTTATATCAATTCCACTCCTGCACACCATAAATATCCTACAGTAAAAATTGATATTAATGAAATTAAACCGCTTGAAGCAGGCAGCCCTGGAACCCTAAATGAACGAAAAATCCACCAATATATTCATCCGAATGTGTGTGAGTCCTGCCAGCTTCAAATGGGTTTAACAATGTTATCACCTGGAAGCGTGTGGAATACCATGCCATGTCATACACATGAACGCCGTATGGAAGTTTATTTATATTTTGATATGGAACCGGAAACTCGTGTCTTCCACTTCATGGGTAAACCGGAAGAAACAAGACATTTGGTTATGAAAAACGAACAAGCGGCCATCTCCCCAAGCTGGTCCATTCATACAGGAACTGCTACCAGCAATTACACCTTCATTTGGGGGATGTGCGGCGAAAACATCACGTATGATGACATGGATCATGTCAAAATGGAAAACTTAAGGTAGTGCTTCCAAGGATAGATTAACACTGGGATAAGATGTTTTTTTAAAAATTGAATGTAGGTGATGGAGATGAACATTGGCATACGAGCACATGATCTGGAAAGTCGTCCCCTAGAACAGTTAGTAGAAGAAATAGCAGGGAAAGGGCTCACATCTGTTCAATTAGCCTTAGGTAAATCCTTTGATTATATGAAGCTTGAACCAGGGACATTAAGTCCTGGTTTGGCCCATCATATTGGAACAGCGTTCGCGCGAAAAAATGTTCAAATAGCAGTATTAGGCTGTTATTTCAACATGATTCATCCCGACAAGAAAGAACGGAGAAAAGGTATCGAGCGTTTTAAAGAGCATATCCGCTTTGCAAGGGATTTTGGCTGCAGTATCGTGGGGACCGAAACGGGTAACGTCAATCCAGAAATTGTTTATACAGTTGAAAATTTTAAGGAAGAGCCGTTTCTGGAAGTGGTTGAAAGTGTTCGGGAACTAGTGCAGGAAGCGGAGAAATTTGGAGTCATTGTTGGGATTGAAGCCGGTGTGAACCATCCGATTTATTCTCCAAAAGTGATGAAACGGCTTTTGGACATGGTCAATTCCAATAATCTTCAAGTAATTCTTGATCCTGTCAATCTATTAACGATTGATACCTATCAAGATCAGGACAAAATTATCCAAGAAGCATTTGAATTGCTTGGTGACAGAATTGTTATCCTCCATGCCAAAGATTTTGTTGTAGAGGATAACCAATTGAAGACAGTGGCAGTTGGCCAGGGACTATTAAATTATGATGTTGTCTTGAAACAGACTAAACAGAAAAAGCCGTATCTCAATATTTTAATGGAAGAAACGAAAGAACCTTTTATTAATGATAGTCTCTTGTTCTTAAAAAATAAGTACGACCAAGCCTAAAAGACTTTAAGGAGGAAGTAACATGAAATCTTTATTTTCATTAGAAGGGAAAGTCGCCCTTATCACTGGTGCAAGCCGGGGACTTGGCCAAGGAATGGCCATTGGTCTAGCCGAAGCGGGGGCAGCCGTCATTGGTGCAGGCATGAGCGATATGGCAGCAACGCGTGAGCAGATTGAAGCAATCGGCGGAACTTTTCATGACCTAAAAATTGATTTGTCCAAGCAAGGGGCGCCAAGTGAGCTTGTTGTTGAAGCTTTATCCGTTGCCGGACAAATTGATATTTTAGTAAACAATGCCGGTATCATTCGCCGGGCACAGGCTGAGAATTTCTCAGATGAGGATTGGTATGAAGTCATTAACGTCAATCAACATGCCGTTTTCCAATTATGCCGTGAAGTGGGCAAACATATGATTGAAAAAGGCTCCGGGAAAATCATTAATATTGCCTCCATGTTATCTTTCCAAGGTGGATTACGTGTACCTGCCTATACAGCAAGCAAACATGCGGTGGCAGGTTTGACTAAGTCATTTGCAAATGAGTGGGCAGGAAAAGGCGTAAATGTCAATGCGATAGCACCTGGTTATATGGTAACGGATAATACCGCTCCAATCCGTGGAGATGAAAACCGAAATGCCTCCATTACCTCAAGGATCCCACAAGGACGTTGGGGGACCCCAGAAGATTTAAAAGGAGCGGTCATTTTCCTTGCTTCTGATGCCTCTAATTATGTTAACGGTCACATCTTACCGGTAGACGGCGGCTGGTTAAGCTCCTAATTGAAAATTAAATCGTCATACCCATTATAATTTTGCTTTCAACAGAATTACAATGGGATTTTTTATAAGTAAATAAGAATAAGCAAAACATAGCATGGGGCAATGGAGGTAACGAAAATGAATAGAATCGTAGTTTGCGGTCTAAGCAATCGTGCACTTGGGATGTTTATTCAGCCAGTTATAACACAATTTTCACAGCAAAATGAAATTGTCGGGTTACTCGATCCAGATGAGCGTAGAATTGAAATAGCAAAGGAAAGTTTTCCGTCCCTAAGTTCGATTCCTGCTTATCGTCCAAACCAATTTCAACAGATGATTAAAGAGACCAATGCAGATACAGTTGTGGTGACGAGCCGGGATGACACTCATATCGATTATATTTTACAAGGTTTAGAGAATGATTTAACGGTTATCACGGAAAAACCGATGGTGACTAATGCCAACGATGCAACAAGGGTGATGGAGGCGGAGGCTAGGAGTAATGGAAAAGTCATTGTAGCCTTTAATTATCGCTATAATCCCTTCCATCGAAAAATAAAAGAGATGATTCTAGAAGGCAAGATTGGCAGAGTTACTTCTGTTGATTTGAACTGGTATATTGACACTTATCACGGGGCTAGTTACTTCAAGCGATGGAATCGCGATCGAAATCGTTCAGGCGGATTATCGATTCATAAATCTACCCATCATTTCGATTTGGTCAATTGGTGGATTGATCAAAAACCGGAGCAGGTCTTTGCCTATGGTGCCTTAAATTATTATGGCAAGGATGGGGAATTAAATCCAAGTCCAACCGATCATCGCTATTGCAGTACTTGTCAGGAAAAACCAAATTGCCAATATTATATGCGCTGGTCGAACCGCCGCAATAACGTGGCAGTAAAAGATGATCATATCAAATCCGAAGGTATTGAAAAGTCGGCACAAAACTATACGAATTATCGTCCGGATTCTTGTATTTTCGATTATGAAATTGAAATTGAAGATACGTATGCGGTGACAGTTAAGTATGATAGAGGCGCTTTTTTAAGCTACTCCGTTAATTTTTCCCTTCCATATGAAGGTTATCGCCTAGCTATAAATGGGACAAAAGGGAGAATTGAAACAACGGAATTTCATGAACCAAGCAGGATTCCTTTTCCATTCCCGGAACAGACGATTGAATATTATCCGCTATTTGGTTCAAAAGAAATCATTCATGTCTTGCTAAATGAAGGGGGACATGGCGGCGGTGACCCATTGCTTCAGGAAGATCTCTTCATGGGAGTTGACCCAAGCCGTCCTTATCAAATTTTAGCAGGTGCCGAAGCGGGGGCCTATTCCATTGCAGTCGGTGAAGGGGTTTGGCGGTCAAGTAAGGAAAATCGTCCATTTAGTATAAATGAATTATTAAAGCAGACGAGTGATTCTTCGCAATTAGTCTAGTGAACTAATGAGGGCTCTAAAGCGATTATTTAATTTTCGCTGATAAAAGATAAAAATCGCTGATATAATTCCAAAACCGCTGATTTGCCTCGAAAAACCGCTGATAAAGTGTCATTTCACAATATTAAATTTGAAAGCTATGCCAAATATCTATTTTTATTAATTTTGGGTGGGATAAAGATGCCTCAACTTGTATTTGATGAAGAAAAAGTGAAAGAAGCCATAGAACTCGTCGTAGAGAGAACCTCAAAAATGGATTTTAGCTGGGACTGGCCGGGCGGGGTGGCCTTTTACGGGGTAGCAGAGGCTTATGAAGCAACTGGTGAGAAAAGATATCTCCAATTTATTAAGGAATGGGTCGATGAAGAATTAGAGGATGGACTACCAAAACTAACGGTGAATGCCTCCTCTATAGGTCATACTCTCCTTACATTATATAAAGCAACAGACGAGGAAAAATATTTAGAATATGCCATTCAAATGGCAGACTTCTTATTAAATGATGCGGAAAAATTTGCAGACGGTGTTTTGCAGCATACTGTGAACGGTGTCAAGAATGTCTTCCCTGAGCAGGCATGGGTCGATACGATGTTTATGGCGGGCTATTTTCTCTTACGAATTGGGCATATGCTCGATCGGAAGGAATTACATTGATTTCGGCTTAAAACAATATCATGGTCATGAGCAGTTTCTCCAGGATGACTTGACCAACCTATACTATCATGGCTGGGACAACATCGCTCAAAACCATATGTCAGGAATCTTTTGGGCGCGCGGAAACAGCTGGGCAGCCTACACGATGGCTAGAGCATTGGAGCTTGTGAAGGTGCAGCATCCATCCTTTATGATTATAGAAGGGTCACTCCGTGATCAGCTAAGTGCATTGGTTCGCTTGCAAGATGAATCCGGACTTTGGCATACGATTGTGACAGATCCTGAATCATATTTAGAAACATCAGGTTCAGCAGGAATTGCAGCAGCGTTACTAACAAGAGGGAAACTGTATAACAAATATGTTCAAAAATCAGTTGATGCGATCATGAAGCAAGTCAAAGAGGACGGATCCATCATGAATGTTTCAGCCGGAACCGCAGTCATGGATGACGCAGAAGGGTATAAAGGGGTTCCATATAAAAGAGTGCAGGGCTGGGGTCAAGGCCTAGTTCTTGCCTTTTTATCCTTATTATTAAAACGCACAAAAAAAGATTAGAGTAAACAGATCTACCTGCGGAGGGGCTTTCCTTCCACAGGTATTTTTATAATCCAAAATTAGGGGAGCCTTATGTTCAATCATTCGTATGTTCTAATAAATGAAAGTACAGTTATTTTTCCTCCAGAAAACATTACAACTCCAGCTCAATATGCTCTCGACATGATTGTAAGGGATCATAAAAAGGTTTTTGGAAAGCCGCCTAAATTAACATCCTCACTTGATGGAGCACCTGATCTCATCATTCGATATGTCTCGAAGGAGGATGATAGTCCGGAGTGGCCGGAGGGGTATTGTTTCCGGTTCAAACTTCAAAATGGGAAACCAGTCGTGCACATCATTGGGAACGATGATCTCGGGATTATCTATGGTCTTCTCCATTATAGTAAGGATTATTTGGGAATTGATCCTTTTTGGTTTTGGGCTGACTTACCAATTCAACAAAAGAAGGAAATCAAGATCCCCGTTAAAAATTTTAATTCGCAAAAATCCAAAGTTAAATATCGTGGCTGGTTCGTGAATGATGAAGTTTGTTTAATAGGTTGGAAGGAGGAGTACCCACCTACAAAAGAAGTATGGTATCCCGTGTTTGAAGCTCTATTACGCTGTGGGGGTAATATGGTAATTCCGGGAACTGATCTTCAAAAACATGGTATTCATACCGATTTAGCGGCAGAAATGGGGCTATGGATTACCCACCACCATGCAGAACCTTTGGGAGCTGAAATGTTTTTACGGGCCTATCCTGGCCAAAAACCAAACTATCAAGAAAATCCAGAACTCTTTGAGAATCTTTGGAAAGAAGCGATAGAAAAACAAAAAAATCAAAAAATCATTTGGGTCCTCTCCTTCCGCGGACAAGGAGATGCACCCTTTTGGCAGTATGCCCCAGAATTTGACACACCAGAAAAACGAGGTGACATGATTTCAAAGGTTGTTGAAAGGCAATTTGAATTGATTAAGCAATCTGTCGAACAGCCGGTTTGTTCAATGGCCTTATATGGTGAAATTGCAGAGTTGTATAAAGAGGGGCATATCAAAGTGTCAGAGGGTGTCATCTACATTTGGGCTGATAATGGATACGGGAAAATGGTGTCACGCAGACAAGGCAATGAAAACCTTAGGATTCCTTCCTTGCCGACTGCGGATGATCCAGGTGAACATGGAATTTACTATCATATTACGTTTCATGACTTGCAGGCCTCCAATCATCTAACAATGTTCCCCTCACCACCAGAAATGATCATCGGGGAAGTGGAGAAAGCTTTTGAAGCAGGAGCTGATTCGTATCTTTATTGAACAGCGGAAATATTCGGCCCCATCTCTATCCGTTAGATTTAGTAAGTGAATTATGGAGCAAAGGAACTGTCAATCAAGAAAAACACCTAAAGGGTTTTATAAAACGTTTGTATCAAACGGGCAATAAACAAATCGAACAGCTTTATCAAAGCTACTTCAACCAATCTATCCGATATGGTGTACATGAAAATGATAGAGTCGGAGAGGAATTTTACCATCATCCTGCCAGGAAAATCATCGGTCACTGGCTTCAGGGAAAAGCCGATACCTCTTTATCCAACCTTTTTTGGGCAACAGGTGAAATTCCCTTTGATGAGCAGGTTCTTTGGTTTAAGAACAAATGCGAAGAGGGGCTGAAGGGCTGGGAGGGATTAGTAGACCAATGCGAAAACTTGAATGCTGAACTTAGTGAAGTTGATCAGCAGCGATTTTTTGACCAGTTTACATTGCACGTTGACCTACACGTTTCCGGATGTAAAGGTTTTATAGCCCTATGTAATGGATATTTCCATTTTAAAAAACAAGAATACGCGCTTGCATTTGTTCGTGTGTCACAATCGTTACGCTATTATCACGATAGTATTCACGCATTAAAACGGGCGGAACACGGAAAATGGGAAAATTTTTATCGTGCAGATTGGTTAACCAATGTAAAAAGTACCCTTTATTCACTCGATGCTTTACGCAAATTTATTAGAATGCAAGGAGACAGTCCTGATTTCTTCTTATGGTATAAAGAGTATTTGATGCCAGAAACAGAGAAATATATTTATTTGGAAAATACTCATCGAAATCCTTTATCCGATGATGAGCTTTCTAATAGACTAGAAGAATTGTTTATTGAGAGACAAGTCTTATGATTGACTTTATTTATAATTAGAAATTAACAAAAAAGTACAAAGAAACAAGAAAGTCCAAGTTTTAAAACGGGTCCTAAACGCTGCTAATCAAAAAAATGGAATTGATGGGCTAATCCTATTCCATTACCCTTATGGTGTCCAACGATTAAACAATTCAGGAGGATTAAATGGATGTCAGAAAATAGTAATAATCAATCAGTACATTTACGTCAAATGGAGAGCCTAAATCGTGGTTTAATCGCAGTCAAAGTAAAGAATGGTGTTTATGTGGGGTGGCGTTTGTTTGGAACAGACCCAGAAGATATTTCCTTTCATATATACCGTGATGGGATAAGAGTGAACCCTTCCCCCGTTACTTCAAGTGCAAATTACTTGGACCCAACCGGTGAAAGCAGTGCAATCTATACTGTTTGTCCGGTAATTAATGGTGTGGAACAGCCGCCTTCAGAGCAAGCAGAGGTGTGGGATACAAATTATTTGACCATTCCACTAAATAAACCCAGAGGAGGTATCTCCCCGGATGGTGTCTCCTATACGTACAATGCAAATGACGCAAGTGTGGGGGATGTAGACGGAGATGGGGAATATGAAATCATCTTAAAATGGGACCCAACGAACTCTCATGACAACGCCCATAAGGGGTATACAGGAAACGTTTACTTAGATGCTTATAAATTAAATGGTTCCCATTTATGGAGGATAGATTTAGGGAAAAACATTCGTGCCGGAGCACATTATACGCAATTTCTCGTCTATGACCTCGATGGTGATGGGAAAGCGGAAATCGCCTGTAAAACAGCTGATGGAACGATAGACGGTACAGGAAACGTAATTGGAGATGCTGACGTCGATTATCGGAATAAAGATGGTTTCATTCTTGAAGGCCCAGAGTACTTAACTATATTTGAGGGAACCACAGGTAAAGAGCTAGTAACAACAGATTATGACCCGCCAAGAGGAAGAGGTTCAGATTGGGGTGATGAAGAAGGGAACCGTGTCGACCGGTTTCTTGCCTGCATTGCCTATCTTGATGGGCAAAGACCTAGTTTAGTGATGTGCCGTGGCTATTACACCAGAGCCGTTTTAGTCGCTTATAATTGGCGCGGCGGTGAACTGACGAAAATATGGAAGTTTGATAGTCTTGAACCTGGCAATGAGGGTTATTCCAGTCAAGGAAACCATAGTGTAAGCGTTGCTGACGTGGATGATGATGGGAAAGATGAAATCATCTATGGCTCCTGTGTCATTGACCATGACGGAACAGGACTCTATACCACTGGTTTAGGACATGGAGATGCCATCCACGTCGGGAACTTCATCCCTAGCAGGCCAGGTTTAGAAATCTTCCAAGTGCATGAGACTCCACAAGAAAATGGCACAGAAATTCATGATGCGAGGACGGGAGAGATTCTTTGGGGAATTCCATCAGTTGAGGATGTTGGCAGAGGAATGGCTGCCGATATTGATCCAAGGTACGAGGGAGTCGAGGTTTGGTCGTCGACTCATTGGAAGACCGGTGGTGCAGGACTATATAGCAGCTCAGGGGAAAAGATATCGGATGTGAACCCTCAGTCTTTTAATTTTGCGATCTGGTGGGATGGAGATTTGTTAAGGGAACTTCTCGACCATGATTATGATATCGAGACTGGAATTGGAGTAGGGAAAATTGATAAATGGGACTATGAAAATGGCAGGCTAGTCAATTTACTAACCGCGGATGGAACTAGATCAAATAACGGAACAAAGGGGAATCCTTGTTTACAGGCCGATATTCTCGGGGACTGGCGCGAGGAAGTCATTTGGCGGACTGATGATAGTACAGCACTTAGAATCTATACAACAACTGATATAACAGATCATCGGATTTACACACTTATGCACGACCCCAATTATCGATTAGCCATTGCCTGGCAAAATGTGGCCTATAATCAGCCGCCCCATCCTGGGTTCTTTCTCGGACACAATATGGCAAATCCGCCGGTACCAAATATCTATGAAGTAAAACCTATACAAAAATCAAAGGTGAAAAAGTAAATAGGAGGGGTTCAAAATGGGTTCAAAGAGGCCAGTCCAAATTTTTTTAGCAGGAGATTCAACAGTAGCCAACTGCCCGCCTCATGAAGCACCCATGGCGGGATGGGGGCAGGTCCTTCAATCCTTTTTCACGGACGAGGTAAAAGTCCATAATCATGCAAAAGGTGGAGCCAGTACAAACAGTTTTATTGAAGAAGGACGGTTAGTAACGATCCTGGAATCAATTCAACCGGGAGATTATTTGTTCATTCAATTCGGACATAATGATCAAAAACCATATGGGACAGAAGCCTTTACAACGTATCAGTCATACCTGACAGAATATATTAAAGGTGCTAGGGAAAAAGGAGCTACCCCAATCTTAATTACATCCGTAAATCGCAGACAGTTTGATGAAAAGGATCATTTAATCCACTCACTAGGGGACTATCCTCAATCAATGATTCAGTTAGCTGAAAGGCTGGAGGTAAAGCTAATCGATTTACTAGCAAAGACAAGAAAGCTATATGAATCATTAGGCGTAGAAGGTTCCAAGCAATTATTTACATGGTTTGAACCCAATGTATCTCCTAATTATCCAGAAGGGATTCAGGATAACACTCATTTTTGTGAACACGGAGCAAGGGAGGTCGCAAAATTAGTCATCGAAGGAATACAGGAATTACAATTACCCATCACTGATTTTATTAAAAGAATAGATTGATAGATTCATTAAGCCTAAATATAAATACTGAGGTGAAGTCAATTGGGCAAAAAGCTATATCACGGGGCAGCTTATTATCCTGAGCTATGGGATGAAAATGTAATGAATGAAGACATTGAAATCATGAAACAAACGGGGATTAATGTAGTAAGAATGGGTGAATTTGCTTGGTCCAGCATGGAGCCGAACGAAGACCAGTTTGATTTATCTTTTTTTATGAATGTAATTACTAAGCTCTATGAAAATGGGATTGAGACTGTAATGTGTACGCCTACTCCAACACCGCCAATCTGGTTCACTGACGGACACCCGGAAAGGATGTATGTCGAGCGGGATGGAAGAGTAATGGGACATGGCTCAAGACAGCATGCCTGCACCAATCATTCCTATTTCCGCGAAAGAGCTGCGCTGATTACGGAACATATTGCCCAAGCAGTGGGAAGTCTCCCAGGCGTGATTGGCTGGCAGATTGATAATGAATTTAAATGCCATGTTAGTGAATGTATGTGCTCTTCATGTAAAGAATTATGGCATCAGTGGTTAGAAGAACGTTATGGGACAATCGAGCAACTAAATGAAGCATGGGGTACGCAAATTTGGAGTGAATATTACCACAGCTTTGAACAAGTACCGCAGCCAGGCCATGCACCATTTTTACACAACTCATCGCTGAGTACCATGTATCAATTATTTTCTATGGAAAAAATTGCGGAGTTCTGCGATGAGCAAGCAGCGATTATTAGAAAATATTCAGGCGCACCGATTACCCATAATAGTTCAGTTATGTTTAGTGTAGATAATGAGAGACTCTTTAAAAATCTAGACTTTGCTTCTTTTGATACTTATGCAACGATTGATAATTTCCCTGCTTATCTCATTAACAGCGATTTGTGGCGGAACTTCAAGAAAGGCAAAGACTTTTGGGTAATGGAAACCAGTACTTCCTATGCAGCATCGCTCGAAAGCTATGCAAGCCCGCATCCCAATGGATACTTAAAAGCCGAGGCAGCTGCAGCATATGCTCTAGGGGCGGAGGGATTTTCATACTGGTTGTGGAGACAGCAGCGTGCAGGCTGCGAACAGCCGCATGGTTCTGTCATTAGTGCATGGGGAAAACCAACAGTCGGCTATGCGAATGTGCTGGAAGTAGAGAAGATGAGAAAAGAAATCGAACCGATTATCCTAGCGACAAGACCGAGTCAAGCAGAATTGGCCATCACCTATTCTGACCAGGCTAAGGCTTTTCTGAAAACGGAATCACACCGGGGGTTAAATCACCGCGCTTTAGTAACAGATTTTTATGAAAAAATATTATCAATGGGGATACACCGCGACCTTATTCCTGAAGGGGCAAGCCTTGAGGGATATAAAGTAGTATTAACACCGTTTATCCCTTACGTGTCATCAGATTTCCTAGCTCGTGCGAAACAATTTGTTGAAAGTGGCGGAGTCTGGATCGCAGGTCCTTTAACGGGAGGAAGGACTGAGTCACATACGGTCCATACGGATCGGGCTTTGGGGGAACTTGAGAATACCGCTGGTGTGGAGGTTTTATTTACTTACCCTATGGATAACAGCGGAACCATCGGCCGTGCCTTCGATGTATCTGCACCGCTTGGAATGTGGAGTTCAGTATTCGAATTCGACCAAGAAAAGTCTGTCGGCATGATTGAAGAGGGACTTTCTGCAGGTAAATCCTTTATTACTGAGCATCGTCTTGGGGCAGGAAAAATTGTCATGCTTGGTTCCATGCCTCAAGGGGCGGAAGGAGCCCTAATGTTTCAGAAACTCGTGGATCATTATTCACAAGAAGTGAATTTATCACTTAGAACAGATGTAACAAAAGGAACCATTGTCGCTCCGAGACAAGGTGAAGGATATTCTGTTTGGTTTGTGATCAACATGGACGGAAAGGGTGGAAGCGTTACCTTGCCAATGGAAGGAATCGATTTACAGACGAATCTCAAAGTTAGCCCGGGAAAACTTGAAATCGGCAAATTTGAAAATAGAGTGATTCGTATTAATGATAAGGGGTGTGTGTGAAATGATTCGAAAAGCAACAGTCATGAAGGTGTTTGAAGGATTTCACGAAGAATACAAGAAACGCCATGATGAAATATGGCCTGAACTTGCACAAGAATTAAAAAACCACGGAGCTCATCATTACTCGATTTTTCTTGATGAAAAAACGAATAATCTGTTTGCCTATGTTGAAATCGAAAGTGAAGAAAAATGGAATGCCATGGCTCAGACCGAAGTTTGCCAGAAATGGTGGGCCCATATGAAAGATATTATGGAAACAAACCCTGATAATAGTCCGGTAGCAATTGAATTAAAGCAGGTATTTTATTTAGATTAATAGAAACGAGGAATGGAACATGGTGAAGGGAACTAAATGGCCATCTGAAATGAAGGAATTTCGAGATCCAATTACGGGGGCGGCTATAACTCAATTAACAGATTATTTGGCTCATAGTTATCATCTTTATTTTACTAATGATGGATGGTATGATAACGGTTCCAAAATTTTGATTTGTTCGGACCGTGGAAATGCCACTAACTTATTTAGTCTGGATCTGCAAAACGGAGAATTAACACAATTAACAGATCTTGATAAAAACGTTTCAAAGGGAATACAAGGAACCTATATTAACCCTATCAAAAATGAAGCATACTTTACCTATGGTAAAACTATTATTGCGCTCAATCTAGATTCATATGAAGAAAGCGCGATCTTTACTTCGCCACAAGGATATAACTTTAGTAATCTAAGCTGCACAGCTGATGGCAAGCACCTATGTTTTGGTCTCTCTCAAGACTTGTCCAAAACCATTAACAGTAATTTATCAGGCGGGTATGTAGGGTTTGAAGAAACCGAAGCAGCAAGACCGCATTGTCAAATATGTTTACTATCATTTGAGACTGGTGAAACAAAGGTAATTCATGAAGAAAAACGTTGGATTGGCCATGTGAATGCCTCACCCACACAGCCGCATCTTATCACTTTTTGCCATGAAGGTCCATGGGAAAAAGTCGATCATCGTATTTGGGTCATGAATATAAATAATGGTGAAGTTTGGAAAATAAGAGAAGGGGAACCAAACCAGTATGCGGGACATGAGTACTGGCATGCGGATGGTCTGCATATTGGCTATCATGGTTTTACCGAGTCATTGGACCGTAAAGACGGAAAATTCCTTGGGTACGCCAAATATGATAATTCAGTATGCGAAGAATTTGAATTTCCCTATCAAAATATGCACATCCATTCCAATGATTCCACCTACATTGTAGGAGATGGTCAGCAATCAAGCGCTTACCATGGTGAAAGGTTTCAGGATTGTATTTTCTTATGGAAAAAAACAAATGAGGGAATGGAAGGGCCGCGGATTCTATGTAAACATCGTGGGAGTTTTCAAATTCAGCAAGTTCATGTCCATCCCCGGTATACTCCCGATGGGACAAAGATTTTGTATACAAGTGATCGTACTGGATACGGGAATATCTATCTAGTGGACGTTCCTGATTTTGAAAACCTCCCTAAGCTAATAGAAGGACAATTGATAAAAAATTAATAAAACTTGAAAAAGCAGGCAAAAAAATGCCTGTTTTTTATTTTTGTTAATATGCAAAAATGTCTTAGAAGAGAAAAAAGGGCTAAATGGGTGTATGCAAAAATTGAACATTGAAGGAAAGTGAAAGACTGACAATAATAGGGTTGTAGAACATAAAACCAGCCAGTGGGAGAGTGGGACTGTGAAATTACATTGGTTAAACAAAAGGCCGAAGGATCTGACAGGAATTTCTTGGGGAATTCCTTGGGAAAGAGGGGCATTAAAAAGGGAAGATACAATCTGTCTCCAGAGCAGCAGCGGTAAAAAAAGTCCGTTGCAAACTTGGCCAATGGCTTTTTGGCCAGATGGGAGTGTGAAGTGGACAGGGCATGCGGCTGTACTTCAGGGCGATGAAGATATATATGAAGTGTCGCTTAGTGAACATGTAAATTCTGACAGTATCTTGCAGGTTAGGGAAAATAAACATACTATTGAAATCGATACTTGTAAACTATTATTCTCCATTAATAAACAAGGGAACAAGATTATTAATTTTGTAAAAAGAGGCACAAAAACAGTTGCGTTGGAAGGTAAATTAAACTCGACTAAAGAGACTCGCACTAAGGAAAACGGGATTACAGTCATCCGCGAAGAACCATTTGAAGGCATTATCAACCATGTGGAAATTGAACAAAAAGGTCCTTTAAGAGCTGTTATTAAAATCGAAGGAACCCATCAGGCAAAATCGGGAACAGGTACATTACTTCCGTTTGAATTAAGGCTTTACTTTTATGCAAACACTGAATCCGTGCGTACCGTCCATACCCTTTTTTACGATGGCGATCCCGAAAAGGATTTTATCAAAGGTGTAGGCTTAGAATTATCAGTTCCACTAGCAGGACAAGCGTGGAATCGTAATGTCCGTTTTTTAGGAGAAGAGGGGATTTATTCGGAAGCATCCCAGCTTCTACTTACGAGAAGACACAGAAATGTGGATGGCTTGTTTCAAAAACAGATAGCTGGTGAAATTGTTAGCTTAACCGAAGAAAAACACTCGCAATTATTAGACCATGCCAAACAAAATGCGATTTGGAATGATTTCAGGCTTCAGCAGGATTCAGCAGACCATTATCGAATCATAAAACGGACACGAGAGTCCTCTGCCTGGGTGGAATCCACTCACGGTACTAGAGCAAAGGGTTTGC
Source organism: Bacillus sp. URHA0034 (assembly GCF_056280405.1). NCBI lineage: Bacteria > Bacillati > Bacillota > Bacilli > Caryophanales > Bacillaceae > Bacillus > Bacillus sp. URHA0034. The sequence continues at coordinate 1,575,775 of NZ_JBWCDK010000002.1, read as the reverse complement.
TTTATATTGGTGGAGAGGATCATGGGATCTCTGTCGGGATAAAGAATTTTTGGCAAAAGTTCCCCTCAGCATTGGAAGTTAGTGATTTAAATAAGTCCGAAGCAAAGCTGAAAGCCTGGTTTTGGTCACCGGATGCCGGGGCAATGGACCTGCGGCATTATAATAATGAAACACATGTGGTCAGTGCTTATGAGGGTTTTGATGAAATGCGTTCCACTCCGGTTGGAATTGCTAATACCAGTGAGATCTTTTTACAATTTTATGCTTATTCACCTTCAAATGAAGAGCTAGTTAGTCAAATAGAAGAATGGCAAGCACCTATATTATTAGTATGTGAACCAGAATACTATCATCATACAAAAGCATCAGGTGTATGGAGCCTAGAAGATCGAAGCACCCCAATGAAAGCACATTTAGAAGAACAGCTTGATAGGGCCTTTGATTTTTATAAGAAGGAAATCGAACAGCGAAGATGGTATGGTTATTGGAATTATGGTGACGTCATGCATACCTACGATCCAGTCCGTCATCAATGGATGTATGATATCGGAGGCTTTGCTTGGCAAAATACGGAGCTCGTGCCGAATATTTGGCTCTGGTATTCATTTTTACGGTCAGGACGAGAAGACGTGTTTATCATGGCAGAGGCGATGACAAGACATACCAGTGAGGTGGATTGCTACCACTTTGGTGAATATGCTGGATTAGGTTCTCGCCATAACGTCGTCCACTGGGGCTGCGGCTGTAAAGAAGCGCGTATTAGTATGGCGGGATTACATAAATACTATTATTTCTTAACAACCGATGAAAGAATAAGAGATCTACTCACAGAAGTAAAGGATGCCGACCAAGCATTAGCCAATCTTGATCCAATGAGAGAGTTTTATTCAACAGAACAATTCCCGACACATGCCCGTGTTGGTCCAGATTGGGCTGCCTTTTGTTCCAATTGGTTATCGGAGTGGGAACGAACAGAAAATCAAACGTACAAAGAAAAGATCATGACTGGCATAAATACATTAAAGAAATTGCCGTTCCGGTTGTTATCGGGCCCGACTTTCGGATATGACCCAAAAACAAGCAATCTTCTTCATATGGGTGATGGAAATGAAGGCGGCTATCACATGGTGATTGCTTTCGGGGGTCCCCAGGCATGGATGGAACTTGCACAGGTTCTCGGAGATGCAGAGTGGGAGGATATGTTAGCCGAATTTGGCGAATTTTACGTTCAAAGTAATGAAGAAAAATTAGCTAGAAGTAATGGTATTCTTCATAATAAATTATTTAGTCTGCCAATGCTTGCTTCTGGAATGGTTGCTTATGCTGCCGCAAGGAAAAAAGATAAAAACCTGGCCGAAAAAGCTTGGAATCTACTATTAAATGAAGAGATCAGTCAAATGGTGCTGCCGATAAAAGAGGAATCGGTTCAAAGTTGGAGGAAGTTAACGGAAGTTCCTAGTATCACCACCAATACCACTTCACAATGGTGTCTCAATACGATTGTTTCATTAGATTTAATAGGTGAATACCTGCCAAATATGGGATTTCAAGAAAGTGTTAATCCTACAATAAAGTGTTTAAAGGTGTGAAAACCTTGTCAAATCAAGGGTTTTGCAGAGCAAAAAAATGTAATTGTCTGAAAAATGAAAGCGGTTTAAATTATAGGTATAGCACGACACAATTACTGGATAGTTGTTAAAAAGGCGTTCCTAGTAATTGTAGATTCCAGGTAATGAAAATATAAAATTGGGGGTAACCAAAATGAAAAACAGAAAAAAGTTCGGTAAAAAGGTCGCTATTCCAGCATTATCAGCCATGCTGCTTTCTTCCCTTGTAGCATGCAGCAATTCTGAAAAGACATCGAGTGAAGCTAGTAATACAAAAGATGGAAAATTAAATATTTCCATTATGACGACAGCGTTTTCGGCTACGCCGCCTTCTAGTAACAGTCCGGCCCTTAAGGCGCTTGAAAAGTATACAAAATCAAATATTACTATAAATTATGTTCTAAATTCGGTTTATTCAGATAAGTTAAATGTAACTTTAGCCTCTGGCAAGCTTCCGACGATCATTATGATACCTGATAAAATCCCAAGTTTTGTTAGCGCTGTCCGTAATGGAGCATTTTGGGATCTAACCCCTTATTTAAAAGATTATCCAAATTTAAGTAAGGCCAATGAAGTTACCTTACAAAATAGTGAAATTGATGGAAAGGTATATGGGGTTTATCGGGCCCGCCCACTTGGAAGAAACGGAATCTATTTCCGCCAGGATTGGTTGAAAAAGTTGGGATTACAAGAGCCTAAAACGATTGACGATTTTTATAATGTCTTAAAAGCATTCACAAACAATGACCCTGATGGGGATGGCAAAAAAGATACGTACGGTATGGTTATTTCAAAGTTTACCGGTCCGTTTGATGTGATGCAAACATGGTTTGGTGCTCCGAATAAATTTGGCTTAACAAAAGATGGCAAACTCCAACCAGATTTTATGACACCAGAATATATGACTGCCTTGAAATTCTTTAAGAAATTGTATGACGAAAAATTAATTAACCAGGATTTTGCTGTAATGGATTCTGGCCAATGGGATATTCCATTCCAGAAAGGACAAGCCGGAGCCATTGTTAACGTATTGGACCAGGCCCATCGTAATCAAACTGCTATGGAAAAGATCGATCCAAATTTAAAAGACGCAGTTGGTGTAATGGGAGCAGTCTCAGGACCGGAAGGACTCCATAATCTGCCTACTGCGGGTTATAGCGGTATGCTGGCAATTCCAAAATCAAGTGTAAAAACGGAAGCACAATTAAAACAAGTATTATCTTTTATTGATAAGCTGAATAATGAACCTGCTCAAACAATCGCCTATGCAGGTGTTGAGGGACGTCATTATAAGATGGAAAATAACAATATAGTACCTCTATTTACAGCTCAAGACCCAGAGGCTACAGAATATACAGACTTAAACCAATTCATTCCAGGGATTCCTGTAAGTAATTTTAAACATCCAGAGTATTCACCGCTTCAAGTAAAAGAAAATGAAATCATGAAACAGAATGAAGAAATTGTTGTTCCAAATCCTGCTGCTTCCTTGATCTCTGATGTATACGCGCAAAAAGGACAACAGTTAGACAACATCATCAATGACGCTCGTATAAAATATATTGTTGGCCAAATTGATGATAAAGGATTTAAAGATGCCATTAAATTATGGCGCAGTTCTGGCGGAGACGATTATGTTGCAGAAATAAATAAATTATACAAAGAAAACAAAAAGTAATCATTGAGTTAAAAACAGGCAGTTTTCGGACTGCCTGTTCTAGCAAATGAAATAGAAACATAGAAGGAAAGGAGAAAATCAATAATGGAAAAAATCAGTGTGCAAGTTACTGAAACGGATATATCCCAACCGGCAATAGGATCAAAAACGAAAATAAAGTCAGAGCTTTCTCCGATTCAACGAATTATTAGAGATAAATGGCTCTATATCCTGCTGCTTCCGGGGTTGGTATATTTTATTGTATTTAAGTATCTTCCGATGTGGGGCATTGTGATAGCCTTCCAAGATTATTCGCCTTTTACGGGAGTGCTTGGTAGTAAATGGGTTGGATTCGATAACTTTATAGACTTCTTTAAAAATCCAGATTTCTTTCGACTATTAAAAAATACAGCGATCTTTGCAGTGTTAAACTTGGTATTTTTCTTTCCGGCACCGATAATTTTATCAATCCTGTTGAATGAATTACGGGTTGATTCGTATAAGAGAGTAATGCAAACGTTTATTTATGTACCTCACTTTATGTCATGGGTAATCATTGCGAGTATTACGTATATCTTTTTTACCACAAGCGGTGGCATTGTGAATGAAATTGTCTCCCATATTTACGGGAAACAGATTGATTTTCTATCATCACCTAGTTGGTTCCGCCCATTAATGATGCTGCAAATTATTTGGAAAGAGACTGGCTGGGGAACGGTTATCTTCTTAGCTGCACTTACATCTGTTGATAAAGAACAGTATGAGGCTGCAATTGTTGACGGTGCAGGAAGATTTAGACGATTATGGCATGTCACCCTGCCTGCAATTAGAAGTACAATCATAGTCATGCTCATCCTGCAACTGGGCCGTTTTCTGGACACGGGCTTCCAACAAATTTACTTAATGTCCAATTCATTAAACCGTGGAGTTGCTGATGTGTTTGATACGTATGTTTATTTTGTTGGGATTACACAGGGGGCGTATAGCTATAGTACGGCTGTCGGGCTCTTTAAGTCTGTTATAGGAATCATTCTTGTTTTAGGCTCAAACAAATTAGCCAAAAAAATGGGAGAGGAAGGAATCTTTTAATGTTCAATGTTCAAGGAGGTTCAGAATATGTCAAATCTTAAAATGCATAATACACGTGGAGGGCGCATATTTGATGCCTTTAACGTTGTTATTTTAGCCATCATCGGGATTATTATGATTCTGCCATTTCTTTATATAATCGCAGGATCGTTTGCTACAGAGGCTGAGTTAACAAGGAGGAACTTTTTTATCTGGCCGGAAACATTTACTCTAAGTGCCTATAAATATATTTTCTCAACCGCAACATTCTCGCGCAGCATTCTGGTGTCGATAGGTGTGACCTTAGTTGGTACACTCGTTTGTCTATTCTTTACATTTACAATGGCTTACCCCTTATCGAGAAAGAAATTATTGGGACGCAACTTATTTATGAATATGATTGTATTTTCGATGTTATTCAGCGGGGGAATGATCCCAACGTATATCGTAGTAAAATCACTGGGATTGTTAGATTCCTATTGGTCATTAATCTTACCAGGTGCAATCAATCCATTTAATTTAATCATTGTCAAAACCTTCTTTCAAGGTATTCCTAATGAATTGGAAGAAGCAGCTAAGATTGATGGTTGTACAGAAATGGGGATTTTTTGGAGAATTATCTTACCATTGTCGAAACCAGTCCTTGCTACATTTGCCTTGTTTTACGCTGTCGGGATTTGGAATGATTTCTTTCATGCCCTATTGTATATTAGTGACAACACCAAGTGGCCAGTCCAAGTGCTGCTCCAACAAATTATTATTCTTTCGCAAGGAAATCTTACTGATGCCGCTTCTCAAGGAGCAGCGTATGTTGAGCCTCCTGCACAATCATTAAAATTAGCAGTTGTGGTTGTAGCTACTTTGCCAATATTAATTGTTTATCCATTCCTGCAAAAACACTTTGCTAAAGGGATGCTATTGGGGTCAGTCAAAGGATAAAGTCAAACATTTTAATCTTAAGAGTGCAGGCGGTGAGATGACTGATAATCACCGTCTTTTTTCCGACTTTATATACGGAAAGAATAAAAGCATTAATCTGGAAGATTACCAAAATGTAGAACTGCCTGTAGTATATTATCAAAAATTGAAGGTGAGCAAATGCACAATTTAACTCAACTAAAACATGATTTTAATAATCCCTCTGCAGAATATTCCATTTTTCCATTTTGGTTTTTAAATGGAAATCTTAACAAAGAGGAGATTTCTAGACAACTGAGAGATTTTAAAGCAAAAGGGGTTTTGGGTGTTGTTGCCCATCCGCGTATTGGTATTCCAGCGGATATTGAATATTTAGGCTCGAAATTTATGGATCTAATGCGATTTATTATGGAAGAAGCTACAGAATTAGGCATGAAAGTGATCATTTATGATGAAGGCATGTATCCATCAGGATCCGCCCATGGTAAGGTGGTTGAAAACAATCCGGAATATGCCGCCCGTGGACTGCGAATGTCGATGCATTCGGTAAACGGTTTTACACAAATTGAAGAAAGATTGGAAGAATACGAGGAGATTGTCCTTGCGGTTGCTGCAAAGGTTACAGGGGAATTGATGATTGATCCTCTCTCCTGTATTTCATTAGAGGTTGAAAACAATACGGTTTCATTTGAATCGAAAGATACGGGTAATTGGTCCATTGTCTTGCTTATTTCTACTTTTTCAAGAGGAACCATTCGCGGTCTCCATTTTGGGGAAGACGATGGCGAGCCCGGAGCACCGCCTGCAGGAGATTTGTTAAATTCGGAGGCAATGCAAAAGTTTATCCGAGTAACCCATGATGTCTATTATGAACATTTTAAGGAATACTTCGGAAATACCATAACAGCGCTTTTTACAGATGAACCGAGTGTTGTCGGGCGTTGTGTTGACACGGAAAAAATCAAGCCATGGACGATTGGCTTTATGGAATATTATAAGAACCATGGAAATGATCCCACGGACTTGCTATCACTATGGTTTGACGTCGGCAGTGACACAAATGTCAAAAGAAGAAAATTTAAAAAAACGGTCAATAAACGCCTTCAAGAAACGTATTACCGCCCCATCTCCGAGTGGTGTGAAAGTCATGGTATTCAACTGACAGGGCATCCGGAAACAAGCGATGATATTGGATTTTTAAAATATTTTCAGCTGCCTGGCCAGGATCTGGTGTGGAGATGGGTAGGCCCGGAAGACGATAAGGGAGTTACAGGGCGTGACAGTACGCTGGGGAAATGTTCCTCTGATGCGGCAAGGCATCGCGGATTGCCTCGTAACGCCAATGAATGTTTTGGCTGCTGCGGACCAGATGGACATCAATGGCAATTTTCAGTAGCTGATATGAAATGGTTTGTCGATTGGCTTTTCGTCAGGGGGGTTAATAAACTTTACCCCCATGCATTTTATTATTCCATTGAAGGAGAAAGATTAAATGAGCGTGCACCGGATAACGGTCCCCATAACTCGTGGTGGAAATATTATAAATTGATCGCTGATTATGAAAAACGGATGTCCTGGCTGCTGAGTGATTGTACAAACGTTACGGATATTGCCATTTTATGTGAAGAGGATCATATTCCCTGGAAAATTGCTGAGCCGTTATATACGAACCAAATCGAATTTAATTACCTGGAAGAAGATCTGTTTCTTCACGATTGTATAATCGAAGAGGGTAAAGTGAAAATTCAAAAACAGAATTATCGTGTGATGATTATTGAAAATCTTGAACAACTCGTTTCAAATGAGCTCGTCCATAAACTCAATCTATTTCTTGAAAACGGGGGTACAGTCATCGTTTATAATCCCGAAAAGAAAAATCTCCCCTTAAAAGGCAATATCGTCCACATTTACAACTATAACAGCGTAATAGGGGCGATCGATCATGTAGAACACCGGGATGTTTATGTAATACCGCATAATCCGGGGCTGCGGGTGACACATATCGTCAAAGAAGGTATTGATTTCTATCTATTGGTAAATGAGGGTGATCATGCCATTGAGGGTGAATTTGCTCTTAAATGTAAAGGTGCTCTAGAAAAGTGGGATGCATGGCACTCTGATATAGAAACAATTGAAATTAATGAAGTGGATCATGAGTATACAAAATTCAATCTTTCACTAAAACACCGGGAATCCTTAATTATTTGCGTAAACTGGAATGAATCACCAACTTTTGGAAATCCCGGCAAAAAACCACAACAAGTTATCGATATTAATGTAAACAGTTGGACGATCACAAATCCATTTCGCGATAACGAACCAATTGAAAAATTGGTTCCATTGACTGAGTTTGACGATATGAAATATTTTTCCGGTGAATCTATTTATCAAGCGATAGTTACACTAGATTCCATAGATAGTTATAAAAAGGCTGAGTTAGACTTAGGAGAAGTTTGCGAGCTCGCCGAAGTTATCGTCAATGGAAAAAGTGCAGGTGCCAAGCTCTGGAGTCCATATCTATTTGATATAACACCAAATTTGGACACAGATACCTTGAATATAGAAGTAATAGTTACTAACAGTAAGGCAAACGAATATGCCAAGGAACCGGTAAAGTCCGGACTGATTGGCCCGGTAACCTTAAAGCTTTATAAATAATATCGGGAGTTATGCAAAAAAGTATGGTTGTAGGAAAAGTATTAGAGATTTATATTGTAAGGTAAATAATTATAATTCATCTTTAGGGAGGGCGAGCTTAGTGATATTTAAACAATTTGAAAAGGGAGAATGCCTCTACGCTAATCCTCTTGCAGTTCAAGAAAATATAGCGGATTGGAAATTAGAGGGAAGAGCAAAGATAAGCTTTGAACATAACCGCTTGCACTTAGAAAATGAACTAGACCCAGTTATTTATGGGGACCGAGCACACTGGGTTTATTGGTGTCCAGTGGATTTTCCAGATAAAATTATGATTGAATGGGACTTTTACCCTGTTAGGGAACCAGGTCTCTGTATGTTCTTTTTTGGGGCTGCCGGAAGAAATGGAGAAGACCTCTTTGATCCAAGATTGCCGGTTAGGCAGGGTCAGTATCCGGAGTACCATTCAGGTGCTATTAATGCACTGCACTTGTCATATTTCAGGCATAAGTACGCAGATGAGCGGGCATTTCGCACTTGTAATTTACGAAAAAGTTATGGCTTCCACCTGGCCGCCATTGGTGCTGACCCACTTCCACCCGTAGAGGATGCGGTACCACCTTATCATATGAAATTAGTAAAGTATGAAGGGATTGTTCAGTTTTCCATTAATGAATTGGTTGTACTTGAATGGGAAGATGACGGACAAACATACGGTCCTATTTATGGAGGCGGAAAAATAGGTTTCAGGCAGATGGCGCCAATGAAAGCAGCTTATGCTAATTTAGTTATTCACCAGGCAATATTAAATTAGATTACAGTTATTAGATACATAGGAGGGATGGCGCATGCAGATGAAAGGGGCAATCGGGGGATTTTATAAACTTTGTGATTGGATCATGAAGCTTGCCTTTATTAATCTCTTATGGATGGTTTTTTCCATTTTTGGTTTAGTTATTTTTGGATTTTTTCCTGCAACGATCGCAATGTTTGTCGTTATCAGGAAAATGCTAATGGGTGACGTTGATATACCCGTTTTTAAAACTTTCCTGGAGTCTTTTAAAAAAGACTTTTTCAAAAGTAATCTGCTCGGTCTGATTCTGTTCACACTAGGGTACTTCTTATATGTAGATATTCATTTAATAAGAACCACGGGAGGTTTGCTTACTTTAATCTATTATCCTGCACTAATTATCTGTCTAGGGTTTGTATTAACTGTATGTTATGCCTTTCCTACTTTTGTCCATTATGATTTGAAGGTACATCAGGTATTAAAAAGTTCTTTTATTATCATGTTACTGAATCCGCTTTCTACAATTTTAATAGGGATTGGGGGGAGTGCGGTCTATCTTTTAATGTCGACAGTACCTGGACTAATCCCATTATTTAGCGGCAGCACGCTAGCAGTTGTTCTTATGTGGTCTTCTTTCTTTGCCTTTTCAAGAATCGAGAGAGCCGAACGGGCTGCTTCAGGGGCTAGGGGGGCAGCGCTATTCAAAGGGAATAAATAGAAGTTTACTTAAGGTTATGCCGAAATTCACGGAAAGCAGAAATCAAAGAGCCTTTAATAGAGCAAGATTAAACTTGGTATGCATGTTGCTGCCGAGTTTTTTTTTGAAAATATAAAATTATGAAATTAAAGCGCCTTCATATTTTTGAGAAGTTATGCAATAATAGAACTAATACTATCATGGTTATACTTTATGTTTGGAGTGTTCTTAATGTCATTTAAAAACATTGATATAAATAAAGTAAAACGTCCCCATTGGAAAGGAAACTTTCATCGCAATAGCTTTGTTCTTATTTTGCTTATTGCTAGCATTCCAGGACTGATCACTGGTCTAGGTATTTATTGGTTTGGTGTTGGAAAAGTAGAAGATGAGCTTAGGGCATCCAATGCCAGCCAAATCGTTCAACGGGCAAATAATATGGATGAACAATTTCAATATATAGAGGAATATACAACCCATTGGGTGTTTGAACCTAGATTTGGGGAATCTTTAAAAGATATTGATTTTGTTAAGCAATTTAATGAAACCTACGATATAACCAAAACGTTATCATTATTGCAAGGAAGCCATAATTTGATAAGTGATGACGAATTGTTTTTAAATTTGGATAAACCAATCTTATTTAAGCCTCAATACAATACATTAGATGAAGAACAGAAAGTTTTTTATAATAGCTTACTTTCAAAAGGAATAGAACATCATTGGGTAGAGTATTCCAAAAGTAAGGGGAGAAAATCACCAACTCTGGCTTTTGTCAGTCCAATTCCAATAACCAGTAAAGACCCATTTGGTGCTTTAATTGTAACGATCGATCATAATAAAGCACTTCAACTATTAAAGACATTAACCCCTTATGAAAACGGGGCAACTATCCTATTAAATGAACAAAATAAGGTAATACTATCCTCGAACAGTACTAATCAATCTAATTTTATAAATGCCTTAAAAGGAGAAATTGGGAAACACAAGCAAAAGAGTGGGTCTTTTCCATTTGAGTTTAATCATATAATGTATTCCATTTCATTTGGTCATTTTACAAGGATTAATTCCAATTGGACATATGTTTCTGCATCGCCGATGTCATCAATTACAGCACCAATTGTATTTGTATCAAGGTTAATCATTATTATCAGTGCATCCGCTCTTATTCTAGCGATTATTTTATCATGGCTCACTTCAATAAAAATATATGCCCCTGTCCGAAAATTAGTCAGAAATTTGGTTGGTAATGAAACAGAAAGATGGAATCAAGCCGGTAAAGATGAATTTTCCATCATCGAACAGCAGTGGAAAGAAATGTCTCAAAAAAGTAATTTGTTGCAAAATCGACTTACTGAACAACTAACAGAACTAAAAAATAGTTTTATCTATCAATTAGTCCAAGGGTATTATTTTCAGGATCATGAAGAGGATTTACGTCAGCGAATGGAGACATATGGGTGGAATTTAAAAAATCGGTCTTTTATTGCTTTGGATCTTCAACTTACTGGATTGACCGATTCCAAAGAAAATTTCTCCACAAATGATGATGGGCTAGTTACATTCATGGCGACAAATATTATGGAAGAATTTGCAAAAGAAATGTTTGAACAATTTAATGTTATTAACTTTTCAGATTTATCTGCAGGAATGTTAGTTATCTATCGTCCTGATAATTCGGCCCGAGAAGAATTACATCGGTTTGCAGAGAATGTAACAGAGGCTGTGAACAGGATTATTAAATTACAGGTAACGATTACAATAAGTGAAAGAACCGAGAGTGTAAAGAAAATACCTTATATTTTTGAAGAAGTAAGGACGGGCAAGCGGTTCAGAACGTATGAAAACATTAACCAGGTTATTGACTTGGAGGAGTACAAAAATAGTAGAAATGATATTGAGTTCCATTATCCATTTGCAACAGAAAAAGAAATTATTCAGGCTATTCGAATGGGACAACTAGATCAAATTGAAGTGCTAATTAAAAAATTTACCCAGGAGTTAAATTGTAAAGAAATTAGTGAAATTTACATTCAACAGGCTGTCATTCAACTATATAGCAGTATTCAGCATGAGATATTACATTCAGGGATCCATCCGAATGACTTATTTGAAGGAAAAAATATGTTTGAGGAACTCTCTCAAATACGTGATGTTGGTAGAATTAATCTCTGGTTTGTCAATGATGTGATCAGTCCATATATTCAGAGACTGGAAGGTCGAATGAATATAGAATTAAAGAGAATAATAGAGCAGGTAGTTACAAAAATACAGAAGAATTACATGTACGATATTTCTTTAGAAAGTTGTGCGGATGAAGTAGGCACAAATCCTTATTCCCTTAGTAAAGCTTTTAAACAAATTATGGGGATTAATTTTATTGACTATTTAACTCAACTAAGGATTGAGAAAGCAAAAGAACTGTTGATCCACTCAGATATGAAAATCAATGACATTGCTGAGGGAGTAGGTTACAGGCATAGTTATTTTAATCGGATATTTAAAAAACAAATCGGAATTCCTCCTAGTCAATTTAGAAAGCTTAACCAAGACACGAATTAATTAATTGTAAAAAATGATGGTTAATTTACGTTAATCATCATTTTTTATTTTGAATAGAAAAAAGCCCCCATTGTAAGCTCGATCTAACAATGGAGGCGCAGTTCAAATCATTCTTATTTTATCAATTTGAAGCTTGACCATTCCAAGCTTTGATTAACTGGTTGGCATCCGCAATTAATTTTGTTTTGAGAGCCTCGTTCACCGCAGCTTTTCCACTAAGGTTCTTTACAAAATTATCCATTATTTTTGCAGCCTGTTCAGGTCTGCCAATTTCCAATTGATGCTGTGCTTGATCTAGATCATTTTTTAATACAGAAAATACTGGATCATTTAGCTCAAGCCCAACCATATGTTTCATCGCTTGCAGATTGGCTGTATAGTTGACACCTGGTGCTTTTAAATTACCGGCTAGGACAGAATCTTTGATATCTTCGCCGAGGTAGAAGCCGAGATGTGGAGGCTGATTATAGCCGCTGTTTTGGAAGCCAATCCCGTTTCGATATAAAGGATCCTGCATGAGCGTATAGAGTCTGTATGGTGTAGAAATCGTTGTGCTAAAGATTCTAAGCTCGGAATCGTCTGTTGTCGGCAGAACAACTTCTTCACGCCAGTCACCCAGAATATCGGCTTGCAGTGTTGGCGTAGCCTTTGTTCCATTATTACTGTGAACGTCTGCAAATTTCTTTAGAAGATCGACTTTACCTGTCGTTTCATTGTATTTTGTAATGGAGGTATCATCCAGTAATTCCTGCAATAGGTCGCCATCCCAATACAGTGCGAAATTAGTCGAAAGTCCAGTAGGTTTTTTCGGTAATTCCACATTGCCTTGGACATTATAAACGCCTCCGCCTGTTTCAGGAGTGCTTCCGGCAGCTCCCCAGAACTCATAGCCGGGGCTTGAGGTAATGTTGGCCGCTAATCCACGTCCTGCGTCTGTGTAGGCATAATAAGACATTAATGTTTCTCCTGTTGCAGCATCATGCAGCTCCTCAGAAGCAACGGCTGGAATTTCATGTACTTCCATTGCACTAAGTCCTTCGCGGGCTGGATCAAATGCACCTAAATGTTGGGCATCACCATGGGAGCCCTGTTCACGTCCCATCTCACCATCCATGGCATAAAGAATGCTGCCATCCTGATCGAGTGTTAATGAACCAGCAACAATTTCATCACAGCCATCATTATCGACGTCTCCAACTGACAGATTGTGGAAGCCTAAAGCGCCACCTTTGCCTGCTTTGTCAGAATCAAAAGTCCATTCTTGTTTAAGCTTGCCATTCTCAAGAGTATAGGCTGCAAAAGTTGTACGTGCATAATAGCCTCTTCCAAAGATGGCACTTGGGTGTTTACCATCCAGATAGGCCAATCCTGACAGGAATCGGTCAGAACGGTTATACCATGAGTCACCCCATGAAAGGCCGCCTTCTCCCACTGGGAATGCATAATCAATGGTATCAATGACTTTTCCGGTTTCCCCATTAAAAACGGACATATATTCAGGTCCTCCAGTGATATGGCCATTCGAGCCAACATATTTTCCATCATCAGCCGGGTTGCCAATTTCACTGATTACCTTGCTCTTGTCGAACTTTCCGTTTGTCGCTCCGTATGTTTTTGTACCGTCAGCGGTTTTAATCATGAATTCATCTTTGCCGTCACCATCGAAATCGGAGATGACAAATTGATTGTAGTGGGCACCGGAAGTAAGGTTATGTCCCATATCCATCCGCCAAAGAAGAGTCCCATCCAATTTATACGCATCAAAAATGGTTGGACCTGTGTAACCAGTAAAAGAGCTGTCGATCGCGTTGGATGGGTACCATTTTACAATAACCTCATACTCGCCATCACCGTCTATATCGCCTACACCTGAATCATTCACCGAGTAAGTATAAGACTCCCCGGTAGGAGTTGTCCCACCTTCAGGCTTTTGCATAGGAATAGATAAATAATCCTTATCGGTTGCTTTTACGTCATTTTTCTCTGTCGATTTACCATTTACAAGCGTTTCAACCGTGTAAGTATCACCTGGGGTACCTTCAGAATCTTTATAGTTTGTAACCTCTAACGGTTGCTTATTTAATTTTTCTCCATTACGGTAGATATTGAATTTCACATCTTTATTATATTCATCGGCAAGCAAACGCCAGCTAACGAAATTACCTGCATCTGATTTAAGAGCAATTAAACCCCTGTCAAGAAACTCCGTCTGTCTGTCGGATTCCGAAGGAGTCAGACGATTATAGACATAGATTTTTGCAGATTTATTAAAGGTGTTGTCGATCCCGTCTGTTTCAGCAAGGGTCCCTTTAAACTCATAGACTCCTGGTTTACTAGGATCCCAAGCTTTATCACCAACGTTTTCCCACTTTCTTACTGCCACTTCTTTTTTACTATTATCTGCAAGCGTTACTCCAACAGTTTTAGGAAGACCGATGGAAGAGATATCCGATGTTGTTTGATCCACATAAACACGGTGATATGTTAATTTATCTACCAAATAAAGTGTGTTATTGGGAACAGGCACATTGGAAACCTCGAAATTATCAAGGAACGTATCCCATGTTTCATTATTTCCGGCTGTACGAACCCCGACCAATTTAATAGCTGCGATCGAACCATCAAAGGATGAGCCCTCTAATGAAAAGGTATGGTCTTCAAGAGGATTACCTTGTTGATCTGCAATATTGATCGTGACGGAGTTGTTTTTTATATCAAAATGGATGTCAAATTGATACCATGCTTCCATATTTGAGATACTTGATACTACTGTAGGTTGACCCTTTGCAAAATAGCTCAATTTAGAATTATGGGTATTGTTTATTGTAAAGACAATATTACCGGAACTGTCAATAAGTCTAAATTCGCCGCCATTTTCATCAGGATTGACACCTTTATCATTAATCTTGCCTGGATACCAGTCAAATTTCACATTGATATCGCTTCCTTTAACCGCTGTGGCAAAATTCTTTGTCGCAACACGGCCGCCTTTTTGATCAATGATGCTGTATTCAAGCTTTGGAGTAGTATTTCCACCTACATTATTATTATTTATGGATACAGTAGCACCCGTTGTGGAAAATCCCCATAGATCATTATTGTCGAAATTAGTACTGGATAACACGTTATAAGGACTCGATGCAGTTTCTGCTGCCGCATATGGCAGGCTTGAAAAAACAAGACCTACTGTCGCAGCAATCGAAGCGATTCGCTGTTTCTTTTTATTTCTTCCCACTTTTCATTTCACTCCTCTGTTTTTTGGACCAAGGATTTTAGTTTTTCATGCTGAAAGTATTTCCTTGAAAAAAATTGAATTTTCTTGTTTCTACTTTTACATGGGACACGTTCACTCTGATGAACTGGTCAAGCATGTATGTCCCTTCTTTAAACCTCATTTGGCCGTTCAAAAATTCCCCCTTGTAGAAAAGCATATACATGGATTCAGTTGTTTCTTCGGACAAGTTCTCAAATAGAAGTAAGACAGTACTGTTTCCGAATTGCACCAGTGTGAGCGTTTACAATTCTGTGTGAAAAAATGAAAAATTCTCTCTTCTATTTTTGAACGTCCTTTAAAACAAGGAATCCATTTTGAGTTTATATTAACTTCCTTTGGACAACCCGTATATCATACATTTTTGCATACAAAAAATAAGCATTTTGGATTAAGACTTTTACAGTGAAAACAATTTTTGTCCTTAATCGGCAAAAAAGTATTATTTGGTTATGAGAGCGAATTAAAAAAGTTTCATTGTTGGAAACGCATTCATTGATTAAAGTAGAAAGGAAAGGGGGGAATATGGTGTCAAAAGGAAAAATGTGGCCGGCGGAGTGGAAGCAATACAAAGATCGGTTTTCTGGTGTGAACATCACACAGTTAACCAATTATACGGGACATAGTCATCATCTCTATTTTACCGAAAATGGTTGGTACGCAGATAACAGCAAAATCGTATTCTGCTCAGATCGCGGGAACAAAACCAATTTATTCAGTGTCGATCTCATTTCAGGGGAAATAACTCAATTGACGAATCATCAGCAAACGTATGAAAGCTTATCTGCATGTATACATCCAGATGGGAACTATGTATATTTTCGAAAGAGTAACCAAATCATTGAATTAAATCTTCAAACATTCATTGAGAAAACACTCTACGAGGGACCCATAAATGCTGTTGGTGGAAATGTGAATTGTACGGCAGATGGCAAATATATAATCACCACCTTGCAAGAGGACTTTTCTGATAAATTCCAAATCGACCTAGGGAATGGTTACATCGGTCATAGGGAATTAATGGAGGCAAAGCCAAAAGCACAAATTTTGCAAATCTCCATCGAAACAGGGGACGTTAACTTGGTGCACGAGGATTACAATTTTATCACCCATATTAACACGTCCCCAACACTACCGAATATCATTACCTTTTGTCATGAAGGGCCATGGGATCTGGTTGACCACCGTATTTGGGGATTGGAATTACATACGGGGAAGGTATGGAAAATTCGTCACCGTATCGAGGAGAGCGAAAAAGTTGGTCATGAATACTGGTATCCGGACGGAGTCCATATTGGTTATCATGGTTTTAGGGAAAGTGGTACAGCGTTTTTTGGAAAAATACGATATGACAATGAAAGCATGGAAGAAGAAGAATTTGCTTTTCGAAATTGGCACGCCCATTCGCATGGTTTTTCGAAAGTGGTAGTAGATGGCCGTTCACCTCATGATAAAATCATTATTTGGCAACAGGGCGAAAATGGATTTTCTAAGCCGAAAATTTTATGTGAGCACCGCTGTAGCTTCCATGTTCAAAAAGTTCATGCACACCCAAGATTCAGCCCCGATGGAAATCAATTATTATTTACAAGCGATAAAAACGGTTATGGAAATTTGTATTTGGTGGATGTACCGGATCATTTACACTACCTTCCTGATTACAAGTTTTAGAGGATTAAATGGATGACTTTAGAAAAGGAGTGAGTGGGTGGGATGTCAGCCTATTTTCATAAGAACGATAGCATTTATGCAAAGCAGGGCCAACAAGTAGAAGGGATTTTGTCAACTATTTCAGATAGATACATAGGAAGTAATCCCCCGCACCCAATAACGTTTAGGGCTTTCTGTAAAAAAGGGTTCCTTCGTGGAAGGGATTACCGCTATATCATGAATTTGGGCGACCGGTTTCCAGAAGCAAGAGTTGGCCAATGGGTCTACGCATGGGCAAAATTATGGAGCGATGAGCCCAAAGAGATTGCATTGGGGTTAAACTGCTTTGGGCCTGTCAGGTTTTACCTTCAAAACGAGCTAGTCTTTAAATCTAGCATTGTAGAGGAAACCAATCCGAATAAAAGAACAAATTTCCGTGTATCGATGGAAAAAGGATGGAATCACTTCATCCTGCAATTCATGAAAACACCTTCCGGATTTGGAGGGAATTTTGGAACAGGATCCTTTAAAAGGTTTCCGCTGCATTTTATCACACCATCGGAAGAACGCGATGGTCAAGAAGGATGGATTTTTACAGAACCATTGGATCGTGAATTGGCCCAGCTGCCCGGAGAGGGAATGTCTGAATCCGATTTTGATGTGAAGTGGTTGCCGAATCTCGCTTGGGAGCGTCAAGAACCCCAACTCTCGAGAATGTTTGGGATCAATGAAAATACACAAGCCCTCGCATGGACGAAGCTTGTCAATAGAAAACCGGGCATGAGGACCTATACCCTGAAAGGGGAAAACAAAGGGCCAATTGAACTATTAGTCAATGGGGAAAGTATTTACCATTCAACAAAAGATCAGGAGTTTCAAGTATCCGTCGATCTCCCCTTTGGTGATCATCAGGTAGTCATCAAGGGCATTTGTCTTGGAGAAGATTGGGGGTTCCAGCTCGATGGAGGAGAATTTACCCTTCCAGTGCCTATCGAAGGTGTCAAGGATGTGTGGCTGTATGCAGGTCCTTTTTCATTATCAGCACCACTTCCCTTAGGGGAAGTACTAAGACTGGATACCTTATTAGATGGTGATTACGGTCCGACCTATTGGCGATTGGATATGCCAGATACATGGGTCCGGCCATATTTGGAAAATCCATTGTTCGGTAAATGGGATTATCCGCTTGGAGTTACGTTATACGGATTATTGCAGACAGGAAAAGAGTTGAATCGTCCGGACATTTTAGAATATGCATTGAGGCATATTGAGACTTGCACTTCCTTTTACAAATATTCTCTCTGGGATCGAAAGCAGTACGGTGCAGCAGGAGTGAATACTCAATTGTCGGCGATTGATAGTTTAGATGATTGCGGCTCTTTTGGAGCAACCATGCTGGCAGCCAATCAAATGTCGCCTATCCGAAATGCAAAAGAGGTTGCAAATGATATTGCGGTCTACATTTCCAATAAGCAGGATCGCCTAGCAAATCAGGCATTATATCGCAGATTCGGCAGTGTCGAGTTTATGAAGGATACCGTTTGGTGTGATGATCTATACATGAGCACACCATTTCTCTGCCGATATTACGAGGAAACTAGAGATAGCACTTATCTCGATGATGCTGTTAACCAGTTCTTACGATATAAGGAGCTTTTATTGATTCCAGAAGTTAACATTATGTCACATGTCTATGATTTCAAATTTAACACTGCGACAGGAGTTCCATGGGGACGCGGAAATGGCTGGGTTCTCTTTTCACTTTCCGAGCTTCTGGCAGTTTTGCCAAAAAGTCATTCGCAGCGGGATGAACTTTTAAACTTTTTTAGAGAGCTATCGAAAGGGTATTTAGTATTGCAGGGGGAAAATGGCTTATGGCATCAGGTGTTGACCGACCCTGAATCTTATGAAGAAACATCGTGTACCTCTATGTTTATTTATGCCTTTGCAAGGGGGATCCGTTACGGTTGGTTCGATGAACCTGAGGAATATATCGAAGCAGTTTTCCGTGGCTTTGATGGACTTTCCAAAGTGGGCATTGATCATCATGGAAATGTCTACGGTGTATGCCAAGGCTCTGGTTATGCATTTACAAATGATTATTACAAACATGATCTGACATGGATCCTAAATGATACACATGGGATCGGCATCGTTTTACTTTCAGGTATTGAAACATTAAAGTTGAAAAAATGGCTGCATGAATCATCCAATAATCAAATCGAAAGGAGAGTTTTAAATGGCTAATCAAGTAAAGAATGTGCAAATAGCTTATATTGGAGGAGGCTCTCGAGGCTGGGCTTGGGGATTGATGAGTGACCTTGCCTCGGAGCAGAGTATTTCAGGAACTGTGAAATTGTATGATCTCAATTATGAGGCGGCACAGCAAAATGCCATTATTGGTAATCGATTGCTTGACCGTGAGGATGTAGTCGGACACTGGGAGTATGAGGCAGTAAAAACATTAAAAGAGGCCTTAAACGGTGCCGATTTTGTCATTATCTCCATCTTACCCGGGACATTTTTGGAGATGAAATCAGATGTCCATACTCCAGAACAATATGGCATCTATCAATCTGTCGGGGATACAGTAGGGCCAGGAGGTATGGTCAGGGCGCTGCGGACCATTCCGTTATTTGTGGAGATTGCTAACCAAATTAAAGAGCATGCACCAAATGCTTGGGTGATCAATTATACAAACCCAATGAGCCTCTGTACAAGGACCCTCTATCATGTTTTTCCGGAAATAAAAGCGATCGGCTGCTGTCATGAAGTATTTGGCACACAAAAATTGCTTACTTCCATGTTAGAAGACTTAGAAGGAATTAGAAATGTACATCGAAGCGACATTAAAGTCAATGTTCTGGGAATTAATCACTTTACGTGGATTGACCAGGCATCCTACCAAAATATTGATTTATTTCCTTTATACCAAAAGTTCGTAGATAAATACTATGAGTCTGGATTTGAAGGGAAAAATACAGGAAATTGGTTGAATGATCATTTTGCATCGGCACAGAGGGTAAAATTTGATTTGTTTAAAAAATTTGGGATTATTGCAGCTGCGGGTGATCGGCATTTAGCAGAGTTTATGCCGAATACTTGGTATCTAAAGAGTCCTGAAAAGGTAAGGGAATGGAAATTCGGCTTGACTCCGGTAGATTGGCGGATAGAAAAAGGTAGGGAGCTATATGAAAAAGGCAAGCGCTTGGCCTCAGGGGAGGAGTCCTTCGTCTTAAAGCCTACCGGTGAAGAAGGCGTTCAAATGATGAAAGCTCTTCTCGGATTAGGGGAGATCATTTCAAATGTAAACTTCCCAAATAGGGGACAAATGGCTGGGGTGCCGGAAGATGTAATTGTGGAAACGAATGCTGTGTTTCGTTACAATAGTGTGCAGCCTATTCTTTCGGGAGCATTGCCAACATCTATAAATAATATGGTTTCGCGCCATATTCATATTCAGGAAATGACACTTAAAGCAGCCATGGACTGTGATAGACCTCTAGCCCTGAGCGCATTTAAACAGGATCCTCTTTTAAGCTCGATTACGCCTGAGGAAGCGGAACAGCTATTTGAAAAAATGCTGTTTAATACGAAAAGTTATTTACCGGGCTGGGAGTTCGAAACCGTTAAAAACTAAGAGTAATTGAAAAGGATCCCTTGCATTTAGAAAGGACCATGCAGGGGTTCTTTATTTTATATAATAGAAACCCTGTAAATAAATTAAGAGGTGAGTAGAATGCCGAAAGTAATCATGACTTTTCCCGAAGGAAAACATAAAGTATTAACGTTGAGCTATGACGATGGCAGGGCGGCTGACAGAAAGCTGGTGGACATTTTCAACCGGCATGGAATTAAAGGCACTTTTCATATTAATTCTGGTTTATTAGAAACTGGCGATCGTATTCCTAGAGAGGAGATTGCACAGCTTTATGCGGGACATGAAATATCGACTCATACTCTTACGCATCCGACTATTGCCAGGTCACCAAAAGAGCAAATTGTTGAGGAAATAATAGAAGATCGAAGAAACTTGGAGAAAATAGCCGGTTACACCGTAAGAGGCTTATCTTACCCTAATGGCTCCTATAACCAATTAGTAAAAGAAATGCTTTCCTATTTAGGGATTGAATACGCAAGGACAGTAAACAGTACAGGCAACTACTCTATGCCTGATGATTTTTTAGAATGGAATCCAACCTGTCATCATAAAAGAGATTTGCTTAAGCTTGCAGAGGAATTTGTAAATCTCCATAAAAAACAATATTTATATATGATGTATGTTTGGGGTCATAGCTATGAGTTTGAGGATGATCAAAATTGGGATTTAATAGAGGGTTTTTGCAGATATATAGGGAACAGAAGTGATATTTGGTATGCGACCAATATTGAAATTGTCGACTATATCAAGGCATTTCAAAACCTAAAGTTTTCTGCAGATAGCCATTTTGTTTTTAATCCATCTGCCATTTCAGTTTGGCTAAGTGTAGACAATGAAATTGTTGAAGTAAAAGGGGGAAAACAAGTTCATTTAGTACAAGACTAATGGGGCTTAAATTTTCCAAAATATAGAGAACACAGCAAGGTGTCTCCACGTAAAAAACGAATGTTTTACAACCTAAAAGTTGGAGTTCAGTTAGTTGTAAATTACCTAAAGAACGATTTAATCCATATCAGTGCAGTTACTGATATGGTTTTTTTATAGTTTTTAATTTACTTGTAACCAATTAAATTTCTAGTGACTCGGTGGTTTAAAAAAATTGTAGATTGATATACAATAAAGAAATATGATTACGTTTACAGAGAACTGAAGATTTTGAATATTCATATTAATCAATTGGAGAAAACTCTAATGGGGAAAGTTTTTGATTTACTGAAAAGAAATTATGCAAATCTCAAAATTAAATATAAACTGTTTATTTTAGTTTCATGGATTATGATTATTTCGTTTTTATTTACCTTTTTTGGATTACAATATGCCTTTCATATTTACGATGAACAAATCTACAGTAAATCTTCGCAAGTGTTGAGTACCTCCTCCAATATCATTGAAAATGAATTGCAAAAAATCGAAGATGTTTCATACGATATCTTGACCGACCCGCAAATTCAACAGTACTTAGCTGCAACCGATGATGAGAGGACAGAGTACGAGAAATACCGCATTCATTCCAATATGGTCGATAAATTATTAAGCTATGTAAACAACGAGAAGCACATACAATCCGTTATTCTTGTAGATACGAGCGGGGAAGAGTACGTTGCTGGTCCCAGGTCATTTAAATTACCATCTGATTTAAAAAAGACAATTATGCGAGAAGCAATATTAGCGGATGGGAAAAATGTCTGGCTAAATCCCAAAGGAAACAATTTTACAATTGTCACGGCCCGAGAAATAAGACAATATAAGAATTTGAGTTTTGAACCGCTAGGTACATTAATCATTAATATGAATATGGACAAACTTGTCAGCAGCCTATTCGAGGGATCTAGTAAAATAGATGGCGAATTTTTAATTACGAATGGCCATGAACTTATTTATCCGACAGAATCTGCTAGTGCTTTGAAAAAAATAGCCCTGTCCATAAATGAGAAACCAGGTTATCAAATAAAAGCAATTGGAGGCAAAAATTATTTCCTGGTTCACCTAACCTCCCAGTACTTCGATTGGAGCTATGTGAATGCTATTCCATTTAATCAAATCTTTAAAAATATAGGTATGATAAAAACAATACTAATCTTCCTTTTTATTTTAATGTTTTTTATTGTCACGATTCTTGGAATCAGGTTCGCCAGAAATATAACCATTCCACTAGAGAATTTAGTCGAAGGTATGCAGTATGTACAAAACGGCGATTTTAAAGAAGCACAAAAGGGATTTTTAGAGTCTTCGGATCTCTCCAATGATGAGGTAGGCATGCTGCACAAAAACTTTCAAACCATGACACAACAAATCGATGAATTGGTAAATGAAAACCTCTCCAAGCAGCTTACGATTAAAGAAACTGAGTTTAAAGCCTTACAAGCCCAGATTAATCCTCACTTCTTATACAACACTTTGGAGTCAATCAACTGGCTAGCTAAAATGAATGACCAAGACCAAATATCCAAAATGGTTGAAGCACTTGGTTTTCTGCTGCGAAATTCTATTAGTCTAAAGAAACGGCTCATCCCGATTGAAGATGAGTTAAACATTGTTAAGAATTATATTGTTATTCAAAAATATAGATTTGAAGAAAGATTGGACTTCAATATGCAGGTTGACCCAGATTTATATGATGTTTATATTCCTAAACTAATACTGCAGCCTTTGGTGGAAAATGCTATCCATTATGCGCTGGAGAATATGGTAGATGTATGTAAAATAAGAATATATTCGATAGTAAATAAGGAAAATTTTCAGCTAATCGTGGAAGATAATGGTCCTGGAATGGAGCCGGCTTTTTTGGAAAAGTTAAGGAACGGTGAAGTAAAGACAAGAGGGCAAGGTATTGGCTTAGCCAATATTATTGATCGGATTCAACTTTCATTTGGCAGCGAATACGGCGTGGAAATCGACAGTGAGCCAAATAAGGGAGCTAAAATCATTATAATTCTGCCATATGACAGGGGGGAAGAACATGTACAAAGTATTGTTAGTTGACGATGAAAGAATCATAACTGACGGGATGTCAAAAGTGATTAAATGGGAGTCAATCGGGACTAGTTTAATTGGGACGGCAAAAAATGGATTAGAGGCCTTTGAAAAAATTACACAGAATAAACCTGATATTGTGATTAGTGATATAAAAATGCCAGGAATGAATGGACTTGAATTGGTGGCAAAAGTTCATGAACATAATCCTGACATTCGGTTTATCTTGTTATCTGGTTTCAGTGAATTTGATTATGCTAAGCAGGCTATGGTGTATGGGGTAAAGCACTACCTGCTTAAACCGTGTAATGAGAATACAATTATAGAAGCATTAAATGAATTAAGTAAAGAGTTAGATTTAGAGAATGAACGTAAACAATTTGTTGAAAATATGAAAGAAACGCTTGAAGATGTTCTTCCCTATGCAAAGGAACAATGGTTGAAGGAATATGTCACCAATATTTATGAAAATAAGGAATTTACATACTATCAAAAACTCCTTCAATTAGATGTGGAGATACCCGAAGTTCGTCTGATTTTATTCCAAATCGAAGGCCAGTTTCAATTTGAGCAATTGTTTGCATTAAAGAATATTACGGAGCAGATTTTTAAACAATATACCCTTAGTTGTTCGGTGGGAGAATTAATTTTAATCCTTGTAAACGATGAGGTTGAAGGTAAACGGTTACACAGCAAAATAGAGCAAATCAGAAAAACCTTTTTTCAATATTATCAACTAGATTGTACGATTGCAGTTAGTGAGTCAGGAAAAACTAGCCATGCCAATAAGTTATATAGGGAAGCGCTAGAATGCTTAAATCATCGATTTTATTTAGGTGAAGGCAGCATAATAACCAAAGAAGACATTGATCATCAAAATGAAAAGTACCGAGGCGAATTTTATTATGATGATCAGAAATTCTGCAGACTAGTTAAAACGGGCTGCTGGGATGAGGTTGAGGAAGAGATTACGGTCTTTTTCAATTATTTAACTAATTTAAGATTCGATATAAATGCAACCAAATCATATGTAATTCAACTATTTAATAATATGATTCGTTTATTGGACTCTAATAGAATTAACTCATACTTAGCCAAACTGCCCATCTTATTGGAATTGGATACCATTCAAAGTATGAAATCTTTTTTCAATGAAACCGCTAAGGAAATAACAAATAACTTTTTTCAACAAAATAAATCTAAGCATTCCTCGATCATTCGAAAAGTCCTTGAAGTAATTGAAAACCATATAGCAGACCCCCAGCTAAGCTTGCAATGGGTTGCAAATGAGATGCTGTACATGAATGCAGATTACCTTGGAAAGCTGTTTAAAAAAGAAACGGGAGAGAAATTCTCTAATTATCTCACTCGGGTTCGAATCGATAAGGCAATTAATATGATTGAAAATGAAAGCGATGTAAAAATCTTTGAGTTAGCTGAAAAAATTGGGTTTGGGGAAAACGCACAATATTTTAGTCAGGTTTTCAAAAAGCAAACTGGGTTTACGCCATCGGAATACAAAAGAGAATCTGTCCAAGGTATGTAAAATGAGACAAAGGGGAATAAACCGATGAAAAAACTATTAATCTCCATTTTACCCCTGGTAGTAATGTTGGCCTTCACCGGTTGTTCAGAAAGCAGCAGTGCCGTTTCTTCCAAGAATAGTGAGGAGAAAATCACGCTGAGGGTTGCGTGGTGGGGAGAACAGCCTAGACACGATTATACACTGAAGGTTATAAAATTGTTTGAAGAGAAGAACCCAGACATCCATATTGAATTTGAATTTTCCAATTGGGATGATTATTGGAAGCGGTTAGCTCCCATGGCAGCCGCAAACCAGTTGCCAGACATTATGCAAATGGATCTCCTCTATTTAAAAGCTTATAGCAAGAATAATTTATTAGTAGATTTAACGCAATACATCGAAAATAACACCATAGATACCAAATACATTGATGAAAAAGTCCTATCAGGTGGGAAAGTGGGGGATCAATTATACGGTTTTCCATTAGGATTAAATGCCCCGGCTGTTATCGTGGACTCCAACTTAGTATTGTCCGCCACAAATCAACTTCCTAAGCAGGAATGGACATGGGATGATTTTGAAAAAATAGCATTGAAAGCCCATAGGCAAAAAAATATATATGGAACCAATGGGATGAAACCGCCCGAAGTGTTTTTCCCATACTTCTTACGAACCAATCGACAAAATTTATACAATCAAGAGGGTACAGCATTAGGATATGATGAT
The DNA here is from genome assembly GCF_056280405.1 of Bacillus sp. URHA0034. Classification (NCBI taxonomy): domain Bacteria; kingdom Bacillati; phylum Bacillota; class Bacilli; order Caryophanales; family Bacillaceae; genus Bacillus; species Bacillus sp. URHA0034. Next base: position 1,550,030 of record NZ_JBWCDK010000002.1, on the reverse strand, counting down.
GACCAATTATTTGTTGATTATTTTAATAGGCAATTAAGATTATTAGATGAAGGCGCGTTCCCAAGGGTAGATGTGACGGAACAGATTAAAGGGATAGAGGACGAGCTTCTTGTAAACAAACAATCTCCAATGACTTGGGCCTATTCTAATCAATATTATGGCTTTTCTAAAGCAGCTGGGCGGCCGCTTGAGATTATGGCTCCTCCAGGCCCAAATCAACAAGACAGTATGTCTGTAAGACCAAGTATGCTCTTTTCAATCACGAAAAGTTCCAAACATCAGGAGGAAGCGGCAAGATTTATTAACTTTTTCGTTAATAATATCGAGGCTAATCAGCTAATAAAAGGGGAAAGAGGCGTACCCGTTTCATCTAAAGTAGTCATGGAGGTAAAAAAAGGCCTATCAACTGAGGAGAAAAAGGCTTTTGACTATGTATTCAATGTTGAAAATACTAGCAATCATATTGAAAAAGCAGATCCACTAGGAGGGATTGAAGTAGTCAACTTGTTACAGGATATCTCCGAGCAAATTCTTTTTAAAAAAATTACCCCCTTACAAGGGGCGCAGAAATTTAGAAAAGAGGCCGATGAAATTCTTCAGAAAAATAAATAAGTTATTTATATAGAGAAAGAGACATCATCTTGTTTTGAAAAAAACACGATGATGTCTTTTTTTTTTATGGTTCTAAATAAATGTCTGATTTTTAAACAAACTGCTCGGTTATTTATATTCAGACAATTCTAACAGTGAAGGTATAATTACAAATGTAAACACTTACAAAAATGAAACAAGGGGGATTCAATTAATGAAAAAGTTCATAGTTATGCTGTTTTCACTGATTCTAGTATTCTCATTAGCAGCATGTGGCGGAAGCAGTACCACAAGCAAGAGCGAATCTGATGGGAAAGAAAAAGCTGCGAGTAAAGATGAAAAGGTTACACTCCGTATTGCTTGGTGGGGGTCACAACCAAGACATGATTATACATTAAAAATCATTGATATGTATGAGAAGCAAAACCCTAATGTGAAGATTGAAGCAGAGTATGCCAGCTGGGATGACTATTGGAAAAAGCTAGCTCCACAAGCAGCTGCCAACCAATTACCAGATATTATTCAAATGGATCTTTCTTATTTCTCACAATATGCGGAAAACAATCAAATCGCTGATTTAACACCATACTTAGACAAACAAATCGATACCAAAGATACCAATCAAAATATTATTGATGGCGGAAAACTTGGTGACAAATTATACGGGCTCAATGCAGGGGTAAACGTACTTGGTTATCACTATGACCCAGCATTGCTTAAAAAAGCCGGTGTAGAATCTCTTGATGAAAACTGGACATGGGACGATTATGAAGAACTCGCTAAAAAAGCGAAGGCTGCAGGCCTATTTGTAGATACTGGTGTTAAGGCCGACGTATTTTTTAATTATTATTTAAGAACACAAGGAAAGTCTCTTTATAGCAAGAATGGTACAGGTTTAGGATATAAGGACGACAAATTGTTTGTAGACTTCTTCAAAATGACTTCTGGTTTAGTAAAAGACAAAGCTGTTCCAACTCCTGACTATATGGCACAAGTAAAAGGAATCGAAGATGATCCTGTTGTAAAACAAAAAGCAATCGGTATTTGGCAATGGTCTAACCAGTTTGTTGGCTTACAGCAAGTAGCAAACAGACCGCTTAATATCAGCAACATGCCAGGACCAGATAGTGATAAGGGATTATTTTTAAAACCAAGTATGTTCTGGTCAATTGGGAATAACTCTGAGCATAAAGAAGAGGCAGCAAAGTTTATTAACTTCCTAACTAATGATATTGAAGCTAACAAATTAGCGCTTGGAGATCGTGGTGTACCAGGATCTGCAGCAGTTAAAGAAGCCTTAAAGCCGCTGCTTTCTCCAGCACAGCAACAAGTATTTACTTATGTGGAATGGGCTGAAAAACATAGTTCAGCATTTAATGGTCCAGATCCAGTTGGAGCAGGGGAAGTTATCGAGCTTTTTGACAGCTTGAATGAGCAAATGAGCTATGGAAACCTAAAAGTAGAAGACGCTGCAAAACAATTTAGACAACAAGCTGAAAGCATTTTGGCTCAAAATAAGAAATAATTTTAATCCGATAGCTGGTCCTTTCTCGGATCAGCTATCGCCCTTTCAATCTTAGGGTGATGGTCCGGAGAAAAGGAGATGGCAAAATGGCTACACGCGTCGTGAAGGAACACGTTCAAGAAAGTATTTATATCGCCCCTGTCACTGCACGTAAACGGGCAATTAAGGAAAATATAAAAGGCTATTTATTTATTAGCCCTTTTGTGGTTGGATTCCTTGCTTTTACATTAATACCTATACTTGTTTCATTATACTTATCATTTACCAAATATAATCTATTTTCCGCGCCACAATGGATTGGTTTAGAAAACTATAAAAAAATGTTTACGGCTGATCCAAGGTATTGGCAATCATTAAAAGTTACCCTCATTTATGTATTCGCTGGTGTACCGTTAAGACTAGCATTTGCACTTCTCATCGCGATGATTTTAAATACAGCATCTCGGGCAGTTGGCTTGTACCGTTCCTTATTTTATCTGCCGTCACTGATCGGCGGGAGCGTGGCTGTCGCGATTATGTGGCGTAACATTTTTGGCGACAAAGGAATTATTAATCTTTTATTAGAACTGCTTGGTATTCCTAGTATCCGCTGGTTCGGAGATCCGACAGCTGCTTTATGGATGTTAATCTTCTTATCCGTGTGGCAATTTGGTTCTTCAATGTTAATCTTCCTAGCCGGTTTAAAAGGGATCCCGAAAAGCTATTACGAAGCGGCAAGTGTTGATGGTGCTAACGGATGGCATAAATTCATCAAAATTACCCTTCCAATGTTAAGTCCTGTCATTTTATTTAATGCAGTCATGCAGACGATTGCGGCCTTTATGACATTTGTTCCAGCCTTTATCATTTCAAAAGGTACCGGGGGACCTTTGGATGGAACACTTTTATACTCCCTCTATTTATTCTTACAAGGTTTCGAATTTTTCAATATGGGCTATGCGGCTGCGATGGCTTGGATCATGCTTATTATCGTAGGGGTTTTAACGGCCATCATTTTTGCAACTTCAAAATTCTGGGTTCACTACGAATCAGAAGGAGGGAAATAACGTATGCGGATAAAATCAGTAAAATGGTGGACTTATCATATCCTGGTAGGTGGATTTGCCGTCCTAATGCTTTATCCGGTTATTTGGCTTCTAATGAGTTCGTTTAAAGAAAGTAATGCCATCTTCGTAACAGCCAAATCACTCATACCTGATCCATTTATTTTGGATAACTTTGCGGAAGGCTGGAAGGGGATTGGCGGCAATTCCTTTGGAGTGTTTATTAAGAATACTGCGGTTCTGGTTATCGTAACCCTAATCGGTCAGGTAATTTCCTCGTCATTAATTGCCTTTGGTTTTGCAAGATTAGAATTTAAAGGTAAAGCACTCTGGTTTGGACTTATGATGGTAACATTAATGCTGCCATATGAGGTTGTCATGGTTCCGCAATATATCATCTTTTCAAAACTGGGATGGCTTAACTCGATTAAGCCGATTGCAATACCAGCATATTTTGGCCATCCATTCTTTATTTTCTTACTAGTTCAATTTATCCGCACGATTCCAAGAGAATTGGATGAAGCGGCAACGATTGATGGGTGTAATACCTTTAATATCTTCTATAAAATCATTTTGCCATTAATTAAACCAGCTTTGGCAACAGCGGCGATTTTCTCATTCTATTGGACTTGGGATTCCTTACTAGGGCCGGTTTTATACTTAAACAGCCCGGCAAAATATACGGTTTCCATGGCATTAAATATGTTCTTAAGTAATGAGACCGTTTCTAACTGGGGTGCCATGTTTGCCATGTCCGTAGTGACCTTGGTTCCTGTCTTTGTCATCTTCTTTATCTTCCAAAGATATGTAGTAGAAGGAATCAGTACAAGTGGATTAAAAGGTTGATGATTCGTGCCACTCCTTAATATCGGAGTGGCAGGGCTTGATCAACTTTTAAAATAACTGAAGGAGGATGGGTATGGAAACTTCAAGTATTTTGGGCGGGATATATAAATTGATGGATTGGATTTCGAAACTAGCGTTATTAAATCTTTTATGGATTGGCGCTACTATTCTTGGTCTGGGTGTATTCGGTTTTTTTCCTTCTACTGTGGCGATGTTTGCAGTTGTACGAAAATGGATGCTGGGCGAAGAGGAGGTTTCGATTGTTAAAACCTTCTGGGCTTCTTATAAAAAGGAATTTGTAAAAAGTAATTTTCTCGGTGTGTTTATTGTGGCTGCAGTTTTGGTGCTATATGCAGATTTGTTATTCATCCAACATGCAGCAAAAAATATGGCCGCAATTCTCTATATACCATTATTCATCATTACTTTTATTTTTGTATGTACACTATTTTACCTCATTCCGATTTTTGTTCATTATGAGATGAAATTAGCAGATGTAATTAAGAATTCATTTTTTGTTATGATTATGAATCCATTATCCACTCTATATATGCTGATAGGAAGTTTTGGAATCTGTTTTGTTCTGTCCTACGTGCCGCCTATCTGTATCTTATTTAGCGGAAATTTATTGGCCATGTTATTCATGAAACCTGCTTGTAATGCTTTCAACAGAATTCAACGTAAGCACGAAGTTTTTTTACAAGAACAAGGTATATAGGAATCGGGTTCTCTCAACGGCTGACCTTGTTTTTATATAAATCTATTATGAAGGAGGAAGGGGAAATAGCATCTAAGAATCTTCTCATAAAGAATCTTGCCATTATTCTTTACTAGGAGGAAAATTGTGATTAAAAAATTCTCAAAGAAAAAATTACCGGTTGTCGTAAGTTCGGCTATGGTTCTATCGATGTTTACTGGAATTGGAATGGTCACCCCAAAAGAATCGCATGCGGCTGAGTTGACTAGTCTTAAATTTGACTTTGGTTCCAGTAGTAGTCCTGTTGCTAATGGATATACACAAGTGACCAATTCTACGCTCTACAACAGTGAGAGGGGGTATGGGCTCGATAAAGCTGTTGATTTCAGAGATAGAGGAGCTCCTGATGATCTAAGAAGAGATTTTATTAATGGAGCAAATTATACCTTCTCAGTAGATGTTGAAAATGGCGAGTATTATGTAAATGTACTTACTGGAGATAATACCGCAAGCAATAAAACAAGTTTTACGATTGAGGGGAAATCACTTGGTTCGTTAGCTACAAGCAGTGGGAAATTTGCAGAAAAGTCAACAATGGTCACTGTTCAAGATGGACAGCTTAATATCGATATTGGTGATAATGGACGGGTCAATGCCATAGAAATTATTAAAATGTCTACCCCTGCGGGTTTAACGTTGACTAAGAAAAATCTATTTCCAGATACGTCTGTCTCCTTAAAGTGGGATAAAGTAGAAGGCGCGGCGAGTTACAATATTTATCGTAAAGCAGATGGAGACGCAGCACCTATGAAGGTGGGAAGCTCCAATACGCCCGAATTTATAGATGAAACCGTTCAGCTTGGGTTTAAATATGTGTATACAGTTTCTCAAGTAAATGAAAGTGGCATTGAGTCAGGAAAAAGTACACCAATCAATGTCTCTTTAGTAGATGAAACAAAGGCAGTACCGACATCTCCAACTAGGGTTTCGCTTGTTAATTCAACCGATAAATCTGTATCTTTTACATGGCATGGTGTCGAGGATGCTTTGATGTATTATGTGTATCGGGCAAAATCACCACAAGGGCCGTTTGAAAGAGTCGGCATCTCAAATAATGGTGAATTTACTGACCAGTCTATTTCACCAACAAGACACTACTATTATAGAGTTTCGGCTGTTAGTTTAGGAGGTATTTCTACTCCTTCGAATTCAATGGAGACACCAATAACTAAAGTAGTCCAACGTCAAATGGAAAAACTCGATCGAGGTTTAGTTGCTGTTAAGGTGGAGAATGGTGTTTATGTTGGCTGGCGTATGTTAGGGACAGATCCTGAAGGTGTAGCCTTTAACGTTTATCGAGACGGACAAAAGGTTAATAAAGAGCCTATTACATCAAGCACAAACTTTTTAGACAAAAATGGAACAAAGGATTCCAGGTATGATGTCCGGGCCGTATTTAATGGGAACGAAGAACCACTCGCAGAAGCAGCTGCAACGGTTTGGGGACAGAATTATTACGATCTTCCAATCCAGAAACCAGAGGGTGGAACCACTCCTGATGGAAAATCCTATACATACAGTGCCAACGATGCAAGTGTTGGGGATGTAGATGGAGATGGACAATACGAAATCATCCTAAAATGGTATCCAAGCAATGCGAAGGATAATTCCCAATCAGGCTATACTGGAAATACGTATGTTGATGCTTATAAGTTTGACGGCACAAGGTTGTGGCGGATTGATTTAGGCAAAAATATCCGGTCCGGTGCTCATTATACACAAATGATGGTGTATGATTTAGATGGGGACGGTAAAGCCGAAGTTGCGATGAAAACTGCTGATGGAACCGTTGATGGTCAAGGAACAGTAATCGGTGATGCTAATGCGGATTACCGTAATTCCAGCGGCTATATTTTAAGCGGGCCAGAATTTTTAACTATTTTTGACGGCTTAACAGGGAAAGCGCTAACAACCACTAATTATGATCCACCAAGAGGCAATGTCGCTGATTGGGGAGATAGCTACGGTAACCGTGTAGACAGGTTCCTCGCTGGTATTGCCTATCTGGATGGGGAAAGACCAACCCTAATTATGGCACGCGGCTACTACACAAGAGCGGTTATTGCAGCTTATAACTGGCGTGATGGTAAATTAACTAAAGTGTGGACATTTGATAGTAATAAAACAGGCAATGGAGAGTATGCTGGTCAAGGTTATCACAACTTAAGTGTTGCAGATGTCGATCAGGATGGTAAGGATGAAATTGTTTACGGCGCGGCAGTAATTGATGATAACGGAACAGGGCTTTATACAACTGGCTTAGGTCATGGTGATGCTCAGCATGTTGGTGATTTAGATCCAACTCGTCCAGGTTTAGAGATGTTTGCCGTTCATGAGGATAAAAGCGCTAAGTATGGAATTGAGTTCCGAGATGTAGAAACTGGTGAAGCTATTTGGGGGAAATTTACCGGCAGAGATACAGGAAGGGGATTATCTGCAGATATCGATCCTAGATACCCGGGCGAAGAATCATGGGCTGTTGGTGGCGCATGGAATGATCCAACAGGAGATATGTTCACTGCTCAAGGGGAACGAATTTCATCGGACATCCCTGGTGCCAACTTTGCAATATGGTGGGATGGTGACCTACAGCGCGAAATCCTAGACCATGCTAAGTTTAATGACGCTGATCAAGTCGGGGTAGGAACGATTGGTAAGTGGGACTACGAAAATAAAAAACTAGTAAATATCTTAACTGCAGATGGAACTTTCTCTAACAACGGTACGAAAGGAAACCCTAGCCTACAGGCTGATCTTATGGGTGACTGGCGAGAAGAAGTAGTCTGGAGAACGGAAGATAGCAGTGCATTACGGATCTTTACAACTACAGACGTTACAGAGCAAAGGATTCGTACACTCATGCACGACCCTGTGTACCGCTTAGGAATTGCCTGGCAAAATGTTGGCTACAATCAGCCGCCACATACTAGTTTCTTTTTAGGGAATGATATGGCTGCTCCTCCAGTGCCAAGCATGTACTTGAATAAAATGATTCCTGCCACTGTTGATGTCAATCCGAATACAATTAATATGAAACAGACAAACGGCAACGTTCCATTGACTGTTAATATTGAATTGGATAAGAAACACGAAGTGTCAGAAATCAATTCTGCTACTGTGAAAATGGTTGTCAATGGTAAAACAATCTTTTCGGAATCTCATCCGTCTGTAAATGGAGAGAAATCAAATAAGTTAATGGTTAAATTTGATAGACAACAAGTTTCAGAGGCTTTAAAAGGGTATAATGGGACTATTCAAATTAATATTAACGGGTTTTTACAAGACGGAGATAGCTTTAATGCGGAGGCTGAATTAACTTTAAAATAGTTTGGAAAGTGGGAGAGACAGCGGTTTTAATAAGCTTTCTCTCTCATTTGAATTGATTTGAAAAGAGCTGTGTTTACATACAATTTTATAGTTGGAAGGTGAAGGAATGACAGAGAAATTACCTCTTTGGGATGATATAAAGCTTGAAGAAAATGGACCAAATGAAAGTGCACCAAGCATTCAACGATATTTGCTCGAAGGAACTGGACCCTTTCCTGTTATGATCGTTGCGGCTGGTGGAGGTTATGCGAGGCGAGCAGAGCATGAGGCTTACCCTGTTGCAGAATGGTTAAATTCAATTGGTATCTCAGCTGTAGTGCTCAATTACCGGGTCGCACCTCACAACCATCCTATTCCATTGAGTGATGTGAAGCGGGCAATAAGGATGGTTCGACATAACGCTACGGATTGGAATCTAGATCCCAATAAGGTTGGAATACTCGGATTTTCTGCGGGAGGTCATCTCGCTTCCAGTGCTGGGACCCATTATGACTATGGAAATAAAGAAGCTGATGACCCTATCGAGAGTTATAGCAGCCGCCCTGATGTAATGGTTCTTTGTTATCCAGTGATTTCGATGGGGAAATATACGCATGAAGGAAGCAAATTAAACTTATTAGGCGAAAAACCAGAAGCGGAGTTAGTTGAACTATTATCTAATGAAAATCAAATTACAGAGGAAACACCACCGGCATTTTTATGGCATACTGCTGATGACGTCTCTGTACCGGTCGAGAATAGTTTAATGTTTGCAGCTGGCTTAGGCCGACATAAAGTTCCTTTTGATCTCCATATCTTTGAAAGCGGACACCACGGATTAGGTTTGGCAAATAATCATCCCGAAGCTCGAGTATGGCCAAGCCTCTGTGAAGCTTGGTTGAGAAAACAGGGATTCTAGCCTAGCTGAAAAAAGATATAGGTGATTCAAAATTGCTGATAGATTTAATTCGCTGATAAATTGGGTGAAATCGCTGATAAAAAAGAATCGCTGATAAACTGGTTGAAACCGCTGATAAAATAATAATTTCGCCGATATACTCCTAAAAAACGCTGATAAATTGTTAACTCCGAACGAACGCCCTTTATTTTAACCAGTAGTCAAGAATAATCGATAGATGCCAAGCATCTGTCGATTTATTTTTTATTAGAAAATAACTATTCAAAAATAAACAAACATGTAATATAATAAAAACAAAAATAAATAAACATTTAAACCGATTTCATTAGATTTTAGCTTGATTTAAAGGGGATGGAAAACAGTGAAGGTGAGCTTATTTGCGACATGCCTTGTAGATATGTTCCAAAGTAATGTAGGAAAGGCAACCGTTGAGTTGCTGGAGAGGATTGGTTGTGAGATCGATTTTCCAGAGTCACAAGTATGTTGTGGTCAGCCAGCTTATAATAGTGGTTATACGAAAGAATCGAAGGAGGCAATGAAGCGGATGATTGACACCTTTCAGGATACTGAATATGTGGTATGCCCATCCGGTTCATGTGCGTTTATGTTCCACGAATATCCTCACATTTTTAAGGGAGATCCTGTTTGGGAACCAAAGGCCAAAAAACTGGCAGCGAAAACATACGAACTCACTCAATTCATTGTTGATGTATTAAAAGTAGAAGATGTTGGGGCAAAATTTGAGGGGAAAGCAACCTACCATACCTCTTGTCATATGACAAGATTACTAGGTGTTAAAAGGGCGCCAATGATTCTATTAAATAATGTCAAAGGATTAGAGTTTACTGAACTGCCAGGAAAAGAACAATGCTGCGGCTTCGGAGGAACTTTCTCTGTTAAAATGTCACAAATTTCTGAGCAAATGGTTGATGAAAAGGTATGTCATGTTGAAGAAACAGATGCCGATTATTTAATTGGGGCCGATGCAGGGTGTTTGATGAACATTGGCGGGCGGATTGATCGCAAAGGCAAACCGATTAAGGTTCTGCATATTGCGGAAGTATTAAATAGCCGCTAATTGATTTTTGGTAATCAAATAAGAGAGTGCTTGGATGGGGGAATAATAGATGGCAATGAAAATCGGCGACCAGCAATTTAAGGAACGCGTTGATACAGGAATTCATGATTCCTTTATGCGCGGGGCAGTGGCCAGTGCACAAGACGGAATGGGTGTAAAAAGACGTGTTGCCGCTGAAGAACTTGGAAACTGGGAGGACTGGCGTTCGCATGGGGAAGAGATTCGTCAGCATGTTTTAGAACACCTGGATTATTATTTAGAGCAATTAAGCGAAAATGTAGCAAAACGGGGCGGGCATGTATTTTTTGCCCAAACAAAGGAAGAAGCAAATGAATATATTCGTGGCATCGTTCATCAAAAAAATGCTAAAAAAATAGTTAAATCAAAATCTATGGTAACCGAGGAAATCAGCTTAAATAGTATGTTGGAGCAGGAAGGCTGCGAGGTGATTGAAACCGACCTTGGAGAATACATCCTCCAAGTGGACGACCACGATCCGCCGTCCCATATTGTCGTACCGGCTTTACATAAAAATAAAGAGCAAATCAGGGATGTATTTACGGAAAAGCTTGGTTACACAAAGACTTCCAAACCAGAGGAATTGGCTTGGCATGCAAGGGAAACCCTGCGTCAAGAATATTTGACAGCTGATATTGGAATTACTGGCTGTAACTTTGCAGTTGCTGAGACAGGATCATTTAGTCTAGTAACTAATGAAGGGAATGCTGATTTAGTTACAGCCTTGCCAAAGACACAAATTACCGTAATGGGAATGGAGCGGATTGTTCCGACCTTTGAAGAGATGGAAGTTCTCGTCTCCCTATTAACTAGAAGTGCAGTGGGGCAAAAGTTAACAAGTTATATCACAGTGCTAACAGGACCTAGAGAGGAATTGGATGTAGACGGTCCAGAAGAATTCCACTTAGTTATCGTCGATAATGGCCGGTCCAATATTCTTGGTGGAGAATTTCAATCCGTTCTCCAATGTATCCGCTGTGCGGCATGTGTGAATGTTTGTCCCGTTTATCGTCATGTCGGGGGCCATTCTTATGGTTCTATTTATGCAGGACCAATTGGAGCGGTCTTGTCACCATTGCTAGGCGGCTATGATGATTATAAAGAGCTCCCATATGCATCGACACTTTGCGGGGCCTGTACCGAGGTCTGCCCGGTGAAGATCCCGTTGCACAACCTTCTCCATAAGCACCGAGAAGTAATCGTAGAAAAAGAAGGAAAAGCACCAATTTCAGAAAAACTAGCCATGAAGGCATTTGGACTAGGAGCAGCTTCACCAACACTCTATAAAATTGGCTCAAAAATTGCTCCGGCTGCAATGAATCCTTTTACAGTTGCAGATAAGATTTCAAAAGGACCTGGACCATTAAAAGCCTGGACCGATATTCGCGAATTCCCAGCACCAAATAAAGAAAGATTCAGAGATTGGTTTAAAAACCGAGAACAAGGGGGCAAATGATCATGGCAGCAGGAACTATACAAAATCGAGAAGCCTTTCTAAATCAAATTGCCACAAGACTTGGGCGGCCGCGAATCTCTAAACCTTTGGAAAGGCCAAACTGGAAATACCGCCCCCAGGATGAAGTACTGAAAGGTGCTTCGCAGGATGAATTAGTAGAGGTCCTAAAAGAACATTGCAAGAAAATTCATACAACTATTTATACGGTTGATAGGAGTGAGCTATCCTCAACCCTTAATGAAGTTGTCACTAATCATTTTGGCGGTGGCCCGATTGTCACATGGAAGGATGAGCGGTTTTCCCAGTGGGGACTCGATTCTTTAATGAAGCAAGAATGGCCGAATCAAAATATTGACGTGCATGAATGGGATCATACAAAGGGCGAAGAAAACATTGCGAAAGCGGAGCAGGCTAATGTTGGGATAACCATCAGTGAAATCACACTGGCTGAATCGGGGACAGTTGTTTTATTTAGTGATGAGAATAAAGGACGGACCGTAAGCTTTTTACCAGCTACCTATATTGCCCTAATTCCAAAGAGTTCCATTGTTCCTAGAATGACTCAAGCAGCTCAAAAGATGAGAGGAATCCATCAAAATACAGGCCATGTTGCATCCTGCATTAATTTTATTACTGGACCAAGTAATTCAGCTGACATTGAGTTAAACCTTGTTGTGGGTGTACATGGACCGGTAAGAGCAACTTATATTGTTATTAATGACCTTTAATAGGAAAAAAAAATAGGGCTGTTCGAAGAGATCATGTTATTCGATTTTTTCTAGCAGCTTTATTTATAAGATCAAGGTAGCTTTTTGTCTCATTAGGAATGAAAGCGTTTTATTATTTGGAAGAGGTGAGATTTCTATGAAGGTTGGTTTTGTTGGTACGGGGTGGTTTAGCAAAACACATGCAAGTATTTTAGGGGAAATGGATGGAGTGGATGTAACGGCCTTTTGTGGGACTAGTATGGAAAAGGCTGAAAAAGAAGCAAGAAATTGGTCAAATGCCACTGGATACACAAATATAGAAGAGATGTTAGATAAACAAAAATTAGATGCAGTCTATATTTGTGTACCGCCACATGCTCATGGAGCCATTGAATATGCCTTACTTGAAAGGAATATCCCATTTTTTGTGGAAAAGCCGCTTGCAATGAATGAAGCACCAGATGAAATCGCTAAAAAAATAACCGAAACAGGACTTATTACATCAGTTGGTTATCACTGGCGTTATAAGGATTTAACCAACAGAGCCTTTTCACTGCTTCAAGACCGTCAAATTGGGATGGCACTCGGTTATTGGATGGGAAATATGCCGATGGTTCCTTGGTGGAGAGATATACATAAATCAGGTGGGCAATTTGTAGAACAGACCACACATATCGTGGACTTATTACGTTACTTATGTGGTGATATACACGAAGTATATGCTGCTTTTAATAACCAAATCATGCAGGGAAAGGTAGAGGGAACGACGGTGCCCGATGTAGGCAGTGTCACAATGAAGCTAGAAAGTGGGATCATTGCAACCATCTCCAATACATGTATCCTGCCAAACTCTGGCAGGGTAGGACTTGAGATATATTCAGATAAAGGGATCATCGAACTAAGTAATGATTTATTACGAGTGGTGAAAGGAAATAGAGTAGAAGAATTTAAAGAGGAATCAAATCCTTACATCACAGAGAATCAAATTTTTCTCAATGCTGTCCAAAGTGGAGATCCTTCCAAAATATTATCAACCTACCAAGATGCTTTAAAAACGCATCATGTAACAACGGCGGCAAATCAATCTGCCATGAGTGGACAGCCCATATATTTAGGCTAAATCCAATAAAACAAAAAAAATGAAAGATTTTTGAACTTTTTATTCAAAAATAAACAAAAATATATTATAATAAAAACAGAAGATAACAAACATAAAAACAAAACAAACGGAGGATTTCGGATGGTACAGAATCTTTGGAATCAAGAAATAGCATCACAGGTAACAAAAGGGGTAGAAGAATTAGTCTATCGTTCCAATTTAATTGGGTCAGATCGTGCGGTATGTAACTATGGCGGCGGTAACACTTCTATGAAGACAACTGAAAAGGATTTCCGCGGCCGTGATGTTGAAGTCATGTGGGTAAAAGGAAGCGGTTCAGATTTAGCCACAATGAAGGCAAACAATTTTACGGGTCTTAACTTAGAAGACATTCGACCATTATTTGAACGCGACGAAATGACTGACGAAGACATGGTTGCTTATCTATCACATTGTATGATCGACAGCAAGCACCCAAGAGCATCAATCGAAACATTATTGCATGCATTCTTACCTTTCAAACATGTCGACCACACACATCCAGATGCAATCATTAGCCTTTGCTGTGCAGACAATGGTAAGCAATTAGCCGAAGAGATTTTTGGAAATCGTTTTGTTTGGGTACCATATATTCGCCCAGGATTTACTCTTTCAAAAATGATTGCACAGGGAGTATTAAACAATCCAAATGCAGAGCTAGTATTAATGGAAAAACACGGACTTGTAACATGGGGAGAAACTTCTGAAGAAGCCTACGCAAAAACCATTCAAATTATTAACGAAGCAGAAGCATATATTAATGAAAGAATTGATGAACCCTCTGTATTTGGCGGTCAAAAATATCAATCCCTTTCTGAAGAAGAAGCTACTAGCATTCTAGCAAAAGTATTGCCAGTCATCCGCGGTGCGGTCAGTGATGAGAAGAAAATGCTGTTAACTTACGACCGTGGTGAAGATGTACTGCAATTTGTGAACAGCAACAACGCACCAGAACTTTCTAAAATCGGTGCAGCATGTCCAGACCATCTTGTTCATACAAAAATGGTTCCACTATATGTTAATTGGGATCCACAAACAAAAGATGTTGAAGCTTTAGTTGCTAGTGTGAAAGAAGGCGTTGCCAGCTTTAAAACAGCTTACAAAGAATATTTTGAAGAAAATAAAAATGAAGGCGACAAAATGTTTGAACCGGCCACCACGTGTTATCTTAATTCCAGGTGTTGGTATGGTGAATACTGGTAAAGATGTTAAGAACTCAAGAATCAGTGGTGCATTATATCACCGTGCCATTGCTGTTATGAAGGGCGCTACAACACTGGGTGAATTTGTTTCTCTAAGTGCAAACGAATCCTACAATGTAGAATACTGGCCATTAGAATTATATAAATTATCTCTCGCTCCAGCTGAAGCAGAATTCTCTAGAAAAGTAGCCTTTATTACTGGGGGAGCTGGCGGAATTGGAAGCGCAACGGCACGCCGTCTTGTATCTGAAGGAGCTGCAGTTGTTTTAGCTGACCTAAACTTTGAAGGCGCAGAAAAAGTAGCGTCTGAAATAAATGAACAATATGGGGGAGACCGTGCCCTTGCTGTTAAGATGGACGTAACAAGTGAAGAAATGGTTCAAGCTGCATTTGATCAAACTGCATTAACATTTGGCGGTGTCGACATTATTGTTAACAATGCAGGTCTTGCTACATCAAGTCCATTTGCGGAAACAACACTTAAAGAGTGGAATTTAAACATGAATGTGTTAGGAACAGGCTACTTCTTAGTTGCTCGTGAAGCATTCAAGCAAATGAAAGACCAAAACATTGGCGGTAACATGGTATTCATCGGTTCTAAAAACTCTGTGTACGCTGGTAAAAATGCTGCTGCATATAGCTCTGTTAAAGCTCTTGAAACACACTTGGCAAGATGTATTGCAGCAGAAGGCGGCGAGTTTGGCATTCGCGTAAATTCTGTCCTTCCGGATGCAGTGCTTCAAGGTTCTGCTATCTGGGGATCAAGATGGCGTGAAGAGCGTGCCGCAGCATACGGTATTGACCCTGATCAATTAGAAGAACATTATCGTAAACGTACTACTTTACTAGTAAACATTTATCCTAGCGATATTGCAGAATCGATTGCATTCTTTGCTTCCTCAAAATCCGATCGTACGACTGGTTGTATGTTAACGGTAGACGGCGGGGTACCTGCTGCGTTTACAAGATAATAAATGAAAGAAAGTCTGTCGATTGACAGGCTTTCTTTATGGTGTTTCTAAAAAAAAGATACGACGATAGCGCTTAGAATTTTGTATACAGAGCATCTATTGGACAGTATTGCTGTGAAACTCAAGCATAATGTCTAATAGAATCTTTCTAATGGATAGATTTGATGATCTTACGAGAAATTTGTCCAATAGGGCTTGGTCTATAGGACAAATCTTCTTTCTAGACATTGTATTTGTCTAATAGAAGCGAGCTATTGGACAGTTAAGCAGTAAGAGTTAAGATTATTGTCCAATAGATGCCTTCTATAATACATTTCCCATGTCAGTACAAAAAAATTGTCCAATAAAGTTAATTCTATTGGACAATTTATCTGCATTTCTTTAACCGTTGTTTACTGATGAACTTTCGGCCAAAACATTTAAAAACAATGAAATCGATGGATTCAAATTATTTTTTTTCCATGCCATAACCAGCTCAAAATCATGCCCCTCTAGGCCGTCAATTTCGATAAATCGAAGTGAAGGGCTGGATACTGCTTCAAAGCTTTTCGGCAATATAGAAATACCCAACTCAGACTCAACGAGAATCGGTACTGTATCAACAAACCGTGGCTGACTCACAATTCTTGGGGTGAGCCCGTTTTGTTCACATAAATGGACGATAAAATCATAGGAACCTACAGGTGAATCGTGGCGGTTATGGATAATAAACGGCTCTGATGCTAGTTCTTCAAGCTTAATTTTTTTGTTATTAGCGAGAGGATGATTATTATGCATAACAATACAATATCTCTCTTTGGCCACCATTTGAATTTCGATTTCTTCTATTCTATGTAATCCAGACGGCTGTGTTAGAGCTATGTCTATTTCTCCTTCTTCTAACGATTCCTTTAGCATTTTACTAGGATAATGGTTTAAATGAAGTTCTACCTTTGGAAAGAGTTCACGGAACCGTTTAATAACCTGGGGCAGAAAACTACGAACATGAACACTCAGAAAACCAATCGAAAGACTGCCAATCAAACCTGCATCCGTTTGTTTAGCTTTTGCGATTGCTCCCGATGTTTTTTCTACAATCTCCATAGCTTCTTTTAAAAAGACAGCTCCAGCAGGTGTAAGCTGTACAGAACGTTTATTTCGAATAAATAATTTAACACCAACCTGTTCCTCTAAATCGGCAATCTGATGACTGATTGCTGATTGAGCAACATAGAGTTGATTAGCTGCTTTTGTAAAATTTAAATGCTCTGCAACCGTAATAAAATAGCGCAATTGACGAATATCCATAAGATCCTCACTTGTTATTCATTTACCATTATTTTATCATAATAGATAATAAGTAGTCGAAATTATGTGAGTATTCTTGTTTTTGCATGATGTAGAGACTAGTGTTCTACTAAAAGAATTCATCTTTTAAAGCGGTATATTCAACAAATAATACGAAAATGGGATTACAGAAATCGAATACGTATATTTCCAATTTTCCCACGTTCGTATTATGTTTATTTTGGAAGCGCTTAAATATTAGAAGGAATATGGATGAGGAGTGGTGAAATGGTTCTAAAAGTCGTTGGCAAGTTACCTAACGAGAAGAAACCATATTTTATTAGAAATGGAGAGGGAGAGCGATATCTTTTCGGGACCCAGGTTGCCTCCATTGTGGCTACAACTGAAAGCACCGGTGATATGATGGAAATCGTTCAAATGTGGGGAGGTAAAGGCGATAGTTTTCCGGCACATGTTCATGAACAAGCTCACGAGGGAATTGTTGTGCTCGACGGAAGACTTGAAGTCGAACTGAATGGACAAATTTATTTACTAACGGCAGGTGACTATGTAAGTATTCCGGCAGGTACTGTCCATGCTTACCGTATGCAAAGTCATCGAACACGTTTTTATTCGTTTACTATTAATGGTCATGTGGCCAAGTTATATTCAATTATTGGAGATCCTTTTACTAAGTTTGAACGCCCTCCAGTTACGACCAACCTTTTAAACCATGATATATTCAACAAAATAATTGCTGACATAGATATTAAATTCGTAACGAGTCATCCTGCCGATGGATTACCTCAAATGGTTAGAGGCTGTACCATTCCGCAAGAAGTTCAACCATATGTATTGGAATCAGGAGAAGGAGTCCATCTTCTCAGCGGCGATACCGTTCATTCACTCCTAACTACTAAAGCCGCAACAGACAGCAAGTTTCTTGCAATTGTTTCTGAAGGACCAAAGGGACAAGCTATTGGCGAACATGCCCACGAATTGACGAACGAAACATTTATGTGTTTGCAAGGGGAAATGACTCTTTGGGTGGATGGTGAAGAGTTGCATTTATTACCTGGTGATTTCGTCTATGTGCCGGCTAATACGCCTCATCGCTTCCAATGTGATGCTCATTATACCAAGTTTTTTGGATTATTAACCCCAGGAGAATTTGAGGATTTCTTCCGTATACTTGGAGATCCTTATGAACACCCAATTTTCCCAAGTGATCCAGCGCCGTATCGATTTGACCGAGTTATTCAACGTATTCAAGAAATCGATTTAAAATTATTAGGAAAGCCGCCAGGTGCTCCGCCGGCTGCGGTCGAAGAGGTTCATTGATAATGTACGATCGTTATGAAGTAAAGGTTTTAAATGATCTTGAATTTGCTGTACCTAATGGGAAATCATTACTGCTCGATCTTTATTTGCCTATTGGTTCGGTAGAGCCTGTGCCTGTAATTATCTGGCTCCATGGCGGAGGCTGGCGAATTGGTGACCGAAAGCTAGGGCCGGATTTACGTGTGAGATTTGCAGAGCGGGGCTACGCAATGGCAAGTATTGAGTATCGATTAAGCGGTGAAGCGATTTTTCCTGCACAAATTCATGATGTAAAGGCGGCGATCCGCTGGCTTCGTTCCGTTGCAAATGAGTATAATCTCGATAGTGAGAATATAGGTCTTTGGGGTTCATCCGCAGGAGGACATCTGGCTGCACTCGCTGGTACTACTGGTTCGGGGAGACTTGAAGGTGAGCTGGGAAATCTAGATTTTTCTAGTGACGTACAAGCGGTTGTTGATGGGTATGGTCCAACTGATTTCTTGCAAATGGAGGAACATAGTCAATCAGGGATAACGTTAGGTGCTGATGCCGAGACCAGTCGTCTAAATCTAGTCCAACGGCATACTGATCCCAATTCCCCAGAGTCACAATTGCTGGGAGCACCCATTCATACTGTTCCAGATCTTGTCCATGAAGCAAATCCAATTTCCTATATCGATAAAAGTGCACCGCCCTTTCTAATCCTGCATGGGTTGAATGATTCAGCGGTTCCTGTTCATCAAAGTGAGCTGTTGTATGAATCACTGATTGAGCAAGGAAATGACGCAACGCTTTGTTTGATAGAAGGATTAGGACATGCCTTTTTTAATAAAAATGATCTTGATGAACAGCCTTCAAACTTGACGATCCGCAACGCTGAAGCTGGTAACCCTGAGGAGATAGAGACCGGTAGTAAAAGAATATTTGAGTTAGTAGAAACATTTTTTCGTAGACATCTATTTGAAAATTGATCAAATACCCCGTTTAGACGGGGTATTTTTGTGTTCTAATTATAGGTTTAGTAATTGGATTTTACCACATGACTTTTAAGTAATCCCTAGCTTGGAGGTTATTTCTAACTTTGTTGAAAAGGCATGTGAATTTGTAGAATTATCATCTTACTTCGTAGAACTAGGGCCTCTTCACTTTTGGAATAGTAATTTATTTCCAGGTAAAGTAGAATCGCGGCCAAGATTGGTAGAATAAATTAGAAAATTGTAGAATTCCTTATGTATTTCGTAGAATCCAGCATCTAATTCGTAGAATTCCTATGGAATGAACCAAATTCTTAAATAAAGTACAATTTATCGAAAATCATGATTTCTGAAATGCAATATGTGTATTTCAAAAAAAATTAACTCTATCTTATGATTAACTTAAGACAAAAACACGTTGAAGTGTTCTAAACATACGAGGAGGAGATCCCATGAAATTACTAACCTATTCCACAAACAATAAGCCTTTACGACTCGGCATTCTAGTCGACGAAAATACCATTGTAGACCCACAGCAAGCCTATATCGAGCTTTTAAAGCTAAATGGTCAGCAAAGAGTAAGTGAAATTGCAAACGCTTTACTACCGGCCGAACCAACAGAATTTATTGCAAATGGCGACATGGCTTTAAAGACGGCGAAAGAGGCTGTATCATATGCCCTTGAAAATGCCGCACAGTCTTCCGCCATTTATAAAAAAGAAAATGTCAAAATCGGGGCACCCGTATTGAAACCGAATAAAATCATCTGCGTTGGACTAAATTACAAGAATCATATTCTTGAAATGAAGCGCGACTTCCCAGTCCACCCAGTGATTTTTGCCAAGTTTGCTACGGCCATTTCCGGTCCAAACGATACCTTCCCGCTAAATTCAAACTTAACCAAAAAGCTAGATTACGAGGCAGAATTAGCGTTTGTCATTGGGAAAGAAGGAAAAGACATTTCATATGATGATGCTTTGGAATATGTTTTCGGCTATACGGTTGCTAATGATATCACGGCCCGCGACATGCAAAAACGAACCATCCAATGGCTGCAAGGTAAGACATTAGATAAGAGTCTTCCACTTGGTCCGGTTTTAGTAACAAAGGATGAAATACCGGATCCGCACAGCCTCGACATTTCTTTAACAGTTAACGAAGAAGTAAGACAAAAGTCCAATACAGAACAGCTGTTGTTCAATGTCAATCACCTTGTTGAATTTTTATCAGGCATTGTTACTTTGGAGCCAGGGGATATTGTCCTGACTGGTACACCTGGTGGAGTCGGGGAGGCACAAAATAAGTTTTTACAGCATGGTGACAGGGTAAAGGTTGAAATCGCCGGTATTGGTGCTATTGAGACAACCATCGTGGAGGTGACTGAAGCATGACCTCCAATCATGAACCTATAAGAGATATTGCCTACTTGGCACATATTGAATTGTTAACACCAAAACCAGCTGAGAGTTTAGAATTTTTTCGTGACCTACTCGGAATGGAGATCGTCCATCGAGAAGGACAATCGCTCTTTCTTCGCGGCTGGGGGGATCAGCAACTATACAGCTTGAAGCTGACAGAAGCAAGTCAGCCTGGTCTAGGTCATGTTGGGTTAAGGACGTATTCACAACAAGCACTTGAGCGACGGGTTCATGATATTGAGCAAAGTGGATACGGGGTTGGCTGGACAGATGGAGATTACGGACACGGCCAATCGTACCAATTTACCGATGCTGATGGGCATGTTTTAGAAGTGTTTTATGAAGCAGATAAATATGTAACACCCGATCACTTAAAGCCTGGTTTGAAAAATCAGCCTCAAAGGTTTTCGGCAAGAGGCGCAAGCATAACGCAGCTGGATCATATTAATTTGTTCAGCTCCAATGTCGATGCCGACAGCACATTTTATCGAAATCACCTTGGTTTTCGATTAAGTGAGCAGGCGATAACCGATGAAGGCAAACAAACAACCGCTTGGCTTCATGTTACGAATAAATCATATGATCTGGCTATTTCCCTCGATAAATCAGGTGAACAAGGACGTTTTCATCATGCTGCATTTAAAGTAGAGAGTACCGATATGGTTCTCCGGGCAGCAGATGTATTTTTAGATAATGGAATTTTCATTGAAGCACCTCCTAATAAACATGTGGCAGGTCAAACCATGTTTGTATACGTGTATGAGCCTGGAGGTAATCGAATTGAGGTATGCTCGGGCGGTTTTCTCATCTTTACACCAGATTGGGAAACGGTAACTTGGACCCCGGAAGAACGAAAAAAAGGGTTAGCATGGGGAACACCGCTTCCATCCACTTTCCACACATATGGGACACCGAACATTGACAAATAAACCTGAGGAGGATGAGAAAATGAATGAAGTATTAAATAAGTTCACATATGAAGAAGCGGTCGAGCGTGCGAAAGAATTGTCTGCTGCCCTACGAATGAGGCCAAACCTTGGTGAACAACTAAGACATCAGCCACCTGAAACAATCCAAGAATTCATTTCATCAGGCTTAGTTCGGTCTTTGGTTCCGAGCCGCTGGGGCGGTCACGAACTTAATTGGAAGACATTAGCGGATACAGCAATTGAAGTATCAAAAGGCGATGCTTCTACAGGCTGGTGCTATTCACTTCTAGTTTTGCACAGCTGGATGCTGGCTTTTTTTCCAAATCGCGCGCAATCAGATGTATGGCAAAACAATCCTGATGCATGTCTTGCTACATCGATTAATCCGAGTCCTGATGCAACGATTAGCCGTGTAAATGGTGGATATAAACTAAGCGGTAAATGGGGATTCTCCTCGGGGATCAATCACTGTGATTGGGTCATGATTAGTGCCCCGGCGCCGGTTTCTGAAGAGGGAGACGAAACCAAAGTCTTGTATTTCCTCGTTCCGAAAAGCGATCTAAAAGTGATTGATGTTTGGCGAGTCATTGGTATGAGAGGAACTGGCAGTAATTTATTGCAGTTAACAGACGTTTTTGTTCCAAAATACCGAACAATGGAGATAGAGCCATGGAATCTTCATGGGATATCACCTGGAATGGATTCTAATACAGCACCACTTTACCGTATCCAATTATCAGCTGTTATGCCGGTTACGCTTTTATCCGTCATTCTTGGTGCAACCAAAGGAGCTTATGCCATTTGGCGGGACCAGGTTATTGGGAAAAATAAAGCTAGGGGTGGAGGAGCAGTCGCAAACTTAACCCATCAACAAATTCGTCTGGCAAAGGTAGCGGCGAAAATTGAAGCAGCGGACGCCCTTCTTCATAAATCCTTAGAACTAGTGGAGTCCGGCCGGGTCCTTGATTATCCGGAACGAGTACGCTTACGCTGTAATTATGCTTATTGCGCAGAAATGTGTACAGAAGCAATGGAATCCATCTACACCAGCAGCGGTGCGGCAGCCTCTGCAGAAAGCCACCCACTGCAACAGTTTTGGCGGGATATTCACGCCGGAGCACAGCATACCGCCTTCAATTTTGATTGGGTTGGAGAACTATTCGGAAAGCTTGAACTAGGTATTCCGGTAAAAGTGGAATATTAAAAGAGAGAAGGAGAGATGGATTATGACCAAAACTTTAGACCGTCTGAGCCCTGAGCTCGCTTCTTCTTTGCAGGGAGAAAAGATGGTTTCATTAATTACCGTGGATGCAGAAACAAAACTGCCTCAGCTAAGTGTTGTCTCATGGGTAAATGCGAACCCGGAGGGCACTCAAATAAAGGTAGCTCTTGGTCATAAAGCATCCAGTATTACAAATATCCTAAACAATCCTACTGTAATCGTGGGAATGATTGCCGAAGGAAGCTGCTATTCAGTGCGTGGAAGAGCTGCTGTTTCCGAAGTAATCGAGAAGACAATGAAGTTTTGTGTGGTTACCATTGATGTAGAAGAAGTGGAAAATGTGATGTTTTATGGTGGTAAGGTGACGGTTGAACCCGAATATGAAAAAACGTATAACCCGGAACTAGCCAAGAAATTAGATACCGAAGTTTACGAGCTTCTAAGCTAAAGGGAAAAAAACTGTGTTACAAACAACTTGAAAAACCAATAAATCAACTAGAAAAAGGAGCATCAATAGTTAATGACTATTTAAATGCTCCTTTTTTCTATCCTCAAATCTATTAATAAGGAAGTGTTGGAATTATTGCATCCGCATCCAATTGGCGTTATTCGTTCTTGTTATCTCTACTTCTTAAGGAGACTGCGCCTGTAAAAATAACTAAAAATGAGAACGATTTGTCAGCTCCACCGATTACGTTCGAAACATAATGAATGCAGCTGAATGTAATCGCTTTAATTAACTAGACATCTGAACCAATTCATTAAGGGCTTCGAGAGATTCATGTACTATCTTTAAAGGGTAAATAATAAGTAAATCCACGCCTTTTTAATAGCGTGGATTTTTTTAGGTGAAAACTAGTCCATCTTCTTGGCTGTTCATAAAATATTCAAATTCCTTTGTAAATAAAGAAATGAAAGGATTACGATTATTCCGATTCGAAGCAATAATAAAGTCGATTTCTTCAATTTTTTCTTCCAATTCAATAAAGCGAAGAGTGGAAGGAGGATTCGCACTGGCTTTAGGAAGTATAGATATACCGATGCCAGCTTCAATCATAAGTAATACCGTTTCAAAATGAGAACCTTCGCTGACAATGTTTGGAGATAAACCGTGTTTTTTAAAGAGTTCTGAAATATGTTGAAAACCATCTGGAGATACTTCATGATTCATCACAATAATGGGTTCAGATGCAATCGAAGAAATACTAATTTTTTTGTGATTGGCAAGAGGATGTTCACTATGCAAAACAACATTAAAGGGTATATTTGATATTTTTCTAAAAATGATTTCGGGAAATTTTTCAATCGATAATGACAGTGTAAAACCAATATCAATTTCTCCTAATTTTAAAGAGGCATTTAGTGTATCTCTTGTATATTGAATTAACTCTATATTTACATCTGGATATTTCTTCGTAAATTGATTAATAAGTTTAGGTAAAAAGATTTTTTCAAGTCCTAAATACCCAATTTTAATATTTCCGGATAGTCCATTACCTGCGAGCCTTGCGTTACTTATGGCTTCTTCATAATGGGCTATAACCGTTTTGGCATCTTTTAATAATTGGGTCCCAGCATTCGTTAATTGAACCGTTCTTCTATTTCTTATAAATAATTGAACTCCTATAAGTTCTTCAAGATTAGAGATTTGTTTACTAATCGCGGATTGAGCAACAAAATGTTCCGCTGCTGCCTCGGTAAAATTCAATCGTTCCGCAACAGAAACAAAGTAACGCAATTGTTTAAGATCCATAGGTAATATCTCCTTTCTAGTTGAATATGTATATGTGGCAAATTACCTATATGAAAAAAAGGTATAACTGTGAACGATTAGTTATATTTCTCACCTTTGCTATTCTACCATATACTATGTCTTGAAGTTAGCGGTACCAACTAGGTAACTTATCAATTAACTAGATTAAAAAGGTTAGAAACAGAGGAGGATTACAGTGAGTAACTTGTTTATGAATATACTGCCAGATCACAAGATACCGTATTTGTTAAGAAATGGGGAAGGGGAACGATATCTATTTGGCAGACAATTAGCTACTATTATTGCAAATGGAAATAGTACGGAAAATTTAGTAGAAATGGTCATTCTTTCAGGAGGAAAGGGAGACTCATTCCCAACGCATAAACATTTACATAGTCATGAAGGCATCTATATCCTTCATGGGCGGCTTGAGCTAGTGATTGCTAATAAGAAATATTTACTTACAGAAGGAAACTATGCATTTATTCCGGCTGGTACGGAACACAGCTATCAAATGCTCAGCCATAGAACTCAGGTTTTATCTTTTACTTCGAAAGGAAATGTATCACAACTGTATTCCGTTATTGGCAAGCCCTATGAAGGATTTGTACATCCTCCAATGGCAATGAATGAACCATCCATTGAAAAATATGAGAAAGCCTCAAGTATTGCAGATGTAGAATTCTTCTTTGAAAAACAAGTGCTTATTACATCACAATTAGTAGAAAATGGGGAAGTCCCTGAAGAGGTTACTCCATATGTCCTTGAAACAGGAGAGGGCATTCGCTTAGTTACAGGTGATCAACTTCATACCTTGATGACTACCCAAACCAATTCTGATGGTGAGTTTATTTTTGTTGTTTCAGAAGGCCCTAAAGGTGAAGCGATTCCTGAACATTATCATGAAGAGCATACAGAAATTTTTTTCTGTATTGAAGGTCAGGTTACATTGTGGGCAAATGGAGAAGAAATTACTTTAAGTCCTGGAGATTTTCTACATGTCCCTGCTAACACGGTTCATTCTTATAGAATGGATTCTCATTACACAAAAATGATTGGTATCCTCGCGACTGGTCTATTCGAGCCATTTTTCCGTACTCTTGGAGATGTTTATGATGATTATATTTTCCCGAGCGAGCCTGCTCCGCTCCGTTTTGATCGAGTACTGCAAAATTTAGATATTCTTGACCTGAAAGTGCTTGGCGGTCGTCCAGCAAAAGATTAATAGTGACAAGAAGACTATCATTAGGTAAAAATTGCATCTTTAAAGGAGGGGTATTCATTGGAAAAGTTAGTCGCTCATACTGTAGAAATTATCACAGATCTCGTTTACGCGGAGAGAAATGGAAGACAGTTATTAGCTGATGTATATTTACCCAAGGTGAAAAAAGAGCCTCTGCCAGTGATTATTTGGCTGCATGGCGGGGGATGGCGCTTTGGGGATCGAAAATTAGGGCCAGATTTCACCCGATATTTTGCGAGCAAAGGCTATGCGATGGTAAGTATTGATTACCGGCTAAGTGATGAGGAAATCTTTCCAGCGCAAATTCATGATGTAAAAACAGCCATTAGGTGGGTTAGAACCATCGCAGGGGAGTATGGTTTAGATCGTAATAAAATAGGTCTTTGGGGTTCATCGGCAGGAGGGCATCTTGCCGCACTTGCTGCAACAACTCAACCTAATCAATTGATCGGAGAAAATCCTCTTTATCCTGAAATGACAAGTGAGGTTCAAGCGGTGGTAATCGGATATGGTCCAGTTGATTTTCTGCAAATCGATCAACAACGAGAGTTATATGGAATTATCGAAGAAGATCCTGAGTCAGTCCAGATTCCAAAGGATAAAAAAACCTCTGACCCTGATTCATTTGAATCGTTATTTTTAGGAGAACCAATTTTAACATGTCCTGAACGTGTGAAGGAAGCAAATCCATTAACGTATGTACAATCAGGGCTTCCGCCGTTTCTAATTATGCATGGGCTAAGTGATGTAGCAGTTCCTGCACATCAAAGTAAGTTATTATATCAGGAATTAGCAGATAAGGAGAATAATGTATCACTTTATCTTATTAAAGGGCTGGGCCATGGATTTCTAAATCGAACCAATTTAGATGAAGCTGGTCCAAGGGAAGCGACGTATTATGCCTCAAAGAATGGGGTAGAGGAGATTGTTGAAGAAACGACTCTTTTCATTTTTGATAGAATCGAGGAGTTTTTCGAACACACTATTCTTCATAATATATAGTATAAATCTTAATGAATTAACGAATCCAATTCAGAAATGCGTCGATTCTTTTATTAACATAAGAGAGCGGATTTTTGCTTTTCTGAAAGTTATAAACGACCTTTACCTTGGAAAAATCGTAAAACTTGTGTTTAAATTAGAAAAAAATTAATGACATTTCATAATAAAACTAATTTGAACTTGAGGACGACATAAAAAGGATGATTTCATCATATTTATCATCAATGAGAGGTTAAAGAGGTGAAAATATGTTAAGCAATGTTGGCAGAAGATTCATCTGTTTTCTGATCGGAAGTACGATCTTTGCTACCTTTATCGGATATGCCCTGTTTAAAGCTGGACTCATATCATTCTCAGGTACTCCTACATCTCAAAGAGCACAGAATAGTAAAGATGGTAATCGAAATAGAAGAGTTGGTAAAATCCGGGTTACTTAGAGCCTTCGAGATCAACACTGTCTACTTTTAGTTGCCCAAATCTTCAATTATTAAAAAATAGAAAAATATTTATTTAAGGGCAAACAGTGTGGAATCAACTGCTTGCTCTTTTTTATGATCGTCCCGATATGAATGGAGAATTATAGAATATAAAGGAAACCACGTGATTTAATCCGTGGTTTTTTTTAGTTTTTAGGATAAATCGTAACTATCCATGGACAAGCAACTTAGAGGTCTTTTTATGTGAAATACAGACTATTTTAATAACTTATGTTTGAAATGGATAGTATTTAAGTCACATATGGCTATAGTTATCGATTAGAGCCTCCTTTAAACTAGTGATGGGAGCGCTTTCAATAATTAAAAATGAAAAAGGAAAGAAGGTAAAAAAATGAAATCCAATGTAATCAAAACACCTTTCCCTCGTTTAATTGCCGGTGTTTCAATTGGAAGCTTTGGTTATAATCTCGCACTCATTACACCTTTAGCATTTTTGCTTACAGTAAAACTGGCTATGCTTGACCCTGCTAACGTTACCAAAAACTTTAGTATCATTTGTCTAACCACAGGTATAATTGGTATTTTAAGTCAATATTTGGCAGGGGTGATCAGTGATAGGACCACATGGAAATTAGGACGCAGACGTCCTTGGATATTGATTGGTTCAATAGGTGGAGCTGCTGCACTATACGGAGTGGGGGCTGCTAAATCCTTTACAATGGTCTTATTATTTTGGGCACTAGCCAAACTCTTGTTTAGTTTTATGAGTACGGCCATCACCGCATTAATTCCCGATCAAGTGCCGGAAAACAAACGTGGGACTGCTTCTGGGATTTATGGACTTGTGAGCCCGCTCGCTATTATGGTTATTAACAAATGTAAATCCCGATTGTATTCAAGATCTAAAGAAATATGTGTCCGAAAAAGGGTATGCAGATCTACATTACTATGAAGAGGAAAGAAGAATTCAATTCATGACGGGTTCGGGACGAATAAAAATCGAATACAAATTAATTGAGTACTGTAAAATAAAATGTTAAAAACTTAAGTATAAAAGCAATAGGGCAGCCTCTAATTTTGAAAGAACTAGAGGCTGTCCCTATAAATATTTTTAGGCGTTAAAGGTAAATAACAGCTTAAACGTTGACTAAATTTGCTGCCCGAAGCTCTTTCCGTGCGACACCTGTTTCATGCGCGGCTTTGACAACAGCGGCACGAACTTTTTCTACTACTCTATCGTTGAAAACACTCGGAATAATATAAGATTCACTCAATTCCTCGTCCGTAACAACAGAAGCAATGGCTTTAGCAGCAGCGACCTTCATGGCTTCATTAATTTCACTTGCCCGACAGTCGAGGGCGCCGCGGAAAATTCCTGGAAAACAAAGAACGTTATTGATTTGATTTGGATAATCTGACCGGCCAGTAGCTAACACCCTTACGTGGGGTTCCGCTATTTCAGGATCGACTTCAGGTTCTGGGTTTGCCATGGCGAACACAATTGGATCCTTTGCCATGCTTTTAATATCTTCTACTGTCAAGATTCCTGGTGCAGATACGCCGATAAATACGTCAGCCCCTTTAATAACTTCGGATAATGAACCTTTAAGATTATCTGGGTTAGTTATCTCGGCATAGTGATTCCAATACTTATTGTCATATTGAACATCACGGTGAATAGCACCATGTCTGTCAACCCCAATTATATTTCGAACCCCTGCGGACAGGAGAATTTTCGTGCAGGCAATACCAGCTGCTCCAATTCCGGTGAAGACCACTTTGATATCTTCAATATTTTTGTTAGTGATTCTTAGTGCATTTAACAGCCCGGCTAGAAGCACAACTGCCGTTCCATGCTGATCATCATGAAAAACTGGGATATCGAGCTCTTTCTTTAATCTTTCCTCTATTTCAAAACACCTTGGTGCTGAAATATCTTCTAAATTGATCCCTCCAAAAGCAGGTGCAATCGTTTTAATGGTACGGATTATTTCCTCTGTATCTTCTGTATCAAGGCAGATGGGAAAAGAGTCAACATTTGCTAATTGCTTAAAAAGCATCGCCTTTCCTTCCATAACTGGCATTGCTGCAGCCGGTCCAATATTACCAAGACCAAGGACGGCCGTACCATCTGAAATGACGGCAATGGTATTCCGCTTGATCGTTAATGAGTAGGCTTTTTCTGGTTCCTCTGCTATTGCGGTACAGACATTAGCGACACCAGGAGTATAGACCCTTGCCAAGTCCTCACGGTTTTTAATCCTAGTTTTAAGCGCTGTCTCAATTTTTCCGCCTAGATGCATGAGGAAGGTACGATCGGAGATTTGAATCACCTTGACCCCTTTAAGC
This sequence comes from Bacillus sp. URHA0034, assembly GCF_056280405.1. Classification (NCBI taxonomy): domain Bacteria; kingdom Bacillati; phylum Bacillota; class Bacilli; order Caryophanales; family Bacillaceae; genus Bacillus; species Bacillus sp. URHA0034. The sequence continues at coordinate 1,520,560 of NZ_JBWCDK010000002.1, read as the reverse complement.
TTGGCAATCAATTCACCAAGAAGCTGGCTATGTTTTAGTCCATGGACATTTACGGTTATATCGCGTACCGTATGTGTTTTATTTGATGAAATCACATCGACCCCAATGATATCGCCGCCTGCATTACTAATACAGCTGGCAATTTCAGCAAATGAAAAAACCTCTACATCCAATTGTAAGCGCATAATAATGTGTGTGCTTGTACCTGTTCCGATTGACAAATTAACCCACTCCCTAAATCCATATATTTTATATAATTGTTAGTTCTCCCTTTAGTAGTAGGGGAGAGTAACAGTGAATCTCGTTCCTTTACCTGCCTCTGTTGAAAGCTCAATTTGGCCGTGAATCTTTTCTAAGCTGGATTTAACTAGAGATAAGCCAATTCCTCGATCTTTCCCTTTTGTAGAAAACCCTTTCAAAAATACCTGTTCAACCAAATTCTTGTCTATTCCAGGACCAGTGTCCGCAACCTCAATTAAAAGCTCATGATCGTAATAGTCAAAGTGAATGAATACCTTCTTATTCTCTTGGTCTGAAAGAGACTCTAAAGCGTTATCAGTTAAATTTCCGATAATCGTGATTAATTCATGAGTGGTTTCAGGCAAGACTGGTTCAGGTAAAATCCCTTCTACTGAAAAAGAAAGATCTGCGCCCATTTCTCTCGCATAGCTAATTTTTCCTAGAATAAACCCTGCTAGTGCTGGGTCTTTTATTTTACTGATAATATAACCGACTTCATTTTGAAGATGATCAGAGATCTGGTCTATATAATCGGCAAGTTTTTCATATTGCTGCAGGTGAACTAATCCTAAAACAACGTGAAGCTTGTTCATAAATTCATGGGACTGGGCCCTTAAGGCTTCCGCATAAAGTTTAATCCCAGTAAGCTCTTCTGCTAGCTTATTAATTTCCGTTTTATTACGAAAAGTAGTAATGGCACCAACCATCTGATTTCCGACAAAAATCGGCAATTGGTTTGCAAAAAGGGTAATACCTGATAAATCAATTTCTAGATTCAGTCTTGGTTTTCCTGTTTCCAAAACATTTTTTAATTGAAGTTGAGGCAGGTATTGATCAACTAAGCGGCCAACAGGATTGTCTGTAATTCCAGCTTCTTCAAATAAACGAAGCGCTTCATTATTAATCAATGTAATACGGGCCTCTTGATCAACAGCTAGGATCCCTTCTTTAGTAGATTGAAGCATGGCACTTCTCTCTTCAAGTAATTTTCCTATTTCAAAAGGTTCAAGGCCAAACATACTTCTCTTTATTTTGTTTGCTAGAATAATAGCGCCAATTACTCCTATTATAACGCCAAAAATAACAGCAAGATAAATGACTTTTTTGCTATTTCTAACATCCTGTTTTACCTTATTGAGAGAAATTCCCACCGCAACAGCGCCGATTTGTTTTCCATTGTCTGTGAATACTGGAGTAAAGGCCCTTAAAGAATACCCTAATGTTCCTTTGGCAATGGAGGTTTTCTCATGACCATGGAGAACAGGGCCTTCATCACCACCAACAAATCGTTGACCGATTTTGTCTGGACTAGGATGAGATTTCCGAATCCCATTCATATCCATGACAACAATAAATTCGACGTTAGTGATTTTTACCATTTCGTTTGAATAGTTTTGAATAGCAGGCTCATCCTTTTTTTGTTGCAGCGCTTCCAATACAAGGGGAGAATGAGCAATCATCCTTGCGATATTCATTGCTTTTTCTGATTGATTTTTTTCAGTTGATTGCCCAATTTCGTTACTTATAAGTAAATCGGTAACAAATAAAGCTAGAGCTACAACCCCGCAGACTAAAATGGTTATAGTTGTTTGAAGACGAAACCTAGGTATTTTATTTCGCACAGGAACCCCTCTTTTCTTTTTATTAAAGGCTATAACCTGTACTTATTCATGGGACGGCCAACGGAACCATATTGAATTTCCATTACAATCTGACCTTTTTTCTCTAGATAATCTAAATAACGGCGAACAGTAACACGTGCTAAGCCAATTCCTGCGGCAACATCTTCAGAAGAAAGAGGTTCAGCTTGTCCATTTAAATAATGTACTATTTGCTGTAGGGTTCTGTCATTCAACCCTTTTGGCAAATATTCCTCAGACTCGTCTCCTTTAAGTTTAACTCCCATCAATGCATCCAAATCTGCTTGCTCAAAGGGCTTATTTTCCTTGTATTTTTTAAATGTTTGACGATATTGCTCAAGTGCTGTTTGAAAACGGTCAAATCGGAATGGCTTGACAATATAATCTATCACACCTGCTCGAAAAATCTCTTGGATATGTTGTGGATCACGATTGGCTGTTAAGAGTATGACGTCTAAAGGATAATGGTTATTTCTAATGGTTTGTAACAAAGCAAGTCCATTTGTGTCTGGTAAAAAGAAATCTAGCAAAACGAGATTTGGCTTTTCTTCTTTGATTAAGAAAATAGCCTCTTTACCAGTGAAAGCTTTTCCAGCTAACTTAAAGCCAGGAAGCTTGGAAACGAATTGAGCATTAATCTCCATGACCATCGGATCATCCTCGACAATCAAGACTTTGATTGGCTCCATGACTTTTCTCCTTTGATATCTTTTCTACCATTATAACCTACTTTTTTTCCTATCCTCAAAGAAACAGCCACGATTTTCGTGGCTGAGGACTTTTATCTAGTTTTGCAGGAGGTTAGGCTGTTTGACTAATAGATTGCTTAGCCGTAACATTCTCATCGAATTCATTTTCCATTTTCGATACCACAACTGTGGCGACACCATTACCAATTAGGTTTGTAAGAGCACGTGCGGTGGACATAAAACGGTCAACTCCAAGAAGAAGGGCAATACCTTCAACGGGTACGCTTGGGAAGGCAGCCAGGGTTGCTGCCAAAGTAACAAACCCGGAACCTGTTACACCAGCGGCGCCTTTTGAGGTAAGCATTAATACACCAAGTAGTGTGACCTCCTGACCAAAGCTTAGGTGAACTCCAAAAGCTTGCGCAATGAATAGGGCAGCCATAGAAAGATAAATAGATGTCCCATCTAGATTAAAAGAGTAGCCAGTAGGAACAACCAGACCTACAACAGACTTCGAACAACCGTAATTTTCTAGTTTTTCAACCAATTTAGGTAGAGCTGATTCAGACGATGATGTGCCTAATACTAAAAAGATTTCATCTTTGATATAACTGATAAACTTAAAAATATTAAATCGATAGAACTTAGCAATGCTGCCTAACACTACAACAATAAACACTACCATAGCTAAAACAGTTAACCCGAACAATTTTCCAAGGGACACGAGGGAACCAATACCGAATTCGCCAATGGTATAGGAAATTGCACCAAACGCTGCTATTGGAGAATAGTACATAATAAGATTTACAATCCGGAAGAAAGTATCTGACAATTTCTCAAATAGGTTTAGGACGATTTTTCCATTTTCACCAAGACCAGATAAGGCAATTCCGAATAAAACGGCTAAGAAGAGAATCGGTAATAGCTGCCCGTTTACCATTGCTCCCAAGAAGTTATCAGGAATGATTCCCATGATAAAATCCATGAAACTATGGCTTCCTTCGGCCGCTTGTTTAGTAAATTGGGTAATGTCTCCTTTTGCACTATGTGCATTTACCCCTGCACCGGGTTTGAAAATGGTAGCAAAGAGGATCCCTATCGCCAAGGAAATAGTGGAAACGATTTCAAAATAAAGTAATGCTTTTCCTCCGATTCTACCGACTTTTTTCATATCCCCCATGCCAGCAATTCCGACGACGATAGTTAAGAAGATAATGGGTGCAATCACCATTTTTATCATTTTAACAAAGATATCTGATAAAACTTTTAAATCTGCACCTGCTTTTGGAAATATAGCACCAAAAATAATACCAAGAACGATTGCGATTAAAACTTGCGTTGTCAAACTTTTAAAATTGATTTTCAATTGTAATCCCCTACTCTCATAAAATTGTAAACACTTACAAAGTAAAGTAGCCCAAAGATGGTGGAAACTCTATTTGAAGTATAGATTTTCGAGAATAGTCTGACAATATTTTGGTTATATCGTTCTTTTTGGTGATTTTGGTCACAAATTGTTCACAAATTAGGTAGAAACAAAAAACACGAAAGTCTACAAAGGAGTAGGGCTTTCGTGGTTCTTTTTGCGATACTCAGCGGGGGTAACACCATGAATCTTTTTAAATGATTTATAGAATAAGGTAATATTGGTATACCCGACTTTATTAGCGATTTGATCAATGGTTAAATCGGTGTAATTGAGCAGTGTACAGGCATTTTTTATTTTTAACTGATGTGATAATTCAATAAATGTCTTTCCTAAATTGATTTTTAGTAATCTTGTTAGATGATTTGGATGAAAGTGAAACTTCTCAGCCGTTTGTTCTAGTGTCATCGCCTGATAATTTTGTTCCATAAAACTTAGAATCTCCGAGATAATCGCTTTCTTAAAGGTTGATTCTTCTCTGTCTTTAGAATAGCTATTATAAATTCTTAAAGGCTCTGTGAAGATTAACAACATATAAGAATTGATGGCCTCATTCGAGCAAAGCTGCGGATGAAAGAATTCTCCCAATGCCTGGATGATGATTTCTTTAAGTCGATTGTTGGACCCCTTAGGAAATATGATATATCGGCTATCTTTCTTTTGCTGGTAAATGGCATTAACGAAAAAGTCGGTTAATAAATCATTTCCTGAAAGTCTTTGAAGCATAGTGGAATCAAAATAGCTTTTTCGAATCATGATGTTGATTATAATATCATTTTCGGAGGCACTTTCAATTCCGTGTGTAACATTTGTATCAAGTAAACAGAGATCTCCTTCGTTTAGGAGTACCTCTTTGCCGTTAATATGCTGTTTACATGTACCTGAATAAACATAGTTCATCTCAATAAATGAATGTCTATGTTCGGTAAATTTGATAAAACGAGGGTGTTTTAAAAATACTACATTTTGATCAGGATTAAAAAAATAATCAACAGGAACAATGTCAGGTGCTTGAATGCCCTTAGATAAGGTTAGTTCTGAGTCTTCTAAGTGGGAGTAATGTCTGGGGTGTTCAGGTGTACCCGAATACTTTTTTTCATAGTCACTCATTCCCATCAATTGTTTCTCGATAATAGAAGTATCCATATTAAATCACCCTCTTTTGCTGAAAGATTAATTTCGTTAGTTAATATATAGTTTATCAATTTTCTATTCCATTATAAAGCAGCTCTATTAAAAGTATTTATGCATGTGTTTCCGGTAAGAGAAGAGTAGTGAAGTTTCTTGGATTACATGAAAATGGAATTTCCCTATGGCGGTAGAGTAAAATAATGAGATATAAAATAAAGAGAGATTCAGAATAGGGGAATTACAGATGTCAAACCAATCAACCGGTATAGAAATGAATAAACCCCAGGGGCAAACATTAACAAAGGGACTAGTCTTACTGATGTCGGTCACCTGTGGGCTGGCGGTTGCGAATCTTTATTACAATCAGCCGCTCTTAGCTGATATGGGGCATACATTCCATGCTAACTCTCATCAAGTTGGCAACATTTCAATGTTTACACAAATTGGTTATGCAATTGGTATGTTTTTATTTGTTCCATTAGGAGATATGAAAGAGCGCCGTCAGCTTATTACGATTTTATTAGCAGCTGTAACGGTATCCCTTATTGGGGTGGCTGCAGCTCAAAATCTTCTCTGGATTTATGTAGCTAGTCTAGCAGTTGGGATTACCACGGTTGTACCTCAGGTAATTATCCCGCTTGCGGCGCAAATGGCTGAGCCGCTTGAAAGAGGAAAAGTGATTGGAAGTGTAATGAGTGGACTGCTTTTTGGAATTCTCCTCGCACGTACCATATCTGGTTTTATAGGCGGAAGCTTTGGCTGGCGCGCAATGTATTGGCTTGCTGCCGTTTTAATGTTAGCATTAGCGATTATTTTGCACCGTTTCTTGCCTAGAAGTTATCCGGAAGCAACGCTGACGTACCGCCAAGTGTTAAAGTCCATAGGAAATTTAATTGTAAGTCAGCCAACTTTACGGGAAGCGTCTTTAGTCGGAGCACTGCTGTTTGGAGGCTTTAGTGTATTTTGGACTTCGCTCGCGTTTTATCTTGAGGGTGCTCCGTATTATTTTGGAAGTCAAGTGACCGGCTTATTTGGTTTAGTAGGAGTTGTTGGGGCGGCTGCAGCACCCTTTGTCGGACGGTTAGCCGATCGGTTCAGTCCAAAATCTATGGTTGGTATGTTCATTCTCGTCACTTTATTATCCTATCTATTCTTCGGGTTATTGGGGTCTACTGTATGGGGATTGATCATCGGAGTTATTCTTTTAGACCTTGGTGTACAGGGGGCACAGGTCTCAAATCAAACAAGAATATACAGCTTAGTTCCAGAGGCTAGAAGCCGGTTGAACACCGTATTTATGGTAACCTACTTCCTTGGCGGTTCACTTGGTTCATCGCTGGGCAGTTATGCTTGGAATATGTGGCAGTGGCAAGGAGTCTGCTTGACTGGAGGAATAATGATTGTTCTAGGTTTTATTATATGGGGAGTATATAGGTTAAAAAAGTAATACTTAAATGACAACACCACAGAAAAATTCTGTGGTGATTTTTTGTATGTATGAAAAAAAGCAGATGCAAATAAGGACAATAAATTGGTCGAATTAAGTTATAGGAAAATCCTTATTTTCTAGTAAGATAGAGATATCAGTAAGCGTTTCCAACCGAGAGGTGATAAAAATGACAAAATACAGTATTGCAGTAGATATTGGTGCATCAAGCGGCCGGCTAAATTTAGGCTACCTAGAAAATGGGATATTAAAACTAGAAGAAATTCATCGCTTTGAAAACCAAATTGTTAAAAAAGGTGACTCCTATTGCTGGGAGGCAGACCAGCTTTTTATAGAAATCAAAAATGGGTTAAAAAAGTGCCATGAACTTGGCATCAAACCTGATAGTATCGGAATCGATACCTGGGCCGTTGACTTTGTGTTATTGGATGAAAAGGACCAACCGTTAACGGAGGCCGTTTCTTATCGTGACCCAAGAACAGACGGAATGATGGAACAGGTTTTTGAAAAAATCATAAAGGAGCGTCTGTATTTAGAAACAGGCATTCAGTTCCAAAAGTTTAATACGATCTATCAATTGTATTCGATTAAACGAAATTCACCAGAAGTCTTAGATCAAGCAAAATCATTCTTAATGATTCCGGATTACTTCAATTATTTACTTACAGGAAAAAAAGCAAACGAATACACCAATGCTACATCTACGCAGCTAGTTAATGCTTTTACAAAAAAGTGGGACCATGACTTATTGGATCTATTAGGTATTAATAAAGAAATGTTCCAGGAAATTAAGACACCTAAGACCGTTCTTGGCGCGTTAACAGAAGAACTAGTTTCAGAGTTAGGCTTTGACCTTCAAGTCATTCTGCCGGCAACACATGATACGGGTTCAGCCGTTATTGCGGTACCTGAAGAAAATGAGACGATTTATATCAGTTCAGGTACATGGTCGTTGATCGGTGTAGAAAACTACTTTCCTATCTGTGTAACAAAGGCACTGGACTATAATTTCACGAATGAGGGCGGAATCGATTATCAATACCGTTTCTTAAAAAATATTATGGGTCTTTGGATGATCCAAGAGGTAAGACGCAACTACAATAACGAATATTCTTTTGCCGAGCTAGTCGATTTAGCTAAAGAAGCGAAAGACTTTACGGCCATTGTGAATGTCAATGATGACCGTTTCTTAAAACCAGAAAATATGATCCAGGAAATCATGAATTATTGTGTGGAAACAGGACAGCCGATTCCTAGCACACCTGGAGAAGTCGCTAAATGTGTATATGATAGTTTAGCAGTCAGCTATCAGGATGCCGTTAACGAAATTGAAGAAATATTTGAAAAGAGATTTGATAAAATCAATGTCATCGGCGGCGGCTGTCAGAATGAAATGTTGAATCAACTTGTGGCTGATATAACGAAGAAAGAAGTATACGCAGGACCTGTTGAAGCGACTGCCATCGGCAATATCGTGGCCCAGTTAATGGCCCTTGATGAAATACAAGATATAAAGGAAGCTCGTACGATTGTTAAAAAATCATTCGAGGTAAAAAAATATTTACCAACTGCACCTATTACTAACTAACATTGGAGAGGAAGTATATACATGTCTGTTCAAGAAAACTACGAACTTGCTAAAAAGGCTTATGAAAAATGGGGAGTTAATGTTGATCAAGTAATCGAAACGTTAAAAAATGTTCCGATTTCGATTCATTGCTGGCAGGGCGATGATATCGGCGGATTTGAGGTAAACCAAAAAGAATTATCTGGCGGGATTTCCGTTACTGGGAATTATCCTGGTAAAGCGTCAACACCTGAAGAATTAAGGGCTGACTTAGAAAAAGCACTTTCCTTGATTCCAGGTAAACACCGCGTCAATTTACATGCGATTTATGCAGAAACAAATGGAGAAGTAGTCGAAAGAGATCAATTAGAACCAAAGCACTTCGAAAACTGGGTGAAATGGGCAAAGGAAAATGGGTTAGGATTAGATTACAACCCAACGTTGTTTTCACACCCTAAGGCAGATGATGGCTTGACACTTTCTCATCCAAACGAAGAAATTCGCGAATTCTGGATCAATCACTGCATTGGCAGCCGGAAAATTGGTGAGTACTTCGGTAAAGAATTAGGTACACCAGCATTAACAAACATTTGGATTCCAGATGGCTACAAGGATATTCCAAGTGACCGTTTGACTCCTAGAAAAAGATTAAAAGAATCATTAGATAAGATTTTTGCGGTTGAAGTAGATGAAAAATATAATCTGGATGCAGTCGAAAGTAAGGTATTTGGACTTGGCTCAGAATCTTATGTTGTTGGTTCTCATGAATTTTATCTAAATTATGCTATGAAAAATGATAAGCTGTGCTTATTGGATACAGGACACTATCATCCAACAGAAACAGTTTCCAATAAAATTTCATCCATGCTTTTATTTAGTGAAAAGCTTGCACTGCATGTATCAAGACCTGTACGTTGGGACAGTGACCATGTTGTTATTCTTGATGATGAATTAAAAGAGATTGCCTTAGAGATCGTACGTAATGATGCGTTAAACCGTGTTATTATCGGACTTGATTTCTTTGATGCCAGCATTAACCGTGTAGCTGCATGGACAATCGGTACACGCAATATGATCAAGGCATTATTATCAGCTCTGTTGGTACCAAATGAGTATTTGAAACAGCTTCAAGAAGAAGGAAACTTCACTGAAAGATTAGCGTTAATGGAAGAATTTAAAACCTATCCATTTGGTGCAGTTTGGGATTACTATTGTGAAAAAATGGGCGTTCCAGTAAGAGAATCTTGGTTAGAGGAAGTAAAGGCATATGAGCAAGAGGTTTTATTAAAGCGATAAGTGGATTTATTAGGGGAAGACTCAAAAAAGGAGAATGATAGACTCCTTTTTGGGTCTTCTTTTTTAGGAAAAAGAAGGGATTCTACAAAAAATTGAAGAATTCTGCGAAATAAAGAAGAATTCTACGGAGTTTTAAGTTATTCTACAAATAAACGAAAGAATTCTACATAATATCGAGGGAATTCTACATTAATTGAAAATGCATTACCAATTCGATTCATAGACTATAAAAAAGGCGGTTATTGCCTAATACAAAAATACCTTACATAATAAAGTTAAGTTCAGATTTAATAGGAGGGGTCATATGAATAGTGTTGATTTGCAATCTTTCCTACAAAATAACAACACCAGAGAGGCACCGGATTGGAATGTTATAAAAAACACTTATAATCCAGAACCGGTAAATGTGGTAAATGGTGCGCCTGTATATAATTTCAATATGATCTTTGATCCCACAATAAATCCAATTGAAGATAACATCTTTATATCCCAGTGTCCTGTTGCCGCTCAAGTCCCTATGCATATTCATCAGTATATTGAATTAGTATACGTCTACAAAGGGAAATGCACAGTTATCATGCAGGATCACGAAATAAAACTAACTGAGGGCGGAACCATCATGATTGATAAGAACACCCCTCATACAATAAAAGAGATATCGAAAACTGATATCGTGATTGAGATGAAACTCAAGCATGATTACTTATCAACTGGGTTCCTTAACCGATTCACTAATAAGAGTATTATCTCACAATTTTTAATTGACTCCCTGATTGATAGTCGAAGAGAAAATAACTACCTATTCTTTCCTTTTGAAGTACATTCAAAAGTGGTTGGAATTATGGAGCAAATTATGTGCGAGTATTTTGAAAAGGACGTTTTTACGGCGGAAATGATTGATGCTTATCTTTTCATATTGTTTACCGAATTAATCCGCCATAGTAACAGTTCAAACAACACTCAAAAAGACGAAATCAAGCAGAAGGATGCAATGGTCCTTGAATTTCTAAAATATATTGATGACCATTTTAAGGATTGCAGTTTAACGGAAATGGCCGAACACTATAAATATCATCCAAACTATATTTCTGCTGTACTCAAAAAAGCTACCGGAAAGTCATTCAAAGATCTCCTCCAGATTCAAAGATTAAATAAGGCTTCGCTATATCTAACAAACTCAGACCTGCCTATTCCTGATATTGCCGAAGAAGTGGGCTATTCAAGCGTATCTTTTTTCTATAAAAAATTTAATGAAATCTACTTTCAGACCCCCAAGGAATATCGAGAAGACAAGTCGAGAAATATAGTACAGACTTCGTAATCCTGAACCGCCTCATCGGCGGTTTTATTTTTTTTAAAAATATAAATCTTTGATTCGAGCAATAAACCTCTTTGTTTTTGCTATTAAAAATTTTGAAAACGCTTGCTAAAATATAGGTAATCAGCAGGATATAAGTAAACAAGGAGTGTTTAAAATGAAATTACATTTTCCATCCAATTTTCTTTGGGGGTCAACAACAGCAGCCTACCAAGTTGAAGGGAATAATTATAACAGCGATTTCTGGGCGGAAGAACATGCAGAGGGATCACCTTATAAAGATAAATCAGGGGATACGATTGATCATTATCGGCTTTACCGAGAAGATATTGCCCTGATGGCCAGCCTAGGATTGAATACCTACCGGTTCTCAATCGAATGGTCTAGAATTGAACCGGAACCAGGGCAATATTCACGTTCTGCAATTGAGCATTATCGGGATGTTCTCGAAACATGTTATCAACATGGAATTACACCTGTCGTTGCTATGCATCACTTTTCTTCACCTAAATGGCTAATGAGACTGGGAGGATGGGCAAGTCCTGAAGTTCCCGAGCGTTTTGCGAAATATTGTGAAGTGGTGTTCCGAGAAATAGGGCATTTAATCCCATACGCATTGACAATGAATGAAATCAACCTGCCAGTTATGTTGCGTGAGATTTTCTCGAAAATTGGTTTTATCCCTCCAGTCGGAATTGAAAGAGACGCTTGGGTAGCTCCTAAATGGAGGGAGTCAGCAGCAAAATTATGTGGAACAACCATTGAAAATTACTTCACGTTCCATATGATTTCAGATGAGTCTTCTATCAATATATTAAAAGAAACTCATCAGAAGGCACGTCAGGCAATTAAGAGGATACAGCCAAATACAAAAGTTGGCCTGTCTATGGCTTTATCAGATATTCAGTCTATCCCCGGTGGCGAGGAATTGGCCGCACAAAAATGGCACAGTTATTTTAGACAATATTTACCGATGTTAGAAGGGGACGACTTTTTCGGACTGCAAAATTATACCAGAGAGGTTTATGGGCCAGAAGGACAAGTGAAGCCTGCCGATGGAGCGGAACTTACCCAAATGGGATATGAATTTTATCCTGAAGCGCTGGCTAACGTGATTCGCAAGGTTTCTATAGATTTATCCATTCCAATTATGATTACAGAGCACGGTATTGCAACCGATGATGACTCCCGACGGGTAGAATTTATCGGCAAAGCTTTAGAAGGCGTGCAGGCTTGTCTGGACGAAGGGATTCACGTCAGAGGTTACCTTCACTGGACAACTTTTGATAACTATGAATGGCAATCAGGCTATTCGATGAAATTTGGCTTAATTGAAGTAGACCGAACCACACAGGAACGAAAAGTAAAGGAAAGTGCGCGTTATTTAGGAAGTATTGCCCAAATGAACACCTTAGTATCGAAATAATATCTTTGGCTCCCGGGGTCCGGCTCGGGGGCTGACAATATCTTTGAATCGAGCAATATACTGCTTTGGTTTTAACATTAAATTGAATGAAAACGCTTGCTAAAATAGAAATATCAAAAAGGAGGGGATTAAAAACAAGTATTTATATGATCCCATGCGTTTGACTAAATTATTGTTTTAAAATTAGAGGGGGTTAAACCAATGGAAAATAGTATGATGAAAAAGACGCCTTTTGTAAGATTATTAATAGCAGCCATGCTGGGTGTAGGTACTTCGATCGCTCCATTAGTACTGTTAGGATTTGGACTTTCTACATTTATTGTTATTAAAATTGTAGGACAAGAACATGCAACCGCTGCCTTTGCTACAGCTACTGGAATCTCTGGTATAGCCGTTGTCATTTTTGGACTTTTTAGCGGAGTAATTGCAGATAAAACTCGAGTAAAGATGGGAAGAAGAAGGTTCTGGATTATTGCCGGAAGTATTGGTGGCGCCTTATGTATGTTAGGTCTAACATATGCTTCATCCATCCCAGTGTTTGTCATTACTTTATGCCTAGTGAATTTCTTTTATGGTATGGTTTCGCTTTCATGTTACGCCATTGTTCCTGAACAAGTAGAACAGGAAAAGTTTGGCCGAGTTTCGGGACTACTTGGTGCAGCGGCGCCTGCATTCGTTATGACCGGCCAAATGATTATGGGAGTCTTTGCTAATTCTACTCTACAAGAGAAAATGATTACTATGATAATTGTCCAGCTAATTGGTGGAGCGTTAACTGCCCTTCTTATTAAGGATAACTATGTTGCTGTAACAACTAAAAGTGATAAAAGGTCAATTGGGATCAGAGGTTTCTATCCAAATTTTAAAAAGCACCCTTCCTATACCTGGGCGTTATTAACAAAGTTATTTATCTATTTTACAAATGCCGGTACGACGATGTTAACTCTTTTCTATATTGCAAGGTTCCACTTAGGTGAAGCCGCAATCTTTAAAATTATGGGGCTAATGGCTCCGACGATTTTGATGATGGTTGGGGCTGGAATCCTTGGCGGGTTCCTATCAGATAAGTTAAAGAAACAAAAGCCTTTTGTTATCGGAGCAGCGATTCTAACAGGAATATGTTTAATCGTATTTGCCTTCTCTCCTAGCGTAACTTGGGTAATTGTCGGTAACTTTATCTTCAACTTTGGTTTTGGTATGTACAATGCAGTTGACAATGCACTAGTAAACCGTATTCTTCCATCCAAAGAGAATGCAGCAAAAGATATCTCGATTATGAATACAACTACAAATTTAGCATCAACACTAGTAACTTTTGCAGCACCTGCCTTAATCGGTTTAGGAGTAAGCCTGTTTGGCGGAGATGGATATACTCTTTTCTTCTTAGTTCTAGCTGTATTCTCCATTCTATCAGCGATATTTGTACTTCCAATACCGGAAATGGGCTCCAGCATAGAAAGCAACAAAGACTCTTCTAATGAAATAGTTGTTTAATTGAAACTACCGAATTTTTAATACTTAGAAAAATCGGGATGAATGGTACTTAGGTATTATTCATCCCAATTGTATTTAAGTCATCTACAAGATAAAAAAAGAAGTATTGATTGAGAGGAATTAGAAAATGACGCTTTTAAAAATAGAGACATTAACATGTGAATATAGAAGTAATCCGTTAGGAATTGATATCAAAAGACCTCGAATTAGCTGGAAAATCCAATCAGACCTCCGTGGAACGATGCAAAAGGCATATCAACTTCAAGTTACGGCCAATGATCAGGATTTCACTACAACGATATGGGATACAGGTGTTATTCAATCAGATGAATCTATTCACATTGAATATGGTGGTCCCGAATTAAAGCCTCGAACAAGGTATTTTTACCGTGTGAAAATCTGGGACAATTTTGATCGCGAAACACCATGGAGTGAAACCGCTTGGTGGGAAACGAGTCTGTTATCTTCTAAAGAATGGAAGGCAGAATGGATTACACCAGATCCCGAAGGAATAGATCCGCTAAGCGAGACTGCCTTTCTATTAAGAAAGGAATTCACCTTAAAACCCGGTATTACTTCAGCTCGAATCTATGGTACAGGTGTTGGTTTGTATGAACTATATTTAAATGGAGATCGCGTTGGCGATGAACTATTCGCACCCGGTTGGACGAGCTATCATAACCGGTTGCAGTATCAGACCTATGATGTAACCGACCAGTTTCTTGCTGGTTCCAATGCGATTGGAATAATGCTTGCTGACGGCTGGTATAAAGGAAATCTGGTCAGGGAAAATAACCGGAATATATATGGTGATAGAAGGGCGGCTTTCTTTCAAATTCACATAACATTTAACGATGGTACAGAAGAGATCATTGTAACGGATAACACATGGAAAGCTTCAACTGCTTCTATTTTATTTTCGGAAATCTATCATGGGGAAACATACGATGCAAGGCTTGAACAAGATGACTGGACCAGCCCAAACTTTAATGATCATGATTGGGCCGGCACGATTATTCAAGAAATGCCTATTACCCAATTGGTGGCACAAGAAAATGTACCTACTCGTGTAACAGAAGTTCTAAAGCCAATAGACGCTTTTGTGACACCTGCTGGTGATACGGTTCTAGACATGGGGCAAAACATGGTCGGTCGAATTCGATTCAAAGTGAATGCCCCTGCAGGAACTCGGATTGTCTTAAGGCATGCCGAGGTTCTTGATAAAGAAGGGAATATTTACTTTGGCAATCTAAAATTTGCGAAACAAAAAGTAGAGTATATTGCCAAAGGTAATGATACAGAAACCTATGCTCCACATTTCACATTCCAAGGGTTCCGATATGTGAGAGTAGAAGGATATCCAGGACAGGAAAACGGCTTGCCGCTTGAAAACTTTGTTGGTGAGGTTATCCATTCTGACATGGAGCGAACAGGTGAATTTGAATGCTCAGATCCATTAGTGAATCGGCTTCAGCAAAATATAGTTTGGGGACAAAGAGGGAACTTCCTCGATGTTCCGACCGATTGCCCGCAGCGCAGTGAACGGCTGGGATGGACGGCGGATGCCCAAGTTTTCATTCCTACAGCGTTATTTAATTATCATGGAGGCCCATTTTTCACAAAGTGGCTGAGGGATTTAAAGGCTGATCAGCTTCCAGATGGCAATGTACCGTTTGTCATTCCGAATGTAGAAGGTGGAAAAGGTTCTGCCGCTTGGGGGGATGCAGCGACGATTATTCCATGGACCGTTTATCAGACCTATGGAGATAAACGTGTACTTGCTGAACAATATAACAGTATGAAGGTATGGGTAGAATATATCCGCAGGCAGGGTAAGAATGAATATCTATGGAACACTGGCTTCCATTTCGGTGATTGGTTAGCCCTGGATGCGAAAGAAAATAGCTTTGTTGGCGCCACGGCAAGAGATTTTATAGCGACCGTCTTTTATGCCCATTCAACTAGGATTCTAAGAGATGCGGCCGAGGTCCTTGGGAAATCAGAGGAAGTTCAGGAATATAGTTTCTTATTGGAAAAAATTATCGAACAATTTAATCATGAATTTGTTTCGCCATCCGGCAGATTGGTGTCTCCAACCCAAACCGCCCATGTCATTGCCCTTATGTTTGATATTGTGGACGTAAAATCCAAAGAACGGACAGCCTATGAGCTAAATCAATTACTAATTCAAAACGATTATCATCTGAACACAGGATTTGTCGGAACACCGTATATCAGTTTAGCTCTTTCAAAAGGCGGTTACCATGAAACAGCCGTCAAATTATTAATGAAGGATGATTTCCCATCCTGGTTGTACCAAGTGAAAAAAGGAGCCACCACCGTTTGGGAGCACTGGGATAGCATTAAGCAAGACGGTTCATTCTGGAGTGATCAAATGAACTCTTTCAATCATTACGCCTACGGCTCTATCGGTAATTGGATGTATAAAGCCGTAGCAGGGATTGATATGGATCCAGCAATACCTGCCTATAAGAAAATAAAAATCGAACCAAAATTTGCAGGTATTTCGTTCACTCATGCAAAAGCTGCTTATGAATCCATGTATGGAAGGATTTTATCATCTTGGCATCTTACGAATGATATGGTAGAAATAGAGGTTGAAATTCCTGCTAATACAACCGCAGAGATTCTTCTGCCTAAAGCGCATCTTGCTGACGTTCTGGAAGGAAATAAACCATTGGTTTCAGGAGATATTCATTCATACAGGGAAACGATAGAGGGTGTACGACTTACTGTAGGTTCTGGATCTTATCACTTTAGATATCGAAACGAGAGTGAATTGAGACCATGCTTTACTGAAGATACACCAATTATTGATTTCCTAGATTATAGTGAGGCAGTTGCTGTTATAGAGAAATTTGCCCCTGGTATCACAAAACCACCGGCTATTTTTTCAACAAAAGCTAGGAGCTTGAAAGAATTGGCGGAATTACAAGAGGCGAATCTAACAGTTGATAAGGTTAAAACCATTATTGCCGAGTTGAAAATGCTGGAAATGGAAGCTGTATCAGTAAATGAATAGATTAAAGAGGCTGATCCAAAAAAAGTCGCTATTCAACGATCTTTTGGGTCAGCCTTTTTTGGCGGTGGTTGAGGGGATTTGTTAATATAAGCTGGAATTTGTTAATATGGTATCTAATCTTGTTAATATATCTTGATTTTTGTTAATATACCTTGGTTTTTTGTTAATATCGACCCGAAATTTGGTTAATAAAGCGATAAAGCAGTAAAGCAGAAGTCCTCTTTAGAGAATTTAGCTCCTTTAAGGAGCGATTTTAATAGGTTGGTATGATTGCGGATAGGCGTGAGTGGAGCGCCTGTCCTGTTTGCGCCTGAAAAACAATTAAATCTTTCTTTTTGTATTATTTGTTTTTGTTTTCCAAAAAAATATGGTATAGTTATAGTCATAATAAGTAAAAAACAAATACAAAACAACATAAATAAAAATACGCTGAGAGGGGTAGGAGAATGCTGGTAGCAGAAAGACAAAAAAAGATTGTGGAATTAGTTAATGAACGATTAAGTATCCGGGTAACTGAATTAAGTAAAATTTTCTCTGTTACGGAAGAAACCATCCGCCGGGATTTAGAAAAGCTTGAAAAAGAGAACTTATTAATGCGCTCTCATGGCGGTGCGGTTAGTATTGAAAAGGATCAAGGAGAGGTTTCTTATTTAGAACGAGAAATCACAAACGCGGAACAAAAAAAAGCGATTGCTGCGGCAGCTGTCCGTTTGATTGAGCCTGGGGATCAAATTGTGTTGGATGCTAGTACCACCGCTTGGTATGTTTCGAAAGAACTGCCTGATATGCCTTTAACCGTTTTAACAAATTCCATAAAGGTAGCGATTGAGCTTAGTAAAAAAGAACAAATCAAAGTCATTTCCACTGGCGGAACCTTGCTGTCGCAATCTTTATCCTATGTCGGACCGTTAGCTGAACGATCACTTAGCATGTATCACGTCAATAAGGCGTTTCTATCTTGCAAAGGAGTTCATCTAGAAAGAGGGTTAAGTGATTTTAATGAATCACAAGCTTTACTAAAGAAACAGATGATGGAAATTGCCGATGAGACAATTTTGATGGTAGACTCAAGTAAATTTGGAACTCGTGCATTTTCAAGAATCTCTCCTTTCTCAAATCTCGACTGCATAATTACCGATTCAAAAATAAATGAAGAAACGAAAATAGAGCTAGAGGATAGAAACATTAAATTATTAATTGTAGACTAACAGGCCAATTACGGTCTGTTTTTTACATTTTTCGACACATACATGTATACTAGAAAAAATAAAGTAATTCAATTAAGTTGGGTGACCGAAATGAATTTTACCTATGAAATTATAGAAATGAATAAAGAACTCCCCTTGCATATATTTTTAAACAGTGTCGATTATGTTTCAAACCATTGGCATGACAGTATTGAGATCATCTTTGTTCTAAAAGGAAAAGTGGGTGTGTCTGTTAATGATAAGCGTTTTGAGTTAAATGAGAAAGATGTAATTCTCATTAATGCAAACGATATTCATGCAATTCAGCACCAAGATGAGAATTTACTACTTACCATTCAGCTGCCAATTCCCGAATTAAAAGAAAATATTAAAGATGTTGATGGCTACGCCTTCTCGTGTAAATCTTTTCTGTATGATGAGAACCATCAAGGAGAGTTTAATGAATTGCGTTCTTTGTTAGCGCAGATGATGTGGGTTATAAATAAAGAGGGTGAGGGTTACGAATTACAAATAAAATCCCTCTATTTTCAGTTAATTTATTTGCTGATCAAAAACTTTAAAGAAGAGACAGAAAAAGAAAGCAAGGTTTCCAGCCAGAAACATATCGAACGGTTACTAAGGATTACCTCCTATGTAAAGGACAATTTTAAGCAGCAGATTACGTTAAATGAATTATCACAGCTAGAATTTTTATCTGTCCATTACTTATCAAAGTTTATTCAAAAACATTTAGGGATGCCTTTTTCCAAATATGTAGATAGTATCAGGCTGGATCATGCTGTTAAAGATATTGTTTTTACCGATATTCCACTGACGCAGATTGCCCTTGATAATGGATTTGCAAGTGTAAAAGCTTTTAACCGGGCTTTTAAGGAATTCTATCATCAGACACCAAGTGAATACCGGCGTGCCGTAGAGATGGAACCCAAAAAAACGGAGAGTAATAAGGTGACACTGGCGAACTATGTGGAAATTGATAAAACAAAGGCATTTGACCAACTGTTTGCCTTCTTGCCCAGTAACCAACAAGCATTAGTATTCGAAAATAAATCTGTTTTAAAAAAGACATTTAAAGTGAATGTGGCGGAAAAAGCACAGAAGCTTGCTCATACTTGGAAGAATCTTATGACTGTTGGAAAAGCAAAAGAGTGTCTATACACTGATGTACAAAATCAGCTTAAGATGGTGAAGGATGCGACGAATTTCAACTATCTTCGGTTTCATGGCATTTTTGATGATGAAATGATGGTTTATGGCGAAGATGAACAAGGAGTACCTGAGTTCAATTTTCTATATACAGATAAGCTAATACATTTTTTACGAAGTATCCAAGTTAATCCGTTTGTCGAGTTAGGCTTTATGCCAAGTGATTTAGCCGTTTGTAATGAAACCGTGTTTTTTAAAGAAAGCAACGTCAGTAAACCAAAGGATATAGAAAAATGGAATGCCCTCTTAGAGGCGTTTATTCGACATTATGAGAACCTTTATGGGGAAGAGGAAATCTTACAATGGTATTTTGAAGTATGGAATGAGCCGGATTTTTATGTGTTTTGGCGAGGAACCTTCGAAGATTATTGCACGTTATATAAAAACACCTACGAAACGATTAAGGGTATAAATCCACTTTATAAAGTAGGAGGACCTAGTATTGTTTCGATTAAAAACAGTGACTGGCTGCAGCGATTTTTAGATTTTTGCAGGGAAGAGAGTTGTCTTCCTGATTTTATCTCGTTCCATAATTACTCACATGATGAATTGGATGTAAATAAGAAAAAGAATCTAACAAATGAAAATGCCATGGATTTCGGTTATATTTCAAGAGACGAAAGCTTTCTGAAAAACCGCATAGCTGATCTCAAGCAGATTTTGTTAGAAAATAATCTCGATAATCTAGAAATTCACCTATCTGAATGGAACTCTACGGCCTATCATCGTGATTTAACGAATGATACTAGTTTTAAAGCGTCGTTTATCATAAAAAATCTCTTGGAAAATATGGATTCCATTCAAAGCTTTGGCTATTGGACGATAACGGATTTAATTGAGGAGAGAAGAGCGTCGACGGTCGATTTTCATGGCGGTCTTGGGTTAATTACCAATCGGAACATTCCCAAACCGGCTTTTTTTGCGTATCAGCTGCTGGGGAAATTGGGAAATCAACTCATTTCTCAAGGGGATGGCTATTTTCTTACGAAAAATTCAAAGGGTTATCAGCTTCTTCTATATCATTATTGTCATTATGACCGGCTGTATTGTATGAACCAGCATGCAAACATCGATTTAGAAAATAGATACGATGTGTTTCTTAATCAGAATCCAATTGAAATGAAATTCATCTTAAATGAATTGAAAAAAGGAACATACAAAGTAAAGCAATACCAATTAAACAGAGATAATGGAAGTTCATTTGATAAGTGGGTTGAGATGGGTGCACCTCAAACCATGAGTACGGAAGAAATAAGTTATTTGAAAAATTCCAGTGTACCTAGACTTCAAATAAGCGATGTCCGTATTGAAGAAAATTATATTTTAACAGCCAATCTTGAACCCCATGAAGTTCAATTATATGAAATTATTCCACAAAAAACACTATAGGCAGGATTCAACCGATTAGAGTACAGTTTGAATACAAAATTGAGGCAGGAATCAACCTGCCTTTTTTTGTTGCAGATAATTAGTAAAAAGGAACTATAAAAAACTGAAATGACAATTTACGTACCTGCTTTGAACAAATATCGGATAGTGTAAAGGTTTTCATACCTCTATAATGAAGTACATAAGGAAGCGTTTCCAGTAAGAAGAATTCATAGGAATGATAAAAAATAGTTTTTTTAGGTAAATTGAAGCATTATAAAATAAGGAGGCAATAAAATGGAGAATACGGTAATGAATAAGACGCCATTTGGAAGATTGATCGTTGCATCAATTCTTGGAGTTGGGACGGCAATTGCGCCATTAGTATTATTAGCGTTTGGACTAATTCAATTTATTATTATAAAAATTGTTGGGCCGGAACATTCAACAGCTGTGTATGGTACTGCATCTGGGATTACAGGTATAGCGGTTGTTATTTTTGGACTATTCAGTGGGATCATTGCAGATAAAACTCGAGTAAAGATGGGGAGAAGACGATTTTGGATTATTGGAGGTAGTATCGGCGGCGCCATTTGTATGTTAGCTCTCGCGTATTCTACATCAATCCCAATGCTTGTGATTTCCTGGTGTTTGGCACAATTCTTTTATGGAATGGTTTCACTCTCATGTTATGCGATTGTTCCAGAACAAGTAGAACAAGAAAAGTTTGGTCGGATTTCAGGGATTATTGGTGCCGCAGCACCTGCTTTTGTAATGACTGGACAAATGTTAATGGGAGTCTTTGCTAAGTCTACCCAAAGTGAAAAAATGATTACTATGATTATTGTCCAATTAATTGGTGGGTTCATAGCTGCTCTTCTTATTAAAGATAATTATTTTGCTGGAACAGAAACAAAAGCTGAAAAGAATTCGTTTGGTATTCGTGGATTTTATCCAAGTTTTAAAAAGCACCCTTCCTATACATGGGCATTATTAACGAAGCTATTTATTTATTTTACAAATGCCGGAATGAATATGTTAACGCTTTTCTATATCGCAAGATTTCACTTGGGTGAAACAAAGATTTTTCAATTAATGGGACTTACTGCTCCGGCTATCGGGGTAATGGTTGCAGCTGGAATACTTGGTGGCTTTTTATCCGATAAAGTGAAAAAACAAAAACCTTTTGTTATCGGTGCAGCCCTTTTAACAGGAGTTTGTCTAATCACATTTGCCTTCTCAAGTAATATCACATGGGTAATTGTTGGCAACTTTATCTTTAACTTTGGATTTGGATTATACGGTGCGGTAGACAATGCCCTTGTAAACCGAATTCTTCCAAACAAAGAGAATGCTGCAAAAGACATCTCGATTATGAATACGACAACAAATCTAGCATCAACACTAGTAAATTTCGCAGCACCTGCTTTAATTGCTTTAGGCGTAAGTCTATTTGGCGGAGATGGATATACGTTCTTCTTCTTAGTATTAGCGGCTTTCTCCATTCTTTCAGCAGTGTTTGTTCTTCCAATTCCGGAAATGGGAGCGAAATTGAAAGCTAACCATGATATTCAAGAAAAAGCAGTTTAATATATAATTGAAATAGGGGTGAATGATACTCAAGTATCGATTCACTCCTATTGATATTTTCATATTAGTTATAGAAGGAGAGATATGTAGATGTTGATTAAAAAAATCCAATTGTGGGATGATAGTGAAACGGTAACCTTACATACTTACATTCTTAATAACTCGATGGAATTTCAAAAGGACCAACTACGCCCTGCAGTCGTTATTTGCCCTGGCGGCGGATATTTAGGAACCTCCGATCGAGAGGCTGAACCGGTTGCAATGCGTTTCGCTTCTCTTGGTTATCATACGTTTGTTCTCCGATATAACACCTATTTTAAGGAGTGGGTTCAAGATTTTAATAATCCACCGGCTCCTAATGAGAAATCAGCTTATCCGCAGCCATTGTTTGATCTAGCCAAGGCTATGCTCATCATCCGCGAACATGCATCGAAGTGGTTAGTGGATACGGATAAGATTGCAGTTTGTGGTTTTTCTGCCGGTGCTCATTTATCAGCAAGTATGGGAGTCCATTGGAACAGCAGTCTATTAAATGAAGAGTTTAATGTTGATAATGAACTGTTCAAGCCTAATGCAGTTATTCTTGGATATCCTTTAGTAGATTACCAGTTAATGAAGAAGAAAGTGGAAACAGAGGCTAATGAGTTTATTAAAGGATTCTGGGAGATTTCGGGAAAAGCAGTTTTTGGTACTTCTAATCCTAGTGATGAACAACTTTCAGAAGTTAGTCCAGTAAACTATGTATCATCGCAAACACCGCCAACATTTATTTGGCACACTGCTGACGATGATCTGGTTTATGCTGAAAACTCCTTAAGATTTGCAACCATGTTGGCAAAACATAAAGTTCCGTATGAGCTGCACGTTTTTGAAAGCGGGGTACACGGGTTATCTCTTTGTGATGAGACTACTGCGGGTGAAGCCAGCCATCTAAACCCAGAATGTAAAGTTTGGTTTGATTTAGCTGATAAATGGTTGAAAAGGCATTTTAAATAGAATATCAATATAAAACCATCCGCTTTTGGGATGGTTTTTGTCATGTTTTATTCTTTTCCTTATAACAATGTGGGGTATCTTTAAATAGTTCTTTGAATTTTTTATAAAAGAAAGTAACACTGGAATATCCTACTTCTTGAGCGATTTCAGGGATTGGTAAATCAGTATTAGACAAATACAAAGCAGCCTGGTTCAACCGTTGAATCTGGAGAAGTTCTTTAAATGATTTCCCGGTCCCTTTTTTTAGCAGTGTAGACAAATAACTTGGATTAAAGCCAAAGGTCTGCCCCATTTTAACTAGAGAACAATTACGGTAATGGTCTTCGATATATTTCAAAAAAATAAGTAAAGAAGTATTCTCCTCGGCTTCATCCCTTGTCTGGTAGTGTGTGTATCGAATTAAGGTTGAAAATAAAACAATCAAATAAGAGTCGATAATTTCTGCCGAACAGAAATCACGATCAAAAAATTCACACATAATATTCTCCATAATCTCTGTAACTTTGGTGTGTTCCTCAGGTCTAAAAATAAGGAAATGATTTTGATTACGGTGACTTACAAGAGATTCAATCATAAATTGAGAGATAATACTTTTTTGGGTCAATCTTCTAAGAAAACTTGGAGAAAGGTAATCCTGTTTAAGAATCATATTAATGACAATATCCTCCTTAGCACTTTCTGCTACACTATGAGGTACTTCTTTATTAATTAAAATTAGTTCCCCTTTATTCAAATGTATCTTTTTCCCATTTATTAAAATAGTACACGTTCCTCTATAGACAAACATCATTTCGATGTAATCATGCATATGGAGAGGAATAACCGAGCCGTAAGGTTGTTGAGAGATCGAGATTTTCTCATCAATTGGTGCATCTGTTATATCAAATGCTCTATTAAATTGATAGACAGGTTCTCCATTTATCATCACAGTTTCGGGATTATACTCCCTCAAGACTCTTTCTTTATCGATTGGCCCAAGATGAAATTTGTCTAAGTAGCTATTAAGTTCTATTCGATCCATAGTGCTCCTTTTTAATGATGATTAGAGTAATTATCTTTTATTGTAATATATAAAAATACATATGGTAAGTAAATAAAGTATTTAAAATGAGAGGGATTTTACTCATTGGACAACAAAAAATAAAAACTATGATTCGAGCAATCAAGACCTTGTTTTTTAACATTACCCATAGGGTTAGCGATTGATAAAATGGGTTTATCAAGAATGAATAAAATAATTGAAAACAGGAGGCAACCTAGAATGAAATATGTTTTTCCTAAATCCTTCCTTTGGGGAACGGCGACATCTGCCTACCAGGTAGAAGGAAACAATAATAAATCGGATATGTGGGCTGAAGAATATTCTGAAGGATCCCCTTATAGAGATTATTCCGGTGATGCAGTCGATCACTACAATCGATACAAACAGGATATCGAACTCATGGCAAGTCTTGGACTTAACAGCTACCGATTTTCCATAGAGTGGGCAAGAATTGAGCCTGAACAGGGTGTATATTCTCAAATTGAATTAGATCATTATCGAGATGTTATTAAAGCATGTTACGACAACAATATTGCTCCAGTGGTTACGATGATGCATTTTACTTCTCCACAGTGGCTGATGAAACTAGGCGGCTGGAAAAATCCTAAAACAGCGGACCTATTCGCGAAATATTGTGAGGTCGTATTCAAGGAGTTTGGCCAGTATATTCCTTATGTATTGACCATGAATGAAGTCAATTTGCCAGTCATGTTAAAAGAATTATTTATTAATATGAACTTTATGCCGCCTGTTGGGATGGATGCCAAGTCTTGGACAGCACCGGGCTGGAGAGAATCAGCTGCCCAGAAATGCGGGACAACCATTGATCAATATTTCACTTTCCATATGGCTTCTGATGAGGTGTCATTAGAAATTGTGAAAGATGCGCATTGCAAAGCAAGAGAGGTTATGAAAAAAATAAACCCGTCTACCAAAGTTGGATTTTCCTTGGCCCTGCCTGAAATTCAAGCGATTGAAGGTGGAGAAAAACAAGCCGCGAAAGTATGGCATGATTATTTTGGGCAATTTAAATCAATCATTGAAGGCGATGATTTTATCGGCGTACAGAATTACACCCTTGAAGTGTATGGTCCAGGTGGACAAGTTCCGCTGGCAGAAGGAACAGAAGTGACCGCAATGGGGTATGAGTTTTATCCCGAAGCACTTGCTGGAACGATTCGAAATGTAGCCAAAGAGTTAGACATCCCTGTGCTGGTAACGGAACACGGTATTGCAACAAATGATGATAGCCGTCGGGTTGAATTTATCCAACGTGGTCTTAAAGGAGTGCATTCGTGCATTGAGGATGGAATTCAAGTTCTAGGTTATCTATATTGGTCTACATTTGATAACTATGAATGGACGTTTGGATACGATCCGCATTTTGGGATTATTGGAGTAAACCGTGATACACAAGAGAGAATGGTAAAGGAAAGTGGTCGTGTGTTAGGGGAGATTTCAAAGAACAATGCTGTAAACGAATAAACTTAGTCAAATTGATGAATTTGAAGCGCCTTCGGACAGGTAGGGAGAAAAAATGGAAGTTGTTGTCCGAACCCGAGGCACCTTCGGACAGGCCAGAGGAAAAAACTGGTGTTGCTGTCCGAACCCGAGGTACCTTCGGACAGGCAGGAAGAAAAAAAGGGTGTTGTTGTCCGAACCCGAGGCACCTTCGGACAGGCCAGAGGAAAAAACTAGTGTGGCTGTCCGAACACATTAAATATCTGAACAGATTTGAAAAAGTCAATGCTGACCTTGCCCAAATTAAGTGCCTTCTTAACATTAATCCCTATTAAAGTTACAATCTATGAGAAAGAAGGGAATTTCAATTATGAAATATCAAAATCCAGTTATCAGCGGCTTCCACCCAGATCCTAGTATTTGTAGAGTAGGAGAAGATTTTTATCTAGTTACTAGTTCCTTTGAATATTTCCCAGGTGTACCGATTTTTCATTCTAAGGATTTGGTTAATTGGAAACAGATAGGTCATTGTTTAACTCGTGATAGTCAATTACCTTTACACGAATCAAAGAGTTCCATGGGGATTTTTGCCCCAACCATTCGATATAATAATGGCCGTTTTTATATGATTACAACGAATCTAACAATCGGAAAAAACTTTATTGTATGGACTGAAAATCCTGAGGGCCCCTGGTCAGAACCAATTTGGCTGGATTGGCCTGGAATAGATCCTTCTCTATTATTTGATGAGGATGGAAAGGTTTATCTTACGGGAACACAAGATATCTTCAGTGGAGAAACTCTAGGGATCTATCAGGCTGAAATCGATATTGATTCCGGGGAGATTCTTACTGAGCGCCGGTTAATATGGCAAGGTACAGGCGGGGCCCATCCCGAGGGTCCCCATCTTTATAAGATAAACGGCTTGTATTATTTACTGATTGCTGAAGGTGGAACAGAATACGGGCATATGGTAACAATGGCACGAAGCCAACAGCCTTTTGGTCCATTTGAAAGTTATCCCAATAACCCAATTCTTACCCATCGCAGCAGTGCAAGCCCGATTCAAGCCACTGGGCATGCTGATTTAGTTGAATATACAGATGGCAGCTGGTGGACAGTATTTTTAGGAATTCGCCCTGCCCCGATTCCTTTTAGTGGAAAACACCATCATCTTGGCAGAGAAACTTTCTTGGCTCCAGTTGATTGGGGTCAAGATGTTTGGCCAATAATTGGTGCTCAAGTCGAATTAGAAATGGACGGAAGAACACTCAAAATAGAGGATAAAGAACATATTAAGTATAAAGATGACTTTAATGAGCCTGCTTTAGAGTTCTCTTGGAATTTCCTGCGTAATCCTAATGAAGAAAGCTGGTCTTTAACTGATAGGCCGGGTTTCCTTACGTTATATGGGACTTCTACAAGTTTAAATGACTTAGGTTCTCAAGCGTTCGTAGGCCGCAGGCAACAGCATTTCGATTGCAAGGTATCAACATTTCTAGAATTCTCTCCAACAATGGAGGGGGAAGAGGCTGGGCTAACCGTCTTCATGAATGAACGATTTCATTATGAAATTGTATTGGGAATTAGAGATGGTGTAAAAAAGGTTTTTGTAAGACGAAGAATCGGATCCCTTTGGAAGGTTGAGTCTGAACATGAGTATATTCGAGAGGATATTATTTTAACTGTTCATGCAGATGCTAAAAATTATACGTTTGCCTATCAAAAGCAAGACGGAGAGTCTATTATTTTAGGCTCAGGTGAATGTTCGCTATTATCAACTGAAGTAGCTGGGGGATTCACTGGTGTATATTTCGGACTTTATACAGTAGGAAGTGGACAAAAAAAGAGTGTTCCTGCATATTTTCATTGGTTTGAGTACTCAGTATAATTCTCAGGATTAGGGAGCTCCATCATGTAACAGGGTGACGTTAGTGCAAAATTATTGACGACCTTCATCCAAAAAAGTTTATCATCAGAGTAGTCAAAAACCTAAGAAAAAAAGCTGCCATAGGTTGGCAGCTTTTTTTTATTTATGCTATTTTTCAGAGAAATTGATGAACTTGTCTTGATGTTTTAAAATCCATGAAACTCTTTGCGCAGCCTTACAAATATACTTCTTGACCGTATCAATAGAGTCAACTCCGTCCCAATAACGACCGAGAAAATGGATAAATACATCTAAACTTCGTAGTTGGATTAAAAGAGGAAGGGCCTCAATTTCTCCTTCTGCCAGCTTAATCCTGCTGCCATATCCCATTAGGAAGGCAGTAATCTTTTTAAAAATAATCGTTTCATCCTCTTCATCATCAATAAAATCGGAAATCGAAACCGCGACTTCCATCACTCGTAAATCATGTGTAACAAATTCAAAATCAAGAATCGCTGAAATTTTTCCATTCCCTCCCGAAAGAATGTTGGAAGCATTTAAATCTCCATGGACAAGTTGGTGGGGAAGCCTTTTTAAAAATGGAACTCTGTCTTGAAATGAAACTAGTTGATTGTAGATAATTAATAATTCTTGAGTTAACTCCATAAAGTTCTCTGGTGGAGTTAGTGAAAAATCTTTAATCTGTTCCAAAGAACATCTTGGGTGTGTACTATCCATATCATAATATGGTCTGTATACTGGCAGGTGGTTTACACTGACCTTGGCAAGTTCTGCAGTAAGTTGACCAGTCACCATACCAAATGAATATATTTGATCTAAGTCCTCAAGGGCAGGATTCTTCCCATCGATAAATCTGAACAATCCTGCAAGAAATCCGGATTTAGTTATGACAATGGTTTGCCCAGCTTTGGTTCTCATTGGTACAGGTATAAAAAAGGAAAGCGGTCGTTCTTTTAGCGCTAGTAATACAGCATGTTCATAGCTTACCTTGTCTTCATCTTGATGGGTCTCGTAAATTCTCAGTACGTACTGCTCACTGTTTGCGAGTATAAATAGGGTTGTATTGTTTTCTCCGCTTGGTCCGGGGACAATCTCCCAGTTTTCATCTGGGAAATACAAAGGTACTATTTCTTCAATATAATATAAATTTTTTTTCATCTATCCAAAATCCTTTTTAAAAAGAAGTCTATCATGTACATGAAAAAGAAGAAAGTATTATTGAATCGATAAATGAAGTATTGAATTATTGTAATAAACATAATCTTTGATTCAAGCAAAAACCCCTTTGAATTTAATATTAAAAAGAATGAGAACGTTTGCTAAGATAAGTGCAAAAATCGATGTTAGCCTTAGAAAGGAAAAATAATATCGGCAGATTAGTATATTAATGTGGCCAATCAGCGAAAACAAGAAAGAGGGTATCATCATATGAAAATTGAAACAATCAAATTATGGGAAGACAGAGAAGCTGCTGCATTAACAAACTTTTTAACCATGCCGGATCGATTTTCCCTAGGACAAAAATTCGCCTATTTTCAGGCAAAAAAGAGGATGTATTATACAAGAAGTAGGTATATTATAAAATTCATACAGGAAAGCGTTTTCTTAAAGTGGTTAGATTGAAAAATTTTAGGTTAAGAGAGGAGTTATTATCATGCGTAAATATAGTACAAGTGCCATCGACCTATTACAAAATGAAACTACGATTATCGAAAATAATGGAGTTAAAGTTATCGTAAAACCAAGCCCAGGTGAAGCTAGACCCGGATATCTTGATCCTATGGAATTAAGTCTTATGGATAATCATTGGGCCGGAAAATTAGATGGAGAAGAACCTGCAGCGATGCCGCCAATGGAAGCATTGATTCCTATCATGAGGGAAAACATGGGATTCCCTAACTATAATTTAAACACAGTAGAAATACATACAAAATATGAAGAAATCACAGATAGCGGAAATACAGTAGGCTTATGGCGCTACTATCCAAGAAAATCAGAAAAAAATCCAAAACGGCCTGCATTTGTATTTTTTCATGGAGGCGGCTGGATTGGCGGCAGCGTTTATACGGTAGAAAACTTCTGCAAATTGTTAGCAGAATTAACTGATGGAGTGGTATTTAACGTAGATTATTCTTTAGCTCCAGAAAAGCCATTCCCTAATGGATTTAATGACAATTATTATGCGGTAAAGCATGTTTATGATCATGCAGAAGCATATGGAATTGCCCCTGAGAAAATCAGTGTTGGCGGAGATAGTGCCGGAGGCAATTATGCAGCGGCAGTTTGTTTGAAAGCAAGAGATGAAGGTACACCAAAAATTGCCATGCAGGTATTGATTTATCCGGCAGTTACACAAGCGGATGCCATGGTTGACGGATATGAGTGGAGTGAAAACTTTTTTGAAAAGTCAAAGGAGCACAAGGACATCATCAAGGGACTTATATCACTTGGAAGACCTTCAAAATTTGAAGATAATCATTTTTTAGGAGCTTATATATCTGATAAGGAAGATATCAATAATCCTTACGTTAGTCCAATGCTTGCCGAATCACATGCTGGTCTGCCAAAAGCTATTTTAGCTGGAGCAGAATTTGACGGTTTACGCATTCATACAGAGTTTTATGCTAAGCAGCTTGAGGATGCAGGCGTAGAAACCACTTGTTTCCGTTATAAAGGGATGACCCATGCATTTATTGATAAATTAGGACATGTACCCCAAGCTGAGGATTTATGTATTGAAATCGCTGCAGTAATGAAGAATCTGTAGCCATCTTGTTGTGGACCAGAAAATAAAATTGAAAATGGATAACTTACAATTATATTTGGTCAACTTGAGCTCTTAATAATAAGGGCTCTTTTTTATATCACATATGTTTGAAAAGCTTGCATTTAATTAAGGTTAGTTAAATAAAAAAAGAGAACAACACAGATCAACTGGTGTTCCCAAATCGATTTACATATCATTAATTGACTTTATGAACTTTATTTATACACCTTCATCGGTAAATAAGTTAAGGACTGTCCCGTAGCGGAAGAAGTTAAATTTTCTCCTAATTTAAAACCTTCAACCGGTTCGATACGTGAAAACTTTTGTAAGAATGCCTCAAGGGCAATTTTCATTTCTAATCGTGCAAGAGGCGCGCCTAAACATATGTGTGGACCATTTCCAAATGTCAAATGTCTTTTATTATTTGAACGATGAATGTTTAAAGAGAATGGATCTTCAAACATATTTTCATCCATATTGCATGCACTCATCCACGCAATAACTACATCACCTTTTTTTAATTCAGTACCTAATAAATTATTGTCTTGTTTCACAGTTCGATCCCTTCTTGACATATGAAAACGATAACGGAGCATTTCCTCGACTGCGTTTGGTACTAATTCTAAATTATCTCTTAGTTCTCCATATACTGACTGGTCATCATAGAGTAATGAATAGAAAGTATTGGCTATCGCATGACTTGTTGTTTCAACCCC
Source organism: Bacillus sp. URHA0034 (assembly GCF_056280405.1). NCBI lineage: Bacteria > Bacillati > Bacillota > Bacilli > Caryophanales > Bacillaceae > Bacillus > Bacillus sp. URHA0034. The sequence continues at coordinate 1,489,598 of NZ_JBWCDK010000002.1, read as the reverse complement.
GGCACCTAGAAGTAACATTGTGGTTTGTACGATCTGCTCATCCGAAAACCTTTCACCATCAACTTCGGCTTGGATCAAATCAGAGATTATATCATCGGCAAGGTTCGAACGCTTTTGAACGACAATCGGGTAAAGGTATTGGAAATATTCTTTTGCAGCATTTTGTTTTGCTAGTTCAATATCTTCTAGCCTTTCTCTGTCATAAGGTTGGAAAAGGATATCAACCCATTTTTTGAACTGATACCTATCTTGTACCGGTACCTCAAATAAATCCGTTATGACTAGACTAGGTAATGGCCCCGCCAAGGCATCCACAATATTAACAGTAGAGCCTTCTGGTATGGCTTCCACAAGTTCGGTTGCAATCTGTTGAATACGTGGCTCCCAGTTCTTTAAGCTGCGGGGAGTGAAAGCAGCTGCTAACAAGGAGCGAGCTTTCCGGTGCCGAGGCGGATCTTGAAGTGTAATATTCATAATAGGTGAATTCTCTTCTTGTTTGTCTTTAGCTCCAACAAAAATTGTTGTTCTAGGACCTTCACTTGAAAAGTATTCATAGTTACTTAATACCTGTTTAACATGTTCATATTTAAACACATTCCATGTATTTGTTTTTTCATGATAATAAACCGGATGATTGTGAAGCATTTCTTTGTACCAATTAATAGGAAAAAATTCTTCTGCACGTGATTGAAAATTTGTGATTTCATTCATTGGAATTACTTCTCTATTCATAATAGTCGTGCTCCTTTAAATGGATTTACACAAAGTAATAAATAATAGTTAATTGTTAATTATGTATTACCTCATGTCTCTTGCTAATTTTAAATTACTCCAATCAGAGTAGTTTTTATAGAGTACATTTTACTAAAGAATTTTTATTTTTGTTATGATGCAAAATTATATAAATAGGCTTTAATACTCTTGCTTTACGCACTTAAAAAAGCTCTTTGGTAAATGGTTAGCAAATGTTTCAACTACTGAGAATGTAGACAAATGGAGGTAAGACGATGACTATTATGATAAAATTTAAAGGTTTAAGACACTAATTATTAGAAAGGAGATGTTGCTATGTCTCTTTCGTTATTTATACTTGGGAGTTTGGCTAATGAGAATAGCAGCCCCTATCAACTAAAGAAAGCGTTGCTAGATGTAATTCCCATAAAAATAAGTGAGGGAAAATTTTACTATAATTTTGAGGCATTACAGAAAAAAGGGCTCATTCAACCTGTCGAAACAATTCAGATAATCAATCGCCCAAACAAAACCCTGTACGGAATTACGCAGGAAGGAAGACGGTTTCTTGAGCAGGAGATTTATAACAGCTTTAAAGAGGTCTTAAAGATAGAAGATTTGTACATTTCGATTTACCTGATAAAATACATTGATCCAGCCAAGGCGGCTTTGTTCCTTGAGGAAACTATAAAACAAGAGAAGAATCGTTGGGCTAAATATAGAGAGGCTGAAGTACGAATTGAATTACTTGATGAAAAACAACTGAGAGCGGTTGAATTTATTAGTGAACATGCTTTTAGTCAATCAGAACATAATATTTATTGGATGGAAAAACTCCTTACTTTTTTAAAGCAGTTCGAAGAATGAAATAATAAGCAGTATGGATATCCTGGCGCAGAAGACTATGTTATGGCTTAGGTAGTAAAAAAACGTTATTCCTCTTTAGGTTAAAGGAGAATAACGTTTTTTAAATTACTGTTTGCAATTCTATATAAAAATAGGGTAAAGTATCATTCACTTTTGATCCTCCATTATTAGTTATAAAGAGATTATTTTATCAGAGCTCGGAACCAATGCATGTGTCATGGGGGCCTGTGCTCTAGCTATTAAGAAATTCTTAGATATCCCGAAGTTAAGCTTACCTGCTGCTAAAAAATTAGAATATTATTAGACCCGACAGAGAGTCTGTCGGGTTATTCTTCCTTTAATAGGTGATGCCAGTAAATTTCTTGAAACACTTTGAAAAAACTTTGGGCAGAAAAAGTTCAGTAAGGAACATATTTCGGAGATAGGTTTATTGTAGTCGAAGAGCTCTTGTTAATCAGGGCTCTTTTTTTCATCTTCCCTTAATCTACGAACATATTGAAAAAGAAAATAGAACAAATATCGGCCTGTTTTCAGCCAAAAAGGGGAGAGCAATATATTGCTATTTTTTATATCATAATAATTGTAATAGGAAACGCTTTCAGATGATGCTTCAGGGCACGTCGCTTACTATTTGATATAAGGATGGGAACTATGAAAATTTCTGCAGTTATTTTTGATTTAGACGGTGTGATTGTCTCCACCGATGAATATCATTACAAAGCTTGGAAACAAATTAGCGATCAGGAACAAATTTATTTTGATAGAGAAATAAATGAAAGACTCCGTGGTGTAAGCAGAATGGAAAGTCTGGAAATTATTCTAAGTCACTCGGACAAAGCCTACAGTGATAACGAAAAGCACCTTCTTGCATTGCGAAAAAATGACATCTATTGTGAACTGCTTAACAACTTGTCACCAAACGACATTTTACCAGGAGTGATCAATCTATTAATAGGATTAAAAGCTAGGGATATAAAGATCGCCATTGGCTCTTCGAGTAAAAACACTCCATTTATTTTGAACCAAATCGGGTTAACAACGAATTTAGATGCGATTGCTGATGGAAATAGCATCAAAAATAGTAAGCCCGATCCGGAGGTATTTTTATTAGCAGCTAAAATTCTCGGTGTAGAGCCTGAAGAATGCGCTGTTATTGAAGATGCCCAGGCAGGAATTGATGCTGCAAAAGCTGCTGGGATGAAAGCGGTAGGTATCGGTTCCGCAGCAAATTGCCTAAATGCGGATATGAAATTACCAGATTTAACAAATTTAGATATAGACCAACTATTAGAAGTTAACGAGATTAGGAGTTGATTACCATGATAAAACTTAATGCCAGTCTAGCGCATTTAAGAAATAAACCATTTTTACTTAGCGATAAAGATATCAAGTGGGTGGAAGAAACCCTTCAATCGATGAGCTTACATGAAAAAGTAGGGCAATTATTTTGTCCGATTGGCAGTTCAGACAATAAAGAAGAATTAGAAGCATTTATTAAGGAATATCATCCTGGCGGAATCATGTACCGGCCGGACACAGGGGCAAAAGTACAGGAAACTCATCGGGTGTTACAAGAGCTATCTCCAGTACCGTTACTAATTTCTGCTAACTTGGAAGCTGGTGGAAATGGTATTGCTACGGATGGCACCTATTTCGGAAAACAAATGCAGGTAGCAGCAACAGAAAGTGAAGAAATGGCCTATAATCTGGGGTTAGTAGCTGGTCGTGAAGGACGTGCAGTAGGTTGTAACTGGGCTTTTGCACCAATTGTTGACATTGATATGAATTATCGAAACCCAATCACAAACGTAAGAACGTTTGGGTCTGACCCCATCAGAGTGGCTCAAATGTCTAAAGCTTTTATGAAAGGAATCCATGAAAGCGGACTTGCGGCAGCTGTCAAACATTTCCCAGGGGATGGAGTGGATGACCGAGATCAGCATCTTTTATCATCTGTAAACAGCTTATCTACAGAGGAATGGGATCAAACCTTTGGGATGGTTTACCAAGAGATGATTGACAGTGGGACTAAATCGATTATGGCAGGACATATTATGCTTCCTGAATATTCGAGAAAACTACGGCCGGGTATTGAGGATGAACAAATCATGCCGGCAACACTAGCACCAGAATTACTTAATGGTTTATTAAGAGATAATTTAGGTTTTAATGGTTTAATTGTGACCGATGCTTCCCCTATGTTAGGATTCACTACTTCCGAAAGAAGAGAAATTGCTGTACCAAAGGCGATCGCTTCAGGCTGTGATATGTTCCTCTTCAATCGTAATATTAAAGAAGATTATGAATTTATGTTGAAAGGGATTGATACCGGGATCCTAACCTTAGAAAGAGTAGATGAAGCCGTTACTAGAGTACTTGCTCTTAAAGCATCACTAGGTCTGCATAAACAAAAAGAAATGGGAACTTTAGTACCTGAAGAAGCGAAATTATCGGTATTGCAGTGTCAAGAACATAAGGCTTGGGCAATAGAGTGTGCAGACCAATCCGTTACATTAGTAAAGGATACACAAAAACTGCTGCCGATTAGTACTGATCAGTACAAACGGGTTCGACTTTATGTGTTAGGTGATCAAGAAGGAGGACTAAAAGAAGGTGGTTCCATCACCCAACCGTTTATGAACTCCCTTGAAAATGCCGGTTTCGAAGTGGAACTTTATAATGACAAGCAAGTTAATTTCCCTGAGCTGTTTATGAGTGTGAATGATTTTAAAGAGAAATATGATCTGATTATATACGTTGCCAACCTTGAAACGGCAAGTAACCAAACGACTGTTAGAATTAATTGGCAGCAGCCTTTAAATGCTAACGCTCCATGGTTTGTTAAAGATATTCCTACATTATTTATTTCGGTTGCGAACCCTTACCATCTGCAGGACGTCCCAATGGTAAAGACCTATATAAATGCTTATTCATCTAGTGAGTTTGTGGTAGAAGCAATCATTGATAAAATCTTGGGAAAATCTGAGTTTAAAGGGAAGAGCCCTGTAGATCCTTTTTGTGGGAAATGGGATACTAGATTTTAAATAAAGGTAAGCACTCCATTGTTAAGCTGGAGTGCTGCTTCTTTTAATACGATGGTGAATATTGAAGGTTAATCTTTGATTCAGGCAATATTTATCTTTTTTATCAATATTAAAAAAGATAAAAGCGTTTGCTAAAATTAATTTAAGATTTCGCAAAATGATCTTAAATCTAAACAAAAATATAGTTTTTGATATTACTTATTGAGAGGGAAATTTGAATGAAAATAAAAAGTATGAAAACTAACCGTATAACTAACCCACTGGGATTTGATTTAGGCATACCACGTTTTTCTTTTGTCACATATGATACGGCCGCAAAAAAACAAACTGCCGCCCAAATACAGGTTGCACTGGATGAAGAATTTACAAACATCGTTTTTGACAGTGGCGTGAATGCGGGAATAGACAGCCTTGCATTTAAACCTACTATTAACCTTAAGCCATGTACCCGTTACTATTGGCGCGTTACAGTTTGGGCAGATAATGGCGATATGGCTGTAAGTGAAACTGCTTGGTTTGAAACAGCAAAATTGGCTGATTCTTGGGATGCCAAGTGGATCACTCCAGATTTTAATAAAGACATTCATCCTGTATTAACAAGGGAATTTGACCTGTCAAAAGAAATTGTTTCTGCCCGTGCCTATGTTTCTGGATTGGGTTTATATGAAATCGAGATTAACGGTGAAAAGGCTGGGGATGAATATCTTAGTCCTAATTTCAATGCCTATGACAAATGGCTGCAATACCAGACTTATGATATTACCAATTTAGTTAAAGCAGGACAAAACTCTGTCGAGGTTAGTCTTGGAAATGGCTTATACAAGGGCCGCTTTGGCTTTGAAGGCGGAGAAAATGAAATTTATGGTGATCAATTTGCCCTTTTATGTGAAATTGTCATAAAACATGCAGATGGAACCTCCACTCTCATAAACACTGATGACACATGGAAAGCAAGAAAGAGTCCTATTTTATTTAGTGGTATTTATGATGGGGAAATTTACGATGCTAATGCAAAAGATGCAACCACTTACGATGTAAAGGTAATAGATTTGGGATACGACCGATTAAAGGCGAGATTAAGTTTGCCAGTAGTGATAAAGGAACAGTTAAAGCCAATTGAAGTGATTAAAACACCAGCTGGTGAAACAGTGCTCGATATGGGCCAGAATATGGTAGGCTGGGTTCAATTTAAAACCAATGCTCCAAAGGGTTCTGAAATCGTCTTACAATATGGTGAACTCTTACAGGAGGGGAATTTTTATCAAGACAATCTTCGTACAGCTAAGGCAGAATTCAGATATATTTCCAATGGTGAAGATTTTGTTGTAAGACCTCATTTTACTTTTTACGGCTTTAGATATGTAAAAGTCTCTGGCTGGAATGGAGAACTAGATAAGGAAGATTTTACAGGCTGCGTCTTATATTCTGATATGGATCAAACGGGTAGTATTGAAACCAGCAACCCATTGGTTAACAGATTATTCTTGAATGCATTATGGGGTCAAAAAGGTAATTTCTTAGATGTACCAACAGATTGCCCGCAACGTGACGAACGAATGGGCTGGACCGGGGATGCCCAGGTGTTTTCTGGAACAGCTGCCTTCAATATGGACACCTATGCTTTCTTCAGTAAATATGGTTATGACCTTGCCCAAGAACAATCCTCACAAGATGGAATGGTTCCAATGGTAGTACCGATGGCAACGGTTAAAGGCGGCGGTTCAAGTGCATGGGGAGAGGCAGCTACGGTTATCCCATGGAATATCTATCTTCACTATGGAGATAAAGCGATACTTGAACAGCAATTCGATAGTATGAAGGGCTGGGTTGATTATATTAAGAGAGCCGATGAGGCTTCAGGTTCTAAAAGACTTTGGGCAACCGGTTTCCATTTTGGTGACTGGCTGGCATTGGATGGAGAGGATCCGAGTTCTCCAATGGGTGGAACTGAAACTGCGTTCATTTCATCAGCCTATTATTGCTATTCAGCTATGCTGGTTTCAAAGGCAGCAAGGGTACTTGGCAAGGATGAAGTTGCTTCTGAGTACGAACAGTTATCAAATGAAGTGCGAGCCGCGATTCAAGCAGAATACTTTACATCTACAGGACGTCTTGCCCTTAATAATCAAACAGCGTTAGTTGTTGCTTTATTTATAGATCTTGTACCAGAAGAGCATAGAAACAGATTAGCCGATGATTTACGTACAAGATTAAAAAAGGACAAGAACCACTTGAAGACTGGATTTGTCGGGACACCGTATCTATGCAGAGTGCTTTCTGAGAACGGAAACAATGATTTAGCTTATACGTTACTTTTAAATAAGGATTATCCAAGCTGGTTATATGCCGTAACAATGGGGGCAACAACCATTTGGGAACGTTGGAACTCAGTATTGCCGGACGGTAAGATAAGCGGAACGGATATGAACTCTTTAAATCACTATGCATATGGTTCGATTGTGGAATGGATGTATCGTAATGTGGCAGGTATTAACCCTGTTGAAGATCAACCAGGTTTTAGACATGTCAGACTATCACCACAGCCTGATTATCGATTGAAGTTCGCTAAAGCAATGTTGGATTCGGCCTCCGGTTTATACGAAAGTCACTGGGAACTAAGTGAAGATGGAGAGTTGAGGTTTACGTTTGTTATTCCTTTTAATGCTACAGCTACTGTTGAATTACCGGATGCTGCGCTAGATAACGTACTTCTGAATGGAAAGTCTTTAAATGAGGTAGAAGTTAGTGCAAATCAAACCGGTAAACAGGTACAGGTTGAGTTAAGCAGTGGAACCTGGGAATTCTCCTATATGCCAGAGGTTTGCTATTTAAAATATTACAGTACAAAGATGCCATTGAGTGAATTGGTGGGTAATATGGAAGTGAAAAATATATTGGAGGAAACCGTGCCACAAGTTGCAGCTTTCCCTCAGGAAATGATTTCCAACGTTGGCCATCAATCACTTAGAGAATTATCCCATATGCCGTTCTTGCCAATTTCAGTAGAAGTTTTGGACGATTTAGATGTAAGGCTAAAAAAGATAAAAGTAAGTGTCCAATAATCGTGGCTTCAATTTCTTACCAATTAAAGAGTTAGGAAATGACATAAAAAAGGATAAAAAAGAGCCTGAAAAGAATCTGCGTTACAATTAAAATGAAATTAAGAGGCCGGGACATAACTCCCCCTCAACACTAAAAAGCCTGTGAAATTTTACGAGGAGTAAAATTTTCACAGGCTTAGTTTTTTTATAACAAAAAGGACATCTTCTGATTATCATTACGTCAAAATGGTGAACGTGATTTTTCCTTTTACCGCAATCCATCAGCAGACCTTCTTCTTAGTGAAAAAGAGATCGAGGATAGTTGGTTTAAAGAAGGAGATATACTCCACTTTTGTTCTGTTGATTTAGTGGAAAATCCTATGAAGAGGCACATATAAAGACGATTCATTTAGCAAAAGAAAATGGCAGCATTATTAGCTTTTATCCAAATGTCCGACTTCCTCTTTGGAATAGCCCTGAAGCTTGTAGAAAAACTATTTTAGAATTTGTTCCAAGTGCACATATTTTAAAAATTTCTGATGTAGAGCTTGAATTCATTACATGCATTTCAAATATAAATGAAGCCATACAATCTTTATTTATTGGTAATGTTCAAGCCATTATTTATACAAAGGGAGCAGCAGGAGCAGAATTATATTTAAAAGGTGAAGCCTATACATCAGCAGGTTATCATGTAGAAGTACAAGATACCACTGGCGCAGGAGCTGCTTTTATAGGTAGAATCTTTTAACAATTATTAGAAAAAAATGTAAGACAAGAAACCCTTAAAAAAATTCTTCGAGAGCATCATCAAGTAGTGCTATCTTTTGCTAATGCGAGTGGTGCTCTTACGACAACCGGGAAAGGAGCGATTCCATCCATTCCAACAAAAGAAGAAATTGATTGTTTTCTAAAACTTTCCTAAATATTTCACTGAAAGGGAGAAAATTAATTTATTTTCGATTTTGAAATTTATCTATTAATGAATTCCTTACTTTATTTTTAAATCCTAAGGAGCAAATTGGAAGGGACTCATTTGAATTTTGTAAGTTATTTCTGACCTAAAAAGATATATTCAATCAAATCCAATACCCTGAGGAACATACATTGGGACATCTGACAGGGAATCAGAGGGTGTTGCATTAGCATTTTGCTTCAAGAGGATATCATGCATTTGTATTAAGGTATTCTTGCGGGGAAAATGCTCGTATGCCACGCCAATATTGGATACTTTTAAAGCAATTTCTATCATAAGAGAGAATGTAGAAGAATAGTACATCAATCCTAACAAGATTGTTGCCAGTGGATTTTCAGCAGGTGGACATTAGCCAGTTGCCTAGCGACTATGTGGAGAATATCTGGTTATAGCTGAGAATCTTGGCAGTCATACAATTCAAAGTCACTTAGACAAAATATGGTTATTCTTTCTTATCTTGTTATTGAACTTCTCAATCCTTTTAACGATACAATTCTTTTTTTTTAAAACGCAAGTTTTTCTTAAAATCTCTTTAAGTAAAATCAAGAGATTGAGCAGTGAAAATATCCAAAAAGAAGTATATGCTTAAAATAATTATGATGAAAAAAGGAAGGTTAACCATGAGACGTACTATATTAACCGGAACAGAATTGTCAAGCTCATTCCTTTCACTTGGAGGGGTTGCCTTGGGAAGTAAGTTGAATGAGGCGGACTCCTTTATATTGATGGATGCCTTTTATGAACATGGTGGCAATATGATTGATTCTGCCCAGGTTTATGCTAATTGGCTTCCAATCGAGCCAAGCATCAGTGAAACAACGATTGGTAAATGGATGAAGACCAGGGGGAACCGACATGAAATGATTGTGACCACCAAAGGAGCCCACCCATGTTTGGAAACCATGAACATTCCCAGAATGACTCCTGCAGAAATTGTTCAGGACCTGGATGATAGTTTGAAAAGGCTCCAAGTCGAAACGATTGACTTATATTGGCTTCATCGGGATGATTCCAATCAAAGTATCGCAGATATTCTGAACACATTAAATAGTCAGGTGAAATCTGGAAAGATACGCTATTTCGGCTGCTCTAATTGGACAACAGAACGAATTATGGAAGCACAAGAATATGCATTGGTCCATGGCATACAAGGTTTTTCAGGAAACCAAATGATGTGGAGTGCTGCATACGTCAATCCTGCAAAGTTGGGTGATCCAACGCTTGTAACAATGGGTAAGAAAATGAAAAAGCTGCATTTAACATCCGGATTAACGGCATTCCCATACTCTTCCCAAGCACAAGGGCTGTTTTCCAAGTTACACTTAGGAAAGTTAACGTTCAACAATCAACAAATCAATCCTATTTATGATTCCGAGGAAAATCGCAACAGGCTGCAAAGAATAGAAAGGGTGGCTTTGGACCATTCCCTATCGATTTCTCAAGTTGGACTGGGATATCTTTTGTCACAGCCATTTTCAACTATACCGATTGTTGGATGTTATACGGTGGAGCAATTAAATGAGTGTTTACTTGCGGAACAAGTTGAGTTCTCCTTAGAAGAACTCGAATATTTAGAAAATGGTTTCTAAGCCTTTCGAATTTGCATTAATTTTAAATGCTTGTTTACGTTGACGGTAACGTTAATTGGTCTGGTATTGGCGTTTTTCATCCGTCGTGTAATTGTTAACCATGCGACGAGGTTCCATAAATTGATGTTCTAACTTATATTTAACAGCTCAGTAATATTGTTAAACGTCAAAACTCCCTTTCAAAAAGAAGGGAGTTCATTCGGAACAAGATTGCACTTAAACTCCCTCAGGTTAATAAGATTTTCTCCCAAATACTTGCTTATCCGCAGGATTTCATACCCATATGATTAGGTAGATGAATAAAAGATATGATCTCAGAGTATTTTGGCTTCGGGAAGGTATAGTGAAATAAAGGAGTGTAGTACAACTCCATATTTACCATATGATGTGCATGCTCCACGCCGCCCTAGAGGATTTCCCTCCCATGTCTCAACGGGTCAATCATACGATAAGGACGTTTACTTAATGCCTTTTCGGAGGGGGTGACAACAGGTGTCTTCACAGTCTTCAAACTGCTTGAGACCTGCGTGCCTGATCTGGTGGGTCATCCCACGCAGTCCCCCCAAAAAAAGTTGCTACTATTTCATATATAACGGTACCATGAATTTTTTATTTGTATGGTTTTTTTGTTTAATTTTAATACACTGGGACAGATTCCGCACTTCGTTCCTTCAATAATTAACTAAAAGTTCTTATGAATATCTAGGGTTGCAATACGTGTACCTTTAGTATAGGGAACAGGTTATACAAAAAAGGTCCTTTATAGAAACCTGTAGTTGTAATATTTAGTTGGCGAGTACGTTTTGTCAACAAAAAAACACCCCGTTGTATACTTGTTTAGGGTGTAACATATACGAGGGTGTTTTTTTATATTTTCATATTAACTTAGGTTGCCCACTCCAATTCTAAATATATCTCAGTTTACTTTTCAATTATAATGTAAATCCCAGTAATCCGCGTGTGATTTGAAAATCAATGTTACCCTCTTCAAAGAGACGAGGTGTATAGCTTAGCTCAATGACTTGCTTACAGAGCTCCAAAATCTGGCCGACCCAAGAGGTGGGATCACCTGTGAGTAACAAATCCAAATCATTGGCGAAGGTTTGTTGTATGGTGGGGTCCGTTGCCACTTGCAGGATTGGGACCAATGGATGCGTCTGCATTGGCATACGATTAACCAGCGCTATTACCAATTCTACCCCCGTAGCTGCTAAGCCTGTAATACTCTCTACTAAATGTTCTGTTGGTGTCTCCATGATGTGGAAACCGTTGTTGCGGGCATGTTCACCATAGGCTATTGATGGTTGGACATTCGATCCAGTCAATACATTATCGGTGTAAGCAGGTTTTGAAAGAACTCCACTGTTTTCAGGGATAACAACCGTACCACCGGCACCAACAATCATTTTTGTCAACAACGCAAGTTGCTTACCGGTTGCATCTGAAACGGAACCATCGGATAAGATTCCAATTCGTAAGGCTTCCAGTCCAAAAGTTTCTTTCACAGTTGTTCTAGTTGTGGACAATTGACCAGCAAACCACGCTTCCACCTTCTTCGTTACCTTATTGATTCCTCCGTCCAATTGAATACTGGCAAAACCAAGACGGCTAGAGTCAACACCCATTTCCTCCATCTTGTGAAGCATAAAGTCATTGTGGGTTTTCTCACAGCCATGTTCTAGTAATAGACATCGCTTGACCAGCGGGTGGGTGATATAACCAACCATAGTACGGGCAAACATCTGTTCAGGCTGACCGCCACTATTACCGCATCCTTCAGTATGAACCAAGGCCACAAAACGTGAGATTTGTTCGAATTGACTAAGATTCAGGGTGTTCAGACGCTGTACAATCATTTTCGCAACCTGCCCGGAACAAAGACTGGTTGGCAGGATCAAGCCAATGCCATCGCTAGCTCGAGTGAAGCAAATAGGGTAGGCGGATGTGGCCACATCGTTTTGAATTACAATTGCTTCCCCCGTAGGTTGTGGTGCATTGAGCAAAGTATCCAATTTAGTTGCATCGGTTTGCCTCCAGTTGCGCCAAATCTGCACCTGTGAATAGCCAGCTTTTTCACCTGCGCTTAGCTGACCAGAAGCTGTCTGTATCAACAGTTCAAAGGCTTGCGTACCCAACTCATCCATGGACATGCCATCTTGATATTGACCGGCATTGATATCCATATCATTAGCCAGCAATTGAAAACGTTGCGTTGTCGTTACCACCTTTAATGTCGGCACAAAAGGAAAGTTAGTGACCGAGCCATTACCTGTTGTAAACATAATCATGTTACAACCAGAAGCAACCTGCCCGGCAATACCCTCGAGGTCATTACCCGGGCTGTCCATAAAATGGAACCCTGACTCTTTCATCGGTTCTCCATAGTCAATAGCATAGTCGAGGCGAGACACTGGGTCTTTTTTGCGGGCAGCGCCAATGGATTTTAGGTATATGTTGTAAAGGCCACGATATTTATTACCACCGGATGGGTTTCCTTCAGCGCTGGCACCATGCCAGGCAGCTCGTTTCTGAAATTCTTTTACAAAGGTTAAAAATTTGCGGGCGGTGTCCAAGTCGCGAACTTTCTCCAGAACATAGGACTCTGCACCAATTAACTCGTCGGTTTCAGCTAGATTGGCTGCGCCTCCGTATCGAACTAGTTCTCTCGAAATCCAACCTAACAGCGGATTAGCTGAAATGCCCGAAAAGGCATCAGAGCCGCCACATTGCAATGCAAGCTTAATATGGCTAATGGATTCAGGGGTTCTTTCCATGGCATTGACCGTTGGCAGCCAATCACGAATAATTGCTTCCCCTATGCTCAGCTTACTTTTAAAACTGCCTTTAATTGATAAGAACTGATGTAAGGTATCATCTAATGGATAGTTATAATCCCGTAAATAAGATTTTAGCATCTTGTTCGAAACTGTTTCGTTGCCATAATCCACAATCAAAATAGCACCCACGTTAGGATTGACGATGAATCCAGACAATGTGCGCAACAACAGTTCCAGGTTATTAGGTTTTTCAATGCCCCCCTCAGTATGTGCAACGGGAACAATCGCATCTATTTGGGGATAGTTCTTTAATTCTCCTTTCAGATTAGCGGCAAGCTGAGTGACATAGCTCCCCGTGAGTGATGTTGTACCCAACAGGACAATCGTATTACGGGTACCGACACCCCGGGTAATGCTGCGCCGATAACCCATAAAAGTGCGCATTTCGGAGTAAGCGGGTAATGCTGGAGCTGATTGGAAATTCTCCTCATCAAGAACAATTGAGTGAGAATGGTCAACAAAATTAGGTTCAGGCGGTAACGTAAATTTCAGTGAACGAACACTAAGCTCTTCCATGGTACTACTGTTGATCACATAATTGCCCGGCTGAATTGATTGCAAAGCCAAACCAAAAGGGATTTCCCAGGAGAGTAGAGTTTCATCCTTTGCGATCACTTTCACTGCAAAGCGATGTCCTTCCATGACAGTGTAATCCAAAGTAATAGATTTTCCTTCATAGTAAATCAGGGTGCCGGCGTCAAGTTGGTGAGTAGCAATCGCGACATTGTCTCCAGGTAAAGGAAGTCTAGCAACTTCGTCAAAGTTGAAAGCCCTGTTCATAGATTTCTAGCTCCTTTTTTAATTATTTTTTGAGTTATTCATATTGTATCATAGGTTGATTAAATAGTTTTTATTTTCTGAATAATAAACCGTTCCTTTTTCAGTTTTAGTCAATCTTTGGCCTGAGTATTGTCTAACAGTCTAGGACGCCCCAATGGTAAAGACCTATATAAATGGTAATTCATCTAATGAGTTTGTGGTAGAAGCAATCATCGATAAAATCTTGGGAAAATCTGCGTTTAAAGGGAAGATTCCTGTAGATTCTTTTTGTGGGAAATGGGATACTAGATTTTAAATTAAGATAAGCACTCCATTGTTAAGATGGAGTGTTGCATCATTTAATACGATGGTTTGTGGCTATTAACAAGAAAATTATTCTTTGATTTCAGCAACATTAATCCTTTTTTTCAATATTAAAAATATAAAAGCGTTTGCTAAAATCAATTTAAGATTTCACGAAATGGTCTTAAAACTAAAAAAATATAGTTTTTGATATTACTTATGAGAGGGAATTTGAATGAAAAATAAATAGTATGAAAACTAACCCACTGGCATACCACGTTTTTCATTTGTCACTTATGACGACTTAGATGAAAAACTAAACACAATAAAAGTCATTGTGGAATAATCAGTTTAGCAATTTTATTTAAAAGATAAAGGTAAGAATATGCATCACTAGTGAACACTTAAAGCAGTGACTAAAAAGCCAAACACAACAACGTGTTTGGCTTTTAGCTATTTAAGCCAATTTAAGTTTTACAAAAAGTCGGAAATTTGAAAATAATTGGTCGTGTTTACAGTGGGAAAGGGTATTCATTTGTTTTATCTTTGAAGTAGATAAGAATAATTAGTTCATGTATGGGTTTCACTTGGATCAAGCTTGTGAATAGGAGGAAGGCAAATGATTGGAACATGGAATACAAAATTGGAAACTCCAATTGCCAAGATGAAAGTAGTTTTTACAGTTGGAAAGAAGGATAAAGCTTATAGTTTATTTGTTAAAACAGAACCTATGCCTTTAAACTTTGAATTTGATTCAGTAACAGTTGAAGGAACTGAGCTGCAGGCAAAAGGCAGGTTTAAGCTTTTATCGGAAGAAAGGGCAGAGATTAATCTCAACTTTTCAGAAGATACGTTTACAGGATGTATGAGACTTCAACCTTTAGGTGAGCTCCAAATTGAGGGGCAAAAAGGAGAAGGAGTCTCATTTGCTGATGAACTAATAAAAGAAGTAGAAAAATACCGGAAATCTAATTTGATCATTGAAAGAACAGACGCACAAATTCAAAAAGAGGTTGAAAACCTTGTTGCAAAAATGACCATTCAAGAAAAAGTTGGCCAGATGAGCCAATGCATGGCTTCTAATTTCTCTTTTGGCGGAGATGTTGAATCAGATCCTCCTGAGAAACTTGTTGCTGAGGGCAGGGCCGGTTCTATTTTAGGAGCTTTCGATATAAATAGAGTATTTGAATTACAAAAAATTTCAGTAGAAGAATCACGGTTAGGAATCCCTCTACTCTTTAATGCTGATATCATTCACGGCCATCAAACCATATTTCCTGTTCCGTTAGCATGGGCATCAAGTTGGGATCTAGAAGGAATCAAAAGGGCTTGTGCTATTTCAGCTAAGGAAGCATCTGCATCGGGAATTACTTATAATCACGGTCCAATGGTAGATATAACAAGGGATGCCAGATGGGGAAGAGTAGTTGAAGGTGCCGGTGAAGACCCATACTTAGGAGCATTAATTGCTAAAGCCCAGGTAGAAGGATTTCAAGGGGATAGCCTCTACAGTGAGGAAACGATAATTGCATGCTTAAAACACTTCATAGCCTATGGTGCAGCAGAAGGAGGCCGTGATTATAATACAGTAGATATTTCTGAGGGAACATTAAGAAATGTCTATCTCCCTCCGTTTAAAGCAGGTCTGGAAGCGGGGGCCGGTTCAGTAATGAATGCGTTTAATATTTATCAAGGATCCCCAGTGGCAGGCAATAAAGCATTGTTAAAAGATTTATTAAGAGACCAGCTTGGCTTTGAAGGTATGCTGATCTCTGATTATGGCTCAATTGATGAAATTGCCATTCATGGAGCAGCCAAAGACAGTAAGGAAGCGGCAAAAAAGGCACTTGATGCCACTATGGATATAGAAATGGTATCAACTTCTTACCTAGACCACCTGCCTGAATTAATTAAGGAAAATAGAGTACTAGAAAGTCAATTGGATGATGCAGTTAAGCGGATTCTTAATTTTAAATTTAAGATTGGAATTATGGATGATCCTTTCCGTTATATAAGGCCTGACAAGGAAATCGAATACCATTTTTGTGAAGAACATTTACATGAAAGCAGGGAACTTGCTAAAAAATCAATTGTTCTTCTAAAGAATAACGGAGTTCTTCCCCTAAAAAAGGAAGCCCGAAAAATTGCCTTAATCGGACCATTTGCGAATAGCAAAGATTTATTAGGTCCTTGGCAATTCTCGAGATACAGTGATAAAACAATTACCCTAATGGAAGGCTTGAAAGAGAAATTCTTAAATCAGGATCATCTCCTATTTGCTGAAGGCTGCAAAGTGGAAAATGATCTTGCTGGCGGGATGGAAGAAGCAATCCGCCAAGCAAAAGAGGCAGATGTCGTCATACTTGCTTTGGGAGAAAGCAGTGCTATGTCAGGGGAAGCTGCTTCCAGAATGGATATAGAACTTCCTAAAGTCCAAAAAAGATTGGCTGAAGGGATCGTCAAATTGGGTAAGCCTACAGTACTCGTTTTAACCAATGGACGCCCGCTTGTACTAGACTGGTTTGAGAACAATGTGGATGCGATTGTTGAAACATGGTTTTTAGGTTCAGAAGCTGGTCATGCCGTTGCAGATGTACTAGTTGGTGATCATAATCCTTCTGGAAAACTGACGATGAGTTTCCCTAAACAAACAGGACAGGCCCCAGTTTATTACAATCACTTTAAGACAGGCAGACCATTAACGAACGAAAACCAACATGAGAAATTTATATCCAAGTATCTCGATGGACCAAATGAACCTCTGTACCCTTTTGGATTTGGTTTAAGTTATACAACCTTTGCCTACTCTGAAGTTACATTAGATAAAAATCAAATGACTAGGATGGGAGAAATTCAAGCCAGCATCACGGTAACCAATACGGGAACCATCCCAGGGAAGGAAGTGGTTCAGCTTTATATTCAGGATCTTTATGGAAGCGTTGTCCGACCAGTTAAAGAACTCAAAAGATTTAAAAAGATTTCCTTAATCCCCGGTGAAAGTAAGAAAGTGGTCTTCACAATTACCGAAGAGGATTTGAAATATTATACAGCTGATATGAGTTATCAAGCAGAAGGTGGGGAGTTCAGAGTTTACATTGGTACTAACTCGAGAGTTGTGGAAGAAGCGTCGTTTGAATTAATAGGTTAATTTAAATCTTCATATAAAAATTATAAAAAAAAGGGGAAATAGCGCCATGGAAATCGGATTAAATTTATTTTCAGTATTCAGAGAGTTAAACGAGGATTATTTTGGTACCTTAGAAAAGACAGCAGAAATGGGTTACAAGAATATAGAGTTAATTTCTGCTAATTTCTCTACAGGGAAACGGTTTAACGATACCTTTTCTCTTCCTGTTATTAAGAAGAAGTTTGACGAGTTAGGATTAAAGGCATTCGCTGCTCATGAAGGAGTGGCTCCTGGCCAAGGGCTGCTCGATGCAAATTGGGATAAAATTATTGAAGAAAATGCAATTCTTGGCTGTGAATCTATCGTTTTTCCAATGGCATTTATTTCGGGACGTGAAGATACCCTTCAAACCGCTGAACAACTAAATCAAATAGGGAAAAAGTGTAAAGAAGCGGGTTTAAGCTTTTACTATCATAACCACGCGCATGAGTTTAGGAGAGTAGGAGAAACATCCTTATTTGAACTTCTTGTTGAAACTACAGATCCAGAGTTAGTGAAATTTGAGCTTGACCTCGTATGGGTTACAAGGGGTGGATACGATCCTATTTCCTTGCTTGAAAAACTGGGCAACCGCTGCGATATGATCCATCAAAAGGACTTAGGCAGACATGTAAATCCGGTCAAACTATTTAATGCTTCTATCGGAGAGAACCCGGATATGATGAAATTATATACAGAGCTTGTAAAGCCAAATGATTTTGTTAATCTCGGTACTGGTATTGTTAACTTTCAAGAGACCTATCAAAGATTGAACGATTTAGGATATATTCGTTATGCCATTGTGGAAAACGAAGGACAGCTAGGAAATAAATTTGCAAGTATCGCGGACGATTTAAAAGTAATGGGAAAATATGTACAAGGACTTATCAAAAATTAAAAAAACAGCCTGATTGGGGGTTCTGCAATGAATGATTATCAAACAAAAATCAATACGGAAGATCATATAAAATACGTAAAAAATAACGGTGGACCGACCTTAGGCTATTCCGAAACATCAGGAGTTACAATTATTCAAAAAGAAGGGTACTTTTTTAAGGATTTAAACAAAGATGGAAAAATTGATAAGTATGAAGATTGGAGGTTAACTCCAGAGGAAAGGGCAAAAGACCTTGCATCGAAAATGACCATTGAGCAAATTGCCGGACTTATGTTATATAGCAGGCATCAAGCGGTTCCAGCCGGAAGTAAAGGCTGGTTTGCTGGTACCTATGGCGGGAAGACGTACGAGGAAAGTGGTGCAAATCCTTGGGATTTAACGGATCAGCAAATTGAGTTTCTTTCAAACGATAACTTAAGGCATATTCTCTTAACGGTAATTGAAAATCCTGAAACCGCTGCGCGCTGGAACAACAATATTCAGGCTTTTGCAGAAGGTATAGGGCTCGGCATCCCTGCAAATAACAGTTCAGACCCACGCCATGCTTCAGATTCAAGTACTGAATTTAATGCGGGAGCGGGCGGGAAAATTTCCATGTGGCCTGAATCACTTGGCCTGGCAGCTACATTTAGTCCGAAAATAGCAGAAAAATTCGGAGAAATGGCTTCAAAAGAATATCGGGCACTGGGAATTACAACTGCCCTTTCACCGCAAATAGACATTGCCACAGATCCACGCTGGTTCCGTTTTAATGGAACCTTTGGGGAAGATTCTCAGTTATCTGCAGATATGGCCCGAGCCTATGTGGAAGGTTTTCAAAATTCAGCAGGCGATAAGGAAATCGCAGAAGGCTGGGGTTATGAAAGTGTCAATGCAATGGTAAAACATTGGCCGGGAGGCGGCTCTGGCGAAAGCGGCAGGGATGCCCACTATGGATATGGTAAGTATGCTGTTTATCCAGGCGGCAACTTTGACGAGCATTTAATACCTTTTACTGAAGGGGCTTTTAACTTACCTGGAAAGACAAAGATGGCTTCTGCGGTAATGCCATATTATACAATCTCAGTGGATCAAGATCCTGTTAATAAAGAAAATGTCGGTAATTCTTACAACTCTTACTTAATAAATGATTTGCTAAGAAAGAAATATGGATACGACGGTGTGGTTTGTACTGATTGGGTAATTACGGCGGATGAACCAGAAAATATTGATACATTTATCGGAGGTAAGCCATGGGGTGTTGAAAATCTCACGGTTGCTGAACGACATTATAAATTAATCATGGCCGGAGTAGATCAATTCGGAGGAAATAATGAAGCTGGTCCAATTTTAGAAGCTTACCAAAGGGGCGTTATCGAACATGGTGAGGCATTAATGCGTAATCGCTTTGAAGAATCGGCGGTAAGATTATTACAAAATATTTTCCGTCTCGGCCTTTTTGAAAACCCATATTTGAAAGTAGCGGAAACGATTCAAGAAGTCGGCAAACCAGAGTATATGCAGGAAGGATATAATGCACAGCTTAAATCAATGGTTATGTTGAAAAACAAAAATAACATTCTGCCATTAAATAAGGACAAGGTCGTATATATCCCTAAAAAATATATACCTGCCGGCAAAGACTGGTTTGGTAATCCAACACCTGAAACATTCGAATACCCTGTTAATGTTGATGTAGCAAGAAAATATTTCAAGGTGACGGCTAACCCAGAAGAAGCAGATTTTGGTCTGGTTTTTATTAGCACACCAAAGTCCGGAACAGGTTATAGTCATGATGATGTGAAGGAGGGCGGGAATGGATATGTACCGATCGGCCTTCAGTATAAATCTTATACGGCGGATTTTGCCCGCGAAAAAAGTCTTGCAGGTGATGCGCGTCCGGGTGACGTTTTAAACAGATCTTACAAAGGGAAAACGGTGGTACCAAGTAATACAACTGATTTGGATATGGTGTTAGATACAGTTGAAATAATGAAAGGCAAACCGGTAGTAGTTTCGATTCTGTTATCAAACCCGACGGTTGTCGAAGAATTTGAAGGTAATGTTGATGTTATTCTTGCGAATTTCGGGGTACAAGATCAAGCAATTTTTGAGATTTTAACAGGCGGTACTGAACCCTCAGGTCTTCTGCCAATGCAAATGCCTGCCAACATGAAAACAGTCGAAGAACAATTGGAAGATGTGGCTCACGACATGGAATGTCACGTGGACACTGAGAGATATGAATATGACTTTGCCTTTGGTCTAAATTGGTCTGGCGTGATTCAGGATGAAAGAACCGAAAAATATCAAAAAAACAAATAAAATTAAAATTACAGATACAGTTACAAAAAACTTTAAAACTAATTATCTATAACTTCGATCCCAAAAAGTGCATTAAAAGAAACTATTAAAAAGTTTTATAAGGGGGAAAGGAAGATAAATGAAAAATAGAGGATTAAGAAAATTAATAGGTTTACTAATGTTAGCTTTACTAATCTTTCCATCATATACTATGACAGCCTTTGCAAAGGATACTGATAATAGAGGGAAAGTTGCCGCTCCAACTCCCTCTTTACCACCAGGAGAATACTATAAACCACAAACGATTAAATTAGGTTCTGTTACACTAGGTGCTAGTATATACTATACGCTTGATGGAAGCATTCCAACAAAACAAAGCCTCTTATATACTGAACCAATTAATATAAGCCAAAATACGGTCATAAAGGCAATTGCTATAAGGGGGAACGTTAATAGCAGCGCATTAGAGGTTACCAATGGGAAGACAAATAGTGAGGTGGTTGCTTTGACTTATACGTTTGTAACAAGAGAGTCTATTGCTGATAAATTTTTAAAATTAACTTATAACTCAATGCCATATCGTCTTTATGTACCTGAGAATTACGACCCAAATAAATCTTATCCACTAGTGCTATTTTTACATGGCGGAGGGGAACGTGGAACGGACAATGTAAAGCAGATTACTGCTAATGATGGTGCAGTTATTTGGGCATCACCTGAAAATCAAGCTAAACATCAGGCTTTTGTATTAGCTCCGCAAGCCCGAAACGTACCTGATGGTGGATTTGGAATAACTCGGGATTCCGATAATAATATCAATTTAAGTCGAGTTTTTGAGTTTTCTACAGACCTTGGGACTGCCTATGAAATCCTGCAGTATGTTAGAAATAATTATAATATTGACAGTAACCGCTTATACTCAACCGGATTATCCCAAGGGGGCTTTGGGACTTATAATTTAAATATGAAGTATCCGGATTTATTTGCCGCAATGGTTCCAATCGCAGGTGGTGGTGATCCTCAAAAGGCTGATTTACTTGCAGGTAAGCCAATATGGGAATTTCATGCTGTTGATGATGCAGTCATTCCAGTATCCTACTCCCAAAATATTATTGAGGCCATTCGAAATGTAGGAGGAACTCCAATTTACACTGAATATCCAGCAGAATTACAATATAACCATGGTTCGTGGGTACCTGCTTACGAAAATAAAGAAATGATAGAGTGGGTATTTAAGCAAGTAAAACCGGCTACTGTAAGATAGGAGGAGCGCATGTCACTTTCAGCCGTTTATATCTTCAAATGCTGCCAAACTTTGAGGACTATCAGCAGCCAAGATTACGGTCTATTATTTTAGGTCATATAAGTCTGCGAAAAATAATACATTCGGGAGTCTTGAGTGAATGCTCAAGGCTTTTTGCTTTATTAGCAGGTTTTAAGTAGACAGCGCTCTTAAGTACCGAGCAAAAAAAGGGCTGAGGATAGTCAATAGACGTTAATCACGGCCGAACAAGAAGAAAGTCCCTCAAGGGTAGGCTTTAGAAGGGATTTACCGACAATTAATTTATAATTTTTTCATTATTTCAAAAATAAATCATGTATAATATGAATTAGTAGTTTGTAAGGGATTACATCAGGAGGGCTACCTATGTGGACGATTAAGCCTATTTTTAACTCGTTACTATTTAAACTCTTTTTAAGTGTCTTATTTATTATTGGTCCGCTAGTCGTTGTTCATATTGTAAATAACTATTACGCGGTAGAAGTGATCAGGAGCCAGGTAGCCCAGTCAAACAAAAATATGCTAAATATTTATATGGACCAAATCGACAAAGGGTTGGAAGGTGTCGGAAAATATATCTTTCAAATGACGCAAAACAATACAGATTTATATTTTCTTCAATATGACTCAACCTTAGATCCCAATGATTACGAAGAGGCCAAAATACGATTATTTAATACGATTACCAACCAGTCCTATTTATACACCTCAACCGATTCCATTTTTATCTATTCGAAGGCTAATAATGATTTATTATTTACACAGAATTCTTCAGATGATTATTTTGCTCGTTATGAAGCAAGAGATCAAATTTATCAGTTACTCGAGAAACATCCGGAGGATCTTAGAGAAGGGAGATGGAATATCTGGAAGGGGGGAGGGAATTATTACTTGATTCAATATTATAACGTTAATGGAGTATATGTTGGCGCCTGGGTCAATATGGACAAACTTATTATACCGTTTAAATATATTGATTTTGGAGATACCGGAAGAGCAGTGCTGGCCACTTCCAACTTAGAACCTATTACTAATAAGACCTTTATTAAGAAGGAAAAAATAGATTTAACGATTAAGCAGAAAAAGTATGTCATAACTGGAGAAAATAACCGGTTTGTCTTAATGAAAAAAAGATCATCACAAGCTAATTTCTATCTTGCAGCACTGATTCCCGAGAAACAAATCCTAGAGAAACTTCCATTTTTACAAAGAATTTCGTCATTAATTACTTTATTAGCTGTACTGTTCTTACTATTTTTTATTTTTATTATGAGAAAAGTCTTTCTACAACCTATCAATCGAATTGTTTCAGCTATGAAGAAGCTGCGAAAAGGAGATTTGGATATTCGTCTTCCCGCCAATCGGAATTCGACTGAGTTTCGGATGATGAATGGAACCTTCAACCACATGGTTTCTGAAATTAAGGATTTAAAAATTAATGTATATGAGGAAAAGTTGAATTTACAAAAAGCAGAATTAAAGCATTTGCAGCTGCAGATCAACCCACACTTTTTTCTTAATTCATTAAATATTATTTATAACCTGGCAACAGTTAAGGATTTTGCAGTCATTCAAGAGATGGCTAAATGTCTGGCCAATTACTTTAGGTTTATGTGTCGCAGTAATTCCTATTTTGTTAGCTTAGAAGATGAACTAAAGCATACAGAAAATTATTTAAAAATTCAACAACTGAGATTTCCTGAATCCTTTAAATATTACATAGAATCACCACCAGAATTTTTAAAATGCAAGATTCCTCCACTTGTGATACAAACCATTGTCGAAAATTCAATTAAACATGCCTTTAACCTTGATGATCCTCTTGATATTTTAATATTAGTTATGAGAGATAATGACCCTGAGTATTTGAACATTAAAATTCAGGATACAGGAGAGGGCTTCCCTGATGATGTTTTATGCAGTTTGAAAGAAGGCAAATCATTAACAAATGAGGAAGGGGAGCGAATGGGTATTTGGAATATTAAACAAAGATTAAGTTTGTTATATCAAGAAAGGGCTACAATATTATTTTTCAATGAACTAGACAGGGGAGCAACAGTCCAGATACGAATTCCTGACGAATTAATCTAAGATAAAAAGGTGGCATGGTTATGAGTCAATTTCATGTACTTATCGTTGATGATGAAATTCATTCGATTCGGGGTGTACAAGCGGGAGTAAATTGGGAAAAGCATGGAATCACATCAGTTTATACCGCTAATAACTTAAGACAAGCCCAAGAAGTATTTTTAAATCACAAGGTTGATTTGTTATTATGTGATATTGAAATGCCTAAAGGCTCTGGCCTGGACTTGTTAAAGTGGGTGCGTGAACACTACTCTGAAACGGAAGCCATTTTTTTAACCTGCCATTCAGACTTTTTCTATGCGAAACAAGCCTTGCAATTGAAAAGTTTTAATTATTTACTTAAACCAGTTGATTACCAAGAACTTGAAGAAGTCATCCAAGATGCATTGGAGAAAATCAAAAAAGATCGAGAAGCAAGAATGGTAGAGGAATCATATCTTCGATTAAAAAAATCTCACCATTCCGTTATGGAAGAGCGGTTCTGGTTAGATTTAATTAATCAAGTTTTTCCAGCAACCAAAGAAACAATTGAGAAACAAATGAAGAATTACCATTTATCTTATTCAGATATCAATACTTTTCTGCCAATTTTATTTCATGTTCAAGAATGGAAAGAAGATCTGTCGATCCATGAAGAAAAGGTCAGTCAATATGCTTTGAAGAAAGCTCTTGCTGAGATTGTCGATGAGTATCATATGGATGGGTATGTTCTTGATTTAGAAGGTGGATATGTCTTAATGATTATTGCTCTTGAAGACCCCATCAATTTGAAAGAGTTTAAAGAAAATTGTAATCAGTTCGTTTTGGAATTTGCTCAGTTCTTTTCATGTGATCTTTGCGGTTACATTGGTCATCAGGTTCCTATTGAAAAATTGGTAGGAATGGTCGAAACTTTGCATGACTTTGATCGAAATAATGTAACTATAAGTAATAAGACCATCGTATGTAACCATCAAAAAAAATCCTTAGGTCCTTTACCGTTGCTGTCTACAGCTGATTGGACAAGTTTAATGAAAAGTGGTCCAAAAGGAAAATTTCTAGAGGCTATAAATCTATATTTTACAAATTGGAAAAAGGCAGATGAAAATATAACCGCACAATCATTGCATTTGTTTTATCAAGATTTTTTGCAATTAATCTTTTATGTTCTTCAGGTAAAAGGAATTCAAGCCAATCAAGTTTATTCTCAAAACCTGCTGACTGAAAAGCCGCAAAGAGTGCTGAAATCTTTAAACTCGCTACATAATTGGGTTATTTATATAGCAGATGTAGCCATGGACCAGCTCCATTTGCCACAGGAAAAAGGATCAGTGGTGGATATAGTGAAAAAGTATATCTATGATCATCTCGGTGAACAACGTTTATCTCGTGAAGATATTGCCAATTTCGTTTATTTGAACCCTGACTATTTGACAAGAGTATTTAAAAAACAAACAGGATTATCTATATCTGACTACCTACAGCTGCAGCGGATTGAATACGCTAAAAAACTATTAATAGAAACAAATTTGCCTGTAAGTGAAGTAGCATTGTCTACGGGATATTCAAATTTTTCGTATTTTTCTACTATTTTCAAGAAATCCACAAAGTTAAATCCAATGGAGTATCGAAAAAAGTCATTATTTTCAGAAAAGTCGTTATAACAAAAATAAAAAGTCGGATTATTAGTAAGTATTTTTTATCCCATCCTCTATACTAAAATTAGTTCTATGGTAACGCTTTCAAAGAAAGGTTCATAGAATCAACTAGAAAATAAGGGGGAAAGAAAACAATGAATTGGTTTAAGGCATCTACAAGGTTTTTACTAATCGCAATATCAGCTATTTTAGTTTTAGCCGGCTGCAGTTCAAAGGAAAGCAGCACAAGTACTAATAATGGTACAAACTCAAAGGGTCAGCCTTATCAGATTAACATGGCGTATATTACCTTTACAAAGATAGATGATCTTCCATTAGTGCAGGATGAAATTAATAAAATAGTTAAAAAGAAAATCAATGCAACCGTTAAATTAGTACCTATTAATGGTGCAAACTATCAACAGCAATCGAATTTAATGCTGACAGGAAATGAGAAACTAGATTTGTTGGTTACCTCATCCTTCTTTGGCTACAGCACACAGGCTGCAAAAGGACAGCTTCTTGCATTAGATGATTTGGTCCAATCAAAGGGAAAAGGCATCCTAGATACCGTGCCTAAGCGTATTTTAGAAGGTAATAAAGTAAATGGTAAAATGTATGGTATTCCAAGTATCCGAGATTGGGGATCCTATTATGGATTTGTCATGAGGAAGGATATTGTCGATAAGTATAAAATCGATCTGTCACAAGTAAAAACATTTGCAGATTTGGAAAATGTTTTTAAAGTGGTCAAAGAAAAAGAACCTACTTTAACCCCAATTGTAAACACTGGAATAACAACCACGGCCACCGTGCTTGCGGGTGGAAAATTTGATACTTTAGGAGACAGCCTTGGAGTAGTTTCCTTTAAAGATAAGAAAGTCGTCAATATGTTTGAAGAGCCTGAATATGTGGATGCAGTTAATTTGGCTAGAAAGTGGTTCAAGGCTGGCTATATCTTGAAGGATGCAGCGACTTCACAAGACGCTGCAGCCAATATTGTGAAGGCAAATAAAGGGTTTGGATATTTCTCCCATATGAAACCTGGTTTTGATGTTCAAGAAAAAGGAATCACAGGATATGACATGGTATCTGTGAAATTATCCGGTGTGTATTCATACACGGATGCAGCAACAGGCTTTAACTTATCCATTGCCAGAAACAGCCAAAATCCAGAAAAAGCAATGGAATTTATTAACTTACTTTATACAGATAAGGATATTATGAATTTACTTGATAACGGTATCGAAGGAAAGCATTATCAAGTTAAATCTGACGGAACTATTAAATTACCGGATAATGTCAAGGAATCCAAATATGTATTTGGTCAATGGCAAATCGGGAATAACTTCTTAACTTATCCATGGGAAGGAAATCCAGCAAATTACTGGGAGGCCATGAAGAAACATAACGATTCTGCTATTTTCTCTCCTGCTTTTGGTTTTACATTTAACCCAGATCCAGTGAAAACAGAAATGGCCGCTTCAACAAACGTAATTAATCAGTATAAAGTAGGACTTGAATCCGGTACCTTAGACCCCGAAAAAAGCTTGCCAGAATTTAACAAAAAACTAAAAGCAGCAGGCCTGGATAAAATCATCGCCGAAAAGAAAAAACAATTCGAAGCGTGGAAAGAAAAGCAATAAAGATAAAGAAAGAGAGCTAGTAGATTAATCTAGTTCTCTTTTTTATATAGAAGCATGGGGACGGTTCTTATGCTTCCATTTACACCAGAACCAAGTATTGAAAATCTATTCTAAAAAGTCGGATAAACAAAAATAAGAAGTCGTATTTTGGATAGTTTCCATATAATTAGTTTTATAAAATAAAGCTATAAGCTGGAACGATAGTTTTGTAAGCGGGAACATTTTGATGGGGAAGAGGGGGAAAAAGGATGTCAGAAGTGACAATTAAGAAATTGGAAGCAGGGATTCAAGCGGTTCCTGCGAAAGAGGTAAAATTCAGACGGATGAGATTAAAAAGGGCTTTACCACTTTTTATTATGATGATGCCTGGATTGGTTTACTTATTGATTAATAATTATTTGCCAATGTTTGGTCTTATCATTGCTTTTAAAGATATTAACTATGCTAAAGGGATCTTAGCCAGTGATTGGATAGGCTTCAAAAACTTTGAGTACTTGTTTAGTACAAGAGATGCGTTTGTCATTACGCGGAATACCATTCTTTATAATGGCGGCTTTATTATTTTAAATACAGTAGTAGCGATCGCTGTAGCAATAATGCTGAATGAAATAAAAAATAAGCTGGCAAAAAGCTTTTACCAAAGTGTCATTCTTTTGCCATTCCTAATCTCAATGGTTATCGTCAGCTATTTGGGATTTGCCTTCCTTAGTGAAGATGTTGGTTATCTGAATAAAACCATCTTGCCAATGCTGGGGCTGGATGGCATCTCATGGTATAACGAGGCCCAATACTGGCCATACATTTTAACCTTCATCAATATGTGGAAAGGTGTTGGTTTCTTGTGTGTGATTTATTTAGCCGCTATTATCGGCATCGACCAAGAATACTATGAGGCAGCCACTTTAGATGGAGCGAATAAATGGCATCAAATCATTCATATAACGATTCCTACTATTATGCCAGTTATTATTATGATGACTTTATTGGGGATCGGCCGCATTTTCTACTCCGATTTCGGACTGTTCTATCAAGTACCAATGAATTCAGGTGCTATTTATGATACCACCAATGTCATTGATACGTATGTGTACCGTGGTTTAATGCAGTTGGGTGATATCGGGATGTCTGCCGCAGCAGGTTTGTATCAATCCATTGTCGGATTTGTACTTGTCTTATTATCAAACTTTCTTGTTCGTAGAAAAAGTAAAGACAACGCATTATTTTAAAATGGGAGGTGGAGTAGGATGTATAGATCTGATCGAATCACACAATGGGTATCACATATTGTTTTAATCGTTCTTGCCGCAGGCAGCATTATTCCTTTTATCATTCTTTTGTCTTCTTCGCTGAGTGATGAAGCATCCATATTGAAGGAAGGGTATTCCTTTATACCAAAGGAAATAAGCTTTGCGGCCTATGATTACCTGCTCTCTAATTCATCGAGTATTTTACGAGCGTACGGAATAACGGTATTCGTAACCATATTTGGAACTTTTGTAAGTTTGGTGATGACATCGTTTTTGGCTTATGGACTTTCACGACGCGATTTACCTTATAAGAATATTTTTGCTTTCATTGTTTTCTTTACTTTATTGTTTAACGGCGGACTTGTTCCGACGTATCTTGTCTATACGCAGGTGTTTGATATCAAAAATACAATCTGGGCATTAATCGTTCCGGGGCTCCTTATGAACGGATTTAACGTTTTATTAATGAGAACATTCTTTATGACTTCGATACCAGAGCCCGTAATCGAATCAGCACGGATGGATGGTGCAGGTGAATTTAGAACATTCTTCTCGATCATCCTGCCGCTTTCTCTGCCAATTTTGGCTACAATTGGTCTGCTTCAAACCATTATTTATTGGAATGATTGGTTCAATGGACTTATCTATATTACAGAGCCCTCACTATTTAGTATCCAAAACATCTTAAACAGGATGCTGTCTGACATTCAGTTTTTAGCAAGCAGCAATTTTGGTTCCAACACAAGTACGGCGGCGGCACAAGTTCCTACTACAGCTGTACGGATGGCAATTGCGGTTATCGGTATTCTGCCAATACTGATCGCATATCCTTTTTTCCAAAAGTACTTGGTAAAGGGAATTGCTTTAGGATCAGTCAAAGGATAATGTTATCAAATTAAAAAAATGGAGGGCTGGTTGAATGCCAAAGGCCCTCCGTTAATATTGTGGATTCGAGATTAAGATTCAAAAACAGGAGAAACAGCAAGGAGGAAATGTCAGATGATAGGTTTTATGCGGGGATTTTATAATATTTCGGAGTGGGTCCTAAGGTTAGCATATGTGAATGTTCTTTGGATTTCATTTACCTTGCTTGGTTTTATTGTTTTTGGTTTTTTTCCAGCCACATTAGCTATGTTCACGGTGGTACGTAAATGGGTATTGAAGGATACAGATATTTCCGTATTTAAAACGTTTTGGCTTACCTATAAAAAAGAATTTGTTAAAGGGAATTTATTAGGACTCATAATTAGCTTGTTTGGGTTTTTTATGTATTCAAACATAAGAATTGTCGAGGCAGCCACGGTACCAGCATTCAAATTACTTTATGTCCCCAATGTTATTATCATTATCTTATTTTTACTTACTCTATTATATATTTTTCCGGTGTTGGTTCATTTTGATGTTCGCCTGGTAGAGGGGATTAAAAATTCATTTGTTTTAATGACCATAAATCCACTCCCAACCTTCTGTATGGCTACTTTAACTGGCTTCCTCTGCTTTATATTTACGAAAATACCCGGCGTCATCCCGTTTTTTAGCGGTAGTCTTATAGCATTTTTACTTATGTGGCTAAGTAACTATGTTTTTGTAAAAATGAATAAAGCTGTCGACTTCTCAGTAAAAACGACCAGAACAGACTTTCATTAATTTCATCAGAGACCATAAAGGAGAGCTAAGGGTAGTTTTCTTTTAGATTAAATGTATCTCTTATATCTTTTCTTATTTGAGCCTAAAAATCCTTAGTGAAAGGGGATAACAATCAATATGAGTGATACACCAAAAATGAAAATGGGTAAGATCCTCGCGAATAAAAATGCCAAAACAGTTTTGCGAAAATATGTGCCGCAATTATTGGAACCTACAGAATTCCCGATTATGTTTGTTAAATTAAATACGCTGGAACAACTCATTTCCCGGCTGCCTGAGCACGTACGTACAAAGGATATGGTAGAAAAACTGTATTCAGAGTTAGCTGCAATCGAAGAGTTGGAGGAAGAAACGGGTTATATTGCACCGGTGTCTGATTATGAAAATGAATCAGTAATTTTAGGATCTGCACAAGTTTCTATACCTAAAGAAGCAGAGAAATGGTCGGTATTTGAGGTGGAACTTCATGGCCCTGATCATGGCAATCCTTTTACAGACGTCACGTTGGAAGCGGAATTTATCTTTAATGGAGAGAAGCGCCATACAACTCTAGGATTCTATGATGGTGAGGGTATCTATCGAATTAGATTTATGCCAGATAATGAGGGAAACTGGACATTTAAAACGACGAGCAATGCACG
The DNA here is from genome assembly GCF_056280405.1 of Bacillus sp. URHA0034. Taxonomy (NCBI): domain Bacteria; kingdom Bacillati; phylum Bacillota; class Bacilli; order Caryophanales; family Bacillaceae; genus Bacillus; species Bacillus sp. URHA0034. The sequence continues at coordinate 1,458,936 of NZ_JBWCDK010000002.1, read as the reverse complement.
GTCACTAACAGATATTGAAGGTGAGTTTACATGTGTCAGTCCTTCTAAAGATAACCATGGTCCTGTCCGTGTCAAAAATACATATCATTTTTCGTATGAGGATGGCACCCCATATATTCCTGTAGGAACTACATGCTATGCATGGATTCACCAAGAGGAAAAATTAATCCAACAAACCTTGGAAACTTTACAAGCCTCGCCATTTAATAAGATGCGAATGTGTGTGTTTCCTAAATCCTATCAATTCAACTCTAATGAGCCATTGTACTATCCTTTTGAAGGATCTCTTGAGGAAGGATGGGACTTTACACGCTTTAATTCAAAGTTTTTTCAGCACTTAGAGCAAAGGATCGCAGATCTTGGCAATCTTGGAATTGAAGCCGATCTAATCCTGTACCACGCCTATGACAAGTGGGGGTTTGCAGAAATGAAAAAGGCGGAGGATGATCGCTATTTGAGATACCTCACCGCCCGGCTCTCAGCCTATCGCAATCTTTGGTGGTCATTAGCAAATGAATATGACTTAATGTGGGCTAAAGAAATAGAGGATTGGGAGCGCTTTGCTCAGCTTATAACGGAAAATGATCCTCACAATCACCTTATATCTATTCACAACTGCTGGGGATTCTATGATTATTCACGGCCTTGGATTACACACTGTAGTGTTCAACGTGTTGATGTCTATAAAACATCTGAGAATACAGATGAATGGAGGAAACAGTGGAATAAACCAATCGTGATCGACGAATGTGCTTATGAGGGTGATATTGACCAAGGATGGGGAAATATCACCGGAGAAGAAATGGTCCGCCGGTTTTGGGAAGGTGCAGTTAGGGGCGGTTATGTTGGACATGGTGAAACGTATCTCCATCCAGAAGATATTTTATGGTGGTCCAAAGGTGGACAGTTGTACGGAGATAGTCCAAAGAGAATTGGTTTCTTGAGGAGGATCATGGAAGAGGGGCCAGCAGAGGGATTGAATCCTTTAGAGACCGCTTGGGATGCACCATCCGCAGGAATTCCTGACAAATTTTATTTATATTATTATGGCTTTAATCGGCCTAGTTTCAGAGAGTACCGGATGACACCTGGAATTAGATATAAAGTGGAAGTAATCGATACGTGGGAAATGACAATCAATGAACTCGAAGGTGTTTATAAGGGAAAATTTAGAATAGAACTTCCTGGTAAACAGTATATGGCTGTTAGGATGAATAAAATTTAGTTCTATGAATAGGAGGAGAGTTAAAATGAATCGTTCTTACATGACTGTGACTGAGGTTACTGACTATGGCCCTTACATTACTAAAATCATTCTTCCACTTTCACAATCTATTAAATCAGACGCACTATCAGAAGATACTTTTAACGTATATGTCGAGAGACGAAGCAAAAAAACAGGCGAGGTCCTGCAACTCAGAAAAGATTGGAAGTCGGTAGAACTTTTTCCGTCAAAAGGCTATTGCCGTGTTACAAATGCTTATACTTCAGACTGTGAAGGGAACAAAACCGAAATTGGCAGTCACGCCACACTGGAACTTGAATGTGAGGCAATTGACCGTTTAAACTCGGAAACTGCATTTGAGCAGGAGCATAATGTTTACGTTTTCTGCGATTTTCGCATAACGCAGGTGAAAGAAATACAAACCGATAAAGATTCCATTTCAGGCCTTGTTTTTGATCATTTCAGCGGCGGCCGCATGGAGCAAATCAAGGGATGGGTTAATAGCGAATCATCAAATACTGAGATGCCGTTAAGTTTCGGCTATTATTCACCAAGTATTACCAGAGAAAAACATCCATTGATCATCTGGCTGCATGGTGCCGGTGAAGGCGGATATGACACGACGATCGCTTATACCGGAAATAATGTTGTAAATCTGTCTAGCGAAAAAGTACAGAGTATATTCGGCGGTGCTTATGTGCTCGCTCCACAAGTACCCACTATGTGGATGGATGATGGTTACGGATTGTATACAGAGAGCGGTCAATCTAAGTATGTTACTGCGTTAAAGGCACTCATTGATGAGTTTATTGAAAATCATTCGAATATAGATACTAATCGAATCTATATTGGTGGCTGTTCCAATGGCGGCTTCATGACGATGCGTATGATTATCGATTACCCAGGTTTCTTTGCAGCGGCATATCCAGTATGTGAAGCCCTCTATGACAAGGTGATAACGGATCAAAATATTGAAGATATCAAGAATACCCCGATCTGGTTCACGCATGCAAAAAATGATGAAATAGTAAAACCTGAAATCACAGTGATTCCCACCTATGAGCGTCTACTTAGAGCTGGTGCTCCTAATGTTCATTTTTCATATTTTGATAAGGTTGTAGACACCTCAGGCATATTCAAGGATTCTAATGGTAAACCCTTTGAATTCTTTGCTCATGGTACCTGGATCTACATGCTCAAAGACGAATGCGTACTGGACTACAATGGTTCGCCGGTAAATGTGAACGGAAAAGATGTAACTCTCCTCCAATGGCTGGCATTGCAGTCAAAACAAATAATAGTCCAGACAGGAAGCCCCAATATGTAAAGTTGCAGCTATAAGACAAATTTTCTATAAGATTTTTGAAAAAATCTAATTGTAATTGATAGATCCATATATGAAGTTTCTGGAGGGGTAAGATGATTATTAGTAATCTAAGAACCAACCATGTGGTAAATCCGCTGGGATTTGAATTTGATCGATTAAGTCTTTCATGGGTAACCGAGTCAGGAGTAAGTCCATCGATTTATCAGTCAGCGGCTAGAGTGGAAATTGCTGCGGATTCTGACTTTAAAACCATTTTTTTTGATAGTGGGAAGAATGTGGAAATTGATAGTTTAGCCTATTATCCTGATATTACACTAAAACCTCGAACTCGTTATTATTGGCAGGTAACTGTCTGGGGCGACGCCGGGGATGTGGTAACGAGTGAAACCGCTTGGTTTGAAACGGCGAAAATGAATGAGCTTTGGAAAGGTAAGTGGATTTCTCCTGAATTGGATAAGGAAATCCATCCATTGATTCGTAAAAACTTCACCTTGCCGGAAAACTTTCAATCTGCTAGAGCGTATCTCTGTGGAGTAGGGTTATATGATGTAGAAATCAATGGTAAAAGGGTTGGAGATGAATACTTTGCGCCAGGTTATAATGCGTATGATTTCTGGCTTCAATATCAAACCTATGATGTGACGGACCTATTAAGATGCGGGGAAAATACCATTGGTTTTATGCTAGGCAATGGCTGGTATAAAGGCCGTTTTGGGTTTGACGGTGGTTATCATGAGTTATATGGCAGTGAATTTGCTTGTATTGGTGAGATTGTTATTACACTCAACGATGGTTCAACGACGGTTATTGCTACCGATGAAAATTGGAAATGTGCACCGGCACCAATCACATTCAGCGGCATTTATGATGGTGAGATCTACGATGCAAATCTAGAAAGTAAAAACTGGACGCTGCCTGAATTTGATGACAGCACATGGACTGGGGTTAGGCGGACAGAAATTAAAACAGAAAGCTTTTCAGCCAGAAGAAATTTACCTGTTAAAATTATGGAAATTAGAAAACCAATTGCGCTCCTGCAGACACCTGCTGGAGAGGCAGTTCTTGACTTTGGTCAAGTAATGACCGGCTGGGTTCGATTTAAAACGAATGCATCAAAAGGAACAAGATTGCAGCTTCAATACGGGGAAATCCTTCAAAACCAGAACTTTTATCGCGAAAATTTACGCGAAGCAAAAGCAGAATATGTTTATATTTCTGACGGAAGCGAAAGAGAAGTACAGCCTCATTTCACCTACTATGGCTTTCGGTATGTCAAGCTTACTGGTTTTGAAGGAGATATCGATTTAGATCAGTTTACAGGCTGCGTGATTTACAGTGAGATTGAACAAACAGGAGAAATTGAAACTTCAAATCCGCTGGTAAATCGCTTATTCCTAAATGCTGTCTGGGGACAAAAAGGGAATTTTCTCGATGTACCTACAGATTGTCCGCAGCGTGATGAACGGATGGGGTGGACTGGTGATGCACAAGTATTTGCGCCTACTGCCTGCTTCAACATGTATTCACCTACTTTTTACCAAAAATATATGTTTGACTTGCATGAAGAACAGAAAAGATTAAGCGGTTCCGTTCCTTTCACTGTACCTGTCGTAAAACCAAAGGATGGAAATGGGTTTATTTCGGGCAGCGGTTCAAGTGCTTGGGGTGACGCCGCTACGGTTATTCCGTGGATATTATACACGTATTACGGAGACAAAGAGCTTCTTCGTCAGCAGTTTGATTCGATGAAGGACTGGGTTGATTATATTAAGAAAGTGGATGATGAATCTGGCGCAAAAGGATTGTGGCAAGTTGGGTTCCATTTTGGCGATTGGCTTGCATTAGATGGAAAAGATCCGCAAAGTCCTATGGGGGGAACAGATTCTTATTATATTGCTTCGGCATATTACTGTTATTCCGCACAGCTAGTAGCGAAAGCAGCCAAGGTCTTAGGAAACAATGAACTGGCTGAACAATATGGCGTGCTGGCGAATGAAGTGAAAGAAGCGATCAGAAAGGAATATTTTACGCCAAATGGGAGGAGTGCAATTAACACCCAAACAGCCATGATTGTCGCTCTTTATATGGACCTAGTCCCAGAGAGTTTCCGTCCAAGGTTAATGGGAGATCTAAAAGCGAAGCTTCGAGACGATAAAATGCATCTGAATACAGGATTTGTTGGGACACCATATTTCTGTCATGTGCTATCTGAAAATGGAGCCAATGAAGATGCGTATACGTTATTGTTGAATGATGATTTTCCAAGTTGGTTATATGCGGTCAAGCTTGGGGCGACAACGATCTGGGAGCGCTGGAATTCAGTACTTCCTGATGGAAGTATCAGCGGAACAGGAATGAACTCCTTAAATCACTATGCATATGGTTCGATTGCAGAATGGATGTACCGTCACATGTGTGGCATCAATCCGGTGGAAGAGGCTCCAGGATTTAGAAAGTTTAAGCTTTGTCCAAAACCATATGGAAAACTAACTTATGCAAAAGCAAAATTTTCATCGCCTTCAGGATGTATTGAAAGCGCCTGGGAATTGAAAGAAGATGGTTCATTAACCTTTACCTTTATCGTACCATTCAATACAACTGCTGAAGTCGTACTGCCTGATGCTTTAATAGAGAATGTAAAGGTAAACGGTGAATTACTGGCTAATAATGGTTTAAAAATGAAGCAGGAAACTCATGATGTTCAATGTGAACTTTCTGCAGGCCGTTATGTGTTTCAGTATCTGCCGACTAAATCTTATATACTGACTTACAGCACAAACAGTAGTTTAAGAGAGCTTTTAGACAATGAAGAAACAAAAGAAATGGTTGAAAATGATTTGCCGGAAATCGTTAATAGCCCGATAGTTAAGAATGGTGAATTCATCGAAAGGTCATTGGAGGAATTAATAAAGTTCCCGATGTTCACTCCATTAGCATCTTCGGAAAAACTAGAGCAGTTAAATAAAAAATTAGTCCTTGTCCGCCAATAGTTGAAGATATTAATAATCAGGAGGAATTTTGAATGAAGAGAGATTTGAAACAATTAATTGATAAAATGACAATTGAAGAAAAAGCCAGTCTTTGCTCCGGGCTAAACTTCTGGCAGCTTAAAGGAATTGAGAGATTGGGAATTCCATCCATCATGGTGACAGATGGTCCGCATGGTCTGCGTAAGCAGCAGCAAAGTGCAGATCACCTGGGCATATATGATAGTGTCCCGGCAACCTGTTTCCCTTCCGCTGTTGGACTTGCAAGTACATGGAATCGTTCCCTTATTAATAAGGTTGGTGCTGCCTTGGGTGAAGAGTGTCAGGCTGAGGACGTGGCCGTCCTGCTTGGACCGGGAGCGAATATTAAACGTTCACCATTGTGCGGCAGAAACTTTGAATATTTTTCCGAGGATCCCTATCTTTCTTCGGAATTAGCCGCTCACCACATTAGTGGTGTCCAAAGCCAGGGTGTAGGTACTTCTCTTAAACATTTTGCGGCTAATAATCAGGAACATCGACGTATGTCTGTCGATGCAATTGTAGATGAAAGGACGTTAAGAGAAATCTATCTTGCTAGCTTTGAAAATGCGGTTAAGAAGGCTGAACCATGGACGGTCATGTGTTCTTACAACAAAGTTAACGGAGAATACGCTTCAGAAAATAAAACATTATTAACGGATATTTTAAAGGATGAATGGGGCTTTGATGGGTTTGTGGTTTCAGACTGGGGTGCAGTCAATGAGCGGGCAAAGGGATTAGAAGCCGGATTAGATTTAGAAATGCCTTCAAGTAATGGTTTAGGTGATAGAAAAATTGTTGAATCGGTAAAGAACGGTCAACTTTCGGAACAAACCCTGGACAAAACTGTTGAGAGATTATTAAAAATTATCTTTAAGGCAGTAGATAACAAAAAAGAAAACGCAGTTTATGATAAAGAGAAACACCACCAGCTTGCTAGAGAAGTAGCAAGAGAAAGTATGGTGTTACTGAAAAATGATGACCGCATTCTTCCATTAAGAAAGGAAGGAACGATTGCCGTTATCGGTGAGTTTGGTGTAAACCCAAGATATCAGGGCGGCGGAAGTTCCCATATCAAGCCGACAAAGCTGGATAATATCTGTGAGGAAATAGAAAAGAGTGCAGGAAAGGCCAACGTTGTCTATGCAAAGGGATATCATTTAAAAAGCGATCTTACAGATGATCAATTAATTTCAGAAGCAAAGGAAAAAGCCGTTCAAGCGGATATAGCTGTTTTATTTGTTGGTCTTCCGGATCGTTATGAATCGGAAGGTTATGACAGAGAGCATTTAAGAATTCCTGACAATCATCGCATTCTTATTGAAGCGGTAGCGGAGGTACAGCCTAATATTGTGGTCGTCCTTAGCAATGGTGCACCAATTGAAATGCCTTGGCTTGGTAAAGTAAAGGGTCTCCTTGAAGGATATTTGGGAGGTCAGGCGTTAGGAGGAGCAATCGCTGATTTATTATTCGGAGATGAGAATCCAAGTGGAAAGTTGGCTGAAACATTCCCGAAGGAACTTCGTCATAATCCTTCCTATCTTAACTTCCCTGGAGAAGGGGACAAGGTAGAATATAAGGAAGGGATTTTTGTAGGGTACCGCTATTACGATGCCAAAGCAATTGAACCGTTATTTCCATTCGGCTATGGTCTATGTTACACAAGCTTTGAATATTCCAATCTAGTAATTAATAAAGAAGCCATTTTAGATAATGAAACAGTTGAAGTGACAGTTGCAGTTAAAAATATAGGAGAAAGGGCCGGTAAGGAAATTGTTCAGCTCTATGTTCGTGATGTCGAAAGTATGGTGATTCGGCCTGAGAAAGAACTAAAAGGCTTTGTAAAGGTTGATTTGCAGCCAGGAGAAGTGAAAGAAGTAACCTTTACGCTGGATAAAAGAGCGTTTGCTTATTACAATGTGGACCTAAAAGATTGGCATGTTGAGAGTGGTTTGTTCGAGGTGCTTATAGGTAAGTCTTCAGCTGAAATTATTTTAAAAGGCACTATAGAAGTAAACTCAACTGTTACAGTTAACAAAAAGGTCCACCGAAATACCACTATAGGTGACTTGTTGGCTGATCCAATCCTTGCTCCAATCGTCCAAGAAATACTTGCCAAGGCAAATGAAGAAAGCCCATTTGCTAATATGGCGGAAGACTCAGATGCTTTTGAAATGTTCCAAGCGATGATGAGATTTATGCCTTTACGTGCCATGGCTGCATTCAATCCAGAAAAATTAACTGAAGATATGCTTAATAGTCTTATCAGACAGCTTAATGAGACATTAGACAATGCTTCAGAGGCTCAAACTCTTAAAAACTAGAAATCAGTAAAGTAATTATTAATTCATTGCAGTCAAGTTATTTTATCCATATAAAAAACTTAGTTTGGTGGATACCGAACTAAGTTTTTTTATTTTACGCTTTTATTTCGTTTTCCATTGGTGTGAATACTACACATGATTTCCTCTCAATAAGTTCTGTATCCACAAATAATTTAATTTTATCAGTGTCATTATTTTCAATCTGTTTAATTAATTTTTCAACTGCAAGTAAGGCAATCCTGTCTTTTTTAACATGGATTGTCGTTAATTCAGGCGTTATCACCTGGGATTCGAAAATGTTATCAAAGCCAATCACGGATACATCATCCGGAACTTTAATGCCTAATTCAGTAAGCGACTTTATCACGCTAATGGCCATATAATCAGCTTCACAAAATAAGGCTGAAGGTAATTGGTTTAACCGGTTTTTGATTTTCTCTTTAAATACATCCTGAGATGAAATCACTGTCGGGGATACTGAAAAGAAATTGGTTTCATCAATTGTCAAACCATTTTCACTAAGTGCCTGTATAAAGCCTTTTTTTCTCATGTCAAAATTATACATCCTTGTATTTGACCCTACATAACCAATTTGCTCATGTCCTAACTCCATTAAATATTGTCCTGCCTGGTAAGCACCATATACGTTGTTCATGACGACAAAGCTTACGTCCAACGTTTCAAAACAGGTATCCAAAACAACCATATTAGGCTGTACACTTGCAACTAGATTAATTTGCTCTGGTGTTAAGTTTGTACCTAGCAATAATATACCTGCAGACCTTTGTTCTTGTTCTAGCCGGGTTATTTCATCCTGGAGGTTCTCTATGCTGATTGAGGAAACCATAAGTGAATATCCGCTGGTACCGATTTGTTTGTCCAGATTATGGATTAAATCGGTGAAAAAAGGAAGAGATTCATATTGCTCTGTTACAATACCTGCATTCGTGATTGCCACAAATCTCAATAATTTAGTATTTGGCTGAAAAAATTGATCAGCTTTAATGATGGGGCGTGGAATATATCCATGTTCCTGAGCGATTCGCAAGACCTTCTCGCGTGTTTTTTGGCTTACACCATTTTTTCCATTCAACGCAAGAGAAACAGCGGATTTCGAAACATTAGCTAATTTTGCAATATCATCTATTTTCATAAATGGATTAACACCTGCCTAAGAGATAAAAAGATCATTTTGTTAGTTAAACTTTTTGTTTATTTTATTATAGCATATAACAAGTTATTTTAGTTTTAGTTTAGTCGTTTTTTAGTTATTGTTTAGATAAAAGGTGATCTTTTGTGAATTAGATAAAGGATAATTAGTATTTTTTTATAGAAATACCTATAAAAACACTAAAAATTATATAAATAAACAGGTAAAAAACTAAAATATTTTATAAAATTAATTGACTGATAATTTATTAGTTGCTATTATTGGTTCAAGGGTTTAGAGGTAAACTAAAATTTTTAGTTTTTAAAACAATATTTATGTATGCGTTTTATTATTTGATGTATCAATTTATATTTTGAAAATTGCTTGGGAGGCACAGAAAAATGAAAAAATTAAGGCTTGGATTTGCTCCAACAAGAAGATTTGTATTTAGTAAGGAAGATGCTTTAAAGTTCAAACAATTAATTAGAGAAAAAATAGAGAGCTTTGGCTTAGGCCTTGAAATTGTTGATTTGGAAGGGATCAGTGAAGAAGGGCTGCTTCATGAACGTTTAGAAGAACCAGCGATTATTAAGCGATTTAGAGATGCGGAAGTAGATGCATTATTTTTCCCTCACTGTAACTTTGGTACTGAAGATATCGTTGCCCGTGTTGCCAAGGCCATGGGGAAACCGGTACTGCTTTGGGGCCCGCGAGACGAAGCTCCATTGGAAGATGGGATGCGTCTTCGTGATACACAATGCGGAATTTTTGCAACAGGTAAAGTTCTGAGAAGATTTAATGTCAAATTTACATATATCACCAACAGTGCTGTTGATAGTCCTGTGTTTGAACGTGGATTTAAGAACTTCATTGCTGCAGCGAATGTGGTAAAGCAGTTTAATAATCTACGAATCTTGCAAATTTCAACTAGACCATCTGATTTTTGGTCAGTTATCTGCAATGAAGGCGAATTATTGGAGACATTTGGAATCCAGATTCACCCGATTACGCTTGAAGAGTTGAAGAAAGTAACGTTGAAAATCGAAAAGTCTGATAGTCCAGAATTAGATGAGGCAATGGGCTATATCAAGGAAAAGCTCGACTGGAGTGGAGTTACAGAACAGGATGTTCGACGGATCGCTTCCTTAAAAGTGGCAATGAAACAACTGGCTGCCGATACAAGAAGTACAGCGATTGCGATTCAATGCTGGTCAACCTTACAGGATATTATTGGCATCATGCCATGTCTAGCCAATGCAATTCTGACAGACGAACAGATCCCGGTCACTTGTGAAACAGACATACATGGAGCGATTACCTCTATTATGGTTCAAGCGGCAACAATGAATACTCAGCCAACTTTCTTTGCTGATATTACCGTACGTCATCCTGAAAATCCGAATGGCGAATTATTATTCCACTGTGGAAATTTCCCAGTATCGTTAAGTGTCGAAGAAAAGCCAAAGTTAAATAAACACTTCTTATTTGATGATCATTCTCCTGGCACACATGAAGGGGAAATTAAGGGTGGAGAAATGACGCTTGCTCGTTTTGATGGAGATCATGGTGAATATTCGATCTTCCTTGGAAAAGCAAAAGGCATCGAAGGGCCATTTACGAGAGGATCGTATGTATGGGTAGAAGTAAATGACTGGCCATTATGGGAAGAAAAGCTGGTAAAAGGTCCTTATATTCACCATTCAGTAGGTGTCCATGCCAATGTAATTCCAGCCCTGTTCGAGGCATGCGAATATATCCCAGGGTTGAATCCTGATCCAGTAGATCCAACTGTAGATGAAATCAGAGCATGGCTTCGAGGCAGTGATCTTAATAGATAAAGCGGGGAGGTAAGAAGAATGAATAAAATTGAATTTTTAAAACGGAAAGCAACAGAAATTCGAATGGAATTGCTAAAAATGATTTATGAAGCGGGTACGGGTCATACAGGCGGCTCTCTATCCAACACCGATATCTTAACGGTCCTTTACTATCATATTATGAATGTTGATTCAAAAAATCCGAAATGGGAAGATCGTGATCGTTATGTCCAAAGTAAAGGGCATGCGGTTGAGTCGTACTGGGCGATTTTAGCAGACAAGGGATTTTTTCCGAAAGAAGAATTAAAGACATTCTCGCAATTTAATACTAGATTAATTGGCCACCCGAATAATAAAGTCCCTGGTGTGGAAATGAATACAGGTTCCTTAGGACATGGGCTGCCGATCTCTGTTGGCATGGCCCTGGCTGCCAAAATGGATGGAAAATCCTATCGCGTCTTTACCTTAATGGGAGACGGCGAACAGGCAGAGGGATCAGTTTGGGAAGGGGCTATGGCCGCTTCACATTACAAGCTCGATAATTTAGTAGCCATCATTGATCGCAATAGATTACAAATCACAGGAAGTACAGAAGATGTTATGTCCCTTGAACCATTCGGGGATAAGTGGAGAGCGTTTGGCTGGGAAGTTGTTGAGATTGATGGAAATGACATCGAGCAATTGGTGAATGTGTTGGAGGGAGCTCCAAAAGTTACTGGAAAACCAACTCTCATTGTTGCCAATACAGTCAAGGGAAAGGGAATTTCATTTGCTGAAAATGTTGCAAAATGGCATCATCATGTACCGAGTAAGGAAGATTATGCATTAGCAATCGAAGAACTTACTAAGCAATTGGAGGTGCTACAATGAGTATCGCTGCTCTAAATAGTACAAAAGGAAATAAGATTGCCAATCGTCAAGTGATCAGTGAGGTTTTACTAGACTTAGCGAAAGAAAATAAAGATATTTTAGTCTTAACTAGTGATTCAAGAGGATCGGCATCACTTGTGAATTTTGGCAAGGATTTACCAGATCAAATTGTTGAGGTTGGGATTGCAGAACAAAACCTCGTCGGGGTTGCTTCAGGCTTGGCTGCTTCTGGTAAAAAACCATTTGTTGCCTCACCTGCTTGTTTTTTAAGCATGAGAAGTATTGAACAAATTAAGGTAGATGTCGCGTATTCCAATACTAATGTTAAATTAATCGGCATAAGCGGCGGCGTTAGTTATGGAGCACTTGGTATGTCTCACCATTCTTTGCAGGATCTTGCCGTAACCCGTGTGATTCCTGGTCTGGATGTAATGATGCCTGCAGATCGTCATGAGGCGAAGAAAATGATCGAAGCATTAGTTGAGTATGATCGACCGGTCTATCTTCGTATTGGCCGCAATCCTGTAGAAGATTCATATGTTTCTGAAGACTATGATTTCCAAATCGGTAAAGCTGTTACGATGAAAGATGGCACAGATATTACGATTATTGCAACAGGGGAGACAGTCAGAATCGCTTTGGATTCCGCGGAGGCACTTCAAACGGAAGGCATTGATTGTAGAGTCATTAATATGCATACAATCAAACCGTTAGATAAAGAAGCTATTTTGAAAGCTGCTGAGGAAACAGGAAAAATTATCACAATTGAAGAGCATAGTATTTATGGCGGTTTAGGTTCAGCTGTAGCTGAAGTTGTTTCACAAAGTCATCCGGTTCCTGTTAAGATTATTGGCCTTCCAGACGAACCTGCTATAGCTGGAAAAACAGCTGAAGTATTCGAGTACTACGGATTAAGTGTTGATAATGTCAAGAAGGCTGCAACGCAAATGGTGAATATAGGATGAGGTGTTCCTAATGTCTCACGAGCAATATATCCTTGGAATTGATCAAAGCACGTCAGGAACAAAAGTTTTGCTTGTTAATTCAAAGGGGCAAATCATTCACAAATGTTCTGCAAGTCATACGCAGCACTATCCTCAAACAGGATGGGTAGAGCATGATCCGGTTGAAATCTATGATAATGTTACAACTCTTTTAACAGAGGTGGTTCAAACCACTTCTGTTTCAGAAGATAAGTTGGCTGTATTGGCGATAACGAATCAAAGAGAGACCGTAGTAGTTTGGGATAAAGAAACTGGAATTCCGGTTTACAATGCCATCGTTTGGCAATGCCGAAGAACATCAGATATGTGCGAAGAGCTGAAAGAACAAGGATATGAAACTCTTATACAATCAAAAACCGGATTAAAGGCAGATCCATATTTTTCTGCATCCAAGGTAAAATGGATCTTGGATCATGTAGAGGGCGTTAAAGATAGAGCAAGAGAAGGAAAGCTACTATTAGGAACGATTGATAGCTGGCTCATTTGGAAATTAACCAGCGGAAAGGTTCATGCGACAGATTATTCCAATGCAAGCAGGACGCTTCTTTTTAACATCCATACCCTTCAGTGGGATGATGAGTTGTTAAACATATTTGACATCCCAAGGGAAATGCTTCCTGAAGTAAAAGATTCTAATGATCTATTTGGTATAACGGAGGATCCATCTCTTCCATTTTCACAACTTCCTATCTCGGGTGTAATTGGAGATTCGCAAGGTGCATTATTTGGACAGAAATGTTTTGAGCCTGGAATGGCGAAAGCAACATATGGAACAGGTACTTCTATTCTTATGCAAACTGGAGAAATGGTAGATGGTACCAATGGTTTAGTCACTTCGATTGCATGGGGAATGAATGGAAAAGTGAGCTATGCGCTGGAAGGGATAATTAATAGTACCGGTGATACGATAAAATGGCTAAAGGAGCAGCTTGAATTAATTGATGAAATTGGTGAGGCAGAGCAGTTAGCGAGTTCGATTTCAGATAATCAAGGTGTCTATCTTGTACCAGCTTTTGTAGGTTTGGGAGCTCCATATTGGAAACCTTTCACTCGTGCTGCCATTATGGGAATAAGCCGAAATACGGGGAAACCTCACATTGTACGTGCGGCCTTGGAAAGTATCGCTTATCAGGTTAAGGATGTTATTGAACTGATGCAATCCGAATCGAATATTCAAATAAAGAACGTAAAAGTGGATGGTGGAGCAACAAGCAATCGTTTCTTAATGCAATACCAAGCTGATATGTTGGATATCAATGTGATCGCTTCAGAAGTGGCTGAATTATCTTCGATGGGTTCCGTTTATTTAGCTGGTTTAGGTGTAGGAATTTGGAAATCGACAGACGAAATAAATCAACTAAATCAGGAACACGAATTGTATAAACCTCTAATGACTAGTGATGTCAGAGATAAATATTATCAAGGATGGAAACAGTCGGTAAATGGTATTTTAGTATGTTAATATGCAGATCTGTTTCTAGTATCAGAACTAACTATTTATTTCATTTAAAAAAGGAGAAAAAATGGATAGACTAAAAATCTCAGAAAATAGAAGATTTTTTACGCATCAGGACGGGAAACCATTTATCTGGTTGGCAGATACGAATTGGACAATCGCACATAGATTAAAATGGGACGATGCAGAATATTTGATGCAAAAGCGAAAATCACAAGGATTTACTGTATTACAGATTGTAGCACTCGACCCGGAGCAGGACAAGGAAATGAGAAATCCTGCCGGAGAAAAGGCTCTATTAAATGATAATTTGAACACTTCGAATGAAAAATATTTTGAGTATTTGGACTGGATAATAGACAAAGCAGAAGAATATGGATTTTATGTACTTTTACTTCCTGTATGGGGAGAACTTGTAGTAGGTCATAACTGGATGGGTGAGTTTTCAGAAAAAATTGTTACTAAAGATAATGCCTTTCAATACGGAAAATGGATTGGTAATCGCTATAAAGATAGAACCAATATCATTTGGTGTTTAGGCGGAGACAGGCAGCCCATTCATCTAGGGGTAGATTACAAGGATGTTTGGCGCAATATGGCGGAAGGGCTTGCAAAAGGGGTTCTAGATAAGGAACTTTCATATAACGTTAAAGATACTGATTGGCAGCAGCTTTTGATAACTTATCATGCATGCCATGAAGCAGAGACAGGGGAATGCTCAACCATGTCCTATTGGACTGATGATGAGGCATGGATTTCATTTATTATGATTCAATCTGGTCATGGGTTAACACCTAAAAACTATGAATTGGTGGAAAATGATTACAATAGAAAACATCCGATGCCTGTTTTTGATGGTGAACCCGCATATGAACATATGCCGACATCATGGCCAATCGGAACTGATTTCCACGATGGATGGATGGTGAGGAAACGTGCTTATTGGAGTTTATTTGCAGGGTCCTTTGGTCATACATATGGACATCCATCCGTGTGTTGGATGATTTCAGAAAAGGAAAGAGACAGTTTCAGAAAGTATTCTTGGTTTGAAGCTTTAGACCAACCTGGCGCATGGCAGATGAAGATCCTGCGTGATTTTTTGGAATCTAGAGATTTGAGTCAGTGTGTTCCGTGTCAGGAATTACTAATTGAACAGAATGATAAGATGGAAGATGTTATCGATGAACACATACAAGCCTGTGTAGAAAAGGAAGGGAAATTTGCTTGTCTATACTTCCCATCAGGTGGCCAAGAAACTATAGATTTAAGTAGATTGAATATAGATCAACTACAAATTTGGTGGTTTAATCCCAGAGATGGACAATGCTATAAACAGGAGAATGTGATAACAGATAAAGCAATCAGTTTAGATGTTGAAAAGCGAGGCGTTTTAAAAATAATTACGCCTACTTGTGGATCTGAGCAGGATTGGGTATGTGTGATAGAGAACAGAAATAATCGCTCAACAATTCCTGGCACAGCAAAAAATTATGGAGAAATGCCTATACCGCCTGAAATCAAGAAAACTTTTATGTGGTGATTTAAATTAGACCAAATATGGAACACTTAAATCATTGTTCAAAAAATACCACAGTCTTTGGGACTGTGGTATTTTTCATATCTTTAAAAGTCTATCAACTGGATTACGGTAAAACATTTTGTTTTGAAAGTTAAAAAAATCTAAAAATTGTGCACCTTAATTGCTAAATTTAATGTACCATGAATTACGATACAATCAAGATGTGCACAAGTAATAAATGGCCATTAACATAAAAGAAATTAATTCGTGGGGTGAATTTAATTGAAAAAATTGAAAGCGTTTCTATCTGTTACCTTAGTTATGATACTAAGTATCGCTCTTTTAGCTGGATGTTCAAGCTCAAGCTCGAGCGATTCAAAAAGTAGCAGTTCATCAAACTTAAAAAATGTTACCATAACCATGCTGGTTTCTGGTAATAAAGCGGCCTCAGGTCAAGACTTTGAAGTGGACATTTTACCAAAATTAGTCCATAAAAAATTCCCGAACATTACATTAGAGGTACAAAAGCTTCCTGATGATCAATATACAACTTCAATCAAGACAAAACTAGCTGTAAATCAAGCACCTGATATCTTCCGAGTATGGCCGAGAATGGCAAACGCTGCAAGCGTTATGGACCTTGGAAAAGGTGGATATCTAGCTGATCTTTCGGATCTGTCATTTATGAATAATCTTTCTCAGTCAGTAAGAGATGATATGTCGTATAATGGAAAAGTTTATGGAATCACTAAAGGGTTCGATATGTTGGGGACTTATTATAATAAGGACTTGTTCCAAAAGGTTGGTATTACTGAGCTACCAAAAGATTGGGAAACATTCCTTGCTGATTGCCAAAAATTAAAAGATGCAGGTATCACTCCTATTGTGATGGGAGATAAAGATCCTTGGGTGATCCAGTTTGGTTTATATCAAATTGCAGCAAATACTGTTTACGCGGAAGACAAAGAATTTGATACTAAACTTCAAAATGGAAAAGAATCACTTAACGGTCCAAAATGGCAAAAAGCTGTTTCAATGTACCAAGAATTGTACAAAAAAGGGTACATTGCAAAGAATACTCTTGGGCTAGGCGGACCACAGGCAATTCAAATGTTTATCGATGGTAAAGCTGCTATGACATTAGACGGTACTTGGGACTATTCCCCACTAACAGCTAAAGGTGCAACAGATTTTGAACGTGGTTTCTTCCCACTACCTGCTAATGAAAAAGGACAACCTGTATATCAAGCAGCAGCTACTGCAGCTGGTTGGGCAGTTAATGCAAAATCCGAAAATGTCGAAGCTGTAAAACAAATCCTGAATTATTGGTTTGATGGTAAGTCTGACTTATTTAAAGAATGGGTAAGAACTTCGTCTTCTATCGTTGCATATAACGGAGTTCCATTAACTAACGAATTATATAAAGATGCCTACGATCAATATACAAGCACTGGTAACGCCATCTATTTCGCTAACCAAATGTGGCCAAGCGGTGTGGATGCAACATTAGAAGCAAAATTTGCTGAGATTATCGGTGGACAAGCAACAACGCCAAAAGACGTAACAAAAGCTATGCAGGACAAATTCGACGAACTTTGGAAAAAGTAAAAAGAACGAAACAACTGAATTATTCCAGTTTGAAAAATAAAGCAAATTGAGGTGGGGGTGTTTCCCCACCTTAAGTAAATTTTGGAAAGGAATAAGATACCATGAATTCTACAGTCATGAAGAAATCAATGTATTTGTTTGTTTTGCCTGCATTGATTGTATATTTGACATTTTGGATCTTTCCCATTTTAAGACTTTTTCAATATAGTTTTACAGATTACAATGGGGTACAGCAAAATTTAAATTTTGTTGGTCTGAATAACTATATGAAAATATTCCAGGAAGGGGTTGCAGGCTCATCTATATCAAATACTTTGATTTATACTTTGCTCTCAACAGTCCTCGGCAATATTATTGCACTATGTCTAGCTTTTGTTTTGGACTCAAAGATTAAAGGATTAGGTTTTTATCGTACAGTAGCTTATATACCTACATTGTTTAGTACAATTGTTGTGGGTTATATCTGGTCATATGTTTACATGCCTGATTCTGGATTGCTTCCTACAGTACTATCTTGGTTTGGCATCCACAGTGAAAATTTGAACATTCTTGGTAATTATAAGTCTGCTCTATATGGTATTACCGCCGTTGATATTTGGAAAACAGTTGGAACTAGTACTATAATTTTCCTTGCGGGGTTGCAGACTGTTCCCCAAGAATTGATGGAAGCAGGAAAAATTGACGGTGCTAATGGCTGGCAATTAACAAGGTTTGTTCGTCTGCCGTTATTAGCTACATCTATTACAATCAACGTTACATTAAGTATCATCAATGGTCTTAAAGCTTTCGATTATTCTTTTATTATGACAAATGGTGGCCCAGGCAGATCTACAAGTACATTGGTTTACGATATTTTTAGAATGGCATTTACAGAAGGTCAGTATGGTAAAGCTGCAGCATTGGCGGTAGTTTCCTTTGCCATTATAATAGCCGTTACAGTATTCCTCGTGACGAAATTAAATAAGAGGGAGGTAAATGTATGATGAGTAAGTTAGTTGTTCAACGTACATCTTATGATATAGGCATTAAACAGAATGATGCTAAGAAAAGGAAGTCATTAGTCAAACAAACTTGTTACCATTTAGGAATAACCATCTTAATGTTAATAAATTTATTGCCACTTTTAATTGCTCTTTCAAGTTCATTGCGAACGCCAGATAATATGACGAATCCATTAAATTTATTTACACAATTTAGCTTGGAAAGTTACAAGATAGCTTTTGAGCGCATGCACTTTCTTCAAGCTTTGATGAATAGCGTGTTGTTAACGGGAGTGTCCGTTCTTGTAGTTGTGATTTTTACATCTATGGCTGCATATCCAATTGCAAGAATGAATACTCGGTTAAGTAAGTTTTTATATATCTTTTTTCTTGCTGGGCTCGTTGTACCGAGTCAGATGGTTATCATTCCAATAGTTAAAACATTCAATGCATTAAATATTCCTAGTGGACAGCTAACATCGATCATCATGTTTATTACTTGTAGTATCCCTTTTTCTTCATTTTTATACTCAGGCTTTATTAAAAGCAGTGTACCAATTGAAATAGAAGAGTCAGCTTTACTAGATGGAGCGGGTTTATTTCGAAGGTTCTGGCAAATTGTATTTCCACTGTTAATACCTGTTACGGTTTCTGTAGTAATTACACAGGGAGTATGGATTTGGAATGATTATTTTTTCAACATGATTTTTATCAACAAAGCAGATTTAACGCCATTACCTCTTGCCATGCTCGGCTTTATGGGTGACCAAACAAACCCAACCGCATGGAACGTTCTCTTCGCAGCATGTTTTCTTTGCGCTTTACCACTTTTGGTTATTTTTGCTTTTTTGCAAAAGTTCTTTATCAAAGGTTTAGCTGTAGGTTCTGTAAAGGGTTGATTAGGCCAAATGAGAAGGATTCCATATTGTTTTCTCAAAAAGGAAAACGGACCATATTTCAAAGTGGTCCGTTTTTTTATATTCGATTTATGCGATCTTAGGAACACATATTTTAATTGTTGTTCCTTTATTCGGTTCACTTTCAACATTTAACCCCTACTCTAGCCCATAATAAAGCGCAATTCTAGAATGCACATTTTTAAGACCAATACTTTGTTTACTCCGTTTTCCGAGCTCCTTAAATTCAGGTTGTTCTTGTAAGAAGTGTCTAATTTTATCTAGCCTGTCCCTATCGATACCTATGCCGTTATCTGAAATTTCAAAAACAATTCGATTTTGGCTAGTCTCATAGGCCTTTAACTTAACGTATCCTTTCATTCTTTTCTTTTCGAGTCCGTGAAGAATGGAATTTTCAATAATAGGCTGAAGTATTAATTTTAGAATGCGGCATGAAGAAATTTCGTTCGGTATTTCAAGTTTAAAATCAATGCTATTATCATATCTTATGTTTTGAATCGTTATATAATTTTTCACATGTTCAATTTCATCGCTTAAACGAACTAATTCACTTTCTGTTTTGATACTATATCTGAACATATCCCCCAAAGCTTTAGTCATGATGGATATACTTTCTATTTCTTCAATTTCAGCAATACTATTAATCGATTCCAACGTGTTATATAAAAAATGCGAATTAATTTGTGCCTCTAATGATTTCATTTGTGAGTCTAACGTAATCAATTTATTTTCGAAACTTTCTTTTATATATCTGTGAATCTCTTCAATCATATTATTATATTCAGTATAAAGAATTCCGACTTCATCTTGGCGTTTTAGGTATTTGTCATTAGAAATGGGTTTCAGTTGTTTATTAGTCCGCATAATTTTACTTAACTCGATCGTGGGTCTTGTAAGTTGATTTGATAGGACTAAGGAAAGCAGAATAAAGATAACGGCACATGTTATGGAAATGTAAATGATCAATTTTTCCGAAAGGTTGTACGGCTTATATAACTCATTAACGGGAATGGATGCTACGATACTCCAATTGTTGTCAGGGAATGGTTTAATCACCGTTAAATGACCATTTTTTACCTCCTGATTAACACCACTTGAAAGTTTACTTTGGTAGTACTTTGGAAGCGTTTGTCCAATTTTGCTCATTGGATTGTCATAAAGGATATTTCCTTTGCTATTAACCAAGTAAACATATGTCATATTTGGAATAATATCGTTATCAAGAGCCTGAAAAATTTTAATATCACAATCCAACATTAAAACTCCAATTAATTTATGTGAATTAAAATCGTAAATTGCACGTGCAAATGTGACGGAGGGCTGGGCATTAATAATGAAAGGCTTTGTAGAGACATGACCAACATAAAGGTCACCTTTCTTACTAAGTGTTTCTTTATACCAATCATCATTAGTAGCTACATAGCCATACTGAAGATCTGTATTGTTGTTCGTGTAACTGATCGATTTGCCATCAGGAAGGAATAGATAGATACCGTTGATATAATCGTTGCTTAAAATCAAGTTATTAAAAAAGAATTGCATGTCCCTTCTGGCAAGATATAGATCATATGGTCCCGCGTTTTTATTGTTAATCAATTTGTACAGTTGATCAGCCACTGTGGGGGCACCAGGAACGGTTGAAAATTGCTGAAATGTTAATGTTATACGGTTGATATTTTGGTAGATTCTATCTATTTTTTCTAATGAATTACTTATTGTATTCGATGTAACAACAGATACTTGTTGATTCACTAGTTTAGTATAGCTTCTATAGGAATTAATTGTGACGATGATGATGGGAATAATAGAAATTACAATAAACACTAGGAACATTTTTGTTCGAGTGGGAAGTGATTTCATCGTTTGCCTCCATAAAAATAAACCTTTATAAAAGTATACATTAATTATTTTATAAAAATAATAGCAGAATTAAAAAAGGAATAGCCAATATTTAGGCTATCTCCTTTACATCATTCTATATTCTTCCGGGGTATAACCGGTCACCTTCTTAAACACTCTGAAAAAATATTTTGTGTTATCATAACCTAATGATTTAGCTATTTTATAAACTTTATCCGATGAACCTTTTAACAGGAGCTTTGCTTTTTCAATTCTTATTCTATTAATGTAATCATTGAAATTTTCACCGGTTTTTTCTTTAAATAAATAACTGCAATAGCTTGGATTGATATAGAACAGGGTAGAAATTTTATTAAGCGTTATTTCCTTGTTATAGTTTTTCGTAATATACGTTTTTATATTTTCAATCAGGTTTTCCGATCCATAAATATTCTTTTCTTTAAAAACCTCTGTTAAGCTAGGTAAAACTTGAAAAAAGTATGATTTAATCGATTCTATGTCAAATGCTGTATCAAGCATCGAATCAAAACTGGATGAATGAGAATCTTTTGTGATCGTGTCAAAGTAGTTTGAGAGCATATTTCTTACTTCATGGATGATATCATTACATAAAATTTTTAGAGTTAAAATAGTCAAGGACGGTATTTCGCATATAAAGTTAAAGTAGTCGGTAGTTAATTCAAGAACCTTGTCGTAGTGGCCTGACTCAATGTGAAAAAGCAATTCATCGGTTTTTTCCCAATTTGGAATATCAAATGTTGTTTGCCCTTCCTTATAAAACAATATGTTGTTACTATCTGTAGCAACTCTATTATTTAATGCAGAGATGGTTTCCGTATATGCCTCATTTAGCTGTAATAAAGTTTTTATTGTTTTGCTGATTCCTATATATATAGAATCTTTAGGGATTCTGCTGCTAATGCCTTCGTAAAGCAAATTACATTTCAATGAGATTAATTGTTGCAGATCCCTGACATTCTTTTCATAGTAAAAAAGAAAGAAATAAATATTACTATTACCGGTATTAGGGATGTTAATAAAGCCGTTTGACTTTATATTTTGAATAAAACCCCGATCATTTAGATAGTCAACCAGACTGTTAGTTGAATAAAGTGAAAACAATATAAATTGATGACCATCATCGATATTTTGAAATATAGTAGATTTTGGCTCAAAATTTTTCGTGATACCTAAGATTACGTTATTTAAAACTTGTAAGTCAGACTGGTATTTTATCTCTTCCTTTTCAGTCTCAGTTGTTTCCAGCTTTTGTTGGTAGGCGCGTTCCTCATTAATCAAGTTTATGGCTTTTTGTAAGGCTGAATGGATTTCTTCCCGATTAAATGGTTTTAGTAAGTAACCGACAACCTTCGCAGAGATGGCTTCTTGCATATATTCAAAATCACTGTAGCCGCTTATGACGATAATCTTTTTTTCAGGATAATTATTTTGTAGTGTTTTTAAGAAAGTTTTTCCATCCATTTCTGGCATTCTCATATCAGTAAATATAATATCAGGATTTACTTCGCGGATTAATTCCAGGGCATCAACGCCATTGTCCGCCTCTCCAACAAATCGGGCTTCCTCTGAAAACGCTTTTAATTTTTTTAACATTCCTCTCCTAATTAGAGGTTCATCGTCTACGATGATATAGGTATACATGGAATCAACTCCTTCCGCATCAATTCTACCATTCAATTATAATCTAAAAAAAGTATACCCAAAAGACAAAATAAAGTACACTGCTGTATAGGTTATAATTTTTTTATAGGTATTATTTTGGTAATTCATTTACGATGCAAAGATCCAAAACTTAAGTTCATCAAGGGGGTACAATTATGTTGTCTACAGAAGGCTTTTTATATAAGACATGTACTTGGATTTATCAAATAACACTTTTAAACCTACTATTTCTTATTAGTTGTATACCTATAATTACCATATTTCCTGCCTTGGCGGCTGCTTTTGGGGTTTCGAGACAATGGGTAAAAAAGCATGAACCAAATATTATCTCAATCTATTTTAAATTATTTAAAGAAAATCTTAGACAAAGTATGGTCGTAGGCGTTTTTATTATTATATTGGGTTTGTTACTTTATGTCGATTTTCAAATTATTACACAAATTCACTCGAATCTAAGTATAGCTCTTTATATATTTTTTTGCTTCATGTTGGTGTTTTATATAGCTGCGATTTTACATGTGTTTCCGTTAATGGTTAACGGCTACTTTACAATTAAACAGTTGCTGGTTAATTCTATTAAATTTAGTTTTTTTAAATTTCACTTAACACTATTAAACATAATTTGTATTTATATGATATTTTTTATCGCCTATAAGTTTCCTGTTATATTCGTATTCTTTTTTTCTAGCATTTGTATATTCCTTACTTATTGGCATATCAATAAGAAATTTGTCATTTTGGAAGCTTTACAGAAAAATTGATTTCCATAATATAGATTGATACTTAACCAAATAATAACTAGAGTGGGTAGAAGAGGCTTAAAAGCCTATTTAAATAAACTTTATAACGATTTTTTTACGGTCTTAGAGTATAAACAAGGGGAGGTAGAGCGGCGTGTTAAAATTGAAAACGCTGACATGTGAATACAGAGATTTTTTATTGGGGACAGATCTTTCTCATCCGAGATTTTCATGGAAATTAACTTCTGATAGAAATAATACGATGCAGGAATTCTACCAAATTCAAGTATCCTTATTGGAAAAGACATTTGAGAACTCATTATTATGGGATACAGGAAAGAATAAATCCGAACAATCTATTCATTTACCATATACAGGGCCTGATTTGAATCCAAGAACCCGTTATTATTATCGTGTTCGTGTCTGGGACAATTATGGACGCGAGTCAGAATGGAGCAATATCCACTGGTTCGAAACCGGGTTAATGTCCTCAGATAATTGGCAAGCAAAATGGATTACTCCTGACCCTAATTTCTTTGAGTTAGACTCAAAACCTATATCAGTATTCCGTAAATCGCTTAAGATTGAAAAAAAGGTCCTGTCTGCTCGAATTTATGCAACAGCTGCAGGGCTTTATGATCTTTACCTAAACAATGAAAAAATTGGGGATGATTTATTCGCTCCTGGTTGGACCAGTTACAAACATCGTCACCAATATCAGACTTATGACATAACGGACATGCTATCCCCGGGTGAATTTGTTATTGGCGCCATGGTCGCAGATGGTTGGTATAAAGGGGAATTAACTTGGCTTTTAAAAAGAAACATCTATGGTAACAAACGAGCGCTTCTTTTGCAATTACACATTATTTTCGATGATGGAACAGAAGAAGTGGTCGTGACTGATTCAACATGGAAAACGTCGACCGGTCCGATTTTGTTATCAGAGTTTTATGCTGGTGAAACCTACGATGCACGATTAGAGTTAAGTGATGATCTCAATGAGGATGATTCTGTCTGGAAAAATACAAAAATTTGTGATCTCCCATTTAACCAACTTGTTGCTCAAGAAAACTGGCCGACAAAAGTAACAGAAGTAATTACTCCTATTTTGGCAATTAAGACACCTAAGGGCGAAACCGTCCTCGATATGGGGCAAAATATGGTCGGAAGAGTTCGGATGGATATTAACATACCCGCAGGCGAAAAAGTGGTTTTATATCACGCTGAAGTATTGGATAAAGAAGGAAATTTTTACACAGGAAACTTACGTCAAGCTAAGCAAAAAGTAGAGTATATCTCTAATGGAAATGGTCCTGTCTCTTATGCAGCCAATTTTACCTTCCAAGGCTTTCGTTATGTGAAAGTAGAAGGTTTAGAAGGTTTAACCGAACAACAATTGTTAGACACCTTGGTCGGGGAGGTCATTCATTCAGAAATGCCTCGAACAGGATACTTTGAAAGCTCAAATGAAAAAGTCAATAAATTATATAACAACATACTTTGGGGACAGAGAGGAAACTTTGTCGATGTTCCAACCGATTGTCCGCAACGTGATGAGCGTCTCGGATGGACCGGTGATGCGCAAATTTTTATTCGAACAGCAGCTTACAACTATCAAGTAGCCCCGTTTTTCACCAAATGGGTTAGAGATCTAAAAAGCGATCAAACTGCCAATGGAACCGT
Source organism: Bacillus sp. URHA0034 (assembly GCF_056280405.1). Taxonomy (NCBI): domain Bacteria; kingdom Bacillati; phylum Bacillota; class Bacilli; order Caryophanales; family Bacillaceae; genus Bacillus; species Bacillus sp. URHA0034. The sequence goes on along the minus strand of NZ_JBWCDK010000002.1, from coordinate 1,433,762 downwards.
TCCATTTGTAATCCCGGACGTTTTAGAAGACTACATTTCTGGTATGTGGGGGGATTATAACTATACTTCTTCAGCGTGGGGAGATGCTGTAACCATTTGTCCGTGGACTATTTATCGCACCTTTGGCGATGAAAGACTACTTGAGGAACAGTATGAAAGTATGAAAGCTTGGGTTGACTATATTCGAGCCCAGGGAGCAAAACCATATCTTTGGAATACTGGATTTCACTTTGGTGACTGGCTGGCGCTTGATGCGGAAGAGGATTCTTATTTTGGAGCTACTCCTGAACATTTAGTAGCAACCGCCTACTACGCTTATTCTACTCAAATCGTAAGAGACACTGCACAAGTCTTAAATATTGCAGAAGATGTAAGAAAATATGATCAGCTTTTGAGTGGAATTATTCAGGAATTCCAAAAAACATTTATTTCAGCTGACGGAAAAATTAAAGCGAATACCCAAACAGCTCATATCCTTCCGTTGGTATTTAATCTCGTAGATGGGAAGGTTCGTGAACAAGTCGCGGCTGATTTAAACCATTTGATAAAAGATAACAACTATCATTTATCTACTGGATTTGTTGGAACTCCATATTTGTGTATGGCTTTATCTGAAAATGGCTATCATGAAACAGCTCTTCGTTTACTCTTACAGGAAAGCTATCCTTCTTGGTTGTTTTCTGTTTTACAAGGTGCCACTACGATTTGGGAACACTGGGATGGTATCAAACAAGATGGGTCTTTCTGGAGTGACGATATGAATTCCTATAATCATTACGCGTATGGGGCGATAGGGGAATGGCTATACCGCTATGTAGCTGGGATTGATCTTAAAGAAGCAGGCTATAGAACAATAAAAATCCAGCCACATATTTCTGATTATGGTCTATCATCAGCAAAAGCTTCATTAGAATCCCCTTATGGAACGATTTCGTGCTCATGGGAAAGAAAAGAAGAGCTAACTAAAATTCAAGTGGAGATACCAGTTAACTCAAAAGCTGAGATTTGGTTAAAGGATATTAGCAAAGATATGTTAACGGTTCAAACTCTCAGTCCGGGTGAAGAGAATATTTCGGTCTCAGACACATCAAATGGTTTAGTTTATCTGGTAGGGTCGGGTTGTTACACCTTCCAGCTTAAAACAGGAGATCTGCTTTCAAATTTGCATAGCGCAACAAAAGGATAGGTCTGATACTCTTTAAGAACAGGGGATAGCGGTATGAGTATTCAAAAACTAGAAAATCAAGTGATTGTCAGAAATGAGAAATTAATTGAATCAGCAGAACAATTAAAACCACTTCTTCATGAAACAATTGTGAAGCCTTCATCAATCGTAGAAATTAAAGCCGATTCAGAAGTCATTCATGGCTGGAGGCCGGAGGTTGTTGCACCTGCTTCCACTCTAGCAGACTCTGAATATGGAAAAAATGGTTCGTTTGTTCTGGATTTTGGTGACCATCAGGTTGGGTATCTAACGATAAAGATTCGTTCAGCTGGCAGTCCGCCTGATGCGCCTCTCAAACTAAAACTCACAATTGGGGAGATGCCAGTTGAGATGGCAGAACCGTTTGAGAATTATAGCGGATGGCTTAGCAGTTCGTGGCTTCAGGAAGAGACTATCTTTGTTGATGTATTTCCTGCTCTTATAACCTTACCTCGTCGATACAGCTTTAGATATGTAAAGTTTGACGTGATTGATACCTCCCCTAAATATCGAATTGTCTTTGAAAATGTAGAATGTAAGGCTGTTACATCAGCAAATATAAATGCAGTTCAAAAGATTTCTCATCATGATAAGGAGCTTCAAAGAATAGATGAAATTAGTATTAAAACACTTGCAGATTGCATGCAGGATGTTTTTGAAGACGGCCCAAAACGTGATCGCAGGCTTTGGTTAGGCGACTTACGATTGCAAGCACTAGCGAACTATGAAACTTTCAGTAACAATAACCTTGTTAAACGATGCCTTTACCTTTTTGCAGGTGTTCCAGATGACAAAGGCAAGGTTCCAGCAAATGTTTTTGTAGTACCGCAGCTTATTGCAGATGATACTTATCTATTCGACTATTCTTTGTTTTTTGTTGCATCATTACATGATTACTATTTTGCTACAAGCGATTTAGAGACATTGAAAAAACTATGGCCGACAGCCTATCGCCAAGTTGAACTTGCACTTGAGAGACTAGATGAAAACAATATTTTAAAAGATACTCCCGATTGGTGGTCATTTATTGATTGGCAGGAAGGGTTAAACAAACAAGCTCCATCTCAAGCAGTATTAATCTACACCATAAAGCAGGCAATCCGTCTTACGGAAGAATTAAAAGCAGCAGAAAAAGATAGTTTGAAAGACCGTCTTGCAGAAATTGAAGAAGCTACTAAAACCTATTTGTGGGATGAAAAACAGCAATTTTTTATCAGTGGCTCCGACCGTCAAGTATCTTGGGCAAGCCAAATTTGGATGGTCCTGGCAGGTGTTTTGACTAAGGAAGAAAATAATAAACTAATGAAGCGTCTTTTAGTTGAAAATCCAGCTGTTGGAATTTCAACGCCATACATGTATCATCATTTGATTGAAGCCTTGCTGGTTTCAGGAGAAAAAGAGCTGGCAATCGCAGAAATGAAGAACTATTGGGGCGGCATGATCCAAGATGGAGCGGATACGTTCTGGGAATTATACGATCCAAAAAATAAAGACTTTTCTCCTTATGGAAGTCATTTAATCAATAGCTATTGCCATGCTTGGAGCTGTACACCAACTTATTTAATTCGCAAGTATAACCTGTAAGGAGTAGGAGAGGACAATCAGGTAGTTTTTTGGGGTTGTCCTTTTCTGAAATCCTTACCAAAAAAATGCGTACATTAATCAGAAAAAACTGACACTATCGAACTACTAAGCTCTGTCCTATGATAGTAGTATAGGTGGCCGGTCCCTATTTCTTGAATAATGGAAGCGCTTTAGAATTCTTGGGGAGGAAGTGTGAACTAGATGAAAAAATCCCAGCTCTTTAAGATGGGAAAAAGAACTTTATCTATTATGGTCGTTACTACACTTGCAGCGGGTTTAGTTGGTTTTAATGCTCCTGCGAAAAAGGCTGAAGAAATCCCTGTATTTAAAAAGCAAGTTGGAGGGGTTTTTGATGGGATGCCTCTCTTTGACGGTGTACCAGAACATCTAGATGAATTTGTTGATGCTTATTTTGATTATACGGGACTAGAAGGACCAGCAGTTTATGCCACAGGTTCAAGGAATCATTATACTTTGCAACGTGGAACCAATGCTGGCAAAGTTATACCCGGTGCTCTTTCGGCAGCTGACAACGTTCAAGGAGTATCCACTGATTTCCCTGCGTTAGTTGGTATGGGGGAGACTTGGAACAAAGATCTTCTTTCCGATATTGGAAAAGTAATGGGGAGCGAGAAAATAAGTACGTTAAAAGTAAAACAAGGTGAGTCAAACATACATGGCGGAGCAAATCCTTCTGCCACTGTTGCTTTCACTGTTGTAAGTGATATGCGTATTAATCCGCTAAGCGGGCGATTTGACGAAGGCTTCTCAGAAGATCCTTATATGGCTGGAACTCTAATTGATAAGATGGCAGCAGGTCTAAGTGGTACGGATCAAGAAAAGAGTAATGATGGGTTCTGGATGCGTGCGGTAGTAGGTACGAAGCATTTTTCCGTTTATAATGCACAGTGGTTCCGTCAAACAGCTAATAACAGTGCTAGTGCGCGTTCGATTTTTGAATATCAGACCCGTAGTCCTTTGAAAGCGCTTAGCTCTGGATCAGTCGGTGGAGTCATGACCTCCTTCGGACGTACCAACGGAATTCCAAACATTCTTTCACCGTTTCAACGTCATGCGAATAATTACTCCAAATACGGAGTGTACAGTTCTCCGGATTTTAATGCGGACCAACTTGTCTTCCAAGAAGGAATGCAAGGGAATGGGTATGACACTAAGTACGCAACAGATCGAACAAACGCGACTATTTTAATGATTTTGGCAAAGGCAAACGCGGGCCGTCCAGGTCCAAACGAGCAGAATGCCAAAGATGATGTTGCTGCTATAGTGAATGCCGTTGAACAGGGTAAATACGGTCTTACAAAAGAGGATCTTATCGAGGCAGCACGTCCGCATGTAAACCAAATGGTTCGTGTAGGTATATTTAATGAAGTAGATGAAAACGGTATTCCTAAGAATTATCCATTTGCTCAAGAGGCGAAGGATGTAAGGTCGCAGCCAGCCACATATAGTACACCTGATCATCAGCAAGTAGCTCTGCGCGCCGCGAAGGAGAGTATCGTATTGCTCAAGAACGATGGAGCCTTGCCGCTCACAAAGAACAAAAAGGCTGCCGTTTCTGGGGTATATGCAGATGCAAGATTCAAAACAACATACTCAGTAGGAACAACGCCAAACATTGAAAACTCTGGAATCTCGCCGTTGTTAGCTATTATTAAAGCGAATGGGGCTAATAATGTATCGTACACCACCGGGGCTAAAGTAGTCGCGTTAAAGTCCAAATCTAATGGCCAAACGGTTACAGCTGATGTTAATGCCGCGGATGTTACAAAAGGTTCCCAACTTTTAACAAGCGCTAATCCATTGGATGTGAATAACCCTGCCCAATTATTTGAAGTGTTTGATTGGGGTCAAAAGGGCTACAGCTTGCGTTCCCAAAAGAATGGCCGTTGGGTAACATCTCCGACAACGGCGAATGCTGCAATTGAAAATTCAAATAACACTGCATTAAACCTAACAAATAACGATTGGGATCTTGCCCAAATGCTTGGTAATACCAGTGCAATCCCGCCAACAATTCGAGTGGAGGAGAATTCCGACAAAACCGTATCTTTAATTGCGAACGGTTACCGGACTGGATTTACAGGTGACTTCTCGAATTGGTATTACGCAAATGGCCGCTTTATTACGACCAGTTCAGATGGAAAACTGAAGACCTCGGCATCAACACTTGAAAACAAAACGAAAGCTGCCAGTCGAAATGATGATGTGAAATTTGAACAAACAGTTGTTAAGGAAGTGGGCGCAGATGCTGTTAAGCGCGCAGAAACAGACGACTATGCTGTGGTATTTGTCGGTGCAATTCCTCGTCACAGTGCAGGAGAAGGCACGGATCGCTCTGATTTAAATATGGGTGAGGCTGATTACCAATTAGTTGATAAAGTTTCTTCCGCTTTTGCAGCGAAAGGGAAAAAGACGGTTGTTGTCGTGAAGTCCAGTTTCCCTGTGGGCATGGAAAAGATTCAAAACAATCCGAACGTATCTGCCATTGTGTACCAGCCATATGGCGGTCAATATGATTCTCTTGCATTAGCTCAGGTACTATACGGGGATTACGCACCGACAGGACGTTTATCATCTACATGGTATGCAGACATGTCCTCATTCCCAGCAATTAATAAGTACTCCATTCCTGAAGGGAATACAACTGTAACCATAGACGGCGTTGATCCTCGTTATACAGTCGATATGACAAATGCAGATCCTGAGGAATCAAAGCTGACATACATGTATACAAAGGCGAAAGTGACCTATCCGTTTGGATACGGCCTATCTTACAGCCACTTCTCGTATAGTGATTTTAATGCATCAGGAAGCGCTAACGGAAAGTCTCCTTTCAAAGTAACAGTAAAAGTCAAAAATGACGGACAGGTAGACACGTCTGAAGTCGTTCAGTTATATGCCAAAAACCAAAAATCTTCATACGGAAGCCATGCACCGCAAAAGCAACTGGTTGCTTTCGAAAAGGTTTCACTAGCAGCTGGAGAAACCAAAACAGTAACACTTACTGTCGATCCTAAAGATTTTGCCATTTGGGACGTAAATGCGGGTGAATTCATCGTTGAGGACGGAGACTACAGCCTTATGGTCGGAGATTCTTCACAAGACATCCGAGCCCAGAAAGGAGTATCAATTTCAGGTGACTCGCTGGCCGCACTGCCTACAAATAAGCCGTTTAATGTTTACGATCATGCATTCTCATCGAACGAAGTGCTTTATAATGAAGTATCTAAAGCTCGAACTGCTGAAAACTTAAAAGCCAAGAAGGTTGTTGGCGGGTATTATGCGGTCCATTCTAAACAAGATGGTTCATGGGTAGCACTGCCTAAAGTAGTATTGACCGGTTCACAGAAAGTAACTGCCTCCGTTGCGTCAGATGCCACTGGCGGACAAATAACTTTACATGCAGATTCTGTAAATAGTGACCCTTTTGCTGTTATAAATGTTCCACAAACGGGAAAAAAGACGTCTATCATTGAAAATGCAGGTGTTACTGTGAATGAAATTGGTTACACAGATGTTACTGTGGACTTAGGCAAAAATGCGCCAAAAGGACAACATACCATTTACGTTCAGTTCGATGCACCTGATCTTAGAATTGATAGCTTAGCTTTTAAGGTAAAATAATAATCCACAATGTTTTCCCTAGAGAAAATCCTTGATTTTAGACGTATAATTCATAGCCCTTGCCACAAGGCAGGGGCTGTGACATTTTTATAACGGAAGTAAATTAACAAATATATATATTAAACAAAAAAATTTTCTGTTTACATATGGAATTACCCTTTTTCTGCGATTATGATGAAGCTAACAAGGGACCCAATTTTCTTAAAAGTTAAAGAGTAATCATTCCAAAAGGTGGACAATGATGAGAAGAGTATTCAGAAGAGTCGGAAACTTTTTAAATAATGACAAGATTAGATATAAATACTTTATTATTATGCTCTGTCTATCCATATTTCCTCTTTTATTATTGGGTTTTATATCCTTTAATATAGCCAAAAATACACTAGTTCAAAATCAGGTTGAAACGACTGGAAATAATCTTCGGACCTCTAGTGAGGTGACGGACCTATTGTTCCGAAATATCATTAATATGGAACGTGTTATCTCATGGAGCAATAGTGTTCGCGAAGAATTAATTGATAGTGCTGCTTTTTCAGAAGTGGGGAAGAATGTATTAGACGAGAATACAACCAAACGAATGCAGGATTTAATTTCTAGTTATTTTATTGATACGGAAGATATTGATTCAGTCTGCTTATTTGATGTTCATTTTCGACCAGTGTGTTATGGAAACCACAATAGTATTGGCAACTATGACATTAACAATATGTACAAGGAGATATCTAATTCGGATTGGTATAAAAAAAGTGTTAAGGCTCAGGGAAGGCCAACTTTCTTCAGTTATAATGTCTTAGTAAATACAGCAGATGAGACTACTTTTTCTTCGGTTAAACTATTACGTGACCCACAGAATGTTTTTAATCCCAAGCAAATTGGCCTATTAGTTGTAAATATTAAAAAATCTATGTTTGCTAGAGTTTTAAATGATGATAGCAATAGCTTTATAGCTGTAATCGATTCATCACAAAATGGAGTAAATACTGTTTTTAATAATTCTCCTTCATTGGATAGGGAGTTGTCTCTAGGGAAGAACTCCTCATCTATGTTTCAACACTTAGAACAAAAGGGCTATCTGATTAGTAGCTACACCAATAATACGACAGGATGGACCTTCGCCAATATTACAAAAGAAAAAGAACTCTTAAAACAGTCTAATAAAATTGGGATTATTACGGCATGTATTTCTACTATTATTGCTTTGGCAGCTTTATTAATCTCTTATGTTTTATCTGGTAAAGTTGCAAGGCCGTGGGTTCAATTAAAAAAGATGACGGTTGATTGGGCTAAAGGGCTGTGGGGGTCTGGACAAGACAATGAAAATGACACAATTGGCGTCATTGGAGAAACATTTCAAAGAATAACTGTTGAAAATAAAGAATTAAATGAGCGGCTGGTCCACTCACAGTTAAAAGAACGGGAAGCTGAGCTTCGTGCTTTGCAAGCCCAAATTAAACCGCATTTTTTATATAATACACTCGATTCTATTTACTGGATGGCGATCTTACAAAACAATGAAGATATCGCAGAACTCACCGTTGCTTTATCACAAAGTTTTAAACTAAGTTTAAACAATGGAGAAGATATGATCCCCATATCGAAGGAATTGGAGCATATTCACCATTATTTGACCATCCAAAATTTTCGTTATCATAACCGTTTTCGTTATATAGAAGATGTTGACTCAGCCTTATTGGATAAACCCATCCTTAAGCTGTTGCTTCAACCGTTTATCGAAAATGCTATTTACCATGGTTTAGAGACAAAAGTGGGGGAAGGAACCATTAAATTAATAGGGAGAATTTCAGAGGGATGGGTTACCTTTACTATTAAGGATAATGGAGTGGGAATACAGGACTTAGAGAAAACCAAATACGGCTATGGAATAAAGAATGTTCGGGAGAGACTTAAATTGTTTTACGGAGAAGACAGTACACTTTTCATCTCAAGTAAGGTTAATGAAGGAACTTGTATAGAGATTAGTTTTCGTGATGAATGGAAAGGGGGAGTAATGGTTGCTAAAAGCAGTGTTGTTTGATGATGAATACATTGTTCTTCAGGGGCTGCAAAAAATGATAAACTGGTCAAAGTATGGAATTGAGCTGGTGGGTACAGCTAGTAATGGATACGCTGCAATCGATCTAGTTGAAACACATTCACCTGATATTGTTTTTACGGATATCCGAATGCCGGGTATGAATGGCTTGGAGGTTGTAGAAAAGATTCTAGAGGCTGCACCTGAGATTATTTGTGTTGTTTTTAGCGGATTCAATGAATTTGAATATGTGAAAAAAGCTATCAGGCTGGGTGTATCGGATTATCTTGAAAAGCCGATTACCATTCCTATGATGGACGATACAATCCAAAGAATACTGGAAAAATTACATCACCAGAAAACGGTACTTTCTCTAGAGGAAAAATGGGAGGATAGCCGAATCGAGCTGATAGAAAAAGCAACCCTTGATTTACTTCTTCAGGGTGATGAGGCATTACCTAAGTGGAGAAAAAGCTTTGAAGAGGAAATTAAGGATATTAAGGCGGTTACTGTTTTGGCATTGTCAGAAAAAAGTCCTGTCTTACCAAGTCATTCTTCTTACTTTCCTGTATATATTCGCAATGGAGCAGAATACTTACTAGTCATTTTTCATCTTATAGATGATTCCTCAGAACTGCTGAATCAGCTATTATATTGGCCAAGCGAATATGGAATTACGATAGGATCGGGGCGAACCTATCCAAATCTTATAGACGCACCAAAAAGTTACAAAGAAGCATTACAGGCATTACGATATGGACAGTTTATGGAACAGGAGGACTGGACACGATTTGAGGAAATAGGAGAAAATCCTAATATTCCCGGTGACCTCTCGGAACAAGAAGAAGCTATTATTTTCTATTTACGAACGGGTGATAAAGAAGGGCTTTTCCAACAGCTAGATGAATTTATCAGCAAAATTCAGTTACAACGCTTAAATCCAGACGTGATAGAGCGTGAGATCTTAAAGCTTATTTATCTCGGCATGGAAGTAGCAAAAGAAACAGGTGAGGATATATCCCTTATTAGTCAAGTAAATTATCTGCCGCATGTAGACATACGATTATTAAATACAAAAGAGAAAATGTTCAGTTGGCTAAAGTCACAAATGGAAATGATTATTGACTGGTTTCTTCGGATACGGAAGGATAAGAAACATGATGCCGTTGAAAAAGCATGTACTTATATAGAAAGAAATTATTCTAAAGATCTGACCTTACAGGACGTTGCAGAGTTTGTCGGCATGAATCCTACTTATTTTAGTCTTCTTTTTAAGGAAGAAATGAAGCTTTCTTATATTAAATATTTGACTAAGCTGCGGATGGAGCGGGCAAAGGAACTCTTACAGGACGGTAAAAAAGTAGCGGATGTTAGTGAAAAGGTAGGTTACCATACTTATAGACATTTCTCTGAATTATTTAAGAAGCATGTTGGTGTCAATCCTGGTCAATATCGAGATTCTTTTTAATTCTTATAAATAAAATAATGAAACAGAATGATAGAAAGAGCGGAAATGTGTATGTTTACCAATATGAAAATATCAGCTGTAATTTCAAGTATATTTCTTTTTTTAGGCATTGTAGCAGCCTGCAGCAGTAATAATGGAAACACCTATAATAATTCAAACGCAAAAGAGGTTACCTTAAGCCTTTTAATTGATAATCAAGTGGAACAAGACGGAATCAGAGCAGTCACTGAAAAAATTGAAAAGAAATATCATATTAAAACAGAAATTGAAACACGTCCGAGTGGAGTGGAAGGCCATCAGGTCATGAAAACACGATTAGCAACAGGTGATATGGCCGATTTGGTTATCTATAATTCCGGTTCGCTTTTGCAAGCGCTAAATCCGGAGGAATATTTTGTTGATTTGACAAATGAGCGGTATATGGAAAAAATAGCAGCCCCTTTTAAGAAGTCGGTTACTATAAACGGTAAAGTATTCGGCCTTCCAATGGGTAGTGCCATTGCGGGAGGTTGGTTATATAACAAAAAGGTATATCACGAGCTAGGCCTAGCTGTTCCAAAAACATGGGCTGAATTAATCGCAAATAGTGAAAAAATTAAAGCCGCTGGAAAAACTGCAGTCATTGGCACGTATAAGGATGATTGGACTTCACAGCTAATTGTTGTTGCTGATAACCACAATGTTATTTCTGAGGATCCAACTTTTGCAGCAGATTTTTCAGCTAATAAAGCAAAGTTTTCTACGACACCTGCAGCATTAAGAAGTTTTGAGAAATTATCGGAAGTATACAAAAAGGGGTTCTTAAATAAGGATTTCCAATCTGCAACCTATAAGGACGGTATAAAAATGCTCATTGAAGGAACTGGTGTGCAATACCCGATGCTTTCGGGAATATTAAATACGATTGCAGCCAATTATCCCGGAAAAATTAATGATATTGGATTCTTTCCTCAGCCTGGCGATAACTCTAACAAAATCGGATTAACAATCTTTATGCCAGCTGCCATTTATGTGAATAGGAATACACAGCATTTAGAAGCTGCCAAAAAGTGGTTAGCCTATTTTGTTTCTACCGAAGGAGTGAAATCGTTGCTTAATGAAAGGATTCCTGTCGGCTCGCATTCTATAAAAGGTAAGATTGTTCCCAATGATGCTATACCGGCAGTAAAGGACATGCTTCCCTATTTTAATTATGGAAAAACAACTCCGGCTCTTGAAAATCTTAGCCCCTTAAAAGGTCCAAATTTACCGGAAATTACGAAACTGGTAGGCACTGGTTCCATTTCAGCAAAAGCAGGTGCACAGCTATACGATCAAGATGTGGAAAAGCAAGCAAAGCAGCTGGGACTTACCGGCTGGTAAATGAGTGTTTTTAAATCTAGTCTTTCTTTCATTTATCAATATGAGGAAGACTATTTTTTTTATCTAAAAAATACGGACGTATATCCAAAAAAAGCATCACTTAAAATTTGTTTTGAAAGCGCTTAAAATTAAATTAATTACTAAGATATGAAAAAAATCTTAGTGGTTATGATTAGATCATACAAGGGGGAGAAAAGATGTTCCTAAATAAAAGGAAAAAGGTTGTCTCATTCTTGCTAAGTAGTGTGCTAATGGCCGGGATTTTAGCAGGATGCAGTAGTAAAGAAGAAGCCACATCAGGTGGAGGCACCAAGAGTAATGATAAAGAAAAAATAACATTTCTTATTGATAATCAAACACAATTAGATGGAATCAATGCGATTATCGCTGCATTTGAAAAGAAGAATAATATTAAAGTAGAAATTGAGACTCGTCCGGGTGGCTCAGAGGGTGATAATATCATAAAAACTCGTTTGGCTACCGGTGACATGACAGATTTGGTTTGGAATAACTCAGGGTCACAGTTACAGGCACTAAACCCTGAACAGAATTTTGTTGACCTTAGCAAAGAATCCTTTATGCAAAACATCATGGACGATTATAAAAAAGCAGTTTCTTCAAATGGAAAGGTGTTTGGAATTCCCGGCACTCCAACGAATGCCGGCGGCTGGTTATATAACAAAAAGGTTTATGCAGAACTAGGTCTTTCCGTTCCAAAAACATGGGATGATTTGATGGCTAATAACGAAAAAATTAAACAAGCTGGGAAAACAGCTGTTATTGCAACATATAAAGATACTTGGACCTCCCAGGTTATTTTTCTAGCAGATAACTATAATGTTCTTGCAGAAGATCCCAATTTCGCAGATGACTATACAGCTAATAAAGCAAAAATTGCTACTACTCCTGCTGCACTCCGCAGTTTTGAAAAGTTAGCAGAGGTTTATAAAAAAGGTTATTTAAATAAGGATTTCCTTGCAACTGGTTATGATGCAGGTTTAAAAATGTTAGCTGATGGTACTGGCGTGCAATACCCGATGATTACTTTTGCATTGGCTAATCTTGCGGCGACTTCCCCAGACAAAATGCAGGATATTGGATTCTTCCCACAACCAAGCGACAGTGCTGATAAAAATGGTTTAACAGTGTGGATGCCTGCAGGAATCTTTATCAATAAAAATAGTGAGCATATCGCTGCAGCTAAGAAATTTTTAGAGTTTTATGTTTCTCAAGAAGGAATTGATTTATATACATCAAAAATCAAACCAACTGGACCGGTTGCCATAAAAGGGATCAAGCTTTCCGATGATGTTTATCCTGCAGTTAAGGATATGCTTCCATATTTTGAATCAGGAAAAACGGCTCCAGCGCTTGAATTCCTTAGCCCGGTTAAGGGACCAAACTTAGAGCAAATTACAACACAAGTAGGAAGTGGAATCAGTTCTGCATTAGACGGTGCCAAACTATACGACAAAGATATTGAAAAACAAGCAAAACAACTAGGTCTAAAAGGGTGGTAATCTCTATTTAATCTATTCATTTACTGGCCCTGACTAGTTTCTAGCAGGGCCAGTATCTTATTAAAGGGTTGAAGGGAGGAGCAGCAAATGAATAAGTTAGCAAATAAAACGTATACGTACTACTTCCTATTACCTGCGGGTATCGTTTATTTTGTCTTTTTCTTGTTGCCTACCATTATGTCACTGTTTTTCAGTATGACATGGTGGACGTTAACAGACTGGAAATTTATAGGCTTTGAAAACTTTAAAACATTCTTAACAGAACCTTCTTTAAATATTGGTTTTAAAAATACCTTGATATATGCGGTAGTAACATGTGGTTTGAAAGTGATTCTTGGTCTTTTATTAGGTGTTTTCCTTAGCTCAAAGCTAAAAACAGTTGGATTTATTCGTTCAATGATCTTCTTTCCTACTTTGTTAAGTACGATAGCTGTGGGAATCGCGTTTACGATGTTGATGCATCCTTCACAAGGACTTATCAATATTGTCCTTAAAGGCTTAGGAATTGTCGGACCAGACTGGTTAGGTAATACAAAAATTGCCCTGATATCTGTTGCATTGGTTGATGTTTGGAAAGGGATTGGAATGGCGACTGTCATTTTTATTGCTGGTATTATGTCGATCCCAGAAGAATACTATGAGGCACTTATGATAGATGGAGGAAACGCATGGCATAAATTTAAGAGTATCATCTTACCTCTAAGCCGGCCTGCGACGAATACAGTTATTATTCTTTCCTTTATTGGAGGCCTACGTTCCTTTGACTTAATCTGGACAATGACAAAAGGAGGACCAGGCTTTAGTACAGACCTGATTGCCTCCATTATATATAAGCAATACCAGTCCGGTTTTTTCGGTCTTTCAACAGCTGGAAATGTCATTCTTTTCGTACTGGTATCTGCGCTAGCCTTCCCTCTATATGCTTATCTCAATAGTAAAGAGGTGGACTTGTAATGAGCAAGGTTGTCATAAGTGATGTAGAAACAAAGCCAATAGTTTCAGAGAAAAGTAAGGTGAAGACTCGCAAAAAGCTAAGGAAGCTTTTGGTTGAAAGTTTCGCTATTTTAGCAACATTGGCGATCTTTGGAATACCATTTTATTTTGTTATTATTAATGCGTTTAAAGATATCCAGGAATCATCATTGTTGAATATGGCCTGGCCAAGTTCCTCCCATATTATCGAGAATTTGCAAGAGGTTATAAATGCGAGAGATAGCATGATTCTTCGTGCATTTTATAACAGTGTGATGATTACTGGATTATCGATTATTCTCCTAATTATATTTGGATCCGCTGCCGGCTATGTATTACAACGGAAGGTAACAAAAGTAACGCCATTTATTAATTTTTTGATACTTGCGGGGCTAATTATTCCACCGGCAGTAGTCCCAACTATATGGGTACTTCAAGAAATTGGACTTTTTAAAACAATGCCGGGAATTGTCCTGATTGAGGTAGCATTAAACTTGCCTTTTACGATTATATTGTATCGAGGGTTTATGGTTACAATCCCCAAATCTCTTGATGAGGCTGCCCTAATAGATGGGTGTGGAAGGTTCCGATTATTTTTAAATATCATATTACCATTGCTTAAACCAGTTTCAGCGACGGTTATTGTTTTAACAGCAGTGAGTGTCTACAATGATTTTGTGAATCCATTATATTTCTTCCCTGGTGCAGAAAACGCTACATTACAGTTAACACTCTATAATTTCATGAGTATGTACATTACTCAGTGGAATCTACTTTTTACAAATATTCTAGTCATCTCTATTCCACCGCTTATCCTATTTATTATCTTCAATAAAAAAATTGTTGCTGGCATGACAGCAGGATCGGTTAAATAAGAGATTTCAAAAAAGAAATTAGATATGAGTTAAGACCCGATTCATTCTAATTATAAGAATCGGTTCTTAACATTGGAGGCAGCTTTATGGAATGGAAGGCTAATTGGATTTGGGATAAGAGCGGGGAACATCCTAGGAATCAATGGAATTGTTTCAGAAGGACCTTTACCATTTCCACAGATTATGAATCAGCAACATTATCAATATCTGCAGATACTAAATATTTTGTTTATATTAATGATGAATTAATTGGATCTGGTCCTGTCCGTGGCTGGACCTCCGAATGGCATTATGACCAATATGAATTAAGCAATCTAAGAAAAGGAAAGAATGTCATTTCCATATTAGTAAATCATTATGGAATGGGAACGATGCATTACATTGAAGGGCGCGGCGGACTCATTGCGCAACTAGAGTTTTATCAGCAAGGCCAGATCATAGGCCACCTTCTTACCGATGAAAGATGGAAGACAGCCACTCATGATGGCTTTATTAAGGAATCCGTCAAAATGTCCAATTGTTTATCTTGGGCAGAAATTTATAATGCCAACCGATTTGATCATGATTGGGGAAGCCTTTCTTTCGAGGATTCTGCTTGGGAAGAAGCAAAAATAATCGGCCCTTATGGGTCAGGGCCATGGAAAACTCTTATTCCTAGAGATATTCCCCCTTTAACCAATGAAATGATTTACCCCAAAAGTGTATTATCTTTAAAAGCAGTGAGGCCGATATCACAGCACTATTCGATTGATTTAAAACCAACTTTTTTTCCTGGTGAGTTTGACTGTAACTCAGGAAAAATTATGCAGGGTTATTTAGTAACGGAACTCCACTCAAAACAAGATACAACAGGAGATATGACGCTGACTTTTGATGCCCACGCAGGTGCTAAATGGGAATATACCCTGAATGGGGAAGAGTATAAAACACAGAATGGAAAATATGAGAAAGTAAGTCTAAGAAAAGGAGCTAATTTATTACTCATTGATGTCGGTGGATTTTTTCACGAACCAACAATACACCTTGCATTTACATTCCCAGAAGAAATTAAATTGAAAGCACCGTTTAGCCGCGAGGAATCTAAATTCCTAGGATTTGGCCCCTTTTATTCAACAACTTTGCTTCAGATAGGCAAACAGGTCGACTTATCGGTTCCGGAAGAAAATGAATATGCACAAATGAAGCAGGTTACAACAATTAGCGACTTAGAAACTTATAAAAACTGGGCAAAAGAAATTCCGGACCACCATATTTGTTCAGATAATGTAAGTCTTCTTTCTATTTTTAAGGAAGACCTCAAAACGTATCCCCTGGATTTTCAACATCAAAATATGGTATTGCCCAATCAAAGTTATACAACTGTCGCACCAAAAAAAATCGGGGATACTGAATATCTGATTGATTTTGGCAAGGAATACCTAGGTCATATTGAATTCGAACTAGAAGCTGCAACAGGCACTATTTTTGACTTCTTTTTATTTGAAAGTATTCACCATGATGGAAGAATTGAGCATACTTTTTCATTGAATAACTCTTTAAGATATGTTGCAAAGGATGGCCGGCAAGTTTTTCGGTCTTTTATTCCTAGAGGTTTCCGTTATATGCTGCTTACAATTCGCAACCTAACTACCCCGTGTAAAATATTCAATATTAAAGTGGATGTTACAACTTTCCCTACAGGAAATGTAGGAACATTTAGCAGCTCGGATTACCTATTAAACCAAATTTGGGAAATATCGAAGCATACCGTTCGGATGTGTGCACAAGATACCATCATCGACTGTCCAGCATATGAGCAGGCATTATGGACAGGAGATTCGTATAACATTTCCTTAATGAATTATTATACTTTTGGAAACTATGATTTAGTAAAAAGATGTTTAAGGTTAATTTCAAAGTCAGTTTACCGCTCCTCGCTGCCGGAATCTCATGTTCCAAGTGGATGGCAGAATATTTTAACAGCTTGGTCGATTCTCTGGATGATGGCATGCCGCGAATACTATCGATATACGGGAGACATAGATTTTATAAAAGAGGTTTATCCCGAATTAAAGCTGACAGTTCAGCGGTTTCTACATTTTATTAACGAAGATGGATTATTAGAAATTTCCGCTTGGAATATGTTAGATTGGGCACCAATGGATACAGAACATACAATTGTTACGCATCAAAATGCGCTCCTCGTGGATGCATTAAGACAAACAGCTTACTTAGCTTCCATTTTAGGGGGAAATGATGATGAAGCTGACTTTTTAACTTTATCAAATCAATTGAAACGGGCGATCAACAAATATTTATGGGACGAGGATGAAAAAGTTTTTATTGATAGTATCCATAAAGATGGAACACCTTCAAAAATACGAAGTTTACAAACTAACCTAATGGTGTATTTAACCAATTGTGCAGAGAAAGAACGGAAGACTCTTATCGAAAAGTATCTAATAGATCCACCAGAGAGTTTTGTTCAAATTAAAAGTCCGTTTGTCTTATTTTTCTACTATCAAGCTTTAATGGGATTAGGTCAGAACGACAGGGTTCTAGAAAATATCAGGGATATCTATGGTTACATGCTGGAAAATGATGCAACAACTTGTTGGGAAGGCTGGGAATTAATCGAGGGAGATTATAGCCGCAGTCATTGTCACGCATGGTCTGCAGCCCCGACCTATGTGTTTGGAGTTCTATTTTTAGGTGTAAAACCATTGGAACCGGGATTTAACAAAGTCGAGATTTCTCCCAGATTGAATGGATTAACATGGATAAAAGGAACCGTGCCAATTCCACAAGGAAAGATTGATATTTATTGCAAGGATTTAGGGGATTATATTGATTTGCAAATAACTCTGCCAGATAATGTTGAAGCGCAGATTACAACATCTAAAAATGCAAGGATTCTAGTAAATGGTAAGAAAATAAGTTAAACATTAAAACAGACCTTAAAGGTCTGTTTTTTGGGGTTAATCAAAAACAAACAAATATATATATGATGAAATTGTTATAAATCAAATAAAAAACAAAAATAAATTCTTTGTTTATGTTGATTTATGTTTGTTGTGGAGTTATGATACTAATGTAAACAAGATAAATCAACAATTTATATATAGACCATATTTAAAGGGAGAGATTGAATATGAGTATGAATGTGAGAAATTTAATATATAGAGCACCATTTATCCAAGAAATGATGGAAGCTACCTCTAACCTGTACCGATTAGGCTGGGATGAACGAAATGGCGGAAATATTAGTTATTTACTAAATGAATATGAAGTTTTACCTTATCTAGATGTTGATAATGTGGTTAGAACGGTGCCAATGAATTTTGATGCATCAGGACTTGTAGGCAGATACTTTGCCGTTACTGGCTCTGGAAAATACTTTAAAAATGTAAAAGATGATCCATCATCTAACCTAGGGGTTATCCGTATTGCTGAAGACGGAAAAAGCTATGAGATACTTTGGGGACTTGAAGATGGCGGAGTGGCCACAAGCGAACTTCCAACACATCTTATGAATCATATGAAACGGTTAGCAGCAGACAAAAACCACCGTGTAATCATGCACTGCCATGCGACAAATCTAATCGCAATGACATTTACACATAGCTTGAAGGAAGAAGACTTTACTAAAACACTTTGGGAAATGTGTACAGAATGTATTGTGGTTTTCCCTGATGGTGTTGGTGTTATTCCTTGGATTATCCCAGGAACGAATGAAATTGGTGAAGCAACAGCAGAGAAAATGGAGCACGTCCGCCTTGTTGTTTGGCCGCATCATGGAATTTTTGGTGCTGGGGCGACAATGGATGAAACATTTGGCTTAATTGAAACAGCTGAAAAAGCAGCGCAGGTTTATACGATTGTTTGTGCCCAAGGAGGCAAAAAACAAACCATTACGGACCAACAGTTACAAGACCTTGCTGAAGCTTTTAACGTTGTTCCTAGACCAGGAATCTTAATATCTTAAAAATTGCTTGAAGTAGCTAGTAAAACGGATGAGCAATGTGCGGAGGTAGTGATTGAAGCGATTATTGCTCTATCAAAAGAGGTCGGCATTCCTAGTAAAATCGCAGAACTAGGGGTGGAAGATGTAGTTTTAGAAAAACTTTCTGTTAACTCTTTAAAAGTTGCTTGTGCTACAGGAACCCATTCCTGCCTACTAAAGAAGAAGTTATCGCCATGTTTAAGGGAATTTTATAATTTATTAAAATAATAAAAACGATTTCAAAATATGTTATACTGTTAAGGAGGCCAAGTGAATAGATGGCCTCTTCTTTACATTTATTTAGGTTGCTCTTTTGTGAGGTGCTGAACATAAAATACTCCTTAACATTTTTGGTTTTCTTTTTAATAGTAATATTTGTAAGCGGTTGCGATTTGAATGCTACAAACTCAGGAAAATATCAAATAATCTACAATGGTGAACAAAAGAAAGAGCAAAAGACCAAAAAAGATGAAAAAGATGATTACACAATTGCCATTGTTCCTAAAGTAAGTGGGATTCCTTATTTCAACGCAGTGGAAGAAGGGGCCATCGAAGCTGGAGAGGACCTAAACATTAATGTATTATTCACAGGCCCACCTATTGCCGATTGGAAGCAACAGCGAAATATTATTGAAGATTTCATACAGAGAGACGTTGACCTAATTGCTGTTTCAGCCAATGATCCAGAAAGATTAGGGCCTGTCTTACAAAAGGCAAGAGAAAAAGGAATAAAAGTCATTACCTGGGATTCGGATACAGATCCTAAATACCGAGAGCTATTCATTAATATGGTTGACCCGGAAAATCTTGGCCGGCACTTAATGGATAACTTGGCCTCTAAGATGGGGGAAAAAGGTGAGTATGCTATTTTAACGGGTTCACATGTTGCGGCCAATTTATCAACATGGATGAACTATATTATCGAGCAGCAGGAAGAAGTATACCCAGAAATGAAATTAGTAGAAGTAGTTGAGACGGAAGACAATCCCCAAAAATCATACACAGAGGCTGAAAAGTTATTAAAAACTTATCCTAATTTGAGAGGGATTTTAGGTAGTTCCTCAGTCGGGCCTCCTGCAGCAGCCCAGGCAGTTAAGGATGCGGGAAAGGCTGGCAAGGTCACTGTTACAGGGCTTTCTACCCCTAATTTAATGCGGAGTTTTCTAAAAGATGGATCAGCACAAATGATCACATTATGGAGCCCTAAAAAATTAGGCTATTTAACGGTTAGTTTAGCGAAAGATTTATTGAATGGTGATAATCTTAAGGATGGGCAGCATATCGGAAATGTTGGTAATATCAAAATAAAAGGTGACACCGTCATTATGGGACTGCCCATTGATTTTACAAGGGAGAATATCGATCAATATGATTTCTAGGCTTCTTGAAAAAATAAAATTAAATAACTCCCGGTTATCAACAAAACTAATTATTACGTATATCTTGTTAACGGTTATTCCTATGGGCCTTTTAGGTGTTCTAGCTTACTATGAATATACAAAATCCATTGAAGAAAAAGTCGGAGAATATATTCCTAAACTATTAAAGCAAGCGAATAATAATATAGAAAACAGTTTAGCTGAGTTAGAAAGACTCCCAGAATTAATTTATAGCTCCAGTGATGTTTTGTCTGTTTTAAGAGATAGCAGCTATAAGAATCAATCTCAATTAAATCAGGACCAATTTGTAGTTGAGAGTTTCTTAACGAATTCCTATCTTGATAATAGCTCAGAAATATTGGGGGCATTCCTTCTTTCAAAAAATCGATCTTTTGTCAGTACGCGGATTCCCTATGAGGGATTTAATCTTGAAAATCTCTCCCTTCCATATGGTGAAGAACATGATGTAGGAGAGAAAGTTGAACTCATCCTCCCTAAACAAGCAAGTCTGAAGTTTGAAGGTAATCCTCCCTATATTTTGTTAATGAAACAGATAACAGATGTTGATAATAGAAAATCTCTTGGAACGCTTTTTTTAGCGGTTAAATTGTCATTTATTGAAGATATCTTAACTGATTTAGAGGAAGAAAAAAATGCGACCATGTGGGTGATGGACGAGAATGGCCAGGTTATTTTCCATACAGATCCTTCAAAGATTGGTTCTATTTTTAGTGAAATAAAAGATTACCCACTGGAAAATGGAAGTTTTCAGACAGGAACAGCTCAAGAAAAAACACTCATTAGTATAAATAAATCAGCCCGTCATAAATGGATTTTAGTTCATAGTATTCCATTAAAGTATCTAACCATCGGAACGGATATGGTTAGATATGTAACTATTTTGGCCTTCTTTACACTTGTCATCATCACGAGCCTTATATCAGTTTTTCTTGCCTGGTCAGTCACAAAGCCCATAAAAAAACTGGGACATATCATGCAAGAGGTGGAGGAAGGCAATCTAAGTGTCTCTATTCCCGTTCATTCAAAAGATGAAGTTGGTATTCTAGCCCAAAGCTTTGACTCCATGCTTACAGAAATTAGGGATTTAATTCAGAAAAACTATTCCATTGAAATTCGTCAAAAGGACGCTGAATTATATGCTCTTCAATCGCAAATAAACCCGCACTTTATGTACAATACACTTCAAACGATTAGTATGGCCGTTGAGGATGGAGAATCTGAAACAGTCGTTGAAATGGTCACCCTTCTTGGCAGAATGCTCCGCTATTCTTTAAGTAACAAGGATCGGCTGGTGCCGATTACACATGAAGTTGATCATATTCAGGACTATTTGAAAATCCAGAAATACAGGTTTGAAGAAAGACTTTCTTACGAGATACAGACGGAGCTTGATTCTTGCTCCTATTTTACGCCAAAATTTATTTTACAGCCTCTTGTCGAGAATTCTATTAAATATGGATTGGAAAAAAGGAAAGGGTTAAGTATTCAAATTTTCGTGGATGAAATTCTTAATAAGAACGGAAAAAAAGATATTTTATTTACCATTCGTGACAATGGTCCAGGAATAGATGAAGACAAGCTTGATGAATTAAATTGCAAATTAAAATCCGACCCTATGGGAAAAAGAGAGTCTGGTTTTGGGATATTAAATGTTCATGCCCGGGTGACGATGATGTTTGGAGCTCAATATGAATTACGAGTAAATAGTTCTATCGAAAAAGGGACAGAGATCATGATACAAATTCCCGTAATCTTAAAGAGTGAGGTAACAAATTATTCGGGGATACAAGGGGATGTTGAGGGAAGATGACACTAATAAGAACGGTTATTGTTGATGATGAAGGAAGAATTCGAAGAGGGATTGAACGAATGGTTCGCTCATTAGGAGATGAATGGGAAATCGTTGGTACATTTTCTGATGGATTAGAAGTTTATGACGCGGTTATAAATCAATCCCTTTCTTTTGACCTGCTCATTTCCGATATTAGGATGCCGGAAATGGATGGGTTAACCTTAAATAAAAAACTTAAAAGCCATCTATCCTTCCTGACCATTTTTATAAGCGGATTTGATGATTTTGAATATTTGCAGACTGCTCTTCGAGATGGCGCTGTTAATTATATTCTGAAACCAATTGATAAGGAACAGTTTCAAATCCAGATGGATGAAGTGAAACAAAAAATTCAGATGCTTTACAAGGAAAAGCAGGAATGGCACATAATGCAAGAAAAGGCTTCGCAGTTGGAGTATACTAAACAGCTGCAGCTATTAAGCGAAATGACTTGGAATGAGGAAAAGGATATTGCGTATCTAGACTGGATCCGGCAGTTTCCAAGCGGCTGTTATCAATTAATTCATATTAGTATTGATCAGATTTTTTCACAAACTAGAGAATTTGATTGGAATAGTTGGACTCAAAAAATTGAAAATATTTTAGAAGAAACAGTTGCAGGTTCTATTCGAGTTCACCAGATTAATAGCTGGTGGTGGCGGGGCAGTAAGTTAAATTATTGGATGATGTTACAGATTCAAGATAAAGCCTATGCTCCCAATTTTTTATCCATTTCAAGAGAATTTGCTGAGAAACTTAGAATCTCCATACACAAATCAACTCATGTAACAGTATCCGTTGCTCTAGGCCATGAATTTAATGATCTTGCATTATTTAGTAATATGAAGAACGAGTTGCATACCTTACTTCAGTTTCGAATGATTCAAGGAGGAAATCAAGTCTTTGAGACTGATTTGTTTGAAGACATTAAAGTTCAAAAATCGAAGGGAATCTCATCTTCTATTCTAAAGTTTACAGAACAAGTGATTAATTCATTTGCACAAGGGAAAAGAGATGAATTACTAAAGGCATTACAAGGCTTTTTTCGTGAAATAGAATCTTTATCATCACCCATCATGATTAATGAAACGATTCATTACTTATTAATCGGAATTGTGAATAATTGGATTGAAAATGATGGCTATAGGGAGGACCCTGATTTACTAACAGACGCCCTAAATATTTCAAAGAATGCAGCAAATTTCACCCAGCTGAAGGATAGGGTGAAAATGTGGATTGTCCAAGTGATGGAAAAAATGACAGATTTGAAAAAGGAGCAGCATAATCCTATTCAGGTTGCGAAAGAGTGGATAAAAAATAATTTGGGGAGCAATATTTCGATTAAGAAAATTGCCCAACAGGTCTATATGAACCCCAACTATTTTTGTGATTATTTTAAGAACCAAACTGGGGAGACCATTTTAGATTATGTAACCTCCGTTAGGCTAGAAAAAGCCAAGGAGCTGCTAGAGAAAACGGATAAGAAAATTTATGATATTTCCTTATCTGTGGGTTATCAAGATACAAAATACTTTAGTCGCTTATTCAAACAATGGATAGGGCAGACACCTTCGCAATTTAGGGAGCAGTTCGCTAAAACTTCATCAGACAATTAAGATGTTAAAAGAGTCAAGGAATTCTCCTTGACTCTTTTGCTATGTAATCCCTTCCAACATTCTGAATAATTTCACCCCTAACTGAATTTTGTCTCCTACAAGTAAGCGTTTTATCAAGGTATATTTTAAATATAAAGAAAATTAAATTCTAGAAAGGAAAATAAATATGATCAGAAAAGCTAGTATCATGTTTGTAAACCGTGACAGTTATGATGAATATAAGCGCCGCCATGATGGAATATGGCCAGAGATGGCGGCAGAATTAAAGGCACATGGTGCACATAATTATTCTATTTTTCTAGATAAAGAGACTGGTAGATTATTCGCGTATGTAGAAATTGAGGATGAAGAGAAATGGGAGCGTATGTCGCAAACAGCTATCTGTAAAAAATGGTGGGACTATATGGAGCCGCTAATGGACACGAATGCAGACAATAGTCCAGTTTCGATTAATTTAGAAGAGGTCTTTTATTTAGAATAGTAATTTTGGAGTGGTTTCAAAAATGAAACCGTTTCCTGTATAAAACAAACTATTAGGAGGTATTACAATGGCTAAGTTTGGTGCTAAAAAGACGACCGGTTGGAAAGCAACCATCTCTGTTGCAATGGCGAACTATATTGAAGCTGGATCCATCATTGCAGCTGCAAGTAGTTTAACCATGTGGCAAGCATATCTTCATTTAGATAATATAGCAGTGGGCTTATTAAGTGCACTGAGTGCCAATGCATTTGGAGCGGCAGTAGGAGCTTTGTTTGGCGGTTATTTATGTGACAAATATGGACGGAAATTTATTTATACCTATGACTTGCTGGCTTATATGCTGGGTGTTTTATTAATTGCTGTTTCAGTTAATTTCCCAATGCTATTAATCGGGACCATTATTACAGGAATTGCTGTAGGTGCTGGGGTACCAGCCTCATGGACATATATTGCAGAGGAAGCGCCTGCCGATAAAAGAGCTGCACATGTGGGTACGGCACAGTTAGCCTGGTCAACCGGTCCAGCGATTACCTTTTTACTAGCAGTCTTGCTTGCGCCACTAGGATTATTAGGAAGCCGTATTATTTTCATCCACTTATTAATCATTGCATTTATTACATGGTACATCCGACAAGGCTTATCCGAATCAGCGATCTGGAAAGAAGGTAAAGAAAGAGAAGCTAAAGAAGGAAGCAGCAATAATAAAGGGGTACTAAAACAATTACTCAGCCTAAGACCAAATCGTGAAGCATTATTTCTTTTAATCGGAATTTATTTGTTCTGGAATTTAACAGCAGGTGCGATGGGCTATTTTATGCCATATATTTACCAAAATGTTGGTGGATTAACAGGTACACAAGCGAATTTACTTCAAGTGCTTCTCTGGAGTTTAACCGTTGCAACCACTTATTTTGTATTCATGAAATTAGGGGACAAATTTAGCAGACGCGCCTTGTTTGGGATTGGAGCCGTAATGGGTATTGCCGCTTGGTTAATTCTAACCTTTACGGGAATGAACTGGTTCTCACTCTTTGCTTTTGTTCTACTTTGGGGTAGTGCTGCCGGATTCGGTGCCCAAGCGTTCTACGGTTTATGGGCAAGCGAATTATTCCCAACGAAATACCGTGCTGGTGCTCAAGGTATAATGTACTTCTTAGTAAGACTTGGTATTGCAATCTGGTCATTTATTTTACCAACTGTTATGGATAAATTAGGATTTAAAACAGCTGGTATTGTAATGCTTGTATTCTTGGCTATTCATTGTATCATCGGTATTATTCTTGCTCCGAATACGAATGGAAAAACATTAAAACAAATTGAAGAAGAACGGTTTGGAAAATCAAAAGCATTTAAAGGCAAAGCTGTATAATTGCATAAAGTTAACATAACCTGGGTTCAACTTTTCGTTGATCCAGGTTTTTAATTTAAAGTTCCTGCATTTATTTTTCAGGTAGTTCATCCTAATATGATATGATTTGGCTTAAATAAGAAAATTGTATTTAGGAAAAGGTGAGTCATGTTGAACCAGGTCCTATTAAATGAGCTACTCCAGGTAACGGATGAAGAAAAACTCATTCTCGATCAGCGCAAGAATGTAAGTAAAGAACTTTACACGAGCAAGACAAACTTTGTTATAGAGAGTGAAAAATTTCTTAGTAAAGACAAAATGATTATGGTTCGAAAGCATACCCGATTTGTGGATTTCCCTTTGCATAAGCACGACTATATTGAGATTAATTATGTCTATAATGGTGAACTGAAGCAAACGGCGGGAGGCAGACCCATTACCTTAAAAACAGGGGAATTGTTATTACTAAATCAGCATATTGAACATGAAATTAAAGCATGTGCCAAGGAAGATATTGTTATCAACTTTATCATTCGTCCTGCCTTCTTTGATTTTATTTTTTCGTTCCTAAATTCAGGCAACATTGTGAGTGATTTCTTAATAAGCGGTCTATATAACAACACGCAAAATGGACAATTCCTTTATTTTAAAGTGGCTGATGTTGAGCCTATCCAGGATATGATTGGGAAAATCATTTATGAAATCATGCATCCTTCTACATTTTCTGAATCCACAATTAAGCTTTACATGGGTCTATTGATGATTGAACTGATTAAGAATACTGACCTTGTGGAAAGAAAAGAAGAGGCATCGATGAATCACTATTTAGTGGTCGAGTCCCTTCAATACATTGAAGAACATTACAATAATGCCTCTTTATATGAGTTAGCTAATAAACTAAACCAATCTCACTATGGGCTAAGTAAAACAATAAAAAAAGCAACCTCTCACACCTTCAAAGAATTACTTCAGGAAAGACGGCTCGTAAAAGCAAAAGAATTATTAGAGAGTACTGAGATGTCCATTTCTACGATTGTAGAGGAAGTTGGCTATGATAATATCAGCTATTTTTATCGTATTTTTAAAGGAAAGTATGGCCGGACACCAAAAGAATTCAGAGAACAGGCAGTAAAGAAAACATAACTGGTTTAAACAAAGTTTGAATCATTGGTACGCGCTTTCATCGTGGGGTATAATGGAAGAGAAAGTAGAAGGGAGGAGTTTTAATTGAAATACATAAGCATCGCAAACACAGATCTTCAAGCATCAAACATTATTATGGGCAATATGCGCATACCACAGCTATCAATAACTGAAGCAGAGAACTTAATACGTTCCGCCATGGAAGAGGGAATTAATTTCTTTGATCACGCTGATATTTATGGGAAGGGTAAATCGGAGGAGATTTTTTCTGAAGCGATTCAATTGAATACTTCTATCCGCGAAAAGATGATTTTACAGAGTAAATGCGGGATTCGTAACGGCTACTTTGATTTTTCCAAAGAGCATATTATTGAGTCAGTGGATGGAATATTAAAGAGATTAAATACAGAATATCTTGATATTCTCCTCCTTCATCGTCCTGATCCATTAATGGAACCTGCTGAGGTTGCAGAAGCATTTGAAGAACTACACACGAGCGGGAAGGTTAGATATTTTGGAGTTTCCAATCATAATCCTGCTCAAATAGAACTATTGCAAAAATACACTTCACATAAGTTAGTAGTGAATCAACTACAGTTGAGTATTGCCCACACACCAATAATTGACTCAGGGGTAACCCTTAACATGAAGGTTGACCAAGCGATTAACCGCGATATGAGTGTTTTGGAATACTGCCGCTTAAACGACATTACCATCCAAGCCTGGTCTCCTTACCAGCATGGCTTCTTTGGCGGGTCTTTCTTAGGTGATTTAGAGCACTATCCGGAGCTTAACGAGGTAGTTGACCGTATCGCCGGAAAATATGGTGTGACCAATACGGCCATTGCGACTGCTTGGATCACACGCCACCCGGCTAATATTCAGGTGGTGCTAGGAACTACTAAAGTTGAGCGCCTAAAAGACGCGTGTCAAGGCTCTGATATCCGATTAACAAGAGAAGAATGGTATCAGATTTATAAAGCTGCAGGCAATATGATTCCATAAGTTATATAAGCAAAAAACGGGCTGAATAATTTCAGCCCGTTTTCAATGGAATCATCTTTTTCTAGGAAACAGACTTTTGGGGGAGTAGGGATGCTAATTGAGCTAGTTTTTTAATCTCAATGAATAATATATGATGTTCTTCCATTTCCTTAATTTTAAATAAATAACCGTCATATTCTATCAGGTCATCCATTTTAACATCAAATTTTTCTGACAAGAACCAGCCGCCAATCGTATCTAAATCTTTATTTGAGATGGAAGTACCTAAAATATCGTTCACTGTTTCAATTAGGACTTTACCACTGACAATATAATGTTCATTGGCTAATTTACGTACATCAGGAACTTCGTCAGTGTCAAACTCATCTCGAATATCACCAACAATCTCTTCAATAATATCTTCAACTGTTACCAGACCAGATGTACCACCAAATTCATCAAAGAGGATCGCCATATGGGTCCTTTCCTTTTGCATTTTTAATAATAAGTGTTGAATAGGAATGGTTTCAATAACAGTGATGACCGGTTTAATGAAATGTGATAGAGCTTTTTTCTCTGTCCAGTTCTTATCCAATTTAGTGGTTAAGATATCCTTGATATTAATAATTCCGATAATATTATCTTTATCCCCGTTAATGACGGGGTAGCGTGTATATTTTTGTTCCTTGATTAATGAGAGAATATCATCACGATGATCATCGACTGATATACTTACCATTTCTGTTCTAGGTACCATAATTTCTTTTGCAATCCGATTATTAAAATCAAATACGTTAGTTACATAGGTTAATTCCGATTCATTAATTTCTCCGCTTTGATAACTTTCTGAAAGAATAATTCGCAATTCTTCCTCTGTGTGTGCTAACTCATTTTCAGAAGCGGGTTTTAAACCGAACAAACCGACTAACAATCGAGAAGAAGTATTTAAAATCCAAATGAATGGGTAGAAAATTTTATAAAACCAAATCAACGGATTAGCAAAGAG
This sequence comes from Bacillus sp. URHA0034, assembly GCF_056280405.1. Taxonomy (NCBI): domain Bacteria; kingdom Bacillati; phylum Bacillota; class Bacilli; order Caryophanales; family Bacillaceae; genus Bacillus; species Bacillus sp. URHA0034. Next base: position 1,405,309 of record NZ_JBWCDK010000002.1, on the reverse strand, counting down.
AAGCGTAATTGTTTCTGATTTTTGTATCGCAAAAGATTTCGGAGCTAATTCGCCCACGACTACATTAATAAAGGTGACAAGAACAAAAGCTAATACGATGGATAAGAAATGTGTTACAGCACTATCTATGTGTAGTAAGGTGAAAAGAGGCTGTAACAATTTAGATACGGTTGGCTCTCCCAGCCATCCAAGCCCCAGTGCTGTAACAGTTATTCCGAGCTGACAAGCAGATAGATATTCATCTAAATGTGTAACGACTTGCTTCGCAGCTTTGGCTCCTTTTTTTCCTTCATTCAAAAGTTGATCAATACGTGTGCCTCTTACTTTAACAATTGCAAACTCTACAGCCACAAAGAAGGCTGTGAGGGCAATAAAAATGGCGATGATGATCAGGTTAACTATTTCCAAATGTATAGCCTTAAAGGTTAAGGCCTACACCTCCAGTCTTAATCTATTAATCTATTAAACATAAAAATTGAACTAATGTTTAATTATGACATATTGTCATCTTATTTGTCAATAAAACATGAACTTTAGTTCATCTTTTTCGTCTAGGGTATAGGTATCAAAGGAGATCGAAATTCTTGACGACTTACCAAAGTCATCAGTTGGAAAATTATTTAGAAAGGTGCTTCGAGATGAGGAAATTATGAAGGTTAAGCCATAAAAATAACCAGAGAATTGGCCCGACTAGGTTCTAATCGGGCCTTTCTTTATTTAACTTTTGCTAAAAAGTCTAGTACTCTTTCATTTACTAAATCATTCGCCTCCGTCACATAAATGTGTCCAGCACCATTGATCGTCAATAGTTCAGCGTTTTGAATGTTCTCCGCTAAGGTCACTCCATTTTCATATGACACCAAGCGGTCCGCATTGCCGTGGATGACCAAAACGGGAACTTTGATTAAATTAATTTCGTTATAGGTATCATGGGCTAAACAAGCTTGAAGCTGCAGCAGGTAAGCATAGGGCATAACAGGGACTTCGACCCTTCTTCGAATATCTTCTGCCACCAGGTCGCGGTAGGATTCAATAAAATCTGGGCTGTAAAGGATTGGTGCTGTAGCCCATGCTATTTCTTCGGGTGTGGCAGTCGCAGACCCTCTGGACAGCATCATCATAGAAACCTCAGCGTCAGGTTGAACATGTTGTACCCCGCCGGAAGTTGTACAGCCAAGGATTAACGAGCGGGTCCGTTCTGGATATTTTAATGCAAACCTTTGGGCAATCATGCCCCCCATGGAAATACCATAGACATGAGCGGAATCTATTCCAGCAGCATCTAGTATCGCACGGCTATCGTCAGCCATTAGTTCGATTGAATAAGGTGTATTGGGTTTACCGCTCGCCCCTGTTCCACGATTATCAAAAATAATGACCTTGTATTTCTTACTTAACGCCGGAAGTGTTCTAAACCAGGACTTTGAATTCAGTCCTAATCCCATAATTAATAATAACGGCTCGCCTTCCCCGTGTATCTCATAATAAAGCTCAATCCCATTGGCATTGGTTATAGGCATTCTCTACCACCCTTTCTTTTCCAATAATAGTAAATAATATGAAAGAAAGCTCTATAGAAGACCAGCCAAAAAGGTAAGTCTTCTTAATTTTTAAAGGTTAACCTCTTAGTCCCTTAATTTTGATTAGAATCTTATAGAAGAATATTAATATCAAAATTTTTGTTTCATTATTTGACAAAGAGATTTTAGAACAGTGACTGTTAATCGTTGTCGAAAACCTCACTAAATAATAAAATATTTCGACAAAATTCATCATGTTGTGAATGTTTGGAACACCTAGCTATTTAGAAAGTTCTTATATATAAAGGTTTGTTCATTTCGCATTTTAATAGGGGACGAGAGGAATTGGGGAAATGAAGAAAAATGTCGATAAGGAAGGGTTTACAAAATAGCATTTTCCTACAATAATCGTAGTTATATCAATATTCTATTAATAAATGATTTACTTCTAAGACTTACGGCATTATTAAAGAGAATATTTGCTAGGTTACTATAATTCTTAGGAGGTATCTTTTTTATGGTTTATCAGCAAAAGCCGTGGTTAAGAATCTATGATCCAAGAATCGATGAGCATGTGTTAATTGAACACACTTCGCTCTATGATTTTTTACAAGGAGCAGTTACCCAATATCATGATAAACCTGCCTTCACCTTTTATGGAAAGGTTTGGAGCTTTAATGACACCAAGGTGGTTACAGACCGGTTTGCTGCAGGTCTATATAATGAGGGCTTTCAAAAAGGTGATCGCGTAGCCATTATGCTTCCTAATACTCCACACTATATTTTTAGCTTATTTGGGATTTTTCGACTGGGCGGAATAGCGGTGCAGGTAAACCCAATGTACGTTGAAAGAGAAATCGAACATGTTTTAATCGATTCAGGTTCACAGTATATCGTTGTTCTAGATACTCTATATAATAAAGTTAAAAAAGTCCAGCCAAAAACATCTTTGAAAAAAATTATTGTGGTCAGCCTAGGGGGCGAGAGAGCCGCTCTTGCTGAGGGAGACCAATACTTCGACGAATTCCTACATCAACATATAAACATCCCTAAAGTACATATCGATCGTGAAAATGATGTTGCATTGCTTCAATATACTGGCGGAACAACTGGCCCTTCTAAGGGAGTCATGCTTACTCATCTTAATCTCCTCGCCAACTTTAATCAGGTTTGTGATTTTGCTTATAAGACCTGTGAGAAACCAGATGATTTTAAAATGATAACTGTTCTTCCTATGTTCCATGTGTATGGACTATCCAGTACGGCCCTTTGCGGGATTCGAGAAGGGGCCAACCAGATTATTTTGCCGCGGTTTGATCCTAAGGAAGTAATGGAAACCGTAAAACGTGAAAAACCTTTCCAAATGTCCGGAGTTCCAACCATGTATTTTGCTTTAAACAGCCAGCCAGGTTTGGAAGAATCCGGTTTTGACCAGTTGTATTACGTTAGCTGCGGAGGGGCACCGCTGCCTGTAGAGGCAGCAAAATTATTTGAGAAGAGAACCGGTGTGAAATTGCTGGATGGGTATGGTCTTTCTGAATCGGCACCAACGGCTATCTTTAGTCCACCATTTGTTCCTAGAAAATACGGCAGCGTTGGAATCCCTGTCCAAAGTACGATTGCTAGAATCGTTATTCAGCAAGATGGGGAATACGTTGATGCACCAGTAGGAATTGAGGGGGAACTAGTCATTAAAGGCCCTCAGGTGATGAAGGGTTATTGGAACCGTCCACAGGATACGGAGGAGACTATAAAAGATGGCTGGCTGTATACAGGAGACATCGCCAAGATGGATGAGGACGGCTATTTTTATATTGTTGACCGAAAAAAGGATATGATTATTGCAAGCGGATACAATGTATATCCTAGTGAAATTGAAGACGTCCTTTATCAGCACGAAGCCATTGAAGAGGCACTTGTTATTGGGGTTCCAGACTCATACCGTGGTGAAACCGTAAAAGCCTACGTAAAACTAAAAGGAGGATTTTCTGCTACCGAAGAGGAAATTAAACAATTTGGAAGGGAAAATCTCGCGTCCTACAAAGCACCAAAAGAAGTAGAAATCCGTTCGGACCTGCCGAAATCTTCGGTCGGAAAACTCCTTAGAAGGGTTTTACGGGAACAAGAATTATTAAAAGTATAAGCACACTAGAGAGAAGGGGACCGAATGAATATTCAAGAGCTTTTTAGCTTAAAAGGAAAAACAGCGATTGTAACAGGCGGCGGCAGAGGACTGGGCCAGCAAATTGCCACGGCTTACGCAGAAGCAGGAGCAAATATCGTTATTTGTTCTAGAAATTTAGATGCCTGCAAACAATTTACCGAAGCACTAAAGGAAAAAGGAGTTCGTGCCTTAGCCTTCAAATGTGATGTCTCTGATCCTGAAGATATTCAGTATGTCGTCGATGAGACTCTAAAGGAATTTGGACGAATTGATATTTTAGTAAATAACAGTGGGACGAGCTGGGGGGCACCGGCATTAGAAATGCCTGCAGATAAATGGGATAAGGTGATGGATATTAACCTTAAAGGTGTTTTCTTATTTTCTCAAGCTGTAGGAAAAATCATGGTCAAGCAAAAGTCCGGGAAAATGATTAATATTGCATCCATTGCAGGGGTAGGCGGACAAGACCCATTGGTAATGGATGCGATTGGCTATTCTGCTAGTAAGGGGGCGGTTATAACCTTGACCAAGGACCTGGCGGTAAAACTTGCCCCATATAATGTCCATGTAAATGCCATAGCCCCAGGCTTTTTCCCAACAAAAATGGCAAAAGCGATCCTTGATTATTCGGGACAGAAGATACTCGAGCGGACTCCGGCAGGACGTTTTGGCTCAGATGACGACATGAAGGGTCCTGCATTGTTTTTGGCCTCAGAAGCGTCTAATTATGTATATGGTCATATTTTAGTCGTGGATGGGGGAACCACTGCAGCTGTCCAATAATTTTTCAATAGGCAGGAATATAAGAGGTCAACCATGAATTCTAAACAGCAAGATCCAATTCAATTTTATAAACAAATCGAAGCAGAGATAAATAAAAGAATTCATGCTAGTACCAATTCCCGAGCCTTTACAATGGCAGTTGGCAAGGCAATGGATTCACATCTTCGAGAAGTAAGGACCTATAAGCGATTAACCACCAGATGGCTAAATCGTAAGAGCCTCGCCACTAAGGATGAACTTGCTGCCCTTGCTAATAGAATCATAGAAGTTGAGGGGCAGATTGATTCTTTGGATGATGCCATCTATGAGATCATTATCCAACAAAAAACAAATCAACAAAAGCTGGCAATGGTTCGGGTATCACTGGAAGAATGGTCCACTTTTTTAAATAGTGAGGTAAGCGATAAACGCAGCCATCCTATTAAAACATTAGAAATTGAATTACAGGAATTAAAGAAACTATTTGAAATGGATATTTATTAAGGAGGAAATCGATTATGAGTGAAAATAATCAAAAAGTATTAGAAAATCAAGGAACAGAGGAATTAGAAAAGGAGCTTTCGAGTCTTGACTTGTTATGGAAGCTTGGTTTTGATGAATTAGACGGATGGGCTGAAAGGTTTAATAAACAAGATGAGCGTTTCTTAGAGGCAGTAAGGAACTACGTCGAAAAGGCCAAGCAAAATCAGGAAAATGTGATTACTGTTGCGGCTCAATTTGGCTTGGAGCTAAAGGAATGGGAACAGTCAACACGTGAAGAACTGTTAATGACTACTACATCGCTGCAGAATTTCTTCCCTGTTAAATCCTATGAGGAAATCAATCGAGTAGTCGAAGATATTCAGAACAAATCGGCTCAACTATTAATTACCCCTGTTCAAAAATTAACAACTGGCCAGATTCAGGCTCTTGATAAGTTATTAGAAACAGTAGAACAATTTATCTCAATGAGGAAAAAGGGACGCGAAAAGTATCTCGAGAGTGTGAAGAAAACAACAAATGTCCTCTATGAAAATCAAAAATTATTTGTTGACGTCTTTACGAAACAGGTTAAATCAGCTATTTTACCTTTTCAAAAATATTTGAAAAAGTAATAGAGTAAACAAAAGAACAAGAGGTGAAGGTAGATGTCTGACAAAAAAAATTACGATCCATATGAATCCCTTCATAAATTTAGTTTATTGTGGGAAAAACAAATTAATGATTTTATCTTTCTATTAACCAATAATAAAGACTTTGTAAAAATGTCACACAGAGGGACAGATCTGCATTCGCAATATCTTGAAACATTTAAAAAGAATCAAGAATCATTGGCAAGTGCCCTTAATTTACCAACAAAAAATGATGTCACAAATGTGGCTAACCTAACCCTTCAAGCGGAAGAAAAAATGGAAGCCTTAGAGGAGCAAATTTGGGATTTACAGGATTCTGTAAAGTCACAAAATAAAGAGATTGAAAGTGTTGTCGAAGTATCCAAAGAAATCATTAAACTTACCAAGCAATTAAAGACGGAATTAGTTAAGACGAAGAAAGAACTAGCAGATACAAAGGGCCTGCATGCCGAACTGCAGGAATTGAAATTTGAATTATTAAAACTGAATGATTTTAAACAGGAATTTGAGACGATTAAAGAGTTAATTAAAGAAGAAAAGTCTATCGAACCTGTGTTAACAGGCACATCGTCAGGAAACTAACAGAAGGGGGAGAAAACTACATTGGCAGCAGATTCACCTTTAACAGAGTTCATGCCCGACTTTGATTATGACAAGGAAAGGCAGCGCTGGGCTAACGTGTTTAAGATTCTAAGTGAACCCGAGCCCAAAATTGGCCATACTCCAAGGAATGAAGTTTGGAGGAAAAATAAATCCGTTTTATGGCACTATCCAGCAAAACAAAAAAAATATGAAATTCCCTTATTTTTCGTTTATTCCTTGTTTAATAAACCATACATCTTAGATATCGCCCCTAAGGCTAGTGTCATTGAGGGACTTACTAACATGGGCTACGAGGTGTATTTATTAGATTGGGGTTCACCGGGTTATGAAGACAAGCAGATGGGGATTGACACCTACATTGAAAAATATTTGCGGACAGCTGTTAAGCGGGCGATTCGCCATTCAGGCGCTGCTGAAATTACTTTAATCGGCTATTGCTTAGGCGGGACGATAGCATCCATTTATGCGTCGATTGCAGAAGAGCCAATCAAGAATCTGATTGTTGCGACTGTACCAATTGATTTTCAGCCATTTATGGGACCTGATAAGTGGGCAGAAGGGCTTAGAGAGGGAGATGTAAACTTCGAACGCTTTATTGAAACCTACGGGATTATTCCTCCAAAATTAGTGGAAGGTATGTTCAGGGCAATCGGTGCACCGATTTATTTTACAAATTATACCACGCTGTTGCATCGGGCACATGATTCCAAATATGTGGATAAGTGGCGCAGGATGAATAAATGGACACTTGATCAAGTTCCATTTGCGGGTGAAGCATATCGTCAATTGGCAAGTGACCTCTTTAAAGAGAATAAGCTCATTAAAGGAGGTATGATGGTTGGAGATAAACAAGTAGACTTAAAAAATATTAAGGCCAACTTGTTTGTCGTTTCCGGTTCACGAGACAATTTAATTCTTGAAGAGCAAAGTAAACCGATCATGGATTTGGCCTCTAGTAAGGATAAATCCTATATCACGGTTGAAGCTGGTCATGTCAGTTTGGCTTTGACGGGTTTGTTTGCAAAAATTGTCCATCAATGGGCATCGAGCCGTTCCAATCCGCTTTAAAATTAGTCATAATTTCGGGTACAAGTAAATATATAATAGGGTATAGGCAAGGGGAGGAGGATGCAAATTCCCCCCTTCAACTTGCTGTTTTGTGCTTGTTTAAAAAACTTCTTAGTGTTCTATTAAAGCTTTCTTTTGCTTCAAGCTTGGCAATGTGCCCGGTATTTCTGAAAATCACAAATTCAGAATGAGGAATTTGTTTATGCATCAGCAGCTGTACCCAGACAGGAATGACGGAATCATATTGTCCGCCAATGATTAAGGTTGGGACCTTAATTTTAGGAAGTAAAGTTAAATTATTCACTTCCAGGCATGCTTCCATCGATTTAAAATAATATTCTCTATTCGGACGGTAAAATTGGTAAAACTTCTCAAAATTATCTTTATTCCATGAATAGAGGCAAATTTTTGCGGCCGTTTCTCTTAATACGTCCGGTGATTTATTTGCCGCATGTGCTTTCCGATACTTTAAAAAGAGCTTTCCAAGCGTTTCAGGCACATAGTGAAAAGTACTAACCAGCATTAAGGAACGGCACATTTCAGGGGCTTGACGGTAGATTTCCTGAGCTACCATGCCGCCCATAGACAAGCCACAGATGTGTGCGCTTTCAATCCCGAGGCCGCTTAATAGGCTGATAACATCCTCAGCAAAGTGTTTGATTGAAATCTCTCCAGGCTTTTGATATTCACCATGACCACGCAAGTCGGGTATGATTAAATCATACTGATCGGCAAATTCGAACTGGTTTGACCAACCCTCTTTTATCTCTCCAAGGCCATGAATAAAGACTAATGGTTCACCCTCACCAAATCGTAAATAAGGAATTTCGGAGCCGCTAATAAAAAATTCTCCCAATTTTGTTTCCTCCTAGTGTTTTTATAAACATATGTTGCCAATATTTGTAAGGTGTAAACATTTATAAAACTCTGATTAATTAATTATATAGGCACAAGAGTTTATTTATTACCAATATATGTAAATTACATATATAAAGAAAATTCAGTAATGAAGAGTAATTTGTTTTAAGATGGAGGGATATCAGCTAAAATGAATTATTAAGATGATAAAAAAATCAGTGAGGCAGGAAGTATTAATCTAATGAGGAACTACAAATGATTAAAAAGTATTTAACCTTTGAAAAGAGTAACGGTATTGCCCCCTATATATGGACCATTCTTGGTATACTTCCCTTTTACTTTATATTCCAGTCTACTTCGACGCTCGGGATTGTTCTAGGGATTTTACTGACCTTGGTATTCTTTATTCTCTACCGGATTGCGTTTATTTCTAAGGGCTGGCCTGTCTATTTATGGACCTTAATTTTAATTGGTATATCCATAACAGCGTCCAGTCTTTATAGCTATGTTTATTTTGCTTTCTTTCTTGCTTATTTTATCGGTAATATTAAGGACCGGATTGCGTTTTTAACTTTATATTTTATTCATCTCATAAGTACGTCAGCATCGATCAACTATAATATTGTTATGCAAGAAAAATTGTTCCTTCAGCAGCTGCCATTTGTCATCATTATTTGGATTAGTGTGATCCTTCTCCCGTTTAGTATTTATAACCGGAAAGAGCGCGGCCAGCTTGAAGAAAAGCTTGAGGACGCCAACAAGCGAATTTCAGAGCTTGTGAAGCTGGAGGAACGAAATCGGATTGCTCGTGATCTGCATGACACACTAGGGCAAAAACTTTCTTTGATTGGCCTAAAGACAGACTTAGCTCGGAAGTTAATTTTGAAAGACCCTGAGCAGGCACGGGATGAATTAAAGGATGTGCAGCAGACAGCCCGGACTGCCTTAAGTGAAGTGAGAAAAATGGTGTCTTCCATGCGGGGGATTCGATTGAAAGATGAGATATTCAGAGTTAAACAAATGATAAAGGCTGCCCAGATTAATTTTGAATGTAATGGCGAGTTTGCACTTCAACATGTTTCGCTGCTAACCGAAAACATTTTAAGTATGTGTTTAAAAGAGGCGGTGAACAATGTGGTGAAGCATAGTGAGGCAAAGACTTGTACTATTTCTATCGCACAATTGTTGAAAGAAACGGTCATGACGATTCATGATGATGGTGTTTTCAAGGGCAATACAGATGAACTGGCTGAGGGGCATGGCTTAATTGGTATGAAGGAACGTCTGGAATTTATTAATGGCAGCTTAGAGCTTTTGACAGAGGACGGCACCACTTTAATCGTAACCGTCCCAAATGACGTAAAGCCAATTGATAAGGAGGATGGCAAATGATTAAAATCGTTATCGCGGAAGACCAGCAAATGCTGCTTGGAGCTTTTGGTTCCCTGCTTAATTTGGAGGATGATATGGAAGTGGTCGGTAAAGCTTCAAATGGTGAGGAGGCTGTAGCTCTTGTAAAGAAATATAAGCCTGATGTATGTATCATGGACATTGAAATGCCTGGAAAAAGCGGACTTGAAGCTGCAGAGGAACTAAAGGGTCTGGGGTGTAAAGTCATCATTCTAACGACCTTTGCGCGGACAGGTTATTTCCAGCGGGCTTTAAAGGCAGGAGTAAGCGGTTATTTGTTAAAGGATAGCCCAAGTGAGGAGTTAGCCAATTCTATCCGAAATGTAATGGCGGGACGACGCATTTATGCGCCAGAGTTAATGGATGATGTTTACGGGGAAGAAAATCCATTAACGGACAGGGAAAAAGAAGTTCTTGAGCTTGTGGCAGACGGGAAAAACACCAAAGAAATTGCGGAAACCCTTAGTATCAAAACAGGTACCGTCCGTAACTACATTTCCATTATCTTAGACAAATTGGAAGTTAAAAACAGGATTGAAGCTATCACTCATTCAAAAGAAAAGGGCTGGTTTAAATGAGGTGTATTCTTGGGAATACACCTTTTTTTGCGGAGACTTTCCTCTTACTCAATAGCTGTTTGATATCTGTCTAAAAAGTTTTTGATGTACTCAAAAACCTCAAATGGACGTTCCTCTGGTACAGCGTGTCCGGTTTCTTTTAATACGATCAGTTCGGAATTGGCTAAATCTTTATTCAGCTGCTCTCCTACCTTAAGAGGCATGGATTTATCATGATCGCCCCAAATTAATAAACAAGGTGTTTTGATTTGCTGAAGCACTTCAACTGGAAGATCGCCTTCCCGATCTCTTATCATTCTGGTTAGTGCTCTAAATATTTCATCCTGTAAAAAAGGTTGAAGATAGCCGTTAATCATTTCCTCATTAATGATGGAATGGTTATACAATGCTTCCTGGAGATTCTTCTTCACTCCCGTACGGGCGAAATAGTATTTAACAAAGCGATGGAAATAAGGTAAATAGCTAGTTAAGATTAAAGGGAACTTAAATCGCTTTAAATATGCTGAGCTGCAGAGGAGAATCGCTTTATCCGCAATATCCGGCATCATATGAAGGATATTGAGAACAATTTGTCCCCCCATTGAATGGCCGATAAAGGTCATGTTTTTAAGACCGAGGGATTCTGTTAATTGAATGACTGTTTGTGCTAGGTTTTTATAGGAATACACATACTGATTGCATTTTTCGCTTTTTCCAAACGGGGGGAGATCAATAGATAAAACCTGAAAATCTTTTTTTAACAATGAAATTAAGTGGCGAAAAGTAAAGGTGGATGAAAGAAATCCATGTAATAAAACAAACGTTTTATTCGTTGTTTGATGGGGATAAAATTCATAATAAACATTAATATTATTTACCGTCTGATAGCCGGTAAAAGCTGCCTGCTCCATACATCATTCCTCCTGCTCCACATAATAGTTGCCATTAATTTTCCCCACACCATGAAAAAAATGCCCCTAGTTATAATAAGAAATATAAGGTAAATATGTAGAAAGAATTAAAAGTTAGTGTCTACTCTATAAAGACAAATGTCTTTTCGTGGTGCCTGACACCAACAAGGTAAAAATATTTTTGGGAAATTGAAATAAAGTGTTTGAATTTTTAGAAAACTCCTTGTATAATGAAAAAAAGCTCAAGGAGTTGATTTCCATGGAAAAGAAATTATTAAATTCACCACAACATTCGGATGAGAATCAAGATGCTGTTATTGCTGAGATGTTCCTAAACAATGCCTTGCTCGAATTTAAGAAGGAGAATATCCGAAAGGAAATCGACCTAACATTGCAAAATGGGGATAAAGAGTTATTCCTTAAGTTAACAGAAGAGCTAAAGATGATTTCATAATTCATTTCTTACCTAATCTAATATCCAAAACCAGCCCTATCCTTAATTGGATAAGGGCTTCTTTCTGGTTTCTGGTTAGTATGGTATCGTTAATAAGTGGGTTAGTTGTTTGTGGAATAAACGCTGATAAATCTTTTCTATTGTGTTAAATTGCTAAATCCAAAAAAGAGCTGGGGGATACCATGGATACTAGTTTCAATTTGTATTTAATAAGACATGGTGAAACATATTTGAATCGATATAAAAAAATGCAAGGCTGGGCTGACAGCCCGTTAACTGACGAAGGGAAGGCTGTTGCTGCTGAAACAGGTAAAACATTGGCCACTGTTCCTTTCGACCGTGTATATACAAGCGATTCAGGTAGAACAGTTGAAACCGCTGAATTAATCCTTCAACAAAATAAATACAGGAATAATTTGGTGATAAATAGAAGAAAAGCCTTTCGAGAAAGTTTTTTTGGAAGCTTTGAGGGAGAATATTCTGAGGTTGTTTTTCGAAAAATAGCCGAAGACAATCACTGTTCAAGCACGAAGCAATTGTTTCAAAAACATAATCTAGAAGACGTAATGAATTTCTTTAAAAAATCTGACCCATTTCATCATGCTGAAAATTACAATGAACTGTGGGAACGGATTGAAAAAGGATTAAATGAGATTGTCTCAAGTAGTCAAAGTCATAATGAAAACATATTACTTGTAACACATGGCGTTATAATAAGAAATATCATTAGTAAATTCTCAACTGAACTTGATAAGGGAATAGATATTAAAAATTCTAGTGTTTCTGTATTAAAGTATACAAGTAACAATTTCGAAGTTGTTTCCTTTAATCAATAGAAGATTTAAAAAAACCAAAGAGAATGATTTAGGGAGAAAGTATCGTGGAAGAAAGGATCATGGAGGAATTAAAAAGGATTGAGCAGGAATTTGTAGTGAAGATATGCTACGCCGTTGAGGCTGGAAGCCGGGCATGGGGCACATCTTCAAAAGATAGCGATTACGACATCCGGTTCATATATGTTCATAAAAAAGATTGGTATTTATCAATTGATCAAAAACGTGATGTCATTGAACAGCCGATAAATGAACAACTTGATCTAAATGGATGGGATTTGCGGAAAGCCCTTCAGCTATTTAAAAAGTCAAATCCCTCCTTATTGGAATGGCTTCATTCTGATATCGTTTACTATCAAGCTTTTTCACTGCTTGAAAGGATGAAGGAATTAGAAAAGGAAATTTTTCAACCAAGGGCGTCCCTATTTCATTATTTAAACATGGCAAAAGGGAATTATCGGAATTGTTCTCAGACAGAACCCATAAATAGTAAGCGTTGTCTAAATATAATTCGGCCCATCTTAGCTGGTATATGGATAAAAAGATATAACAACTTCCCTCCAAATGACCTCCACCGATTAATAGAGGAATTGATTAGAGAGAAGGAAGTAAAGCAGGAAATTCATACTCTTATCAAAAGAAAAATAAACCAGGATGATCCCGATTATGAACTTAATTTCCCGATTATTTATGACTTCATTGAAAAAGAAATCAACCATCTTGAGGATTATGCTAAGAAATTGAGAGGACCAACAACGGACTATACTACAGAATTAAATGAGTTATTTAGGAAAGTGCTTCAAGAAGTGTGGTCCCAATCATAGTCAGACTTTTAAAGCCCGCCAAATGGCGGGCTTTTCTACTATAAGAATTTCTTAAGGAAAGTTATTAACTTTTTCTAATTTTCCATATTAACCATAAGAATTACAATAGGGGAGGCGGAAAAGGAGGAATTTTCATGAGAAAAAATCAACGATTATATATGCTTGGATCCATGATTAGTAATTTTGGGGATGGAATTCAGCAAATTGCTGTAACATGGTATATTTATCATTTAACAGGGGAAGCACTTTCAATTGGTTTGATGATTGCTATTTATTATCTGCCAAGTATTATATTAACTCCATTTGTCTCTGTATATATTGATCACCGTAATTCCAAATTCATTGTCGTTTTAACAGATACCCTTCGTTTCTTTATTGTCCTTACGATGGGCTTATTCCTCTTCTTTAAAATAGAGTCTGCTTCTCTTATATACTTTTTACAATTTCTCCTGGCAGTTTGTTATACGGTTTATAAACCTGCTGAGCAGTCTTTCATCAAAGAATCTTTTTCGGATAAGGATATTCCATTTGTCATATCAAAATCAACTTCCTTAAATGAAAGTGCACTTATTACTGGTTCGGCTGTATCGGGAATTTTATTAATAAAACTATCCTTACAATTAAGCTTTTTTATTAATGCTGCCACCTTTTTATTAGCTGCAGTTCTCTACACTCTTATAATCCGGATCAGTGCTAAGCAGAAAATTCAGAGGAAAATTCAATATTTTTCAGAGCTTCTGGTAGGCTGGAAGTATATTCATCAGCGCAGAGGTATGAAATATCTTATGTTTTTATCGGTTTTAAACAGTGTCAGTATTCAAATGACGACCACCATTCTACTGCCGCTTGCAAAGACGTTTAAAGGTGGAAGCGGACTTTATTCGTTATTCGATATATCTTTTGCAGTGGGAGGTATCTTAGCGGGAATTGTAGTGACTTTCTTTATAAAAAAATATAAGCAAAAAGCAATCTTGCTTACGATGTCTGGTATGACTCTATGTGCATTATTGTTACACTTGAATCAATTGAAAACAGTTGCTGCCTTACTAATCTTTGTGTTTGGCTTATTTACGATGTCACATTTAATTATCACGCAAACCTTGATACAGTTGAACTCGACCAAAGAATATATCGGCCGAGTAGTTGGTTTAAGGACAATTCTAGCCTCTATTGTGAAAATCAGTACATCACTAACAACAGGTTTTCTTGTTTCAAGAGTGGGTGTAAACAATATCTTTCTGTTATTTGCATTTTTAATCTTGGCAAGCTTTTTCACGGTAAAAGGGTTAAATAAGGTATACGTACCGAACATTTCATAACTTAAGTCCATCATTTGATGGATTTTTTTTGAATGAGACCACATTTTGTGTCTTAACCCTTTCCTTTATTCCTTTAAAAATCTTAAGGGAACGCTGGAAAATAGGGCTTTGAATAAAGGTGTAGATAAAAGTTGCGATAAATACCGGGCCTCCTAAACTAAGACCTATCACTAAAACAAAACTTTCAACGATGACCCGGGCCTTGCTAATAGATAACCCTGTTTTGTCTGAAATCGACAGCATAAAGCCATCACGCGGGCCTGCACCAATTCCTGCAGCTACATACATGCCTCCACCTATCCCAGTTATAACAATACCAGAGAGAAGGATCAGATAATCGACCCAAGTATTCGTTGCTTTTGGCAGGATGTCTAACCAAAGGAAGAAGTCCATAATGGGTCCAATACACAAGGCATTTAAGATGGTCCCAATGTTAATATAACTTCTGGCAGCAAATAATGAGATGAGGATTAGAACCAAACCACAAATGACACCCCAAGTCCCAATTGTTAAACCAAAATGCTGATAAAGGGCGACATTCAACACTTCCCACGGATGTAACCCAACATATTTCACCTTTACGGCTATAGCGTTGCCTAAGCCAAAAAAGGTTAATCCTAAAAAGAATAGACAGTATTGAAATAATTTCATTTCAGATAAACCTCCGGAGAACGACAATTCTGAATATTAAAAACCCACTCTAAAAATCTTATGATATCTATCGAATATAATCAATGGTTAATTTATTTCATAGGATAATTTAAATGGATTGCTATAATCAGAAATATGTTAAAATAATTAAAATTACAAAAGTAAACAATTAGAGGGGAATGTCTATGAATTTCATCGGTTCGGAAAAACTTCAAAAAATGTCAGCTAGTATTTTTCAAGAAGTGGCTGATCGAAAAGTGGAGGCAATGAAAAAGGGGATCGACGTGATCGATCTTAGTGTCGGGAGTCCAGACTTTCCTCCACCGTCCTTTGTCGTCGATGCCTTAGTTGAAGCTGTTAAAGATACCAGTAAATATGGCTATACATTAAAAGGAATAGCCGAATTCAATGAGGCGGTATGTTATTTTTATAAGCAGCGTTATGGCGTTGATTTAGACCATGCTAAAGAAGTGCTGCAGTTGATGGGTTCACAAGACGGTTTAGCCCATTTGGCCTCTGCTATTATTAACCCTGGGGAGTATGTTTTAGTACCTGATCCTGGTTATCCAATTTACGAGGCGAGTGTCAATATTGCTGGAGGGATAATCTACCCAATGCCATTACTGGCAGAGAATCGGTTTTTACCAAACTTAAATGATATCCCTCTAGAGGTATTACCGAAAACTAAAATGATGATTATAAGTTATCCGGGGAATCCGGTTACCGCATTGGCGGATGAGGCATTTTTTGAAGAGGTTATCGAGTTTGCAAAGACACATAATATTTTAGTAGTTCATGATTTTGCCTATTCCGAATTGATTTTTGACAATCATCCACAAATTAGTTTTATGGCCGTTCCTGGAGCGAAAGAAGTAGGAATCGAGTTTAACTCGCTTTCGAAAACATTTAATATGGCCGGCTGCCGGATTGGCTATGTGGTAGGAAATGAGGAAGCTATCAATTTATTAGCAACCTTTAAATCGAACATTGATTACGGAGTTTTTTATCCCATTCAGCAAGCGGCTGTGAAGGCTTTAACTTCTGATTTTTCATATTTATATGAACAGGTAAAGGAATATGAGCTCCGCAGAGAAGCTTTGATTGCCGGACTTAAAAAAGGCGGCTGGCAGGTCGCAAAGTCTCCAGCAACAATGTTTGTTTGGGCAAAGATTCCGGAGGGGTGGACGTCACGTCAATTTGCCTTTGAATTAATTGATAAAGCTGGTGTAGCTGTGATCCCTGGTGATGCTTTCGGTTCACTAGGAGAAGGCTATGTCCGCATTGCCCTTGTCCAGCCGCCCGTGATGCTTTCCCAGGCTGCAGAACGGATCGAACAATTTTTAGCGGATCGTTTAATTGAAAAATAAGAAAAGTGATGTAACTAGCAATGCACAAGGTTTTTTCCTTGTATAGAAAAAACTAATTATTCTTCTATAAGTATCAAAGTAAACATATATTTTAAAAAAAAGACCTTCAGTCCTTGAAGGTCTTTTACTTTGATAATGAAAGAGGGATACCGCAATGCCAAGTGAAATACAACATGTAGAATTAGATATCCCGATTGAGGTCATATGGGACTTTATTCGAGATGAAAACAATTGGGCACCACTTGTCCCTGGTTATATTCAACATCAAAAGGTGAATGACCAGCAGATTAGCTGGGAGTTTAAAAGCGACCTCGGGATTGTCAAAAAAAAGGTCACCTTGTTAATTGATATTAAGGAGTGGAACGAACCAAGTAAGGTGAGCTTTGAATTAAGGCGGAAGAACGAAAAGTATCTTGGGGAAGGATATTTTGAAGCAAAAGCCATCAACAAAAATAAAACCCGCCTGACCGGTTATCTTGATATAAACGCAACAGGGCCAATGGGTACACTGGCAAATACCCTCTTTAATAAAGCCGTTAATCTATCTGATGAAGAGGTAGCAGCCGCCATTTCTTCTAAACTCGAAGAATTTAATAATAAGTAAATGCTAAAGCCGCACCCCCTCAATCGGGTAGCGGCTTTTTTTAAAAAGATGGTTTTATTTACCGCTAAAAGGGTAACTATCCTTAAGAATAAACATCTCTCATAAAAATTAAGATATTCTTAAGCATTCAATGGTAAAGTTAGTCCAAAATCACTTAGCTAAAAGTGGGAGGATTAACAATGCTAACAAAGATACCAAAAAAAGGCCGTAACGCGGTCCTGATTGTTTCGTTACTTGTTCTGGGAACTGGATATAATCTGCCAACAACCGTCTATGCTGAAAGTGTGACTCAAGTAACCCAAACAACAAATACACTCTCAAAATTAGAAATCGATGGAGTCAAGCTCGACAAAGATTTTTCTGCAGATAATCATCAATATTCAGCTACAGTAGATAATGAAACAGAGTCGATTCATCTGCTTGTTGAAGGCAGCAATGACAATTCAATCATAAGTATTAATGACAAAGCGATCACAAGCGGGACCGCTGAGCAATACTCACTGCAAACCGGGCAAAATATCTTTCTTATCACTGTAAAGGATAATAGCAGTAATTTAACCAATACCTATACGTTAATTGTTACTAGAAAGCAAAGCAGCTTGAATCAGCTTCAAGATATTAAACTATCAACAGGCAAACTTTCACCTGCTTTTTCACCTGCTGTGACAGATTATTCTGTGCAACTCCCAAATGCTGCCCAAACCATAACGGTCCTGCCAATTGCAGCGGAAAAAACTGCTGAAATTGAAGTGAATGGAGAAGAGGTGACGTTAAAAGGCGTCCTAGTTAATGTTCCGGTGGGCAAATCAGATATCCATATCGTAGTAACAGCTGAGAATGGAGCGAAGCTTAGGTACACAGTTCATGTGGAACGCCAAGATACATCGTCAGGAAAAGGCAACGTTCCAGCCCAAAATGGAAGCACTGGATCAGCCCAAAACGGAAGAACTGGATCAACAAAAAATGGAAGTAACAGTTCAACGAAAAGCGGAAGCGGACTCCCAACTCAGACTGGAAGCTCCTTTCCAACACAAACCAGAACAAACTCGAATTCTTCCCAGCTTGCCGCTAACCGGCAGATTACAATAGGAACCGCTCAAAAAACAACCAAGGCTTCACTTTCAAACTTAACGGTATCTGAAGGAACATGGGATAGTACATTTACTTCAAGCGAGTATACTTATCATGTAGCCGTTGCAAGTGATACCAAAACCGTAACGATTAATCCAACCGCAAGTTATAGCAATTCTGAAATAACCATCGAAGGGGGAACTAGCAAAACGATCCAGTTGGACGACGACAATAAAACAATAATTTCTATCAGGGTAACCTATGATAATACCGACCGAAAAACCTATGTACTAGTTTTTGATAGAGCAGGGACTTAATGTGAAACCTATGTCTATAAAGGAGAATAAACCTGAAAAAATACTAGTCTGGTTTATTTTTTTTAGAAAAAATAGAAAAATGAAATAAAAAGTTGAACATGATTCAAAAAAATATGTTATATTTATATATAAAAAATTTAGTGAATCTTTTGAATTAAGGGGAAGGTGATAGAATGACAACAGAATTGAAAGTAAATGACAGCAGTCTTCCATTGCGTCGTGATGTGAAATTACTGGGGAAAATGCTTGGTGATATTCTTGTCGACCATGGCGGGCCCGAGCTTTTTGATAAAGTTGAAAAAATAAGACTCATGTGCAAAACACTTCGGGAGCATTTCGATGAAGGAGTTTACGAGGAATTAAAGGCGGAAATTGCAAGCCTTGATTCACCAATACGTAAACAAGTCATTCGTGCATTTTCAATGTATTTCCATTTGATCAATGCTGCGGAGCAAAATCACCGCATTCGCAGACGGAGACAATATCAGCTTGAAGAAGGAAATATCGTTCAGCCTGCTTCTATTGAGAGTGCCATTCTAAAGTTTAAAGAGCATGGTGTAAGTGAAGATGTGATCCAGAAAGTCTTACATACATTGTCTTTAGAACTCATTATAACTGCCCATCCAACAGAGGCTACCAAACGTTCTATTCTCGAGATACAGCAGCGTATTGCGGTCATTTTGAAAAATCTCGATCATCCTCTTTTGACGACTAGGGAGCAGAAAAAGCTCGAGGACAATCTATTCAATGAGGTAGCAATCCTTTGGCAGACAGATGAATTACGTGATCACAAACCGACAGTGTTGGATGAAGTGCGTAATGGACTCTATTATTTTGACCAAACCTTATTCGACGTTCTTCCTGAAATTCATCAGGAAGTAGCAGAGTGCCTTGAAAGATATTATCCAACCACTTCATGGAACGTCCCTAATTTCCTTCGTTTTGGATCATGGATCGGCGGAGACCGTGATGGCAATCCGAACGTAACAAGTGATGTTACTTGGGAGACACTCCAAAGACAGCGGAGAGTTGTATTAAAGAAATATAAAAATATTTTAATTGACATCATGAAACGATACAGCCATTCGACAACAAGGGTGAACGTCAATCAGGAAATTCTTACATTCCTTGAGGAAAAAGAAGATTTATACTTAACCGATGATAAAAAGTGGCCAAATCATACGGAGGTTTACCGTCGTGTCGTAGCGGTAATTATTGAACGCGTTAAGCAGGTAGGTAAATCCGAGATTGGATACAAAACAGCAGATGAATTACTGGCTGATTTAAAAATGATTAATAGGAGTTTAAAAAGGCATCACCCTAGTGATCATGAGCTAAGGACCATTCAAAAGTTAATTAGACAAGTACAATTATTTGGCTTCCACTTGGCGACACTTGATATTAGAAACCATAGCGGAGAACACGAGGCCGCGATGACAGAAATCCTGCGTAAAGTGAGAATCACCGAAAATTATGCAGAACTTCCTGAACAGGAAAAATTACAGCTATTACAAAATATCCTAATGGATCCACGTCCACTGTTATTGTTGAATGAGGACTATTCAGCAGAAACACAAGAAATGATCAAAGTTTTCCAAATGATAAAATCTGCACATGAAGAGTTTGGCAAAAATGCAATTACCGTCTATCTTGTGAGTATGACGAGATCTGCAAGTGACTTATTAGAAGTACTTGTATTCGCAAAAGAGGCGGGTCTCTACCGTCTTCATGCGGATGGTACACTTGAAAGCCACCTAAATGTTGCACCGCTTTTAGAAACAATTGATGACTTAACAGCAGGTCCGAAAATTATGGAGACCCTTTTTGAAATGCCTATCTACCGTAAGCATCTTCAAATCTTAGGGGATCAACAGGAAATCATGCTTGGTTACTCTGATGGAAGTAAGGATGGAGGAACCTTAACAGCTAACTGGAAACTGTATAAAGCCCAAATCGAAATTCATGAGTTGGCGAAAAGATATCAAATTGGTCCTAAGTTTTTCCATGGCCGCGGCGGGTCATTAGGACGCGGCGGCGGTACCTTAAATAAGAGTATCCTGTCACAACCGGCAGAAACAATTGGTGATGGTGTTAAAATTACCGAGCAAGGGGAGGTTTTATCTTCTAGGTACTTGCTTGAAGATATCGCTTATCGCAGTTTGGAGCAAGCAACATCCACCCTTCTTCTTTCAGCGGCCCATT
The DNA here is from genome assembly GCF_056280405.1 of Bacillus sp. URHA0034. Classification (NCBI taxonomy): domain Bacteria; kingdom Bacillati; phylum Bacillota; class Bacilli; order Caryophanales; family Bacillaceae; genus Bacillus; species Bacillus sp. URHA0034. Next base: position 1,384,681 of record NZ_JBWCDK010000002.1, on the reverse strand, counting down.
CTTTACAAAAAGAGCAGGGAACACTCCGTGAAAGTGCTTGGGAAGAGGCCGTTGAGGAAATTTCTGGTTATGCTTTATCTAAATATCAATCACTTGTCTTTAGTGACCCTGATTTCCTTACTTACTTTAACCAAGCAACACCGTTAAAAGAAATCGGAGACTTAAATATTGGTTCAAGACCAATGAGCCGTAAGAATCGTGGAAGATTTGAAGACCTGAGGGCCATCCCATGGGTGTTTGCCTGGACGCAGAGCCGTCAGCTAATTCCGGCTTGGTATGCTGCTGGAACAGGTTTAGACAGTTTCGCATCAAGAGGCACGGAAAATCTGCAGCTACTACAGCAGATGTATGCGAAATGGCCATTCTTCCAATCTACAATAGATAATTTAAATATGGCCTTAATGAAGGCAGATATCACAACTGCCAAAGAATATTTAACGCTTGTTGAAGACAAAACCATAGCCGACAGAATATTTACGAATATTCTTGAGGAATATGAAAAAACAAAAGCGATTCTCCTTAAGATCACAGGAGATAGCGAATTACTCGACCATACACCGAACATTAAGGAATCAGTATATCGACGCAATCCTTATGTGGATCCGTTAAACTTTTTACAAGTTGAACTGATTAAAGAATTACGGAAACAAGAAGAGCCGGATGAGGAAATCTTAACCCAAGTCCTTCTTACTATTAGTGGAATCTCTGCAGGACTCCGTAATACAGGCTGATTAAATTGAAGAAGGTCCTAAACTCTAGCAAAACAGAGTTTAGGATCTTTTTTTATGCTGCCACTGTTATTATTGAACATTTTGTGAATTATTCAAAAATGAATGGCTATTCATTCATTTTTACGCAAATTTCGACAAACTTCGAGAATCTCAGATGATATATTTTAGCCAGAAGAATTAAAGGTCTTAACCTATTGCATTCTGTTTTGGGCAGGCAGGAAGTTGACAAAATATGAGGTGAAAATAAATGGCTGTAGAAGAGAAAGTAGTTCAAGAAAAGCAAATGATCACAGCAGCAATTAACCAGTTAGCAGATAACGCAGAAAAAGCGTTGGGGGAATTTCGCGGTTATACACAGGAAATGGTCGATAAGATCGTAAAGGAAGTTGCTTTAGCTGCGCTAGAAAATCATAAAAAGCTTGCGAAGCTAGCGGTAACTGAAACGAGACGCGGGGTTTATGAAGACAAGGTTTTTAAAAATATGTTTGCAACAGAGTTTATCTACAATAACATTCGCGAAATGAAAACGGTAGGGATAATTAATGAGGATGAAAATGAAGGAATGGTTGAAATTGCAGAACCAGTGGGAATTATTGCTGGTGTAATCCCAATTACAAACCCAACATCCACAGTTATCTTTAAATCTTTAATTTCACTTAAAACAAGAAATCCGATTATCTTTGCCTTTCCACAATATGGTCAACAATGCTGTACTGAAACAGCAAAAATAATTCTGGATGCGGCGATTAGAGCAGGTGCTCCCGAAAATTGTATCCAGTGGATTGAATCTCCTTCGCATGAAGCTTTTCAAACCTTAATGAAACAGCCAAAGATTTCCCTTATCTTAGCTACAGGAGGACCAAACTTGGTAAAGGCAGCGTATAGCTCTGGGAAACCGGCACTTGGTGTGGGAGCTGGTAATGTACCGTGTTATATCGAAAAAACAGCCAATATCAAACGTGCTGTCAACGATGTCATTTTATCTAAAACCTTTGATAACGGAATGATTTGTGCTTCAGAACAGGCCTTAATTATTGATCAAGAAATATATAATGAAGTAAAACAAGAACTAATTGCAAATAATTGCTATTTTCTAAGTGAAGATGAACGAAAAATGGTAGAAAAGGCAGTTATTTTTGAAAAAACAGGTTCGATTAACAATTTAATTGTAGGGCTGCCTGCCGCTAAGATTGCCAAGTTTGCTGGAATCAAGGTACCTGATAATACAAAAATTTTAATTGCAGAACTAGAAGGAGTAGGTCCAAATGAACCGCTATCCTGCGAAAAATTAAGTCCGATTTTAGCCTGCTACAAAGTTAATAGTTTTGCAGAAGGCTTAACAGTTGCTGAAGAAACATTAGAATACGGCGGGTTAGGACATTCAGCAGCTATTCATACCTCAAATCAGAATTTGGTAGATATATTTTCACTACGTTTAAAGGCGGGGCGGATTATGGTTAATACACCTTCGACACATGGAGCGATCGGGGATATTTATAATACATCGCTTCCATCCTTAACAATAGGATGTGGAACATATGGAGGGAATTCTGTGTCACAGAATGTCGGGGCCAAAAATCTGATTAATATAAAAAAAGTTGCAAAAAGAAGAACGTTCACGCAATGGTTTAAGGTACCATCACAGGTTTTCTTTGAGAGAAATTCGGTGCAAACCCTAGCTTCCATTCCGGGTATTACAAAAGCTTTTATCCTTACAAGCGAGAGTCCAGTGAAAAATGGCTATGTCGATAAGGTTCTTTATTATTTAAAAAAGAATCAGAACAGCATTCAATTTGAAACCTATTCAAATATTGAACCCGAGCCAACCATTGAAATAGTTATGGATGGAGCAGAAAGAATGCGTAAGTTCCAGCCTGATTGCATTATTGCCTTAGGCGGAGGATCGGTAATGGATGCGGCCAAAGCGATGTGGCTTTTTTACGAACATCCTGATACAGATTTTCGGAGCTTAACACATAAATTCTTTGATCCGACAAAACGTGTCGTAAAATTTCCGGAAATGCGGACAAAGGCTAAATTTGTTGCGATTCCGACAACTTCTGGTACAGGATCAGAGGTTACGGCATTTTCAGTAATAACAGATAAAAAAACAAATATTAAGTATCCGCTTGCCGATTTTCAGCTTACACCTGATGTAGCAATCGTGGATCCACAGTTTGTTAAGACGGTTCCTAATCATGTAACGGCTGATACGGGGATGGACGTTTTGACACATGCCATTGAGGCCTATGTTTCGGTATTAGCAAATGATTTTACAGATGGACTTGCTTTAAAGGCTATTCAGCTTGTCTTTCAATATTTACCTAGAGCATATCGAGATGGCAGTGATGAACTGGCCCGTGAAAAAATGCACAATGCCTCTACCATAGCAGGGATGGCCTTTGCTAACTCTTTCTTAGGAATTAACCATAGCCTTGCCCACGTGCTGGGAGCTGAGTTTAAGATTTCACATGGCCGTGCCAATGCGATCCTATTACCTCATGTAATCCGTTATAACGCTGCAAAACCAAATAAATTCATGACTTATCCTAAATATGAACACTTTATTGCGGATGAGCGCTATGCGGAAATTGCTAGAATGCTCGGTCTCCCTGCCAGCACCACAGAGGAGGGAATAGATAGCTTAATAAAAGCAGTAGTTGCCCTTGCACAAGAGATGGATATTCCAATGAGTATTCAAGCAAATGGTGTAAATAAGGAAGAATTTGAATGCAGGGTCGCTGAACTCGCGGAACATGCCTTTGATGATCAAGATACAATCGCAAATCCAAAACAGCCATTTATCAGCGAACTAGCTGACATCTATCAACAGGCCTTCAAAGGAATCTAGAACGCTGCTGATCTATATTCAGTCCCATACCTTGGGACTGAATTACTTGTTACAACATTAGATTCTCAGTGATTGTAAATAAGGATGCTCATTGACTAGATAGAGATAGGAATTATCGAATTTTTTGTGAACAAAGTAGCAAGAATGTCGAAAAATACCGGTATTAACATTAGTTCTAGTTTGAAAATGGAGATAAACCGCAAGAACCATTTGTGATTAAAAGAATTATTTTAAAAATATGTTGTGTTTTGTCGAAATTAGGATGTTTACAAATTTCTTTTTTAAAACAATAATTTAAGAGATTACAAAATCTTCCATGTTAATTATAGGAATAAGGGTTAATAACTTTTGAAAGGGTGAGTAATGAATGGCTGACAAAAAAGAAACGGAGAAAGATTTATCCGAGCAAGAGGAAAATAAGGTTGAAGATACGGATGTGAAAAAACAACTAGTAGAAGATACTGGTAAACAGGAAAAAAGCGAAGAACAGCTTTCGAGCTTAGACCTGCTATGGCAGCATGTCTTTGGTGAATTAGACGAATGGGCGATGCGCGCAAATCAGCGGGATTGGTTATTCTTTAGAGCGGCAAAGCAGTTTGCTGATGGTGTTCAGCGGAATCAAGGAAATCTTATTGAACTTGCTGCTCAATTTTATCAAGAATTTTCGACTTGGGAAAAAACTGCCCGAGAAGAGTTTTTAATGTCTACAACCAGCCAGCAGCATTTCTTCCCGCTAAAATCTTATGAAGATATTAATACCCAAATTGACCAGGTCCAAGAAAAAACGCTAAATATAGTAACAGCCCCATGCGAGCGGTTTGCCAGAACCATGTCGATGGATAAGTATCTTGAGATGATAGAAAAATATATTGCACTAAGAAAGAGAGGCAGAGAGCAGTATATAAAAACTGTCAAACAAGCCGGCAGCTTATTATATGAAAATCAAAAGAGCTTTGTAAATCTTTTTGCCAGGCAGATTAAAGCATTAATGTTCCCGTTAAGTAAGCATTTAGAAAAACCAGATGAAATTGTAAAATGACCAAAAGAAGGAGTGATTTGGATGACAAATGATAAAACATATCAATCATATCAACCATTTGAAGGAATCAAACGAATTAGCGAAATGTGGGAAAGACAAATGAATGGTTTATTATACATGATGAGCGACAACAATGAATTCGTTAAACTCCTAAAGGCTGGGACAGAAGGTCATGCTCGTTATTTGGAACTGCTCAGAAAAAGACAAGAACTAGTGGCCGGTGTGATGAATCTTCCAACCAAAAAAGATGTGGCAAACGTTGCTAAGTTATCCATTCAAGCCGAAGAAAAAATAGATATCCTCGAGGAGCAAATTTGGAATCTTCAAGATAGCCTAGGGACGGTCAATAAAGGGAATCTAGAGATGTTCCAAGAAATGGTCAATATTGTTAAGCAAATAAAAGATGACTTTCAAAAGATAGAATCAAATCATGCAAACGAACTCTCTGCTGTTCAGTATGAATTAAAAGAATTAAAGCAAAACTTAAGCCAATTAACTGATATCAAGACTGAACTTGAACATATGAAGAATTTTTTTCAAGAAGAGAAACTCAAAAACAAAGATTTAGTGCTCGCTGTTGCTGGCACAACCGAATCATAATGGAAGGAGCAAACGACGATGAGTGCAGCAGTGTCGCTTAAAAACTTAATCCCTATGGTAGATTTAGAGAAGGAAAAAGTTAGGTGGAATCAATTAAATAAAGTCTTAACCGAACCTAAACCGGATATAGTGTCTACACCAAGGGAGATTATTTGGAAGAAAAATAAATCCACCTTATATTTTCACCCTGCAAAGGAAAAAAAATATAAGATTCCATTGTTTTTAGTATATTCACTGCTAAATAAATCATATATTTTAGACATCGGGGAAGGGAGCAGTGTTGTAGGCGGTCTTACAGAACGTGGTTATGATGTTTACTTCCTCGATTGGGGATCCCCTGGCTATGAGGACCGTGGTATTACCTTGGATAATTATATTTTCGATTATTTGGAGAATGCTGTAAAACGGGCTTTGCGCCATTCGCTGGCAGAGAAAATTTCAATGGTCGGCTATTGCTTGGGTGGAACTATTTCAGCGATATTTACTTCTATCACAAGATTACCAATCAAGAATCTCGTTCTTGCAACCGTACCAATTGATTTTAGTGTCGGGATTGTCCCTGACAAATGGCTAAAAGCGCTTCAAAACGGTCAAATCGACTTTGATCGATTTTCTGATGTATATGGTGTAATTCCATCGGAATATTTATATCTTATGTTTCGAGGGCTTTCACCGGTTTATGTAAGTCCGTGGGTCAATTTAATCACCCGTGCCCATGACGAAAAGTATGTCGAGAAGTGGCGGCGAATGGACAAATGGACAAAAGATACCGCCTCTTTTTCCGGGGCTGCTTTTAAACAGATGTTCAATGATCTATATAAGGATAACAAACTATTAAAGGGCGAGCTTACAATCGGAGGAAGAAAAGTAGATTTAAAAAATATAAAATGCCCTGTTTTTGTTTTCTCGACATCAAGAGACACACTCGTTCTAGAGAAGCAAAGCCTTCCAGTTATGGACATGATATCAAGTGAAGATAAAACCTATGAGGTATTTGAAGGCGGTCATGTTACACTTGCATTAACCGGCAAGTTCGCAGTGTTTGCTGACAAGTGGCTTAAGTCTCGGTCCAATCATCTGGGGGATTGACTGTATAATTCCCTGGAAAAGTAAGTAACGGGAAGAAGGGTGGGGGCCCTTTTCTTCCCGTTAGATCATTTACACAGCAGTTTTTTGCTGGTTGAGGAACCTGCGCAGCAGTTGGTTAAACCGGTCTTTTGCTTCAAGCTTGGCAAGATGACCGGTATTCCTCAAAATAATAAATTCCGAACCTGGAATCAGCTTATGCATACAGGCTTGAATCCAAATCGGTAAAACAGAGTCATACTGTCCGCCGATAATCAGAGTTGGAACTTTGATTACGGGCAATAAAGATCGATTATTTACCTCAAGGCACATTTTTAAGGATTCAAGAAAAATAAAATATTTTGGGCGGAAATAATGGCTAAACGTATCCATTAAGTTTTTATTCCAGGAGTAAAGCGCCATATGGGCGAGGAATTCCGTTTGTTTTCCAGCTCGGGTAACATCCTCAAATTTTTCTCGGCGATTATTAAATAAAAGTCTCTTTAATTTTTGGGGGAAGTAATGGAAAGTACTAACGAGCATCAATGATCGACAAAGTTCTGGGGCTTGGCGGTAAATTTCCTGAGCAACCGCTCCACCCATTGATAGACCTAGAATGTGAGCGTTCTCAACCTTCAGTTCCGTTAATAAACCAATTAAGTCTCTGGCAAAGTTAGGTATCGAAATACCATCTGTTCTTGTACAATCCCCGTGACCACGTAAATCCGGTATAATCAACTCGAATTGGTCAGCTAATTCATACTGGTTACTCCAGCCTTCTTTGACTTCTCCTAAACCATGAATAAGCACAAGTGGTTCCCCTTTTCCAAAATGTAAGTAGGGTACACCTAATTTGCTGATTCTAGTATTTACCATCTCACACCATCTTTTCCATTTTTTATCAGTTAATATCCAACATAAGTGAGTTGTAAATATCGAAATTGATTTTAATATATATTTATTTTAATTATTGCCAAATATAACCTATAGGTGTAAACTACATATAGGTGAGGTGATAAAGATATGGTGAACCAAGATAACCAATCAGTCAATCCATCCAAAAATTTTGTGCTGCCATTTATTTTATTGCTTCTTAGTAAAGTATCTCTTCATGGTTATGAACTTAGCCAAAAGCTGGAGGCATTCGGTTTTAAAGCCCTTGATCAAGGCAACTTATATAGGATGCTAAGACAGCTTGAAAAGGATGAACTAGTTTCATCTGAATGGGATACAACAGGCAGCGGGCCGGCAAAAAGAAGATATTCAATCACAAAAGCTGGGACTACATACTTAAAAGGATATGCTAATCAACTTGAGACGTATCAATCCATCCTAGATCAATTCTTCAAGATGTATTCTAGTTTACTTGAGCTCTATATTCCTTCATTTCAGAAGAAGGATCCAATAGAGAAAGTTAATAATACTAGGAGGAGGAAGAATGATGGTACAGAAAAAAAATGAAACGGTTCCTACTGAAGAAACAGTAGAATCGATACCTGTAGGTTCATTTGTTACTACTTTTTGGGATCAGTTTGAACAATCGGGTGAACGTGCACGACAGCTAAGAGAAAATCGAGAAGATACTTATTTTAATGCGGTAAGAGAGGTTATTAAATTCAATAAGCAATACCGTAATTCGATTACAGCATTATATGAGCAAGCAAGAAAGACAAATAAAGAAGTGGTTGCTGACGTGATGCATCAGATCAACACAGGCATAGAAAAAGAAGCGGTAACTTCAGAGGACCGTGAAGAGCTTAAGAACCAGTTTAAAGAAGTCACAGGGCAAATGGAAAAATTAGCTTTAACACCTGTTCGGTCCATTTTTCATATTATCGATCAATTCGAAAATAATTTTGAAAAGAATGCAGAAGCTGGTATTGCTTATAACCGTGAACGCAGAAACGCATGGTATGAAGTTCAAAAAGAATATGTTAAAAAAGCACGCAGTGCACAATTAGATATTCTAGATCGAAGCAAAAATAGTTTAAAAGAGCTTGTTAAAACTCGTTAATTTAATTAGTACAAAGGGGATAACACCATTGTTATACTCATCATTTATCAATGCAAGACCACAGTCTCTTCTTTTATGAATTAGAGATTGTGGTTTTTTTTATGTTTCACCTGTGTCTCTAACTAGAAATTTGAACATTATGTTAATGAAAACCATATTTTCCCTTTTAACATATAAATGTCATCTATTCATAACTTATTTGACGAAATTAGATGATATACTTCTAATGGAGAGCGGATAAGATGAGATAGGGAAAAGTTGGGTGATAATGCCCTTTCCTTACATAACGAAGTTAAAAATGCAGGAAAAAGTACATAGAAATTTTCATGCATGCAAAAATGCAGATATTTATTACTAGTCTTCGAGGTACCATTTCTATTACTCTAGGTAATTTGAAAAATGATGAAGGCAGGAAAATAAAATGAAAAAGAGACTTACAGTACTAACTACAACGATTATATTGGGGATTGGCAGTATCACCTTCCTCCCAGCTGTCCAAGCAGAGGAAACAAGCGCTAATGGTGTTCAGGAGCAGCGGACGGAAATCCAGTCAGAAATAACGAAAACAGACCAGGAAATTTTCCAAGTCCAAGATGAATTGGTTAAATTAGCAGAGCAAATAAAAAGGGTTGATCAAGCTATTATTGATAATAACAACATGATTGCCCAAATGGAAATAAAAGTTCAGGCTTCCGAAAAGGAAGTATTTGGACTAAAGCAAGAAATAACCCTTATTAGGGATAGAATCGTTAAACGCAATCAAATACTTAAAAAACGTGCCTTAACCTTTCAAGAAAGTGGCGGGAAAGTAAAATATGTTGATGTTATTTTAGGTTCTGACAGTTTTGGAGACTTCGTCGGGCGTCTTCGTACTGTTGCTGTCATGGCTCAAGCCGATCAAGACCTTGTTAAACAGTATGAAGAGGATCAGAAAGCAGTTGTAAACAAACAAGCTACTGTTGAAAAAAAGCTAATTGATTTAAAAACAATGAAAATAGAGCTTGAAGGGATGCAGGCACAAATTTTAGAACAAAAAGTAGAAAATGATAGCTTAAAAGAAGAATTGGAGCAAAAAGAGCAAGAAAAACTCTCTCAAAAGGAGAAGCTACAACAACAAGATCAGTCACTTGCATTAAGAGAAGTAGAGATTGGGGCTGTAAATCAAAATTCTATTACGGCGAACTCAGCACCTATTGATGCACCAATCCCAACAACCTCTAATCAAGCAATTAATATTGTTATTCATGCTGGTGAAAAATATATCGGAAATTCAGTGTATGTATTTGGCGGAGGAAGGAATGCCTATGATGTTTCACAAGGAAGATTTGATTGCTCTGGGTTTGTTGCTTGGGCATTTGCCCAAGCCGGCATTAAAGTCGGAGCCCATACAGATATCTTGAAAACCTTTGGCAAAAGGGTACCATATAGTGAAGCACGGCCAGGTGATCTTGTTTTCTTTGATACTTATAAAATTGACGGACATGTCGGAATTTATCTGGGTAACGGCAAGTTTATTGGCTCGCAAAGCAGAACCGGAATTGCGATTGCGGACATAACGAAAGGATATTACCTGAAAAAATTTAACGGACGAGTGATTAGAATTATCAATAACGAATAAAAAAGAAGCGATGCTGCATCGCTTCTTTTTATGGTTTTATAGTATTTAGAATTTGTTCCAACACAGCTTTGGTTTGAATTAGCTCTTGCTCATTTTTCGGTTCCATCTCAACCCTTCCATTACTGCTGAAATTAACATTAAGTCTGGGTGAATTTGAGCTGTCTGTTGTGACATTATGAGTTAAGAGTTTGAAATTTTTTAAACCGATATTTCCGTTCTTTGGCTGATAGGGTTCTGCCAATTCCGCATTGTTAATTGCAGTCAAAGCCATTCGAATGGGCATTATAGATTAAACAAGGTCAGCTCTCATTAGGAGATGCCCTTTTAGTTATTCAACAAATCTGGGTAATCACTAATGACCCCGTCTATATGGAAATTGACCAAATGATTTACTTCATTTCTTTTTCTTACTGTCCATATAAAAGTCTTAAAGCCGTGCTGGTGAATCCTTTTAATCAGCCGTTTATTTACCATGGTGATTTTCGGATTTACGAAGGCAGCATAGCTCAAGAAAGAGGCCAATTCTTGTTTCGAAATTCCTTTACCGGTGAATCTTTTTAGTAAGACTCCTATTTGAATGGAAGGTATTAATTGGTGAAATTTTTTTAATGAGTTTTGGTCAAAGGATTGAACGATCACTTGAGGACCTACAGGGCTTGTAAGCCCTCTGTCCAACAGTTCATCCGCAATTTTTTTCTCAATTCCGGGATATAAAGATGGGTTTTTTATCTCCATCAATATACCGACTTTACCTCCAAACTCGTCTAAAAATTCATTTAATGAAGGGATCTTTTCACCACTAAATTTAGGGTCAAACCAGCTGCCTGCATCCAGTGCTTGAATTTCCTTTAAAGTAAAATCCTTTACTTTTCCTTTCCCATTTGATGTTCGATTAACTGTTGGATCATGAATGACCACCAACTGGCTATCTTTTGTCATCTGTACATCCATTTCAATAAAATCCACGCCCAGTTGCAGTGCTCTATGAAAAGAAGCAAAAGTATTTTCAGGACAGTAGCCGGCTGCTCCTCTATGGCCAATTTTTAAAACCGAACGAGATTCCAAACCGTTATTAATCCTCATTCCTTTTCGAGTTAACGGTAAATAGACCCTTCTCCAAATTGATGTAGTAAATTTCAATAAGATTTACCTCCATCACCTTTTTGTGACTATGCTAAGAAAAACAAAGCAATTTGTCAACTGTGTACATGCGGCCGGGACTGCAATTGGCCAAATATAGATTAAAGTCACAGGCCTATCAGCAAAGAATGGGCTTATTCTTTTTTGGGGGAAAAGCCTATTATGGATCGTGACTATCGCACATTCATATCTAGGTGAATAGGATATATAGAAATCGATAAAGGAGGTAATGTAAATGTCTGGTGCAGCAGGTGGCTACGGCGGCGGATTTGCCCTACTAGTCGTTTTATTCATTTTATTAATTATTATTGGAGCTTCTTGGGGTCACGGTTTCTATTAGGATAGAAGGGAGGAAATAAAATGTTTGGATACGGTGGATTCGGCGGCGGCGGCTTTGGTGGCGGCTGTGGCTGTGGGTACGGCGGTGGATATGGATTTGGCGGCGGCTTTGCATTAATCGTCGTTTTATTTATCTTATTGATTATTGTAGGTGCTTCTTGCTTTAGATGGTAGTTATTAGCGAAAAGCGTCTTACCTCTACATGGGAGTGGGCTTGCTATTCCTAGGGTGGAAAAGCGGCAGTCTCTAAAAATCAAGATGCCTTAGTGTTAATTTAAATATCTCACTAATCAACCCGCTTGGTTAATCCAGCGGGTTTTCTAACGGAATTTTATTTGTATTTTTCCACTGCTTAAATTCATCAAGTTCTTTAGCTAATTTCTTTAGAGTAAAACCAATAACAGCAGCGTCATCAAAGAGGCCGAGCCCAATAATAAAATCAGGAACTAAATCGATCGGGGAAATAAAATATAGTAGAGCACCAATTATGGTCACGATGGTACTCGGATGAACATCCTTATATTCACCTTTAGAGTAAGCTTTTACTAAATCAACGAATAGCTGTAATTTATCCCAAGCATCCCCTAGATAGCCTTTTCTGTCAGTTGCCTTTTCAATTACCTTATGAAGTAAATCTTTTATTTTTTGGGGATTTCCGATAAATTCTTTAGCATTGTTAATGTATTTATTCTGCTCTTTTTCGATTAATTCATCATCGTTGTACATAGGGTTCACATCCTTTAACGGAATTCAAGCTTAGCTTAGTTTACCACGAATATCAAAATTCATTAGATGTTTACCCTGCAATAAAAAAACAAAACCAGGTGCAGCATGTGCACCTGGTGCTATTAAGCCAAAACAGCATCGTTTGTTAAACCTGTCACGATTGTTTCTACTTCAGTACCTTCTAAAGTTTCTTTCTTTAATAAAGCTTCGACTAATTGTTGATACTGTGGTTGATGGTTCTTAATCAAGGTTTCTGCTTTTTCCAAACCTTTTGCAAATAATTCCTGCATTTTGATTTCTTTATCTTGCTTGTTAAAAGTCAAGGTAAACCCATCTTCAAGCATTCCAATGTCGACCATTTGTTCAATTAGATGTTTTGCCTGCTGAACGTCACCGCTCACACCGATGCTATGTTCACCAAGTACCATTCTCTCAGCCACACCACCAGCTAAGACCATCGCCACACGGTCTAGCAAGTCACTTGTTGTAGATAAATGCAATTCTTTCGGAATCGGTGCCACATAACCAAGGGCCTCACCACGAGGTATAATCGTTGCCTTTCGAACTGAACCAGGTTTTGTTAAGGAAGCAACAATTGCATGTCCCGCTTCATGGATGGCCACTCTGCGTTTTGTGTCAAGATCCTGTAATGATCGTGAAGTACTGCCTAATATCGTCCGGTCCAGCGCGTAATCAAGGTCCTGCTTAGTAACGACCTCTTGGCCATTTCTTACCGCACGTCTTGAGGCTGTTTCAAAAAGTGACTGCAGCTCAGCACCGGAGAAGCCAGAGGTACTTTCTGCTAAGTCATCAAAGGAAGCAAACACATCATTTGCGAGCGCCTTTCCTTTCGTATGAATCTCGATTATTTCTCTTCTCCCTTTTGTATCAGGAAGGGAAACATGGAAGGAGAAGTCAATACGTCCAGGACGAAGGAAGGCTTCATCCAGCATATCTTTTCTATTGGTAGCGGCTATAAATAAAATACCATCATTAGAATAACCGCCGTCAAGCTGAACAAGAAGTTCAGTTAAGGTTTTTTCTGCTTCTTCGCCTCCATGAGCCTTACGCTTGCCAGCAAGTGCGTCTACTTCATCAATAAAGATAACTGCGGGTGCCTGTTTGCGGGCCGCTTGAAAAAGAGAGCGAACCCGGCTCGCGCCAACGCCAACAAACAGTTCATTGAAGGCTGATCCACTAGTAGAGAAGAAGGCAGCATTTAACTCTCGTGCCATTGCTTGAGCTAGCAGTGTTTTACCTGTTCCTGGAGGTCCATATAAAAGAATTCCTTTTGGCGGTTTGATTCCCAGCTTCAATGCCCGCTCAGGTTCTTTTAAAGTGGATAATGTCTGCAAAATTTCCTCTTTCATTTCAGCTCCAAGTCCTCCAACATCATCTAAACAGATAGAAGGAAGAGGACGTGACTTGGCGACACTATTTTTCATCGAATTACCTAGGCCAAAGCCGCCCTTTGTTTTTTGCAGGGCAACAGCTGCACCAGCAAGTAAAACAATTACTCCGCCCAGCATCCACTTACCGTATCGGCTGCCGGTCGTATATGTGTAATTAATATTGTACTTTTCAACAAGTTTCTCAATCGCTTGACTGTTTGGAGGTATATGGGATACATATTCCTTATCGCCTGCTTTCATATACAGGCTTCCGTCCGCTTGTTCAGTGAGTGTAACTGCCTTTCCATTTTGCGCTTGAATCGTTTTCTCCACAGAAGAGAAAGGAATCGAGATTTCCTCATGAGTTGTTTGGATGTACCAAATTATACCGGAAATGACTATAATGAACGCTGTAATCAGCGGAATAAACTTTGAAACTATCTTTTTACTTTTATTCAACTCTCTTCATCTCCTCCAATAGATTAATATAATTATTATAAAACTATTTCCAGAAAAATGGATGTGGGAATCAGTGGAAGAAAGGAAATAGTTAATAGCCCGTAAAAAACACACCACCCTGAAAGCTGGATCGTGTGTTAAAAGGTTATGATAATAAGCGGAGTTGTGGAATGATTGGAGTAAGCACGGTTTGGGCCAGCGTGCCAATACTCATTCCGACAGATGCTGCCTTGCTCCACTTAAACACATGAACCTTTTCTTCGTGTGTTTCATACAAAAATAAGAGTTGTTCTCCTTCTTCCACGATGCCGATTTTATTATAGGAAATTTTATTTTGTTCAAGAACAATTTCGAAAGCCCTATGTAATAAGTTTAGGGTTTGTTGGTCCACTGGCTGATTTTGCATAGTTCCTCCCAAGGAATTGAATATTTTATGGTTATCTATATTATATTCTTTTCAGTAGCATCATAAAAGAAAAATCAACAGTAAACCATCTATTGCAAAGTTCGCGTTTGCGAGATAAGATTGAAGTTATGGATAAAAAATTTCCGCTAAAACAGGCAGATACTGCACTGATTAGCCAATTAGTTCCTTCATCATCTACAGTTGGGGGAAGAATCTTATTTAGAGAAGTATGACTTCTTTGTCAAAGAGAGGAAGACAAGATGGGTAACAATTTTAAAGATGAAGTATTGTCACGCCGGACATTTGCGATTATTTCCCACCCGGATGCTGGTAAAACAACATTAACTGAAAAATTACTATTATTTGGTGGAGCTATAAGAGACGCTGGTACGGTTAAAGCAAAAAAAACTGGAAAGTTTGCTACTAGTGACTGGATGGAAATTGAGAAACAACGTGGAATTTCCGTTACCTCCAGTGTTATGCAATTTGACTATGATGGATTCAGGGTTAATATTCTTGATACCCCTGGACATCAAGATTTTAGTGAAGATACGTACAGAACGCTGATGGCTGTTGACAGTGCAGTAATGATTATTGACTCAGCAAAAGGGATTGAAGAACAAACCTTAAAACTTTTCAAAGTATGCCGCATGCGCGGTATCCCAATATTTACGTTTATGAATAAGCTTGACCGCCAAGGGAAAGCGCCGCTTGAACTTCTTGCCGAACTAGAAGAAGTTCTGGGAATTGAATCTTATCCAATGAATTGGCCGATCGGAATGGGAAAGGAATTCTTAGGCATATATGACCGTTTCCATAAACGGGTGGAACAATTCCGTGTAAATGATGAGGAGAGATTTATCCCGTTAAATGATGAAGGGGAAATTGTTGGAGAGCATCCGATAAAAGATTCCGGTCTTTATGATCAAACACTTGAGGAAATTTTACTGCTAAATGAAGCAGGTAATGAATTCTCAGCAGAAAGAATAGCGGAAGGGAATCTAATTCCTGTTTTCTTCGGAAGTGCCTTAACAAATTTCGGTGTTCAGACTTTCTTAGAATCTTATCTGCAATTTGCACCGCCGCCTAAAGCGCGTAATTCATCCATAGGTGAAATTGATCCTTTAACAGAGCAATTTTCAGGGTTCGTGTTTAAAATCCAAGCGAATATGAATCCTGCTCACCGCGACCGGATTGCCTTTGTGCGTGTTTGTTCAGGTAAGTTCGAACGTGGAATGACGGTGAATATACCCCGCTTAGGAAAACAATTAAAACTATCCCAGTCGACATCCTTTATGGCAGAAGAACGAAATACAGTCGAAGAAGCCGTTAGTGGAGATATTATCGGATTGTATGATACAGGAACTTACCAAATTGGTGATACGTTAACGACTGGTAAAAATGACTTTCAATACGAGAGGCTGCCACAGTTTACACCTGAATTATATGTGAGGGTTTCAGCTAAAAACGTGATGAAGCAAAAATCCTTCTATAAAGGTATTCAACAGCTTGTTCAGGAAGGGGCTATTCAGCTCTTTAAGACAGTAAGGATGGAAGAATATTTATTAGGGGCGGTCGGTCAGCTTCAGTTTGAAGTTTTCGAACATAGAATGAGAAATGAATACAATGCCGAGGTATTAATGGAGCGCATGGGATCAAAAATTGCTAGGTGGGTTGAAAATGAGACTGTCGATGAAAACCTATCGAGTTCGAGGAGTTTGCTGGTAAAAGACAGATATGGCCATTACGTCTTTTTATTTGAAAATGATTTTGCGCTAAGATGGTTCCAAGAAAAAAATCCAGATATTAAACTTTATAATCCTATGGACCAACAAGAATAGTTTAGTCAGCAAAACAGCGGAGAGCTCTCCGCTGTTTTTATTATAGTTTTATATTAGCTTTACATAAATTGGTAATTTATTGGAAAATTTTCAGCGTATCCTCGTTATTTTGGCCTTGGAATGGATAAGCTAAGTGAAGAAGTTTTTCTTCTTAAATGCCATAATGAAGCGGGATAGAAAATGAAAAAAATGAGCAGATTGGAAGCAGTGCTGTGGAATATTGCATTCCCTGGTTTCACCCAATTATTAACAGGACAGTATTTAAAAGGGGTCTTATTTGTTGTATTAGAGTTTATTATGAATGTAAACAGTCATTTTAATCGGGCCATTATGCACAGTTTCTTAGGTGAAATAGGACAGGCTGAGATGGTGATAAATTATCAATGGCTTATGTTTTATCCTTGTATTTATATGTTTTCGATGTGGGATGCCTATCGATTTGCAATGCCAGCAGGGGAAAAGTATTCCTATTTGCCTTTTGTGTTCGGGGCTTACTTTGTTACAGTCGGATTAATGGTCTCACCAAAGGTCACTTTTTTTGAAATACATCCAGGACCTATTTTTTTACCAATGATGTTCCTTATCCCGGGTTTGCTTGTAGGAAGTGTGATAAAAATAATTTTAAAAGTAAGGGATAATAGTTCGGATCGAGCCAATGGAAAGCTTTAAATCACATTTTTGATTTAAAGCTTTTTATCGTCTAACTGGATTGTTTAGAACAGTGGTACAGACCGACAGGCAGTTAAACGCACTTGCCAGGACCATAACCAGGTAATTATGTTTTTCTGATTGGGAAAAAATTTTATTTTCCAACCCCCAGAAACAGTTCATGAAGAAACGTACCTATGTAGTAAAATGCGCACGCAAAGTTCTTCAAAGAAAAAATGAAATAGAGAGGAGAACAGAAATAATATACAAGATTAAACAATAAGCGTAAAAAAAACTGCCATTCTTTGGTTTTTTTTTACATGAATGCTTATTCTCTCGCAAGTCTTACGTAACAATATATATGTTATAATGGGACGAATAGAGGTGAGCACATGCTAAGTTTATTGTTTAAGACCAAGATGAAAAAAAGAACTTTGGAAGAGACTGTTCTATTAATCCAGAATGGTGACCAAGAGCTGCTGAATCAATTAATTGATTCCTATAAGCCCTTTATTGCTAAATCCGTTTCTTCCGTTTGCAGACGTTATATTTATGAATCCGATGATGAATTTAGTATTGGACTTATTGCATTTAATGAAGCAATCGAAAAATATTCTCCAGACCGGGGAAGCTCGTTATTGAGTTTTTCCGAAGTCATAATAAAAAGAAGAGTAATAGACTATATTCGTAAACAAACGAAAGATCAACATATTAGTATCGATATCACCAATCCATTACAAGAGGAAGAATCACCGGGAACTCTGATTGTCAATGAACTTTCCCTTGATGAATTTTATAAGAAGAATGACGATCAATTAAGGAAAGAGGAAATACTGCATTTCCAAAAAGTGCTGACCTCGTTTGGTTTAAGTTTTAGTGACTTAGTGGAAAATTCACCAAAGCATACGGATGCCCGAATAAGTGCCATTCAAACAGCGAAAGTGCTTATAGCCAATCCTGAGTTAACAGAACTATTAATGGAAAAAAAACGCCTTCCGATCAAACAGTTAGAGACAATGGTAAATGTCAGCCGAAAAACGATTGAGCGGAATCGAAAATATATCATTGCCGTTGCACTTATTTTATCTAGTGATTATGTGTATATGAAGAATTATATAAAGGGGGTGCTGGATATATGAAAAAAGGAATTATCATGGAAATAGATGATGCTTTCTTAACACTTTTAACCCCCGAGGGTGAGTTCCTCAGGACCAAGAAACAAGATCAAATCTATACGATTGGCGAAGAAATACATTTCTTTCCAATCGCTGCTATTCAAACTAGGAAATCATTATTTTTATTAAAGAATATTTTTAAAGCTAGAAGCGTATGGGCCGTAATGGCCGCTCTTTTTATCTTACTGGGGTCCTTCCTTCCGCTGCATCAAAATAATAAAGCATACGCTTATATGTCTATTGATGCAAACTCGAGTATTGAACTTGGTGTAAATAAGAAGATGCAAGTTGTAAAATTAACAGGGTTTAATAAAGAAGGCAAAGAGGTTATTTCAAAGCTCGATGATTGGAAGAAAGAGGATGTTTCGGAAATTACTCAATCTATTTTAGAAGAGATGAAACGAGCGGACCAGTTGGAAAATAATCAGCCTGTGATTATTTCAACCGTTCATGCGAAAGAGCAGGATCAACAATCTGAAAAGGAACTGCAAAAGAATATAGATGAAATCAAAGCGTCGGCAGGTAAAGAAGAACTAGAGTTGACCGTGTTAAACGCAACTCAGGAAGATCGTAAACAGGCTCACAATTTAGGTATATCCACCGGCAAATATCAAGAAGGTCAATATCAATCCCGCCAAAAGGAAAAACAGAAGAAAAACAGTAAGAACCAGAAGCCCAACGCAGTTCCCTCTTCACATAACGTAGTAAATCCACCGGGACAGCAAAAGAAGATTAGTAATGAGAATACTGTTGCAGTACCTGGAGAAGTAAAAAAGGCTGTTAGTCCCATTGTGTCAGTAGGAAAGGCAACCCCACCAGGACAACTAAAAAAACCAGAGAATCAATGGAAACAAAAGCCCGTAAATAATAATCAACAGGCCAACCAACAAATGAACCAACAGACAAAACAACAGATCAGAGAGCAAACGAAACAACAGATAAAACAACAGCCGCGTTCTTTCGCAAAAAGTAATCAATCCAATTCACATGGCAAATCTGCCAATACTAATAACCATCAAAAGAATCCAAACCAAAAAGAGCCAAAAAAAAATAATGGTCATAAATAATGAGTAAAAGTCCGGTTTTAAACCGGACTTTTTTCCATATTTATTCAATTATTGGATATTATTTTGCCCCGATAATTGAGCTTGTGCTTGTTGGACTAATCTTTTGGTGATTTCTCCACCTACAGATCCATTTGCTCTTGAAACGGTATCAGAGCCTAATTGAACTCCAAACTCTTGGGCAATTTCATATTTTACCTGGTCAAGGTACTGCTCGATTCCAGGTACTAACAATTTATTACTGCTATTCGCCATTATTTACACTCCTTTGTCTTAGGAAAGCTGAAACTTTCCTTGTTAACTTGATCGCCACCTTTGAGGTGTACGTTCTTGGAACATTATTGATACAGAGGAGGCCTCTGTATCAATAGTATCTATTCCCTTTTAGATTTTCATAAGTGGTAATGTTTTTCGGATTTGGATAATTCATTAATCAGAGCCTTTACTAACATCCTTTGTCGGGTGCATAAAGGGATAGGCTTGTGGTTTTCTTTTGCTATCTAGCAGTTCACGGTTTTCAGATGTATTCCAGCCAATGTCATTTGTCGGATGAACCCACTCGTCTCCAGACATGATTGCGGGGTCTGTTTCCTCAGACCAATTTTCTAAAGGAGAGTTCTCTGACGAATATAAACTGTCACCAATGGTTACCCCATGTTTATTTACGAACGGATCCTCCATTTTAATGCCCGTCCCTTCGAAACTGGGGGCATTTATTTGATGTGGCATGGTTTCATCGATCGTTATCTTTTCGGAGGACTGTTTATGATTTGATTTTTTCATGATCTGTTCACTCCTTTTTCTTTTATTTTCTGTTTGAATATCAATTTTATTTAAGAAAAATAAGGAAGGGAATGAACCAGGGCACTTTGCTTAAACTAAGGATGTATTATCATATCTTTGGGGGGATTTTAAAATGGCGAAGCGAAAAGCAGAATTTAATGCAGTGGAAAAATATTCGAAAACTCCGCACAAAAATGTACAGGAAAGTGAATTTTCCGCAGAGTTTACAGATAATAATAATGCAATTCGGTTCCAAAATCGTAATTCGAAACAAGGTCAAAAAGGTAGAAGCAATGGTCAAGACGCGTAACAATCAAGACCCCAAACTATTGGAAGAATTCAGCGTTGAAATAGGAGAGGTTAATGGGGTTAAGCTTTATGAAACAAGAAAGAATTTGAAGAAAATCAATAAAAATAAATAAGCCGGGGCTCCCCGGCTTATTTAAGAAATTAAAATGGAAATATTAAGGTTTGATCACTGCTTGGATCGAAGAACACTAATAGATAGCCTGTTTTCCTTTTCAAGTGACCGGTTGTTAAATACTCACCTAAATCAAAGGTTAATTCCTCAAGCATGGTATGCTTATATAAATCCTTTTCATCAAGCTGAAGTTGATTGAAATGATCCCCAAGCATGGAAGGATTGTCCATTATTTGTTTATAAAGCTGTGAACGTTGACCCTTATCCAAGGAAGCCTCCCACCAAGGCTTTCTAGGCTTGTATTTGTGGTTTCTCAAATAATCATACTTCATTAGTCCTGCAATAATTTCCAGGTTTTCTACGGAGCGCTCCTCTAAAAATGAGTATAATCTCCGAAATAAGTCCTCCAGCTGATGACCGATTCGCGACCATCCCTTATTGTCCCAGTAGGAACCAAACTCTTGGAAAAAGTCAAATGGAGATGGAAATATATTATTGACAAGATATTCAACTGTATAATCCATTCGATGATCATTCCAATACTTCTCGAGTACGTCCTCGACCTGTTTAATTCGAACAATATCATCAAACGATAGTACATTATTACTTAATATTTCATATGGTGAATGGTCCATATATACATAATGATGTTCATCTGCACGGAGACGAACCCCGGTCCCCCTCAGCATTTTCAAAAATCCTAATTGTAATTCTTCCGGTCTCATCTCGAATACATCATTGAATGTTTTTCGGAAGGAAGAATAATCTTCTTCAGGTAGCCCGGCAATTAAATCAAGATGCTGGTCAATTTTGCAGCCTTCTTTGACCATTGTCACGGTTCTAGTAAGCTTTTCAAAATTTTGTTTTCGCCTTACCAGTTCATTCGTATAATCATTGGTAGACTGAACGCCAATTTCAAATCGAAAAAGTCCTTTTGGGGCTTCTTGATTTAAAAATTCAATGACCTCCGGACGCATAATATCTGCAGTTATTTCAAATTGAAATACAGTTCCAGGCAGATGCTCATCAATAAGGAACCGGAACATTTCTAATGCGTAGCTTCTGCTGATATTAAAGGTACGATCCACAAACTTAATCGTTTTGGCACCATGATCCATAAGATAGCGAATGTCTGCTTTTATTTTTTCACGGTCAAAATATCTGACCCCGACTTCGATAGATGAGAGGCAAAATTGACAGCTAAATGGACAGCCCCTGCTTGTCTCAACATAAGTGACACGTTTTCCTAAATCAGTGATATCCTCAGGAAAACGATAGGGTGAGGGCAATTCTTTAAGATCTAGCTTATTCATTTGGGGTGTTATTTTTACTTTTCCATCCTCCCGAAAGGCAATACCAGGGACATTACGATAATCTTTGGCGCTGCTGATTTCAAGGAGAAGCTGTTTAAAGGTTTGTTCTCCTTCCCCAATCACAATAAAATCAACTTCAGGGTATTTTTCCATCCATTCAGCGGTATCGTAAGTAACCTCTGGTCCCCCTAAAACAATCATTATCGAAGGATCAACCTTTTTTAACATATTAACTACTTTGAGTGTTTCCTCTATATTCCAAATATAGCAGCTAAAACCGATAACGTCAGGTTTTGCTTGATAAAGGTCTGAAACAATATTTAGGACTGGATCTTTAATAGTGTATTCTTTTAACTTTATTGAAAATTCTGGGGCTGCATAGGCCTTCAAATAACGAATGGCAAGGTTTGTATGAATAAACTTAGCATTCAGTGTAGAACAAATAACATTCATATGATTGCTCCTTTATTAATTATGACCAAATAATTATTATAGCCTATTTTCGACCAAAAGAGTATAAAGCAAACTTTTAAATCATTTCAACTAGTGATATTCCTAAGGATGGTATCTGATAGTGTTGTCTGTTATATTACAGGATTTAATCTGTTATACAATTAAGCAAGCGTTTTAAAGTTTGACCTAATAATGTTTTTTGAAAAAAAATAATGTGTTACAAAAATTTCTAACAGATGTTTGACTTTTATCACAGATTAAACTTCCCAATTGTTCTAAAATAACGGAAGGGAAAAGCGATTAATATATTATTTCGTATTTTTGGAACGAAATGGGGAGGGGCACTATGTCTATTTTACCGAAAAAGAATGAACTAGGATTTTTTGAAATCCGTTTAGAATCAATTGGCGGCCTAGGGGCAAACCTGGCAGGAAAAATGTTAGCAGAGGCAGGGGTTTTAAGTCTTGGCTTAAGAGGCTCAAATTTTTCATCCTATGGGTCGGAAAAGAAGGGATCGCCAGTAAAGAGTTTCATTCGTTTTTGTGATCCTGATGTTGAGATTCGTGACCATAGTCCAATTGAGCAGCCGCATATTGTAGGAGTTTTTCATGAAGCGTTATATAAAACAGTAAACGTGGTAAGCGGTTTGGATGCGGAGGGTATTGTTTTAGTTAATTCAGCAAGAGAATTTGATGAAGTAAAAAAAGATTTGCATTTAGAATATGGGACACTGGCGATTGTCGATGCCTTAACCATCGCATTAGAGGAAAAAACGAAAGTAAACACAGCCATGCTTGGAGCTTTATATCGAATTTGTAATTTCCTAAATCCCGAATCCATGAGAGATGTAATTCGGAAAACTTTTACAAAAAAATATCCCCACCTTGTTGAACCGAATATCAGGACATTTGACCGCGGGTATAATGAGGTTCAATTTAAAAACTACGAAGTGCCAGAAGGGGCTGAAGGAAAATCCTTTACACGTCCGCTTCCACAACTTGGATTTCTGAGCACAAGAACTTGGCGGTGTCATGGTTTCACAGGCAAATAGTATTTTTAAAGATTTAAGTGGATCACGGCAAGGCTTCCTGCCTGAATTTAAACAGGACAAATGCATAAACTGTGCCGCATGTGATAATGTTTGTCCAGATTTCTGTTTTGTTTGGGAAGAAGGAGAAGATAAACGTGGCAGAAAGCAAATGTTCCTAAAAGGGATTGACTATCAATATTGTAAGGGCTGCTTAAAGTGTGTGGAAGCATGTCCAACCGATGCACTAGGCGATCTTCGTGAAATCTTGGGGTATGCGGATGAACACCGTGTGAAGCATAACTTTCCTTATATTGCAGGAGGGGTACAATAATGGCAATTTTAGTAGATAAATTAACGAAGCAGGGTGTGGCAGAGCAAGTTTCGACCTTTGAATCAGGAAATGAAATGGCAGCAACGGCTGCAGCACAAATTAATTATCATATTATGGGATATTTCCCAATTACACCTTCTACCGAGGTTGCACAATTTTTAGATCAAATGAAAACTCGCGGCCAGCATGATATAAAATTGATTCCAGCGGATGGGGAGCATGGTTCAGCAGGTATATGCTATGGAGCGGCTGTGACAGGTGCATGTGTCATTAATGCGACTAGTGCGAATGGTTTCCTGTATATGCTTGAACAAATGCCTGTCCAATCAGGTACTCGCTACCCAATGGTTATGAATCTTGTCACTCGTGCTGTCAGTGGGCCGCTAGATATTCGCGGAGACCACTCTGACCTTTATTACGCCCTAAACACAGGCTGGGTTATATTGACTGCAAAGACACCTCAAGCCGTTTATGATATGAATATTATGGCACTTAAAATTGCCGAACATTCAAAAGTCCGCTTACCAGTTATTGTGGCCTATGATGGTTTCTTCACTTCTCATCAAAAACGCAGGGTGGAATACTTTAAGGATCGAAATGTTGTCCAACAATTTGTTGGCGAATGTCCAACAGAATATAACTTTGTGCGAGATTTGAGCAAACCTGTTACCATTGGTGCTCATATGAGCGGTGATGATTTTATTAATAACCATTACCAACAATCGGAAGCCATTTACAATGCGGGTGAAGTATTTAAAGAAGTCGCTGCTGATTATGCAAAACTATCTGGCAGAGATTATCAAGTGCTCGATTTATATAGAATGGAAGATGCGGAGGTTGCATTATTTCTTTTAAATTCTGCGGCTGAGTCGGCAAAGGATGTAGTTGACCAGCTTCGTCGTAACGGAATTAAAGCTGGCGTCATCAGCCCTAATATTATCCGTCCATTCCCGGCAAAAGAAATTCGTGAAGCCCTTAAAAATGTTAAAGCTCTATTAGTTGGGGAGCGTGCAGATTCATATGGTGCCAACGGACCGAACCTTACACATGAAGTGAAATCAGCTCTTCAAGATGATAAGGAAAACAGAACCATCGTGTTAAGCCGTGTATTTGGTCTTGGCGGGAAGGATTTCTATGCAGATGATGCCAACAAGTTCTTTAATATGGCCATTGAGGCAATGGAAAAGGGCTATGCTGAAAAACCATTTGATTATTATGGACATGTTCCAGGTAATCCGGAAAACATCCTTAAGCCTGTCATTTTGCCTCAGCATGGTGATGTATACAAATCAGGTTTAATTGATGTGAAAATGGATGAAGAAACGAATAAATTAAAGGTCAAAATTCCTCCGCTTCGTGCTTTGACAGGTAAGCCTAAACGCATCGCATCAGGACATGGTGCATGTCCAGGCTGTGGTATTTTTGCCGGCCTTGAGTTATTCTTTAAGGGGATTGAGGGAGATATTGTTACTTTATTCCAAACCGGCTGTGCATACGTTACAACCACTGGGTATCCAAGTACTTCCCATAAACAAACGATGATTCATAATTTGTTCCAAAACGGTGCAGCTACCCTATCCGGAACGGTTGAGGCATTTATGGAATTAAAACGCCGCGGTGAAATAAATATTTCTGATGATGCAACTTTTGTCATGATTACGGGTGATGGAGGTATGGACATCGGAATGGGTTCTGCGATTGGAACGGCTCTTCGAGGGCATAAACTTATTATGCTTGAGTATGATAATGAAGGTTATATGAATACTGGGTCACAAATGTCGTACTCTACACCAATTGGACATATGACAAGCACATCTGGTGTTGGAAAAGTACAGCGTGGAAAAGCATTCCACCATAAGGATACTGCTCAAATCATGGCTGCAACAAATATTCCTTATGTATTTACTGGTTCTGAAGCATTCCCGCAGGATTTAGTAAAAAAAGGTGCAAAAGCGCAATGGTATGCACAAAATGGTGGTCCCGTATATGGAAAACTTCTAATCACCTGTCCATTAAACTGGAAATCTGATGACCGCTATGGTACAAAAATTGTCGAAGAGGCTGTCAATTCTTGCTTCTTCCCGCTCTATGAGATTGAACAAGGTGTAACTACCATTACGTACAACCCGGAAGAAAAGAACAAACGGGTTCCACTTTCTGAATGGTTAAAATATATGGGCAAAGCAAAACATTTGTTAAAAGAGAAAAATCAACCAATATTAGAAGAGTTTGAGGCAGAAGTTGAAAAAAGATGGCAGCGTCTAAAAGCAAAAAACGACAATCCACTTCTATAAAAAACAAGGAACGCAAAGTAGAAACGCGCTTTGCGTTCTTTGTATGTCTAAAAAGGCTGTTAGTCGGTTTGTAATAGGAAAATTTGCTTGTCGACTAAAAAGGATTTTACTCGATATATGTAGAATATATGGTTTAATATAGTAGAAAGTGAATAAGGATTTCGCGGGGTGTCAAACGTGGAGATGCAGGACATAAACGGTACTTTAACTACTCGTAATAGTGATAAACAGAATAAAACAGTCAGCCTTCAGGAGAGCGAACAAAAATATAGACGAATCTTCGAAGATTCAATCGATGGTCTCCTCCTTTGGGATAACGATCACCGTATTATTGATGTCAATCGCTTCGGTGAAAAAATGTTAGGTCTTCCAAAAGAACGTTTAATAGGCAATCGGGTCTATGAGCCACACACCATTTTGCAAGATGGAAAGCAAGAGATTTTGAAACATATTGAACAAGTACTCGAAAAAGGTCAAACTTCTACCACGATGATTTTCACTGATGAAGAAGGTAAGACTAGATATTTTGACTGTTCATCAAAACTTGATATCCTGAGCGGGATTAATTTTACCGTATTTAAAGATATAACTGAAAAGATGGAAATTGAGGAACAGCTCCGCAAATCAGACACGCTGAGTGTAATTGGTGAACTTGCTGCCGGAATTGCCCATGAAATTCGTAATCCTATGACGGCACTAAAAGGTTTCATTCAGCTGCTTGAGGATAATATAACGAAAGAACATCCGATGTATTATCAGGTAATCACGTCGGAATTGGCACGAATTGATTCAATTATTAATGAGTTTTTGATTCTTGCCAAGCCGCAAGCTACTAAATTTCAAGAAAAGAACCTTAACCAGATTTTGAAGGAAACAGTCGATTTACTATCCGCACAAGCTGTTCTTTATAATGTCCAATTTATAACAGACATTGACAGCACTCTGCCACTTGTCTTTTGTGAACCTAACCAATTAAAAAAGGTATTTATTAATATTATCAAAAATGCAATTGAAGTGATGCCTTTCGGTGGAAATATAACGATTACTACAAGAAAACTGGAAAAAGAACGCGTTCAAATTAGTATCCACGATGAAGGGGCCGGTATTCCAAAAGGAAAGATAAAAAAGTTGGGTGAACCATTTTTTACGACAAAGGAACAGGGAACGGGCTTAGGGCTAACGGTTAGTTATCGAATTATAATGATCACCAAGGTAAAATCACAATAGAAAGTGAAGAAGGAAAAGGTACTACGTTTTATATCGAGCTGCCCTTTCAGCGAAATGATAAAAATGAAATCAGTTAAAAAGCAATCCGTGTAACCAGTCGGATTGCTTTTAATATTATCCGAAAGTTAATGATACGAGTTTGGTTTTCTATCTTCAAAAATCGGAATAAGCTTACGGATTTCTTTGACTTGTTCTAAATCAATCTCAGCAGTGAGAACTTCTTCTTGTTCTGCAGCTTCAGCCAATACTTCGCCCCACGGATCAATAATGAGTGAATGTCCAGCAAATTCGTTATTTGGGTCACTGCCAGACCTGTTACAGGCGATAACATAGCATTGATTTTCAATCGCTCTGGCGATCAAGAGAGCACGCCAATGCCCTAACCGAGCTGCCGGCCATTCCGCTACCACAAAAAGGACCTTAGCCCCTGCTGATGTATGTGTACGAATCCATTCAGGAAAGCGAATATCATAGCAAATGACGCCTGCAAACAATTCACCATCCAATTGGAATAAGCCTTTTTCAGCTCCTGATTCGAGGTAAAGATGTTCATCCATTAATTTAAAAAGATGAAGTTTATCATATTGGTGGGTAACAGTGCCTTCTTTTGTAATGATGAGGAGGGTATTCTTTACTCCTTTTTCGCCTCGATTTGCAACCGATCCGCCGACAAAATGAACTTGATGTTTTTTTGCAGCTGCTTGGAGGAAGGTAATGGTTCGCTGGGCTTTCGGGTCGGCTATTTCAGCTAATCTGGTTAGGTCATATCCAGTCGTCCATAGCTCAGGAAGGACAATAATATCCGGATGTGCCTCCATGGCTTTTTCGATTAAATTTCCAGCAGATTGATAATTCCTTTCAGGGTCACCGAAGGCGATATCCATTTGGAGACAGGAAACTTTTATTTTCAAAAAACCTCACCTCTTTAATATTCTGAATTTTAACTTTACAAGTCATATTAATAGTTATAACATTTATCACTAGAATTCAATAGGATTTAGTTCTTTGAATTCAAATTGCAAGTAAAATCGAACTAGTTCTATTTTACTAAAAAATATTTCACAAAAATATCATTGTACCTCTTTAAAGTGAAAAAACCCCCAAAGTTTACCTTTTCTCTACTTTATTCTCCAAATCCAGTTGTTGAGATATTTGTCGTTTGTATTCGAAATAAAGAGAAAAAGATGTCGAAAATCAAAAGAAATAGAATGTTTTGTCTACTTTTGCGATTGTATTTACATTTAATAAATTTCTTGTCATAATTCTTCAAGTAGTCTACTTTTGAGTAGTTTATAGTAAGCGTGTAAGGTAGGAGGATAAAATTGTACGAGGATAGTAATTATCAATCTGAGATGATTGAAAAGATAAAAGCTAAAAGAGAATTAATGATTAATAGTGCAAATAGGCATGGATTTACAAGTGAACAAACCATTAAATACAGCCAGGAACTAGATGAACTAATCAATCATTACCAAAGAGTGATCGGACAAACTTCTAAATCAAATGATGAAGTAAGATTTGCTTTTAAACACATGGTGATGATCTGGCCAAAGGTTCTTGTTTAAAATATGAAGGTCTTCAGTAATTAATTATATACCAATTCAACAAGAAGGCCTTCCGGTGTCTTTTTTTCTCCCATCTTGTATCGATACAAACCCCTATTTATACCCAAAAATCCTTAACGAACTCTAACTAAAATCTTCCCAAAAATTCTTATTATGATCCTTAATATCAGCAAGAATAGTGGCAAGCTGTGATTTTTATCATTGTTTATATCGTCATATTTACTATAGTTATATTAATAGTATTTTGTTGAAATTCACAGATAACCTGCACCTAATCTTCTACAACTAGTATTTCCCTATGGTTTTGTTAAAAGCTTCATAGAATCCACATTATTCATACCCATGATCTTTACTTTTAAAAAAGGTATAAGAAAAACTCTTATGTTTGGTACTATGCTTGTGTTGCGATACATATATCGTTAATAAAAGCATTTTTAATAACCAAAGAAGGCAAACGCTTTCAATAATCATAGTTCATATGGAGGAGGGAAAGTCCTACATGCACATTGTCGTTTGTATCAAACAAGTACCTGATACAAAAATTATCAAAATTAACCCAAAAACAAACACACTTGATCGTCGAAGTGCGCCAGCCATTTTGAATCCTTATGATGCCCATGCGGTTCAAGAGGCTGTCAAAATTAAGGAAAAAACGGGCGGAACGATTTCGGTATTGTCAATGGGGCCGCCTCAAGCAACGGCAATTATTAAAAAAAGCATTGAAATAGGGGCAGATAGAGGTTATTTAATTACAGACCGTGCTTTTGCAGGGGCAGATACGCTAGCCACCAGTTATGCTTTATCAAAGGCTTTAGAACGAATTAGTAAGGAACTTCCTGTCGATATGGTTATTTGCGGAAAACATGCCATAGATGGGGATACTGGTCAAGTTGGGCCAGGGATAGCAAGAAGAATGGATATCCCGCCTGTTACAAATGTAATTGAGGTGGCAGAGGTCAATCAAGAGGAAAAAACAGTTTTAATCAAACGAAAATTAACCAATGGTTATGAATTAATTCAATCTGAAATTCCATGTCTGTTGACTGTTGAAAAGGAAATAAACCAAATAGAATATTCACCAATGCCTAACATGATTAAAGCAGCAAGATACGAACCAATTATTTGGGCAGTCAGCGACCTTGAAGATGTTGACCGGACTCAGCTGGGTTTAAAAGGCTCACCAACAATCGTAGGAAAAATGTTTACACCACCACGTCCTGAAGGCGGTAAAAGACTTGAGGGGACAGCTGATGAGCAAGTAAAACAGCTCATGGAAGTCTTATTAGATAAAAAGGACCTATTTACGATTCAGTCAGCTAAATAAACAATGTTATTTTTCTGCTTTAGGGAGGGGTTTAGATGAATCTTGATGATTATCGGGGAGTCTGGGTATTTATTGAACAAAACGATAATAAAATAGAGGGAGTTTCACTCGAATTACTTGGTGCGGGGAGAAAGTTAGCGGATAAATTACAAGTTCCATTAGCAGGTTTTTTACTGGGACATGGGGTTAAGCAATTGGTCAACCAAGTGATTTCTTACGGTGCTGATGAAGTTTATGTTATTGATCAGCCCATCTTAGCACATTACCGGACGGAATCTCATATGCAGGGCGTTATGTTGCTGGCAAGAAAATATAAACCGGAAATAATCCTCTATGGAGCCACACCTAATGGGAAGGATTTAGCGAGTGCGGTTGCAACCGATTTATCGACCGGTTTAACTGCCGATACGACCATGCTTGATGTCGATGTATCGAACCGATTGCTTGAGGCAAGCAGGCCGGCATTTGGCGGAAATATCATGGCAACCATTCTATGTAAGAAGCATCGGCCGCAAATGGCAACCGTTCGGCCCAAGGTTATGAAGGCATTAGAGCCGGATGAAGGAAAACTTGGTAAGGTAATTGAAGAGAAGATTGATATAAAAGAAGAAGATATGCGTACAAAAGTGTTGAAAATTGTGAATGACGTAACAAAAAAGGCTAGTCTTGCTGAAGCACATGTGATTGTTTGCGGTGGTAAGGGTATGGGTGACTTGCAAAACTTTCAGCTTATTCATGAGTTAGCTGAAACCATTGGTGCCAGTGTAGGTGGTACTCGGGATGTAGTGGAAGCAGGCTGGCTGCCCCACGAACAACAGGTTGGTCAAACCGGTGAAACGGTAACACCAAAGATTTATTTTGCCATTGGAATCTCTGGTGCGATCCAGCATGTGGTTGGGATGAAAAATTCAGAGTTTATTATCGCCATTAACAAGGATCCAAATGCGCCTATTTTTGATGTGGCAACATACGGGATTGTAGGGGATGCAATGAAAATAGTACCTATATTAATCGAGCAATTTAAGCAGCTTAGGACGGAAAAGGGCGGTGAAATTAGTTATGCCTGAAAAATTTGATGTAATTGTAGTTGGAGCCGGTCCTTCAGGTACAGCATGTGCCCTCACTTGTGCACGAAATGGGCTGAAAACTTTACTGATTGAACGAGGGGAATACCCAGGGGCAAAAAACGTTATGGGAGGCGTGTTGTACCGTAAGCAGATGGAAGAACTAATTCCTGAGTTTTGGAAGGAAGCTCCACTTGAGAGACCTGTCATCGAGCAGCGTTTTTGGATGATGGATAAGGAATCGGTTGTGTCATTTGGCTACAAAGGTCTTGAATGGGCCGTGGAACCATATAATAATTTCACCGTACTGCGTGCCCAGTTCGACCAGTGGTTTGCCGGGAAGGCGGTTGAAGCCGGAGCTCTGCTAATTAACGAAACCGTAGTAATCGAGTGTATTGTTGAAAATGGCAAGGTTGTGGGTGTCCGGACGGACCGTCCAGATGGTGAAGTTTATGCGGACGTTGTGGTACTGGCAGATGGGGTAAACTCCCTTCTATCCAAACAAATAGGTTTCCATAAAGAATTTCGCCCTGATGAAGTAGCCTTAACCGTTATGGAGGTTATTAATCTTCCAAAAGAAAAAATTAATGACCGTTTTAATTTAGAAGATAACCAAGGCTGCACGATTGAAATATTTGGTGATTCAACAAAAGGCAACCTGGGAACTGCTTTTCTATATACAAATAAGGACAGTTTAAATATCGGGGTCGGAACCACCCTTTCTAGTATGATTAAAGCGAAATTAAAGCCATATGAGCTTCTTGATTACTTGAAAAATCATTCGATGGTAAAACCGCTGGTTGCTGGCGGTGAATCTGCTGAGTATCTTGCCCATCTTATTCCTGAAGGCGGTTACCGCTCTGTTCCAAAGGTCGCAGGTAATGGAGTAATTGTTGTTGGTGATGCTGCCCAATTGGTTAATGCGATTCATCGTGAAGGCTCAAACATGGCAATGCATTCAGGTTTATTAGCAGCTGAAACAGTAATTGAAGCTAAGACAAGAGGAGATTTTTCGGAGTCCACCTTAAATCTTTACCGTGAAAAGCTGTATGATAGTTTTATTATCAAAGATTTAGAAAAATATAAAGATGCTGCCCACACCTTTGAGAAATACCCGCAATACTTCAATGAATATGTCCCAATGATGAATAAGGCAATGAGTAAATTCTTTACAGTCGACGGAACACCGAAACGGGAAAAACAAAAACAAATCATGAAAAGTGTGACGGCAGAAAAAGGAACGATTCGAGTTATTCAGGATATTTATCGAGCTTGGAAGGCGGTGAAATAATGTCAACGAAAAATATCGAGGAAAAACAGTATCTTCTCCGTTTTAAATGCGATACCAAATCTCATTTGACTGTGTTGGATCACGATGTCTGCATGACAAAATGTCCCGATAAAATTTGTACAGTATTTTGCCCTGCTGAAGTGTATAAATGGGAAGGAACACGGATGCAAGTAGGTTATGAAGGCTGTCATGAGTGCGGAAGCTGCCGAATCGGCTGCCCCTATCAAAATATTAAATGGGAGTATCCTAAAGGCGGTCATGGAATTGTTTTTCGGTTAGCCTAAATCTAAAAAGAAGTGCTGGTTGGCTTGGTGCAACCAGCACTTCTTTTTATGAAGGAAAAACCTAGGATTAGTGGTTAAAGGCATTTGCACTTTTATTACGATATGTAAGTTTTTTCACAAATGGGAGTAAAAGAAGGTGAAGCAGAAGGTTACTATGAAGTGGATTTAGCTGATTTTCTCTAAAAGAGTGGCGGAGGAAAGTTCATCTTTTTTACTTGATTGAACTAATGAGGAGGCCAATGTATTCGCATAATCGATTAATTCCATGTGGGGTGAACAATAATAGGGTGCCTTCCAATTAAAGTCGCCCTCGTCTGTGGCCGGATAGATACTAACTTTCCAGTGATAATATATTTTGGGTTGCGGCAGCTGAACTCCTTCAACTGCTATCAGCCAATGGGTAAAGGGTTGGTCAGGACAAAAAGCCTCGGTTTTTTTTAACGACTGCAGGTCATTCAATCCGATTGGAATTAAAGCCTTTTGATAAAAATCATGATAATTTGGAGTTCTCATCTATATCACCCTCCCGAATTAGGTATATCTATATTATATGAAACAATATCCTCTTATTTGTGTGATAAATGTTAAAAGTTTTCAAAAAAATTTATTTTCTTCATGAAGTTTTCACAATTACACCAATCTGTAAACAATCGTTTATAAAAAGTGACCTCCATCACTACATAGTTAATCGGTCATTTATATACTTAAGTCACTGAAACAATATAGAGGTGAATGGAATATGAGTAGCTGCATGAGTGGTTTTGGCGTTATGGCCCAGGGGGAGTTAAGTGAAGGTCTTGCCCGTTTAAAGGGTGAACATCCTGCATTGATAGCTCAAATGGAACGAATGTATAGTTTAACGCAAAAAATAGATCAAGAAATTGATCTGGAAGCAAATTTTTATGAATTAATCATAAAGGTCAAAGAATTTAAGGCTGCCTTAGATCCGCATTCTGAGAGAGAAGAAGGAGTTTTATTTCCGATGATGGGCGTTTATATTGGTACCACTTCTGGGCCCATTGCCGTAATGGAATATGAACATGATCAGGCAAAATCAACTATCGGTACCTTCATTAATAAAGCAGAAGTTGGGGAATCGACAAATGAGGAAAAGAAGAAATTAGCTGAACTGGTTCAAAACGCTTATTTTATTTTAACTGACCATTTTAACAAAGAGGAAAATGTGTTATTTCCAATGGCTGAAGGAATGCTGTCAGATGAGGAAAAGAAGGAATTATTACGGAAGATACAAGAGATTTAATCGAAAAAAGGATGGGCGGCGCCCATCCTTTTTTCGATTATTGACACTGGTAACAGTTAACGAAGTTACTCTAGATGATTCCACTCCCCGACCTTTTGATCACTTGGAAGCAGGAAAGCGATTAGACCAAGCAGCGGAAGGACGCCGAGCCAAGTGATCATGGACTGCAAGCCAATCCAGTCAGCAATTGACCCGAGTCCAACGGAACCTATAGCTCCCATTCCGAACGCAAGGCCGACAGTTAAGCCGGACATAGTCCCAATCCTTCCTGGAACTAACTCCTGGGCATACACAACCGTAACAGAAAAACTTGTCATTAGGATAAACCCACTTAGTATAAGAAAGAAAAAGGCGAATGTTGGCGGTACATGCGGAATTAAGATTGAAAATGGGACAGTTGCCAACATCGAAAAGGAGATAATATTTTTTTTCCCAAATCGATCTGAGAGCGGTCCTCCAAAAAAAGTCCCGACCGCACCTGCAACTAAGAACGCAAATAAAAACAGCTGAGATTCCTTTATAGATAATGCATATTCTTTGATGGCATAGAAGGTATAGAAGTTTGTCATTCCTGACGTATACCAGGTTCTTGCAAAGATTAACAGTAAAATTAATGCCAGCGTGTTTTTAACTTCTTTAGATAATCCCTTGCTCTTTTTTTCACTTATTTCCTTTCTCAATACTCGAGGTGCAATTACTAATCTTTGTTGATACCAATTTGCGATATAGATGAGTAAAATAACCGCTATGGCGGCAACGACGGTAAACCATGATGCGCCAATTTGCCCGAGGGGAACCAATATTAGTGCAGTAATAACGGGAGCCAATGCCTGCCCCGTATTACCGCCTACTTGATAAATAGATTGTGCGAGCCCCCGTCTGCTCCCTGCGGCCATATAAGCCACCCGGGAGCCTTCAGGATGGAATACGGCGGAGCCAAGCCCGATGAAAATAACGGATAGCACAATCAGTGCAAAATTACCTGCAAATCCTAATCCGAGAATTCCAAAAAGTGTAAAGGTCAAACCAATTGGCAGGGCAAAGGGCATTGGCTTTTTGTCTGTAACAAAGCCGACGACCGGCTGCATAACTGATGAAACCATATTTAACGAAAAGGCTATAATACCTAACTGGGTAAAGCTTAAGCCCATTGATTTTTCTAATATGGGGAACATCGCAGGTACAACCGCTTGAATGGCATCATTCAATAAATGACAGAGGCTGATAATAAACAGGATTTTAAACATGGTTGATTCCGAAGCTTTCGAAGCCTTTGCTGATAGTGAGGCTGGTTGATTCATATTATCCCTTCTTTTTTGTATTGTTTTTCCTATCTTACTACTTATTTACTAAAATAAAAAACAATTATTTCTATTTTCGAAATTTAAAAATTATAATATAAAAAAGAAATGGGTCAAAGGGGGATATATGGAAAAATCTGTTGAAGTTTTATTTACTCAGACTATTTTGGATAATTTCTTAGGTTGTTTTCAATTGGAAGATAAGGTCAGAAAGTTGGGGGACTTTGAAAATTATGTATTTGAGGTTTATCGGGATGGAAAACCGCTGGTTTTAAGGATTACACATAGTTCTCATCGGACTAGAGCAGAAATTGAGGCAGAGCTCAATTGGATGAATTTCCTTTTTATAAGTGGTGTAAATTGTCCAGAGGCCATACCTCTGCTTTCTGGTGATTTCATACAAAACGAAAAAGCGGCAGGTGGAACTTCTTTTCATGCATGCTTATTTACAAAAGTCAGGGGAGAACCTGTTAGTATAAATTCTCACACCTTCAACCAGGAATTGTTTTATGCCTGGGGGAGAGAAATCGGCAAAATGCACCGGATCACAAAACAGTATCAACCAAAAAAGGGTGAATCCATGCGTCCTTATTGGTACGAAGAGGAACTGCTCAGGGTTGAAGACTTTTTTTCGCATGAACCTGAAATAATTGAAAATACACATCAGCTAATCAAAGAGTTACGAGAGCTGCCGCAGAACCGAGATAATTTTGGTCTCATCCATTCGGATATCCATTCCGGGAACTTTTTCTACGATGGGAAAGAGGTCCATGTGTTTGACTTTGATGATTCCAGCTATCATTGGTTTGTATCTGACATAACCATTCCGTTATATTATTCGATACTTTACGGGTACAGTAATGCAAAAGAGGCGAAAAAGACAACGTTTTCTAAGTTTTTCTTAAGTCATTTTACGAGGGGCTATGAGGTATACCATCCTCTTCCAGAGAACTGGAAAGAGCAGCTATCACTTTTTTTAAGACTGAGGGACATAACGCTTTACTCTGTGTTTCATAAAAAAGTTTCTCCTCAAGACCGGAATGACCGTTTAAATCATTTATTGATAGAATTAAGGAAAAGAATCATCCAAAAAGAGGCTATCGTCCAAAAACTCCTATAAAATAAGAGAATTTGACAGAGATTAAAAAATTTTTTATAATTAATTTTGAAATCAAGATATTTTTCTTAATTGAATCCTTCTGGATTTTTATTAATACTTAAAAGGATGAGTTCTTATGGACAATCAATCAGTTGAAAAGTCATTAAAGTTATTTATAGTCCTATCTAGAGCATATAAAGCGATTAATGAACATGTAAATAAAGCTATTCAGACTAAAGGCTTGAATCCAACCGAGTTTGCAGTGTTAGAGCTTCTGTACCATAAAGGCGATCAACCAATGCAACAGATTGGCGGAAAAATTCTTCTTGCTAGCGGCAGTATTACCTATGTGGTTGACAAGCTCGAACAAAAGGGACTACTTAGACGAATTGCCTGTCCGAATGACCGCCGGGTCACATATGCCCAAATAACGGACCAAGGAAAAACATTTATCGAGGAAATTTTTCCTGAACATGCCAAACAAATTGATACGCTGATGTCTAGTCTTTCTGAATCAGAAAAAACTCAAGCAATAGACTTACTGAAAAAATTAGGAATACCGGCAGGAAAATTTTAATACGGCCAATGGTCGTATTTTTTTTATTAGAGGAATAATATTAGATAGTGTCGAATTGATAGACTTGGAAAAGTGGAAAGGGGTTTATGATATGAGTTTTGATCATTATACATATGTAAGACCAAATCTCGATGAAGTTACGGCAAAGTTCGAGGAAGTATTAAAAGGCTTTAAAAATGCGGAAACAGTCGATGTACAAAGCCGGTTCATGAAAGAAATTAATCAACTTCGAAATGATCTTGGCACAATGTTTAATCTTTGTTATATCCGCCATTCTATTGATACCAATGATGAGTTTTATAAGGAAGAACAAGATTATATCGATGAAATTCAGCCTGAAGTGGAGGGCTTGGTGACTAAGTATTATCAAGAATTGGTTGGCTCGAAGTTTCGCGCTGAGTTAGAAAAAAAATGGGGAACCCAACTATTTGCCTTAGCCGAGGGACAATTAAAGACCTTTAAGCCTGAAATTGTTTCCTTACTGCAAAAGGAAAACCGGCTGTCAACGGAATACACAAAACTACTCGCCTCAGCTAAAATAAACTTTGAAGGTGAGGAAAGAACACTTGCCCAATTAGACCCATTTACCGAATCTATGGATCGTGAGATGAGAAAAAAAGCAAGTGAAGCAAAATTTGGATTTTTTGCTGAACATGAAGAACAACTAGACCGAATTTATGATGATTTGGTCAAAGTAAGAACAGAGATTGCCAAACGTTTAGGGTTTAAGAACTTTGTTGAACTTGCCTATTATCGAATGATGAGAACCGATTATGATGCAGAAATGGTGGCAAATTTTCGTAACCAGGTTAAGGACTTTATCGTTCCAATTGCTACTAAATTAAAAGAACGGCAACAAGAAAGAATTGGTGTCGACCAATTAAAGTATTACGATGAAGGCTTTAACTTTCAATCAGGAAATGCGGTTC
The DNA here is from genome assembly GCF_056280405.1 of Bacillus sp. URHA0034. Taxonomy (NCBI): domain Bacteria; kingdom Bacillati; phylum Bacillota; class Bacilli; order Caryophanales; family Bacillaceae; genus Bacillus; species Bacillus sp. URHA0034. The sequence goes on along the minus strand of NZ_JBWCDK010000002.1, from coordinate 1,347,027 downwards.
CAAAAGGTAATCCTAAATGGATCATTGAAAATGGCCAGAAAATGTACGAAGACCTTTCAAAAGAGACAGGTGAGTTCTTTAGCTATATGCAGGAAAATAACTTAATGGATCTTGTAGCTAAGAAGGGAAAAGCTGGCGGAGGCTATTGTACTTTTATTGAGAATTATAAAGCTCCTTTCATATTTTCAAATTTTAACGGTACATCTGGTGATATAGATGTTTTAACACATGAAGCTGGTCATGCCTTCCAAGTTTATTCCAGCCGTCATTTTGAAATTCCTGAATATTACTGGCCAACATATGAATCAGCAGAAATTCATTCGATGAGTATGGAATTTTTTACGTGGCCATGGATGGAATTATTCTTTAAAGAAGATGCCGATAAATATAAGTTTACCCACCTAAGCGGCGCCTTGTTATTCCTGCCATATGGGGTTTCTGTAGATGAGTTCCAGCACTGGATCTATGAAAATCCTTCTGCTGCACCTGCAGAACGAAAACGGCAGTGGCGGGAAATTGAGAAAAAGTATTTACCGCATAAAAATTATGATGGAAATGTCTATTTAGAGAACGGCGGCTTTTGGCAGCGTCAGGGTCATATTTATAATTCACCATTCTATTATATTGACTATACACTTGCACAAATTTGTGCCTTCCAATTCTGGAAGCGTTCAATTGAAAATAGGGAAGAGGCATGGGCTGATTATGTAAAGCTCTGTAATCTAGGCGGCAGTCTATCTTTTACAAAGCTTGTCGAGGCAGCTAACTTAATTTCGCCTTTTGAAGACGGCTGTGTTGAGTCGGTTGTAGGTGTAATTGAGCAATGGCTAAACTCTGTTGAGGATCAAAAACTATAAAAAAACGCGAAGCCGATAACATCAACGGCTTCGCGTTTTATTATGCTTGAAATGAGACTGCTTCTGAAACGACCTTTAATTCCCCATTATCAAGGACAGCGACTAATTTTTTTGCATCAGGTTCTTCTAAAATAAAGTCAGCTATTTTATCTTCGAGCTGCTCTTGGATTACCCTGCGAAGTGGACGTGCACCAAATGCTGGGTGATAGCCAAGCTCAGCTAATTTCTCCTTTGTCTCTTTCGTAATACTGAATTCAATGTTTTGCTCTGTTAATGTTTCCTGTAATTCTTGGACCATTAAATCGACGATTGATAAGATATGCTCCTTATCGAGGGCATTAAACTCGATAATGCTATCGAACCGGTTTAAGAATTCCGGCTTAAAGAAGCTGCCAAGGGAGTCAAGGATGCTTGCTTCTTCAACTGCATCACTAGCTCCAAACCCTACGTGGATGGTTTTGTGACTAACACCCGCATTACTTGTCATAATTATGACCGTGTCCTTAAAGCTTACGACTCTTCCCTGACTGTCTGTAAGACGACCGTCTTCCAGTATTTGCAGGAACATATGCTGAACATCTGGATGGGCCTTTTCGATTTCATCTAATAAAATGATGCTATATGGGTTCCTGCGGACTTTCTCTGTTAGCTGTCCTGCCTCATCATGGCCGATATAACCTGGAGGTGAACCGATCAATTTAGAGACGCTGTGCTTTTCCATATATTCGCTCATATCAAGACGAATCATGGCATCCTTGCTGCCAAATAATTCTTCGGCGAGTGTTTTAGTTAACTCCGTTTTACCAACACCAGTCGGACCAACAAAAAGGAAGGATCCAATTGGACGATGCTTCGATTTTAAACCAGCACGGCTTCGTCTGATAGCCTTTGCTACTTTTTTCACCGCTTTATCCTGGCCTATTACCTTTTTATTGAGATTAGCTTCTAATTCTCGCATTTTAAGCTGTTCATCTTGCTGAAGTTTACCGACTGGAATTTTTGTTTTTTCTTCAATGATTTCTTGAATATCAGAAACCGTAACAACCGGTCGGATTTCAGTTGTGCCGGCATTTACTGTCTTTTCTAGTTTTGCTTCCTCATCACGGAGTAAAGCTGCCTTTTCGTACTGTTCTTTTTTGAGTGCTTCTTCTTTTTCATGCGCTATCTCTTTTAAACGTTGTTCAACTTGTTCTGTGTTTTTGTCATCTAAAGTAAGATTTAATCTAGAGCCGGCTTCATCAAGTAAATCAATGGCTTTATCCGGTAAGAAGCGGTCTTGGATATAGCGTTGGGACAACTGTACACAAGCATGAATGGCTTCCTCAGAATAAGTGACATCGTGATAGTCTTCGTATTTCTTTTGAATACCTTTTAAAATTTCAATTGCTGCTTCTGGTGTTGGCTCAAGAACATGAACGGGCTGGAAGCGGCGTTCTAACGCAGAGTCTTTTTCAATTTGACGATATTCTTTCAAAGTCGTAGCACCGACAACTTGTAACTCGCCTCGAGCAAGGGCTGGTTTTAAGATATTGCCAGCATCCATTGATCCTTCAGCTGAACCGGCACCCACAAGCAGATGAATCTCATCAATGAAAAGAATGATATTTTTTCGATTCTGTAGTTCTGAGATTAGCTGTTTCATTCTTTCTTCAAATTGACCCCGGATACCTGTATTCGCAACAAGTGAGGCAACGTCTAATAAGTAAATCTCTTTATTGCGTAATTTACCAGGGACATCACCGCTTGCAATTTTCAGAGCTAGACCTTCTGCAATCGCCGTTTTACCGACACCAGGTTCACCGATTAAGACTGGATTATTTTTATTTCTTCTATTTAAAATTTCAATTACGCGTTTAATTTCTTCATCACGACCAATGACAGGGTCAATTAAACCTGCCTTTGCCATTGTGCTGAGATTTCTTCCAAACTGATCGATAAAACCGTTATGGCTATTATGTCTGTCCATGTCAGGTGATGGCTGGTCCATCATCTCTTTTTCTTGTGGGAATCCTTTCGCGATAAAAAAGTTATCAAATGGGAAGTTAGAAAATGAATTCATATTTGAACCAAATCCTGCTCCAAGGGATTGCTTTTCTTTTGCATAGCATTCGTGGCAGAGTTTCATTTCCTTACGTTGTCCATTGAAATTCAAATTTAATTGTACATTGGCCTGATTTTGCTGGCATTGTTGACAAAGCATAAGTAAATTACCTCCTAGTATCTATAAATTAAATGTAAAGTTTGACTTTGACTATATTTGACCTTATGAGCATAGTATACTCTGACCTTTTTTGACTTTCAAGTAGTTTGTTTATAGAAATGATTCCCAACGACAAAAGCGTGCGCTGGAGCTAGATGTGTCTAAACGTAAATCTATTTCCTAAAACACGAAAAAGCTCGTCTTTGTTTGTCCCTTGTCTCATATAGTGATGATAAGGGGGAGATGAGGTGAAGAAGAATTGGACTCAAGCTTTTCAAATTGCTGCAGTTTATGTGGGAACTGTAGTAGGGGCCGGATTTGCAACAGGAAAAGAAATTGTTGAGTTTTTTTCTCGATTTGGTTTCTTCGGGCTACTTAGTATAATCATGAGCGGTTATCTTTTCATTGCTTTGGGTTCCAAGCTTATGAGGATGGCCGCCTATATAGATGCAAAATCGTACCAAGAGTTTAATGTGTATTTATTTGGAAAATGGCCAAGCCGAATTATCAATGTCTTTATGCTCTTTATGCTTCTTGGTGTTAGCGCTGTGATGCTTTCAGGCGCAGGGGCAGTGTTTGAAGAACAACTAGGTCTAACGAAGAATGTCGGTGTTTTTTTGACGATTATTCTTTCGATATTGGTGATGTTAATTGGTACAAAAGGGCTATTTGCTGTTAATACGTTTGTAGTTCCTTTAATGATTAGTTTTAGTGTAATTCTTATGGTATTTTCGGTTCAGTTACCGAATTTTATGGATCGTTTATTATTTATTCCTCATGCTGACGATGGCTGGAAAAGTGTAGTAGCGCCGTTTTCTTATGTTGCATTGAATCTTGGGCTCGCTCAGGCCGTTCTAGTACCAATTGCAACTGAGGTGAAAGAAGATTGGACGATTAAATGGGGGGGGATTCTCGGAGGTGCTGCGTTAACATTAATCTTATGTGCGAGTCATTTTACCTTAATCATGCTGCCCAATTTAGACATGTACAATATTCCAATGGCCATTGTGATGAAAAATCTTGCACCCTTCCTTTATTGGATTTATGTTCTAGTGATTTATGGGGAAATCTTCACATCGGTAATCGGAAATGTCTTTGGGCTTGATCGCCAATTGAAGCAATATTTACCCATACCCACTATTATTTCGGTTACGGCGATTTTTCTGGTTTCCTATCTAATAAGTCTTGTGAACTACGGTACGCTACTCTCCTATTTATATCCCTTGTTTGGGTATATCTGCATGACCTTCTTTATATTACTGTGGATGAAGCCTTTTCCCATTTATAAAAAAAAATAAACAGCTGTCAACGGACAGCTGTTCTTACATAAATGGCATAATCATAAAAATCATCATATCAAAAATGAGATGTGAGACAATGACAAGTGGCATGCTCCTTTTCCAATAATACAGTCCTCCCCAGGCGGCTCCCGAGAGAAAGGCTGCAAAAACCAATAAGAAAGAACCAGAATACATATGAACGGATGCATAAAGAACAGCACCGAGTAATATGCTCCAAATAGGTTTGAAATACTTTAAAAGACTTTTTTGAATAAAACCGCGCCAGAAAAGTTCTTCTCCGGGTGCTGCAACCAATATTAGGGCAATATATTGCCAAAAAGCGTTCGGGGCATACCAACGGTACAATGTCTTAATGGATTTTTCAAAAGGAAGATCCATTATTTGGATGGTTTTAAATCCGAACCAAAAAATAAAATATAACATGATACCCGATAAAGCACCGAAAAAAATATATTTGGCAAATGATGCCTCATCATCCACTTCTCCTTGGAGCATGGCATAGGCAATGAGAATAAGGATTGATCCGGAAAAAATATACCAAAATATTGTTTTATCATGGAATGAAAAATATATTAGTCCATGTGCAATGATGATACCAAGAATAAGTCGTATATCTAGGAAGCGCTTTTCCATCCTAACTAGCTCCTTTTTTTAAATCAATAAAATTTATTTTAACAAAGATGTTTTTTAAAAGGAAATGATTTCTTTAAACATTTCAACCAAATTTGCTGATAAGAACGTATCTCAAGGAAAAAATAAGGTGGAAAGGAGTGAGTAGGTTGAGTAAATCTAAAAGCCAACAAGAACGGGAATGGACAGTTCGTAAACAGGATCAGAATCCCCATGGTAAAGTGAAGTCTTTAAAGCAGATTTCTAAAGAAACGGATCAGGGAAGATAAATTAAAAAATCTCGCCGTTTGGCGAGATATCTCTTGTATCATAAAGGAAATGGCAGTAAATTACTGCCATTTCTACCAATCTATTACTTAATAAGCGCTTTCTTTTATCACTTTATAATTTTTATGATTTACTACTGTACGCTGATCCAATTCAAGATCACGATAATTATCCATAAATGTTAGGTCGACTATAACAGAGTTTTCATTTACCTTTTCAACTATCCCTTGCAGGCCACCGCGAAATTCAATGATATTTCCTACTTCTGCTTTTTTCATTAGTCTCTCTCCTTTGCCCTCAAAAACTATTAATTAATTGTTTATATAACAGTTTGCACTATCTTTTACATTTCGTAAAGGCTTTTATTTGACAATTGTGTTAATTCTTCTGTAGTAGTATAGTTTATGAGGTTTGAGTTAAAAAAAGAATCGAAAACGCTTACAAAATCTAGGTGGAGATTACGTCTTATTTCCATTAAAATATAGGGTAAAGGTGGTGCATACTGATGAAGGAAGATTTAGTAACAGAAATATTAGATAAACTTATGACTGGGGAACTTTCTGAGTATTATGTAAGCAATCAAGAGTTTATGGATTTTAGAAAGGTATTAGTTAAGAGGAAGGATTTTAAACATTTCCGTGGAATCGGCCAGCGCGGCGGAGATGTCCTTTATCAATATCTTAAAGAACCAAGAAGTTAGTGATTTCTGAAGATAGACCGTAAAGAACCAATCAGATAAATAAGAGGGGAGAATGCCAGTGGAAACATATATTTCATCCCTCAGATGCAAAATGAAGACAGAGGTGCATTATATGATGGCTGGAAAAAGGCGGTCAAAGCTGCAATGACTTTTAAATAATAAAAGACCACAAAATCATCTTTTAATAAAGCTACATTTTGTGGTCTTTTATTATTTATTATTAGTAATTTTCGATCAACCTTAATAGGATAACACACAGGAGTGAGGAACCTGAAATTTTCTACTTTACAACGTGAAGAAAATACAACATACACTGGAAAGCAATTATTATGATTTTTTAGTAATAGGAGGGGGAATAACAGGTGCTGGGAGTGCATTGGATGCTGTTTCAAGGGGAATGAAGACAGCGCTCGTGGAGATGCAGGATTTTGCAGCTGGCACCTCTAGCAGGTCTACGAAATTAGTTCATGGTGGATTGCGCTACTTAAAAACAATTGGAAAGAAAGCCTGGTTTAAAAGGCGGCGGGTATTATGTTGAATATCGCACGGACGATGCCGGTTAACGATAGAGGTAATAAAAGCGGCATTTGAAAAGGGAGCAATCGCTTGTAACTATACTAAAATAACAGAACTTGTATATAACAATAATAAAATTTTCGGAGCTGTTGCAGAAGATCTTATTAGTGGTGAAACATTCCAGATTAGTAAACAATTTTGGGCTGCCCCAGTCTTTATTTGCTAAGCTGATATATGGAATCGAAGAGGAAATGGTTGTTACGCCAATTGACTTCTTTAATCGGCGGACCGCGGCTATCCTGTTTAATATCGAATTGGTGAACAAGTGGAAACAACAAGTAATAGCCTATATGGGAATGCGTTTCAATTGGACAGATCACGATAAGAAAACCTATTCTCAACAGTTAGAAGAAGCTTTAAAAGCTGCCATAATCCCTGAAGAAAGAGAAGAAGTTTAGAATTATAATAGGTACATTCTTCCAGTTGTCTGTTCTTGAGACAGCTTTTTTCCATTATTGTCAAAAAATTGGGGAATACGGAGGGATTTGATAGATTTTACGTGTTTTTGACAGATTTGTGAACATTTCAAAATCCTGAACATAAGTAGTTGTCTGAAAAACAGGAAAATGTTATTCTAGCATGTATGTATTAATCGCTTATCTAAAGTAAAAATACTGTATGATTGTTTTTATATTTGGAAAAATAAGCGAAATGAACTAAATTTACTATCTGGTCGTTTAGCATCTTAGTTGACTAAATGATTAGAAATGTTTATTTTAATTAAGGCAAGTTTTATTCTTACTATTTATTAAAGGAGTTTGATTGAGCATGGCAGAAAAACAATTTAAAGTAGTTGCAGAAACAGGGATTCACGCACGACCAGCCACTTTATTAGTACAAACAGCTAGCAGATTCGATTCTGAAATTACTTTAGAATATAAAGGGAAAACCGTTAATCTAAAATCTATTATGGGTGTTATGTCTCTAGGTGTGGGCCAAGGCGCAGAAATCAAAATTGCGGCAGAAGGCAATGATGCTAACGATGCATTACAAGCACTTGAAGATACAATGAAAAAAGAAGGATTGGCAGAATAATGACTTTTCTAAAGGGTATTGCTGCTTCAAACGGTATTGCAATCGCGAAGGCATACCGTCTTGTAGAACCGGATTTGTCGTTTGAAAAAAAATCAGTTGAAGATGTAACAGCTGAAGTAGAACGATTCCGAAAGGCGATGGAAATTTCAAAATCTGAACTCGAAGCAATTCGTGATAAGGCTAGAGTAGATCTTGGCGCAGACAAAGCAGCGATTTTTGAAGCGCATCTTCTTGTTCTAAGCGATCCGGAACTAAATGCACCGATTGAAGACAAAATTCAATCAGATAAAGTAAATGCGGAATCTGCTTTAAAAGAAACAGCAGATATGTTCGTTATGATGTTTGAACAAATGGATAACGAATATATGAAAGAGCGGGCAGCGGATATTCGTGATGTTACGAAACGTGTACTTGCGCATTTGTTAGGGGTTCAGCTTGTTAATCCAAGCATGATTGCCGAAGAGGTTATTATTGTTGCAGAGGATTTGACTCCTTCTGACACAGCCCAATTAAACCGTAATTTTGTAAAAGGATTTACTACCAATATTGGCGGCCGTACATCACATTCAGCGATAATGGCACGTTCACTTGAAATTCCAGCTGTTGTAGGTACAAAAACAGCGACAGAGGAAATTAACAATGGCGATCTTGTTATTGTTGATGGACTAAAAGGGGAAGTACATATTAATCCAACCCCTGAACTTATAGAACAATATCGTAAAACCCATGAAGAATATGAACTACAAAAAGCTGAATGGGCGAAGCTTGTTAATGAACCAACTATTTCTGCAGATGGCCATCATGTTGAATTGGCGGCTAATATTGGTACACCTAACGATTTAAAGGGTGTTATCTCTAATGGCGGCGAGGCCGTTGGTTTATATCGAACAGAATTCCTTTATATGGGACGTGACCAGCTTCCAACTGAGGAAGAACAGTTCGAATCTTATAAAGCTGTTCTAGAAGGTATGGCAGGCAAACCTGTTGTTGTTCGGACATTGGATATTGGCGGGGATAAAGAACTTCCGTATTTAGACTTACCAAAAGAGATGAATCCATTCTTGGGCTTCCGGGCAATTCGTCTATGTTTGGAAGAACAAGACATTTTCCGGACACAGCTTCGTGCACTTTTACGAGCAAGCAACTATGGAAATTTAAAAATTATGTTCCCGATGATTGCTACTTTAGACGAGTTCCGCTCTGCGAAGGCAATTCTTGAAGAGGAAAAAGCTAAGCTTCTATCAGAAGGTGAAACAGTAGCTGAAAAAATTGAGCTAGGAATCATGGTGGAGATTCCTTCCACTGCTATTCTTGCTGATCAATTCGCTAAAGAAGTAGATTTCTTTAGTATTGGTACGAATGATTTAATTCAGTACACGATGGCTGCTGACCGAATGAATCAGCGCGTGTCATACTTGTATCAGCCTTATAGCCCATCAATCCTAAGGCTAGTTAAAATGGTTATTGATGCTGCACACGCTGAAGGAAAATGGACAGGCATGTGCGGTGAGATGGCTGGAGATGAAACGGCTATTCCAGTCCTACTTGGTTTAGGCCTTGATGAGTTCTCTATGAGTGCCACTTCTATTTTGAAGGCACGTTCACTTATACGGAACTTGAAAAAATCCGATATGGAAAAACTGGCTCAAGAAGTTTTAAACATGCAAACAACTAGCCAGGTTATCGAAGCCGTTAATAATGCGACAAAGTAGATATTGAAAGAAAAAGACCAACCTGAGTTGGTCTTTTTCTTTCGTTACAGTTTTTATAATATTTATATTATTAAAAATCTAGTTTCCAAATCAGGAAAAATAAGGTATAATAATAGATATAAAGACCCCTTATATTTCTTTTTTTATCTATTTTATAGGTATAAAGAACTGTATCGATTCGATAAGTAATTAGGTTTAAAAGTACATATGATAATGGTAAGAGGCGATGGAGGTGAATATTTGATGGAACAAAAACCGCTACACTATGATGGAAGTTCACAACTAGGCCAGGCAGCTGAGGCATTGGTTAATGAACCATTACAAATGACTGATGAAATGAGACTTAACATTGGTCGTAATCCTTTCTCTGTGGAGACAAACGAATAAAATAAGGTTAAAAGGAATTTGCCGAATATGGTAAATTCCTTTTTGATTATAATCTGCCTTTTTGTTTCATACTAAAATGACTTAAAATTTAACATGAAAGGTGAATGAAAATGGCTAAAGTTTTGTATATTACAGCACACCCGCATGACGAAACACAGTCCTATAGTATGGCAGTAGGTAAAGCATTTATCGATGAATATAAACAAGTGAATCAGAATGATGAAATCATCCACTTAGATCTTTATAAGGAAAATATCCCGCATATCGACGCTGATGTCTTCAGTGGATGGGGCAAGCTTCGTTCAGGGCAGGGATTTGATCAACTTTCGGCTGAGGAAAAAGCAAAAGTGGGAAGGTTGAATGAACTAAGTGATCAGTTTGTATCAGCTGATAAATATGTTTTCGTCACTCCGCTTTGGAATTTCTCATTTCCGCCTATTATGAAAGCTTACCTTGATTCTGTTGCAGTAGCCGGAAAAACATTTAAATACACTGAAAATGGACCAGTTGGACTATTACCTGATAAAAAGGCATTACACATCCAGGCACGTGGGGGGGTCTATTCTGAAGGGCCAGCCGCACAACTGGAAATGGGTCATCGCTACATGGGTGTCATGATGAGTTTCTTCGGTGTCCCAAGTCTTGAAGGGCTATTTGTCGAGGGACATAACGCCATGCCGGAAAAGGCCCAGGAAATAAAAGAGAATGCCATTAATCGCGCCAAGGATTTAGCACACACATTTTAATCTAAATATTGAAATGAGGCAGAGAACTGTCTCATTTTTCTTATGTTTTTCCAAGAGTTCCCTCTTAATATCTTGTATAATATAAATAGACAAACTTAAAAGGAGGAATGGATTTTTTATGGAATTACAATTAACAGGAAAAACAGCACTTGTTGCTGCTTCCAGCCAAGGGTTAGGCTTTGCCATTGCGGAGCAGCTTGTAAGAGAAGGAGCAAATGTTATGATTTCCGGCCGCGAAGAGGAGAAGCTCAAGCAAAAGGTTTTAGAGCTCGAACAAATTGGTACAGGAAGAGCCGCTTATCATAAGGCCGATATTACGAAAAATGAGGACATCAAACAATTAGTATCCTCAACGGTCGACCAATTTGGAGGATTTCAATTATTAGTAAATAACGCAGGGGGTCCGCCAGCAGGCTCCTTTGAGGAAATGTCAGATGAGGCATGGCAGGCTTCTTTTGAGCTAAACCTTTTATCTTATATCCGTTTGATTAGAGAATCGTTGCCATACCTTAAACAACAGGGTGGGAAAATATTAAATATCGCCTCTTCCTCTATTAAAGAGCCAATTCCCGGACTTATTCTATCAAATACCTTTAGGACCGGAATAATCGGTCTTTCCAAAACACTTGCATCAGAGCTTGCTTCTTATAATATTTTAATCAATACGATTGCACCTGGCCGGATTGCTACAGACCGGATCATCCATTTGGATCAAGTGAATGCGGACAAGTTTGGTGTAGACCGTGAAACAATTGAAGCAAAGGCAAAAGCAGAGATTCCTTTAAAGAGATACGGAACACCGGAGGAATTTGCTAAATTTGCGGTGTTTTTACTATCAGACGCCAATTCTTATATGACAGGAAATGCCTATCTTGTAGATGGTGGTATGGTAAAAGGAATCTAAGTTCATTTATATTCCATGATTTAACCTTTCTTAACGTTTATTACCAATGTATTATGGCTAAGGTAAGAATAAAAGGGAGTGTTATGGATGAACAAGAAAATCCGACTAATAGGTACCTTTATCATAGGGGTCGTTTGTATTGGATATTTAAGTGGCTGCGGCTTACTCTATTCAAATGAGTTGATTGTCAACCGCTATGCAGACGCCTTACTTACAAAGAATAATGAACTACAGTTCCGATTCCGCATCAATAATGACATATTAGATGGTCACCAATTATATAAGGTGAAGGTAACCATCCACGATGATAAACTAGCTGGAGCCATTGGAAAAAGAGAGATTATTTATGGTGAGGAACAAGTTCAAAACGGGGATTACTTAGAAACAAAAGGACTTAGCGAGAAGTACATTTTTATGGACCCGCTACCGTTAAAAGAAGATCTCGATATACAGGAACTTCGCAATATGATTGAGCAGGATCAGGCTGTTTCGGTTGAAGTATTTAATGATAAAGAAGTATTAGGTCGTGCTTATTTAACAAATTTTTCTTCTGAGTTATAAACATGTTTAAGAATTATTTATCTGGGACAATCTTAGTATGTGCATAAATTTGGAGATGGAGCACTAAGACCGGACGTTCAACGTTCGGTCTTATTTATACATGAAAATGCCTAAAATTGCGGAAAAATGGTAAAATGGAGAGAATTAGTAAGAGAGGATGAGTTAAATTGATAGTACCGGAAAATACAGTGATAGGTTTTATTGGAACAGGTGTGATGGGGAAAAGTATGGCAGGACATCTATTAAAAGCTGGATATCCTTTAGTCGTCTATTCTAGAACAAAGGAAAAAGCTAATGAACTAATAGAAAATGGTGCCGAGTGGGCAGAAACCCCAAAAGCAGTTGCGGAAAAGGCCAATGTTATTTTTACCATCGTTGGTTACCCAACGGATGTCGAAGACATTTACTTAGGTGAAAACGGGATAATTCCTAATGGTAAAGCTGGTAGTTATTATATCGATATGACTACTTCATCTCCGTCGCTAGCTGGGACTATTTTTGAAGCAGCCAAAACGAAAGGAATTCAGGCCATTGATGCTCCGGTTTCTGGGGGGGATGTGGGTGCTAGAGAGGCAACGCTCTCGATTATGGTCGGCGGTGAAGAGGAAGCTTTTGAAGCCGTTAAACCGTTATTTGAGCTGATGGGTAGTAATATTGTTTATCAGGGGAAGGCTGGAGCTGGTCAGCATACCAAAATGTCTAACCAAATTGCGATAGCATCAAACATGATTGGTGTTTGTGAAGCCATCATTTATGCAGAGAAGGCAGGTTTAAATCCCGAAAATGTTTTAAAAAGCATTTCCACTGGAGCAGCGGGAAGCTGGTCTCTAAGTAACCTTGCCCCTAGAATGTTAAAAGGGAATTTTGAACCAGGATTTTACATAAAACATTTCATTAAAGATATGAAAATTGCGTTAGCGGAAGCTGAGAGAATGGATATGCAAGTGCCTGGTTTGTCGTTAGCAAAGTCAATGTATGAGCAATTAGCAGAAATGGGTGAAGAAAATAGCGGTACACACGCACTTTATAAATATTGGAAAAACTAATACTGAATGTGGGCAATTTTTGGCTAGAATAATTTAAACCTGACTTCAAGAAACTAATTCTTGATAGGAGGGATTATGATGGCTAAACGGACAAAAAAGAATGATCCACAGCAAAAAAATAAAAAAGGCTTTGATTCTGCAGTGTTAAACGAAGAATTTGCCCATGAAATGGGTTCTGCTGCTACTAATAAAATCCACAAAGATAAAGCGAAGAAAGAAAAAGCCTCTAAAAATAACGGTAAATATAAAGGTCAGTAAACAGACAAATAAAACCCTCACAAGTCTTGTGGGGGTTTTACCATAAATTCTTACTTCCATTGTTTAAAGAAGGACTCCATTTTGTTGAGGCCTCGTTCTAAATCAGCCATCGAACAGGCAAATGATAAGCGGAAGAAACCTTCGCCATATTCCGAAAATGCACTGCCCGGAACGACAGCAACCTTAGTCTCCTGAGCAAGCTTCAGGGCAAAGTCAAAACTATTTAATCCAATCGCGTCCGGGATTTTTACAAAAAAGTAAAAGGCACCATCAGGCTTCACTACCTTTAGTCCCATGCTGGTTAACCGGTTATTTACATACTCTCTTCTTTTCCTATACTCCTCTTTCATTACATCCGCATCATTGATACCAGCCGTTAAGGCCTCATACGCTGCTTTTTGGGCGATCGAATTGGCACAGGACACATTATACTGGTGAACCTTTAAAATATGTTTGCTGAGGTATTCAGGAGCAAATAAAAAGCCAATTCTCCAGCCTGTCATCGAATGTGATTTAGATAACCCGTTAATGACAATCGTTTTCTCTTTTATAAAGCTGGCGATGGAAGTATGTTTTTGCTCAAAGGTGAGTTCACTATAGATTTCATCCGCAAGGATAAAAATGTCCTTTTCTTTTACAAAGTCGGCAATTTCTTTTAATTCACTGCTGGAAAGACTTACTCCAGTAGGATTAGATGGATAGGGCAGGACAATACAGCGCGTTTTGTCTGTAATATATGGTTTCATCATTTCTAATGTAAACCGGAATTGATTTTTCCGAATATCAACATGCACAGGGACGGCGCCCATCATCCGAATAATCGGCTCATAGCCCGGATAAATAGGTCCGGGCAATAGCACCTCCGAGCCTTCTACAAGAATCGTCCGGAAAGCAATATCAATCGCTTCGCTTGCACCCACTGTGACAATGACTTCTGATTCTGCTTTGTAGCGTAAATCATATTTTTTTTCTACAAATTCGCATGCTGCTTTTCTTAATTCAAACGTGCCCGCATTATGAGTATAGGAGGTAAAGTCCTCTTTGATGGCCCGTATTCCCGCTGCTTTCACATGGTCAGGAGTAGGGAAATCCGGCTGTCCAATTGTAAAGGAAATAAGATCATCCATATCTGCGACGAGATTAAAAAATTTTCTAATTCCAGAGATTTCAATGTTCTTAACGCTTTTATTTATTAAGTGTTCCATTATGTACATCCTTCCCCATTAAGATAATTATCATGATTATAGACTATTTAGGGGGTAAGTTTCTACCATTCGGGTTTTTTCCTTAATCCAAAATAAAAAAACGGTCTGAATCGTTGATCAAGACCGTTTTTTTGGAGGCTATATATGAACTTTTATTTACTAATCAATATCCGTATGCCCAGTCGATTTCATCTTCGTGCCAAAAAACAGGTGACACAGATCCGAAGTCGACTGTTTTGTTATTATGTTTGCATGTGCAATTTTTGCAATCACATTGTTCTTTAATGTTTTCGAAAAAGGAATGTTCAACATCTTCAATAAACGTAATAGTCTGTTCCTGAAAAAGGATCGCCGTTCCCTTCATTGTAAAGCACCTCTTTATTAGTTTAATCCTGCTTAATTTTAATCCGTCCTTATTGTAATTCGAATTCACTAAGTAGTCTATGAGTCGCTTGAGTTGTTCACAAAATTCTCAAGAAGATGTAACAATAATAAGAAATCGCTTTTATCTCTCAATCGCTGAGCAAGGCATTTAGGCAGCAAATCAATGGTAATTGTCGAAAAAATGAAAAAAAGCCAGAAAACCTTCTGGCTTTGATTTGGATTCATTAGTAACGTTCGCCTAACTTTTTAAATATAGGTTTTTGGTAGGTTCGTTGGTTTGTTCGTGGGGAAGAAGCTTGATTCTCCCATTCAGACATTCCTGTATAGGATTGCAGCAGAGCTTTTGCTGCACCAAGAGAGATATGCGCCTTGGGATTTCTAACACTGCCATCTAGTTTCCCGAGATGGGGAAGGTCCTGAAAATCTGATTTTGTAGGGGGAATATGAAAGGTATATTTTCCACATTCAACTAGAACATCGGATTGCTGTTGGCTATTTCGCGGGTGATCGGAAAAATGGAGACCAATCTTCCTGGCTTTTCCTTCATCGATCAATTTTTTTAATGATTCCTGTTTTAATTTGTATAAAAATTTGGGGTTAATGGCTGTTTTTGCATGACGATTCACGATAAAAACAGCTTGGGAGAGGTTCTCAATCGTTAGATTTAATTTAGTTCGAGGATAACTCTGATCGTGATTCAACATATGGGCTCCTTTCATTCTGTAAAAACATCTATATTATACCTTTTTTTTAGGAAAATAGAAATAAGTTGAAAATTTTTTCATGCTCTTCGTACCATTTACTTAGGATGACTTAAGTGTAAAGATAGTCAGCTCAGGTTTAGCCATAAACCGAAACGGCAGTCGCGTTGTCCCAATCCCTCTATTAACATAAAGGGTTAAGGGATATTTCCCTTCAATCGTATAGAGACCCTCTGGATATAGTTTTGCAAATGGGGGGATTATTAGTGCCCCAAGAATTGGCAGTTTAACTTGTCCACCATGACTGTGACCGCTGAGCTGCCAATGAATAGGATATTGTGAAGCTGCCTCTGCAAGGTCAGGTGCATGTGATAACAAAAGGTTAAAATGATTGTTTGCTACATTTTTCAATGCTAACGGTAAGTCCGGATTACCTAACATCGCATCATCAATTCCAATTAGGTAAAAGCGGCTGCCATCTTTTGTGTTAATAGCAACGGACTGGTTCAAAAGAACTTTAAAGTTGGTAGACTCCATGATATTCCGATATATTTCTGAACCATAGCCGCCGTGATCATGGTTGCCATAAATGCAGTACTTTCCAAGAGGTGCATGTAATCGGTCTAAAAGTGGGACCAAATCATTTATTTTGGAATATTTGTTGGGTTCATCCATTAAATCACCTGTAAATAATATGATGTCCGGATTCAAGTCGTTCAATTTGTTTACTAACTTTTTGAATTGTTCTATATCGTATTGAAAGCCAAGATGAGTATCGCTAAATTGAATGATCCTTGTTCCTTCAAAACCTTTTGGGATTAATGGGTGGTTAATATCCAATTCCTTTATTTCTAAGAGGGAGGGCTCAATTCGATTGGCATAAAAATAGCCGCCAGAACTTAATCCGAGAACCGTCAGGAATGAACCCATTAATCTTTTTAAAAAAGTTCTTCTTGTTTGCTTTTTAATCATATTTTCAACCATCCTGCCTTTTAACGATTACTACCTTAAACCCAGCATCAACCGTTTATCTGTGAAATAAAAAGGTTGTTTGTATGTGTTTATTCGAAAAAAGTGAAAAAATGCTAAAAAAGCAGTCAAAAAAGACTGCTTTCTATTTATAACTAACCGCCCGGGATTTCAAGGCCTTCCATGATTTAATAAATTGTTCTTTGTTTACCCTTACTTGTTTTCGGCCGGATAAAGGGTCATTTAAATATACATGATTTGTATCATATCCCACTAATACCACTGCGTGCAAATCAAGTGGTGTTCTTATGAATTCTTGACCATGATACCAGCCTTCCCAGCGATCTGGCAGACGGTAATCTCCAGTGGTCCAGACCACAACAGGATAACCTGTGGAAACATGTGCTAATACTCTGTCAAAGGGCTGATTTGTTAAATTCACAGCTCTCCCGGGAAGCTTTTGGTTGATTAAAGCAACCATAGGTCTATCAAATACGGCATAGCCTGCACGTCTTCCAGTCATGTCACCAACAAATCCATCAGCAGGGTTCCCCCAGCGAAGTATATCGCCTCTAGCCGATTTAATGAGTGGGTCCGGGTCTTTCTGAATTCTTCGATATAAATCCATTTTATCTGTTTTAACTCCAGCGTAATTTAAGACCATCGCTAGACTAGTCACTTCGCAGCCATATCTTAATTCAGGGTTTTGTTTAATTAATATAACATTTAGTAATGTGGATTGCTTTCTTGGAATGGTACCAACGGTTTGGTTTACTTTATTCTGACCCTCTACATTCGTTACCCGCTCTGTTAAATCATTAAGGGAGTAAGATTTACGGTTAATCCTCTCGGGCACAGGTTCCTGTTTACTGTTGCTGCTTATGTTTGAAGGACGTGTGATTTCTACCTTTTGAGATTCTTGCTGGTTTGAAATTGTATTTGAGTGGCTGCAGCCAATCATAGTCAGTATTGATGTTAATAAGTATAGGCCTTTCACAAAACACTCTCCTTTTTGGAAGCACTGACTATAGGTTATGATTGTATCATTGATGCTATAATGGTATCCTTTTGGAAAAGAACGAGATGGGGAAATTAAGCGTATGGTATTATGAGAAAAATTAGATGGAGGAAGTCGGATGGATGCATTGGAAATATTATCGGATCTTGAAAATGTCATTCCTTATTTTCAACCGATATTTAATGCGGATGAGCAGCGTGTGATTGCTTACGAAGTATTGGGGCGATACCAATCAAATGGAAATGTCATTAGTCTGGGACCTTTTTTTCATGATGATCAAATTCCTGATGAATATAAATATGAAGTGGACTTATTAGTAGTAAAGAAAGCACTTGAAAAGGTCTTAAATCTTGACGAGGATATCCTGATCTTTTTGAACCGAAATGCAGAGTTATTAATGTACGGACATGGGGAGCCTTTTTTACAAGAGTTGTTAGAGTTTGAAAAAAAGGGACTCCGTTTAAACCGAATTATTCTAGAAATTTCTGATCGGAATTATCAAGGGGATATAGATCAATTCGATCATCTCCTGCAATATTATCGAACCTATGGGTTAAAAATTGCGATGGCGAGTATTGGAGACGAAAGTCACTATTTTGAGCGGATTGGCCAACTTGAACCCGATATTCTAAAAATAAACCTTCAAGCACTAAAATCAACAGCTATTGGGGTGAATTTTAATGATGTCTTGTTCTCCTTGTCACTTTTGGCAAGGAAAATAGGAGCAACTCTTCTTTTTGAGAATATTGAAATGAGTTATCAGCTGCAGTTTGCTTGGAAAAATGGCGGACACTACTATCAAGGTTTTTATTTACATCCCCCCACAGATGAATTTATTAACCGGGATCTTCTTAAGTATCGCCTAAAGGAAAAATTTCATGATTTTATTGCCTATGAAAAGCGAAAATTAGAAGCTGTTTATACTACAGTCGAGTATTTTCAAACCATGGTTCAGGACATTGTAAATAGAAATAAAAGGGCAGGATATGAGGCTTTATTTCAGGCGTTGATCAAGGAAATGGATGACATAGCTTTTCGGATGTATGTATGTGATGAAGATGGATTTCAGAAATCAGCCAATATTTTTAAAGGGGAAAATGGCTGGGTGACCCAATCTGTTTACTTAAATAAAAATTGGAGTTGGCGGCCGTATTTTTTAGAAAATATTATCAAGATGCGGCATGAACAAAAGGGCAGATTATCCGATTTATATGGTGATATTGAAACAGGCGATACTATTCGGACCTTTTCTTTTCCAATGAACGACAATGAATATTTATTTATTGATATTTCATATCGGTATTTATTTGAACATGACCAATTATTGTAATGATTGGGAGGGTATAGAATGATTTATGAAGTGGAATTTTAATGATAACGTTCATTAGAAGGAGTCTTGCTCATGAATCTTTTTGAAAATATCCTTTCTATTCTGATTATAGCGGTACTTGCCTTTTCACTCATACACACCTTTTCCGCTGCCAGACAGCATAAGACAGTTGAAGGAAACTTAGATACAAAAATTTCGGATCATGTACAAAAAAGTCCATATACTAAAAACCCAATTTTCTTGGCATATGGAATCTTTTTTGCTTTAACGCTGTTTATTATTCTTTTCTTTGCGATTAAATTTTATTGATAGGTCCCCTGTCAGGGTACCTATTTTTCCTTGTTTTGTTAAAAAAATTATGATTTCTTCATTTTTATTTGGACAAATGTGGTCTATTATCTTATTCTTTTAATATTGGCATAAAAACTTGGCTGTCAAATTTTGAAATCATTTGACTAGGATAGAAAGATGCCAAATGAGAAACATAACTGTAGACAGTTTGTTTGTGTTAAAAGGAGGATAATTAGATGTCACAGCTACAAGGTATATTAACTAGGTTAAAAAACCTTCAGGAACAATCAACAAGTGGAGAACCAGCACAACGTTATTTTGAAGTAAATGGTGAAAGAAAATGTCAGGTAACCTTTCATCCAAAGACTGAAACCTTTGAATTGGAAATCTATAACGAGAAGGAAAAACCAAAAAGATACCAATTTGATAACATTGATATGATTACAATTGAAATCTTTGATTTAATTCAGTAGGAGCCTTTCAGGGTTCCTTTTTTTCTTTGGAAAACGGTTTTAAAATTAACCCGGACATCTGGAAACTGTGATAGAATAGGTCTGTAGAAAAACATAATTGAGGAGTATTCGACTTATGATTAGTCTTCCTAGCGGGGAATTCTTAGAATTAACAATCAAACAATTAATGATACCATCTGAGCGCGTTGCTCATGTGCAAGTAGGCAACAATCTCGAGCATGCCCTATTGGTATTAACGAAAAGCGGTTATACCGCTATACCTGTTTTAGATCCACATTATAAGCTTCATGGGCTGATCAGCACCCCTATTATAATGGATTCTATTCTTGGGCTTGAACGGATAGAATTTGAACAGCTTGAGAACAAACGGGTCGAAGAAGTGATGAAAAGCTCTATTCCACGAGTGGGAGTATCAGCATCTATCAGTCAATGTTTAGACTTGTTAGTAAACCAACCATTTCTTTGTATTGAAAATGAAGAAGGCTTTTTTGAAGGTATTTTACCAAGAAGTACAGTATTAAATCAATTAAGTAAAGTCGTTAAGAGAAATAAAAAATAGCCGTTAGCGCTCTGCTCCCATTTGGGGGCTCTATTTTTTTACGATAAGAGGTGTGAAATGAGTACCGATATTGAAGCGTTTGGAACTCCGAAAAGAAAGCAAACCAAAAAGTCACTAGTACTAGCCTCGGTCATGCTTGCCATGTTTATGGGGGCAATTGAAGCAACGATTGTTTCGACAGCTATGCCGGCAATTGTTGCGGATTTGGGGGGGTTTACCTTATATAGCTGGGTTTTCTCTGCATACCTTTTAATGAACTCGATTACAGTCCTTATTTATGGTAAACTTTCTGATTTATTTGGGCGAAAACCTATTTTAACCATTGGAATTATCATATTTTTGGTTGGTTCTATTCTATGTGGGCTTGCTGGTTCCATGAAAACACTGATTATTTTTCGGTTGATTCAAGGCTTTGGAGCAGGAGCTGTAACACCAATTGCTACAACCATTGTAGGCGATATTTATACTACTGAGGAACGTGCTAAAATTCAAGGCTATCTCTCTAGCGTTTGGGGGATATCAGCTATTACGGGGCCTGCAGTCGGGGGTTTACTCGTTCAATATGTCAGTTGGCATTATGTATTTTGGATTAACATTCCGCTTGGACTCCTATCATTGGTTGGTCTATGGTTATTCCTTCACGAAGATGTTGTAAAGAAAAAGCACGAGATAGATTATTTGGGGGCGATCCTTTTAACTGTCACGATTTCGACTCTTATGTTTATTCTTATTGAAGGGGAAAGCCGCTGGTCATGGGGGTCATGGCAGTTGAGCGGGTTGCTGATTGTAACGGTTGTAGCTTTAATAGCCTTTGTCATTCAAGAAGGCAAAGCTACTGAACCAGTAATGCCGTTTTCCATCTGGAAGGAACGCTCCATCTTTATCGCAAATATTACATCCCTAACATCTGGGATTATTTTAATTGGGATATCAAGCTTTTTACCAACCTTTGTTCAAGGTGTGATGGAACAAACACCGATTGTCGCAGGATTTACGTTAACTACGATGTCAATCGGCTGGCCGATTGCGTCTACCCTTTCTGGAAAAATGCTTATTAACATCGGATATCGAAAAACTTCGATTATTGGAGGCGCCTTTTTAGTATTGGGCAGTGTCGCCTTTGTAACGATGTCTGCTTCTGCAGGACCGATTTGGGCAGCAGTCGGCTCTTTCCTTATAGGTGTCGGAATGGGTTTTACTTCTACAGCTTTCATTGTCTCTATTCAAAGCACCGTTGAATGGCAGCAGCGGGGAATCGCAACCGCCGCAAATATGTTTATGCGGAATTTAGGGAATACGATTGGTGCAGCTTTATTAGGTGGTATTCTTAATAATAGAATGACTCATTTTTTTACTGAAAATAACAAGTCTTTAACAGTTGAGGATGCTAATAAACTTTTAAAGATCGACGAGCGAAATCATTTGCCTGCTTCGGTGAAAAGTATTTTACAAGAAGGGCTGACCTTCTCTTTACATTCTGTTTATTATGTTGTATTGACCTTTGCCGTTATCAGTATGCTATTAATATTATTTATTCCTAAAAAGAAAGTGGATTATAGTCCAATAGAAAAAAGTTAGGAGGTTTTGACTTTGTCCTCCCTATCAGAATTTCAGTTATTATCGGTTTTAGCTCAGGAAATGAATATGAGAAAGGCTTCAGAGCGGCTGTTTGTATCGCAGCCAGCCCTTTCACAACGTTTACAAACGATTGAAA
This sequence comes from Bacillus sp. URHA0034, assembly GCF_056280405.1. NCBI lineage: Bacteria > Bacillati > Bacillota > Bacilli > Caryophanales > Bacillaceae > Bacillus > Bacillus sp. URHA0034. The sequence continues at coordinate 1,325,203 of NZ_JBWCDK010000002.1, read as the reverse complement.
AGGAATGGGGAACTAAATTGTTTATCCGCTCACAAAAGGGGTTATCCTTAACACCTGCCGGGGAGCATGTAATCGACTTTGTAAACGAGATTTTAACAAAACAGGAAAAGGTCCGTGAAACGATCGATTCCCTTCAAGAAGGCGTATCTGGTACATTAAAAATTGCTGTTGCCTCTATCGTAGGACAAAATTGGCTTCCAGAGGTTTTAAAGAAATTCATTGATAAATATCCGCAAGTGAAAATCTCATTAGTAACAGGCTGGAGCAGTGAAATTCTAAAATGTTTATACGAAGATCAGGTACATATTGGGATTATCCGCGGAACTCCTGACTGGAAAGGAATAAAAGTTCATCTTTTTAATGATCCGCTTTATCTTGTTGATCGAGAAATTACCAAGCCAGAACAAGTTTTAAAGACGGATCGACCTTTTATCCAATTTAAAAGTGATTCTAACTACTATCAGGAAATCCAGGATTGGTGGATGCTAAAATTTAAAACCTCTCCAAAAAGAACAGTTGTCGTCGACCAAATAGAAACTTGTAAACAGATGGCTTTTAATGGCATAGGTTACGCTATTTTACCATCGATAACTCTTAGAAAAGCAGATCAGGGCATTTTTAAAATCCCTTTAGTGGATGAGAATAATAAACCGCTCAAACGAGATACTTGGTTATTAGGATATGAGTCAGCATTCCAGCTTAAACAAGTTCATGCATTTATGGAACTAATCAAGGAATATATCGCCGAATCTTCTGAAGAATAAGGTTGTTTTTTCTTGTTTTCATTCCTTTTGTTTGTTAAAGTATTTTTTAGTACATGAATAGGGGGCAAGTTAGAAAAATGATGGATGCACATGAAATTATTTCTTTTATTGCAAATAGTAAAAAATCTACACCTGTTAAGGTTTATTTAAAAGGTGACCTAGAAGGTATTGATTTCGGAAACGAAGCAAAAGCCTTTATTAATGGAAATACAGGTATTGTTTTTGGTGAATGGGCAGATATTAATGCAGCATTAGAAGCGAACAAAGAAAAAATTGAAGATTATGTGGTCGAAAATGACCGACGCAATTCAGCCATCCCATTGTTAGACACAAAACGCATTAATGCAAGAATTGAGCCAGGGGTTACAATCCGTGACCAGGTAGAAATTGGTGATAATGCTGTTATTATGATGGGAGCCGTCATCAATATTGGTGCCGTTATTGGCGAAAAAACGATGATCGATATGGGGGTAGTTCTTGGCGGTAGAGCAACTGTCGGTAAGAACTGTCATATTGGAGCGGGAACCGTTTTAGCGGGAGTAATTGAGCCTCCATCCGCAAAACCTGTTATCATTGAAGACGATGTACTAATTGGTGCTAACGCAGTCGTGCTTGAAGGTGTAACAGTTGGTACAGGCTCTGTTGTCGCTGCAGGTGCAGTAGTAACGAAAGATGTACCGCCCTATACAGTTGTTGCAGGTACACCAGCAAAGAAAATTAAAGATATTGATGAAAAGACAAAATCAAAAACAGAAATCATGCAAGAGCTTCGTCAATTATAGGCGGACATGTATGAAGTGGTAAAAGCGTGGACCTAAATCCACGCTTCTTCTATAGGGATAGAAAGGAGATATTAATATGAAATCATTAATCGAAATACGCAGGGATTTACACCAAATTCCAGAACTTGGTTTTCAAGAATTTAAAACTCAAAGCTATCTTTTAGCAATAATAGAATCTTTCCCGCAAGACCGCATTTCCATAAAAAAATGGAAAACTGGATTGCTAGTAAAGGTTAATGGAATAAAACCCTCAAAAACGATAGGTTATCGAACAGATATTGATGGTCTGCCCATCACAGAAGAAACGGGTTTAGACTTTTCCTCTTCACTCAATGAAAGGATGCATGCCTGCGGTCATGATTTTCATATGACGATTGCTTTAGGTGTGCTGTCTTACTTCATTCATAACCCTATAAACGACGATCTTTTGTTCCTATTCCAACCTGCCGAAGAAGGCCCTGGTGGAGCAGAACCTATGTTAAATTCGGAAGAAATACAGGAATGGATGCCTGATTTAATATTTGCCCTTCACATTGCACCTGAGTATCCTGTTGGAACCATTGCTTTAAAAGAAGGTTTATTATTTGCCAATACATCTGAATTGTTTATAGATCTAAAGGGAAAAGGCGGTCATGCTGCTTATCCGCATCAAACAAATGATATGGTTGTCGCTGCCTGCTCTCTTGTCAGCCAGCTGCAAACAGTCATTTCCAGAAATATTGATCCATTAGATAGTGCTGTGATAACGATTGGAAAAATAACGGGCGGCACCGTCCAAAATATTATTGCTGAGAAGGCAAGACTTGAGGGAACGATTAGAACATTATCTCCAGAAGCCATGAAAAGGGTAAAACATCGAATTGAAGCCCTTGTTAAAGGGATTGAGACAGGGTATGAGTGTGAAACTAGTATTGATTATGGTTCGATGTATCATCAAGTCTACAATACTGAATCAGTAACAAGGGAATTTATGGAATATATTAGAAATAAAACAGATATAACAGTGGTCGAATGTCGGGAGGCCATGACGGGTGAGGACTTTGGCTATATGCTTAAAGAAATACCTGGTTTAATGTTTTGGCTGGGGGTTGATTCGCCGTATGGACTCCATCATGCAAAGCTTAATCCAAATGAAGGAGCAATCGACGTAGCTGTAAGGCTTTTGACAAGCTATATCTCCTTTAAGGGCAACTAACCATGACTGATTGGCAAGTCAGATTACTTTCTTCAATTTGGTTAATTATGCTAAAATTAAAAAGGAATAATGTTACATATTGTCGTTTATTCTCACGGAAATAGGAAAAACTGACTAAGGGGAATTTTAGATTATAATTAATAATAAGTAGTTATTATTAATACATAATTTAATTTCTACTCAAATGTAGGATTGGTCCTATAATGAGGATTGTTAAGGATGGCCCATATAAATGGCTGTTCAAAATCTCATTTAAATAATTTTTTGGAGGGATTTTTAATGCCAGAACGCATGGTAGGCAAACAAGCACCACGCTTTGAAATGGAAGCCGTATTACCAAACAAAGAATTTGGAAAAGTAAGCCTTGAAGAAAACATGAAAAATGATAAATGGACAGTATTGTTCTTCTATCCAATGGATTTTACATTTGTATGTCCAACGGAAATCACTGCAATGTCTGACCGTTTTGAAGAGTTTGAAGACCTAGACGCAGTAGTTGTAGGTGCTTCTACTGACACTATTCATACACACCTTGCTTGGATTAATACAGACCGTAAAAACAATGGTCTTGGCCAATTAAATTATTCTTTAGCTGCTGACACTAATCACGTAGTTTCTCGTGATTATGGCGTGTTAATTGAAGAAGAGGGTGTAGCTCTTCGTGGTCTATTCATCATCGACCCGGAAGGTGAATTAAAATATTCGGTTGTCAACCACAACAATATCGGCCGTGACGTAGATGAAACATTACGTGTCCTTCAAGCATTACAAACTGGCGGTCTTTGCCCAGCCAACTGGAAACCAGGACAAGCGACATTGAATGTTTAATCAATCAAGAATGGACCTAACCAATGCGTTAGGTCTTTTTTAAAAAAAGGGGATCTAACCATGAAATTACGCGAACAAATGCCAGAATTAGCTGGTGCAACCGAATGGTTAAACGGCCAGGTAACAAAAGATGACTTAGTTGGTGAGAAACCAACTTTAATTCATTTCTGGTCTATTAGCTGCCATTTATGTAAAGAGGCCATGCCGCAAGTCAATCAATTCCGAGATGAGTATAAGGAAAAATTAAATGTAGTTGCAGTTCATATGCCTCGTTCAGAAGATGATTTGAACCTTGAGGAAATAAAAAAAGTAGCTGCTGAACATGGAATTACTCAGCCAATTTTCGTTGACAGTCAACATAAGCTAACAGAAGCGTTTGAGAATCAATATGTACCTGCCTACTACGTTTTTGACCGTGAAGGCAAACTCCGCCATTTCCAAGCAGGAGGCAGCGGAATGAAAATGCTTGAAAAGCGCGTCAATCGTGTACTAGATGAACTGGAAAAAACAGAATAATTTTATAAAGAGGCTGACCCAAAAGATTGTTGATGAATAACTTTTTTCACAATCTGTTGATTGGAGCGGAAGGCGCGAAGACTCCCGGGAACCGCTTGCGCTTGGAGCGGAAATCAACAGACTAATTGAATGTATAAAAAAGGAGGTGTACTTTTGGGACACCTTCTTTTTTTATGCCTTAACCATGTAACTTTCCTAATAAACAAACGTCGATATGTTTAAATAGAAAATGAGGGGGCCAAGCAAATGAGCTGGTCTAAAAGTGCCATATCGATATTGTTTATGGTGTTGTTAGTTGGTTTATCTGGATGCAGCAGTTCAGAAAGTAAGGATGAAAGTGCAAAAATAGCTACGGAAAGTAAAGGAGTAATGGACACAGGTCAGTCTGAAAAAAATGCAGAATCATTGACCTCAACTGATAGTAAAACAGAAAAATCGCTGAATCCAGTCAAAGTCAAGGTGAATGATCAGATGGTCATTTATCAGGCGGAGTTAGAGCTGCGTGTAAAAAAATTTGAACAAACGGTGCAAACCCTAGAAAGAAAGGCAAAAAAATACGGCGGTTATATAGCAGAATCGAATGTAACTAAAGATGGGAATGAACTAGTTAGCGGTAGTTTGAAATTGAGAATTCCTCAAGAACATTTTCAGGATTTTTTGACAGATGCTGAAGGGCAGGCCGCTGAGGTACTGCAGAGGAATATTAACGGGCAAGACGTTACCGAGGAATATGTTGACCTAGAATCTCGATTAAAGTCTAAAAAGGCAGTTGAAGAGCGCCTGCTTAGCTTTATGAAAAATGCAGCCAAAACAGAAGATTTACTTAAGATTTCTGCGGATTTAGCGTCTGTTCAAGAAGAAATAGAAATTATCGAAGGAAGAATGAAGTATTTAGAAAATCAGACGTCCTTTTCAACTGTGAACATCACCCTATATGAAAAGAAAGTAGTCGTTCCTAATCTGGAAAAAGATCAACTAAATACTTGGGAAAAAACGAAAAAACAATTTATGAAAAGTACAAATTTATTATTGGCAGGACTTTCGGGGTTAGTTGTGTTTATTTTTGGGAACCTGCCCATTATGATTATCTTCGTCTTATTGGGCTTTCTTGTGTATCTATATTATAATAAGAAAAAAAGCCACAACAGGCGGGAGTAAATATTTTAACGTAACGTGTTTTTAAGATGTATACTGACTTGATTCATATGGGGGAGTTTTTCTACATGAAAAAAAGTTTTGCAGTAATTGGCCTTGGACGGTTTGGTGGCAGCATATGCCAAACATTAAGCGAAGAAGGAATGGAAGTACTCGGGATTGATATCAATGAAGAACGAGTCAATCAATATAGCATGATTGCTTCCCATGCAGTTGTCGGTGATACAACTGATGAGAATGTCTTGAAAAGCTTAGGGATTCGTAATTTCGACCATGTGATTGTGGCGATCGGTGATGACATTCAAGCAAGTATCTTAACCACCTTAATTTTGAAAGAACTAGGTGTGGCACGTATTACTGCCAAAGCGCAAAATGATTATCATGGAAAAGTGCTTAAGAAAATTGGGGCAGATCAAGTCGTTCACCCTGAAAGGGATATGGGAAAACGGATAGCTAACAATATGGCTTCTAATAGCGTACTGGACTATCTTGAGCTTTCTGCAGAACATAGTATTGTGGAAATTGTTGCAAATAAAAAACTAAGCGGCAACACAATTATGGATTTGGATATACGAAAAAAGTACGGGTTAAATATTGTCGCGATTAAAAGAGGAGAAGAGATTATCGTTTCTCCTCAAGCAAAAGAAACCATTCATAGCAATGATATACTTATAGTCATTGGAAATGATCAAGATATCGATCGGTTTGAGAAACGCGTATTAGAATAGAAAAAAAAGAAAAGAAAAAGCGGAAGGCCTTGGCTCTTCCGCTTTTGTTCTGATTTTCTATACTTCCATAATGATTGGTAAAATCATTGGTCTGCGTTTTGTCTTTTCATAAAGGAAAGGTGCAAGAGTATCTGTGATCTCATTCTTTATTTCAGACCATTGGCTCGTTTTTCGTTCCATCACTTTATTTAAGTGTTTGGTGATCAGGTTCTGAGCGTCATTTATTAAATCGCCAGATTCTCTCATGTAGACAAATCCCCGGGAAATAAGGTCAGGGCCTGATGAAATTTTAAATTCTTTCATATTGATACTAACTACCACAACCACTAATCCTTCTTCTGAAAGAATACGGCGGTCCCTTAAAACAATGTTTCCGATGTCACCCACGCCGCTTCCGTCAATATAGACTGAACCGGAAGGGATTTTTCCAGCAACTTGTGCTGTACAATCAGATAAAGCGAGTACTTCACCATTGTCCATAATAAAACAATTTTCTTCCTCAACCCCGCAATCAACAGCGAGTTTGGCATGCATTTTTTGCATCCGATATTCACCGTGGATAGGCATAAAGAATTTAGGCTTAATCAAGCGCAGCATTAATTTTTGTTCTTCTTGTCCACCGTGTCCGGAAGTATGAATATTACTTAACTTACCATGGATCACTTCTGCGCCGGCGCGGTACAACATATTTATCGTCCTGCTAACGCTAATGGTGTTCCCTGGAATCGGAGAAGACGAGAAGACCACCGTATCACCAGGAATAATTTGAATTTGTCTGTGGGTTCCATTTGCAATCCTAGATAGTGCTGCCATTGGTTCACCCTGACTGCCTGTACAAAGTATTGTCACTTTATCAGCAGGTAATCTGTTAATTTGATTTGATTCGATAAATGTCTCTTTAGGGGCCATAATATAGCCTAACTCAAGTCCGATATTAATAGCTGCTTCCATGCTCCGGCCAAACACAGCAACTTTTCGTCCGTTCACAACGGCTGCTTCTACTACTTGCTGTAGTCTGTGAATGTTGGATGCAAAGGTTGCAAAGATAATCCGGCCATCCACTTTTCTGAAAATATCTTGGATACTTTCACCCACACGGCGCTCGGACATTGTGAAATCAGGAATTTCACTGTTAGTACTATCCGAGAGTAAGCACAGAACCCCTTCTTTGCCTATTTCAGCCATTTTGGTTAAATTAGCAGGTTCGCCTACGGGGGTAAAATCAAATTTAAAGTCACCTGTATGAACTATTTGGCCTGGAGGGGTTTTTACAACAATACCATAGGAATCAGGAATACTGTGGGTGGTCCGGAAAAACGTAACGGATGTTTTGCGGAACTTAATGATATCGTCTTCTTTAATTTCAATCAGTTTAGCATTTCGTAATAATCCGTGCTCTTCTAATTTATTTTTAATTAACCCAAGGGCCAGTTTGCCGCCATAAATCGGAATATTTATTTCACGAAGTAAATAAGGGATACCGCCAATATGGTCTTCGTGTCCGTGGGTTACAAATAATCCTTTGATTTTTTCTTCATTTTTAACTAAATAGGTGTAATCTGGGATAACATAATCGATTCCTAATAATTCATCCTCCGGGAATTTAATACCGGCATCGATTAATATAATTTCATCTTGGAACTGAACTGCATAGGTGTTTTTGCCTATTTCACCTAAACCACCCAAGGCAAAAACAGCAGTTTGATCATTTTTGACAAATTTCATAAATTATCCAATCTCCAATACTTTAAAGTCTTCATTTTGTTGTTCGTATTCTAAATAAGCTCCTTTAACTTCTTGTACATGTTCCACATTAAAACCGCGGTCAGCAATTTTTTTTCGTACATCTCTTACCGATTCACCTTCAACAAAGATGGTTTTAGTGTTTTCTCTAACGGGAACTTCTGTAACTTTTTCTTGATAATACACTTTAAATACCATGACAAATTCGCTCCTTACTGAATCATAACTTTTTATATTATATAAAATATTTTCATCTTTTTCATTTATTTTCTTTGGGGACTCCGTGGACTATATATGAAAAGTATGTAAATTTAAATCATATTACTACAATTTACAATAATGAAGGAGCCCTTCGCAAGTTTGAAGGGCCCTTGAATAAATTAGGCAATAGATTTTTTTCTAAGTAAATCGTTCCACTGTTTTAAGAGCTTCTTTCTTAGCTTCTTTAACATAGTGGATCATCTCCTTACCTTTATTTTATACGAACCTTGTCCAAAGTAAAGCAGGCTATGGCAGATAATTGAAATTTTTTTACCGTAGATATTTTTTTACTATTATTATATGAGGAAAATAGGTATTCTTTCATGGTATAAGATGGAAGAATATTGAACAAAAAAACACCGGCCTAATGGAAAGGCCAGTGTCTTATCTTTCTATGGGGATTGCTCCTTCGACCGGTTTTAAAGGATCCTTTTTATCGATATAGTCATAAAACATGATGCCATTAAGGTGGTCAATTTCATGCTGGAAACAGATTGCCGGCAGACCTTTCAGACGAAGTTTGACTTCCTCACCCTCAAGAGTTACTCCTTTTACAGTAATCCGGGCATACCTTGGAACATATCCCGGAATAGCTTCATCAACAGACAAGCAGCCTTCCCCGGACTGAAGGTAGGCCTTCTCAACTGAATGACTGACGATCTTGGGGTTAAATAAAGCATAGCTGTATAAAGTTCCTTTATCATCTGTGAGATGTACGGCAATCATTCTTTTTGACACGTTTATTTGCGGAGCAGCTAAACCAATCCCTGGACGAAGGCTATATCTTGTAGCAATTTCACTGTTTTGACTGTTTATTACGTATTCTAAAAGACTGGCTAAGATTTGTTTATCCTCTTCGGATGGCGGCAGGACTACCTCCGCTGCTACTTTTCGAAGGGTAGGATGCCCGTCTCGAATGATATCCTCCATTGTTAACATGAACATTCACTCCTAAAGTTCCATAAAGTTAAGTCACCAGCATTAGTCTATCAAACAATAGACAAAATGTTAATAAGTGTTTACTTTTGAATTTTGCTTGTCTAATGGTGATTAGGATATTGTCAAACAAACTTTATACCGATATAGTAGGAATTGCAGAAGTAAGGAGGTTGGAAATTGTTACTCAAAGGAAGAAGCACCATTCTCTTAATAGTCGTGGCAATAATTTTCACTTTGTCAGGATGTACACAAAAAAAGACCCCGCCTGAGAAAATGTATGATGTCTTAGAAAATGTTGTCAATAAGGAAAAGGTATTTGATGAACAGCAAGAACCATTAGTTGCTTTAGAAAAACAAGAAAAGGCTGTATATGACCAAATTATAAAACAAGGTATGAAAGAATATGATCAGATTGTCAAACTTTCTGATGAAGCTCTTGCCTTAGCAGATAAACGAAAAGAGCACCTAGAGAAAGAAACGACAAGCCTAAAAGAATCAGAACAGGAATTTTCAAAAGTTGCTGATCTTAAAGAGCAAATAGAGGACCCTGGACTAAAGAAATTGGCTAATGATCTTTATGGTATTATGATGAAAAGATATGAAGCACATAGAGATTTGTATAAGCAATACTCTGAGGCTCTCCAATATGATAAACAATTATATCAAATGTTTAAAAATAAAAATCTACCCTTAGAGGATCTTGAGGCTCAAATTAATAAGCTGAATGAATCATATAAAATGGTATACGCTGCAAATGAGCAATTTAATAAATATACGGAACAATATAATGAAAAAAAACTTTCATTTTATAAAAAGGCAGGACTAAAAACTAAGTGAAGAAGAATGATCTTGAATCGGCTGATTAACAGCCGATTTTTTCTATATTATAACAAGTGTCTAAATTGTGACATTATATATAACAGTTTGCGTGATTTAGTGATACAGTTACTCGGTAAAGTTGATTTTAAATATAAGTTATTGAATGAAAAATAATGAAACTTAGTATTTGACGACATAAAGTAAAAGTTGTAAACTCAGAAGTGTGATAAAAGTTGTACTAATGATGTTACATAAAATAGTGATACAGAATAATATGTTATGGAAAAAGAACTTTCGTTTTTTCTTACCTTTTCTGTGAGACACTAGTTCATAGTATGTATCCATCCCAATCAAGGCCGTCAAACCTTATGTAATATCGAAATAGATGAACCAAATACAAGATGTTTAATCGCAATTTTTGGGTAATCTAAAATAGTGGATTTTTTAAAAATAGGCCCTAAAAAGAAAGGAAGAGATGACATAATGGCTTCTAAACTTAAGAATGCCCAGCTTGATGCCAACAAAGCACTCGAAGCTGTAGAAGAACAATTTCAAACACTTCAAATCCTTAATGAACAAGGTGAGGTTGTCAACGAAGCGGCAATGCCTGACCTTACTGATGAACAGCTTCAAGAATTAATGCGCCGGATGGTTTACACTAGAATTCTAGATCAGCGTTCTATTTCTTTAAACCGTCAAGGAAGATTAGGTTTCTATGCTCCAACAGCTGGGCAAGAAGCATCACAGCTTGCTTCACAATTTGCGCTTGAAACTGAAGACTTTATCCTTCCTGGATATCGTGATGTGCCGCAAATCGTTTGGCATGGCCTCCCATTATCACAAGCATTTTTATGGTCTAGAGGACATTTCCAAGGTATGAATATCCCTGAAGGTGTAAACGTACTTCATCCTCAAATTATCATTGGTGCTCAGTATGTTCAAACTGCTGGGGTAGCACTAGGTATGAAGAAGCGCGGTACTAAGGCTGTTGCAATTACCTATACAGGTGATGGTGGAACATCACAAGGGGATTTCTATGAAGGAATCAACTTTGCAGGGGCATACAAAGCTCCAGCTATCTTTGTTATTCAAAATAACCAATTTGCGATTTCAACACCACGTGAAAAGCAAACAGCAGCAAAAACATTAGCGCAAAAAGCTGTTGCTGCTGGTATTCCTGGTATCGTGGTAGATGGTATGGATCCATTAGCAGTTTATGCGGCAACTCGCGAAGCACGCGTACGTGCAATTAATGGCGAAGGTCCTACTCTAATTGAAACTTTAACTTACCGTTATGGTCCACATACAATGGCTGGGGATGACCCAACTCGTTACCGTACAGCAGATCTTGATAATGAGTGGGAAAAGAAGGATCCACTTGTCCGTTTCCGTAAGTTCCTTGAAAACAAGGGATTATGGAGTGAAGAAAAAGAAACAGAAGTAATTGAGCAAGCAAAAGAAGATATTAAAGAAGCTCTTAAACAAGCTGATGCAGCACCTAAACAAAAGGTAACTGATTTAATGTCTATTATGTATGAAGAAATGCCTGATACTTTAAAAGAGCAATATGAATTATATAAAGAAAAGGAGTCGAAGTAAGCCATGGCTCAAATGACAATGATTCAAGCAATAACAGATGCATTACGTACGGAATTGCGTAATGATCCGAATGTATTAGTTTTCGGTGAAGACGTAGGCGTAAACGGTGGTGTATTCCGTGCAACTGAAGGGTTGCACCAAGAATTTGGTGAAGATCGCGTATTTGACACGCCCCTTGCTGAATCAGGAATTGGCGGTTTAGCAGTAGGTCTAAGTTTACAAGGCTTCCGCCCTGTTCCGGAAATTCAATTTTTTGGTTTCGTGTTTGAAGTAATGGATTCCATTGCTGGTCAATTAGCTCGTCAACGTTATCGTTCAGGTGGAAGATACAGTGCTCCGGTTACCATTCGCTCGCCATTTGGCGGAGGCGTACATACTCCTGATATGCACGCGGACAGCTTAGAAGGCCTTATGGCTCAAACTCCTGGAGTCAAGGTAGTTATTCCATCCACTCCATATGATGCAAAAGGACTTCTTATTTCTGCAATTCGTGATAATGATCCGGTTATTTTCCTTGAGCATATGAAACTGTACCGTTCTTTCCGTCAAGAGGTTCCTGAAGAGGAATACACTATCCCACTAGGGAAAGCTGAAGTGAAGCGTGAAGGAACTGATGTATCCATTATTACTTACGGTGCAATGGTTCATGAGTCATTAAAAGCAGCGGAAGAATTAGAAAAAGAAGGATATTCTGCAGAGGTTATTGACTTACGTACTGTAAGCCCAATTGATATTGAGACAATTATTGCTTCGGTTGAGAAAACTGGTCGTGCGATCGTTGTTCAAGAAGCGCAAAAACAAGCAGGTGTTGCTGCACATGTTGTTGCTGAAATTAATGATCGTGCTATTTTAAGCTTGGAGGCACCTGTATTACGTGTTGCTGCACCAGATACAGTATTCCCATTCCCACAAGCGGAATCAGTATGGCTTCCTAACTACAAGGATGTTCTCGAAACTGCTAAAAAAGTATTAACTTTTTAATAACAACTATTTTATATGGGAAAAGTATTTTCTTTTCCCATCCTTAGGTAATTGACTAAAATATATGAATAATAGGAGATGAATCTCTGTGTCATTTCAATTTAAAATGCCGGATATTGGTGAAGGTATTCACGAAGGTGAAATCGTCAAATGGTTTGTAAAGCCAGGTGATAAGGTCCAAGAAGATGATGTCCTATGTGAAATTCAAAATGATAAAGCTGTAGTTGAAATTCCATCCCCAGTAGAGGGTACTGTTCAAGAAGTATTAGTTGGAGAAGGAACGGTAGCGACAGTTGGTCAAGTTCTAGTTACATTTGATGCTCCAGGATATGAAAACTTACAATTTAAAGGCGATGATCATGCCGAAGAAGCACCAAAACAAGCTGAGGCTCCAGCAGCTCCTGCACAAGAAGCGGCAGCTCCAGCAGCTCAAAGTGTACCACAAGCTGAAGTAGATCCAAATCGTCGTATTATTGCTATGCCTTCTGTCCGTAAATATGCACGTGAAAAAGGTGTAGAAATTCGTCTGGTAGCTGGTACTGGTGAAAACGGACGTGTACTTAAAAACGATATTGATGCTTTCTTAAGCGGCGGCGCAGCTGCTCCAGCTCAAGAAGTGACAGCACCGGCTGCTGCAGAAGCTAAGGCAGAAGCTCCAAAAGCTGCAACACCAATTCCACAAGGCGAATATCCAGAAACACGTGAAAAAATGAGCGGTATTCGTAAGGCAATTGCTAAGGCAATGGTTAATTCTAAGCACACTGCTCCGCACGTTACATTAATGGACGAAATCGATGTAACGAAACTTGTTGCACACCGTAAGAAGTTTAAAGAAGTAGCGGCTGCAAAAGGAATTAAACTAACCTTCTTACCATATGTGGTAAAGGCATTGACTAGTGCATTAAGAGAGTTCCCTGTATTAAATACTTCTCTTGACGATGCAACAAACGAGATCATTCATAAGCATTATTACAACATTGGTATTGCTGCCGACACTGAAAAAGGTTTGTTAGTTCCAGTTGTAAAAGACGCTGACCGCAAGTCTGTGTTTACCATTTCTAATGAAATTAACGAATTAGCTGGTAAAGCACGTGAAGGTAAACTTGCTCCAAATGAAATGAAGGGTGCTTCTTGCACAATTTCAAACATTGGATCAGCTGGCGGCCAATGGTTTACTCCAGTAATTAACCATCCTGAAGTGGCTATTTTAGGCGTAGGTCGAATTGCTGAAAAACCTATCGTCCGCAACGGTGAAATTGTAGCGGCACCAGTATTAGCATTATCTTTAAGCTTTGACCACCGCATGATTGATGGTGCGACTGCTCAAAATGCTATGAATCATATCAAACGTTTATTAAACGATCCAGAACTATTGTTAATGGAGGCGTAAGAAAATGGTAGTTGGAGATTTCCCAATTGAAACAGATACTATAGTCATCGGTGCGGGTCCTGGAGGATATGTTGCAGCTATCCGTGCTGCTCAGTTAGGACAAAAAGTAACGATTGTTGAAAAAGAATATGTTGGCGGCGTATGTCTAAACGTCGGTTGTATTCCTTCCAAGGCCTTGATTGCTGCTGGACACCGTTATGAAACAGCAGTTCATTCTGAGTCCTTTGGTATCACAGCTGAAAATGTAAAAGTCGACTTTTCAAAAGTACAAGAATTTAAAAGTGGTATTGTTAAAAAGTTAACTGGCGGTGTTGAAGGCCTTTTAAAAGGAAATAAGGTTAACATCGTTCGTGGTGAGGCGTTTTTTGTTGATGCCAATACACTTCGTGTAATGGATGAAAATTCCGCTCAGACTTATACATTTAAAAATGCCATTATTGCAACTGGTTCTCGTCCAATTGAATTGCCAGCTTTTAAATATTCTAAACGTGTTCTTAATTCAACAGGCGCTCTAAATTTAAACGAAGTCCCTGAAAAAATCGTTGTAATCGGCGGTGGCGTTATTGGGATCGAACTTGGCGGTGCCTATGCAAACTTTGGCAGTCAGGTTACCATCTTAGAAGGTGCTGACGAAATTTTAGGTCTTGGCGTATTTGATAAGCAAATGGCTTCACTTGTTAAGCGCACAATGAAGAAACGTGGTGCAGAATTCTTTACAAATGCATTGGCTAAGGGTGTAGAAGAAACTGAAAATGGTGTAGTTGTAACCTTTGAAACAAAAGGTGAAGAGAAGAAAGTCGAAGCTGACTATGTATTTGTCATGGTTGGCCGCCGTCCAAATACAGACGAAATGGGCTTAGAGCAAGCGGGTGTTAAATTAAGCGAACGTGGTTTGATTGAAATTGACAAACAATGCCGTACCAATGTCAGCAATATTTATGCGATTGGTGATGTAGTTGCAGGCCCTCAATTAGCTCATAAGGCTTCTTATGAAGCGAAAATTGCTGCGGAAGCAATCGCTGGGCATCCTTCTGAAATTGATTATTTAGGTATTCCTGCTGTAGTATTCTCAGACCCTGAATTGGCTTCTGTTGGATACACTGAGGCACAAGCTAAAGAAGAAGGAATCCAAGTCATCGCTGCGAAATTCCCATTTGCTGCAAATGGCCGTGCGTTATCACTAGACAGCAGTGACGGTTTCATGAAATTAATCACTCGCAAAGAAGATGGGGTCGTTATTGGTGCACAAATTGCTGGAGCAAGTGCTTCAGATATGATTGCTGAACTAGGCTTAGCAATTGAAACTGGTATGACAGCAGAGGATTTAGCACTTACTATCCATGCTCACCCAACTCTTGGAGAAATCACAATGGAAGCAGCTGAAGTTGCTCTAGGTACTCCAATTCATATTATAAAATAATCTTTAAAAAAGTCCTTTCCTGTAATGGGGAAGGACTATTTTCATTAAGAGCGAATTTATCTAGTAGATAAGGCATTAAATGTGAGGAGGTCGGTAAAAGATTTCCGAAAATTATCTCTAACAATTTGAAATGAAACATATATTTTAAACACTACCTCGAAAAACCACAATCATTACGAAACAGTAACCCAAAAAGAACATTGTATTTTGCGTGGTGATAAAATGAAGGCTTATCTAGTGATCATTTTACAATTTATTATTTGGAGCGGATATACATTCATTGAATGGCTGTCAAAGCATGATCAACTCATTTATAAAGTAATCATGTTTTTTGTATTCTTTTACCTGGCATTCATGCTAGGGAATTATGTCACCAAATCGCGGCGAAAAACGCTGTTTATTACTGCCCTGAGCTTATTGCTCTATACATCAATCCATTATACGCTGGCTCTTTTTGTTCACTAAAAAAGACCCCTTTGATATAGGAGTCTTTTTCTGTGTTATTTTCTTGGATAATAGTACATGATTCTTTCGTTAAATAAGTGGAGCTCTCCTTGCAGTTTTTTTGCAAGAAATTTGCAAAATTCATTCGCTTTTCCTTTATCTCCATGTGTCGATTGTTCAGGTAATGTAACTTGTATGTATTGCTGCTCTCTTTCTGTGCGATCTTCCTCTATTACTGTTTCCTTATCAACACCAATTAAAATTGCATTGTAGCGTTCATGGTCAGAATGCAAATAAAATGCCTTTCCTTTCGTACCTTCCGTTTCTTTTATTTCATAAGGAAATGCAGATTCTCCATACTGCCAATTCAATTGGTCACCCGTTTTTGCCGTTATATTTTTATAGTAATGAAATAATTCCTTTACATCTTCAATTGTGATCGTTTGTTTTCCGGATGAGGGCACGAGTTTAATAAATGCATTTACAGCCATCACCATTCCCCCTTTTTCGTTCATGTTCTATGCAATTCTATTCTAGCACTGATTAAAAAGTACTGACAACATTAAATACATTAAATAAATTAGCAATTGTTCTATTTATTATATGGATAGCAATAAAATGTTCAAAAAGGTCTTTTATTATAAAAAAATATTTAATGTGACATACAAATTAAGCTTGAAAAGTTAAATGTGATATATTATTATTGAGTTAAGGATATTAGAAAGCGTTTTAAATTTATCATCATTCAATAAGAAAAGGGGATTGAACAAATGGGTACTATTGTATGCCAAACATGTAATTCTACTATTGATCATTTTGAAGATGAAAAAGTTACAGTGCTCTATTCTAAAGGTAATTGCTGCGAAGACCACAAACACGACGAAGAAATATAATAAGACAAAATAAAAAGGATTCCATTACTGGAATCCCATTCTGTTGATAAAGTCACTTGTCAATGGACAAAGTGTCAAAATTTTTTTACAATCTCCTCACAATCATTATTGTAGAGGAGGTTTTTTTTATGCTTTTCTCTTACACTCCACAAGAAGTGGAACAAAATAGAGCCTTTTATCTTTAAGCTTATAATCCTTCACACAAATTGGTTGAAATTGACAAGGTTATGGACTGGTTTCATCTTTTTGAGAAGCTGAAAAAGTACTACCCTAAGCCAAATGGCCGTCCTTCAGCTGATCCTGTTATATTAATCAAAATCCTCATGATTCAGAAATTGGAAGGCTTCCGTTCGGTTCGTCTTACTTGTGAACACGTCCAACAGAACATGACATACCGATGGTTTCTGGGGATTTCCCCCTTTCAAAAAGTGCCAGACCATTCCACCATTTCAAAATTTCTGTGGAAACGCCTTGGTGGTCCGCAGTTTTGGCTGAATCTTTTTAATCGGCATTTGCTTGAGATTAACCGGGAGGGGTTTTTGTCGCTGGAAACATGGGCAGCTAATGAAACTGAATTAAAAGCAAATGCGAATAAGAGAATTCGTGAGTCCGAAAATGTAGATATGGCTATTGAAGAAGATGAGGAAGACCTTAAAGTCATCAATGATTTCAGGAACCGGTACGGCAAGAAACCACTCAAAGCGAAAGAGGTAAAGAGGAATATATAAAAGAAAAATAAATCCCCTGTTGACCCCGATGCGGCATTATCCGTAAAGCACGATGAACGTGGACGGTTCGCATACTTTGAACACCGTATTGTGGATACCCTCCACAACTTTATTATTGGAACCGAGGTGACCGCTGCCAATGTGCCCGGCCATAAGATTCTCCTGTCCCAGTTGGATTCCTTACGGAATTTGTTTGTAGCTACTGTAAGGAAATAGCCCTTGACGCCGGATACCATAATGCCAAATTGGCCCAAGGATTGTTTGAGCGAAAGATATTTACTTATATCTCATATCGGCGTCCGTCAACGAAGGAACATCCACAATGTCGCAAGACAAAGTTCCGGAAAGTGAGAGAGGATCTTTACAGCTGCCCTTGTGGCGTCCCGTTTTATTATAAAACAACGACCCGGCAGGGATATCATGAGTTTAAGCCTCCGAAAGGAGGATGTAATGGTTGTCCGTTTGCCAAAAAACCTGGGGAAGACCGGACTCTCCGAATATCAATTCATCAGGGAATATATGATAAGTTGCACGAACAACGGTTATCGTACCGGGGAAAAATATTAAAGCTGGTTCGACCAGCTACCATTGAATTAAGTTTTGCGCATAGTAAAGAACTCCACGGTTTACGCTATGCGTGTTACCGTGGAGCCCAAAAAGTGATGACACAAGTTTTGATGACTGCCATCATTCAAAACTTGAAAAAGTGGACCATACTCCGCTCGTTACAGAATATTGGTCTACACCTCACATATAAAATGATAGACGATGCGGATGAACGATTCAATTTACTATATTAAAAAAGAGAGAAATTCCTGAGAGTTCTCAGGAATTTTCTTGACGATGTTGTTTTTCAACACTATGGGATTCCATTACTGGAATCCTATTTTTTTGCTTCTATTGAATCGCTTTATATTCTTTTATCACTCGGATTGTTTTAATCTCATCATCTTCAGGACCTTGAACAGGCAAGCCGGCTTCAAGGTTTTCACGAATGTAATGCAGATTTTCTTTGGTGATAATTTCACCTGGAATGAAAATCGGAATACCAGGGGGATAAACCATTATAAACTCTGCAATAATCCGGCCTTCAGATTCTTCCATTGGAACAACCTCTGTTTCCGCATAAAATGCATCTCTCGGTGTTAGTGCAAGGACCGGGATTTCAGGGAGGAGAACTTTTAATGGTATAATCTGCCCAACACGATGCTCACATTCGATGGCAAGCTCACTTAATGCATTGACTAGAAGGTCCCCTTCAGCGTCGGTATCCCCTAGGGAAATGATGCACAGGATGTTATAAAGGTCTGATAGTTCTACCTCAATATTATGTTTTTCTCTAAGCCATTTTTCCACTTCATAACCGGTTAAGCCTAGATTTTTAACCGAAATAATTAGTTTAGTCGGGTCATAATCAAAAGTCGCTTTCGAACCAAGGATCTCTTCACCAACACAATGAATGTGGTCGATTTCATTAATTCTCTTCCGAATAGATTGGGATAACTTTATGGTTTTGTCAATTAACTCTTTGCCCTTTGTTGCAAGCTGCTTACGCGCTACATCCAGTGAAGCAAGCAGCAAATACGATGTTGAGGTAGTTGTAAGCATGCTTAAAATGGATTGAACGTGCTTTGCCGAGACAAGTCCTTCTCGTACATTAAGAATCGAGCTCTGGGTCATAGAGCCACCCAATTTATGAACACTAGTCGCTGCCATGTCTGCCCCTGCCTGCATAGCTGAAAGCGGCAGTTGATCATGGAAATGGATATGGACACCATGGGCTTCATCGACAAGTACAGGAACATGATGAGAGTGAGCTATTTCCACAATTTTCTTTAAGTCTGCAGAAATTCCGAAGTAAGTAGGATTTATCACTAAAACTGCTTTTGCATCAGGGTGCTGTTTTAAGGCTTTTTCCACTGAATCAGTTGTAATGCCATGTGAGATACCTAAATCTTTATCAATTTCGGGATGGATAAAAACTGGAATGGCCCCAGAAAAAACAATCGCTGACATAATTGATTTATGAACATTCCTTGGGACTATAATTTTATCGTCAGGTCCGCAAACCGCCATGATCATTGCAATAATTGCGCCGCTGGTTCCCTGAACGGAAAAAAAGGTGCGATCCGCTCCAAAGGCTTCGGCTGCTAAATCCTGAGCCTGTTTGATGATTCCCTTTGGCTGATGTAAATCATCAAGAGGTCCGATATTAATTAGGTCTATGGACAAAGCATTATCACCAATAAATTGGCGGAATTCTGTATCCATTCCAGCGCCTTTTTTATGGCCGGGAATGTGGAATTGAATTGGTTTTTTTTTCGCATGTGCTACTAAACCGCTAAATAACGGTGTTTGTTCTTGTGACAATGGTAAATACACCTCTTTATAAAAAATGCTCGGATTATTCGTCTTTATTCGACATAAAACAAAGGAATTATAGCATTATTCCTTTGTATTTTAAAGGATTTAAATTTAACTTTACTGATAAATTTTGCCTAACGTTAGTTTCCCTTAAAAGAAAGGAAAATTAACCTTTGAAGACGAATAAACAAAATAATAAACGTGAAGGAGGAGTTCAAATGAATTGGCATACACGAATTACCGATCTATTAAATATTCAGTTTCCGATTATCCAAGGAGGGTTGGCATATTTAGCATATTCAGATTTAGCTGCTGCTGTATCAAACGCAGGAGGTCTTGGTCAAATTACGGCTATGTCACTTGCCAATCCTGAATTGCTTAGAGCTGAGATAAGAAAAGTAAAAAAATTAACGAATAAGCCATTTGGGGTTAATTTTGCTATTGGACAGCAAGGAAGACCATTTTCAGATTTCCTTCAAGTTGCCATCGATGAAAAGGTACCAGTAGTTTCGATGACTGGCGGAAATCCAACTCCTATCTTTGAACAATTAAAGGGTACAGATATTAAAACCCTTGTACTCGTAGCTGCAAGGAGACAGGCAATAAAGGCAGAGGAGCTGGGGGCCGATGCGGTAATGGTTGTTGGACAGGAAGGCGGTGGACATCTGGGCAGGGACGATATTGGAACTTTTGTTTTAATACCTCAAGTAGTAGATGCTGTGTCTATCCCTGTGATTGCGTCTGGAGGAATAGGTGATGGAAGGGGCTTAATGGCTGCCCTGAGTTTAGGGGCAGAAGGTATTGAAATGGGGACTAGATTTATCGCAACAAAGGAGTGTGTACACGCACATGAGGTGTACAAACGAGCGTTGGTGGAAGGAACCGAATGTGATACAGTCGTCATCAAACGAACCATAGGGGCACCTGGCAGAGCCATTGCAAACAAATGGACAGACAAAATCCTCGAGATAGAGGGAGATCATGGTGATTATCAACAGCTCAAAGACTTTATAAGTGGAAGTGCTAATAAACGGTACATATACGATGGGGAGACAGCAGGTGGGTTTGCTTGGGCAGGGCAGGTTATGGGTCTTATAAAAGATGTGCCGACAGTCGCTGAACTCTTTACCCGAATGGTAAATCAGGCCGAACAAATTCGTGCAAAATGGGGAGAATAGAGGTATCATACACATTAGCATAGAAAAGCAGGTGATTGTATGGAATATCAGTACCCCATTGATTACAGTTGGTCGACGGAAGAAATTGTCGATGTGATTAAATTTTTTGAATCCATTGAGAAGGCATATGAAAAAGGGATTGAACGAGATGAGGTTATGAAGGCCTATCGTCGGTTCAAAGAGATTGTTCCGAGCAAAGCAGAGGAAAAAACGCTTTGTGGAGAATTCGAAGAAATTAGTGGGTATTCTTCGTATCGGACCATTAAAAAAGCAAAAGAGGCCTCCACTGGAGATAAAATTATTATGAAATAAAGAAGAAACTCCCGTCGTTACCGTCGGGAGTTTCTTCTTTATTTCATATTTTGGGCAATTTTATAAAGCGGTGCGACTTTAGTAAACACCTCTTCAATTTGTTCTAATAAACCATCCGCCCCTAATTCAATCACTTTGTCACGATCAATTGTATAACCACATAATAATTCAGCCTTTTTAATGGTCTTCAATCGCTCGAATTGAGCAAGTAGGTCTGCTTTAGTTAATTGTTGATGTTTAATTGTATCTGGCTTGGTATGGTCTAAAGACCATGAAAACTCTTTTGGTATTTCCTTGTGAATTTTTCCTGATTTTTTGATGAAGCGCTCACCGATTACCTCTTTTTGCGGTGCTTCATAAATGACAGCAAACCAAATAAATAAATGTGTATTCCATAATCCAATTTGGAAATGTGGGAGCATTTTATAGCCGCGTGGATTATTGGCAAAGGCTACCCAGGTATCCTTTGGCGGATTAATCGTTCGTCGTGCATGTTTGGCCACATGGATGAACATTTCATCTCCCGTTAGAGCGGATATCGTTGGTTCGAAGTATTCACCTAATTGCTCAAGTTTCGGGCGAACTGTATTTTTTAAAGCTTCCATTCGTGCTTCTAATCCATCTATTAGAAATACATTAAAATCCTCAGTTGTAAAGCCGCCGAAATCCATTTTGTTACCTCCAACAATTGTTTGTCAATTATTGTAGCATAAGAAAGAAAAACGAAGAAGTTTGTTGCTCGTATAGGTTAATGCACATATTTGTTGCAACATATCTAGGCGGCTCATATTATACAGTAAAACAAATAATCAGAAAAATTAGTAAAAAATGAAAGGGGGAAGTGGTAGTGAAGCAGCTAATGAATACATCTCTAAAAAAAGCAAGTGAAAAAGAAAAGACAGCGGTATTAAGATTAGAAATGGATTATGAATTGGCCACATTATTCGAGGCAATTGAAGAGAAGAATGAAAAGAAAATGAAAGAGTGCAAGCAAAAATTAGAAAAAATCCGCCTGGAATTATTACGTTTAAAGGCTTTTTGATCGATTTATAATCTAAGGAGTATACAGATGGAATGAACCATGCAGAGATAATATATCTATATCGCTTGTTTTGAACGAACTCCAAATGGGATGAGGGGAGTTCGTTTATTATTGTGTGCTTATGTGTGATGAGTTGAACGATAATCGCTAAAAGTTGCTGTGTAAGCTCAATTTGATTAAGCTAGAAGTACATCAAATCATAAAACGTGCATCATACTACATACATTGAAATAAATGCAGGAATGGAGGAACGCTATGAATTGGGAAACCATAGATGCCCACGCAAAACAATGGGTTAAAGAAGCAGGAGAAAAAATCCGTTTATCCTTTGAGTCCAAGTTAAACATTGAAACGAAATCAAATCCCAATGATTTAGTTACAAATATTGACAAAGAAATTGAACAATTCTTTATCCATCATATTAGAGCAATTTATCCTGAACATAAAATAATGGGTGAAGAGGGTTTTGGAGATGAACTTCAAGACCTTGGAGGGATTGTTTGGTTAATTGATCCGATTGACGGAACGATGAATTTTATACACCAGCAACGGAATTTTGCCATTTCTATCGGTATATATGAAGATGGGGTAGGTAAAATTGGCTTGATTTATGATGTAGTCCATGATGAGTTGTACCACGCATTTCGTGGAAAAGGTGCTTACATAAATGGAAAACCTATACCAATGCTCAAAGAAGCAGCCATTAAGGAATCCATTCTAGCTATTAATGCCACATGGGTTATTGAAAATAAAAGAATTGATCACAATTTAATGATTCCGTTAGTGCGAGATGCTAGGGGGACGAGATCGTATGGAACAGCTGCACTTGAAATGGTATTTTTAGCGGCAGGCAGGGTAGATGCCTATTTTTCAATGAGGCTTGCACCATGGGATTTTGCCGCAGGTGCAGTTATTATTGAAGAGCTTGGTGGAGTGGTAACAAATTTAAGAGGGGAAAAACTTGATTTTCTCTCAAGAGATTCCTTGTTCGCAGCAAAACCAGGGCTTCACCAGACTATTTTAAAGGAATATTTAAAAGGCGGTCAATGGTAGTCAGATTGGTTGGCAGCTAAGTAAGCAATAAAAAAAGAAGCCCGGGTCCACCGAGCTTCTTTTATAATTCTCCATTCTCACGCATTTTTCTTTTGGTTTTAAAACCCATCCCCATAATAACAACCACAGCTGCAATACAGCCTACGCCCCCAATTACGCTGTGTTCACTAATTGATATTCCGATTCCGACAATACTTGCTGCCGCGAGGATTGCATAAAAAAGTAAAGGCCATTTCACATTGTTCATCAGCACATACCCCTTCTTCTTATCACGTTTTAGCTTGTTTATTTATATATTACATAAAATCATTTTAGGTTTCCACTTTAAATGTGGTATAATGTTTTAGTTGTATATGAAAAACTATAATTATAAATAATTTTATGGATAAAGGTAGGAGTGGAAATTTTTGAATATAAGAAATGATATACGTAATATAGCGATTATTGCGCACGTTGACCACGGTAAAACGACATTGGTGGATCAACTGCTAAAACAATCTGGAACGTTTCGTACAAATGAGCATGTAGAAGAACGTGCCATGGATTCAAATGATTTAGAGAGAGAGCGTGGAATCACGATCCTTGCTAAAAATACCGCTATTCAATATAAAGATACTCGTATCAACATTTTGGATACACCGGGACACGCTGACTTCGGCGGTGAAGTAGAACGAATCATGAAGATGGTTGATGGGGTTTTACTGGTTGTTGATGCCTATGAAGGCTGTATGCCGCAAACACGTTTTGTATTAAAAAAGGCTTTGGAACAAAACTTAACACCAATTGTAGTCGTCAATAAAATTGACCGTGATTTTGCCCGTCCGTTAGAAGTAATTGATGAAGTTCTTGATTTATTCATCGAGCTCGGAGCAAACGAAGACCAACTTGAGTTCCCGGTCATTTATGCATCGGCAATTAATGGGACTGCAAGTACTGACCCTGAAAAACAGGACGAAAATATGCAGTCATTATATGATGCCGTTGTCGAACATATCCCTGCACCAGTGGATAATAGTGATGAGCCGCTTCAATTCCAAGTAGCCCTTCTTGATTACAATGATTATGTAGGCCGGATTGGAATCGGTCGTGTCTTCCGCGGGACGATGAAGGTTGGACAGCAGGTAGCCTTAATGAAGATAGATGGGTCTGTTAAGCAGTTCCGCGTTACTAAAATTTTTGGATTCTTTGGCTTAAAGCGTCAAGAAATTGAAGAAGCAAAAGCCGGAGACCTGATTGCCGTTTCTGGTATGGAGGACATTAATGTCGGTGAAACGGTTTGTCCTGTAGAACATCAAGAAGCTCTGCCAATCTTACGAATTGATGAACCTACCTTACAAATGACATTTGTAGTTAATAACAGTCCATTTGCTGGTAGAGAAGGTAAGTATTTGACTTCTAGAAAGATTGAAGAAAGACTCCGTTCTCAGTTGCAGACAGATGTCAGCTTACGGGTAGATAATACAGATTCACCAGATGCATGGATTGTTTCAGGCCGTGGTGAACTACATTTATCTATTCTAATCGAAAATATGCGTCGTGAAGGTTATGAACTTCAAGTTTCTAAACCAGAAGTAATTGTAAAAGAAATTGATGGCGTACGTTGTGAGCCTGTAGAACGTGTTCAAATTGATGTTCCTGAAGAGCATACAGGTGCCGTTATGGAATCAATTGGAGC
The DNA here is from genome assembly GCF_056280405.1 of Bacillus sp. URHA0034. Taxonomy (NCBI): domain Bacteria; kingdom Bacillati; phylum Bacillota; class Bacilli; order Caryophanales; family Bacillaceae; genus Bacillus; species Bacillus sp. URHA0034. The sequence continues at coordinate 1,300,394 of NZ_JBWCDK010000002.1, read as the reverse complement.
CCGCAAAGGTGAAATGCTTGATATGATTAATAATGGCTCAGGTCAAGTGCGCTTAATCTTTAATGTGCCTGCGCGTGGTTTAATTGGTTATACAACAGAATTTTTAACAATGACTCGCGGTTATGGAATTATTAATCACACGTTTGACAGTTACCAGCCTATGCTTCAAGGACAAGTCGGTGGAAGACGCCAAGGCGTTCTAGTCTCAATGGAATCAGGAAAAGCTTCTACTTATGGAATTATGCAGGTTGAGGACCGTGGAACAATCTTCGTTGAACCTGGTACTGATATTTATGAAGGAATGATCGTTGGAGAGCACACTCGTGAAAACGACATTACTGTAAATATCACAAAGGTAAAGCATGCAACTAATATTCGTTCTGCAAACAAGGATCAAACGTCTGTCATTAAAAAACCTAGGATTATGACATTAGAAGAATCATTAGAATACTTAAATGACGATGAATATTGTGAAGTCACACCCGAATCAATTCGTTTAAGAAAGAAAATTCTTGATAAAAATGAACGGGAAAGAATGGCTAAAAAGAAAAAATATGCTGAATTGAGTTAACTATTGAGAGGTGCAAACCCGTGGAAGAATTAAGATCTTTCTCGCCCAGTTTAAGATTCTTTATTGAACTTACGAACGATATTCAAACTGGTGTTATTTTACAATATATCTTTATTGTTATTTTATCAGTTATTGTTTATCGTTTAGGTTTTGCAAAAAAGCTGCCCCTTGGCAAAAATATTGTGATCTATTTCAGCCTTTGTATTGGATGCTTAATGTTGTTGTTTTTCTCCTACGCATTACCAATTGCGGAAGGGTTAGGTGTTGCGGCGGTATTATTAATCATTTATAAATTCCGTCTCCATCAATCGAAAAAGCAGGCGAATAGTGAAGCAGCAGGGGGGGAATAGAATGCAATCCCTACAGGATGCACTATATAATTGGCTCACAATAAAAGTGGTTTGTGATGCCCGCCCTGATGACAAAGCAGCGATTGAAACACGGGAATTCTTTGAGGAAATGCTCACTTCACAGCATTCTGTCTCTAATATCGAAATAACAAAAGATGATCTGATGTATTATATTTCGTATCAACAGGGAGAGGAAACGAAAAAGGGTCGTTATCCCCGCGAATTAATTGAAATCATGATCAATCAAATTAACCAAGAGCCCGAAAAGTATAAGGACTATCCGAATGATTAAAACTGCAGTCCTAGAGCTGCAGCAGTAAGTTTAAAATAAAAAACGCTTGTATACGTTGATATACAAGCGTTTTTTTATTGGATTCATTAACTTATAATCACCATTCATCCTTATCAGATTTCGGACGGTATAAGCGGAAATTACCTGAATGCATTCGTGCATTGGTTTTGTCGGCAATTCTAACACTGCAGTCATTACACATATATGTATGAATGGGACGATTCCGAAGTCGTTTAGCAATTAATGATTCATCGTCTATAGGTTCTATCTTATCGCAAATTACACATTTTACTCTCATTCAAGCACCTCTTTCATTCTTCTTTCGAATAACAGAATGTTTTGTATTATAGTATACCATGACAATACGACTACGGGTAAATCAATTGGTTAGAGTTGATGAAAAATAGGGATAGTAGTAATATGAGAATATCTGTTTTTTAAAGGAATGATTAAAGGGGTTGTGTAAAAATGGCAAATCAAGTCGAACCAAAACTAATCCAGCCATTATTTGATGAACTGCAAAAAGAGCGATTCGTCACTTTGGCAACGATTGATTATGAAACAGGCGGTCCTAACGTGAGTGCAATATCCTGGGTGCTGGCTAAAGACGAAGGAACCATCTATTTTGCGGTCGATAATCGTTCTAGAATATTAGAGAATATCAATAAAAATAATCAAGTTGTGATTAATTTAATTGCAAATGAATCTACATACTCGATTCAAGGGCAAGCGCACGTTAAAGAAGAACGATTACCAGATGTTCCATTGAAATTGGCAATGGTAGAAGTCTCGATTACTGAAGTCAGAGACGTTATGTTTTACGGATCGAAAATTGTGACAGAAGTTCAGTATGATAAAACCTATGATAAGAAAGCGGCTGAGAGGCTTGATAATCAAGTCATGGAGGCAATGAAAAAAGCTTAGTGAAAACTAAGCTTTTTTATCTGATTGTTAAATTTGCATTTGTTACTTATAGTGATTCGATTGGTCCTCTTGCTCTTTATTGAGTTTCTTTTCTTCATTCCCCTTAAGTTTATGGTCCGGTTTTTCAGTTGCGTTTTTTGGACTTGGTGTGATTAAATCGCCAGGTACTTCAGGTATTAATCGCCCTGCGACATCTGCGAGTTCCTCCATAATTCCTTGTATTGGCCTGCCTTTTTTAATATCCGCTTGTATTTCCCGTAAACGCTGATTCGTGTCGGCATCTGCCACAACAATCGCTTTGGCCCCATACGGATCCTTTCTTAAACTTTCTGCAACAGAATACTTAATGGATCCAACCTGTGAACGATCAATCTTGGCATTAACATCAATGCCAACAATGGCATATTTCCCTAAAACTACTGCCGTTGCATCCGACACGTTTGGAATACTAGTTGCAAGCCCAACGAGACGTTTGGAAATTTCCTGCCCGGACTTCCGGTCTACATGGTTAATATAACTGTTCTTAACGTTCACTAGTTGATTGCCGTTATTGGCATTCTCCTTTTTGTCCGTGGTGCTGCAGCCTGTTAATAGTAAACTGATGGCTGTTATTAAAAGAAATTTTTTCATTATTATCCACCTCCAAGATGACTAATTAATGGTTAATTGGGCTTGACCAGTAGACTCGCATACAAGTTATATTAGTCTTAATAACAATTATTGTGCGGAACGTCTTCTATCTTTATTCCAATAAACATATATTTTACCAAAGTCCAATCTAGCAAAGGGTTGTTGAAACAAATTTATCATGCCATACACCAGTGAAGCAGGAGGCGTTGCTTTGAGTAAAATATACGTGTTAGATACAAATGTCTTGCTCCAAGACCCGTATTCCATTTATTCGTTTGAAGATAATGAAGTTGTGATCCCCGCAGTGGTCCTTGAAGAAGTGGACTCAAAGAAAAGATATATGGATGAAGTTGGCAGAAATGCCAGACAGGTATCGCGTTTAATCGATGGTTTGAGAGCCGCAGGAAAACTTCATGAGAAAATTCCTCTTGAGAATGGGGGAACCATTAGGATTGAGTTAAACCACCGATCTTTTCACGAACTTCAAGATATATTTGTTGAAAAAACAAATGATAATCGCATTCTAGCGGTGGCAAAGAATTTATACTTAGAGGAACAAGCAAAAGAAAATGGTAAGCCAGTAATAATTGTTAGCAAGGATGCATTGGTACGAGTAAAAGCAGATGCGATTGGACTTACGGCAGAGGATTTTTTAAATGACCGAGTGGTTGAAGTGGAACATATATATACGGGTTTTTTCGAATTAAAGCTTCCAATCGAATTATTAGGCCGTTTTTATGAAAAAGGTGAGTTATCACTTTCTGAGGTAGCTAACCATCCGTTCTATCCGAATCAATTCCTAATCATGAAGGATATCCTTGGCAGTTCTGCTTCTGCCATCGGGATGGTTGATAAAACCAGTAAGAAAGTAAAAAAATTAACCTTAAATCAAGAGCATGTATGGGGAATACACTCCCGAAACGTGCAGCAGACGATGGCGATCGAATTATTGTTACGCAAGGATATCCCGCTTGTTACATTAACTGGTAAAGCAGGGACAGGAAAAACCTTGCTTGCACTAGCTTCTGGTTTAATGCAAACGGAGGATTTTAGAGAATACAAAAAGCTTTTGGTGGCAAGACCGATTGTTCCTGTGGGAAAAGACCTTGGGTTTTTGCCGGGAGAAAAACAAGAAAAACTTAGACCTTGGATGCAGCCAATATATGATAACTTAGAATATCTATTTAATACGAAAAAGCCAGGGGAGCTTGATGCAATTCTAGCCGGGATGGGCTCCATTGAGGTGGAGGCATTAACCTATATCCGCGGTCGAAGTCTGCCAAAGCAGTTCATTATTATCGATGAGGCACAAAACTTAACCAAGCATGAAGTGAAAACGATTTTAACGAGGGTAGGGGAGGGCAGTAAGATTGTGTTAATGGGAGATCCTGAACAGATTGACCATCCCTATCTTGACGCCTATAACAATGGATTAACGTATGTAGTGGAGAAGTTTAAAGATCAGGAAATTTCCGGACACGTTAAGTTGTTGAAAGGGGAACGCTCAGGCTTGGCACGATTGGCAGCAGATTTGCTTTAGGCTGGGGTTAGACGTGTCTAAAACGGGTGCCAATTGGCACCCGTTTAGGCAGTAATTACAATATGCCGCTTATTTTATGGTAAAGCCCGTTATATTTGTAAACGGGTTATCCTTGTTGGAACCATCACCATAATAAATATGGACGGGTCCATCAGAAGTTAATGGTTTACCATTCTTTGAGTAACCTAAAATAAGCTTATATGCCGTTTCTAATGGAATTTCGATTTCCTCCGTTGTGGTATGGACAACCAAGTTTTTCGCTTCAGGAGCTGGCTCCGAATTTAACAAAAAAGGTTTAAAGGGAATTCCGAAAGTACCGGTCAATACCTTTTCTTTTTCGAATTTCTTTTCGGTCTTTAACGTTGGGGGATAAATGGCCCCTTCCATTATTTCACGGTCCCAGTGTTTAGAAACAGCTTTGGTATAGGCCTCAACAGAATCGGAAGTCTCCGTTCCATTTGAAAAGTAAGTGGTTAAATCAACCCGGCGGTCATCAAAAATCCAAACACCGGGATCAAGAGTAATTGTAAAGTTTACATTCCCTGTTATTGTTAAAATATTTTCCATCATTCATCCCCCTCAAATCTTGCCTTTTGGCCGTTTGTCTTTCCTTAACCACTAAAATTCACAAAAAAGTCTAGTTTTTCATTATTAAATTTTATAATACCGCTTTCTTAGTATAGCTTTTTTTGTCTTTATTGTCATAAAAGTAACTCCTTTTGTGAATATCCTTTATTGTTCTTGCAATTTTGTGGTGTAAACGGTAAAATTTATAGATAAGTTGAATTATCGCTCTGAAATGGGGGGATCAATGTTGGCGTCTGAAATGATCGTGAATCACCATGAAAAAGCCTATGCCTTGCTCCAGGCTGACGCTGAAAAGATATTAAAGCTTATCAAAGTGCAAATGGACAATCTCACGATGCCTCAATGCCCTCTTTATGAAGAGGTATTGGATACACAAATGTTTGGCCTTTCAAGAGAAATAGACTTTGCTGTAAGATTAGGCTTAATAGATGTTAAGGATGGGAAAACGATTTTAGATCAATTAGAGAGAGAATTGTCTGCTCTTCATGATGCGTCCTTAAAAAAATAATGCATAAATAAGAACTCAAACAATACGAAGTAGTGTTTGGGTTTTTTATTATACATAAGAGGAATTATATTTTGAATATTCATTATTAAAATATTGTAACAAAGGAGAATTTCCTCAAGTATTGCCACGTATTTTCTATTATAATAGAATGGTATTCTATCAATTTTTGAAAATGAGGACGTCTTAAATGCTGAAAAAAATATTAAAATCATATGATTATACCTTGGTTATTGCTATCATCCTTTTGTGTGCGTTTGGACTTGTGATGATTTATAGTGCGAGTATGGCCTACGCAGTCCAGCGTTACCAAGTAAAACCTGACTTTTTCTACCAAAGGCAAAAAATATTTTTATTAGTATTTGCTGTAATCTTTCTAATAACAGCATTAGTTCCTTATAAAATAATGAACTTTACGAAATGGTTTCAGGCACCGATGGTAATTGCCTCGATTGCATCATTACTAGGCCTTTTTGTTTTTGGACAAGTAAAGAATAATGCCCAAAGCTGGTATCAACTTGGCTCTTTTCTCTTTCAGCCGTCTGAATTTGTAAAACTGGGTGTCATCATTTATTTGGCGTCCGTTTATGCAAAAAAACAACCGTATATTAACCAGTTCAATAAGGGGGTACTTCCGCCTTTAGTATATCTATTTATTGTCTGTGCTATGATTGCCGCCCAGCCAGACTTTGGAACAGCTGTGATTATTGCAGCGATTGCCGGAACCATCATTATCGCATCTGGCATGAATTTAAAAACGATTTCGAAATTAGCTTTGATGGTTCTTATCGTCGTCCTTCCGCTTGTTCTTGTCTCTTGGGGTAAAATATTTTCTCCGGAACAAATGAGCCGTTTTGAAGTAATGGGCAATCCTTTTGATGAAAAATATGTGAAGGATGCCGGCTTCCATTTGGCGAACTCGTTTATCGCAATTGGTTCGGGCGGAGTAAATGGACTGGGATTGGGAAAAAGTATCCAAAAACTAGGGTATCTGCCAGAGTCACATACCGACTTTATCATGGCAATAATAGCAGAAGAATTAGGGATTTGGGGTGTAGGTTTTGTTATTCTCCTTCTTTCCTATATCGTTTTACGAGGAATTCATATCGGGATGAAATGTAAAGACCCGTTTGGCAGTTTATTAGCGTTTGGCATTTCTAGTATGATCGGCATTCAGTCTTTTATTAACTTGGCAGGGGTATCTGGTGTTATTCCATTGACCGGTGTACCACTTCCATTTATCAGCTATGGCGGGTCTTCGCTATTAATGCTTGCGGGAGCCTCAGGTATACTGGTTAATGTTTCGATGTTTGTGAAATATGAGAGTAAATATAAAAATAAACAAGATCAAGCTGACAAAAGGCTAAAGACTGAGGATGGAAAGGTTTATTATCTTTAATGAAGACGCGGGGGAAGTAATTCCCTTGCGTTTTTAAAAATACATAGAATACGAGGTGCATTTCGTGACAAGACAGATTAATAAAATATTGGTTGCTAATCGCGGAGAAATTGCGATTAGGGTTTTTCGTGCTTGTACTGAACTGAATATTCGGACAGTTGCTATTTATTCGAAAGAAGATTCTGGCGCCTATCATCGATATAAAGCAGATGAGGCTTATTTAGTAGGGGAAGGGAAAAAACCAATTGATGCCTATCTAGACATTGATGGGATTATTGACATTGCTAAAAAAAGCGGTGTGAATGCGATTCATCCTGGTTATGGTTTCTTATCAGAAAACATTCATTTTGCAAAACGCTGTGAAGAAGAGGGGATTATTTTTATTGGACCTGTTTCCAAACACTTGGATATGTTTGGGGACAAAGTAAAAGCAAGAACCCAGGCTGAACTTGCCAATATTCCCGTCATTCCAGGCAGTGATGGTCCTGTCAATCAGACTAGCGAAGTGGAGGAATTTGCTGCAGTACACGGCTTTCCAATCATTATCAAAGCCTCACTAGGCGGGGGCGGACGTGGGATGAGAATTGTTAAAAGCAGTGAGGATGTACGTGATGCCTTTGAGCGAGCAAAATCCGAAGCTAAAGCTGCTTTTGGAAATGATGAAGTATACCTAGAAAAATTCATTGAAAATCCTAAGCATATTGAGGTTCAAATTATCGGGGACCATCATGGGAACATTGTACATCTCTATGATCGGGACTGTTCGGTTCAAAGGAGGCATCAGAAGGTAGTTGAAGTAGCTCCAAGTGTATCCATTTCTGAAGAGTTGCGGAGTTCAATCTGCCAAGCAGCCGTTAAATTAATGAGTAATGTACAATATGTAAATGCCGGTACGGTTGAATTTCTTGTTTCTGGTAATGATTTTTATTTCATTGAGGTTAATCCGCGCGTACAAGTGGAGCATACTGTAACGGAATTAGTGACTGGAATTGATATCGTTCAAACGCAAATATTAGTAGCCGAAGGGCATGAACTGCACGGTCCAATTATTGGTATTCCTGCTCAAGAGAAAATAAAGTTAAATGGTTTTGCTATTCAATCCAGGGTTACCACAGAAGATCCTCTCAACAATTTTATGCCTGATACAGGAAAAATCATGGCTTATAGATCAGGCGGGGGATTTGGCGTGCGTCTTGATGCTGGCAATGGTTTTCAGGGAGCTGTTATCACGCCATATTACGATTCTTTGCTTGTGAAACTATCAACCTGGGCGTTGACGTTTGAACAAGCGGCAGCAAAGATGGTCCGCAATTTACAGGAGTTTAGGATAAGAGGCATAAAGACTAATATTCCATTCCTTGAGAATGTCGTGAAGCACGAGAAGTTTAGAAATGGTGAATATGATACATCGTTTATTGATACAACACCGGAATTATTTATTTTTCCTGTAAGTAAAGATAGAGGAACAAAATTATTAAGCTATATTGGGAACGTTACAGTAAATGGTTTTCCTGGGATTGAGAAAAAGAAAAGACCCGTTTTCACTCAGCCTAGAATTCCAGCGCTAAAATTTGATGTTCCATATCAAGATGGGACAAAACAGATTTTGGATAAGTATGGTCCTGATGGACTTGTCCAATGGATAAAAAACCAAAAGCAAGTATTACTAACAGATACCACTTATCGGGATGCCCATCAGTCCTTATTAGCGACGAGAATGCGGACAACAGATATTGTGCATATTGCAGAAGAAACGGCCAAATTATTACCCAATTTTTTTTCATATGAGATGTGGGGCGGGGCAACCTTTGATGTTGCTTACAGGTTCCTCAAGGAAGACCCGTGGGACCGCTTATTATCGCTTCGTGAAAAGATTCCAAATGTTCTTTTTCAAATGTTGTTCCGTGGTGCAAATGCAGTTGGTTATAAAAATTATCCGGACAACTTAATTCGTGAATTTATCAATCAATCGGCTGCAGCAGGAATAGATGTCTTCCGGATTTTTGACAGTTTAAACTGGGTCAAGGGGATGGAAGTTGCGATTGATGCAGTCCGCCAGTCAGGAAAAATTGCCGAGGCCGCCATTTGTTACACAGGAGATATCTTAGATACAACAAGAATAAAGTATAATCTTGACTATTACCGAACATTGGCAAAAGAGTTGGAGCAGCAGGGTGCACATATACTGGCAATAAAAGATATGGCTGGCCTTTTAAAGCCGGAAGCAGCGTATCGGTTAGTATCCGAATTAAAAGCAACTGTTGATATCCCAATTCATCTCCATACTCACGATACAAGCGGAAATGGAATTTTTACGTATGCGCGTGCTATAGACGGCGGAGTCGATATTGTTGATACGGCTCTAAGTACAATGGCAGGTTTGACATCTCAGCCGAGTGCTAACTCCTTATTCTATGCACTTGAGGGAAATACGAGAAAACCACAAGTAAATATTGAAGCGCTTGAGAAGCTTTCCTATTACTGGGAGGATGTTCGCAAAATTTATCATGATTTTGAAAGCGGGATGATATCTCCGCATTCGGAAGTGTATCAGCATGAAATGCCTGGCGGGCAATATAGCAACCTTCAACAGCAAGCTAAAGCAGTGGGGCTTGGGGAGCAATGGGATGATGTAAAAGAAATGTACTCCCGTGTAAACAAAATGTTTGGGGACATTGTCAAAGTTACCCCTTCCTCAAAGGTTGTTGGGGATATGGCCTTATTTATGGTGCAAAATGAATTAACGGAAGAAGATGTACTATTAAATGGTCATAGTCTTGATTTCCCTGACTCGGTTGTTGAATTATTTGAAGGATATTTAGGGCAGCCATACGGAGGATTTCCTGAAGAACTTCAAAAGGTCATCCTAAAAGGAAAGAAGCCTTTGGAGGTTCGACCTGGTGAACTGCTTGAGGAAGTAAATTTCGATAAGCTTAAGGAAGAGCTGTTTGAAGAACTTGGCAGACAAGTGACTGATTTTGAAATTTTATCTTACGCCCTCTATCCAAAGGTGTTTACCGAATATACCAGGGCAATAGAGCGATATGGAAATATTTCGATGCTGGATACACCAACCTTCCTTTATGGGATGAGACTGGGTGAAGAAATTGAAGTAGAAATTGAAAAGGGTAAAACTCTGATTGTTAAGTTAGTTTCTATTGGTCAGCCTCAGGCGGACGGGACAAGAGTGGTTTATTTCGAGTTAAATGGGCAGCCGCGCGAGGTGTCGATCAAGGATGAGAGTATTAAAGCAACGGTTGTATCGAGATTAAAGGGAGATATGAAAAACGATGAACACCTCTCAGCCTCTATGCCAGGAACCGTCATTAAGGTTCTAGTAGAACGAGGAGAGAAGGTCGAACGAGGCGATCATTTACTGATAACCGAAGCAATGAAAATGGAAACAACGGTGCAAGCGCCATTTTCAGGTATTGTAAAAGATCTTTACGTTAAAAGCGGGGATGCTATCCTAACAGGCGATCTCTTACTAGAACTGACAAAAGCATAAATTGAAGAATAAAAAAGTTGCCGGAAGTTCCCGGCAACTTTTTTATTGATGATTCCGACGTGATCTTGAATACAAGAGGAGGAAATAACTTAATACCCCGAATAAACAGGTGATAAAAAAGGCATGCAACAGTGCGATATACAAGTTTAACAGGCTAAAGATAATGAATGCGCCAGCAATCACTTGTAAGGTGACGAGGATAAATGCAATCATCCAGCCCCAATAAAGAACCTTCTCCTTTTTATAGAAACGAACCGTAATGAAAAAAATATAAGCAATCCAGATGAAAATTAACCCAGCTGCAGTACGATGCCCCATTTGGACCCATTGGTAAATGTCTGTTGGTAATGAAAACTTCTCATTAGAACAGAAAGGCCAGTCAAGGCAAACTAGACTCGCTTTCATATGGCGTACTAATGCTCCTGTATAGATGACAAGATAACTGTAGATAGAAACACCCACAATATGAAAGCCCATTCGCTTATCGATGTATAGCTTTTCTGCATCGAATTTTTTGTCGACTTCAAAAATAAGCAGAGTTAGTAAGAAAACGGATGCAAAAGAAACAAGTGATATTCCGAAATGTAAGGCTAGTACAAATCCGGACTGTCCCCATAACACGGCTGCTGCTCCAATTAATCCTTGTAACAGTAAAAAGATAAATGACAGTAAGGATAGAAATTTAGTCTCTCTAATATGACCAATTGCCTTCCATGACCAAACGGAAAGGGCGAGAACCATCATACCTCCAGCACCTGAGACAAGCCGATGAGCAAGCTCTATCACTAGTTCTGGGGTTATTTCCGAGGGAACAAATCTGCCCTCGCATAAAGGCCAGGATCTTCCACATCCCATCCCAGATCCAGTTTTGGTAACCAAGGCACCACCTAATAAAATAAATATCATTACGATCGTGGTTGCAACCGCCAACCACTTCAGAGAACGTCGCAAAAAATTCACCTCTTAAAAAGTTCAATAATTTGTCATTGGTTTAACCTGACAGTATAATAAATAAAAACGTAACTAGATTTAAAAGTCCCTACTAATCATAACGAAAATAGTTTAAAAAGAACAGAATTTTAGCTGACAATATTTAAATAAAAAAAGGAAGATGAATAACAACTATATTTCCTTATTATTATAGTGAAAATAGTCAAAAGAGTTGAATCTTAATTTGAAGGTAGTAAAATTGATGTAAGAGGGATGCTAAAAGTCCAACTAAAAGCAGAAAAATCAATAAAATTGATCGGTTTTATTCGTCTTTCTCTTAAATAGTTCATATAAATGGGAGTAAATGCTTGAAAGTGTCTGATTCACACACGTAAACTTTTGTTTTGTAACAATTTAGTCTAAAATTATTCAAAAAAAGTTCACAAAAATATCAAAAAGTGTGATTTAATATACAGAGAAAGTGTTTTAGAAAATCAAGTATTTTAATGGTGGAAATACTTTTTTATGTAATAGAACCTAATAGAAATAAAAAGTCCTTTTCTTTAATTTTATATCAGTACTATATATTTAAAAAAACAGGAGCGTATTTATGTCCCATAATTGGTGAATATTTGTTAGTAGGATTAGGAGGAAAAGATATGTCCAACTCTAAGACTTATGGTGATTCGGCCATTGAGAATGGTGTTGCAAGTCTGCATGGAACAATCGAGAAAACGACCGTCTGGAAGGACTTTATGGCCCTTATTAAAATAGGAATTGTTAATTCCAATTTAATTACCACTTTTACTGGTCTATGGCTGGCGCTTCATTTTTCGGGTCAAAGCTTTTTAAATAATTTAGATATTGTGTTTTTTACAGTAGCTGGTTCTTCACTTATTATTGCTGGTTCATGCGCCATTAATAATTATGTAGACCGAGATATTGATCACTTAATGGAGAGAACCAAAACAAGACCAACGGTAACAGGGAAGGTAATGCCTGTAAAAGTTTTAGTTCTTGGTATTTTGCTTATTGGACTGGGAACACTGTGTTTATTCTTTACTACATTAACTGCAACAGTAATTGGACTGCTTGGAGTTTTTAGTTATGTTTTTCTCTATACACTATGGTCCAAGCGGCAGTTGGTATCAAATACGATCATTGGAAGCATTTCAGGGGCAGTACCACCGTTAATTGGATGGGCAGCAGTGGATGCTAACCTAGATATTATGGCTTGGGCTTTGTTTGTTTTAATGTTTATCTGGCAGCCTCCTCATTTTTATGCTCTTGCAATGAGAAGAGTCAAGGAATATAGAGCTGCAGGAGTTCCGATGCTTCCGGTGGTTAAAGGCTTTAAAACAACTAAGATTCACATTATGGTTTGGGTGGCATTACTTCTGCCAATCCCGTTTTTCCTTACTAAGTTAGGAATCCCATTTCTGATTCTAGCTACCGTGTTAAATGTCGGCTGGCTGGCATTGGGGATTTATGGATATAAGGTCAAAGATGACATTAAGTGGGCGAAACTAATGTTTGTCTATTCTTTGCAATATTTAACGATTATTTTTGTGGCGATGGTTATAGTTACATTAATTTAGTTTCGCCCCCTAGGTTCAATCCGGGAGAAAGGAAGTATTACTTTCTTCTTCCTAATTAGATGATTGATGACGGTTACATATACTAAAATTCACAGCTGTTACTTTCAATCACTAACGAAGGAAAGAACCATTCTACATACTTCTTTGACCAACAATATTTATTTGAATTTATCAGTGAAAGAGGGGATTGATTAAGCTATGAAAATGCTTGCAAAGTGGCGTCTGATTTCGTTATTTGCGATTTTAGCGCTTGTACTCTCCGGGTGTGGGAAACCATATTTATCAGCGTTAAATCCAGCTGGAGAAGTTGCAGACACAGAATATGATTTAATGAAGTTAAGTACTTATATCATGGTAGGAGTAATCCTAGTGGTAGTAGTAATCTTTGTTTTGGTATTTGCCCGTTTTAGAAGAAAAGACGAAGGAATTCCAAAACAAGTTGAAGGAAGTCATCGTTTAGAAATTATCTGGACTACAATCCCGATATTATTACTACTCATTTTGGCTGTTCCAACAGTTGCGTCAACATTTAAGCTTGCTGATGTGAGTCCGATGGACAAAAAGAATACTAAAGCACTTATTGTAAATGTACGATCGCATTTATATTGGTGGGATTTTGAATATCCTGGTCAAAAAATTGTGACAAGTCAGGAATTAGTCGTTCCTACAAATGAAAAAGTTTATTTTAATTTAAAATCTATGGATGTTAAACACTCATTCTGGATTCCGGCTGTCGGCGGTAAAATTGATACCAACACCGATAATGCTAATAAGTTTTGGCTGGAATTTGATGATAAGCGTGCGAACGAAGCTGGTAATCTTTTCTATGGAAAATGTGCTGAGCTTTGTGGACCATCACATGCTCTGATGGATTTTAAAGTGAAAGCAATGAGCCGTGATAAATTTGATGCTTGGGTTTCTGCTATGCAGAATGTAAAAGAACCGCAAAAAGCAACCAATGATTTAGCAGCTCAAGGTCAAGAAATTTTCAATAAGAGCTGTATTGGCTGTCATGCTGTAACACCAGCTAACAAAATGCCAGATACTGCCCGTGTTGCACCTAACTTAACTAACTTTGGTGACAGATCTCGAGTTGCCGGTATTCTTGACCATAATAAAGAAGAGGTAAAGAACTGGATCAAAAATCCTGAAACCTATAAACCAGGTAATATGATGACTGGTAAATACGGAAACTTGACTGATGACCAGATTGATGCAGTTGCTGAATATTTAATGGGATTAAAGGTTCAGGAATAATAGGGGAATTGTTTGAAAGGGAGGTAAAATTGTGAGTACCATTGCTCAAAAAAAGGGATTCGGCGCAACATTATGGGACTATTTAACAACAGTCGACCATAAAAAAATTGCCATCCTATACTTTATTGCAGGTGGATTTTTCTTCTTAGTCGGAGGACTAGAGGCGGTTTTTATCCGTATCCAGCTTGCTGTACCTAATAATGATTTTGTTAGTGCAGGTGCATATAATGAAATCCTCACGATGCACGGAACAACAATGATTTTCTTAGCGGCGATGCCGTTGCTAATTGGTTTTATGAATGCTGTGATGCCATTACAAATAGGGGCTCGAGACGTAGCATTTCCATTTGTTAATGCGGTAGGATTTTGGTTATTCTTCTTCGGAGGGATCTTTCTTAACCTATCATGGTTCTTAGGAGGAGCTCCTGATGCGGGCTGGACCTCATATGCTTCACTTGCACTACATTCTAAAGGTCACGGGGTTGACTTTTATGTACTAGGATTACAGATTTCGGGTATCGGTACATTAATCGGTGGTATCAATTTCCTTGTTACCATTATTAACATGCGTGCTCCTGGTATGACGTATATGAGGATGCCATTATTTACTTGGACAACATTTGTTGCATCTGCATTAATTTTATTTGCATTCCCTCCATTAACAGTTGGTTTGACTTTAATGATGTTTGACCGCCTGTTTGGAGCTAATTTCTTTGATGTCACAATGGGTGGAAATACAGTTATTTGGGAACATCTCTTCTGGATTTTCGGACATCCCGAAGTGTATATCTTAATACTTCCTGCATTTGGTATTTTCTCAGAGATCTTTCCGATTTTCTCAAGGAAGCGTCTTTTCGGTTATTCTTCCATGGTATTTGCGACCGTGTTAATCGGTTTCTTGGGCTTCATGGTATGGGCACACCATATGTTCACAACAGGTTTAGGACCTGTTGCGAATGCTATTTTTGCTGTTGCAACAATGGCAATTGGGGTACCAACGGGTATCAAGATTTTCAACTGGTTGTTCACAATGTGGGGGGGAAGTATCAAATTTACTACTCCTATGTACTGGGCTTTTGCTTTTATCCCTACCTTTCTTATGGGAGGGGTTACTGGCGTAATGCTCGCTGCTGCAGCCGCAGACTACCAGTATCATGATACTTACTTTGTTGTTGCTCACTTTCACTATGTTATTGTCGGTGGTGTAGTGTTCGGTATTTTCGCTGGCATACATCTTTGGTGGCCAAAGATGTTTGGAACGATGTTAAATGAAACGTTAGGAAAAATCACATTCTGGTTCTTCTTCATTGGTTTCCATTTAACTTTCTTTATCCAGCATTTCTTAGGATTATGGGGCATGCCTCGTCGTGTATTTACTTACCTTCCAGGCCAAGGTTTTGAAACTGCAAATATGATCAGCTCTGTTGGAGCTGGATTTATGTCGATTGCGGTAATCATTATGCTTCTTAACGTTGTAATGACATCAGTCAAAAATGTTAAAGTAGGTAATGATCCATGGGGTGACGGAAGAACACTTGAATGGGCAATCCCATCACCACCGCCATTTTATAACTTTAAACAGCTGCCATTAGTTCGTGGGTTAGATCCTTATTGGATTGAAAAGATGGAAGGGAAAAAAGGTATGACTCCGGCTGAGCCGCTTGGTGATATTCATATGCCGAACGCTTCATTTATCCCATTTGTGATTGCATTAGGATTGTTCATTGCAGCATTTGGTGCGATGTATCATGTTGATAAAGTGTCATGGGCATTGCCAGTTATGATAATCGGACTGTTAATAACTTTTGGTTCATTGTTCACACGTTCTGTAAAAGATGATCATGGTTTCCATATCCATAAAGAGGAATTACAGGAAGAGAAGGGGGCTAAGGCATAATGCACGCTGAAGAAAAAATGACTTATGAAACATGGCCTGCAGAGCCGGAAAGATCTACCCTTGAGGCAAAAAATAAATTTGTTGGTTTTTGGTTATTCTTAGGGGGAGAGACTGTTTTATTCGCCTCTCTCTTTGCCACTTACCTTGCATTAAAAGATAAAGTACCAAATACAAGTCAGCCCTTAGCAAAAGATTTATTTGAATTACCACTAACATTTCTTGCAACAATGCTGTTATTAACAAGCTCAATAACAAGTGTATATGCTATATATCACATGAAGAATTTCGCCTTCAAGAAAATGATGCTTTGGCTTGGAATAACGGTATTATTAGGACTTGGTTTCCTTGGCAGTGAAGTTTATGAATTTACGAATTACGTTCACGAAGGACATAAATTTACCAGCAGTGCCTTTGGTTCAGCATTCTATTCACTTGTTGGCTTCCACGGCGGCCACGTTGCCTTTGGTTTGTGTTGGATTTTAACATTAATGATTCGCAACTCAAAACGGGGACTAAATCTTTACAATGCACCTAAATTTTACGTTGCAAGTCTATATTGGCACTTTATTGACGTAGTTTGGGTATTTATCTTTACAGTAGTATATTTAATGGGGATGGTGGGATAAAATGACAAATCAGCCATTAAGCTCAGGCAACCCAAGAGTCGATCTTGACTACAGACGTAAAAAAAGCGCGGAAGAAATGCGCTATCAAGTTATCTCGTTTGCATTGATGATATTTTTAACTTTAGTGGCTTTCGCTTCAGTTGCCATGAAAGGTACTACGCAATGGTTTACCGTACCGTTTATCGTTTTATTAGCAGCTGTTCAAGTTGTTTTCCAGTTATTTTATTTCATGCATATGAGCCACAAAGGGCACGAAGCACCGACTCTGTTCTTGTTTTCAGGATTATTTGTCGGACTGACTGCAATATTAGCTTTTAGCACCATAATTTGGTGGTAATAAACAGAAAAGCGCAAGCGCCTTGTTCAGCCCCGACAAGCATAAGTCGAGCCTGCCGAAAGGTTGCTCTTTAACCTTTTGGTCGGATTGGCTGTAGACCATCGAGGGGCTAGGCGCTGGAGCTGGACAATTCTCAAAGTCGAAAATTTTATACGTGCTTACCTTTAAGAAGAAAAATCGGCGTTTAGCCGATTTTTCTTTTTAAGGAAGGCTCTTTTCTTTTTGCGATGTCTATGTTCTAAAGGTATAATAATAATAAGATTCTTTAATATTGAGGTGAGATCAAGGTGCTTTCTTTAGATATTTTTGGTTTTAAAGCCCTTTGGAGCCCGTACTTTCTAATAATATTACTTGCAATTACGGTTGCTTACTTTCTTATAACAACAAAATTTAGAATGAAGTTTCAGCAAAGCGAGCCTTTAACAGCTAAACAAGCTAGCTTATTTTTAACCGCAATGTGCTTGCTATATGCTATAAAGGGCTCACCGCTGGATTTAATGGGGCATCTAATGTTTTATATCCATGGCATTACGATGGTTCTGCTAGTTTTCCTTGTTCCGCCATTGTTTATTTTATCTATTCCAAATTGGCTCTGGAGAACAATTCTAAATTTGAGAGTAATTAAATCGTTATTCAAGTTATTTTCAAAACCAGTTCTTGCGATCCTTTTATTTAATGCTTTCTTTTCCTTTTATCATATACCACTTGTTTTTGACCATGTCATGCAAAATAGATATTTACATGCCGGTTACTCGATTGTCTTATTTGTATTTGCAATTGGAATGTGGTGGTCGCTGGTTTGCCCGCTCCCCGAATATAAAAATTTAACGGGAATAAAGAAGGTTGCTTATATTTTTGTAAACAGTATCCTCATTACTCCTGCATGTGCATTAATTATTTTTTCAGATAACTCCTTGTACGCCACATACCATGATCCTAAGGTATGGTCACAGGTCATGAGTTTATGTGTAGGTTCATCGTTTGATAATCTAAATATCACCGGTCCAGAATTGTTTAGTTCCATGTCAGCTGTCGAAGATCAAAGGCTGGGCGGGGTTGTAATGAAAATTCTCCAAGAGATTATTTTTGCCGTTGTTTTAGGTCAAGTATTCTTTGAATGGTATCGCAACGATCAGGAAGAATCTGAACGTGAAATCAAAAAACATCAATTAAATCCTACTCACTAAAAAACTCCCTTCATAAAGGGGGTTTTTTCATGAGTTATATTTGAAATGAGTTGGGAACTACTCTAAAATAAGGGTAGTACATTTAGAAGAGAGGATCTATGATGAATTCCTTACCCATATTACCTACCATAAGTACGTCTTTTATTGTTTTAAGTGCTATTACGGTCGCCATTGGCTGGTGGCAAATAAAACAAAGAAAAATTGATGCTCATAGAAAGACAATGTTTACTGCCGGAATCTTTGCACTTATCTTTTTTATCATTTATGCTACAAGAACTATATTTATTGGAAACACTTCTTTTGGCGGACCAGCAGATATAAAAATCTATTACACGATTTTTCTTGTTTTTCATATTACATTAGCAACAGTAGGAGCAGTCTTTGGCATCATTTCTTTAGCAACAGGATATAAAAATAACCTGTCCATCCATCGTAAGTTAGGACCGATAACAAGTTTTATCTGGTTTTTTACAGCCATAACAGGAGTGGCTGTTTACTTATTGTTATATGTATTTTATAAAGGTGGAGAAACGACCTCAATGATTAAAGCCATTCTTGGATTATAAACAAATTCCAAGAGGATTTGCTTGAATGCAAGCTGAATATGAGTTTAAAAATATAGGTGCTGTAATTAGCGCCTTTTTTTTTACATAATTATATTTATCTGAATACTAGAAAAACATATATGGAGGAAGATTAATGGAGATTAAATTACTTAATGAAAACGATTATTTAGAGACATTAAGGCTCTCAGAGTATGCGTTCCAGTATCGCGTCCCCGAAGAAAAGATTCCTAGCAGTTTAGAAAAGTTAAAATCTCATAAATTATTAGGTATAAGAGAAGGTAGTAAGCTTGCAGCTAAATTACACATCATTCCTCTTGCAGTTTATATGAATGGTGATGAATGGAAAATGGGGGGAATCGCCGGGGTTGCCACCTTTCCGGAGTATAGACGGAGTGGATATGTTAAATCTTTAATCATAGAAGCATTATCACAGATGAGGCAAGAAGGACAATTGGTTTCTTTATTGGCCCCATTTGATTTTGCTTTTTATCGTAAATTTGGCTGGGAGATTTTAAGTGATGTTAAGAAAGTAACGATTGAAAAAATAAATCTTCAATTCCTCAGCCCTCAGCCGGGTTCCATTAAAAGGTACTCTAAGTCTAACCATCCTAAGGATATGGAGGATATTTATCGAAAGTATTGCCAGAACTATATGGGGCTGCTGGTTCGTGATACAAACTGGTGGAAAGAACATGTTTATGATGAACAATCACATGGAGCGGTTTATTATAATTCCTCAAAAGAGGCACGGGGGTATATTTTATATACGATTAAAGATAGGAAAATGGATATACAGGAAATAGTGGTACTAGACCAGGAAGCAAGAGTCGGCCTGTGGAATCTTATTTGTCAGCATGATTCAATGGTTGATAGTGTTACTGTAAATTTGCCAGTACATGAACCGTTTTCCTATTTCTTAAATCAGCCGAAATTAAAGACGGAGGTAATGCCCTATTTCATGTGTCGAATTGTTAAGGCAAAAGAATGTTTAGAAAGATATCCGTTTGCTCGGGATGCAGAGCCTATCTTTCTTCATCTAGAGGACCCTTTTGCTGCATGGAATAATGGAAGCTATCTAATTGGTAATGGTGAAGTGAAGGAGTATAAAGCGAAACAGGGAAGCCAGTGCGTCAACCCGCCCAAGAGGGGGATCCGTTTGACCATCAATGAATTATCTGCGATTCTCTGTGGCTATAAAAGGCCTGTTGAGCTCTTTGAATTGGGGTTAATGAAGGGAGCAAAAGAGGAGATCAATCAATTTGAAACGATGATCCCTCAACTAAAATCAGCATTCTATGACTTTTTCTAATCAAATCAATAGTAAAAAGGCGCATGAATCATTTCATGCGCCTTACTTTTAATAGTTGAGTATAAATAACTTGGAGAATTGTCCAGCTCCAGCGCCCAGCGACTAGTGTACTTCGCCCGTCTCCCTACGATAAGTCAACACGAAAAAGCTAACGCTCTTCGTGTTGACTTTATCTCAGTCGATGGGCTCCAGTCCTGTCGTGCGCTAAACGGGCGCTTCCGCTTTTAAATTGCAAACTGGCTGATTTCTTCTGTCACGTTTTCAATGATTTTTTTACATTGATTTACAAGGGAAGCAGGGAAGTTCTCACCTTCACCATATTCTACTCCGTGAGGATAATAATGCTTTCCTAATAGTGGTGTCAGCAATTGAATTGTTGCCTTAAACGTGTCCACATCACCTTCAACCGCAAACCCTTGAATGCGAAGATAAAAAATGCCTTCTTTTAGCTCGAATTTTCGGTCATATGTAACCCGGTCATAATCCCATTGCCCGGCCCGGACTAAACCATATTCATGCATTACGTCATCTAAACGGTTTATGTCCGCTTTTAATTTCTCAATTCCTGTATTCTCGAATTTCATCCTAAATCCCTCCTAAAAACAGTTGCTATACCCCTATGATCCTAAATTGGTATTGAAGCAAAATATAATTCATTTTAATAATAGTTGAATTTGTAACAACTTGCAATGAATAGATTTAAACGAATAAAACCGTTTGCATTGGTAAAACCTAAACCATTGAAAAGGGGTATAAAAATACTTTTGGAGGAAATAATTATGGAAAAAATACGTGACATTATGACAGATGAGGTAGAATGTTGTACATTATTAGATAATATCTTTGAGGTAGCTGTTAAGATGAAGGAGTTAAATGTTGGAGCCATTCCAATTGTTGATAAGGAAAAAATAGTAGGCATGATTACAGACCGTGATATTGTGATTAGAGGGGTTGCTGAAAAACATCCTGGTTCTACGAAGGTAGAAGATATCATGAGTAAAACGTTGATATCAGTGAGTCCAGACACTTCCACTAGAGAAGCTGCAAAACTAATGGCTGATCATCAGATTCGCCGATTACCAGTAGTAGAAAACGAAAAATTAATAGGGATTGTCTCTCTCGGTGATTTTGCCATCCGTGAGCTGACAGATGACCAGGCTAAAGAAGCTCTTAGTGAAATTTCGGAACAGAATTTCGATGATGTACAGCACTAAAATATAAAATAAATATTAATATTTACCATTTAAAACAGGTACAAGAGGTGCCTGTTTTATTTTTAAATTGCTAATAAATCTGAGATTTTTGCTTATGACTCTTACTAAACAGGATATAAATGATATAATTGTTTAATCAATACATATAATCATAGAAATTGTTATAGAGAGGGTGAGTGCGACTGCGTACTCTAAGCAGAATCCTAATACTCTCAGTTGTTTTCCTCACAATTGGTTTTTACGTTAGTATAAATGGAAAAAATGATGATAGTAAAGTACTGATTAAGGAAGATCATACGTCAGAGATGAAACAATCTACACCGCAGGATGCTGATAAAACAAATGGGAGTACAACTCCATTGGAAAAACCAAAGGAAGGTTTAGCTCTTTTGATTGGACAAGATGTTTCTAATCTCGAAAAAGAATATGGGCCACCGATAAGAATTGATCAATCAATGTATGGTTATCAATGGTATATTTATAATCAGAGTTATAGCCGTTACTTACAAGTAGGAGTTGAAAATAATCGGGTTGTAACAATTTTTGCCCTTGGCGAAAGTTTAGATGTTGCCCCATTTGAAATTGGCCAGCCTGTAGAAGAAATATTTAACACGCAATTTTTTGATACAAATATAAATCTTCAAGTAAATGGCAGTACTTATCGCTTCGAATTGAATGATACGGATTTAAATCTCCGTCCAATGGTTCGAATGGGGGATATTTTTGTTCAATTGTATATAGATAAGTTTACTGGTAATCTTTCAAGTGTGCGTTTTCTTGATGCAGAAACCTTGGTTAAACAGCGTCCATATGAACTTGTTTATCGCGGTCAGCTCATCAAACCACCTGCCCTAAATGAAGATATGAAGAATTTAGTGGAACAAAGTACAGAACAAGAAATTTTTGACATCACTAATGCTTTAAGAATTAGGCACAAAGTAAAAGCGTTGGTTTGGGATGAAAAGACTGCTGAGGTTGCATTTGAGCATAGCAGGGATATGGCTCAAAACAATGATTTTTCCCATACTTCTAAGAAATTTGGTGATTTGGCCAATCGCTTAAAAACAGCTAAAGTTGCCTATCAAAATGCCGGAGAAAATATTGCAGCAAACTACACGGATGGACCTGCAGTGGTGGAGGGCTGGCTTAATAGTAAAGGACATCGCGATTCATTATTAAATAAAGAATTCTCTCATCTTGGTGTCGGTGTTTATGAAAAATATTATACACAAAACTTTATCAGCAAAACAGAGGATTAAATGAAAAAAGGTGACACGATGTCACCTTTTTTCATTTACCCAATTAGAAAATAAAAAATGGCTTCTTTCCCAGCTGCCATATAAGCGAACCGTTTCCCCGACGGTAAATGTATCTTTTTTTACGTCTGGGGTAAGGGGAGTAGTTTTTAAGGCAGTGATCACCCTTGTGGAGGATTGAAGTTTAATGCTCTGAACCAAGACGTACCGATCATAATAGAATCGCTGCTTTTCTTCAGTGATATCGATTATATCACCTGTTACGACCGATTCCTCACGTACCTCCCCAGCCCTAAGCCATTTTCTGTTTTGCTCTTTCTTTTCTTTCCTTGTTACCCAAAAAAAGTACAGACATATTATCGGGATTACAACGGCGGTAACCAACTTGAGTAAACGCCTCCCTACCCTTTCTTAATCATAAAAAAAGTACCAGTGGCATAAGCTATTTTTTTTCCATCACTGCGAAAGGCCTCACCTGAAATGACCATTGTTTTCGAGCCTTTATGAATAACCTCAGCTTTGCAGCGAAGCGTTTCCCCAATACCAGGGGCTATATAATGAATATTTAATTGATTGGTTACGGCACCATATCCTTCCGGCAGTAAGCGATTAGCCAGAACCCCCATCGATGTATCAAGAACCGTTGCTGTAATACCTCCATGAACAATGTTAAGATTGTTATGAATAACAGGACTAATGGGAATCGTAATTTCATAGCATTCATTCTCAAAGCTTGTTTCCATATGCAAGATTCCATCAATATAGGTACGTCGATTACCTTTTATCTTATTTTGGACACCCTCAAGTAGCTGCTTCATCACACCGAGGTCTTCCTCGGACCCATCTTGGAGAATTGTTTCTAATAAATGACGTAATTCTTCCTTCATACTTTTACCTCTTTCATTTCTTTATCTCTTGCCATCTTACCACTAAGAAGGGGATTAATAAATTAATTAACAGTGAATTCATTTCACATTTCATCTTTTTAAACATATTGTATTATTGGCGATTAACATGGGCAGAGGTGAGAATAAAATGACGCAAAAGAAATTGCATCCTTCCGTGCTCCAATTTAAAGAATTTGTAAAGAACAATCCGAAAATCATTAAGGAAGTTCGGAGTGGAAAGGCGACCTGGCAGGAATTATATGAGGATTGGTATTTGTTGGGGGAAGAGGATAACCGCTGGCAGGCGATGGGTGCTGATAAGGAACCGGAATCTAAAACAGACCAAGAGTCTAAGAATGATTGGTTATCAAATATCATGGGAATGGTGAAAAAAATGGATCCGAATCAAATGCAGGGCCATATCAATAACTTAAGTCAAGCTTTAGGAGCGATCCAAGGCGTTATATCCCAATTCCAAGGCGGTAATGTTAACTCTGTTTCCGGACCATTAAAGCCGCAAGAAGGGCCGAAACATCCATTTGTTTTTCGAAAAGATTAAATGGAAGGGACCAATACACGATGCGTAGAGATGTACTAGATTATTTGGAACGTCAAAAGGATTTAAAACAATTTATTCGAGAGCAGCCGCTTTGGTATCGAAAGCTGACAAGAAATCCCTATGATTTACAAGCGTTAGAAGTTGCTTCGTTACACTATTATAAAAAGACGATCCCCGATCACGTAGAGAAATTTTCAAATAGCGTTCAAATGGCCTCGATGATGTATCACATGTTTCAGGCAATGAAAACGCAAAATTAACAAAAAGACCACATGATTTTAATTGTGGCCTTTTTTTATGGTTATAAAGGATGGATTAACAAGGAAAAGGCTGGCAATACTCCGAAAGGACGATGTTCCAAACCAATGATGGTAAATATCCCTAGATAGCAGGAATTTTCGCTTTCTTCTAGTATATATGTTAAAATATCCTTGGAGGTGGGCGAAAAGTGCTTGCTACTTTAGAAAGAATAGAACTATTAGAATACGCCGAAGACTTAGCCAAGATGATCTTAACGTCGGATATTGCAGAACAATATCAAATTAGTTTATATAAAATGCAAAACAATAGAGAAACACAGCGGAAAATCAATCGATTTGCCAGTCTAAAAGAACTTTATGAGGAAGTTCAGCGGTTCGGTAAATACCATCCAGATTATAAAAGAGTGATGCTGCAAATCCGCGAAGCGAAACGGGATATGGATTTGGATCCGCTAGTTGCAGATTTTAAGCTGGCTGAAAATGATTTACAAACTCTCCTGGATGAGATTAGCAAATCTATTGGGGGAGCAGTATCAGAACATATTAAGGTGCCTAGTGGTAACCCATTTTTTGAAACGGGTCATAGCTGTGGCACGGGTGGAAGCTGCGGGTGCAGTTAATTAAGGAACCAGCTTTTCGAAAAGCTGGTTTTTTAATTTCCCCTTAATAAGAGCTAAAGTTTAAATTGAAATAGAACGTTTTGATGTGCTAGACTTATGTAAAATGATGGTTTTGCTGAAGGGGAATATACGATGTTTGTTCAAAGACAGGGATTAGTAGTTTGGCTGTACTCTTTAAAACAGGCAAAAATGCTTAGGCGTTTCGGGAACGTTCATTATGTCTCAAAAAAGTTAAAATATGTTGTGCTATATTGTAATCAGGATGAAGTCGAGGGGATTATGGAAAAGTTAAATTCCTTTTCATTTGTGAAAAAAGTAGAACCTTCCTATAAACCGTTCTTGAGAATGGAATACGAGAATTCTGCCCCGGATAAAGCCAAGGAATATGATTACAAAATGGGAATTTAAAAGGTGAGGGATCATCCCTCACCTTTTTGATGTCTGGCTCTAGCGTACGCTTTTCTTATTGCAATGGTAAAATATAATGATTTAATCGCAAAATTCCTATCAGATACTGATAAAATAGTTCTTTCTCATTAAAGATGACAGATGGTTTTACCGAAAGTTCGATGATTTGTTTTCCAAGCGATTCCGCTGTTTGGGCAAACAAATCAAACCTTTTATTTGGCAGAATAGTTGGATTCGGAATCCCTTCACGACATATATAGAGCGCTTGGAATTTTCCCGGGTCTGTGGGTTTTAATATGACAACTACGGAAGTCATATCTTTACCGTCAATTTTTGTGTGCAGTGCCATCATATGCTGCAGGCGGTGTTGATTTGCTTTTGCAAGTTCAAGCAGTTCATAAATATCTGAATATCCTTCACCTAGTTCAATAAAACGTTGTATCAATTGACATTCTCCTTTAAGCTTGGTTCCTCCCCTACTTTATCATTAAATAATTGCTAAATAAATGGCTGTGTTAAACTTGAGTGTTGATTTCCGCTCCAGGCGCGAGCGGTTCGCGGGCGGTCCGGGGAGCCTCCTCGGCGCTAAAGCGCCTGTCGGGTCTCCCCAGCCCCGTACTCCCGCAGGAGTCTTCGCGCCTTCCACTCCAATCAACATGCTAAATAACATTTACCTCAGCTAAATACATAAAAAAAAACCCTGCAGAATATCCGCAGGGTCCTTCTATATCCTAAAGCTAAGGATAGAAGGCAAAGGGAGAGGAGAAACCGGAGGAAGAACTTATGGGGAAACGTAAGTCTTCTCCGCGGTTGGCAACAACATCCTCGAATTGATGTTGTTAATTACATTATCTCCACAACGGAAAAGCTTATACGTCTTTTCAATAAATTTTCCAATTAGATATTCAAATAGGACTTAACAGGTAAAAAGATATTCGGAACAGATTGTCTTTTTTATAAATTATGATAGGATGTATTAAGAAAAATGATTTTCAAAAATGTGGTGATATGTCCATGAGAGTGGTTTCAGGTATATGTAAGGGTAGACCGCTTAAAGCAGTCCCCGGAAATACTACACGTCCGACAACGGATAAAGTCAAAGAAGCCTTGTTTAATATGATTGGGCCTTATTTTGATGGAGGAATCGGTTTAGATTTATTCGCAGGCAGTGGCGGATTAGGTATTGAGGGACTTAGCCGAGGGTTAGAGAAGGTTATTTTTATAGATCGAGAGTCAAAGGCGATTCATGTTATTCAAGAAAATATAAAAGCCTGTAAATTTGAAGATCAAACAGAAGTTTATCGTAATGATGCTGATCGAGCATTAAAGGCCCTTATAAAAAGAGGTATTACTTTTGATTACATATTTTTAGATCCGCCTTATAAAAAACAGCAGCTCGTCAGTCTGATGGAAAAAATGGACCAACAGGACTTGGTAAAGCCAGAAGGAGTTATTGTCTGCGAACATAGCTTTGATGTGGAATTACCTCAAATTGTAGGGCGCTTTAAGCAGATAAAACATGAAAAGTATGGGATTATTGCCGTAACGATTTATTCGAATGGCAGTAAGGAGTAAGGAGGAGTCCAGTTGGCTAGAATTGCGGTATGTCCAGGAAGCTTTGACCCCATTACATATGGTCATTTAGATATCATAAAGAGAGGTGCGAAGGTATTTGATATAGTTTATGTGAGTGTGTTGAATAATTCCGCAAAAAGTCCTCTATTCACGCTTGAAGAGCGGATGAATCTGATTAAAACGGTAACAAAGGACCTTCCAAATGTAAGAGTGGATGTTCACTCAGGCTTACTTGTTGATTACGCGAAGTCCGTTAATGCGAATGCTATTATTAGGGGCTTACGGGCTGTTTCAGATTTCGAATATGAAATGCAAATTACCTCAATGAACAGGGTTTTGGATGAGGATATTGAAACCTTCTTTATCATGACCAACAGCCAATACTCTTTCTTAAGTTCAAGTATTGTAAAAGAAGTAGCCAAGTATGACGGCAACATTTCTTCATTAGTTCCACCAATCGTGGAGAAAGAATTACATAAAAAGTTTGGGCGTTAAAAAAAGTGGAAACCGCGGATCATGAAGTGTGAACAAGAATTGATCGTCTTGTTATAAAAGGAAAAGGAGCTGGGCTTATGCCTAGCTCTTTTTTAATCGTGTGAACAATATTACGGTGTAAATTAAAAGTGAGAAAATAGTAATAAGCGGACCAACCTCGATTATTTTATGATAAAGATGATTTACCCACGAACCATCTCCAAAAAAACCGACTGGTAAGGCATTGGAGGGTTGTTCGTTACCACTAAAACGGACGTAGAGTGGTTTCCATAAGAGTAAGGCAAAAAAGGCTGCGAAAATTCCTTGGAGAATCCTGGCGATAAAAAAAGGTTTAAATCTGATGTCTGTTTGGGCGAGGATGCTTGCAACTTGAGCTTGAATACTAAAGCCGCTAAACGCTAAGATAAAACTAGTAATGATGGCTTGTTGCAAAAGGGTTGCATCTTGAACTTGACTTATTAATTGGCTCCCCATAGTAATTTCAAATAATCCCGAAATAAACGGAATACTTAACATATCTGGGAATGACAAAGACGACATCAGCACTTCAACTGTTTTTGCCAGTATGGCTGTTATATGTAGTAAATAAAGTAATTTGTTAATCACCGAGAACAAAATAATAAAGCCGCCAATCATTAATAAGGTTTGAATCGATGAATTAACGGCATCACCTAAAAGTTTTCCGATGGGCCGATTATCTTTTATTCTAGTTTGATGGAGAACTGAGAGGGCTGATCTTAATTTGAACCTTTTTCTTTCATCTGTAGTCTCAGGTGTCTCTTTTCCATAGAAACGCATGATAATTCCGACACATATATTTCCTAAGTAGTGTGCAGCTGCTAAGAGTAGTCCAATCTTAGGGTTATTAAAGAAGCCAACTGCAACAGCACTGAATATAAATAAGGGATTTGAGGAATTGGTAAAGGAAACAAGCCTTTCCGCTTCTATTTGCGTTAAATGCCCTTCTTGACGTAACCGTGAAGAGAATTTTGCTCCTGCTGGCTGCCCGGAAGCCATCCCCATTGCCCAAACAAACCCGCCTACACCCGGAACTTTAAATAAGGGTCTCATCAGAGGTTCTAACATTACCCCGATAAATTTTACTACCCCAAATCCGATCAACATCTCAGAAACAATAAAAAAAGGCAAAAGGGAAGGAAAGACTATTTCCCACCACATAGTAAGACCGCGAATGGATGCTTCGAATGACTCCCTTGGAAAGGAGATAAGTGACGCAGCTAAAATAGTAACAGAAACGGATAAAATCACCGTTTTGAGTTTTGACAGAACCAATCAAGATACCTCCTTCCAAACGATTGCTCGAATCGTGCAAATCAATAATATCAATGCTAAAATATAAATTAATCTTATGAAAAAATCGATGACCCTTGTCCCCATATACATCAAATATACTCATAGAAACGCAATTTAGACCATAAGATTGAACGAGTTTAGCTTTAATTCTAGACTCTTTTAATGCAACAGTAATGGGAGGTCAGTTGTGATGGAGCACCCAAAAATTGGTTTGGCACTTGGTTCAGGTGGTGCACGGGGGTTTGCTCATTTAGGTGTAATTATGGCATTGAAAGAAGCCGGAATTCCGATCGATTTAATTGCAGGAAGCAGTATGGGGGCACTTGTCGCCAGTTTTTATGGTGCTGGACTTGATTTCGATCGGTTGTATAAATTGTCCACCGCCTTTAAAAGAAAGTATTTCTTAGACTTTACGGTTCCTAAAATGGGGTTTATATCTGGAAAAAAAATTAAAGAGTTTATCAGGGTTTTTACTCATGGGAAAAACATTGAGGATCTTTCACTCCCGGTTGGAATTGTGGCAACAGATTTATTGACAGGGGAAAAAGTTGTTTTTCAAAATGGACCTGTTGCTGAGGCTGTAAGAGCAAGCATCTCCATCCCTGGTATTTTTGTACCAGAAAAATATAATGGGAGAATTTTAGTCGATGGCGGTGTGGCCGATCGAGTCCCGATATCAGTCGCCAGAGACATGGGGGCAGATATCGTTATAGCAGTAGATGTGTCAAGGGTAAAACGAAACGCTGAAATAACAACGATTTACGATGTCATCATGCAAAGTATTGACATTATGCAGACGGAAATTATCAGCTATAGGGAAACAACTGCAGATATCATGATCCGCCCCCCTGTTGAAATGTATAGCTCACGTGCCTTCACTAATACAGAAGAAATCATTAATATTGGCATGGAAGAAACTAAAAAACATATCAAACAGATCCAAACTGTCATCGAAAAGTGGAAGGAGTAACATGAGCAATGCGTAGGAAAATATACACTGGAACAATCATTTTGCTGGCCCTTATCTTAATTGGCGGTATGTATTATTCACTGCCCTTTTATGTTTCAAAGCCGGGGATGGCCAAGAAATTAGAACCAATCATCACTGTAGAGGACGGCTATAAAGAAGAAGGAAACTTTATGCTGACAACCGTAAGAATGGGAAGGGCCAATATTTATTCTTATCTAGAAGCAAAAATGAGGAAGTATGAGGAAATTTATCCCTTGGATATGATCCTGACTGAGAAGGAAACAGAGGATGAATACAACGCCAGACAGCTTCAAATGATGGCAGGCTCGAAGCTGAATGCGACTGAGGTTGCCTATCGAAAAGCTGGACTCCCAGTGAAATACAAATATAAAGGAATCTATGTGATCCAAGTTGTTCCAGGAATGCCTGCAGAAGGAAAACTTCAGGCTGGGGACCGGATATATAAAGTGGATGGTCATAGCTTCCCATCCTCTGAAAAGTTTATTGAATATGTAAGCAAAAAACAAGCTGCAGATAAGATTACCTTAACGTATTTAAGAAATAAGAAAACAAATACTGTTTCGGTTAGTCTGAAGCAATTCAAGGAGGATCCAACCAAAATTGGAATTGGAATTTCACTTGTAGATGACAAATCCATCATTGTTGATCCTAAAGTTAAAGTAAGGACAGATGAAATTGGCGGCCCATCGGCTGGGTTAATGTTTTCTTTAGAAATTTATAACCAGTTAACAAGTGAGGATTTAACCAGAGGATACCAAATTGCCGGAACAGGGACGATTGATGAAGAAGGAAATGTAGGACCAATTGGTGGAATTGAACAAAAGATAGTGGCTGCCGATAAGGCGGGTGCTGAAATATTTTTAGCTCCTAACGAAAAAGGTTCTAAGACATCCAATTATCGAGATGCCTTGAAAACCGCTCGGGATATAAAAACAAAAATGAAAATTGTGCCTGTAGATACATTTGACGAAGCGGTACAATATCTTGAAAAATTACCAGATAAAGAAAAAGGATGATGGGACCATCATCCTTTTTCTATCCATATCGGCTGCTGCGTAAATTCTTGATTCATTAATTCTTTTGCTAAATGATTGGTAATACCAAGGGAATATACACGAGCAGCTTTGAGGTCAAGCAGAATTTCTCTCTCCTGATAAGAGGAAAGCTTCGAAACGAGGGGAAGGGAGAAGTCTTTTTTTCGCTTGTTTAAATACTCTTTGCCTTTACTGGTCATTCCTAAAAGCCTTAAATAAGTGGCTTGATTTGAAGGACCTGCCATTTGCCCTTTTTTCGTATTTGTTAAAATATGAACACATAATCGTTGCAGCCTCGTCCACGTGTATCGCTTTGTTTTAATCTTTTCCATAAACTCATGAAAGCTTCCTGATTTTAAGGCTGCCGCTAATAATCTATTTTCTAATCCCTCTTCAACTTCATAGATATCTCTTAATTCATCCGGACTGCTTGTAAGCAGACGGAATTGCAGGTAATCCCAGTAATTTTCCCATTGATGATAAACCTGGTACTTTGTTCGATAGTCCAATAACAATTGAGTGGTTGGAGCAGGTACATATTGACTAATAGAATTCTGCTCGCCCACCTTCGAAAAGATCGCTTTTCGGATACTTGTTGCACTTGCGATCGTTTCAGAGGCAAAGTGCTCATCGTGATAATCCGCATTTTTTCTTGCTACTGTCATAGGTTTAAGCGAGCTTTTTTGGTTCCTGATTGCTTTTATGTATTCGATTCCTAAGATATTATTTGGTTTCGCTAAATCTAAATAAGAGTTGGAATCGGATAATTGATGATAGGCTAACGATACAGCTTTTGGATAACTTACTCCTGTACCGATAAAACGATGGATATTTTCTTCCAATTGCTGCTTTTGCTCATTAATAAAATCAATGGTCTGCATGAAAGAGGAAAGTTCACCGCTCTCACTACCGAAACAGACGGAATCACAGCCTGCTGCATCTAAAATAGATATGGCACCACCCGCAAAGATTTCCGCTTTTTGGACGGCAAACCTGTAAGGAAGTTCAAAGACAATATCCACACCGTTTAGTAGTGCCATCTTGGTACGATACCATTTTGAGACCAGTGCAGGTTCACCTCTTTGCAGAAAATTCCCGCTCATTACCGCAATCACAACTTCGGCGCCTGTCGCTTCCTTTGAAGCATTTAAGTGGAAGGCATGTCCATTATGAAAAGGATTATACTCGACAATTAAACCAACAGCATTCATATTATTCTCCTTCCTGAAAGAAATGGATCCCACTCCTATATTGGAATCTTTATTTTTTTAACATTATAGCAAAATTTTAAGGAAACCAATCAAATAATATGATAAGATGTTCTAGATGTTTGTAAAGGACACATCTGGATACACTAGTAATGGAAATCTTTTTACCGTCAATTTATCTTTGCAGAAAAAATCACCATATTAGGTGTAAAGAAAAAACATTGACAAAAATATTATCGAAGGCTATAATTACCTTTGTTGCCTTGGGGTGATTCAATTGAAATGGACATTAAATCAATTACAAAAATATCGAAACAAGGATTTTATCATTGATGAGATCATTCGTGTGGATGAGATTAAACAAGTTGATCCCACGATTCGGGAAGTTTCTCCGATGCATATCACTGGTCGGGGAGATATTGATTCAACGAAAGTGACTTTTCATTTAAAAATAGAAGGTCATTTGATTCTTCCTTGTTCTCGTACTTTAGTGGATGTGAAACTTCCGATTAATGTCGACACAACTGAAACTTTCCTCTTACAAGGATCAGTCTATGAAACTGAAGAGGAAACATATCAAGTAAAGGGTGACTTGATTGACCTTATGCCAATCATTAGAGAAATTCTTTTACTTGAGGTTCCAATGCAAGTATTTTGTGAGGATGTCGATTCTGAAGAAGCTGCGCCGCAATCCGG
Organism: Bacillus sp. URHA0034; assembly: GCF_056280405.1. Taxonomy (NCBI): domain Bacteria; kingdom Bacillati; phylum Bacillota; class Bacilli; order Caryophanales; family Bacillaceae; genus Bacillus; species Bacillus sp. URHA0034. Next base: position 1,267,863 of record NZ_JBWCDK010000002.1, on the reverse strand, counting down.
CAAGGATTGGGAAGTTGTTACTGAAGAAGATCAATCTAAAAAGATTGATCCGCGACTAGCAGGACTTGCAAAGTTTTTTGACGAAAACAAATCTTCTTCCGAATCATAATCGGCAAAATCTAAGAAGCAAAGTGAAGAACCAGCATTCCTGGCCTTCATTACTTTCTTAATACTCTTTAAGGAGGTGGGAAGAATGGCTGTACCTTTTAGAAGAACTTCTAAAACTGCAAAAAGAAAACGTCGTACTCATTTTAAATTAAACGTACCTGGTATGGTAAGTTGCCCAAACTGTGGTGAAATGAAACTTGCACACCGCGTATGTAAAGCTTGCGGAACATACAAAGGAAAAGACGTTGTGAACGACTAATTTCCGTTATGATATAAAGCACAAGGAGCTATATGCCCTTGTGCTTTTGTCGTTTATAATCAACTATACATACATCCTATAATGAAAAGTATCAACTATATGCAAAGGGGACACAGAAAGGCTTTGTCATACACTATTGTAAAATCGAAAAAGGGTTATCTGGTATTTACGATTTCAAGAAGTGAAAAAAGAAATGCGATTAATTATGAAGTAATGGAAGGCCTGGCCGCGGCGATAAAAAGGGCGGCAGATCCGGAAATAAAGGCACTTATCATAACTGGGGCGGGCGAGAAAGCCTTTTGTTCGGGGGGAGATCTATCCGTTTTTCATGCCCTCCATACAAAGGAAGAAGCATATCCTATGCTATCTAAAATGGCCGATATCCTATTTAAGCTGGTTACTATACCGATTCCTACGATAGCTCTTTTGAACGGAATAGCGATTGGCGGCGGTTGTGAACTAGCAGCAGCGTGTGATTTTCGTTTGGCAAGGAAAGGGATAAAAGCTGGGTTTGTTCAAGGAAAACAAGCAATCACTACAGGCTGGGGCGGGGGTTCCATCCTAGCGGAAAAAATGTCTTTCCCTGGTGCGATGAAGCTATTGATGGAAGCAGAGCTGCAAACAGCGGAACAATTAAAAGAGGCTGGATTTATTAACGCCCTCTATGAGAGCAGCCCGCTTCAAGCAGGTGAAGAATTTATGGATAAAATACTAGGGACTGATTTGAATGTCCTCCAATCCTATAAAAGAATATGGACTCGAAAGTGGGAAGAAACTAAACTTCGAGAAAGAATAGAGGAGGAAGTCCGAAATTGTTCCATCCTTTGGGAAAGTGATGCCCATATTCAATATGTAAAGAAGTTTATAAGTAAAAAAACTGTGAATAAAGATTAAAAGACAACTTCTGATTAAGTCTATCTTTTCTAGTAGATGCATATGTATTATAAAAACACTAGGAGGGATGAACAAATGTCACCAACTCGACAAGATGCATGGTCCCAAGATGAGGATTTGTTACTTGCTGAAGTGGTTTTAAGGCATATCCGTGAAGGCGGAACACAACTCCAGGCATTTGAGGAAGTTGGCAAACAATTAACACGTACCTCGGCAGCATGTGGGTTTCGTTGGAATTCATATGTAAGAAAGCAATATAAAACGGGTATCGAACTTGCGAAGAAACAACGCAAAGAATTAAAGAAACAAGATGTTCTTAGTGACGAATCGAACCAAAATGAGCTGGTGGCTGTAGAAACTATACAGTCGTCTTCTTCTTCAGAAGAGCAAGTCAGCAAGGTTACATTTCCTGCGGTAATTCATTTTTTAGAGGGCCTTCACAAGCGGGCAGAAGCCTCTTCTGGTTTCGAAGAAGAGAGGGAAAAATCGGTCGAAAAAATCAAAGAGTTAGAAAAGAAGACTTACTATTTAGCGGCTGAGAATGAAAGATTGTCAAAAAATCTAAAAGCCATTGAAGAGGATTACCGTTCTTTAATCGAGATCATGGAGAGAGCACGAAAAATGGTTGTCTTGCAGGATGAGGACCGCCAGCAAAAGGTGAAATTCCAGATGGATAAAAACGGTAACCTTGAAAGGGTGGAAAAATAAGAAAAAGCGGACTTTACGTCCGCTTTTTCCTATTTTTAGGTTATTTACTTATTTTTGATGTTGCTGCGCTTCGACCCCGTCAGGATACCAAACAAGAGGATTTTCGCCGCGGTCGCGCTCCATTTCATATTCTACATTGGCAAAGCCCAACTTTTCAAAAAAACCACTAGATTGTACTCTTGGATTTGTCTTAATAGGCAGACCAAAACTTTTAGCAAATTCAACTAAAGCTTTACCAAATCCTTTTCCTTGATAATCAGGTAAAACTTCAAGTTTCCACAATTCTAGGTAATTTTGTGCTGGAAAGAAATAACGGTCAAATTTTTCATCGATTTGATATAAGCTCATTCTTGCTACTAGTTTGTCCCCGAAATAGACTCCGTAAAAAGGGGATTCACTATTATTATCTATCATATTTGCTTCTAAATCTTCAAGCATTGATAATTCCTGAAGGCCGTATTCTTTAAACTTTTTAAACTCTTCCAATGTTTTAAAATTAATTTTTAGTTTCTCCACTTTGTACACCATAACCTGCCTCCTAAATGTTGAGATCATATTCTTGTATATATTTATATGCTCTTGAATAACATGAAGAGAATTAATATTTGCATTATTCAAAATCGATTATTATCATTATATAACAAATAGATAAAAAATTCTCCAAATAAGTTGAGAAAGCGTTTACAAATTTTGCAGGAAATTTGTTAATTGTGTAGAAACATTTAGTGAAGGCGTTAAAAGGGAATGAAAGGGGAAGAAAAGTGCAAAAAATTTTAATTGCCAATCGAGGAGAAATTGCCCTTAGGATTATTAAGACCTGTCAGATGATGGGGATTGAAACGATTGCTATTTATTCCGAAGCTGATAAGGATATGCCTTTTGTAAAAGAAGCAACTAAGGCGATATGTGTCGGAGAAGCACATGTTAGCAAGTCTTATTTGCGAGTTGAGAAGATCTTGGAAATCGCCCGGAACGAAAAGGTGGATGCGATACACCCTGGATATGGTTTTCTATCAGAAAACGCTGCTTTTGCAGAGCAGACCATAAGGGCAGGAATGATCTTTATAGGACCCGATCCTAAAACAATTGAGTTAATGGGGGATAAAATTGCTTCCCGTCAAACAATGGTGAATGCAGGTGTCCCGGTTGTACCGGGAAGCAGCCGTGGATTGAAAACGATTGAAGAGGCATGCAGTCTAGCAGGGACCATTGGTTACCCGATTATGCTTAAGGCAAGTGGCGGCGGGGGAGGAATTGGTATGGTCCTCTGTGAAAATGAGCAAGCGCTCGTTAAGTCGTATGAATCTACAAAGAAGAGAGCGATGACTTATTTTGGATCTGATGAAGTATTTATTGAAAAATATATTACAGAGAGCAGACACATTGAAGTTCAAGTTTTTGGGGATAAATTCGGAAACATTATCCATTTATATGAAAGGGATTGTTCCATTCAAAGAAGACATCAAAAGGTGGTTGAAGAATCACCGTCGCCCTTTTTATCTGACCGTGTGAAGCGAAAGATGTTTGACACAGCGATTAAAGCGGCCCGAGCCGTTAACTATACAAACGCAGGAACAGTAGAGTTTATTGTTGATCAAGCAGAAAACTTTTATTTCCTTGAAATGAACACACGCTTACAGGTTGAGCACCCGGTAACGGAAATGATAACAGGGCTTGATTTAGTGAAGTGGCAAATCCTGGTTGCTTGCGGTGAAAAGCTCCCGTTACAACAAGCTGAAATTGCCTCGAACGGTCATGCGGTTGAATTTCGTCTGTATGCAGAAGATCCTGTCCGTTTTCTACCTTCTCCAGGAAAAATTACCACACTTCAATGGAATGAAGGAGGAGGGGGCAGGATTGATGCCGGTTATGTTGAAGGTGGGACAGTAACTCCCTTTTATGACCCTTTGATTGCCAAATGCATTTTTTACGGGGAATCACGACAGAAAGCATTAGCTGCTGCCAAACGCTTCTTTAAAGACATAAAAATTGAGGGCATTAAAACAAATGTGCCGCTTTTTTTAACTATTCTAGAATCTGACTCTTTCCAAAAGGGAGAGTATACCACCAATTTTTTAAATAAAAACCATGTGAAATAAGGGGGAAAATTCAAATGAAGGAAATCACGGCATCAATGGCGGGGACGGTCCTCAACATTTTCGTCGCAGCGGGGGCTCAAGTAAATCCTGGTCAGGAAGTTGTCATGTTAGAATCGATGAAAATGGAAATTCCAATCGAAAGCGGCATAGAGGGAGTTGTCCGAGAAGTAAAGGTAAATAGCGGGGATTTTGTAAACGAAGGCGATGTCTTGCTGGTACTAGAATAGCATTTTTAGAAAAAGGGGGAGCACGGGTGGCGACTATTAATACGTTAGTTGATCAATTAAACGATAATCGTAAAAGGATCGAAGCCGGCGGCCAGCCTAAATATCATGAAAAGGCTAAGGAGCAGCATAAACTTTTTGTACGTGAGCGGTTATCAATATTATTTGATGAGGGTAAATATGAAGAGGATGGTAAATTTGCTAATTTCCAAGCAGGTGACCTGCCTGCTGATGGTGTTGTAACAGCTATTGGCAAAATTAATGGCCAGACGGTCTGTGTGATGGCAAATGACTCGACCATCAAAGCGGGTTCGTGGGGAGCACGTACGGTAGAGAAAATCATCCGAATACAAGAAACAGCTGAAAAATTAAAGGTTCCGTTATTTTATCTGGTTGATTCAGCGGGGGCAAGAATCACCGATCAAGTCGAGATGTTTCCAAATCGGCGCGGTGCCGGAAAAATCTTTTATAATCAAGTAAAGCTTTCTGGCATGATTCCACAGGTATGTATTTTATTTGGCCCTTCTGCCGCTGGTGGAGCCTACATTCCGGCCTTCTGCGACATTGTCATCATGGTCGACCAAAATGCTTCTATGTATTTAGGTTCGCCAAGGATGGCAGAGAAGGTCATTGGGGAAAAAGTAACGCTCGAGGAAATGGGCGGTGCCCGGATGCATTGTACAGTCTCGGGCTGTGGGGATATACTCGCATATAGTGAGGAAGAAGCAATTGACTCTGCCAAAAAATATATCAGCTTTTTTCCAGCCAGCTTTAAAGAAATGACTAAAAAGATGGCTGGAATCCAAGCAAAACAAGGCCGAGAATTAGAAGCGATTATTCCGGAAAACCAAAATGCGCCGTTTGATATGTTGGAATGTATCGAACGATTAGTTGATAATAGTAGTTTTTATGAAATCAAGAAGTTATTTGCGCCGGAAATTATTACTGGTTTAGCTCGCATCGATGGCAGGGCCGTAGGGATAATCGCCAATCAGCCAAAGGTAAAGGGCGGCGTGTTATTTGTAGATTCAGCGGATAAAGCAGCGAAGTTCATCCAGCTCTGTGATGCTTTTCATATTCCATTATTGTTTTTAGCGGATGTTCCTGGCTTTATGATTGGAACAAAAGTGGAACGAGCCGGGATTATCCGTCATGGCGCAAAATTAATTGCCGCTATGAGTTCGGCCACTGTACCAAAAATTTCTGTTATTGTTAGAAAGGCATATGGGGCAGGGCTTTATGCAATGGCAGGTCCCGCCTTTGAGCCTGACTGCTGCATTGCTTTACCCACTGCCCAAATAGCGGTCATGGGTCCTGAAGCGGCCGTAAATGCTGTTTACTCTAATAAAATCAATGAAATAGCCGATCCAAAGGAAAGGATTGCATTTGTCCAAGAAAAGCATAAAGAGTATAAAGAGCATATTGATATTTATAAATTAGCTTCTGAATTAATTGTCGATGAAATCGTCGCACCTTCCGAACTAAGAGAGGTCCTGATTCAGCGGTTTGCTTACTATGAAACGAAAGAGATTACCTTTAGTGTCAGAAAACACCCTGTTTATCCTGTATAAATGATAAAACCTTTTCGATATTTATGCGAAAAGGTTTTTTTGTATCTACTAACAAATGGCATCATCTGATAGAATATTAGCAAGCAGTATCATAAGGCGGATCTTTAAAAAAGAGGGGTATACTTCCATGAGGGTAGGGGTTATTGGAGCGGGTTCGATTGGATTATTATTTGCTGCCTACATTAGCCAAGTATTTGATGTAACTGTTTATACAAGGTCACAGGAACAAGCAAATGAAATAGATTTACATGGAATCGTATTGCTTAACGGGAAGGACCGAATAGTGGCCAAAGTTAAGGCGTTGCCGGTAACGGCCTGGCAGGGAACAGAAGAGTTAACGATTATAGCGGTAAAACAATATCAGCTATTGTCAGTCATAGAAAGAGTAAAGCAAACACCGACAATGCCCAAAAACATTTTATTTTTACAAAATGGGATGGGGCACTTAAAACTGCTTAACGAACTTCAGGGTGATAATTTGTTTGTCGGCTCGGTGGAGCACGGGGCCCTGCGAGAGAATCCTTACACGGTCAGACACAATGGCGTAAGTACGACTAATGTAGCGGTTTATAAAGGGGATTCAGAGTTCCTCCAATGGTTTACGGGTGTCGTTTCGATTGTGTTTCCGATGACTTTTCAAGCCGAATATTTTGCCATGCTGGAAAAGAAATTAATTGCCAATGCCATGATTAATCCATTAACGGCGATCCTTCAAGTGAAAAATGGGGTACTAGTTGATAATCCATTCTATTATAAAATATTACAAAATCTCTTTAGTGAAATTACCGACATATTAACTCTACAACATCCGGAAGAATATTGGGGGCAAGTGATTAAAATTTGTCAAAAAACAGCGGATAATCGTTCGTCTATGTTAAAAGATATGGAAGCTAACCGACAGACAGAGGTGGACGCCATTTTAGGCTATTTACTTGAAGAAGCCAACCGCAAAAGGAAAAAATCTCCTCAACTAGAAACGCTTTATTATCTAATTAAAGGAAAAGAGAGCCAAGGGGAGGTTATAGCATGAGCACGATTTTTTCGTCTGTTCTAACCGTGTTCTTTGCGATACCGATTTTAGGAACTATACTTGTCTATACTATAATAAAGCTATTATTAAAAAACACAAAAACTGCGCTCCATAAGGCTCTTGATTATACAACTATTTTATATATTATTTCAGTTCATTTTTTAATTGTCACTCTATGGGGAAAATCATTTTTTTGGTTAATAATACTAGTAATGCTGTTAATCGCAATGGTGTTTGTATTTGTGCATTGGAAGATTAAGGAGGAAATCATTGTCAAACGAGTATGGAAAGGTTTTTGGCGTTTTAACTTTATCTTATTTTTTTTCGCCTATTTTGTCCTTACCTTTTATGGTTTAGTTTCCCGAGCCATTACCTTTAGTTTTTCATCGTAAATTAGAGCAAAATTTTTCTTTAAATAGGGCGGATAATGGTATACTCGTTTAAGAATGAATCACGGTAACAGAAAGGAAGTACATGAATGGAGATTTTAAATCTCTCTTTGCCGGCAACGAATCGATTTGCATCGAATTATTTGGAACAATCTATTGAGATTCAGCCTTTTTTTCATTATCGCTATAATGACTTACAAGAAGATAGGAGAAGAATAGCTGAATTAAACGATAGACCGTTTCCACGCATCGAGGTTGCTCAGCATATCGAGAGCTTTATGAAGAGTTTTCCCACTTCAGAAGCGGTAAAGAATTCAATTAATAAACTTAAACAACCGGATAGTCTTGTTGTAATTGGCGGTCAGCAGGCTGGAATCCTTACAGGACCACTCTATTCTATACATAAAGTTATTTCTATTATCAAGCTGGCAGAACAAAAAGAAAGACAGCTTGGTGTACCAGTTATTCCCGTTTTCTGGATTGCAGGAGAGGATCATGATTTTCAAGAAGTTAATCATGTCTATGTCCAATCTAAGCAGAAGGCAGATAAATGGGTATATCCTGAAAAGGTACTTCAAAAGAAAATGGTATCTGATATTATGTTGGATAAAGATATTTGTCTGTCATGGGTTCAGAATTTAATAAAAAATTTTGGTGAAACTGAACATACCAATGGATTGTTAGCATTTGCGGAAGAGCAAATAGCAAAATCAACTAATTTCGTTGATTTCTTTGCAAATCTTATTATGGAACTGTTTAAGGATTATGGACTGCTCATTGTTGACTCTGGTAACAAGGAATTCCGTCAACTGCAAAAGGGGTTTTTTAACCAGCAGATTGAACATCACGACGTGATCACCTTCTCTTTATTAGAGCAGCAAAAGCAAATTGAAAAGAAGGGTTTTCCAAATGCTATTGATGCATCTGAGAATGCGGCCAATCTCTTCTACTATAATCAGAGGTTAAATGAGAGGATACTACTGGAGTTTGATCGTACTAACGATTGCTTTGTGGGTAAAAGTGGGGCAATTTCTTTTTCAAAAGAGGAATTACTTTCATTAGCCAACGAAGATCCTGCTGTTTTAAGCAATAATGTGGTAACACGTCCCTTAATGCAAGAATGGCTTTTCCCGACAATCGCCTTTATTGCTGGTCCGGGGGAAATCGCTTACTGGGCGGAACTAAAACTTGTGTTTGAGCATTTTCATATAAAAATGCCGCCGATTGTCCCACGTTTAAATATAACCTTCTTAGATCGGTCAGTAGAAACCGATTTAGCCGACTTAAACCTGAATCTGAGTGAAGTGTTAAGCAATGGTACAAAGCGGGAAAAAGAAAGGTTCTTAGAAACCATAAAAGACCAAGAGCTGGAACAGTTATTTACAAGTACAATTGAACAGTTATTGAAGCAGTACAAACTAATCGAAATGAAAACTGAGCAGTTAGACCGTGGTCTTTTGCCAATGCTCAAGAAAAATGAAAATTATTTGTTGAAAGAAATTGGCTTCATGCAATCGAAACTTGAAGAGTCCGTAAAGCTAAGACACGATAATCTCTTAAATAAATATGCACGTGTGGATCTTGCTTTACGCCCAGATGGTTCCCCGCAGGAGCGGGTTTGGAATATCTTTTATTATTTAAACCAGTATGGTCCACACTTTATAGCTGATATTATGACTTGCAGCTACGAATTTGATGGCAGGCATAAAGTCATAAAACTATAGATGAAACTCCACCTTTAGCGGTGGAGTTTTTCTTTTTTTTTCTAAAAAAACACGGCTAAAAAAGGATTTTTTTTAAAGTGGGGCGAATAGTTAAAAAATAGGTGGTGGAAAGTGGGGGAATGTGGTACATTTTTAATAGAAAGTGGGGGTAATGGGTATGTTCATGGGTGAGTACCATCACAGCATTGATACAAAAGGCCGTTTAATCGTGCCCTCCAAATTCCGTGAAGAGCTTGGTGACATGTTTATCATCACACGAGGATTGGATCAATGTTTGTTTGGTTACCCAGTATCTGAGTGGGGCCTGATTGAAGAAAAATTAAAAGGCCTGCCGCTTACAAAAAAAGATGCCCGTGCTTTTACTCGATTCTTCTTTTCCGGAGCGACAGAAAGTGAACTGGATAAACAAGGAAGAATTAATATCCCGACACCACTATTGCAATATGCTAAATTAGAGAAAGAATGTGTTATTTTGGGTGTTTCCAATCGAATTGAAATCTGGAGCAAGCAGATTTGGGAGGATTATTTTACACAATCTGAAGAATCTTTTGCTGAAATAGCAGAAAATATGATTGGCTTTGATATATAATGGGAAAAGTTATATTAATATATTTCTCGTATATATTGTTCGATTGGAAAAGGAAGGTACGTAAATGTTTGAACATACAACTGTGTTATTAAACGAAGCTGTTGAGGGGTTAAAGATTAAGTCAGATGGCATCTATGTAGATTGTACGCTGGGAGGGGCAGGTCACAGCTCTCTCATTCTTTCACGACTAGGTGCGGGTGGAAGACTCTATGCATTTGATCAGGATGAAACAGCCATTGCGAATGCGAAAAAGAAATTAGCCGAATACGGTGATCAATTAGTTATTATTAAAAGTAACTTCTTATATTTAAAAGAAGAGCTTGAAAACCGCGGGATTGATAGGGTAGACGGAGTCTTATATGACTTGGGAGTTTCTTCACCGCAGCTCGATACACCGGAGCGGGGGTTTAGTTACCACCATGATGCCCCGTTAGATATGAGGATGGATAATGAAGCTGATATCTCCGCATACAACGTGATTAATCATTGGTCATATGAAGACCTCGTCCGCATCTTTTTTCGTTATGGGGAAGAGAAATTTTCAAAGCAAATCGCTCGAAAAATTGAAAGTGCCAGAGCGATTAAGCCAGTTGAGACCACTGGGGAACTGGTTGAGTTAATTAAGGACGCAATCCCAGCACCCGCAAGACGCAAGGGCGGACATCCTGCCAAACGAGTTTTTCAAGCAGTCAGAATCGCTGTTAATGATGAATTGGCTGTATTTGAAAAGTCTCTAAATCAAGCCATTGACTTATTAAATCCCGAGGGGAGAATAAGTGTGATTACCTTCCATTCTCTTGAGGATCGAATTTGTAAGGCAGCCTTTAAAAAGGCAAGTGAGACACCCCCATTACCACATGGTCTACCCATCATTCCAGATGAGTTTAAACCAATTTTAAAACTGGTTTCACGTAAACCGATTCTCCCATCTGAAGCAGAATTGGAGCAAAACAACCGGGCACGTTCAGCAAAGCTTCGGATTGCTGAAAAATTATAAAAACTTCAATGCGCACATTTCCGTGCGCTTAAGCTGACATTTATTAATCAGGACGAACGATTAGATTAAAGAATCTGGAGGGGAAGTATTTGAGTAATCTTGCCAGGAAAGTATTAGAACAGCAACAAGCCGAGCAATCCGTTCAAATTAAACGACAAGTAAAAATTAAAAAGTCCTGGCTGACTCCGGGGGAAAAAATTATTGGAGTGGTGTTTGCTGGAATGGTTTGTTTTGGAGCAATCCATCTTGTCTCCAATCAATCAAAAATCTATGAAGCGAACAAAGACGTCCAAACTGTTCAGGATAAGATAACAGAACAGGAAAAAGTGAATGGGGATCTAAAGGTTCAAGTAAGTGAATTAAGTTCTTATGATCGGATATTCGCAAAAGCTAAGGAAATGGGTTTAATAAAAGATGAAAATAACGTCAAGGTCGTGCAGCAGAAATGAATAGGAAACAGCCATATATGAATGTGGGAGCAGCGATATTGTTTGTGATATTCGGCCTGCTCTTTTTTGTATTGATTTGCAGGTATTTTTCAATTGAAATATCAGGAGAAGTAAATGGACAACCCCTTGCCGCCAAGGCACAGCAGAAATACAATCGCGAGGGAACCTTGCAGGCTAACAGGGGAATAATCTACGACCGAAATGGCGTAACGGTTGCTGAGGATACAGCAGCCTATACCCTCATTGCTATCTTAGATAAGAAGATGACAACAAATCCTAAAAAACCTCAACATGTCGTGGATCTTAACAAAACGGCTAGTGAGCTATCTAAATATCTTAATTTAGATGAATCCGAGATTTATAGTATCTTATCAAATGGGAAAAAGAAGAAACGTTTCCAAGTTGAGTTTGGTAAGGAAGGCAGAGATATCGATTTTAATACAAAAAATAAGATTGAAAAATTAAAACTTCCAGGTATTACTTTTTCTCGTGATTCAAAACGCTTCTATCCAAATGGAATTTTCGCCTCGCATGTAGTCGGTTATGTAGACCGGACTGAGCAAAAGGACGGAACCTATAAAACTGTCGGGAAAATGGGAATTGAAAAAACTTTAAACGATCAACTGACAGGGAAAAATGGCAGTATTAATTATGAGAGTGATTTATGGGGATATATCCTGCCTGACGGTAAAGAAAAGATATCCGCAGCACAAAATGGTAACGATGTTTATTTAACAATTGATCAAAAGATTCAAACCTTTCTAGAAGATGCCATGGATCAAGTGGTGAAAGATTATAAACCGAAAAAAATAATTGCGATTGTTGCAAATCCTAAAACCGGGGATATTTTGGCAATGGGCCAGCGTCCGTCTTTCGAGCCGGAAACAAAAGAAGGAATTACAGATAGTTGGCATAATGAAGCGATTGAAACATCCTACGAGCCAGGGTCAACCATGAAAATCTTTACTCTTGCAGCTGCTGTTCAAGAAGGGGTATTTAATCCAAATGAAAAGTATCAATCTGGATCGTTTAAAGTAACAGAAAATAGTCAAACGATTCACGATCACAATTATTCAGGCTGGGGATCCATTACCTATCTAGAAGGAGTTCAACGCTCGTCCAATGTAGCGTTTGCTAAAATTGCCAAAGAAAAGTTAGGTTTCGACAGATTTAGGGAATATTTAACAAAATTTGGCTTTGATAAACCGACAGGAATTGAACTTCCTAATGAGACATCAGGAAAAATTCAATATCACTACCCGATTGAAAAAATCACCACAGCCTATGGTCAAGGTACGGCGATTACCGCCATTCAACAAATTCAAGCAGCAACCGCGATTGCGAATGATGGAAAAATGTTACAGCCACATGTTGTAAAGAAAATTGTTAATCACGATACAGGAAAGACTATTGAGGAAACTTCACCGAAAGTTGTTTCGACACCAATTTCAGCTGATACGGCTAAAGAGGTACGTGATATTTTAGAAACGGTTGTCACATCGCCTAAAGGCACAGGAGCCCGTTACAAAATCGACGGTTATAGTGTTGCCGGTAAAACTGGTACAGCTAACATTCCGGGGCCTAATGGTAAATATTTATCAGGTGTGAATAATTATGTCTTTTCCTTCTTAGGGATGGCACCAAAAGATGATCCGAAGCTAATTGTTTATGTAGCCGTTCAACAGCCTAAACTTCAGGGGATTGAAGCCGGTCAAGGGGCGATTCCAGTATCTGAGATTTTTAATCCGGTTATGAAAAATAGTCTAAATTATTTAAATATCCAACCTTCCAAGCTAGAAAAAGCTGAGATTAATAAACTGCCTGAATTGGTGGGAGAGCCTGTGGAGGATACAGTTAAAAGTTTAAAAGCAGATGGATTTGAAACAGTTGTATTAGGTAAAGGTAAAAAGGTAACGAGACAACTGCCTAAAGCTGGAACCATCATTTTAGAAGGTGAAAAAGTAATCATTAAAACTTCTGGAGAAATGACGGCACCTAATATGGCCGGGTGGTCGCTCCGTGATGTCATGAAGGTAGCGAAAATGGCCAATTTAAAATTGAATTCTAAGGGCCAGGGGTTTGTCACCTATCAAAATATTAAGCCGGGGGAACCGTTAAAAAGCGGGGAATACCTGAATATTGATTTAAAAACTCCGGAAGAACAATCGACAAATAATGAGAAGCAAAGTGATGATGGACAATCTAACGGGGAGCAAACCGTGCAAGACTAGTAAAGAGGCTGATGAATTAATTTTTGCACACTCTGTTGATTGGAGCGAAGCGACTAGGAGGCTCCCCGCCCGCGGAAAGCGAATCGCCTGGAGCGGAAATCGACAGACTAGTTTAATGTATAAAAAAGAAGGTGGCCCTCAAAGTTATACTTTTGGGACACCTTCTTTATTTTATCTCAGGAGGTTGTCCCGTTCTATTTAAATAAGTACAAGCATATAAATGAACGATATTGAAAGTGAATGTGGAATAAAGGAGGATCATTCATTATATGCGTGTTTCTAATGTTACTGTTCGAAAACGTCTAATGATTGCACTATTCGTTGGATTCCTTGCCTTCTTAATTATTGATGTACGTCTTGGATACGTTCAGTTTGTTCTTGGTGATAGGCTAACCGATAAAGCTAAAGGTTCGTGGAGCCGGAATATCCCTTTTGAACCAGAGCGGGGCAAAATTGTTGATCGGAACGGGGTAGCGTTAGCAACCAATATTAGTGCACCCACCGTCTATGTAATTCCACGGCAGATTAAAGACCCTGCAACGACTGCAGAGAAGCTAGCATCGGTATTAAATATGTCTAAAGAAACAGCCTACCGAGAAATTACGAAAAAAGCTTCATCAGTCCGGTTAAAAGAAGGCCGAAAAATCTCTCATGAAAAAGCGAAAGAGATTCGGGCCCTAGGACTCGAAGGAGTCTATGTTGGTGAAGATTCCAAACGGTATTATCCAAATGGCAGCTATCTCTCTCATGTTTTGGGCTTTACAGGCGTGGATAATCAAGGATTAATGGGTCTTGAGCAGTACTATGATAAAGAATTGAGTGGTGAAAGAGGTGCTGTGAAATTCTATGCCAATGCTAAAGGGGAAAGAATGAATGACATGGCAGATGATTATGAGCAGCCAACGAAAGGGCTCGATTTACAATTAACGATTGATTCTAAAATACAGACGATTGTTGAAAGAGAGCTGGATATCGCACAGGCAAAGTATAATCCCGATGGTATCGTCGCGATCGCGATGAATCCGAACAACGGCGAAATATTGGCGATGTCGAGCCGGCCGACGTTTGATCCTGCCAATTTCCGAAATGTTTCTCAAGAGGTTTACAATCGTAACCTTCCAGTTTGGTCGACCTATGAACCTGGGTCCACCTTTAAAATCATTACGCTTGCTGCTGCCTTGAATGAAGGAAAGGTCAACTTGGAGAAGGAGCATTTTCATGATTCAGGCTCTGTTCAAGTAGCTGGGGCAAGGTTAAAGTGCTGGAAAAGAGGCGGCCACGGTGATCAAACCTTTCTCGAGGTTGTCGAAAACTCCTGTAACCCGGGTTTTGTAGAGCTAGGAGAACGTTTAGGAAAGGAAAAGCTATTTAAATATATTAAGGATTTTGGATTTGGCCAAAAGACCGGCATTGATTTGCAAGGCGAAGGAACCGGAATATTATTTAATTTAAACCGGGTTGGTCCTGTTGAACAAGCGACAACTGCTTTTGGACAGGGGGTATCTGTTACTCCAATTCAACAAATTACAGCGGTATCTGCCGCCATTAATGGCGGGATTCTATACAAGCCATATATCGCAAAAGAGCTTATTGATCCGATTACAAAAGAAGTGGTTATGAGAAATACGCCTGTAGAAAAGAGACGGGTTATTACAGAAAAAACCTCCAAAGAAATACGTAGTGCATTAGAAAGTGTTGTCGCAAAGGGTTCAGGTGGAAGAGCGTTTATTGAAGGGTATCGAGTCGGAGGTAAGACTGGAACGGCGCAAAAAGCACAGAATGGAAGATACCTTGAAAATAACTTTATTGTTTCCTTTATGGGGTTTGCACCTGCAGATGACCCGCAGATTGTAATCTATGTAGCAGTTGATAACCCTAAAGGGGTTACTGCCTTCGGGGGTACTGTAAGTGCTCCGATAGTGGGTGCGATTATGAAAGACAGCTTAAGTGCAATGGGAGTGAAACCGCGTAAGGATCAAATAGAAAAAGAAATCAAATGGCCTGATGTTCCTTTAGTGAAATTACCAAATTTTGTTGGCATGTCAAAAAGTGAACTTCAGGAACAGCTTATTAATCTTTCCATTGATTCAAGCGGTGAAGGTGATGTGGTGGTGAGACAATCTCCGGAGCCGGGTACGAAGGTAAAAGAAGGCTCAAAAGTAAGACTTTACTTTGGTAAGGGAGACTAAATAAATCAATAACGTTTAAATAGGAGGCGGCCGGAATGTTTTCCGCCGCCTAAAATTTTTATTACGGATTCATTACTAAATGGTAAAATAAAATATTTTAATGTAAAATAAGATGGAACTTTCGAAAGGATTTACGTTTAGGCATAAACTACTGGTAATAGTTATGCGCAGTAATGAGAGGATTTGAGACAAAATGAAGCTACAAAAGCTGCTCGAGAATTTGCACGCAATCGTTCCTTACAATGGAGAAAACCCAGAAATTACATCGATTGAGAACGATAATAGGAAGGTGCAAAAAGGGAGCTTATTTATTTGCATTAAAGGGTACACCGTGGATGGACATAATTTCGCGGAATCAGCTGTTAAAAATGGAGCAGCTGCAGTACTTGCTGAAAGACCATTAGATTTAGACGTTCCGGTCTTGCTAGTTAACGATACAACGAGGGCGATGGCTGTACTCGCTGATGCTTTTTACGGACAGCCGACTAAAAGTCTTCACTTAATCGGAATAACGGGAACAAATGGGAAAACAACAACTAGCCACTTAATTGAAAAAATATTTGCCGATGCTGGGAAGAAGACGGGCTTAATTGGCACGATGTATACAAAAATCGCTGACCAAATAATTGAAACCAAAAACACCACCCCGGAAAGTCTGACGCTTCAAAAAACCTTTAAACAAATGGTTGATGCCGGTGTTAATTCAGCAGTGATGGAGGTCTCATCGCATGCCCTTGATTTAGGAAGGGTTCATGGCTGTGATTATAATGTAGCGGTTTTTACTAACCTTACCCAAGACCACCTTGACTACCATCAGACAATGGAAGAATATAAGCGGGCAAAAAGCTTATTATTTGCGCAGCTTGGGAATACGTTTGACGTAAGTAAACCAAAATACGCCGTCCTAAACGCGGATGATGCTGCTTCAGAAATGTATAGCCGTTCAACTGCTGCACATGTTGTTACATACGGAATTGAGCAGAAAGCAGATATCAAGGCTAGAAATATTAAGATGACTCCGAAGGGAACTGTCTTTGATCTTGAAATAAAGGGAGATACATATCCAATCCGCATGCAATTAATTGGTAAATTCAGTGTCTACAATGTACTGGCCAGTATTACAACGGCATTAGTTTCCGGGCTTGAAATTGAACAAATTATTCGTTCGATTGAAGGTGTCGAGGGTGTTGCAGGAAGGTTTGAACTTGTAAACGCAGGCCAGGATTTTACTGTCATTGTTGATTATGCACATACACCGGATAGTTTAGAAAATGTATTAAAAACGATCCAGCATTTTGCGGAGAAAAAAGTATTCGTTATTGTTGGCTGCGGTGGGGATCGCGACCGTACAAAACGTCCATTAATGGCGCAGATTGCCTGTCAGTTAGCAACAGATCCGATCTTGACATCAGATAATCCTAGAAGCGAAGATCCTCTAGATATCTTGAAGGATATGGAAGCAGGGGTGCAAGGAGAATCCTATCAGGTCATCCCTGACCGGAGAAAGGCCATACATTCAGCTGTGAGTCAGGCATCAGCTGGAGATGTCATCTTAATCGCCGGAAAAGGGCATGAAACCTATCAGATTATTGGGAAAGAGGTTCATGATTTTGATGACCGGCTCGTTGCAAGGGAAGCGATTGAGGGGAGATAGTTATGTTTCTAGCTTTAAAAGATTTGACAAGGCTGTTTAACGATAAACGGGGAATCCAAGATGAAATGCTGTTCTGTACAGTGTCTGACTTAGCCGCTTCGGAGCAGCCAAAAGGATTATTTGTGCCGGTAAACAAAGAGTCAGGGGAGCTCTTAGAGGCCATTTCCAATGGGGCTGTGGCTGCCATTTGGGAAAAAAATGTACCACTTCCGAACTACTTACCCAACCAGTTTCCGATTTTTTTAACAAATGATCCTGCGGAAGCATTGAGAGATATTATTAAACTTTATATTGAAAAATTAGATGGAGAAACGAACGAGCATATGGAGAGAACAAACTTTAAAATTTCAAACAAAATAATTCTTAATAAAAATAACCAAACATTTGATATTGCTGGGCTATTAGCACAACTAACATCGGAAAATAATCAGGAGAGGAGGGGATAAAATGAAGGAGCAAGTTATTTTTTTCACAATAATAATGGGATTTTTGATCTCGGTTTTGCTTTCTCCCATTTTTATTCCCTTCTTGCGAAGATTGAAATTTGGACAAAGCATCCGCGAGGAAGGTCCTAAATCACACCAGAAAAAGTCAGGTACTCCGACAATGGGGGGAGTGATGATTTTATTTTCAATCATCATTACCACGCTGGTGATGATTGCGAAATACGCAGACCATACACCAGTAACCGCTTTTTTACTCTTGTTTGTCACATTTGGATTTGGCCTGCTCGGTTTTTTGGATGACTTTATAAAAGTTGTATTAAAACGTAACCTAGGACTTACATCAAGGCAGAAATTATTAGGGCAAATTATCATATCTATCATCTTTTATCTAATCTATAAACACACTGGTCAGTCGACTGAAATCAAGTTTCCTTTTAGTGATTTTTCTATTGATTTGGGCTGGGGATATGTGTTATTAATTATTTTCTGGCTTGTCGGCTTCTCAAATGCGGTCAATTTAACAGATGGTCTCGATGGTTTGGTGTCAGGCACCGCAGCGATTGCTTTTGGAGCGTTTGCTGTCCTCGCTTGGAATCAAAATCAATTTGAAATCGCCGTGTTCTCTGTAGCCGTTGTTGGAGCGGTGTTAGGTTTCTTGGTATTTAACGCACATCCTGCTAAAGTATTTATGGGGGATACAGGATCGCTGGCGCTAGGCGGGGCGATTGCAGCGATTGCAATTTTAACAAAGCTGGAAATCCTGCTGGTTATCATTGGCGGTGTTTTTGTTATTGAAACCTTGTCTGTCATTCTTCAGGTAGCTTCCTTTAAGACTACCGGGAAACGGATTTTCCGAATGAGCCCCTTACATCATCATTATGAACTAGTGGGCTGGTCGGAATGGCGTGTTGTGGTAACGTTTTGGAGTGTTGGATTAATATTTGCGATACTAGGTATCTATATTGAGGTGTGGTTGTAATTGAAACAGATCGAATCTTATCATTATAAAAAAATTCTTGTACTGGGTTTAGCAAAAAGTGGCGTGACGGCAGCTTCTTTGTTACATAAGCTTGGAGCGTTTGTTACTGTGAATGATAAAAAGCCATTATCAGAAAATCCCGAGGCTCAAGGATTACTAGAGCAAGGGATAAAAGTAATATGCGGTGAGCACCCAATCGAACTCTTGGATGAGGGTTTTGAACTGATTGTGAAAAACCCAGGTATCCCTTACCATAATCCAATGATTGAAGGGGCAATTGAAAAGGGGATCCCTGTCATTACTGAGGTGGAGCTCGCGTATGAAATTTCTGAGGCTCCCTTTATAGGGATTACAGGTACAAATGGTAAAACAACAACGACTACCCTTGTCTATGAAATGATGAAGGAAGGGAATAAGCAGCCGTTAATAGCCGGTAATATCGGTACGGTTGCTTCAGGTGTTGCCCAAAAGGCGGCAGAGGACAATACGATTGTCATCGAACTCTCGTCTTTTCAATTAATGGGAATTAACAGCTTTACTCCGAAAATTGCGATCATTACTAACCTTTATGATGCCCACCTGGATTATCATGGCACCAGAAAGGAATATATTCAGGCAAAAGCCAATATTACGAAAAACCAGACTGAGCATGACTATCTAGTCATTAATGCCGATCAAGAAGAAACAATGAAAATTGCCCAAAATTCAAAAGCCACAATCATTCCTTTCTCTACTAAAAAGGAACTGTCAGAGGGAGCTTTTATTAAGGACGGCTGGTTGATCTTTAATCGAGAGCCGGTAATGGAAATGAGCGAAATCGTGCTGCCGGGGGTACATAACCTCGAAAACATCTTATCTGCCATGGCCGCTGCCAAACTATCAGGCGTAGAAAACAGTGCAATCCAAACGGTCCTCAAAACCTTTACGGGTGTCAGGCACCGTTTGCAGTATGTCGCTGATGTAAATGGCAGGAAGGTTTATAATGATTCGAAGGCTACGAATATTTTAGCCACAATTAAGGCTTTATCGGCGTTTAAGGCGCCGACGATTTTACTTGCAGGCGGACTTGACCGAGGTAATGAGTTTGATGAGCTGCTTCCGTATTTAACCAATGTAAAAGCGTTAATCACCTTTGGTCAAACAGCTCCTAAGCTTGAGCGGGTTGGAAAGCTTGCCGGAATAAATTCCATCAGCCATGTCGATAATGTTGAAAAGGCAGTGCCGGAAGCTTATCGATATTCCGAACCTGGTGACGTCATCCTTTTATCACCTGCTTGTGCAAGCTGGGATCAATATAAAAGTTTTGAAGTCAGGGGAGACATTATTTATCGAAGCGGTGCATAAGCTTAAGTAAGGGCTTGTCCTAGGAAAAGCTCAAGCACCGCAGGGTGCTTGAGCCGGACACTTATCGAAGTTAAGCTTATAACTTTTGATTTAGCGGCCCTAAAACACTTGGTTTGAGGTGGATAGTGGTGCCGACAAAGAGAACAACTCCCGACTTTATCTTAATGATTGTGACATTCACACTGCTGGCAATAGGGCTCATCATGGTATACAGTGCTAGTGCGATCTGGGCCGAATATAAATTCCAAGATTCCTTTTTCTTTGCAAAAAGGCAAACCCTATTTGCCGGGGTGGGAATCGTTGCTATGTTTTTTATTATGAACGTAAATTATTGGACATGGAGAACCTACGCCAAAACACTCCTGATCGTGTGTTTTGTTCTGTTAGTACTCGTGTTAATTCCAGGTATCGGGAATGTTCGAAATGGTTCAAGAAGCTGGATTGGAGTAGGGGCATTCTCCATACAGCCATCTGAATTTATGAAACTTGCTATGATCGCCTTCCTAGCAAAATATTTATCAGAACGACAAAAATTCATTACCTCCTTTAAAAAGGGGCTTATTCCTTCTCTTGGTCTTGCCTTTATTGCGTTTGCTATGATCATGCTCCAGCCTGACTTAGGAACGGGAACAGTAATGATGGGGACTTGTGTGGTAATGATCTTTATTGCAGGCGCTCGTGTCAGTCATTTTGCTTTTTTGGGACTTCTGGGAGTAGCAGGTTTTGTTGGGCTAATTGCCTCAGCACCCTATCGGATTAAGCGGATCACCTCTTTCCTTGACCCATGGTCGGACCCGTTGGGGAGTGGATTTCAAATTATTCAATCCTTATATGCGATTGGTCCGGGCGGGCTATTTGGCTTAGGACTCGGTGAGAGCCGGCAGAAGTTTTTTTACTTACCAGAACCGCAGACAGACTTTATCTTCGCGATTCTATCAGAGGAACTAGGCTTTATTGGCGGCTCATTCATTTTGCTTTTATTTGCCCTTTTGTTATGGCGGGGGATTCGAATTGCTCTTGGTGCACCTGATTTATATGGAAGTTTTCTTGCGGTTGGTATTATTGCTATGGTGGCCATTCAGGTTATGATAAATATTGGTGTTGTTACTGGGCTAATGCCGGTTACAGGTATAACACTTCCATTCTTGAGTTACGGGGGATCCTCATTAACATTAATGCTAATGGCAATCGGTGTTCTCTTGAATATCAGCCGATATTCACGCTTCTAAATTAAATTGATACCCTGTTCACTTGGCAGGGTTCTTTTTATGTTTTAATGTGTATTCAAAGAGGCAGCCGTTGTAAACTATTTTATTACAATTAAATAACATTATTTTTACTGGCATATTTTCTTTTGTTTTTATAGTAGAATGTGTTTAGCAACTTTTTAGAGGTGAGAAAATGAAAGTAGTAGTAAGTGGCGGAGGGACCGGTGGGCATATATATCCAGCTCTCGCACTCATTAGAGAAATTCAAAAAGAAAATAAAGAAACCGAATTTTTATATATTGGAACAACAAATGGCTTAGAAAGTAAGCTTGTCCCAAGGGAGAATATCGCGTTTAAATCTATTCATATTACTGGCTTTAAAAGAAAGCTATCTTTTGATAACGTAAAAACCATTATTAGGTTTATAAAAGGTGTTCAGGATAGTAAGAGAATCCTAAAAGAGTTCCAACCTGATATTGTGATCGGAACAGGCGGCTATGTGTGCGGGCCTGTCGTTTATGCTGCAAAAGGACTTGGAATTCCAACCATTATTCATGAGCAGAATAGCGTACCAGGTTTAACCAATAAATTCTTAAGCCGGTATGTAAACAAAATCGCTATTTGTTTTGAAGAAGCAAAGGAATACTTTCCAAGTGAAAAAGTTGTTTTTACGGGAAATCCAAGGGCTTCAGAGGTGCTTGGTAAGGATGGAATTAAAGGACGTCTGTCAGCAGGGCTTAGTGCCACTAAACCAGCCGTTCTAATTTTTGGCGGGAGCCGGGGGGCCAGGCCAATTAATGAAGCCGTTGTAAAGGCACTCGCTGAATTAGCTGAAAAACCATACCAAGTTCTCTATATAACAGGTGACGTGCATTATGAGGCTGTCCAAAAGGAAGTAGAGTTAGTGGGAAATCCAAAAAATGTGGTAATAAAGCCATTTATTCATAACATGCCAGAAGTGCTGGCAGGAATTGATTTGGTGGTGTCTAGAGCGGGAGCCACCACACTTGCCGAATTAACTTCGTTAGGAATTCCAAGTATCTTAGTTCCAAGTCCATATGTAACAAATAACCACCAAGAAAAAAATGCCAGGTCTTTAAGTGATCATGGCGCAGCACAATTACTGTTAGAGAAGGATTTGAATAATAAAAGTCTGGTCAGCCACATTGATCGAATTCTCTTAAATAATGAACATTTAAAAGATATGAAAGCTAAAGCCAAAAAAATGGGCGTACCTGATTCCGCCGAGCGGCTTTATGAGGTTATGAAACACCTTGTCAAAACAAATCAAAAGTAGCCCAAATTAATTTTATGCATAAACTGAAAAAAACGCATCTAGGAAAGTTAGGTGGTATAGATGGACGCAATTGTAGCAGAACTACAAAACTTAAATATTGGAAAAGTGAAGATAAATGAACCATTGTTAAATCATACGACAATAAAAATTGGTGGTCCTGCCGACCTTTTTATTGAACCTTCATCAGTTGACAACTTAAAAAAGGCTATGACAGTAATTGAAAAGAATGGCCTTAAATGGCGGGCAATTGGCAGAGGATCCAATCTGTTAGTCTCGGATAAAGGGATAGAAGGAGCGGTTATTAAGCTTGGTTCGGGCTTAGACCACCTCGAAATAAATGAAACTGAAATTACCGTCGGCGGTGGATATTCCCTTGTTAGTCTGGCTACTTCTATTAGTAAAAAAGGGCTTTCTGGACTCGAATTTGCCAGCGGCATCCCTGGTTCGGTTGGTGGAGCAGTCTATATGAATGCTGGTGCACATGGCTCAGATATTAGCAAAATCTTAACGAAAGCTCATATTCTTTTTGATGACGGGTCGATGGAATGGCTGACGAATCAAGAAATGGAATTTTCATATCGAACCTCTATTCTTCAAAAGAAACGCCCTGGGATTGTATTAGAAGCCGTTTTTAAGCTTTCCGAAGGGGACCGCGCAGCGATTGTTGCCCAAATGCAAAAAAATAAGGATTATCGGAAAGAAACACAACCGTGGAATTTCCCTTGTGCAGGCAGTATTTTCCGCAATCCTCTTCCGAATTATGCTGGAAAATTAATCGAGGATGCTGACTTAAAGGGCTACAGCATTGGTGGGGCAAAAATATCAGAAATGCACGGGAATTTCATTGTTAACGCCGGCAACGCAACTGCAGAAGATGTCTTATCATTGATACAGTATGTAAAGGATACGATCTATAGGCAATATCAGGTTAAAATGGAAACAGAAGTGGAGATTATTGGTAGATAGCCATACTTTTAATGTAAGAAATTTCTTACGAATGACAAAAATTGTGTTATAATTACAAATAATAATAATACGTGGATACTAGCAAGAAAATCAGTGACGGCATGAATTTTCGTGCCGTTGTTTCTCTTTATAGTGACCATTGTGCAAAATGGACAAGCTTTGGGGCAACTGCTTATAGTTTTAAAGTCTAATACATATTTTGTAAACTATAACTTAGGCGCGCAAGTAGCGCTCACGCTTTTCTTTTGGAGGAGAGTTATGGATGGAAAATGGTAAAATCGTTGCTCTTGAGGATCGGATACCAAAACTGAAGGAGCAAAGACGACGAAAGGCAAACAGACGTCTTGTACTCCTGCTCATTTTGTTCTTTACAATAATAGTTGTTGTTGCCTATTCCCAATCTCCATTAAGTCATGTAAAACATATAATTGTGACAGGGAATGAAGTCTATTCTAATAATGAAATCATTAAGGCAAGTGGTATCACAACGCAATCGAATATTTGGAAAGTGAAAAAAAGTAATGTTGCTTCAAAACTTAACCATTTATCAGAGATCAAAAAGGCAACAGTTCAGATAAAATGGCCTAATTCAATTGAAATCCAAGTGAAAGAACATAACAGAGTTGCCTACCTTAAAAGCGGTAAAAACTACCTTCCAATTTTGGAAAACGGTAAGATTTTAAAGGACAGTAAAACGGAAATAATCCCAGTTAATTCTCCGATTCTTTTCGAATTCAAGGAAGGCTCAGTCCTTAACCTAATGGTAAAAGAGTTAGAAAAACTTCCAATTGAGATTACAAACTCCATTTCTGAAATACATTATTCTCCGAAAAAAACTGATCAGTATCATATTTCCTTATTTATGAATGACGGCTTTGAAGTCAGCGCAACGCTAAGAAGTTTTTCAGAAAAGATGGTTCATTATCCTTCCATCGTTAGCCAATTAGATCCTTCAAAGAAAGGATTAATCGACTTGGAAGTAGGTTCCTACTTTAAGGCTTTTGGACCGGGATGTGGAGGAAAAAAAAGGTGAATAAGATAAAGGTGAAGGGGAAGCACTTTATCTTGTCACTCGTTTGCTTAGTTTTGGGGTTTATGGTTGCTTTTTCGTATCACCTTACACAAATTAAACTTCAAAATGAAAAACGGAATCTTTCAGGTACTCAATATGAAGAAACCCTAGGGTTAAGAAACCAATTAATTGCTCAAGAGGAAACCAATCGCAAGCTGCAAAAGGAATTAAATCAGAAGCAGAATAAGGTTCTAGAAAATGAAAAAAATCTTTCTAAGGAGACTCAAGTTTTCCTAAATCTAGCAGAGGATGCAGAAAAATATCGGATGTTCCTTGGAAAGGTAAAGGCTAGGGGGAAAGGCGTGCGAGTGACGCTTTCAGATGGAGCCTATGACCCAGACGAAGACAATGTTAACAATTACCTTGTTCATGAACAGCATGTCTTTAAAGTGGTCAACGAACTGTATATCTCAGGTGCTGAAGCTGTAGCCATAAACGGGCAGAGGCTGACAAGCCATTCCTACATTGTCTGTAATGGACCAGTTATTACAGTTGATGGGATGCCGTATCCAGCACCGTTTGTTATTACGGCAATAGGTGATCCGGATGTTCTTTCTTCTTCATTAAACCTAACAGGTGGAGTGAAGGATCAATTAGTAAATGACAATGTGGTTTTTTCATTGGAAAAGGAAGATGAAATCGTCCTTAGTCCAATCTTAGGCAGCTAATTTATGTCCACAATCAAATGGATGGAGAAGGTCAGGTGAAATAAGTGGACAAGCGAAAGATAAATATAAGCTTTACCTTAATAGCAGCCTTGGTTGGATTTATGATTGCGATTCAATTTCAAACAGTGAAGAAACCAGTGGTGGAACGGGATACGCGAGATATATGGCAGCTTCGTGAAGCACTCCTAAAGGAAAAAGAACTACAATCTAATTTACTTAGTGAGATTCGTTCCAATGAAGTAAAACTATCAGCCTATGAATCTAAGCGAACACAAAGTAAGGAGCAGGCCTTAAAGGATACCATACAGGAGTTAAAAGTGGAGGCCGGAAAAACGGACATCACTGGTCCTGGGATAACCCTTTTAATTGAACCAGTGATGGAAGATGTTCAGCTAGGAGCCCCTGTGAATGATTCGGTTTCACCTGAGCTTTTAAAAAGGTTATTAAATGAACTGAATATGTATGAAGCTAAATACGTGGCAATCGATGGCCAAAGGGTCATTAATACCACTGTCATTAGAGATATAAATGGAGAAACAAAAATTGATGGGCATACCCTAAAAGGACTGCCAATTGAGATTAAAGCAGGCGTCGATGATATGAATACTGCTGAAAAATTATCAAATCGGATGAAGGTATCAAAAGCGAGGGATGAATTTTTCACTGAAAGCTTAAGACTTGAGGTTTCGGCATCAAATCCCGACATTACTATACCTGCTTATGATAATTCGATCCGGGTTAAGTACTTGGAGCCGATTAAAGAAGGAGGCGGTTCCTGATGTGGCTCCCGTTTATGGGACTGGTAATTGGTATCATCCTTGGGTTACTGACTGAAATTCGAATTCCGGAGGAGTATTCCAATTATTTGTCGATTGCTATTCTGGCAGCTTTTGACACACTTTTCGGAGGAATTAGAGCATACCTGCAAAATATTTATGATGAAAAGGTGTTTGTATCAGGATTCTTTTTTAATATTGTTTTGGCAGCAAGTTTAGCTTTTCTCGGTGTTCATCTTGGTGTAGACTTGTATTTAGCAGCAGTTTTTGCGTTTGGTGTCAGATTGTTTCAAAATATTGCCGTGATTCGAAGAATATTATTGACAAAATGGTCAACAAACAAAGAAAAAATAGAAAAAAGTTGAATTTTTTAAAGGGAAATATGTAGTTGTGACGAATAATTTTATAAGATATGACTATGAAACTAGTATAGGACAAATAAGAAATTGTTGTTCTTCCCAAGGAGATTAAAAGGAGGTGCCATAGAATGAACAGCAATGAAATATATGTTAGTCTTGACATCGGTACATCCAGTGTAAAAGTAATCATTGGTGAAATGGTCAATGACTCTGGAAAAGACACGTTAAACATAATTGGTGTTGGAAATGTTAAATCTGAAGGTTTACGAAAAGGGTCGATTGTTGACATGGATGATACCGTTCATTCTATTAAGCGGGCAATTGAGCAGGCAGAAAGAATGATCGGAATGGAAATCCGCGAAGTAGTGGTCGGTATATCAGGAAGAGACATCATGCTTCATAACTGTCACGGTATTGTGGCAGTTTCAAGCCAAAACCGGGAAATAACAAATGAGGATGTCATTCGTGTAATTGAGGCATCTCATGTCGGTTCCATACCACCCGAAAGAGAAAACATTGGTGTTATTCGAAAACAATTTATTCTTGATGGTAAGGATGAAATTAATGATCCTCGCGGGATGATTGGTGTTCGTCTTGAAATGGAAGGAACCTTGATTACTGGCTCTAAATCGATAATCATTAACACCTTACGCTGTGTGGAACGTGCAGGCCTTGAAATTTTAGACATTATCCTGCAGCCTTTGGCAGCAGGAGATTTTGCCTTATCAAGGGATGAGAAGAATCTGGGTGTAGCCATGATCGATATCGGCGGCGGGTCCACTACCATTGCTGTGTTTGAAGAAGGATTCTTAAAAGCAACCAGTGTGATTCCAGTTGGCGGGGATCTTCTAACAAATGATCTTTCTAAAGTTTTGCATACCTCGACAGAGAATGCTGAAAATATTAAGATAAGATATGGACATGCCTTCTATGATAATGCCTCGGAAGATGAGTTCTTCAGCGTACCAATCATCGGCAGTGACCAGCATCAGCAATTTAACCAACTCTATGTGTCTGAAATTATAGAAGCTAGAATGGAAGAAATTTTTGAACTGATCGCAAATGAATTGAAACGTATGGGTGTCATGGATTTGCCTGGTGGTTTTGTCTTAACAGGCGGATCAGCAAAAATGCAAGGCTTATTGGAACTTGCTCAAGATATGTTCCAAAATCCAGTCCGTATTGCCTCACCTGACTATATAGGTGTAAGAGAACCTCAATATACAACAGCGGTTGGCTTAATTAAGTATGCTTATAAGAATGCTAGATTACCAGGGGGAACCAAAGGATCCACAACCTCTGCGGTGACGGTTTCTGAGCCAATCGAAAAAAGAATACCAAAACAACATCAACCTAAAACTAAGGTAGAAAAACAACCTGAAGAAAAAATGTCATCAAAAGTAAAAAAATTCCTTGGTTACTTTTTCGAATAAGGAAAAGTAAATCGACGAATTAGGAGGATTTGTCATGTTAGAATTTGATACAAATTTAGATTCTCTTGCAACAATAAAAGTAATCGGAGTTGGCGGCGGAGGCAATAATGCAGTAAACCGAATGATTGAACATGGAGTTCAAGGCGTGGAATTTATCGCCGTTAATACAGATGCTCAAGCCTTAAATCTATCAAAAGCAGAAGTTAAAATGCAGATTGGCGCCAAGCTGACCCGCGGTCTTGGTGCAGGTGCGAATCCAGAAGTAGGTAAAAAGGCTGCAGAAGAAAGCAAAGAACAAATTGAAGAGGCGCTAAGAGGTGCCGATATGGTCTTTGTAACAGCTGGGATGGGCGGAGGAACTGGAACTGGTGCAGCACCGGTTATTGCGCAAATCGCCCGCGATTTAGGTGCCTTAACAGTTGGTGTTGTCACACGCCCATTTACCTTCGAAGGTAAAAAGCGTTCAAACCAGGCTTCTGGTGGTATTGGCTCAATGAAAGAAGCAGTTGATACACTGATTGTGATACCAAATGACCGTCTTCTTGAAATTGTTGATAAAAGTACGCCAATGCTTGAGGCATTCCGTGAAGCAGATAACGTATTGCGTCAAGGTGTGCAGGGTATTTCTGATTTAATTGCTACACCAGGATTAATTAACTTGGACTTTGCTGACGTAAAAACCATTATGTCCAATAAAGGATCTGCTTTAATGGGTATCGGTGTTGCTGCAGGTGAGAATCGTGCAACTGAAGCCGCCAAAAAGGCTATCAATTCACCTCTTCTAGAGACATCAATCGACGGAGCTCAAGGTGTGTTAATGAATATTACCGGTGGATCTAACTTAAGCCTTTACGAGGTTCAAGAAGCTGCCGATATCGTTGCAACAGCAACCGATCAAGAGGTAAATATGATCTTCGGTTCTGTTATCAATGAAACTCTAAAAGACGAAATTATTGTTACGGTTATTGCAACTGGCTTCAATGAAGAAGTAGCTCAGCCAAAAGTGACACGGCCATCTTTTGGGCAAGTAAAAACGACTGTCAACCCTGCTAAGAGAGAACACAAACGTGAAGAAGCTCCACAGGAACCAGTCCGCAATACTAATGTTTCTCAAGAGGATGCATTAGATATCCCAACTTTCCTACGTAATCGGAATAGAAGAAGATAATATTTTTAAATGAAAGAGGCGCAGTTCCACTAGGGACTGCGCCTCTTTCATTTATTCAACTATATACATATGACAAATTCCGTTGGCTTTTGTGAAAATTTCTGATTTTTTGATTACAGAAAGTGACACACTTCCGCTAGTAAAGTACGTTATACTTTTTCGTAAACAGAAGAATAGAAAATAAGCCGTAGCTGAATTAAGGAGGAAGCTGGCTTGGCAGTTTATCTTGATGTAATTTGGGCTCTAAATTTGTTATTCGATAGCCTTCTCCTTTACTTAACGGCTATATTTCTTAAAAGAAGAATACAGATTTGGAGATTACTTGCCGGTGGGTTTATAGGTTCATTGATCATTTTATTATCGTTTACACCACTAAATGCCTATACCAGCCATCCTATCTCAAAACTTATTTGTTCGATGTTGATGGTACTTTGCACTTTTGGATTTAAACGATTCACCTTTTTCTTTAAGGCCTTAATGACGCTATATGTTTCTACTTTTTTAATTGGCGGAGGCTTAATGGGTGCCCATTATTTTATTCAATCAGATTCAGAGCTGTCCGTAAAGGTGATGTCGTCAAGTGTGAAGGGATTTGGTGACCCGATTAGCTGGTTGTTTGTACTTATCGGTTTTCCGCTGGCCTGGCACTTCGCAAGAAAAAATGTAGAAGGTATGGAAATGACCAAAATTCAATTTGAGCAAATTGTCAGTGTTCAACTCCATATCGCCGACGAAATGATGCATTTTAAGGGATTGGTTGACAGTGGAAATCAGCTGTATGATCCGTTGTCTAAACTCCCTGTTATGTTTGTTTCTCTGAAAAGCCAAAGTGAAGCTGTTCCAGAATCAATTCGCAGGCTGGCAGCGGCCGATCCAGAACAGTTCATATTAGGAAGTCAGGATATGCCTGATGATTGGCAGAATAGGTTAAGAATCATTCCCTGCCGAGTGGTCGGACAAGAGCATCAGCTGATTATTGCCATTAAACCCGATCTAATTTTAATCGACCATAACACTGATCAATATGTATGTGAAAAGGGGCTTGTTTCGTTTACGATGCAGCAGCTCTCGGCTGATGATGCCTTCCAATGTATCGTTCATCCCAAAATGCTGACAGGACCTAAGCGGCAGGGAGGGGCTGTGAAGGTAAGTTAATATAACTATACTCAATCAAAACATATTTTAGAAGGAGGAACAAATATGAAAAAATGGAGATTCCGCTTAACTTACTATTGGTATAAAATACTAATCAAACTGGGAATTAAAACGGATGAAGTTTATTACATCGGCGGAAGCGAAGCTTTACCACCTCCTTTGAGTAAGGACGAAGAAGAGGTCTTGTTGAAAAAGCTTCCTGGCGGTGATAAGGCAGCCAGATCAATCCTAATTGAACGAAATCTTCGTCTTGTTGTGTACATTGCGAGAAAATTTGAGAATACAGGCATCAATATTGAAGATCTGATTAGTATTGGAACAATTGGATTGATCAAAGCAGTCAACACGTTTAATCCAGAAAAGAAAATAAAACTAGCTACATATGCATCGAGATGTATTGAAAATGAAATTCTAATGTACTTAAGACGGAATAATAAAATAAGATCAGAAGTATCGTTTGATGAACCGCTGAACATCGATTGGGATGGTAACGAGCTGCTCTTATCAGATGTTTTGGGAACAGACGATGATATTATCACAAAAGATTTAGAAGCAAGTGTCGATCGTAAGCTGTTGTCCAAAGCATTGCATCAGCTTACTGATCGTGAAAAGCAAATTATGGAGCTAAGGTTTGGCCTGACAAATGGGGAAGAAAAAACCCAAAAGGATGTTGCCGACATGCTTGGGATATCCCAGTCCTATATATCCAGACTAGAAAAAAGAATAATCAAAAGACTGCGGAAAGAATTCAATAAAATGGTTTAGGAAACAGCCGGATTTAAGAACGGATTATTTGTAGTTAATAATATAAAGAGTAATAATAAAAGAAAAATTTTTCCATCCCAAAAACCTTTTCAATTCAGGATGTCAACGCATTTTTCGACAAATATGCACCTGCCCGATGATGTGGGCAGGTGCATATTTTTCCTTCTCGGGGAGATACTGTTTTTTGTACAGCAGCTCCTGTGAGGAGGGAAAAGGATTGACTCGAAATAAAGTTGAAATTTGCGGTGTAGACACATCAAAACTTCCTGTTTTAAAGAACGAAGAAATGAGAATACTCTTCAAGCAAATGCAAGAGGGCGATATAAGTGCTCGTGAAAAGCTTGTCAACGGTAATTTACGCCTTGTCCTTAGCGTTATTCAGCGGTTTAACAATCGTGGCGAGTTTGTTGATGACTTGTTTCAGGTTGGCTGTATTGGACTCATGAAATCAATTGATAACTTCGATTTAGGTCAAAACGTAAAGTTTTCCACTTATGCCGTACCAATGATTATAGGAGAAATTCGAAGGTATTTGCGTGATAATAATCCAATTCGTGTGTCGCGTTCCTTACGAGATATTGCCTATAAGGCTTTACAGGTGAGGGAACGATTAATGAGTGAGACCTCACGTGAACCAACTGCAGAGGAAATTGCCAAGGTCTTGGAAGTACCGCATGAGGAAATTGTTTTTGCCTTGGATGCAATCCAAGATCCGGTCTCCTTATTTGAACCCATCTATAATGATGGCGGTGACCCCATTTATGTAATGGACCAGCTAAGTGATGAAAAAAATAAAGATATTAATTGGATTGAAGAAATTGCCCTTAAGGAGGGCATGCGCAGACTAAACGAACGTGAAAAGCTGATCCTTAGAAAGCGGTTTTTCCAAGGAAAAACACAAATGGAAGTGGCAGATGAGATTGGTATTTCTCAAGCACAGGTCTCACGCCTTGAGAAAGCAGCGATTAGACAAATGAACAAAAATATTCAAAGCTAAAGCTGTCCAACCGGACAGCTTTATTTTTTATAGATAAAATAGCTTGTGGCAACATATAGTGATATTAGTATGTTAGCGGGAGTGGTGATTTGGTGAAAATTTCGGAATTTCAAATAAAAGACGTCGTAAATGTATCGGATGGGAAAAGGCTTGGAAATATTGGGGATATCGATATAAATTTAACAACGGGGAAAATTGAGGCAGTTATTATTTCTGGAGGCGGCAGGGTTCTTGGTTTTTTTGGTAAAGATGAAGATATCATCATACCATGGAAAAATATTCTTAAAATAGGCCATGACGTAATTCTGGTTAGGTATAAAGGCAGCACTGAAATGATAGGGGAGAACACAGAAGTTTAATATCTTTCATTTGCGGTGACCAAAATTTCTTTTCATGGTAAACTATAGAAAACAAAAGAGGTAATTTGATGGAACCCTTTGTTAAGAATAATCAATCCTATTTATCAATTGATAGTTGGATGAGACGTTTCCCAAAATTGACGGCCGGCTTCACAACCAAAAATGGCGGGACGAGCAAGGGAAACTTTAAGACCCTAAACCTTGGATTTCATGTTGGTGATGAGCTACCTGTTGTTTGTTCAAATAGAGAAAAAGTCGCAGAATTGCTGCAGTTCCCGTTAAGCAGCTGGATTGGAGCGGAACAAACACACGATACCCTCCTTAGGAAAATAACAAAAACAGATCGTGGAATTGGATCCGATTCATACGAAGATGCCTTTAAAGGCACTGATGGATTTTATACGGATGAAGAGGGAATCCTGTTAACACTTTGTTTTGCTGACTGTGTCCCTCTTTTTTTTATTGCCCCTGAGAGAAAGATGATTGGAGTCGCTCACGCCGGCTGGAAAGGGAGCGTTGGTCAAATCGCCATGAAAATGATAGACACATGGGGCCAAGAGGGGATTAGGCCAGAGGAGATTTATGTCGCAATTGGACCCTCCATTTGCGAAAAATGTTATATCGTTGATCAACATGTTATTAATTTTGTAGAAAAATCACTAGTAGAAGGCGCTGCGTTCACCTATAATTTAATTAAAGAAGGGCAATATTCCCTTAATTTACAGGAACTAAATAAACGGATTCTTCTCGCATCCGGTGTTCCGGAGCAAAATATTCTTCAAACAGGATTATGTTCTAGCTGCGGCCAAGAGGAATTTTTCTCTCACCGCCGTGATAAAGGCAGAACAGGAAGAATGATGAGTTTTATTGGCTGGAAGGAGTAGTAATTCACGATGAAAGTAGCTGAAAACCTAAAGCGTATTAACCTGCAAATAAATGATGCCTGCCAAAAAGTAAATCGAAGCAGTGAAGACGTGACTTTGATTGCTGTGACTAAATATGTCAGCATAGAACGAGCCGAGGAAGCGCTGGGGGCAGGTATTCGTAATCTTGGTGAAAACCGTGATGACAGTCTTTTAAAAAAGTGGGAAGTATTACGGGACAAGCCTAGATGGCATTATATTGGAACACTGCAAACCCGCAAGGTAAAAAACATTATTGATAAGGTTGAATATATTCATTCATTGGACCGCTTATCCCTAGCAGAAGAAATAAATAAGCGTGCAAACCATCAAGTAAAATGTCTTGTTCAAGTCAATGTTTCTGGTGAAGCGTCGAAACACGGCCTTTCTTTAGAAGAAGCTATTCCATTTATCAAGGCACTTTCAAACTTAGAACACATTGTGGTCGATGGACTCATGACAATGGCTCCATTAACAGATAATGAGCAAATTCTTCGGGATTGTTTTCGGAAATTAAGAGAGCTTCGCGATCAAGTTCAGAGCCTTCAGTTAGAGTTTGCACCATGTTCAAATCTTTCAATGGGGATGTCCAATGATTTCGGCATCGCTATTGAAGAAGGGGCAACCATGATTAGAATTGGCACAGCACTTGTCGGTGAAGACGGTTAAGGAGAGAAGAAAATGACGATTAAATCAAAACTAAAAACATTTTTCTTTTTAGATGATGAATATGATAATAACAATGATGAATTAGTAGAGAAGACCGCTCCAGTTAAACAAAAACAGCAGCCTGTTAAAAGTCCAAATGTTGTTAGTTTTCAAAGTATCCCAAAGTCTGCCGGTTCGACTAATGTAACTAAATCCTCAAAGGTTATGATTCTGGAGCCAATAACGTATTCAGAATCAACAGAGATTGCCGATCACTTGAAAAATCGTCGTGCAGTGGTCGTAAACCTGCAAAGTATTGGCCAGACCGAAGGCCGTCAAATTGTTGATTTCTTAAGCGGAGTGGTCTATGCGATCGGGGGAGATATTCAAAAGATCGGCTCAAGTATTTTTTTATGTACTCCTGATAATGTAGAAGTCACCGGGAATATTACAGATTTCCTACCTGAACACAATAACCCTAATACAAGGTGGTAATGTGAATGGCTTTTATCTTTAATTTATTAATACAATTAATCAATATTTATTCATGGGCGTTAATTATATATATATTGATGTCTTGGTTTCCAAATGCAAGAGAAACTAAGATTGGACAATTTCTGGCAAGAATTTGTGAACCTTATTTAGAGCCATTTAGAAAAATCATTCCCCAAATTGGAATGATGGATATTTCTCCGATTGTAGCGTTCCTTGTTTTGAATTTTGCCACCAGCGGTTTAGGTAGTGTCTACAGGTGGCTTGTATAAGAATGAAAATAGGTTGTGTTAATTAGGATGAATATTTATCAGCATTTCCGTCCAGAGGAACGGGAATTTATTGATCAGGTCTTACAATGGAAAAGCAATGTAGAGCAGCAATACGCCCCTAAGCTGACCGATTTTCTCGACCCTAGAGAGCAGCATATTGTTAAAATGCTGCTTGGTGAGCATAGTGAGGTAAAATATCAGCTTTTTGGCGGGATTTCTGGTTTAGAAAGAAACAGAGCCCTCATTTATCCGGATTATTTAATCCCAAATGAAGACGATTTTCAAATCAGTTTATTTGAAATTGAATACCCACGAAAGTTTGTTAAGATTGAACACCGGCAGGTTTTAGGGACGCTCATGTCTGTAGGTCTCAAACGTGGGAAATTTGGCGACATTCTGATAAGTGAGGGGCGGGTTCAATTTTTTGCTGCTAAAGAGATAAGTCAATATATAAAGAACAATGTCGAATCAATAGGCAGGGCAGGAGTAAAATTAGTTGAAACAGATATCGAAAATGCCGTTGCTGCGGCAACGGTTTGGGATGAGAATGAATTAACATTATCATCCTTGCGGCTCGACACGGTTATATCGGGGATTTATCATCTTTCCCGGCAAAAATCCCTAGCCTTAATTCAGCATGGACTAGTTAAAGTGAACTGGACTTCAATCGAGAATCCTTCCTTTCCATGTGAAGCGGGTGATATGCTCTCGGTCCGGGGGCAAGGACGAGCAAAAATTATCGGGTTAGAAGGCAAAACAAAAAAGGAAAAATGGCGAGTTATTATCGGAAAGCAAAAATAATTGTAAATGAAGCAGGATTTTCGAAAAACTTGTCGAATATTTGCTTATACATATTGAAGTACAGAATGCATGGAGGTGGCTTTAATGCCGTTAACGCCGTTAGATATTCATAATAAAGAGTTTAATAAAGGATTTCGCGGGTATGATGAAGATGAAGTAAATGAATTCCTTGACCAGGTAATCAAGGATTATGAACTTGTACTTAGAGAAAAAAGAGAATTGGAAGAACGCCTCAATGAGATGAATGACCGTCTAGGCCATTTTGTGAATATTGAAGAAACACTCAATAAATCCATCATTATTGCCCAAGAGGCTGGGGAAGAAGTAAAACGCAATGCCCAAAAGGAAGCAAAGCTGATCATAAAAGAAGCCGAGAAAAATGCAGATCGGATTGTGAATGAATCCCTTTCAAAAGCAAGAAAGATTGCTCTTGAAATTGAAGATTTAAAGAAACAATCTAAAGTTTTCCGGACCCGTTTTAAAATGTTGATTGAAGCACAGCTCGATATGCTAAATACAGATGATTGGGATCATTTATTAGAGTATGAGGTCGATGCAACCGAGTTAAAGATTCATGAAGAAGAAGATTCATTAGCTTGACGAAATACATTTTATTAGCATATAATTTTTAGACATAGTAAATAGAATGGAAATTGACGATGAAAGGGACAGTACAATTTTTCTCTAGACTTTTCTAGCGAGTCGGGGGTGGTGAAAGCCCGATAAAGTTGAAAAATTGGAAGATCACCCTCGAGTTCCAGGTTGAAACCCCAATCGGGATAGTAGGCTTAGGCGTGTTATTCACGTTACGAATGGTAAAGAGGATAGTACAAATGGGTATTATCTATCAGGGTGGTACCGCGGGAAAAAACCTTCTCGTCCCTATTTGGGATGAGAAGGTTTTTTTATTTGTCTATTCCCAATACTTATTATGAACAAGGATTTTAGGAGGAAAAGGAAAATGGAATATAAAGACACGCTTTTAATGCCAAAAACGGAATTTCCGATGCGTGGCAATCTTCCCCAAAGAGAACCGGACTTACAGGCTAAATGGGAAGAAATGAACATTTATCAAAAGGTACAAGATCGGACAAAGGGACGTCCGATGTTTGTCCTCCATGATGGGCCGCCATACGCTAATGGAGATATCCATATGGGGCATGCATTAAATAAAATTTTAAAAGACATGATTGTCCGTTACAAATCTATGAGCGGTTATCATGCT
Source organism: Bacillus sp. URHA0034 (assembly GCF_056280405.1). Lineage (NCBI taxonomy): Bacteria > Bacillati > Bacillota > Bacilli > Caryophanales > Bacillaceae > Bacillus > Bacillus sp. URHA0034. The sequence goes on along the minus strand of NZ_JBWCDK010000002.1, from coordinate 1,231,416 downwards.
CCATATGTACCTGGCTGGGATACGCACGGTTTACCGATTGAACAGGCTTTAACCAACAAAGGTGTGAAACGGAAAGAAATGACGGTTGCTGAATTCCGGGAGCTTTGCGCAAAGTATGCTCTTGAGCAAATTGATAATCAGCGGACTCAATTTAAGCGTCTCGGTGTTAGGGGAGATTGGGAGAATCCATACATTACCCTAAAACCTGAATATGAAGCACAGCAAATTAAAGTGTTTGGCGAGATGGCGAAAAAAGGCTATATCTATAAAGGAAAGAAGCCGGTTTATTGGTCTCCATCCAGTGAATCAGCTTTAGCTGAGGCTGAAATTGAATATCAAGATAAAAAATCCGCATCTATTTATGTTGGTTTTAAAGTGAAAGATGGCAAGGGTGTCCTAGATACCGATACACAAATTGTCATCTGGACAACAACCCCTTGGACGATTCCGGCTAACCTTGGTATTTCTGTACATCCTGACTTAACCTATGTAGTGGTTTCCACTAACGGAAATAAGTACCTGGTGGCGGAAAGCTTATTAGAAGCTTTCACAAAAGAAGTAGGCTGGGAAGAAACAGAAGTTGTCCAAAAAGTAAAAGGTGCTGATTTAGAATATATTATTGCTGCACATCCATTGTATAACCGTGATTCTTTAGTTATGTTAGGTGAACACGTTACTACTGATGCTGGTACTGGATGCGTTCATACCGCTCCTGGACACGGGGAAGATGACTTCTATGTTGGTCAGAAATATGGTCTAGATGTGTTATGTCCTGTGGATGATAAAGGTGTTATGACGGCAGAGGCAGTTGGTTTTGAAGGTTTGTTCTATGATACTGCCAACAAACCGATTGTCCAAGCGCTAGAAGACGCTGGTGCATTGTTAAAGCTATCGTTTATTACACACTCCTATCCACATGACTGGAGAACAAAGAAGCCGGTCATTTACCGTGCTACGGCACAATGGTTTGCATCCATTAAGGATTTCCGGAATGAACTATTAGAGGCAGTAAAAGAAACCCAATGGGTCCCTGCCTGGGGAGAAACAAGATTATTTAATATGGTTCGTGACCGGGGGGATTGGTGTATTTCCCGCCAACGTGTCTGGGGTGTTCCAATTCCTGTATTCTATGCGGAAAATGGTGAAGAAATTATCACCGATGAAACCATTGAACACGTATCAAACCTTTTCCGTGAACATGGTTCGAATGTCTGGTTTGAACGCGAAGCCAAAGATTTACTTCCTGAAGGCTTTACTCATCCTAGCAGTCCAAATGGTACGTTTACAAAAGAAACGGATATCATGGATGTTTGGTTTGATTCAGGTTCATCTCATCAGGCAGTATTGCTTGAGAGAGAGGATTTAGTAAGACCAGCAGACCTTTATCTTGAAGGTTCAGACCAATACCGCGGCTGGTTTAACTCATCGTTATCAACGGCTGTTGCTGTGACGGGCAAGGCGCCATACAAGGGTGTCCTAAGCCATGGCTTTGCGCTTGATGGTGAAGGCAGAAAGATGAGTAAATCAATTGGAAATGTTGTCGTTCCAGCAAAGGTTATGAATCAATTAGGTGCCGATATTTTACGGCTTTGGGTAGCATCGGTTGACTACCAGTCAGATGTTCGTGTATCAGATGCGATCTTAAAACAAGTGGCAGAGGTATACCGTAAAATTCGTAACACTTTCCGTTTCTTATTAGGAAACTTAGCTGACTTTGACCCAGCTGTAAACAAAGTTGATTATGCTAATTTACGTGAAGTGGATCAATTTATGCTTGTGAAACTGAATAAATTAATCAGCTATGTACGGAATGCTTATGAGAACTACGAGTTTGCGGGCATTTATCATGCTGTCAATAATTTCTGTACTTTAGATCTAAGTGCATTCTATCTTGATTTTGCTAAGGATGTTCTTTATATTGAGGCTGCCGATAATCACGAGCGCCGAGCTATTCAAACAGTGTTATATGAATCACTGCTTGCCTTAACTAAATTGGTTTCTCCAATTCTTTCGCATACAGCTGACGAAGTCTGGCAGTTTATTCCGGCTGTTAAAGAGGAAAGTGTCCAATTAACAGACCTGCCGGAGTATCAGGAATTAGCAGGGGCAGAAGAACTCGAGGAGAAATGGTCCGCTTTCATGACGCTCCGTGATGATGTGTTAAAAGCCCTTGAAGAAGCCCGTAATCAGAAAGTAATCGGTAAGTCTTTAACAGCAAAGGTTACGTTATATGTAAATGAAAAATCCAAAGCGCTGTTGGATTCCATCAGTGAAGACCTGAAGCAGTTGTTTATTGTCTCCGCTTTTGAAGTGGCTGGATCATATGATCAGGCACCTGACGATGCTGTGAAATTAGAAACAGCCGCAATCGTCGTGACAAAAGCAGAAGGTGAAACATGTGAACGATGCTGGATTGTTACACCAGAGGTGGGTCAAGACCCTGAGCATAGTACCCTTTGTCCACGTTGTGCAAGTGTTGTTAAAGAAAATTATTCACATCTAGCATAATGCGTAAGCCCCTTGCCAGCAGGCGAGGGGCTTTTTCTATATCGTTATACAGTATTCGGGTAAATCCGTATTTTTAAAATTTACCTTTTTCACTAATAGTTGTAGTCGTTGTCAATTGTTTTACCGTGTCAGGAATGAAACTAAGGAGATAATATTACAAATGACAAATAACGGAGGTAACAACTATGAATGCCATGCAGGAAAAGCTGTTTTTAGAACTCCGTCAAACAAAGGAAGAAATTGAGAACTCTCTTAAGAAACAAAAGCAACAGTGGCTCACCTCTATATTGAAGGCAGAGCTTCAAGACATTAATGCGGCTATCCAAAAGGTAGAGGATGGGAAATTTGGCCAATGTGAAATCTCTGGTGAATTTATCCCTGATGATTTACTTAAGATGATTCCCACCATCAGGTCGATTAAAGACACAGAGGACTTAGAACTCTTTTACAAAAAGCCCCTTTCCACTGCTTTTTTGTAATGTTACATTGTCGTTATGCGATTAAGTATGCTAAAATGCAAAGGAGATTAGAAAAGCGTACTGCTGACTCTAGTCAGCTTAATGTGGAGGTATCGTAAGTGTTTTATTACTTAATCGCAATTTTTGTAATATTATTAGACCAATTTACAAAATGGTTAATCGTAAACAACATGTTATTAGGCGAGAGTATACCAATCATCAATAATGTTTTGTATATTACTTCTCACCGTAATCGCGGAGCTGCATGGGGAATCCTCCAAGGCCAAATGTGGCTTTTTTATGTTATTACCATTGTGGTTATTGTCGGAATTATCTTTTATCTGCAAAAAGCCGCACGAGGTAAAATGCTATTGGGAGTTTCTTTAGCATTGATGCTTGGAGGTGCGATTGGTAATTTTATTGATCGTGTTATGAGAAAAGAAGTAGTTGATTTTATCCATGCGTATATTTTTAACTATAACTTTCCAGTCTTTAATATTGCCGATTCTTCACTCGTAATCGGCGTCATTTTGTTAATGATTCAAATGCTGCTAGATGAGCGGGGATCAAAGGAGAAATCATATGGAGAAAATGGAACACACCATTCTTGAAGATCAAAAAGGGGACCGAATTGATAAGGTCATCTCAGGTTTAGACGAAGAATGGTCACGAACACAGGTTCAGCAATGGATTAAGAATGGGAATGTCTTGGTAAATGGACAACCCGTTAAAACTAATTATAAATGCAGTTTAAACGATGAAATTGAAATTAATATCCCGGATCCAGAAGAACTAGATGTCATTCCGGAAGAAATGGATTTAGAATTCTATTACGAAGATAAAGATGTATTAGTGGTAAATAAGCCGCGCGGAATGGTGGTTCATCCAGCACCTGGGCACATGACTGGAACGCTTGTTAATGGACTAATGGCACACTGTAAGGATTTATCCGGTATCAATGGAGTATTACGACCAGGGATTGTCCATCGAATTGATAAAGATACATCTGGACTATTAATGGTTGCGAAAAATGATATGGCACATGAAAGCCTTGTAAATCAATTGGTGGAGAAGACGGTTACCCGTAAATATAAAGCGATTGTTCACGGAGTCATTCCTCATGATTTTGGTACCATTGATGCGCCGCTTGCCAGGGATACAAAAGATAGACAAAGTATGGCAGTTGTCGATAACGGCAAACATGCGGTTACTCATTTTCATGTAATCGAACGTTTTAAGGATTTTACCTTTGTGGAATGTCAATTAGAGACAGGCAGGACGCATCAAATCCGTGTGCATATGAAATATATCGGCTACCCGCTTGCTGGTGATCCAAAGTATGGTCCGAGAAAAACATTAGATATTGACGGGCAGGCCTTACATGCCGGTATCCTTGGATTTACCCATCCAAGAACAAAAGAATATTTAGAATTTGAGGCGCCTCTGCCAGAAGATTTTGAACGTCTTCTTGAACAACTTCGTAAATAATAATTGACGATAGCCCAAATATGGGGTACTATGAGTATAGTTTAATAAGCCTTTAAATCAGTCCCGTGAGGCTGAGAAGGAGACGGTTAAGTTATAGGCGTACTGTGCCTTTAACTGAAATTAACTTATCTACCTCTCGCCAATATCGGTGAGAGGTTTTTTATTTTAAGATAATAAAGTAGGTGTAAAATGAACCAAAAAGCTCTGGTCCTTGATGAACAAGCCATTAATCGGGCACTTACGAGGATTGCTCATCAAATTATCGAAAAAAATAAAGGGATTGAGGAATGTGTGCTTGTAGGTATTCGTACAAGGGGAATCTATTTGGCGAAACGCCTAGCCTCAAGAATAGAGGAAATTGAAGGAAATCCAATCCCAGTGGGTGAAATTGATATAACCCTTTATCGGGATGATTTAACAAAAAAAACAGACAACCAAGAGCCGCTTGTGAAGGGTTCAGATATACCAGTGGATATCAGTGATAAGATTGTTATTCTGGTTGATGATGTGTTATATACTGGAAGAACGGTCAGAGCAGGACTTGATGCACTGATGGACTTTGGCCGGCCGGCCGCGATTCAGCTTGCAGTCCTAGTAGACAGAGGGCATCGTGAACTTCCTGTCAGAGCTGATTATGTAGGTAAAAATGTACCAACATCCAGTGACGAAAAAATTGTAGTCGAACTAGTGGAAGTAGATAAAATTGATCAAGTAGGTATTTTTGACAAATAAATAGCATGCCCTTTTAAAAGGCAGTCCTGTGAGGCTGACAAAGGGGAAAAGCCATTAACGATTGGCATTTCTATACCCTCTTTGTACCCTCATGTACACAAGAGGGTTTTTTTATGGCTGAAAAGAAGACAATAAAGATAAACAACCATAGTTAATGGGGGAGAAACAATGAGTAACAAACCAATTTTAGATGTAAAAGATATTCCAAAACCAGGACAATGGTTTACCTTAAGTTTACAGCACTTATTCTCCATGTTTGGAGCGACAATACTTGTACCATATCTAATTGGACTAAGTCCAGCACTTGCCTTAATCTCGAGTGGTTTAGGAACGCTGGCGTTTCTCTTAATTACAAAAGGAAAAGTACCCGCATATTTGGGCTCATCTTTTGCTTATATAGCACCAATTAAAATTCTTTATGAAACAGGCGGAGCTGGTGCAGCGATGGCTGGAACCTTCATTGCCGGTCTTGTTTATGGAATTGTCGCTATCGTAATTAGCAGGTCAGGTCATCGCTGGATCATGAATTTACTGCCGCCAATAGTGGTAGGCCCTGTCATTATGGTAATCGGTCTTGCTCTTTCCGGTAATGCAGTTGGAAACGCGATGAACAACACGGCAGGAAAATATAGTATGCTTCATTTCTCGGTGGCCCTTGTTACCTTGGCAGCGACCATCATTTTCTCAATCTTCGCTAAAAAGATTTTTAGTGTGATTCCAATCTTAGCGGGGATTGTTATCGGTTATGTCTATGCGTTAATAGTCGGGATTGTCGATTTCACTCCAGTCCTAAATGCACACTGGTTTGAATTGCCGAAATTCGTGATCCCGTTTGTCACTTATAAACTGAAATTTTCATGGGACATTGTCGCATTGGTTGTCCCAATTGCGATAGTTACTTTATCGGAACACATCGGTCACCAGCTTGTTCTTAGTAAGGTTGTAGGACGTGACTATATTAAAAATCCAGGTTTACATCGCTCCATCTTAGGTGATGGAACAGCTACAATCATTTCAGCCTTAATCGGTGGACCACCAAAAACAACTTACGGTGAAAATATCGGTGTCTTAGCCATTACCCGTGTATACAGTGTTTACGTTATTGCCGGTGCTGCAATCTTCGCGATTATCTTCGGGTTTATTGGCAAGGTAACAGCCTTAATCCAAACAATCCCGACACCAGTCATGGGTGGTGTATCCATCTTGCTCTTCGGAATTATCGCATCATCAGGCTTAAGAATGTTGGTGGATAGTAAAATTGACTTCGGCGACAAACGAAACCTTGTCATCTCCTCCGTGATCTTAGTTCTTGGAATTGGCGGAGCGATTGTGAAGCTTCCTTATAATATTCAAATCCAAGGGATGGCGTTAGCAGCCATTATCGGAGTACTGTTAAACCTAATTCTACCTGGAAGACAAGAGGCAGAAGAGAATATGTTTGAAGCTGAAGAAGTAAATGAGAAAACTGCATAAATACAAGATAACCTTTTAAAGGAAGTCCAGTGAGGCTCATAAGGGTGTAAAACTTGAACAAAGAGGCGGCTAGAAAATCTTTGTGAAAGTATGGTCGTTTACACCCTGATCAAAAGGTCAGGGTGTTTTTATTATCATTGAAAGGCGGGAATTGGATGTTACAGCATTTATTAACCACGAATGAATTAAAGGTGGATGAGATCTATCAAATATTAAACGATGCTCACAACTTTAAAAAAGGAATGGAGTGGCATCCAGAGAGGAAAATATTCGCTGCCAACTTATTTTTTGAACCAAGTACACGAACAAAAAGCAGCTTTGAAGTAGCTCAAAAAAGGTTAGGTCTTGATGTGATCCACTTTGAAGTGCTGACATCAAGTGTACAAAAAGGGGAAACACTTTACGATACCGTTAAAACATTAGAATCGATCGGTGTAAAAACAGTGGTTATTCGTCACGAACAGGATCGCTACTTTGATGAGCTAGTTGGAAAAGTCAATATACCTATCATCAATGGTGGTGACGGATGCGGTCATCATCCTACACAGTCACTGCTGGATTTAATGACGATCCATCAAGAGTTCGGCCAATTTGCTAAGTTGAAAATTGCCATTATTGGCGATATTCGTCACAGCCGGGTGGCCCGGTCCAATGCAGATGTACTGACCAGGCTGGGTGCTGAAGTGATTTTCTCAGGTCCTGTCGACTGGTTTGATTCCCGCAGTGCCGATATGTCTAAGTACAGACCGATTGACCAAGCTATCCAAGAATCGGATGTTGTCATGCTGCTGCGCGTGCAACATGAACGGCATCAACAAAAAAGCAGCTTTACGGCAAATGAGTACCACAAACAATATGGTCTTACACTGGAAAGAGAAAAAATGATGAAGCAGGACAGCATTATTATGCACCCTGCACCAGTTAATAGAAATGTAGAAATCGCAGATAGTCTTGTAGAGTGCCAGAGATCAAGGATTTTTAAACAGATGGAAAACGGTGTGTATGTCAGAATGGCAGCAATCAAAAGATCAATTGAAAGTCTTGAAGGAGGAAACCAATATGAAACTACTTATTCAGAACGCGTGCTACATAGCATCTAATGGAGAAAAGAAACAAGCTGATTTATTAATAGAGGATGGCCTAATTACAAAGATTGAAAGGAACATCGAAGCGGTTGTGGACCGGACAGTGAACGCAGAAGGAAAATTAGTTTCACCAGGATTTATCGACCTGCACGTTCACCTCCGTGAACCAGGCGGCGAAAAAAAAGAAACCATCGCAACCGGAACAGCAGCAGCAGCAAGAGGCGGATTTACCACTATTGCCAACATGCCAAACACAAGACCGGTGCCTGACACCATTAGTAACATGGAGGACTTGCAAAAGCGGATCCGGGATACAGCGAAGGTTAGAGTGCTGCCGTATGCTTCGATTACAATTCGTCAATTAGGGCAGGAGTTAACAGATTTTGAAGGGCTGAAAGCTAACGGGGCCTTCGCCTTCACGGATGACGGTGTAGGCGTGCAGTCTGCAAGCATGATGCTTGAAGCAATGCGTAAAGCAGCAGCAGTTGACATGGCGATTGTCGCCCACTGTGAAGAAAACACATTGATTAATAAAGGCTCGGTCCATGATGGTTCATTTGCGAAGAAACACGGATTGAATGGAATTCCATCTATCTGTGAGTCTGTTCAGATTGCCAGAGATGTTCTGTTAGCAGAAGCAGCTGATTGTCATTATCATGTCTGCCATATCAGCACGAAGGAATCAGTCCGCGTGGTCAGAGATGCTAAACGAGCAGGAATTAAAGTAACGGCAGAGGTAACACCGCATCACCTATTGTTATCGCAAGATGATATTCCTGGCCTGGATGCAAACTTCAAAATGAATCCGCCGCTTCGTGATACAGAAGACCGCACAGCTTTAATAGAAGGGCTTTTAGACGGCACGATTGATTTTATTGCAACGGATCATGCACCACACACAGCAGAAGAGAAGCTTGAAGGAATGACACTAGCGCCATTCGGTATTGTCGGGCTCGAAACGGCGTTCCCGCTTTTATATACTCACTTAGTCTTGAAGAACATCATGACACTTGAACAGTTAATAGACTATTTAACAGTCAAACCAGCAGAAGCATTTGGGCTGCCTTACGGAAAAATCGAAGTGGGGGCACCTGCAGATTTAACTCTGTTAGACCTAGAAGAAGAGCGTGAAATTAACACAGAAGAATTCTTATCAAAAGGAAAAAATACACCATTTGGCGGTTGGAAATGTAAAGGATGGCCGGAAATGACAATCGCTGGAGGAGAAATCGCTTGGGAAAAAGGACGTGTGTTAGTATGAAAAAACAATTAATCTTAGAAGATGGAACTATCTTTATAGGTAAAGGCTTTGGAAGTGATACAGAAACAATTGGTGAAGTTGTTTTTAATACTGGGATGACAGGTTATCAAGAAATCATTTCTGACCCATCCTATTGCGGACAAATTGTCACATTAACATACCCATTGATTGGTAATTACGGAATTAACCGAGACGATTTTGAATCCATAAATCCTGCTATAAAGGGCCTAATTGTAAAAGAGGCAGCAGACTTCCCATCCAACTGGAGAAATGAGTACACCTTGGATGAATACTTTGACATGAAAAAAATCCCTGGGATTGCAGGAATTGATACACGTAAATTGACACGGATCATCCGTCAATACGGGACACTAAAAGGTGCGATCTGCAGCATTGAAAAAGATCCGAACGAGGTCATAGCTCAGCTGCGCAAAGCGCCGCTTCAAACGAATCAAGTAAAACAAGTTTCTACTAAAAATGCATATCCAAGCCCTGGCCGCGGCAAGCGGGTAGTCCTTGTTGATTTTGGCATGAAGCACGGAATCTTAAGGGAACTAAACCACCGGGATTGTGATGTGGTAGTTGTCCCTTATCATACAACAGCTGACGAAATCCTCCAGTTACGTCCGGATGGAATTATGCTGTCAAATGGACCTGGGGATCCAAAAGATGTTCCAGAAGCAATTGATATGCTAAAAGGTGTATTAGGCAGAGTACCATTGTTTGGAATTTGCTTAGGCCATCAGTTATTTGCACTAGCTTGTGGAGCAAACACAGAAAAAATGAAGTTCGGTCATCGTGGTTCCAACCATCCGGTCAGAGACCTTTCAACAGGAAAGGTTGCAATTACCTCACAAAACCACGGTTATACAGTGGAAGAAGATTCGATTAAAAATACACGATTAGAAGTTACTCACATCGCCGTGAACGACGGTACAGTAGAAGGACTAAAACATCTAGATTATCCAGCATTTACCGTTCAATATCATCCCGAAGCATCCCCAGGACCAGAAGATGCAAACGGCCTATTTAATCAATTTATTGACTTGATGGAAAAGCACAAACAGGAGGTTACAGCAAATGCCTAAACGTACAGATATAAAATCCATTTTAGTAATCGGTTCAGGACCCATTGTCATTGGGCAGGCTGCAGAATTTGACTATGCAGGAGCACAGGCTTGTATCGCACTAAAAGAAGAAGGCTATCGTGTTATTCTGGTTAACTCCAATCCGGCTACCATCATGACAGATACGGAGATGGCAGATGCCGTTTATATCGAACCATTAACTGTTGAATTTGTCAGCAGAATCATTCGCAAAGAACGTCCAGATGCGCTGCTCGCGACTCTTGGCGGACAAACAGGTCTTAACTTGGCGGTTGACCTTACAAAATCAGGCGTCTTAGCTGAATGTGAAGTAGAAATTCTTGGCACGAAACTTTCAGCGATTAACCAGGCGGAGGACCGCGACCTATTCCGCAGCCTAATGAATGAATTAAACGAACCAGTTCCAGATAGTGAAATCATTCATGAATTAGCAGAAGCAAAAGCTTTTGTTGAAAAAATTGGCTTCCCTGTGATTGTCCGTCCTGCCTTTACATTAGGTGGAACAGGCGGCGGAATTTGCCATAACGATCAGGAATTAGAAGAAATCATTACTAGCGGCTTAAAGCACAGCCCGGTAAATCAATGTTTACTAGAAAAAAGTATCGCAGGCTTCAAGGAAATAGAATATGAAGTAATGCGTGATGCTAACGATAACGCGATTGTGGTTTGTAACATGGAAAACATCGATCCTGTCGGCGTACACACTGGTGATTCGATTGTTGTGGCACCGAGCCAGACATTAAGTGACCGTGAGTACCAGCTGCTTCGAAATGTTTCATTAAAAATTATCCGTGCCTTAGGTATTGAAGGTGGCTGTAACGTCCAGCTTGCTCTTGATCCTTATAGCTTTAATTACTATATTATCGAAGTAAATCCACGTGTTAGCCGTTCTTCGGCATTAGCGTCAAAAGCAACTGGTTATCCTATTGCAAAGCTTGCAGCCAAAATTGCAGTCGGATTAACACTTGATGAAATGTTAAACCCGGTAACAGGAAAAACCTATGCAAGCTTTGAGCCAGCGCTTGATTATATCGTTACGAAAATCCCTAGATGGCCGTTTGACAAGTTCGAATCGGGTAATCGTTCACTTGGTACGCAAATGAAAGCAACCGGTGAGATTATGGCGATTGGCCGTACATTCGAAGAATCGTTATTGAAGGCGATCAGATCCCTTGAAGCGGGCGTTCATCACTTTGAACTAAACGGTGCATCTGAGATTGATGATGAATTACTTGAGAAGCGGATCCGTAAAGCGGGAGATGAAAGACTCTTTTACATCGCAGAAGGGTTAAAACGTGGATTAACGATAGACACCATTCATGAATGGAGTAAAATCGATTTGTTCTTCCTAAAGAAGATGGAAGGAATTATTGAACTGGAAAAGACGATTGCAGCCAATCCTTTCGAAACCGAAATCTTACTAGAGGCAAAACAAAAAGGCTTTACTGATAAAAAAATCGCAGAACTATGGAATGTAACTGAACGAGAAATTTACAAGACTAGGAAGAATTTAGAGATTAAACCTGTATATAAAATGGTTGATACTTGTGCAGCAGAATTTGAATCGGCGACACCTTACTACTATGGTACCTATGAAGAGGAAAACGAGTCGATTGTGACAGAGAAAAATAGTGTGATCGTGCTAGGTTCTGGACCGATCCGAATCGGCCAAGGGATTGAATTTGATTATGCGACCGTTCACTCTGTAAAAGCGATTAAAGAAGCAGGCTATGAAGCGATTATCATCAACAATAATCCAGAAACCGTATCAACTGATTTCAGTATTTCCGATAAGCTTTACTTCGAGCCGCTTACAATAGAAGATGTAATGAGTATCATTGATTTAGAAAAACCAGTAGGGGTAGTTGTGCAATTTGGCGGACAAACTGCAATCAACTTAGCAGCTAAACTTGAAGAAAACGGTGTGAAAATTCTCGGAACAAGCTTAGAAGATTTAGATCGAGCAGAAAATCGTGATAAATTTGAACAGGCGCTTGTACAGTTAAATATCCCTCAGCCTTTAGGAAAAACTGCCATGTCTGTAGAAGAAGCTCTTGTGATTGCTGGCGATATCGGTTATCCGGTTCTCGTCCGTCCTTCTTACGTGCTGGGCGGCAGGGCGATGGAGATTGTCTACCGTGAAGAAGAACTGCTTTACTATATGAAAAACGCAGTAAAGGTAAACCCTGAACATCCAGTCTTGATTGATCGTTATTTAACAGGAAAAGAGATTGAAGTGGATGCGATTTGTGATGGAACGAACGTCTTAATCCCAGGCATTATGGAACATATCGAAAGAGCTGGGGTTCACTCAGGTGATTCGATTGCTGTTTACCCGCCGCAAACGCTAAGCGAGAAAACCAAACAAACCCTTGTTAAGTATACAGAGAAACTAGCAAGAGGCTTAAACATTGTTGGTTTACTAAATATTCAATATGTACTTGCAGGCGACGAAGTGTTTGTTCTAGAGGTCAATCCAAGATCAAGCCGTACCGTTCCATTCCTAAGTAAAATTACCAATATCCCAATGGCTAAAATCGCAACAAAAGCGATTCTTGGGGTATCCATCCTTGACCAAGGTTACATTCCAGGTCTTGTCACTGAAAAAGAAGGAGTATATGTCAAAGTTCCTGTATTCTCTTTCGCCAAACTGAAGAGTGTCGATATCACGCTTGGGCCAGAAATGAAGTCAACTGGAGAAGTCATGGGTAAGGATGTAACCCTGGAAAAAGCTTTATATAAAGGCTTAGTTGCATCAGGTATGAAAATTCAGCCATTCGGCACTGTATTGTTCACGGTTGCCGATAAGGATAAAGAAGAAGCATTAAAGCTTGCGAAGCGTTTCTCAAGCATCGGCTATCGTTTAATGGCAACGAGCGGTACAGCAGCTGTATTAGAATCTGCAGGCCTAAGAGTAAAAGTGGTTGGAAAGATTGGTTCAGAAGGAAAAACACTGTTAGATGTTATCCATAATGGAGAAGCCCAGTTCATTGTCAATACACTAACAAAAGGCAAACAGCCGGAACGAGATGGATTTAGAATCCGCCGTGAAGCAGTTGAAAATGGTGTTCCATGTTTGACTTCACTAGACACTGCTGATGCCATCTTAAAAGTGATTGAATCCATGAATTTCTCAGCAGAACCGATGGCAGCAATGAAAAAGGAGGCAGTGTTTGCATGATCCAAAAAGAGTTATGCAAAATTCTAAGCCAAAATGAAATAGCTTCAGATATCTATGAGCTTACCATAAATGGCCAATTGGTTACCCAAATCACGTCACCAGGTCAATTTGTTCATATAAAAGTATCAAATGGCTTGGATCCACTGTTACGCAGACCAATAAGTATTTCTTCGTACGATTTTGAACAGAAAAGTTTAACCATGATTTATCGTAAAGAGGGAAGAGGAACTTCCATGCTAGCAGAATTAAAACCAGGGATGTTGGTTGACATCCTTGGTCCGCTAGGTAATGGATTTCCTGTAGAAGAGGTAAGCGCAGGTGACACGGCGCTGCTTGTTGGAGGCGGAATCGGCGTTCCTCCATTATATGAGTTATCGAATCAGTTGACTGCAAAGGGTGTTAAAGTGATTCATGTGCTCGGATTCCAGACGGCATCAGCCGTCTTTTACGAAGAAGAATTTTTAAAAAATGGGGAAACCTATGTAACGACAGTAGATGGTTCTTGTGGTAGAAAGGGCTTTGTGACAGATGTCATGAAAGACTTGCAGTTTGATTGTATCTATACATGCGGACCAACCCCGATGCTAAGAGCGATTGAGCAAAATTATCAACATAAAAAAGTATTCTTATCTTTAGAAGAGCGGATGGGCTGCGGCATCGGTGCCTGCTTTGCCTGTGTATGCAAAAAGAAAGATGATCCATCAGGAGTATCCTATAAAAAAGTCTGCAGCGATGGACCTGTATTCCGAGCGGGGGAGGTATTGATATGAGTCGCTTAAACATTGAATTACCAGGATTAAACTTAAAAAACCCAATCATGCCTGCATCCGGCTGCTTTGGGTTTGGCCGAGAATACAGTCAGTTCTATGACCTGAGTGTACTCGGTGCAATTATGATTAAAGCTACAACTGTCGAACCAAGATTCGGAAACCCAACCCCGCGTGTCGCTGAAACTTCTGCAGGTATGTTAAATGCAATTGGCCTGCAAAATCCTGGACTAGCTAAAGTCCTTGGTGAAGAGCTGCCTTTTTTATCACAGTACGATGTTCCAATTATTGCAAATGTAGCCGGGTCCCTAGAAGAGGATTACGTGGAGGTAGCCCGTCAAGTTTCCAAGGCTCCAAATGTTCATGCGCTTGAACTAAATATTTCCTGTCCGAACGTAAAAACAGGCGGAATTGCGTTTGGAACCATTCCTGAAACAGCAAAACAATTAACCCGCAAGGTAAAAGAGGTATCTGAGGTACCCGTATATGTGAAATTATCACCAAATGTAACAAATATTGTTGAAATGGCCAAGGCGGTTGAAGCTGGTGGCGCAGATGGTCTGACCATGATCAATACCCTTATCGGAATGAGACTTGATTTAAAAACAGGTAAACCCATACTAGCTAATCGGACTGGCGGATTATCAGGGCCTGCCATTAAGCCAGTGGCGATCCGGATGATTCACGAAGTAAGCCAGGCTGTTGGGATTCCAATTATCGGTATGGGCGGCGTTGAGACGGCTGCCGATGTAATTGAATATTTTTACGCGGGGGCAAGTGCCGTAGCGGTTGGAACAGCCAACTTTGTTGACCCGTTTGTTTGCCCGACGATTATTGAGGAGTTACCGGAACTGCTTAGTAAATTAGGATTTGAACACATCAGTGAATGTACAGGAAGGAGCTGGAAAGAGAATGGACAACTCGCTTATCATCGCGCTTGATTTTCCCGGAATGAACGAAGTCGATCAATTTCTAAAGCCCTTCGCGGGTAGAGAGCTATTTGTAAAAGTTGGGATGGAGTTGTTTTACCAGGAAGGTCCCTCGATCATTCATCAATTAAAGGAGCAAGGCCACCGGATTTTCCTAGATTTAAAACTTCATGATATTCCGAATACAGTCAAAAGTGCGATGAAGGGTCTTGCCCGCTTAGAGTGCGATTTGGTTAATGTTCATGCAGCTGGTGGAATAGATATGATGCAGAATGCTCTTGAAGGTCTTGAAGCAGGTACTCCTGCAGGACGGAAACGGCCTAACTGTATCGCAGTAACACAATTAACGAGTACGTCTGAGGAACAAATGCAAAAGGAACAGCTTATTCCGGTTTCTTTGAAGGAATCGGTGCTTCATTATGCCTCGATAACGAAACAGGCTGGCTTAGATGGAGTTGTTTGCTCCGCATGGGAAGCGGCTTTGATAAAAGAGGCGGCCGGACAATCGTTTCTGACGGTTTGCCCGGGAATTCGGATGGCGTCAGATCAGGTTGGAGACCAAAAGCGTGTTACAACCCCTGAAGCAGCACGGACTATGGGGGTAAGTTCGATTGTTGTAGGCCGGTCGATTACCCGTTCACAAGACCCGCTTACAAGTTATCAACAATGGATGGAAGCATGGAAGGGAGTACAACAATGAAAAAATTAATTGCCGAAAAATTACTAGAAATCAACGCGGTTGCCTTGAAGCCCGAGGCCCCGTTTACATGGGCGTCAGGACTTCGTTCCCCTATCTATTGTGATAATCGCCTTACTCTTTCATACCCTGAGGTAAGGAAAGCAGTTGCGGCAGGACTGCAGCAGCTGATTCAAGAACATTTTCCGGGAACTGAAGTGATTGCTGGAACCGCGACGGCTGGTATTCCACATGCTGCATGGGTCAGCGGTCTTATGGACCTCCCGATGTGCTACGTACGTTCGAAGGCAAAGGGGCACGGTAAAGGGAACCAAATTGAAGGGAAAGCGGAAGCAGGCCAAAAAGTAGTTGTAGTTGAAGACTTAATTTCTACCGGCGGCAGTGTAATCACGGCGGTTAATGCGTTAAAAGAGGCTGGCTGTGACGTGTTAGGGGTCGTATCCATCTTTACATACGGCCTTGAAAAAGGTAAACAATTATTTGCAGAAGAAAATATTAAGAGTTTTTCGTTAACAGATTTTCCTGCCTTAATTGAAGTGGCCATTACAAAGGGCTATGTTAGTTCGGAAAATCAGGAAAGCCTGCTTTTATGGAGTAGAGATCCAGCTGCATGGAGTAAGAAGTTCGAAGACGCAAAAACGCTGATAAAGAGTGAAAACTAAGAAATCGCCGATAAATAGCGGAAAACCGCCGATAATTACTGAGAAACCGCCGATAAATACCGAAAAATCGCCGATAAACCCAAGAGGGGAGCCAAATCATGTGATGGCTCCCCTCTTTTACCTATTATTTTTTCAATTTTAGAACCAATTCTTCATCAGGAGTGACATAAACCGTTTGTTGATTATCATAAATGACGAACCCAGGTTTTGCCCCATTCGGTTTTTTTACATAACGGACTTTTGTATAATCGACAGGTACCGAACCGGAATTCCGTGCCTTACTATAATACGCTGCTAAATTTGCCGCTTCGAGAATCGTTTCATCTGAAGGTTCCTTACTGCGGATCACCACGTGTGATCCCGGTATATCCTTTGTATGAAGCCAAATTTCGTCCCGAGCTGCCAGCTTATTTGTTAAATAATCATTTTGTTTATTGTTTTTTCCAACTATTATTTCTGTCCCATCAGAAGCCATAAATTGATCTAATACAGGTCTAGCGTTCTGAAGTTTTTTCCCGTTCCGTTTTTGCCGCTCACGGATATATCCGCCCTCCACTAGTTCCTCTCTGATTTCTTGAAGATCTTTGGGAGAGGCTGCTTGGACCTGTTGAAGCAAATTATCGAAATATGCTGCTTCCTCACGGGCTTTATCAATTTGTTCCATTACAATTGATATCGAATTCTTAGCTTTTTGATATTTTGAAAAATACTTCTGGGCATTTTCAGATGGTGTCTTTCTAGAATCGAGTGAAATTACAAGCATTCCGCCGTTATCGTCATAATAATTAAGAACTTCGATTTCTTTCATTCCTTTTTTGGCTGCATATAGATTAGCGGTTAACAACTCTCCGTATAGTTGAAACTTCTCGGCTTTCTCTGCCTCCTCCAATGTGTGCTGAAGTTTAACAATTTTCTTCTCATTCTTGTCTTTCTCATTGCTAATAAATCTCTCAATATCATTCCCCTGCTGCTTCACCCGGTCCCTTTCTGCTTTACCGAAATAAAATCGGTCAAGCATTTCACTAAGGGTTGAAAAGGTTTTTACTTCTCCTTTTACGTGCTCAAGCGGGAAAAGATAAAATAATTCCTTCCCATTAGAAGTCATGATGGAGGGAGCGATATCACCGGAACTTATCTTTTTCATTAGTCTTACAAATGTTGCTGGCACTGTTGAGCGATTGGCTAGCCCGCTCTCAAAAATAACTTCCTTTGCGTATAGGGGTGAAATCCCTGCAAACTGTTCAACAAGCTGCCGATCAAGCTTACCGCCCATAAAATCAACCTTTTTTAATACATCCTCTTCAACCGCTGTAAACGGATTGAGTTTATGTTGTTCTGGCGGGTTTATATAAGGCTGACCCGGAAGAATAGCTCTATGGCTGTTTACAGCAAAAGAAACGTGCTTAATGCTGTCGAGAATGACATTGCGGGTCTTATCCACTAAAACAATATTGCTATGACGCCCCATAATTTCGACAATTAGTTGTTTGTAGCTGATATCACCAATCTCGTTTCTTCCCTTTATTTCGAACACAATTATCCGGTCATTGTTAACCTGATACAAATCCTCTAATATATGTCCTTCAATATGTTTTCTAAGCAGCATACAGAACATCGGTGGTTCACTTGGGTTATCGTAGGCTTCATTGGTAAATTGGACCCTTGCGTAGCTTGGGTGAGCCGATAATAATAGTTTTTGATTGATTCCGTTTGCACGGATTGTGAGAATTACCTCATTTTTATATGGCTGATGGACTTTGTTAATCCGTCCTCCCTTAAGGGAACGGACCAGTTCATCCACCATTGCTTTTGTAAATAAACCATCAAATGACATGGAAAACATCCTTTTCTAGAAGCTATGTTTCAATTATATCCTATCTGATTAAAATCTGTCTTAATTTACCCACCAATTAGATTTTCATCTAGCATTTTTTGGGACGACCATGAATAAGCTTTCCTTAGAGCAAGTCTATAAAAGGGGGAAGTGAGATGGTCGGATGAAATTCCATGAAATGAAGATAGATCAAGTAGAAAAGGCTCTAGAAACCGACTTTTCTTCTGGATTATCGCAGGAAGAAGTAAAGCAAAGAGTAAAACAGCACGGACTAAATGAATTAGAAGAGGGAGAAAAGCAATCGGCTTTACTCTTATTTTTCAGCCAATTTAAAGACTTTATGGTATTAGTGCTCTTAGCTGCCACCTTGATTTCAGGCTTGTTGGGTGAGTATATCGATGCGATTGCGATTATCGCCATTGTCATTATTAACGGGTGTCTTGGCTTCTACCAAGAACGCCGTGCGGAAAAATCACTCCAAGCTTTAAAAGAGTTATCGGCACCACAAGTGTCTGTCCTCCGTGGGGGCGAGTGGATTAAGATTCCATCGAAAGAAGTTGTTATCGGAGATATCATCAAATTTGCAAGCGGAGACCGAATTGGGGCCGATGTCCGAATTATTGATTCGAAGAGCTTAGAAATTGAAGAATCTGCGTTGACGGGAGAGTCCGTTCCCGTTGCTAAACATATTGATCCATTAAGCAATCCAAATCCAGGCATCGGTGATATGGAAAATATCGCGTTTATGGGGACGATGATCACAAGGGGCAGTGGATTAGGCGTTGTTATTGCCACCGGTATGAAAACAGCGATGGGGCAGATTGCCGATTTACTGCAAAATGCTGAGTCACAGGATACACCGCTCCAGCGGCGTCTAGAGCAGCTTGGGAAAATATTAATTACCGTGGCCTTGATACTGACGGTCCTCGTGGTGATTGTCGGGGTAATACAAGGGCATGAATTATATGAGATGTTCTTGGCAGGTGTATCCTTAGCCGTGGCAGCGATACCGGAAGGGCTCCCGGCTATTGTGACCGTGGCTTTATCATTGGGCGTTCAAAAAATGATCAAGAAAAATGCCATTGTCAGGAAATTGCCGGCCGTTGAAACATTAGGCTGTGCATCTGTCATTTGTTCCGACAAAACCGGAACGATGACACAAAATAAAATGACCGTTACACACCTATGGAGCGGCGGAAATACATGGACGGTCGACGGAGTCGGCTATAAGCCGCAGGGGAATTTTTATCGAGATGAACAAAATATTCAGCCGAGGGATGAGAAGGCATTACAACAAATGTTAATATTTGGGATGTTATGCAACCATTCAGCACTGTCCAAGAAAGATGACGATTATATCCTAGACGGCGACCCAACTGAAGGAGCACTGCTCGTTAGTGCGATGAAAGCTGGCTTTCATCGTACAAAGCTATTAGAAGAGTTTGAAATTGTCAATGAATTCCCATTTGACTCTACTAGAAAAATGATGAGTATCCATGTTAAAGATAAACAGGGCCGTCATTTTATTGTTACCAAAGGCGCACCAGATGTAGTATTAGGTATCTGTGAGTCGATTCTATGGGATGAGAGAACACAATACTTAAGCAGGGAATCCCAAAGTAAGGTTCAGGATGCTATTAATGGACTGGCCTCACAGGCGTTAAGAACAATCGCGATTGCTTTTAAGCCGATCCCAGCCAATACGATCATTCTGAGCGACCATGAGGCAGAAAAAAAATTAACCTTCATCGGCGTTCAAGGCATGATCGATCCGCCAAGACCTGAAGTCAAAGCAGCTGTAAAAGAGTGTAAAGAGGCCGGCATAAAAACCGTAATGATTACGGGCGACCACGTAATTACAGCTAAAGCGATTGCCTCTCAGCTTGGGATTTTGACCAGGAAGAGCAAGGTACTCGAGGGAAAAGCACTAGCTGAAATGTCTGTAGAAGAATTGGAAGCTGTGGTGGATGATGTCTCCGTGTTTGCCAGGGTGTCTCCGGAGCATAAATTAAAAATTGTTAAAGCTCTGCAAAATAGAGGCCATATTGTTGCGATGACAGGCGATGGAGTCAATGATGCTCCCGCCATTAAAGCGGCTGATATCGGTGTTGCCATGGGGATCACTGGCACGGACGTAGCTAAAGAAGCGTCCGCACTAGTGTTATTGGATGATAATTTTGCTACGATAAAAGCGGCTATTAAAGAAGGACGAAATATTTACGAAAATATCCGTAAATTTGTCCGCTACTTGCTTGCATCTAATGTCGGTGAGATTTTAGTCATGCTGTTTGCGATGTTATTGGCATTGCCGCTGCCACTCGTCCCAATTCAGATTCTTTGGGTCAATTTAGTGACGGATGGACTGCCGGCGATGGCATTGGGGCTTGATCAGCCTGAGGAAAATGTAATGAAGCGGGGACCACGCAGTCCCAATGAGGGGGTATTCTCGCGCGGTCTTGGCTGGAAGGTTGTCTCACGCGGCTTCCTCATTGGATTGGTTACGCTTTTGGCGTTCATGATTGTGTATCATAATGATTCCAGTCAATTGCCATATGCGCAGACTGTTGCCTTTGCGACCCTTGTTATGGCTCAGCTAATCCATGTATTTGATTGCCGGAGCGAACGATCAGTACTGTCTAGAAATCCGTTTGGGAATCAATATCTTGTCTGGGCGGTTGTTTCATCCTTATTACTCATGCTAGTAGCTATTTACTATCCGCCATTACAGCCCATTTTTCACACACTTCCTATTGCAGGAAAAGATTGGTTGTTAATTTTAGGATTATCTGCAGTACCAACTTTTTTATTAGCAGGATCATTTTTGTTAAGAAAAACAAAATAAAGTGTGATATAATCCAAAAGGTGATAGAATTCATTTCTATTACCTTTTGTTATTTTTAAAAAATAAAGAGCCGATCATTATCTAAGATTGGATGTGTACGTGATGGTTATTAGTATGACAGGCTTTGGCAGAGGGAAGACAGAGTCAGGAAATTTTTTAGTGAATGTCGAAATAAAAACGGTCAATCACCGATTCTCTGAAATGAATATCCGGATGCCAAGACAACTTTTAAAAATAGAAGATAAAATGAAAAAAATATTGAGCCAGCATATTCGCCGCGGCCGAGTAGAAGTGTATGTGAGTGTTGATGGTGAAGGGATTGTCTCAAGGAAGATCCAGCCAGATTGGAAGCTGATAGAGGAATATTTTCAATTCATAAGTGAAGCTAAAAGTAAATATGGGATCGAAGGGACCATTACTCTTCAGGATTTACTTAATCGGACCGATCTTTTACATATTGAAGAAAGTGAAGCAGGCAATGAAGAAATCGAAAAACTTGTCCTTACGGCCATAGAAGAGGCTGTGATATTGTTAAAGCAAATGCGGATGGCTGAAGGAGAAGAATTGAAAAAGGATTTACTTGCGATCACTGCCCAAATTGAAACCAATGTAACAGAGCTTCAGAAATTTGCCCCTCTCGTTGTTCAAGCCTTTAAGGAGCGCTTGACGAAAAGAATGCTGGAGTTTGTTAATGGACAATTGGATGAAACGAGAATTTTAACAGAGGTAGCTGTTTTTGCTGACAAAGCAGATATCAATGAAGAAATTACACGGTTAAGAAGCCATATACAGCAATTCTTGCAAACCTTAAATGAGTGCGAGCCAATTGGCAGGAAGCTGGACTTTCTTGTTCAGGAAATGAACAGAGAGGCCAATACCATCGGTTCAAAGGCAAATGATTCTAACATAGCTAAAAAAGTCGTTGAGATCAAAAGTTTACTTGAAAAGCTGAAGGAACAGGTTCAGAATATCGAGTAGGATTTGTTTAGAAACTGTTTAACACGGTCAAAATATATTATTAATGATTGGATGAGTAACCATGTCGATTAAATTAATCAATATTGGATTTGGTAATATTGTTTCTGCCAATCGCATTATTTCCATTGTCAGCCCGGAATCTGCGCCAATTAAACGAATCATTCAAGATGCAAGGGATCGGGGATCGCTAATTGACGCTACTTATGGCAGACGGACACGAGCTGTAATTGTGATGGATAGTGACCATGTCATTCTTTCAGCTGTACAGCCGGAGACGGTTGCCAATCGCTTAACTGACCGTGATGATATTATTGATGAAGGGTAGGATTTTCATAATATGCAGGAAAAAGGGTTGCTGATTGTATTATCCGGACCATCCGGTGTTGGGAAAGGAACGGTTCGAAAAGAGATCTTTTCTCATCCAGATACCGATTTTGAATATTCCATCTCCATGACCACCCGGCTCCCACGTGAAGGAGAAGTCGACGGAGTTGATTATTTCTTTAAGACACGTGAGCAGTTTGAACAGTTAATTGAGCAGGGCAAATTATTAGAGTACGCCGAATTTGTTGGCAACTATTATGGAACACCTGTTGATTATGTTCGGCAAACATTAGATTCCGGAAAGGATGTCTTCTTAGAAATTGAGGTTAAGGGTGCCCGTCAGGTACGCGAGAAGTTTCCGGAGGGATTATTCATTTTCCTCATGCCGCCTAGCTTGACTGAACTCAAGAACAGGATTGTAACGAGAGGAACCGAAACAGAAGATATCATCCATAATCGGATGTTAACGGCACGTGAAGAAATTGAAATGATGGAGTTATATGATTATGTAGTGGAAAATGATCAGGTGGAGCATGCCTGCAAACGCGTTAAGGCCATTGTAACTGCAGAGCATTGCCGCAGAGAAAGAGTCGAACAACGCTATAAAAAACTTCTGGAGGTTGATTAATATGTTATATCCATCTATTGACTCATTATTAGAAAAAATTGATTCAAAATATTCACTTGTATCTGTTGCTGCTAAGCGTGCCCGCGTTATGTCGCAGGTAAAAGACGAAAGACTTCCTAAATATGTTTCTTATAAATATGTAGGAAAAGCATTAGAGGAAATTTATAGTGGCGAACTAACATATCGGATTTCAAAAAAGGCAGAATCATCTACCGAGTAATGATACAGCCCACAGGCACAATATATAAATGAAACAAGGTCTGACAAAAGGGAGATTCGCCTGCATGTCAGCCTTTTTATTTTGCTTTTAGGGAATCGCGTGAATTTCCTAATGAAATAGATGAAAAAAAGGATTTTTTCTAGCATAATAAAAATAAAAAGTAATGGACAAGAGTGGGGGCTTAAAAAATGAGTAAGGAACGTAACATTCTATTGTGTGTGACTGGAGGGATCGCTGTTTATAAAGCCGCAGCGCTAACAAGTAAGCTGGTGCAAGCAGGTTTTAACGTTAAGGTCATCTTAAGTGAATCGGCGGAAAAATTTGTTACCTCCTTAACCTTTCAGGCCTTATCCCGCAATGATGTATTTACTGACACATTTGATGAAAAGAATTCACAAGTGATTGCTCATATTGATTTGGCAGATTGGGCCGATTTAATTCTTGTTGCCCCGGCTACTGCTAATACAATTGGCAAATTAGCTAATGGAATCGCAGATAATATGATTACAACTACATTGCTTGCAGCAACGTCACCCGTATGGATTGCCCCTGCCATGAATGTACATATGTATGACCACCCAGCTGTAAAAAGGAACCTAGAGGTATTGGCTCAGTATGGCTGCCAATTTATTGAGCCGAGCGAAGGTTACCTTGCTTGTGGCTATGTAGGAAAAGGCCGCCTCGAAGAGCCGGAAAAAATCGTGATGTTAATTCAGAACTACTTTAATCGACAAGAACAGGAAACATTGAAAGGAAAAACAGTCATTATCACGGCCGGACCAACGCGGGAAAAAATCGATCCAGTTCGATTTATTTCCAATCATTCATCGGGTAAGATGGGGTACGCCCTGGCGGAAGAATCTGTTAAACAAGGAGCACGCGTCATATTGGTTTCTGGTCCAGTTTCACTAACCGCTCCAGAAGGGGTAGAACTCGTAAAGGTTGAGAGTGCAGAGGATATGTACCATGAAGTCTTGAAATACTATGACGCAGCCGATGTGGTCATCAAGACTGCGGCGGTGGCAGATTACCGCCCGAAAGTTACTTTTGACCATAAGGTGAAAAAGCAGGCAGGCGATACTAACATTGAGTTAGAAAGAACAAGTGATATTCTTTTTGAACTAGGAAAGCGAAAAGTCAATCAGCTGCTGGTTGGCTTTGCAGCGGAGACCGATCATCTTGAAGAATATGCAAAAAATAAATTAATCAAAAAAAATGCAGATATGATTGTTGCCAATAATGTAAAGGCAGAAGGAGCGGGCTTTGGCACCGATACAAACATTGTCACTATGTTTAAGCGGTCGGGAGAGATTATTAGTTTACCTCTGATGTCAAAGAAAGAAGTCGCCGTTAAAATTATTGAAGAAATTACTTCGCTTTTGAAGGATATGGATGAAAATGGAAATAGCTAGTGTAATAGTCGATGTACCGACTAAACAAACGGACCGGGCTTTTGATTATATGATCCCAGAACAGTGGAGAGGCACGATTCAGCCGGGAATGAGGGTCATTGTCCCCTTCGGTCCACGGCATATCCAAGGCTTTGTTGTCGGAATAAAAACAGAATCAGAGGTAGAAAAGCTAAGAGAAATCATTGAGCCCATGGATTTAAAGCCTGTGTTGAATAACGAATTATTAGACCTTGGTAACTGGCTGACTGAAAACACGCTTTGTTTTAAAATTTTTGCCTTCCAGGTCATGCTGCCGGCAGCTTTAAAAGCAAAATATGAAAAAAAAGTCAGGCTTGCAAACAGGGGGGCTGTCAAGGAATTACCCTCAAAATTGCAAGCCTTCTTTGAGAATGGCGGCGAACTCGATTGGGAAGAAGCATTAAAAATGGGGATCGGTCCTTTATTACAGCGCGAGGCGGCAAACGGCCATTTAGAAGTCGTTTATGTTGTGAAAGAACGTGTCAGGAAAAAACATCGCAGGTTTGTTCGGCCAACTGTCACCAAGCATGAATTAGAAGAGGCGATCCAAACCATCCCGGCCAAGGCAGAAAAACAAAGGCAGGTTTTGCAATATTTCCTTGAGCACGATGATGAAGTTGAATTAAAAACCTTAATTGCTGAGCTAAAAACCTCAGCATCGACCATAAAAGCTCTTGTTGAAAAGAGTTTATTGGCCGAGTTTGATAAAGAAGTTTACCGCGACCCCTTTGAAAATCGAATATTCGAGCGGACTAAGCCGCTGCCGTTAACAGACTCCCAGCAGAAGGCCATCGCTCCTATTCTCCATTCAATTGAATTGAACCAACATGAGGTGTTTTTGCTCTATGGTGTTACTGGAAGCGGCAAAACAGAAATCTACTTGCAATCGATTCAAGAAGTCATTGAAAAAGGGCAAGAAGCGATTGTGCTAGTACCCGAAATTGCGCTAACTCCGCAAATGGTCCACCGATTTAAAGGAAGATTCGGTGATTTAGTAGCCGTTTTACACAGCGGTTTATCTGCAGGGGAAAAGTATGATGAATGGCGCAAGATTCAGCGGAAGGAAGTAAAGGTAGTGGTCGGAGCACGCTCTGCTATTTTTGCACCGTTTGAAAATATAGGCATTATTATTATTGATGAAGAGCACGAAACCAGTTATAAGCAGGAAGAAATGCCGCGATATCACGCCAGGGACGTGGCAATAGAAAGAGCGAAGACTTATAACTGTCCGGTTGTGCTCGGAAGTGCCACCCCTTCGCTTGAGTCTTTTGCAAGAGCGCAAAAGAAGGTCTATCAGCTTTTATCATTACCAAGCCGGATGAACAATCAAGAGCTTCCTTCCGTTGAAATCATTGATATGCGTGAGGAACTTCGTGATGGCAATCGTTCGATGTTTTCCAGGAAGCTCTTCGAACTGCTTCAGGACCGGCTCGAAAAGAAACAGCAATCTGTCTTATTTTTAAATAAGCGGGGACACTCTTCATTTGTGATGTGCAGAGACTGTGGTTACGTGGTAAACTGCCCAAATTGTGATATATCCCTTACTTATCACCGCGTAAACGAACAAATGAAATGCCATTATTGCGGCTTTGAAAGCTATGTGCCAAAGAATTGCCCAGAATGTAATAGTGAATATATTCGATATTTTGGCACCGGAACACAAAAAGTAGAAGAGGAATTAGGGAAAATTCTTCCCGAGGCGAGAGTCATTCGAATGGATGTCGATACAACGGGACGAAAAGGGGCACATGAGAAGCTCCTTACTGATTTTAAAGATGGAAAAGCTGATATTTTACTTGGGACGCAAATGATTGCCAAAGGTCTGGATTTTCCAAATATCACCTTAGTAGGTGTACTTTCAGCTGATACAATGCTCCATTTACCGGATTTCCGCGCTTCAGAAAAAACGTTTCAATTATTGACTCAAGTCAGCGGGCGGGCCGGAAGACACCAGCTGCCTGGGGAGGTCGTGATCCAAACCTATACACCGGAACACTATAGTATTGAGCTTGCCGGCCGTCAGGACTATGATTTATTTTACCAGCGGGAAATGTTAATTCGTAAACTGCATCATTATCCCCCATTTTTTTATCTGGCACTGATCACCGTGAGTCATGAAAACCTGCTTAATGTCGTTTCTGCTACGGAAAAAGTGGTAAACTTTGTTCGCACACAAGTGTCAAATAAAGCGGTTGTTTTAGGTCCATCAGCCTCTTCCATCCCTAGGATAAATAATAGATATCGTTATCAATGTTTGATAAAATACAAGCGGGAACCGAACTTGATTAAAGCACTAAAAACCATCCTTGATCAATACCAAAAGGATGCCAAAAGTGGTTTGCAGGTGTCGATTGATGTCAATCCCGTTATTTTAATGTAACCAATTCTCAATTTAGATTGGAAAAGGTTATGAATGTCGTTTTTGGGTGAAAATGATAAGAAAAGCGGAAGCGCCTTGACTAGGGGCGCAAGGCTACAGACGAGCCGGCGAGAAGGCAGCTCTTTAGCCTTCTTGACGGATTGGCTTAGACCTAAGAGCCCCTAGACGCTGGAGCCAGACAATAAGAAAAGCGGAAGCGCTAGGCGCGCTGCATCAGCTGCACATACCTCGAAGATAAATAATAGAAAATATACAGCTAACTAGATTTGGCATATGGGAGGAACAAAATTGGCAATTAGAAAAATAGTAATGCACCCTGCTGAGATTCTCGAACAATCCTGCAAGGCAGTAGTGAGTTTTGATAAAAAATTAGCACGTATTCTGGATGATATGTATGACACGATGATTGAATATGACGGGGTCGGACTAGCAGCTCCGCAAATAGGACTCGATGCCCGAATTGCGATTGTGGATATCGATGATGACTTCGGTACAATTGAAATGATGAACCCGCGTATTATTGCAACATCAGGAGAACAAACAGATCCAGAAGGCTGTCTCAGCTTTCCCGGATTATATGGTGAGGTTACCCGCCCAAATTATGTGAAGATCGAAGCTTTTGACCGTAAAGGGAGAGAGTACACGCTTGAAGCCGAAGGTTTCTTAGCCAGAGCCATCCAGCATGAAATTGATCATCTAGACGGTATTCTATTTACCACCAAGGTTTCCAAATATCTTGAGGATGAAGAGTTAGAAGGAGTAGAAAGTGAATGACCAAAATCGTTTTTATGGGGACACCAGATTTTTCAGTTCCAGTTTTACAGCAAATCATTAAGGATGGCTATCAGGTGATTGGGGTAGTAACCCAGCCTGACCGCCCAGTAGGCCGGAAGAAAGTTTTAACGCCGCCACCTGTAAAGGTAGAGGCAGTCAAACACGGAATCTCTGTCTATCAACCGGAAAAAATTCGCCAGGAAGAGGAACTTGCAAAAGTTTTAGCCTTAGAGCCGGATTTAATTGTTACCGCAGCTTTTGGGCAAATTTTACCTAAGAAGCTTTTAGATGCTCCAAAATTCGGCTGCATTAATGTACATGCTTCCTTGTTGCCTGAACTTCGCGGCGGTGCGCCGATCCATTATGCTATTATGCAAGGGAAAAAGAAGACTGGCGTTACCATTATGTATATGGTCGAAAAATTAGATGCAGGTGATATCTTAACAAGTGTAGAAGTACCGATTAGCGAAGAGGATAATGTGGGTACCCTATTTGAAAAATTAAGTACAGCGGGGGCTGAACTATTATCCGAAACCCTGCCGCTTTTATTGGCCGGACGTCTAACCCCCAAGCCCCAAAACGAGGCGGAAGCTACATTTGCCACCAACATTAAACGCGAGCAGGAAAAGATTAATTGGGAGAAAACGGGAGAAGAAATCTATAACCATATCCGCGGATTAAACCCATGGCCAGTTGCGTTTACGACAATGGAGGGTCAGGTTTTAAAAATTTGGCAGTCCGAAAAAGTGATCGGATTAAAGAGTGAACCCGGGAAGATTTTAAAAATAGAATCAGATGGCTTCACGGTTGGAACAGGAAATGACACCGCCATTAAAATAATTGAACTACAGCCTTCAGGTAAAACCAAAATGCCAAGTGAACAATTTTTAAGAGGTGCTGGTTCAAAAATTACATTGGGCAGTAAGCTGGGAGATTAAAATGACCTCAACGAAAAAAAATGTACGTGCAATCGCTATGGACCTTTTAGTGACCATCGAAAAAAACCAATCATATAGCAATTTACTTCTTAACAGCACGATTGAAAAGAATCAATTATCCGCTGTAGATGTCGGACTACTAACAGAACTAACATATGGAACATTGCAAAGACGAATGGTCCTTGACTTCTATTTAACGCCTTTTGTCAAAGACAATAAAAAATTAGCCAACTGGATCCATCATTTACTTCGTTTAACGCTCTATCAAATGGTATATCTCGATCGAATTCCGGATCGGGCTGCTATTTTTGAAGCAGTAGAAATTGCCAAAGAACGCGGGCATAAAGGGATTGCAAGTTTGGTGAATGGGGTGTTAAGAAATATCCAAAGGCAAGGGCTCCCATCCTTAAATGAGGTGTCCGATCCAGTTGAAAGATTAGCAATTGAAACCAGCCACCCTGTATGGCTTGTAACCAGATGGGTTAACCAATTTGGGTATGATAAGACGAAAGAAATGTGTGAAATTAATTTAACGGCACCACTGCAAACGGCAAGAGTTAATCTCACAAAAGTTTCTAGAGATGAGTGTGTGGCCCTATTAGAAGAGGATGGGTTTCAGATTGAGAAAAGTCCAATTATTCCTGAAGCAATCCGGTCATTAAAGGGAAACTTAGCTTCGACCATTTCCTTTAATTATGGAATGTTCACCATCCAAGATGAAAGTTCAATGCTTGCTGCTTATGCATTAGGGGTAAGGGAAGATGAATATATTCTCGATGCATGTGCGGCACCGGGCGGAAAAAGTACCCATATTGCAGAAAAAATGAATAATACTGGTGAAATCATCTCTGTGGACCTCCATCAGCACAAAGTTAGATTAATCAACGATAATGCCAAGCGATTAGGATTATCAAATATTATCACAAGTGTAGCAGATTCTAGAAATTTACAGGAAAAGTTCAAGCTTGAATCATTCGACCGAATTCTTCTTGATGCTCCTTGTTCAGGACTTGGCGTCATGAGAAGAAAGCCAGATATGAAATATACAAAGACCGAACAAGACATTGAACGGTTAAGCACTATTCAGCAAAACCTATTAGAGTCAGTTACCCCGCTCCTAAAAAAAGGTGGAATTCTTGTCTATAGTACCTGTACAGTAGATAAAGGGGAAAATGAACATACGGTTAAGAAGTTTTTGGAGAATCATCCAGAATTCGAAGGCGACACCACGTTTAAAAGCAGGATGCCTGAAGCGATTCAACCATTAATTACTGGTTTTGACTTACAAATTTTCCCGCAAGATATTGGCTCCGATGGATTTTATATCGCAGTTTTAAGAAAAGCGTAACCGCTTGGGACAGAGGCTTACTATCAAAGTCGCTGGACATTAGAGCAGACAATAGAAAGAAGGTGTTACAGTTGGAACAATTAAATACAACTGAGACAAAAACAACAATGGACACTAAAAAAAAATCAATCTATTCTCTTCAGCTTGAAGAATTAAAAAACTGGCTGTCAGAAAATGGAGAAAAGCCATT
The DNA here is from genome assembly GCF_056280405.1 of Bacillus sp. URHA0034. Taxonomy (NCBI): domain Bacteria; kingdom Bacillati; phylum Bacillota; class Bacilli; order Caryophanales; family Bacillaceae; genus Bacillus; species Bacillus sp. URHA0034. The sequence continues at coordinate 1,201,183 of NZ_JBWCDK010000002.1, read as the reverse complement.
TCGGGCCGAGCAAATTTTTGATTGGCTTTATAAAAAAAGAATTACCTCTTTTGAAGATATGAGCAATCTATCAAAGGGTTTGCGTGATAAGCTTGAGGGTGATTTTCAGATTACGACACTAAATACGATCATCCAGCAAACTTCAACTGATGGAACTATTAAATTCTTATTTGAACTTCAGGATGGATATTCCATCGAAACGGTGCTTATGCGCCATGATTATGGAAATTCTGTTTGTGTTACCACACAGGTAGGCTGCCGAATTGGCTGTACCTTCTGTGCCTCGACTCTCGGTGGATTGAAAAGACACCTAGAAGCAGGGGAAATTGTTGCGCAAGTTGTCAAGGTGCAGCAGGCCTTAGATGAAACGGATGAACGGGTAGACTCTGTGGTCATCATGGGAATTGGTGAGCCGTTTGATAATTACGATAACATGTTAGCCTTTTTAAAGATAATCAATCACGATAAATCATTAAATATTGGAGCACGCCATATTACCGTTTCGACCAGTGGTATCGTTCCAAAAATTTATCAATTCGCAGATGAAAATACGCAAATTAATTTTGCCATTTCACTTCATGCACCAAATACCGAACTCAGGTCTAGATTAATGCCGATTAATAAGGCCTATAAACTTGATGACTTAATGAAAGCAGTACGGTATTATATCGATAAGACGGGTCGGCGTATAAGTTTTGAATACGGCCTTTTTGGTGGTGTAAATGACTCAACAGAACATGCTGAAGAATTAGCAGCCCTCTTAAAAGGGCTAAAATGTCATGTGAATTTAATTCCTGTTAACTATGTACCTGAAAGGGATTATGTCCGTACACCACGAGATAAAATCTTTGCTTTTGAAAAAACATTGAAAAACTTAGGTATTAATGTAACAATCCGCCGAGAGCAGGGGTCAGATATTGCTGCAGCATGTGGACAACTTCGTGCAAAGGAGCGGAAGGAAGAGACGAGGTGAAGGGATGAAAGCAGTATTTCAGACAGATAGAGGGAGAGTGCGTCTTCACAATGAAGATGCCGGAGGTGTATTTAGAAATAAGGACGGTTACCGCCTTGCCATTGTTGCAGATGGCATGGGCGGACACCGTGCGGGGGATGTAGCAAGTGAGATGACGATCACTGCTTTAAAAGCAGAATGGGAAGCAGCTAGTGGGATTACAAGGGCCGGTGATGCGGAGAGTTGGCTTCAGGAGCAAATTAAGAAAGTAAATCTTTTATTACTGGATCATGCAACCAATAACTCTGAATGTGACGGGATGGGGACCACGATTGTTGCCGCAGTAATCACGGATACTTTTGCAACGATTGCCAATATTGGTGACAGCAGGGGTTATCTGCTGAACGAATCCGGCTTTAAACAGATCACCGAAGACCATTCCCTTGTCAATGAACTAGTCAGATCTGGACAAATCTCAAGAGAGGATGCCGAACATCATCCACGAAAGAATGTCTTATTGAGGGCATTAGGGACTGAAAAAACAGTTGCAATGGATATCAAAACGATCATTTTTGAAGAAGGAGATATCCTTTTACTTTGTTCTGACGGTCTATCCAATAAAGTCAATGATGCAGAAATGAAGGAAATACTGCAAAATGATGAAAATTTACAACAAAAAGCAGGCACACTTATCTTACTTGCAAATGAAAGTGGCGGAGAGGATAACATTACACTGGCTATTGTCGAGTTTTCTGAAACATGCGAGGATGATGTTTAGATGTTGATTGGAAAAAGATTAAGTGGCCGCTACAAAATATTGGATATGATTGGCGGAGGCGGCATGGCAAATGTCTACTTGGCTCATGATATGATCCTTGATCGTGATGTTGCGGTGAAAATGCTGCGACTTGATTTTGCTAACGATGAAGAATTTATCCGCAGATTCCGGCGCGAGGCACAATCTGCCACCAGTCTTGCTCATCCGAACATTGTCAGTATTTATGACGTTGGCGAAGAAAATGATCTTTATTACATTGTAATGGAATTTGTAGATGGTCAGACCTTAAAGCAATACATACAGCAAAATTCCCCACTTAGAGTAGAGGACGCAATTAGTATCATGAGGCAGCTTACCTCAGCTATCTCACATGCCCATCAAAATCATATTATCCATCGCGATATAAAGCCGCACAATATTTTGGTGGATCACGAAGGAAATGTAAAAATTACGGATTTTGGTATTGCCATGGCACTTAGTGCCACGAGTATTACCCAGACAAATTCTGTCTTAGGCTCCGTCCACTACTTATCACCCGAACAAGCTAGGGGGGGCATGGCAAATAGAAAGTCAGATATTTACTCATTAGGAATTGTCATGTTTGAGCTATTGACAGGCAGGCTGCCGTTTTCTGGTGAATCGGCTGTGTCAATTGCATTAAAGCATCTTCAATCGGAGACACCTTCTGTTAGAAGATGGAATCCAAACATCCCGCAAAGTGTTGAAAATATTGTCTTAAAGGCAACCGCTAAGGACCCCTTTCATCGCTATAACAGTGTGGATGAAGTGGAAGAGGACTTGCGAACAGCTCTTAATCCCGAGCGAATGAATGAACCAAAGTTTATTATCCCGGTAGATGATGATGCCACAAAAGCGATCCCGGTTATTACCGTGAACCAGCCTCTAAAAAATTTGGATGAAACATTGGTTCATAGCAATGAAAAAACAGCAAATAATCAGAAAGATAAAACAAATAAAGGTAATTCAAACGTAAAAAAACGGAAAAAGTGGCCAGTAATATTAATATCTACTTTTTTAGTTCTTGCGATTCTCGCGATATTAACCTTTACCCTTTTACCTAGTTTATTAGAACCGAAAGATGTAAAGGTCCCAGACTTAAGCGGTATGACTTTAGATGATGCCATTTCCAAATTGAAGTTAGAAGGATTAACAGTCGGAAATCAAATTGAAATGACAAATAAAGATGTAAAAGAGGGGAACGTAATTAAGACAGACCCCGAAAGTGGCAGTACGGTTAAAGAAAATTCAAAGATTAGCATCTATGTCAGCACAGGTAAGGAAAAATATGAATTATCCGATTATGTAGGCCGGCAATATGAGGATGTTATTCGGTTACTAGAAGACCAGGGGTTTAAGGATATACAGAAAAATGAAATCAATGATGACAGTGCACCAGGTACAATTATTAGTCAAAATATTTCAAACGGAGAAAAGGTGGTTCCAGAGGAGACCGTTCTAGAGTTCGAAGTAAGTAAGGGGCCTGAAAAAATTGTCCTAAAGGATTTAACCCAATACAATTTGAAAGGTGCCCAAGTTTACGCATCCTTGGTAGGTCTAACTTTAGACTCCTCAGAGGAGAAATATGATGACAATATTGCTGCTGGAATGGTGATTTCCCAAGATCCAGCACCAGGGACCGAATTAGAAAAAGGTGACAAGGTGAAGGTAGTCATATCTAAAGGGAAAGAAGATAAACCGCCTAAAGAAGTGATTATCGAATTAACCATTCCATATGAACCTGCTGTTCCTGGTGAGCCTGGCCAGAAACAACTTGTGAATATTTATATTGAGGATATGAACCATAGTATGACCGAACCTGCTGAGACCTTCTATATTACGGAAAATACGAAAAAGCAAATTAAGTTAATGATTCCTTATGGCAAGAAGGCTGGCTACAAAGTTATTCGAGATACTAAGGTTATTATTGATGAAAAATAAAAACTATTCCGATATAGATGATGAAACTAGCACAGATACAACGACAGAAACAGATACACCGACAGAAACAAATACAACGACAGAAACGAATACAGCGACAGAAACAAATACAGCGACAGAAACAAATACAGCGACAGAAACAAATACAGCGACAGAAACAAATACAGCGACAGAAACAAATACAACTTCGAATAATTAGAATTGTTCTAGTCCTGTATAAGAAGGACGGAAATCGCGTAGATTTTAAAAGGAGAAAAATTAATTATTGGTAAGTAAAAGGGCAAGGAGTGTAGCTATGCCTGAAGGAAAAATTGTCAAAGCATTAAGCGGTTTTTATTATGTTCTTCACAATGATAACCTGATCCAGTGTCGAGGACGAGGGGTTTTTCGGAAGAATAAAATTACCCCGCTTGTTGGTGATGAAGTCGTATTTCAAGCGGAAAATGATCTGGAAGGATATATTTTAGAAGTAAAAGAGCGTAAAAATGAATTAATTCGTCCGCCAATCGCGAATGTAGAACAGGCGATCCTTGTGTTCTCAGCGGTAGAGCCTGATTTTAGCACAGTTCTTTTAGATCGTTTTCTCGTCTTGGTGGAGTTTAATCAAATTGAACCTCTAATTTGTATTACTAAAATGGACCTTACCGATCATGAGGAAAAAGCTAGGATTGCAGAATATGCAGACCAATATCGGGCTGCAGGGTATGAGGTAATTCTAACCTCATCTGAAACAGAAGCAGGGATAGAACGGCTAAATCCACATATTGAAAATAAGATTTCTGTCTTTGCAGGTCAATCAGGTGTCGGAAAATCTTCATTGTTAAATGTATTAAGGCCTGACTTAGAATTAAAAACAAATGATATATCTTCACATCTTGGCAGGGGAAAACATACCACTAGGCACGTTGAGCTTATAAAGGTTGGAAATGGACTTATTGCTGATACTCCGGGCTTTAGTTCGTTAGAGTTCACAAACATTGAAGTGGAAGATTTAACATCCTGTTTTCCCGAAATCCAAAAAGCTAGTGAAAATTGTAAATTTCGCGGCTGTCTACATCTAACTGAGCCTAAATGCGGGGTAAAATCAGCGGTTGAATCAGGCGAAATTCCGGCCTATAGGTATGAACACTATGCAGATTTTCTGCAGGAAATTAAAGATCGAAAGCCAAGGTATTAACCTGGTAAACAACTAAGCGGATAAAGCCAGGCTTCTAAAGCTGGCTTTTTTCCTTTATCGTAAAGGGGAATGTGTCGTGATCATCAATATACTAGCAGGGGGACCTGAAGAATTACTGCCTGATTTATGCCTTTATCAAGGAGAAGAGGCAATCTGGGTTGGGGTTGACAGGGGGGTCTTTCATCTGATTAACAGAAACATTATCCCTTCAATGGCATTTGGCGATTTTGATTCGGTAAATGAGGAAGAATTAACAGCCATTGAACATCAGGTAACCGGCATAAAAAAATATAAACCGGAAAAAGATGAAACGGATATGGAGCTTGCCCTCAATTGGGCGCTAGAACAAAAACCCGATTCTATTCATTTGTTCGGTGCCACCGGCGGCAGGCTTGATCATTTGCTCGCCAATGTTCAATTACTGCTTAATCCGCTTAAAGCAAAAAGCCCGGTCAATGTTTTTATCATCGATGAAAAGAATATTGTTTTTTTAAAAGAGGCTGGGCATCATTCCCTTGAAAAGATGCCCTCTAAAAAATATATTTCGTTTGTTCCTTTAACCCTTGAGGTTACTGATCTGACGCTTGAAGGTTTTAAATTCCCGCTTAAAAACCGTCATATTTGTCTCGGTTCCACACTATGTATTAGTAATGAACTTATTAGTGATTATGGTACTTTTTCATTTTCCAAAGGCATATTAATAGTGGTAAGAAGTAACGATTAATATGCACTTCAAATGGTACTGATTTCGTTCGTTTGAATACTATGTAGGGGCGTGCGGAAAAAGTGGCTTTAAAATAAGCTGTGGTAGATTTGTGAGGAGGGACAGTATGAAATTTTATACAATTAAACTGCCGAAATTCTTAGGCGGACTTGTCCGAGCGATGATTGGAGCATTTAAAAAAGGCGAATAGAAACAAACTTTAAATTCATGGGCACCCTTTTGATTGGGTGCTTTTTATTATTTGCCATTTTAGGTCATACTAAAAAGCGTATTTAAAATTGTACCTGTTTGTTCAAATTTTGACTTGATTTTTTTTAGAAAAAGAAAAAGCATCCAATAATTGGATGCTCGCATGTTTTATACGCGTTCTACTTTACCAGATCTTAACGCTCTTGCAGAAACCCAAACACGCTTAGGCTTTCCGTCAACAAGAATACGTACTTTTTGTAGGTTAGCACCCCATGTACGCTTGTTAGCGTTCATAGCGTGAGAACGTGCGTTACCAGTGGTTGTTTTTCTTCCAGTTACTACACATTTACGTGGCATTATGATTTCCCTCCTTAACTACCAAAAGCTTTAGAACAACATCTATAGATGTTCATTTGGATATAGAAAATTGTATAAAAATTTTCTAGACTTGAGATACTTTAATAATTTATCACACAACGTATCTGATTGCAATACTTGTGGACAAACCTTTCAAGAAAAAATCCTTGACATAGGAATTTGGTGAATGCTCTTTTAGTATAAGGCAAGTATGGCTTTCAATATTGGATTGACTATAGTAAAATGACTGTAGTCAAAGAGCAATTATCCAAAGGGGGAACGATTCATGTCCATTGAATTGAAAACAAAGTACGGACAAATTGATATTTCAAATGAAGTAATTGCAACAATTGCCGGAGGAGCAGCAATTGAATGCTACGGAATCGTCGGTATGGCCTCTAAAAACCAAATTAAAGATGGAATCACGGAAATACTACGAAAAGAAAACTTTACTCGCGGTGTGATTGTACGCCAAGAAGACGAGGCATTACATATTGATATGTACATTATTGTCAGCTATGGAACGAAAATTTCCGAAATTGCCCACAACGTGCAATCAAAGGTTAAATACACCCTCGATCAGACAGTTGGACTTGCCGTTGACTCGGTTAATATTTACGTTCAGGGAGTTCGTGTGACGAACCCGTAATGAGGAGGAAAGTTTGTGTCAATAACTGTATTAGATGGAAAACGTTTCGCCGAGATGGTGATCCAAGGTGCCAATCATTTGTCTGCAAATGCCAAGATGGTTGATGCTTTAAACGTTTTTCCTGTACCCGACGGTGATACTGGTACCAATATGAATCTATCCATGACTTCCGGAGCAAAGGAAGTTAAAAATAATATTCAGGAACACATTGGTAAAGTAGGAACAGCCCTTTCAAAAGGTTTGCTTATGGGAGCACGTGGAAATTCTGGGGTAATTCTCTCACAATTATTCCGCGGTTTCTCAAAGGCAGTGGAGTCTAAAGCCGTCATTTCGGGAAGTGATTTTGCCCATGCCTTAGAAGCAGGTGTAGAAACAGCATATAAGGCTGTTATGAAGCCTGTCGAGGGGACCATTTTAACAGTGGCAAAAGATTCGGCTAAGAGCGCTGTAGCAGCTGCTCAACAGTCAGAAGATATTATCTATATAATGGAAACGGTTCTAAAAGAAGCCAAGGCATCCCTTAAACGGACACCAGATTTACTTCCTGTTTTAAAGGAAGTTGGCGTTGTGGATAGCGGCGGGCAGGGACTCGTTTTTGTCTATGAAGGCTTTCTATCGCAATTAAAGGGGGAGAGTCTTCCTGAATCATCGGACTTGCTTCCTTCCATGACGGAGTTGGTTAGTGCGGAACATCATAAAAATGTTCAAGGACATATCAACACTGAAGATATCGTCTTTGGTTATTGTACCGAATTCATGGTTCGATTTGAGCAGGAAAAGATTGAAAAACATCCATTTAATGAAATTACCTTCCGTAATGATTTAAGTGAGTATGGTGACTCCCTACTGGTGATTGCAGATGAAGACGTAGTTAAAGTCCACATCCATTCAGAGCAGCCGGGTGAAGTGCTAACTTATGGACAGCAGTACGGCAATTTGATAAACATGAAGATTGAAAACATGCGTCAGCAGCATACAAATATCGTCGGTGAAACACACGTTGCAGAGCGGCCGGAAGCAAGCAAGACTCCAAAAGAAATGCAGGAATATGGAATCGTTACAGTCTCAATGGGCACTGGGATTGCAGAGTTGTTCAAAAGTATTGGTGCCCATGCTGTAATCGAAGGCGGCCAAACGATGAACCCGAGTACAGAGGATATCGTGAAAGCGGTTAAAGATGTTCATGCCAAAAAAGTATTTATTTTACCGAATAACAAGAACATAATTATGGCTGCTGAACAAGCAAAAGAAGTTGCCGATGAAGAGATTTATGTTATTCCTACTAAGACGGTACCACAAGGATTAGCTTCCCTTTTAGCCTTCAATCCATCTGCTGCGGTTGATGAAAATGAAGCAGCAATGAAGGAAGCCTTAAATCATGTGAAATCCGGGCAAATCACCTTTGCTGTCCGTGATACCTCTATTGATGGCTTAGAGATTGAAAAAGATGATTTCATGGGAATCTCTGAGGGGAAAATCGTGGTGAAAAGTAAAGAAAAGGGAAAAGTGGCCGAAGACCTATTAGTTAAGATGCTTGATGAGGATTCTGAAATTCTTACCATTATCTACGGTGAAGATGTAACGGAAGAAGAAGTGGCTGCTTTATCTTCCTTTGTGGAAGAAAATTACGAAGATGTAGAAATTGAGATACATGATGGCGGACAGCCATTATATTCATATATCTTTTCAATTGAATAAGAAACAGCTAAAATAAAAGGGGGGCCATTTTGGTCTTTCCCTTCTTTTTTTTGCCTATTAAAAACAAATCAACTTCCTGAGAGATAACCGTAATATAAAATAGAACGACACTGAGGGAGAGAAACCTAATGAAATATAGAAGTGTGTTCGATATCATTGGTCCTGTTATGATCGGACCATCTAGTTCACATACAGCTGGTGCTGCGAGAATCGGAAGAGTGGCAAGAAGCTTATTTGGCAGAGAGCCGAAATGGGCGAATATTTCGTTATATGGCTCATTTGCTAAAACATATAAAGGCCATGGTACAGATGTAGCCATTATTGGTGGCTTACTTGATTTTGATACAGATGATACAAGAATTATTGATGCAATTGACATCGCTAAACATAAAGGAATGAAGCTTCGTTTTATTGAAGAAGATGCTGTAACAGATCACCCCAATACAGCAAGAATCATTATTGGAGATCATAACGGTGAATTGGAATTGGTAGGGATCTCAATTGGCGGTGGAAAAATTGAGATTATTGAACTAAATGGCTTTCAATTAAAGCTTTCAGGAAATCATCCGGCCATTTTAGTTGTTCATAATGACCGTTTTGGTGCGATAGCCAGTGTGGCTAACATTCTCGCTAAATACGAACTTAATATCGGCCATATGGAAGTTGCCCGCAAAGATGTTGGCAAAATGGCCCTAATGACGATTGAAGTAGACCAGAATATCGATAATAAAATTCTTATAGAACTCGAACAGCTTCCGAACATACTAAAGGTAACAAAGATTGTGGAATAAACAAAAGCGGAAGCCCCTTGACCAGGGGCTCCAGCTAGACCATCGAAGAGGGGGGATTGTTTGTGTTTCGTAATGTTGCTGAATTAGTGGAATTGGCCATCAGTCAAAATAAAAAAATATCAGATATTATGATTGAGCAAGAAGTGGCTGTTACTGGACGGACCAGGGAAGAAGTCCTTTCATTTATGGACCGCAATCTAAGAGTTATGGAGCAGGCAGTCGAGCGAGGCTTAAAAGGAGTTACTTCCCACTCGGGCTTAACTGGCGGCGATGCGGTTCTTATGCAAGCCTACATCGAAAAGGGCAATTTTTTATCAGGTGAAACGATATTGGATGCGGTTAGTAAAGCGGTAGCTACAAATGAAGTAAATGCAGCCATGGGGACAATTTGTGCTACGCCAACTGCTGGCTCTCAGCAGGAGTGGTTCCGGGGACGTTGTTCGCTGTTACAAAGAAGCTCAACCCAACCAGAGAGCAAATGATTGCCTTTTTGTTCACCGCAGGTGCTTTCGGATTTGTGGTTGCAAATAATGCGTCGATTTCAGGTGCGGCCGGGGGCTGTCAAGCTGAGGTTGGATCCGCTGCGGGTATGGCGGCGGCAGCAATCGTAGAAATGGCAGGCGGAACACCAGCACAGTGTGCAGAGGCAATGGCCATCACCTTAAAGAACATGCTTGGATTGGTCTGTGATCCTGTCGCGGGTCTTGTGGAGGTTCCTTGTGTGAAACGGAATGCGATGGGAGCCGCCAATGCAATGGTAGCGGCAGATATGGCTTTAGCCGGAATAACGAGCCGTATCCCGTGTGATGAAGTAATAGATGCTATGTATAGAATCGGGCAATCAATGCCAACAGCGTTAAAAGAAACAGGGCAGGGAGGGTTGGCGGCTACACCGACAGGTCGTGAGCTAGAAGCTAAGATCTTCGGTATACCGCTCAAAGAAAAGTGAGTTCAAAACTAAATCAATCAATTACCGCCTTAAAAGGAATAGGGGAAGAAACGGCTGAATCCTTTGCGGAAATGAGGATATATACAATCCGTGATTTATTAGAATACTTTCCGTACCGATATGAAGACTACTCCCTTAAGGACCTAACCGAAGTACAGCATGATGAGAAAGTAACAGTGGAAGGGAAGGTTCATAGTGAGCCTTCTCTTAACTATTTTGGAAGAAAAAAATCGAAGCTGACGATTCGGCTATTCGTCGGTGCATATCTGATAAAAGTAGTCTTTTTTAATCAGCCCTATCTAAAAAATAAAATCAATATAAATGAAACGATTACGGTAACAGGGAAATGGGATGCCCACCGGCAAACGATAACAGCCAATGAAATGCAAACAGGTCCTAACACAAAAGCAAATGACTTTGAACCCGTTTACGCCTTAAGAGGCAAGGTTACAACCAAAGGAATGCGGAAATTTATCCAACTTGCCTTCCAGCAATATGGACAGCAAATCGACGAGACTTTACCGGAAACTTTTCTGAAAAAATATCGTTTGATGGGCAAACGGGATGCGCTAAAAATCATGCACTTTCCCAATAGTCCAGCGGATGTAAAGCAAGCAAGAAGGCGGTTCGTTTATGAAGAATTTCTTTTGTTTCAGTTAAAAATGCAGGCATTAAGGAAATTTGAACGCGAGCATTCACCAGGAATCAAACAAAAATATAATCTGACCAAATTAATGGAGTTTATCAATAGCCTTCCTTTCCCATTAACAAATGCCCAAAAGAAAGTTGTTAATGAAATCTTAGCAGATTTAAAATCTCCCTACCATATGAATCGGCTGCTTCAAGGGGATGTGGGCTCCGGTAAAACAGTTGTAGCCGCCATCGGGCTATTTGCAACGGTAACCGCCGGCTATCAGGGAGCATTAATGGTGCCAACGGAAATATTAGCAGAACAGCACGCAGAGTCGTTAAAGAATATGTTAGAACCCGTTAAGGTAAGGTGTGAACTCTTAACAAGCTCTGTTAAAGGAAAACAGAGACGAGAAATCCTGCAAGAACTAAAAGAAGGAAAAGTAGATATTTTAATTGGGACCCATGCACTTATCCAGGATGAGGTTATCTTTAAAAAGCTTGGTTTTGTGATTACAGATGAGCAGCACCGCTTCGGGGTTGAACAGAGGAGAATTTTACGGGAAAAGGGCGAAAATCCGGATGTCTTGTTCATGACTGCCACCCCTATTCCTCGGACTCTTGCCATAACGGTTTTTGGAGAGATGGATGTTTCCATTATTGACGAAATGCCTGCTGGAAGAAAATCGATTGAGACCTATTGGGCGAAGCCAGAAATGCTAGAACGTGTCCTTGGGTTTATTGAAAAGGAATTGAGGAAAGGCCATCAAGCCTATGTGATTTGCCCGCTAATAGAGGAGTCAGAAAAGCTTGATGTTCAAAATGCGATTGATGTTCATACCACATTAAGCCACTTTTTTCAAAATCGCTTTCAAGTCGGCCTGATGCACGGCCGTTTATCATCAGAGGAGAAAGAGTCGGTGATGAAGGCTTTTAGTGAAAATGTGGTTCAGGTCCTAGTTTCTACCACCGTTGTCGAGGTGGGAGTAAATGTTCCTAATGCCACCATGATGGTCATTTATGATGCCGAGCGGTTTGGCCTTTCGCAATTGCATCAGCTGCGTGGCCGTGTTGGACGTGGAAGTGCTCAGTCCTACTGTGTACTGCTGGCAAGTCCAAAAACAGAAGTAGGGCAGGAAAGAATGCGGATTATGACCGAAACCAATGATGGGTTTGTTTTAAGTGAAAAGGATTTAGAGCTAAGAGGGCCTGGGGACTTCTTTGGGAAAAAACAAAGTGGGGTTCCTGAGTTTAAGGTGGCCGATATGGTGCATGATTATCGGGCCCTGGAAACAGCCAGAAGTGATGCGAGCATGCTGATTAGTTCGGATTTTTTTTGGACAGACCCTGAATATCAATATTTACGAGATAAAATTAAAGAATCAGGTGTATTAGAAGGGGAAAAACTAGATTAAACCTATAAAGTTTTCTGTCAGCTTCCTAACCGTCTGCTAGTGCCCGGCTGCACGTATCTCCACGATGTGAATCGGGCACTTCTAAATTTCTGATAAATTTTAATCTTGCAATCTGCTTTTTTAAATTTTATACTACTCTTAGTACCTAGTCATAAGAGCTCGGACGGTGTGAAAAATCATGAGAAGAAGCAAAAAAGATCGACAACAATTATTGACTTCTACAATCAAAGAGAATCCATTTATTACGGATGAGGAATTAGCGGAAAAATTTCAAGTGAGTGTTCAGACGATTCGTCTTGATCGTTTGGAGCTATCCATACCGGAACTGCGTGAACGAATTAAAAACGTTGCAGAGAAACGGTTTGAAGATGAAGTCCGTTCCTTACCATTAGAAGAGGTAATTGGGGAAATTATTCATATAGAACTAGACCAAAATGCCATTTCTATTTTTGATGTAAAAAAAGAACATGTCTTCAAGCGCAATAATATTGCACGAGGACATCATGTTTTTGCTCAAGCGAATTCTCTTGCCGTTGCTGTCATTAATGATGAATTGGCCTTAACAGCGAAAGCAAATATTCAATTTATCCGTTCGGTAAATTTGAATGAACGGGTAATTGCTAAAGCAAAGGTAGCTAAAATAGAGGATACAGGGAGAACGTTTGTAGAAGTATATAGTTTTGTCAATAATGAACTAGTGTTTACCGGGGAATTTGAAATGTACCGTTCGAAAAATAATTAAGGGATGAGACACATGAAAATAGCAATCGATGCGATGGGCGGAGATCATGCCCCAAAAGAAATTGTATTAGGTGCAATGAAGGCTGTTCAGTCCTTTTCTGATATACATATAACCCTTGTTGGGGACGAAAACAAAATCAAAGAAACACTTAACGATCATGAAAGAATATCTGTTTTACATACAACGGAGGTTATTCTTGGCACAGATGAACCGGTAAGAGCGGTTCGCCGAAAAAAAGATGCCTCCATGGTTTTAGCGGCTAAACAGGTGGTTGATGGATTAGCTGACGCATGCATTTCAGCGGGGAATACGGGAGCATTAATGGCGGCGGGACTATTTGTTGTCGGTCGAATTGAAGGAATTGACAGGCCCGCCCTAGCGCCTACATTGCCAACCATAGGAGGAGAAGGCTTTCTTCTTTTGGATGTAGGGGCAAATGCCGATGCCAAGCCGGAGCATTTAGTACAATATGCTATCATGGGTTCCATTTATAGTGAAAAAGTTAGAGGTATTAATCAGCCAAGAGTAGGACTTTTAAATATTGGAACAGAAGAAAAAAAAGGTAATGAGCTGACAAAAAACACGTTTACTTTATTGAAAAATAGTAATTTGAATTTTGTTGGCAATGTCGAGGCACGTGATTTACTTGATGGAGTCGCTGACGTTGTAGTGACCGATGGATTCACAGGTAATATGGTGTTGAAAACACTTGAAGGCACCGCACTATCCATGTTTAAAATGCTCAAAACAGCTTTAATGAGCAGCTTTACAAGTAAACTAGCTGCGGCAGTTCTAAAGCCGAATCTAAAGACTTTAAAAAATACAATGGACTATTCAGAATATGGCGGGGCTGCCCTGTTTGGGTTAAAAGCACCTGTTATTAAGGCACATGGCTCTTCTAATGCCCAAGCTATCTTTAGTGCAGTTAGGCAGACAAGGGAAATGGTAGGAAACGAAGTGGTCCACTTAATTCAAAAAGCAGTTGAACAGTCAGATACTGTTAAATAAGAACGATTGAGGTGCTGAAATGAGTAAAATAGCCTTTGTTTTTCCTGGACAAGGTTCACAAACTGTAGGAATGGGGAAAGAGCTAGCGGAAAAACATCCGGAAATTATGGAATATTTTTCAAAAGCTGATGAAAGACTGAATGTCCCTTTAAGTAAGCTAATCTTTGAAGGTCCAAAAGAAGAGTTGACGCTGACCTATAATACACAGCCTGCTTTGTTAACAACAAGTATCGCTATCTTGGATTTCTTTCAACAATCCGGAATCAAGGCTGATTTTGTTGCCGGGCACAGCTTAGGAGAGTATACAGCACTGGTTGCTGCCGGGGTGCTTTCTTTTGAAGACGGAGCCTACGCTGTTCGCAAACGGGGCGAGTTCATGGAGCATGCAGTGCCAAATGGCGAGGGGTCGATGGCTGCAGTTCTTGGATTAGATCGAGATGCGCTCCAAAAAGTGACAGAAGAGGTAAGTGGAACCGGTTTGCCCGTTTCATTAGCAAATTTAAACTGTCCCGGCCAAATTGTGATCTCAGGTTCAAGGGAAGGTGTCAAGATTGCCGGCGAAAAAGCGAAGGAAGCTGGAGCAAAACGGGTACTCCCTCTCGAAGTAAGCGGACCGTTCCATTCGACTTTAATGAAACCTGCTGCTAATCAATTGCGTGAAGTGTTAGATGGACTTGAAATGAAAGATGCAGAAATCCCTGTGATAGCAAACGTTACGGCCGAACCGATCAGTGCAAGTTTGGAAATTAAAGATAAGTTAATTGAACAACTATACTCCCCAGTATTATGGGAAGATTCGGTTGAAAAAATGATCAGCCTTGGGGTTGATACATTTATTGAAATTGGACCTGGTAAGGTTCTTTCAGGTTTAATTAAAAAAATCGATAAGACAGTCAAAACTTATTCTGTATCGGATGAAGCGAGCGCTCAAGCAGTATTGGACGCCTTAAAGGAGGAAAAGCTATGATATTAGAAGGGAAATTTGCTCTTGTAACAGGAGCATCCCGAGGAATCGGCAGAGAAATTGCACTTGAATTGGCAAGACAAGGTGCAAATATTGCGGTCAATTTTGCAGGCAGTGAAGCAAAAGCAAATGAGGTTGTCGATGAAATTAAGGCCCTTGGCCGAGATGCCTTTACTGTGAAATGCAATGTTGCCAATTCAGAAGAAGTGACTGAAATGGTTAAAGCTACAGTAGAGCGTTTTGGAAGATTAGACATCCTCGTTAATAATGCAGGGATTACGAGAGATAATCTTTTAATGAGGATGAAAGAAGAGGAATGGGATGATGTCATCAATACCAACCTAAAGGGTGTGTTCCTCTGCACAAAAGCCGTGACCAGACAAATGATGAAGCAGCGTGTGGGCCGCATCATTAATATTGCTTCCGTTGTTGGGGTAAGCGGCAATCCAGGTCAAGCCAACTATGTGGCTGCCAAGGCTGGTGTGATCGGCTTAACGAAAACAACTGCCAAAGAACTGGCATCACGTAATATTACGGTAAACACTATTGCGCCTGGGTTTATTACTACCGATATGACAGACCAATTATCTGAAGAAGTAAAGGCAGAAATGTTAAAGCAAATTCCTCTTGCACGATTAGGAGAACCAAAGGATATCGCCAAAATTACCGCCTTTATTGCTTCAGATGATTCATCCTATATTACCGGCCAGACGCTCCACGTTAACGGCGGAATGGTGATGTAAACAGAAAAGCGGAAGCGCCTTGTACAGGGGCGACAGGCATAAGACGAGCCTTCTTGACGGATTGGCTTAGACCTAAGAGCCCCTAGGAGCTGGAGCTGGACATTTCTCAGAGTAAAAAATTTCTTATAAAAGATTATGTATTATTTTATTGAAATACTCTATAATAGCTTGAGGGGAGGTGAACAAGTATGGCAGAGGTATTAGAACGTGTTACAAAAATCATCGTAGACCGTTTAGGTGTTGATGAGTCTCAAGTTAAACTTGAAGCTTCATTTAAAGATGATCTTGGCGCTGATTCCCTTGACGTAGTTGAACTAGTAATGGAATTAGAAGATGAGTTCGATATGGAAATTTCTGACGATGATGCTGAAAAAATCAGTACAGTTGGTGATGCTGTTAATTACATAAATAGCAGTAAATAATCCCGTTAGATTTATTCAAAAGCTCCGTTTTCAAACGGAGCTTTATTATGTATGATAGAGCTTGGCAAAACTATCTGCCAAGTTTCTTTGCGTTTTCATAAAAAATTTTTTAAACTCATAGTAAGTAGTTTGTAAATTTGATGCAAGGTGGAGAAATTCATGCGCAAGAACGGTAAGGACAAAGAGGTAAACCGCGCAAAGGAAAATCTATTTAAGGATTTTCAAGCTTCAGTCGGTGTGACGATTGAAAATGAAAAATTATTAAAACAAGCATTTACACATTCATCCTATGTGAATGAGCATCGAAGAAAGCCATTCGAAGATAATGAAAGACTTGAATTTTTAGGAGACGCAGTCCTTGAATTAACAGTTTCACAATTCCTATTTAAAAAATATCCTACAATGACGGAAGGGGAATTAACGAAACTGCGTGCTGCCATCGTTTGTGAGCCTTCATTGGTATCCTTTGCTAATGATCTTGAATTTGGCCAGCATATTTTGCTTGGCAAAGGGGAAGAAATGACTGGCGGACGAGAACGCCCAGCCCTGCTTGCAGACGTGTTTGAAGCTTTCATTGGTGCCCTGTATTTGGATCAGGGAATTGATAAAGTAGTCGAATTCCTCGATAGAGTGGTCTTTCCTAAAATAAATGCCGGTGCTTTTTCTCATGTGATGGATTTTAAAAGTCAACTGCAGGAACTTGTCCAGCGCGATGGAGCTGGTTTCATAGAATATCGTGTCCTTCAGGAAAAAGGACCTGCCCATAATAAGGAATTTGTTTCACGAGTATCACTGAATGGAGCAGAACTGGGCGTGGGATCAGGGAAATCCAAAAAGGAAGCGGAACAGCATGCGGCTGAAATGGCCCTTAAGGTATTAAAAACAAAAACAACCTAGAAATGACATGTTGGCAGGAGTAATCCCCGTGCAGCATAGGGAGGATAAAGAAATGTTTTTAAAACGGTTGGACATTATTGGCTTTAAATCTTTTGCTGAACGCATTGAAGTTGATTTTGTTCCTGGAGTAACGGCTGTAGTGGGTCCTAATGGCAGCGGCAAAAGTAATATTACCGATGCCATTCGCTGGGTATTAGGGGAACAATCAGCCAAGTCTTTAAGAGGCAGCAAGATGGAGGATATAATTTTTGCTGGAAGCGATTCTAGAAAAGCCCTTAATTTTGCTGAAGTCACACTGACATTGGACAATACCGACCAAGGATTAGGGATTGATTTTAATGAGGTAAGTGTGACTAGAAGAGTTTCCCGCTCAGGTGATAGTGACTTTTTCATAAATAAACAGTCATGCCGTCTTAAGGATATTATTGATTTATTTATGGATTCGGGTCTTGGCCGGGAAGCTTTTTCGATCATCAGCCAAGGAAAAGTAGAAGAAATTTTAAATAGTAAGGCAGAGGACCGCCGTACTATCTTTGAAGAGGCTGCAGGAGTCTTAAAATATAAAAACCGTAAGAAAAAGGCAGAAGTGAAACTGTTTGAAACACAGGATAATTTAAATCGTGTCAATGATATCCTCCATGAACTTGAAGGACAGGTAGAACCGTTAAAAATTCAAGCTTCCATGGCAAGAGATTTTTTAGAGAAAAAAGAAGAGCTAGAACAGATCGAAGTGGCGTTAACGGTTTTTGAAATAGAGGACCTTCACCAAAAATGGGAACACGTTTCTAAACAGTTAGAGGAGCACCAACAGGAAGAACTAAAGATTTCTTCAGAATTACAGGTTAAGGAAGCGGCGATAGTTGAAGCAAGGGATAAAATCGCTGCCATGGATGAGTCGATCACAGACCTCCAGAATGTACTCCTGCATGCCAGTGAAGAACTTGAAAAGCTTGAGGGCAGGAAAGAGGTTCTCAAGGAACGGAAGAAGAACGCATCGCAAAATAAAGAGCAGTTAAAAAGTAACATAACAGAACTAACCGATCGCATCAGTCAGTTAAAGAAAAATCGGGATATACAGGCTGAAACTGTAAAGGAACTAAAGATCCAGGTTGAAAAACTGCAATCCGAATTAAAAGAGCGCCAGGAGAAGCTGCCTCTTTATTCGGAGAATATCGAAGAAAAAATTGAAGCTTTAAAAAGTGAATATATCGATTTACTGAATGATCAAGCTGGTGCGAAAAATGAACTAAAATATATCGAACAGCAATTGGAGCAGCAAGCGCGCAGGGAAACACGACTTGATGCTGAAAATGAAAAATATCTCGAACAGCGTCATACTG
Source organism: Bacillus sp. URHA0034 (assembly GCF_056280405.1). NCBI lineage: Bacteria > Bacillati > Bacillota > Bacilli > Caryophanales > Bacillaceae > Bacillus > Bacillus sp. URHA0034. The sequence goes on along the minus strand of NZ_JBWCDK010000002.1, from coordinate 1,182,799 downwards.
CTCAAAGCAACAAAATGGAAGTTCAAGCTGCCTTAGCAGAGATACAAAAGAAATTAGCTGGTCAGTTGGTATCGTATCGTGAGGGACAGCGCGAGCTTGAAAATGTAAAAAATAATTATGAGAAGCAAGAAAAAACGTTGTATCAAGCCTATCAGCTCCTCCAGCAGGCCAAGTCTAGAAAAGAAATGCTAGAAGAGATGGAAGAAGACTTTGCGGGCTTTTTTCAAGGTGTAAAAGAGGTATTAAAGGCTCGTGACCAAAAGTTAAAGGGAATAGAAGGTGCGGTTGCTGAACTTGTAACCGTTCCAAAGAGTTATGAAACGGCTCTAGAGACAGCCCTTGGCGGAGCCCTTCAGCATATTGTTGTGGATACCGAGCAGAATGCCAGGATGGCTATTCAATATTTGAAGCAGAACTCGTTTGGCCGGGCTACTTTTTTACCGTTAAGTGTTATTAAAGGGCGGTCGTTATCATCTGCTCAGCTTGCTTCCATTCAAAACCATCCTTCGTTGATTGGACCGGCTGTCAGTCTTGTTACTTTTGATTCAAAGTATGCCGAGATTATGAATAACCTGCTCGGAAATGTGGTCATAACAAAGGACTTAAAAGGGGCGAATGAATTAGCCAAAGTCCTTCAATACCGCGCAAGAATGGTAACATTGGACGGCGATATCGTTAACCCTGGTGGTTCGATGACCGGTGGAGCGCTTAAGCAAAAAACGACGTCCTTGTTAACGAGAAAAGGGGAGCTTGAAAACTTAAAAGAAAAGCTCGTCATGATGGAAGAAAAAACATCAGGCTTGGAAACAGCCGTTAAAAAGCTAAAAGCAGAGGTGCAACAAGCTGAAAAGCAAGTTGATGAAATTCGCCAAGATGGAGAGTCCTTAAGAGTAACAGAGCAATCTGTTAAGGGGGAGCTTCGCGAGGCAGAGATGCAGGAGAAGAACCTGAATGATCGATTAGCCCTTTACGACCTTGAAAAAGGGCAGTTGAATGAAGAAAGAGATTCACTGTTAAAAAGAAAAAGCGAATTAGCGGTGGCTTTCGAGTCCTATAAGGTAACAATTGCCGAACTAGATAGCAAAATTGCGAAACTAACAGAACAAAAAACGAGTGATTTAAGCTCAAAAGAAACTTTGACGAACGAAATTAATGAATTAAAGGTTGAGTTTGCTTCAAAAAATGAACAGTTTACTCATGCAAAAGAACGCTTAACGATGCTCAATGATGATTTAAACGAGAGTGAGCAAAAGCTTGTCATTTTTACAGAAGATCTTAACCTGTTAACATCGGAAATGACGAATAGTTCCTCTGGGGAAGAACAATTAGAGGCAGCCGCCAAAAGTAAGCAACAGGATAAAGAAGCCACATTAAAGTTAATCACCGAACGAAGACAAGAACGGTTATCCATGCAGGACTCCCTCGAAGATACAGAACTAGCTGCAAAAGAGTTAAAGAGACTTCATAAAGGGATGATCGTGGTTCTAAAGGATGAAGAAGTAAAGATCAACCGCTTAGATGTGGAGCTCGAAAATCGGCTTGCGCAGTTAAGAGAGGAATACCTCCTATCCTTTGAGGGGGCAAAGGAACAATATCCTTTAACGATCCCGGTGGAAGAGGCAAGGAAAAGGGTCAAATTGATCAAGCTTGCGATTGAAGAACTTGGGAATGTCAACTTAGGCGCCATTGAAGAATATGAACGGGTGTCTGAGCGTTATGAGTTCTTAAATGAACAAAAGACAGATCTGCAGGAAGCTAAAGATACCCTCTATAAGGTGATTGAGGAAATGGATACAGAAATGAAGAGACGTTTCGAACATACCTTTGAAGGGATTCGCGAACATTTCGAACCGACATTTCGAACTCTGTTTGGCGGCGGAAGGGCTGACTTAGTTTTAACAATCCCGGATGATTTATTAAATACGGGTGTAGAAATCGTTGCGCAGCCGCCAGGTAAGAAACTTCAAAACCTTGGACTATTATCTGGAGGAGAGCGTGCCCTTACGGCGATTGCCCTGTTATTTTCGATTTTAAAAGTGCGTCCGGTTCCATTCTGTATTCTTGATGAGGTCGAGGCAGCCCTAGATGAAGCCAATGTTCACCGCTTCAGCCAATATTTAAAAAAATATAGTGATGAAACACAATTTATTGTCATTACCCACCGAAAAGGTACGATGGAAGAGGCCGATGTCCTATACGGAGTAACGATGCAGGAATCGGGCGTTTCAAAGCTTGTATCTGTCCGGTTGGAGAATACAAAAGAATTAGTTGAATCTTAATGTGAAGGAAGTGAAGAGATGAGTTTTTTTAAAAAATTAAAAGAAAAAATCTCAAAATCTACGGATTCAGTAACGGAAAAGTTTAAGGAAGGCTTAACCAAAACACGAGATAATTTTTCCGGAAAAGTAAATGATTTGGTAGCGAGGTACCGTAAAGTCGATGAAGATTTTTTTGAAGAACTAGAGGAAATTCTCATTCAGGCGGATGTGGGTTTCGATACCGTCATGCAGTTAATCGATGAGCTCAAATTGGAAGTAAAGCGGCGTAACATTCAAGATCCGCAAGAGGTGCAAAGTGTCATCTCCGAGAAGCTGGTTGACATTTATAATGCAGGTGAAGAACAATCCTCAAAATTAAACATTCAGCAGGATGGTTTAACCGTCATATTATTTGTTGGTGTTAATGGAGTTGGAAAAACAACTACGATTGGTAAGCTCGGTCATAAGTTCAAGAGTGAAGGTAAGAAAGTGCTGATGGCAGCAGGTGACACCTTCCGTGCCGGTGCGATTGAACAGCTTGAGGTATGGGGCGAAAGAGTTGGAGTGGAAGTCATTAAGCAGGCAGAAGGATCCGACCCGGCCGCTGTTATGTATGATGCCATTCAAGCGGCTAAATCACGGCATGCGGATATTTTATTGTGTGATACAGCAGGCCGTCTGCAAAACAAAGTAAATTTAATGAAAGAGTTAGAAAAAGTAAAACGGGTTATTGAACGCGAGATACCTGGTGCCCCGCATGAAGTAATTCTAGTACTTGATGCAACAACTGGTCAGAATGCACTCATCCAGGCAAAAACGTTTAAAGAAGTAACAAATGTCAGCGGGATTGTCCTGTCTAAATTAGATGGTACAGCGAAGGGCGGGATTGTTCTAGCGATTCGCAATGAATTAAATATCCCTGTCAAATTTGTCGGTCTCGGTGAAAAAATGGACGATCTGCAAGAATTTGATGCTGAAAAATATGTCTATGGACTATTTGCTGATCAAGTAGAAAAAACAGAATAGCTTGTAAAGGTATTATCTTGACAGATATGACAGGAGCCTGTAAACTACTTTCGTAAAGGCTTTTCACTTAACAATAGTATTGGAGGGTACTGGCATGATGCTTGAAAAGACAACGCGAATGAATTATCTTTATGATTTCTACTATTCGCTGTTAACTCCAAAGCAACAAAGCTACATGTCTCTCTATTATTTAGATGATTACTCTCTGGGAGAAATTGCTGAAGAGTATGACGTAAGCAGGCAAGCTGTTTATGATAATATTAAACGGACTGAAGCAATGCTCGAGGAGTATGAGGAAAAGCTGTTATTACTTCAGAAATTTCAAGAGCGTTCGAGACTGGTCAGGGACATGAAAGAGCTGCTTAATGAGGAGAACCCATTAAAAGAAGCATTATTAAAAATGGTTAATGAGCTTGAGAAATTAGATTAGGAGGCGGCATGAATGGCATTTGAAGGATTAGCCGACCGACTGCAAAATACGATCCAAAAAATCCGCGGAAAAGGAAAGGTCTCGGAAGCGGACGTCAAAGAAATGATGCGTGAAGTGCGTCTTGCTTTACTGGAAGCAGACGTTAACTTTAAGGTTGTCAAAGATTTTGTCAAAAAAGTCAGTGAGCGGTCTGTAGGACAAGAGGTCCTCAAGAGTTTAACTCCAGGGCAGCAAATCATTAAAATCGTTAACGAAGAACTAACTGAGTTAATGGGGGGCGAGCAAAGCAAGATTGCTGTTTCTAATCGTCCACCGACGGTTATTATGATGGTCGGGCTGCAAGGTGCTGGTAAAACAACGACAACGGGAAAGCTGTCGCTGTTACTTCGTAAAAAGTATAACCGTAACCCTTTGCTGGTTGCAGCAGATATTTATCGGCCTGCGGCGATCAAGCAGCTTCAAACCCTGGGGAAACAATTGGATATGCCTGTATTCTCGCTTGGTGACCAAGTGAGTCCTGTCGAAATTGCTAAGCAAGCAATTGCAAAAGCAAAAGAAGATCATCATGATTATGTTCTGATTGATACCGCCGGACGTCTCCATGTGGACGAGGCTTTAATGGACGAGCTGAAGGACATTAAAGAACTAACCAAACCGGACGAAATCTTCCTTGTTGTCGATGCAATGACCGGGCAGGATGCGGTCAATGTGGCTCAAAGCTTTAATGAACAGCTTGGCTTAACAGGGGTAGTCCTAACGAAGCTTGATGGCGATACCCGAGGCGGGGCTGCCTTGTCTATTCGGGCAGTCACTCAGACACCGATTAAATTTGTCGGTCTTGGTGAAAAAATGGATGCACTAGAGCCATTTCATCCTGATCGAATGGCTTCGAGAATCTTAGGCATGGGTGATGTGCTCACACTGATTGAAAAGGCACAAGCGAATGTGGATGAACAAAAGGCAAAAGAGTTAGAGCAGAAAATGCGCACGGCTTCGTTTACACTCGAAGACTTTTTAGATCAGCTTGGCCAAGTTCGAAACTTAGGTCCACTGGATGAATTGTTAAAGATGATGCCCGGTGCTAACAAAAATTAAAGGTTTGAATAATATTCAAATTGATGAAAAGCAAATTGCCCATGTCGAAGCAATTATCCAATCGATGACTAAGCATGAGAAAAATAATCCGGAAATTCTAAATTCCAGCCGCAAGCGGAGAATTTCCAAGGGAAGCGGACGTCCAGTAACTGAAATTAACCGTCTTTTAAAGCAATTTGAGGACATGAAGAAAATGATGAAGCAAATGTCCGGTATGCAGCTAAAAGGCAAGAAAAAGGGCGGATTTAAGTTTCCTTTTAAGTTTTAAGCTGAAAAAAATTGGTAATAATGATTGTAAAGAAAAAACACTTTACAAACTATAAAAGAATTGATATTATACTATCTTGTGTGAAACTATTCGGAGGTGCTTATTTAAAATGGCAGTAAAAATTCGTTTAAAGCGTATGGGAGCTAAGAAAACTCCTTTCTATCGTATTGTTGTAGCAGATTCTCGTTCACCACGTGATGGACGTTACATTGAAATCGTTGGAACTTACAATCCAGTTGCAGAACCAGCTAAAGTTGACATCAACGAAGAATTGGCTCTTAAATGGTTAAAAGATGGTGCGAAGCCATCTGATACAGTTCGTAACCTTTTCTCAAACCAAGGCATCATGGAAAAATTCCATAATGCAAAATTAAACAAGTAATTGCTTAAAGCATTATGAAACAATTAATTGAGACGATTGTTAAGCCTCTTGTTGATTTTCCTGAAGATGTCCATGTGGTTGTCTTAGAAGATGAAAGCCGTGTTACTTATCAATTGTCCGTTAATAAAACGGATATGGGGAAAGTGATCGGCAAACAGGGGCGTGTTGCAAAGGCCATTAGAACTGTTGTTTATGCAGCAGGATCATCACAACAAAAGAAAATTTTTCTAGAAATTGGTGAATAGCTTTTTGCATCTAGATAAAAGGGAGGGATTCATTCCTCCCTTTTTTGCTACCAGAAAACAGATAAGCGAAGGCGCCTTGCAGAGGGGCTTAATCCTATTGCCTCTAGGCGCCGTAGCTGACATTCTCAAAGTTCAATAGAACATAGGGAGGCGGATCTTTGTGCAGCTGATTCAAACTGTGGTGGTGAAGCAAGTATTAACGGTGAAAAGCAAGGAACAGCTTTATGAAAAGTTCCATGGAAGAATGCTGCAGCTGAAAAAGGAATGTGATCAGCTTTTATTCGAGCTAAAGCGATTGGAAAAAACAAAAACCTTTTCTCCTGAAACACTAAAGAAAAAATTTGAAGCAGAAATTCAAATGCGTAAAGAAAAAATCAAGCTTCTTGAGTTTGAAATGGAACAATTACATAACCTACCATTAGGAAGTGAAATACAGGAAAGAGAAGTTCAGGCACTCGTTGAAGTAAATGTTGGTGATCGTTGGGACGAGAGGATTGCACAATCGACAATCATTATCGAGGACGGAATTATTAAGGAAATTAAATAGAAGGTGACGTAATATGGAAAAATGGTTTAATGTTGGTAAAATCGTTAATACACAAGGTATTAAAGGAGAAGTGCGGGTAATATCTAAAACAGATTTCCCAGAAAAACGCTACAAAGCTGGCAATGTTCTCTATTTATTTATGCCAAACTCGAAAACACCGATTGAACTGACGGTAAAAAGCCATCGGACACATAAGAATTTCGAGTTACTGACTTTTGAAGGATACAATAACATTAATGAGGTAGAGAAATTTAGAGATGGGATTTTAAAGGTACCTGAAGCACAACTCGGGGAATTGGAAGAAGACGAGTTCTATTATCATGAAATTATCGGCTGCCTTGTGGCAACTACCAAGGGAGAGGAAATCGGAAAAGTGGTCGAGATCCTTTCACCAGGAGCAAATGACGTTTGGGTGGTTAAAGGAAAGGGCGGCAAAGAAATCCTAATTCCTTATATCCATGACGTAGTAAAGAAAGTAGATGTAAATGAACAAGTCATCATTATTGATCCAATGGAAGGGTTACTTTCATGATGCAAATCGATATTCTGACATTATTTCCGGAGATGTTCTCCGGAGTCTTTGGCCATTCTATTTTACAAAAAGCGGCTGAAAAATCTGCGGTTCAGTATAATGTTGTGAATTTTCGTGATTTCGCGGATAACAAACACTCCACTGTCGATGATTATCCATATGGCGGCGGGGCCGGCATGGTCCTAAAACCGCAGCCGATTTTTGACGCTGTTGCTTCTCTTCGAGAACAAGCAAAAAGTAATAATCCAAGGGTAATCCTGCTTTGCCCGCAAGGAGAGCGTTATGAACAGCGAAAAGCGGAGGAATTGGCTAAAGAAGAGCACTTAATCTTCATTTGCGGACATTATGAGGGCTATGATGAACGGATCAGAGAGCATGTCGTAACGGACGAAATATCGATTGGTGATTATGTCCTGACTGGGGGGGAACTTGGCGCAATGGTGGTGGTGGATAGTGTTGTCCGCTTGCTGCCAGAAGTACTAGGGAACGTGGAATCACACCAGAAGGACTCATTTAGTACCGGCTTACTCGAACACCCTCACTATACAAGACCCGCTGATTTTCGGGGATTGAAGGTTCCAGATGTTCTAATTTCAGGCAATCATAAACTTATCGAAGAATGGCGCAATAAAGAGGCATTACGACGGACGCTTGTACGAAGACCTGATTTGTTAGATAAAATCGAACTGACAAAAGAACAGGAAAAATGGTTAAAAGAAGTAAAAAAAGATTACGAGTAATATTGCAGGCGCGATATAATTATGTTATGATACTTCTTGTGACTTGCGAGCTGATCTTTTTTCAGCCGTAGTCTTATAACGATGTTCCGCTGCATGAAACAAGGAAAAAGGTTATGTAAGAGCATCTGTTGGAAGGAGTTGAAAAAACGATGCATAAATTAATCCAAGAAATCACAAAAGAACAACTTCGTTCTGATCTTCCTGCGTTCCGTCCTGGTGACACTGTACGTGTACACGTTAAAGTTATCGAGGGTACTCGTGAGCGTATTCAGTTATTCGAAGGTGTTGTGATTAAGCGTCGTGGTGGTGGAATTAGCGAAACTTTTACAGTACGTAAAGTTTCTTACGGAGTAGGCGTTGAACGTACTTTCCCAGTACACACACCAAAAATTGCGAAGCTTGAAGTAATTCGCCGCGGTAAAGTTCGCCGTGCTAAGCTTTACTACTTGCGTAATCTTCGTGGTAAAAAAGCTAGAATTAAAGAGATTCGATAATACGAAAAGAAAAGGGCTTGCTCGGGCAGGCTCTTTTTTTATACATAACATTTAATTTCATGGTAAATGATATTTATCGAATTGTTTCACCGCAGGCTGTTTTATAATAAATTATTAAAGTTTGGTTAAAAAAATCATCCCATCGTGATAAATAGGTTTAACTTATGTAAAATAGGCTTTATAAGACATTTTTTAATAGTGATTGGTGGGGAATTGAATGACAAAAAAGAAAAATGAATTGTGGGAATGGACGAAAGCTTTATTGATTGCGGTGGCACTTGCTGCAGTCATTCGATATTTTCTTTTTGCTCCAATCGTAGTGGACGGGCTTTCCATGATGCCGACATTAAAAGACCAAGACAGGATGATTGTGAATAAATTCAGCTACGAAATCGGAGCGCCTAAGCGATTCGATATTATCGTTTTTCACGCACCGGAAGGAAAGGATTACATAAAGCGTGTTATTGGTCTTCCAGGTGATACACTTGAGTATAAGGATGATATCCTTTATATAAATGGAAAAGCGTATAAAGAGCCATATTTAGATGAATATAAGAACAAAGCAGAAGATGGACCGCTAACGGGTTCCTTCACATTGCAAGAAGAAATTGGCCGTAAAACAGTACCAAAGGGTGAATTGTTTGTAATGGGGGATAATCGCCGCTTCAGTAAGGATTCTAGACAAATTGGAACAGTTCCGCTTAGTAAAGTAATCGGGAAAACCAGTGTTGTCTACTGGCCTTTAAAGGATGCCCACTTTGTGACCGTTAAAGGGCAATAGTTTAAGCATTAAAAAGGAGGTGGCGCTTTGACGATCCAATGGTTTCCGGGTCATATGGCTAAGGCTCGCAGAGAGGTCACGGAAAAATTAAAGCTAGTTGATATTATTTTTGAATTGGTGGATGCAAGAATTCCCTATTCCTCAAGGAATCCAATGATAGATGAAATTATCCAGCATAAACCAAGGCTAGTCTTATTAAATAAGGCTGATATGGCCGATAAAGAAGTTACCCGAGAGTGGATTGCCTACTTTGCTGAAAAGGGAATTAAAGCTCTGGCGATTAATTCTCAAGCAGGCGAAGGAATGAAAAATATCGTCCAGGCCTCAAACGAAATTCTAAAAGAAAAATTTGATCGGCTAAAGGCAAGAGGTGTAAAACCACGTGCCATTCGTGCGATGATTGTAGGAATTCCAAATGCGGGCAAGTCCACGCTGATCAACCGTCTCGCCAAGAAAAATATTGCAAAAACGGGTAATACTCCGGGTGTAACCAAGGCTCAGCAGTGGATAAAAGTAGGAAAAGAACTGGAGCTGCTCGACACACCTGGAATCTTATGGCCTAAATTTGAGGACCAGGAAGTCGGTATGAAACTGGCGATTACAGGGGCGATCAAGGATACTTTATTAAATCTGCAGGACTTGACGGTTTATTCGCTGCGTTTTTTAGAAAAGACCTATCCAGCACGGTTAAAAGAACGCTTCAAGCTCACAGAGATACCGGAGGATGTTGTAGCATTATTCGACCATATTGGCACGATTAGGGGCTGTTTAATGGGCGGAGGAATGGTTGACTACGATAAAGTAGCTGAATTAGTAGTCAGAGAAGTTCGATCAGAAAAATTTGGTCCGCTCACTTTCGAAAGCCCAAAAGATATTCCAGAACCCGTGGAAAACAAAAAATAAGCTCTCCTTTGGAGGGCTTGATTTTTTTAATTGGCTGTGTAAAAGCTTTTGTTGTTTTTGAGCAATGTTGATTGGAGCGTAAGGCGTGAAGACTCCTGCGGGAGTACGGAACTGGGGAGACCCCGCAGGTGCTTAAGCGCCGAGGAGGCTCCCCGGACCGCCCGCGAACCGCTCGCGCCTGATGCGGAAATCAACATTCAAGTATAACACAGCCTTTCAATTTATAGACAAGGTGACTACATATGAAGAAACTTTCAATTGCCCAAATAGAAGAAAAGCTGGCTGCTATTTTAGAAGATACAGATTCTTTTATTATTGAACTCGAAAACGATGAGCGAAAAGGTGTCCAACAATGCTTGGCCAAATGGAAAAAACAGCGGGAGCAAGAAAAACTCCTCCAAGAAAAGTTCGATGAGATGAATCAATTTGAACGAAAAATCCGTGCACAAGGCTTTAATTTTATTGCCGGTGTGGATGAGGTGGGCAGGGGACCGCTCGCGGGTCCAGTCGTTACCGCCGCGGTGATTTTACCTGAGGACTTTTTCTTAGCTGGGATTGATGATTCGAAGAAACTGACTGAAAAAAAGCGGCAGGAATTCGCTGCCATTATTAAAAAAGAAGCAATCGCGTACAGTGTGGCGATGGTTCATGCCGAGGAAATTGATGAGATTAATATTTATGAAGCCACTAAGAAGGCTATGTATGCAGCTATTGTCTCCCTTGAGCCAAAGCCTGATTTTTTACTGATTGATGCGATGAAGCTTGAAACCCCTTATCCGGCAGAATCGATCATTAAAGGCGATGCCAAAAGCATCTCGATAGCGGCGGCTTCCATTGTTGCAAAGGTAGCAAGGGACACGTTAATGAAAGAACTATCGTTAAGCTATCCTGTCTATGGGTTTCAACAAAACATGGGTTATGGGACAAAGGAGCATCTTCAAGCCATCAAACAGTACGGCATCACTCCGTACCATCGAAAAAGTTTTGCACCAGTAAAGGACTATATCAACATAATAATTTAAACTAATAACAGGTTCCGGCCTGTTTTTTTTATTATCGTAAAAAAAAATGAAAAGTATTGAAAACCCTATGAAATCGGTTTCTTTCTCCACCACTTTTCAGAATATTTTAAAGATGAATATAATTTTAGTACGAAAAGGTAGACAAGGTTTGTATCATTATATAAAATGAAAACGGAGTCAATTTTTTGAAGAGTTTGATAGGAGGATGGGAAATGAATATCCATGAGTATCAAGGAAAAGAGATCCTCAAGCAATTTGGGGTATCTGTTCCAAACGGAAAAGTGGCATTCACGGTTGAAGAAGCAGTAGAAGCTGCTAAAGAACTAGGTACACAGGTATGTGTAGTAAAAGCGCAAATCCATGCAGGCGGACGGGGAAAAGCCGGTGGAGTAAAAGTGGCGAAAAACCTTGATGAGGTTCGTACATATGCAAATGAAATCCTCGGAAAAACCCTAGTCACACACCAAACTGGTCCTGAGGGTAAAGAAGTAAAACGCCTCCTAATTGAAGAAGGCTGCGACATTAAAAAAGAATACTATGTTGGTTTAGTATTAGACCGCTCCACTTCACGTGTCGTTTTAATGGCATCTGAAGAAGGTGGTACTGAAATTGAAGAAGTAGCAGCGAACACACCGGAGAAAATATTTAAAGAGGAAATCGACCCGGCTATTGGCTTACAGCCATACCAGGCACGTCGCATTGCCTTTAATATTAATATTCCAAACGAATTAGTCAATCAAGCGGTTAAGTTCATGATGGGCTTATATAATGCTTATATTGAGAAAGATTGCTCAATTGCCGAAATTAACCCGTTAGTAGTGACAGGTGACGGCAAGGTAATGGCATTAGATGCTAAATTAAACTTTGATTCGAATGCACTATATCGTCAAAAAGATGTCTTGGCGTATCGTGACTTAGAAGAAGAAGATGCAAAGGAAATCGAAGCATCTAAATACGATTTAAGCTATGTTGCTTTAGATGGAAATATCGGCTGTATGGTAAATGGCGCAGGACTAGCGATGTCCACTATGGATATTATTAAGCATTACGGCGGCGATCCGGCCAACTTCCTTGATGTTGGGGGCGGTGCAACTGCTGAGAAAGTTACAGAAGCATTCAAAATTATCCTTTCAGATCCAAATGTAAAAGGTATTTTTGTTAATATCTTTGGTGGAATCATGAAGTGTGACGTCATTGCTGAAGGTGTTGTGGAAGCAGCTAAGCAGGTTGGACTATCGGTTCCGCTTGTTGTTCGATTAGAAGGAACAAATGTTGACTTAGGTAAGAAAATTCTTGCTGAGTCAAGCGTTGAAATTATTGCTGCTGAATCCATGGCTGACGGTGCACAAAAAATCGTTTCATTAGTCAAATAGGATCGAAAGAAAGGGGAATTCACGTGAGCGTTTTTATTAATAAAGATACAAAGGTTATTGTTCAAGGTATTACAGGCGGAACTGCCCGTTTCCATACAAAACAAATGCTTGAATACGGTACGAAAATTGTCGGCGGTACATCACCAGGTAAGGCCGGTCAAGAAGTCGAAGGAGTACCTGTTTTTAACACGGTTAGAGATGCGGTTGACGCGACAGGTGCTAATGCTTCTGTTATCTATGTTCCAGCTCCATTTGCAGCCGACTCTATTATTGAAGCGGTTGATGCTGAACTAGATCTAGTTATTTGTATTACAGAGCATATTCCAGTATTAGACATGGTAAAGGTCAAGCGTTACATGGAAGGCAAAAAGACCCGTTTAGTTGGTCCAAACTGCCCTGGTGTTATTACAGCTGATGAATGTAAAATTGGAATTATGCCTGGATATATTCATACAAAAGGCCATGTCGGTGTTGTTTCCCGTTCTGGTACCTTAACATATGAGGCTGTTCATCAATTAACACAAGCTGGTATCGGTCAAACGACAGCAGTTGGAATCGGCGGAGACCCAGTAAATGGCACCAACTTCATTGATGTTTTAAAAGCATTTAATGAAGATCCAGAAACTTATGCTGTTATTATGATTGGTGAGATTGGCGGTACGGCAGAAGAAGAAGCAGCTGAATGGGTAAAAGCGAACATGACTAAGCCTGTTGTCGGCTTCATCGGCGGTCGTACAGCACCTCCTGGAAAAAGAATGGGCCATGCGGGTGCCATCATTTCAGGTGGGAAAGGTACAGCTGATGAAAAGATCCGTATCATGAACGAATGCGGTATTAAAGTTGCTGATACCCCGTCTGTTATGGGTGAAACTTTAATTGAAGTATTAAAAGAACAAGGTCTTTACGAAAAGTGTAAGACCCACTAAGGTTTTAACAGATAGTCCCTCATATTTTGAGGGGCTATTTATGATAAAATAATATAATGGAGGTTTATTATTATGGATGAGTTTAAAGAAAAATTTATTCATTTACTGCATTACCCCAATATCTCCTGGAATACCGTCTTTCAGATGTTGAAAAAAGATCCTTCTCTCCAGTCCGTTTACCGCGCACCCGTTTCAACTATTCCTTCAAATCCACTTTACTCAACCATTCCCCACGACTCCTCGTCATTTACTGCCTTTTCTTCTGACAGCATTCACGAACAAATCCGGCAATATAAAACCAATGATATTGAAGTCATCACGATTTTTGATAAAGAGTATCCCCGTGTTTTAAAAGAAATCTATCAACCACCATGGGCCTTATACGCAAAGGGTGATACTTCCCTATTAGAAAAAGACCCGAAGCTTGCGGTGGTTGGATCTCGTCAGGCAACACCATACGGTAAAAAGGCGATCCGGCACATTTTTCCTGACTTGATTAATCAGGATATTCTGATTGTCAGCGGACTGGCAACCGGGATAGATGCCCTAGCCCATGAAGAGACCTTAAAGCTAGGGGGTAGGACGATTGGCGTTATTGCTGGAGGCCTTTACCATATCTATCCAAAAGATAATATGCCTCTCGCTGTTAAAATGATGCAAACGCAGCTAGTCCTCTCGGAGTATCCCCCTGATACCAAGCCGCTTAGATGGCAGTTTCCAGCACGCAATCGAATTATTAGCGGTTTATCCGCTGGAACGTTTATTATAGAAGCAAAGCGGAAAAGTGGGTCGCTGATCACCGCTAACTATGCTGTCCATGAAGGAAGAGATGTATTTTCATTGCCTGGAAGCATTTTTAATCCTTGTTCTGAAGGTGCTAATGAATTAATCCAGCAAGGCGCAAAACTGGTTATAAATGCAAAAGATATCTTGGAAGAGTTAAAGTATACCGCTAAATCCAGTAGTTAAGAAACTCACCGATAAAATTGCCCTTTAAGCAGGTATTTTTAATTAAATGGAGAAATTACCTAAAAAAGGTTGCAAAAATTTCTATTATGTTATACATTTTCCAACAGATGTTAAAATACAAATAAATACATCAATTTTTTTAAAAAATGAATAGAATAAAAAATGTTAAATACTATGATAATTACCATATAGTTTAAAAATTTTGGGATAAGGCAGTTTTGTAAAGTATTTTCTCCGGTTAAATGTGTAAAAACTGGATTTTAGGAAAACTTCTCAAATAGTAAGCATCTTAGAATCAGGCTTTTGCCGTATTCAAGGCGCTTTTACACTTTCCCTCTTAAGGAGGATGTTGAATGGCAGCAGAATTTCTAGTAATTGTTGAATCGCCTGCAAAAGCGAAAACAATAGAACGCTATTTAGGAAATAAGTATAAAGTAAAAGCTTCGATGGGACATGTCCGCGATTTGCCGCGCAGTCAAATGGGAGTAAATGTTGAAAATAGTTATGAACCAAAATATATTACCATTCGTGGGAAGGGCCCGGTATTAAAGGATTTAAAAACAGCGGCCAAAAAGGCGAAAAAAGTCTATCTCGCAGCTGACCCGGATCGCGAAGGGGAAGCAATTGCCTGGCATTTAGCACATAGTTTAGACGTAGATGTCCATTCTGATTGCCGAGTCGTTTTTAATGAAATCACCAAAGATGCAATCAAGGAATCTTTCAAGCATCCACGTCCCATTAATATGGATCTTGTCGATGCCCAGCAGGCTCGGAGGATATTAGACAGACTTGTCGGATACAATATCAGTCCGCTATTTTGGAAAAAGGTGAAAAAGGGGTTAAGTGCTGGTAGAGTTCAATCAGTGGCCGTCCGGTTAATTATCGATCGTGAAAAGGAAATCAAAGATTTTAATCCCGAAGAATATTGGACGATTGAAGGAGAGTTCTTAAAGGGCAAGGACCAGTTTAGCGGGGCCTACCACTCTTTAGCAGGGCATGAAAAAAATGAACTGAAGTCCGAAGCGGATGTTCAAGCGGTCTTAAAAGAGATGAAGGGTAATAAATTCAAAGTCATCTCTGTAAGCAAGAAAGAACGCCGCAGAAATCCTGCACCGCCTTTTATTACTTCCTCACTTCAGCAGGAAGCAGCAAGAAAATTAAACTTCCGTGCCAAGAAAACGATGATGCTCGCTCAACAGCTGTATGAAGGGATTGAGCTCGGCAAGGAAGGTACTGTTGGTCTTATTACTTATATGAGAACTGACTCAACGCGAATATCCGAAATAGCTCAAGCTGAGGCGGCCAGCTATATCAAAGCAGAATTCGGTGAAGAGTATTTGAAGAATGACCAAAGAAAAGAAAAAAAGCAAACGAATGCACAGGATGCCCATGAAGCAATCCGCCCGACAAGTACCTTACGAGACCCGAGCAGTTTAAAAGAATATCTCTCCCGTGACCAGCTCCGATTATACAAGCTGATTTGGGAGCGGTTCCTTGCCAGTCAAATGGCACAGGCTGTTATGGATACTATGAGTGTTGATCTGCAAAATGGCAATGTGATCTTCCGAGCCACTGGCTCTAAAATTAAATTCCCAGGCTTTATGAAGGTCTATGTGGAAGGCA
The DNA here is from genome assembly GCF_056280405.1 of Bacillus sp. URHA0034. NCBI lineage: Bacteria > Bacillati > Bacillota > Bacilli > Caryophanales > Bacillaceae > Bacillus > Bacillus sp. URHA0034. Next base: position 1,167,185 of record NZ_JBWCDK010000002.1, on the reverse strand, counting down.
CGGATGACCAAGTGGATGGTCCGAATAAAATGCTGCCAGACCTTAAAGAAGGCGATGAGGTATTTAAGAAGGATATCGATCCAAAACAGCATTTCACTCAGCCGCCGCCGCGTTATACAGAAGCTCGGCTTGTAAAAGCCCTAGAAGAGCTGGGGATCGGCCGTCCATCAACGTATGCACCAACTTTGGATACGATTCAAAAGCGGGGCTATGTCGCATTGGATAATAAACGTTTTGTTCCAACAGAACTCGGCGAAATTGTTCACGAATTAATGGTCGAGTTTTTTCCAGAGATACTCGATGTAGAATTTACGGCCAAAATGGAGCAGGGCTTAGATAATGTCGAAGAAGGTAAAGTCAAATGGGTCCAGGTTATAGATGAGTTTTACCGGGATTTCGAGGTCCATCTAGAAAAGGCAGAAAAAGAAATGCAATCCGTCGAGATTAAAGATGAGCCCGCAGGTGAGGATTGCGAAAACTGTGGCAGCCCAATGGTATTCAAAATGGGCCGTTACGGAAAATTCATGGCGTGCAGTAATTTTCCTGATTGCCGGAATACAAAGCCGATTGTAAAAGAGATCGGTGTAACGTGTCCAAACTGTAAAGAAGGACAGATTATCGAAAGGAAAAGTAAAAAAAGAAGATTGTTTTACGGCTGTACGAATTATCCTTCATGTGAATTTATCTCATGGGATAAGCCGCTTCCGAGACCCTGTCCGAAATGTGAAGGCTTGCTAGTTGAAAAGAAATTAAAAAAAGGTGTTCAAGTACAGTGTGTTAATTGTGATTATAAGGAAGAGCCGCAAAGCTGAGAGTGGGGGAAACCCACTCTTTTGTTTTGGTACTTGATTGGGTTCCTTTTTGTCCAACTAAGTGGTATGAGGACAGATGAAGGCCGATTTCGGTAATAGTTGTACTTATGAAGCGGTCATGAGGACAGGTGGAGGCTGATTGCAGTAATAATTGTCCTCATGAAGCGGTCATGAGGACAGATGAAGGCTAATTGTGGTAAAAGTTGTCCTCATGAAGCAATCATGAGGACAGGTGAAGGCTGATTGCAGTAATAGTTGTCCTCATGAAGCGGTCAGGACAGATGAAGGCTGATTGCAGTAATAGTTATCCTCATGAAGCAGTCATGCGGATAGATCAAGGTCGTTGGCCATGATAATTGTCCGCATATAGCCCCATACCGACAAATGTGCCAGATCCCATATCTTTCATATTCCGTTCGTTAGTTTGATAAAAAGCAGCCTTCCTAATTGGCTTCTTTTGTCTGTCTACTGTATTGAAGGTGCTTTTAAGTTTATTTACAAAAACAAAAAACTTTTTTGTTCCTCAATCGTATAGTACAATGCAAGATGGACTTATCATGAGGGCAAGGTATATTTATAGTACTTTTTAATCCAAAATGGTTACTAGTATAAATATTGAAGGAAATTGAGGAGGTACTTATTTGAAAGATGTAACGATAAATGTGATTGGCGCTGGCCTAGCTGGAAGTGAAGCGGCTTGGCAGATAGCTAAACGCGGAGTAAAAGTAAGATTGTATGAAATGCGTCCAGTTAAGCAGACACCTGCGCACCATACTGATAAATTTGCCGAGTTAGTCTGCAGTAATTCACTAAGGGCCAATACCTTAACAAATGCTGTCGGAGTATTAAAAGAAGAAATGAGAAAACTTGATTCGGTAATTATCGCCGCTGCTGATGCATGTTCGGTCCCAGCTGGGGGAGCATTGGCAGTAGACCGTCATGAGTTTGCCGCAAAAGTAACAGAGATGGTGAAAAATCATGAAAATGTAATGGTAATCAATGAAGAGGTGACCGAGATTCCTGAAGGTCCAACCGTTATTGCAACAGGCCCTCTTACGAGTGAAGCCCTATCAGGCCAATTAAAGGGTTTAACGGGAGAAGACTATCTTTACTTTTATGACGCTGCAGCACCAATCTTAGAAAAAGACAGCATTAATATGGACAAGGTTTATTTAAAATCACGATATGATAAGGGGGAAGCCGCATATCTGAATTGTCCGATGACAGAAGAAGAATTTAATACCTTCTATGAGGCCCTTACCACAGCAGAGACTGCTCCTACAAAGGAATTTGAAAAAGAAGTCTTTTTTGAGGGCTGTATGCCAATCGAAGTAATGGCGTCTAGAGGGAAGAAGACGATGCTATTTGGTCCGTTAAAGCCTGTTGGACTTGAAGATCCGAAAACAGGAAAGAGACCATTTGCAGTGGTCCAACTTCGACAAGACGATGCTGCCGGGACGCTTTTCAATATTGTTGGTTTTCAGACACATTTAAAGTGGGGGGCACAAAAGGAAGTTATCCGCCTAATCCCAGGTCTCGAAAATGCTGAAATCGTACGCTATGGTGTTATGCATCGAAATACGTTTATTAATTCACCTAAGGTTCTAAAGGCTACCTATCAATTCCGGAATCGTGAAGATTTATTTTTCGCAGGTCAAATGACAGGGGTAGAAGGCTATGTTGAATCGGCTGCAAGCGGCTTAATTGCTGGAATTAATGCGGCTCGGTTAGCAATCGGGGAGGAGACAGTTGAGTTTCCTGCCGAGACAGCAATTGGCAGCATGGCACGTTATATTACAACAGCCAACCCTGATAATTTTCAGCCAATGAACGCAAACTTTGGTTTATTTCCAGAACTGCCAGTGAAGATAAAAGGTAAGCAGGAAAGAAATTTACAGCATGCCAATCGAGCGTTAGAAACAATTCAGAACTTTGTGAAAGTTTTGTAAAATTTATTGCAAGGGCTATAGAAGTATGTTACGATTTATTAGCCCTTGTCAGTTTAAATAGTATGTTAATTGTGAATGTTTTATTAAACATATTTACGAGATGTTTACAAATTGTAAGCAATTCCGCAAAATGACAATTGAACCATTAATAACTTGTTTTCAGTGATTTTCTTTATTCTCATCAATAAGTGGGATAGGTACCCAGCTATTACATATCACTCAACTTTAAACGGAAATTACTCCAAAAGGGAGGAAAATTTAATGAATCAATTTCATGCGACTACGATATTTGCGGTCCACCATAACGGTGAATGCTCAATGTCCGGTGATGGCCAGGTGACTTTTGGCAATGCAGTTGTGATGAAACACACTGCCAGAAAAGTAAGAAAGATATTTAATGGTAAGGTATTGGCGGGATTCGCTGGTTCTGTTGCAGATGCGTTCACTCTTTTTGAATTGTTTGAAGCAAAGTTAGAGGAATATAACGGGAACCTTCAAAGAGCTGCAGTCGAGCTTGCTAAAGAATGGAGAAATGATAAGATGCTTCGCAAATTGGAAGCGATGCTAATTGTCATGAATCGCGAAAGCTTGCTTTTAGTTTCCGGAACCGGTGAAGTGATTGAGCCAGACGATGGGATCCTTGCCATTGGCTCAGGTGGGAATTATGCATTGGCCGCTGGCCGCTCATTAAAGAAATATGCAGGGGAACATTTATCTGCAAAAGAAATTGCAAAAGCTTCTTTAGAAATAGCTGCGGAAATATGTGTATATACCAACCACAACATTATCGTTGAAGAGCTGTAATCGGAAGGAGACGGAAAAAATGGTAAAAACTACGGATTTAACTCCCCGACAAATTGTTGAGAGACTTGATCAATATATTATTGGACAGAAGGATGCTAAGAAAGCGGTTGCTGTTGCATTAAGGAACCGTTACAGAAGAGGCCTTTTAAATGATAAGCTTCGTGAAGAAATTATTCCAAAAAATATCTTGATGATTGGTCCTACTGGGGTAGGTAAGACGGAAATTGCCAGAAGGATGGCAAAGCTTGTCGGTGCTCCATTTATTAAGGTCGAAGCCACTAAATTCACTGAAGTGGGTTATGTTGGGCGCGATGTAGAATCAATGGTGCGCGATCTTGCGGAAACATCTGTTCGTTTAGTCAAAGAAGAGCGTATGCAAAGTGTGAAGGAACGAGCTGAAGAAAATGCAAACAGCAGGCTTGTTGATTTACTTGTTCCGTCAGCTAAAAAAGCAGCGAACTATAAAAATCCGCTTGAAATGTTATTCGGCGGCGGCAATTCTTCATCTGAACCGGACACCCAACAAGAAGACTATTCTGCTCAGGAAAAGCGGAAGATTGTCAAAGAAAAGCTTGCTCTCGGACAATTAGAAGACGAAATTGTAACCGTAGAAGTAGAAGAGCAAACGCCATCGATGTTTGATATGCTGCAAGGTTCAGGAATTGAACAAATGGGTATGAATATGCAAGATGCCCTCAGCAGTTTTATGCCAAAAAAACGGAAGAAGCGAAAACTAACAGTTCGCGAAGCAAGGAATGTATTAACAAATGAAGAAGCTGCAAAGCTGATTGATATGGATGAAGTTTCATCAGAGGCAATCTATCGCGCAGAACAAACAGGCATCATCTTTATAGATGAAATCGATAAAATTGCCAGCAAAAATTCCGGCGGTTCATCGGCAGATGTTTCACGTGAAGGTGTCCAAAGAGATATCCTGCCAGTAGTTGAGGGTTCAACGGTTGTCACAAAACACGGCACCATTAAAACCGACCATATTTTGTTTATAGCTGCGGGTGCTTTTCATATTGCGAAACCATCGGATTTAATACCGGAACTTCAAGGCCGTTTTCCAATTCGTGTTGAACTTACCAAGTTAACAGTGGAAGATTTCTTTAGAATTTTAATTGAACCTGATAATGCCTTAATTAAACAATACCAAGCATTATTGGAAACAGAAGGTATACAAATTGAATTTTCTGACGATGCTATTCGTAGAATAGCTGAAGTAGCGTTCGAAGTGAATCAAAATACCGACAATATTGGGGCTAGACGCCTTCATACGATTCTCGAAAAGCTGTTAGAGGATTTATCCTTTGAAGCTCCAGATATTACGATGGAGAAAATTACGATTACGCCGCAGTACGTCGATGATAAGCTTGGGGCTATTTCAAAGAATAAAGATTTAAGCCAATTCATTCTTTAGGAATGCTGCTTTTTTGAATTTTTCAGGAGATGCCATTCTTAAATACTCATACATGAAATAAGTTTTACTAAATAATTTAATAATGGTTGTAGTTACTAGGAGGAAGAAACAGATGGATTTACTTACAAAAACTAGACGTATTAATGTTTTACTACAGAAGGCAGCGGGCAAGCCTGTTAATTTCAAAGAAATGTCGGAAACGTTAAGTGAGACAATTGAAGCAAATGTTTATATCGTAAGCCGCCGCGGTAAGCTTTTAGGTTTTTCGATTTATCAACAGATTGAAAATGAACGCATGAAGAAAATGTTTGAGGATCGTCAATTTCCAGAGGAATACACTAAAGGCTTGTTTAATATTCAAGAAACTTCTTCAAATTTGGATATTGAAAGCCAATATACTGCATTCCCTGTAGAAAATAGAGATTTATTTAAAGAAGGTTTAACAACGATTGTTCCAATTATTGGCGGCGGGGAACGCCTTGGTACATTAATTCTTGCGAGACTGCAAGAAAAATTCCATGACGATGATTTAATTCTCGCTGAATATGGTGCTACTGTTGTAGGTATGGAGATTTTACGTGAAAAGTCGGAAGAGATTGAAGAAGAAGCAAGAAGCAAAGCCGTTGTACAAATGGCGATCAGTTCATTGTCTTATAGTGAATTAGAGGCCATCGAACATATTTTTGAAGAATTAAATGGCCATGAGGGCTTATTGGTTGCTTCAAAAATTGCTGACCGGGTTGGAATCACACGTTCAGTTATTGTAAATGCACTAAGAAAGCTTGAAAGTGCAGGGGTTATTGAATCACGTTCTCTTGGTATGAAAGGTACGTATATTAAGGTCCTCAATGATAAGTTTCTTGTGGAGCTTGATAAATTAAGATCTAACTAATAAGAGATAATCCCCAGTTTAAAAAAATTGGGGATTTTTATTTTGTTAATGGTAAACGGATTGATTGAAGCCAAGTATCTTGAGCGGAAATCAACAATCAAACATTTTTTTAAAAGTAATTCTTGATTGTTATATTTACTTATGCTATATTATTTCATGGTGTTAATACACACGCTTGTTGATTTAAATGGATGGTGCTGAATCTATCAGTTTCTATTTAAAAATGAGACGAGCGGAGGAAAACAAACCACTAGGAGGAAAAAACACATGTCAGTTATTTCAATGAAACAATTGCTTGAAGCTGGTGTACATTTCGGACACCAAACTCGCCGTTGGAACCCTAAGATGAAGAAATATATCTTCACTGAGCGTAACGGTATCTACATTATCGACCTTCAAAAAACAGTTAAAAAGGTTGAAGAAGCTTATAACTGGGTAAAAGATCTTGCTGGTAACGGCGGAACTATTCTTTTTGTTGGTACTAAAAAACAAGCTCAAGATTCTGTTAAAGAAGAAGCAGCTCGTTCTGGTATGTACTTTGTTAACCAACGCTGGTTAGGTGGTACATTAACAAACTTCGAAACAATCCAAAAGCGTATTGGCCGCTTAAAAGATATTGAAAGAATGTCAGAAGACGGTACTTTTGAAGTATTACCTAAGAAAGAAGTTGTTCAACTTAAGAAAGAACAAGAGCGTCTTGAAAAGTTCCTAGGCGGAATTAAAGACATGAAACAACTTCCTGATGCACTATTCATCATCGACCCTCGTAAAGAGCGTATCGCAGTTGCTGAAGCTAAAAAGCTAAACATTCCTATCGTAGGTATTGTTGATACTAACTGTGATCCAGATGAAATCGATGTTGTTATCCCAGCTAACGATGATGCTATCCGTGCGGTTAAACTATTAACTGGTAAAATGGCGGATGCAATCCTTGAAGCTAAACAAGGTGAAGAAGTAGCACAAGAAGCGTAAGATAGTGACTTATTCAAAAAGGTGATAAGAGGGAGACCCTTTATCACCTTTTTTTAAGAAATGTTTATCTTGAGTTTGAATGGCTAAGATATAGAATAGTACATAGAATTTAAGGAGGAAATTTAAAATGGCAGTTACTGCTCAAATGGTTAAAGAACTTCGCGAAAAAACAGGCGCAGGCATGATGGACTGTAAAAAAGCACTTACCGCAACAGACGGTGATATGGAAAAAGCAATTGATTTCTTACGTGAGAAAGGGATCGCTAAAGCGGCTAATAAAGCTGACCGTATTGCTGCTGAAGGTTTAACTTCAGTTGTCGCACAAGGAAACGAGGCTGTTATCCTTGAAGTAAACTCAGAAACAGACTTCGTTGCGAAAAACGAAGCGTTCCAAGCTTTAGTACAAGAGCTTGCTCAACATTTACTAAAAAACAAACCAGCTACTGTTGAAGAAGCATCTGCTCAAACAATGGAAAATGGTGCAACTGTTAATGACCACATCAACGCTGCAATCGCAAAAATCGGAGAAAAGCTTTCACTTCGCCGTTTTGCAATCGCAACTAAGTCTGACAACGATGCATTTGGCGCTTACATCCACATGGGCGGTCGTATCAGCGTTCTAACAGTTCTTGAAGGAACTACTGAAGAAGCCGCTGCGAAAGACGTTTCAATGCACATCGCTGCATTAAGACCAAAATATGTTTCTCGTGATCAAGTTTCTCAAGAAGAAGTTGAGCATGAGCGTCAAGTGTTAACACAACAAGCACTTAACGAAGGCAAGCCAGAAAACATCGTAGCAAAAATGGTTGAAGGCCGTCTTGGCAAATACTTTGAAGATGTATGTCTTCTTGACCAAACTTTTGTTAAAAACCCTGATCAAAAAGTTCGCCAATTCGTTGAATCAAAAGGTGCAACTGTTCGTGAATTCGTACGTTACGAAGTAGGCGAAGGTATTGAAAAGAAAGAAGACAACTTCGCTGAAGAAGTTATGAATCAAGTAAATAAAAAATAAGTCAAATATTCTCCAGCTTAAACACAAATGCTATATGGGAATGTTACTGTTATAGTTTTTTTATAGGGGACACGGTGTGTTCCCTATTTTTAAAGGGAAATATATAATAAAAATATCTAGCTCCAGCGCCTATGGGCTCGAGGTCACAAGCCAATCCGTCCAAAAGGTTAAAGAACAACCTTTCGGCCGGCTCGTCTTGTGCTTGGCTACATTAAGCTAACGCTTTTGTACGCATTAAGGGCGACTAAGCACTTATCAATGCAAAATCGCCCTATATCGCCCATAATCAAGGCGCTTGCGCTTTTAAAATTACATACGGAGGTTTATATGAGCGGTCCAAAGTACAAAAGAGTGGTTTTAAAATTAAGCGGGGAAGCACTTGCTGGTGAGTCCAGTTTTGGAATTAAACCTTCTGTCATTAAGTCTATTGCTGAACAGGTAAAAGAAGTAGCAGAACTAGGCGTTGAAGTAGCTGTGGTCGTTGGCGGAGGTAATATATGGCGCGGTAAAATCGGCAGTGAAATGGGAATGGATAGAGCCACTGCAGATTATATGGGCATGCTTGCAACCGTGATGAATTCTTTAGCGCTGCAGGATAGCCTAGAGCAACTAGGAATTGAATCCCGTGTGCAAACATCGATCGAAATGCGCCAGGTTGCTGAGCCGTATATCAGACGTCGGGCAATGAGACATTTAGAAAAACAACGGGTTGTTATTTTTGCAGCCGGTACAGGTAATCCTTACTTCTCAACAGATACAACTGCAGCATTAAGGGCAGCGGAGATTGATGCAGAAGTGATTCTCATGGCGAAAAACAATGTCGATGGTGTTTATTCAGCAGATCCTAGAATTGATCCAAATGCCACTAAGTATGAAGATCTTACCTTCTTGGATGTCATTAAGGAAGGATTAGCGGTTATGGATTCAACTGCTTCTTCACTATGTATGGATAATGATATTCCGCTCATTGTTTTCTCCATTATGGAACAAGGAAATATTAAAAAAGCCGTTATGGGTGAAAAAATTGGTACAATCGTTAGGGGGAAAAACTAATGCCAAAACAAGTCATTGCTTCAACAAAAGATCGTATGACCAAAGCAATCCAAGCATATTCTCGTGAGCTTGCCAGCATTCGTGCAGGCCGTGCAAGTGCTTCATTGCTAGATCGTATCACCGTTGATTATTATGGGGCACCAACACCTGTGAATCAAATGGCAGGGATCACAACTCCAGAAGCACGTTTACTTGTGATTCAGCCTTATGATAAATCGATTTTAGGTGATATTGAAAAAGCAATCTTGAAATCTGATTTAGGTTTAAATCCAACGAATGACGGTTCGATTATTCGGATTGCGATTCCACAATTGACTGAAGAACGCCGGAAAGAACTTGTTAAAGTTGTGAAGAAAGAAGCAGAAGAAGCAAAAATAGCGATCCGTAACATTCGCCGTGATGGAAACGATGATTTGAAGAAGCTCGAAAAAAATGGTGAAATTACAGAAGATGCCCTTCGCGGGTACTCTGATGATATCCAGAAGCTTACGGACGAGTTTATTCAAAAAGTCGATCAAATTACGAAAGATAAAGAAAAAGAAATTTTAGAAGTTTAATTAATAGATGCTGGCAGATAAAAGTTGAGTTAAAAGACCCTCTTTAAAAGGGGGTTTTTTCTCTATTTTTTGATGATTTAGATTGTCCCCTAAATTTTCTGAACATTATTCTTAATTACTGTTATTTTACATAGGTTATTATTAGAGATATCTTTTAGGTTTTTTGGTATGATAATATCATCTAACCTGAAGATACTTTTACATATTTGGATATGTGAATCCATGATTTATTATCGGAGGATATGATTAATTAATTGAGGAGCAATGTTATGTTGAATAAATTTGGGCTTTGGAAGAAGCCGGCTAACTCTTCCGCACTCCGAGATAAAATAGAAGAAATAAAAGAATCGCCTGTTCCTGAACATGTCGCCATTATTATGGACGGTAATGGGCGTTGGGCAAAAAAAAGGGCTTTACCACGTATTGCAGGTCATCACGAAGGCATGAAGGTTGTTCGAAAGACAACCATGCTGGCGAATATTCTCGGAATCAAGGCCTTAACTTTATATGCCTTTTCTACAGAGAACTGGAAACGTCCAAAAAATGAAGTGGAATATATTATGAAGCTTCCGGAAGAATTTTTAGGTACTTTTCTTCCTGAACTTATTGAGAATAATGTTCAAGTTAAAATGATGGGATATAAAGATCAACTGCCTTCACATACACTCCGTGCAATTGAGAGGGCGGTAGAAGAAACAAAGGATAATACAGGACTGGTCCTGAATTTTGCCTTGAATTATGGAAGCAGGGCGGAAATACTCGATGCCGTAAAACAAATTATAAATGATAGTAAAAATGGCATACTGAAGGAAGCAGAACTAAACGAACAAGTTTTTTCCTCGTATTTAATGAGTTCCGATTTTCCGGACCCGGATCTGTTAATCCGTACAAGTGGAGAAATCCGCTTAAGTAACTTTATGCTTTGGCAATTAGCATACTCGGAATTCTGGTTTACAGACGTATTATGGCCTGATTTTAATGAAGAATATTTTCTTGAAGCAATTGAAGCGTATCAAAAACGTCAGCGCAGGTTTGGCGGAATCTAAAGTATCCCTCTCTTTAAGAACATAAAAGGTGTTGAACTAGTAGATGAAGCAAAGAATCATTACAGCAGTGGTAGCAGCGGCATTATTTGTACCGATTGTATTTTACGGCAGACTTCCTTTTGTTCTGTTGACGTACATTCTTGCTACAATAGGGTTATATGAACTATTGAAAATGAAACAACTAAGTATCTTTTCAGCTCATGGACTAATATCGCTTTTATTTCTATGGGTGATTATTTTTCCTAAGCAATATCATCATGTTCTCTCGGATTTTTATTATTCCAAAGCAGAGATCGCGATAATATTTATTTTGTTGTTTTTAGCCTATACGGTTGTCACAAAAAATCGATTTACCTTTGAAGATGTCTCTTTCTGCATATTATCGGCGATTTATGTAGGAATTGGGTTTTATTTTTTTATTGAAACCCGTGAGGCAGGAATTGTTTATGTTTTTTATTCACTATTTATTATTTGGGCTACAGACTCAGGTGCCTATTTTGTTGGCAAAGCAATGGGGAAAAACAAGCTATGGCCTGAAATTAGTCCCAATAAAACAGTAGAAGGTTCATTAGGCGGTGTCGTGTGTGCTGTCATCGTGGGAATATTATTTTCGTTATTTTCCACAACTATCCCGGTAGGCCTTGTTACTTTAATGGGAATTACCGTTGTTCTTTCTGTTTTTGGACAAATAGGCGACCTTGTCCAATCTGCTTTTAAACGTCATTTTAACGTAAAGGATTCAGGTAACATTCTGCCAGGTCATGGAGGGATTCTGGATCGCTTTGATAGCTTATTATTTGTTTTGCCACTATTAAACCTATTCCATCTTTGGATATAATGGCTGTTTTTTTACTTATTAGGAGTTGAAACACTTGAAGATAATTAGTTTATTAGGTGCTACGGGTTCAGTAGGAATCCAAACGATTGATATTATTCGTGAGCACGCTAACGAATTTCAACTAGCAGCATTTTCGGTTGGAAAAAATATTGAATTAGCACGTAAATTGATTAATGAATTTAAACCACTACTTGTCTCTGTACAGGATTCGAGTGATTGTGCTTCGTTAAGAGCAGAATTCCCGAACACGAAGTTTACTTTTGGCAGTGAAGGATTGATTGAGGTAGCTGTTTTTAAAAAATCGGATATCCTCGTCAATGCTGTCCTAGGAAGCAGCTATGTGTAGGACTGCATCCCACATTACAAGCTATTGAATGCGGGAAGGTCATTGCGATCGCGAATAAAGAAACGTTAGTTACTGCAGGACATTTAGTGATAGAGGCGGCTAAAAGAAATAATGTACCGTTACTCCCTGTTGACAGCGAACATTCTGCCATTTTTCAAGCTTTGCAAGGAGAAATGGATAAAAATATTGAACGATTAATTTTAACAGCATCTGGCGGCAGTTTCCGTGACCAGACCCGTGCGGAACTAAGGGATGTAACCGTAGAGCAGGCTTTAAACCATCCGAATTGGTCGATGGGGGCGAAAATTACCATTGATTCAGCGACCATGATGAATAAAGGATTAGAAGTAATCGAGGCTCACTGGTTGTTTGGGGTTCCATTTGAAAAAATTGATGTTTTGCTACACAAAGAAAGTATTATTCATTCAATGGTAGAATTTCATGACTCCAGCATTATTGCCCAATTAGGAACACCAGATATGAGAGTACCGATTCAATATGCACTTACCTATCCGGACCGGCTTCCGCTGCGATTGGCTAATCGGTTGAATCTTGCCGAGGTTGGTAAGCTGCATTTTCAGGAAATGGATTTAAAACGTTTCCGCTGCCTAGATTTTGCCTATCATGCCGGTACGAAAGGCGGCACTATGCCAACGGTATTAAATGCAGCCAACGAAGCGGCAGTGGCTGCTTTCTTAAAAGGGAAAATTCGTTTCTTACAGATTGAGGATTTGATTGAACAAGCATTAAATAAACATCAAGTGATTGAAAATCCAAGTTTAGCTATAATAGAAGAAGTTGACAAAGAGACTCGTCAGTTTGTACACTCACTTCTATAGGAATGTTCCTTCCCTATCCTGAGAAAAGGTGGTTATGTCATTGACTACAGTTATTGCCTTCATAGTGATTTTTGGCGCTTTGGTCTTTTTCCATGAATTCGGACATTTCATTTTCGCAAAAAGAGCGGGTATTCTCTGTCGTGAATTTGCAATTGGGATGGGACCAAAGGTGTTTACTCATAAAAAAGGAGAAACTACTTATACCATTCGTCTATTACCGATTGGCGGCTTTGTTCGAATGGCCGGAGAAGATCCGGAAATGGTTGAAATTAAGCCTGGTTATCGGATTGGACTTATGTTTGATAAGCAAGAAAGCGTCAATAAAATCATTTTAAATAATAAAGAGAAATTTCCAAAAGCAAGGATTGTTGAAGTCGAGTATGCTGATATTGAAAAGGATTTAATCATAAAAGGATATCCGGAAGATGAAAACGAAAGTTTACAGACATTCTCCATCGATCCAAAAGCAATGATTGTTGAAAATGGGATTGAATCGCAAATTGCCCCAATTGACCGTCAATTTGGATCGAAAACCTTACCACAAAGATTTATGGCCATTTTTGCAGGTCCAATGATGAATTTTGTTTTAGCATTTGTTGTGTTTATCATCATTGCTTTATTACAAGGCGTTCCATCGAATGACCCTAAATTAGGCGCTATTACTCCTGATGGAGCAGCAAAATCAGCAGGTCTAGAGAAAGGGGATATTGTCCAAAGTATTAATGGTTCGGAAATTTCGAGCTGGACAGATGTAGTCGAAATTATCCGGAAAAGTCCGAACCAAAAACTTGATTTCTCGATCGTGCGAGATGGTAAAGAAAAAGAAATCCAAGTGACCCCGCTCGAAAAGACGGTAGATGGCGATAAAATGGGGATAATCGGTGTTTATAGCCCTGTCGAAAAATCACCGGTTCAAGCTGTGAAATCAGGATTTACTGAAACCTATTTCTGGACAAAGCAAATATTTGTAATGCTAGGTAAGTTGGTTACAGGTCAATTTTCCATTGATGCCCTATCCGGTCCAGTTGGAATCTATAAGTCCACAGATGAGGTAGCCAAATCAGGAATCTATTATTTGATGAAGTGGGCTGGCATATTAAGCATTAACTTGGGGATTATGAACTTACTGCCAATTCCTGCCCTCGATGGTGGCAGGTTAATGTTCTTTGCTGTTGAAGCAGTAAGAGGAAAACCAATTGACAGACAAAAGGAAGGAATGGTCCATTTTATCGGCTTTGCTCTCCTTATGCTGCTCATGCTGGTGGTTACCTGGAATGATATCCAGCGATTTTTCCTATAAATGAACAATTAAATTTGTTATCCTTAATAAGGATCGCCGAGATGCGGTCCTTATTTTTTTGTGGAACATTATGTCGAAATAAACCGAACTATTTATCATATGGTATAATTAATTTTTGGTATAGATAAATAATAGTTTTTATAGATGGGAGAGAGACGATGAGCGAACATGCCTTAGGCAATAAAGAGCGATTCAAACTCTTGCTCCAGCAGCTGGAACTTGTAGAAGATGCTGTAGTAGTACATTTCCAAAATGCACAAATTGAAAGGCTTCTGGTTGAAAAGAAGGAAAGGAAGTGGCACTTTCAATTTTTATTTGAAAACATACTTCCATTCAATGTGTATCTTAAGTTTACAACACAACTCGAAAGAACATTCACAAATATCGCAGCGATTTCCTATAATATTCAGGTAACGAATCAAGCCAGCACACCGGAGCTTTTGCTAGAATACTGGAACTATTGCATTCAGCAAATTGACGGTATAGCACCGCCGCTTGTTAAACTTCTAAATGAACAAATACCTGAAGTCAGCGGGAATAAACTAACCGTTTCTGTTAGAAACGAAGCAGAAGGACTCGCCTTAAAACGTAAATATGGTCCTATTATCGGAGATATCTATCAATCGTTTGGTTTTCCGCTGTTAGCGATTGACACTGAAATAAAAGGTGAAGAAAAAAACGAAGAATATCAGCAATTCTTACTGGCTAAGCAGAAAGAAGATCAAGAGCGTGCACATATGGCTGTGATAGAAATGCAAAAGAAAGAAGCTGATAAAGGTCAAGCTGGAGGAGATGTACCTTCAGGACCGCTTACGATTGGGTTAACGATCAAGGATGATAGTGAGCTTCGTAGTTTAATTGATATCGTTGATGAAGAAAGACGAGTTGTCGTCCAAGGGTATATCTTTGATGCTGAAATTAGAGAGCTTCGAAGCGGACGTTCCCTATTAACTTTTAAAATTACAGATTACACCAGTTCGATCATCGTAAAAATGTTTTCTCGTGATAAAGAAGATGCTGCCCTATTCCAGCTTGTTAAAAAAGGCCTATGGGTAAAGGTTCGGGGAAGCGTTCAAAACGATACCTTTGTCCGTGACCTAGTCATGATTTGTAATGATATCAATGAAATTAAACCAGCTGGACGAAAAGATACGGCCCCTGAGGATGAAAAAAGAGTGGAACTGCATCTTCATACACCAATGAGTCAAATGGATGCCGTAACGCCAGTAAGTGCGCTAATTGCACAAGCAAGTAAGTGGGGTCATAAAGCGATTGCTGTTACAGACCATGCTGTTGCCCAGTCCTTCCCTGAAGCTTACGGCGCAGGGAAAAAGAATGATATTAAGATCCTTTACGGTGTGGAAGTGAACCTAGTTGATGATGGGGTGCCAATTGCTTATAATGATGCTCATCGTTTGCTGGCTGAGGATACATTTGTTGTATTTGACGTTGAGACAACAGGACTTTCTGCTGTTTATAATACGATCATTGAGCTCGCAGCCGTTAAAATTCACAATGGGGAAATTATTGACCGGTTTGAATCATTTGCAAATCCACATCAACGTCTTTCTGCCACGATTATTAACTTAACTAGTATTACAGATGACATGCTTAAAGATGCTCCAGAAGTTGATGAAGTAATTAAGAACTTTTATGACTGGGCAGGAGATGCTGTTTTAGTTGCCCATAACGCTTCTTTTGATATGGGGTTCTTGAATGTAGCCTATAAGCAAATCGGCTTAGAAAAAGCCAAAAATCCTGTCATTGATACCTTAGAGTTAGGACGATTTTTATACCCAGAAATGAAAAATCATCGCTTAAATACATTAGCCAAAAAATTTGATATTGATTTAACTCAGCATCACCGGGCTATATACGATACAGAAGCAACGGGTTACTTACTCTTAAAAATGCTTAAGGATGCCCTTGAAAAAGGGATTGAGTACCATGATCAATTCAATGATAATATGGGTAAGGGAAATGCTTATCAACGTGCCCGTCCATACCACTGTACCCTTTTAGCGCAAACCGAAGCAGGCTTGAAAAATCTTTTCAAACTAATTTCGATTTCACATATTGAGTACTTTTACAGAGTACCAAGACTTCCAAGGTCTGTATTGCAAAAATATCGTGAAGGAATTTTAGTAGGGTCAGGTTGTAATAAAGGGGAAGTGTTTGAAGGGATGATGCAAAAATCCCCTGAAGAAGTCGAAGCATATGCGGGCTTTTATGACTATCTTGAAGTTATGCCAAAAGAAGTGAATGCACCGCTGATCGAAATGGAATTGGTACGCGACGAGAAAGCAATGGAGGATATCATTAGTAAAATTGTCGCCCTAGGTGATAAATTGGGTATTCCAGTCGTCGCGACAGGAAATGTTCATTATTTAACCGAAAATGATAAAATATATCGCAAAATCTTAATTAATTCCCAAGGTGGGGCCAATCCATTAAACAGACATCAACTGCCGGATGTTCATTTTAGAACGACAAACGAAATGCTTGATGCTTTCTCGTTTTTAGGTGCAGAAAAAGCGAAAGAAATAGTCGTCACCAATACCAATAAAATTGCCGGTATGATCGATGTTATTAAGCCGATCAAAGACGATTTGTATACACCTCGGATTGAAGGTGCGGATGAAGAAATGCGTGAAATGAGTTATTCAATGGCACGCAGTATCTATGGTGAACAGCTTCCAGAGATAGTAGAAGCTAGGCTGGAAAAAGAATTAAAAAGTATCATTGGGCACGGATTTGCTGTTATTTATTTGATCTCACATAAATTGGTTAAAAAGTCACTTGATGATGGTTATCTTGTTGGATCAAGGGGATCTGTCGGTTCATCGTTAGTTGCGACAATGACAGAGATTACCGAAGTAAATCCACTGCCGCCGCATTATGTTTGTCCGAACTGTAAACATTCCGAGTTCTTTAACGACGGGTCAGTCGGTTCCGGATTTGACTTACCAGATAAAGATTGTCCAAATTGTGGAGGGAAATATCGTAAAGACGGGCATGATATCCCATTCGAAACATTCTTGGGTTTCAAGGGAGACAAGGTACCTGATATCGATTTGAACTTTTCCGGAGAGTATCAGCCGCGCGCCCATAACTATACAAAGGTATTATTCGGTGAGGAATACGTCTATCGTGCCGGAACCATTGGTACGGTTGCCGATAAAACGGCGTTTGGTTATGTGAAAGCCTATCAGCAGGATAATAACCTGCAAATTCGTGGTGCGGAAATTGAACGGCTGGCTTCCGGCTGTACTGGCGTAAAAAGGACAACCGGTCAGCATCCAGGAGGAATTATCGTTATACCAGACTATATGGATGTCTATGACTTTACCCCTATTCAATTCCCGGCCGATGATCGAAATTCCGAATGGAAAACAACTCATTTTGACTTCCATTCCATTCATGATAACGTCCTAAAGCTTGATATACTTGGACACGACGACCCTACCGTCATCCGGATGCTCCAGGATCTTAGCGGAATCGATCCCAAAACTATTCCGACCGATGACCCAGAAGTCATGAAAATCTTCAGCAGCACCGAATCTCTTGGGGTAACAGAGCAGCAAATTATGTGTAAAACCGGTACATTAGGGATTCCTGAATTTGGTACCCGATTTGTTCGGCAAATGCTGGAAGATACAAAGCCAACCACCTTCTCGGAGCTAGTCCAGATTTCGGGTTTATCACATGGAACGGATGTATGGCTTGGAAATGCACAGGAATTGATTCACAACAAAATCTGTAACTTAAGTGAAGTAATTGGTTGTCGTGATGATATCATGGTGTATTTAATTTATCAGGGTCTTGACCCATCCTTTGCCTTTAAGATCATGGAGTCCGTACGTAAAGGAAAAGGTTTAAGCGAAGAAATGGAAGCTGAGATGCGCAAGAATGAAGTACCTGAATGGTACATTGATTCCTGCAAAAAAATAAAGTACATGTTCCCTAAAGCTCACGCCGCCGCCTATGTATTAATGGCTGTCCGGATTGCCTATTTTAAGGTTCATCTTCCACTTCTTTATTATGCTGCTTATTTCACGGTTCGTGCCGAGGACTTTGATATTGAAGCTATGTCACGTGGTCCTGAAGCAATACGTGGAAAACTGGAGGAAATAAATGCAAAAGGGCTTGAGGCATCAAATAAAGAGAAGAACTTACTAACTGTCTTAGAGCTTGCCCTTGAAATGACAGAAAGAGGCTTCAGCTTCCAAAATTATGATTTATATAAATCGGATGCCTCCGAATTTATTATCGAAGGGAATACCTTAATTCCTCCATTCAACTCCATTCCGGGATTAGGAACGAATGCTGCCTTTAATATTGTTAAGGCGAGAGAAAATGGAGAATTCCTATCTAAAGAAGACTTGCAGCAGCGTGGTAAGGTATCTAAGACAATCCTTGAATATCTTGACAAACAAGGCTGTCTAGCCGCACTGCCTGAACAAAATCAGCTTTCACTGTTCTAAACAGGCGCTTCCGCTTTTGTTTGGATCTAGCTGCAGCGCCTAGGGGCTCGAGGTCATAAGCTTATCCAGTTGCAGCTCCTTGGGACTCGAAGCATAAGCCACCCCCTGAAGAAGGCAAAACGCGCCTTCTTGCAGGGCTCGTCTAATGCTTTCGTCCCAGGACAGTCGCCTCCACATTTAAGTCAATCCGTCAGGAAGGTTAAAGAACAACCTTCCCGCCGGCTCGTCTTATGCCTGTCGCCCCTGACCAAGGCGCTTCCGCTTTTGTTTGCATATAAACTATGGTTATGGTATAGTTTTATTGGAAATACTAAGAAATACTCTCGAGTTCAAGAGTGGGGAAACCCACTCTTTCGTTATGTAACCAAGCTGCTTTAAATGCATCTTGGTTTTGTTTACTATTTGTTTTTTAGTAATACTTGATAAAACTTTCCGTGAACTACATAGAATTTGGGTGGAAATAATAGAGAAAAGGAGGTAAAGCATGAGCAAAGTAACGGAAGTTGTTGAAGAGCTGGCTGCACCAATTTTTCAAGAGCTTGGATTAGAATTAGTGGAAATCGAGTATGTAAAAGAAGGAAAAAGTTGGTTTCTTCGCGTATATATCGATAAGGATGCCGGTGTGGATATCGAGGACTGTGGTATCGTCAGCGAACGGCTGAGTGAGAAACTAGATGAATTAGACCCCATTCCCCATAACTATTTCCTAGAGGTATCATCCCCAGGTGCAGAGAGGCCTTTAAAGAAGGCAAAAGACTTTGAAAAGGCTGTAGGTAAAAATGTTTTTATCAAAACCTATGAGCCCATTGATGGGGAAAACAAGTTCGAGGGCACATTAGTGGAATTTGATGGCCAACATGTTACTGTTGAAATTAAGATAAAAACCCGGAAAAAATCAATTCAAATTCCATTTGAAAAAGTAGCAAGTGCACGTTTGGCTGTTACCTTTTCGTAAAAAAGAAAATTTAATAAGGATTAGGGGGATACAAGCAAATGAGCAGCGAATTATTAGATGCTCTTACAATACTGGAAAGAGAGAAAGGCATTTCCAGGGATATTTTGATGGACGCCATTGAAGCAGCACTTATTTCAGCATACCGCCGAAATTTCAATCAGGCTCAAAATGTCCGCATCGATTTAAATTTAGGAACAGGTTCTATGCGTGTTTTTGCACGTAAAGAGGTAGTTGATCAAGTTTTTGATCCTCGTCTGGAAATATCTATCGAAGATGCCCAGCGAATCAACCCCAATTATCAAGTTGAAGACGTTGTCGAAATGGAAGTAACACCTAAAGACTTTGGCAGGATTGCGGCACAAACAGCAAAACAAGTGGTTACCCAGCGTGTAAGAGAAGCTGAACGTGGAATTATTTATTCTGAATTTATTGACCGTGAAGAAGATATTATGACTGGTATTGTCCAAAGACTGGACTCGAAATTTATTTATGTCAGTCTCGGAAAAATTGAAGCCTTACTACCTGTAAATGAACAAATGCCTAATGAACGATACAAACCGCACGATCGTATCAAAGTATTTATTACAAAGGTTGAGAAAACGACCAAAGGACCACAAATATTTGTATCACGTACGCATCCTGGGTTATTAAAACGATTATTCGAAATTGAAGTACCGGAAATTTATGATGGTACAGTGGAGATTAAATCAGTTGCCCGTGAAGCAGGGGATCGCTCGAAAATTTCTGTCCATTCAGATAATCCTGAGGTTGACCCGGTTGGATCATGCGTTGGTCCAAAAGGAACCCGCGTTCAGGCTGTTGTAAATGAATTAAAGGGTGAAAAAATCGATATTGTGAAGTGGTCTGATGACCCAGTTGTGTTTGTCGCTAATTCATTAAGTCCATCAAAGGTGCTTGATGTTATGGTGAACGAAGCAGATAAAGCAACTACTGTTATAGTACCTGACTATCAACTTTCATTGGCTATTGGGAAACGGGGACAAAATGCCCGCCTTGCGGCCAAACTAACCGGCTGGAAAATTGATATCAAATCAGAAACAGATGCACGTGAAATAGGAATTTATCCACGTGAGGAAACAATCAGACTATTCGACGATCAAGTCGATAATGAGTTTGAATTTGACGAAGAGATAGATGATTAGGTGAGGTGTTGACGAGTGAACACTAGAAAAAAAGTTCCTATGCGCAAATGTGTGGCAACCGGTGAAATGAAACCGAAAAAAGAACTCGTTCGCATCGTTCGTTCAAAAGAAGGGGAAGTTTCCATCGATTTGACTGGAAAGAAATCCGGCCGAGGTGCATACCTTTCAAAGAACAAAGAAGCTGTACAGTTAGCCAAGAAAAAAAACACCTTATCTAATCACTTAGAAGTACCGATAAATGATTCGATCTATGAAGAGCTACTTGAGTTAATAGAGAAGGAGAACTGACTATCCAAATGAAGGACAATCAATGGATGTCATTGCTTGGCTTAGCCAATCGAGCGCGTAAAATCATATCAGGTGAGGAACTTGCCCTTAAGGAAATTCGAAACAATAAGGCAAAACTCATTTTATTAGCCGCAGATGCATCTGCAAATACAACTAAAAAAATTACAGATAAATGTAATTCTTATCATGTGCCTTTAAAAATGGTGGAAGATCGTTATCTTCTTGGTCAGGCAATTGGCAAAGAAGCCCGCGTTGTTGTAGCTGTTATGGATGGTGGATTTGCAAAGAAATTGGTAACGTTGCTCGATTAAATCTAGCGGGGGTGAAACAATATGAGTAAAATCCGTGTTTATGAATACGCAAAAAAACACAATATTTCAAGTAAAGAAATTATCAATAAACTAAAAGAAATGAATATAGAGGTATCCAATCATATGGCAACAATAGAAGATGCAGATGTAAAAAAGCTGGATGCCACATATAACAAAAAGGCAGAAGGTTCTACTTCGCAGCCCAAACAAAACAATGGGCAGCAAAACCGTTCAAATGTCCGTTCTGGAGGGCAGCAAAACCGCCAAAACCAAAGACCGGCACAAACAGGTCAAAAACCTCAAGTACAGGCGAGATCACCAAAAGCATTTGAGGAAGCTGCCGATAAAAATACAGCTCCCAGCAAGGTAAAAGTTGTCTCACCACCAAAACAGGTGGAGGGCAAAAAGCAAAACCAAGAATACCAATCAAAAGAAAATAAAGTGTTTAATAATGCTGATAAAGCTAAGGCAAAGCCATATAATAATAATCAAAATCGTAATAATAACCAAAATCGTAATAATAATAAAAAGAAAACACACACCCCAGTTCAACATTCTCAGCCTGTCAAGAAAAAGGAAAAAGAGCTGCCAACTAAAATTACCTTTAGTGAATCTTTAACGGTTGGAGAATTAGCGAAAAAGATCTATCGTGAACCATCTGAAATCATTAAAAAGCTGTTTTTACTGGGTGTTATGGCAACCATCAACCAGGTGCTTGATAAAGATGCAATTGAATTAATTGCCGGCGAGTATGGCGTTGAAGTAGAAGAAGAAATCAAAATTGATACTACTGATTTAGAAGTGTATTTTACAGAAGACGCTTCGGAAAACTTGGTGGAAAGACCTTCGGTTGTCACGATTATGGGACACGTTGACCATGGTAAAACAACCTTGCTTGATTCCATCAGGAATACAAAGGTAACGGAAGGCGAAGCCGGTGGAATTACCCAGCATATTGGCGCCTACCAAGTTGTTGAAAACGGTAAGAAAATTACCTTCCTAGATACTCCTGGACATGCTGCATTTACAACGATGCGTGCCCGTGGTGCACAAATTACTGACATTACGATTCTTGTGGTGGCAGCCGATGACGGCGTAATGCCACAAACGGTTGAAGCGATTAACCATGCAAAAGCAGCGGAAGTTCCAATTATTGTAGCAGTTAATAAAATGGATAAAGAAGCTGCCAATGCTGACCGTGTTATGCAAGAATTAACTGAACATGGATTAGTAGCAGAAGCATGGGGTGGGGATACTATCTTTGTACCACTTTCCGCAAAAACAGGAGAGGGTATCGATAATCTGCTTGAAATGATTCTACTCGTTGGCGAAGTAGAAGAATATAAAGCAAATCCAAACCGAAATGCAGTTGGAACAGTAATCGAAGCCCAATTGGATAAAGGACGCGGTTCTGTTGCAACATTATTAGTACAAAATGGTACACTAAAAATAGGTGATCCAATCGTTGTTGGAAATACCTTTGGCCGTGTTCGTGCCATGGTTAATGATAAAGGACGCCGTGTGAAAGAAGCAGGACCATCTACTCCTGTTGAAATCACAGGTTTGAATGATGTACCGCAAGCAGGAGATCGTTTCGTCGTATTCGAAGACGAAAAAACGGCTCGTCAAATTGGTGAGGCCCGTGCCCAAGTTGCATTAGCAGCACATCGCGGTGAAAAATCAATTGTCAGCTTGGATAATCTGTTTGAGCAGTTAAAGCAGGGTGAAATGAAGGATTTAAACATTATTTTAAAAGCTGATGTTCAAGGATCCGCTGAAGCAGTCGCAGCTTCCCTGCAGAAAATTGATGTTGAAGGCGTGAATATTAAAATCATTCATAATGGTGCTGGTGCTATTAATGAATCTGATATTACTCTTGCGGCAGCATCAAATGCGATCGTAATTGGCTTCAACGTTCGTCCCGATGTAAATGCAAAGCGTGCGGCTGAAGCTGAAAAAGTCGATGTTCGTCTCCACCGGATTATTTATAAAGTAATTGAAGAAATTGAAGCAGCCATGAAAGGGATGCTTGACCCTGAATTCCAAGAAAAAATTATTGGGCAGGCTGAAATTCGTCAAACCTTTAAGGTATCAAAAGTGGGTACGATTGCTGGTTCATATGTTACTGATGGAAAAATCACTCGTGACAGCGGAATTCGTTTAATCCGCAATGGTGTTGTAATCTTTGAAGGGCAAATCGATGCATTGAAACGATTTAAAGATGACGCTAAAGAGGTTGCACAAGGTTATGAATGTGGAATCACAATTAAAAACTTCAATGATGTTAAAGAAGGAGATATCATTGAGGCATATGTAATGGAAGAAGTCGAGCGTAAATGATCGTCGGCGTAGCCGAATGCGAATGCATGATTTATGATGCCCATTCTTTAAAAGATAAACGGGCGGTACTGCAGCGAATCCTTACCCGTTTAAAACAGAGATTTAATGTATCTGTTGCAGAAGTGGATTATCAAGATGTTTGGCAAAGAACAAAGATTGCCATTGCAGTTGTTACATCCACACGGGTTGCTACCGAGCATGAATTACAAAATGCGTTCAAACTAATCGACTCATTTCCAGAAATAGAAAGAACGATCACCGAGATTGAATGGCTTTAAGTTAAGAGGTGAATGCAATGAGCCACAGAGCAAATCGTGTTGGAGAACAGATGAAGAAAGAACTTAGTGATATTATCGGCCGGAAAATTAAAGATCCTCGGATCGGTTTTGTGACCGTAACAGATGTTCAAGTATCTGGAGATCTTCAACAAGCTAAAGTATTTATATCCGTTTTAGGTGATGACGAGCAAAAGGAGAATACATTAAAAGGTCTAGCCAAAGCAAAAGGTTTTATCCGAACCGAAATAGGACACCGTATCCGCCTTCGTAAAACACCTGAAATCATCTTTGAATGGGATGAATCAATCGATTACGGAAATCGAATTGAGACCCTTCTCCATCAATTGCATACGGACGATGATAAACCGTATGAAAAGCATGAGGAAGAATAGTGGATAGACATCATGTCTATCCCTTTTTTTAATTGTTCTAAAAAAAATCTGAGTTAATCATGATATGAATAGAAAGGAAAAGTGAAATGGAAGGAATCCTGCCATTATATAAGCCCGCCGGACTAACATCACATGATTGTGTTTTTAGGCTGCGGAAAATTTTAAAAACAAAAAAAGTTGGTCATACCGGCACGTTAGATCCAGACGTTACGGGTGTCCTGCCAATTTGTATTGGCAAAGCAACAAAGGTAGCGGAATACATAACGGATGCTGGCAAAGCCTACTTAGGGGAAGTAACGATTGGATTTTCCACGACAACAGAAGATTCTTCTGGTGAGGTAGTAGAACGTAAAGCGGTTAATTGCGTCGTTACAAGGGAAGAAATTCTCAACGTGCTCCAATCGTTGACAGGGGAAATTGAACAAACTCCGCCGATGTATTCAGCCGTTAAGGTGGGAGGTGTCCGTCTTTACGAATATGCCCGAAAAGGGATAGAAGTGGAACGGCCAACGAGAGTGGTATCCATTTACTCAATTGATTTACTTGATGAAAGAGAACAATTTACGGGAGAAATGATTTCATTTCGTTTTCAGGTTCGCTGCAGCAAAGGGACTTATATCCGTACGTTGGCAGTGATGATTGGGGAGCTGCTTGGTTTTCCTGCTCATATGTCATACTTACAAAGAATTCAATCAGCCAGCTTTCATTTGGAGGATTGTTTAACCTTTGAAGAGATTGAAAAATGTATGGAAGAGGGGACGATTTCGAACGTTTTAAGACCGTTGGAAACAGCACTTTCTCATTTGCCGAAATTTCGTATTAATGATAAAGTAGCAGAGAAAGTGAAAAATGGTGCACTGTTACAAACACCAGATTATTTAAAATCAATTAACGGACCAATTATCGCTGAAACGGACGATGGAACGGCACTAGCTATTTATGCTAAGCATCCTAGCAAGCCGGATCTCCTCAAACCCGTTAAGGTATTACGAAACGAGAGTTAATAATAAGGTACGGAATAGAAAAGGTGAGTTTTATTGGAAGTTATCCGGCTTAGTTACCCAATTAATTTTGTTAATCCAGAGTTCCCTTCTTTAGCTATGGCTTTAGGTTATTTTGACGGTGTCCACCTCGGACATCAACAAGTTATCCTTGAGGCAAAAAGACAGGCGGAGGAAAAAGCTTTATCGAGTGCTGTTATGACGTTCGACCCTCATCCTTCCGTTGTGTTAGGGAAGAATACACAGCATGTTCACTATATTACCCCATTATCTGAAAAAGTGAAAATAATTGAAGATTTGGGGATTGATTATTTATTTATTATCGAGTTCACCCCAGAGTTTGCCTCTCTTTTACCACAAGAATTTATTGACCAATATGTGATTGGTTTAAATGTTCAACACGTTGTGGCTGGATTTGATTTTACCTATGGGCGGATGGGCAAAGGAACGATGGAGACCTTGCCCTTTCACTCACGAGATCAGTTTAGTTATACGGTTGTTCCGGAATATGTGCAAGGGAATGAAAAGGTAAGTTCCACAAGAATCCGCCGCCTGCTCAAAGCGGGTGAAACGTTGGAGCTGCCCATTCTACTCGGTCGCTTCTATACTACATCGGGTATTGTCGTTCACGGGGATAAACGCGGGCGAACAATCGGTTTCCCTACAGCTAATGTTGATCTTTACGACGAATATATAATACCGCCAACGGGTGTTTACGCCGTTAGATTTAAGGTTGCTAACGGCTGGTTTAATGGCGTATGTAATGTGGGCTATAAACCTACCTTTAATAAAGAATCATTAAAACTTTCTGTCGAAGTTCATTTGTTTGATTTCAATGAGGATATCTATGGCAGTGAGGTAGTAATTGAATGGCATCGTTATCTTCGTAAAGAACAGAAATTTTCAGGTATCAGCGAACTGGTGACCCAGATTGAAAAAGATAAACAAAACACACTAGCTTATTTTGAAAAAAATCGACAATCTTTCTAACTTACTTGCAAAAAGAAGGATTTCTTAGAATATGTTCAGGTTTTAACTTGCATTTTGCATTAAAACCATGTATTCTTAAATACGTATTAAAACAAACCTTTACTTGGCAAGTCGAGTCTCCGACGCTTGCTCGGTAACAGGGGATATGAAAACTTTAGGAGGTGAACCGGATGGCAATCACTCAAGAACGTAAAAACGAACTTATCAATGAGTATAAAACTCATGAGAACGACACTGGATCTGCAGAAGTTCAAATCGCTGTCCTTACAGAATCAATCAATAATTTGAACGAGCACTTACGTACACACAAGAAAGATCACCACTCACGTCGCGGTCTTTTGAAAATGGTAGGTAAACGTCGTAATCTTTTAACTTTCTTACGTAATAAAGATGTTCAACGTTACCGTGTATTAATTAATAAGCTTGGTCTACGTCGTTAGTTAACAGAAGCGGGATTTTTCCCGCTTTTTTGTTAGCAAAAAAACATTTTTTTATACATAATTTTAAGTCTAAGCTTTTCTGTGCATACTATTAATAATTTGGTTTAAACAATAAGCTTTAAAGGCTTTTTTTATATGAGTTAGAATTAGTTTGATGATTATCCGAGAGGGCTTTTCTTTCGTATCATCCTTCTAAGGATTTAGTTAGAGAGGGGTAAAAATATGGAACAAATAAAACATGAATATTCTATGGATTGGGCCGGCCGTAAATTAACGGTTGAAATTGGCCAATTAGCGAAACAAGCAAACGGTGCAGTATTAGTCCGTTATGGAGATACAGCTGTATTAAGTACTGCCACTGCATCAAAAGAACCAAAAAACCTCGATTTTTTTCCATTAACGGTTAACTATGAAGAACGTTTATATGCCGTCGGTAAGATTCCGGGAGGCTTTATTAAACGGGAAGGACGACCAAGTGAGAAGGCTATTTTAGCAAGCCGTTTGATTGACCGTCCGATTCGTCCGCTTTTTGCCGATGGGTTCCGAAATGATGTACAAGTCATCAGCATTGTCATGAGCGTTGATCAAGATTGTTCAACGGAAATGGCGGCTATGTTCGGTTCTTCGCTGGCACTTAGTACATCTGATATCCCTTTTGAGGGGCCCATTGCAGGTGTTGTGGTTGGACGTGTAAATAATGAATTTGTTATTAATCCAACTGTTGAACAGGCGGAAAAAAGTGATATTCACTTAACGGTTGCCGGTACAAAAGATGCGATTAACATGGTTGAAGCAGGGGCTTTGGAAGTACCTGAAGAAACCATGCTGGAAGCCATCATGTTTGGTCATGATGAAATCAAGCGTTTAATTGAGTTCCAAGAAAAAATTGTCGCTGAAATTGGTAAAGAAAAACGACAAATTACTTTATATGAAATTGATCAAGAGCTTGAAGCTGACGTTAGAGAAATTTGCGAAGCTGACATGGTAAAGGCCATTCAGGTTCAAGAAAAGCATGCTCGTGAGGATGCAATTAAAGAGGTTAAAAACCAAGTTATTGCAAGATACGAAGAGCAAGAAGCTACAGATGAAGATTTAAAGCAGGTTAAGCAGATCTTGGACAAGATTGTTAAGGGTGAAGTCCGTCGTTTAATTACGGTTGAGAAGGTCCGTCCGGATGGCCGTAAAATAGATGAAATTCGTCCATTGTCATCCCAAGTAAGCATATTACCTCGTACGCATGGTTCCGGTTTATTTACCCGCGGACAGACTCAAGCTTTAAGTATTTGTACCCTTGGAGCAATGGGGGATGTTCAAATCCTTGATGGTTTAGGAATTGAAGAGGAAAAACGGTTTATGCACCACTATAACTTCCCTTCCTTTAGTGTAGGGGAAACAGGTCCGATCCGTGGTCCAGGCCGTCGTGAAATTGGACATGGTGCACTTGGAGAACGTGCCCTTGAACCAGTGATCCCGTCTGAAAAAGATTTCCCATATACAATCCGGCTTGTTTCTGAAGTACTTGAATCCAATGGTTCCACATCACAAGCTAGTATTTGTGCCAGTACACTAGCGATGATGGATGCCGGTGTTCCAATCAAGGCTCCAGTTGCTGGGATTGCGATGGGACTTGTTAAATCAGGTGAGCATTACACGGTATTATCTGATATTCAAGGTATGGAAGACCATCTAGGGGACATGGACTTTAAGGTTGCCGGAACATCAAAAGGTGTAACCGCTCTTCAGATGGATATTAAAATTGAAGGTCTTTCCCGTGAAATTTTAGAAGAAGCCCTTCAGCAAGCAAAAGTGGGCAGAATGCATATTTTAGATTCCATGCTTGCTACGATTACAGAACCAAGAACAGAGCTATCGAAGTTTGCTCCAAAAATCTTAACGATGACCATCAATCCAGATAAGATTCGTGATGTAATTGGACCAAGCGGTAAACAAATCAATAAGATCATTGAAGAAACCGGCGTTAAGATCGATATCGAGCAAGATGGTACAGTCTTTATTGCCTCAACTAATCAAGAAATGAACCAAAAGGCGAGGAAAATCATTGAAGATATCGTCCGGGAAGTTCAAGTAGGCGAAATGTACCTAGGTAAGGTTAAACGGATTGAAAAGTTTGGCGCCTTTGTTGAAATCTTCGCTGGAAAAGACGGACTAGTCCACATTTCTGAACTTGCTGAAGAGCGAGTAGGCAAAGTGGAAGATGTCGTGAAGATTGGCGACGAAATTTTGGTGAAGGTAACAGAAATTGACAAGCAAGGCCGGGTAAACCTGTCTCGAAAAGCAGTTTTAAAAGAGCAGCGTGAGAAGGCAGAAGAAAAGCAGTAATCCAGAAATGATATATAAAAGGAAAAAGTCAGGGAATCCCTGGCTTTTTCTATGCAAAATTGTCTAGCCAGTGTCTGACAGGGGCTTCTGCTTTTCTGTTCTACCTTGTCCTCCTTAGACATAATCTTTAAGGAAGGGGGAATGGTAGATGAAAAAGGCTGGTATTTTAATGGTCATTTGTTTGGCAGCTTGGTTTTCCGTCAACAATCCTATTGTTGAAGACTATATAGCATCGTTAACAGAATCTGCACTTCCGGTCGTGAAGCAGACAGATCCTCTGTACCAAGAAATAGTAAAAAGTGCACATACATATGAAGTCCCGCCTTCCGATGCAAAGATTGATTCTGTTTGGAAGGCCATTCCTGGGTATAATGGAATTAAAGTAGATATAGCTGCGTCCTATAAAAAGATGAAGAAAAAAGGCAAATTTGATGAGCAAAAGCTTGTGTTCGTCCAAACAAAACCGAAGGTACATCTTGAGAATTTGCCACCCACTCCGATTTATAAAGGCCATCCCGATAAACCGATGGTTTCTTTCATTATAAATGTAGCATGGGGAAATGAATATTTATCCGATATGCTTGCAACATTAAAAAAGCATAACGTCTCTGCCACCTTTTTCCTTGAAGGAAACTGGACAAAAAAAAATCCGGAACTCGCCAAAATGATTGTTAGCGCTGGTCATGAGGTAGGAAACCATTCCTATTCACATCCAGATATGAGCAAGCTCACGGCCGCGAAGGCAAGAGAACAAATGATCAAAACAAATGAAATTATTGAAGCCGCCACAGGTGAAAAAAGTGTATGGTTTGCACCTCCAAGCGGGAGCTACCGCGATGAAACGGTTAAAATAGCTCATGATTTAAACATGAAAACGGTGATGTGGACGGTTGACACGGTGGATTGGCGAAAGCCGTCTCCTGACGTTTTGATTAATCGTGTTATCTCTAAAATTGATAAAGGCTCAATGGTTCTCATGCACCCCACAGAATCGACAGCAAAATCTCTAGACAGGTTAATTACATTAATTGAAAAAAAGAATTTGCATATAGGTACGGTTAGTGAATTAATGGATGAGGAAAGAATAATAAAATAATTTAGGCAAATTATCTCAGAAATTGGAGAAAATACATTTAAGTAAGTATAATAAATAATTGGAATAGTAGCGCCTGCAGTATAATCCTACTAAACATGAGCAAGAAGACAACAGCTTTTGAAAACTTAGAGGAAAAAATTCTATAGGCGGGGGGCAGCTGCCTGTAAAAGTCCGATTAGTTCAACAGTGGGGATCCACTTGCTGTTTGAAGTTTCGTTGTATAGACAGGAGGAAGTCGATGATTAATAAGTACACTTGCCAAAACGGAGTAAGAATTGTTCTGGAAAATATCCCTACGGTCCGATCGGTTGCGATCGGTGTATGGATTGGAACGGGTTCTAGGAATGAGGATCCTCAGACAAATGGTATTTCTCATTTCCTTGAACACATGTTTTTCAAAGGGACAACAACAAGATCAGCAAAGGAAATTGCTGAATCATTTGATAGTATTGGCGGTCAAGTTAATGCTTTTACATCAAAGGAGTATACTTGCTACTATGCAAAAGTACTTGATACCCATTCTAAGTTTGCCTTAGATGTATTAGCAGACATGTTCTTTAACTCTACTTTTGTCGAAGAGGAGTTAAACAAGGAAAGAAATGTTGTCTTGGAAGAAATTAAAATGTATGAAGATACACCAGATGATATTGTTCATGATTTGTTGAGCAGGGCAGTTTTCGAAGACCATCCGCTTGGATATCCTATACTAGGGACGGAAGAAACCTTAAATACTTTTACAGGTGAGTCTTTAAATGAATATATTCATCAACGGTATACACCTGAAAATGTGGTTATTTCGATTGCTGGAAATATATCAGAGAGTTTTATTAAGGATGTTGAAAACTATTTTGGCTCTTATCAAGGCGATTCAAAGGAAGTACCTGAAAATATACCGGTCTTTCATTCAAACCGAATTTCCCGAAAGAAAGAAACAGAACAGGCACACCTTTGTATCGGGTTTGAAGGCTTGAAGGTTGGACATGAGGATGTTTATAGTTTAATTACCCTAAATAATATTTTAGGCGGCAGCATGAGCTCCAGGTTATTTCAAGAGGTGCGTGAACAACGAGGGCTGGCCTATTCTGTATTCTCGTACCATTCAGCCTATTTAGATAGCGGGATTTTGACAGTTTACGGAGGAACCGGAGCTAAACAGCTGGATCTTTTATTTGAGACCATTCAAGAAACGTTAGAGAAGTTAAAACAAGATGGAATTACCGAAAAGGAACTTACGAATAGTAAGGAACAATTAAAGGGCAGTTTGATGTTGAGTTTAGAGAGTACCAATAGCCGCATGAGCCGTAATGGGAAAAATGAGCTTCTTTTAAAACGCCATCGCTCACTGGATGAAATTATCGAGCAGATTGATGCTGTTACCAAAAAGAGTGTGGATGGAATGGCAAGAGACATCTTTACTGATAAATACTCCGTAACCTTAATTAGTCCGAACGGTGAATTCCCTAATAAATTAGCTTAATTCAAAAGAGGTATTCGGTATTTGCGGATACCTCTTTTTTCTATAGTGGTTAGTTCAAGTTCCTAGCAGCTCGTAGACTGTTAGACAGCGAATCCGCTTTTTTTATTCTAAATTTTGCCCTCGCTTTATACACTAATAGAAAAAGCGGTTGTGGGGGATATGGCTATGAGGTTAAGTGAACTAAGCGGGAAAGAAATTGTCGATGTAAAAAAAGCAGAGCGGCTTGGAGTACTAGGACAAACAGATTTAGAAATAAATGAACACACAGGTCAGATTCAGGCACTACTAATTCCTTCCCTAAAATGGTTTGGTTTTCGTAAACAAGGTGAGGAAGTCAGGGTGCCATGGCAGCATATAAAAAAAATAGGTTCCGATATGATTATCATTGATGTACCCGAATCAGATGGTCGTTAGGAAAGAAGCCCAGGCAAAATTACCTTTGCTTGGGCTTTTTTTATTTCCTGTCATGGAAAACTCACCGAATCAAGCAATCTTACATAAGATGTTGAAGTGATAACAGTAAAAGGAATTCTAAGTTGGATTTATAAAAAAAAGAAGGTGAATGTTTTCATGCTGACAGGGATGCAGATAGCCGTAATGGGCGGTGATGCCAGACAGCTGGAAATCATCCGTAGGTTAACCGAATTAGACGCGAGATTATCGCTTATTGGTTTTGAACAGCTTGATCACGCCTTTACCGGTGCCGTCAAAGAAAAGCTCGATGAAGTTGATTTTTCCAATATTGATGCCCTGATTCTTCCAGTGCCTGGAACAAACTTAGAAGGACAGGTAGAAACCATCTTTTCGAACGAAAAGGTGATTTTAACAGGTGAAATTTTAAGCAAAACCCCGGAACATTGCTCCATCTATTCAGGCATCTCTAACTCTTATTTAAATGAGATAACAAAAGAGGCAAAACGTCCCCTGATTCAATTATTTGAAAGAGACGATGTTGCCATTTACAATTCGATCCCAACTGTTGAAGGAACGATTATGATGGCCATTCAACATACAGACTTTACTATTCATGGATCGAATGTGACCGTACTGGGTTTAGGAAGGGTAGGAATGAGTGTAGCGAGAACCTTTGCAGCTCTTGGAGCAAAGGTAAAGGTTGGGGCAAGAAAAAGTGAGCATTTGGCTAGAATTACGGAAATGGGTCTAACTCCATTCCATTTAAGTGAATTAGTTAATAAAGTAAAAGATACCGATATTTTAATTAATACTGCACCACATCTTATTGTTACAGCCATGGTAATCTCAAAACTCCCTGCCCACACCCTCATTATCGACCTGGCCTCAAAGCCTGGCGGGACTGATTTCAGATATGCAGAAAAAAGGGGTATAAAAGCACTGCTCGCACCCGGACTACCTGGAATTGTAGCACCTAAAACAGCAGGTCAAATACTTGCCAATGTCCTAGCCCAGCTGCTTCAAGAGGATTTAGGAAAGCGAAAGGGGAAAGTGAAATGAATTTAAAAGGTAAAAGAATTGGCTTTGGTCTAACGGGCTCACATTGTACGTATGACGCTGTATTCCCGGAAATAGAAAAACTCGTTCATGCCGGTGCGGAGGTAATGCCAGTTGTAACCTTTACCGTGAAAAATACAGATACACGTTTTGGCAAGGGGGAAGATTGGATTCAAAGAATAGAAGACTTGACTGGAAATAAGGTCATTGACTCGATTGTAAAAGCAGAACCGTTAGGTCCCAAAATTCCTCTGGATTGCATGATCATTGCACCCTTAACAGGTGTTTCGATGAGTAAGTTTGCAAATGCTATGAATGATAGTCCAGTCTTAATGGCTGCTAAGGCAACACTAAGAAATTTAAAGCCCGTTGTCCTTGGAATTTCAACAAATGATGCCTTAGGGTTAAATGGAATTAATCTCATGAGGCTGATGTCTACCAAAAATATTTATTTTATTCCCTATGGTCAAGACGATCCAATGAATAAGCCAAATTCCATGGTTGCCAGAATGACGCTGCTAACACAAACAGTGGAAGCTGCGCTTCTAGGAAAACAACTCCAGCCAGTTCTAGTGGAGAGATACAAAGATTCCGACTAAATTTCCCCACTTTCGCTAAAAAAGGTTATTTCTTAATAAGAATATGTTAAAATAAATTAATCTTTCATCAGAGGGGTCATCCCCTTCTGATGTAAATTTAAGAATAACCACTAATGTTCAGTGCAGGTTTGAAAGGGGAACTAGAAATGAGTCAGCAAAAAGGTTTTCACGTTGCGGTGGTAGGAGCAACAGGAGCGGTTGGACAACAAATGATCCAAACACTAGTGAAAGAGAACTTTCCTATTAGCAAACTTACCCTGCTTTCATCAGCCCGCTCGGCTGGAAAAGTAGTCGAAGTAAATGGACAGGAAATCACAATTCAAGAAGCAAAGCCTGAAAGCTTTGAAGGTGTTGACATAGCGTTATTTAGTGCTGGTGGCAATGTATCTAAGGAACTTGCTCCGGAAGCCGTTAAACGTGGCGCCATCGTCGTGGACAACACTAGTGCCTTCAGAATGGATGCAGATAAGCCATTAGTTGTACCTGAGGTAAACGAAGCAGATTTACATGAACACACTGGCATTATTGCCAACCCGAACTGCTCGACGATTCAAATGGTTGTAGCGTTAGAACCAATCCGCCAAAAATTCGGCTTGAAAAAAGTGATTGTATCGACCTATCAAGCAGTTTCTGGGGCAGGGGCTGTCGCTGTTGAAGAATTAATGGAACAAACAAAATCGATTTTAGCCGGAGAAACAGTCGAACCTAAAATTTTACCGGTGAAAGCCGACAAAAATCATTATCAAATTGCTTTTAACGCAATTCCACAAATAGATAAATTTCAAGAAAACGGCTATACATTCGAAGAAATGAAAATGATTAATGAGACGAAAAAAATTATGCATCTTCCTGATTTACAAGTTTCTGCAACGTGTGTAAGACTTCCTGTTGCGGTGGGACACTCTGAATCCGTTTATTTTGAAGTGGAAACAGAAGGTGTCAGTGCTCAGGAAATAAAGGCTTTACTAAAGGATGCTCCTGGAGTTGTTTTACAGGATGATCCAGAAAATCAAGTATATCCGATGCCTGCACATTGCGTTGGAAAGAATGATGTGTTTGTAGGGCGTATTAGAAAAGACATTGATGAAGACCGCGGCTTCCATATGTGGGTTGTTTCAGATAACTTACTTAAAGGAGCAGCTTGGAACTCAGTTCAAATTGCTGAAAGGTTAGTAGAATTAGGTCTAGTTAAATAAGGCTACATCATAAAGGCAGGGTTTGGTGTTTACATGAAAATAATTGTTCAAAAATTTGGCGGGACATCTGTTAAAGATGACGAAAGCAGAAAACATGCAAAGCGCCATATTGAAAAAGCATTAAGTGAAGGCTACAAAGTGGTTGTAGTGGTTTCTGCGATGGGCAGAAAAGGAGACCCCTATGCAACAGATACACTGTTATCCTTAATCGGCGGTAATCTTAGCAAAATATCCAAACGGGAACATGATCTTCTTTTATCCTGCGGTGAGGTTATTTCGAGTATTGTCTTTACCAATATGTTACTAGAGAGCGGAATCAACGCTACAGCCTTAACAGGAGCACAAGCAGGCTTCCGTACTAATAATGATCATACTAATGCAAAAATCATCGAAATGAAATGTGACAGAATCCTAAGAGAATTAGACACCAATGATGTTGTCGTTGTGGCAGGGTTTCAAGGAGCAGCAAAAAATGGCGATGTGACCACGATTGGACGCGGCGGTAGTGATACATCCGCTGCCGCCTTAGGTGCGGCCTTGAACGCTGAATGGATTGATATTTTTACAGATGTAGAGGGGATCATGACGGCCGATCCGCGTATTGCTGAGAACGCACGGCCACTTTCTGTTGTTACCTATACAGAGGTATGTAACCTAGCCTATCAGGGTGCCAAAGTCATTCATCCTAGAGCGGTTGAGATTGCCATGCAGGCAAAAGTGCCGATTCGAATTCGCTCCACTTATTCTGATTCACTGGGGACATTGGTCACGTCCGTCAATAAAGAAAATCGCGGCAGTGATATTAAAGAACGAACGGTTACAGGGATTGCACACGTATCAAATGTTACACAAATAAAGGTCTTTGCTAAAAAAGATCAGTATAACCTGCAGGCAGAAGTATTTAAAGCGATGGCAAATGAAAAAATCAGTGTTGATTTTATCAATATTTCTCCTAACGGAGTTGTCTATACTGTAACAGATGAAATGACTGATCGAGCGATTCAGGTCCTAGAAGAATTAGGTCATGAGCCAGTAGTCGAGCGCCATTGTGCAAAGGTTTCCGTTGTAGGTGCGGGAATCGCAGGAGTACCAGGAATTACCTTTAAAATCGTAACAGCCTTATCAAATTATGGAATTCGTATTTTACAATCAGCAGACAGCCATACAACTATTTGGGTACTGGTTAAACAGGAGGACTTAGTTAAATCCGTCAATTCCTTGCACGATGCCTTTCAATTAGAGGAAGAAACAGTCGAGTATGATTTCTAAGGCTTTAGAGAAAAAAGAACGTTTTTAATGGATGCTGCGTTTTGCAGCGGATAAGTTCCGATTGTATTGAAAGGAGTACTAAAATGGTTCATTTCGGGCGAGTATCAACAGCAATGGTAACCCCTTTTGATAAAAATGGGCATATTGACTTTGGAAAAACCACTCAATTGGTTAATTATTTAATTGATAATGGCACAGATTCCCTAGTGATTGCAGGAACAACGGGAGAATCCCCTACGCTTTCCAAAGAAGAAAAGCTGGCTCTATTTGATCATGTCGTTAAAGTTGTAAAAAAGCGGATTCCAGTAATTGCTGGAACGGGGAGTAATAATACGTACGCCTCGGTTGAATTAACCAAAAAGGCTGAGCAGATTGGTGTTGATGCCATCATGGCGGTCGGTCCTTATTATAATAAACCAAACCAAGAAGGTTTGTACCAGCATTTTAAGGCAATTGCAGAAGCCACAACCCTTCCAATGATGGTTTATAATATTCCGGGGAGATCATCAGTTACAATTCAGCCGCAGACTGTGGTCCGTCTTTCTAAAATTCCTAATATCGTGGCGGTAAAGGAAGCTAGCGGCGACTTAAA
Source organism: Bacillus sp. URHA0034 (assembly GCF_056280405.1). Taxonomy (NCBI): domain Bacteria; kingdom Bacillati; phylum Bacillota; class Bacilli; order Caryophanales; family Bacillaceae; genus Bacillus; species Bacillus sp. URHA0034. The sequence goes on along the minus strand of NZ_JBWCDK010000002.1, from coordinate 1,130,661 downwards.
CGCCATGACACATATTATTGCTAATACGGCAGACGATTTTGTCCTCTATAGCGGGGATGATAGTTTAACAATCCCAGTACTATCGATTGGTGGTGCAGGGGTTATTTCAGTGGCATCACATGTGATCGGAAAAGAATTACAAGAAATGGTTAAGGCATTTTTTGATGGAGAACATGCTAAAGCTGCCAAATTACATCAACATTTACTTCCACTCATGCAAGGGCTTTTTGCGGCACCAAGCCCTGGGCCAGTTAAAACTGCATTACAAATCAAAGGGTTGGATGTGGGGCCAGTCAGGCTTCCGCTTGTTAGTCTAACTGAAGAAGAACGGACGACACTCATATCGCTTCTTAAAAGTATATAGATGGCAAGAGAGCTAATCGAATGTTCTGTTCGGTTAGCTTCTTTTTTTTAGAACAGCCTGATTACTTTAAAAAAATCATTATTGGTTGTAAAGGTTTTCAGGTATCAAGTATAATGATTATAACTGATCTTGGGTCGGCGATTGAAAGTGAACAACCGTACTTAGCTTTCTGCTCATTAATGGTTGCTTAGCTGGGCTTTATTGTAAGAATCTATCTATTGTCAGCATAGGAGGAAACGTAAATTGGTAAAGAAAAAGAATACATCCATTAAGTTGATTACACTTGGTGGTATAGGAGAAATCGGAAAAAATATGTATCTTGTTGAGGTGGACAAGGACATATTTATTATTGATGCTGGCTTAATGTTCCCCGAGGAAGAAATGCTTGGTATCGATATGGTCATTCCTGATATTACATATGTAAGGGAAAATAAGGAACGGGTGAAAGCCATTTTTTTAACACATGGACATGAAGACCATATTGGTGCACTGTCTTACGTACTCTCACATGTGGATGTCCCTGTTTATGGAACGAAACTTACCCTAGCACTTGCAAATGCAAAGCTAAGGGAACAAGAATTTACGGGTACAGCTAATTTTATTGAAGTAGATTCAGACACAATGGTGGAATTAGACACGGTTCAGGCAAGTTTTTTTAGAACGAATCATAGCATTCCGGACTCTGTTGGAGTTTGTATTCATACGTCCGAAGGAATTATTGTCTATACAGGTGATTTTAAATTTGACCAGGGGGCAACAAAGCTTTATAAAGCTGAAGTCGGCAAAATGGCTGCCATTGGAGATCAAGGAGTATTGTGTTTATTATCCGATAGTACAGAGGCTGAAGCCCCTGGATATACCACATCGGAGTCCAAGGTTGAACGAGAGATGTCTAATGCCTTTTATAATGCACCAGGCCGAATTATTGCCGCTTGTTTTGCATCGGATATCAATCGGATTCAGCATATTTTTAATGCTGCTAGTGAAAATGGCCGTAAAGTCACGGTTGTCGGAAAGAGCCTTGAACAAATTTATCATATCGCGCTCGATTTAGGTTATTTAGAAGTTGATGAGGATCTAATTATCCCAGTTAGTGAAATAAAAAACTACCAGGACCGTGAAATTGTCGTTTTAATGACAGGCAGCCAAGGTGAACCGATTGAGGCATTACAGAAGATGGCCAAGCAATCACATAAACTTTTAAACATCCAGCCAGGTGATACAGTTCTAATTGCCGCCTCACCTCTAAAGGGCAGTGAAGTCTTTTTATTTAAAACGGTTGATATGCTTTTTAGAGCTGGCGCTAATGTGATTTCTGGCAAACGAGCCCTTCATGTATCTAGCCATGGCAGCCAAGAAGAATTAAAATTCATGATTAATTTGATGAAACCGAAATTTTTCATTCCTGTTCACGGTGAATATAAGATGCTAAAAGCACACAGGAAAGTGGCATTGGAATGTGGACTTGCGGATCAACAGATCGTCATTCCTGACCGCGGTGATGTGGTCGAATGGAAAGAAGGCAGCATTGGTATTACCGGTAAAGTTCCATCAGGAAATGTTTTAATTGATGGGATTGGTGTGGGTGATGTGGGCAATATTGTGTTACGTGATCGAAAGCTTTTATCACAAGACGGTATTCTGATCGTTGTGGTAACTTTGACGAAGCAGGAAAAGAAAATTGCCGCAGGGCCCGAAATTATTTCAAGGGGCTTTGTCTATGTACGTGAGTCAGAAAAGTTAATGGATGATTCTACAAAATTAGTCCGTGATATCGTAGAAAGAAATACAGCAAAAGGTACGTTTGAATGGGCCAGCTTAAAACAAGAAATAAGAGATGAATTGAATCGATCCTTATATGAAAAAACAAAAAGAAGACCAATGATACTTCCGATCATTATGGAAGTGTAATATAGAAAGGCACTGGTGAATAAGCCAGTGCCTTTTTATATTTAAAGCATGAAATTGTGTCTCGGGTAAATACTAAACATATATCATGCTTGGAGGGAGTAGTAGAATGAATAACGATTATCAAAATAACGATACCGGCAAACAAGAAGGACAAGAGCCTCAAAAAGAGGAAAAGTCTTCCCCATTATTAGAAAAGATACAACAACTTGGTCAAACGAATGTTCCGCAGCTCTCAGCCGATTCTAGTATTCATTGCTTAACCATAATTGGCCAAATTGAAGGACATCTTGCCTTGCCGCCACAAAATAAAACAACCAAATATGAGCATTTACTTCCGCAATTAGTTGCAATTGAACAAAATCCAAAAATTGAAGGGGTGCTGATTATCCTGAATACAGTTGGCGGTGATGTGGAAGCCGGACTAGCTATATCAGAAATGATTGCCTCCCTATCAAAACCAACTGTTTCGATTGTCTTAGGGGGAGGACATTCCATCGGGGTACCAATTGCTGTTTCCTGTGATTATTCTTTTATTGCAGAAACTGCTACGATGACCATCCATCCTATTCGCCTGACTGGACTTGTGATTGGAGTTCCTGCAACCTTTGAGTATTTAGATAAAATGCAAGAGCGGGTAGTTAATTTCGTAACAGGGCATTCCAAAATTAGAGAAGAAACCTTTAAAGATTTAATGTTTGCCAAGGGTAATTTAACTAGAGATATTGGGACAAATGTCATCGGTATTGATGCTGTTAAATACGGATTAATTGATGAAGTAGGCGGTCTAGGACCTGCAATGAAGAAACTAAATGATATGATTGAACTCCAAAAGGGGAAAAATGAGGGGCTGATTCAATGATTTTATATACGATGATGCCAAGTGAACTGATATTTCCAGCCGAACAAGTGGAAGAGAGCAAACAAAAACTGATTACTTATCAGGGTATCTCGATGCTGGTCGAGCAAAAAGATTCAGAGCATGTCGAAGTAGTCCGTATTTTAAGCAGCGACCCGCAACATTATTTAAATCAGCAGCTTTGTCCGGGTGCAAAAATTTCTTTTGCTAACCTTGGCGGTTTATCGGCATTATAATAGAAGATTATGGTATAATTATCAAAGAAGAAAAAGAGCAGCCAAATTTGGGCTGCTTTCTTTATAGATATTTATGAGTAAGACTTCTGTATATTTTTGAAAAACATATTTTTAGTACAAGGTGATTAAATGGCCAAAAAAAAGAGAAGACAACCAAAAAAGAGAGACAATCATTTAAAACGGACCGTTCAATTTGAATTATCGGCCCTTGCCATTTTAGCGCTAGCAATTATTGCAATTGCCAAGCTCGGGGCAGTTGGAAAAGCCACCGTTCTTTTCTTCCGTTTTTGGATGGGCGAATGGTATATGCTTGGACTGTTAGGGCTAGTAATATTAAGTGTTTATTTAATGTGGAAACGGAGTATTCCTTTTTTCTTTCATATTAAGTTAGTTGGCACCTATTTTATTATTTCGGCCATCCTCCTGTTAAGTCATGTAACCTTATTTCATTTACTTACCAATGATGGAAAATTTAAAGACCCAAGTGTAATAAGTAATACTTGGGAGTTATTTATGATGGAAGTAAGAGGGGAGACAAGCACCACCGACCTTGGCGGAGGTATTCTCGGAGCAGTTTTGTTTGCCTTATTTCACTATCTATTCGCAGAAACAGGGACAAAAATTATTGCATTCATTTTTATATTAATTGGAATAATTTTGCTAACAGGAAAGTCAATTGGTGATTTCATTGGAAAAATTATCATCACTATTTTCGATTTTTCAAAAGGTCAATGGGAAGCCTTTAAATTGGATATGTCTGAATGGAAGCAGAAACAAACAGAGCGTCGTAATGAGCGTATTGCCGAGAAGCAAAAGGAAAAAGAAAACCGTCAAAGACAGCCGGCCCCAGTTATCAACACTGTGCCACCGGAACAGGAAGAAACAATTATTCCTGAGACAATTATCTCCAGTTTTGCGGATCGGGCTTATGTAGATGCTTCCCCAAGTGAAAAACCAGAAACAGAGCAAGTAAAAGGGAAAGAACAAAAGAGTAAAACTGAAGAGGCTGAAGATGACAATACCCCGCCAATATCGTTTACTGAAGCGGAAGTCGAAAATGTATCTTACGAATTACCACCGCTTCGGCTGTTAAAGGCGCCGAGGAAGACAGATCAAAGTGGTGAATATGAATTAATTCACGCGAATGCGGCAAAGCTGGAGCGGACATTCCAATCCTTTGGAGTAAAAGCCCGCGTTACCCAAGTTCATTTAGGACCTGCTGTTACAAAATACGAGGTACATCCTGATGTCGGTGTAAAAGTTAGTAAAATTGTCAGCTTAAGTGATGACATAGCCTTAGCATTAGCAGCTAAAGGGATTCGAATTGAGGCACCAATTCCAGGCAAATCCGCTATTGGAATTGAGGTCCCGAACTCCGAGGTAGCCATGGTTTCCTTAAGGGAAGTGCTTGAGGCTACTCAAAATGATAAGCCTGATGCCAAACTATTAATCGGTCTTGGCCGGGACATAACTGGAGAAGCCGTTCTTGCGGAATTAAATAAAATGCCGCACTTACTTGTTGCCGGTGCTACTGGAAGCGGAAAGAGTGTTTGCATCAATGGAATCATCACAAGCGTTCTAATGAGAGCAAAGCCGCATGAAGTGAAATTAATGATGATTGACCCGAAGATGGTCGAATTAAATGTTTATAATGGTATTCCACACCTGCTAGCACCGGTAGTAACCGATGCAAAAAAAGCATCACAAGCTCTTAAGAAAGTAGTAAGTGAGATGGAGAGACGTTATGAACTGTTTTCTCATACAGGTACACGTAATATTGAAGGCTATAACGAACATGTACGAAGACATAACCTTGAGGAAAATGATAAACAGCCCTTGTTACCATACATTGTCGTCATTGTCGACGAGTTGGCAGATCTAATGATGGTTGCTTCATCAGATGTTGAGGATTCGATTACACGGTTAGCGCAAATGGCCCGAGCAGCAGGAATTCACTTAATTATTGCTACCCAGCGGCCATCTGTGGATGTCATAACTGGAGTTATTAAAGCGAATATCCCATCACGAATTGCCTTTGCTGTTTCAAGTGCGACCGATTCTAGGACAATCCTGGATATGGGCGGCGCAGAGAAACTGCTTGGTAGAGGGGATATGTTATTCCTGCCTGTCGGTGCATCCAAACCTGTTCGCGTTCAAGGTGCCTTCCTTTCAGACCAAGAAGTAGAAGATACAGTGGAATTTGTAATTTCACAGCAAAAGGCACAATATCAAGAAGAAATGATTCCGGATGATATTCCGGAGGTAACAGGCGTCGTCGATGATGATTTATACAACGATGCAGTCGACTTAATTATTGATATGCAGACGGCATCAGTATCGATGCTGCAACGGCGGTTCCGTATCGGATATACACGAGCAGCACGTCTCATCGATGAAATGGAGGCCAGAGGCGTGGTAGGACCATATGAAGGCAGTAAACCTCGCGTCGTATTACAGGCAAAACCAAATGAGGAACAGAGTTCATAAACTCTTAAGAGCGGGAATCCTCTAAAATATAGAAAAGTAGGAAAAAAGAGCCATATGGCTCTTTTTTTATAAGTCTAATTTCTATAAAAACTGATACTATAGTAGTGGGAGAGAAACGTTGAAAGTTAATTGATTTTTATTATTTTTCTGCTTTTTTCGTCAAAATTCGAGCTTTTTTTCAATATTTTGTAAGCGTTTTTTTATTTGTTAGCTTATTTCCCCCTTTTTTCGACGAAATTTTATATTCCTATTTATTTATCCCAAAAAAAATGTTAATATAAATCCGATTAGTAGGAATGATATCAGATGTCTGATGTCTTAGGAAAAAGGCTGGAGGAAACAGCAAATGTCTATTAAGTCAGATAACCGGCACTTATATTTACAAGTAATCGATCGGTTGAAGCAGGATATTGAAAATGGGGTATATAAAGAAAAAGAGAAATTGCCTTCGGAATTCGATCTTGCGAAACAACTGGGGGTAAGCAGAGCAACTCTTAGGGAAGCGCTTCGCATTCTAGAAGAGGAGAACGTCATCATAAGGCGCCATGGTGTAGGTACCTTTGTTAACGGAAGACCTATGTTTACGTCTGGGATTGAACAACTAAATAGTGTCACTGACATGATCAAACAAGTTGGGATGAAGCCAGGGACTATTTTCTTAAGTTCATCAACTCAAGGTCCTACCGAAGAGGATATTCGTCGATTCTCATGTTCTGCTAATGAGGAGATTTTCGTGATGGAGAGGGTTAGAACTGCAAACGGAGAACCGGTTGTTTACTGTATAGACAAGGTTCCGGAAAGCATTTTGCCTGAAACATTTTCCCATGAGGAAGAATCTATTTTTCAGATTTTAGATGAAACGGCAAATCGCAGAATTACATACGCAGTTGCCCAAATAGAGCCTTTAGGTTACCATGAGAAAATTTCCCCCATTTTAGAATGTGACCCAGAAACTGCATTGTTAGTATTAAAGCAAATGCATTTCGATGAAACGGATGAACCTGTCCTATTTTCGGTAAACTATTTTAAGGCAGATAAATTTAGTTTTCATGTATTAAGAAAAAGAACTTAAATTTTTTTTGTTAATATGTGTAAACGATAAACAAACGGAAATGTAAACATTTCTACTAAATCAAACAACATTCTTAGGGGGTATAATACTTTGAAAATGCGTAAAATTGGAATGGCGCTTTCACTAGTTCTTGCTGCTGGGACACTTTTAGGTGCTTGTGGAAAAAGCAATGATACAAGCAAAGGTGGAACAACTGATAAAGGAAAATCATTCTCTGTAGCAATGGTTACTGACGTTGGCGGTGTTGATGACAAATCATTTAACCAGTCCGCTTGGGAAGGTCTACAGAAATTTGGTAAAGACAATAACATGACAAAAGGTAAAGGCGGATATGATTACGTACAATCAAAATCTGATGCCGACTACTCTACTAACTTAAATACACTAGCTCGTCAAAATTTTGACTTAGTATTTGGAATTGGTTATTTAATGCAAGGTGCGGTTGAAGAAATTGCTAAACAGCAAAAAGATAAGCATTTCGCAATTGTTGATTCTGAAGTTAAACAGCCTAACGTTGCAAGTATCCTATTTAAAGAACAAGAGGCATCATTCCTAGCGGGAGTTGCAGCTGCGATGACAACTAAATCCAACAAGATTGGATTTATTGGCGGTATTGAAGGTGCTGTTATTGAACGTTTTGAATCAGGATTTGTAGCTGGTGTTAAAGCGGCGAAACCAGAAGCGACTGTTGACATTCAATATGCTGGTGCCTTTGATAAAGCCGAACTTGGCCAATCTATCGCCTCAAAAATGTACTCTTCCGGCGCAGATGTCGTTTTCCACGCTGCTGGTGGAACGGGTGTTGGTTTATTCAAAGAAGCTAATGACCTTAAGAAAAAAGATCCATCCCGTGAAATTTGGGCAATCGGGGTTGACAGTGATCAAGCCAACATGGGTCCAGATGTTGTTTTAACTTCCGCTCTTAAACGAGTAGACAATGCTGTTATCGACGTTTCTACAAAAGCGAAAGATGGCAATTTCCCTGGCGGAAAAGTTGCTTTATACGGTCTTGCTGAAGACGGTGTTGGTTTATCACCAATCAATAGTAAAGCACCAAATAAAGCCGCTATTGAAACTGCTGTCAAAGAATGGACGGACAAAATTAAATCGGGTACTGTAAAAGTTCCTGGTACCCGTGCAGAATTAAAAACTTTCAGCGCAAAATAAGTTAACAAGGGAATAAGCGGGTCTTACCGCCTGCTTATTCCTTCTTAATGAAATCATAACTGAAGTGTAGAAGCATATTCTACCTTTCATTTATGATTTTAGTGGGGATAAAATCCCTGTTTTTTTAAAAATCTGAAAGGTCTGACCTCTTACTACTATTGGTCAAAATTTCCTTTTATCTTATCGCAGGGAGTGAGAAAAATGGATTTTGTAATTGAAATGCTCAACATTCGTAAAGAATTTGGCGGTTTCGTTGCGAATGATAACATTACCCTTCAGTTAAAGAAGGGCGAAATTCATGCATTACTTGGTGAAAATGGTGCAGGTAAATCCACCTTAATGAACGTGCTATTTGGGCTATACCAGCCGGAGCAGGGTGAAATCCGGGTCAAAGGGAAACCTGTGAAAATCACCAACCCGAATATTGCAAATGATTTAGGAATCGGCATGGTGCACCAGCACTTTATGCTTGTAGATACTTTTACTGTGACAGAAAATATTATTCTTGGCAGAGAAATCACAACTGGCGGTAAAATTGATCTTAAAAAGGCTGAAAAAGAGGTTCGTGAGATTTCTGAACGCTATGGGCTTTCAGTTGATCCACAAGCAAAAATTTCTGATATTTCCGTGGGAATGCAGCAAAGGGTCGAAATTCTGAAAACCTTATACCGTGGCGCTGAGATCGTCATTTTTGATGAACCATCTGCTGTACTTACACCTCAGGAAATTAAAGAACTTATGCAAATTATGAAAACGCTTATAAAAGAAGGTAAATCTATTATTCTCATTACCCATAAATTGAAAGAGATTATGGAAGTGGCAGATCGCTGTACGGTTATCCGTAAAGGTAAAGGGATTGGGACTGTCAATGTAAGTGAAACAAATCCTAATGAACTGGCAAGCTTAATGGTTGGACGTGAAGTAACCTTTAAAACAGAAAAAGCAGAGGCTAAACCACAACAGGATGTTTTATCTGTTCAGGACTTAGTCGTCAAAGATTCACGCGGTATCAATATTGTAAATGGCCTAAATTTAACTGTTAAAGCAGGAGAAATTGTCGGTATCGCGGGTATCGATGGGAATGGACAAACCGAATTGATTGAGGCCATTACTGGATTACGTAAGGCGGAAAATGGAAGCATAAAATTAAACGGAAAAGAATTAATCAACCAAACACCTCGGAAGATTACAGAATCAGGTGTTGGCCATATCCCTCAGGATCGTCATAAACATGGCCTTGTTTTAAACTTCCCAATTGGCGAGAACATGGTGTTGCAAACATATAATAAAAAGCCATTCTCAAAAGGCGGGGTCCTAAATTTTAAAGAAATTTATAAAAAAGCGCGAACCTTAATCAGTGAGTTTGATGTTCGGACACCAACCGAATATACGTTGGCTCGTGCCTTATCCGGTGGAAACCAGCAAAAGGCGATTATTGGCCGTGAGGTAGATCGGAATCCGGATCTGTTAATTGCAGCACAGCCTACACGCGGCCTAGATGTAGGGGCAATTGAATTTATTCATAAAAGGCTCATTGAACAGCGTGACAATGGTAAAGCCGTCTTACTAGTTTCATTTGAGTTGGATGAAATTCTAAACGTGAGTGACCGAATTGCTGTTATCTATGAGGGGAAAATCGTCGCCATCGTCAATCCAAAAGAAACATCTGAGCAGGAGCTTGGCTTGTTGATGGCTGGGTCAAATAGAAAGGAAGCAGGTGAACACTCCCATGCTTAAACGCTTTAATAGTATTTTAACACCAATTATTTCTGTTGTATTAGGTATTATCGTTGGTACCATTATCATGGTTATCAGCGGTTATGATCCAGTGGCAGCTTTCTCGGCCCTGTGGAATGGGGCTTTTGGTGAATCGTATTATATCGGGGAATCGATACGACAAGTTACACCTTATATACTAGCTGGTTTAGCTGTTGCCTTTGCCTTTCGGGTAGGTTTGTTCAATATCGGGGTAGAAGGACAATTTCTAGTCGGCTGGCTTGCAGCGGTTTGGGTGGGAGTAGCCTTTGATCTTCCAAAAGTTATTCATTTACCACTAGCCATTTTAGCGGCAATGGCAGCAGGGGCTTTGTGGGCATTCATTCCTGGCTTTTTAAAAGCTCGTTTCCGTGTTCATGAAGTAATCGTTACAATTATGATGAACTATATAGCCTTACATGTTTCCAATTACATTATTAAAAATATCATCACGGATAATAAAGATAAAACCGATATGATCAAGGATTCTGCATCATTAAGATCGGACTGGTTACAAAGTATTACGGATTATTCACGACTCCATTGGGGTATTGTTATTGCTATTATCGGTTGTATTGTTATGTGGTTTTTACTTGAAAGAACAACAAGAGGATTTGAATTACGTGCTGTCGGTTTTAACCAGCATGCAGCTCATTATGCCGGTATGAGTGTGAACAAAAATATTATCCTCTCTATGGTTATTGCTGGTGCCTTTGCTGGGTTGGCAGGGTCAATGGAAGGATTAGGTACTTTTGGCTATGCCACAGTCAAAGGCGGTTTCACAGGTGTTGGATTTGATGGGATTGCGGTTGCGTTACTTGGTGCCAATACTTCATTAGGGGTATTTTTCGCGGCGTTATTATTTGGGTCATTAAAAGTTGGGGCATTAAATATGCCGCTTGAAGCTGGAGTTCCAAATGAACTGGTTGATATCATTATTGCCTTGATCGTATTCTTTGTTGCTTCAAGTTATATAATAAGGGTATTTCTTGATCGATTCAGTAAAAAGGAGGTGAAGTAAGTGAGCTTAATGGAAATCTTAATCATCGTCGTTCCATCCACCTTATTATGGGCAGCTCCACTTGTCTTCACTGCATTAGGCGGTATTTTTTCAGAGCGTTCAGGTGTTGTAAACATTGGTCTTGAGGGGTTAATGGTAGTTGGAGCCTTCACTGCGATTGTGTTTAACCTTACGTTTGTAGATACATTTGGCAGCTTAACCCCGTGGCTAGCGATTATAGTTGCTATGGTTGCAGGTGCAATATTCTCATTGTTACATGCTGTCGCAGCGATCACATTCCGTGCTGACCATACGGTTTCCGGTGTGGCGATTAACTTATTAGCAACAGGTCTAACCTTGTTCCTTGTCAAGCTTATCTATGATAAGGGTGAAACAGATATTATCAACAAAGGTTTTAACAAAATTGATATTCCGATTTTAAAAGATATCCCGATTATTGGGAAAATATTTTTCCAAAACACTTATTGGACATCATTCCTTGCTATTATTGTGGCGATTATCGTTTGGTACATCGTGTATAAAACACCATTTGGTCTTCGTCTTCGGTCTGTCGGGGAACATCCAATGGCGGCAGATACGATGGGGATTAACGTTACAAAAATGCGTTACCTGGGTGTTATCATTTCAGGAGCGTTAGGTGGAATCGGCGGCGGAGTATACGCTCAATCGATTACCTCTAACTTCAGCCACTCTACGATTAGTGGACAAGGCTTTATGGCAATAGCAGCAATGATTTTTGGTAAATGGCATCCACTTGGGGCAATGGGTGCAGCGATCTTCTTTGGCTTTGCTCAAAGTATCAGTATTATTGGTTCAAGTTTACCGTTCTTAAAAGAAATTCCAAATGTCTACCTGTTAATTGCTCCATATGTATTAACTGTCCTCGCTTTAACCGGATTTATCGGTCGTGCCGATGCTCCAAAAGCAAGTGGTACCCATTATATTAAAGGTAGTCGGTAAATGGAAGAGGCTGACCCAAATGGTGGTTAATGAATAATTTTTCCACACTCTGTTGATTGGAGCGGAAGGCGCGAAGACTCTTGCGGGAGTACGGAGCAGGGGAGACTCCGCAGGAGCGAAGCGACGAGGAGGCTTCCCGTTCCGCCCGCGGAAAGCGAAGTGCCTGGAACGGAAATCAACAGACTAATTTAATGCATAAAAAAGAAGGTGCGCCCTAAAAATTGGGACACCTTCTTTTTTTAATAAAAATAGAAGTAAATTCTTGTGTTGTACGGGCTTGGCAAATTATAGTAAGAAGTATAGGTTTTTTACAAGAGGGAAAGATATAAAGAAAAATGTTTACATATTATAAGTAAGCCCTTTAGAAAAAGGAGGATTACAATGGACTCAACTGCAGAAAAAATCACAGAATTGCAGGGTTATAAACTCCATGTCATTGCAACCGAAAAGTATAAGACCAATACATTCGTTTGGCGAATAAAAGCACCTTTAACAAAAGAAGATGTAACGAAACGAGCCCTGCTCCCTCATGTATTACAAAGCAGCTCAGCCAAACATACTTCCACTGCAGCATTACGCTCTTATTTAGATGAGCTATATGGAGCAACTCTTTATGTTGATTTGGCCAAAAAAGGTGAATATCATGTGATGAGTGTATCCTTAGAAATAGCCAATGAAAAATTTTTAAGCGACCCTGCACCGCTATTGAAAAAAGGATTTGAACTGTTGTCAGAGATTTTAACTAATCCAAATGCAAGCGGAAATGCCTTTGATAAGGAAACAGTGGAAAGGGAAAAACGAGTACTCAAATCTCGGATTCAATCTGTTTTCGATGATAAAATGCGCTATTCCAATGTCCGCCTTCTAGAAGAAATGTGTAAAGACGAACCATATGCCCTCCAGGTAAATGGGGAAGCCAGCGATGTCGATGCAATCACACCGGAAAATTTATACGAATATTATCAAAAGGCCTTTTCAGAAGATGAAATGGATCTATATGTAATTGGTGACGTGAAAGAAGAGGAAGTAAAACAACTAGCAGGCCAGTTACTACAGTTTGGAAATCGTACCCCGAAAAAAATCCAAACCCAAAAATCAACCCAAAGAACGAATGTGAATGAAGTAAAAGAAGTGCAGGATGTTAAACAAGGTAAATTAAATATCGGGTACAGGACCAATATCGTTTATGGAGATTCTGATTATTTTGCTCTTCAAGTATTTAATGGGGTTTTTGGCGGTTTTTCACATTCTAAACTATTTATAAATGTTCGTGAAAAGGCCAGTCTTGCTTACTATGCAGCGAGCCGGCTTGAGAGCCATAAAGGCTTAATGCTGGTCATGTCAGGGATTGATTTAAAAAACTATGACCAGGCAGTCGGAATCATTCATGAACAGATGGATGCGATGAAAAAAGGAGATTTTACCGACCAGGAATTAGAGCAAACCAAAGCAGTTATCCAAAATCAAATTATGGAGACAGTTGACACGGCCAGAGGCTTAACTGAAATTCTGTATCATAATGTGGTTGCAGATACGACGATTTCTCTTGATACGTGGATGAATGAAATGAATAAAGTGACAAAGGAAGAAATCACAGCAGTGGCAGAAAAGATTCAGCTTGATACGATTTATTTCTTAACGGGAACGGAGGCGGGCAAATAATGGAGAAAATTACTTTTGACCAGCTTCAAGAAGAACTCTTTCATGAAAAAATGTCTAATGGCTTAAATGTATATATCCTGCCTAAAAAAGGTTTTAATAAAACCTATTGTACCTTTACAACCAAATATGGTTCGGTAGATAATACCTTTGTTCCACTTGGCAAAGACGAGTATGTCAAGGTCCCAGATGGGATTGCCCACTTTCTTGAGCATAAACTATTTGAAAAAGAAGATGGCGACGTGTTCCAGCAGTTTAGCCGTCAAGGGGCATCGGCCAATGCGTTTACATCATTTACACGTACTGCTTATTTATTTTCTAGTACGTCTGATGTGGAGAAAAACTTAGAGACATTGATTGATTTTGTACAGAGCCCCTATTTCTCTGAAAAAACAGTTGAAAAGGAAAAAGGGATCATCGGTCAGGAAATTACAATGTATGATGATAATCCTGATTGGCGGTTATACTTTGGCTTAATCCAGAATTTATATCAAAATCACCCAGTGAAAATTGATATTGCTGGAACAATTGAATCGATTGCGGAAATTGATAAAGATTGGCTATATGAGTGTTACAATACCTTTTATCACCCAAGCAATATGCTGTTATTTATTGTTGGTCCTGTTGACCCAGAAAAAATAATGACACAAGTGAGAGAGAATCAGGCCAAAAAAGATTATAAGGATATGCCGGAGATTAAACGAAAATTTGAAGAAGAGCCGACGCAGGCTGCAGAAAAGAAACAGGTCCTTCAAATGAATGTGCAAACCTCCAAAACGCTCTTAGGAATTAAGGCCCTTCATGTAGACCAGACTGGCGAAGTCCTGCTTAAAAACGAGTTAACCATGAATGTGCTGCTCGATTTATTGTTTGGTAAAAGTTCCGATAACTATAATAAGCTTTATGACGAGGGTCTTGTCGACGAAACCTTTTCCTACGACTATACGCAGGAACAAGGCTTTGGTTTTGCGATGGTTGGAGGAGATACGGCGGAGCCGGATAAATTATCTGACAGGCTGAAACAAATGCTTCTTGATGCAAAGCATGGAAGTGTGTTTAATGATGAACAGTTAGACAGAGCTAAAAAGAAGAAAATTGGTGCTTTTTTGCGGGCTGTAAATTCACCTGAATATATCGCAAACCAGTTTACTCGGTATGCGTTTAATGATATGAATTTATTCGACGTTGTGCCAACGCTCGAAAAAATAACCCTGCAGGACTTACAAACATTAGCTTCTGAAGTCATTTCAGAGGAACGATTCTCGGTGTGCCAAGTAATACCAAAACAAAAGTAGGCGAGGAAGCGTCGTAACCCGGCGCTTCTTTGTTGTGAAATTGGTGGGCTAGGGTTTACTAAATGAAAGAGTGATGTAATTGAATAAATATGTGTTAGTAACGGGAGCAAGTGGCGGAATTGGACAAGCGGTGGCTATGAATTTAGCAGCAAAAGGTTATCATTTGTATCTTCATTACAATCAAAACGAACAATCGATCAGGGATTTACTAAACAAGCTTGAACCATATGGCGGTGAATATATCCCCATTCAGGCTGACTTTTCCGCCGCAAATGGATATCAGTCTGTTCTGCCGCACATCTTTTCCTTAGATGCCATCATCCATTGCGGGGGGAAAAGTCATTATGGACTGCTGGTTGATTTAAAGCATGACGAAGCCGAAGAGTTATTGAATATTCATGTCCTAAATCCCCTGATGCTAACCAAGGAATTATTACCTAAATTATTAACCAAACGGACAGGGAATATTATTGTGGTTACTTCTATTTGGGGGCAGACAGGTGCTGCATGTGAAGTAGCCTACTCCGCCGCAAAAGGGGCCCAAATCGCCTTTGTAAAAGCGCTTAGTAAAGAAGTGGCCTTAAATGGAATTCGCGTAAATGCCATCGCCCCAGGTGCTGTGGATACGCCTATGATGGAAGGCTTCACACCTGAAGAACTGGAACAGGTTTCCTTTGATATTCCAATGGGAAGAATGGCAAAGCCTGCAGAAATTGCTGCCAGTGCAGCTTTTTTACTATCTGATGAGTCTTCATATATGACAGGTCAGGTGCTGTCGGTCAATGGCGGTTGGTACACTTAAGAAAAATTTCATTGTTAGAATGAATAGTTCAGGGTGCTTTTTCGCAAAATAACCTTGTACTATTCTAAAGGAGGGAATACAATGTCTGTTTTAGAAAACTGGAAACAGTGGGAAGACTTCTTAGCGGATCGCTTACATCATGCACAAAGCGAAGGCATGAGTGAAGGTGCTGTTAATAACCTTGCTTTTCAAATTGGTGACTACTTAGCAAACCAAGTAGAGCCGAAAAATGAACAGGAAAGAATTCTTGCAGATCTTTGGTCTGTTGCGGATAAACAAGAACAGCAAGCAATTGCTAACATGATGGTAAAATTAATTTCAAATAACGGATCACGCTAAGAGAGAGGGACCTAAGGGTCTCCTCTCTTTTTGGTTTTTGCAAACATGATCGTCTCTCCGCTAAGATTTTTAATAAATATATCATATTCATTGTTTTTCCTTTCATCTTCTATCAAAATCATTTATTATAAGGTTTAGACGTGACAGTATAAAAAATTTGTCGAAACTTCTTTTTGGGGGTTTTTTATTAATGAAAAAAGAATGGTACTTAGAATATGAGATTCAGAAGAACCGACCTGGTCTTTTGGGTGATATTTCCTCGTTATTAGGGATGCTTGCAATTAATATTGTCACCATAAACGGTGTGGATGAAGGCAGGCGTGGATTATTAATCCTAGCAAAAGATGATGATCAAATAAAACGGCTTGAGTCAATTTTAAATACTATGGACACAATAAAACTAATAAAACTAAGAGAGCCAAAACTGCGTGACAGGCTGGCGGTTAGACACGGCCGCTATATTCAAAGAGACGCTGATGACAAAAAAACATTCCGGTTTGTAAGGGATGAGCTTGGATTATTAGTTGATTTTATGGCAGAATTATTTAAGCAGGAGGGCCATAAACTAATCGGTATTCGTGGGATGCCTCGCGTGGGTAAAACAGAATCACTCGTTGCAGCAAGTGTTTGTGCTAATAAGCGCTGGTTGTTTGTTTCATCGACTTTATTAAAACAAACGATCCGTAATCAGCTGATTGAGGATGAATATAACGCCAACAATTTGTTTATCCTTGATGGAATTGTTTCTACTAGACGTGCTAACGAACGGCACTGGCAGCTTGTACGTGAAATTATGCGCTTGCCTGCCGTTAAAGTGATTGAGCATCCTGATATCTTTGTGCAGAACTCAGAGTACACGCTAGACGATTTCAATTATATCATTGAACTTCGCAACGACGCCGAAGAGGAAATAACCTACGATGTCGTTGACCAGCATAATATGTTCTCCGGATCTGATTTTGGAGATTTTGATTTTTAATAAATTGGAAGGTGTTAAAGGTGACGGAACTAGGGAATCGATTGAAGGAAGCCCGAATAGCTAAAAACTTAAGCTTAGACGATCTTCAGACCATAACCAAAATTCAAAAGCGATATTTAGTAGGGATTGAAGAAGGAAATTATGCGAGCATGCCTGGGAATTTTTATGTGAGGGCTTTTATTAAGCAATATGCAGAAGCACTCGATTTAAATCCCGATGAAATCTTTGAAACCTATAAAAACGAAATCCCAGCCTCCCATAATGATGAGATACATCAATTATCACGAGTGAAAACGCACAAAGCGATTTCAAAAGGGGATTCTAAAGTATTTGATGTATTGCCAAAGGTATTAATAGGTGTTTTTGTTATTGGCATTGCTAGTCTTTTATATTACTTTATTTCCAACCATGCTGGGAATAATAAGAATCAAGCCATCAGCAATGATACACAGCAGGTTAAACTTGAAAAATCAACCAAACTTGAAAAAGTTAAAGCGGATGAAGTAGCAAAAAAAGACGAGACTAAAAAAGAAGCAGAAACAGTTAAGCCAAAAGAGGAAACGGCCCCGCCTGCGGATACACCTAAGCAGGAGTTAACAGCTGTTCAAACACAGGGCAATACCTCTACCTATGATTTGAAGAATGCTGATAAATTTGTCGTTAAGCTGGTTTCAAAAGGACAAACATGGGTTAGCATTAAAAATGGAAAACAGAAAACCTTTTTCCAAGGAATGCTAATAAAAGGAAAAACTGAAAGTCAAACACAAGATTTGTCTGCAGAAACGATGGCTATTATTAGAATCGGAAACGCTGCAAATACAGATATTTATGTGAATGACCAAAAGCTCGAGTACGCTATACCAGCAACAGCTAATGTTCAGAACATCAAGATACAACATGTTCTGAAGAATGAATAGTCATCTGCTGATGGCTATTTTTCACTTTTTCAATGATAAGGAGAAAAAAATATGAATATTCCTAATAGAATAACGGTATCAAGGATCCTCTTAATTCCATTATTCTTAATTATTATGCTCGTACCCTTTGATTGGGGGGACATGCATCTGCTAGGGGCAGACTTACCTGTAACTCATTTTGTTGGTGCACTTATTTTTATCATCGCTTCATGTACAGACTGGGTGGACGGTCACTATGCCCGAAAATATAACCTAGTAACGAATATGGGGAAATTCCTCGATCCATTGGCTGATAAATTACTAGTATCAGCCGCATTAATTGTTCTCGTTGAGCTTCCTGATGTCTATGCACCATCGTGGATAGTCATCGTTATTATCAGCAGAGAATTTGCGGTTACTGGACTCCGCCTGTTACTCGCAGGTGAAGGTGAGGTTGTCGCAGCGAATATGCTTGGCAAAATTAAGACATGGACACAAATTATCGCCATTTCTTCACTCTTATTACATAATATAATTTTCGAAGTGATTTCGTTTCGATTTGATATTTTATCATTATGGGTAGCGATGATTTTTACGATTTGGTCTGGCTGGGATTATTTTGCCAAAAACAGCCATGTACTAAAAAACTCAAAATAGGACTGCCGATATTTTAAAGGGGGGATAGGCTTGAAGAATGCTGAAATAATTGCAGTAGGTTCGGAGTTATTGCTCGGACAAATTGTGAACACTAATGCTCGATTTATCTCACAGCAATTAGCGGACCTTGGAATTAACGTCTATTTTCATACAGTTGTGGGGGACAATCCTGATAGGCTGCTTTCTGCCATTGAAACGGCAGAGGGCCGGGCGAACATCATTATATTTACTGGTGGGTTGGGACCGACCAAGGATGATTTAACCAAAGAAACCATTGCCCGTCATCTAAGTAAAAATCTCGTGATGGACCAACAGGCATTAGAATCTATTGAGCAATATTTTACACGGACCAATCGGGTTATGACGGAAAATAATCGTAAGCAGGCATTAGTATTAGAAGGCTCGCACATCCTTCCAAATGACCACGGGATGGCTCCTGGAATGGTACTGGAGACAAACGGTAACACATACATTCTTTTACCTGGTCCACCAAAGGAAATGGAACCGATGTTTCGTCAATATGGCTGCAAGGCCCTGACCTCTAAAGATGCAGCGAATGAGAAAATTGTTTCTAGGGTACTGCGTTTCTTTGGAATCGGGGAAGCGGCATTGGAAACGGAAATTATCGATATCATTGATGCACAAAGTAATCCTACGATTGCTCCGCTTGCAGGTGATGGGGAAGTGACCCTGCGCCTAACGGCAAAACACGTAGATGAGGACCTTGCCCAGTCCATGCTGGATGAAGTGGAAAAAGCAATTAGTCAACGTGTTGGTCAGTATATCTATGGATATGATAATACTTCATTATTAGCTGAACTGACAAAAGTTTTAAAAGAAAGAAACCTAACGATTACGGCTGCGGAAAGTTTAACTGGGGGATTGTTCCAGAAGGAGTTAACCTCGGTTGCCGGTGTTAGTTCTGTTTTTAAAGGTGGAGTGGTTTGCTATTCAAATGAAGTTAAGCACAAGATTCTGCAAGTGAGACAAGAAACGCTTGAGAACGATGGTGCGGTAAGTGAACAATGTGCTATAGAGCTGGCGGAAAATGGAGCTTCATTATTAGGTACTGATATTGGGATCAGTTTCACTGGTGTAGCAGGTCCGGATGAGCTGGAAGGTAAGCCGGTAGGCACCGTTTATGTTGGGGTTGCTATTCAGGGAAGACCGACGGTAGTGGAAAAACTTACTCTCGGAGGAACTAGGGAAGCAATCCGCAATCGTGCGGTGAAATATGGTTGTTATTTTATCTTAAAAAATTTAAAAGAATCACAGAATGCTAAATAGTGTTCTGTGGTTTTTTGTTTTTGGAGTGGGGTCGGGGTTGGGGTTGGTCGGGAGAGCAGGATGATTTGTTGCTATTGGACAAGTTATTAGAAGGCAAGGGGTTTTTGATCAATAGGACAGTTCTAATGGACAGTTAGGCTGCGATCAAAGAGGAAATTGTCCAATAGGGTGGTTCTAATGGACAGTTAGGCTGCGATCAAAGAGGAAATTGTCCAATATGGCCGTTCTAATGGACAGTTAGGCTACGATCAAAGAGGAAATTGTCTAATAGAGAAGTTCTAATGGACAGTTAGGCTACGATCAAAGAGGAAATTGTCCAATAGGGCAGTTCTAATAGACAGTTTAGCTAAGGAATAAGAGAGTTTTGTTCTATAGAGCGCTCCTATAAGACAAATTACCAAAGTCATAATATATTTTTGTCCAATAAGCAATTTCTACTAGGGGCCTCCATAAAAATTCCTTCTTTATAAAATCATAGAAGTTTCATTTTCAGATAAAAAGAGAAAATATAATTATTAGCTAGTTAAATGCAGTAAAAAGACAAAAACGGGGTTAATACAGCTGTTTTCCTAGTATTAATTGTTAACAAATAGGTCGAATAAATGTTCGCCTTTTTACTCGACAAATAGACTAAAAGAAGGTATAGTAATAATAGGATTTATATTAATAGATTTCAACGCAATAATTTAACTTTAATTCTTTATATATAAAAAGGAGGAACTATTTGTGAGTGACCGTAAGGCCGCCTTAGAAATGGCGTTAAAGCAAATAGAAAAACAATTCGGTAAAGGTTCCATTATGAAAATGGGAGAAAAAACCGAAACAAGAATACAAACTGTTCCGAGCGGCTCCTTAGCACTTGATGCGGCACTTGGAGTAGGTGGATACCCTAGAGGACGTATAATTGAGATTTATGGTCCGGAAAGCTCTGGTAAAACAACCGTTGCCCTTCATGCAATTGCAGAAGTACAAGCAAAAGGCGGACAAGCAGCGTTTATTGATGCCGAGCACGCTCTTGATCCAACATATGCACAAAAACTTGGTGTTAACATTGATGAATTACTATTATCACAACCTGACACAGGTGAACAGGCGCTTGAAATCGCTGAAGCTTTAGTACGAAGCGGTGCTGTTGATATTATTGTAATTGACTCCGTTGCTGCCCTAGTTCCTAAAGCAGAAATCGAAGGCGAAATGGGTGACGCACACGTAGGTTTACAAGCCCGCTTAATGTCACAAGCTCTTCGTAAACTATCAGGTGCGATTAATAAATCAAAAACAATTGCAATCTTTATTAACCAGATTCGTGAAAAGGTCGGGATCATGTTCGGAAATCCCGAAACCACACCTGGTGGCCGGGCCTTAAAGTTCTATTCCACTGTCCGTCTTGAAGTACGCCGTGCAGAAACTTTAAAGCAAGGCACTGAAATGGTTGGTAACAGAACCAAAATTAAAGTCGTAAAGAACAAAGTGGCTCCGCCATTCCGTACGGCTGAAGTTGATATTATGTATGGAGAAGGAATCTCTAAAGAAGGCGAGATTGTCGATTTAGGTTCTGAACTAGATATCGTCCAAAAAAGCGGATCATGGTACTCTTATAACAATGAAAGAGTAGGCCAAGGCCGTGAAAATGCGAAGTTATTCTTAAAAGAAAATACTGGTATCCGTGATGAAATCAACCAAAAAATCCGTGAACACTTCGGTTTAGATGGAGAAAAAGTTGTAACGGAATCAGAAGATGAAGATGAACAGATTAATTTATTAGAATAGGTCTAAGTAGAGCAAAGCCTGGAATAGGTTTTGCTTTTTTCTTAAAAATGCATTAAAATGCATTTGTGTTTATAAATATGCGTTATTGATATTATAAACTATTATGTAGATTAGGCTAATTTCTAAATATTTCAAAAAGCTAATCGGACAAAGCCTTGACAATAAATATTCACAGCTTTACAATTAACATGTATATTTTACATTTTTGGAAATATTACATTGCGAAAAGCCTTGGTGCTTGCTGTATGTTGAGTCTAAACAATGTACATGCCGACACTTAAAAAAAAAACAAAAGTTCATAGCAAGAGGAGGTGTAACGATTGGATTTAATTACTATCATCTCCATTTTGCTTGGCCTTATCGTCGGTGCCGTTGTTGGCTATTTTGTTCATAAATCCATTGCTGATGCAAAAGTAGCAGGTGCAAAGAATGCTGCAGAACAGATTCTTGAAGATGCGAAACGTGATGCTGATTCATTGAAAAAAGAAGCTTTGCTAGAAGCAAAGGATGAAATTCACAAGCTTCGTACTGAAGCTGAACGTGAGGTTCGTGAACGAAGAAATGAAATGCAAAAACAAGAAAACCGTTTACTGCAAAGAGAAGAGAATTTAGATCGAAAAGACGAAACGTTAAACAAGCGTGAAAATCTTTTAGAAAAGAAGGATGATTCTCTAAACCAAAGACAACAGCATATTGAAGAGATGGAAAGCAAAGTGGACGAGTTGGTACGAAAACAACAAACTGAACTCGAACGTATTTCGAGCTTAACGCGCGAGGAAGCAAAAGCAATCATTGTCGACAGAATGGAACAAGAATTAACCCATGACACGGCTATAATGATTAAAGAAAGTGAAAATCGGGCGAAAGAGGAAGCCGACAAGAAAGCGAAGGAAATTCTTTCCTTAGCCATCCAGCGTTGCGCTGCTGACCATGTTGCGGAAACGACTGTTTCTGTCGTCAACCTTCCAAATGACGAAATGAAAGGTCGGATTATCGGCCGTGAAGGACGAAATATTCGTACCCTTGAAACATTAACGGGAATTGATTTGATTATTGATGACACTCCTGAAGCTGTCATTCTATCAGGCTTTGATCCTATTCGGAGAGAGACGGCTCGCTTAGCTTTAGAGAAGTTAGTTCAAGACGGACGGATCCATCCGGCCCGAATCGAGGAAATGGTTGAAAAGTCCCGTCGGGAAGTGGATGAATATATTCGTGAAGTCGGAGAGCAAACAACCTTTGAAGTGGGAGTCCATGGACTTCATCCCGATCTTATCAAAATCCTTGGCCGCTTAAAATTCCGTACTAGCTACGGTCAAAACGTCCTTAAACATTCTATGGAAGTGGCTCAGCTTTCGGGTTTATTGGCTGCTGAACTTGGTCAGGATGAAACACTTGCCCGTCGTGCAGGATTACTTCATGACATCGGTAAAGCAATTGACCATGAGGTAGAAGGAAGCCATGTGGAAATCGGGGTAGAACTTGCAACGAAATACAAGGAACACCCTGTAGTAATCAATAGTATTGCATCCCACCATGGTGACACAGAACCTACATCCATCATTGCCGTCCTTGTGGCAGCAGCAGATGCTTTATCAGCTGCTAGACCAGGCGCTCGCAGTGAAACACTCGAAAACTATATCCGCCGCCTTGAAAAGCTTGAGGAGATTTCAGAGTCTTATGAAGGCGTTGAAAAATCTTTTGCGATTCAAGCAGGTAGAGAAGTCCGTATTATTGTAAGACCAGACGCAGTTGATGATCTTGCTGCCCATCGATTAGCACGAGATATTCGTAAGCGAATCGAAGAGGAACTTGATTATCCTGGACATATTAAAGTAACAGTAATCCGTGAAACACGGGCTGTTGAATATGCAAAATAAAGCGGTGCGTATGCACTGCTTTATTTTTTTGACCAGCTCATAGGGATTAAAGAAGAATCATATGTGATACAATTTAAACAATACTAATTTTTTTCAACGAAAGGGAATATAATGAACCTACTTTTTATCGGTGACGTCGTCGGCTCCCCGGGGCGGGACATGGTGAAGGAATATCTGCCAAAGTTAAAAGAAAAATATCGGCCTCATTTTACGATCATTAATGGTGAAAATGCAGCGGGCGGTAAGGGGATAACCGAAAAAATCTATCGTGAATTTTTGAGCCATGGTGCCCAGGCGGTTACACTGGGCAATCATGCATGGGATAACCGAGAGATATTTGAATTTATCGATTCGGCAAAAAATATGGTACGGCCTGCAAATTTCCCAGAAGGTACACCGGGAAAAGGACTTGCATTTTTTAAAGTAAATGAATTCGAAATAGCTGTAATAAATCTACAGGGTCGAACCTTTATGGCGCCACTGGATTGTCCATTTAAAAAAGCAGATGAATTAGTCCAAATTGCCCGAGAAAGGACGCCTTTCATCTTTGTGGACTTTCATGCAGAAGTCACCAGTGAGAAGCAGGCCATGGGCTGGTATTTAGATGGAAGAGTGTCTGCTGTTGTTGGTACCCATACGCATGTTCAAACGGCTGACAGCCGGGTTTTGCCAGGTGGTACGGGTTATCTATCAGATGTGGGCATGACAGGCCCTTACGACGGCATTCTTGGTGTGGAAAGGGAGGCTGTACTCAAAAGATTCCTAACAAGCCTGCCAGTCCGATTTGAAGTGCCGACGTCCGGCAGAAACCAGCTGAGTGCCGTTTACATTGAATTAGATAGAAAAACAGGTTTTTCAAAAAAAATCGTTCCCATCCAAATCAATGACGATCATCCTTATTATAGTTAAAAACTTCCAATTAGGAAGTTTTTTTTGTCTTTTTAACCTTTGTTGAACTCCCCGATAAAAATCATTCAATTCGTGAGTTCGTTTATTGCGAATATCTTGACTTTTTTCGTCCAAGCTGGAATATGTCTTTTCAGAGCTGAATATAGTAGCAGTGGAATGTTATAACCTGATTTGTTCATGAACTGCTCATGCGGGATCGGGATTTTTCTAAGGGGGAGCTAGGAATGGAAATATTAAAAGTTTCAGCAAAATCTAATCCTAATTCTGTAGCTGGTGCACTTGCCGGAGTTCTGCGTGAAAGAGGTGCAGCAGAAATACAGGCAATTGGTGCGGGTGCATTGAATCAAGCCGTAAAGGCAGTAGCGATTGCAAGAGGATTTGTAGCACCTAGCGGAGTTGATTTGATCTGTATCCCTGCGTTTACCGATATTTTGATTGACGGGGAAGAACGCACAGCCATTAAGCTAATTGTAGAGCCGCGTTGAAAGAGATAGGCCGCAACATGTAAACATCCAGAATTCACATACTGACCTGCTTGGAAATCATTCCAGCAGGTTTTTTGCTGTTAAAAGCATATAAAAATTAAGATAATACTATTCTGCTATATAACACAAACCTAAATGAGAATAATATTTATAGTAAAGAAATCTAGTATTTGCATATCTAATCGTTAATTTTAACGAAATTTTCCTAGTGAAGTAATGGCCATTTTTTAATAATAAAAAAATATTCATATTTTCGACAATATTTCGTGCCAAAGGGTTGCAATTTTGAGTTCTTAGGTCTAGAATTGTAAGCGTTTAGTACATATTCTCAATTCTGACTATTTAGTCTTCATACCGTTTTCACAGGCTAATTTCTAGTGGATTACTTGGAATTGTGCTACAATTAATATGATTTAGACTACTTAATTATACATATCCAAAGGGGTGTAAGGGAATGATCAATCAACTTTCATGGAAAGTTGGCGGACAACAAGGGGAAGGTATTGAAAGTACTGGGGAAATCTTTGCTATCGCACTGAATCGCCTAGGATATTACTTGTATGGTTATCGTCACTTTTCATCACGTATTAAAGGCGGTCATACAAATAATAAAATCAGAGTTAGCACTACAGAGGTTCGCTCTATCTCTGATGACCTGGATATCCTTGTAGGATTCGACCAAGAAACTATTGATGTTAACTACAAAGAACTGCACAGTAATGGTGTAATCTTAGCTGATGCAAAATTTGATCCAAAGAAACCTGAAGACACTGAGGCCTCCTTGTATGCGGTTCCATTCACTGAAATTGCAACAGAACTAGGGACTTCCTTAATGAAGAACATGGTTGCCATCGGGGCTACCTCTGCCGTTCTAGATTTGGATATTCAAGTTTTTGAAGAAGTAGTTCGCGAGATTTTTGGTAAAAAAGGTGATAAGGTTGTAGCCAAAAATATGGATGCCATTAAAGCGGGCTACGATTATATGAAAGAAAAAATGGATGCATCTGTACCGACGATGGTACTTGAAAAAGCAGATGGCAAACGCCGTATGTATATGATTGGAAATGATGCAATCGCGTTAGGGGCTATGGCAGGCGGATGTCGATTCATGGCTGCTTACCCTATTACACCTGCTTCAGATATCATGGAATATTTAATTAAGAAATTACCGGCTGTTGGTGGAACAGTAATTCAAACAGAAGATGAAATCGCAGCAGCAACAATGACGATTGGTGCAAGCTATGGTGGTATCCGTGCGATCACAGCTTCATCTGGTCCTGGGTTATCATTGAAAATGGAAGCAATCGGACTAGCTGGTATTACAGAAACTCCGCTTGTTATCGTTGATACACAACGTGGAGGTCCTTCTACAGGTCTTCCAACAAAGCAAGAACAGTCTGACTTAATGGCTATGATTTACGGAACACATGGTGAAATTCCAAAAATCGTCTTAGCGCCAAGTACTGTTCAAGAAGCATTCTATGATACAGCAGAAGCCTTTAACCTGGCTGAAGAATATCAATGTCCGGTCATTGTATTGTCTGACCTTCAATTGTCATTAGGTAAGCAAACCGTTGAACCTTTAGATGTATCTAAAGTAGAAATCCGACGTGGAAAGCTTGTAACTGAAGAGCTTCCTGAAATTGAAAACAAAGGCTATTTCAAGCGCTATGAAGTAACAGAAGATGGCATTTCACCTCGTACCATTCCTGGTATGAAGAACGGAATCCACCATGTTACTGGTGTTGAGCACGCTGAAACTGGTAAACCATCAGAATCTGCTTCAAACCGGATTGCACAAATGGATAAACGCTTCCGTAAAGTTGAAAATATTCGCTTTAACACACCTGTTTATAAGAATGCACCACATGAAAATCCAGATTTATTAATCGTAGGGTTTAACTCTACTCGCGGTGCCATTGAAGAAGCGATGGTTCGATTAGCGAAAGACGGCTTGAAAGTAAATCATGCCCAAATTCGTCTAATTCATCCATTCCCATCGGAGGAAGTTCTTCCATTAGTACAAGCTGCGAAAAAAGTAATCGTCATAGAAAACAATGCGACAGGACAGTTAGCAAACATTATGAAAATGAATGTTGGTCATGCTGATAAAATCACAAAATATGTTAAATATGATGGGAATCCATTCCTACCACACGAAGTTCATTCAAAATGTAAGGAGTTGTTCTAGATGGCCACTTTTAAAGACTTTAGAAATGATGTTAAACCGAACTGGTGCCCAGGCTGTGGCGACTTCTCCGTACAGGCAGCAATGCAGCGTGCAGCAGCAAATTGTGGGTTACAACCAGAAAATTTAGCAGTTGTTTCAGGGATCGGCTGTTCAGGACGTATCTCTGGTTATATTAATTCATACGGCTTCCATGGCATTCATGGCCGTTCACTTCCTATTGCCCAAGGTGTTAAAATGGCAAACCGTGATTTAACGGTCATTGCTTCCGGTGGTGATGGTGACGGTTATGCGATTGGAATGGGGCACACCATTCATGCAATTCGTCGTAACGTTGATATTACTTACATCGTGATGGATAACCAAATTTATGGTTTAACAAAGGGACAAACATCTCCTCGTTCGGCAGTAGGTTTTAAAACAAAATCCACTCCGATGGGTTCAATTGAACAAGCGATTTCTCCAATGGAAATGGCATTAACAGTTGGAGCTACATTTGTCGCACAAAGCTTTTCGACAGATTTAAAGGATCTTACTGCCTTAATTGAAGCTGGAATTAAACATAAAGGATTCTCCTTAATTAACGTGTTCAGTCCATGTGTAACTTACAATAAAGTCAACACATATGACTGGTTTAAGGAAAATCTAACAAAACTAAGTACAATTGAAGGATATGATCCGTCTAATCGCGAACAAGCAATGCAGACATTAATGCAGCATAATGGCTTAGTTACCGGTCTAATTTACCAAAACACTGAGCGTCCTTCTTATCAAGAATTAATTCCTAGTTATTCCGAAGAGCCATTAACAAAGGCTGAATTAAACCTTGATCAAGCACACTTTGATAAGTTAGTTGCAGAATTTATGTAATAGATGAAACACCTACCCGTGGAAGACTATTCCGCGGGTTTTTTAGCGCTTATATTCACAGACAGTGCGGCTAGTTTCTGAACTTCTTTTTAATAATATTTCTTATCAGTGGTTTCACATGATAACTCGTGTGTTGACAGGGTTTTCTATTGTTTTCAGTCATGTAAACCTTTATACTATAATAATGTGCGGACTTTCATAGTAAGCTCAGGTAATAAATAACAAATGAAAATTTAATAGACATTTGAGGCTATTTTTTAAAGAAAGGGGTTTATGAACCATGAATGAAAAACAACGATTAGAAGGCCAGCAAGTAGCAGCTGCTAATTCTTCGGACAAAAAATCCGCCAAGGATTACAGCAAATACTTCGAACAAGTGATTACCGCACCTTCCTTAAAAGATGCGAAAAAGCGTGGTAAGGAAGAAGTAAAGTATCATAATGACTTCGCTATTCCTGAAGAGTTTCGTGGAATGGGTGAAGGTCGTAAGTTCTATATCCGTACTTATGGATGTCAAATGAATGAGCATGATACGGAGGTAATGGCAGGGATCTTTCTTGCATTAGGCTATGAACCAACCGACAACACGGAGGATGCGAATGTTATTCTTCTTAATACATGTGCGATCCGTGAAAATGCTGAAAACAAAGTGTTTGGAGAGCTTGGACATTTAAAGGCACTAAAAATGGAAAAGCCAGACCTGCTCTTAGGTGTTTGTGGCTGTATGTCACAAGAAGAATCGGTTGTTAATAAAATTCTAAAAACCTATCACCATGTGGATATGATTTTTGGTACACACAATATCCACCGCCTTCCTAATATTTTACATGAAGCTTACATGTCAAAAGAAATGGTTGTCGAAGTATGGTCAAAAGAAGGCGACGTCATTGAAAACCTTCCGAAGGTACGTCGTGGGAAAATCAAAGCATGGGTAAACATTATGTACGGCTGTGATAAATTCTGTACCTATTGTATCGTTCCATATACACGCGGGAAAGAACGGAGCCGCAGACCGGAAGAAATTATCCAGGAAGTACGCCATCTAGCCGCACAAGGTTATCAGGAAGTTACCCTGCTGGGTCAAAACGTAAATGCATATGGAAAAGACTTAGAAGGAATGAACTATGGTCTAGGTGACCTAATGGATGAATTACGTAAAATTGATATTCCAAGAATTCGTTTTACCACAAGCCATCCACGCGACTTTGATGACCGTTTGATTGAGGTTCTTGCCAAGGGCGGTAACTTAATGGACCATATTCACCTTCCAGTTCAGTCAGGATCAACAGATGTTTTAAAAATTATGGCTCGTAAATATACAAGAGAACAATATTTAGAGCTAGTGAGAAAAATTAAGGCCGCAATCCCAAATGTTGCTCTCACAACTGATATCATTGTTGGCTACCCAAATGAGACAGATGAGCAGTTTGAAGAAACGATGTCACTTTATCGTGAGGTAGGTTACGAATTAGCGTATACCTTTATTTATTCCCCACGTGAAGGTACACCAGCTGCCAAAATGGAAGATAATGTTCCAATCGAGGTGAAGAAAGAACGTCTTCAACGCTTAAACAATTTGGTCAATGAGCTTTCTTTAGAAGCAATGAAAAAGCATGTTGGTCAAACCGTTGATGTATTGATCGAAGGGGAAAGTAAGAACAATCCGGACGTCCTTGCTGGTTATACGACTAGAAATAAGCTTGTCAACGTCATCGCACCAAAATCAGTGATTGGAAAAATCATTAAAGTAAAGATTACAGATGCAAAAACATGGTCATTAAATGGAGAAATGGTTGAAGAATTAGAACCAGTTGAGGTGAAATAAAGTGGCGAAGTATACAAAAGACGATATCGTCGCTCGTGCAGCAGATCTAGCTCGAATGATTGCAGAAACAGACGAAGTAGATTTTTTTAAGCGGGCAGAAGCTCATATTAATGAAAATCAAAAAGTTAAAACGTTAATTTCTGATATTAAAGGACTGCAAAAGCAGGCTGTGAACTTACAGCATTATGGTAAATCAGAAGCATTGAAGAAGGTTGAAGACAAAATTGCTGCAATTGAAAAGGAATTGGATGAGATTCCAGTAGTTCAGGATTTCAAACAATCCCAAGTAGATGTAAATGACCTGCTTCAATTGATTGCTTCCACTATTTCTAATACAGTTACCGATGAAATTATCGTTTCAACAGGTGGAGACGTATTAGCGGGGGAAACAGGCTCGAGCTTAAAAAATGGCGGCGGTGCTTGTGATAACCATAACGACTGTGATCACGACCACTAAAAAAACAGACCAGGCTTCTCAATGAAGTCTGGTTTTCTTTTTGTCTTTTTTTCAAAAAACATCTCCATTACCTTCCTGTTAAAGTACAGGCATTGAAAGTCACACACCTATAAATCCCGCATAAAATGAAGCATGACTAAACTTTTAACCAGTATTCGCAAAATTATATATCACACTAGTCTAAGTTCACGCATACGATGAAATGAAAATGAATGAGGAGGGTTCGCGCGAAATGGGAGAATATAGAGAGATAATCACAAAGGCCGTAGTAGCGAAAGGACGTAAATTCACCCAGTCCAATCATACGATTAGCCCGGCGCATAATCCAACAAGTATTCTTGGCTGTTGGATCATCAACCATAAATACAAAGCGAAAAAAGTTGGCAAAACGGTAGAGATACATGGCTCGTATGATATCAATGTTTGGTATTCATATAATGATAATACCAAAACAGAGGTTGTAACTGAATGCGTTCAGTACAAAGATACCATTAAATTAAAGTATCGTGACCATGACTGCCTCGATGACAATGAAATTTGTGCTCGAGTACTGCAACAGCCTAACTGCTGTGAAGCCGTCATCTCCCCTAATGGTAACCGCATCATCGTCCATGTCGAAAGGGAATTCCTTGTTGAGGTTATAGGTGAAACGAAGGTATGTGTCCGAGTAAGCCTAGAAGCCTGCAAAGACAATGATGATGATTGGGGATTAGATGTGGATGACGAAGAATTTGAGGAACTAAACCCAGATTTCTTAGTCGGCGGGGAAGAGGAGTAACGACACTAGGAAGGTAAAACTTCCTAGTTTTTTTCTTTTTATCAACATATGAAGAATATTTGGACTTTAGACTTAACAAATAAACTGAGCTCCAAATGGTAATACATAGCAGGATATAACGACTTGAGGACATTGACGGTTGGCGGATTGTTCTGATGAATTCAGCGGAGATTTAAGTTTGATGAATGATTATTAAAAAACTCAGCAAGCTAGACTCTAGGAGGTGTTAATATGGAGCCGCAACAACCGGGAAATAAAAAGATAGCCGATTTTGATCAATTGAATGATCGGATTATACTTGAAAGTACGCCAACACCGATGATTGTCATTAAAACAAATCTTGATCCGAAGAATGTAACAGAAAATAATCCTTATTACCAAGATGAGGATGTAAAGAATCCAAAAGCTGTTAAGAATTATTTTGAAGAATAAAAAGCCAGGATTATTCCACCTGGCTTTTTTCCCATTCTGGTTTTAATAGCGATAACATATACGTATCATGGAGAATCTCATCTTGAAACATATAGCCGCGTAGTAATCCTTCGTGTGTAAACCCCAATTTATCAAGTAATGCCAGGGAGGCAATATTCTCTGGGTAAACAATCGCACCAATTCGATATAATCCCAGCTGTTCAAAACTAAACCTAATCACTTCACTAACGGCCTCAGCTGTAAACCCTTTTCTCCAAAAGGCGGGATGCAGCTCATAACCGATTTCCGCCCGTTTGTTTTTAAGATTGAGCACATTTAGACCAACGGTACCAATGATTCTTTGATTTTCCTTTAACTTGATCCCCCAGCGAATTCCCCGCTTATCGAAATAGTTTTTGTGAAACATATCAATTAATCGAGTAGCTTCAGCTTGTAAGGTGAAGGGACTGGTTCCATAAAAACGAGTCACTTCATCTAATGATAATATCTCATAAACCGCATTCATATGTTGATGGGTTAGTTCAATTAATTTTAATCTCTTGGTTTCCAAAATCGGAAAAGTCATCGACACACCTCTTTTTTTTCACCGTTTCCATCTAAAATGGCAGTTAGAGCCAATATTTCTTTAATTGTATATTGGCTGAATAGAAATATCTAGATTAAACCCAACGATGAATGAATTTTTTTGGTAAAATTCAGACAAAGGGACGTAAGTCAAGAATGATAGAAGGTGTGTAAATGAACATTAAAGAGTATGTTAACCTGATCAATACAGAATTATTGCCAAATATAAACTTATCTGTGTTAAATCCATTTGATCCAATCGCAGTGGATAATCGCTCCCATTCCTGGAGGACAATTGGCTGTGGCAATTATGCAGGGGTTTTCTTCCATGAGTCTTACCCGGAAGTAGTAGTAAAAGTGTATGGCCGGAGTCATGCGGAGCTTGTCAAAGAAATTGGAGTTTATCAAAAACTAGGAAACCATGAAACCTTTTCAAGACTCTATGCTTACGGAGACAATTATTTAGTCTTAAAAAAGCTGGAAGGAATTACGTTATTTAATGCACTGATAAAAGGAATCCAAATTCCTAAGCTCGTCATTGAGGATATTGATGATGGTTTAGATTATGCCCGGTCAGTCGGCTTAAATCCTTTTGATGTCCATGGCAAGAATGTCGTAATGTTTGAAGGAAGAGGCTATATTGTGGATGTATCTGATTTTTATAAACAAGGCTATTGCCGCAAGTGGGACGATTTGAAAAAAGCGTATCACAAAATTTATCGGCCTTTTCTATATAAATACCATCCGCCAATTCCTTTTTCAGTCGTAGACAGCATTCGTAAGGGGTATCGGATGTATCGGAGATTTAAAAGAAAATGGGAAAAATAAACTATCCAACTGAATTTTCTGATAATATAGAATAAAATCTAAATATTGGAAGGAGACTTTAGACGTGCATTTCCCTGTCTATATATTTGGCATCCATCCACACCTCTTATTTGAATCACTGGCCTATTTTATTGGATTCAGGGTTTATTTATATACAAGAAATAAAGACAGGATCCCATTAGATAAAGCCATATGGGTGGTTGTTGGTGCAACCTTAGGTGCTGCAATAGGTTCAAAGGTACTATATTGGTTTGAAAGCCCCGTGAAAACAGTTGAAAACTGGAATAATATTATTTATTTAGTCGAAGGGAAGACGATTGTGGGCGGCTTATTAGGTGGGCTGATTGGTGTCGAAATCGCCAAAAAGTGCATTGGCTGGACGCGATCAACCGGAGATGACTTTGTGCTGCCATTAACAGCAGGCATGATGATTGGACGAATCGGCTGCTTTTTAACCGGGTTAGATGATCATACATATGGGACTCCGACTACTTGGATAACTGGAATTGATTTTGGCGATGGTGTAAAACGGCATCCCACCCAATTATATGAAATCATTTTCTTACTTTTACTGATTATCATTCTAACCTTTCTAAAAAGAAAACAGCTGGGCTGGGAAGGATTGTTGTTTCAATTATTTATGCTTGGTTATTTAACTTTCCGTTTTTTGATTGATTTTATCAAACCAACCCCGCATCCGTACTGGATTCTTAACAACATTCAGCTTGCTAGTTTACTAGGAATCATCTATTACATATCACTTGTCTTAAAAATACAAACGGAAAAAAGGAGAGAGATTCATGCCTAATCGCCCCTATTTATTTTATGAACTGACAAATAGTATTTGTTCCACCTGTTTAAGAAAAGTAGAAGCGAAAGTCATCATCGAAAATGAAAAAGTCTATTTGGTGAAACATTGCTTTCAGCATGGGCGAGAGAAAGTACTGATATCCACCGATGTCGCCTATTATAAATGGTGCCGTGAGTTTATTAAACCATCTGAAATGCCTTATCGCTGGAATACCCCGATTAAGTATGGCTGTCCATATGATTGCGGCCTATGTCCGGATCATGAGCAGCATAGCTGTTTAACTCTATTAGAAATAACGGAACGCTGTAATTTGAAATGCCCCATCTGCTATGCCGAATCCTCCCCGCAAAAAGGCAGTTTCCGCAGCTTAGATAAAGTTGAATTTATGCTTGATAATATTATAAAAAATGAACGGCATGCCGATATTGTCCAAATCAGCGGCGGGGAGCCCACGATCCATCCACAGTTTTTTGATATTCTTGATTTGGCAAAATCAAGGCCGATCCGTCATATAATGGTTAATACAAATGGTCTTCGCATTGCGACCGATAAAGAGTTTGTGAAACGACTGGCTGCCTATTCTCCCGGCTTTGAAATCTATCTTCAATTAGATAGCTTTGAAAAAGAAGCACTCGAGGAGCTAAGGGGAGTGGACCTAAGAGACATACGAAAGCAGGCAATCGAGAATTTAAATGAGTATAATATCTCTACTACGCTTGTGGTGACGCTAAAGAAGGGATTGAATGATCACGAGGTTGGAAAAATCATTCAATATGGTCTGAAACAAAAATGTGTGAGAGGGGTAACTTTTCAGCCGATCCAAGCGGCAGGGAGATTGGAGGAATACGACCCAGCGACGAACCGATTAACTTTAAGTGAAGTGAGACAGATGATTATCGATCAGTCGGAAGTGTTTGGTCCAAAGGATATCATTCCTGTCCCATGTCACCCTGATTGTTTAGCAATGGGTTATGCGTTAAAACAAAATAATACGGTTACGCCCTTAACTGGTCTAATTGATCCTAACATCCTCTTAGAAGGTGAACGGAATACGATCGTATTTGAACAAGATGATCATATAAAGGATATGATTTTTAAACTATTTTCCCTAAATCATTCACCAGATTCTTCGGCATTATCCTTACAGGATCTTTTGTGCTGTCTGCCGAGGGTGTCGATGCCGGGTCAAATTGGTTATGATAATGTATTTCGGGTGATTATCATGCAATTTTTAGACGCATACAACTTCGATGTTCGTTCCGTCAAGAAATCCTGTGTCCATATCGTACACCCAGATGGAAGAATTATTCCGTTCGATACCTATAATTTATTTTACCGCGATGACAAAGAGCAGGAATTAAAGAAAATTCAGGCCGAACTTGAGGGGAAAACTTACATTCAGGCAGATTAACTCTTTTTCTAATTGTGAATAGGGGATGATTCATTGAGCAAGAATCAAAACGATGGTTCATTAAATCAACTGTGGCTGGGGATAGGGATTGCGTTAGGAATATACGTTCTCGGTTTACTATTATTAGTAGCATCTTCCTCCCTAATTCTTCCGTATATGCTGTTCGCTGGAATTGCTCTTATCGTCTTCCCAATCGTATCCTTCTCAAAGGGAAAGAAACGGTTAGGGCAGGGGGCATTAATTGGTTTAGGGTTAAATATATTGTTATTTTCAGCTTGTGCTGGAATTTTGATAACCAATTTAGGTGGATGAGGGGGAAACAGGATGGATGATCGTCATTTTCGCAATGCGATGGGCAAGTTTGCCACAGGGGTAACCGTTGTAGCTGTAGAAGTCGAGGGCAGCGTTCATGGCATGACGGCGAATGCCTTTATGTCAGTATCACTCAGCCCGAAACTAGTCGTAGTCTCTATTTCTGAAAGGGCACAAATGTTAGAAAAAATGAAGCAAAGCGGAAAATTTTCAGTTAATATCCTCAGCAGTTCGCAGCAAGACCTATCGATGATTTTTGCGGGACAGCAAAAAAATCAACAAGAGGTGAAATTTGAGCGGCTAGGAGAGGTTCCGGTATTAGCTGGTGCCGTGGCACAGATTGCCTGTGAAGTTTCTGCGGCACATGTCGAGGGGGACCATACCTTGTTTATCGGCAGGGTAACGGACATCCATATTGAAGAATTAGAGCCGCTTATTTATTTTAGTGGAAAATACCGGGCTCTGGCTGAAGAATAGGCACATTCGTTAGTTTTTAACTAATTTTTAGTTCAAACTCTATAAAACATTGTGAATCGTAAGTGTATTAGTAACATTTTAGTAGAAACTTGAAGATGAAAATACGTGTTAAACAGAGAAGTTACATGTGAAGTATAAAGGTGAGAAGCAGGAACCTGTTAGACAGCAGAGGTTCCTGCTTCTTTGATTCTGAAAATTTTGATATTATAATAGAATGAAAGGTGTGATGGAATTGGTTGTTCAACTAGAAAACGTCTCCTTAAGGCGGGACGGGAAATGGATCCTGCAAGATATTAACTGGCAAATTAACAAAGGAGAGCATTGGGTGTTATTTGGTTTAAATGGTTCCGGAAAAACAGCCATTTTAAATTTACTCAATGCCTATAATTTCCCGACGAAGGGGAAAATCACGGTACTTGATTTGGAGTTTGGAAAAACCTATTTGGGAGAAAAACTTCGTAAACAGATTGGATTTGTTTCATCATCGCTTCAAGAAAAATTTCACCCGGATGATAATGCATTTGAAGTCGTCTTAAGCGGCGCCTTTGCCTCTATTGGTCTATATGAGACACCAACCGACGAAATAAGGCAAAATGCAATTACACTCCTTGAGGAACTAGGCTGCATGGAGTATGCCAATCGCGATTATACGACGCTATCACAGGGGGAAAAACAACGCGTCCTTATTGCGCGGGCATTAATGGCCAATCCATCGTTGCTGATTCTTGATGAACCGACAAATGGCTTAGATTTTATTGCCCGTGAACAATTATTGGAATCGGTTGAAAGGATCACCAAAAAACCGGATGCACCGACCATCATTTATGTTACCCACCATGTGGAGGAGATCCTGCCTGCTTTCAATAAAACCTTCCTTTTGAAAAAAGGACAAGTTTTTGCAGCTGGAGAAACCAAAGCGATGATTGCCAGTGATACGCTAACGGAGTATTTCAACTTACCCGTTAAGGTGCAATGGGAAAACGCCCGCCCGCTTCTGTCCAAACAGACTGCAAAAGAAGCAGTCAAAATGAATTCTTAATAGAGGAACAACAAAGGCACATGAACATCCATGTGCCTTATTTCGATGGAGAATGGTGAACTAGAATTGTAAAAATCTGTTCGTAAAAAATAATAACTAGACATAATAAGAAGAAGTGAGCAAAAGGGGAGAAAAAGAAGTGAAATTCATCAAAGTCATTCTTATTATACTAGCCTTGTTGTTTATGCTCGTTATAGGTATAACGACGCCAATTTCTTTGATCGGTTTAGTTATTTTTCTAATCGGATTGGTTGTACACAGGCAATACAAAAAACGAAAAATTCGTTTTGCTAAGGGCAGCTGGCTGATTGCCGCAGGGATCATCTCATCCTTTATACTAGCAATCGTGTTCTCGGAACCCGCGGAGCAGAAACAAGTAACGGAACACCCAAAAACAGAAGCGGTCGCCAAGAAAGCAAACGAAAAAGCCGCAGCGGAAAAAAAGGCACAGGCGGACGAAGCAAGACTTGCCGAAGAGAAGCGAAAAGCTGAGGAAAAAAGAATAGCAGAAGAAAAGGCAAAAGCTGCACAGGAAAAAAAAGCAGCAGAACAATCGCAGGAAGAATTAGCAAAGAGTCTCGGGTTAGAGTTGATTACCGTCGGCAGAGTGGTGGACGGGGATACCTTTGTGACCTCCGATGGACGAAAGGTCCGTTTAGTCGGCGTCAATACACCGGAATCGACAACTAAACATGAGCAATACGGCAAAGAGGCCAGTAATTATACAGTGTCAAAGCTAAATGGGAAACAGATCTGGATGCAAAAGGATGTTTCCGAAACAGACCGCTATGGGCGATTGTTAAGAATTATCTGGTTCAGTGTACCGATGAATGATAGGGATGAAAAGGAAATTCGCTCGAAAATGTTTAATGCTGATTTAGTATTAAACGGTTATGCCGAGCCGTCCACTTATCCACCTGATGTCAAATATAGTGACTATTTTGTGAAGTTTGCCCGAGAGGCAAGGGAGGCAAATAAAGGTCTTTGGGCATTCGGAAGCCAAGGGACAACAAAGGGGGATTTAGATTCAAGCTCAAGCAGCAATGGTTCTGGTGCATCGACAGGCAGGAATACATCTAGTGGTTCTCCGAGCGGAAGCGGCAAGACGAATACCGGTACGGAGTCGTTTAAAAATTGTACGGAAATGCGGCAAGTGTATCCGAATGGCGTGCCATCGACGCATCCTGCTTATGAGCCAAGGCATGACCGCGATAAAGATAACTGGGCTTGTGAACAATAATAGCTGGTAAAACAAAGACCGCAATCAAAAATGATTACAGTCTTATTTGTTTTACCGACAAGCTGGTCTTGTCCCAAAATTTATCAGTGTTTGAATGTTACTGTCTTTCCAGTCAATGTCGTGACACGTCCGTTCGTGCTTGTTTCGCGAATCGTCACAGTATGCTTTCCGTTCCTATACTTGGTAGTGTCAAGAGAATAATGAAACCCAGCTTTCCCATTGTTGTATTGAGGATAGGCTTTTTGGACATCTGATCTCGTATCTCCATAAATCGCTTTACCGGCCAAGACCCCATCTACTAATATTTCAACCTTGGAAACCACGTTTTTATCTAGGAACCAGCCTTTTACGATACTTTTTCCGATAATAGTAGAATTATTAGCTGGTGCATCGATATATCCAAGCGGCGGATAGACTGCTGGAACTTCATTCCATACTAAGCTTGAAATCTTATTGATGGTATCTTTCCCATAGGAGAAGGATTTATTATTGGTGGTGAGCACGGCAATCACATAGTTTTTACCTTGTCCATTTATGTATCCAACACTATTGACATAGAGTTTACTTGGCGGATTGGAAGTGACCCAGCCATTTTTTAAGGCAATACTGACCCCTGAGGGAATTCCATAACCCGTGCCCCAGCGTTGATCCAACTGGACGTGCCGCATAAGATTAAGTCCATACGCTCGTTGTGAATCAGTTAATAATGCATTTCGAAAAGCAAAATATTTCATCATGGTAAGTTGATCCGAAACGGTTGTTGTGGTGCGTCCCCACCAGCCGCCCGTACTGGCAGTTGTATGAACCATACCCACTTTTCGGAAAAAGGGCTGTACCTTTTGTTCACTGCCAAGCTGGCGCCAAATCGTACTTGCGGCAATGTTATTACTATTTTCTATCATTTTAGTCAGCAGGGAATTTTCATAACTTGTAATCGGTGTTTTTTTGTAAAGCACATTTGCCAACATCGACATTTTTACAACACTTTCAGTATAGTAGGTTTTAGTAGGGTTGTATGTATAAGTTTTACCCGTGTTTGCATCGTAAACACCAACGGAAACAGTGTTACCTCTTGAATGGATATAATTGGTTAATTCAGGTCCTAAGATTGTGTTTGCTGATGCATGAATAGGCGTTTTTCCATACGACAGCGTTAACAAACCCACCAAGACAAGCGCAGCTACTATTTTAAACAGTTTCATTTTTTCATCCTTCCTGGCAAATAATTATTTCAATTCTATGATACTGCTCTTCTAGTAAA
This sequence comes from Bacillus sp. URHA0034, assembly GCF_056280405.1. Classification (NCBI taxonomy): domain Bacteria; kingdom Bacillati; phylum Bacillota; class Bacilli; order Caryophanales; family Bacillaceae; genus Bacillus; species Bacillus sp. URHA0034. Next base: position 1,091,381 of record NZ_JBWCDK010000002.1, on the reverse strand, counting down.
AAAAATATAAAAAAATGCTACTTTTGTCATATTTTTTCGGTAAAAAATAGAATATGGCAGTTCTTGTTGTTCGTTTTCCCGAATGCTTTGTTATATCCAATGATCACGACACGTTTCACTTTCCTGCAAAATGGGTACCGAATGAGGGGGTATTCATTTACCTGTCCTAGCATTTTTTAGTACATATTTTTGTGAGGAGGATCACGATGGAAAATAAGAAGGCCGTTCAATTAGAGAAATTTTCAATTGATAATGAAAAAAAGGCACCATTGACCACTAACCAAGGTCTAAAGGTGGCGGAGGACGAGTTTTCTTTAAAGGCTGGATTAAGAGGGCCAACATTGATGGAGGACTTCCATTTTCGAGAAAAGATGACCCATTTTGACCATGAACGGATCCCTGAACGGGTTGTTCATGCCCGTGGCGTTGGGGCCCATGGAATCTTTCAACTCTATGAATCTTTGGTTGAATATACCAAGGCTGACTTTCTCACAGACACAGCTAAAACGACTCCGGTTTTTGTCCGCTTCTCAACGGTCCAAGGCTCAAGAGGATCTGCCGATACCGTACGTGACGTCCGCGGATTTGCCACCAAATTTTATACGGATGAAGGCAACTTTGATTTAGTCGGTAATAATATCCCTGTTTTCTTTATTCAAGATGCGATTAAGTTCCCTGACTTTGTACATGCTCTTAAACCTGAACCGAATACGGAAATTCCACAAGGTGCGAGCGCGCACGATACCTTTTGGGATTTTATTGGCCAAAATCACGAATCAGCCCATATGGTGATGTGGGCGATGAGTGACCGTGCCATTCCGCGCAGCTTACGAATGATGGAGGGTTTTGGTGTACATACTTTCCGACTGATCAATGCGGATGGGGAAGCCCATTTTGTAAAATTCCATTGGAAGCCTGTCCTAGGCATTCATTCCCTCGTCTGGGATGAAGCACAGCGGATTGCAGGTAAAAATCCAGACTTCCACCGTCAAGACTTATATGAATCAATTGAAAAAGGGGATTTCCCGGAATGGGAGCTAGGTCTGCAAATCATCCCTGAAAAAGATGAATTCAATTTTGATTTTGACATTTTAGATCCAACCAAATTATGGCCGGAAGAGGATGTACCCGTAAAAATCGTTGGTAAAATGACCTTGAACCGTAATGTCCACAACTTCTTTGCAGAAACAGAACAAGTCGCTTTTCACCCCGGTCATGTAGTCCCGGGCATTGATTTTTCAAACGATCCACTTTTACAAGGCCGTTTATTTTCCTATACAGATACACAGCTTACCCGCCTGGGAGGTCCAAACTTCCATCAGATTCCGATCAATCAACCTGTCTGCCCATTTCATAACAATCAACGCGATGGCATGCACCAAATGACGATTCATCAAGGGCAAACAAGCTACCACCGCAACGGTTTAAATGCCAATCAGCCTGAACCGGCGCCAGTTGAACTGGGAGGCTATGAATCCTATCAGGAAAAAATCGAGGGGCGTAAAATTAGGGGCCGAAGTGAAAGTTTTCTAGATTTCTACTCTCAAGCGAAGTTATTCTACAACAGTCTTGCTCCATTTGAACAACAGCACTTAAAAGATGCCCTGAGTTTCGAGCTAGGGAAATGTAAATCGGATATGGTTAAAAATAACGCAGTGGCACTTTTAAATCATATCGACCGGCAAGTAGCCGAAGAAGTCGCTGACAATATTGGCGCGGAGCTGCCTGAGGAAAATCTTGAAGTAAAATCGGATAAAAAGTCTCCGGCTCTAAGTATGGCAAAAACCGTAAGCCAACCGTCTACTAAATGTGCAGCCATCTTGTTAAATGGTGAGCCCGATGATGAGAAATTAACGGATTGGGTTCGAACGCTGGCCCAATATAATATAAATTATAGTATTGTAGCAAAGAAAGTGTATACGATTAGTCCTGTACTAAAAGTAACCGATACGTTTGATACGGCAGATTCGAGTCTTTTTGATGCAGCGATATTAATTAGTAGCAGTTCTGAAGTCGAGCCGTGTGCACTGGAATTTATTGAAACGACCTTTAAACACTTTAAACCATTGGCAGTGGCACTTTCAGATAACAAAGCGCTCGAACGAAGTCGTGTACATTTAGATGCACCAGGTGTATATAATTTATCCCAAGCTCAAGCGGATATTACTCCATTTATAGAGGGAATGGCACAGGGACGTTTTTGGGACCGCCCGTTATGATTATTTAGGACATTTGAAGAATGTATTCTAAACGAGGGCAATGCTTTAGGGCATTGCTTTCTTTGTTTTTCAAACTGGGAGGTTCATAACAAAAAGCAGTTCAAATTTTGAGCATTCGTTAAGATAGATTCCCCCATTGTTATAAGTTTTGTTCGTTGCGTATTTTATGGAGTAATGCTCGGCAGCCGGCTGAAATAAGACGATAGGTTTGTTCAAAGTCTCCTGTGAAAAATGGATCGGGGATATCTTTTTTGTATCTGGTCAGGTCGAGCAGCCTGAAGATTTTGGGATGATTAGGTTTGCCGGTGATCTTATAAATATTTTTTATGTTGCTATTGTCCATCCCGATAATATAGTCGAATCTCAAAAAGTCCTCTTTCTTTAATTGGCGTCCAACAAGCCCATTAGAAGAGATATGGTATTTCTTGAGAATCGCAAGTGTTCCTTTGTGCGGAGGGAAGCCGATTTGCCATGAACTGGTTGCAGCGGAATCAACGGCAATTTTTTTTGACAACTTTTCTTTTTTGACTAAAGCGCGGAACAAAGCTTCAGCCATTGGTGAACGGCAGATATTCCCCAGGCATACAAATAAAACGTTGATCATGAATGTAACCCCTTTTCATTTCTTTGTTTTTTCCACTTTGGTCCTCTTTTTAAAAGCATATGTATTTAGAGATTAGTGAATAGGACTGGTGCGTTGGTTATTTACAAAGTATGTATAAAACAGAAATGTGAAACGGCCCTATATTAAATTTAGATGGAAGGGGATGAGGGTAATTCGCACAAGGATTTTATTTCCAATCAAGAAGGGAAGAATAGGATAAGCATTGAATTATATAAGAGTGAGTGAACGCTGTTTTCTATAACAGGGGGGGTTAGATATGTCGAGAGAAGTATGGTTGAACCTTCCAGTCCGAGAACCAGAACGGGCAAAGGCGTTTTATACTGAGATTGGTTTTCGATTGAATGAGCAGTACGTAAGTCAAGATGGTTCGGTGAGTTTTATCGTTGGAGATAATCAGGTTGTTTTGATGCTTTTCCCGGAATCAACGTTCCGCGGTTTTCTTGGAAAGGCGGAGGGGGATTCGTGGCAGGGCACAGAGGTGTTATTCTCTTTAGGGGCGAACTCTAGGGAAGAGGTTGATGAGCTTGCCATGAAAGCCGAACGGGCCGGCGGCACTGTCTTCGGTAAGCCAGGCGAAAAAGGTGGCTGGATGTATGGCTGCGGTTTTGCGGATCCGGACGGACATCGGTGGAATGCGTTGTATATGGATATGAGCAAAATTCCGCAAGTCTAAAAAGCGCTGATACCATATTCAAATTATGGCAAAAAAAAACCTTGTTAAAACCAGCCGAAGGTTGATTTAACAAGGTTTTTTTGTACGTCCCGAAGAGGATTCGAACCTCCGACCTACAGTTTAGGAAACTATACGATATGTCATCGATATGTCAACGTATTGTCATGACGGGATTGAAGCGATATTTATGACCGACAGTGTAACCGTTTGTCCTACGGCTTTTTATTTAATAACCTACATACACTATTTTCCCTAGTAATCAACGAATTGTCAACAATTTTCTTTTTAAGAAGTAAATGGCAATACGTATATATTGGTCATACTGTTGCGCTATTTATTTTCTTAATGGGTCAATTCGTTTAGTTTGTAACGGATACTCGGCAATTCTCTCCTGAACAGGTAGGGTAGGGTCTGTACGTTCAAAATGGAAATCATGGACGTACATAATCAGCGTGGTGTATATTCACCACCCAAAAACTTCCATCAAATTCAGGTTAACTATTACGTTACCTTAAATCGGTGGCATTTATTATTAAACTGACTGGGGCTATTTTATGTGTTATAAAATCAGGGGATAATAGTACCAAAAATGGAGGTGTTAACGGTGCTAGTAAAGTTTATAGAGAAGGACGACAATCGTATTTTTTTTGAAAAAGAATTTGATGACCTATCACTAATATATGAATTGTGCAAACAAAAGGCGGTAATGAATATATTTTTTGATCCAGAAGGAGAAGAAAGGGTTTTTGGGAGAGTTTGTAATTATGAATATACAATAGAAATTAATAAAGGGAGGGTAAAGGAAAGTATTGTTGTTGCTTTAGATTGCGATGAAATCGAACTAAAGCATTATTAAAAAAGTTAAGAGTCGCTTCAGTTATTCATGTAAATACAATCGTTCACCTAGAAAATAGGCATATTAACTTCAACGAGTAATAACTAAGACTTGACGGGGCTTTCATGAAAAATCACGATCAGCTACTACTACCATTTGATGATACTCTGCACCGTTTACTAAGCGTGCTAGTACGCCAGAATGATGCGATAAGGCAAGTATACGGTGTCCAAAATAAATACGTGTTTATCACGAAACAAGGCGGGGTCATTTCCAATAGTCCTACGCATAATAACATTCAGAAGCGATTAAATAAGTATTCTAAAGAATTTGGGTTACGTAATATTAATCCGCATGCGCTCAGACGTGGATTTGCTAAGTCTTTATTGAACAAGGGCGCAAACATTGCTGAAATATCAAAAGCGCTTGGTCATAGTAATCTCGCAGTGACAACACAGTACTTACACTTGGATAAAGAAGAAGTAGCGGAGAACCTACGGAAATACCTATAGTGAAACAGTTACGTCACCCTAACGGTGGCGTTTTTATTTATGGCAAGAATACGAAAAAATATGAATATGAATAATTTATTTCATATATTGGTAAGTTAACCACTTTCATTGAAGAAGTATAAGGATAAATGGTAGAATTTTGTACAAACCAAATTAATGAATTATGTAGGAGGTGTGAAAATGTTATCTTCATTAGAAATTGAAATACTAAAAATTGAAGGTTGGGTAAAAAAAAGAATAAATTTAGTCTCGAAGCCAGAAATTCTTAGGATAGGGGATCTTCTTGGCCAACCTGTACCTTCACGAATCAATGGTGAGTTAATAGATGAACTATGTCCAATTGAAGAAAAACAAGCTAAGAAGAATTCCTTAAGTTCTATATATGGTACTAAAAGTTTCCCCTTACATACTGACACCGCCTATAGAAAGGTTCCGGTTAGATATATTATTTTATATGCAAAAAATCCTGGGTCTGGAAAAAGGCCAACCTTACTTGTAGATGGGTTTGAACCTATTAATAGTTCAATTAGTAAATCTAAATTAGAATCTGCAATTTTTAAAATAAAAAATGGAAGATATAGTTTTTTAAGTAACATGTTAGAAAAAAGTGATGAAAGTGGGTATAGGCTTCGTTTTGATCAAAATTGTATGATACCGGCTACTAGAGAGAGTTCCATAGTCTTAAATGAATATATACAAATATTAGCACAGCAACAAACCATTGAAATTAATTGGGCAGCTGGAGACCTTTTAATAATAGATAATTGGAGAATGTTACATGGAAGAGGTACAGCAGAATCAAAAGATGATGATAGGCTTTTATACCGTTTAAATATATCTTAGGAGGGCAAATGTATGGCAATAGGTTATCAAGAGTTGTTTAATAAATCTAAGGTTTTTATGGATAAAGCAGTAAAGAGAAGAGATGAAGGGGATTTTGATGAATTTCAATTATGGTCTAGTATTTCGCTCGAGCTTTTAGCTAAGGCGACACTTGCATTTGTACATCCATCCTTAGTAGTTGATCCTAATAAACCTAAAGGTTTCCTCGTTGCATGTGGACATATTGATTCTAAAGATTTAAGATCAGATGAATTTAAAACAATCACCGCTAAAACGGTGTTTGAGAGGTTAAGTAATACAATAAATGTACCAAGGTTTAATACACAAATGAAAGACTTTTGCATGACATTAGCAAACAGAAGAAACTCTGAATTACATTCCGCATTACTCCCTTTTACGGGTGTTGACTTAGAAACATGGTTGCCTCGCTTTTGGGAGGTTTGCCAAATTTTACTTGAATTTCACGGCAAAACATTAATTGACTTCTTAGGTGAAGATGAGGCCGAGAGAGCAACGATATTAATTGATGACCAAACCCATTATTTAAAAGGACTAATTGAAGCTAGGATAAGTAGATGCAGAGATTCTTACAACCGAGAACCAAGACAAGAAATAAGAGAAATAATATATGATCTGGATGAATGGGAAGATATTGTGGATTGTCCTTCCTGTGGGAACGATGGAGTGGTTGAGGGAGAACCAATTGACAGAGAATACAAAGGATCGGATCCAGATAATCCCTGGCTTAATTATTTTATTGAGATTTATGAAGTTACTAAGTTTAGATGCTCTTATTGCGATCTAAAGCTAAATGAGTTCAAGGAGATTGAACTTGCTAATATGGAAACTGAATTTATGAAAGAGGTCGAAGATCATCCAGATTATGAAGCGGATTATGGAAATGACTAAGTTTTATTTTATTTACAGACGGACCAAATAGGTCCTTTTTTTTTATTTATCACAAAATAAATATAGAATGAAATAAATTTTTACCGAAGGGAATGTTTGTTCGTGTATAATAAGTGTGAAGGAGATGACCGTTATGACGATCCGAGACCGTGGTAAATTAAAATGGCAGCCTGCGTCGTTCTTACCGTTAGCATTCGAGATGCAGCGTGATATGTTTAAGGATCAGGAACTGCAGCCAAAGCCAATATTAGACGAAAATCAAACGGAAGAGTTCGACCTGCGCATATCTTATGCTGCAGAATACGACTATGCTGTAAAACTCACGGTATGGCATGACGGATTTACTTCAGATATAACTGGCCACATTCACTACGTTGATCCTATTACACATGAGCTGCGTATTGAACTAAAGACTGGAGATTTCGAGCGTGTGGGATTCGATAGCGTTGTCGGAGTGAAAGTCGTTTGTTAATTGGACATAAGTTAGCGTCAGCCTTACTCGGGTTGGCGTTTTTCTTTTTCCTTATTAATCTAATGAAGTAGTTTAGTGTGAGAAGGATTTTTTATATAAAATGAAGAATTGATTCTTTAAATAGTTTGTTAATCTTTTTTACAAAGAGAGAGGTGGAATGATGGAAAAGGGAAAACCTATTGGAGGTTGGCTGTATCTCTTTGCATTTTGGATTATTGTCAGCATCTTAATTGAATTAACTTTTATATTTAGTTACTTTGAATCCTTTATTACTTTTGATGTGAACGACTTATCCAGTTATTCAAAGGACGAAGCAAACATTATCTATGTGCAACTCATCTATTCTTTTACAAGTATGGTCATCCTTCTTCTTATGAATCTCTACTTAGCTTATTTATTATTTACCAAACACAAGGAGTTTCCAAAAGCCTATATTTATTTAAACATTCCGGAACTCATAATCCTATGGACGTTGGAATTATTATCAGTTTTCTCTGAAAATACCGTCTATTTTGAGAAAACCATAGGAGGAGTCCTCTCTCTTCTTCTTTGGGGAACTTATCTTATGAAGTCTCAACGAGTGAAAGAGACGTTTGTACATATAAGGAGAAAAAAATATGTGAAACTTACACAAGAAGAATATGAACTTTTAAAGCAAAATGTGTTTAAATAATAGCGGATTATAAATCAATTCAAGAAGCAAAAAAGGCCTCGGTATATTACCGGGGCTTTTCGTTTTTGTATACCGCTAATTTTTAATTGCTGCGATCGCTTTCAGTAACGCAGATTTTTCGGTATCACCTTGTCTTTTTACTGTTCTCTTCTGTTTGTGATCGGAAATAATCGCCTCGAATCTCCCATCTGTTCTCTTAAACGTCATTACTGTAATTTTTCCTCTTTGAATAATTTTACCACTCATATTGTATCACCTCATCCTTATATGTTCATTAATTCGGCTGAAGTTGTCTGTTACCTTCGAATAATTACGTATGTATTGTGAATTTGTCACCCAAAAGTTAAAAAAATTTATATTTTAACGTTACGAAAGACGAATTGGGCCGGACTGTATATGTGAAGGCGGTCAAAAATATTTTTATTTTTTACGAGACTAAATGATATATAGAAAGACTATATGTGTGAAAGGCAGAAAAGAGGTGTTAATTAATTCGATTTCAAATCATTAAAATTTTTTTTATTTTATGCGTTATTTTTTTTGATATCGACCGGACTGTATAAGTGAGGACAGTTAAGGAGGTATTTTAATGTCGAGTTAATCGGTTTTACTTTTTAATTTAAAATTTCCGTATTTTTTTTGCATCTTTTTTCACACAAACAGAGACATAGACCAGACTATCACTATGAAAGCAACCAAGGAGGTGAATACAACAAATGGTAACATCTGCAACAGTCAGAATCGTTAGAGCTTATATGAACTTAACACAATTTGAATTAACTAAGCGGATGGGGGTAAGTCCTGGTTCGGTATCTGAGGTAGAGAGCGGTACTAACAGAGTTACACCCGAATTCGCCAAGAAGTTTAAACGAGCGGTAGGAATAACGGATGCCGTGTTGATCGATATTCAATATTTACAATCGATTATAGCGGAATCAAAGTAAATGTATTTTTTAGGAATCTATTAATCTACCAAAAACATTTAGGAGGCAGAAAATAATGGAAAACCAAATCCGAAAAGTAACTGAAGTCAATTTTAAAGAAATATGTGAGGAAGCAGGATTAACCCAGGAACACTTTATAGTTGATGGTGGTGAAGAGTGCATTACATGGGAAGGTATAGAAAAATTAACGGAATATTGTCGAAAACAAAATATCAAGTGGTAAAGAACTACTAAATAACAAACCAGGAGGCAGAAAATAATGGAAAACCAAATCCGAAAAGTAACTGAAGTCAATTTTAAAGAAATATGTGAGGAAGCAGGATTAACCCAGGAACACCTTATAGTTGATGATGGTGAAGAGTGCATTACATGGGAAGGTATAGAAAAATTAATGGAATATTGTCGAAAACAAAATATCAAGTGGTAAAGAACTACTAAATAACAAACCAGGAGGCAGAAAATAATGGAAAACCAAATCCGAAAAGTAACTGAAGTCAATTTTAAAGAAATATGTGAGGAAGCAGGATTAACCCAGGAACACCTTATAGTTGATGATGGTGAAGAGTGCATTACATGGGAAGGTATAGAAAAATTAATGGAATATTGTCGAAAACAAAATATCAAGTGGTAAAGAACTACTAAATAACAAACCAGGAGGCAGAAAATAATGGAAAACCAAATCCGAAAAGTAACTGAAGTCAATTTTAAAGAAATATGTGAGGAAGCAGGATTAACCCAGGAACACCTTATAGTTGATGATGGTGAAGAGTGCATTACATGGGAAGGTATAGAAAAATTAATGGAATATTGTCGACAAGAAGATATCGAATGGTAAATAACTAATTAATTTAGCGGTTCTATGATAGTGCGGTAGGTTATCAGGAACCGTCACTTTTATCCGAAAATAAATTTAGGGAGTAGATAACATGAGTGAAAAAGGTCTAACGATGGAGCAAATTCATCAGGCAAGGAATCGGTATGCCAACGAGAAATGTTCTTACAAACAATTAGCAGAGGAATACGGAGTGTCCAAGTATCAAGTCATAAAAGCCTTAAAGGGAATAGAGAAGTGGAAGCCCACTGTTGAAGAACGATTTTTGGCGAAGGTAAATAATATGGAAAATCCTCATGAATGTTGGGAATGGTTGGGTACGAAAGATCGTTATGGATATGGACGGTTTTGGTTTGACAGAAAAAAAGAGAAGGCCCATCGTATAGCATACAAATTTACTTACGGTTCCATTCCCGATGGTTTGATCATCCGACATAAGATCTGCGGTAACCGGGCTTGTTGCAATCCTAACCACTTAAAAACAGGATCAATTAAAGATAATCAGTTGGATATGGTCGAGGATGGGACGCATTTGAGGAAATTATCGTATGAAAAAATTTTAGAAGCAAAATGTTTCCAGGACATCGGTTGGAACGAAGTAGAAATAGCTGGGTATTTAGGGGTAACTCCTAAAACGATAAGTAAACACCTTTGTAAATCAAAGGATATTGAAACAATTCAAATGTATTCGGATAGAGCTAAACGAATTGCAGAAAAGGAAGCAAAGAAATATCCACCTTTATATTTAATTATTGACAGAGAAATTTTATAGATTACGAGTCAAACTGACGGTTTCTCTTTGAGAGCCGTCTATTATATTTCTACAATTAGCGAGAGGAGATTTGTATATGATTAAGGTGATTGATAGTATGATGGGCACAGGCAAAACTAGTTATGCCATTCAACTTATGAGGGAGGCGGAAATTAATCAAAAGTTTATCTTTGTAACACCGTTCCTTGACGAAGTCCAACGCATAAAGCAAGAAGTCACTGGTAGAGATTTTAAAGAACCTGACGCTAAGCACGGATCAGGTACCAAATTAGAGTCGTTAAAAAGGCTAATAGAGAATGGTGAGGACATAGTAACGACACACGCCTTATTTGCTATGGCAGACCACGAATTAATTGAATTACTAAGTTGGTCTAATTACACATTAATTATGGATGAAGTCATGTCGGTTATTTCTCAGATACCTGTTCGAAAGGGCGATATACAAATGATGCTGAACGGTGGAGCGATTGAGGTTGATGAAAGCGACAGAGTTATTTGGAAAGAACACCCAAAGTTTGACACAACGTTTAGCACTGTTCGAGATTATGCTATTGCAGGAAACTTGTACCTAGTAAACAATATTGCATTTGTTTGGAACTTTCCGGTCAAGATTTTTAATCTGTTTGATAGGGTTTATATAATGACATATATGTTCGACGGGCAATTGCAAAAGTATTATTACGACTTACACAATGTTCAATACGATTATTATCTGGTTGTTAAACAAGATAATAGATACGAGCTGTGGCCATCCTCCGATGTTCCTGAAGACAGATCCTACTTAAAGAACCTCATTCATATATATGAAGGGAATTTAAATGAAATTGGTCACATTGATAACACATTGTCAAAAAGTTGGTTTATAAATAGCGAGAACAAAGTACTAGTGAAGTGCTTAAAAAACAATTTATACAATTTTTTAAGGAATATCCATAAGGCTCCTGCTGATAAGATACTTTGGACAACTTTCAAAGATTATAAGAAAAAAATAGAAGGGAATGGTTTTAGGAAAGAAGAGCCTGAAAATACCTCTAAGGTGGACGTTGGACAAGCCTGTTTTATTCCGTTTAATTTGCGTGCTACCAACAAATATAGACATAAGGACGTATTGGCATTTTGTTTAAATCGGTTTATCCATCCAATTGAGGAACATTTTTTTGAACAGCACAATGTTAAAGTCGATGAAGACTTATTAGCTTTATCCGATTTATTACAGTGGATATTCCGATCTGCCGTAAGAGAGGGTAAACCCGTCCATATCTATGTGCCAAGTCGTAGAATGCGTGAATTACTGAAGAAATGGTTAAATAACGAATTGTGAACTTTATTCGACAAATATGTTTTTAATGGCCTGGGCGTACAGCTCGGGCTATTTTCTCGTATGCAGATTACATTAAATAATGTATAAAAAGAGTAGTTATTGGAATTAGCCGTTGAGGGAAGGTAGTTTTATGGTAATAGATTTAGCACATTACAAATGGCGTAAAAGATTGTTAGAATCTCGTAACGAAAGTGTTTACTATCTAATAATCGACAAAAACGAGCAAGAAGATGAGATTCTATTTACGTATTCTGACGGTGTCTGGGAGATAGGAGTCGACAATCATAGTCTGAGAACCGATGAATTTTCTAATGTCGACTTAGCTGCTGATTACATTATATCTTTGGGAGTGGAAGAATACGATTCACATTTAAGTATAGTAACGTGTAACCCAATGTCTACTTATTAGCTGTTTAGCAAGTGGACCGTGCTAAATTCGCTCGAAAACCAAGTCGTATCAAGGGTTCAAGACGTGTTGGTCTTAAGAGAAAGTATAGACGTAATAACCTTCTCCTGACGGCTCAGTAATGTAACCAAAGCCTATCAGCTTCAGTAACATTAAAATTATAAACGTTATGTTTATTAGAAGACTGCTAAGCAGGTTTCAACTGAGCGTCAGCGAAGTTTATTACGTTCTCAAGATTAAACGATCATACGTAAACACGACCAAACGGAATTTCGTTACATGCTTCAATACCTATGTTACCGTAAAAGATGGATCATTAACGTTTGGAGTATGATTATTAGGTATATAACACGGTTTAGATCATAATCCACTTGATGTAGCTTGACCGAAAATGGCGTTCCTGGAAACCTCGGGGGTCTAACGATCAACTGTTCAAAAACGTTGATATTCCAGCGATTGGAAGGTATTATATTGTTTATTGTAAAGTAAAAACACTTGACAGTATGACATGAGTGGTTATTCGGAATTTATATTCTTCTTAATACACCTAAATCTAATTTATTTTCAAATTCCTTACCACGAATTATACTTTCATCTAATTCTATAGCAATCCAATTAAGTCCTTGTTGTAAGTATTCTTTTGCTTGGAAAATTAAGGAAACAATGGTTTCGTCAGACGGAAGTAAATCATTTTTACTATTAATCTCGATCAACTTCCAACCAGCTGCTTTCAAGGTTTTATAACGTTTAATAGTCTTCGCTACAAATGCTTCTCTTGTTAATGCCCCGACTTTAACTCCGTAATCATGTCCACCTCCGTTGTATTCCACATAAATCTTTTCATTGATAAAGGCAATATCTAACGGATACCCACTTACGGGATGGTTTAACTCGCCTCCTATTAATTGATTGATATATAACTGTTGACTGCTAGTAGGAATACTTCCGTTTTTCAACATCGACTCTATTACCTTTTGTTTTACAACATCGTTCTGCATTGGATTATCGGTCCCATATCTTTCGTTATTCGTTTGTTTAGACATTTCTCTAAACTCTTCTGTTTGCATCCAATATTCCACCCCATATTTTTCAATGTTAGTTTGTCTTACCTTTTCCATAAGTGTTTCCGATTGACCGGAATATTGGACACCGTGACGTTCCTCCATGGTATGCAAGGCTTTTTGACGAAATTCCTCCACTTGGAAGGGCGTATCTACGCCATGTTTCTCACGAAATGCTTGCTTTCTTTTTTCTTGGATCTCTTCCAGCATTAAGGGATTCTCAACGCCATACTTTTCAATGTTGTTTTGAGCAATCTTTTCCCTTGTTCCTGGATGCTGCAATGGAAAGTCTACCCCAAGCTTTTCTTGGAATCCATCTTTCAGTTTCTGAAGTATTTCCTCATTTTGATAAGGGAACTCAACACCATGCCGTTCTAAATTCGTTTGTTTCATTTTTTCAAAGATCTCTGGGTTCTGGACTGGATGTGGAACCCCATACTTAATTAACATAGTTTCCAGGGATTTCTTCTTAATATCCTCGCTTAAAAGAGGATATTTGGTCCCGTATTTTTCTATGTTTGTTTTATTAATTTTTTCTTGAACGTCTTGAAGCGATAATGTAGACAACGTTCCATATACTTTCATGTTATGTTCCTGGCCTTTTTTGATTTTGCAATCTTCACAAGCATTTTTTTTAATCATACCCTGCATTGCTTTGTAATAGACTTTAAACGGTCTGGGTTTAACTTTTGGGCAATAATCACATTTTACCTTTACTTCAACGTCTGACCCGTGAGGAAGGTGCTCTGCACTAATTTCAAACTCTTCCCCATATGCAGTAAATACATAGCCCAAGGATTCAAAATATTTTCGTTTTGTACGATACCATTTAATTGTGATACGTTGTGGAAGTACTAACATTTGATCTCCTCCTTAAAATTGAACATTTTCATGTTTCTCATTTTGAAAGACTATTATTCTAGACACATTATGTGTACCAAAAAAAATATTTAATCTCCGAAAAAGTATACAAATACGAACACTTTTGAAACAGCTGTCAAACTCGCATTCTTCCGTTTTTACCCTTGTTCGTAAAAGTCTAAAAGTGAATTTACGAATATTCGTTTATACTATATACATTTACGAACACATTCGATATACTAAAGGAAAATATATACAGGTATCGAGGGGTGAACGTAAAATGGAGAATAGGAAATTTGGATACATTCGTGTAAGTAGTAGGGATCAGAACGAGGCACGTCAGCTGCAGTCAATGAAAGAAGTCGGTATTATCGATAGGGACATATTTGTCGATAAGCAAAGTGGAAAAGATTTCAAACGTGAACAGTATCAATCACTAAAGCACCATTTACGTGCGGGAGACGTTCTATATATTCACTCGTTAGATCGTTTTGGCCGTAATAAGGAGGAAATTTTAAACGAATGGACTGATATTACAAAGAATATTAAAGCCGATATTGTTGTTTTAGATATGCCCTTATTGGATACATCGAAATACCAGGATAGCCTTGGGACGTTTATATCTGATCTGGTGTTGCAGATTCTTTCGTGGCTAGCAGAGGAGGAAAGAGAGCGGATCAGAAAGCGTCAAAGAGAAGGTATCGATGCTGCAATTCAAAATGGTACACAGTTCGGTAGACCAAAAGCAGAGATAACAGATGTTTTCAAAAAGGTATATAAAGAGTGGAAAGCAGAACGGATCACTGCCACTGAAGCGATGAGAAGAGCGGAAATGAAACGCACAACGTTCTATAAGTTGGTAAAAGAATATGAAGATAAACAGGCGAGCCTATAGATGGTTCGCTTTTTATTTTGTTCTGATAATCAACGTAAGGGGTGCTACCGTATCTTGAATTGATGCAGTATGTATATCGCAATGTGCCTAGTGTAGCGTAAACATGTACGTCAAATCTCGAGGCATCAGATGATCCGAACGCCCCATTTCTATAACATCGATTAGTCTGTATAGCCAAATTCGTTTTTAAAATTTTTTTCAGTTCTATAAGCCTCATGGGCATTGTTTAACGTGAGTGTAGTTTTACCCGGTTAAAGGAAATTGGGAGCTCAACTTATATTTAAACGCTTCTAATGATTTTCTTGCTGGCAAAATTCCCGTGGACTCATTGTATAAAATAGCGGCGAACTATCTGGTTACTTTTGGTAAAGGTGATAATCGCTACCTCGATTTATTTTTCAGTTAATCTTCCAGTGAAATTCAGTTTTTATTTTTATTGACAATAAAAGGAAAAGAGGGATAATTTAATAGAAAGGTAAATAAGGGAGAGATACATAATGAGGGAAATAATTATTAAGTGGTTTGTTCAAACAGCTTGGCCTGTCATTAGGAGTCTACTAGGAAAGTACGCTAAAGAGCTCCTTGAATTTTTATTTGCAAGATTTGCAACGTTTATTATGGAATGGATTCTAGGAATGGCTAGGGAAAAGGAGAAAAAGGCAGAAGAAAGCTACGAAAAGGCTGAGGCCGCTTTCGATCCTGAAGAAAAGAAAAAGCACACATATGAAGCAGAATTTTATAAAAAAGAAGCTGAATCATATGCTGAAAAGCTTAAAGAGATGGAAGAAAAACTTGATAAATTAAAGAAGCAAACTGAATCTGAAGTTGCTGCCAAAACAGAAAAACTTAATGCCGAGGATCTTTTTGATACCAAAAGTAAAACAAATCAGTTATCACTTACAAAAAATAATATTTTATATATTAATGATGGAAATGACAAGCAAAATGAAGGAAACAGTTGACAACTCTTGAACTCACGGGTGCTTTACAAAAGCATGGATCGTCACATAGGCGGTCTTTTTATTTTGTCACAATCAAAATTTCCAACAGAAAATCTTTTAGAAGTATCGAGATGTTGGAGGAATAGTGCAAATGAATAGGATGTTATATAACACCGTTAAACATGTTGTAACCAAAAGAGGGGACGCATGAATAATGGATAAAAAACGAATGAGCAAGGTATCACAGACATTGCCACCATGCCATTTCTGATGTGCCTGGTGTAACGCAAACATGTACGTGAAATCTCGAAACTTTAACTCAGGTAAATACGTATATATACTAATAGATGATACAATCTTTTACAGTGATACATAACTTAAGTGAAAATGGAGGAACAAATATGAGAGGCTACATAGGGATAACCTCAAGAGATTGGTTTACATATTTATCTGAGATTGATGGCATTAACGAAATCAATTTTTGGAGGAAAAACACAAATAATTTTAATTCATTACATGAAGGAGAGCCTTTCTTCTTTCTAGTAAAAAATGATAGACGTGTAAGAGGAGAAAGGGCTGTATTAGGTTATGCTGCATATGTAAGATATGAGGTTTTAACGGTAGAGGAAGCGTGGGATAAATACCGTAATGGTAACGGTGATGAAGATAAGCAAAGTTTTGATAGTCGAATGAGTGAAATGTTTGGTGCAGATTCCCATACAGGAGAGATAGGCTGCATTATCTTAACAGACTTTAAAGTGTTTGATAATCCAATTAATTTAAGCAATACCAACGTTAAATTTGCGAATAGTACTATGTCTGGAATGGGAATAACGGAGCAAGAGGTAGCTTCGATTTTAGAATATGGCTACACAAATCTGGACAACACGTTTAAAAAATTAAATGAATTAGATGCTATCGGTTGTACGGAAGATGACGAAGGATTTCCAGAAGGTAAAGTTAAGTTAAAACAGCATTTGGCACGAGAAAGAAATCCTAAAGTCATCAAACTAGCAAAGGAACGTTTTTTGCAATTACACGGAAAATTATTCTGTCAGGCTTGTGGTTTCGATTTTAAGGAGCATTATGGCGAAGTTGGCGAGGGCTACATCGAGGGACATCATACAAAGCCTATTTCAGAAATGGACGAAACAAAGCAAACAATGGTTGAAGATATTGCTCTTGTATGTTCAAACTGTCACCGAATGTTACATCGTAAAAGACCTTGGCTTACGATGGATCAACTAACAAATTTATTAAATGGTGTAAAAGAGCAGGCGAGCCGATAGTTGGTTCGCTTTTTTATTTTATATGGGGGCTACCCTATTACAAAATTGCCCCCCATGTCATATTGCACGATGCCTGGCGAAACGCACACATGGAAACAAAACCCCGAATCCTCAACGACCAAGTACGCAAGAGCAACCCCAGAAAATGTGTTTATTAACTCCAGTTAACTCCATAACTTGTCCCTTTCAAATCCATTACTTTTTGCATTTACTATATTGATTGAAAAATTATAAATTTCGAAAGGATGTGTTTTTTATAGCGACTTTACGTACGGGACCTTTTCTCATTCCTATCTTTACTCATCATCCACCTAATCCCTGCAATATTGTAATTGTGAAGCTCAGTAACCAGACAAATCGGACGCTAACTGCCACGGTACGAATCGACCAAGTTATTTGGCCTCTAGGTCCGGTTTATCCTCCGTCTCCTTTAGCAGTGCTGTTTCCTCCGAACCCTATGACCTTGCCTCCAAACACGGCTGGGGGGTTTGCTGTACCTGTGTTCACTCCCATTCCGATCGCAGACAGTGCTGTCACAGCAGCAGGCGACCCACGTGCTTTGATCGTAACGGTAAGCGGAGATGTAGAAAAATCAGGAGACGAAATTCTAGTCAGCGTCACAGGCGGATTCTCGTCTGATGGTAGTTCACTGGATGTCTCAGAACCGACAATGTTCTGCCGACATGAAGACTTCGTAGTCGTTCATCACGAGCACCACCATCACCATCATCATCCACTTAAACAGGACTATAATGAAAGCAGCAGCTAACATTTGAATCAGCACGATAGACCGTTTCTAGCGTTTATAGCGGTCTTTCTTTTTGGACGAGGGGGCTACCCTATCATGAACAAAGCCCTGATGCAAAATCGAACTATGCCTGGTGTAACGTACATTTAGGGGCAAATTTCGAAACCTTGGCGAGTTGGAAAGGAGAGATGCCTCTGTTTCCGTAAAATCAGTCGGCTGAAATATCCAAATCCATCAAAAAAATTTTTTCAGAATCGGAAATATCGGGGGGATGTTAAACTAAACCAGCTAATAGTTTGTCAATATTTTTCAATAAAAAATAAAATTTAGCCATGATATACTAAAAATATGCATGCAAATAACCTTCCACTAACTGATGATTGGAAGGTTTTGTCTTATTTAACTGAAAATCTTAATTAGGCTATATCCTGGAAAGTAGTTCTGTTTTTTAATATGGCATAAATCCAATGTAAGAGCTTATTTACACAAGCAATAACGGCGACTTTATAAAGTTTGCCTTCCTCACGCTTCTTATCGTAAAACGCTCTTAATCTCTTGTTTCTTGGGATAATTTCATCAGTTGTTTTCTGTTTACGACAATCACGAATCCCAGAGCGAACAGCCATATATAAGGCGTGCCGTAACCTGCTTGATCCACGTTTTGTAATACGAACGAGAGTAGCTTTAAATTTACCTGATTCAAATACCTCTGGATCCACTCCAGCGAATGCGACAAGCTTTTTTGGGTGATTAAACCGATCTATCTCTCCAATTTCAGAAATTATCGTTGCAGCGATTTTTTCACCGATACCAGGGATAGATTGGATAATCTTATATTCTTCAATTTCCTTTGCGAGAGTATCTATCTCAGCCTCCAACTCTGATAGATGCTCTTTGTATTGAAGAAGCATATTAATATACATACTAAGACTCAGTAAATGACTATGATATAGTGTCTTTTGAAACGGATTCTTTGTTGCTGCTTTCTTAAGTTGTTGAGCTTTTTCTTTTGCCCATCTTATTGAACGACTTTTACATAATTCCTTGATTTTATTAGTTAATATTACTTCACTAACAGCTAAAATATCTTCAGATGCTGGGTATGCTTGCAGAGTAAGCAACGACACAACAGAATATAAGTCCCCAAAAACACCTTGATATTCAGGGAATATTTGATCTAGAACAGCTTGAAATTGCAGTTTAGTTTGAACATACATCCCCGTTATATTCTCATGTTGCCTTGTGAGATTACGAAGGTTTAAGAGTAGAATTCCACGTTTTTTGTACGGCTCTAAATCCTCTTTATAGTAAAGCTCACAAAGACGATAGGCATCGATGGCATCCGTTTTAACTTTTCGTAAACTAGCACTTTTGGCTCTGTGAGAGATCAATGGATTTACGATGATTAATAAATATTGATGTTGCTCTAGAAACTGAACAACTGGTGTATGGTAATGTCCTGTAGCTTCTAAAACTACTGGAGGTTGAATACCAGCTTTATCTTTTATACTTTCCAGAAACTCAAGTAATGACCTAGCCCATCAAGATCATGGTTGATACTAAAGCTTTTACCGTAAGGTTTTCCCTTGTCTAAAAAAGCCTGAACTTCACTTTTTCCTTTTGATATATCCAGACTAACGACTGGATTCATTCTAAATCTCCTCCTAAAAATTGAACTTGCCAGTAACCCCTAATTCCTCCTAGTAGTATCATAGCTTCGCTTGTTATACGAGATCTCAGTCCCAACCAGCCTCAAACATGTTTCTACCAGTAGGGGGCGAACGGTTTACTTGACGGGATCAAAGTCCCACGGGCAGGGACGTTCTACCCTGGCTACTGTTATAATAAAACCATATAAAAAATGGTCAACCAGAAATATTTAGCATTCTGGCTAACCTTATAATACGAACGGGCAGGTTACTCGAAGAAGAACTTGTTTATTAACTTCGTATTTGACCCATATAGCGACATAATTGAAAACTAAAAATCCATATCATCATGCATAATAGCGTCATTTAATAAAATTATATCTATTAAAATCATTTCCCTAAAAGTTTCGTTGTTACATTTATAAATATCATCAATTAGTCGACCGATTTCTTTCGATAAAAGAAGTTTTATTTCGCTCATTGGTGTATTCCTCTCTTTATAATTTCAAATATTTATTTATTCCATTATATGTTGAAAGGTCGAAAATTTAGACTTGCTAAGTTAATTATTTTGTTCGCTATTCGAGCAGAAGACGCAGTAATAGCAATGTTCTTGTTCCACTAACGGGCAGTTTAGTTTTAGAAGGAACGGGAATATAAATGGAAAATATTCTAAATGTTATTTTTCGGGAATATGGGGTTTCCCACTTTAAGTGAGGGCTTGTCATAATTGGATATCACATCGAATAATTTTTAGTAATTGAAGTAATCAAAATTACCTAAGGTCTGACGAGGAGTGTTAATTATGGAGCGTCAACTAACTATTGAGGGAACTTTAAAAGGCTATGATACTTTAAAAAAAGCTGTTTTTTACTATGCTTATGATCAAGAGGAGAATATCCTTCATTTGCGGGATAGAGATGACCATGAAGGGGTTGGCTTGATTAATTCAATCAATTCCGCTTTGCGGGACCGTATTTTAAACCATATTGAAAGTGAAGAAAGTATAGAAATTAACAGGGATACGCTAAGATGCTTTATTTATGATGATAGTGATATTTTGGGCAATGAGGTTGATGAATACATTTTCTCATTGGAAGGTACTGGGGAAAACCCGTTTCGCAGTATTAAACGTAAAGAGTCGAGTTTGCGTTATTGGTATTAACTGCCTGATTTTGATATCCATAAAGTAAATGCATTGGTAAGAAGTAGGGCTTTCCCTACTTCTTTTTTTGTTCCGTATCTTTTGAAGGTATTTTTCTAATAATCATATTTCTTCTTTTTGAAGGATGATCATTGTACTTTATATCGACGATCAAATGAGATTGTGAAAAATTACACTTAAATATCGTGGCAGTATAACATAGGACAGATTTTTCTGGGGTATACAGAAAATGTATTTAACGGTTTTAAGATGAGAGGATGTTAAAAAAGTTTATGAGGAAAATGGAGGATACTCTAATATTTAACCTTGTTGTAATTTGCCTATTCTTTTTTGTGTTGATATGGTTGTTGGTTATTCATTCCCCTATAGAAATTGCTTCTATAATAAAAGGGTTTAATTCCAGCCTGCAATGGTCAAAGAAATTGTTTGGACTGTATGCAATATATCTTATTGAACTTTTTATCATTACACTATTTTGGACCATAGTTCTCTCAAGTCTAAATAAAGTTGTAAATTCTATTTATACGGAGTTAACAGTACGGTTTATTAGGAAAAAAAGGATACTTATAAAGTTAATACGATTTAATTATGGTTTTAATAAGTTTTATTATTACCTTAGAATGGGAACGATTAGAACTGGGATTTATTGGGATAATCGCAATCTTTTACGCTATCTTACAGCTCCCACATTAACTGAGAGGATAAAATCTTTTTCCCTTTTTCCTTTCTTCTTATTAAAATCTAATGGTTCGATATTAGCAGCTGCATTGACAATTTTTACATTGTATTACTCTTACATACCTGTTGGTATAGAAACAATAAAACACCAATGGTACAATTTATTTATTTTACTTTGGAATAACGTTTTTCCGAAATTATCCTCATTTGTTGTATTTATTTTAATAATTTTTTTATGGTACTTTGTGAGTAGGTATGGTGTTACAAGAAGGGCAATCGCTCAAGCAAATAAAAAGAAATTAGAAGAAGTTGTTCAATTATTTAGGAAACTTGAAAAACCAGTTTTTGATATCGTTGTTAAAGGGTCAAAGAATTTAGATTATGCTTTGGATTGTTATGATTCAATTTATGAGTTTTGGACTTTAAAAAAATTTAACACACTTCCTACAGAGTACCAAAAATTGTTTACAAGTTTAAGAATAGTCGACCATGATGATTATTATTTATTTAATGATATTACAACATTAAATCATTTGATTAAAATTCTAGAAGTAATGAATGATTCGGAGGATAGGATGTTTGCTTTATGGTTTGCAAATTATCGATATGAGTTAAGAGAATTTATAAGTATAACCGAGATGTCAGTTAATGATTTAGAGGATTATGAGAGATTGCTGTTTACAAAAAAAGGGTTTGATAAAATGCCTAATGTAAAATATTATCAACATTTTATGAGTATAGACGAGGAAAGTATAAGAAAAGAGCTTGCTATTAATCGGGAAAGCTTGAATATGAATATTATTGAAGGGTTAGAACTAATATACGCCTATTATAGATATATTAAAGCAATTCATAAAATACTTCATATGAATTCAGACAAAATAGGAAGGGTAATTAGACAATTTACTGGTAAGGAATAAATAAAAAACTGATTAAACAATGTAATTTATTCTGTTTTACAAGAGGAGAGTGTGAACCATTGTACTTAAAGTACTTATGTTCAGGCTGATGATCGCTGTGGCGGTCATTTTTTTCTTGTTGAACTACCATGGAAGAAATGTTTAAAATTCCTTCCTTTGTGGTGAAGCTGTGCTTCATGGAGGGCTAACGGGCAGGATAGTTGAAGAAGGAAGGTTCGTAACATAAACTAAATATGTACATAAATTTGGAAGGATTGCTAGAAAAGAAACCTATATCTGGTTCAATAATCCAGAGAAAAGGAAACATATTCTGGAAGGTATGAAAGGAAATTAATATGAGTGAATCAATGCAGCGGATTAATCAATTTAGAGATGAGCGCAACTGGCGGCAATTTCATAATGAAAAAGATCTGGCCATTTCCATCTCTTTAGAAGCAAATGAATTATTGGAATTATTTCAATGGAAAACACCAGAGGAATCCAAGGAAAATCCTGAGCGACTCAAAGAAGAACTGGCAGATGTGCTGATTTACTCTTATATGATGGCCGATAATCTAGGATTTGATATTGATGAAATCATCGCTGAAAAATTGATTAAAAATGCCCGAAAATATCCAGTTCCCAAAAGCTTTGGTCAAAAAAAGAAATATAATGAATTGGATGAGGTGGATTAAGCAGTGGCTAAGTACAACTGTATAACATTGAAAGTGAAAAATGGAGAATTGGAAGGTTTCAATAAACTTCGCCATCCTGAACAAAGTATTCTCAGAAATGGCAATGTCGTTTATATCTACAAAGGAACGAAATCGAAAAAGATTTACATTGGACAAACGAAACACTTTACTGAGCGGAATAAGCAGCATTACAATGGTCAAGAGGAAAAATTTAATATAGCAGATTTCGAACAAGTAATTATTCTTATTTCATCCTATTTCAACGGTTCAGCCTTAGATGATGTCGAAAGCAAGCTGATAACCTACTTTTTGGCCGACAATCCAAAATCTAAAAAGCAGCTGGTTCAATATGATAATGATGAGATTATTAATCGGACCAATGGCAACAGCGTCAATGACTACCGAGACCGAGAAAAGGTTGCTTCAGAAGTCATTTTGCCTTTTTGGGATAAAGAGCTATACCCTAATGGATGGGTAAGCACACCGACTTTAGAGGAGTTGCGCAATGGAGCACTGGTCAAATATAGCCCTATCAAAGAATTAACAATCCAGCAAATGGACTTTCTTAAGGAGATTGAATCGAATCCTGATAAAAGCTTTGTGATTAATGGCGATGCAGGGACTGGCAAAACCGTATTGCTGACTCATTTGGTAGCTAAGCTGTTGAAAGAAAACCCTAATCAGCGAATAGCAGTCGTTTTGCAGCCTAATTGGATTAAAACGGCAAAGGATATCTTTAGAGTATATGGAATGAACAACAGTAACCTAACACTTGCTACCTCGACACAGCTGATTAATGCCGATGAAAATTATGATGTTGTAATTGTTGACGAATCTCATAAGCTTTCTAGAAGATTTTCCAAGCAAATGGCATCTTTCAACAAAGTGTATAAGGCAAGATTTGCCCAGGATGAGAACCACTTGGATGCTTTAAAAAAATTAGGCCGTCAAATCGTATTAATGTATGACGTATTGCAAGCTATTCGCCCTGCCAATATGACACGTGCGCAATTCAATGAAGCAACCCAAGACTTTGAAAAGAGATACTTAACAACGCAATTTAGAATCCAAGCTTCAGCAGGAAAGAACTATACATCAGAAGATTTCGTAAATGGCATAAAATATCTTTTGTATAAGGATACAGGTCTATTAGAACAAACGAATTTTAACCCGGATTTTAACAGAGCCGTGTTTCATGATTCTGATGCGGATGCTTATTTTGGATATTTCGAAACAGAACCTTTAAAGAATTTGATTGACTGGGTAGAAGAAGATAGAAATTTCAATCCTGAACATATAAACCGTGTGCTAGGTGGATTAGTTGAACCTTGGAAGCAGGCTGATGGCAAAGACCCGTCAATCACTCATTGGCATGAAGGAAATATCAAACGAAGATGGAATTCCACTCAAGAAAATTGGATTTATTCAGAGGATGCTGATGCTGAGGACCAAATTGGCTCCGTCTTTGCAGTTCAGGGAATCGATTTGAATAAAGTCGGCGTTTTAGTCGGCAATGATCTTCAAGTAGACGCAAAGGGCCGGTTATTCGGCAATCCAGAGAATTTTCATAATGTAAACGGGAAGTTCTCCAAAAACGATGAAAGCCCGGAAAATGCACAAGAGTTTACCTTATTTGTGTTGAATATTTACTATATTCTGATGACTAGAGGAATTGACGGGATTCGGCTGGGATTCTGGAAAAATGATGCATTTAAAAAGTATATGAAGGAAATATTGGAGATTAAATAAGTACCTGAAACGGGGTATGTAACTAACCCTGATATATATTTCAAATTATTGAATGAAAAGGGGGTTTTACTTCATAAATACGAGTAAAGCTTTTTCTTATTCAAGTAACGGCATTACTTTAAAAACGATGATCGTCAAAAATGGCGGTCATTTTTTTGTGTGCAACTTAGATTGGGTTTCAAACGTTTGGTAAACCGAGAAGAGGAACTAAGAAGAATGGATCAATGGGGTAAAACGGGTACCATATCACGAACAATCCATTGATGCCATATCGAACTATGCCTAGTGTAACGAACATATTATGGGGAAATTTCAAAACCTTGGCGAGTTGGAGAGTGAACTAGCAAAATCGTTCGAAAAATTTTAAACGGAATCAGAAATCTCGGGGTGTTTTAAAATTAACGTGGCGGGTTAGTTTAGATCAAAGTACTTTTTTCCTAGAAAATACTTATTATTAGTCCTTTTTTTCTATTAATTTGGTAAAATTAAACTGTTGTCTAATACAAATATATTAGGGGGACTTACAAAATGAAGGTTTCAGGATTTTTAAAAAAGAGATGGAGGTATGTGCTAACTGCATTGATTGCATTGATAATTGGAGCATCCGGCGGTCCTTCACAGGAGCAACTAGATAGTGCGAATGCAAAAGTGGTCAAATTAAAGACAGAACTTTCAACTAAAACTGAAACAGTAGCAGGTTTAGAAACGAAAAACAAAGATCTACAATCGAAAGTAGATGAAGCAGCTCCATTTTTTAAATTGAAAGATGAAGAGCGGAAGCAAAAGGAGGCAGAAGCAAAAGCTGTAGAAGAAAAACGTTTAGCATCAGAAAAGGCAAAGCAAGAGGTGGAAACGAAAGCTAAAGCCGATGCAGAAGCCAAAGCAAAAGCTGCCGAAGAAGCGAAAGCAAAGCTAGGCTACAATACAGGAATTACATACGATCAGTTAGCAAGAACACCTGATAAATATACTGCTGAAAAAGTGAAATTCCGTGGTAAAGTGGTTCAAGTCATTGAAGGTGATGGTGAAACTCAAATTAGACTAGCTGTAAATGATAATTACGATACTATTCTATTTGGAGCATTTGATGCTTCCACTGTTTCATCCAGAGTTTTAGAGGATGATATGATTACTATTTATGGAACATCGACTGGTTTAATCAGTTACGATTCTACGATTGGAGGGAAGATATCTATTCCTGGTATCGCTATTGATAAGATAGATCAGTAATATATAAAAACCTTATAATAAAAATAAACAATCTTTACGTTTTATTGGTAAAAAGGAGATGCAAGGGGTTGGAGAAAGAGTGAAAGATTCAACCCTTTTAAGCTAACTGTGTGCTTTAGTTTAATAAACGATGATCGTCTAAATGGCGGTCATTTTTTATGTTCCCTAGACAAAACATTCGATAATGTAGACAAACTGTTCGGTAAACAAAATATAGAAGTATGAGTATGGATCAATAGATTAATCGGGGGAACCGTATTAAAATGATGGGGAAGGTGTTGAGCTGTCATGTGCCTGATGATGGACGCTATGGACGTGGAGTCAGGAACCATGACGAATTACAACGGCTGATTTTAATCGATTCAATTAAGGGTATGACTATGACTAATAAATTTAGCAAGAAGGCCGTGCTAAAATCCTTGAGAAAACCAGTCTTATCAAGGGTTAGAGGCGTATAGGTCTTAAGAGAAAGTATATGACGTAATAACCTTCGCCTATCGGCTCGGTGATGTAATCAAAGCTTATCAGCTTCAGTAACATCCATAGATATTCACGGTAAGATTAAAGTTTTGAAACTTCAAGGGTATGTTATTTGGAAATATAGTTGTTAGGACAGGGGGTACCCTATCACGAACAAAGGGGGCATTTCATATCGCAATATGCCTGGTGTAACGCACGCATGAAAGTCGAATCTCGAAACCTAACGTGTTGGAAGGGGAAGGTGCACTCGTTTCTGGAAAGCCATCCCGCACAAATAGCCAAAGGGATCCACAAAATGTTTTTCAAAATCAGAAATCTAGGGGTTTGTTTAAATAATCAAACACGTTAGTTACATTGCATCAGATTACTATTTTTGTTGGATAATAAGGCAAAATTAAATATTAAACCTACTATGTTGGTGAGGATTATAAAAATGGAAGAAAAAATTATTAAATATATAAAAGAGAACAATCCGGGCCAATGGAGAAGTTTTGAAATGGCGACGAGGGATTTTTCGAATATAAAAAAACATGAAGATGAGAAAGAGGAAAGTTCATACTATACCGAGTGGAATGTTGAAAAGCTTTTGGGTATAAAGTTTCCCTTAAATTATATGGTTTTTATTACCTTAGTTTATTTAAAGGGAATTCCTTATGAATATCGTCCGATGGAAAAAATTCTCTGGATAATTCCTTTTAATTTTAAAGACTATAATTGTTTCTTTAGGGTTAGTAAACGTGGTTTTAGCTTAACGCTTTTAACCAAGGATAAAACGGTAGCACAAGAGTTATTAAGAAGATTAAATAGTTCTGTTAAGATAGCCGATAGGCTATGGGCTCCCTTAATTGAGGCAATGGTTAACGAGGGGAAAGTTACTTTGGAAAATCAGTCATCTTTAATCTTGAGGAGATATAGATACTTTCGTGACAATGCAGAAGAATTGTTTACACGAGCAGAACCAAGAAAGAAAAGAACGATAGACCCATTATCTGAATTTTTACGTATAAGAAATGCTGAGGGGAAGTACTTAATTGAAGGTTCTTATAATGCCCAGGCCATGATAGATGCTTATTTTAGTTATCAAGAGCATTTAATGGTGCTATTACTGCCTTTTTGTGGGTGCTATATGGAGAATGAAAAGCTTTCAGATTTTATTTCTAAAGACTGGTCAGAAAAATTCAATATAATATTTAACCCTTCGGAAAATAGAGATTTAGCAAACCATTTTCGTATGTTAAAGTTAATTAAAGAAAGTTTTCGTAACAAATCTGCTCATGGAGAGTTTGAGAAGAATAATGGATCCTTTTATGTGCATTTTGGAATTCTAGGGGCAATACCAGTACAAATGTCTAAATTTGATAAAAAAGTCGATTATTCATTTCTTTCAATTTCTGATATGAATTTTGAATATATTTGTAAAGTCATAGATGAGTTTGAGGGATATCTTAATACTTCTAATCAGTGGAAAAGACCCAGAAAAATTATTTTATCCGGACTAGACATAAGCTATGATGAGTTAACTATTAAAGAATATCAAAAAGCGGTGGAGTCTGATGAAAGGTTAGATGAGTTTATTTCTTATAGTTTGGAGTTGGATGACAGATTAGAAAATATGGAATGGTAATTTCTTTAACTCAAAAGGCAGTACCAAAAGTACCGCTATCTCAAGTTCACAATTCGTTGATCTATGGTAAAGATAGTTGGATTAAGAGCCAGCAAGGACCATTCAGTAAGGTTTTAATTCTTTGTTTAAACTTTAATATGATGATCGTCTAAATGGCGGTCATTTTTTATGATAAAAAGATAAAGTTATGTTGTCAACCTATTCTTAAACGAAGAAGAAACGGAAGTATAATAGCTTATAAACGTGAGGATGCCACCGGTTCACCAGACCAAAGGGTTAATTAAATAAAAAAGCCTATGGCTCACACCATAGACTTTAACCTTATTAATTGGATTTTCCCGCTTTTGATAAAGTAAAAATTCTTTTTGTTTTTGTATTAAATTCGTGTGTTGCTACATTTTTAGCTTTTAATAATTTCAGTCCGTAGCGGATTTCATCATCGTCCAATCCCATAACACCTGAAACATCGGCATCTTCCCACTTATAAATGGTACTCTTTTCCACAGTATGCGGTTGGCCAGTTGATAAGTCTAACCCTACCAATTGCCCTTCAATAGTTAGTACATGAAAACAATCTCCTACAAGTTTTATATCAACAATATAATCACTTTCAAAGCGATAATGCCATATAAATTCTGATTCTTTGCTTAGTGCGATTACAATTTCACCATCTTTTATATCAAATGGTAATTCTGGAACATTCGGTAATAAAGGAAAAGAATCGTTGTAGTAAATATTAAGTTTCTTTTCTTTCTCTGCATCTAATTGGGTAATCCAACCCTTCCACCTAAGGACTGTTGTATTAATCATGTTACAATTTTTTAGAGATGCCCCTCTCATAGTTACAAATTCTAAGTTACAATTTGATAGATTAGCATTTTCAAAACAAGTATCACTAAAATCTACTTCAGATGCATTTTCAACATCTGGTATGTGCATTCCAGATAGGTCCGTATTTGAGAGGTCTTCGCCCTTTAAAGCATCTTTTTGTAACGATAGTAGTAACATTGCTGCATTGCTTCCTAAATAACCACATTCTGCTTTATTTTTTCCTTTAGTAAATTGGATTAATTCTAAAAGAACTTTTTTAGATTCTTCCTTATTTATCATATTTACCATTAGATCTATAACTGCTTTTGTAAGGATTGTTTTTCCAAATCCATTTAATAATACATCAATACTTTCAATATTAAATGTTTGCAGTGGGGGAATAAGTTTAATTTGCCTATCAACTGTCTCTCTTTGGAAATATTCTGACCATCTATAATTGACTGGCGGTTGGTTAACATCAATAAAAGAAGATTCTCGAGCGCAATCATAAAAATCATCTTCTAAAAGTCCGAGTTGTGCAATAAAT
This sequence comes from Bacillus sp. URHA0034, assembly GCF_056280405.1. Lineage (NCBI taxonomy): Bacteria > Bacillati > Bacillota > Bacilli > Caryophanales > Bacillaceae > Bacillus > Bacillus sp. URHA0034. Next base: position 1,062,024 of record NZ_JBWCDK010000002.1, on the reverse strand, counting down.
TTGTAAGCTACAAAGAACTCTAACAAAGAACGATGTGCAGGCGTGTAATCACCATCAGAATTTCGGATAAGTAGAGTTTGCCCCATCATATCATAATGCCAATGGTCTAAATCCTTTTGTTCCTGAACCACTGGACCAAATAATTTCCTAATACGTTCAGGGAACATTTTATAATTAAGACTCATTTGATCTTTACTTAGCATTTCCCAAGATAACTCAGACATAAAGTATAGTTTATCCGCTAATGAAGTAAAGGTTCTTTCTGCTTTAATATCTCGATTCAGCTTTCTTTCAATTGCATAAAGATATACCCTGGATAAATCAATTGATTTTCCATCCTCAATATCCGGTAATGCTTCTAAAACAAACTCAGTCATTACTGGTCTAGAAACTAGATCAAGCAGTTCTTTGTTATCCATTATCTTGTCAACAATACTTTTATTAGTCTTTTTTGATAACACCTGTCTAATTTGTTCTTCATCAAATCTTTGTAACTGAAGTACCTCAAATTGCGGGGGTTCCCCAGTTAAAGCAGAAGTAGAAGCTTTGAGCTCAGCATTTAACAGGCTTCTTCCCTCCATTGCGTCCGGGAAATGTTCTGTTCGGCAAGTAAGAATAATTTTAGCTGAAGGGACAGCTGTTTTCGCTAATTCCCAGAAATTATTAATCATTTTTTGTCTATCTACCTTTGACGCCATCTCATCGAATCCATCAAATATCAATATGAATTTTCCCATTCTATTTAAAACTTGAAAAGCCTGGTAATGAGGAAGGGGGACTTGATGTTTTCTAAAAAAGAACTCTGAAAATAGTGATTCGACAGAAACTGCTTTTGCATAATCTCTTAAAGAAATAACTAAAGGTATACGTGGGCGGCTAATACCTCTATTCTTTGCAGTACGATATCTTTCTAGCATTTGACTTGCATAATGCATGGTTAACCAGGTCTTACCTGTACCAAACTCTCCCAAAATAGAAATATGTTTTTTAGCAGGATCATCAAGCCAACGGTCAATATATCCTTCAATCCATCCATTTTCTTTATTGTATAAACTTTCCCCAATTTTTTCTTTAGAATTAGGATCAAATTCCTCTTTGATACATGCTAATGGGACATAGTTTGTATTTATTTTTCTCTGATTTATTTCATTTTCAAGCCAATCTAAATATCCAGAGAAATCGGCATGTTCGTCTAACAATTCATCAAAAGTAAAACATAAGATTTTAGAATATTCTCGCTGGGTAACCATTTTTTTAGCAATTTGACTCACCCGACGAGAAGAAACTAACCATCCTTCATCTTTGTTTTCCAAACTGTCGTTTAGATTTCTAACATGACTGGCTTCAATTTCGCCAATAATTCCACGAACAAGTATCCTATCGTATCCTCTTCGTTTTGGTACGTTTATTATCCAGTCGAAATACTCTTTTTCTTCGATTTCGATACTTTCAATTCGATATCCAATTGCTTCAAACCATACTCTCATTTGATTTGAGAAAAAGTCAATTTCAGTTCCAGATGGTAACTCTTTGTTACTAGAAGCTTGTAACCTCTTAACTTGCTCTTTTAGTTTTTTAATTTCATCTTCTGAAAGATTTGCTTGATTTATTTCAGCAGTCATTTCCCTATGTTGTCTAACTAACCACATCATAATATCCTCGGTAACTTGGCTAGGTAGTTGTAAGGCTTTTTCAAAAAATATGCTGGTAACGCCTTTATTTATATTGAATATTTCTTTTTCTAAAAAGTTTTCCAATTCTACATCTCTTGATATTCCTTTATCACGAACGTAGATAAAACATGGTTTTCGTAATGTTCTCGCAAAATGATATTCATCCACCACTTGTTGACTATATTTTTCCCCAAATAATCCTATATAGATATCGCAGTCATTCAACTCTAATTTGTATTTTTCATCTTTACTTATCGGCATGGCACCATTATCGTCATTAAATACTTGTACCTCAGTGCCCCGTTCTTTTAAGTTACTAATTAAAAGCTCATTAATATCCCTAAATTCTGAAGCCAAAGAGCTAATGTAAACCTTGAGTTTATCACTGGTTGTGATTGGTGAAAACTGTCTGTGTGAAAAATTAGTGATATTTTTAATTTCTTCCCAAATTCTGTCCAATGTATCCAATGGTTTTAACGATGCTAAAATTTCAGTTACATTATTATGTAAATCATTTTGGATTTTTGAAAGCATATGATCTCTTTGGACATCTGCAGGTGTACGTGTTTTAGCTACAATTGTACTAAAGACAGCTGAAAAAGCTGCAAACTCCTTTCGAGGATCTACATCTATTTTTTTAAATTCTCCACCAAGGTCATGCCATTCGAGAAATTCTTGACTTTCCTGCAAAAAGTAGGAAGGATTTGCCTCAATAAAGGCTTTTTGAAATGTTTCTTTTACTATTGTATTACGAAAAAATTCAAGGATTATTTTAGGGTGACCTACTCCAAACTCTACAAGTGTATAAGCATATACAGAATCAAAATCAGCGGGGGGATGAGTAGGGTCAAGTTTAAGTTGCTTTAGTATACTAATAACAATTTCATTTCTTTCAGCACGCCTTTTAATCGGTCCAGCTGAAGCACGTAAAATTAGACTAATTATTTTACTTGTTTCTAGCATCTTCTTCACTCCAAAGGTGGTGTATTTAATACATTAGTAGGATACCATTGGTAATTTTTGCTGTCTATACCTTTTTTATGTAGAATTAATGATAGAAAAGCACTGCATGAGGTGTTTTATTGGTTCCTGCTATGTCTAGTTCGTAACATATACCCTGATTTAACCAATTTATGGAGTTCATCGGATCCCTTACGGTTTATTACAGATGTTACGTATACCTTGTCAATATTCAATTTTTTTTTTACCTTTTCGATGCTATTCGTAATTGCGTATTCCTTAATTATTGTTCGATCCAACGTATCTGCTTCGTAAGATTCTACTAAATCGACATAATGCTGCACTCGTTTAATTTCGGCCTTTGCTCTATCGAAGGTAATTAATTTTGTCATCATACACCTCCTCTCTTTACGGAAGAATTTGATAAATGGACGTATATCCCTTTCGACAAATTGGTGAACACAAAACACTTATAATATTGACTAAAAGATTGATGTTCCTTTGATATTTTATTAGGTTAAAAAATTTGTATTTTTTGTAACATTATGTATATATTTTAAATGGAAATATGGAATAAAAGGAGATGTCTACTATGGAACAAGAGTTTTACGTTTTAAAACACGGAAATGATTATGTACGTTATAATACATTAGGAGAGGGCTCAATTCATTTGACCAGTGATTTATTTCAGGCTAATACTTTTAAAACTAAACAAAGAGCTCAGGAGGTATTTCAAACTCTCTTTACTAATATAGGGGATTATATGTTAGATGAGGCAATTAGTCCTTCAAATGTATATATTGCAAAAATAACAATACAAATAACTAATGAAGAACGTGTTTCTTAAGCAATAAGAAATTGGTATTTCAATTCAGGCGAGTCATAATGGCTCGCTTTTCTATATTTTAAGAAATAGAAAAAAATGATTTTATAGTGGTGGCTGGTCCTTATCACGTTTATTTATGAGGAAAGAATAAGTATGCACCATTAGTTTCCATTAATTTTACAGTTCATATCTGATAGGATAGTAGGCGAGGTGTTTATATGTTTATTTCGCCAATGCTATTGCATAAAGCGGATCAACCGTTCGATTCCGATGATTACATTACAGAACTAAAACTTGACGGCATTCGTTTAATATATTCTGTCGATGAGGCAGGAAAAGCACGTTTGTATTCACGACACAATAACGAAATCACATCGAAATTCCCCGAAATTCACAATTTCAACATTCCGCCAGGTACCGTGCTTGATGGTGAACTAATTGTTAGTGATAAATATGGCAAGCCTGACTTTGAAGCCGTAATGAGTCGTTTTATGAGTTCTAAGGATAAAACACCGATAATCTTCGTCGCTTTTGACGTGATCCAGCACAAAGGTAAACGTATCACAAACTTACCGTTACTTAAACGTAAAGAAGTACTTACAGAGATAGTGCCGGAGGATAATACGATGATTGCTAAGACGCAGTTCATTGAGGGGCATGGTGAAGCGTATTTCGACGCTATTAAGGAGCAAGCCCTCGAAGGTATCGTATTAAAACGTAAGGACTCACGTTATGAAGTCGGTAAACGTTCAAATTCATGGCTGAAGGTAATTAACTATCAATACTTAGATGTATATGTCGTTGGCTATCGTAAGCAGCCTAAGGAGAGCGGATTACTGTTAACATACGATGATGGCCGTTACGCTGGCGTTATGGAACTTGGTATACCTGCATTGGTTCGAACGCAAGTTTATGGAAAGCCGGTAATTCGTGAAGAAAATGACTTTGCGTTTATTGAGCCTGTAAAGTGTCGTGTCAAATATCGTAACTTAACGAAGGCAGGCTTATTACGTCTTCCAAGTTTTGTTGAGTGGATTAAATAATAATAAAAAGTTAAAGCCGCCCAATTTGGACGGCCTTTTTTTATATACGAATACCATTCCTTTTTATAATGTTACGTAATGGGGAAAATTTATTATGCTGCTCACGAATATGTTCATTATCCATTTGAACGTATTTGCGGGTTGTCTGTATGTCCGCATGGTCTAATATCCGTTGTAGCGTAAAAATATCTCCACCATTTAACACATAGTTTCTAGCGAAAGTATGTCGAAACATATGTGGGTGCAGTGTTGTTATGTTTAGCTTTTTCTTCAGCCGATTTAATCTTCTCCTAAAGGCATCTGCAGTAAAGTCTTCACCATAAGCGTTCATGAAAATTTTACAGTCTTCTCCAAAATATTGTTGTGTCTCGTCTAAAAGTTGTCGCAATCTTTTCGCAACCTCACGACTAATAGGAATATCTCGGGACTTTCGATTTTTAGCTATTTGGGAAGATACGGTAATTGATGATTCCTTGAAATTTACTTGATCCGATGTTAAGGATAATGCTTCATTGATTCGAAGACCTGTATCCAGCAACAATAGTATGAGCGTTTTATCACGCCACTGAGCGAACTGTCTGTCATCATAAGAGGCGAGAATAGCATCAATCTGACTGTCGGGTATGCCTGGAACCTCTTCGTGGGCATCATCCCGCACTTGCGCTATATTCTTCATGGGATTAATCGGAATAATACCCTCATTAAAAAGAAAGCGAAACAACGTACTTAGACCACGAATACGAATGTTAATTGTATAAACAGATAATCCCTTTCCACTACGCTTACGTTTAGGATCCTCAGCATAAGGAGTTCTTTCCGTTCTTAGATAATTAATGTAATTACGAATTATGTCTGCAGAAATTTCATCGATATTTGAGATGTCTTTATCTAACCATTGACGAAAATAACGGAAAATCTCGTGATACCCTTTTATTGTTCCTGGTCTGACGCCTTCAGTGTTTTAGCTCGTAAAAAGAGTTGTAATGCTTCCTCAATGGTATATAGGACATCACTAGTCTGTCGGTCCTGTGACGAAGCTTTAGGACCTCTTTCACCGATAAATTTACGTTTCATGGGTTTCTTAATACCTCCTAGAGTTTTACCGAGGCGTCCTACAGCTACAAAAATCTGTCCCACAGTCATAAAAATCACGTCCTACAGACAAAGAAAAAAAAACGCTATGTCACGTAATTGTCCCGTATGATTGAACGGTAACAAATACGATAACATAGCGTATTCTTAAAAGTACGTCCCGAAGAGGATTCGAACCTCCGACCTACAGTTTAGGAAACTGTTGCTCTATCCTGCTGAGCTATCGGGACAAATTGAAAAGAATGTACTTTGTTTCCTTCAAATAACGAATATAACCCGTCCTTATCTTAGAAAGATTAATCAAGAAGCGGCTCGAGCAGTACGCTGTAGCAAAATCACCGAAGCGTACTCAAACGTGCTGAGCTATCGGGACATTTATTAGGAACGTTATTTATTATAATAATTAAATTAGAAAAGGTCAATAAAAAGATCGGTTAAGGCAAAGGGAAGTTCCTCTCCACCTCCGTTTGTCTTGCTGCTTTTTCACGAAATAGGGCCCAAACAATTAAGCTTAATGAAATTAATAAACCTTCCAATGATAAGATATACCACGGGTAGGGGCCGAGAACATCTAACAAGCTCGTGCTGTTTGGTTTGTAGCTTAAGAACATATAATTCCCCCCAACCAATTTATTAATGAGCATAATAATCGGCATCAGGACATTTAAAAAGATAAATAACTTCAAAACTGACCAAATCGTTGGCCGATATCCTTTCACCCAAGTAAAATAGAGTGGAACCAAAATACTCATTAAGTGTGTATAAAAGAAATGAAAAAATCGAAAATGTGGGAAATCATAATTTAGTAACGGAGTAAAAATCGCCTGTGATGCACCCAACAAAGCTGTAAATAACAAAATTTCGTAGATGATCTTCTTTTTAGATAGCAAGAGTATCACTGTTAATATGAGGCTAATACTGCATAGTTCTAGTGGGATCGCATGACTAACATGCCAACTGCCATTGATCAACATCCAAACATGATAGGTTGCTTCTATTATAATTAGCGAAATGGCTGCTCCAATCTCCCAAGGTCTTAAGTTTTTAGGCCTCAGTTTATCTCTGTACAAAAATAAGCATGTTGCACCAATGACTAAAAGGGCAATAACGATAAAATGGCTTACGGAAAACATTTCAAAATCAAAGTTTTTATAGCTTCGGCCAAACCACCCCATACATAATCACCCCTTAATTTGAATCATACCATGTTATGCTTACGGAAATAGTCGAATGTAAGAACCATTTATTCTATTAATTTGGCAAATATTCAACGGGTGCCTGACACCATCAGGATATGATATAATAGTTTGTCGAAGAAAATCGAAAATGTAAAAAGTAAGAGCCAAACAGGTCTTCATGAATTCGTTATGAGGACAAGAAAAGCAAGAAAAGCACCAACTATGTCCGCATGAAGCTATCATGAGGACAAGAAAAGCAGGAAAAGAGCCAACCATGTCCATATGAAGCCGTCATGAGGACAGAAAAAGCAAGAAAAGCACCAACCATATCCGCATGAAGCCGTCATAATGACAGACTAAGCAAGAAAAGCACCAACCATGTCCGCATGAAGCTGTCATGAGGACAAGAAAAGCAAGAAAAGCACCAACCATGTCCGCATGAACACGTCATGAGGACAAGAAAAGCAAGAAAAGCACCAACCATGTCCACATGAAGCCGTCATGAGGACATAAAAAGCAAGAAAAGCATAAACCATGTCCACATGAACACGCTTCTAAGGACAGCGAGTGGTTCTTAAAAAATACCCAATCAAGAGGGAACCCCCTTAAAATAAAAGATTAATACCCTGGAGGTCATTATGGCTGGTTATACGCCGATGATACAACAATATCTAACAATTAAGGCAGATTATCAAGATGCCTTTTTATTTTTTCGCTTAGGCGACTTTTATGAAATGTTTTTTGATGATGCCATCAAAGCATCACAGGAACTAGAAATCACCCTAACAAGCCGCGAGGGCGGCAGTGAAGATCGAATTCCGATGTGCGGAGTACCATACCATTCCGCTCCTAACTATATTGAACAGCTGATTTCCAAAGGCTTTAAGGTAGCCATTTGTGAGCAAATGGAAGACCCAAGACAAACAAAAGGCATGGTAAAACGGGAAGTCGTTCAGTTAATCACCCCTGGTACCGTAATGGATGGAAAAGGGTTAACGGATAAAGAGAACAACTATCTGGCCTCCATTACAGCCTTTGACGACCAAACCTATGGTTTTGCTTACAACGATATCTCAACAGGTGAAAGCCGGGTAACCCTTCTTTCTACTAATTTTGATGAAGTTCTCAACGAATTGGCTGTCTTAAGTGCGAAAGAAGTCGTCGTTGCCAGCAATTTTGATGGGGAACTACAAAAGAAAATGCGTGAACGCGATGTGCTGGCGATTTCGATAGAGGATAATAGTTCAATAGAAATGAACTTTGCCCACCTGCTTAAGGATCTGAATCAGGAAAAATTAAAGCAAACGGCAGCAAGGCTGTTTCATTATTTATTCCGCTCGCAGAAGCGAAGTCTAGACCATCTGCAGCCGGTAACGACCTATCAAATTCAGCAATATATGAAAATTGATTATTACTCAAAACGAAATCTCGAATTAACCGAAACAATTCGTTCAAAAGGAAAAAGAGGCTCGTTGTTATGGTTGCTTGATGAAACAAAAACTGCCATGGGCGGACGGATGCTGAAGCACTGGATTGATCGGCCGTTGATTCAACAATCAGAGATTGAGCAGCGTCATAATTTGGTGGATGTGTTAATCCAGCATTATTTTGAGCGTCAGGAGCTGCGTGAAAACTTAAAGGAAGTCTATGATTTAGAGAGATTAGCCGGACGGGTGGCGTTTGGCAATGTAAATGCCCGCGATTTAGTCCAACTAAAGCGTTCCTTAATGCAGGTACCTTTTTTAAAACAAATCCTTTTCGGAATGCAAAATGAGCAAATGAATGAAATTGCTGAAAAGCTTGACCCCTGTGAAGAGGTAACCGATCTCCTTGAACAGGCAATAGTAGATAATCCACCGCTTTCCTTAAAAGAAGGAAATATCATTCGCGACGGCTATCATGATCAGCTTGATCAATATCGTGATGCCAGCCGAAACGGAAAAACGTGGATTGCCCAGCTAGAGCGGGAAGAACGTGAGAAAACTGGAATTAAGTCGTTAAAGGTTGGCTATAACCGTGTGTTTGGCTATTATATCGAGGTTACCCGTGCCAACCTGCACCTTTTAACCGAAGGTCAATATGAGCGGAAACAGACGTTAACGAATGCTGAACGCTTTATTACACCTGAATTAAAAGAAAAAGAGGCACTAATTTTACAAGCGGAAGAAAAATGCGGGGAGCTGGAGTATGATTTATTCACCGGAATCCGCGAAATGGTCAAAGAACAAATTCCGCGTTTGCAGGCGTTAGCCAAAGCTGTCAGTGAACTTGACGTATTACAATGTTTCGCTCAAGTCAGCGAAGAACGCCGCTATGTCAAACCGCAATTTTCGAATGAGCGCCGGGTAGTACTGAAGGATGGCCGTCATCCGGTTGTTGAAAAAGTGTTGAACACACAGGAATATGTGCCAAACGACTGCATTATGGACAGCGACCGTGAAGTTCTTCTGATTACAGGACCGAATATGTCTGGTAAAAGTACGTATATGCGGCAAATCGCCTTGATCGCTATATTGGGGCAAATCGGCTGCTATGTTCCAGCCTCAGAAGCGGTTTTACCGATTTTTGACCAAGTGTTTACACGAATTGGTGCAGCGGACGATTTGATTTCCGGACAAAGTACCTTTATGGTCGAAATGCTTGAGGCAAAAAATGCGATTGCGAATGCAACGCAAAATAGTTTAATTTTATTCGATGAAATTGGCCGGGGAACATCCACCTATGATGGGATGGCCCTTGCCCAGGCGATTATTGAATACATTCATGAGCGGATTGGAGCGAAAACCTTATTTTCAACCCATTATCATGAGCTAACCGTCTTAGAAGAAGAACTTTCAAAGTTAAAAAATATTCATGTTAGTGCAATTGAACATAACGGCAAGGTTGTGTTCCTTCATAAAATTAAAGAAGGTCCAGCTGATAAAAGTTACGGTATTCATGTAGCTCAGCTAGCGGAACTTCCGTCGGAGTTAATCAAACGGGCGAGTGAAATTTTAGCGGAACTGGAACAGACTGATGCTCAGCCGGCTCCAGTGAAAAAATCGTCTGTGCAACCCGTCCCAGACGTTGAAAAACCTGTGGAGCAGCCGGCCCAGTTATCCTTTTTCGATGAGCCGTCATCACCGAAAAAAGCGGAGCCTACTCCTAAAGAAAAGCGAGTTTTAGATAAGATTAAAGAAATAGATTTATTAGATGTGACGCCGCTTCAAGCGATCAACCTGCTGTATGAGCTCCAGAAAAAGTTAAAGTAAGGGGGCTTTATTGATGGGCAAGATTATCCAATTAGATGAAATTTTATCAAATAAAATTGCGGCTGGAGAGGTTGTCGAACGCCCTGCCTCTGTCGTGAAAGAACTGGTTGAAAATGCGATTGATGCCGGCAGTACGGTGATTGAAATTGAAATCGAAGAGGCCGGGCTGGCTAAAATCCGCATCACGGACAACGGCTATGGGATCGAGGAAGAGGACGTATTAATCGCCTTCCAGCGCCATGCCACTAGTAAGATCAAAAATGAAAATGATTTGTTCCGGATTCGGACGCTCGGATTCCGTGGGGAAGCCCTGCCGAGTATCGCCTCGGTTTCCAGACTGGAGATGAAGACTTCCACCGGAGAAGGTGCCGGAAACAGAGTAGTGATTGAGGGCGGCAAGGTCGAAGTTTTTGAAAAAGCATCGGCTCGACGCGGCACCGATCTCACGATTACCGATCTATTCTACAATACGCCTGCTCGTTTGAAATATATGAAAACCATTCATACAGAGCTTGGCAACATTACGGATGTTGTGAACCGATTGGCGCTTTCCCATCCTGAGGTTGCATTTCGGTTAATTCATAATGAGCGGAAACTGCTGCAAACGAATGGAAACGGCGATGTCCGCCAAGTGTTAGCTGCGATTTATGGTATGGCTATTGCAAAACAGCTTGTCCCGGTTTCCGGTAAATCACTAGATTATACGATAAGCGGTTTTGCATCGATGCCGGAAGTAACGAGGGCGTCAAGGAACTATATTTCAACGATGATTAATGGTCGTTTTATTAAAAATTACGCATTGGCCAGAGCGATTCAGGAAGGTTATCATACCTTGCTTCCGATTGGACGTTATCCGATTGTGCTTCTTAATATTGAGATGGATCCTCTCTTGGTTGATGTCAATGTGCATCCATCAAAAATGGAGGTCCGCATCAGTAAGGAAGCCGAACTCAATGAGCTGGTCACAACGATAATAAAGGATACCTTTAAATCGAAAATCTTGATTCCAACTGCCTACACACCTGTGAAAAAAGAAGAACCCAAATCAGAGCAAACAGCGTTCGTTTTGGATGAAGGGACGACATTTACCAGCAAAAAGATAGAAACTCCGTGGGAGCGTCCGGTATTTGCACAAACCGTTCAAGAAACAACCACTATTCCGGTTCCAAGATTTGATTCGATTCCTGTTAAGCAGGAGGTATCGGAGTCTGAGAGTTCTTTCGAAACTTCTTTTGAACCGAATGAGGAACCGTTTGAACAGGAGTATTTCGATCATGCTTCAGCTCCAGAAAGCGAACCAAGTGATTTCCAACCGCAGGCAGAGTACGTTGCACCCGCTGAACACGATGAAGTCAAAAGCAGGATTCCGCGTCTATATCCAATCGGTCAAATGCATGGGACGTATATTTTTGCACAGAATGAAAATGGCTTATATATTATCGACCAGCACGCCGCACAGGAACGGTTGAAATATGAGTATTTCCGGGAAAAAGTAGGACAGGTTCAGTCCGAGCTGCAGGAATTGCTCGTACCTATTACATTGGAGTATTCAACAGATGAATATGTAAAAATAACAGAGAATCTTAGTGAACTAGAAAAAGTAGGGGTGTTCCTCGAGGAATTCGGTTTAAATAGTTTTATTGTCCGGTCCCATCCGCAATGGTTTCCTAAAGGGGAAGAGAAGCAGATTATTGAGGATATGATTGAACAGGTATTATTGATGAAAAAGGTAGATATTAAGAAGCTTCGGGAAGAGGCGGCGATCATGATGAGCTGTAAAGCCTCGATCAAAGCAAACCGCCATTTGCGCAACGATGAAATTCAGGCACTTCTTGATGATCTGCGCAAAGCATCAGACCCGTTTACCTGTCCGCATGGCAGACCGATTATTGTTCATTATTCTATCTATGAGATGGAGAAGATGTTTAAACGGGTGATGTAGTATTCTATTGTGACCGTGAGACCTGTAAAAGAGGTAGAACGGTCACAATAAAAAAGAATAGTGCCCGTGGACATTGAAAAAGAGAACCGCCGGTCACAATAAAAGATAATAGTGCCCGCGGACTCTGAAAAAGAGAGCAGCCGGTCACAATAAAAGATAATAGTGCCCGTGGACTCTAAAAAAGAGAACAGCCGGTCACAATAAAAGATAATAGTGCCCGTGGAATCCGAAAAAGAGAGCAGCCGGTCACAATAAAAGATAATAGTCCCCGCGGACTCTGAAAAAGAGAACAGCCGGTCACAATAAAAAAGAATTCTGCCGCTAGTAGGCAAAAAAGATAGCAACCGGTCACTAAACTATTAAATTAAAAAAAGGCTGCAGGAAAAAATTCTGCAGCCTTTTAAAATACCCTATTTTACACCAACATGAATCTTATTAATAAACTGAAGCGCCTGTCCAGTCCCAACAGCCACAGATTCCAATGGACTTGATGCCAGCTGAACCGGAACAAAAATTTCCTCACTCAACCATGCTTCCATTCCATTTAACAACGATCCGCCGCCAGTCAGAATCACACCTCGATCGACGATATCACCACTTAACTCAGCTGGGCAATCCTCGAGTGTTGCACGAATAGCCTCCATAATATGCAACAAGGATTCTCTAATAGCATTACGAATTTCATAAGATGATAGTTTAACAGTTTTTGGTAAGCCAGTTACAAGATCCCGGCCGCGCACATCCATAAACTTTTCTTCATGGTCAATCAGAGCATAACCAATTTCCATTTTAATATTCTCAGCCGTTCTTTCCCCAATTAATACATTGTATACTTTGCGGACATGTTGAATAATATCGTCATCCAAACGATCGCCGCCTATTTTAATAGAATGGCAGGCCACTACACCACCAAAGGAAATAATCGCCACTTCTGTATTACCACCGCCGATATCGACTACCACATTGGCAACTGGCTCATCAACAGGCATACCTGCCCCAATGGCCGCAGCAACAGGTTCTTCAATCAGTGATATCTTTTTGGCGCCAGCATTTCGTACCGCATCCTGGATCGCTCTGCGCTCAACACTAGTGGAACCCGACGGAATACAAACGACCACATTCGGCTTGCGAATGGCGAAACCTAATTTCTTAGAAGCCTTCCTCATCACGTGTTTAAGCATTTCGGTAGTAACATCAAAATCAGCGATAACCCCATCTTTTAATGGACGGATGGCGATAATTTTCTCCGGTGTCTTACCGATCATCTCTTTCGCTTCGATCCCAACAGCAATTACATTCTTTGTCTCTGTATCTATTACCACAACCGATGGCTCGTTAAGTACAATTCCTTTACTCTTGCTATATACCAATATATTAGCGGTTCCTAAATCAATCCCAATATCAAAATTAGAAAGCATTCTTATTCACCTATTCCTAAATTTTTAAATACATTAAATGCTACGTTTAAGACTAACATGAATATGGGGGTAAAAAGCTTTTTGTAAATGAACCGTTATCGATTTGTAACCTTATATATTTTTTTGTCATATTTTGAAGTATTCTGATATAAAAATTTCATTTTACGATAAACGCATAAGAAACAAATTTTTTGTATATACTTGTTTGATGTTCTACTGCTTTTCAAAATTGTGTTAACATGTAAGGATGGCAGCAGTGAAACAGCCGCCATCACTGAAAAAAAGCATAAGGCAGTGAGAAAATAGTGGATTCCAATCAAAAATTATTAGTTATCATTGGTCCTACCGCAGTGGGAAAAACAAATCTGAGCATCGAAATGGCCAAACGTTACGACGGTGAAATTATCTCAGGTGACTCCATGCAAATTTATCGTGGTATGGATATCGGGACGGCAAAAATAACGAAAGAAGAAATGCAGGGTATCCCGCACCATTTAATTGATATCAAGGAGCCGGAAGAAAGTTTTTCAGTTGCAGAATTTCAACTCCTAGTTCGTGCTAAAATAAATGAGATTGCCAAAAGGGGAAAGCTTCCCATCATTGTTGGCGGGACAGGGTTATACATTCAGTCCGTCATTTATGACTATCAATTTTCAGATGTACCTGGTGATGAAGCTTTTCGGCTTAAATTAGAGGAACGAGCAAAGCAAATTGGAAATGAAGCATTGTACAAAGAATTACAGGCGGTTGACCCAGAGAGTGCCGCACAAATCCATCCCAATAATGTGAGAAGGGTCATCCGGGCACTTGAGATATTCCATTTGACAGGTAAAACCATGCAGGATTTTCAGAGGAAACAGCAGCCAGATCTGCTGTATGACACGGCACTTGTCGGATTATCGATGGAACGGGAAAAGCTTTACGACCGCATTAACCAAAGAGTAGATATAATGGTTGATCAAGGACTGCTAGAGGAGGTAAAATCCTTATACAACCAAGGCTTACGTAATTGCCAGTCGATTCAAGCGATCGGGTATAAAGAAATTTATGACTATTTAGATGGCAGCGTACCTTGGGAGGAAGCGGTTGAACAGCTAAAACAAAACTCAAGGAGATATGCAAAAAGGCAGTTGACTTGGTTTCGTAACAAAATGGATGTACAATGGTTTGATATGACATATGTGAACAATTTCGCAAAAAAAATAGCGGAAATTTCACAATATGTTGAAGGAAAGCTTCAAGTAAAATCGAATACATATTAGTAGAGATAAAAGAGGAGGATATACTAATGAAAACAACAATTAATATTCAAGATCAATTTTTGAACCAGTGCCGTAAAGACAACACCAATGTGACGGTGTTCCTTCTAAATGGGTTCCAATTAAGAGGCCAAATTAAGGGCTTTGATAATTTTACCGTATTATTTGAATCAGAGGGTAAACAGCAATTGGTATTTAAGCACGCTATTTCCACTTTTGCACCGCAGCGCAATGTCCAGCTTGAATTGGATAATCAATAAACGATCATCAAAATGGAGCCCTCATGCCTTGGGCTCTTTTTTTATTTCTCAAAATAAAGGAAATCTTCTTTAATGAATTGCCAGGGTTGTGAATACACATAGAGGGAAGGATTATGCCTAACCTAAAACACTTCTGAGTAGCTTAAATCATGCTACCTTACGTATACTGTCTGCAGAATGAGAGGTGATAGCTTTGGATCAACCATTTCGAACGAAAAGTAACGGCCAAATAAGGGTGGTTCTCAACTCGCATGAAAGAACTACGATAAGAAAAGAGGTACCCGATTTTCAAGTTGTTCCAAAGGTCATTCCCCCAGAGCATACCGCACTAAAAGAAATTGAAGAGGAGCTCGGGGCACTGGTTGGCATGGAAGAAATGAAGCGCATGATTAAAGAAATTTATGCTTGGATTTATGTGAACAAGAAGCGCGAGGAAATGGGGCTGAAGGCTAGAAAGCAGTCCCTCCATATGATGTTTAAAGGGAACCCTGGAACAGGGAAAACAACAGTTGCCAGGTTAATTGGCAAGCTTTTTCAAAAGATGAATGTACTCTCCAAAGGCCACTTAATTGAGGCGGAACGGGCCGACCTCGTCGGTGAGTATATTGGCCATACTGCCCAAAAAACGAGGGATTTAGTGAAGAAAGCTCAGGGAGGAATCTTATTTATTGATGAAGCTTACTCACTAGGGCGCGGCGGTGAAAAGGATTTTGGCAAAGAAGCAATCGACACGCTGGTTAAACATATGGAGGATAAGCAGCATGAGTTTATCTTAATTCTTGCCGGGTATTCGAGAGAAATGGATCATTTTTTAACATTAAATCCTGGTCTTCATTCACGGTTCCCCTTGGTGATTGATTTTCCCGATTATAATATCGAACAGCTGATGGATATTGCTGGAAGGATGTTAAAAGATAGAGAGTATACGCTAAGCCATGAGGCCGAGAAAAAATTAAAAGACCATTTGATTTGGGTAAAGGCTGTTTTAAATCCTAATAGTTTTTCAAACGGAAGGTATGTCCGCAACGTAATCGAAAAATCAGTGCGGGCACAGGCAATGAGACTGTTGATGCTAAATAGCTATGACAAACATGAATTAATGACCCTTAGAAGTAATGATTTAATATTTGAGGAAGATTAATTGCAAAAGCGGAAATGCCCGTTTGTCGGCGCAGACTTGGAATGGGACGGTTTAAATAAAAAAACGGCGGAATCATTATCCGCCGATTTGTTTTTGATTTTGGATTTTTTGGGAAACGCCAAGATGTCGGGAAGGAAGCTTCCAATCAAAGGTATAAGACAGCACTCGCAGACCGGTTACGATCACAAATAGGGTATATAATTGCCATGACTCAACAGCAATCTCAAGGCCAATGATTAGACCCGCCAGGATAGCCCAAACAGCATAAATTTCCGCTCTCAACACAATCGGTTTCCTTCCGGCAAGCAGATCACGGATAATCCCCCCGCCAATCCCGGTTAAAACAGCTGCAACAATGACAGCACTTAAAGGGTGGTTCATTTTCTCGGCATAGATCGCACCTTGAATCGCAAAAGCGGACAGGCCAATGGCATCAAAAAGGTTGCCCCATCTTTGCCAATGCCGGAGCAGGTTAGTCGGAAATAAAAACACCGCTGTAATCGACAACAAGGCAATTTGAAAAAATAATCCTTGTCCCCATAACGCTGACACAGGTACGCCAATTAACAGATTTCGTATTGCGCCGCCGCCAAACGCTGTAACAATTCCTAAGATATAAACTCCTAATATATCATAATCTTCTTCCATTGCCACAATTGCACCGCTGACAGCAAAAGCAATGGTTCCGATCATACTTAATACTTCCCATGTCATAGTTGATTTCCCCTCTGTATATGGTCACAAAAAACATAATGGTAAATATAAAAACCGATCTCAACGAACAATAAAATTTTATCACGATGCGGGGAAATTACAATCATTATTTTAATATCGAAAAGGTTGGGGGAAATTAGTGATTACTAAGTTTTTTTGTTATGATGAAAGATAAGGAATAGTTAAGGAAGGAAGGGTGCCTGTGGAACAAAAGGAAACGAAGGAAAAGGTTGTTCTCGTTGGCTGTCAAACAAATGGAGATGAGGATTCACGTTTTGACTATTCGATGGAAGAGTTAGGAGCTCTAACCGAAACCGCTCAAGGAGAGGTCATTGCTTCAGTAATTCAAAAACGAGACCGCATCCATCCCGCAACCTATATTGGTAAGGGTAAAGTAGAAGAACTGAAAGCACTCGTGGAAGAGCTCGAAGCAGACATCGTCATCTTCAATGACGAACTTTCACCAAGCCAAAAAAGAAATCTGGGCTCAGAAATTGAAGCACGGATTATTGACCGAACCCAACTCATTTTAGATATCTTTGCGCAAAGAGCGCGTTCAAAAGAAGGAAAGCTGCAGGTTGAGCTGGCACAGCTGCAATACATACTTCCCCGCTTGGCCGGACAAGGTATAGCACTATCAAGACTTGGTGCCGGAATCGGAACTAGAGGGCCAGGGGAAACAAAACTTGAATCAGATCGACGACACATCCGCCGCAGAATCGATGATATTAAGAGTCAGCTTTCCGTTATAGTTCAGCACCGTGACAGATACCGTGAGCGCAGAAAGAAAAATAAAACTTTTCAAGTTGCTATCGTCGGTTATACAAATGCAGGCAAATCGACACTTTTTAATCGGTTATCCGAAGCGGAGTCTTATGAAGAGAATCAATTGTTTGCCACACTAGATCCGATGACACGCAAATTGATTTTACCAAGTGGCTTCTTAGCCTTAATAACGGATACAGTAGGCTTTATTCAAGACCTGCCAACTACTCTGATAGCAGCATTCCGCTCTACCCTTGAGGAAGTAAAGGAAGCCGATTTGCTACTTCATGTGGTCGATATGTCAAATCCAGACTATTACCAGCATGAAAAGACGGTGAAAAAGTTACTTGATGACTTAGAAGTAAAAGATATCCCGCAAATAACCGTGTATAATAAAAGAGATATTCAACATCCGGATTTTGTTCCCACAGCGGATACGACCACCAGCTTCATTAGTGCCTTTGATGAAAAGGACCGTCACGCTTTAAAGGAACAAATCGAAAGAGTTGTCATGGGGATGATGGAGTCTTACGAAGTACGAATTCCTTCTACGGAAGGGAAGCTGCTTTCACAATTGAAAAATGAAACCATCCTCCGAGAACTTGTTTTTGATGAGGAAGGCCAATTTTACCGTTGTAAAGGGTACACACTCGCGGATCATCAAATCTCCGGACAATTACAGAAATTCACGATATAGATTGGAGTAACAACATGTTTCAACAGTTGCAAAATGGGGAAAAGCTTCACTCCCTTGTTAAAAAAGTGGAACAGCAAATTGCTGAAGTGCATAAAGACATAGATGAAAAAATGGAGAATAACCAATTTAGGGTTTTGCAAAGCTATCAAAAGCACCGGGTTAGTGATTCTCACTTTATCCCGTCTACTGGCTACGGCTATGATGATATTGGCAGAGATACCTTGGAATTAATTTATGCAGATGTGTTTGGCGGAGAAGCTGGGCTTGTCCGCCCGCAGATTATTTCCGGTACACATGCGATTTCCATTGCCTTATTCGGGGTGCTAAGACCAGGGGATGAACTGCTTTATATCACCGGGAAACCTTATGATACGCTAGAAGAAATCGTTGGGATTCGCGGTAATGGGGTAGGCTCCTTAAAGGAATTTGGCATTTCATACGACAGTGTCGCCCTAACAGAAGAGGGGGCGATTAATTGGGATGAAGTTGCTGGAAAAATAAAGCCAAACACCAAAATGATTGGAATTCAGCGCTCAAAAGGGTATGCCACCAGACCATCGTTCACGGTAGAGGAAATCGGTCAAATGATCTCCTTTGTCAAAGAAATAAAACCTGATCTTGTCGTTTTCGTTGATAATTGCTATGGTGAATTCGTAGAGGATCAAGAACCATGTCATGTTGGGGCAGATTTAATGGCCGGCTCATTAATTAAAAATCCTGGGGGCGGACTTGCGAAAACAGGCGGGTACATCGTTGGAAAAAAACAATGGGTAGAGGCCTGTTCTTACCGAATGACATCTCCTGGGATTGGGGCCGAGGCTGGTGCTTCCCTTTATAGCCTTCAAGAAATGTATCAAGGTTTCTTTCTCGCGCCGCATGTGGTCGGTCAGGCATTAAAGGGGGCAGTGTTTACGGCCGCTATGCTGGAGCAATTGGGGATGAATTCCTCACCTAAATGGGATGCCAAAAGAACGGACCTCATTCAGTCTGTACAATTTGATGACCGTGATAAAATGGTTTCTTTCTGTCAGGCCATTCAATTTGCGTCGCCGATTAACTCCTATGTTACACCATATCCAAGTTATATGCCTGGCTATGAAGATGATGTAATTATGGCTGCAGGAACGTTTATCCAAGGAGCCAGTATTGAATTAACAGCAGATGGCCCGCTAAGGCCTCCGTATGTGGCCTATGTCCAGGGCGGTTTAACGTATGCCCACGTTAAAATGGCGATCTGTTTAGCCATTGACCAATTAGTGGATAAAGGATTAATAAGCCTTTGATAGGACAATATAAAAAACAGAAAAATACAAGTTGTTCAAAATATTCTTTAAAAATCGTGTAAGAAAATCTTACATAACATTGACATCTTTTCTTACACGAAATATAATAGCATTATGATTTACCAGTAAGGGAGGAGAAATTTGGTGAGTGGAAAAGAAATTCGTCGTTCCATGCCATTGTTTCCTATCGGGACCGTCATGCAGTTAACAGAGTTAACCGCAAGGCAAATCCGCTATTATGAAGAACACCAATTGATTTCTCCAGCAAGAACCGAGGGAAACAGACGTCTATTTAGTCTAAATGATATTGATAGACTATTAGAAATAAAAGACTTAATTGACCAAGGTGTGAACATGGCTGGGATCAAGCAATTGTTCATGGTCAAGGAGCAGCAGCAATCAAATATAGTAGAGAAACAAACTGAAAAAGCCAAACAAGATTTAACAGATGAACAACTTAGAAAGCTTCTCCGCAATGAATTAATGCATACAGGCAGAAACAATCGATTTACATTACGCCAAGGCGATATGTCTCGATTTTTCCATTAAAGTTAATCATTCTTTTTTAAAATAGGGGGAATTAAAATGGCAAAGTATTCAAGAGAAGACATCCAACGGATGGCGAAAGAGGAGAACGTAAAATTTATTCGACTTCAATTTACCGACATTCTTGGAACCATTAAAAATGTTGAGATTCCAATTAGCCAATTGGAAAAGGCACTTGATAACAAAATGATGTTTGACGGTTCTTCCATTGAAGGATTTGTTCGTATCGAAGAATCTGATATGCTTTTATATCCAGACCTTAGCACATGGGTAATTTTCCCTTGGACTGCTGAAAAAGGAAAAGTGGCTCGTTTAATCTGTGATATCTATACTCCAGAAGGCAAGCCTTTTGAAGGTGACCCTCGTAATAACTTAAGAAGAGTATTAAAAGAAATGGAAGAACTCGGATTCACTAACTTCAATCTTGGACCTGAGCCAGAATTCTTCTTATTCAAATTAGACCAAAAAGGCGAACCAACTTTAGAACTTAACGACCAAGGCGGATACTTTGACTTAGCTCCAACTGACTTAGGTGAAAACTGCCGTCGTGATATCGTTCTTGAGCTAGAAGAAATGGGCTTTGAAATTGAAGCTTCCCACCACGAGGTAGCTCCTGGACAACACGAAATCGATTTTAAATATGCTGATGCATTAACGGCTTGTGACCAAATTCAAACGTTCAAGCTTGTTGTAAAAACAATTGCTCGTAAACACGGCTTACACGCTACCTTTATGCCAAAACCATTATTCGGTGTAAATGGATCAGGTATGCACTGTAACCTTTCATTATTCAAAGACGGCCAAAATGCATTCTTTGAGCCAACTGGAAATCTTGAATTAAGTGATACAGCTCGTCAATTCATCGCTGGTATCCTTAAGCACGCTCCAGCATTTACAGCGGTAACGAACCCAACTGTAAACTCTTATAAGCGTCTAGTACCTGGTTACGAAGCACCTTGTTATGTAGCATGGTCTGCTAGAAACCGTTCACCACTTATCCGTATTCCTGCATCTCGCGGCTTAAGCACACGTGTAGAAGTACGTAGTGTGGACCCAGCAGCAAATCCATACCTTGCAATGGCTGTTCTATTAAAAGCAGGTTTAGACGGAATTAAAAATAAATTAACTCCTCCAGCTCCAGTAGACCGCAACATCTATGTAATGAGCAAGGAAGAGAGAATCGAAGAAGGCATCATCGATCTTCCAGCAACACTTGCGCAAGCAATTGATCAATTAAGTGCTAATGAAGTAATTGTTTCTGGTTTAGGAGAGCACATCTTCGAACACTTCGTTGAAGCAAAAGAAATCGAGTGGGATATGTTTAGAACCGTCGTTCACCAATGGGAACGCGATCAATACATGAGCACATACTAAAAACATGAAAAGGCCTTGGCGCTCCGGCGGCAAGGCTTTTTTATGTTAGGTAAAGCATGCAAGTCAAACAGAAAAGAGAACTGAAATCAGCTCTCTTGGTTTTAATGAATATGACGATAAACCCCAATCACTTTCCCTAATATTGAAACATTTCGTAAAATGATCGGATCCATCGAAGAATTTTCCGGCTGCAAGCGAATGTAATCTTTCTCCTTAAAGAATCTCTTACAGGTTGCTTCATCATCCTCAGTCATCGCGACGACAATTTCCCCATTATTTGCAGTCTGCTGCTGCTTGACAATTACATAATCTCCATCAAGAATGCCTGCCTCTATCATACTTTCACCCATGATTTCTAGCATAAACACCTGCTCATCTGCAGGAGCCAGGCTTTCAGGAAGTGGAAAATATTCTTCGACATTCTCGATTGCTGTGATCGGCATACCTGCCGTTACCTTACCGACTACAGGAACATTGACCACTTTATTTCTAGGAATCTGTGCCGCTTCATCCGCATCTAGTATTTCGATCGCTCTTGGTTTAGTAGGGTCTCTTCTAATTAGGCCTTTACTCTCTAAGCGTGCAAGGTGACCGTGAACCGTAGAACTGGATGCAAGTCCCACTGCTTCACCGATTTCCCTAACAGAAGGTGGATACCCCTTACTTTTGACCTCGTCCTTGATAAATTCCAGGATATCTTGCTGTCGTTTTGATATCTTTACCATGATAAAATGCACCTCGCCTGGTTAATGTTGTCTTTATTATAGCATGTTGTATCCTGCTATACAAACATAAGTTCGAGAAAATGGTTGACAGCAAACAAATGTTCGGATTATAATGAAATCAATTCAAAAGAGAACATATATTCTTATAAGAGGTGCGAAACATGAAAAAATTATGGAACCAATACTCGTATGCTATTACTCTTATTCTTTTAAGCTGCACATTAGCTTTCGTCTTATTATTAAACCATCATTCTGATGAACAATATGTAAAAGTAACTATTTCTGAAGGAGATACACTATGGAAGATTTCTGATCAATTTGAGGGTCAGCATTCTCTATCACACAAGGAATTCGTAAGCTGGGTCAAAAAACATAATGAAAATATCAAGGATCAAATCTATCCTGGTGAAGAAATTGTAATTCCGGTAAGTAAAAACGAATCTTCCAATCCAACACAACTTGCAAGTGCACCAAAGGAATAGAAAGGAAATAGAATGAAAGCCATTATATACTGTCGTGTCAGTACCAATAAAGAAACACAGGAAACATCTTTAAAACGCCAGGAAGAAGAATTAATCCAGCTAGCGAACCATTGTGGATTCGAAATTGATTCCATCATCAAAGAACAAGCAAGTGGTTATGATTTTGAAAGAGATGGAATTCTAGAGGTATTGGAGCGAATAAAGGAACCACAGGTTCAGGCATTGTTAATTCAGGATGAAACACGACTTGGAAGAGGGAATGCTAAAATTGCTCTCCTGCACTGTATTATAAAAGAAGGAATTCAACTTTATAGTATTTCTCATAATGGTGAATTACAACTGTCTGAATCAGATTCTATGGTATTAAAAATAGTCAGCATTGTAGAAGAATATCAGCGTAAGCTGCATAATGTAAAAATAAAACGAGGCATGAAACGAGCTGTAGTCCAAGGATATAAGCCGGAAAAAAACTTAAAAAATCTTGGTCAATCCTCCGGCAGGGAGAAAATCGACGTTCCAATTGAACAAATTATCCGACTGCGGGACAATGAACTGACGTTTGCTGAAATCGCCGCCACCCTTAGAGGATTTGGGTATAATGTTTCAAAAGCAACCGTACATCGAAGATACCAGGAATATATAGAATCACAGAAACAGTAGCCCTTTACTTGTCATAAAGGGTTTTTTTTAGTAAAATCAAGTGTCTTTATTTGATAGAAAGGATGGGTGAGAATGCTTTCAAAAGAAAAAATGGCTCGCATTAATGAACTGGCCAGAAAAGCAAAATCGTCAGGGTTAACAGAGCTAGAAGCAAAAGAACAATCCAAATTAAGAAGTGAATACTTGGCTACTTTCCGGGCAAATATGCTCGATACTTTAACGAATACAAAATTTATTGATCCTGAAGGTAATGATGTAACACCTGAAAAATTAAAGGCTAGAAAGAACCGGCCACTTCATTAACCATATAGGAAGGGTACAACTCTTCTGCATTTTCTTACCTCGCCAATGAAAGGCGGGGTATTTTTATTTTACGATAATTTACCTTTATCTAAATGGAGTCAAAAATAAAAATAATGGGCAAATTTTCATTCTTATTATTGTTTATTAGTTGAATTAATAGACAATGCAAGATAATATAAGGGATGTATTTATTATCCGTGTTCAAGAAAGGATGTAATTCATGTTTAATACTATTGATGATTTATCTGTAACATCTATTCGTACGCTATCGATCGATGCGATTGAGAAAGCAAACTCAGGGCATCCCGGTATGCCAATGGGTGCTGCTCCGATGACTTATACATTATGGACAAGATTCATGAACCATAATCCAAAGAATCCTCACTGGTTCAACCGTGATCGTTTCGTCTTATCTGCAGGCCATGGTTCTGCATTGTTATACAGCATGCTCCACTTATCCGGCTATAATTTAAGTATGGAAGACATGAAACAATTCCGTCAGTGGGGCAGTAAGACACCAGGGCACCCTGAGTATCGCCACACAGAAGGCGTAGAAGCAACTACAGGACCACTTGGACAAGGGATTGCAATGGCTGTCGGAATGGCTATGGCAGAACGCCATGTTGCTAGTGTTTATAATAAAGACAACTATGAAATTGTGAACCATTTTACATACAGTGTTTGTGGTGATGGAGACCTTATGGAGGGTGTTTCTGCAGAAGCAGCTTCACTTGCAGGACATTTAAAACTAGGCCGTTTAGTCGTTCTATATGATTCTAATGATATTTCTCTTGATGGAGAGCTAAACAAGTCTTTCTCTGAAAGTGTAAAAGGCCGTTTTGAAGCTTATGGCTGGCAATACCTACGTGTTGAAGACGGCAATAATCTTGAAGAAATCGCCAAAGCACTTGAAGAAGCAAGAAACGACCTTGACCGTCCTACAATGATTGAAGTTAGAACCGTTATCGGATATGGCTCGCCAAACCGTGCCGGTACTTCAGGTGTGCACGGTGCTCCACTAGGTGAGAGCGAGTTAAAGCTTACAAAAGAAGCGTATAAGTGGACTTTTGAACAAGATTTCCATGTTCCGCAAGAAGTGTACGACAACTTCCAAAAACTCATTGGTGAAAACGGTGAGAAAAAGGAAAAAGAATGGAACGACACGTTCGCACAATATAAAAATGAATATCCAGAATTAGCTGCTCAGCTTGAACAAGCGTTAAACAATGAACTTCCTGAAGGCTGGGACAAGGATATCCCTGTCTACCAAGAAGGTAAGAGTCTAGCAAGCCGTGCCTCTTCTGGTGAAGCCCTAAATGGTATTGCTAAAAATCTACCAATCTTCATTGGCGGTTCAGCAGACCTTGCTGGTTCAAATAAAACAATGATCAAAGGTTCAGCCGATTATATGCCAGGCAGTTATGAAGGCCGTAATTTCTGGTTCGGCGTTCGTGAATTTGCCATGGGCGCAGCGATGAATGGTATTGCCCTTCACGGTGGAGTAAAAGTATTTGGCGGTACATTCTTCGTATTCTCTGATTACCTTCGTCCAGCGATTCGTTTAGCTTCGATAATGGGACTACCTGTTACCTATGTATTTACGCATGATAGTATCGCTGTTGGGGAAGACGGCCCAACACACGAACCTGTTGAGCAGCTTGCAGCACTGCGCGCAATGCCAGGCCTATCCATCATCCGTCCGGCAGACGGCAATGAAACAGCAGCAGCTTGGAAGCTTGCGGTTGAATCAACTAATAAACCAACGGCACTTATCTTGACTCGTCAAGATTTACCTACATTAAAAGGTACAGATACAAATGCATATGAAGGAGTTTCAAAGGGTGCGTATGTCGTTTCTCCTGCTGAAAAAGAAACGGCAGATGCTTTAATTTTGGCAACTGGCTCTGAAGTAAGTCTAGCGGTTGAAGCACAAAAAGTCCTTGCAGGTGAAGGTGTTCATGTTTCGGTTGTCAGCATGCCTTCATGGGATCGTTTTGAACAACAATCTCAAGAATATAAAGATTCTGTTCTTCCAAGAAGTGTGAAAAAGCGTCTTGGGATTGAAATGGGTGCTTCACTCGGCTGGCACAAATATACAGGTGACGAAGGCGATGTCTTGGCAATTGACCAATTTGGAGCATCAGCACCAGGTGAAAAAATTATGGAAGAATACGGCTTTAACGTTAATCATGTTGTTGCACGTGTTAAGGCTCTTTTACAAAAATAAATCAGATAAATTAGAAGGAGAACGGAGATTCCGTTCTCTTTTTTTTTGCAAATATGCTAGGATTTTCAACCTATGATTAAAATTAGCCATAAATATAGAAATTATGGTCCATAAATTACTATTTTTGGACCAATTACACACTGAAAGGAGCCAATGCCCTTTTTTACGGGTATATATAGTAGAAATAGTTATTACAATATTTTGAACAATGGCATTTTTTAGAGGAAAATTCATAAATTCTACCGAAATAGTAGTTTGTAACATGATAATCGACAAAAGTAGTGAAAGTTTTTGCCGCCGTAAGACAAACGTTTTGTTCATGCTTTTTTATAATAGAAAAAAGGGTTTCAACGAAGGAGAGAACAGTGGTGAGAAAATATCAGCTTTACTTAATAGAAGATGAATTTGCCGCCCATTACTTCGGACGAGAGCGTATATTTTTTCAGCTTTTTCAAGAACATCAAACATCTGACGGCGAACTTAAATTTATTACACAAAAACAAATTTCATATATTACGAAACGGGTCGAGGTTCTAAAAATCCACAATCTGCTCCAAAAACAGCTCGGAAAAATGAAGGGTTTTAAAGCGGATCATGGTGCATATACGATTTTCTTAAGCGGAAAACTAAGCACGGCAAGGTTAGAAGTCTTTCAAGAATTAATCACCGTGGAAGCAGAAGGTACCTATGAAGCGGAGACTGCCTTTTTTGAAGTACTTAGAAAATGTGAATCTTCCTTCTTAGCGATTGATCTTGAACATGAGCGCGTTGGCTGGCTAAAACCAATTAAAGAAAGAAAATTTGTCTAATTAAAATGAGAAATATTGTTTTCTTCCGATTAATTTAGTACACTGTATGATAGACAACATGAAGGAGGAAATTTAATGTTAATTTTTCTAGTTGGTATACTAGCATTAGCAGCTGGTGTAGCACTAGGATTTTTCATTGCTCGCCGATATATGATGAGCTATTTAAAGAAAAATCCGCCAATCAATGAACAAATGTTAAAAATGATGATGATGCAAATGGGAATGAAACCTTCGCAAAAGAAGATCAACCAAATGATGGCAGCAATGAACAAGCAGCAATCTAAATAAATCGGACAAGCACTCATGTAAAATCCTTATCCATAAGGGTTCATCACTGGATGTAAGTAATTAGGAAGATCGGGAGTCTAATGGTTATTCTTTATCATTTTATTACTTACCCCTTCATATTTTAATCCAAAAACCACTTTTTCTGATGAAAACACCGGGAAGGTGGTTTTTTTATGAAGTCAAAGGCGAAAAATCCTTGCCTAAAAATTACTGTCGTAAAAAGATTTCAGATACACATATTGGAAGCCTTGCATACTTTTATAAACTATGTTATTATAAAGAAGAATTATTTTTGTTCGGTGTAAAGGATAGTATAAGATTAAACTTTTCGTCTTGATGATCACTGAGTGCAAGGATAGTAACACATTGTGTGCAAAGCACACAGCAGGAGGAAACAAAATGGAAAACGGTAAAGTAAAATGGTTTAATGCAGAAAAAGGTTTCGGATTCATCGAGCGTGAAGGCGGAGAAGACGTATTCGTTCATTTCTCAGCAATCCAAGGCGAAGGTTTCAAATCTTTAGACGAAGGTCAAGCAGTTACTTTTGACGTTGAGCAAGGCCAACGTGGAGCTCAAGCAGCTAACGTTCGTAAAGCTTAATTAAAAGTAAATGAAAACAGACTCTTTACAGAGTCTGTTTTTTTTATTTATTTTTTTTAAAAAAAACAAGGAGCCCTGCTCACGAATGAGCAGGGCACATGTAAAAAAGTAAATCAAATGGTAGACCCATTGTAGCATACAATCCAGGAATAACCTAATTTATTTTTATATTTAACAAAATAAGTATAAATCGACGTTGGCACTAGGGATAAATGCCATGATGCGAATCGAAATTCAAACGGACAAGTACTCATATTGATGTGGGTGCTTTTTTTTAGCGCTAGTGGTTGATTTCAAAGTATTTATTATTTTGTAAAAATTTGATAAAATAGGTACCTCGGTGTTCGAAGAAATAACCATATAACAAAGGGCTCGTTATGTATTTTGGGGGTGTTTAGTTGAAAGTATTTTTAGAGTTAGGCTGGTTTTTTAAACAAGAGAAAAAAGCGTATCTATCAGGGATGTTCATTTTATTATTTGTGGCTGTCCTGCAGTTAATTCCTCCTAAAGTAATTGGAATCATCGCCGACCAGATTCATGAAGGAACGATCACAACCGTCATGCTGGTGAAATGGGTCGTAGTACTAATTGCAGTGGGACTAACGATGTATGTTCTACGATATTATTGGCGGATTATGATCTTTGGCTCATCCGTCAAGCTTAGCAGGATCCTCCGTGATCGCTTATATAGCCATTTTACGAAGATGTCCCCTTCCTTCTACCAAAAAAGCCGGATTGGGGACCTTATGGCCCACGCAACCAATGACCTATCCGCAATTCAGCAAACGGCCGGCTCAGGAGTGTTAACCCTTGTCGATTCACTTTCTACCGGCGGCTTTGTAATTCTTGCCATGGCCTTTACCATCAGCTGGAAACTGACGTTAATATGTTTAATTCCGATGCCGTTTATGGCGCTGCTGACCAGTTGGTTTGGCACGATGCTGCATAAAAGTTTTCATAAAGCACAAGAAGCCTTTTCCTCTTTAAATGATAAAACACAAGAAAGCATCACCGGAATTAAAGTGATTAAGACATTCGGCCAAGAGCAAGAGGATATTGAGGATTTCCGCAAACAATCAGAAGATGTCGTGCAAAAAAATATTGTCGTAGCCAAAATCGATTCTCTCTATGACCCTACCATCTCCATCATTGTTGGTATCTCCTTTTTTCTATCAATTGCTTTTGGGGCAAAATATGTTCTTAATGGGGAGTTAACGATCGGTGATTTAATCTCGTTTACTACCTATCTAGGTCTTCTAATTTGGCCGATGCTGGCATTTGGCTGGCTGTTTAATATCGTGGAACGAGGTCGTGCTTCCTATGACCGTGTCGCTGCGCTCTTAAGAGAAAAGGTAGAAATTACAGATGATCAAGATGCGTTAGACGTGATGCCAATCGGTGATATTGATTACATGATAAATGAATTTACCTATCCTGGCGACACAAACCCGATTTTAAAAGACATCTTCTTTTCACTAAAGAAAGGTGAGACACTCGGAATTGTCGGGAAAACGGGTGCTGGAAAAACAACGCTGCTCAAGCTTCTCATCCGTGAATTTGAGGGCTATCAGGGTGATATTCTGTTTGGCGGGAAAACGCTTCAGACGTATAAGCTCGAAAAACTTCGGGAAGCCATTGGCTATGTTCCCCAGGATCATTTTCTGTTTTCTGCGACCGTTGCCGAGAATATTGCTTTTACAAACCCGAATATTTCAAGGGAAGAGATCGAAAAGGCAGCAAAACTAGCGAATATTCATGAAGACATTCTTCAATTTACCGATGGCTATCAAACGGTTGTCGGGGAACGGGGTGTCTCTTTATCAGGCGGACAAAAACAACGGATTTCAATTGCCCGCGCCCTGCTGATGAATCCGGAGCTATTGGTGCTGGACGATTCGTTGTCCGCGGTCGATGCGAAAACAGAGGAAGCCATCCTTTCTTCCTTACGACAAAATCGGGAAGGGAAGACGACAATGATTACCTCGCATCGGTTAAGTGCAATTCAGCATGCCAATCTTATTCTAGTTCTTGATGATGGAAAAATCGTGGAGAGAGGGAAGCATGAAGACCTAATGCAACAAGACGGATGGTATAAGGAAATGTATTTACACCAGCAGTTAGAAGAGCTGGTCGAACATGGGGGACGTTAATATGGATGAGAAAACACAATTGTCAGAACGTGAACAACGAAAGGTCTTATACCGTCTTCTTTCCTATACAAAGCCGCACAAAAAAATCATTACCTTCGCCTTTGTCCTGCTGTTGCTTACCACCATTGGCGATATAGTTCTTCCGTTAATTGTGAAAGTCTTTATTGATGATTATTTAACACCAGGAAAGTTTAAGTTTCAGCCTTTATTGATTCTTGGGTCCGTTTATATGGGAATTCAAGTTGTTAAAGCTATTCTCATGTTCTTTCAGTTAGTTAAATTTCAAGAGATTGCTCTCTATATAATCCAACAGCTTCGGATTGATGTCTTTTCCAAAGTACAGTCACTTGGGCTAAGATATTTTGATAAAACACCGGCAGGGAGTATTGTCTCAAGGGTCACCAATGATACGGAAGCGATCAAGGATATGTTTGTAACGGTGATCGCTACTTTTATTCAAAGTGGATTCTTACTGACAGGTATCTTTATTGCGATGTTTTTCTTAAATGTAAAGCTTGCCTTGTTATGTGTGATTATTTTGCCGATCTTATTGTTTGTCATGAATTTATACAGAAAAATGAGCTCCCGTTTTTACCTCGATATGCGGGAGAGATTGAGTCAATTAAATGCAAAGTTGGCCGAATCGCTTTCAGGAATGTCGATCATTC
The DNA here is from genome assembly GCF_056280405.1 of Bacillus sp. URHA0034. Taxonomy (NCBI): domain Bacteria; kingdom Bacillati; phylum Bacillota; class Bacilli; order Caryophanales; family Bacillaceae; genus Bacillus; species Bacillus sp. URHA0034. The sequence continues at coordinate 1,031,690 of NZ_JBWCDK010000002.1, read as the reverse complement.
AAGTTTTTCGCCAAGAAAAACGCCTCCGCCAAGAATTTGGTGACATCAATGAGCAGCACTATAATGCTGGAATGAAAAATATTAAGATTGATGGCTTACTGTTAAGACCCGCGATTGACCTTATCTATATCTTTGCCCTGATTCTTGTCTTAAGCTACTTTGGAATCACTTCCTTCGAGCAAAGTATAGAAATCGGTGTAATCTATGCGTTTATCAATTATTTAGACCGTTTCTTTGAACCGATCAATCAAATGATGATGAGGCTTTCGTTATACCAGCAGGCCATCGTTGCTGGCTCGCGCGTCTTTAAATTATTAGACGAAGAGGAACTCGCCCCTGCCCAACAGCTGAAAAAGAGCACGTCGATTGAGGAAGGGAGGATTGAGTTTAAAAATGTCAGCTTCTCCTATGACGGTGAAAGAGATGTGTTAAAAAATATCAGCTTTACAGCCCATCCTGGTGAAACGGTTGCACTTGTAGGGCATACAGGCAGCGGAAAGAGCTCAATTATTAATTTGATGATGCGTTTTTATGAGTTTGAACGTGGGGAGATCTTAATCGACGGGGAATCGATTCGTGCTTACACAAAAGCCGAGTTACGGAATAAAATGGGTCTTGTTCTCCAGGATCCGTTCCTATTTTTTGGAACGGTAAAAGATAATATCCGCCTTCATAATCATGGTCTATCAGATGAACAAATTGAAGAGGCAGCGAAGTTTGTGCAAGCCCATCCGTTTATTGAAAGATTAGAAGATGGCTATCAGCATAAGGTGGTTGAAAGGGGATCTACTTTTTCAAGCGGTCAGCGGCAATTGATTGCCTTCGCACGGACGATCGCCGCTAATCCGAAAATATTGGTCCTTGATGAAGCGACGGCCAATATTGATACCGAAACGGAAGAAATGATCCAAACTGCGTTAGCAAAGATGCGAAAAGGTCGAACAACGATCGCCATTGCACATCGGTTGTCAACGATCCAAGATGCCGATTTAATTCTGGTCTTGCACCAAGGGGAGATTGTTGAGCGGGGCACGCATCAAGAACTGCTTGCCCTGGGCGGACTCTATCATAAGATGTTCCTGTTGCAAAACGGAGCGTTAGAGCGGTTGGAGGATGCAGTGAATTAATAGAAAAAGGCCTGGCATGAATGCCAGGCTTTCCTTTATATTGCAGTTGTTGGAACTTTTTTAATATATATTTTATTATATTCGTTTAATAGTTTATCAAGTTCCTGGCTGTAACGAATTGCAACGGAGGATGTCAAGCCGTTTGTCGTGGCGACTTGAATTAATTCAGCTCGCTTTGTTTCTATCATAGTAATAAGATCTTGTTTCAGCACGGCCGAAGTCCTTTCCGGAGTAACTCCTAAAATTTTTTAGTAAAAAAGTAGAGTCTATAGCCATTAAAAAGGGCATTGTTTTACTAGTATAACCTATATTGTAAATTACTTCAAAGAGATTTGTAAGAAAAAATCCAATTTATTTATTTCTATTTGAAAAAGTTACTTTTTTTTGACGTGTTAACACCGAGACACAAAATATTCACGTTAACCATTATCTTTTGGAGAGCATATTTGTTAGAATGAAGAGGTATCGACTATAGTGGGAGTGTTAATATATGTCTGATGTAAATATATTTATCGCATTAGGGGCCGGCTTTTTAAGCTTTATTTCTCCTTGTTGTTTGCCGCTTTACCCAGCCTTTCTTTCATACATAACAGGAATGTCCGTGGGAGAACTAAAAGATGAAAATGCCATGCTGCAAAAACGAAGCTTGCTGCATACCTTATTTTTCTTGTTAGGTTTTTCGATTATATTTATCGCGATTGGTTTTGGAACCTCATTTCTTGGCAGCTTCTTCTTATCCTATAAAGATCTGATTCGTCAGTTGGGCGGAATCTTTATTGTTTTATTTGGCTTAATGATTGTCGGTGTGTTTAAACCGGAATTTATGATGAGGGATCGCCGCTTTGAATTCAAAAACAGGCCATCAGGTTATATAGGATCCGTATTAATTGGGATGGCATTTGCTGCTGGGTGGACGCCTTGTACAGGACCGATCCTTTCATCCGTCATTCTCTTAGCTGCATCCAATCCTGGTTCAGGCGTGTTATATATGATTGCCTATTCTCTAGGCTTTGCAATTCCATTTTTAATCCTATCGTTCTTCGTCGGCCGGTTGAAGTGGATCAAGAAGCACAGCGGAAAGATAATGAAAATTGGCGGTTATATCATGATCGTCATGGGAATTGTCCTTTTCTTTGACTGGATGACGAAAATTATTATCCTTTTTCAAGGAATGTTTGGCGGCTTTACTGGTTTTTAAGAATTTCCTAGTTTGGAAGTTATTTGGATCTTTCCATCTATTGCATGGATTTCCTTGAACTTTTAAATATTTTAAAGGTAAAAACAGTGATTATTTTTTCTCAAAATTCATCATTTGATATATAATGATTGAGTAAATAATTAGATAAAGATAAGGGATGAATGAATCCAATGAATTACGTAGTTGTTTCTTCAATCGGAGCTGTTATTATGGGCTCTCTTGCTCTGTTTGTTCGGATGAAAGCTGCAAAGAAACCGACCAATGCAAAAAAAATTATCCTGCCGCCATTCTTTATGTCGACTGGGGCATTAATGTATGTGGTACCGGAGTTTCGCTTAACGCCAATGGAAATTGGTGAGGCAATTATTGTTGGCATGCTGTTTTCGATTTTACTGATTAAAACGTCAAAATTTGAAATTCGAGATCATGATATTTATTTAAAACGGTCGAAAGCCTTTATCTACATCCTTGTCGGGTTGTTAATTCTTCGGCTGATTCTAAAAGCAATTTTGAGTACTACGATTGATATCGGACAGTTAAGCGGAATGTTCTTCCTGTTGGCTTTCAGCATGATTGTGCCTTGGCGTGTGGCAATGTACCGTTCTTATATGAAACTCTACCGCGAACTTCATAATAGTAATTGAAATGATGTAAATGATCAACACTGATTCCTCCGGGGGGTCAGTGTTTTTATATGTAAAAGAGAAAAAAACCGCCTTGTTAGGGCGGTTAAAATAGATGTTCATAAGGAGTAACATCTATTTGATTTTGAAAGAGTTTTTTACGTAGAAACTTATGATCCCGTTTTGGAGTAGCTTGAATATAGCCGCGAATAACGAGTTCTTCTGTTATTTTGGAGGCATTTTCTTTTACAGCCAGCTCACCAATTTTTCCTGCAATTTTATGTTTTGCTACATCACGGAATAGTTCCGGCACGGGACTGACAAGATCATTGAGCAGGGCCTTTTCTTCAGGTCCCCAGAGGTGAAGGGATTCATTTACATAATGTTCTTCCCAATCCATGACGGATTTGCCATCTTCCTTTGGCATCTTTTTCAGAAACTTTCGGAACATAAAGAAGCCGCCAATTGAAAAGGAACCTATTAAAAAGACTACCCAAAAAAGGATAAACCATAGAAACCAACCTTGAAGCATGCTATTCACCTACAATAACGATATTATTATCTATTATAGTCTTTTTCTGGGGCGGATGACAAGAATTCGTCACAAGTTTGGCTTTAATCCAATAGTAAAATTGTCATAAGGGAATTGAAATTGCTTGTCGAAAAAATGACAATTGGGTCAAAGTTATTGATTAATACTATTTTCCATTGTAATATGATATCAAGAAAGTGATTTTTTTTAAAAGGTAAAAAGTATGTTTAATGACTATGAATACCTTAGTTTTTATATACAGACATATGGGGCTGAATGGGGTACTGGTGTCCTCCACAGTCTTCAAAACTGCTTGAGACCTGCGTGCCAGGTCTGGTGGGTTCGATTCCCACGCAGTCCCGCCAAAATAAGATTTTCAATCATTTACATAATTTCTTACCTCCACAGTCTTTTGCTCATTTTGAACGAGTCTGTGTGAAACTGAGAAGTCGAAACTGTGTGTGTTCAGAGCCTTCAAATAACTATATTTGGAGGTTTTTTTGTATGCGTAAAGGTGTCAGAAAACACGGAAGAGTTAGCCCAGTCAGAAAGGTAACTGAGACGTTCACTATGTCAGAAATGTTCGAGCGGTTCATGTGGTTTAAACAATCTGAGGGTCTAGCTCCTCGGACTATTGAAGAGTATAAGATTCATTTTCAATGGTTACTTGACTATCTTGAGGGAGACTTATCAAGCGAGGAAATGACACTTGAGGTGTTTCTTGAGTGGGTTGATTTCATGTTAAATGAGAAGGGATTACAACCCACAACGGTTAATATTCGTATAAGAACAATGAGAGCTTTCTTACGCTGGTGCTATCTTGAGGAGCTCATTGAAACTCCAATTCATGAGAAGTTTAAACCAATGAAAACAGCGGAAGACACTATTGAGGCTTTAACTGTTGCGGAAATAAAGACTCTGTTAAATGCTTTTGATGAGTCAACTTATGTTGGTTTCAGAGATAAAGTAATGGTCATGGTTCTACTTGACTCAATGGTTCGTATTTCTGAGCTCCTCGCAATGAAACGCAGCAATGTTGACTTTAAGGCTGGAGTAATTAAGCTGGAGGCAATGAATACGAAAACTAGAAAAGCTCGTGAAGTACCACTCTCTAGTAAGACCATGAAACTACTCAAGGAGTACATGAATGAGTCTGAGGACTTTGGAGAAGACCTTCTTTTCTTAACTTATGACGGTAGAGGAATGATTTCAAACACTTGGAGGACAAGACTCCATGAGGTGGCTGAGGCGGCAAGGATAAAGAAAGCTGTCCGTCCTCATGTTATGCGTCATACTGGAGCATTACTCTATATCATGAATGGAGGAGACCCTTTCAGCTTACAGAAAATTCTTGGTCACTCTGATATGAGTATGACTAGAAAATACATTCAAATGACTAACTTGGACATTAAGCGTCAGCATAATGTTTTCAGTCCACTTAAGAACGTCTTTAAGTAAGCTTTCCTTTATGGAGAGCTTTTTTATTAATATAAGAACAAATAGAAGAGTAAACAAAGGTAAATTGTTGTAGGTCGAAAATAGTGAATAATAGTCAGAATTTGTCTTTTTGGGTTATAATTACGGAATAAAAACATTTAGGGGGAAGTTTCTTGATTAACATAAAAAGCAAACGTTTTTGGATTACTGTTGTAGCATTTTTACTTGCTCCAGTAGTTTTGAATTTTACTATTTTCCAGTTTAGTACACCTTGGACGTATGGAGACGGTGACGAGTGGCTTTCTTTCTGGGGAAACTACACTGGAGGGGTTTTAAGTGCTCTGGTTGCTTATATCATTGCCAACTCGCAAATTCAAAAGCAGTTAAAACTTGATTTGGCAAAAGAAAAATACAATAAAACAATTAATCAGCTACCAGCATTGGTTCGCTTAAAGTTGGAGTTGGAAAAATACATTGGGGAGATGGAAAAAGCAAAGCAAAAAAGAGATGAACTCGAAAGTCAAAAGCCAAACCTTTCAGAGGACGAATACGCACAAGAGCAATACCTTGTTGAGCAGGCTGACCCAGAAGTATATAAGTTTCTTGAGCAAGTGGAAAATGTTGACTTAATCACTTTATTTAATTTTTATAGAGAGTTTTCAAAAGCTTTGATTTATGATTTTAATTATTCTAGACAAAGAGAAAAAGAAATGTTTAGAAGTTTGGTAGGGTTGGCGGTAGGGGAAATTGAAGAAAAAAAAGAATTCAAAGAATTAAATGAAGAAATAACAGACGTTCTCGCTAAGAAAAAGAATGGCTGGGCAACCTTTCGTAATGAGAATATGTTGAATAAAGCCAAAGCATATTTAACTCGATTAGAAAGTGAAATTAATACGGTTAAGTCATTAAAAGACAATGGGGACCCTACCTTTAACTAAAGATTAAATGAATAGGGGAGAGAGGTAAAAATGGATTTACAGTATAATGTAAAAAACGGTGTTAAAATCCCCAATATAAACGGTTAAAAATTCCCCAAAAATAACGGATAATTGTCTCGATACATCAAAAATCTTTTTGAGTGGAGAGGCAATATGTTAAAGGATGGGGAATTTTTTATGATTAGAGAGTTACACCAGAAAGGATGGACTCAAACTGCAATTGCAGAAGAAACCGGGTTTGATAGAAAAACTATTAGGAAGTACATAAATCAAAATCAGCTTCCTAAAAGATCGGGGAGTAAAAAAAGTAAGGTAAGTAAATTAGATGCATACAAAGATTATTTGTTAAAGCGATTGAAAGAAGGAACAACAAATTGTGTTGTTTTGTTAGAAGAGATTCAAGCAATGGGCTATGATGGTCAAATCACTATCCTAAGGGAGTTTATAAGCCCCTACCGGGCAAAACCAAATAAACAATCAAGTATTCGTTTTGAAACTCCTCCAGGTAAGCAAGCTCAAATGGATTGGGGCGAACTCGGAGAGCATGAGGTCGATGGTAAGAGGAAAAAACTTTATGTTTTTGTCATTGTTCTTGGGTATTCGAGAATGAAATACATGGAGATCACAACCTCTATGAATATGGAACAACTGATGAAGTGTCACATGAATGCTTTCTCGTATTTTAATGGTGTTCCTTCTCAGATTCTTTACGATAATATGAAAACTGTAGTGATAAAACATAGTCCAACAGAAATTCGGTTTAATCGCAAATTTGAGGAATTTTTAGCTTACTATGGTATTGTTCCAAAAGCTTGTAAACCAGCACGACCTCAATCTAAAGGTAAAGTGGAAAGTGCAGTCGGATATATGAAGAAGAACTTTATGCAGCGGAAATTGGAGCCTTCCTTGATAAAGATGAATGAGAGTCTACTAGAATGGCTGAATAAAATAGCTAATAAAAAACCAAATCAAACTACTAAAGAAGCCCCCTTTGATCGTTTTGAAGTGGAGCAAGAGAAATTACTAAATTGGAACCAACGACCTTTATTCCCTATGAATAAGTGGACAACTACAACAGTTGACCCACAGGGATTTATCTCTTACGATAACAAACTTTATTCTGTCCCCTTCCGATATAAAGGATCAGAAGTAAAAATTAAAGAGACCTTAGAGCATCATATTGAGGTTTACTACGAACTTGATTGCATTGCCACACATCCGATAATCAAAGGGATTACCCAATCAATTGCACAACTTAAACATTATAAAGAGAACGAAAAAGAAGAGACGAAAGTGACAACTAAAGGTTTGGCGACCGGTCACAATCCTCTCTCTGGTCCAAAAGTGGAACAGCGTTCCCTTCTGGTTTATGAAGAACAGTCAAAGGCTGGTGAATATGAATGAACACTGACCTTTTAACTGAACGTCTTAAAAGTGTAGGTTTTGATATAACCTCAAATTTAATAGAAGGCATTTTGGAAGATGCCTCTAAGAATAATGTATCATATTCTGACTTTCTTAACACGGTGTTATTACAAGAAATTGAAAATAAAGAAAGGAAAAATCTAGATAGAAGGCTAAAAAAATCAAAACTGCCATTCTATAAAAAAATTGAGGATTTTGATTTTGAGTTTCAATCAAGTATAAGCGAACGTAGAATTAAAGAAGCAATGACTTGCCGCTTCATACAAAATGGCGAGAATATATTACTCTTGGGCCCTCCAGGTGTTGGAAAGACTCATCTAGCAATCGGTTTAACAATAGAAGCACTAGAACAAGGAAATACAGCCTATTATACAAGATGCGATGATTTTATTCTGTCATGTAAAAAGGCAGAGCAGCGAGGAACTACTTGTCGCTTGGTAAATAAATTATCAAAGCCCGATGTTTTAATTATTGATGAAATGGGATACTTTCCATTTGATGACCTTAGTGCAAATTTATTGTTTCAGATCATTTCAAAAGATATGAGCATGGATCGGTCATTATTACATCCAATAAATCCTACGTTGAATGGGGAAAGATATTTGGAGATGACGTTTTAGCAACTGCTGTCCTCGACCGTTTATTGCATCACTCTACAACGTTTAATATTAAAGGACAATCATATAGATTAAGAGAAAAACAACGGGCAGGCGTTCAACCTATTTAAGGTTGAACGCTGAAATTGGGGAATTTTTGACCGTTGTAAATGGGGAAAAATAAACCGGTGTTGACAATAAAGGAAAAGCTTATTTTCACGCTATGGAGTTTGAGTCTGTATATGATTACAGCGAGCATTATAAAGTTAAAGATAATCCTACTGTTTGGAAGTACATGGGTTTAGATAAGCTTGAATCATTGTTAAAAAACGAAGCTTTGTTCTTTGCTAAACCTAGTGCTTTTGAAGACAATCTTGAGGGAAGCTATTCACACTGGGATATTGAGCAATATGAGGCTGAGGGGGAACTCCCTTTTATCACATCAAGAGAATACATGAAGAAGGTTCAAGGGTTTTCCGCTATTTGTTGCTGGCATATCAACAAGTTTGAGTCAGCTGCTATGTGGGACTTATATCTTGGTGGAAAAGATGGAGTAGCTATTAAAACGAATTATAATAATCTATATAATTCCATTACAGATTTAAGATACAGAGTGTTTTCTGGTAGATTACAATATATTGACTTTAAAATGGAAATGACAAGCAGAAACATTTACGACACCTTGTTTTATAAAAGGAAGTCATTTTCCCACGAGAACGAGCTCAGGTTAATGATTATTGCGAGTAGGATTGATGAATGGTATTTGGAGAAGGTTTTTGAAAGACAAGGTATTCATTATTCAGCGTGGGAGGAAAAAATGGAAGAGCTTGAAGAGCAGTCTTATAAGTTTTCACATAAGACGGGAACTCTGGTTTCTTGTGAGCTTGATAAACTGATTGACAAAATTTATGTCTCTCCAAGGAGCTCTCAAGAGGTAGTAGATAAGGTGACTGAAATGGTTACTAAATACGGATTAAATCAAGACAAGGTAATTCAATCTGACTTGTATGAGGATTTTATTTATTAAACTTTCTACGCCACCTCATGAGTCAAGAATTATTGAGAATAGATTATCACCACCTCCTTAGCTCTTATGAAATAAGAATCTCACCAAATGGGAAACTAAAAATTGCTTGGACTCCCTTAGAGCTGTCTATTGTCCTCTTTGCCCGTTCTATGAGGTAGGTGGGAAATCGAACAGGAAGGGGTCTGAGAATGGGTTTGGAAGGTACTCTTAGTGAGGTTAAGCTCTGGAGCTGGGCTTGTTCTGGAAACTAAAATAGTTAGTAAAATAGACAAGACCAATTGAAAAAAAGAGCTGTCTAAATAAGCTACTTTAATCGAATAACATAAAAAATAAGATAGAGCTGTCTAATTAGATTTATGCTCTTGAGTTGTTCCCTTGAGCTGGAGCTCAGCTAATAAGATTTAACTTGTTAATGGGTTAGTGAGGAGGGAGAGTTTTTGAGTTGGACTCTTGGGTTTACCTCTTGAGGTAGCTCAAAACACTCTTACACTCCCCTCGATACGGTCACTTTTGAGTTAAAACTAACCAGCTCTATATTTTTATAAAATAACAATTGAGTAGGCAGCTCAGCGACAATGCTATATATTTCACGGATTTAGGGAGCTAATTTAATTGAAAGCTCCTCTTTTTTGTCTTTGGAGACCGCTCTAAAGCACCTCTCTAACCTCTTCATAAGCCGCCAAAGCAAAGCCTTCTCATGGTTAAGAGACCCTCTGAGAGCCCTCATGAGACCTCCTTTAAAGTGCCTTCTCAGTAAAGAACAACCCAAGACACCAAGAGCATTTAATGAAATGGCTCATAAGCTTTCTCATAAACGTTCGTTATTGATAGAGCAAACGAGAAGCTACCTCCAGAGCATAACTTCAAGAAATTTTCTTTCTCAAAACTCTTTATTATAATCAAATTATCATTATTGACTCTATTACCCCTTTTTGATAAGGTTTCCTCAAAAAGAATAACCGAGGAGGAGCACTTATGAAATTTGGCTATGCAAGGGTAAGCACTAAAGAGCAGTCTCTTGATTTGCAAATTGACGCTCTCACACAAGCTGGAGCTGAGAAGGTGTTCCAAGAAAAAATGAGCGGAACCGTGGCAGACAGACCCCAGCTCATGGAGTTATTCAAAGTTTTACGCAAAGGAGACACTCTTATAGTCTACAAGCTCGATAGAATTGCCAGAAGTACAAAGCATATGCTTGAGATAGCTGAGGAGCTGGAGGATAGAGGAGTGGAGCTGGTGAGCTTGAGGGATAGCATTGACACCTCAACAGCCATTGGAAAAGCAATGTTTAAAATGCTTGCTGTCCTTGCTGAAATGGAAAGAGACATAATTAGTGAACGGATTAAAGCTGGGCTTGAGAGTGCAAGAGCCAGAGGAAAGAATGGAGGAAGACCCAAGAAGAGCCAGCTCAAGGTTAAGCGAGCATTAAAGCTTTATGACTCCAAGGAGTACAGCACTAAAGAAATAGCTGAAATGACTGGAGTAAGTGTTGCTACACTATACAGAAAAATACGAGAACGAGAAGGAGCTGGCTCATAAGAGTTGGCTCTTTTCTTTTTGTTAGTAGCTGAGTTGTACCTCTTGGGGTTGGCTTCCTCAGTAAATAACGAGGCAGCTCTCTTATTCTGACACCTCTCTTTTCCTCGGTTATTTGATTTATCAACCCCTCGTACTAACCTTTGGAGTCCTCTAATGGAGAAAGCTCTGGAGGCTTTCTCTGGTCTTGCAACAGCGTGGGGAATAATAAGCCAGCTCAAAAGAGAGTGCATAAGAGAGCCAGCTCTGGAGCTATTACTGGAGGAGAACCATAAGACACCAGCTCAAAGGTAAACACTGGGGTAACGGAGAGACCAAGGGAGAGAGCAAGAGACCCAGCTCATAAGAGAACTCAAAAAAAATTTTTATTTTTGCTTATTAAAGAGAACTGTATTGAGTTGTCCTCCTCAGCTAACAAATAATGGCGGCTCTTGTTATAAAGGTTGTCAAAAATCTGAGGGGAGGGGGGTGTTTCACACACGGATAGTGCCATTTGCAGAAACTATAATAATAGAAGAAAATTTTCTTAGTTACCCCCAAGAGTCCACCTCTGGAGCTCCCTCTCAAAAGCCAAATGTTTTTATGTAATTCTACCTAGTCCATTCCATAATTTAGTGATATTCTAATTCTATTAGTATAGTGAATTACTGGAAGGTGAGTTAATTGTTAACTGATTTTAAAGTTGGTCAACCAGTTTTCATCATAGAAAATAACTATGTATATGAAGGAAAAGTTACTCGCTTTTTAAACCCAAAAGAAGCAATGATTACTTCTGAGAGTCTTTATTATCCAGCAAAGGGATTTAAGAGAACCTATGGGGTTCATTTCTTCATGACACGTCAGAAAGCTGAGAAGGTGGTTGCTGTTCTTCAAGAAGAGCACAAGAAAAAAAGACTTGAGGAAGAACAAAGAAGAGAACAAGAGAGAGGAAGGGCAGTACAAGAGGCAAAAAAGTTAATTTGCAACTCGTGTGGTTTACCAATTGTAAAGTTTGGTCATTGCGGTTGCAGTTATTAGTTAGTCTAAAATGAATAAAGAAGTTGTCCTTATGAGTTGAGCTAATAAGCCAGCTCATATATTTTTCTCTTTGTCCCACAGAAGCAAGCTCTAAACTGTATTCCAGATTGTATTCTCATTTGATTTCCACTCCTCCAGCTTGTTCTGGAAGTCTCCTCCTCAAGTAACAGCAAGGGAGGAAAAGCTCCTTCGAGCCTTCCACTTTGGAGGGATTCTTACTTCCGTAAGAGTTTAAATGAGGTGGTGGCTGCTCCTCAGTTAAAATGCAAAGCTCCTCAAGAATATTTACTCCAGTTTTTCCTCCTCGGTTATTTACAAGACCAAAAAAGTATTACTAATTCATACACCTCATATTTTTGTTGATTATTATTGGTATGTCAACACTAAACTAGACAATTTTTTTAAGGTGCTCTTTTTTATAATCAATTGGGCTTAAATATCCAAGTGTCCCGTGAATTCTTATGTAATTGAACCAATGAACATAATCAACCAATTCTAATTTTAACTGTTCTAAAGTTTCGAAATACATCCCTTTTACAAACTCTGTCTTGATAATCTTGAATGTAGCTTCAGCTACCGCATTATCATACGGACATCCCTTCATGCTTAATGACCGCTTAATTTTAAAAGTGTCGAGTGCTTCATCAATTATCTTGTTTTTAAATTCATTTCCTCGATCTGTATGAAACAACTTAATTTTATTTAAATTTGCTTTAATAGTTGATAAAGCCCGATAGACTAATTGTGCATCTTTATTTGGGCCGACGCTATTTCCTACTATCTCCCGATTATAAAGATCGACAAATAAACATATGTAATGCCATCGATCTCCGACTCTTACATATGTTAAATCACTTACTACAACTTTTAATTCCTTTTGTTGAACAAATTCTCTTTTCAGTACATTTTCTACTTTTGATTCATTACACTTATCTACTACATGTGGTTTAAACTGTGCAACTGTATATTTAGATACAAGCCCATTTTCTTTCATAATTCTGCCGATTCGTCGCCTGGATGCGATTATACCAAGCTTTTTTAATTCATGTTTAATTTTACGGGTTCCATAGTTCTGACGGCTTTTATGAAATATATCTATTATGGTTACCGTAAGTTCATCCTCTGCTTTAGATTGTTCTTTTGCTTCATAATAATAGGTGCTTCTTGAAAGTTGAAGGACGTCGCACATTGCTGATATCGAGTATTTGTGCCGATTATGTTTGATCACATTTACTTTCGTCCTAGTATCAGCGCAGCTTGCTTTAAAATATCATTTTCCATCAGTAAACGTTGGTTTTCTTTTCGGAGTTTGATTAACTCTGTATCTTCTGGTGTTCTATTTTCTTTCTCCTGAAATGAACCAGATGTTTGGCTTTGTTTAACCCATTTGTCTAATGCCGAAGGCGTTAAATCATATTCATTAATAATATCTCTTCTTGATTTACCACTTTCATATAACTTGACCATTTGAGATTTAAATTCTGAAGTATAGGTTCTTCTTTCTCTCATTTCTAAGTCTCTCCTTAACTGAATAAAGATGTCGTAGACTACCAAAATAGTGGGATAATACCGAAACTTGACATGGAGCCTCTACGGGCATGCTTTCCCGCCTAGGAAGCCAGCTATTAAACAGACCTGGCCCGCCGACAAGGCTAGCATACCCGCCTCTCCACATAAAGTTTCTGGCATGGATTTCTTATGACTATCTTGCAGTATGCCCAAATTGGGTGGTTGGTCTACTTGACCTTAATTTTATTGTCCAGTTAAGTGTAGCCGGTTCAAATAACATGAACTCTGTACGAAAGTGCCATCCAGTCTGGATGGTTTTTTATGTTGTAAATATTCCACCCTTTAACCCTCTGGTTTGAGGGTGGATGAACTATCAAACTTAAAGTTAACCGATCTTGATTTGGAGTTATGACGTTTAACTAGTCGTACAGTTCGTATTGGACAAGGGAACCGTCCAAAGATTCCTTCCCTTCCCAACTATCCGACTCAACGGACTGTTGTGGAAAGTATTGTATTTAGATTGAAAAGTTTCAAAAAAGCACTAATCCCAGTAATAGCTAGGATTTATAATAGGTCAAGAAAAGTTTCGAAAAATATTTACGAGACTTTTGTATTTACGAAGGATTTTAAACCTTGTAATCAATTTAAGTTGATCTATCCAAGTTAGCTGGCTATAGGAATATTAATTTATTCGAAAAATAATAATATATATTTCGATATATATGCTATTAATCTCTTATATTATATAATTGTTGTTATTTCTGATTGTATTGTATAATTCATTATTATTTTTTTAATACTCATTATATTAATAAATACTCAGAGATAATAGGTAGGCCCATAGTGTATCTTTAACAATAAATGATCTTTTTAAGTGTTCGTTAATAGCAAGATGTGGCAAATTGGTGACGAAGATGAGTCTTCGTCTTCCTCGTATTTTCTGTAATGTGAAAGGACGTCCCATGAATGAGTGCGGAACGTCCCTTTTTGTGTGTAACAAAACAGTTGTTGGTGTGAGAGAGTGAGCATTCAACAGGAGAAAAAATTGAAAATTTATGAAAAGAAAGTTACTGGAGTTAAATAGTATAGAGTGTGAGTTAGTAAAACAAACTTGCATTACTATTGTATTATTAAAGATTAAATAGATGGATAAAAATGGTGTATAGTATTATTATAACAACCGCTAAATTTGACTACGTAAAGTAAAGGAGAATGATGCAGTTATAGTTAAGCGGCTAAATGGATTAATTACAATTGAAACTTATGCAACATTTTATCAAACGATAAAAGAAACTAGGTGTAAATATGGAAATCAGAGAACTAACTGAAAAAGTGATTGAATTTAGAGATGATCGTAGTTGGCAGCAATTCCACAACCCTAAAGATCTAGCTGTATCTCTTTCACTTGAAGCAAGCTAACTTCTTGAAAACTTTCAATGGAAAATCAGTGAAGAAGCAGTTTAAGTCAATTTGGAAAATATTAAGGATGAACTAGCTGATGTTTTAATCTATGCTATGTTATTAGCAAATGACTTGGGTTTGGATGTAGAGAAGATTGTAAAGTACAAAATAGGAAAGAACGAAATGAAGTATCCTGTAGAAAAAGCTTATGGTGTTAAAACAAAATACAGATCTATAGGAGAAAGTAAATTAAAAAAGGCTCTATACGAAGATACTGTCACAGATAAACATAAGATTTTAGGAAATTAACTAGAGATGTTTTAGAAGCTGAAATTAACAAATTGCTATAATTTAAACTATACTAAAGTTATAAAGTTATATAGATAAATATCCGATGTATCCCTATTCACAGATAAGAGATTTAGGTTAGCGTATAGTATAGTATAGTATAGTATAGGATGCCTGTTCGTCTATATAATGAATAGATTTATCATTCAGCATTGAGAGGGGTTTCAAGTGAAAAAGCTTTTATTTGTTTATGCTTTATTAATCGTTGCCTTTCTAGTATATTTAATAAATTTTCAATCTCGTGAGGCAAACGCAAGTCTTGAGGGAAACCCAAAAGGGATGCACGGAGACATTGATGAGAAATATGTCATGGTTACATTCCAAGCAGGGGCAGATTACTGGAAAAATATATTGAAAGGATTTGAGGATGCATCACAGACACTTAACGTTTCCGTTGAATATCGTGGTGCAGCCCAATATGATGTTAAAGAACAAATCACGGTTCTTGAGCAGGTAATTGCAAAAAAACCATCAGGCATTGCGATTTCCGCCATACACCCGGATGCACTGGATGTAACGATCTATAAAGCCATTAATGCTGGTATTCCGGTGGTACTATTTGATTCTGATGCCCCCAAAAGCAATGCCTATTCCTATATAGGAACAAATAATTATAATGCAGGGGTAACAGCAGCCCATGAAATGGCGGATATGCTCAATTATAAGGGTAAGGTAGCCGTCATCACTCTATCAAATCAACAAAATCAAATCGACCGATTGAATGGGTTCCAAGAGACAATTGAAGGGCAATACCCTAACATTAAAGTGGTCGCTGTTAAAGACGGTAAAGGGAATCAATTGGTGTCAAAACAAGTTGCCACTGATATTTTAAAGCAATATCCGGATTTAAAAGGAATTTTTGTAACCGAAGCAAATGGAGGCGTTGGGGTGGGGGAGGCTGCGATTCTCTTAAATAAAGTTCCTCAAGTTAAAATAATTGCTTTTGATACTGATAAACAAACGCTTGACATGGTAAAGGACGGAACGATAACGGCTACCGTTGCTCAGGGAACCTGGAACATGGGTTATTGGTCTTTGCAATATTTGTTCCATGTTAAACATGAACTGATTAAACTTCCAAATGATCCTTATGCACACGATATTCTTCCAAAAATGGATACGGGCATTACGGTAGTGTCTAGAAAAAATGTAGAAAACTATTATGCAAAATAGGCAGCCTTGGAATTGAGTGATGATGTTGAAAAAAATAACCTCTTTAGAAATAAATGATTTACCAATTCGTTATAAAATAATAGCTTTATTGCTCATAATCAGCATTTTACCTTCCATCGGTTTTGGCTCGTTGATTAGTATGGCCGTAGATAAAATCATGGAAAAACAGGCAACGAAGCATACACTACAATTAATTGGACTGGCAAACAAATCGTTAGAATCGTACGTGGAAAATATGCAGGATATCTCCTATCTTGTCTCATTCAATCCGGATATCATCCATTTTCTCCAGGATGCTGAAGCCACAAATAGTCAGTACCAAATGCAGCAATTTTTGCAAGGGTTTACAACCGTTAACCCTGAAATTGCGGGGATCCTTGTGATAAATGATGAAGGTAAATATATCAGCAATGAGATGTATACTCGTAATATTAAATCATTAATAAAGGAAGATTGGTATCGGGAAGCAATTGAGAATAATGGTATTTTTAAGATTATTGGCCATCCGGCGGATAGAAGTGTCAGAACTCATGTGAATTATAAGAATAGTGAAATTGTTTCTGGCGTTCGGGCAATCCTGGATCCCGATACGCAGACGGTGACTGGTGTCATCTTAATAGATTTAAAATTGCGGGTGATATCTGAAATAATTGAAGATATAAAATTAGGGAAAACAGGTTATTTAATGGTCATAGATGATGAGGGGGATGTCATCTATTCACCTCAAGATTCTTTAGTCGATAAGATACAGCTAGGTTGGTTTAAAAAAGGTTCATCAGGCACATTCTCCAAAAAGATCGAAGGGAAAAACATGCAATTCATCTATAGAAAGTCCCAATTTTCGAATTGGACGACAATCGGGGTATTTCCAACAAATGAATCGGTTATGGAGGTACAGCAAATTAACTTTTACGTAATTAGTTTTTTATTTATCGTTTTTGCGTTTGGAATTGGTGCGTCATATTATTTATCTTTTTCAATGTCAAGGCCCATTAATCAATTAAATACTTTTATGAATCAAGCTGAGTCAGGGGATTTATCAATTCGCTATAAGGGCAAACGTACAGATGAAATTGGGATGCTGGGGCGCAGTTTTAACACCATGCTGGACCAAATTAACAAACTAATCTCCCTTACCGAAATTCAGGGAAGGCAAAAGCGGGAAGCGGAATTACGGGCACTGCAATCCCATATCAAACCTCATTTTTTATACAATACGCTTGACACCATAAATTGGATGGCGCGGAAAAAAGGGGCATTGGATGTAGCTGAAGTCGTGGATTCCTTATCACAGCTTTTTCGGATTGGTTTAAGCAAGGGTAATGACCTGATTCCATTGGCAAATGAAATAGAGCATATTGAGAGTTATTTAAAAATCCAAAAAGCAAGATATAAAGATAAATTGAATTATAGTATTTCGATCGACCCAAAACTTGCTAATATATCAGTCATAAAGCTTGTATTGCAGCCAATCGTTGAAAATGCCATCTATCACGGCATTAAAGAAAGGCGGGGCCCAGGCCATATTTCGATTACCGCGGAAGGACATGAACAAAATTTAGCTCTTTGTGTAAAGGACGACGGAGTGGGCATCGAAGAGGAAAGATTAGCTGCACTACGTGAAAATCTAGCCGTTAACTTTAATAGTTTGGAAGAAACGAAGAAAATAAAAACTATTGGTTATGGGGTTATGAATGTTCAAGCAAGAATTAAGCTATCGCATGGGGATCCATATGGTTTATACATTGATAGTTTAAAAGGAAAAGGTACAACCGTTAATATTCTTCTTCCTTTGAATTGATAAATATAGATCCTAATCTAATGGGGTGTTATGCTTGAAGCAACTTTTAAAAGTATTAATTGCAGATGACGAGCCAAATATTCGAGAAGGAATCCGGTATTCAATCGACTGGAATAAAATTGGGATGGAAGTAGCAGCGGAAGCTGAAGATGGTGAGGAGGCATTAGAATTGGCGCTGAAATATGAAGTGGATATTCTATTAGCCGATTTGAACATGCCAATTATGAATGGACTGAGTTTAATTAAAAATATCCGGGCAAGCCTTCCTAAATGCAGAGTCGTGATCATTTCAGGCTATGATGAATTTAGCTATGCACAGGAAGCTTTACGGTTACAAGTGGAGGATTATATTTTAAAGCCAATCAAACCAGAAAGTTTAACTGAAGTTCTTAAAGAAGCAGCAAGTAAACTACAGACCATTACAGCTGAAAGAAAGTATTTAGAAATTGCCTCAAGTCACATTTCGCAAAATACATTGTTGATTAAAGAACAGTTTTGTCGAAATTGGGTTGAAGGAAATCTGACAGCTAATGAAATTAAAGAGCAGTTGCAATTTTGGAGGCTCCCGGAAAAAGTGCCTCATTTGATGGTGGTCGTTCGCAGTAAGGAATTGGAGATGAATCAGCCTCTAATTCAAGGGACGGATAAGGAACTATTTCTATTTGGGATAAAAAACATTATTTTAGAAGTGTTGGAAGAACAGCAAAAGCTGGTTTTTAGTGATCAATCTGGGCTGCTTTTTATCCTATTGTGGGGACAGGTTCAAGAAGAATCTTTTTCAAAAATAGAAATGAGTATCGAATCCTATTTACAGTTGTCCCCGACTCTTTATTCAGAATCCATTCCAGGAGATTTTGATGTGATTCCTGCTGTTTACGAAAGTTGTAAAACGAAGGTTCATGAGGATTCGCAAATTTCTCCGATTGTAAGACGCGCAAAGAAATACATACGTCAACAATATTCGAATCCTGAGCTGACCCTGGAATCAATTGCCCAACAATTACAAGTTTCATCCGTATATTTAAGCCGGATGATTAAACAAGGATTGGGAATATCCTTTACAGGTTTGGTTACTGATATGAGAATAAAAAAAGCGATAAAGCTGCTGAATTCTACCAATTTGCAAGTATATGAAATTGCAGAACAAGTCGGGTATGAATCCCAGCATTATTTTAGCACTGCCTTTAAAAAAGTTGTAGGTGTTTCTCCAAATCAATATCGAAAAGGTGCTACACAGCAGCTATCCATGACGATTACGAGCAGCTAAAATCGATTTAAGCGCCTTTCGCTCCAATCAACAGCCATATTTAGCAGAGCCAAAAAATAAAAGGAATAAAAATTGGACTGCAAAGTCCAATGATCTTCAAAAGGGCGAGCACCTGCTAGCAACAGCGTGCTTCCCTTTTTGTTTTGTGTTTAAATTTTATTAGAAGAACGTAAGCGCTTTTATAAAAGTTAAATTTTTATAAAAATTGTTAATTTATTAAAAAGACAGGTTTGGATGACCTTGGTAAGATGTCTTTAGGGAAAGGGCTTACATCCCGGCTCAAAAAAATATCAACATTAAAAAGAGGGGGCATACCAATGAAAAAATTAGTGTCAATTTTCTTAGTTGCATTGCTGACTTTTGCGTTAGTTGCATGTAACAAAAACGAACAATCCAGTGGTTCGGCTGGAAAAAAATCTAAAGATCATTACGTTTTTGGTTACACATCCATGACACAGAACAATCCATTCTTCCAAGTGCTTGAAAAATCCATCCGCGAAAAGGTAGAGGCAAATGGCGACAAGCTAATTACCACGAATCCAGCAATGAACGTGGAGCTTCAAATTAATCAAATTGAAGACATGATTGCTCAGGGAATTGATGCAATCTACTTAAATCCAGTGGATTGGGAAGGAATTAGACCTGCATTAGTGATGCTGGAAGAAGCCAATATACCGATCATCAACTATGATACAGAAGTTAAAGACTTTAAATATGTGACCGCTTACGTTGGTTCTGATAACAAAAATGCAGGAAGAGTGGATGGCCAAGATCTTATCAAAAGATTTCCAAACGGCGGAAAGATTGCAGTCCTTGACAGCCCGACAATGAATTCTATCAATGATAGAATCGCAGGGTTCATGGAAGCAATTAAAGGGAAAAATTTTAAAATTGTAGCACAGCAAGATGCTAAAGGGGATCTACAAACAGCTCTTGGCATCACTGAAGATATCCTTCAAGCTCACCCTGATATTGTTGCAATCATGGGTGGAAATGATCCAACTGCATTAGGTGCTTTAGCAGCAGCAAAAGCCGCGAATAAAACCAACATTGCCATTTATGGTGTAGATGGTTCTCCTGATGCCAAAGCAGCAATTAAAGAAGGCGGACCACTTGTTGGAACAGGTGCACAATCACCAATTTCAATTGGACAAAGATCAGTTGATGTAGCATATAAAGTGTTAAAAGGTAAAAAGTTTGAAAAGAGAAATCCAGTAGAGACATTCTTAATCAACAAAGATAATGTAGATAAATACGGTACAGATGGATGGCAGTAAGCAGCAGTAAATAATGCTTTAGATTAATGGGTGACTCAACACATAAGTGTCAGCTTTCTTAATACAAGTATAGGAAATACAAGAAGAAACAACTATATTTTGTAGTAGATTGGGCTAGGATTCACTTATCGGTCACCCTTTCTAATTGAACGAGGTGGAAAATATGGGCGGTAGACTGTTGGAAATGAAAGGTGTAACTAAGCGGTTTCCTGGAGTTTATGCTTTAAAGGGCGTTGATTTTGAACTGGAAATCGGCGAAGTTCATGCACTTCTAGGGGAAAATGGTGCAGGTAAATCAACACTAATGAAAATATTGAGTGGCATCTATAGCATAAACGAAGGGAAAATCTTTATAAATGGGAATGAAGTTCAGATCAACGGTGTAAAAGATGCGCAAAAATATGGCATCAGCATTATTCATCAAGAAATCAGTTTAGTTCCTTATTTATCGATAGCCGAAAATATCTACTTAGGTCGTGAACCGCTTACAAAAACGGGGTTTATTGATCAAAAAAACATGTATGAGAATGCTCAAAAATTTTTAAACGATTTTGACTTGGGATTAACTGCAGATACAGTGATCAATAAATTAAATGTGGCTCAACAGCAAATGATTGAAATCATCAAAGCTGTTTCTTTTAATTCAAAAATCATTGTAATGGATGAACCAACCTCGTCATTGACGGATAAAGAGGTGGAATTCTTATTTAAAACGATTAGAAATTTAAAAAAGCAAGGCGTTGGAATGGTCTATATCTCCCATAGAATGAATGAATTATTTGAAATCACTGATAGAATCACTGTCATGCGTGATGGTACTTATATAGGCAGTGTAGTAACAAAAGATACCACAAATGAAAAATTAATTTCCATGATGGTAGGCAGGGAACTAACCAATTACTATGTCAGGGACTTTTCAGCATCAGATGAATGTGTCTTAAAAGTTACTAATTTAACAAAAAAAGGCGTCGTAGAAAATGCCAGTTTTGAACTCAGGAAAGGTGAAATTTTAGGTTTTTCTGGATTAGTAGGCGCCGGCAGATCAGAACTGATGAAGTGTATATTTGGCCTGGATTCTTTCGAACAGGGCGCAATATTTGTAAAAGGAAATAAAGTAACGATTAAAAATCCAAATGATGCTATAAAAAATAAAATTGCTTATGTGACAGAAAATCGTAAAGAAGAAGGATTATTCCTGAGCCAATCGGTTCAATACAATTTAACAATCAAGATATTAGATGAATTCATTAAATTCTTTAGGGTTAATTCTAAATATGAAAAAAGTGAGACAAA
Source organism: Bacillus sp. URHA0034 (assembly GCF_056280405.1). Taxonomy (NCBI): domain Bacteria; kingdom Bacillati; phylum Bacillota; class Bacilli; order Caryophanales; family Bacillaceae; genus Bacillus; species Bacillus sp. URHA0034. The sequence goes on along the minus strand of NZ_JBWCDK010000002.1, from coordinate 1,010,165 downwards.
GAACTATATACGGGGGTTATCGATCAAGACACCAAGTCCGGATCAACAAGTAAAGAATTTAAGTGGCGGAAATCAGCAAAAGGTTTTAATTTCGAGATGGCTGGCCACCAAACCGCAGGTTTTGATATTGGATGAACCTACTAGAGGTGTTGATGTTGGGGCAAAAGCAGAAATATATTCGATCATGAACCAATTAGTCAAAGAGGGAGTTTCTATTATTATGATTTCCTCTGAACTGCCTGAAGTGATCAATATGAGTGATAGAGTTGCCGTCATGTGCAAAGGTAAAATCCAAACGATATTAAATAAAGATTGTTTTAACCAAGAAACAATTATGCATTACGCGACTGGGGGTAATTGACATGTCTCAAGTGTCTATCGATATAAACAAGAAAGCCCATTCCGCTCTAAATGTCGGGGGTGGGATAAAAAACTTTGTTCGAAATAATATGGGAATCATCATCGGATTACTAATCCTATGCATCGTAATATCTTTCGTCAATCCCAACTTTCTAAATTCCAATAACTTGCTAAATATATTAAGACAAACATCAACAAATCTATATTTGGCTTTAGCCATGACTATGATCATTATAATTGGAGGAATTGACCTTTCGGTTGGATCCATAATGGCCGTAGTAGGAGTGGTGACAACCGGACTAATTGCCTTATTTGGAACACCTGTTATTATCGCAGTGGCTGTGGGTCTTTTAGTGGGAATGTTAATTGGTGCTGTGAATGGTTATGTTTCCGCTACTACGGTCATTCCTCCTTTCATTGTCACTCTTGCAACGATGAATATCGCGCGGGGGGCCGCATATGTACTCACTGATGGTAAACCAATCAGGGTAATGTCAGAATCCTTTAACTCCATTGGTTCCGGTTATATTGGCGGAGTATTACCTATGCCGGTATTATATTTAATTATTCTATTAGTCGTGTGTTATCTAATCATGAATAAAACCAAGCTAGGCCGTTATATGTATGCTGTCGGCGGAAACGCGGAAGCGGCTAAATTTGCCGGTATTAATATCAAAAAAGTAAAGTTCTTTGCTTATACATTCAGTGGGTTAATGGCAGCTGTAGCAGGTATCGTCCTGGCCTCCCGTATGTTCTCCGGGCAGCCTACCTCTGGTACTGGAGCAGAACTTGACGCGATTGCCGCAGTTGTCCTAGGCGGAACGAGTATGACAGGCGGTACCGGCAGGATTGGTGGCACTGTAATCGGTGCTCTAATTATTGGCGTACTCAGTAATGGGCTAAACCTGATGGGAGTTAGTTCGTTTTGGCAATATATCGTGAAAGGGATTGTCATATTAGTAGCTGTTTATGCGGATGTCATTAAAAAAAGAAGAGCATAGTCTATCATTTCATAGCCCTTTGATGAAACGAAGCAATCAATAGGCAATCGTTCTAGGACTATGATGGTCAAGAGGGTGATCAATTGAATAAGGGAATTGCATTTGCGGGTACGATTGCTGTAGATGAAATTAAGAAAATTGAAAAGTATCCCAACAAATCCGAGTTGACAACAATTCGAAGCATTTCAAGGTCAAATGGAGGGGCAGTCTCCAACTGCGCAATAACGTTAGCAAAAATGGATCCCAGCCTGCCGATTGAGATCATAGCACTCCTTGGTGACGATGATAAAGGTCATTTTCTTAAAGACAAACTAGGAAACTATAAAAGTATCGATATGAGCCATCTGAAAGTAATCGGAGATACTCCCTTTACGGATGTTATTCAAGATGAAAATGACCATACTAGGACCTTTTTTACCTACCGAGGCAATTCAAGTTTATTTGATGAGAAAACGATTGAATTGGAAAAATTGAACTCGAAGATCCTCCATATAGCCTACATTCTATTATTAGAATCATTAGATCAAGAGGATCGTGAGTATGGGACTAGGATGGCAAGGATCTTGAAGCAAGCACAAGATTTGGGCATTAAAACATCGATTGATATTGTCAGTGAAAATAGTAACAGGTATGAAAAACTAGTCCCGCCAGCTTTAAAGTATACAAACTACTGTGTAATCAATGAACTGGAAGCAGGCAAAAGTGTGGGTATCAGTTTAAGAGATCCATTCGGTGCATTAATCATTACCAATATAAAAAAGACTCTTTTTAAATTGAAGGAATCAGGAGTTAAAGACTGGGTTGTTATCCACACTCCGGAAAGCAGTTTTGGATACGACGGAACCATCACCTATAGCATACCTTCCCTATTGCTGGACCGGCACTGGATCAAAGGAACAGTAGGTGCAGGGGATGCTTATGTGACCGGAGTATTATACGGAGCATTAAAAGGGTTGGACCTTCCGGAATCTATGAAATTAGGCACCGCAGCTGCAGCCTCTTCATTATCTTCCGATGATAGCACGTCCGGAGTTAAAAGCTATGAACAACTTGTTAACATGTATAAGGAATTTCCAAAAAGAGAACCAATAGAACTTTAAGGAGGAATTTTATTATGCTCGTTACATTAAAAGAAATTTTAGCTAAAGCGGAAGAGGGAAATTACGCAGTTGGTGCGTTTAACTGCCCAACGTTGGAATCTGCAAGGGCTGTGATTGAAGCAGCAGAAGAATTACAGGTTCCGATAATTTTGGCACATGCAGAAGTACACTTTGAAATTACCCCGCTTGAAATCATGGGTCCGATACTCGTGGAATTTGCTAAAAAAGCAACTGTTCCAGTAGCTGTACACCTTGATCATGGATCAAATCTCGAAAATGTCAAAAAGGCAATTAGCATCGGTTTTAGCTCCGTTATGATCGATGCTTCGCATATGAGCTATGAAGAAAATATCGGAACGGTGGAGGAAGTCGTTAAATATGCTCATGATTATAACGTCTCAGTCGAAGCGGAGCTTGGAATGATGACTTCATCCGGTATTGGCGGTGAAGAATCCCAAGGGGATGAGCATCTTATTGAAGGAGAATTAGTGGATTATTATACAGACCCGCAAGTTGCAAAAGATTTTGTTGAGAAAACAGAAATAGATGCATTGGCTGCCTCCTTTGGAACCGTTCATGGAATGTATATCAAAGAGCCAAATCTTGATGTAGAACGACTAAATTTGATTTCCGAGAATATTAAAAGACCAGTTGTGATGCATGGCGGTTCCGGATTAAGCAAAGAAGACTATGTAGCCGTCATTAATTCCGGTGTAAGAAAAATAAATTACTATAGTTATGCTGCAAACGCAGGTGCACTAGCTGTAAAAGATTTTATAGATAATCATAATAATCTTTTCTATCATGACTTTGCTGTAGCTGCAAAAGCCGCTATCAAAAAAGATGTAAAACGAGCAATGGAGATATTTTCAAACAAGAATCAATTTGTAGGAAATTAAGGGCAATAGTTTTATAGATTTTATTATAATCATCCGTCCAAGGAGGAATTAGGCATGACTCTACAAGATTATGAACGAATTAAAGCCAAGTCTTTAGAATTGTTCGAGAAGGCCAATATCATTTTGACAGAAGAAGAGAAAAATGGTTTAGAGGTGGCTGACTTTGGACTAAATAAAATTGATGATACAGGATTGCAATTGATTACATATGTAAACACCGATCTGGTTTGCGCGAAAGAACTGGTGTTGCTGCCATATCAAACTTGTCCAGAACACAAGCATCCAAAAAGGGATTTTGATGAAGGAAAAGAAGAGACGTTTAGATGTCGTTATGGAAAAGTATATCTATATTTAGAAGGAGAAGAAACAAAAAATCGTACAATGAATCCGTCGCAAGGGGATGAAGAGTACTATACCGCATTCAATGAAATCATTTTACAGCCAGGGGAGCAATATACCATTTATCCTAATACACTTCATTGGTTTAAAGCAGGAAGCGAAGGTGCGGTAGTTTCTGAATTCTCGACAAGAAGTACAGATGAAAGTGATATATTTACAGACCCAAGAATTAATAGAATACCAGAATTAAAATAAAAAGTTTCAATCCACGTGATTGTCTAATAATTGTGCAGTAAAAAGAACGTAAAATGTGCTGGTAGTAATTTCTTCAGCACTCTTTTGTAAGAAAAATAAATAAGATGATATTTACAAAATGAGTGATGTTAATGAAATACGTCATTGGGGTTGACCTTGGGACAAGCGCAGTGAAAATTTTACTTGTAAATCAAAAAGGAGAAGTATGCCAGGAAATCAGTAAGGAATATCCATTAATTTTGGAAAAATCAGGTTAGGTCAATAGAATCCTCAACATTTGTATGAAAAAACTGCCAAAGGGTTGGCTCAACTTACCCAAGAATTCCAAGGAACTATAGAGGACATTGAAGGGATTAGTTTTTCGACAAATGCAGGGACTTGTATTATTGGATGAAAATAACAAGGTGCTGCGGAATTCAATATTATGGAATGATACAAGAACAACGGAACAATGCAGTCAAATATATCAGGTCGTTGGAAAGGACCGATTATTAGGCTTTACCAAGAATCCGGCATTAGAAGGCGGCGATTCCCACGCAGTCCCGCCATTGCAACATTCTTGAACGTTTTTAATAAAATTCCTCTCCACTGTCTAAACGGTTTTTTTGACTAGACTGTTGAAGACTGTTAAGTGAAACTGTGAAGGAGAAATACTCTTAGTCACCTATAAAAATCCGTAGGGGGCTATTTTTGTCAACCACTTTTATCCCTTTCTCCCTTTCATAAAACCCAAGTAAAAAACACCCAAACTGTATGTTACAAACCCGAATATAATCAAAATAATCTTCCTATGTAATTTCCACAGTAAGGCCATATTGGAAATAAAAGTTCCTTTTGTATGTAAATAATAGAGATAGACAACTAGTAGGGATAGGGCAATGAGAAAGATAACCTTAAGCAAACGAAGGAAATTTAAATTTTTTAGAAAAGGTGTTATCCTTTTCTTTTTTTTTGAGGAAGATGTGTTTTTTGTTCTTGTTTCTGCCATAAACTTCTCCTCTTTATTTTTTGTTATATAATGAAAAATTATCATTAATATCAATTAGGAAGCAATACTTATAAACTATTAAACTGTATTGCAATTGATCGTAATATCTTGATTATAGAATTTTACTGACATCAAGGTCCACTCTCAGAAAGAATATTTTTCAGCATGATTAAAACAACATAATCGCGGATTTATATCAATTATTTCTTTTTCAACAAAAACAGTTATAAGTCTAGCGCCTACATTTTGTAACAATTTCATATGCAAATTAACACAAATTATACTGTTCTAAGTTTGTTTTATGCTATAATTTTTGGAAGATTAGTAGTTTTCGCAAAATTTAATAACCATTATAGGAGGTGCAATTGATGGTACAGAAAGAGCAAATGAATTGGGATGCAAAGTGGATTTGGAATGATCGAGAAGAAAGCCCTAGAAATGAATGGTGGTGTTTTCGTAAAACATTTTTTGTAAAAGAAAATGGAGTCCAGGAATCAGAGTTACGAATTACGGCGGATTCAAGATATGTAGTATTCGTTAATGGGGAACGGGTCGGAAGAGGTCCGGTTCGATCATGGCCATTTGAACAATTTTATGATACATATTCAATTAAGCGTTGGTTAAAGACTGGACAGAATAATACAATTGCTGTGCTTGTACTTCATTTTGGCGTTTCCAATTTTTATTATTTACGTGGTCGTGGTGGTCTTTTGGCACAATTCGACATTACATATAATGACGGTCAAACTGCGATAATTGAAACGGATCATAGCTGGAAAGTTGCCCGTTACGATGGGCAAGATTCACGATCACCGAGAATGTCATGTCAACAAGGTTATGCTGAACAAATTGATGCAAGATATTGGGACACAAATTGGAATAAGACCTTCTATCAAGATGATTCTTGGCAAAATGCCATAGTCATAGGTTCTGTTGGTATGGCCCCTTGGACAGAAGTAGTTCCGAGGGATATCCCGTTTTTGACGGAAGAACCAATTCAGCCTGTCCGAGTAGAGCAAATGAGTAAGGTAAAGCCAATCTCGTTCAGCACAGCCATTGACATACGCAATCATATGATGCCAGATAGTGTAAATCATGCAAATCCGGTAGGCTATGTTGGATATATCGCAACCGTTATACGTTTGTCTAGTCCTGGTAAACTTTCATTGGGCTTTCCAGTAGGTTCATTCAATTTTGGATCATGTCGAATTAATGAAACCGTTTACACGCCTGATCAATTTTATGGTGAACAACCTGAACGGTATTTGGATGTTGAATTGTCATCTGGCGACCATTTCTTCATGATGGATGTAACAGGTACAGATCATGGAACCGGATTTCACATGGGAATAGATTGCGATTCTTCGTTCGAATTAATTTCGCCTGTTCAACAAGGGAATGATGAGTCAGAATTCATAACAATCGGTCCTTTTGACGTGGTGGAGTATATTGATCATCAACATAAACGCAGCATTCAACTCGAATCAGCAGAATACAAAGAAGCCGGAAATATATCGAATGTTGAGGAATTAAAGAAATTTTCACAATGGATTCAGCCGATTCCGAAATCACTGGTGAGTCAGAATGATATATTCACTATGTGTGTGTGGAAGAAGGAAGAACGTGTTTCAATACCAGCATCTTTTCAAAATATGGTAATACCAAGTGTTGATGCAACAATCATTCCTAGATTTGAGAATTCGGATACAGAATTTATTCTTGATTTTGGAAAAGAGCAGTCGGGTTATATATCGTTTGAGGTGGATGCTCAAGAAGGTACTATTCTCGATTTTTACGGTTTTGAATATATGCGCGATGGCTGGAGACAAGATACGTTTGGATTGGATAATACGATTCGATATGTTTGTTCAGAAGGTGTGCAAGAATATACCTCCCCAGTCCGGCGAGGATTTCGTTATTTGATGGTAACAGTCCGAAACGCTGCTAGACCTGCGGCAGTTAATACAATACATGTCATTCAAAGCAATTATCCAGTAGCGGAGGTAGGTCGTTTTCAAAGTTCGGATGCTAAATTGGATAAGGTTTGGGAAATTTCCAAACATACAACCCGATTATGTATGGAAGATACGTTTGTTGATTGTCCTTCGTATGAACAAGTATTTTGGGTGGGGGATAGCCGTAACGAGGCATTGGTCAATTATTATGTATTCGGTGCTCCAGAGATCGTGAAAAGATGTTTGAATCTTGTTCCAGGATCCAAATTCCAGACGCCATTATTTGCAGATCAAGTTCCGAGCGGGTGGAGCAGTGTGATTCCGAACTGGACATTTTTCTGGGCGATCGCATGCCAGGAATATTACCAGACGACAGGGGATACAGAATTTTTAAAAGGCATTTGGCCGGAAATTGAATATACATTAAAACATTATTTAGAGAAATTGAATGAAACAGGATTGCTGTATATTAAGGGGTGGAATTTATTGGATTGGGCCCCGATTGATCAGCCGAACGACGGGATTGTCACACACCAAAATTTATTTTTATTAAAAACCCTTAACATTTCTTCGCAAATAGCGGAAGAATTGGGCGATCATCAAAAAGCGGAGTTCTATTTTAATACAGCAGAAAACTTAAAGTCTGCGATTAATCAATATTTATGGTCAAATGAAAAGCAAGCGTACCTGGATTGTATTCATACAGATGGCAGTGAATCCTCAATATTCAGTATGCAAACACAAGTATGCGCTTACTTGTGTGGGGCTGCAAATGGTGAACGAAAATCAATACTGGAAAGATATTTAATCAATCCTCCAGGAAGTTTTGTACAAATTGGCAGTCCGTTTATGTCGTTCTTTTATTATGAGGCATTGACAAAGTTAGGTGATATGACAACTCTGTTAAACGATATTCGTCGGAATTATGGAGTTATGATTGATTATGATGCGACCACATGTTGGGAAATGTATCCTAATTTTAGTGAAAATCGTGCGAATCCCAATATGCTTACACGAAGTCACTGTCATGCATGGTCTGCAGCACCTGCGTATTTCTTGGGAGCATATATACTTGGTGTAAGAGGAGCGTCACCTGGCTGGACTAAAGTGATCATAGAACCGCATCCTGGAGATCTTACTTGGGCTAGAGGAACAGTTCCACTAATTAATTCAGGAAGTATAAGTGTGAATTGGAAGGTTACCGATGGGCTAAATCTGCATGTGGAAGTATATGCTCCTAAAGAGATTGAGGTTATTTTCAAATCTCCAGACGGATATGAGGGATCAATGAAACTTATACAAATTTAGTAGACTAGGATTTAAGTGTTGTTTATTTTATGGGCCATTATCATTTGGGGACAAATGTCCCCTTTCCTTTAAAGAAACTAGGTTGTGCCTGAAATTCTACTTATATCTTATTTTGAGAAGCTAAGAAAACTGCTTGAAACCACTCACGCCTGTAATAGGATTCTAACCAGCAGTCGTAAGATTGTTGTAAAATGTATTCTAATCTAACTAGGTGGCCAAAAGAATTCTATATGATATTATGAAAACAGGACAGTAAGCGTTTTCAGGTGATAATCAATAAAAATTTTAATTTAGTTAAGGATTAAACAATTATGGTTAATTAAGAGTCTATGAAACAAAGATTTAATAGGGGGTTCACTCGATTGAACTCAATGATAAAAAAGGTGTTATTCAATTGGCAAAGTTGGGGTTTACACACAAAATTAATGGTGAGCTTTTTATCTGTTTTCTTAGTAACAATTACAATAATTGGAAATCTGTTTTATGTGAATAATACACAAGAAATTGAACGTCAATCATTGTCACTGACAAACAGCACGATTGCACAGATGACACAAAATATTGATTTTTACGTTGAAGATATGGAACGTCTGTCATTAGATATATTTGGTTACCCGTTGGTTCAAAGAGTTCTTAGAAATCCTGATGGAAAGGGTTTGGAATATCAACGGGATATTTATGATTTGAAATTCTATTTGAGCAATTTATCTTCACCTTGGCCAGGAATTCAGGGTATTTATCTTTTTTCAAAAGATGGGCCATTTTACTATGTAAATAAAGGGAAAGGTCCGAAAGTTGGATATCAATGGTCAGATGAGCCCTGGTATTCAAGTATCATAACTAATAAAGAACCTCCGCTATTTCTTTGGCCAACTGGACCGGAAACAACTGTTTTTCATTCAAATACACAGGTCTTTTCTTTGGTACGTTCTATAAATGATATACCAACAGGTAAACTGCTTGGATACTTGAAAATGGATCTGAATATTGATGTGATGAAAAATATTCTGATATTACCGGAACAATCAAATACAAACCTTCATGCTTTGATTATCGATAAATCGGGGCAGATCATATATGATACGAATGGAAAAGCGATGAGCCGAAAAATCGATTTTTCCATACCAAATCTTTATTCAAAGGGAAGATCTTCCGGTGAGGTTCAAATACACGGGCAAAAATTTTTATATGCATTTCTTAAATCAAAAGTGACAAACTGGACTATATTAGCATTAATTCCAACAGATTCAATGGTTTCAAAGTTAAATCATATTCGCAATATTACTCTATTGCTTGTTTTAATTTCCATAATTATTATTTCTATCATTACTTATTTAGTATCCACCCGAATCACTCATCCGATGCGACAAGTAATACATGTCATGAAACAAGTTGAATCTGGAAATATGAAAGTGCGTTTCAAAGAAACCATTTATCAGAATGAGGTTGGATTGCTAAGCAATGTTTTTAATAATATGCTAGATAGCCTTGAACATTTATTGAGCCAAGTTTATGAATTACAAATTCGTGAAAAGGATGCAAAGCTCCTTGCTTTGCAGGCGCAAATAAACCCGCATTTTCTTTTCAATACACTTAACATTATGCGGGCGATTGGCAGGAGAAAAGGAATAAATGAAGTATCTGATATGGCAGGGTCACTCGCAGAACTGTTTCGTTATAGTATGAAAGATTGGGATAGCCCTGTACCCCTAAAGGTAGAACTAAACCATGTCCAGAATTACATGAAAATTCAGCATATACGATTCCGAGAAAGATTTAAATTTTACTGTGAAATACCTGAGCATTTGTTACAGATGAAAGTTGTAAAACTAACAATCCAACCCCTTGTTGAAAATGCAGTTATCCACGGTCTAGAAAGTAAAAAATCTGGCGGTGTAATTGAAATCCGTGCAGAATGCTATCAAGGAATATTGGAAATTAAAGTGATTGACAACGGCTTTGGTATTGATAAAGAAACATTAACTGCAATTCGTACGGATCTTCAGGAATTGGAACTATACAACAATGTACCAACAGCCAATGTGGGAATTGGAATTATTAATATACATCGAAGAATTCGATTGATGTATGGTGAGCCGTATGGTCTATTCATCGATAGTTCGCCAGGAGAAGGAACGGTTGTTCATATTAAAATGCCATGTGTTTCAGATTAATAACCATAAGGAGCGTACATATGAATATTTTCATAGTTGAAGATGAACCTTGGGCATTAGAGGAATTGATTGATATGTTAGGTAAATACAAAAACAAACATCAAGTTTTTTCTTTTCCTTCCGGAGACGATGCATTAAGTGAGTCCAACAGATTAAAACCGGACCTCGTCATTACTGATATCCGAATGCCAGGTATTGACGGTTTGCAATTAATTGAAGAGTTGAAAAAAAAGAATCCGGATGTACAAGGGATTGTCTTAAGTGGGTACGATGAATTTACATATGCGCGTAAAGGGCTGAAAATTGGGATTAAGGATTATTTGTTAAAGCCGGTAATGCCAGAACAATTATATGATTCGATTGACCGTATACTAGAATCGATTTATGAGTTGGTCCAAAAAAAGAATAATTTAAGAAAATGGAGAATATCTCGCATTCTTTTAGATGTTGCTGAGAATCCAATACAGGCGGAATTAGATTTTCTAAACCAGACTTGGGGAATGATTTTGATAATCTGCGGCAATCAGGAAGGTTTGCGTTCATGGAGTGATATTGAGGCTTCATTCCATTCTATTAGAAAAAGCTTTGATACCTTTACATCATTTCCTGATGAAATCGTTTTAGAAACTGATCCGCATACTAAGGTGATTTTATTTCCAATAGATGGATCAATATCACCACAGGATATAAAAAAAGAAGTCGAAAAATTATTTGAAATGTTTGTAAATTCAGAAGAGATTATACATGCCACATATTCTGTCAAACCTTGCGGCGAACCTATCCATGATACTTTCAAAACCTTACAAACACATTTAGAGCGGCAGATGAGGTTGCAATATTCAACATTTGTTGAGCCTGGAGTTCAGGTGATACAGATGGATCTCCAAGAAGTCTGGAATCAGGTGCGAATTTTGGAACAGTATATGAGAAATGGAGATGTATCCAAGGTTCGGGAGGAAGTGCAACATATTATTGAAAATCTGGAGAAATCGAAAATAACGATCTACCAGTTAACGGAGTTTATTACCGATTTATTTTATGGATTTCAATTTCATTTAAATCTTTGTTTGCAACAAAATAAAATTTGCTTTTCAGATGAAATTCATAAGTTATTAAAGCAGGTTACCCATTACCATGAGATTTCTGATTGGATGCTTGAAAAACTTGTTTCATTAACAAAATCAAATCAAATGGAACAGTATTCACCCAAACATATCGTACATTCCATGATTGAATATATAAATAAAAACTATAATACAGGCATTTCTCTACAAGAATTTTCAACAACCTATCATATAAGTATCGGATATTTATCCAGACTGTTTAAAGCAGAAACAGGTCTCAACTTTTCACAGTATCTAACAGAAATCCGCTTAACAAAAGCGAAAGAAATTCTCCAGAAGGGACTATATAAGCTCTCGGATGTAAGCGCTCTTGTCGGCTATGAGGACCCTAAATATTTTAGTCAGCAATTCAAAAAAGCAACGGGAGTAACTCCCTCAGAATTCCAAAAAAAAGGCCAATTAAATAGGCTGGTAAAATTTTAGATAAGTATGATCAATTCCTTTTTACACTATGTTTGCAAAAAAGATAGGGGAAAACGTTATGGAGGTACAAAAAAGGGGATTTATTGTCTTAATAATCATTGTTTTGTTAGGACTACTGACGGTTGAGTTTGTTAGAGAAATAAAAAGTGTTTACATGCCTAAGAATGATGTTCAGGAAAAACAAATTACTTTAAAAGTTTTTCATTGGATTGGTAATGATTCAGGAGTTGTTGTTGATAAAATTAACAAACAATTTCAGGAGGAGTATCCGAATATTACAATTCAATACATTAATGCCTCTACCGATCTTTACGAATCAAACCTTCTGACGAGACTTGCATCCGGAGATGCACCTGATATATTCGGCATTTTTCCTGGTAAGAAGATGGACCAACTAGTAGAAGCTGGTTACCTCATGGATTTATCCGATCATCCGTGGGTTGCCAATTTAATATCAGAATCGAAATCTATTTCATCTGCTAATCATAAGGTGTATGCTTTGCCAATGGATTTAAATGTAATAGGTGTTGTTTATAACAAGGAAATATTTTCGAAACTGGGGTTGGCCATTCCAAACACATGGGAACAATTTCTAGAGGCATGTCAGAAAATAAAACATGCCGGAATAATACCGATTGCCTTGGGAGGAAAGGATTTATGGGTTAACCAATTAATTCCATACGCAATGGCTCCATCCGACATATATAGCAAAGATCCAAATTTTGATCAGCTCATGTTGAATGGAAAGATCCAATTCTCTAATTCCCACTGGGAGAGAATGTTGAGAGATTATTTTGCGCTTGAGAAGAATGGAGATTTCAATCCCGATGTATTAAATACAACTTATGATCAAACAACACAATTGGTAGCCGAAGGAAAAGCAGCAATGGTCGTTAATGGAAATTGGATTATAGCGCCAATTAAACAATTGAATCCTAACATTCAATTAGGGATGTTTCCTTTGCCCTATGCTAATAACAAAAAAGAGATAAGGGTATCCGCAGCTGTTTCAACGATGATGGGGATTTCAGCAAATACTAAACATCCAGTTGAGGCTAAGGAATATCTGGATTTTTGGGCAAGGCCAGATATCATAAAAATTTTTTTGGATAACGAGGAGGCCTTTTCCACTTTTAAGAATGTAAATGCTGATTTAGATCCAGCGGCAAAGGAAATGGAACCAGCCTTAAGACAAGGTTCCTACAACTTTCTTGACCAAAATTGGCCCGCTGGTGTTCAAGAAGTGATGCAAAAAGATATCCAGTTCGTATTATCGGGAGATTACTCAATCGATATGTTACTACAGGATATGGATAAAGCGTATAGAGTTGGACAGGAAAAAAATTCGAATTAATGATAAATATTTATTGTTATTTTGAAATTAGTAAAGACTTGATGGATGCACGTGTTTTGATTTCACAAGGCAACAATTCAATTGAAAACTGTTCTGGTTTTTGAATAATATGAATTACTGCTTTTTTCCCCATTTCAGTAAATGGCTGAATAATGGTAGTTAGGGGTGTTTCCAGAAAGTCTCCTGTAGGTATTTCGTCCATGGCAACAATAGACAAAAATTCGGGAATTGCTTTGCCCATTGTTTTTATTCCACTCAATACAGCGATAGTAGAGGTATAATCAGCCACTAATAACGCTGTGCAGTCCATATGGTCATTTATCCAATTTAAGAATAGTCTGTTCGTTGCTGACTGGTCATCTTCTCTTGAAACGATCCAATCCCCTTTTATTGGGAGATCATTTGCATACATAGCATCTCGATAACCTTCCATTTCCCTGTGATAATTTGGAAAGTTGTATTGAACACCGAATAGCCCAATGTTCGTGTGTCCTTGTTTGATTAACGACTGAACACCTTGAAATGTCCCATTGCGTGTGTCAGCATTAATACAAGGGAAAGCTTCTCCTGGAAAGTCGGATCCCAATACGACGAACCTCTGCCCTTCGTTCCATGCTTGTCGTAAATTCGGCAAATCAGTAAGTGTAGGCGTAATAATAATGCTTTGGTCTATATCGGTATAAACAAAAGATTGGGGGATATCAGAGTATTCTATAGTGTAATGATATTTATGAGCAGCCTCTCGAATCCCCTCCATCATTTTCATCAGAGAAAAATACACACTCAGTTTAGGATTGCAAATAAAGGCTTTTATTTTATTATTTCCTTGCAGTTTTGGAAAATCGGTCACAAATGTTCCTTTTCCTTTTTCAGCATACAAAACGCCTTCAATGATCAGTTCGCTTATGGCCCGATTCAACGTTCCCCAACTTGTTTTAAACTCCTCAACTAGCTTCCAACGCCCCGGTAACGGGTCCTGCGGCTTGAAGACACCTGATTCAATCCTTTTTATAATTTCATTCTTAATTTGATAGTATGTAGGCACAAATTTATTTGGGTTTAAAGTCAATGAAATAGCATCCCTTCTTTTTCATAACTAAATCTATATACATATATATATTAATTATAGTTCATTTTATTTAAATTTCAGGCTGATATTATAAAATACTAAAGGAAATTAAAGAAAAAAACAATATAGAGTTAAAGGGATCAGAGTAAAAAGCATATTGACAAATTTTCTAACAATTCTTAATATATAGATATATATATAAGTTGAATTAGCAAAGGGGTGATTCGAATGTCGATGTTTTCTCCAATTAAAGAAGCTAAAAAAGCTAGAGTGGGGTTATATTCTATTGGGTTGCAGGCATATTGGAATCAATTTGATGGATTGAAAGAAAGGTTGCTTCATTATGGAAGATTTATAGAAAAGCGTATGGAGGAATTTGGTGAAGTTTTTAATTATGGTCTAGTAGATACAGAGATTGAGGGAAGAAAGGCTGGAGAATGGTTTAATGAAAAAAATGTGGACATTATTTTTTGTCACAGCGCCACATATTCAACCAGTTCTACAGTACTTCCGATACACCAAATATGTAAAGCGCCTGTCGTGGTGCTAAACTTGCAGCCGACTGAGAGAATTAATTATGAAAAGACAATGACTGGTGAATGGTTGGCGCATTGCGGTGCTTGCCCTGTTCCGGAAATAGCCAACGCATTTAATCGTGGGGATATTGAATTTAAAGTTATAAACGGTCTTCTCGGTTTAGATGAAACTCCCCCAATTTCCCTTACAAACGAAAAGACGAATGAAAGAATAGAGGCCATTCGTGCATGGAAACAAATTGAAGAGTGGATTCGAGCCGCTTCTGTAAAACGGACATTGAGACATAGCCGGTTTGGGTTTTTAGGAAATACATACAGTGGCATGTTGGATATGTACAGCGATTTTACCATGATTCAAGCACAGACTGGTATACATGTGCAAATATTAGAAATGTGTGATTTAAATCGTCATTTAAAAGATGTAACTTCATTGGATGTCAAGAGAAAATTAGAAGAAGTGTATGCGATGTTTGAAATTAGCGGGGATTCGCCATCAGACCCAATTGCTAAAAAGCCGACTGATGAACAAATCATGTGGTCCTGCAAAGTAGCTGCTGCACAAGAGAAGTTAGTGCTGGAACACGACCTTGACGCCCTTACTTATTACTATCATGGTGCTCCAGAAAGCGATTATGAAAAGTTGCAGGCCGGGTTTATCATTGGACACTCATTATTGACAGCTCGAGGAATCCCTTGTTCGGGTGAAGGCGACCTAAAGACAGCCGTAGGAATGAAAATAAGCGATATTTTAGGCATAGGAGGAAGTTTCTCTGAAATAGTGGTCGTAGACTATGAGGATGAAACGATTTTACTTGGACATGATGGACCCTTTCATATTGCCATATCCGAAGGTAAACCAATTTTACGTGGTATGGGACTTTATCACGGCAAACAGGGGACAGGCGTTTCTGTTGAAGCTAAGGTTCGAATGGGTCCAATCACAACGCTGAATGTCACACAGACGGGGGACGGGAATCTTAAGTTTATCATTAGTGAAGGCGAATCAACAAATGGGCCAATTATGAGAATTGGAAACACTCAAACACCTGTCAAATTCAAAAAACATCCGGACGAATATATGGAACAGTGGTTTTTGCATGCGCCAACACATCATTGCGCCATGTCTATCGGCCATAATGCATCGTTATTTCAAAAGGTTGGGCAAATGTTGCAATGTTCACACGTCACTTTATAAAAATATGAATCGAAACAAGTCGATTGATGGAAGGAATGATATCGAAATGATAGAAAAGGACCTTTTTTTGAATCCTCCAAGCATTTATGGAACAGCCCCATTGTGGGTATGGAATGACGAAATGAGCGAAGAGCAAATTTTTCATCAATTAAGGGAATTGGAAGAACAAGGGTTTGGAGGAGCATTTGTTCATCCGCGCCCAGGATTGGTAACGGAATATTTGTCAGAAGAATGGTTTGCGAGATGGAAGTACGCTTTGGAGATTGCAGAAGAGCTGGGTTTAAAACTTTATATTTATGATGAAAATTCTTACCCCTCTGGATTTGCCGGCGGTCATGTTTCCGCCCAGCTGCCGGACTGCCTGGCAAATTCTATTGTTTATAAACAGATGGATATTACTTCGATTAGAGAACGGAATTATAACTTGGGGGACTATGTTAAAGCATTTGCTTTTGAAAAACATGGGGATTCGCAAAACTACAAGGTAACAAATGATGTGACGGAAATTTCACCAAGCGCATGGATGGAATATGGCGATCATTTCCTAGTATTCGAAATTGCAGGGGCTGCGACAAGTTCCTGGCTAGGTGGATTTGCGTATGTCGACTTAATGCGTCCAGAAGTAGCGAAATATTTCATTGAAACAACATATGAAAAATATGCAAAAAGGTTTGGGGATTCATTCGGAACGTCTATTCCAGCCATTTTTACGGATGAACCTGCAGTTGCATCCGGAAATGTATACGTTGCTGGTTCGTCCTCCCTTCCTTTCAGTTATTGGTTTGCCAATGAGTTTGAGCGTCGAAATGGGTATGACTTAAAAGATTGTCTGCCCTGTTTGTTCCTTGATGTAGATCCATCTTCTTTTCAAGAAGATGGATTAAAAGTTAGATATGACTACTATTGCACTGTTCGAGAATTATGGGCGAATAATTTTACGGAACCAATCTCCAAATGGTGCGAAGAACACGGAATCTCGTATACCGGACATTATATGGAACATCAATGGCCGTATCCATGGGGTGGAATGGCTTCTCCCGCAGTGATGTCATTTTATGAATATATGCATTGGCCCGCGATTGATATGTTATTGACGAATCTGCTTAAAGATGGCCCAGAAGCACTCCTCCTTAGTATTCGGGAAGTTCAAAGTGTAGCGAATCAATTTGAACGTGAACGCGTTTTGTGTGAAACATATGGTGCCGGGGGATGGGATTCCACATTTGAGGATTACAAAAGGATTGGTGATTGGTTATTAGTCAACGGAGTTAACTTTATCAACCAACACTTGACCTATTCAACGATCGTAGGAGCTCGAAAGCGAGATCATCCTCAATCTTTCGATTGGAGACAACCGTGGTGGGGTGAATACAAATATTTAAATGAGTATCTTGCAAGGGTTTCTTATGCACTTTCACAAGGACAAACGAAAAACCGGATTTTGTTGCTTCATCCAACAACGTCAGCATTTTTGGAAAAAGTAGGTTCTGATCAAGGATGGGATCTTATGCGGCCCAATATTGGACGGAAAGACCCTGAAATATTGAAATACCTTTCTCTCATCCAGCATTTGAGTGATTATCAATGGGATTATGATCTTGGCGATGAGTTTATCATGGATAGACACGGTGCTGTAGAAGGTTCTTCTATCACTGTTCATTCCAGAAGCTATGATCTTGTCATTGTTCCAGGTTTTGCTAAAACTATCAAGCAATCAACCTATGACCTACTGACAACGTTTCTGGAAACTGGTGGAAAAATTGTGGCGATGGGAAAAGCACCGAGACGTGTGGAAGGAAAGCTATCGTCTGCATGCGAAAATTTAATTAATCATCCGAATTGGATTCAAGTTCTCAGTCTAGAGGATCTTGAGAGCCAATTGACTGGGGCATTATCATCACCACTTTTGGAAATTAACGAACCGAATCAATTACCAAGTGGCATCGGTCATTTACGCAGAGAACTAGGAGATGGTACAGAACTTTATTTTCTGGTTAATAGTAGCAATCAAACAGTAGCCTTTGAATTTCGGATTGACGGGTACCATTTAGAAAATTGGAACCCTTGGAATGGGGATGTACAAAGTCTGCCGTTTAAGTGTGAAAACGGTAAAGTTGTTTCAAATATAGAGTTATCTAGCAGTGAGTCTATACTTTTAAAGGTCAACAAACTAAAAACTGATACAACATCGGTACCAATAGTAAGTCGGGAAAAAAGCAAAGTAACGACTGTTGTATTGGATAGCGATGCTTCAGAGATTGATAAAGAAAGTGACAATACCTATATGATCGACTACTGTGATGTTGTTGTTGGAAATAAGGAATACAAACAAGTCAATACCATTTATGCATCCCAATTAGTGTATCAACATCACGGATTTGACAAGAATCCATGGGATAATAGCGTTCAATATAAAAGACGTCTTTTGGATCGGGGGCCTTTCCCTGCTGAAAGTGGTTTTACAGTCACATATTATTTTCAGACATTGGATACCTTTATTCCGACTTCATTAGAATTAATCGTTGAACGTGCGGAATATTACACATTAGATGTAAACGGGCAATCAGTTGATTGGTCAGGTAAAGCTGCTGGTTGGCTGGATCATCATACGGGGGTTGCAGATATAGCTTCCTTTGTTCATACGGGGATAAATACCATTACGTTAACGGCGAAACCATTTCATGTTTTACTTGAAATTGAACCTGTCTATCTTAAAGGCTCTTTTGGGGTAGAAGTGCAAGAAGGCAGTTGGATTTTAGCGCCTGAGTCCACAATGAACATCGGTTCCTGGTTAAATCAGGGTCTTCCTTTTTATAGTGGTGCTGTTCTTTATAAACGCCGGATAACAATCGATGATGTAACGGGCACTTATATCGTAAGACTATCGGAATGGGAAGGAACTGTTGCATCCGTTCAAGTCAATGGTGAATTTAGCGGCATGATTATTCGGAAAAATGAAATGGTGGACATTACAAGTTCCCTTCATCAAGGCGATAATGAGATTGTTGTTAGAGTTTGCGGAAGCTTCAAAAATCTTCTTGGACCACATCATGATCCGGAAAAGCCGAGAGGAACCGCTTGGCCCGGAAACTGGAAAAAGGCACCGCATTTTGGCCAGAGACCGGCAAATGAATACGATGTAATTTCATATGGACTTATGAATGATTTTACTATCGAGAAATTGGGTGAATAAAAAATGCTGTTAGTAAGCCCAATTCAAGTAAGAAATTTACGAGTTGAACATTTAATAAATCCTTTAGGTGTTCAAGAACAATCCCCAAAGTTTGGTTGGGGATTTCAAATACAAGATGAGTCGTTGCGCGGACAAAGACAAACTGCCTATCGAATTATAGTAGCGTCTGAACTGGACCATTTATCAGAAGTAAAACCTGATATGTGGGATAGTGGAAAGGTGATTTCGACAAAACATACCTTTATTTCTTACGAAGGGAAGCCTTTGCAATCAAACACCAAATACTATTGGAAAGTACAGATTTGGGATGGAGAAGATAGGTCGAGTAATTTTAGTGAAACAGCTTTTTGGTGTATGGGATATCTAAAAGAGGAAGAGTGGACAGCAAAATGGATTGGTTTGACTGAATCTCACCGAGAACGATGGAAATCATTTCGAAGTTCTGCATCAACTACTATGCCGCTTTTACGGCATGAATTTGCCTTGTGTGGTCCGGTTGTTCGTGCATTTGCATATGTGTGCGGGTTGGGTCAATATGAATTTCGGGTCAATGGTCAAAAGGTTGGGGAATACGTTATGGAGCCGGGTTGGACAGATTATGATAACAGTTGCTTGTATACAACGTATGACATCTCAACGATGTTAACGCAAGGTGAAAATGCAGTTGGACTTATGTTAGGAAACGGTTTCTATAACATCGAGGGAGATAGGTATTTGAAGTACAAAGATGGTTTCGGACTTCCTAAAGCTATCGTCCAAATTGAAGTAGAATTGGCGGATGGACATATAGAGCGAGTTGTTAGTGGCGACCATTGGATGATCGGACCGAGCCCTATTACATTCTCTTGTGTATATGGCGGGGAAGATTATGATGCCAGGCTGGAACAGCCCGGATGGGATATGCCGAAATTTGCGCCCACCGAAGGTTGGGAAATTGCATGCGAGGTTAAGTCACCTAAAGGAAAGCTTCGATGGAGTTCGTTTCCACAAAACAAAGTGATGGAAGTATTTCCGGTTGTAGGTATAACTGAACCGGTTCCAGGAATACATGTATATGATTTTGGACAGAATTTCTCCGGTTGGCCTTTGGTCCAGGCAAAGGGCCCAACTGGTTCAAACCTTAAACTTATTCCAGGTGAACTTTTGGATGATCAGGGTCTTGTAAATCAGAATTGGACGGGTTCTCCCGTTTCCTTTTCCTATACCTTGCAAGGAGCGGATACAGAAACTTGGCATCCCCGATTTTCCTATTATGGATTGCGGTATTTACAGGTTGAAGTAAATGCTCCCGAGAATGCAAGTGATAACACATCAACTCTTCCTGTCATGCAACACGTGGAAGGACATATGATTTATCCCGAACTTCAGGTATCTGGACACTTCCATTGTTCAAAGCAAAAGTGGAACCGCATTCATTCTATTATTACGAGGGCCATTCTCAGCAATACAAAAAGTGTATTAACTGATTGCCCGCACCGGGAAAAACTTGGCTGGTTGGAAGAAGTTCATCTTATGGGGCCATCGATTTGGTATAACTACGACCTATCAGCTCTTCTTGTCAAGATTTTTAAGGATATGCAGGAAGCACAGCTGGAGAATGGGCTTGTTCCTGATATCGCACCAGAATATGTTGTGTTTGAGAACGGTTTTCGGGATTCACCAGAATGGGGAAGCGCTATAATAATAGCACCATGGTATTTTTATAACTGGTATGGAAAAAATCTTCAAGTGCTAGAGCAACATTATGATTCTATGAAAAGGTATGTAGAATATTTGCAATCTAATTCTATTAATCATATTGTTCGGCATGGCCTTGGGGATTGGGGAGATATTGGTCCTAATCCAGGATTTCCGCATCATACTCCGATTCCTGTGACTGCAACTGCCCTATATTATTACGATTGTGTCTTGCTTTCGAGAATCTCGGAGGAACTCGGGAAACAAGAGGAAATGGAAAAATACAAATCATTGTCAAATCAGATTCGCACCGCATTCAATCGTGAATTCTTTAATCCTGATGCTGGCTATTATGCGAGTGGGTCGCAAACCTCCAATGCTATACCATTATCTCTTGGATTAACAACCTCTGAAACGGAAGAAATTGCCCTCTCAGCGCTCATTCATGACCTGGCAGAACGAGGATATGAAGTGACAAGCGGAGAAGTTGGGCATCGGTTCGCTCTATTAGGTTTAACCAAAAAGGGACGCTCAGATGTCATTGTGCAAATGTTAAAGCAATCAGCCGCACCTTATTATGAATATCAGGTGAAACATGGTGCCACCAGTTTGACTGAGTTCTGGGACGGTCCGACAGTCGGAATGTCACAAAACCACTTTATGATGGGGCATATTGAAGAATGGTTTTATTCCACATTAGCAGGGATTCAAATTGACTATGAAGGGATGAACGAACATTTATTGACGATTAAACCATATATTGCGGATGGAATAGAATGGGTAAAGGCGGATCAGGACATCCCGACTGGTAAAGTGGAAGTTGAATGGAGTTTATCAGCGTCAGGGGATTTTAATCTGCATATTTTAATTCCCGTTCATACTCATGCTGTGGTGGAAATTCCACTTTTGAGTCGTGCAGTTATAACAGAAAGCGGTCAACAGATTAATGAAATAAATGGGCTTGATACTATCGAGTACTCTACACAGTATGTAAAGGTACAAGTCGGTTCTGGTAGATACCATTTTATAAGTAACTAATCCATTTAAATAATTCCAAAGAAAATTAAAAAAGAAAATAAGTCTACCTAAAAGGAAAATCATTATACCTACAAAATTATTTAACTAATATATATTAAGTTTATAACAAATAGAAGCAATCTATTGTGAAATATAAATTGCTGCAAGTACTTATGAAAACGTTTTCTGATTGTATTAGAACGAGGAGGGATTCAAGTGAAAAAAAGTTGGGGGAAATTAGGTACAATCACATCCACGTTGATGGTTGCCGGAGGAATTACTTTGGGGGGGTGCAGCACCACCTCGCAAACTACTTCTTCTGACCAAAAAAAGGACTTTAAAGGTACAATCACCATGTATGCGCAGGCATATGGACCACAGGAAGCGCAACAACCGAGTGCTGTTAAGACAAAACCCGCAACGCAATTGAAGAAGTTAGCTGAAGAGTATCATAAGAAACACCCTGGTATAACAATTAAATTTATACAAAGCCTTCCAGGATCACAAGATTATGATACTTGGGTCCGTACGAAATCGTCTGGTGGTCAATTGCCTGATATTATTTGGGAACAATGGGATTTTGCGAATTCCGGTTTGCCTAAAGGAACGCTCGTCAATTTAAAACCATATTTGTCTAAACCCGATCCATATGTATCTGGGAAGAATTGGGGGGACATTTTAAATAAACAGATCATGTCTGAAACACAGGCATCGGACGGCAGTAATTATATCGTAAACGGGGATTATGTGGGAACGGCCACATTTTATAACAAAGATGCCTTCCAAAAAGCAGGAATAACTAAATTGCCAACCACATGGTCAGAATTTATTGATGCATGTAAGAAATTGAAGCAAGCAGGAATCACACCGTTTGCATGGGATTCTGCGGCTACCTATACCGGAATTGACCATTTGACCTGGCTGTCCAGATTGTTCTATACAAACTTCTATGGGAATGATTATGACTCTCTTCGTTATACGGGAAATCCCTCAATCACTGAAAAGGATCAGATAATCGCTATCAAAAAAGGTGAGCTTGGCCCTAAAAGTAAAAAATGGATGGCAATGTGGCCAATTCTTAAGGACTTCTCACATTATTGGCAGAAAGATTATACAGGAGCGGATTCAAACGGACAAGGCCCAATGTTGGCGTTCTTGAAAGGAAATGTCGGTATGTATTTTGATGGATCGTGGGCGGCTCAACAGATTGAGAGTGCTGATCCTAAATTTAATTGGGGATCGTTTAAAAATCCTTACCCCGACTCAAAAACGAGCCAGTATGCCACAAATTTTGATTCATCTGGATCAATCGGAGGCCCGAGTGCTGCGTTCCAATATGGGATTGCAACACAAAAAGCGGATAATACAATGACTCCAGCGAAAGAAAAGGCCGCTGTAGACTGGCTGCAATTCATCACAACACCGGAAAATAATCAAGCAATTGTAAATGAAATTGGACAATTTGTACCGACAGTTGTAGGAACGAAACCTGCAGCTGGGTTAGAAAATCTGGGAGATTTGGCAAATAAACCATTGAAAAGTGTATTCGGTGGTCTTGTTATTAACAAAGATGAACAGGATGCCATTTTCCGAGCATACCAAAGCTATCTTTTGAATCAAATATCTTTAGATGATTTTGCGAAGGAAGCGCAGGCTCAAATGGATAAAGCTGCAGACGATCTTATCAAAAAGAATAATTGGGATCTTTCTGAATATTTGAATAAGTAATTGAATAAAAAGCGGGCTAAATTTTTGGCTCGCTTTTATCCTAATTTTTTAATGAGGTGAAGACATGGAAAAGGTGGTTGAAGGAATACGTCAAAATGTACCTGTAAACACAACAAAAAAGAAGAAAAAGAAAAATAATTGGAAATCCGGATATGGAATGCTGCTACCTGCATTTATACTCTTACTGTTGTTTATGTATTATCCTGCATTGCAAGCGCTTATATATTCATTTACAAACTGGGATGGATTCAACCCACCTGAGTTTATCGGTTTTCAAAACTTTTCTGAGATTTTCCATGATAAAGTATTTTGGATTTCCATGAGAAACGTTACTTTATGGTCGGCAGTCAAAATTATTTTCGAGTTGATTGTCCCTTTGATTGTTGCAGTGGTTATTTATCATATTAAAAGCAAGCGACTTCAATATTTTTATCGCGTCATGTTTGTAATTCCGATGGTCGTGCCTGGGATTGTGGGTTTAATGATTTGGAATTTTATTTATGATCCAAACGTTGGTGTTTTAAATGCAATTTTAAAGACTTTTGGCCTAAAAGGATTGATTCACAACTGGCTGGGGGATCCGCAAATCGCGCTGTACTCCTTAATGTTTGTAGGTTTCCCGTTTGTTTCTGCCTTTAATTTGCTTATATATTTTGCTGGCTTGCAAAATATTTCTGAGAGTGTTTTTGAATCAGCACATTTGGATGGCGTGAAAAAAATTCGCAGGTTTTTCCAAATTGAAATGCCATTAGTCTTGGGCCAGGTCAAACTTCTTTTGATATTGACAGTGATCAATTTACTGCAGAACGTCACGATGCCTTTGGTAATGACCAACGGAGGACCAGGTTATTCGACGTATGTGCCAAGTTTGTATATGTATTTTCTTGCTTTTCAGAATGGGAAGTTTGGCTTAGGAATGGCCGTAGCAACGATTATCTTTGTCTTGGTACTGTTCTTAACATGGATTCAGGTGAAATTTATCCGTCCAAGTACGGAATTCGAAGCATAATGGTAGGAGGGTTGATATATGGTTAAGACGTTGCGGAAGGAATGGACGAGTCATCTTTTCTTAATAGTGCTGCTTTTTTTATCGCTCTATCCTTTTATTTATATGTTGGCAACATCGTTTAAAACAAATGGCCAGTTTTATAGTCACTTTTTCGGATTTACGTTTCCATTTCATTTTGAAAATTATGTTGTGGCTTGGCAGAGTATCAGCAAAAACATTTGGAATTCTATTTTTATTTCTGTTGTCAGTGTGGCAATTATCACTGTAACCAGTTCGGTGGCAGCTTATGCTTTTGCACGTTTGCGGTTTTTTGGAAAAAATTTCTTATATATGACGGTGTTGGCACTGTTGATGATTCCTGGGTTGCTGACGTTGATCCCATTGTTTCTCGAAATAAAGAAATTTGGGCTTCTCGATTCGTATGGAGGTCTTATACTGGCATATGCAGCGGGTGGTCAAGCGTTCACAATTTTTGTCTTACGACAATCGTTTGCATCTTTGTCAGAAGAGTTATTTGAAGCAGGTCGAATTGACGGGTGTTCAGAACTGAGAGCATTTTTGCAAATTGCCCTTCCATTGTCAAAATCAATGATTGGAACAATGGCGATTTGGAATTTGTTGGGTATATGGAATGACTATTTAATGCCATTAGTACTAATTAGCGATCCTACAAAATTTCCTATCACAGTGGGGTTGATTCAGTTCCAAAGTCAATTTGTTTCACAAACACTATATGGACCAATGTTTGCCGGATACGTAATCGCATCGTTGCCTCTACTTATTTTATTCCTATTTACAATGAAAATGTTTATCCAAGGAATGACGTCCGGAGCTATTAAGGGCTGATTGTATACAATAAGGAAAAGAGTGTGACATGAATGAACGATGTAGAATTCAAAACTGCGAAGTGGATCTGGGGTGACCGTGAATCCAATTCCAGTCTAGGTCAACATGAAATCATTCGCTTCCGCCGGGAATTTATTGTTCCGGAAGGTGAGAATTGCAGACTTATTCTTCACGTGACAGCAGACAGCAGATATCGGTTGTTTTTGAATGGCCAATCAGTTTCAAACGGCCCTTGTAAAGGAAATCAATTTACACATTATTTTGAAACGGTAGTTGTTTCCCATCTGCTACAACCGGGGAAAAATGTTTTGGCTGCAAGGGTTGTGCATTTTGCTAAACATGAACCTTTTGTTATGGGCCAATCCGGACCTGTATCGATATTCCGGTCTGTTTCAGGTGGGTTTCTGTTGGAAGGTAGCTTACAATCACTAGATGATACTATTATTGAAAGAGTGGATACGGACAAACAATGGAAGTATTTGCGGGATGAAAGTTTAAAATATGTAGCGGATTGGGGAACTATGTTTCTCGGTGGTGTGGAAAATGTTGACGGTTCGAAAGTTCCACATCGTTGGGAGCAGGTTTCATATGACGATAATGACTGGAATTCCGCAGTTGTTATCAGCGACATTCTGGACTCAAAATATGGAATCTTAAAGCCTTGGCAATTAGCGCCAAGGAACATTCCCTTTTTGTACGAGAACAAGAAGCAATTTCGCAATGTCGTTCGAATTTCAGATGAAGGTTTTCTTTCAGCAAAATCCATTAAAAATGTGCTAGTGGAAGAAGAGAATAATGAGTTACTTATTAATGCAAACAGTAAAGTGGTTCTTGAATTGGATGCGGGCGAATTGACTACCGGATATGTTCATTTGGAAGTATCTGGAGGGAAAGGGAGTGTCATTCGCATTCTCTGTTCGGAGTGTTATGAACAGGAACCTGATGCTACAGGCAAACGAATAAAAGGAATTCGTGACGATTATCAAAATGGGAAACTTCTAGGTGCAAATGATGTATATCACGTTTCTGGTATCGGTCAAGAAGAACACGGACAACGGGAAGTTTATGAACCATTTTGGTTCCGTACATTTCGTTTTGTTCGGTTGGAAATTGAAACAGGTAATACCCCTATCACAATACATCGGTTCAATTATGATGAAACAGGCTATCCATTGGAGGTTTACGGACAATTTGAAAGTTCGGACCCATCATTACATCCTTTGTGGGATATAAGCATACGAACACTAAAACGATGTATGCATGAAACGTATGAAGACTGCCCTTTTCGTGAGCAGCTCCAATATACTATGGATTCATATTTGGAAATGTTGTTTACTTATGCGATCAGCGGAGATGACCGTCTGGCAAGGAAAACAATCCATGAGTTTCATAGTTCATTATTGCCTTCCGGGATGCTGCAAAGCAGATTTCCTTCAGCAGATCCACAGGTGATTCCAGGCTTTTCCCTTTACTGGATTCTGATGGTTTATGAACACTACATGTTTTACGGAGATTCGGAGCTTATCAAACGGTATCGTTCCACAATAGATGCTGTGTTAGGATGGTTTGATCGAAGAATAAATGAGACAGGTCTCGTTGGTAAAATGCCTGAAGGATATTGGTCTTTTGTTGATTGGGTGCAAGAGTGGGATCAATTAGCTGGTGTTCCAACTGCTAAGTTGCAAGGGGCAATTACAATTTATAGTCTTATGTATTCGGTCGCTTTGCAAAAAGCAGCTGAATTGGTTGAACAAATTGGTTGGCAAGACGCTGCAAAGGAATATAGAAGCCGTTCAACTTCAATAAATACTGCTGTGTTGGAACAATGTTGGGATACGGAAAAAGAACTGTTTCAAGATGGACCAAAAGTTGAAGAATACAGTCAGCATGTTCAAATTTGGAGTATTTTGGCAGATGTAATTGATCAAAAGCATGGGCAAATCTTAATGGAGAAAACCTTAGAGGATCAAGAGCTTTCAAAAGTATCTTATTGTATGTCTTATTTTCTATTTCGGGCACTTGGAAAAGTAGGTTTGTATGATAGATCTTTTCAACTTTGGGATGTTTGGCGAAATCTAGTAGATTTGAACCTGACAACATGGGTGGAAGATCCAGTGGGCCAAAGTAGTGATTGTCATGGTTGGGGTGCGGTACCTCTTTATGAGTTTTCACACGAAATATTGGGTGTTCAACCAGGTTTGCCTGGTTTTAAGCGGATAAGGATTGCACCAAAGCTCGGACATTTAAGATGGGCAAAAGGAACAGTTTGTACACCTATGGGGGAAGTGAATGTTGGCTGGGAACTGGATCGTGAAAACCAATTTCACATTGAGATACACGGACCTGCAAACATACCTGTGGATCTGGTATTGCCTGATGGTTCTATTCAATCTTTCTCCGAGGGGTTACCAATCATACATCATCTTGTAGTCAGTTAAAAATAAATAAATTTCTTTTAATATTAGACCCTATGAGAATAAGAGAATCATTATCAAAGTAGAACTAGTTGGTCACTGACACACTTGACAAAAAAGAAGCTAAATATACCCTCTGCGGAGCTGATATGGAAGAATGGTTGCGTTTCAACGGTGAAAAAAGATAACCGCTTATATACAAAATATCAAAGGTGTTACTTGTTTAAAGGGGAAGCTGAGAGTGGTGCTCATCTGGAAGCAAGACATGGATTGAAGCCGTTATTAATGATACGGATTATGTAGTGTTGCCTGAACTAGCAGATGTTGTTATTAGAACTCTAGAGATTTTCTATGAATCTTCTTAAACGGGAGAAGCAAACTACTTGAGACCACCGTGTGTGGTCTGGGGGTGCTCGATATATATTTAATAAATTAATAGGAGGTATTTAGATGACAAAAAAAATAGGAATGAGAATACCGCCAAAAATAGGTGCAGATGGAATGGAGGCGGTAACAAAATTTGCTGTCAGTATTGGTTTGGATGTCATTGATGTTCCTTTTTATAATCAAGAGATTAAATCAATTCTTGAAAATGCCGGACTGGAAGTCGGTTCGATTGATGGGGTAGGAGCAGTTGGGAGGACAAAGTTTTTAAGTGAAAATGAGAACAGTCGTCAAGAAGCTGTGGAGGCTCTGAAGACGCAAATGTCCGAAGTTTCTGAGCTTGGCGGAAAAGTATTGTTTATGTGCCTAGTTCCAGATGATATCACCATGCCGAGAAAGCAGGCATTTGAAATTTGGAAAGAGACGTTTCCTGCTATCGTGCAGCATGCCGAACAAGAAAACATTTTTATCGCCTTGGAAGGATGGCCAGGACCTGCTCCCTATTATCCAACCTTAGGATGCACTCCTGAAATGTTAAGAGCTATGTTCAATGTGATTCCTTCCAAACATTTTGGAATCAATTATGATCCGTCTCACTTAGTAAGGCTTGGAATTGATTATTTAAGAGTTTTGAGTGAATTTGGAGACAGAGTCAATTACTGTCATGGCAAAGACACTGAGATTTTATTTGACGAACAATATGAATACGGTAACATTGCTGCTGCCTTTGACGTCCACTACGATTTTTCCGAAGGACCTTGGAGATATACTATCCCTGGACAAGGAGACGTGGACTGGGCAAAAGTGGCCGTACGTTTAGAAAAGATTGGTTATCAGGGTCCAATTAGCATCGAACTTGAAAATCATCGTTATTGGGGGTCGTTAGAGAAGGAACAGCAAGGAATTAGCAAAGCAAAGGAACATCTTGCTCTTTATTTTAAATAATCACACTGGGAGGAAATAAAATGACAAGAACAGTAAAAGTAGGAATTATCGGTTGTGGCGGTATTGCAAATGGAAAGCATATGCCAAGCTTATCTAAGTTAAAACATGTGGAATTGGTGGCTTTTTGTGACATTCTGAATGAAAGAGCGGAAAAAGCCGCATCTAAATATGGTGTTAAAGATGCAAAGGTGTATGATGATTATCGAGAGCTGCTTCAGGATCGAGAAATTGAGGTTGTTCATGTCCTTACTCCAAATGACTCCCATTCGGAGATATCCGTGGCAGCACTTGATTCTGGCAAACATGTTATGTGTGAAAAACCAATGGCGAAAACTTCTGCTGAAGCACGGGCAATGCTTGAGGCAGCCAAGCGGTCTGGTAAAAAACTAACCATCGGGTATAACAATCGTTTCCGCCAAGATAGCCAGTATTTACATAAAGTATGTGAACGTGGGGATTTGGGAGAAATTTATTATGGGAAGGCCCATGCCATACGCCGCCGCGCAGTGCCTACTTGGGGTGTATTTTTAGATGAAGAAAAGCAAGGCGGTGGCCCATTAATTGATATTGGTACACATGCCCTTGACTTGACTTTGTGGATGATGAATAACTATAAGCCTAAATCTGTATCGGGCACGACTTTTCATAAATTGGGCCAAAAGAAAAATGCAGCAAATGCATGGGGACCTTGGGACCCTGAAAAATTCACCGTAGAGGATTCTGCTTTTGGTTTTATCACCATGGAAAATGGGGCCACAATTGTTCTTGAAGCAAGCTGGGCGTTAAATTCATTAGATGTTGATGAAGCAAAATGCTCCCTATGCGGAACAGAAGGTGGAGCGGATATGAAAAAAGGACTTAGAATAAATGGAGAAAGTTTCGGTAAGCTATACACAAACACCATTGAACTTGAAGCTGGCGGTGTGGCCTTTTATGATGGCAAATCAGAATCAGATACCGATCTTGAGGCACGGCTTTGGATTGATAATATCATAAATGACACAGAGCCTGTTACAACGCCTGAACAAGCATTTGTGGTAACACAAATATTAGAGGCAATCTATGAATCTGCTAAAACAGGGAAAGCCGTTTATTTTCAAGAAGAATCTTCATTAGTTTCAAATTAATTATCGATCGGGTATTCTTCTGATTTTACTAACGATGATTGATTCACAATTCGGGTTGGAGTCTTAAAACTACATGAGAACTGCATATCAGGTCTGGTGGGTTATTGCTAACTCCACTCCGTGTAAGAGCTTGAAAGGTTGGCAATATATTAGTAGGTTTTAGAAAGATGACGTAAATAGGGGTTAAGTTGCACAATTTATAGGACCCTTAATAGAGTGGGTATTAGAGGTAAATTGCGTGGAGCTGAATTCCTAAGTGGCTCAATTGCGCTGGTACGATATTGTGGAGTTCGCGGCGGGTTATATTCATACCATTGGTCTTAAATCGGACGGCACGGTGGTTGCTGTTGGTGATAATGTATATGGGCAATGCGATGTAAGCGGCTGGCGCGGCATCCAACTGCCCGGCAATTAGTTTTTAATAAAAACAAGCCAGAGAATTACTGAACGAGTTAATTAGCATTGCTGCAGAAATAAGGCTATTTCAGACTCGTTTATGGAAGATTATAAGCTTAATTCCTCGGTAAAGACATGGAGGGATTAGGCTCTTTCATATTTCAAAATCATTGAATTATCCTATAGGTAAATGCGTTGGCAGCAAGCGGTACATTTCATGGCGACTGCTGGTGAAAAACATGGCAGAGTGGTACATTTTATTGGCCATCAGGCAAACGAACCTTACGTTCCTATTGATCTATTTTTATTAACTTTTATTAGTCA
Organism: Bacillus sp. URHA0034; assembly: GCF_056280405.1. NCBI lineage: Bacteria > Bacillati > Bacillota > Bacilli > Caryophanales > Bacillaceae > Bacillus > Bacillus sp. URHA0034. The sequence goes on along the minus strand of NZ_JBWCDK010000002.1, from coordinate 979,025 downwards.
AATTACGCTTCCAGATGAAGTTGAAGTGCAAATAATTGCACCTGACAACGCAAGAGTTCAGTTGAATGGAATCACTGTTTCGTAGATTGATATTTTTTCTTTTTTAGGGTGGATTTTTAAAATTTTATAGATAGAGAGGAAGAATATAGATGAATGAGTTGAAGGTATCAGCTGTCACGTGTGAGTATCGCACAAATCCGCTTGGAATTGATGTAAAGAAACCAAGAATCAGCTGGAAAATTCAGTCTGATAAGCGAGGGACACTGCAGTCAGCTTACCAAGTCCAAGTATCCACAGATAGCTTTGAATCACCCCTTTGGGATTCCCGATATACCGAATCAGATCAATCTCTGCATATTGAATATAATGGTCCGGAGCTAATCTCAAAAAACAGGTACTTTTACCGGGTTAAAGTTTGGGACAATGTTGGTCGGGAATCTGATTGGAGCAATATTGCCTGGTGGGAAACCGCCCTAATACAAGAAAATGAATGGAAAGCAAGCTGGATTACTCCTAATTCTGAGGAGATTGAAGCACAGGCTTCACCTGCTTTTTTGCTTCGGAAAGAGTTTGAACTGAAACCTGGAATTGCTTCAGCACGGATTTATGCAACAGGGGTCGGTCTTTATGAGTTATTTTTAAATGGGCAAAGAGTTGGGAACCAACTGCTTTCTCCTGGATGGACAAGTTATCAAAAACGTATTCAATATCAAACATATGATGTTACATCCTTACTGGAAAACGGTTTTAATGCTATCGGTGTTATGTTGGCTGATGGCTGGTACAAAGGTGATCTTGCTTGGGAAGGGAATAGAAACCTTTATGGCGATAACCGTGCAGCCCTTCTGCAACTTCATGTCCTGTATGATAACGGTGCAGAGGAAACGATTGTCACAGACCCTTCATGGAAGTCTGCGACAGGCCCGATTTTGTATTCCGAAATTTATCATGGCGAAATTTATGATGCCAGGCTGGAACAAACTGGGTGGAGTGAAGTAGGATTCGAAGACTCTAATTGGAAGAGCACCGTTGTTCTCAATAGACCTGAGGCTCACCTTGTTGTCCAGGAAAATAATCCAACACGTGTGACAGAAACAATCCATCCTATTTCTGTATTCGTTACGCCTTCAGGTGATACTGTACTTGATATGGGACAAAACATGGTAGGCAGAATCCGTTTCACAGTGGATGCTCCTAAGGGAACTGAAATTGTCTTGAAATATGCAGAAGTGCTTGATAAAGATGGAAATATTTACTTTGGGAACCTTCGCTCAGCAAAACAAACAGTTAAATATATTACCGAAGGAACCGGCGAGGAAACATATGCACCGCATTTTACCTTCCAAGGATTTCGTTATGTGAAGGTGGAAGGTTATCCGGGACAAGAGAACGGTCTTCCACTCGAAAATTTTGTCGGTGAAGTGATTCATTCCGAAATGGATCCAATTGGCGAATTTGAGACTTCCAATTACATGGTAAACCAACTGCAGCGAAATATTGTATGGGGGCAGCGCGGGAATTTTGTCGATGTCCCGACAGATTGCCCGCAACGTGACGAACGTCTCGGCTGGACAGGCGATGCGCAAGTATTTATCAGAACGGCACTTTTCAACTATCAAGGCGGACAATTTTTCACAAAATGGCTGCGGGATTTAAAAGCTGATCAGCGTCCAAATGGCGGGGTACCTTTTGTTATACCACAAGTTGTTGATGGTGACTCTTCAGCAGCATGGGGAGATGCAGCGGTAATTTGCCCTTGGACCGTGTATCTCTGCTATGGTGATGATAGATTGCTGGAAGAACAATATGAGAGCATGAAAGCATGGGTGGAATATATCCGCGCCCAAGGCAATAATGAATACCTTTGGAACACTGGCTTCCATTTCGGGGATTGGCTTGGACTGGATTCAAAAGAGGACAGCTACTACGGTGCCACACCGAATGATTTAGTTGCCACTGCCTATTATGCGTATTCGACACGGCTTCTCCGCGACACAGCGACTATTCTGAACAAAACAGAAGATGCCCAAACATATGGAAGATTAGTGGAACATATTATTGAGGAATTTACAAATGAGTTTGTGACTAAGAATGGACGTTTGGCCGTTCCGACTCAAACAGCCCATGTCCTTGCCCTTATGTTTGACCTTGTCGAAGGAAAAGTTCGGGAACGCGTTGCCCATGATTTAAATGAGCTCGTATTGGATGAAGATTATCACCTTACAACAGGGTTTGTTGGAACGCCGTACCTATGTTTTGTTCTTTCAAAGAATGGATACCATGAAACGGCTGTTAAACTTCTCTTACAAGAAACGTACCCATCATGGCTTTACTCGGTCACAAAAGGAGCGACCACCATTTGGGAGCATTGGGATGGAATTAAGCCGGACGGGTCGTTTTGGAGCGATGACATGAACTCGTACAATCACTATGCATATGGTGCCATTGGGGACTGGATGTATCGGGTTCTGGCAGGTTTAGACATGGACGAATCCAAGCCAGCTTATAAACGAATTCGTATTCAACCAAGAATTGGCGGCAGGGAATTAACCCATGTGCGTGCAGCCCATGATTCAATGTATGGACGCATTTCTTCTTCATGGGAGATTACGAATACGGAAGTGACTCTGAAAGTTGAAATTCCTGTGAATACCACTGCACAGGTGGTATTGCCTTATGCGAAATTACAAGATGTAAGAGAAGGCAACTTGACCATAGCCAGCCAGGAAGGAATCCTTGATTTCTTCCAAGCAGGAAGTGATGTTATCCTTGAACTTGGATCCGGATCCTATGGTTTTGTTTATCCTAATGAAAGAGGTCTTAACAAAGTATACTCGGAAAATACGAGAGTTCTTGACCTGTTAATGACGGAGAAGACTGTTGAGATTGCCGAAGCATATGTTCCGGGTATTTCCAACAAAACCGGTGTTCTTGCAAGCATGAGAAAATTATCGCTTAAAGAAGTGCTGGAGCAGCCTATGGTAAAGCTCACTTCTGATCAGTTGGAAGAAATGATTGGAAAACTGAATGAGCTTGAATTGGAATTGGCAAGTGCAGCAAAGTAAGATGGATTATTAGTTATAGGAAGAGGTCGACATAAAAGACTGTATATTACGGAACTTTGCGTCACCTCTTTTATTAATTGTTTAAGAGGGAGATGGGAGTATGGAAAAGAGCAATAAGTTTGCATGGACCTGGCAAATTAAAGAGGAATGCTTGGAGGAATATGTAAGAATGCATCTGGATGCCTGGCCGGAAATACTTGAAGAACATAGCAGAGCCGGAATTAGAAATTATTCTATTTTTCAAAATGGCGCCCAATTTTTTTATTGCTTTGAGTGCGATGATGTAGAGGCAGCGTTTAACTACATTGCTAAAAGTGATGCTTGCAATCGCTGGAATGCGATTACTTCGAAAATGGTACAAGGTTCCTTTGATTTTAACGAAGCAGAACCTATTACACCATTGAAAGAAGTTTTTTATTTAAAATAACCATTGTGAATAGGGTCTGTCATTATTGACAGGCTTTTTGATTTACTTATCTGGCCCATTTTTAGCATTGTGTCCTTAGTTTTTTTAATTGCTAGTTTAATACGGCGGAATTGCCCATTTATATGGCTGAATGGACAATGATATTTTTACAAAATTCCAATAATATTTAAATAGACCAAGAGATTCCCACAAAATATTTTACTTTAAAATTGGAGGAAAACCCATGACATTAAAAGTAGGGATTGTCGGTGTTGGAAATATCGGTAGCATCCATGCATCTGTGTATAAGGAAAATCCGAAGACCGATATAGTGGCAGTTTGTGATATCGTGAAGGCCAAAGCAGATCAAGCCGCTGAAAAATTTGGCGGGAAAGCCTTTTACAGTGTGAAAGAGATGTTGGAAAGTGGAATTCAGCTCGATATTGTAAGCGTATGCACAAAGGGAGAAGAAAATGGCGGTGAACATTTTGCCCCTACGATGGAATTATTGCAAGCTGGCATTCCGGTGCTAGGTGAGAAGCCAATCTCTAACAATATTGAAGAAGGAAAACAACTGGTGGAGTTTGCAAGGGAAAAACGTATTCCTTATGCCATTAATCTCAACCACCGCTTTACTCCTGCAGCTGAAAGAGCCAGAGAATGGATAGAAAGCGATCGATTAGGCAAGCTTCATATGATTAATATGAAAATGTGGATTAACAATCCTGTTGAAAGCTCTCCTTGGTTCCATTTACGTGCATTGCATCCACATTCCTTTGATGTCATCCGTTATTTCTGCGGCGATGTCAAAAGGGTAGCAGCATTCATGATGAAAGGGGAAGGGCGCTCTATTTGGTCCAATACACAAATTATTCTTGAATTCGAGAACGGAGCAATTGGCAATTTAATCGGAAGCTATGATGCAGGTCCTGGATATGGCCTTGAGCGATGTGAAGTAGTGGGTTCAAAAGGGCGGTTTGTCCTTGAGGATGCCTGTGAACATTTAACGTTTAATCCCCGCCAATCGATTGAAACAGAATCGTACAGCTATCTTGGCGGCATGCGTTCCTTCAATGAAACATTTAAAAGCCGGATCAATTCATTTGTCGACCAGCTTCTTTCCGGTGTCTCTTATGACCAGGTGAACGGCTCAGGTGAAGATGCGCTAAAAGCACAGTTGATTATCGAAGCAGCTATTAAATCATGGGAAACAGGAACCATTGTAGAAGTGAAAAATTTGGAGCCGATTACAGGAGGAATAAAATAAAATGATTAAACTTGGTGTTAACTCCGTACTGTTTAAGGATTTTGATTTTGCAACAGCCGCAAGACATATTGCTTTGGCCGGGTATGATGGAGTAGAAATAGCAGCAATAAAAGGCATGTGTGAGCATCTTGAATTGGACCGGTGGGAAGAGCAGGCAGCTGAAATCCGTTCCATAGCGGAACAAAATGGGCTGAAACTTTTATCGATGGAAGTGGCTTCCCTTGATGAGGACCGATTGACCAAAGCATTCGAGGCTGCCGTTGAGCTTGGAATTCCCGTTATAAATGTGGGACCAGGAGGTAAGTCGGGCGTAGAGGCAGACCTCCAACAATCCATTGAAACTCTTTACCATAGGTCCAAGCTAGCCGAAAAATATGGTGTTACACTTTGTGTAAAAGCACATGTGGGGAATGCGATTTACAATACACCAACCACAATTAGAGCAATGGAGGAAATTTCTTCGCCAGCCTTTGGGATTGATATGGATCCAAGCCATATTTTCCGTGGCAATGAGAATCCGGAGGAAGAACTTCCTAAAATATTGAATCGTGTCAAACATATCCATATCCGTGATTGCAGAGGACGTCTAAAAGGTCCGGGAGAAATCCAAAATCAGGCATGCGGACGCGGGGACATTGACTTATTCGGTTATTGTCAAGCAATGGTTGAAGGAAATTACTCCGGTCCAGTTGTTTTGGAAGTAATTGGGGCGAAACAGCATTCTTTGGCTGAAGTTTCCATTATTGCTGCGGAAAGCTACGGTTATTTAAATGCGTGTCTGAAAGCGCTTAGTGCCAGATCGCAAAACCTTGTACAGAAAGGATAGTTTCCATGAACAAAAAACCCAATGTCATTCTTTTTGGTATTGACAGCCTAAGACGGGACCGGATGAGTTCCTATGGCTATCATCGCTTAACGACTCCTCATATCGATAAATTGGCGGAGAAAGGCGTGCTGTTTGAGAACCATTTCAGTCCAAGCATTCCCACCACGCCTGGCTATGCTTCCATGTTAACCGGCATGGATTGTTTTGGAACTGATGTGGTGGCTTTAAGGCATAAAGGACCGCTTGGCGATCATGTGAAGACACTTGCCGAGATTCTTGGAGAGAACGGATATAATACGACCTGCGTAGGATTTACGGGAAACCCGTCGTCCCGTGGGTTTCACAAGTATATTGACTACGAAGCCTGGAAACCTGACGAAACCAACAGGTGTCCAAAGGCGGAAAACTTAAATGATGTAGCCATTCCCGAATTGAAAAGACTTGCAGAAGAGGATGAGCCGTTTTTATTGTTTTTAAGACATATGGACCCCCATTCTCCTTATTTGCCTCCAAAACCGTATGAACGGATGTTCTATGATGGGGATGAAAAAGACCCTGGCAATGATTCGTTGCATGAGATGTATAATTTTAAACCGTTTGCCGATTTCTTGAGCTCATGGATTCCAGAAGACTGTACCGATTCCAATTATGTAGATGCCCAATATGATGGTGCTTTGGCATATATGGATGCGTGTATCCAAAACATTTTGGCCACCGTTGAATCGCTCGGCATTGAGGAAGAAACTATAATCATTATTACTTCCGACCACGGTGAAACGTTAAATGAACACCAATGCTGGTATGATCATCACAGTTTATATGAACACAATTTAGTCGTCCCGTTAATTTTAAAATATCCGGGAAAATTGCCTGAGGGGAGACGTATTTCCGATATTTCACTGATTAAGGATGTCACGCCGACCATTCTTGCATTGACGGGTATCGATACAACTAATTCATTTGATGGAAGAAATCTTTTCCCTGTCATTCAAGGAAGGAAAGAGGAATTGGAACGAGTGTCGGAGTTTTACATCACGGAGTGCACTTGGATGCGCAAGCACGGCTGGCGGACGCCTGAATGGAAATTGATTCGTGCCCTTGAGCCTGACTTCCATTTTAAACCAGAGCTTGAATTATATAATCTGGTAAAAGACCCGCAAGAACTTCATAACGTGGCCGAGGAAGAACCTGAGATTGTTAATCTCTTGTTGGGGAGAATGGAAGCATATATCGCCAAACGGGAAAAGGAAGTAAACCGTACAAATCCCATCTACACGAATTTAAGCTGGCACGGGCTTGAACGGGGGCCTTTTGAAACGGCGGAAGAAGCCTATGAGTCGCTGTACATTGGTTCCCTTAATACTGCGCGTCAGCTTCAGGAAAAGAAGTAGGATGAACAAATATCTGTAAAAAAAACAGATTTTTCAGGAAAATAAAACGTATGTGCTTCGGGGGCTTTTCCCTCGAAGCATTTATCATATGAAAAGGGTGATGCAAGATGCTAAAAGCAGCAGTCGTCGGCGTTAATAATATTGGGAGAAACCATTGCCGAAGCTATCAGGAAAATAAGGACGTCCAATTGGTTGCCGTCTGTGATTTAAACCGGGATTTGGCCGTTGCAGTTGCAAAGGATTTCGGTGTTAAAGCCTATACAGATATTAGAACGATGTTGGAGAATGAGGAAATAGATGTCGTCAGTATTGCCACCGGTGGCCAGGAAAAAGGGTCTCATCATTATGAGCCAGCGATGATTGCCATGGAAGCGGGCAAGGATGTTTTGGTGGAAAAACCACTTTCCAATACAATTGAAGAAGCCAGGGAATTGGTAGAATTCGCAGGAAAAAAGGGCATTCGTTTGGCTTGCAACCTGAACCATCGGTTTGTTCCAGTTGCTTACAAGGCAAAAGAGTTGATCAATAACGGAGACTTGGGCACCCTGCTTTTCATTAATATGAAATTAACGATAGGCAATCCGATTGAGTCAAGCCCATGGGTTCATTTGAGGGCACTTCACCCCCATTCCATTGATGTCATGCGTTATTTTGCTGGAAACATTCACAGGGTTCAGACATTTATGACACGGGCACCGGGAAGAACGGTATGGTCAACCGCTTCCATCAATCTTGAATTCGAATCAGGAGCCGTCGGACACTTGACCGGGAGCTATGATATGGATAATGACTATCCGATTGAATACTGTGAAGTCGGAGGGAATAAAGGCCGATTTGTTATTGATAATGTTTATGAGAGTATGACGTATTATCCGCATAAAAAGAATGAAATAACTGTTGTTCGAAATTCAATCTTAAGGGGAATGAACGGTTTTAATGATACGTTTAAAGAACGGATAAACAAATTCATCAGCGAAATAAAAAACAATGTACCGCCAAGCCAAATAATGGGGTCCGGTGCAGACGCATTAGCCGCGCAAGAGGTAATCGAAGCGGCCATTCTTTCCCATCAGGAAAATGGTGCTGTCATAGAAGTGCCAAAGGCAAACAGGATTGATGTAGTTTGAGGGTGATGAAGATGGGGGAAAAGCCCAATATATTAATGATAACCGTTGATCAGCAGCGTTATGACTGTATTGGTTACAGTGGAGAGTATCCAGTTCGAACGCCTAATATCGACCGATTGGCGTCTGAAGGTGTTTGGTTTTCGAATGCATATGCACACTTGCCTGTATGCGGTCCTGCAAGACAGTCGTTTATGAATGGCAGGCGGCCTGAGGCCATTGGATGTTTGTGGAATTTTAATAACGGGTTAATAATTCCGGCATTGGATCCATCTGAATATTCATGGCCAAGGGAGTTGAAAAAATTAAACTATCGCTCCGGCTATATCGGGAAATGGGGAGTCCATCCCCAACATCCCCCAACAATCTATGGTTTTGGCCAATATGTTGACGAGAAAGAGTATGATCAATTTCTGAAAGAGCGCTATCCCAATGTCCGGTTTATCAACTCATATTTTGGTGAACCGAACCCAATTCCTGTTGAGGATTCCAAGACCCATTGGACAGCCAAAAAGACCATAGCCATGATTGAGGAGCTATCCAATTCAAATGAACCATGGCATATTCGGGTCAATTTCTCGGAACCACATTTGCCATGCCGGCCCTCACAGCCTTTTTCTGAAATGTATTCTCCGGAGGATATCCCAGTCTGGGGAAATTTTAATGAATCATTCAAGAATAAACCATACATCCAAAAACAACAATTGTATAGTTGGGGCGTTGAAAATTACTCTTGGGAAGACTGGGCTCCCATTGCTGCAAGGTACTATGGAATCATAAGTCAATTGGATGACGCAATCGGCCAAATCTTATCATGCTTGGATAGTTTAGCTCTGTCGGAAAATACCATGGTCATTTATACAAGCGATCATGGGGATTTGTGCGGAGCACATCGGATGATGGACAAGCATTATGTTCTTTATGATGAGGTAATTAAAGTTCCGCTCATTATCAGGTGGGGGAAAAGGATAGGGGGAAACGCAATTTGTCACAATTTCGTTTACAACTTTCTTGATCTTCCGCCAACCATACTCCAATGGTTAAATGTAGACATTCCAGATTTTTTCATCGGCAGATCGCTTGTGAAATTATTGGATCGAGATATGGATGAGGATTGGAGGAACTATGTTGTTTCAACTTATAATGGACAGCAATTCGGTTTATATACACAACGAATGGTTCGGAACCGGGGCTGGAAGTATATTTGGAATACAACTGATATAGATGAATTATATGACTTGGAAGCCGATCCCGCCGAGCTTGAAAATCGAATCTATGACCCGGGTTATTCCAGTATTTTAAAAGAATTAAGAGAAATGCTTTATTGGCAATTAATCAAGGACCAAGATGGATTAGTAGGCAATGAATGGATGAAATTACAACTGTTAGGCGGGAGGAAGCTCTAAATATGAGTAATATGGCATTTTCATTTTTTGGAATATTAAGTTTATTATTAATTCGCCGAAAATTAAAGTTATTATTTCTCCAAAATAGTAGAATAATAGATTGATTCGCTTCATTAAATTTGGCAGAAGACTTGATGTTAAAAGAACGAGCTGTGTCACCCTTTTTCATACCTTTAAGAGAAGGAGAGTAAATGGCTAATATGAAACTGCATAGTAGTGAGTATATGAAAGAGAAAGAATTTCCTTTTTACATAGGACGTTACATGCATGACCACTCAAATACTCCCCCAGTCCATACACATGAATTCGTTGAATTAGTCTATGTTGTACAAGGTGAAGCCGACCACATTTTTGAAGGCGAGTCCTATAAAATTCATACAAATGATGTATTTATTATCAATCCTGGTGAAGCCCATACATTCCGTGTGGAGGCAGGCAAAACAATTGAAATCATTAATTGTTTGTTCTTGCCGAGTCTTATTCAAGGGTCATGGTTAAAAGAATTAGGTGTATCCCAGTCCATGGACTATTTTTATATTCATCCTTTCCTAAATAGCAATGAACGCTTCCACCATGGGCTTAATTTACAGGGCAATTATGCCATTCGTTTTCTTGATTTGCTTGAAAAAATAACCCATGAATTTGAGACGGCAAACTCCAGCTATTCCATCTTAATCCGCTTGCAGCTAGTGGAACTGCTTATCTTATTATCAAGAATATATAACGACAAAAAGGCATTTGCCGGTATTTCCTTTAATGCAGATTCTGAAAGAAAGGTCCTCGTTCAGCGTATATGCGGTTATTTAGAAAGACATTTTGACCAAAAGATTTCTATTCCAGACCTTTGTCATCTATTTAATATAAGTCCACGCCACCTAAACAGGTTATTTAAACAAGAAACTGATGAGACAGTGGTCGAAATGCTCCAGCGAATCAGAATTGAAAAGGCAAAGTATTTGCTGTATTCCTCAGATGAGAAAGTAATTAGTGTGGCCATGAGAGTCGGATATGACGATCCTGCTTTCTTTAGTAAATTATTTCGCAGGGTTGTTGGATGTTCTCCTGGTAAATATAAAGCGGAGATGTGTACGGGCACTTTGCGAAGACATGCTATCCAGTGAATTTTCTATCTTGGATTACGATTTAAAAGCCAAATAGAGTAATTGAACTATTAACTGAGACCAAAGTGCTGATTCTATCAAACCAGGCATGACTTAATAGACCATCATTATGTCCCGATTGACTATGATTTTTATTTTCATAAACAGTAAAATGAAAAAAAGTAGTCTTGATAATTCCATAAATATATAAGGGTGGTAGAATTTGAAAATCATATTTGTTTCATTGGATACGCTTCGCGCAAAAAGACTTGGCTGTTATGGCTATCAGCTTCCCACCAGCCCATATGTAGATCAGATCGCAAAGGATGGTGTTTTGTTTGAAAATGCTTACGCATCTGATATACCTACAGAGGTTGCCCATACTAGCATTTTTACAGGAAAAGTTGGTTTAACAACCGGGGTTGTTTCCCACGGTTCTAAGTCCTCCCACTTATCGAAAGATCATGAATGGCTTCCGAATATCCTTAGAAAAGCTGGTTTTACTACGGGGGCTGTGGATAATTTATATCATTTAAAAGAATGGTTCGCCAGAGGTTATCAATATTATACAAACACAATAGGGAAAACCAGATGGATAGACGGAGAGACAGTTAACCGTTTAGCAAAACCATGGATTAAAGAACATAAAGACGAAGACTTTTTTCTATTCCTTCATTATTGGGACACACATACCCCTTATTTGCCGCCCAAGAGCTATATCCCTCCTTTCTATGGTTCTGAAAGGGACCCTTACGATCCGGCAAATAAAAGCATGGAGCCAGCTTTTAATCATCTGGCATATCCTTTCTTCAAATTTCATCATTTTGACCTACTGGGGAAGATTACGGACACAAATTACATGGACGCTTTATATGATGCCGAGATTCGCTACTTGGATGATAGGCTAAGAGAGCTGGACGAATTTTTACTTAAACAAGGAATTAAGGATGATACCATGTTAATCCTATTTGGTGATCATGGTGAAAGTTTGACCGAGCATGATATCTACTGGGATCATTGCGGACTTTATGAGACAACGGTCCATATACCAATAATCATCCGATGGCCGGGGGTACTTCCAAAAGGGGTTCGTGTTAAAGAGTTAGTCCAGCATGTGGACCTGATGCCAACTATATTGGAATCCGCTGGACTAGGTTTGCCGGACGGTCTCGATGGAAAAAGCCTGTGGCCCTTAATCAAAGGAAAAAGCGGCCAGCTTCACTCGGAAATCTATTTAAGTGAATGTGCTTGGCAGGCTAGTAGAGGAATCCGTACAGAAAGGTATAAATTCATTAAGACATATGACCCTGGCCTGTTTACACGGCAGCCATTTGAGCTGTATGATCTTTTGGCCGATCCGAATGAAGAAATAAATTTAGCAGAATCACTTCCGGATTTAAAAGATCAATTTGAAACAATGTTGAATAAATGGATAGCCGCCAAACTGAATGGCGAAGAGGACCCTATGGAAGTCGTACTAAGAGAAGAAGGGCTGCCATTTAAAAGACGGATAAAGAAGATTTTATCCGAATACGGTCTGACCTGGGAAGAATGGGTATCCAATCCAAGACGGGAGCTGATTGACTTCCTGGTGACACAAAGTAGCTAACAGAATTTTATTTCATCATAGATTAAGATTTAGCCGAAGGGAGAGGTTTAAGTTAAATTAACGGAAATTTCTAATTAGTATGGTAATTAATTGAAAAATTTATAATTTAATTATTTAAGGGGATGAAGGAGGAAAAAAATGTTTAAACGAAAAAAGATTTTAGCCGTTTTATCCAGCGCTGCTCTAACTGCGGGTATTTTAGCAGCCTGCAGCAGCAACACAAATGGAAGCGCTTCAAATTTACAAGAAACCACATTAAAGCTTTATGTTGGCAATACAACCGTACTGGATGGAATCAAGGCGGTTTCTGCTGACATTGAAAAGAAGTACCACATTAAAACGGAACTTGACTTGTACCCATCTGGCTCGGAAGGTGACAATCTTGTCAAAACAAAATTGTCTACGGGAGATATGGATGATTTGCTTGTATACAATTCAGGATCTCTTTTGCAAGCGCTTAATCCAGCGAAGAATTTTGTCGACTTAACGAATGAGCCATTTATGAATAATGTCATGGATATTTTCAAGAAAACGGTCAAGGTCGACGGCAAAGTATATGGGATTCCGGCAGGAAATACATCGGCAGGCGGCTGGTTGTATAACAAAAAGGTTTATGCCGAACTAGGACTATCTGTTCCGAAAACCTGGGCTCAATTGATGGCTAATAATGAAAAAATAAAAGCAGCAGGTAAAACAGCAGTAATTGGCACCTATAAAACAGACTGGACGACACAGCTTATTTACCTTGCGGATAACTTTAATGTAATCGCGCAGGATCCAGCTTTCGCCGATGACTACACTGCCAATAAGGCAAAAATTGCAACCACGCCTGCCGCATTAAGAAGTTTTGAGAAATTAGCGGACGTATACAAAAAGGGGTATTTGAACAAGGATTTTCTCTCAACCACGTATGAACAAGGTTTACAAATGCTTGCTGACGGTACCGGCGTCCAGTATCCAATGCTTTCATCCGCGCTTATTGCCATTGCCAAGAATTATCCAGATAAATTAAATGACATCGGGTTTTTCCCGCAGCCGGGTGATAGTCCAGATCAAAACGGAATAACTGTTTGGATGCCTGGCGCTGTTTATGTTTATAAAGATGGCAAAAATGTCGATGCGGCGAAAAAGTGGATCTCCTATTTCGTCTCCCCAGAGGGAGTAAAAACTTATCTAGCCCATATGAATCCGGAAGGTCCGCTAGTGATCAAAAATACGAAGATGCCTGATAATATTATGCCGGCAGTCAAGGATATGCTTCCATATTTTGATTCAGGAAAAACACAGCTGGCCCTTGAATTCCTCAGCCCAATAAAAGGACCTAGCTTGCCACAGATCACCACTGAGGTAGGAAGTGGAATGGCTTCCCCTAAAAAAGGTGCCCAACTGTATGATGTGGATGTCGAAAAACAAGCCACACAGCTCGGTCTTAAAGGCTGGTAAATCTAAAATAGAAATTGGCTCTGTGAAAGTTTTCAGCAGGGCCAATTTTTTGAAATGGAAGGAGATTAAGCATAGTGAACAGGATAATAAACCGGACGTACTCGTATTCTTTTTTAATCCCCGCAGGGATCATTTATTTCGTCTTCTTCTTATTGCCTACAATCGTGTCATTCTTTTTTAGTATGACCAGGTGGACACTAACAGACTGGCAATTTATCGGTTTCCAAAACTTTAAATCCTTTTTGACAGATCCTTCATTAAACATTGGGTTTAAAAACACCCTTATTTACGCTGTGGTAACCTGTTCGTTAAAAGTTATTTTTGGCCTTTTGCTCGGTGTATTTTTATCTTCGAAGCTAAGGGGCGTTGGATTTATTCGTTCCATGGTGTTCTTTCCGACTCTTTTGAGTACGATTGCCGTCGGTTATGCATTTGTGGTGATGATGCATCCTACACAAGGTTTATTTAATTTGGCACTAAAGGCATTAGGAATTGCCGGTCCGGATTGGCTGGGAAATACCCATATCGCCTTATTGTCAGTGGCACTCGTTGATGTTTGGAAGGGGGTAGGGATTGCAACGGTCATTTTTATTGCCGGGATTATGTCCATTCCCGAAGAGTATTACGAAGCGTTAATGATGGACGGAGGCAATGCTTTCCATCGTTTTTGGAATATTGTGCTGCCGTTAAGCCGTCCGGCTATGAACTCTGTCATCATCCTTGCCTTTATCGGGGGATTGCGCTCATTCGATTTAATTTGGTCGATGACAAAAGGCGGGCCTGGATTCAGCACAGACTTGATTGCTTCCATTATTTATAAGCAGTATCAGGGCGGCTTCTATGGTTTATCAACTGCAGGAAACGTGATTTTATTCATCGTCGTTTCAGTGCTTGCATTCCCTCTATATGCATTCTTGAATAAGAGAGAGGTGGATTTATAATGAGCCAGGTTACCGAACAGACGGCTGTTCAGCCGGTTGTTTATGCCGATAATAAGGCACCAGTTGGAAAACGTCTTGGAAAACTCATAACTGAGTTGGTTGCAGTATTTTTAACACTGGTGATTTTCGGCATTCCATTGTATTTTGTTTTTGTCAATGCGGCAAAAAGCACGCAAGAATCTGCAGTGTTGACCATGCATTTCCCAAAATCTTTTCAGTTGTTAGCCAATATAAACGAAGTTTTGTCAGCTGATAACGGTGTCGTCATCCGTGCATTTGTTAATAGTATTCTTATCACCGCATTTTCTATTATTATCTTAATCCTTGTTGGCGCAATGGCGGGGTACGTATTACAAAGAAAAGTGTCGAAAGCAAGTGGCTTTATGAATTTCTTAATTCTTGCAGGTTTGATCATCCCGCCAGCGGTTGTTCCGACCATTTGGGTGTTAAATGGAATTGGCCTGTTTAAAACGATGCCGGGAATTGTGCTTGTGGAAGTGGCTCTCAGTTTGCCATTTACGATCTTGCTGTATAAAAGTTTTATGGCGACGATCCCTAAACAAATTGATGAAGCGGCCTTGATTGACGGCTGCGGTAGATTCCGATTGTTTTTCACCATTATATTGCCGCTATTAAAACCCGTTTCAGCCACGGTCATTGTTCTGACTGCAGTAGGCATTTATAACGACTTTGTCAATCCATTGTATTTTTTCCCGGGGTCCGAAAATGCGACATTGCAGCTTACCCTTTATAATTTTTCCAGCATGTACAATACCCAATGGAACCTGTTGTTTACAGATATTTTATTAATTTCGGTTCCGCCGCTTATTTTATTTATTATCTTTAACAAAAAGATTGTAGCCGGTATGACTGCAGGTTCACTTAAATAACACTATAGAGGCGAAGATCAAGGAGAATGCCAATAAATATACTTATATCTGGAGACAGATAACTTAGAGGTTCGATAAAAAGTTGGATGGAAAATTCCAACTAATTCTCCTTTTGTGTTGAAGGAGTCACCAAAGAAGATTGACTAGTAAAAAAGGAAGTGGCCTTTCAAGAAAATCTGAGAGTACTATACTATAAAATGAACCTGATTTCAGAGGTACTTCCTATTTATTTTTTATTAAATACAAAGTTAATAGAAATAAAATAAACAAAGGTTTTAGAGCATTGAATCCGTTTGGACCATAAATGCTTTTTCCAAACGTCAAAACCTAAGAGGGTGGTTGTTTTCGGTGGTTAATAATACTAGTTGCCAAAATTTTTCTGCCTAGAGAATGGGAATATTCAAATGTAGCAGGTAAGTTATGTCAAATAGGGTAAATCACTGGGGTTTTTGGGATCGAATGCCCAGGTTCCGCCAATGGGTTTTAATACATACAACGCCTTTGGTCCAGATTATGATGCTAAAACAATTAAAGAAGTTGCTGATGCAATGGTCAGTAATGGCCTAAAAGCAGCAGGTTACAATTATTTAAATATTGATGGTGGTTGGTGGGATTACTCAAATCCTCGTGATCAAAATGGAGATCTAAGAGTCAATACTCAAATGCACCCAGATTGAATGAAGCCAATAAGCGATTATATTCATAGTAAAGGATTAAAGTTCGGAATTTACCTACAACCAACTGAGGAGTTATTTACATCACAAGGCCACACTGTGCAGGATGCTAATACTATTGCGTCATGGGGAGCAGACTTTTTGAAGTACGATGGATGGATGACACCATTTGGCCCAGCGTATGTTCAGATGAGAGATGCTTTAGCTGCAACTGGACGACATATTTTCTATAGTATACATTCTTCTGACCATACTCCACATCCAGGCGTTGCTAATATGTGAAGAACAGGCGGTTATATGCAAGAAATGGATGGATAGGTCTTGTGGAATGGAGATTGGTGCGGTGGCAAAGTTGAATATTTGGATAAAAATTCGAACTTTGCTTCTGCAACTGGCTCAGGACATTTTAACGACCCTGACTTATTATTGGTTGGAAATGATTCGCAACTAACGTGGACTGAACAGCAATCTCAGTTTAGTATGTGGTCGATAATGGAGGCCTTCCCTTATTTTTAGTATGGATCCACGAAACTTTGATACTAAAACTTTAGAAATACTAAATAATCACGATGTAATCAATGTGGATCAGGATCCACTTGTGAAACAGGGGACTATAGTGAGCGAAAAATCGCAAGGACAGGAAGTTTGGATGAAGCCATTAGTCAATGGTGACTTAGCTGTGGCATTATTTAATGAGGGGGACAATCCTGCCACAATATCAACAAATGTTGACGAATTAGGTCTGCCCCAAGCAAAGAACTATCGTCTTCGTGATTTATGGGCACATACAACAACTGAAACAAATGGTTCAATTAGTGCTTTAGTTCCGGCACATGGTGTTGCAATGTACAGAATCTCTGATCATCCATAAAAATTTTTATCACACAATATTTCCTCAGTTGATTTAATTTTTCGATTTTGGGTATCTTTATTAGGCTGTTCTCTTCTTTTTACAAACATATAATGCGAAAGAAAAATGTACTTTTGCACTATATTTTTGATAGAAGAGTGTGGCCTTTTTTTATTAATATAAGAATTACAAGTTTAAGTGCATCAACGCCTGAATATCCCATCTTGCATGAAAAATCCAGATGATTATTTGATAAATAGTACCCTGTTAAACAAAAAAATTGCCGGTATCAACAAAAAAAGCTGTTGATTCCCGGCTCCTTAAAAGGTGTGGACTATTTGTCGTTTACGAGAAAAGCATCGCTAATTAAAAATGTAAACACTTACTTGTATAAACTATTAAACTCTTCTTTATATTTAGTTCTATACTGTTTTGGGCTTAATTCTGTCTCTCTGCGAAACATTCTATTAAAAAAGCTCAAATCGTCAAATCCAACCGTCCCTGCGATTGTGGATATCTTTTCATCTGTACTGATCAGTAAATCCTTTGCGATACCGATTCGAACCCCGTTGCGGTATTCAACGAATGTTTTGTTAAAATAACTCTTGAATTTCGCTGAAAAGGACGAGACACTCATGCCGCACCGAGCGCTCACCTGTTCTAAGCTTAATGATTGTGCGAAATGAAGTTTGATAAAATCGGCTATTTCCTCAAATAATTTCCTTTCATCTAAAATAGGTGCCCATTGTTGTTTCGAACGAGTAGAGTAAAACCGGCTTAATGTCACGAATAATTCTAGCATTCTGCTTTTGATGTTAATGGTGTATCCCATTGATTTACTAGAGAATTCCTGCTCAAGCTTATGCAGGTGCATCATGACTTCCAGCTGCTCCTGCGGCCCTAAAGAAAGATGGGTTTGAAAATCGCTATATTTGCGGAAAAACGGCTCTATGTAGAAAAAGTCTATAAAAGAATGAACTTTGGATAAGGCATGCAGTTCAGACTCAAGAATCAAGGGTTGAAATAGGATATTATAGACTACTGCATGGCCAGTATCGGCTTTATAGGCATGAGGTACCCCAGGTTGAATAATAAAAATGTCCCCCTGTTTAATCCGATAGTGCTCCCCTTTATAAAAGTGGAGGCAATTTCCTTCGGAAACGTATACCATTTCTACAAAGTGATGATAGTGAAGCGGGATTTCATCCCCTTCAAAAAAAGTATACGGAGCACAATAAAAAGGGAAATCTTTGCTTTCTAACCATTGCTCATCTTTGTAATAAAGCATTTTAAAATCTCTCCACTCTTTTTCTGTTTAAAGAATCGTTTTTTATAAATAAGATTAGCAGACTATTTTGAAAAATCAACCAAGAAAGTAAAAGGACTCTTTCGTAAAATTAGTTTATACAAAAAAATGTGAAAAGGGGTTTTACAAGGTGACAAACGCTTTTGCTATTGAGACTTTTCAATCCGAAAGTTTTCGCTATCAACTAGGTAATTACTGGATGAGGGTGTCAGATCAAATCCAACTCCTAAATCGGTTTGTATTTTTTGAATGGGCATCTTCCAGGGTGATTGCAGGATGGGTACCGGCTGCAGCAGATTTAGAATGGAAGTGCGATATGACAAAAATAATGTGGCAGCAAATGAATATTGCCGATCGGCTTCGCTGCCGCAAAGAAGAGCTATCAGGAAATACGAAAATAACGATTCCCTCTGAATCACTGGAAGCGCTGATTCAGGATACAGCGCAAGCAGATACACTCCCTGCTTTTCTGGCGGGTTGGTTTTTAGAGGTCAATAAAGCGGCCATCGACGCGTATGAACGATATTTGGAAGGGCTCGATCCTATTTTTGATGCACCTACGATTGAGATTTTTGAAGAAATTATCCCGAAAAAACGGAAGCATACTTTATGGGCAAAAGAACTCGTCCATCAGTCGGTAACCTCACAAGAAGTCTTGAAAAGTGTGGATGAATTCCGCATATATGTAAAGGCTTATTTGCAATATTTGGGTGGGATTGATGAACGATTGACAACAGTGGGTGAGAAGCCGATAACCCCCGTACAAAGCCCTCTTGGGCCGGCTCCTAAAAAACGGGCTAAACCAATAAATGTGAAGACAACAGAAACTTTCATACCGCCAGCAGAAGTGGAAGGCAGTTTGAAATTGTTTATGTGGCATTATATGACAGAAATTCAAGTGGTCGATCCGATGTGTTATGTCTACAATGGTCTATCAAATATGCCATTCGAATTTTATTGTGACTACAGTAGACACATTTGGGATGAAACGAGACACCACCAAATGGGAGTCAGAAGACTGAAACAAATGGGATACGATACAACCCAGTTTTCGATTCCTTATGGAGAAGATGCCATTAAAGAGCTCGAAAATTATTATGCAGAATTGACGATGATTGGAGAAACTTGCTCCTTTTCGAGAAAGAAAAAGTCTATGGATTCTTACTATGAAAAGGGGGACCTTATATCCGGCATGACAACAGAAATTGATATCGTGGATGAGCGTTCGCATGTAAGGTTCGGAAAGAAATGGATACCTGTGATGCACCAAAATAAAACAGGCGAACAAAAATCCCTGCCTGAACTAATTCGTTCCGTCTTAGACCGTTGGATGGATCAAGATGTAAATGGTTTGGGCAGATTACAAGGAAATCCCGAGCTCGCAAAAATATCGGATGATGAGAGAAAGAGCATCTCACACTTTACCTTCTGTGGAAAGATTGAATTCAAAGATCTAAATTTTGACCGTCTTTAATATTTGCATTAATAGATAAGGAGAATGTGTTTATGGAATATAGAAGATTTGGAAAAACCAATTGGAATGTTTCGGAAATTGGGTTCGGTGCATGGGCAATTGGCGGGGACTGGGGACCCGTAAACGACCAGGAATCCATTTCCGTGCTGCATGCAGCATGGGATATGGGGATCAATTTCGTGGATACCGCACAGATGTATGGAAAAGGCCATTCTGAAAAAGTCATTGGAGAAGCGCTAAAAAGTTGGACTGGCCAGCATATATATATAGCAACGAAGGTTCAGCCTGTTAGTTGGCCGCATCCAAATGAAGATGATCCGGACATGCAAAGCAGGTACCCGGCACCCTATATCCGTGAGCAATGTGAGGCCAGTTTAAAGCGGCTGCAAGTGGACGCGATTGATTTGTATCAGCTGCACGGCTGGTTCCCAAAAGGAGTCGAGGAAACGGAATGGTATGACACACTTCTAAAGTTGAAAAAAGAAGGGAAAATCCGTGAAATCGGAATATCCATCCGCGACTATCGCCCGCATGATGGCATTCAGATTGCCTCAACGGGAAAGATTGCATCTGAACAGGTGGTATATAATATTTTTGAACAAAGGCCGGCGAATGAACTATTTCCAGCCTGTATGGAAAATGATGTCGCCGTTATCGCACGAGTCCCATTCGATGAGAGCTCACTCATTGGAAACTGGACAGAAAAGACCTACGAAACCTTTGCTCAAAATGATATACGTAAACATTATTTTAAGGGGGGAAGGTTTCGACGTACCTATGAGAAGGTAGAAAAGCTAAAATCCTTTATTAAAGAGGGGAATGGAGACCAGTATCAGACATTGGCTGAGGTGGCACTAAGATTTTGTTTGTCCAACCCTGCAGTCAGCTGTGTGATTCCAGGAATGATGACACTCGAACATCTGAGGGCAAATACCCGTATATCGGATGGACATCTTCTATCTCAGGAATTTCTGAAAAAGTTGAAGGCATTTAGTTGGCCAAGAAACTACCATAATCCAGATGAGAAGGAGGATCCGTTTGAGTAACTTTAACCGATTTCATACTCGTTTAAAGGAAAAACAGCAGAACGTGGAAGCACGTCCAGTCATTTATGTGGCATTCGGGGACAGTGTAACTCAAGGGTGTATGGAATATAAGACGGTTGAACAGGACACTGTATATCACCAGATTGTAAAAAAAGAACTTGTCAAAAGGTATCCAAATACCATTCTCAATGTAATAAATGCAGGGGTGTCGGGTGAAACGGCGGAACAATCCAGGTGCAGATGGAATCGTGATATTCTTCAGTTTCTTCCTGATCTCGTTTCCGTTGGTTTTGGGGTGAATGATGCCCATGCAGGTAAAGAAGGATTAGAAAACTATATTAATGCTTTAAGAGAATTAGTAAAACTGGTTCGTGAAAACACGGATGCCGATCTATTGGTGCTTACACCTAATATGATGATCACGAAAGATAACCCAAATGTTCACAAAGCAGACTATCCGCACCTACCATTCTTTTTTAAAACCGCAGAAGCAGGCTATCTGCAAGATTATGTTGAGGTTTTACGGAGCTTTGCGAAGGAAGAGAACATCCCAGTAGTGGATGTATATGCAGAATTTGAAAAATTAGTAGAGTCAGGAGAAGATATTCACGCCAGATTAGTCAATGGAATCAACCATCCTGATCGTGAATTTCATCAAACCATTGCTGAAAAAATAATCAATCTCTTAATGGAGGATGTTAATGAATAGATAAATCTAAGAGTTGACAAAAATACCCCTCAAGCTGTCAATCCAGCTTGAGGTTATGGCGTTTCTTGGGTAACACTTAAAAAAATTAAATGAGATACAAAATAACTATGAGGGTTAGACTGCTATAAAGTAGGGTGGTCAGCAATGGCCACCCTACTCAATTCATACAATTATTAATGCATTAAATGGTTCTGAAATCTTTCATTTGGATAATAAAGGGAATAATCCTCCCAAGAGTGGTTGATCTTTATTTAAATCCAATTCAGAAGTGATTGGATGCTGTTTACCGTTGTAAGTAGTACCATCAGGCATGAATATCATCACAAAAGCTCTCCGTGGTTTGTTTGTTTGATTGGCAAAGGCATAATGAAAGGTTAAACCATTATGAAACGTGCAGCTACCGGCTTTCATCCTAACAACTACAGGCTTTTTATCATGCAATCCCGATTCTTTTGCGTATTCGAATAGATCCTCAGGCTCTGCCAGGTTAATCGGTTTCAGTTGTCCGACCTTGTGGGATTTAGGTAAAAACATCATACATCCATTTTGTTCGTTCACATCATCCAATGCAATCCAAATGGATATTGTTTTTTCAGCGGCCTCCTTATTCATGGGCCAATAGGGAAAATCCTGGTGCCATGGGGTTGGTTTCGAATCACCAGGCATTTTTAATAATGCTTGATCGTGGAACAGTCGGATGCCATTTGAACCGCTTAATTGCAGTGCTAAGTTCGCAAACCGTGGGTTGAATACAAATTTAGCCATCCCTCCATGGTCACGCCAAGTATTTACTCTTTGGTTTAGAACTCTATAATAAGCACCTCCTTTCTGATCAGTTTGAATGGATAAACCATTGTGTATATTCATGACTTCTTCCGTATGAATCCTAAGTTCGTTCAGCTCTTCCGTGGATAATACATTATCGATTTGAACAAAGCCGTTCTCACGGTAAAACTCGATCGTTTCTTTTGGAAAGACATTACTGTCTACTAAACTAACCATTTTATCCCTCCTAAAATTGTTACTTGAGACATATCTTAAGTTTAATTAAAAAAAAGGGGAGTTTCTTGGATAATCTGCCATAATAATCCGCTAATATTCCAAAGACGACATAAGGAGAAAAAGGTGGGAACATTAAGAGATGGAAAAATGGTTACAAATCCTGTTGGTAAGGAAAGAGGTTACAATTAGTAGGTTTGTTAGAGAAAGAGGCAATTTAAACAAATAGGGATAAACGACCTTTTAGTATAGATGAATTTTTTTTATAAACTTGTGGATGACCTTTTACCCATTAGGAAAATCTCAATGAAACCTAAAGTATACATAACAAGAAAGATACCCGATGAAATGATCGCTATGATTGAAAAAGAATGTGATATCCGAATGGGGAACGATTGGGACAACCCGGTAGCAGATGAAAGAGGGTTTCGCGGTAAAGGACTATATATTGAGATTCGTAGATATCGTGAAGAAGAGAATTATAAATTGATCACCTATATCCCTTGCGAAACGC
Organism: Bacillus sp. URHA0034; assembly: GCF_056280405.1. NCBI lineage: Bacteria > Bacillati > Bacillota > Bacilli > Caryophanales > Bacillaceae > Bacillus > Bacillus sp. URHA0034. The sequence goes on along the minus strand of NZ_JBWCDK010000002.1, from coordinate 955,985 downwards.
ATTATAACATTATTCGTTTTCTTTTAAAGGATGTTGTGGATGTTTTAGGTATTGGACAGAAGGAAGTCACTTCGACTGAAATCGATGAAGAGAGAGGAGTTTATGTCCTTTATGTAAAGGAATTGGGGGAGGAACGGGCTTGAATTTGGATTCCTACCATAACAAGAGAAGTCGTTTCTATAAAACGGTGGTTGGCTACATCTAGAGTAACATTTTCAATCATTCAAGACCTGGCTAAAAGCATGAAAAAGGTGCCTGTTTCCATCAAAGACTTTCCGGGTTTTGCTGTAAACCGGGTTCTTGTTCCGATGATTAACGAGGCAATTTATGCAGTTTATGAAGGGATATCCACCCCGGAAGGCATTGATATCATAAAATAAAAGTCCAGTCTTCAAAAATGTGTGTGTCTAAAAAAAATTTTACTCATTCATAATTGATAAAAAAGTCTCGAAAATTATAAACTATACCCGATAAAGTAGACACTAAAAAAGGTCTGCCCTATGGGGCTGTTGACAATCTAATAGGATTTTTTAAAAGCTGTGTAGAATTTATTCTATACAGGTTTTTTTATTGGGGGAATTATTATGGCCATGGGTCGTAAAGATGAGTATCAAAGTAAACTAGAGTTTATTGATTTAAATGTTTTTGTCCCTTCAAATCAAATACTTCGTCAAATCAATGAGAAAATTGATTTTTTCTTTATATACGACAAAATGGAAAAGTATTATTCGAAACTTGGTAGGAAATCACTTGATCCTGTACTTTTATTTAAAATGTTACTCATTGGTTATTTATTTAATGTTGACTCTGAACGTCAGCTGGAACAAGAAGTTCATTTAAATATTGCTTATCGATGGTTTTTAGGTCTTGATTTAACGGATCCTGTTCCAGACCATTCAATATTTAGTCAGAATCGGCGAAGAAGATTTAACGATAGTACAGTTTTTCAAGAAGTTTTTGATTATTTAATTGAACTTTGTATAGAGAAAGGTATCGTTACTGGGGAAGTAATAGTTACTGATTCAACACATATCAAGGCAAGTGCTTCAAAGAGTAAAGTTGAAAAGGTAAAAGTAGAGAAGACTCCTTCTCAATATTTAAATACTCTTGAAGAAGAAGCGAAGAAAAATGAAAAAGAGTTAGAGGAGAAAAGAATAGAATCAGGCAAAAAGAAAAGAGGACGAAAATCAAAAGGTCCCTCAACCGAAACAACCTCCATCGTTAAAACTGATCCTGACTCTGAGTTATTAAACCGCCCAGGAAAGCCATCTGGACCTCACTTCTTAGCCCATACAAGCATTGATACAAAAAACGGAATCATAGTTGATATTCATCCAAGTGCTGGAAACGTAAATGATTGTGAACCATTTATCGAAAGACTTAGTGTGATTCAAGAGAAATTTGATTTAAATATTAAAAATATTGGAGCAGATAGAGGATATTATACCACTCCCATTCATCATGGATTAGAAACATTGGAAATCACAGGATATATTACTCCAACTCAATCTAACACTGCTTATAATACAACTTCTTATAAGGAATTTACATATGATAATAAAAACGATACGTACATCTGTCAAAATCAAAAAATACTTTCTTTTAGTCATATAAAGCATAGCGGTGAACGGTATTCAAAAGTATATTCTGCAAAAGCAAAAGACTGCAAAGTCTGTCCATTTAGAGAAGAATGCTTTGGGAAGACAGCAACAAAAAGAACTATTGAACGACCAATAGCCCATGAATTGCTTGAAGCAAATAAAATAAGAGCAAAAACAACGGAATACAAAATGGTTCAAAAGCTAAGAAGAGTTTGGTGTGAAGGTTCCTTCGGAACCATGAAGACGAAACACAACCTATTTAAAACTTATAAGAGGGGCATTCAAAAAATTCTTGAACAATGCCTCTTTTCGGCGTTGGCTTTAAATTTAAAAAGAATGATAAAGGTGATGAATTAGTATAAAAAAGATGGAGAAAAAGGATATTAAAATCATTAAAAAATGAGAACAAAACAAAATGGGAAAGGAGGTACGACTCCTTTCCCATTTTGTCAACAGCCCCCCTATCGGGTACTTTTTGTATAATAGATTAAAAATCGGAGTATTGGAGAAATATCTTATGTCAATAAACTTTTCACTGATAAAGAAATAAAGAAACTCTCTAAAAATCCTTATGTTAAATCTGTAAGTACAAAAGGAATTACATACACTTATGGCTTTAAAAGGATTTTTATAGCTGAAAGTCAGAGTGGAAAATTACCACGGCAGATTTTTGAGGAGAATGGATTTGATGTTGATATCATTGGTATCGTTAGGGTAAATAGGGCAGCTTATAGATGGCGTGCTGGTTATAATAAATCTGGAGTATTGGGACTTCGAGATACACGCAAAGATCATTCAGGGAGACCGATTCAAAGAGAGCTTAGTCTAGAAGAAAAAAATGAAAAATTAGAAGCTCAAATTAAACTGTTGCAAGCCGAGAATGAATTACTAAAAGTTAGATATGATGGAAAGGGGGCTGGAGATAACCGAGTAAAAGTATCAGCCGAACAGAAATTTCTCCCTATACGGTCAGTAATTAAAAAGTATAATCTCAAAAATATGGTGAGTTTCCTATGCGAATTATCCGGAGTTTCGCGCTCGGGTTATTATAATTATTTTTCATTGAAATCTCAAGAAAACAGAGATCGTCGTGAAAAAGAAGACCTAATTTCAAAAGATAACATTTTAAAGGCCTTTCATTTTAAACGGCGTAGTAAAGGTGCTAGACAAATTAAGATGACGTTAAAAGGACAGTTTAATATTAAGTATAACTTGAAACGAATCCGAAGAATTATGAAGAAATACACTATCGAATGCCCTATCAGAAGAGCCAACCCTTATAAGAAGATGTTAAAAGCAACAAAAGAACACACTGTACTACCGAATTTACTCAACCGGAATTTCAAACAAGGTATTCCAGGTAAAGTATTGCTTACTGACATTACTTATTTATATTACAGAAATGGACAAAAGGCATATTTGTCGACCATTAAGGATAGTTCAACAAATGAGATATTAGCCTATAATGTATCAGATTCACTAACATTAGATTTAGGTACTGATACTTTAGTAAAGTTAAAGAAAAATAGACGTGTAAAGTTTGCAGAAGGAGCCTCTATCCACTCGGATCAAGGAGTACACTATACTAGCCCTACCTTTCAATGGAATTTAAAGAAGATGACCCCTGTTGAATACAGAAATCATCTCCTTAATGTGGCATAACCTTTTTAAAAATGTCCTTTTCAACGGGTATACTTTACTTTGGGCGTTGCCTTTTATGTTCCTTTTATGTGTCTTGTAACGGAATTATAAAATTGTATTGAAAATTCCCAATCAATCTGACCCCGTGCCCCTATTATTGCGCCTTTTTTTGCGCAAAACTTCAATGTACCCCAAATCACTTCACTTCATTAATGTGCATATCTTAGTCATACAAAGCCAGGATTTTAAATATAAATTTAAAAGAAGAAAGCGCATATTTGGAAATAATTCGATTACCAAAGCAACATAATCCTAGTAAATATAAAAAGTAAATTTAATTGGCTTTTGAATATGAGCATACTACTTTAGAGTCAAATAATTAATTCCTCTCTCAAGGCATTTAATAATTTTGTTTATACTACTCCTTAAAAATCATACTTTTTGTCAAATCCCAAATTATTTTTAACCTTATTAATAGTTGTTCTCCATCGTCCAGTAATTGCGCATTAGATTTTAGTCGAATGACGTAATAAACCGATTCTTTTTCACATAAATCATATAGAGCCCGGCCGACATAACCACTGTCACTGCGAACAAAGCATGAAGTCTTCGGAAATTTCTCGTTGTTATGTTAGCTTATCAGCTGCGTTTAATAGATTAAGTGGTATCAGCTTATTTAAGAAAATCTGACTCATTACGCTAATCTGTAACAAAAGTAACTGCAACTATAGTAAATATATTGAAAGTATTAAGTTTTAAAGGCTTCTTTATTCTAGACCTAGTTAATTTATTATTAAACTATGTTTATTATTTTGAAAGGAGAGAAATCTATTGTCGTACCATTATGGATCAGATTCACTTGAAATAAAAAACCCGTATAAACAGGAAGGACTGTTGTTTTTAATTAGTGGATCTCTAATTTTGTTGATTGGTATAGTATCCATATTTACTTTGCGAGCTCAAATTATAGAGAGTGGGCTAGCCGCTGGATGGTTTAATTTAGTAGTTAGTCTAGTTTTGTTGACCGGTGGAATAAATTATATCGCCCAAGGCATTATAAAAATTTCCCGTTTTTATGTGGGAAGGGGTGTCCCAACAAGTTTAGCAAAAAATATGGCACGAAGTGAACAGAATACTGAAGAACCAAATGCTTATTACAGCTCCCAGGAACTCGAACAAATGATAATGGGAAGAAAAAACATTACATTCAAGGAACCTAATACTTTATTTGAACGAGTGGTTTATAGCATTTATCCCAAATTCATTTTTCTGCCGTATTCGATGCGTAGTTATTTGAATTTATTAATTCGAAATATAGGATACTCAATTATTGGATTTCTTGTATATCTCATAGCACTATTTTCTGGGACGATAGGGCTAACATTATTGACAGACTCATCATTTTCTCAATGGTTAGGCATTGGATTGTGTATATTTTTATTGTCACTGTGGATAGAGGGCCCTTTCAATGGAAAAAAGATTAATCATAAAAATCTATATAATGGTAATAACAAAAGTATAGCTTTGACTATAATATTTGCCGTTTTAGTGCCAATTCTTGGTGAATTACTGCTAAGACTAGGAATTAACTTTCCGAAGGCTCCATTTAATCCCGCTTTTACTCTTATATCACTTTATATTCTAAGTACTGCAACTCTTGTGGCTGTCTTAATACTTTCAAGGTTAAGAGCAGAAGTGGCTAATCCTGTTACAGCGGTCTCTGAATACAGAAATCATTGGCAGGAAAATGTGCACCCTAAAGACTTTTTTAGGGCATTAGATATGGAAATGGCAAATTTACGATATAAAGAGATTCCAAATAGGGTTTATCGGGAATTGAATCCAAGTTTAAACATAGAAGGCAGCATAAATAAAGGCAGTTTTTACGGAGACACCATTCAAGAAACTCAGCCTCGTTTTGAGGATATTCCTTATCCTCCTTTATTGGGGAAGGTCAGATTATTCGTAGCTGTGGTTGGACATTTTCTTGTTGCCTTATCTGCATTGCTCTTATTTATTATTAAACAAGGCGGGGCTGAAGGAATTAATTTTGCTGGCTTATTTATTCCTGTACTCCTTTTGACATTTGGTGCCTCACTTCATACTTTAGCACATTTATATTGGGGGGAAATACAATTTAGTAGCATACTTATTCAATTCCAGGGAGATGGAACCTATTCCGAGTCCAAATTATCGGTAGGTATGGCAATTACCGATTCAACCCGAAGCGAAAACACAGTGGTGCGAACATCATATAGCCCATGGTTCCTAATTACAAGAATTATTACAACTACACAAGCACGCTCAGGTTCTAACCCCCTTAATCAAGGGAGGTATATTCTTAGCATGGAAAAAGCAGATGTTATGTTGGATCATTTAGTAGAAAAGATGAGGTATTTCTTAGAGGATAGAGAATTTATTGCCGCAACATCTAAAAAGGATTTAAAAACGATTCAATCTTTCTACACTACAAACGAGACGTCTACAAACAGTAAAATACCAATAAAAAAAAGTCTCAATAATTTGCTGAACGAAAATAATCAAGATCACGAAAGAAGTAACATGTTGACAAACTCTGAAAATAATGCTGAAAATATAGAACCGGTTGAACCTGGACAATAAAATGAGGGCCTCATGTCATTTATCGATACTTGATTACTTAAGTCAAGTACTAGTTCATCGCAAGCGGCTGGAATGCATTAAGATAGAATACCAGTAGGCTCAAGTGTCAGGCACCGAAAATAGACAAATGTCTTTATGTGGTGCCTGACCCTATCTTATGTAACTCACCAGTACCCCATTTGTTGCCGCATACACCCGGCACTTATAGAGTGCTGTTCACGACTTGTAAGGAAAGATAATTAATAGATGTAACAGTGAGTATGAACTTTTCTTTTTAGAAAGGTTCTTTGTGATTTTATAAGCAGGATGGAGGTACACGATATTTTTTATCCAATAAGTAATTTTTTATCCAATAAGTAATTTTTTGTCACAAAGAGGAACTAGGGGATTATATAGTTGCATTAGGGCTATCAGTAAGAGAGTATGTGGTAAAGGGCAAGCCAATGGAGAAGATTTTGAGAAGTTGAATTTCCGGATGTACTCATAATAACAATCAATTAATTTGGAGGTAATTAGATGAATATAAAATTTGATCCAAATAACGTCGTTATTAAACTCTGTATGAGTGGAATGGGATTAGAGGATAGTGGAAATATTGAAGATGCAGTAAAGGTATTTCATAAAGCATGGCACGAAGCAACGGACGACTATGAAAGATTTATTGCAGCGTATCATTTAGCTCGTCAACAAAAGAGTATTACAGACAAATTAAAATGGATGCAAACATCTCTACAGTGTGCACTAAAAATAAATGATCATAATGTGAAGAGTGCATACCCAACGTTATATTTAAACATCGCCAAATGTTATGAGGAGTTGTGTGATACTGAGAATGCAAAAAGAAATTATGAATTGTCAAATTCATTTAAGGGTGCATCTTCTGATGAAGGACCATTTTACCATGGGACAAAGGCAGATTTGAAGGTTAGTGATTTACTAACAGCAGGTGGAAATTCAAATTACAAACCTGGGCTTAAAATGAACCACATTTATTTCACTGCTAATGTCAATGGCGCAGGACTTGCAGCAGCTTTAGCAAAAGGAGAAGGAAGAGAACGAGTTTATATAATAGAACCAACAGGTGAATTTGAAAACGACCCAAATGTTACTGACAAAAAATTTCCTGGTAACTTAACACGTTCTTATCGTTCAAATGAACCTTTAAGAATTATTGGTGAAGTAATAGAATGGGCGAAATTGACAACTATGGAGCGACGAGAATGGCATGAAAATTTAGCTAAAAACAAGGGCGAAATAATTAACTGAACTATTTCAAGATGTTAAAATGTAAATGACTTTTTGAAAATAAAATAACAATGATTAATGACTAACTTAGCATTGAAATTTTTATCTGGAATCGAAATAAGATTTCTAAGCTACCTGAATCTTGCTTACAGAGAAGCAGGCGGGTATTACCGGCCCAAGATGAAAGAAAATATTATTGAACTAGTTGCTGCGTATCCAGTTTCAATTGCTGAGTTTGCAATGGTATCCTTTACCAGCACCCCATGAGTTGCCATATACACTCCGCACATGTGGAGTACTGTTCACTACTGGTAAGGAAAGATAATTAATAGATGTAACAGTGAGTATGGAACCTTTCTTTGTAGAAAGGTTCTTTTTCCTCTGTTAAGGAATTTAAAATTGCTGCTGTTTCAATTGGAAACTAATATAAGATATTGATATATATGTTATTAATCACATATAAATTATAATTGTTGTTATTAATGGATATATTGTATATTTTATTTTTATTGTTAATTTATAAGTTATTTTATGAATAAAATAACGCAAAGAAGAGAACAGTTCTACTGGAAGAGAAGCGATTGCCGTAATAGCAAACGTTGCAAAAGAAGATATTCAAAATCTGTTTGATATGACTGTAAACACATATAGTACTTTAGACATCTTGGTTAATAGCGCAGGAATCATGGATAATTTTGAACCGGCTGGTGACATTGAAGATGCCCTTTGGAAAAAAACACTCTTTCTGTGGTTGTAAAATAAATTCTAATTTCAATATGTGCTAAATTCACATTAAGTACTATTTATGCGCCCGGACCACGTATGGTTTATATTTCAAGCAACACCACCAAACGGTCAGCAAGTAGGGGTTATTTGAAGGATAAGATATTAAAAGAAAAAGGGGTAAAATCACGCAATGGGGATAGGGAGGCGTTCCGTTATGGAACGCCCATTTTAAATTCCAGGAAGGGAAGAAATTAAGAGAGAAATTGGTACTAGGCAACATTCGAAAAAAGCTTTGATGCTAGAGGTCATTCCGGCCTTTATCGATAGGATTGACACCTCGTCTCTTATTGGTGAACGAAATAAAGTCACCCTTTTATTAGGTTGTGCCCTAGCGAGCCGACGTTCAGAATTGGTATCAATTAGGTATATTCTGGAAAAGTATTGCAATCTCCCGACAAAAAATGTTAATCTTATATGCCCTTTGCGATGTATATTGGACAAACAAAAAGTTCATTGAATGTAAGGATAAATCAACATAAGTCTGATATGTTGAAATAAGAGATAATACTGCTTTCCACAAAGCAATTCGCAAGCATTTTTTTGAAGTTTTTACGTAATAGATAGCACCAATAATTTGGAGGAACTAAACGAGAAAGAAAAATACTGGATTAACCACTTTGACTCCAATAAATCCGACTGATAGATGGATTGGAACGATTGCTACTAAAGGTAAGGAGAAAAAAGATTGGCGATACTTGAAAAAGAAGTTTGGGTTGTTTTAGGCGGAACGAATTTAGACTATTACGACAAATTAGGTTATGTAATCCCTGAAATTAGAGGGAAGCATACAACGATACTCGTCAAAATTGAAGATTTACCAAAAAGTTCAAAAATAAAATTAACTAAAATTTGCGACGATTGCGAGAAAATAATTCCTAATCAATTAATTCTATAATATATCAAGGGGCAGAGAAAAATTAGATGGAAAAGATAAAAGCAATCGACTCACAATGATGTTTCTTTGCCAGTTCCAAAGAATTTAGATAGGATGCCTTTAATAATTCAGCTTCGTTATTTTCCCCGTACTGCCAGATAGGTCCTGGGGTATGGATAATAAATTTTGCTTCTAGGTTAAACCCTTCTGTTATAACGGCTTCTCCTACCTTACATCCGCCAATTTTATCGCAAGCTTCTTGCAGCTGCTTGGCACCGGCGGCACGAAAGATCGACCCACATACACCGCCGCCACTTTTTAATGCCGTATTCGCCGCATTTACTATAGCATCTACTTGCATCTTTGTTATATCATTTCGTACAATTTCTAATGGCATATCCTTTTCCCTCTCTTATAAAAAAGAACCTTTTATAAAACTCAATATATGTTTCAATTTCTATAAAAACAAATTGTTATAGAAATGTTGCTTTTAAAACATAAAATTTGAAAATGTCGTTACGATTCTATTTCAATATTATACCTCTATTTTTCTATTTTAGAATTACAGTTTTATTTATGAAGCCTGAGAGTTTTTTTGCTTAGACAACCCAACAAATGATTTAGAGGCTGTTTTCCGAAGTGAAGTCTTACTTACTAATCCATAATAGGAAAGGAAAGCTAGTAAACTTGTGAATAAGATGAGTATGCCCATAGGAATGCCTGAATTCGTCCCTGCTACCCCCACGAGTGGAGCCGTAAGTGAGCCAAGGACAAATGGCAATAATCCTAATAATGCAGAGGCACTACCAGCAATATGCCCTTGCTTTTCAATGGCTAATGTAAAAGACGTTGTTCCAATAATACTTAATGAAAAGGTAAAAATGAATATTGGGATCACGACGGCGAAAAGAGGCGCTTTTAAGAGCAGTGCAATGAGTAATGCGGCACCCGCTAAGTTCGCCATTGCTAAGCCTATCTTTAAGAAAGTCCGCTCTGGAATGGTGTCTGCCAAGCGGCCGACCAACTGACTTCCAATAATAAATGCTAATCCATTTGTCCCAAATAATAGACTAAATTGTTGTGGTGTTACTCCGTAAATATTCTGATAGACAAACGGAACACCAGATACATAGGCAAAGATTCCTGCACCAGTAAAACCCTGAGTTAGAGCGTATCCTAAAAATGAGCGATCTCTGAATAAAGAGCCAAAATTCTTCATGATTTCAGGTAAATTGCTGGGAACACGGTTTTCTTTAGGGAGTGTTTCTTCTAATTTAAAAGTAACAGTGAAAAGCAACACGGCACCTATACAAGCCAATACAATGAACACTCCATGCCAATTGGTAAATGCAAGGATTCCCCCTCCAGCAACGGGTGCAACGATTGGTCCAAGGTTACCCACCAATACCATCATCGTAAAGAACTTGGTTAGTTCCTTTCCACTAAAGAGATCTCGAACAATTGCTCGAGAGATCACAAGTCCACCTGCGGCTGCTATGCCCTGGACTAACCGAGCAATAATAAGGAAATAGATATTGGGCGCCAACGCGCATGTTAGAGATGCAAGTAAGTACAAACTAATAAAGATTAGCAAAGGTTGTCGGCGACCTTTTACATCACTTAAAGGACCAATGATTAATTGACCCAATCCCAGGCCCAATAAACAGGAAGTTAAACTAATTTGTACCAGTGAAGCGGTAGTATCAAAATCTTTTACTATCGTTGGAAAAGAGGGTAAATACGTATCGATTGTAAAAGGTCCTAATAATCCAAGTGATCCTAAAAGTATTGCCAGCTGTATTCGTTTCTTAACACTATGTGTATTCAATGTCCATCGCCTTTCTAGGAATATAGTTTTTTTAATTCGTGCCCTTTATTTATCAAATTGTTCATTCAACAGAACAAGATGAATAAATCATTTATCTTTTGAATCCCCCTATATTTCACTTACAAATTGTTCAACCATTTATTGAATATACTTAGTTGCCCCGATGAACAAAGTTCATTATAACCCGAAACATACTCTAGAGTAAACAATCAATTTTTATATTAGCTGACGGATTATAAGCGTCAGTTATTCCGTTTTACATACTCTCATCATTATCCGACATTGCTTGTAAAGCTTTCCTTCTGAAACCGCACTCCTCCATTGCTTCATAAGCTCCACTCTCAAATGAGCCACATCAAAATTCACTAGTTTTTTTTCCTCTACGACTTGCCTCCCTGCAATAAATACATCATTGACATTGCTGGCATTAGCGGAGTACACCAATGGCAGAATACGGATCAAAAATCGGAAACATATTGACGGAATCGGTTTCTGCCAGAATAACATCCGCTTGCTTCCCTGCCTCAATCGAGCGGATTTGCCCCTCCATGCCTAAACTTTTGCTCCCCCAATGGTCGCTAACTTGACAATCTCTTCTGCCGGAAATGCGCTGCGATTTTGTAAATAAGTTTTATGGAAATTGGCAAACATCCGCATTTGGCTAAATAAATCTAGGGTATTTCCGCTGCTGGGACCATCTGTACCGAGTCCAACCGTTACACCAGCAGCTAATAAATCACGAACACGAGCGACGCCTTTAGCCGATTTCGTATTGGCACCAATGCAATGAGCCACCTTCACATCATATTTCTTCAGTAACTCAATATCATGGTCTGACAAATGAATACAGTGTGCGGCTACAAGTCTTGAACTTAATACACCAATCTCTTCTAAAAATTCAATCGGCGAAGCTTGGCGTTCTTTTCGAAATTTGTCCATTTCAAAATCCATTTCACTCACATGCATCATCCAGGGCACATCGTACTTTTTAGATAGAGCATCCACTTGCTGGAGTATTTCAATCGTATTGGAATAGGGTGCATGTGGTCCGATGGATGCTTGAATTCGCTTATGTCCTTGCATTTCGGCAGGAAGTCTTCAGCATATTGTAAGCCGCCCATGGGCTCCGTGACATCTACTGTTATAGTATCAATGACGGTTTCTGCTAAATAGATGCATGAATGTGTTCATGGTTTAAATGCAAATATTAAAAAAGAAAATCCTCCATATGAAAAATCATTTGAATATCATGCATTAAACAATAGGAAAGAATATTTGTTATCCGAATTTAGTGAAAAAAATGTTCGGGATCCAAAAAATATTTCACATGGGAGCAACGAACTTTTCCTTTAGGTATGTTCCACATATAAAGGCGAATATTCGATGAGCGTTACAGATAGAAAAAGAGGTCGCGAATGTCCTTATTGTTCAGGAAAAAGAGTGTTGAAAGGATTTAACGTTTTATGGACAACACATCCTTATGTTGCAAAATTGCTGAAGCACCAACACGTGGTTATGAAATTACAGCCGGAAGAAATTTAAATGAAGATTTTAAATGTGAGCATTGTGATTATGAAAAAAAATGATTGTTAGTAACGTAGTTAAACGAGGGTTTTCATGTCCGAGATGTTCAGACAAGGTAAGCTATCCTGAAAAGTTCATTTTAGAGTTATTCAATCAATTAAATATTGAATTTGACTACCAAAAAACATTTGATTGGTCTAAAAATATAGTTCATACCAATCCAAAATTATGTGGGAACAAAAGATATGATTTTTCTATACCCGTTCAAAATATGATCATTGAAACTCACGGTATACAACATTCTAAAGAAAGAACTGGTTATTTTAACAACCTCACACTTAAGGAAGAACAGGAAAATGATGAATTAAAAAAAGCTCTTGCTTTGAAAAACGACATTGAATGTTATGTAGTGTTGGATTGTTCATTATCGGAAATGGAATATATCAAAAACAGCGTCAAGAAAAGTCGTTTAGCCACTGTGTTTAATTTAGACCACATTGATTGGTTGAAATGTCATGAAGCAACTTGTCATAGTTTAGTTAAAATGCTTGTGATTTGTGGAACCAAGGCAATACAACAAAAGAAATTGCTAAAATCATAAAATTAGCTAGTTGTACGATTGTAGAGATGTACAGAGAGCGGTGAATGATCTTGAAGAAACAGGTTTTCTTGTTGTCTACAGACTTTCCAAGATTAGCAAAATGATACACGGAGATGGGATTTTGAGACTTTTTGCGTAGTCTGTAAATGCGCCTATTTTCAAGGATTTAACCTTGAAAAAAAATTTATGAGAAGCAGAATGGCACATTTGCCTTAAAAGTTTAGTAAAAGGCACCATTAACTGAAAAATATGTATCTATAATAATGGGTGACTCTAAAATGCGTTATTAGTCATCGTTTTCCTAAATTCGCTAGGGGAAATCCCTTTTATTTTTTTAAAAGCACGGTTAAATGAAGATATGCTTAAAAATCCTGAGTCAAATGCAATATCGATTATATGTGCTTTTGGATCCAAAAGCAAAAACTCTGACCTCTTGATACGCTCAGTAGTAAGAAATTCTATAAATGTCAGATTCGTATATTTTTTGAATAAATACGAGAAATAGGATTTGCTAACCCCTATGTGATGAGAAATATCGTCGAGTGTAAGGGATTTAGTGCAGTTTTGTGACAAGTAAAGGCAAGCTTCTGTAATTAGCTTAGTAGACTTATATTCTGTGTTCGGATCATCAGAGAATTCTTCTTTCTTAGCATTGACGCAGTATTGTCCAAGCCTAGCAAAAAACTCTAGAAGAAGTGAATATATAAGCACTTCATTAAAAGGTGTGTCGGAATAATAAAGCTCGGCCAATTCTTTTATTAAAAAAATCATTTTATCGGCATCAATATTTGATGGGTCATATTTAATGTAATGATACTGGGAAAATACAGAAAAATTAGCATTAATTTCACTCATAATCATCAGTAAGTCCAGAGGGAACTGAACGAGAATAAAAGCATTTTCAGCTACATGATTAATCGAATGCAAGTCACCGGGGTAGATTATGACCAGGTCATTAGTTTTAAGGACATGTTTGGTGAAATTAATCGTTACTTCATTATTATCATAAAGGCTTACAAGTATTTCAATAAAAGGATGCCAATGCATAGTATCAGAAAAATTCATATCGATTTTCTTTGATACATTAAATTTCTTCCCACTATCAAAATTCAACCTCTCGAAATAGTTATTCATAAGCATGGTCGATAATCTCCTTTACTGTTATATAAGGGTCTATGTATATGTGAATTTTTGTATATGATTATATCATTTAAGATGTCAAAAAGTAATATTTGAGAAGCTTAAAGGAAGGATCGCATATAAAATTGACAAAATGCCTTAATATCAACGTTTTTTTATGGGCATAGTATTTGCAATAAAAATAATTATAAGAAAATATGCACAGGTAATTCACAAATTTTAAAGAGTAAGTTGTTTGCAAAATTGATAATATTCTGTTTATAGAAGTTTAATAAGAAAGGAGCAATATTCTCAGATTATTTAAAATAGGTAAACTTGGATCCGGAGTTGAAGTTTAATATTTGATTGAGCAAAGTCTTGAAAGGAGATATAAAATGTCAGGAGTACTAGGAACGAATTTATTGGCACAGGTTGGATTAATCGTAAAAGATGTTGAGGAAACAAAGAAAAGGTGGGCTAAATTTTTAGGTGTTGACATCCCTGAGACGCAACCTATTGGTGACTATACGGTAACAGGAACAGAGTTTAACGGCGAACCCGCTCCAAATGCATATTGTTGGATGGCTTTCTTTGACGTTGGTCCGGGACTACAGCTTGAACTGATTCAGCCTAACGAGGAACCTTCAACATGGAGAAACTATCTTGAGGAGAAGGGCGAGGGCATTCACCACGTTGCATTTCAAGTTAAGGATTCAAAGACTGCTGTTGCAAATGCTGAAGCTGCTGGTTTAAAGCTGGTTCAAAGAGGTGTTTATGGTGATGGCGGCGGCGAATATAATTATCTTGATGCTCCGGATCTAAAATGTGTAATTGAACTTCTCGAGAGTTACAAGAAGTAATATTAACACTAACTATAAATAAAAAGGCATGATACTAAAACAAAATGAACACTACCTGTGAGAGGCCAGAGCCTTTAAAACCAGGTGGATATATGGACGAAGTCTAATATTTGATTGAGCAAAGTCTTGAAAGGAGATATAAAATGTCAGGAGTACTAGGAACGAATTTATTGGCACAGGTTGGATTAATCGTAAAAGATGTTGAGGAAACAAAGAAAAAGTGGGCTGAATTTTTAGGTGTTGACATCCCTGAGACGCAACCTATTGGTGACTATACGGTAACAGGAACAGAGTTTAACGGCGAACCCGCTCCAAATGCATATTGTTGGATGGCTTTCTTTGAGGTTGGTCCGGGACTACAGCTTGAACTGATTCAGCCTAACGAGGAACCTTCAACATGGAGAAACTATCTTGAGGAGAAGGGGGAGGGCATTCACCACGTTGCATTTCAAGTTAAGGATTCAAAGATTGCTGTTGCAAATGCTGAAGCTGCTGGTTTAAAGCTGGTTCAAAGAGGTGTTTATGGTGATGGCGGCGGCGAATATAATTATCTGGATGCTCCGGATCTAAAATGTGTAATTGAACTTCTCGAGAGTTACAAGAGGTAATATTAACACTAGCTATAAATAGAAAGGCATGATACTAAATATGGGACTTGGGACATCTTCATCATTAAATCACAGCAGTCCAAAGGAATGGGCTATGAAACATAAAACCTTAGGACTTGGAACTATAAATTTCCCGCTCTCTTTCGAAAATGATGATGCGCTTATTGACGAGTATGTTAAAGAAGCAAAAAAAAACAACCTTGTGATAGCAGAGGTTGGAGTTTGGCGCAATACATTGGATTTAAATGAAGATGCACGTTTAAAGGCTATTAAGTACGCCGTGGGGCAGCTTGAACTTGCTGATAGGATAGGTTCTCGCTGTTGTGTGAATATAATAGGTGCAAGAGGCTCTCGCTGGGATGGTGCTTATAAAGATAATTTTACAAAGGAAACGTGGGAACTGGGTGTAAAGACAATTCAGGAGATTATAGATGAGGTAAACCCTAAAAACACGTATTTTACAATCGAACCAATGCCATGGATGTTCCCGACAGGACCGGATGAATATCTACAGTTGCTTGAGTCTGTGGACAGGGATAGATTTGCTGTTCATATGGACATTTTTAACTGGATAACCACACCAAGAAGGTATTTCTTTAATGAGGAATTTATAAGCGAATGCTTCGAGAAACTAGGTGAGCATATAAAAAGTTGCCATCTGAAAGATGTCAAGATGGAGGACGATTATACGCTGTTTTTTAGGGAAACCAGTGCTGGAAACGGAGGGATAAATATCAAGCACCTAATCAAAAGAGGATTATCCTTTGATGAAAATATGCCGTTTATCATAGAGCATCTTAGTACAGATGAAGAATATTTAAATAGTGTCGCATACATAAAGGCATTAATGTAAGCGTTTATATAGCAAGCGTTAACAAGTGAGAGGAGAAAATAAAATGAAAAAAAGAAGAGTTGCAGTGGGCTTAGTTGCTTCAATGGTTATGATGACAGCTATGTTAGCAGGATGTGGTGGCACTCAAAAGACAACAGTAGATACTTCAACTAAAACGAAAGGCAATGTAGTTTGGTGGGGGTGGACGCCGGGTTCCCCAGTTAACGAAAAATATGTTGCGGAATTTAACAAAAAATATCCAGACATCAAAGTTACGTGGAAACAAACATCAATAGATAATTATAACGCGGCTCTCAGACCGGCTTTGGCAAATGGCCAGGGTGTTGATTCTTTTCAGGTTTCACCGGGTTCAGGAAATGGAGGCGTTAAGACTTATGGAGGGCAAGCAATTGACTTGACCCCTGCTGTAAAAGAGGCTTTAGGTGCTAATTATAAAGACAAGCTCAACAAGTCATCAATCACCACAATGACTATAAATGGTAAGTTGAAAGCATTGGGTGTCGGAACTGTATATGCAGGAAATATTTGGATAAACAAAGATCTTTTTGATAAATATAATGTAAAAATTCCTACTAATTTAGATGAGTGGATAAAGGCTTGTAAAGTTTTTAAAGCAAATGGTATCGAAGGTTTTGTGCAGGGAGCAGGTCAAGGTGCATTTAACATCGATACTTTCCATGCAATCACTGATAATGTAAGCCCTGGTACGTTCACAAAAGCAACAAGAGGTCAAGTTAAATGGACTGATGGCTCAATTGTCAAAGCATTAACTCTATGGAAAGAGCTGTTTGATGACGGAATTATGCAAAAAGGTGCTCTTGGTATTAAACAATATCCAGAAGCAAACAATTTATTTATGTCGCAAAAGGCTGCTATGGTTATGATGGGGTCTTGGTATACTATGAACGCTTTGCCTGATACGATGAAGGCTAATATTGCGTCTGCAGCTTCAACAAAAGAGCCGTTCACAATGGTTCCAATTAATTTCCCTGACATTGCAGGAACAGGACATACAGGATCTATGTTTGGCGATACAGACTATGCAGACGCAGTGTCTGCAACATCAAAGAATGTTAAGGCCGCAACTACATTTGCTGTTTGGCTTGCAACCTCTAAGAGTGGTCAACAGATGGTTGCAGATTCCTTAAACCTTGTTCCTAATCTAAAATCAGTATCTCCGAATTGGGACAATGTAAAACTTGTAAATCCTGAGAAACAAAACGAACCAATCAAAGAATTTATTAAAAATGCAATGGCTAGTGATGATAACCCTCGTTTTGGAGGAATAAATGCAGATATGAACCAAGCATTGATAGATGTATTGGCTGGCGTGGCAGGAGGAACTATCACCCCTAAAGATGGTGCTGCTCAACTTGCAAAGACTCAAGCTGATAGTAAGTAAGGAATAATAGTTTGATAGGGGGCTATTTTTTCTAGTGCCCCCTATCATTAAATGTTGAGGAGACGTATAAACATGGAAAACACCAAAGTTATAAACGTGGAAAACGTCAAAAAGATCAAAAAGGTTAAACCATTGAGGTCCACGAAGATAAACGGACTTCTGTGGATTCTTCCAGCATTTGCTTTTGTTGTAGGGCTTATATATTATTCAATCTTTTATACATTCAATTTGTCTACTCTAGATTGGAATGGGCTTGATCCAATTCAGGAAAAAGCGGGGATAAGTAATTATACTGAGGCATTTTCTGACTGGGTTTTTTGGAAAGCTATAAAAAACACAATTGTTTTTTTCATTATTTCTTTTTTAATTCAAAACTTTTTAGGTTTTATACTTGCGGCAATTTTGCATACAAAAGTAAAGCTTGCGACATTGCACAAGTGTTTGATTTTTATACCAACAATCTTAGCACCTGCGACTATGGCGCCAGTGTTTAGATTGCTGTTCTCGCCTCAGGGAATGCTGCAAAATATATTTGACACACTTCATTTAGGCATAACTGTTGATTGGTTGGCAAAACCAAATTCGGCACTTTTCGTTCTCATGGTTGTTGCGATTTGGGAGTTCACAGGAATGAGTTTTATTCTATACTATGCGGCAATGAGCCAAATAGATAAAGAAATGCTTGAGGCGGCGCGCCTAGATGGAGCAGGAAACTTTAGAACTTTATTTAGCATGGTATTGCCAAACTGTAAAGGCACGACAGTTTCTCTTGGAATGCTTGGAATCATAGGTGCTTTGAAAACATTTGATATTCCTTATCTGATTACAACTGGTGGGCCAAATCATGCAACAGAATTTTTAGGCACATATATTTATACACAGGGAATAACGAAATCTAATCTTGGCTATGCAGCTGCCATATCAGTAATGCTCCTTATACTCGCAATCTGCGGTGCAATACTTGTTAATAGAGGTAATAAAGGAGATGAGATATAAATGTTTGAAATTAGAAGTTTAAAAAGTAAAGTCATTTTGCAAATCATTCTACTGATACTAACGATTCCATATGTGATTCCACTTGTTCAAATGTTCCTTGGCTCTCTCGGTGGAACAGGTTTTTTAAATTATAAGGCGGTTTGGGACACGGGTGTAGTTCCAATCTTTTTTAGAAATTCACTCATCATATCAGCCGGCGTAATTTTATTGGTTTATATATTCAGTATGACAGCTGGCTTTGGGTTTGCAAAATTACACATATTTGGAAAAGAAGTGTACTTTTGGTTGATTCTTGTTGCGTTAACTTTACCTGAGGTAATTTTGTTGTCTCCGTTGTTTGTAACATTCCAAAAGTTGCATTTATTTAACACCTTAGTAGCTGTAATTTTACCTGTGGCAGCATTGCAACTGCCATTTACTATTCTACTTACTAGAAATTTTGTTAGTGGAATCCCAAATGAGTTAATGGAGGCAGCAAGAATTGACGGTGCGGGTGTTTTGTCGATGTTTTGGAATGTCATCCTTCCGCTTACAAAGCCAATTGCATCATCAATTATTGTTTTGACACTCATCAACTCATGGAACACATATCTCCTGCCACTTTTGTTCTTACAAAGCCCAGATATGCAGACGGTAACGCTGCTTCCACAATACTTCCAAGGTGAGTTTACAAATGACCAGACGAAGATATTAGCGGCAGCTGTGCTCACTGCAATTCCTGAGATTATTGTTTATTTGTTCATGCAGAAGAATTTTGAAAACGGCATGAGTGCTGGTGCTCTTAAGTAATCGAAACAAAAGCAGAATAATAGTGAAAAGAAGGAGATCATTATGCCGTTGATTCAAGTTGACTTAAAAAGGTCAGTGTTTGAAGATAAGGGAAAAGAAATATCAAATGCCATTCATAATTCGCTTGTTGCAGGTCTGGGTATAGATACAACCGATCTTTTCCACGTGTTTAGACCACATGATGAAGGGGAGATTATTTTTTCGCCAACCTATGACAATCGCGATAGGCAAGATTTGATATTGATTAGAATTACAATGGTTAATATGTTTTCACTTGAGCAAAAGAAAAAAACATATAAAGAACTAACAAAGAGGCCTGTTGACATTGGAATCAGGCGCGATGATATTTTAGTTTGTGTTGTTGAAAACAGTGCTGAAAATTGGTCACTGGGCGAAAGAGAAGTTTGATTAAATATTGCTTGAAAGATGATTCTTACACTTGGTTTTTATACAAATTAAGCTGAGAAGAGCAGTCTACGACTCACCTCACCGTGCAGTAGTATATCTTCACCTCAAAATAATAACCAAATGGCGAAAACCGCACATCATTCATTCATTACTAATTGCGCTGCAGGCGGTAGCGGCGGAATGGAGGTTTTTATGAGTAAATTATTGGATAAAGAATTGTGCGTTGTCACGGGTGCGGGGAATGGAATTGGCAGAGCAATCGCAGAACGTTTCATAAGTGAAGGTGCCGATTTGATTGTGGCAACGAGAAATGTTGAAACTGCAAAAAAAATATATGAGGGAAACAGTCAGGTTGTTGACATTCTAAAAGTTGACGCGACAGATGTGAAAGATTTGGAAAAAATAGCGGAATCCGTTAAAAGGACTGGGCGCAAATTAAAGGCGGTGATACCAGTTGTTGGTAACGGGCCACAAAACCCGATTCCAGAAATAACACCTGAGGAGTTTCATTTGACCATGGACCTTAATGTTTTTTCAGCTTTTTTCACGGTGCAGAAGTTAATTCCTTTCATGTCTAATAAATCTTCAATTGTTCTAATATCATCAATTGCAGGTTTTCAGGGTGGGAAAAACGCCATTGTCTATAATGCGGCGAAAGCAGCGGTCAGGTCCATGGCACGTTCGTTCACAGGAGAGCTTGCAGAAAAGGGTATTAGAGCAAATGCTATAAGCCCTGGTCCAACGGAAACACAGGCGTTTACAGATTTTGTGCACGGCGATGACGAACGACGAAACAATATAGTTTCGCAACTTCCCATAGGGCATATCGGACAGCCTAGCGAGATTGCTGCGGTTGCATTGTTCTTAGCGTCCGACGAATCTTCTTATGTGACAGGTGCTGAAATTATTGCTGACGGCGGTTTCACAAATAGATAAACCAATAGTGATTAATAGATTAATATAAAGGAGAAAAAAAAATGACATTATCATCAACGAATATAGTTAAAGTTATTGTCGTAACAGACGATTTAGAAAAAACAGTTTCTGCATATAAAACTTTGCTGGGCACAGGGAAAGAGCCTGCAGAGCAGAATACAGAGCATAAAGTGGTAAGAACACCTTTTATGAAGTATAAAGGTGCGGACATCACTGATACCCCAATGAAGGTAGAGAGTGTTTTCAGCGATAATTTCTGGTTTGAAATTATCCAGCCTCTAGGAAATAATGACCCATGGGCAGATTGGTTAAAAGAACATGGCACGTCAATTTGCTCAATTTGTTTGTTGTCAGACGGACCTTTAGAAGATGACGAAGAAACTATGAAATATACAGGGTTTGATTCTCTTTTTAAACACGAAAAGGGCTATGAGGCGTATGAATATTTTGACACATCAAAAGCGCTTGGAGTTTTAGTTGAGGTGAAAGAGCAGTATAAATAATGAAAGAGGTGGCGAATTCGTTCGTCACCTCTTTTGTGCACATAAGCTAAATATTGCAATTACTAAATATTACTTTCTGTAAGAACTTCTTCCCCTTGTCCGATATCTGATCTGCTCCTTACCTCTTTTAAAACTATTAATAATCCTGAGTCAAAATCTTTAAAAACTTTATATTCTAGAACTAATCCAACCTTTTAATTCACAAAATTACAATAGCTTTTGAAAAAAATATAAACTTTTTAATAGTATTCAAGAGAATGAGGGATAGCATCAAAAATAGAAATAGATTTCTAGAGTGTTACATACTTCTATAGCCATACAAAAAGAACCAACCTCATGCTGAGATTGGTTCGATATGAATAAAAAATATTGGGAAATTTTGCTAAAGCCTATATTAAAAATGAGCCAGGTTGATTTGCATATATAATTTTTATATCAGTACGCTTCCATGTCAACTTTGGCATCTAGGAACGTCGGAGGAAAATACGATTCACTTCGTAAGCATCGACTTTCAAATGATTGAAAGCACTCGCTCATTGGTATTTATACTATATGATTGGTTATGACAATACGCGATCGCGGAATGGTTAAGTGGCAAGCTGCGTTTCAAGTGCCGGAATTGGTGAAGACTCAGCGGGATTTATGGCATGATACTGAGCGCATAGCAAAGCGGATAGTTGACGAACATGAAGCGGAGGTGTTTGATTCGCCGATATTCTACGCAATGGAAAGTAATTTTGCGGTAAAGCTTACCGTATGGGATGATGGATTCATACACGAGTTTACAGGTCGCTTACACTACGTGAACCCATTAACGAAGCATCTCCGCATTGAAGTGAAGCTTGAATCAGCTAGTTCTTTAAAAAATTATTTCTACCATTGTAAATTATTTGAGGATGATTGTATTTTCATGGGCGATTCATATTTATTAGAAAGTCCAAGCAGAATTATAAGGCAACATTTTTAGAGAAAATAATAGACGCAAAAAGGATTGACAATCAATATTGCCTATGTAATATTGTATCTATGGATTACAAATGTAATCTAGGAAGGGGGAATCCAATTGAATAAATTACCTGTCATTTCGGAAGCGGAGTGGGAGGTCATGAAGGTCTTGTGGCAAGGTTCGCCGATGACATCGAATGAAGTTATCGATGCTCTTGCTTCCCATAGGGACTGGAATCCGAAGACCGTTCGGACATTGCTAACGAGGCTTTATGCCAAAAAGGCTGTGGCCTATCAGCCGAACAGCAGGCCATATTCCTATTTCCCACTCATTAACGAAGAAGAATACCAAAAGGAGGAAACCAAGAGCTTTTTGAAACGGATTTACAATGGTTCGTTAAAACCGTTTTTGGTCAACTTTTTGAAAGAGGAAGATCTGACTTCTGCTGATATTGAGGATCTGAGAAAGTTGCTGGATGAAAAGTCAGATACCAAGAAAGGGGAATAATCTATGGAATGGCTGACTAGCCCCTTGATAAGTGCTTTTTTTGATTGGGTATTAAAAACGACGTTGCTGGCAAGCGTGATAATCATCCTCATTCTAATCATTAAAGCGGTTTTGAACAACAAGGTGAAGCCTGGGTGGCATTATGCCTTATGGTTGGTTTTGATGTTGAGACTGCTGCTTCCTTTTGGTCCGCAAAGCGAGTTCAGCATTGAAAATCTCTTTTTCAAGATCCATGCCGCGCAGCCTAGCGAGGTGAAATCTCCAATCCATTTAACCGGGAATGAAACGATCCCGTCATCTTCAACGCCTGAGGGTCGTGTAGTTGTTCATCCAGAAAAAGAAACCTCCGATGCCATTACATCGGTAGGTAGGGCTTGGAGCGTGAAGCAGGTATTGACAGGGATTTGGCTCTTTGTAGCTATGGCTTTGTTGCTGCACTTTATGCTTGTCAACATTCACTTTTCTATGAAGCTACTACAGTTCGCTGAACCGGCAGCTTCGTCGGATATTCAGGTACTGATGCAATCCAAACAAATAATGGGAATCAGACGCCGCATTCGCTTAAGCTTTTCGACGGTTGTGACCACGCCAACACTCTTCGGGTTGTTCCGACCCCATTTGATTTTGCCTGTCAACAGCAGGGAACTGCAGAAAGAGAGGCTACATCATATTTATTTGCATGAACTTTCGCATGTGAGACATGCCGACATTTTCGTGAATTGGCTAATGCATTTGCTGTTGATATTACATTGGTTTAACCCGCTAATTTGGTACGCAATATACAAAATGAGGGAGGATCAGGAGCTTTCGGCAGATGCCTTGGCCCTTTCCCGCATTGATCCGAAGCAGGTATCCGAATACGGACATACGATTATTACAATGCTGGAAAGATATAAGCGGTTTAAGCAAATTCCTGGAACAGCGGGATTATCGGGTTCCAAGAAGCAGTTAAAAAGAAGGATTCTTATGATTAAATACTTTAAACGAAAATCGTTTAGTTGGACACTTATCGGGATGACCCTAATGGTGGTTTTAAGCGGATGTGCGCTGACTAACGGTAAAACAGCAATGGATAAAAATGTGTCTAAACCGCGTGTGGACACAACCACGACGGAT
This sequence comes from Bacillus sp. URHA0034, assembly GCF_056280405.1. Taxonomy (NCBI): domain Bacteria; kingdom Bacillati; phylum Bacillota; class Bacilli; order Caryophanales; family Bacillaceae; genus Bacillus; species Bacillus sp. URHA0034. The sequence continues at coordinate 932,220 of NZ_JBWCDK010000002.1, read as the reverse complement.
AAAAATGTGTCTAAACCGCATGTGGACACGACCACGACGGCCAAAAATGCAACACCAACAACTGCTGATAAAAATTTAGGTGATACTCCATCTGGAGATGCGGTGATGGGAAATGACGCCAAAGATGGATCGGCAACAAATACAGAATCCGGATCGGGCGATGTCCCAACTTCTTCGAAGGGTAACGATAATCAGAGAGGCGCAGTTACAATTGGTTCAAATCAACCGACAGCGCAGGCTTCCAGTACGAGGGGGCATGAACAGCAAATTAATAATATCGTTGCGCTGGCAAAGAAAGGGATGGTAAAGGGAGCTAATTTTGTCGCAGGTAAGACGACTATCGATGATATTTACGCAACCTGGGGTGAACCTAGCCGACATTGGCAACCAAATGACCCCTACGCCTATGATACCTATTCGCTAGGAGCAGGGAGTGGTACGTATGCATTCGGAATTGGTCAGGGCGATGTTGTATACGACCTCCGCTATTTTGGTTCTATGTCAAATAAAAGCCAAGCTTTCAATCAAATCAGCTTCGAGGAAATTAAAAAATCTCTGGGTAAACCAAGCTCGGTGAAAATAAATAGTGGCGATGATATACTGATATACAATCTAGGGGATTACGAGCTGAAATTCGTAGGTCCACATAAAACGCAGCGGCTGGATCATATCTCTGTTTATTCACATAGAGGTGCGAAGTCTACTATGGCCGGTTAGGCAAATAAACGTGTAGATGAAGCAACGGCCCCGACACTTCGTAAAAGCAACATTTAAAGGAAATGGAGAAATACAAAATAGACAATTTCAGCTTAAAAAGCTATTCAATAGAAGCTCCATTCTCTATGTTTCCTGAAAAATACATTGCCGAAAAGGGTTTATTTAAAATGAACACGTATCGTACAGAGGTGTTAACTTGGATGGACAACAACATTAAAAAAGTTTTGGATACTCAAGAATATAATCGCTTTATATCATTATTAAAAGACGTAGCACCTTATCAATTGAAAATCGACCAAGCAAATGGTTGCACCAAAGTCCTGGATAATGAAGAGATTGAATTCTTTCAACAACTTAAAAACGAACTTAAAGCTTTTTATGATAAGTTAGAAAAGGCTTGGTTTTTTTAAACTTTTTGGGGCACCGTTCACACTTTGAAATGTTGGCGGTACCCCATGCTTTTTTTACCTAGCAATGATGAAGTGTGTACTGTCTTCACTGATTGCCAATTTAAATCATTAGTTTGTTGGCTGTTTGCTGTATAATTACTTATAGCACTCATTCAAAATCACGTATGTAGCCACTAGTAGCCAAACTTTTACCTCCCTCTAATTATCATTTGATTACAATTGTAGTAAATGAAATGTCAATCCTTATACAGTAGATGAATGAAATTTTCTAATATTAAGTCATTAAATTAAATATTCAATAAACAAGGAAGTTGTTTAATAGTATAAGAGATTATGCGATGTACACTGAATACTACAATACGAGGAGTAGCTTTAATGAAGAAATGTTTTACCCTTACCCTGATACCGATTTTGCTAATAATAGCTTTTATGGTAGGCTGTCAGGATCATACATCAACAACAAATATAGCGAAAATACATTCTCATTCTAGCCAAAAGGAACACCATGACAAAAATTCGAAGCCTAACAAGATACAAGAAGAGAAAACTCAAAAAGAGCAACTGTTAGCACAAGCTAAGGTTTCAGCTGAACAATATGATTACCAAAAATCTATAACCCTATTAAAACAATCAGATATTTCTAAGGATGTAGACATTCAAAGTGCCATTGATACATACGAAAAACAAATGAAAAATCTTGTGACATGGCCAGACAATAGCCAGATCTCTCATTTATTTTTTCACTCATTAATTGTTGATCCATCCAAAGCATTTGATGGAGATGATATGACTCAAGGTTATGAAAATTACATGGTGACTACCAATGAATTTAAAAAAATTATAAATCAATTATACGAGAGAGGATATGTCCTTTTGAATCTTGAGGACATTGCAAAACTCGATAAAAAGGGGAAAATGGTTAACCAGGACATTAAATTGCCGCCAGGTAAAAAACCAATGATATTATCACAGGATGATGTTAGCTATTATGAATATATGAAAAATGATGGATTTGCCAAAAACTTAACACTTGATGCCAATGGAAATGTCACAAATACCTATGTAAATGAGAAGGGGCAAGCCGTACAAGGAGCTTATGATCTAGTTCCTATCGTAGATAACTTTGTTAAAATACATCCGGATTTTTCTTACAAGGGAGCCAAAGGAATCATCTCGTTAACCGGATATAACGGAGTACTGGGATATCGAACCTCAGAGAGTGACTATGGTCCAAATAGTGATGAGCCTAATCCAAATATCATAAAGGATCAGCAGCAAGCGGAAATAGTAGCTAATGCGATGAAAAAAGAGGGATGGAGGTTTGCCTCTCATACTTGGGGACATCTTAATGCAAAGGAAGTATCTTTGGATCATTTAAAAAAAGATACATCTAAATGGAAAAAAGAGGTAGAACCAATTGTCGGACCAACAGACACGATTATTTTCGCTTTCGGTAGTGATATTGGAGACTGGAAACAGTATTCCAATGATAAATATCACTATTTGAAAAGCCAGGGCTTTAATTACTATGCCAATGTGGACGCATCAAAGGCTTACTGGTCTCAATTAGGTCCAGATTACTTCCGTCAAGCTCGTATTGATGTAGATGGTTTACGGATGCGAGAAGCATTAACCGGAGAAAACAATGTATTAAAACAATTTTTCGATGTTAAACAGATTTTTGACTCCTTACGGCCAACTGCCAAGAAACTTATTCTGAAGGGGAGCAGAAATAATTCGTAATATATATGGCCATTTTGGTTTTTTATCAGTAATTGAAGGTACATGAAGATACTAGAAAAACAGGTGCCAGCAAACTTCAAAACTGCTTGAGACCTGCGTGCCAGGTCTGGTGGGTTCGATTCCCACGTAGTCCCGCCATTGACACATTCTTGAACGTTTATAATAAAATTCCCCCTACAGTCTAAACGGTGTCTTTTAACTAGACTGATGAAGACTGTTAAGCAAAACTGTGGAGGAGATTTACTCTTAGTCACCTATAAAAATTCGTAGGGGGCTATTTTTATGCAAAAAACTGTCCGTAAGTATAAGTGTGGAGAAAGCACTGGAAGAAGAACAAAAAAGATTTAGATGCACTAACTCTAGATGAAATGTTTGATAAATTCATGACATTTAAGAAAACTGAGGCATTGCTAGCAAGATTTGACTAAATAATTACTTAAGGCTCCCTATCTTAATAGGAAGCCTGTTTGATATCTTTTAGTAATACAGTCAATATTTAAAATCATTAATTTAAAAAGATTAAAGAGGGAGTTTGTTTAGTAAAACCTATCTTTTATTTTTTGATCAATGAACAAACTTTAGGATGTAGAGTGAAGAAATAAAAAGAACCCTCAGGCTCAAGGGTTCTTTTTAAATTGACAACACGATAATAGATAAAAGAAATAACATCATATGAATAACGGAGTATCTAAACATCCGTTTCGCCCAATGATCCTCGTTTTGTGTAGAGAATCCGCTTATAGATAAAATGATCCATCCGATATTTAATAGTGTCATAAATCCGATGAAAAACATACTAAGAGATTTCATGAAGAATGGTATTGGAATCAAACAGATAAGATAAAATAGAAGGTGGATTTTCGTTTTCTTGATGCCTGATACAACAGGTAACATGGCGAATCCTGCCCGTTTGTAATCATCAAATCTTCGTATGGCGATAGCATAAGTATGGGGCATTTGCCAAATGAATATGATGAGTGCCATCATCATAGGGATAAGTTGAAAACTGCTAGATAACACAGACCAACCGATTAAAGGTGTTACGCATCCTGATACAGCACCAATAATCGTGTTCCATGAGTATTTTTGTTTGCTCCAAAATGTGTACAAGACCACATAAAAAAACCAACCAATGAATGAAAATAGTAACACTTCGGCATTAGTAAAAAGCAATATTAAAAATCCTATTATGCTTGTTGTAACTCCTAATGTTAAAACAAACTTCTTGCTGAACTCGCCAGTAGCACTCGGTCTATTTTTAGTTCGTTCCATTAGTTTATCTAAATCGGTTTCGTACCAATTATTCAACATTAATGCACCAGCAATGACAAAGGCACTTCCTATTAATGTAACAAAGAAAGAGGCAATATGTTCAGCAAGTGGAAGATGATTGATATGAGAAGATAAAAAATATCCTGCCAACACAGGAAGTACATTGATAACAAAGACTTTCCCTTTAATGAGGCCGATTATGTTTTTAAAGAAATTTTTAGGTATTTTAGTTTGCATTTGATTCATAGATGTTCCTCTCTCTTTCTATCCACCAGACTATTCATTTTAACACAAAGATTCTTCGAATGCTTATGGTTTATTTTTGAATTTCTGTACAAACGTTATCAATCAGTACAAAGCTGCACTTGAAGCCGGAGCCTTAGACCCTAATAAGGCTTTACCAGAATTTAATAAAAAACTAAAAGCAGCATGCATTGATAAAATCATCGCTGAAAAGCAAAAGCAATTTGATGAGTGGAAAAAGAATAATTAACTAATAAGAGAGAGAGCTAGTGAGAATTTTAACTAGTTCTCTTTTTTATGGCTACATATTTTGCTCAAAAGTCGAAAAACAACAACAAAAAGAAGCTCTTAGTCCCATACATCATACATAGAGAATCTTCCAGACTAAGCGAATCATCAAAAATTAGATGTAAAAGAGATCGGTAAGTTTTGCGACAATGGATTTGGTGGCAGGATATGGGTTATTCTCTTTGGTAATAACTGTACAAAAAATGAAGAGAATTGGTTGAGTCTTAATATCTTTCTATTAATTTATTACTTATAATAGTTTCAAAGGGAAGCCACCTAGTGTAACTAAATAATAACTATGAATAGGGGTATATAAGAATGGATTTATCGGATATCAGGGAAGTTACGGCTAAAATAAAGAGAAATGTTAATCTTGTCGTCGTCGGTCAAGGGAATACAATTGATTTATTGCTTGTCGCGCTTGTTTCCAATGGACATGTGTTATTGGAGGATGTGCCTGGTACAGGTAAAACATTACTGGCAAAATCTTTAGCGAAATCCGTATCAGGGACCTTTAAACGAATCCAATTCACCCCAGATTTGCTGCCATCAGATATTACAGGAATTTATTTTTTTAGTCAACAAAAGGGCGAATTTGAATTTCGGCCAGGGCCTATTTTTACAAACTTTCTTTTAGCAGATGAAATTAATCGAGCCACACCTAGAACACAATCAAGTTTACTAGAAAGTATGGAAGAGCGTCAGGTAACGATTGACGGACACACCCATCAGTTAACCAATCCATTTTTAGTTATCGCGACACAAAATCCAGTAGAAAGTTTGGGAACCTTTCCGCTGCCTGAAGCACAACTGGACAGATTTTTATTAAAAATCAATATGGGATACCCTTCAAAACAAGAAGGTATGGATATTTTAATGCGATTTAAACAGAACAATCCATTAGAAACGTTAGAATCTGTCGTTAGTGTCGATGATATTGTTGCGATGCAAAACATTTATCATGAGGTAAAGATTAGTCAGGACGTGCTTTCCTACTTAATGGATATTATAGAGGCAACTAGAAATCATGAAAATATTTTGCTTGGGGTCAGTCCGCGTGGAAGTCAAGCGATGTTAAAGGCTATCCAAGTATATGCATTATTACAGGGAAGGACCTATATCATACCGGATGATATTAAGAAAATGGCAAAGCCAGTTTTAGGGCATCGTCTTGTGTTAGCCAAACGAATCGGCGTGAAGCAAGGGGAAGTGGATGCGATCATTGACGATATTTTGGCGAATGTAAAAGTCCCAACTGAGATGGAAAAGGAATTACTTCCAAAATGAATATAGCCTGGGTCATCGTTGTATTTCTCTTTATTTTTCTTGCACAGGGAATGATTAATAAGAAATGGGGTTTGAAAGGAATATCCTACCATCGTTATTTTGAGCAGACCTCCGTTTTTGAAGGTGAAAAGGTGGTAATGGTCTACGAAATCATGAACCGAAAAATACTGCCTGTTGCATGGTTAAGATTAGAAACCATGATCCATTCAAACTTACTAAATGAAGATAGGGTGAAAATGGAAGAACAAGGACCAGTCTATCATTCTACTTTATTTAGTTTACGGCCCTATCAAAAAATAACCCGCAGGCATCACTTTGTCGGAAGAAAAAGAGGCTATTATCCGCTTCAAAATGTGTCTGTTACAGTAGGAGACCCATTGGGATTTAACGAAGTATTTGATTCGATTACCGCAATGACTGCCTTAACGGTTTATCCGAAACTAATACCTATTGAAGAGATTCCTTTGCCCTCTCATAGTTGGCTTGGTGAGATAACCGTGAAACGCTGGATCGTAGAGGATCCCTTTTTATATGCAGGAGTACGTGAATATCAACAAGGTGATCCATTTCATTCTATTAATTGGAAGGCAACAGCACGAACAAATTCTTTTCAAATTAATAAGAAAGATTTTACTGCTGACCATCATTTACTTATTTATGTGAATTTTGATGTAACGGATGATATATGGTTACCGATGGAGAAGCTCGATCTATTCGAAAAGGCCCTGTCTTATGCGGCATCACTGGCAAGCTATACCATCAACCAGGGGGTTGCCACAGGATTTGGCTGTAATGGTTATTATGTTGAACCCTTTGTCAATTCAATTGCACTCGTTAAGCCATCTGTTCGTCTTGGCCCGTCAAGTGATGGGCAACAAGCAGAATTCATTTTGGACACCATTGCGAAGGTGAAGATGGACCGGAGCCGTAATTTTCAAGCGTTTTTACAGGAAGATATTGAGAGCGGACTGACAAATACAGATATCATTATATTTGCCTATCAAATAACGGAAAAAGTAGAGCGGCAAATGGAGAAATTAGAGCAATTAGGCAATGCAGTGCATGTTGTGACATTAGCAGATGAAGCAAGAAAGGCAGATGTGGAAAATGCGGGTTAAAGGAAAGCATTCCATTGCAACTTTAATTTTCGGAATAGTCGAAGGATTAGGTGTATTCCCGGTGTTCCTATTGTTCGCTGCGTTTTGTCTGAACCAGGAAGAGATCCTCCTGTGGTTTTTGGGGTTACTGTTTCTATTCTTTATTACTTTCCTTATTCGTTGTCTTTTAATTAATCATTGGCGCCCGCTTTCCTTCATAAGCGCAGCAGTCATCGTAACGATATATAGTTTCCTATTTTTTGAGTCTATATGGGCAAAAATAATTACACTTTTAATCGGTCTCGTGGTTGCTTTTCGAGGAATTCAACATGCAGAAAAAGATGGGGAACAGCCAGTGCAAAATCAATTCATGTGGGTAGTCTGTTTACCCTTGTATTTTGTGAGCTATATCATATTTGCGTTTAATGAGCATCTCGTTATGTACAAAAATTGGATTAGTACGGCAGGTTTCCTATTTATTACTGTCATGGTCTTCATGACAAATGAACAGCTCTTACATCATGCATCATTTTCTAAAGAAAAACAGAAAAAGGTTGGAAGTGAAGTTAAACGTCTCAACCGGATCTATCTTTTTATTATATTATTAATTATCTTTTTCATCTCTAACTTTCAATCTATCAAATCGGCCTTGTATTTTGTTGTAAAATCTGTTTTAGGACTTATATTTGGTGGGGAAGAATCCAATAAAACTTCGGAAGTTGGAACAAATCAGTCAGTAAGGCCGCCATTGAATATAGGCAAGAACCATACAAACCCGATGCCGGAATGGTTAGATCATCTCCTTTGGATTATTGGTATTATATTTGTCGTTGTTTTTTTTGTCCTGATAGCAGTGTTATTAATAAAAAAATTCAGAAATATGGTTCGACGATTATTTTCTTGGATAATCCACCTATTCACTCGAATTCTAAAAAGCGGTTATCGTAAAGATGTAGTATTGGAGTATGAAGATGAAAAGGTTTCATTATTTGATAGGGAGAAATTTCAAAGGGAAGTAAAAGAAAATGCTCAAGCATTATTCCGAAAACTAACAAAACGCAAACCAAATTTTGAGCAAATGACGATGGAGGAAAAAATTCGTTTCATTTATCGTTTTTTAGCAGGAGAAGTGAAGCAACAAGAAAAATGGCGAGCCTCATTAACCGCTCATGAAGTCTTGAAATTAAATGAGCGAAGCGAAAATTTAAAGCAATATAAAAAATGGTACGACGACATTCGCTATGGAAACATGCTCCTAAATGAATTGGAAATGAAACAGGTTGATGATTTTTGGATACTGTTACGGCAATAATTTTGGTGCGAGAGTTATCCATTACGAAATCTTCTTTTAAACGATCAAAACTTTGATACTATAACAAAAATGGCATGCGTCAATTCGCATGCCATTTCATGTGTCAATTTGCCTTCGTGAACCATTTAAGTGAACCTTTTAGGATAAGCATGTCGTGTTTTTTGTTTAACTTAGTTTTTAAGAGTACTTTCCCAATCAGCAGCAAATTTTTCGATTCCTTGATTAGTTAGTGGATGTTTTGAAATTTGCTCAATGACTGAAAACGGAATCGTTGCAATATGTGCACCTGCCATTGCTACACGAGTTACATGATCCGGGTGACGAACAGATGCTGCAATAATTTGTGTGTCGAAATGATGAATATTGAACAGTTCAGCTACTTTTGCTACTAATTGTACGCCATCTTCGGAAATATCATCTAAGCGTCCTAAAAATGGAGATACATAAGTTGCACCTGCACGAGCCGCTAATAGTGCTTGGTTTACTGTAAAGATCAGTGTGACATTTGTTTTAACGCCTTTATCAGCTAGATAACGGCAAGCCTCTAAACCTTCTAAAGTCATAGGAAGCTTGATTGTAATTTTCTCATCTCCGCCGTTAATTTTAATAAGCTCTTCAGCTTGAGCAATCATTTCGTCAGCTGTAACAGCATCTGGTGTTACTTCAGCGGAAACAGATTCTACCTGTGGAACTGCCTGACAGATTTCTGCAATCCGGTCTTCGAATTTTACACCTTCTTTTGCAACTAGGGAAGGATTGGTTGTCACACCAGATAAAACACCGATTTTATAAGCCTTTTTAATATCTACAAGATTAGCAGTATCAATAAATAATTTCATCGTATATTTCCTCCATTTTATGATTATAGTAGACTTTTAGCCGTACGAACCACATTTTCCGTCGTAAATCCAAATAGCTCCATAACAGCAGCGCCTGTACCTGAAGCACCGAATGTTTCGATGGATAATACTTTGCCCTCTAATCCTACATAGCGCTCCCATCCAAGAGAGATACCCATTTCTAGTGCTACACGCTTTGTTACAGAAGCAGGCAGAATAAGGTCTTTATACTCTTTCGGTTGGCGGTCGAACAATTCCCAGCTTGGCATAGCTACAACACGAACGGATACATTTTCCCTTTCGAGTTCAGCTTTTGCGTTAATGGCTAATGAAACCTCCGAACCTGTAGCGATCAAGATAACCTCTGGCTGGTCATTTGTTTGCGTTAATACGTAAGCTCCCTTTGAAAGGTTGTCTAAATTGGCTTGTGTTTCTTGGAATACAGGCAGGTTTTGACGGCTCAGCACCATCGCAACAGGACCGTCTGTTTGTTTTAATGCATAAGCCCAAGCACTTGCCGTTTCATTTGCATCTGATGGGCGAATGACGGTTAGCCCCGGGATGGCACGAAGAGAAGCTAGCTGCTCAACTGGTTCATGAGTTGGTCCATCCTCACCAACCGCAATCGAATCATGTGTAAATACATAGGTGACCGGAAGCTTTTGCAAGGCTGCCAGACGAATTGACGGTCTCAGATAATCATTGAAAACAAAGAATGTACTAACAAATGGCTTTACCCCGCCATGAAGAGCCAAACCATTTCCAGCCGCTCCCATTGCGTGTTCCCGGACACCAAAATAGATATTCCGTCCTCTAAATGATTCTACCGCGAATGCTGCGTTTTCCTTTATATCTGTCATTGTGGAGTGAGAAAGATCCGCACTTCCTCCAAAAATAGAAGGAACTGATTTGACAAAATGGTTAATAGCTTCTCCGCTGGCTACACGAGTTGAGATTGTTTTACCTGTATCAAATGTCAGGATGTCTTCCGCATTAATTAAAACTTCTCCTGTGATGGCTTGTTGCAGTTCTTTTGCTAATTCAGGATATGTCTCTTGATAAGACTGGAATAATGCATTCCATTGTTGTTCTTGACCCATTCCTCTTTGTTTTAGTTCTTCAAAATGGGCTTTAACTTCTTCCGGTACAAAGAAATCCTCTTCATATTGCCAGCCATATACCTCTTTTGTTGCACGAGCTTCTTCTGCTCCAAGTGGATTTCCATGTGCCTTGTTTGTTCCTGCCACTTTGGGACTTCCATAACCAATTGTGGTTCTAATTTCAATCAAGGTTGGTTGGTTTATATTTTGTTTAGCTAATGTTATAGCTTTTGAGATTTCTGCTACATCATTGCCATCTTCTACTCGTAAATATTGCCAATGAGCTGATTCTGTTCTTTTTTGAATGTCTTCTGAAAAGGAAAGGTTTAATTCACCGTCCAACGAAATATCATTGGAGTCATATAATGCAATTAATTTTCCTAGTTTCATATGGCCAGCCATAGACATGGCCTCATAAGAGACGCCTTCCATTAAATCTCCATCGCCCACTAAAGCATATGTATAATGGTCAATTACAGGGTATCCATCCTGATTGAATTTTGCAGCTAAATGCGCTTCAGCCATCGCCATTCCTACTGCATTTGCAATCCCTTGACCTAGAGGACCAGTTGTCGCTTCGACACCTTCTGTGTGACCAAATTCGGGATGACCAGGTGTTTTGCTATTAAGCTTTCTAAAACTTTTTAAATCTTCTAAAGATACATTGTACCCAGCTAAATGAAGCAAACTATATAACAAGCTAGATCCGTGTCCGGCAGAAAGAATAAAACGATCTCGATTAAACCATTTTGCATTTGCAGAATTATGATTTAGATGATGCGCCCAGAGTGCATAGGCCATTGGAGCGGCCCCCATCGGTAAGCCTGGATGACCAGAATTTGCACTATTGATCGCGTCAATGGATAAGGTGCGAATCGCATTTACAGCTAGTGTTTCAATATTATTATTCATCTTTATTTCCTCCTTTTATTTCGTGTGATTTTTAAATGTAAGGATTAGGCAATCGTTTTCTTGTTTTTGCGTCTTTGTGCTAGTTTTTTCGTATTTGAGAATATTTTATCTCCATAAACAAGAAAAAACAAGAAGAATTTTGCCGGTTTTTTAAAAAAAATTGGTGGATTCAAGAAAAAAATATATAATATAAGAAAAAACATGCAAAAACACGGAGGCTGGTCACTGTTATGCTTAGAAAAGAACGACAAAGCGAAATTTTACAAATACTTGAAAAAGAAGGGAAAGTCGTTGCGAAAGAATTAAGCATAAAATGGGATGTTTCCGAGGACACCATTAGACGAGATTTAAGAGAAATGGATTCATTAGGTCTAATCAAAAGAGTACACGGCGGGGCATTTCCTGTATCTGCGAGCGCTTTAACCTATTCTGAAAGAACGGAAGAAAATATAGATGCAAAAAAAGAGTTAGCCTTAAAAGCGGTGAAGATGATTAAAGATGGACAAGTTCTTTTAATAGATGGAAGTACAACCAATCTATTTCTGGCTCAAGAAATTCCAATGGAGTTTAAAGGGACTGTTATTACGAATAGTCCATCTATTAGTTTGGCATTATCAAAACATCCCAATACAGATATCATCCTTTTGGGTGGAACCTTTTTTAAGGAATCTTTTGTCACTGTCGGATTAGATGTCATTGAAGTGCTTAAAAATATTAGAGTTGATCTCTGTTTTTTAGGAGTGTATTCCTTGCATCCTGACTTTGGTATCAGCATTCCTCATATAGAAGAGTCTCATGTTAAACGTCAGATGATTAAAAGTTCCAATAAAATCGCCACCTTGGTAACAAGAAGTAAGCTTAATACTATTTCCAATTATTTGGTTGGTCCCGTTTCAGAACTTGATTACTTAATTACGGAAGACGGTCCACTAAGTCATAATTTAAACAAGTATATGGAATTCGATATTGAAATCATTTGACTATAGTTTAAGCACCATGCCTAGGAGGGCACGTAGGAATGCATTAAGGTTACTAGAAAAGAAGCTCCGCTATAAACTTAATAAATTATTAAATCGAGAAAAGGGTATGCCTCAATTATTTTAGGCATACCCTTTCTTAATAAGTCCTATCAGGTGATTAATAATTACGGAATCTGGACAATTATTGAATGAATCTTCGATTAGTATTGGGAAAGTTGAGTGATTTAGCTATTTATTAAAATTGTAACTTGTTTTCTATATTGATTAGGAGATACTCCATAAACTCTTTTAAAAATTCTTATAAATTGAGAGAGACATTTTTATATCCGATCGAATGACTTATATCTTCAATCTTTAAACCATAAATCTTCATTTTTTCTCCTTAAATCGGCTGGTTGAATTAAAATGCCAAAGTCAATCAATCCCTTGTCAAGCCGTTCAGTCACATGATCTTCGTTTCCACTGTAAAGGTGATACCGGATATTTGGATAACATAACTGTAAGCCCCGTACTACCCGTGCAATCTGTCTCATTGCGTCTGTTTCCCCACCACCTACATCACCACTTATTGTTTCTTCCATGGAACTAAACTCTCCCTCTAATTTATCAACCATATCAACGATTTCTTCTGCTCTCTTTGATAGGAGCATTCCTTCTTCGGTAAGAATGATGCTGTGACTACTTCGAATGAATAGTTTTTTACCTAACTCGTTCAAGGTCTTTTAATTGTCTTGACAAGGTTGGCTGAGTAACATGCAAAAAATCAGCAGCGTCCGTCATGCTTCCCTCTCTTGCAACAGCAAGGAAATATCTCAACACTCTTAATTCCAATTGAAACTTCTTCTTTATAATATTTTATATGTTTGTGATATGCTCATCAGGCATATCTTGAAATAAGATATAAGTATTAGGATATATACAAAAAACACATTAAAATAAATAACATAGTGAAAAAACAGTAAGAAAGGATGTTATCCAGTATGTCTACTATTCAAGAAAAAGTTGTTATTATAATGGGCGCATCAAGTGGGATTGGTGAAGCTACTACCAAGAAACTTGCGCAAGAAGGGGCAAAACTAGTCATTGCTGCTCGCCGTGAAGACCGTTTGAAAGCTCTTGTTGAATCATTACCAAATACTGAAATTACCTATGCTATTGCAGATGTAACAAATAAAGAAGAAGTTCAAGCAGTTGTTGATTTGGCAGTAAAAAAATATGGTCGTGTAGATGTACTTTACAACAACGCAGGAGTCATGCCAACTGCAGCACTTTCAGAAAAACGTTTTGATGAATGGCGACAAATGTTAGACATCAATATTATGGGTGTTTTAAATGGAATTGCTGCTGTATTACCTGTTATGAAGCAACAACAGTCCGGTCATATTATTGCAACTGATTCCGTAGCTGGACATGTTGTTTATCCAGGATCTGCTGTATACTGTGGGACTAAGTTTGCAGTTAGAGCAATTATGGAGGGATTGCGTCAGGAAGAAAGAGAAAATAATCTTCGTTCCACTATAATTTCACCAGGGGCGGTAACTACTGAACTTTATACAACAATTAATACGCCTAAAGAGCGAGAATGGGTAAAGGATCTTATGAGTAAGGGTGAAGAAGGACTTTCTCTGAAAGCAAGCGATGTCGCAGATGCAATAGCTTATGCGATTAGCACACCTGAAACTGTTGCGGTAAGTGAAATCTTGATTCGTCCAACAAAACAAGTTGTCTAATAAGATACAACTAAGATAGGAGTTGCTTCTTTGTCTAAGCGAAATAATTTACTTATATTTACATTGACCTTAGGGGCTTTCGGCATCATAAATACGGAAATGGGAGTTATAGGGATATTACCCTACATTGCTGATCACTTTCATGTCAGTGTATCAAAAGCTGGATTGCTGGTGAGTCTTTTTGCCCTTGTTGTTGCTGGATCTGGTCCAACAATGCCTTTATTATTTTCGGGGGTAAATCGAAAGAAAGCAATGTTACTTGTACTTGGTATTTTCGTTCTAGGTAACATTGTCTCTATATTTACGTCGAACTTTGCCATCGCAATAATTGCACGTGTGATACCAGCCATATTTCATCCAATCTATTTTTCAGCCGCTTTTACAATGGCGGCTAACTCAGTTCGAAAAGAAGAAGCTCCAAAAGCTGTTTCAAAAGTTTTTATTGGAGTTTCTGCAGGTATGGTACTTGGAGTACCAATCGCAAGTTTTCTTGCCAGCACAATTTCATTTCAAATATCAATGTCATTTTTCGCAATCGTAAACGTTATAGTATTTATTGCTACATTAGTATCTTTCCCTTCTATGCCTGTTAAAGAAAAACTTTCTTACGGAGCTCAATTATCGGTATTAAAAAAACCAATTACTTGGCTTTCCATTGTTGCTGTCCTTTTACTTAATTCGGCTGTATTTGGGGTGTATAGTTATCTTGCTGAGTATCTTAAAACCGTTACGAATATCTCTGGGAAATCAATTAGTTTAATGTTAGTCATTTTCGGGGGGGCAAATATTATTGGAAACATTGTGGCAGGGAAGTTACTTACTAAAGATGCCAACAAAACTGTAGTATCTTTTCCTTTTGCATTGGGAGCCGTTTACATCCTATTATTCCTATTAGGACAATTTACTTTACCTATGGCTATCATTACTTTATGTTGGGGAATATTGGCTGGTATAGGAACCAATATTAATCAATATTGGATTACGTCTGCAGCTCCAAAAGCTCCTGATTTCGCTAATGGATTATTTTTATCATCCGTTAACTTAGGAACAACCATTGGTACAGCTGTAGGTGGATTGTTTATTTCAGATTTAGGTACACAATACGTCGTGTTAGTGGGATTATTATCGTTGGTATTAGGACTGGTATTTATTTTACTAAGAAACTACATGCAGAGTCCTACTAAACAACTTTCTAGATAAGGAATAAATTCAACATTTTTTAAGAACTCCCTGTTCATTGTTGATTTATGTTCCCTGCTCTACTTTCTTTTACTAAATTTCTAGATTGTGGAAAATCTGCTTTAGATCAAGATTAGTAGCCGAAAAATGCAGGATTTAAAATGTCAAAAGATATATAAGTGGAATGGAATAATAATGAGCAATTGGTATAAGGCTTAACGACATGAGGAGCAGAATAGATGAAGAAAATCCTTTCAGTATTTTTTATTTCTGCTGTTATTTTTACTTCTGCAGGATGCAGTAATACTGCAGCAAACAATAGGAGTACATCATCTGACACATCTGATGTTTCTAAAAACTATTCAACCGATGAACATAATATAAGCCAAACAGTTAGCGCTAAGGAGACAACAACAATGAAAAATACGATAGATATCATAGTTGGAAATAAGACATTCACGGCGACTATTGAGGATAACGATACAGCTAAAGCGCTTGTTAAACAGCTTCCGCTAACAGTAGATATGTCTGATCTTAATGGCAATGAAAAATATAATAATTTGGCTGTTAATTTTCGGCAAAATACGTCAACCAGTCCAGGTAGGATCAATGTAGGTGATTTAATGCTCTATGGTAGCAACTGTCTTGTTCTTTTTTATAAGACATTCAATACTTCCTACAGCTATGTAAAGCTCGGACACATTGACAACACCACAGGTCTAACGGAAGCCTTAGGTTCAGGTAGTGTGAAGGTTACATTTTCCTTCAGCGAATAACGCAAGATGTGTCTATAAAAACTCAGTTCATTAATTGAAACGCACCTGTATTATAAGCAGTGCGTTAATTCTATGTAAGAAGTTTTTCTATTTACTTTTGATAATTTTAAATCAACTTTCATAAAGATATTCACTAATTTAATTTTTTTAAAGGCATTATTAGGAATACTGAAATTAAAACTTTGCATAATTTAGCGAAAAACATTTATGTAACCTGGGTCCTGTATAGATAAGAATCCAGGTTACGTTTTTGAAAAACGAATGAATTATTGTAGATTCCTATCTAATAATGCTCCCGTTTGTTCTGCCATAACACGAGCTGGCAAAGGCATTCCATTCTTGAACCACCACTCCACTGCCCCAATGATTGCTGAGCCAAAAAATTGAAGAATAACTACATCATTTAAACCGTTATTTGTTCCTTCTGTTACATTCACTTCATCTTTATACTCTTCGATAACCAAATCCAGAAACCGACTGCGAAAATAAGGGGCACCTTTACTCGCTAACATCGTTGAAAAGAATAAATAATTGCGCTCAAAGTATTCAAACCAGACATAATTTCCTTCTTGGAACGTCATTTCAGATGCGGATTGGCATAGTTCCCGTAGATTTTCTATATGTTCTTCAATCATCTTATCAAGGAGGTCGTATTTATCCGTGTAATGAAGATAAATTGTCCCTCGATTAACATCGGCTCTGTCTGCAATATCCTGAATGGTAATGTCATCAAAACTTTTTTCGGACATCAGTTCAATCACAGCATTTTTTATAGCTACCTGGCTTTTGGCTATTCTTCTATCTACTTTAGTCACACTAATTTCACCAATCTTTCTAAAGATAATCAACAATTTTAATTGATTTGTTGAGTAATCAACGAATTACGCTAATTTAACCATTGAAAGTATGAAGGGCTTTTTTATAATTATAAACAGATGTTGATTAATCAATCAATATTGATTTTGACAGCATCATGTTGCAGCTAACTTTTGTAATAATAAAAGTAAATTAACTTCAAACAGGAGGCTTATTTATGGACCGCATTGAAAAGAGCAAAGAAAAATACAAACAACTATTTGGAAATGGAGTACCAGCCTCATACGCTACCGATCCCGATTTTCAGGATATTCTAAGCCGTTTTATTTTTGGAGAAGTTTTCTATCAAGGTAATCTCGATGACAAGCAACGCGAGCTGATTACCTTGGTAGTGCTTACTACCAACCAGACATTGCCTCAGCTCAAGGCACATGTTGCTGCGGCACTAAACGTTGGGCTCACACCAGTAGAAATTAAAGAGGCAGTTTACCAGTGTGCTCCATATATCGGATTTCCCAAAACATTAAACGCCATCAATGAAGTCAATGAGGTTTTCAAAGCGAAGAATATCGCTTTACCAATAGAAAGCCAAAAGCAGGTTGAAGAAGAAAATCGCTTTGACAAGGGACTGTCCGTACAGGTAGAGATTTTTGGTGAGACAATCACAAAAATGCGTGAGGCTGCTCCAGAAAATCAAAAGCATATGCAGGATTATCTTTCCTCTTTTTGCTTTGGAGACTTTTACACCCGTTCGGGACTTGATTTGAAAACACGGGAGTTGTTGACACTCTGTATTATCAGTACGTTGGGCGGTTGTGAAAGCCAAGTGAAGTCACATGTGCTGGGGAACAAAAATGTAGGCAATGATAAGGAAACATTAATCACCGCCATCACTCACTGCCTCCCATATATGGGCTTTCCGAGAACACTAAACGCATTAACTTGCATTAACGAAATTATTCCTGAAAATTAAGGTAAACGGTAAGGATTAAGTAAACGCTGGAGAGTCAAGCATCTGTGTTTCACTTGAAGAAATTCCTAGTGCAGAAATGTGATTCACAAGAGAACAATGTAAAGGAGACAAGAGTATGTTTAACGAAACTTACAAATTATCAAATGGTGTTGTAATTCCTAAATTAGGTCTTGGTACCTGGCTGCTAGACGATGCACAGGCAGCACAGGCAGTGGTAGAAGCGGTATCTATCGGATATCGTCATATTGATACTGCTCAGGCTTATATGAATGAAACTGGTGTAGGCGAAGGAATCCGTTCCTGCGGTGTCGCAAGGGAAGAACTTTTCATTACGACTAAGGTTGCTGCAGAAGCAAAGACCTATGATGCAGTTATGCAGTCTATTGATGAGTCTTTAGCAAAATTGGGACTGGATTACATCGACCTTCTGATTATCCACAGCCCACAGCCTTGGTCGGAGTTCCGTGAGGAGAACCGTTACTTCGAAGAGAACAAAGAAGTATGGAAATCTTTGGAGAATGCTTATAAGACAGGAAAGGTAAAAGCGATCGGTCTTTCTAATTTCCTTCAGGATGATATAGAGAATATTCTTCAAAACTGTCAGATCAAGCCTATGGTAAATCAGATATTGGCACATGTGAGCAATACTCCTTTGGAACTAATTGAATTCTGCCAAAAGAATGACATCCTAGTAGAGGCATATTCACCAATTGCACACGGTGCAGTTCTCGATCATGCAGAGGTTAACGTAATAGCTGATAAGTATGGAGTATCTGTTGCACAGCTTTGCCTCCGTTATGATATCCAGCTTGGTCTTGTAGTCATTCCTAAGACGGCAAATCCGGATCACATGAGAAACAATGCAGAGCTTGATTTTACTATTCAAGATGCAGATATGGAGACTTTGAAGAATGTAGAGCATATCCAGAATTATGGTGAGCATAGTTTCTTCCCGGTATTTGGCGGGAAATTAAAATAACAGTTGGAGGAATTAAAAATGGCAAAACATGAAGAATTAAAAAGTGGTGTTATTTTCCCAGCAGGCGAAAAAAATCCTTTTTCTCAATTTTTTGTAGGACAAAGTTATCTTAAAGGATTAGTGTCTGACCCTAAAGTTAACGTCGGTGTTGGGAATGTCACTTTTGAACCAGGATGCCGAAATAACTGGCATATCCATCGTGATGGATATCAAATTTTACTAGTAACTGGTGGCGAAGGTTGGTATCAAGAGGAAGGAAAACCTGCTCAATTCTTAAAAGCGGGCGATGTTATTGTCACTCACGATGGTGTTAAACATTGGCATGGCGCTACAAAAGATAGCTGGTTTGTACACATTGCAATCACTGCAGGTAAGCCGGAATGGTTAGAACCTGTCGATGATGAAACCTATAACAGATTGTAATAAATTAACGCATCGAATCAAATGATTCGATGCGTGTTTCTGGCAATTAACTGATGTATGTTTTGGCAGTATGTTTATTAATCTTTATGAATCATTACATAAGGGTAAACCTGTATACACACTAATATTTATTCATATTTTCTAAAGCGATGCTTACTGCACTAACTGGCAGATTACTTTAAAGTCGGAAGGTGCATCCAAGTGGGTAGAGTACTATTGGGGAAAGAGATCGTTTCAGCTTTACCGTTGCATTTAGTACCAACATTTCAGACAGTATTGCAATTTGTGATTTCAATCCTATTTTTAGTGCTGATTTTAATCAGTTTTATGAAGGTAAAGCCAATTCTTGGTGTAATTTTTGCTGTAGGTTTTATCATATCAATGTATTTTGTCTTAATAGTGTCCATAGCCATATAAGACCAAAAATAACAAAAAAGGTAGACTATTCAGCCCTTTTTATTGTTTTTTTAAAAGTCTCCCCTTTTAAAAAAATTTGTGATATACAATATTTTTTGATCAACTTTTTTTAACTCTGACATATAATGAACTCCAAAACCAGGAGTGATTTTTTTTACCCAAAAAGTTTACCTAGTGCAAAAAAATTAGTATTTCCCAATAATGGAGGGGAATGAACATGAGCGAAGAAGTCAAAAGCACTGTGGCAGCGGAAAAAGGTTGGAGAAACAAACGTACACAGCCTACATTACCAGAAGTTTATAGAAGCCTTCGGATTCCAAAATCGGGTTCTTGGATAAAAAAATTCCTTGCCTTCGCAGGTCCAGGATATTTAGTTGCAGTTGGTTATATGGACCCAGGTAACTGGGCAACCGACATTGCAGGGGGATCGTTATTTGGATACACGTTGCTCTCTGTTATCTTGCTGTCAAATTTGATGGCAATTCTCTTGCAAGCACTGTCAGGGAAGTTGGGAATTGTTACAGGAAGGGATTTAGCTCAAGCGTGCCGTGACCATTACAGTAAGCCAGTAGCAATGGGATTATGGATATTGTGTGAGTTGGCCATAGCAGCGTGTGACTTAGCTGAAGTAATTGGCTCCGCAATCGCACTGTATCTTTTGTTTGGAATTCCGTTGATTTATGGTGTTATCATCACGGCTCTAGATGTTTTAGTGGTCTTACTCCTACAAAATAAAGGCTTTCGTTATATTGAAATGTTAGTAATCGTCTTAATTATTACGATTGGAGGGTGTTTTGCAACCGAAATCTTTCTTTCTAAGCCCGATTTTGGAGGGATAGCAAGAGGATTTATTCCAAGCACAGAGATCATTAGTAATCCAACAATGCTATATATTGCTATCGGGATTTTAGGTGCAACCGTTATGCCGCATAACTTATACCTTCACTCCTCCATTGTTCAGACTCGAAAATTTTCACAAACAAGTAAGGGTAAACGTCAGGCAATTAAATATGCAACCTGGGATTCAACTATAGCCCTGTTCTTTGCATTATTTATCAATGCAGCTATCTTAATTGTTTCCTCTGCCACGTTCCACCAGGCAGGAATGACAGATGTTGCGGAAATTAATGACGCATACCGATTATTGACCCCAATCCTTGGAACCACACTAGGAAGCATCTTATTTGGAGTGGCGTTACTGGCTTCTGGTCAAAATTCAACATTAACGGGAACATTGGCAGGCCAAATCGTCATGGAGGGATTTTTAAATATCCGCCTCCCTGCTTGGCTAAGAAGACTAATAACACGATTAATTGCTATTGTCCCTGCTGTTATTGTAACAGCTCTTTATGGAGAAAGTGGAACTGCTCAACTTCTCATTTTGAGCCAAGTAATATTATCCCTACAACTCTCGTTCGCTGTAGTACCTTTAATTAAATTTACCAGCGATAAAAAGAAAATGGGTGAGTTCGTCAACCCATTATGGCTTAAAATTTTGGCTTGGATTGTTGCAATCGTCATTATTAGCTTAAATGTTTATTTACTGTTTCAAACGTTTTTCGGATGACCGATTGATAGGCATAGATAAAAATCTATGCCTATTTTTTATAAAATTATTCATAAGGAAGGATTTTATAGGAAAAGAAAGTAAAATTAATTGACTAACATATTAGCAATCGCTAATATGATTACATAGTATATATTAGTGTTTACTAATACGTTAGGTGAGGTGAAGTAAAAATGGCACTCGATGCATTGGATTTAAAAGTAAAATTCATAAAAGGGTTTGGGGACAAAACCCGTCTACAAATATTAGAATCGATTAAAAGTCAAGAAAAGACAGTTTCTCAAATTGTAGAAGATATAAAAGGAAATCAATCGAATATCTCACAACACTTGGCTTGTTTAAAAGGGTGCGGGATTATTGTTGGACGACAAGAAGGAAAGTTCATGTACTACAGCATTAGGGATGAACAGGTCAAAATGCTACTCCGCATGTTTGATTTGGTTCTAGGAGAAGTGGAAGAACAGGTTGCAGATTGTGATAAAAACGATCAATGCTTATCTAATGAGGGGATGAACTGTAATGGCTGAAAAACAGAAAAAAAGCATTCCCCTAACTCTATTAGAAACTTCAAATCCAAAAGAAAATACATCCTGCTGTTCAGATGGTTCATGCAACCATGAGCAGCCAGGGAAAAAAAGTATCCCTATTACACTCATGAATCCAACAAAATCAATGAAAAAAGATGCTTGTACGGATGCTTGCTGTGCTCCAAATGAGTCAGTTGCTAAGACTTGCTGTTCAGATGATTCATGTAGTCATGAGCAATCAAATAAAAAGAGTATTCCGATTCCTCTTCTGAATTCATCGAAACCGCAGGAAAAAGATGCGTGTACTGACGCTTGCTGTTCAACTATTGAATCTACTTCTAAAAAAAGTATTCCAATTATGTTAATTAATCCAACACCCGCAAAGACCGATTCGTGTTGCCAGGATGATGCCTGTTGCGGAGAGGTTCCAACTGAAAGAACTGAGAGCATTACTCCCCTAACAGGGAAAATCAATGAATTTCGTGTACAGGGAATGGATTGCCCTGCCTGTGCTCGGACGATTGAAAAAAGTTTGGGTAAGGTAAATGGTATCAATCAGGTAAACGTCAATTATAGTACTGGAAAAATGCAAATATCGATTGAAGATGATTCTGTTCTTGAATCGATTCCGAGCCATATGAATAAAATTGGCTTTTCGGTAGAGCCTCTTGTACAGAATGGGAAAGGGCAAACTTTCAAAATTGAGGGAATGGACTGTGGAGCTTGTGCGGTAACACTCGAAAAACATATGAAAAATCTTTCAAATGTTAAAGAGGTCAGTGTCAATTTCTCAACTAGTAAGATGCAAATTACTCATGAGATGGATGTTGAAGAAGTGCTCAAAGAAGTTTCCAAAGTAGGGTATCAAGCTTCTTTAATATCCAATCGAAAAACAAATACACAAACGAATGAACCTAAAAAGGATTCCTTAACTACGATTTCTGGTATTCTGTTGGCACTAGGATTTCTTGGTTCGTTTACTGAATCAGTCTCATCTATCATTACAACGCTATTATTTGCAACAGTAATTGTCATTAGTGGCTACAAACCAGCTAGAAATGCTTTTTATGCTATTAAAAGTGGTTCCCTTGATATGAACGTATTAATGGCTTCAGCTGCCATTGGTGCTGCACTGATTGGGCAGTGGTCCGAAGGGGCAACTGTTGTTTGGCTGTTTGCCTTTGGAACCATGCTTCAGAACAAATCAGTAGATAAAACAAGGAATTCCATTCGAAATTTGATCAATTTAGCCCCTCAAGAAGCATGGGTGAAGCGAAATGAAGAGTTATTCCGAAAACCTGTGGAAGAACTCTCGATTGGAAACATTATTGTTGTAAAGCCAGGTGAAAAAATTCCGTTGGATGGCGAAGTGATTCAAGGATCCTCCACCGTTAATCAAGCACCGATAACTGGAGAATCCATTCCCGTTGATAAAGAAATTGGGGATACGGTTTATGCAGGAACCATCAACGAAAGTGGATCATTAGAAATTAAGGTGACCAAGTTAGTTGAGGATACAGCGATTGCAAGAATTATTCATATGGTCGAAGAAGCACAAGAGAAAAAAGCTCCGACACAAGATTTTGTTGATCGATTTGCACGAATCTATACACCTATTGTTTTTTCATTAGCCATTTTGATTATGGTATTCCCACCATTGTTCGGTTTTGGGGGATGGTTAGATTGGATTTATAAAGGATTGGAACTATTGGTTGTCGCTTGCCCTTGTGCACTTGTTATCTCTACACCCGTTGCAATTGTATCTAGTATAGGAAATGCAGCGAAAAATGGCGTGCTCATTAAAGGTGGTTCGTTCTTAGAAATAGCAGGAGCATTAAAAGCCATTGCTTTTGATAAAACAGGGACTCTAACCGAAGGAAAACCAAAAGTGTCCCAAGTCATCACTTTTGAAGGAACAGAAGAAGAAATGCTTGGCGTTGCAAGAACGATTGAAGAACATTCTAAACATCCTATTGCTTTGGCCATCCGCAATTATGCAATGGATCGAAATATCGAGATAAGAAACGGAGAATCGTTTAAAGCCATTGTTGGTAAAGGGGCACAAGCTACAATTGAAGGCATCGAATTCTTTGCTGGAAATCCAAAATTATTTGAAGAGTTAGGCATGGATCTTAGGAATTATAAAGAACAAGTTCAAACGCTACAAAACGAAGGAAATACTCTTGTAATTGTCGGAACGAAAACAACAATTTTAGGAATAATCGCTGTTTCGGATACCGTTCGTGAAATCACTGTCAAAGCCTTAAAGGAACTTAAAGAGGCTGGCATTGAACAAGTGGTGATGCTGACTGGTGATAATGAAGGAACAGCAAAGAAAATAGCTCAACAAACAGGAGTTGACCGCTATTTTGCCGAATTACTTCCCGAAGATAAAGTAAATGCTGTTAAGCAGCTTCAAGATGAAGGAAAGCTTGTTGCTATGGTTGGAGATGGAATTAACGATGCACCTGCTCTTGCTACAGCTGATCTTGGCATTGCCATGGGTGGTGCTGGAACAGATACAGCCATGGAAACGGCCGATATTGTTTTAATGGCAGATAATCTAGAAAAGTTACCACACACGATGAAATTAAGCCGAAAAGCCATGCAAATCATTAAACAAAACATTTGGTTTTCAATCCTTGTTAAGGTAATTGCCTTAGTGCTGATTTTTCCTGGTTGGCTCACTCTATGGATTGCCGTCATGAGTGACACTGGAGCTGCTTTGCTTGTCATTTTAAATAGTATGAGGTTATTAGCATTAAAAGCCAATAAATAAAGGAGGTGAAAAAACAATGCAAATTACGGACTCAGCAAAAACATTTATCCAAGAAATCATGAAACAACATGACCTCAAAGGAATTCGCCTCTTTATGGCTGGGGTTGGCTGAAGTGGTCCCAAAATGGGATTGGCTCTGGAGGAGCCTTCGGAAAATGATGTAGTAGAAACCATTAATGGAATCCAGGTTGCAATTGAAAAAGATATTCTTGCTAACAGTGAAGCCATTACCCTTGATTATCAGGAAACTGCTTCGGGTTCTGGACTTGTCATGTTAGGAAATGATAATTGCTGTTAAAATATTAGTTTTAATAAATATCCCCATTCTTTTGAATGGGGATATTCCCCAATTTCAAAAGCACAACGAATTTACCTATCGTGCGTACATTGAACTTGAAGCGACTGAAATATTAACTTTGTGAGAGATTGCACTTAAAGTAACTGGGTGCTTTAGCACAATAAGGAATAAAAATATAAAGCCTAGAATATGCAAGTTTTTATGCACTACTTGCGTATTTTGGCTCTTTTTACATTCATAAAAGATACTGCCGTTTATAGCATTTTTTAATTGCCAAATACATCGATGCGTTACCTTTTATAGATACTCAACAATTTTGGTTGATTTGTTGAGTAAACGTTTAAGCATTCCATCAAGAAAATGAAGCTATCAATAATTTATAAAAAAGGTATCATACGCTGTTGCAGATGTAACAAACAATGAGGAAGTTCAAGCTGTTGTAGATTTAGCAATCGAAAAATATGGTCGTGTGGATGTACTTTACAACAACGCTGGAGTTATGCCAATTGCTCCACTTTCAGAAAAACGATTTGATGAATGGAAACAAATGTTAGACATTAATATTATGGGTGTGTTAAATGGTATTGCTGCTGTTTTGCCGGTCATGAAAAAACAGCAATCTGGTCATATTATTGCGACTGACTCCATTGCAGGGCATGTGGTCTATCCTGGTTCTGCTGTATATTGTGGGACAAAATTTGCTGTTCGAGCCATCATGGAGGGATTACGCCAAGAAGAGCGTGAAAACAATATTCGAAGCACCATTATCTCTCCAGGATTAGTAGATACAGAACTTTATACGACGATTAACGAGCCTGAAAATCGTGAACGGGTCAAGAATAATGCTAAAATTGAAGGTTTAGGATTAAAGTCAAGCGATATTGCTGATGCAGTTGCTTATGCAATCAGCACACCGGAATCTGTTGCTGTAAGCGAAATCCTAATTCGTCCCACAAAATCAGTAAAATAAAAGGCGTGAAATAAATGAAAATAAAATTAACTGTTGGTGAAGACGTATATACTGCTATTTTGAATGACAGTAAAGCAGCAAGTGATTTTATAGCACTTCTTCCTCTTAAGTTAACACTTGAAGACTACGCGGGAACGGAAAAGATTAGCGAACTTCCCAAAAGATTGCCTACTGCTGGTTCTCCAGATGGTACCGAAGCTTCTATTGGAGATATTATGTATTATGCTCCTTGGGGAAATATAGCTATATTTTATAGGGATTTTGGTTTTGCAAATGGATTGATTAATTAGGGAAGATTGAATCTGGTATTGAAAAGCTTGCAAGTATGAAAGGTAATTTTAAAGTTACAATTGATAATATCAATTAAAAAAGTAGGTTAAAATAATGGATTAATCTGCCCCACTGATAGTCTTGAATAATAAGCATTTTATGTTTAACGACAGCAAAAGATAAGAAAAGAGAGCGTGATTAACGTTGCAGGGGTATAAAATCATTAAAGAAGCTTAAAACAAACTTAATAAATATAGCCCTATCCGATAATGAGTGGACAGGGTTAGCCTTAACACTACTTTCTACTGTACTGATTAGGAGAAAAACCAGTAATTTTTTTAAAGGCTTTATAGAAGGTTGAATAATCTCCAAATCCAACAGCATGAGCTGCGTCAAGTGCTGTATTTCCGGACATAAGTAGCTCCATTGCCCTCATAATTCTCTTATACGTTATATACTCAAAAACAGTAAAACCTGTATTCATTTTAAATATATGACACAAGTAATATTTGTTTACGAAAAACTCTTGTTCTAGCAAATCGAGTGTAATTTTTTCATTTAAGTTTTTATTGATGAAATCTAAAATGGTGACTATTTTTTTATCATATTTATAACTATTCACAACGGGATTATTATATTTTGAAAAGATTTTATTTATGGTCATAAGCATTTGTATAAAAAATGTTTTAATCAGAATTGGGCTTTCCGGAGTGTTTTCCAGGGAAGCCTTTTCAATATTACCCCAAAGTTCATCTATTCCATCTTCAAGGACATTTTTTGCTAGTATTCGATTAAAATAACCCAACTTCCTTTTTTCTAAATATGAAAGCATGTTATATCCATCAGTTTGATAAGAAGAAATATACTCAGGTTTAAAATGTATATACTTTCTTTCATAGCAGGCCTTTGAGTTAAACATAATTCTATGAAGCTCTCGGGAGTTCGTTATAATCAAATCGTTTGGACAAAGCTTGTAAGCCTGACCTTCAATATAATAGGTAAGATCTCCAGAAATAAAGTAAAACAATTCATAGCCGTCATGTATGTGAGTTGCCACATCAATGGGGGATTCCGTTACCACATGGTTCATAAAGAAATTATTACCTATGTATTGTAGGATTTGTTTGTCCATGACATCCACCTCTTAACAATATTTTATTTAGTATATTGTAATTCTTCAAGAATTTATATGAAAATTAACGATTGAAAAAGCAATATTTGCAATGTGTTAAGCAAGAAATACCATGATTAAAAATTAGAGATGTCATAAAATTATAAATAATTAGAGAATAAAAAACCAGCCCCCCAAGAGAGGTTACTATTTTATGAGTAAATTTGTGTTATCTGCATTTGCAGATGAAATTGATTCCGATTTAAAAACTCAGATGGATGTATTAGACCAGCATGGTATCAAGTTTATTGAAATGAGAGGAGTTAATGGCAAACAACTTGTTCATTATACTTTAGAAGAAGTTAAAGAGATTAAGAAAAAGATTGATGCTAGAGGCTTTAAACTTTCGGCAATTGGATCGCCGCTGGGAAAGATTAAAATTACCGATGATTTTGAACCCCATTTGGAGCTGTTTAAGCATACTTTAGAGATTGCTAAAATCATGGAATGTAAGTATATAAGGATGTTTAGCTTTTTTATTCCCAAAGGAGAGGATCCATTAAACTATAGGGACGAAGTTATCAAAAGGTGGAGGAGTTTTATAAAGGCTGCTGAAGGAAGTGGAGTGGTTCTCCTTCACGAAAACGAATCAGGAATTTATGGCGATACTCCAGAAAGATGTTTGGATCTTCTGGAGACGTTGAATTGTGACTATTTTAAAGGGATCTTTGACTTTGCAAATTTTGTCCAATGTAATGCAAAAAATTATCCAGATGCCTATGAATTGCTTCAGGACCATATAGTGTATGTTCATGTCAAAGACGCCATATCCAATGATCATCATGTAGTACCGGCGGGGGAAGGAGATGGAGATGTAGTAGAGATTCTTAATGAATTACATCGTAAAGGTTATGAAGGCTATTTATCTCTTGAGCCACATTTATGGGGTTATTCGGACTTTTCTTTACTTGAGCCAGATTCCCCTGGTTACGGTTTACCTGAGGGAGAAGCGAAAAGATTCGCGGTTGCCGTCCATGCATTGAAAAAAATATTAAATGATTTGAATCTATAAATAGGAGGAGTCGCTATGACCAAAGTGCGTGTAGGTATTATCGGTATCGGAGGTATGGGTACAAACCATGCACAAGAATTGATAGCAGGAAAGGTTCCCAATGCAGAACTTACGGCTGTATGTGATATAAGAACGGAAAGGTTAGAATGGGCTAAACAGAGCTTTGGTGACAGTATTAAGCTCTTTGACAATACGGATAGCTTTTTTCAATCGAAAGCTTTTGATGCAGTTATGATCGTTACTCCACATTATGATCATCCTGGTCTAGCCATACAATCATTGAATTCCGGGTATCATACGCTTATTGAAAAACCTGCGGGAGTTTATACAAAAGCTGTAAGAGAGATGAATGAGGTTGCGTTACAAAGTGATAAGGTATTTGCCATTATGTACAACCAAAGGACAAATCCATTGTATAAAAAGCTTAAGGAGCTTATTGAATCGGGGGAACTTGGCGAGCTTAAAAGGTCCATCTGGATCATAACTAATTGGTACCGGCCACAAAGCTATTACGATGCAGGGGATTGGAGAGCAACATGGTCAGGAGAAGGTGGTGGAGTACTTCTCAATCAAGATCCGCATCAACTTGATTTGTGGCAGTGGATTTGTGGAATGCCAAAAAGAGTACGTGCCTTTATGTCATTTGGAAAGTATCACGATATCGAAGTCGAAGATGATGTAACAGCTTATGTAGAGTATGAGAATGGGGCTACTGGTCTGTTTATAACAACCACAGGGGAAGCACCAGGAACCAATCGGTTAGAGGTTACTGGTGACCGTGGGAAGATAGTGATTGAAGACGATAAGTTAAGTTTTTGGAGACTGCGTGTATCGGAGAGAGAGTTTAATAGAGATTATAAAGGCGGCTTTGGAAGTCCTGAGTGTTGGAAATGTGAAATTCCTACACCAGGTGAAAATTCTCAGCACATTGGTATCATGAGGGACTGGGTTAGTGCAATTTTAAATGACACCAAGTTGATTGCTCCTGGTGTAGAGGGAATAAAGGGTCTAACCATTTCAAATGCAATGCATTTATCCGCTTGGACTGATAGTTGGGTAGATATTCCTTTTGATGAAGACTTGTTCTATGAGAAGCTCAAAGAGAGAATAGATAACTCTACATTTAAAAAGAATGTTAGAGATTTAACTCTTGATGTTTCTGGAACGTTTTAAGAAAATAGAAGGATTCTCTGAAAAAGTTAGTTTCCTGCCCGATTGGCTGAAGAAGTAAATTTAAGCAAGTCTTACGTGTCTCATGTTTTTAAGGAAATTACAGGATTAACCTTAATGGAGTTTGTGATGGCTTGGCAAGCAAAATATCGATTAGAAATGGAGCCTTATCAACCACTTTCAGAAATTTCAAGTCAAGTTGATACCCATTTTACGAATTTTCTTAATTGTCGAAAAAAATTCCTTGAAATTTTTACAAAAAGAGATACAATAAACACAAATCTACCATATTAGTATATTAATCTACTAGAATGGTAGTATGATAATTAATTTCCTTATTGCTTAAATAAGGGGATTACTAGAAAAAGGAACAATGAGAAGAGGAAAATCGATGCCAAGTGCATTCGTTAATGCCAAAGAATTTGCTTATGAAACACTAAAGTCCGATATTTTAAATTTAAAACTGATTCCTGGTACAAAAATCTCAGAAAAATTAATGTCCGACTTTTTACAAGTAAGTCGAACTCCAATCAGAGAAGCATTTTTAAAATTAGCCCAGGAAGAATTATTAACGATCATCCCTCAGAGCGGAACATTTGTCTCACTCATCAATTTGGATCGTGCAGAAGAAGCACGGTTTGTCCGTGAAATCATTGAATCAAAAAATGTCGGGTTATGCTGTGAAAATCCCACAGATGAAACGATTTTTAATTTAGAAGTCAACCTAAAAATGCAGGAAAAGCTTGTCTCTATCAAGGTAGGAAACCAAGGAGTCCAAAAATTCCTTGAATTAGATGAAGCTTTCCACAAAGCTCAATTTGTATGTTCCGGGAAAGAACGCACCTGGAAGATGATACAAGACATGGCAGGACACTTAAATAGGTTTCGAATGTTGCGGTTGACCGATATCAAGGTTTTTGATTGGGATGTAGTGATGGATCACCACAAAGAAATTTTTGAAGCTATCTGTGAAAAGGATAAAACAAAGGCAGAAATACTTATGTCTAAACACTTAAGGCTGATGCTATCTGAACAAGATATTCTGATTAAAAAATACTCTGAATATTTCGAATGGAGAAAGTAGCATAATTGAATGGAACCGTGCAAACACAGAGGATGCTCCGCCAGTATGTGAGAAAAGGAATAACATTATTTTGTTCCTTTTTTTAAAAATCAAAAATGAAAGCGGTTTAATTTTAGGGGGGTGATGGAATGGCAGCTAGGGAAAGAACAACTAAAAACACAAAAAGACACAATTTCTTATTAGTGGCCAAGGCGCAGTAAGAACAACATTCATGAAACTCACTTCTGGATTTTTTAGCTTATTACAGTAGTAACAGGCAAAGCCTGATTTCTATAATGGAAAAATTTAAAAACAGAAAGGGATGGAACGGGATGATTAAAGTCGCAATTATAGGTACTGGTGCAATATCAAATGCACATATCAAGGGGTACCTGCAATTTCCAGACAGATGTGAGATTGTTGCTGTATCCGATATTTATTCGGAAAAAGCTGAAAAGACCGTAAAGGATTTCAACTTAAACGCTGATATTTATAGTGATTACCATGAAATGCTAAACCGACCTGATATTGATTTGGTTTCCGTTTGTACACCACCATATACACATGCTGAAATTGCCATTGACTTCTTAAACGCAGGAAAAAATGTTCTTGTTGAGAAACCCATGGCTTCATCATTAGAAGAATGTGATGCCATGAACCGGGCCCAGGAACAAAGCGGCAAGATATTATCGATCGTTTCTCAGAATCGGTTTACAGATCCAATGATGAAGCTTAAGGCAATCCTTGATACAAAGCTAATGGGCCCAATTGTACATACGCAGGTGGATTCATTTTGGTGGAGAGGTTACTGCTACTATGATTTATGGTGGAGAGGTACATATGAAAAAGAAGGCGGCGGCTGTACATTAAACCATGCGGTCCATCATATCGATATTTTTCATTGGATGAATGGAATGCCTTCAGAAGTAACAGCTATTACAAGCAATACATCACATGATAATGCTGAAGTAGAAGATTTATCGGTTGCCATTTTCCGATATCCGAATGGAAGTTTAGCGCAAATTACAAGTTCTGTTGTTCATCATGGAGAGGAGCAGCAATTGATCTTCCAAGGAAAAAATGCAAGGGTATCTGTTCCATGGAAAGTCGCGGCATCAAAATCGAAAGAAAATGGTTTCCCTGAAAAAGATGAAGAGCTGGAGGCAAAACTTCAGCGTGCATATGACCAATTGTCAGACCTGGAATATACCGGTCATACAGCACAGATTGAAGATATTTTATCAGCCATTGAAGGTAAAAAACAAGTATTAGTGGATGGAATACAAGGTCGACAAACGCTTGAATTGATAACAGCGATTTACCAATCAGCAAGCACTGGCGAAACGGTAAAGCTTCCATTAAATGAGAACAGCCCGTTCTATACCAGTGATGGAGTATTGAAAAACGCCACCCACTTTTATGAAAAGAAAAACCATGTTGTTAATTTTACCGAAAATGTTATTTCTACTGGTGGTAAATACGAATAATTGTTTTTCTTCCAATCTTAAATATAAAGGAGCGAGTAATATGGATCGAAATGATGGAATGAATTATGCACCAAAAGGTTTGGTTAAACGAGTCGTCGTGGAACCAGGGGAGTTTCAATTTGCCGCCATTGGTTTAGATCATGGCCATATTTATGGGATGTGTAACGGCTTAATTGAGGCAGGGGCTCAGCTCACTGCAGTTTACGATCCGGACCCTAAGAAGGTAAATGATTTCATTACTAAATATCCTCAGGCAAAAATAGCATCTTGTGAAGAAGAGATTTTCAATAATCCAGATATTCAGCTGGTTGCAAGTGCGAATATCCCTTCAGAGCGCGGCCCGCTTGGTCTTCGTGCCCTTGACCATGGAAAACATTATTTTACTGATAAGCCTGCTTTTACAAAATTGAATCAGGTGAAACAAGCAAGACAAAAGGTAGCCGAAACGGGACTTAAATGGGGAATTTACTATGGTGAACGCCTCCACTCTGAAAGTTCCATGTTTGCAGGACAATTAATTGAAGAAGGTGCCATTGGGCGTGTCATTCAGGTCATTGGGACAGGCCCACATCGCGCAAATCCGAAAAGCAGACCCGATTGGTTCTTTGATCCTGAATATTATGGCGGTATTCTTTGTGATATTGGCAGCCATCAAATTGAGCAATTTTTACATTATGCTGGAGCCAAAGATGCAAAAGTATTGCATAGTAAGGTAGGAAATTATCATTTTAAACAATATCCAAAATTCCAAGATTTTGGTGATGCAACCCTAGTCGCAGATAACGGTGCAACCTTCTATTTCCGTGTCGACTGGTTTACTCCGGATGGTCTTGGTACATGGGGAGATGGCCGTGTCACTATCTTAGGAACAGAAGGTTATATTGAAGTGAGAAAGTATATTGATATTGCAAGAGATTCACAGGGAGATCATCTATATTTGGTGAACCAGCAAGGGGAAAAGCATTATCAATTATCTGGAAAGGTCGGATATCCATTCTTTGGGGAATTTATCCTTGATTGCCTAAATGGAACAGAGCATGCAATGACACAGGAGCATACCTTCAGAGCTGCGGAATTATGTATTGAAGCACAAGAACAGGCTTTGCAAATTGAGACAGCACACCATACGTATGAGCAGGTCGCACATGGGAGTGACTTCGTTAAATAAGCAATCGTCGTATTTGACACAAATTGCGACGGGAGAAGAAAGTGCTCATCTATAAAAAGACTCCATAGCGCTCAAGCTGATTTGTTAAAACGGAGGTGGTAATGTATGAAGGTTAAGGATAGTGACCTTGCTCTGAATAAAAACGATATCATGGTAAAGCCACTGAAAACGAATAAGGGATTACTTTATTATTTAAAACGTGATCTGTTACTCTACCTCATGTTGGTTATCCCTGTGGCCTATATTTTGATATTTAAATATGGATCCATGTATGGAATCCTGATAGCCTTTAAGGATTACAATATGTTTCAGGGTTTGAGTGAGAGTCCTTGGAATAATTTTGCAACATTCAAGCAAATATTTGCCACATCACAATTCTTTGAGGTTGTTAGAAATACCTTGATGCTCAATGCCTTGGATTTAATTGTGGGATTTCCGGCACCAATCATTTTAGCTATCCTGATCAATGAATTGGCATTTAAAAGGTTTAAAAAGATCAGTCAGACCATCTTGTATATGCCGCATTTCCTTTCCTGGGTTATTATCGGCGGAATTGTTGCTCAGTTACTTACACCTACAGGAATGGTCAATTCATTCATTACCCGTATGGGCGGTGATGCATTACCGTTCCTAACGAATAAATTTGCATGGATTGGAACTTATTCTTTAGTTGGAGTATGGCAGAGTACTGGGTGGGGGACGATTTTGTATCTTGCTGCTATGACGGGGATTGACAAAGAGCTGTATGAAGCTGCCGACGTGGATGGAGCAGGAAGGCTAAAAAAAATCTGGCATGTTACATTGCCGGGGATAAGACCGACCATTGCAATCCTTCTGATTTTGCAGCTCGGTCATATTATGGCCATTAACTTCGACCGTCCATTCAACCTGCAGAACAACCTTGTTATGGACTATGCTGACGTTATCAGCACCTATGTTTACCGTATAGGTATTCAATCCGCAAATTTCTCAATTGGTGCAGCCGTAGGTCTATTCCAATCCGTTATTTGCTTAATATTTCTGTTAGGTTCCAATTTTATTACTAAGAAAT
This sequence comes from Bacillus sp. URHA0034, assembly GCF_056280405.1. Lineage (NCBI taxonomy): Bacteria > Bacillati > Bacillota > Bacilli > Caryophanales > Bacillaceae > Bacillus > Bacillus sp. URHA0034. The sequence continues at coordinate 898,194 of NZ_JBWCDK010000002.1, read as the reverse complement.
TAGGCGGGAAAGGAATATGGTAAGGAGGTACTGACAATGTCACAAAAAATGAAAAATAGAGTTTTTGACTATTCAGCTGTATTGATTGTTTTAATAGCGGTTTTAATATGCCTGATTCCTTTTCTTTATGTTCTATCTGAATCACTTAGTTCCAATCGGGCAATTGTATCCCAACTGGTCACTATATACCCTATAGACTTTAATATCGAAGCCTACAAGGTGGTATTCGCTGATGGCAGTATGCTGTACTCATTGTTTTACACGGTGATTCTGGTCCTTGTATATGCGCTCCTTTCATTGGCGGTCACCGTTTTGGCAGCGTACGCACTGAGTAGAAAAAGGCTCAAGGGCAGAAATGTTTTCTTGTTAGTGATGGTGTTTACCATGTATTTTAGCGGTGGTTTGATTCCGGATTATATGCTTGTAAAAAATCTGAATCTACTAAACTCCTCATTGTCACTGATTCTACCGAGTTTAATGAGTGTTTTCAATATGATTATATTGAAATCGTTCTTTGAGAACCTACCTGAAAGCCTAGAAGAAGCTGCCTACCTGGATGGATGCAATGATCTGCAGATCCTGCTTAAGATCATGCTGCCTCTTTCCAAGCCGGCGCTTGCCACCATCGCTTTATTATACGCGGTATTCAGGTGGAATTATTTTCAGGACGCTCTTTTCTATATTACGGATGAAAAGCTGTATACCATCCAGCTTAAACTGTACAATGTGATCAATATTTCACAACAAATGGCGGGAGAGAATGTCAACACAAATCTTCCTTCAGAGGCACTGAAAGCGGCGAGCATTATGTTTGGTACCGTTCCGATTCTGCTTGTGTACCCGTGGCTCCAGAAATACTTTGTATCCGGCATTACCATTGGTGCAATCAAAGGTTAATATAGGCGGATGAAATCAATCATTTTAATCTGACTTGCGCCTTTATATTCATAATTAAAATTTACTAAGGGAGTGGATTTTATGAAGGTGAAGATACTAAAATCTTTCTTTGCTTCTGTCACTGCGGTTGCACTTGCTGCTTCTTTGGCCGGTTGTGAGAGTTCAGCATCAAATGGCAAACAAAGTGGTACAACAGAGAAGTCATCAGGGAATACAAAAGAGCATCGAACATTGACGGTTGAAGTTTTTGACAGGGGAAAACCCGGTCAGCCGGATTTGAATAATAACTACTGGACAAAGTATATCAATGATACATTCGGCAAGAAGTATAATGCAACCGTTAAGTTTGTTCCAGTTCCTAGAACCCAGGAAGTGGACAAGTTGAATGTATTGATGGCATCAGGTGAGGCCCCTGATATCGTTTTCACCTACAACCAGGGTACTGTTTATAATTATGTACAGCAGGGTGGATTGGCAGACCTTAATTCAGCCCTTAAGCAGGATGGATCTCATCTCTCAAAGTATCTTGGGGATGATTTATTAAAGTATGGTAAGTTTAACGGGAAGCAGTATGCCATTCCAGGTAAGAGAACTGTACTACTGGGCATGAATACATTTATCCGTAAAGACTGGCTCGATAAACTCGGTCTTCCTCTTCCAACAACAGCAGAAGAGTTCTATAACACTATGGTTGCATTCAAAGAGAAGAATCCTGGAAATGTGAGCGGAGTCATTCCTTTTGGGTATGCACTTCAACCAGCCTATCCAGGAGTAGGTAACATTCCGGAAGCCTTTAAACCATCAGACCTGACTGAAAAACAGTTTGCAACGCTGCAGACAAGTCCAGGTTACCAGGACAACTGGAATTTACCAGGATTTAAACAAGCTGTTCAATATATGAACAAGATGTATAATGCAGGTTTGATTAGCCCGAGTTTCGCTACTGACAAAGATTCAAAACAGCTCGATGCAGATCTTTCCAATGGAAAAGTTGGAGCATTTATCACTAACTGGGATGGTCCTTACAGGACAGCTCCTGGTACCCTTGTCAATCTTAAAAAGAACGTCCCTGGTGCAGAACTAGTGCCTATTGATCCTTGGGCAAATGATGCAGGTAAGCATCCTAAGCCAGGATATGCTCCTAATGGTATGTATATCCTTGTACCGAAATCAAGTAAAAACGTTGACCTTGCAATAAAATATCTTAACTGGATGTCTGACCCAGAGGTAACCCTCTTCCTTCAGAATGGTAAGGAAGGTGTAGATTACAACATGGTCAATGGAGTTCCAAAGCAGACTGGAACTACAAATTCAGGCGAAAAGATGATGACTGTTGCAAACAACCTCGACTATGATATTCTTTCAAATGGTATCGAGCTTGGTGACAAAGAGAAGAACGTTGCAGCTGTTTCGGCAGGATATCCTGGTTTTGAAAGTGAAGTAGAGAATGCATTAAAGGTTGGATCTGTTGATTACTATGCTCCTTATTACTATTCAACGCCGAATTCAGCCGATGCAAAATACAATGCCTCACTTAAGAATTTTTCTGCTCAGATGCTTGCAAAATTAATTGCTGCTAAGCCAAATGAAGTAAGCAGTTTGTACAAATCATTGGTTAAAGAGTACATGACTCAGGGCGGACAGGCTGTTAATGATGAATATGTGAAGAATTACAAGGCACAAAATAACAAATAATAAACTCATTGTCAGTTTGGAAACTGCCTTTTATGAGGCAGTTTCCTTTTGCAATAAAGCAAAATATGAATCCTATAAAAAAAAATATTGATGGATTAGTAGAAAAACCAGAAGGAATCTATACGAAGCAGGTTCGTGAGTTATTCTGGTAAAGACCGACTTTAAGACTTATATATAATGCTATTTTAGAATTTATTAGTAAATAAGAGAAGGTGTGTATCACGATGTTACAGATAGACGGCTGGTTATATCGCACGTGTACATGGATTTATCACTTTACCCTATTAAACCTTTTATTTTTAATTAGCTGTATACCGATTATTACCATTTTTCCCGCTACGGCTGCTGCTTTTGGTGTTGCAAGACAATGGATAAAAAAGAAAGAACCGCCCATTATCACTACATACATTCAATTATTTAAAGAAAATTTCAGACAAAGCATGGTTGCCGGTTGTTTTATTGTCATATTTGGTGTGCTGCTTTATGGAGATTTCCATATCATCACAAAAATTGACTCAAACATAAAGATCTTTTTATATTTGATTTTCTGTTTAATGTTGGTTTTCTATTTAGCGGTTGTTTTACATGTGTTTCCGTTAATGGTCAATGGTTATTATACAGGCAAACAGTTACTGATCAATGCCTTGAAACTTGCCTTATATAAATTTCATCTGACCTTCATCAACATGGTTTGTCTTTATGGGCTATTTTTTCTATCCTTACATTTTCCCGTTATCTTTATTTTCCTTTTTTCAAGTATTTCTATTTTCATTACCTATTGGCAAAGTGAACAGAAATTTACACAGTTGGCAGTTAAAAATGGAATGAATTAAGTCTAATAACCATATGTACCTGAATCTATCACCACCTTTAGAAAAATATTTAGTTTGTTGGGTATATAAACAAAATTGCGGTTAATATAATTACTCCGCAAAAAAAGTCTGAAAATTCTGGTGAAGTTAAAATTTATTAAAACAGGAGGCATCTTATGAACAAGAAGTTTAGTATCAAACGCAGAGTTTCGCTGCTAACTGCGACTATCATTATATCAGGATCGCTCTATACGGTTTCGACAATTGCCCCGGCATATGCCGCAAGCACCGATGTCAAAACGATGTATACGTATGACTTCAACCCAACGGATCAAACTAAGGATCAATCCTTGTTTACCGCGGCATCAGCGGCCCAGGTTGCTTGGCAGAGTGGCAGCAGCATTGGTTCCGGTGACGATTATGTGCTTAAAGGAACACATATTGGTGCGGATTACACTGCTGCCAACAACGCAATTCATCTAGCATTACCGCAGTCCCTTCCGGCAGGATATGTTTACAACATTAAAGTATCGTTCTATGTTCCTTCAGCAGATAACCAGGGCAAATCCACGATTACCGGACCTGGGGTAGTGTTAAATGGAGCGTATGCCGTCAACCAGTACAAGCTTCCTGCAAATCCTGGAACAATCGCGATGGACACATGGAAGACTGTTGACATTAACACTCCTGTCATGACGGAGGACCTTACGAGTGTTGACTTCCGCTTTGTTACCAATAATGCGGCTAACCACCCTGACGTTTGGTATATCGACCATATCGAAATCAGCCAGGTTGGCGATCCCCAACCAGTCCCGACATGGAACCTGAACATTCCATCACTGGCAGACACTTACAAGAGCAGCTTCCTGTTTGGTAATGTCATCGAGCCAACCCAGCTTGATACAAAAACAACCAACATGTACAAGTCCTACTATAACGTTACGACTCCTGAAAATGCCATGAAGCCGCTTTCGCTCAGCACAGCGAAGGGCATTTACAACTATTCGGGCGCTGATTCGATCATCGCTTGGGCTCAGCAGAACGACATCCAAGTTCACGGTCATACATTAGTTTGGCACGACCAATCACCGAATTGGCTGAACAAGAATACGGACGGAACACCGCTTTCACGCAGTGAAGCCCGCGAGAACTTGCAGGACTATATCAGCAATGTCGCTGGACATTTCAAGGGTAAAGTTATTTCTTGGGACGTTGTCAACGAAGCTCTTGACGGTGGCTCTCTCCCAATCACGGATTGGAAAGCAGCAGCAAGAAAATCTCCTTGGTATGTGGCATATGCGAACGGTGCTGACACAACCAAAGGCGAAAGCGGTGCTGACTATATTTACGACGCGTTTATTTACGCTCGTCAGGCTGATCCGAACGCGACTCTTTATTACAACGACTATAACGAAACCGATGCCTGGAAGCGTGAAGCGATGGGGCAGATGGTTGAAGATATTAATGCAAAATGGCTTACTGACTCGCGCAACACGGACCCAAGCCGCAAGCTTATTGAAGGTGTAGGCATGCAGTCTCATTATAATACTTCTGGGCCGGATCCATCCCAGGTCGAAACTTCTATCAAACGCTTCATACAGGCTGGAGTGAAGATCAGTGTGTCGGAACTAGATGCCGGCTACAGATCGAACGGCGGACAGGCTTCCACGACACTCACTCAGGAGCAGCAGGTAACCCAGGCTAACTACTATGCTCACCTGTTTGAAATTTACAAAGCTTATGCTGATCACATCCAACGTGTAACCATTTGGGGTAAAGCTGACTCTCAGAGTTGGCGTAATACATCTAGCCCTATTTTGTTCGACACTATGTACGCTCCAAAACAAGCTTACTATGCTGTTCTCGATCCGAGCGGCTATCTGGTGAAACAAGGACTCGCGCCTCGTTCACTGTATGACCTGTCTGTCTCGACGCCAGGCACTAACTCAATCGTTGCTGGTCTACATGCCAACATCACGGTTAAAGCTGCTGCCGCTGATCTAGGTAACTACAAGGTTGTTGCTTACTTAGCCAAGAACGGAATAAAATGCAGCGATGAGTTCCAAGTTGTCAACGGTACCGCAAATATTACGATCCCGCATGCTCCTGCATCCGGACAATATAGTATGGTTGTTGATGCTTTTAACGGTTCCACCCTGCATGCTTCGAAGGCTGTCCCACTGACAATCATCGACAACAACTTCGAAGTTGCCGTTAACGGGACAAATCTCAACTACACTCTCGACGATAACGGCAATGCAGTATTTACTCCAAACGCAGAACAGCTCAATGCATTGTTCAATACCGATTCGCAGACAGTAACTATTGATTTAAGCGACGACAGCAATGTGACCGGCATCAAGTTCATAGTGTCTGCGGAGCCATTCAAAAATGTTGACAAAACTCTCGAATTTGCGACAGCAGACGCAATGAACAAGGTAAAAACGAAAAACTTATGGAACAGCTCAGGTAAAACCAGAGTAATCACTATCAGTGCAGGTGTCGTATCCATAACAAATATGTAATCACCGAATTTGGTGATGGACCTAAAAAGGAGTCCCAGCAATGGGGCTCCTTTATCTTTTAATCATCGGTCTTGCTAATTTCTGGACGGACGAAGGCAAGAAGCATTCCCCCGAATTTTTGGCCAAAGAATTCAGATAATTTCTAGATCTAAAAAATGCAAAATTACCTTACTGTAAGTAATGACTAACAGGAGGAAAAAAATGGTGGTTTAACCGCCTAATACACCTCATGGGATAGAACAACAAATAGGGAGATTGCTTGAGAGAAATCTCCCTATTAAAAGTGTTCAATTTAAATTTAGTGATGAATAAGAGGGGATTAACTTGGAGGTACTTTTGCATACAGATTGTGAAGGATTGTACTTAAACCAACGGGTATTTTTGTTTGATTTGGGCACTTGATGTAGATTGGGAGGGTATTGTTCTAATTTAAAAAACAGCAATTAATTTACAATTAGGGAGTTCAGTCTTCAAAACTGCTAGAGAGGCGCTTGTCGTCTCTGCTAGGTTCAATTCCTAGGCAGTCCCGCCAAATTGAATAACTCGAGGATTCCTAATACAAAAAGGCCAAGCAATGCTTGGTCTTTTGTAGTAGTTATAAGGAGAACGATATACAAAAGCCAATGATTCCGCCCAATAACTTTAATCTAGTATTTTAAATGTCTTTCCAATCCAAATCTTTTACAAATTGTACGAATGCTCTTACCACATTCAATTCCAAAGACCTCTCATGATAATAAATCCATGTTCGTCGCAATATAGGATTTCCTTTATTATCAATTAAATCAATCTTATATAAATCCTCTATCCCGTTAAGTGTCCTGCTAGAGAGAATACCATAGCCTAATCCATTTTTAACCATTTCTTTGCAAGTATCCACTTGATCGACTTCTATACTGACAAAAGCCGGTTGTGTGAAGTTTTCGGCCCACCAATTATCAACTACTGATTTTAATAAGTAGTCCCCTCTGTAATCGATCCTTGGAAGATGAGGAAGATCACCGATGACAATTTCTTCTTTGGAGGTGACGCAAATTGTTTCTTCAAATAATTGATGTTTCAATAATCCCCGACAACTGTAATCTCCCCGAACAAAACCAATATGAACCTCATTGTTATGCACAAGTTGAGAAACATCTTTGCTCCACCCTGTGATCACTTTGAATTCCACATGAGGATACTGTTCTTTGAATAATTTCAAAATATGAGCCAGTTTATAATTCGCGAAAAAATTGGATACTCCCAATTTAAGTATCCCTGCCACTTCATTATCTTTTGTACTGTCCATATGGAGAAGATTCTCTTTTATTTTTTGATAATGGGCAAGGGCCTCCTCAGCACAATGGGCAAGGTACTCTCCTTGCGGGGTAAAATGAATCCCCCGACTTTCACGCGTTACGATTGTCGTCCCTAATTCCTCTTGCATATGCTTTAAACGATTGGTTAATGCAGGTTGTGTTATAAACAAAAGCTTAGCAGCTTTTGTTAAATTTTTTTCTCTATGAAGAACTTTCAGTATTTCCCAATCACGGTATTCCATTGTTCACACCCTGTTTATGCGATATAAAAATTTCTTATAGGTAAATATAATTTATTGGTATTTTATTTATTTCTATTATTGCATTATCCTTAATCGTAAGCAATCTATAATTCTATAAATGAAAGTGACTGAACAAAGGAATAGCCCCAAGCTCGGAGGGAGCGGGAATAGAATAAAGAAAATCCTTAGGGAAATTCATGTATCCAAACCTTGCCATGTGAGGGGAGTTAGTTTCACAGGAAATATAATTAAGATTTGATGTTAACTATGTTGTAAAGAAAAACATCCTATGTTCAATCTTGAATAGAAATACTGTCTTACAAACATAAAAATGGTAATAAAGTGAGGAATTTTTTATATGTGGAATATCACTGTGTTTAAAAATGGAAGAAGTGTAAGAATGTATGAGTTTAACACTGAAAAAGAAGCAAAAAATTTTTTCGAAACTATTCAAGGATATAAAATTCTTACACAGATTGTTTACTTTAATGATCAATGTTTCGATTTAGTAGCGAATTGAATTCTTCCTAGTACCGGGTAGATGCCATTTAAATTTGTAGTTGGAGTTGGAATATGGTAATGCGGTTATTACAAAAAACACAGACGATCGTTCGTTATCAGAATCATAGTGGTAATATATATTATGGAATTGTTGAGAATGATGAAATTTTACAATTGTCCAGTAGTTTTACTGAAATTGTAAACAATGAATTATATTATGATGGAATAAAAGTTAATTTTAGTGATGTGAAAATTTTGGAGCCTGTAGCACCCTCAAAGGTGATTAATTTCGGCTGGACATATGCGGAACACGCAATGGAGACTGGGGGAAAGGCAAATCTGAAAGAGCCGTTTTTGTTTTTAAAACCGACATCTTCATTGATTCCTAATGGCGGGGATATTATTCTTCCGTCAAGTGATTTAACAAATCAGGTGGAGATGGAAGGGGAAGTGGCACTCGTTATCGGCAAGCGAGGCAAAAATATAAAAGAAGAAGATGCATTGGATTATGTTTTTGGCTGCACTATATTTAATGACGTAACTGCAAGAGATCTTACAAAAAATGATCCCCAGTTTACACGCGGAAAAGGTTTTGACACTTTTGGCCCATTGGGTCCGTGGATTGTGAAAGGTATAGATCCAACCAATTTACGCATCGTTACTAAGTTAAACGGCAAAGTCGTTCAAGAGGGTAATACCAATCAGATGTCACTTTCCATACCTTTTCTGATTAGTTGGATTTCAAAAGTTATGACACTTGAACCAGGTGATGTTTTGGCTACTGGTTCCCCTTCTGGCAGTTGTCCAATGAAAACAGGCGACTTCGTGTCTGTGGAAGTAGAAAAGATCGGTAAGCTAAGTAATTATGTAATATAGAAAAAAAGTGATCAAAGGGTGCCGGTGGGGTATCCCTTTTTTTTTACACTGATATGGAACAGAATATGCATAACGATGAATGTATGCCCTACATAAAAGACCATAAAATAACCCTAGAGTAAATAGCATTTGTAATCTATTAATCCAATCTAAATACTAACTAACTAAAAAAGCCGGCTGCCAAAATCAAGTAAAAATTAATCGTTTCGTGTAAAATGCTATCTGATATACTATGACTATATAACGTTCTTACTTTGGAGATACAGACTGATGAAACTACCACACATCAAATTGAAATTATTTACCCAAATGGTACTGCTTATATCCATAGTTATTTGTGCTACTTCCATTCTGGCAGCCATTTTTTTTACGAGAATTATGGACGATCTTTCCGCACAGTATCTCGGCCATGAAGCGATGTCTGTAGCAAAATTAGCTGCAGAGGATGACAGGATTATCCGTGCATTTAAAAGTGACAACCCTTCTAAAGAAATCCAACCAATTGCAGAAAAGATGAGAAAATTAACAGGGGCAAGTTATATCGTTATCGGAAATAAATGGGGGATTCGTTATTCCCACCCCAATCCGAAATATATTGGTAAATCAATGGGGACGAGCAATGAGCCTGTTTTTAAGCAGCATATATCCGTTGTCTATTTTGGCGAAGGGATCTCGGGTCCTGCGATTAAAGCCAAAACCCCAATTGTGGATGAAAAAGGGAACATAATTGGCGTATCTTCAGTCGGATTTCTAATGGTGGATGTAAAAAAAAGAATCTTTACCTATAAAGAAGAAATTATTGGACTCGCTTTATTGTTGCTGCTAATCGGAGTCGCAGCTTCTTTTTTCATTGCGAAGAGAATAAAACGGAAAATGTTTGGTCTGGAACCCGAGGAGATTTCCTATATTTTGAAAGAAAAGGAAGCGATACTTGAATCGATTCGGGATGGAATTATTGCGGTGGATAAAAATTTTCGTGTTCTTTCCATGAATAAAAGGACCCGCGAATTGCTTATGCAAAACTTCCCGTTGACTGATTATGTTATACAAAACAGCCGTTTAAGAGAAATGATTCAGGATGTTTTTGATTCCAAAAAAGGGAGCGTCAATAAAAAGATTTTTATCGGTGACCAAGTGTATGTCATTGATTTTTCACTGGTTACCCAAATGGACTGCATTGCAGGAGTCGTGTTAACGATACGAACAGAGTTTGAAATTGAGCAATTGTTTGATGAGGTATCAAAAATTAAATCTTACTCTGAAAATATGAGGGCACTGAACCATGAATTTTTGAACAAATTAAACACGATATATGGTTTATTAAGCATTGAGGAATACGATAAAGCAAGGGAACTGATTTCAAGTGAAGTGGAAGAACGTCAAAGCACGATCGTATTTCTTATGTCAGCGGTTAAAGATCCTTTACTTGTCGCTTGCTTGCTAGGTAAAATTAATCGTTCAAAAGAGTTAAAGGTAGATTTAAAGATTGATGAGGAAAGCAGCTTATCTGATATACCTGTTTCAATGGATACCAAGCTGCTTGTATCTATTCTTGGCAATATTATTGATAACGCGATGGAAGCAGCCAAAGAAAAAAACAGAGCCGGGGCCATCGTCACTGTGTCCTTCACTGACATCGGCAGAGATCTTGTTTTTGATATACAAGACAACGGGCCAGGCATTCAAGATGAAAAACAAAACTCTATTTTTATGGAAGGATATACCACCAAAGCTGGGAAAAATCGCGGCCTTGGTCTAAACATAGTCAAGAATTCCCTTGCTAAATTAAATGGACAAGTATATATTACTAAAAGCTTTTTGGGCGGTTCAAAATTTACACTTGTGATTCCAAAAAAATAAAAGGAGGATGTATATGGCAGGAAACTCTATTCAAGTCATGATTGTTGAAGATGATCCGGTCGGGGCCAAAATTTATAAGCAATTCACCGAAAATATAGAAGGCTTTGAAGCTTCTGCCATTGCAAATTCAGGGAAAGAGGCACTTGCCTATCTTCAAAACTTTAAGCCCCAATTAATTCTGTTAGACATCTATCTGCCAGATATGAATGGCATCGACTTATTACGAGCAATCAGAATAAAGTATCGAGGGATCGATATTATTCCAATAACTGCGGCAAATGATGCGGAAACAATAACAGAGGCAATCCGCGGGGGAGTTTTTAGTTATTTAATCAAACCGATTGATGTGAAAAAATTCACTGATGAGCTGAACAGATATAAACTAACCATGGAGCAGCTTCAGATAAAAAAAACGATGGATCAAAAGGAGATTGATACCTTTTTCTCCTTAGCGGACCATCCCAATCCTAAACAAACCCAGGAAAAACAACTTCCTAAAGGCATCGATAAATTTACGCTAGTGAGAGTCCGGGACAAACTTCGTATTGAAACGGGGAGCGTTAGTGCTGAAGAATTAGCAGTCCTCCTTGGAATCACGGATTCAACTGCCCGAAAATATTTAGAGTATCTTTCATCGATTGATGAAATGGAAGTCGATATCCAATATGGATCGGTGGGGCGACCGGAACGAAAATACAAATGGAAAAAGAAATGATGATCCGGAGATTGGTAAAAAGCCAATCTCTTTTTTTTTCTAAAAAAATGCATGGTTATGGTTAATACAGTCTACTATGGTTCTTTGTTCTTTTTACAGTAAATGTAAATAATCATTTAACTATTTTAATTCGACTAATTTATATAATATTCAAATCTTTCTTTTTACACTGTACATTTATATTAATAGCTTAATCAAACGACGGTTTGAAAGCGTTATCTGCTTTAATTTTGGAGAGGATTGAGAGCGCTCTCTTGCTCGGAAATTATGAATCTCGCATTCATAAAAATTTATCACGATTATATAAGAGGTGTAGTTGATGACTGAACATGATATTTCATTGCTTGTTGTTGCTGTATGCAGCATTTTGTTACTGGTTTTTCTCATTGTTTCAAAATTACGTTTCCATCCTATGTTAGCACTTTTAGTGGTGTCTGTTGGCGTAGGGTTTGCATCAGGTCTTGATACTAAAACTATTGTAAGTTCAATTGAAGATGGTGCCGGGGGGACACTGGGAGGGGTTGGACTACAAGTAGCACTTGGTGCGATGATAGGGAAACTATTGGGCGATTCAGGAGCAACGGACAAAATTGCTTCAATAATCTTGAGGAATTCCACTAACCGAACTTTACCATGGTTAATTGGTGCGGTGGCATTCATTATTGGAATCCCAATGTTTTTTGAGGTAGGGCTAATCATGCTTTTACCACTGGTATTCTCTGTTGCTGCCAAAGTGGAGAAGCAAGGGAATATAAAAGGTTCAGCATTTGTTTTCATAGGGGTACCTGTCGTAGCTGCATTGGCAACAATGCATGGAATGGTACCGCCCCATCCTGGTCCGCTTGTTGCTATTGCAGGGTTTAAATCTAATTTGGGGATTACCATGATTTATGGCCTTATCTGCGCCATTCCTGCAGCAATCCTAGCAGGCCCCGTATACGGTAAATTTATAGCACCACGGATGACCGTTCGTCCGGACCAATTGTTGCTAGATCAATATACTGCGTCTTCAGAAATAGAATCAGAAGTGGCTGCAGCTGTAGAGCAGTCACCCGTTTCATCTGTTGCTTCATTTATAGTGATTTTGCTGCCGATGCTCATGATGTTAAGCCGTACGGTAGCAGAAACATTATTTAAGAAATCAGTTTTGTTTAATAATATAACAAGTTTTATAGGAGAGCCCATTATTGCTTTGTTAATTGGTTTAATAGCAGGAATCATTTTATTGGGATATGGAAGGGGAGCAAATACAAAACAACTTCGAGATTCACTTGGTGCAAGTCTTAAACCTATTGCAGGTATTCTATTAATTATTGCCGGCGGGGGTGCCTTTGCAAAGGTACTCGTTAATTCCCATGTCGGAGATGCAATCATCCACCTTTCCACCGGAATGAAACTTTCTGCTATTGCCATCGGATGGCTGATTGCTGCTTTATTGTCTGTGACGACAGGGTCTGCTACTGTTGGCATTGTTGGAGCTACAGGCTTGTTGGCACCACTTGTTGGAACAGATCCGAGCATTAATAAGGAATTGCTGGTAGTAGCCATTGGTGCTGGCTCATTATTCTTTAACTACGCTAATCATGCAGGCTTCTGGTTAGTAAAAGAATCATTTAGTATGTCAATGGGTGAAACCTTTAAAACGATTACCATTATCCAATCAATTATAGGAATAGTTGGTTTGGTCATGGCACTATTATTAAATTTACTGCCTCATTTCTAGTAACTATAAGATATGATTGACATCTTTTGTAAAAAGATATAACTACAAAGAGGATTGATATTAATCTGTGTTTAACGGAGGGAATTCCCATGTGGAATATCACGGTATACTCAAAGGGAAAATTCGTAACGATGTATGAGTTTAAAACGGAACGAGAAGCGAAAGAAGCGTTTAAGAATATTTCAGGACATAAGATTCTTTCAGAGATTATTTACTTTAATGATTAATTTTTACGTTTAGTAACAGTCTAATATTTTTCCATAAAGAAAGTCTGGATTCCGACTAGGATTCTAGACTTTTAAATTTTTAAAGCTAGTTTCAAATGGTATGAATAAATTTTGTTGTAGGATGGCAAAAAGAACTTGATGGATTTTTTTATGAGCTTTTTGAACAGTGAGTTGAGAGTAAAAAGTCATTCACTTTTTCCTCAAAATGCATACTTTCTGCAAACTTTTATAGTAGGATGAATTTTGTAATAAAATGTAAGGAGGAGTTAAATGAAAACAAAAAGACTGTTTATAGGGATTTTCACGTTGGTGTTAATGTTCATGTTGGCTGCTTGTTCAGGTAATAGTACGGATAAAAGCTCTGACAAAGGCTCAAATATGGATCATGAAAACATGAAGATGGATGATAAGAATTCGAGTTCGGTTGATAAAAGTATGGACATGGATGATATGGATCATTCAGGTTCAGGTGAGGTTCCTGCAGGATTAAAAGTAGCAGAGAATCCAAAATTTAAAGTCGGGGACCAAGCCATTCTTAAATCAGATCATATGGAAGGTATGAACGGTGCCAAAGCAACTGTTGTTGGTGCATATGATACGATAGCCTATGCTGTAACCTATACACCAACTACTGGAGGAGATCCAGTAAAAAACCACAAATGGGTTATTCAACAAGAAATCAAAGATGCCGGAGATAAAACCTTAGAACCTGGAACAAAAGTTACGATACAGGCAGACCACATGGAAGGTATGAATGGTGCAACGGGAACAATTGATTCAGCAGAAAAAACAACCGTATATATGGTTGATTACACATCAACTACTGGCGGTCAGAAAGTAACAAATCATAAATGGGTAACAGAAAGTGAACTATCTGCTAAATAAAAGCAAATAGTTGTTCAAGGAAAAGGGCTGCGTTGCAACCCTTTTTTTATTGTTTAAAAAAAGAGAGAAAAGTGCCAAATTCCTGTAAATATCGTAAGGTTTAAGATAAGTTGTCAGGAAACCTCCACACTTTCTGCCATTTTTTATGGTAACCTTAAGCTATTAAAATAGTCTGTTAGGTGATCATATGTACAGTTTATTAAGTCAAATAAGTTCCGTGCTAAGTAAACCATTTATTAGTATGGCCAATAGCTTGGAATCCTGGCCTATTGTCTTTGCTTTAATTCTGGGACTAGTAGGAGCACTTGCGCCTTGCCAGCTTACAGGGAATATTAGTGCGGTAACACTCTATGGTAATCGTTCCATTCAAAAGAAAGTAGCTTGGAAGGATGTTATTTATTTTACACTGGGGAAAATAGCATCCTTTTCGTTATTAGGTGTATTGGTTTGGTTGCTAGGAAAAGGGTTTGAACAAAGTCTGCCGTTATTTTTTCCATGGCTTAGGAAAATGATCGGGCCTTTATTAATCTTCGTTGGTTTATTTATGTTGGGATTCATTAAATTAAAGGGAACCTTAAATTTATTAAAACTATCAAAAGATTATACACATGAAAATCCATTTGCTACTTTTATGTTGGGATTTAGTTTTTCACTCGCATTCTGTCCTACTATGTTTATATTATTTTTCGTCACATTGATGCCAGTTGTGTTGTCTAGCCCCTATGGGTTTGTTCTTCCCCCCATTTTTGCAGTTGGAACAGGTATACCCTTATTGGTCGTTATTTTAATTATTTGGTATCTGGGCGGAAGTGGTGTCGTATTGAAAAAAGGAAGAAAGGTTGGAATGGTTATTCATAAAATTGCCGGAGCTCTAATGTTAATCTTAGGTATCTTTGATACAATCACCTACTGGTCTTTATAAAAACAGATAAAACAAAACCAACGATATTTGTTCGTTGGTTTTGTTTTGCAGGCCTTATATAGAACTTAGTATTTTTGTAAGATTATTTTCAAGCAAAGTTCTATAGTTATCTGTTAAAGTTACTTTTGTAAAAGGTTTGTTCCGTCAGAATAACGACTTTGACCAATTACAAGGACTTATGGACAAATTTTGTAAGTTGGATAGATAAATAAAAAATATTTTAGTACGCCTATTTACATAGGGTAGGGGGGTATGGTAAATTAAAATAAAAGGAGGGATGGTAATGGATAATCTCGAGCCGGTTAACCTGAATCATTCTAATGAACACTGTGGTTTCATGACAACAGAGCGCAAAAGTCATCATTCAGATAAAATGAAACAAAACCTTGTTTCAAGATTAAATCGGATTGAGGGACAGATTCGAGGTATCAAAGGTTTAATCGAAAAAGATACTTATTGTGATGATGTGATTACGCAAATTGCAGCCACCCAGGCAGCTTTAAATAGTGTCGCGAAAATACTTTTGGAAGGCCATATGAAAAGTTGTGTGGTCGAGAGAATTCAAGAGGGCGATCATGAAGTTGTAGATGAATTGTTAACTACCATTCATAGACTTATAAAAAAATAATTGATAGATGAGAGGGAGTATTAAAATGGAAAAAGTAACTTTAAATGTTCTAGGAATGTCTTGCGGTCATTGTGTAAAAGCAGTAGAAGGAAGTGTTGGAGCTCTTAAGGGCATCAACTCTGTAAAGGTCGATTTAAAGGCTGCTAAAGTGGATATAGAATTTTATAATCAAGAAGTTTCATTAGAGCAAATTAAAGAAACTATCGAAGATCAAGGCTATGATGTGAAATAAGGAAAATGACGTGCTAGTTGCTAGCACGTTCTTTTCAAACGAAAATATACCCATATGGGGTATAAGGAGTTGGCCTTTATGAGTCAAAATGTGAAAGAAACTAATTTACAAATCTCAGGTATGACCTGTGCTGCCTGTGCGGTAAGAATCGAAAAGGGTCTTAATAAGTTAGAAGGCGTCCAAACCGCAAATGTGAATCTTGCTTTAGAGCGTTCGAATGTTAAATATGACCCAGATCAAATCAATATTGCAGACATTGAAAAAAAGATAAAAGATCTTGGTTACGATGTGGTGTATGAAAAAACGGAATTTGACATAACCGGAATGACCTGTGCAGCTTGCGCGGCCAGAATCGAAAAAGGTTTAAATAAGTTAGATGGGGTCGTAAAAGCAAATGTCAATTTGGCCCTTGAAAAAGCAACTGTAGAGTACAATAGTGCGGTACTTTCTACAGGTGAAATCATAAACAGAATAGAAAACCAAGGGTATGGTGCTCAAATAAAGGAAGATGGAAAAGAAACGAGTGACCATCGACAAAAGGAAATTGAAAAACAAACAAGGAAGTTTATCTTTTCCGCCATCCTTTCATTCCCTCTATTATGGGCAATGGTGGGTCACTTTTCATTCACCTCCTTTATATGGGTTCCGAAACTGTTTATGAATCCTTGGGTGCAGTTAGCCCTAGCTACACCGGTGCAGTTTTATATTGGGAAACAGTTTTATACGGGAGCTTATAAAGCATTAAAAAATAAAAGTGCCAATATGGATGTTCTGGTTGCTTTAGGTACGTCTGCTGCTTATTTTTACAGTTTATATTTATCAATATTGTCTATCGGAGGCATGAACCATTCCGTAGAACTTTACTATGAGACTAGTTCCATACTTATTACGCTGATTATTCTTGGAAAGCTTTTTGAAGCAAAGGCTAAAGGACGCTCATCTGAAGCCATAAAAAAATTGATGGGTCTCCAAGCAAAGACAGCGATAGTTGAAAGAGATGGGATAGAACAGGAAATCCCAATTGAAGAAGTAACCGTTGGTGATATCGTTCATATTAAGCCTGGTGAAAAGATCCCGGTAGACGGAATGATAATAGAAGGTCGTTCGGCCATTGATGAATCAATGCTGACGGGTGAAAGTGTTCCGGTTGATAAGGCCGTTGGTGATGAGGTAATCGGAGCTACGATTAATAAAAATGGTTTCTTATTAATTAAGGCAACCAAAGTAGGCAGAGATACAGCCTTAGCTCAAATTATTAAGGTAGTAGAAGAAGCACAGGGTTCTAAGGCACCTATTCAACGTTTAGCTGATAGAATTTCTGGGGTGTTTGTTCCTATTGTAGTGGCCCTTGCAGTACTAGCTTTTATCGTTTGGTATGTTTGGGTGTCTCCTGGAGATTTCGCAGAAGCGCTAGAAAAATTGATCGCCGTTCTTGTTATAGCATGTCCTTGTGCATTAGGTTTAGCCACTCCAACATCTATCATGGCAGGTTCGGGCCGTGCAGCGGAATATGGCATTCTGTTTAAGGGCGGCGAGCATTTGGAAATGACCCACAAAATTTCTACGGTTGTAGTAGATAAGACAGGTACGGTTACAAACGGAACACCGGTTTTAACGGACGTATTCACAGTTCCAAATCAAGTAGAAGATGAATTTTTATCATTAGTTGGATCTGCCGAAAAACAATCGGAACATCCACTAGCACAAGCCATTGTTCAGGGGATTAAGGAAAAAGGACTTTCTTTTAAAGACGCGACTGAGTTTGAAGCAATCCCTGGTTTTGGTATCAAAGCAAATGTTGATGGAAAAGAACTACTAGTTGGAACAAGGAAATTAATGAGTAAATATAATGTTGCTGCAGAAGATGCTTATAACCAAATGGATGATTTGGAGAAGGATGGGAAAACAGCAATGTTAGTAGCGGTAGACAACCAATATGCTGGAATGGTTGCTGTAGCAGATACGATTAAAGAAACGTCTAAATCAGCCATATGCCGCCTTAAAGAAATGGGAATAGAGGTAATCATGATTACCGGGGATAATAAACAGACAGCAAAAGCAATAGCGGGACAAGTAGGTATCGATCATGTTATTGCTGAAGTACTTCCTGAAGGTAAAGCCGATGAAATAAAGAAATTGCAGGCAGAAGGGAAAAAGGTTGCCATGGTTGGTGATGGAATCAACGATGCTCCAGCCCTTGCGATTGCTGATATTGGAATGGCTATTGGGACTGGTACGGATGTTGCAATGGAAGCGGCTGATATCACACTAATTCGCGGGGATTTAAATAGTATTGCAGATGCCATCTACATGAGTAAGAAGACGATCCGTAATATTAAGCAGAATTTGTTCTGGGCCCTTGCCTACAATACTCTAGGTATTCCTGTAGCTGCTCTTGGG
Source organism: Bacillus sp. URHA0034 (assembly GCF_056280405.1). Lineage (NCBI taxonomy): Bacteria > Bacillati > Bacillota > Bacilli > Caryophanales > Bacillaceae > Bacillus > Bacillus sp. URHA0034. Next base: position 879,756 of record NZ_JBWCDK010000002.1, on the reverse strand, counting down.
TTCCTTGCACCTTGGTTAGCAGGTGCCGCAATGGCATTTAGTTCAGTATCGGTTGTACTCAATGCCTTACGTTTACAAAAAGTTAAATTGTAAAAATAAACATGATGGAAAATATGGTCTCTAGTAAAAATATGACTTCATTTGGGGATTATTATTAAGATTCCTGCTAATTATTTTGGTATCCTTTAGTGCTTTAATACTTTATTAACAATTTTTAGGGGTATATGAACAAAAATTCGAGGATATTAACAAAATTCCAGTAGATATTAACAAAATCGCCTCGGATATTAACAAAATTCCAGATATATTAACAAATGCCAAATGGAAAGGTTCTTCAACAGAAAAATAATAGACTAAAAGATAAAATTTTCGGTCAAGATTGTATTTGAAATTTGAAAAATGCCGTTATCCCGGGATGACTAACCTAATAAAATGCGACACGATAAAACACCTTCGAAATGGTACAGTGAAATTAAGTACTAAAGTCGGAGGTGTTTTTGCATGGGCAAAAAGTATATTCTGGTTAAACAAAAAGATGACCCTGTCTGAAGTGTTTGGCGATTTATGGACTTCAAACAAACTGAAGTTTTAGCAAAGCCTCGATCTAGTGCTATCACAGCCCACATCTTATCACCAGATGTGGGCTATTTGACGCTCGAAAGACTGTCAAATAATATTTTTCCTAAAAATATTAAACAAAAAGAGTAAATTTTTATATATCTTTATCGAACATTTCCCACTATTATAAATATTGGAAAAATTTTTCTCCATTCTGTTTGATTTCCTTAACATGTTAGTACATATAAAATTTCCCTGCATTCTTTCACGTGTCAAAGGTAAATGTTCTTCTTTTTCTCAAAAGGAGGAGAAGCTCTTTTATCTAGTAATTTCAAACATGGATTATTAAAAGAGGTATTGAGGTCAGATGCATTATCTCTTTTTAATATAAAGATTTTCGTTGTAGGGGGTGAAAAGGGATGTTGGAGCACTATATGATACTTGTTTAAGAATTATATAGTTTGCTGCATTTAAACTAGCTGTGTATTGGAAGCGGTTTCAAAATACCTAGGACAAATTGACTAAGGAGGAACAGATGGTTGGAAAAAAAGTAGTAAGGATCTATTTTATATGTTCTCTTGTACTATCTTTACTAGCAGGCGGGTTCGGTGGATTCGCAAACACTACGGTACATGCTGCTAGCCCTTCAATAATCAACAGTGGAGGTTGGGATGAAACTGCATATATAGAATGGTCGTCTGTTGATGATGCGGCAGGATATAACGTTTATGTTAAACCTGCGAGTGCATCAGATTCTCAATATAAACAAATTGATACTGAATTAATTCGAAGCTACGGATCGTATTGGAGAGCTGATGCTCTAGGGCTTGCAGCTGGAGATTATGTTATGAAAGTTGACGCAGTACTGTCAGATAATTCAATTGTAAGTATGGTTTCTAAAACGCTGCCCGTAACGGCACATGACAGATCAGGATTTGCCTTTGCATCAAACTCAACCTACGGCACAAGTTCAGGTGCTTATAATGATGATGGAACACTTAAGGCTGGCGCTCAAGTTATTTATGTAACATCTAAGAATGCACAAACCGTAACTCATGATGTGGTAACCAGCAGCTCAGGAGCTGTAACAACAGGTGTGGGTATAGGTAATATTCTGAACCTGAGACAAAAAGGCTATGATAAAACGCCGCTTGCAATCAGATTTATTGGAAAAATTACAGATGCTGACATGTATGGACAACTTAACAGCAGCGGATATCTTCAAGTAAAAGGTAAATCCAATTATTCGGAAATGAATATTACATTAGAAGGTATCGGGGAAGATACTTATGCGTATGGATGGGGAATCCTGCTTAGATATGTCGGTAATGTAGAAGTAAGAAACTTGGGTATGGCGTTGTTTCCAGATGATGGCATTTCTATGGATACTGGCAATGTTAACGTTTGGATTCATAATAATGACATTTTCTATGGAACTGCAGGAGGAGATGCCGACCAAGCAAAAGGTGACGGTTCCACTGACCTGAAAGGAGGATCCACATATATTACACTCTCTTATAATCACTACTGGGATTCTGGAAAATCTTCTCTACTCGGTTTGAATGAATCATCAGAATTCTTTGTAACTTTCCACCATAACTGGTTTGATCATTCAGACTCTCGTCATCCACGAATAAGAACAGGAACTGTTCATGTGTACAATAACTTCTTTGATGGAGTCTCTAAATATGGTGTTGGTGTAACAACAGGAAGTTCATCCTTTGTAGAATCAAACTATTTTAGAAATACGAAATATCCAATGATGAGTTCCTTGCAAGGGACTGACGCTTTAGGGGAAGGTACATTCTCGGGCGAAGATGGAGGAATGATTAAAGCATACAACAATACGATTGTGGATGCTGCAAGTCTTATCTATGCTAATTCCGATGCGGGAACAACTCCAGCTAATGCAACATCATTTGATGCTTACTTAGCTTCGTCAAGAAGTGAAACCGTTCCAAGCTCTTACAAAACCTTAGTAGGCGGAACAACTTATAATAACTTTGATACTCGCATCGATTTGGGCGTAACTGCATCTGAGATTGATGATGTAAGCCTTGTTGAACAAATTGTTACTGCAGAAGCTGGCCGCCTAAATAATGGAGACTTTACATGGGAATTTGATGATGCGGTTGATGATAAATCGTCTAGCCTTAATTCAGCACTAATGTCTAAAATAAAAAATTACAAAACCCAACTTGTATCCATAGGGGGTAATTCAATTCAATCAGATCCAACAGAACCAATCGGCTCAACAGAACCAACAGAACCAACCGATTCAACTGTAGTAAATGTACAAAACTTTACCACAGATGGAAAAGAAAGCAACTTCTTCACGATTCAAGGGAACCTTTCAACAAGTAAAGGAACAGTGGTTTATAATGGTCTAACCCTAACACAAGCTTTAAAAATGGAGAGTTCGACCAGCATTGACTTTACGACTACTTTAGATTCAACCTTAACCTTAGTGTTTAATACAGGAGAAACATCAAAAGTCAACATAGATGGAATAAGTTATGCAATGACAGATGGCATTGTAACTGTTCCTCTTGTACCTGGCTCACATACCATTAGGAAAGCTGATGTTGCAAATCTATTTTATATGGAAGTAGCCAATAAGGGCGCAACAGAACCAACAGAACCAACAGAACCAACAGAACCAACAAAACCAACAGATACCGTTGCTCCTACAGCCACTATCAGCTATAGTGCTGTCAATCCGACCAACAAAGATGTGATTGTGACTGTTATACCAAGTGAGCCTGTTACGGTAACGAACAATAATGGGCTAGGTCAGTACACTTTTAGCCAAAATGGAAGCTTTACCTTTACGTTTGAAGACGCGGCGGGGAATCCAGGAAGTGTTGTTGCTACCGTCAATAACATTGATAAGACGGCACCCGTAACCACCGACGATGCGCCGAATGGCTGGGTCAATAAAGATGTAACGGTGAACTTTATGGCCAAGGATATGGATTCAGGTGTTGCAGCAACTTACTACACGATTGATAACGGGGCTCCACAAACGGGCGAATCGGTTACAATTACTGCGGAAGGCATTCATAGCCTCACTTATTGGAGTGTTGATAACGCAGGTAATGTAGAGGGGAAGAAAACGGTTTCGATCTATTGGGATAAAACCGCACCTTCGCTTCAGGTCGATTTGGATCAATCGATACTCAGGACTGCCAACAATAAACCTGTTTCAGTAACGGCGGTCGTTGATTCAAGTGACAGTTTGTCGGGGATTGATTCCGTTGTGCTGTCCTCGATTATTCCAAGTGAACTTGATGACGCTTCCGAACAATTGGTGGGAGATGCTACTTACGGTACGCTAGATAAGACGTTTACATTACTCGCTAAAAAAGCGAGTAAAAAGGCTGATCTTACCTATAGCATAACGTATACAGCATTGGATAAGGCAGGAAACCAGACAGTCACTACTGTTATTGTACGGGTACCCCACGATGAGTCAGGGAAATAACAGAACATAAGATTCGCATTTCTTTAGGACAAATAAAAAGGGGTTGACCCAAGAGTAGATAATTTCTACTGAGGGCTCCCCCCCAATATATTATGGATAAAATGTTTTCAAAAGCTTTGAAAACCCGCTAACTTAGAGCGCAGTATAACGTTGTTATTTTTCGAAAGAGACGGTGTTATAAAATCAAGAAAACTCTAAATATTTCTTCTTCAAAGGGGGAGTAAGAATGAAACGATCTTTTCGTAAAAGAATCCACACTGCATTATCAGTGGCAGCGATTTCAGGTTTGTTTTTTGCCGCCACAGGAAAAGCAAATGCTTCAGTATTGCCAGCTTCACTTCCAATGGGACCATTTCATTGGGTAGGTGCTTGGGCTGCTAGCCCGCAAGCTTCTAACGGTTCCGGACTGGCCAAAGCCGGCTTTACCAACCAGACGATCCGTATGATTGTTCACCCTCATTTAATAGGGGAAAAGATTCGAATTCGACTGTCGAACACATTTGGAACCCAACCGGTAACATTCGGTAAGGTCGATGTGGCACAACAGGATAATGGGGCTGACATCGTAGCAGGTTCAGACACCCAAGTTACATTTAATGGTGGACAAGCGTCAGTCATAGTACAGCCTGGTCAGGAGGTATGGAGTGATCCTCTTCCATTTGAGGTAACCACCGACAACGATCTTGCCATAAGTATTTATATGCCGAACGGAACAGGACCTGTTACATATCATCCGTTAGCACGGTCGACGAACTATATTTTTTCCACAACAGGAGACCATACATCTGATATTACTGCAAGCGCTTCAACGACGACAACGAGTGCTTGGTATTGGGTAGACGGCGTATCGATTTTAAGCAACCCATCCGTCAAAGGATCGATCGTCGCATTCGGAGATTCTATCACAGATGGTGTCAATTCAACTGTTGATGCCAACCACAGATGGGCGGATTATTTGGCAAACCGGATTACTGAACCAGATTCTACTCTAAACATGTCTGTACTAGACGAAGGTATTAATGCCAACCGAATTTGGCAGGATGCTTCCCCTATTTACGGAGCCAATCAAAGGGCGCTTGACCGGTTAGACCGTGATGTATTGAGCCAGGATGGGGTACAGGATGTCATTATGTTATTAGGAATTAACGATATCGGTCATGGAAACTATGATCCTCAATCCGTCGAAGCTGGAATGAAACAAATTATTGATCGGGTGCATGCAAAAGGATTGCGTATTTTCGGTGGAACGTTAACTCCAATCGGAGGTTCCAAGTACGACAATCGGCAGGCTGAACAAACACGGGAAGCTGTAAACAATTGGATTCGTACAAGCGGTGTATTTGATGGTGTTGTTGATTTTGCCAAAGCGACTCAGGATCCTGCTAAGTCGGAATATTTCCTTCCTCAATATAACTCAGGAGATTCTTTGCATCCGAATGACGCTGGTTACCAAGCAATGGCTAACGCCATCAATTTAAAGATGTTGAAATAATAAAAAGGGAGGAGTCCAAGTGGCAGGCTTAAAGGGGTTTAAAAAAACCGCACTTACACTGGCAAGTGCTTTGCTGGTAACTGCAACTGCTTTTTACTCGTCTAATCAGGCAAAAGCAGACACGAATATTAAGGACAAGTATCCGGACAGTGAAATTTCGCAAACTGAAATCCGGCTTTGGTCAGGGGATGCGCCTGGGTATAATGGTGTACAATTGAAGCAGAAAATTACGGAAAGAAGCAAGGACCCGCAAATCCACGATCGCGCGATCACCGGTGTTCTAAATCCAAGTATCATCCCGTTTTTCCCGAGCAAAGGAAAATCAAATGGAGCAGCTGTTTTGGTTATGCCAGGTGGTGCATATGACCATTTAACCTTCGACAAAGAAGGATATGATGTTGCACAGTGGCTTAACTCAGTCGGTGTCACCGCTTTTGTACTGAAATATCGATTGCCAGCTGAAGGATGGCTTAATGGATATAATGTACCGCTCGAAGATGCCCAAAGGGCGATAAGAATTATTAGGGGAAATGCAGACCAATGGGGCATTGATCCAACTAAAGTCGGTATAGCAGGCTTTTCCGCTGGCGGGCATTTGGCAACCACATTGGGTGAAAAATATTCGGCTCAAGTTTACAGTCCTGTGGACAGTGCTGACCAGCTAAGTGCAAGACCGGATTTCATGATTCTCGGCTATCCTGTTGCCTCTATGCAGAATGGAATCACGAATGTATCGTCCAGGCAAAAGTTACTTGGCAGTACTCCAAGCCAGGATTTGATTGATCAGTTTTCTAGCGAATTGCATGTGAATGCTAATACGCCTCCAACCTTTATCGCGCAGGCTAGTAACGATACTTCCGCGCCAACTCAGGCTACAACTGCATTTTATAACGCACTAAAACAAGCGCAAGTCGATACCGAAATGCATGAGTTCCGTACAGGCGGTCACGGGTTCGGCATACGTTCTGCGAGTGGTGCACTGGAATTATGGACTGTTCTTGCAGATGAATGGTTAGCTGCTAAAGGATATATTCCAAACTTGTCAGCCGAAGACATCATACCTACTGTTCAGGATTCAATAAAAGATTTGCGAAATCAATAAGATGTTTATATAAACTTGAGGGAGAGAATAGGAAATGAAAATCGGAAAAAAATTAGCCCCTTTTGTGGGTACCATTATACTGGCCCAAACGTTAGCCATTCCATCTGTTTTTGCTGCTCCTGCAACAACAGGATCAGCTTATCCAATTGGACCAGATGTTAATCATGTCGAAGGAAAGGTATTGGTTGTCGCCAAGGATGGAACAGGTGACTTTACCAATGTTCAGGATGCTGTCAATGCTGTACAGCCGGACGGACGATCTCGCGTCACCATTTTGATTAAACCTGGTGTGTACCGTGGTGCCGTTTTGGTTCCATCTAGTAAACCGAATATTTCCTTTGTTGGTTCCACTGGTGATCCGAAAGATGTTGTCATCGTTGAAAACCATGCACATGACACTTTGCAGCCAAACGGACTCATTTATGATACGGATGGCAGTGCAACTCTAACTGTTGCAGGTGACAATTTCCAAGCACGGAACATTACAATCCAGAATGACTTTGACCCAAAAACTACGACATTAAAGAACAAACAGGCAGTTGCCGTAAAGACGGTTTCAGACCAAGTCATATATCAAAATGACCGGTTCATCAGCACACAGGACACCCTGTTCGCGAGTTCGTACAGTGATCCTGTTCCGTCATGGTCTCCAATAAAAGAGAGAGCGGTGAACCCTCCGGGAGTTCCACAACCATCACTTAAAGCTAGACAGTACTATGTTGACGATTACATTGAGGGTACAACCGACTTCATTTTCGGTTCTGCCACTGCAGTATTCGATCGTTGTACGATTAACGTTAAGGCGAAAAGCTATATAACAGCAGCTGATACTGAAATGACCCGGGAACACGGATTTTTGATTACAAACAGCAAAGTTGAAGCCGATCCTAGTTTGCCTGCAGGAAGCGTTTATCTTGGTCGCCCATGGAGACATACAGGAACAATCAACCCTGTGGCCCAAACAACTTTCCGTAATACCGAATTGCCTGCAGCAATCAACGCACAACAATGGCATGACTGGTCAAGCCCCTATTTTAGATGGCAAGACGCTCGCTATTCTGTATACAAAAACTACGGCCCAGGCGCACAAAATATTGACCCGCAAGTTACCGTACTGACTGATGAACAAGCAATAAACTATACACCACAAGCATACTTCGGTAAATGGATGCCAAGAACTGAATAAATTTTTATTTAGCACAAAAAACACTAGATGAGCTAGGACGCAAAATGAATTAACCGGGGAACTGACACATGCGTAGGAGTAAGACAATTTACTTTATTAATGATTAGTAATCTAGTTATCTAAGAAGCTTCAATAGTTGAGAGGGGTTCAAGAATGAAAATTAAGTCAAGGAAAGCGATTAGCACCTTACTCACTTTCATAATGCTTTTCACCTCGGCACTTAACAACGTTGTTGCATTTGCCAGTGATACATCCAACGACCGGAAAATTGACATATGGGATTTTGGAGGAATCCAAACTTCAGGAGATTTATACAACAACATTATTACAACGGATGTTCTTGACAGTAAAACTACAATAAAATCCGGTACGTTTGTAACCACTGCATTTGGGGATTTAACCTTAGCCAATCCGAGTACAACGGATAGGTCATATTATTATGAGCCAGATGGTTCTACGGTAGGTCTTAATTCCTCTGGTTTCTGGGGAACTCAAAAGTATAGTTATGATGACGGTTATAATGCAAACGGAGTTTATTACGCTAATGGTACGGGTGGTGCCGGGAGGAGGTTTTTGACCCTTGATAATGTTGTAGCCGGGGATAAAATTACGGTTTATGGTGGAACGAGCAATGGAGATGAAACCATTCACTTGGTTCATGCAGCAGTAAGTGTAAGCGGGACAACAGTAACCGTAAAACCGGATGCTACACAAGTTCAGGATAGTACAGCCGCTTATACTACATCTGCACAGAAGGTTGAATTCACAGCACAATATTCCGGATCATATCAAATTTATGTTTCAGCTGATAAAGGTGGAAAACCTTATTTCCAAAGAGTGATGAGGACTCCTGGAGTTAAGTTAAGTGGATCTGTGAATTTAAATGGCAGTGATATTTCCGCAGGGTATGCACTAAATTTTACGAATCAGAAAACAGGCGATACTACAACTGTAAATGTTAAGACAGACAATACCTTTGATGCCGTTCTGGCAACGGGCTATGATTTTATAGTCACTTTAAAGAATATAGCCAGTTACAGAATTTCCGATGAAACCAAGGTCGTAAGCACATCGACTTCCGATATTTTGGCGGGAAAAAGTGCTAGTTTTGATGTTGTAGCAAACAAGCTTGTCAACATAAGTGGCAATATTAAGGGCTTTGACAGCGGTTATGATGTAAGTAAATTACAAATTAAATTTACTCCTCCAGCGGGAAGCCTTGCCTCACCGGTTACAGCTAACGTTAATACAAATGATAAGACATTTAAAGCTGATGTTCAGGATGGCATACCGTATACAGCCGTTATTTCGGGTGTCAACGATTACGAAATTGTGGATGGCGGTTATATAAATGTGAGCGCTGACACCGTTCAGGATATTACAGTTGCTAAAAAAGCGGTACACACTGCAACAGGTTTATTCCAGGGATTATTCTCAACAGCTAAAATTTCAAGTATTACATTTACAAATGTTGATGATGGATACATTTATGCCGGGACCGTTTCAAATGGCGGGTACAAAGTAAGCCTCAGAGATGGTGCGTATAACGTTACAGCTGTTTGTTCCGAGAATTATAGCACGAGTTCTCACGTAGTTATTAATGGGCAGGATACCACAAAGGATATTTTGTTTGTTAACAACACTGCACCAGAGCCTCTTGCTTGGGTTCCAGATTTGTATGTTGGCGACAGCTCGAAGACCAATAATTTTAGTACTGTTAAGGATGCTCTTGATACAGCAGCCCGAATGAATCCAACAGATGAAGCTCATAGAATAACAATTCATATTGCGCCGGGTGTATACAGGTCACAGCTTGTAATAAAAACTCCATTTATTACACTTGTAAATTCTAATCCAAATCCAACCAGCGATCCAAGTACACAGGTTAAAATTACTTGGTATTACGGTATTGGATATAAATATTACAGCATGGGGTCTGACGGCTTCTATCATGCAGAAAATGCATTTGATAAGTATTCCAAGAATATTGCCAGTAAATGGGGAGGCACTGTCTATCTCACTAGTACGGCAACAGACTTTAAAGCTCAAAACATCGTATTTGAAAATTCCTTCAACAAATACATGACAGATGAGGAATTAGCAGATGGTGTAGAGCTTGCCAATATACCAACCGCAAGCCCAATAAATGTAGACAGAAAGTCTTTTACAGATGTAACTTCAAAAGCAGCGACAGAAAGAGCTGCAGCTATGATTATCGAGGGAAACCGAGCAGAGTTTGTTAATTGTAGTTTCCTTGGAAGCCAAGACACACTTTACACCGGTAGCAGCGGTACGAATAGCAGTTATTTTAAAAACTCTTTTATAGAGGGTAACACGGACTATATATTTGGTGATGGAAATGCAGTATTTGATAATGCTACATTGAATTTCGCCGGTTACAGTGATAAGGCTGTAGGTGGTTATATAACAGCAGCCAGGGATACAGCATCCTATGGATACCTATTTAGGAACAGTACTGTAACAGCCGGCAGTAAAAATATGCAGGCTTCAGGTTTCTTCGGAAGACCCTGGGGAGCAGGAGCAAGGGTAACCTTTTTAAATACCAAGCTTCAGAGCGATTCTATCATAGACCCCAAAGGCTGGACGGATATGAGTGGCCAACCTGAAAATGCGCGTTTTGCAGAATACCATACAACGTATAATCATTCAGCAGTAGATACATCCCAAAGAAGAGCACCCGTTTTAACAGAGGCACAAACTGCCGCAATTAATGTTGCCAATTATTTTGGAGGTTGGACACCATCATCTTTTATAGCTGACAGTGATACAGCTCCAACATTTAAGATTGCTCCTTTCTTTACAACAGATGATGACATCAATATGCCTTACATCGGAAATACCATTAGGCTAGGTTATGAATTTGATAATAAAAATGATAACCTAAACGACAGTTCGTTAATCCAGTGGTACAGAGTGAGTCCGGATGGAACTGAAACATTGATCAATGCAACAACAGCGTATATTTCAAAAACTTACAAAATGACAAGTGCCGATGCAGGCTATTATATCAAGGCTGTTGTTACGCCTTTGAAGGGAACTCCGATGTCTAGTAAGCTTGACAACCCGGTGAGAGTTGGTACATCCGGCGGTGGAGGAAATGAAATTCCGGATGGTCAGCGTGTAAATATTTATATAGCAGGTGACTCGACGGTTAAGACATACGGCCCAACTTCAGATACAGGTGGCTGGGGAGAATATTTACAGAGCTTTTTCAATTCGGATAAGGTGAATGTTGTTAACTATGCAAACGGAGGCAGAAGCTCAAGAAGTTTTATAAATGAGGGAAGTCTTGATAAAATTGCTTCTACCATTAAAGCTGGTGACTATTTACTGGTTCAGTTTGGACATAATGATGAATCAAATCAATCAGGATATCTCTTAGACAGATTTGTTTCCATGGGAGAACCCGATGCAAATGGTATTTATCCTTCCATTCCGGGTGTTAAAGAGGCAACTCCGGCAAGTCTTTCACAGTACGGAGCAGAGTATTATCCATATACAAGCGGTACCTTTAAGTGGTATCTGCAGCAGTATATTGATGTAGCCAAAAAGGCAGGCGCAACCCCTATTTTAGTTACTCCTGTTTCAAGACAATATTTTAATCCGGATGGTACCATAAAACCTCATCATGATGCAACGGATACCACAACAGGAACGATTACAACTTCCAATAACGCTTATGTAAGAGCCGTTGAACAGCTAGGTACGGAGCAGGGCGTTAAAGTGATTAATCTGTTTGATTTAACAAAAGATTCCTTTGAAAAAGCATACAAGAATGACCCTGCAGCAAGTAATGGAAGCTCTCCTTTAGCAAAGGCAATCATGAATCCTGCAGATTCAACTCACAATAATAAAATTGGAGGTTTTTATAACGGCGGTTTACTTGCCAATGAAATACGGGGCCTTGGATATAACATCTCTAACTATGTTATTCCACCAGTAAGAGTAGGCGGTATAGACAATAAGAACAGCGTACAATTTGAAGTGGACGCACACAGTAAAGTAAATGTATATACCCCAGATGCAAGCGGTGTTTATACAAGTCAGCTAAATAATTATTGGACGGGTGAGACGCAGGATGTTATAGATCGTCTTTCTGCAGCACCTGTGGACCATACCGCTCCAGTCACAACCTCCAATGCTCCAACAGATTGGTCGAAAGGCGACGTAACCGTGAAACTGGACGCTTCCGATAACGAGAGTGATGTCGCCGAAACTTTCTATTCAATTGATGGGTCTGATTATGTGAATGGAACATCCTTTACAATAAGTTCCGAGGGAGATCATATAGTATCCATCTATTCTATTGATCAAGCAGGAAATATTGAAGAGGCTCATAATCAACATGTTCTGATTGATAAGACGGCACCTGTTACAACGGCTGCTGTCACCCCAACTCAACCGGACGGTCTGAACGGGTGGTATATATATGATGTAAAGTTGAGTCTTAACGTTTCTGACAAACGATCGGGTGCGGCCAAAACGGAGTATAGCTTGGACGGTGGGAACACTTGGAAAACATACACTGAGCCGTTCGCAATCAATAAAGATGGAAAATATGATGTTAGCTATCGTTCATTGGATCATGCCGGAAATATGGAAAAGAAGCAAAGCATTTCTATTAATCTAGATGCCAATGCACCTACTATCGATATGAGTGGCGTTTCGAATGATAGTTACAACGATTTCGAGAATATCAATCCGGTCATAGAGCTTAAAGACAATTTGGCTGGAATTGACACAACAAAAACGACAATAGCATTGGATGGAAAAACCGTAGAAAATGGGAAGACAATTCCTCTGTATACTCTGCCGCTTGGTCAGCACGAGTATAGCGTAACAGCATACGATTTGGCTGGGAATAAGGTAAATCAAGTTGTTAGGTTCAAAACTTCTACAAGCATCCAATCCGTAAAGGAATTGATTACAAATCTTTACGGAAGCCGGATGGATAGATAGTAACGGCACAGCTAATAGTTTGAATAGCAAGCTGGAAGCGGAGAATTTGGCTGCATTTTTAAATGAAGTTCAGGCACAAAGTGGCAAGCATATTTCTGTACAATATGCAGATTGTCTCATCCGAGATGCTGAATACTTGTTGTCCAATAAATAAGTCATTTATGAAAGGTTTAGCTCAACAGACATATTTTGCTCCCCCTTTTTTATGAAGGGGGAGCTGACATATGCGAAAGAAAGAAAGAAAGAATGCAGTCATTTTTAACAATCGCTTCAATCGTGTATTTCTTTAGAGAGCCATGCGTTGGAGTAATTTAATTTATTCATATAAGGGTGATAAGCTTCAATGTTGAGAGGGGTTAAACAATGAAAATTAAGTCAAAGAAACCGATTAGTGCATTACTGACTTTCATCATGCTTTTGGCGTTAGCATTTAACAATGCTGTTGTTGCATTTGCCAGTGACACATCTAACGACCAGACAATATCACCCAAAACTACTGCTGGTACTCCAACCATTTGGATTGTTGGGGATTCGACCGTAAGCTCTTTTACGGATAATTACTATTATCCAAGATATGGATGGGGCACTCAAATTGGAAATTATCTCGATGGCTCCTTCACCATAAAAAATCTTGCCTTGTCGGGAAGAAGTTCAAAAAGCTATACAACTGATCCTGAGTATCAGACGCTGCTCAGCGGTATGAAGAGCGGGGATTATTTATTAATCGGGTTTGGCCATAATGATGAAAAACTAGAGCAGGAAAGATATACAAATCCGAATGGAACTTATTTAGATCAAGGATCATTTGCGAATTCCTTGTATGAAAATTATATTAAACCGGCTCAGGCGGCGGGAACTCAAGTAATCCTCTGTACTCCTATTGTCAGAAGAACGGATTCAGGTGTTTGGAGCAATTCCAATCTACATATTACAGACACTGTCGGAGAGTTTCCAGGCGGAGATTATCCGCAAGCCATAAGGGATTTGGGAATTGCGCTAAATATACCGGTAGTTGATATGACTAATTTAACGAAAGCTCTATATGACGAACTGGGTCCAAGTGAAACTCTGTATCTCCATGCCTGGACCTCTTCAAAACCAGCAAGTGTGGATAATACACATACCAATATCTGGGGCGGAAGGTATAATGCATACCTGCTAACAAAGGCAATGAAAGATTTAGGTGTAAGCGGACTTGCAGAACATGTGATCAATGCTGCAGCACCGACGAAAGCAGATACACTAGTTTCAAATCCTAACTACCATGAAGCGGAGTATACCGGTGAATTGCCGCAAAGTACTTTATGGAGAGATTCTGGTATTTGGAAAGGTACAGTATTTGGTGACGTTGGCGGTGATCCAAGCACTGCAAATCAAACCCTTGAAACAGATAATGATGGAAATATGCATATCGCCGTAGCAAATAATAAAGGGAAAATAGCCAGTGGGACCGATGGATTTGCCATGTATTACTATAAAGTACCTGCAAACAGCACATTTACTCTAACAGCTAAAGCGAAAATTAATGGCTTTAGTTTGAATGATCAAGTATCCTTTGGTTTGATGGCCAGAGATGAAATGCATATCGATACTTATCTAAACACTACTATGGGTGATTATGTTGCAGCAGCACCTTTAAAGCTCACTAAGGCAGCGACAGGAGGATTTTGGAATAGTTTCGCAAGAAAGAGTGGAGTACTTACCCAAGGTGGAACAGCTGCTAACCCAATATCTGTAGGAGACACCGTAAATCTTTCTATTACAAGCAATTCAGACGGCTATTCAACTAAATTTGGAAATGAAGCAGCTATCACTGGAGGGTTTGATTTTAAACTTACAAGCATCGATCCAAATTATGTTTACGTAGGTATGTTTGTAGCACGTAATGCGGATATAACCTTTAGTGATATTAAACTGGTAGTTGACGGTATTGAAGTGACATCAGCTGATACAACAGCACCTGCTGATCATACCGTACCAGTCACAACCTCCAATGCTCCAACAGATTGGTCGAAAGACGACGTAACTGTGAAACTGGACGCTTCCGATAACGAGAGTGGTGTTGCCGAAACCTTCTATTCAATCGATGGCTCTGATTATGTGAATGGAACATCCTTTACAATAGATTCCGAGGGGGATCATATAGTATCCTTCTATTCTATTGATCAAGCAGGAAATATTGAAAAGGCTCATAATCAACATGTTCTGATTGATAAGACGGCATCTGTTACTACGGCAGCTGTTACCCCAGCACAACCGGACGGTCTGAACGGGTGGTATATACATGATGTAAAGTTGAGTCTTAACGTTTCTGACAAACTATCGGGTGCCGCTAAAACGGAGTATAGCTTGGATCATGGAAACACTTGGAAAACATACACTGAACCGATCACAATTCATAAGGATGGAAAATATGATGTTAGCTATCGTTCATTGGATCATGCCGGAAATATGGAAAACAAGCAAAACGTTTCTATTAATCTAGATGCCACTGCTCCTACTATCAATATGAGTGGCGTTGCGCGTGATAGTTACAACGATTCCGCGGATATGAATCCGGTCATAGAGCTTAAAGACAATTTGGCCGGCATTGACACAACAAAAACAACAATAACATTGGATGGAAACACCGTAGAAGATGGGAAGACAATTCCTCTTTATAATCTGCCGCTTGGTCAGCACGAGTATACCGTAACAGCATACGATTTGGCTGGGAATAAGGTAAATCAAGTTGTTACGTTCAAAACTTCTACAAGCATCCAATCCGTAAAAGAATTGATTACAATCTTTACTGAAGCCGGATGGATAGATAGTAACGGCACAGCTAATAGTTTGGATAGCAAGCTGGACGCGGAGAATTTGGCTGCATTTTTAAATGAAGTTCAGGCTCAAAGTGGCAAGCATATTTCTGTACAATATGCAGATTATCTCATCCGAGATGCCGAATACTTGCTATCCAATAAATAAATCATTATTTAAAGGTTTTGCTGAACAGAATATTTTTCTGAGGCTGACCCATAAGGTCGTTTAAAACGACTTTTTAAGAGTCAGCCCTTTTCAGGATGATTTATTGTAACTTTACCTTATTTTTCTGTTATAATTTCCTATTCTTTATTCCCCTGAATCACCCTCCGATATTCTTTAGGTGAGTAACCAAAACGTTCCTGAAAATTCTATAAAAAAATCCATGATTTAGATAACCAACTTCATTCATGATTTCTTCGAGGGTTCTTTCTGTGTTCATTATTGGATTGTAACTACCAATGAGATAGTACTTTCGATGCGCTTCCAATATGCTATGACCTAAAAATACATAAAGATTTTATGTAAAAATCTAAAAATATTATATTATCTAAGAAAGCGTTCTCATCTATAATGGGATATCAAGAAGGGAGGAAGTTCAAAAAAAACATAAGAAAGGTGGAAACATAGTTGAAGAGTCTGAAAATCAGTATCTCTATCATATTTGCAGCATTACTAGTATTCAGCCAACTTGGTGCAACAGCGCTGGCTGAAAACCTATCAGCTCCAAATGCACCGGCATCGCCAGTAAACTTACAGATTCCAAACTTGGCTTATGATGAAGACAGCATAACCCTTGTGTGGGATAAGCCGGAGAACTATCGTGATATTGTGGATTTTAATGTCTATATGAATGGGAAGAAAATTGGGAGTGCGTTAAAGGATAACGGTGGCCCAGCAAAAGCTTATATAGATAATTTCTATAAAAATATTGATAAAGATAATTTCCACGTTGATATTCTTATTCATAATTTTACCGTTGAAAATCTTAAACCAAATAAATCTTATGAATTCTATGTAACCTCCGTAAATGCAGATGGTATCGAATCGGCTCCATCTAACAAAATTACCGGAAAAACAACAGCTATACCAGAGATTTTTAATATTGTGGATTTTGGTGCCACACCAAATGATGACACAAAGGATACAAAAGCCATTCAGGCAGCCATTGATGCGGCTACACCTGGAGCGAAAGTGTTAATTCCAGAGGGTAAATTTATTTCTGGAGAAATATGGCTTAAATCGGATATGACGCTTCAGGTTGATGGGTATTTACTAGGTTCTCCAGATGCAGAAGATTACAGCCGGAATTTCTGGGTATACGACTATTCAACAGACGAACGTTCTTATTCTCTCATCAATGCCCATACCTATGATTACGGCAGCCTTAAGAATATTCGTATCGTAGGAAAAGGAACAATTGATGGGAATGGATGGAAGATGGATCCTAATTCTCCCACCATTGATGAAGCAGGAAATGAGCTTCCACGCCTATTATCAGGCAGTAACACAAAAGTGACAGGTAATGTAACCGTTCAAGATGGACATATGAGTCCATTAGATCCAGCTTCTGATTCAACATATGGGATATTGGCAGCAGCTCAAACATATGCAGCTCAGGTAGACGGTATGAATGCAAAGTCTGCCTATTCTACCCGCTCTAATCTAATTACAGTACGCGGAGTGGACGGAATGTATTATGAAGGAATTACGCAGCTTAATCCTTCCTTTCACGGGATTGTTAACCTTCATAGTAAAAACATTGTGGTAAATGGTACAACAGCCAAAACATATGATGCCAACAATGCTGACGGGTTTGAGTTTGGTGATTCGCAACATATCATGGTTTTCAATAACTTTGTGGATACCGGAGATGACGCGATTAACTTTGCTGCAGGTATGGGGCAGGCAGCTGCAGATGAAGAACCTACCGGAGAGGCTTGGATTTTCAATAACTATATTCGCGAAGGCCACGGCGGGGTTGTGACTGGAAGCCATACGGGCAGCTGGTTTGAGAACTTTTTAGTGGAAGATAATATTATGTATAAAACAGACGTGGGACTGCGTGCCAAAACGAACACACCAATGGGCGGAGGAGCAAGGGCTATCCTTTTCAGGGATAATGCGTTAGAAGGAATTGATGGGGATGGACCGTTTGTATTCACTTCTTCTTATGAAGATGCTAATGCCGCGATTCTTTATGAGCCGGCACAGCAAATTTCTCAATTTAAGGACATCCGGATTGAGAATACCACTGTTCGCAATCAAGGGGGCAGTAAGAAACAAGCCATCCTGGTAAAAGGAAATAACGATGTAGGGGAAGTCTATCACGAAAATATTACCTTTGAAAATGTTAAATTTGATCATGTATTTTCCGCTAATCTGGATTACGCCAAAGATTTCAAATTTAAAAATGTTTCGTTTACAAACGTCAAAGATAATGGTGGAAACCCATGGAGAATTACCAATTCTACAGGACTTGTTTTTGAAAATACAACAGGAGCTCCTGATGATGCAGCACAAAAACCTCAATGGTCAGAAAATGCCGCTGCACAAGCTGTATCGTCAGAGGATGGAAAGAGTGTTACCTTAACATGGAACGGAGCTTCTGACAATGTTGGAGTTTCAGGGTATACCATTTATAAGGATGGAAAGAAAATGGACACAGGATACACAACAACCAAAAACACAAGCTTTACCGTTAACGGTTTAACACCTGGCAAAGAGTACACATTCAAAGTGGAAGCGACGGATGCAATGGGTAATCGTACTTCTGATGGTCCTGAAAAGAAAATAACGACAAAGGGAGAAGCAGATGTAACGGCACCAATACTTCCAGGTGATACTAAGATTAAAGAACCAACCACGACCATACCTGCAAATGAAACGTTCAGCGGCAAAGAAGTAGAAGTTGTATACCCTGGATTCACTTGGGCGTCGCTTGACTGGGAATCAGCAAGTGATGATACCGGTATTGCCGGCTATAATGTGTACGCAAATGGAGAATTCCATGGCTTTGCTGAATCCAGCAACTATACGTTAACCGAACTTCAGCCAGGTACCAAATATGTAGTAGAAGTGGAGGCAGTCGATCTTGCAGGCAATAAAACAAAATACGGCTCCCCTTTGAATCTCGAAACAGCTGATCCGTATGCTATAGGGGCTCCATCTTTTACAAGCGGGCTAAAAGCTCAGATTGGGATGGATGGTACAAGTGTATCCCTTTCTTGGAACAAGGCAGCCGCCATTAACCAAAAGATCATCGGATACCGTGTGTATGTAAACGGAAAAGCCATTAAGCCTGATGGGGCTGTATTTACACCAATTAATGCGGAAATGACAACCGCTGAAACACATTATACGGTTACTGGCCTTAAACAAGGTAAACTGTATACCTTTAAAGTGGAAGCTGTAGGACAGGGAATCAAATATTCAAAAAGAGAAAGACTATCTGATGTTATTCCAAACGGTCTTGATAAAGTTATAGGATATCGCTGGAGTGGATTTGGACCAAGCGAAACCGTTCATTTAATACCCGGGAAGGCTATTAGCGAACAGGCCAAATCAAAGTAAGAATAGAATAATAGAAGAAACAGGGTGGGATTTTAAAATCCCCCCTGTTTTTAATGACGATATCACAAGTTTAAGTCTTTATAAAAAAGAATAAGTAAATATGACTATTAATCAAGTTGTTACAACCAAAACTATTTTACTAATTTCTAAAACAGTTAAAAATATAAAACGGTTTTCTAAAGATTTTGTATTCTCAAAAAAATATTGCACTTGCATAATAACACTTAGACTTTACGAAAGGCAGGTAATAGAATTGGTCGTTTTTAAAAAGGGAAACAAAAAAATGATGCTCTCTTCAGTGACATTAGTAACAATACTAAGTGGTTTTCATCCAGATTTCAGTTTTGCTGAGTCAGCTGTGGGATCACCAAACTATACGGAAACCTCCGTGGCTGCTTCTGCAACCGAGATTACAGTTGTCGATACGTCTCAATTAATTAGCGGACTTCATATGAAAAAGTTAAAAATGTTAGGCATTACAGGGGGAGAGATGGAAACAGAATCTCCCGACATTTATCCGCCAGGTAATAAAGTAAAAATGAAAGAGGTAGATTTCATAGGCGATAACCTGATTGCAGTAACGTTTGACAGAAAGCTAGAATCAATAAACCTTCATGACATCTCTTTTTTAAAAAATGGAGAACATCTTGATGTAAAAAGAGCAGCAATTGCTGAAAATAAGGATGGTCATACGGTCATCTTCTTTGAATCTGCCACCCCCATCAATTCAGAATCCATCAACTTGGAAGACAAAATGGTAGCCTCAGTCGTAAATGAAGACTCCACAGATATCAATGGAAATACTTTAAAAATCGAAGACCACAGAAAGATCAAAGATATTACACCAAAGTTGAATGAAATACCCAATTTATTGACCGTATCCAAGGATGGCCTAGCAGATTATACTACCGTCCAGGGTGCAATTGATGCGATTCCTGCGAATAATGCCGAAAAAGTGGAAGTTTTTATCGAAAATGGTGTGTATAAGGAGCTTGTTACCATTCCTAAGGATAAGCCTTTTATTCACCTTAAAGGTGAAAGCGTTTCCGGGACCGTCATTACTTATGATAACTACTCAGGTAAGGAGAAGCCAGGCGGAGGAACATATGGAACAACCGGCAGTGCCAGCGTCTACGTTTATGGAGATGATTTTACCGCTGAAAACCTTACCTTTGAAAATTCATTTGATGAGCAAAGTGTGAATGTTAGTAATAAGCAGGCTGTAGCTGTTTATGCAAGAGGAGAACGCCAAATCTTCAAAAATTCCCGGTTTATTGGGAATCAGGATACATTGTATGTAAATGGCGGAACACAATATTTCTACCAATCTTATATCGAGGGTGATGTTGATTTCATCTTTGGCCGCTCAAGTGCCGTCTTTGAAAAATGTGACATTTTTTCTCTTGACCGCGGCTCGTCAACGAGTAACGGGTTTGTAACCGCTGCCAGTACGTTGATCACGGAGCCGTATGGATTCTTATTTCTTGATTCGAAGCTGTTAAGCAATGCTCCGGCAGGTACCGTTTATTTGGGGCGGCCTTGGCATCCTAGTGGAGACCCTAATGCCATCGGAAGTGTAGTTTTTATGAATAGTTATCTCGGACCACATATCATAGCGCAAGGCTGGACTGATATGTCAGGTTTTTCATACAAAGACGCGAGATTTTATGAATACCAAAATGATGGCCCAGGAGCGGTAATCAATCAAGATCGCAGGCAGCTGTCTGACGAAGAAGCCAAGCAGTACACGATTGAAAATGTCCTGAAAGGCTGGAATCCTAAAGGTAACTTGTAAAAAAATAGGAATATGAGGAGGAGTATGATGAGAAAAAAGCTAAAAGAAAAAATTCTATTAAAATAGCAAAAATGAAATCTGTGTAACTTCAAAATTACTGTATGAAAGTGAATGGGGAGTGAGAAATTTGAAGGCGTTAGCAAAAATACGAAGTGTTTTACTTGGTTTGCTTTTCGTTTGCAGCAGCATTCCAGCAGCATATGCAGAAGAAACAGGCGGTAATCAGGAAGCAGCCCAAACTGAGGGAGTAGTGTGGCAAAGCGTTACATTTGGCCAGTCAACAGATGTGAATTTTGCCGCGAATGTTTTGCCTGAAAAAATTGGTACAAACTATGCAGCACCAGAAAAGCCAGGCACCATTGAGGGAAAAATTACGTTAGAGAGCAGGGGAGGAAAGCTGGCTCCTGGACACGACGGGATGACCTTCTACTATACGAAGCTCGATCCCAATCTAGATAACTTCGTCTTGGAAGCTGACATGACAATCGAACAGTTCGGTCCGGAAACAGGGGCCGGACCAAATGGTCAGGAAAGTGCAGGGATTATGGTCAGGGACACGATCGGTGCACCGCGGCAAGACCCGATGATCCTTGGTTATGAAGAAGTTCCGGCTGCTTCCAATGTTTTTGGAGTCGGGATGATGCGTAATGGTGTAGCTCCAATCTACAGGACAGGTGTCCTTTATCCATGGGGGAATCTCGGAAGTCAATTAAAAGCCTCTTCTTTTACAACTGATTCACAGTATAAACTTCCTGTAGGAACACCTGTTAAGGTAAGGCTGGAGCGGACTGACACAGAATTTATCATGTCTGCTACCTATACTCATTTGGCTGAAGAAAAAACATTTGAACAAAGAGTCAAAGGAGCCGATCTTGTTCAAGTGATGGACAAGGATCATATGTATGTTGGTTTTTATGCAGCCAGAAATGCCAAAATGACGATTCAGAATGCAAAACTAACTCTTAGCGAGGCCCATACTGTACCCACACCGCCAACGGAGCCTGTACCAGATAAACCAAGTATGAGCTTACTTTCGGCGCCAGAATCTGGTTCACAACAGTATGAACTGAAAGCACTTGCCAATTATAGCGGCACAATATCAATAGTAAAAGATGGGGAAGAAGTAGTGAGCGGGGCAGCGGTTCATAAGGATCAGGTATATTCATTTAGTACAGTATTGGATAGCCCAACCACCGATTTTATTGTGACCTATACGCCAAGTGAAGGACCATCCACTTCATCCATCACCAAGAACCTTTCCGTAACAAAGAAAATTTATACGAACGGGGCAGGATTGTATGTTTCACCAAAAGGGACTAGTTTTGCCAAAGGAACAATCGATGATCCAGTAGATTTGGAAACGGCCATTAAATTCGCCATACCTGGTGAAACGATTTACATGCGTGAGGGTATCTATACCCCTTCTTCGATCATTAATATTAAGAAGGAATATAGCGGTTCCAAAGAAAAAATGAAAACATTAACGGCTTATCATGGTGAAAAAGTAGTGATTGATGGGCAAGGGAAACTTGGTAATGTCCTGCAATTAAATGGAGATTACTGGCACTTGTTTGGCATTCAGATCACGAAGGCATCTTCAAGTGGGATGCGAGTGAGCGGTGACCATAATATTGTGGAACAAATGCTGTTCAACTTTAACCTAGATACAGGTCTGCAAATTAGCGGCAGTGGTTCCAATCCAGATTTATGGCCGAAGTATAATTTAATCTTAAATTGTGAATCACATGATAACCGTGACCTTTCCGACGAAAATGCAGACGGATTTGCCGCCAAGCTGGGTGTCGGTGTCGGAAATGTCTTCAGAGGAAACATCGCCCATCATAATATCGATGATGGATGGGATTTGTACAACCGAACGAATGAAGGCGCAAATATGCCAATAACCCTAGAAGGAAACATTGCCTACTCAAACGGTAAACTAAGCAATGGCTATAACAAAGATGGCAATGCTGGTAATGGTTTTAAGCTGGGCGGGGAAGGATTGCCGGTTGCTCATATTGTTCGAAACAATATTGCTTTTGACAATAATATGGATGGTTTTACAGACAATTTTAATCCAGGTAAAATGGTTGTGGAAAATAACACAGCTTTTAATAATAAAAGGTTTAACTATGTGTTTCGGATCAATCCATACTTCACGGCTGAAGAGCAGGGGACTTTTAAAAACAACCTTTCCTATCGAACTGCTTCCGGTGCAGTAAAGGATTTTATTTCAGGTAATAATGATAGCACGAATTTCTTCTATGACGGGGCCAAAACATCCAACAGCGAGGGGACCGTTGTTACTTCTAAAGACTTTGCCAGTTTTGAGATACCAGACCAGTTTGATAGAGATATAGATGGAAACATCCTTTATGGCAGCTTTCTTCGTATCTCTCCTGATAGTTTCCTAAATAGTGCTGGTATCAATAAAGGCTATGTTGGCGCACTGCCGGCAGATCCTGTGTCAATTAGACTGGATGGCCCTGACACTCTAAGAGAAGGGGAATCAGCAAAGGCAGTTGTCGTTGCCAGATTCTTTAATGGCTCTGAAAAAGTTTTATCTTCTGGAATTCAGTTCAAGAGTGGAGATAACTCCATTGTTGCAGTAGACCGGGGAGGCAATCTTCAAGCCGGGGAGAAAGGGAAAACTTCCGTTACCGCTTTTTACCATGGCTTGAAGGCAAAGCTTGAAATCCATGTAAAACAAATGCCACCAGGGTTAAAAAAATAACCGAATGAAAGAAAAGAAGGCAGCTGTTCGCAGCTGCCTTTCTTTTGTTGTGCATATTTAAACAATATTAAAAAAATTATGAACATCTAAAAAAATCAAACAAACAGCTAAAGATATTGAATTCTTAGTGTAAGCGTTTTCTGTTAAGATAAAAACAAGAAAGGAGGATCTATTCAATGAATCTAAGACAAGAGCTGGAAGTACCAGTAGTTTCTACTCAGAAAAAGAAACCAATCAAAAGGTATAAACTAGAAAAATGGATACCTTATTTGTTTATTTTGCCATCAACACTCATGATTGTAACCTTTTTGTTCTATCCGATTGGGACGGTGTTCTACTACAGTCTCCAAAATTATGATATATCCGCTCCCTTTTATAACGGTTTTGCCGGGATAGGCAATTTCAAGAAGATTTTTACGGAGGATAAATTATTCCTTCCAAGTTTGTTAACCTCTTTTAAATGGGTGGTTTCTCAGGTAGGCTTACAGTTGATCTTTGGCTTAATTGCAGCACTCCTTCTTAATCAAAAATTTAAGTTCAGAGGGATGATAAGAGCGGCTGCCTTTATTCCGTGGGCTATTTCGGGTGTGTTAGCATCTGTAATGTGGTCCCTAATGTTTAATGAACATATGGGGGTTATCAATGATCTTTTCATGAGGCTGGGGATTATCAGTGAAAGCAAGGCATGGCTGGCTGATGGCACGACTGCTTTTATATCGGTCGTTATTGCAGAGTTATGGAGAGGTGTTCCTTTCTTCGCCATTACCTTACTCGCCTCACTTCAAAGTATCCCAGAAGAACTTTATGAAGCGGCAAAAGTGGATGGTGCAAGCAGAGTGAAATCGTTCTTATATGTGACACTGCCTTCATTGAAAAATACAATTGTCCTGACAACGTTACTCCGTGTGATTTGGGAGTTTAATAACGTCGACCTTCTTTTCAACCTTACTGGCGGAGGGCCGGCACACAGTACCACAACCTTGACGATGTACATTGCTGAACAAGCAGTACACGGATCAAATTTTGGATATGGGTCAGCACTAACAGTTGTTGCCTTTGGTATATTACTAATCTTTGCAATCATCTATTTACGGATTACACGATATGATCGGGAGGGGAATTAACATGAATAACACAAAAAGAGTTGACCGGCTGCTGACATTTAATCTTCCGCTCCTAGTTATGCTCGCTTTTACTCTCTTTCCGTTATACTGGACCATTAATACGGCTTTTAAGCACGAAGGAGATATCGTCAAACGGCCGCTTGGATACATACCAGCGTCGCCCACAATCGATAACTTTGTTACAGCTTGGACAAATGTAGGGTTTTCAACCTACTTTAAAAATAGTTTAATAGTTGGTGTATGTACAGTTTTTATAGTATTAATACTATCAACTTTATCAGGTTATGCCTTAAGCAGATACAAGTTTAAGGGGAAGCGTGCATTCCTTCTTATGCTCTTGTGCACACAGTTTATTCCAAGGTCCATGTTAATTATTCCTTTGTTTATTATCTTCAAGCACATGGGGTTAATCAGTAACCCGCTTTCCTTAATTATTACTTATGCGGCTGTTGAAATTCCATTTACGACCGTTTTAATGAATGGTTTCATCTCAAACGTCCCTCGAGAACTTGAAGAAGCGGCGATGGTAGATGGCTGTAACAAGCTGCAGGCAATTCGTTATGTTATTTTCCCGCTCTTGGTTCCAGGGATCGTAGCAACGAGTGTATTTACCTTCATTTACACCTGGAATGAATTCCTGATTGCCTTGATGCTGACAAACCAGCAGGGCAAGTTTACACTTCCAGTCGGCCTCAGCTATATGATGGGTGAATTTAATATCAACTATGGCGCTCTAGCGGCCGGAAGTGTAATCGCTTTAATTCCGGCAGTTCTAATGTTTGCCTATGCACAAAAACATTTGGTAAATGGCATGGGTGGAGCTGTCAAAGGATAACTTACTGTTTGATTAAAAGACTGTGTTAAAGTTCATCCGTTGCCTTGTTGACTGGAGCGGAAAAGCAACTTTAACACAGCCTATATAACAACATAAACCAAAAGGATTGAGGGGGATTTTTGTGTACAAAAAGTTTTGGAAAACAATTGCCGCTACATCAATGGCAGCGTCATTACTGCTTGCAGGCTGCGCTTCCGATTCCGGCAGCAGTAAAGAAGCAAGCACAAAGGAAAAGAAAACAGATCCAAATGAAAAAATCACGTTAACGTTTTGGGATGAAAATGCCGGACCGCAGCGTACACCAATCTGGGAAGAATTGATTAAACGATTTGAAGAGAAAAATCCTAACATTGATGTTGAATATGTAGGGCTTCCAAAAGACTCAGCAAAAGCAAAGTACGATGCATCCATCGCTGCCGAGGATACTCCAGATGTGGGAAGTGTGCAGACTAGCTGGCTGCCAGAATTTGCATTGAGAGAGGCATTGCTGCCATTAGATTCCTATTATAAAAAATGGGAGGATAAAGACAAGATTAATAAAGGAGCAATTGACTTTAATAAAGAAATCGTTGTTGACCACAAATTATACGGCATTCCATATACACAAAACCTTGATATTCTATGGGTTCGTCCTGACTGGTTCAAGGAAAAAGGGACAAAAATTCCTGAAACCTGGGATGATTTCTTCACTGCTGTTGAACAGCAAACAGACAAAGCCAACAACCGCTATGGTTATACTATCCGCGGTGGAGCTGGCGGATCGTTCCAATTACAGCGTTTAATGTATGCATACTCGGGTAAAGAGGACTACATTAAAAATGGCAAAAGTACCATCAACAGCAAAGAACATGTTGAGTTTCTGAAGAAGTATTTTGCCTTGTATAAAAAAGATACACCGCAAAGTGATATCACAAACGGATACAAAGAAATGATTGCTGGATTTGATACTGGTGCAGTTGCTATGGTTCAGCATAACATTGGTTCTTTCGGCGAACATAAAGAGGCATTAAAGCCAGATCAGTTCCAAGCGATTCCACTTCCAAAAACGGCTGATGGCAAATATGTAGCAGAAGGCGGTAACACCATCGGAATCAGTGTATTCAAAACGACAAAACACCCAGAAGCAGCATGGAAATTGGCAGCATTCCTGAATTCAAAGGACAGCCAATCCTACTGGAACCAGCAGGTTGGTCAGATTCCTACGAACTCTGATGTATTAACTGAACAATGGGTAAAGGATTCTCCACACATTCAAACAGCATTCAAAGTTTATGATGATCCCAATACCATTCTTTACAAGCCGCCATTCTATCTGCCTGAATACCGATCCATTCTTGATACAGTAGTGGATCCAGGAACACAGGCGGTCATGAGCGGAAAAATGACGGTAGAAGAGTTCCTTGATCAGTGGGCAAAAGCGATTGAAGACGCTCAAAAGAAATACGATGAGCATTTCAAAAAATAAACATTAAAAATAAAGCCGTCTAGAAACTACTTTCGAGACGGCTTTATCTCTTCTTTAGGAGGCGGATAGGTTGATAGGAAAAGAATTTCCCTCTGAAATAAAAGAATACGTGGATGAGAAGACGGGAACCACTGTTTTACAGTTAACATCCGATGGCTCAAACAACTATCATTTTTATTTTACAGATAATGCTTTCACAGAAGGAGACGAAGAGATTTTCTTCCTCTCTGACCGCTCTTCGAAGGTACCGCGGATTTATAATCTTTTTAAGATGAATTTGTATACAGGAAGGTTGATTCAATTAACGGATGAAATGGATGGGATTACCCCGGGCAGCCATACAAAAACGCCAGATAGCGAGATTATCGTATATGTAACGGGAAATCTGATTAAAAAGCTTAATACAAGAACATCGGAGATAACGGTTGTTTATGAAGAAAGAAACGATGTTCATCTGGGCCATCCACATATCTCCCCAGATAAAAAGTATATTGGTCTGGCCAGGAATGAACGAGTCCGAATCCCCCGGGGAGCCAACTACAAAGGATTTAAAGAAACCATGTACGCAACTAAAAAGGGTTGGATTACCCTGATTAGCCTCGATGGATCAAAGGTAATGGATGTCTTTGAAGATACACATTGGCTCGGGCATTTTCAATTTTGCCCGATCGACAGCAGTCTTGGCATGTTCTGTCACGAAGGTCCGTGGAACCTTGTCCACCAAAGGATCTGGCTAATCGATATGATGAGCAGAAGTGTACAGCCTGTCTACCGTCAAGGGGAAGATGATTGTATCGGTCACGAATTTTGGACAACGGATGGGAAAATCTTTTTCGACAATCGTCGAAGAGGTCATGATGGGACGATTACAGTTGATAAAACCCAAGCGACGATACAAAAAGTGGAAACAGACCAAGTTCCATTCATCGGGCTGGCAGACAAAGACGCTACGATCCTCCGTACAGTGGATTTACCTTATTACTGCAACCATTATCACAGCAATAAGGATAATACCCTTTTAGTTGGAGATGAGGTAGAGGACCTTGTGTTAATCAACATCGAAGGTGAAGAGGCTTCAATTGAAACACTCTGCACCCATATGACTAGCTGGAATACGCAGCAAACTCATTGCCATCCTACCTTTAGCTGGAATAATGAAAAAATCTTATTCACTTCTGACCGTGAAGGTCCGACGAATCTTTATTTGGTAGATATAAAAAAACGTAAAGGGGGAGCGTAAATGTTTGTAAAAGGAAATACCATTGAGGCTGTTTTTGCAGGTGAAGGAGCGGAGCGCAAGCTTTTGGCCCTGGGCGGAAGCATGATGATGACTGAGGTCACGTTTCAAAAGGGGGCCATTGGTGAAATTCACTCCCATGTCCATGAACAGATTAGTTATATTGTTCAAGGCAGTTTTGATTTTACTTTGGATGGGAAGGCACAACGCGTGGAAAAAGGGGATAGCATCTATACTCCTTCAAACACCTTGCACGGTGTAAAGGCCCTCGAGGACGAATCTATTATTTTAGATATCTTTACACCGAAGCGAGACGATTTTCTTTAATAATTGGAAATAACAGGAGGTACATTCATGAATTATTCAGAAGCCAAAACCACAAATGTAACAGCAGACATTGCATTAACGATGGCCGAAAAAGCATCCAGAACATTGATGAGGACTTTTACACCGGAAGAACTGCCGCCGGCAAATGTCTGGCACTATCATCAGGGTGTATACCTTTACGGGATGCAGCGAGTTTGGGAGAAGACACAAAATCAAGAGTTTTTTGATTATCTTAAAAGCTATATTGATAATCTCCTAGATGAAGAAGGCAATTTCCTATTCGAACGGGACCAGCTGGACTCTATTCAAGTAGGAATATTGTTATATCCATTGTTAAATGAGACCAAGGATCAACGTTATAAGAAAGCAGCCGATAAACTAAGAAATTTATACCATACCTTGAACAGAACAAAAGAAGGCGGTTTCTGGCATAAAGACAAATATCCATATCAAATGTGGCTGGATGGTTTGTTTATGGCTGGACCTTTTGCTTTGATGTACCAGAATGCCTTTAACGAACAAGGGTTGGACGACATGGTCCTATTCCAGGAAAAGCTAATGCGCAAAAATATGAAAGATGAAAATGCAGGACTTCTTTACCATGCTTACGATGAAAGCAGAAAGATGCCTTGGGCAAATCCTGAGACAGGCTGCTCACCGGAGTTTTGGGGACGTTCAGTTGGCTGGTATGGCACTGCTTTGATTGATATCCTCGATCTGCTTTCAAAGGATCACAATGGAAGAGGAGAATTGATAGAGTCCCTGCAAGGTCTTATAAAAAGCATCGTCAGCTTTCAGGACGAAAAAACCGGATTATGGTATCAAATTGTGGACAAAGGAAGTCTAGAAGATAACTGGCTTGAATCTTCCTGCTCCAGCCTGTTCATTTATACCATTGCTAGAGCGGTTGAACAGGGATATGTGGGTAAAGAATACCTTGAAGCCGCAATCAAGGGATATCAAGGATTATTAAATGAGATGATTGAGGTCGATGGTGATTCATTGACGATGAAAGGAATCTGTATCGGAACTTCTGCAGGAGAGTATGACTACTACGTGTCTCGTCCAGTATCCGAAAATGACCTTCATGGTGTGGGTGCCTTTATTTTAGCCAGCATGGCTTTAGTAAATAATATTAAATCATAAATTAAAGGAGTGTTCTGGGTGAAAAAAACTTTTAGCAGCCTGTTAGCAGTGTCTATGTTGACAATGGGTATTTCATCGGTTTCTGCGTCATCGCCTGATTTGGGAAGGGAGGTCCTTGAACCGAAGGATGGCTGGGCCGCTTATGGAACGGGAACAACAGGCGGAGCAAAAGCTGATGCCAGCCATGTGTTTACCGTAACAAATAAAGCCGAGCTTCTTAAGGCCCTTGGCGGCGGTAAGGATAACACCCCTAAAATTATTTATGTTAAAGGTACGATTGACTTTAATGTAGATTCGAATAATATGCCGGTTGGACCTGAGTTTTATGCAGATCCCGCGTATGATTATAATGCCTACCTTGAAGCGTATAAACCTGATGTATGGGGACACGAAAAAGAAGTGTCCGGTCCGCTTGAGGATGCACGCGCCCGCTCTGCTCAGAACCAAAAACAGCAGATAGTTGTCAATATTGGCTCCAACACATCGATAATTGGACTAGGCGACGATGCTAAAATTATCGGCGGCAGCTTAATTATGAGCGGAGTGGAAAATATTATTATCCGCAATATCGAATTTCAAGCCCCTGTTGATTTCTTCCCACAATGGGATCCGACAGACGGCGAGTTTGGTGAATGGAACTCCGAATACGATAATGTAACGGTAACAAATAACTCGCACAATGTCTGGATTGATCATAACAAGTTAACAGATGGAGAGCACCATGATGAGGATTTTGGGAAAGTTTTCGGAAGAACCTACCAGCAGCATGACGGCTTGCTTGATGTGACAAATGGTGCTGATTATGTAACCATTTCTTACAATACGTTAGAGGATCATGACAAGACCTCCCTTATCGGTTCCAGTGATAGTAAAAAGAGCGACGAGGGACACTTAAAAGTCACGATTCACCATAATTATTACAAAAACCTCACACAGAGACTGCCAAGGGTCCGTTATGGCCAAGTACATGTGTACAACAATTACTATGAGTTTAATAAAGACTCAGATTACGAGTTTGATTATGCACTAGGTGTTGGCGTAAACTCAAAGATTTATGCAGAGAACAATTATTTTAATTTCGATTATGATATGGATCCTGGAGAAATTATCCAGGATTGGAAGGGTACGTCGATTTATGAAAGTGGATCTTTTGTAGATGGAAAAAGCTCCGCGAATGAAGTCGACTTAGTTGATGCCTTTAATCAATCACATACAGTCCAACTAAACGAAAATGTTGGCTGGGAACCTTCCTTGTTTACAAAGATTGACCCGACACAGGCAGTCCCAGCATTGGTAAAAGCTAAGGCGGGTACTGGCAAACTAAAATAGGCGGTAAAGAACCCATAAAATGATTATGGGTTCTAGCTGTTTTGTCATGGAAGTTTTAAGATGAGAAAGAAAACCCATTTACCTGTTTAGCAAAATAATGTATGTTTTAATAGTAAGATTATAGGAGAAAAGGAATGGAGCGGAGGTTGTTGTTTTGGAAACGCTTCCTGTAGTGCTATGAAAAATAAACTAGTCGTATTCATAAAAAAATATTTTCTATTTTCTCTACGATCCACAATCATTTCGTTATTTTTGCCGGTCATGATATTTTTTATCGCATTTACAGGCTGGATTTCCTATCGGCTCGCTGTGACCCAGTTGGAGGAAAATGCTTATAAAAATGTAGATGATACGATATTCCAAACAAAGTCCTATTTAGAAAACAGATTATATGATGTATTCGAACAGCTGGTCGCTATCTCGAATGACCCGAAGACTTTAGATTTAATAGATTCAGAATTTTCTGAGGTGGACTCAAATGATTACATTGGAATGAACAATTCATTGAAGGTGATTCATTTAACCTACAACACCATTATTGAATCCATTCTAGTGGATATGCAAAATGGGAAATTTAGTTTATATCGCAGTGATTTTCGGAAGAATTTCAATCAATTTCCTTATAAGAAATATGCAGAACAATATCGTGACAGTAAGCAGGGATTTTACTGGCAAAATGAGCATCCTGATGATATTTTTGCCAGTAAATCTGATGTGGTAAGTGTATTTAAGCTGATAGGGAATGACCACACCAAGGCAAATGGTATTTTGCTCTTTAACTTACGGAAAAGTTTTTTTGAAAACGTTTTAAATAAATCGTTGATTGGAGAACATGGCTATCTTACCCTTGTCAGCCAGGATGGTACTTTTAATTCAAAAACAGTTGAAGACCAATATCGTTTGAATCCAAAGGAATTAAGTTATCTGCAGTCATTACAGGATGAAAAAGGGCGATATGAGTTTCAAAATGCTGTTGGAAAGAACATGACGATTATCTACGATACAATCGGTGTGAATAAGTGGAAAGTGGCTGCTGTTTTCCCAACAAATGAGATATTAAAGAAAGTCAATTATATCAAAATCGTAACAGCAGTTGTAATTATCATGTTAACTGCCATAGCTATTTTAATTGCAAACTTTATGGCTAAATACATTACCAATCCAGTCTCTGCTCTAGTTTCACAAACTAAGCAAATCAATGAAAATAATTTAAATATTACCTTCTCTCATAAAGGTCCGAGAGAAATTGGAATTTTGAAAACAGCATTGGACGATTTATTAGTTAGAATTAATACGCTCTTGGATCAAATTAGACTAGAACAGGATGAAAAGCGGCAGCTTGAGTTCTCGATCATGCATGCCCAAATTAACCCTCATTTTCTATATAATACTCTGTATTCGATAAAGGGCTTATCCGATATGGGAATGAATAAGGAAGCCAGTAGTATGATTACAGCACTTTCTAACTTTTTTCGTATTAGTATCAGCAGAGGGAAAGAAATTATCAGTTTAGAGGAAGAAATTTCGCATATCCAGAATTATCTTATCATCCAGGAAATGAGGTATGGCGATGATTTTTCCTATGAAATTAAGGTTGATCCCAATTTATTAACCTGCAAAATTGTTAAACTGACACTGCAGCCTCTGATAGAAAATGCCATCTATCACGGAGTTAAGCAAAAAAGGGGTAAAGGGGAAATTATGATAACGGGCTATGAAATGAGCGATACGATTTGCCTTGAAGTCATCGACAATGGCTCTGGTATCGACAGTGACAAATTAAGAATTATTAAGGAGGAGCTGCAGAACAAAAAGAGCAATTCCCCGACAATTGGCATTGGTCTAAGAAGTGTCCATGAGCGAATCAAGCTTCATTTTGGGGAAGAGTATGGATTGTCCATTGAAAGTGTCGCAGGAGGAGGAACCAAGGCTTTGGTAAGGATCTCAAAAACACGGGGAGGGCTTAACTAATGTATAAGGTAGCAATCGTGGATGACGATCGAATTATCCGCAAAGGGTTATCTAGTATTATCCCCTGGACGGAACATGGATTTAAGTTAGTAGGTGTCGGTGCGGATGGTGAACAAGGCCTCGAAATTATTAAAGAACATGATCCACATATTGTCATCTCCGATATCCAAATGCCCTTTATGGATGGACTCGAGATGACTAAGGCGATCAAAGAATATAATCCCAAAACAAAAGTAATCTTGTTAACGGGCTATGAGGATTTTAAATACGCACATGAGGCTATTAAATTAAAAGCCTATGATTATCTGCTTAAACCAGTAGAAACTAGTGAATTGATTGAAAAACTGAAACAAGCCTCGTCAGAATTAGAGCTTGAGCTGCAGAAGGAAAATCATATCAACGAGAGTCAACTTTATATTCAGCAGCAGTTTCTTAAGAGGCTGAGCCTTAACGACTTTACGAATGAAGAATTAGTGAAAGAGTTAAGTATAGTAGGAATAGAGCCTAAGGGGACACATTCAGCGGCACTGTATGTCAAAATGGACCAAACCGACTTTGACCCTGAGAGAGATATGGAAACTGTGAAGGACCTTATCATGGAGCAGTGCCGAAATATCCTTGACCGATTTAAGATGGACGGCTGCGTGATAAACGCTGAAAACGAGCATTTTGCTGTCTTCCTATTTGAGTCCGATTTACGGGAAGATGATTTTTCTGGTGCTATTTCAAATGTAACTCGCCAATTCCTTTCAACGGTAAAAGAGAAACTTGATACGACGATCACTATTACAAGCGGGAGAATCTATAATGAACTGGCAGACGTTTGCCGCTCCTACCGAGAGGCAGTAAAAGCGATGGACTTCCGTCATTTAGTAGGGATTAATCAAGCTTTTTCTATTGAAGTAATTGAATCGTCAAAGCGTGAGGAAGTGGCTGAGCAACTACAAATTGAAGAAGATCTCTTCCGATATATTTCACTGGGTCTTCCTGAAAAAGTGACGGAGCTGTTAGAAAAGGCCAAACATGAACTTCTTACAAATAAACGAGTATCCTTGCAGGAAATCGTATTGTTTGCTGTTAGAGTCATTAGTTTAATAGTTTATGAATCGTCTAAAATGGCAAAAAACTGGGACGATAAAAAGTTTGAAAATTTCGAGAACAGGGTAGTGAAATTACAGACCATCGATGAAATCTTTTCCGTAATAACAATAATTGCTGTTGATTTAGCCGAGTTTGTAAAACGATTAAATGGGAATCATAAGCATACACTTGTTGATAAGGCCATTGATTTCATTCGGGAAAATTACCACGTGGCCAATTTAAGCCTTCAAACAGTAGCAGAAGAAGTTCACGTCAGCTCAGCCTACCTTAGCAATCTTTTTAAAGTCGACAAGGGTTTTAACTTTGGAGATTTTCTCCTTGAGACGAGGATGAAGAAATCTATGGAGCTTTTTCAGAAAACTGATTTGAAGACCTATGAGGTCGCTGAGAAGGTCGGGTACTCTAATCCCCAATATTTCAGCAGCAGTTTTAAAAAATACACGGGTTATACCCCGGTTGAATTTAAAAAGCTAAAATAGGCATAATAGTTCGCCATTCAGGATAAAAATAAATGACCCTTTGAAAAAATGGAAATGAAAGAGAAAACGGGGTAGAAAAGTAGTTTAGAAAGATATAAAAAAGTGAGTGTTAACGTTTACATTTATTGTTTACATATATTGTTTTGTTTGTTAGACTAAAATTATATAAAATTGTTAACGTTAACAAAAATAACAAAGGTAGGTGCTGGAATGGAAAAATTCATGGGACCCAATTATTTATTGAAGAATGAAGTCGCTATCTCTTTATATCATGATATTGCGAAGGAAATGCCAATAATTGATTATCATTGCCACTTAAGTCCAAAAGAAATCTATGAAAATAAGAAATTTAAAAATCTTACAGAAGCATGGCTTTATGGTGATCACTATAAATGGCGGGTAATGAGAGCTAATGGGATACCCGAGGATTATATAACGGGAAAAGCAAGCGACTATGAGAAATTTTTAGCTTGGGCAAGAACTGTTCCAATGACAATTGGTAACCCGCTCTATAACTGGACACATTTAGAGCTGCAACGATTTTTTGGTATCTATGATGTCCTGAACGAACAGAGTGCACCTGGAATTTGGGAAAAAGTAAATGGATTACTAAATGGGGAAGGATTTTCTGTCCGTGATTTAATCTTGAAGTCAAATGTACGAGTAATCTGTACAACAGATGATCCGGTTGACAGTTTGGAATATCATGCATTGTTAAAGAATGAAAAAGATTTCCCGGTTACTGTTGTACCCGGATTCAGACCTGATAAGGGGCTAGAAATTAATCGTGAAGGTTTTCTTGATTGGGTGGAAAAACTGGAGGAGGCTTCTGACATTGAAATTAACACGTTTGAAGATTATCTTGCAGCATTAGAAGCCAGGGTTCAGTTCTTTCACGAAGCAGGTGGCACTGTTTCCGACCATGCATTAGATTCAATGGTGTATGAAGAAGCTGCATTTGAAGATGTGGCCCGCATTTTTGAACAAAGGTTATCTGGCAGCATCCTTTCACTGGAAGATGAAAGGAAATTTAAGACTTATACGCTTGTCTTCCTTGGTAAACAGTATGCGGACCTTGGCTGGGCCATGCAATTCCATATTAATGCTCATCGGAATAATAATACGAGAATGTTTCACAAACTTGGTCCAGATACGGGTTACGATTCTATTAATGATGATCAAATTGCTAAACCATTGGTTAGGATTCTAGATTCTTTAGAACAAGAAGGCAAGCTTCCTAAAACCATTCTTTATTCATTGAATCCAACAGATAACTTTGTAATTGCGAGTATTATCAATAGTTTTCAAGACGGAACCACTCCTGGGAAAATACAATTTGGGACAGCGTGGTGGTTCAATGATACAAAGGATGGAATGCTCGATCAGATGAAGGCATTATCTAATGTAGGTCTCTTCAGCAGGTTCATTGGTATGCTAACAGACTCGAGAAGCTTTTTATCTTATACCAGACATGAGTATTTCCGCAGACTCGTATGTAACTTAATTGGGGAATGGGTCGAGAACGGTGATGTCCCCTATGACCTCGAGCTGTTGGGCAAAATCGTCCAAGGCATCTGTTTCAACAATGCAAAAGAATACTTTAATTTCAAAATCGCTGAACCAGCGGGCAGCCTAAACTAATTTATTAGGATCATATCATGCTGGAGAGAAAAGAAGAATAGGGTCTATATGATAGGACGGGATTTTCTTTAAAATAGAACGGATTATTAGGGATTTGGTAAGGATGGGAAGCAGAAGAACCGTCCCCATGTTTTTTTAGGGATTTGGTAAGGATGAGTATCCATTCGCTTGCTCCTTACCGATCCTGTTCAGGTGTGCGAATGAATGTTCACGTGTGCATTTTTAGTCGTCAATAAGGAGATATGACCTATGCAAAAATTAAACCGAAGGAATTATAAGGAATATAAAAATTATCCGGAAAAAATCCTTCAATTTGGTGAGGGGAACTTTCTAAGAGGGTTTGTTGACTGGCAAGTTCAAGTCCTGAACCAAAAAACGGATTTTAATGGCAGTGTCGTTGTCGTCCAGCCAAGAGGATCAGAGAAGATTGAGAGGCTTAACCGTCAAGATGGACTGTTTACCCTTTATTTACAGGGAATCAAGGATGGAAGCCCTGTTAACGAACATATGGTAATTGATTCGATCAGCCGTGGAATCAACCTTTTTACTGATTATCAGTCCTATATCGAGCTGGCTGCTAAGGAGGAGCTCCGGTTTATCATAAGTAACACGACGGAGGCTGGCATTGCTTATGACTCTGAGGATAAATTGGAGAATCAGCCCCAGAAGAGTTTTCCGGGAAAATTGACTGCATTCCTGTATCATCGCTTTAAAGCTTTTTCCGGAGATCTTGAGCGCGGCTGCGTCATTATTCCCTGTGAACTGATTGAAAATAACGGGACGGTCCTGAAGGAGATTGTACTAAAACATGCCCAAAACTGGAACCTTGGCAGCGAGTTTATCAATTGGCTCGAGCAGGCTAATACGTTTTGCTCGAGTCTGGTTGATCGAATTGTCCCTGGATTTCCTTCCGATACCATCAATGAAAAGACTGCTGAAGTTGGTTATCATGATGAATTAATGGTGGTGGGTGAACAGTACCATCTGTGGGTAATTGAAGGACCGGAATTTATTAAACATGAGCTTCCAGTTGACGGTACGGGACTAAATACGATTGTTGTGAAGGATTTAACTCCATTCCGTACTCGTAAAGCTAGGATACTAAACGGGGCCCACACAGCGATGACGCCCATTGCTTATTTATCTGGATTAGATACGGTTGAAGAGGCAGTAAGTGACAAAGAAGTAGG
Source organism: Bacillus sp. URHA0034 (assembly GCF_056280405.1). NCBI lineage: Bacteria > Bacillati > Bacillota > Bacilli > Caryophanales > Bacillaceae > Bacillus > Bacillus sp. URHA0034. Next base: position 842,205 of record NZ_JBWCDK010000002.1, on the reverse strand, counting down.
ATTATTTATTAGAGAACTGATAACAGAGGAAATTATACCTACCCTGGAAGGGGATGCAGCGGAGCTCGGATTCTATGCCAAGGAAGTCCTGAGCCGGTTTGCGAACCCATATATTAAGCATTATTTAACGAGTATATCCTTAAATTCGATTTCAAAGTTTATAACAAGGAATTTGCCTTCACTTATTGATTATGTGAAGCAGACTAACGTTCTGCCGATAAGAATGGTATTTGCTTTGAGCTGCCTGATCTATTTTTACCGGGGGAAACGGGGCGAAGAAAACATTAGTTTGCAGGATCGGCCTGAAACACTGCAATTCTTTAAATCTACTTGGAAGATGTATGAAAATAAGGAAATAGAGTTACACGATGTAGCGGAAAGAGTACTAAGTGACAAGAAGCTCTGGGAAATAGATCTTAATGAGATTACAAACCTAACAAGTACGGTAACGAAACATCTTAATGTTATCGAACAACTAGGGGTAAGGAATGCGCTAAAAGAATTATCTCAAACAAAATTTAGTTGATTATATCTTCAATATGGCAAGCGGTGAAGTACGGTAATATTAATTAATAAATTGAACGAGAAGGGGAAATGAAAATGGAAACACGTTACGCGATTCATCCAGAAGATATGAAAAAATATACAACTGAAGAGTTAAGAAGAGAATTTTTAGTAGAAACTCTTTTTGAACCAGGGCAGGTTCGCTTAACCTACACCCACAATGACCGCATGATTTTCGGAGGGGTTACACCAGCGGAAGAAGAGTTGACGATTAAACTGGATAAAGAATTGGGTGTTGAATATTTCCTTGAGCGCCGTGAACTTGGGATCATTAATATAGGCGGGGAAGGGTCCGTCATCCTTGATGGGGCAGAATATGATATGAAGGCTCGAGACGGATTATACGTTGGAAAGGGAACACAAGAAGTACTGTTCCGCTCCAAGGATGTCAGTAATCCGGCTAAATTCTATATTAATTCTACCCCGGCTCATCATTCGTATCCTACCGTTAAAATCGATATTAATGAAATTGTACCTCTTGAAACAGGTGAGCCTGGGACTTTGAACGAGCGTAAAATTTATCAATATGTTCATCCAAATGTGTGCGAAAGCTGTCAGCTTCAAATGGGTTTGACGATGTTGTCACCAGGCAGTGTTTGGAATACTATGCCATGTCATACACATGAACGCCGCATGGAAGTATATCTATACTTCGATATGGAACCAGAAACACGTGTATTTCACTTTATGGGTAAACCCGAAGAAACAAGGCATTTAATCCTGAAGAACGAGCAGGCGGTCATCTCTCCAAGCTGGTCTATACATACGGGGACAGCGACAAGCAACTATACATTCATATGGGGAATGTGCGGAGAGAACATCACTTATACAGACATGGATTTTGTCAAAATGGAAGATTTGAGATAAGTAGTTCGCTTTCACGAAATGATAAATTAAAGCGCGGGGGTTATCGGAATGTCCAATGAACTTAAAGCTTTTTCACTAGATTATTTTAGCCTTAAAGGAAAAGTTGCTATCGTTACCGGGGGCAATAAGGGGCTTGGGCAAGCATACGCTGCTGCATTGGCTAAGGCTGGGGCTGATATTTTCGTAGTCGCACGAAGCGGGGATTGGCAGGAAACAAAGGATTTGATTGAAGAAACCGGTCAGCGGGCTGTGTTTTTCCAGGCAGACTTAGGTGACAGGACAAAGGTAAAACAGGTAGTTTCAGAATGTCTTAAGGAATATGGGAGATTGGATATCCTAGTCAATAACGCGGGAACTATCCGCAGAGCCCCGTTGTTGGAGTACAAAGAAGAAGATTGGGATGACGTCATGGAAATCAATCTTAATTCTTTGTACCTCCTCAGCCAGGAGGCGGTAAAGGTTATGGTAGAACAAAAATCGGGAAAGATCATCAATATTGCTTCCATGCTTTCATTCCAGGGAGGTAAATTTGTTCCACCGTATACGGCCAGCAAACATGCAGTAGCCGGCTTAACTAAGGCGTTTGCGAATGAATTGGCCGAATATAACATTCAAATCAATGCCATCGCACCTGGATATATTGCGACGGATAATACCGCTCCGATCCGTGCGGACGAAAAACGAAATGCGGAAATACTTTCTCGGATACCGGCCGGACGCTGGGCTAGTCCGGCAGATTTGATGGGTATTGTGGTTTTCTTGGCTAGTGAGGCCTCTAACTATATGAACGGACATGTGTTAGCCGTTGATGGAGGATGGCTTGCCAGATAACTCGGAAAGGGTCAAGATATAAAATCAGAAAGCCGTACCAAACTATTTTGGTACGGCTTTTTTATGGAACAAAAGTTGGCTATTCAGCTCAATCTTAGATAGGTTATAAATAGTTAACCGGTAAGGTCCATACTGCTTGTCATTAAGAATAGCGAAGGCACAGCAATGATGATAGTGTCTGCTTTATTTAATTATAATTCCTACTTTACAGATAGGAATTATAAGTTTATAATACAATTAATCTAATAATTTAATCAGATCCAATTTAAAGGTTTATATTTAAGGGGATTTTTTGTAAAACTAAAGGAGTGTTTATGATGAGAAATAACGATGAAAAAAAGCGAAAAAAACTTATCAATAAACTCATTTTTTTTAACGTTTATACCAAAGAAGATCAACAGATTTATAATCTACCACTATCGAAATTAGAATATGAGTATAGAAGATTTAAATTACAAAACCACCCACATGGTGAGTTTGGTTCAATTAAATGGGTTTAAAGTAGATTTGCTTGCAAGAAGATACCTCTAATAACCTAAGACTGTATGGAGTTTCAGAACCTGGAGTCTTTTTTAATTAACATGCAAGGTAGGAAATTAAAGGATTCCATGTTTATTCAGAATTGAAGATTCTTAAAACAAATAAAGGACCATGAAACGGAGAAAATGATCTGTTTCATGGTCCTTTTTGCTTTTTTTATGTTTATTTCCAATTATCCTTATTTAAATGAAAAAGCCTATACAACTGCTTTGCAAGAAATTGTGGAGTATAAGGCATGTCCTTCCGCAACCACGCTACGATTGTGCCGATTAGAGCGGAAGACCCATGCCATATAGCAATATCCCTTGGGATATCAGTATTAGCGACCAGGGAATCTATCTCCGCTCTCTCTGTTATGGTTTTTGTAAGGATTCTTAATAACCGCTCAGTGAAGATTGGTGTTCGTGTGGAACCAAGAACCACTTTATAGAATTTGGAATTCTCGGCTATATGCTCAAGCAGTTTTATAAGCTTCAACGAATCAATTTCTTCAATGGATTTCATGTTTGTTGTCGTCCCCATCATAATGGACTCAATATCCTCGGCCATTTCCTGTGCCATTTTCTCCAACATGTCTTGTATATCATGATAATGCAGATAAAACGTAACACGGTTGATGGTTGCACGTTCCGCAATCCGATTAACCGTTATTTTATTAATATCCATCTCTTGCAACAAATAAATTAAAGCATCTTTTATTAATTGGCGAGTACGAAGTACCCGAGGATCGATTCGCATCTTTTTATTGTCTGTCATGTTAATTCATCCTTTACAAAAACTCGTAAATTTACAATAATTTTAATTCTGTCTATTATTTTGCGCTTTCTCAACAAAATTGAAATAAACGATAACTAATTTACACTTCTCAAGATTTTGTCTGTTGTCAGAACAACGGTCTCGTTATAAAGTAATTTATACAATGTTAATTATTAAACACATTGTAAAAAAAGTCTATATTCAAATTAGGAAGGATAGAAGAAAATTGAATAATAATCCGACAACTGTCACAAATTCGATAAAAAAAGGCCCTGTTATGTTCATTATGATCTTAGGTGCATTCATTGCAACGTTAAACCAAACACTAATGAGCGTTGCTACTCCTGAACTAATGGTTGAATTTAAAATCTCAGCTTCAACAGCACAGTGGCTAACGACAGGTTACATGCTCGTTAACGGTGTCTTGATTCCCATAACCGCCTATTTAATGCAGCGGTTTACCACCCGACAGCTTTTCCAGGCTTCTATGTTTATCTTTCTAGCCGGAACCATCGTTTCCAGCTTAGCGACGGGTTTTTCTTTATTATTGACCGGACGTATGATTCAGGCAGCTGGTGCAGGAATTATCATGCCGCTCTTAACGAATGTCATTCTGACCATCTTTCCACCCAACAAACGAGGAGCTGCCATGGGGATGGTCGGGCTTGCGATTATTTTCGCTCCAGCAATTGGGCCTACCATTGCAGGCTATATAATTGAAAACTACAAATGGGAAACGATGTTTTATGGTATGATCCCATTTGCTGTGATTGTTATTGCACTGGGATTCATTTATCTCCGAAATGTATCTGAACCACTCAAGACAAAACTCGATATCCTAAGTGTTGTCCTATCTACCATTGGTTTCGGTGCATTGCTTTATGGCTTCAGCCGAGCTGGAAGCCTTGGGTGGTCGGACACGGAGGTAGTAAGTACAATTGGGGTAGGCATTTTGTCTCTTGCACTCTTTTCATGGAAGCAGATGAAATCGCAAAATCCGCTCCTTGACTTGCGTGCATTTAAGTATAATATGTTCTCCTTAACAACCATTATTAATATCGCGGTTACCATGGTAATGTATGCAGATATGATGCTGCTTCCACTTTACCTTCAGAATGTCCGTGGTTACACAGCGATTGAGTCTGGTCTCCTCCTTCTTCCAGGAGCGCTTATAATGGGCTTCCTTATGCCGGTTACAGGCAAGCTTTTCGATCGCTTTGGTGCTAAATGGCTGGCTGTTATCGGAATGATTATTACCATTGCCACAACGATGGGCTTTACCAACTTGACGGACTCGACGAGTTATATGTATTTGGTTCTTATGTCTACGGGGCGCCGCATTGGGATGGCCTTGATGATGATGCCTTTACAGACCGCAGGTTTGAATCAACTGCCACAGCAGTTAAATGCCCATGGTACTGCGATAAGCAATACGATTCGGCAGGTTGCCGGTGCCGTCGGTACTTCGCTTCTTGTTACGGTTATGTCGGACAGGACGAAATCGCATCTGCAGGATATGCTTCCTACTGCAGCCGCCAAGGGCTTGACCCAAGGGCAGCTTATTAATGAAGCGACCATACAGGGGATTAACGATGCTTACCTTGTCATTATTGGGATTGGCGTAATTGGATTACTTCTTTCCTTCTTTATCAAGAAGATGAAGCAGGCGTCCAATATAGATTCCAAAGCCAATTTGGGAAAGGTGCAACAAAGAGACTTGAAAACTACCTAACTTAATTAACATCCATTGAATGTAATGTTTTAAAAGAATAGAAAATGAACTGAACACAAGTGGAGGAATGGATATGAGACTGCAAAATAAGGTAGCCGTCGTAACTGGCGCTGCTTCTGGGATGGGTAAAGCCATTGCGATTCGTTATGCAAAAGAAGGTGCAAAAGTAGTAGTGTCTGATATAAACAGTGAAGCAGCAAATATTACTGTAGAAGAAATTAAGTCTAATGGCGGGGAAGCAATAGCAGCTATGGCCAATGTTGCGAAAGAAGAAGATATACAGAATCTAATCAACACGGCAGTTAATAAATTCGGAACATTAGACATCTTAGTCAATAACGCAGGAATTATGGATAACTTTGAACCTGCTGGCGAGATTGAAGATGAGAAATGGGAAAGAGTCTTATCCATAAATACTACCAGTGTTATGCGTGCAACACGTAAAGCCCTACCTATCTTTTTAAAGAAACAATATGGGGTTATCATTAATGTCGCTTCAGCTGGTGGACTTCAAGGGGCTAGAGCAGGTGCCGCTTATACAGCTTCTAAGCATGCAGTTGTTGGTTTTACAAAAAATACAGGATTTATGTACGCAACAAAAGGTATTCGTTGCAATGCCATTGCACCAGGTGGAGTTGAAACAAACATTAGTACATCGATAACCGGTATTAACGAATTTGGCATGGGACGCATTCAAGCAGGATTGGGAATCAATCCGCGTGTAGGTAAACCAGAAGAAATTGCAAATATAGCGCTATTTCTTGCTTCTGATGAATCAAGCTTTGTAAATGGAACAGTTATTACTGGAGATGCAGGTTGGACAGCATATTAGTATATTCCTTATTAAATGTGTTAAAACCGTCGAGATTTATCTTGACGGTTGTTTGATTTTTTATCAGTTTGTGTACATAAATGACAATCAATTATTTAAAAAAAGTTTTATAGATTAGGTCATGTACATTGTTTCTAAGATACGTATAACTTCTTCAGAAGGAAGTTTCATATCGTCATTTATCCATTTTCGTACGATTTCAATCGTTCCTCCTGTGATATAAGTAAAAAAATATTCTAATTGGGTCTCACTTGCATGTGGAAACCGTTTTTTTTGTTCTTCTATTGTTCTTACATACGCAGATTTCAAAATAGTATTTAGCACATGCGAGCCATTTTTTTCATTAAAAATAATTTTGCAAAGCTCTATATTTTCAATTATTAATTTAAAAATATCACTCAGTATATTCTTGATGGATTCGTCTCCTGCGATATTAATCGTACTCATCATTTTCTCTGCCATTTCTTCCTCGATACGTCTCATTAAATCAAACGGGTCATTGTAATACGAATAAAAAGTTCCACGATTAATATCAGCTTCTTTGCAAATATCTGTTACGGTAATTTTATTTAAGTTCTTTTCTTGAAGCAACTTTAAAAAAGCATCAATAATTACTTTTTTACTATACAATGTTCTTCGGTTTCCTTTTATCCCAACCATGAAATGGTCCTCCTAATTATAAATCACATCTCTCCAGTGTTGTTTTTATTGAACAAAACACAAGGTTTTGTCTATTTAATAACATGAGTATTTCAATTTGCTTATTGTTACTTTTCATTAGATTTAATATACTTTGCTTACGCCATTAAATCAACAAGGTGTTTGAATAATAACTAGTTGTCTTAATGAGATGAAGGGGAAAATAACTATTTAATACAATACATCAGGGAGGATACAAGATGAGAAAGATCATAAATGGCCGCTGGGCTATATTCATCGTATGGGTAATTGCGACGATAGTGCTTACAGTCATTCAGCCAGACATAAATGCCATACTCCGACAAAAAGGGCAGCAAGGAGCCAATAGCCAAAGCCCCTCAGTCATCGCAGATCATATCTTAAAAAAGCTTGATACCGCTAAAGGAACCAACGACCTTATCGTATATTACGATAAAGATAAAATTTCCGATGATGAAATGAGCAAAATCGGTGATGCGGTCAAGGCGATTAGCGACAGCAGCACAGAATTAGGTATTACTAACATGATAGATCCTTTTAGTATGCCTGCTGCCAAAAGCTCATTAGTTTCTAAAGATGGCACCACACTTATGGTTAGTTTTAAGCTTGATAAGAAATCAAGAGAAGTAGATGATATTAAAAAAGAACTAGATAGCAAACTTAGTAAAGTACCTGTGGAATACTACCTAAGCGGTGAGGATTTCATCAATAATGATTATTTGAAAGCATCTCAGGGTGGGGTAGAGAAAAGTGCGGCATTGACCGTTATCTTTATTTTAGTTGTACTAATCATAGCGTTTCGATCAGTTGTTACTCCTTTGATATCGTTATTGGCTGTAGCCTTTTCCTATCTTTGTTCGATGGGAATTGCAGCGCAATTAATTGATAAAGCCGGATTTCCAATTACGAGTCTTACGCAAATGCTCTTGATCCTGATTCTCTTTGGTATTGGTACTGATTACAACATCCTTCTATTTAATCGCTTTAGGGAGGAGCTTTCACATGGCCACTCTATCGATGAAGCGATTGTCAACACCTATAAAACGGCAGGTAAAACGATTGCCTATAGTATACTCACAGTATTTATCGCTTTCCTTGCTCTGGTATTTGCTGAATCACCAATTTACAAATCCGGTGTTGTAGTGGTAATCGGGGTAACGATACTATTATTGGAAATTTTGACTTTAACACCTTTTATAATGAAAGTTTTAGGTCAAAAACTGTTCTGGCCTTCCAAGAATGTATTGGGTCATAAGGAAAATAAGTTTTGGGATAAGACCTCTTCCTTTGCAACTAAGCATCCTATTTTACCAGTTCTTATTATTCTTTTGATCATAGGACCGATGGTGTATTTACATGAGGAAAAGCTTAACTTTGATACGATTGGAGAACTTGGAAATAAGTATCCTTCTTCTAAAGGCTTTAATTTAGTTGCGGACCATTTTGGTAAAGGTCAGGCCATGCCTGCTACTGTTGTCATTGAAAATAGTAAAGCTCTTGATAATAATGAATCACTCGCTGTGGTGGATAACTTAACGGAAAGACTCAAGAGTATGAAGGGAGTTAAGCTGGTTTCTTCGGTAACACAACCTCAAGGAAAGCAAATTGATAATTTTTACGTCGACAGTCAAATGGGGTCCGTTACGGATGGTATTACCAAAACACAAAATGGTGTCAATCAAATCAATGATGGATTAAAGCTGGCTCAAGAAAAGCTTGGCTCAGCAGACTTCTCTCAGGTCAGCCAAATGGTCGATGGTACGGCAAAGCTTCAGGATGGAATGACTGCCTTAACCAATGGATTGAAGCAAATCCAATCAGGGATCGATGATGGGGCAAGTCATTCTCAAACGATTAGCAATGGCTTAGCCACGATAGAAACCAATCTCACAAAGATGAGTAGTGGAGTGGCAGTATTAGCTGATAATTATGGGAAAATGCAGGCTGGTTATAAAGAAATGGGTACTCACTACCAAAGTGCGGCTCAAGCGCTTCTTGGTGTAAAAAGTGCACTCTCACAAATGCAATTAATGGTGGCTGCTTTAGGAAATAGTTATGCAGATTCAGAGAGTGATGCTAATTACCAGGCATTAAAGCAAACCATCAATCAGTTATCATCATCTTTAAGTCAAATTACACCTGAAGGAATACAAGCCTTAAATCAAAATTATAATACCGTAACGGCTGGTTTTGGGACTGCCAATAAAAATCTTGCCACAATGGGCAGCGGCTTGTCGCAAATGGCAGATGGTTTGAAAAAACTTGAAAGCGGCCTTGGGAAAGCGTCCTCTGGAATAGGCACCATTGTTACCAATATGAATAATGTTTCCGATGGACTTGGCCAGATGAAATCAGGACAGGAGCAGCTTGTAGCTGGTCTCAATGGTTTCAGCTCCTTTGGACAAAAGCTATCAGATGTAAACAACGGGCTTAAGCAAATTTCTGACGGACTAGGACAGACAAATGGTTTCTTAACGCAATTTAAATCCAATAAAACATTCTTTATTCCGAAGGAAGCCTTGACGGACAAGGATTTTAAAAAATCATTAGATGCATTCATGTCCAATGATAGAAAAATCACAAAGATGACAATTGTTTTGAAAGCTGATCCTTATTCCAAAGAAGCTTTAAGTACGATCAATAAAATAAATTCTACCATTTCTAATGGACTTAAGGGCACAGGTCTTTCAAAAGCGAAGTTTGGTGTATCAGGACCAAGTGCTGCAACAAACGATATGAATAATATCCTGAGCCGGGATTTGAATAAAACAACAGCTATCGTTATTATCGGAGTATTACTTGTGCTGTTCTTTGTGATAAGATCTTTCTGGATACCGGTTTTCATAACTGGATCTCTTTTAGGAGCTTACTATTCAGCCATGTTCGTGATCAATTATATTTTCATAGATTTGATCGGTTATGAAGGGATTTCTTCATTTGTTCCGTTCTTCTCATTCATTATCATTGTTGCATTAGGAGTGGACTACAGTATATTCCTAATGATGCGCTTTAAGGAATATCCGCAGTTGTCGCCAAAAGAGGCCATCGTGTTAGCTTCTAGGCAGACAGGTGGGGTTATCATATCGGCAGTTATCATCCTTGGGGGTACCTTTGCTACCCTTATGCCTTCTGGTATACTGCTTTTGTTTGAATTGGCAATAGCTGTTATTACAGGTCTCGTAGTACTTTGCTTTATCCTACTTCCTGTCTTTTTGCCGGCGATGATCGCACTTCCAGATGCACTAAGAAATTTATTTTCTAGAAAAAAGGCAGCTGACTTAAGTTTAGAGGAAAAAGTAATATAAGTAAGAGATAAAACTACAAAAGATTTTTGAACTGCACAGCTAATTGTTAGACTGTCCTAACAGTTGGCCGTGCAGTTTTTTTGTAATCATTAATCATTAATTCCTAGCTTGACTTGTCTGGAACAAAGCCAAACCAAACGACAGAGACAAGGGACTATGCTTTAAAGGCCAAAACATTTCATCTTCTGGTTTTCTTTTTTATATTTACAGTAACTTTACACATTTAAACGCTTGAATTCATTGACCATTTAAATTAACATATAAGCGAATAGTTATATGTTGATTTAAATGATAGTTAAAAGTAAATCTGCTCTACCTAATTTAGATAACAATAAAAGAGTTTTTATTATGTTATATATATAAGCAAATTACTATTTACTTATAAACTTGAAAGGGAGGTGCTTTTCATAGTGAAATTAATCGTTGATCTGGAGCGTTCTGCGAACATTTTAAAATTATTGGGGGATAAAACAAGATTAACTATTGTTGCGATTTTGAAACACCGTGAATGTTGTGTGTGTGAGTTTCTTGAAGTGTTCGAAATGAGTCAACCATCCATTAGTCAGCATCTCCGAAAATTAAAAGATGCAGGGATGGTGAGGGAAGAACGAAGAGGTCAGTGGATTTACTATTCTCTGAATCAACAAAGCGAGTTATATGGATTAATTCAAGACATTTTGGTACATGTACCTGATCAAACAGAGAAAATCAAAATGATTGAGAAAAGCAATCCCACGCTTCGATGTGGGTGTTAGTTTTATTTAATTAGGGAGTGAAAAAATGAGTAAGACAGAAAAGAAACGTTTATCGTTCTTGGATAGATACCTAACGATTTGGATTTTTCTTGCTATGGCAATTGGAATTGGTTTATACTTTGTCTCTCCGGGATTTGTCGATAGCATGAACAGCTTGCAGGTGGGAACTACATCGATTCCACTTGCTATTGGATTAATTTTAATGATGTATCCTCCATTAGCGAAAGTTCGTTATGAGGAGATTGGGCGAGTATTTAAAGATGTAAAAGTTTTAGCTTTATCCCTTGTACAAAACTGGATCATCGGACCAATTCTTATGTTTTTATTAGCCATTATTTTTCTTCCTGATAAACCAGAGTATATGGTTGGTCTCATCATGATTGGTTTAGCTCGTTGTATTGCGATGGTCATTGTCTGGAATGATCTTGCAAAAGGAGATACGGAATATGCTGCCGGGTTAGTCGCGTTCAACTCTATTTTCCAAATGCTATTCTTTTCCGTTTATGCGTATGTGTTTGTGACCATCATCCCCCAATGGATAGGAATCCAAGGGGCAGTGGTGAACATAACGATGATGGAAGTGGCTAAATCGGTTTTCATCTATCTTGGAATACCATTCATAGCCGGTATGATTACTCGTTTTACGTTAGTAAAGGCTAAAGGCAGGCAATGGTATGAAAAAGTGTTTATACCTAAAATCAGTCCTGTTACATTAATTGCTTTACTATTTACGATTATCCTAATGTTCTCTTTAAAAGGGGACGCTATTGTGAGCTTGCCGCTAGACGTTGTTCGTATAGCCATTCCTTTATTAATTTACTTTGTGATTATGTTCTTTGTTTCCTTTTTCATGGGAAGGAAGATTGGGGCGAACTATCCTGTAACAACGACACTTGCTTTTACAGCGGGAAGTAATAACTTTGAATTAGCCATTGCCGTAGCTGTTGGTGTATTTGGAATCCATTCGGGAGCAGCTTTTGCAGCAGTTATTGGACCACTTGTAGAAGTACCAGTGATGATTGCGTTAGTAAACGTGGCCTTATGGTTCAAAAGAAAATATTTTAAAGAACATGCAGCTTAAAACTAATCATAAAGGTGGAAATCAAATGGATAACAAAAAAACTATATATTTCTTATGTACAGGGAACTCTTGCCGCAGCCAAATGGCAGAGGGGTGGGCTAAAAAGCATCTAGGTGACCAATGGGAAGTGAAAAGTGCCGGGCTTGAAGCGCATGGATTAAATCCTAATGCGGTAAAGTCCATGAAGGAAGTGGGAATCGATATCTCAAATCAAACATCTGATGTTATCGACCCTGAAATTTTAAACCATGCTGATTTGGTTGTTACACTATGTGGACATGCTGCAGAACACTGCCCAGTAACTCCTCCACATGTAAAACGAGTACACTGGGGATTTGATGACCCTGCAAAGGCAGAAGGAACTGAAGAAGAAAAATGGGCATTTTTTCAACGTGTCCGAGATGAAATCAGCGACCGCATTAAGCAATTTGCTGAAACCGGTGAGTAAAAAAATGAATAACCAGGAGGTTTTATCATTTCCAGGCTTTAATTATTAAGCAATTTTATTACTTTATTATAAAGAGGTAGATTAAAATAAATAGGTAAAACAAGCAGGAGGGTATGGACATGAAAATCACTGACGAAGCTCGTGATGAATTTAAAAAAATGTTCAAAGAAGAGAATGCTAAAAACATTCGTATCTTTTTTGATGGCTTTGGCTGAGGACAGCCAAGAATTGGACTGGCTCTGGATGAGCCTGAAGCAGACGATGTTATTTTCACAATAAATGAAATAAAAGTAGCAATTGACCCAATTATTGAACCGAACACCGAAGACCTTATCCTTGATCGCAGTGGGAATGGTCATGGGATATCAATGATCGGTAATACAGGAAGATGCTGTTAGAAAAGACCTTACGGGTCTTTTTTTTTATCTGTTAGTTCGTGAAATGCGGCTAAAAATTGCTGGTATGTTTGTAAGCCGTATTCTTCGATGTTGGAATGAAAAAATAGCTCGATGGCAAATTCTTTTGCTTCCTCAATCGTACAATTTCGTGAAAGTCTAATTAGGTTTAAATAAGATAAAAAATACTCCTTCTTTAATGCACATGCATGATTTACGGTCATACATTTCCCCCCTATAAAAAGGGTCTCCAACTAAAATGAGACCCTTCGTAGTTCATTAAAGTATTTCAAGAACAGCATTTAATTGTATTACTGCTTTGAGTTGCCGTTGAACAACTCTGCTCCACTTTTTCAACCTTCGGTTCAGGAGTGCAACAAGAAGAGTCATTTTCACTCTTAACATCAATATCTGCTTTTGTAAAGAAAAACTCCCACTCGTTTCCATCAGGGTCTAGAACCCCAAATTTATCTTGGAGGGCATAGCAGCATGTGGTGTTTATTTCTTCATATTGTGTAGAAATACCATTTGCTTCAAGTCTATTTTTGTGAGCAATAACCTCATCTGTGCTTTCAACCTGAATCCCAAAATGTCCTACTTGATTTCCAGTTACTTTATCTCGAAGATTAAGGGTAAAGTTTAATCCTGGAGTTTGAAGAAGAAACTTTGCATAATCAGGCTTTACTTTAACTGGTTTAGCTCCAAAAACTTTACTGTAGAACTCGATGGATTTTTCTAGGTTAGTAACATTAAGACCAACATGTGCATATTTCATTTCGATTTCCTCCTACTAATTTAATTTGATTAATCATCGATAGAATGATTGGGATTTATTCAAATATAGTGACTACAAAATAATCCCTCCTTTTAATTACTTGTAATTTGCAAGTAATTATTTTTATTAAAAGAGCAAGTGATTCTTGCTCAAATTAATGGCTTACAACAAACAGTGGATTTTGACATTGCTTCATTTAGCAATTTGACTGATTTAATAACCATTTCTCGTTCAAATTCGCTCATATATGAAAATACTTCATTTAAATATTGATGCATTTCCTCATCAATTTTAGCAGCAACATAATTTCCTTGGGTAGTTAAGGTAAGTAATGAAACACGTCTATCATCAGGAAGAGGCGTTTTTTTAACTAGCTCCAACTTTACTAAAGTTTGTATTTGACGACTAAAAGTGGTTATATCGATCCCTAGAGTATCAGCAACCTGCTGCATCGAAGGTTTATCATTTCGGAGAATTTCATAAAGGATATGACTCTGTACAAGGGATATTTCAGTTTCACCTAGTTGACAACAGTTTTTATTTAAAAGACCAAATCTCCTAGTCATAACTTGGAACAATTCTCTAACGTTTTCCATTATTTTCACCTCTGATTTATTTATATTATAATTATTTGCAAAGTGCAACTAATATTCTTTTTAAAATGAAAAATTTTTTATATAATGGTTATAAGACATTAAAAATCTGGGAGGTAAAGTAATGGAAGAGGAGTTTAGAACAAGGCTGGCTTCAATAAATGATTTGGAATCGATTTTATGCATTTATAATCAAGGAATTGAAGATAGGATTGCAACGTTGGAGGAAGACCAAAAAGATATTGGATACATGACTGAATGGTTTAACATCCATACCGGACGTTTTGCGGTCATCATAATCGAAAATAACGATGAAATAGTTGGATGGGCTTCATTAAATGCGTATTCAAATCGTTGCGCCTATGCCGGGGTAGCCGATTTATCAATTTATATTAGAAGGGATTATAGAGGAAGGGGAATTGGATCACTTTTATTAAAGGAAATCGAGAGTTCTGCGATACTGAATCAATTTAATAAAATTGTTCTATTTACATTCCCTTTTAATAACTTAGGACAGGGTCTTTACAGAAAAAATGGATATAGAGAAGTCGGTATTTTTAAGAACCAAGGGAAATTAGATGGGCGCTTTGTTGATGTTATGATTATGGAAAAGCTCCTTAATCCCTAATTTATTCTAGAAGGTTCACCAAAGGAGTGAACCTTCTTAGCTTTTTTAGTAGTTTTTTAGAATTGGTCGTGGTTTAGTAAATTGCTCAGTTTGATCTTCATGGATGGTTATCGATCTTAAATACAAAATATTAAGGTGCAGTTTTTTGGGACAAAAGAAAAAATAAGTCTACTGTTCCTATACGATCCTCTCTAACAATATCCCTAATTCTTTTGCAATTGACTGCGGTGGAGACGGCATTCCTTCCTTTAACCATGATTCCAAAACCCCTACGTAAGCATTTGCAGCAAATTTAACAATAACATCTTCACTTAGACCTTGATTTTTCCCTTCGTCCACCTCATCCTTAAACTCTTCGATAAGAAACTCTAGGAACTTACTGCGAAAAGAATGCGCTCCTTTACTCGCTAACATCGTGGAAAAGAATAAATAATTCCTTTCAAAGTATTCGAAAAAGACTAGGGTAGCATCTACCCATTCTTTTTCACACGCCCATACACTTGTTTCCCTTAGCTGGTTTATATGTTCTTCCATGAGTTTATCTAGAAGATTATATTTATCGGTGTAATGAAGGTAGATCGTTCCTCTATTAACATTTCCCCGGTCTGCAATATCTTGAATGGTAATGTCATCAAAATTTTTTTCAGACATCAGTTCTATAAGTGCATTTTTGCTGGCTTCTTGGCTTTTGGGTATCCTTCTATCAACTTTAGACATTACTAAATCACCAACTTTTCCTAAAGATAATCAACAATTTTGATTGATTTGTTGAATAATCAACGAAATGCGTTGATTTAACCATTGAATGTAGTCTGTATCTTTTTATAATTATAAACAGATGTTGATTAATCAATCAATATTGATTTTAAAGGGATTTAGTTTAACATCTTCGGAACAATAGAAGTGAATTAAATTCAAGCAGGAGGTTTAATTATGGACTCTGTTGAAAAGTCGTGAAGATCACTAAAAACTCTTGTTGAATCAATACCAAATGCTATAGGGGGGGAAATATGCAGAACACCTGGAAAATTTACATGCTTGCCTTGATTACCTTCATGGTCAGTACATCGGAGTACGTCATAGCAGGTATTTTGGATAAGGTCGCTGCCTCCAATCATGTATCGGTATCGGTAGCAGGACAACTGATCACCGTATTTGCACTTGCTAATGCAATCGGTTCCCCACTTATCGTGATGGCGACCACAAGATTGGATCAGCGGAAGCTATTAATGCTTTCTCTTGTTTTAATGGTGCTCGGCAGCATTATGACCATCATCTTTCCTGGCTACGGTTTTCTAATCATCTCTCGCATCATACTTGCTCTAGGAAGTGGAGTTTTTGCCATAGCTGCAAAAACCGCCGCAGCAAAACTAGCACCACCTGAAAAACAAGCAGGTGCTATCGGCACAGTTATTCTTGGGTTTAGTGCTGCCATCATTGTCGGCGTACCAATTGGCCGTGTTGTAGCCACTGTCTATGATTGGAAACTAATCTTTGTGGGGATCGGTGTTCTTAGTTTACTAGCAATCTTCGTTATCTTGCGTACGATTCCTGCCACAAATAACGGAGGTGCCATCCCTCTTGGCAAGCAACTCTCTTATTTAAAGGATCCGAAAATATTAATGGGCCTTGGTGTAACGTTCTTTTGGCAGTTAGGATACGGGGTGATGTATTCTTATATTGCTCCCTTCTTATTAACCGTTACATCAATGAGTGGACGAGAAGTGAGCGGTGCTTTGTTTGCCTTCGGTATCGCCACCTTAATAGGTTCGAAATTTGGTGGATTCATGACAGATCGGATTGGTAATCCCACAACTCTTGTCGGCGGTTTGGTTGTCCACGTTATAGCTTTATTGTTGCTATCCACGATTGCCAGGTCAACCATTGTGGCCATTCCCTTGCTTATGCTATGGTCTTTCTCGGCTTGGTCATCTGGCCCAGGTATGCAGTATAATCTGGTCTGGCTTGCTCCAGAAGCATCAGGAATTATGCTTAGTCTATATGGATCTTTTATCCAGTTGGGCATAGCAGCAGCCGCTGGAATTGGGGGTATTGCGGTAAAAAGCACATCGGTGCTGGCGGTGAGTTGGATTGGAGCTGTATCAGTCGCCATTGCAGCAATTATCACAGCGGTCTCGTTCGGACTAAGTAGTAAACCCTCGAAATACGAGAAAGCTATTTAATGGAGGGTAGGATTGAGAGTAGCAAAAATTAGACCAGGAGGTATTTATTTATTATGGAATATCGGACAGTAGGAAAAACAGGAATACAGGTTTCAAATTTATGTTTTGGTGCCATGTCTTTTGGCGGAGACGCTGACGAAGAAACATCTAAAGCCATGTATAATCGTTGTCGGGAAGCTGGTATCAATTTCTTCGATACTGCCGATGTTTATGGGCGTTCTGAGGAAATTCTAGGGGAGTGTATCGCACATGAAAGAGACGAAATCATTTTAACGTCAAAAGTGTTCTGGAACACAGGTGCTGATGTAAATGCTAGAGGTTTGTCCCGAAAACATATGATGCAGGGTATTGAAAATAGCCTGCGTCGCTTAAAGACGGATTATATTGATTTTTATTTCGTCCATGATTTTGATGAACAAACTCCAATGGAGGAGACGCTGCGAACACTCGATGACTTACACCGTCAAGGAAAGATTCTTTACCCAGCAGTAAGCAATTGGGCAGCATGGCAAATCACTAAAGCATTAGGAATTTCTGCAAAAGAACAACTTACTCGTTTTGAATTAATCCAACCTATGTATAACCTTGTTAAACGCCAAGCAGAGGTTGAAATTTTACCAATGGCTGCTTCCGAACAAATTGGCGTCATTACTTACAGCCCACTTGGTGCTGGACTTCTTTCAGGAAAATATGGAGTGAATAAACGTCCTGAGCAGGGCCGTCTTGTACAGAATGCCCGCTATGGTGACCGTTACGGTGCCAATGAAGATTTTATCACGGCCGAACAGTTCACCAAATATGCACAGGAACATGATGTGAAACCTGCAACTTTAGCAGTTGCTTGGGTAATGGCAAATCCAGCTGTTACTGCGCCTATTATTGGTGCACGTAATTTAAACCAGTTGGAAGATTCCTTAGCTGCAGCTGATTTTAAAATGACAGAAGAAATGTACGCTGAAATTACTAATTTATCAAGAACACCTTCACCTGCAACGGATCGGACAGAGGTATTAACTGGTAAATGGAAGTAAGGGTTACAAACTTATGATGAAGTAGGTAAAGAAGGATGTAGTATGTGTACACACTTCTTTTTATCAGGAGGCACGCCTAAACCGCGTGCCTTTTTACCTGATGGAAATTCGAGCTGTTATTTTGAAAATTTCGTCTGAATTGCTTTTAAAAACATATCAGATGCAGCGGAAAAAACCTGATGCTTTTTCCAAACAATATTTAAGCCAGATTCAAGTTTTGGCTCTAGCGGTCTAAAACAAAGGTTACTATCACTAGATGTATTCACTATTTTATCAAGAGTTACTGCATAACCAATGCCTTCTTCAACCATAATGGCAGCATTATAGGCAAGATTGTAGGTTGTCATGACGTTTAATTTATCAAAATCTTCACCAAACCAATCCGCAAATTCATTTTTGGAAAATGTCTGTTTCATAGCCTGGCGTGAACAGATTAGCGGAACATTCAATAAATCCACAGCTTCAATGGAATCTTTGAAAGCAAGAGGACTGTCTTTCCTCATCACAACGCCCCAAACATCTTTACCAGGGAGATTGAGATAATTGTACTTTGATAAATCTGCTGGTTGAATTAAAATGCCAAAGTCAAGCAATCCCTTGTCAAGCCTTTCGGTTACATCGTCTTCGTTTCCGCTGTAGAGGTGATACCGGATATCCGGATAACGTAACTGTAAATCTTTTACTACCCTTCCAATCTGTCTCATAGCATCTGTTTCCCCCCCGCCTATGAAGACATCACCACTAATTGTTTCTTCCATGGAACCAAACTCTGTCTCTAATTTATCGACCATATCTATGATTTCTTCTGCTCTTTTTCGCAGCAGCATTCCTTCAACTGTGAGGATGATACTGTGACTACTGCGAATAAATAGTTTTTTCCCTAACTCTTGTTCAAGGTCTTTTAATTGTCTTGACAAGGTTGGCTGTGTAACATGCAAAAAATCAGCAGCCCCCGTAATGCTTCCTTCTCTTGCAACAGTAAGAAAGTATCGCAAAACTCTTAATTCCAAAAAGCACTCCTCCTTCATAATGGTTGAGTATATCCTTTTTAGAAATGCTCATCAAGCATATCTTGATATAAGATATAAGTATTTGGCATATGCAAAAAGCACAACTAGAATAAATAGCAGAGGGTGAAAAGAAGACCAATTTGCTTCCATTCCACAAGTTGGAAGCATTCCTTAGGGAGAATTTGAAGTAACAGCCGCTTCAAAGACTCTAATCAACATCGTAAATCAAGAGGAACCACCGTTTCGTTGGAAAACTGCGGCTTTCCATCGTGACGGTCATTCTATTAATCTCGAGCGTATTTGGGGTTTATAGTTATCTTGCTGATTATCTAAAAACTGTTACGAATATGCCTGCGAACACCATTAGTTTAATATTATTGATATACGACGGTGCCAATATTATTGGAAATATTGCGGCAGGGAAATGACTAACTAGAAATGCAAAGAAAGTTGTCGCCTCTTTTCCTTTTGTATTAGGGGTCGTATACATCCTATTATTCTTATTTGGACAGTTTACCTTACCTATGGCGTTCATAACTTTAATTTGGGGGATATTAGGTGGAGTAGGGGGTAATATCAATCAATATTGGCTTTCGACTGCAGCTCCCGAAGCTTCTGATTTTGCCAACGGATTATTTTTATCATCCTGTAATATAGGAACAACCATTGGTGCTGCTGTAGACGGGGGATTTATAGCAGAAATGGGTACCCAATACGTCGTATTAGTAGGAATCCTATCATTGATACTAAGTTTGGTAACTATTTTATTAAGAAATTATAGGTATAGTTCTACAAAACAACTCTCCATATAAGGAATACCCATTAGGAATTTTAGATGCTATTCAATCAAACAACAACAAAAGGATGAGTTAAATGTCAAACGATAAACAAGTTGCGCTTGT
This sequence comes from Bacillus sp. URHA0034, assembly GCF_056280405.1. Lineage (NCBI taxonomy): Bacteria > Bacillati > Bacillota > Bacilli > Caryophanales > Bacillaceae > Bacillus > Bacillus sp. URHA0034. The sequence continues at coordinate 822,299 of NZ_JBWCDK010000002.1, read as the reverse complement.
CACCGGAGGGAATCGGGGAATTGGATATGAACTGGTCAAACACTTGGCTTTGAATGGTTTTAAGGTCATTTTGGCAAGTCGGGATACAGAAATGGGGCATAAAGCTGCACAAGAATTACAGGAGTTGGAACTAGATGTTTCGTTTGAGGTAATGGATGTCAATATTCAAGAAAGCACCCGTCAAGCTGCAATTACAATAAAGGAGAAGTATGGAAGATTAGACGTTTTGATTAATAACGCTGGCGTGTATTTGGATGATAATAAAAAGTTATTGAATCTTGAACCTTCGATTTTAGAGAAAACGATGGCAACTAATTTCTTTGGCGTATACTATTGTCTGCAATCCTTTATGCCGCTCATGGAAAAGCAAGGTTATGGAAGAATTATTAATGTTTCTTCCGAATATGGGGCAATGAGTGAAATGTCTTACCGAGGTGTAGGCGCTTATAAGTTGTCTAAATTTGCCCTGAATGGATTGACACAGTTGGTAGCTGCAGAAATCAATGGGGATATCAAAATAAACGCGGTCGATCCGGGATGGGTAAGTACAGATATGGGTGGACCATCTGCTCCAAGAACTCCCAAACAAGCAGCTGAGTCTATCCTTTGGTTAGCGACTATTGGGCCTGATGGACCAAATGGGGGATTCTTTAGAGATGGAAAACGAATCGATTGGTAACATTACACACATAGGCAGGATTGAGTTTCTGTATTGATTGTTCTCAAAGAATAGCCTCTACCTGTTCTTTCGTCATACCGCCTTTACCAGGTTTGGCAGGAGTTGTTTCTTTTGGAGATGTTGTCTTATCGCGGCAATTAATACAATCAGTTCAATAATCACTAAACATCCAAACTTAAAGACCTCCTTCACATGATTACCTCCTTATGTTCTTTGAGAATTATTTTTACCCAAAGAGAAATAATAGTAGGAGGTATTACTGTGTTGTTCAATCATAAAAAGCCCACTGGAGGTTAGACATGAATAAAAAGGTTATCGGTCTTGTCGGCTTCACTTTAACGATGTTCTTGCATATTTCATCTGCACTTGCCGCTAACAATCCTAGGAATACTTATGAAGTTAAATCAGGCGATTACCTATCGAAACTCGCTAAAATCTATGGAACTACTTCTAATGACCTGAAACTAATGAATGGCCTACAGAACCCTGACTTATTGCTTGTCGGCCAAAAATTAAGGGTTCCGATTACCTATCAAGTAGCGGCAGGAGATACCTTATGGAAGCTCTCCCAATCCTTTAATTCAACCGTTTCACTTATTAAAACAGCCAATGGACTTACTGATAACACTATCTATGTAGGACAAAGATTGAGAATTAATCCTATCAAACTTGAAATGAGTGGGCAGTATGTAAGAATGACAAGGGACCAATTTCAAGATTGGCTATTCAATCAAAAAATCACACGAAGCATTACTTTTTTTCAGGAGCACCATACTTACTCTCCATCCTATAAGGACTACAATGGCTCCAATTATTTTAAACTTATGAGCGACATGAAAGATTATCATGTCAATACAATGGGTTGGAGTGATATTAGTCAGCAGTTCACAACATTCCCTGATGGAACATTGATATTAGGCAGACCGATTAATACGCCGCCGCAAGGCTCATTCGGTTTAACCAATAAGTCTGTCACTCCTGGCATTGAAGCACATTCCCTAGCGATTGAAAATGTAGGAAACTTTGATAAAGGAAATGACCAAATGACCGAAGCTCAAAGACAAACCATTATAACAGTAGCAGCCGTTCTTTCTATTAAACTTGGGTTGACTCCATCGATTGACAGCATTCAGTATCATCACTGGTGGGATATGAACACAAGTGAAAGAGTGTTAGATCAGAGTGCGGGACATGCAGTTAAAACATGCCCGGGAACAGGATTCTTCGGCGGTAATAGTACTACGGATGCAAAAAATAATTTTTATCCACTTGTGAGACAAAGAATGCAGGAAATCTTGGCTACTCTGTAAAGAGAGAGGGAGGGGTGAAACATGTTATTTAACCATAAGCAAATTATAGGAAATTAGAAGAACCTGTCACGAATGACAGGTTCTTTTTTTATCGAGTAAGAATGTTTGAGTTTTTTCCAACTTTGTTTTAGCAGAATCACAATATTGATTAGAAACTTCTTTTCCATAATAGTAATAGGAATCACTTGCTTGATAAATCCAAGTTTTATAATACTTTGTGCCACTAGGCGGCTTTAAGAAAGTATTGTATGTAGCAGAACCGCGTTAGGTCGCATTGCAGGACATATGGAAGAGGAAATCTTTGATTACGATAAAGTGTTACAATCCTTTCAGTTGATATTCGCGTTTCTTTGGGAAGGAGGTAATCAAAAGTACAGCACCAAAACCAATTCCACCCATTAGCCAGAAAAGAAACTGAGGTCCCTGATGTTCGATAATCCACCCCCCGACCATATTCCCGACAATACCTGCAATGCCGCCAGCTGCTGTATACACCGTTTGAGCAGTCGCTTTCCCGCGTGCCGGTGCCATTAGGTTAACAATCTACACTGCTGAGCTCATGTAAAAGGCAAAGGCAATTCCATCCAAGGCCTGGAGGCCGAGCACCACACCCACTGGAGGAGCAAAACCCATTAAAGTGTACTTGATCGCATAAGCAAGTGTTCCTATTGCTAACATTTGAAACAATCCAATCCGGCGTATAACTATCGATGAAAACCAGAAAAGTGGAATCTCTACAACTGCAGCAATTGTAAAGTTCCAGCCTACTAAATTAATGGGGTAATTTAATTTTTGAAAATAAATCGGTAAATAGCTGAAGTTCATAGTAACAGTAGATAAGATAACCAACCCAATGAATACGAAAAGGTCAAAACGCCAATTAGAAAATAATTTGGTGAGTACCTCTCTCCCTAAGACATCGGGACGGCTTGGCTGTTCAAATTTAGGAAACATAAAAACCAAGAAAACTAGGATTAACGCAACAATCGCATATACGATAAAACTATATTGAAAGCCTGTCACACTGAATACATATCCGGCAATAAAGGAAATAAGTGCAAACCCGAAGGCCCCCCATAAGCGTACCTGCCCAAAAGTGAAACCGTATGTATGGCCTTTCTCTACGACAATGGAATCAGCAATTGGTCCAATAGGGGTATTGATAAAGGAGAAAATAATTGTAATCAAAGCCATGAATACAAAACTCGTGCTGTAGAAAAAGCCCATTACCACGATTGCGGATAGTAATAGCAACACTTTTAATATTGTCCGATAATCTCTGGCAGCGTCACTTAACAGCCCGAATATTGGTTGAGCTAAAATCCCTGTTAACGATCCCACTGAAAGAATCAACCCAATTTCACTTCCATCGAATCCCCTTTGATTTAAAAACAAGCTCATAAAAGGCTGATAAACTCCTAATCCAATATAAAAAATCAAATAAAAAATAGAAATTCTTAACCTCATTAGGTCACCTCCACCCGTTTTTTAATTTTATCAGAAAAGTAGCAAAATAACCTTACCAAGAATATGAAATATTTTACTTAAAAAGGTCAAGTGAAGAAGTATCAGGATTGCTGGAGTGTTATTAAGTTATTCATATAAAGGGGTTAATAGAAAAGAGAAAGTGGCTCTGAACATGAAAAAAATAAGTATTTAGTGCTATAAAAATTATATTAGAATTACTTTGTAATGAAATTGTTATATGGCTGTGATGAGTCCGTTATATCTTTCTAGTATAGTAAAGCTATCAAATCACACACTAGGAGGAAACAATCATGCTAAAGAAATTCATCGTAGCCTTTACTATATTAGCTTCTTGTGGCTCTTTGTTCGCCGCCAAGGGTGAAAAAGCGGAAGCAGCATCTTATAATTATCATACAGCAGCCATTTCAATTGCGAAATCTCATATTGGAGTTCCCTACCGATGGGGAGGGATGTCACCAAGCGGATTTGATTGTTCAGGTCTTGTGAAGTATTCATATGGAAAAGCAGGAAGAACACTAAATCGCACGGCTGCCCAAATGTATTATGGTAACGGATATCGACCATCCAATTTACAAATTGGTGACTTACTGTTTTATGGTCCGTCCAAAGTAAGTGCCCCAACTCATGTTGCCATCTATATCGGTTATGGGAAAATGATCATGGCATCCTCTTCAAAAGGAGTCATCATCACCAACACCAACAACCCATATTGGCATCCTAGATATATTGGAGCAAAACGAGTATAAAGATCATCAATACGATGGTCTTTTTTTTATTGGCTGGTATTTTTCTTATCTAAAAATCTTTCCTAATAAAGATTATGAGGTTCCTTATTATTTACCATCGTTATTTCTTTTATAATACATAGTTATTTTCACCCGAATGAAGGAGATTATGTTTTAGGTATTATGGTAAAAATGGGCTGAATCCATGTCCTGTGGAATTACACATCATTTTTCTCATAGCGAACCATAATAACTTTGAGGAGGGCGATGGATGGATTTCTTTACAAATAGTTCAGGTGGCGGAAAATCCTCGAAAGGAAAGACTAAAGGGGATTTATCTTGGTGGCAATTATCATTAATAGGGATAGGCTGCACAATTGGAACAGGTTATTTTTTAGGCTCAGGAATCGGAATAAAAATTACCGGACCCTCCATGGTGTTTTCTTTTATCTTAGCGGCATTAGGAACGTATATCGTTTTTCACTTTCTTGCGAAAATGACTTCAGCCGACCCGCAGGAAGGATCTTTTTGTTATTATGCTGCCAAGGCCTATGGAAGATGGGCAGGATTTAGCTGTGGCTGGAATTATTGGAGTTCTAAAATCCTAATTATGGGAAGCCAATTGACTGCTTTATCCATTCTTTCGAAATTCTGGTTCCCGGGAGTTGCTTTGTGGGTATTTGCAGCTGGGTTTGCGGTTTTAGCTATTATTGTAGTACTGTTGGGTACAAAGGGGTTTAACAAGGTTGAAAATATACTCGCTGTTACGAAAATAGCTGCGATTGTTATGTTTATAATTCTTGCTGGTATCGGATTGTTTGGCCTGTTGCATGGAGGTGGGAATAAACCGGGTGTTCCGACAACGATGGGGACTATTTTTCCAGAAGGATATCAGCTTTTTGGTCATCCTTAATTTATGCTTTCTATGCTTATGGAGGCATCGAGACCATCGGCCTTTTGTCCATGCAGCTGAAAAATAAAGATGATGCCCCGAAATCCGGGAAGATCATGTTAATTGTATTGACGGTTATTTATGTTGCTTCAATTATATTCGTAATCAGTATGGTTTCATATCAATCGATTAATCAAAAAGAAAGTCCATTCGTAACTGCTATGGCCAGCTATAACTTAAATTTCTTTCCACATGTCTTTAATGGAGCCATTATAACGGCTGGTTTTTCAACGATGACTGCATCCTTATTTGCGGTGACCAAATTGCTTGTAACTTTGGCAAAAGACGGGGATGCGCCGGCGCTGTTTGGGAAAGAAATTAAAAAGTTTAAGAACCTCCCGCTCCCCTCTTTGGGACTTGCGACTTTCGGCTTATTAGGTTCGGTTATCACTGCATTACTGCTGCCGGGAAAAATATATGGGTACATTACTACAGCAGCCGGAATTTTGCAGATGTATAATTGGGCGTTTATCATTATTTCCGCGATGAAGATTCTCCATTTCAAAATGGGAGATCGAATCCTATCATCCTTTGGGCTGTTATTATTAACGGCAGCTGTAACTGGAACAATATTTGAAGAAAGTATTCGTTTTGGTTTTTTTGTAAGCCTTTTTCTCATTGCGATTATCGGGATTATCACCTTGATCATGAATAAAATTTGGAGCAAATCCAAAAAAGATGGTGGGAAGGTAGAAGGGTTGCGTGCGATATTAAATCCAGATTAGCTGAAGAGTAAGGTAGCGGTGCGATCAAGAACTTATCCGAATGTTTTTTTGCTGGTTGGTTAAATTATAAGCATCTTAACAGTGGTGGTGAAAACATGACAAAAAGGAATATTAAAACTAAATCAGGGCTGCAAAGTGCGAAAAGTATAACAAGTACCGAATTTGCTTCTGAAATGAAACCGCAAGACAAAAAAACAGAAAAAACAAGACCTTCCACATAAGCTTACAATACGCTTTAAACAAGAAAGCGCTAGGGATATGTCATCTAGCGCTTTCTAAACTAAATATACTTCCCACAGGAATGTGTTATAAAAGAGTAATGTTTCCTTTTTTGCAATCCTCGATGGTTTGATCATTCCAAACGGAAACTTGAACCTCACCAATGTGGGCTTTCCTTAAGAAAAACATACATAACCGGGACTGCCCGATTCCTCCGCCAATCGTATAAGGAACCTCTTTATTTAGGATTGCTTGATGATATTCCAACTTAGAGCGATCTTTCATGTTTGACTGTTTTAATTGGTTTAACAGCGCCTTTTCATCCACACGAATCCCCATGGATGATATTTCAAACGACCGTTCTAAGATAGGATACCATATCACAATATCACCATTTAAATTCCAATCATCATAATCTGGGGAACGTCCATCGTGCTTTTCACCAGAAAGTAATTTGCCGCCTATTTTCATAATAAAAACAGCCCCAAGTTCCTTTGCAATCGCATCTTCCCGTTGCTTCGGTGTTAAATCGGGATATCTGTTTTCAAGCTCTTGAGTGGTAATAAACTTGATGTCTTCTGGAAGAATCGGCTCAAGTTGAGGATATAGCTTATACATGTAATTTTCAGTATTTAATAAAGCCTGATAAATCTTTTGTACTTCGGATTTTAAGGTTTTTAGATTCCTTTGTTTATAGGTGATGACTTTCTCCCAGTCCCACTGGTCCACATAGATCGAATGGAGGTTATCTAGAATCTCATCCCTTCTAATGGCGTTCATATCTGTATAGAGCCCTTCGCCAACAGTAAATCCATATCTAGCTAAGGCCATTCTTTTCCATTTTGCCAAGGATTGAACTACTTCAATAGAGGAGTTTTTGATATCGTGAGCATCGAAGGAAACGATGCGCTCCACTCCATTTAGATTGTCATTTATCCCACTGCCATTTTTTAAAACAATTGGGGCGGACACTCTAATTAAGTTCAATACTCCGGATAAGTTTCGCTCAAAATGATCTTTTACTTGCTTAATTGCCATTTCCGTTTGAATCAAATTCAATGTGGATTGATAAACCCTAGGAATAAAAAGGGATTTAGCCATATTTTCGAACAACCTCCAGTTAAGACTTCTATTTTTGTAGGTCTTTACCCTGTTTACATTATGTTGGAGTGTTAATTTTGCCATCAGCATTTGCCTATAAAAAATTTTTAAAATGGATTATAAAAAAACATGGCAATAAAGTATCAATCCAATTGTGAATTTCGTTATAATGTTAAATTAAAGGGGGTGTTTACAGATGGAGAATCAGTTAAGATTGTCTGGGACTTCTTCTACTCATGCAAAGCCTATTATTAGAAAGGCGATACTTTGCATGGGGCGAAACCTTTAGTTTATCGCTGAACAAGCTTTCTAATATTTTGGCTTTGCACCTTATTTTATTGGAAAATCAAAATAAGGAGCGAGCAGAATGAAATATATTAACGCTGCTAAAGTTTTACCTAAAAATTTAATTGTGGAAATCCAAAAGTATATCCAAGGGGAAACCCTTTACATTCCGAAGCAGGAAACAGAGTATCAGAAATGGGGAACCTCAAGTGGCGGAAGACTGATGATTGATCGTCGAAATGCCGCCATTAAAAATTCTTTTAGCAGTGGCTGCAGTATCCAGCAATTAGCTGAGGAGTATTACCTTTCAACCGAAACCATCAAAAAAATTGTTTATTCACATAAAAAGTAGTAGTACTGAGGCTGACCCAAAAGGCGGTTGATGAATAATTTTTGCACACCCTGTTGATTGGAGCGGAAGGCGCGAAGACTCCTGCGGGAGTACAGGGCATGGGAGACCCCGCAGGAGCGAAGCGACGAGGAGGCTTCCCGTTCCGCCCGCGAACCGCTCGCGCCTGGAGCGGAAATCAACAGACTAATTTAATGTACAAAAAAGAAGGTGCTCCCTAAAATTATATTTTTGGGAGCACCTTCTTTTTTATGTATAAAACGTTTCTAAATCATTTTTTCCATTTTTGAAGCTGGCTTTATTCTATAAAATAAGTGTAAAGAGAAGTTCGCAAAATGATAGGAGAAATATGTGATGACCGAAAAATTTATCAAAAATGAGCAGCTAAATTTTATAAAAAAACAGATTACTTTGATTAAAGACACGACCAAAAAAAATGTACCGCAAACCGTGCTGGCTGCTGCAATTGACTTAGCCAATGCCAAAATTTTGGACCTCTTTCCAAATGCCTCACCTGCTCAACAAGAAATGCTGGATCTTTCCAGACTGAAAACAGATGACGAATATGAGCAATATATTCAGCGTATTGGGTCCTTTTTGCTGCCCTTTCCTCAAATTACTGAGCAGCAACTGAAAAAAATGTTTCCGAAGAATAAGAAATTAAAGCTACCTGATTTATCAAAAATTGATCACAGCCAGTTAACCTATTTAAGCTGGAACGATTTAAGATCCAACAAAAAATTTATCATATATGAGCTGGAAGGAAATATGGTCGGGATTGAATGTAAACTTACGCCGACTAGTAAATATAATTATTGTTCCATCTGTAATTGTTTAGGCGAGGTTGGCTATTTTTCTACTGTAACAAAAGCAAAAAAGGCTAAAAATCCGGATTATTACAAGTCCATTGGCAATCTAATTTGTGCTGATAGCAGCGAATGCAATAAAAAAATAACCAATGTCGACTATTTAATTAATTTTTTAAAGGACTCATTAGAAGTGTGAATCATGCCGGTTGCAATTTTTAGGTTTATCTTTTTAAAATACGGGTATGTAATAATTAGCTACATTCCCCCATATCCTTATGTTGCTGCAAAAATTTGACTATCTTATGGATAGTCCTTTTTTTTGATTCCAATATTTAATATAGAAAATTTTAGGCGAGTGAGCCTGCTTATATTCGTTTGTACATGACTGCTTCCTAGAGTTACCGCTTTTCTTAGTATTCATGTTATTGGTATAATACAATAAAAGCACATTTATCATTGGAAGGAGGAATGTAAATGGGGGAGCCTAATTATATCCTTGAATATATTCAAAAAAATAGAGAGCAGCTGATCAATAAGTGGTTAGATAAACTAAACAGTTTAGATGAAAAGAAGATATTAAATAGGATATCAGACCAAAGCTATCACAATATTTGTAATGAATACATAAATCTATTAATTTATGACTCTATTAATGAGGATAAAGTTAAACTCAAAATAAGTGAGTTCACTCAAAAATTAATTCAATTAGGGTGGACATTAAGTTTTATGATGGATTGTATATCCGAATTTGGTAAGATTGTTTTCTTTCAACTCACCAAAGATGAGATAGAAAAGAAGCAAATGGAGTTTGTCTGGGATTATGATATGTGGATAAGTCCGATTAATAACCAATTATACAGTCAGTACGCAGCTTCTTGGCAAAAAACGATCTCACTGCAAAGAATCGCACTTGATGAATTAGCTGCACCACTTATTCCTGTTTTTGATGATATTTCCGTTATGCCACTCGTTGGAACCATTGATACAGAGAGGGCAAAAAGTATTATGGAAAATTTGCTTGAAGGTGTTGTCAAACATCGATCCAAAGTGGTGTTAATTGATATAACAGGGGTCCCTGTAGTGGATACAATGGTGGCTCATTATATTATGCAAGCCATTGAAGCGGTTAGATTAGTTGGGGCAAAATGCTTACTTGTGGGGATAAGGCCCGAGATAGCCCAAACGATTGTGAATTTAGGAATTAATCTAAATCAGGTTATAACAAAGACCAACTTGCAAAAAGGGATTATGGCTGCGTTAGAAATGACAAATCGAAAGATTGTATCAACGGAGGAATAGAATGAATACAAGAATCCCAATTCTAAAGTTATATAATTGTTTGTTTGTTTCCATTCAGTGGGAGCTTGATGATAAAACAGCATTACAATTTCAAGAATCATTGCTTGAAAGAATACATGAAACTGGTGCTAGCGGTGTAGTGATTGATTTAACTTCTGTCGATATGATTGATTCGTTTATTGCTAAGGTTCTAGGCGATGTGATTAGTATGTCCAAATTGATGGGTGCAAAAGTGGTTTTAACTGGCATTCAACCAGCTGTAGCGATTACGTTAGTTGAACTCGGAATTCACCTCCAAGATGTACTTACAGCATTAGATCTAGAAAAGGGGTTAGAAACAATACAAAGGGAGTTGGAGGATTAAAGAATGGAAAACGAATCCTCTGTACAAATAATATCAGAATGGGATATTGTTGCAGCTAGGCAACTAGGAAGAAACATTGCCAAAGAGCTAGGATTTGGAACAGTTGACCAGGCAAGAATCACTACTGCCATTTCTGAGTTGGCACGTAATATTTATTTATATGCTGGGCATGGAGAGATTCATTTCGAGCCAGTCAATGATTTCGAAAAAAGAGGTTTAAAAGTAATGGCGGTTGATCATGGCCCAGGAATTCATGATATTCGGAGAGTGATGGAGGATGGGTTTTCCACATCTGGTGGTTTAGGGGCAGGCTTACCAGGAGTAAAACGGTTAATGGATGAATTTGATCTAATCTCAACGCTTGGAGAAGGGACCACTATTCGGGTAACAAAATGGCTTCGAGATAGGAGGGGTGGTTAGAAGATGGATTTTAAAGCGGTTTTAGAATCAAGCTATCGGGAGATTCTTCGTAGATATATAGAAGATTGTTCCGAAGCAGCACTGTATCAAGGACAAATGTTTAGCAGGAAATCGATTGAACAGCAAATATCCCCGGAAGAAATTATTAGTATCCATTGTAAAGTCTTAAAGGACCTATTTCCAGATATTAGTGCTGAAATTCTAGCATCGTTTGATTTTCTGATCGAATTTATGATGAATTATGGCTTAGCCTATCAAGAACATCTGAGCTTACGAGACCAGCAGTCTGAAATAAAATCAGAAATTGAAATTGCCGCCAGCATCCAAGAAACCTTATTAGAAACGCCAATTCCGAAGCTTGAGGAAGTAGATATTGGTGCGATAAGTATACCGGCAAAGAAAATGAATGGAGACTTTTATCGCTTTGTTCAGGATGGAAATAGTATTAGTGTTGCTATTGCAGATGTAATTGGCAAAGGAATACCTGCCGCACTTTGTATGTCTATGATGAAGTATGCAATGGATAGTGTAGCAAAGTCTAGAGAAAATCCGAATGATGTGTTAACAAATTTAAATAGAGTCGTAGAAAATAATGTGGATTCAACTATGTTTATAACTATGTTTTACGGAATATATGATTTTGTTAAGCATTCATTTACTTATGCTGCTGCGGGACATGAGGAAGGGTTCTATTATCATGCTTCTTCTCAATCCTTTGAGGACATAAAAACAAGGGGTATTGTGTTAGGGGTAGAACCAAATTTTACATATGAGCAGTATGAAAAAAAGGTTAAACCCGGAGATATGATCGTGTTACTATCGGACGGTGTGACTGAATCTAGGACAGAAAATGGATTTATTGAACGTTCGGTCATTACCGATTTAATTCAATCCTTTATGCATTTATCCGCCCAAGAAATGGTAGAAAACATTTATCGTCATTTTGAGAGACTCCAGAATTTTGAGTTAAGGGATGATTTTACGCTCATCATTTTAAAAAGAGTTTAAAACTCTCTAAGTGGGGTAGTTTTTAATGAAACATATCAACAGTAACCAAAAATCAGGAAAGGCACTTGGTAAAGATGCAGGGTGAAAAAATGCTTGAACTTGACCTTAACCAACATATTCAGGCAATTGCCTACCAAATTCCAAAGGCAGGGAATGTATTCAACGGGGATAGCTTTTTTATGAAGGTAACGTCCGATTATTTTATTTGTGTAGTTGCTGATGGTTTAGGGAGCGGGGAGCATGCTTATCATTCGTCAAACGCGATTAGTCAAGAAGTGGAAAAAAACCATGATAAAGAGGTAGAGGTATTAATTGAAAGCTGCAATCAGGTCCTAAAAAATAAAAGGGGCGCCACTATATCCATATTAAAGGTAAATTTTTTACAAAAGACTTTCACCTATAGCTCGGTTGGCAACATTCAATTTGTACTTTCTTGCCCCTCTGGCCGATTTATCTATCCACTACCTATCCTTGGATATTTATCAGGGAAGCCGCAAAAATACCGATGCGAAACATACTCTTATGAAGAGGGGGCAAAATTTATTCTTCATACGGACGGTCTTGTAATTCCCGGTATTAAGTCATTGGTAAGTTCCTCTTGCTCGGTTGAAGAAATCTCGAATTATTTAGAGAGCCATGCGAAAACAGGAAAAGACGACCTAACTTATATAGTAGGTAAACTTCTCTAACAACAACGATTCCATTGATTGGAAGTTAAATTATATATATTGGAAATTTTTAATAAAAAATTTTTCATTACTCTATTAGCGGGTATTATTATCCAGATACCTTTGTGAAGTTTAGATAGACTTACTAAGGAGGAATAAATTTTGGAAAAGCTCTATGATACTAAAAATATTTCGGACTATATTACCAACCATAATGAAGAATTTCAGAATAAACTATTATCTGAGGCTGTCAATGTTGCCTCAAACATTGAGGGTATTTTAAGAGAAGGTAATATTGACTTATTGAAAAATGCTCAAAAGCTAGTTCTTTATGTTGTGGAAAATAGAAAAGATGACCTCACCGCTTTTGCGAAAGAAGAAGGGATTGCTTGGGCGAAACATTCATTAACTCTTGCGTTCAAATTAGAATGGGTACATGCCATAAGACGCGCTTTATGGCATTTTATCAGACTTTATGATCAAATCCATGATAATCAGAAATTGGCTGAAAATTTCTTTGAGTTGGAAGAGAAGGTTAATGATGGAATCGATGAGTTTCTGAACTCATTTTTCATTAGCTATTCACAGTATAAAGATGAATTAATCCTTTCCCAAAGGCAATTAGTCGAACATCTTTCTGTACCAATTATTCCAGTTAGCCAAACGGTAGCTGTATTGCCATTGATCGGTACATTTGATTCTTATCGAATGGATATTATTGAAGAAAAAGTATTAACAGACATTTCCAAGCACAGGCTTCTAACATTAATTATTGATTTATCAGGAATATCAGATATGGACGAAGTAACCATTTCTCATTTTCAAAAAGTGTTGATTGGTATTACGTTGATGGGGTCTAAATCAGTGATAACGGGATTACGCCCAGAACTTGTCAGGAAAATGGTTCATTTAGGAATTGATCTTTCTAGTTTTACAGAAACAAAAGCAACTTTACAGCAAACATTAAATAATTATCTCAGTTAACTTATACATATTTCAGCTATTGCAGTATGAAATAGTAATTAAAAGAGAATTGAAAACCGGCTGCCGCCATTAGGCAGCCGGTTTTTTATTCTAAGAAATCATTAACCTTGTGGTAACCTTTTCCAGGGTAAATGCGCCAACTCCAGCACCTGGCCTCTCGATGCGACTTTCCTCCTATTTTGACAAAATGTTAGTTTATTAGACAGAATACGGGGTATATGTTTAATAGAAAAGATTCCGGAAATCTTTTAACATGATTAAACCATCTAAGGAGCAAACATATATGAAAAAAATAATTGGAAGTTTATCTCTGATAGTAATCCTCCTCTTGTCAACTTTCCTATCAGGATGTTCGAGTAAGAGCAGTGCTGCTAGTACGAATGGGAAGGTAGTGGTCGATTTTTGGACATTCTGGGGTTCGGAAACAAGACGACCGGTCATTGAAAAAATAGTCGACGACTTTAACAAATCGCAGGACAAAATCTTGGTTAAGCATACCTTTATCCCTTGGGGAGACATTTGGACCAAGGATCTTGCCGCTGTGGCAGCAGGAAACCCAGCCGACGTTGTAATCAATGATATCAATAGTGTTTCGCAGCGCGCCGAAAACAATCAAGCAGAGGATTTATCAAAATACATAGATCAAGATGCATTTAAAAAACAATTTTATCCAAATCTTTGGGAAACAGTCTTATATAAAAACAAGCCCTATGCAGTTCCGTTCACTACCGATACAAGATTGCTATTTTACAATAAAGATGCATTCAAAGAGGCGGGCTTAGACCCTAATAGACCGCCTGCTACCTGGAAAGAGCTTGAAGAAGATGCCAAGAAGCTAGATGTAAAAGAAGACGGCAAATATACCCGGATTGGATTTTATCCATTGTTTGGCGGCTTTGGTGCTCCCAGCTGGCTGAAAAATGCGGATAATGGCATTGGGTACGTCGAAAACGGAGAGTTAAAAATAAACACGCCAAACAAAGTAAAAGGATTAGAATGGTTAGCTGACTGGCAAAAACGCTACGGAAAAAAGACGATCCAAAACTATCAAGCTGAATTCAGTAACGGGCAAACCAATCCATTTATTGCAGGAAAAGTGGCCATGTTTACAGATGTAGCCACCTTCTATACTCAAATCCGGGATTCTGGTACAAAGATGAATTTTGGTGTAACAACCATGCCCGCATTTGATGAAAACAGCAAGCCATGGAGTGATGGCGGCGGATTCGTCGCGGAGATTCCAAAAGGAGCGAAACATCCTAAAGAAGCGATGGAATTTATTAAATACCTAACCGGGGAAAAAGCTCAAAAATACTGGGCAGAGAAGAACTATGATAACGTCGCCAATATTAAAGCGGCTGAGAGCGTTTTAAATGATTTAAATGGAAACGCTAAGACGGTGTACCGAAACGCAGTAGATTCATTGCAATATACAACCCTATCGCCAGTTCCTAATCAGTATCCAGACTATCAAGAACGCATTAATCCGCTGGTAGAGTCAGCGATTGAAGGTAAAATGACACCTGCAGCCGCCTTAACGAAGGCAGAAAAAGATGTCGCAAAGATGAAAAAATAACGACGAGAAAAGAGAAGCGTTCAGCGCTTCTCTTCCTCGTATAAGAAAGGATGAGCAGGATGGAAAAAGTAACAGCCGGTCAAGTGGATACAAGAATACCGAGTATCCCGATGAGCACACAGCAGAAAAGAGCCCATGCTCAGTCGGCTTCCAGTGTTAAATGGAAACGGAATCTGACAGGCTATGTATTTATTTTACCCTGGCTGATTGGGTTTGTTGGATTGACAGCAGGTCCCCTAGTTTTTTCCCTATTTGCCAGTTTTACAGATTATAATATTACTTCCAAAATGAATTTTATCGGCTTGGAAAACTATAAAAGAATGTTCACATTAGACGATATGTTCTGGACAGCGCTTTGGAACACTCTTTACTATGTGATTTTTTCTGTACCCTTAACAACGGCCGGAGCCATCATGATTGCGGTTTTATTAAACCAAAAGGTGATCGGGATGAAGGTGTTCCGTACTATTTACTATCTTCCATCTATTCTGTCTGGGGTAGCAGTCTACTTCTTATGGATGCAAATGTTAAGTCCGTCTACAGGATTAGTTAACCAATTTTTACACCTATTTGGAATCGAAGGTCCATCTTGGCTCTTCGACCCCCACTGGACAAAGCCGGCATTGATATTGATGAAAATGTGGAGTGTAGGGGGAGGTATGCTATTATATCTTGGCAGAATGCAAGGCATTTCTCCGTCATTATATGAAGCGGCAGATTTAGATGGAGCGAGTGGACCTCAAAAATTCTTTCACATCACTCTTCCGATGATAACGCCGATCATTTTCTTTGATATCATTACGAGTACCATTGGATCGTTTCAAATTTTTCAAGAAGCGTATGTCATGACCCAGAATGGACAAGGCGGACCAGGCAATTCGCTGCTCTTCTACAATCTACATATGTGGAACAACGCGTTCAAATCGTTTGATATGGGATATGCTTCAGCCATGGCTTGGTTCTTATTTATTATTATCATGGTGCTGACCTTTATTAATTTAAAAGCAGGCAAGAAATGGGTTTATTATGATGGAGGAGATGACAAGTGATTGGTGCTGGAGTAAGAAGGTCAGGTCAAAATAAAAAACTTAACGTCAAAAAATCGATGGTGTTTCTCATCCTTTTCTTAGGAAGTATCGTGTTACTAATTCCGCTTTGGTGGATGATCTCAACTTCTCTAAAATCCCCCGAGGAGATCATGCAATACCCTCCTTCCTTTTTTCCAAAGGGGTTTCATTTTTCGAATTACATAGAAGCATGGAAAACCGGTGACTTTACAAGATGGAGTTTGAACACCTTACTGATTGCTGTCGTAAATACAATTGGTAATGTCTTTGTCAATGCATTTATTGCCTATGGTTTTGCAAAGGTACGTTTTAAGGGAAGGAATGCGCTTTTTGTTTTGGTCCTGTCTACGATGCTGATTCCCGGTTTTGTAACAATGGTGCCGCAATATGTGTTGTTTTCAAAATTAGGTTGGATCAACACCTACCTGCCGCTCATCGTGCCGGCGTTTTTGGGAAGTGCGTTTAATATCTTTCTAATTAGACAATTTATGTTGACCATTCCGAAAGATATCATTGAGGCTGCGACGATAGACGGAGCAAGCCATTTTCGGATTTGGTGGTCGATTGCGATGCCGCTGGTTAAGCCGGCGTTAATCACAGTAGCGATTTTCTCCTTTACTGGAGCATGGAATGACTTGCTGGGACCATTATTGTATTTAAGTGATGAAAAGCTGTATACACTTCAGTTGGGGCTACAGACATTTAAAGGCAGTGTCCAGACTCAGTGGAATTATTTAATGGCCATGTCTGTGATGGTCCTGATCCCGACGATATTGATTTTCTTCCTATTCCAACAGTATTTTATCAAAGGTTCTAATATTTCTGCTGGAATGAAGGGATAAGTGATTCATAAAAAAACGGCTCTGCTTCACCGAAATCGTTTCAATAACGTTTTTGGTAAACTAGAGTCGTTTTTATTTTGCCAATACGGTTTAAAGTTTTCACGCCAATCTTAATCATTGAATTTATAAAAATCATCGAACCATTTCAAAAACAGTACCTTGGTTAAAATCAGTCACTTTCATAGAGCCGTAAACCCCTAAATAGAGTCTGGTTTGATCCAGATTCGTTCCCAAACTAACATAATAAGCGGATTGAGACCCAAAATTATAATCAGTTTCAATCACACTAAAATCATTTAGTTTACCATCTGTCCTTACCCTGGTATAAGCTAGAATCCCTCTAACCGGAGATGGAGGTTCTTTTCGGGCAAGATCGGTAAACAAAACACTTCCCGTTAAATCAGGGATGCCATTGCCCATATAGGCTTGAACACCTGTCAGGGCAGTTCCAGCAAACTTATCGGGCCTGTGATCTTTATGGAAATAATTAGTTAGAGGCTGAAGACGCCTTGTTGAGGTGTTGACCGCTTCATTGTAATAGACAATTGTTTTTTCGTCCAAAGTCGAATTATTAGTGCAGACTCTGATAATTGAAGTAGGAAAAGCACCTTCCCATCCACGCCAGCCAAAGTTAATGAATCCTTCTTGGTCAGGTTCGGTATTTCTTAGAGAAGCTTGAACAAGCTGTGTAACCGGCATGGGTTTATATTGAACGAATGAAAAAATCGACTCTGCCAAATCCTGCCCGACATTTCCCACATATTTAATGTACTGATTATAAAACCTTTGAAATGAAATGCCTGGCATATTGCGAACCCCTTTGGCCATAACCGTAAGCGTTTCTTGAATAGGGGCGGGAAGTTCATTAAAACGTGTGACCACAGGTGGATTATTGCTATAGGTATTCTTGGATACGTCGATTTCAATTATTTTTCCCGCTATTTCCAGATTATCCTGACTTAAATTAAAAGGATCATAGCCTGATCCACCATCACCGGTGGTTAAAACGAGTTTTCCTGTTTCAGGCGAAAAGTTTAAGCTATTGACACCATTATGGTTCATAAATGGTCTTCGTATGTTAAGCAATGTCCGGCGTTTTTGAGGTTGAACATTCATTGATACAATCCATTCCTCTACAGTATCAATATGATCATAGCGAGTTTCTCTATTTAACCACGTTTGGTTTAAGGTTTTGGGGTCACACGGATTAGGACTAAAATGCTCAGAAAGAGCCCCTGTACCTTGTGTTCCAGCTGCTGAATAATGAAGATAAAACAGACCGTTAGAATAAAATTCAGGATGAAAGGCTAGCCCCAGCAATCCCCGTTCATCATAACCACCACTAGATGCACCTAGTTTGATGATTTGTGGGCGGATATCTAAAAAAGTCCTAATTCCACCGTTCCCTATGTAAAAGATTTCTCCTACCTGGGTTGCAATAAATAATCCTTCGATTGAAGCACCTGGGGGCGTAGCTGTTTTTATAACAGTGGGTAAATTTATCTTACTAACAATGGGCTGTAAACGAACCATAACTTTTTTCACCTAACTTTACACCCCTTCATGTGGTTTTCTTTTATAAGAATATGGTTGAAATTGGTCTATTAGTACCAAATAGGGCTAGGGAATCTCCGCCAAGGTATCAGGGGCACTTACTTTTTAATTTGCTATAATAAAATGCCCGGGAAGTGAACCTTCTCGGGCATTTTAGTTTCCATGTAATTACGTTGTTCTTCAATTTTACAGTCATCACCATGATCTAATTGCATGAACCTCCAAAGGGAAGGCAATATGAGTTAGCAACAAACCTACATTAACATGTCATTGCGTTTATTTTTAAAAGGGATCGTTTTTTTCGGTATGGCATCATTATAGGGCATATTGCTATGTCCGTAGCTGCGATGAATGATCATATATATCAAACCCGCACCAACAACTATCACTCCTGAGAGGAGCACGATATAGTTATCATACCAAGCTGCATCTGGCGTTCTTGGCCAGCACATGTTAATCATTGCGATTATTCCGTATACGAGGGCACCAATATTGATAGGAAGACCCCACTTGCCCAATTGATACTTACCACTTGGTTTCCATCCTTTAAGTCTAGCCCGGAGTGCAGCAAGGACAACCATTTGGAATCCAAGATAAATGCCAAATGCCGCAAAACTGATTACCTTCGTAAGCGCATCTGTAGACACTTTCGATCCAAGCACAATCATAGCAGGAACAATAGCTGCAAGAAGCAGGGCATACGGAGGAATGTGACGAGCGACCGAGAACTTCTTTAAAAGGCGGCTTCCTACAATCATGTCATCACGGCCATAGGAGTAGGCAAGTCTGCTTGCAGCCGCTTGTAAACTCATCGCACATGAAAGGAAAGAAATTAACACAATTCCAAGTACAATTTTCGCACCAACCGCACCAAATGCATCGTTTAGTAATGTATCAACAGGAGTTACATCTTTACCAGCGATAACTGCTGGGATATCAGCCACTGAAAGTACTAATGCAAGACACACAAAAGTTGCTGCAGCACCGCCAATGTAAATCGTCCGGCGCATTGCCTTTGGAATGAGAACACCTGGATTCGGTACTTCTTCAGCAACATCTCCGCAAGCTTCGAACCCATAATATTGAAAAATCCCAATTAATCCAGCCGCTGCAAATGCATACAAATAGCTATGACTACCTTGAGCACCAAAAGAATCAAAGAGCACCCCAAGACCGTGATGCCTCTGTGTGACTAGCAACCAGAAACCAACGACAAGTGCACCGATAATCTCTGCAGTAAAACCAATAACTGCAGCTGCAGCGAGAACTTTTGTACCAAGAAAATTGATGATCGTAGATAGAACAAGAATCACTACTGCACAAAGAATGGTGGAGTCTACCGAAACTTTAAAACCCAGAACTTGTGCTAGGTACGGTCCAGCACCGTAGACAACACTGGCAATCGTCACAAGTAAAGCCATTAAGTAAACCCAGCCAGTCATCCACGCCCACTTGCGTCCCCATAATCTTCGCGCCCAAGGATAAACTCCTCCTGCAACAGGGTATTGTGCGACAATCTCACTGAAGACTAGTGCGACCAGTAATTGTCCGAGACCAACGGCGACAAAACTCCAAATCATTGGTGGGCCGCCTTGCGCAAGAGCATATGCAAATAGGGAGTACACACCGACTACAGGAGAAAGGTAAGTGAACCCAAGCGAAAAGTTTGCCCACGGACTCATATCACGGCGAAACTCCGATTCGTATCCAAGCGATGCCAGGTGAGCAGCATCACTATCATGATGTTCTGACATAGATCCGCTCATTTTGTTTAGATTTTCTTGCATAGTTTGACCTCCTTAGATTCTTGTTTTTTATTCTCTGGATTGTCGATAAAGTTAGGAATATTAAGTAAATTAATTTTGGATAGAGGTTGATTTTAAAGACATACCATGCCCTTTAAAATAACCTCTTTATCCCATTCCTTATTTATTGTTTGAAAACCAGCCAGTTGGTCCTACAGTAAGATTAAAGTTAATTTGTTTTACTTCTTGAAATTCATCTAATCCAAATGTTCCAAGGCTTGAACCAATTCCACTTTGCTTATAACCGTGCCATGGTGCTTCGTTATAGGTTGGTCCATAGGTGTTGATCCAAGTTATCCCAGCGCGTACTTGTTTAATCACACGCATTGCTTTTGCCCCATCTGAAGTGAATACACCGCCAGCAAGACCATAGATCGTATCATTCGCGAGTTTAATTGCTTCTTCCTCATCCTCGAACTTTTGAATAACGGCAACGGGTCCGAAGATTTCTTCTTTTACAATACGCATCTCTGGAGTTACATCAATGAATACAGTCGGTTCTACAAAGAATCCTTTATCTAAACCATTTTCAGAAAGACGCTTACCACCGCAAGCTAATGTTGCGCCTTCATTTTTACCGATTTCAATATACTCGAGAATGGTTTTCAGCTGTGCTTCACTTACAATGGCACCCATTTCGGAACCTTCTTCCAATCCAGGTCCTACTTTGATATTTTTGGCGCGTCTTACGAACTCGTCAACAAATTTATCATAAATGGTTTCTTGTACAATGATTCGGCTGCCAGCAGAACATACTTGACCTGAGCCAAAGAAAATACCAACCAAGGCATTATCCACAGCAGCTTCAAAATCAGCATCGGCAAAAATAATATTTGGTGATTTTCCACCTAGTTCAAGTGAAATCTTTTTCAAATTTCCTGCAGCATTCCGCATAATGTTTCTTCCTACCTCAGTGCTGCCTGTAAACGAAACCATATCTACATCATGGCTGCGGGCGATTACCTCACCAATTACAGAACCTTTTCCCAATACCAAGTTCACTACACCTTTTGGGACACCAACTTCATCAATAATTTCTACTAATTTCGTTGCTGTTACTGGAGTAACTTCAGCCGGTTTATACACAATTGTATTTCCGGCTGCTAAAGCAGGAGCAAATTTCCATACACTCATTAGGAAAGGGAAATTCCAAGGAACAATCAGTCCTGTAACCCCTATTGGTTCACGTACGACCATCGCTTGCATGGGATCCGCAACATGATAGGTTTCTCCATCCGGAGTTCTAATTAAACCGGCATAATAGCGGAAACAGG
This sequence comes from Bacillus sp. URHA0034, assembly GCF_056280405.1. Lineage (NCBI taxonomy): Bacteria > Bacillati > Bacillota > Bacilli > Caryophanales > Bacillaceae > Bacillus > Bacillus sp. URHA0034. Next base: position 800,796 of record NZ_JBWCDK010000002.1, on the reverse strand, counting down.
AGGCAGCATCGTTTATATCAATCTCAGCCTCAGCCTTGATTTTTCCATTATCTTTTACTTCAAGTTCTACTAGTTCATCGTGTTTTTCATCAATTTTATCGGCAATTTTCAGTAGGTAATCCGCCCGTTCTTGTGCACTTAGCTTAGACCAAACACCACTTTCGAACGTTTCTTTTGCTAATTTAATAGCTTCTTCGGTTTCTTCAATTGTCGCTCTAGGAGCTATAGCAATTAATTCGCCATTTGCTGGATTAATAACCTTATTGATATCAGGATTACTAGAAAGTCTCCATTCACCATTTATAAACAGCTTTAATTCTAATACTTGAGTGGTTGTTGTCATAGGATTACCTCCGGATTATTCATAATTCTATTATATTTCAAGCCTATTGTTAGTACAAATAGTAGATTGAATTTTCAGAAATTGTGAAAAAAGGTTCATTAAAGATTTAAAATGAGCTCTTTTTCAGATTCTTTTGCTCTTGAGCAACAAGTTAGGATCACTTTTTTCTCATGTCTTTCTTGATCTTTGTAAAAGTGATCGCGGTGATCAACTTTTCCTTCAACTACCTCTACTTCGCAGCTTCCACATCCACCTACTTTACAAGAATATGGAGCATCCACCCCGGCTTTTAATAAGGCTTCTAATAACGTTTCTTTTTCAGAAACTTCGACCTTCTTTTGGCTATTTGCCAAATTTACCACAAAAGATTGTTTTGGACCTTCATCAGTCGCAGCAAATAATTCAAAATGGATGGAGTGGGGTGGGTAACCGTAGTTTTCTGCGGCTGCCCTAAATTCTTTTACCATTGAAACCGGTCCGCAGAAATACACATGTGAACCAATCCGATGTTCTGCCATAGTTGAAGGTACCATTTTGTTAGGATTTTCGGTTCTTGAGAAATAGAAATGACATTTTCCAGGGTATTTTGCCTTCAAATAATGATAAAAAGGACAATCTTCTTTTGTTCTGGCTGTATAATGCAATTCAAATGATCTACCTTCAGCTGTTAAATCTTCCATCATTGTCATAAAAGGAGTAATTCCAATTCCAGCCGCATAAAACACATGATGTTTAGCAGCTTTGAAAGCTAGTGGGAAATGATTTTTAGGCCAACTGATCTCTAATTGATTTCCCTCTTTGATCTCATCATGCCAATAAACAGATCCTCCTCTTGAATGGTCATCTTTACGAATGGCAATCGCATACTTAGTCCGGTCAGTTGGATGACTAACAAGTGAGTAATTTCTTTCAATCACCTCATCGCCATTTTTTACATACGTAGCGATATGTGAACCACCCGTAAATGCAGGTAGTAATTCTTGATCAACCGGATACAAGTGGAAGCGCCTGACCAGGTTTGTTTCTTGTACTATTTTTCCTACGTATACTTTTATTTTTCCGAAAGCTCTCATACAACATTACTCCCATCGTTATGTGTCAACTCTTATTATTTATCTCGCATGTCACATCTAATTTGACGTTACGAAAGCAGGATTGTAAGGATATCCAATATATCCTTTTCGCTCTCTTGAGAAGAAAGGGCCAATTTCTAAGCTGATTTGGCAGTGATAACAAATGGTATCCGTATCTTCTGCCTCTATTTCTTGTAGATGATAGCACTTTAAACAATAAACATAACGTCTCTTCTCGCCGGAAATAAGCGTTTGAATTTCATCCTCTGAAAAACCAGCATCAATTGCCGTGTTGAAAATAGTAACCGCATCATCCCATTTAGCAGATATATAAAGTTGTGTCCCCATTTTTTGACAGTCTAGGACCTCACTAATATTTGTAATTTGTAATTCATTGTTCAACTCAAATAATTCGTATTCTTTTTGATGATTTATTTCATTAATAAATTGTTGGACTATATCTGCTTCTTTCGGTTCGGCAGAAATAATAAGTAATTTTCTTCGATCATTTCTAACCCTAAATTTTTCTACAATGGTTACTGACTGATCGAATAATACTGGGTTGTTATAGACCACTTTACATACCTCCCATCTTTTCGGCCTTAGCTTATTTGTAATTCTACTTTTTCAACTAAATTTCTCAGATATTCGACTGTCGGTTCAATAAAAGGGGTAAATCCTTTATAATCAGCCATTGGCTTAGGGATATCTGAGAGAATCGAGTAAGTTTGCTTAAGCCATTCTGGTCTTAATGCTAAATCTTCCATTGGCAGGAATTGAGTATTCAATACGAACAAAATAGCATTACTCCTTGGCATACGATAGAAAAATTGTTCTTCTACACGAAGTCTTACTAGTTTACCAGCATTTTCTGAAGTGACTAAAGAGCGTGTTGGTCCCCAAGTATCAAATGTTTCATAATTCACATCCCAACGATTCGCCATTAAATTCCAGTTGATTCTAGTCCAAGGTTCTCCAGGTAACACATTACGCAGCAAGAAATTACGAACCCGTTCAGCTAGAGGTACTCCTGTGCGTGAAACAAATGGGACAGGTCCATGAATTTCGTCAAATGACATCCCTTTATTCCAGTGAGGTGAGAATAAAGCTGCATAAGATTCTTGAGCAACTTCCAAATAAAGATTGTCATCTCGATGAACCATTAAGACAAAATCGGTGGCGAAATGACGGCCAATTAAGTCAAGCGGCTCAAGCTCGATGCTCGATGCATCACCAAAAAGGAAGGATTCAGTTTCATTTAAAATGAAATTATGAAATGTCCAATGATTACCGTTTTTTTTCAATTGGAAGTGCTCTGGGTAACGTTCAACCGCCAGATTAATTAGCATTTCGGCCACTTCCCATTGCATTTCCATTGTATGTGGATACGATTGGAACCTTACTTCCGGTTGTTCCTTCAATAATTCTCTTTTTCTTTTTATTTGTTTTTCATATTCTGGTGTTATTACTACACAATTCGTTTGATCCTTTTCAAGTTTTCTCAAGTCATTTGAATACCGGTAGTTGGTTCCTTCTTTAATAGTTTGAAAAGGGTAGGGAAATAGATCGAGAATAGTAGATTTGTACATATCAATCTCTCCTTTTATTTTTTTACCATTCTTTAATGCAATTATTGTGCCAAATCTAAAAATAAGGGTCTTAGTTGTTTTGTCTACAAATTAAATTTAAAGTATATTCTGAACATTCCACTTATAAAATCTACATTCAAAAATGAAATCATTAGAATATCCTCTTGCTCTGTCCTAAATTTGAAGGATCATTCACCCCATAGGAATTTCATAATTGAAATTCCTATTTAAATATGAAATAATTTTCCTAAATAATCTGATTTTCTTCTACAGATAAGGAAGTGTGATATGAGTGTGTCCATGATTTTATCTAATGAACAACTACTTCAAGCTTTTCAATCGAGTATGCTATCTATTTATGATGAAATTATTGTCACGAACCTTAAGGGAACTATTTTATATAGAAATGGAAATTTAAAAAACTTTTGGTCAGCCAGCTCTTCCTCAGTTCAGGGAAGGATGTTTACAGAATTAGAGGAAATCTCATTCTTTGGTGATTCCATTTTACAATTGTTAAATAGAGAGGTTCATTCTCTTCAATTAAAGGCTTGGAATGGCAATCATATTCTTATTACTCTGTTTTCTTCAAATGGAGATAATGGAGATTTAGTGATTTGGGGTTTAAAAAGTATTTCCGATCCTGTTATAGATTCAAAAGAAATAGCTAATGACCTAGATACCATTCACACTTCGTCAATGGTCGTACATAGTGAAAAAATGAAAGAGGTACTAAACACAATAGATATGGTTTCAAAAGTTTCAACAACAGTTCTTTTATTAGGAGAATCTGGTGTAGGGAAAGAAATGATTGCTAAGACCATTCATCAATTAGGAAATAGAAGGTCTAAACCTTTTATTGCAGTAAACTGTGGTGCCATTCCGGAAAATTTATTAGAAAGTGAATTATTCGGTTATGTGGGCGGCGCATTTAGTGGTGCAAACAAGAATGGTGCTCCCGGGAAATTTGAACAAGCAAATGAAGGGATTATGTTCCTCGATGAAATTGCGGAACTGCCGCTTAACTTACAAGTAAAGCTACTGCGGATTTTACAAGAAAAAGAGGTCACCCCTTTAGGAAGTTCAAAACCGATTCAAATTGACGTTCAAATTATAGCTGCAACCAATCGATCATTAGAAAAGATGGTCAGAGATGGACGATTTAGAGAGGACTTATATTACCGTTTAAATGTAGTACCAATTGAAATCCCTTCATTAAGAGAGAGAATAGAAGAAATCCCTTACTTAACCTATCATTTTATAGAAAAGTATAATACGTTGTACAAGCGCAACATGACTATTTTACCTGATGCGATAGATTTATTGTGTATTTACGATTGGCCGGGAAATGTTCGACAATTAGAGAATACGATTGAACGAATCGTTGTAACGAGTAGAGAATTGAACGTAGACTCGAGCTTAGTTTACAAATACATTCCATGGAAAAAGGGTGCTTTAAAGGAGCCTCCGATTATTAATCACATCATGCCATTGCAAGAAGCAGTTGATATCATTGAAGAACAGCTTATCAAAATGGCTATGGATAAATTCAAATCGGTTAAGCTTGCAGCTAAAGTACTCGATATAAGTCAACCTACAATGAGTAGAAAATATAAGAAAATTCGTGAGAAAATTCAAAACGAATCTCTCTCACCTTCTACTAAAAGAAACATACTGGAACAACATCTAAATAAACAATTACGATCAATGGCTATTGTTACATCTGCTGTCATTCTGCCGGAAGAAATCTCTGAATTAGTAAATCAACCTGTTTCACCATCCAATCCAACCTTTAAAAAGGTTCAGAAACAATTAACAAAAATACGTGAACAAGAAGGAATTATTGAGTGGGTCTATATTTTCCAAGTATTAGATAATAATAAAATGCTGACGATTGTGGCCGATGAAGATTTCGTGATTGCACCAGGGGAACTATATGAAGGTCCACCTGAAATGATGGAAGTCGCATTTGAGGCTCTTAATGGAGAAGCAGGAGTAACGCCTTTATATGAAGATATTTATGGAGAATGGAAAACTAGCTTTGCACCTTTAATGGATCATAACGGAAAAGTTTTGGCCATTATTGGGTTTGACCATAGCAGATCTTATATAGAAACTGAGTTAAAGAAAATAGAAAATATGTTAAAAACGAACTAGCAGATTGATAGACATTTCAGCTAATAAAAAGGCCGTACTCCTCGAAGAAATGACTGAAATGAAACTTATCAGCATTAAAAATAAATGATTTGGGGTAATACCTCCGTGCAATAAGCATTACCGCCGGACGTATTACCCTTTGTTAAGGTAATGGTGTGGTTCACTTTTATCTTCTTCACTTTGAATGCTAGCCATTGTGAGGTCGACTGTTTTGTAGTAAACCAAAGAATTGGTTTAACCATAGGCCGTGAAGTAGACAGCGGCTATCAACCCTTTCCATTTACGTTCCTCATATGCTTTTTCCGATAGTTGAGTGGTGACATGCTGTAAGTTTTTTTGAAAGCACTCGAAAAATAGGGCCCATAACTGAAACCACACTGTTCAGCGATTGATTGAATGGAATGATCTGTTTTTAATAACAAAATTCGTGCTTGCTCAAGACGATACGTATTTAAATAATCGAGTGCTGTTACTTTATAGAATCTTTTCATATACTTAGCGATTGTATTTTCATGGATATTAAATTGTTCTGCTAACAGCGTGTTTGTAATGGGTTCATGGTAATGATCTCTTATAAATTGAGCTACTTTTTCTGAAATAATGTACCCACTATCCTTGGCCATTCCTTGAGACTCTAAGAGATTAATGAGAGAAAAGAAACTGATTTGTATATCCCAAAATGATAATTCCTTATTTTCTTTCGTAGTGGCTAATAACAGCTGATCTATTTTTTTGTATATCTCCTCATAGTCTACTAATTTACACTTTTTTTGTAACTGAAGGGTATAGCTATGATTGTGAAAGTGTAAAGAGGGGATTGGAATGTCTGATTTTAACTTCCTCGGTTCAACTCCCTCTGAATAGTAACTATTTGTATAGAAATGCAGCCAATAAAATTCTGTTTCTTCATCTGTTGGCCGTGTAGAAAAATGGTGCTTTAAAGGCAGTAATACCAACATTTCGTTTTTATTTACAGTAAAATCTTTTCCATCCTCTGTTAAGTAAAGCTTCCCTTTTTTCACAAAAATCATATCGAAATACTCCAAATCACTTCTATTTGGATGCGATGTCCCTTGTTCATATTTCGTGATATTTCCTTCAATAAAAATGGGAAAAGGGGGCACAGCAATCGACACGATTTCCATACAAATCACCTCTGCATTTCTTCAATTTTTATTACTCTCAAACTTCTACATTTTTATATGAAAATTTTAAACCGTGTGAAATATCTTAAAAAGTGATTAGAATCCTTTATTTTAATTCGTTTTATTGTCTGATATATTTTAGTAGAACTTACAGTTAACGCTTTCAATTCTAATTCATTATACCTTCAAATACCTATAAATGGCACATTTATTAACCGTTTTCTATTAGTAAACCTTTGAAAGGGAGGTAATTTTTTGGAGAATAAACAATTCAGATTGGAAATTTCACCGAGTGGAAATTTGATAAATCTAGTATTAAAAGAAGATACTCATCAAATGAATTGGGTGATGGATTCATCTTATCTAAATGAAAGTGGATATGATGAAAAAGATAAATTGTTTGGAAATTTTGCTCTAAAAATAGATGGGGAAATAGTAAGTAGTGGAGATATGCTGCCGGCCATATCACAGGACAATGCACAAGTTACAGTCACTTATGCATTTGAACAAATAGAAGTCATCATGAAGTATGATTTATCACGATCAGAAGACCGATTGGAATGGAATATCAAACTAAGAAATCGTACAGCAAACGAATTGAATATTACAGATTTTGCAATATGGTCTTCTTTTTCTTATGTGATGTATCGTATCAATAATCTGAACTTGCAAACTAATCATTCAGCAGCTGTCTTTCCGTCGATCTCCAATCATTATTCGAAATTGGCATGTGTTCGCAGAAGTAATGAGGCACCCCATTTAGGGATGTATCAAACAAAAGGACAAACGTTATCAGTAGGAACTTATTGTACGTATAATAATCTATTTTTCGAAAGCGTTTCCCCTTCTTTAGATGGGCTTCTTTTTCATCAATTAATCTTAGCAGGAGGATATCCAGAAAAGTTCGAAAATGCTGATTGGTTATATGAAAAAAAGGGGGTTGTTCTTCCGGGTTTAGGTGGAAAAGAATGGGGATATGCGTTAGAGCCTTTTAAAGATCAAAAAGATTTTTATCTGATTGGTCAAAAAAATTATGGTCATCCTATTTTTGATTTCGAACCACTTGCAATCGCAGACCAAACCTATTATTTCGCTTTCGAATTACCGGAGGATAGGCGCTTAACCGATGCTTATATCGAATATTTGGATCCAGCTGGTGACAAAAAACGTGAAAATATTTTTGCGATAATTAAAAATGAAAAAAATAATTATCAGGCTAACTTAACTTTTACCACACCTGGGGAACATAAGATCACAATAGAAATGGATGATCACTTTTATGATAACGTTATCCTCAATGTGATGGAACCAATCAAAAAGACAATTGAAAATCGGTCTCAATATATTAGTGACGTATTGTTTAATGGAGAAAACAGTGAAATCCCATATAGTTACTCTCCTATTTCAAATCAGGGAGAATCGTTAGGAAAATTAAGTTTAGTGTTAAAAAATAATCTGTTAGGGAAGACGAATGTCAAAGAAGTTCTAAAAGTAGAAGCAAGCTGTGTCTATTATATTCGTAAAAAGTGGTTCCAAAACGGAGATTTTACTAAACCTAACGATTTATATGGAGATTTTTATCGTTGCATGGATTTCGAATATATTGCACACGTATTTTACCTTCTTTCACAATTTGATGAGAATCTATTACAGTTACATCATCCGGATACTTACTTATCCTGGGCGGCTGACGTGTTCTTATTACGGGTTAACCCAGATTTACATGATAACCCGCGAGGAAAAGAAGAAGCGGGGATGTTAGGTGTATTTTTCTTATACATTGATGAATTAATGGAAGAGCTTAAAAGTCGTGGACTAACAGAGAAATATGAAGAAATCAGTTCCTTATGGTCCAAGATCGCGCGAAATGTATCTAATGATAGCAGAACGTATAAAGCGGCAGTAACCGAGCACTTTTTTGATAATGCTGGTTTTGGCCCTGCAACTGGAGCTTTAGCAAGCACCCATCATTTCGATGCAGCAAAAAGATATGGGGAATTAGTACTTGCGAATATGGGCTTTTCCAATGATTTTCGTGCTCAAAGCCCTGATCGCTGGTGGGAAGCATTATCTTATATGATTCATTCGTTATGGGGAGGAGTCACAGCTGCAGCATGTCTAAAAGCGTATGAAGAATTACATGATCCTAGATACTTAAAAGCCGCCTATCGTGCGACTATCGGTATTCTTTACTGCTATGATACCAATGCAAAAGCGACGAATACGAAGCTAACAACAGGGGAAGCCGCGTCCACCTATAGTATAGCTGGACCTCATATCAATCGGCCTGACTTATCCCGAAACAGATTTGGCCAGTCGACTTTCTTTAGAGACGGAGGCATTTTCACTCGGTTATTCTCGAAAGAAGAAGAAACGGCTGATTGGGATATGGGAGAAGAGTTGGTTGCCTATTTAGATGGATTTGGGAAGAAGACCTTTTTATATGAAGAAAATGGAACCGTTTCCGTTGTGAATGGCTCGATCGAAAGGACAGACGAAGGACTTTTAATTACTAGTTATGCACCTTATCCGACTGAATACTATTTCTATGACAGAAATTTACATTTTGTATCAGGAAGTGGGGAAACTATTCCTCAAGTTTTATTAGTCGATGGGGAATTTAAAATAAAAAAAGAATTACTTACTAGGGAGTGAGATGAATGATGGAGGGAAACACAGCGAAAAATTTAGATTTCAGCATAAAGGAAAAGAATAACTCCAAATTGCCTTTAAAACGAGTATTAGCTTACGCAAGTACAGATACGGCTGGTAATTTGCTATATTGTACACTTACTAGTTTTATTATGTATTTTTATACGGATGTTTTTGGAATTTCAATCGCTTCAGCAGGATTAGTTCTGTTAATTGCTCGTATTTTTGACGCGTTGGATGCACCTATTTGGGGATTAGTCATTGACCATACACGAACCAAATGGGGAAAAAACCGTCCGTATTGGCTATGGTTTTCCATTCCATTTGGACTAATGGTATTTTTAACTTTTTTAGCTCCAGATTTATCTCCAACAGCCAAAGTAGTCTATGCTTTAGTCACTTACATTATTGCTGGAATCGTATATACAGGTATTGGAACACCCATCACTGCGATTTTACCGAATTTAACTAATAGCTCAACTGAACGAGTTCGTTTAAATTCTTGGAGAAGTAATGGTGGGATGATTGGTTATTTAATTACGGCTTCATTCACTTTACCGCTTGTGTCGTTTTTTGGTAAAGGAAACGATAAATTAGGGTTTCAAGTAACCGTGGGCATATATGCCGTGGTTGCCATTGCCTTACTACTTTTTGCTTTTGCAGGAACGAAGGAAATCAATACAAAAAGTATAAAATCGATCCCTATCAAGCAAAGCTTTGGAGCAGTAAAGGGAAATTGGCCGTGGATTACGTTAGTTCTTGCTTTCATCTTCTATTGGTTAGGTAATACATCAAGAACTTCAACTTTAATCTATTATTCTGAATATAATCTTCATAATAAAAACCTAGCTTCCATCTTAAATGGGCTCGTCGTTTTTCAAATGGTATCAATCACGATTCTCCCATTTATTGTGAAAAAGTTTTTGAAAACGCATACCCAAATCATCGGATTTGTGATTGCGGCAATTGGTCAAGTCATCATTGCCTTTGCGGGAAGCAGTGCTGCGCTGATTATCTTTGGCTGGATTGTGGCATCGCTCGGAACAGGTATTGCAGTTACATTACCGTTTGCCATGTTATCCGATACTGTCGATTATGGAGAATGGAAAACAGGTATTCGTGCGAGCGGCTTCTTAACGGCCATCGGCAGCTCGTTCTGTATCAAATTAGGATCTGGATTAGGCAGTTTTATCCCTTCGATCATTATGGAAAAAGCAGGATATGTCGCAAATGTATCTCAATCGGCTACATCATTAGCCGCGATTAAATTTTGCTTTACCTGGTTGCCGGCGGTCTTCTTTATTGTAGGAGCGATTATCATGCTTAACTACATTAAATATGAAAAGAATGAAGGAAATGTGCGTAAAGAGTTATTATAGGGGACGGTTCTCGGTTCTTTTTGGAACAGGGGACGGTCCCTGTTCTTTTTTATCTATATATTATGTTAAAAAAATTTCATTTACCAACCATAAAGCAACTAGTTTATAATATAAGGATGGCCAAAATAGGTATGGAAATCTATTTATGACATTAAGAAGATTTAAGATTTAAGTAGGTGAGGACAATCGATGTCATTGAAACAAGGGTGAGAGGTTTTATTGGAGATATTCAACACCCTAAACAAAAGAAGAAAATAAATATTAACGATTTAGAAATTCAGTTGCGCAAGCTATTGAATGATTATTTTGAAATGGACGGTTATTCGTTGTTTTATCGTGCCATAGAAACATTGCAAGCAGAAGGCCAACTTATTCCTGTTCAAAATAATCAATATAATGGTAGATTACCAGCTCTTCCGTTATATTACTGGGTAAATATAAAAGTTCAGGCCTCTAAATGGGATCGCCTCGAGATGATGAAATTAAGTGATCAGTTTGATTTTTCCTATTATGAACGGCATCCCGAATGGCAAACAAAAGATGAATGGAATCGAATCCAGAATGTATATACGTTTCTAAAGTCCGGTCAGGAACGGGAAATCGTATCATTAGAAGAAAGAAGCCTGGAGCTCTTTGGCCATGAAAAATTCTTATATGATAGTGATAGTTTTCCTGATGGGAAAGGATTTTTGGCTAGAATTGGACTAACAGAAGACCAACTGAAAATGGTGAATTATGGGGAGCCTTTTGTATTTTGGATGAAACAGGGGAAAGAAATAAAAGATATTCAGAGAGTCCTAATCGTAGAAAATCTATCTTTCTTTCATACTTCCATTAAATTATTGGAAGCAAATATTCTAGATTATGAACCAGAACTCATTATTTATGGTGAAGGGACCAAAATTGAACGGAGCTTCTCTTTTTTCTTTCGAATGTTTCCGCCAAAATCCTATTATTTTTACTACGCAGGAGATCTTGATGCCGCAGGATATGGGATTCTCATTCGGCTTATAGAAAAATACCCAGATTGCTGTATTCAGCCTGCCTTAAAAATTTATCGAAAAATGCTCGAATGTCTAGAACAAAGGAATGACCAGAAAATGGGCCAAACCCAAAACCAAAACCACCAATACCGTGATTTATTTTTTCAATGGTTTACTGAAGAAGAACAAGCGTTGTTAGGTCAATTATGGCAGGAAAATAAGCGGATTCCACAGGAGGTTTTAACAATTGAAACATGGAGGAGATGGATGTGAACGAATCATGGGAAGGATTCGGCAAGCGTTTGCAACGATTAAATCCACTGTTTGAGCTTGGCAGGGGAATGGAAGTAGGAGAGTTGAAGCCACATATCCAAACGATTCTCATGCAAGTGCTCCTGACAATCTTTTATCGAGAACTAAATGATGATGATCAAAGACGCAAATCAGATATCAGGTATATGGTAGAAGATTCGATTAAGCAAATGAAGCTTTTAGCGGACGATAAGCAAATTGAACGGATTACCAGTGGGCTTTTATATCAGGGGAAAGAAGAGTATAGTAAACCATTTGAAGCTTTGTATTACGATGAAATAAGACAATCATGGGAAACTCAGGTCTTCCGATATGTCACGATGGATGAATTATATACGAATTTAGAGATAGGCGGATCGATTGTTTATAAACTCACGGATGTCTCTCAAGAAATGATTTTTATGAGCAGGGAAATGGCGGAGGAATTCTCCATTACAATAGAACAGCTCTATAGTATGCAGCTAATTAAAAATGGTAATTTTAGAAAAGCTACTCGAAACCTCGATCACCTCATTTCACGAGTAAACCGCTTAATGGCAAAAGAATTCACTTTTCAAAAAGAAATGATTAACAACCCCAAAATCTTATTAATGGAAGAAGAATGGCAAAGGGCCGACAATCGTGTTGAAATTGAAAAGCAATTTGAGGAAGAAAAAAATCACTTCCGTACCATTACTAGCATGATTGAAAAAACAAAACGAAGAAATGAAGAAGATGATTATATTCAGAAAGAATTGATTCTGCTTCAAGAAAAAATTGGTCATACCAGGCAATTGCATGATCGTTTTGCCAAGCTTGTCATTCAAAATATCTCTTATGAGATGAAATTAAAAGCGGAAAACCCTTCCTTGTTTTGGGAAACAAGCTTGGTTTCCTTTCGAGAACATCTTTATGAAAATTGGTTAATGAAGGAAGGGATTAAAAGTTTCGGGACGGTAGAAAGTGTGCTTTCTCCCTTATTTTCACCAAAAAATGATTTTATTTTGCCGCTGGATTGGATTTGGGGTGAACAAGAATTTGATGAAAGACAATTATCTGAACCTGTAATTGAAGAAGAGGCAGGGGAAAGCATTACTCGACTCCGAGTGACAAACTGGGACTCAGTTATTAAGGCATGGAGTTATGTTTTTCAACATTTACAAACATACGGTGAGTTTTCATTAGCTGATTTGCAGGCCATGCCATTAGAGGTGCAGGATTTATGGTTTGAAGAATCTGAAACCATTGATTTATGGATGATGTTTGATAAAAAGCCGCTGAAGGTTCAAGTGCTGCATCGGAAGGAAGAAACTTTAAGTGACGAACGGGAAATCCTTCTATATAAACTAATGAAGGAATATCCACAATTTCAGGTGTTTGAAGGCTTGAAAATCTTTACCATGTTTGATCATCGAGCGGAGCCTTTCCTCTGGTATCAAATGAAAATTACCCCTTTTAAGATATGCGTACAGGAGGACCAAGGATGAATGCAGAATCAATCAAAAAAGCATCAGCTGTCTATTTTTCCTTATTAAAGGATAGAGTAATCGACGAAAATAGTGAACACTTCCAAACGTATTTTGATCCGGAAGTGAGACAGACCGTGCTTTTATTAGCAGACGAATCAGGTACATATATTATTGAATCGCCTAAAAGAATCCATTTAGTTGTCCAGCCAACCGGCTCTGTCTTTGCAACCAATTTTACACATATGAAAGAGAAGCATAAGCAAGTCGAATCGAAAAAACACTTTCACCTTATTAGTATTGTCATTATGGCTTTTTTAGCCACGATTGACCGGAATCAGGCTGCCAAAATCCGAACAAAGCGGGAAGGAATAAGCTTCTACGCATTAGAGCGTCTTGTCAACGATCTCATCACCAATTGGGAAAGCATTCTTAAAGCTAAACCTGCCTTCGGAGAAGAAGAACGAATTGATATGAAGGAAGTTGTGACAGCTTGGAAATACATGGAGGTTGACACGGATGATTATGGGCTTAAAAAAGCCAATCGACGAACCAGAATCGGATTAATCGCTAGTGCTATGCGCTTATTAGAGACTGAGGGGCTGATCGTCATTCTTGATCGAGATGATATTCCAAAGGCGATTCCAAAACAAGAGCTTTTCGAGCGAATTGAATACCTATATCACGACTATGACCGGTATGAATTATTTAAAAAATTAATGACTGCAGAGGAGGAAGAGCATGCCGAAAATCCATCGAATTAGAATTGTTGGCCTGAAGTATGATGGCATGCAAAAGCAATATAAAGATACCATTTTTAACTTCCATAATGAGGAGACATCAACAAATGGTCTCATTGCGATGATGAATGGCGGTGGCAAGGGTGTATTCCTTCAAACCATCTTTCAAATTCTTAAACCTGGAACTTCATGGGGAAAACAAAACAACCGTTATTATCAGCAGTTCTTTTTTAATAATAAAGAGCAATTTGTTCCCTACACCTTTCATGTTCTTATTCAATGGGAATTGGACGGTGCCGACCACAGGCATTTGGTAACGGGAGGAATGTTCTCAGCCGAACAGCGGATTTCGATGAGTGAAGAAAGTGGCAATGAAAGCAAAACGTTAGAGCAGGAAGCTAAGATCCTCCCTAATATCACCTTTTATACAAGAGAATTTGAACGAAAAGAAGAGGTATCACTTGAGCATATTCCACTGTTTGAAAATAATGAGGTTGCTGAAACTGAAAGCTTGAAGGACTATTTAAAATGGAATGGATATGACGTTTACCGAGATACGAAGAAGCACTATCGAATTCTGGATACATACGGAATTAACCGTAAAGACTGGGATATTATGAAGGACATTAACAAGGATGAAGGCGGTGTTGGGAAATTCTTTGAAGGAGCCGAGGATGATCATTCATTGTTCCAAAAACGAATCATTCCTACGGTTAGTCAGGTCTTACATCGAACCGAACATCAAAAAGACGATCTAGTTGAGATTTTCAAGAGTCAGGCCAGTATTGCCAAGGACCTGCCTGTACTCTTAAAAAGAGAGCAAGCCCATAAGGAATTTTTAGAAGATATTGTTCCTTTTGAAGAGAACCTGGCTAGAGGAGTAGAGCATAAAGAAATTGTTCATGAAAGTGTTAAAGTGGGCAGACAACTGCTCGGTGCTTTACAACACCTGAAGCAATCGGAAGAAGAAACACTGGTTACTTTAGAGAAGCACATCGAAAAATTAATCATGAGAAAAGCGGATTTACGCTATCAAAAAGACAATTTAGAATATGCAAAAGCACACAGAGAGGTACTAGATTGGGAGAAGAAATTAGCAGAAGAACGGAATAAGCATACTTCCTTACAAGAAATCGTTAAAGATAAACAGGAACGAAAAGAACAGCTGGCCTTTCTACTATTATTGAAAGAGTGGAGTGAAAATGAACAAACGATTCGCTTGCTCACACAGCAGTTAGCGACATTAGAACAAAATAGTGGATTAGAGCAAGTGAATCAAAAAATGGACGAAATCAAAAAAGAAGCTGGAAAGCAATGGGAGGATTCTTTTCAATCCATCCAAGACGCTGCCAAGCAGTATGCGGGGTATCAAAAGTTCTTAACAAAAAAAGGAAATCAGCTGGCGCAGCAGGATAAACAAAAGACAAAAGAGATTGCTCAGCTTAGCACTGAAATTGATTATCTCTATAGTCAAATGCATACCTTTGAGTCTAAGGAAGAAGAGCTCATCGGAGAATTTGGCGACCGCTTAACCTATGACTTAAAAGGATTTACCCTCAGTCTATCTAAACAAATTGAAAACAAAAAGATCATGTTAGAAGAACTGCATGCAAAAGATCTAGAATCTAGTGAACGGCAAAATCAACTAGCTACCTCACATGGTACGCTCGTCCAATCGATTCAGTTTTCAGAGGAAAAATGTGAAGAGCTTAAGGCCGCAAACGAAGAGCAAAAGCAAAAAGAAGTAAACCTAATAGATCGGCTTCATGGGTTATTAGATGATGTGACTGCACCATTAACTCATGCGCTTCTTTCAAAATATGCCTTACAGATTGAAGATTTACTAGGCAATAATAAAGAACAAGGTGAACAAATTAAAAAAGACCTTTGGGAGATACAACTAGACCATTCCTTAAATGATGAGCACTTCTGGATTCCCAATAACGATGTCAAAGAATTAAAGCACTGGATTGATGAAAAAACTGGAATTGATGTGTTTTATGGAACTCAATTTCTCCAATCGTTAAGTAGGGAAGAAATCCTTAACTCCCTACTCATCTATCCGCTCCTTCCATATGGTTTAGTTGTAAGCGGACAGCAGTGGCAAAAAATTAATCAGCAGGTTCTTTCAGGAAGAATGTATAAGAGCCCTGTTCCGATTTTCATGCGTGAGGAAATGAAAGGTGAAAAACACCAACCATCCTTTGTGATGATTAACGGAACAGAGAAAGAGCTATTAACGGATAAAAATCAATTTACCAACTGGAAAATAACGATTGCTAAACAAATAGAAGACAAGAAAGATACACTTATTGAAATAAATAAAACAGAATCCTCCTTACGTCATATTTTAAAAGAAATTGATCGATTTTTATCAGGTGAGCTTTCTGTTGATCTAGAGAAAGTTTTCAATCAGGAACAGAATGCCCTTCTGTCTAAGAGAACAAAATTACAGGAAATCACCACTAAAGAGCAAAAAGAAAAAGAATTACAGCTTCAACTAAAAGAACAGTTGGAGACTACAAAGGTGAAGATTGATAAGCTTACAAGAGATGTAGAATCTATTGAGGAATTTGAGCGTGAAAAGTCTCTCTATCAAGAAAACAAACGTGTGAAGATAGAGAAAGAGAAACAAATGGAAGTCTTAGGATTAAGGCAGCAAGAAATTGGAATAGAGCACCAAAATATAGTTGAACTGCAAACCAAATGGAATCAAACCTATTTAGAATGGAAGGTTACGACCGAACAAAATATAAAGGAAATTGCCTCTTTTATTGAAGAAGCCGTTTTTCCCGCTAATCAAAAAGCTGAGCCGTGTGAAGAGGTCCCGCGTTTATCATCGCATTTATTAGACGAGATGAATGGAAGCATCATGGAGTTAAAACAGCTCCAAAAATCAAAAGAGGAACAGGCTAGAGAATTACTGATTATTCAAGCAAAAAAGGAAACAGAACAAAAGCAGCAAAAGAAATTAGAGAAAAAAATAGTTACTCATAATAAGGAGTGGAAGGAAGTTCCAGTACCAGAGGAACCTGTGAGTATATTAGAAAATATGCTTCAAATAGCACAGAAGGAAGCGAAGACAGCGGAAAAGGAAGAACGCGATCAAGGAACGGCTGTAACGGTAGCAGAAACGTCATTACAACATGCGACGGTTCAACGTGACAAGTCAGGAAAGAAAGTGGCAAAACATGATAAACAGCCTGAAGAATGGGAAGAGCTTGACTTAGAAGTAAAGGGAGTAGAAATA
Organism: Bacillus sp. URHA0034; assembly: GCF_056280405.1. NCBI lineage: Bacteria > Bacillati > Bacillota > Bacilli > Caryophanales > Bacillaceae > Bacillus > Bacillus sp. URHA0034. Next base: position 783,731 of record NZ_JBWCDK010000002.1, on the reverse strand, counting down.
AAAGACCAAACGAAACAAACCATAGAAGAAGTGAAGCAGGCTGAAAAACGCCGAAAAGAAACAGCAGCGAACATTGTTAGCTATGAAGGGGATTTGTTAACATTATCTGTGATTCTTAAGGAGGAAGCAGCAGCTTTTACGGAGACGGATATTGAAAAAGTTAAGAGTCAAGGGAAAGCCTGTATCTTATCCTGGTGTGAAGACCATCAAGCAATTCAGGAGGAAGGCCAAGAGAGGCACGCGAAAATCGAACAATCCTTGCGTAATTTAAAGCTGACAATTGAAGGAAAGGATTGGGAGATTCGTTTCAAAAATGAGGTAATAACTACATTAGACCATATGGATACGAGGCATTATTCGCATATTCAAAGCGTCGTAAAAAATATGAAGCGTTTTTCACAAAGTGGATTAGAACAACTAGAACGTGACAAAGAAAGGGCAGAAAAAGCTCAAAACTTCTGGGCCAGCCGCGCCAGTATGAAGGTAATGAGCATTTCAGAGGCCATTCGTTCCATGATTGTAAAAATGAAACTGAAAAATGAACGTGGATCTTTTCCGCTTGTCCAGCTAAAGGAAGACATCTTACCTAAAAAGCCGGAAGATATCGAGCCGTTGCTGAAGCAGCATTTTGTAGCTGCTATTAACAAAATTACCAAACAATTTGATACGATAGATCACCATAACCAAGCAGTAGACCAAGAAATCAAACAACTCATTAGTGATGAGCAAATTTTGTTTGTTTCACTACGAAATCGATATCCTGAGCTGCTTGTCTATAATATGCGGACAGATAATGCCTTTATGTATGGGAAACCGCAAAGAGAACATTATTCAACCTGGCAGACAATCAATCAAGGTTCAAAGACGAAATCCGATGGCAGTGGCGGACAAAAACTATCAGCCCGAATGGTAATGATGATGATGTTATTATCCGTTAAAAACGAATCAGATCAAAGCTGGGTTCCTTTAGTCTGTGATAATCCGTTTGGACAAGCTGCGTCAGCACATGTCCTCGACCCGATCTTCTCTGTTGCCGAAAAACTGAAGTTCCAATTTATCGTCGTCACTCCGCCTGAATTGGTGAAAACGGAAATCAGTCAAAGATTTGATGCCTATTATAAATTGGATTTCATTCGCGAAAAAGGAAAAGAAATTGTTTCTGACACGATTGTTCCAGCCTTCCGAATTTATCAGGGAACTGAAGCAGCCCATGTAAAATGAACCAGCTCTAAAAATGGTGGTAAGTAAGAAACTCTTCTATGGAGAGTTTCTTTACTTTACCTCTATCAGAAAAAACTAACAACCGTCCAACCTGATAAAAGGTTACCCCTTTTCAAATGGATTTTCTTGATGAATATTCGCCAAGCCATCCGGGTAATCGAATTCGTTTGTTTGGGTTGTGTACTCTTTCAATTCTCTCCCGTCCTTCCTTTATCCATTCCTGTAATGTTGCGGGAAAATGATTTTCTTCAAAGGGGAATACCGCAATGTCAGCAATCGCTGGAGGATAAGGACTTTTTCTGATGTGGTTTTTCAATTTCGCCAGCACTTTCTCATAATCCATTTCGGAACAGAATTGGAACCATTGCAGAACCGTTTCGTCCTTGAATACGAAGTTGGAATAAACCGATTCAATAAGTATTAATAAATTGACTACCTCTGATTTGGTCATTGTCCATTCTCCCCTACGATATTTTTCCTTTCCTGAATCAAACCTTCCTCTCTTTCAGACATAGATGCTTTTTTGGCTTTTTGGGATGTATACCTTTTTTTCTCCGCTTCTAGTATCGCCCTTATAACCTTTTTACAATACAAAAAGCTGTTATTTTTACCATCTCGATTCTTCAGAAAAAAGGCGGCTCATCGCCGCTTTTTTTGATGTCCTATTTACTGATTATGAATAATTTATAATAAGCAACAAGTACTATCCATTCAAAATAAATAGAGGTGATGATTATGGCAAAAAAATCAAACAACAATAAACAAAACTCCACATCCTCAAAGAATAGCAATAACAAGAATAATAATAATTCTAAAAAAAACAACCAAAAAAATAAGAAAAAATAGATTGAAGGAATAAGTGAAAGTGAAATAAAATCGTCCCCTCCATAAGCAGCATAAAAGAAAGCAAACAAATCTGTCCTTGGTGGGGGCGTTCTTATGAGAAGAAGTTATCTGTACATAATTCTTTAAAATCTTTCATTGCTTGAAGTAAAAAAAGGAATCAACAACTTTTTGAAGAACTAATTTATGAACTAGAAAATCAATAAAAATAAAAAGGAAAATTGAGGTGGTATAGGTGAGGTATAGACGTTTAGGAAAAACGGATTTAAATGTTTCGGTTGTGGGTATTGGTACTTGGCAATTTGGGGGTGATTGGGGGAGGGACTTCAATCAAAATGAAGTCGATGCCATATTATCACGAGCAAAAGAGTTAGGAATAAATTTGATTGATACGGCTGAATGTTATGGTCCACATCATATGTCTGAAAGTTTCATAGGGAATTTTCTAACTCGAGACTGCCGTGAAGATTGGGTTATTGCTTCTAAATTTGGCCATAGCTGGCACGAAAAATGGGGTCATGCATGGAGTGTTGACGATGTTCGCGTACAATTAGAAGAATCTTTAAAGGCTTTAAAAACAGATTATATTGATCTTTATCAATTCCATTCCGGATCAGATGAAGATTTTAATAATGATGGTTTATGGACGATGCTGGATAAACAAGTACAAGCTGGAAAAATACGAAACCTTGGTATTTCAATTGGCAGTAATAATAATATTTATCAGACGTCAAATGCCACTAAAGTTGGAGCGAAGGCAATTCAAGTTGTGTATAATCGAATCGATCAAATCCCTGAGGAGCAAGTATTTCCTTCCTGTTTGGAACAGGATTTGGGTGTTTTAGCGCGAGTTCCTCTAGCTAGTGGTTTCTTAAGTGGGAAATATAAACCTGGTGCAGTGTTTAATGATAATGTAAGGAAAAGACGAGAGCGAGAAGAAATGGATGAAAAGTTACGTCTAGTTGAACAAATTCAACAAAATGAAGTTCCAGAAGGAGTTAATATGGCAGAATGGGCTTTGGCCTGGTGCTTGCAGCACCCTGCAGTTACATGTGTCATACCTGGCTGTAAAAGTGTTGAGCAAGTTGAAGTTAATGCAAGAGCAGCCTGTCTTGATTTGGTAAAGGATGATCATCCTAGTGCGGTAACAAATTAATAATAGTTTTAGAAACATTACCACAACTTTTAATCAAAAATGGTTAGTAGTCCTAGTTATGTAAAAAAGGTTCGCTAAAATTGGAACGGGTTCCGTTGCCTTTCGCTAACTTTGAAAACGTCATCTAAGATGGCTATTAATTTGTGTATAAAAATGTAGGGGTACAAGAGCCAGTGTACCCTTACAAATCAAATTACTTTTTACCTTCAAATTACCTTACAATTATTTCTATAAAATGGTGTATGGAAGATGAAGTCGGAATAATAAGATTTGTTGAGAGGAATATTAAAAAATGATTTTTATGGATACGAGGGAAATATTTACCGATCAATGTTTAAAATTAAAAGAGGAGGAGAGAAATGGATAGTTTTCTAAAAATAGAAAAGACCTATGTCTACCTCCGAAAGCTGTGGTTCGATTACTGGACTCAAGAAGTGATTTTTACATATCAGTGGTGGTTTGAGATTTTATTAGTTATTTTTCTATTGTTTTTATGGTGGCGATTTGTCGATAAAACACGTTTAAAAGAAATAGGTCTGGTTGGGCTGATTACAGCAGGGATTGCCTTTATTTTGGATCAAATTGGTACATCTCTAGGTTTTTGGATATATCCATATACCTTAACGCCCTTAGAAAGAGATGAGTTTGCCCCTGCTGATTTATCTATTGTGCCCTTTATTTACTCGATGATTTATCAGAGATTTCCTACGTGGAAGAAGTACATATTAGCAACTATAGCCTATGCATTTTTTGCTTCATATATAGGAGAAAATATCTTTCAATGGCTTGGGATATACAAAATAATTAAATGGAATCATATATACTCTGTCCCGTTATATATATTAATTGGTATATTTGTAAAAGTGCTTCTACAAAAAATTAATTCAATTGAATCACATTCCAAAAACAAAGAATAAATGTACTTCTAGGGTAAGCATCCCAAATAACCTTCCTAATTTTGACGATTGGAAGGTTTTGTATTGTATAGGTTTATTTTTTATTTAAGCTATATTTTTGGAAGGTTGATCTATGTCCCAGGGGGTAGATTTTAATCATAACGAACTTGATCTTCTCCTTCTATAATGAGCTCTAATTCTGTAATAAAGTTAAGTTCAAGCGGTGCAGGTAATCGTTCCATTAGTTCCTTAATTTCTATAAGATTTTCTGCTTCCTCAATCGTAGAGGGAGGTTGTTTTAAATGCTGATACCAATCCTTTAATTCGTCAATAAACTCATAAAAATGCCGCTCAAACCTTTCTGCACATTCTTCGCTTTCATCCTCTGAGGCAATCTTCATTAATTCCCAATCTTCTAGAGCTGTTTCCAATTTATCTTTTACTCGATTTATCATACTTAATCACTCCTTGTATAGTAGTATAATATGGATTTTCAAATTCGTTAAACAAAAAAATAGCTATTTGGTTTATAATCTAAGATTCGCTACAACGGTCAGTTTATATCCAACTTATAATTTTCCAAGTCTAGTATTCTTGTAACCTCTGATTTTCGTACTTTTTTTGATATAGCTCCTCTAATTAAGGGTATGGAATAGTAATAATTAAATTTAAGGAGGAATAGATGAATGAAAGACCTATTTAAAAATGGATTCCTATTAGGGCTTGGGGCTGCTTTGTATGGCAAAGAAAAACTGGATGATCTGATGAAGAGTATGATCGAAAAAGGGATGGTAAGCCAAACAGAGGCAAATTCATTATTCAGTGATTTTTTGAAGCGCGGTGAAGAAAAAAGTGGGAGCTGGAATCAACAATACCGCGAAATGGTACAGTCCCAACTAAAGGACTTGGGTTTCGTGGGCCGTGAGGAAATCGATAACATTCAGTCCCAACTATTACTGCTTCAACAAGAAATCGTCCAATTGAAAAATAATACGACAAACGAAGAACAGAAATAGGTGGCAGGATGGGGACAAATGGAATTAGACGTTTGAATCGATATAGAGAAATTGTTTCCTTGTTGGTTAAACATGGGTTTGGTTACATAGTCCAAGAGATTGGTTTAACCGATACCCTTACCATGAAAGACCGGCTCATTACAGATTTTAAACAAGGAAATTCGCAGGAAATGGGGCACCGCTTACGCCATTTATTAGAGGAGCTTGGCCCGACTTTTATTAAGTTAGGCCAGCTCCTTAGTATTAGGAGTGACCTGTTTCCTGTAGAAGTAATTTCTGAATTGGAACTTCTTCAGGACAATGTAAATCAGGTATCAATTAAGGAGATTAAGGAGAAAATTCAGCTCGAATTTGGACGGACGGTGGAGGACGTATTCAATTCCTTTCAGGAAACACCGGTTGGATCTGCTTCTATCGGCCAAGTCCACGAAGCGGTTCTGCCGTCCGGCCAGAAGGTAATGGTAAAGGTACAGCGGCCTAAAATAAAAGAAACGGTTTATGCCGACCTTGGAATATTAAAGGATATATCGAAGATGATGGAAAACTACTACGATTGGGCCGAACATTACCATATAACTGATTTGATGGATGAGCTGGCAGAATCGATCAAGAATGAACTGGATTACATGGAGGAAGGCAGGAATACCGAAACGATTCAGCTTCAATTTGAAACCAATAATGGCATAAAAGTCCCTGAAATTTATTGGGATTACACCACAGCCGAAATACTTACCATGGAACGGATAGATGGAATAAAAATTACCGAGATACAGCAGCTTGACCTAAGTCAGCAGGAAAAAAGACAGATTGCGGATTTGTTGATAGATTCGTTTATTACCCAAATTTTAAGGGAAGGATTTTTTCACGGAGACCCGCATCCCGGTAACATCCTTTACATTCCTGATACCAAGCAGCTCGGGTTTATAGATTTAGGCCAGATAGGCAGGTTATCCTCGAGAAAGAGATATGATGTGACCACATTGATGATCGGTCTTATGAACGAGGATACCGATTTGATCGTGAAGGCGATGTACAGGCTGACCTATGTCCCCTCATCGGTTGATGATAAGCAATTTTACGATGACATTGACAGAATCAGAAAAAAATTCAGCCATACCCCTTTAGGTGAATTGAATTTTGGTTTGACCATCAATGAACTTTTTTCGAGTGCACATAATCATCAGATTTATATCCCAACAGATTTCATGATGCTGGGGAAAACGTTAATAACGTTGGAAGGAATTATTAAGGATATAGATCCTTCTTTGAACCTGCTTGAACTGGCCAAGCCATATGGTCAACAGCTTTTAGTGGAACGGTATAATCCTGTCAAATTGGGAAAAAGACTTCTGAACGAGGCAGAGGACATGACGGAAAGCATTACAAAAATTCCTGGACAACTCGAGGATGTTCTTCAGAAGACTTCAGAAGGTGACTTAAAGGTGAAAATTAGTGTCCATGAGTTGGAAGATATCTTTGCAAAGATAGATCGCTTAAGCAACAAATTCTCGTTTAGTTTAACCCTACTTGCCTTTAGTATTGTCGTATTGGGCTTAATAGTAGGTGCTACTTTCGGAACCAACACCATTCTAACCAGCATACACGCAGTCGAAGTTGGCTTTGTTATTGCCTTCTTAATGTTTTTATGGATTATTTATTCCATCATTAAAACAGGCCGGTTTTAGCGTCTTTTTTCTTCAAACTTAAGGTCCTGATCCGTTGATTGATCTGTTTAACTGTGAAAGATGGATGGGAATTTTTTTATACATTAAAATGCCCGGGAAGGCTCACTTCCCGGGGCATTTTATGATTCCATGTAATTAAGTTGTTGTTCAATTTTACCGTCATCATCATGAATGTAGACCATCGTATTAGCTTCCTCTGCCATCCGTTTGGCTTCTTTTACAGCCTCACTTTTTGAATGAGTGGTGCAGGCTGGCTCCTCTTTGCCCTCAATCTTCACGGCCCAGCCTTCCTCGTCATGTGGAACGACATGGAACCTTGCATCATCGGTTCCGGCGCGCTCTTTAAAATATTGGTCACGGTCAAAATGGTTATCTGCTTTATTTGCCATTGGTTTACCTCCCATTATAAATTCTCTTATACCTTACATTTACCCGATTAATGAAAACAGAAACATGACCCCTTTCTAAGAAAAAACAATTAGCGGGACCGCTTTTTATATATATATATTAGTTAAATGCTTCATTTTTCAAATGAGATTACACACCACCATATTTTTTTTCACTAGATGATGTATTTTTGCTATCACGCTTGTGTTTTTCCTCCTGTTTTTCTTCATTTAGGTCTTCCATCGGGATGGGATCTACCGTTCTTTCACTTTCAAATTTATCAAATAAGCTTTCGTTAGTTGTTTCATATTGTTCTGGATGATCCATTTTATTTGTTTTGTAACTTTCGCTGTTCTTTTTAATTTCCATCCAATCACTCCTCTTTCTTTTGTCTATTGCTTACCCTATTGGTAGTTAAATAAACGATTTTTAATGATACTTTTCTAAGCATTCTAGATTGGTGGAATAAGTGATAGAAATGGGTATATAAGTAAAAAGATACTAAAGAGGAAGTGGTTTATATGCGTTTCGAACGGGCACTATTAATTTATAATGGAAATGCCGGACAAAAGGATATGAAACAGGCACTGGGTGTTTCTGTCCCGATTCTTTCATCCAGTATTTCAAATTTAATAATTGTCCAAACGCAAAGAAGCGGCCATGCAAAGGAGCTTTGTCAGCTGCATGGACCGGATGTTGATTTAGTCATTATCCTTGGCGGAGATGGTACCGTTCATGAATGTATTAACGGACTATCAAATCTGGAGCAACGCCCAATGATTGGTATATTGCCTGCTGGTACGTGTAATGATTTTTCAAGAACCTTACTGATTGAACAGGATATCGCCATAGCGGCAGACCAAATTATCTCAGGTGAAAGCATACCAGTGGATGTTCTAAAAGTGGATGAACAATACTGTTTAAACTTTTGGGGGACAGGTTTAATCGCAGAAACTTCTAATAATATTAGACCAACGGAAAAGGACCATTTTGGTAAAGCTGGTTATTTCCTCAGTGCCATCAGGACTATGAAAAATATGGATCAATTTAAATATATAATAGATATAGATGGGGAAAGAATCGAAGGAGAGGGGTTATTAATCATTACAGCCAATGGGAATTACATAGGAACCAATAGGCTGCCTTTTAAAGCGATTAGTTATCATGATGGACTCGCAGATGTCTTTATTATCAAACATACAAACTTAACGTTGTTGAAAGAACTTTTTACGACTGATATTACGATTCAGACTAATCAATTAAGCGAGGAAATGGACCATTACTCCGGAAAATCAATCACCATTTATACGGAAGAGGACATGGATGCAGATATGGACGGAGAAGTGTATACTAAAACGCCTAGTCATATTACTGTGCTCAAACACCACCTGCAAATGTTAACGCCAAGTGGAAAATGGTAAATGAGAGTCCTAAAAGGTGAGTAATCACGGTCCAATTCATAATCAAAACGTTAATTAAAAATTAACATACTCCCACTACCGCTTATGAATACTAAAATAAAAGTAAGTCCGTTCAAGATGAAAGGAGGTCCAGTAAGATGAAAGAGAAACTAATTTTCTTCTTGGCTTCGTAATGGCTATTTTTTTAACCGGCGTTATTTCGTTTACTGCCTGATGGATAAAGAAGAAGACAGCCAGCGACGCACCCGACAATATGATGTTAAGGGACTTGTCTAATAAAATATCAAAGCGGTATGCCTCTACTCCGTATTTCAGGATCCATCTGGATAAACACACAATATAAATTAGTTCATTCACACAGTATATTAACGTTATTAATTGAAAAAGCTTGTATGTTTTCTTTTCAAAAAGCAACGCTTTTGTTGTCTTTCTGTCATACCCCCTTAACGCCATTAGATCCAATGTAAAGTATAAATAAAGAGGCTTCCTCGCTGCCATGCTTACAGAATATATTAATAATAAGGAGGCTGAGTAAAAAACATTATTCCATAAAAGCTGCAAAGCAGACCCAGATAGAATATCCACCAATAGGCCTGCAGTTAAATTAAGGATGACACATATTCCCGTATAATTAAGCTTTCCAGTATCATTGAATCGGTACAAGCTATAAAGAATTCCAGGCAGCGTGGAGAGAATCATGGCAGGATAGTCTCCTATAATATCCCGAGACAGCTCCCAAAATGCCAAAGGGAAAATAAAAAACAGTACAAAATCTACTAGCAGCATTAAGGATGATCTCATTTATTTTCACCATACTTTCCGGAGTCATTCAATTTCATATATATGGACCAACCTCAATAAAAAGAACCAAGCATACACCCGGTCCTAAGATTGAATTATCCATTGTTAAAGAAATGACTAGGGAACTGGTGTCTTTTTCACTCATGATACCTCTTCAAATTCAAAATACGTAAACAATTTTTTTTGTACATGAAGCTCCCACTCGTCTAAGGGCGCGTCTATCTGTTTCAGAAGATGATACGCATTGACCCATGCCTTCATTTCGGCGTTAATACGATAGGGACGGTTCGAAATCCACTGGTCGTAGTCTAAGTTTCCCTCGATGTAGTCGATGAGGTGCCCCGTCTCATGTGCTAGAGCATAGAGGTTTTCTTGCTCTGCTATTGGCGGGACCGTTACCGTTAAATCCGGCTTAAAGCTCACCCGGTTTTCGTGTGAAAAACGGACAGTTCCTCCCATGGTTTCTACTATATCTATTAATTGGTTCATGTATTTATTGATGTCAGCCCTGCCTATTAGACTTCGCATCTTTCTTTGCCCACCCTTGTTCACTTATTGGTTTTATCTTATCATATTTAATCTAGAAATTTGAAAGTGATTTAAAATTAAACTTACATAATCATTACACGCCGTAACTCAAAAACGACTACGAAGCTGGACAAAATGGATTTACTATCATTTTAAGCCAAACTGATAAACGTTATGACAAAATAATTGGAATAAAAATCAAAAAAACTGCACTCCTCATTGTTTGAATGTGTTTAACAATGAGGAGTGCAGTTCATATTTCAGTCGGCTGGATTACAGCCCGAGCCCTTAGTTTATCAAGCTTTCCGGTCATTAGCCGGCTGCTAGTTTAGCGGTTACGATCAGAAGTTTTCTTCCCTACATTATCATTTGGTGAATCACCAGTTCCATTTTTACTCTTACTATTAGGTGTTCCATAGATTTGATTATCCTGTGTTACTTTCGCGCCTTCTAGAAAATCATCCTTTGTTTTCACTCTACTCACCTCCTATATAATAATACCTCCCATATTATCTGTTAAGATAACTAGAAACATACAATCGGGAATTATTCTCAATAAGGTGGTTAAGAAGTGATGATTAAAATAAATGCAACAAAAAAGGGCTTGCCTCAAAAAAGAGGCAGCCCTTGTGAATCGATTATAAAGATTGGAAAGGATACAAATATAGGATTAAAATCAAATTTACTTCTGTAATTCAAAAGATACGGATTCAGGACGCTCACATGTACTTTCCATTATATAGTGTTTACCACTATCTGAGGAATCATGGAACCCATGCATTGCTTCTAAAACATGATATGCTAAGTCACTATTGGCTCGATATTGACCACCTTCGAGGATGGCTTGGGCCATATCGGCCACACCAAGCCCTCGACTGTTTTGGGCGTGTCCGTAAGCAAGTGGGACCTCAGTAAATTCATTTTCGTCACGTTTTCTAACTTTAACAGGCCCACCGAAGGTGTTTGGATCTGGAACAAGTATAGTTCCTTCACTTCCATAAATTTCGATTGGTGGAAGGGATGTACCGCCGAACGCATCAAAACTGGTAGTAATGTTTCCAATTACCCCTGATGCAAAGTCAATTACACCTGAAATATGAGTGGGAATACTTACTTCGATTTTTGTACCCGCTTTTGGTTGGCTTAGCACTGTTCTTTCAGGATAACTGATCCGAGTGAAGCCAGAGATTCGTTTAATTGGTCCTAGCAGGGCCACCAAAGCTGTTAAATAGTATGGTCCCATATCAAACATTGGTCCGCCGCCCAAATCATAATAGAAGGCAGGGTCTGGATGCCAATGTTCGTGCCCGCGGCAAATCATAAAGGAAGATGCACCGATTGGCACACCAATTTCACCTTGTTCAATCAAATGGATGGCCGTTTGAATACCAGCACCTAAGAAGGTGTCGGGTGCACTGCCAACAAGGAGACCGTGCTTTTTGGCTGTTTCTAAAATTTGTCTGCCTTCCTCACGTGTAACAGCCAGTGGTTTTTCCGTATAAACATGCTTTCCTGCTTCAAGTGCCTGGATGCAAACAGAGGCATGTGCTTTTGGAATGGTTAAATTGATCACTAGTTCGATCTCTGGGTCAGACAGTAGTTCTTCAACGGAACAAGAGGTCGGAACACCGTATTTTTCAGCTTGAGATTGGGCCCGCTGTACATCTAAGTCCGCACAGGCAACCAGTTCAAGGTGAGGGAACTTCGGACAGTTTTCCATATAAATCGAACTAATATTTCCACAGCCGATGATGCCAACTTTTAGTTTTTTCAAAATAGCTCCTCCTAGTTTTTGAATTTCTTATTGGCTGTCTCCCATACCAGTATAGGTACGTACATTTCCATAAATAGAATCTACGAATTGTTCAGCCCGTTTCTTTCCCTCAGCAGCCCATAAAAATCCTCTGCGCATAATCAGGGAAACCTCCGGCATCGCAACGATATTTGCCTGATGACCTAATGAACTATAGAACACATTTCCAAGTCCCCAGCGTTTGGTCCATACAACAGGCATATCCACTGCCTTATTGGCAGAATGCGGTCCATGAAACACAGGGAAGCGGGTAGTAGCTAACACTTCCACAGCTGGATCATAGTGAAGGTAATATTGCTCACTAGCGACTTTGAAATCAGAGATTCCTTCTAGTAGTGGACTGGAGGAATGCTTGATATTTACGGTGTATTCCACACCATCATTACCTGGATGAGCAACCCAATTTCCGCCCGTGATAAATTGCCAGTCGACATTGTTACGGAAAGAGTCACACATCCCACCGTGGCAGCCCGCTAAACCGACACCAGCTGCGACTGCTTCAGAGATATTGAGTACATACTTTCTTTCAATTTCACCCATTGTCCAGTGGGGAATGATTAAATCCACTGATTTCAACTTTTCCTTGTCCGCATAAGTGTCAAGCGAATTGGATACCTCGACGTGGAAATTTTCTTCTTCCAGGATTCCTTTAAAAATGTCTGCAACCTGTTCAGGCTGATGTCCATCCCATCCGCCCCACACGATCAATGCATTTTTCTTCATGGTAAAAGCACTCCTTTATAGGTTTATATTAAACGTCAGAAATTCGAATCCATTGGCGTTTCTCAATCGATAAATCAACCGCTTCCAAAACTTCTTGGCACTTTACGCCATCACGGAAGTTGGGAACCGGCTCGCGATCCTCGCGGAAAGACTCCATGAGTTCCACTACTTCGTGAATAAACGTATGCTCATAGCCGATTGTATGTCCTGGCGGCCACCATGCCTCTGAAAAAGCGTGAGAAGGGTCAGTGGCTAATACGCGGCGGAAGCCTTGTACATCATCTCTGTCATCCGTGAAGTAAACCTGCAGTTCATTCATGCGCTCAAAGTCGAAGATGACGCTGCCTTTACTGCCGTTGATTTCAAATGAATTCGTACAGCGATGTCCTGCAGCAAAGCGTGTTGCTTCAAAGCTTCCTAGAGCTCCGTTTGCAAAACGAGCCAAGAAAAGGGTAGCATCATCAACCGTCACTTCGCCTTTTTCACCACTATCGCTGCCTTTTGCCGATAAGCCGGTCATCTGAGCTGGAATTGGCCGTTCTTTAATAAAGGTATCATTCATGCCAATCACTTCTGTCATATCACCAATTAGGTAGTGGGCCAAGTCGATCAGATGAGCCCCGAGGTCACCATGAGAACCTGATCCTGCAATTTCCTTTTGAAGTCTCCAAGCTAGCGGGAAGTTGGGATCAATGAGCCAATCCTGTAGGAACCAGGCGCGGAAATGATAGATTTTACCTAATTTACCTTCATCAAGCAGTTTTTTAGCCAGCATAACAGCAGGGGCAAAGCGGTAATTAAATCCAACCATATGTTTAACCCCAGCAGCCTCAACAACCTCAAGCATTTCTCTAGAATCCTTTAATGTAAGCGCTAACGGTTTTTCGCAAAAAACATGCTTGCCTGCCTGTGCTGCAGCAATCGTGATTTCTTTATGTACATCACTCGGTGCATTGATGTCAATTAAATCAATATCATCTCTTTCTAAGAGACTCTTCCAGTCTGTTGAATATTCCTCCCAGCCAAATTGCTTAGCAGCAGCAGCGACAGCCTTTTCATCACGGCCGCAAATGACCTTCATTTCAGGATGAACAGTGTCCGGGAAGAAAAGGGGAAGGTCCCGGTATGCATGGCTGTGTGCCTTGCCCATAAATTTATAGCCGACCATGCCAATTCTAAGTTTTTCCATAGCTTATCTCCTTTTTTATCTGATATTTTAAGAATAGGTGTGGACACTCCAAAAACGAGAATAAGAGGGAGTCCACAAGTGTAACTCTGAGAATCTGATACCAAGACTATGAAAAATGCTATAATATTTGTAAATGTAACACTTTTACGTTTGATACAACAAGATAAAACTTATATAATCATAGACAAAATTTAACCTTTCGAGAGGGTCAATCTTAATGTTACTATATGAACCCCACCATTTTGATCTGATTTCAAACTTTGATGTTATCAATTTAAACTTTCCAAGTCATCTCCATCGTTGTTATGAATTAATATTTGTCGTTGAGGGAGAAATGGAGGTTATCATTGAACTAAGAAGTTGTCATTTACATACTGGACAATACTTATTAATATTACCGAATGAGGTTCATTCAATCGTTACAAAATCACAAGCTAGAGCTAAAATATGTATCTTTTCTCCGGATTATATTCCGACGTTTCAAAGGATGATCGAAAATCATTCCCTTGAAAATCCCATTTTCAGTCTATCTTCCGAGGCAAACACAATTATTTCTAGGACCCTCTTTAAAGATGACTCAAATCTACTAGCACAGAAGGGCAGTCTCTATTTATTATTATCAGAACTAATGGCACAAACCACTTTAATTAAAGCGGAAAAAAATGACTCAGAGTTGCTCCATACCTTGCTAACCTATATACAAGATCACTTTACGGAGGCTATTTCGTTACACAGTATCGCTGTTACCCTTGGGTATAGTTATAATTATTTATCGAAATATTTTAATGCAAGTGTTAAAACGTCTTTTGCCGATTTTTTAAATGGAACTAGGATTAGCTATGCCTGTCATCTACTAAGAACGACAGAAAAAAATATAACTGAAATTGCTTATCTTTGTGGTTATGAAAACATTCGTTCATTTAACCGCAATTTTGTGAAGAAAACTTTATGCACACCTAAGAAATACCGAGAAAATATACCTTTGATGTATCTTAATTTGCACCCTGTTCATACTACCTAAAAGGAGCTCACCTAGTGCTGTCTATTAATGATTTCATTTAAGGATTTATAGCTTTTTTTGCTAGTGAGAATCACAATTAGCGAAGGAGGCTTTCTTATGGAGCAAAAAGCAAGTAATATGGTGAGATAGTTATTTTTTTATATTTTCGGGTAAACTTTCCTATAAACCCAACAGTAAAATATAAATTATAAAAGGAAACTAGATTAAATCTCGAAAGTTGGAAACAAAAATGACGAATCAAAGTATTATTTTTTTTGATATTGATGGAACGTTGCTTAACCATGATAAAAAATTGCCTCTCTCATCGAAAGAATCTATTTTTAAATTAAAAGACCTTGGTCATGAAGTAGCCATTGCGACTGGACGAGCCCCTTTTATGTTCGAGGAACTGCGAAAAGAATTAGATATTAACACTTTTGTTAGTTATAACGGGCAGTACGTTGTCTTAAAAGGTGAAGTATTATATACAAATCCATTAAACGTAATGTCTCTGGAAAAGTTAACAGAAGTTGCACTTCATAACGATCATCCCGTCGTTTTTATGGACCATGAGGATATGAAAGCTAATGTACCAGAACATAGTTATATTAATGAAAGTATTGCGACGTTAAAAACAGGGCGTTTTCCTTCGCATGATCCGCATTATTACAAAGGTCGCGAGCTGTTTCAAACGCTTCTTTTTTGTCCAGAAGGGGAAGAAAAACAATATGAGCAGCAGTTTCACGATTTTGATTTTGTAAGATGGCATCCAGTTTCAGTTGATGTACTCCCAAGGGGAGGATCAAAAGCACAAGGTATTAAAAAGATCGTTGAAAGTTTAGGTATTCCACCAGAACGGCACTATGCCTTTGGGGATGGGCTCAATGATATGGAAATGCTCTCAACCGTTCGAAATAGTGTAGCGATGGGGAATGCAGAAGAAATAGTAAAGTCTGCAGCAAAATACGTAACAAAATCTGTTGAAGAAGATGGTATTCGCCATGGTCTTCACATGGTAGGATTATTTTAAAAAAATCAATGTTCATGGGCAGTAGAGGTCTGGGGAAAATTAAAGGCTTAATGCTCGGAAGTGTTAGTCAAAAGGTTTCTCAGTTATCGCATTGTCCTGTTTTGATTATTAAATAAATTCAAGTAGAAGGTAGGCATGACCACGATATTGTTCCTGGTCATGCCCTTTTTATTTTGCCTCTTAAAAAGGTAGGCCAATTATCGTGTCATTATGATTAGGGCAAATGTCATAAATATATCAATGTTAGATCCATCATTACCAATAAGTAGTAAGACTAACAGATGTTTTTATACTTGTACTTCTATATTTTGAAAAACTATACTTATAGAGTAAGTTTACTATTTTCATCGTTGGAGGAACTATGTCTATTCAAGTGCAAAATTTAAATAAGTCTTTTCGTGTCCATGTCAGGCAGGAGGGCTGGTCAGAAGCATTACGTAGTTTGTTCAAACGGGAGTACCAAGCCGTTCATGCTGTAAAGGACGTTTCTTTTACTATTCATACAGGTGAAATTGTGGGATTCTTAGGACCTAACGGTGCCGGGAAAACGACCACAATAAAGATGTTAGCTGGTTTGCTGCATCCTACATCAGGAAATATTGAAGTGAACGGTTTTAAACCACAAGAACAGAAGAATGAATTTAAAAAAATGATGAGTCTGGTCATGGGGCAAAAGAGTCAATTAATTTGGGATATCCCACCGATGGAGACCTTTCTCGTGAATAAAAGCGTCTATGAAATTGAGGAAAACGTGTATCGTCAAACTTTAGATGAACTAGTTGAATTACTAGAATTGGCTCCGTTGCTTGGAAAACCCGTCCGAAACCTAAGTCTTGGTCAGCGGATGAAGTGTGAATTAGCGGTGTCGTTATTACATCGGCCGTCGGTTCTTTTTTTAGATGAACCGACGATTGGTTTGGACGTGGATACGCAAGAAAAAGTACGTCAATTCATTGCCAAATATAATCGTGAACACAAAACCACGATTCTGCTAACCTCTCATTATATGGGCGATGTTACCGCACTTTGTGATCGGGTCTTGATCATTAATCACGGGAAGCTTCTTTACGACGGAGGGTTACAAGTTTTAACTAAAAAGTTAACTCCTTATAAATTGTTAGAGGTTCGTCTTCCTTCTGGCTCACTCGGTCGATGGGAGTCCTTCGGTGAAGTGGTTTCATTTGAGGATGGGAAATTGACACTTCGAGTCGCACGGGAGCGTGTACCGATTGTCTCATCTGAACTGCTGGCTAATTTTGAAATTAATGACCTCAATATACAAGATCCGCCGATGGAGGAAGTGATTTCGTTAGCTTTCCAGGAGGAATCCCATGATCACTAAATATCGAGCGATTTTACGGATGAAATATGTCGAGATGTTTTCTTATCAGCTTTCTACGCTGGTCTGGATGTTTGGGACGATGGTTCAGCCATTGATAACGATGATGGTCTGGATGAATATTTATCCCGACCAAGGAGATTCTTTTATTTTGTATTTTACGTCATTGATTGTGGTCGAGCGGTTGACGAGTGCTTGGGATGTTTGGGAGATGGACCGTCAGATACGGGAGGGCTCGTTCTCTTATCAAATTGTTCGACCTTTTCATCCCATTCATTGGGCGATTGCTGAAAATATCGTTTATAAAGGTTTATTTTTAGTGGTTCTTATTCCTTGCTGGATTATCCTGTCTTTCTTTATTCCTACTCTGCAGCTGCATCTAACCGTAAGCCAATGGGGACTATTCCTAATTGCGCTGTTACTCGGAGCGATTATCCGGTTTGCTTTTAGTTTTATGTTCGGGATTTTGGGTTTTTGGATGACCAAAGTGACCGCGGTTTTTGCCATGTTCGAAACGGTTTCGCTATTTATTTCCGGGCGGATCGCACCCTTTTCACTCTTACCGCCGGTGGTTAAACAAATCAGTACCTATTTACCATATCGCTATATGATTGGATTTCCTTTAGAAATTCTAACGGAATCAGCCGATTCGCAAACTCTCCTAGTTGGATTTATCGGGTCTTTTATTTGGACTGTTGTTCTCATTTTGGCGATAGGGTGGTTGTGGAAGGCTGGATTAAAGAAAAATCAGGCGGTGGGAGGATAATCATGAGGCGATATTGGCGTATTTTTAAAGAGTTCTTTCGAACATGCCTCGTAGAGGAACTTGAATATCGAAGTGAATTTATTGGAAATCTTCTGTCTAGCTTATTTGGCATTATCATCTCGATCTTGATGGTCCAAATTTTCTTCTTTCAAACGGACCAATTGGGTGGCTGGGCATATGCCGATGTTCTGATTCTGCTTGGTATTTTCAATACTTTGCAAGGATTGGTAGACTTCGCTCTTCGCCCCAATATGCCGAGACTTCTTTTGCATATTAGGATGGGAACCTTGGATTATGTGCTAACCAAACCGGTGGACAGCATGTTTTTCGTGAGTCTAAGACATCTGGTGTTCTGGCGCTTGATTGATGTCTTATTAGGGATTGGATTAATAATTTACGGTCTATTTCAAAAGCATTTTATCCCGTCGTTACTTGATGTGGGCTTCTTTTTTATTAGTATTTTTGCTGCCTTAATAATCATTTACTCTTTGTGGATGTTATTGATGACCACCGCCTTTTGGGTGATTCGAATGGATGATCTGTCTTTCTTATTTAACTCCTTTTTTGAAACGACTCGGTTCCCGATCACGATGTATAAGGGCTGGCTGCGTATGGCGTTAACCTATGTTCTACCTGCAGCGTTTCTTACGTTTTCGCCGGCCAGTTCCTTAATTGGAAAGTGGAATGGCGGAACAACCGCTGCTTCAATTGTTGTCGCTGTCGTGTTCCTATGGTTGGCTCGTAGATTCTGGAAATTTGCACTTGCGAATTACACTAGTGCTAGCAGTTAAAAGTAGAGTGGGCATATGCCTTGGCTAAAATCAGGAGCTACAACAAATAAAAACGGTTCATAACCCCTGAAAGAGAAAGAAAGCAGGGGGTACAGCAGATAAGACCGGATCAAAACCTCGAAGGAAAAGGCATGGAAAACATTCCATGCCTTTTTGTAGTAAATGGCTCTAGGCAAAAAACTAAAACATACTCAACCGATAATTTTTTGATAAAAGTTCCAAAAGTTTAATTCCCGCTACACTATTACCTTTTTCATCCAATGCTGGGCCAAAGATTCCAATTCCAAATTTACCTGGAACCGCGCCCATGATACCGCCGGAAACTCCACTTTTCGCTGGTATACCGATTTTGATGGCGAATTCACCAGAAGCATTATACATTCCGCACGTAACCATAAAGGTTTTGCAAATTCGGGCTACATCTTCAGGCATGATCCTTTTCCCGTTGAGAGGATCGATTCCATCCATGGCAAAAATCATCCCGATTCGTCCTAAATCCAAACAGTTCATTTCAATAGCACACTGTTTTGTATATAAATCCAATAATACGTCGACATCCTCCGTGATGATTTTATGCTGCTTAAGAAAATAACATAGTGCGCGATTTAAATCTGCTGTTTCGAATTCGGACCGAGCAACTTGCTCACAATATCCAATGGAAGAGTCATCGGCCAATTCCTGAATAAAGCCTAATAGTCGATTCAACCGATCCGCTGCTGAATCCCCTTTAATCATATGGGTGACAACGAGTGCCCCTGCATTGATCATGGGGTTTAACGGTTTAGCAGGGGCCATTGTTTCCAATTTGGCAATTGAATTAAAGGGGTCTCCGGTCGGTTCCATTCCCACCCGTTCAAATACATAATGAAATCCGCTTTCCATTAAAACAAGGGCTAAACTTATAACCTTGGAGATACTTTGCAAGGTGAATTTTTTATCAATATCTCCCGCAGAAAGACATCTCCCGTCAGGATAATGAATGGCAATGGACAAATCATCCCGATTTGCTTTACCTAGCTCCGGTATATAGTCTGCGACCTTGCCATCTTGTGTATATCTTTTTGCTTCCTCCACCAATAGCTTTAATTCACTGCTTGTTTGACATAGCATTTTCATCACCCATAGTAGTATGAGCCTGCGATATCGGCAAAATTCATCATCGATAATAGACCTAGTATAAAAACCTATTTGGAGTATGTGATCATCACTATTAATTATAATGAACAATTGTTCAGTAGTTTAGGTTTTTCTTTTGGAAATGGTAAGATTTTCATTGGTCTTACTTATTACCATCCATTTTACGGAAAACTTAGAAATTAGTATCTCGAAGCTTTTTTCTTGAAAAAAGTGCTCACTTACTCTATTATATTTCTTTGTTAATTAATTTGAAAATAGTGTATTTGTTGTTTTAAGAAAAGAGGCTCGTAGGAACTTTTTATAATTGTTCATTTTATAAATCGATTTACCTAAGCAATCCTTACCGGCCATTCGAAAGGGGAATTAGAGATGTCAGAAGTTATGGAAAAATCGAAGTCACAAGAATTTAAAGCAGAGCAACTGGATGTCCTTGACCAATTGTTAAAGCCAGAGGTTCAGGAATCCTTGACTACTTTAGTGGAACAGCTTCCAAAATTAACTGAACTTGTGAATGTTTTAACAAAATCGTATGACTTTGCTCAGTCAGTTGCTACGGACGAAGTATTAAAAAGTGATACAATCGGTGCCATCACAGAGATTGTTGAACCTATTAAAGATACAGTGAAAAGCGTGGCTGCAACTGCGATTGAAGCAAAAGATCGTGCAGAGGAAAGTAATGAAGTGATTGGTTTATTTGGACTTTTGAAAATGATTAAAGATCCTCAAGCTCAAAAACTTTTCCGTTTCATTAACGCTTACCTTGAGGTTTCAGCAGAACGTTCAGTAAAATAATTATTTACATTACATCCATAGAGACGGGGGAGAGACTATGTCAAAGAAAGTTGTCATCTTAGGTGCCGGTTATGGCGGACTATTAGCTGCAATGAATATACGTAAATATTTAAATGAAGATCAAGCGCAAGTTACTGTGATTAATCAGTACCCTACGCACCAAATTATCACAGAGCTTCATCGTTTGGCTGCAGGAAATGTGGCAGAACAAGCTGTTGCAATGCCTTTAACGAAGCTTTTCAAAGGAAAAGATATTGACCTTAAAATCGCAAAGGTTGAATCCTTCTCAGCAGATAAAAAAGAGGTTAAACTATCAGATGGATCTTCTTTATCCTATGATGCATTAGTCGTTGCATTGGGAAGCAAAACTGCTTACTTCGGTATTCCAGGATTAGAAGAACACAGCATGGTGTTAAAATCTGCTGACGATGCCAATAAGATATATCAACATATCGAAGAACGAATTGCTGAATATGCCAAAACTAAAAATGAAGCAGATGCAACAATCCTCATTGGCGGCGGCGGTTTAACTGGCGTTGAGTTGGTGGGAGAAATAGCTGATATGATGCCTAAACTTGCGAGAGGCTATGGCGTGGATCCTAAAGAAGTTAAGCTGCTGCTAGTAGAAGCAGGGCCTAAGATATTACCAGTGTTACCAGCTCCATTAATCGAACGCGCAACTGCAAGTCTAGAAGCTCGTGGTGTTCAATTCTTGACAGGTCTTCCAGTAACAAACGTAGAAGGAAATGTCATTGATTTAAAAGATGGACAAAAGATTACGGCTAATACTTTTGTTTGGACTGGCGGCGTACAAGGGAATCCTCTAGTCGGTCAATCAGGCCTTGATGTGGATCGTGGACGCGCAACCGTAAATGAATACCTTCAATCTACTTCACATAAAGACGTATTTGTTGTCGGTGACAGTGCGGTTGTTTTCGGAGAAGATGGACGGCCATTACCTCCTACTGCCCAAATAGCTTGGCAAATGGGAGAACAAACAGGCTATAATGTATTTGCTTTCTTGGAAAACAAATCATTTAAAGAGTTTACTCAAGTTAACTCTGGAACACTAGCAAGCTTGGGACGTAAAGACGCTGTTGCTTCGATTGGTGCTAACTCTATCCCGCTTAAAGGGCTTCCAGCTTCGTTAATGAAAGAAGCAAGTAATGTTCGATATTTATCACATATTAAAGCATTATATAGTTTAGCTTATTAATTAAATAGGTTTTAACGTTTCGTTTCGTAGAATGTTATCTCTATTTTTCAATAATATTCTCTTAAATGAGAATAGGCTAGCTTTCAGTAAAACCACAGCGGTTCATTAAACGCTGTGGTTTTATTATTATTTAGAAAATAATATAAAAATATTGTCACATACATACTATCGTGTTAATATTAGATAAAATTAGTTCCTTTAAATTGGTCCAGAGAGGCCAAAAAGGCAAAAGTAAACTTTATATATATTTTTATATATATAATGCCCTTTTGTCCATTGGATAAAAGGGCTTTTATTTTGCCGGCTATCTTTTAAATCAAAGTCCCGTGAGGCTTGAAAGGAGAACGACAAAAATGGATTATCGTAAAAAAACAGTAGTAGCATCAGTAGCAGGTTTAACACTAGAGGGTATGGATATTATGTTTATATCCTTTGCAATGTCGATGATTATTGCCCAGTTTCATATTGACATGGTGTCTGGAGGTCTTATTTCCTCGATAACAAACATAGGAATGCTTGCCGGGGGAATGATTTTCGGTATTTTAGCGGATAAATTTGGGAGAGTTCGAGTATTTACCTATACGATTCTACTATTCGCGATTGGAACAGCGTTAACTGGGTTGGCTCAGAATATTGAACAAGTCTACCTCTTTCGATTTATTGCAGGTTTAGGTGCAGGTGGAGAATATGGTATTGGTATGGCGCTTGTGGCAGAAGCTTGGCCAAAGAATAAACAGGGGCGCGCTTCTTCCTACGTAAGTATCGGTGCTCAATACGGTGTAATCCTTGCTGCGCTTCTTAGTGCCATGATTCTTCCTGCCTGGGGATGGAGAGGATTGTTTTTCGTCGGATTGGTTCCGGTTATATTCGCTTTTATCGTGAGAAAGAAATTAGACGAATCACCTGTTTGGGTACAGGCACAAAAGCAAAAACAACTTCTGCCTAGGCAAGGGAAATTAAAACAATTGTTTGCTTCTCCAAGAACTTCAGTCACAACAATTGCGTTAGCAATCATGGCAACTGTTCAAATTGCTGGCTATAATGGTTTGATGATTTGGCTGCCATCGATGCTTCAACAATCACAAGGATTATCCGTTTCCAATTCGGCCCTTTGGACGATTAGTACGGCTGTAGGGATGATTGCAGGAATGTTAACGTTTGGCCAATTTATGGATCGTTTTGGAATGAAGCGCTCATATGGAATTTTCCTTGCTGCTTCAGCATTGGCTGTGTTCTTATATTCCTATGCATCAGGTAGTGCCGGTCTTTTAATCGGCGGGGCGCTTGTAGGATTTTTCTCAAATGGAATGTTTGCCGGATATGGTGCTTTAATCAGTAATTATTATCCTGTAGAAATTCGCAGCACAGCCACTAATACCATCTTTAACTTCGGCAGAGCATTGGGCGGTTTATCTCCCATTTTAGTGGGTTATATCCTCCAGCATACGAATGTTACGGTCGCAATGGGTTATCTTGCCGTACTTTACTGCATCTCTTTTATCGCCATGCTTAGTCTGAAAAAAGGAAAAGCTACTAAAAAAAAGCTCACTGTACTTTCTAAAGCTGAGTCCTATTAAGAAAAAAGCCCAAGTGAATTGCCTTCACTTGGGTTTTTTTGCCTTGTTGGGAGATAATAATTCAAGAGTAGTATTTCAACTAACTTATATCTTAATAATGCATATTAAATTGAATTAGGTAGTTTAGAAAGAAGTGAAAAGAATGAAAGAAAGTCCCTCCAAATCTCCATCCATTATTAATCAGGCATTGTCGGTTAATAAAAGGCCGTTTCCATGGTTAAAGGCATTTTCTGCAGGGGTTGCTGCGTCTTTGCCCATTATGATTGGCTTATTATTAGGCAATTTCAAATATGGGTTGATAGCTGGAATAGGTGGTTTTACTTATCTTTACGTGTTTAATATTCCTTACGCTCAAAGGGCTAAAAAAATATTTTTTGTCTTAGTTGCTTTAACTTTACTAACTGCGCTAGGGACACTTGTTGCTCCATACCCAATGGCGATTACCATTTTAATGGGGATGATTGGAGCCGCAGCCATATTTATTTTTGGAGCGTTAAGAATTACAGGCCCATCGGCCATCTTTTTTGTTCTGGTTTTTTCAATGACGTCAGGTATGCCTGTAGAACCGGAACAAGCCCTTTTACGAGCAGGACTTGTGTTCCTTGGTGGATGTTTGTCGTGGATCATTGCAATGCTTGGTTATTTTTTTGACCCGCACGGTCCAGAAAGGGGTGTAATGATAAGGGCCTTAATCGAGCTCGCTGCATTTCTTGATGCTGTCGGAACTGAGCGTTTTAACGAGTCGAGACATCGTGTCATGTCAGTCTTAAATGAGGCAGAAGAAACACTTGCTTCCGGTTATATCTCATGGAAACAAACAGACTTTTTTAAACGATTATATGTATTAAATAGTTCTGCCCATACGATATTCACGTACATACTTGAAAACTATTCCGAACATTCTGCTAAGTTACCTCCTGAACTAGGGTACTCGCTTCGGAAAATGACTTTATCGTTAGATGCCAAAAGGAAGGGTCATTTTACTGATCAGAAAATTTTACAGCCAGATGTGATGAATGATCAAATTGCTTACTTGTTTAAAATAATTTTTGATGCAGATGCAATCTTTAACGAACCAGCTGCCAAAATTAATAAAGTAGTTGAATTCTCGAAGCCCTCCACAAAGACTATGCTTGGGGGTGCGTTAGACAAAAATTCGATTATTTTTATTACGGCCTTCAGGTTTGGTATTGTCACAACTATAGCTGCCATTATCGCTTTTCAGTTTGGTCTAACACGGTCTTATTGGGTTCCGCTATCCTGTGTAGCTGTCATGTCAGGATTCTCGATTGTGGCCACCTTTCATCGTGCCATCCAAAGAGGGCTTGGTACATTGCTAGGGATCTTAATAGCCAGCGTCATACTTTCTTTCCATCCTAGTAGTTATTTAATCGCCTTCCTCGTTTTATTATTAACGTTTATAACAGAGCTGTTTATCGTGAAAAATTATGGGTTAGCCGCACTGTTTTTTACACCTAACGCTTTACTTATGGCTGAAAGTACTAGTTTGGGGGAGTTTGACTTTAGCTATTTTGCTTCTGCAAGAATCATTGATGTTTTATTCGGCAGCATCATAGGTCTCTTAGGAGTATGGTTAGTAGGGAGAAGAACAGCCTCTAGTCGTCTTCCCCACCTGATTTCAAAAACTATTCGGAGTCAAGGTCAATTTTTAGTTAGTCTGTTCTCTGACCAAGGAAAGGGGTTTAATGCGAGAGATAGCAGAGAGTTAAACAAGATGAAAACGAATATCTTTAATTTAAAAACCCTCTATAATACAGCTTTAGGTGAGATTCCAGCCGATCGAAAAACATTGGATTATTACTGGACTGTTGTATTCTCGGTTGAACATTTAGGTTTTTTATTGGAAAATTGCGCTAAAACAGGTGTACGTCGGTTCCTTTCTGATGAGATACTTGCCCAATTGCTTTATATTTATGAAACAATGGCCATTGCAGCAGATTTGAAAAGATCGCCAATCATTAGAAAGGTTCCTGAAATAAAAGAATTTCCAAGCATAAAAAACGAGATTTTAAATTTACAAAAAGGACTTCAAACACTGGACTAGTTCTACTAAAAAAACAATGCGAAACAAAGGCCTCTCTAACGGGATCGGCCTTTGTTTCGCATTGTTTATGGAATTTTCTGTGAGATTTTCTTACCAATTTTGATACAACTTACGATTCTTTCAGTAGAATACAATCAATAAGTTGTACTTTTATCACAACAAGTAAAAAGGGAAGGGGAGCTACATTGCGCAGATGAAATTCAGAACATTCAGAAAGAATATGAAGATTTTAATCTATCCTTCTAAGATGAAAAGAAAAAGGAGTGAAAGCAATGAGTACCATATCTATGGAAGAACAAGAAACCTTGATCGAAAAGGATCCCTCTTTATACAATGAGGATCTTGCACCACTTGAAAAAGGAAAGAGGAATTGGAATTGGCTGAACTATACGACCGTTTGGATGGGGATGGTTCATAATATTGTCGCCTATGAAACAGCTGGTAGTCTGCTTGGTTTAGGAATGAGTGTTTGGCAGGCACTAGCAACAGTAATAACTGCCAACATTATCCTAATTATAGCGATGTGGCTGAACAGTGCAGCCGGAGCGAAGTACGGGATCCCATTTCCGGTTCTCATTCGTGCTTCTTTTGGATACAAAGGGGCACAGCTTCCCATTATTATCAGGGCGTTTGTGGCGATCTTTTGGTTTGCCGTTCAAGCTTATTTGGGCAGTAAAGCTGTTGGTGCCGTTCTAGGTGCATTAATCCCAAGCTGGAACAGTTTGTCCTCCATCCATGTTTTAGGTATGGGATTAAATGATGCCCTTGCAGTTGCTCTTTTCTGGGTTTTACATGCATGGGTCATCTCTCATGGGATGGAAAGAGTGAAATTCTTTGAGCTTTGGGCTGGACCCCCTCGTGATTGTTTTAGGTTTAGCGTTAGTCATTTGGGCAGTTTCCGTATCAAATGGATTGGGACCGCTATTTGATGAACCAGCAAAATTAACGGGTGGCGCCTTTTGGAGTGCCTTTGGGATAGCAATTACCGGACTGATTGGAACGTGGGCGACTTTAATATTGAATATTCCAGATTTTACGAGGTTTGCTCGAAGTCAGAAAGATCAAGTCATAGGTCAGGCAATTGGTTTGCCAGGAACA
Source organism: Bacillus sp. URHA0034 (assembly GCF_056280405.1). Taxonomy (NCBI): domain Bacteria; kingdom Bacillati; phylum Bacillota; class Bacilli; order Caryophanales; family Bacillaceae; genus Bacillus; species Bacillus sp. URHA0034. The sequence continues at coordinate 757,241 of NZ_JBWCDK010000002.1, read as the reverse complement.
GCGATTGTTTTTGCCATTATGAGTATTATTACCACTTCTGGAACGATTATTGCTTTTGGCAGACCGATTTGGGATCCAGTTGAATTACTTCAGCAATTCGGAAATCCGATTGTTTTATTCTTAGGCGCTTTTGCCCTGCTCATTGCTACCTTGTCTGTCAATGTAGCTGCAAATGTTGTTTCACCTGCCTATGATCTAGTAAATTTATTTCCTAGAAAACTTAATTTTGTTAAAGCGGGACTTATTTCGATCGTGGTTGCCTTATTTTTTGCACCATGGCTTTGGTATAACAACTCCGGTACCATTTTTAATGTCCTGGGGGCAATCGGCGGCGCACTTGGACCGGTCGGTGGTATTATGATTGCCGATTATTATTTGATTGCACGCAGAAAATATGATTTAGCTAGTTTTTATAAAAAAGACGGAATATACGAGTATACAAATGGCTGGAATGTTAAAGCATTGATTGCCTTGGTGATTGGGCTGATCGCATCCTTTATTGGATTAATGATCCCTGCTTTGAAGGAGCTTTACACGTATTCATGGTTCTTGGGGATTGGTTTCGGTTTCATTTCGTACCTTTTCTTGATGAAATCGGAAAAATTGTCAGAAGCAAATCTTGAAAATGTGGAGACTACGATCTAATTTGTCTTTCAAAAACAAAGGCCCATCTATATAGACGGGCCTTTATTGATGTTACTTACATTTAAAGAGTACTTGCATTTGCTTGTCCGGAACCCAAGAAATATACATAAAGAATTCCCAAAAACACTTTGTTAATAAATGTTAACTATGATATATCTGTTATAATAAAATCAGTTTGTTTACAATAAGTAAAACGGTTTGCTTTATAAGGGGGAAGGACTTTTGAATCGCGACTCACTCCAATCTATTGAATATGAAATTGCCTTGTTGGTTCGGCTTACAACAGCTTATAGTCCTAAACTAGGTGACTTGGACCGTTCAGAGTATCTTATATTGAGTGAAATTAATGAAAATGGCCCGCTGGCAATTAATGTGATTGCTGAAAAACTAATGCTAAATATATCCACAGCGAGCAGGCAAGTTGGTACTTTAGAATCAAAAGAATATATTAAGCGTTTTCCAGATCCTGACAATGGCAGGATTAGTCTCATAGAAATTACAAATAAGGGAAAAGAGATACTTACCATTGTTCAAAGATCTCGGTATAAGTTTTATTCCGAAGTACTCCAAAAGTGGTCGAAGGAGGAATTACAGCAATTGGAGGCTAACTTAATTCGCTTAAATATGGATTTTAAACAACGAAAATGATAATATTTTTTTGTTAATTTTTTCATAAAAAAAGCAAGAAAAACGGTAATAGATAAGGATTGTGACCAGTTGTCACGATCTTTTTGTTTTAGCTAGTACTTATAAAATAAAGTTTTTCATTGATTTTTTTTTGCTATAGGTTGTATAATGCAACTTGTGCCATGCAATATATTTATGATGAAAAATATGTTGATAAGAACCACTTATAATTCTTTATTTAACAAATTTATAATGAAATTTTACAGGTATTGAAAGGAGGAAAATGATGAGTCGACAGATTAATACGGCAGCTTCAGAGACTGAAAAGGTTGCTGTCCCACAATATTTGGTTATATCCATTTTGACAATCCTTGCGATTGGCTCACAGTATTTTTCTAATCTGTCCTACATCTTAAACCAAGGTATTATTCAGAATGGGCTGGGACTAGGTTCAAATCATTTACTAATCCCATCTACACTATCGAATTTGGCATTTGCACTTGGTGTGCCATTGGGTCCAGTACTCACAAGGAAGTTTGGATTAAGAAAAAACTATTTAATGTTCGTGTTTGTTTTTTTATGTGGCTCCATTATTTCTGCAGTATCACCAGGATTGATTATTTTAATTGTAGGTAGAATCATTCAAGGTTTGAGTGCAGGTTTGCTTTTTTTAACGATCTTGCCAGTTAGTCTGAGATCTTTCCCAAATGCAATCCGAAATACCTTTCTGTTTATGGTCATTACGGGATTATTTGGATCGAGTGCAATTGGAGCTTTATTCGGTTCTATATCATTAAGAGCTGATGCATGGCGTTGGTTATTTGTTTTAAATGTAATTGCATCAATATGCTGCTTAATCATTGGTTTTTTTGGTTTACCTAAGCATGAAGAGCCTGTTCCTGATCATAGTCCCGTCAATAAAACAGGAGTTTTTTTGTTGAGTCTTCTTATGATTGTACTCGCTTTTCCACTATGTAACTTATTAGAAAAAGGGTTTACTTCTTTATATGTTTGGCCATTTCTACTTGTAGGGCTAATCTTGTTACTATTGTTTATTTATGTAGACGTAAAAGCCGATACACCAATCGTTCCGTTTCGGACATTAAAGGCACCAAAGCCTATTTCGGGTACCATTATGGCAGTCGCATCCCATGCTTCTCTTATTGTTGCCATTGCAGGGATAAACGGATTCTTAAAAAATAATTTGAACCTGCCATTTTTATATCTAAGCCATTTTTACTTTTGGTTTTTTGCAGGCATTGTGTTTACTGCCATATTCAAGACCCTATTTTATGATAAATGGGGGGCTGGGGTACTTGGGATTATTGGCTCACTCATCGTTTTATTTGTAAGCATCAAATGGAGAGTGATTGGTCCAGCAACTACTTTATCCTCATTATATTTTCAAGTGGCCTTCCTGGGTGCCGGGATCAGTATGACACTCGTTTCAGGTGCACTTGGAACTGCACTAGCCGGAGATATTCATAAAGCATCCATGAGGTCCGTCACCTTGCACTCAATTCGTAATTTTATTGGCGCGGTTATTTCACCAGTGATCGGCTGGTTTTTAACGAGACAAAACGCTCAAAATTATGAAGACATACGCGGGCAGGTAGACCCCAATAGTTCAGAATTTAAATGGGAAATGACAAAATCAATTCGTTCCTTAATGGGAAAACACTTGTCTTTATCGGATGCAAAGAGTACAGCGGCTTATGAACTAGTCGCCAATTCTAAAAAATCTGCTATTTTGGGTGCCTATCATGATTTGTTTACGATCTTACTTGTTCTCAGCATTATTATGCTGATTGGCTCGATAGGAAAAACTTTGACTGGCAAAGGACGGTCATTGGTTCAGAAACAGAAGAGAGTGCACTTACCAGATAAAAAAGCAAAAGCTGGCATGGAGACATCCGTTTAAATTACCAAGGAAATTTTTAAAAAATGTGAGGAGAGATTTCAAACATGAGTAAAGGTCGTTTATTACTGATTAATGTTGTTGGGATGATAGTTGTTTTGGCATTAATTGCAGCAGGTGGATACTTCTACTATGATAATCAGAATTATGTGAAAACCGATGATGCTGTTGTTTCAGCAGATATTAACCAAATAGTCGCAACTAATTCTGGTTTATTGACCAATTGGACTGCAAAAGAGGGTGAAGTAGTCACTGGAAATCAGGAACTGGGCAAAATTTCAACAGGACAGCAAGGTCTTCCTGTGGATAGCATGGCTAAAGGAACGATCATTAAAAATGAAGCAAAAACAAATCAAATGGTACAGGCTGGTCAGGTTTTGGCTCAAACAGCGGATATGGATCATTTATATATTACAGCCAACATTGAAGAAGACCAATTAAACAATATTGAAGTAGGAGATAGTGTCGATATTACTGTCGACGGCGATTCTGAAACAACCTTTAATGGTCAGATTGTGGAGATTGGTTATGCGACTAATTCCGTATTTTCCGCTCTTCCTTCTCAAAACTCTAACGGCACCTATACAAAGGTAACTCAAAAGGTTCCTGTAAAAATTTCAGTTGAAAATCCTTCAAGTAAGGTCCTGCCTGGTATGAATGCTGAGGTCAAAATTTCTATATAATAAAATTTACCTCTTTGGAAACCCCATTTGCTCATGCAAATGGGGTTTCATCCGTTAAGTGTGTTTCGGTTAAGGATAAAAGGGGGAGTAAGATATGTTAGAAGTTATAAACAAAGCAAATTTTTGGGGTTATTGGATCTAATGTCAGATACATTATTCGGAGAGCTTTTGTTTTCGCTCATGTAATATTTCTTGAATAATTTCAATATGGACGGAAGCCCAAGATTTTTCATGAAAGTGAAGAATTACACTTACAGTAAGAATAGTTATGTAAGCAAAAACAAAGATGACCCAAAGAAAACTACCTTCTTTGAAAAGGAATTCTTGTAATTGTTTTGAGAATAAGAAGAAGAGCCATGGTGCTGAAGATATGAGAATTGGAATGATTCCGGATCCACTTTTTTCTTTTATCATACAAAAATAAATTTTTTTTAGTGTTTCACTATCAATAGAAATATAAAATTTTTCAATATCCTCTACTTCTATAAGTTCTTTAATTGATTTGAAAGGTTTTTTGTTGTTTGCAGCTTTTTTAAGTTTTAGATAGATTTTATGAGCATCTCCACGTAAAGAAAACATAGTTATTTCCATTTTCCTCCATCAAATAATCATTACTAGAAGGTTTTACAAATACTGTTTCCTCTATACATTGTTCAAAGACAGCAATGATATTTGTTTTAAATTCTTAAGCACTTGGGTTATAAAGAAGTAGGTACAATTAGTAAGAATAGGAAATCCCCCCGAACAACACTGAAGACGCTCTAAATAAGGACGTCAATTTGGCTTTCCGTGCTTTTGTAAACGATCCCTTGGTGGCTATCCCATCTGAAGAGGCGAGGGAATTGTTTGACAGAATGCTAGACAACACAAAAGACTATCTTCCAGGTTGGGATTTGAAAACTAGAATCGGGAATTAACATTTGATAATGATTTAGAAATAGTTCCATTGGCTGATTAACGGCTGATGGGACTTTTTTTATTGCTTACCACGTTTTTTATGCCTGATTCATTGTGCAGTACACACCAGAAATGGATAAGAAAACGAATTTTTGACCGCCACGGGTAAAAGGGAAGGCCGGGCCGGTCAAAATAAAAAGGAATTGTGCCCGCCACGGGTAAAAGGCGAACCAGGACGGTCAAAATAAAATGGGATTGTGCCCGCCACGGAAAAAGGGAAGCCGGGCCGGTCAAAATAAAATGGGATTGTGCCCGCCACGGAAAAAGGGAACCGGGACGGTCAAAATAAAATGGGATTGTGCCCGCCACGGTAAAAGGGAAGCCGGGACGGTCAAAATAAAAAGGAATTGTGCCCGCCACGGTAAAGGGGAAGCCGGGACGGTCAAAATAAAATGGGATTGTGCCCGCCTCGGTAAAAGGGAAGCCGGGACGGTCAAAATAAAACGAAATTGTACCCGCCACCCCAAAGGACCCTCCTAAAAACCTTTAGGAAAAGTTAAAACCTAATATAATTGCAAAAAAAACTAAAACAAGTCGGTAACGCTTTTTTATCATAAGTGCTAGAATCGGAATACGTTCTCTTTGAAAGCGTTTGCGATATTTTTTCAGGAGGAGTAAAAAGGTTGTTTTAAAATGGGGGGATGCAATTTAAATAAAAGTGCTAACAGCAACTGAAGCAATTTACCATACTTAGAACTTTGTTAATGACCTTACTGACTATTGTTTATCTCTTTTTGAGGAGGCGGAGAAATTTTGAAATTGAAATTTTCGGTATTAGGTAAAATCATTTTAGCCCTAGCAGTTGTGATTTCAACTTACTTCCCTGTGGCAGTACATAAAAGTTTCGCAGCGGAAGGAACATCTGATGAGTTTCAAACCCTTAGATCAAAGTGGAAATCCTATTTAGTAGGGGGAGACTTCTCACTTGATGATCCGGATGTGGCAAGTAAGGTTGATATCATTGCGAATACGGCAAATGATTATTGGAAAACGATGGTTAAAACATCCCCTGACAACTATATCTGGCCGGATTTAGACGATAGCATTATAACCGAAGAAAAAAGTAAATCTAGCCCGATGACCTTGGCCTATCAGCGATTAGAATCGATGGCATTGGCTTATTCGACTAAAGGTACTGCTGTTAAGGAGAGTTCTGGAGAAACTATCAAATTGTATCAAAATGAACAATTATTAACAGATATCAAAAATGGACTAAGCTGGCTCTATGCCAAAAAATACAATGAGAATAGAACGATTGGCAAAACGAACTGGTTTGACTGGTGTATTGGGACACCGCTGACTCTTAATAACACTGTCGTGCTCTTATACGATCAGTTATCAGAGGAAGAAATAACGAACTATATGAAAGTGATTAACAAATTCACCCCAGATCCGACCAAAGCAAATGGAGGTAAGGCAACTGGAGCAAATCTAATGTATGTCGCAACAGTTGTTGGTATACGTGGAATCATCGTGAATGATGGGGCGAAAGTTGCTGCCTCACGTGATGCCATCAGTCCGATTTTCGAATATGTGACTTCTGGGGATGGATTTTATGAAGACGGGTCCTTCCTGCAGCATGGCTCACATCCATATACTGGAGGGTATGGTAAGGCACTGCTTGCCAATCTAGTCTCGTTCGTTTATTTGCTCGATGGATCTACATGGAAAGTCACCGATCCGAACCTTGATAACATGTACCAATGGATTTTTGATTCCTATGAACCGGTTATCTACAAGGGTGGCTTGATGGATATTATCCGCGGTCGTGAAATATCGAGGTTCAATCAGCAGGATCATTTAATGGGCCACGAGACGATCAGGCCAATTGTTCATCTTGCCCAGTTTGCTCCTCCTAAGTATGCTGAAAGGCTGAAAAGCATGGTGAAGGAATGGATTCAATCAGATACTTACTTGAATTTTTATGAAACTGCACCTATCTATCATGTGGTTTTAGCCAAACAGATTGTTCAAGATTCTACTATTAAACCAAGAGGAGAACTGGTCACAAACCGCCAATTCCCGAATATGGATCGAACGGTTCATCTTCGCCCTGATTTTGGTTTCAGCATTGGTATGTCCTCCAGCCGAATCTTTAACTATGAGTCTATTAATAGCGAAAACTTAAAGGGCTGGTATATGGGAGATGGCATGACCTATTTGTATAATAGTGATTTATCACAGTACAGTGATGATTACTGGGGTACTGTCAATATGTATAGACTGCCTGGTACAACAGTGGATACCCAACTGCGTCAGAACAGCTCTGGACAAAGCTATAAGAGCTCGAAAAACTGGGTGGGTGGAACCAACATAACTGGGCTTTACGGTGTATCCGGTATGGAATTAGATGCATGGAACAGCACGTTGACCGCTAAAAAATCATGGTTCATGTTTGATGACGAGGTCGTTGCGCTGGGTACAGGCATTAGCAGCACAGACAACCGTACGATTGAAACCACAATTGAAAATCGGAAAATCAGTGATGCCGGCAATAATACACTCACAGTAAATGGAAGCATCAAGCCATCCAATATAGGATGGTCTGAAACGATGAAGGGTGTCAAAACCGTTCATCTTCAAGGCAGCAAGCCAGGATCTGATATCGGTTACTTCTTCCCTGAGCCAGCTACCATTAATGGCTTACGTGAAGCAAGAACCGACAAATGGAGCAATAGTAACCTGTATCCTAAATTCACAGATTCAGCGGATGTAACAAAGAACTTTGTCACACTTTGGCTGGACCACGGCAAGAACCCATCTAACGCTATGTATGAATATGTACTTCTACCGAATAAAACAAGCAGCGCGGTGTCCGAATATGCGAACAATCCTGATATTCAAGTATTGGAAAATTCAGGTGACTTGCAAGCTGTTCAGGAAAAGAAACTAAACATTGTCGCCGCAAATTTCTGGAGTGATAAGAATAAATCTGTACAAGTAAACGGTAAAAATTATATCACTAGTGATAAAAAGGCATCTGTTATGACCAAGCAAACAGGAAATGAATTGGAAATTTCAGTATCGGATCCGACCCAAGCAAACAGCGGCACCATTAATGTGGAGATTAATGATCCAGCTGCGTTTGCGATATCGGCTGACAGTGGGGTTAAAGTGACTCAAGTATACCCTGCGATAAAATTATCCATCGATGTCAAGAATGCACAAGGAAAAACGTTTAAAGCAAAAGTGGCGTTGTTAAGTATTGATTCAATCAGCAAGCTTGTCGATCAATATGCACAGTCCGGAGATTTGGCAGGACCGATGCTGGTGCAGGTTACAGAAAGCTTGAAACAGGCGCAGGACCAAGCTGATAAACAGCATCAAACACAAGCGATTAAGAGTTTACAAGATTTTTTAAAGCATATCGAAATAAAAGCTCAGCAGGACAATATTTCAAGTAGTGCAAAAGAGGAACTAAGCTCTAAAGTGCAGCAACTGATCGAATATTGGTCTCAATCGTGATTCTTGTCAACGGATTGTAGCATAGTCAAAAACCTCTCCGAGCGTATAGCCCGGAGAGGTTTTCGTTTCGTTATAATCAAATAGGTGGTACAGCTCAACCTAAAAAATTTACAACAAACCCTAAAATGAGGCCTGTTTTTAAAATTTAGAAAATTCATTACAATAAGAATATCAAAGGATGAAAGCACTTTCAATCCAGAGGAGGTGAGATGAATCAATGAAAACAATAAAAAAAGCTGCCTTACTCATTGATAGCTTTTTTGAAAATATCGCCCAAATTTCCTTATTAACGATGATTATCATTGTAACTGTTCAAGTCATAACCAGGAAGCTGTTCAATTTCGTCATATTCTGGTCAGAAGAGGTTACCATGGTACTGCTCATCTGGTTCTCGTTTATGGGGATCGCCATTGGGTTTCGGGAAAAACTGCATTTGGCGATTGACTCGTTTACGGCAAAATGGCCGAAACATGTGATTACTTGGATTGATAGATTAGTTGATTTTGGGGGTCTCGCATTCGGTATTTACTTAATTAAGTATGGTTGGGATTTTACAGTTCTTATGAGCGACTCCACGCTTCCAGCCACGCACATGTCGAACAGCATGTTTTACGCAGTCATGCCAGTATCGGGAATAATGATTAGTTTATATTCACTACTGCAGCTACTAGGGGTCGAAACAAAACGTCATCAAGATATAGAGGAAGGAGGTCATTAAGATGGAATCGACTACAGTCGCAATCCTGATATTACTAATTAGTTTTATAGCCATGCTGATTCTGCGTTTTCCTGTAGCACTTTGCTTGGCGGGGTCAACGATATTTACGCTTATGTATTTGAATGTTCCTCTAGAAGTAATTGGTCAAAGGATGATTCAAGGAGTTAACTCTTATGCCTTGCTAACCATTCCGTTTTTTATACTTGCAGGACAAATCATGGGAGAAGGCGGACTTGCCTTACGACTTATTAATTTCTCATTACTAATTGTCGGCCGAATCCGTGGCGGACTGGCAATGGTTAACTGTGTAGCCTGTTTATTTTTTGGGAATATATCCGGTTCTGCAGCCGCTGACGTATCTTCGATAGGATCGATTATGATCCCGATGATGAAGAAAAAAGGATATAGCACCGATTTTGCGGTTGGCTTGACTACATCAGCCGCAATCCAAGGCGTTGTTGTTCCCCCAAGCCATAATTTAATTCTCTATTCCCTTGCAGCAGGTGGAACTTCCATTTCTGCACTGTTTCTAGCCGGTGTTGTTCCAGGGATTATCCTTTGTATTTGCCTAATGATTGCCAGCTATTTCATGGCAATTAAAAAAGGGTTTACACAAACCTACGTGGTTGAACGTAAAGACATTCCTAAAATTTTAATCGACGGAATCCTTGCGATTATGCCAGTCATTATCATACTTGGCGGGATTTTCTCTGGTTGGTTTACCGCATCAGAATCCGGTGCCATCGCTTGTTTATATGCATTTATTGTTACCTTTTTCGTTTTTCGTGAAATACCAATCAGCCGGATGTGGACGATTATTAAACGAACACTGCGGACGGTTTCTATGGTGTTGTTCTTGATCGCGGCATCAAACGCCTTTGGCTGGGTACTGGCCTATTTGAAAATTCCTGCGCTTTTTACGAATGCTTTATTACAGATTTCTGACAATCCTACGATTGTTATGCTAATTATCATTCTTTTACTGTTAATACTAGGTTCTCCGATGGATATGGCACCTTTAATCTTAATCATGACACCGATTCTGCTTCCTGTTGTGACATCTCTGGGAATGGATCCTGTTCATTTTGGTATTGTCATGATGCTTAACCTTGGAATTGGTCTCTTGACCCCGCCAGTTGGAACCGTCTTGTTCATAGGCTGTGCAATAGGTAAGGTATCAATTGGACAAGGGACAAAAGCAATGGCACCTTTCGGTTTGGTTCTCCTTGCCGTATTAATACTTTTAACCTTTATTCCATCACTATCAATGTGGCTGCCTGGTTTAATGAACCATTAACAATGAATCTGTTAAATTATTCGCTTTATAAAGGAGAGGTAAACGATGAGATTTTTTAGTAAAAAGTCGATGGCTGTTTTGTTAGGTACAACTCTTTCCGCTAGTTTGCTGTTAGCTGGTTGCGGAAGCTCTGAAACATCAAGCAGTGGAGGCGGGACGAAGTCAGAAGCCAAAAAGTACACCTTCCGACTCGCTGATACTCACCCGGATAACTATCCAACGGTTTTGGGAGATAAGAAATTCGCTGAAATTGTTAGTGAAAAATCAAATGGACGGATTAAGATCGATGTATTCCCGAACTCCCAGCTTGGTGAAGAGAAAGCAGTTATTGAACAGGTGCAACTAGGTGCGATTGAATTTACTCGTGTGAGCTCAGGGCCACTTGCCGAATTTAGCAAAGATTTAGGTGTATTTAGCCTTCCATACATCTTTGATAATGAAGAACATGAATGGAAGTTCCTGGAAAGCAAAAAAGGGCAAGAGTTATTAGACGGCCTCGAATCTTCAAAATTGAAAGGCTTGGCCTATTATGACTCAGGGGCGCGCAGCTTCTATACAAAAAAACCAGTTAAGAAAGTGGAAGACCTCAAAGGCTTAAAAATTCGTGTCATCCAGAACAAAATTAATATTGATTTAATGGAAGCTCTTGGTGCCAATGCCAGCCCGATGGCATACGGCGAAGTCTTCAGTTCCCTTCAGACAGGCGTTATTGATGGTGCTGAGAACAACTACCCTAGCTATGACTCCTCCAACCATTATCAGGTTGCGAAAAATTTCATTTTGGACGGTCACCAGCGTGTACCGGAAGTGTTGATGATGAGTAATTCGATTTGGGATAAAATGAGTGAAAAAGACAAAAAGATTATTCAAGATGCTGCCGTAGAGTCTGTAAAGACAGAACGTGAGGAATGGGCTAAATTTGAAAAACAATCGGAAGAAAAAGTAAAAGCTGCCGGTGTAACCGTAACGGAAGTGAAAAATTTAAAACCTTGGCAGGAAAAGGTAAAACCAGTTATTGAGAAATATCGCAGTGAGTATAAAGATATCCTTGATGAAATTGACAAATTAAGATAATTACACTTTGGCCAACTAGACGGACTACGTAATTTAACATTGATTACGTAGTCTTTTATTTTTATATTTTGGATTACGTAGAGTAGTTGAATCTATAAATACCAGGAGGAATCCATGTTGAAAATAAAGGATATTCGGAGAATAATCAGCATAGTTACTATTATTCTAGTGATTACTTCATTGTTTCAAACAGGTCATAATACGCACAGTGCCAAGGCAGCTGACAACGCAATTACACCCGAAACTGCTCCAGTTACGAATGCATTTGTAGTAAGTGGAAACGAAAAAGGGACGATTCAATGGAAAGACCCGGTACAAAATAGTAACTATGTAGATTTTGATCATGTGATTGTAACGGATATTTCCGAGCCCTCTAATCCTCACCCATTAACTAGGTTAGTAGATAAGGGTGTTGGCTCTATTACAATTGATGCTTTAACCAATGATATGGAGTATACGTTTGCAATTCAAACGGTATCAAAGGAGGGAATCGTAAGTAAGGAGGTCATTTTATCGCTGACCCCAACTCAAAGGCTGAACACGATTCTAATCAATGCAGAACAGCTTGTGAAGGTGAAAGAAACTTTAACAAACGGCAGCAAGGAGTATGCCGGCGCAGTGAATAAATTACTAGAAGAGGCCGGCACAGCCTTAAATAAGGGTCCTTATTCGGTCACGTACAAACCGAAGGCAGCGCCAAATGCTAGTATTCATGATTATTGGAGTATTGGTCCTTACTGGTGGCCTGACCCGACAAAACCTGAAACGGATGGAATGCCATATATTAACAAGGACGGTCAATTTAACCCTGAAGGTTATACGGAAAAATATGACAAGCAGAGTTTTATCGATTTAAGGGATGCCGTTTCTTCGCTATCACTGGCTTATTTTTTAACAGATAAGCAAGAGTATGCAGAACATGCTGCATTACTGCTAAAAACTTGGTTTATAAATCCAGAAACAAAGATGAATCCGAACATGAGATATGCTCAAGGTGTCCCAGGACTCACGGACGGGCGTAAGGAAGGAGTTTTGGAATCCGATAAATTACTAGATATCATTGACTCAATTGAGCTCATTTCCCATTCCAGTCACTGGACGATGGACGATACAACCGAGTTCAAGCGTTGGTTAGCAGAGTATACAGCATGGCTTGAAACAAATTCAATGGCTCAGGATGAGAAAAACTCTATCAATAATCATGGTACATGGTATGATGCCCAATATACAGCTTATAATCTTTATTTAGGAGCTAAAAGTAAAGCCAAAAAATATTTAGAAGAAACGTCGATCCCGCGGCTTTCGTCTCAAATTACCAGCGATGGGACTATGCCTGAAGAGTTGCGGAGAACAAGACCATTCCATTATTTCACCTATAATTTAATTCCATTTACCATGTTGGCGGTTATGGGAGATCAAGTAGGGGTCGATGTTTGGAATGCTGGAGGAAGTATTCGAAAAGCATATGATTTTATTACCCCGTATGTAGTCGATTTCACGGATTGGCCGTATGATGAGCTTGAGGCTCAACAAGATGAAACGATTTTCTCCATCTATTTACGCGACGCCGCAGCAAAATTCGGAGAAGATTCATTCTGGAGCGCATCCGATTTTATGTTAAAGGATCAAGTAGAGACACATCGGGCAAATTTAGTTGCTCCAAGTCACGTTGGAGGCAATCCACGCAAAGAATTTGTAGCTTTTTCCTTTAAGGGATTGTACACCCCGGTGATTGGGAACATCTCCCATGACGAAATTGTTGTGACAGTGCCAAAGGGGACCGACCGAAGTGGATTAGTCGCATCGTTTAAAACAACGGGCAAGCGTGTAAAAGTTGCAAAGACCGTACAAGAGAGCGGTAAAACTCCTAATGATTTTACGGTCCCTGTTACGTATAGCGTAGAGTCTCCTAATGGTTCGAAAAGAGAGTATACAGTCAAGGTAGTGGAATCTGATAAAAAGTTTCCTAGTTTGATCGAACAGTCTAGCTTCACTGAATTTAGGGCCGACCCAAGAATCGATGAAATATTAGCAAAGGACAGCAGTGTTAGTTTATTCGATGTCATGGAGAAACTCCCGCAATCAGCATCTGACATTAAACCGTTGACTTGGTATCAAGGGTATTATGAACAAGACACATTTAAAGCTCCAGCGCAAATCTATGTAAAAGATGGAAATACAACACAAACCCGGTCCATGCCTGCTGCTTTAAGACTATTGAAGGATACAAAAAATGGTTCTACTGCTACGGTGAATGTGAGCACAAGAGGATATAAGGATATTTCTATTACTTTCGCCGCAAAAACTCAAAGTAAATCGAATGGCTTAAAATTGCTCGGTGAATGGTCTATTGATAACGGAAAGACCTGGAATACAGCTGGTGAGCTTACCCGTGATAAGGATCATTTAGTTCTGACTGATACGTATCGTAATGATCCATTCACATTTACGATCAGTGATCCGAATGCTTTCAATAAACCTAATTTTCTTTTTAGATTCAAATTAGACCGATCCAGCATTGGCTATATGAATATAGATGATGTTCAGATCTCTGCAGTTCCTTTAGAGTCAAATGCTGACTTGAGTCGTTTAGAGATTAGCGATGGTACCTTATCTCCAGCTTTTAAAGCAGATGTAACCGATTATACCGGTCATGTACAGCGGAATGTAAACAGAATAAAGATTAGCCCCGTCACTGCAGATGCAGCAGCTAGAGTGAGGGTTAATGGCATTCCTAGTTCTGAATTACAATCGATTTCATTGAAAATAGGGGATAATCCAATTCAACTGGAAGTAACACCAGAAAAAGGGGAAACCAAAACGTATACGATTATTGTAAAACGGGTTGACCTGCCTGCAGCCAATCAAAAGTAGATCTTGAATAAAAGAAACGAGCATTTTTGATAGAGAAATGCTCGTTTTCTTTTGTACCTAGACACAGATGTTAGGTCAGTGTATCAATCTAGTCCTAAAAATAAGAATAGACTTAAAGTTTTATTTAAGAACACTGTATAACAGACTGCCATCCTTTAATATTAAAAATAAGCGCTTTCATCGTAGATTTGACCCATATAAAAACTATTTCCATGATGGTATCCTATAGTAATTAATAGTAATGCGGAATGAAAATTTAGAAAGGGTTAAAAATGAGAATCTTCCCGAACCATACCTTAAATAGAATTTTTCGACATATTTTTTTGCGAGACATTAACCTAGCTGCAAAGTTTCTTGTGTATTCCACTTTGCTTGTTGTCGTTCCGATGGTTTTTATCGGAATCAAATCCTATCAACGGTCGGCAGCTGTCCTCGAGAATGAAGCACGCCAGAATAGTTGGCAAATTATTGAGCAGGTAACCACTCATGTTGAGTATTATGTAAACGATTTCGAAATCAGCATTTTAAAAATGGTTAACAGTCGAAGCATGAATAGCTATTTAAAAATGAAATCGCTTAAAGAAATCGAGCGCAGCGATATTCGCGATTCCGTCCAACAGGTTCTGCGCAACACAGCTTATTCACGGCCTGATATTTCCAATATCACAGTCGTGCTGGACGGCATCGATATGATTGAATCGATAGATACAAATTACCAACATCTCGAAAACCCAGTGGTCAACGAGGACTGGTATGCTTCCATTCCAGATAACAGTGAGCCAAAAATATTCACCCGGACACTGCATTGGGACGATCATAATGAACAGGTCATCAGTATTGCAAGACGGTTAGTGAGTCCGCAGACACTAAAGCCGATTGGAATGATTGTCGTGGATGTTAATTTTAAAAGGTTCCAGGAAATTGCTGAAAAAGTCAATATCGGCCATTCGGGTTATTTGAGTATCATAGATTCAGAGGGGAATTTTGTCTACCATCCCAACCTGTCAAAAATGGGCACATCAGCAAGATATGAGAATTTAAAAGGCATTTTGTTTGGCAACAGTAATTCGTTCGTTACAACCCGCGGTCCCAAAAATCTCCTAACCTATAGTCACTCTTCCTTTCTTGGATGGACGCTTGTTACTTCAATCCCTTATAAGGAATTGATTCAAGGAACAGAGTACATCAAGCGGACGATACTATTTACAGGTTTGATTACTTTGGCGGTGGCCTCTTTATTTGGTTTTGGCTTTGCAGATAGCATTGTCAGACCCGTCAGACGATTATATTTTTATATGAGAAAAGTAGAAGCAGGAGACTTCAATGGCCATATTCAAGTCGAAAGCAAAGATGAAATTGGTATGCTTGTATATGGCTTTAACACTATGGTTACTAGGCTAAAGGGTTTGATGGAAGAAATCTATTATTCCAAGCTCAGGGAAACAGAGCTCGCCTTAAAGCAGCGTGAAATCGAATTAAAAGCGCTGCAATCCCAAATTAATCCTCATTTTATGTACAACACTCTCGATACTATTCGTGGAATGGCGCTTGAACACTCTTTGGATGATATTTCATCAATTGCTTCTTCAATGGCTCGTCTACTTCGATACAATTTGAATAATAAAGGGCAAACCGTTACCCTCGAAGAGGAATTACGCTACGCAGAAATTTATTTGCGGATCCAAAAATATCGGCTTGAGGAACGATTAGTTTATGAAATGAATATTCCTGATTGGGCAAAGCAGCAACTTATTTCAAAATTTGTCGTTCAACCCATCGTAGAAAACAGTATTATCCACGGTACCGAACCCGCCAATGGGATTATTAGGATCACTATTTCTGCGATGATAGATCCTGAGGGCCAGTCTTTCGTAGTGCGAATCCAAGATACGGGAATGGGAATTAACGAGCAAACGCTTCAGAGGATTAACAATAATTTAGAGCAAAAAGATGTCATGGAGGGTGGACCGAACATAGGGATCGTCAATGTGCACAGGCGAATCCGCCTGTTGTTCGGAGAAGGCTATGGCATTTTCATTGAAAACCGTTTTGAACAAGGGGTCGCTGTTGACATAAAATTGCCGTTATCGGTCCCGGTAACGAGTGAGGAGGCTGGCATATGCAAAAAATTTTACTAGTTGACGATGAGAGATGGGTTCGCACCGCCATCAAACGCACCATAGAACGGACAGATCTGCCTGTTACGATAGACCATGAATGCAGTAACGGTTTAGAGGCGCTGGACTGGCTGAAACGCAATCATGTCGATCTCATCATGACGGACATACGGATGCCGGTGATGGATGGTATGACGTTCTTGAAGCAATTGCGATCGGCCAATCAAAAACAAGCTGTCATTATGATTAGCGGCCACGATGATTTTTCCTATCTCCAGCAATCATTGCGTGCAGGTGTATTTGATTATTTGCTAAAGCCGGTAGAAGTTCAGGAAATGGGAGAATGCTTAGAAAAGTGGCTTCAAAAGAATCAAGAATTGACAGAGCCTGCTCCTCAACAAACAGCGTTGGATCCGCAGGAAATGTCGCCGGTTGAACAAGTTATTCAATTCATCAAGAACAAGATACCAGAGGAGGTCACCTTGACGGAGGCGGCTGCCAAGGTACATTTAAATCCGAGTTATTTAAGCCAACTATTTAAACAGCGAATGAATCAAACATTTCTAGATTTTGTGCTGCAGTCGAAGATGGACGAAGCAGAGCGGCTGCTAACTTACACTTCCCTTCGAATAAATGAAATTGCTTATCGACTTGGTTACGCCGACTTGTCCTATTTCAGCAACACATTTAAAAGAATCAAAAAGAAAACTCCATCAGAATTTCGGAAATGTTTTCAAGAGAGTAAGAGAGGTTAATGAATGTCTGCCTTTTCCCTAGCTTTTCCGCTATCCGGACAGGTCAATCTCTAGTTAACATTGACCTTGTCCATTTTATAACATGCTGACTAACCTAAAAAAACTTATATAAAACATAAAATGGACCCATTATTTTCAAAGTGAAATTTACTATAGAATGATTGTATACGTTTCCAATGCATCCCGAGACTTTTTGGAGGGAGGGGAATAGACCGCTGATAGGAACTGCATTTCTATATTTAACATTCTGGAGTTGAAAAGGAGTAAAATCATGGTCAAAAACGTTAAAAAAGAGTCTCTAGCCATAGTTGTTTTAATTATTTTGGTTTCAATCGTTTCAACTGCATTTGGTCCTAACTTAATGCCAAAGGCAGAAGCTTCTGCTCCTAACTCGCTGGTGCAGGAGAATGGCGGAGACGATTACAACGGCAATAAAGTACCCGATAGATTGTCGATTATCCCATCCGAACAGGGGGTAAATATTAGTGCTATCTCAAACGACACTATCACTATTACTTCAGGTAACACCTATATATATAACGTCGATACTGCGGAAGGTGAAGGTCTCACCACTTTGACTATTAATACAGTGGATGAACTGCTAAAGCAAATTACTTCTAAAACTTCTACACCGCAAACCTATGTAGTTAAAGACGCCAATGGAAAAGTCAAACAATCGGCAGACCCAATTGCACAAGGTGATAGTTTAACAGTTAGTGCCGGAACTGATTCTCACATCTATAAGATCAAAGTAATAAAAGGTGCAGTAAGAGGCAAGTTGCAGGTAGAAGATAGTGAAATAACAGAAAAGACACAATCTGATGTTGTGTTGAATTTTTTTGCAGGAATGAGAAGCCCCAATACGGAAGTTGTCCTTAAAGTGCCTAAAGGTGTCAATGCCACGATGGATAACACCACCGTAAACGTAATAGGCAGAGGTGAAGTAAAGCTTTCAGGGCTTGCGACTCAATCTGTTGGAAGAGTTGGGGAAGGATACCGTTTCAAACAAGTGGGTACTGTCGCTATAGATAACAATGACGACGGAAGCCAGACTATTAAATTTAAGGGACTCGATTTAAGACCTGCTAATGGAGCCGATCTGCAAATCACCTTTAAGGGGGTTTCCTTAAAAAAAGGCAGCTATGGATTTGAGGCTTCTTACATCACCGCTGAGCCGGAGGAATTAACAAGCCCACCATGCTCGGTAAGTTTAGATGTCGTCAAAACCATTAGTGATTTTCATAGAGTCTTAGATAAGAGCCTGACTTATAAGGAAAGCAGTGATACTTATACAAAGGCGAAATTGAACTGGACCGCTCCTAAGCATGCCGCCTTCATTAAACTATTGCAATCTACCGATAAGGGAAAAACATGGGCTGAAAGTAATGCTAAAGTGGATAAGCAACGTAATGAAGTCGAGGTTAAAAACCTTATCCCAAATACAGAGTATCAATTTAAACTGGCCGTCACTGGCGGCGAAAATAATGGACAGTCCAATATTGCCAAAATGTATACAGGCAAATACAACGCCAAGCTAAATGGAGCAAAAGGGGACGGGGTGGCTGATGACACACAAGCCATTAACGAAGCGATTGTCTATCTGAACTCTATTGGCGGTGGTACACTGTTCTTTGAAAATGGTACATTTAATGTGAGAACTGTTCATCTTTTGAGCAACGTATACTTATATGTGAATAAAGACGCTACTATCGCAGCACTTAGAGGCGGTGATGCCCCTGAATCCGCTTATTTCTCGGATAAAGCCTATCGCTCGGGTACTTCCCCTACGGATAGTGGGCCATATCGTGATCCTGAAAATTATATGACGAAGCAGGATGTTGGACACACATACTTTAGAAACAGTATGTTTTTTGGTGAACGAATTGATAATGTCAAAATTATTGGTAATGGCCGAATCACCGGAAATGGGAATCTCGTAAACGGTGATAGTGTCATGAATAACGAACAAGACCATCGTACCGATAAGATGGTAACAGTAAAACTAAGTACAAACTTTGAATTTGGCGGATTGGATAATGGGCTTGATCTATGGTACGAAGAAACAGATGCACCAACGACTGACGAGCCTTATTATATTAAAAGCATTGATAAGGAAGGAAAAAATGAAGTCAAGCAAAAAGACATCAGCAATATGCTCAAAGTGGATAATGCCGGGCATTTTGCCTTGCTGGCAACTGGTACAGATCATATCAATACACACGATTTTTACTATGATAAAGGAAAAGGCGGTCAAGCAAGGGATGTTTTTGACTACATGGAAAGCAGCTTTGTAACAGCTAAAAATATTTACGCGAAGGGAACATCCGACGATATTGTAAAGCTGGGCAGTGACTCTTCACTAGGTTTTACAAGACCTGCAACTGATTTTTATGTTCAGAATATCATCGGTGACACCAACTGTAATCTATTCCAAATCGGCAGTGAAACAGCGGATGATATTAAAAATGCCTATGTAGACAATATATATGTATTGGCAGGAAATAAAGCCGGATTCTCTATTTCTACTAATGATGGCGGGACAGTTGAAAATATTTATTTGAACTCTGGTAAAACCGGTCCTATTCATCATGAAGCACAAATGAGAAGGACACGGGCACCTTTCTTCCTATCGATTTCCAATCGTGGTCGTGTAATTGGCGGTCAGGCAGAACGGATGAAATTTATGGAAAATGGTGTACAGCGTGATGAGCTGTTAAGCACCAATGTCAATATTGGCCATGTAAGAAATATCTATATTAAAGATATCAATATTGAAGAAGTGTACCAAGGAAGTCAGTATGGCGATCCGTCTAAGAGATGGGTTCCATATACCAATCAAAGTAAAGCAACCCCTATTATTGCAGGTTATAAGGTCGGGGATGGTGGACCAGCACTGCCGGATGGACGCAGCATTGGTTATATTGAAAATGTAAATTTTGAAAACGTTGATATTCTGGTAAAAGGCGGTAACGGCCTTGCCGATTCAGAGGTTAGTCCTCCTGAGTTAGGTGTAGGCAAATATAACGTGGGTGATTTTGGCGTACAGCCGTCCTACGGATTCTGGGCACGGCATGTTGACGGGCTTACGTTTAAAAATGTAACGACAAACTTTGAAAAAAACGATGATCGTTATGCCATTGTGTTAGATGATGTGAAAAATGCTGTCCTTGATCAGCTGACAATGGTAAAAGGCTCTAACAATCAAAGTGTCATTCAGCTAAAAAATGCAAGTAACATAACCGTTAGGGATTCAGCGTACTACAAGAATACATGGGGGAATGAGCTTACCCCAATTGAGGACTTAAATAATGTGACTGTAACAAGTAAACAAGCCTATCCTCCAAGGATTCAGGACCCGCATAATACATTGATTCAATTAAAAAAGGACGGTCACGAGAATCTAACGAAGCTAGATACACAAGAATATTCGATTACGGCATCCTTGGGGACCACAGTCCCGAACATCATTAATCAAGTTGAGTCAACAGATGGGACGCCCCAGAATTATATGGTTACCGACGCTTCACATGCGGCAAAGGATACGGGCGTGCTAAAAACGGGGGACATTCTCGTTGTCACCGCACAGGATGGGGAAACAAAGAAAAATTATTCGATTAATGTACCGCTCGAGATTTTAGTTGAAGGCGAGTCGCAGCTAAATACAGTTGCCAAGAGCCTTCCTAGTATTACGGTTACAAACTCTTCAACAAATGGAATTTCTTATTTACAAACCAATACTGTGCCAGTTGGGGAGTGGATTGAATTCAATATAGTGGTACCATCGTCGGGCACATATGAAGTGTCATATCAATATAAAACCAATACATCTGGAAGGGCAACCGTTCAGGCATTTGTCAATGGGGAGGCAAAGGGATCACCGGTTAACCAGACTGGCACAACCGCTAATGTGTTTACTCCAGTCAATTTGGGTTTGGTAACTTTCACTCAATCAGGTACCTATCCGATTCGATTCATGGCAACGAATCCAGGCTCGATTGTAATCGACTACTTGAAATTGACAAGGGTTGATTAAATAATATTGATCTCAAAAGGTTTAATAGGCTAATTGAATTAAGTGGTTTGGAGGTATCTCTGCTCGCCACTTTTATAAGATTAATTTTATCTAAAAAAATATTCGTCTTTCTAAGTGAAAGCATAAAAAATACGGAGGAGTGAAAGAAAATGTTTGTTTTAGGAGAAGATACAGCAGCAGTCCATGCAGGCGAGGGTGTGGAAAGAAAACTGTTAAGCCGTGGCGGAAGTATGATGATGACCGAGGTCACCTTTAAAAAAGGGGCAGTAGGTGACATCCATTCCCATTCCCATGAACAAATCAGTTATATTGTTCAGGGAAGTTTTGAATTTCATTTAGATGGCAGCGTTCAAAAAGTAGGAAAGGGAGACAGTATCTACGTTCCTTCCAATACTCTGCATGGTGTTAAATCGTTAGAAGAGAATTCCATCATTTTAGACATTTTTACGCCGCAGCGGGAAGATTTTCTTCCATGAGAATAACTCACTTGTACAACAAATTCTGCATAAATTGATTCTAAATAAATAAAACTTAAAGCGGTTTTATTCTATATTAATTAGGATAAGACCGCTTTTTATTACCAAATAAATAAAATCCCCTTAGCATTATATCTAGGGGATTTACCTAAGCAATTTTTAAACAGATTGTCGATCTTCGAATGGAAAATCATCTCGTGAGATCCGTTTTTTCAATAGTCCAAAGAAATTCTCAATTTCTCGTTCGGCACTTAAGAGAGAATCGGAGCCATGGATTACATTTTCTTCTTTGGAAAAGGCAAAATCACCACGAATGGTGCCTGGCATTGCTTCCGATGGACTTGTCTTCCCAATCATGAGACGAGAAACTTCTATTATATTTTCTCCTTCCCAGACCATGGCAAAAACTGGAGCTGAAGTAATGAAATCCACTAATTCTCCGAAAAACGGCTTTTCCTGATGTTCCATATAATGATACTCTGCTTTACTACGGTCCACTTTCATTAGTTCTGCATTCAATAAGGTAAAACCTTTCTGTTCAAAGCGATTGATAATTTCTCCGATTAACCCGCGTTTCACCCCATCAGGTTTTACCATGATAAACGTGCGCTGTAAACTCATACGATCACCTCGTAAAAATAGATATTTAGATGAGAACCGCCAGACCAGTACAAAGAATGCTGAACTTTTTTCAAAGGCGGATTCTACCCATATTCCATTATGGAAAAATAATATAGATTTCAAACTAAGAAAATAAAAATAGAACCTAAATAAAAATTGTTTATGTAGTTCTTTAAAAAAATTTCTTCCTGCTGAAATTGCCTATGGGTGAAATGTTTTCTGCATCCTCATGAACGAATTGATAAATAATAAATACTATATGATAAATTCTTGAGGAGTGGAACATATTGTGTGTCGATGGATTGAAGCAAACCTACATTAAAGTAGACAATATTAATTTGTACTGTGAATACTTATTAAATGATAAACCACCAATTCTTCTGATCCACGGCTTCGCATCTTCTACTTATACGTTTCGTCGTATCATCCCTTTATTACAAGACAAGTTTTCAATACTGGCGATTGACCTCCCGGGTTTTGGGAAAAGTGAGAAATCCACCTCATTTGTTTATAGCTTTGAAAACTATGCGAAGTTGATGATTGAATGTATCCACCATTTTGGATTTACTAACATCTATATTGTTGCCCATTCGATGGGCGGTCAAATTGCTCTAAATATGGCGCGAATCGCTCCTGAGAAAATTAACAAACTAATTTTATTAAGTAGTTCAGGCTATTTAAAGCGTGCAAAAAAACTTCTCATTTGCAGTTCCTATTTACCATTCTTTGATAAAGCTATTCATTATTATATTGGAAGAAAAGATGTCAAATATCACTTGGGGAACGTTTTTTTTAATCAATCCTTTATCAATGATGAGTTAATCCGTGAATTTGGCAGGCCGCTGGCTGAAAAAGGATTTTACAAAGCTTTAATCCGATTAATTCGTCACCGTGAGGGTGATTTATTGCCGCAACAATTAAAGGATATACAAGTCCCAACATTATTATTATGGGGAGAGGAAGATCGCGTGGTTCCAGTGGAAGTCGGCAAACGGTTAGTTCGGGATTTGCCAGATGCCAGGTTAATTACCTACGGAGAAACAGGGCATTTAATTACGGAGGAAAGACCAGAGTTTGTTTTTAGGAATATATTGATGCACACAAACTAACCATTGTAACCCAAGAATTTTAATATTCTTGTAAGGAAATAGGAAAAGCAGACTCAAAAAGTTGTGAATCAACGATCTTATGAGTCAGCCCATTTTTAGTAAAAAAGTTTTGGAATTAGGAAAGTTTAACTTGTGCTTCTTCATAATAAGGCTCTCCGACTTTCAGTATAAATTGTAGAATGTCATCAGCTGCATTTTCATTTATAAATTTTCTCTGACAGTTGATAATATTATTTAATTTTTCACCATCATTTTCAAGTAATTTGGTTATCGTCTGCTTTATTCCCTTTGGGTTTTTACATACCACTCCCAAACCAAAATTTTCAGCAAATGCTGGATTATCCTCTTCCTGACCTGGTAATGCACCCGTAATGATTAGCGGTGTATTGGAAGCTATTGCTTCAAACATGACATTTGGACTTCCCCTAGTAAAAGCGATATCAGAAGTGAGCATTAAATCCTGGATATTTTGGGTGAAACCATAAATTTCTACTCGATTACCATATTGGGCCTTAAGGGATCTTTCCAGCTTTGTTTTAAGTTTGTTATTTTTTCCAGCTACAAGTTTAACGGTACAATCAAAATGATCAAGCAGGTTTTCTGCTATTTTCTTCATATTTCCTACACCTTCACCACCACTCATAATCAAGCAGCTTAAAGATTGTCCGTTTCTATATAAAGTTCGTTGATTATAGTTTTTCAGAAAAAATCGGGATCGGACTGGAAATCCCGAAACTTTAATTTTCTCAATAGGAATTCCAAATTCAATACACCTATTTTGGGCTTCAAAAGTTGGGCTAATAATGTAATTTGCCCTTTTATCAGCCCACAGGGGATAAATGTTTACAAGATCGGCAATGAGAGTGATGAAAGGGATATTTATATTTTGCTTTTCTAAAATATTCAAGATTGAGCCATTAAAATTAGGGTGAACGGATAAAATTAGATCTGGTTTAACTTCGGACAGTAATTTTAGAAAATTATCCCTTATATGTGTTTCAATTAAATTGTCTACTATAGAAGGTCTTAAGGCTGAGAGCTTCCAAATCATCTTCCATAGCTGTTCTGAATTTCTTGTGATGGGTCCATAGGATTTTCCAATCCTTAGGAGTAACTGTTTACCAAGCAAAAACCCATCTACTACATGAATGTTAACTTCATTATGAGCTTTGACTCTTTCACAAAGAGATTCTGTAATACTTTTATGTCCATGTCCTGTATGGTCGGAAGAAATGATTAATAATGTCTTTTTCATCATATCAGCCCTTTTTAAGAATATGATTTGACTGTTTATTCTCACTACATCCAAATTCTTCCCCTTGATTCCTCGAAAACTAATTCCCTTTATCATACTAGATAACAAAGAGATTTCTTCCTAAGATATCGTTAAAAAATTGTAAATATTTTGTATTTAACATTTGCTCACTACCTTTAAGTAAGAAAAAACAAATTCAAATAAACCCTTGATTGGTCAAAGAGGTACTCTCAGCAGAGTAACCGTTAATAGATTACTAAGCTATTCATTTTTATTCATGTTAAATAAATCTTTACCTGGCCTTAACAATAGATTAACAATTCTGATTTATATTAGGGAATGAGAAAGATTAAAATTTGATTAAAATCTTTAATCTAATTTTAATAAATAGCGAGAGGGGTAATATAAGAGGTTAATACTAGGAATATTTAAAGTTGTCATAGTTGGGGCTTAGGGTTATGAATCTAGCAATCTATTAAAAGGATGTTAGCAATGGAAGTTACTTCAATCATATTGGGAGGTTAGGGGAAAATGAAATCACGTTTTAAGAAGAAGGCTATACCTTTAATCGCAACAACGGTTCTTGCAACAACTGCACTTACAACACAAACCATCTTTAATGACGGCGGTAATCAAAATGCTAAAGCACAATCACTGTCAAAAGAAGAAGTGAAAAAGAATGGTACATCATGGCTTGCAGGTGACCACCATGTACATAGTGAATGGAGTGTAGGTTGGGACAATTCTACAAACCCTCCTACTGCCATACGAGGCGGCGATGCCATTTATCCAATTGTGAAAAATGCCGAAAATGCTAAGAAGTATGGACTTGATTGGATAATGACAACCGATCATGGGGGTCCGAACCATTCCAAGGTTAACTTAGAACAAGCTTATCCTGAACTATTAAAATCTCGTGAAGCTGTTCCTGAACTTCTTCAATTTTACGGAATGGAGTTAGACACACCAGGAGCTGATCATAGCACGCTAATGATTCCAAAAGGTGAAAATGAATCACAAGTGCTTTATGATCTGGAAAGCAAGTTTAATTCTCGTGAAGCTTATCCAAATGACCCAAGCCGAAACACTGAATCAAAAATGATTGAAGCTCTTAACTATATGAAACAAATGGACGAACTTCCTATTAGTATCGCACATCATCCATCCCGTTCAGCAACAGGTGTTGGTGTATGGGGACAAGATACTCCGCAAGAGTTCCGTAATTGGAATGATACAGCACCAAATATCTCTATTGGTATGGAAGGTGCTCCTGGTCACCAAGCAAGTGCTATTAATCCAGATGGCTCTCTTGACCCTAAAGGATCTCGTGGTAGTTACTCAAACGTAAACGCTCCAACAATGGGTGGTTTCGATCAGATGAGTGCTATCGTTGGTGGTTTATGGGATTCGATGTTAGGTGAAGGAAGACATTGGTGGATTACTGCTACCTCGGATTCACATGTTAACTGGCGTGATGGAGGGAGTGACTTCTGGCCTGGTGAATATTCTAAAACCTATGTAAAAGCAGAGAAAAACTATGAAGATGTAATGGAAAACCTTCGTAAGGGTAATGTATTTGTTACAACGGGTGACCTTATCTCAGAACTAGATGTTAAAGTACAAGCAGGAGGCAAATCACCATTACATGCGAAGGCAAAAGGAAATACAGCATCAATCGGTGAAACACTTACACTTCCAAGTAAGAAATCAGATGTAACAGTTACGGTTCGCATCAAAGATCCAAACGCTGCGAATTCTCATGGAGATAAACCAAATGTTCAACGTGTTGACTTAATCATGGGAGAAGTTAAGGGAAAAGTGGAAGACCGCTCAACTGTTTCTAATCCTACAACAAAAGTCGTAAAGCGTTTCACAGAAAGTGACTGGAAAAAAGACGGTGAATACATCACGATTACTTACACTTTAAAAGATGTGGACAAAGATAGCTATATTCGTTTACGTGGTACTAACACGGACCAATTAGAACCAGTAGCAGATCCAAAAGGGGAAAATCCTTGGAATGATCTTTGGTTCTACTCCAACCCAATTTTCGTCAAATCTAGTAAATAGTTATTGATACGAACAGAATCTAGACGAGGGGTCTAAATACTCCTCGTCTTTCCATTATCTAGGTCGAGACATGAAAATTAACAAAGAAATGGACGTGGATACAATGAAAAGAATACTAGTTCCTGTATTGCTCATTCTTCTAGCAATATTTTCACTACGCCCCTATTCCGCTTACGCACATACAAATAACAGTGAAGGTTTTTCCACTATTAATGTCAAGGATAAAACGCTGAATTATGAATTGAAACTGGATTTAGAAGAGCTTGGGCATGCCCTAAATAAGGCGACGAATGAAAAGGAATTCATTAATCACAAGGTCCTGCAAAATTATATAAATTCGCATATAAAGCTTTATGTGGACAGCGAGCTAGTTGAGGGCAGAGTGTTAGAAACGGATATAGAAATGATTAAGGAGCGTCCGTTTGCGGTGATTAATTTGGAGTATAAAATCGAGAATAAACCTAAAAAACTACTGGTCGAATATAATATGTTTATGGATGATTCCGACCCAAGTCATGCGAACTTTGCTACCATTAAAATGGACGGGAAACACCAAGAAAAGGTTTTAACTTTCGAATCAAGAGAAGTAGAAATTGGAGAAATAAGCTCGTTGCAAAATGTTAAACAGTTTGTAAGTCTTGGATTAAAACATATTTTCACAGGTTATGATCATATCATGTTTGTCATAAGCTTATTAATTGGGGCAAAAACGATCCGTCATATCCTGTCTTTAGTCACTGCTTTTACAATTGCACATAGTATCACTTTGGCTTTGGCAACATTCGATATTGTTCATCTCCCTAGTAGATTTGTAGAATCGGCTATCGCTCTAAGCATTATTTATGTGGCACTTATAAATATTTTTAATCAGGACTCGAAACATCAGCCATGGCTTGCGTTTGCATTTGGTTTAATCCATGGATTTGGTTTTGCGGGAATTCTTTCAGAAATGAGATTAGATACCGGTCATATGGCGACATCATTAATATCTTTTAATATCGGGATTGAAATTGGCCAACTTTTAATTGTTTGTTTAGCTTTCCCATTAATTTTGTGGATTAGGCAATTAACGTTAAGACCGATCAGATGGGTTATCCCTGGAGCCTCGGCAGCAATCTTAGTCTTCGGTCTTGTTTGGTTTGTTCAACGAGCTTTTTAAGTTTAACATTAAAGCGTTTCTGTTTTTGCAAAATACCTTTACAAAATGAAAAGGTAATAGGGCTCATTTTAATGGCCTAATGCTAATAACTCCTACCAAGTAAATCTGATAGGAGTATTGTAAGGATTATTTTTCGAATTTCTGAATAGAAAGCTATCCTTAATTTAATCATTTAAGGTTAAAAAACAACACATAGTCACCAGGACCAATTAGCGCTACTCCAATAACAGCAGCAATTAAAACGAGATTATATTCAAACCCATTGTTGGTCATCCAGTAGCCATTTTTGCCATGAACAGTAAAAATAGCATCAATCATCACGATGACAATCATGATTGCACCAATCCAAGTAAGAAAACCTGCGGCAAAAAGTAATCCGCCTATCAGCTCGAATAAGCCTGCCAGGGTCGCCCAAACCTTGGCTCCTTTTTCAAGACCGAGTGTTTCAAGCCAGTTTCCCATACCCGCTATACCAGGACCACCAAACCAGCCAAATAACTTTTGTGCGCCATGTCCAAAAAAAGTCAGCCCGATCACGAGCCGAATCAGTAACAGCCCGATATTAACCAGTACCATGTTTTCAGTCATATTATACCTTCTTCCGCCATATGTAATGTCAAAAAATCGTGTAGAATAGAAATGGATATCTTATTTTGGGTAATTAATCCAATTCTTATTCTAGTCTAGTTGTAAGATTACTATTTAATCAACCATAAGACTAGAGTAAAAAGACCTCATCTTTTACCAATAAAATACATGCAAAAAGGTCTGCCGCAACTGGCAGACCTCTTTCTATCCTAATTTCTCACTTCACTTATGGTTTTTCCTGAGACATCAATCAAATAGTTCTTAGTATTTTTATTAATTGATCCGCCATCACCTTTAAAAATCGTCGACTTTGTTTCGGTAGAAGGCTCGATGTGAACAGGTACAGAAGTTTGACCAGCTTGGAGTGTGAAGGATTGTGTGAAATTCATATCCTTGCCCACGGCCACTTTTTCTCCGTTAATGGTCAAGTCTGCGCCTTTAATCGCATTTCCTGTTACAGTCATCGTTGAACCATTCACACTGATTTGACTCACGACTAATGGCATATCGATCCAGCGCAGAATGGTATCTTGGACAACCATTTTGTTGTTGCCTTGATTGGTGACGACAATCTTCATATCCGTTCCTTGTGCACCATAACCATAGTAGCTAATATCGTCATCCGAAGGATCGTTTGGAGTATGGTCTGTTAAACCTTCCTGATCCCAAGAATTGTTTTTTACATATTTATAGGTGAGCTCGGTTCCTTCTTCTAATTCCATCGTATATTCCCAATCCGGTGTAACCGCACCATTACGGCTCATCGACCAAGCGCCCGTATTCCAGCCATTTAAGCTGCCCGGTAAATTCACTTGAGCGGACAACGGAGTGTAATCCGGTGCATGCACCTTAAATGTCACTTGAACCATGACAATTTCCGGTGTCACACTAACGGTGTTTGAATCAACATAATTACCAGCCTGATCAAAGACACGGATTTGGTACTTATAAGCAGTGCCATTTGCTACCTGATAATCACGGAAAGTGGTAACATCTCCGTTTAAGGTAGTAAGTGCTTGGCCGTCTCGGTAGATAAGCGTTTTATATGGCTGATCAGGTTCCGATAGTTTCCAGGTTAAGTTAACCTGGCCAGACTCTTTCACTGGTGTATCCAATACAACTTGTTTAGCTGGCGGGGTTGTATCAGCTGTACTATGCGTATAGGTTACTTCTCCTGTTGTGGAGTATACCCAGGTGGTTCCTAGATCCGGCGTAAAGGCCATCCGGTATTCATACGTGCCCGCTTCATATGCCGTGAAGTTTCCTTGAAATTCGTTTGCTACGCCATCTTGTGTCTGGCCATTATATAGGGCAGGGGAGGATTGCCATGTAGTTTGGCCTTTTAGCCTTACTTGAAGCTCAGCTGTCACTCCTTCAGCTGCTCCTGCTTCTGTCGCGCCAGACAAGTAAAAAGTTGCTTTTACATTTGAGGCTTGAGCAAGATTCAGTTCACCGTTTTCTAATACAGTCAGATCTTTGATGCTGTTCTTGGCCGCATCGTAGTGTGGGACTAATCCGGAAGTTGAAACAGGTATAGATTCATTGCCATTTTCATCTACAGACGTAACGGCAAAATAATAGGTCCTGCCATTATTTAAATCAGAAATGGTTACAGATGGATCAGTTGTTTCTTTTACTTTTGTCCATAAACCGCCAGATACTGTGGATTGATAAACATTGTATTTGGCACTGGTTCCTGACCAGTTTAACAGCACCTTTTTTGAACCTGCTGTTCCGGTTACAGCTTTTACGGAAACCGGCTTCTTGACTTCATTAACCGATACTAGCATTCGACCTGATTCAGCCGGGACAGTTAAGCTCAATTTACCATCCTTTGCAGCAGCTTCATATTTCTTATCTAATTGATCAATAAAACGAAGACCATTCCCTAGCAGTTCTTTTGTATCTATCTCGACCGTTTGAGCGTTTTCCCCTCTATTAATAATGACAAGGCCTGATTTTGCTCCCTTGGTCCGGACATAGGCTAATACATCGCCTTTTGCATAAATGTGGTGTAAATCCCCATAAGCAAATAGGTCGGCATTTTCTTTACGGATTTGACCAATTTTTTGATAATGGGCAATGAGGGATTTATCTTCCTTGCCCCAAGGATAGGTCCTGCGGTCGTCTGGATCCTTTGATCCTGTTTGGCCTGCTTCATCTCCATAATAAATGGTCGGTGCTCCTGGATAGCCCATTTGAAGGATGGAAGCCAGCTTTAGTCGCTTAACACCTTCATTATAATTATAGTTCGGGTCTTGTTCTGCCCGGTAATAGGTATCAGTTCCATTGCCCAGCAGGAAAATGGCCCGAGCTGTATCATGTGATCCCATTAGGTTCATAAGGGCATAAAACGCTTCTTTTGGATAGTCCTCTTGTACAGCGAGGAGGGTGTTCTCCGCATTAGCGGCATTCCCGTTCTTTAAGTAATCCAAGATGGCCCCGCGGAAACGATAGTTCATAACAGAGTCATATTGATCTCCCAAGAAATACTTGGATGCATCATCCCAAATTTCACCTAAAATAAGGGGCTCTTCCTCTTTTTGAAGTGTTTTTCCTGCTCCAATCATCGCCTTGGATTTCATTTGCTTACGGAATTCCTGCCAGAAGGAGCTGTCCACTTCATTCGCTACATCGAGCCGCCAGCCAGAGGAACCTTGATCCATCCACGTTTTTGCTACTGAATCCTTGTCATAAAAAATATAATTCGCTAATTGTGTATTGTTTAGCTCACTAGGGTGGTTGACTTTCGTACCATCCACTGATTTAAAGACAGGCAGACTGTCATATCCCCACCAGTCATCATATTTATAATGCTGACCTGTTGAAACCCCGTTGACTTTTTCATTGTCTACCTTTTCATTTTTGATATCGAACCAGTTTTCAAAGCCGTATGGACTAAAGGTTTGGCCTTCGGCAATCAATTGCTTCTTCGCCTTATCCTTGGCTGCTGTTTCGGACAATTTTTCTTGATTCATCAAGTCATAAATACGGGACCAATATTCATAAGCACCTACGGTTTTATATTTGTGGTAGCGGTCAAAATAGATGGAATCGTCGGAAACATGGTTAAAGACCCCGTCTAAAATAAGATGCATATGACGTTTGGATAATTCCTTTGCAAAATCCTCGAATTCTTTCTGTGTTCCAAACATTGGATCGACCTGTTTATAATCGGCAGCATCGTATTTATGGTTGGATGGTGCAAGTGCGATTGGGTTTAAATACAAGGTATTAACGCCAAGAGACTGCAGATAATCAAGCTTTGCTTTAATACCGGCGAGATCACCGCCAAAAAAGTCGTTGGTAAACTCTCCATCTCCCGTATATGATCCAGTAGCTTGTTCATATGGATTATCCGGCAATGAGGTCCAAGAAGCTGGATGTTCGATTGGCTGGCTGCCACGTGCTCCAATTTGGTCCTTCACATGATCGTTGGCTTTGTTTCCATTATAAAAGCGATCCGGAAAGATTTGATAAACAACAGCTTCTTTCATCCAATCTGGTGTCTTATAGGCAGGGTCGTAAACGGTCAATTGGAATAGTCCTGCATTTTTATCTTCTGCTTTTCCAGTGTGGCCCTCCTGTGTATCTTCACCGTATTCAGCTGTAGCATCTTGATCGCCAACAATAAATTTATACCCGTAGATGCCTTTTTCAGAAGGGGTGAATTTGCCTTCCCAGAACTCAAGCGGACCTTTGTCCGTCGTGTCTGTCCAGCCGGCATTCTTCAAAGAAATGACAGTTGATGTGCCAGTATTATAGTTTTTTACATACAGATTGGCCCT
This sequence comes from Bacillus sp. URHA0034, assembly GCF_056280405.1. NCBI lineage: Bacteria > Bacillati > Bacillota > Bacilli > Caryophanales > Bacillaceae > Bacillus > Bacillus sp. URHA0034. The sequence continues at coordinate 725,012 of NZ_JBWCDK010000002.1, read as the reverse complement.
TGTCAAATCTCCTTTCTTAGCGGACACGCGCAGGGTTACAGGTTGTTCTGCAGGTACTGCCCCGAAAGGCGTCCGGTATACTTTGTCCCATGAATCATGATATAGTGCAGCCTTATCAATTAAACTATCAGACCCAGCTGGTCTGTAATCTGTATAAACTTCTTTTGTTTGCTGGTTATAAAAAAATGTGATCGTTGTATCCGCAAGTACATTTAGTTTTTCATTAGAAGATGGATAAGACTCCGTCCAGTCCTTGCCCAGAACAATCTTATATTCATAGCTGCCTCTGGGTACTTTTGTGGTGAAAGAGTACACATTGTTAAAATGATCATCAGATAGCAATGCAGTTGAATCGGCAGGGCTCCATGCTGAACCGGCTTGAATGGCAGGCTGAATGGTTCCGGCAATACGAGGCTGTTTGTCTCCCGTTAATGGAGTGTAATGGCTGCTGTCGGCAATGGAGTGTGTGTTATCATTGTAATAGAAGGTTACCTCTTTTTGTTCAGTGAGAGATAGTTTCATATTGTTCCCTCCTGGAGTACCGCCTTCTCCGTAATTTTCATTCCAGCTGCCGCCGATGGCGATCTTGTACTCATATGTACCCGCTGGTAATGTACCGGTTAGGGTATAGAGGCCATTTCCTTTGTCGGTCATTTTTGTGATGGTGGAAGATGGATCCCAATCACCTGAATTTCCTAAAGCGGTTTGCAGGTTTCCAACAAGTACAACCTGCTTAGATGAAGTTTCTGCTGCTTTTACTGTTCCGCTTGAGAGTCCTGTTAACAGCTGGAGTATTAATCCTGTAATGGTAACAAGCGACAGCATTGTGCACTGCTTCTTTTTCATAGAAAAACCCCTTTGTTATTTTTTGTGAAATCGTTTGCACAAAAAGTGGTATAAAGATCCTCCTATGATGGATAAAGGAGGATCTATATAATTTTAAGAAATAGTGCAACCGTTTTCACAATCAAATAATACTATTTTTGGAAGGTTATTTCAATAGAAAATTAGATTAATAGTCTAAAATTTCTGTAAAATAGTTGTTGATTTGTATTTAAAATAAAATCATCCGATGTCCAATGTGCTTGAACTTTTTATTGTGCTACCAAAGTACTATTTCTGTTATGATAAAATAAAATGAAAATCCCTATTAAGAAGGGTGAAAAAAATGACGGTAACAATAAAAGAGGTCGCAAAGCTTGCAAATGTTGCACCTTCTACGGTTTCAAGAGTAATTGCTAATAATCCCAGAATTAGTGAAGCAACGAAACGAAAAGTCAAGCAAGTGATGGAGGAGCTTGGGTACCATCCTAACCTGAATGCAAGAAGTCTTTCTAGTAAAACAACTCAAACAATTGGACTTGTAATGCCAAGCTCGGGGGATGTAGTTTTCCAAAATCCTTTTTTTTCGACGGTGTTGCAGGGGATTAGTGAAGGGGCACACGAAAAAAAGTATGCCCTGCAAATGACAACAGGAAGATCAGAACAAGAAACTTTTGAAGCAGTAATTGAAATGGTTCAAGGAAAACGAGTAGATGGGATGATTCTCTTACATTCTAAAGTGGAGGATCAGGTCATCATGTACTTAAGAAAAATGGATTTTCCGTTTGTAGTGATTGGAAAACCAGCTAACTATACAGAAGAAATTGCACACGTTGATAATGATAATGTTGGTGCAATGAAGGAGGCTGCCGATTACCTGATTGAACTTGGACACCAGCAAATTGCTTTTATTGGCGGCAGCACTGAACTAATGGTCACCGTAGATCGTTTAAATGGCTATAAACAAGCATTAAAGGAGGCAAACCTTCCTATAAATGAGGAATATATTAAACATGAGGAATTCCTGAGGGAAGGGGGCCAAGAGGCAGTTAATGAGTTAATGGCTCTTCCAAAACCACCTACTGCGCTTTTAGTGGTTGATGATTTCATGGCACTGGGAGTCCTTAATAAGTTAGATGAATTAGGAATCAAGGTTCCAGATGATATTTCTGTTGTTAGCTTTAATAATATCCTGCTGTCAGAAATGTCAAAGCCTCCTTTAACTTCCATGGATATTAATATTTTAAAGCTTGGAATTGAAGCATCAAGGAGCTTAATCCAAAAAATTGAAAATAGTTCACAACCGGCTAAACGTATTATTGTTTCACATAAATTGGTACAACGTGCATCATGTTGTCCACTAAATACTTCAAACAGCTAAACAAAAGAGGATTCCTTCCAACACGCCGTTTTTTAATCACGGGTGTAGAAGGAAACCTCTGTTCTTTTTATCCTAAATATCTATGATATAGCACCTTTGCTTCAGCTATATCCTTCGTTCCATGTATTAACACTCTACCGTCTTTAAAAACGACCAATCTGTAAGGATCGACATTAAACGATAGGAGGTAAGGATTTCGCTGCACTATTCCCCCTTGATTCACTAAAACTTTTTCTAATGCTTCTAAATCCCTGGCAATGGGAAGAGAAGGCCGGATCTGAACGGAATCTCTTCCACACAATACCGCTGTTTTTGTTTGATTCTCAAACGACAAATAGGGATATGAACGGTGTTGCCCACAAGAGGGACAATCCTCTTTTTTTAATTTATCCACTTTTATGGCACTATGTTGGTTTTTCCATAAATCAAATGAAACCAGCTTGTTCCGCAATGAGTCAAAATCACCAACCAAAATCTTTAATGCTTCACTGATTTGATAAGACACAACCATGTTCACAGCAGGACTGATAATTCCAGCCGTATCACAAGTTAATCCTCCTAGTGGAACTGTTTCTAATAAACAAGTAAAGCAAGGGGTTTTTTCAGGAATAATAGTGTAGGAGATTCCATAGCTGCCAACACAGGCACCATAAATCCATGGCACATCATACTTTTGTGATACGTCGTTTATGATCATCCTTGTATCAAAATTATCGGTTGCATCTATAATAAGATCGACTTGTTTAGCCCATCCTTCAAGCTCTAACACAGAGGCATCGGCGATGACGGCCTCAATGTCCACAGAAGAGTTAATCGCTGTTAATCGATTTTTAGCAGCAATGACTTTGGGCAGTCTATTGTCTGCGTCTTCCTCTGTATACAATTGCTGCCGCTGTAAATTGGACCATTCAACATAGTCCCGGTCAACGATGGTTAGCTGACCAATCCCGGAACGGACCAGAGCTTCGGCACTTGCGGATCCAAGTGCTCCGGCTCCTATGATTAAAACATGTTTAGTTGAAATTTTTGCCTGTCCTGCAATCCCAATAGGTGAAAATAATTCTTGGCGTGAGTACCGATTATTCACCCGATGCTCATTCCTTCTTTTGGACTGCTGGCAGCAGCATATCGCTTTTTCTCGATTCTCCCGGCTTCATAGCCTAAGCGTCCGGCTTCAATCGCTAAACTCATAGCTTTGGCCATTTTTACCGGGTCTGTTGCGGCCGAAACAGCTGTATTTAATAATACACCGTCGGCTCCTAATTCCATTGCCAATGCAGCATCGGCAGGGGAACCTACACCAGCATCAACAATAACCGGAACCACGGCTTGTTCGATAATAAAACTAAGGTTTACTGGATTGATGATTCCCTGGCCAGAACCAATTGGTGAGGCTCCTGGCATAACTGCATGACAACCAGCTTCTTGTAGTTTCCTTGCTAAGACGACATCATCAGAAGTATAAGGAAGGACAATAAATCCTTCTTTTACTAACTCTTCCGTTGCTTTAAGAGTTTCGATTGGATCAGGTAGTAATGTTTTATCACAGCCAATGACTTCAACTTTAATCATGTCACAGAGACCAGAAGCCTTTGCTAGCTTAGCAATTCGCACGGCTTCTGCGGCAGTCTTTGCCCCAGCTGTATTTGGAAGTAAAGTATATTTATTGGTGTCCAGCTGCTCTAAAAAATTGGGCTGGCTTGGTTCAAAGATATTCATCCGCCGCACAGCAAACGTTAGAATCTCAGCTTTAGAAACTTCCACCGCTTCCTTTTGGATTTCAAAGCTTGGGTACTTCCCAGTTCCAAGCAATAAACGAGAATTAAATGATAATGGGCCTATTTTTAACATTTCAACCGCCTCCTACAAAATGGACAATTTCGATTCGATCTTTATCTGATAATCTAGTACATTGGTGATTTTCACTAGTTAGAATTTCCCCGTTAACTTCGACGACAACGACTTTATCGTGGACTTCATAATGCATAAGTAAATCTGAAACGGAGTCAATGTCATCTGGTAATGTAATAAACTCTCCATTTAATAATACGTTCATGTTTAACCTCCTAATGCACCAATGTTTTATTCCGGTCAATTCGGAAAGCCGAGAGCAGGTTTCCATCTGGTCTGCCATCCAATAAATCAGCCACAAGCATACCTGTAACCGGGCTTAATAAAATTCCGTTCCGGTAATGTCCGGCTGCAATGAACAATCCTTTCCATAATGGATGTTCACCAATATAAGGGAGACCATCTCCAGTTTGGGGTCTAAGACCAGCCCAAACCCGCTCCCATGGGGCATCCTTAATCTGTGGAACCAGTTGACTGGCTCTTTCCACTAATGTAGCAATACCGCTTGGTGTCACTTTTTTGTCAAATGTATTATCAATTTGGGTGGCACCAATAAAGATTTCACCATTGCGTTTTGGAACCAAGTAACAGCGTTTATCCGAAAAAATCGTTCTGTTTATAATCGGTATATCTGTCTTAACAGAAAAGCATTCACCCTTGACCGGATAGACTGATAGAGCCAGCCCTGTTTCATCCATTAGCTTTGAAGCCCATGCCCCGGTTGCAAGGACAACCTGGTTACAATCGATGTTTCCTAAAGTGGTTATAACCCCGTTTACTCGGTCATTTTCGTAGTTGAATGAAAGAACCTCTGTGTTTTCGAGAATGGTCGCCCCGAATTGTTCTGCGGCCTTTGCAAAAGCCTTCGATAATTTAGCTGGCTGGACATGGCCATCGTTAGGGATGAACATCCCGCCAGCAACGTTAGGGGAGAGGAAGGGTTCCAATTCTCGTATACTATGAGAATCAAGCCATTCTATTTCTGGATCCCAATGTCGTTGAAACGTAGCTTGTTGTTTGACTTCTGTGGCTTTTTCTTCTGTTTCGGCAATTTTAATCATGCCTTTACGAACAAACTCAATATCGATTCCGGTAATTTCAAATAACTCGTCTGAGAGGGAAGAAAACATTCCCTGGCTTTTTAAAGCTAATTGAAAAAAGGGACCATCATCTTCAATCTCCGCTTGTGCTGCCAGCATTCCGGCAGCGGCACTGGATGCTTCACAAGCCAAACGATTCTTCTCAATTAGAACCACCTTTTTCCCAAGCTTTGAAAGTTGATAGGCAATGGAACTTCCGTTTATTCCGCCGCCAATAATGGCAACATCAAATGAATTTTTCACCTTTTACCATCTCCATCTTTTAATGCATGTACATACGCTTTTACTGCGGTTAACGGATCGCTTGAATCTAAGACACCCGACATAACCGCAATACCTTTAGCACCAGCTTGAATGATTGGTTTTGTATTTTCAGGTGTGATCCCGCCAATAGCAATGACCGGAATAGCCAGTTTAGCTACTTTTGCTAATTCCTCGATACCTTTTGGTGTCTTACCTTGTTTAGAGTGGGAAGGGTACACGTGGCCGAACAGAACGTAATCAGCACCGTCCCTCAGAGCGTTTTCTCCATCCTGATAAGAGTGAATGGAACTACCTACCTTTAAGCTTGGAAACGCCTTTTTTACAATCGCTTGGTCCAAACTATGATAGGCTAATTGGACCCCTGCGACTCTTGCGGCAACAGCAACATCCACTCGGTCATTAATAATAATTTTTGAAAGGGGGATGTCTTTAGATAGCCATTCAACCGCTTGAAAAAGTTCCCGGGCTGTTTGTTGCTTTTCCCTTAAGTGGATCGACGTTACATAAGGGTGAATCTCAAGTAAAATCTCTCGTAACTGCTCGATTGGCATTTTAGCGTTCGAAATGATATGTAACTCTTTAACATTTGTTAAAATTCGCGTCACCTCTTTAGAAGATTCCGCTTATGAACAGGTGAAAAACAAAAAACCACTTTCCGATGTTTAGAAAGTGGTTTGATCATTTGAAAGAGAAAATTGCACATTCAAATATCCTGTTTTCCACTTCCCTACGCTGGTATAACCCAGATCAGGTTCATAGAGTCCCGAAGTAGTACTTCAATCTCAGCCCTTTAAAAAGGCACCTCTAGCGGATTTATTTTCCATATGAATTTGTAATAATTACCTGCATGTACAATACTATCACCATTGATTGAAATGTCAAATAATTTTATTTAGTAAGAACTGATCTTTTATTGTGACCATATAAGCTTTTTTTTCGAATTAGCGTATAATGAATATGTAGTGGCTCACCTTCACCCAATACCATGATAGCCACTGATACTGTACCCACGAACCAAGTAGGAATCAAGGATTGTTAAGGAATTGCTCAAATCATGATAAGATTCCGTTTATTTTACAGAAAATTAACAAGGAAATTTTTCATTTTTAACAAATTATATACGTATGTATTTATAAGGGGAAGGAGTGGAAAGAATGAAACATCAGAAAACTTTTTTTGTAATAGACGACCTGATTTTTGAAGTCGAGAAACCGGAAATAACCTTAAAGAAAATTAAAGTAACACAGGTGAAATTTGAAAATGAGGAGTATAAATTACTTAGAAAAAAGTTTGATGAAAATTTGTTTCATATTGAAAGAAAACCTGATGGTTGGTTTATAACAGAGAAAGATAAGCCTTTATAAGGAGTGAATAAGGCATGGAAGATACTTTACTGGATATCGATCCGTTACCTGCGGAGTTTTATGACCAGCCCACTCTCGAATTGGCAAGGGCATTACTTGGCTGCCTGCTTGTAAAAGAAACGAACGAAGGAATGACGGCAGGTTATATTGTCGAGACAGAGGCTTACATAGGGCCTGGAGACAGGGCTGCACACAGCCATCAAAACAGACGCACGAAAAGAACAGAAGTCATGTTCCAACGTTCGGGTCTTACCTATACGTATTTAATGCACACCCACTGCCTGTTCAATGTAGTTAGCGGTGGTGAAGAAAAACCTGAAGCGGTATTGGTCCGAGCCATTGAACCAGTGATTGGTATCGAGCTTATGAAAAAAAGAAGAGGAATCGAGGTCCTGACTAATCTGACAAACGGCCCCGGCAAATTGACAAAATCAATGGGCATTACAATCGATGACTATGGCCGCCTTCTCACTTCTTCTCCTTTATTTATTGCTAAGGGAATCTGTCCTGAAAGCATATCATCTGGAAAAAGGATTGGAATTAACAATTCTGGTGAAGCAAGGGACTATCCATGGCGTTTCTGGGTGACGAATAATAAATATGTTTCAAGACATCAAAAGACCTGATCCTTTCGTTGCGTCGATAAGGATTAGGTTTTTTTGTTCTAAAATGTATCCGTTTACATAAATTTCAATGTGAGCTTTTATTTCAAAGCGATGGATTATTTTAAACATATTAACGATAATCAGGCTAACGAAGCTAGTTAAGACAAATTTTAGATGCTTCTATGCTATCGAACAGGAGGTGATCATGATAAAACTGACTGTATACATTGTCGGTCCTGAACCGTTAGTCGATAAAATAAGTAAGATTGCCTCAGAATTTAATCAACTTAAAACAAAATCACTTATCTATGAAAAGGTAGAGGAATCAGCAAAATTAGTTCGGGAACACCACGAACCGAAGGATATTTATGTTTTTGCTGGTCCAACACCTTTTTTTATTTCAAAAGAGGCTATCCCCTTGGATGTAATCTCCTATTATATTCCTTTTGAAGGCTCGGATATCTATCGACTGTTATTAGAGGTGTTCGAGATTTACCATCATTACCCAATCATTAGTTATGATATTGTCGAGTCCCATTACTTAGAAGAAATTTATGAGGAAATAGGGATCTCTAGAATCCCCTATCGATTAATCACCTTGAACGAAGATACAGTGGATAGTGATGGATTAGCAAACTATCACTTGAACTTATGGAAAGAGGGAAAAGTTCAGGTGATTGCCACCACGCTAAATTCTGTCTATGAAAGATTAAAGTTCTTCCATGTACCGGTTTTTTTGATTAAACACACAAAGGCAAATATCCGAGATACATTACGCAAAGCGGTGCTAAGTGGGCAAAATCAAAAAAAAGCGGAAGCTCAAATTACGGTCCTCCAATTTAAGCTGATCCATGACGAAAAGGAACGAACTGAACGATTACAAAAGGAATGTAATTTTATAAAGGAAAGAATAGTAGAATTTGGAAACCTGCTATTTTCAAGTAGTAATTTATCGGATAGCGAGATCATTACACTTTACACAACACGTGGTGTTTTTGAAAAGGTAACGAAAAAACGGAGAGATTTCTACTTTCTAAAAGAATTAAACGACCTTTTTACCGTTACGGTTAATCTTGGGATTGGCTATGGAAATACGGTTGAAAATGCTGCTTATAATGCAAGGAATGCTCTTGAATTTTCAATCAGAGAAAAGAAGGGGAGCAGTTTTTTGATTGATGCAGACAAAAGGATTTATGGACCACTTGGAACGGTAGAAACAGTGAATTATCCCTTACAAAAATCAAACGATAATCAGCAAAATTCATTAACACTTCGTAAATTTTATGCATGGTTGTCAATGATGCAAAAAAATGTTGTGACCACAAGGGAATTAAGTATTGGGATGAATACAAGTGAACGCCACGCAGCAAGAATTTTAAAAAGTTTATGTGAAAAGAAGATTGCAAAAATCATTGGGAAAGAATCCTTACATCAAAAAGGGCGGCCACGGATTGTTTACGAAATTGAATTTACAGAATTAGCAAAACTAGTGAATGAAGAAGCAAAGCCAAATCTTGATCCATACTTGTTAACACCCTAACCCTTTACAGGGATGTTCTCAAGGAGTGGCGTCATAATTGTAGTCGTTTACCTAAATAATTGTGTTAGATTTCCTTACCAGATAATGGAATGTCATTCTTATAAGGAAGATAATCAATTTAGAGCGGAAATTAAAGACATATAAAAGACATAAGGTTAAAGCTTAGCAATTAGGAGGAGATTTCACATTAAGACAGTAGGGTAAAAAAAGTCTTTTCACACAGCTAAAAAGAGATGAAAGGGGCAGAAATAAGATGATGGAAAAACAAAAAATTTTAATCAGCGCCGAAAGATTACAGTCCACGCTTGAGCAATTTGCCAATTTCGGCCGAACCGAAAACAATGGTGTCACTCGTTTAGCCCTATCCGAAGAGGATCGTTTAGCGAGAGATTATTTTATTTCATGCTGTAAAAAGTTAGGGATGTCGGTTGAAATTGATGATATGGGGAATATCTATGCGACATTAGCAGGGATTGAAGACAAGCCGCCGCTTGTGATCGGCTCGCATTTAGATTCAGTCAAAAAAGGCGGACGGTTTGATGGCGTATTAGGGGTAGTCGCTGGTTTAGAAGTCGCGCGTGCTTTAGTTGAAAATAAGGTTAAGCCCCGGATTCCTCTTGTCATTGCCGATATCACAAACGAAGAAGGAGCCAGATTTGAACCATCGATGATGGCATCTGGAGTATTGTCAGGCAAATTTGATAAAGCGACAATGCTAAAGAAAAAGGATGTCTATGGTATCACGTTTGAAGACGCCTTACAGTCGATTGGCTACGTTGGTAAGGAGGAATCCCGTTTAATCAAAGCTGCGGCCTTTTTAGAATTACATATTGAACAAGGACCGATTCTTGAACGGGAATCTTTATCAATCGGGGTAGTAGAATGCGTGCTGGGAATGGTTTGTTATGAAATCGCGATAACAGGGGAATCGGACCATGCGGGAACCACTCCCATGGACATGAGAAAGGATGCTCTCTTTGCGGCTAATAACTTAATCAGCGAAGCCCGCCAAAAGCTTAGTGCTCTAGATAAGGATTTAGTTTTCACGATAGGACGTATGAATGTCCTTCCAAACATTCATACCGTTATCCCAAATAAAGTAGTTTTTTCACTTGAGGCTAGACACAAAGATCCAGCGGTAATCAAGCGAGTGGAAGAGATTATCTTTGGTCTTACACAATCCTCGGGAAATGAGGGCTGTGATATTCGAACCGAGAAATTATGGGATCGTTCTACAGTATTATTTGATGATGATATATGCGATTTATTAGAGATTTCTACTAAGTCATTAAACTACTCGTATAAAAGAATGGATAGCGGCGCCGGTCATGACGCTCAATTTCTAGCAAGTTATATTCCAACGGCGATGATCTTTGTTCCAAGTATCAATGGAAAGAGTCATTGTGAAGAGGAGCTTACTACTTGGGAGGACTGCGCAAAGGGAGTAAACGTCCTGTTAGAAACGGTTCTTTCTTTTTAGAATTTATTATTTAATAAAGGGGGTTTTGGCCATTGGGTGTTATTAATCATTCAAAAATCTCATCTGAAGATTTAAGCCTGAATTTTCAAGAAATAGTCCCTGGATTAACAAAGCAGGAAGCCGTCGAAGAAGCGAATCGATGTCTATACTGCTACGATGCACCTTGTATAAAAGCATGTCCAACAGGAATTGATATCCCTTCGTTTATTAAGAAAATCGCTTCTGGGAATTTAAAAGGGTCAGCTAAAACGATTCTAACGGCAAATCCTATTGGGGCTAGTTGTTCACGCGTTTGTCCAACAGAGGAATTATGCGAGGGCGCCTGTGTCCTGAACCATTCTACCAAGCCCATCATGATTGGTAACCTGCAGCGTTATGCGACCGATTGGGCGATCCAGAATGAACAATCCCTGTTTACAGCTGGAAAGAAAAACGGGAAAACCGTGGCGATTGTTGGCGGGGGACCAGCTGGGTTGTCTGCAGCAAGGGAACTAGCACTGCTAGGTTACCAGGTTACTATTTTTGAAGCAGAAGAAAAGGCCGGAGGATTAAACACATATGGAATCGTGCCATTTAGACTGCCGCTTAACATCTCCTACTGGGAAGTAAAGCAGATTGAGAGCTTAACTGTTGAGATTCGAACCAGCACAAGAGTTGGCAAAAATATAGCAGTTGAAGAAATTATGAATAACTACGATGCTATTGTCCTCGCGATTGGCATGTCCAAGGTGCCAGAATTGGGGATAAATGGTGAGGATTTAACAGGAGTGTTTGACGCGATCGAATTTGTTAAAGAAACGAAAACAAAACCACTTTCTGCGCAGCTGCTAGGAAAAAAGGTTGCCGTAATCGGGGCAGGAAACACCGCTATTGATGCAGCAACGAATTCCGCTCGTCTCGGTGCTGACAATGTCAAGATCCTCTACAGACGAACAAGGGAAGAAATGACTGCCTATCAATTTGAATTTGAATTCGCTAAACAAGATGGAGTGGAATTCCGATGGCTTACGGCACCAGTCAGGATTTTAGGTGATGAGCAAGGGAATGTAACCGGGATTGAATGCATCAATATGGAGCTGGCAGAACCAGGCGCGGATGGCCGCCGGCGCCCTGTTCCAATCAAAGGAACTGAATTTATTCTTGAAGTCGATGCGGTGATTAAAGCAAATGGCCAATCCAGATATGTGGAACTAATCGAACAGTTTCATCTAGAGCATAACGGGGGAGTTGTGACGATTAATCCCGCTACCTATCAAACGTCCAACCAGAAGGTGTTTGCTTGTGGCGATGTCATTTATGGAAAGGGACTACAGGGCGATGCGATGGTGGTAACGGCTGTTCAACAAGGGAAAGAAACTGCTTATGCCATTCATCAACTACTGAATCCTTCGGTTGTGGAAACAGCCTAGGCTTACGGATAAAGAATAAAAGGAGGCAGGATTATGGCAGACCTAAGGATCAATTTAGCTGGAATAAAATCACCCAATCCATTCTGGCTTGCTTCAGCACCCCCGACAAATTCAGGATACCAAGTCCAACGTGCATTTGAAGCCGGCTGGGGCGGCGCGGTTTGGAAGACATTGGGAGAGCCTATTATTAATACGTCTTCCCGATTTTCTGCTGTGAGTTTTAATGGCCAAAGAGTAGCCGGCTTTAATAATATCGAACTCATTACCGATCGCCCTTTAGAAGTAAACCTGAAAGAAATATATGAAACTAAGAAGCGTTTCCCCAATCACGCCATCATCGCCTCGTTAATGGTGGAGCCAAAGCAAGAAAAATGGCATGAGATCGTAAAAAAAGTAGAAGCAGTTGGTGTTGATGGTCTTGAATTAAACTTTGGCTGCCCACATGGAATGGCAGAACGAGGGATGGGATCTGCATCAGGCCAAGTACCGGCCCTAGTTGAACAACAAACCTACTGGGTAAAAGAAGTGGCGAAGACTCCGGTCATTGTAAAACTCACACCGAATATAACCGATATAACGGCAACCGCTGAGGCTGCGGTAAAGGGTGGTGCGGATGCCGTTAGTATGATTAATACAATTAATAGTTTAGCAGGAGTAGATCTTGATACCTGGAATACGATTCCACATGTTGCCGGGAAAGGTGCACATGGAGGTTACTGCGGGCCGGCGGTAAAACCGATTGCGTTACATATGGTGGGGGAGTGTGCCCGAAATCCTAGGATTAATATCCCGATCTCAGGGATTGGTGGAATCTCAAACTGGCAAAACGCAGTCGAATTCATGTTAATGGGTGCAAGCGGAGTCCAAGTTTGTACAGCAGCCATGCACCATGGCTTTAGAATCGTTGAGGATATGCTTGAAGGATTGAATAATTATTTAGATGAAAAGGGCATCGCCTCTGTTATGGATCTAGTTGGTAAATCGGTACCGAAATATTCTGACTGGGGCAATCTTGATTTGAACTATAGTGTGGTTGCCAAAATCAATAATGATGTTTGCATTAATTGCAATAAATGCCATATTGCCTGTGAAGACACCTCCCACCAATGCATCGATATGCTGAAGGATGAACACGGAAACAGCATCCTCAAAGTAAGGGAAGAAGACTGTGTCGGCTGTAATTTATGTTCCATTGTCTGTCCGGTCGAGGGTGCGATTGACATGATTGAAGTACCAAGTGAACTTCCGCCAATGACATGGAATGAACGCCAGGCAGCACTCGGGGCGCTTTCTTATCAAACCGATATTATTAAAAAATAAACAACTGAAATTCCAACAAAATAGGGAGGATAATTAATTATGAAAAAAATTATTAAAAATGGAACCATCGTAACGGCAGTCGATACTTATCGAGCCGATGTGTGTATTGAAAATGGAGTCGTTACGCAAATTGGCGACAATTTACCTGCTTCAGGAGCAGAAGTTATTGATGCAAAAGGCTGTTACCTGTTCCCTGGCGGAATTGACCCCCATACCCATCTGGATATGCCGTTTGGCGGAACCGTTACAAAAGATGATTTTGAATCCGGTACGATAGCAGCAGCCTTTGGTGGAACGACCACCATCATTGATTTCTGCTTAACCACAAAAGGGGCAACACTGAAAAGTGCCGTTGATACTTGGCATGCAAAATCTAAAGATAAAGCCGTCATTGATTATGGATTTCACCTCCAAATTGTTGAGATGAACAATGAAAAGCTAGCCGAGCTGCCTAAAATGATTGAAGAAGAGGGGATCACATCACTTAAAGTATTTATGGCTTATAAAAATCAGTTTCAAGCTGATGATGAAACACTTTTTAAAACATTGATTGCTGCACGGGACCTTGGGGCACTCGTCATGGTTCATGCGGAAAATGGCGATGTGATTGATTATTTAGTGAAAAAGGCCTTAGAAGAAGGAAATACCGATCCCATTTTCCATGCGCTGACAAGACCACCGGAAGTAGAAGCGGAAGCAACAGGCAGAGCGGCAACATTAACAGAATTAGCTAAATCTCAATTATATGTTGTCCATGTTTCTTGTGCAGAAGCTGCCCGTAAAATTGCCGAGGCGAGGAGCAAAGGCATCGATATCTGGGGAGAAACTTGTCCGCAATATTTGGTTTTGGACCAATCCTACCTAGAAAAGCCAAATTTTGAAGGAGCAAAATACGTTTGGTCGCCTCCGTTACGTGAAAAATGGAATCAAGCCGAACTGTGGAATGCCTTAAAAACAGGACAACTGCAGACCGTAGGCTCTGATCAATGCTCCTTTGACTTTGTTGGTCAAAAGGACCTTGGCAAAGGTGATTTTTCAAAAATTCCAAACGGTGGACCGATCATTGAGGACCGCGTTAGTATACTGTTCTCCGAAGGGGTTAAGAAAGGAAGAATTTCCATTAACCAGTTTGTTGATATTACCTCAACAAAGGCTGCTAAATTATTTGGTTTGTATCCACAAAAAGGAACGATTGCCATAGGAGCTGATGCTGACATTGTCATTTTTGATCCAAATGTGGAACGCGTCATTTCAGCTGAAACGCACCATATGGCCGTTGATTATAATGCATTCGAAGGAATCAAGGTAACTGGTGAGCCCGTGTCTGTCCTATCACGCGGTAATTTTGTTATCCGTGATAAACAGTTTGTTGGAAAACCAGGAACAGGAAAGTTTTTAAAACGTGCGAAATATGGTTCAAATCAAAAAGCAGAATCAGAAAAAACTGTCATATTGTAAGAGATTAAGTGGTAAAGGGTAAAGGATTAAGATTCTTAACCCTTTACCAAGCGGGTTAAGATAAGGGAGGAGAAAAATGACTGAATATCAACAGTATTTAAAAGAACGGGATCTTGTTGATTATTACATTCAAAAAGGCTATCAAATTATAAATAGTACCGAAAATTTAAGCGGTGCCTATGTTCATTTTGAGAAAAAAAACAGCAATGGTGAATTGGAAAATGAAATTATACATCTATTAACTCCGGGGGCTCGGAAGTATTTTTCGGTGAGACTAATTCAACAACAAAACGGTCAACCAGAAAGGGATGCAGGAGCATGATTATCGGCATACCAAAAGAGATTAAAGATAATGAGAATCGAGTGGGATTAACACCTGGAGGAGTATTTGAATTTATCGTCAATGGGCATGAAATTTGGATTGAAAACAATGCGGGAATTGGCAGTGGTTTCTCGAACGAGGAATACATCGCTGCCGGCGCCAAAATCGTACAGACTGCGAAAGAAGCATGGTCAGCAGATATGGTCATGAAAGTAAAAGAGCCGCTGCCGGAAGAATTTGAATATTTTCGGGAAGGATTAATATTATTTACTTATCTTCATTTGGCACCAGAATATGACCTAACGAAAGCACTTATTGATAAAAAAGTAACCGCGATTGCTTACGAAACCATTCAACTAGAAAATGGATTACTCCCATTGTTAATGCCGATGAGTGAAGTAGCCGGCAGGATGTCGATCCAAATCGGTGCCCAATTTTTAGAAAAGCCGAAAGGTGGTAAAGGAGTTCTTCTTGGAGGTGTTCCTGGTGTTGCCCCGGCTGAAGTTACCATTATCGGCGGCGGTATCGTCGGATCAAATGCAGCGAAAATGGCGCTTGGCTTAGGTGCTAAAGTCACCATTCTGGATATTAATGCAAACCGGTTAAGGGAATTAGATGACCTATTTCAAGGACGGTTAACGACACTTATGTCCAATCCTTATAACATTACTGAAGCTGTTAAAAAAGCAGACCTAGTTGTTGGTGCGGTCCTTATTCCTGGGGCACGGGCACCCAGACTTGTCACAGAGGGCATGATAAAGACGATGCAGCCCGGTTCTGTTGTGGTTGATGTGGCAATCGATCAAGGCGGCTCCATTGAAACAATTGATCGGATTACCACTCACACAAACCCAACCTATGAAAAGCATGGCGTGGTTCATTATGCAGTTGCAAACATGCCAGGTGCTGTCCCTCGAACCGCAACCATCGCCTTAACGAATGTAACCGTTCCATATGGTATTGAAATTGCCAACAAAGGTATTTATCTTGCCGCACTTTCCAAACCTGCTCTAATGAAGGGAATCAATGTGATTGGTGGAAAAGTCACGTTTAAAGCGGTGGCAGATGCCCATGGTTTTAGTTATACCAAAATAGATCAAATGATTAATAACGATAGTATATCAATTTAATATATTTACATCTGCTAATCGGGCACTCAACGATAAATCATCAAAAGGGGACTGTTTGAATGACAACTTTTACACAAGGAATCAGGCAATTAAAAAATTACATCGGAGGAGAATGGGTTGACTCAAAATCTGATAAAACAGAACTTGTTGTCAATCCAGCAACGGGCCAGGCAATTGCTGAAATACGACTTTCTACAAAAGAAGATGTCGAGCATGCCGTTGCCGTTGCGAAGGAGGCCTTTAAAACATGGTCACAGACACCTGTTCCTAAGCGGGCCAGAATTTTATTTAAGTATCAGCAGCTGCTTGTGGATAATTCGGATGAACTGGCGAGGCTTGTAACAATAGAAAATGGCAAGGCTCTATCGGAAGCAGCAGGTGAGGTACAGCGTGGAATTGAGTGTGTTGAATTCGCTGCTGGTGCACCATCGTTCATGATGGGGAAACAGCTGCCCGATATTGCTACCAATCTTGAATCTGGGATGTATCGCTATCCTCTCGGAGTCGTAGGTGGGATTACTCCATTTAATTTTCCGATGATGGTTCCGTGCTGGATGTTTCCGATTGCGATTGCCTGTGGAAATACATTTGTATTAAAGCCTTCCGAACGGACACCACTTCTTGCGGCCCGTCTGACAGAATTAATGACGGAAGCTGGATTGCCAAGCGGAGTCTTAAATATTGTCAATGGTGCACATGATGTGG
Source organism: Bacillus sp. URHA0034 (assembly GCF_056280405.1). Taxonomy (NCBI): domain Bacteria; kingdom Bacillati; phylum Bacillota; class Bacilli; order Caryophanales; family Bacillaceae; genus Bacillus; species Bacillus sp. URHA0034. Next base: position 708,261 of record NZ_JBWCDK010000002.1, on the reverse strand, counting down.
TCAATGGGCTGCTCGAACATAAAGAGGTCAAAGCAATCTCATTTGTCGGTTCACAGCCTGTTGCCGAATATGTTTACAAAAAAGGAACAGCCAATCTAAAGCGGGTCCAAGCACTTTCTGGTGCCAAAAATCATTCCATCGTCTTAAAAGATGCAAACCTGGAGCTTGCAGCAAGAGAAATTACGAACGCTGCGTTTGGTTCTGCAGGCGAACGTTGTATGGCAGCCGCCGTGGTTGCAGTGGAAGAAAGTATTGCTGATGAATTGGTCCAGCGTTTATCTATTTTAGCTGATGAAATCAAAATTGGTAATGGACTTACCGACGGAATTTTCCTTGGACCAGTCATTCGTGAAGGGAATAAGACCCGTACGATAAATTATATCGAGTCCGGTATTACTCAAGGTGCTACTCTTGTCCGGGATGGACGGAAGGATGAAGCGGTTAACGGTCCTGGCTATTTCGTTGGGCCAACGATTTTCGATCATGTTACGAAAGAGATGAAAATCTGGCAGGATGAACTTTTTGCACCGGTTCTTTCCATCGTTAGAGTAAAAGATTTAACCGAGGCGATCGATGTGGCGAATGCTTCACCATTTGCGAACGGTGCCTGCCTGTACACTGATCGTGCTTCCGCCGTGCGTCAGTTCCGCGAAACCATTGATGCTGGAATGCTCGGTGTCAATGTTGGCGTGCCAGCTCCGATGGCTTTCTTCCCATTTTCCGGATACAAGGATTCATTCTATGGGGATTTACATGCAAATGGCACAGACGGATTTGAATTTTATACAAGAAAGAAAATGCTGACAGCTCGGTATCAATAGGATGAGAGACAGTGTTGCTTTTCTTTAAGGAGCTTCTACCTGATCCTGGTTGCTTATTCGAAGGCCGCACGCAAGGTCAATGAAAGAAAGTTTTCATTGATCATAAAGAGGAATGTGAGTGAGAACCCTCCTCCGGTAAATAAAAGAGCGGTTCATTGCCCGAAAAAAGGTAGTAGAACCATTCTGGGTAAATGAAGGAGCGGTTCATTGCCTGAAAAAAGGTAGTAGAGCCATTCTGGGTAAATGAAAGAGCGGTTCATTGCCCGAAAAAAGGTAGTAGAGCCATTCTGGGTAAATGAAAGAGCGGTTCATTGCCCGAAAAAAGGTAGTAGAACCATTCTGGGTAAATAAAAGAGCGGTTCATTGCCCGAAAAAAGGAAATAGAACCCTTCTCGGTCAATGAAAGAGCAGTTCATATAACGATATAAAAAACGGATCATCCCATGGGTTAAGGAAGAGTGGTACACCCTATATATTTAGCGGAAAAAACGTTCCCGTTTTCATTAATTTTAAACAAAAGCCTGAAATTTCTAAACAGAAAGGACAATTTCCATGACCAAAAATAAAGCAGAGGCAATGCTCGAAAAAGACCGGCAGTATTTATGGCATCATATGACCCCCTATAAAGAAAAAGCCTCACCAACCGTTGCCGTTGAAGGAAAAGGATCGTGGATTACCGATATCCATGGCAATAAATACTTAGATGCAATGTCAGGTTTATGGTGTGTAAACGTTGGTTATGGAAGAGAAGAGTTAGCCCAGGCAGCATATGAACAACTAAAAAGCATGGCCTATTTTCCACTTTCACAAAGTCATATCCCGGCTATCCAGCTAGCAGAGAAATTGAATGAGTGGTTAGAAGGAGATTATGTGATTTTTTTCTCGAACAGTGGGTCGGAGGCAAATGAAACCGCCTTTAAAATTGCTCGTCAGTATCACCAGCAAAATGGAGAACCAGCTCGGTATAAATTTATTTCGCGGTATCGAGCCTATCATGGGAATTCAATGGGGTCTTTAGCTGCGACAGGGCAGGCTGTTCGAAAATTCAATTATGAACCACTTGCTCCGGGCTTTATTCATGTTAGCCCTCCGGATAGTTACCGCCGCCCAGAAGGGCAGACCAGCGAACAATTTAATCTGCAATGCGCCCTAGAAATAGAAAAAACAATCATTTGGGAAGGTAAGGAATCGATTGCTGCGGTTATTATGGAACCAGCTATCACTGGGGGAGGTGTTCTGGTTCCTGAGCCAATTTATATGGAAAAGGTTATGGAAATCTGCCAAAAGTATGGCATCCTTTTAATTATAGATGAGGTCATTTGCGGCTTTGGACGAACGGGGAAAAAATTTGGTCACATGCACTTTGACATCAAACCTGATATAGTCACCATGGCGAAGGGGCTGACCAGCGGGTATCTTCCTTTATCGGCCACTGCCGTTCGTCGTGAGTTATACGACAAATTCAAGAGTTCAGATGAATTTGGTTTTTTCAGACATGTAAATACCTTTGGTGGAAACCCTGCGGCTTGTGCCGTCGCTTTAAAGAATATTGAAATCTACGAAAAAGAAAATTTAGTAGAGCGTGCTCTTCAATTAGGTAAACAGTTGAGACAAGAACTGAATGATCTCATGGATCATCCACTTGTTGGTGATATCCGTAGTTTTGGTTTCCTGCTGGGAATAGAACTGGTTGAAAACAAACAAACGAAAGAACCCATTTCGCCTGCAAAAATTGATCAAATTATTTCAGAGTGTAAGAGTAAGGGATTGATTATTGGCAAAAATGGGGCCACTGTTGCAGGGTTTAATAATATTCTTACGCTATCTCCGCCATTGTCCTCAACAGCTGAGGATGTAGAATTTATAGTATCAACTATAAAGAAGGTTATAGGTAGAATCAGATAAGGATTAAGTAAGAAAGCAGCTGGCATGTAAAGTTTTTGGCTAAAAATAACAAAAAAGACTTAACCCCCGTGGTTAAGTCTTTTGCATATATTAACGTTCTTCTTAACTAGTAAACGTCAACGATATATCCTTTCCTTAATATTTTTTCCATCGAAACGGATTATCCCTTTAATCCTTTTGTTTCGATAGATACTAATATGAAGTTGTGGAATCCATAATGGACAAACCTATTCACCACCCCCTCTTGATTACGATTGTTTGGTTCTGATCACCCGGACCGATAAAATCTAATGCGGCAGGAGAAAATACGGTAACTTTTCTTTTAACGCCCTCTAATAGAATTCGGATTGGCTCTATAACTATATGATCCTGAAAGAGATTGCCTCCTAAGATAATTATCTTTTTGGCTCTCCTAGCTAAGACAGCCTTATTTATTTTTTGATCAAGGATAGAGGTGACAGTTTCGGTCGCTTTCTCTTTAAGAGGCATTGATCCTTTCACTGGTTGTAATTCTTCTACTTCAACTGAAGCGACTAAACCAATTTCACGATTATTTAATACTAGGACGAAGTGATACCCTGTATCTGTTTTCTTTTGGACAATTTCTACTTCATCCGTAATAGCCGTGATAAAATCAACAGGTTCTTTCGAGTGTGAGTCTTGAGAATTCTCTTTTTGCTTAATGACTCGATAAGATGCTATTGCTCCAATTCCTTCAGCTGTAAAGTCAAAAGGTTTGATACTTTCTGTACGGACAAAGTACAGTTGATTCACTTTGTCTTTACTATCTAATTGGACACATAAAGCAACATCCTCTTTCACCGCCTTTCCCTCACTGTTCGAGAGCATTGGGACATTCATTTTCATTCCTGGAAATTGAACGAAGATGTAGCTGAAGTTCTTTTTAGGCTGTACATCTGAAAGTCTCATAAACTCACAACCTTTCCGATTTGATACAAGGTTATTTTTCCTTGTAAAAGTATAATTCAATATAGATTCCTTACTTCCTGTATGGGTATGAAGAGTTTTCATCGTCACTTTCTTATGAAATGCGAGGGTTCCTCCTATTTGTTGAGTAATTATGAGGAAATCTACTATCGAAAAATGTAAATGTTTAAAAATTTCTCTATCTAAAACGAAATTTATAGACTATTCGCTAAATTATGTATTAAAATAAACTTTATATATTTTAAAGCAAAAAAAGAATATAGTATTGTTACACTATAAAAATTGAACAAGTATGATAACTAAGACATACAACTTTAATATAAACCTGGAGGGCGCTATGAACTTTGTTAGTACAAGAGGTAAAGTTAATAAAATTGGATTTATTGATACAGTCTTAATGGGACTGGCAAATGATGGGGGACTATTAGTACCGGAGAAAATCCCTCAAATTCCTGCCGAGAAGTTAGAAGCCATGTCAGATTTAACGTATCAGGAATTAGCCTGCGAAATTTTTTCCTACTATGTTGATGGGGAGATTCCAGGCAATGAGCTAAAGACATTAATCGAGAAAAGCTATGCAACCTTCCGTCACCCGGAAGTAACACCTGTCCAAAAAGTGAAAGATAATATGTATGTGCTGGAACTGTTTCATGGTCCAACCTTTGCTTTTAAGGATATTGCGCTGCAATTCTTAGGGAATTTATATTCCTATGTCTCAAAAAAGACAGGAGAAACCATTCATATCCTCGGAGCAACTTCAGGTGATACGGGTGCATCTGCCATTGAAGGTGTTAGAGGAAAAGAAGGGATTCGCATTTGTATTTTGCACCCGCATGGTAAAGTAAGTAAGGTGCAAGAATTACAGATGACGACTGTTGCTGATAAAAGTGTGTTGAATTTAGCGATAAAAGGAACGTTTGATGATGGTCAGAGAATCATTAAGGAATTGTTCGCAGATGTAGATCTTAAAAACAAATATCATCTCCGCGCGATTAATTCTATTAACTTTGTACGTATTCTGGCGCAAACCGTTTATTATTTCTATGCGTATTTCCAAGTGAAAAAAGAGAATGACCTAACGAGTGTTAACTTTAGCGTTCCGACAGGAAACTTTGGTGATATCTTTGCTGGTTATCTTGCCAAGAAAATGGGTCTTCCTGTAGGTAAGCTGATTGTTGCAACGAATGAGAATAATATATTAGAAAGCTTTATCCAGGATGGCGTGTACATGCCTGGTGAATTCCGAAGTACTTACAGCCCTTCGATGGATATCCAAGTAGCCAGCAATTTTGAGCGTTACCTGTACTACTTGCTTGGCGAAGATCCACAGGCAGTGTCCGACTTAATGGCGAAATTCAAGGCAGAAGGAAAAATTGTTGTGAGCGAAGATCAGCTCCAACAGGTTCAAAAGGATTTTGCAGCACATGGAGTTGAAGGGGAAGAATGCTTGCAGACGATCAGTAAGTATTATAATGAAACTAGTTACTTATTAGATCCACACACTGCCTGCGGTGTCGCAGCTTACGAAAAATGTAATCATGCGAATGAGGTGTGTGTAACACTGGCAACAGCCCATCCGGCAAAGTTTAATGAATCCATTGAACTTTGTGATATTAAGCAGACATACCCTGGGGAAATCAATCAATTGTTTAATAAACCACAGTATTTAGAAGTGGTTGAAGCGGAGAATGATGAAGTAGTTCGTCATTTAGAAAGGCTTTTTAGTTTTTCTGCTAACTAAATTCTATACAAAGTGGATGAAAAGGAGTAAGAGTTTTACTCCTTTTTGTTTTTGATATAATTTATTTTGCATTAGAATATCCTCTGTAGAAAAGGAAAGAGCGCTATGTTGAAAATTACGAGGCTCCCAATAAGGATTCGAAATTATTTACAGCAAAAACTTCTTCGTAAACTTGCGGGAAATATCCGCTATAAATTAATGTTTCTACTGTTATCTGTCATGATCATCCCGTTACTGATCCTCATTATTTTTTCAATCAATGTATCGCAACGAAATTATGAAAAAGAAATTATCAGTTCAAATGAATCCAGAATCGTTTTAGCTGGAAAGTATGTAGATGAAAAATTAAAAGAAAGTGACAAAATATTATTTTCTAGTTTACTTGACGAAAAATTAATACCAAGTATAAGTCAAACTAGTGATGAAAATACCCCTTTAAATTTTAGTACACTAAACTACATAAAAGACAAGTTATATTCCATTTATTATAGAAATGAAAATCTTGATCGTTTTTCAATCTATGCCAAAGAAAAAAGTACAGTTTATTCACTTACAGAAGAAGATTTCAAAGTTTCGAAGATATCGAATCTTTCGGGAACAAACTGGTCTAAATTAGGTGTCAATCCCCATTATATTTTTGATAGTAGAGATTCCAAGCAAAGTTTTTCACTAACAAGAAGTATTATTCGCTTTGAGGATCGAAAAATAGTTGGCGGGGTATCGATTGATGTGAATTGGAATGTGATCGACAGTGTCATTGAGATGCTGGAATCAGAAAAAGAAAGCTCTGTTTATCTATTAAATAACCTAGGTCAAATCATATACAATCCTAACCGTATTAAAACTCCATCAGTTGATTTCCAAAAAATAATAAAGCAAATTAACAAAAGTAAGAAGGATGTTTACTATTTTAATGATAAAAGTGGATATATTTTCTTTCAAAAGGCATTTAACCAAAAAGTAGTAATTGTGAAATTTATCCCTAAAACACTCATCATGAATGGTGTAACGAAGACATTGATCTACGCAGTTATCATCGGTGTTTTTTCTATCATCCTGACCATATTTTTATCTATTATTATATCTTTAAGAACGACAAAGCCCATTATTCATTTAGTTGATGCGATGCAAAAAGTGGAAAAAAACAACTTTGATGTAAGAATTGAAACCGAACGATCCGATGAGATTGGCCTGCTTGAAAAAAAATTTACATCTATGGTTTATCAAATAAATGAATTGATAGAAAAAGAATACAAAAGTGAAATTGCCACAAAAGAGGCTCAATTTAAGGCGCTGCAAGCACAAATCAATCCTCATTTTTTATATAACACTCTTCAGTTAGTCGGGGGAATGGCAGTAGCCCATAATGCTGAGCGGATATACAGGGTGATATGTGCACTAAGTGATATGTTCCGCTATATTACAGGGAAGCAAGGAGACTTGGTGTTAATTGAAGATGAAATCGAACATATAAAAAATTACCTCTATATTCAAAATCAACGTTTTGATGGAAAAATAGAGACGGATATTTATATAGAGGAAGGTACTGAAACGTACGAAATCCCTATGTTAACAATCCAGCCTTTGGTGGAAAATTCATTTAATCATGGGTTTGAACAAAAGGTTGGTCTATGGAAACTCACCGTTGAAGTGCAGAAAGTCTTTGATGATATTGAGATAACCATTACAGACAATGGTGTAGGAATACCTGAGGAGAAACTGAGAACACTCATAAGTCAAATTAACGATTTATCCCAGCCCTTGAATACTAAAGGAAGTATTGGAATTAAAAATGTTGCTGCTAGAATCGGATTGTACTTTGGTAAAGAATACGGTCTTGATATTTCAAGCGGAGATCATGGAACGCAAATCGTAATTACAATTCCTGCAAGGATGCTATTGGAGGTATAACATGATAAAAACATTACTTGTTGACGATGAAAAATGGACAAGAGAGACGATTAAGCAGTTTGGAAAATGGCAGGACTATGGGATTGAAGCCATTGAGGAGGCTGCGGATGGACAAGAGGGGTTGAAATTGATCGAACAATGGTCCCCGGATATTGTGATTACCGATATGAAAATGCCTGGTGTGGACGGCATGGAATTACTTCGGATTGTAGCCGAACGTTTCCCTCAGATTAAGTTGATTGTAGCCAGCGGCTATGATGACTTTCATTATATGCGCCAGGCGATTCGTTCGAAAGCCAATGAGTATTTGCTGAAACCAATCAATGCAGACGAATTAAATCAAACTATAGAAAAATGTGTAAAAGAGATAAAACGACAATCCAGGCAGCATTTAAAGCCTTTTTCTTTTTTAAGTAAAGATATCTCTACGTTAATGATGGACTATAAAAAAACAATTATCTCTTTTTTGGATGAACTAAATACAGAGGGCTTTGAAAATGTCATGGAGCGTTTTTTCATTGATTTAAAGAAAGTAGATGGAGTGGACAACCATGCACTGGCTAAAATTGAACACGAGTTTATTCTGATTTTAGAAGCTCAAATGATTAAAAATGATTGCAATGTTCAAGAGGTGTTTAAACATGAAGAATTAAGCTATGAAAGCGGCTTGTCACTTGAGTTAATCATGAAGAAACATCAAGATTTAGGGAAACGTTTTGTGGAATATATGCTCCAGGTTAAGAAACGAAAAGGCAGAGTAGATCTCCAAGAAATAAAAGAATACATAGAACGGAATTTTACAGAATCCCATCTATCTTTGGATGTATTAGCCAACAAGTTTTTCGTTAGTAAAGAATACTTAAGCAAAGCATTTAAAGCTATGTATGAGTGTAATATTACAGAGTACATTGTCAGCAGACGAATGGAACATGCGAAAAGATTAATTGATGCAAATGAACTTCAAATCAAAAGCATTGCCCAAATGGTGGGGTATGAAGACCTGTCCTATTTTTATCGTGTTTTTAAAAAATACTTCAAAATTTCTCCGGGAGAAATGAGGCAAGGTTAAAAAAGTCCAAATGTAAGCGCTAATATTTTCAATATTCGAGTACGAGTGGGATGTTTATGATAAGAGTGTAAGTTAAAACTTTAACAGGGGGCCATAAAAGATGAAGAAAGCGATTTCAACAGCACTTAGCTTGATTCTTGGGATTGGTTTGTTAGCGGGTTGTAGTTCAAATGATACTGCTTCAGGCCAAAATGATACAAAGGCGTCAAAACAAGTTGAACTTAAAGTTTTTATTGGACAACCACGATTTAAGAAACAATATGAAACGTATTTTGATCAGTTTGTCAAAAAAGAGAAACAGGATAAAAACATTGATGTCAAAATCAAATTGGAATTACCAAATGTAAATCAGGCATCACAGCTATTAAAGACAAGATTAGCTTCAGGTGATAGCCCAGATATTTTCAGTCTTCATGCGATAAATGATATCCCTCTTTTTAATAAAGCAGGTTATCTAGAAGATTTATCAAAGGAACCGTTTGCTGATAAGTTGTATGACACGGTTAAACCAGCTGTCACCACAACCGATGGTAAAGTAGTAGCAATCCCATTAGAGACTCTTCAATGGGGTTACTTATACAATAAGAAAATCTTTAGTGACTTAGGTTTAAAATTACCACAGACGATGTCCGAAATGAAAGAAACCATAAAAGTATTAAAACAACATAAGATCACACCGTTCTTGTTAACTTATAAAGATGCATACATCCCGCAATTATTTTTACCACTTACTGTAGGTGGGGACGCCAGTACAACGACTCCTGACTTTATAAAGAGCATGAATGAAGGTAAAGGTTCGTTTAAAGATGTTAAAGACTTGTTTGATATCATGGATTTAGTTAATTCCAATGGAACAACACGTGCCTTTGAAAACGGACAAGATCAAGGAGCCTCTGATTTTGCGAATGGAAAGGCTGCCATGTGGGTCCAAGGACCATGGATGGCAGATTCCATTGTAAGTGCAAATAAAGACTTTGAATTTGGTGTTGCACCACTGCCTATTAATGATGATCCAAAAGCAACTTTATTGAATTTAAGTACATCTACATCACTAGCTGTTTCCAAAATGAGTAAAAATAAAGCTGTCGCAAAAGACCTCATCAATTATATTCTTGATGATAAAGATTCCAGTGAATTCTATAAGAGCCTTGGATTTAATCCTATCTCAAAAGTTCATACATTTGCACCATTTCCATGGCTAAAAGAATCATCTGATTATGTTTCACAAGGCAGAGCTTATCAGGACCCTGCAATTCCATCTGCGGTTAAAGACGAGTCGCAAAAATTATTCCAGAGTTATCTTGCAGGAGATGCATCCAAAGCTGAGGTCATCAAAGGGTTGGATCGTGCCTGGGATCAATTCAATAAAAACAATAAGTAATTTGATTATCATCAGACAATGATAAAGGCAGCTCTACACAGCTGTCTTTATCATTATCAAAAATTAACTGTCAATGGGGTGGGTGCAATGCCACAGTTAGGAAAACAAAGCAATCAAATCGCTATCAACCAAGTTCAACCGAAAATAAGCTCAAAAAGCACCTTAAGTTTGAAAAAACAAAAAGGTACTCTTAGTCTACTATTATTTGTTCTTCCGGCCTTTATCTTTTATTTTGTATTTTTGTTGATTCCAACGGTCGGGGCAGGGTTTTATAGCTTTACCGATTGGAATGCCTTATCGCAAACCTTTCATTTTGTTGGTTTTAGTAACTATATTGAAGCGTTTAAAGATGACCCTGATTTTCGTCATTCCTTTTTCTTTACTTTAAAATATACGGCTTTCATGTTTGTATTCCAAAATGTGATCGCGCTACTTCTAGCACTTTTTATTGAAACTAGAGTAAGGACGAAAGGCTTTTTTCGAACCCTATTCTTTATGCCAAATATGTTAAGTTTAATCATTAGTGCATTGATGTTTTCGTTTATATTTTCGAATGTACTTCCTGAACTATCGAAAAAAGCGATTTTTCATCTGCTAGAACAACCATGGATTGGTGATGCAAAAGTTTCCTTCTATTCCATTCTTATCGTGTCTTTGTGGCATGGGATTGGCTATATGATGGTCATTTATATGGCAGCACTGCAAGGTGTACCCTCACATCTTAAGGAGGCAGCGATGATTGATGGTGCAAATCCGTTTCAACGACTTATTCATATTACGATTCCAATGATTATGCACGCCATAACCATTTGTGCCTTTTTGACATTGAATGGTGCCTTTAAAGTGTTTGATGTTGTTTATGCACTCACAGCAGGCGGGCCTGGAAGATCAACACAGGTAATGGCCCTTAATATTTATGAAGAAGCATTCTCCAATAATTTTAGGTATGGTTATGCTAATGCAAAAGCAATGATACTCTTTCTCATTGTTTTAGTGATTACCTTGATCCAAGTTAAAGTGTTGAAAAAGAAAGAGGTGGAAGCATAATGAAAAAACTATACGGGGCAGCGGCTACTCTAATTCTAGCAATCTTTGCGGCTATATCGTTTTTTCCCATCTACATGGCTTTTATTAATTCCTTTAAAACACAAGGAGAAATTTTTAAATCCGTTTTAAAACTGCCGACAAAATTACATTTTGAAAATTATACGGGTGTGTTTGAACAGTTAGATTTATTTCATAGCGCCTGGAATACGGTCCTTGTCACGGTAATAGGATTAGCAGGTATTGTTATTTGCGGTTCGCTTGCAGGTTATAAATTAGCTAGGACTCCAGGCTATTCCTAGCCTCAATGCTTGTACCTTTTCATTCAATCATGATTACCTTGACCAAGGTAGCCAAAGGGTTACATGTACAGGGTTCGATTTATGGGTTAGGACTCATTTATATTGGGCTTGGTGTAAACATGGCCATCTTTCTATATCATGGTTTTGTGAAAACCATCCCTAAAGAGCTGGAGGAAGCGGCAAGAATTGATGGATGTAATGACTTTCAAATCTTTACGAAAATCATTTTTCCTCTTCTAAAACCAATCACAGCCACAATTCTAATTTTAGATATTTTATGGTTGTGGAATGACTTCTTATTGCCTTTAATCATGTTGACTGATGTAAATAATTATACCCTGATGTTGTCCATTAACATGTTATTCGGGGAATACAACAGTGATTGGCCAAAGATCCTCTCAGGACTTATCATTACGGCGCTGCCTGTGGTTGTGTTTTATGCGATTTTTCAAAAATACATTCTTAAGGGAATTGCAGATGGCGCGATTAAATAAACAAGTGGTTTACACAGATTAGGACGGTGAAATGTAATGAAACAGTTGTTATACGGTGTAGCGTACTATTATGAATATATGCCCTATGAACGATTAGAAAAAGATATCGAGATGATGAAGGATGCAGGCATTAATGTGGTTCGAATCGCAGAATCGACGTGGAGCACCCATGAACCGCAAAATGGCGTTTTCGATTTTACTTCAGTGGACCGGGTACTGAATGCTATGCATAATGCCGGAATCAAAGTAATTGTTGGAACCCCCACCTATGCGATCCCAACTTGGATGGTAAAGGAACATCCAGAAGTATTGGCGATTACCCAAAAAGGACCAGGAAAGTATGGGGCTCGTCAGATTATGGATATCACCAATCCTACGTATCTGTTTTATGCTGAACGGATTATCCGGAAATTAATTGGACATGTAAAGGACCATCCAGCCATAATTGGCTACCAGACGGATAATGAGACAAAGCATTATGACACCGCCGGTCCGAATGTTCAGGTGTTATTCGTAAAATACATGAAAGAAAAGTTTAAAACACTGGATACCATTAACAGCGTATTCGGATTAGATTACTGGAGCAATCGCATTAATAGCTGGGAGGATTTCCCTTCTGTAGTTGGAACCATAAATGGAAGTTTAGGGGCGGAGTTTGCAAGATTTCAACGGCAGCTAGTAACGGATTTTCTATCTTGGCAGGTTTCTATTGTGAATGAGTATAAACGTCCGGACCAGTTTGTGATGCAAAACTTTGATTTTGAATGGCGTGGCTATTCCTATGGGATTCAGCCAAGAGTTAATCATTTTGAAGCAGCTAAAGCATTTGATGTAACTGGAGTGGATATCTATCATCCTTCGCAGGAGGATTTAACCGGGATTGAAATTTCGTTTGGCGGCGATGTTGCTCGTTCTACGAAGGGAACCAATTATCTTGTAGTTGAAACGGAAGCACAGGCATTTACCAATTGGGTTCCGTACCCAGGGCAGCTAAGGCTTCAGGCGTTTTCACATTTAGCGTCAGGAGCTAACATGGTCGCCTATTGGCATTGGCATTCCATCCACAACTCGTTTGAAACTTATTGGAAAGGGCTGTTAAGCCACGATTTTGAACCCAATCCCGTTTATAATGAGGCCAAAACTATCGGCAGGGATTTCGCAAGACTCTCTCCACATCTTGTGAACCTTGAGAAAAATAATCAAGTTGCCATATTGGTCAGCAATGAATCGTTAACGGCTATCGAGTGGTTTAAATTTAATTTTTCCAGCACTAAAAATTACAATGATATTGTTCGCATGATGTATGACGAGCTTTACAAAATGAATATTGGCTGTGATTTTGTAAATCCGACTAGTGAAAACCTAGAAAACTATCAAATGTTAATCGTACCAGCCTTATATACTGCTTCTAATCAACTGCTAGAACGATTAAACAAGTTTGTTAAAAATGGTGGTCACATCGTATATACTTTCAAGAGTGGATTTACTGACGAAAATGTAAAGGTAAGAACCACTCATCAGCCAGGAATCATTAATGAGGCTTGCGGTATTTATTACAATATGTTTGTTGAACCGAAGAATGTTTCCTTAAAGGATGATCCTTTTGAGGTGGGCCAAGAAAATAATACGGTGGACACCTGGATGGAACTGATAACCCCAACCACGGCGGAAGTATTAGCTTATTATGATCACCCACATTGGGGAAGGTATGCCGCTATTACACAAAATGGTTATGGTAAAGGTATAGCAACCTATATTGGCTGCATCCCTAGTGCAGCGATCATGCATAACATATTGAAACATGTGATTAAACATGCAAACCTTTGGGGAGTAAACCAAGAGCTTGCATTTCCGTTAATTGTAAAGTCAGGCATTAATCAAAAAGGTAAAAATGTTCATTATTACTTTAATTACTCAGATGCCCGGGATTCTATCAAGTATCCTCATAACAGTGGGGTGGAATTGTTAACAGATCGTACTGTGACGATCGAGGAAAGTTTAGATATAGAGCCTTGGGGAGTCCTGATTATCGAAGAGACGTAATAGTAACAGACTTGAATGGTTCTGGTGTAACCGATCAGCAGCGGAACCATCACATTCCATGAGGATAGCGAGGAATCACCAATGAAGAGAAATTCTGTGCAATGGATCTCAACGACAAAGCAGGGAAGTTGGAATACCAGTGAAGTACACCAAACAGAAACAGGGTTACCTAATTTAACTTTGACCAGTAAAACTGAGCGGATCATCGAAGGATTTGGCGGCTGTTTTAATGAGTTGGGGATAACAGCGATTCAACATTTAAGTAAAGAAGAACAAAATAAAGTGTTTGATACACTGTTTGATCCAAATGGCGAGTGTAAATTTACTATTTGCAGACTTCCAATCGGGGCAAGTGACTATGCATTAGAATGGTATAGTCATAATGAAGTAGAAAATGATTATCACATGGAGCATTTCAATATTGACAGGGATCGAAAATATTTAATCCCGTACATAAAAGAAGCGCTAACACGAAATCCAGAAATGAAATTATTTGCCTCTCCTTGGAGCCCGCCAACATGGATGAAATTTCCTAAAGCTTATAATTATGGAAAGCTACGCTGGGAAAAAGAAGTATTAGAAGCATATGCCTTATACTTTGTAAAATTTGTGGAGGCATACAAACAGGAAGGAATTACGATAGATCAAATACATGTGCAAAATGAAGTCGTTGCTGATCAGAAATTTCCATCCTGTGTCTGGACAGGTGAGCAGCTTAGGGAATTTATCAGCGAATATTTAGGTCCAGCCTTTGAAAAACATGGACTTGACACCGAAATTTGGCTGGGCACTATTAATGGAATTGTAGAAAAACTATTTCAAAAGTCAGCCTCCGACTATGATCAAATGGTAAATACGGTTCTCAGTGACCCCCATGCTTATCAATACATTAAAGGTGTCGGTTTTCAATGGGCAGGTAAATATACAATCCAACAAACGGTGCAAAGTTATCCTGAATTACGTTATATGCAGACCGAAAATGAATGTGGAGATGGAAAGAACTCTTGGGAATATGCACACTATGTCTATAATTTGTTCCGACATTACTTTGTAAATGGAGCTAATTCCTATGTTTATTGGAATATGGTGCTGGAGCCTTTTGGCCGGAGCACATGGGGGTGGGAACAAAACTCTATGATTACGATAGATCCAGACACGAAGGAAGTAATGTTTAATCCAGAGTTTTATGTCATGAAACATTTTTCTCATTATATTACTCCTGGTGCTGTTAGGATGGATACAAAAGGGCCTTGGTCTGGTAATTCAGTAGCATTTCAAAATCCTGATGGTTCTAAGGTGGTGGTTATTGCCAATCCATTTAATGATGCACGTGAACTTTGTATGGAACTAGATAATAAAAATTATCGTGTTACATTAGAGCCTGAATCTTTTAATACCTTCGTATTAGAATGATTAATCAATATTGATTCAATAAACTGATTTGCATCATTAATTTAATAAGAAAAAGGCAACTGCCTCATTACTTGCGGTAGTTGCCTACAAACTAAACCCCCACATATTCCCCAGTCATTCCTTTTACAATTCATCCTACTTTTGTGCAATTTGCCCATATACCAAAACCTCAAAATAATTTAGAATTTAACAGATTAAAAGCGCTTTCTAATTGGAGGGGAGGTTCCACATAGTATCTAGTGCATATTTAGTTTCTCATGAATAATTTAAAAATGACGGTGGGATGATCATGAAATTAATAAAGGAAATTCTTCATTTAGCTATTCCATCGATTGCAACCTTCTCCTCCATGACGGTTACAGGTTTGCTTATCTTGATGATTGTTGGCAAGCTGGGGGCTACAGCTATTGCAGTGGTCGGGATTACCAATGTTTTAATGTACAATTTATGGGCCTTGTTTTCCGGCAATCAAGGAGCCATTAACTATTTAGTTGCCCAAAACTATGGATCTGAAAACATGAAGCAGGGCAATCAGCGTATGCAAATTGGAATAATTTTAGCTGCCTTGCAGGCGATCCTTTTATTCTGTGCCAGCTTTATGATTCCTCATTTCATACTAGAAGTCATGGGATCAAACACAGCAATTTTAAAGCTTGGAGTTCCATATGTTCAGGTCCGGATGTTTGCCATGATGTTCACTGTATTTAATATTATTTTTTATGCCTATATGAGGGCAACAGGTGATACGCGAACACCCATGAACATCTCTTTAATTAATAGTGCACTTGTGGTGTTTTTAACTTATGTATTAGCTTACGGAAAGTTTGGCTTTCAAAACTTAGGCTTACAAGGAGCGGGCTGGAGTATGGTGGCAGCGGAAGGAATTACGTTCCTGCTAAATATACTTGTCTATTACCGCTTTTTAAATGAAAAATATTTTACCCGTTCATGGGTTCGGATTGAGCGGCAGCAGGTTCGATTATTGCTGTTCGAAAGTTCAAAGCTAGGGATAACGGAATTGTCGAATAGTATGGGGATGTTGATATTTACCGCTTGTATTACTCGACTTGGGACAGTGGCGATTGCTGCCAATGAAATTGCTCTAAATATTTTATCTTTTGGGTTTATGCCAGCAAATGGATTTGGAGCGGCTTCCACCGTTGGTATTGGTCAAGAAATTGGTAAAGGGCGGCCGACGGAAGCGAAACGGTTTGGACTGGTAACGGTGTACCTAGGCATAGGGTTTATGTTATTGATATCGATCTTATTGTTTGTTTTTTCCTTACCTGTGGCTAAATTGTATACCTCAGATTCTGCGGTGTACTTAACTTCTGTTTCCCTCATTCATTTAGCTTCGTTTATTCTATTGTTTAGCGGAGCCGGCATTATACTTTCTGGCGGACTGAGAGGAGTGGGGGATACAACCTTCTTGTCTCGGGCTTCCTTATTATTGAATTGGATTTACTTTATCCCATGTACGATTTTGCTAACTCAAGTTTATCACTTAGGGCAAACCGGCGCCTGGACAGCTTTTTGCAGTTTAATCGTGCTACAATTTGCAGCAAATGCCTGGCGTTTTAAGTCTTTGGATTGGACATTAGCCAAAAGCAAATCAGAGCCTATTTCTCGAAGGAAGTCGGTTAACGCATAATCTTTAGGAAATCAAAAAGAGGGTGTGCCAAAAGGAAACTTTTCGGTACACCCTCTCCTCTTTTTTGACTATTACAAGTTTACCTTTCTTTTTTTAGTTGGAACTCTTTTATTTTCTGATTTTGTTCGTCCGGCCACCACGCGCCGCAGTCATCAGAAACGATGCAAGCGGCACATTTTTTTAGGTCATACACAATCATTCCGGCAATAGGTGGTGAATAAAGATGAAGGGTAATCAAATCTGCATGGTTGGAGGCTTGCATTTTATGGATCGCTTTTTTCGGTGCATATAAATAGTTCCCTTGATGGTGGTACTCCTGTAACAATTCAACAGGTAAGCTATTTCCGCTCATTTCATAAATCGTATTAATAGAGGTGCCCGAGAGGACTTGTATCCAGCCATGTGAATGGCCATGGTCATGAGGGGCACACTCCAGCTGAGACCAATTCATCACGAGCATCTCGACTTCTTCATTTTTAAATAATAGTTTTCGATTATACGGTTTTCCTTGGGTCGGTTCTGGGAGGAAGCTCAAATCTCTAAGTTGTATATCTAGTTTTACTAGTGCATTTTTTAACTGTGCTTTAGAGGGACTTTTTAAGGGATCTAATACATTCTTTATCCTACTTGTCAAAGTCATAAAGCTCTCCTCCTATGGACGTTTTTTCTTGAAGAGGCTGAACAAAAGAGGCACAAGCTGACCGTTAACAATAATCACTCCAATTATAATTATGATTCCCCCAGCAATACTTATGATTAAAACTTTTTCTTGTAAAAATAAGACTGCCGCAACTAATGTTGAGATAGGTTCCATATATAGAAACATTGATACCTTAGAGGCCTCTAAAACTTCGAGTGCTTTTCCCCAATACCAATAAGCAATCCCCGAAACAAAGACACCAAGAAACAACAAATGCGCCCACTCTGTATGATTAAGCAGTAAAAGGGATTCCCAGCCCTTGTTCCGGATCATAAAAGGCGCCGTTAGAATCAATCCAAGTAAACTCATATAAAAGGTCATCAAAAGAGGAGAATAGGGAATCCGTAAGCTTTTTAATAGCACAGAATAAACAGCCCAGTTCAAGGTACTTAAAAGCATGAGAAAAAAGCCGATGTTCATGCTGACTGCAAAAGAATGCCCACTTCTTGTCGTTGTAACTAGCAGTACACCTATTATAGCTAGGACCATTCCCGTTGCCTTAGATAAAGTCATTTTTTCATGCAAAAAGAGAACGGATAGGATGACTGTAAAGATGGGGGAAAACGATATGAGCCATCCAGCTGAAGATGCATGGATTGTTAATAACGCTGTTACCTGGAGCAATTGATGAACAAAAACACCAAGAATACCCAGTACTATTAAATGGGGAAGATATTTAATAGAGACAAGCAGCCGGGTACGCTGGATTAGTAATAGCAGCAGTAAAAATAAGGCACCTATTCCAAAGCGAAATACAACGATCGAAAAAGGATCAAGTTCTGCTAGAACAGCCTTCGTTGATACAAAGGAAATTCCCCAGAAACTAATTGAGATGAAAGCATAAAGCGAGGCAGTTAACTTAGATCTAGTAAGGGCCATGGACTAAACATTCCTTTCAATAAAAAAAGGTGTTATTCCATTTTATGCTTGTCCTGAGAGAAGATGATTGTTTCTACCGAACGTTGGAAAGATAAGGATAGATTTGGTAACTTGACCTTTGTTATTGTACATGTTACCATAAAGTCACTTATTAAATGTGACCATTAGGTCACATGTAATTTGCTATATTTCTTAGAAAGGATCGTTGGAATGGAGGACGAACTTTCCACAGTTTTTAAGGCATTAGGACATCCAATTCGCAGACGAATTCTTGATATTCTGAAGGAATCACCTAAAACAACAGGAGAACTGAACGACTATTTTCCGGAGGTCACTAGATATGCGATTATGAAGCATTTGTCATTACTTGAGGAAGGAAACTTAGTGGTCGTCAGGCGTGAAGGAAAATATCGGCGCAATTTTCTCAATGCTGTTCCACTTCAGAAGATGCATAATCGCTGGATTGGAAAATACATGCAGGCAGCAGCCAGTTCATTGTTAAATTTACAATCAGTGGTTCAAAAAACAGGAGGAGAATTAGATATGAACGTAACAAACCAAGATCAAAGCCAAGTTTTTAAAATTGAGCAAGAGGTATTAATTGATGCTCCACGTGAACAAGTTTTCAAAGCCTTAACAGAACGGGCCGGCGATTGGTGGGAGTTCCGTTTGGCGCCAAAAGGGGTCCCATCTGAGTTTACCTTTCATCCTGTTCCGGGGGGACAATTTATTGAAAAGTGGGGTGAAAATCAAGGTGCCGTCTGGGGTAATGTTTACTATGTGAATGCACCTGAAGAAATCCGCCTACATGGTCATCTCGGAATGCAAGGGGCGGTAAACAGTTCCTACACGTATCGTCTTATTGAGAAGGATGGGGCGACAGTGCTGCAGCTTTCCCATCATGCATCTGGTATCATCCAGGAAAACTGGGAACAAGAACATTCAGAGGGCTGGAAATATCTGCTTGGTACTCTGCTGAAAAATTATCTAGAACAAAATCATTCATCAAGATAATAGTTGTTAGGAGATTAAATCGAAGATATGGTAGACGTCTTAACAGAAATAACCATCCGATGCCCGCTACAACAAGTTGCGGAATATGCAGCAGATCCTGATCATGCTCCGGATTGGTATGTAAATATTAAATCTGTTGAATGGTTGACCCCTAAACCTCTAACAATGGGTTCGAAAATGGCCTTCAAAGCTCAATTCTTAGGCAGAGAACTTGCCTATGTTTACGAAGTAGCCGAATTTATATCGGGACAAAAGCTTGTTATGAAAACGGCAGACGGTCCTTTTCCAATGGAAACAATCTACACTTGGGAACCGATTGAAAATAATCTAACTAGAATGACGCTGCGGAACAAAGGGAACCCAACAGGTTTTTCAAAATTGTTTACTCCCTTCATGGATCTGATGATGAAAAAAGCAAACAATAAAGACCTGCAAAAAATAAAATTTATCCTTGAAGAATTACTAGATTAAATATTATTCGAAAAAAAGAACTGTCCTAAAAAAGAACAGTACTCGTTTTCTAATTCACCATAAAATCAGACGAATTTATACCAGAGACCAGTGAGTCTCTTGCTGCTTCTAACTCAATTTTAATAAAAGCAAGCTGCCCTTGGAGTTTATCATTTTTACCGCTTAAGGAAATAGCTTCGTTAATAAACTCAATCGTTTCTTTCGTCTTTTCGAATGCCAAAGTAATTCGATTGTCAGACAGATTAATGAGAAGTTGGTTATCTTGAATCTCGGGGGCAATAGGTATGTTTTGGAATATTGGGTCGCTTGGAAAATAAGTATCAAAGGGTAAACATTTAATCGCGAGATAAACCTCTGTGAGACTATCAATCGCATCTTGGTAGAATTGTTCTTTAATCGGATTTGGCGGGAAAGGAAAGGCAGTCAGTTCTCGGAAAAAAATTAACGCACTTTCCGTATATCGAATGGCTTGGACTGTATAAGCCAGGGCATATCTTACATTTGAAACGATGTTAGAGGACATGGTCTTCACTCCTAGTGATGAATTCCTATTAGTGTATGTAAGGAAGACGAGCCCGTAAAGGACAATTAGGTAATTTATTCATGGGAGTTCGAGTTTTAAATTGATATGATCCGTTTAACCTCTTTCTTATTTTCAAGGAAGGGGTTTTCCTAGTTTCTAAAAAGCAAGATAATCCATGAAACATGGCGGGGAAATCCATTGTGATTGGAGGTTAGGTAGGATATTCTAAGCATATTCCTTTATGAAGGAGTGATTTAATGAAAAATGGTCCAATTTTTAGAGAACATTTTGTCTTACATAAATGGAGTTATTTGCTTGGAACAGTTTTGTTATCCATATCGCTTGTTATGCAATTATCGGTTCCTAGTTTATTAAAGGAGTTTACCGACGGGCTTCAAAACGGGTCCCTTCATGTTTCAGATTTACTTAAATTGTCGTTTTGGTTTACGATTGCCGGAATTGGAACCTTTTTATTTCGGTCAAGTGGCAGAATTTATATATTCCGCATGTCCAGAATGCTGGAACGGGACTTGCGGACGCAGCTATTTTCCCATTGGGAGAAGCTCGAGGCGGATTACTTTCAGAATCAACGAATTGGGAATTTAATGGCCCATGCTGTAAACGATGTGAATATCCTCCGGCAAATCGGGATGCAGGGATATTTTCAGATGGTCGAGGCCGTAGTACTAATATCAATAGCCGGTATTATGATGGGCGGTACCATTAATCTTTACCTTACACTTCTTGTCTTATTACCATTACCTGGATTAACCTACATTGCTTACCGTTTTCGAACCAAAGTTCAAATGCATTCTCTAAAAGTACAAGAGGCTATAGGGACATTGACAAGTCGTGTTCAAGAATTTTGTTCGGGAATTAGTGTAATAAAAACCTATGTACAGGAAAAAGAGGAACTTAAGAAGTTTACAATAGAAAATGAGTCAAATGTCGAGGTAAATAAACAACTAATCCGCTCGAACTCACTTTTTACTTCACTAAGTCAAGGTATCATTGGATTTAGTTATTTACTTTCAATCGTAGTGGGATCCATCTTGGTTATGAAAAGCATCATCTCGCTTGGTGACTTTGTTGCTTTTAATACTTATTTATCTATGTTGATTGGTCCGATTGAAAATATAGGTAAGGTCATTAATCTTCTCCAACAAGGAAAAGCTGCAGATCACAGGATTCGTCAGGTTCTATCAACTGAACCGGATATTCAAGATGCAGAAGGGCTGCTTCCTTTAACTTCAATAAAGGGGGATCTGAAAATAAAAAATTTATCTTTTAAGTATCAAAGGAACAATCGTTATGCCTTGCGTAATATCAACGTCACCATCCCAAGAGGAACAAGTTTGGCCATTGTTGGAAAGGTAGGCAGCGGAAAATCCACTCTAGTTCATTTACTTTTACGTCTATACAATCCCCCCAAAAATACCATCTTTTTCGATCATCTTGATATTCACGATATTCCATTAAAAACACTGCGATCTTCCATTGCCTATGTTCCGCAAGACAATTTTTTATTTTCCTCGACGATTAGAGATAATATTTCTTTCGACCCGAACCTTTATCAGGATGAGGAAGTATACCAAGCAGCAAGGCAAGCCCAAGTTTATGTTGATATTATCGGTTTTCCTAATAAGTTTCAAACCGAATTAGAGGAGCGGGGTCTTTCGTTATCTGGGGGACAAAGGCAGCGTGTCAGTATTGCTCGAGCATTAATCAAACATTCACCTATTATTATCTTTGATGACAGCCTTTCAGCAGTGGACTCTAAAACCGAAGCGAATATTTTAACTACACTCCGGACTGAGATGAAAGGTCGAACATCCATTATCATTAGTCATCGAATTTCTACCATTCAAGAAGCTGATCAAATAATTGTATTAGATAAAGGGGAAATAGTCGAAAGGGGAACGCACCTGTCTCTATTAAAGGAAGATGGTATTTATAAAAAAATGTATACACAGCAAATAACGGGACTTACCTCTGTTCAGTCAAAAAGACCAGTTATTTATGAAAAAAAAATTGTGATTAAAAGAAGGGGGAGGGAATGATTCGAAATAAAAAAGAGGGAAATAATCCTAAAATGGGTGATCGTCAATTAGCAAAGGGAATGCTATCGTTCGCTAAACCATATTGGAAACTCCTTTTATTTTCGATTCTGTTAACTGGCTTTATTGTTATCGCAAGCTTAGCTCAACCTTTCATCTTAAAAGTGGCAATTGACAATCATATAAATGGATTATATGACCCAATGATTTCCGCACAGCAATCCAAATCGGCTGAAGTGAAAGAGCAATTGGAACAAAAGAATATTCCATATAAGGAAATAGCGACGATCGATCAAATTGTTTATTTTCGATTGGAATCCTCTCATCTCCACTTCCAGCCAGGTTCAAGAGCAGAGAAAACGGCCATTGTTTCGATAAAAAATAACTATTATCTTGTACATGGGTGGAACGAAGGACTCAACCAAGTAAAAGAATATCAACTCCATCGGGATAGCCGTGAAATTAAGATAAGTAATCATACGTATCCCGTTTCTAATTTAGCGACAAAGGACGTTGACCAATTCCGAACAAATGATTATCAAGGTCTCATTTATTTGGGGATCCTGTATTTCTTATTAATTATCGGTTCTTCCCTATGTACGTATTTTCAAAATAACACACTGCAATTTACTGGACAGTATGTCATCTTTGACTTTCGGCAAGCCATTTTCCATCATTTTTCCCAAATGCCAATGTCATTTTATCGACGAAATCCGATTGGCAGACTAGTAACAAGGGTAACTCATGATGTCGAATCCCTCAACCAACTCTACTCACAAGTAATGGTTAATTTAGTAAAAGATGTCCTTATCCTCATCGGAATTCTATTCTTGATGCTTTATATGAGTGTTAAACTAACGCTTATCTGCTTCATTGTCATTCCTGTTATTGGAATAGTCACCTTTTATTTTAAACGAGTGTTACGTACCTCACAAAGGAATCTGCGAACGATTCTTTCAAGGCTTCTTTCTTTTCTTGCCGAAAATCTCTCAGGGATGACTGTTATTCAACTTTTTGTTCGTGAAGGAAGACAATTGGAGATGTTTAATGAATTAAACGAGAAGCATTACCGGGCTGGTATGCGTCAAACGATCATTAATTCCATTTTCAACCCTTCAATCGGTCTTTTCGGAAATATCTCACTTTCGCTCCTAGTTTGGTATGGCGGAAGGAGTGTTTTAGACGGGAGTATTACGTTTGGAACTGTCTATGCGTTTACCCATTATGTCAGGCAGTTTTTTGAACCGCTTAGAGGGCTAGCAGACAGGTTTAACCAGATACAAGCCGCGCTAGCATCAGCTGAACGGATATTTGAAACGCTGGATACAAAACCAACTATCCTAAACCCTGTTCAGGCTAAGAAACTTCCGGAGAGGGTTCAGGGCAGAATCGTTTTTCAAAATGTATGGTTTGCCTATGAGAACGAAGAGTGGGTATTAAAGGATATTCAATTTAGAGTCAATAAAGGAGAAACAGTTGGGATTGTCGGGGCAACCGGGGCAGGCAAAAGCTCGATCATTCAACTCATCAACCGGTTTTATGATAACCAAAAGGGGATCATCACACTAGATGGGATCAATATTAAAGAAGTTCCATTAAATGAGCTTAGAAAGCACATTGGAATTATTCAACAAGACCCTTTTGTTTTTTCAGGTACTGTTTTTGATAATATTCGCTTAAATCATCGGGAAGTCAGTGATGAATCTATTATAAAAGCAGCTAAAGCGGTAAATATTGATTTGTTTTTTAGTACATTACCGCAAGGATATGAAACATTGCTCGGAGAGGAAGGAACTGTATTATCGGCAGGTCAAAAGCAGCTGCTTGCTTTTTTAAGAGCAATGATTGCCAACAATGATGTCCTAATACTCGATGAAGCGACGGCAAATATTGATACAGAAACAGAACAGGCTGTTCAAGATACCTTAAAGGAAATATCAAAAAATCGAACAACGATTATCATTGCACATCGACTCTCTACGATTCAGCATGCGGATAAAATAATCGTCTTGGATAAAGGTAGAATGGTAGAAATGGGGAATCATCAACAACTGTTAAAAAACCAATCCGTTTACTATCAATTATGTCTTAATCAGAGTAAAGGAAATCGAATGAAGGAAAGAGTTTAAGTAATCTCTTGGCAGTTGGTTGAACGTTTTTTTTTAACTAAGGAAACAAAATAAGGATGGTTTATCTATTGATTAAGCCACCCTTTTTCATCAATGCTGAAGGGGATGTTTTTTGGTCATCACTAAACTGAGTAGGGGATACCCCTGCTATTTTTTTGAATATCCGGCTGAAGTATAGTTCATCCTCATATCCGACACTTTGACTGACTTCTTTAATCCGTATATCTGAATGGGCAAGCAGTTCTTTTGCTCGGTCAATACGCAGATGGGTCAAATATTCAATCGGGCTGTAACCCACATTCTTTTTAAACAGTCTAGAGTAGTGACTCTTACTTAAGCCAGCCAACTTTGCTAAGTCTGTTAAGGTTATCACCTGATTATAATGATTTCCCATGTAACCGATCGTTTCCTCAATTACTCGATTTGTATCCCCAGGTATAGTTTGAGAATGAAAGTCATGGATAAAGGAGAGTAATAATTCCTGGAAAAGGATCTTTTGTTTAAAGGCTATGGTTACACCTCTTCGTTTTGATAGAGAATTGATTTCTTCTAATAAAAGGATAACTTCTGCACTATTTTTAATGCTATAAACTCCGTGTAATGGAAAGGTGATTTCCTGTGGGAGTTTAAAATACCATTGTTCTTTCTTCTCAAATGCCACGGCAGGAGTAAAACGAATAAAATAAAATTCAAGCGGATCAGATGGGGAAGTTTTTTTGTCACAAATCATCCCTGGCGTAAAAACGACGAGCTTTCCTGGCACAAGTGAACTATTCTTCCCGTTAATCACGATTTCCCCAGTTCCTTTTGTAATAAACCAAAGGGAATGGTAGAGAGGTTTTTTCCCCTTTTTAGACCAATTAGGTGGACAAGTTTTATAACCGGCTAACAATAACGAAAAAGTCATCTCATTTAGTTTTGATACTAGGCAGCCTAATTCCATAAAATAGAATCTCATCCTTTACTGATAGATTGCTAATTTAGGTTAATTATATGCAAAAATAGCAAAACTATAACTTGTTCGTTTGTCATGATCATCAAAAGCCAAAGTTAATCTCAAACTTAAACCGAGGCAATGACGGAAGGCAGCCTTTTTTTGTCATTAACACTTTGGCTCTTCCAATTTATAACCAATTCCTCGAAATGTTTTAATATAAACCGGCCTTTTCGTCTCCTCTTTTAACTTTTCTCTTAATCGAGAAATATGAACATCCACAATTCTCGTGTCGCTAGAAAAATCATTTTTCCACACAGTGTTGAGCAATTCATCACGACTTTGAACTCTACCCCTATTTTTCGCTAAATAAAGCAGTAATTCAAATTCCTTCAAAGTTAATTCTATGTGGTTTCCTTTGAAATGGGCTTCAAATTTCTGGGGGAAAATCACTAATTCTCCGATTTCTATTTGTGCCTCTTCCATGGGAGTGTCATATACAGCTTCTATTTGAATCTGAGCTCTTCTAAGAATAGCCTTAACTCTTGCGATCACCTCTCTCGGACTGAATGGTTTCACCATATAATCATCAGCACCTAACTCAAGACCGATTATTTTATCAAGTTCGTCGTTTTTAGCTGAGAGCATTAAAATAGGAGTCATTATCTTTTTTTGTCGAAGTTGCTTACATACCTCCATTCCATCTAATTTTGGGAGCATTATATCTAATAGAATAACATCTGGTGCTTCTGTTTCAGCTAGTCTTTTCCCCTCTTCACCATCCAAGGCTGTTATGATTTCAAATCCTGCACGGCTCAAGTTAAACTGCAGCAAAGTTATTATGGATGGTTCATCATCGATTACTAGTATTTTACGTTTCATAAAATCCCCCGTTATTCTAATAGGATGACAATCTTCAATTCTGATTATTTTTCCCCTTTGTTAGGCTTGGTCTCTTTAATGATAATTTTAGCTTTTGTTTTTTACAATTTAATCTAAAGAAACTTTACAAGGAATTAACCTAACTTTACGAACCCTTAACAATCTGGAAACCCCAGGTTAATAATTTTTTTATTTAATAGATACGAGAATAAAATATTTCTAATTACTAGGGGGAGAACAATGGGAATACATACTTTTAGTAAAAAAGCGACTACTATCGCACTAGGACTAGCTTTAACGATTCCAGCATTAACACCAGCTGCAGCGGCAGGCAATGGTCATGTTACGATTGATTCCGTTAAGTTTAATGGGATGGAAGCACCAAAAACAATTGATAAAATGGTTCAAACCTATACGAACGCATCTATGGATGTAAAGTATAGTAATGGTGAAGTGAAGAATTTCCCACTTTCTTACAAGCGGCTATTTAAATCTGAAGATAAAGTAGCTATGAACAAAGGAAAGTTGATTCCTGCAGGTACACCAATTGATGTAAATGGTGACCCCATCATGGATACAAGTGTGGAAGGAAACCCTACCTACTATGTTTCAGATGCACCCGATTCCAATAGTTTATTGAATCCAATCCATGGACAACAATATATGGTCACCCATTATGAATACCAGACAATTGATGCTGCAGGAAAATCAGCATATGGTATTGTTCCAGCGTCAATGTCATTATCCAAACTAGAACAAGATAAGGAAACTGGGGAATTAACACCAAAATCAGTTAAGAAAATTGATTTTTCTAGCGTAAATGGACTTTGGATACCATGTAACGGATCTCTTTCACCATGGAATACCCACTTAGGTTCTGAAGAGTATGAGCCAGATGCTCGCAGTTTTGAATTACCAGCTTCCTCTACCAGAACTCAAGTAGAAAGCTTTGCTAAACTTTATTTTGGAGACAAGTCAAAGGCCAATCCATATTTTTATGGATTCATTCCTGAAATTAAAGTAGATAAACATGGAGAAGCCTCTGTTGCAAAACATTATAGTATTGGCCGTTTTTCTCACGAATTAATGAAGATGATGCCTGATCAACGTACAGCATTCTTTGGAGACGACGGTTCCTATACAACGATGTTTATGTATATAGCGGATAAAGCAAAGGATCTTACCGCTGGTACACTATATGCAGCGAAATTCCACCAAACAGGTACTAAAAATGGCGGAGCTGGTAATTTAGAATGGATCAAACTTGGCCATTCTACCGATAAGGAAGTTAAAAAAATTATCGACAGTGGCATAACGTTCAGCGATATTTTTGAAACTTCTGATGTTCCAAAAGAAGGCTTCAAAGCTATCAAGCAATATTCATATGGAAAAACAGAATACTTAAAGCTTAAGCCTGGCATGGAAAAGGCAGCAGCATTTTTAGAGTCCCGCCGTTATGCAGCACTGCTTGGGGCAACATCTGAGTTTAACAAAATGGAAGGTGTGACCCTAAACGAAAAGGATAAAAAAGTTTACATTGCGATTTCCGATCAAAGTAATGGTATGGTCGAAAGTGCTGCCGATCCAGTCGATGATATGAAACTGCCCAAAATTAAATCAGGTGTTACGTATCAATTAGATTTAACTGATGGTCAAAAAGATTCCTCAGGTCAAAAGATTAATAGTAAATATGTTGCCGCTAGCATGTCTGGTTTAATCGCTGGCGAAGATATGCCATCTGCGGATGCTTATGGAAATAAAGCGAATGTGAATAAAGTGGCTAATACAGATAACTTGAGCTATTCGGAAGCATTAAGAACCTTATTCATTGGTGAGGACAGCAGAATGCATACCAACAACTTTGTATGGGCTTATAATGTAGACACGAAGGAATTGACAAGAATTTTATCTGTCCCAGCTGGAGCAGAATCAACAGGTTTATTTGCAGCAGATAATCGTAATGGATTCTCTTACATCATGAGCAATTTCCAGCACCCAGGGGATGAGTTAGAAGGTAAGAAGATTACAGCAGTCGATAAAACTGAATTAGAACAAGCGATGGAGAAAGAAATTGGAATTGATCGTACTGGTGGAGTAGGATATATTTCCGGGTTACCTTCTCTAGAAGACATGCAAAATACTAATAGAGATGTAAAAAGTGATTTAAATAAATAAACATATTTTACAGGTAAACTCCGGTAATCAATGGTTACCGGAGTTTATGATTGAATGGCATGTAATTTCCGATATTTACCAACATCAAGGAGTGTTTACATGAAGAAACGATCTATGATTATGTTTTTATCTTTATTTTGCTGTCTTGCGGCAATCGCCTTTTTTATTTTAGAGGGGAAATTAAAGGCCGCCTCCGTCCAAACAACTAAAGGGGAAACAAAGGTGTTTCATATATATGCAGCAGATATGGAACAGGAAGTTTCTCAAGGAACAACCCTTTTTTCCTGGGGGTTTGGGCTTATGGGATCCTAAGAAAAATGCTCCTGCTACTCCTCCTAGTGTTCCTGGCCCAGAAATCCGTGTGAAAGAAGGGGATCACGTTAAGGTCGTGTTCCATAATCAACAAAAAGAAATGCATACGATTCATTTTCATGGGGTTGACAACAGTTTTGCTGGCGATGGGACACCTGATATGAGTCAACATCCAACCATGAAGGGAGAAACATTTACCTACGAATTTGATGCAAAACATGCCGGTACCTATTATTATCACTGTCATGTGGAACCGGACAGGCATCCAGAAATGGGCTTATATGGAGCTTTTATTGTGGAGCCTAAACAACCAAAATTTAAGACAGATGGAGAGTTTACACTTCTCCTTGCAGAAAGAGATCCGCTATTAAGCCTGTCTGAGGGAACCGAAGCTAATCAGTATGTTGGTACAGCTGCTGAGCATCTTCACTTAGAGGGTGATTATGATACAACCGAACGAAAAGCTAAGTACTATATGATTAATGGTAAAGTAGCTCCGGAAATACCCCCTCTTCATGTTAAAGAAGGAGGAACCTATTTGATCAGGTTAATAAATGCTGGTTCTGAAGTTCATACCTTTCACACCCATGGACATCATTTTAAAGTGGTTGCTTCTGACGGTAGGGATATCTCAAACCCAATGACCAAGGATTCGATTACAATCGGACCAGGCGAAAAGTATGACCTATTGCTGAAAGCGGACAATCCTGGTATTTGGCCGATTCATTGCCATATGGGGCCGCATGATAGACATGGCATGCACATGATGATGGTATACGATCAGTACCATGACAAAATGAACCATGGAAATATGAATCCAGTCAGCGATGTAAGACACCATTTTGCATTGTTGAAACAATATCAATTTGAAAAAAACTATGAGACAATGAAACCAGAGATAAAGGATATTATCCAAGGTATACAAGAATTTTATAGTGTTTCATCCGATGATCACTTTGAAGAGTGGACAGCCCTTGACAACGCAGCTTCCACTGTAAGTAAGCAATTAAATAGCTCACCAAATCCTGAAGCTTTAAAGAATTCAATTAATGATCTTGAACAAAAGATTAATACCATGGATCAAGCGCTACAAGCTGGGGATCCAAGCTAATCATTTACTGAAAATTATAGGTATCGAAAAGAGTCTGAGTGATATACTCAGGTTCTTTTGTTTTATTCGCAGTCCATTAACTAGAGTTTAAAGGACAAAAAAAATAACCTTAACACTAAAAGGTTAGTTTCTTACAATTTAAAGCCATTAATGAATTTGTTTAATACCAGATAAATGGATGGAATGCAGTACTTTTTTTTCATCTATTAATGAAACCAGTTGGTCTTTGAGATTTAAGTGACGAACCCGCCCTTTAAGGGTCCTTAAAACTCCATTTTTATTATACTCAACCGTAATCAGTCCACCCTGAGCTAACTTTTTCAAGAACATTCTATTACCTCCTTTTTTGTAGTAATCCATTACATAATCAAATTATACGGTAAGTATTTTAAGAGAAGATGAAGCAAGTGTTAAAGAATTATTAATTATAACCATGTAAAGGTTACTTAAATACTATAATAGTTGATTCACGTAAAAGAACTAGATATAAAGTTGTGGATAAATAGTCAGAATTTTATTTATTTATCTTTTACACTGCCTCAACTTTTCCTTAATAAAAGAATTGTATTCTATTACTGTAGTAAAGAAAGGGATGGTATGGATGTTAAAGAAGCTTAGAAAAAAGAAAAAGCTGCTTGCTGGACTTACTTTATGTACTGTGTTAATGGGGTCAGCAGGAGTTTACGCTGCAAATGATGGAGCATTTGGAAGTAATTTAGTTGGGACACAAGCGGATGGTTCCGTACAAACACCTGTTAATCAATTGATTACACCGGCAGGAAAGCAAATTGAATTTGGCGGAAACCCGATTTCAGTTGCTGTTAATCCAAAGGGAAAAACGGCGGTAACCATCGTCGGCCGTAACAATTACGGCGGCAAGGGAATCAATGTCGTCGATCTTGCAACAGGAAAATTAACATTAAAAGATTTCGATTTAGGCCTTTCCACTATGTGGGGATTAACCTATTCGAAGGACGGAAATCAGCTATTTGCAACAGGCTCTAAGGGAGGAAAAGGTAAAGTGGTGGTTATGTCTGTAGGAACAGATGGAACACCAACTATTCAAAAGACTTATACTTTACCAAATGCAGCTGTAGGTGGAAATATCAATCCGCTTGATCTAACGGTAGGACCACAAGGCCAGCTTTTAGTAGCTCTTAACCGTGATAACAGCCTAGGTGTGATCGATCCGCAAACAGGCGCATTAACAGCCAAAATTGTAGTGGAAAATGCCCCAACAAGTGTTTTAGTTGATGGTAACACAGCTTATGTTACAAACCAAGGCGGACGGGTAGCGAAAGCAGGGGATACAACCGTTGACTCTTCTGGAACTCAAGTAGTCGTCGATCCTAAGACAGGTGCGACGTCAACAGGAACAGTATCAGTTATTGATCTGACAACAAACAAGGTTACAAAGACAATTGAAGTTGGCGTACAGCCTGAACGTATGGCACAATCCGGTCAATACATATTTGTAACAAATACTAACAGTGACACGGTTTCTGTCATTGACACAAAGACGAATACTGTTGCTCAAACTATTGACATTAAACCGTACCCAAATGCGCATAAAGGTTCTGCACCAAACGCTGTTAAGGTAGTAGACAATAAGCTAATGGTCAGCCTTGGCCGTGATAACGCCATTGCTGTATATGACTGGCAAGGACCTGATAAAACTCCAGAATTACAAGGTCTTTTACCAACTGCCTGGTTCCCGGTAGATATTGCAGTGGACGCTGAAAATAAAAATCTAGTAGTTGCAAATGCGGATGGTATTGGTTCACAAGGACCAGCACGGGATTTAACGATTCAAGGAATTAAGGTTTCTGGCCACTCTTCTTATGCGCAAATGGGATCTCTTTCATTAATCCCATTCCCTTCGGCTGAGGATCTAGCTAGGGGAACAAAACAGGTTTACGCTGATAATAACTGGTATGGCTTAAAGGATCTAAACGCTAAACCGCGTAATAATAAGAAACCAGTTGCAATGCCTGGGCGTGTGGGTGAGCCATCAACTATTAAACATGTATTCTATATTATCAAGGAAAACCGGACCTATGACCAAGTACTGGGTGATCTAGGAAAGGGTAATGGAGAAGTAGGATTAACACAGTTCCCTAAAGCTGTAACTCCTAACATTCATAAACTTGCTACTACCTTCCCGCTTCTTGATAATATGTATACCTCTGGTATCCAGTCAGCGAGCGGACATCAATGGGTTATGCAAGGAACGAACACAGACTATGAGGATAAAGAAACTGATACAGCAAATGTTAAAAGCTATCCTGGTGGTGCCGGGGACCCAATGGCATATGCTCCTACAGGACATTTATGGGATCAAGCTGCTAAACATAATGTATCAGTCGAAAACTTCGGGGAAGATACAACCGGGTTCACAGGTTCAGCACCATTTGGCACTTGGACTGATTGGTATAACGATTACTTAATCCTTTCTGGCCAAAAGCAAGGTAATCTACATGTACCAATCGGAAACTATTCGGCCACATACGATATTCCATCGCTTGGACCTATCACGTATAAGCCGTTCCCAACGTTTGATACGAATATACCTGACCAATATCGATTTGAGATCTTCAAGCAGCGGTTTGAAGAACATGTCAAAAATAATGATTTACCAGCATTAAACACTATGTGGGTGATGGATGACCACACTGCAGGAAATGCTACAGGTTCTCCAACACCACAAGCAATGGTGGCAGACAATGATTTGGCTATTGGTAAAATCGTTGACCTGATTTCACACAGCCCGTATTGGAAAGATTCTGTTATTTTTATAACCGAAGATGATGCACAGAATGGGTTAGATCACGTGGACGGCCATCGTGAGCCTGCACATGTCATCAGTCCTTGGGTAAAGAAAGGTATTATTGACAGTCACTACTGGACTGTCATCAACATGGTACGCAGTATTGAGCAAATTCTTGGTCTTCCTGCCATGAACCAAAACGATGCAGCGGCAGAGCCAATGAGCGAACTCTTTACAAATAATCCTGACTTTACTCCATACAATTTTGAACCAAACCAAATCCCGCTTGACACCTTAAATGGCCAGCCGGGTTCTAATACTGCTGCCCTTGCCAACACAGAGCAAGTGACACCAGAGACAAAGGAACTTTCTAAAAAGTGGACAGAATGGTCTAACAAAAATAAGGACAAGTTTACTGGTAGACATGCTTCACCTGATGAAGTCAACGCCAACATGCTGAATCATGCTGTTTGGTATTCAACAGAAGGCTTTGATAAACCATATCCAGGTGATAAAAAGGTTCATACACCAGATGAGGTAGAACAGCAGCCGGAAAGCTTTGCCCCAAATCCTGCTGAGAATGACTAATCGTTAACTATGGTGGTCAGTCAATAAACAACAATAGCTATCCATAAGGGTAGCTATTGTTGTTAAACCAGGTACCAATTACATAAAAGAGGGGAGAATTTGGGCTATCATTGCCCAAATAAATCATATGAAACGATTAATAAATGAAACGATGAAACGTTCGATTCTCATTATCACTTTAATTGTTCTTATACTTATGTGGGGTGGAATGTCGGCTCAACAAATACAGCGCGATTACCTGCCGGAAATTAATAATGCAACTCTCACAATCACTGTTCGTGCCGATCATTATCAAGCCGATCAAATAAAAGCGAAAATTACTGAACCGATTGGTCAGGCACTCCGGGTAGTGGACGGCTTACAAGATGTTGAAACCAACTCATTCAATGGGGGGGCTTTGATCAGTCTGAACTTTCCCATGAATTATGATATGAAGCAAGCGGAGGAACAGGTTGCAAAAGCATTAGCGGATATCAAATTGCCGACCGGTATTGAAAAGCCGCTAGTAACCCGTCTTAGTACTCATTCCATGCCGATTATAAGAATGAGTCTGAACAGTTCGTCTCAAAATATAACAGAAAACATGCTCCGAACCACTATTCAAGAAGATTTCGTCAATCGATTGAAAACAGTCCCAGGCGTTAAAGATGTACGCGTATCCGGTGGGGGAATAGCCGGTTATGCAGTTAACTTGCGGATGGCAGATTTAAAAAAAGCGGGTTTAACAGTAGATGACGTAAAACAATCGCTCGAAGAAGACTATACGACTGGAATAGAGGGAAAAGTTTCTAACAACCAAGTATCCATTCCTGTCCAGGTCTCGGGCTGGGTATTAAATCAACAAGATTTGTTGCAGTTGCCTATTCATAACGGAGAGGGTATAACGGTTCCACTTTCTAAAGTGGCCGACATTTCAAATTCCATAGTCAACCTAGAGACTATATCAAGGACCAACGGAAAACCTAGTGTTCTAATCGATGTTTTGAAGACTCCATCCTCCAATATTACCGATGTATCTAATCGAGTCAAGGCGAAAATGAAGGATATTCCTTCTTTGAAATATAAGGATATAAATGCGTCAATTCTCTTTGATCAAGGAGATCAGGTCAATGCATCATTAAAAGGGTTAATAAAAGAGGGTTTATTAGGCTGCTTGTTTTCGATGATTTGTGTTTTCCTGTTTTTCCGTAAAGTCCGTTCCACCTTACTAATTGTCATTTCGCTGCCAATTTGTCTATTGGCTACAACTGGTTTATTAAAAACAATGGGAATCAGTCTCAATATTCTTACTGTTTCTGGCCTTATTGTCGCTATGGGGAGGGTAGTCGATGACTCAATCGTTATCCTTGATAATATGAACCGGAAAGTGAATAAAACACAGGGGAAAAACAGTGTTCAATCGCTAACAGGTGCTGTATGTGAAATGATTCCTGCGATTGTTTCATCAACAGCCACTACTGTAGCTGTCTACATTCCGATTGCACTTATAGGTGGTTTAGTAAGTTCAGCTTTTTCAGGTTTTGCATGGTCTGTGGTGATTGCTTTAATCATCTCACTATTTGTTTCCATTTTGGTTGTTCCAGCACTATATAATCTTTTTTGGAAGGGTAAACCTATCTCGAACGATGATAAATTAGAACCGGTTGCACATAAAATGCTTTCTTGGGTGTTTGCTCGTAAGAAAAAAGTGGTTTCCGTATTTATTGCTTTATTTTTATTATCGTCGGTGGGAGCCGCCTTCCTTCCCGTGAATTTTTTACCTACGTCAAATAACAAGGGACAAATCGCAGTACAAGTGGAACTTCCATCAAATACTTCATTAACGGAAGTAGACGCAGAAGTGAGAAGGTTGGAAGGATTGTTGGAAACAAATTCTAAAATCGACTCGTTTTCATCAGGACTTGGTTCATCATTTACTCCCCAATCGGATGATGTATTTGATGCAGGTGGTGGGTGGCTTCAGAAACCGAATATTGCCAATTTGTCCATATCGGTAAAGAGGGATACCGATGTAGATGCCTTTATCCTGAGTCTACAGAAACAATTAAATACATTGTCAAGTAAAGCTGTATACACGGTTTCGAATCAAAGCATCGCAGGCGACGATTCCCAGTTAAAGATCAATCTTACAGGGGCAGATAATCAGACTCTGGAAACAATGGCACAAACCATTAGAGCCAAGCTTAAGCTTGTTCCTGGACTATCCGTACAGGGGATTGCCGATGATGAAGATCATATACCCCAGTATCAGATTACATTAAACCGGAAGGCTATTGAACATTATGGCATTAAGCTAGATGATGTTTTAAATCGAATTCAGCAATTTACTGCTGATGGAACACAAGGGTTCATCTCTATTAATCAAAATACATTTCCAATTGTTATTCATACGGATAAACAAAATGGCAGTACAACGGATATTTTTACTTTAATGGGCGGGGAGACCTTCCTAACTAAACAAGGACAAAAAGTGACATTAGATCAACTTGCTACGTTAATACCTGTAGGTTCCGCGGTGATTCAAGAGAAGGATGGAAAACCG
Source organism: Bacillus sp. URHA0034 (assembly GCF_056280405.1). NCBI lineage: Bacteria > Bacillati > Bacillota > Bacilli > Caryophanales > Bacillaceae > Bacillus > Bacillus sp. URHA0034. The sequence goes on along the minus strand of NZ_JBWCDK010000002.1, from coordinate 672,454 downwards.
TATGCGGTGATTACAGCTAACATCATTTCACGTGATATTGGAAAAGTCACGAAACAAGTCAAAAGTACCCTTGGGAAAATTCCGTTGCCAGAGGGTATCGATTATTCTTTTGCAGGTGCCCCTGAGCAAGTATATGAAATGATCTATGAGATGGCGATAGCGTTATTCTTTTCCATTTTGCTTGTTCTACTAATTATTAGTATTGTATTCCGGGGATGGAGAGCACCTTTATCCGTATTAGTGTGCATTCCGTTAGCGTTTATCGGCTCTGTCATGGCAATGATGATTTTTAGGCTTGAATGGAATCTTGCAGCATTAGTAGGATTAATGATGTTAACGGGGATTGTGGTTACAAACGGGATTGTCCTTGTTGATAAGATTGAAAGAAACCTTAGTGAAGGTTTAGAACTAGATATAGCAATCCTGAGTGGAACGGCAACAAGAGTTAGACCTATCTTAATGACAGCCGTTACGACTATTTTAACAGTAATTCCGTTAGCTGTGTCAGGGAAAGGGGACGCTGTCATTTCCCAAACACTGGGGGTTGTGGTTGTTGGAGGTATGATCAGTTCTACGCTTATTTGCCTCTTGATCATCCCAATCGTTTTTAAATGGCTGAGTGGAAAAGTAAATCATTCTAATTTAAAACAGGAGCAAGGACTTTCAGCATAATAATTTATCCCATTTTGTACGAAGCATAAAAAGAGCGGAACTCAAAGTCTTTACGGAGGAGTTCCGCTCTTTCGCTCTTCCTTAATCAAAGTTATAAAAGATATTTTTTCCTAAAACTATCAAATTAACAAATGGAGAACTTTACAAAACCTTTACATGCAATTCAAACTGAATTAATACTTATGGTCTATATTAAATCTTGTAAGGAAAACAAATAGATTCATAAATTGATATGAATCACTAGGGGGAAATAAAGCAAATGAAACGTTTGAAAAAACTAAGTCTACTTACACTTTTCGCAGCAGTAATGGTTTTCATGGCTGCATGTGGAGGCGGAACATCTACAGACAAATCAGCAAGTAGCACCGAAAAGACAACAACTAAAACTGAGGAAAAGAAAGAACTTTCAGGTTCATTATCTATCTCTGGTTCATCGGCAATGCAGCCTTTAGTAGCAGCTGCGGCTGAAGAATTCATGGCGGCAAATCCAAAAGTTGATATACAAGTACAAGCTGGTGGATCTGGTACAGGCTTATCACAAGTTGCTGAAGGACCTGTTCAAATTGGTAACTCTGACGTATTTGCTGAAGAAAAAGATGGCATCCCTGCGGATCAGTTAGTAGATCATAAAGTAGCGGTTGTAGGTATGACTGCAGCTGTTAACCCTAAAGTTGGGATTAAAGATATTAAAAAAGACGATTTAATCAAAGTATTCACAGGAAAAATCACTAACTGGAAAGAACTAGGCGGAAAAGACCAAAAAATCGTTCTTGTAAACCGTCCTGACTCTTCAGGTACACGTGCCGTATTCAATAAGTTTGCTCTTGATGGTGCAACACCTGCAGAAGGTATTACGGAAGATTCCTCTAACACAGTTAAAAAGATTATTAATGAAACAGATGGAGCGATTGGTTACCTTGCATTCTCATACTTCACAGATGATTCTGTAACACCTCTTTCCATTGATGGTGTAAAACCAACTGCTGAAAATGTACAAACTGGTAAATTCCCTGTATGGGCGTATGAGCACTCCTATACAAAGGGGGAGGCTACTGATCTTGCTAAAGAATTCCTAGATTATATGATGTCAGATGATTTCCAAAGCAAACTATTACAAGATCAAGGATACCTTCCTGTAACAAAAATGGAAGTAGAACGTGATGCTAAAGGAAATCAATCAAATAAATAAAATTCAACGCCCTAAAAAAGGTAAATGCAGAAATGCATTTACCTTTTTTAATTTGTAAAGAGGGTTACCGCTTACTCCCAAGCTTCGCTGATATCCGTAAACCATATTGTATCACTTGTTCAATTAGATAACGCTGCCGTTCTTCTGATAAATTGAAGTTAACATAACCAATGCTGAGCGCTCCGATTAGTTCGTTCGAGTGATTAAAGATGGGGGCTGCAACCGAAGAGGTGCCTTTGGTTTTTTCCTCGTGGCTTTCCCCATAGCCTTGCATATGAATGGTCGCTAGCAGCTGTAAGAAGGATTCTGTATTATCTTCGGAAACTAATTGATTTACAATAGTTAAGGCTTCGTTCTTTGGCATATTAGCTAACATTACCTTATTGGCAGCACCGATATTCAGCGGGATTCGGATTCCCAGTTGATCATAAATTCGGATGGGGTTTTGCGGGCAGTCAATACGCTCCATTACTAATGACTCTAAGCCTATTGGTTTACTAAAGTAAACGCACTCTTCAACCTCATGCATTAATTTCTCCATTTCGGGACGAATCAGCCCGACAAAATCAAAGGTGTCATACATCTTTAAGCCATACTCCAACCATGTATTGCCCATTGAATAGAGTTTTAAATCCGGATCTTGCTGAACTAGTCCGTGTTTAATCATTGATTGCAATAGACGATGCATAGTACTGACAGGCAGGTCACATTCCTTAGATAAATCTGTTATAGAATACCATCTTTTTATCTCACTTTCATTTAGTACTTTAATTACTTGCATTGCACGGTCAATTGTTTGCATAAGGCCAACTCCTAGCGAGGATCTTTATTTCTTTTTTAAAGAAATAATCTGTAAATTCAAAATATATTGACATGCATCCTTACCTACTATAATATCATATTATAAATTTCCATTCTAAGAAAATGTTTTCCACTATGCGGAAAAAAGGAGGAGGGGTTGACCTGGTTTCTTCAATGTATAAAAAACTTAATAAAGTTATTATGAAACATCCAAAGGATGCGTTTATCAGTCAAGAACATTTAAATAATGCTTGGAAAAATTTCAATTACATCCATGAACCAGATTACATAAAGGCACATCAAGAATTTGAACAGTTCCTTGCAATTATGAAAGAACATGTAGCTGAAATAGAGTTTTTGCCCGCAGCACAAACAGTAGGACTAGATTCTCTTTATGCCCATGACCCTGTTAAATTCACCAAACAAGGAGCCATCATTTTAAAATCAGGGAAAAGGCTGCGTCAGCCGGAAGCACAAGCGTATAAACGATTTTTACTTGAAAAGAACATACCAATTCTAGGAGAACTTACTGGTGAAGCGGTGGCTGATGGAGGCGACCTAGTTTGGCTGGATGACCGTACGTTGTTAATTGGCCGAGGATATCGTACCAATGATGAAGCCATCCGCCAGATTGAAGAAATCACAAAAGATTTAGTGGATGAATGTATAATTGTTCAGTTGCCGCATCATCAAGGAGAAGAGGAATGTCTTCATCTTATGTCGTTCATCAGTATAGTAGATGAAAATCTAGCAGTGGTATATTCCAGGTTAATGCCTGTCTTCCTAAGACAGTTACTTATCAAAAGGGGCTTTGAATTAATAGAAGTACCCGATGAAGAATACGATCGGCTTGGCTGTAATGTACTTGCTTTAGCGCCAAGAGTATGTGTAATCGTCAGTGGAAACCCCTATACGAAGCAACAATTAATTGAGGCAGGGACAGTAGTACATGAATATGAAGGAAATGAAATCTCGTATTTAGGGACGGGCGGGCCGACATGTCTGACATGTCCGGTTGTTCGTGAATAAAAATAGAGGAGGATGAAAACATGTTTAGACATACCATTGTAAAAATACCAAGTGAAAGTTATGTGAATGGTTTGACTACTTCCGATCTGGGGACACCGGAATTAGCAAAAGCTTTAGAACAGCATAAAGCATACATTAGTGCTTTGGAAAAGTGCGGAACGAATGTAACAGTTTTACCAAGTACGATTGAATTTCCAGATTCCACTTTTGTTGAGGATACAGCGGTATTGACCCCAAGATTTGCGGTCATTTCAAACCCAGGGGCCCTGTCACGGAATGGAGAAAATCCATGATATGGAACCTGTCATTAAGTCTTTCTATGAAACCATTTATTATATTAAAGCCCCTGGAACTCTTGATGGAGGAGATATTTTACAGATTGAGGATCATTTCTATATTGGCGTATCTGTAAGAACAAACTTAGAGGGTGCCGGACAATTAAAACAAATTTTTGAATCTGAGGGGTATAAAGCAACGATTATTCATTTAGAGAAATTTTTTCATCTAAAAACTGGGATCGCCTATTTAGGGGACGAAACTATTGTTGTTGCTGGTGAATTTATTGACCATCCCGACTTCAACTCTTTCAATAAAATTATTGTTCCTCCTGAAGAGGAATATGCGGCCAATTGCATCCGTGTCAATGACTATGTCATTATTCCCGCTGGCAACCCTGTGACGAAACAAAAAATTAATGAAGCCGGCTATCAAACAATTGAACTCGAAATGTCTGAGTTTCGAAAGTTGGATGGCGGATTAAGCTGTTTGTCACTGCGTTTTTAGTGGACGGCAATTTTAAGAGGGGTGAGCGAGAGGATGGGAAATCAAGGGGTTCCACAAGAACAATTAAATCGGTCAATGAAACGCCGTCATTTGTTTATGCTTTCATTAGGGGGAGTCATCGGAACGGGGTTGTTTTTGAATGCTGGTTATACGATTAATCAGGCGGGAGCAGGTGGTGCCTTAATAGGGTATATATTTGGCGGCATCATATTGTACCTTGTTATGGTGTGTTTAGGGGAGCTGGCTGTATATATGCCTGTTACCGGTTCCTTTCAAACATATGCAAGTAAATTCATTAATCCATCGGCCGGCTTTTCTCTGGGGTGGATGTATTTCATTGGGTCTGCAACTACGGCAGGAGTAGAATTCACCGCTGCCGGAATCATTATGAAGCGATGGTTTCCGGATGTTTCTGTATGGGTTTGGTGTGCTGTATTTATTCTCCTGTTATTTTTATTGAATGCCTTAACAACAAGAGGATTTGCTGAAGCCGAATATTGGTTTTCGGGAATTAAAGTTGTAGCCGTGATCTTTTTTATTATCATTGGTGTAGGGGCAATAATTGGAATTATTCCTTTGGAGGATCGGCCAGCTCCTTTATTGCAAAACCTAGCACCAACTAGTTTATTTCCGGCTGGGATTGCCATTCTCTTTGTAACTATGATGAATGTAATCTTTTCGTATCAAGGATCTGAGTTGATTGGCATTGCAGCGGGTGAAAGCGAAGAACCTCAAAAGAACATTCCTCGTGCTATTCGCAATGTGTTATTTAGAATTATTGTCTTTTATCTTGCCTCAATTATTATCTTATCAGCCATTTTCCCAACGAAGGAGCTTGGATTATTGGAAAGCCCATTCGTGACCTTAATGGACCTGGCTGGAATTCCCTTTGCACCGGATATTATGAACTTTGTTATCCTGACCGCCATTTTATCAGTTGGGAACTCATGTATCTATGCATCAACCCGGCTATTATGGGCAATGTCTCATGAAGGAATGGCACCGAGAGTGTTTGGTAAATTATCCAAACGGAAGGTCCCATTTACAGCTCTTATCTTTACCATGATTTTTTCATTATTATCTTTATTAACAAGTGTGATTGCTGCCGATACAGTTTTTGTATTATTAATGTCAATTGCCGGGATATCGGTAACGATCTCATGGATCGGAATCGCCCTCTCCCAATTCATGTTTCGCCGTAAATACCTGCAGCAGGGTGGAAAAGTGGAGGATTTACAGTATAGAGTTCCATTCTACCCGTTAATCCCCCTCGTCTGCATAATATGTTGTGTGTCAATTTTAATATTTCTAGCATTTGATCCAACCCAATTAATTGGACTCCTGATTGGACTAGGATTCCTGCTGATCTGCTACTTATCCTTCTTTTTCAAGAATAGGGTGTCAGGCACCACAAATGTACACAGTCCATCAGAGGTGGACAGTGATTTATCACAAAAACATTAAGTTTAAATATTAATATAGCAACATATTATTTTGCGAATTGATTTTAAAGGGGTAAACAAGATATGGAACAGCTAAGGTGGGGAACACCGGATGCATTAAGAGGATTGTTGTGTGAATTAGTGAGTTGGCATAGTATGACCTTAACGGAGGGTGAACGTGAATTTCCCGGTAAGATTCAGGGGAAGTTGAAAGAACTTCAATATTTTCTCGACAATCCAAACAACCTGGAACTGAATGAAGCGGACTTGGGACGACGTTTTTTAACCGCATTATATAGCCATAAGGAAGTAAAAGGTACAATTGTTTTAATAAGTCATTTTGATACAGTAAACACTGAAGAATATGGAGACCTTGAGCCATTTGCCTATCAACCTGAAGCTTTGACAAAATTACTTTTTGATAGAATGGATGAATTACACGGAGAGGCAAAGTTTGATCTACTATCAGGTCAATATTTATTTGGCCGAGGGACAATGGACATGAAAATGGGACTCGCGATGCACATGGCGTTACTGGAAAAAGCATCGGTTGAAAAATGGCCTATTAATATCTTGCTGCTTACCGTTCCAGATGAGGAGGTAAACTCATCAGGTATGCGAGCCGCTGTTACCAAACTATTAGAACTAAGAGGAGAGCATCAGCTCGACTATAAGTTATTCTTAAATGGAGAGCCAGTCTTTACACAAGAACCTGGAGACAGAAGTTATTATGTTTATTCTGGGTCAATCGGAAAAATTATGCCTTCTGCCCTCTTTTATGGGAAAGAAACACATGTAGGTGAACCGCTTAGCGGCATTACTGCCCCATATATTGCCTCATTTTTGACACAGCGGATGGAGTGGAATATAGACCTGCAGGAAAATGTGATGGGAGAAACCACACCGCTCCCCGTAACACTTCTGCAAAAGGATTTACGATCGGAATACTCCGTTCAAACTCCATACCGATCAGCAGCTTTATATAATGTTTTTTTAATGAAACGGACTGCAGAAGAAATTATGGAGATATTTGAAAAAGTCGCTCAAGATGCTGCGAGAGCATGCAATCAATTCTATCAAGAGGTTTGTCTTAAGCAATCCGCCACGCCTATTGGCGAAGTCCGGGTATTGCGTTTTGAAGATTTACAATTGCATGCAATTCGAAAATTGGGTCTTGAACAGGTAGAGAAGGTGAAGGCTGAGGTTCAAGCCAATTCTAATTGGGATGACCGTGAAAAATCATTAAGAATTGCAGACAGCCTAATGATCGAGTGCCAAGAACTCGCACCGGCGATAGTGTTAATTTTTGCACCACCTTATTATCCAGCCGTCAATTCTTCTCACGATGAACTTGTGAAGAAGTGTGTTCAATATGTTAGGGAAGAAGGACTGGAGAAATTTGCTTTACCTGTCAAACAAGTACATTATTTCAATGGAATCAGCGACTTGAGTTATGTAAACTATCAAGATGATGGAAAAGGCTGGACAGCCTTTAAGGCAAATACGCCTGTATGGGGGAGCAGCTATACCATTCCTTTCGATGCAATGGCCCAACTCAAAGCTCCTGTCTTAAATGTCGGGCCGTTTGGAAAAGATGCCCATAAACGTACGGAACGACTACACATGAAAAGTGCCTTTGAAGAAGTTCCCTTTCTTGTTGAAGGAATGATAAAGATGATTGCTGCTAGTATGTGCCAGATACCTAGTAATTCCAATAACTAAAAAATAGAGGCTGACCCAAAAGGTGGTTGATGAATAATTTTTGCACACTCTGTTGATTGGAGCGGAAGGCGCGAAGACTCCTGCGGGAGTACGGAGCTGGGGAGACCCCGCAGGAGCGGTGCGACAAGGAGGCTTCCCGTTCCGCCCGCGGAAAGCGAAGCGCCTGGAGCGGAGATCAACAGACTAATTTAATGTATAAAAAAGAAGGTGCTCCCTAAAAGTTATACTTTTGGGACACCTTCTTCTTTTATCAATATGGAAACATTAGTAAGACAGTTTTCTACAAACGTATTTGTAAATAGATAAAAGTATTCTAAAATATTAAAAATAATAGGGGAGTGAATACATTATTTGTATGTACTCAAGCCATAATGGATGGCCCTCATATACCCTTGCTTTGCTGATTCAATTATTAATTCATAAGCTTCTTCAAACCTTAACTGATTTTCAAGTAATACAGCAAGATTTAACATAGAAGGCGGATAACCTAAATTAATTGCATTCTTATAGTAGTTTTCAGCTTTTTTATAATCAGGTAGAATATTAGAGATACCGAATTGATAAATCTTACCTAATACATCTAATGCTTCGATTTCACCCTGGGTTGCAGCCTGATTTAGAGAATGTAAAGCTTGATTAATATCCATAACAACCCCTAAACCTTTAAGATACATCAGCCCTTGATAATAAAGAGCACCTGTATGCCCAAGCACGGCAGCTTCAGAAAAATACTCGAATGCCCTTAGGTAGTCTTTTGTAATACCTAACTGGTCACTTCCAAAATAATGATGTTTCCCCATTTCAAACTCTGCAGCTGGAAATCCTTTATTGATGATTTGAGCGAGCATTTCGAATGCTTCCAGAAAGCTTTCAGTTTCATAGAATCTTTTATATTCTTTAAAGAGATCCTCTAGTGAAGTGTTTTCTGATCGTTTTTGATCAGTATTGAGCATTTTATTAAAGTCATTATTAATTTTAGATTCGTTAAAGTTCAAATTAATCCCTCCTAATACTTCTTGTTAAAATTGAGATGTAGTCGCGAGTAAAGAAAATTAAAACCACTAGAGCATGGTCTTTTATAGGAGAACCTATTTGTTTTCAAGAAATCGTAAGTTAATAAGTAAAATTAGGATGGATAAATGAACATCCCTTGAATTCTTTAAAAAGAGAATCATCAAGGGATGTCTAATTAACTTGAATAAATGCTGACTTCCATTTACCTGTTATTCACATGGAATAGCTAGATAAGGACTGTTTCTCTTTTGAATTTCTTTTTCAGTGAGCCCGTCATTAGATTGGTATTGGCAGTTTAAATGTTTTCAACAATTGTTGCTACACCTTGGCCCCCACCGACACACAATGTAGCTAAACCAAAACGATTTTCACGTTTCTTCATTTCATGAATTAAGGATACCAAAATTCTTGCTCCGCTGGCACCAATTGGGTGACCTAAGGCAATCGCACCGCCATTTACGTTTAATTTTTCTTTATTAAAATGCAATTCACGGTCTACCGCGATTGCTTGAGCTGCAAAAGCTTCATTTGCTTCAATTAAATCCACCTCTTCTAATGATAAAGAAGCTGATTGTAGAGCTTTTTTTACTGCTGGGACTGGACCAATCCCCATAATACTTGGGTCAACACCAGCAACAGCATTTGCTTTAATAACGACTAGTGGTTTAAGCTGCAGTTCCTCGGCTTTTTTACGGCTCATAACAACTAATGCAGCTGCACCATCATTAATTCCTGAAGCACTTGCTGCAGTTACTGTTCCATCCTTCTTAAAGGCTGGGCGAAGTTTTTCAAGGCCGGCAGCTGTCGTTCCAAACTTAGGGAACTCATCCTGGCTGAATACGTTTACTTGACCTTTACGACCAGGGACTTCAACAGGAACAATTTCATCTGCGAATCGATTGGACTCAATCGCAGCTTGGGCCTTTTGTTGGCTCCATGCAGAAAACTCATCTTGCTCCACGCGTGTAATTTCATATTTTTCAGCCAGATTTTCAGCAGTCACACCCATGTGATAATCATTTTCGGCGCACCATAATCCGTCTTGAATCATGCTGTCGAGAATTTTCTGGTCTCCCATTTTAAACCCGTTGCGGCCGCCTTTTAATAAATAGGGAGCTTGACTCATATTTTCCATTCCTCCAGCTACTACCACTTCAGCTTCGCCGGAAAGAATGGCTTGCGTTGCCAAATGAACTGCTCTTAAGCCAGAACCACAAACCATATTAATCGTCATTGCGGGTGCTTCCTGTGGTACTCCTGCTGCAAGGGAAGCTTGTCTAGCAGGATTTTGGCCAGCGCCGGATTGTAACACGTTTCCCATAATAACTTGATCAACATTAGTAGGAGAAATTCCTGCTCTTTCAATAGCAGCTTTTATGACTGTGGACCCAAGCTCTTTAACTGTAACATTTTGTAAACTTCCTAGAAAACTTCCAATTGGTGTTCTAACAGCACTTACAATTACAACTTCGTTTACTGTCATCTGAATCACTCCCATAGCGAATTTATTATACTCCTATGTATAATTTCTCCCATATGATACTACATATAGTAGGTAGTTTTCTCAGTAATTCTTCGACAAATTTAGTAGCTTGCTTTTTTAGTTGGTTGATGGGCTGGAGGTGAATTTACTCGATTAAGAGGAAAGACTTTTGGGAGGTAAATTCAATTGAGAGTGGGTGAAAAGGATAATTTTTCATTCTCCAAAGAACCAAAATATGACCATAAAAATTTATTTAAATAAATAGAGAGAATTTTGTTGAAATTCCGTTTAATTTGGCGGTTGTTGTAGAAAAATTTTTTTGGCTGAGTGGTCAACTTTTAGTTTTACTAGACAAAATTCTAGTAAATCGGCCAAAACAGTTTGTTAAAATAGTAATAGTGTTTTTGTGTTACTGGTGATAAACAACGGTGAAGGGAAAAACATTGAAGTTTTTCCCTTGTGTTTTGCTTACTAAATTGATGTAGAATAAGGAGCCTTCTGATTCTATATTCCTTTTCTACACGCATCCCGGCTAAGTTATCCGTATACTCTAAATCACTAAACCACCATCAACACTTAAAACCGTTCCATTGATATATTTTGCATCATCTGACGCTAAGAACAGGTAGGCAGCTGCAATATCTTCTGGTTGACCCAGTTTTTTAAGTGGTGTTTTATCTTTCATATAATTGAGAACCTTTTCTGGAACTGCTGCAGTCATACCTGTTTCAATGAAGCCAGGTGCAACGGCATTAACTCTAATTCCTTTCGGCCCAAATTCCTTCCCCCAGCTTTTGGTTAACCCGATTACCCCAGCTTTTGTTGCAGCATAATTTGTTTGACCAATATTTCCATATAGTCCTACAACGGAAGAGGCATTCAGGATTACGCCTGAGCCTTGTTTTAACATAATAGGAGCGACTGCTTTAGTGCATTTAAATACACCTGACAAGTTAACTGAAATCACTTTCTCCCAATCCGCTTCGTCCATTTTGGTTAGAAAACCATCAAGGGTGATCCCAGCATTGTTTATCAGGACATCAATTTTACCATGCTTTTGGATAATAGATTGAACCATACCATCGATTTGGGAGCTATCCGTTACATTGACTTGAAAGAATTCTGCCTTTTCGTCATTCAAATCTTCCAATGCTTTTCTTCCGGCTGCTTCATCATAATCACAAATAACAACAAACGCTCCTTCGTGTAGAAATTTTTTTGCTGTTTCTTTTCCAATTCCTTGTGCTCCGCCGGTAATCAAAACAACGCTTTCATTAAACTTCAAACTTACCACCTCTTTTTTTAAATTCATCCATCCACCAGAATTCACGAAGAGAAACCATTCAGTCTGAAATTTGTCTAAATAGTGAACAAAAAAACAGCAAATAAAATAAATTTGTCGATTCGTGTTGAAGAAACGGCGAATCCAGCATCATCAAACAAGGAATTATTCTATAAAAAGCAATTGCGATTTGCTAAAAATATTATTCAATTCATAACATAAATAGAACTAAGGAAAAATTATCCACCGCTTTGAAAACGCTTAAACGGTTGCAGTTACTGGGTTTGGTTGGGTTATAAAAAATTTCCATATATGTAATCTACATAGAGGCTAGAAATTTGTCGTAAAATGCAATAATATATTTTGATTATTTTTAATGTTTGTTCTTTAATTGTTTGAAGGATGTTAGTATGATTAAAATGTCGATAAAAATCATTAGGAGGAAAAAAAATGAGTACAAACTTTAATATCTTCGAGGCCTGGAAGGATCTATATAACCAGACAAGTAATTTATATGATGAAAAAATAATGGAATCTTTTCCTTCTCAGGGAATTGGCCAAAATTTTGGACATGAATCTACAATTTAAAAAATTAATCGACGAAACCACTGAAAAATATTTAGAGCTTGGCAACCTGCCATCTCGCAAGGATCTTGCCAACTTGTCCTCTCAAATTGTGAATGTCGATGCAAAGGTTGATAGTTTAGAAGAGTTACTGGAGGATAAACTAGAGAACACTGACAATCCGGTGTCATTTAAACGCGAATTAACAGATTTAAAATCCGAAATGAAGAACTTGGATAAAAAATTAAATCAAATTCTCTCTTTATTAAAACCTGCACAATAAACAGTAGACAAAACATAAAAAAGGGGTATGGGCAAATGACAAACTTAAACGGCAAAGTAGCAATTGTAACGGGCGGCAGCAGAGGTATTGGTGCAGCTATTTCTATGGAACTTGCAAGACAGGGTGCAAAAGTGGTTCTTAACTTTGTTACTCGTGATGAATTAGCTGAAAAAATGGTCGCTGATATAAATGAAATCGGCGGCGAAGCTTATGCGATCCGGGCAGATGTTTCCAATAGTGAGGATGCAGCCCATCTTGTCCAAGAAACAATTGATCATTTTGGAAGATTAGATATTTTGGTTAACAATGCGGGTATCACAAGAGACAGTACATTTAAAAAATTAAGTTCTGAAGACTGGAGAAGGGTAATCGATGTTAATTTAAATAGTGTTTACAATACAACATCAGCAGCATTGCCATATCTTCTTGAATCAGATGCAGGACGCATTATCAATATTTCATCCATTATCGGACAAGCTGGCGGTTTTGGTCAAACCAACTATGCTGCAGCAAAAGCCGGGTTAATTGGGTACACGAAATCTCTTGCTCTTGAACTAGCAAGAACAAATGTTACCGTTAATGCGATTTGCCCAGGATTTATCGGAACTGAAATGGTTCAAGCAATCCCTGAAAAAGTTCTAGCAGGAATAGTAGAAAAAGTTCCGCAAAAACGCCTAGGAAAACCGGAAGAAGTCGCTCGCGGCGTTGCTTTCCTATGCAAGGATGGCGACTATATTACTGGTCAGCAGCTTAATATTAATGGCGGACTTTACATGTAACTGTCATCAAGGCAGATATCACTGTATATAGTAAATAATGACTAAATCAAGGAAGGAGTGTGCAATATGAGCTTAGTTGCGGAAAAAGATTGGGACATGCTTCTAGATTTCTTGCCTGAAGAGTATGGAGAGCAAATGAAACGTGTGATGAAGGCAACTCAAGTGTTAACTGTGGATCCTCAGCCAGAAGTCGGACCAACTCCAAAAGAGGTGGTTTGGACTAAAAATAAAACGAAGCTTTATCGTTATATTTCTGAACAACCGAAAAAACATAAAATCCCATTACTGTTGGTTTATGCATTAATCAATAAACCATACGTATTAGATTTGACTAAGGGTGGAAGTTTAATAGAATATCTAGTGAATAATGGGTTTGATGTCTATCTTCTTGATTGGGGTACACCTGGCTATGAAGATCGAAATATGAAACTAGATGATTTTATTATCGACTATATCCCGCGGGCGGTTAAAAAAGTCTTAAAGACATCTAATGTTGATGAATTGTCCATTCTTGGTTATTGTATGGGCGGTACGATGACCTCTATTTTTGCAGCTCTTTATCCGGAATTACCAATTCGCAATCTAATCTTTATGACAAGTCCGTTTGATTTTGCGGATACAGGATCATATGGTGCCATGTTAAATGAAAAATACTTTAATATTGATAAAGTAGTAGATACACTTGGTGTAATTCCGCCTGAAATGATTGACTATGGAAACAAGTTAAGTAAACCTATGGGTAACTTCTATGGACCATTTGTGAGTCTTGTTGATCGTGCAGATAATGAAAATTTTGTAAAAAGCTTTAAACTCCTGCAAAAATGGTTAAACGACGGGATTCCATTCCCAGGGGAATCATATCGTCAATGGATTCGAGACTTTTATCAAAAGAACAAGTTGATAAAAGGGGAATTGGTCGTTCGCGGCCGCAAGGTTGATTTAAAAAATATCACTGCTAATGTCCTGAATTTATCAGGGAAAAACGATCTAATTGCCCAGCCTCATATGGTAGAGGCCTTGATGGACGCTATATCTAGTACAGATAAACAGTATAAAAACCTGCCAGTAGGTCACACCTCAATTACATTTGGCTCCCAAGCCTCCAAAATTACCTACCCAACCATTGGAGATTGGCTTGCTGAACGTTCTAGTTGATGAACCGTTTTAAGATTTATTTGCCCTAAAGTGAGTGTTTTAAACACTCACTTTTTATATGGGTAAGAATTATTATATTAAATTATCAGATAATCCACAAGTCATAGAATTTTTTAAAATAAAATAAGTCTTATTCCTACTTTACTTATGGGATTAATTAGGTTAAAATTTAGAGAATTCAAAAAATATAGCTGATTGGTTAACCAAAGGCTCCTAAACGCATTTTGCGTAGAGGAGCCTTTTTTATTTCTTAAATGGCAAATACTTTTTTAGAACACACAGAGGAAGTCAAAAAGGGGGATTTGCATTGAATATTGATCATCTTGAAGCGTTTATGTATGTAGTTCATTTAGAAAGTATTCATAAAGCGGCGGAAGCACTTTATTTATCTCAGCCAACTGTTACCGCAAGGATTAAAACATTAGAGCAGGATCTGGGTATCGAATTATTTTTACGGAAGGGAAGAAGTTTGACATTATCGGAGGAGGGAAAGGCGTTTATCCCATATGCAGAACAAATTATCCATACCTACCAGCAAGGGAAGAAACTACTAAAAAAAGAAGACCATCCCGAGGAGCTCGCCATTGGAGCGAATATCATTACATCACAATATTTTATACCGTTTGCCCTCCCGCTCTTAAAAAAAGCGCATCCAGAGCTGCGGTTTAAATTTATTACGGCTCCAAATGAAGTACTTCTTGAAAAATTACTGCAGAAGCAAGTCGATATCGCCTTCATGAAGGATGTTTCGCATCGGGGGGTGCAAAAGCAAGCATTTCTCGATAATTCACTAAAATTCGTCGTTTATCCTGGGCACTCATTTCAATTTGAGGAGAAAATCTCTGTTCAGCAATTAGCTAATGAACCGATGGTATTTTTTGAATGTGGAGCTTTTGACTGGAATCGGGTGTTTCATTTATTTGAAGTTGCCAATATTGAACCAAAGATAGAATTTCTTGTGGACCATCTTGAGGTAGCTAAATCTATTATTCTAAGTAAACATGGCATTGGATTTTTACCCTCCTTAAGTATTAAAGAGGAGCTTCAACGGGGAGAGCTTATTGAAATCGATGTGTCACATATCCTCGAGATTAATCAGCCTATTTTTATAACCCATTTACACACTGGGTTCACACATTCGCTGGTCTGGGAAGATATCCTTTTGACCGTTAAGGAATTTGAGAATCAACGCTATCTCGCTATTAATTGAAGTTTCCGATCAATTGATTAAAATTTTCAATCAGCTAACGTATTGCGGTATCAATCTTTTCAATGATAGGATTAAATTCATTAAACAACAAATCAACATTTTTTATTAAATTTCGGGAAAATATTGTTTTAAATCCAAGTATTCAAGTGTGTATTCTTGGATATTATAGGGGGCCAGAAAGCATGAAAGCACAAAATGTAAATGATGTAAGACCATTGATAAAATCTAAAACGCAAAATTCCTTTGCAGCGTATAACTATCTTAATATGCCGGATTTGCAGTTTTTTAATTGGTGTAATCAGCAATTTAAGGTGAATCGAGGTATATATAATACGATTGATCAATGGTTTCACGAATATGGAATTGTTAATATCTATTCCCGCAGAATTCAGCTTTTAGCATTCTTAGATTCTGTTAAAGATCAGTTAAATCAACCAAATTCGTCTAAATTTATAAGATTCGGTCATGGAGGTCTTACAAAGAGGCTGAATGATTTTATCATGGAAAAGAGTTAGTTGTAATCTCAAAAATTTATTGATAGATTTTTTAAATCAAACATAGCTAATTTCCTATCAGTGAAACTATTGCCAGGTCTTTATTTCCGATGATAGGATAAACAACAATAAACCAAAATAAACTTATCTGATTGGTAAAGTCGGAATAAAACGGAGGAAACGTTAATGAGTTATAAGTTAAGTATACTGGATCAAAGTCCAATTTTTCCTGGCACTACCGCTTCCCATGCATTGCAACAAACCGTATTACTAGCTCAAAAAGCAGAAGAATGGGGATATACACGTTTCTGGGTATCAGAACATCATAATACAGAACAATTGGCAGGATCATCACCAGAAGTGCTAATTTCCTATTTATTAGCACAAACCAAGACGATCCAAGTTGGTTCGGGTGGGGTGATGCTCCAGCACTACAGTCCATATAAGGTGGCTGAAAACTTCCATGTCTTATCGAACCTTGCACCTGGAAGAGTCGATCTAGGGATTGGGAAAGCACCAGGTGGTCTTCCCCTGTCAACAAAAGCCTTACAGTATGGAACTGTCAATGATGGGAAGGACATTTCAGACCGGCTCTCCTTTTTAGTAGACTTAATTGAAAACTCTGTTGATAGCAGTCATCCGCTTGCAGGAATTCAAGCAACCCCAATTCCTCAGGAAAAACCTGAAATATTTCTGCTAGGTGCTAGCACAACGAGTGCCCGCCTTGCTGCCGAACTGGGAATATCATTTGTTTTTGCTAAATTTATCAATAGTGATGAACAAGTACTAGAGAGTGCTGCAAAATATTATCGGGAAGGGTTTCCTACTGGAAGATTTATTGTTTCACTGGCTGTTATTGCGGCACCTACTCAAACAGAAGCAGAACAATTAATTGGGGACAGAAAAATAGTCAAAGTCCATCTCCAGAGTGGACGTTCGGTTACGGTACAATCCATTGAACAAGCAGAGATTTTTGGAAAGCAATCAGGTGAACGATATGAAATCACGGAACAAGAAGCGGACATTATTGCGGGAACACCTGATTATGTAACGGAAGTTTTAACTCAACTTCAAAAAACCTACCAGGTGGATGAATTTATCATACATACACCTATTGAACAAGAAGCAGAAAGATTTCAATCCTTTCAGTTGTTAAGCCCTCTAAATATAACGAATGTTCTGCCGCTAAACAGATAAGGATTATTTTTTTACCTTTAAAACCAACTATTCGGGTAGGGATTGTAAATATTATAATAAGTGAAAGGAAGGAAATTGCGATGGCTAATAAAAGACAATTAAAACTAGGGACGATTATTCATGGGGTTGGAGGAAATATTGCCGCTTGGAGGCATCCTGAGGTATTAACAGATGCCAGTGTGAATTTTGACTTTTATAAGGAGCAAGCCCAAAAATCTGAACAGGCTAAATTTGATTTTGTTTTTATTGCGGATGGCTTGCATATTAACGAAAAATCATTGCCCCACTTTTTGAATCGATTTGAGCCACTGACGATCTTATCGGCACTTGCGGCTGTCACTTCACGAATTGGCCTTGCCGGAACCGTATCCACTTCTTATAGTGAACCGTTTACTGTAGCTAGGCAATTTTCCTCCCTTGATCATATTAGTCATGGACGGGCGGGCTGGAATGTTGTCACCTCACCATTAGAGAAAACAGCAAAGAATTTTAGTAAAACAATCGAGGAGCATCCTAATCATCCAAAAAGATATAGAATTGCCTCTGAATATTTAGATGTCGCTAAAGGATTATGGGATTCGTGGGAAGATGATGCATTTATTCGCGATAAAGAATCAGGGGTTTTCTTTAATCCAGAAAAATTGCATTCATTAAACCACAAAGGAGAATTTTACTCGGTACAAGGGCCGTTAAATATTGGCAGATCAAAGCAAGGGCGGCCGATTATCTTTCAAGCCGGGTCTTCTGAAGATGGGAAAAACCTTGCTGCTAAAGACGCTGATGCTATCTTCACTGGTCAAGCAACATTGGAAGATGCCCAAAAATTCTACCAAGATGTTAAACGCAGAACAGCTGAATATGGCAGGAATCCTGATCACATTCTTATCATGCCAGGAATTGAGCCGATTGTTGGAAAAACAGAGGAAGAAGCGGAACAGAAATATCAAGAGATTGCTAATTTAGTATCGATTGAACAGGCACTGAACTACCTTGGGCGATTTTTTGAACATCATGATTTTTCCCAGTATCCACTTGATGAACCATTTCCAGATATCGGTGATTTGGGTTCTAACAGCTTTAAAAGTGGAACAGACCGAATTAAACAGGATGCAAAAGAACAAGATTTAACCCTTCGGCAGGTAGCATTAAGAGCCGCGACCCCACGAACACCGTTTATTGGAACACCTGAAAAAGTAGCCGGCCTGATTCAAGAGTGGTTCGAAGGGTTTGGAGCAGATGGGTTTATTATTCACTTTAATCTCCCAAGCACTTTAACAGGATTTATTGATTACGTAGTACCGATCCTAAAGGAACGCGGGTTGTTCCGCACAGAATATGAATCTGACACATTAAGGGGGAATCTGGGCCTCCCATTCCCGACTAATCGATATGCACAATCTACAGTAAAAAATGGATAAGGGGCGTTTGATATGAAACTAGTTAATCAGACAAAATTATTTACCATTCTATTAGTATTTTTACTTCTAGTGTCAGGCTGTGCAAACGGTGCAACTACAACCAATAAATCAGCTGATACGAACGAAAAGAGTAAATCGCAGCCAAAACAGGGCGGGGAATTAACCTATGCGCTCGCTACATCACCAGATACTTTGGATCCACATCGAAGCGGTTTAGCAGTAGCAGGCCGAGTGTTCAGAAATATCTTTGATACCTTAGTTGTTCAGGCGAAGGATAACACAATCCAACCGTGGCTTGCAACAGAATGGACCGTTTCAGATGATGGAAAAAGTTATACGTTTAAGCTTCGTAAAAATGTGAAATTCCACGATGGGACTCCTTTTAATGCTGAAGCTGTGAAATATAGTTTTGACCGGATTATCGATCCAAAAACCAAATCAGGAAATGCACCAGGGCTCCTCCAGCCATATGTATCTTCAGAAGTAATCGATGATTACACCATCAAGATTAATCTTGCTACACCATCTGCTGCGTTCTTAAGTAATTTAAGCCAAAATCAACTAGGAATTGTTTCTCCGACAGCCGCAAAGAAATATAGTGATCAATTTGGCAAACATCCGGTAGGGACTGGACCTTTTAAATTTGTTAGCTGGTCAGAAAATGCAGACATCCAACTTGAGAAAAATAGTGACTACAATTGGGGACCGCCTAACGTAGAGAATAAAGGAAAGCCAAATTTAGATAAACTCACTTTTAATATCGTTCCAGAAGAGGCAACACGGATCGGCAGTGTTCAAAGCGGCCAGGTACTTGCAGCCGAAACCGTACCGCCACAAAATATTGCTTCGTTAAAAAATGATCCTAAAACGCAATTACTGACAGTAAATACAATTGGTTTGCCATATACGCTCTTTTTCAATCAAAGAAAAGCACCTTGGACCAATGTTAAGGTTCGTCAAGCGGTACAGCTTGCAGTGGATGTTGATTCGATCGTCAAGACATTGTACCTAGGAACATATCATAGGGCATGGTCACCACTGACACCTGGCATTTTTGGTTATGATCAATCACTCGAAGGCAGCACTAAAGCAAATATTAAAAAGGCCAATCAAATCCTTGACGAATTAGGCTTCAAGAAAGGGTCTGATGGCATACGGGTAAAAGACGGTAAGCCATTTACATTGAAATATGTTGATGGATCACCAAATCGCGAAAAAAGAAATGATATTGCTGTGATCATCCAGCAGCAGTTAAAAAAGGTCGGTATTAAAGTAGAAATTAATATTACAAAAGATGTCGCAACAGTTATCTATAAGAATGCTGATTATGATTTATATGGAAACAGCCAAGTAAATTCTGATCCGAATGCGCTTCGTGCTATCTACCATAGTCGTACACCGGAAGAGGAAGCTGTTTTTAAAGGCTTAACGGGTGCTTCGGATACAGAATTAGATAAATTACTTGAGCAGGGAACGATTGAATCCAATTCGGCGAAACGGAAAGAGATCTATAAAAAGGCCCAGCAAATCATTATCAAAGACGCCTGGATCATTCCAATTTATGTTTTCCCATACACCGTAGCAGCATCAAAGACAGTAACAGGACTTTCCTTTGATTCATTAGGCTATCCAGTGTTCAATGATGTAAGCATTGAACCATAACAAGAATAGGAGCTGATACATTGTGGCTTTAGTGAACAAGATCCTTCTGAAAATATTGACTGCATTTGTATCTATATTAGGCTCCTTAATCCTTGTCTTTTGCATTATCTATTTGCTTCCGGGGGATCCTGTACTGTCGATGCTTGATCCCTCTGCTGCAACACCGGAAATGATTGCAAATTTACGCAAGGAATTGGGGCTGGATCAACCCTTTTACATTCAGTTCTTACATTATTTCATTGATGTTCTACATGGGAATTTTGGTCAATCAATCGTTAATAGTGATCCGGTACTTCCCAAAATTTTAGAACATTTTCCTGCTACGCTCGCCTTAACGTTCACAAGCGCCATTTTATCTGTTGTGATTGGTGTTACGTTTGGCGTTCTTTCAGCGATTTATCGGAATAAATGGATTGATATTGTCGCACGGTTAATCGGATTATTTGGAATTTCTATGCCGACCTTTTGGTCGGGAATTTTACTTATTCTTATTTTTTCTAACTTCCTGCACTGGTTTCCTGCCATGGGGTCTGATGGATGGAAAACGCTTGTACTCCCATCTCTTTCCCTTGGTTTTGTAGGTGCAGGGTTAATCATTCGGATGGTGCGCAATAGCATGTTGGAGGTAATAAATGAGCAATTCATTGTTACTCTGAGAGCAAAGGGTCTTTCAGAACGGGCAGTCATGTATCGTCACGCCCTAAGGAATGCACTCATACCTGCCATTACGATTATTGGTTTGAATATTGGGGAACTTATGGCCGGTACGGTTGTTATTGAAACCGTATTTTCCAGACAGGGTATTGGCCGTATTGTCGCGGATGCCATTATGGCTAAAGACATCCCTGTCATTCAAGGTGTTGTGTTTTTTAGCGCCATTGTCTATGTGATTGTCAATCTTTTAGTAGATTTATCTTACTCACTCATTGATCCTCGGGTACGCCGAGCTAATTAAAATGATAAACATTATGGTGAGCAGCCCCAATGACATGCGTGAAAAATTAAAAACAGGAGGAACTATATAATGAAGGAAGTGGTTAACACTAAAACGGTGCTTCAGGTGCCAAAATGGAAGTTTACAAGATTAAAAACTAACTTCTCCGGTTCAAACCTCTTTACTTATTCAGCAGGGTTGATTGTCCTATTCATTATCGCCTGTGCATTATTTCCAAAGTGGATTGCACCTTTTTCGCCAACCTATATGGATACCTCACTTATTTTACGTGCACCAAGTTCAGCACATTGGTTCGGAACCGATTATTTTGGCAGAGATGTGTTTAGCTTAGTAATCTATGGCTGCCGGGATTCCCTTATCATTGGGCTGGCATCCGTTCTCATTGGCGGATTAATTGGCGGGACAATCGGATCGTTATCTGGATATTTTGGCGGATTAATCGATGTTGTTTTTATGCGGTTGATTGAAATATTGATGACCATCCCGGGTGTTCTGTTGGCATTAGCTATTGCTGCTGCACTCGGGCCTGGCTTATTTAATATTGTATTAGCCGTTGCAGCGGCTTCTATACCAGGATACGCACGAGTTATGAGAGGGCAGATGCTTTCTATTAAAAAGCGCCAATATGTGGATGCATCCCGCTCAATTGGGACACCCGAATGGAGGATTTTTCTTTGGCATCTATTACCGAATTCCTGGTCCCCACTGTTTGTCATGGCGACCATTGGCCTCGGGTCCTCTATTTTAATTGGCTCAGGACTGAGCTTTCTTGGCCTAGGTGTCATCAAAGAAATTCCAGATTGGGGCGCACTCCTTTCGCAGGGACGCGGATATTTGACCGTTGGCTGGTGGATTTCTACCTTCCCGGGCTTAGCTATTACCCTCTTTGTTCTTTCTGTAAATATTATTGGTGATAAACTTCGGGATACTTTTGATCCAAAAACAAGCCATGCGAGATAAAGGAGGAACCTCAGATGGAAAAGCTGCTCGATATTCAACATTTAAAAGTTGATTTTACAATGAAGGATCGTGATCTTACAGCCATAAAAGAGGTATCGTTACATATTAAAATCGGGGAGACGGTTTGCATTGTCGGGGAATCTGGAAGCGGCAAGAGTGTTACTTCAAAAGCCATCATGCGGCTCATCGATTATGAAAATGGCAAGATATCAGATGGCAGCATTGTACTGGACGGAATGGACCTCACCCAGCTATCACAAAAAAAGCTCCGTTCGATTCGAGGTAAGAAGGTGGCGATGATATTTCAGGAGCCGATGGCTGCTTTTGATCCTGTGTTTACGATTGGAAGCCAGATCATCGAAACCATTCTTGAAAATAAACAATCTACTAAATTGCAAGCCAAAGAACGTGCGCTTTATTTATTAAACAGGGTTGGCATATCCGATGCGGAAATACGATTAAAACAATATCCCAACGAGTTGTCTGGAGGCATGCTGCAACGGGCAATGATAGCAATGGCGCTTGCGTGCGGTCCGGACCTTCTCATTGCGGATGAACCAACGACAGCACTAGATGTTACCATTCAAGCTCAAATACTGCAGCTGCTTCAAGAATTGAAAGAAGAGTTTGGTATGTCGATTCTCTTAATCACCCATGATATGGGCGTTGCTGCAGAAATGGCGGACCGAATCATCGTCATGTATGCAGGCCGCATTGTCGAGCATGCAACGGCAGCACAATTGTTTGAGCTGCCCCATCATCCTTATACACGTGGATTGCTTAAGTCGATTACAACAATGGAGAGCGATCGCAGTAAGAAACTCTATTCTATTAAAGGATCTATTCCAGGATTGGCCGACATGCCATCGGGCTGCCAGTTTCATCCGCGCTGCCCCTTTGCAACCGATCTTTGTTCAAAGGAGTCGCCACCGTTAGTGGAAGTGAACAATCGACATACGGCATGCTGGTATGCAGATGAGATTTTAGAGTTCGATAATGGGGAACAACCTATGGAAGAAACAAAAACAATCGAACTCTCTGAAAAAGAAGTGGTCCAAAAACAATCCCGTGAACCTTTGTTCAAGATTCAGGAATTAAGTAAATATTATCCGATTAGCAAGAGAGTTTTCTCCCGAAATCAATCCTCTATTAGAGCAGTTGACAATGTATCTTTCACCATTGAAAGAGGAGAGACATTTGGTCTTGTTGGAGAATCAGGCAGTGGCAAATCGACATTAGGCCGTGTGCTTTTGCAGCTTGAAAAACTAACTAGTGGAAAAGTCATATTCGGAGGGCAGGATTTGTCACTGTTAGGAGCAAAAGAATTACGTGAAAAGCGAAAGGACATGCAAGTGATTTATCAAGACCCTTATGGTTCTGTTAATCCACGCTGGAAGGTTGGGGATATCATTGGTGAGCCTCTTCGGGTTCATGAATCTCTGAGTGTAAAAGAAATGAATGAGCGAGTTCAAGAATTACTAGAGATCGTTGGGCTTAATAAAGGCGGCTATGATCGCTATCCTCATGAATTTTCAGGAGGACAGCGTCAGCGGATTGCCATTGCTAGAGCGATTGCACTAAATCCTCAGTTTATACTAGCAGATGAAGCTGTCTCGGCATTGGATGTATCGGTACAGGCGCAAATCGTGAATTTATTGCAGGATTTACAGAGGGAGAGGAACTTAACTTATTTATTTATCGCTCATGGTTTAAATATTGTCCGGCATATATCAGATCGGATTGGTGTTATGTATCTAGGTCAATTAGTGGAAATTGCTGATAGTGAAGAATTGTTTTCACATCCTGCCCACCACTATACAAACGGTTTAATTGATTCAATTCCAGTGGCAAATCCTACTTATGGTAGAGAACGTATCTCTATTCAGGGAGAAATACCATCTCCGGCGAATCCACCGAGTGGCTGCAGATTTCATACCCGCTGCCCGGCAGCAACTGCGCGTTGTCGAGAAGAACAACCCCAATTCAGGGAAGTGGCAAAGGGGCATTGGGCAGCCTGCCATCATCCATTATAAATAAGCGAGGATGAAGGAAAAAACCCAACAGAAACCAAAATCAACTAGCTGCAAAACAGGAATGAACATGCCCGGCCCAATGAATGATTGAGCAAAGGAGCTAACAGGGGGAAATAAGAATGAAATTTGTATTGTTTGATCTTATGAGTAATCATCCTAACGGTGTGACAGGAGAGACTTTAACTGCACAAGAAAGGATTAAACTAGTAATTGATCAGGCCGTTTTTGCTGAAAAGCTTGGATTTGATGGTTACGGGGTTGGCGAACGACACGGTGCTCCATTTTTATCCTCCTCACCGGCAGTGATGTTAACGGCCATTGCAGCCAGAACCTCCAAAATCCGCTTACTGCCAACTGTATCGGTTTTAAGTGTCCTTGACCCTGTGCGAGTAGCCGAGGATTATGCCACACTTGATCATCTGTCCGGTGGAAGAATAGAGATGATGATTGGAAAAGGAAATGATCCGCGCCATTACCCGTTATTTGGAATTACAGAGGAAGAACAATGGATTTCACTTGCTGAGCGATATGATCTTCTGAAACGCTTATGGTCTGAAGAAAATATCTCATGGGAAGGGACCTACCGTCCCCCATTAACTAATGTAACCACAGAACCAAGGCCGTATCAAAAACAGATTCCTATTTGGCATGGCAGTGCATCAAGCCCGCTTTCTACAGAACTTGCTGCAAAGAATGGCGAACCCATCTTTTCATCTAATGCTTTCCATCCAATGGTTAAATATAAAGAATTAATAGACCATTATCGGGAACGCCTGGAGTTTTATGGATATGATTCAACTAAAGCTGTAGTCGGTGCTGGTGCTGGAAGTTTGTACTTGGCCAATACAACGGAAGAAGCGATTACCCGTTTTCAACCGTACTATGATATTCAAATGAATACAGAAGCAGCGAAACATAATCTGTCTCCATTTAAGAATCTTGAGGACCACATCCAAAATGGCTCAGCTCTAATAGGAAGTCCAGAGTTTGTTATCGAAAAGATTCTTAAGTACCATCAAGCATTCGGACACCAGGTACAAAGTATTAGTGTAGGAGGCATAAGTAAGGAAGAACAATTTGAGCAGCTGGAGAGGTTTGCGGCGGAAGTTATCCCCGTACTGAAACGCGAGCTTCCTAGTACAGTTTGGGAAATGGAGCAGGCAGTGGTGGAATCTTAAGCGTTGAGAGTGTTCAATATCATTTGCCTTTCCAGTAAATCAATTTGCAACGATTAACTGAGCTAAAGAAAACTTCAATAATAATCCTATTTTTGAAGTTTTTTTATCCTTTAAATTCATACTTATTTAATATGTTTAGTGTGAAATATAAATCGTAGTGTTTGTGAAAATGTCCTTATATATAAGGAGGAGATATCGATGAAAGAAAAGTTTCCTATCATAAAGGGAGCAGAGGCATTTAATATGAAAGGAAACAATGTTGGGATTCTTATTTCACATGGATTTGTTGGTACCCCGCAAAGCGTACGTTACCTCGGAGAAAGACTTGCGCTTAATGGGTATCATGTTCTGGTACCCAGATTAAAGGGCCATGGCACTCATTATTATGATTTAGAAAGCTGCACACATAAGGAATGGTTTGAGTCATTAGAAAGAGGTTATCACGAATTAAAACAGGTATGCGCAAATATTTTTGTATTAGGTCAGTCGATGGGCGGGACACTGGCGCTTTGGCTTGTACATAAATATCGAGATATAAAAGGCTTAATCTTAGTTAACCCCGCCTTAACAATTCCGTCTTTTGAACATCTAAGAGGAAAAGAAACGCCAAGATTTATTGATGAAGGTGATCCCGATATTAAAGCAACGGATATTTATGAAATCACCTATCCAAAAGTACCGATAAAAGCTATTCATCAACTGCAAACACTGATGGACACAACACCAGCAATTTTAGCCGATATTCATTGTCCGATTTTAGCGATAAATTCGTTAGTGGATCATGTAGTACCACCGGCAAATTCTGATTTTATTATTAAACACATCGGCTCTAAAGTAAAAGAAAGGGTTGTTCTGCCCAATTCATATCATGTGGCATCTTTGGATAATGACAAAGACCTCATTGTAGAGGGTTGTCATCGGTTCGTCCAACTGCAAGTTGGCCATGGAGTGATATAGTATTAATTGGGCAAGCCTGAAGAAATAGCATTATTTGATAGATTTTATGAATATAAACAATATGTTTTTCTATCAGGGAAAGTATAGAAACTCAGCACTTTCCGTGATAGGATAAATCACAAGAATAACGATAGTATTCCTATCCAATAACTAAGAATTAAAAAAGGAGGATCTGTAATGTCTAATCCAAAAAAATTGAAATTTGGCGCTATTATTCATGGAGTTGGCGGAAATATTGCTGGATGGAGGCATCCTGCAATTCAAGCAGATGCAAGTGTAAGTTTGGATTTTTATACCAATCAGGCTCAGAAGGCTGAAGAAGGAAAATTTGATCTAGTCTTTATTGCAGATGGCCTGCACATTAATGAGAAATCCATTCCACACTTTTTAAATCGGTTTGAACCACTAACTATATTGTCAGCTCTTGCTGCTGTTACCTCAAGAATTGGTCTTGTGGGGACACTTTCTACTTCGTATAGTGAACCCTTCAATGTGGCAAGGCAGTTTTCGTCCCTTGACCATATCAGTCATGGCCGGGCCGGCTGGAATGTGGTTACTTCACCATTGGAAAAAACGGCTTTAAACTATAGTAAAACGATTGAAGAACATCCTGACCATTCAAAAAGGTACCGAATTGCAGCTGAATATTTGCAGGTAGCGAAAGGGCTATGGGATTCTTGGGAAGATGATGCATTTGTTCGGGATAAAGAAACAGGAGTATTTTTTGATCCAGATAAATTACATCCATTAAATCACAACGGGGAGTTTTTCTCCGTACAAGGGCCGCTTAATATCGGCAGATCCCAGCAAGGCAGACCGGTCGTATTTCAAGCAGGTTCCTCAGAGGCAGGAAAAGACCTTGCAGCCAAAGAAGCTGATGCCATCTTTACAGGACATCCAACATTAGAAGCAGCAAAAGGATTTTATCAGGATGTAAAAGAGAGAGCAAAAGCTAATGGACGTAATCCAGATGAGCTCGTCATCCTTCCAGGGATCGCACCGATTATTGCTGCCACTGAAGAAGAAGCAGAAAGAAAATACCAAGAAATTGCAAATCTTGTATCCATTGATAAAGCCCTTGATTATCTGGGCCGATATTTCGAGCATCATGATTTCTCGCAATATCCGCTTGATGAACCCTTCCCAGAACTAGGGGACTTAGGAAAGAATAGCTTTCAAAGTCATACAAATCGTATTAAACAACAAGCAAAGGAACAGCATTTAACCCTTCGCCAAGTAGCATTAAGAGAGACCACACCACGACCCGCTTTTCTTGGCACTCCGGAAAAAGTGGCGGACCTCATTCAGGAATGGTTTGAAGCAGGCGGCGCTGATGGGTTTATTATTGGCTCAGCTGTTCCCAATGGATTGAATGAATTTGTAGACTCTGTCGTGCCGATTCTGCAGAAACGAGGGCTATATAGAACAGAATACGAGGCTGAAACCTTACGTGGTAATCTTGGAATTCCATTCCCAGAAAACCGATATGCTAAGAAGGTGGTCTCCCATTGATTAAACGAAATAATAATATGTTTGTGTGCCGGCTAGTCAACTAGAGGCTCTCTATTTAAGATGAAATCTTTAATAGGGAGCCTATTTTATTTCAAATAAACCAAAAAGTATAGGGAGGAATCAAAGATGGGAAAAGAAATATCAGTTGTCGTTTGGGCTAAACAAGGATGTCATTATTGTGGAGAGGTTAAACAATACTTAGAAGATAAAGGAATAATATACGAAACCATTGATGTCACACACCATGACGAGCGTAGAGATATCCTGGAGATTAAGTATGGTGTTCGTCATGTACCTGTCGTTGAAATTGGTCAAGGTGAAGTATATGAAGGGGTTACAAAAGTGGGAATCGAACATCTTGAAGAGGTACTTTTGAAAATTAGTAAGCAAACAAGTTTAAAATAATTCCGACTAAATTCATGTGATTACTAGTCTAAGTTTGGGTCAGTGTAGTTCTACATACCTAGCATATCTAGTCTAAGATGGACGAAGAGTTGGATAAAAAATAAAGGGCGGATCTATATGAAAATAAAAAAATCATTTCTACTCATTTTGACGATACTTGTTGCATTAGTGGCGGGTGCTTGCTCATCACAAGAAACAAGTAAAACATCCTCTGAAACAGCTAAAGGAGGAAGTAAAGTACAAAAAATCATCGTGGGAACAGGTACACAGTTTCCGAATGTATGCTTTATCGATAAGAATGGAAAGCTAACCGGTTATGATGTGGAACTAGTAAGGAAAATAGATGAAAAGCTGCCAGAATACAAATTTGAATTTAAAACGATGGAGTTTTCAAACCTATTAATCAGCTTAGAAACTAGTAAAATTGATTTTATTGCCCACCAAATGGAAGTGAATGAAGAACGACAAAAGAAGTTTCTTTTTAATAAAGAACCTTATAATATTTTTCCTCTTCATGTAACAGTGAAACAAAATAACAATGAAATCCAATCGATTAAGGATCTAACAGGCAAAAAGGTCATCGTGAGCCCGACTAGTAACTCAGCCGTATATATCGAAAAGTATAACAAGGAACATAATGCTAGAATACAAATTGTTTATGCAGGAAATGGCCCAGATTCTACAATCAATCAAATTAAAACAGGCAGAGCAGATGCCACCATAACTACACCTTTTTCAGTGGATTTTCTAAACAAGTCAGTCGATGCCCAAGAAAAAGTTGTTGGAGATCCGCTCTTGAATTCGAAAGTATATTTCCTGCTTAGAAAAGATGAAACACCATTACAAAAGAGAATTGACGAGGCTCTCGTCGAATTGAAAAAAGAAGGAGTAGTTAGTGAATTGAGTAAAAAGTGGTTAGGGGCAGACTACACCGTCAGCTTTTAAATCGTTGGAGCTAGTTTGGAGGTTATCTAAAATGGGTAAAGCATTTGATCCTTTATTAATTATCGAGTTTATCCCGACACTTATTCATTATCTAGGAGTAACTCTCCAGATTTTAGGAGCATCTATTCTTCTTGGTCTTATCCTCGGTGTAGCGGCCGCTATACCGAGGTTGTTTAAAATTCCATTCTTAAATCAACTGGTTATTTTATATGTTTCGTTTATTCGCGGGACACCGATATTAATCCAATTATTTCTGGTTTTTTATGGCTTACCCGCAGTTTTGATGATCGTTAATATTGATATCTCTAAGCTAGAGGCCATTTATTTTGTGATTATTACGTATGCGATTAGTAACGGAGCAGGTTATTCAGAAACTTTTCGCGGAGCCATTCGCGCTGTAGATAAAGGGCAGACGGAAGCCGCCTATTCAATAGGAATGACCAGCACTCAAAACTTCTTTCGAATCATTTTACCACAGGCTTTACGGATTGCATTTCCGAATGTGGCAAACTCGGTGATTGGATCTTTAAAGGACACTTCCCTTGCTTTTACCATTGGGGTAATGGATATGGTCGGCAGAGGAGATACGCTGATTTCAGCAACTGCTCATGCCTTGGAAGTGTACATATCCTTGTCTATTATCTATTATGCAGTTGTTTTATTGTTTGAAAAGATCTTTAGCAAACTAGAAAAATATTTCAATCGTTATCAGAAAGCTGATTTATCAGCTGCTGCGTAGTAAGGAGGGGTATACATGACAATCGATCTTCCTTTTATATGGACTGCTTTTAAAGAAATTATTAAAACTCTTCCCATCACACTTATCTTAACCATTGTCCCTCTAGTTGTAGGTTTTTTAATCGGAATGGTGGTTGCACTCATCAGGATTTATAAAACGAAGTTTCTATACCAGGCAGCAAATGGGTATGTGTCCTTTTTTAGAGGAACCCCCATTATTATGCACATTATGGTCATTTATTATGGAATTCCTTTATTAATAGACCAAGTATCCTTAAAGTTTGAATTAAATATACAATCTAGCAAAATCCCAATTATTTTGTTTGTTTTAACCGCTTTATCATTAGCAGCAGGTGCTTATTTATCAGAAATTATCCGCTCAGGGATCATTAGTGTTTCAACTGGACAATTGGAAGCTGCCTACTCGGTAGGGATGACGAAACTTCAAGCGATGTTTCGAATTATTCTCCCACAGGCGCTGGCACAATCTATCCCAAACTTCACCAATATTTTTGTTGGATTTTTGCATACCTCGTCGATTGCATTTCTTGTATCAGAAAAAGAATTGACTGGTGCTGCCAATATTGTCGCTTCCACTAACTTGAAATTTTTAGAGGCCTTTATCGCCGCAGGTATCATCTATTGGGGACTGACGATTATTGTAGAGGGAATTTCGTTATTACTTGAAAAAAGGGTGACATCGTATAGTCGAGGAGGCGTGTCATGATTATTTTAAAAGAAATAAAAAAATCATTTAACAACTTGCCAGTGTTAAAAGGAATTAATCTCAAAATAAATCGTGGTGAGGTGGTGACGATCCTTGGACCAAGTGGTTCAGGGAAAACAACGTTACTTCGCTGCTTAAATTTTTTAGAAAGACCCGAGACCGGCATTGTTCAGATTGGCAATACTCAGGTCAATACGGTTAAGGCAACGAAAAAGGAAATGTTATCGATCAGAAAACAATCAGCAATGGTCTTTCAACATTATAATTTATTTGCTCATAAGACAGTGATCGAAAACGTAATGGAGGGTCTGATTGTTGCAAAAAAAGTAAAGAAAAAGGATGCCAGAGTTCTAAGTGAACAAGTACTGGAAAAAGTGGGTCTCAGTGATAAATTACATTTCTATCCTTCACAATTATCTGGTGGTCAGCAGCAAAGAGTAGGGATTGCAAGAGCATTAGCTTTAAATCCAGAAGTTATTTTATTTGATGAACCGACATCCGCCTTAGATCCTGAATTAGTTGGAGAAGTGCTTTCCGTTATTAAAGAAATTGCTCAAGAAGGAATTACCATGGTAGTGGTTACACATGAAATGAGTTTTGCCAGAGAAGTATCTGATCGTGTTCTGTTTATGGATGGGGGAGTAATTGTAGAAGAAGGAACTCCCTTGGAGATATTCCATGCACCAAAGGAAGAAAGGACACGTCGATTTTTACAACGGATTTCAGGGGAATCCTTGTTTACACCGTTAAAAGAGCAGGTCAATAAAAAGGCAGATTTATTTTGTGAAAGGGTGATATCTATGGCGATTAATCAAATTATGATAGATGAATTAAAAGAAGTAGAAAAAGAGACCGTTCGACAATTATTAGTGGAGAGTTATCAACAGTACCAACATGAGTATAATTCTGCTCAAGTTTGGGAGGAGTACTTAACTAATATAAAGGCATCCGTTGATAATCCAGACGTAGAAAAAATCTTGATTGCCAAAAATGAGAATCAAATTCTTGGGACCTTACAGTTATTTCTTTCATCAGATAAGGCCTATCAAAGACCAGAATTACAGATTTTCTCACCAATTATTCGATTATTAGCTGTTCACCCGGAAGCACGAGGACAAGGCATAGCACAAGCATTAATTAATGCTGGTCTTCAGTTTGCAAAGTCCCAAGGAGCAAACCAGTTGTACCTGCACACAGGTGATAAAATGAAAAACGCAATCCGGCTGTATGAATGGTTCGGTTTTAAACGTGATCATACAAAAGAATTTTATAACAATGATATTTTAGTAAAATGCTATCGATATGATTTATAAGAAAGGACGTTACTATGAATCAACAGGAATTAGAGACATTCTTACTATCAATTCGACGTCATTTACATCAATACCCTGAATTATCGAACCAAGAATTTGAAACAACTAAATCGATTCAACAATGGCTTCGGGACTTAAATATTTCGATTCGAGAAACGGACATGAAGACAGGTGTTTTTGCCGACATAAAAGGAGGAAAACCAGGTCCCACTGTGGCAATCCGGGCAGATATTGACGCACTGCCAATTGAAGAAAAAACAGGACTGCCTTATGCTTCTAAAAATAAAGGGGTCATGCATGCTTGTGGTCATGATTTCCATACAGCTGCCCTTATTGGTGCTGCTTATCTATTAAAGGAGAATCAGTCAAAGTTAAATGGCTCTGTCCGTTTAATTTTTCAACCAGCCGAGGAGCTAGGTGGAGGGGCCAGGCATGTGATTAAGGATGGGCAATTAGATGATGTCGAAGCGATTATTGGACTGCATAATAAACCAGATTTAGCTGTTGGTACGATAGGAATAAAAGAAGGACCGCTAATGGCGGCAGTTGACCGTTTTCATATCGTTCTTCATGGGAAAGGGAGTCATGCCGCCCTCCCGCAAAATGGAAATGATCCCATTGCAGCTGCCGGACAGCTGATCACAGCTCTACAAACGATTGTCAGCCGGAATGTGTCCCCTCTCCATAGTGCTGTCGTGAGTGTGACAAAGATTATAGGAGGGAGCACGTGGAATGTAATTCCGGGTAATGTTAGTTTGGAAGGGACGGTTCGAACCTTTGATTCGATTGTACGAGAAGAAGTGAAAACAAGGTTTCACACGATTGTACATTCAATTGCTGCTGCTTTCTCACAAGAAGTGGAGATTAATTGGTTCCCAGGTCCGCCGCCACTAATAAATCATAAATCGGTAACAGATATAGTGGAAAGAGCTGCAAAACAACAATCCTTGGACATCATCCATCCAGAACCATCGACAGCCGGAGAAGATTTTTCTTATTATCTTCATCAGATTCCAGGGTTCTTCGCTTTTTTTGGTACCAATGGGAACGAGGATTGGCACCATCCTGAATTTACGGTGGATGAATCAGCACTTTTAAAAGCGGCTTATTTCTTATTTGGAAGTACAAGAGAATTATTAGATCGCTGAATTTGCTAGAAAATATCTTTTAAAGTGTATGATCCAAACGAAAAACGTTTCATTTATACCTAATTTCTAAATAGGAGTGATTCGGATGGGGAATATTCTTCGGGACGCTGTTGAAAATAAACGCAAAAAGTTAATCGAAAAACTAATTGCCTTTAATGTATATAAGAAAGAAGATAAACATCTATTTGAATTATCACTAACGGAATTAGAAAATGAGTATAAAGCATTCAAATCGATTCAACATCCGCATTGTAATTTAGGTTCCATAAAAATCATAAATAAGAAATCAAAATAGAAAATCATTCAGAAGTATAATAGAAGAAAGGGCGATAAACGATGAGCAAAGTAACGATCATTTCTGGAAGTCCTACAGAGGTAACGAGACTAAATGGAGTTCTGCACGAGGTATTAAATCATTTTAGTGGAATTGGGATTGAACCTGAAATTATAAATGTCCGCCAACTACCATCAAATGCTTTGATTCAAGCAAAGTTTGATCATGAAGAAATAATAGCGGCAAATAAAAAAGTGGAGGATGCGAATATTATCGTCATTTTAACACCGGTCTACAAAGCTTCATTCTCTGGTGTTTTGAAAACATACCTAGATCTTCTGCCACAAAGTGGTCTAGAGGGGAAAACCATTTTACCAATTGCTGTCGGCGGCACTTTTGGGCACTTATTAATGATTGATTATGCCTTAAAGCCTGTCTTAACAGCTTTAGGAGCAACCCATATTTTAAAAGGAGCCTTTATTTTAGATAGTCAAATAAAAAAATTAGAAGATAATCGTTTTGAATTAGATGTGGATGCACAAAATAGATTAAATTCTTCACTGAATAGTATTAAAACCACACTGTTTACTATATAAGAAGGGAGAATATCTTATTCAAACGGTTCATAAGATAGTTATTATCCATCTTTAAAAGAGGGTACAAGGATGTACCCTCTCATGTAGAATGAAAGTTTTTTATAGTCTACCTTTTGTTCTTTTAGCAGCAGCAGGCTTCACGGCAAGCATCTGCACACTGTCTGCAAATTTCTGCACATTTTTTACAGCAAGCATCCTCGCATTTTTCACATGCTTTCGCACACGCATCACAAATGTTAGCACAAATACTGGACAAGAAACGAGCGTTGACGCTATTTCTTGCAATCAATTGGCAAGCCAATGCACAAACATCTGAACAGTCACGAAGTATTTTCAGGCAAGCAGCATACTCTGGCGATTGTGCTGAAGAACAACATACATCAAAACACTCATTACATGCCTGAATACATCGGTTACATGCATCGATGCAGTCTTGTAAGCATACGTCCAATTGGCTTCCGATTGCATAACTAACATTTGTCATTAAATCAACCTCCAAAAAATTTAGGTTCAATAGGTAGACAATATAAAAAGCATATGCCTACAGAATCAGCGTTAATTATGATTAGCTCACTATTAACGCCTCTTTTTGTAAAGTCGGCATATGCTTCTTTATCTACCCTTTGATATATATTTGCGTTTATAACTTAATATTCCATAAGATGATGTTTTTAAATGAGGGTGTATTCTTTATTTCCTAAAAAAGTAGTTTAATAAGCTCTGGTTATAGGTTAAGTTGTTCATTAAGATTAGCAATTTGTTTTTGATACCGGTTCAAAGTCTGTTTGATTTTATTCACCTTTTCAGTATCACCTAGACGCTGAGCTTGAATTAATTCATCCAGTGCTAAATGAACATGACCAAAAATAGCTTCTCTTAATAGAAATAAGTCAAAATGGAATGGGGATATATTTTTATCTGAATCGACTACTTTTCCTTCATGAAAATAAGTAAATTCAGTGAACGATCCAGTTTTTATAATATGCTTTTCTCCAGAAAGCCGCTTGTCATAAATGAGTAGATCAATGAAGTTAGCCAGTGGTAAGTCTGAAAATTCTAGACGAAAATAATCAAGACTCAACTGATAATGAGAACCGGAACGGTAAATTAAAAAACTTGCCGATTTCTCTTTAAGGTAAACTGTTATGGTAACAGTATTGATTGTCAAGTGTTCATGAATGTTTAGCCCAAATTTATTGGCATATGATTTCCACCATTTTAGGTCGATCGCTTCGATACTCCCTTTTATGTTTCTGTATATGACAACTTCCACCGTAATAAGCCCTCCTTATTAAGGTTCTATTTCATACATAACAGTTAAGAGTTCGTTCTCTCGCTGTTCTACCTGATAATTAGACATATTTAAAAGGGGCGGGGAGTAAACATGAAGCGAAATCATCCGTTCATCTTGCAGATTACTCATTTTATGGATCAGCCCCTTAGGGGAATAAAGGCAATTTCCTTGATTAATAAAATAGGCAGTCGCTCGTTCAATCTGATTTTCATTGGTTTGATAGATGGAATTGAGTAATTTTCCCTCCAATACCATTGCACATCCGAGAGATTCACCATGATCATGGATGGCGGTTTCTACATGTGGAGGGAGGTTTATTACGATCACTTCTAAATGTTCGTTTAAGTAAATCACATTCCTCCCATATGAAAATTGGTCTGGGTCAGTGATAAAAGGTTGGACTAAATCACAAATATTTGGAATCCTTTTTAAAGCATTTGCTAATTCCTTAAGTGTTGGATTTGTTAACTTACCTAATTGTTGATGAATACAAGCGAGCAGATCCATCTATAAATCCTCCTCAAATTCTTCTGAATGTTGATTTAAATAGTCAAGATTAACTGACCTTTCTGATATGATATTTATCTAACATGTCTAAAGAGACGGCAAAAGCCCAAATATAACTAGACATAAAAAAATAAAACCACAAAGTGAGCGTTCACTAGTGGTTTTAATTAAACAAGCATTTTTCTATAGGATTATTTTTTGGATTTTAACGCTATTGAAGCGCAGTTAAAATGACTCCAATGGCTATTAATGCTACCCCGACTCCGTTAACAAGGCTAAGTTTCTCTCCAAAAAAGATAATCGCTAAAACGGTCGCAATGACGACACTTAGTTTATCGATTGGACCCACCTGCGATACTTTTCCAGTTTTTAAGGCTAAAAAGTAAAACAACCAGGAGGTGGCACCGGCCAAACCACTTAGGACGATAAACAACAAGGCTTTCCTTTGTCCGATAATCTCAGGGATTTTGCCCAAATTCCCCTGAACACTAACAACTCCGATTAAAAAGAGCGCCATGATAACAGATCGAATCGCAGTAGCTGTATTGGCATCAATATTTTGTAACCCAATTTTACCAAATATCGAAACTAATGCAGCTGAAACAGCAGATAAAATAGCAAATACCAACCAAGACATGACACAACCTTCTTCCCATTATTAATTTTAATTTATGATTGCTCTATTTTTGTAACGATGAGAAATCTATTCCTTTTCCTTTTTAGTTTAGACTAATTTCGAGATTGAATTAGTCTAAAAGTGGGTTAATTTTGTGGAGTATAAGAAGCAGGATAATAAAAAACGCAAAGTAGACATTCTTACTTTGCGTTTTATGCGACCATTTAGGCGGTAAACGTTTCTAAAAAGTGTTCAATTGCAATCGAGCTCGCCCCTAAGGCGGGGGCGTTTTTTCCTAAGGATGAGATTAATAGTTCATAACTATTTTCAAGTTGTTGGTAGGTTCTCGATGCCACCGAATTTTTGATCGAGTTTAACACCATTGGCAACGCCTCGACGATATTATTTCGGATGATAACGGCTTGGGGATTAAAGGTATTTAGTATACTTGTTAATCCAATCCCTAGGTAAAAACCAAACTTTTGTAGTGCCATTAGAATGTCTGGGTTATTTTGGTTAGCGAGATGAATGATATCCCGATTAGATAGTTTCTCTTGGTGACTTTTCGATAATGATTTCAATAAAGCATCCTGGGAAGCATATAATTCCCAGCAGCCCCGATTTCCACAACTGCATTTAAGTCCATTCAAGTCAATTGTTAAATGGCCCATTTCTCCGGCAAAACCACGGACCCCACGATAAAGTTCATTATTAATAATAATGCCGACTCCAATACCAGTATGAACACTTACGTAAACAAGATTTTCGTAATCTTTTGCAGCTCCAAACTCTTTTTCACCGTAAGCCCCGGCATTTGCCTCATTCTCTAAAAAGACAGGCACTTTAAATTCCTGTTCGATTAGAGGTTTTAAGTCAAGCTGATAATTCCATTCCAAGTTAGGGGTGAAGATAACTTTTTGCTCTGTAGTTACGAGTCCCGGCACACATAAGCCAATGCCGATAAGCCCGTATGGGGATTCCGGCATCTGAGCTAATAAGTTTTTAATTTTTAAAAAAAGAACATCCTGAATGTCCTCAGAGGACTGGCTTTCTAATTGCTGGTAATCTTCAAGAACGATATTTCCTTTTAAGTCCGTTAATATACAATTGAGATAATCGACACCAATATCTATTCCAATAGAATAGCCAGCATTTTTGTTGAAAACCAGCATAACAGGCTTTCTTCCGCCGCTTGATTGTCCTTGTCCAATTTCGAAAATGAGATTTTTTTCAATCAAGGTATTCACTTGCGATGAAACAGTCGATTTATTTAAACCTGTTGTTTCAGATAACTTTGCCCGTGAAATAGGGGAATTGGCAACAATTTCATTTAATATTAATCTTTGATTGATTTTTTTGACAAGCATTTGATCTGCAGTTATCACTTCTAAACACCTCATTAAGTATAGCGTCCCAATTAAGTTAGAATTACTTTATATAAGCATTATACCTTATAATAGATTGGAAAACTCAGGGATCTGGCATAAAAAGACCTCCAGTAAAAAATTTTTACAGAAGGTCTCTAGGTTTGTGTTAAGCTGTTCGATTATTTAACGTGGAATGCTTCCTTCCATAACTGAAATAAATCACTAAGCCTATGACAAGCCAAACCAAAAAGCTAATCCAGGTTATACCAGGGAGCTGAAGAACTAGGTATCCACATGATAAAAAAGCAATTAATGGGATCCACGGTACGAGCGGTACTCGGAAGCCTCGTTTTGGTGCTCCTTGTGTTTTACGCAAATATAGAATCCCAATTGAAACAGACATAAACGCAAATAAAGTGCCAATATTCGTTAGTTCTGCCAGCTTTCCAAGCGGAATCAAACCAGAAAATACAGAAACAAGCAGACAGGTAATCCATGAATTCACCACTGGAGTTTGTTTTTTCTGATCTACTTTTGAAAATACTTTAGGAAGCAAGCCATCACGGCTGATGGCATAAAATAAACGAGTTTGTCCATAGACCATCACGGTTAAAACAGTCGTAATTCCAGCTATAGCCCCAAGGGAAATGAATCCCGCAGCCCAATCTTGGTGAATATAGTTTAAAGCAAATGAAACAGGATTTTTTACATCTAGCAATTGATAGGGAACAATCCCGGTTAAGACAGCGGACACGGCTACGTATAAAATCGTACAAACAATTAGAGAGGAGATGATCCCAATAGGCATGTTCCGCTGTGGGTTTTTAACCTCCTCAGCCGCGGTTGAAACAGCATCAAACCCGATATAGGCATAGAACGCCGTCGCGGCACCAGAAGCGACTCCTGAAAAGCCAAATGGCATGAAAGGTGTCCAATTAGCTGGCTTCACATACCATGCTCCAACAGCTAGAAAAATGACCACAACTGCTAATTTAATGATGACCATGGCGGCATTAAAACGTGCCGAATGTTTAACGCCTCTTGTTAATAACAAAGTAATAACAAACGTAATTAAAATAGCCGGCACATCGACATAGGTTCCATCCGCCGGATTAAAGGCACTAGAGATCGCTTTTGGAATGGTTATGCCAAATCCTGCAATCAGCCCCTGGAAATACCCAGACCATCCGCTGGCCACCGAGGCACTGGCGAACCCGTATTCGAGTATTAAATCCCAGCCTAAAATCCAGGCTATGAATTCTCCGAATGTAGCGTAACTGTAGGTATACGCACTCCCCGATACTGGAACTGTTGATGCGAATTCTGCATAACATAGTGCAGCGAATATACATACTAGCCCTGATAAAATAAAAGACAGAATTAAGGCAGGGCCTGCATGTTCGGCTGCTGCCACACCTGTAAGAACAAAAATCCCAGTTCCGACAATCGCTCCAATTCCGAGCATAGATAAATCAAAGGCGCCAAGTTCCTTTTTTAAGGACCCTTCTTTTTTTTCTGCTTGGTTGAGTAAATCCTCTATAGATTTTTTTCTGAAAATCTCCATAAAAACTTCCCTTCTTTTAACTCCCTTGTTTAAATATTGTGAAAATATAAACAATGAAAGTAGTGCAAAATATGTCGAAAGAAAATCAACGAGACTTATAATATAATTTATTTTAAAAAAAATCAATATTCTTGAAAAAGAAATTATATAAGTTTTTTGAGTAATAGTTTTTTTATTAGTTCACAATCTTGACATATTTATTCAAAATTTTTAATTCATATTTCGACAAGAGTAGCGAAAGTTCTACGAAGATTCTCCTATACTTTCTTTGCATATAGAAGATCTAGCGTGGAATTTGTAACTTTGAGTTATAAATAGTCGACTTTTTGAAATTTCTTTTACAAAATATGTTTGCTACAATAGATACACAACCACTTAAATCTATGCTTAAGGTTATAAAATGACATGAAAATACATGATCCCTGAGAGGAGAGGTATATTATGGTATTCAAAGCGAGATTATGGAGAATCTTAACCAAAAACCAGAAATTAAGACTACTAAAGCAAAAAGCTACTTATAAATCTTTTATTTAGGGCCCATGTAAAGGGCTCTTCTTTTTTTTCGTACTTCAAAAAAAGGACAGACGGTTGTTGCCTTTTTTCTTTAATAAAATGTTCATAAGGAGAATAAAATCTTAAATTAGTGGGGGAGTTTTATACGAGGAGGAATAAATATGAATGAGGTCTTTGAGAGGACAGCGCGATTTGAACACCGTTTTTGGCTGCAAATACTTGGTGATCATTCTCGGTTTATTTATGAGGCTCTTGCACCAGTTCAAGAAGAGGAAATTAATAAAGCCTTAACTTTTATTCGGGTCTTTGACACACTTCTGGATCGTGCAAAATTCGCTGATTTGATATCAGTCACAACTGATGCCGAATCAGCGGTTTTAAATCTACGAGAATTCAAATTAGAATTAATCAGCAAACATCTTGTTGGTAAAATTAAAATCCACCTAACCCCGACCTTTATCAATCATATGGTTAATGAATTAGAGGAGTATGTAAGAATTTTAACTCACCTTAAGGAAGGCCAATTACCTCCTGTCTACCATGAATTGCACCATCATCTTTTATGGTTGTTAGATGCTGCAGGTCATTCTGAGGCGATTTCCTCCAATTTAGATGGTGTTGAGAAGAAATTGAAAGAAAAAAGTAATTTATTTAGGAAGGATTTTGAAGGTTTTTATCTTAAAGCTGTTGAGCTAGCCGGTTATCTACGTACAGGATTGACTACGTTTCCAGCTTTATCAAAAATGAATGTAGACAGCCAGTTAGAAATAAAGTTATTTCAAAACTTTTTAGCTGAACTAGAAGAACTTGAATTAACGAAGCAGGCATTAGGGACCTTCGCACCCTTAATGGCGGATCATATGTTCCGTGAAGAATGTTATTATTTGATGAAATTAGCAGAGTCTGCTAGTCTAGACCCGCCAAACTGTGATCCTGCCAAACCTAGACTCCAGGATTAGTTGAGTAGTTGAAAAGTGAAGAACTACTGAAAGTGTAATAAAAATTTCAATCCTAAAAATGCTCACAAAAAGAGGGTACACCAAAAGATACGTTACTTTGGCAGACCCTCTTTTCGCATTTTATTTATGCTATTTTATTAAACTGACCTTCAACCGAGTTCGCTTTGGATTTGTCTCTTGTAACCCTGATGAAAATAATACAAGAAACCACCATCAGAAATGCGGATAAAAGAGTGATCAACTGAGAGGCTGCTTGGTGTTTATCTGTTTGAACCTCGATCGACTCTCCACTTTCACCTATGGTATTCTTTGCCGTTACGACATATGAATAGTGGCTATCATGTATAGCAGATTTATCTTTATAGTTCGGATTTGTTAGATTTGTTGCAATCGGTTTGAAGCTGCTGAATCCTAGTATATTTATCTTTTTACGGTATACCGTGTAGGAAGTTGCTCCAGCAGTTGGATTCCAGGTAAGTGTAACTGTTCGATTGTTATTCTTATCTGCCATTACCCAATCTGGCGCAGATGGAGCTGTTGTCCTTTTAGTATAAAAGGAGTAAATTCCTTTCAGTTTCTCGCTTTCACCTGTAACGGATGACAATTTCCAATAGTATCGTGTATCATTTTCAAGGTTTTTAATGGTCAAAGAGGCCGAAGGAACGTTTTGGTCGAAAATAATCTCTTTCATGTCAGGATCTTGCGCTACCTGGACATGATAGCTGTCTACTCCGGATTCTGCCCCCCAGCTTAATGTTACCCTTGAAGGGTTAATCTCGGTTTGACCACTTTTTGGGGAGACGGTAAGGGTAGAAGCCGGGATTAAATGAATCATTTGAGATGCATGGCTAGATAGAGCAGCCGTGAACCCAGATCGCCTGTTACCCAGATCTTCATGGCTCCACAGATCATGGACCAATGCTGAACCATTGAATCCTAAATCTTTCCATTTGACGAAAACTTTTTGGGGCGATAAACCCGTATTAAAAAGACTGATGTTGTACGTACCATCCGGCAAGCTTTGATAAAAAACTTGAGAGGTAGTTGTTTTGGATAAGCGTTTCCCAGCAACTCCACTTTGGTTAACCCCAATTACTTCGTCATTCGTCAGAAGGCTAATTCCATAGTTATCTAGTTTCGTTAGATCGCTGCCAATAACAAAATGTGAAGCAGCAATGGCCCAAAGTGATACATAGGAACGTTTTTCATCAGCTGTTAGACCATCCTTACTACCGTTTGCTACATTGAGTGAATCAAAGTCATTCCAGCCGCCTGGTTCAGCATGAGGCTGCCACTTTGCCGCATGATTAAATCTTCTAAAAACATGTTCCCAATCGGTAAGCGTTGGTTTTCCATAACTTTCAACATCATGGTCCGTCCGCCAGCCATTAGATAATTGCTGCCAAGTAGATACATGATCGATATCAAGGTTATTGGATAACTCAAGATGAATCGGTCTTCCTGTCTTGTTCAATGCTTTTGCCCATGCCTCGATATCCGGAATATCCTCGTTTCGGACACCATCAATTTTAAGGTAATCCACCCCGTAGGACGCAAATAGTTTAGCCCACGAATCGATATACTCCTGTGCCCCAGGCTTTGAATAATCGATCGCATACATATTATCGAAATTAAAACTTACCTTCTGACCTTTGCTAAGATCGACAATATCTTTTGCATGGTAGGGTGTTCCTTCAATAGGCGTGTTCTGATCCAACGCCCCTTTTGGAATACCAAGCGTGACATACAATCCGAACTTCAATCCTTTTTCGTGGATATAATCCCCAACCGCTTTCATACCATTAGGGAATTTTTTAGGGTCTACTACCCACCTGCCATATTTGTCCACGTTAGAAGTCCAATCAAGCTGATAATAATCATCAAGGTTTACATATTCGTAACCGTGTATCTTAAATTTTTCCGCCATAATATCTGCTGCCGCTTTTATGGTTTTTTCTGTTGGTTTTTTACGGATGGAGCTCCAGCTGCTCCACCCCATAAATGGACGATCAGCCAAATTATTGTAAGAGGATGCTTTTGTTTCCTCTGGTTCTATTATTGAAACAGTAAGAATTCCTGAAAGAACAAGGGAGAAGGACAACATAGTTGAAAATATTTTCTTAAGCATAAAAACCTCCTCTATTAGATAAAAAATATATATCTCTATACTAATATAGAAAGCTCTTTATTTTAATGAACAATATGTTCCAATATATTGTTCAGATTGAATTTCCTAAGCGAACAATGGACTCATTTTATACATAATCTAATGGTATCAATGAGTGAGGATGTAAAAAGATGAGAAATATTAGGGGAATTCCAATTCAACCAATAATTGGTCAAGCGTGGACGGGAAGACATGTTGTTTTGCTTCACTGTTCAACGGATAATCAGTTTATTGATCTTTATAAAAGTTTTCATGCTCCAATCGAACCGCCGCGTCAAAATTGTGCAGAAACATTATCACAGCTGCTAAGTATTGGCTATCACGTTATGGCGATAACACCACTTTCACCCGGTCAAATTCAATATTTGCTTGTCCTTTAACCGATTAAATAAATCAATAAATAGGCACACGATATGAATATAGAGGATATCGTGTTTTTTTATTGGAAAACACTATTTTTTTCAAACAAATAGATGCGCAACCAAAAGTTTAAAATAGAACAATGTGAGTATTATCCTATCCTTTGGATTTATTACTAATTATAATGAGTTATAATTGATGATATTTAGTTTAAAGGGGAGAGAGGATTGAAAAAGCTATATCCGCTATTGTTCACGCTGAGCGTGCTTTTACTGGCATTTGCTGGATGTTCATCTAAGGAACAACCTAATAGACCGGAAGAAAAGAAACAAACATCTACTGAAAAGAAAGTAGAAATAACGGTTTCAGCAGCCGCTAGTTTACAAGATGTCCTAAACGACATCAAGGCAGAGTTCGAGAAAGCACATCCAAATGTGATCGTAAACTATAACTTTGGGGCGTCAGGGGCACTTCAACAACAAATCTCACAGGGAGCACCGGTGGATCTCTTCTTCTCCGCGGCGGAGGATAAATTCGATCAATTGGTCAAAAAGGGATTAATTGAAAAAACAAAAGGAAAAGACTTACTCGGAAATGAACTTGTCTTAGTGGTTCCAAATCACTCAAATAAGGGAATCCATTCCTTTGAAGATATAATTAAATCAGATAAACTATCGATTGGAACTCCGGAGGCTGTCCCAGCAGGAGAGTATGCCAAGGAAACATTAGAAGATTTAAATGTTTGGAATCAAGTCAAAGGAAAAGTGGTATATGCTAAGGATGTTCGTCAAGTGCTTACATATGTAGAAAGTCAAAATGTTGACGCAGGTGTTGTTTATAAAACAGATGCCTGGAGTTCAAAAAAGGTTAAGATTGCAGCTACGGCGAATGAAAAAACTCATGCACCGATTGTTTATTCTGTTGGTGTAATTAAGAACAGTACCCATCCATCAGAGGCACAATTATTTTATGATTATCTGCAGACTGACAAGTCTTTGAAGACTTTTATCAACTATGGATTTAAAGGATTAGATTAATCATACTATGGCAACGGATTTTTGGTCACCAGTCAAACTTT
Organism: Bacillus sp. URHA0034; assembly: GCF_056280405.1. Classification (NCBI taxonomy): domain Bacteria; kingdom Bacillati; phylum Bacillota; class Bacilli; order Caryophanales; family Bacillaceae; genus Bacillus; species Bacillus sp. URHA0034. The sequence goes on along the minus strand of NZ_JBWCDK010000002.1, from coordinate 628,109 downwards.
CCATTGAAGTAGCTGCTGTCTCTGGCGTATGTGTATTAATCTTAGGGTTAATTTTTGCAAAGCTGATGGCTAAGACAAAATTCAAAGGGAAAGCTGTAGTTGAGACGGTATTCCTTCTACCATTAGTCTTACCACCTTCAGTTGTAGGTTTCTTATTAATTGTATTGTTTGGAAGAAATAGTGTTATTGGACAAGTGATTGAAGGGATCTTCAGGCAGCCTGTTATGTTTACTTGGTGGGCTGCCGTAATTGCTTCGACAGTTGTTGCATTTCCCTTAATGTATCAATCTGCAAAAGCAGGATTTGAAGCCATAGAGGAAGATATTGAGAATGCAGCTCGAGTGGATGGGGCGAATGAACTACAATTATTTCTGACCATTTCCATTCCTCTAGCACTTAAAGCAATCATTTCAGGTACCATTCTAAGTTTTGCAAGAGCATTAGGCGAGTTTGGGGCGACTTTAATGTTTGCTGGAAACATCCCAGGGAAAACCCAAACTGTTTCAACTGCGATCTACGTTGCAATGGATGCAGGGAATATGAATTTAGCTTGGTTATGGGTAATGTGTTTGGTCGGGATTTCTTTTTTCATGTTAATAGGCATACAGCTAATGAAATCCTAATAATTGGCTTTTTTAAATTAAGGTTCTGTTAAACGATATGGTTGTTTTTTATACTCTGTTGATTGGAGCGGAAGGCGCGCCACTCCTGCGGGAGTACGGGGCAGGGGAGACCCCACAGGCGCTTTCAAAGCCGAGAAGGCTCCCACGGCACGCCCGCGGAAAAGGAGCGCCTGGAGCGGAAATCAACAGCCACTTAACAGAGCCAAAATTAAATTTGGGGGAACGAAAAAATTGAAAAACCTCTATCTTGATTGTATCTCCGGAATTGCAGGGGACATGACATTGGCTGCTCTGATTGATCTAGGAGCAGATCTCTCCTACATAGTAGAACAGTTGAGAAAATTACCGATTGATCGCTTTGAAATCGAAGTACATAATGTCAATAAATGCGGTATAACAGCAAAAAGATTGAAAATCCATTTTCCATCAGGAGAACATGAAGACCATCATCAACATAATGATTATGATCATCGGCTCCATCACCATGGCCACGCACATCTTCATGAACATCGGAGTGCGAAAGAGATTTTGTCGTTGATTGAGGAAAGCACGCTTCCCACAAGAGTAAAAGAACGCAGTCTGGCCATTTTTCAAAGTGTTGCTATTGCTGAAGGTAAAATACATGGAATTGATCCTAAGGAGGTTCATTTCCATCAGGTGGGAGCAATGGACTCGATTATAGATACAATCGGAGTATGTTTGGCGCTCGAAAGCCTTGAAATCGAAGATATTTATGCATCTCCCGTACCAACCGGTTATGGAAAAAAGATGATGGCTCATGGACTTTATCCAATTCCCGCTCCGGCTACAATGGAGTTGCTAAAAGGAATACCCCTCGCAGAATTAAACGTTGAAGGTGAACTGACTACACCGACAGGGGCAGGGATATTAAGGGCACTCGTAAAAAAGTTCATACCTATCGGCGGACATATTGTGGAAGAGATTGGTTATGGAGCTGGGGAAAATGACTTTGACCATCCGAATGTACTTAGGGCCTTACTCCTTACAGCTTCAGACATTATGAACAGTAAAGATGAGTCCCATAAACGCCGGGAATCTATCTATGTGCTTGAAGCCCAGCTTGATGATATGACCGGGGAAGGGCTTGGTTATACATTGGAACGACTATTAGCAGTTGGGGCACTCGACGTTTTTTATACGCCAGTCTTCATGAAGAAAAATCGGCCCGGCACCCTTGTTACAGTTTTAGTTTCCTTGGAATTAGCCGATCATTGTGAGAAAGTTTTGTTGGAGGAAACTACTACTCTTGGTGTACGCAGAAGTATGTGGAGCCGTGATATTCTTGATCGAAGATTTATTGAGGTGGAAACCCCTTATGGGCACATCAGGGTAAAGCAGGCATACAGAGAAAACAAAATGCTTCACCAAGCTCCTGAATATGAAGATGTAGCAAAGGCAGCAAGGGATCATGGGGTTCCATTTCAACTTATTTACCAATATGCGATGAAATTAGCGACAGATTAAGTGTAATTTATGCGAATAAGTAGTTCAGGTATCGAGTAGAAAGTTAAAATGCACAACTCAACGATCAACCTGATTAACACTGCTTTTACACGAAATTTTAGCAGGTGAAATAGCAAAAAAAACGCTTGGGAAACCAAGCATTTTTTATAGCCTGTCGGAAAACTTATTTTCAAGAAGATTTCCTGACTTCGGACAGGACGGAAGAAATTTAGCCAACTGCTGTCCGAAGATGTCTCGACTTCGGACAGGACGGAAGAAATTCAGCCAACTGCTGTCCGAAGATGCCTCGACTTCGGACAGGACGGAAGAAATTTAGCCAGCTGCTGTCCGAAGGTGCCTCGACTTCGGACACAACTGATATAATTTCCCCTCATACTGTTCAAAGCTCCCTATTTTCATAGACTTTTGCCCATCTGATGTTTTAAGAGCAAGCGGTAGTTAAAATACTTATCATCCACCTTATTTGAATCATAACTTGGAATTGGACTAAAAAATGCTGTTAAAATTTATTTTTCTACCTTAAAACTGAACTACTTACTCTGCGGTGGGATTGCCCTTTTTTGTTAATGGAAAATAAGAATCATTCAAAAAAGTGATAATTGATATAGAACGAGGATCCATAAATGTAGTAAAATAGTAATCTGGACATTTATAGTAGTCTTTTATATTTGTGTTTTCAATCGCATGGAAGGGGTTTCATCTTGATCGAAGCGTTACTGTTAAATTTTCTGTTTTTACTTTTCCCGGTTTTACTATTCCTGATTTTTTTTGAAAATAAGCTACATACATACAATAAAAATATCCTTATCCTTCTCTCATCCATTTCAATGGTGCTATGCATGGCCTTTCCAATTAAATTGGAAATTGGATTTATTTTTGATTTACGCTTCGTTCCATTTATTATCGTTGCCCTATTCGGAGGATATAAAAATACGCTTCCATTGTATATGGTGTTAAACATTTATCGAATCATAATTGGCGGGGCAGGCTCACTGCAATCCTTTCTTTTCTCCACTATTGTTTTTATGTTAATACCTCTATTAAGTAAATGGTTTTTGGGGCAAAATGCTAGGAAACGTATCTTGTGTGCTGTTTTGGTATCCATTTTTACCATGGTGTTCTATTTAACTACTCTCGCTGCCCAATTACCTGCTTTAAACAATGAATTTTGGATATTAACGATTAATGCTTTACCAACTTACACATTAGTCATGGTTATTATTATGATATTGATAGAGAAAATCATTGATAATATGAATACCCGAAAGTCATTCTTACAATCCGAGCGCCTTAATGTCCTAAGTGATTTATCAGCGAGTGTCTCGCATGAAATCAGAAATCCGCTTACTGTTACAAATGGATTTTTACAGCTGTTAAATAAATCTAAAACGCTAACAGTAGATGAAAAAACTTATGTTGAGTATGCATTATTAGAGTTAAAACGAGCAGAAAATATTGTAAGTGACTTTTTGGCTTTTGCAAAGCCGCAGTCGGAGAATATGATTATTTCGAATCTAAAGGAAGAAACGGAGTATGTAAAAAACATTATTACTCCCTACGCCAACATGCATCAAGTCGAACTTCAATATACGTTTAAAAACTCTTTATCTTTTAAATATGATAAAAACCAAATACAGCAGTGTTTAATCAACTTATATAAAAACGGCATTGAAGCAATGAAAGAAAAAGGCGGGGTTCTTATAATCGATGTTTCCGAGCAAAAGAAAGACATTGTGATTATAATAAAGGATAATGGGATTGGAATGACAAGAGAGCAGGTTTTACAATTAGGGAATCCCTATTATTCTACCAAAAAAGAAGGAACCGGTCTTGGCATGCTTGTTGTTTACAGTACCATTAATAAAGTAAATGGAAAAATAGTAGTAGATAGTGAAATTGGTAAAGGGACGTCTTTTACCATTTCTATTCCTGTTTAACTTCAATAATAATCTTAGAAGGTGCGGAATCATTTTCGTACCTTTTATTTTTTTAACTTGAATAGAAGGGTACGATTTCACCGAGGAAGACGACAAGAAAAAATGGTATAAGTATTTGATATTTTCAGAAAAAGATAAAAATTGATATTAATTTTGATAAAAAAGTGAACGTTTCCAAATCAGAATCTCGCTATAATAATCATAAATAAACCGCTTTCATCCAGATGGTTTGTTTATGATTATTTAATTTGGAGGCATTGATCATGTATAAAAATCCACACTTTTTTTCTCATCTGGCCCACGTTGAAATCATTAGTCCGAAACTAGAAGAATCAGCCCATTTCTTTAAAAATATTATTGGGTTAGAAGAGTCTGGCCGAACAGGTAATTCCGTTTACTTTCGTGCATGGGGAGAGCATTACCATCACAGCTTGAAAATAACGGAAGGCAATGAACCTGGTCTTGGTCATATTGGCTGGCGAGCAGATAGTCCGGCTGCACTTGAAGAAGCAGCTGCCCATATTGAGAAACTTGGACAAGGGATTGGCTGGATTGAAGGGGACCTTGGACATGGCCGGGCCTATCAATTCACTTCTCCAGATGGACACTTAGAAGAGATTTTCTGGGATGTTGAATTATTTGAAGCACCTGATCAGCTTCGCAGCAAATGGAAAAACCGTCCGCAAAAAAATCCAGGCCGCGGTATTTCTCCTCGCCGAATTGATCACATTACCCTTTTTAGTAATGATGTAGCAAAAGACCGCGAATTCTATCAAAACATTGGTTTCCGCTATAACGAAGGGATTTTTTTAAATGCTGATGAACCTGGAAGTCCTGAAATTGGTGCTTGGTTATCAGTCACCAACCTTTCCCATGATATTGCCTTCTTAAAAGGTCATAGCGGCAAACCAGGCGGGTTTAACCATGTGTGTTATGCCGTAGAAAGTAGAGAGGAAGTTTTAATAGCTGCCGACCATATCCTAGAAAACGGCTATGAATTAGCAATGGGCGGGCCGACACGTCATGCTCTCGCTGAAGGATTCTTCTTTTACGTAGATGAGCCAGGCGGCAACCGTTTTGAATTATATGCAGGAGCACACCTGGTGTTTGCACCGGATTTTGGTCCGTACAGATGGAGTCTTTCAGAAAATCCAAACGATGCTTGGGGCCGCGAAATGCCTTGGGATGCATCTGGCAAAGTAATAAAATAAGCACAACAGGAGGATAAATCGAAATGTGGCATTTCTTTCCGGAAAATTACATGTGGTCTTATCAAATTGTGAGAATGATTAGCCAATCTTATTTTGGCGGCGGCGAGGTAAATGAAATTTTGGATGCAGCCAGCCGTATGAAGTTAGGAGATTATGAGAGTTTCCATCACGAATGGATGAGACTTGGAAATAAATCATTAACTAAAGCAAATGATGCAATGGACAAGGGATATAAAGAAACAGCACGGTCCGGCTATTTACGGGCAGCAAACTACTTTCGCACGGCAGAATTTTTCTTGCAGCCGGATGATGAACGTAAACTTCCAACCTACTTAAAAGGAGTAGAATCATTCAGAAAAGGAGGAGAACTGCTAGCTGTACCGCCAAAGGCAATAAATATTCCATTTGAGCATGCAGTACTGCCTGGTTATTATTTTGAAGCACCAGGTCAAAGTAAGGGACCGTTGATGGTGATGTTTGGCGGCTTGGATTCAACCGCAGAGGAATTATATTATGGACCTGCACAGTTTTTAAATGAACGGGGCATATCGCTTCTTGCCCTAGATGGACCTGGTCAGGGCGGAGCGTTACGAATCCATCATATTCATTCGCGTCATGATTATAATACGGCCGGAACAGCAGCATACGAATGGGCAGTTGAAAATTTAAATGTGGATCCCGAAAGAATCGGAGTAATGGCAGTATCGATGGGCGGCTATATGGCAGCCAGATGTGCAGCCTTCGAGCCAAGGTTTAAAGCTTGTGCGATCTGGGGGGCTGTTTATGATTACAACGATGTCTGGGCAAAACGCCCGGATCATCATCCTTTAGCGAAGATTCTCCAGCATATCTTTGGTGTAGAAGACATGCCTGCTGCAAGGGCAAAGCTTCAGCATTATAATTTACGTGGTGTGGCGGAAAAAATCCAAATGCCAACCTATATTGTCCATGGTGAGGACGATCGGCAGAATTCAGTTGAAAATGCCTACAATGTTTACAATGATCTTACTTGCCCGCGTTGGTTAAAGATCATTCCGACTAGCAGCCCAGGTTCATCTCATTGTCAAGTTGATAATATCACAGAAACCTATGAGATGTATGATTGGTTAAAAGAACAGTTAGCGAAGTAGTACGGAGGTGGAGACATGAAGTTCGTTACCTTTTTAAATCCGGATGGACAAATCCGTTCGGGGTGGCTGGATGGAAATAGAGTGTTCGATATGAAGATTGCCTCCAAAGGTGAATTACCCGATAGTATGTTAGAATTTATCAAAAATAACGAAAAGTATATGGCTATAATAGAGGGATTAAGTGGTTCAGCGAATCTTCCATTCTATTCGCTTGAGGAAATTCGGTTAACAGCTCCATTGCCAAATCCGGTAACTTTTAGAGACTTTGTTGCCTTTGAGACCCATGTCAAAAATGCAACAAAGCGCTCAGGGGATACGGTGGCACCAGAGTGGTATGAAATGCCGATCTTTTATTTTTCTAACCCTCATGCTATGAAGGGACCGGGGGATGAGGTTAAACGGCCAGCTAAATGTATACGCTTAGATTATGAACTCGAGCTTGCTTGTATTATTGGAAAAAAAGGAACAAATATAAAAGCTGAAGAAGCAGAGGACTATATTTTTGGCTATACGATTTTAAATGATTGGTCCGCTCGAGATATCCAAATGAAAGAAATGAAGGTGCTTTTAGGTCCGGCAAAAGGGAAGGACTTTGCGACATCGATAGGTCCTTATCTTTTAACAAAAGATGAATTAGAACCATATAAAACTGCCGGGGGATTCGATTTAGAAATGACTGCCGCGGTAAATGGGGAGGTTCTTTCCCGGGGAAACTTTAAGGATATTTATTACACATTTGACGACATGATCGAGCGCGCTTCAGAGGAAGTCACCTTATTTCCAGGCGATATTATCGGATCCGGAACTGTTGGCTTTGGCTGCATTATGGAACTCGGTTCCGAGGTGCACCGCTTCCTTGAGCCTGGGGATGAAGTAGAATTAAAGATTACAGGACTAGGCTCATTGAAAAATAGAATCATATAAGAACGATGAACGGAGAGGAACTTTTATGGCTAGAATTGTTGACCTAAGTGTTTCAATTGAAGAGGATTTAAAAGATCCTCTTCCGTTTTCGATTCGTTTTGAAACACATGAAGAAGGAGCAGAATTTGGAGCGAAGCTTGTCGGTGTCACACCGGAGGATTTTCCTGAGCGAAAAGGTCTTGCCGGAGAATTTCTTACGCTAACGAGTCATGCCGGGACACATGTCGATGCACCTTGGCATTATTGGCCGACATCTGAAGGAAAACCTTCTCGGACGATTGATGAACTACCGCTTGAATGGTTTTTTAACGATGGGGTAGTCCTTGATTTTACTGACAAACCAGAAGGCTATTCTTTGACAGTTGAAGATATACAAGTAAAGCTACTAGAAATTGACTATCAGTTAAAACCGTTTGATATTGTTATGATACGATGTGATGCTGATAAGAAAAGATATCAGCCGAATTATAGTGAAATCCACGTGGGAGTTTCTGCAGAAGCAACTCTCTGGCTGATCGAACAAGGTATTAAAGTAATGGGAACCGACGGTTGGGGCTGGGATACGCCATTGACCATTCAGGCACAAGATTATAAACAAAATCCACGTCCTGGTGTCCTTTGGGCGGCCCATTTTGCCGGAAAAGAAAAAGAGTACTGTCAAATTGAAAAACTAGCTAATTTAGACCAGTTACCAGCGTATGGATTTAAAGTATCTGTTTTTCCTGTGAAAATAAGAGGTGGCAGTGCAGGCTGGACTCGGGCTGTTGCGATTATTGATTAATAGGGAATGAGGGGTGTTTCAAATGACAAATCAATTTGTTAAAAAGGTACTCATAGTTGGCGGTGGAATTAGTGGTTTAGCAGCAGCTGCTGCCCTTCATAAAATTGGGATTGACGCAGAGATTGTTGAGAAGGAACTGGAATGGAATGTATACGGTGTTGGGATCATTCAGCCGCCTAATGCTCTTAGAGCTCTAAATGAAATTGGCTTAGCAGATGCATGTATGAAGGACGGGTATTCCTATCCAGGTTTCGATTATTACACAGGGCAAGGCCATTTTATGTTTAAGGGAGACTCGCCAACTATTGAAGGATATCCGGGCGTTAACGGCATTTCAAGAAGAAAACTACATGAATTTCTTTTAGATGCTGTTGAAAAAATTGGAACCAAAATATATATGGGTTCAACCATCGAAAGAATGGAAAATATCTCAAATGGTGTAAAGGTTGAGTTAAGTAACGGGATTTCGGCAGTTTATGACTTGGTCATTGGGGCGGACGGAGCAAACTCAAAGGTTCGAAAATTATTATTCGGGGATATTGTTCAAAAATATAGCGGTCAAGGGGTATGGCGTTACACCCTACCACGTCCGAAAGAAGTGGACCGGGGCCTGTTCTATTACGGGCAAAAAGCAAAAGCTGGTTTGGTTCCGATGTCAGAAGATGAAATGTATTTGCTTGTAACCACTCATGAACCAGGTAATCCTCGTTTTCCAAATGATCAGCTTCATGTATTACTAAAAGAAAGACTGACAGAATTCGGTGGTGCGATTGCAGAAGCGGCCAATCAAATAACAGACCCTGATCAGGTAGTTTATCGGCCAATCTTTACGCATATGATGGCAAAACCGTGGTATAAAGGAAATATTTTGCTTGTCGGTGATGCTGCTCATGGTACAGCTCCACATCTTGGACAAGGTGCCTCGATCGCTATTGAAGATGTCATTGTTTTGGCTGATATTTTGAAATCTAACCTTGGGGTCGAAGAGACGTTTAAGATTTTTATGGAGAAACGGTATGAACGCTGCAGACTGATTGTTGAGAATTCAGACCAGTTAGTTGAATGGGAATTGCTCACTTGGAGCGGTCAGATGAATGAGAATGTAAATGTTGGTAAGTATGTCTATGAAACACTTGCAAAAATGAATGAACCTTTTTTATCAGAAGTAAACACACTGTAGAGACGTATACAAGATTATATGCGTCTCTAATTTGATATCAATCAAGTAAAAAGATTGAAGGGGGCAGTTGGATGGAGAAACAAAGAGGTTTTTTTCGTTATGAAAATTTCCTAGTCATTACCATGTTTTTAGTTGTTGGTCTTGTATTCTTAGATCGGTTAAGTTTAGGGTTCATTTTTCCGAAAATTGCTCCTGAGTTGGGATTGTCCAATACACAACTAGGAATAACTGTGTCTGTCACTGGACTATTTTTTGGCCTTTCTACTTTGATTTTTGCCAGTCTTTCCGACTTCTTAGGTAAAAAGAAACCGATGCTTGTCATTTTTGTGTTTCTATTTTCCATTGCTACCTTACTATCAGGGATTGTCGGTTCATTTGCTACATTACTATTAGTAAGGGGCATAATGGGATTGGCGGAAGGCCCGGTAATGCCGCTGGTTCAATCGATTGTGATTCAGGAGTCTTCGGAAAAAAGAAGAGGTCTAAATATGGGAATCGTGCAAAGTTCTTCTTCCTTAATTGGAGGAACATTAGCACCTGTTCTCACCGTTGCTCTTGCTGCTTCTTTTGGCTGGAGATCTTCCTTTTATATCATTGCGATCCCGGGAATCCTCATGGGTCTGATCATATGGAAGTTTTTAAAAGAGCCAAAGCCAAGTATGTCCCCTCATGTGGTACCAATAAAGTCTAAACCAACTAAAGCTGATTACATTCGTGTTTTTAAGACAAGAAATGTTTGGTTAAGTACAATTGTTGGTATTTGTAATATGATTTATATTTTATCACTTACTGCTTTTTTACCTACCATTTATGCAGAAGCTACTAATTATGGGGAAGCACAAATTGGTATGTTATTAGGCCTCATGGGTCTGATGATGTTTATTGGACAGTTCGGGGGTGCAGCTATTTCCGACCGTATTGGTCGATTACCTGCAATTAAAGTATTCTCTTTATTAGCTATATTCCTTCCTATCTCAATAGCTCTTTCTTACCACAACTTCGGAGTCCTACTCATCTCCATTCTTGTTTTCTCTTTAGGAAATGGCTACCAGCCATTAATTATGAATATTATTCCTGCTGAATCTGTTTCAAGGGCATTTTCAGCAACATCGATAAGTTTTGTTATTTTAACTAGTGAAATTATCGGCGGTAGTTTTGGGCCAACTGTGTCAGGAATCCTAGCTGATCGATTTGGACTTATGGCTCCATTATGGGTTACGGCAGCAGCTGCTTTTGTTGGGTTCCTTTTCACTTTTGGTATAAGTGAAACCGCACCTATTAAACTAAATCAATCGAGCAATAAAGAGATATCAGCTCAAGTATAAATTTGGGAAAGGAAGGTGAAAATCCTTCCTTTTTGATATATGTAAGTTAAATTTAATTTAAATCGCATTTGGGGATAGGTTAAAAAAATGCATTACATTTTTAATCTGAAATGATTACATATATTCTTTTAAAAAGGAAAATGGATATAAAAGTATATGGAATGGGGAGAAAACAAAATAGTTTTAATGATATTGAAGAGGTATATTTTAAATAGAACACAACATAATAAGCGTTTTCTAAGAGCGAATTTGAATCATTAAGGAGTGAAAATACATGTTTGAACAGTACTTAGTCTGCGAAGATGGTTTTCGAAATGTGGTGGAAGACGGACAGGTAGTTGGCTTTGAAGTAAAGTTACGGATTCCATATTATCGTGGTATTGCTTTGTCATTAATTAATAGTATTGATTTAGAGATAAATGATCAATCTTATGTACATGACGATATGATTTTTTCAGTAGAAACCGGCAGCTTTCCATATCACGAATTATCAACCGTTATCAATAATCGCTGGGAATTCGGTGAAAAGGCAACATTATTCGTGAAAAAACCAGGTGGCTTAGAAGCAGGGACGCATAAAGTACATGCTGTTGTTAATTTGCGAATTTCCTATCTGCCATGGCCTAATATTGGAAATGATATCAAACAAATTACACTTGAAGAAGATAGAATTATAGCTTAGTTAAAAGGAGGGTTTAAAAATGAACAAACAAGCAAACATTAAGCGCGGAGTTTCATTATATAGTTACCAGGAAGAATACTTTACAAGAAAGTTAACTTTAGAACAATGTATCGCTGAGGCGGCCAAAGCTGGTGCTACAGGGATTGAATTACTTCCAGAACAAATGCTTACAGGGTTTCCTAAGGTAACGGATCAATTTGTTGACCAATGGTTTGGCTGGATGGATGAATATGGAGTCGAACCGATTGCCTATGATGCGTTCTTAGATAACAAATTATTCCCTAATCGCTTGTTAACGCTAGAAGAAAATGTGGAAATGATGGTGAGAGATCTAAAGCTTGCTAATAAACTAGGGTTTAAGGTTTTAAGAACATTGGTTTCCACACCGTTGGAAGTTGTACAGAATAGTCTGCCTTATGCAGAAGAGTATGACGTTAAAATTGCACTTGAAGTTCATGCTCCTTTCACCTTTGGGACACCATGGTTTGAAGAAAGACTAGAATATATCATGAAGAGTGGAACCAAGTGGTTTGGGATTATGCCTGACTTAGGCATCTTTGTGAAGAGAATGTTACCAGTTATGGAGCAAAGATATATCCGTGATGGGGCTACCCCAGAGATCGTTCAATTGGTCAGTGACAATTATGCCAATGGTCTTGATAAACAAGAGACATTTGAAATTGTAAAAAGTATGAAGAATGCCAATAAAAAAGATGTAGAATATGCAGAACTAGCAATGCACTTTGTCTATACCGATCCAAAAATCCTTAAAGACTATATTCCTTATATCATGCATGTCCATGGGAAATTTTATGAAATTACAGAAAACTACGAGGAACCTAGTATTCCATATAAAGAGATTATCGAGGTATTAACAGAAGCTGGATATGAAGGATATATTGACAGCGAATATGAAGGAAACCGTCACATCCAAGACTTTATGGAAGTGGACAGTGTAGAACAAGTTAGACGTCATCAAGTCTTATTAAGCAACTTACTAAATAAATAGAATGTTGTGAGGCTGACCCAAAAGGTTGTTGTTGTATAATTTTTTCACACTCTGTTGATTAGAGCGAAACGCCTGGAGCGGCAATCAACAGACTAGTTTAATGTATAAAAAAGTGGGTGCCCCCAAAATATACTTTTGGGGGCACCCACTTTAATGTTTATGCTCATTTTAATTTGCGCTTACTTGAATATTATAAAATAAATGTCGAAGTGTCTTCTTTTTGTGCTATATTTAGAAATAAACGACTTTTTAAAAAGTTTTTGTGTTTAAAGAGGTGATTGAACTGAGTGCTACACACATTTTCCAATCTTCAATAGATTCCAAATTGATAACGGTTTCGGTTATGAATCGTAAGAGTAATCTAGAGCATGCTCATCGAGACATTGAATTGATCTACATGATAAAGGGCCAGCTTCAAGTGAAAATAACGAATAATATCAATCACTTGAACAAATCCGACTTTATCTTGGTCAATTCAAATGAATTTCACTCTTTTCAATCTGAAAAGGATAATTTATTTGTTGTTTTTCATTTTAATTATTTAGAACTAAGTTCTTTACTGAGTCAAAAAAGTTTATTATTTACTTGTAATTCAAACCAGCAAAACCCTTCTTCCGATCAGGAATTAAGAAATGTCATTGAAGAATTATTATCGGTATATATGCAGCAGAGAAATGATTCTGAGGTGGAATCATTAGAGAAAACGTTTAAATTAATCTCATTATTAAAATTACATTATTTAAAGAGTACGAATCAGCTAGAATTACAAAACCAAACAACTAACAAAGGTCAAAATGAAAGATTATCTGAGATTATGGAGTATATCCAAAGTAATTATCGGGAGCCCTTAACGTTAGAGGAAGTTGCCGGTCTCCATTTCATCTCTGTTCCTTATTTGTCTAAATTTTTTAAAAAACAAACTGGAAAAACCTTTTCTCAATATATAAATGAAATTCGTCTCGCCCATGCTGTTAACGAACTAGTTAACACGGCTAAGCCAATTACACGTATTGCATTAGACAATGGATTTCCAAATTTAGCGGCTTTTAACAGGGTCTTTAATGAAGTTTATCAGTTAAAGCCTGTGGAATTCCGTAAACAGAAGTCAGATACAACTAAAAAAGAGGAAAATATTACGGGAGAAATTAGGAATCATGATAGTAATGAAGCATTTACTGAGCTGCAGCAATATCTGAAAAGTTCAGTAGAGCAAAAGGTCAAAACATTTCCTCAGTCCACAGGAGCAATCGAAACAGAGATAATAAAAATAGGGAAATTGGATGCCTTTACGAAGTATTGGAATAAGCTTTTGAATATTGGGTATGCAAAAGATATTTTAAATTCGGATATGCAAGAGCAAATTACTCTCTTACAAGGCGAAATCGGCTTTACCTATGCCAGATTTTGGGGATTGTTTGGCGATGATATGCTGGTGGAAGATCGTTCTGGTGGAAAAATCACTTACAATTTTTCTAATACAAACAAATTATTGGATTTTCTAGTCAAAAATAAATTAAAACCTTTTATTGAAATTGGTCCAAAACCTAAAATTATTCATAATGCCATAGGAGAGAACATTGTTGTCCAGACAATAAGTGAAAGGACACTAGAAGAATGGACAAACCTTTTTAGGGCGTTTTTACTACAATGCATTCAGCGGTATGGAATTGATGAAGTCGAGACTTGGTATTTTGAGATGTGGAAACCGCACACAGATGTATTTAATACAAGTTTACAAAGTGAAAAGGATTTCTTAGATCAAATTAAAAATAATCAAAATGTTGGTCTGAGCCATTTTAAAGAGTATTTTAAAATATTTAGCGAATTAAAGAAGCATACAAAGGAATTAATTCCATCAGCGAAGGTTGGTGGATGTGGGTTAAGTATGGATTTGGAAGGCGACAAACTTGATTTGTTACTAGAACAATGGAAACAAGAGGAAGTCCAGCCTGATTTCCTTTCCATATCCATTTATCCGATCGAAATTCATCGTGATAAGTATCGAGTACCGATTAAAAACCTACACTCCAACAATCCTAATTATGTCATTAATAAACTGAATGAGGTAAGAAAAGCATTAAAAAAGGCTGGATTTGATGGTTTAGAATTGAATGTAACAGAATGGAATATTTCTATATCTAATCGAAACTTCCTTAATGATAGCTGTTTTAAAGCTTCTTACTTGATAAAGAATATCATTGAAAATTTAAATCAAAATCAAGTGAATATGATGGGCTATTGGTTGTTTTCAGATATTTTTAGTGACTTTTGGGACTCTAAAACACTTTTGCATGGCGGGGCCGGATTGGTGACGAAAAGCGGAATAAAGAAACCAAGCTACCATGCCTATATGCTGTTAAAACAATTGGGTGAAATTCTTGTGGCCAAAGGTGACCATTATATTGTGACGAAAAAGTCTGGTCATCGCTATCAAGTGATCTGTTATAACTACAAACATTTTAACTACTCTTATTATTTACATCCTGAAGGAAGTATGGGAATTCACGAGCAATACGAAATATTTGAGAACAATGACACGTTGAACCTGTCATTAGAAATACAAGGCATCGCCAATGGGAAGTATCGTGTCAAGGAGCTGAAATTGAACCGCGACCATGGGAGTGTACTTGATGAATGGTTGAAATTTGGTGCCGTGGATGATATGAAACCAGATGAAGTAGACTATTTAAAGCAAGTTTGTGTTCCGGATATGAAGGTAAAACATCATGTTGTGGAAAATGAATCGATTATTTTAATAGGAGATCTACAACCGCACGAGGTAAGATTGTTTGAATTTAATTTGTTAATAAGTGATCTATAAGTGTTATAAAACTAAAGAGATTAAAAATCTAGTGTAGATTTTTAATCTCTTTTTTTAAATCATTCATAATTCTAAAAAAAAAGAATGAAAATTAATATTTAATTGGTTAATTGTAAGAAAGATATAAACTTGTTCTTTGATTAAAATAAAAATGTAAGCGGTAATCAAAATTTTTAGTGTTATATAGATTATGTTCTAACAATATAGGGAGAAGGTTTTATTATGATGCAGCTTGGAATTATTGCAGCACCAACAGAGGAAAGTTTTCAAAAAGCGAAGCAAAAAGGATTAGAATTTATAGAAGTTTGTGTCAATGAAGGTCAAAATGTGGATGAGTTTTTTCGTAATCGTGAGAATTTACTAAATTGGAAAAATGAATATGGTATTAGCATTGGCTCGATTGGAAGATGGAAATCATTGCGTATTGATGAAAAAGGCAGCGTGATCGAAGAAGAGCTAGAAAGATGCTGCAGATTGATTGATGTAGCCAGTGAATTAGGATGTACTAACTTTGTAAGTGGCTGTAACTACGTGGAAGAATTATCTTTCTATGAAAACTGTACAGCTGCCATTCAGTTTTTCTCTTTATTGATTGACTATGCGAAACCAAAGGGAGTAAAGGTCTCTACTTACAACTGCCGAAAGGTGAATTTTGTCAATACTCCTGATGTCTGGAAAATTGTTCATGGTCATTTGAAGGAATTAGGAATCAAATTTGATCCTTCACATAGTCGATATTTTGGCGGTGATTACCTCCAAGAAACACTTGATTGGGGTGATCGCTTCAACCATGTCCATTTAAAGGGGTCAATGATCATTAATGGCGTGAGAGTAGATGACCCGCCGGCAGGGTTGGACCAAACAGATTGGAAAACATTCATTTCATTGTTAAGAGTAAAAGGTTATACAGGCGGATTAAGTATTGAACCGCATTCTCCTGTATGGACAGGAGAACTAGGAGAAAAGGGAATCGATTACACGATTGAGTATATGAGGAAACTAGCATTTTAACTTGGGGAGAAGTGGTCAAATGAATGACAAGAAACTACGTTATGGATTAATCGGAGCGGGAAGTAATGCGGAAAGAAAGCATCTAAATAATTATATGACACTGCCAAATGTCGAATTAGCCGCCATTTGTGATGTGAATATCGAAAATGCCCAAAGACTAGCCCAAAAATATAATATTCCAAACGTCTATAGTAATTATGAGGATATGCTAAACAAGGAAGAGTTAGATTTAGTAAGCGTTTGTACCCCAAATTTCCTGCACGCGGAAATATCTATTTACGCACTTGAAAAAGGGGTCAATGTGCATTGTGAAAAACCGCTGGCCATTAATGCAGTGGAAGCACAAAAAATAGTCGAAGCGAAGATTAAATCCGGAAAACAGGTGATGGTTGGTTTAAATAATCGTTTTACAAATGAGGCAGTTTATGTAAAAAAATATATTGATGCGGGTTACTTAGGAGATATCTATCAAGTAAAAGCTGGCTGGATTAGACGTAGCGGTATTCCAGGGCGAGGCACATGGTTTACAAATAAGGATTGTGCTGGCGGCGGAGTGATGATTGATTTAGGTGTTCATTATCTTGATTTAGCACTATATCTTATCGGGATGCCGGAACCATCGTACGTTACTGGAGCCATTCACCAAAATTTCAGTCATACCACAACACGTAACCGCAACGGTTATAAAGGAAATCCAAACGGCATCTTTAATGTTGAAGATACAGCTATAGGCTTCATCGGTCTACAAAATGGGGCAACAGTGAATTTTGAATTTAGCTGGGCTTCTAATATTGCACAAGACAAAACGTTTGTGGAAATATTAGGAACAAAAGGCGGAGTAAGCCTTATTAATGGGGAGTTAAAGTTACACTCTGAATTATTGGATACTTGTGTGGATATATCGCCAATTCTGAATCCAAATATTAAATTAAAGAATGAATTTGAACATTTTACAAATTGTATTTTATCTGGTGAAGAATTAATCGCTCCTGCTGAACATGGTGTTTACATGATGAATATAATCGATCATTTTTATAAAGCGGCTAGCCGAAAAGAACCTGTTTTTTTTGAAAGAGGTAAAAATAAGGTTGTATTACTATCATCGTCATTTTAAAAAAAGATGAATGGAAGTACCTAGTAGTGTAGAAAATATAAAATCTGCCTATAGGGTACTTTTTGTAATTCAGGATTACATTCATGAAAGGAAGTGCTTTGGTAATGCCAAAAGTAAGTAGTAAAGATAGTTATAAAGATTTCGAGAATAAAATAAATGAATTAATTGATAAAATGACTTTAGAAGAAAAGGTTGGTCAATTAACACAATTTCTACCATCTATATTTGGGGCATTTGGAATGACAAAAGACGAAATCATTGCCAAATTGGTAGAGGGTGAGATTTCATATGAGGAATTTCAGGCCATGGAGAGAAACTATCATAAAGATGAAATTAGAGAAGGCCTCCTTGGTTCTATGGGAGGAGCTACCGGTGCAGAGCTTTCAAATGAACTACAAAAAATTGCGGTTGAAGAATCTAGATTAGGAATACCGCTTCTCTTCGGCTTAGATGTGGTCCATGGCTACAGGACGATCTTTCCTATTCCTCTTGCAGAAGCCTGTAGCTGGGATCTCGAATTAATTGAAAAAACAGCAGAAATTGCCGCAAAAGAGGCCTCTGCTGCAGGCATTCATTGGACCTATGCACCAATGGTAGATATTACAAGGGACCCGCGCTGGGGAAGGATTGCAGAAGGTGCAGGAGAAGATACATATCTGGGTAGTATGATTGCTGCTGCTAGAGTCAGAGGATTTCAAGGAGATGATCTAACTAAACCTGAGAGAATACTAGCCTGTGCAAAACATTTTGCTGCTTATGGTGGAGCAATTGGCGGCCGTGACTATAATACCGTGGACATGTCTCTACAAACTCTTCACGAAGTGTACCTTCCACCGTTTGAGGCTGCAGCAAAAGCAGGTGTAGGTACATTTATGAGTGCTTTTAATGATTTGAATGGTGTTCCATGTACTGTAAACAAATATCTATTAACGGATGTTTTAAGAGAACAGATAGGATTCAAAGGCTTTGTTATAAGTGATGCCAACTCGATTGCTGAAGTAGTTGTTCATGGAGATTCAGAAGATCGGAAAGAAGCCAGCAAAAAGGCACTACTGGCGGGGTTAGAAATGGATATGAGTCAGGGGACGTATAAGGAAGATTTACCTGAACAAATTAAGACCGGTACAATACCTGAAGAGGCTTTAGACGAAGCCGTTAGACGAATTTTGCGGGTGAAATTTCAGATGGGGCTTTTTGAGAATCCATATCGAACCAATCATGAGATTGAAGTAAAATCCTTGTTGGCACCTGAACATGTAGAAATATCGAGAGAAATGGGAAAACGTTCAATTGTCTTATTAAAAAACGAGGATCAAATTTTACCATTAAAGAAAAACCTTAACAAAATTGCTGTGATCGGCCCATTGGCTGATAATAAAAAGGATATGCTCGGTACTTGGGCCATCACTGGTAATGAAGAAGATGTGGTTACCATTCTTTCTGGGATTACTTCTGCGGTTGAAAAGGACACAGAAATAGTCTACGCCAAGGGTTGTGAAGTCATTGGAGATAAAGGGGCAGACTTTAAGACAGCTGTAGAGATTGCAAACGAATCGGATGTGATTATTGCGGTTGTTGGTGAAAATGCCGACATGAGTGGAGAAGCTTCCAGTAGAATGGATTTAAATTTGCCAGGCCGGCAGGAAGAATTATTAAAAGCATTACATCAAACAGGTAAACCTATCGTTGTGATCCTTATTAACGGAAGACCATTATCGATCCCATGGGCGGCCGAGAACGTAGCTGCCATTGTAGAAGCATGGCAGCTGGGCATTCAGACTGGCAGCGCTGTCGCGGATGTGTTGTTTGGTGATTACAATCCAAGTGGTAAATTAGTGGCGACTTTCCCTTTTTCAGTTGGACAAGTTCCTATTTACTATAATCATCCTCGTACAGGCAGACCGGCAAGTAAGATTAAGTTTACTTCTAAATATATTGATGGACCACATCAACCCTTGTTCCCTTTTGGCTTTGGTTTAAGTTACACGACATTCAATTATCAAAACCTTACTGTAAATTCTCCAGAGGTTACGAAGGAGAGTCTCGTAACGATTAATATAGATGTAACTAATACAGGGCTGCGTACCGGTGAGGAGGTTGTCCAGCTTTATGTTTCTGATGTCGTTGCAAGCAGGGTAAGACCGGTTAAGGAATTGAAAGGCTTTAAAAAGATCAATCTGCAACCAGGAGAACGGCAAACTGTTACTTTTGAAATAAATATCAATAGTCTTGGTTTTTATAATAAGGCTATGGAGTATATAGTTGAACCTGGTTTGTTTAAAGTATTCATCGGATCAAACTCTCAAGAAGGACTAGAAGGAGAATTTAGAGTTTTAGAAAACTAAATTTGAACGGATCGACAACCTATACTTGTTATAGGTTGTTTTTTTATCCTCTTATAAAAAATAAATTATGGGCAACCTGTCCTAGGTAATTATTAATCTGTTTTTAATAAAAGTGTGATAAAATAGCTAAAAAACTCAAACTATTGTCTTATGTTAAAATAAATGTCAGATTTTACTGAAAAAAGGTTAAGAATCATACCTACTTATTTAATCTTTTCTTAGGTACTCATAAAAGCTCACTTTAAAGGATAAAAAATTATACTTATGTGTTTAATTAAATGAAGGCGGTTACATATGGGTTGCGGTACGATAATTGTAACAGTAGCTACTGAATGTTTTACAAGTTTGTAATTGAGGTATTTTGAACTAGGAGGATAAGAGATGGCAAATGGAGCAGTTCCACAAACAAAAGAAAGTTTGGTAGTGCCTCAAATTAAAGGTAATCTTAGTTTTCTTACAAAGTTAAGTTATGGATTTGGTGAGTTCTCTGCCAGTGTCGTTTGGAGCTTAGCGTCTTCCTATCTATTGTTTTTTTATACAGATGTTTTTGGCATCGCTGGTGGTGCAGCAGCTGTAATCTTGCTTGTAGCAAGGGTATGGGATTGCTTTGTTGATCCTATTCTCGGTTTAATCATGGAACGGACAAAGAGTAAGCATGGCCGTTTTAGACCCTATATTCTTTACGGTGCCTTTGCTCTAGCTTTATTAAATATTTTGACCTTCTACACTCCTGACCTAACAGGTACAGCTAAGGTTATTTACGCAGGTGTTACATACTTACTACTAGGTACTGTCCACTCTGTCGTAAATGTACCGTACGGTGCCCTTGCAACAGTTATGACAAGAGATACTCACGAAAGAACAAATTTAAATGCGTATAGAGGAGTTTTTGGACAAGTCGCTGGTATTCTTACAGGTGCTGCGGTAATGCCTTTAATTACTATCTTGGGTCATGGTAATCAGCAACACGGTTTCTTCTATGCTGCAATTGTATTATCAGTGGTATCCGCACCTTTATTATTCTTTACCTTTAAGAACTGTAAGGAATTAATAGAGCCAACCATAGAGGAGAGACCAACTCTTAAGGAATCTTTACAAGCTGTTGGAGCTAATAAACAATTACTACTATTATTAACTAGTCTTTTCGTTGTACTATTAGGTGTATTTGGAAGAATTGGTACTTTAACGTATTACTGTATTTACGTCTTAAATCGCCCAGATTTAATTGCAGTCTCATTTACAATTCTTTCCGTTTGTGGGGCAATTGGTTCTTTTTCTCTTCCGTTAATAGCTAAATTTTTTGAAAAGAAAACAATCTTAATTCTTGGTTCAATCCTTACTGGTATTGCTTTTATAGCATTATACTTTACACCAGCTACCAATATTACCATGATTATCGTATGGACAATCGCTGCATGCTTGCCAACTGGTTTTGCCAGCCCTATGAACTTTAGTATGGTTGCTGACTGTATCGATGACTATCAAATTAAAACAGGAATTCGAGCTGACGGTGCTATTTACTCATTTACAAGTCTTTCAACTAAGATTGCAAGCGCTTTAGTTGGAGCTGTGAGTGCAACTATTTTAGGGGCCATCGGTTATGTTGCTAATCAACAACAGACACCGGAAGTTGTACATGGAATAAATGCTTTAGTAAACCTAGTGCCTGGGATCCTTTATCTATTAGCCACAATTCCGTTATTTTTTTATAAGATTTCTAAAGCAAGAGCTATGGATAATACAAATGAACTTTTAAGAAGACGAAATGAGTTAACAATGTAAATATATTATTTTTGAGCTTATAAGTTACACTATCATGTGTAGCTTATAAGCTATTTTAATAGGAGGTTTGCATCATGATTAAGACTGTTCAGGATTTAATGAGCCAGCAAACAGGAAATTATATTCTACCTTTTCTATGGATGAAAGGGGAAGAAGAAGAAGTTATCAGAGAAGAAATTGCTAGAATCTATGAATGCGGGATCAAAGGAATTTGTGTCGAAGCAAGGCCGCATCCTGATTTTGCAGGTCCAGGCTGGTGGCATGACCTGGATATTGTCATGGACGAGGCCAAACAAAGAGGAATGAGGGTTTGGGTATTAGACGATGCCCATTTTCCAACAGGTTATGCCAATGGATTAATTGAGAAAAAATATCCGAACCGAAAGAAAACTTATATCAACTATAATACAGTTGATGTATTAGGTGCGCAAAATGAAGTAACGATCCATATTAGTCCGATGTTAAAACCGAAAACATCATGGTTAGATATTGGTAAGCCAATAAACAAAGAGGAACAGAAAAATAATAAATTAATTAGTGTGGTAGCAGGAAAACTAGTAACAGATGGAGTTATTAATGAAGAATTAATCGATTTAATTAATCATGTTGAAGGTGATTTTTTAACCTGCACCTTACCAGAAGGACCATGGAGAATTTATGTCGTTTATGAAACGAAAACGGACGGCGGCAACCCGAAATATATCAACATGATTGATGAAGAGTCAGTCTGCACTCAACTTGAAGCGGTATATGAACCACATTTTCAACATTACAAAGACGAATTTGGGAAGACATTTGCCGGATTTTTCTCAGATGAGCCCGCATTCGGAAATGTTAATGGGTTTGATTTTAATGAATCAATCGGAAGGAAAGACATGCCATTACCTTGGAGTGAAGAAGCAAAAACTTTGCTTTCTGAAGCCCTAGGGGATAACTGGAGAGTATTCCTACCCTATCTATGGAACAGCTCTGAAGAAATGAACATTTGTGTCCATACTCGTTATACCTACATGGATGTTGTTACCCGTTTATATGAAAAGAACTTTAGCAATCAATTGGGCAAATGGTGTGAAGCACATAATGTTGAATACATTGGACACGTGATTGAAGATAATGATCAGCATAGCAGATTAGGAAGTGGTGCGGGGCATTTCTTTAGAGCCCTATCAGGGCAGCATATGTCCGGGATTGACGTAATTGGCGGTCAGGTGATTTTTGGCGGTGCAGGGTTAGAACGCCGTGGAATCTTTAAGGGAGATGGAGAATTTTATCATTATACACTCGGAAAACTAGGTTCTTCCTATGGTCATCTCGATCCCAAGAAAAAAGGAAGAACGATGTGTGAATTATTTGGTGCTTATGGATGGAAGCTTGGTGTTAGAGATATGAAGTATATCCTGGACCATCTAGTTGTCCGTGGCATCAATCACCTTGTTCCACATGCATTTTCAATGCGTGAATATCCTGACTTCGATTGTCCACCACATTTCTATGCACGTGGACATAATCCGCAGTTCAAGCATTTTGCTTATCTGATGCACTATGCTAACCGCTTATGCCATATTTTTAATGGCGGTAGACATGTGGCACCTGTAGCTGTTTTATATCACGGTGAAAGTGAATGGACAGGCGAATATATGAAAATGCAAAAGCCTGCTAGAGCCCTTACTGAAAATCAAATTGATTTTGATTTTGTTTCGATTGATATGCTGAATAATTTAGAAACCTACAATGGAAAGTTAGAGAATAACCATTTAACTATTAATGGCGAAGAATTTAAATGTATAGTTATTCCTTATAGCCAATATATAACAAAAGAGTTGGCCGCTTTTATTAAAAATGCAGCTGGTTTAGAAATTATTTTTGTAGATGGACAACCTGAAGGGATTTCTAATGTTGTAGATGGACAAGAAGTGTCTGAACTTTTAAGAGCTTTGGAAAAGTATAAGATTGTACCTCTAAGTGAGTTGGCTAAAGAGCTTAAGGAGAAAGGAATATTTGATCTTCAATTAAAGAAACCATTCAAGAATTTAACCTATTATCATTATGAAAAAGAGATTAGTATTTACATGTTTCAGAATGAATCAGCACATGAGACTTTCAGTGGGGATATTGAACTTTCTGGTGGAGAATTTGCTATAATCTATAACGGACTTGAAAATAAATTTGAGAAGATAGAAGTTAGGAAAGTAAACGGAAAAAGTATTATTAATCTAGAGCTAAGACCTTATGACTCTTGTGTTCTATTTGTGGGTGACGAAGCCCTGAACGGTGAATATGAAAAATATCGTCCTTTTTCAATAAAACTTAATGAATGCGAAGAAACGATAGATTTATCTAAAAGCTGGAATTATTCTTTGGTAAATAACATTGATTATCCGAATTTTGGCGAAGTAACTCAAATGAATGAATTGGTACCAATTTCTAATATAGACCCAGCTTTTACAGGAATTATTAAGTACGAAAAGACATTTGAGCTTCCAGAAGTTCAAAGACAAGGGATTTTAGCTTTTGAATCTATTTATGAAGCCGTGGAATTATCGATTAACGATCAATATGTTGGGATGAAAGTTTGTCCACCTTATATTTACGATGTTGCGGACTATTTAAGGGAAGGCACCAATACCATCCGTGTAGAAGTAGCAACTACATTGGACAGGGATCGTTTTAATCATCCAGAACCTCCATTTATTGTATGGCATGATCCTATAGACCCAACCGGTATGTTTGGAAAGATTACGTTGTCCTTTTAATGATGATATTAAAAAAGGTGTGTACATAAAGAGGCACACCTTTTTTAACGGTACTTTGTATTAACTGTAGGGGAGGCGCTTATGAAATATCCATATGAAAGTGCGGTCATAAACGAAGAGATTCCAATGTTAATGTTAATGACAAGTGTGAGATATGTCGCGATGCACTGGCATGACAGGATTGAATTTTTGTTTGTTCTAAAAGGACGAATTCAAGTTTTTGTAGGAAGTGAGGAGTACTCCTTAAATGAAAATGACTTGCTGCTGATTAACAGCAATGAAGTTCATGGTGTGGAAGCAAGTGAAGATAACCGGGTGTTACTACTTCAAATACCGCTAACTTTTATTGAAAAATGGTACCAAAACATTGAAAAGGAATCTTTTGAATGTCAATCCTTTCATAATAAGGATCAAGAAAGGTTTAATGGTATTCGTTTGTTGATGATTCACCTTATGTTTACTTTAAGAAAAAAAGAGCTAGGGTATGAGATTAAAATTCATTCATTACTTTTAGACATAGTTTACAGTCTTGTTAGTCAATTTAGAGTGGCAAATCATAAGCAAATCAACCGAAAAAGCAGCAAAGACATAGAACGTCTAACAAGAATCACCAGCTATATCCAAAAAAATTATGTGCATCCGATTACCTTAAATGAAATCGCTGAAAATGAAGGGTTGACGGTTCCTTATTTATCACGATATTTTCAGCAGCATATGGGACAGCCTTTTGTAAAGTATTTAAACGGAATTCGACTGGAACAGGCAGTAAAGTATTTATTGGAAACCAATTGGCCAGTTATTCAGATTGCCATGGAGTCAGGTTTTTCGAGTTTAAATACGTTTCACAAATTGTTTAAAGATACCTTTCATACAACCCCCTATCAGTTCAGAAAAAATCAGCAGAAAACCTTGGGTAACTCTCTTAAAAATGAAGTAAAAGGAATCGAAAGTTATGAATATACCGAAGAAGATGATCTTTATGAATTGGAAAAGTATTTCAGAGATTAGAAATTACAGTAGACCAAGAGTTATAACTAAAAGAATTGAATAAGGAGGATTCACCGCAAAGAGGAGGAAACTTTGCGGTAATAGTTTAGAATATTATTTATTTTCATAAAATATTAAAAATTAATATAATTTTTCTTAATTAATTGAACGTTTTCTAGAACTTTCCTCCTTATAATAAGCGGTATATGAATCGATGGTTAAAATAATATAACCATTTGAATAGGGGGGATACTTACAGAGTTTATATTGATTTTGGTCGTGAACACTATTTAAAAATGATAGCGGTTTCAAAAAATAAAAAATGGGGGTTCTTGAATGCAAAAGAATAAAAAATTAATAAGTATAATGCTTGCTTGTTTTTTACTAGTTCTGTCGGCATGCAGTTCGAATAAAGAGAGTTCCACATCTGAAAGTTCAGGTTCAGGGAAAAAAATATCTGAAGTAAATATGGTCTTTTTTACAACTGAAATACCCAAAGATATCAAACTCGTACAGGATGAAATTAACAAGATATCAGAAAAAAAAATCAAGGTTAGGGTAAAATTAACACCCATTAATATAGGTAATTACGTTCAACAGATGAATTTAATGTTATCCAGTAATGAAAAAGCAGATTTAATGCTGGTTACCTCTTTTTTTGGTTATACATCACAAGTGGCTAAAGGACAATTATTACCACTGGATGATTTGGTAGATAAGTATGGTCCGGATATTAAAAAGACAATGGATCCGGATTATTTGAATGCTGCCAAGGTTTCTGGGAAATTGTACGCAGTTCCAACTCTTCGAGATATGGCAGGAGCACCTGGTATAAATATGCGCAAGGACTTGGTAGATAAATATAACATTGACATTAATAAAATCAAAACACTGGATGATGTAGAGGCTGCTCTGAAAACGATCAAGGAAAATGAGAAAGGGATCACTCCAATTGTTCCTTTTCAGCCTGGAGCTCAGCAAACTGTCGTTTATAACTGGTTCGATCCGCTAGGTGACACAATGGGGGTTCTACCAAACTACGACAATAATATGAAAATAGTAGACTTATATGAAACAGACGAATATGCGCAGTTTGTTAAGACAATGAGAAGATGGAATCAGGAAGGACTTACGTTAAAAAATGCAACAACGAATCCAGATCCTGGCACATCGTTAGTGAAGTCAAATGTAGGTTTTAGTTATTTTAGTCCTCAAAAACCAGGTATTGCTTTACAGGAATCGCAAATTACGGCTAAGCCAATGGTGACTGCTTCACTTTTAAAACCAGTTACAACCACCTCTGCCGTAACCACAATGATGTGGGGAATTCCACAGAGCTCTCAGGTCCCGGAAGCAGCAATGAAATTTCTTAATTTAATGTATGGAAATAAAGATATTGTCAATTTGCTAGATTGGGGGATTGAAGGAAAGCATTATGTTAAAGTATCGGATAATGTAATCAAGTATCCAGATGGGGTAAATGCAGGAAACAATGGTTACAATTTAAATATGAGCTTTGCAATGGGGAATTCTTTTCTATCATATGTATTCGAAGGGAATAATCCAGACATATGGAACGAAACGAAGGAGTTCAATAAAAGCGCGATTAAATCTAAAGCACTTGGATTTAATTTTGATAGTTCATCCGTTAAAACGGAAGTAACAGCCGTTACCAATGTCGTTGCAAAATACGCACTAGGACTTGAATCAGGTGTATTAGATCCTAATAAGAGTCTACCTGAGTTCATTAAAGGTTTAAAGGCCGCTGGTATTGATAAGATCATAGCAGAAAAACAGAAACAATTAGATGAATGGGCAAAAAACCAGAAATAAGAATTTTATTTTAAACCAAAAAAGGTGCAGTTTAACATTGCACCTTTTTTGGTTTTTATATAATTTCGGGAAAGGTTAAAAATAACACTATCATATTTAATCTATTATAAATACAAAAATGTAGAATCTTTGAAAAAGGACGAAAATGTATACCTTACTAGGATAATTAATGTAAGGGAATATATCAAATAACGGGTTAAGATATATATGTAAGCGAAATCATTTATTAATTCTAAGATTTTACTATAAACATAGGAGGATATGGCACGATGAAGCTTGGATTTAACAGTGCTATCTTAAATGAATGCACCTTTGAAGAAGTTATTGACTATGCAGCTGAAAACGGTTTTTCATGTGTGGAGCTTTGTGCATGGCCGAAAGGGAAAGCGGCCCGTAAATATGCAGGTGTTACCCATCTTGATGTCGATCACTTAGATGTGGATTACGTCAAAAATTATACCGAAGCAAAAGGAATTAAAATTTCTGCGATTGCTTATTATCCTAATGCTTTAGATGAAGATCCAGAGAAAAGTGAATACTACATTGCCCACATCAAAAAATGTATTGAGGCAGCCCACAAATTGGATATTAACATGGTCACCACCTTTATTGGCCGAAACCAAAAGCTAACAGTAGATGAAAATTTGGAAACGATGACAACGGTTTGGAAGCCTGTCATAGAATTTGCAGAAGAGCTTGGAGTCAAGATTGCAATTGAAAACTGCCCGATGTTATTCACTTCAGACGAGTGGCCAGGCGGCCAAAATCTTATGACAACACCAGCCATCTTCCGTCGCGTGTTTGGATTAATCCCAAATAAAAACTTTGGATTGAATTTTGATCCATCGCATTTTGTTTGGCAGCAAATGGATTATATTAAGCCTTTATATGAATTCCAAGAGCGGATCTTCCACATCCACTTCAAGGATATCAAAGTATTTAAGAATCGCTTAAACGATGTGGGAATCATGGCAACACCACTGGAATATATTTCGCCTAAATTACCAGGCCTTGGAGATGTCAATTGGGGCCAATATGTATCTGCTCTAACGGATATTGGCTACCGTGGATATGCCGTCATTGAAGTTGAGGACAAGGCATTTGAAGATTCACTTAAATCGAAAAAAGATTCAATTAACATTAGTAAAAACTATTTGAGTCAATTTTTTGCTTAAATAGATTATCAATTTATATATCTAATAAAATATTTTAAACAAAAAGGAGAATGAATATTATGGGTAAATTAAGAATTGGTATTATTGGCTGCGGTGGTATTGCAAATCAAAAGCATTTTCCAGCATTAGCACAATTTAAAGAAATTGCTGAAATGGTGGCATTCTGTGATATTGAAATTGAACGTGCTGAAAAAGCCGCTAAAGAATATGGAACTGAAGATGCAAAAATTTATGTTGATTATAAAGAGCTATTAAAAGATGAATCCATTGATCTTGTGCATGTATTAACTCCAAACGTTAGCCATAGCCCAATTACAGTTGCTGCATTTGAAGCAGGCAAGCATGTTATGTGTGAAAAACCAATGGCACACAATACAGAAGCTGCTCAAAAAATGATGGATGCTTGGAAAAAATCCGGCAAGAAATTCACCATTGGATATCAAAACCGCTTCCGTCCAGAAGTCCAATCACTTTATAAAGCTTGTGAAAAAGATGAGCTTGGAGATGTTTATTTTGCAAAAGCACATGCCCTTCGCCGCCGTGCAGTTCCAACATGGGGAGTATTTCCTGATAAATCACAGCAAGGCGGAGGTCCACTAATCGATATCGGTACACACGCTCTTGATATCACTTTATGGATGATGGATAATTACAAACCAGTTTCGGTAACAGGTTCTGTGTTCAATAAACTAGGTAATTTACCAGAAGCTGTCGAAGGCAATATGTTTGGCCCTTGGGATCCTGAAACATATGAAGTGGAAGATTCAGCATTTGGATACATTAAAATGGAAAATGGAGCAACGGTATTTCTTGAATCTTCTTGGGCACTTAATGTACTAGAATCAAGAGAAGCGGCTACAACTCTATGTGGAACTAAGGCAGGAGCACAAATCAATTCCGGCATGAGCTTCCGCAACAATGAGTTAATTTATAATTCTGCACGCAATGGTATGTTAACAGAAGAGAAAAACTCTGCAGGTGGAGCCATTGCATTCTTTGAAGGTGGATCCAATAAACCCGAAGTACTCGAAGCAAAACAATGGTTAGAAGCGGTTAAATTTGATAAAGAACCACTAGTGAAACCAGAACAAGCATTTGTTGTGACAAAGATTTTAGATGCTGTCTATCGTTCTGCTGAAACTGGAAAAGAAGTTGTTTTTGAACAGGAAACAGTGGCTAGCAAATAGGAGGTGGACCAAGTGGCATTTAGTATGAAATTACCTTTCGTCGACGTTGTTTGCGATGAAAGTTTAAAAAATACTTTTGTGAATGGTAAAAAGTTGGGGTATGAATTCCAAATCCGTTTAAGTAACTATCGGGGGCATTATTTATCCTGTATTGAAGAGTTTGTGGTTACCGTTGATGGTAAAGAAGTGAATTCTGATGATATAACTTTTGGGTTAAATGAAAAAGAGTTTACCTTAAGACAACTGCCAAGTCTTATTTCGGAGTTTTGGAATTTAGTAGAACCAGCTACGATTAGTGTATTTGCACCGGGAGGTTTATCTGAAGGAGAACATCATATTGATGTGAAAATGATGTTACGTATTCCATATATGGCCGTTCCTGGAAGAAAGACAGAACGTGAATATGCGGTATTAGATTCTTGTGGAAGCAAAACATTACAGGTAAGAGATTAGGAGAAAGGAGGTAAGATCAATTGAGTAATATTAAATTAGGTGTTTCTCTATATAGCTTTACAGATGAATACGTGAAAGGCAAATTTACATTAGAGGATTGCATTCGCACCGCAGCTGAATTTGGAGCGGAAGGATTTGAGTTGGTAGGTACACAAATGCTTTCATCCTACCCATATGTAAATGACAAAATTTTAACTGAATTTAAGGCCATGACGAATCACTATGGAATCGAATTTATTTCTTACGGAGCTAATGCAGACCGCGGGGTAAGAGCGGATCGTGATTTAACAGAAGAAGAATTGCTTCAGTCGTCTATTATTGATTTGAAAACAGCGAATAAATTGGGTTGTAAAATTATGCGTGCTCAATATCTTATTGGACCATCCGTATTT
This sequence comes from Bacillus sp. URHA0034, assembly GCF_056280405.1. Taxonomy (NCBI): domain Bacteria; kingdom Bacillati; phylum Bacillota; class Bacilli; order Caryophanales; family Bacillaceae; genus Bacillus; species Bacillus sp. URHA0034. Next base: position 597,969 of record NZ_JBWCDK010000002.1, on the reverse strand, counting down.
GCTAGATTAGCGCCATATGCGGAGGCTTACGGAATCAAGGTTGGAATTGAAATTCATAATCCTGAAACGCCAACATCACCAAGCATTCAAAAATTCACCGAGGTAATTGAAAAAACAGGATCTCCCTATCTTGGATTTGTTACTGATTTTGGCACTTTTGCAACTCGCCCAAATAAACCGCATTGGGATGAGGCTTTAGCCAATGGAGCACCTGTTGAATTACTGGAAATGGCCGCTCAATTTCGTTATGATGGAGTTCCGATGATGGAAGCAAGACAACGACTGCTTGATGCTGGTGCAAATGGTGCTGTAATCGGGGCATTCCAAGGAATGTATGGATTTGTTACTTTTTACAACGAGCCAGATTATGAAGGGTTAAAGCAAATCATGCCTCATGTAATTCACTTCCATGGAAAGTTTCATTATATTGATGAAAATCTGGAAGAAGCAAGCATTCCATATGATAAGATCTTACCGATTATTCAAAACTCTGATTTTAATGGTTATATTGTCTCAGAATATGAAGATCATTTATCGGGAAGAGCTATAGAAATGACCAAACGTCATTTACAAATGGAGCGGAAATTATTAGGTAAATAGTTTATAATAATACAGGTGGGTTTTTCACCTGTATTATTTTATAAGGCGGGGAATAGATGAAAAAACTAATTGGTATTGATCTTGGAGGCACTACGGTTAAATTTGCAATCTTAACTGAAGAGGGCGAAATTCAACAAAAATGGAGTATTGAGACAGATATTCAAAATGAAGGAAAGAATATCGTACCAAACATTATTGAATCGATTAAACATCGTCTTGATTTGTATGGGCTTTCAGCTGATGATATTTTAGGAATCGGAATGGGTTCTCCTGGGACAGTTGACCGCGCCCAAGGGACAGTCATTGGAGCTTATAATTTAAACTGGAGTACTTTGCAGCAAGTAAAACAACAGATTGAAGAAGAAACAGGCATTCCTTTTAGTATTGATAATGATGCCAATGTCGCTGCATTAGGTGAGCGCTGGAAGGGTGCAGGGGAAGATGGTGCTGATGTTGTCTTTGTTACACTTGGAACGGGTGTAGGAGGCGGTATTATTGCAGATGGTAATCTTATTCACGGTAAGGTTGGTGCAGGTGGAGAGATTGGCCATGTAGTTGTAGAGCCTAACGGTTATCAATGTACATGTGGAAATCAAGGCTGTTTGGAAACAGTAGCAAGTGCAACAGGTGTTGTCAGATTAGCCAGAGATTTTTCAGAAAAATATGCTGGGGAATCTGAATTAAAGTGGTTAATTGATGATGGACAAGAAGTGACGGCTAAAACAGTCTTTGATCAAGCTAAAAAAGAAGATAAATTGGCTTTAATTGTAGTCGATAAATTTTATTATTATTTGGGACTAGCTTGCGGCAATATTGGTAACATCTTAAACCCTGAAACTATTGTTGTTGGTGGGGGAGTGTCAGCGGCAGGGGACATGCTGTTAAAAGGGGTAGAAGAATATTTCCAAAAGTTTGCCTTCCCAACAGTAAGAACTAGTACGAAACTAAAGCTTGCCCAGTTAGGAAATGATGCAGGGGTAATTGGAGCAGCATCACTTGTGAAACAAACTCGGAACAGATAATAAATAAGCCAATACATACAAATAATATTATTTGTATGTATTGGCTATTAAAATATATTTTAATATTCATATACTTGAATTTTATATGCTGAAGGCATATCTTTCAACTGTATCATCATCTTTTCATCACCGTTTAAAACTCTTCCTGCGTTCCATTCACCGTTAACAAATTCGCCTTCTTCGAATCGTAACAATTCCACGTGTGTATTTTTTCCTGGCTTTGAAAAAAATTGAACCTTCGTCATTGTTCCAATAACGACGAATTCATTTTCCGAAAGTTCAAAAATCATGCCTCCTGAAGTTGGCTTATTTGGTGCTTTTGGCGAATAAGATACGAGAATATCATAATTGTTAAAATGAAGGAGCTTACCAAAGTCATGTTCATTTCTCTTTACAAAGCTCTGTAAATGACTGGTGCCTCTATATTTATAATAGAGTGGTTTGATATTTTCGATTATGGAATAGCTCTTGGCTAAATATGCTGCGCTGCCTTCAATTTCAAATGCAGAGGGGTCAATATTTAATGACATCATTATTTCTAGTGGTGGTTTGTCAGTCTTTTCTGGATTCATTAAAAGTTCTTCAATGCCAAATGGTGCATAACAAATTGCGTTACAACCACCAACAGCATATAGGGCATATGTAGCTGAGACAGCATCCTTTCGGACCTCTGGGATGAATAATGGATTGCCACCCTGACTATATTCATCCAATACATCAGGTACATATGGAACATAAATATCAGGTGCCAGACAAAATAGAGAAGGAGCCATTAAATTCCACATTTTTCGCATCTTCATTACGGGACCGCCACTTGGATAGGTTCCCGCACGCCACGGGAACTGTTCTAACCATGCATTGGCGTAGCAAGGAAGAGGATAAGCCTTTTGACCTGTGTTCGTAATTCGTTCTACTGCAGATGAAAAATAATAAGCCATAAAGTATTCGCATGAATCATAGCCAAATGCTTCTTCCCATGTTCCAGAAACTTGGAATTCTTCCGCAACGGATTGCGGAATTTCTTGTGAAAAAGCTTTATTTGCTGTAAAAGAATAATCTCGATCTGTCCCTAAAAGTCCGATTTCATTTTCAACCTGCATAACAATAACGGTATTTTTTTCTGAATCAATAGATTTGATAAATTTCATTAAGTGATAAAATGCGTTAGCATCCTTTTCAATTGCGGCTTCACATAAAGGTGAAATGGTATTTATTGCTTCACCGCTTGGTTTACATGCACGGAAATAAGTTCTAGTATTTTTTTTCATCCAGTGGGGCACATACATAGATTCTGAATTTTTCCACAATCCAAACCATAGGAAAATAAGATGCATGTTATTTTCACGCGCTTGGTTGATGAGTCCTTCAACGATGGTAAAGTCAAATTGATTTTCATCTGGTTCAATTAATTCCCAGTAAACAGGGACAATAACGGAATTCATATTTAATGTTTTTAAATTTGGCCAAACCTGTTTTTCCATATATTCCAGGTTCGAGGAACTAGAATTATGGATCTCTCCAGCTAACGCAATAAAGGGTTCGTCACGAACGAATAATGTTGGAATATCATTGTATTTTTTAATATGAGGCATTGTTGACATGATAAAAGCACCCTTTCATGATAAGATTATATTAATATCTTAATAAATCTTATTGTCAGAATAAATCTTAAAATATTATAGTTGATATGAATATATTAAGTATTGAATGGGGCTTTTTGAATTATGGAAAAGGTTTTTTTTACAAAATACACAGAACAAAATTTAAAACTACCTTTTGTTTTATATTCTTTAGGTTTAAATCATAGGCAGGAATACATAAACAGACCTTCAGGTTTGCCATTATTTCAATGGATTCAAGCTGTCAAGGGAAGCGGAGTGCTCGAAATAGACAATAAACAGTTTGTGGTTGAGGAAGGGAGCGGGATATTATTCTTCCCAAATGGTGGTCATAAATATTATGGAGTGAGCAAAGAATGGATTGTTCATTTCATGTTGTTTACAGGCTATGGGACAAAGGATTTTTTTGAAAATATCGGGATGGAGCAATCGGGTATTTATAAACTAAACGATCCTGAAATAGTAGAGAAATATATGGAAGAATTATTTTTAATTTATACTCGCAATAGCCGAATGGAAATGTATGATTTTTCAAGAGTGCTTTATGATATTTTACTGGAGTTTCCAAAATCAACTACGCAACAAAATGAAAGGTTTATTCAAAATCAGAATAACAAAGTACATCTCGTAATGGATTATATTAACCAGCATTATAACGAGCCCATTGTGTTATCTGATTTAGCGGAAAAGGTCCAATTGTCAAAAGAGTACCTTTGCCAGTTATTTAAAAAGATTAACGGATTTTCTATTTTTGACTATATTACAGATGTTCGTTTAGCAAATGCGAAAACCTTTCTAATTAAGGAGAGGAATGAAAAAATCAAAAATATTAGTAAAATGTGCGGATATGAAGATGTTAGTTATTTTGGGATGGTATTTAAGAAAAAGGAAGGTATAACGCCAGCGAAATTCCGAGAACTACATTAGGAAGTTGGAACTGTCAAGTAAGGATAAAAATCACGCTATGATTTTTATCCTTTTTTATTTATGGATAATGAAAGAGACAAAAAGAAATAAAATCTATATCTATTAAGATAAATAACTAAAGGTATTTAGTAGAAATAAACTTTATAGTTAAAGTGGAAGCGGTATCAACCTGTGCCTGGTTACCACCAGAAGTCAAGGAAGTGTTTATGTGGTAATTTGGTAAAGTTGTAAACGGATACAGTATATGAAAAAGGAGAGTAAACTGGTATGAATTATGAAGCTGGGAATCTTAGAAAACCAAAACGAGGAGTTTCACTCTATAGTTATGCGGGCGAATATGGTGTAACCATGACATTAGAAGATATGTTTGCAGAAATGAACGATATTGGTGCAAGAGGCTTAGAAATATTAGCAAACTCACATATTGAAGGCTATCCAAATCCTAGTGAGGAATGGCTGGAAAATTGGGATCGATTAATAGAAAAATATAATATTGTTCCGGCAGAATACGGTCATTGGGTCGATTCACGCTTGTATGAGGGAAGACATCTTACATCAGAAGAATCATTACAAATGTTGGAACGTGATTTCAAACTGGCAAATAGACTTGGATTTACCGTTCTTAGGACCAAATTAGGCGTAATCGATGATGATCTTACTCCCGTAGAAAACTGGCGGGAATTTATCAAAATGGCGCTTCCGTTAGGAGAAAAATACAATGTCCGCATGTGCCCGGAGATTCATGCTCCTACACTTTTGAAATCTAAGATGGTGGACGATTATGTTGAGTTTATTAAAGAGACAGGAACAAAGTATTTTGGATTAAACATCGATTTTGGTGTATTCGAAACCAAGGCTTTACCTGCAAGTGAATGGGGTCCAGATGATTTTATCATGCCTCCATCTGAACATAGTCCAGTAGAGGATATTATCCCATTATTACCTTATGTGTATTGCTGCCATGCTAAATTTGTAAAAATGACAGATGATTTTCAAGAGATGACGATTCCTTATGAAAAAATTATTAATACATTAATGGAGCATAACTGGGATGGCTATATGGTGAGTGAGTATGAAGGTCCAAACAAAGACGTGACCGGCTATGCCTCTGAACAAATTCGGAAACAACATGTAATGATGAAAAGAATTTTAGGAGAATAAGAGAGAAGGAGAATAACCATGACAATGTTAGAAAAACCTTGCATCCAATCGAGAGGCTTTAAAAATGTAGAGAAAAATGGAAAAATCATTGGCTTCCAAGTTAATATAAGATCTTTGTATTATCGAGGGCTCTGGCTTTCACAATTACGCCCCGCTACGGTTTCAGTAAATGGGGAAACTTTTTCAGGCGATCAGATCACATGGACGATTAATGGTGATACCTATACGCAAGCTGAAATGGCTTCACTTGGAGATGTTCATTGGGGCATTTTAGAGCCAGCAACGCTTACAGTGGCAAAAGAAGGCGGACTAGAAGCCGGAAGCCACGATATTGAAGTAAGCTATACGTATAGCTGCTCTTATTTTCCACCAGTGGCAGATACGGTTCTTGGTGCAATTCCCCACAAGAGAAAGTTAATCCTAGTTTAAGTTTTGAAAAAAAACTTTTGATAGTGGGAGTGATTTTAAAAAATGCCAAAACAGTTAATGAATCCAATCTTACCAGGATTCTATCCAGACCCTTCCATCTGTCGGGTGGATGATGATTTTTATATGATTACCTCGAGTTTTTCTCTGTTTCCAGGCGTCCCAATCTTTCACTCTACCGACTTAGTAAATTGGAAGCAGATTGGTCATATACTTGATCGAAAATCCCAACTTCATGTGTCAGCAGATCATATGACAGCCGGGATTATGGCACCGACACTGAGATATAACAACGGTACCTACTACATGATTACGACGAATGTTAGCGATAAGTGGAATTTTATTGTGAAGGCTAAAGATCCTCGTGGTCCCTGGTCAGATCCTTACTGGCTAGAGGGATGCCCTGGGATTGATTCATCTTTATTTTTTGATGATGATGGAAAAGCATACCTTACAGGTACAAGAGAGGATACGAATACAGATGGTACAAGGTCTCAGGCGATATGGGTTAGTGAAATCGATTTAGACCGGGTGTGTCTTGTCGGAGAGGCAAGGACAATTTGGGGTGGAGCTCTAAAAAATTGCGCTTCACCAGAAGCACCGCATCTTTATAAAAAGGACGGCTTTTATTATTTAGTGATTGCTGAGGGAGGTACAGAGCACTTCCATGCCGTAACGGTTGCACGCAGTCGTACGATTTTTAATGATTTTGAGGGCTATGCGGGGAACCCCATTTTAACCCACCGTCATCTAGGAAAACATTATCCGATTTGCAATGTGGGTCACGCGGATTTGGTTCAACTGAAAAATGGCGAGTGGTATGCCGTCATCCTCGGTTCTCGGTTAATCGAAGGCTATCATAAAAATCTTGGACGTGAAACCTTTATTGCCCCAGTCGTATGGGAAGAAGGCTGGCCTGTTATCAGTCCTGGAACGGGGAAAGTGGAATGGAGTTATCCGGCGCCAGATCTGCCTGCAGTTACAGAACGAGTAATTTCAACGAGGGATGAATTCAATGGAGAGAAACTTGGAATGGATTGGGTATTTTTTGGGACCCCTTATGAGGAATTTTACACGAATTCAGAAAGTAAGCTGACAATGAAACTTCTTACTCGTTCAATCAGCCAGGAGATACGTAAAATCGACTTAACTGCGACAGAAGTGGATAAAAATGTCCCAACCCTTGGGTTTATTGGCCGTAGACAACTGCATGCAAATTTTAGGATGGCATCAAAGATGAACTTCCTAGCCTCCGAGGAGAATGAGACTGCTGGTTTAGCGATCATGCAGGCTTGTAATCATCAATTCCGGTTGGAGCGTTCGGTGGAAAAAGGAAAGTAAATATTGAGGCTGATCCAGTGTACGAGCGAGATAAACGGATACCCTCATCAGCCTCAATTTCAATGTATAACAACAGAAAAGGAGCTTGCTAAAACTGAAGTAGAAGGTGAAGAAATCATCCTCAAGGTTTCTGCAGAGGGTCAATCGTATAACTTCTATTTTGGTAAAGAGGAGGAAAATCTCCAGCTGTTTTATGAGAATGCAGATGGCAGGAAATTAAATCCTGAATCCGTAGGTGGTATGGTTGGGACCATGCTTTGCATGTTTGCCAGTTCTAATGGTAAAGAAAGTAAAAACAGTGCGGAGTTCGAGTGGTTTGATTACAGAGAAACTGAATTAAGCTGTTACAGGCAAGCAATTCTTCAGGTGTAAAATGATTAATAATAGATAGTAATCAAAAGAGGTTAAAAATCATAAATAGATTTTTAATCTCTTTTATATTTACGAAAATAATAAATAAGTTAGGTTAAAAAATGCTTCGCAAAGTGATTAAAAAAGTGAAATAAATGTAGGAATGGGGGGTGTAAGATTATATTAAGATTTAACTTTAAGAATAGGAGAAAATAAATGCAGAAGTTTAAAGGTTTAAAAGTGAAAATGAATGTACCATTGCTAATACTTATGGTGAACATATTTATTGCATTGCTTGGGGTAGGGTTAGCGATCCCTGTTCTCCCAAAATTTATTCTAGACTTAGGAGCAACAGGTAAAGACCAAGGCTATCTCGTAGCTGCAACAGGACTGACCCAATTTTTGTTTTCTCCGCTTGGTGGGAAGTTTTCAGATAAATATGGCAGAAAAATCATTACGATTGCTGGTTTAGGAATTATCATGCTGTCACAGCTTATGTTTAGTTTTGCCTCGGATTTATGGCTCCTCTATCTATCACGATTGATAGGAGGGATCGGTATTGGAATACTTGTACCAGCGAATATGGCATATGTCGCTGATGTTACAACCGTCGAAAATCGTGGGAAAGGGATGGGCTTATTGGGTGCTGCCATTTCACTTGGCTTTGTTATCGGGCCAGGGATTGGTGGATTCTTAGCTGATTATGGACTCCGTGTACCGTTCTTTGCTTCTGCCATTGCTGCAGGTATCGCTATGATTATTTCCTTTTTTTTCTTGCCGGAGACATTGTCAAAAGAACAACAACATGCTTTTAGAAATTCAACTTCAGAAAAAGTTGGAGTGATACATGAAATTAAACGATCTTTTAAGGTGCCTTATTTCGTTTTATTATTACTCGTTTTTACCATGACATTTGGATTAGCCAACTTTGAAGCAATCTATGGATTATATGTTAGTGAAAAATATGAATATACCCCTAAAGATATCTCTATTATCTTGACAGTTGGTGCACTTGTGGGGGTTATAATTCAGGCAGTAATGGTAGATTGGCTGCTTCGCCGCTTCGATGAGATTAAAGTGATAAATACATGTTTCTTCCTTTCGGCCGTTTCAATGATTCTCGTCTTGTTCTCTGGAAACTTTATTTATATGTTAATAATGAATATATTATTTTTCTTGCTTACTTCGATTCTACGTCCAGCGATTAATACCATGTTATCGAAAATGGCAGGCAGTGAACAGGGTTTCGCGGCAGGAATGAATAATGCCTACAGCAGTTTAGGAAATATTATTGGGCCTTCATTAGCAGGAATATTCTATGATGTATCCTACAATATACCATTTCTTTTTGGTGCATTGATTTTAATAGGAAGTATTTTCATGTGTGCAGCTTGGAGCAAAAGGGGTAGAAGGAGTAATGATTTTTTGGCCGTTTTTGGAGGCACAAAACAATCTTCCTATAATAAATAAAATCACTAAAGGAGTATGAAATAAGTGGAAAATGAAGGGAAGATTGGGGATAAATTCACAAGTATTAAGAGTGATTTGAACGTAATGGAGCAAACAATACAGGGCTTAGATAAATAAACTTTGATATTTAATAAAAAAATCAGCCATGGGCTGATTTTTTTTATGGAACTTCTATTATGCTATCTCGACAGTCCTAACCTTTCTTCCCGCCAAAGGCACCGGAATATAGGCAGTCCGAACAACTACATCTAATGCGACTTCATGGGTTCCCTTAGATAGCCCGCCGTCCTTACGAACTCGAACCGTTAGTGGTTCACCATATTCCCATTTATAGGTCGTAACAGTTTCCATTTCTGCTAAGGTAAACCAATCAACTTGATCCACTGAACACAGAATATCCTCACGAGCAACCCTTACACCGTCTACTTCAACACCAATATCATTTACCATTGAAAGCGGAATGCCTCGATAGTAAGTAATGTTGGTTTTCAATTCAAATCCTGTAATTTTACTTGCTTCTTCAATATTTTTACATGTATTTTCAAGAAATACATTATTATCAAACATATTAATAAACCTCCTGTCCTTCTAGTTCCTTAATAACACTTCGTATCAATGCCTGATGGGCTAAAACCTGCTCTTTTTCTATCATTGGATTTCCGGGGAGCACCCAGCGGTTTCCTTCGTATTCGGTTGAGACATAGCCTTCATATCCTTTTTCATGCAGGTATTGGAGAAGACCCTTATAATCAATTGAATATTCTTCGCCATTTTCTGTCATTTCAAATAATTTAAAGTGGAAATGTTTAATATATGGCATATATTCATCTAAGATACTATAGGGCTCGTTTTCATATCCATCAGCAAAATGAGCAAAAAAGTGATCGGCATCCGATTTTAATAATCTTTTTAGATCATCTGGAAAACCGCCATTTTCCAAATATATTTTTCGAGGATCTTTACCTTGAGAGAAAATATTATTGACATAATCAATCACCTCTTGGCTGGTACCTAAATGTTGTTGACAATAATCAGCCATTACTCTTTGCAGCCTTTTGCAGAAAATACCAGCATCAATGACAAGTCCCACATAAGGAGAATTCAATCGTTTCATTTCATTAATAAATTCTTGAGTTTTTGGAACATCAAAGCTCAAACCTGCATGTATTTCCAGCGCCAAGGTAACATTATATTTTTCCGCATATGGTAATAATGGCTCAATGACAAAAGCTGGTACCATCGATACGAGTCGAATCAATCGAATCCCTAAACGGTTTGCAAGTTTAATTTCTTCAATTAATAGATCTACGCATTCTTTTTGCGTTAATTCTCTATTTTTATAAAGATTTGTATTCAAGAAAACATCTGCAATGACTGGTTTCATCTTATAGGTACTTACTAGTCGATCCCATTCTGCTAATGTTTCCACTGAAGGATGAGGGCTATTGTGCATCATCTGGTCGGGTAAAAATTCAATTCCTTCAACGGAGTTGTCTGCCATAAATTTAAAGATATCTTCCAGGCTCATGCGTTTATTTAAATATTCATCTTGTAAACTGTATAAACTAACGCATGTTTTTATTTTACTCATTGAAAAATCTCCCTTCATTCTTTTATTCTGCTATTTTGATGTCGCTTACATAGGTATCATAACCTGAAATTCTCCATGTTCCTTTTCTATATTTATCTTAAAAGATACAGATTTTCGTCTTATTTTTGATTCATTTTGTTTATTTTGAAAAAGGTTAAGAATCATGTTGTTATTATTAAACTACTGTTTGAACTCACTAGTTAAAGGTGTTAAGAGAGAACTTCTCAATTTCTATTGACATCAGGGGAAAAATATTTTAAATTATATTTCTTTATACTATTTTTATATAATTAGTCCTAATTCGTTTTTACCATAAAATAAATAACACAATACGAGAGAAGGGGGATCTTATGCAAATAAGAGTTTCGGCAGTTCAATATCATCTCCATACGATTCATTCTTTTGAGGAGTTTGAAAATCAAGTGGAGCATTATATAAAAACAGCAGAAGAATTTGGAGCGGATTTTATCCTTTTTCCTGAATTTTTAACTACTCAGCTTTTGTCGATTGGCAATGTTAATGGGGAAGCTTTAACGATCCAAGAATTACCTGACTTTACTGAGATGTACCAGTCTTTATTTATAAAATTGGCTCTTCAATACAGGATGCATATTATTGCTGGAACTCATGTTATCCGTAAAGGTGATCGTCTTTACAATGTTGCCCATTTGTTTTACCCAGATGGACGAGTTGGACAACAGGCAAAACTCCATATTACACCAACAGAAGTAAATGAGTGGGGGCTGAGTGCGGGAGAGAGCTTGGAAGTATTTGAAACGGATAAAGGGAAAATCGCTTTATTAACGTGCTATGACATTGAGTTTCCCGAAATCGTTCGAATGGCCAAGGCAAAGGGAGCAGATGTCATCTTCTGTCCATCATGTACCGATGACCGCCATGGTTTTCACCGGGTTCGTTATACAAGTCATGCCAGAGCGATTGAAAATCAAGTATATGTCGTAACAACAGGTACAGTCGGATCACTGCCAACGGTTGATTTCATGCGTGCTAATTTTGGCCAGGCAGCGGTTATTACACCGAATGACATTCCATTCCCTCCTCAAGGCATCATGGCAGAAGGAGAGATTAACCAAGATATGATTGTCACAGCAGACCTTAATTTAGAGTTACTGTATAAAGTGCGTGAAAAGGGATCTGTTACAACTTGGCGTGACAGACGCACAGATCTATACCCCGATTGGGAAACCGATAGACTCGTTCTCAGTTAGGAAAGAGGATTAGGCAGAACACCTGTCAAAGTAGTAAAAGGTTATTTACAAGATAAAGAATCGTGTAATTATGGTACTTTAATGGAGTGGAAGAATCCATTTTAATAATCTCGAAAAAGCTTGTCGTTTAAGTGGTACTCTCCGACAAGCTTTTAATAACCTATTAAATACAAATCTGATCGAAAATGGATTACGAAATTCCTACTTTCGAAAAACAATCTTCGACCATTTTTTCTAGCTTTTGGAGATCCTTTTTACAAGAGCTAGTTTGATTATTTTTTAAAGAGGAAATAGCACTTTTAATGAGAAATTGCCGCGGTGTTTTGGAATGTAGAATTTCTTCTTGTATAAAGTCCAGTAGCTCAATATTTTTAAATTGATCATCGCCGCCGCCTAAACATTTTTTTAAGGCCAAGATAGTATTAGAAAGTTTTTTCTCCAATGCGTGTTCAGATTTATTATTCTCTGGCAGCCACTTTTCCAATATTTCTGGTTCTAATAATTGAGCACCGCTTTTTTCTACCTCATCGACCATCTTTTCTATCCGTCTTACGGAATACCGAATGACCTGTTTAATATTGGCATCAGATTCCTTTGCTAAAAAATGAAAATGGATATTATGATGCATTAAACCCATAAACATGATCGCACAATCTAATAAATAAGGGCGCTTGTCATCACCGAAGATATCGACAAAACGATTAAAAATCCAGCGAATATGCATGATTTGAGTGCGTTTTAAAAATTCCTTTAAGGTAGGATCATTGGAGACGAATACCTCTTCAAAGAGAGTAAATAGCTTGTTCCTGCGATTAAAGGCCATTTGCAGTTCAATCTGTTGGATAAAAATTTCAATAGCAGCTATATCTTGTCCGATTAAGAGCTCATTTCGTTCAACCTCTATCCTATGGCTTAAGGAAGTAAAAAGAGCCATTAGCAATTCATTTTTTGAGGAAAAATAATTGTAGAAGGTACCCTTCGATATCCCGCTGTAATCGATAATTTCTTGAATCGATGTAGCTTGAAAACCTTTATCGATAAACAATTGATGTGCTTTATTGATAACATGTTGTTTTCTTTCGTTCATTACATTCACCTTGAATTCTAATTAGACTATTAGTATAAAAATAATTGTACCTTAATTATTGGTTTAAGACAAATTAGTAATTTACTTGAGATTTTTTGATTGCAAAAAATGAACTATCGGTATATGATATTGTCTATGCGAAACAAGGGGTATAAAAAAATGAACTATTAGTTTACTAGGGGGAATTAAGATGGAAGATACCATTAAATATGATCGCCCGCCATATGGGATTATCGCTATATTGATGATCGGGGCATTTATTTCAATGTTAAATGAAACACTACTGAACGTGGCTTTGCCATCCATCATGAAGGATTTAGATGTAAATGCATCTACTGTCCAGTGGCTGGCAACTGCGTATATGCTCGTAAATGGAGTCATGATACCAGCAACCGCATTTTTAATTCAAAAATATACAGTAAGAAGATTATTCCTTACAGCCATGGCGCTATTTACGGCTGGGACGATCATTGCTGGATTCGCGCATGCTTTTCCACTTTTATTAGCAGCTAGGATGATTCAAGCTGCAGGTTCAGCGATTATGATGCCATTATTAATGAATGTAATGTTAACAAGCTTCCCGCCTGAAAAAAGGGGAGGAGCAATGGGACTATTTGGATTAGTGTTTATTTTTGCCCCAGCAGTGGGTCCAACTCTATCCGGTTACTTAATTGAACATAATAGCTGGAGAATTTTGTTCCATCTTGTTTCGCCAATTGCCGCTTTGATTCTTGTCATTGCTATTTTCTTATTAAAAGATAAAAAAGGCAAGGTTGATCTTCGTCTTGATAAGTTTTCATTATTATTATCAAGTGTCGGATTTGGTGGATTACTTTATGGATTCAGTTCTGCCGGTGATAAGGGCTGGGATAGCCCGCAAGTCTATGCAACGATTATCATTGGGGCAATCAGCTTGGTATGGTTTGTCCTTCGTCAAAACAAACTTGAAAAGCCAATGTTGAATTTTAGAGTTTATAAATATCCGATGTTTGCACTTTCATCTGTTATTTCAATCGTAATTGCCATGGCGATGTTTTCAGCCATGCTGCTATTACCTATATACGTGCAAAGCATTCGTGGCATCACACCGCTAAAATCAGGGTTATTGATGCTTCCTGGTTCGATCTTAATGGGGATTATGAGCCCAATCACAGGGAAATTATTCGATAAATTCGGCGGCAGAGTTCTTGCAGTGATCGGTCTATCCATTACCATCTTTACAAGCTATATGTTTAGTACATTAACATTAGAAACCACCTATACGGAATTAATGCTTATTTACTCAGCACGTATGTTTGGTATGTCGATGGTCATGATGCCGGTCATGACAAACGGATTGAATCAGCTTCCTTCACGTTATTATCCGCATGGTACCGCAATGAATAACACGTTACAACAAGTATCAGGTGCGATTGGTTCGGCTCTTTTGATTACGATCATGTCGAACCGCACGAAAACACATGCTACTGAACTGGCTGATTCTGCGATGAAACATGTTACAGGAAAACCGACAGCGGAAATGGTAGCCCAAATGAAGCAGCAAATTGCCATGAAGGCTATGTTAGAAGGGATTAACGATTCATTCCTTGTTTCTGTTGGGATTGCTCTTATTGCTTTAGTACTTGCCTTTTTTATTAAACGGGCGAAACAAGCTGAAGATCCTGAAGAGTTGAAGGCTTCAGACAAAAAAGTTGTTAACAAACTTGCAGAAAATTAACTAATAGGAGGGTGTCCATCGTTGGGCATCCTTTTTTTCATACCCTCCTTAATTTATGAATATTCTGTGAACAAAAGTTTCCAAGTACTCTCACCTGCCTCTGTTACAAGCATATGATGTATCAAGGTGGTGATGAAAAAATGATACTATCAGATTGGATGCTTTATACAATGTGGGCCGTTTTTGGACTAATGATTCTCGATCTATTATTAGGATTTTTAAAGTCATTCTGGAAAGGCACGCTCACTTCAGATTTTATTTTAGGATATTTGAAGGATTTATTATATTACGTTATTCCTTTGAACTTCCTCATTTCTATGTTCCCAATCGACCCTTCTGGGTGGATTTTAATAGCATTCTTTTTCGTTGGCGGTTTAGCTGTTGCAATTAAGTATTTATTAGACATTATAAAAAAATTTAAATAATCCCTGTTAGAAACCCTCCTATGCTGATTGGAGGGTTTTTTACATTAATTCTAGGGAGAAAGCAAACTTTGTCAATTCAACTGATAAATTTACCTTTTTCGATAGGTATGACTAGTCGGAAATAGGAATAAATATCAGTATTCTAGATTAAATAATTTGGAGGCCTAACATTTATAACGGTCTAGTAACGAAAAAATATTCTAAATATTCAGAAAGGAGTGTGGAGCCATGAGGAAATATCGATGGGTAAAATGGCGTAAAATCATCCTCTGGGTCGCAGCTGTGGTCATTATAAGTATATATTTGCTTAATAGTGGGCCAACAGTTTGGGGTGTCGTGATAAGTATTGTTAGTTTGTTACTGCAGCTGCTCTTTGCCATGCTATTCATGATTATCCAGTTTGTTGCCCTTTTTTGGTTCCTTGCCCGCGGTAGAACCTATTGGATCCTGCCAGGGGAAACCGGCTCCACTTGGGACGATTACCGGGGTAACCCCGAGATTGTCGAAAATGCCAAGAGGATTGTTACCCTCTTAAAGGGGGTAAAAGAGTTCAAGGAAATGGGCGGGGAGGCTATCCGTGGCTTACTCTTATGTGGACCGCCAGGGACTGGGAAATCCTATCTAGCCCAGGTAATTGCAAATGAGGCCCAAGTACCTTTTGCTTATGCCTCGGCCCCAAGTTTTCAAAATATGTTTTTTGGTGTTGGTAATCTTAAAGTAATGGGGCTATATAAGAAGGCCCGAAAGCTGGCAAAAGTGTATGGCGCATGCATTATTTTTATAGATGAAATTGATGCAATCGGTATGAGCCGTCAGGCAGGAGGCGGTGCCGGTGGAATGATGGGCGGAATGATGGGGATGGGTGGTTCGGGTCTTTTAAATGAACTGCTCTTGCAGATGGATCCGCCAAACATTGATAATAACTGGTTCTCCAAGCTCCTTCGTACGGTGGGACTTCGTAAAAAAAGGGCAGACCGGCCTGCTGTCTTAACGGTTGGGGCAACGAACCTTCCCGATGTACTTGACCAAGCACTGCTCCGTCCAGGCCGTTTTGACCGAAAACTCTGGGTTGATTCCCCTGACTATGATGGCCGAATTGACGTTTTCCAATACTACCTTGAAAAGGTGAAAAGAGACTCTTCTATTACCCCTGAACGGGCAGCACTTGATACCATTGGCTACTCCCCAGCACAAATCAAGCATATCGTTAACGAAGCGGTCGTTATCGCCCATCAACGCGGAGCCCAAGTTACAAGCTATGAAGATTTCCGTGCCGCAATGGAGACCTATGAATGGGGGCTTAAACAGCCGTTAAGGTCCATGAGTGAAGATGAAAAAAGGAATGTTGCTTATCATGAGGCTGGTCATGCCGTCGCACAGTTCCTGCTTAAGCCTCATGCACGAGTATGGAAAGTAACGATTATCCGCAGGGGCGGTGCACTTGGTCTTGCAGCTACTAAGCCAACGCATGAACGATATAATCGCACCGATAAAGAAATATTAGCGGAAATCCAAGTATGTTTGGCAGCACGTGCGGTGGAAGAGGAGTTTTTAAATAAAAAATTAAACGGGGTTACTTCCGACTTGAGACAGGCAACAGAACTAGCCGGTGCCTATCTAGGGATTGTCGGTATGGGTGAGGAATTGTTCAGCTGGCTCGCCGTCGGTTCGCGCACAGATGGTCTTAGAGCGCTGCGCGGCAAAATCAATGAACTCCTAAAGAGTGAAATGACGAAAGTAAAGAAGCTTGTGAATGATAACGCTGATTTTGTTCACAGAATTGCTGAGGAGCTTTTAAAGCGTGGCGATCTAACCGGCGAAGAGATTGAGCATATCTATGTCGGGCTGTATGGTCAAAGCCGAGCTGAAGTTCTAGAATCACAGAATCTAAATTTGCTCGATGCCCCATCTGAGGAAAAAAATGAGTAGAGGAGATTAATGCATTTGAGGTTAGAACTCATCAAGACATCGAAGAAAGTGTCTCAATATGCAGAATATCAAAAATAGATGGTGTTATTCACCATCTATTTTTGTGGGTAAAGCCGGTCTTCCGGGTAAGGTTCTTAGCAGATAATTTTATATGTTGACAATTAGAACAAATACTACTAAAATAATAAATTATTCAGCGATAGTTTGAAATTGATTCACTTTTTCAAACTTACTAACTACATATTTAGCAAGCTATGATTGCTATGGATCACACTATAGCAGGAGCAGCTTCTGGAGAGACCGCACACTTGCGGCGCCGAAGGGTTCACAATCTCAGGCAAAAGGACAGAAGAGTACGAAGACTATTTATTATTCTATCCCAAAAGAGTAATAGATAATTTTTGTTATTCTTACGCCCTGAGAGATTGGAGATATTCCAGTCTCTTTTTTATTGGTTTGCTTCTTGTTCATTGCTTCACAAGTACAAGAAGTACTATTACTACCATTAGGGGGAGTTTTAAGTGGCACAACAAGAATTAAAAAGGGATTTAAAAAACAGACACGTACAACTGATTGCGATTGGCGGTACGATTGGAACAGGGTTATTTTTAGGTTCAGGCAGGGCCATACAGTTAGCTGGTCCATCGATTATGTTTGCCTATGTAATTGTCGGCATCGCCTGTTTCTTTGTAATGAGGGCTTTAGGAGAACTTCTTTTATCAAAAGCAGGTTATAAATCTTTTACAGATATTGCGGAAGACTACATTGGACCATGGGCCGGATTTGTAACGGGGTGGACGTATTGGTTTTGTTGGATCATGACAGCCATGGCGGATATTATAGCCGTTGGTGTATATGTACAATATTGGTTTAATATACCGCAATGGGTTCCAGCCATCGTCTGCCTAGTACTATTATTAGGTTTGAATTTATTAACAGTGAAACTATTTGGCGAATTAGAATTTTGGTTTGCTTTAATTAAAGTCATTACGATTCTTGCTTTAATCGGGATAGGAGTTATTTTATTAGTCATAGGGTTTAAAACAGATGTGGCTGCCGTTTCAGTAAAAAATATTTGGGAATATGGCGGACTATTCCCACATGGTGTGTCAGGTTTCTTACTTTCTTTTCAAATGGTGGTATTTGCCTATGTAGGGGTTGAATTGGTGGGTGTATCAGCATCGGAAACATCAAATCCTCAAAAAAATATCCCGTCAGCGATCAATAAAATTCCGTTAAGAATTCTATTTTTCTATGTGGGAGCACTGTTTATCCTTTTATGTATCAATCCTTGGACACAATTGAATGCAGAAAACAGCCCTTTTGTAAAGACATTTAGTTTAGTAGGAATTCCGATTGCGGCAGGAATTATTAATTTTGTTGTCTTAACATCTGCAGCATCGGCCTGCAACAGTGGTTTGTTTTCAACCAGCCGAATCTTATTTAATTTAAGCTCTAAAGCCCAAGGTCCATCCCAATTTGCAAAATTAAATAAAAATCATGTACCAAGTAATGCTTTATTTGTTTCAGCACTTGTTCTATCAAGCGGAGCCCTTTTAAGCAAGGTAATTCCTGAACAAGCTTTTGGTATCGTGACAACGATAAGTGCGATTTGCTTTATTTGGGTTTGGGGGATTATCTTAGTTTGTCATATACGGTATCGGAAACTACGGCCAGATCTTCGAAAAAAATCGACCTTTAAAGCACCATTTACACCGTTTATTAATTATGCGGTCTTAGCCTTATTTGCTTTCATTCTAATTGTCATGCTATTTGCTGAAGCTACTCGTACTGCTTTATTTTTAACACCAATATGGTTTATTCTTTTATTTATCTTGTATTCGTTTAATAGAAAAAAGGATAAGAATATTAGAGTTTCGGCATAACGATTATTAACTAATCTGAAAGAACTAACCCATACATAATAGTGGGTTAGTTTTTTTGTGGTTATTTAAATCTATTGATTTATTATTTCTGTACTAAAAAGCACTTAATTAAAAAGGGGAAAGTAACTCCGATTAAGTATGTAGCAATATGTAAAAAGGAAGGGGCAGTTAATCAAAACCTGCCTTTCAAAATAAAAAAAGGATATTTTTTTGTTCGTTATAAAGGAGAAAAGGTAAAATATGTAGAAATATTAATAATATGGAAATGTTGGCGTAACACAGAAAACTAGATTGTTATATTACTAACAAATTTGTAATGTGGATATGCCAGCAAACATAAAATACACGGATTAGTCAATTTAATGGGTGATGGGGGGATCAATTTGCAAAGAAAATGGTTAATCTTTGTTAGTTTGGCTTTTCTTATGTTGTTTAGCTTATGTTTTGGTGTACCTTCTAGTTCGGCCGCTACCGTCAACAAGTTTATTATCATTAACAAAGCAAACAACCAGCTGGCTTACTATGAAAACGGCGTCTTGAAAAAACAATTCAAAGTAGGAACAGGAAGAAGTAGTTCACTAACACCAGAAGGCAAATTCAAAATTGTTAACAAAATTGTTAACCGTCCATACTACAAAGGTCACATTCCAGGAGGAGACCCGCGCAATCCACTAGGTAACCGCTGGATGGGTTTAAATGCCCGTGGAACATGGGGAACAACCTACGGGATTCATGGGAACAATAACCCAAGTTCTATTGGAGGATATGTGAGCAGCGGCTGTGTCCGAATGTATGATAATGAAGTAGAGTGGCTATTCAATCAGGTGCCAGTTAATACACCGGTTGTCATTACAACATCCAAAAGCTCCTTCGACGCAATCGCAGTGGCAAATGGATTGAAAAGCGGGAAAGGTACACCTTCTGTCCCTGTTACTACAATCGGGGAAACCCTAAAAAAAGGTAGTCGCGGGCCAGCTGTTGTAACGCTTCAGAAAAAACTCACAGCACTAGGCTACAACACCAAAGGGTATGATGGCATCTTTGGGGCAAACACCGATAGCGCAGTCCGAAACTTCCAAAGAACTAATCACCTGCAAGTAGATGGCGTGGTAGGACCAAATACGAGAAAAGCCCTTGGACTATAAGGTCATTCATTTTCTAAGCCGCTCAGTTTTGCTGAGCGGCTTTTTATTATTCAATGTACAATAAAATAGAGACTTCCCAAAGAATTAGTCTCTTGGAAAGCCTCTATCCAATTAATATTTTACTTTTTTATCTGTGCCCGTTTTACAAAGAAAACTAAAACCAAGGCTACAAAAGCAATCAGTGTTGCCACAATAAATGCATCATTAATCCCATCTATTGTTGTTTGTTGCATTACTTGACCATAAAGCAAATAGGTAGTAAGTGGTTTCCCAGCAGCCGGCATGTGTGTTAAAGCTCCTAAGCTTTGAGTAAGCTGTGAAAATTGACCCGCAATGAAGGGATTCGCGCTAGTCATGGTACTAATATATTCACCATAATGTACCCCTGACCTAGTTGTCATAACGGTAACAAGGAATGCCGTACCGATACTACCAGCAATTTGTCTTGCTGTATTTGACGCTGCCGTACCGTGTGCCCCAAGGTGACGAGGCAATTGGTTTAAACCTTCTGTCATAATCGTCATCATAATGAATGACATTCCAAACATCCTAAATACATAAAGAAGGAGTAGATGGGAATAACTTGTTGTCATACTTAATTTAGTAAATTGCCATGTTGTAATAACAGTTATCGTTAAACCGATCACGCCAAGCCATCTTGCACCGATTTTATCAAAAAGTGCACCGGAAATCGGCGACATAATACCCATGATAATCGCACCTGGGAGCATCAATAAACCAGAATCTAAGGCAGAAAAACCTCGAATATTTTGCAAATAAATTGGCAGTAAGATCATGGCACCAAACATAGCCATATTGACAATCATACTTATAATGGTGGTTAAGGCAAAAATATCATATTTAAACACCCGTAAATCCAACATTGGCTTCTCAGTCGTTAACTCACGCCAGATAAAGGCCAGTATAGACAAAATTCCAATTGTTAATGAAATGACAACCGTTGAACTGCTCCAGCCATCGCTTCCTGCTTCACTAAACCCATATAACAAGAAACCAAACCCTAGGGTTGAAAATAATAATCCTGGGAAATCAAATTTAGGATTCGTCGTTTTAGTTACGTCTTTCATCCACATGAAGCTTAAAATTAAATCAATTACACCAATGGGAATGACAATATCAAACAATAATCTCCATGAATAATGTCCAATCAGCCAACCGGATAAGGTCGGGCCAATAGCAGGAGCAAAGATCATGACAACCCCCATGAGGCCCATGGCCTTCCCGCGTTTTTCCGGAGGGAAGAGGGCGAAAAAGACTGTCATCAAGAGAGGCATAATAATACCTGCACCACTAGCTTGGATGACCCGCCCAATCATTAACATAGAAAAGTTTAATGAAAGCGAACAAACCAGAGAACCTATAGTGAAAAGAAAGATGGCAGTAAGGAAAAGCTTTCTCGTTCCAAACTTTTCAATCAAATAAGCTGTGACCGGAATTAGAATTCCATTAACTAGCATATAGCCCGTTGATAGCCATTGCACAGTACTTGCTGAAACACCTAAATCATTCATAATATGTGGAATTGCAACATTCAGTAAAGTTTGGTTTAGAATGGCGACAAATGCACCAAGCATTAAGGCAGTAAGAATTTTCCCAGTTCCTGCAGACTTTTCGGATTCCTTTTCTGCTTGTTTAGACTGTGTAATCATTTCTTCTTTCGGCTGAACATCCGCTTGAACATACTCTAAAGCTGGCTCGGTTATAGCGTTATCTTCAAGCATTTCTTCCACTTCGCTTGATAGATCAAGATTTTGATGAAGATCTTTTTTATCAAGGATTGGCGATTGAGGAATATCTTCTACCTCTTGATTTTTAAGTTCACTTTGATTAATTTTTGGTTTTCTTTGTTTAAATACACCAAAATTAATCAAAAGTAGTACCAAAATACAAATTATGGCATAAACCGTGATATATATTGACATTTTATCACCTACTTATGAATTCGCACGGTCACGTTCATACCAGGAACAATTCCTACACCTTTATTATCATCAATTGATACTTTCACAGGAACCACTTGAGTCACTTTCGTGTAGTTAGCTGTATTATTTGAACTAGGTAACAATGAAAAAGTACTTGCAGTTGCTAAACCGATTTGTTGGATTTTTCCTTTTAAAGTTGAATTAGGGAAAGCATCAACATAAATGTCAACGTCCTGGCCTACGGCAATTTCGTCAACCTTTGTTTCATCAATGTTAGCTGTTACCCATAAATTGTTTAAATCATATACTTGTGCAAGCGGAGTTCCAGCTGCTACAAATGAATTTTCGACTGCATTACTTTGGACAACTGTTCCGTCAGTTGGCAAAGTTACTTTCATTTCAGTTGGTTCGCCATCTGGCCCAGTGGTAAGAATTGTTCCAATCGGACTATTTTTAGAAAAATTGTCCCCCACTTTACCTGCCCAATCTGTTAATTTTCCGTTTGCAGGGGCAGCAATTGTTACTTGTTGTCCGGCGATTTGCGCGTTATCTGTTGATAAATAATTAACAGTTTTATTGTAGTAGGCATATCCTGCAAATCCTCCACCTACTAAAACAATTAAAATAATAATGTTGACCAAAAGTAAACGTTTCGTACTCATTCAATTATTCCTCCTCAATTGTTAGCCTTTTTAAAACGAGTTGGTGAAGCCGCAGCAGATGAGTGATTTCCTCTTCCGGTAGATCTAGGACTTCTGTGATCTTCTTGATTAGCATCGAATCAGAAGAATTAAACTGTTCTAATGTTTTTTTTCCATCGCTTGTTAAAAGAATAGAGATGGTCCTTCTATCGCCAGGAGGTACCACTCTTTCGACTAGTCCGCTATGAACAAGGCGATCAATCACGCCACTAACAGTGCTATTCGTCAGTCTTAATTTTTCAGCGAGTTCACCTAAACTAATATTAGGGTTATTGTTAATCTTGAATAGTGCCTTTAATTGAACAGGGGTAATCCCTAATCTTTCTGCATCAAATTTAACAAGCCTGTTGTAGGCTTTATTTATTTCCAAAAAGCTCACTAATATTTCATTATTTAATATGTCCAGTTTCTATCCCTCCTTTCTTTCTATTTTCTAATATTAACTATAAGAACATTTCGTATGCGAAGTAAATTATAAACAGGGTCATGATGTAATGTCAACAATAAAACGTTGGAGTGTCAGATTACAGAAAGAAATCATACAATTTTCCTAAGGACAGCATTTTAACAAAATAGGGGGTAAGGGAATTGAAGTTTGAGATGCAAAAAGCGATTATGTTAGCAAAAAATATAA
Organism: Bacillus sp. URHA0034; assembly: GCF_056280405.1. Taxonomy (NCBI): domain Bacteria; kingdom Bacillati; phylum Bacillota; class Bacilli; order Caryophanales; family Bacillaceae; genus Bacillus; species Bacillus sp. URHA0034. The sequence goes on along the minus strand of NZ_JBWCDK010000002.1, from coordinate 574,765 downwards.
ATGAATTTATTTTATATGTCGAAAAAAATCATGAGATCAAAAACAGCTTTAGGTTTAATATCGATAAATTATATCAAGTTAAACTCCTCGTTGAGGAATATAAGTTCCAGATGATCGCGGAAGAATTATTACGAATCAATCAGTACTCCTGGGATGGAAAGTATACTTATTATTTAGTTGATGGCTTTAAAAAGGGAATCGATGTTATAGATGATTATGTAAAAAATAATTACGAAGAGCTTTATCTTTTAACCGCTAAGCTTTATACATTAAAGGACCTAATTCAGTTATTTAACAAAATGGAAACGGAAACGTATGCTTAGGATACACAGAAAAAGGCTTGTTACAACATGGATGGAATAGGCCTTTTTGTTAGAAAGTATAAAGGTTTTTGACTTTGAAAATTGTCTAGCTCCAGCGCCTAGCCCCTCGATGGTCTACAGCCAAGCCGTTCAAAAGGTTAAAAAGCAACCTTTCGGCCGGCTTGTCTTATGCTTGTCGGGGCTTACCAAGGCGCTTGCGCTTTATATGTGCATACTTTTTTCCCAAGCTCCTTTAATTTCGACCCCTGTTGCCTTTGCTGCTGATTCTAACTCTTTGAGTTCCTGTTCTGTTAACACAATTTCAGCAGCCGAAATGGCACCATCTATGTGTTTTGGCTTTGTTACCCCTATAATAGGTACTGTTCCTTTTGCAATCGCCCATGCAATAGCGATTTGGGCAGGATCTGCACCACTCTTTTTACCAATGGTCTCCATCAAATCAATTAAATGATTTAACTTTTTCAGCACATCAGCATTGAATGCTTCTCCTCGCCTTGTCCCTGTTTTAAACGGATTTTTGTCACTATAGCTTCCTGTTAACGCACCCTGCTCTAACACCATATAAGAAAAAAACAGAACGTTATGTTGATTACACCAATCAATAATGCCTGCCTCTTCAGAAGAGCGGTAAAGCAAACTATAATGGTTTTGTACGGCTGAAAGTTCCAAACCTTCCTTTTCTAAAATCGAAGCTGCTAATTTTATTTCCTCTAAGTTATGATTCGAAACACCTGCGTGTTTTACCTTGCCGCTTTTCATTAAAGGAATCAGCTTAGTTGTCCATCTTTTTACATCATTTGGATTATGAATCCAATAGATGTCGGCATGATTCACCTCAAGTCGTTGTAAACTTTGACTGAGCATGTCCTCTATGGCAGTATCAGGCTGCTCCCCACGTGGAGTAAATTTCGTCGAGATGATCACATTGCTATTTTCGTTGATAAACTTCCCTAAAATCGTTTCTGAGGCGCCCATTCCATAAACCGCAGCCGTATCCCATAAATTGAATCCAGCTTTCATCGCTGCATCAAAAACGGGCTTTAAATCTTTTTCTGCAAGATTATTGCCAAAAACAGCGTCCCCGCCATTAATTCCATTTCCCCAAGACCAAGTCCCCAGTGCTATGGGAGGGATCTTATCATTTTTTAATTGAACATATTTCACTTACATTCCCACCTTCAAGATGAATTTATATCTTATTCTTACCCATAAAATTGTCATTTTTAAGGGAAGTGCATTTTAATCTGAGTAAATGAATCCTGAGTGCATTTGCAAGGAATAATTTGTTCTTGTAGTTAATTTAAACGAATAAAATAAGATACCTGCCGCCTTTTATTATTTGAGAAACCTTTTATAATTTAAGGTATACATCTAGTTATTGTTTAATAAAAACGGTTTGGCAGGTAGAACTAGAGAACTTTGGGCAGGGGATAAATATTGATGAATGAAAAATTAATAATAAATGCGGATAAATCCTATCAATTAGCTGAGCACAAGGCTGTACAGTATTTTCAATCACTTTATCTCCAAGTCATCGAAAAGTCTTATGTCCCTGCTTTAACAAAAGATATAAATGTATGGAAACAAAACCATATTCATCACCATCCACTATTCTCCTTTTTTTCGAAAAGAAAGAATAAAACGAATTCCCAAGGATATTCCAATTATATCCGTTGGCTTGATTATACAGGCAAACTGGATAACTATTTGGATCGCAGCATATCCTACCTATTTATGCGTGATCTGGGCAAAGCGTTGGATGCTCCTGACACCCAGATAAAAATTCGTCAGGTCGTTGCTCAGTTAAAAAATAGCCTGACCAAGGGTGGAAAAGAGGATCACGAATCGTTTAGTATGGGCGGGTTATATCGATGGGCTCAGAGGGAAGGAATTGAATCCACGATGATCTGGGTCTTGGATAAATTAAAAACAGTGTCCCAAAATATACCAGATGGGATGAATGCAGAGCATGCCCAGCGAAAACTTATCAAAATTATTGCAGGTGTGATGATGCACGTGGTTGTAGAGATGGAAGACGGTATTTCGCCTCTTGAACGAAGAAAGAGATTAGAAAAAGCCATTAGGCTTGGTTACTGCTATGGTCTGACCTATCCCTTCATTGATGATCTGCTCGATTCCCATGTTTTATCAGATGTGGAGAAAAACCATTACACCCAGTTAATTCGGACGTCACTTATAACAGGGACTGTCCCGGAGTTGGGGGAGTGGGTTGGAAAGAACAGTTCACTCATTCACTATATTCATTCTGAGCTCCGTGAGGCCTATGAATACATTAAGGATAATCAGCAGGCTGAAACATTAAAGTCCTTTTTTGATCAGTCCTACGTATTTTTTAACTCACAGGAAATAGACCGCAAAAAAGATCTGTCAAACGCCAATTACACCAATGAAGAGATTTATATACCGGTTATCTTAAAATCCGCTTCGTCGAGGCTAATTGTCCGCTCCGTACTTAGTGCCCCTGAAGATGAAGGCTTTGATAACCGGACCTTCTATTATGGAATTTACAATCAGCTCGCGGATGATTTTGCTGACATGTTTGATGATAGGAAGGAGGGTGCTGTTACTCCCTATACGTACTATTTAACCTATCATGATAAGCGGCCGGATCTGATCAATCCCTTTGAATTATACTGGGCGGTTATCGCCAATTTGATTCATCAAGTATACCAATCCGATATAAAAACCTGTGAGGTTATTCTTGACCGTGCCATCAATGGTCTGAAACGGTTCAAAGAACGAATGGGAACAACAAAATATAATGAAGTAATGGAGCTTTTTGCAGCAGGGAACCCACTTTTTAATCGACTGATCCAAAAAATGGTTGATAAAGCAGACGATGTGGATTTCTTCGATAAACTGCTTCGCGACCATATTATTACGATTTTAAAAAAGGAACGGCAGGAACAAGATGACTTTTTAAAAGAAATCGATATAGCACGGGTTCAAATTAATCATAGTCTAAAAATCTCCCAGGGAGAACAAGCTGCCCTGAAGGATGACCTTATCATGGAAGCTTCCAATTATTCTCTTTTTGGGGATGGTAAGAGATTAAGGCCGATTATCGCCTGGGAATTGGCAGTGAAGGGGTTTGGATTAAATCCAACGGCCATTATGCCTCTTTTAAAATCCTTGGAATATATGCATACGGCATCCCTGATATTTGATGATCTTCCGTCACAGGATAATGCCTCCATCCGCAGGGGGCGTCCGACCCTGCATAGGGTGTATAACGCAGCCATTGCGGAATTAGCTGGCTTGTTTCTAACCCAGAAAGCGATTGAGGAGCAAGCATCACTCCATGAATTTGATGCGAAAACAGTATTGAAAATGATCCAGTACTCTGCCCGGATGACAGAGAATATGTGTAAGGGGCAAGCAATGGATTTAGCCTCAAAAGGAAAGCCGTTAACACTGGAACAATTAACAATCATGAGTTTTTATAAAACTGGAATTGCTTTCGAAGCTTCCATCATTATGCCTGCCATCCTTGCACAAGCGAAGGAATCCGAAATGGAGGCATTGAAAAAATTTGCCCGCCATGCTGGTATTGCTTTTCAAATCAAGGATGACCTGTTGGATGTGGAAGGGGATCAAAGTAAACTTGGCAAACTAATTGGAATAGATAAAGAAAATAACAACTCCACATTTGTATCAATCTTAGGTCCAGAACAGGCAAGAAAAGAGATGTGGGAGCATTACTGTCTAGCCATTGAGGCACTTCAAGAAGTCCCTCGTAATATCACTTTCTTAAAGCATTTATTAAATTATATGGTAAATCGCGATCATTAAATTGTCCGATCAGAAACTATCAAAATGATAGTTTTTTTTCGTTTTTAATAAGAAATTTATATCAACAAAAGTTATAATAAAACCATGTTTCTATTGCCGAAGTAATCAAGGGGGTATGATGCCTGAAAACTAAAAATATATCACTGCAGACAAAAATCTTTGGGCTGGCCCTATTACTGGGATTAGTGTTAATCCTGCTGATGAGTGCATTTTATAGCTATATGGAAAGTAAGCAAATAGAGGAAAACAAGGGGAAATTGGCACTCGAAATTTCAAAAACAGTCTCATTTATGCCTACGATTATTAAGAGCTTCGAATCTAGTAATCCATCAAAAACCATTCAGCCCTTAGCAGAAAAAATCCGAAAAGAAACGGGTGCTGAATTTGTGGTAGTAGGAAACGTGGACGGAACAAGGTACTCACATCCATTAAAATCGATGATCGGAAAAAAAATGAAGGGTGGGGACAATGATAAGGCGATTAAAAAAGGGGAGTACTATGTTTCCAAAGCAAACGGTTCTCTAGGTCCTTCGATTAGAGGAAAATCACCGATCCTAAACAAAAACGGAGAAGTGATAGGGGTCGTATCAGTGGGATTTCTATTAGTAGATGTTAACCAGCAAATCACCAAAAATATCATAAAAGTACTCTTAGTTTCTATTGTGGCTCTAATCATTTCATTTTTCGGAAGTATGCTGCTAGGAAGGGATATTCGTAAAGATACGCTCGGACTAGAACCGTATGAAATTGCAGCATTATATAAGGAAAAGAACGCCGTCCTTCATGGTGTGAAAGAAGGAATCTTAGCCGTTAATAAAGACGGATTCATTACTATGATGAACCAGCCTGCTAAAAAACTATTGCATATTAAAGGATCTGTCCGCCATATAAAAGTCGAGGGTCTCTTTCCTTCAGGCTATTTATATGAAGTGTTAAATACAGGAAGTCCGATCGTTGATAAGGAATTAATTTGGAAAGATAAAACGGTCATTGTCAATTGCACGCCACTCTTTGACGAAAATGGGATCAGCGGGGTAGTGGCTTCTTTTCGTGATAAAACAGAAATTGAGCAGATGGTCAACACGATATCAGAGGTAAAGAGTTATTCGGAGGATCTACGTGCCCAAACACACGAATATACGAACAAGTTGTATGTGTTATCAGGCTTGCTTCAACTCGGTGAATTTGAACAGGCGATTGCGATGATACAAGCGGAGACTCAGGTCTTACAAGTTCAAAATACGATTTTATTTAACCAGATTAAAGATTCTAAAATCCAAGCAATCTTATTAGGGAAATTAGGAAAAGCTTCAGAAAAAAAGATAAAGTTCGAGATTCTTCCTGAGAGTTATTTAGACTATTTGCCACCCCATATGAAGCTATCTAATTTGATTGTGATCCTTGGTAATTTACTTGATAATGCCTTTGAGGCTGTCACAAACAGTAATTCTCCTATGGTTAAATTTTTTGCCACAGATATTGGCAGTGACATCATCTTTGAAGTTTCTGATAACGGCAAAGGGATCTGTGAAGGGGATATTCCTCTATTATTTGAAAGAGGATTTACTTTAAAAAACGGTGATAAACCAAGAGGCTTTGGACTATCCAATGCTGAAGAAGCGGTGGTCGAAATGAATGGAATGATTGAGGTCCAAAGTAACCCGGACAGTGGAACCGTCTTTACCGTGTATCTTCCTAAGCAATATGAGAGGAGCAAAGAACATGCATAAGATAAAAGCAGCGATAGCAGAAGATGATTTTCGAGTTGCCGAGATCCATGAAAAATTTTTACAGAAATTTAAGGAAATTGAGGTCGCTGGAAAGGCATTAAATGGGAATGAGACATTGGAATTGCTGACAGAGGAAGCCATTGATTTATTGCTTCTAGATGTGTATATGCCTGACATGCTTGGTTCAGATCTACTTCCAATCATAAGAGAGCGGTTTCCCAGGGTAGGGATTATTATGATAACCGCCGCCACTGATAAGCTTTTTCTAGAAAAAGCATTAAGCTATGGGGTAGAGAATTTTTTAATTAAGCCAGTGAACAGAGAACGATTTGATGAAGTGATTTTAGAATATATAAAAAAATACTCTCTGTTAGCTTCTGAACAGGAAATAAATCAGCAGTATGTTGACCTTTTGTTTGGTAAAAAAGAAGCGGAAAATGTGGGAAAAGGGAATGGCTTACCAAAAGGGATTGATGAGATTACCCTCAGTAAGGTGGAGAACGTTCTGCTGAATAAAAACCATGGCTTATCCGCTGAAGAAGTGGGGAAAGAAATTGGTGCCTCGCGGATTACTGCCCGCCGTTATTTAGAGTATCTGTCCTCGATTAATGAAGCTAAAGCAGAAGTGGTCTATGGAATCGTAGGAAGACCAGAAAGAAAGTATTATCCAATATAGTTAGACTGGCCGAAAAAGTGATGAATAATTTTTTTTACTCTCTGTTGATTGAAGTGGAAGGCGCGAAGACTCCTGCGGGGGTACGGGGCAGGGGAGCCCCACAGGCGCTTAAGCGCCGAGGAGGCTCCCCGGACCGCCCGCGAACCGCTTGCGCCTGGAGCGGAAATCAACAGACTAGTTTAAAGTATAAGAAAGAAGATGCCCCTGAAAGTTATACTTTTGGGACATCTTCTATTTATGAGATCTATGCAGGTGACTTGTGAACAATATGTACAAAATACACTTTAAATTACTTTAAAAACTTAATTTTGTAATCGTTTTCAACCTCTAAAATTTAGACTATTATAAATTTACAAACAAAAGGGGTGGGAATGATGTTAGCAATTCTAGGTTTTTTAATGATACTTATTTTTATGATTTTAATTATGACCAAACGTCTATCTGCCATGATCGCACTAATGGTGGTGCCTGTTGTCTTTGCCTTAATAGGTGGGTTCGGGAAAGAATTGGGGCCAATGGCGCTTGAAGGGATAAAAAGCGTTGCACCTACAGGAATCATGATTCTGTTTGCGATTCTCTTTTTTGGTATCATGATTGATGCTGGAGTCTTTGATCCGATTATCTCAACCATCTTAAAGCTAGTTAAAGGGGACCCTGTAAAAATAGCGATTGGAACAGCGGTACTTGCCTTATTGATTTCCCTTGATGGTGACGGCACCACTACATATATGATTACCATCTCAGCCATGCTTCCATTATATAAACGGATTGGTATGAAACCATTAATCCTCGCGGGGATTGCCGTCTCTTCCTCAGGGGTGATGAATCTTCTTCCATGGGGCGGGCCTACTGCTAGAGCCATGACCGCACTTCATCTTGAAATGGGAGATATCTTTACTCCAGTTATTCCGAGTATGGTAGGCGGTGTGTTGTTTGTATTGTTCATGGCGTTTTGTCTTGGAAGAAAAGAACGACAACGAATTGGTGTATTAGAAATCGATTATAGTACTCTTGCAATGATGGCAGCTACAACAGAGGATGCATACCTTAAACGTCCAAAGTTAATTGTTGTAAACTACTTGCTTACCATTGTCCTTTTAGTGGCACTAATTGAGGAACTACTGCCGAGCACCGTATTATTTATGATTGGATTTGCAATTGCCATTACGATTAATTATCCAAATATCCATGAACAAAAAGAACGGATTATGCACTATGCCGATAATGCTTTATCAGTTGTTTCAATGGTTTTTGCTGCCGGGATATTTACAGGTATTCTTTCTGGAACAAAAATGGTCGATGCGATGGCTAATTCGATGATTACGCATATTCCCGCAGACTTAGGCTCTCATTTTGCCCTGATTACAGCAATTATCAGTGCACCATTTACCTTCTTTATGTCAAATGATGCCTTTTACTACGGGGTGCTCCCACTCCTCGCGAAAGCTGCTAACGGCTATGGTATTGATCCTGCAATGATTGGGCGGGCATCATTATTAGGATTACCAGTCCATTTATTAAGTCCGTTAGTCCCTTCAACCTATTTATTAGTTGGAATGGTGGGTCAAGATTTCGGTGATTTACAGCGCTCCTTTTTAAAATGGGCTTGCGGTTCGACCGCAGTGATGATTTTAGTTGCGCTAGTCCTATCTATCATACCACTCTAATAATCTAGACAAAATCCACAGGCTCCTTCATTGGAGTTTTTGGATTTTGTCTGTGAACCAGGAGATTCTAATGGATGTATTTTTTCTAATATTGTTAAATGTTGTTTTACCTGTCTTCCTGTTAATAGCAGCAGGTGTATTTTTACATCGAAAGTTTAAGTTTGATATGAACACTCTATCGAAATTAAATACTTATTTTCTTATGCCTTCTGTCAGCTTTGTAAATATTTATCAAAATAATGTGGGTGGAGAAACACTTGTACATATCCTTGCTTTTTTATTAATTCAATGTACATGTTTAATGATAATAAGCGCAGTTATATCAAAAGCAGCAAAGTTTGAAAACGGACTATCCTCTACTTTTAAAAATAGTATCGTACTTAATAATGCCGGGAACTTTGGGCTGCCAGTAAGTCAGCTGGTCTTTCAACATAACCCTTTAGGTGCATCGATTCAGATTGTGGTGATGATTTTTCAGAATCTATTAACCTATACTTACGGGTTGTTTAATTCCGTTTCAGTAGATCAAAGGGGCTTTAGAGCATTAAAGGAATTCCTAAAGAATCCTGTCATTTATGCATTTTTATTAGGATTAGTCCTTCACTCCTGTCATGTTAAAATCCCGGCATTTATTTGGAAACCCATTCATAATACGTCAAATGCTTTTTTAGCTGTGGCATTAGTTACGCTTGGTGCACAAAGTGCTTATATAAAAATAAGCCGGTTTTCCTTGCCGCTTTTTTTAAGTTTATTTGGCCGTCTCATCCTATCACCTATCATCGCGATGATTATTATTTTATCACTAGATTTGGATGGAACTACGGCACAGGCACTATTTATTGCCAGCTCTTTTCCTACCTCAAGGAATAGTGCTCTATTCGCATTAGAGTATGGAAATCATCCTGAATATGCAGCACAAGTAGTTTTGATGTCTACTATTGTCAGCATGATTACCGTGACAACTACTGTGTATTTATCAGGTATCTTTTTTTAAAAGTTATGTCTGCGGCAGAACCTTTGGAATGATTATTCCAAAGGCTTTTTTACGTCGCGAGAGGATGGTTTCAACTAGATGTTTCTTGGGAACGATCCATCTTACAAAAAGATTCACATTTTGTCGAATGGTTATTTGTGAGGTTTCCTGACAGGTTAGTAGTTTTAACTTTTTAATAGTTTAGAATAGCTAAATATAAGGGACACCAAATTATACATATTTAGGAGGAATACCGGATGAATTTTAGAAAAGGTACCAAAACGTTCGTTACACTTTCATTGTGCAGTGCGATTATGACAATCCCAACTCTAGTATTAGCAAATGGAAATGCAGAAACAGCCATTTCCAAAAATCCTACCGCTGTTGAAAATGTGTTAAAAAATCCGAAAGCTGGGTTAGCAACAGGAATTGGGACCTTTCAGATTGAGGAAACAACGATTGCCCAGATACAGAAGGCGTTGCAAACGAATAAGATTACCTCAGTTGAATTGGTCCAAACGTATTTAGACAGGATCAATGCTTATGACAAAAATGGCCCGAAAATTAATTCAGTCCTAACACTTAATCCAGATGCATTAAAAATTGCAGCAGAAATGGACAAGCAGCGTGCAAAAGGTAAACAAGGGCCATTATTTGGGATTCCTGTTTTATTGAAAGACAATGTTGAAACTAAAGATCCTATGCCAACAACCGCAGGAGCGATTGCATTAAAAGATAATTATGCAGTTGAAGATTCATGGGTTGCCAAAAAGCTCCGCGAAGCAGGCGCTATTATTCTCGGAAAAACCAATATGAGTGAATGGGCGTACTTTATGTCGAGTAGTGCTCCGAGTGGATACAGTGGGATGGGCGGACAAGTCTTAGATCCTTATGGACCAACTACTTTCCCTGTAGGAAGTGTAGGCGGATCCAGTTCCGGCTCTGGTGCTAGTATTGCTTCTAACTTCGCAGTTGTCGCAATCGGTACAGAAACATCAGGATCCATCCTAAGTCCTTCAAGTGCAAACTCCCTAGTCGGAATTAAGCCGACTGTTGGTTTAATTAGCCGGACAGGAATTATTCCGCTTTCGATGAGTCAGGACACAGCAGGTCCAATGGCCCGTACTGTTACAGATGCAGCGATAACATTAGGAACTTTAACGGGTGTCGATCCAACAGACCCAATTACAAAAACAAGTGAAGGGAAAGCCCTCACAGATTATACCAGTCATCTCAAAATTGACGGTTTAAAAGGTGCTAGGATTGGCATTGATTACAGTTATCTGACTGGCACATCTAAAGAAAGTCAAGATCAAAAAAGATTGATTGAAGAAGCAATCGAAGTGATGAAAGCCCAAGGTGCAATTATTGAAGAAGTGACGATTCCGAGATATAGCTATACTTCCAATGTCCTATATTACGAATTTAAGCAAAATCTAAATGACTATTTAAAACACACTCCCGATTCTGTAAAAGTGAAAACTCTTGAAGATATTATTAACTTTAATAAAGAGGATCCGGCAGTCAGAATGAAATATGGTCAATCGATTTTAGAACGCTCACGAAGTATGAAAGGTTTGGACGATCCTGCTTATTTGCAGCAACGAGCGGATGATATCAAATATTCTAGAGAACTTGGGATTGATAAGGTGATGAAGGAAAATAATCTCGACGCCTTATTGTTCGCTAATAATCGCGGGGCAGGGATACCGGCTAAAGCGGGTTACCCGTCCATCACTGTCCCAGCTGGGTACACAAGCTCTGGAATGCCTGTAGGAGTAACTTTCTCGAGCATGGCTTATAGTGAACCCCGTTTAATTGAACTTGCATACTCGTACGAACAACACTCGAAAAAGCGTGGTGCCCCAGTATTGAAGTAAATAAAAGACCAAAATAAAAGAAGCTGCCCATAAGAAGTTGAAGGACAACTTTTTTGAGGACAGCTTTTTTTATGAATTTTTGGATAAATTTGAGGAGTCACTTGCTTTATAGTTGTAATTGCATTGTTACACCGTTGCCTTTTGCACGGTTTTAGATTCTTTTAAGAAAATAAAGATAAATACGAAAAAGGTAATAAAAGCAGCCACTGAATTGTATAAAAATACTTCCCGCATCCCGATATACTCACTCGCTATCCCGCCTGCCATGCTGCCAATAATTCTAGCTAATCCTAAACTTAGCAAACCGTTTATTGTTTGCCCAGAGGCCTTTAGTTCTTTGGGAACTTCTTGATTGATGTAGATCGCAAGGGTTACGGATAATACGATAAAAATTAATCCATGCAGCATTTGTATCGGCAGAACAAGATACGGATTGTGAACAAAATAACAGAACAGCCAGCGCAGTCCAGCGAAAAAGGCAGTTGCAACCAAGACAACGGGAATACCAAATCTCTCGATGATTTTATGGCCAAAAAGTAAAAAAGGCAGCTCGCTCAGCGATGAAAAAAGCATCGACCAGCCAAGCAAACTATTATCTGCTCCTAATTGATTAAAATAAATTGGAAAAAAAGCGTAATAATACCCAAGGGTAATCTGAACGATAAAATTTAATAAGGTAAACAACATAAGCTTTCTGTTTTTTAATAAAACTAAGAGAGAAACCTTGTTTTTACTAGACTGATGACCTTTTATTTTGGGCAATTGCGTACAGATGATAAGAGTAAGCAGCATGACTAGAGAATAAACGATAGAGATACTATTAATATTCTTTTTTGCGACGATCCCAAAAGCAACAGACATAATTGCAAAGCCGATGGTACCAGCCAATCGGATCGGACCGAAATTCCATTTTGTCCTGGCTAGATGTTCTAACGTAATTGCGTCACTTAAGGGATTGATCGACGTTTGAAAAAAGGTGACCATACAAATAATCACCAATAAATAAAGGTATTGATGGGATACTGGCAGTAACAATATGGAAACCGCACTTCCTAATGACAGGACCTGAAGAACACGATTTTTACTTTGTGCCTGGTCGCCAATACTTCCCCAAAGTGGCTGCGCCAGGATCGCAATCAATGGGCCAAAGCTTAATAGGGTAGCAATAGACGTCTGACTTAAGCCAATACTTTTTAAGTAGACGGGCATAAATGTACCGTAGACGGCATTGCCCATATAAGAAACGGCGTATAAACAAAGAAATAATAGATAGATACGAGCGGATTTTTCCCCCAAGAAGTTCACCTCAAATTAAATTGTGCAAATCATTTTCCTATTTCCAACCTTATATCCGGAAAAATCCCTTCCAAGTGATGAAATGATTATGTTAAGTTATGTTCGTTATGAATTTTCTCTAATAATGCTAGGCATCCATCTGAAACGAGTTGATAGGTTTCTTCAAAATCCCCTGTGTAATAGGGGTCTGGCACATCCTTTTTGTGTTCCGTTAAATCAAGCAGGCGAAGAATTTTCGGATGCTTAGGCCGCCCGGTTATCTCAAAGATGTTCTTTACGTTATTTTCATCCATTCCAACGATATAATCGAACCTTTCAAAGTCCTCCCTTGATAATTGTCTTCCGACTAGGCCCGTTGCTGAAATGTGATATTTTTTTAAAATGGCAAGTGTTCCTTTATGGGGTGCAGATCCAATGTGCCAAGAACTGGTAGCAGCCGAATCGACCTTTATTTGGTCAGATAAATTTTCTTTTTTTACTAAGTCACGAAATAAAGCTTCTGCCATAGGTGAACGGCAAATGTTCCCCAAGCAGACAAATAAAACATTAATCATTATCATTAGCTCCTTTTTAATTCTTTCGATGTCCTTTAATCTATTATAATAGTAGATAAAATAAAAGGAAAAGAGTTGCTTTTCAGATTAATTATTGTCACTATTTATAATGTAAAAAAATTATTATTAAAGGACGTCATGATGGATACAAAACATAGAGAACCATGGATCGTTTTTGAGTTTGCTAATAGTAACGGTGAAATTGAACCTCTTGTATTTAGCAAGCCCAGAAAAGTGATTGCTGCTTTTACAATAGAGGATGTATTACCTTGTTTTCAGCTTGTTCAGGATGAAGTAAATAATGGCTATTACGCGGCAGGATTTTTATCATACGAAAGCGCGGCGGCATTTGATGGTGCATTTATTACAAATTCAGATAGTAAAATGCCGTTATTATGGTTTGGAATATTTACGGAACCCGGGTCCCATATCATTAGCAGTCAAGGAACTTATACATTAACAGAGTGGGAGCCATCCGTTAGTTTAGAAGAATACACTCAATCCATCGATGCGATAAAGCACGGAATTGAGAGAGGGGTTACCTATCAAACAAACTATACCATCCGGATGCAAAGCCAATTTCAAGGGGATGATTATGCCTTTTTTGAGAAGTTGAAAAAAGCACAGACTTCGGATTATTGCGCGTATATCAATACGGGGGAACATAGTATTTTATCGGCATCACCCGAACTATTTTTCCGTTGGGAGGGTAACCAAATTACTACTCGGCCTATGAAAGGGACCATTAAACGCGGGAAGTCCTTTGAAGAAGACGAGGAGAATGCCCGTTGGCTCTACCTTTCCGAAAAAAACCGAGCTGAAAATGTCATGATTGTCGATATGCTTCGAAATGATTTATCTGTTATCGCGGAATTAGGGACCGTTCAGGTTCCAAACTTATACGACATTGAACCATATCCAACTGTCTATCAAATGACTTCAACCATAACCGCAATGGTTGCTGAAAGGACGGAGCTAGTTGATATTTTTAAGGCACTCTTTCCTTGTGCATCGATAACTGGTGCACCTAAGGTCAGCACGATGAAAATAATTGCAGACTTGGAACCGGAGCCGCGTGAGGTGTATTGTGGGGCCATCGGTTATATATCTCCAAGTAAAGAAGCGGTTTTTAATGTTCCAATTAGAACAGTCTTGATTGATCAGCAATCCGGCCGTGCAACCTATGGGGTAGGAGGTGGGATTACTTGGGATTCTACTTCTGAAGGGGAATATGAAGAAGTTCTTGCAAAAGCGAGTTTACTGGAGGAAGATAGACCTGAGTTTGACCTATTAGAAAGCTTACTTCTCGATGACGGACAGTATTTCTTATTAGATGAACATCTTGAGCGGTTAAAAAAATCTGCCAAATACTTTGGGTTTTCTATTCTAATTGATGAAATCAAAAAGGAATTGGATGAATTTGCTTGTCAAAACTGCAACGGTAAGTTAAAGGTGCGGCTTTTAGTAAATAGGGAAAGAGAAGTAAAACTAGATGCACAACCTGTCTTAACTATGCAAGCGCCAATAAAGGTTATACTTGCCGGCAAATCAATGGATATGGATAATCCGTTTTACTATCACAAAACAACCAATCGTTCAATTTATACTGATTTCCAAGTGTCGAAGCCTGAGGACGTTTTTGATGTCTTACTTTGGAATAAAGATGAGGAGTTAACGGAGTTTACAAACGGGAACCTTGTCTTGGAAATAGAAGGGGAATTATGGACACCGCCTGTGAACTGTGGCTTGCTGGCCGGTACCTTCCGAGAGATGTTAGTGAAGGAAGGAAGGATTCATGAGAGGGTCTTAACCATTTCGGACTTGCGGCAGTGCTCAAAGATCTGGTTTATTAACAGTGTACGGAAATGGTTAGAGGTAGAATTAGTGGACTAGAGTGAACTATGATTTACTTCGGACAATTTCGCGTGATTACGGTCTTGCGCTGTCCGAACTTGGCTAGACTTCGGACAGCCCCGTGTGATTACGGTCTTGCGCTGTCCGAACTTAGCTTGACTTCGGACAGCTCCGTGTGATTACGGGCTAGAGCTGTCCGAACTTAGCATGACTTCGGACAGCCCCGTGTGATTACGGTCTTGGGCTGTCCGAACTTGGCTAGACTTCGGACAGCCCCGTGTGATTAAGGGCTAGAGCTGTCCGAACTTGGCTAGACTTCGGACAGCCCCGTGTGATTACGGTCTTGCGCTGTCCGAACTTGGCTTGACTTCGGACAGTTCCGCGTGATTACAGGCTAGAGCTGTCCGAACTTGGCATAACTTCGGACAGTTCCGCGTGATTACAGGCTTGAGGTGTCCGAACCTGGCATAACTTCGGACAGCCCAGCATCATTACTGTCTAGAGCTGCCCGAACCTGGCTTAAAAAATCAAGGGTATAAGACGTCCAAAGTATCAGCTATAAAAGATAAAAAAGCCATGCAGAGCCCTGTCTACATGGCCTTTTTATTAATCATAAATAGCGCCAGCCACCAGTATACGAAATATCTTCGGCATCTTTGGCAGCGACTGCCTCACATACAAATCCCAGTGCTTCAGTCCCATCCCCCAGTTCAACTCTTCCAAGTCCTAGAGGGGAAGGGATTAGAGCAGCAAATGATCCAAGCTCTGATAAAGGCATTTCCCATAACTCCACTTCAATCGAAGCACCTGCACCATTTGTACGGATTAGCCCTGGTTTTGGAGGAAGAGAGGCTAATTTAACCATTTTGTATTTAAGAGCAGTTTTAGCTGTTCGAACAAATAACGCTCCATGATCCTTCATTTGTTTTTCAAGCGCATAGCCTCTCATATGAAGGCCGCAAACGGCTACTAGTGTAGTCATTTTATTAACTGAGGAACCTAAACCATTTAAAAATAAATCCGATAGCCCAGCAATCAAGTGTTCATTCACAAGACTAGAAAACATCGTGATTCCAAAAGGAATATTTTCCGCAGCATCAACACAAGGCACAGCAATCGCACACAGGTCCAATAAATTACAATGATTCGTATAAAGTCCCATTTTACTGTTTGTTTCAATTGGATTTTCCCTTACTTGATCACGGGTCCAGGTACCACCGCTTGTAGGCATAATCAAAACAGCATTTTTAAGTTCTTGATGTGCTCTTTGTTTGTATGCTTGAAGTTTGTGAATCGCTTTAAATAAGGAAGCCGCATTATATTTCGGATTAGCCCCATTGCGAAGCACTTTTTCTGTTACTGGAAATACAGCTCCTTCATTTGAGTTAATGAATGATCCTAAATCGGACCAGCGCTCCGCCACCCATGGTCCATCATAAAGGATCGAAGCCGCCACAGAAAAATAACTTCCATCGATAAATTCGATGGGAATAGAAAGACTCTTAATCCGATCAATAGTTTGCTCCCAAGCTTGTCGATACTCGTTTGCAAAAGGGCCAAAGAATTCAGGCTCTTCTTTTAATAGTAGAACTTTTTCCGGCAGGGCATTTGTGCTGCGTTTTACGTCACGAGACCAAGGATCATTTTCCTCAAACCCGCGGACTACTTCATCAACAAGTAATGCATCGGCGAGGCTATTAGCAAAGACGGTTACGCAATCAAGGCTTGCGCAAGCAGGAACCACTCCCTTCACCGGCCAAGCTCCAAGACTTGGTTTAAAGCCAACAAGCCTATTTAATGCTGCAGGTACACGGCCCGAACCCGCGGTATCTGTACCCAGGGAAAAAGCAGCAAGTCCTCTGGCTACGGAAACCGAAGAACCAGAGCTTGATCCGCCGCTGATTAGGTCGGGGGAGAGGGCGTTTTTCGTTTCTCCATAAGGGCTGCGTGTACCTACAAGTCCTGTTGCAAATTGGTCGAGGTTTGCTTTGCCGATGGGAATTGCCCCTGCTTTAATCAAGCGTTTCACTGCTGTTGCATGTTCATTCGGGGTGTAGGCAAATTCAGCGCAGCCGGCAGTCGTAGGAACATTTGCCAAATCAATATTATCTTTAATCGCAAAAGGGATTCCCCAAAGCGGTGTTTGCTCTGGGTCCATCTGCTTCAAACCATCAAGATAGGGCTCGATCAGCTCCATAGAAGGAGGAGTAATCCAAATATTAAACTCTTTGTCTCCTTCAGCACGCTTAACAATTTCCTTGCAAAGAGCCTCAGGTGTAAGTTTTTTAGATTGATAGTTTTTCTTCAAATCATGAATGGACAGCGTTTGTGGTATGTTGATGGTTTGCATCGGCTGCACCTCGCTTTTCTTTAGTAATAGAAACAATCAACTGACCCGCATGAACTTCATCTCCAGGCGAGACATGAACAGAATGAACATACCCGTCACATGGGGCCAGCTGTGGAAACTCCATTTTCATACTTTCTTCTATTATTAATGTGTCACCTTTTTTTACTTCATCACCTGGAGCAAAAAGCACTTTCCAAATGCTTCCTGGCAGGGCGGTACGAACCCCTTCAGCACCTTCAGGCAGAACTTCTTCAATGGTCTCTGCCACTTCATGTTCGGAAACAAATTCGGCGAGGCCGTTTTTTCTCCAGCTTTCACGCTCTGCACGGAATGCAGCTTGCTGGGTTTCGCGGAAAGCGTCAGTACTTTCTTTAATAGAATCAAGAAAGGTTAAATAGTCGCCGAGTTTAAACGATGTTTCCGTAATATCCACTTCGAAGCGGCCACGTAAAAAGTCCTCACGCATTACAAGCAATTCCTCGGCACTGACTGGGTAAAATTGAATTTGGTCAAAGAAGCGAAGCAGCCATGGTGTGCCAGCTTGAAAGCTCTTTGTTTCACGAAGTCGATTCCATACTTGAACCGTGCGGCCAACAAATTGATAACCTCCTGGCCCTTCCATTCCGTAAACGCACATATAGGCTCCGCCAATTCCAACGGCATTTTCCGGTGTCCAAGTTCGTGCCGGATTGTATTTAGTTGTTACTAATCGGTGACGGGGATCAACTGGTGTGGCAACAGGAGCCCCTAGATAAACGTCACCAAGACCGAGAACGAGGTAGTTGGCATCAAAAACGATTCTCTTCACATCCTCAATATCATTAAGACCATTCACCCGGCGAATAAATTCTAGATTGCTAGGGCACCATGGAGCATCCGGCCGTACATTTTGTTGATAGCGATCAATTGCCAGTCTTGTTGCCGGATCATCCCATGATAGCGGCAGACGAACAATACGCGAAGGAACTTCCATTTCCTCTAATCGAGGCAGTTTTTCATTAATAGATTCGATCATTTCGCAGACTGATAGGATCGACATTTTGTTTGAATCAAAATGAACTTGCAGGGAACGAATACCCGGAGTCAAATCAAGAACAGGAATTTCTGTTTGTTGTTTGATGGCTTCCATCAAGGCGTGAACCTGGAACCGAAGGAGAAGGTCAAGCTCTAAATCTCCGTATTCAATTAGAATATTCGCATCACCAGCTGCACGAATGCACATTGGAAAGTTACCTTTTACTGCTCTTTTTAAAATAGGGTAATCAGGTGTAAACTGTCTAATTTCTTTAGGCAAGGAAGAAACCGCAGAGTGGGCATTTTCTGTACTTCCGATCAATTCCAGGAACTCTTCCTGTTGTTTACGTAATTTATCTGCTTCTTCTAAAGTAAGTAAATGGAATTGGATCCGGTCACCGGCATGAAGCTGACCGATTTTCCAGAATTCAGCGGAAGCAGTCGTAACAGGGCACACAAAACCGCCTAAACTTGGGCCATCAGGTCCGAGTAAAATCGGCATATCACCAGTTAAATCCAGTGTTCCAATCGCGTAGGCATTATCATGGATATTGGATGGATGGAGACCAGCTTCACCGCCATCCTCTCGTGCCCAAAGCGGAGCAGGGCCAATTAAGCGGACACCTGTCCGTGAACTGTTAAAATGTACTTCCCAGCTAGTGCTTGTTAATTGATCTAAATAATCTGGTAATAAAAATTCCTCAGTACAATGCGGGCCAGGGATCACACCAATTGTCCAGTTTTGTTCTATGATAGGCTGTTTTACGCCAGGAAGCTCACTTGAAATGACGGTTGTAAATTTATTAACACGTAATACATCACCGGTTCGGAGTGCCCGGCCGCCATGACCGCCAAATCCACCAAGCGTAAAGGTGGAAGCACTGCCAAGATGCAGCGGCATATCCAGTCCGCCTGCTACTAATAAATAAGTTCTCATCCCTGAAACAGCTTCACCAAAAGATAGAACCTGGCCACGATTTACAGAAACAACCTTATACATGGGAACAACATTCTCATCAAGCTTGGCATTCATATCAGCACCGGTTAGTACAATCGACATATCACTACGGAAACGGTAGGAGCCGCCGCGAAGCGTTAATTCAAGTCCGGCAGCGTGATCGACATTCCCTAACATTTTATTTCCTATCCTAAAAGAGAAGGGATCCATAGGTCCGCAAGGCGGTACACCTACATCCCAGTGACCCACCCGGCCAGGCCAATCCTGGACAGTTGATTGGATGCCGCCATCAAGGACCTCAATCGCAGATTCATCCGGGAAAAATTCCTTTAGCATTTGTGTATGGACATTACCTGTTCGGCAATCCTCTTCTTCTAAAAGCGCCTGAATATATTGAAGATTCGTCGTAACACCATAAAGTCGGGTTTGCCCGAGGGCAAAACTTAATTGATTAAGCGCTTCTTCACGGGTCTTTGCATGGACAATGATTTTCGCAAGCATAGGATCATAAAGGGGAGTGACTACCAAACCATCTCTAACCCATGTTTCAATACGGGCAGCATCGGAAAATTGAACATTATCAAGCTGTCCGCCGCTCGGCCGGAAATCATTTAAGCAATCTTCAGCATAAATGCGAGCCTGGATACTGTGTCCTTTTGGTATTGAATAAAGTGAATCTAAAGAACGTAATTCACCGGCTGCTTCACGGACCATCCATTCGACTAAATCAATCTTCAAAACTTCTTCCGTCACACCGTGCTCCACTTGAAGACGTGTATTCACTTCGAGGAAGTAGAAGCGCTCCTGATCTGGATCATATAAAAATTCGACCGTGCCGGCACTCCGATAGCCGACTTCCTCGGCTAATCGTTTCGCAGAAGCCAGCATATCATCTCTTACGGAAGCAGGGAGGCAAGGGGCCGGACTTTCTTCAACAACTTTTTGATTCCGGCGTTGAATTGAACAATCACGTTCGCCGAGTGCTGCTACTTCACCAAACTCGTTTCCAAAAATCTGAACCTCAACATGACGGGCCTTTTGGATGTATTTTTCTAAAAATACACCACCATTATTAAAGTTGGCCTCTGCCAGCCTCGAGACGGAATCGAATGCATCACGAAGGGATTGTTGATCTAGACATACACGCATTCCAATCCCGCCGCCGCCGGCGGTACTTTTTAACATAACCGGATAACCAATCCGTTCTGCTTCTGCCAAGGCAGTGCTTAACTCAGTAATAAGTGATGTTCCTGGAAGGAGGGGAACATTAGCCTTTACAGCAATTTCACGTGCGGAATGCTTTAAACCAAACACTTCCATTTGTTCGGGAGTAGGTCCTATAAAGGTAATTCCTTTTTCACGGCAAGCCCGGGCGAAATCGGCATTTTCACTAAGAAATCCATAGCCGGGATGAATAGCCTCTACTTTATTTTCAATTGCTGCCTTCAAAATGAGGTCCGCATTTAAGTAACTTTCCTTAGCGCTACCTTCCCCAATTAAAATAGCTTGGTCGGCATGGTCAACATGCAAGCTGTCTTGGTCGGCTTTCGTGTACACTGCGACAGATTGGATGCCCATCTTTCGCAATGTTCTTTCAATTCGAACGGCAATCGCGCCGCGGTTGGCAATTAATATCTTTTTAAACATGATGAGCACTTCCTTTTGTGGTTATTTATCCCAAATTAAAACTTGAATAGGTGTAGGGTTATAAGCGTTACATGGGTTATTAAGCTGCGGGCAGTTGCTGATTAAGACGAGTGTTCTGCATATGGCCTGCAGTTCAACATATTTGCCTGGTGCTGAGACACCATCTTCAAATGTCAATCCTCCTGCTGGTGTAACCGGGACGTTCATGAAGAAATTGACATTTGGAGCCAAATCTCGTTTTGAAAAGCGGCTGTCATACTTAGCCAACTGGAGCATGAAGGTATCGCGGCAATTATGCATTGGCAGGGTTTCATGCGAATACCTGACTGTGTTACTTTGCGCAGAACAGGCACCCCCAAGTGTATCGTGACGGCCGCATGTATCCGCGACAATTTTAACTAACTCTTTTCCAGATTCGGAGACAAGAACGGATCCTGTTGATAAATAAACATTACCTTGCCTTTGAATGGTATTGACTGCACTGTAATGATCAGAAGGTTTGTCAGCGTCATAAAAAAGGGTATCTGCCGCTTGATTTCCTTCTAAGTCAACGATCCGAAGAACCTGACCTGGTTCAAGGGTGTAGATCCATCCTTCCCCAGCAGGGATGGTTTTGTTAAAAGATGAATTTTCCACTTTTCTCTCACTTACTGCATGATTTAAAACGGCCATTATTGAATTCCTCCTTTGGAAAGTAAATTGTATTCCCATGTATTTTCAAATGCACGTCGGTTTTCTGGTCGATGGTTCAGACAACTATCATTTTCTTGAAGCGGTTCAGCTCCGGCAATCGTCAATTGTACAGGTACAGCTGGGTAAGCGGTCGCCGGGTTTAGCGGGTTCGGCGTATTGGATAGAACCAAAATCACATCCATCTCTGTTCTTAGCGTGATGGTGTCACCTTTTTTGCTGTGATCTGTAACATAATGCAAATTTCCATCATAATCACAATAAACTTTAGAAAATAAATTGACGACTGGCGTAAGATCTTGAGGGGCTAAACCATTACGGAATAGCTCTACTGCAAAGTTTTCTTCGCCGCTTTTGTAATAATCATTTCGTTGGTTTTGATAGGTGGTAATACCGTATTTTTGATTGGTAAGCACACGTGAGGTGTAGCCCGAAATGGTATCATGCCAGCCGAGTGAATCCTCAATGATGCTCGCTAGGACCCTGCCGTTATCGCTCATGAGAACATTTCCTTTTGTTAAATGGGAAGTGTGCTGGGCTTTCAGGGTATCCGGCATATTGTAACGTTCGGACAGATCATTTGCGTTATAAAGCAGCAGGGAAACATTCGCACCCTCTTCGAGAGCAGTAAACGTGATTTGTTTTCCACGGCTGATCTGGATAGACCATTTTCCGCCCGCCGGAATTATTTTTGAAATCTTGGATGGTGATAGAGTGTTCATGTCATCTTTCCTCCTATTCAGTAATTAAAAAAGGATAAAAACCATAGGGAGATGAATCTCCCAGGCTTTTATCCTTCCGTGTATACAGTTTAACTGTACGCTCTCTCTCGGACCAGTCTTTAAAGTTATCTTTAAACGGAACCCTAGACAGCTTTTTGTTTCCAACCTTTTGTGGAAACCTTTATTTATGATGGTTTCAGTATATCGTTTGGCTGTGAGATCCAACAACATTCATGTTATATTTTCTAACACGGTTTTTGTTAGTCAGCTATTTGTTTAACCTTTGAAATGGAGTATTTTCGCTCCTTTGCCACTTGCCATTTTGATTTAATAAAGAGGTAAACGAACCCAACAGCTACCCAAATCAAACCAATTATTAGGGTAGTTTTATCAAGCAAAGTAAGCAGCCAGCCGATAAAACCTGCACCAATGAGAGGGAAGACTAGGTACAAAAATGTTTCTTTTGGTGACCTTCTTTTTTGCTTGATATAATAATGAAAGATGACGGAGAGATTAACGAACGTAAACGCAGTTAGTGCGCCAAAACTTACAAATAACACAGCTGAATCAAGGTTAATAAACACAGCTGAAAGGGAAATCACTGAAACAAACAATATGTTGGAAACAGGTGTTTTATATTTTGGATGGATCGTCGTAAATAACTTTTTTGGTAAAATCGATTCACGGCCTAGAGCAAAAAGGAAGCGGCTGACACTTGTAACAGAAGAGACACCCTGTGTAAAAGTCGCAACAATTAGTACCATGATAAAAAACGAACTTAGCAAGTTGCCGCCAACAATCTGAACAAGGCTGTATGCGGCATTATCTGGATTGGTAAACGTGAAATTTGGAAAGGCAATTTGCGATAAATAAGATATGGCAAGATACATAACGACGGCAATGATGACAATCAGGTAAATCGCTTTCGGTATCGTTTTCTTCGCATTTATGGTCTCTTCCGCCATTGTTGTTACAGCGTCAAAGCCGAGGAAACAAAAACAGATAAGCGCAGCGCCTGATAGAACTCCGCCAACAGACGTATGGTCATTAAAAAATGGGGCTAAAGAAAGTATAGAGTTAGAATCTGTCTGGCCAGTAAGAATATCCTTAGCTACAAAAATGCAAAAGAGAAGGATAAAGGCAATTTGGAAAAGGACCGACAAACCGCTAACGCGTGCAGCTGATTTAATACCGACAATATTAACGATGGCTAGGACAACGTTCATCACGATAATCCAAACAAATACTGGAATAGTAGGGAATTCGGTATTCATAAAAATCCCGAAAGTAAGAATCGCAATAATTGGGGAGAAAATATAATCTAATAGAAGGGCCCATCCAACCAAATAACCAGCAATCGGGTGGATCGCTTTTTTCGTATAGATATAAGCAGAACCAGAAATCGGATAGGCCTTGACCATTTGACTATAGCTGTAGGCAGTAAAGAAGATCGCAATAAATGCTGTTACATAAGCAGCTGCCAGCATCCCACCTGCAGCTTGGGAGGCGACACCATAAACAGTGAAATAGATCATTGGCGTCATCCAGGCCAGCCCCATAAAAACTACTTGGTGCAGTGTCAGTGATTTTGCAAGTGTTGGTTTTCCATTCATTTTCATCCATCCTTTTCCGTTGTGGTTGGAAAAGAAAAAGCCCGGGAGAATTTTAAAAATAAAATTCTCCCGGGCTTTTATCCCTCCGTGTATACAGCGAACTGTACGCTCCCTCTCGGACCAGTCCTTAAAGGAGTCTTTCAAGACCTCTTTAAACGGAACCCTAGAGAGCAATTTTTGTTCCTCTTTTAAAAGTCGAGAAACCTTTATTTGGTTGATACGTTGAAGTATATAGGAGAAAAATAAGGATTTCATTGAATGTGTTAGGTTTCCTTACACAAAAAGTAAAAAACTTTGGGGGTGATAAGATATTCCTACCGTTCTCGAAATGGAGAGTCATAAATAGGTTTTTAAAAAAGTAAAAGGGATGAGCTAAAAAAAGCCCATCCCTTGTATCATTATTTTTATTTCTTCCCGCCTGCGTTTACTGGCAATGAATAATCTGGGATTGCATCATAAACTGCCGGATCTACGTTCTCAATTGAACCCTCTGCTAAACTATTAAGAACAGCCATAACCGGTACTTTTGCTGTTTCCTTTAACATCCCATTTTGCTTTTGACCCAATGTTTGGGTTTGTCCCTTTATTTCAATCAACATGGTGGCAGTTCCATTTAATTGAATGGCGCCTAATCCTGATCCTGGATAGTTAACCTGAGGATATTTTTGAATCGCCCCGTAAGAGGAATTTCCCCGCTGTAAGGATTCATAGGCAACTGCATTTACCTTTTTGCTAAATGTTTCTACATCTTTATCCACTTTATACGTCCTTCCACTGAAAGGATCTACGTATGGTTTAGTTGTAAATAGAGCTAAAAGCTGAATAGAGACGGAACGATTGTCTTCTTCTGATAATTGGTTAAAACCGCGGTGGTGAAGGTCAATCGCCACATCCGGATTAAATTGTTTTACTAATGATGTTAAGGCACGTGTTTCAGGCGAAAAAACAAATGATGCTTGTGAACCATTGTTCGTGCTAGTGCTATTTAAGAGATTGGCAACTTTTTGTGGATCCTTTTTAATTTCGTCGTTTATATTAAAGTCGTAATTTGGATTGAAATCACGATTCAGGTCAAAACCAGGGATTCCGTATACGACTTTTCCCTCATTATTTTGCGCCCGTTCACTGCCTTCAGCATTGTAATACCAAGGAGCGGTAGTGCCGGCTGGCAGTCCTAATTCTTCTGGATTCCAAGTTTGGTGCGAGTATCTAACAGGGAATGGCTTGCCTTCGTATTGATTTGCTGTACCGTCCGGATTGACCCGAGGGACGAACCAAACATTTACCTTGTCCAATATATTAGCAGCTTCTTTGCCTCCAGCTGATAGTTTTTGGATTAACTCGACAGCAGCTTCAGTACCAAGCGGTTCGTTGCCATGAATTTGCGTATACACTAGTACACGTTTTTTGTTTGGATTATTATCGCCTAGTTTCGCAACATAAAGGGGATAGCCATCATTGGATGTGCCAAATTGTTCCAACTTCATTTTTCCATTAGAGGCTTGTTCCAATTGTTTCAATTTTGCTTCTAATTGTTCATTCGACATAAAACTTTCAAAGGAAAGGTTCTGTTGGTCCTGTACCCATGGTCCATTTGGCGTTGTGGTTGGCTCTGCAAAAACTGCCGTGGTGCCGCATCCAAGTGTAGCAGCTAGAATGCCGGTTGATAGTATGTATCCGAATACTTTTTTCTTTTTCATCACTTATTCCCTCCAAGTGTTATTAAATCAAAGAAATACTAACATACTTCGTTTACCTAATAAACTATCAATTAAAAAAATTTTGAAAATTAGTTATATACTACTAATGTTAAGTAAAATAATTGATTTAACTAGAACCAAATAACTAGATGAAAAATATGTAGAATTTTCAAATAAATTGGTGATGAAAAGAAGGTTAGACTCATTGGAGATGCGGGAAGAACATAAATATGAATAATTGTTATATCAAACATTGGATTGATTAAATAAATGTTGAACTATTATCTGAAGGGGGAGTTTCAGTTGAAAATTAATAAACCTGAATGGCTTTCACTTAGTAAGGATATAAAGGTGAAACTTATCCGCTTAGCAATCTTAGAAAATACATCTAAATATCTCTTAAAACAGGGACGATAGAATATAGCAAGTTTGACAAAAAGTAAACAATAAAAAGAGGACCACTAGAGACAAAACTAGTGGTATTCTTTTTGGTTTCATGAACTTTATGAACAAAATGGTGATTAAGTTTTTAATGCGACTTAAATATATAATATTTATAATATTCGTGAAACTCGTAAAATAAAGAAAACGTTTACAAGGGGGAATGTGAAATGTTTTCTTTCAGAAAAATCTCAACAGTCATGTGTGCAGGTGCTTTGGCATTAAGTTTAGGGGCTTGCAGCAGTAGTAAGGAAACAGCAGGTACGAATTCAGGTAAAAAAGAGGAAAGTACCGGCTATCCGACGAAAGCGATTACAGTAGTCGCTCCATCTGGTGCAGGAGGTGGATGGGATTTAACAGCCCGTTCTTTTACAAAAATTTTAAGTGAGACAAAACTAGTTAATCAGCCAATGACGGTGGAGAATAAGCCGGGCGGTGGAGGCGCAGTCTTTATGGCCGAATACGCAACCCAGCAAGCTGAAAATAATGAAATGCTGTTTGTGAGTTCACCGCCAATTATTATCAACAATCTCAAAAAGGAAGGGAACAGTCCATATGGGTACAAAAATACAACTCCACTGGCCCAGCTAACCAAAGATTATGGGGCAATCGTGGTTAAAAATGATTCTAAATTTAAGGATTTAAAATCAGTATTAGAAGTAGTAAAAAAAGATCCAACAAAATTAACGTTTGCCGGCGGTTCCGCTCCAGGTTCGATGGACCACTTAATTTCTATTCTTCCAGCTTATAAATTTGGCGTAGATCCAACCAAAATTAAGTATGTCTCTTACGATGGCGGCGGGGAAGCGATTACCGCCCTTCTAGGTGGTAATGCTGACGTTATTGGTACCGATGCGTCGAGTGTAAAGGAGTTTTTAAAAGCAGGAAAAGTAAGAGTTCTGGCCATTACAGCTTCGGAACGATTAGCTGGCGATTTTAAGGATGTTCCAACAGCAAAAGAACAAGGAATTGATGCGGAATTTACCATTTGGCGCGGGGTATTTGGTCCAGAAAAAATGTCTAAGGAAGCCAAAACCTATTGGGAAAAAACCATTGATAAATTAGTTCAATCTCCTGAATGGAAAAAGGAAGTTGAGACACAAGGGTGGGAATTAGAGTACAAAAACGGCTCTGACTTCAAAAAATTCTTAGGAGAACAAGATAAGCAGGTCCAGCAATTATTAACTGCGTTAGGAATGCAGAAGTAAGCAGAAAGGGGAGGGGGTAACATCTCCTCCTTATTTTTATAGGGGGTGTCTTATGTGGATATAAAATTTGATCGCTGTGCATCTATCTTATTTTTAACAGTCGGTGTTCTATTTATGATTGGAAGCAAACATATTTCGAGCTCTTCCTATGGAAGTGTCGTCGGCCCTGATATTTTTCCATTTGTTCTCGGGATTATTCTTGTTTTACTTAGTATCCGTTTATTCTATGAAACATTCATTAACAAGTACGGCAAAGGCAAGAAAGAGGCATTGCAGTACAAGCCTTTCTTCATTATTTTTATTGCTGCGCTGGTTTATATTTTAACCCTGGAATCGGTCGGGTATGTCATTACCACCTTTCTCTTTTTAGTGGTTTGTTTCCAAACCATGGAGAGGAAAAAGCTGATTTCTTCTATTATAATTGCAGCTTTTTTCTCAGGTATCGTCTATTTCTTATTTGTAGATGTCTTAAAGGGAACACTCCCAGGCTGGCCAATTTGGTTTTAGATCATACTTGAATCACTAGAAGGGGTGCAAAGATGAATACACTCGATTATTTATTGCAAGGATTTGGAACAGCACTTGTTTGGTATAATATCCTATTTGCCTTTGTTGGCGTGTTAATTGGTACCGCTGTTGGGGTGCTCCCAGGAATTGGACCGATGAGCGGGGTCGCCTTACTTATTCCCGTCACAGCCTCGATTACGGGCGGTCTCCCGCCAGAACAAGCAGCTACAAGTGCAATTATTCTATTAGCAGGCGTCTATTATGGGGCGATGTATGGCGGTTCTACCACTTCCATTCTCTTAAATACTCCCGGTGAGTCTTCCTCAGTGGTTACCACTCTTGATGGGTATCAAATGGCTAAGAAAGGGAGAGCTGGGAGTGCACTATCAATTGCGGCCATCGGTTCGTTTGTGGCAGGGATTGTTACACTGGTTGCTTTGATTGCTTTGGCAAAACCTTTGTCAGCTGTGGCCCTTAAGTTCGGTCCAGCCGAATATTTTTCCTTAATGCTCTTGGGTCTTGGAGCAGTAAGCGGTCTTGCTGGAAAATCAGTTACCAAGGCATTAATCATGACGGTTTGTGGCTTATTGCTTGGTACAATCGGAATTGATACAGTTTCGGGAATTGCCCGATTTACCTTTGATATACCCTGGCTCTTTCAAGGGATTGAATTCTTAACGATAGCCGTAGGATTGTTTGCACTTGGCGAGGTATTTAAGACCATTTTAGAGAAAGAAGAGGAAGATGGCGAGATTGCTAGAATTACTAATTTACTTCCATCCAAGGAAGAATTTAAGGAGTCGGCAGGACCGATTGCCCGCGGTTCGATCTTAGGCTTCTTTGTTGGGATTTTACCAGGAGCGGGGGCAACACTTGCTTCGTTCTTCTCTTATTTACTAGAGAAAAGAATCTCTAAAAACCCTTCGAAATTTGGTACGGGTGCCATTGCCGGGGTAGCTGCACCGGAATCAGCCAATAACGCAGCCTCTGGCGGTGCGATGATTCCGTTACTAACCCTTGGAATCCCGGGTTCCGGAACAACAGCCATCTTAATGGGTGCACTGATGATGTATAATGTTCAGCCTGGTCCGTTATTATTTGAAGACCATCCACAGGTAGCCTGGGGATTAATCGCCAGTATGTTTATTGGAAATATCATGCTGCTCATCCTCAATTTGCCGCTTGTGAAAGTATTTGCGAAAATCATTGAAACCCCTAAGAAATATTTAATACCAATGATTATCGCCGTGTCTATTTTTGGGGTGTATGCCGTTCAAGTTTCAACCAATGATCTTTTGCTTTTACTCGGCTGCGGGCTTTTTGGATATTTCTTTAGTAAAAATGATTACCCAATTGCACCGCTTGTTCTTGGGCTCGTCTTAGGACCAATGGTTGAGAATAATTTACGGAGAGCCTTAACGATTTCAAATGGGGATTATGGTGTCTTCTTTACTCGTCCGATTTCGCTTATCTTTCTACTGATTACCGCTCTTTGGTTAGTGATTCCGTTTATGATGAAGAGAAGAGGAAAGGAAGTCATTATCAATATGGAAGGGTAAATTTTTTAAATAGTTTAAAAACTCCTTTTAATAAGGAGTTTTTTTAATATAATGGAAATAGAGGTGTCTGCATGCGTTTACATACAAAATTAATGCTTGGAATATCTATTTTAATTATTATCATGGGGACGATTATCGAATTTTCATTTAAAAACATTATGGAGTCCAATCTTAAGCATCAGATTGGCACGAAGGCCTTATCAGTTGCACAAACCATTGCGAACATGCCGAATATCCAGACTGCATTTCGTACCGATGATCCGTCCGCAATAATTCAGCCGATAGCTGAAAAAATTCGAAAACAAGTCGGAGCCGAGTTTATCGTTGTTGGGAACCGGAACGAAATTCGATATTCCCACCCCAATCCAAACAGAATCGGCCAAAAAATGGTTGGTGGTGATAATGGTCGTGTTTTTAAAGGAGAATCTGTCATCTCAGAATCGACCGGAACACTTGGTCCTTCACTCAGAGGCAAAGCGCCAATAATTAGTGGAGGAACGGTAATTGGAGTGGTTTCAGTTGGCTACCTGCAGACAGAAATTCAAAAAGAGATAGCAAAAATACAGCAAAAGATCTTTGTTACCAGCTTAATCATTTTAGTAGGGAGTCTAATTGCAGCGATACTAATCTCGTTAAATATCAAACGGGCGATATTTGGGCTAGAACCGAGAGAGATTGCCTGGATGTACCAGGAAAAGCATGCCATCCTCGAGTCTATTCATGAAGGAATCATTGCCATCGATACGGTTGGGCGAATTACGGTGGTAAATGAAACGGCCCATACGATTTTAGGTGTCCCGAATGAAGTCCTTTTACGTGGTAAACGAATTGAAACCGTCCTTGAAAATACACAACTATATGAAGTGGTTAAATCAGGACAGGCGGAATATGATCAAGAAATTCTCATTCACGGTGATGTATATTTGGCCAATCGCATTCCGATTTTTGATAAGAACCGAGAGGTAATAGGGGCGGTTGCAAGCTTTCGGAATAAATCAGAGCTGTCCAATCTATTAAAGGAATTATCTCATATTAAGGCATATGCTGAGGGATTACGGGCCCAAACCCATGAATATTCGAACAGACTGTACACACTGCTCGGCCTCATTCAGCTTGGCTCTTATAAAGAAGCGATTGATTTTATCGCCAAGGAAGTGGATGTAGCGCAAGGTTTTATCCAATTTTTAATGAAAGAAATACCTGATCCGATTATTGCCGGCTTTGTTTTAGGAAAAGTTAGTCTCGCGAGCGAATTAAAAATTGATCTTTCCATTGATCGAGGCAGCAGTTTTAAAGATGTACCTGTTGAAGTTAGTCGTGATAGGTTAGTAACGATTATCGGCAATCTCATCAATAATGCTTTTGAGGCGGTTAGAGAAAGTCCAAATGTTGAAAAAAGAGTCTCACTCTTCTTAACCGATCTTGGCAAGGAATTAATTATTGAGGTGGAGGATAATGGAGTTGGCATAGACACCAACGTTCAGGATTACATCTTCAAACCTGGTTTTTCTACTAAAAAGACAAACAGTAATTCCGGTATCGGTCTCAGCTTGGCACAAAGGGCCATTAATGATTTAGGCGGCTATTTGACATTTTCGTCAACTAAAGGGGAAGGGACTATTTTCACGGCAGCGATACCAAAGTGCAGGGGGATGTTAAATGAAGGAGAACAAAGATATCGAAGTGTTAATAGTTGAGGATGATTTGAGAATTGCAGAAATCCAGAAACGATTTCTCGAGCTCATAGATGGCTTCCAACCTGTTGGAATTGCCGTGAGCTATCTAGAAGCCAAAACGCTTATAGACGTACTGCAGCCTGATTTAATTCTCCTTGATGTTTATTTTCCTGATATGAATGGATTAGACTTACTAAAAGAAACAAAGCTCCAAACGAAACAAATGGATGTCATCATGATTACAGCAGCTAAAGAGATTGATAAGGTTCAATCAGCTATTCGGTTAGGTGTGTTTGATTACATCATAAAACCGGTCATTTTTGAACGATTTAAACAGTCTTTACAACGATATCAGGAATATCATAGGAAATATTTAAAACTAACCAAGGAGAATTTCTATATCTCACAGCAGGAAGTAGACATGCTGTTACGAAAAGAGAACGATAACACTACAAATGAAAAGGCTTACCTTCCAAAGGGGATTGATCCACTTACACTCGAAAAAGTAATTGAAGTCCTTGGAAAAGTAACCGACGGACTCACAGCAGAAACCGTTGCGAAAGAGGTGGGCGTTAGTCGAACTACCGCGAGAAGGTATCTGGAACATCTCGTATCAATTGAAAAAATAGAAGCGGATTTGTCCTATGGAACAGTAGGCCGGCCGGAACGGGTTTATTTATTACAATAAAACGAAGTAGTTTTTAGTCAATGGTGAAACAAACCAGGAAAAAGTCTATTCCGGCAATGGAATGGACTTTTTTTATTTTAAGAACAATCCATATTAATAGGAGTAAATAACAGATCGATGCAAATATTTTGAAAAGTTATTATTGATTAAAAATAATCATTAACTATATCTTAATATTTTGTTAATATATTAATATTATTATGGTCTTTTTTAACTTATTTTTGATGTAAGTATTTTAAGTATAGATGGAGGGAGGGCCAATATAGAATGAGTAAGGATAAAATTTATATCATCATCTTATTTCTAGTATCACTGTTGGGCTCATTATTCCCAAAGAATAACCCGTTTGGAGAAACGTTTTTTTTCAAAGCATTATTCCTCTATTGGATATTTACGATCCTTTCCTTCCATTTACGAACGATTAGTAAAAAAGGTAATGTCACTGTTGATTATGGGCTAAATTATAGTTTATCGTTTATTTTAATATTTGGTCCAGTTGGTTTATTAATATATGAATCCCTTTTTCGGATTACAGCGTATTTTTATAAAAAAGTAACAAAAACGGATGACCCTGAAGAGTTTCTACACATCTTTTATAACATTGGTTCTTTTGTTCTGCAAAATACGGTAACCTATTTCATATACCAAGCCCTAAACAAATCCTTTTCTGTCTTTCCGTTTGGGTTTTGGATGTTGATGTGTATCCTTGTCATTGTGAATGCTATTTTATCAGATACTTTCTTAGTTATCATTTTTTATTTGATGAAAGAAATCAGCACAAAAAAAGAACTGGTTAGCTTTGTGAAAAGTAGAAGTATTCTTGATCTCCTTAGAATTTCTTTTATAAATGGGATGTTATTTCTACTAATTAAAGAAGGATTATGGGAAATGGTCCTTGGTCTATTTATTATCAATTATTTAGTAGGTCATTCTTTTATTTCAAAGGCACAATTAATTCAGCATAAGCTTGAACGGGATCAATTTGAACAAATGGCGTATTCAGACTTCTTGACCGGGGTTCATAATCGGGCTTATATGGATCAGAAAATGACCGAGTTAAACCAGTGTGATGAATGGATAGGGATTGTAGTCGGTGATATTGATAATTTTAAAAGAATAAATGATACCTATAATCATGCCGTTGGGGACCAAGTCATTATCCATTTTGCCAATAAACTTCGATCCTATCTTGGAAAGAATGATCTCTTATTTAGGAGTGGCGGCGAAGAGTTTACTTTATTTATACGAAATAAAGAATATGAGGAAACAACTTTATTGTTAAAAGAAATTCTTACGCACATTGAAAATTGTACCCTAAACCTAGAGTACAAAGGTGAAACGATTCAGGTTCAATATACTTCTTCAATGGGACTTTACTTTTTTAAATTAAATGAAAGTTTATCAATAGAAAAAGGATATGTTCAAGCTGACCAATTAATGCTTGAATCTAAAATGAGTGGCCGAAATAGATTAACATCGCAGAAAGCACCAATCTAAACAGTAAAGGAAGGTGTCCCATAGGTATAACTTTAGGGCACCTTCTTTCTTATACTTAGAACTAGTCTGTTGATTTCCGCTCCAGGCGCTTCGCTTTCCGCGGGCGGTCCGGGGAGCCTCCTCGGCGCTTAAGCGGCCTGTGGGGTCTCCCCTGCCCCTTACTCCCGCAGGAGTCTTCGCGCCTTCCGCTCCAATCAACATAGTGTGCAAAGATGATTCATCAACCACCTTTTGGGTCAACCTCTTTTATAATTTATAAGAGTTACATATTTGTACTGTCGGTTTGATTTTTTAATTCGTCTTTCGCGATTTGCTCCATACTGTTTCCACCGTAATCTGGAACATTCCCTGCATGCTCACGGTGATATTCAGAACCAGATCCTTGCGGACTATCTATTGCATTATTGTTTGGCTGCTTCCGGTCTTGTGTAGACATTAAAATTCACCTCCACGTGAAAGAGCTCAGGAAGGCTCTCTTTTAACAGTCGTGATGTTTAGACAGATGAAGCGGAGGTGGGATCAGCCAGCCTTTTTCTTTATTTAACCGCAGAATCTTCGCACCAAGTGCAGCTTTTTGCATATGGAATTGTCCGTACATCATGGCTACATCTTCCCTGATAGACATTCCAATCACTTGACTGCAGGCAACTAACCCTGCAGCGGTATCTGCTGCAAGGGTTGCAGCAATGGCTGGGTCAGGAATTCGAGCACCCATTGGGATATCTTCTAAGCAGGCTTCTGGCGGGTCAGGCAGTGCTGGAGGAAGACCAATGCCATTTTCCTTTAACATCTCCTCAATTTGCTTTTTTTGCTGTTCGCCTGTTTCGATTGCTTCTACTAGTAACTTTTTTAAATCCTCATCACCTGCATGGTTTAACATGGTTTTATAACCGGAGATCATATTGTTTCCAGCTAATTGTGATGCCCAAATATCAAAAACCTCACCATAGTGCAAGGGCTCTTCTTTTGGATTTCCACTTAAGATTCCCATTGTTACCCTCCTTATCGTATTAGAAAAATGGTTCAGGATAAGTGCCTCCTTTCCTGAAGTGCACAGTGATAGTTTTTCCTCCACATTATCAATTTAATTCTCTTTACGATAGATTTTTATCGAATAGAAGAGAAAAGAAGCCGTACTCTAACCACAAGTTCAAAAAATGTTCATGGTTTGTTCATATTTTCCTGATATGATAGATGTTAGGGAAATTGGAACGGATCTTCTATTTAATAGTTCTGTTTTTATTGTCATAATATTGCACTATGAGGTGAAACGACTAATGAATAATTTACTTAACAAGGGTCAAAGTATTTTTAATAAATATATTGGCTTTTTCTTTTTGTCTGTAATCTTTCTCTGGATCAAAACTTATTTTGTTCAATTAACACAATTCCAACTAGGGATTGAAAATACATTACAAAAATTCCTGCTATTTCTTAACCCATTAGGTTCCTCTTTAATTTTTTTAGGGATTGCTGCCTTCTTTAAAGGAAGAAAAAAATATATTTGGATGATGATTATCTATTTTTTCTTATCTTTTTTATTGTATGCGAACGTCTTATTTTACCGTTTTTTCAACGACTTTATTACACTGCCGACCTTAACTCAGACACAAAACTTTGGCGACGTAAGTGGCAGTGTGTTCTCGCTATTAAAACCTTATGACTTTCTTTTCTTTATTGATTTTATTGTTTTAGTTGCATTACTTGCTTTCCGTCTTGTAAAAATAGAGGTTAAAGATATGAACCGAGGAAAAATATCGATTTTATTTTCTCTATCTTTGGTGATTTCTTGTGTTAACTTATCTTTGGCGGAATTAGATCGGCCACAATTGTTAACAAGGGGATTTGACCGAAACTATATTGTCAAATATCTTGGCATGTACAATTACACCATATACGATGCGGTTAAAAGCACTCATGCTTCTGCGCAGAGAGTAATGGCTAGCAGCGATGATACAACGGAAGTCATTAACTATACAAAGTCTAATTATGCTGAACCGAACCCAGCTTACTTTGGTGTCGGTAAAGGGATGAATGTAATTTATTTACACCTTGAGTCCATGCAAAATTTTTTAATTAATTATAAGTTAAATGGGGAAGAAGTTACCCCATTTTTGAATTCATTAATTAAAGACCAAAACACCATGTATTTTGATAACTTTTTCCATCAAACAGGGCAAGGTAAAACATCCGATGCTGAATTTATGCTTGAGAATTCCCTGTTTGGCTTACCCCAGGGCTCCGTGTTTACGACAAAGGGGTTAAACACCTTCCAAGCTGCACCTGCCATTTTTGGGCAAAACGGCTATACTTCTGCTGTGTTCCATGGTAATTCTGGAAGCTTTTGGAATCGTAACGAAATATACAAATCGTTTGGTTTTGACAAGTTTTTTGATGCCAACTATTATCAGATAAATTCCGGTGAAGAAGCTGAATATGGTTTAATGGATAAACCATTTTTTCAGCAATCTATTCCGCTGCTGGAATCATTACCACAGCCGTTTTATACCAAATTTATTACAGTAGCAAATCATTATCCGTATTCAATGAATCAAAAAGATACAACCATTGCGCCTGCCACTACCGGAGATAAGTCTGTCGATGGCTATTTCCAAACGGCACGCTATGCGGACGAAGCGTTAAAGCAATTTTTTGATTACCTTAAAAAATCTGGATTATATGATCATTCCATTATTGTTATGTACGGTGATCATTACGGAATCTCGGAAAATCATAATAAAGCAATGGCGAAGATTCTTGGGAAGGAAATTACTCCGTTTGAGAATGCTGGATTACAACGTGTTCCGTTGTTTATCCGTGTTCCAGGTGTGCAGGGTGGAATGAACCATGAATATGGCGGACAAGTTGACCTGCTTCCAACACTTCTGCACCTAGTAGGAATCGATACTAAAGACTATTTACAATTTGGAACAGATTTATTATCTAAACAGCATGATAGCCTAGTAGCTTTCCGTAACGGCGACTATGTCAGTCCAACGATTACTTCTGTTGAAGGTAAATATTATGATTCCACTACAGGCTTAAAATTAGAAGCGGACAAACTAAATGAGGCAAAGAAATACAAAGAACTGGTCCAGCAAAAACTGACTTATTCTGATAAAGTGGTTAATGGTGATTTATTACGTTTCTATACTCCAAAAAACTTTACACCTGTTGACCGTTCAAATTATAATTATAATCCTCCACAAACAGAGGAAACTACTCAATGATAAAAGGCTGCCGCTTGGCAGTCTTTTTTGTGTGCGCTTGGCAGCGCATCGCTCTAATGGGTGAAAGTCCCTAACATGCCGTTGTGGCGGAAATGTATAGCTAACAGGTAGTGCGAGTATCGTGAGATTTCGTGCGGAGGACTTGAAGGCAAAGCTCGGAACAGGTGGCTGTAACCATTTTGGCTGATAAGATGGGATAACCCTGCGCAAAATGGGGACGCCCAATACCACACTGTATCTTATTAGTTATGAGGACTGGCTTCGAGTGAAAGGCGATGAACGTGACCCAAGGAGATCTCATCATCTCCACCGTAGGTGGTAACTCTTTTTCAAAGCCGCGAAGGACAAGAAATGGACTATGGAAGGTGAGAAGTCAGAGCAGGGGATAGTAGTGATTAAACTTGTTGGAAACGCCACAAAGACAAGTGACTTATCACAATGTTGATAAGGCAGACATTGACCCAAAAGGCAGTGAACTGATGCGAAGCCCGTCTGTCCATGGAAGATAAGCAATACGAACTTATCTACTCGTCATGTACTAAACAGAAGTCGATGAGGCAGAAAGCCGAAGAATCGAGACCGAAAGAAAGTAGGTTGTTTAGGGCGAAGTACTAATATTAAATATCAGCCATTGGTTTTACCTATTCAGTTGATATTGTATTGGGAAAGGAAACGAATGCATGAATGAAGCAATAGGAAAACGAAGCTTACGTGTAGTGGAGAATTCTAAAAAGAAACGCAAGTGGTACAGCTTAATGGACAAATTATGGAACTATCAAAACCTGGAACTAGCCTTTTATGACGTGAAGAAAAATCGCGGTTCACACGGAGTGGATAAAGTAACGATTAAAGAGTATGAAATAGAATTGGAACACAACTTAAGAGTGCTCCAAGAATCTCTGCGTTTAAAAACATATCGTGCAAAACCAGTCAGAAGAGTTTTCATTCCAAAAGCTGATGGTACAAAACGTCCACTAGGAATTCCAACAGTAGAAGACCGTATTCTCCAAGCCGCAACCAAAAGAATACTTGAACCAATCTTTGAACAGAAATTCTTAGACTGTAGTTTTGGATTTCGTCCGAACCGTAGTGCACATATGGCGATAGATAAAATCCGACAGGATTTGATGGATGGGTATAACTTTGTAATTGATGCGGATATAAAGACCTATTTTGATTCAATTCCTCATGATAAGCTTATCGATTTAATCAAAGAAGAAGTTGTGGACAGTAGCGTACTAGCATTAATAATGCAGTTCCTAAAATCGGGAATCCTTGAAAACGGAAGTTTTTATGAAAGTGACACTGGGAGTCCTCAGGGTGGCGTAATCAGTCCATTATTAGCAAACATCTATCTGCATCCACTCGA
Source organism: Bacillus sp. URHA0034 (assembly GCF_056280405.1). Lineage (NCBI taxonomy): Bacteria > Bacillati > Bacillota > Bacilli > Caryophanales > Bacillaceae > Bacillus > Bacillus sp. URHA0034. The sequence continues at coordinate 537,130 of NZ_JBWCDK010000002.1, read as the reverse complement.
TGAAATGATGATGGAAAGAGGTCACCGTATTACAAGGTATGCGGATGACTTCGTCATCTGTTGCAAATCCCGAAAGGGTGCAGAAAGAGTACTAAGAACCGTAGTGAAGCTCTTAGAGGAAAAATTAGGTTTGAAAGTTCACCCTGACAAAACTAAAATTGTAGATAATTATGAAGAACCGTTTGTCTTCCTAGGTTACGTTTTCAAAAAAGGGTATTTCCATTCTCCATCAGACAAAGCAGTAAAGAAATTCAAGAAAAGTATCAAAGATGTAACGAGAAGAAACCTAACAGTTAATTTGGAAGAATTCGTCAAGAATCGAATAAACCCCATTGTTAGAGGATGGGGAAGATACTTTGGGGTTGGATTTTCAAAGACTTTATTTCAAAAGTTAGACTCATGGATTCGAAGAAGGCTTAGGATGATTCAGCTAAGAAGCTGGAGAAAAATAAGAAAGCTCCATAGGGAGCTTCGAAAAAGGAATTGGAAGGGCGACCTTCCGCGTCTTTCAATGACTAGATGGAGGAATTCTAAAACCGAACAAGTACATTTTGCGATTCCTAATGAAAGGTTTCGAGAAATTAAACTTGTTTTTCTTTTAGACATTTACAATGAACTACATCCTCAAAGGGGATAAAGTGGAGGAGCCGTATGCGATGACCCGCACGTACGGATCTGTGAGAGGCGCATGAAATTTTCATGCGCCTACTCTATTTTTGTTAACACAGTTTAATTACAGAACATCTAATTCAACAAACTTACTGGAAGTATTTTATATCAGCATATGCAGCTACCCTCTTACTCACCTGAACCGAATTCCTAAATAGATCACACAATAAATAGGATTATTAATTTCCCTGAATCTAGTTGAGCAAATAGTGGAAGGATAAGCGAAGAAATTTTTGCTAAAGGCGGGAGACAATGGGGAAAATATGGAACATCTATAAGACTGATTGGAAAAATATAAGCAAAGTACCTATTGTGATTTTGTTATTGGGGGCACTGACCATACTGCCATCGGCGTATGCTTGGATTAATATTAAAGCAATGTGGGACCCATACAGCAACACCTCGGGAATTATAGTAGCAGTGGCTAACGAAGATAAAGGAGCAGAGCTCCAAGGGAAAAAGATAAACGTAGGGAAAGAAATTGTCCGAAATCTTAAAGATAACAAGAAACTTGGATGGGTTTTTGTGAATTATGCTACCGCCAAAGAAGGGGTCAAAAAAGGTAAGTATTATGCATATCTCTATATCCCTACCGACTTTTCAAAAAAAATGACGAGCATTCTGGAAATTAATCCGAAAAAACCGCAGATCTTATTTGGGGTAAATGAAAAGATTAATGCCGTTGCTCCAAAAATTGCAAGCTCCGGGGCAACCAGTATAACCAATCAAATCAGTCAGGCCTTTGTCAAAACAGTGGGAGATGCCATTTTTTCCGGTTTTTATAAAGCGGGAATTGAGTTAGAGAAGGCCCTGCCATCGATTCACAATATGGAGGACCAAATTTTTAAACTAGAGCAGGCATTACCGGAGATTGACGCGATGGGAAAGAAAGCAATTGAGTTAGAAGGAAAACTGCCCGAAATTAGACAAAAAGGACAAAAAATAATAGAACTGGAACAAAGAATCCCAGAAATTACCCAGGCAGGCAGCAGTATTCTAAAAGTAGAAGCGAATCTTCCGCTCATTAATGAAGCTAGCGATAAGGTATTGGCCCTTCAAGAAAAGTTGAGTGATTTGAATCGTGTAAATGAAATTGTAACTCAAGTCGGAGATAATTTATCCGAATTGGAGACAAATATTAATCAAGCAATTGCTCGTTCTGAACAAGCCGCCACACAGGCTGAAACCAGTGAAAATCAGACAAAGTTAACAACTCTTCATGATGATCTAGTAAGCCTTCACAATACCGTTATGCAAGCTCGGGTTAATCTGCAGCAGAAAGTTTCAGAAGGGGAACAAATAATAAACAGCTCCGCCAATTTCATGAAAAATGATCTTCCCACAATTGAAAAAAAGATTCATCAAGCGGCTGATTTTGTTCGAAACGACCTGCCTGCTCTTGAAAGCGATATTCGGAAGGCTGCAAATCTGATTCGAACAAGGCTGCCGGAGTTAGAAGCAGCTGTCCATAAGGCTGCCGATCTTGCAAGAAATGATTTACCAGGCTTTGAAGCACAGATAAGGAGCACAGCTGATAAATTGCGAAGATTAAAAGGAAGTGTCAATGTAAATGATTTAATTCAATTTTTGAAACATGACCCGCAAGCAGAAAGTAGCTTTTTGTCGAGCCCTGTGTTGCTAAAAACAAAAAGAATCTTCCCTATTCCAAATTATGGATCAGCGATGACCCCTTTTTATACAATGCTCGCCCTTTGGGTGGGGGCGACCTTTCTGATTGCCTCACTTCGAGTAGATGTAGATGATAACACTCAACAGTATAAAAGCTATCAGGTTTATTTTGGAAGGCTGCTTACCTTTCTTACGATCGGAATCCTTCAAGCTGTTATTGTTTCACTCGGTGACTTATATTTCATCCATACGTATGCGGTCGATAAACTTTGGTTTGTCCTTCTTAGTATCTTGATCGGGAGTGTATTTGTTATTATCACGTTTACGTTATGCTCTGTCTTTGGAACAATCGGAAAAGGTTTAGCGATCATTCTTTTGGTGCTGCAAATTTCAAGTTCCGGTGCGACATTTCCTGTTAGTACTACTTCTGCGTTTTTCCAAATGATTTATCCTTTTATGCCGTTTACGTATGCGGTAAGTATGCTCCGGGAAACAGTCGGTGGGATGGTAGTGGATGTAGTGATAAGGGATGTATCCTATTTGCTTGTCTTTGCGGCTCTCAGCTTTTTATTAGCCCTCGTCTTAAAAAAACCTTTAAGCCAAAGGATTCAAAAGACAGCAGCACTAGCAAGGGCATCAAAAATTATCCAATAACGGTTTGCGAAATTTAATATTTAGTTTGATAGAGGCTGACCTTAAAAGTGGTTGATAAATAATTTTTACACACTCTATTGATTGGAGCGGAAGGCGCGAAGACTCCTGCGGGAGTACGGGGCAGGGGAGACCCCACAGGCGCTTAAGCGAGGGCACTGAAAAACTTACGTTTTTTTAACTTTTCAATTTGAGATAAGATAAAATTACGAGCTAATATAAAAAAAGGTGACATTTCGTCTTAAATTAGATGAAATGTCACCTTTTTCCTTGTCTTCTTTTACACTTTTTCATTTAGGAGCTTTAGAATCCGCTTAAGATTCACTGCGAACATCGCTGTTGCCCCTTGAATTTCCATGCCAAATAGACCCGAGGAATTTGCTATTTTAAACCCGTGTCTGTGTTTAAGTTCGCTATTTTTGGCCTCAATTTTATAGCGAGTTTTTGCTAGTTGTTTGAATCTTTCTGTTTCTTGAAATTCTTCTTGATCTTTATGTTCAGTTGATTTAACTGTTATTGAGTATGTCTTACTTTTTGCTTCTTCTTTATAGCACCCATCACGGAATGCACAACCTTTACATTTCTCAATATCAAAAAAGAACTTGATTCTTGGGTTTTTGTCTTGCCCCTTTCTTTCTTCATATTTTTTCTTAATTGCCATATGCCCTGCCTTACAAACGAACATTCCAGCATCTTTATTAAATTCAAATTCATCTTCTTTTGCCCGTGTTCCATGTGTTATATGTGGATGCAATTTAGAAATAAGTTCAAGTTGATTTTTTTTTGTATAGCTAATATTGTCTTTTTCAGAATAGGCTGTATCACCAATTACTGTATTAATTTCCATTCCTGTTGCTTGGCTTTTTTCAATTAACTCCTGCAGATATTTTCCATCACTTTTTTCTCCCGTTGTCACAACTGCAGCTGTTATTATTCTTTCATCGCTCATTGCAATATGTGTTTTATATCCGAAGAATGAAGAGTCTGCTGTTTTATGTCCTACCCGTGCGTCTGTATCAGTTGAACAATTCATTTGACTCATATGGTCTGTGTAATCTTCTACTACTTCATGTAGGACATTTAATTTTTCATTAACGTTAGGAATTGCAGCTATTAGTGGTTCCGATTCGACAACAGAAATAACTTGACGACAATAATTCAATTCATCTCCAACTTCGTCAGAAGTTGATTTTGGTGGAAATTTCTCCTTCATTGATTCGTCGATTTGATAAACTGCTTTTCTTAGACTTTTTGACTTCTCTTGCAAAAATTCCTTTGGCGACTTTTGGTTATAACGTGACTGCGTATGTGTGGAGTCCACAATTATTGTTTTACTTTTTATAATTTCCTTTTCAAGTGCTATCTCAACGGTTTTCCCAATAAGCAAATCTAATAAGCCCACATCTTTAAGACGGTGCCTACGAAATTTTGTTAACGAACTTGGATCTATTACCGGGTCTTCTGGTGCCATGTCGAGGAAATATTTAAACGACATATCATATCTGGAACGCTGTACGATATCTACATCTGATAAATCATAAATCGACTTCAGTAATAGATATTTGAACATTCGGATTGGTGGCACCGCATTCCGCCCGTTATCTAGGCAATATTTCGTTTTTAACTCTTCGAGAATGAACGAAAAATCCACTAATTCTTTAATTCGTCGAAGCATATTTTCTTGTGGCACAACAAGATCGTAAATTGCTATATATGGACTAAGAGTAAAAGATTCTTGATCGGAAATCATCTGAATACCACCCGCAAAATTTTATAATTTTATTATAAAACAAAAAGGCAGTTAAAAGGTCGATAAAGTCTACCTTTCAACTGCTTAAAATGTGAACTTTTTCAGTGCCCTCCGCTTAAGCGCCGAGGAGGCTCCCCGTACCGCCCGCGGAAAGCGAAGCGCCTGGAGCGGAAGTCAAAAGACTAGTTTTATCTTGACAACAAAAAAGAAAATATGTTATTAAAATAATGGTTAGCACTCACGAGTTAAGAGTGCTAAAATATAAGTATAGATTGTTGATAAAAGGAGAGGTCTTAATGGAAACAAAGCAATTTAAAGCAGAGTCCAAACGATTATTAGACATGATGATCAATTCTATTTACACACACCGGGAGATATTCTTAAGAGAGTTATTGTCTAATGCAAGCGATGCAATTGATAAAATATACTATAAGGCCTTAACAGATGATGCGTTGACATTTGACCAGGAAAGTTATTACATAAAAGTCACTGCAGATCAAAACAATAGATTATTGAAGATCACGGATACCGGTATTGGTATGACAAAGGAAGAACTTGAAAATAACCTTGGTACGATCGCAAAAAGTGGTTCGCTAGCTTTCAAAAAGGAAAATGAAATTAAAGACGGTTATGATATCATCGGTCAGTTTGGGGTTGGTTTCTATTCAGCCTTTATGGTGGCAGATGAAGTATCTGTAATAAGTAAGGCTCTAGGCAGTGATGAAGCCTACAAATGGGAATCTAAAGGAGCAGACGGATATACCATCACTCCATGTGAGAAGGAATCAGTTGGTACTGAGATTACTTTGAAAATTAAAGAAAACACCGAAGATGAAAATTATGATGAGTATCTTGAAGAATACCGATTAAAGTCGATCATTAAAAAGTATTCAGATTTTATTCGCTACCCAATCAAAATGGATGTAACAGAACGTAAGCTCAAAGAGGGCAGTGAAAATGAATTTGAAGAAGTAGTGGAAGAACAAACCATTAACAGTATGGTTCCTATTTGGAAAAAGAATAAGAAGGATCTAACAACAGAGGATTATGAACTTTTTTACACGGAGAAACGCTACGGTTTTGATAAGCCGCTTAAACATATTCATATCAGCGTTGATGGCGCGGTAAGATACAACGCCATTCTATATATCCCGGAAAACATTCCGTTTGATTATTACACCCAGGAATTTGAGAAAGGGTTAGAGCTATATTCCAATGGTGTGTTAATCATGAATAAGTGCGCTGATTTACTTCCAGACTATTTTAGTTTTGTGAAGGGTATGGTGGACTCTGAAGATCTTTCTTTAAATATCTCAAGAGAAATGCTTCAGCATGACCGTCAATTAAAGCTTATTGCCAAAAATATTAACAAGAAAATCAAAAGCGAATTGTTGTCGATTTTAAAGAATGAACGAGAAAAGTACGAAACGTTCTTTAAATCATTTGGCCGACAACTAAAGTATGGTGTTTACAGTGATTATGGAACCCATAAAGAAGAACTTCAGGATCTATTAATGTTCTATTCATCTAAGGAGAAGAAATTGGTCACTCTTGATGAGTATCTCTCAAGAATGTCAGAGGACCAAAAATATATTTACTATGCAACCGGTGAATCGAATGATCGTATTGATAAACTGCCACAAACGGAATTAGTTGCGGATAGAGGCTATGAAATTCTTTATTTCACGGATGAGATTGATGAGTTTGCAATTAGAATGCTAATGTCCTATAAAGAAAAAGAGTTTAAATCGGTTTCCAGCGGTGATTTAGGATTTGAAGCCGATGAAAATCAAGATACGTCTGCAGAGGAGCAAGACAATAAAGAGCTATTTGATTTTATGAAAAATGTTCTAAACGATAAGGTTAAAGATGTAAAGGCATCGAAACGACTTAAATCTCATCCAGTATGTTTAGCTACGGATGGGGCAGTCTCGATTGAAATGGAAAAAATCTTAAATGCTATGCCAAACAGCCAAAATATTAAAGCAGATAAGATCTTAGAAATTAATGTCCACCACGAGGTGTTTGCATCATTAAAGGATGCCTTCGAACAGGATAAAGATAAGGTAACCTTATTTACAAACTTATTATATAATCAAGCCTTGCTAATTGAAGGCTTACCAATCGAAGATCCAGTCGAATTTACAAATAATATATGTAAGGTAATGGTATAAGAAAAGGGGATTGCAAAAAGTTGCAATCCCTTTTTTATGTTAGAAATATGAACTCTAGTTCAAATTTTCTTGAAAATATGATATAATCATATAAAGAACATATTTATATGGGTATTCCTGCTAGATTGGATGATCCTATAGCAAAATCCAATGAATAAGGAGTGGTTTAATGACAGAATTGATGAAGGGAAATTTTCAGCATCGGAAACTGCCTCTCAGCAGGGTGATTATTCGAATCATCGCGATTACCATTGGAGCTATTCTAATGGCAACAGGACTAGAAATATTTTTAGTGCCAAACCACGTTATTGATGGGGGAATCACCGGTATCTCCATCATGCTTGCACATCTTACAGGCTGGAAACTAGGACTCTTTCTATTTATATTGAACCTGCCTTTTGTGTATCTGGGCTACAAACAAATGGGAAAAACCTTTGCATTTTCAACTGTTTATGGAATTATCGTATTATCGATTTTCACTTCGTTTTTTCATCCCATTCCCCCTTTTACAGAAGATATCCTCTTGGCCACCCTTTTTGGCGGTATGATTTTAGGAATAGGAGTAGGGCTTGTCATTCGTAATGGCGGAGCATTAGATGGAACAGAAATCCTAGCTCTTGTTATTAGCAAAAAGGTTCCTTTTTCAGTTGGTCAAATCATTATGTTTATGAACATTTTTATCTTAGGTGCAGCAGGCTTTGTCTTTACCTGGGACCGCGCCATGTATTCATTATTAGCGTATGTCATTGCTTCGAAAGCAATCGATACGGTTGTTCAAGGGCTCGAAGAAACTAAATCTGTCTGGATTATTAGTGACAATGCCGATGAAATCGGAAATGCCGTGAATGACCGGTTAGGACGGGGAGTAACCTACTTAAATGGTGAAGGTGCATATACAGGAGATAATAAGAAAGTTATTTTCAGTATCATTTCTCGATTGGAAGAATCAAAACTCACGACCATTGTTGAAGATATTGATCCTACTGCATTTTTAGCTATAGCTGACATTGCAGAAGTTCGAGGCGGCCGTTTTAAAAAGCGGGATATTCACTGACTAATGGCAGATTGGAAAAAGAAAAAGGGGCTGCCCCAAAAGGTAGTTGATAACAACTTTTTCACACTCTGTTGATTGGAGCGGAAGGCGCGAAGACTCCCCGGCACGCCCGCGGAAAGCGGAAGCCGCCTAAAGCGGAAATCAACAGACTAGTTTAATGTATAAAAAAGAGAAATGCCCCAAAAAGCTATACTTTTGGGACACCTTCCTTTATCCACGTTTAATGACCTAATTCAACATCATCAACATGGTTAATGTGCTTTCTGTTTATTAAAATGAACAGTACAGAAATGATGACAAAACTTCCTCCAACAATAAAAGGAACAGACGCATTATAAATTTCTGCCAGCTTACCAGCCATAAAGGGGGCAATTGCACCGCCGATAAAGCGAAGGAAGCTGTAAGCGGCAGACGCTGTTGAGCGTTGTACAGGTGCAGCATTCATAACAGCAGTAGTAATGAGTGTATTGTTATTACCTAATAATGCACCGGCAGCAATAACACAAGTAATAATAACGGCTTGTGATGATGTCCATGTACCCATGACAAAAAGAAGAATACCGAACAGCACCAACATCGCACACATCGATTTAATGGTTCCAAACCTTGCCTGTAATTCAGGAGCCATAAAGACAGAAGTAATTGCAAGTAAGACTCCCCATCCTAGGAATACAAAGCCCAGTCCATGTTCATCCAATCCCATGACAAACGGGGCATAGGCAAGCAGCGTGAAAAAGCCAAAATTATAAAGGGCTGCCGCAATTCCAAAGACTAGTAACGAACGGTGTTTAAGGGCGCGGAAGGGATCTAGTATAGATGTTTTTGCCTGGCTAGCCTGTTGATCTTGTTGAGATTTTGGCATTAATACGATTAATCCAATAAAAGCTACTACCATTAGTACAGCAACACCCAGAAACGGTCCTCTCCAGGACATTGCCCCTAACCAGCCGCCGAGCAGCGGGCCTACAGAAATTCCCAGACCAATAGCGGCTTCATATAAAATAATCGCTTTGGCTGTTCCGCTTTTCGATAGCGAGACAATCGCTGCAAGTGCCGTTGCAACGAATAAAGCATTTCCTAATCCCCAACCGCCTCGAAGACTTACAAGGGACCATATTCCGTTTGAAATTCCTCCAAGTGCGGAAAAGACAGCAATGATGACAATACCAGAAAGCAGGGTCCACTTAATTCCGAGCCTTGAAGAAATCATCCCGGTTATGAGCATGGCGACTGCCATAACCGCATTGTAGCTCGTGAACAATAAGGTTACTTGACTATGTGTAGCATGCAATTGTTCTGCAATTGCAGGTAAGATGGGGTCGACTAAGCCTAAACCCATGAAAGCAATGATACAGGCGAAAAACACGGCCCATACTGATTTTGGCTGTGTTAGTAATGATGGTTGTACTTCAGGTTTTGAAGTTGACGCAATCGAGTGCGGTGTGGATGACATTCATATCTCTCCTTTTTAATTGTGTGATATAGTTGTATAATGAAAGTATATGATTGTATTATACAACTATTTTTCCCTACGTCAATGATGTTTTCTATTGCTGACGAGAAAATAAAAATCAATTATGATTATGATATGATAATGTGTAGGAATATTGAATACTGTGAGGTTATAAAATGAATGAAAATGCCCTAGAAATGATCGAACTTGAATTAGCGATCTTGCTTCGACGAACGACTTCTGATAATAATCATAAGAAAATTGGGAGCCTAGACCGATCTGCCTATCTGTTACTTCGTCGCATCGCAATGAAAGGGGCTGTCGGCGTAAAGGTATTAGCCGGTGAATTTCAACTCGATATATCAACGGTAAGCAGACAAGCCGCTGCTTTAGAACAGAAAGGCTACTTATATAAAATTCCTGATCCGTTAGATGGTAGGGCTTATACTTTTGAAATCACCGAGCTAGGAAAAAAAGAATTAAAAGAACATATGCAGGCGCGTTTCGAACGCATTACAGAATTACTTCAAGATTGGCCTGAAGAGGAGTGCCGAGTTTTTGGCGAGCTGCTAAGAAAATTCAATCATTCTTTTTTAGAACGGTAGACTTTTCACCACCCATAGAAAAGTAAAAGAGGTAACCGATGAGAAGTACTCATTGGTTACCTCTTTAAAAAATTAGCTGGTATCCGCCAGTACACGAGTGCCTTGCGCCAGTAACCGGGTGCGATGCGCCAGTAACCGGGTGCGACCCGCCAGTAACCGGATGCGATGCGCCAGTAAACAAGTGCTAAGCGCCAGTAACCGGAGAAGCGTTAGTAATTTACCCTTTTAAAGGTGATAACATTTGGATAAACCGTTCAAAAGGAAGTTCACAGGCTGGATATTTTTCTAGTAAATCCAGCATTGACAGCTCTTTTTGAGCAATCAATTCTTCATTTCTTTCGAGCTGCTCCAATTCCTTTTTATGAGGAGGGCAAATGGTACATTCAATCAATTCGCGAAGCTGGAGCTGCGTGACTCTTTCTTCCAGGTTAACACTATAAGCCAATAAGTCCCAAGCACGAACAGGAAAATCAAACGGAAGATGAAACAGTTTTCCCTTGTCTCCCGATAGGATTAATTGTTCATTTCTCTCTAAAGCAAAACGCTTCAATACACGGTGAACCAGTTCCGATGGATTCTGAGGCAATGGAGCGGTTTGGAGACCGTCCATAGAAGAAGTAACTTGCTGCGAATCTTCGTTATACCCATTTACAAATTGAATTGAGAGCAATTCCTCTGCCCTTTTTACCCTATCCTCGATTCCCAGCGCTTTAAAAACCTCGGGCCATAATTTCTCGTGCCATGTTTCAAATTGGTTTTCAAAATCAGCACTGGCATCTCCCATACCCTTCTGAACGATCCGGCTAGCTCCTTTTTCAGCAAGCTTTTCATCAAGGAGGGCAGGAATACTTTGATATGTACTAGCCCAATTGGTATCGCCACAGCCAAACACAGCAAACCGGACTGATGACAGTGATTCACTCTCCGCTTCTTTTAACCATTTCACAAATTTACGAGCATTTTTTGGCGGGTTTCCATTATAAGAAGAACAGATTATGAAAACATTCCCTTGTCTTGGGAGTTTGCCAACAAAATCATCGAGAGGGGCAACCTCACTTTGGAACCCTTTGAAACGAGCTGTTACAGCTAAATCATGGGCAAGCCCTTCAGCAGTTCCCATATTTGATCCAAATAACACTAGCAGCGGTGTATTATGGGAAGCTGCAGGCATTTGAATATTCTTTTCCGCTAGAAATTTGTTCCCTGTCACCATAATAGATGAACGTGGTGTTTCCGGTAAAAGAGGGACAGCGGCATCGTCTTTACGCGGTTGAACTTTTATGTATAATTCATCCGGTTTAAATGTTAACGTTTCTTTAATCTTTAATTGATAGTTCGTATGATCAATTAAATCAAACTGTTTTAAAATCATCCCGATTAATAGGACAGCCTCATGCATGGCAAATTGCTGTCCGATACAAGCGCGCTGTCCATTCCCAAATGGTTTGTAAGCGTGGTGTGGTATTTTTTTAGGGTCGGCAAACCGCTCAGGATTAAATTCTTCGGCATCATCACCCCAGGCCTTTGGGTCACGATGTAATACGGGCAATAAAATATTGACAACATCTCTTCGTTTAAGCGGATAGGTTCCTGCCAATAATGTATCCTCCTTTGCGTACAAAGAGAAAAGCGGAGCGGTCGGCCAGAGTCTTAAAGATTCATTTAAAATCATTCGAATATACTTTAATTGGCGGACTTGCTGGTAGGTTGGGGTAGCACTTGTCAGAACCCGGTCCACTTCTTCATAGGCCTTTGCCAGAACTTTAGGGTGTTTCATTAAGAAATAAAGGGCAAAGGATAGTAACCCGCTGGTTGTTTCATGTCCGGCAATTAAAAATGTAATAATTTGATAACGAATATTTTCATCGCTTAGTTTTTCACCTGTGACCGGGTCTGCACAATCTAGCATACGGGATAGTAAATCTTCCGCATCATGGCTTTCGGTCTGTTTTCTCTCTTTGATAATTCGATCCACTAGAGAAAACATGTACTCGATATCACGGTTAAACTGGCGCTTTTTTTTGATCAGCAGCTTGTCTTGGACACCGAGACGGTTGCTTTGATTCATCGCTTCGTCAAGGGCTCGTCCCATACTTTTGATAAAGTAATGCGGCTTTTCCCGATAGAAACTATTAAAGCGATAATTGAAACCGCATAAACCAATGGTATCAAGTGTAAGTCTTGTCATATCTTCAGGAACATTAATACTTTCATCCGAATTTAGGCGCGACCATTTTTGTACGAGCTGTAAGGCAATGTCAACCATCATGGAATGGTAGCCCTTCATCGCACTTTGACTAAAGCTGGGAAGAAGAATATTATGGGCCTTACGCCAGTTATCCTCCTTGGTCCAGCTTGTAAACAGGCCATCCCCAGAAAATGCGCGTACCTTTTGTAATGGGGCATTAACGAGCTTATCAAAACGGGACTCATCCGACGCATCTTCCACTAAGTCAGCAGAAGAAATGAAAATACCTGTGCCGGTCGGAAATTTAAGTTTAAAAATGGGACCATATTCATAGGAAAGTTTCATGATGGATTGAGATGGTTGATGTAAATCTAGTTGTGGGAGATTGCCAAGCGGGCCGTACGTTTTCGGTTGTGGAATTATTCTAAGAGTAGTTGTTACCATTTCTGCTAGTAAACCTCACTTTCAAATTACCTTCGTATTTTAAAATTTTATAATATTGAAATAATATTGAGATGATTATAACATGAATAACTTATTAATATAAGATAGTAGCCAAATAAAGATTATGACAAAATTCTACATAGTTATTAAGTTCCGACACAAAACCACTACTCCTTCTGTAGGTAATAATGACAAAATTATGGCTTATGTGGCAAAAATATAATAAAAATTATAACGTGTCTCGAAATATTATTATTTTAACAGAACAATTTTCAATTTGAGGCAGAAATTATGACCGAAAGTAGAGACAGAGTCATTTTTTATTGTTATTATTTTTTTGTATCGATAGTTGGTTTATATAAAGGAGACAGAAAGCGATGACTACAAACAGAACCGAACAAGATTTCTTAGGGAAAAAAGAAATCCCACTGGATGCCTATTATGGAATCCAAACACTAAGGGCGGTTGAGAATTTCCCGATTACTGGGTACTCCATTCACGAAGAATTGATCAAAGCATTGGCAATGGTAAAAAAGGCAGCTGCAATAGCCAATATGAATACTAAAAGGTTATATTCAGGGCTTGGTGAGGTTATTTGTCAAGCAGCAGATGAGGTTATTGCTGGTAAGTGGAATGACCAATTTATTGTCGATCCGATTCAAGGCGGCGCGGGGACATCCATGAACATGAACGCAAATGAAGTGATCGCTAATCGTGCACTTGAATTACTTGGTCATGCCAAAGGTACATATATTCACTTAAGTCCAAATACGCATGTCAATATGTCACAATCTACGAATGATGTTTTCCCGACAGCCATTCATATCTCTTCTCTAAAATTACTGGAGAAATTACTTGTAACGATGGATGATATGCTCGCTGTTTTTAGGGAGAAGGCGAAAAAATTTGAGAACGTTATCAAAATGGGGCGGACTCATTTACAGGATGCCGTTCCGATCCGACTTGGACAAGAATTTGAAGCATACTCACGTGTTCTGAAAAGAGATATTAAGAGGATTTCAAATTCGAAAAAACATTTGTATGAGGTCAATATGGGTGCTACAGCAGTTGGGACGGGTCTAAATGCCGACCCCCAATATATTAAAGATGTAGTAAAAGAGTTAGCCGATATCAGCGGACTCCCATTAGTCAATGCTGAACATCTCGTTGATGCGACCCAAAACACGGATGCCTATACCGAGGTATCGGCTGCATTAAAAGTTTGTATGATGAACATGTCGAAAATCGCCAATGACCTGCGTTTAATGGCTTCCGGCCCGAGAGCCGGCCTTGGGGAAATTAATTTGCCGCCCCGCCAGCCGGGTTCGTCGATAATGCCAGGAAAAGTAAATCCGGTCATGCCCGAACTGATCAACCAAATTGCCTTTCAGGTAATCGGCAACGATCATACCATCTGTCTTGCTTCAGAAGCTGGCCAGCTGGAATTGAATGTGATGGAGCCTGTATTAGTTTTTAACTTACTTCAGTCAATCAGTATTATGAATAATGGTTTCCGTTCCTTTACTGATTTTTGCCTGAAGGGAATTGAAGCAAACGAAGCACGTTTAAAAGAATATGTTGAGAAAAGTGTCGGTATTATCACAGCCGTCAATCCGCATTTGGGATATGAAGTGGCAGCTAGAATTGCCAGAGAAGCGATTGTCAGTGGAAAATCTGTTCGCGAATTATGTTTGCAGCATGATGTGCTGACTGAAGAAGAATTAGACCTTATCTTAAATATATTTGAAATGACTAAACCAGGAATAGCTGGTGCAGCGCTGTTAGATAGAGATTAATTATTGAGTCTTCATCCTTAGTGTTAGGATGGAGGCTTTTTTTGTTTGATAGATCGTAACCTAGAGTAAACTGAATTTTAATATATCAAATGTTAACAATAAGAGAGGTATATAACCACAATATCAAATGAGGGATGGTGTTTATGGATACTTTTTTATTACTTATGACGCTCGTGTCAATTGTCATCGTTGTTCTCGGAGTATCATGGTTTAAATGGCATGCATTTATCAGCTTACTAGTGGCCAGCTTGTTTTTAGCTTTAGTATCAGGGCTATCACTTGATAAAATTGTTACTGCCTATGAAACGGGGGTAGGCGGGGTCCTTGGGCATTTAATCGGCATTTTGGCTTTAGGAACCATTTTAGGTAAAATGATGGCAGACTCTGGAGCAGGGATGCAGATTGCCGAATACTTTATTCGCGTTTTTGGAGTTAACAAATTGCCATGGGCCATGATGTTATCAGGCTTTATTATTGGGATTCCTGTATTTTTTGAAGTAGGAATTTTAATCCTTTTGCCTTTAGTCATCTCGATTCATAAATCATCTAAACAAAATATATTGCTCATTGCCTTGCCTTGTATCGCCGGATTATCGATTGTCCATGGCCTGGTTCCGCCACATCCAGGGGCATTAGCAGCCATCAGCATTTATAAGGCTAATTTAGGAAAGGTTCTATTATATTCATTAATTATTGCGATTCCTGCACTGATAATCGCTGGACCATTGTTTGCCATGTGGATTAATAGAAGAGTCGTACCAAAAGGTGAACCTGAGTTGATTAGAATCAGCAATAAAGCCAAATCTTTACCAGGCACAGGTATTTCTTTTTTTATCATTCTGCTGCCGGTATTACTGATGATCCTTTCAGCGATTGCCCCTTACTTAAAATTAACGGCCGGAATCACTAAATTTCTCATTTTCATTGGAAGTCCAATCATTGCCCTGCTAATTTCTGTTTTTGTAGCCTATTATTTCCTTGGAATGCGGAGAGGGATGGATAAAGAAGCGGTCAAAAAATTAACAGAGGAATGTTTATTACCCGTTGGTTCAATCGCCTTAATCATTGGAGCTGGAGGTGGATTTAAACAAATTTTGATTGAAAGCGGGGTGGGGGATACAATTGCGAGGATGGCTGAAAATCTGTCTCTATCCCCACTGGTTTTGGCCTTTTTAATTGCAGGTCTAATCCGGATCGCAACTGGATCGGCTACGGTCTCCTTAACCACCGCTGCAGGAATTGTTTCGCCAGTGGTTGCAGGGATGACAGACGTGAATCTTGAATTACTAGTAATAGCGACGGGAGCAGGATCGTTAATGTTTTCACATGTTAATGATGCGGGTTTCTGGATGGTAAAAGAATATTTAGGATTGAGTGTTCCGGAAACGTTTAAAACATGGACAGTCTTGGAAACCATCCTTTCATTTGTAGCGTTTGGGGGCGCATTGCTCATAAATATGCTGTTATAAGACAAAAAACAAAAAGGGCTATAGCGCCCTTTTTGTTTTTTGCAGTTCGATTAATCCTTTTCTTTTTCCTTCTTCTTATCCGTTTTTCGTTCACTTAAGGAACGATAAATTTGTGTATACATACTGCCTTGCTCAATGTTTTCAAGGAAGAAAGGACCGATAAGCTCTATGTATTCTTCGTCTTCAAACATTTTTTTATTTTGTAATTCCATTTCCGCTAATCCTTCATAAATGGAGAGAAGGGCGTAGGTATGATCCTCTCCTGATATCGGGGTCAGTATCTCTACCTTGTGTTCATAATTTTCGGTTCTGAACTTTTTAATTTCCCTTAAATTATCAATTCCTTCTTTAAATTTATCTTGTTTAATGACAAACGTCTGATGGACATAAACAGACATTAAAGCACCTCCAATAAATAAACAAACCTAGGTATTACTATTTACTTATCTCGTGTTTTTATTCAAAGTTTATAGTGTGAAAAAATTATTTTTCTTCATCACATCAGAAAAGCCATTTTTTTCTAGTAAAAAGTGATAGAATGAACCCATGTCAAATGCAGGAAAGTGGAAATAAAAATGGAATAAATAGGATCATTTATGAAACCAAATTCAGTGATATTCGTCAAATCATATAGTAATAGGTTTAGTGGAAAATTCAAACGAAATAACGAGTAAAGTTGGGGGAAAATGAAAAAGTTTACTAGAATCATCACCGTTTTATTGGCAGGCGGTTTATTAGGATTAGCAGGTTGTTCAGAGCAGACAACAAAAGAAAAAGAAGCGATTGCGGCGGGTCCGCAAAATAACACCAAAGAGAAACAATTGAAGGAAGAGAAAGTGGAAAAACCAGTTTTAATAAATCTTATCGACCCGAATACCAAAAAGGTAATTAAAACATTAAAACCGAAAGAAATGGGATATGGGTCAGATGATGAAAAATATAAGGCCCAATTAGCCGAATTAACGAGAGAATTGGCAAGGGGAACGAATGGTACCCCTGGATATGATAAAAGAATGATCCTCGACAAACTCGATGTAAATGGACAGGTAATTAAAGGCTCGCCGCAAACCATTCTCGAAGAGGAAGAACTGACTGAGAAAATCATCCAAGCATCATTAAAAGGAGGCGACATTGTAATCCCATTGTATGTAAATGCAAGCGGCTATAAACCGGAAGAGGCAGCGCAATTAGGTGAGGTTGTCGTTGCATCCTATACGACCCGCTTTAATAGCGGCGTGGCCGGCAGGTCGAAAAATATTGCATTATCGGCTGAGGCGATTAACAATGTCATTCTTGGCGCCGGAGACTCCTTTTCCTTTAACACCACTGTAGGACCAAGTGATGCCGAGCATGGCTATCAACCCGCGCCGGAAGCCCTTGATGGAAAGTTAGTGGACGGAATTGGCGGCGGCATTTGTCAAACCTCATCCACCTTGTATAACGCTATTGATAAATTAGCCGTCAGTTATATTGAAAAACATCATCACTCTCTTCATGTGGGCTATGTACCTACTGGAAGGGATGCAACCGTATCTTATGGCGGGTACGATTTCCGATTTAAAAATACGACTGGTGTTCCCCTTATGATAAAAACAATTGTCAGGAGAGGATCTCTCACGGTTGAAATCAGAACAGCGAGGGTTTATCAAAGTCAGGTTAAAACGAGTTAAAAAGGAAAAATCCCAGCATACCTCGATGCCGGGATTTTTTTATCCTTTTAAAGGGAAATTCTCTCCAACTACCTCATTTCTTCCCAATCAACATATTGACCACTGCCTTGGCATCCAGGGCATTCAAATGAATTAAAGTAGGCAAACTCATTATAAGGATATACAGTATACCCTCTACCCTCACAATCAGGGCATTTGCCTTGGTCTTTCATAGTAGAGACATGATTTTGATATCTTGCCTCTTTCCATTGATTAAATGAGTTGAGTAGTCCCATTTTCTTCACCTCATCGTTTTTTCTTAGTATGGGGGAAAAATGGAATATTTATGCTTGTATGTTTTATTATTAAAATGGGTAATTTTACAAAAATGTTGATAGATATCATTTTGCTCCTGCTATATTATATGAAATAGCTCCCCAGAAAGTGAGTCTTGCGTTGTTAAGCTTGTACGAAATTTTTTTAAAAAAATAACGAACTTTGGGTCGTGAAACTCCAATGTTCGTTATCTTCAACCCGCCTTTGCGCGGTGACTATAAATTATTTACCTCAAAATTTAATTTCTTTAATCGATACTGCAAGCTTTGACGGCTTAACCCCAGCGATTTTGCCGTTTTGGAAATATTAAACTCATTTTTCTTGAGTACATGCTCAATATAAGTTTTTTCAAATAACTCCATTTGCTCTTTTAATGGAACCGTAACGTCTCCTGTTTCTTTCATAAAGGTATCAACCGTTGAAAGGGGCATCATTCTTTCTTTCATCTGTATTTTGTTTCGATACTGGTATGGCAAATGACGGTACATGATAAAGTCTTCACCATCCATCATGATGTTCATGGCTGCTTCAATAATGTGCTCGAGTTCACGTACATTTCCATGCCAATCATAATCAAAGAAGGAATGTCTGACCTCCTCCGATAAGCCTTTTACTTGCATTTGAAATCGTTCATTGTATTTTTCTACAAAATGCTCCACTAATAACGGAATGTCTTCTTTACGATCTTTTAAGGGTGGCACAAAGATCGTTACAACTCCAAGTCGATAATATAAGTCTTTTCGCATCCGATTATTAGCAACGGCATCAATCGGATCCTCATTCATATTAGCGATGACCCTGACATCTACAGGTGTGTCCTTTGTATCACCGATCCGTCTGATAGTTTTTTCCTGAAGGACGCGAAGCAATTTTGCTTGAAGATTCATATTTAAGGAGTTAATTTCATCAAGCAGCAAAGTGCCGCCGTTCGCTTGTTCGAATAACCCTGGGGTATCCATGGCCCCTGTAAATGCACCGCGTTTTGTACCGAACAGAAGACTCTCAATTAAATTATCTGGCAGGGCCGCGCAGTTCTGCGATATAAATGGCCCAGATAACCGCTCACTTGCGTTGTGAATGCTTTGGGCGAAAAGTTCTTTACCCGTCCCAGTGTCACCGACTATCAATACATAGGAAGAGGTTCTTGTCGCCCGTTTCGCCGATTCTATTACTTCTTTAATAGCGGGGCTGGTCCCAATAATATGATCAAACGTGTATTTAGTAGTCCCTTTCGTCATGTTGCCCTTAATTAAGCGTTCTAGCTTCGTCACATCATTAGCAATTTCCACCGCACCCTGTAGTTCATGATTAGAAAAGATCGGGATTGTGTTGTTAATCGTGGTAATTTCTCGTCCTTTATTATTAAAATAGGTCTGCTTCACGTTACTTGTTTCTTTTCCCTCTTGGAGCGCTTTTACTAGTGTACTAGATTGGTCGTCTTTAAACATAAACACGTCTAACAGATTTTTATCGATAACATCCTGCAGATCCATCGATTCCATTTGCATCATTTTTTTATTATAAATAATTGTTTTACCGGTATCATCGACCGCATGCACTCCGACATCGATCTCGTCCAGAATCCGCTTATACATCCTCGTTAAATAGAGCAGATCATCCTTTGATTTATCCATTTTATCTATACCCCTTGTTGTCCTATATCCATCTATTAAATCAAAGAAAATAGCTTAATGCAAAATAATTTTGCTATTTTGTTAAAGAAATTTAATTTTGCGCAAAAATTATTTGCTCTTATTATCATAGAAAAGCTATTAAACTGCAAAATTCAAGTTGGCACGGAACTTGCATTTACTTTTAACGAACAACAAAAGGGGGAAAAACAATGTATCCATATTCACATGAGCCATTCACTAATTTTACGGAAGATAAAAATGCTCAGGCATTTCAAGAAGCGCTCGCCTTCGTGCATTCAGAACTAGGTAAACACTACCCAGTAATAATTAACGGAGAAGCTATAATAACTGAAGAAAAAATTCTCTCGATAAACCCAGCTAATAAAGAAGAGGTTATTGGCAGTGTTTCAATGGTAAATCAAGAGCTAGCAGAAAAAGCAATGCAGGCAGCTTTAATAGCGTTTGAATCTTGGAAAACATGGAAGCCAGAGCATCGCGCCAATATCTTATTTCGTGCAGCAGCGATGATGCGCCGAAGGAAACATGAATTCTCTAGTTATCTTGTAAAAGAAGCAGGGAAACCATGGAACGAAGCAGACGCAGATACAGCCGAAGCGATTGATTTCCTTGAATTCTATGCTAGACAAATGGTAAGCATCCAAGCAGGTGTGCCAGTAAAAAGTCGTTCAGGTGAATTAAATCAGTACAATTATATTCCACTCGGAGTCGGAATTATCATCTCACCATTTAACTTCCCGCTTGCGATTATGGCTGGTACGACGGTTGCAGCCATTGTATCCGGGAACACGGTTCTTTTAAAACCGGCAAACTCTACACCAATTGTGGCCGCCAAATTTATAGAGCTTATGCATGAAGCAGGTCTTCCTAAAGGAGTGTTAAACTTTGTGCCTGGAAGTGGTGCTAAAATCGGAGATTATTTAGTCGATCATCCAAAAACTCGTTTTGTGTCGTTTACAGGTTCCCGCGAGGTTGGCTGCCGCATTTATGAGCGGGCAGCAAAAGTAAATCCAGGACAAATTTGGTTAAAGCGTGTGATTGCCGAAATGGGTGGGAAAGACACCGTTGTAGTTGATAATCAAGCCGATTTGGATCTGGCAGCAGCTTCAATCGTCTATTCAGCATTTGGCTTCTCCGGTCAAAAATGTTCTGCGGGGTCCCGCGCTGTGGTACACCAAGATGTGTATGATGTTGTCCTTGACAAGGCGGTTGCGCTAACAAAAACACTTACCCTTGGTAATCCAGAATTACAAGACACTTACATGGGACCAGTTATTGATGAAAAATCATTCAAAAAGATTATGAGCTATATTGAAATTGGAAAAGAAGAAGGCAGGTTAATGACTGGCGGCGAAGGGGATGACTCCAAGGGATACTTTATTCAACCAACGATATTCGCTGACTTGAATGAGGATGCCCGACTTATGAAGGAAGAAATTTTTGGTCCAGTGGTAACCTTCTGTAAGGCACGTGACTTTGACCATATGATGAAAATTGCCAACAACACTGATTATGGTTTAACCGGAGCCCTAATTTCAAATAACCGTGAGCACATTGAACGAGCTAGAGAAGAGTTCTACGTAGGAAATCTTTATTTTAATCGTGTATGTACGGGTGCGATTGTCGGCTACCAGCCATTCGGCGGATTCAATATGTCTGGAACCGATTCAAAAGCCGGCGGCCCGGATTACTTATTGCTTCACATGCAGGCAAAAACAACTTCAGAAATGCTTTAAACTTAAAAAGCCAGGGCGTCTTGTGATGCTCTCTAAGAATAGAGGGGGAAACGATCATGACAGTTACAACTAAAACGACGGAAATTATTGAACAAACCAATAAATTTGGGGCAAATAACTATCATCCACTGCCAATCGTCATTTCGAAGGCCGAAGGGGTATGGGTGGAAAGTCCAGAAGGTAATCGTTATATGGATATGCTTAGCGCCTATTCAGCTGTGAACCAAGGGCACCGTCATCCGAAAATCATTCAAGCATTAAAAGACCAAGCAGACCGAGTAACCTTAACTTCACGTGCCTTTCATAATGACCAGCTCGGACCTTGGTATGAAAAAATCTGCAAACTCACAAATAAAAACATGGCACTCCCGATGAATACAGGTGCTGAAGCTGTTGAAACGGCGCTTAAAGCAGCGCGGCGCTGGGGTTACGAAGTAAAAGGTATTGCTGAAAATCAGGCTGAAATCATTGCCTGCACCGGGAACTTTCATGGCCGGACAATGGGGGCTGTGTCGTTATCATCAGATCCAGAGTACAAACGCGGATTTGGTCCAATGCTTCCAGGCATTAAATTAATTCCATATGGTGATCTAGCGGCATTAAAGGAAGCATTTACACCGAATACAGCTGCATTCTTAATGGAGCCTATCCAGGGTGAAGCAGGAATCATATTACCCCCAGATGGATTCTTAAAACAAGCTGCTGATTTGTGTAAAGAAAATAATGTCTTATTTATTGCTGATGAAATTCAAGTTGGTTTGGCACGTACCGGAAAAATGTTTGCCTGTGACTGGGAAGAAGTTGAGCCTGATATGTTGATCTTAGGAAAAGCCCTCGGCGGCGGCGTATTCCCAATCTCCTGCGTTGTGGCAAACTCAGATGTCTTGGGAGTATTTAATCCTGGCTCACATGGTTCTACTTTTGGAGGAAACCCGCTTGCTTGCGCTGTTTCACTTGCTGCTTTAGATGTTATTGAAGAAGAGAAATTAACCGAACGCTCCCTTGCATTAGGAAAGTACTTCCTTGACGAATTAAAAGCGATAAATAATCCAATTATTAAAGAAATCCGTGGTAAAGGCTTGTTTATCGGAGTGGAATTAACCGTTGAAGCCAGGGCCTTTTGTGAACAATTAAAAGAAGCAGGGTTATTATGCAAAGAAACACATGATACAGTTATCCGCTTTGCACCGCCACTTATTATCACGAAAGGAGAAATTGATTGGGCTATTGAGAGAATCAAAAGCGTTTTATCATAAAATATAAGTCTAGTTTAATAAGGGGTGGCATTGATGCCTGCAAATCAATTGGTTGATGAAATGTCAAAAGAACAACAAAAGGAACAAGAGTCTTTAAATTTATTTTATTCCACACAAACGGTAATCCGAAAAGCACTTAATAAGTTAGGGTATACAAACGAAATGTATGAGCTATTAAAGGACCCGCTTCGATTGTTAACAGTTCGAATTCCAGTCAGAATGGATGATGGTACCGTAAAAGTCTTTACAGGTTACCGATCACAACATAATGATGCTGTAGGGCCAACCAAAGGCGGTGTCCGCTTTCAACCAGAGGTAGATGAAGAAGAGGTCAAGGCTTTATCCATTTGGATGAGTCTAAAGTGCGGGATAACCGACCTTCCTTATGGGGGAGGTAAAGGTGGAATCATTTGTGATCCAAGACAAATGTCCTTTAGAGAGCTTGAGCGACTAAGCCGCGGATATGTTCGGGCCATCAGCCAAATTGTTGGCCCTTCAAAAGATATTCCTGCACCAGATGTATATACTAATTCACAAATCATGGCCTGGATGATGGATGAGTACAGCCGTTTACGCGAGTTCGATTCACCAGGTTTTATTACAGGAAAGCCCTTAGTCCTTGGAGGATCCAAAGGTCGTGAGACGGCAACAGCCGCTGGTGTGACCATCTGTATTGAAGAGGCGGTTAAAAAGAAGGGCATCGAATTAAAAGGATCACGTGTAGTGATTCAAGGCTTTGGGAATGCCGGCAGTTATCTTGCAAAATTTATGCATGACGCAGGTGCAAAAGTAGTAGCTGTTTCTGATATATACGGCGGCGTTTACGATCCAAATGGTCTTGATATTGATTTCTTGCTTGATAGAAGAGATAGCTTTGGAACATTCTCGCAATTATTTAATGACACGATAACCAATCAAGAACTGCTAGAGTTAGAATGTGACATACTTGTCCCTGCGGCAATTTCTAACCAAATCACTGCGCAAAATGCTGCCAATATTAAAGCTTCGATTGTGGTGGAAGCTGCCAATGGGCCTACCACGTTAGAGGCAACCACCATCTTAACGGAACGAGGTGTCTTGCTTGTTCCAGATATTTTGGCAAGTGCTGGCGGTGTAACCGTTTCCTATTTTGAATGGGTTCAGAACAATCAAGGGTATTACTGGTCAGAAGAAGAAGTAGCTGAAAAACTAGTAAAGGTAATGACGAAATCCTTCGAAACGATCTATGAAACGGCCAAGGCACATCAAGTAGATATGCGTTTAGCAGCCTATATGGTTGGAATTAGAAAAGTAGCTGAGGCTTCCAGCTTCCGCGGCTGGGTATAGAAGAAACATTCGCTTTGTCGATTCGAATTCAAATTATGAGGAGTGAATAACTTGCCAAGGATTGAAGAAACGGTTTACAGTCCATGTTCCGGTACCGTTGAAAAAGTATTAACTGAAAAAGACAGCCATGTATATGAATGGGAGAAATTGTTTTTAATTAAAGCTCACAACGGTAAAATTGAAGAGATTTCGGTTGGCATTAGCGGACATATCACTTCCTTGAATGTGAAGGACGGCCAAAAAGTGGATGCTGAAACTGCCTTGGCAGTAATAAAGGACGATTTAATCATTACGGGTAGTGATTGATCGAGAAATCCCCTTTCCAGTAGTTGGATGGGGGATTTTTGCGTATTATATGCAAAATTTTTACGAATAATGCCAAAAAAATTGGCATTAACAGTCAAAAAATGTTCACATTTTAGCATTATCATGTTTGGCACAAAAATTGCATTATAATGATTGGAAAAGTGAAAAAATTAAAAAGATTTTGTCGTTGTTAAATGGTAGAACGACAGAGTTCTTTTTATCAACAGGAAGAAATAACTGTTGATTGTTTCCTTTCCTAGATGAATGGGATGGAAAAAATTTGTAAGCGCATTCTCAAAAAGAAAAAGGGGGAAACTTAATGAATTTACAAGAAAACAAAACTACACATGAATTAAAAAGAACGATGAAGTCCAGGCATTTGTTCATGATTTCTTTAGGAGGGGTCATTGGTTCAGGACTTTTCCTGGGTTCTGGTTATACGATTAGTCAGGCAGGTCCAATGGGTGCGATTCTTTCCTACATTGTTGGCGGCTTTATTATGTTCTTAACCATGCTATGCTTAGGGGAATTATCGGTCGCAATGCCGGTTTCCGGATCATTTCAAACCTACACAACAAAGTTTATTGGCCCTGGCACAGGATTTGCACTAGGCTGGCTGTATTGGCTAGGCTGGTCTGTTACTGTTGCACTGGAGTTACTTTCTGCCGGCCAGCTCATGCAAAGATGGTTCCCGCATTCACCTGTTTGGATCTGGTGCGCCATTTTTGCCATCGTTCTATTTTCACTCAACGCACTTTCTGCCCGTGCATTTGGCGAAACAGAATTTTGGTTTTCGAGCATTAAAATCCTTGCAATCTTAGCATTCATTGTTCTTGGCGGCGCTGCAATGTTTGGGTTGATTAGCTTGAAGGGTGGACAATCTGCGCCATTTTTATCCAATTTCACGGCTCATGGTTTATTACCACATGGGTTTACCGCCCTTTTAATTACCATGATAACCGTTAACTTTTCATTTCAAGGAACGGAACTTATTGGGATTGCCGCAGGAGAAAGCGAAGAGCCCGAGAAAACGATTCCTAGATCGATTAAACAAACCGTTTGGCGTACATTATTTTTCTTTGTCTTAGCCATCTTTGTGTTAGCAAGCTTAATCCCCATGAAACAAGCAGGGGTTGTTGAAAGCCCATTTGTCGTCGTATTTGATAGTATTGGTATTCCTTATGCAGCGGATATTATGAACTTTGTTATCTTAACTGCGCTACTTTCAGTTGCTAACTCTGGCTTATATGCCGCAACGCGGATGTTATATGCGATGTCAAAAGAGAAGATGGCAAGTGAAAGGCTGGCAAAAGTCAATAAACAAGGGGTTCCCTTTAACGCGCTTGTCTTAACCATTGGCATTGCCCTTTTATCATTATTATCAGGCTTTTTTGCCGAAGAAACCGTTTTTGTTTGGCTGTTATCGGTGGCTGGTCTGGGTGCACAAGTTGGCTGGATTTCGATTACAGCTTCACAAATTGCTTTCCGCAGGAGATTTATTCGGGAAGGCGGCAAAGTCGCGGAT
Source organism: Bacillus sp. URHA0034 (assembly GCF_056280405.1). Classification (NCBI taxonomy): domain Bacteria; kingdom Bacillati; phylum Bacillota; class Bacilli; order Caryophanales; family Bacillaceae; genus Bacillus; species Bacillus sp. URHA0034. The sequence goes on along the minus strand of NZ_JBWCDK010000002.1, from coordinate 511,462 downwards.
TTAAAGTTTAAAACGCCAGTATTCCCTATCTTGCCGATTATTGGCTTAACCTTAAATTGTCTGGTTTTGGCCAGTTTAGCATTTGATTCTGAACAGCGTCTGGCCCTATATTTAGGTGTTCCTTTTGTGGTGGCCTGTTATTTAATCTACCATTTTAAAATCAAAAAGAACCGCGAAATGGAGCGGGGAGCTGAACAGGAATTAAATCTAAATGAAAATAAAAAAATGATTATCTAAATCAAAACAAAAGCGTTTGGATCCATCCAAGCGCTTTTGTTTTGGGATAAAGTATCGGAAACAAAGAATACTATGATAGAGGTGATATAGATGAAAGATTGGAATGAACAGGCGGCCCCAAATAATAATATAGCACCGAAGACGTTAAAAACAGGTGAATTTGTCGGGCAAGAACCAGATCACGAATTTTCGGAGGAATTATCTGATGGTGGCGAACGGGATCAATTCATCCAAAGACAAAAAAAGAATTTAAAAATGAAATAACAACTGATCAAGTGACGATAACTTCGTCACTTTTATTTTTTGAAAATTTGGCAAAACATTCTTTACAATGAAGCAAAATAGCTGTAGAATTTCTATGTACCTAAAAATTCTAGGTAGGTGAGAAAATGTTTAATCGTGAATTAGTAAAGGGCAGCACTTCCTTAATCCTTCTGCAATTATTAAATGAGCGCGATATGTACGGCTATGAATTAGTAAAAGAGTTAGAACAGCGCAGTGACAATGGTTTAAGCGTAAAGGAAGGAACCTTATATCCTGCGCTTCATAAACTTGAAAAACAGGAATACATTGAATGCTACTGGGTGGAACAGGAAAAAGGTCCAGCGCGCAAGTACTATCGGATCACCGATGGGGGAAGAGAATTGTTAGATGAAAAAACGCGTGAATGGCAGGATTTCGTTAAAGTGATGAACAAGGTAATAGGGAGATCAAAACATGGAACGGCCGAAGAGTGATTTTCTTAGACAATTAGATAAAGGACTTGGCAGCCATCAAGATAAGAAGAGTATTCTCTTAGAATATGAGGCCCATATTGATGAAATTCTACACGAATCTTCGGATTGTTTAACAGAAGAGCAAGTGATGGACCGCCTTGTGTCAAGGCTCGGAAGCCCTGCGGAAATTGCTGCGATGTGGCAGGAAGAGTTGTCTGTTACTCCAAGTAATATGAAGTGGCTCTTTATTTTACTAAACATTGTCTTTTTTGGCGGCGGAAGTATCATAACACTCGCACATAATCTTTATGAATGGAGCTGGTTAACGGCCCTTTGGGGTCATTTAACATCGGTTCCAACCCTAATTGCCTTTTTATATATGTTTTTTTGGGCATTACTTGGTTACGAAATTGGCAAGGGCTTTGGACATGGCGGGCGGAGACTTTTAAGAAAAACTTTCTTATTATCATTGATTCCTAATATAGTACTGATGATTTTGACCGTATTTGAAATTATTCCGCATTCTTGGTTCGCGCCGCTTCTAACAAAAACTTTTATTATTGCTTGTATCATTTTTACGATAATTCTTTATCCGGTAAGCTGGTTGGGATACCGGTGGGGAAGGAAAGCTTCGATATAAGCGGCTTTTTTTGCTTATATACCTAGTAAAACTATATAAGTAGAATTTCTATACAAAGGTGAGGGATATACAATGGAAATAAACGTAAACAAAAAAGATTGGCTGTTTTTATTTTTATGCTTGCTGCTTGGAGTTTTAGCGGAGGAATCTTTTTTCCGAGAAATGATTGGAATTTCTTATCTTATCTTTATCATGGCGTTTTATGCTGTATTTTTTTGGAGATACCGGCGTTTTTCCTTTTCCCACCAACGCTTAGGCTATCTAATCGTGATCTGTATTTGGTTATTATCCGCGGGCTATGTATTGAATGAAAATATCCTTTTTTACATTTTGAATATCGTGGGGATTCCGGTATTGGTTATATTTCATCTTGTCTTAGTAACCAGCCCCAAAAATTTTCGTTGGAACCAGCCGTCATTTATCCTTTATATCATCAAAAGACTTATTGACGCTTTAAAATATAATCTCGCTTTTACTTCATCATTTGGAAAATCCGCTAAGAACGGTGTCGACGATCATAAGCTTTTAATTTGGAAGAAAATCTTGATTGGGATTGTCATTTCTTTACCTGTTCTAGCCGTTGTTTTGCGCCTGTTAATGACCGCTGATAGCCAGTTTGCGCTGTTGGTAGGGGGGATTCCTGATTTATTTCGAGTGGTAGATGCCGAAGGGGTCATGAGACTAGTCGTTATTCTTATTTGTATGGGTGCTTTCTTTGGCTTGATGCAGGTGCTCTTAAACAAACAAATGGAAGTCATGAAACAGCAGGAGTGGCAGGCATCGGCTCAGCTGGATACGATTATTTCGGTAACCGTTCTGGTCTTAATCAATCTGGTTTATATCCTATTTACGATCGTTCAATTTAGGTATTTCTTCAGCGGCAGCCTGCAAGGGGATTATACTTACGCAGAATATGCAAGAAAAGGTTTTTTTGAACTGCTTTTTGTGACGTTAATCAATTTATCGATCACCATCGTGGTTCTATCGTTTGGGGAAAGCGGGAAAAATGGAATCAGAAGGATGAGGCAGGTTTTGCTGACCATTCTGGTTCTATCCAGCGCAGTTATGCTTAGCTCCGCCTTCTTACGATTAGGAATGTATGAGGAAGCCTATGGGTTTACCTTTACAAGGGTATTGGTTCATTCCTTTATGATCTTCCTCGTTGTCATCTTTACCTATACATTGGTCAAGATTTGGGTGGAAAAACTATCCCTGTTTCACTTTTATTTTATCACGGCATTGATTTATTACACGACTATAAACGTCATTGATTTGGATCGAATTGTTGTGAAGGAAAATATCAACCGTTTTGAGGTAACCGGTAAAATTGACGCTTCCTACCTAAGCCGTTTATCGGCAACTGGGGTGCTCGGATTGGTAGAACTCTATGAACGAGGTGAACCTATACCTCAATTAGAAAGGATTTTACGTGACAAACAAACCGAATCCCGAACTGCAAGTCATACTTGGCAATCTTATAATCTAAAAAGAGAACGAGCTTCTGAAAAATTAAACAAACTTCAATTGAAGTAGGTTTCAGTGTCGCAGCATGCATTAAATATGCATGCTTTTTTGATCCCTTCAGATTTAAATTGAGAATATTAGGAAAAATAGGTTACAATGTGAAATGGAACTATAAGGGAATTCACAGGAAAATAAAAATTTTTAAGGGATGGGGGGAAGAAATGAAACGGTTATTCCGTATATTAATTAGGATCGTGCTAATCTTAGTAAGTTTTCTATTTGTTTTTAATTTACCCACTTTATTAGGAATCGGGCAAGACAGCGTTCAAATCAATTTACATACCTTTTGGAGCAAGGTAACCTATGATTTTCATAGCCTTCTCACGATAAATGATCCACGATATTGGGAGTTCCTTCATACGGTAGACATTGTGGAAAGCTACCGTTATACCATGACCCTATTATTACTGAGTATCATACTAATCATTATTTTGGCGGTGGGAATGGCGATTGCTGTGATTCTTTCACCGCCTAAAGTGAGGAACGTTTTAAAAAATATCATCAATTTTTTTGAAGGTGTTCCAGATTTACTGATTATTTTTTTATTTATGTTTTTTGTGGTAACTCTTTATAAAACAACCGGTTTGAAGTTTTTACAACTCTATGGAGTTTTCGGAAATAAACCATATTTTGTACCCATTATGACAGTCTCGTTTTTACCATTATTTTTAATGTTACAGTTTTTAATAAAGGTAATTACAGATGAACAAAATCAGCTTTATGTAGAATATGCAAAAGCGAAGGGGATAGGGCAGTTGAGGGTACTCCTTGTACATATCATGAGGAATATTTTTCCGCTTGCCATTGTTCAATTAAGGACCATTGTCTTAGTATTACTATCCAATATTTATTTAGTAGAAGTGATCTTTAATATTAACGGGTTTAATCAACAATTATTAAAAGTAGTTTCTATCGGAGGGAATATAACGACCCTTGTTGTTTTTTTGCTGATGTTAACGGTTCCGTTGCTGGTTATTGAGACTGTGGGATGGTTCTTATCCACAAAGATTCAAGGAAAGGAGGAAGCAAATAGATGAAAATGTATCAAAAAACCCTTATTGGTTCCATCTTTCTGTTAGTCCTTTTAATGATAAGTCTTTTATATCCTTATTATGGTCCGAAGGATTTTAATCACCAGGTAATTGTTACTAACGAGCATAGAGATGTTGTTGGACGTGCACCCTTTCCTCCTTCTGGAAAACACCTGCTGGGTACTGATCGAAATGGTGAAGATATACATTTGTTGATAGTATACGGTGCGAAGTTCACCCTTATCACAGCATTGAGCGTTGCTCTCATTAGGGTTCTTATCGGTGGGGGTTTAGGGCTGATTCTCTCACTTTGGGCCCCTTTTCTAAAAAGCTATATACAGGATCTGTTTATTATTTTTCGGTATATCCCATCCGTCCTTTTAGGCTTTATTTTAATGCTGCCGATAGTTGGGGATTTTAATAATGTTGCGATTTCTTCTATTGTTACTTATCAAATTATTATTCTCATTTTTATTGGGATTCCATCTGTAACGCTGTTTGCTTCTGATGTTACAGATGATCTGTTAAAAACCACCTATGTACAAAGCTCTTATTTAATGGGGGCAGGCAAACTGCATATCATCAGGCGTCAACTTTGGCCGCATATCCGTTCGTATGGAATCTTATTTACGGTCCAACAAATTATCAGTACGCTGCACATTACCATGCAGCTTGGCATATTTGGCATGTTTTTAGGAGGCCGCAACCGGGCAGGAATTATGGGGTATGATGAACCGCCCAAGCCGGCGACTTTATCAAATGAATGGGCAGGTTTAATTGGTCAAAACTTCAGTGAATTTATCCGGGCACCATGGACGGTTTTAACTCCGATTATGGGCTATTTTGCGGTGATTGTGATCGTGAATATGATTAAAAAGGAATTAGAGGAGAATTTAAATGGACGAGAGGTACTGAAAAGGGATCGGAAAAGGACAAAAGTAAAAAAATATACAGTCGAGCCTTCATCAGATGCTGATTTTGAATTTGTTGGGCGGAGGAAGGCGGAAGGGTAGCTAGTTAATTTAGCCTTTTATTTACGAATGGAAAAATATAAAAAAGCAGGGTCCCAAATTCGACCCTGCCCGAAAACATTAATCTCCATTAAACATATCAAAAATTCCCCGTGCAAGACTGCCTTCATCTTTAGCACCGCCGCGCGATGGGGCTGCAGCAAATACTCTGCTTGCCAGCCTGCTGAATGGCAGTGATTGAATCCAAACAGAACCCGGGCCTCTTAATGTTGCAAAGAACAAGCCCTCACCGCCGAACAAGGCCGTCTTAACTCCTTTTACAAACTCTATATCATATTGAACATTGCTAGTCATCGCCACTAAACAACCAGTATCTACTTTTAGAGACTGACCTGGGAGGAGCTCTTTACGAATAATTGTACCTCCGGCGTGAACAAAACACATGCCGTCACCTTCGAGTTTTTGCATAATGAAGCCTTCTCCGCCGAAAAAGCCGGCACCGATTTTTCGTTGGAACTCAATCCCTACTTGAACCCCTTTAGCGGCTGCTAGAAAAGCATCTTTCTGACAAATGATCCTGCCGCCCAGTTCACTTAAATCCATTGGAATAATTTTACCCGGGTAGGGGGATGCAAACGAAACATGCTTTTTACCAACGCCTGTATTGGTAAAGGTGGTCATAAACAGACTCTCACCCGTAATAATCCGTTTGCCGGCACTAAATAATTTGCCCATTATCCCGCTGCCAGCGCCGCCGGACCCGTCCCCAAAAATGGTCTCCATATGTATGTCATCTTCCATCATCATAAAGCTGCCTGCTTCCGCTACAACTGTCTCTTGCGGATCGAGCTCGACCTCAACAAACTGCATATCATCACCATATATCTTAAAATCGATTTGATGGTTATTCATCCGGATCCCTCCACATTTAATTATAATAAAAGCCTATTTTTATTATAAAAAAATTAGGAAAAAAGTGCTAATTTTAATTAAAGCAAAATAGAAAATTGTAATTTGAACAGTGTCTAGTCCAGTTCATAGTGGCTAGGAGACTTCGCTAACCGTTCGTGCGCTTCCGCTTTTCAAATAAAAAAGACGCCTGAATAATCAGGCGTCTCCTGCGTATTGAGGCGAAAAACCACACTCCACATAGTGTGCTCCAATAAAGGAATGTTTCTCGGCTTACACAACTCAGCTCATCGCTTAATCATTATAGCACGATAAAACAAAAGAAAACAAGAAAAACTTTTTTTAAAAACTACTTGAATATAACTTTGTATTCCCCTATATTCAAATAATCAGATATACTAAAATAAAACGATAAGAAGGGTTACTATGTTTATGGACAAAAGGTTCCAGCATTATTCAGTAGGAAGTTTTCAAAAGGATCTGCTTTCAGGTTTAATTGTTGGTGTGATCGCAATTCCGCTGGGGATGGCGTTTGCAATTGCTTCTGGGGTGAAGCCGGAGTATGGAATCTATACTACTATCGTGGCTGGGATTCTTATCTCCCTTCTTGGCGGTTCAAAATACCAAATTGGAGGACCAACAGGAGCGTTTATTCCGATTTTATTTGGGATTGTCATGTCATATGGTTATGAAAATCTTCTTATCGCAGGATTTATGGCAGGGATAATTTTAACGTTGATGGGGATATTCCGCTTAGGCTCACTAATTAAATGGATCCCCAGACCGGTAACAATCGGATTTACGGCAGGGATAGCCGTTACGATCTTTACTGGACAAATCTCTAGTTTTCTGGGATTAACAGGAATCAAAAAGCATGAAGAATTTATTCTCAACCTAGAGGAAATCTTTGTCCATACAGCCTCAATCAATCTATATAGTCTGCTTACGGCAGGGATATGTTTATTGATGGTATTATTAACGCCAAAAGTTGCCCCCAAAATTCCTGGGCCGTTAATTGGACTATTAGTTTCAACACTTGTAGCTGCATTATTTTATCCTGGTCAAGTTGCCACAATCGGTACAGCATATGGTGAAATTCCTAGTACTTTACCGCAGATACATGTACCTCTGCTAAATTTGGATATTATCATCAAACTGCTAAAGCCGGCGTTTGTTATTGCTATGCTTGGGGGAATTGAATCACTTCTCTCTGCTGTTGTAGCTGACGGAATGACCAATAGCCGCCATAATAGTAATAAAGAATTAATTGGTCAGGGGATAGCAAACATGATTACTCCGCTTTTTGGCGGAATTCCAGCCACTGGTGCATTAGCGAGAACTGCTACAAATATCAAAAATGGCGCAGTTTCCCCATTCTCTGGTATTATCCATGGGATCGTGGTCTTACTCGTTTTATTGTTTGTAGCCCCAAAGGCATCTTATATACCGCTTGCCAGTATGGCACCCATTTTAATGGTAGTTGCTTGGAATATGAGCGAACGAAAGGTATTTACCCACATTGTGAAAACACGATCAACAGATTCAATCGTGCTTTTGGTGACATTTTTGCTAACCGTTTTTGTTAACTTAACGACAGCGGTTGAAATTGGCTTAATCTTGTCTGCTGTCCTGTTCGTGAAACGGATGAGCGATGTCACGAAGACCGCAAAGGCACTGCCAAATCCACTGCATAAACAAGGAAAAGTAGAAACATCCATGGTCACAGATACCCATGATTGTCCGCAAATTAGCATCTTTAATGTGGAAGGTCCGTTATTCTTTGGGGCAGCCCAAACATTTGAGAAGACCATAATGGAGACGATTAATTATCGGCCCAAAATTCTCCTCTTGCGAATGAGCAAGGTGCCGTTAATGGATACAACCGGTGAAGCGATTCTAACAAGTATTGTGAAACATTTTACCAAAAGTGGTATAGTGTTGGTATCGGGATTGAATCGGCAGCCGGAGAGTGTGCTAAAAAAGACAGGTTTATTTGATTTAATTGGGCAGGACCACTTTTTTGAACATACAGGCGATGCGATTCAGTATGGATTATCACAGATAAATGAAACTAAATGCCTTGGCTGTAAGCATTTTGCCTTTAGAGAATGTAAACAACTGTCAGCGACAGAGTTTGTGGAAAATCGGGCAAAATTAACAGCCACCTTTTAAAACAGAGGAAGTGATGATTTGAATTTGGAGATGCAGCAATTTAAGGCGGAGTTTTTTAAAGCACTGGCTCATCCATTAAGAATCCGCATTTTGGAGCTGCTCGCAGACGGGGATAAGAATGTCAATGAAATTCAAACCCTTGTTGGCAGTGAAGGTTCTGCGGTTTCACAACAGTTGACCATATTACGAGCAAAAAATATTGTTTTAGGTACTAAAGAAGGAAATAAGGTCATTTATACATTGAAGGATCCGATGATTATTGAACTGTTGGCTGTTGCCCGTCAGATTTTTAATAATCATTTAGTAGATACGATTACTATCCTTGATAAGTTTAAGGAAGAAGATGAGGAAGTCCTGCCGCAGCCGAAGATTTAATATCTTCGGCTTTTTTTACGTAGTACCGACATTCCGTCCTTAACCTATATGGCCTCGAGTTATTGTTAAAGGATTGGATTAAATGGGTTAAGTGCCGGTTAGGAAAAGTTGAATGGCAGGTTGACTGACACCCACTTCAATAAAACAGCAATGGTATAGCAGAAAATAAGAAGTATACACGTAATAAAATGCAAATCGGCTAATTATTTTTCTGTAAAATACGACAAAACCTGTTTTTTTATGACTTATAGATAGGCGGTATGAAAATGAGAGAAATAGAGATTTGCAGAACCATGTAGAACTGTGTCGTAAAGCCCTTTTTGACATATTTTAATATAAATGATAAATTTTAGACAGCCGTTGAACACGAGATTAGATTTATGTTACAGCTTGTTCAAAGTTTTAACCGATGATTGGATGAGGAAATAAAAGTAAAGCTATCACGTTGTACTTTGGTGAATTTTACACATGGCTTGATTGTAAGCCAATAGGAGGATTTTTTTACATGAAAAACGGTAAAGTAAAATGGTTTAACTCAGAAAAAGGTTTTGGATTCATTGAAGCAGAAGACGGAAACGACGTATTCGTTCACTATTCTGCCATTCAAACAGAAGGTTTCAAAACTTTAGAAGAAGGTCAAGAAGTTTCTTTCGAAGTCGTTGAAGGAGCTCGTGGACCACAAGCTGCTAACGTAACAAAGAAGTAATCCTACCAAAAACAAACATTACAACAGCCTCGACAAAAGTCGCAGGCTGTTTTTTATTGTCCAAAAGTGAGTATAAAAGTTATTTCCAGACTCAATCCAATTGGTATTTTGCTATAATAGGAGTATTCAAATATGCAAGAGGTGACCAAAATGAAATTTATTCACACCGCTGATTGGCATCTAGGAAAATTAGTCCACGGTGTCTATATGACGGAGAATCAACGTGCTGCACTTGAACAATTTGTATCGATCGTGGAAGAAGAGAAGCCAGATGCGGTGGTCATTGCCGGTGACCTTTATGACCGGTCTGTGCCGCCGACTGATGCGGTTGAGTTATTAGATGAAATTCTTTTTAAAATCAATGTTGAGCTAAAAACACCTGTTGTAGCAATTGCTGGGAACCATGACAGTGCAGAGCGTCTTTCCTTCGGCAGTTCATGGTATAAACATAGCCAATTCTATTTAACAGGTAAACTTACAACTAACTTCAAGCCCTTTCAGATTAATGGAGTTAATTTTTACCTTGTTCCCTATGCAGAGCCGGGCGTTGTTCGCCAGCTGCTTGACGATGATTCCATTCATTCCCATCAAGAGGCGATGAAGGCCTTGATTGGAAAAATAGAAGAGACCTTGAACCCGAATGAACCAAATGTTCTAGTGGGACATGCCTTTGTTTTAGGAGGTCAAACGTCAGATTCTGAACGGATATTATCTGTAGGCGGCTCAGGCTGTGTCGGAGCAGAGTTATTCGCTCCTTTTTCCTATACGGCACTTGGGCATCTCCATAGTCCGGATGCGATTAACCATCAGAAAGTGAAATATTCAGGATCTCTCCTAAAGTATTCTTTTTCCGAGGCAAAGCAAAAGAAGTCGATATCAATAATTGAAATGGATGAAAAAGGAAATTTCATTCACCGTTATCGCTCACTTACGCCCAAACATGACATGCGGGAAATTGAAGGACATATAGAAGAATTACTTGACCCTACTTTTTATGGAAATGAACAAGTAGAAGATTATTTAAAGATAACCCTTCTGGATCAAGGAGCATTGCTCGATCCGATTAATAAATTGCGTCAGGTTTATCCAAATGTCCTTCATCTGGAAAAAAAGATTGACCTGACAGACAGCAAGAAAAAACAATCCTACATTGCCCTAAAAAGCGAGAAAAAGTCTGAGATCGACCTGTTCGAACAATTTTACACAGACATGACAACCTCTGAATTTACAATGAAAAAAAGAGATGCAATGACGGAAATCATTGAAAAGGTATTACGGGAGGAGGGGAATAGATGAAACCATTAAAATTAACGATGCAGGCATTTGGTCCATATGCAGGCAGAGAGGAAATTGATTTTAATCAGCTTGGAAACCGCACCATGTTTGTTATATCCGGAAAAACTGGCGCAGGAAAAACGACGATTTTTGACGCGATTAGTTACGCCATTTATGGCAAAGCCAGCGGAGAAGACCGCAATGGGCCCGAACTACGCAGCCAATTTGCAACGGATGAGTTATTAACAGAGGTTTCTCTAGACTTTTCCCTGCGTAACAAAGTCTATTCCATTACCCGGTCACCGCAGCAGCTTAAGAAGAAAGATAGAGGCGATGGCTTTACCACGATCGGTGCAAAAGCGGAATTATATATGTGGGACACTGATGGAGAAAGAAAATTGCTTGCATCGAAAACAAATGATGTCGAGGAAAAAATTAAAGAGATCATGCTAATCGATGCCAATCAATTCCGGCAAATCTTAATGATTCCACAGGGAGAATTCCGCAAGCTGCTAACCTCAGACAGTAAGGACAAAGAAATGATCCTGCAGCGTTTGTTTCACACCCAGCTTTATAAACTAATAGAAGAAAAGCTTAAAGAGGAAGCAAGTGAATTGAAAAAGACGGTGGAAGAAACTGAGAAATCGCGAAATGAAGCCTTACGCCGGATCCATTCATTTACAAATGATGAGCTCAGTCAAGCACTAGAAACTGACCCGGAAAATCACACCGTCATCATGCCGCTTTTACAAGCAGAAATTGTTAATATGACAGATAAACTCCAACAATTAGCTAGTCAATTAACAAACAAGGTACAAGCCCAAGATAAACTAAAGGAACAGCTATACGAAGCAGAAGCAATCCTAAAGCAGCTGCAAGCAAAAGAGGAGTTAAAAGGGCAAAAGACACGCTTACTTGCTCAAGAGGACGAGTACACCGAGAAAGAAATTCAGGTGCAACGGGCCCAAAAGGCTGCACTTTTAGCGAAACAAGAGGAGTTATGCCACCGGTTAAAACGGGAGGCAGATCAGCTTCAGGAAAATATTAACGTGATTGCCGCCGAGATTGAAAAACTAAACGGACTCTCAAAGCAATCTGAACAGCAGCTGCAAAGGGAGCAAGAGCGTGAGGGTGAGCGTCAGACTGTACTCGATGAAGTCAATCGATTGGTTAGTATGAAGGAGGATGTATACTCCTTTTCGGCATTGCTAAAAGAGACAAAGCAGAAGGATGCCGAGCTTAAGGCAGCAAAGGAAAAGCAAGCTAATCATGAGCAGAGTCTTCGACAATTAGAAGAGCGAATCAGTACGTTGAAAACCCATAAAGAAGAAATCGAAAACGGGAAGTTACTCTTTTTAGAAAATGAAGGTAAGCTCGAAAAACTTAAAGTCGATCTTGCCCGGCTCGAAAAACTAGAAACATGGCTTGCACGTCATCGAAAGGCGGAACAAAATCTAGTTACGATTAGCGGTCGTTACGAAAATACCATGGCTCGATATCATGATGCTAAAGCCAGTGTCGAAGAGATGGAGAAAAAATGGATCCATGGTCAGGCATCTATTTTAGCTGCTAATCTCCGTACTGGTGAAGCATGTCCTGTATGCGGCTCTTTGGATCATCCGGCACCTGCGATTGAACAAGAAAATCATATTCCAACGGAAGAAGATTTGAAGTCTGCTAAGCACCAAGCTTCGAAATGGGAACAAGAAAAATCACAAATAGAAGCGAGTTTTTATCAGTGTCAATCGGAAGAAAGAATCCAAAAGGAAGCAGTTCAAGACATTCTTAACGAAATACGTGTGCAGCGTCCAGATTTTACGGTTGAAGAATTACCCCATGTCAAAATGGAGACGGCTGCGGCTAAGAGTCAGCTGGTTCAACTTCAAAACAAGCTGGAGGAACAAATTAAACTACTTGGTCGCATTAAGTCAGAAATGGAGACGAGAGAATCAGAAAGAGCTGCTCTACAGTCCGGAATTCAGCAGCTGTCAGCATTGGTGAATGATTTAACGGTTCAGTTTACTGAAAAGAAAACAGATCTTACTAGAATGATGAAGGTGATTCCTGAAAATCTTCGTTCAGAAGTGGAATACGAAAGGATGCTTTCATCCTTACGAAATCGTCATGACATATTAGTGAAACAGCTGGAGGAAGCACGGAAAAGTCTCCAAGTTGTGAATGAAAAGCTCTCTAGTGAAACGGCTAGATTACAAGATGCAAAGAAGCATCATGCTGCCAAACAGCAGGAGCTCGAAATCGAACGCGGCATCTTTGTTGCCAAACTATCAGAACAGGGATTTGAGAAATATGGGCTTTACGCTGCTTCTAAAAAATCAGAACGAGAAATTCTGCACCTTCAGGATGAGATCCGCAGGTACCGCGAAGAATTACGCTCAGTATCTGACCGCTTGAAGGAACTAACGGAGCTTCTAGCCGATGTAAAAACACCTGACGTAGAGGTGATCAAACTGGAGTTAGCGAAGTTTGCAAGCGAGATTGATCAGCTTACTCAAGAACGAACTGATTTATATGTAAAAAAACGGGATAATGAGGACATTCATCAGCGAGTTGAGAGTCTGAACAACGAAGTAAAAGAATTAGAGGAGCGGTTCAGCATAATCGGTGATCTTTCTGATATTGCCAGGGGGCAGAATCATTTACGGATAACGTTTGAACGATATGTTCTGGCTGCTTTCTTGGATGATATATTACGAGAAGCAAATGTTCGGTTGAGAAAGATGACTTCTGGACGCTATCTATTACAACGTAAGACAGACCGGTCGAAAGGGAATGCCCAGAGCGGTTTGGAATTGCTTGTGTTTGACCAATATACCGGTCAGGAGCGTCATGTTAAAACGTTGTCTGGTGGAGAAAGTTTTAAGGCATCCTTGTCGTTGGCATTGGGACTAGCTGATGTAGTGCAAAATTATGCCGGCGGTGTTTCACTAGAGACCATGTTCATTGATGAAGGGTTTGGTACCCTTGACCCTGAATCACTAGACCAAGCAATTGAAGCCCTAATGGATATCCAAAGCAGCGGGCGCTTGGTCGGGATCATTTCTCACGTGCCCGAGTTAAAAGAGCGAATAGATGTTAGACTGGAAGTGATTGCCGCTCAGACCGGCAGTCGGACAGAGTTTATGTTTACTAATTAATTTTAAAAAGCAGTGGGTTTCCCTGGAAAGGGAAATTCACTGCTTTATTGTTGTCGAATTCTAAATGTGCCCGTGAGTCGCGAAAAATAGTTAGAACGGTCAAAATAAAAGGTAATTGTGCCTGCGAGTCGGGAAAAATAGTTAGAACGGTCAAAATAAAAGGTAATTGTGCCTGCGAGTCGGGAAAAATAGTTAGAACGGTCAAATTAGCGGGTAATTGTGCCAGCGAGTCGGGAAAAATAGTTGGAACGGTCAAAATAAAAGACAATTGTTCCAGCGAGTCGGGAAAAATAGTTGGAACGGTCAAAATAAAGGGTAATTGTACCTGCGAGTCGGGAAAAATAGTTAGAACGGTCAAAATAAAGGGTAATTGTGCCCGTAAGTCGGGAAAAAATAGTTAGAACGGTCAAAATAAAGGGTAATTGTGCCCGCGAGTCGGGAATAATAGCTGGAACGGTCAAAATAAAGGGTAATTGTGCCCGCGAATCATCCCAAAATAGATTAAACAGTCAATAAAAAAAATAATTGTGACCTTGTGATGAGAAAGAGAACTTCAACAGTAACAAAAGCAGCACACACAAAACTCAACCATTTAGTTCCTGTACAAGTGCTCGTCCAGCCTGCCTGCCGGTAAACAGACAGCCCCCGACGAATGTTCCTTCCAGTGAGCGGTACCCATGGATCCCTCCGCCGCCAAAGCCTGATACCTCGCCGGCGGCATATAATCCAGGCACAGGGCTGCCTGAAGCATCAAGTACTCTTCCGGATAAATCTGTTTGCAGCCCTCCCAGCGTTTTACGGCTGACAATATTTAAGCGGACAGCAATTAGCGGGCCCATTTTTGGATCAAGAATCTTATGTGGTTTTGCTACACGAATTAGTTTATCCCCTAAATAATTTCGAGCTCCGCGCATGGCAGTAATTTGCAGATCCTTGGTAAATTTATGATCTATTTCCCGGTCGCGCGCTTCAATTTGGCGTCGTACTACATCAACCTGGAGGAGCTGGTTGCCGATCAGCTTATTCATCCCCATAACCAATTCATCCAACGTTTTTGCAATTATAAAATCCTCACCCTTATCCATAAACGCTTTAACTGGTACAGTAGGACCAGGAAGGACACGGGCCAGTACCTTTTTGATACTCTTTTCTGTCAAATCTGGGTTCTGTTCCGATCCGGATAGGGCAAACTCTTTTTCAATAATTTTCTGAGTTAAAATAAACCACGAATAATCGTAACCAGATTTCATTATGGCTTCTAGCGTTCCGAGCGTATCAAAGCCTGGGAAATTTGGTGAAGGAAAGCGATTTCCTTTGGCGTCAAGCCAGAGGGAGGAGGGACCAGGGAGGATCCGAATTCCATGGTTTGGCCAAACCGGATTCCAGTTTTTTATGCCTTCCGTATAATGCCACATCCGGTCACGATTCACAATTCGGCCGCCCGCTTTTTCGGTAATTGCCAGCATCCTGCCATCAACATGTTCAGGTACGCCAGAAATCATCTGTTTCGGTGCTTCACCTAACCGGGAGGGCCAATTTTTTCGAATTAGCTCATGGTTTCCGCCGATGCCGCCGCTTGTTACGATAACTGCTTGGGCATTGAAATCAAAATCCCCGACAACCTCCCGCGAGCTTGCTTCTCCACGGGCAGCGGAACTAGGGATTAGAACATCACCACGGACGCCAGCGACTGTTCCATTATTTTTTATTAATTCATTAACACGGTGGCGCGGACGATAGTCGACAAGACCTTTCGCCATTGCTTGACGGACTCGTTCCTCAAACGGCTTGACAAGTCCCGGGCCTGTCCCCCAAACGATATGGAAGCGGGGCACGGAGTTACCATGGCCTTCGGCTGTATATCCTCCGCGCTCAGCCCAGCCAACCACCGGAAAAAAACGAACTCCCATATCATATAGCCATTGACGTTTTTCGCCAGCGGCAAAATCAACATAGGCCTCTGCCCACTTTTTTCCCCAATAATCTTCATCGTCTGTACGGTCGAAGCCGGCTGATCCTAGCCAGTCCTGCCAGGCAAGCTCACGAGAATCCTTAATCCCCAACCTTCTTTGTTCAGGAGAATCTACTAGAAACAAACCACCGAATGACCACCAAGCCTGGCCGCCAAGAGAGGCTTCCGGCTCTTGATCTAAGAGAAGTACTTTTTTACCGGCGTCAACTAGTTCTGCAACTGCTGCTAAGCCGGCCAGTCCAGCCCCAACTACGATAACATCGTACCGCAATTTCATCCCCCGTTTCATCCACATTTTTGTTTTCTGAATAGTCAATATTCTCTATTATAGCATGGGATGTTCCAGATAATGTGAGCGAGGGAGGAAATCCTGCCAAAATTATTAAACAGATTGAGTTATAGAAATTACTCTTTTCCCCTCTAATAGAATAGATTATCCGGAAATACCGAATAATAGGTTCAAACCAGGTTAGGAGGGTATAGATGAAAAAAATGACAATCCTTATGTGGAGCCTTTTCGTAGTTCTTTGTCCACTAAATACTCGTGCCGAAGATCTCCCTAGGTTGTCTTCCGATTGCCTTGAAGAGATGAAAAATCGCGATTTTCTTTATAATAAAGCCGTCATGAGGGACATCATAACCGAACTAGGATTGGATATCGATTCACAAAACTATTTAGAAGTTTCGGACAAGGATTTAGATGCAGCCCATCTTATTTATGGCGGAAAAGAAGTTGATGAGAATTACCAATCCTTACATGAGCAATTTATTGTGGCCTCACGTGGAAAACCGACTCTTTTTGTGAAACCATCTGAAGCCTATTTGCTTTATAAAAAGCCTGATAATACCAACGTCGCCGTTCATTTAAAACTGACTGATCTTAAATGGGTTGTGGTGGGAAAGAATAAAAAAGAAGGAAATGCCATTCATTACAAGCTGTTAAAGTGCGAAAAAGAATACATAAAGAAAAAACGAGAGTTTTCTAACCAATAAGGTTATTATTAGCGGTAAAACAAAAATTCTCCTGAGAAAATAATCCTGAAGTGTAAAGTTAACTTGACCATGGGTAACAAAACAAAAAGACAATGAAGCTAGCCATCGGAGGGATAAGTATTGACTGACTTTTGTCCAATTTTATGGCCGGAAGAGCCAACTCCGGATGCATATAAAACTTGTAGTGAATGTGGACTTGATCAGCATGGATCAAGGCTAATCTGGGGAGAAGGAAATCCGAATGCACCGATTATGATTCTTCTTGATAATCCGGGGGCCCGTGAAGACCGGGATGGGAATCCCTTTGTCTGCGGGACAAGACAAACACTTCAAAAGGCTGCACAAGAGGTGGGTCTAACAGAAGATGATTTGTATATAACATACATCTTAAAAAGAAAACCTGTCAGGGCTTATAATAAAGATGAGGTCCGGAAAACATGTATGGTGCATCTAGATCATCAGCTCTCGGTCAAACAGCCCGAGTTTATTTTTTGTCTTGGAAATGTATCGGTTCAGTCCTTTTTTCAAGATTCTGAAGTGAATGTAAAGCAATTGCATGGCAAATTACATAACCTCCATGGTTATCGGACTACTGCTAGTTACCATCCGTTAGCAGTAAGAAGACGCCCTAATCTTTGGCCGACTTTTATCAAGGATTGGCAGTACTTGGCAGATAACTACAGAAGTTTATAATAAAATAGAACTATTTTCCCGCAATTAACCAATCATAAACCCTTACCTTAAAACCCAAAATAAGATAGTTCACTCATTCAAAACAAAGGGGTTGTTGGGGTTGAGATGGCATAAAACGATACTTTCTATGATTCAGCAAAGGCAGGATAAAAAGGTAGCCTTAGCAGTAGATACCTCCACTAATGAAGCGCCAGTAATACTTATTAATAACATAGTCAAACTGTTTGAACAATTAAAACCAGATACTTTGTTAGTTCAAGCAGATTTTAAAATTAGAAGTATTTCCCCAGTACAAAGCGATTCAATTAAATATCATACACATGGGAAATCTTCCTATACATTAGTTTTAGAGTGGGCAAAAGAAGAGAAGATTGATACACTATTTTATATCACCGATGTCACCGGCTTTTTTTCAGAAGATATAGAAAAGGTTGATTTTGAATTATTTTGGCTTGTGCCCGGGGATTTTCTGCCGCGCGTCCCATTTGGTAAAGCCATTAAAGTCGCCTAAAAATAGGGATCCCTCACCTTGTGGGGGATTTTTTAGGGAGAGGAAAAATAAATGATTAAAGAACTTGATTTAAATCAACCTGAAATTTTAGCAGACGTCTTTAGACTGCAAAGAGCATCGTACATAATAGAGGCACAATTGATTCATTTCGATGATATCCCCCCATTAATAGAAACCAAGGAGAAATTAAAAGATTGTGGCGAAACCTTTTTGGGGTATTTTGAAGGTGAAGCTCTTGTTGGTGCAATCTCGTACACGATTGGTGATGATGAACTGACCATTTGCCGGATGGTCGTTCATCCGAGTCATTTCCGGAAAGGAATTGCCCAACAGCTGTTGACAAAAGTGGAGGAACAGAATCAGGACATATCCGTTCTATCCGTATCAACAGGAAAGGAAAATCCTCCGGCTAAAAATTTATATTTGAAAAATGGTTTCAAATTTGTATCTGACCTAGAGGTTATACCAGGTTTATTTATTAGTCACTTTAAAAAGCAAAAACACCATCCTGTGTAATAGGGCACTGAAAAACCGTCAGTTTGTTAAGAATCTTAAAGTAACAACAAAAAAGGTATAATTTCTCTTAATGATGAGAGATTATACCTTTTTAAATTTAGACTAAGTAAAAGAACTCTGTTGATTGGAGCGGAAGGCGGCTCCCCGGTACGCCTGCGGAAAGCGAAGCGGCCTGGAGCGGAAATCAACAGACAAATTACATACACAACTAAAATCTTAGGAGGCTTTTTCAGTGCCCTCCCGTGTAAGATGGTGTTTTTGCTCTTTCTGCGGTTTAACCCATTAAGATTTGTAAAACCATCCAAATATTCAAGCCAAGGATGATGATGGCAAACAGGGAAGAAACGACAGTGGTCATTTTCTTATTGGTTAGTACACCCATTAATTCTTTCTTTTGCGTGAAATAAATCAAGGCAATGATCGGGAATGGTAAGACAATACTTAGAATGACCTGGCTTATAATAAGTGTCTGGGTCGGATCGACTCCGAGTGCGACAATTATGACAGTTGGCAGCATGGTTACTAACCGGCGTATCCATAACGGGATGCTAAAACCCACAAATCCCTGCATTATCACTTGACCGGCCATTGTACCGACAACTGAACTTGAAAGACCAGAAGCAAGTAATGAGATGAGGAAAACACTGGCAGCTGCCGCGCCTAACAACGGTGTTAGGGTATGGTAGGCAGTTGTCAAATCAGCAATATGGCTTTGACCTGTTGTATTAAAAACAGAGGCCGCCATATACATCATGGCCAAATTAACGAAGCCTGCCAATGTCATTGCAATGATAATTTCTTTTGTACTAAATTTTTGAATCTTTATTTTTTCTGTATCATTTCTTGGCACGATTCGGCTTTGAGTTAAACTTGAATGTAAGTAGATTGCGTGCGGCATAACGGTTGCCCCAATCACCCCGACGGCGAGCATAATGCTTTCATTATTACCAAGCCATGGGACCACACTATGATAAGCAATTTGCGAAAAATCAGGCTGTGAGAGTATCGTTTCGACCAAGTAGCATAAACCAATTAGCATAGCGAAAGCAGCGATAAATTTTTCTAATGGCCGGAAGCCGAATTTTTCAAGCATTAAGATTAAATAGGTTATTACTCCTGTGATAATTGTGGCATAGATCATGGGAATACCAGCTAGTAAATTCAGTGCCAGTGTTGCACCTAAAAATTCAGCAAGATCTGTCGCCATTGCGGCAAATTCTGAGACAATCCACATAATCATCGTGAGCCATTTTGGCATACGATCACGGCATATTTCAGGTAAACTCCTGCCAGTAGCAATGCCAAGCTTGGCTGACATATTCTGTAAGAGCATCGCCATCAAGTTCGCTAGGACAATGACCCAAAGCATTTTATAACCAAAACGGGCTCCACTTTGTATATTAGTTGCAAAGTTTCCCGGATCTACATATGCAATGGAAGCAATAAAGGCTGGCCCAAGGAAGGGCAATAAGGCCCGGATGCCTTTTACTTTTCCATTTATGGCATCTCTTGCGGCAGAAACTGTTTTTATTTCTGCAGCTCGAGCCTTTTCAACTGCAAGTGATTCTGACTGACTCATAAGACACCATCCTTTCTCCATTTGTTTTTCATAGGCGCAAGGTTTGTTCGCTCATCAACAAATGTTGCACTCGTGCAAATTCTTTAGTTTCATTATAATAAATTTCACAATATTTGTGTATATTTTTGCCTATATTAATAGTGTTTTTTTAAAAAAAGGGCAAATAAAAAACCAGAAGGGCTCTGGTTTAGTTTGCTGGAGGATTTTTCTGTAAAAAACTGGTTAGTTCTGTGGTGTTTTTTGAGCGGTGAACAATCCCCGTTTGATTGAAGAGAATATAGGAAACGGTTTTGCTAATCTCAAGTTCGGGATACGCTTTTTGGGCCATTTCCTTAGTAGGTAAACTCAAAATGTTTTTTACATGTGCGGTGACCTTTTGATTTTTTTCAATCGGAGGTTGTTCATCATTCTCTCCAATCACTAATAGAGAATAAGTCTGTTCGTCTGAAGCAAGTAAATTTGGATAAGGAAAAGCTTGCACAGACTTTGTTTCTACTGCTGTTTCGTGCTGTGGATGGGCTTGTTTTGGTTCGCTTGCCTTAGGTTGATTGCTTTGACAGCCAGCTAACAGAATAAAAGAAGTAATCATTGTTATCATTATTTTTTTCATTATTCTTCGTCCCTTGTTGTTTAAATGTCTATCCTCAACATAGCATATCCTCCTTAATAGTGAGCATGAATAATGTGGAGGATTCGTGAAAAGAGGAGGTATTATGTCGAAAAAAGTTCGCTTGTACAAATGCCTATTTAAGGCTACAGTAGAAGGGTAGAACGATTAAGAAGGTGTTAATCTTGGAAAAACGTTATTTTACAATTGGGATGGCCGGCCATATTGATCATGGGAAAACATCGTTAACAAAAGCATTAACCAATGTGGATACAGACCGGTTAAAGGAAGAGAAGGAACGGCAAATCTCGATTGAATTGGGCTTTGCACCCCTTTATGAAGACCAGGAAATTCAAATTTCTGTTATCGATGTTCCTGGCCATGAACGCTTTATCCGTCAAATGATTGCAGGCGTAGCCGGGATTGATTTGGTCGTCCTAGTAGTGGCAGCGGATGAAGGGGTAATGCCGCAAACGAAGGAGCATCTCGACATTTTAAAATTTTTAGGTGTGAAAAATGGTATCGTAGCCATTTCAAAAATTGATCGAGTGGATGAAGAATTCATTGAACTAGTGAAGGATGATATTTTAGGAGAGCTCGCTGGGACTGTGTTTGAGGATGCCCCATTTGTTTTAGTGGATAGTTTATCCAAAAAAGGAATCCCTGAAATCAAAAAATTAATCATTGAAACCTTAAAGGGCCAAGAGATGCGTGATGCGAAAGGAGCCTTTCGTCTGCCGATTGATCAGGTTTTTACAGTAAAAGGCCAAGGTACGGTTATACGCGGAACGGTATATGAAGGAACGGTCGAAGAGGGCCAAGTTTTAAAAATAATGCCAAAAGGTCTTGAAGTAAGAGCAAGGCAAGTTCAGGTCCATCATCATCCTGCAAAAAAGGCCTATGCTGGTCAAAGGGCAGCGATTAATTTATCAAATGTGTCGAAGGAAGAGCTGCAGCGTGGTGATGTTTTAGTGTCATCCGAGCATTTCATTGTAACCAAAACAGTGGATGTCGCGATACGGGTTGTCGAGGACCTTGAACATATTGTAAAGCAGCGGATGCCCATTAAGCTTCATATTGGAACAACGGAGGTTATGGGCCGGATTGTGTTCTTCGACCGAAATGAAATTAAAGAAGAAAATGGGGATATCCTTTGTCAGCTTCGACTTGAAGACGAGATCCTAACCAAGCGGGGGGATCGTTTTATTTTACGGCGTCCAAGTCCTCAGGAAACCATTGGCGGTGGCTGGGTCATTGATCCGCGAGCGAATAAATATCGGTTCGGGAATCAGACAATCGAAGAGCTGGAAAAGAAGAAAGCAGGCACGCCTAGAGAACGGATTACCGCTGCACTCATGGACGCTAAAAGCCTTCCGGTAACGGAACTGATTAAGCGGACTGCCCTGGATGAATCTACATTAACAGAGCATTTAGCTCACCCTGAATTTGTTTTCTATAATGGGAAGGAGTATACACTTAAACTCCTAATCGATTCAATCGAGGAAGACATCTTTGATGTATTGCAAGAGTTCCATCAGAGCTATTCCATGAAGGCCGGAATGAATAAAGCGGAACTTTTACAATCGCTTCAAAAAAGATTTCCTAAATCCCTGCTTGATTTTGTTGTGGAAAATGGAATTACGTGTGGGGTGTTTAAGAGAAAAGAACAATTTGTATCGCTTGCAGGGTTTGTACCACATGTACCGAAAAGCTGGGCTAAGCGTGGAGAAAATCTCCTCTATGATCTCAAAAAGGATGGGCTTAAGGTACGCTATCTAAAAGATTATTTTTCTGCTGCAGGTATTCCCGAATCAATTGAATATGATTTAAAAAAATTCCTTGAGTACCAAAATTTGCTGGTTGAGCTTGATGACCAATTTGCTTACCATGGGGATGTCTTTACGGAAGCAGTTGAAAAACTGAAAAACGGGACGGGGGACGAGTTTGAGGTTGGAGATGCAAAGGATGTCCTTGATTTATCTAGAAAATACATGATCCCATTTTTAGAAAGATTGGATGCCAAGGGACTTACCAAGCGTGTCGAAAATAAACGTGTATGGAAAAAATAATCTGGAAAAAGCCTCCGTCCCTAGTGGATTGGAGGCTTTTTGTTAGGAAAGAAATTCAGTTGGATTTAAGCCAAGCTCCCGGCAAATGTCGGCAACCATTTGCTTTTCATTTTGGTCAAAGTTCCCATCCGCGTAGCCGATGGCAATACAATAGCGTGCTACTAACCGAGCTATTTCAGGTTTTGTCCTAATTTTCCCGAGGGCACGAAAAGCCTCAGTACGACCCATCATACGGTCATTTTCCATCCGTGATACAAACAGATTGAATTTTTGAATAACCTTATTTGTATCAAAAACGCGTAATTCCTCACTTTGATGGACGAATTCAATCATTTTTTGCCGCTCTGTCTGATCTAAATAACCATCTGCCATGGCCACTAAAGCGCAGGCCGCTGTGACAGCATCAAGAAGATCCTGACTTTTATACCGATTGAACAATTCTTGAGCCCTTCTTTTTTGATTATTTGCCCATTCGACATAATCTGTTTGGGAAGGGGACCACGAATTACCGCAATGATTACAAGTAAACTTTAATTGGTTTTTTCCAATAAAACCGCCGAGTAACCCAACTGGACCAAGGATTAATCCACCGATGGCGGCTTTGCCTAAACCAAATCCTTTTTTTCCAGTTGTCACACTGGTCGAATGGCAGCGTGGACACATAATCTCATCTCCGCCGTAAGAAGAATGACTGGAAATTGGAGTTGGCGATTGAGTCGACTGCGGATACCCATAGGCAGGCTGCCGTTGAGTCGAATCAGGCTGAAGATAACCACGCTGTTGGTTTGCATTTGGATTTAACCGGTTTTGCTGGTAGGGATCATAGTTAGACTGATTTTGATTATATGTGCTTGTGTTAGCAGGTTGATTTCTCAAATCCTGCTGGTAATTTGGCTCCTGAACCAGTGAGTTTTGAGGCGGGTCATCAACTGTAACACCAAAATTTCGGCATAAGGCGGCTAGTCCACCTTGAAATCCGCTGGCTATTGCATTAAATTTCCACTCTCCGTTATGACGGTAAAGCTCTGCTGCAACAATAGCTGTTTCAACGGTAAAATCTTTGCCTAGGTTAAAACGCAATAATTCCTCATTGGTAAGCTCGTTAAAAATTCGAACATAAGAATCTGAGATTTGTCCGAAATTTTGCCGTTTTACTTGTGCATCATGGATCGTAATCGTAAAGGCAATTCGGTGAATATAGTCTGGAACCTTCTCCAAATCAATCTTAATTTGTTCATCATCACGTACTCCTGAACCAATCCGATTGTCACCACTGTAAATAATGGAACCATTGCCGCCCGAGGGGTTGTTGTAAAAAACAAAATCCTGGTCACTGTTTACTTTCCCCGCAGGTCCTAATAAAAAGGCTGAAGCATCCAGGTCAAAATTAGAGCCAAGCTGGCTTATATTCCAGCCTAACCCGACAACCACATTCTTCAGATCGGGGTGTGATTTCGTTAAATCAACTTTTTGCCCCTTGCTAAGAGTAACACCCACAATTTTCACTCCTTTAACATATGCTCTATGTAGATTATACTAGTTAAATCAAAAAAGGGAAAAATTTCTAGTCCGCCTTTAGTAAGTTTCTTTAGTATTTACGAATGACTCGATGAAAAGTTTCAAGATGATAAGAGAAAACACACTGTCCACAGTCGAACAGTGTGCTTTTTCTTTAATGGTTATGATTGATCCTGCGATCATTATTTTTCATAAACTATTCACTTGTTTAACAGTAATCTAAGAGGAAATGACCGTCCATTTATTCCTTTAAGGAAAAGTTAAGAAACTAAGATAATAATAGGCTTATTCAAATGAAAACCGTTCAGGAAAGGGAGCCAGCACAGATGAAAAAATGGATTTTAATAGCGGTGGCTGCAGTAGTCGTTTGTTTCTCCGGCTATCAATGGTACGCAGTAAAAATAAGTGCCAAGACAACATCATCACAAGAACGTACGGTAGTGGTGAAAAAAGGAACATTAGCTGTCAATATCAGTGGTTCCGGGAC
This sequence comes from Bacillus sp. URHA0034, assembly GCF_056280405.1. Lineage (NCBI taxonomy): Bacteria > Bacillati > Bacillota > Bacilli > Caryophanales > Bacillaceae > Bacillus > Bacillus sp. URHA0034. The sequence goes on along the minus strand of NZ_JBWCDK010000002.1, from coordinate 486,806 downwards.
TGTTCAGGCAATAACTAGTCAAGACGTTATGTCAACATTTAATAATGATGAAATTGATGAAGTATTGGTTGGGACAGGCGAAAAAGTAAATAAAGGTGATGAACTGCTGACATTTACGGATGGCAGTGACCCGATCACAGCACCTGCAGGTGGGAAAATAACTTCAATATCTGTTTCTGCAGGAGATAGTGTTACCTCCGGACAAGTGGTCGCCCATGTAACGGATTACAGTGGCTTGCAAACCGCTGTTCAAATCGATGAACTGGATATTTCTAAAATCCAGAAAGGACAAACGGTCAATTTAAAAGTAAGTTCATTCCCTGACGAGAAGTATACTGGAAAGGTTACCGATATATCGAAAGAAGGTACTTCTTCAAATGGAATTTCTACCTTTACCGTTACGATTACAATCGATAAAATTGATAATCTTAAAGTAGGTATGAGCGTGGAAGCTAGCATATTAACGGAAAATAAACAAAATATCATTTATGTTCCCCTTGATGCGGTCCATTCGTCAAATGGAAAAAAATATGTCAATGTCGTTTCATCAGATAATCCTTCAAACATTACCAAGAAAACCGTATCAACTGGCATAGCAAATGAAGATTATGTAGAAATCACAAATGGACTTGCAGAAGGGGAAACCGTACAACTGCCAAAATTAGCAAAAGCAAGTACAACGACCTCTACCACACAAACCAATACACTGCAAAGCAGTCTTAGCGGCATGGGGGGAACGGGCGCAATGAGATCAATGTATCGCGGCACTGGTATCAGAAGGAGTGGACAATAATGGCAAAACCGATTATGCAAATTAGTAACCTAAAGAAAGCATACAGACTGGGCGGCGAAATCGTCCATGCATTAAATGATGTTTCCATCGAGATTCAAAAAGGAGAATTTCTAGCGATTATTGGCCCATCGGGTTCAGGTAAATCAACATTAATGAATATGATCGGATGTCTTGATAAACCACAGTCAGGAAAATATCTTCTAGATGGTAAGGATATTTTTCAAATGGATGACAATGAGTTGGCGACGATTCGGAATCAAAAAATCGGCTTTATTTTCCAAAACTTCAACCTGCTAACAAAATTAACGGCAATCGAAAATGTTGAGCTCCCGCTATTATATGCCGGTGTATCCACAAAGGAACGAAGGGAGAGATCTATCGAAGCTTTAGATAAAGTGGGGTTAAGAGAGAGGGCAGGTCATTTGCCAACACAGCTGTCTGGCGGACAGCAGCAGCGGGTTGCTATTGCCAGAGCACTTGCAGGTAATCCGGCCATCCTGCTAGCCGATGAGCCGACTGGTGCCCTTGACAGTAAAACAAGTAAGGAAATCATGCAGATTATGAAACAACTAAATGAATTGGGCCATACAATTATCCTCATTACCCATGACCTGGACATTGCCAAGCAAGCAAAACGGATGGTCAGTATTCAGGATGGTCGATTACAGGAAGATGGAGGTGAACTCATTGGGCATCTTGCAATCCATTAAAATGGCTCTTAAAAGTATAAAGGGAAATAAACTAAGATCGGTACTTACCATGCTTGGGATGATTATTGGGGTTTCATCGGTAATCGTTTTAGTCTCCATTGCCCAAGGGTCTACAAAAAATGTGACGAGTCAAATCAACCAATTAGGGACCAATCTATTAACCATAAATACATTTAGTACAGATGTGGCTTTAACAGAGGACAAAATCAGCGAAATTAGTAAATTAGATGGTGTAAAAGCAGTATCACCAGTTGTATCTGGACGAGTAAACGTTAAAAAGGACCGGACCACTTCTCAGGTGGCCATGACTGGAACGAATGCCGCCTATTCAGAGGTGCGCGATACCAAAGTAAGTGCAGGACGATTTATCACTGATTTGGATATTGAATATAGGCAAAAGGTGGCTGTCATTGGTTCATCTACAGCCACCACTTTCTTTGGAACAGAGGACCCTGTTGGTCAATATCTGCAAATTGAAGGAACTTCATATAAAGTTGTCGGAGTCCTTGTTTCGAAAGGCAGCTCAATGGGACAAGGCGGTGACAATACCGTTATCGTTCCACTTAGCACGGGCCAGCGTTTAATTGGAAGTACTACGATTAGCACAGTCTATTTAAAAGGTGAAAGTGAAGACCAGATGGATGCTGTCATGAATTTAGTAGAGACCAAAATGGCGTCTCTTTTCCCAGGGCAAACTGATTCTTATAGTGTCACAAATCAGCAGGACGTCATGGATACGATGAGCTCTGTATCGGACACGATGACATTGATGCTTGGCGGTATTGCAAGTATTTCCTTGTTAGTCGGTGGAATCGGTATTATGAATATTATGCTTGTCTCTGTTTCCGAACGAACAAAAGAAATTGGTATACGTAAAGCCATTGGGGCCAAAAGGCGGGATGTCCTTGTGCAATTCTTAATTGAAGCAGTTGTATTGAGCGGTGTCGGCGGACTAATAGGGATTATCTCAGGGGTAGGTATAGGGAAATTAGTTTCATCCCTATTCAGCCTAAGTGTCTCCTTCTCTTCTAACGTGATCCTATTTTCTTTCTTGTTCTCGTTAGTCGTTGGAGTCGTATTTGGTGTATTCCCGGCAAATAAAGCATCCAAGTTAAATCCAATTCAGGCATTAAGGTATGAATAATTGGGAAAATGAAGCGGTACGCTACTGTTGCGTCCGCTTCGTTTCCTCTATAATAAAAAGAATGTAATTAATGTTAAGGAGAGATAGAAATGCGATTATTGGTGGTAGAGGATAACCTTTCTTTATTAGAATCGATTGTTCAACTTTTATCGGATGAATTTGAGGTTGATCATGCCTCAAACGGAGAGGATGCTTTATTCTTAGCGATGCAAAACATCCATGATTTAATTGTTTTGGATGTCATGATACCTGAAATCGATGGTTTTGAAGTGCTGCAGACCATCCGTAAGGAAGGATTAAAAATCCCGGTCTTATTCCTGACAGCAAGAGACTCTTTAGAGGACCGCGTAAAAGGCCTTGATTTTGGCGGGGATGATTACTTAGTAAAACCATTTCAAGCTGCCGAATTGAAGGCGAGAATCAGAGCGTTATTAAGAAGAAGCGGCAGCTTAACAACCGATCAAACTATTAAATATCGCGGCATTGAGTTATTAGGCAAGGAACGCGATATTCTTGTGGATGGAGAATCCATCAAACTAACAGCTAAGCAATATGAGCTATTGGAATATTTAATTCAAAATAAGGGAGTTATTTTAACAAAAGAACAAATATATGATCGTGTATGGGGATTCGACTCCGATACAACGGTTGCCATTGTTGAGGTGTTCATGCATCATCTTCGCAAAAAATTAGAGCCGTTCGGCTACCATACTGATATAAAAACAATCCGCGGTGTGGGCTACATGCTGAACGAAGAATAGGGGCCGCCTATGTTTCGTCAAACACACATTAGACTTACTTTTATCAATTCAATTGTTTTTATTATTTTAATTAGTATACTAGGGAGCATCATCTATTTTTATACAGATAATAAACTATATCAGGATGTTAACCAATCATTACTGGAATCGGTTGAGCACTATCAGCAGCCAAACGGGCAAGAGACTAAACAAGATGGTAAACCTGAAGGGGATCAGGAAGAACCAAGATTCATGCGAAGAGATCCACGAATTATTACGTTAATCTGGGATGGCAAGGGGAAGCTGTTGGCAGGGCAAGATCGCGGTGCAGCGTTATTTCAGGACAATGAAAAACTGATTCGCCCCAAGAAATACGGCACCTTAGAGGACGTCGATGTAGAGGACTTTACTTTTCGCTATGTGGCATTCAAGGCTCAGGTTCCAGAATTAGGGAACATTACAGTCCAAGTAATTCGTAATGTGAATTCAGAAAATGAACTGCTTGAAAGGCTTCTGTTAATCATATTAATTGGCTGCGGTGTAGGAATTATTTGTGCGGTTGCTTCCGGTTATTTCCTGGCTGGTAGAGCATTGGTTCCGATAAAAAAATCATGGCAAAAGCAGCAAGAGTTTGTTTCCGATGCCTCCCATGAGTTGAGAACGCCTTTAGCAGTTATTCAGGCCAAAACGGATATCCTGTTTCGCTCGCCCACCGCAACTATACAGGAAAAAATAATCGATATCTCCACGATTTCAAAGGAATCAAGGCGGCTCTCCAAATTAGTAACCAATTTACTGACACTGGCACGGTCAGATTCCGATCAAATTGAAATGAAAAAATCAGAATTCCAATTGGATGAACTTTTAAAAGAGATTATTCAACAGTATGAAGAGTTTGCGATGTATCAGGAGAAAATATTGCGCCTAGAAGCTGCAGAACCTATTACTTTTTTTGCCGACAAAGAAAGAATTCATCAATTAATTGTCATTCTATTGGACAACGCCATAAAGTATACAAAAGAGGGCGGAGAAATCTCGCTTTCCTGCACTCAGAGTCATTCCTCCATCTACTTAAAGGTAAACGACACAGGAATCGGAATCCCTGAAGAAGATATTCCAAAGATATTTGATCGTTTTTACCAAAGTGATAAAGCGCGCACGGAAGCAGCCGGTACAGGACTTGGCTTGTCGATAGCAAAATGGATTATTGAGAAGCATCATGGCAAGACAAAGGTTCAGAGTGTTTTAGGTGAAGGAACAAATATTGAAATTATCTTTCCAAAGTCCCAAAAATAATTTTTGGGGCTTATTTAAATCTTAGGCTGTGTTAAAGGTTATTATTGATTTTTAGCATTTTGATTGGAGCGGAAGGCGGCGAAGACTCCTGCGGGAGTACGGGGCAGGGGAGACCCCACAGGCGCAAGTGCGCCGAGGAGGCTCCCCGGCACGCCCGCGGAAAGCGAAGCCGCCTGGAGCGGAAATCAACATTCAAGATTAACACAGCCAAATCTTAAGAAAAACTTAAGGAAACCGATTCATAATTTGTTTGTCTACTTACTAAAGCTTCAGGATATTTGAAGGGAGAAAAACAGATGAAGTACTAGAAAAGCTCATTTATGGATTGGTTTAATTGCGTCTATTTTTATCTTTATGGAGTCGATTACAGGTCTATTGATGAATGAACCATGGTTAATTGGACAAACATCAATGGAGGGTGGCAGGGGCAATTTTCAACCAGGTCAAATGAATCAAAACCAATTTAATAACGGTCAGACCAATCAGGGACAAGCAAGACAAGGTATGACGCAGAATTCTGGACAAACTGCCGGTCAACCACAAGGGCAAAATGGTAATCAATACCAAAGGTTTAATAGAAATGGCCAGTTTCAAGGACGCGGCAATTTTAGTGGAAGTGGGAATTTTCCAGCTGGCATAATGAACAGAGAAAGATTTGGACAAACCTCAGTTATGGGAATCATCCGTGGTCTGCATGAAGGCCGTATTGGCAATACCGATATTAAATGGTTAATAGATTTAGTTGCGCTTGCCATGATCGCTTTAACAGGTACGGGAATCTACCTATCAATTAGGGTCCTAGGTGCGGAAGGGAAGCGAAAAAAACTACAAACGGATATGTGTAGTGATATCTGATAAAAAAATGCACACGAGGCTTGCTCGTGTGCGTCTTTGTTTATTCGACAATAATTTTCCCTTTAAACATTTGCATTCCACAACTGAATATGTATTCACCTTTATTATCTGAGGCGAATGACAGTTTTGTCGTTCCCGTCTTCAATTTTATATTATTAATGTTCAAATCTGGTATCATAAAGGTAGATAAGCAGTTACTGCTGTCTAATGGATTGGTAATTTCAAGTTCCACCTGAACACCTTTTTTGACCCGGATCACGTTAGGGGAATAACCTTTATCGGTTACCATCATTTTGACTTTTGGAGCAAGATCTCCGCTTACATTTATTTCTGTCGGGACTGTACTCGTTTCTTGTGATGCTTGAGTTTGAGCAGTTTCGCTTTTACCAGGAAACTTTACCATGTCACTGCTGTACATAAACAGGAACAAAGAAACTAGGACAATGCCACCACCGATTATGGCAAAAGGTGACAGCTCTTCTGTGTTGATCGAAAATTTGCTGTTAGTCGTCACATGGATATACACAATAACAAAGCCGATAATGACAACATAAAATCCTAATAAGATACCAAGCAAAATTGCCGGGTTAATGTACTGGAGGAAAAGTCCAAGAATAGCGCCATTTATCCCGCCCATTAAACCAGATATTGCTCCCATCAATATCGCTAAGATCCCAACCGGATGTCCGGCTAAGAAACCAACGACGAAGCCAATAATCATGCTGATTCCTACTGTCAGGAAGGTCTCACCGGAAACCAGCCCATTGATGGTTCCAGTAAGTAAACCAGTGATCACCGCAATGACCATACTTACCAGGATGCCTGGAGTATTGTTCAGTTTGCTTTTATTTCGATAAACTAGATAAATGGAATAGCCTGTGCCGATGGCCACAAAAGCGGCTGAAATAATAGAAAATATATTCATGCTTTGTCTCCTCTTATGTGCCTTAATAATTAAACAACATAAGAGTATTATAAATGTAAAAAATGGATTGTAATTTGTATTTTCTGTGATTTATATGAACGTTTTATGACTCTTATCAAGAATGACCGTTGGTTTTGTCTTTATCCAAAGTATTTTTATAAATTCTTTTTAGGGCTTCATTTTGAAGTTTCATATATTCGAGTAAAATTTCTTTTTCTGCTTCTTCTTGTACTATTTCGTCCTTTTCTTTTGTCATCCTTTTACCCCTTTTATCCTAATTTTAGCTTAAAGAGTAGAATAATCCATAATTTATTTGACTTTTATTATAGAGAAATATATAATTTTTTCAAAAATACTATTTGAAACGTTGACGGGGATTAGTAAATTGACTCGGGTCTTACCAAGAGAGGAAACCAGTGGTGTGAGGTTTCTTAAGACAATCAATTGAACCTGCCTCACGAGTTCTGTATCGGATTATTACTTGAAGATACATGCGGATAAAATCCGTTATCATGCGAGAGAGTTTAAAGCTTTTGCTTTATGAATTTAGGGTGGTACCGCCAGGCCTTGGTCCCTTTTTTAGGATCAAGGCCTTTTTATATTTAAAAGTGTAATCGCCCGTTTAGCGGCGTATGGGCTGGAACTCAAATTCTAAAACTTTCTATTTAAAAAATTAATGGGGTGTCAAAATGGCAAAGGAATTTGTAAAAGATGTAACCAGTATGGACGAGGATTTCGCCCAGTGGTACACAGATGTTGTAACGAAAGCAGATTTAATTGATTATTCAAGTGTTCGCGGTTCGATGATTATCCGTCCTTATGGCTATGCCTTATGGGATAACATTAAAAACGAGTTAGACCGACGTATTAAAGAAACAGGGCATGAAAATGTTTATATGCCATTATTCATCCCAGAAAGCCTGCTTCAAAAGGAAAAAGATCATGTTGAGGGCTTTGCTCCTGAGGTAGCCTGGGTAACACACGGCGGTTCTGAGCCTTTAACAGAACGTTTAGTGGTGCGCCCAACATCAGAGGTATTATTCTGTGAGCACTATAGCAATATCATCCACTCGTATCGGGACCTCCCGAAACTATATAATCAATGGGCTAACGTCGTCCGTTGGGAAAAAACCACACGTCCATTCTTAAGAACATTAGAATTCTTATGGCAGGAAGGTCATACGGCCCATGCAACGGATGAAGAGGCAATGGAAGAAACGATTAAAATGTTAAATGTATATGCAGCTATTTGTGAAGAAATTCTTGCGATTCCTGTTGTGAAGGGCCAAAAAACGGAAAAAGAAAAGTTTGCAGGAGCAAAGGCTACTTTTACGATTGAAAGCTTAATGCATGATGGAAAAGCATTACAATCCGGAACTTCCCATCACTTTGGTACTGGGTTTGCTGAAGCGTTTAACATTCAGTATACAGACAAAGAAGGAAAACTGCAGTATGTTCATCAAACATCATGGGGCTTTACAACCAGAATCATCGGTGCATTGATCATGGTTCACGGTGACGACCGCGGTTTGGTCATACCTCCAAAAGCTGCGCCAACTCAAGTGATGATTGTTCCGATTGCACAGCATAAAGAAGGCGTGCTTGATTTTGCTTATGAGTTGAAAAAGTCTCTAGCTTCTGTTGCTCGTGTTGATATTGATGCCAGCGATAAAAAACCAGGCTGGAAGTTCAATGAGTACGAAATGAAAGGGATCCCTGTTCGTCTTGAAGTCGGACCTAAGGATATTGAAAATAAGCAGGTTGTCTTGGTTCGCAGGGATACATTAGAAAAGGTTGTTGTTTCTATAGACGAGTTAGAAACAAAACTGGTTGAATTATTAGAAGATATCCAGTCAAACCTTTACAATAAGGCATTAAATCATCGTGAAGAGAGAACTTCGGTTGCGACGACTCTTGGGGAGTTAAAGGATAGCCTTGAAGCGAAACCAGGGTTTATCAAAGCTATGTGGTGCGGAGATTTAGCCTGTGAGGAAAAGATCAAAGAAGATACAGGAGCAACTTCTCGTTGTATACCGTTTGAGCAAGAAAAAGTGGCGGATAAATGTGTATGCTGCGGTAAAGAAACAGAAAGAATGGTTTATTGGGCAAAGGCTTACTAAAACCTGTGAAGGCTCTTCCATTGTGGGAGAGTCTTTTTATATTATAGTGGACAAAAAACAGGCATGTTGAGGCATGACGGGTTCATGCGGACAATCCAAGAGAAAAAAACGAGGAACCTGTCCACATGACAGGTTCATGAGGACAAAGTAAGAGAAGAAACCGTGGAACCTGTCCACCTGAGGGTTTCATGAGGACAAAGTAAGAGAAGAAACCGAGGAACCTGTCCACATGACGGGTTCATGAGGACAATCTAAGAGAAGAAACCGAGGAACTTGGCCTCATGAGGGGTTCATGAGGACAATCCAAGAAGAAAAAACGAGGAACCTGTCCACATGACAGGTTCATGAGGACACTACATAGAAAAAAATAGAGCAACATGTCCACATGATACTTTTCTAAGAACTTGCGTCGTAATATCTAGTGAATTTTTGCAATAGATATCTCAAATTGACCCCTATAAAAAAGGAAAACTAAAGACCTATAGCGAATTTTAATGATTCAGAAGGGGGTTGTAGCTAAATGAAACCAATTTTAATGGAATTTCCTGAAGAAATTTATACTGAAAGACTATATATTCGAAAGCCGATGCCTGAAGATGGAAAAGTGGTCTTTGAAGCTATGCAGGCATCTTTAGAAGAACTGAAACCGTGGATGCCATGGGCCAATAGAGATCAAACCGAGCAAGAGGTCGAGGCCAACATGCGCGACGCACATGCGAAATTTTTAACCAGAGAGGACCTAAGACTACATATCTTTGACCGGGAAACAGGCGGGTTTATCGGTGCAACAGGTTTGCATCGCATGGATTGGAACATACCAAAATTCGAAATCGGCTACTGGATCGATACCAGACAAAGCGGAAAAGGCTATATTACGGAGTCTACTCAAGCAATTACTGACTTTGCCTTTCATGAACTAAACGCAAAACGGGTAGAAATTCGATGTGACAGTAGAAATACAAAAAGTCGCGCTATTCCTGAGAAATTAGGATTTCCCTTAGAAGGAATCCTAAAAAATGACAGTATTTCTGCAGATCGCCAAGAAATCCGTGATACTTGTATCTACGCAAAAACACAATAGGGCAGAAGAAAACTCGACTAGAGTTCTCACTAGTCGAGTTTTCATTACTAGAAACCTAGTATATATCTTTCTAAAAAGAATTTAGTAATGGCCAGATATTCGCGTGAGTATGATTTTAAAACAGCGGACCAGGGGGTAGGAGCAGCTAGACCATCCACCCTCACACCCTTGTAATGTGCAATGGAAAGGGCACGATACATATGGAAGGTGTTCGTTACTACAAGGCCATAATCGAGTTGTGCAGGAATGAGTTTTTTCGAGAATTCTATATTTTCATATGTATCCGTCGAACGGTTTTCTAATAGGATTCGAGATTTGTTAATACCTTGGTTAACTAACTCTCTCTTAATGGCCTCGGCTTCCGAAATGTCCTCACCAGGTCCTTTGCCGCCTGACGCAATAACCACGGTACCCCTATTTTCTTTTAGATACTTTGCTGCAGCATTGATCCTCTTGGCTAACACCAAAGAAGGCTCCACACCTTTAACCCTCGCCCCGAGAACAATCAAATAATCAGCATCCTTTGGTGCTTTTAGTTGGCTATAATGGATTATCTTTACTTGTAAAAAACTAATATAAATAATCCCCATTATTGTCAAGAAACCAATTATCCATAAAAGTCGTTTGTTTTTCGTCATTTTCTCAAATCCTATTTTAGTATTTTTCTATATTAGACAATACCATAATATTACAATTTTTGTTCCGAAAAGAAAAGGCACATGAATTCTATGTGCCTTGAATAACGATATACTCACTCACACACCCACGAAAGACCTATTGTCCCTACACCAGTATGGACACCTGCAACCGTAATGAGCATCATGACTTCTGTTTCAATTGCTGGAAAGCTGTCATTAATGTATTTCTCAACCTCAGCTGCTTTTTTCAGATCATTCGCATGAACAATCGCGACCTTTTTTACTATTTTCGTGTCAAGATCTTCTTTTAACGTAGCTGCCAGCCAAGCTAAAACCTTCTTTTCTGTCCTAACTTTGTCCTTTATCTGGGCAGAGCCGTTTTCAATTGCTAGAATCGGTTTAATATTAAACAAAGAAGCCAATATCTTTTGACTGCCTGAGACTCGCCCGCTTTTGTGAAGCTGGTCCAAATTAGATGGAATCAAATACAAACGGGTATTCTCCCTCATCGCATTTAGCCTATCAACCACTTCCTCAGCATCCATACCTTGCTCAACTAGTTCTATCCCTTTCTCGATTAAAAAAGAAAGAGGATAGGAACCAATCTGCGAATCAATGGCGAAAAGCTTGAAATCTTCCATATCAGCCGCCATAACGGAGGACTGATAGGTCCCTGTTAATACACTGGAGGCATGTATGGCGATCCCAAAATCATAGTCTTCTTTCAATTTTTTATAAAGTTCAACAAAATCGTTAATGGAAGGTTGAGACGACTGAAACTTTCCTTCCTCATTTTTCATCCGCTCATAAAATTCTTGTTCCGTTATATCAATCGTTTCTTTATAAAACTCATCGTTAATGACAACGTGTAAGGGAATGACATATATATGATGTTTCTCAATAAATTCTTTGCTAAGAGAAGCAGTTGTGTCTGTAATCCATGCAATTTTTGATTTGCTCATATCTTTTCCTCCGGTAAATACTTTCAATATAATTAACATTACTATATTGAAAACAGTTTCACTAGTTATATTTGTCATATTAAACTTTGAACATTTTGTGAAAATCACTGGAGTTGTTATTTAAATATATAAAAGTGTGATTTGAATCACTTAGTTGCGACCATTTATTTCATATAATCACTATGGATATAGTGATAACTAAATAAGGAGTGTTTAATTATGTTAGATCAAAATACAATCGATATTATCAAATCAACAGTACCGGTATTAGAAAAGCATGGAGAAACCATCACCACTCGCTTTTATCAATTAATGTTTGGAAACCATCCAGAATTATTAAATATATTCAATCATGCAAATCAAAAACAGGGAAGACAGCAAAAGGCTCTTGCCGGAACGGTATATGCTGCTGCCATGTATATTGATAATCTTGAAGCGATCCTGCCAGTAGTAAAACAAATAGCCCATAAACATAGAAGTCTTGGTATTAAACCAGAACATTATCCAATTGTCGGAAAACATTTATTAATGGCCATTAAGGATGTTTTGGGTGAAGCGGCAACAGATGAAATTATCGATGCTTGGGCTCAAGCTTACAATTTAATTGCAGACGCTTTTATCAGTGTGGAAGCTGAAATGTATGATGAAGCCACACACCAACAGGGGGGCTGGAGCGGTTTCCGTAACTTTGTTGTTGACCGCAAAGTAATGGAAAGTGACGTCATAACATCTTTCTATTTAAAACCAGAAGATAAACGCGAAATCGCTGGTTTCATCCCTGGTCAGTATATTAGTATTAAACTAGAAATTGAGGGAGAAAGGTTTACCCATATCCGCCAATATAGTCTGTCAGATGCCCCTGGCAGAGGTTATTACCGCATCAGTGTTAAAAAAGAGACTGGAACAGCAAATCCTGATGGAATGGTTTCTAATTACTTACATGACAAGGTGAGTGAAGGAGATATTCTTAAAATCAGTGCACCCGCAGGTGATTTTATCCTTGATATTAAAAAAACTACTCCTGTTGTGTTATTAAGTGGAGGCGTTGGCTTAACACCAATGATGAGTATGCTGAAAACAGTTGTGGAAGTGCAGCCGGGACGTCAGGTAACGTTTGTCCATGCAGCAGCAAATAGCAATGTTCATGCCCTAGGCGATGAAGTTAAAGAATTATCTGGTCTCGATAATGTGAAGTCATATATTTTTTATGATGCCCCTACAGAAGAGGACCGCCTAAACAAACGATTTGATGTTGAGGGGTATGTAACTCGTGAGTGGCTTCAAGAAAATGTATCGCTTGAGGATGCAGACTTTTATTTCTGCGGACCAGTACCATTTATGAAATCCATCAATCGTTCTCTAAAAGAATTAGGTGTCAATGAAAGCAGAATTCACTTTGAGTTCTTTGGACCAATGGGGAATTTAGAAGAATAGAGAATGAATTAGCCGGTTTCCAACTTGGAAATCGGCTTTTTATTAATCAAAAGTTAACGACAAGTGAATTTAATGTTTTTTTAATCTAAGACACCTATCTCAAAAGTTTGTTTAGGAACACAACTGTGATTTAATAAAAGAAAAAGGCCAGAAAGGGTGTCACACATGGGTAAGAATACCATCCGCTCCATCACGGTCATCGGGGCATTGTTTTGTCTCCTGTGGCTGATTGGACTTGGCTGGGCAGTAGGTCAATATTATGCAGACAAACCGGACAAGGTTCCGATTACAAATACTGCCAGCAAAAAAGTGGAGAACAAAAAAGGTCTAACAATCGTGGCTTTGGGGGATTCGTTAACTAGGGGCACTGGTGATGAGACTGGAAAAGGGTACGTCGGAGATCTGACTGATCAAATTAAAGAAAAAACAAAAAAGCAGGTCCAACTCACCAATTTAGGCATCAATGGGCAGACCTCAGACCAACTTCGTAAACAGGTCCTGCAAACAGAAGTCGGACGGCAAATCAAAAAGGCTGACATGGTGTTAGTAACGATTGGCGGAAATGATTTGTTTCGCGGAGGTCAAGGATTAACTGATTATTCAACAGGAAATATCGCAGCTATTGAAAAAAAATATCTAGAAAATTTAAAGTTTATCTTGGAGCAGATACGTAAGAACAACAAAACGGCCAATGTCTTTTTCATTGGATTATACAATCCATTTATTGAGTTAGATCAGGGTAAAGAGATGTCAAAGGTGGTCCGCCACTGGAATTATGACAGTGCCGAGGTAAGTGCAGCATATCCGAAAATTGTCTTTGTGCCAACATTTGACTTGTTTGAATTAAAAGTAAATGATTATCTATATTCAGATAAGTTTCATCCGAACTCAAAAGGTTATCGTTTAATTGCAGAACGTGTAGCTTCACTGCTTACCTGGTAAGGAGAAGAAAATATGGAGAAAAACATTACCTTAGCTGTTGAAAATTTAAAAAAAGTCATTGGAAAAAGAGAAATTATAAAAGGATTAACATTTGATCTGCACGAAGGGGAAGTATTTGGATTTTTGGGACCAAATGGTGCAGGGAAAACGACCACCATCCGGATGCTGGTTGGACTAATCAAACCGACTGCTGGAAACATTCAAATTTGCGGCTACAATGTAGCTGATCAATTCCAACAGGCGATGAGCAATCTCGGCTGCATTGTGGAAAACCCAGAATTATATCCTTACCTATCTGGCTATAACAACCTGCTTCATTTTGCCCGTATGCTTGATGGGATTGGCGAAGAGCGTATTAAAGAGGTCACCGAGCTTGTTGGTTTAACGGACCGGGTACACGATAAAGTGAAAACTTATTCGTTGGGAATGCGGCAGCGTCTTGGGATCGCCCAAGCCCTTTTAGGCGGGCCCAAGGTTTTAATCCTAGATGAACCAACAAATGGTCTAGACCCGGCTGGAATTCGGGAAATGCGGCAATTTATCCGTTTCTTGGCAGAAAAGGAAGGACTAAGCGTTCTTGTCTCGAGTCATTTATTAAGTGAAATTCAGTTATTGTGTGATCGGGTTGCGATTATTTCAAAAGGAGAGATTATAAAAATTGATACAGTTGAGCAGCTCCTTGCGAATCGTGAACGGGCTGTCTGGCGTGTTTCTCCATTTGAAAAAGGGAAACAAGTATTAAGTACAGTTACTGAATTGCAGGAAAGTGACGATGGGACGTTTGTAACGGAATATGATGAACAGAAAATACCGGAATGGAATAAACAGCTAGTGGCGGCAGGGATTTCCGTCAGGGAAATTAATCGGAAAATGCCTGTGTTGGAAGATTTATTCCTCGAATTAACGGGGGGTGACTCAATTGAATAAATTAATCCAAAATGAAATGATGAAGCTGATTGCCAAGAAAAGGCTAGTGGTCATTGCCCTGATTATTGGTGTACTAGTCTTATTGTTTACATATGCCCAATATAAGCAAGTCGAGACGCAGCGAGAAAAATTAGGAACAAGTGATTGGCGTACGATATTGCAGCAGCAAATTGTCGATACGACCAACCGTTTAAGCAGCAGCCGATTATCAGACGAATGGAAAAAGCAGCTGCAAATCTCATTACAGCAGCAGCAATACTATTTAGATCATGATATCAACCCATCTGAGCCCGGTGCACCCACGTTCATCCGTATCTTTTTGGAGAATTCCATTGATTTATTTATCCCTTTGATGGTCATGGTCATTGCCAGTGATTTGGTTTCTTCAGAACATAGTCTTGGCTCAATTAAGCTGCTCTTGACAAGGCCAGTAAAAAGATGGAAAGTGCTGTTAAGTAAATACATCACACTTTGTTTAGCGGTGTCGTTAATCATAGCCATTACCGGTTTCCTTTCCTATCTAATCTCTGGATTAGTTTTTGGCTATAAAGGCTGGGGGGCGCCAATCCTGACAGGATTTAACGTGACAGATACAGGATTAAATACGACAGATGTAAAACTTCTCAGCCTGTGGAAATTTCTATTGATGGATTTTGGATTAGTTTGGTTTGTGGCGATAGTTGTTGGTACGTTATCGTTCATGTTGTCTGTTCTTATCCGGAGCACCGCCGCCGGAATGGGGGTTATGCTCGCAGCGCTCATCTCAGGAGCAATCTTAAGTAATATGGTATCTTCATGGGAATCGGCCAAATATTTTTTTATGGTCAATTTACGGTTAACGGATTACATGAAGGGAACAGCTCCACCGATAGAGGGCATGGATCTCTCCTTCTCCATGATGGTATTATTTATTTGGTGGGCTGTCGCTTTACTTATTTCCTTCACGGTATTTACAAAAAAAGATGTTTATTAGTCTTTGAAGCTATTCCTATTCTTGGAATAGCTTATTTTGTGTGGTCTTAGTTATGTAAGGTAAGTGAAAAGTGGCATTTCTTAAAATTTGATTGAATATTATTAATTTTATAAAATAGTGTTGAAACACGAAAAAAGGAGGGATCCCAATGACATTTGCGGTAAAAAAAATTGACCATGTCCAGCTTGCCGGTCCAAAAGGGTGTGAGGAAGCCGCAAGAGAATTTTTTTCAGGCATCCTTGGATTAACAGAGGTGGAAAAACCAGAAGAGTTAAAAAAACGCGGTGGAGTATGGTTTGAGTTTGGTACCTTTCAGCTGCATATAGGCATAGAAGATCCGTTCTTACCTGCTAAAAAGGCACATCCAGCATTAATCGTTGAAAATATAGAAGGCTTAAAAAGCCACCTAAAAGAGCAAGAAATTGCTTTTACAGAAGATGATAACCTAACAGGGGCGAGTAGGATTCATGTCTTTGACCCATTTGGCAATCGTCTTGAATTTATTGAATGGGACTAACAGAATTTTGTAAAATAAAAACCCCCATCCCATTAGGGGATAGGGGGTGCGCCTTACTATCGGGGGATACCAGGCAATCATTTTTCGGGATCTATCAAATCATTGGCAGAGAGGAGGGGGATTCCTCTGCTAGGAAAAGAACAAATTAATTTATCTTGCTTTTTGCTGTTGTTTTAATAGGTGCACGGTCGACTCCAAAATGCTGTTTGAGTATTAAAGATGGACCGCCAAGATTAAACAGATAGCGAGCTTCAATAACCAATTTCATAAAAGCTCCAATTAGGCCGGATAACCGGACACTGCCAACCTTTCCGACACCTACTTTAAGCCCAATCGAGGCAACAGAGCCCTTATGATGATATTCAAAAGCCTTTAAGGATTCTCCGCGAATGGAAGCAATAATATTCTTCGCACATACAGGTGCTTGCTGCAGAGCAACTTGGGCTGTTGGTGCCAGTGCATTCTTTTCGTCCTTCATAAATAGCGAGCAATCTCCTAGACTAAAGACATTTTTCATGTCTTTAACGCGAAGGTACGAATCAACCTCAATTTTTCCTTTTACAATTGGCAGTCCCCAATTATGAACAATCGAATTTCCCTTGACACCACAAGACCAGATTAAAGTCCGGGTTTGAATGTCGATATTCGGATCTATGACAACCTTTTCAGGTGTACATTCAAGAATTTTTCTACCTGTAATCAGTTCAATATTCATCTTTTCTAAGACTTCTGTTGTATATTCAATCGATTGCTTAGGGAAGAATGGAATCACAGAAGGTGCCGCCTCAATGGCTATGATTTTTACTTTTTCAAACGGAATATTGTGTTCTTTACATAATTTAGGAAGCCCATCCGCAAACTCTCCCAGCAGCTCGACACCAGTAAAACCACCACCGGCAACAACAAAAGTTAAGCGAGAAGGGTCTTGATCCTGTTTATATAAGTTAAACTGTTTAATAATTTGATTGTAAATAGCTTTTGAACTTCGAAAACTTCTAATTTGAAAGGCATTTTCCTTGATACCAGGCGTTCCGTATGTTTCAACCTCAAATCCAAGCGCGATTAATAAATAATCATATTGTACACTATCGCCGCCTTCAAGGAAGACTTCTTGTTTATTTATATCGACAGATGAAACAGCTGCCTGGAGAAAGCGAGTCTTGCTAGGATCAATTAGTTCAGGAATAGACATTGCAATTTGACGATCGGCTGCTGTCCCAACTACTGTTTTGTGAAGCTGCGTGGTAATGTAGTGATATTCATGCTTATTAATCAGGGTAACATCTGCTTCTCCTGATTTTAATAATTTTTCAAGACTTTTACTTGTGATAATTCCACCATAACCGGCACCTAAGATTACAACTTTTGGCTTATTCATTTAACTCCCCACTCCAAACTTTATTTATCTATATTTTTTTGTGAATTCATTCACATTCTATTTGTTAAAAAAATAGAGCCGAGCTCCTTTTTAAATATTGTGAAATAATTCACAATAATTGATGCTTTTAGGATACGCTAATCCTAAAAAAATCTCAAGAGGTTTTTAACTAAAAATTTGTCAGATTGGTAAATTTTTTTTGACGAATGGGGCATGATAATTCCGTGCAAAAAGAAAATTTAAGACAACCGGAAGGAGAGTTAGAAAAATGAAGCTTAGAGGATTAGTTTTCACACTAGCATTTTTCATAATGCCTGCTGCTGCGCTGGCTAATGATACGATCCCTGCGAATCATGAATCGAAACCGTGTGATTGTAAAGAAGGAAACCGCCACCATATGAACCATAAAGATTGGCAGGCCATGATGGCAGAAAGAGAGCAAAAGCTCCTTGGATGGGTAGGTCAATATACCCCTGAAAAAAAGGCAGAATGGACTAGGGTTCTCAAGGAAAAGAAAGACCTCCGTACCCAATGGATGAGCCCGGAAAATTCCGCCAAACGTGAGCAATGGAAAAAAGAAAGAATCGCTAAAATTGAGGGCCTGAAGAAGCAATTTGAATCAGGTAAGATCACTAAAGAGGAGTTTATTAAACAAGCACATGGCGGAAAAGAGATGGGACATTGGAAAACCTTCCATGAACTAAGAATAGCTGTTGATAAAAAGGATAATAAACAAGCAGCGATGCTTTTAAATCGGCTATTAGATCAAACTAAACAGCATAATCAGTTAATGAAAGATAAACTATCAAAGTAAAAAACAGGTACCATTTTCAGTTCCACGCAAAAACAAAAAAAGGGTAAAACCGGAGGCATCCCTTGACAAGCCAGGGGATGCCTCCGTTAATTCCCTACTTTTTAAGATCGATTTGGTCTTTCTTTGCTTCAATGATATCCTCTTTAATTTCTTCCTTAATATCCTCTGCAATTCCCTCAGTTGCTCGTTTGAATTCGCGAATCGATTTCCCAAATGCTCGTCCGATTTCAGGAAGTTTGTTTGGTCCGAAGATTACTAAAGCCACTATTAAAATCAAGATTAATCCGGGTACACCAATATTAGAAAACATTTCTTCATCTCCTAGTGATGAGTTGTAACTATTTCAACGCTATTATAACGTTTTTTTTTCTATTGTACTAGTGAAGAATGTTTAAGAGAAGTTCGCATGGATGAAAAATAAAATTAAGAAAGTAATTGCAAGTTTGAAATGCCAATTGCGGTCATTTCTTTTAAAACGCTTAAGTCCCATAAATAGTAAGGGAAAGAGACCAATGGCTGTAATAATTCCAGAAATATAGGTGAAGTCCAGTTTAAATCCACGTAAAATCGCCATATAGGCATGCAGAATAACGACTCCTGTCGATAGGAGTGCAACAGGAACATGCCACTTGCGCACCAATTTACCGATAAATTGTAAAATTGCTTTTAACTCGATTGCTCCCCATTTAATGCCTTTGAGCTTTTTCATTTTTAATAATAAAAAGATTGGATAAATAGAGAGGGCAGCATAAAATCCAATTTGCGCAATCGAACCGAATTGCTTAAAAGTACCCTTATATTGCCGGAAATCTTGAGTCATTAATGTATGGCGGTATAAATATACAAACAGTACTTCAACTAAAATTAAACAGACCGTGACGATCAAAAATAGATTAACTCTTTCCCGTTCTTTAGGATTTGGAATAAAGTTTGCTAAGAAACCAGTTTTTCTGTGCGAAAGGGAATCTTGTTTCATGTTAATCACACACCTTTTCTTAATCTTTTTAAATTATAGATTGAAATTATGAAATTTTAATGAGAAGTGCAGTCCATGGTGGGGGATTTTAGTTGATATATAAATTGGAGATATCCCTTTTTGAAGGATACAGCCGGAGAGAAAAGTATTCCGGCCGTGGTTTTAAAATAAGTCAATCTTAAATAACAAGAGTTGATTGTACGTAGAAGTATAAAAGCTTGGCTGTATTTTCAATCGAAGATACATGAGTCCGTTCAAAAGCATGTGAGGAGTCAATACCAGGCCCGATTAAGCCATGAACGATATCATGTCCGGAGCGAATCGCCGCAGAAGCATCTGAACCATAAAAGGGATAAATATCTAGTTTGTAGCCAATCTTATTTTCTTCGGCAAGACGTACCAAGTGTTTCCGTAACTCATAATGATAAGGGCCACTAGAATCCTTTGCACAAATAGAAACGGTGTATTCATCTGTGGATTGGCCATCACCCATAGCCCCCATGTCGACTGCTAAGTATTCAACTGTCTCTGGTGTAATATTGGAATTCCCGCCATAGCCGATTTCCTCATTGTTAGAGATTAAGAAATGAGTCGTATAAGGCAAAATAATTCCTTCATTTTTGATTTGTTTGATCAATTGAAGAAGTATCCCTACGCTTGCCTTATCATCTAAATGGCGTGATTTAATATAGCCGCTTGGGGTAAGTTCTACACGCGGGTCAAACGCAACAAAATCACCAACTTCAATTCCAAGCGCACGCACTTCTTCCGCAGTATGTACTTTTTCATCAATCCGTATTTCGATATTATCTTGGTTCCGCTCGGCTTTGCCCGCATCTTTATACACATGGACAGAGGTTTGGTGCATCAGGATAGTTCCGCTATATTTTTTGCCATTTTGCGTTTCAATTAGGCAGTATTCACCTTCAATCGAGTTATATTTAAAACCGCCAATTAAGTCAATTTTTAATCTGCCATTTGCTTTTACTTCTTTTACCATAGCCCCAAGGGTATCCACATGGGCGGTAAGCATCCGTTGTTTGCTGCTGTCTTGTCCTTTTAAGGTGGCAATTAAGCCGCCTTTTCGATTTCGATATGTATCAACCTCTAGCTCTTGAAGGAACTTCTCTACAAAAGTGATGACCTTATTCGTATTTCCGGTTGGGCTCGGAATGGATACTAAATCGGCAATCAGCTTCATTGTTTCTTCTGAATTGATTTGGTTCATTTTTCATTACCCCTTTTCTGTTTCACTCTCTTTTATTATACCTAATCTTGGCAAAAGAAGTGGTTCTAAACCATCTTATGGTCAACTTTTTACATTTGATGCATACGTTAACAAGTGTCGTATTTTTATTTTTGGGGAATAAATACAATTGAATCTGGGAATAAAGGGAATACGAAATAGTAAGAAAAAATAGGGGAGCACCTTGAATCAATCTGTTTTATACAATGGGAGGAGAAAAAGTTGACCAGATTAGAACTATATCATCAACAAAAAACGAAGCAGTTACCGTGGAAGGGTCTAATTTTTTCCTTAGCAGCAAGTTTAATCTTAACTGCCGGTTTCTTTGTTTTTCGCTATTATTATCAAAGTACGATAAAAATTGACGCACCTGCAGAACAATTAGGAGAAAAAGTGGTGATTCACTTACCAAATGGTCAAAAGGTCTACACCTATGATAATTTTTTGGTTAAAAAAAATGGAAAGACTTATTATAAAGGGGAACGGAATACCATCGATTTAACAGGAGGCACCGTTGCTTATGAGGATTGGAAGTAAACATTTTGGAAACAAGAGCGCATGCAGCCGCGTGCGCTTTTATTATTTAAACGGACGATTCCATTTTTCGTTTATGGATAGTTGTAGTCTTAAAGCGTGTAAAATGGTAATCTATTAATAATCGTTTAGGAGTATTTTATTTAGCACCTCAAAATACACAAAAGGAAGATTATTACATGAAATACTTCATTTTGACACTCATCATATTCGATATTCTTATCATTTTGGCAGTTATTTGTGGTGAAATATTTTTTAGGATATGACCATGATTCTAATAAGATGGCGGGTTATTTAGTTATAGAGCGATCATTAGGTATTTTTCGAAAAACAATCACCAAGTTGAAGATAAGAATAACGGTAAAGTAGAAAGCGTACATCAAAATAGAGACCCACGTATTTTGATGGAAATTTGCTCCTGCGTAGCAAAGGACAAATATATTTGGTAATTTGCCTAAAACTGAAGCTGCAAAAAACACAATCCAATCGACTTTACTTAGGCCACAAACGACATTAACGACTGGCGCGGGAATGATAGGGATTAATCGTGCTGTTAAAATTGCTAAGAAGGACTTGCGATTAAGGGCTTCTTCATATTGTTGAGCCTTAGGATACTTTTTTAATTTCTTTTGTGCCCAATCTCTAAAGCCATATCTGGTTACAAAAAAGAGAAGGACAGTACCAAGCATGGAGCCAGAAAGGGAGATTACCGTTCCCTGTAGGGTTCCAAAAACAGCTCCGATAATACCAGTTGAAACGGCAAAAGGAACTAGTGGAAAGAAAACGTTTATCGTAAGCAGTAATATACTAAGGAGAATTGCATGACTACCGCCATCTTTAACCATTTCAATCAGAATATTTTTTTGAGTCATTCCAACAACTAAGATGGTAATGAGCATAATGACGATGACTATTTTTTTAAACATTTTGCACCCTCAATCGTTTTCAATCATTTACCTTCTACCTATTATAATATAAATCATAAAAGACATAGTTTGTTAATAAAACTTTAATCATTTGGTTCAAAAAGGTAAGTCTATAAGAATTTGCCATCGGGAAAACAGAGTACCACCTAAATTTAGAGGGTGATTATATTTGGTTCCAGCAAAATAAATTTAAACGTTCATAGATTTTCCATAAATAAATTCTTTATTATCTAAACGATTTTACATATAATGATTCAAGATTCTTTAAAAGATTCATAGATACCTTATTAACCGAAGATTTTATCGAAAGCTTTTTCGCATGATTAATATTTAAAAGCAAATTTCCTCATGAAAAGCTGTAGAATTATTTTAACTAACATGTTCGTTCGATTGAAGTTTCTTGAAAGGAATGATTCTGTGACTAAAAAAATTCTAGTGATTTCCTCTGACCATACCGGTCATGGACATAAAAGTATCGCTGAAGCTTTACATGAAAAAATCAATGTAGATACCCAGATTGATATCCATGTGGTCGATGGTTTTGCTCTAGGGGGAACAGCTTTATTAAACATTGGTAAATCGTACGGACCGATTACCCGTTATTCTGCAAAACTGTGGGACACCATTTGGCATTTATCTGCAAAGAATTCTGTTTTAGTGGATAAATTCGTTGAAGCACTGATTAAAAAAAATTTCCTGTCTTTACTAAATAAAGTGAAACCAGATTTGATATTATCGATTCATCCAAATTTCAATGGATCCGTTATAAATATCCTGAGAAAAGAAAACATTCACGTTCCATTTGGCACCCTGATAGCCGATCTTGTGAATATTTATCCTTTATGGGCAGACCAACGAGTAGACTTTATCCTTAGCCCTACGGAGGAAGCTAAAGAAAAATGTTTAGAATTTGGCGTTCCGGAAGAAAAAATCCGTGTAGTTGGATTTCCTGTTAGGGAAAGATTTCATCGCTATTCACGCAAGCGGACCAATGAAAGATCCACTCTCAACTTTTTAATGATGAGCGGTGGTGAAGGAGTAGGTAATATGCGTGTGAGTGCAGAAAAACTGCTAGAACACTTTGATTGTACTGTTAGCATCATTGCAGGCAGAAATGAAAAATTGCAAATGGAATTGGAATCATCATTAAAAGAACGTTTTGGAGACCGAGCACAAATTTATGGGTTTGTTAAAAATATTCAAGATTTGATGCAGGCAGCAGATATTGCGATTACTAGAGGAAGCCCGAATGTAATGTTTGAAGCTGTTGCGACAAACTTACCTATTATTATAACAGGAGCCTTGCCGGGGCAAGAAAAAGACAATCCAAGTTTTGCAGAAAAGCATAATTTAGGTGTGTTCTGCCAAAATACTGAACACCTTACTTCCATTATCAAAGGAATGTTAGCAAATAATGGGGAACGTTTAACCTCTATCAGGGAATCGCAAAGAAACTTTATCAACCAGCAGGCAGCCGATGATATTTTGAATTTTCTGCTCTCGGTGGAAGAACAGGAGTATGTGCCTGTGAAGAAAAAAAGATTTGGCTTTGCGTTTGCGTTTGCTTCAAATAAATAAACATCTCTATTTTACCAACCGATAAAAAGACTTGAGTGTCCTGTCACTCAAGTCTTTTTTCTTTGATAGAATAATTGGTAGTTATCAATAATAGTTTTCCTTTGCTCATTTCATAAATAAATAATACAATTTTAATGTAAATTTTCTTTTTTTTAAAATAGAAAGGGTATATATTTAAGGTTAGGCTGTAATAAAATGGTGCATCAATAAATTTGGATATTTCTAACCCGTTTAATGGTGTTTAAACACTTTCAGCTTTTTTAATGATAGTTATATGATCGATAACTACTTGGAATATTCGGATTTAAGCGAGGTTATAAACATGGGGAAAAAAGTATTAATTATTTCTTCTGATAATACAGGACATGGACATAAAAGTATTACAGAATCATTGAATGAAAAATTCAAACTCGACACTAATATTGAGGTCAAAGTAATAGACGGCTTTTCACTAGGCGGACCATTATTGATGAAGATTGGCAAGTCTTATGGTCCGATAACAAGAATGTCAGAAAACCTATGGAAAATGGTATTTAATTTTTCAGCTAAAAACCCAGAGTTAATTAATAAATTTATAGAAAATTTAATAAAAGATACTTTTTTAAAATTATTGATTGCAGAAAAACCTGATTTAATTTTATCGGTTCATCCAAATTTTAATGGGTCGATTTTAAATATCTTAGAAAAACATACTATTAAAATACCATTTTTTGTTCTTATTGCCGATCTTGTAAACATATCCCCGCTATGGGCCGATAAGAGAGTTGATTATACGATTTGTCCCACGACTGAATCACGAGACAAGTGTATCGAATATGGCTTACCAGTAGAGAGGCTAAAAGTCTTAGGGTTTCCTGTACGCTCCAGATTTTTTAGAGACAGTATGAATAAAAAGGTTAGTTATAGCGGTGCGGAACCTTTAAAATGTTTAATCATGAGCGGTGGCGAGGGTGTGGGCAATATGATGAATATTGCCGAAGTGTTGCTCGATCATTTTGATTGCAATGTAAAAATAGTAGCAGGAAGAAATAAAAAGTTAAAATCATTGTTAGAGCAATCGCTCAACAGTAAATATGGAGATAAAGTGGAGATTTTTGGTTTTACCGAAAATATTCAAGATCTTATGTTCGATTCCGATATCGCGTTTACAAGAGGCAGCCCGAATGTAATGTTTGAGGCAATTTCTTCCAATACGCCAATTATTATAACAGGAGCTTTACCTGGCCAAGAAGAGGACAATCCCTACTTTGCCGAAAGCTTAAATTTGGGAGTAATATGTGAGGGAACAAGTGAAATTAAACATATGATTAGCGAATTGCTTGCCAATGAAGCGGAGAAACTAAAAAATATTATCGAATGTCAAAAAAGTTATATAAAGCCTGAAGTGGCAGAAGAAATTATTCAATTCCTTTTAGAGGTAGAAAATCAATCTGAAAGGGAGCTGCAGCTTGCCTAATAGTAGGAAAAGAGTTTTATTTAGATAAAGGTTGTGTTAGTAAATGCTGTTGATTTTAAGCAATGTTGATTGGAGTGGAAGGCGCGAAGACTCCTCGAAAATGCTATCGCATTTCCTTCGTACGTGGGCGGATTCGACGATGCAAATACAAAGTCCTGCGGGATTATGGGGCTAGGGAACCCCCCCACAGGCGCTTTAGCGCCGAGGAGGCTCCCCGGCACGCCGGCGGAAAGCGAGCGCCCGGAACGGAAATCAACATTCAAATTTAACACAGCCTATATATTAGGAAGACTATTGGTGAGGAACGATATGTTCCGCACCTTTTCTATACGATGGGAAGTCTTTTTCTGCAGTGGCAAATCAGTTGGGGGGTTAATGTATTTGGAAAGTAGAAATGCCAAAACGCAATTCACGATAGCAGTATTTATTGCGCTGGCAGCTTTTGATAATATTATCATCGGATTATTTCCACCACTATTCAAGTTTATCGCACAGGACCTAAATGTCGATATTGCTAAATTGGGGATAGTTTCCGCTGTCAATATTATAGTAACAGCCATCTCTTCCGTTTATTGGGGCTATCTTTCTGGGAAATTCAAACGGAAAAGATTGATTATCATCGGAACGTTAATTTGGGTTGCAGCTGTGTTTTTGACGGCCATAAGCAAAAGCTACTTGCAACTGATCCTTTTTCAAATAGTAACGGGAATTGGTTTAGGTTGTATTGCTTCGATCGGCTTTAGTATATTAACAGATTTTATTCACTATGAAAAAAGAGGTACGGTATTAAGTCTTTGGGGCATGGCACAAGGTCTGGGGGGGATTTCTGGATCGTTATTGGCTTCTTTAACTGCAACTACTCATAGTTGGAGATGGCCCTTTGAAGTCGTAGGTATTATTGGTTTTTTACTGATATTTTTATATCTATTTGTTGAAGAACCAACGAGAGGCCAGTCTGACCCTGAATTGATCAATCTCGTTAAAAACGGACAGGCCTATGATCATTTTATTGATGCAAAGCAAATCCGTTCTATTTTATTAAAAAAAAGTAATGTGTTACTATTTTTACAGGCATTTTTTATGAATATTTCAACGGGAAGTCTAATTTGGATACCGACCTTGTTTATTTTCAAAATTCAACAACAAGGATATAGTATGGGAACAGCTATGATCGCGTCGGGTTATCTGTACGCAATCTTTCAAATTGGTGGAATGACATCCGCATATTTTGGTCATCTTGGCGACAAATTTCAAAAAAAATCCTATAAAGGGAGAGCTTTTTTTACAGCCATTTTTGTCTTTCTTACAATGCCTTTTTATATAGTGATGTTTATTGTCCCAATGAATAACCTGATCTTGCCACAAGATCCTAATGCTATTCTGATTTTAGTGAATTTAATTAAACAAATCTTTCTAAATCCGTGGATTGCTTTCCTGTTTGTTGTATCTTTTTTTGCTTCTGCAGCACAGTCAGCTAATACGCCAAACTGGCTTGCGCTTATCACTGATGTGAATTTTCCAGAACATCGCGGCACTGCCTTTAGTGTTGCTAACCTCTTTAATAGTTTAGGAAGAACGGTTGGGAATTTGGGATTCGGAACTCTCCTGGGCGTTATCACCGTCCACTATCAGGAACCAACTAACTATATCATGACCTTATCATTCCTAGAGATTTTTCTTATACCTTCTTCTTTATGTTATTTATTTATGGCAAAAACCAATATGTCCGATATACATAAAATGAAAGAAACATTGAAGATCAGATCGAACAAGATGGAGGAGCAGCATGAGTAATCTACTACAAAAAGGCCAACAAATGATGAACAGGTATTTTGGATTTTTCACTGTAGCTGTTCTCTTCTTATGGATTAAAACGTATTTAGCTCAATTAACACAGTTTAAATTGGGAATTGATGGCCCATTCCAGCAGTTTTTATTATTTATCAATCCTTTGGGTTCTGCCCTTCTTTTTTTAGGACTAGCTCACTTTTTAAAAGGACGGAAAAAATATACCTGGCTGATGGTCATCTATTTTCTATTATCCGCCCTGTTGTACAGCAATATTTTATATTACAGATTCTTTAGTGATTATATTACTTTACCGACGTTGACTCAGACAAAAAACGCCGGAGAAATAGGCGGTAGTGTAGTTTCCTTATTAAAACCTTATGACTTTTTATTCTTTATCGATTTGATCGTGCTGCTTGTACTACTAGGTCTCAAATTTGTAAAAATCGATATGAAAGATGTAAAACGTCGGAAAGTTAGCGTGTTTTATTCGCTAACGGCAACCATTCTTTGTACCAATATAGGTCTTGCCGAAATAGACCGTCCTGAATTATTAACAAGAGAGTTTGACCACAATTATTTAATCAAATATATTGGTTTATACAATTATGCCATTAATGATGTCGTTCAAAACACAAAAGCATCCGCACAAAAAGTTTTGGCTGACAGTAACGATATTACAGAAGTTTACAATTATACAAAATCCAATTATGCGGAACCAAATCCCGAGTACTTTGGAAAAGGCAAGGGAATGAATGTCATATATTATCATCTTGAATCCTTCCAGAACTTTTTAATTAATTATAAATTACATGGAGAAGAAGTGACTCCATTCTTAAATTCCTTGTCCAATGATAAAAATACCTTATATTTTGATAACTTTTTCCATCAAACTTCACATGGTAAAACCTCTGATGCTGAATTTATGCTGGAAAATTCTTTATATGGGCTGTCACAAGGTTCTGCTTACATGTTAAAAGGCTACAACACCTATCAAGCGGCTCCTGCGATATTAGGCCAGCAAGGGTACACCTCTGCAGTCTTTCATGGTAATGCGGGAAGCTTTTGGAACCGTAATGTCATTTATAAATCATTTGGCTATGATCAGTTTTTTGATTCTAATTACTATATGATGGATCCAGAAGAGTTGACAGAGTATGGTCTGATGGATAAGCCGTTTATAAAGCAGTCCATGCCGCTATTAAAAACGTTACAACAGCCCTTTTATACGAAGCTCATAACCCTGACGAATCATTTTCCATTTCCTATTGATAAAAAAGACGCCACAATCGAACCAGCCTCAACCGGTGTCCCATCTGTTGATTCGTATTTTCAAACTGCCCGCTATGCGGACGAAGCTGTAAAACAGTTTTTTAGTGATCTAAAAGAATCCGGATTGGCCGATCATACGATTGTTATTTTATATGGGGACCATTATGGAATTTCAAAGGAAAACAATCCGGAAATGGGGAAAGTGCTCGGGAAGGAAATCACTCCATTTGAGAGCACCGGATTACAACGAGTGCCTTTATTCATTCATGTTCCTGGTATAAAGGGCGGGCTACACCACGAATATGGCGGCCAGATTGATGTTCTTCCGACACTTCTTCACTTGTTAGGAATTGATTCCAAAGAATATATTCAATTCGGTACTGATTTGCTGTCGAAACAGCATGATGATCTGATACCTTTCCGCAATGGTGATTTTGTTAGTTCGAAAATAACCGCGATTGAAGGAAAATACTATGACACAGCTACAGGTCAGGAATTACCTGAGGATCAGTTATCGTCTGCCGAGAAAGACCAGAAAATGGTGAATGAAAAGCTAACTCTATCAGATAAAGTGGTAAATGGTGATTTAATGAGATTCTACTCTCCAAAGGGTTTTATACCAGTAGACCGGTCAAAACACCACTATAAAAAAGAGTGATGTATTAGTCAAACTAGATTTAAATAACACAAAAAATCCCCGGCGAAGTCATTCGCCGGGGATCTTTTTAGGTAATCTATTTGAATTTAAAACCATCCCTTTTTCTTAAACCAAAGAAACATCGATATTCCAATGACCCCCATTAATCCAAGCGAATACCCGTAGCCATATTTCCATGACAATTCGGGCATGTGCCTAAAATTCATTCCAAAAATTCCTGCTATTAGGGTTAATGGAGCAAAAATAGAGGTCATGATGGTTAAAAATTTCATTACATTATTGGTCTGATGTGAATTTATTGACAGATAATTTTCCCTAATGTCGGCTGTTATTTCACGATTCGACATGACCATATCCGAGAGTTTTAAAAGATGGTCATAGATATCCGAGAAGTATTCTTTTCTATTGATTATATCGCTAAGACGATGGGAGTTTAACATACGATATAGCAAATCACGCATTGGATTAACCGTGTGCATTAAATTAAGTAACAAGTATCTTGTATCAAACAATTCTTTCAATAAATTGTTCATTGGTTTATTATAGGTATTTTCTTCTATTTCATCTAATTTATCTTCAATACTGTTAATGATCGGGAAGTAATTATCCACTATTTTGTCAAGAATTCGGTAAAATACATGTAAACTGCCAAATTTCTCTACATTATTCTGCGTAGATGCTTCATCCCAAACTTGAGAAACCTCTTTTGACGGCATAAGCTGAAAAGTCACGATAAAGTTTTCGCCCACAAAAAAATCTAACTCTTCTTTTATGATTTCCTTTTCGTCCTCACGAACAATATGTGTAACAAAAAATGTATGGTCATCATAGTAATCTAATTTGGGTCTTTGAAGTATTTTATTCAGGCAATCTTCAATAGCAAGAGGATGAAAATGGAAAATATCGGATAAACATTTACTCTCTTCATCTGTTGGTGCATTTATATCAACCCAAAAGCGGCTATATTTTTCAAAATCAAGATTATTGATGGAACTATGCTTTTCCATAATATGTTCTTCTGTAATACCCAAGAATCTTATCATACTTAACATCCTTTTTAACAATAAAATTTTCATTCCCTAACAACAATATACTCACTATAAAGCAACGACAGGAAAAGAAAAAGATAAAATATGTCCAGTTTCAGATATCAATTCTAAAAACAACTTTCCCAAAATGAAGGATACTTAACCAACAACAGGGTTCAGCCAATCTTTCTCGCAAAGTATCAACAAGAAGCTGATGATTCCTTTTTAGAATAAAATGGCAATAAACGTGGGACATTATCAAGAAAGAAGCTTGGTGAGGTACCCGAAAATGCCATCTAGCCAATCAATCAAAAATGGTCTTAAAGAAAGTCTATCTACTTCAGAAGATGTTATTTTAAAAGAACTGCATACAAAGGAAAAAAGGATCGAGGCATTATATATTAAAACGATTAGTGATGAAAAAGTCATTCATCAAAAGTTACTCATCCCATTCTATGAAATCAAGGATTCTTTGCAATTTCTAGCCTATCTAGATTCCCACCCCGCGATAAAACCCTTTGAAAATCAAGAAAAAACACTTGAAGAGTTATTAAGGGGTGTGACGATCCTTTTTTACTTGGATTCAGTCTACCTGTTTGATAGTAAAGTGGACAGGAATAATTCCGTTTTGGATACAACTGTTGAAACAACCATCCAAGGACCGCAGTCTGGCTTTAGTGAAAGCTTACCAACCAACCTTGGGTTAATCCGCCAGCGTTACCCGGAACCAACATTACAAGTAGAATCCACTACAGTTGGCAAGCTCTCCAAAACAAAAGTAATGATAGTCCATGATTCTAAGCTGGCTGACCCAGATACATTGGAGAGAATTAAAGATTTTTTAGCAGAACTTGATATTCAAATTTTCCAAACCGGTGAACAGCTGCTCGATCTAATTAAAAAAAACAACCGCGCACTTATACCTGTAATGCTTGTTACTGAGCGTCCGGACCGGGTTGTAGTGAATTTAGCAGCCGGGAAGATTGTCCTGCTGATCAGCGGTACCCCATTCGCCGTCGTCTTACCAACGGTTATGAAGGACTTTATGGCTTCGATGGAAGATATTTATCAAACGTTCTGGGTAACAAAATTTCTTCAAATGTTAAGGTATATCGGTTTTTTTACCAGTCTTATCCTACCCGGATTATATGTAGCGGTTACTAGTTATAACCCTGAGCTATTCAGGGTGCAGTTAGCGATAAGTATTGCCGGCAGCCGTACAGGAGTACCGTATCCCTCCTTTATCGAAGTAACCATCATGCTCATCATGATGGAGATGCTGACCGAGGCCAGTATCCGGCTCCCAAAAGCCATCGGCCCGACTGCGACAACGGTAGGCGGCTTAATATTAGGGCAGGCAGCAACAGAGGCAGGCTTGGTTAGTAATATTATGATTATTATTGTCTCGACTGTTGCGATCTCAAATTTTGTTGTCCCAATCAATGCCTTTAGTTTTACCCTTCGAATCATGAAATACATCGTGTTAGCCTTCGCAACAATATTTGGTTTAGTCGGAGTGGTAGTAGGGTTGATGATATTAATTGCCTATATGGTCAAGCTTGATAGTTTTGGCACTCCGTTCCTAACGCTAGTACAGACTAAGCCAAATAAAGAGTAGAAAAAAGGGAGGGGAGGGTACTGAACCGATATTATCTGTATTTAGTTTTTCTTAATATGATTATTAATGTGATTATCTTTGTTCCGAAGGTATTGATTCAATATCGGTATCAGGGAGCTGTGATGGGGGTAATACTGGCTATTCCAGTTGGGGTTGCGCTGAATTATATTTATAGTAAGACCATAACTAAGTTTTCACAGCGAGCGCTTCCTGACCTTCCCAAAAAACAACACAGTGGGCTTAAGCGCCTCTATCTAATCAGTATTCAATTGGTTTGGTTTTCAGCGGGCCTTATTACGCTTATTGGTTTTATTGATATATTAGCTCGTTTTGTAAACCCTGAGATGCCTAGATTGATGCTGCTGGGAATTTATCTAGCTGCTATTTTTCTTATTATTCAGATGCCAACCGAACGGGTGATGTATCTGTTGGAAATTGTCCTTTTTTTAAATTCACCTTTGATTCTGTTTATTATTATTAAGGCCTATTCAAATCCTTTTATTAATTGGGACTCGATCCTTGAGGTAGGGACCCATTTGTTTAAATGGCCCAATTTAAAGGCCTTCGCAGCGGCTACTTATTGCTTTTCAGGGTACGCAAACTTAATCGTTTTTAATCGTGTGATTAAGGGAAAATTAAAAGTTTGGAATTATGTTGTGATTACAATCTTAGGATTAATTAATATGTTTACTACTTTTTTTATACCAATTGGCTACCATGGTTCAGACGGTACCCAGCAATACCTTTATCCATGGGTCACGACAACTGATTCACTTCGATTGGTTTATAGTCCCATCGAACGTGTCATCTTTTTATTTCTTATGTTTTATATGAGTATATCTTTAATGAGTGTAGCGATACACTGGCATGTTGCTCTCGAATTAATAAAGGGATCCTTTAAAAAAGAGGTCAGTAAAAAACAGATTGGGCTGATTCTTGCGGTTTTTACTATAATCTCGATTATAGGAATCATTTACTTTAATACGATTCTTCTAGTGAAATTTGCCACATATTGGCTCATTATCCGGCTTTTTTGTGAAGTCATGTTAGTGGTCGTTTTCTTCTTTTGGGCTAGGAGGAAAAGAGCATGAAATCGTTAAATATATGGAAAAAAAATCTGTTCGTCATGCTGTCTTGTTTGGTTTTGAGTGCCTGTGGGTTTAAAGATATTGATAAGCGTTTCTTTGTGGTCAGTATAGGGGTAGATGCAGCCAAGGATCATACAAAAAAATATTTAGTAAGCTTGAAATTTGCGGTGCCAGGTCCTTCTAAGGATAGCCCAAATGAATATCAAATTGTTACCCAGGAGGCAGATTCAATCTCCGAGGCCGTTCGAATCATCAAAACTAAGGTTGATAAAGAAATAGACTTCAGCCATGCGAAAGTGATTGTATTCAGCGAGTCGATTGTGAAAAGGAAAGGAAATGCCGGAATGTATTATTGGTTTACCAGGAGGAGAGATATCCAAAAAATTGCTTGGGTCAATATTGGCAGACCCTCTGCATTAGCTGTATTAAAAGTGAAACCAAAATCTGAGTATATTCCTTCAAATGCCTTATTTCTAGCATTGGGCAAGGAAGGTTCTGAAACGCCATATATAAATCCTGAGTACCTATTTGACATGAAGTACAGATTAATTGAGAGAGGAATAGACCCGTTTTTACCAATCATTGAGGCGAAAAAGGATCTGTTTGAAATCAATACAGTTGGTCTGTTTAATAAAAGTAACTTGAAATTAACACTTGCTCCTGAGGAAACGAAAATCATTAATTTTCTACGAAACCGTGAGGAAAAGAGTGCAATTAATGTAACGAAGGGAAAATCCATGGTTGTTCTCAATACGCAAAAAGTAAAGACGAAATATAAAATAAATACACCTAAAGGGAAGCCTCCCTATATTAGAGTAACTGTCTCGATGACGGGAACATTGGAAGAGGCCTCAAAACAAGTACCGATCTCCAAGTTATCTGTATATGAGTATGCTGCTGGAAAAGAGATAAGCAAGCGATTTGCAAAAGTACTGGTAAAACTTCAAAAGGCAAATATCGATCCGATCGGCTTCGGGTTACGATATCGGTCAAGGCATTTTAATGAAGATGATTGGGAACAATGGAAAAAGATCTATCCAACTATTGCTTTTAAGGTCGATTCGAAAGTACAAATAGAGGATCCCGGCTTAATCGACTAAAAAGAAGGTGTCCCAAAAGTATAAGGGTCACCTTCTTTTTTAAGTCTGTTGATTTCCGCTCCAGGCACGAGCGGTTCGCGGGCGGAACGGGAAGCCTCCTCGTCGCTTCGCTCCTGCGGGGTCTCCCCTGCCCCGTACTCCCGCAGGAGTCTTCGCGCTTTCCGCTCCATTCAACAGAGTGTTCAAAAGTTCATCAATCACCTTTTGAGTCAGCCTCTTTAGTATATTTAAACAATAGGGGCTGCTTCTTTGTTACTCATTGCCTGTGGAATATACACACAGAATGGCTCGCTTTCCAAATAATCACCCGTTACCGCATAAGTACGTGACCGGGAGCCGCCGCACATTTTATTATATTCACAGACGCCGCATTTACCCTTATAGTTATCGGGCTGTCGCAGCTCTTTAAATACTTTTGCTTCACGGTATATCTCTGCGAGCGGAGTTTCACGAATATTACCGCCGATTATTGGGAGCAAGCCGCTTGGCATTACATCGCCGATATGGGAAACAAAAGCAAAGCCATTTCCGTCGTTAACCCCTTTTGGAGCACGTTTTAAGCCATCGTGCATGGAGGCGAAATCGGTTGTAATGGAATCTTCGTAGTGAATTTCACCTTTCGCAATTAAATGATCCCGGGTTTTTTGCTGAAGTACAACTCGGCGGTAATGCTGAGCCGCAGTTGTCTTAATATCATATGGTGCGGTTTTACTTAATTCATATAGCCATCTAAATACCTTTTCGTGCTCAGCAGGGGAGATACACGCATCCATCTGGCCTCTGCCTGTTGGGACTAGAAGGAAAATATACCACATCACTGCCCCAAGCTCGGCAACTAATTTTGACATTTCTTCAAGGGAGTCATAATTATATCGAGAGATAACAGTGTTGATTTGTAATGGCATCTCAAGTTCATTTAAATACTTAATTTTTTCAACTGTTAAATCAAATGACCCTGGAGTTCCGCGGAAATGGTCATGGATGGCTGGAGTAGGTCCGTCTAGGCTAAAGCCCCAGCGAGATAATCCAACTTCTTTAAAAAGCTTCATTTTTTCTTTTGTTACATTAGCAGTGGCGCTTGGTGTCATCGAGACTCGCATACCTTTTTTAATGGCATAATCAGCCAGTTCGTATAAATCTTCTCTCATCATACAATCCCCGCCAGTAAAAACGAGCATTGGGTTATCCATTTCATAGATTTGATCAATTAGATTGATACCTTCTTCATGGGTTAATTCTCTAGGATCAGCAGTAAGCTGAGCGTCTGCCCGGCAATGAACGCATTTAAGCTGGCATGCTCTGGTTACTTCCCAAATAACAATAAACGGGTTTTGATCATAATCTATTTTTTTTCCTGCCCCATGTGGATGGCCTATTTTCTGTGGGTGTCCCTTACTAATTCCTTGCATCATCATCACCAGAATTCATTATTATTTTTCTTACCATTTAAATTGTTTCTATAGTTTTATTATAAATAGGCTGTTCTACTTTGGATGAAGGGTTTGTTACAATATTTCTACATTCCTTTTGAACGGCTTAAATTATTACAAAAGTGTTACAAATTGATGAAGAAAAATGAGTAGAGTTGATTGATTCGCCAAAAAAACCTGAATATTAGGTTTTTTTCGTAATCTCTTTTGTCACAATTAATGATTTTTTTACCATATATGGTGATACCTTCATTGAAAACCATATCTTTGGTATTACAACCATCTACAGCTCTCGATTAAGATAAAACTATCAAAAATCGAATCAAAGGAGAGCTGCCATCAATGAAAAGGCACCTATTGACAGCTACTGCCACTGCGGGCATCTTATTTGCATCCTTTAGTGGAACCGCAAGTGCACATGAAAATATCTATACAGTCCAATCCGGTGACACCCTCTGGAAAATCTCGCAAGCAAACCAAATATCTGTAGCCGACTTAAAGGCTTGGAATCAGCTTACAAGTGATACACTCTACGTAAATCAAAAACTATCATTACTGGCCCCGCACAGCCATGAAACCACTTATACGGTTCAAAGCGGGGATACGCTCTGGAAAATTAGTACTCGCTTTAACCTATCTGTTAGCCAGCTTAAATCTATTAATAATTTAACATCAGATACTATTAGAGTCGGACAAGTCCTAAAAGTTTCTTCAGCGGCCGCAACGTTACCTGCCCCGCAAACCACGGTTTCAAAGACGCAAATGGTCATTAATGTGGCCAATAAATATATTGGTACGCCCTATTTATGGGGAGGAAACACACCAGCTGGGTTTGATTGCAGCGGGTATACCAAATACGTATTTGAACAGGTTGGAATCTCTATTCCTAGGACCGCTGCTACACAGTGGTCAGGATTAAAACCAGTAAGTACCCCAAATCCAGGAGATCTTGTATTCTTCGAAACTTATGCACCTGGTCCTACCCATGTC
Organism: Bacillus sp. URHA0034; assembly: GCF_056280405.1. NCBI lineage: Bacteria > Bacillati > Bacillota > Bacilli > Caryophanales > Bacillaceae > Bacillus > Bacillus sp. URHA0034. The sequence continues at coordinate 450,869 of NZ_JBWCDK010000002.1, read as the reverse complement.
GGCATTTATTTAGGCAATAACAAATTCATACAAGCTGGTTCATCGGGTGTTTCAATTGCCGATATGACAAACACGTATTGGAAACCAAGATACCTTGGCGCTAGAACCGTCTTAAATTAATAGTTCAAAAATAGGATGTCTTAGAGCGGTATGACCGTAAAAGATATCCTATTTTAATTTTCTGAAAATCAGAAAATTAATACTTTAAGAATTAGCCGTTTCACTATATACTAATAAAGTGTCTTTTTTTCTAAATGACTGATGACCTGAATATGTTCAAAAAATGGAATGGAATGGTTGGAGGCTTAGATGTTAAATTTAACCCTGTTTCGAGAGATTTTTTATCAATCTCGAATCCCGCAGATAGTAAGTTCAATCGATTTTACCAAGGTCCAATTTAATCCAGCTTTTTGCGAGTTCGTTGGTTATTCGTCCGATGAGCTGGAAAAACTGTCGGTGGAAGAGATTTCTCATCCTGATGATATGATAACTGATACACGGTTATTTAAAGAATTAGTAGATGATCAAAGAAATGAATATCAGCTTGAAAAGAGGTATATCCACAAGTCAGGCGAAATTAAAACGGGGGTATTAACTGTATCTAGAATTAGGGAAAAGTTGACGGGTGAAGAGTTTTTACTCGGTCAAGTTCTCGATATTACTGAGAAAAAACAAATGGAGAATGCGCTAAAATATAGAGAGAAAAAATATCGGCTTCTCGCTGAGCATTCTTCTGATATCATCATGTTACATAAAGTTGATTTTACCTGCGTTTATATTTCTCCTTCAGTTCAAACCTTATTAGGATATCAACCCGAAGAAATGATCGGAAAAAGTCCTCTAGAATATATCCATCCTGATGATCTTATCGAAATAAGAAAACAGCAAATTTGTGCACAAGTTGAAGATATAAAACTGATTACCTACCGTTGTCGTAAGAAAGACGGTTCTTTTGTTTGGATTGAATCAACGGTTAAGGCCTTGAGTGATACAGAAACTGGAGAAGTGAAGGAGATCGTCACGGTTTCACGGGATATTGAGCAGCGAATGGAGACACAGGATCGACTGCGAAAATCTGAAAAATTAGCAGTGGTAGGACAGATGGCAGCCGCTGTGGCCCATGAGATTCGTAATCCGTTAACACCGATTAAGGGTTTTATGCAGTTGCTAAATGCAGAAAAAGAAATCAACCCGGTTTATTTAAAAATTGTTCTCGATGAATTGCATCGAGTAGAGATCATTATCGCTGAATTTTTGACAATGGCTAAACCACATACTGATAAATTAACAATCGTTTATATTGACCACATCGTTGAACAGGTAGTCGAGCTGTTACAACCCGATGCAAAACGGAAGAGTAAGGGGTTGTATTTTTATGTTGAACGGTCTAATCTACCGATTTTGGGTGATCCGAATTCCTTAACACAGGTGTTTTTAAATATCATTCAGAATGCGCTCGAAGCAATAACTATGCTGGGACAGGTTCATGTTAGAGTGATGCCGGAAAGCACAGGTGTGGCGATCCAAATTATCGATAACGGCTGCGGCATTCCTCGTGAACGATTATCAAAGCTTGGCGAGCCGTTTTACTCAACAAAGGAAAGAGGGACAGGCCTTGGTCTTATGACCTGCTATCGAATCATAGAAGCACATCATGGAAGGATCAACATTGAAAGTGAAGAAGGCAATGGGACAACGGTTACCATCTGGCTTCCCTTCAAATCTGATGTTAGCTAAATAGCGTGCTGTTGTTCAAAATCCCGATGTTTTTCTAGTATAATGACATCGTTAAAATAGCTTTTTAAAATAAGCCATTTTGCTGGATAGGAATAAATAAATGCTTCAACTGCTTGTTGAGAATAATAAATGAAATAATCGAATGAGGTATTTGCTTTACGTAAATCATACAGCAATGCATGGGGAACAGAGTAATATTCCCTCAACTGATAAGGGTTCAGGGGAGTGACCTGGATATTTTGTTCCACAAGGTATTTTTTTATGGCTTGTTCTTGTATAGTAATACTTTCTTCCCTAGTTTGGCCGCCAATGGAAATGCGGTCATTAATAAAATATAATCCGTTCATTGTTATCCTCCTCACAGGCTCCATTGGTATTGTTATTGACAGCGATAGAGAGAAGTATACTTGAAAAGAGCAAATGATTAGGAAACCATCATGATAAGTGCAGCGATTCATGGATGTTATATTAAATAAGGTGTTCGCCATCATAATGTAGGGCACAGCTATTTTCCTTAGTTTTTCACTAAAATAACCTGACACTCTAAACATTTATTGGTAGTTTTATTCAGAATGAAAACCTCTAAAAGTGTGAAATATAATCTTTGGGTTGAAGGTTTAACCCGTTTGTTTTCAAGGGTTTGTAGTACATTTGATATCCAAAAAATTGGAGGTACGTACATGAACACTCAACATACGATTACACATGTTAATCAATGCCGTCAACTTTCTCAGCAGCTGATTCAGCAGACACAATTAAGTAATCAGCAGTACCAACAAATGCTGCATAACGAGCAGCAAAATGTTCGCATGCTTGAGCAAATGCTGCAAAAAGAAAGAATGGCGGTCCAAACGATTCAGCAAAGCTTACAAGGGCATGAGATGGCGATTCAACGATGCCAAGAAGTTATTGCACAGTGTAATCAATTGGAGAGAGAGCTAGCGGGACAAATGGGGACATTTGGATATCAACCAAGTACAAATGTTCATCCTGCTTTTCAAACCCAAACATTCCAACAAAATCAAACCCCATCATTCCGCTAATGCAAAAAAGTGCGCACATTTCGATGTGCGCGCTTTTTTTTTTGCTTAATTCTACTTTCGGTTAAAAAAAAAATAACCCGGCTAATGCCGGGCAAATCAAACCTAATCTATATAAAGGGGGGCGGAGGTTAAAGGTTCTTCCGAGAACCTATTTATATCTTAAAAGATAATTATGAATAAACTATGAAGGAATAATTAATAGATTTCGAACGTTTTTAATAGATGACCATGGGCTTATTCTAAAACAATTCCTCAAGAAATAAATAATTCATTCTAGGAATAGCATACCACTTAATATAAATAACAATAGTGGATCTATAATTCTAAAAGTGGGGGAAAAGTGTGGAGGATTTTTATCAAATATTAGATGTTCTTCATTACCCTGAGGAAAAAGTCATTGCAACCATCGTCGGTGTAAACGGATCAGCCTATAAAAAAGAAGGTTCCGCAATGTTGTTTTTTTCGGACGGTACACAAATAGGGATGTTAACGGCCGGCTGCCTAGAAGAAGATCTAGCTGTAAAAGTGAAAGAAGTTTTTGATAAACAAGAGGCGACGATCATCCAATACAATCTGTATAAGGAGGATGATCTGGACTGGGGGCAGGGTGCCGGCTGTAATGGCACAATTGATATATTACTTGAACCGGTCACCGAGCAATTAACAGAGGACCTTCATATGGTGAAAGAGCTTTTACGTCAGCAAAAGCCTGTTATTTCCTTGAAAAAACTCGATGATCTTGGGGAATATGTGTTTATCGAAGAGGAAGGGGAGCCATTTGGAAACTGGTCCGGACCCCTCCCGACAATTGAATTTACCTCGAAAAGCGGCATCATTACTAGGGACGGCACAGCTGTCTTTCAACAAACGGTTTATCCAAAGCCACGTTTAATTGTTTTCGGCGCGGGTCCTGATGCAAGACCACTGGTTGCATTAGCTGCCGACACCGGCTTTACAGTAATAGTTTGTGACTGGCGGGAAGCATTATGTCAAAAAAAGCACTTTCCATCAGCAGCTTTGGTGATCCAAGGATTTCCACATGATCTCCTTAAACAAATCTCTTTTTCCCCCTATGATTTTGTCGTGGTTATGACCCATCAGTTTAAACGAGATCAAGAGTTAATAAGGAAGGTTTTAAAAGAAAACATCCGCTACTTAGGGGTTTTGGGACCGAAAGAAAGAACAAGGAGATTGTTAAAGGGTGAAGAAATACCTAAGGGGGTTTTTTCACCGATGGGGACTTCTATTGGGGCGAAGGGTCCCGTGGAAATAGCGGTCAGTATCGTGGCGCAAATTATTCAAGTATGGAGAAAACCAGCGCACGAAAGAGTTGAGCTGCTTTGGACCATTCCTGATTAGCCGCCATGTTTTAGGAGGTTTTGCTATGGAGGTAATTGGAAAAAGTGTCATCCGTAAGGACGCGCTTGATAAGGTGACTGGCCGGGCTATGTATACAAATGATTATTTTAAAAAGCCCATGCTGTCCGGAAAAATGGTCATCAGTCCATATGGCCATGCCAAAATTGTTAGTATGAATACAATGGAAGCATCACAGGTACCAGGTGTCAGAGCGATCCTCGCCGGTCAGCAATTTCCTTTAACTGGAGAAGCAATTCGGGACCGACCGCCTATCGCGGTTGATAAAGTACGATACCACGGTGAACCCGTGGCACTAGTAGTGGCAGATACCCCTGCACAAGCTAAAAAAGCGGCAGACTTGATAAAGGTTCAATACGAGCTGCTTCCGGTTGTCAATTCGCCGACCCAGGCATTTAAACAAGGGGCACCACTGGTCCATGAAGAACTTGGAAACTATGATAAGGATGAGGACTCACACCCGGTTCCTGGAACAAATATCGCGACCCTGATTAAAATTCGGAAAGGAAATATGGAAGCCGGCTGGGCAGCGAGTGAAATAGCAGTCCAGGAGAGTTTTTCCTTCGCACCATCTGACCATGCCGCCATGGAAACAAGATGTGCAACCGCTGAAATTAGACCGGATGGAACAATCCTGATTATGACCTCATCACAAGCGCCATTTATGGTAAAACAGCTAATCGCCAAATATTTTAATGAGGAAATGGGCAAGATCATTGTCCATACACCGCTGGTTGGCGGCGCCTATGGAGGGAAAGCAGCCGTCCAATTAGAGGTTCTCGCTTACCTTGGTTCCAAGGCGGTCGGCGGTAAGCCTGTCAAAATACTAAATGATCGGGAACAAGATATCATTACCTCCCCCTGTCATATTGGCTTAGATGCCACTATTAAATTAGGAGCAGCCCGAAATGGAAAAATAACTGCGGCTGAAATCCAATTTTTATGGGATGGCGGTGCCTATTCGGATAAGGCAATTGATGTCACCCGTTCTGGGGCAGTCGATTGTACGGGACCCTATAACATTGAAAATGTATGGTGTAATTCCTACTGTATGTATACGAATCATCCCTATGCCACACCGTTTCGGGGCTTCAGTCATTCAGAGTTGTCATTTTGCATCGAACGAACCATGGATATCCTAGCGCAAAGATTAAATATGGACCCGCTGGAGCTGCGCTACATCAATGCGATCATGCCTGGCCATACCACGCCAACAAGGGTGAAGCTGAATAAAAGCAATGTCGGTAATCTGCAAAAATGTATTGAAATGGTCCGGAATTTAATGAAATGGGAAGAAGGTGCGATAAAGGAAATAGATGAACGATATGTGAGAGTTAAGGGAGTAAGCTGCAGTTGGAAAACCTCGACCATTGACCCGAATGCACCATCAGGGGCTATTATTACCTTCAACCGGGATGGCAGTCTCAATTTGATGTCTGGTGTCATTGAAATAGGCACAGGTACTAAAACGATTTTAGCGCAAATTCTCGCTGAAAGATTGAAAATGGATGTGGACAAAATTCATGTCAGAATGGAAGTTGATACACAAACGACACCTGAACACTGGAAAACAGTAGCGAGCCGTGGTACTTACATGGGCGGAAGGGCCGTCCTTAATGCAGCAGAGGATGTGATTCGACAGTTAAAAGAGACTGCTTCATGTGTCCTTCGTGCACCAATAGAAGATATCGAAGTGGCCCACAGTCGTGTTTTTTTACGGGATGATCCCGCTATCGGTCTTGATTTTAAAGATGTCGGCTACGGCTATCAATACCCAAATGGAAATTCAATTGGCGGGCAAATTATTGGCCGTGGCAAATTTATCTTACGCCATTTAACCCACCTGGATCCGGAAACAGGTGAAGGAAAGCCAGGTCCAGAATGGACTGTTGCCGCCTATGGGGTTGAAATTGAGTTAGATAGAAGGGACTATACGTATCGGCTGTTAAAAGCATGTACGGTAGTGGATATTGGGAAAGTAATGAACGAAAAAGCAGCCCTTGGTCAAGTAATGGGAGCGATGAGCATGGGATTGGCCTTTGCTGGAAGAGAAACCTTTTATTTTGACGAACTTGGCCGGGTATTAAATCCTCAGCTGCGAACGTATCGGCCGTTGCGCTACGGTGAACATCCCGAGTATTTGGTTGGATTTGTCGAGACACCCCAGATAGACGGTCCATATGGTGCGCGCGGGGTTGGGGAGCATGGGTTAATGGGAATGCCAGGGGCGCTCGGAAATGCGTTATCAATTGCTGCAGGTGTTTCACTTCGAAATCTCCCGCTCATTCCTGAATTAATCTGGAAGGCGAAGGAGGCAGCTAATCATGCTTCCCTTTGATTTTGATTATTATCGGCCGGAAACGTTAAAGGAAGCTGTTGATTTATATCACCATTTAGATCAACAGGGGAAGCAGCCGTTTTATTTTTCCGGTGGGACGGAATTATTAACGCTTGGAAGAATTGACTTAGCCTATACGGAGGCAGTCATTGACATTAAAGGGATCCCTGAATGTAATGTCATGCAGGTTAGTGGAGATCATTTATTGCTCGGAAGTTCACTCTCGTTAACCGCTATAGAGGAAGCGAATCTTTTTCCTCTTTTAACGAAAACAGCCAGTGAAGTCGCGGATCATTCAGCTCGCGGAAAAATTACATTGGGCGGCAATATTTGTGCACGGATTTTTTACCGGGAGGCGGTCCTGCCCTTTTTACTAGCCGATAGCACAGTCATGATTAATGGAGCTGAAGGAAAAAAAGTCGTTCCTATTAATGATATATTTCAAGGGCATTTACGATTAAACAGCGGCGAATTTTTAGTGCAAACGGCTACGGATCTTTCGTTTATTCATGCCCCATATTTTACCGTTAAACGAAGGCAGCAATGGGAGACCGGTTATCCGCTGATTACGTTGGCTGCCTTAAAAATTAATCAAAAGATTCGGGCAGCAGTCAGTGGATTATGCCCATTTCCGTTTCGGTCTGCCGCAGTAGAGGAATCACTCAATGCGGAGGGACAATCGTTTGAAACAAGGGTGGAAGGAGCCATTGCTGTATTACCTCAGCCAATATTAGAAGATATTGAGGGATCCAGGAAATATCGGCTATTTGTACTGCGAAATTTACTCCGCGATGCGTTAGAAGCACTGGAGCGTGAACAGTAGTAATAGGGGAGGAGAGAGGGTTTGAGATCCTATTCCATAACGTTGGATGTGAATGGCGAAAGTCACATTTTATCGGTCAGTCCGGCTGATACTCTTTTGTATGCCCTTCGCAGTTATCTTGGTCTGACTGGTGCGAAGCCCGGCTGTTTAAATGGTGACTGCGGCGCATGTACAATTAACATTGACGGGTGGCCGATGAAGTCCTGTTTGATGCTGGCAGTGGAAGCAGTTGGGAAAAAAGTGACCACGATTGAAGGTCTGAAGGGTGCCCCTATTCAGAACGCGTTTATCGAAAATTTTGCCTTTCAATGCGGTTATTGTACCCCTGGCTTTATTATGAATTGCCACTCGTTAATTGAACAGCATCCTGATGCCGATGATAAAACAATAAAGGAATGGCTGGAATCCAATATATGCCGTTGCACGAGCTATTCTGAGATAGAAAAAGCTGTAAAATCCGTGTTACGCAAGAGTTAGCAACGCCAGGGTTAACTAATCACTAGGGTTTTTCCTTTCCGAATAGCATGAATAGGGTGCAAAAGGCACCCTATTTCTTCTTCATTTGGAAAAACGTATCTAAAACACGGCGGCCTATTTTTAGATTGGCCCGATTGTCGTCTTTGCCATCGTATGCCCACGGTACGATAACAGCCATTGCGACCACTGGATTAGAGCTTGGAGCATAGCTTACAAGGCTTAAATTCATCACTGGCGGCGGCTCTTGGCCAAAGTGGCTCCGTAATGGTCCATCATAAAACGCCTCAGCCGTTCCCGTTTTACCAGCAGGTGAGTAGGGGGCACCTTCAAAAAACTTGTAAGCAGTTCCACCAGGTTCCTGCATTACTTTTTGAAACCCTATTTTTACACGTCTCAGCCATTCTTTTTTTACATCTACGGTATTTAAGACGGTCGGATTGATTTCCTTCAGGACAGGACCCAGCGTCTCTCCATCACAGGCCGATTCCCGGATTTGTTTAACGATATGCGGCTGCATTCGATAGCCTCCATTAGCAATCGTTGAAACATATTGTGCAAGCTGCATAGCCGAATAGGTATCGTATTGTCCAATTACCAGGTCAAGTAAGTATCCAGGCAGTTTACTTTGGCCCTTGAAACCTGTCTGCTCATTTGGTAAATCAATTCCCGTTCTCGTTCCTAACCCAAAGGAGGCAAATGAATTTCTAATTGTTTCAAACGCCCGTTTATTGGAAAAATTTAAGGGCTTATCGTATTCATAATGGCCTTTGCCTATTCTTATCGCAGTATGGAACATATAAACGTTTGACGACTTCTTTAAGGCATTAATCTCATTTAAATTGCCCAGATAAGCATAGGATTTTTTTATCGGAGTATCTTTAATTTTAATTCCTGCATCATTAAAATATGTATTTGGGGAAATGGCCCCCGTTTTATAACCGGTTAAAACGGTAGCTCCTTTAACGGTTGAGCCCACACTATAAGTCGTCGTAAACGTTCCAAGGGCATCATCCATCATGACAGCCCTTCCGGTTTTACTGTCTTTAACGATTTTTTTCCCTGACATTGCCAGTAATTCACCGGTGTGGGGATCCATTAAGACCACATAGGCCCGGTCGGTTAACCGAGTCCCCGGCCATTTCTTTGCAGCCCAAAGTTCTTCTTCAATAATTTTATCAACAGCAATCTGTAAATCCATATCAATCGATAAAATAAGGTCTTTACCTTTGTTACCTGCGAACACGGTTTCGGTTTCAATGACATTGCCTGTTTTGTCCGTGATATTCTTCACCTTTGACTTATTTCCGTGCAGAACATCCTCATACTGCATTTCCAGTTGACTTTTTCCAACCCGGTCATTCCGGTTATAACCTCTCGCCAAAAAATGTTCTAACTGATCTGCCGGGAGTCCCTCTCCGGAATTCGTCACGTTTCCTAAAACAGACCTTAATGTATTGCCAAAGGCATAGGAGCGGTCCCAATCCGTGGTCGTTTCCACCCCAGGCAGGGATTGAAGATTTTCACTGACAACGGCAAACTCTTTCTCGGTAACGCCTTCATTCTTGACCATCTCCGGGATAAATTTATATCCTTTGCTAAATTGCCGATAAATCGCTAATATTTCAAGATCATTAGGTGTTAATTGCTTTAATTCAGCAGTTGTGATTCGGTTCAATTTTAATTTGTAAAGATCTCGATCTGTTAGTTTCTTGTTGGCATATAAAGTTCTTTCTTGTTTGGAAATTTTGGCGTCAGCCAGCTCAGGGTTTTTCAGCATCCAAAAGTCGAGCTTATCCCTTTCAGTGACCATGTCCGTTTTTTGCTCAATGAACTTGCCAAGATTTTCAGCAGTTTTCAACATATCTGACTGACTAAAGCCTTCATTGGTAAAGGAAATGGCGCTTTTGGGGACATTATCTACGACTACCTGATAATCTCTGTCAAAAATCTTTCCTCTTGGGACAGGGTTACTGACAGTAATATCTTCCTTTCTTTCCAAATCCCTTTTAAAGTTTTCTCCGTAAACAATCTGAACGAAACCAAGTCTTAGAATAAGAACAGAAAATAAAAAAAAACACACCAAAAAAAAGCAAATTTAAGCGAAAAGGAAAATGAGACTTTTTCTTTTTCTGGTTTTCCAAATAGGTCACACATCCTTTTTTCCAAATAGTTTCCTTTTCTTTAGTATGCCTGATTATAGTGGGAAATACAGGTGGAATTGGATAATCTTTTTATTTTCCAGCATAATAATGCTTTGATGTCAGTTAAAACTACGAAACACAAGATTATCGAAACTTCACTATTATTTGAATTTTTATTTTATAATAAATGAGTATGAAGTCAGATAGGGGGTCGTCTATAAATGGAGCAAAACACGGTTCAACCATCAGCATTAAAAAAGGCATTAGAGCAATTTAAACAACTGGACGAGAAAATAACGCACTACTCTAGCATCTTGGGTTTAGCGGACTGGGACCAAAAAGTGATGGCACCGAAAAAAGGCCGGAACGTTTTTGCCAAAGCCACCGGAACCTTACGAACCGAAATCTTTCAGTTATCGGTTTCATCTGAAATGGCTCAATTGTTAGAAATGCTTACGGAAAAAGAACATCGATCACAGTTGGACCAAGTGACGAGGGCAAAAGTACGTGAGTATTACGATTATTATCAAAAATCTCAAGCCATACCTGCTGATCTGTTCAAGGAATATAGTATCCTGACGGCACAGGCCAATGATGCCTGGGAAGAAGCTAGAGAGAATAATGATTATGCCAGCTATCTGCCATTTTTAGAAAAAATAATTGACTACAAACGCCAATTTGCTGAAATATATGGCTATGAGGAACACCCTTATGATGCCCTGCTCGATGAGTATGAGCCAGGATTAACGGTAAAAAAATTGGATCCTTTATTTGCAAAATTACGGAAAGCTAGTGTGCGCTTATTAGACCGAATCAGGAAAAATGGTCATCCAACAAATGTGGAGATGTTTAATCAAGCTTTTGAAATTGAAAAACAAAAGTCTTTTAATCGGTTTATTTTACCTTTGATTGGTTTTGATATGCAGGCCGGCCGCCTTGATGAAACCGTCCACCCGTTTGCGCAAACCGTTAATATTGGAGATGTCCGTTTAACCACGCGCTATTTAGAAAAAAATGTCCGCTCGGCATTATTTGGGACGATTCATGAGGCAGGCCATGGCATTTATGAACAGCATATCAATCCAAGCTACGAAGAAACCGTGCTGCAAAGTGGGGCATCCTTTGGAATTCATGAATCGCAATCGAGATTTTTAGAGAATATGATCGGCCGCAGCAGGGAATTTTGGCATTTCTTTTTTCCAAAGCTTACTGAGTATTTTCCAGCTCAATTGAAGGATGTGACGGTAGAGGAATTTTACCGCGCTGTTAATACCGTTCAGCCATCGATGATTCGTGTAGAGGCGGATGAACTTACCTATAACCTCCATATCATGCTGCGATATGAAATTGAAAAAGCCTTAATCGGCGGAGAGATTGAAGCGAAGGATTTACCCGAAATCTGGAACCAGAAAATGAATGAGTACCTAGAAATTTCTCCGGCAACTGATACAGAAGGAGTTCTACAGGATGTGCACTGGTCATTCGGCGGAATTGGCTATTTTCCATCGTACTCGTTAGGAAATTTATATGCGGCTCAAATTCTCCGCACAATTAATACAGACATCCCCGATCTCTACAGCAATATTGAAAACGGCAAGTTTAAGATTATTCAAGACTGGTTGAAGGAGAATATCCATCAGCATGGAAAACTTTATACACCAAATGAATTAATTGTTAAGGTAACCGGTGAGGAATTAAATGCCGATTACCTCATCGAATATTTGGAGAAAAAATATACAGAGGTATATGGCCTATAAAAATCATTGACATTTTTATTACAGTTTAGTATATTAATAGTAATTAAATATTTCCTTTTAAAGGGGAGTAGCTGCTACAATAAAGTCGTCATTTCGAGAATATCTTTCTCCGGCTTTATTGGCAACATGAACGTTGTTAGCAAGACCTTTACTTTACTGTAAAGGTCTTTTCTGTGTTTTTAGGCCTTTACTGTTACAGTAAAGGCCTATTTTTATGGCGTGAGGGAGTATTTGAAAAAATTGACCCTTTGGGAGGAATTATGTATGGATGTAACTTTATTATTGGAATATGGTTGGGTGTTACTAATTCTGGTAGCTTTAGAAGGCCTATTAGCAGCAGATAATGCCCTTGTCCTTGCGATCATGGTAAAACATCTTCCGGAAGAAGACCGAAAAAAGGCATTGTTTTATGGGTTAGCCGGGGCATTTATGTTCCGTTTTGCTTCTTTATTTGTTATTTCGTTCCTTGTAGACGTTTGGCAAGTGCAAGCGATTGGAGCACTGTATTTAATCTTTATGGCAGTTAACCATATTTTCCGAAAAGTCATAAAAGGGAAAGCAGAAAACAAGGTTGAATCAGTTTCTAAGAAGAGCAGCGGATTTTGGATGACAGTTTTCAAGGTGGAATTGGCAGATATTGCGTTTGCCGTTGATTCGGTTTTGGCTGCAGTCGCGATGGCGGTCGTTCTTCCGGACACACCGCTTCCAAATATCGGTGGCCTTGATGGTGGGAAATTCCTTGTCATTTTCACAGGTGGTATTATTGGTTTAGTGATTATGCGTTTTGCTGCAAACCAATTCGTAAAACTGATGGAAAAGAGACCAGGACTCGAAATCGCCGCGTTTACCATTGTGGGCTGGGTGGGAGTAAAGCTTGCCGTATATACACTGTCACATCCATCCTTGGCAATATTAAATGAAGAATTTGCTCATTCCACGGAATGGAAGGTAAGCTTTTATTTAGTGTTAGTTGGAATTGCAGCAGCAGGCTGGGTCTTTTCAAAAGAGCAGCGCGAAACAAAAAAGGCAAATGTTTGATAAAAGGCTCGCCATTTGGCGAGTTTTCCTTTATTCTCTAAGATAGTGCCCGTTTCTATTTCACATACTATTCCAAGTAAAAGAGATATTAAAGTTAGACAGATTAGAGTCTAAAGAGGGGATTAACCATGAAATTAAAATCACATTTAGCAATGGCTTTCCTAATAAGTTTAGCCTCTATTATTGGCTTTTGTTTTATGTCATTATGGATAAGTGACCATAAAATCATTCATTTTGACAGTACGATTATTGGATATGTCCAAGGAATGGAATCGTCCGCCCTTACGCAAATAATGAAGTTTTTTACTTTCGTTGGTTCAGCACCCGTTGTGGTGGTGATCAGTCTCAGCTTGTTATTTTTTCTTTATATAGTCCTGCACCATCGTCTGGAACTCATTTTTTTTGTTTATGCTGTAATCGGTTCAGCCTTACTTAATCAGCTATTAAAGCATTTTTTTCATCGAATGCGTCCTAATTTTCATCGATTAATTGACATTGGCGGCTATAGTTTTCCCAGTGGTCATGCAATGAATGCTTTTACTGTCTATGCAGCCATCACTTTTTTGCTTTGGCGTCACATCCCATATCGATGGGGCCGGTGTATTTTAATAGTGGTAAGCATAATCATGGTTGTAATGATTGGGACCAGTCGAATTTATCTCGGCGTTCACTATCCGAGTGATATTATTGGCGGATATTTTGCAAGTGGCTTTTGGGTGGGTACCGCAATTTTGTTTTTCCAAATTTACAAAGAAAAGCGTTATAATAAGAAGTATAAACGGCAAAAAGAACCTGCCTAATTTTATTATTTTTTTGGAGTGATACATATTATCAGAAACAGTATTCCTAACTTATTTACGCTCGCAAATTTATTTTTTGGTTTTTTATCTGTAATGAACTCTGCCGAAGGGGATTACAAGAATGCAGCGATTCTCATTTTGATAGGGATGATGCTTGACAGTATGGATGGCCGGATTGCCAGAATGCTGCGTGCGGATAGTGAATTAGGGAAGGAATTGGACTCCTTGGCCGACATTGTGACTTTTGGTGTGGCACCTGCGATGATGGCCTATTATTCGTATTTTTCATCTTTCGGCATTCTCGGGATGGCAGTGGCCGGATTATTTCCTTTGTTTGGCGCCTATCGGTTAGCTCGGTTTAATATCAATGCTGTTAAATCGTCACTAAAACATTTTACAGGTGTTCCGATTACAGCTGCAGGCGGCTTATTAACTCTTTTAACCTTATTTCAATTAAAAATGCCAGGGTTCATTTTTGTGATTGCTTTTTTCGTACTATGTGTTTTGATGGTAAGCACCATTAAAATCCCGAGCTTAAAGGAAATACCGCTGCCGAAATATGGAATCATTATTACTCTTTTCTTGGGGTATGCCCTCTACATTGTCTTTAAAAAAGAACAGCACCGATTTCCATACTTCATTTATGTCGCAATACCGCTTTATGTAGCCTTCATTGGTTACCAAATGGTCCGGACAAAAAGAAAACACACAACCAAATAAGATATAGCAAAAGAAAAGGTGACAGGCACCATGTGAAGAATTCACATGGTGCCTGTCACCTTTATTTATGTTTTCACTATTTATAACTACATTCCAAAAGACATGACCCAGATGGATCCGGCTACCGCTACGAATGCGATGAATACTCCGGAAGCGATGTTGATGATATTTGATTTGCCGTCTTCACCTTCGTTCAAGTGCATGAACATGAAGAGCTGCAGGGCAGCTTGGATGACGGCTAAGCTGCCAATCACCCAAATAATTGTTTTGAAGGGAAGGGATGTTTTTAAGGCTACGAAAAGGGCTGCGAAGGTGAGTACCAACGAAGAAATAAAGCCCAAGACGTGAGTTAAAGGAAATCCTTTTGTATTTTTAGCCATCTTATGCCACCATCCTTGCTAAATACACAAATGTGAAAATAAAGATCCAAACAACATCCAAGAAGTGCCAGTAAAGCCCGATAATAAACGTCTTACGTGCAGTAACAGGTGTTAAACCTCTCTGCAGTAATTGGATAATAACCATTGTTGCCCAGCCAATACCCATACTAACGTGAAGTCCGTGGGTACCAAGCAAGACAAAGAAACTTGATAGGAAGGCACTTGTATGCCATGTTGCACCTTCATGTACATATTGTATAAATTCATTTATTTCAAAGAATACAAAGCCTGCACCGAGAAGCAGGGTAATGACAAACCATAGAATTAAACCATTACGGTTGCTGCGGCGCATTTCATAAATAGCAAGACCCATTGTAAAACTACTTGTTAATAGCAAGATGGTCTCAATCATGACACCCTTGATTTCAAAAAGTTCATGCGGGGTAGGGCCGCCGGCATATCTTGCATTCAATACTGAAAATGTTGCAAAGAGTGTTCCAAAAAGGATGATCTCAGCTCCTAGGAAGATCCAGAAGCCAAGAATGTTCATACGGTTTTGTTCTGTTTGATATTCAAGTGGTAGTGCTGTATTTACATTAGCTGACATGGTTGTTCACCCCTTTATCTTTACCGCGCCATGCCTTTTCAATCTGCTTAATTTCATCTACTTTGACATGGAAGCCATCATTATAATCGAAAGAACGAACGATTAGACCTCCAAGGATTCCGACTGTTGCCACAAGGGCAGCGATTTTCCATTCAAAAACCATGAAGAAACCGGCAATTCCAAAGATAACGCCCATATAGAATGGTAAGCCCGAATTGCTAGGCATATGGATTTCTTTAATTTCTGATTCTTTCAAATTAAGACCTTCATTATGCTTTTTCATATACCAGAAAGCATCGATTGACTTTACTTCCGGTTGTTTAGCAAAGTTATAGAATTGAACAGGTGAAGCAGTGGCCCACTCTAGTGTTCTAGCGTCCCATGGATCATTAGAAATATTGCGGTCTGCGTATCTAGCACTCCAGTAAATGTTATAGCAAAGCACTGCGAAACCAGCGGCTAAAATAACCGCACCAATTGCAGAAACTAAGAACAAGGGAGCAAATCCAGATTCAGCAGAGAAGGTGTACGCACGGCGTACCGCTCCATCAAGTCCAAGGAAGAACATTGGCATAAATGTTACGTTAAAACCAATGACGAATAACCAGAAATGAATTTTACCAAGCTTTTCATTTAACATATGACCGAACATTTTTGGCCACCAGTAATATAGCGCCCCGAATACCGCAAATACGACACCAGGTATTAATACATAGTGGAAGTGAGCTACAAGGAATAGGGTGTTATGGTATTGATAATCCGCTGCACCCATTGCAAGCATAACCCCTGTGACACCACCGATAACAAAGCAAGGAACGAATGCAAGTGCCCAAAGCATCGCTGTGGTAAATTGAATCCGGCCTTTTCTCATCGTGAATAACCAGTTAAACATCTTAACCCCTGTCG
Organism: Bacillus sp. URHA0034; assembly: GCF_056280405.1. Classification (NCBI taxonomy): domain Bacteria; kingdom Bacillati; phylum Bacillota; class Bacilli; order Caryophanales; family Bacillaceae; genus Bacillus; species Bacillus sp. URHA0034. Next base: position 434,725 of record NZ_JBWCDK010000002.1, on the reverse strand, counting down.
GGATTGCAATCATCATCGTTGTGATGGAGAATACGGAGTTAACAGCAGGGCCTGAACCCATTGTAAAGAAGTGGTGAACCCATACTAACATACTTAAAGCCGCAATACCGACAATGGAAAATACCATTGATTTATAACCAAAAAGCGATTTATGAGAGAAAGTTGAAATAATCTCAGAGAACATACCGAATGCTGGAAGTACCACGATGTAAACCTCAGGGTGTCCCCATAACCAGAAAAGGTTCGCCCACATCATATCCATACCGCCACCGCTTAATGTAAAGAAGTGAGTACCAAAAATACGGTCAAAAGTCATCAACGCAAGGGCAACTGTGAATATTGGGAAGGCCGATACAATGATAACGGACGCAATAAAAGAGGTCCAAGTAAACATTGGCATTTTCATAAGTCCCATGCCTTTTGTTCTCATCTTTAGAATTGTAACAACAAAGTTAATCCCGGTCATCAGGGTACCGATACCGGCAATCTGCAAGGCGATCGCATAATAGTTGTTACCGATACCTGGAGTAAATTCTTTACCTGCTAAAGGGAAGTAGGCAGTCCAACCGGCATCAGGAGATCCGCCGACAACAAACGAAATGTTGAAAAGCATCGCACCTGCAAAGAATAACCAAAAGCTGAGGGCATTCAATTGTGGGAACGCCACATCACGTGCCCCAATTTGTAAAGGAACGATAACGTTCATGATACCAATTAATAATGGCATCGCTGCAAAAAGAATCATGATGACGCCATGAGTTGTAAAAATTTCATTGTAATGCTGTGCATCCAAAAACTTTAATTCTGGACGTGAGGTTTGGGCTTTCATTAAAAGTCCATCTACACCACCACGGAAAAACATTAACACACCCGAAAGGATATACATAATCCCAATTCGTTTATGATCAACAGTGGTCAGCCATTCGCGCCAGAGCCACTTCCATTTTTTTAAATAACTTACTAAAGCTACAATACCAATCACAGTTAGTAAAATAGCAATCTGGGAACCTAGGATGAGCGGGTTGCCGACGATAAAGAAATCATGCCAATTTATACTGCCCATCATTGTTCACCTCCATTTGAATTATCTTTCGAGCTATCCGATGTGTTTTTTGATGTCTCGGTAGAAGGCTCTTCATCCTTAAAGATTTGACCTTTTACCCCATGGACTTCATATAATTTTGGATTCGTATAAGTTTTTGAGTTCATTTGTCCATGGTCAATCCATTGCAGATGGGTACCGACGAAGGTTTCACGTCCTAAATGGGTTGGTTTCAGTAATTCGTCGTATTTTTTCTCTGTTAATTTAGGAGCCTTAGATTTTACATCTTTAACCCATTTTTGAAAGTCTTTTGTAGACTTAGCCTCAACGGTAAACTCCATATCAGCATAGCCTCTTCCGTTAAAGTTCGTGTTTCTTCCTAAGTACTCTCCAACTTCATCGGCAGTAAGATACAATTCAGTTTCCATTTTATTCATGGTATACTTCTGACCGCCTAATTGCGGAACCCAGAAAGATTGCATTGTACCGGCAGAAGTCAATTTAAACCTAACAGGTGTACCAGCGGGAATGTTCACATAATTGACAGTTTCAATTCCTTGTTCCGGATAACTAAAAATCCACTTCCAGTCAGCTGATGTCACGTTAATCGTAATCGGCTTTTTATTTTCATACCCAGCCGGAACCTTTTCAAGCTTGTAAATTGTTTTTACTGTCGGAATCGTGAGGGCAATAACGATTAGAATTGGAATAAAAGTCCAAATCAACTCTAATTTGGTACTGCCGTGTTCCTCTGGGGGCTCATAGTCTTTATTCGCAGCTGTTGCACGGTATTTCCAAACGATATATCCGAATAAACCAAATACAACAACGACCACAAGTGCCATAAAGACTAATGACCAGTTAATTAAGTCAAGAATTTCTCTTGCTGCGGGCCCTTTTGGATCAAAAACAAGCATTTTTGAATCACAACCGCTAAGGAGCAGCACAGGCAATAAAGCCAAAAGTGGAACAATATAGTTCTTTTTAAGCATGTTTGTATTTCCCTCCAAAAATATTTGTTCATTTGTTCACAATTCCAACGTGAATGTATTCACAAACTTCAATAGAATAATACATTTACTTCGAAAATACAAGTAATTGAATTTGAATTAATTCTTAACTAATATTCATTAGCAGAACAAATTTGCTAACACAATATTAACAATTTCGCCATAATGTTTATATAGGTTTTTTGAAAAAGTTGTGACAAATTTGTTAAGGATTTAAAATGCTAATATGGAAATGGAATGGAAACAAGTAAATGAATTGCCAATTTACCTGCATAATAACTCATTTAACAGTTAAAACTGTCTATTTTGAATCTATCGTGGGATAATAAAAGAGAATACATAATAGAGGAGAGCAAAAGAATGAAGGTAAAAGTTAATCGACATGCGGCAAAAGCATTGAAAAAAATGTTAGCAGAGGATGGGACGGAGGGCAAACTATTTCGTGTCTTTGTGACAAGTGTGCACGGAGATCATGCCCATTATGATTTGAAGCTTGATACACCAACTGAAAATGACGCAGTAGTGAAATCTGATAAGGATATAGATTTCATTCTCGATAAAAATGATGAATACCTAGACGATATCTGGATCCAATTTTTCCATGTTCCTAATGAAGAGTGGCTGATTACGAATCCATCAAAAGGTGGACATCATCACCATCATTAAGAGGAAAATTCCTGCTGGAAAGCAGGGATTTTTTTATTAAGATAATTATATTATGTCAACCAATAGATGATCATTTTTGAAATCAAGCTCTTAATAGTGGTATCTTATTAACAGAACATGGGAGAAGGGAGTTTATGACAGTAATGGAAAACTTCAAAAACGATGTTGAGATTAAGCTAGTTGCTCTGGATATGGATGGAACTTTATTAAACAACAAAGGACGTATTTCACCAGCCAATCGTCAAGCCATTAAGTCTGCAAAGGAAAAAGGGGTTAACGTTGTCCTAAGTACCGGACGTTCCTTGTTAACCTGCCGTGACCATGCAGATGACTTAGAGCTTGACTCCTATTTGGTAACCGTAAATGGCAGTGAGATTTGGGATGAAAATCGGGAATTAGTCGAGAGAAACCTCGTAGATCCTGAACATATAAAATGGATGCTGGAACTTTCAAATCAGCATAAAGCCAAGTTCTGGGCGATCAATACGGTGCAAACCGTGCATAATGAATTACCAGAGGATCTCCATAATTGGGAGTGGTTGAAGTTTGGTTTTACGATTGATGATGATGCAACAAGGGAACTCGTTTTAAATGAACTCACCACAAAGGGTCAATTTGAATTAACTAATTCCACTTTAAAAAACATCGAAGTCAATGCGGCCGGAATAAACAAGGCGCGCGGACTAGCGGTTGTCTGCAAGAGGTTAGGAATTGACATGAAGAATGTAATGGCGGTTGGCGACAGTCGGAACGATTTAATGATGATTAAAGAGGCGGGGCTTGGGGTAGCCATGGGAAATGCCCAAGATGTGGTGAAGCAAGAAGCCGACTGGATAACCTCGACAAACGAAGAGGATGGTGTCGCAAAAGCCATTCAAAAATGGGTACTGGAATAATTAAAATTTAACGGGTATAAAGAGTTATGACGTTGGTAAAACTATTTGTGCAAGTTTATTTTGCAAAATTTATGATATGGCTACATGCTAGGAGGCTACAAAGAAAATGGAACATGGTAAAGTAAAATGGTTTAACAGTGAAAAAGGATTTGGATTCATTGAGCGCGAAGGCGGAGAAGATGTATTCGTTCATTTCTCAGCAATTCAAGGAGATGGATACAAAACTCTAGATGAAGGTCAAGAGGTTACATTTGAAATCGAAAATGGCCAACGTGGACCGCAAGCAGTCAACGTTCAAAAACAATAGACCTATCAACAAAACAGACCCTCACCATGAGGGTCTGTTTTTGATTCCTTCTATCATTCCCCTGATGATTCCTCCATCATATCTCAAAAAAAATTTTGGACGTTATTTCTTATAATTGGGAATAACGTCCTTCTTTTTTTAATACGAATGTAATAGTGAGTACAAGTTGTACTTTATATTTCTTATTAGATTATAATTATTATAATTTAGGATTGATTTTTACTAAGTTTATATTATAATCTAGTTAAAGTTTAAAAAATAGATTACGAGGTGATTAAATGAGTAACACAAACAAACATTTAACAACAGGTACAGGTGCCCCTGTAGGGGATAATCAAAATTCTATGACGGCTGGTTCACGAGGACCAACCTTAATCCAAGATGTACACTTACTAGAGAAATTAGCTCATTTTAACCGAGAACGAGTCCCAGAGCGTGTGGTTCATGCCAAGGGTGCCGGTGCACATGGTTATTTTGAAGTGACAAATGATATGTCGAAATTTACAAAAGCAAAATTGTTTAATGGAGTTAGCAAACGCACGCCAATGTTTATCCGCTTTTCTACCGTTGCCGGCGAGCTGGGTTCAGCCGATACGGTCCGTGACCCGCGCGGTTTTGCTGTAAAGTTTTACACAGAAGAAGGTAACTATGATTTGGTAGGAAATAATACACCTATCTTCTTTATTCGTGATGCGATCAAGTTTCCAGACTTCATTCATACCCAAAAAAGAGATCCCAAAACTCATTTGAAAAATCCGAATGCGGTCTGGGATTTCTGGTCACTATCGCCTGAATCCTTACACCAAGTAACCTATTTAATGGGTGACCGTGGTCTTCCGGCAACATTACGTCATATGAATGGTTACGGCAGCCATACATTTAAATGGGTAAATGAGAATGGTGAAGCGGTCTGGGTGAAATATCACTTTAAGAGTGAACAAGGGGTTAAAAATATGTCTGCAGACGTTGCGGCAAAGTTAGCTGGAGAAAATCCAGATTATCATACCGAGGATTTATTTAATGCGATTGAGAATGGTGACTTTCCAGCATGGCGGCTGCATGTTCAAATTATGCCATTTGAAGATGCAAATACGTATCGGTTTGATCCATTTGATGTGACAAAAGTGTGGTCTCATAAGGATTATCCATTAATCGAGGTTGGCAGAATGGTTTTAAACCGCAACCCTGAGAATTATTTTGCAGAGGTTGAGCAGGCAACATTCTCGCCTGGAACGATGGTACCTGGGGTAGAGGCATCACCTGATAAAATGCTTCAAGGCCGATTATTTGCCTATTCTGATGCCCACCGCTACCGTGTAGGTCCTAACCATAACCTTCTGCCAATTAACAGACCAAAGGCAGAAGTGAATAACTATCAGCGTGATGGCGCTATGCGGTTTGACAATAATGGCGGCGGCTCGGTTTATTATGAACCTAACAGCTTTGGCGGTCCAAAGGAAGCTGTTGAACACCGGCAAACCGCTTTTGAGGTGACAGGTGCTGCAGCACAAACTGCCTACGACCATGATGACCATTATACACAAACGGGGGATCTTTACCGCTTAATGTCTGAAGAGGAGCGGACTCGGTTAGTCGATACGATTGTCGGGGCGATGAAACCGGTCGAGCGGGAGGATATCAAATTACGTCAAATTCAGCATTTCTATAAAGCAGATCCAGAGTATGGCGAGCGAGTTGCCAAAGGATTGGGATTGGCTATTCCTCAGGAAGTAAAGTAAATCGAATGCAGGCTGTTCTTTAGCGGAACAGCCTGTTTTTTATTTTTCAACAAATTCCGACAGCATTTTCACGTCCTCCTGATTACACTATTTTTTAGATAGGGGGAAATTTATGTCTAAAAAAATAATCTTAGTCGCCTTCTTATGGATATTTCTCTTTGGAATAACTCTTCCTGTAAATGCACAGGAAAACAGTAGCACAACATTATTAAATAAGGAAAACAACAAAATCAACTATGAAAATTCTTCCTTCTATTTTGACTTTTTTGCTAAGAAAATGTTCGGGAGGCTCTTTCAAGAGTCCGTTCAATTACAGCATCCGGGAACCTTTTATGAACAGGTTTCATTTCTTGAAAGGGATTATCCAAGAGAAAAAATAAGCAATCAAGCTCAAACAGTCGACCTGGTTCACAAGGAGCCGATCCGCTTAACCTTTGCAGGAGATACGATGATGGATTGGTCGGTAAAAGAAACAATCGAGCAAAAGGGACCAGACTATCCTTTTATACATATAAAAGATGAACTGGCTTTCAGTGACCTTAGCATCTTAAATTTGGAGACATCTGTTACTACCGGGGGAACAAAACAAGAAAAACAATTTACCTTTCGTTCAAACCCAAGTGCCTTGCCGGGATTAAAAAATGCGGGTTTTCAGCTTGTCAGCCTGGCGAACAATCATTCTCTCGATTTTGGACAAACAGGGTTATCTGATACAGTTGCTTCCTTAAAACAGTATCAATTAGATTACGTTGGCGGCGGATTAACTAAAGAGGAAGCCTATAGAGCAAAAACCTATAGATTAAAAGGGAGAACAGTAAAAATACTAGCTTTCTCAAGGGTGCTGCCAGACTATTCTTGGGTCGCAACAGAGACTAAACCCGGCCTTGCCAATGGGTATGATCTAAGCCTGATCGAATCAACTATTAAAAAGGAAAAGGTAAACGCTGACTATTTATTTGTGTTTATCCATTGGGGAGTCGAAACAAAACGTTCTCCCGAGCCGTTTCAGCAGGAGTGGGCAAGGAAGATGATAGATTCAGGCGCAGACGGGGTAATCGGCAGTCATCCCCATGTGCTCCAAGGATTTGAATACTACAAAGGGAAGCCAATCGCCTATTCGCTAGGAAACTTTTTGTTCCCCAATTATGTAAAGGGGAACGCTGCTCAAACAGGAATTCTTCATGTTGATATTGATAAGGGAGATATGAAGATGACCTTTGTTCCATTTAAGATATCACACGACCAAATTGTAAAACAAAGTGATCAAGAAAAACGTGCTGTTTGGAGGGAACTTCAAGGATTGTCCTATGGAGGATTAACAATCCAAAATGGGGATATTTCTGAGAAAACAACTGTAGCAGAAACTAATCCATAAAAAAAAGAATTTTTGTAGAAAAATTTTTGTCGAGGTCGAATTATTTAGGAAGGATTTCATGGATATTATTCGAATTATAGGAATAGTATGAAGTAAAAAAAGGGGGTCTTTAAATTGAGTATTAAGGTGGTAGAGAAAGACGAACTAAAAGTAGTTGGGATACCTTGGACAGGTACCTTCTCAGAGGTAAAATCAATCCCAAGACTTTTTAGTAAAATGGAGGATCGGAAAGAGGAAGTTTCTTGTCTGACCAACGATCCGGTTGTGATTGCACCGTTTCATAGCAGAGAGACAGAGTTAACTTATTATGTTACAAAACCTGTTGGGAAAATCGAGAACGTACCAGAGGGGATGGTAGGGTTCACCATTCCGCGAAAAAACTATGTGTGTACCACTCATAAAGGAAGCCTGAAAGAGGTAGCAACTACATATCGACAGCTGTTCACTTGGATGAAGGAATATGGTTATGAACAGGATCATCACGCCTTAGGGTTAGAAATTTTTAAAGAAGAGCATAAGCAGCAAAATACATCTGGAGACTTGTATTTTGAGATTTATTTACCGGTTAGAACCTATGAGTTGTAGTAGTGAAGGAGTTTTTTAAACTCCTTTCCAAAAAGTATGTGAAGTAATGTTCAACTTTTTTGTTCGAGCATTTCCCTTTACTATTACACTTTAGTATAATAACATAACAAACAAAGCTAAATATTTCCTTCGGGGTCAGGTGAAATTCCTAACCGGCGGTGATGAAGCAAGTGCTTCTAAGTCCGTGACCCGGTTAACCTCATGGTTAAACGGTGGATCTGGTGAAACTCCAGGGCCGACAGTTAAAGTCTGGATGGGAGAAGGATAAAATCGCGGGTTTTGTATAGGGTGAAATATGCCTATCGATACCCTTTATTTCCTATTGTCATTTTTACGACCCTGAAGAAATTCGTTTCTTCAGGGTCTTTTTTTATACTCTGAAGGAGTTTAGACTTTGCAGTGGTGTGTCCTGATGAAAGATACCAGAAAACGGCATAACCAAAGTAAGGAGAAGAAGGATAATGTTTACTGGAATTATCGAGGAAATAGGTAAAGTAGCAAAGATCCAGCGAGCGGCAAATTCGTATGTATTAACGATAGAAGCGGAAAAGATACTACAGGATATACATCTTGGTGACAGCATCTCTGTAAATGGTGTTTGCCTGACAGTTACTTCTTTTTCTAGCAGGCAGTTTACAGTGGATGTCATGCCGGAAACAGTCAAAGCAACCAGCCTAAATCATGTCCAAAGTGGTACAAGGGTCAATCTTGAGAGAGCAATGGCAGCAGGCGGCCGATTTGGCGGACATTTTGTCTCGGGTCATATTGATGGAACTGGGATGATTAAAAGAAAACAAGCCTTGGAAAATGCCGTTTATTACGAAATCGAGGCTGATCCTGAAGTTCTGAGATATGTGATTGTCCGCGGATCTGTTGCGGTAGACGGAACTAGCTTAACCGTATTTGATGTTTCAGACACAAGTTTTACCCTTTCGCTTATTCCACATACCTTATCAGAATCTGTAATCGGCTTAAAAGGCTCAGGCGATATCGTGAATTTAGAATGCGATATGATTGGCAAATATGTCGGCCATTTTATCCAAAGCCTTGGCAAGGAATCAAAGCAGCAAAAAAAATCAGGGCTTACACAAAGCTTTTTAGAAGAAAACGGCTTTTATTAGTTATAGAAAGAGAAAAAGGAGTGATTACATGTTCAATCCAATAGAGGAAGCCCTAGCGGATTTAAAAGAAGGAAAAGTCATTATCGTTTGTGATGATGAAGACAGGGAAAATGAAGGGGACTTTATTGCCTTGGCTGAAAAAGCAACTCCAGCTGTTATTAACTTTATGGTCACACATGGCAGAGGGCTAGTCTGTGTGCCCATTGAAGAAGAATTAGCAAATAAATTGGATTTACAGCCAATGGTTGAACACAACACAGACTATCATGGAACGGCTTTTACTGTCAGTATTGACCATAAATTTTCGACGACCGGAATATCTGCCTATGAACGTTCGGCCACTGTGTTAAGTTTACTTGACCCAGAAGCAAAAGCGGAGGATTTTAAAAGGCCTGGGCATATGTTTCCGCTTATGGCGAAAAAAGGCGGTGTCTTAGTGAGGAACGGGCATACGGAAGCTGCAGTCGACCTTGCCAGATTATGTGGAGCTAAGCCTGCTGGAGTAATATGTGAAATCATGAATGAAGATGGCACAATGGCACGTGTACCACAGCTTCGAAAATTAGCTGATCAATTGAATCTAAAAATGATTACGATTGAAGCATTGATAGAGTATCGAACCAAAAAAGAAAGTCAGTCAAAAACAAAGTCTGAAAAATAAAAAATAATCTTGGAGGAATCAACATGACAAATATATTTGAAGGTAATTTAGTAGGGACGGGTTTAAAAGTTGGGATTGTGGTCGGGAGATTTAATGAGTTTATAACTGGTAAATTATTAGATGGTGCACAGGATGCGTTAAAACGTCATGGTGTCAGCGAATCTGACGTAGATATCGCTTGGGTTCCGGGTGCATTTGAACTACCGTTGATTGCTCAAAAGATGGCATTTAGTAAAAAGTATGATGCGGTTATCACCCTTGGAACGGTCATCCGCGGTGCAACACCACATTTTGATTATGTTTGTAACGAAGCGGCTAAGGGAATTAATGCAACGGCATTAGCAAGTGGTATTCCTGTTATTTTTGGAGTTCTAACAACCGATTCAATCGAGCAGGCAATTGAACGTGCCGGAACAAAGGCTGGAAATAAGGGTTGGGATTCGGCTGTATCAGCAATTGAAATGGCGAATTTATGCAGAAATATTGAACAGTAATGGATGGGCAGTGAAGGATAAGAACAGGCAGCTTACGGCCTGTTCTTATTTTAAAATATTAATGATTTTAAGATAGGTATATACAAACGAATCGATTTGTCGATATAATAGTCCTATCATAAAAAAATAGCACGGTAAAATAGGTGCTTGAGTCTTTACTAGACTCTAAGCTTAATAGGGAAGTTGGTTTAAAACCAACGCGGTCCCGCCACTGTAAATGGGAGCAGCCTGCAGATGTCACTGTCGAAAGATGGGAAGACGCAGGAAGCGATGATCATAAGCCAGGAAACCTGCCTGTTTTCGACACCAACAGCCTACGCGGATAGGAGAGTGTTAAGAATAGAAACATACGTATGGTTTCTAGCTTAACGTACATAACACTCCTCCTTCTATAGGGGGATTTTTTTATGTCTATATTTAAGTGAAGGGGATGCAAGTAGAATGTTAACAAGAAAAAATCTATGGGTGTCATTGCTGTTAGTCTTGATGGTACTGACAAGCGGCTTCCAAACATCAGCTTTAGCGGCGGAGGGAAACCAAGGCAGTGTAACTGTATTAGGGCTGGACTCGACAGCAATAGCTCCTGAAAAGGCACTCCAATATAGGGAGAAAGAAACAGCTGCCGAGGCGCTGATTGATACGGTTGGTAAAGAAAACCTCGAATATACGAATAGCAGTTACGGCCCGATGCTAACCGGTATTAATGGAGTGAAAGCAGGAGAAAACCAATTTTGGGCTTTTTTTATCAATGGAATCTCTGCCCAGGTCGGACCGGATTCATATGTGGTTCAAAATGGTGACAAATTAACATTCCGGCTAACCGATTATACAAAACCAGCAAAATCGACGGTTTCTCTGAAAGTTGTCGATGATAAAAAGAAAACAGTAGCGGACTTTCCATCGTTAGAAGTGATTGGCAGTCCTAATGCATTTCAGCTATTACAAGTAGCTTTAGGAAATGACCAGGTTGGGTTTGAGGATACACAATATGGAAAGATGATTACTACATTAAAAGGTATTAAAGCGGAAGGATCTAACTTCTGGGGATTCTATGTGGATGGAAATATGGCTTCTGTTGGGGCAGAAAGTTACCAGCTTCAAAATGGAAACCAAATCAGTTTTCAACTTGAATCCTATACACCTGCTCCAGGAAATGGAGACAATGAAGAAAAAACACCAACAACACCGACAACACCGACAACACCGACAACACCGACAACACCGACAACACCGACAACACCGACAACACCATCAATACCATCAACACCGGCCACTGGGACAATCTCAGCAGATATTCTTCAAACAGCAGTAAATTCTACGAGTGCCTATGTGCTGAAAAACGAAGTGGGCGAATGGCAAGTCATTGCCTTAAAGCAAGCGGGAAAAGCAATTCCCAAGGACTATCTTGCAGGAGTAAAGGCAATAGTGAAAGAGAAACAAGGAAAGTTTTCAAGAATTACCGATACCGAACGATATGCTCTAGGGATTATAGCTGCAGGCGGTAATCCGACAAATGTAGAAGGGTATAATCTAATCGAAGCAATCTATAATGGAAATGTGACAAAACAAGGCTTAAATGGGGTTGCCTATGCACTAGTGGCCTTAGACAGCGCAGATTTCACTATACCGAATTCGGCCCAATGGACAAAAGAAAAACTGATCAGTTATTTGACGGATAGACAAAACAGTGATGGCGGCTGGGCGTGGGACGAAAGTTCAACAAGTGATATTGATACGACAGCAATGATTTTAACTGCCCTGGCACCGTTTAAGGATCAGGCTGGTGTAAAGGAAAAGGTTGAGGCAGCCGTCCAGTTTCTATCAACACAGTATCAAGCATCCAAAATTGATAATAGCTCAACAGCAGCCCAAGTGATTATCGCATTATCTGCGCTTGGAATCGATGCCAATAGCGGTGATTTTTCGAAAGACAATAACGGACTTGTAAAGTATTTGCTATCATTCCAAAATAAAGATGGCGGTTTTGACTGGCAGGGCGGGGATGCGAGTGACCCGTTTACAACCTCACAAGCGATTCAAGGATTAGTTGCCTATAAACTGTTTACAGATGGAAAAGGTTCCTTATACCATTTGACACTATCTGAGAATAATCCAGCTGTCGAGACACCGGCTGTTGGTACTCCGAAAACGGAACAACCTGCTCCAACTGCTGAAGTTGTGAAAACTACCAGTCAGACAGGACACGCACTTCCAAATACAGCGACGAATATGTATAACCTTTTAGCGTTGGGACTTTTATTCATCATTGCGGGTAGTGTTTTTTATATCAGACAAAGAAAACAAAACGTATGAAAATAAGGAATCCCCTCTTGGAATCACAAGAGGGGATTGATTGGAGGTACACATGAAAAGAAGATTTAACTTTGCTGTTCTTTTAGCCATTTTAGTAGTCATCTTTAGTTTAACAGGATGCGGTTCAAGTAACGCCAGTAACCAGGATACGAAGAAAGAAACAAAAACGGTTGAAGTAACCGCAAAAGCAGACAATAAAGCTGAGCAAGAGTCAAAGCAACAGATTACTGTTGAAGAAACGAAACCGGCAGCTGCTCCGGCAGTAACAGAGGAAAAACAGCAGCCAGCTTCCAAACCGGCAGCTCCGAAAATGGAAAGCGGACCAAGTCCACAGCCGGTTCAAAAAAGTTCAGCTGCAGAAAAGCCGTCTACTCCAGCAACAACAAGTAAAAATACTGTAACATCTACAGCAAAACCGGCAGGAACTACAACAAGCAGTACGACTAATCCAGCAGCAAAGACAACAACAAACACAACAACAAACACCAAAACAACAACACAGACAACTCCAGTTGTGAAGCCGGCAGTTCCAGCACCAAAGCCGGTGGCTACGGTTACGTTATCAATTGTTGGGCCAAAAGACAAAGGGACCATTCTTGCTCCTAGTAAGGTGAAAATAAATGATGGTGATACAATTTTTGATGTTGTAAAACGAACAAATATTGATATAGATTCAAGCGGCAGCGGAGCAACAGCTTATATAGAAGGTATTGATAATATTTATGAGTTTGATTATGGAGCAAAAAGCGGCTGGGTGTTTAAGCACAATGGTGTGAGTATCACCAAGAGCATCGGAGTTATAAAGGTAAAAGCTGGTGATCGGATTGAATGCTACTATACCGAATAATATTTTTAGGAGGAACAAGCGATGAGACTACGGTTTGATCGCTTTCATCCGTTTGTTACTTTTCTTTTTTATGCGGGAGCGGTATCCTTGCTAATATTAATGCTGCACCCCCTTTTTTTAGTGACCTCGATTGCAGTTGTTTTTTTGATTAATCTACTCCATGATCGCTTGAAACGGATTACGGCGCTGGTCGTTCTTCATTATCACGACCTTCCTGCTGATGGTGATGATGAATCCGCTGTTCAACGAGAGGGGACGGCATCTGTTAATGGAAATCAACCAACACCGTGTCACGGTTGAAGCGGTCGTTTATGGTGGAATGAATGCCCTCTCGATTATTGGGATTATCGCGTTATTCGTGTCTTATAATGTCATCATGACACCAAACAAACTATTATTTTTATTTGCCAAGATTTTACCGCAATTTGCTGTCCTCCTCATGTTAACCCTAAGATTTATTCCGTTAATGAGAAGAAGGCTGGAAGAGATAGCGATGGTCCAAAGAAGTAAAGGTCTTTCAGTCACTCATGGCAGCTGGAGAGCGAGAGTCAGAATTGGTATGCTATATGTGCAAACGTTATTGACTTTTTCGTTAGAAGAAGCGATTCAAACTGCTGACTCGATGAAAGCACGGGGCTACGGCTACGGACCACGTTCCTCCTATGAATATTTTAAAATGAACCAAGCAGATTGGATCGCGATTATGTATTTACTAAGTCTGCTCTCCTTTAGCATAGTTGAACGAATTTCAGGTTATGGTTTTCTTACCGTATACCCGTTGATGGAAACATGGCATCTTTCGTTGATGGATACAGCAGTTTTAATTTCTTATACATTATTTTTAAGTTTCCCATTATTAGTCGAGGCAGGTGGAATGTTCCGATGGCGCTTATCGAATTAACCGATGTGAGTTTTACCTATCCAGACAGTAAGGAACCTGCCATTCGGAATCTTTCACTAAACATCGAAAAAGGGCAATTCGTTGTCCTTTTTGGGGCATCAGGTTCTGGAAAAAGCACGCTGTTACGTTTATTAAAAAAAGAAATCCAGCCTCATGGTACGCTGTCAGGAAGGATTTCCATTAATGGTCAAGCAATTGAAGAGACCACCGAGCTAAGCAAGGAAGTTGGTTTTGTGTTTCAAGATCCGGAAAATCAGATTGTCGCCAATGATGTTTTACATGAAATCGTCTTTGGCTTGGAGAATATCGGCCTGGAACCAAATGAAATGAGAAACCGAGTAGCGGAAATGGTGCATTTTTTTGGGGCGGAATCCTTGCTGATTCGAAAATCACAGGAACTTTCCGGAGGGAAAAAGCAGCAAATAAACTTAGCCTCTGTCTTGATGATGCAGCCTTCTATTTTATTACTCGATGAACCTACTGCCCAGCTTGATCCTGTTAGTGCAAGGGAATTTATCGATCTGCTCAAGAGACTGAACGAGGAATTCGGGATGACCATTATTATGGCGGAGCATAGGCTTGAAGAAGTCTTTACCTTGGCTGACAAAATCATCATGATGGAAAACGGAAGAGTGGAAATTTCTGGGAAACCGAAATTGGTCCTTGGTGAGCTTTGGAATACTGAGTATAAGGCATATGTTCCGAGTATTCCTGCCTTATTTTTAAGTTTGGAGGGTCATGGCAGTGTCCCATTAACGGTAAAAGAGGGCAGGGACTGGGTACAAAAACAAAAGGTAGTGCCTAATTTTCCAAGACCAGCAAGGTACTTGCCCCAAACGAAAGAACGGTTAAAGCTGAAGAATATATCCTTTCACTATGATCAGAAAGGTGATAATATTCTAGAGGAACTTGAACTGAGCGTAAACCATGGTGAGTTTTATGCCTTACTCGGAGGGAATGGTTCAGGAAAATCCACCTTGCTTAAATTGATGGCTGGCTTGTTAAAACCTGATAACGGCAGCGTGTTTTTCGATAAGAAACCTTTAAAAAAATATAAACAGGTAGAATTAACGAAGAAGGTTGGCTATTTACCGCAAAACCCCAAGCTTTTTTTCATGCAGGACACCGTTGAAAAAGAGCTCCAGATGGCGCTAGAGCAGTGGGAAGCATCAAAAGCTTCCGATGTACAACAGCTGTTCGATCAATTAGGGATCTCCCATTTGATGTCAAGTCATCCTTATGACCTTAGCGGCGGAGAACTACAAAAGGCTGCCTTAGCATGTATCTTAGTCAGGAAGCCTGAGGTTCTTTTATTGGATGAACCGACTAAAGGGCTGGACCCTATCTCAAAAAGGAATTTGGCAAAAATACTTATTTCACTTCATGCAACTGGTATGACGATTCTAATATCGACCCATGATGTCGAGTTTGCAGCCCAGTATGCGACAAAATGCGGGATGATGTTTCAAGGCAAGATTACTTCTGAGGATGTACCGGAAAAGTTTTTCAAAGGGAACTTCTTTTATACGACGATGATCCAAAGAGTATTTCGCGGGCTGTCTCAGGAGGAAATTCTAGTGACTCTTGAGGGGGTCACACAGTAATGATTAAAAAGAGGGTCTTGATCAGTGGATTGCTTTTTGTGATCATGTTTGTGCTATTAGGGCTAAACTATATCTGGGAGGATTCCTATTTATGGTTGAGCTTCGGCCTCATCTTTTTAGCGATTATTCTTTTTCTCTTTCGTTTTGAAACTAGGAAGGTGGAACCTAGGGAATTGGTGCTTCTAGCCGTCCTCGCTGCAATTGCGGCAGTGGGGAGGATTCCATTTGCTAGTCTGCCAAGTGTTCAGCCCACGACCTTTGTCATTATGATGTCCGGTTATGTGTTTGGAGCAGAAAGCGGCTTCGTCATTGGAGCGGTAGCCGCGCTTGCTTCGAATATGTTGATGGGACAGGGGCCATGGACACCATGGCAAATGGTTTCATGGGGGTTAGTGGGTCTAACGGCTGGACTGTTAAGGAATACCCTATTTATGAAAAAAAGATGGGGGCAGATCCTGTTCGGCGTGATCTGGGGATACCTGTTTGGCTGGATTATGAACTTGTGGGGATTTATAGCACTGGTTCAGTCCGGCGGAGCCCAGTCTTGGAAGGCGTTTTTAGTTTATATGGCAGGCAGTGCCACCTTTGATACCTTTCATGCCATCTCCAATGTCTTCTTTTTAGTGGTGTTTGGCGGGGTCTGGATTAAGATTTTAATTCGTTTTAAACGGAAGTATGGATTATTAGAATAAAAAAACACCAGTTTTTTATAGGGCACTGAAAAGCCGTCAGTTTGTTAAGAATCTTAAAGTAACAACAAAAAAGGTATAATTTCTCTTAATGATGAGAAATTATACCTTTTTAAATTCAGACTAAGTAAAAGAACTCTGTTGATTGGAGCGGAAGGCGGCGAAGACTCCTGCGGGAGTACGGGACAGGGGAGACTCCGCAGGCGCAAGCGCCAAGGTGACTCCCCGGCACGCCCGCGGAAAGCGAAGCCGCCTGGAGCGGAAATCAACAGACAAATTACATATACAACTAAAATCTTAGGGCTTTTTCAGTACCCTCGTTCTTACTCGATTTTTTTCGTTATTCACTAAGCCCCTTTGCTTTATCGATTAAGGCATTTATCCCTTCCCCAATCGTATAGAAGGCCTTTTGAAGACCATTTTTCAACTCAGGTGCATGCTCTTTTATGGTTGAGCCAATTTTCTTCGCATTATCATTCAATTCGGCTCCAATCGCCTTCGCTTGATCATTGATACTCTTTTTAGGTGCCGATTCACCAGCCAGCTGGGCATTGATTGAGCTCACTTCAAAACTCTCATTAGGGAGATGGGTGATAGATTCTCGCATAATCTCTTTAAAAATCGGTACGACATTGGACGAACTAGCACTTGGCAGATAGTGCTGTCTGTCGGTTTGATCATAGCCAATCCAAATTGCACCGACAAGGTTCGGTGTATATCCCACCATCCACTGATCCTTCGTTCCGTTTACCCCGCTGAATGGCAGCTGGGTAGAGCCGGTTTTACCGGCAATCTGGACACCTTGGATATGGGCTTTTCTTCCCGTTCCCGTCTCAACTACATTCAATAACATGGAGGTCATGTCATTTGCTACCTTTTTAGTGGTTACTTTAGTAGTTTTTTCCTGTCGCTCGGCGATCACATTTCCTGTCGGACCGACAATTTTGGTAATTAAGTGACTGTCTTCCCGCTTACCATCATTAGCAAACGCTGTAAAGGCATTGGCCATTTGCAGCGGAGAAACACCTTTACTCATACCTCCCAGGGCAATCGCAAGGTTTTCGTCTTCTTTCTCTACGGGAATACCAAACCGTTTTAAGGAATCCAAGCCCTTGTTCAAACCAATTTTATTTAATAACCACACTGCTGGAACATTTAACGATTCCTCAAGGGCCTTGTACATTGGGACTTCACCAGAGAACGTCCTTGAAAAATTCTCCGGTTTGTAGTTTCCAAAAGTGGTTGGCTTGTCCTCGAGCTCGGATGAATATTGATAACCATTTTCTAAGGCAGGAGTATAAACTGCCAAAGGTTTAATCGAGGACCCCGGCTGAGCCTGTAATTGGGTGGCCCTGTTAAAACCACGGAAAACGTGCTCACCGCGGCCGCCGATGAGGGCACGGACACCGCCAGAGGCCGGATCCATTAGAACCGAACCACTTTGGACCAATTTTCCTCCCATACCACGAGGGAACAGATAGTCTTTTCTATAAACCCTTTCAAGTCCAGCTTGAAGATTCTGATCCATTTCTGTATAAATTCTGTATCCCCTAGTTAAAATCTCATCTTGAGTTAACCCATATTTAGAGATGGCTTCATTTAAGACAGCATCCACATAATAGGGATATTTACGTTCAACAAAGCTGCCGCCGCCATCGTGAAGGCGAATTTTTTCATTCTTGGCCGTATTGTATTCTGCCTCCGTAATCATCCCAAGTTCTTTCATTTTAGCTAAGACGACATCACGGCGTTTGATCGCTAAATCATAGTTATTATAAGGATTAAGATAGTTCGGCGAGTGTAAGAGGCCTGCCATCATTGCAGCTTCGCTGATGGTTACATCCTTAATATCCTTATTAAAATATTTTTTGGAGGCATTGCTGATTCCCCAAGCACCACCGCCAAAGTAAACTTGATTTAAATACATTTGCAGGATTTCATCCTTTGTATAAACTTTTTCAATTTTTACAGCTAAAAATAGTTCTTCCGCTTTCCGTTTATAGGTCCTTTCAGGGGAAAGCAGGGCATTTTTAGCTAGCTGCTGTGTTAAGGTACTTCCGCCGGCTGTAACCCTTCCAGCGAATATGTTCCCAAAAAGGGCAC
Source organism: Bacillus sp. URHA0034 (assembly GCF_056280405.1). NCBI lineage: Bacteria > Bacillati > Bacillota > Bacilli > Caryophanales > Bacillaceae > Bacillus > Bacillus sp. URHA0034. The sequence goes on along the minus strand of NZ_JBWCDK010000002.1, from coordinate 416,372 downwards.
GGGCGATTCCTTTTATATCAAAGCCGCCATGCTCATAGAAGCGTTCATCCTCAATCGCCACAACCGCGTTAGGGACATACTTAGGTACTTCATTAATAGATAATCCCTTCGTTCGATTGGTAGCCACATTGCTGGCCACTTCTCCATCTTTATCATAAATAACCGTTGGCTGGCTTAAGCCTTGTTTTAATTGATCAACGTTTGCCCGCGATGCCAGCCAGCCAAAATATGCAATCGTTACTAAGACGACAATTAGAAGTAGTAATAATAAAATTTGGGTAAGATGTGTCCTTTTCCAGAAACGGACAATCATTCCCCAAAAGGGCTGTAATTTTTCCATGCTATCTCCTAACTTTCATAAGGAATTTTCGATTTCTTTATTATAGAATTTCTCAACTAAAAAGACCAATATTTAGACATATGACACCAAACCCATGATAACCGTGGACAACCTTTCCAATTCGTCAGCATATATTAGTGGAAAAAGGATAAGGAAGGGGTGGGCAGATTGATTAACTGGAAAGTCCGGTTTAAAAACCGGAATTGGGTCATTGCGTTTATTTCTCAAGTATTGATTATAGCAGAAATGGTCATAGCCGGCTTGAACTCGATGGGTCTGATTCATTTTCAATTAACAGATGCCATTCAAAACTCAATTTTAACTATTGTGAATGCCGTGTTTGTATTGTTGTCTATGGTAGGTATTATCCAAGATCCTACAACCAAAGGGGTCAGGGACAGCGACCAAGCGCTACAATATAAAGAGCCAAAATAATCTGGTGTGACAGTCAGTATCCATATGGTACTGGCTTCGTTGTTGTGAAAATTGTAAGAATAATCTTTACATAGCTCCCACAGATTGGTTTACTAGAAAATGAACCTTTAAGAATGTGAGGATTACATGATGGTTAAAGTCAAAAACTATATTGGTCAGTTTCATCCTATTGTTTGGGTATTATTAATTGGTACGGTCTTATCGAGGGGATCGGCCTTTATGACATTACCGTTTCTATCCATCTATTTATCAAGAAATATGGACCTCTCCCCCATTATCATTGGCGTGACGGTGGGGATGAGCCCTTTAATGGGGACGGTCGGGGGATTTATCGGCGGACATTTGTCGGACCGGTTTGGCCGTAAACCAGTGATGCTGATCTCACTTTTTACTGTTGCGTTTGTTTATTACGGATTTACCGTAGCAACAGGAGAAGGTTGGTTTATTCTGCTAAACGCCGTAAATGGACTGAGCAACTCCTTCTTTGAACCGACATCTCAAGCATTGATGGCGGATTTAACGGATAAGGAGCGGAGATTGAAGGTTTATTCCTTACGTTATACGGCCTTGAATATCGGTGCATCAATTGGCCCTTTAATTGGTGCTTATTTAGCAACTACCTCCGCTAAGCTATCGTTTGCGATTACAGGAACGACTTATATACTTTATGCGATCGTGTTGGTGTATTTTTTAAATAAGCTTGTTATACAAAAGCAAGGGCAGCAAAGGAAGAAGAATGTTTCCTTCGGCGATGCCTTTAGAATCGTTCGAACGGATAAAGCCTTAAGATATCTCATTATTGGCATTACCCTCATTAATATGGGCTACGCGCAAATTGACTCCAATTTACCACAAGTGTTAGAAGGAAAACTTGAGAATGGAGTTGTTGTTTTTTCAATCCTATTAACGATTAATGCGATTATGGTCGTGTTCCTGCAAATGCCGATCAGTCGTCTGGCAGAAAAATTTAGATTGATGCAAGTGATGTTTGTTGGTTCGTTTTTTATGGCAGCAGGGTTAATCAGTTTTAGTTTTGTGCATGGCTGGGTCACAGCGGTCATTGCTATGGTTTTAGTAACCTTTGGTGAAATCTTAATTTTCCCCTCCAATAGTTTAATGATCGATCAACTGGCACCGGAACATTTAAGGGGAACCTATTTCGGAGCAGGGCAATTTCGAAAAATCGGGAACTTCCTCGGTCCGATTTTCGGCGGTTTTCTTCTCAGTCATTACCAGGGTCATATCATGTTTTTAGTCATCGCGCTAATTACTCTTAGTAGTATCGTCTTCTTTTCAAGTGGTAACAGGTCTTTCCTAAAAATGAAATCTATCGAGAGTAAGGGGTTATAAAAAAATGCCTCCAGCGTTAGGAGGCATTTCTTACACTTATCTTAAAATATCTTCAATCCTTGCTAATGTTTCAGCACTTAGTTTAACACCAGAGGCTTTGACGTTTTCCTCCATTTGTTCAGGACGGCTTGCACCGACTAATGCACTTGCGACATTATTTTGCCGTAAAATCCAGGCTAGTGCTAGATTTGCTAAGGATAGCTCATTGTCAGCAGCTACCTCTTTTAGAAGTTCGACGCGATCAAGATTCTCGTCAGTTAACAATCCAAACAGACCCTTATAATTTTCTTGGGCGGCCCGGCTACCTTCAGGTGCTTTTTCCCCTTTTTTATATTTGCCAGTCAATACTCCTTGAGCAAGCGGAGACCATACCACTTGGCCAATTCCATGTTTTTCTGATACTGGAATGACCTCTTTTTCAATATAACGCTGCAGCATGCTGTATTGTGGTTGATTGACGACAATCCGATCAAGTAATCTTTTATCTGCAAGATGGACGGCTTCGCTAATTTGCTCGGCTGTCCACTCACTAACACCTACATATAATACTTTTCCTTGACGGACAAGGTCATCTAGTGCCCGTAAGGTTTCTTCGAGCGGTGTTTCTGGATCATAACGGTGGCAATAATAAATATCAACATAGTCAGTATTTAGGCGTTTTAAGCTGGCGTGACATTGTTCAATGACATGTTTCCGTGAAAGACCACGGTCATTTGGTCCATCGCCCATTGGCCAGAAAACCTTGGTTGCAAGTACATAGGAATCACGAACATATTTTTTAAGCGCTTTACCAACAACTATCTCAGCTTCCCCGCGCATATAGACATTGGCCGTATCGAAAAAGTTAATACCCAGATCGTAGGCTTTGTCGATCGAGGCGGCGGCATTTTGCTCCTCGACATATCCTCCGTATGTAAGCCAGCTTCCCAAACTTATTTCACTAACCTTCAAGCCTGTGTTTCCTAAACGACGGTATTCCATTACATCCACTCCTCCAAAAAATTTCGAAGCACAAACTAAAAATACTATATTATTGGCGAAATTGTCTACAAATTAGAAAAATTTTGATAAGATAAACTATATAGCTTAATAGGGAAAAAATGACAGAAAAAAATTTGGTACATTGAATGTGTTGCACATTTAGAAACCAATAGAAAAGGGGCCTGGATATGTCAGTCTGGTTGATAATTACTGCGGCATTCTTCCTGTTTGTTGTTTTAGAGGAATCGATTTATTATAGTTGGAATCGGTATGTCTTTGGAAAAAACGTTGAGATGAGACGAAAATGGAAAAACCGATTGTTGGTTGATTTAAAATTCTTTAAACGAAACAAACCAATTGAGGTTGAGACAAATAATCGAGAAAAGAGCTCCCACTTATGATGGAGTTCTTTTCTTTTTGTAATAACTTGTCAGTTTGTTTGTGACTCACTCTGCTTTTTCTTCTTTTTAAGGAAGGATCGGACCAATCGAATACAAAAGAACAGGGCAAACAAAAACACAATCACGTATTCCGCTGGTTCCATTACCCGGAAGGGATTTAAGGCCTTCCAAATTAGTAATTTAGGCTCGGTACCCATAATGAAATCGATGAGAATAATTAAGCTGAGCATCCCGCCGGCTAATATAAAAACAACCATTATGGCTTTCATAAGTTCACCCTCATTCCAAGTTACCGATAGTATTCAGAGATATAAAACTCCTTATACTGTGTATCCTGATGTTTTTTGCTTGAATGGATATTGGTGTGTTTTTTGGGGAAAATAGCCATTATCAATCTTTTGCAAATGGTGGTGGGGTCTTGTGTCAATCTTATCTCAAATATTGAAAAAGAAACAACAGAAACGACAGAACGATAATTATCGGCAAAAACAAGATCCACTTAAGCCAGAGAAATTGCCCATTCTGCGTGATGTTAGCGAAAATCTAGAAAGAATAAAAGCTGAATTAGGTAATAGTTCAGATGTTACGATTCGTAATATCACAGTAAGCAGTCATAAGGCTGCACTGGTATTTATTGATGGACTTGTAGATACCGTAAGCATTAGTGATTTTCTAATCGAACCATTTATGGAGAAGGCAGTAATTCCAGACCAACAGGATATATTTCAATATGTCGTCGATAAAGCCGTTGCCATGGGAAGCGTCCAGTCGATTGATAATTGGAATCAAGTATATGATTCATTGTTATCAGGAAATACAATTATTTTTATAAATGGTTTCACTAAAGCGATCAGTACTGAAACAAAAGGGTGGGATAAGCGATCGATCACAGAACCGACCACACAGCTATCTATCCGCGGCCCAAAGGATTCATTTACAGAAACTTTAAGAACCAATACAGCTTTAATCAGAAGGCGGATTAAAAGCCCTAATTTATGGCTTGAAGCAATGAAAATAGGGACCGTTACCCAAACTGATATTGCGATTATGTATATAAAGGGAATTACGAACGATAAAATTGTGAAGGAAGTAAGAGAAAGATTACAACGAATTGATATGGATTCCATCCTTTCATCAGGATATATCGAACAATTAATTGAAGATCAAGCATGGACAACGTTCCCAACAACTTTTCATACGGAAAGACCGGATGTCGTCTCGTCACAGCTGCTTGAGGGAAGAGTTGCCATTGTGGTAGATGGATCACCATTTGTCCTGACAGCACCAGCCGTATTTATCCAATTTTTTCAAGCGCCAGATGATTATTATTCCCGTTTCGATATCTCAACAGGAATTAGACTCCTTAGGATTATTGCTTTTTTAATTGCCCTAGTAGGACCAGCAACCTATATTGCTGCTACAACGTTTCACCAAGAAATGATTCCAACCACAATGGCCATCGCGATTGCTGCTCAACGTGAAAATGTTCCTTTTCCTGCCTTTGTCGAAGCCCTGATTATGGAAATCACCTTTGAAATTTTAAGGGAGGCGGGCTTGAGACTTCCACGTGCCGTAGGCCAGGCCGTTTCGATTGTGGGTGCATTAGTTATTGGGCAGGCTGCGGTACAAGCTGGATTCGTTTCACCTGTTATGGTCATTGTCGTTTCGGTAACAGCCATCGCTAACTTCTCAACCCCTATATTTGCGATGGCCATCGCTGCGAGATTGCTTCGCTTTGTTTTAATGGGATTGGCTACGATGTTAGGTTTTTATGGAATGATGCTCGGTCTCATGTTCATGGCGATTCATTTATGCTCACTACGCTCGTTTGGAATACCTTATATGATGCCTATAGCACCTTTTAACTTAAAGAATCAACAAGATGCCTTTGTTCGCTTTCCGCTATGGGCAAATAAACATAGACCCCCTTTTATGGCGAAAGGAAATATGCTTAGGAGTGGAAAGGGTCAAAAGCCAGGTCCTCCTAGTCCTGATGAAGGAAATAGTAATCAAGGTGAAGAGTCATGAAAAAATGTCTAATCATCGTTACGATCCTATTAATGCTTTTGCCACTGCTAAGTGCATGCTGGAATCAGAAGGAATTAACTGATTTGGCCCTTGTAATGGCTTTGGGAATTGATAAGGGAAAAGATAAAAAATTTAAGCTCTCTTTTCAGCTTGTAAATCCCGGTAACGTAACAACCGGACAAAACGGAGGCGGGGGAGGTCAAGGACTCCCGATTGCCGTTTACCGGAGTACTGGGGACACGATAACAGAGGCGGCTAGAAACGCTACGAAAAAGATTTCACGACGCCTTTATTATGCTCACACCAATATTGTGGTCATCAGCGAAGAAATTGCCAAAAAGGAATTGCTTTATATTTTGGATGCACTAGACCGAGATCCTGAATTTCGAACCACGACTGAGATGGTTGTCGCAAGAGGCTGTACCGCAGAAGAAATAGTGACGACCATTACAATTCTCGACAGGCTGCCAGTCAACAAGATTACCAAACAGATTAAAGCATCAGAAGCAATGCTTGGTGAAAATGCGTCTGTAAATATTGATGAATTTCTTACCGGTTTAATTAGTAAGGGAAAACAGCCTTTTTTAAATGGATATCGCCTAGTCGGCATTAAATCAAAAGCAAGAAAAGCAGAGAACTTGGAAAAAACCACAACCGATGCTTTTCTGTCTTCAGATGGGTTGGCCATCTTTCATGGAGGGAAATTGCGAGGCTGGGTCGATCATGACAAAGCTCGAGGAATTATCTGGATTATGGATAAGCTCAAAAGTACAGATATTACTATCGCTTGGAAAAAACAGAAAAAGGCACTTGTTGTAAATACAATACGCTCCAAAACAAAGGTATCAATAAAGTTTATTAATCAGAAGCCGCAAATAAATATTAAAGTAGATAGTGAGGGATGGGTTAGTGAAGCCAACACAGACATCGATTTAACTAATCCTGAAATTATTGCTCAAATAGATAACCTGGTTGAAAAGGAGATAAAAAGGCAAATTCTGGACTCGGTTAAAGCCGGGCAAAAATTAAAAACTGATATTTTTGGATTCGGAGAAAAGGTGCATATTGCTAACCCTAATTTATGGAAGAAACTAGAAGGTAATTGGGATGAAGAATTTGCCGCATTAAAGGTCAATGTGAAAGCTGATTTTTTTGTCCGCCGCGAAGGAATTCGAACGAAGCCATTTTGGTCTTCAATGTACAAATAAACTATGGCAAGGGGGGAGAGGGATGGAAAGCGCAAAAATTAATGCCTATCAACTATTTGTCGTGATTGTTCTATTTGAGATGGGGAGTGCGATCCTCGTTGGTCTTGGAGCCCAGGCCAAGCAGGATGCCTGGATCGCTATTTTATTAGGACTGGGAGGCGGATTAGGTGTCTTCCTGATCTATTTTCAACTATACAAATATTATCCAGAGATCCCCTTGACAAGTTATGTTCAAAAAATTGCAGGAAAATGGATGGGCCGAATGATTGGGGTTTCGTATATCATTTATTTCCTCTATTGTGCGGCCAGGGTACTCCGTGACTTTGGGGAATTATTGACCTCTACCATATACACCGCGACCCCTTTAATTGTTATTAATTGTTTAATGATTTTTACAATTATTTATGGCATTCATAAAGGATTTGAAGTAATAGCAAGGGTGGGCGAACTTTTTTTTATTGTCATCTATATGATGGCGTTTGTGGGATTCGCTTTAATCATGTTTTCAGGATTAATTCATTTGGAAAATCTCCGTCCTGTCTTAGAGAATGGCTGGAAACCTGTCCTGAAAACATTCATAGCAGAAACCATTAACTTTCCGTTCGGGGAGATGGTTGTCTTTACCATGTTGCTGCCCTATTTAAATGATTCGAAAAAGGCAAAATGGGTTTGTCTTGGGGGCATGATTCTAGCTGGCATAAATATTACCATAACCGCGGTAGTTAATGTGGCTGCATTGGGTGCCTCTTTATTTACACGGGCTAATTTCCCGTTATTATCCACGATCAGCAAGATTCAGTTAGCAAACTTTATTGAACGGCTGGATGTCCTTTTCATGTTATATCTTGTCATTGGTGGTTTCTTTAAAATAGCAATCTTTTTCTATGCGGCTGTTGTAGGAACGGCTGATATCTTTGGATTTAAAAATTACACAAGACTCAGCTTTCCTATGGGGGCACTTGTTTTATTTGCATCGATTACGATTGCATCCAATTATGCAGAACATATAAAAGAGGGGCTTGAAGTGGTCCCTGTCTATTTACATTGGCCATTTCAAATCTTGATTCCTTCATTTTTATTAATGATCGCATTTATTCGAAACAGAAAAAAGAAGGCGGAAAAGCCAAAAAAACTGCCAATGGAATAAAAAGAACTTTATGGCAGTTTTTTGACTTTTATTTATTCCTACTGACCGCTTTTGTTATTCCCTGCTTTATCGGCAGAGCGATATCAACGGATGTTCCTTGATTCTTTTGACTATTAAAACGAATGGTTCCATTGTGAGCTTGAACAATTTTAAAGCTGACGGTTAATCCTAGACCCGTACCTTTTTCCTTCGACGAATAGAACGGCTCACCAAGCTTTGCTAATCGTTCCTTTGAAATACCTGTGCCATTGTCCTTTACTGTAATTATCACTTGTTCACCTTGTACAGGATGAATGGAAATTTCGACCGATCCACCTTTAATAGAAGCCTCGATTGCATTTTTAATAATATTAATAAACAATTGTTTAAGCTGATTAGGTTCGCATTCAATAAAGATTTCCTCTTCCAGAAAAGAGGAGACAATTTGAACATTATAGTAAATGGCTTCAGTACTTAACAGCGAGATGACATCACTTAAAAGCTTTTGGAGGTCGGCTCTAGAAAATTTAAGATGCTGCGGCTTGGCTAAAAGCAATAGCTCGCTGACAATATGATTAATCCGGTTTAATTCATCAAGCATAATCCGATAATAAAATTGGTGTTTTTCGTCTTCCATTTGCAAAAGCTGTACAAACCCCTTTAAAGAGGTAAGTGGATTACGAATCTCATGTGCCACACTAGCAGATAGTTCTCCTACGACTGTAAGCTTTTCTGTTCTCCTAAGTCGTTCCTCCGTTTTTCTCAGAGTAGTGACATCGCGGCCATAGCCAATAATTCCGGATATTTTCCCATTAACAATAATCGGGACTGAAGTACATTGCAGGGTGATTGGATTGCCGTTTCGATGGGAAATCTTAACTTCATACATAATCGGTTTGACTTCTTCGACAACGGATTGAATAAAGTCTGGCAGGAATTTTTTATACTTTTTAGGTAAAAGAGTTGTTGCGGATTGACCAATCCATTCTTCACGCTTAAATCCTGTAATCAAGTCAAAATAAGGATTTAAATTGGTGATGGTTCCTGCTAAATCCAGCATATATACTATATCCGGACTATATTCGAATAAAGATTTATATTGCTGCTGGCTTTCCGCTAATCTTCTTGCCATTTCCTTTTTTTCGGTAATATCTCGTCCGATAACAACTAACCCTTGTCTGCTTAGATCAGGATTGAATAACGGGACTTTGATGGTATCAAACGTTCTAGATGTCCCATCAGGCATTTGAAGAACCTCTTCAATTCGGGTTATCCCGCCGTTCATCCATGCATGCTCATCAGATTCTTCACAGTATCTGAGCGCATCGCCATGATAATCGGAATTCTCAGCAAGCTCGGAGTCCTTTTTCCCACGGTAGTCTACATCTTCGAGACCGAACAATTGCAAACCAAATTCATTTGATTCAATCCATCTGCCTTCACCATCCTTAAAGTTAACAAAGTCAACCATGGAATTGATAAGGGTGGAAAGTCTCTTTTGATCCTCTTGGGAATCTGTTAATTCCTTTTGTTTGCTGTAGGAAAAATAAATAAATGCCCCTGTTACAATAATATAAAGGATTTCTTTTGTCCTCTCGACAATCCAAATATGGGGAGCAGGGACAAATTGTTCAATCAGATAGTTAGATCCATAAACCCAGACCACACTACTTATTATATAAAGGAAAACTAGCTTTTTTTTATCCATGTCATTCTCCAATTCTTCCTAGGAACTAGTTTCCCAGAATAATAGAAAACATATCTACTATATAGTACTAGAAAATGTTGATTTTTGGAATGAAAAAAAGCAAACTGCAATTTTATGGAAGCTTATCCAACTTCAATGCATATTCGCGGACTATCTCCACCGTGACTAATTTTCGGGTGGGTATATTTCCCTGTCTGGCAAGATTATTAATCTGCTGGGTAACCTCATTGATATAATCAGTCGTAAACGGTTTGCCGGCTTGGCATAATGCCACTGCTTCTTCGATATACCTTTCTCTTAATTGGTCAAGAGAAAGAAAATCATTAATTTTTTTATTTTGTTTGCTAACATGTGCGGTAATCTCTTTATGAACACTCATCCCTTTCAACCCCTTTATTGTCAATATTTTAGAACACTCTTTTCCCGAGAATTAGTAAATCTCTTTCGATTCCATCTAATTCTGCTACATTCGGAAGGTGTGCCCATTTTTCAAATCCAAAGCTCGTAAACAGCTTAATGCTTGGTTGATTATGGCCAAAAATGAACCCAAGTAAAGTTTTGATCCCAAGCCGTGGACAAGCATCAATGGCTTTTTGGATTAGGAACTTACCGAGCTTTTTCCCGCGAAAATCATGATGAATATAAATACTTACCTCGGCAGTCGAGTTATAGGCAGGTCTGCCATAAAATGATTGAAAGCTGACCCATGCACAAATTTTCCCGTTCGTTTCTACCACCCATAACGGACGAAACGCAGCTGAATGCTCGTTGAACCACGGCATCCTGCTTTCAATCGATACCGGTTCTAAGTCGGCTGTAACCATCCGTCCGGAAATAGTGGAGTTATAGATGTCAATAATGGTTGACATGTCATTTATTTCTGCATCTCTAATTGTGAAAGCTTCATACATAGGAAAAGTCCACTCCGTTTTAATTAAGATAGATTTTATGATAGCTCGGTATACCTTTTATTACAAGAACATTCGCAAAGAAAGACCCTTTCCATGAGTGAAAAGGGTCCTTTCTTTAAATGGCGCCTGATTGGCAGCCATTTGTCGTTTCGATACTAAGACGTTCGCTTACCAGCGATGGGCCTTAGCATTGCTCCTTAAGATGATCTGATTTTGCGACACTCTTGTTTGACCGTTCACCTGTGCTTTGGTGTGCTTCGGTCTCGTAAAAGTGTAGTGAAAAAGCTCCGATTGGGAATCTAATTGATCTCTGTAGCTCATCAACTATCACCTCATCATAGGATTTGAAACGGATATTCAAAAGAATATCATCCTTATCATTTGTAAAAAGGAAGGAAAATAGTCAATAATCTTAAATGAATCAAAAAAGCCCTAAACGTTAAAATAAAAAGGCAGTCAATAACAATGAAAAAGGATGATTTTTAATGGAAATGTCAGGAAATACAATTTTAATTACCGGAGGGGCATCAGGTATTGGCTTAGCGTTTGCCGAGCGCTTTTTAGAGAGAGGCAATGAAGTCATTATTGTCGGCCGCCGCGAAGAAAAATTACGCGAAGTTAAGGAGAGATTTCCAACTATACATACGAAGGTTTGCGATGTATCAAAGCAGGACGAGAGAATAAGTTTGTTTGAATGGGCAACAAAAGAATTTCCCCAAGTAAATGTACTTGTTAACAATGCCGGTATCCAGCAAAGGGTCAATCTTTTGAATCCACAAGAGAATTGGGATTATTACCGCAATGAAATTTCGATAAATGTCGACGGTCCGATTCATTTAACCATGTTGTTTACACCACACCTTCAAAAACAAGCGCAGGCAGCCATCTTAAATGTAACATCTGGATTAGCGGTTATGACTGGTGTTTGGGTGCCCGTTTATAGTGCAACAAAAGCAGCACTTCATTCTTTTACTACATCACTGCGCCATCAGCTGGCAGAAACAAACATCGAGGTTGTCGAAATCCTGCCTCCTGCTGTCAACACCGATTTAGGAGGAGCTGGCTTACATACATTTGGTGCTCCGTTAACTGATTTTGCCGACACGATTTTTGCCGAACTTGAAAAGGGTGAGGTTGAAATTGGTTATGGCGGCACGAAGGAGAGGCTTCACGCGACAAGAGAAGAAATTATGCAAGGCATTAAAGGAGCATGGCAGAACTTTTTGAAAAATAACCCCGGCTTTCGCAGCTAAAGACCATAACTAGTGTGCTTAAGGAGAAATATATGGCTATGTAATCGCTTTAAAAACAGTAATAAAGTGTTCACAAGATTATTCATTAGATTGATGTAAAATGAATACATCAATTAGTTTGTGATTCGACTCACAAACCAAAATACAACGTGCAACACAAAAGAGGCGAATAAAATGGTTCATTTATCTTTAAGCGCACTACTGATCCGTTTTGTATTAGGAGGACTGGCTGTTGTCGCATGTACGCTCGTCGCCAAGAAGCTTGGTGAAAAAGTTGGCGGCATCTTTGCAGCATTCCCAGCTGTTTATCTAGCGGCATTACTGACGATTGGTTTAGACTTTCATGGCGGTCAGCTCATTTCCCATTCAATCATGTTATCAAGAGGCGCTATTTTTGGAATGGCGATTAATATAGTAGTGGCACTTATTGCAGGCTATCTCCTTCCCAAGGTTGGCTGGAAAAAAGGTATTGTCCAGTCGATGGCCTGTTGGTTTGCTGTTTCAGTTATCGTCGTATTGATTTCTTCACATTAATTGAAAAGGGTGAGCAACATGATTAAACAAGATTTATTTATGCGTTTTTTACTCGGCGGGACAGCAGTTTCTTTAAGCTATTTGATTACAATCGTATCACCATGGAAGATCTTAGCAGGAATCTTTGCAGCGTTTCCGGCGGTAATGCTGACAGCTGTTATTATGGTAGGAATTTCATCTGGAACGAAGAAAGCGACAAATATCGCCCGAGGTTCCGTTTATGGAATGATGGGAGGAATTATTTGTGTTATCGCTGTCCTCGTATCTTTACAGGAAACAAACAATTGGCTCTTTAGTATTACCATTGGTTTAGTCTCTTGGCTAGTAAGTTCTGTTACCATTTCAACCTTACGCGAGCGCGCGGTAAGGAAAGCGGTCCGTCAGGCTTAAATAACCATCAATCCTCTGCATTTTTGATGCGGAGGATTTTTTTATGAAAAATCCAAATAATGCTTGTATTATCTGAAATTTCGGAATAAAATTAGAGATGACATACTAACCGGTAGGTATGTATTGAATCCTTCCTGCATACTCTTTTATTGAAAGAAAAACTAGATTTCAAGAATATGAATGGAGTGAAAAAAATGCATTTACGACTAACGGACGAACAAAAAATGGTGCAAAAGACAATTAGAAGATTTGTAGAAAAAGAACTCATTCCACTTGAAAATGATGTATTGAGAAATGAACGTGAAGGAAGACCAAGTCTACCTCCCGGTAAATTAAAAGAGCTGCAGCTAAAGGCAAAGGAAGCTGGCTTCTGGGGAATCAATACGCCTGTGGAATATGGCGGTGCTGATCTTGGACAAATGATGATGGCCATCGTCTTAATGGAAGTATCAAAAACCTTTGTTCCATTTTCATTTGGCGGCTCGGCAGATAATATTCTTTATTATGGAAATGAAGAACAAAAACAAAAATATTTACTTCCAACGATTAATGGCGAGAAAAAATCCTGCTTTGCGATGACTGAGCCAGGTGCTGGCTCTGATACAAGGAATATTAAAATGACAGCTGTTAAAGACGGAAATGACTGGGTACTAAATGGTGAAAAAACGTTTATTACCGGCGGGAATGAAGCTGATTTTGTCATGGTTATTGCGATTACCGATAAACAAAGGCATCAAGAAACACAGGGCCGTGAAGGTGTGACGTGCTTTATTGCCGACCGTGAGATGGGCTGGAAATCCGAGTATATACATACGATGGGGGACTGGGGTCCAGCCGGCTTAGTATTCGATAATGTTCGTGTTCCTGAAGAAAATATCCTCGGCGAATTACACAAGGGATATAACCTTGGGTTGGAATGGATTGGCTTTGCCAGATGGATCGTCGGGGCCAGAGCAGTTGGATCGGCCGAGCGTTTATTGCAAATGGCAATTGATTATTCAAGGGAACGGATTACCTTTGGTAAACCGATTGCCGAACGACAAGCAATCCAATGGCAAATCGCCGATTCCGCGGTTGAAATTGAGGCAGCCAGATGGCTTGTATTAAACGCGGCGTTTACGCTCGATCAGGGTGAAGATAACCGTCATCTTGCCTCGATGGCGAAGCTTTATGGCTCAAATATGGGCAATCGAGTAGTCGACCGTGTTCTGCAAATACATGGCGGGATGGGGTATACGAAGGAATTGCCAATTGAACGCTGGTACCGTGAAGCGAGATTGTGGAGAATTTACGACGGAACCGATGAAATCCAGCGTATGATTATTGCCCGCAATTTAATTAAAGGTCATGTCAAGATAGGTCAATACGTATAGAAATAATGTAAGCGTTATCTAAAATACTTTTTAAAACAGGAGGAAGAGAGATGGCTGGAAGATTTTCAGGAAGAGTGGCATTTGTTACAGGAGGAAGCCGAGGAATTGGCAAAGGAATTGTCGAGCTGTTTGCTGAAGAGGGGGCAAAGGTGGCTTTAATCGATCTAAATGAAGAGGCCTTAAATGAAACTACCAGTGAATTAAGAGAAAAGGGCTATGAAGTTTATTCAAAGGTTGCCAATGTCGTTGACTCGGAACAAGTAGAGACGGCTGCTAAAGAGATTTACGAGACATTTGGATCCTTAGATATCCTTGTCAATAACGCTGGGGTGATCAGAGATAATCTGTTATTTAAAATGACGGATTCTGATTGGCAAACGGTCATGGATGTCCATTTAAAAGGCTCCTTTAATGCTGCTCGTGCTGCACAAAAATACATGGTCGAGCAAAAATATGGGCGGATTATCAATATTTCATCTACTTCTGCACTTGGTAATCGCGGCCAGGCCAATTATGCCGCGGCAAAAGCAGGCTTACAGGGCTTTACCAAGACACTAGCCATTGAGTTGGGCAGATATGGCATCACAGCTAACTCCGTAGCGCCTGGCTTTATTGAGACAGAAATGACGAAAGAAACAGCGGCAAGGATTGGGATCACTTTTGATCAATTAATTCAAGCAAGTGTAGCTCAGATTCCGGTGGGCAGAAGCGGCAAACCGGCTGATATTGCCAATGCTGTAGCCTTCTTTGCTGATGAAAGATCATCGTTTGTGAATGGCCAGGTCATCTATGTGGCCGGCGGGCCAAAATGCTAATAGGGTGAGGTGAGGATCATTGTTTAACGACCAAATCGGTAAACAATCAAACAAAGTGAAAAATGCAGTGGAAAGAGGAGCCGTTAAGAAATTTGCGGAAGCCATCGGTGACCTTCATCCAATTTATTGTGATGAAGATACAGGGCGGCTTTCCCGATACAGAAACAATATTGCTCCGCCAACCTTCCCAAGGGTATTTGATTATGGTGTGATTGAAGGGTTAAATTTGCCCAATAAGGGCTTGATACACGGGGAACAAACCTTTCATTATCTGCGGCCGTTAGTAGTGGGTGAAGAGGTTTACTGTTACTCAAAGATAAAAAATTACTTTGAGAAAAAAGGGAACTTTGGTCAGATGGGGTTCTTGGTATTGGAAAGCTTTGGGGAAGATGAAGCCGGCAATATTATTTTCAGTTCTACATCTACCATTGTCATCTCAGAAGCAGTAAGGAAGGTGTTGGTAAAATGAGTTCACTAACACAATTACAAGTTGGAGAATCCCTTCCGGAAGTGCAGCTTGAACCTGTCTCACGGATGGATCTAATTAAATATTCAGGAGCCTCTGGGGATTTTAACCCGATTCATACCATTGATGATGAGGCGAAAAAAGCAGGGCTGCCTGGGATTATTGCTCATGGGATGTGGACAATGGGCAATTTGGCAAAGCTGTTTACTGCTTCCTATGAAGAAGGGTTTGTCCAGGATTACTCCATTCGTTTTAAAGGGATGGTATTTTTAAACGATGTAGTGACCCTGAAAGCAACATTGACTGAGAGGCAGGAACAAAATCTGCATTTTAGCGTTCAAGCGGTGAACCAGCAGGGAAATGAAGTACTAAAGGGTGAAGTAGTCTATCACCAATATGGTCATTAACAATTGAAATATGCCCGGCGTGTAGGAAGATTCCGTTTTTCATGCTGGGTTTATTTCTTTCAGTATATGAGATACCACTGAAATGAAGTTCGATATAAAAACTATAAACATTAAAGAAGGGTGATGCCATGTCTACGAAATTGAAAACCAGCTATAATCCGCCCGTTTTTTCTTCATATGAGGAGGAAAGGCGCCATTTGAAACAAAAATTAGCTGCATCTTTTCGCTTGTTTTCTAAGTTTGGCTTTGATGAGGGAGTGGCAGGTCACATCACTGCACGTGATCCAGAGCTGAAGGACCACTTCTGGGTGAATCCGTTTGGGGTTCACTTCAGTCAAATTTCTGCCTCCGATTTAATACTTTGTAACCATGACGGGATGGTCGTGGAAGGGAAGTATCCTGTTAACCGAGCTGCCTTTGCCATCCATTCCCAAGTTCACGCTGCACGTCCTGATGTGATTGCCGCAGCTCATTCACATTCTGTTTATGGAAAATCATGGTCTGCCCTTGGCCGCCTCCTTGACCCCATCACCCAAGATGCTTGTGCGTTTTATCAAGATCATTCCCTGTATGATGATTTTACCGGTGTCGTTTTAGAAATTGAGGAAGGAAAACGGATGGGTAAAGCTCTCGGGAACAATAAAGCATGTATCCTAAGAAATCATGGCTTGCTGACAGTTGGAAAGTCTGTGGACGAAGCAGCTTGGTGGTTTATTACGATGGAGCGTTCATGTCAGGCACAGCTTCTGGCTGAAGCAGCAGGGAAGCCTGTTTTAATCGATGATGAAAATGCACGGGCAACCTATGAAACCGTGGGTGTTTCAAATGCGGGCTGGTTTCAATTTCAGCCATTATGGAATCGGATTGTGAAAGAACAGCCGGACCTTTTGGAGTAATAGAGCTATCTGGAAGAATGAGGGATTCCGTTTATAAGATTCATACATAACCGGGAGGATTGGGAATGAAAATTGGTGTCGCAGGTACCGGAGCAGTCGGCGGTTATTTTGGTGCCTTATTGAAAAAGGCAGGAAATGAGGTCACCTTTCTAGCACGGGGAAAGAGGCTGGAAAGAATGGAGGCAGAAGGACTGACAGTTGAAAGTGAAGCAGGGACTTTCACGGTAAGTGGGACTTTCACGGCATATTACGAGTCATTTCAAGATATTGACCTGCTCTTATTTTGTGTGAAATCAACCGATACAACCGAGGTTGCAGAGAGATTTGCACCATTTCTAAAAGAATCATGTCTAGTGATGACGCTTCAAAACGGAGTAGACAATGAAGAAGTACTCAGCACAATTTTTGGCGGAGAACGTATTTTATCTGCGGCAACATATATACAAGCAATGTTGAAGGAAACTGTTGTGGTGAGACAAATTGGCGTCCCGCCAAGACTAGTCATTGGAGCTTTAGACACTCGTCTATCAGAAAAGGTCATCGAACTTTTAACATTATTTAATACAGCATCCATCCTTACTAATCCATCAAGTAATATTCTAATGGTTAAGTGGAAAAAGTTACTTTGGAATGTCACGTTTAATCCGTTAACCGCTTTGATTGAGGCAAAGGTTGGCGCAATATTTGAGGATCAAGGCTTGCATGAGACGGCTTTAACCATTTGTATGGAAGCGATAGCTGTTGGCAGGGCCGCTGGCATCGAAATAGAAGAGAATTTTTACGAAACCATTTTTGCTCAGGGAAGTCTAGCAAAAGAACACTACCCCTCAATGCTTCAAGATAAGCTTAACGGAAAAACGTTGGAGCTCGAATCCATCTGTGGGTATATCGTAAACAAAGGAAAAGAATATAAGGTTGCCACTCCTGTGCTTGAAACAATCTATCATCTTCTTTGTTACCAGACAGAAAAGAGTAGGAACCGTTTCTAATGCTGAAACAAATAGTTTGAAAGTACCATAAGAACATCCCAGATGGACGAAATGTAACATAAATTGGAGGTGTTGGTTGGAGATGAACTTTGAACTAGACGAGGACATACTTTTTTTAAAAAAGAATGTAAGAGATTTTATTCAAACCGAGGTAGAAGCTGTTGCCAGCCAAATTGAAGAAGAGAATCATATTCCAGAGCGGATTATTCATCTTTCAAAGGCAATTGGGCTCTTTGGACTTAGCATTCCAGAAGAATATGGCGGTCTGGGGATTGGTATGGTAGGAAAGTGTGCGTTATATGAGGAAATAGGGCAAACACATAACGGCTATACCACTTTAATTGGTGCTCACACCGGAATCGGGTCTGTCGGGATTGTTGAAATGGGGAATGAACAGCAAAAGCGAAAATATTTACCTGATATGGCAAGCGGGGATAAAATCGGCGCATTTGCCTTAACGGAGCCGGATGCCGGTTCAAATGCCGCCAATTTAAAAACAACAGCCGTAAAAAAAGGGGATAAATACATTTTAAACGGTCTGAAGCATTATATTACCAACGCTACAGAAGCGAGTGTTTTTACCGTTATGGCGGTAACTGACGCGGACAAAGGAGCTAAAGGAATTACCTCGTTTATTATCGAAAAAGATTTCCCAGGCTTTCAAGTAGGTGCTGTCGAGAAAAAAATGGGCTTAAAGGGGTCACATTCTGCAGAATTAATCTTTGAAGATTGTGAGGTTCCCGTGGAAAATGTGCTGGGCGTAGAAGGACAAGGATATGTGAATGCATTAAAGATTTTAGCGAACGGCCGCGCAGGATTGGCCTCTCGTAATCTTGGATCCTCTCAAAAACTCTTGGATATGTCAACAAGATATGCCAAAGAACGGATTCAGTTTGGTAAGCCGATCATAACCAACCAAGCTGTGAGCCATATGCTCGCTGAAATGGCAGTTGAAATTGAAGCATTACGTTCATTCACCTACCGTGTAGCATGGATGGTTGACCAAGGTATGAAGGTTATTAAGGAAGCGGCCATGCTTAAGCTTTATGGCTCAGAGGTTTACAACAGAGTAGCTGACAAGGCGGTTCAAATTCACGGAGGATTAGGTTATATTGCAGACTATCCAATTGAACGCTTTTATCGGGACGCTAGAATTACAAGAATCTATGAGGGTACTTCGGAAATACAGAAGAATATTATTGCGGCACAACTCGAACAAGAGTACTGCTAATCTTGTAAATTAGGGGGATGAAGATGAAGGATATTGTCATTTTAAGTGCCGTTCGTACCCCGGTCGGGAGGTATGGCGGAGCGTTAAAAGATATGAACTCCGGTACGCTTGCTTCCATTGTTATCAAAGAAGCTGTTACCAGGGCCGGACTTACCCCCGATCAAGTAGATGAGGTGATATTAGGTGAGGTCAGGCAATCAACAGAATCTTCTAACGCAGCTAGGGTGGCTTCCTTAAGGGCTGGGGTTCGAGAATCCGCACCGGCCTTTACCATCAACCGATTATGTGCGTCAGGTATGCAGGCCGTTGCCTCAGCCGCACAACAGATTATCTGTGGACAAGCAGAAATCGTTGTTGCTGGTGGAACAGAGAGCATGAGCAATGCTCCTATTTATCTAAGAAACGCCCGCTTTGGCGGCGATTCTGCCAAACTCGTAGACTCAAACACTGAAGCGGGACAGCAGCCGCACGAAATTTACGGGCATGAGCTCGGGATGGGGATCACGGCTGAAAATGTGGCCGAAAGATTCGCGATTTCTCGAAAGGATCAGGATGCATTTGCCTTTCAGAGTCAGCAACGAGCAGTGAGAGCCATTCAAGAAAATCGGTTTGAGGATGAGATTGTTCCTGTTGAGGTGAAAGGGAAAAAAAGTTCGTTTTCCTATACGATTGATGAACATCCACGGCCGGAAACAACCTTGGAAGCACTAAGTAAACTTCGACCTGTCTTTAAAGAAAACGGTACCGTCACCGCAGGGAATGCTTGTGGACGAAATGACGGCGCAGCTGCACTTGTGCTGACATCGGCATTTCACGCTGAAAAACTGGGTTTAAAACCCATAGCTAGAATCGTTGATTGGGCAGCCGTTGGGGTGTCGCCTTCAGTAATGGGAATTGGCCCTGTACCTGCGGTCAGGAGGCTGTTGGAGCGCACTAAATATACTTTAGATGATATTGATTTGATCGAGTTAAATGAAGCCTTTGCCTCGCAGGCGCTGGCTGTGATCCGTTCATTGAATCTGGAAATAGAGAAGGTAAATGTGAACGGTGGTGCTATCGCCTTAGGACATCCATTGGGAGCGACTGGGGCTAAAATTCTAACCACCTTACTTTACGAATTAGACCGGCGGCAGCAAAAAAGAGGAATCGCCACTCTATGTGTCGGAGGCGGCCAAGGCATGGCCATGATGATCGAGTTAATTTAAGGATCTTAAGTGAGGAAATTGTCGGAAAGTTGCCTGTTGAGTATTCTGAAAATTTACTTTATGATGAGGTTAATAACATACTGACTAGTAGGTATGTGTAGGAGGGATATGGATGAATTTTAGTTATTCCGAAAAGGTCCAAGCGCTTCAAAAGAAGCTGACAGAATTTATGGATGAGTATGTATACCCAAATGAACAGCTCTATCACGAGCAAATCGATAAAAATGACCCTTTTTCGAAAATACCGCCAATCATGGAGGAACTTAAGGAAAAGGCGAAACAACACGGATTATGGAATTTATTTTTACCAGAAAGTGAATTTGGCGCCGGCCTTACAAACTTGGAATACGCCCCGCTTTGTGAAATTATGGGGCGTTCGGCGATTGCCCCGGAAGTGTTCAATTGTGCCGCACCTGACACCGGTAATATGGAGGTCCTTGTCCGATATGGGACCGAAGCCCATAAAGAACAATGGCTTAAGCCGCTTTTAGGCGGAGAAATCCGTTCCTGTTTTTCGATGACGGAACCTGACGTTGCTTCATCTGATGCGACCAATATTCAAGCAAGCATTGTACGTGATGGGGATGAGTATGTCATTAACGGAACGAAATGGTGGTCATCGGGTGCAGGAGATTCCCGCTGTAAGATTGCGATTGTCATGGGAAAAAATGATCCGTCGGCCCCGACACATGAACAGCAATCGATGATTCTAGTTCCTTTAAATACTCCAGGAGTAACGATTAAAAGAATTTTACCGGTGTTTGGATATGACCACGCTCCGCATGGTCATGCCGAAATCGAATACAAAAATGTCCGGGTACCAGCTTCTAATATGCTTTGGGGAGAGGGAAAGGGCTTTGCGATTGCCCAAGGCCGTCTTGGACCGGGGAGAATCCACCATTGTATGAGAACCATTGGTGCAGCTGAAAGAGCGCTCGAGGAATTGTGTAAGCGTGTACAAAATAGGGTTGCTTTCGGAAAAAGACTCTCTGATCAGGGTGTTATCCAGGAATGGATTGCCGAGGCGAGAATCGAAATTGAACAGGCTAGATTGCTAACACTGAAAGCAGCGTACATGATGGATACGGTTGGGAATAAAGAGGCTAAAGCAGAGATTGCGATGATTAAAGTGATTGCCCCTAATATGGCGCTGAAAATTATTGACCGTGCGATTCAAGCATTTGGAGCTGCGGGAGTAAGTGAAGATACACCGCTTGCTGCAAGCTGGGCGAATATCCGTACGCTAAGACTTGCTGATGGTCCGGATGAAGTACATAAGCGGGCGATCGCCAGATATGAATTAAAGAAATATCGATGATATTTAATTAGGAGGATAAATGATGCATATAAAACAACTGTTTGATTTAACAGGAAAAGTCGCGATTGTAACAGGCGGCGGCAGGGGACTTGGCCAGCAGATTGCCGAAGGATTTGCGGAGGCAGGAGCACATGTCGTGGTCTGTTCTCGTAAGGTGGAGGCGTGTGAGGAAGTTAGTGAAGGGTTAAAAAAACTTGGCGTGGAAAGCCTTGCTTTGAAATGTGATGTCTCCAACCCAGAGGATGTCCGGAATGTTGTCGAACGGACAGTTGAAAAGTTTGGCCGGATTGACATTCTCGTTAATAACAGCGGTGCTTCGTGGGGGGCGCCTGTTGAGGAGATGCCGCTTGAGGCATGGCAAAAAGTAATGAATGTAAATGTGACGGGCACGTTCTTGATGTCCCAGGCGGTGGGGAAAGTTATGCTCCAACAGAACTATGGGAAAATCATAAATATAGCCTCTGTTGCCGGATTAAAAGGCAGCAATCCAAAGGTGATGAATGCGATAGGCTATAACGCCAGTAAAGGGGCCGTTATTACGTTTACGAAAGATTTGGCGGTGAAATGGGGACCAAAAGGAATTTATGTGAATGCGATTGCACCCGGTTTCTTCCCAACGAAGATGTCGAAAGGACTTTTGGATATAGGCGGGGAGGCAATTCTCGAAGGGACACCTTTACGAAAGTTTGGCTCTGATACAGATATGAAGGGGGTAGCGTTGTTTTTAGCATCGCCTGCTTCGGATTTTGTGACAGGAGATGTTTTAGTGGTGGATGGCGGAGCGCATGCAATGTAATTTGAGGATGTGCTGAGCGAACTTGCGGGCAGTCATTCGAATTTGCGGATAACATAGTGCAAATTGAGGATCATGCACTCCGATTTGTGAGAGATGATTTAATTTTATTAAAAATTACTTAATTGAGCGGAAAAGAGAAAAAAAGGTCTTCGGAGGTCGCTTAGAAGTTAATATAAAAAAATATTCTGGCGGAAGTCAAAACAACTTGTAAGGGGGAGAACAGCTAAATGAAAAGAGATGCAGTCATCGTTTCAGCGGTCCGGACTGCCATAGGCAGACAAGGAGGCGCCTTAGCAAGTGTGCCTGCCCATATACTTGGGGCAGAAGTGATCAAGGAAGCGGTAAAAAGGGCAAATATAAATCCGGAAATCATTGATGATGTTATTTTTGGCAACGTCCTCTCCGGCGGAGGGAATATTGCTAGATTAACAGCCTTACAGACAGGGCTATCAATCGATTTACCGGGACTAACCGTTGATAGACAGTGCGGCTCAGGAATCAACGCAATCAATCTTGCCGCACAAGCAATCCGTGCAGGAGACGGGGATGTGTATATTGCCGGGGGAACTGAAAGCATGAGCCGGGCACCGTATTTAATGGACCGTCCTGAAAAACCATACAGTCCGATGCCGCCGAGCTTTCGCAAATCGCAACTCTCCCCAAAAGAAGTTGGCGACCCCCCAATGGGGATTACCGCCGAAAACCTGGTTGAAAAATACGGAATTACCAGAGAAGAACAAGATCAATTTGCCTATCAAAGCCAACAGCGGATGGCTCGAGCTATGAGCGAGGGTCGCTTTGATGAACAAATCGTTCCCATTACCATCCCGGTTAAAAAGGGCGAGCCGATTGTGTTTAAAACAGACGAACATCCAAGGCCACAAACAACCTTAGATGCCTTAGCAACACTACCGGCCGCATTTAAAAAAGGCGGAACAGTGACAGCAGGCAGTAGCTCAGGCTTAAATGATGCAGCATCAGCCCTTGTCATCATGTCGAGAGAAAAGGCCGAAGCGTTAAAACTCACACCGCTGGCAGTTATCCGCGACTATGCTGTTGCTGGAGTTGACCCGAACATTATGGGAATTGGGCCTGTACCTGCCGTTAAAAAAGTGCTGAAAAAATCCGGCCTCGCTTTAGCAGAGATGGATGTAATTGAAATTAACGAAGCCTTCGCCGCCCAAGTTCTAGCCTGTAACCGTGAACTAGAAATGGATTTAGAAAAGGTTAATGTGAACGGCGGAGCAATTGCCCACGGACACCCGCTCGGGGCAACAGGTGCAATCCTCGTTACCAAAGCAGTCTATGAGTTACAGAGGTCCGGAGGCCGATTTGCCCTGATAACAGCCTGTATCGGCGGCGGTCAGGGAATCGCCACCATCATTGAACGTGAATAGCTATTCTATCCAAAAGGCACCTAAATAGCACTTTTCAGGAGGACACGGTGGTGTTCCTCCCGGTGCATAGCCGAAAGGAACAATCCTATGAAGCATAAATTAATAGAAACAGGGATCCAGTTGTTTGACCAAAATGGATTTAAATCAACATCTTTGCAGGATATTGTTCAATTGCTGGGGGTGACGAAGGGGACCTTTTACTATTATTTTAACAGTAAAGAAGAGCTGCTTAAGGATATCCACCTTATCTATATCGAACGACTAGTGCAACAGCAGGAAAAAATCATACTAAACCTTAAGACTACTTATACTCAAAAACTATATGAAATTGTTCGGCTGTTGATTCGAAATATAAGAACCGAGCGGCAGAGTGCCCGTATTTTTACAAGAGAAATGCGGCATTTAAGCGATAAATATATCAATGAAATAAAGGAAAAAAGAAGTGAGTTTCGCAAAAATACCCAAAAATTAATCGAGGATGGCATACAGCAGGGTGAATTCAAACAAGGATTACCTCCTGATATTATAACAATGGGGATACTCGGGATTACGAATTGGAGTTATTACTGGTTTAACCCCGATGGTGAGGTTTCTGAGGAACAGGTTGTCGAGATATTCGTCAATATGATTCTAAACGGCATTTATAAAAATGGCAGCGTTTACAAATAAAAAAATAAGGAGATATGTCAATGGTAACTCTTCATTATGAATTCTGGCCTAAAATCCCTAAATCTTTAAAAGTTCCCTCAACTTCTCTGTATGACAACCTCAAAGTAAGTGCAAACCGTTATCCGGATCAGGATGCAATTTTTTACTATGGCAACAAAATAACATATGAGCAGTTGGATGCAGAGGTAAATGCGCTCGCAGGGTACCTGGAGCACAAGCTCGGCGTGCGTCCCGGTGATAAGGTCTTGCTCTTCATGCAGAACTCACCGCAGTTTGTGATTGGTTATTATGCGATTCTCAGAGCTAATGCTGTTGTCGTCCCGAATAATCCCATGCTGGTTACTGATGAACTAGAATATTATGTGCGTGATTGCGGAATCCAGACAGCACTAGCCGGCCAAGAATTATTCGATCGTGTCGGTCCACTGCTCGGGAAAACTTCCTTAGAAAATTTGGTCATCGCAGCCTATTCCGATTATGCAGGTGATGGGTTTGAAGAAATGCTGCCAAAAGAAGTGGCAGCACCTAGATTCAATTTTACGCAGCCTGGACACTATCTATGGAATCAGGCAATTACTGCCGACCTAACCCCTTCTGAACATACAGCCAAGGGAGACGACATTGCCTGCCTGCCATACACGTCCGGAACCACGGGATTGCCAAAAGGTTGTATGCATACAAACCGGACAGTTAACGCGAACACGGTGGGGGCATTTCACTGGTCTTCAACCACTCCTAATGCCATTCATTTAATGACACTGCCGCTCTTCCACGTAACCGGTATGGTTCATAGTATGCACATGCCAATTTTTAGCGGCAGTACAATGGTCATTTTAACAAGATGGAACCGCAATACAGCCGTGGAATTGATTAAAAATTTAGGCTGTACCCATTGGGTGACAATCGCCACAATGATCGTCGACTTTTTGGCCAATCCTAATCTGAAGAAGGAGGATATTGCTACATTAACCTCTATTTCAGGTGGGGGCGCAGCTTTACCTGAGGCAGTTGGTGATAAATTGTTTAATCTTTCAGGATTACGGTTTGTCGAAGGATATGGCCTATCTGAAACCATTGCCCAGACCCATTTCAATCCACCTGATCGACCGAAAATGCAATGTCTTGGGATTCCGTCCTTTGATGTGGATGCCAGAGTCATAGAACCAGCCACAGGGAAAGAACTTGGAGTAGGAGAAGTCGGTGAAATCATCGTGAACGGGCCACAGGTAATGGTCGGTTATTATAACCGCGATGACGAAAACAGAAACTCGTTTATTGAAATAGACAGGAAAAAGTTTTTTAAAACAGGCGATATTGGCCGTTATGACGAAGAGGGATATTTCTTTATTGTAGACCGGGTAAAAAGAATGATTAATGCCTCCGGTTTCAAAGTTTGGCCAACTGAAGTAGAATCCTACCTGTATAAACATCCGGCGATTCAACAGGCATGTGTTGTGGGTGTCCCTGATCCAAGAAGAGGGGAAACCGTCAAAGCGTTTGTTATTTTAAATGAGGGATTTGAAGGAGAAATTAACGAGGATGAAATCATTGAATGGGCAAAACAGCATATGGCCGCTTATAAATACCCTAGGCAGATTGAATTTAGAAAGCAATTCCCAATGACATCAAGCGGTAAGATTTTATGGCGCACCCTTCAGGAAGAGGAGAAAGTAAAAGAGCAATATTAACGTAAATAGTTTCCTCATCATGTGGGGAGCAGGCCTCATTAGGAAGGCTCCTCACAAGCTGTTAATAATACAAAGGGGGAGAGCTATGGAAATTTTTATTCAGCAGCTGTTTAATGGATTAACGATTGGAAGTGTTTATGCACTTGTAGCACTTGGTTTAACGTTAGTTTATGGAATTTTGCATATTCCAAATTTTGCTCACGGAGCATTATACATGATGGGCGGATACATAACCCTGATGATGATGACCAAATTCGGTCTCCATTATTGGATCGCCATTTTCATCTCGATCATTTTGGTTGGCCTCATCGGTGTATTAATGGAACGATTAGTTTTTCATCCCCTTAGGGAGGCACCACCCATCCATGATAAGATAGCTGCCATTGGAATTCTATTATTTTTGGAAGCTTTTGCTCAGTATTATTGGGGTGCTGAATACCAAAGTATGACGACACCATACGGGCAGGTTGTACACATTCTTGGATTAACGATTACGATGCAGCGAATCCTCATTGTTGTGGCGGCGCTGGTGGTCATGCTTCTACTATATCTGTTCTTAAAAAAGACCTTTACTGGCTCGACAATCATTGCCATGTCACAAAACCGAGAAGGAGCCAATCTTGTTGGCATCAACACCAACAAAGTGGCAATGCTCACCTTTATGATTTCAGGTGGGTTAGCGGCGATTGCTGCCTCTCTCTCAGCCCCTATTAACCTAGTATTTCCGGGAATGGGTCAGCTGGTTATTTTAAAAGCCTTTGTAATTATCATCCTTGGGGGGATGGGAAGTATCCCTGGAGCCATTGTGGGCGGTTATATATTAGGCTTTAGTGAAAGCCTAGGGGCGACCTATATTTCCAACGACTATAAGGACATTATAGCGTTCGTAATCCTTGTCATTATATTAACAGTCAAGCCAACCGGTCTGTTTTCAAAGGGGGGCCATTCATGATAAAAGCATTGACGAAAAGAAATATGATTATGGCATGCATTCTCCTTACCATCATTTTTCCACTACTCACTAACAACAATTATTTGATCCACATCATGACTACATCCTTCATCTGGATGATAGGTGTATACGGTTTAAACCTGTTGGCGGGTTATACCGGATATCTATCATTGGCACATGCTGGTTTCTTTGCAATTGGCGCGTATTCATTAGGCATCTTAACGGTTAAAGCTGGAATGAATTTCTGGCTGGCGTTTCTATTATCACTGTTGATTACGAGTTTAATAGGACTGTTTGTCGGATTAATCGCATTAAGGACAAAGGAACATTTTTTTGCCATCTACACACTCTGCCTCGGATATATTATCTATCTTGTGATTGATAAATGGGAAAGTTTAACGGAAGGAGTTCGGGGGCTGATCGGAATACCGGCACCTGCGGGTATTGGGCCGATTACCTTTGAAACCGAGGTTTCCTATTATTATCTAGTCCTGTTTTTTCTGCTCCTGGTTGTCTTCGTAATGTACCGAATTATTCATTCCTTATCAGGAAGAACCTATATTGCGATAAGAAATAGCGAAGAATTGGCCCAGACGATAGGGATATCAACGATGAAAAACAAATTGACGGTATTCGTTTTATCCACCTTGTTTGCTGGTCTGTCAGGAGCCCTCTATGCTTCATTTGTCCGGTTCATCGGGCCGGATATAGGCTCCATTTCTATTACCTTCGATTTACTTACCTACTTATTAGTAGGCGGAATCGGAACGTTGAGTGGTCCGATTATTGGAACGCTGATCATTGTATGGCTCTCACAATACCTGCAAGATTTCCAAGAGAACAGGATGCTTATCTTTGGTCCTGTGTTAACATTGCTGATTATTTTTTATCCACGCGGACTTGTCGGGGCAGTTTCAACTTGGAATACAAATCGGAAGGCAAAGAAAGAACGGGCAAGGGGAAAATCATATCTCCAGACGGAGCTCCTTCCTGAAAAGCAAGTTAAGGAGGGATAGGATGAATTTTTTGGAAACAAGGAATTTAACCAAACGGTTCGGTGGTTTAGTCGCGGTAAATAATGTCGATTTTACAATTGAACAAGGGAAAATTAATGCCATCATTGGTCCAAATGGTGCAGGTAAGTCCACTTTTTTCAATTTAATAAGTGGATTTCATCGTCCAAGTTCAGGCCAGGTTATTTATAAGGGGCAGGATATTTCTAGTTTGCCTTCCAATAAAATAGCGGAGCTGGGTGTGGCCAGGACATTTCAAACTACCAATCTATTTGAGAAATCAACAGTGCTAGATAATGTTATTGTCGGCCACCGCCTGCGGACTAAATCCAACCTCTTAGACGCCATTTTACGTACCCCGCGTTTAAAGAGGGAGGAGGCCCAATGCCGTGAAAAAGCGATGGAAGTGCTGGAATTTGTTGAATTAAAAAATGCAGTGAATAAATTAGTCGGTAATTTAACACAAGAGGAGAAAAAACGGACAGCATTTGCGCTAGCCTTAGCAACCGATCCGGATATTGTTTTTCTCGATGAACCGGCGGCAGGAGTCAACCCTGATGAAACAGAAGGGCTGGCCGAGCTAATGAAAAAAATGGCTGGTAAGGGGATTACGGTTTGCTTGATTGAACACAAGATGCAAATGATTATGAAGATTGCCGATAAAATTATGGTACTTAACTACGGAGAGAAGATTGCGGAAGGCAGACCGGAAGAAATCCGCAATAATGAAACGGTGATTAAAGCATATTTAGGGGGAAGTGCCATTGCTTAGTTTAAAAAATATCTCTGTTAAATATGGCAGCTTTACAGCCGTTCATGATGTGAATATAGAAGTCAAGGCTGGGGAAATCGTTGTACTGCTGGGTGCAAATGGCGCCGGAAAAAGCACAGTATTTCGGACGATTAGCGGTCTTAACAAGCCCACTAAGGGCGAAATCGTTTTTGACTCTAGAAAAATAAATAGGCGCTCTGCAGATCAAATTGTCCAGCTTGGAATCGGTCAATGTCCGGAAGGGAGGAAATTGTTTTCGGCGATGTCGGTGCAGGAAAACCTGAAAATGGGTGCGTTTGTACACCGCCATAAAAAAGAGGAATTGAAACAGTCACTTGAATATGTATATGAACTATTTCCTATTTTAAAGGAAAAAAGAAATGATGCAGCTGGTTCGCTTAGCGGCGGGCAGCAGCAGATGCTCGCTATTGGGAGAACGCTGATGTCAAAACCTAAGCTGATGCTCCTTGATGAGCCATCGGTGGGGCTTGCTCCTTTGATTGTCGAGCAGATGTTTGAGGTGATTCAGCGGATCAATCAGGAAGGCACCACTATTCTCTTGGCTGAACAAAACGCGAATGCCGCCTTAAAAATTGCCGATAAAGGGTATGTTTTTGAAAGCGGTACAATTGTATTACATGGCACATCTGAAGAATTGTTCGCCAATGATGAGGTAAGAAAAGCTTACATCGGTGCCTAAGGAATTAGGTGTATGACTATTTCGCAATATAAACTGCCTAGTAAAAGGGGGGAATGAAGACTTTACATCACCTAACTGTTTGTCAGATTGAAAAAGTAGAAGGGGGAAAATGAATGAAAAGAATGAAGTCTCTTTTAATGATGACAGTAATCTTTATCGTGATTTTCAGTTTGGCAGCTTGCAGCAGCAAGGATGAACAAACAGCTAACACTAAACCATCTAGTTCTGATAGCGGTAAAACAGAAGCTGCAGGAACGGTAAACATTGGTTATACGGGGCCGCTGAGCGGGCCCGCAGCCTTCTATGGAAAGCGCACTTTAAATGGCGTGAAAATGGCGGCTGATGAGATTAATAGCGAAGGCGGATTTGAAGTCGGCGGAAAAAAATACAAATTAAATATCGTTTCATTGGACGATAAATATTTACCAAATGAAGCCGGAGCCAATGCCAAAAGACTTATTCAGGAAAATAAAACACCGATTATTTTCACCCCGCATTCTGGCGGAGTATTTGCTCTCCAGGTTTTTAATCAACAAGATAAATTTTTAATAGGAGCATACACAAGCGAGCCGAAGGTGTCAGAGGTTGGCAACAATCTGACCGTTCGCATTCCACCTCGATATGATGGCTATTTAAAACCATTTACAGACTATTCCATGAAAAAGTTTGGCAAGAAGATTGCATTTCTTCCAACCTCCTCCCAATACGGAAAAGATTGGTCTACTAAACTGAAGGTCTACTGGGAAAAACAAGGCGGTAAAGTCGTTTACAATAGCTCGATTGATTTTGCTAAGGAAACAGATTTCTTTACAACCGTTACGAATGCCTTAAAAGGAAAGCCTGATGTGTTATTTATTGGTGGTGCCTCTGAACCAACCGCCAAAGTAGCGAAGCAGGCAAGGGAACTTGGATTTAAAGGCGGTTTTATTGTTATGGACCAGGCAAAGTTTGATGAAATGAAGGCGGTAACTGGTTCTTATGATCTCTTAAACGGCTCAATTGGTGTTATGCCGTTAGTAGAATCAAAAAATAGTGAGGCGATACCTGATTTCGTGAAAAAATATAAGGAAGAATTTGGTGAGAACCCAGGTTCCGAAGCTGGACTCAATTATATTGCTACGTACATCTTTGTTGAGGCAATGAAAGCTGCCGGTTCGGTAGATGACGCTGAAAAGATTCAAGCGCATATGCAGGATGGAGTAAGTAATATACCCGAGAATGTAAGAATCTATCAATTTAGTAAATTTGCCGGCGGCGGTTTTGATGGTGATTTAGAGGTTGCCGCAATTGAAGATGGAAAAATTGTTCCTATTAAGGTGACAAAATAGTAGCTAGGCTGTTACAACAATTAGTTGGTATTTCTCCCCCTCTAGTAGTCTACGAGGGGGGGAGATTATATCGCCGGGAGCAGATTTGACCTAATCATATTAGTAGTTCAATTAACATATATAATTTTGTTGGCAGATAGAGCCTATAGTGATTACAGAAGGGAGGAGCTTCTTTTGGTAGAAATTATTCCCCTTGTATTGGAAACCGACTTCGCCGAAGGAACAGTCAATGCCTTTTTAGCTATTGGCGATACCATCACCTTAATCGATACAGGGAATCCCGGCAAAGAGTCCTTTCAACAACTGAAGACAAAACTACATAAACACGGCGTTACCTTTAATGATTTAGACCAGATCCTCCTTACCCACATCCATATTGATCATGCTGGAGGCATTCCTTACATTCAAGAGGAAACGGATATCCCCATTTTTGTCCATGAACAGGCAAAAGGATCGATCAATACAGGTATCCACAAGTTTAATAGAGACCAGCAGTTTTTTCAGCAGTTTCTGTGGTCATGCGGGGCCAATCCTACTAAGCACATCGTTCAGCGCAGCTATAAGGAGGAAAACTGGAGAAATGTTCGTTATCTAAACGAAGGAGAGTCAGTTTCAATCGGGGGCGAACCGTTCGAAGTAATTTATGTTCCGGGTCATAGTCAATCAGACCTATTATTGTGGAATTCTAAAACAGGGGATGCCTTCGCGGGTGACCATTTAATAAAGGCATTTTCTGTCAACGCCTTCATTGAACCGCCGCCATTGGACCAAGAAGAACGGCCCAAGCCGCTATTACAATACCGAAACTCCCTTGAAAAAATCAGCCGCCTTCCACTGAACACCATTTACCCGGGTCATGGCGAGCCCTTTGCTAATCACATTGATTTAATTCAAACAAGATTACAAGAGCAGGAAAACCGCTGCGAACAGATAGTAGCTATTCTCGCTAATACTAGAAAAAGTATTTTTGAAATATGTACCGTCATGTACCCGCGGTTAAAGGGCAAGACGATCTTTTTAGGTTTATCACAAATACAAGGTCATTTAGATTTATTGGAAGTGAGACATAAGGTCAGCTTTGCACAAAATGGATCGATCGTCGAGTATTTTACTATTTAGAGAGATTCTTAATTCTACTAAGGGAGAGGATTTCGTGAAGTTAAAGGATCTGCTTGAGACAAATATAGCGGATTTTGGAGAGTATCCATTCTTATTTTTCAAGGAAAGAACCTATACCAATCTAGAAGCCAGACGATATGCGGACCAGTTTGCAGCCGGTCTGCGAAGAATCGGTATTGCAAAAGATGACCGGGTCATCGTTTGTCTGCCGAACTGTCCGGAAGTCCTCTTTGCCTATCAGGGGATAACGAGAGCGGGGGCCATTATCGTACCCGTGATGTTCACCCTACATCCAAAAGAACTTCATTATATTGCCAAAAACTCTGGAGCGAAAGCAGTCATAACCTCTTCCTATGTCCTTCATAATGTTGAAAAATCAGTAGAAGCCTTGCCTGAAAGACCGGCAGTCATTGTAACGGATCTCCCATCAAATGAGAATCTAACTAACTTTTACGATTGTATGAACCAAGTCGAGACCGATTTAGTCGATGACGGTAATGCCGACGATACAGCGGTCATCTTGTACACTTCTGGGACAACAGGAAATCCTAAAGGAGTTTTGTTAACCCATAAAAATTTATTTTCCAATGCTCTAAATTCTGCGAAGCACAATGAGACAGAGCGGGGCACCACCTTAGGCGTCCTGCCGCTTGCCCACGTTTACGGGTTAACAGTTTCTAACGTATGTTTCCTCACCGGCAGTGCAATTGTTGTTTTTTCCAGCTTTGATGCCAAGGAGGTTTTTAAAGCGATTGAGACCTATCGCGTGCGGACTTTCTCAGCTGTGCCAGCGATGATTCATGCGATGGTTTCCTTCCCGAATGCGGACGACTATGATACTTCAAGTCTGGAATCAGTAGGATCGGGGTCTGCACCGCTGCCGGTTGCCCTTTTGAATGCCTTTCAACAAAAGTTCGGTGCCAAGGTGCTTGAGGGCTATGGATTGTCGGAGGCCGCACCTGTTGTTACCGCTCACAGTAAACGAATCGAGATTAAACCAGGTTCTGTCGGTGTGCCGATTCCTGGGGTCGACATCAAAATCGTTAACGAAAACGGGGCGGAGGTTCCAGCCGGCGGAGGTGGGTGAATTAGTCGTCCGTGGTGATAATGTTACACCTGGCTACTATCAAAATCAGGAAGAGACAGACCGAGTGTTAAAAGAATCCTGGTTATTTACGGGGGACATGGCCCGGGTTGATGATGAAGGCTACGTGTATATCGTTGACCGGAAAAAAGACCTGATTATTCGCGGCGGTTTTAATGTCTATCCGCGCGATGTCGAAGAAATCTTAAATGGTCATCAAGCTGTGTTTGAAGCCGCTGTAGTCGGGATTCCTGATGAACGAATGGGGGAGGAATTGGTCGCCTGTGTAGTAAAGCAGCCTGGTAACGAGGTATCGGAAGAAGAGTTAATTAGATTTTGTCAAGACCACCTTGCAAAAAACAAAACACCGAGAAGAGTTATTTTCCTAGAGGCACTGCCGCGGAATGGGGTCGGTAAAATTTTAAAGACTCATCTGCGCAAAACGGCTTCTGATATTGTGATTAGTTAAAACATATGTGAGGGGAGATTTTACGATGGAAAAAAGAACGATTTTAACCACAAGCACAAGGGGATTGCTGGAAGATTCCTTTCCTTATCGTCTTTATCAAAAAGCAAAACATCTAGGAACCTGGAATCCGGCAGATATCGATTTTTCCCAGGACCAAAAGGATTGGAAGTCGATGACGGTTGAGCAGCAAGAGGATATTCTCCGCTTAATTTCTCAATTTCAAGCGGGTGAGGAGGCTGTTACATTAGATTTACTCCCGCTTATGATGGCGATTGCCAAAGAAGGCCGGCTTGAGGAAGAAATGTTTTTGACGACCTTTTTGTATGAGGAAGCAAAACACACGGAGTTCTTCCGGATGGTATTGAATGCAATTGGCGAAAAGGGAGATTTGTCCCATTTTCATACGGAGACCTACCAAAAGATTTTCTATGAAATCCTGCCGGCAGCGATGGGCCGCCTTGTGACAGATCAATCCCCAGAGGCCATTGCTGAAGCATCTGTGGTGTATAACATGTTTGTTGAAGGTGTCTTAGCGGAAACGGGCTACTTTTCCTTTTATGCAGCTCTTGAAACCGCTGGGATTATGCCAGGGCTTTTAGAAGGGATTGGGAATTTAAAGAAGGATGAGTCGCGCCATATCGGCTATGGCACATT
This sequence comes from Bacillus sp. URHA0034, assembly GCF_056280405.1. Taxonomy (NCBI): domain Bacteria; kingdom Bacillati; phylum Bacillota; class Bacilli; order Caryophanales; family Bacillaceae; genus Bacillus; species Bacillus sp. URHA0034. Next base: position 382,366 of record NZ_JBWCDK010000002.1, on the reverse strand, counting down.
CCTATTGCAGCGCTTAATTTGTGAACACCCGCATCTATTTGATTTTGTTGCTGCCAAGATGGGGGAATTGACCCCATTAGCGATTAGGCTCAATCAGGAGGGTATCTCAGGAAGGGAGGTAAGCGCATTCGGAGGGAATCCTGATGACGTTATGAATTTTACACTTAAACAGTTATCTGTCCGAATGGAAATATTAGCGAGGGCGAAAGGCAAAAAAATCGAAGAGATTTATAGATATACAGATAGCGAGTTAGGTGTCTTATAGGATGTATGAGATGAGGTAATTGTGACCGTCTTAGGTAGAAAAAGCTCGTTGACTGTCACAAAAAGAAACAATTGTGCCAGGTGGGACAAGGAAGAGGGCATCGACGGTCAAAAAAAAAGATTATTGTGCCCATATAGAGGTCAAAGGGGGGCGCTTCGGTCAAAAAACTTCAATTGTGTCTAAAGATGCTCATTTCCTAACGGACTCGTCATAAAAACCAAAGTTTAGTAGAGGAGGAGTAAATCATGACAGTAAACTTAGACATTCAAACCTATTCCCACTTTATCAATGGAAAATGGGAACAAGCAAGCACCGGGGAAACCTTTGATGTGTTCAATCCTGCAACCGGAGAAATTGTTGCAAAAGTAGCAAAAGGAACCACACAGGATGTGGACCGTGCCGTCAAAGCAGCCCGGGCCGCTTTTGACCAGGGCGACTGGAAAGCAATGAATCCAAAGGACCGTGCCAAAGTACTATATGCCATTTCTTATAAAATCGCCGAGCATGCCCAAGAACTTGCTTACTTAGAAGCAATCAGTTCGGGCGGAACAGTACGACGGATTGGCAATAGCGATATTTTACAAATGGTTGACTTGTTTCAAACACTCGCCAACTTTACGCTAGAATATCCCTTCTCAGAAACGCTTCCAGTTCCGCCATTTCCGGGACCTGCTCATAACTTCATCTGGCGTGAACCAATCGGCGTATGTGCAGCGATTACTCCATGGAACCTCCCAATGGTTATTGCAACATGGAAAATTGCGCCTGCACTTGCGATGGGGAATACGGTGGTCATCAAGCCCGCCAGTTACACCCCGCTTTCTACATTAAAACTAGTAGAGATTATCTCGGAAGTAGTCCCGCCGGGTGTCATAAATGTTGTCACCGGACCAGGTGCAGAAGTAGGGGAAGCATTAGTCAACCATCCGCAGGTCGATAAGGTTGCCTTTACCGGCTCAACCGAAGTAGGCAGAAGAATCATGGGGCTGGCAGCCGGTACCATTAAAAATACTACCCTAGAGCTTGGCGGAAAATCGCCCAATATCCTTCTAGAAGATGCAGACTTAGATATTGCGTTGCCGGGCAGCCTTTTCGGCGTCTTCCTTCACTCCGGCCAGCTGTGTGAATCGGGTACACGTTTATTTGTACCGGATAAACTCTACGATAAAGTGGTGGCTGGTCTTGTTGCCCTTGCCAGCAAACTTAAACTAGGCAATCCTCTCAACCCAGCAACAGATGTCGGACCGGTGATTTCGAAAAAACAAAAGGAAACGATTCTTTCATATATTGAATCTGGTATTGACGAAGGAGCAACACTTGTCTGCGGCGGGAAATCAGTCACTGTTCCAGGCTGTGAGCAAGGTCATTTTATCGAGCCGACCATTTTTACCAATGTTACAAATGATATGAAAATTGCCCAAGAGGAAATTTTTGGACCAGTCCTTTGTGTGATTCGTTATTCAGATCTCGATGAAGCGATTCAAATGGCCAATGATACCATCTATGGTTTAGCTGCCGGGGTCTGGACGCGCGATGTCAATAAAGCCTATGATGTCGCAAGGAAACTTCAAGCAGGTGTTGTTTGGATTAACGACTGGCATATGCTCCGCAGTGATGCCCCGTTTGGCGGGTACAAGCAAAGCGGTATCGGCCGGGAGATGGGCAAGCATTCACTTGATGCCTATACACAAGTAAAGCATGTGCATACATCAATGTCGCCTGAATTGGATAGACGCAGCTGGTATGGAATTCTGTTTGGCCAAAACTAATGAAGAGGTGAAGAAGATTATGAAAACAACTCTATCACAGTTTATGTTACGTACTGGTATTTACAGCGGATCAAATTCACGGGCGATGGTGCCGAGTTTATTTGCCGGACTTGGAGCCAAGCGGGTTCTCCTCTTAAGCGACCGCGGTTTGGAAAAGGCAGGAATCGTCGAAAAAGTAGCCTCGATTTTTGAATTGACTGGACATGGGTCTGGTCCGCAGCTTGTCGGCACTTATTTGGACATTGCTCAGGATGCCGAAAGCCGCTGTATCAATGATGCGGTCCGTTATGCTAAGGAAGTAGGCGCAGATAGTTTACTAGCTGTGGGCGGCGGTAGTGTACTAGATACGGTCAAAGGGGTCAAATATGCGCTGCATAAAGGCTTATCGGATATAAAAGAGGCCATCCCAGGCGGTTTATTATATGAGCAATTTCCGAAAGCAAATTTTATTCCCATCCCGCATATCGCCATTCCGACAACCGCGGGTACTGGATCGGAAGTTTCGCCGATTGCGGTTATTTTTAATGAAGACATTCAAATGAAGACGAACATTATTAATCCGTTTATCAATGCGGATATGGCCATCTTGGATCCGGATTTAACCGTTGGTCTCCCGCCGCTGATTACGGCCTTTACCGGATTTGATGCTTTAACACATGCGATTGAAGCTCTCGCTTCACCAACGGCAACAGGTCTTACAGATGCCTATGCCCTGCACGCGATTCGTCTAATTGAAAAAAATCTTCCCGTGGCTGTAGACGACGGAGGCAATGTAGATGCCCGAATGGATTTGCTTCAGGCAAGTTTAATGGGGATTACCGCTTTCAGCTTTGCTCTTAATGCGATTCCTGTTCATAATATGGCCCATGCCTATGGTGCCTTGTTCCGGATCCCGCACGGACTGGCGAATGCCGTCTTTTTACCAGTCGTTATGGAACTTGCTCCGCAGCTATATTTACCAAAGGCTGCTGAACTGGCTCAGGCATTGGATGTCGATGTGAAGGATGATACACCAGAAAAAGCACTTGCCCAAGTGATTGAAAAAATCAGAATGTTACAGCAAAGCGTCGGACTGCCTGCCGACTTCAAGCAATATAATATAAGTGAAGAGGCATTAGCTGCCACAATTCCGGCGGTTATGAAGGATCCTGCAGCGCTCAGTTACCCAATGCCGCCAGAATTAATAGCAGCTATCGGACAGAGGGTTGTCCCTGTGACTGTAAAGTAAGGAATAATGAGAAACAAAGGCACTTAGGAAGAAAGCCTTTGTTTCTTTTTGTATTTTTTGCTTTGTATCCTCAAACATCTTGATATATAATTTCAAATAGGGTCATTTTAGTTTAGGATTGATCTACATAAAATTTTGATAGTCAGGAGTAGTAAAAATGGAAAAAGTACTTATTTTCGGTCATAAAAATCCCGACACCGATACCATTTGTTCCGCAATTGCATATGCAGATTTGAAAAAACAATTAGGCTATGATGTTGAACCAGTTCGTCTCGGTCAAATTAATGGCGAAACGCAATTTGCACTGACAACCTTCAACGCTGAAGTTCCACGTTTAGTGGAGGCCGTTGCTTCTGAAGTAAATTCAGTCATCTTGGTTGACCACAACGAGCGCCAGCAAAGTGCAAATGATATTGCAGATGTGCGTGTATTAGAGGTTATCGACCACCACCGTATCGCTAACTTTGAAACAAGCGATCCTTTATACTACCGCTGCGAGCCTGTTGGCTGTACGGCAACGATTTTAAACAAAATGTATAAAGAAAACGGTAAGGAAATTAAGAAAGAAATCGCTGGTCTTATGTTATCTGCGATCATTTCCGACTCTTTATTATTCAAATCACCAACTTGCACACCTGAAGATGTTGCAGCAGCAAAAGAATTGGCTGCCATTGCCGGTGTAGATGCTGAAACGTATGGTTTGGAAATGTTAAAAGCAGGTGCGGACGTTCGTGATAAAACGATTGCTGACCTTTTAAGCCTTGATGCTAAAGAATTCGAAATGGGTTCAAGCAAAGTTGAAATTGCACAAGTGAACGTTGTGGACACGGCTGATGTTCTAGAACGCCAAGCTGAATTAGAAGCGGCCATTTCCAGCATCGTGGCAGAAAAGAACTTAGATTTATTCTTGTTTGTTGTTACAGATATCTTAACAAATGATTCTGTTGGTTTAGCAATCGGAAGCAAAACAGCAGCCGTTGAAAAAGCCTACAATGTAACGCTAGAAAATAATACAGCAACCTTAAAGGGCGTTGTATCACGTAAAAAACAAATCGTTCCTGTATTAACAAATATCTTTAACGAAGGTATTTAATAGAGGGTAAAATCATCCGCTTGGACGGTTATAAAAGAAGGTTCACAGCCATTAAAGCTGTGAACCTTCTTTATATTAATCAACTTTTTCCTGATTTTCCTCTTTCTTATGATTCATGAGGAAGAACGTGAGCGGCTGTTCGGAGCCGGTCATTAATTTATACACATAAGAAGAGGTGAGCTTGTAGCCTTCGTCGATTTTACCTGCCAAATAATTGGTTCGCTCAAACAAGATAGAACGGACATGGTTTAGCTGGCGGGCTAATTTATCTAACAAAGCATCCTGATGGTCGAGCCGCTCTAATATCCCGCCGTGAACGTCTTCTTGTTTCGTTAATTTTTCTGCTGCCTGTTTTTGCATTTCTAGCTGTTCGTTCATTTGCTGGGTGAGCTGCTGTTGTGTTTCTTCATTCTTCTCTAATCGATCCGCAATATGGTCACAAGTTTTACTAATTTTACTAATTTGTTTCGTCAGGGATTCTCTTGCCTGTGTTTCCTTTTCAACCATACCCTCTAATTGGACATTCTTCTCATGCAGGGAATGTAAATTGGTTACCATCTCGTTTTCGAATTTATGCTGCCTTAGAGAACTGTGCTTTAAATCATTCAGCTGATAGTCTACCTGTTGCCAATGAGTATTTTGAGCATCTGTCTGCTGCTGGTAACGAAGCTGCAGTTCGGCTAATGCCTGATTCAAAGCGATATTGGCTTTTTGTTGCTCTTTCATGATTTCTGTGAGGAGATCCTGCCGTGAAACCACTTGATTTGATTCAGACAATTGCCTGCTATTTTTGTATAAATTCGGATGTGCTTGCTTATTGATGAATAGTCCCATACCTCTCTCCGCCTTTTATTATTTTTGCTTGGGATAGTTTATGCAAAAATATCAAATCAGGGGACAGGATTGGGCTAAAGCACAGTGTTGAAGGGAGGATAAACAAAAAACGCTTGGAATATCCAAGCGTTTGAACTCAAATTAACACCGTTGTATTCAAAACGAATTTTTCAACTACTTTTGCTACTCCATCTTTCATATTCGTGTCTGTTACATAATTGGCTTTTTCCTTAATATCTTGTGGGGCATTGCCCATAGCGACACCAAGTCCAGCGAACTCAATCATGGCTAAATCGTTGTAGCTGTCGCCGATGGCAATGACTTCTTCACGTGTAATGCCAAGTTGTCCGATTAACTGATGTAAGCTGGTACCTTTTGTGACACCTTTTTCGGTAAATTCCAAAAAGAATGGCTTCGAACGCATCACACTTAGTTCTTCAGCTAATTCTTGCTGAAGCTTTTTCTCTACTTCGACAAGTTTATCAGGATCGTCCACCATTAATACCTTCACAACCGGTTCATTGACAGACTCTACAAAACTGTCGACCTCAGCAACATCCAAGCCGGTAATTTCAGCTTCTATATTGGTATATTGATTTCCCGCCTCGGTAACAATTAAATCGCCCACATAGGTATGAATCCATACGTCCTCACGGCGGCTTAGTTCATATAATCGGTGTGCGATCTCAGGTGACAAGGTGCTGCTAAAAAGTTCTTCACCTGTTTGACAGTTCGTTATTTTTGCACCATTGAAGGAAAGAATGAAGCTGCCATAATCCTTCAGGTTTAGCTCATCGGCAATATCATACATGGCTTTTGTTGGACGGCCAGAAGCTAATACAACCTTAACCCCTAATTTTTGAGCATCCATTAACGCTTGTTTCGTACGAGGAGAAATGGTGTGGTCGTCTTGGAGTAATGTATCATCTAAATCTAGTACAATCATTTTATATGACATGTTGGATGTGTCCTTTCTATACTTTGATTCTTAACCAATCTTACTATAAATCCAGGAAAAATACTCATTACAAATGAATCCAATTAAGACTTTATTTAATAAACTATAGGAAATCCGAAACATAATGAAGGTGAAAAACAGTGTTTTTATTTAATATTTTTAAAAATAAGTGTGTCATTTGTAATCGAAAAGTCAGTCCATTAAGGAAATATATCAACGATAAGGGGGAAGAGGTAAAGGTTTGTATACCTTGCTCAGAATATGCCGAGAGAAGGGCATTTCGTAGGGTTAAGTAGGAAAGATTGATGTTTCTGCTGGCTTGGGCGGGTATAAAAAGGATAGAAAAATAAAAAGGTGGAGATCATGAGGTGACCCCGAAAAATTTAGAGTTTTATATTAAGCAGCTAATTGGCTGGTATAGGTACGGTATTGAACCGGACTCATACCTGCCAATTTTTTCTTTATGCGTTTGTTATTATAATAATCGATATATTCTTTAATTCTTTTTTCTAATTCCTCAAATCAGCACAGTGGTTCTCCGTAATACATTTCTTGTTTTAGTATCCCGAAAAAATTCTCCATGGGGGAATTATCTAAACAGTTTCCTTTTCGCGACATACTCTGGAACACCTTGTTTTCCTTGAGTGTTCTTACCCATTTATGATGTTGATAATGCCAGCCCTGATCTGAATGTATAGTGGTTCTGTACGCGGATGACGCTCTAATCTTCGTGAAGAGTGAAAGCAGCGAGTAGAGTGATGGAATCAATCGTGAGATTCATAGAAAATAAATTAGGGTTAATAGTCAATGTAGACAAGAGTAAAATCTCCCGTCCGAAAGATTTGAAGTTCTTAGGTTTTGGATATTATTACGATTCTAAGAATGAGAAATACCAAGTAAAACCCCATTTCACCTCAATACGAAAATTTCAAAGGAAGCTTCGTAAATTAACAAAGCGAAATTGGAGTGTTCCACTGGACTACCCAATTTTAAAACTAAAACAAGTCACACTTGGGTGGGTTAATTACTTTAGAATCTCGAATATGAAAAAAGCGATGACTGAGATAGATAAGAAGCTTCGCTCCAGAATTAGAGTTATCATCTGGAAGCAATGGAAGGTATCAAGGAAACGAATCAAATCTCTTGTTCAACTCGGAATACCAGAGGAAGATGCGAAAGGATTAACTTTCTGTCGGAAAGGTTACCGGTACATCGGACTATCGAAAGTTGTTCAAAGAGCAATCTCAAACAAAAGACTAAAGCAGAGGGGACTTCCCTCTGCTTTAGAACATTATCTAAAAGTACACACTGTAATATAAATTGAACCGCCGTATACGGAACCGTACGAACGGTAGTGGAAGAGGGGCGGAAATAATTAAATTATTTTCCCTCTCCTCGATCTGCAGGCTGCTTTTTATTTTTAATGATTCATTGGAAATGCCCTGTCACTTTCCTATAAAGAGAATATATTAGCTTGTAATCTATTTTGAAAGGAGATGTATTTATTGGGGGATAAAAAGAATAAATGCTCTGATCCGATTTATCGCTATCTCGATGACTTTGTAGGGAATGAGGTAACATTGACGCTTTATAACGGACAAGTTCTCTCCGGAGAATTGGCTGACTCAACTAATTGTTTAATAGTTCTAAGAGAAACAGAAGTCCTTTCACCTTTTATTGCTCAAAACCTTACAATCGTTAGATCTAAAGACGTCATGATTGCAACTGTTCAATCGGAATCGGAATCGTCATTGGAATCGTCATCGGAATCGTCATCGTCATCTAGCTAACACAAAAAGGAAGGCAGTAAATTCACTTCTTTTCACTCGATTACTGCCTTCCTAATAAAATATAAAAATTTTAAATGGGAGTAAGAAAGATATAAGCAGAAATAATGATTAAATAAATTTTACATGAGGATGCAATATGAATGAAAGTATTATTTGTTCTATCTGGATATTCAGGGCTATATCCTTATTTGGAAAAATCAATTCAACATACGTTTATTTCATTGGGACATAGCATTAAAACAATTAATCCAAAAATTAATGAAGAAACCATTGAATTAATTGAAAGCTTTGAACCCGATTTTGTCCTTGTCTTTGTAGGATATAAAATTCAAATGGAATTACTGCATAATTTGAAGAAAAAAGGACATATTCTTGGCATTTGGTTTACAGAAGATCCATTCTATATAGACAAGTCTATAAGCCTAGCTGAAGAATTTCACTATATCTTTACGATCGATTTAGGTGCTTATGAATATTACAAACAAATACTTCCAGCCAAAAATATAATTCATCTTCCCTTAGGCACAGACCCTTCTATATACTTTCCTCCTAAATCCAACAATCATTATTTTTATGATTTGTGTTTAGTCGGTTATCCATATCCTGAACGAGTCCAACTTGCGAATTATCTTTTAGAACAAACAAGGCATAAGTTAATTTTAGCTGGACCTTTTTGGAGAAGATTTATAAAAAGTGGACATTCAGAGAGAATGACTGTAATCAATAAATGGATTGAGCCCAGTTTAGTTAACCAAGTATATCATTCTTCTAAGATTATTTTGAATAGCCATCGATCTTTTAATTTTCACAAAAATATAAATACGCTTGGGATTGAAAATAAGAGTATCAACAACCGCACCTTTGATATAGCTGCTAGTGGCGGGTTTCAACTACTTTCAGCAAGACCTGATATAGGTGAACACTTCGACACGAAAAATGAAATAATAACCTATTCTACGGATGAGGATTGCAAAAATTTAATTCATAAATTTTTAAATAATGGCGAGGGGAAAAGGGCTGATTATAGTAATAAAGCAAAGGAGAGAGCCCTGAACTGTCATACCTTTTCTCATAGAATCCAACGAATGATTAACATAATTGAAGGGAGAGAAGATAAAATTTGACTATTCTGAAAGACAAAACGATTCTCGTAACAGGTGGTACTGGATCATTTGGGAAGAAATTTGTCAGTAGAGCTCTAGAAACAGATGTGAAAAAAGTGATTGTTTTTAGCAGGGATGAATTAAAACAATATGAAATGGCACAGGAGTATACCGATCCGAGAATGCGCTTCTTTATTGGAGATGTTCGTGACAAAGAGAGACTATTGCGTGCGTTTGAAGGTGTTGATATCGTTGTCCATGCCGCTGCATTAAAACATGTTGGGGTTTGCGAATACAATCCCTTTGAAGCAATCAAGACGAATATTTTAGGCGCTCAGAATATTATCGATGCGGCTATTGATCGAGGCGTGGAAAAAGTAATTGCGTTAAGTACCGATAAAGCTGCCAACCCAGTAAACCTTTATGGGGCAACAAAATTAGCATCTGATAAATTATTTGTTGCAGCAAATTCTTATTGTGGCTCTAAGAAGACTCGTTTTGCGGTAGTGAGGTATGGGAATGTTGTAGGAAGTCGCGGCAGTGTGGTTCCATTTTTTAAAAGGGTAAAAGAAACAGGGGTCATCCCCATTACGGATGAAAGAATGACCCGTTTTTGGATAACCTTGGATCAGGGGGTACAGTTTGTCATTGATAACCTGGGAAGGATGAGGGGAGGAGAAATTTTCGTGCCCAAAATCCCAAGCATGAAAGTAACGGATTTAGCCACTGCTCTTGCACCCGATTGTAAAGTTGAAATCATAGGGATTCGCCCGGGAGAGAAACTGCATGAGACCATGATCACGGAAGATGATGCACGCCGTACATTAGACTATGGTAGCTACTATGTTATCCAACCGGAATTCTCTTGGTGGGATACAAAAGACATAAAAGATGGAGCCCTCTTACCAAATGGGTTCAGTTATGTAAGTAATACGAATAGTGAGTGGCTTACAGTGAATGAACTGCGTCGCTTAGTAAACGAATATTAGACGGAAGGAGGACTATGGGTGGAACATAAACCTATTCGGGATACTTTTCTCCCCTACGGACGCCAGTGGATTGATGACGATGATATTGAGGCGGTCACAATGGTTTTAAAAGGAGATTATCTAACAACAGGCCCCTTCATTTCTCAATTTGAACAAGCTATAGCCGATTATGCAGGAGCAAAATATGCCGTGAGTTTTGCCAATGGTACGGCTGCGTTGCATGGTGCTTGCTTTGCAGCCGGGATCGTTGATGGAGATGAAGTGATAACCAGCCCTCTTACGTTTGCGGCAAGTGCAAACTGTGTCTTATATCAAGGTGGTAAGCCCGTATTTGCAGATGTTGACGAAGAAACCTATAACATAGATCCTAAAGAAATTGAAAAAAAGATTACGAATAAAACGAAAGCGATCATCCCTGTTGATTTTACAGGTCAACCAGCTAGCTGGGACGAAATCACTGCAATTGCCAGAAAATATGATCTTGTGGTAATTGAGGATGCCGCCCATGCACTTGGTGCCAGCTATAAGGGCAATAAGGTGGGATCGTTTAGCGACATGACCATGTTCAGCTTTCATCCAGTCAAGCATATTACATCTGGTGAGGGAGGAATGGTTACCACCAATAACAGAGATTACTATGAACAGCTCTTGCAATTTCGTTCACATGGTATTACAAGAGAACCTAGTAAACTAACGGAGAAACAAGGACCCTGGTATTACGAAATGCAGTTCCTGGGTTTTAACTACCGTTTAACAGATATTCAAGCAGCACTGGGTCTTAGTCAATTGAACAAAATAAATTGTTTTTTAGAGCTAAGAAGGAAATACAGTTCTATGTATAATGAAGCTTTCAAGTATAACTCTTTAGTTAAAATTCCTTATCAAGATCCTAATAGCAGTTCAAGTTGGCATTTATACATTCTACGACTAAAATTGGATCAATTAACGGGAACGAGGGAAGATATTTTTAATGCTTTACTCAAAGAAAATATCGGAGTAAACGTACATTACATTCCTGTTTATTTATTGCCCTATTATCGAGGGCTGGGATACACACCAGGACTGTGTCCAAAGGCTGAAAAGCTGTATGAAGAATTTATTACGCTGCCACTTTTCCCTGCAATGAAGGAAAAGGATGTAAGAGACGTTATTGATGCGGTAGAGAAAGTGCTTAACCAATACAGAAAATTTAAGGAGGTGATTCTTTGAAAGTGGTATGCATTATTCAAGCAAGAATGGGATCTAAGAGACTACCTGGAAAGGTCATGAAAGAAGTCTTAGGTAAACCATTGCTTGAATATCAAATTGATAGAGTAAGAAGGTCAAGGTTTATTCAGGAACTGGTGATAGCCACTTCGAATAATGATTTAGAACAGCCTATTATCGATTTATGTAATAGGCTTTCTGTTGCCTTTTTCCGTGGTTCCGAACAAGACGTTTTGTCTAGATACTGGGGAGCTGCGAAGAAGTATGAAGCAACAGTTGTGGTCCGTCTAACATCAGATTGTCCATTAATGGATCCTGCCATAATCGATGCAATCATTGCCGCATTCTTATCAAAGAGGAACCAATATGATTACGTTTCGAATACGATAGAAAGAACCTTTCCACGGGGTTTTGACGTAGAGGTGTTTTCAATGAAGGCCTTAAATGAGGCCCATGAGAAAGCAATAAGTCCAAGCGATCGTGAACATGTGACACCGTATTTTTACCTTCATCCAGAAAAATTTAACCTAGGCAATGTGAAGAATACAATTGATTTAAGTCATTATCGGTTGACTGTTGATACAGAGGAAGACTTTCAATTAATTAAAAATGTGATCCATTATCTACATGATAAGCAGGTTGAATCAGCCAAACTTGAAGAGATATCTAGTTTATTACAGGAAAAACCGGAGTGGGCGTTAATAAATGCCCATGTCGAACAAAAGAAATTAGATGATGTGATATGAATGTAGTGTTTCGTGTAGATGCTTCTAACGAAATAGGATCAGGACATGTAATGAGATGCTTAACACTTGCAGAAAAATTACGCGAACATGGTGTCACTGCAACGTTTATCTGCAGGGAACATGTCGGGCATTTATGCAATTTAATCGAAGAGAAGGGGTTCAATGTATTAAAACTACCTGCTCCTTTACGTAATGGTCAAATACAATCATCGTCTCCACATTCCCATTGGCTTGGTGCTCCATTAGAAGAGGATGCCATTCAGACCAAACAATTACTACAAAGATACTCGGTGGATTTACTGATTATTGATCATTATGCTATTCACTATGAATGGGAACACATTCAAAGGGATATCGTCCGTCGAATAATGGTTATCGATGATTTAGCAGACCGGAAACACGATTGCGACCTTTTATGTGACCCAACTGTTCTGGATAATCCTAATAAATATAATTTACTCGTACCCGCACATTGCACCACATTCCTTGGTCCTAACTATGTGTTGTTGAGACCTGAATTTTACGAGCAAGGAGTCCACTCGAGGCTCCGAACAGGTCCTGTTAAAAGAATATTTATTTTTTTTGGCGGTGTGGACCCTACCAATGAAACGGGAAAAGCACTTGCTGCCTTTTTAGAATTAGGACGGGAAGAGATCCAGGTCGATGTAGTTGTTGGTCGATCAAACACACATAAAATCAAGTTGAAAGAACTTTGCAATCAGTATCCTAATCTGAACTTTCATGTGCAAATAAATAATATGGCCAGAATCATGCATCTTGCAGATCTATCGATTGGTGCTGGAGGTTCGGCCACATGGGAACGATGTTATCTTGGTTTACCAACCATTGTATGGAGCATTGCGGAAAATCAGAAAGAAATTTGTAAGGAGCTTGGAAGAAAAAACGTCATAAAATACTTAGGGGATTGCGATTTAGTTAAACAAGAAAATGTAATAAAGAAGCTCAACGAGATGATTGAAAATGAACAAGAACGTACAAATATGTCCAGTGCGGGTTTTTTATTGATGAAAGGTAATTTGGATCATCACAAACAAATGATAAAGAACATTCTGAATTTAGGTGAATAGTATGGACTATGAATTAAGGTCATTAACCGAGGAAGACAAGGATTTAATTTTTAAATGGAGAAATTTGGAGTTTATTCGTTCTAATATGTTTAATGATAAAATAATCCCTTATGAAGATCACTGTCAATGGTTCGCTAATACCCTTACGAATCATGCCGAGCACTACCGCGTATTTGTGAAACATACACAACCATTGGGTCTTGTTTCATTTAAAAAGAGTGATTTGCAACATCTAGCTTATTTCTGGGGATTTTATATCGGCGAACTGGATGCACCTAAGGGCGTTGGTTCAATCATGGGAAGTTTTGCGTTAGATTATGCCTTTGAAAGTTTAAATGCGAAAAGAATTATCGGGGAAGTACTATCTACTAATAAAAAAAGTGAGGCGTTTCATCGAAAACTAGGCTTTAAACAAGATTTACGTTATAAAAACCGTATTTACCGGAATGGTCAGTTTATTACAATCAATAGGTTCGTCTTAGATAAAGAAAACTGGGAGTTTCATAGATCATAATTTAAATTTAATTCACTTGAAAGGGTGTAATTAATGATGGAAATGAATCTGGGAGGAAGAATGGTTGGACCGAATCATCCTCCTTTTATTATTGCAGAAATGTCTGGAAATCATAATCAATCCTTGGAACGTGCTTTACAAATCGTCGAGGCCGCAGCGGAAGCTGGTGCACATGCCTTGAAAATACAAACCTATACGGCTGATACAATGACCATTAATCTAGATACGAAAGATTTTCAAATCAATGACCAATCAAGTTTATGGAAAGGAAATAACCTTTATAAACTCTATCAACAGGCATATACTCCATGGGAGTGGCATAAACCCATATTCAACAAAGCTTTGGAACTAGGAATGATCCCATTTAGCACTCCATTTGATCATACAGCCGTAGATTTTTTAGAGGAATTAAACGTACCAATGTATAAAATTGCTTCATTTGAAAACAATGATCTCCCCTTAATTAAAAAGGTTGCAGCCACTGGGAAACCTCTAATTATCTCAACTGGAATGGCCACGATCGAGGAATTAGAAGAAACTGTCCAAACCGCCAGGGCATTCGGTTGTAAAGATTTAATTCTCTTAAAATGTACGAGTACCTATCCTGCTTCACCCGAAAATACCAATATCACTACAATTCCCGATATGAGGGACCGTTTTGGATGTCAAGTAGGTTTGTCCGACCATACGATGGGGATTGGTGTTGCTGTGGGCAGCATTGCTTTAGGTGCAACCATAATTGAAAAACATTTTACCATCTCTAGAGCTGAAAAAGGAGTAGATTCCGCCTTTTCGATGGAACCTGATGAAATGAAATCATTGGTTATCGAAGCAGAACGTGTCTGGCGATCATTAGGGCATGTAAGCTACGGACCGACTTTGGAAGAAAAAAAATCGTTGAAATTCCGAAGGTCAATCTATGTGGTAAAAGACATAAAACCCGGGGACATTCTTACGAAAGACAATCTTAGAGTTATTCGTCCCGGGTTTGGTTTGGCCCCAAAATACTTCGACCAGTTAATCGGAAAAACGGCAGCAAAAGAAATAAAGGCTGGAACTCCAACCGATTTTTCCCTATTAGAAGAATAAAATACAAATAAAATAAGGACCTGCCATTTGGTACAGGTCCTTTATTTTATGAAAAAATATAAGTAATCAATATTACCAATTCCCTTTGGTCTATTTCTCGTTTATTTTACTTATTAATCTACTTGCCGAAAATCCATCAATATAAAGTCCTTTTATATATTGATTCCTTATTTCTAGATAAGCTTCCTTGTGCTGTGGTGAAGTATAGTAATTATTGATGACACTGTATAATTGATCGGGATCTTTTTGTATATGTTCACCTAAACTATCAAAATAGTCATATGGCCGATTACTGTTTAAAAAGTCGTAGACGAAAACTGGCTTGTTAAATAAAATACTTTCAAGTACAACAGTAGATAAAGTAGAAATAATACCATCAACATGAGGAAGTAGTTCATATAAGCAGTTCTCTTTTGATGTTAGTACTTTTACTGATTGGTACTTTTTTTCAAAAGTTTGATATAGCTCATACTTACCCTTGGCAATTTCCCAAGGATGGGGCTTAATAATGAATTGAAATTGAGGATTACCGATTAGATTCGTCAATAACTTTGTAAATTTAGCATCATCTATACTAGGACCTGTTATGACTAATAACGGAGTTTTGGTAGAATCGAGGTTGAATTTTCTTAAAAATTCTTGATGATTAATCGGTGTTTTGTGAAAAATTTCATCATATTTAGGATGGCCAATCTCCGCTATCCGCTCTATTGTGACTCCTCTTTGTATATACCAATTTTTCTCGTATTCACCATATACGGCAACAGAACGTGTAAAAACAGGCATAAATGCCTCTTCTCCCATTAAAATCCCGTGCTGAAGACATATACTTTTTATGCCATGCATGGAACCAACAATAGCGAGCGATCTGCTTACCATATCTTCTGTTGTTCCAACAATAATCGCGGATATGGTGAGTTTCTCAAATAGATTAAAAGCAGCATTAAGTGTTTTAATAATTGAAGGAATCCGTTTAAGAAAAGTCTGTTGAAAAAAATCATTATTAAAGGCGGGATGATGCTCTAATTTTCCAAATAACGATTTTGCTTTTTTCACGAGATCATTAGAAATCTCCTCTGTTGATTCTTCATATTTATCCAGTCTCTCAGTTGGAATCCCGTGAAGATGTGTTTTTTTAGAACGGGAAAGAATGAGGGTTTTTCCTTGATCAAACCATTGTTGATAACTACGATCTGGAATCCGGGTATAATCATAATTTATCAGAATCCTCCCGTCGGTCTTTATGGTTTTCGAAGGAAGTATACTATCGGGTATCCATTTATCAAAATAGGGCTGCAGCATCTCTTTTTTCAAATCAGGGTATCTTCCACTGATAGGAAAATCGTCTTTTTCCATTTTCGTTTTCAGTTCTTGGTCAATTTGCTGATAAAAATTTGTTAGTAAGGGAATAGGAATCCCTTTATAGGTAAAGTTTTTGAAATGTTCAACAAACTCGCGATAGATACCCCAGTAATTTTTTAAGTAAGTATTCATCCAATTTGCCCCCGTTTTAATGCCCTTAGGGAATCTCTTAATTCCTTACATGTTCTTTGCGGTGGTAATTTCTTAGCAAATTCATTGGGATTTGAGTTAAAGATCTGAGCATGAATAGACTTAGGTGTAATAGAGTTATAATCTAGTATATCTGGTATTGGATAGAACGGCCAAAAATGATTGAGTCTCCAGAAAAATCGGGCATCCCCAAGTCGATAAAATTGGGGGTCTTCGTCCCAATTGGAGCCAAATGTTTCGGTTATAATAGGCAGCAAGTTTCTTCTGTGCATAATTGAACAATGATCGGTAACACAAGGGGCCAACCATTGAACTACTTTTGCAGGTCTTACAATCGATTTTGTGATTTCCCCATTCTCATTTAAATAATTGGTTTGTGACGCTGAGTATACAACCATAACATTTGGGTGATTTTCTAGATAATCCACCATTTTCTGTAATTTATTCTTATGAAAAACATTATCATCCGTTGCATATGCAATATAGTCTCCTGTGGCAAATTCTAATGACTGATTAATTAAAACGGCATACCTTGTTTTGGCCACTCTTTCATCAACAGTTTGAATCTCACTCTTGAAAAATTTTACTCTCTCATCCGTTAAAAATGGTTCAATAGAGTTTAATGTTTTTTCATTTGAATTATCATCCATGATAAATAATTCAAAGTCTTTAAGAGTTTGGCTTAAGATGGATTGAATGGTTTTCCCGACATACTCATGTTTATTATAGCTGGTGAGAATAATCGATACTTTCGGCATTTATCTACCTCTTTTCTTATTTAAAAATAACCTTACTTACATTCTTTATACTTTATGAGATTAAAGGGAATTTTGGTACCACTTCAATCAGTTTAATTAAAAATAGGTCATAATCGAATGTTTAATTTCAGGAGAAATTCTATCTTTATCAAAGTAGTACCCTTTTTATTTCATGTACATAGAATATTTAAGAGTCGTACTTATTTTGGTTATGAGCAAAAGGAGGCAATACATGAAAGGAATTATTTTAGCAGGAGGAAGTGGGACAAGGTTATACCCCTTAACAAGATCGATATCAAAACAATTATTACCCATTTATGATAAACCAATGATTTATTATCCACTCTCAACACTTATGCTTGCCGGAATAAAGGAAATTCTTATCATATCAACTGCGCAGGATATTCCACGTTTCAATGAATTGCTTGGCGATGGATCGAACTTTGGCATTTCAATAAAATATGAGGTTCAAGCATCCCCAGACGGAATTGCACAAGCTTTATTAATCGGGGAAAAGTTTATAGAGAATGATAATGTCTGCTTAATCTTAGGTGATAATATTTTTTATGGATTTGAGTTCGAATGTTTGTTGAACGAGGCTGTAAAGAAAAAAAGTGGCGCTACAATATTTGGATATTTTGTTTCCGATCCAGGAAGATTTGGAGTCATTGACTTTTCAGCCGATGGATTGGTTACCTCCATCGAGGAAAAGCCACTTCAACCAAAAACAAATTATGCCGTTACAGGACTTTATTTTTATGATAACCGCGTGGTCGATATCGTAAAAAGGATGCAGCCATCTGCAAGAGGTGAACTAGAGATAACGGATGTTAATAAGGCCTATTTAGAATTAGGGGAGTTATCAGTAAAATTAATTGGTCCGAGGAACGCTTGGATCGACACGGGCACACATCAATCATTATTTAATGCCTCACAATTTATAAAGACCATTGAGGAAACTCAAAACATTAAGATTGGCTGCCTTGAAGAAATATCCTTTCAGAAAGGTTATATCTCAAGAGAAAAACTTTATGATTTAGCAAAAACTTTACTGAAAAATGAGTACGGCAAGTACTTAATGAAGGTTGCAGGAACAAAAAAATAGAGGGGGCCAATGAATTTTAAAGATTTAATGTGCTTTAAGGTGAATTGATCCTCGAACTTACTATCATATTAACCAAAGATACAAACATAGGAGTAACAATAATAAATTCCTCAAACAAATGATTTATTGGAAGTAACTTTATTCATTATTTTTAGAAAAATATCCCGATTCTTTTATTGTTAATTATGATAAACTAACTTACGCAGGTAATCTAGATAACTCCGCCTGTAACAAGTACTTTCATCTAACCTTAACTCCTTCTTGAAATAGATTCAGACCTATATGGAATAATGGGTTTCTTGGACAAAATTATGTTCACTCCTACTTGATTATGTTTTAAAAACACTAGAGGTGGACTTAATTGTTAATTTTGCTGCTGAATCTCATGTAGACCGAAGTATTGCTAATTGTTATGAGTTCGTCAAAACAAATATTGTTGGAACGCAAAGTCTTTAAATGTAGCTAAAAATCATAATATTCGTTTTATTCAAACTTCGACTGACGAAGTTTATGGTTCATTAGGAACAACTGGTTTTTTTTCAGAAGAGACTCCTCTATCCCCAAATAGTCCCTATTCGAGCAGCAAAGCGAGTGCTGATTTCTTAGTGAAATCCTATCATCAAACTTATGGATTAAATGTTAACATCACAAGATGTTCGAATAATTATGGACCATTTCAATTCCCCGAAAAGCTCATACCACTCATGATTATTAACGCATTGAATAATAAGAACTTACCTATTTATGGTGATGGAAAAAATATTCGAGATTGGCTTCACGTACGAGACCATTGTTCTGCAATCGATTTAGTTATTCAAAAAGGACAACCTGGGGAAGTCTACAATATTGGCGGCCATAATGAAAGGAATAATTTAGAAATTGTTGAAACTATTGTTAATACTTTAGGAGTTTCTAAAAAACTTATAACCTTTGTACCTGATCGGTTAGGTCATGATTATAGATATGCGATTGACTCAAGTAAAATTCAGAATGAATTAGGCTGGAAACCATCTTATTCAATTAATGAGGATTTAGCTGAAACTATTTTATGGTATCAATCAAACCAGGAATGGTGGAAGAGATTAATATCAAATTGATGGTTGAAAGTGGAAAGGTAATATTCTATTGAGAGGGAGAGGACATTACTAAGGTTCTGGTTACAGGAGCGAAAGGACAACTTGGGACTGATTTGGTACTATACTTAGAATCATTAGATTATCAAGTTTTTGCATTGGGAAAATCCGAATTAGACATTACAAATGAGAAGGAAGTATATAAAAAAGTCACTCAAATTAAACCAAATATAATCATTCATTGTGCTGCTTATACTAATGTCGATAAAGCGGAATCGGAGAGGGATCTTGCTTTTCTGATAAATGGAATAGGGACGCGTAATATTGTTTTAGCAGCAGAATTAATTAAGGCGAAAATAGTTTATATTAGTAAAGATTACGTTTTTGATGGTTCTTCCACTTCTTCCTATCATGAATTTTCACCTGTATCTCCACTGAATATTTATGGATATTCAAAGTTGGCCGGGGAAAATTTTGTGCGCGACTTCCATTCGAAATTCTTCATTGTGAGAACCTCATGGGTTTTTGGAGTAAAAGGGAACAATTTCGTAAAAACAATGCTTAAGCTCTCTAAAGAGAAGGAACATTTATCAGTTGTTAAAGATCAGGTGGGGTGCCCAACTTATACTGTGGACCTCTCAAAATGTATTGTGGAGCTAATGGAATCTGAAAAATATGGGATTTACCATGTGTCAAATACCGGGTATTGCTCTTGGTATGAGTTTGCGAAGGAGATTTTTTATCAATCTAACAATCTAATTAAACTAGAAGCTTGCTTGACAGAGGAATTTCCCCTTTCTGCAAAACGCCCCAAGTATTCCGTTATGGATCATATGGGACTAAGAATTAATAATTTTAACGAAATGCCTCATTGGAAGGATGCATTAAGTCGGTTTTTGTTAAAGATCAGTAAATCTTAAAAAGGTTTAGTTTTAATCCAAATATCACAGCAGAGTGAGGTCTCCTTGTTGTAATTTTTCACATGCTAAAGCTGGTTTAAGAGCAATTTACTTCTTAAGAAACCCAGCAAATATTCCTGGTTTTTTTGTTTAAATAAAAGCCAGTACAAAAAAATCGTACCAGTAACTGAAAGTAACATTACAATTAAATATTAATTATTAATTAATACAAGGATTTGAGTCTTTACTGTAAAGGCAATGTCTATACTTTTAAAAAAGGCATGCCAAGACCTGGAACTGGTTAATTTTTAAAAAGTTACGCTGCTGAAAAAAATGAACTATTAATGTACTAGATTATTCTGTTAACATGAAACTAGGAGGGTTAGAATGATGAAAAATGTAGCAGTTTCCTTTAGCGGGAAGGATTCAACCTTAGCACTACATGATCTATTAAATTCAAATGAATATGAGGTCAAATTATTGTTTTCAACCGTTACCGATGGATTTAATCGGACTAGTATTCATGGTGTAAGAGAGGAATTGCTGGAGGCTCAGGCAGAGTCTATTGGTCTTCCGTTGAAAAAAATTAGAATTCCCGAACAGTGCTCAAATGAACAATATGGGGAGATAATGTTGAAAGAAATAAATGCTATAAAGAAATTAGGCATCGACCACATAGCCTTTGGTGACTTATTTCTTGAGGATGTGCGCAGATACCGGGAGGAAATGTTAATTCCTGTCGGGATCACACCGATTTTTCCTTTATGGGGAATAAACACATCAGATTTGATTCTTCGCTTTCTATCACTAGGATATCGAACAATTACGACTTGTGTAGATTTAACTCAATTGCCTGAACATTTTTCAGGCAGGGAAATCACTCAACAATTTTTAGAAGAACTCCCAGTTGAAGTGGATTCATGCGGCGAAAATGGTGAGTATCATTCGTTTGTTTTTGATGGTCCGATATTTAAAAAGCCAATTGAGTTTAAAACGGGCGAAAAAAAGTTTTCCAATGACATCTATACTGGTCAAAAAAGGTTTTGTTTTACAGATTTAATTCCTAGAAAAAAATGAAGCAGGGTTTCCCTGCTTCATTTTTTATCTTAGTAACTATTAAATAATAGAAAATCTTAATCCAGTAATGAGCGAACCGCTGCTTCTTGTTTCCCTGATGGAGGCCATACGCAAAGATCAAATGGATAATCAGATCCCGGTACGACTCGTTCTTCACCAACCGTTCTAATAAGGAAATCTAAACTATCTTGGTTCCACAGGACGGTATCATACCAGAAGCGCTTTAAATATTCCGATGGCTTTGCTGCTAACTTAGAGGATACAAGGTCCCATTGTTCATACCCTTTATCAAGTCTGCCAATTTGATAGGGAAGGAAGCCGCCTCCGTGTGCAAATAATATTTTTACCTGAGGATATCGATCCACTAAACCGCTTAATAATAAGTCCGTTGCACATACAGTCGTTTCCCATGGAACGCCAATTAAATTCGGCATCATTCTTCTTTTTAAGCGAGGGTCTTCACATAATAACGGATGAATAAACACAATCGCTTTCAGTCTGTTAGCTTCTTCAAAAATAGGAGTGAAATATTCATCAGACAACATATGATTTTCTAGTCCAGGACCTATAATAACCCCTTTAAGACCAAGATTCATCGCTTCTTGTAATACTTCCGCAGCTTTATATGGGCTGGTAAGAGGGACCGTGCCTAGAGCCGATAGTTTCTCAGGAGTTTGTTTAGTCCACTCTGCTAATGACCGGTTGTAGACTGTGGAGATATCAACTGTAATCTCTTCTGGAAAATCATACATAAAAAGCTGGGGAATCGGTGATAACACAGAATGGGACACACCGGCTTTTGTTTGCTCTTCAAGGTATAAGCTGCCGTCTGTAAATGCCTTTTTCAATTCAAATCCCCATTTTTCATTCACAACTAAAAATTCATCCTTATTTTCTTCTTTTTTAATCCATTTTGCATTTACAAGATCTTGATGATCTTTTAACCAAGTCAAAACATCAGATGGTATAAAATGAGTATGAAAATCGTACAACCTGCACATCTCCTTTATCAGTAATTTAGGCTCTATTATCCTCTATAACCCATTCGCAACGAGATTTCATTCGCCGCACTGATCACTTTTTTTACATAGCCAGGGATTTTTTGTGGAAGAATTCTTTGATTTGGTCCTACGACCGAAAGGGCAGCAATCACTTTACCTTGATAATCATAAATAGGTGCAGCAATGGAGGTGACTCCTTCGAGAATCTCTTCAACACTGCTTGCATAACCGCTTCCTCTAACAGTTTTTAAATGTGCTCGTAACTTCTCCGGGCTGGTTATCGTGTTCTTTGTGAATTTTTGTAGTCCTTTATTAATGACTTGATCGATTACTTCTTCACTTGAAAAGGCAAGTAAGACCTTACCAGAACTAGTACAGTAGGGAGGATTTCGTTTTCCGATATGAGTTAAAAAACGAACAGGATGATTACATTCTACCTTTTGCAGATAAATAACATCTAAGTTATCTAGAACGGAAACATGAGCAGTTTCACCAATATGCTCCACTAATTTATTTAATACTGGCTGTGATTCGCGATAAATGTCCATGTTACTATTCACGATTCCACTTAAGGAAAGGATAGAAAGACCTAAGCGATATTTCTTTGATTCCGGATCTTTGAAAACAAAGCCTTCACTTGCGAGCGTTGTCATTGTTCGGCTGACCGTGCTCTTATTGAGTCCAAGAGTAGCAGCAAGATCACTGATCTTTTTTTCAGGTTCATCCATTGTAAAGCTTTTTAGAATTCGAAGTGCATTCTTTACAGATGAAAGGTGGCTATCCTCTTGATTCTTAACTTCCATTTTTCCTCCTCCTTAATCGTTTGTTTCTTTATAGTAAACCGTGTTGCTCTATAGTGGGCAATATAACAGAAAAAACAGAAATTGAAAATAAATATTTTAAAAATTTTAAATATTATCTGAAACGATTGGAATAACCAAGGTGTTTATTGTGATAATTAGAAGGCGTGAAAAGAATGGAAACATTGGTCACAATGGCATTTCCAACTACCTTAATTTTTTATTTTGAAAAATGTTGCTAAAAAAAATAGGTTGTTGCGTATAGAGCAACAGTGACGTTGTAGGCGAAATTCGGAAGCGTTACCATAATGTTAAGAAAATAAAAAAAATTAACTTTTTAAGGAGGACTATTAGCATGCAAGTAGAAACTAGAGTAAGAGCCATCAATTGTTTACACTTTATCAACGGACAATTCGTTGAATCGCAAAACCAAAAGACATTTGAAAACATCAACCCAGCCACTGAAGAAGTGTTAGGAACCGTTGCTGAAGGGGGAAAAGAAGAAGTTAATTTTGCGGTAGCAGCTGCCCGTAGAGCATTAAATGGAAAATGGAAGACCATGCCTATTGTTGAGCGTTCAAAAATTATCCGCAGGATTGGCGATTTAATTCTTGAAAGACAGGAAGAGCTGGCACATCTTGAATCCATGGATACTGGGAAACCATTTTCACTAGCAAATAGTGTCGATATTCCGCGTGCTGCCTTTAACTTTCACTTTTTCGCTGACTATATGATTTCTGTTAATACCGATTCAAATATGCAGGATGATATCGCCCTTCATTATTCCTATCGCCGTCCTGTCGGTGTGGTTGGGATTATTAAACCTTGGAACCTGCCGTTACTACTGTTGACTTGGAAGTTGGCGCCATGTTTAGCAATGGGCAATACGGCTATTATTAAACCAGCCGAGTGGACGCCTATGACTGCAACCGTACTAATGGAGATTTGTAAAGAAGCTGGGGTACCCGATGGTGTCGTAAACCTTGTCCATGGTTTTGGCCCTAATTCCGCTGGTGCTGCGATTTCCGAACATCCGGATGTCGATGCGATTTCATTTATTGGTGAGCCAAAAACAGGCACTGCAATTATGAAATCGGCAGCCGATTCCTTGAAAAAGCTCTCCTTCGAACTTGGCGGAAAAAATCCGAACATAATCTTTGCTGACTCTGATTTAGATGAAGTGATTGAAACCACGATTAAATCCAGCTTTGTGAACCAAGGGGAAGTTTGTTTGTGCGGCTCACGTATTTATGTGGAGCGCCCTGTTTACGAAGAATTTTTAACTAGATTCGCAGAAAGGGTCAGAACCTTAAAGGTGGGCCATCCACTCGAGGCAGATACAAATGTGGGGGCCCTAGTCAGTAAAGAGCATTATGACCGGGTAAACAGCTATATTGATATTGCCCGCCAAGAGGGTGCGACGATCCTGACAGGCGGAAAACGTCCGGACGGATATGAAAAAGGGTACTACTTAGAGCCTACCATTTTAGTTGGGCTTGATCGAAATTCTCGCTGTGTTCGTGAAGAAATCTTTGGCCCTGTGGTTACCGTTATGCCGTTTGATATGGAAGAAGAAGTGGTTATGCAGGCAAATGATACCCATTATGGCTTAAGTGCAACGATTTGGACAAACGATTTAAGAAGAGCACACCGGGTTGCCCATCAGCTTGAGGCAGGAATTATTTGGGTAAATACTTGGTTCTTGCGTGATCTGCGAACACCATTTGGCGGTATGAAGCATAGTGGAATTGGCAGAACCGGCGGCATGCATAGTATCGATTTTTACTCTGAACTTTCCAATGTCACGATCAAATTATAAGAAGGGAAGTAAATACTTTGACTAGTAAAGTAACACAATTTGCAGAGCAGTTAGCCGAGGCAGAAACGACGAGAGTCGGGATTGCTCCTTTAACATCGGTTGATGCCGAACTTTCAGTGAAGGAAGCTTATTATATCCAGCTTGAAAATATTAATAAAAAAATAGCACAAGGACAAAAAATCGTTGGCAAGAAAATAGGCTTAACGTCCTTAGCGATGCAAAACTTGCTCGGCGTCGATGAACCAGATTACGGACATTTGCTAGATAGTATGGTAATCGAAAATGGCGGTCATATTTCAATTGAGTCTGTCCTGCAGCCGAAGGTGGAGGCGGAGATTGCTTTTATTTTAAAAAAGGATTTGCGTGGACCGAATGTGACCACACTTGATGTTCTTCAGGCAACAGAATATGTCGTTCCGGCCCTTGAAATCGTTGATAGTAGAATCCAAGATTGGAAGATTAAGCTGCAGGATACGGTTGCAGATAATGGATCCTCTAGTTTATACGTATTGGGTGGCAAACCTACAAAAGTAGAAGACATTGATCTTGAATTAATCGGGATGGTGCTAACGAAAAACGGTGAGCTCGTCAATACTGGTGTTGGCGCAGCAGCGTTGGGAAATCCAGCAACGTGTGTCGCATGGTTAGCTAACAAACTATCAGAATTTGATATTCCGCTTCGAGCAGGAGAAGTCATTTTGTCTGGGGCGTTGTCAGCAGCAGAAGTGGCCAATAAAGGAGATTCTTTTACAGCACGATTTGCTCATCTCGGTCAGGTCAGTGTGCACTTTTAATTTGGAGAAAAAGAGGGGAACACAGTGAGTCATATAAAGGAAATAGCCCATTATCTAGTGGCAGCCGAGCTGGAAAAACGTGAGGTTGTCAAGGTAACTGCCAATATAAAGCCCGATTTAACCGTAGAGGAAGCTTATCAGGTTCAGGAAGAAATCGTCCAAATGAAACTGCAGGATGGCAGGAGAATCGTTGGTCCCAAAATGGGTTTAACGAGCTTTGCTAAAATGAAACAAATGGGGATTGATGATCCCATCTTTGGATATGTGTTTGATTATATGTTGATTGAAAATGGCGGAAAACTGCGATTACATGAAATGATCCATCCAAAAGTGGAAGCGGAAATCGCGTTTGTGATTGGGGAAGATATCGAAGGACCGGGTGTAACTGGTGCTCAAGTTCTTGCTAAAACCGAGTATGTATTGCCGGCTTTAGAAATCATCGACAGCCGTTATGAAAACTTCAATTTCACCTTACCCGATGTTATTGCGGATAATGCCTCAACCTCAAGGGTTGTATTTGGAACAACCCTAAAGAAACCAGAGCAATTTGAATTGGATTTACTTGGCTCAACTTTGTCTATTAATGGAGAAATAAAACAACTTGGGGCAGGTGCGGCAGTATTGGGGCACCCGGCCCATTCCGTTGCGATGCTGGCCAATATGCTGGCGAGAAAAGGTGAAAAGGTTCGTAAGGGTGACGTGATTTTAACAGGCGGAATTACCAGTGCGGTCATGCTGAAATATGGTGATGTCGTCAGTGGGAAATTTGACGGGCTTGGTGAAGTAAGCTTTACGGTGATGGATTAAAATCGAGGTACTTTTAAAAATAAAGGATGATTAGCATGCCACTCATTAATGTTCAAATAATGGAAGGAAGACCTCCAGAGAAAGTAACAGAATTAATTAAAAATCTTACCCATACGGTTGAAGAAACCTTGAACGCACCAAAAGAAAGCATCAGAGTTATTGTGACGGAAGTGCCAAAAACCCATTGGGGGATTGCAGGCATACCTGCTTCGGAAAGATAAGGATTTCATAAATGGGAGCATGGGGAATATCATTGCTCCCCACTATTTTCCTCTTTTGTAAGCGTTCACTTAGTATGATGGATTTTATAGGAGGGTATTATGACGATTGAATTTAGTATGATAGCTCCCCATGTCCCTAGTATGTGTCATGAAGATCAAGTACCGGATTTTCAAATGGATATGGCTTCATCCATGAAGGTAGTTGCTGAACAAATAAAAGAAATAAATCCGGATGTGATTGTATTAGTTTCTTGTCACTGGCCGTCGACGTTTTTCCACTATGTGGATTGTACACCAGTTCATAAAGGGATATTAACTGCCTTCGAAGCCCCAGACCTAATTAAAGACCTCCCTTACAACTACCCAGGTGATGAAGAATTAGCAAACCAACTCGTAAAAGCCGGAGAAGATGCAGGCCTCCAGGTCCAAGGAGTAAATGATCCTTATTATCTCTGGGATTATGGCAGTGTTGTTCCTTTACGGTACCTGAATCCAGATGAAGATATTCCGGTTATTAATTTATCAGTGACATTGGCAGCCAGTATCGAAGAGACCTATAAATGGGGTCAGC
Source organism: Bacillus sp. URHA0034 (assembly GCF_056280405.1). Classification (NCBI taxonomy): domain Bacteria; kingdom Bacillati; phylum Bacillota; class Bacilli; order Caryophanales; family Bacillaceae; genus Bacillus; species Bacillus sp. URHA0034. Next base: position 355,257 of record NZ_JBWCDK010000002.1, on the reverse strand, counting down.
AAATCGCAAAGGTTTTACAAGAAACCAGTAAAAGAGTCGTATTTATTTCAAGTGGTGCCTTATCCCATAATTTAGTAAGAGGCAGACATAATAAACCAACCATCACAGAGCATGCCATGGATAAACAATTTCTCGAGTTTGTAATGAACAAGGATTATCAATCCGCGTATGATATGCTGCCAGAATATGCTAGGATGGCCCGAGTCGAATCAGGCGGGCGTCATCTTGCCATGCTTCTGAGTATGCTTGATAAAGAATGTAAACCTACTTTCTTTGCTGACGGACAGTCGTCGGGAAGCTGGAACGTGCTGATTACCTTTCGTAAAGTCATAGCACCAGCGATTAATTTATTGGCAGAGAACGAATACGCCAAATAAGAGTGTATACATAACCGGATAGGGGTGTCCGGTTTTTTATATGTCATCATACCTTTTTAGGGAGAAATATGTAATACTTAATAGGAATATCATGTCAATTTAGGAGTAAAATCGATGATGAATAAGCAAATTGTATCAGTTCAAGGAAATGAACTTCTTTCAAAAATAAGAATAATAGCTACAAAATTCCCTGAAGTAACGGAAGCAGTAGACAAATTTGGACATACCACATTTCGTGTGAAAGATAAGCCCTTTATTATGATGGGAGAAAGTGATGAAAATCCTTCATTATCCATAAAAACTCTTAAAACCACTCAACAGTTATTACTTCAAGAAACTGAACGCTATTTTAAAACACCTTATATCGGCCAGCACGGCTGGACATCCTTTTATACAAATCGAGAATTAAATATGACTGAGATAGAGGAGTTTATTCTCGAAGCATATTTACAGACTGCTCCGAAAAAACTTTCTAAGGAAGTAATGGAGGCATACAACCATGAATAGATGCGGCTGGGTCAATCAGGACCCACTCTATATCGATTATCATGACCACGAATGGGGAGTACCCGTATATGATGACCGCCTGCTGTTTGAATATCTAAATCTTGAAGGAGCACAAGCAGGGTTAAGCTGGTATACGATTTTAAAAAAGCGAGACAACTACCGTCAAGCTTTTGATAATTTTGAACCAGAAAAAATTATCTGCTATGATCAAAACAAAGTGGCTGAACTGTTACAAAATGAAGGTATTGTAAGAAACAAGCTGAAAATAAATGCAGTGATTACAAATGCCAAAGCGTTCTTTAAGGTAATCGATGAATTTGGGTCGTTTCAAGCCTATATCTGGTCCTTTGTGGACGGAAAGCCAATCGAAAATCATTTCAAGGAAATGAGCGAGGTTCCGGCAACTACGGAAATAAGTGATCGCTTAAGTAAAGATTTAAAGAAGCGGGGCTTTAAATTTGTGGGTTCAACGATCTGTTATGCTTTCATGCAAGCAGTGGGGATGGTGAATGACCATGTAACTACATGCATGTGTTACCAGCGCTTGAACTCATTGGATCAATAGGAAAAAGAAGGCCCGTCACAAGTGTGACGGGCCTTCTTAAGGTCATTATTTTGTTGGTTTTTCCAACATAAAATCAGAAGCGGGAATCGGAATGATTTTTCCGCCGATTTGGACATGAACGGTATCGTTGAAAATGGCTTTGACAATTCCTTTTAATGAAATAGTGGAATTAACAGATAGTTTTTTAGACTCAGATTGGTTTGCCAAATGAACCAACACCTTCCATTTATTTTAAGATAATATGTTTTTAAAAATAAAATAGATACCTTAAATTATTCGCATAGAAGCAGAAAATTCCTGCTTCAGGAAATAACTTTTCTCAAAAATATAATATGAACCTTAGTTCAAGTATCACACAAACGATTATTTCTGTCAATTTAAACATGAACTATGGTTCAAATTCTTAAAAAGTGATATGATAAGATCGAGGTGAGAACATGTCAGATGATGAAAAACTGGTAGGTGAATTTCCATTTTTGCCAAAACAAGTACGGGCTCAAGCTAAGAGAAATGCGTTAATCGAAAGTGGTTATGCATTGTTTCAAGAAAAGGGGTATGAGCAGACTACGGCAAAAGAAATCGCCGCACATGCAGGGGTTGCAACCGGAACCTTCTATCGCTATTTTTCCGATAAACGGCAGCTGTTGATGTCGCTGCTTGAGGATAAGATTGAGACTTTTCTTCCACCAGAAATTAGCTGGCTATCAAGCGACCCAGTGGCAGCATTGGCGTCTTCTTTAGAAAATCATTATAACCGAATCCATGAGCTCGGACTCCGTCATGTTCTGCCTGAGCTGTTATCAAAGGATACCGAGCTCGCAGCCGTTCTGGACAATGCTAGAAAAAGAATCCATGATAGGATTTTTAACGGATTAAAAAAAGCGGGAGAAAAAGGGTTAATTTGGGGCGATTTGGATTTAGACACCCTTTCTTGGGCGATTATGACGATTGTCGAGAACGGACTTGATAAAATAAGCAAGTCTGAGAAAACGTCTGCATATCAGGACGTTGCCAAGCTGATTTGCCGTATGGTGTTCCCGCCTGGAGTTTTAGAGCAGCTTACCAATAATGATATGGAAGCAAAATAAGGAATAAGGTCTCATTAAACATTCAAAAATTGAAAATAATATTTTGAAAGATGGAGTTTATTATATTCAAGATAACACGGCAATAGCACAAAAATTTAAGGAAATGACATGATTTATTTTGATTTGATTCAAAGAAAGCGGTGATCATGATGCAAGTAAGAGACTTTATGGTGAGAGACGTTATTTCAGTTAGCCCGGAAAGTACAGTAAGAGACGTCATGTCTATATTTGTAGAAAAGAAAATCGGCGGGGTTCCGATTACAAAAAAAGATGGGACATTATGCGGCATCGTAACAGATGGGGATATTATCCGGGCTATTAAGCCATTAGACCGGCGGATTCATGACTATTTCAGTTTTATAACGTATATAGCCGTAGAGGATAGACAAGTTCATTTAAGTGAAATCATCAATCGGGAGATTATTAAGTTTGCGAAAACACATGGGATCATGACAGTTCATCCCGAAGATGATATGGAAAAAGTGGTCGATATCTTATCAAAGCATCACTTTAAAAAATTGCCTGTCGTAAATGGAGCTAATCGTGTCGTAGGTGTCATCAGCCGCGGTGATGTTATTCGCAATATCCAACAAAAAATTGTAGAAGAATTGTAAGTGTATTGTTCAAAGATAGGCTTGGATTTTATGTGTAAATCACAGCCTATCTTTTCTTGTTTCGTTGATATATGGGGAGTGGGTATTGTCTAAATCTCCACGTCGCGATACGGTACGGTGGTATGATATAATAAGTCCAAAAAGGAGGCGTTTAAATGTCTCATGAAAAGGAACTTGAGCAGGAGCTAACGGAAGAAACGTGCTGCGAACATGACGGAAGCCATCGACGAAGTCATCATCCAGATAAGGTGAAAAGCAATTTAGTTACCCGGTTGAATCGAATTGAAGGGCAAATCCGCGGGATTAAAGGCTTGATTGAAAAAGATACGTATTGCGATGATGTAATTAACCAAATATCTGCTACGCAATCAGCGTTAAATAGTGTCGCGAAAGTATTGCTTGAAGGGCATATGAAAAGTTGTGTCGTCGAGAGAATTCAAGAGGGCGATATGGAGGTCCTCGATGAGGTCCTTGTGACGATACAGAAATTAATGAAAAAGTGAGGATGCTAATGATGGAACAAGTTACATTAAATGTGAGTGGAATGTCTTGCGGACATTGTGTGAAGGCAGTTGAAGGCAGTGTCGGTGAACTTCAAGGTGTAAATAAGGTGGCGGTCGATCTTGCAAAGGGCCAAGTTGCTGTAGAGTTTGATGGAAAACTCGTTTCACTTGAAAAAATAAAGGAAACAATCGATGACCAAGGTTACGATGTAAAATAAGAGAGTGCACCCAGGTCTAAACACCTGGGTGTTGATTTTTGGATTAAAAATCGACTTTGAAAATTGTCTGGCTCCAGCACCTGTTCAAGGCGCTTTCGCTTTTCTTAGTTGACCGTAAACATCCAAGTTACCCCATATTTGTCCTGGACGGAACCATGCAGCTTTGAAAAGAAGGTTGGCTGCAGATTCATATAAACAGAGCCGCCATCTTTGAGAACTTCCCAGGCTTGTAGAGCACGCTCCTCGGATTCAAGCTCTACACTGATCGACACTTTTGCCCCATTTCCAAGATCCCTACTTCCGTCAGAACCGTAAATAAATCCTGATTCTGTTAATTTCAATTGGGCATGTAAAACAAGGTCTTTATCGCTGTCCGCCACAGGGAATGCAGGATTTGGAGGCATGTCACCATATTTTTGTATGGAAACGATTTCTCCATCAAAGGCTTTTTGATACATTTTAAAGGCCTCATCACACTGTCTGTTAAACATTAAATACGGTGCAATCATATAAAATTCTCCTTTTTTCCTTGTTGTTTGAGATTAGTTTTCTAGCAACAAGGTTGTTGATAGTACTATTATAACCGAACGCTAGTTCTATAATCAATATAAATAAAAAAACAGTGCTCGTTCAAATGTGAAAGGCACTGTTTTTGTGTGATTCTAATTTATTGAGAAAGGGAATTAGATTCTATAATCGTGTCTTTTTCGGGTACCCTGATCAGAATCGAGCCGCCAATGATAAACAATACAATCAAACTAAAAACACCGCTGTTGGTAGTCCCGGTAAGTTGGGCCGTGAATCCAACTAAAAATGGACCTAAGATTGCAGCAAACTTGTAAAAAATACTATAAAATCCAAAAAACTCGTTGGCACTTTCTTTCGGGACCAGCTTAGCAAAATAGGACCGGCTTAATGCTTGAATACCTCCCTGTGAGGAAGCGACCAGCATGGCGAGAATCCAGAAGTCCAAAGTAGTTTTTAAAAAATAGGCATAGATACAAATGACGACATAGACAAAAATTCCTACTAACAGCATTGTCTTTCCCTTATAACGATCGGCGAGTTTTCCGTAAAAATAAGCAAAGGGAGCCGCAACCACTTGTGTAGCAAACAAGATGATTAAGAGATTGGTTGAGGTGATTCCTAAATCAGATCCATAGGCTGTAGACATCGTAATAATCGTATTGACGCCATCAATATAGAAGAAATAAGCGAATAAAAATAAAAAGAGCGGCCGATATAATCTTATCTTTTTAAAAGTTAAAAATAACTGGCGAAACCCATTGCTAACAGGATTTGTAACCCGTTCCTTATAATAAATCTGCTTGACGTTTTTCAGCATGGGAATCGTAAACAATCCCCACCATAAGGCAGTGATGGCAAATGCTGCTTGACTAGCAACTGTCACGGAGATCGGAAGGATCCCTTGCTGCGACAAAAGGATAAGTGCGATTCCCAATATAAACGGGATGGTACTGCCGATGTAACCCATGGCATAGCCTTTAGAGGAGATTTGATTCATCCGCTCTTCAGTCGTCACATCGACAAGGAAGGCATCATAGAAAATATTGGTTCCGCCGAAACCGATGACCGTCACCATATAACAGATTAACAGAGCTAGCCACTGGTTACTTGGAACTACAGCGAGTAAGAGAGTAAAAATAATTCCGAGCGCAAAGAAAAAGGTAAAGAATCGTTTTTTGAAGCCTTTGAAATCGGCAATACTCCCTAAAATAGGAGCGCAAAGTGAGATTAACAGAGTTGCAATTGAATTGGCATAGCCCCAGTATGCCGTGGATGTAGACGCGGCAAGTCCTGCTTCTTTCGCGGCTGCTTTAAAATATAATGGAAAGATGGCAGTTGTAATCAGGATGGAATAGGCAGAGTTTGCCCAATCATAGAATACCCAGCCCTTTTCTTGCTTTGACATTCGACTCATGTTACTTCCCCCTTTAAAGTTAGCAACTCATCAATCACTTTTCCATCGGTATCACCTAAGCTGACACCTAAGAGCCTAGCAAATGTTGGGCCTTCATCAATGAGACGGATCGAAGGCAGGGTACCCTGTTGAATTCCATTACCGGCTGCCATCAATATGGTTCCATAGTTTTCTTTTTCAGGTGAATAGCCATGGCACGCCCTCGTATATTTTTTATTTGCCTTTGTATCCTCTTCTGTAATGTGTTTGATAAATTCCCCGCTATAGTCTTCTAAAAAGTAAAATCCAGGTCTAGCTTCAATCATAAAGGCACAGCTGCCATCTGCTCCTCTTGCTGCTGCTTCCTCTCCTGTAATGAATTTTTCTATCCCGAAGTCCGGCTCCTCGATCAATAAATTAAGGAGATTGTGAACAGTTTGGAAAGTTGACTGGTCTTCAGGGGTGTTAAGATAAATATATGCGGAGCCATCACAACTTTTACAATAGGCCTTCCAATTAATTAGTTTTCCATTTGTGTTTGTCGTGATTAAGTTTTGCTTAGTAAAAAGGACATTGAGGTTAATCGCCTTCTGTTCGTCAAGAGCGCTGTGATCACCTAAAGCGATAATCGTGGATTGTTCATAGATGTTTGCTGCTTTTAAAGCTTCTATTAATCTCCCAAGCCGTAGATTATGTCGGTGAAGGGAGAGAATCGCTTCTTTTGATGAAAAACCATGTTCGTGGCGCTGGGTATCTAAATCGGTAAAGTGGACCAATAATAGGTTAGGCTTCTTTGTTTTAATCGTATCCACAGCTGCCTCTAGTACAAAATCATCTAATTCCGGCTGTTGAAGACCCTTACGGATGTACCCATAGCGTTTGTTCATCTCCCATTGAAAGCGGGGTGTCCCGTTCAGTAAGGAAACAAGGATTTGATTCAGCCATGGACGATTGGCAAAGATTTCCGGCATGTTGTAATCTATGTCCGCTTTTGCTGTTACAGGCCATAAAAAGGCGGCCGTCGTCATATTGGCCTTTTTTACTTCATCATAAAGGGTCGTACCCTTGATAAATTTGCGGTACCAGTTCCAATCCGGTGAGGTTTTACCAGGCTGCAGAAGGGTATTATTGATAACACCGTGCCGGTTTGGGTAATTTCCGGTAACAATCGTCGCATGACATGGATAGGTGACGGAAGGGTAGATGGATTCAACATGTTCTACCAGTGCTCCCTTCGTTAAGATGGTTTGAAAGTGAGGCAGTTCCTGTAAGATGGGAAGGTCTAAAGCTGAAAGACAGTCAAAGGAAATAATGATTAAATGATCGGTAAGCCGGTTCATTGAACACCTCCTGTTAGCCTAATTGTACTATAGACAGAACGAATTGTTACAGAACATTTACAAAAGTTTAGAATATTAGGTGAAGTAACGAAATGATTACCGCATCAATATTCTTTTTTAGTATAATGAAATTAGCAATTATTGGTATAAAGGTGGGTTGGAATCATGCCAAGTATTCAAAGTTATTTTTTTGAAAAAGCAATTAAGCTGTCGGTAAAACGGGCTGCCAAAAAAGGGGTATCGCAAAGGGGAATAGAGGAACAGCGGGAGTTGCTCGATACCGCTGCAAGTAAGGTCGGTAAACTTCCGAAAAATTGTGAAGTCCTTCCACTGCACATCGAAGGGTTGTATGCGGAATGGTTGACGACGGGTCCCGTCCGGCCGGATAAGGTTATCCTTTATCTTCACGGTGGTGGTTATGCGCTTTGTTCAGCGAACACGCATCGGCCGCTTGCTGCAAGGATTGGGGCAGCAGCCGGTGTGAAAGTGCTGTTCCCTGAATACCGCTTGGCACCTGAACATCCTTTTCCGGCAGCGATTGAAGATGCGGTCAACGTTTATAACTGGTTGTTGAAGCAAGGATATACTGGCAAAGACATTATTTTCGCAGGCGATTCGGCCGGCGGCGGCTTGTCTCTAGCCACTGCACTTGTTTTAAGGGATCAAAATGAGCCGCTTCCGGCTGGGATTGTTTGTTTATCACCATGGGTAGATTTAACAAGCAGTGGGGAAAGTTATCAGAAAAATGGCGAAGTCGATCCCTATTTAAGTTTAAGAGCTGTAAAGGAAGCATCCCGTTTGTATGCGGGAACGGAGTCTCTCGACCATCCGCTGATTTCCCCTGTGTTTGCAGACCTAACCGGATTGCCGCCAATGTTGATTCAATCAGGGACACATGAAATTCTGCAAAGTGATGCCCTAGCGCTTGCCGCTAAAGCAAAGGCTGCGGGTGTAAGTGTATCGTTAAAGGTTTGGGATGGTATGTGGCATGTTTGGCAGATTAGTGGTGACCTCTTGCCTGAAGCTAGAAGGGCTACTAGGGAAATCGGCCAATTTATTAGACGGATCATAAAAACGTGAAGGCCAGAGGGATGGCCTTCACGTTATTTTTTTAAGAGATTGTTTTTGACTTGTTCCCCTGTGATCGATACAAGACCGAGATTATTGGTTGTTTCGATGATGGAGCCCTTTTCAATGAATTGATAACGGAGTTGATCCTTCCATAGGAAGGGTGTGATGTTTGTAGTAGGTTTGGTGTGGGTGATCGTGTAATCAGGGGTACATGTTCGGTGAATATCGTCTCTTTTCCGGCTGTAGGCATTGATGGCGATGACCATCTTCATTAATAGGCCCCAGACCCCGGAGAAGCTCATATTTTTGAAAGGGCTGCTTGTAAATTGATAGATCGGGAGGGTTTTTTCATTGGCAAAAGTGACAGTTGCATTAACCGCTGAAGCGTAGTGAACATCTCCTGATAAAATGATCAGCGGTAGTGGAGCCCAATTGGAGGTATGCGTTAGAAATTCTGTAAATCCTTTGCCATTGTATTTCCATGCTTCAAAATCAAACGAGGTTTGCACCTTTACGCCGAGCACTTGAACAGGATATGCAAAGTCATGTAAAAAGGATTCGATTAGTCCCATGCCATAAACGGGTGTGGCTGAAACAATGATTAATGGGGTTTTCTTTTTCCAGCCGCTGTTCTCGAGCTTCGAGGTGATGAGCGCCCATCCCGTTTGGTCTACCAGCCGCGGGCAGCCTTCGCTTTCTTTAATGATTTGACCAAATTTAATTGGCTTTGGGTCCGTATCATAGTCCCTCATCGTCCGTGTATCAAGAAATACCGCTTTTGGGTGGGTGGGGGCAATGTAATGCCAAGTGTTGAATTCACAAAGCAGCTCCAGCCAATTTTCGTAAGATGTACAATGGGTGTACCCTCTGCGAAGTCGTTTAAAATAGCTTGTCATGGTGGTAATAAAATCATCATCAAAGGCGTCTGGCTCATTTCCCCAGCCCTGGAAAAGCCAATAGGCACAAAGGCCGTTTGTTACCACATGTTTCCCCAGCGGGGCATTGTTAACCGTCATTTTCCATTCGGCTGATAGATTCCAGTCATCGGTAATATCATGGTCATCAAAGATCATATTGGTGGGAATGTTGGCCAGCAATCTTCTGACATGAGGGAGAGATTCTTGGAAAGTAATCAGTGCTTCCTGCTGTTCAAGATAGCGGTCCTTCAGTTTTTGCCGTTCGAGTTTATGTTCCTGCTGATTATGGCCGGTGTTAGGAAAAGAAAAATGAATCAACTGTTGTTCTTCGGCTTCCTCAAAAGATGGAAGTAATTCGTGCTTCTGAAGGACTGTCCAAAGCTCGGGGTTCCAGGACACAAGGTACATCGCTGCAAATTCACCGAGTTCAATTAAATGATTTTGTGCTTCGGAGCTTGTAAATTGAGCGATGTATTCCATTACAAATTGTCTCCCGTTTATTTGAGCTAGTATTGTAGAATAGGGTTCTTGACCAAGGCGGGCATCTAGTTTGCTTAGTGGTTCTTTATGACCGATTAGTTCGCGGCTTAGGTTTGAGATTGCTAAAATAAGCGGGTTGGCGACGTCATCTGCATAGATTTGGTCCCCCATTAGGAAAAGGGAATCGGGCCGGGAGGGAATATTATCATAGTCTTTTTCTAGGATTTGATCAGCAAGGGCGAGTGTATCCTCACCATCACCATGAAGTTTTCGGCAAGAACCATAGAAGATATTACTTTGACTGCCTCCATCTCTTATCAGGAAGGACGGGTATTTCAGATTTCCGTACACGATAGAATGTGGGTATCCAGGGGATAGGTAGTGAAGACTTTGTAAATCGTCCTTTCGGGTGCCCCTGGCGCGGACAAAGTGCAGGTTATAGCCAATCAGGGTTTCTGCCGGAAAGTAGCCATGTGTGGCTGTAACGTTGATTAAATGAAGGTAAAGCTGTTTTCCGGCTCTGATCGAAGTGGTTTCTGTATTTGTCTCCATCAGATAATACTCGAATGATGGTTGATTACTTAAAGTCTCTATCTTATAAAGAGCAGCCTCAATCTCCGTCTCCCTGCTCGTCGCTATCCAAATCACAACCCGACCGCGCTCCACCCGCCTTACGATCGGTCCTGCCAAAACAAACGGAAACTTAACCAAGCCCATACTAAATCACCTCCCGAGATAGTAAATGGTGACAGGCACCATTTCTAATTCTTTCACATTGGTTATAGTTTGTAATAATATTGCCAATTTTTTCGCAGGTGTTGGGTGAAAAAGGATTTATAATGAAATTAGTATATTCGCATCTAGGTTCCGGAGTGTCATCACGGCTGTTTTCTTTAATAAGGGCTATTTTCGCATAAATTGTTGTTTTTCGTAAAAGTTCATCAACCTGTATAACTCCATGCTTCGGTGGCATCTTTTCGTAAGAACATTTGCGAAAATTGCCTTGAAACTTGAAATGGTCCTAAAGTTAGGTCCTAAAGCAACAAATTTTAAGAAAAGAGCCTTAATAAAAAGGAGGGCTAATAGCATGAAAAGTTTAATTGTTTATTGCTCGTCCCATGGGACTACAGAAAAAGTGGTAGGAATATTAAGCGAACAACTTGCAGGTGAAGTGGTATCGGTAGATTTAAAAAGGGATAAAACCATTATTGACTTAAATGTTTATGATGCCGTTATCATAGGCGGTTCGATTCATGCCGGCATGATTCAACGGCGAATCAAAAAGTTTATTCAAACCCACCATAATGAACTATTGCAAAAGGAACTTGGTCTATTTCTGGTTTGCATGCGTGAGGGTGAAATGGCTGTTGAGCAATTTAACAATGCTTATCCACAGGACTTGCGGAAGAATTCGGTTGCTTTAGGCCTGTTTGGCGGTGAATTTCTTGTTTCGGAAATGAACTTTTTTGAGAGACAAGTCGTGAAAAAGGTGGATGGGATAACAGCTGATCAATCAAAGTTAGATATGGACGCTATCATGGAATTTGCTTCAAGGTTTAATCATTTGAAGATGAAAGTTTAGGGTATCAGGTGTCCAGGGAATCTTGGTTGAAACGTTCTTGCCATTTGCGGGAGCGTTTTTTTGCAAAAGTGATTATAAAATCTTACCTCTTTGTCCATAATGGAAAAGTCAATTTTAATGTAAGAGAGGTTCACAATGAAAATTTGGTTTAATCGATGGTTCACCACTGTTTCGCATTATATGGATATGATTCGCGACAATGAGGATCATCGGAAATTTACGATTTATGGAACAAGCCCTAATAAAGATGCCCTTTATTTACAAAACTGTGATTATGCCTTTGTCGAACCGGACGTTGCCGGGGATGAGTATATAGAGTTCTGTCTTGATTTTTGTCAAACGCATGGAATAGATATTTTTATTCCCCGCAAAGAAAATGTGCTCATTTCGAAGCGCTTGCCGGAATTTGCAAAGTTAGGGGTAAAGGTCTTGGTTTGTCCTGATGCAGCTCTTATGGAAACCATGGATAATAAGGCTGCTGCTTATCAAACCTTATCAAACGGGGTGCCGATTTTTTCGATCCCGGACTATGAGGTCGTGAATAACCTTGATGATTTTAAGAAGGCATATATATCGCTTAAAGAGAAGGGGCACACGGTTTGCTTTAAACCAGCGATTGGAGAAGGAGCAATGGGTTTTAGGGTAATCAAGGAAGAAAGGGAGTCGATCCATCATCTTTTCCATAGTGGCGGCGGCTATCGAATCTCCTACGATCATGCCTGTGAGGTCCTTGGTCAGCAAGAGTCGTTTCCTGATTTAATGTTGTTGGAGTATTTAGAAGGCAGGGAATATAGTATTGATTGCCTTGCCTCACAGGACCAATTGTATGCGGCTATCCCAAGGATGAAGGGGGATGGACGTATACGGGAACTGGTAGAAAGTGTCGAGCTGATTGATTTAGCTCACAAGTTTCACCAAGAGTACCGATTACCATTTGTATTTAATATCCAGGTGAAATACAGTAAAGGTGTACCAAAGCTGCTGGAGATCAATCCGCGTATGAGCGGCGGGCTTCATTTCAGCTGCCTTTCCGGAATCAACATTCCCTACATGGCCATTAAGGTTTTATTAGGGGAGGAAATCGGCCCAATAAAGCCTCGATTTGGTATCAGAGCAAGTCATATTGAAAAAGAAATGATTTTAAAATATGGTGATATAAGTTAAAACAAAGAGCAGGTATCTTCATCAGAAATGAATAACCTGCTCTTTCTTCATCATTTATAGAAAACTTTTTCGATATTGTATTTAGCATGTAGGGTATTAATGATGTAGGTTTCGTAAATTTCACGATCCATTGGTTCTTCGACCACCAATACGGCAATCTTATATACATCATCGCGATGCGCTTTAATTGGTGAAACGGTATCCTCAAAGTGGCGTTTAATCCGAGGGCGCAGCTTTCTAGCTTTTCCTACAAAAAGCAAGTCGTCATTGGCGTCAAAAAATAGGATGATGCCACCTTTGTCCCGCGGGATTTTATTATAATCAGTAAAACCATAAACACTGCTTAAAGGTGCTTCGACTTTTTCGCCGACTTGTCTGCTTTTTGTAATAACGACATCTGGATTTGGTATTTCAATTTTTATCATAAAATGATTCGCTCCCTGCTTAAATATAAGCGGCTAAAAGTTTAGCCAAGAGTCCATTATAGCATATCCTGCCATTTTAGGTTGGACTTTCTTAATTTAACCATTTTTCTCAATTTAAAACGTGAAGTTTTTGTTGTGATCGTTTATGTGTTAAAAGTAGTAAAACGAATTTAATTTTTGTAGAATAAAGGAAGGTATTGGAACTTTTTAAATGGTTCCGATCATCCTATTGAATAATAGTGGAAAGGGTGTTAGTATGGCAATTTCATTATCTAAAGGTCAAAAGGTCGATTTAACAAAGACGAATCCTGGTTTATCGAAGGTTATTGTGGGGCTTGGCTGGGATACCAACCGTTATGATGGCGGGAACGATTTCGATTTGGATTGCAGTATCTTCCTCCTAAATGCCAACGGTAAGTGTGCTTCTGAAAAGGATTTTGTATTCTATAATCAGCTTGAAGGCGGCAACGGCTCCGTTGTACATACAGGTGATAATCGTACCGGTGCAGGAGACGGCGACGATGAGCAGGTAAAAGTAGATTTAGCGGCGGTTCCGGCTCAGGTGGAACGTATTTCGTTTGTAATTACGATTCATGATGCGGAAGCAAGAGGTCAAAATTTTGGACAGGTTTCGAATGCGTTCTGCCGAGTGATTAATGAAGAAACCAATCAAGAAATTATTCGTTATGATTTAGGAGAGGATTTCTCCATCGAAACGGCGATCATCGTTGGCGAACTATACCGCCACAACGGGGAATGGAAATTCTCAGCCGTCGGTTCCGGATACCAGGGCGGCCTTGCTCGGATCGCTACCGACTTTGGCCTCAACGTCGGATAAACCAGGTTGTAAACAGTGTTTAGTATCACAGTCATGTGACTAACGAAAAGAAAAAACAAAATCAAACAAAAAGGACAAGAAGAATATCGTTTCTTCTTGTCCTTTTTCTCTGTTTAAATATAGATAGTCAGTTCAAAGTAGTAGTAATGGTGACAGGCACCATTTGCTAGCTTACTTGTTTGGTTTGGTCATGTTTTTGTTTGTTGGCGTTTAGTTTTAGGTAGACTGGAATACCGATTAGCGTTACTGCTATTGATAGGACCGCGTCTAATGGTTTGGTGATTAAGGTGTTACCAATGATATAAAGGCCGCCGATGATGGCTACAATTGGTGTGATTGGAAATAATGGCACTTTATATAAGTTCTGGTTGAGCCCTTGTTTACGTAGCTTAAATACAGCTGCAAAGGAAAAGGAATAAAACGTAAAGACAGAAAAAATGGCAATATCTGAAAGGCGGTCAGGATTTGTTAAGATCATCATTAAGATCGCAATAACGAGCTGCCAAATAGTTGCCCCAACTGGTGTTTTGGTTTTTGGATGTATATAGGACATAGACTTTGATGCTGGTAAATATCCATCCGCTGCCATTGCATAAGGTATCCTTGGAAATGTTAAAACTTTTCCGTTCAAACAGCCAAAAATAGAGACGAGAATACCAATCGTTAACAGATTTCCGCCCATTTTTCCAAATAAAATAGTGGCAGCCGTACTGGCGGCATTTGGGCCAAGCTCAACAATTTTACTAGCTGGAAGTACATGGAGCATGGCAATATTAACGGTTAAATAAGCAACAATGACAATGACAATCCCTGAAATAATCGCACGCGGGAGAGTCTTACTAGGATTTTTCATTTCTCCTGCCATATAGCCCACGTTCATAAAACCATCATAAGCCCATAAAGTGGCTAAAACGGCAGCCCCCATATTAAACGATTGGGAGACTCCGCTATCCATATGCAGAATTTGGACATGACCCTGGAAGATCCCAAATGCTGCTATTAAGATAATCGGAATCAATTTGCCTACAGTAGAAATGTTTTGGATGAATCCGCCGTAGCGCGTTCCTAATAGATTCATAAATCCTAAGAAAAGAATGGTGATGATTCCAATAATCGTGTTACTTCCCGGTGAAAAACCAAATAAGGAAGCAACAAGTGAGCCAAAATACAGACCAAGTGCGCCCATTATTGCAGGGCCGTATATAAGGGTTTGGACCCATCCGCATAAGAAACCCCAAAACTTTCCGTATACTTCTTCTATGTAGGCATATAAACCACCGGTTTTTGGGATTTTAACACTCACTTCCGCAATCGTTAAACCACTTGCTAAAGTAATAATTCCGCCAATGATTCAGGCCCATAGGGCATAAGTAGAATTACCCGTCTCTGAAATAACGATCCCTGGCTTCATAAATATCCCGGAACCAATAACGGTTCCAACGACTAATGATGTTGCGACGAAGAAACCAATATTTTTCTGTAATTGTGCTTCTTTCCCCATATGTCCGCCTCCAGTAAACAACTGTATTTTTAAGATATACACAGAATTATAACATGAAAATATTTCAATTTATTTTTTTGAAATATTTAAATTATTATATAAAGAAATGATTCAGTAGATTGCGTTGAAGAAAGGGGATTTATAAAAATGGAACATTAAAGGTGATGAAATAAACAACTCAAATAGGCTAAGCTATTAGTCATACCATGCTAAAATATGTTATGGTAAATAGGTTAGTGAAACAGCAGTCAGAGGTGATGGTTAGATGAAGTATTTGCTTAAGACACAAATTTTTGCAATATTAATAACATTATGTTGGATTATTTACTTGGTTGTTTTAGCCTTTCTAGACCAGCCAGACCGTGCCCTTCGGTACATAAATACATTTGTATTTGGATTGGCGATTCTATTAGCTATTCTGTATTTTGTTTTAACAAGGTATCTGCTAGGGAGGAATTGGTCGTCCCTTTTATTAGTGCTAATCTCTTATTTACTTCTATATAAACCAATCTTTCAGGAAATTTTATTGAAATTAACGAATGAAAGCTATGGAAGTACGATCAAATTCCTTTCGATATCAACAGGGACAGTTCATTTTCTTGCCGTTATCATTGGAATGGGATTTGCTATTCTTTTCACCAGGCCGGAACGTAAAATCTAAAACAGTAAAGGATAAATCCCCGATCATTTTGCGGCGGGCATTTATCCTTTTTTTATTTATGATCGTGGGCTTTCCGGGTCTGCGGTCAAGTGTGCACAGGGTATGGACAGTGTCCACGTTTGGTGTCAGGCACTATTTCTAAGGAAATTGTTGAAATTTATCCGTATTTTTCAGAATATTTTATTTTTATAATGAAGATAGATGGATATGAAAAGGGAGTGAAAGTGATGGAGACGAATGCGAATACGGATAAACATCGGGTGATTCAGAACTATACGGGAACGGAGTTACATGCAAAGGGATGGATTCAAGAAGCTGCCGTAAGGATGTTGATGAACAATCTTAATCCTGAGGTAGCGGAGCGGCCTGAGGATTTGGTGGTTTACGGAGGGATTGGCAAGGCGGCCCGGAACTGGAAATCCTATGATGCGATCGTGAAAACCCTATTAGAATTAGAGAATGATGAGACATTGCTCATTCAATCTGGTAAACCTGTAGCCGTTTGGAAATCCCACCCCGATGCACCGCGTGTTTTATTGGCCAATTCCAATCTGGTGCCTGCATGGGCCACCTGGGAGCATTTTCACGAGCTTGATCAAAAAGGATTAATGATGTACGGCCAGATGACTGCCGGAAGCTGGATTTATATCGGCAGCCAAGGAATCGTCCAAGGAACCTATGAAACTTTCGCGGAATTAGCACGGCAGTCATTTGGCGGTTCATTAAAACATACGATTACCCTAACGGCGGGACTTGGCGGTATGGGAGGCGCGCAGCCGCTCGCGGTAACGATGAACGAGGGGGTCTGTCTGGCAATCGATGTCGATGAATCAAGAATTGACCGGCGAATCGAAACCGCTTACCTAAACATAAAATCTAAAGACCTTGATGAGGCAATAGGATTGGCACGTGAAGCCAAATCTGCCGGGAAAGCATTATCGATTGGGTTACTCGGAAATGCTTCAGAAATTTTGCCATTGATGAACGAAAAAGGCTTCACTCCTGACGTGTTAACCGACCAAACTTCAGCACATGATCCATTAAACGGCTATATCCCTGCCGGCTTAACACCAGAAACGGCAGCAGCGTTACGAAGTGCGGAACCTGCCAAATATGTACGGCTAGCTAAGCAAAGTATGGCAACACATGTAAAAGCGATGTTGAAAATGCAGGAAAAGGGCGCCGTTACGTTCGATTATGGTAATAACATCCGCCAGATGGCCAAAGACGAAGGGGTCGAAAATGCCTTTGATTTCCCAGGGTTCGTGCCTGCGTATATTCGTCCGCTTTTCTGCGAAGGGAAAGGACCTTTCCGCTGGGCTGCCTTGTCTGGCAATCCCGAAGATATTCGAAAAATTGATGAAGCCCTCTTACGCGAATTTAAAGAAGATGAGCATTTATGCAAATGGATCAAGATGGCTAGGGAGAAAATCAACTTCCAAGGTCTGCCGGCTCGTATTTGCTGGCTAGGCTACGGGGATCGTGCCAAATTTGGAAAGCTCATTAATGATATGGTTGCGTCCGGAGAAGTTTCGGCCCCGATCGTGATTGGCCGTGATCATTTAGACGCAGGTTCGGTCGCCTCGCCAAACCGCGAAACAGAGAACATGAAGGATGGCAGTGACGCAGTGTCCGACTGGCCCATTTTAAATGCCATGATCAATGCAGTTGGCGGCGCAAGCTGGGTTTCGGTTCACCATGGCGGCGGAGTAGGAATGGGCTATTCACAGCATGCCGGAATGGTGATTGTCGCAGATGGGACAAAGGAGGCAGCGGTTCGGCTGCAACGGGTTTTAACCACCGACCCTGGAATGGGTGTCGTCCGTCATGCCGATGCCGGTTATGAATTAGCCATCAAAACGGCAAAGGAAAAGGGCATTAACATGCCGATGCTCGACTAGGACAACTAACAAATGAGAGATGGTGAATAGATGAGCAAAGCAATTTTTATCAGGAAGGCCTCACAGCTGGTAACCTTAACAGGGAGTTCACAGGCTCCCCTTGTAAATGAAGCAATGTCTAATCTTGGCATCATTGAAAACGGCAGTGTGTGGATTGAGGATGGAATCATTCAAGCGGTAGGCCAAGACGAGGAGCTTTTTGAAAAATATGCTGCGCGAATCGATCAGGCAGAAGTGGTTGATGCGGCAGGTAAGCTTGTCACACCGGGCCTCGTCGACCCGCACACCCACTTAGTTTTTGCCGGCAGCAGGGAAAATGAATTTAACATGCGGCTCAATGGTGCCACGTATATAGAAATTATGAATGCCGGCGGGGGCATCCATGCTACTACTAGACGGACAAAGCACGCCACCCATGCGGAACTTTTTCAAGAAAGCTTTGAGCGGTTAAATCAATTCCTGCTTCATGGCGTAACAACGGTTGAAGCAAAGAGCGGCTATGGGATGGAATGGAAAACAGAACAGAAGCAGCTGGAAGTGGCAAAACAACTGAATGAGCAGCATCCAATTGACGTAGTGTCGACGTTTATGGGAGCCCATGCGGTACCGAAAGAGTACAAGGACAATCCCGATCAATTTGTGACACTGCTGGTGGAAGAAATGATTCCGAAGGTGGCCGAACACAGTTTAGCGGAGTTTAATGATGTTTTCTGTGAACAGGGGGTATTTACCCCTAAGCAAGCACGAACGATTCTTGAAGCCGGGAAGCGTTTTGGGCTACTCCCGAAAATTCATGCTGATGAGATTGAACCTTATGAAGGAGCAGAGCTGGCTGCTGAAGTAAGCGCCATATCAGCCGACCATTTATTAAAGGCATCGGAAAAAGGGCTAAAAGCAATGGCCGACAGAGGCGTGGTCGGGGTCTTGCTGCCAGGGACCGCCTATTTTTTAATGGCGGAATCAGCCAATGGCCGAAAGATAATCGATCTTGGAGTACCTGTAGCACTGTCGACAGATTGTAACCCTGGTTCTTCGCCAACCGTATCTTTGCCCTTTATTATGAATCTAGCCTGTTTAAAAATGGGGCTGACACCGGCGGAGGTGATCGCTGCAGCAACGATCAATGCTGCACATGCAATTGGGCGCGGACACGAAATTGGCAGTTTAGAAGTTGGTAAAAAGGGCGATGTAACGATTTTTAACGTGGGAAATTATATGAAACTCCAATATTCATATGGAATAAATCATACCGATACTGTAATCAAAAAGGGCAAGGTCGTGGTAAAGGGAGGTCGATTGGTTGAAGAGCTTTCTCTATCCTAAATTAAATCCGCCAAGCTTTATTTGGGTAAATAATGGAGAAAACGCCGAAATAACCAAAGTCCATGAATGGATCCGGCCGCTAACCACGGATTCTAATCCTGAAGATACTAGGAACATTGATATTGTGTAGTAGGTGTACCGCTCTCTCGATCATCGATTAGTCCCTCCGGTGCCTCGGAATTTCCCGATGCATTTCGGCTGGCATGGAAGGGATTCACTACCTATAACGTCGATGAAGCCCTCGATTTAGCTGAAATAACAGCGCTGGATGCAGGGGATGTTCCTATGCATGTAACCGACATTCGCCGCTGTCATGACAATATTGTAGAGGCATCAGCTACGATCCATCGGAATTTTACCACATCGACCGTGGCGGCAGTCGGCGGTGACCACTCGATCACGGCGATGATGGTGAAAGGATTACATTGGGCCAAACCACGCGAGAAAATCGGGATTTTGCAATTTGATACCCATTTTGATTTAAGGAGTCTAGCCGATAATGGGCCGTCAAATGGAACACCAATGCGAAACTTGATCGAAAGTGGTGTGGTGGAAGGTTCTAACCTGTACAACATTGGCTTACACGGGTTTTTTAATACGAAAGATTTAAAGGAGTATGCAGATGAAAAAGGGGTAAATTATATTACCCTTCGCAAGGCGCGCAAAAGGGGGATCGAAGAAACGGTGAGTGAAAGCTTGGCTGCACTGGCGAAAAAAGTGGATATGATCTATTTAACTGTCGACATGGATGTCCTCGATATCGCCTATGCCCCAGGTGTTCCGGCCGGAACGCCTGGAGGGATGACAACGGCAGAGCTCCTTGATGCCGTACTCACCGCTGCCATGCATCCAAGAGTCAAAGCCATCGATATCGTCTGTCTCGACCCACTAAGAGACACCTTCGTCCAGCCAACCGTAAAACTCGGCACCCACGTCTTTTTAACCTTTCTTACAGGGATAATGTTACGAAAGGTGACAGGCACCGTAAATGATATAAACAAGCCAAATAACTAACTAATGAATAAAAAAGAATGACCAACCTAATTTTCCGTTCCTTCTGAGACGGGGAGTGGTTGGCCATTCTTTTAAAATTTTGCTCCACTTGTCGTGGTACGATAAGGTTGAATTTCACTCAAGGTTTTTGACTTTTGACATGATATACTATAACAGTTTGTTTTCCGACAGACTTGCGCGAGAAATGTCTGTTTCTGCGCTTTCCCGAGGAATAAAACGCAGTAATCACTAGAATTCAACATACGGGGCCGTTGTTATATAATAGATTTACTGTACACTATGCTGAACGAGGGATGAACGATGAAAATTGTCATTATTTCCGATACCCATCTACCTAAACGTACCAAAGGACTTCCGGACAGATTAACTGCGGAATTAGCTGATACGGATTTAATTATTCATGCAGGCGATTGGCAAACAATCGATGTGTTTCATGAGCTTCAAACCTATGCAAAAGTCGAAGGGGTCTTCGGCAATGTCGACGATGATACCATCAAGGAACATTTCCCCGAAAAAAGAATTTTAGAGTTGGGCGGGTTTAAGATAGGTATTACCCATGGTCATGGCAAAGGGAAAACGACCGAAAAGCGTGCGATCCAAGTGTTTGCCGAGAATGAAGTCGATTGTATTATTTTTGGCCATTCTCATATCCCTGTGAAAAAAGTGGAAAATGGCATACTGCTTTTTAACCCTGGCTCCCCCACTGATAAACGTCGGCAGAAGCTGTTTTCCTTTGGCATTTTTGAGATTGGTGATACGATAGAAGCAGAGCATATCTTTTTTTCGAATAAAGGAGAAACAAATGAGTAAAACAGTTATCGTCTATACAACCAACGATTGTATTGAATGTACGATGGTCAAACGGGTCCTCACGGAAGAAGGGATTCCTTTTGAAGCGAGGGACATTTCGAAAAATCCTGCTTTCCAAAAAGAAGTGGAAAAATACGGCTTCCTGGGGGTCCCAGTCACCGTGCTCAATCAACGAGCCGTCAAGGGATTTACCAATGAGCTAAAGGAGATCATCGAATTAGCCAAGAGTTAGTCTAGTAGAAACAATTCCTTTACATTGAAGAATATAAGCGTTAATATGAGTGAGTAATTGAATAATAGAAGATCTACTAGGGGTGCCCTGTGAATCAGGCTGAGAGAAAACATTGTAGTTTTTAACCCTTTGGACCTGATCTGGGTAATACCAGCGTAGGAAAGTAGTCGAGTGAGATAGTTTTTGTTTCGCATTCAAAACTAACCGGGTCCATTTATTGGAGCTGGTTTTTTTATGTTAAAAATGAAAAGGGGAGAGTAAGTTGGAAAAAAGCTATGTGTATGAAACATTAAATAGAGTAAGAGAGGTTAGCCCGCTTGTACATAATATCACCAATGTGGTTGTGACAAATTTTACTGCGAACGGTTTGCTTGCCCTTGGTGCATCTCCAGTCATGGCCTATGCCAAGGAAGAAGTTGCTGATATGGCTAAGATTGCTAGTTCACTAGTGTTGAATATTGGTACGTTAAATGCCGAAAACGTTGACAGTATGATTATGGCTGGGAAATCAGCGAATGAGCACGGGGTTCCGGTTATTTTCGACCCGGTTGGTGCAGGGGCTACACCATACCGAACCGAGACTGCCCACAAAATAATGAATGAAGTCAAGGTTTCAGTGGTGCGCGGAAATGCAGCCGAGGTATCGAATGTGATCGGCGAAAAATGGGAAATCAAAGGTGTTGATGCAGGAGCAGGAAACGGAAACACCGTCGAGCTTGCGATCAAGGCTGCGCAAACAACGGGCAGTGTTGTGGTGATCACTGGTAAAGAGGATATCGTTTCAGACGGTGAAACAACTTATATTGTTTCCGGGGGCCATCCGATTTTAACAAAAGTAACGGGTACGGGCTGTCTATTAACCTCAGTAATTGGTGCCTTTACGGGAGTGGAAAAAGATGTACTGTGGGCAGCGGCAGCGGCTTTAGCCTATTACGGGATTGCTGCGGAAAAGGCGGCAAACAAAACTGCGGAAGCGGGACCTGGAAGTTTCCAAATTGAATTTTTAAATCAATTAGCACTTGTTTCGGAAGAAGATATTATTTCTAATGTTTCGATTAAAAAATTATAGCGGAGGTTTGTAGCATGAAAAGAGCATTAACAATCGCTGGTTCAGATAGCGGCGGCGGAGCTGGAATTCAAGCGGATTTGAAGACATTCCAAGAATTAGCGGTTTTTGGTATGTCGGCCATCACAGCGGTGACCGCGCAAAATACGTTAGGAGTCCATGGCGTTTATCCGATGTCGCCAGAAGCGGTAGTCCAACAGATTAAGGCAATCGGCGAAGATATCGGCACGAATGCTGTGAAAACGGGGATGCTGTTTAGCTCGGATATTATTGAAGCTGTTTCTGAGCAAGTACGGAAATATCAATGGGAGAACCTTGTGGTCGATCCTGTAATGATTGCCAAAGGCGGTGCTTCTTTATTGCAGCAGGAAGCGATTTTTGCCATGAAGACTTATTTGTTGCCGCTTGCCAAAGTGATTACCCCGAATATTCCAGAGGCAGAGGTACTAACTGGTATGACGATTAAAAGCGCAGATGATAAGAAGGAAGCTGCTTTGAAGTTGTGCGAACTAGGAGTTCAAACGGTTGTGATCAAAGGCGGCCATGATGAAGATGAGTCAGCGTCCACCGATTTACTTTATGATGGCAGCGAATTTTACACTTTTACCAATAAACGAATTCCGACGAAAAATACACACGGAACCGGGTGTACCTTTTCCGCAGCGTTAACGGCGGAACTGGCAAAAGGGGCATCTGTATATGATGCTGTGTTAACAGCAAAGGAGTTTATTCAGGCGGCCATTGAGGACGGCATCGATATCGGTCATGGGCATGGCCCGACGAACCATGGGGCGTTTCGGAAGAGAAGGGAGCTATACAATCGATGAAAAACCTGAGAGAGGCTTTAAAGGTTTATTTTATCATGGGCAGTCCTAACTGCCGCAAAGATCCAGCAGACGTATTAAAAGAAGCAATCGCTGGGGGCGTTACCCTTTTTCAATTTCGTGAAAAGGGGAAGAATGCATTAACAGGAACGGAAAAATACGAACTGGCAAGACAATTGCAGAGCATCTGTAAAGAAAATCAAATCCCCTTCATTGTCAATGATGACATTGAGTTAGCGATTGAACTGAATGCGGACGGTGTCCATATCGGACAAGAGGATGAGCCAGTAAAAGTCGTCCGTGCGAGAATAGGCGACAACAAAATCCTCGGAGTTTCCGTCCATACCCAAGAAGAAGCCGAGACGGCTCTCAAGGATGGTGCAGATTATTTCGGAATCGGCCCGATCTTCCCTACAAGCACAAAAGATGACGCTAAGCCGGTAAGAGGGACGGAATTAATCGAGATCTTACGAGAACAAGGCTGCACCATCCCAATCGTTGGAATCGGAGGCATCACCAGTGAAAATGCAGCGGAGGTCATCAATTCGGGGGCTGATGGAGTTTCGGTCATCACAGCGATCAGTCATGCAGACTCCCCATACGAAGCAGCCGAGGCGTTAATAAATAATGTTCAAATAACGGAGGGCTGATAACATGAATAAAACCTATAAGCTGACAGTTACCGCGATGATGATTGCCATCGGGACCATCACTAGTAACCTAGTAGCTATTCCGATTGGTTTTACAAAGGTATTTCCCATGCAGCATTTTTTAAACGTGTTATCTGCCGTTTTGTTAGGGCCGTATTACGCTGTTGCCCAGGCCTTTTGTGTATCACTAATCCGTAATCTAATGGGCACGGGTTCTATTTTTGCTTTTCCTGGCAGTATGGTCGGGGCTTTACTGGCATCGCTGTTATTTTTAAAAACCAAAAAGCTTTACCTGGCATTTGCCGGTGAAGTGATCGGAACCGGAATCCTTGGGGCTCTATTGTCCTATCCGATCGCTACACTGATTCTTGGGCAAAAAGCGACTCTTTTTGGATTTATTCCATTATTTATCTTCAGCTCATTTGCGGGAGCACTGCTTGGCTTTGTAGTTCTAGTGGTCTTTTTAAGAAAGAAAGTGTTAGTTATGGATGAAAATAAATCACCAGCTATTAAAAACTAACTCTATGGAGTGAGAAAAATGAACGAGGCAATACTTGAGAGAATAACAAGTGAGGTAGAGGCGAGAAAAGGGGAATTACTTGATCTGTTGACCGAGCTTGTTTCCTTCCCGACCGTCAGCCCTCCCGCCCGGAATACCAACAGTGTTCAAGAATTTATTAAAGGATATTTAGAAGCATTAGGCTTTACTACAGATAAGTGGGATGTGTACCCCGGGGACCCCAATGTAGTCGGAATTTTGCCGGGGGAATCTTCAAACCAGTTTAATAGCTTAATTGTAAATGGTCATGTGGACGTAGCCGAGGTTGGCGACACTAAAGAATGGAGTTCATCCCCATTTGAAGCCTACCTAAAGGATGCTCATAT
Source organism: Bacillus sp. URHA0034 (assembly GCF_056280405.1). NCBI lineage: Bacteria > Bacillati > Bacillota > Bacilli > Caryophanales > Bacillaceae > Bacillus > Bacillus sp. URHA0034. The sequence goes on along the minus strand of NZ_JBWCDK010000002.1, from coordinate 330,780 downwards.
TTATGGCCGGGGCGTTGCCGATATGAAAGGCGGCATGGCGGCATCACTGTTTGCTATCAAACTATTAAATGAACTAGGAATCAGCCTGCAAGGAGATCTGCAATTCCAATCCGTTATTGGGGAAGAAGTCGGTGAAGCAGGAACCCAGGCCTGCGTTGAGCGGGGCTATCATGCAGACTATGCCGTTGTGGTTGATACAAGTGACTTACATATTCAAGGACAAGGCGGCGTCATTACTGTCTGGATTACGATTCAAAGCAAAGAAACGTATCATGATGGGATCCGCCGGAACATGATTCATGCGGGCGGCGGTGTTAAAGGGGCCAGTGCCATTGAGAAGATGATGAAGATTATCGCAGGTCTCCAGGACCTCGAACGCCACTGGGCAGTGACCAAAAGCTATGTAGGATTTCCGCCGGGCACTAATACAATCAATCCTGCGGTGATTGAGGGCGGCCGTCATGCGGCGTTTGTTGCCGATCGCTGTGCTTTATGGGTAACCGTTCATTTTTATCCTAATGAAGATTATGAACAAGTAATTAGGGAAATTGAACAGCATATCTTGGCGGTTGCCGCTGCTGATCCATGGCTTCGAGACAATCCTCCCGAATTTGTTTGGGGAGGAAAATCGATGATCGTCGATCGCGGTGAAATTTTTCCTTCATTAGAAATAGACGAAGAGCATCCTGGTACACAACTTTTAACAAACTCTTTTGAAAAAATCTTACACCAACAGCCGATGGTCGGAATGTCCACCACCGTAACCGATGCAGGCTGGCTGGGTCGTGCCGGGATTCCGACCGCCATCTTTGGACCTGGAAAGTTGGAGGATGCGCATGCCGTTAATGAAAAACTGGAAATACAGCAGCTGCTAGATTTTACAAAAGTATTAGCGATTTTTATCGCTGAGTGGTGTAACAGCAAGAAGGAGGAGAAACAGCATGAAATTTTCTCAGCGGCTTTTTCAAAAAGTAAGTGATATTTGGGAGAAAACCCATCAGCATCCCTTTGTTGTTGGGATGGGGAACGGGGACCTTCCGGTTGAATCCTTTATTCGTTACATGAAGCAAGACTATGTATTTTTAATCGATTATTCTAAACTGTTTGCTTTTGGAGCAGTAAAAGCAAGAGATTTGGAAACGATGGCAGCTTTCGCCAAACTCCTTAATGAGACATTGCACGGGGAAATGGACTTGCACCGACAATATGCTGAAAAGTTTGGGATTACCCATCAACAGCTAGAAGAGACGAAACCTGCCCCAATCAATTTAGCCTACACCCGATACATGTTAAATGTGGCGCAAAATGGTTCTCTTGAGGAATTAATCTCGGCATTATTGCCGTGTATGTGGAGCTATTGGGAGATCGGCAAGATGTTAGCAGAAGAATATCAAGGTGCTAGCAGTCACTATCAGTATGGTGAGTGGGTAAAAATGTACTCTTCTGAGGAATTTGGCAATCTTGCGGAGTGGCTGATCGATTTGTTAGACCAATTGACTGCAGGAAAACCGGAATGGGAGTTAGCGATCTTAGAAGAACATTTCTTAACTACTTCCCGGTTTGAATATATGTTTTGGGATATGGTCTATCAGGGGGGCGAGTGGCCTGTCTAGTCCAACGATGTTAAAAATAAACGAACTATCCTATACCTTTGGCGATTCAAAACCGATCTTCGAACAGATCTCGCTTAAGGTACAAGCAGGAGAATTTGTTTCCGTGATTGGGGCAAGTGGTTCGGGAAAAAGCACCCTTTTTAAGCTGGTTACCGGGTTACTTGAGCCGGATCAGGGGGAAATCCTGATAAACGGCACGCACGAGACTGGCAAGAGATTAGGAAGTGTTGGCTATATGCCGCAAAAGGACCTGCTTTTGCCCTGGAGAACGGTTTTAGACAATGTTCTACTACCGTTCGAAGTAACAAAGGAAAATAAGAAAAGCAAATTACCAGAAGTGCGCGAGTGGCTGGTTCGTTTTGGACTGGCTGACTATGAAAATTCATACCCCAATGAGCTCTCAGGCGGTATGCGGCAGCGAGCCGCCTTTTTAAGAACGCTTATGACGGGGAAAGACTTGCTCCTGTTAGATGAACCGTTTGGTGCCCTGGACTCGATGACGAAACGGAATATGCACAGCTGGTTACTGGGGCTATGGGGCGAATTACAAAAAACGGTCTTGTTTATCACTCATGATCTAGAGGAAGCTTTATTGCTAAGTGACCGAATTTATATCCTCCAACGGGACGGTATTGAGGAATGGAAAGTCAACTTAGCGAGACCAAGAAGTTCCGAATTAATCTACCAAACAGATTTTATAAGGATGAGAAAAGAACTGGAGTGGCTGATTCAACATGAAAACTAGTTTAAAGAAATGGACGAGTGATTATGGATTATTTTTAATCGTGGTCATTCTTCTTGTCAGTATATGGGAAATGGTGGTCAAACGTGGGATCATTCCAGCCTTTATCTTGCCGGCTCCTTCCGCGGTATGGAGCTCATTAATAGACAACCGCGAGCTCCTATTTGAAGAGCATCTGCCCGCGACCCTAAATGAAGTTCTCATAGGTTTTGTGATTTCGGTGATCTGCGGTACCATCCTTGGGGTCGGCATGCACTTTTTTCGTCCGTTAGAAAAAGTGCTTTATCCGTTCTTGGTCATTTCACAAACGATTCCGCTGATTGCAATTTCGCCGATTTTTATCATGTGGTTTGGCTATTCGATCTGGAGCAAGATTGCTGTCACGATTTTAACGGCGTTCTTTCCGATCGTGGTTAGCACCTATGATGGCCTGAAAACAGGTGGTAACGAGTACCGTGATTTATTGCTAACAATGGGTGCGGGGCGCTGGATGATTTTTAAGAAGATACAGGTGCCAATGGCCCTGCCAGCGTTTTTATCAGGTTTAAAAATGTCAGTGGTGTTTTGTGTTGTCGGGGCCACAATTGGTGAATGGCTCGGTGCCAGCCAGGGTCTGGGTTACTTCAGCCGGCGCATGTCGGGCAGCTTACAGGCTGACGCTGTGTTTGCGGCGATTTTTCTATTATCATTGCTAGGAATTGTCTTGTTTTTATTAATAAGTTTAATAGAAAAGCAAGTTTTAAAAAATAAAGTTCGCATCTAAGAGAGGAAGATCAATCAAATGAAGAAAAGTGCTTTAATTCTACTTAGTTTATTGTTAATTTTATTAAGTGCCTGCGGAAAAAACAACCAAACCGCATCCACTGAGGGCACGTCAAGCGGTGACAAAAAGCTTGAAAAAGTGACCTTAATGTTAGATTGGTATCCAAACGCTGTCCATTCTTTCCTTTATGCAGCGCAGGAAAAGGGTTATTTTAAAGAGCAGGGCTTGGATGTTACGATTCAAATGCCGGCCGATACAAATGATCCGTTAAAGCTTGTTGCTGCCGGCCAAATCGACATGGCGCTCAGCTATCAGCCGCAGGTACTGGTGGCCCGTGGGGAAGATATTCCCGTTCAATCGTTTGGGGCGATCGTCCGTCATCCGCTTAATCAATTAATGGTTCCTGAAGATAGTTCCATTAAGTCACCGAAAGATTTAGCAGGGAAAACGATCGGCTATCCATCGATTCCACTTGACGAGGCGATTGTACAATCCATGGTTAAGGCTGCCGGCGGTGATGCTTCGAAGGTGAAAATGGTCGATGTTGGCTGGGACTTGATTCCGGCGATGGCAACGAAGAAAACCAATGCCCTAATTGGCGGTTATATCAACCATGAAAAGTTATTGCTGGATAAGGAAGGGCATCCAATGCGGACCTTGAATCCTGCTGACTATGGCGTTCCGGATTACTATGAGTTAGTCTTGGTAGGAAGTGAAAAAGAACTAAAAGCCAAGCCTGATGTATTTAAAAAGTTTATGACAGCGATTGGAAAAGGACAAAAATATGTTCAGGATCACCCGGCGGAGGGCTTGTCGGTGTTACTAAAGCATGAAGATCAATCATCACCACTAGAGAAGGACATTGAAACGAAAAGCTTACAAATTCTCTTGCCGCTCATGGACGCAAAAGACAAACCATTCGGCTACCAAGACCCGCAAACATGGAACCAAGTTGCCGATTGGTTAAAAGAAAACAAAGTAATCAAAACCAAAGTAAAAGCAGAAGACGCATTTATCAACTTATAACATATCAATAAAGTAAAAAAGGTGACAGGCACCGCCCGTGGACATTGTCCACGGGTGGTGCCTGTCACCAATTTCACTATTTCTACATTGTTCCGTATGAAAATGCTCGATAATTAGGACGTGTAATCATATTCATGAGATAGGCTGAGTTCGTTGGATTCGGTTTTCTTTTTTTGTTTAGGAAGTTGATGATGGTGCTGGCATTTTGGATGCCGACCCCGTGTCCGTAGTATTTGTCATCACCAAAATAGACCACATTTTCTGCGCGCCAATGAGGCTGTTTCGGATCAAAATCGGGATTGTTAAAATGTAAGACATCACCCGGGAGGAAATCATCCGAATAGAGCTGAAAAATCGGCAGGTCCTCATCGAATTGCCAGTCCATTAAGTAAAGACGAGCAAATAACACATCAAACCGCTGCCGTCCAATGGAATAGAGCGCAGCCAGATATAAAACGATCGCAATCGCAGTGGAGCATTCAGTTGCATATAGTTTTCCGTTTTTGAGGATATCTAAGATTGCTACCGAAGGGCTAACATTTGGTTTTAACAAGAACCCCCCATTCCCTAATCTGTCCCAATACGTTTTATTACAAAATGCGTACGTGAATGTCGTAAACTTTAAACCGCTTTTGTTAAGCTCTTGTGCAGCTTTCATGGTGTTGGTCCGAAATAACAGTTCAGTTTCTAATTGATGGATCGTTTGATAATCAAAGGTAGAATGATAGCCCGCCATTAGTTTTATGATATTTTTTTCTTCTGGTTTGGTAATTCCCTTTAGGTCTCCCGGCTCAACAACTTGATGATTGATTCTAATCATAGGAACCTCCCGATTTCAAAAATCAACTCCTTCTAAAAATATGAAACTTTTTAAAATATATTTGTCAGTTGATAAAATTTACTGATGTCTCACCGCGACTTTGGCTTTGAAGTTAATCTTGATATTATTGACATATTTAAGAGGGATGAGAATGGAAAGAAAACCAATCGGCAAGCTGATTTCGCAGCTAAATCGGCAGCACCAAAAATTCCTTACAAAAGAACTAAAACCGTTTCAAATCGGCGGCGGGGGACAACATAGTTTTTTAATCGAGATCTTAAGGTGTCCCGGAGTCAATCAAGATAAATTAACCACATAACTAAAATTTGATAAGGCGACCACAGCCAGGGCTGTTAAACAATTGGAAGAAGCGGGGGACATCGAGCGTGTTTTAGATGTGGAAGACCGTCGTTCCTATCAATTATATCCAACCCAAAAAGGACTGGGCTTTTACCCAATCCTAATCCAACTATTAGATCGCTCCCACCAGCGATTAACCAATCACCTAACCATACAGGAAACCGATCAATTATTTACCCTGCTCCGGAAAATGAACCCTCTTGATGATAAGTAGGATTGTCCATTCAAGGAGGACAGTGTCCACGTTTAGTGCCTGACACCAATCCAATGACACCAATCCAATGCCCCATCCCGGTTAAGAGGATGGGGACGCTTTTTTGGATGACATGATTTTGGTTGTTTTTTTGGTTCGCATAAATTTTACATACATGAGGAAAAAGACAAAGGCGCTGATGCAACGCAGGAGGGTGCAGATCTCCATCGATACTCTCATGTTGGAAATTTCTAAAAACCAAATCCCGATTTGCGGGGCAATAAAAGCGACAAGGGATAGGAGGACATTATAGGTAGTAATACAATAGGTTCTCTTTTCTTCTGGCGATTGCTCCAGTAATAGATTAAACAATAAAAGCGTTGTACCGGAAAGAAAAAATCCGGAGGTCATCGAAACAAAGGTAATATAAAATACATTTGTCGAAATGATGTTTAAAACGGGCGCTGTTGCCATTCCCACTGCTACCCATACCAGCACGAGGGTGTTAGATTTTTGCTCAGCCCATTTTTTCCATAATGGGAACGAGAAAATCTGCACAAGCTGATTGGCAACCGAAAAAATACTGATCCAGAGGATCGTGGCATGAACATAGCGGACATTATAGATATTGAATAAACCCCACGCCATCTGCCAAGTAAAGTTAAAGCAAAGAGCTGTAATCAGAAACCATTTGTATCCTGGGTCCTTAAAAATCGACCAGTCCATCAAGGATTTTTTTTGCGCAGACTTCACTTGTGGTTTTTCTCGATGCTTCATCAAAAAAAGTACTTCTAGTAAGCCAAAAATGAAAGCAATGATGAATAAAATTTGATAAGCCCAAGCATGATGAGTCTGACTTTTCATGACAACCCCGATAATTAAAGTAGTGACCATGCCCACAACCGTTAAGAGCCGGTTGCGGTCACTGAAAAAGGCCCCCCGCCGTTTTTCTTTAATCATTCCGCTAATTAAGGTCTGCCAGCCAATGTTCGAGATCGTACCAGGAACATTCATGAGGGCAACAATGATCAAAAATGCCCATGCCTGATAGGAAGAATGAATAAAGATCACTCCTGCCAGCAATAAAAACATCAGTCTCGCCCAAAGGACAGACATCGCAACCGTTTTCTTTTGCAATTCCAAGCGGTTTAATAAAATAGCGGCTGGAACCGTCATAATAAGTGCGACCAAGGGCGGGAGGGAACTGATTAATCCCACTTGGTAATTGCTGGCCCCTAAAATAGAGATTGCAAAGATAGGAAAAAAGTTGCTTGCTAGATTCACTGCGATGGTAGACACCATTCCATGATAGATACTAATCTTTTCGTTATAAGTCCGCATGTGCCATCACCAATTTCTATTTAAATTCTTAGTAATTATACAATCAAACACCACAATCTAATAGAGAAATTTCAGATGTTTTTAAAAAATTTAGAAACGCTAAATATTTTATGAAAAGGCTTGTAGAATATGGTCAAAAGGACACATTTTGTATAGCGGACTTTTCTACCAAAAAAAACAAAATTTGCAAATGAGTTTGCTTTATTCCATAGTATCTGCTATATTTAAGTAGAATTATTTTTGTGAGTCGGAAAGAACGTTAAAGTGATAACTGCTTTTTGTCTTGAAGATTTGAGCAAGGATAGTAACAAATTGTGTGCAAAGCACACAGCAGGAGGAACCACACATGGAACAAGGTAAAGTAAAATGGTTTAACGCAGAAAAAGGTTTTGGATTTATCGAGCGCGAAGCTGGAGACGACGTATTCGTTCACTTCTCTGCAATCCAAGGCGAAGGCTTCAAATCTTTAGACGAAGGTCAAGCAGTATCTTTCGACGTTGAACAAGGTCAACGTGGACCACAAGCTTCTAACGTTCGTAAAATATAATTTTAGGCCATATATAGAAAAGACTCTCATTGTAGAGTCTTTTTTTTATGCTGATTTCCTCCTATTGTGGTAAATTAATCTTTTCTGAAATAAATGTTATAATGAAAGAACATACATATATAATGGAGGGATTGTCGTTATGGCCATTCTGCGTACACAAATCGAACAGTCTGATTTAACTAAATATATTCCGCCAAAAGGGGACTACGAATCGTTTCGGGATGAGGATCATTTTAAAGAAAAGCTTAAGGAATGGGGATTGCCAGGGGCGAAAAAGGAATTTTGGTATAAAGAAGGCAACTATCAACGTCTCGTAACGATTAAAGGCTATGAGACTTATGGCAATACGGGAGAATTTAACACCTTAGTGGTTGAATTCCAAGATGGAAATTTGACCTGTGTCCACCCGGCATTTTTAAAAGAAATGCAGCAATCCAGCTTCGGTAAAGAAAGCTTAATTAATCTTGAAGAGAAGGATCCTTCAGAAGAGGCAGCAGAGCCAAAATCAGAAGAGGTCGCCCAAAAAACCGAAACGGTTCCACCTCTGGAAGCTCCCAAGAAGGAAAAGGCCGTCAAACCTGCTAAGGAACCTAAACCCAAAAAAGAGAAGGCACCGAAAATCGAGCTGCCTGCTGATAAAGTACATTTTACTGCTGCAGTGAAACAGTTTGCCCTTGTCTATAATCCTTTTAATGAGGAAAATGACGAGGTGGTTGTATTGGAAAATGTGCAAATTGTTCAGGAAAATCCAATTGATTTGGGACTAGCCTGGTGCAGTCATAGTAAGACATTGAAAAAGTTTGAATTAGCAGCAGGGGATTTGCTCGAATTCGATGGAAAAGTGGCCGCCAAGAAAATGGGGAAAGGCAAGGATGCCCCAGAGGATTTTGTGGTCGATACAGCAGTGTTGTATAAAATCAATAATCCATCCAAAATTGTTAAGAAATAGGACTTGTAAAGAGTCCTATTTTTGTGCTCTTAAACAGATTAGTTCAAACTTTATGAGGAAAATTAACCCATAGTAGGTTATAATGAAATTTCGGAATTTTATTTTTCTATAGGAGCATTCATATTATGAACCAAACGTTTACACTTAAAGAAAAGACAAAGCAAATCTTTGTCTTGTTAGTCCCCATCTTAATTACCCAGCTTGGCATGTTTTCCATGGTCTTTTTCAATACAATCATGTCAGGAAGATATAGTAGTTCTGATTTAGCAGGAGTAGCCATCGGAACATCGATCTGGAGTCCAGTCTTTAATGGAATTAGCGGAATCTTTCTTGCTGTATCCCCAATTTGTGCCCAGCGCTTTGGGCAAAAAAAGAATGATGAAGTAGCTTCTATCGTCAAAAATGGAATATTTCTATCCATGATCATTGCAATTATCATTATAGTTTTAGGTTATTTTTTCCTAGGGCCGATTTTAGATCTAATGAAGCTTTCACCTAAAGTCCAAGATACCGCTTTTGATTATTTGGTTGGACTAAGTTATGGCTTACTGCCACTTTTTATTTTTAATGTGCTAAGATCTTTTATTTATGCTTTAGGTAAAACGCGTGTCATTATGGTGATTATGCTGTTGTCCTTACCGATCAACTTAGTCTTGAACTATGTCTTGATTTTTGGAAAGTTTGGGTTTCCAGAGCTAGGCGGTGCAGGAGCCGGCTATGCCACTGCAATCACCGATTGGATCTTTTTGGGGATGACAATTTTTATTGTTAAAAAACAGGATCCGTTTTCATCTTTCCAAGTCTTCTCAAATTTAAATGAGTTTTCATGGGAACAGTGTAAGGAAATTCTCAAAATTGGGGTGCCGATGGGACTGTCCGTTTTCTTCGAGACGACCGTGTTTGCGATTGTGACAATCCTATTAAGTAAGTTTAATGTAACGACGATTGCGGCCTATCAGTCTGCTTTAAATGTCGTCTCATTCATTTACATGATCCCAATTAGTATTTCAACCGCACTAACCGTGCTTGTCGGATTTGAAGTAGGGGCTCGAAGATACAAGGATGCCAAACAGTACAGCTGGTTAGGGATAGGGATCGCGGTATTAATTGCCATCGGGACGGGCTTGGTTGTTGTCGCATTCCGTTATCAGGTGGCCGGACTTTATTCGACAGAAGCAGCTGTTATTAACTTAACAGCGAACTTTTTAATCTTTGCCCTGTTTTTCCAGATTTCCGATGCGATCCAGGCAACGGCACAGGCGGCATTAAGAGGCTATAAGGACGTAAATATCGCCTTCATCATGACACTGGTCGCCTACTGGCTGATTTGTCTGCCAGCAGGCTATCTACTAGCCAATTTCACCGGCTTAGGGGCAAGAGGCTACTGGATCGGACTGACCATAGGGCTGCTCGCAGCAGGAATCGCCCTCTCCGTCAGACTCATCCAAATCCAAAAGAAACGATACAACGCCGCATTGGTACAATAGTGGTGTCAGGCACCAATAAATGACTTTCTACGGTAATAATGTATATAAGGGTGTCAGGCACCATTAACTAACTTTCTACGATTCTTATAAGAGGAAGGTTATAAATGGTGCCTGACACCATTTTATATTTATCTAGTTTCCTATTTCTGTAAGTGTTAAAATAGGTTAAGAAGGTATGAATTGAAACCGTAAGTGAGGTGTCCTTTATGACAAGGAAAGTCCACTTTGATGAGGAGGAGTTCGTACTTAGGTTAAATGGTGTGGAAAGTGTTTTTGCGCTGAAATGGCAGTTGAAAATCCCTTATAAGGCGATCAAAAAGGTGTATATCGATGAATTTGAACCGCCGATGTGGATGCTCAGGATGCCTGGCACCTCGATTGCACCACTGCATATTTTCGAGGGAAGCTTTAAATTTGGAAACGAATGGTATTTCCTTTCCTTCGAACATAATGTACCATTATTACAGTTGGAAATCGAGGGCTGCGGGAAATACAAATACGTCATATTTGAACTAGAAAACCCAAAAGAGGTCATGATTGAACTGCGTAAGAGAATAAGAGCATTAGACGACTGAACGCAAAAAAATGCAATGACTGCAATAGTCATTACATTTTCTCTGCTTTCTTTTTTTGTTTTCTTTTCTTTACTGAACTTCTTATTATGTAAACACCAGCTAGTAACGCTAATAAATTTAAGGAATCACCAAAATGAATCGTTAAACTGAAGCGATTTTGGACCCTGATATGATTCGAATTGTTGTTAGTCGTGGGTAGAACTTTTTTCTCTAACATTTCATTTGTCAAAAAAATACCTCCTGTTTAAAAAATGATCGATATTCATTTATATGCGGTTAGTTGACTGCTAAATTATTAAAATACAAAAAGAAGACGCCATTCCTGTGAGAAAATGGCGTCTGTTGTTAATATAATTTTCTTAGGCCGAACCATTTGGAGAATAAACTTTGTTTTTTATCCTTAATGATCAGTTCATCCATCACTAATTTTTCACGATTGTTGTGAATCCATTTCTGTAATTCTTGTTTGTCTTTACAAAGAGTATAATATGTTTCCCCACCTTTTCCAAGTGCGTTGACAACATATCGACTTGTGTTCTCCATAATGCCCACCTTTAACATGTATTGTTTAATTGGATTATATCAGGCTGATTAAAATAATCCATGGTTATTTTTCATCAAAATAAACCCATATTTTTTCAATCGAAGCTAAAACCATTGTAGGATGTCTTTCAGTGTAATTCAAGCCTTATTAACTTAATAGTTTTGAATTTACATATTTTTTACATAACAGATAATTATATTATGTAAACTGAAGATATGCCACCTAGAAAATTTAGGTCATTGCCCCGTATCTTTAAAAGCTCCTCAAACGTTATGAAGTAAAAAGAGCTAATAGAGAAAGAGGGGAATATAATGACCATTAATCTCTTGTTCTTTACAATAACCATCCATAAACGTCTAATCACATTAGAGGAAGCAGCAAGAGAGGAATATGTGGAAAAAATGTATCAGCAAAATAAAGAAAAGCAGATCAACATCCATCGGTTTATGTGATTCATCGTAAACTAACATATAATAAAATAAAAAATTAATCTGACCCGTATCTTTTGATCCTTCTTTAAACGTTAATAAAGCAGAGAGTGCAAAAGGAGTGAAAAACATGTCAGTAAAGCTTAACTCATTCAAGACCATGGGTTCAGAGGAGGAAGAGAACCACTGGGCTGAAGTTTATCCTAAGCTACAGCGGTATTGCCGATTTTTAGCCCAGAACAAATGGGATGGAGATGACATCGCGCAGGAGACCTATCTGAAGGCGCTAAAATATCATCAGCACCAAATGAGTACGGCTTTGTTAAACAAAATTGCCTATCATCATTGGATCGATCAGCTACGAAAACGAAAACATGAAAGGCTTGAGACTGAACTAGACTTCTCCTGCCATGAATTAACAAAACAACTCGATGAAGTCACGAATGCAGTTGAAATGCTAATTCATAATTTTACACCCAAGCAGGCCGTTATCTTTTTACTAAAAGAGGCCTTTCAATATCAGCTAAAGGAAATTGCTGAGATAGTAGGCGCAAGCGAGACGGCAGTTAAGGCCAGTCTTCATCGCGGGAAAAAACGTCTGGAAAAAACAACCGAGGAAGAGGAACCTTCTTCAGTTGACTCCTATTGGGATGAAAAGGAAAAAGAGGAACTCACTGAAATTTTTTATGAGGCCTTGAAAGATCAGGATCCAGCTGTACTAATAGAGGCCATTCCTTCAATCACGGCCATCAGTAACGTCTCAAGTTTCTATTCAAAATCACCTTATAAAAATCAAACTTCTTCAAGCACTCTCTGTATGGCTGCATAGCCTAATAATCGCTTCAAGGAGGATAAAAAATGACTACGATTCCATATGTAATTGAACAATCCAATCGCGGTGAGCGTTCTTACGATATTTATTCACGTCTGTTAAAGGACAGAATCATCATCATAGGGGAGGAAATCACGGATCATACCGCCAACAGCGTTGTGGCACAATTGTTATTTTTAGCAGCAGACGATCCGGAAAAAGAGATTTCGCTCTATATTAACAGCCCAGGCGGCTCGACCACTGCAGGATTTGCCATCTATGATACCATGCAAATCATTAAGCCTGATGTTCGCACAATATGCACCGGTATGGCCGCCTCGTTTGGGGCGATGTTACTATTAGCTGGAACAAAAGGGAAGCGGTGCGCACTCCCGAACAGTGAAATCATGATTCATCAGCCATTAGGCGGCGCGAGAGGGCAGGCAACCGAAATCGAAATCTCGGCCCGGCGCATCTTAAAGCTAAGAGAACATATTAATCAAATCATTGCTGACCGAACGGGTCAGCCGGTTGAAAAAGTTGCTAAAGATACAGATCGGGATTATTTTATGAGCGCAGACGAAGCAAAAGCGTACGGGATTATCGATGAAATCCTTTCACCAAAATAAAAGCTAAAAAGCAAGCGCTGAAAAAAATAAAGGTTCGCTTTTGGAGTACAAACAATAAAAAAAACACTTGAAAAGACATATGAAATCGTAAATGATTTCATATGTCTTTTTTGTTGATATATCAATACTTTCACCTCTGTCATTCGTAATCTGAAATTTTTCAAACGATATTAATTAATTTAAATAAAAAGGATATTAAATAACAACAATGATATAATAGAAAACAATATTAATTTATTGAAAAACGATAAACAGTGTGCTAAAATCATGTTGTCATTAATTAAGTGAGGTGTATGAAATGAATAGTAAACGAGGTTCAACCACTTTCTTAAAGGGAATTATTTTTCTGGCTGGAATTGCAGTGCTTGCTTTATGTATATTTTTAGTGCCCCATATGGCAAATTTCGCAGCAAAAATATATCCAAATATTGTCCCAATGAAATATCTCGTTTTCATCGTAATGTATGGAGCGGCTGTGCCTTTTTACTTTGCTCTCTTTCAGGCTTTCAATCTTTTACAGTATATTGACGAGAACACAGCGTTCTCGGAATTATCTGTAAAGGCGTTAAAGAACATAAAGTGCTGTGCGATTACAATCAGTGGTTTGTATGTACTAGGTTTGCCACTCTTTCGTTTTATTGCGAAGAAAGTTGACCCTCCCATTGGATTAATAGCACTCATCATCATTTTTACTTCGTTGGTTATCGCCGTTTTTGCTGCTATCCTCCAACGGCTTCTACAAGAAGCGATTATCATAAAATCAGAAAATGATTTGACTGTCTGAGGTGAAGGATATGGCAATTATTATTAATATTGATGTGATGTTAGCAAAACGAAAAATGAGCGTAACAGAGCTTTCGGAGCGAGTTGGAATTACTATGGCGAATCTTTCTATTCTGAAGAATGGTAAAGCAAAAGCGGTTCGTTTTTCTACATTAGAAGCGATATGTAAGACTTTGGATTGTCAGCCAGGTGATATTTTGGAGTACAAAAGCGACGAAGACACTCTATAAAACAGACAACAAATTTATTTAACGGGAGTCGATAGAGAAAAGAAGGAATAGTCATTAGGCTATCCCTTCTTTGCGTTTAATGATGTTATTTACTCAAAGAAGTTCGTTTTGGAGTGTTATTTTACATGTTGTACTCTAAAACCGAACTACTTACTGAAAAGAACGCATTGATTGTTTATTGAGGTACTTAAGCAGGTTTCTTTATTTTTCCAGACCCAACTTTAAAAAACAGCCGCAGCATCGGCGGGACAACAAAATAAATGAAAAAGAGACGAAATAATTGATAACCTGTAACCATCGATAAATCAGCATTGACTTCATGAGCGAGGATGGCCATTTGATCCATACCTCCCGGTGCCAAGCTTAGTAAACTAGTTGAAGGCGTGATATGGTAAAAATAAATGAGCAAGAGCCCTAAGCCGACAGACCCAATAATCATCAACAGACCACTCAAAAACGCCAGGCTAATGACCTTCGCTTTATGCTCTAGTTTTTCAGGTTTCAACAATAAACCAATATAAGAGCCAATCATAAATTGTGAAATATCCAATACAGATGGCGGCAAAACAGGGCCATGCAGCCCGGAAATACCGGCAATCGCAGTGCCAAGGATAGGTCCCAATAAATAAGGAGTAGGAAATTTAAGTTTCCGCGCCAGGAAAGCACACAATACACAAATAATCGCTAACAAAATAAAATTAGGAAATACCGGTCCTGATCCGTGCACGGCATGATTCACAACATCTGCTCCAGCACCGCCGCCTGTATGATGAAACAACGGACCCAAGATCAGAAACGGAACAACGAAGATAATCATCATCAAACGAGCTACTTGCAGGAAAGTAACCGTCGTAATATCAATTCCTTTCATTTCTTCAGCAAAAATAATCATTTGCGAAAGTCCGCCTGGTATACTCCCGGTTAAGACCGTTGGATAATCAACCCCGGTTAATTTTGAAACAATCCAAGCAATCCCAGCACAAAAGAGGACAAGCAAAGTCGTCATCAGCAGCATCGAAGGAAGTTTGGCGATAATTTGTAAGAGTGCGTCTTTTGTAAATGATAGTCCAATCGAATACCCGACGACAATTAAGCCTGTATCACGAATCGCAACCGGCCAGTAAAATGCAATTTTTCCAAATCTTGCGCCGATTAAGACAGCTGCCATTGGCCCAAGCAGCCAAGGGATCGGAGTATGAAGAAAAGAAAATACTAACCCCCCAATAAAAGCCGTTACCAGCGTAACTGTAAAACGAAGTATTTTATTGTCTAAATTCTTTGATGTATTATTCAAAAAAAACCCTTCTTGTCTTTTATTATTTAACCGCGTCCTTACTGTGAGGAAAACAGATCCCCATCATTTGGAATCATGATGTTCCTGTCATTTCATTATTTTAGCACGATGACGTGTAAAAGGGTACTAAGAGACATTATCAAGGTAAGAGCATTTCCGTATGTATTTGAAGTTAAATAAATTTCGTTTAATATTTCGGTAATAGGGAGATTTTTGCAAAAAAAAGAGAAAGCATACGGCTGCTTTCTCTTGTTGATTCGTCTTAATGACTGCTGCTGCTTTCATGATGTTCTGGTGATTCCTCGACTTCCCCTGGCCCAAACCCAAATGGTCCTCTAGGTATAAAATTTTCCACTCGGAAAATCGCTACGATCGTTTCAATTCTAATACCCAAAATTCGTTCGCGGCCTCTGCCTCTCGATTCCAATACAATAACATCTCTGCCTACCTCTAAAAGCCTGCCGGTAAAATTCCCTTGCAGAGTAACTACTTCGACTTCCTTTTTTAACAATTCATGGGCAATTTGATGAAAACTCAATTCCGTCACATTCATCCTCCTCCTTCACATTACAGTAAATGCAAACAATCAGAAAAGGGCATTGGTTTAAAGAAATTTTTTTGCCAAAAATTCATCACAAAAAAGAGAGCAGTGAAGAATTTTTTAAATTTTATATTTTTTTATTTACATAAATCCTATTGGTATGGTAGGATTAATCACATCAATCAATTATTCTTATCTAGAGAGGCTTAGGGACTGGCCCGATGAAGCCCGGCAACCTGCCAAGCAAGGTGCCAATTCCAGCAAAATGGTTTTCATTTTGGTAGATAAGGTGTTTACTGGACTTTTGTGAGCGCCTTTCCTAAAGTGGGAAAGGCGCTTTTTGTAAAAAGGAGGCGAATAAGTCTGAACGCTAATGAAAGGCAAGAACTTATCACGCATTTAGAGAACATGCTGGTTTCTTTACAATTTGGCTCGATTACACTAGTAGTTCAGGATGGTAAGATTGTACAAATAGAAAAAAATGAAAAGGTTCGTCTTAAACAAAATAAAAACTGCTGACCAGTAAGCTGGAGGCTGTCTCAACGTCAGCCGCCCTGGAAGACGTTTTTTTATGAAAAAAAGGAGGCATGTAGCATGACCGCTGCAATTACCTATCAAAATTGGCAACAAATTTCCGACACATTTCCTTTCGAAGATAAAACGAAAGGGGCACTTTCCGTTTTAAAGTGGGCATACAACACTTATGCTGATCAAGACATTGTCTATGCATCCAGCTTCGGAGCCGAAGCGATTGTATTGATTGACCTGATTCATCAGGTAAAACCAGATGCCCATATCGTGTTCTTAGACACCGGGCTGCATTTTCCTGAAACTTACGAAGTCATCGACAAAATCGAAGCCCGTTTCCCAACATTAAGAATTGAGCGGAAACAACCAAAAGTAACTCTTGATGAACAAGCTGCAGAATATGGCTCGGCGCTATGGCTAAGAGATGCCAACCAGTGCTGTAACATTCGTAAAGTAATCCCATTAAGGGAGACTTTGACTGCTAAACAAGCGTGGATCTCAGGACTTCGCCGTGAACAGTCACCAACAAGAGCCAACACAGAGTTCCTTAATAAGGATGATAAATTCGAGAATATCAAAATTTGCCCATTAATTCATTGGACTTGGGATGAGGTTTGGGAGTACATCAGAAGTAAGGATCTTCCATACAACACCTTGCATGACCAGAACTATCCAAGCATCGGTTGTTTCCCTTGTACAAAGCCGGTTGGTGATGGCGCCGATTCACGTGCAGGACGCTGGTCGGGCAGCGGTAAGACAGAATGCGGCTTACATACCCGTTAAGCTAAAGCCTCCAACACTGTGGTGATCACCACAGTGAATGTTGAACCAATCCGGCATTGACGGGCAGTGCCCACCGCTTCGGACTCTAAATCTATCATAAATAGTATGGTGGGGGTGGATCGTCCGTAATGCGGGATTAAAGGAGGGTCATTTATTTGCTCACAATTATAGCAGTGACGATTGGTTTATTTTTTGCTATTAATATAGGCGCAAGCGGGGCAGCCGCTTCCATGGGGATTGCCTACGGGGCAGGCGTAATAAAAAAACCGCTGGCTTTGCTGCTCTGCAGTATCACCGTATTTTTTGGAGCATGGCTTGGCGGCGGAGAAGTGGTTAAAACGTTAGGCAGCGGGATTGTACCCAGCAGTACGTTTACAATCCCCATCGCCTTAGTTGTGTTAACTTCAGCAGCATTGTCACTGTTTTTAGCTAACATATTTGGAATTCCGCTTTCGACTAGTGAAGTGGCGGTAGGAGCCGTCATTGGCGCCGGGATTGTTTACCAATCTGTGTTAGTCAGTAAACTAGTGTGGATTTTGTTATTCTGGCTGCTCACCCCATTTGTTGCTTTTATTATTGCGATTAGTGTTACGTTTCTATTAAAAAATAAACATCTGAAAAAATGGATGGAAGCACCGAAGACAGTACCTTATCTGTCCGTGTTAGTCGTTTTCATGGGCTTGTTTGAAGCCTTCTCGGCGGGAATGAATAATGTGGCCAATGCGGTTGGTCCGTTAGTCGGAGCGAAAATCATTTCGACTGATAACGGGATTTTCTGGGGCGGGTTATTTGTA
Source organism: Bacillus sp. URHA0034 (assembly GCF_056280405.1). Lineage (NCBI taxonomy): Bacteria > Bacillati > Bacillota > Bacilli > Caryophanales > Bacillaceae > Bacillus > Bacillus sp. URHA0034. Next base: position 312,999 of record NZ_JBWCDK010000002.1, on the reverse strand, counting down.
GCCGGCGGGGCATTGCTCCTCGGTCATCGTGTCCTTGAAACCAACGGGAAGAAAATTACGAAACTGCGCTTAGAAGAAGGCTGCGTCATCTCTGGAACAGGCGCAACGATTGTGACGATCGCATCTGTTTTTGGAATTCCCGTTCCGCTGACACAAATTACGACATCCTCGATTATTGGGATTGGTTTTGCGAAAAACGGCAAATCTGTTTTGAAGAAAGATATTGTTGTACAACTTCTTACAGTTTGGATTGTCTCACCTGTTTTATCCATGGTATTATCATATACAATGATTCAAATGATGATTGAACATAATTTTTATCCCATCATCGCAATGGCTGGTGTGTTAATTTCCGTCTTTGGTGTCATGTCATTAATGAAAAGACAGAAACCAAGTATGGCGGTCCACCAGGAGATTGTGAAAGATTAAATTTGCTAGTTTCATATTTTAATTGATAAATTATTTTTCTAAAAAAGAAAGGACTTGATTAAAAGTGTCATTTTTACCAGCACCTCATGGAGGAAAACTAATTCAAGCATTTGACCCAACTTATGATTTAACAAACATCGAAAAAGAGATTGAAATTGATGCGATTGCATTGAGTGATCTTGAGTTGATTGGTGTTGGCCTATTTAGCCCGCTTACAGGGTTCCTTGGAAAAGCAGACTATGAAAATGTTGTTTCTAACATGCGTTTAGCTGACAATACAATTTGGTCCATTCCAGTAACTTTGCCTGTATCCTATGAAACTGCTGCAACACTTAAAGTAGGAGAAGAAATCAAGTTAGTACACCAAGGCGAGGTTTATGGGGTTATCACAGTATCTGAATGGTATGAGCCAGATTTAGATAAAGAAGCCATCGAAGTTTACAAAACAGACGAAGTCGCTCACCCAGGCGTGAAACGTCTTTATGAAAGAGGACCTGTTTATGTAGCAGGTGATATTGTTCTGGTTAAAAAGTCAGATAAAGGCGTATTTGCTGATGTATGGCATGAGCCAAAAGAAACTCGTGCAATGTTTGAAGAAAAAGGCTGGAAAACAATCGTTGGTTTCCAAACTAGAAACCCAATCCACCGTGCTCATGAATATATCCAAAAAGCAGCATTAGAAACGGTTGATGGACTATTCGTTAGCCCGCTTGTAGGGGAAACAAAATCAGACGATATTTCCGCAGAAGTTCGTCTAAAAAGCTATCGTGTATTACTAGATAATTACTATCCAGCTGAACGTGTACAGCTTGGTGTGTACCCTGCAGCTATGCGCTATGCGGGCCCTAGAGAAGCGATTTTCCATGCGATTGCCCGTAAAAACTTTGGCTGCACACACTTCATCGTCGGCCGTGACCACGCTGGTGTAGGCAACTACTACGGAACATACGATGCACAGCATATCTTCAGTAATTTTGAAGAAGGCGAGCTTGGCATTAAACCAATGTTCTTTGAACACAGCTTCTATTGCACAAAGTGCGAAGGCATGGCATCTGATAAAACTTGCCCGCACAGCAAAGAAGACCGCGTCATCCTTTCTGGAACAAAGGTTAGAGAAATGCTACGTGCCGGAGTTCTTCCTCCTGCAACTTTCAGCCGTAAAGAAGTTGTAGAAGTATTAATCGAAGGTATGAAAGAAGAAACCGCAACGGTCTAAGGAGGAAATACAACAATGTCTAAAGCAACGAATATCACTTGGCACTCTGCCACTATTACAAAAGCAGACCGCCGTTCTCAAAATGGTCATGGAAGCTGTGTTCTTTGGTTCACCGGCCTATCGGGTTCTGGTAAATCAACGATTGCCAATGCGGTTTCGAGTGAATTATACCGCCAAGGCATTAATGAATATGTCCTAGATGGTGATAATATCCGTCATGGTTTGAATAAGGACTTAGGCTTTTCAGATTACGATCGAACAGAAAATATCCGCCGAATTGGAGAAGTAGCCAAACTATTTGTGGATAGTGGGGCAATCGTAACGACAGCGTTTATTTCTCCATTCCGTTCCGACCGCGACCAGGTCCGTGCGCTGTTTGAAGAAGGCGAGTTTATTGAAGTATTTATTGACTGCCCGCTTGAACAATGTGAAGCACGTGATCCAAAGAAGCTTTATGAAAAAGCACGCCGTGGTGAAATTAAGGATTTTACTGGAATTGATTCTCCATATGAAGCACCGGAGCGTCCAGAAATTACGATTCGCTCTGATAAATTAACGGTTACAGAAGCCGTTGCACAAATTTTTCAATACCTGCAAGAAAAGAATATTATCTAGTTTATAAGAAAGGATGAACAGCCATGGCTGGCAAGGTTTATTTAGTGGGTGCGGGTCCTGGAGATCCAGATTTACTGACGGTCAAAGGATTACGATGCCTGCAGGAAGCCGATGTCATCCTTTATGATCGGCTTGTTAATCCTGAACTACTTAACTCGGCAAAAGAAGGGGCGCAGTTGATTTACTGCGGTAAGCTCCCTAATTACCATACGATGAAGCAGGAAACGATTAACCACTTTTTAGTCAAGTACGCTAAAAAAGGGTATCAGGTGGTTCGCTTAAAAGGCGGTGATCCTTTTGTTTTCGGCCGCGGCGGCGAGGAGGCGGAAGAATGTGTGAAACACGATATTCCGTTTGAAGTGGTTCCCGGGATTACTTCCGGGATTGCCGCTGCTGCTTATGCCGGGATTCCGGTTACCCACCGCAGTTTGAGCAAAAGTTTTGCTTTTATTACGGGGCATCAGGCTGCTGGCAATATGGCCGCCGAACATCAATGGTACCATCTGGCGAATGGGGTGGATACGCTCTGTATTTATATGGGGGTATCACATTTGCCGATCATTGTGCACCAGCTAATTAAGGCCGGCAAATCTCCTCAGACTCCAATTGCCCTCGTGCATTGGGGGACACTTGAGTCTCAGCAAACAGTGGCAGGAACGCTTGAAACCATCGAGGAACTTGTGAAAAAAGCGGCAATCTCGAATCCAAGCATGATTGTGATTGGCGAGGTTGTAAAGCTGCATCATCGGTTAAACTGGTTTCAAGAAGAAATTGTTCCTAAACTGCCGCTTGTTCATGGGTAGTGTTTGGAGGAGATGAAGATGAAAGCCATACTATACATTGGTCATGGCACACGCTCGAAAAAAGGAGCAGACGAGGCAAGAGCCTTTATTGCGAGAGTGAGCGAGCGGGTGGATGTGGCGATTCAAGAAATCAGTTTTTTAGAGTTAACGGAACCGTCGATTGAAGAAGGTTTTAGGCGCTGTGTGGAGAGAGGGGCAGCAGAAGTAACGGTCGTACCCCTATTTCTACTAGCAGCCGGTCATATCAAGCAGGATATCCCAAACGTTCTAGAGGCGATAAGTGAGCAGTATCCTGATGTTTTAATCGATGTAAAGGATCCTTTCGGTGTTCAAGGCCAAATTCTGGATGCAGTCGCTGAACTCGTACGAGAGACCGTCGAGACAGTAGGGCTCGAGGATCGGGTGTTGATTGTCGGAAGAGGGAGCAGTGACCCAGCCACACTGGCAGATTTCGGCTTAATTGCGGATGGCGTGAAGGAACGTCTAGGTATCACAGGTGTTTCGGTATGTTATTTGGCGGCAGCCGAACCCCGTCTAAAAGAGGGGTTAGCAGCCGTGCTGAATGATGCACAGGGTAAGGTGATTGTGATTCCTTATTTGTTATTCTCAGGGCTCCTGATTGCGGAGGTAACGGCTGAGATTCGGAAATGGTCGAAGCTAGGCCGTGAAATTCATCATACCGGTATCCTCTCCGGCCATCGGGTGATTGAGGATATTGTCGTGGAACGGGCAACTAATGATTAACGTTTACTAAATAGCATTTTTTGTCCACGTTCCTAAGAAATTTTGAAAAAAAGGTAACTTTTACAGAATAATAGTTGTCTGAATCATAAAAAAATGGCATGCTAGATTCTAAGAGAATTTTCTCAATAATATTGCAAAATAATATTTTTTAATTCCATGTGAGGTGGTATTGTTGCAACTTCAGGTATTGAACAGCCCGTTTACAGAGGAGCAAGTGGAGCTCCTTAACAGACTCCTGCCAACCTTGTCCGAAACACAAAAGGTTTGGCTCAGCGGCTATCTTGCCGGCTCCCAATTGGGAACCGCATCAGCCCAATTGGCACAGCTTCCAAGCGAAAATTCAAAAATCTCAAAAGAGGTAACGATTCTTTATGGTTCTCAAACCGGGAACTCTAAAGGCCTAGCCAAAAAATCAGCGCAATCGCTAGAAGCAAACGGATACCAAGTAACCGTCAGCGCCATGAGCGATTTTAAACCAAACAATCTTAAGAAGCTGCAAAACCTTTTAATCATTGCGAGTACACATGGAGAAGGAGATCCGCCTGATAATGCGATTAGCTTCCATGAGTTCTTATACAGTAAAAGAGCACCAAAACTAGAAGACTTACATTTCTCTGTTTTAGCGCTTGGAGACAGCTCTTACGAATTTTTCTGCCAAACAGGGAAAGACTTTGATGCTCGTCTAGAAGAACTAGGCGGTACACGTCTATACCCACGCTTTGACTGCGATGTTGATTTTGACGAACCAGCTGCAGAATGGCTTGAAGGAGTTCTAGCCAGCTTAGGTGAGGCCGCAGGCACGACTCAAGCAGCAGCTCAAACGGCAGTAAACCCAGCAATCGAATCGGTTTACTCGAGAACGAACCCGTTTAAAGCAGAGGTTCTCGAAAATATCAACCTTAACGGACGAGGCTCAAATAAAGAAACCCATCACCTTGAGATTTCCCTTGAAGGTTCTGGCCTTACTTTTGAACCGGGAGATGCCCTTGGTATTTATCCAGAAAACGATCTTGAGTTAGTTGACTTGTTGATCAAGGAACTGAATTTCAATCCTGAAGAGAAAGTAACAGTGAAACAAGGCGATGTTCGTACGTTAAGAGATACGCTCTTATCTTATTACGAAATCACGGTTCTAACAAAACCACTTCTTCAAAAAGCAGCAGAGCTTACTGGAAATGCAGAGTTACTGGAGCTTCTTGCACCAGGTAAAGAAGAAGAGGTAAAAGCCTATATTCATGGTCGCGATTTAATCGATTTAGTTCGTGACTACGCTCCTTGGAACGTATCGGCGCAGGAGTTTGTCTCGATTTTACGTAAAATACCAGGTCGTCTTTATTCGATTGCCTCTAGCTTAGCGGCAAACCCTGATGAAGTTCATTTGACGATCGGTGCTGTTCGCTATGATGCACATGGACGCAGTCGTAATGGCGTGTGTTCAACATTAGTAGCTGATCGCATTAACCCTGGGGATATTCTCAATGTATACGTTCAGCAAAACGAGAACTTTAAACTGCCACAAAACCCTGAAACACCAATCATTATGGTTGGACCTGGTACAGGTGTAGCACCATTCCGTTCGTTTATGCAGGAACGCGAAGAAACTGGGGCAGAAGGCAAATCATGGATGTTCTTCGGTGATCAACATTATGTGACGGACTTTCTTTATCAGGTAGAATGGCAAAAATGGCTAGCAAACGGAACGCTGACGAAAATGGATGTGGCTTTTTCAAGAGACACTGACCAAAAGGTATATGTACAGCACCGTATGCTTGAAAACAGTCAGGAATTGTTCCAATGGCTGCAAGAAGGTGCGGCTGTATACATCTGTGGTGATGAGAAACATATGGCACATGATGTTCACCAGACACTGATTGACATTATTGAAAAAGAGGGCAGCATGAGCCGTGAGGAAGCAGAGGCTTACCTGGCAGATATGCAGCAGCAAAAACGTTACCAGCGGGATGTATATTGATTTTAAGGGGAAGGAGTTTAATTTCAACATGGTTAATCAAATTTTAAAAGCACCAGATGGACCACCAAGTGATGTTGAGGATATAAAAGTAAGAAGCAACTATCTGCGCGGTACTTTGAAAGAAGTAATGTTGGACCGCATCAGTGCCGGTATTCCGGACGACGATAACCGTCTAATGAAGCACCACGGCAGCTACTTGCAGGACGACCGTGACCTTCGCAACGAGCGTGCCAAGCAAAAACTTGAACCAGCTTATCAATTCATGCTTCGGGTCCGCCTTCCTGGGGGAGTAGCAGCACCAAGCCAGTGGCTTGTAATGGATGATCTTGCCGACAAATATGGTAACGGCACTCTAAAGCTGACCACACGTGAAACATGGCAAATGCACGGAATTCTAAAATGGAATATGAAAAGTACCATTCAAGAAATTAATGCAGCCCTAATGGATACAATCGCAGCCTGCGGTGATGTTAACCGTAATGTAATGTGTGCTTCGAATCCATATCAATCTGAGATTCATGCTGAAGTATATGAATGGTCAAAAAAATTAAGTGATGATCTTCTTCCAAAAACAAGAGCTTATTATGAAGTGTGGCTCGATGAAGAAAAAGTAGCCGGAACTCCTGAGTTCGAAGAAGTGGAACCGATGTATGGTCCAACCTACCTGCCTCGTAAGTTCAAAATTGGTATCGCTGTTCCGCCGTCCAATGATATCGATGTCTTTTCACAAGATTTAGCTTTCATTGCGATTGTCGAAGATGGCAAACTAATCGGCTTTAACGTTGGTATTGGCGGCGGAATGGGAATGTCACACGGTGATACCGCGACATATCCTCAGCTGGCAAAAGTGATCGGTTTCGTTAAACCGCACCAACTTTATGAAGTAGCGGAAAAAACGATTACGATCCAGCGCGATTACGGAAATCGTTCCGTTCGTAAAAATGCCCGCTTTAAGTACACAGTTGACAGACTTGGTTTGGAAAACGTAAAGGCTGAACTTGAAAACCGCCTTGGCTGGAGTTTGGAAGAAGCGAAGCCATTTAATTTCGATCATAACGGCGACCGTTACGGCTGGGTAAAAGGAGTACAAGGGAAATGGAATTTCACCTTGTTTATTGAAAACGGCCGTGTGGCGGACTACCCAGATTATCAATTAAAAACTGGCTTGCGTGAAATTGCCAAAGTACATACTGGTGATTTCCACTTAACCGGTAATCAGAACGTAATTATTGCGAATGTTTCAAGTCAAAAAAAGAAAAAGATTAACGAATTAATTGAGAAATACGGCTTAACAGACGGAAAGCATTATTCTGCATTACGCCGCAGTTCCATGGCCTGCGTTGCCCTTCCAACTTGTGGATTAGCGATGGCAGAAGCAGAGCGCTATTTACCATCTCTAATTACAAAAATTGAGGATATTGTTGATGAAGCAGGCTTGCGTGATAAAGAAATTACCATTAGGATGACAGGCTGTCCAAATGGTTGTGCCAGACACGCACTTGGGGAAATTGGCTTTATCGGTAAAGCGGTAGGTAAATACAATATGTATCTTGGTGCTGCACATGATGGCAGCCGTTTAAGCAAAATGTACCGTGAAAATATCGGTGAAGAAGAAATTTTGAAAGAGTTGCGCGTGATTCTTCCACGCTACGCGAAAGAAAGACTAGAAGGCGAGCACTTTGGTGATTTCGTCATCCGTGCTGAAATCGTGAAAGCAACTACTGACGGTACCAATTTCCACGAATAAACTGGATTCCTTCGAGAGGCAGTTTATCAAAAATGGCTTAGTTCATTTGAACTAAGCCATTTTTTTATTTTACAATATAAGTAATCGCCTTTTTAGGACAGTGATCAATGCATGACCCGCATAAAATACACTCATTGTCATCCATGGCTTCTATTTTAACTTTGTCTGAAACATTAAGACTCATAGGGCAGGACTTATCGCATAAATGACAGTTTATACATGCTGCTTTATCAGCATTTAATCTGAGTCGTTTAATATGAAGCAGAGTCCCAAATTTAGTTCCTATTACCATAAACGGCGCCATCCAGCAAAAATAGTGGCAAAAGATCCTTTTACCAAACACAACAGAGGGTATGAAAATTAGTAAAACTACCCCATAATAAATGATATAATCATATACATTGGCAATCGATATTCCATTAGTAGTTTGATAGAAAAAATTTACCGTTATTTCATGTTTTCTAAATATAAAACAAAATATAATACTACTAATCCAGATTACCCATATGACATATTTTATATTATTTTTCCATCCTTGCCTGGGATTTTTATCATTAATAAGCGATGCATACTCTTGAAGTCCTCCCGCAGGACAGAGGTATCCACAAAATAATCTTCCTAAAAAAATTGAACTTATGAGCAATGCAAGAAAAACAATGAAACTTCCGGTCATAATTCCGTCTAGTGCACCTAAAATAATCAATTGTGGTGACAGATAATAGATGGTGATCGGAAATAGCAACATGGAGACGACTAATATCAATTTTCTACTATTTTGCCTTTGCATCTTTGTTCCCCCTTAACATAACTTAATTGTTGTGAAAGGATTCACAACAATTAAAAAAGCATTATTTATCAACGGTTGCTTTTAAATGCTGAAGGTGTATGCCAATATGTCCAATACCAATGATCATAGCGGATCCAATCAACCAAATCACTTTTCCATAAATGCCCAAGAGCAAAAAAGCCATCACAGGGAGACTTGCACCAGGTACGGGAATTCCATAAAAACTTCGATAAAAATTTTCTTCCGTATGCTCACTAATAAAATATCTAATCCAACTAATCTCATATAGAATCATCAAAATAAATGATGCTAGTAACCAATAACTCCAGGCTGAAAACGGAGCAGGGTTAAAATCGCTAAAAGTCAAAATGCTGCTAGTACAGCATCCTTGTCCAATCCGCTCAAATAATAATAATAGTTTGTTTTCTTCGGCAGGGTTATAATCAATTGGCTTATTCTTACTCCATATAGTGTTGGGAATCCATAACATCAATAAATAGATTAGACCAACATAGGAAAATCCTAAATGACCTAACATATGATCACCCCTGAAAGAATTCATTTCAAATTTAGTCTTAATTACCTTTTTTTACTTATTTTACCATCAGGTAAATTGATAGAAGTTACTTAAAAAGGAAAATATTGTGAATTTTTATTTAGCGCTAGATAAATAGCTGTACAGAAAATCAAAAAGGTGTAAAAATAAAATGTGATTTGAATCTATGATAGTGGTTATATAAATACTAAGACATCAATGGAATTTACATAGGGGGAATTGACATTGAATAAAGGGATCATATGGAAGCTGGCATTATTTTCTTTGATGATACTATTAGGTGTTGCCGCCTATACAATTGTTCAAAAATCAGAAGAGCCGCCAAAGCGTGTCATGGCTCAGCAAAATGGCAAGCCAGTTACAATCTATCTTGCCGGGGACTCAACTGTTTCGAATTATCCGAAATCACTTTACCCGCGAGCAGGCTGGGGAGAAATGCTGCCAACCATGCTAGATTCAAAAGTTACGATTCGGAATTACGCAAAGCGTGGGAGAAGTTCAAAAAGTTTTATTTATGAAGGAAGATTAAAATTGATTTTGAACCAAATCCAAAAGGGTGATTATCTCTTCATTCAGTTTGGACATAATGATGAGAAATTCAGCTTTCAAAGACTGTATACGAATCCAAACACAACTTATAAAAGGTACTTGAAAAAGTATATTGAGGGTGCTAGGAGAAAAGGGGCCAACCCTATACTTGTGACACCAGTGGAAAGGTTGAGGTTTTCAAGTGATGGTAAGGCACTGGAAACACACGGCCGATATCCAGCGGCGATGAAAGCTCTGGCTAGAGAAGAAAATGTTCCTGTTATTGATTTAGCGGCAAAGAGTAAAAAATTATATCAGCAGCTAGGACCCGATAAAACAAAAAAATTATTTTTATGGCTAAAAACAGGAGAGTACCCAAACTACCCTGATGGAGCAAAGGACATTACTCATTTCCAAGCCTATGGGGCACGGCAAATTGCCAAATTACTTATACAGGGAATAACTGAGCAAAATCTGCCGCTAAAAATGCATGTCTTACCAAAATACCGTTAGTAAATACAAGAAGAAGGTGTCCCAAATAGTATAACTTTTAGGGGCACCTTCTTTTTTTATTCATTAGTTTAGTCTGTGATCTCCGCTCCAGGCGCGAGCGGTTCGCGGGCGGTACGGGGAGCCTCCTCGTCGCTTCGCTGAGGGCACTGAAAAAGTTCACATTTTAAGCAGTTGAAAGGTAGACTTTATCGACCTTTTAACTGCCTTTTTGTTTTATAATAAAATTATAAAATTTTGCGGGTGGTATTCAGATGATTTCCGATCAAGAATCTTTTACTCTTAGTCCATATATAGCAATTTACGATCTTGTTGTGCCACAAGAAAATATGCTTCGACGAATTAAAGAATTAGTGGATTTTTCGTTCATTCTCGAAGAGTTAAAAACGAAATATTGCCTAGATAACGGGCGGAATGCGGTGCCACCAATCCGAATGTTCAAATATCTATTACTGAAGTCGATTTATGATTTATCAGATGTAGATATCGTACAGCGTTCCAGATATGATATGTCGTTTAAATATTTCCTCGACATGGCACCAGAAGACCCGGTAATAGATCCAAGTTCGTTAACAAAATTTCGTAGGCACCGTCTTAAAGATGTGGGCTTATTAGATTTGCTTATTGGGAAAACCGTTGAGATAGCACTTGAAAAGGAAATTATAAAAAGTAAAACAATAATTGTGGACTCCACACATACGCAGTCACGTTATAACCAAAAGTCGCCAAAGGAATTTTTGCAAGAGAAGTCAAAAAGTCTAAGAAAAGCAGTTTATCAAATCGACGAATCAATGAAGGAGAAATTTCCACCAAAATCAACTTCTGACGAAGTTGGAGATGAATTGAATTATTGTCGTCAAGTTATTTCTGTTGTCGAATCGGAACCACTAATAGCTGCAATTCCTAACGTTAATGAAAAATTAAATGTCCTACATGAAGTAGTAGAAGATTACACAGACCATATGAGTCAAATGAATTGTTCAACTGATACAGACGCACGGGTAGGACATAAAACAGCAGACTCTTCATTCTTCGGATATAAAACACATATTGCAATGAGCGATGAAAGAATAATAACAGCTGCAGTTGTGACAACGGGAGAAAAAAGTGATGGAAAATATCTGCAGGAGTTAATTGAAAAAAGCCAAGCAACAGGAATGGAAATTAATACAGTAATTGGTGATACAGCCTATTCTGAAAAAGACAATATTAGCTATACAAAAAAAAATCAACTTGAACTTATTTCTAAATTGCATCCACATATAACACATGGAACACGGGCAAAAGAAGATGAATTTGAATTTAATAAAGATGCTGGAATGTTCGTTTGTAAGGCAGGGCATATGGCAATTAAGAAAAAATATGAAGAAAGAAAGGGGCAAGACAAAAACCCAAGAATCAAGTTCTTTTTTGATATTGAGAAATGTAAAGGTTGTGCATTCCGTGATGGGTGCTATAAAGAAGAAGCAAAAAGTAAGACATACTCAATAACAGTTAAATCAACAGAACATAAAGATCAAGAAGAATTTCAAGAAACAGAAAGATTCAAACAACTAGCAAAAACTCGCTATAAAATTGAGGCCAAAAATAGCGAACTTAAACACAGACACGGGTTTAAAATAGCAAATTCCTCGGGTCTATTTGGCATGGAAATTCAAGGGGCAACAGCGATGTTCGCAGTGAATCTTAAGCGGATTCTAAAGCTCCTAAATGAAAAAGTGTAAAAGAAGACAAGGAAAAAGGTGACATTTCATCTAATTTAAGACGAAATGTCACCTTTTTTTATATTAGCTCGTAATTTTATCTTATCTCAAATTGAAAAGTTAAAAAAACGTAAGTTTTTCAGTGCCCTCGCTTCGCTCCTGCGGGGTCTTCCCTGCCCCGTACTCCCGCAGGAGTCTTCGCGCCTTCCGCTCCAATCAACAGAGTGTGAAAAAATTATTCATCAACAACCTTTTTGGGTCAGCCTCTTCTTGTTAATCATTTAACCTAATTTTACAATTATTCTTCCACGGGCCTGCGCTTTTAAGAGCGTAGGAAGGACTTCTGGCAGCTGTTCAAGCGTTACTTCATCTTGAATGAGATATTCCAAATTTGCTGGTTTGAAATCTGAGGCGAGCCGATCCCAAATTATTAAGCGAGCTTCCATCGGACAATAAACAGAGTCGATTCCTAGTAAATTAATGCCTCTAAGAATGAATGGGAACACGGTTGCTGGCAATTTTGTCCCTGCTGTTAAGCCGCTAGCCGCAACTGAACCGCCGTATTGAATTTGACTTAGTAACGAAGCGAGTGGTTCTCCGCCTACTGGATCGACCGCGGCAAACCATTTTTGCTTGCCTAAGGCTCTAATTTTTCCATCAAAAACTTCTTCACGCGGGATGACCGCGCTTGCACCGAGCTTTTTCAAGTAGTCATGCTCGGATTCTTTACCGGTACTTGCTTCCACTTGGTAGCCTCGCTTAGCAAGAATGGAAACAGCAAAGCTTCCGACCCCGCCTGTTGCACCGGTTACGAGCACTTTCCCTTGATCAGGTGTTACGTTATTCTCTTCTAACCGTTGGACCGAGAGCGCAGCGGTAAAACCGGCTGTACCAATGACCATTGCTTCTTTTAAGGTTAAACCATCTGGCAGCGGAACAATCCATTTAGCAGGAATGCGGGCATACTCACTGTATCCTCCAAAATGGGAGACACCAATTTCATAGCTTGTGGCAATCACTTCATCGCCTTCTTGGAATCGAGCGTCACTTGATGAAACCACCACTCCTGCTAAATCGATACCCGGTAGGAATGGATAGCGTGTGACAATATTGCCATTTGGAATACTGGCCAAACTATCTTTATAATTGACACTCGAGTAGTGGACCCTGATAAGGACTTCGCCTTCAGGAAGATCAGCTAATGTTCGCTTTTGTACTTCAACAGAAAATTGCTCGTCCTGTTTATCAACAATCAAAGCTTTAAACGTTTGTGACATGGCTTTAACTCCTCATAAAAAATTGACTTAAAATTATCATACAATAAATATTATCATTTTACCTTTATGATACACGTACTAATTGTGACATTACGAGGAAATCGCCTCTGAGGATAATAGTCCCGAAAATGGAACAAAATGAAGTTCTTAGCATATCATATGGAAAACGGATGAGCCCGCTTTAGAAATTCGTGTCACCTTAATTTTTAATAAAAAATTTACTCGTTAAATTAATTTTATATTAATATTCAAAAAACCAGCAATATCCTGAATAGTACTTCTGGTTTATTTAGTTCATTTGGAATATAATTAACTTATATTCTTTTATTGTATTCGGTCGGGAGGTTAACTTATGAGCATAAAACATAAAAAGTATAATTTCTTTCAACGTCTAGGACGTGCTTTTAAGTTAAACTTTTTAAAACTTCTCCGTTCTCCTGGAGGGGCAAAAAAGGTTTCATTGGGTTTTGCAATAGGATTCGGGCTAGAGATGTTAGTGATTTCGTCTGCCTCCCTAATATATATATTATTCGTACCGATTGTCCGTTTGGCGAAAGGATCGCTACCGGCTTCGATTATCGGGAATGTGATTGGAAAACTGACGTTGCTGCCTGTCATTTTATTGCCTTTTGCCAGAAAATTAGGAAAGCTAATTCTTCCCATGAAGGTGAAAATTGGGCACAATGGCTCTTTTTCATTCCAAAAACTGTTGCATGGTGATTTCCATAGCCTGGTAAGCCTCATTCACGGCGGATTTCACGCTCTGATTGGGATGACGATTTTTGGAATTATCCTTAGCGTTATTTCGTACTTCATTGTTCATTATTTTTATGAAAAAGAACGAGTAAATCGTTTAAAAAGAAGGCGTTCTAAAAGTGAGATACGGATTAAAAGAGTGAATAAAAATTTTATTTGACCCTGTAATCGTTAGCATGAATTATACAAAAAAAACGAAGGAGTGATGATGCTCCTTCGTTTTTTTATGCGGCCGTTTTTCGATATTGATGTTTAAATTGATAAATCATTTGCTCGGAAATCGCGGTATAACCCGCTAAATTTGGATGGACACCATCGGCAGATAAATTTTGTAAATGCTGTCCGTTAATCACCTTTGTTGTTTCAATCACAATCGAAGAGGGCAGGCGGTTTGCCACTTCATAAATATGGACATTCCATTTTGGCAGCAGTTTATCAGCAAGTGAGTACATTTGGTTATCCGGAGATAATGGATTATATAATTCTAATAAAACCACCGTAGCATGAGGATTTAGTTTTGTTACTCGAGAAGTTATATCAGTTAAATTCTTCGTAAAGGTGGCTTGCAGCTCGTCATAGGTTTGAAAGACAGATTGGAGATCTAATCCTTTGGCTGCATGAATGATATCATTTCCGCCCACGTTGATTGTAATAATGTCAGCCTGTTTAATGGAATCATCAAATTGCCCAGACTGGACAAGCTGGTTTAATTCGCTGCTCGTAATCCCGTTAATTCCTTGGTTGTTAAACTCTATTTTTTTATCGGCCTGTTCGCCGAGCGAATTAGAAAATTGCGAAACCAGATTTTCACTTTGTTCGGCACCAACACCACGGATAACCGAGTCACCTATGGCTAGGTGATGCAAGGTATCTGCTTTTGTATTTTTAAAATAAGTAAGATATGAAACTTGGTTATCAGCCTGACTGGCTTTTACCGTATGTTTTTTCATTTGGTAAAGTTGATAATGTGGATAATAGATCCATATCGCTGAACCAAGTCCAATAATTAAAACGCAACAGATTAGGTATCTAAAAAACTTCATTTCCTTCACTCCCTGATATTCCATTATAGCAAGGAAAACAACAGAAATATGTAGGAGGTGATTTCCATTCAAACGGAGAGCCGATTAAATTCGGATTACTTGTCCTTTAAAGGCATCCTTCCAATAACCCTCTGTCATATCGGCAATAGCTACTCCAGTAGAGGACTGGGAGCCGATGAATTTGCCATTTCCGATATAAATCCCGACATGACCATCTTTTTTATACGTGTCAAAAAACACAAGGTCACCCGGCTGCATATTAGCTGGGGACACCTGTCTGCCAGCTTTTTTAATTGCATTCGTATTTCGTCCGATTTCGATACCTGCTTGCGCAAAAGACCAATGAACGAATCCAGAGCAATCAAAGCGTCCGTTGGCAATATCATCGGCCGTTCTACCGCCGCCAAATACATAATCTGAGTTTCCAATATACTTTCTGCCAGCATTTATAACCGTATGTACGTACCCATTTTTAGAGTTAACAGGGGTAACAATGTGTGACTGTATCGGTGCCACTTTTTTTGTCACTACCTCAAGCTGTTGTGCTATTTGTTTATATTCAGCTTGCTTATTTTCCAGCTGAGTTTTTCTTATTTTTAGATTATCTTTTAATTGAGCTAACGTTGTCAACTTCTTGTTTAGATTTGCTTGTTTTTTTACATATTTCTGCTGCTCGCTTTCTTGTTGTTTAATCAGGTTCCGATCCGCCTCAGCAATTGCAGCCACAGCCCCAACCCGATTCAAAAAGTCACTTAAACTAGACGAGCCAAGCAAAACTTCAAGATAGGTGACTTGTTTATCACTATGTTGATAGGCAAGGGCCCGTTCTTTTAAAATAGTTGACCGTTTTTCGATTGCTTTTTTGGCTGCCTGTATATCTTTTTCAAGGTTTTGAATGTCTATTTGCAGGACTTTTTGATTTTTGTCGGCCATTTGCATGGCTTGAGCATTTGCTTGAATATCTTGGGATAATTGAAAAAGTTTTTTATTTAGATTAGATGTTTTCTGGAATGTTGAGTCTTCGGTGTGTGTAGAAGGGGGAAGGGCAGTGTTGCTATGATCGGTTTGTAAGTCTATTAATGTTTCGGCCTGAACCTTAGATTTTGTTATGTCAACCCCGGCTGCTATGAGCACAATAAACAAGGTTAAAAGGATGAGTACTTTTTTAATCAAAATAACACCACTACTTTCATGAGTTTTCAAAATATTCTCAATACACGTTGTACATTGTAACAAATCATTTTATCAATCGTGTTAGGAGAGTTTTACAATTTGGTATCAGTCGTGATTTTATCTCAAGGAACGTAAAGAAAAAGGATGCCTGTCCTGCTGGACAAACATCCTTCTTTCAAAACTATACGATTGTTTCACCTAGTAAAAGGACCTTCAATTGTTCTTTAGGCAGCTGCTGATTTTCCCATGCTCGGTATAAACGTGCTAACGCTTCCGGACCAGTATCGTCCGCTAAGCGATAGGCACCGTAATGCATAGGAATAAAGGTTTTCGCCCGCAGCTCAAGGAAGGCCTTGACGCTATCCTCTGGATTAATGTGCGAAACGGCCATAAACCATTCCGGTTCGTAGGCACCAATCGGCATAAACACCGTATCAATTTCAAATTGGTCGGCAATTTGTTTAAAGCCGCTAAAATAGCCGGTATCGCCAACAAAATAATCAGTTTCTTTCTCTGTTTGAAAAATCCAGCCGCCCCAATGGGAGGTGTTCATATCATTCACGGACCGCCTTGTCCAGTGCTGAGCAGGGACGAAGTGAATGGTAATGCCTTGATGCTCAGCACTTTCCCACCAGTTCAGTTCCGTTACTTTTTGATAACCTTTTTTTAAAAAGAGTGATTTTAAACCAGCTGGTACATAATAATGGGGGTTGCCTTTTAATTTTTTTAACGTCGGAAAATCTAAGTGATCATAATGGCCATGCGAAATGACCACAACATCAATCTCTGGCATGTCCTCTAAAGCAATCCCGGGCGCTGTTAATCTCTTCTGAAAGCCCATCCGCTTGGCCCAGACAGGGTCTGTTAAAATATTAACCCCATTTAGCTGGATTAAAAAAGTGGAATGGCCGATCCAGGTATAGGTGGTTTTGCTCCTGTTATCATTGATTTCTGTTATCTTTTTTACAGGTGATTGTTCAATTTGAACCGTTAAATCCTTCACCTTGGCTTTTCTCTCTTTTTGCCACTTTCGCATGTCTTTAAATGTTTTTTTATTTTCAACACCATCTAAGTTCGTGTATCTCATCATCGTTCTTCACCTTGGTCTCTCATGAGTTTGGATCTAAAACGAGTATAGCAATTATTCGTTCAACCATCAAAAATGAACAAATGTCACCATCCAGGAAATATAGTAATAAAACATTATGTCCAGATTAAAAAATTGTTGCGTTCATTAAAATAAGGTTAAAGTTTCTATCAGGTGCCAATTCGACAATATTCTAAAATAGGACTATTTATAATTAAGGGCAGAAGGTCAAAAATAACAGTCTATGAATGGAGGTTTTCTCAGGTGAGTGAATTACTTCAGGAAGCTGTCCACGATAAAAGACAAATTTTGATTGATCAATTAATCCAATCAGGGGTGTATAAGATTAAAAATAAGCATCTGTACGAGATGACCCTGAGCGAATTAGAGAAAGAATGTGTAACCATTGGCTTGGCTAATGAGCCTAGCCAACATACTTATATGTAACTTTCAGCTAATTCAAACATATGTAAGTAGAGGATCCGCTCAGGAGAGATTGAGCGGTTTCTTTGTGTTGACTTTAGTTAATCCAATTCTCACCACAAAGGCCAAATTGTCTCTTTCCTAGAATCAAATTGTTAACCGGAGCAAATAATATCCTTATATGTTGTTAACAAAATTTAAAGTATGGGAGAAAACGTTTAATGGAGACAAAAAGCAAAGGACTGTCAGCATGGCAGTTAACGATGATGGCCTTAGGAAGTGTGATTGGAGGTTCCTTCTTTCTAGGATCATCCGTTGCCATCCACGCAGCTGGGCCGTCTATTTTATTGTCCTATATTTTAGCAGGCGTCCTTGTTTATTTAATCTTGTATGCTTTGTCCGAAATGACGGTTGCCGATCCTACTGTCGGATCGTTTAGTAATTTCGCGGCGCGAGAACTTGGTTCAGGATTTGGCTTTGTCGTTGGCTGGCTTTACTGGACAGGTACGAT
Organism: Bacillus sp. URHA0034; assembly: GCF_056280405.1. Taxonomy (NCBI): domain Bacteria; kingdom Bacillati; phylum Bacillota; class Bacilli; order Caryophanales; family Bacillaceae; genus Bacillus; species Bacillus sp. URHA0034. Next base: position 295,119 of record NZ_JBWCDK010000002.1, on the reverse strand, counting down.
TTTATCGATGTCGAGTGAAGCTACAGCCATTACTATCCTCCTTCGTGAATGGTTTCCCCATTTATCGATTGCTATTTTCGGAAGCATTCTCATTATTGGAGTGACACTGGTCAACTTATTAGGTGCAGACAAGTTTGGGAAGATCGTAAGCGGACTGTCAGGGGTGAAAATCTTTGCCATTGTGTTCTTTATCCTTACTGCAATTGTGTTAATCGCCGGTCTGCTTCCTGGTGCAAGAGCGATCGGGGCAGGGGAGTTAGCAAGAGAGTCAATCATGCCTGGCGGGATTAAGGGCATTGCCGGCAGTATGTTACTCGTGGTTTTTGCATATGCAGGCTTTGAAATCATTGGTCTTGCCGCTTCAGAAGCAAGAGATCCCCGCAATACCATTCCTAAGGCAATTCGGTATACCGTGTTTTCTTTAGTTGGATTGTATATCCTTTATGCGGCAGTGCTTCTGCCACTGATTCCGACCGCTGCTCTAAATGAGACCGTTAGTCCGATGGTGGCATCACTAGACCGATGGGGGATTGGCTGGGCAGGTTCGGCCCTCAATTTGGTTTTGATTTCGGCGAGTTTGTCTGCGATGCTGGCTGCAATCTTTGGGCTTGGCAGAATGATTCGTTCTTTAGTTGATGAGGGACATGCACCGCAATTGCTAAAAGATTTAAGAGATGTACCTTATCGAGGCATACTTTTTTCGGGTCTAGCAATGCTTTTAGGATTGGGCTTCGGTCTGTTGTTCCCTAGAGTCTATTTAGTCTTGATAACCACAAGTGGTTTTACGTTGATTTTTACGTATGCCGTCATTATGGCCAGCCATATCCGGTTTCGCAAAAGGGCGGGCTGCCCGCCAGAAGGGAACTGTCAAGTAAAGGGCTTTCCTTATACCTCGTATATAGCTTTAATAAGCTTAATCATTGTTCTTTTGAGTATGCCATTAATACCGGGTCAAGGGGTAGGGCTCGTGTCAGGAATCATTATGGTGGTTTTGTTTTCAGCTATTTATTTTGTCATGAGATTTCGGACGAATACCCAGAATAAACAGGCAGCTAGGAAAGGAATACAACCAAAACCTGGCCTATTAACAGAATTCTCGGAGGAAATTACTCCAAACCAAAGAAGAAAATAAAGAAAAATAAGTTGTACCAAAAAAGCTGACTCGACCAAGTCGTATCTTACGACAATGCGAGTCAGCTTTTTTTAACGAACGGTTACAATCCCAACGAGTTTCTTTTAACAACATTGCCTATCCATGAATAAGATTAAGGAAAAAGGACCACAAGAATCTGCTGCTATTGGAGGAGAAACAGTGGAAATTGAATACCAATATCGTTTCGGATTACCTAGGCCGATTGTTTGGAAGTATATTAAAAATGAAAAGGTTCTAAAGAATTCACTACCGGGATGCAAGTCAATTTCGGAGACATCACCGGGCGTTTACGTGGGTGAAATGGAAATCAATATGGGACCAATCCAAGATGATTTTAAACTACAAATTCAACTAGCTGAAGAAAATCCGCCTGCCGTATTACGACTCAAGTTAAATGGGAATGGTAATTTGGGACAAATGAAGGGCACAGCCTTACTCATGTTAAAAGAAAACCAAGGTGTAACCCAGTTAACATGTAAGGCAAAAGGTGAGCTGTCGGGGGCACTTGGTTTAGCAGGGAAGAGGCTTTTAGATTCTGGAGTAACCAAGGGAGTAGAGAATTTTTTCCTGCAGCTAGAAAAAGAAATCAAGCGGAAACTTTATGAAATTAAAAAAAGAAACAGATGACGGAGCGGTTGGTAAATCGCTCTTTTTATTTGTATGGAAATGAAAGTACATCCATTCATATTTTACCGATGTTTGGAAAACCTAACCTCAGAAGAACTAATTGGAGGCACTTACTAGTGAAACAATCCAAATTATTTTTACTCATCATGTTAATTCTTCCTTGGTTTTCTATTCCGTTATTAGGAAAGAAAACAGTTAAGAGATTCTGGCCGGCATGCCTTTTTATTGCCATAGTTGTAAGGTTGGAAAGTATAATCGCGAAGAAAAGGCGCTGGTGGTACTTTTATGAAAAAATAATTCCGAACACAGTCGGAGAATTCCCGTTAATTTGGGGCCCTTTCTTTATTGGTTCTATGTGGATATTAAAATTCACCTATGGAAAATTCTGGATTTACACCATAACTAATTTTGTCATTGACACAGCTTTCACCTATCCATTCGTGAGCTTTTTAGAAAAATTCCGAATCGCTTCACTGATCCAGTTGAAGAAATATCAGCTTTCAATGCTCTTTTTTATAAAGTCTTTACTGCTTTATGGCTTTCAGTTTTTAAAAGAAAAACGGTAATTCCTAGCGTGAGGAGTGTTCTACATGGAGGGTCAATCAGAGATCCGTCTGACGGCAGCAGAAATGTCGACATTATGGTCCCAATACATAAATGATTCCAGTGCCAGTTGTGTTAATAGCCACTTTTTACAAAAAGCTACTGATCCTGAAGTACGTTCCATTATTGAATTTACCTTAACTGAGGCGAAAATTCATGTTGAATTTCTAAAGGGTTTTTTTAAAAAAGAAGAATTTCCAATTCCATTTGGCTTTACTGAAAAGGATGTATTGCCGGACGCACCAAAACTGTTTTCCGATACGTTTGTTCTGATGTATTTAAGACAAATGTCCATTTTGGCCATGGCCGCTAGCAGCGCGGCCTTGGGATTAGCTACACGAGAAGATGTGATCTCTTTTCATAAACGAGTTTTACAAACAGCGGTGAAATTACAGGACCTAGCGCGCCAATTGATGTTAAAACAAGGGACATATATCAGACCACCGTTTATTTCAACACCTGATAGAGTGGACTTTGTTGAGAAACAGCAATTTATAAACGGAATCCTGGGAAAAAAAAGAGCTTTGACTTCGATTGAGATTACTCATCTGTTTTTAAATGTACAAACTAATTCAATTGGAAAAGCTTTAATCACTGGGTTTGGTCAGATCGCCAAGAGTGAAGAGGTCAAACAGTTCCTGAAAAGAGGCAAACACATCGCACAGAAACATATGAATATCTTTAGTGATTTTTTAATGAAAGAAGATCTACCGGCACCGATGAGCTGGGATGCTACAGTCATGGATTCCACGGCATCGATATTTTCAGATAAGTTAATGATGTTTATCACATCAGCGATGATTGCTGCTGGAGTGGGAAACTATGGAATGGCAATGGCTGCAAGTCCAAGGAAAGATCTGGCCATTCAGTACGCCTCTTTAATTCCCGAAATTGCCTTGTATGCGGAAGACGGTGCCAATATTTTAATTAAGAATGGCTGGATGGAGGAACCGCCGCAGGCTGACGATAAGGATCAATTAATAAATAGTTAAAAATTAGTCAACAAAAGAAGCATTGCCATTTCCATTGGGAAAAGCAATGCTTCCTTTTACCGCTTAACGGAAGATATTTTTCACTGTTCTGTTAAAGTCGTTCCAAAGGTTGTTGTTGTTTCGGTTACGGCCTTTTGTGTTTAAATCAGTTGAGTAGTTGGTCATTTGACGGAAGAAGTCACGATCGTATGAAACATAGACACGGTGTATGCTCTTGTCTGATGTACGAACTTGATCGGCAATTCGCTGATCAAGAGGTGAAGACACACTGCGATAGTTAGTACCAGTAGTACCATCATTTGTTCCAGCAGTACCGTTATTTGTACCTGTAAAGGTATTATTGTTGTTGGTACCGTTAGTACCGTTGCCATTATTGTTGTTCATGGTACCAGTAGTGCCGGCGTTATTATTGGTGCCGCGAATACCGATTGTACCACGAGTGTTCGAAGCTCCTCCAGCACCAGTGTTTAAGCCAGTATTTGTATTGTCAATCGGATTCACACCTGTTGTACCAGGATAGTTTCCATTAAGACCGGTTCCTGCACCTCGTGCCGTAAGGCGGTTGTCACGTCCATTTGTTCCAGTCGTACCTAAATTATTATTGGTTCCAGTGATGCTAGTTGTTCCCCTCGTACCTGTTGCCCCTGTGTTGTTGCGAGTGTTTGTAGTTCCCGTTCCCGTTTGAAAACGATTATTTTTTAAACGAACAGCAACATAGGCATCATTGTTTCGGATAATAACATGCGCTAAATCTACTTCTTGAAGCTTTTCAACAGCACGACCCGCACGGTTTGAATAGCGTAGGTTGTGAGTATTCGCATTTTGAACACTTAAGCGGTTGTTATTATTATCGTTCCTTACATTGCGAACATCCAGTCTATTGTTGGCGTCATTTCTAAGGTTGTTCTTAGTAGCATTATCAGCACAACCAGTTAAACCGACGAGGGTAGAAGCTAATACGAAAGTAACTAAACCTTTTTTCAAGAACTTCACTCCCTAAAAATAATGTGGTACATATATATCGTCACCTTTCCTGAGGGGAATATTCGAGGCTGGACAAAGGTAAATATTGATATGACCATTGTATCTTTGGGTAGTAAGGGATTCACTTGAATTGTCGAATTATGGTAGGATAAAGAGTGAAATCAAAATGGTAAAATAAAAACGGGGGAACTGCACATGTACAGCTTTAAGAATGACTACAGTGAGGGAGCACATCCTCAAATATTAAAGGCATTAATGGAAACTAATTTAGTTCAAGAAGAAGGATATGGAGAAGACGATTATTCTTTACAGGCAATCGAGCTGATTAAGGGGAAACTGGGACGGACTGACGTAGATGTCCATTTATTAACGGGCGGAACGCAAACGAATCTAACAGCTATTTCAGCCTTTTTAAGACCGCATGAGGCAGCCATTTCCGTGAGTACTGGTCATATTCTTGGCCATGAGACAGGTGCGATTGAGGCAACAGGGCATAAGGTTCTTTCTGTCATTAGTAAAGATGGAAAACTAACGCCGGCGGGTGTGCAAGCCGTGTTAGAGGGTCATCCGGATGAACATATGGTTAAACCAAAACTTGTCTACATATCAAATTCGACCGAAATCGGGTCTATTTACAAAAAAGAAGAGCTGCAGGCGTTACGTGATTTTTGCCGGGAACAGAATCTTATACTATATATGGACGGGGCAAGACTTGGGTCTGCGCTTTGTTCGATAGAAAATGACCTTCAATTATGTGATTTACCTGACCTAGTTGATGCTTTCTATATCGGCGGAACAAAGAATGGGGCTTTGCTCGGCGAGGCTTTAGTGATTTGCCGCGATTCTCTTAAGGAGGATTTTCGTTATCATATTAAGCAAAAAGGGGCGCTCTTGGCGAAGGGAAGATTATTAGGAATCCAATTTCTTGAATTGTTCCGGGATCATTTGTTTTTTGACTTGGCGAATCATGCCAATCGGATGGCTGGGATGCTTTGTGAAGCACTCAAACAAGCTGATGTAAAGTTTTTAACGAATTCTCCTTCGAATCAAATTTTTCCGATTTTACCTCATACGGTGATTGCTGAGTTGGAGAAAAAGTATTCGTTTCATGTTTGGGAGAAGATCGATGCGGATCAATCGGCGATTCGTTTAGTGACTTCATGGGCAACGAAAGAGGAAGAGGTTGTTGGCTTTATTGAGGAATTGAAAAGATGGTTGTAAGGCGGAAAAACAAGTTGGAACTGAAATGAAATGAGGACAAATCGAGTGGCAGGGGTAGCGAAATGGGCCTCATGAAGGCCATTTATTAAAGGTAACTACATAACCGATAAAATGAAAACCAGAGCACTCCTTGAGACGCTCTGGTTTGCTTTATTTAAAATCCTTCCACGTGAAATCAATCGAAAGAACACCAGCGGGTTCTTCATTAAAATCATGATTTTTCGTGGCTGCCTCTGGCTTGCGAAAACAGGCCATACCCTTATAATAGCCAAACATACTACACGCTTTAGGACGGACAGAATAAACCCCGCACCGGTCTTTTTCCAAATCATAAAAAATACAAGTGCCATGAAAGCGGATTTGATGTTCTAACTGATACCGTGTCTTCTGAGGCATCGTTTTGATTTTCTTTCTAATCTTCTTTAATTCCCTTTCTGTAATAGCAACTGGACCACAGCACAACCCTTTGCAGCCCCGACATGGTAATTGCTCCATCTGTTTCCCCATTTCTATGAATCGGTAATTATAGTAATCTTAATAACTACAAAAGGAATATGTTTCCATCTGTATATTTACCATGTTAACGATTACTCGTCAATAAAAAAAACCATCATTTTAACAATGGATGGTTGAAATTATTGGTTTTTATCCTTTTTTGAGTACTTCTCTAGTTTGTTCATTAATTCATTTAACTTTTGTTCGAGAGAATCCAGTTTTTCCTTCTCTTTCTGGATAATTTTTTCGAGTCGGTCTTCCATCGAATTATCATTCAAAGGCATTTTGTCATGACTCATAAGGAATCAGTCCTTTTTTAAAATGATATTTTTTTATAAAAAGAGAGGCTGGACTGATACCTGTATTATATTACCGTTTTTTCTTCTTGGACAGGTCAGCAACTGCAGTTTTACCTTTTGTGACTTTTTCTAAGACCACTTGGACATGAAACTTATTTTCTTCCACATTGGTAACGCTCGAAATCGTTCCTTTTTTGCCTTTTATTTTTAATTCTTCCCCGACGGAAGGGATCCGTTGAAGGAGCTGACTTAATAAGAGGTTTTTGTTTTCAAAAAAATGAACGGCAAACATTTAGTCTCACCTATTTTCATATAGAATGGGGTAGAAATAATCCTCATCTAAATATATGATTATTGTTAAATTAGAGACCATGTTCCTAAAAAATTGTACAAAAAGTATTTTTATGGCAGGATCCCTTTTTATATGAAATTTTGTATATAGTGAATTATGGTCACCAATAAAGGGGGAAAAAGGGATGAACAAAACACCACAACCGCCCTATTATGCTGTCATTTTTACTTCCGAGCGCACAGAAGGGGATAAGGGCTATGGAAAAATGGCAGAAACAATGGAGGAAATAGCGGCGGCACAGCCGGGTTTTTTAGGAATGGAAAGTGCCAGGGATTCACAATTAGGCATTACAGTTTCCTATTGGGATTCAGTAGAAGCGATCGAGGCATGGAAAAATCATGCTGTGCACAGACTTGCCCAGCAAAAAGGCAAAGAGGAATGGTATCAGAATTATACCGTGAGAATTTGTAAAGTGGAGCGAGCTTACTCTTTCACGAAATAGCGGGCTTTAAAAAAGGTAACAGGGAATCCCTTGTTACCTTTTTGTATTAGCGTATCGATCAGTGGGTCTCAGGCTAGGCATCTAACGATTTATTTAGGAAAGATTTTATTAACAAAGTAAACAAACGTATGTTGGTGTAAGGGGGGGGGCATCATCACTAGTTAAGCGTGTCAACTTAACAAGGACTATTTACAATAATGAAAATCTTAGCTACTATTTCAGTAGTGATAAAAGAAAGAGTGATTAGATGCCATTTGATTTAGATCCATCCTTATTAGTTATTTTAATTGTATTTGGCTTTTTAGCCGCATTTATCGATTCAGTTGTCGGCGGGGGCGGACTGATTGCCTTACCGGCCTTGCTATTTACAGGCTTGTCACCTGCGGCAGCGGTGGCCACCAATAAATTAGCAGGAACGATCGGGTCGTTAACCAGTACGATTATGTTCTACCGCTCAGGAAAGCTTGATATCAAGTCCGTATATAAGCTATTTCCTTTAACGTTTATTGGCTCGATGATTGGTGCTTGGACAGTTCATTTGATGAACCCTGAAATCTTGAAGCCTTTGATGCTGATCATGCTCGCGGCTGTTGCGATCTATACCATTTTTAAAAAGGACTGGGGAAGTGTCAACACCAATAAAAAATTATCCTTTCGTGATTTAACGATCTTTCTAATTCTTATATTCGCGATTGGATTCTATGATGGGTTTATCGGTCCGGGAACCGGTTCATTCCTCATATTTGCCTTTTTAATGGTTGGCTTTGACTTTTTAAAAGCAGCAGGAAATGCCAAGTTTTTAAATTTTGGCAGTAATGTTGCCGCACTGCTTATGTTCATGTATTTAGGGCATATCAATTATGCTTATGGCATACCGATGGGGATTGCCCAATTTGCTGGGGCCATCTGCGGCTCAAAATTTGCGATCAAACGTGGAAGTGGTTATGTCCGGGCTTTGTTTATCGTCGTGACCTTTTTACTGCTTGCGAAAAATACATATGATTTTCTTCATTAACAAGAAGCAGGAGGAATCAAGATGGAGACGGAACAATTAAAAATATTCGACCAAGCGCGAAAAGAAATAGGTGTAGCGAGTCGCGAAGAGGTACATAACAAAGGATATTGGCACGAAGTGTTCCATTGTTGGTTTGTAAGCAATGATGATCTCCTTTTACAGCTTCGCAGTGAACGAAAAAAAGAGAATCCGTCTCTCTTCGATATCACCGCAGCAGGTCACCTATTAGCCAATGAAACAGTAGCAGACGGTGTCCGTGAAGTGAAAGAGGAACTAGGTGTCGATGTTGCCTTTGAAGAGTTACGGTCACTAGGAATCATTGATTATTGCTCGATTCAGGGAACGTATATCGATAATGAAATAGCAAACGTATTTTTATATAAATGTCATATGGAGATGGAAGACTTTAATCTTCAAAAAGAAGAAGTGGCAGGGATTGTAAAAGTCGATTTTAACGACTTCTGCCAACTCTGGACGGGAAAGAAAGACGTAATTAGAGTGGCAGGGTATGAAGTAAAAGCAGACGGCAGTAAGCATTTGATCAATCAACTCGTGGGACGAGATCAATTTGTTCCACACCCAGCCGGATATTATCAAACCATTATCGAAAAAATAGACGAAAAAATCAAATAAGGACCAATGAATGAGAGTGTGGAAAACATTCTCACTTTTTTTGAATTGAATAAAATACCATATTTGTCGAAAAATAAACGAATCACTATCGTTTAGGGGTGCAAAATGGAAGGTATATATTTAACGGCTTCAGAAAAGGGCTTTTTATGGGTCAATTATATGGTAGATAGTATGGCTGTTTGTTGTATTAGCTATTATTTGGAGAAGTGCGAGGATGATGAAATCAGGGAAATATTATCGTATGCATTAGATTTGTCTAAAATTCATACAAAGTTTGCTGCTGAAACATTTTCAAAAGAAAATATTCCAGTCCCAATTGGTTTTACTGAGGAAGATGTAAATCTAAATGCTCCTAGATTATTTTCAGATGAATTTGTTCTATTATACCTGCATCATTTAGCTAATTTGGGATTAACGTACTACGCAAAAACACTTTCGATGGTGGCCCGCAGGGATGTTCATGAGTTTTATAAAGAATGCATAAGCTCTTCGACAGAGTTAAATACCAGGACAAAGGAACTGCTTCTCTCCAAGGGATTATACGTGAGACCGCCTTATATTCCTGATCCAGCCCAATCAGAGATCATTCAAAAATTAGGTTATATGAAGGGTTTTTTAGGTGAGAAACGGCCGTTAACATCGTTAGAAATCAGCAATCTTTTCTTTAATTTACAGACACTTGATGTTTGTAAAACTTTACTTATTGCTTTTTCACAAGTAGCAAAATCAAAGGATGTTAGGGATTTTTTAACAAGAGGGAAAGAAATTAGTGAAAAAACGCTCAAAGAATTACGTTCCGTAATGGAAGAGGAAGAATTATCAAGTTCCATGCCTTGGTATACTTTAGTTACAGATACTACTGTATCCCCATTTTCCGACAAATTGATTATGTTTCATGGTGCGGTTCTGACAGGAGCTGGGATTGAACAATATGGTTTTAGTCTAGCAACGATGATGCGCAGAGACGTTGGTGCGCGATATGCACAACTGATAGCTGAAATGATGACATTTTCCGATGATGGCATGAATTTAATGATCAAAAATAAATGGATGGAACAACCTCCAATGGCTGTTGACCGGAAAAAATTAAGAAATTAGTTAGTTCGGATAGCTTGGTGTTAACCAAGCTATTTTTTATGGATATAGGATAATCTGGCTAGGACAAATGAAAAATTGACAAATTAGCTACAAATCAGTATATTTTAAAACTAGGAAATCTAAGTTATCCTTTTATGAAAATATAATTACCAGTTTAATAGATTCCTAAAATGAATTTTTCGAAAGAATACAATAATGATAGTAGGTGTACCATGGAGAGAATGCGACGAAGAAGAAGAGTTAAATGGAAAAGAGTTTTTATATTTTTATTCCTTTTAATGATTATTGGGGTTGGTGCGTTTAGTGCTTATGAGTATACACAGGGAGTTATGCTCGGTAAGGACGGCAACAATAATACAAAAAAAGCGTACGCTTTTAATGGCGAAGAAGTGAAATTTGGAAAAATAAATGTCCTCCTGTTAGGAAGTGACAGCCGTGGGGAAGAGCATTCCAGAACGGATTCAATCATGATTGCCCATTATGACCAAAATACCCATAAAGCTAAGTTGATTTCAATCATGAGAGATACGTATGTCGATATCCCAGGACATGGAAAGCAAAAACTCAATGCTGCGTATGCATTTGGCGGGCCAGAATTACTAAGAAAAACGATCAAAGAAAATTTTAATCTTGATGTAAACTATTATGCAGTTGTTGATTTTAAAGGATTCTCTAAAATTGCAGATATCGTCGCACCTGATGGTATTAAGGTAGATGTACCACATGAAATGTCATCTGGGATTGGGATGACGATAGAGTCAGGAAATCAAGTTTTACATGGTGATAAGTTATTAGGATATGTCCGCTTTAGACATGATAACCTCAGTGATTTTGGCCGAGTTCAACGACAGCAGGAAGTCATTGGAAAACTAAAGGATGAAGCCTTAAGTGTCGGTACCTTAGTAAAGCTTCCTAAAATAATGGGGGTTGTTGGTTCGTATGTTGATACCAATTTAGATAAATCAACGATGTTTTCTTTGGGGAAAGATTTGCTAACCAAGCAATCCGGTGACATAAAAACGATGCGTGTTCCAGTGGATGGTTCTTTTAGAAATGAAACATTTGATGGTATTGGAGCAGTCCTCCGCATCAACCTGGATGAAAACCAGTCGGCTATAAATGAATTTTTAGCATCGTAAATCGAGCAGATAGGCAAGAAAACACTTACCAAGAGTAAGTGTTTTTTTGTGATCCAGCTATTCCTAATCGGTCAAGAATTAATTAACAAGTCGAGATGTTCGTTTACCTGTGGATAAATGTCAGGATGAAGGTAGTGTCCAATTCTGGCCAACCCGTTTAATAGGCGGGGGGATGGCCTGCAAAAAAGAGGTTCATCGAGAATATAGAGTTGTTTGTTTTTAATGGCGTTCATTTGGCACCAGCCTGGACGTTTGAGGATGACCTTTGGGTTTACTTTCTTTTTGTGAACACCTACCCATACAACGCAGATAACGTCCGGATTTCGGCTTTTTACATCCTCCCAATCTGTTTGGACACTTGCTACAGAATGATCGTCAAAAATATTTCGTCCACCGGCAAGCCTGCTCATTTCGGTCAACCAGTTTCCAGCACCTGGAGTGAATATGGGCTTTGCCCACCATTCCCAATAAAGTGTTTTTCGTTTTGTTACTTGCAGGCTTAAAGAGTCGTAGGTTTGAAGAATACGCGTAAATCTTTCATAAAGCTGGTGAGCTTTGTCAGCGGTATTGGTTGCTTTTCCGACAAACAAAAGACAGTCTGCAACCTCTTGCAAGGTTTGTGGATTCGGAACAATGACATATGGGATCTGGCGTTTTTCCATTTCCGAAATATTGCGTTCCATCCCTGGAACGGAAAGGGAGGCTAAAACCAAATCAGGCTGTAACTTTTCTAATTTATCCATATCTATGTCCAAATCTGGTCCTAGCCTTGGTAATCCATTGATTGCTTCAGGCCAGTCAGAAAATTGATCTATCCCGATTAAGGAAGAAGTTAACCCTAAATAAGCTGCTAATTCGGTATTACTTGGACAAATCGAAATCAATTTCATATGCGATCTCCCATCTATACGATCTTATAACTATTATAATAAAACCTTTTTCAATTTGGACATAATCAAAATTAAATAAAGAAGAGTGTATACGACATAGGGAAAGAATGGCCTTCTGGAAAAAGAGTCAATATTTTGCCCTTGCAATCGACCCTATAATATGATTTTATTATGTAGTAAAAAACGCATATAAAAATGAAGGAGCAGGAAAAAAATGAAGTTTCCTAAAAATATTTTACTAGATTCTGTTGCCGAACGTAAAAACCATCAAAGTTACGGACTCGAATTTGTCCAGGAACTTGGACATGATGATGCTGGTTATTCTGAGATGGTCGTGATTATTTTCAAATATAAAGATAAATTTTATAGTGTTGATATCCAACATGTAAATGGAGAGAACAATTATGACCACTGGGAAGAGGAAGTTGAATGTCCAGAGGTAGTGAGGAAAGAGGCTATTCAATATTATTGGGAAGAAGTTAAATAATATATAATACTAGTTTCTTAAGCTTAGAAGGGGCTTTACTAGAAAAGGGGGACGTCTAGAAAAGGACGTTCCTTTTTCTGGTTTTTCAGGGACATTTCAGCACTACATAGAACTAAATATCTAAATGAATTTTAGCTAGAATTAGTACTTAATATCCAGATGTCAGAATATCTTTTTACGTATAACTTGGCTATAAGCTATATGGAGGAGAGATATCGGGTGGGAAAATATGATGTGATTATCGTGGGAAGCGGCCATAATGCGTTAATAGCAGCGGCCTATTTAACCCGCGCAGGCCGTAGTGTGCTAGTGTTAGAGAAAAATGATCGTCCAGGCGGTTTTCTGCGCACTGAGGAGCTGACGTTACCCGGATTCAAGCACGATGTCTTTGCAGCAGCGCATCCGCTCTTTACCACCGGCCCCGCGTATGCTGAACTTAGAGAGGACTTAGAAAAGCGGGGACTAAACTATTTAAATACGGATTTGCCTACTGGTGTATCGATGGAAGACGGCCAGACCGCGGTTTTGCCGACTTCGTTTGCAGCACTCATGGAAGAAGCAGAGAGGCTTGCTCCTGGTGATGGTTCGGCTTTGGCTGCCATGTTTGAACAGTTAAATCCTTATGTGAACGATGTATTCGGTTTATTTAACATGGATCTATCAAGTCCTGAAGCCTCTCCTATTATTAAGCGATTGTTACATGAAGAGGGTGGAGCTGGTTATTCGCCTTTTGCGGCATCTCTTGTCACAACAGCTCGACATACCGTTAGTTCCCTTAAGTCACCGGTAACGAGGGCTATGCTCGCATCTTGGGTCACACATCTGGGGCGAACGCCGGATGAAGTAGGGAGCGGTGTTTGGGTGCCGCTGACGACAATGGCACTGATGGGTGGCGGTATGCCTACTCCGGAAGGCGGCAGTGAAAAACTGATTCACGCCTTGGTCCAATTAATAAAGGACCAGGGTGGGGAGATTCTAACCCAATCTCTAGTTGAGCGAATTTTAGTGGAAAAGGGGAAAGCAGTGGGTGTTCGGACAGCTAAAGGAAGAAAATACTATGCTAAGCAGGCCGTGGTAGCCACGACTACACCTGATCAACTTTATCTCTCCCTCTTAAAGGATACGGAAATCTCACCGCCGCTGCGTGCCCAAGCAGAAAAGTTTCGTTATGGCCGCGGCTGTGTACAGATTCATTTAGCTCTTAATGAACCGCCACAGTGGCCGGATGAACGATTCCATCGTGTTGGTCAGCCGCATCTAACGGACGGATTGGACGGATTTACAATGGCGATTGCTCAGGGGATGGCTGATCTGCTGCCAGCTAAACCAACTTTCACGGTTGACTGTTCGACAAATATTGACCCCACTCGTGCCCCGGAAGGCAAAGCCATCATGCGGCTGCAGGTATTGGAAGTGCCGATTCGTCCACGCGGGGATGCGGCTAATCAAATTGAGGTGGGGGACGGAACCTGGACGCATGATTTAACAGAGAGGTTTACCGAACGGGTACTAGATGTAGTGAGCAGACATATTCCGAACATTCCTAGTGCGGTTATTGGTAAATATGTCGTTACACCTGATACGATCGCAAGATTTAACCCAAATTCAGGACCTGGGGATCCATATGGCGGGGCACACGATTTGGCGCAGAGCTATCTGTTTAGACCCCTCCCAGGGCAGCCTGGTCATCACACCGCCGTTCCAAATGTCTATATGCTTGGTGCCGCGACCTGGCCAGGACATGGAGTGAATGGCGGTTCCGGGTATATTGTCGCTAAGAAACTGTTGGCACAGTAATACTGTTTTTGTTCCTATGTTGATAGTGATTTAGAGACTCTATTTCTGATTTTGGAAATAGGGTTTTTTCTTTTTTTAAGACTTCTTCTTGAGAAAAGGTTGCTAAAGGTGTAAAAAAATTTTCTCCTATCAGTTAAATAGGAATCACATTTGCAAACATTGATCATATAGTAACTTCTGTGCCAGAAAAGTTAGGAAGGAAGTATGACAATGAACAACAAGCTAGTAATAACACCACAGAAAAACGATAACAAAAATGGAGGGAATGGATATAAAATTATTGAATTTAATGTCTCTGATCCAACCGAGAACTTATTTGCCGTTGTTACCCCAATTAAAAAGCAATAAAAGAAGCACGGGGACGGTTCTCATGCTTCTAAAGAAGCACAAGAACCGTCCCCGTGTTTTTACGCTCGATTCTTCGTCCTGCCGGTTATAAATTTGAAGATGATGACTATGGCAGCCACTACTAATAGAAGGTGGATAAGTCCTCCGGCAATATGGAATACAAGCCCAAGTACCCAGAATAATAGTAATAACCCGACAATTGTCCAAATCATTAAAATCCCTTCTTTCTTAAGAAATGGTTTGATATGTATCATACCCATATTTTAATAAAGTAAATCAACCATAGTCGACGTATCTTTTTACTTCAATCTATTTCGATGAAATCTGATTATCATTATGGTAATTTAAAGATAGACTTGAAAGGAGAGATAGTGATGGGGAAATCAATTCCAGAAATTACACTAAATGATGGGCTGACATTACCAGTTATTGGTTTAGGAACGTATCAGCTTAAAGGGAATGAAGGTGTCAAATCGATCTTAGCTGCGATTGATACCGGCTATCGATTGATAGATTCAGCTTATAATTATGAAAATGAGGGAACAGTAGGGGAAGCCGTTCGCCGAAGTTCTGTTCCAAGAGAACAATTAAAGATTACCTCCAAACTGCCAGGCCGCTATCAAACCTATGATAAGGCTGTTACAACAATTCAAGAATCATTATATCGAGCAAATTTAGATTATTATGATGTCTATCT
The DNA here is from genome assembly GCF_056280405.1 of Bacillus sp. URHA0034. Lineage (NCBI taxonomy): Bacteria > Bacillati > Bacillota > Bacilli > Caryophanales > Bacillaceae > Bacillus > Bacillus sp. URHA0034. Next base: position 279,847 of record NZ_JBWCDK010000002.1, on the reverse strand, counting down.
AATTCATTGGCCAAATCCAAAGCAAGAGACCTATGTTGAGGCTTGGCAGGCTTTAATTGACGCCAAAAAATGGGGTCTGATTCGTTCGATTGGTGTTTGCAATTTCCTGCCTGAACATCTTGAGCGTTTAGAAAAGGAAACAGGCGTAAAACCGAGCATGAACCAAATAGAATTACATCCATTTTTCAATCAAGCCTCACAAAGAAGCTGGCACAATGGAAACAATATTGTAACCGAATCCTGGAGTCCATTAGCACGGGCAAATGAAGTGTTTCAAAATGATACCCTTCAGCAAATTGCCGAACACCATCATAAATCGATTTCACAGATTATTTTACGTTGGCATTATCAACTGGGGGCCATTTCAATCCCTAAATCTGGATCACCGGAACGGCAGCTTGAAAATATCTCGATATTTGATTTTTCCTTAGATGAAACAGAAATGAACATAATATCAGGATTAACTCGCCCGGATGGAAGAATCAACAATCAAGATCCCGCTACATACGAAGAATTCTAGAAGAATGGAGCATGGGGACGGTTCTCATGCTTCGAAGGAAGCATAAGAACCGTCCCCATGCTTCGAATGTTTCTTTTTCCTTGTATACACATGCTATCCAGTAATATACTAACTAAGGTCATATTAGAAATAGAAATACGGGAGGAATTATTCACTTGGGTACTACTGAAACAACAAACAAGGTTATTCGAACAACACCGATATTTGCGGTTTTATTAGCTGGGGCTTTTGTGGCATTTTTGAATCAAACCGTCATTAATGTAGCATTGCCAAAAATTATGGACAATTTTGATATCTCAGCTTCTACCGCAAACTGGTTGAGTACCATCTTTATGTTAACCAATGGGATTGTGATCCCGGTTACGGCGTTTTTAATGGAAAGATATACAACAAGGCAATTATTTTTATTCTCGATGGGTGTATTTGCAGTTGGTACGTTTATTTGTGCGATTGCACCTACTTTTAATATCATCTTAATTGGCCGTGTTGTCCAGGCAATCGGGGCAGGCATTCTATTTCCATTAATAACAAATGTTATTTTTACGATTTTTCCAATTGAACGGCGCGGGTTCGCGATGGGGATTTTTGGTGTTGCTATGAACTTTGCTCCAGCAATCGGTCCAACTTGGGCAGGGTGGGTCATTGAAACCTACTCGTGGCATACGATGTTTTATATCATTGCACCGGTTGCAGTGATCGACTTTATATTAGCTATTTTCTTTGTAAAAAATGTGACAGAAACAAGCCGTCCAAAATTAGATGTTCTTGGTGTGATTTTATCGACGATTGGATTTGGCGGTTTACTTTATGGTTTTTCGACAGGAGGAACCAAAGGGTGGACCGATCCGGAGGTCGTTACTTTGTTTGTCATCGGAGGAATAAGCCTCGTTCTGTTCGTGTGGCGTCAATTAACGGTGGGTCATCCTATTCTAGAATTCCGGATTTTCAAGTATCGTATGTTTACGTTAACCACGATTATTAACGTGATTGTCACGATGGCGATGTTCTCAGGAATGATTTTAATGCCGATTTATATGCAAAATATCCATGGTTTCACCCCGCTTGAGGCAGGTTTCATGCTCCTCCCAGGCGGCATCGTGATGGGGATCATGTCACCCATCACTGGGAAGTTGTTCGATCGATATGGTGCAAGATGGTTAGCAATCGTTGGCTTAGCGATCACGATTGTAACTACTTATGCACTAACAAAGCTTCATACGAATACATCATATACTTATGTTTTATGGATTTATACGGCACGGATGTTTGGAATGTCAATCCTAATGATGCCGATTTTTACAGCGGGTCTCAATGATTTGGGACTTAGTTTAAATCGATATGGTACCGCGATGGTGAACACGTTAAGGATGGTGGCAGGGGCAGTTGGCATGGCCTTTTTTGTCTCTATCATGACCAATCAAGGGAAAGAACATATGGAATCTATTTTGAGTCGGGAACAGATTTCTCCGACGGATAAGGTTCATATGGCGATGGCTATTAAACAGGGAACCGTAATGGGGATCGATGATGCCTTTATGATTGCCACCTATTTATCGATTGCTGCCTTTATTTTAGCTTTCTTTATCCGCCGACCTGGTAAAAAGGAAGAAGCACCAATCCAAAAGAAGGCCATAAAAAAAGTACCGCAGATGCAGTAACTTAAATAAAATCAACACACGAATTGACGTATGATTAACATACGTCAATTTTCTTGTGATTATTTCATGTCAAAAACAGGAACATGGAACCATAAAAGTAGAAACACAATAATTGGGACTGATAGAATGTAGGCTAATATTGGTCTTTTATGTGCAGCAACAACATGGGAACCATAAGGCACGCAAACACAATCGACCCGCCATAAGTCCAGCCGTGACTGTAAACACAAAAACCATTGATTACCATAAATAGTTCGAAAATTAACCATAAAACAATCCAAAGTAAAATATAAAGAATTTGCTTCCTAACGTTATTTTTAGGGAACCGAAATAAAAAAATTAACATCGTACTGGGATACATTGTAAACATGATATAAAGATTATTCGTTAAGTGGTTGGGTAGTAAATTGGGTGGGTGAGGATAGGTCCATAACGAATAATCCCAAGTAAACAAGTTATAAAGCATGTCACCAAGAATGAAATATTGAATTGTGTGGAGATAACCCAATTTTTCCAATCTCCCCACTTGCATGCACTGAGGATTGTGATAATACCCATCATAATAGGAAACATAGGTTCACCAACTAGAGCTTCTTCCATTATGTATGAAACCATTGCATAATCATAAAAGCATTAATATGTTTTTTTATTATTATCATTTGAACTCAAAATAATTAATTTTTTTCCTCTAATCAAAATGCAAAGAGAAAAACCTTACCTTGACAAGAAACTTAGGTAAGGTTTTTTAAGGCACATTTAGTTATTGCGATTTCCTGAAACAAATTTACTGATAGATGTTACCACCAGAATGTCTAAACTCTTCGGCTTTTTCCCTCATTCCTTTTTCAATCTCTTGCTTCTGATCAAGTTGGTTTTCTTTTGCAGCGTTCCGAATATCATGAGAGATTCTCATGCTGCAAAATTTTGGCCCGCACATGGAGCAGAAATGGGCTGTTTTGGCCCCTTCAGCAGGCAGGGTTTCATCATGGTATTCTAGTGCACGTTCAGGATCCAAAGATAAATTAAATTGATCTCTCCAACGGAATTCAAAACGAGCCTTTGATAATGCATCATCTCTAATTTGTGCACCGGGATGTCCTTTAGCTAAATCAGCCGCATGTGCAGCAATTTTGTAGGTAATGACTCCTTCGCGAACATCGTCTCTATTTGGTAAGCCAAGATGTTCTTTTGGAGTTACATAACATAGCATGGCGGTTCCAAACCAGCCAATCATTGCGGCTCCAATCGCAGAGGTTATATGGTCATATCCGGGAGCAATATCCGTAGTAAGAGGTCCCAGTGTATAGAAGGGCGCTTCCTTACAAATTTCTAGTTGTTTATCCATGTTCTCTTTAATGAGGTGCATCGGTACATGTCCTGGACCTTCGACCATTACCTGTACGTCATGTTCCCAAGCAATCTTCGTTAATTCGCCTAGAGTTTCTAATTCCGCAAATTGTGCTTCATCATTTGCATCGGCAATAGAACCTGGACGTAAACCATCTCCTAATGAGAAGGCCACATCGTATGATTTCATAATTTCACAGATCTCTTCAAAGTGAGTATATAAAAAGTTTTCTTTATGATGGTGTAAGCACCATTGGGCCATAATCGATCCGCCACGTGAGACAATTCCGGTTAACCGTTTCGCTGTTAACGGAACATATCGTAATAAGACACCGGCATGGATGGTAAAGTAATCGACACCTTGTTCAGCCTGCTCAATTAAGGTATCACGGTAAACTTCCCAAGTTAGATCTTCGGCAATTCCATTTACTTTTTCTAAGGCTTGATAAATCGGAACCGTACCAACAGGAACGGCTGAGTTTCGAATAATCCACTCACGAGTCGTGTGGATGTTTTTCCCTGTAGAAAGATCCATAATCGTGTCAGCGCCCCAGCGAGTAGCCCACGTCATTTTTTCCACTTCCTCTTCAATCGATGAGGAAACCGCCGAATTCCCAATGTTGGCATTTATTTTTACATGAAAATGGCGTCCGATGATCATTGGTTCTGTCTCTGGATGGTTGATATTAGAAGGGATTATCGCCCGGCCTCTTGCCACTTCATCACGGACAAATTCAGGCTTCATATTTTCCCTGATTGCGATGTATTCCATTTCAGGTGTAATGATTCCTTTTTTTGCATAATGGAGCTGTGTCACATTTTTTCCTATTTTTGCTCGTAATGGCTTACGCTTTAATCTAGGAAAAACTTTATGATTAGCCCTTGGGTCGTTTAGATCTTGATACCCATTATCTTCTGGTTTGATTTCACGGGCTTCATATTCTTCAACATCAGATCGTTCATTTATCCATGTACTACGAAGGGCAGGCAGACCTTTTGTGATGTCTACGGAATAATTTGAATCTGTATAGGGGCCGCTTGTATCATACACCCGTACTGGGGAATTCGCTTCCTCTCCAAAGGTACTTGTTGTCGGACTTAGTTCAATTTCACGCATAGGAACTTTAATATCGGGTCTTGAACCTTCTACATAAACTTTTTTACTGCCTGAAAAGCTTGACATGATGGAAATGTTTTTTTCATTTAATGAGGTGGATACCATTGATAAATCTCTCCCTTTTTATTTAATAAAAGGACGAGTTCTAGAACATGAATGGGAAAAAAGAAGCACATAAAAAAGCCGGGTCCTTTAAAAGGATGGACCCGGCAAATGTATGTAGAAGTTAATCTTAATAAAAGATGCTTATCAACTTCCCCACGCTGGTATGATCCAGATCAGGTCCAAAGGGTCAAGAAACTTAAGCGTGTTTCTCTCTCAGCCCAAACTATTGGACTCCCCTAGTTATGTTTATTTAACTTTTTTCAGTATACAAGAAAAGTGGATAGAATCAAATCGAAATTTATAAAATTTAGTAATTTGAGTCTATTTTACTAGTAGTTAACAGTTCATGTATATTTTTCAAAATCAAATAGAAAATAAGAAGTGAATATAACTATGGAGGAATGGATGATGAACGAAAGTATTCCAAATCAGAACGATCCTGAAAATAAAATGAAGATATTTAAAAACATTCATCAGTCAGCACTAAACTACGTCCAGCCGGCGATTGAAAATACGGCGCCAACGTCACAAGATGCAACTCAAAACTTAGTAAACCAAATCATGAAAAATCAAGAACCGTAATAGAAAAGACCTCATTTAGAGGTCACTCTCTTTCAGGGGCTATAATTCAACCTTAATTCGATCTGGGTCCTCAAAATAAACTGCGTAATGTGATTTTCCTCCTGCAAATGGATGCTTATTTTCATAGAGAATGTGAATACCTCTTTCTTGTAACGCGCTGGTCATCTCATCCACCTGCTGACGTGAACTTGCGTGAAACGCCAAATGGTTTAGACCCACCCGACATCTATGATAGGGTATATCAAGAAACCGCTGCTCAGCTTGCACAAAGACTATGTATGTTTCACCGAGTTTCTAGCTCTGCCCACTTTCCCATTCTTGAAAAGGTTCGTAGCCTAACTTTTCTAAAAACCAACCCCAAAATTCAATTGTCCTGCTTAAATCGGAAACATAGATTTCAATATGATGAATAAGTCCGTGTGACAATGGATTCCCTCGTTTCTTTACTTCAATTACTGAATTGTTTTAATAGAATAACACAAACCATGATTGAAAACTGTTTAATTATTTAAAGGATATTTTAATAGAACAGTAAAGTTTTTTTGATGAATAGAAAACTCGGCTAAGGTACTTGTCTGATAAGACTACTTGCGTGAATAGTGGGTAAGGTCGTTATTTCTACTAAGCCCTTTTCTCTGTCAGAAAACCTTCCATATTTTAGGACGAATGAAGATATTATTGATATATTCATAGAATCTTAATTTAAGGGGGAGTCACAACCAATGGGAAAATGGGGGAGGAAATCAATACCTTTCATAACGAGTTTAGTTTTAGCAGGAAGTTTACTAGCCATGCCTGCAGGTGCCACGGTACATGCAGCCGCAATTACCGCTAGTCCTGTCGCAAAAAGTGCTTTAGCGGCTGAGATTGAGGAAGCGACAATACTTGATTTAGAGCATGATATGAAAAAGGGGACGTTGACGTCTGAACAATTAGTTCAATTCTACTTAGATCGAATCGGGGAGTATGATGATAGTATTCACTCTATTATTACGATTAACAAAGATGCGATTGCTGAGGCAAAGCAACTGGATCAAGAACGAAAAGCTGGCAAAGTCCGTGGTCCATTACATGGAATCCCAGTTATTTTAAAAGACAACTTTGATACATACGATATGCCGACGACAGCCGGTTCCCTGTCGCTAAAAGGGTCGGTTCCATTGAATGATGCTTACCAAACGAAGAGATTAAGAGAAGAAGGGGCGATTATCCTTGGAAAAGCAAACCTTCATGAATTTGCGTTTGGATTTGAAACGATTAGTTCTTTGGGGGGGCAAACGTATAATCCATATGATACGACAAGATATCCTGGCGGTTCGAGCGGAGGTACGGCAGCGGCTGTTACTTCAAACTTCGTAACGGTCGGATTAGGGACAGATACGGGGGGGTCCATTCGAATTCCGTCATCTTTTAATGATCTTGTTGGAATCCGGCCAACCATGGGACTAGCCAGCAGGGATGGAATTATTCCACTTGCACTCTCACAGGATGTCGGCGGACCGATTGCTCGTACAGTGGAAGATGCTGCCGTGGTACTTGATGCGATTGCCGGGTATGACCCAGCCGATCCAGTAACGGAAGCCAGCGTCGGTAAAGTGCCGCAAACGTATACACATTACCTTAAGAAAAATGGATTGAAAAAAGCACGCATTGGGATCGTACGAGCCTTATTCGGAAACGATCCACAAATAAATAACGTCATGGACCAAGCCATTGCTGATATGAAAGAGCAAGGGGCCGAAGTATATGAGGTCACCATACCGAATCTTGATCAAATTCTAGCGTATCCAAGCTTAAGCGGATATGAATTTAAGTTTCAGTTAAATGACTACTTAGCATCACTTGGACCCAATGCACCTGTTCATACATTGACAGATATCATTAATAGCGGACTATATCATCCGAGCTTAAAAAGCGGTTTAATCTCAAGAAATAATATGGGATCTCTAGAAACGAATGTAGATTACCAGAGGATTATAACGGAACGTCCAAAACTGGCTAAGGAAAGCTTAATGACCACTTTTAATGAATTTGGGCTTGATGCACTTGTTTATCCAACTTCTAGTGCATTACCAGCCGTAGTAGGTAGTGGGCAGGGTGCAGGAAATGCTAATCGGTTAAGTCCTTTTTCAGGCTTCCCAGCCATCTCAGTTCCTGCCGGTTTCAGTGATAATGGCCTACCTATAGGAATGGAAATGCTGGGAAAAGCATTTGATGAGCCAACATTGATCAAGTTGGCTTATTCATATCAAGAAGCAACCCATAATCGAAAAGAACCTGTTTTAAAATAGAGTGGGGTGCAGGTCGAGAAAAGGTGAAGAGGGAGATAGACAATTATCCTCCTAGCGGACTCATGAGGATCTCCTGCTAGTATGGAAAGTTGTCCGCATGGACGGGTGATGAGGACAGAGATCCTCACCAGAAAGAGAAAGTTGTCCTCATGGAGGTGTGATGAGGACAAAATTCTTCACCAGAAAGAGAAAGTTGTCCTCATGGATGGTTGATGAGGACAGAAATCCTCACCAGCAAGAGAAAGTTGTCCTCATGGAGGGTTGATGAGGACAGGAATCATCACCCGAAGGAGAAAGTTGTCCTCATGGATGGTTGATGAGGACAAGAATCATCACCAGAAAGAGAAAGTTGTCCTCATGGATGGTTGATGAGGACAGAGATCCTCACCAGAAAGAGAAAGTTGTCCTCATGAAGGGTTGATGAGGACAGAAATCTTCATCAGATAGAGGAAGTTGTCCTCATGGAGGGTTGATGAGGACAGGAATCTTCATCAGATAGAGGAAGATGTCCTCATGAAGGGTTGATGAGGACAGAAATCTTCATCAGATAGAGGAAGTTGTCCTCATGGAGGGTTGATGAGGACAAGAATCATCACCAGAAAGAGAAAGTTGTCCTCATGGAGGGGTGATGAGGACAGGAATCTTCACCAGAAAAAGAAGTTATCCTCATACCGGTGCTATCAGGACAGAGATTGACTCTACTATAAAAAATGGTCTTCATGAAGGTTCATGAGGACCATTTTTTTATAGTAAATTCATCTTAATGCCTATTCCTCAATAAAAACGGTGCATAAATCTTAAGCATGTAACCGAACCCTAACTTGAGATGATGCTTTCTTTTTAGTAAGAGTAAAAAAGAATATGCACCCGATTAAGGAGGTAGTAAACATTATAGCACCCATTGGAACTGCCGTTGACTCATTAATCCCAACGAGAGGAGATACAATCGAACCAATTAGTAATGGGAGCATCCCTAACACCGCACTGGCACTCCCTGCACGATGACCTTGTTTTTCCATGGCTAAAGTAAATGAACTTGTTAATATCATTCCCATTGTCGTCATGTAGATAAAGATGGGTATCACAATAGCGGCTAATGGTCCTTCAATCACCGTCATCACAAGCAGGACTAATGTTGCGAATACAGCGGTAATAACGGCGACCCGAAGCAGGCTTCGTTCAGGAACAATCCCAGCAAAGCGCCCAATCAGAAAACTTCCCGTAATAATCGCCAGACCATTAATCCCAAATAAAATACTAAAAACTTGTGGTGATACGTCATAAATTCCCTGGTACACAAAAGGCGTACCCGATACATAAGCAAAGCTGCCGCCATGAACAAAACCGACAATTAAGGCATACCCAATAAACGAACGGTCTTTAAACAAACTCCCCATTGTCCGTAAAGAATGCCCAACAGAGCTCGGAACTCTTTTTTCCAGCGGTAATGTTTCCTTTAAACGCAAGGACACTACTAAGACGGTAAAAACCCCGAGAAAAAATAAAAAATAGAAAATCGTATGCCAGCTTGCAAATGGCATAAGCAGAATAGCTCCGCCCGTCATGGGTGCAATCATCGGGGCTGTTGAATTGATGACCATTAAGAGGGCAAAGAATTTCGTCAGTTCTTTACTGCTAAACACGTCACGTACCACCGCCCGGGAAAGGACGATTCCCGCTGAGGCAGTAAAGCCTTGTAAAAATCGGGCTGATATCAATATGATAATATTCGGAGAAATTGCACAGAGAAGGGACGCTAAGGCAAATAAAGAAATCGAAACAATTAACGGCTTTCTTCTCCCCTGGGCATCACTGATGGGTCCAACAATCACCTGACCAACAGCCAGCCCAATTAAACATGCCGTTAAGCTCAGCTGTACAAGTGACGCACGTGCCCCAAAATCATGTCCAATACTAGGGAAGCTTGGTAAATACATATCAATATTAAATGGTCCAAGCATTCCAAGCAAACTAAGCAGGAATGCCAATCCCAATCGCTGTTTACCTGTTGGATTATGAAGCATAACCTCACACCTTTCAATCTCGTTTTCTTGTTGCGTATATCGAAATTTTCGAGAAACTGAAAAAGAACTTTTCACAGTATAACATAAGAAATAGTTTTTTTAGTTGAAAAACTAAAAAATCAATTTATAAAATGATGAATCCAACAGGTACAATTGACTAGCAATTTAATTAATTGGTAGTATTAGGGGTAATGAATGATTAAATCGATAAAATCTACAAGGCATGATTGCCTTTTGAGAAACCTTAGAATAGGTGGTATAAATGGAATCCATTCACAAAAAACAATTAATAACCAATTGGTTATCATTCTCCAATCTGCAACTGAAAATCACAAATGAGTTAGAAAGCAGCCTACAACTGAAACATCAATTATCACTGAACGAGTTTTACGTTCTCCTATTTTTGAATGAAGCACCTGAAAAAAAGTTAAAATTACAGCAGTTACAGAACTTGGTCGGTTTAAGTCAAAGTGCCATGTCTAGGTTAGTAAGTCGATTTGAAGCAAGGGACTGTGGTGTATTAAAAAGAAACATCTGCGTAGACGACCGAAGAGCAATATACACTTCCTTAACGCCGGAAGGAGAAGAAAAGCTAACCAAGGCAATGGTTACGTTTAATGCAACACTTGAAAGGACCTTTTCAAAAGAAACGGTTAAAGAAGAATTACAACAACTAATGGATCAATTAAAAGGAAATGGGACAAAGTAGAATCCGGATTGTCAAAATGTACGGATTTCTATGTCCCATTTTTTTAGTTAGTCCATCTTACTTGACGGGTGTTTTTGGTGTATGTTAATTTGTATGCATGCACATACATTTTAATTATGTGACTGATAACTTAGCATTTTTTAGATGAGAAAAGGCGGTTAAAATGGAGAAAAAAGTAGACGCTAAACGGTGTTACATGGCTTTTTAACACAGCCTAATTCTTCTAAAAGCTAATCGATTGAAGGAGTGTTCACATGGAACATTTATTTACCCCTTACCAGTTAAAAGGATTGGAATTGAAAAATCGCGTCGTTATGCCGCCGATGTGTCAATACTCGGTTACCAATAAAGATGGAATTGCGACAGATTGGCATTATGTGCATTACGTTAGCCGAGCGATTGGCGGGACCGGATTAATTATTATCGAAATGACGGATGTCGAACCAGACGGCCGAATTTCTGATTATGATTTAGGTTTGTGGTCAGACGATCATATCGCTCCATTAAAACGGATTGTAGACGCTTGCCATCAATATGGAGCGAAAGTAGGGATTCAGATCGCTCATGCGGGCAGAAAAGCGGAAGATGCTGAAGTACCCGTTGCTCCATCTGCGATTCCATTTGACGAAAATTCGAAAACACCAAGAGCCTTGTCTACAGAAGATATAAAAGGTATGGTAGAAAAATTTCGCCTGGCTGCACAGCGGGCTGTCAAAGCAGGGTTTGATGTAATTGAACTTCATGGTGCCCACGGATACCTGATTCACCAATTCACATCAGCCTACACAAATAAACGAACAGATGAGTATGGGCAGGAATTGACCAAGTTCGGGAAAGAAGTCATTCAGGCAGTGAAAAGTGAGATACCTGAAAATATGCCATTAATTATGCGAATTTCAGGAAGAGAATACGTAGAAGGCGGTTATGGAATCGACGAAGCGATTGAATTTTCAAGAGTTTATCAGCAAGCAGGCGTAGATATGTTCCATGTAAGTGCAGGGGGAGAAGGACCAATTGCTGCGGCCGGAAGACCTGGAACACACGTTGCGTACCAAGTGCCATTAGCAAGAGCCATTAAGGAAGCACTTAATGTCCCTGTAATCGCTGTAGGAAGACTAGACGAACCGGGACTAGCAAACGCTGTAATCGGCAACGAAGACGCGGACCTTGTAGCAGTCGGAAGAGGAATGTTAAGAAATCCTTATTGGGCATTAGAAGCGGCATCTGAACTACGGAAAGAAACAGAAGTCCCAAGACAGTATACACCAGCATTCCCAACTCGCTAGAACGATAACGTGAAAAGGAGCAATTATCATGAATTTTGTAACGTTAAACAACGGATTAAAAATGCCGCAGCTTGGTTTTGGTGTATGGCAGGTCGAAGACGATCAAGCCACTGCTGCAGTTAAAACGGCTATCCAAGTAGGTTACCGCTCTATCGATACGGCGATGATCTATCAAAATGAAAAAGGTGTGGGAAAAGCCATTAAAGAATCATCGGTTTCCCGTGAAGAATTATTCATAACGACAAAAGTCTGGAATAGTGACCAAGGATATGAAAATACACTCCGTGCGTTTGATGAAAGCCTAGAAAGATTAGGACTTGACTATGTCGATCTTTACTTAATTCATTGGCCTACTCCTCAATTTGATCAGTATGTCGATACCTATAAAGCATTAGAAAAGCTTTATCATGAGGGCCGTGTTAAAGCTATTGGTGTGTGTAATTTTGAAATTGAACACCTAGAGCGGCTTTTAAAAGAATGTGAAGTAGTACCGGTGCTAAATCAGGTCGAATGCCATCCGTACCTTGCCCAAAATGAATTAAAAGAGTTCTGTGCGAAGCATAATATTTTTGTAGAAGCATGGAGCCCGCTGGATCAAGGTGGAGAAGTGCTTCAAGATGAAGTGGTTCAACGAATTGCTAAAGTACATGATAAGTCACCGGCTCAAACTGTTCTACGCTGGCATTTACAGAACAATACAATCGTTATTCCAAAGTCGGTTACACCATCAAGAATTGAAGAAAACTTCCAAGTTTTTGATTTCGAACTAACCCCTGATGAAATGAATGAAATCAATCAAATCAATCGCAATCGTCGCAAAGGACCAAATCCGAGCGAGATGAATGTTCGATAGGATAAACGAATGACGTGTGAACAACACACGTCATTTTTTTATGTAGCTAAAGAACATCGAATAGCCTGGCCATTAGAAAGCAAAACTAACGTTGCGGGTGCGGTTAAAGAAGCATCCTTAACGACCTAAAACAAACAATTATGAGGTGTCAAAATGGTTAAAAACAAAAAAAGCAGATTTTCAAAAAATAAAAAAGGTGCGCCTGTAGCTGATGTGGAATTTGACAGAGAAAATGGACTTGAAAAAATGGCAATAAAATCTCAACAAAATCATAATCAGTAGAAAAATGGGTTAGTAATCCTGCTCCATTTTAACTTAACCTAATATTCGAGCAGAACAAAATTAATCAAAAAAACTCATCCAAATGGATGAGTGTTTAAATTATATATGTAATCGTGCACCTTCTGTCGATTAATCTCCATAAGCGTTGCTTAAACAGTTAACTCAGCCCAGGCAACCCTTCGGCACATGAGAGCTTCCACTTAATGCTGCTTCCTTCCGGACCTGACATAGTTCATGGATTCCCATTGCGAAGGACCAAGACGTCAACATCACTTTTTTAAGACAGACCCTACAGCGAATTAACCTAGAAAAGGAATTCAACCCCGCTGGAGCGGATTGCGAGTACAGGGCACCGCTACCTCCCCGTCTAGCACGATACTATCATTATACATCCAGTTTGAAAAAATAACATTATACTTTCTCTGTAAAAACGACCTAATTTATCCAATCCTACATTTTAACCATTGTTTGATTCTTAACCATACTTAAATGATTCTATAAAGTCTGGGCAATCTAAAAAAGGAGGGCTTGCTTATGATCGTTTATCATGGATCCATAAAAAAATTTGACCATTTTACAGAAAAAACAACTATCCCACAACTACCAAACGATATCGATACAATAGGATTTTGGTTTACGTCCGAAATTAAGGCAGCGCAAGCTTTTGCATATGGAACCGAGACTGTTATCGAAAAATCTAGAACTGAGTTTTGGGACGATGGGGAACCGAAAGTCGTGCAATATGACAGACCTGTTCGCGGCTTTATCTACAGAGTGTTTATTGATGAACCAAACCTAAAGGAATATGAAGCCTATGAATTGTTTATGAGGGATCGGGACCAATATTGCGATTATTTTACAACAAAAAAGAGGAACCTTACTTGGAAGGATCAAGCTACTCTATTAAATAAAGAAGAAGCCAATGATAAATTTCGGAAATACCTTTTAAAACAGCGATATGAGGGTTTTATTGTACGAAACATACAACTGCAAAGTGATTCGACAGACTTGTTTTGTATTTTTTCGCAAGAAGGTCTTTTCATTGCTGATATCGTTTCTGTCGATGAATTACCGGATAAATAAATCAATCTAAATTGGAGAAAATAACAAATACAAGTGAAGAAGGATGGTGATGATCATGTCTTTTACATACAATCTGTACAGCTCAAAAGACTTTCGATTTACAAAATCCTATCATATTAAGTGCGACATTCCGCCTCATAAATTCCGGTCAATCATGATGGAATTCCGCAGGAATGGTGAAGAAAATATGGAGGCTTTTGTTCAGTATATGAGGGATACCTTTCCTGATACGTTCCAACTTTTTGAATATGACGATGTGTTACAATATGATGCCGATCAAGAGAACTCTGCTATCTTGGCAAACCTCTTATCAAACGGACAGGATGATTTTCATCATCAGTTATAATTCTATTTGCGGGCATTCACAACGGCTATAAATATAATGAGTCCGAAAGCGTTTTCAATTATTTTTAAAAAATAAACAGTATGTAGTTGGGGCAGGATAAAAAGCGCGAACTAACAAACAGCCCCTCTATATTTTAGTGCTCCAAATAAACGAATAAATTAGCTCATGAAATGGCTGTAAGCCAGGTTCTGTACTTCCGTACTGCAAACGGCAGCAAGCCTCGTACAGGAAGTAGTAGTCATGTAACTATCGACCAATGGCCGATTCATCCGTTTGGTTCAATTCCCGCAGGATGATGCCCCTACCTAAATTTGGGTTGCTCGCTCGTGGGGTTTACCCGTTCCACCTTTTCCGTTTCCAGAAAAGCTACGTCACTGTGGCACTTTCAGGTTACTCTCCGCATATCGCTAAGGACTTAGCCTGATTTCACCGCCGTCAGTCGTATCGTTTAGATCGACTGCCCACCCTTACGAATGGCACGAACACTACAGGCATCTCAGCACTGTGCGAGCCTGGACTTTCCTCAGCTCCCATAAGGAACCGCGACTACTCACCATTTCATCTTTTTAATTTGTTCTTGAAGCGACAATAGATAATATATCAGAATTAAATCGATAAGTCATTGGTAGGTTAATTCCATTGTTACCAACTTATAAATAAGGGAAGCTTTTACGAACGCAGAGATCGGATTATCGCTTTGTATGAAAGAAGGGGCGCTAGTGATTTCGGATCGCTCATGAAAAAATATACATCAATTGCTGATTTGGGAGTAGATATTAGGAGATGACTTCTATATAGGGATAACATCTAATCAATAAGCAGAATCGGTTTACCGTTAACAAGGTTGAGGGGGATGAACGCTTATGAGATTGATAAAGTGGACTGTGGGAGTATTTAAAAAGAAACATGAAATTCTTGCCGTTCCGTATAGCCAAAACATGAAGCTAGTGATTGGGAGTCTGCTTGGTGCAGCTGCAGCTATTCTGCAGTCGGCCGGGTTGATTGGCGGGATTGGCTACGCGTTTAGCATAATGGCAACCGGACCGATTGTTTTGGCGACGGTCATTTCGATCCGAATTGGCTTGTTAACGTATGCAGTGACTACGTTTTTATTGATCATCCTTCAACCGAGTGAAGTCCTAGTCTTCCTGTTTACCACCGGCCTTCTTGGTATCAGTCTTGGAATTGGTTTTAAAGTCTACCATACGGCGACTACGGTTTCCCTAATAGGAGGAACCTCTCTTACTGCTGGGATTCTTATGTTACTTTATTTATTTCAATTCCCAGTGTTAGGTCCTTCGATTACAAATGAGGTAAATGGAACAGTGGTAATAGGAGTTTTCCTTTTTGGCCTGTTTTATAGCTGGATTTGGACGAATCTAAGCATGATTGGAATGAGGCACCTAAATAAGGTTATGTTGAGAAAGGTATTACTTGAGAAAGATGAATCAAGCTGCAGCTGAGAGGAATCGAATTTCAAGGAAAACAATTAACGCCTTCAGGACTGATCGGGTTAGTCCATTTTTTGAACGATGAAAAGAGGCTGACCCAAAAGGTAATTGATGAATAATTTTTGTACTCTCTGTTGATTGGAGCGGAAGGCGCGAAGACTCCTACGGGAGTACGGGACAGGGGAGACCCCGCAGGAGCGAAGCGACGAGGAGGCTCACCGTACCGCCCGCGGAAAGCGAAGCGCCTGGAGCGGAAATCAACAGACTAGTTTAATGTATAAAAAAGGAGGTGCCCCGAAAAGTTATACTTTTGGGACACCTTCATTGTAAATCCAGTGTTAATTTTTCTTTTTCCATAATATCCCCAATGATATCGTTAATCGTTACATTTTCTAATACCTTTTCTAAAGCTAACTGAGCTTCTGATAACACAGGCATAATCGAATCTTGAATATTCCTGCCTACGAGGCAATCAGGATGAGGATTTTGATGTACACTAAATAATTCTTTTTCCTGGACAACTTCGACCGCCTTATAAACTTCTAGTAAGGTGATCTTACCTGGCTCCTTGGCTAGTTTGGCACCTGCAATACCGGGTTTCACTTCGATTAACTTCGCTT
This sequence comes from Bacillus sp. URHA0034, assembly GCF_056280405.1. Classification (NCBI taxonomy): domain Bacteria; kingdom Bacillati; phylum Bacillota; class Bacilli; order Caryophanales; family Bacillaceae; genus Bacillus; species Bacillus sp. URHA0034. Next base: position 263,573 of record NZ_JBWCDK010000002.1, on the reverse strand, counting down.
TTTTAAGCATCCCCATAATTTTTCTGATTAAGGTCGGATTCGTGTTAACACTTCCAGCTAAATATTCCGATGAACTGATTCCGTCCTTATTTAATTCAATTAGAGCTAATATATGAATGCCGACTGTAAAACGGCTACTGATGGACATATCATTTACCTACCTTACATTTTAATTGTACATGACACCCCATATTCCTCATGTATCTATTTTGATTACAACTTATTATACCTTAAATTCTGCAAAAAATTAAAATGATTGATAAATGTGTTGACAAGATTACTAGATGTATCTATTATGAATACAGGTAACTAAATTGAATACAGGCTGAATCAGAAGGTCAAATAGAAAATACTAAAAAAGATAGGGGAGGAAAAGAGTATGAAAATGTTAGTAACAGGAGCAACTGGCAAATTAGGATTAAAAGTGGTGGAAGTTTTATTGAAAACTATACCAGCTGAACAATTAGCTGTAAGTGTTCGCAATCCCGAGAAAGCGGAGGGATTACGAGCTCGCGGAGTAGAGGTTCGCAAGGGAGATTTTGACCTTCCAGTAACATTGGATTCCGCTTTTGCAGGGATAGATCGCCTTTTAATTATTTCTGCTGATGGCGACAATGAAACAAGGATTCCACAGCATAGAAATGCAGTAGCCGCTGCTAAGCGGGCAGGAGTTAAATTCATTGCCTATACAAGCTTGGCGAAAGCAAAGGAAAGTCAAAACTTCCTTGCTCCAACACATCAGGCAACGGAAGAAGCTATTCTTAACACAGGGATTCCTTACTCTTTCTTACGCAACAACTGGTATTTAGAAAATGAAATCCCAAGCATTCAAGGTGTCCTTGCAGGAGCTCCTTGGGTGACATCAGCAGGAAATGGCAAGGTAGGCTGGGCACTGCAACAAGAATATGCAGAGGCTGCCGCAGCTGTATTAGCTGGAAACGGGCACGAAAACACCATCTACGAGCTATCTGGTAAGTTATTGACACAGGAAGAAATTGCTTCTGCCCTTGCTGGTGTATTAGGTAAAGAGGTACCTGTGACACAGGTAGATGACACCGCCTATGCTGATATCATGAAAGGTGCTGGGGTACCAGATTTCCTTATCCCTATGCTGGTTGGCATCCAAAAAGGTATTCGTGAAGGGACTTTAGAAGTAGAAAGTAATGATTTTGAAAAACTTCTTGGCCGGCCACTTACCCCGATTAAAGAGGCACTCAAACAGATTGTAAATGGACTAACAACAAAATAATTGATTTAAGTACCGACCTCTTTTAAATAATGGAGGTCGGTTTTTTCAAAAGAGAAGAATTTCTTCGTTATCTCAAACAATGTAGGAAGCCAGTATGAAAAAGCAGGTTTTTGAAACAAGTTAACCGAATTAATTGGTAAATATCTTAACGGAGGATTCCAATGCTTATCAGAGAAATAAAACCCGATGATGCTGAAAAATTGATCAATTTAATAAAGCAAGTTGAAAGTGAGTCGCAATATATGCTCTTCGAACCAGGAGAAAGAAAGATGAGTTCATCAGAGCAAAAAAATAGAATAGAAATAATGAGAAAATCAGATAATTCGACCATTTTTGTTGCCGAAGATGATCATCAATTCAAAACGGATTAGAACCTTACCCTGCAGCAGTTTAGAAGATAGTTGTTCTAGTTCTTCCTCCTTTACTTGTTGACAAGAAAGGTTAGATTCCAGCTTTTTCAAAAAATCTTCCCGTGTTTGACTCTTGATGAGCGGTTCAGAAATACAGGATCTTATAATTGCTAAATCGCATAGGGAATTAAAGAAGTATAGATCAACATCAAATTTTCCTTTGGTTAATTGCTGCTTTTCTAAATCCTTAGACATCATTAGGTCGCCTATATAATATTCTGGGTCTTTGTTTAGATTCACGGTATTAACCCCTCAATGAAAAGTTAGCATCAATATATAGAAACAAATGTTATTGTTTCCATATTGTACATAGTTATGTACACTTCCAAAAGCCTAATTATAATAGCGACCTTTTACACGAAAAGTTATGCTTTTTTTAACAGCTCGTCCAAAAGAGAGAATCATCCCTCTATCAGACTTTTAGCAGATTATGTTAAAATAAATAGAAAAAGAAAAGGTAGGTAGAGGAATTATGAAATTGATAGTATCCAAGAAAGATATTGAGTATTTTCTAGAGAACTTCTTAGACCTTGCTGAATTTGATCCACAGGGGAACAAACATTATTTTATATTCCAAGATCATACCCGAAACGGGGATTGGACATTAATGTTTTATCCAGAAGAAGAGAAATGGACCACTCACGGTAAAGGTTTGGATTATTGCGATGAAAGTGAAAAGGAATTAACGAGGACAGAGTTAATTCAATTTTTGTATAAGAGCAGAAAATATGTGAACAACGAGTTGAGAAGCAAAAAGGCGGTAGAACCATCTTACCAATAGTTCTCATCTTTTATAGAAGGAGGTGCTTCGGTATCTCCTTTCTTATAATTTGTGAAATAAAAGGGGGATGAACCGGATTGAGCATTAAACAAATTTCAATCAGGTTAATAGTATTAATCATAATAATGGGGATCGTTGGCTGTGAAAAAACCAGAAAAGTTAATGAAGGCCTAACAAGTAAAGCTAAATACTCTCTTGATCTAAAAAATTTACAAAGTCAAAAGGAGACGAATCTAGATTATTCCAAAAAACAAATGATTCTGTCAAATGGCATAAATAATATCTCTTATGATATTGAGGAATTTTATAATACACAAAATAAAGAATATTACTACGTCCTAAATCTTCAAAAACATCCTCTTACTGACAACCAAAACGAAATGAAAATTGTTCTTTACAATATTTTTAAGTTCTCCGTTGGAGCATCACCTAATCAAGAAACCAACTCATTTGACTACATAGCATCCTCACCAATATGGCTTAAATTTGACAATTCGTTTGTAAAGGATGGGGCTTACTATTTATTTAGATCCAAAAAAGCATTAGCTGCCAAAGCTTTTCAGGTGGAAGGTATTTTTGTAAACGCAATTCCTGTAGGCAATAAAAAAATAGGAGAGGAAACGTATCGTTTTATCTTTAATGAAGAAAAAGGCACAATATATGAATAAAGGAAAATTTCTCGAATATTGAGAAGCCAATTCTATTCAAAGAGGTTAAAAATCGTGACCCCGGTTCAATACCGGGTTTTTTTACCGTTAACGACAACGCTCTTTTTAGGAAGCTGTCGTTATAGTAGGTTTCAGTTCAGCATATGGAATTATTTCTTTATGATTTATGCGTTTTGAGAATGGTTGGGTCCTTGATTGATAAAAATAATTGGGATGTTTATGAAAGCTGAATGTTTTGTAGAGAGGGCATTTTCAGCTGAAAATCAACCCTATAACTACGAGCAAGGAGAACACAACATGAATGCGATTAATACGAGTGATGGTACAGTAGAAAAAAAAGAAACAATCATGAATAAAATTTTAGGAACAGTCAGTGGAAGTTTTGCGCCTATATTGGGGGTACTTGCTGGATCCGGACTAATAACGTCCCTATTATCGATTTTTATCTCATTAGGATGGTTATCGCATGAGAGTGGTACCTATGCAATATTTTCTGCAGCTGGGCATGCTATTTTTTACTTCTTTCCTGTATTTTTAGGGATTACATTAGCGACTAAGCTTGGAGCCAATGGCTTTGTCGGCGGTGCGATTGGCGCTGCACTTTTAGAGCCGCATTATACGGATTTGGTGGCAGAAAAGGCCCAAAACGTAGAGTTCTTAGGGATCCCAGTGATATTGGCGAATTATTCCTCCACTGTTTTTCCGATTTTGATTGCTGTTTCCATTTATTCCTTATTTAATCAGCTTTTAAAACGGGTCATTTATAAAGACTTACAAATGTTTGTTAATCCACTTGTTTCATTAATTGTGATTGTTCCCTTGACTGTCCTTATTTTTGGTCCATTTGGTACATATGTTGGTGAAGCATTGGCGGTCCTAATTCAATTTTTAAGTGCAAGAAGCGGTCTTTTAACAGGTGCAGTGATGGGTGCTGCATGGTCATTTCTGACGATATTAGGACTTCACTGGGCGATTATCCCGATATTCCTTGCCAACCTGGCATCGAAAGGTTTAGATCCACTTAGCCCGATGGTAGCTGCAGCTCCATTTGCACAAATGGGGATGGCACTTGGGATTTTCGTCAAGACTCGAGATAAAGATTTGAAAACACTCGCTGGCTCTGGGCTTATTCCGAGTGCCCTAGCAGGTACAACAGAAATCATCACATACGGTCTATTAGTACGCTACAAACGAACCATGTTGATCGTTGCGATCGCAGGCGCAATTGGCGGAGCGATAAACGGGGCATTTGGTGTAAAGGGGACTGGATTTGCACTTCCAAGTTTCTTGTCCGTTCCAATCTTTACACCGATTGGATTATATTTGATTGGTACGTTAGTAGCTCTAGTGTTAGCACTAGTTTTAACACTTGTCTTTGGGTATGAAGGGAAGAACGACACGGTTGCAGCTAAAACGGTGAGAGAATTTGGAATCTCGATTGTACAGCGGGAAACCATTGTAAGTCCATTAAGCGGAGAAATTGTTCCATTAAGCAAAATTTCAGATCCTCTTTTTTCTACGGAGACGGTTGGAAAAGGGATTGCGATTGATCCAACAAAGGGTGAAGTGGTATCACCTGTTGATGGAGTCGTTACGACTCTATTTCCAACCGAACATGCCATTGGGATTACCTCAGAAGGTGGAGCTGAAATCTTAATTATTGTTGGAGTAAATACTATTAACTTAAAGGGTAAATTCTTTACTTCCCATGTAAAACAATGGGATGAAGTAAAGCGGGGGGACTTGCTGATTGAATTTGATATAGAAAACATTAAAGCTGCCGGCTATGATGTAAAAACTCCTGTTGTCATCACCAATACCAATCAATATTTAGATGTGGTGCCTGCTAATGAAGGAAAAGTCTTGGCACAAGATGATTTAATCAAGCTGTTGGTATAATCTAAGGATTACTTCTCTCCGTTTTGGACTATGTTTGTTGTGGTAAACATACAAAAAGGAGAGGAGTTGATCGTATGGATGAACCAAAACAAAGTTATTATATTAACATTCAATCTCACGAGATTTTTAGTCAACCTAATGGAGTGGAATGGGATTATAAAATTGAAGCAACGGCAAGTCAACTTGCTGTTCTAGAACGGTTGTTTGATAAAACGGAAGAAACTGATTGGGAAAGTTATCTCCGCGCCCACATTCCATTTCTAGAATATCATCATCAACCTGAAAATAAAGAATATGATTTGCGGATGCTGTTGATCTATAGCTTCCTTTATTATTTGGGTGATGAAAAAACCCGCGGCCATATTCGTGATATGGGAATATTAAATGAGAATTTAATAAAAGAACAAGCCATACAAGGGTACCGGGAATTTTGAATGAAAAACGAGCCTTTTTCGTTAGAAATAAAGGCTGTACCTTATCGAAATTGTAATAACAAAAAAGAGGCTGACTCAAAAGGCGGTTGAAGAATAATTTTTGCACACTCTGTTGATTGGAGCGAAGCGACGAGGAGGCTTCCCGTTCCGCCCGCGAACCGCTCGCGCCTGGAGCGGAAATCAACAGACTAATTGAATGTACAAAAAAGAAGGTGCTCCCTAAAAGTTATACTTTTGGAACACCTTCTTTTTTGTTATCGGTTTTGAATATAGTTTACGACATCACCAACGGTTTGAAGCTTTGCTGCGACTTTGTCAGTTATTTCAATAGCAAATTCATCTTCAATTTCCATTGTCAGGTTCACCATATCAAGTGAATCAGCTTCGAAATCATCTTTAAATGATGCTTCTGGTCTGATTTCTTCCATTTTGACCCCCAGTTGGTCTGCAATAATAGGCTTTAACTTTTCAAATGTAGTCATGGCGGAATCCTCCTAAATAGATCATAAGGATAATTATATCAGTCTAATTAGGAAGGTGAAACATAAAATAATTGACAATAAATAGTTTCAGAAAAATGAATATCCAATAGTCATATAATTTTGGTGAATTTATATGATTCATTTACTAGTTTACGGGTATATACTTTTTAACAAATGAACTACCTTTAAGCTTCTTCTTTTAGAGTTAAGGGTGTTACGGAGTAAACGGTTACACATGGAAAAAGCTAAAAACAACAAGAAGTTAATATGAAAAGGAGGATGTTAAATGGAGATTTTAGATTTTGGTGTTTGGTTTCAGTATTTCTTGTTAATTATTAGCGGATGTTTAGGTTTATTGCTTATATTATTGGTATATTCCAATAAGTATACTCGTGAAAAAATTAATCAAATGAAGCAAAATGATGATAGCTTTGATACTTTTACGGAATTTCACTAACGTGTTTATTTGGTAAATAAGAAAAATCTTGAGGAAACTAACTTTCCTCAAGATTTTTCTTTTATTCCCATAAATCATTTGCCAATTCCAGTAAATAAAAGAATTTTCTCCATAGGTGAATTTCGCAACTGCGCTCCAATCATTTAGTTCGGACCCATAGCTTTGTACAGGAGTAACAAATTTAGCATCCATGCCTTTTAGTTGATTGTGTTACTCTCGGTGTATAGACAGCTTTAACTTTAATATTTTGCAAGATCGTATCTAAGCCACCAATATGGTCGGCATCAGGATGGGTGGCAACCATTACCTCTAAATCTGTCACACCTAAAGTGTGGAGATAACGAACTACATCATCCCCTTTATCATTGTTTCCACCATCAATTAAAATGTCATCTCCCGCTGGAGTTTTAATATAAATACTATCCCCTTGACCGACATCAAAATAATAGACCTTTAATCCACTATCACTTGGAGTGGTATTTTGAATAGTAGGTTTCGTTGTTTTTGTAGTGAAATAGAATGTTAGATTCTTGTCTGCGGAGGATTTTTAGTGAAGGCATAGCGGAGAAGTTAATAAAACTCAAACAAGGCATCACTTGGATGCCCCTAGTTCATTGAATTTCTTACTGAAGATGATTTTATGAGCTAAATAATAGATAACTATATAAAAGGGAACAGAGTATACAAATTTCCAATTTTCAGGCTCATATAAGCCAAGCCATTTAAAAATAGGTTCACCAATAAAAGCAGTAATGATTGAAAAAATCAATCCAATAATCCATGGGTTTCTTTTATAAAACCATTGTAAAAGAAACATCACCGTTATTGGCATTAATGAAAAATCAAAAGGAATATAGGATGGAATAGCAGGTGTTACAGGTTTTAGGTAATTCCATGCAGATAATTGAACCCCTATATTGTCCAATGTTACAGAAATAAGAGCAACAAAGGTACCTGCGGAAAGTAGTCGACTGGTGCTTTTCTTTTCTCTATAAATGATCCATACAATCCACGGCATGATCGTAAGAAAAATACCCAGCCACCATTCCCAAGTAAATAGAACTTCATGCTTCCATGCTAACATTCTGTAATCATAAGCTTTATGGTATTCCCAAAAAGATTTATGCATCCCTGAAGATGAGTGAATGATAGGTTCCTCCTGTTATTTTGATAAGCTACTATTACACTATTGCCATTTAGATATTAGAATAAACTAATCTAATGCCCGCATTTCGATGAAATAATAAAATATCAACACAAATAATGGTAAATTGAAAAATTGTCGTTAAAAAGACACAGACCGTTGAGTGAATTTACACTATGATAGATGTAGAAACTTGAAGGGTGTGAGTTCTTTGGATAATGTAAGAGTGATTTATAAGGGCATAGAATACATGATTCTGTCCCAATATGCCACTGGGTATTGTGAAATCGCTGAGCCAACAAAAGATCATCGTGAAATACTACTTGTTCATTTCTCTGAATTAACATTAATTAAATAATTTTCTTTAATCATATATCAGGATCGCTGCGGCGGTCTTTTTTAAAGTTCTAGGAATAAAGTAATTTCACTTAATTTTTTTCATAATAGACCTGTGTACTTGTTTAAATCGAAAAATTATCCTAAAGTATACTTGTTGAAATAATTTAAATACAGGACAGGAGTTTGATATCTGCCAATTCAGTGGTAAAAATATGAATATGAGAGGAAGTGATGGGGTGAAACAGTTTAAATACAGCAGCCTGATTATGACGGTATTATACCTTTTTCTATTTTTTTATCCTTCCTTTGCTTCTGCTCATGCTTACATACTTAAATCTACCCCCTACGAAAACGAAATAATAAAAGAAGCACCAAAAAAGGTATCTATTGAGTTTGATGAGAAAATCCAGACGTCTTTTAATTCTATAAAAGTGTTTGATTCCTCAGGTAAGCGAGTTGACAAGAAGAATGGGGGGGTTAATTCTAAAAATCCATCCATTATTGAAAGTGATTTAGATGAAAATCTTCCTAATGGGACCTACAGCATCCAATGGAGAGTTGTGTCTAGTGATGGTCATCCAGTAAAGGGGGCCATTCCATTCCAAATTGGAAATGGACATGCCCAAGACGATTCAACCGATAATGAATCAAAAGGATATATCCCAAAATTGGACCTGATCATCATTCGTTGGTTCCAATATGTGAGTAATGCGTGTTTCCTTGGAATACTTTTCTTTAGCCTTTGTGTTCTTCGTAAAGAATTAATAAATGATTTATGGGTGTTTAATATTTTAAGTAAAATGGCAAAACTTTCGCTCATAACATTATGTCTAAGTATTATTTTGAGTTTACCTTTGCAGGCGACGATTGAATCGGGTTTGACCTGGGGTAAGGTTCTAAGAATTGAAGTATTTAGTGATATACTAATGAACACGCTTTTTGGGGAAATGTGGATCCTTCAAATCTGTTGCTTGTTTTTCCTTTTTATTACTACATACTTAATGCAAAAAACAAACTTTAAATCGTTATGGTTGTGGATTTCTTTTGTTCTTGGAATGGGCTTGATCCTGTCAAAAGCATTTACCAGTCATGCTGCCTCGTCTACAAATGTATATATTACGATTCCAATAGATTTTATTCATTTACTTTCAGCTTCGATTTGGATAGGGAGTTTAATTACACTAGTAGCTTTGATCCCTCTAAGTAGAAAGCCGGATACAAAGATGCTGTATTTTGATTCAATACGTAGATTTTCAAAATGGGGAACCCTTTTAGTCATCTTGTTAACCATAACGGGGGTTATCGGCAGTATTTCCTATATTCCTAATCTTCGGAGTCTTTTATTTACTAATTACGGACGAGTGTTGTTAGGTAAGGTTCTTCTTTTGATTATGATGATGGTTTTTGCTGCGGTTAATTTTGTTAAAGGGAAACGAAACAGAGAAAAGGGGTGGACCTCATCCTTATGGGGAGAATTCATAACAGGATTATCCGTTTTAATTCTTTCTGTCTTATTAACCAATCTGCCTACTGCAATGGCGTCTCCTGGTCCGTTTAAGGAAACAAATATAGGAAAGCAGGGAAGTATAATTACTTTTGAAGTGACTCCTAATGTTATTGGGGAAAATTCCTTCGTTTTATTTTTGCAAAACAAAAAAAGTCAACCTATAAAGAATATAGAGCAAGTAACCCTTACGTTTACATCGCTAGAAATGGATATGGGTGATGATACTAAGACGTTAATAAAAGTCCAAGATGGCAAATACAAAGGACAAGGAATGAATTTCAATATGGCAGGCCGTTGGAACGTTCATGTCCATGTTTTAACGAATGATTTAGAAACTCTTGATACCGACTTCAAAGTGAGAGTAGGCAGTCAATAAACAGAGGAGAAATGTATATGAAAAAAACGATGAAAAAGGCTTCGAAAGTGATTTTACCAGCCATTATGGGGCTATTTTTGTTCTCAAGCGTGGCAAGTGCGCATGTGACAGTAATTCCGAAAACGTCTGCAACTGGAGCGTGGGAAACGTATATGGTTAAAGTTCCAGTAGAAAAAGAAGTACCCACTACCAAAATTACATTAAAAACACCTGCAGGGGTAGAAATGGAGTCTTATCAACCAGTCCCAGGCTGGAAATATTTAGCTGATAAGGATTCCAATGGGAAGGTTAAATCAATAACTTTTGAAGCAACAGGTGAAGGTATTTTACCTGGTCAATTCCAACAGTTTTCTTTTGTTGCGAAAAACCCTGATAAAGCGGGGGAAATAGCCTGGGATGCCTATCAATTCTATAAAGATGGCAGTGTGGTGGAATGGACTGGGAATGAAAGTTCAGACTCACCACATTCGATAACAGATATTGTAACGGCAGCAACAGATGACCATCATGATGTACCAGCGAAAACAGAAGACACTAAAAAAGAGGTTACGAAAACAGCGGATACTGGACAAGCTAATTCTCTTCCACTCATCTTATCGATTGTTTCCGTTATCTTATCTCTAGTGGCACTTGTCTTTGCATTCCGTAAAAAGTAATGGAATGAAAAAAACCTGTTCATTTTGTTGAACAGGTTTTTTCATGACTATTCGACGTTGACCGCAAAAGGAACAGTTAGTATATGTCCATTGACATTAAATTGCCCCCAGACTTTTATATATGCCCTTTGTGGGGAAATAGGTCATAAAAACAACTTTGGGGCCTTTCCCTTTCGGATACAATGGGTGTATATGCATGAACTGATTAACATCCTTATCAATTGCAACTGCATGACCAACTGTCCCTAGGTACGGTTTTAAATTTTTAATCGGTTTATTCGTTGCTGCATCAGATAATGTGAAGTTCATATCGATATTTTTCTTTGATACTAGTTTCTCATCAAAGGAAAGGGTTATTTTTGTTCCGTCAATAACTTTTGATCGTTTTTCCTCGGGTACGATCGGTTTTGGTGTCGGTGGAGTTCCCTGTACTGTTAACCAATGATCTTCAATACTATAATCACTAGCCCCAACTGGTGTCATTTCAGCTATGAGTTTATAGTCTCCACCTGCAGGAAATTTAGTTGTAATCTCGAAACGTCCATCGCCCTTGAAGGTGGGGTGGATGTGGGTAAAGTAAGAAAGGTCTTTACTGACTACCACTAAGTGCATTTTTTTAGTGCTGACTGTTTCAAATTCCTTAATCGGCTTATTGTGGTTATCTTTGATAAGGATAGAGATTGTCACTGATTGGTTAGCTGTAATGTCATCGGGTGCAGTCCATTCTGAAAGTGTTTCCTCTCCGCTAACTGGCTTCATATTCATCATTTGCTTTTGATCAGTGTCCATAGGGACTTTGGCGGCACCACATGCCGTTACTAATAAAAAACTAAACAAGACCGGTACAATAAATATTTTCTTCACAGGTTAACCCCCTTTTTATAAAAAATATCTTAACTTAAACGTTTATATCTAACATACCATACTAGTATTTATTTTCTTCATAATAGATCGCTATTTTTTAAATAAATAGTAGTCTAACCGTTAATGGATTTTTTAATTAACAGTAAAATATAAAAAGGAGCCCGAAGGCTCCTTAACACACTTTTTAAAACATTTATTTAGAAGAGTCTTGACCTTCTAATTAGTAACCTCTCATAAAAGAAGATCCTACAATGATAAGGAGAATAAACAATACGACAATTAAAGCAAACGCATTTCTTAATCCATCCATGTAAAACACCTCCTGTCCTTGCTGAAATTGAAAATTACATACCACAACAAACCGTGGTTAGATTAAACCCAAGCGCTTAGTACGATGATTAACAGAATGAACAGAACAACAATTAATACAAAGCTGCTGCCGCCATAGCCACCACCGTAGCCATAACCGCCACCGTAGCCATAAGATCCCCACATATTAATTCACCACCTGTTTGACTTTTCGAAGTATTAACTTCTATATATATATATTTCTTAAAATAAAGGATGATTGGACAAGCATCACAGTGTTAAAAAAATCAGCGATTTACTTATACAAATTTTTAAAATATAAAAAGCGTCTGCAATAAATGCAAACGCCTTATTAGGAGGTAATTCAATGTTTGGTGGTAATATAATATATGCACACAGAGTAAAAAGGAATGGACAAGTGCTGATTAGATGTAAATTAGGCAGGGAACATACGTCTTTTACCCTAGTTGAACGAACGAGGATAGGTTATTAAAAAATAAAAATAGAGCCATTGTATGATCAAATGAATACGACAAGTTTCAATGTTAATTATGAAACATAAAATGAAGGAAGACTTATTTCCTACACTTATCTCGGAGGGTTACAATGAAGATTGAAAAATTGATTGCAGACGAGTTGCAGTGTATGTTTCTAAATGACAGTCTAATTGGCTTTAAAGAAGAGTATATAAACAATATATCTAGGAAATTAAGGACTGGGGAAGTTAAAATAGTTGAGTTAGTAAAAAAGGATTCAGATTTAAAGGTAAAAATATTAGAAGCATTGGTTAGAATATCAAAGCAAAAAGGTTATTACCCGTAGAAGATTCACTCCTTTCTACGTTTTTTTTAACGGGGCTTGCTTAAATCCAAGGATATGCATACCTACTTCTGCATTAGTAAAAAATACGGAAGAGGTGAAAACAAATGGAAAATGAACATTTAAAACTTACAGCTTCCGAAATAGGAACACTATGGGGGGAGTATGTAAACGGAACAATGACCGAAATCGTAAATAGGTATATGATTTCTATTTTGGAAGACGAAGCAATAAAAAAAGTTTTTGAAATAGCCATTGAGACATGGGAAAAGCAAAAGAAACAGCTTGTTACCTTCATTGAAAAAGAGGGATTTCCAGTTCCCATTGGATTTACTGAGTCAGACCTTAATAAAAGTGCAGAGAGACTGTTTTCTGACACCTTCTGCTTAAATTATTTACATATTATGACCATACACGGTTTATTGGGGCATACCACTGCTTTAAGTGTCTCTGTCAGAAAGGACATACGGCAGTTTTACTATTCATGTGATAATGATGCGAAAAGAATGTACGATTTAACCATTGAGTTATTGCTTGAAAAAGGAAAATTCGAAAGAGACCCCTATTTTTATCCTAACGAGAGCCCTGAACTTATTTCTACTGAAGATTTTGCAGATGGATACTTCGGAAAAGGGAGACTTTTATCTGCTACAGAACTAATCAGTCTTTCTTTAAATATTAAAAAGAGCATTATGGCAAAAACTCTTTCGATCGGATTTAGTCAAGTCGCTGATTCGAAAGGAATAAGAAAGTTTTTTGAGGAATTAGCAAAAAAGGCGGATGAAAACATACAAGCCCTTTCAAAAATTATGCACAAGGATAATTTGCCAGTTCCAATGTCGTGGGAATCAGAGGTTACAACGTCAAAAGACTCTCCTTTTTCAGATAAATTAATGTTGTATCATATCGGTTTTTTGGCTCAAACTGCACAAGTATATTACGGGACAGGTCTAGCAGGAGCCATGCGGACAGACCTAGCTGTCGTTTATGAAAAAACCATTCTAAAAACATTAGCAATGACAAAAAACTGGTTCGATATTATGGTGGAAAACAAGTGGTTAGAACAGCCGCCACTTGCTCCCAATAGAAAAGAACTTGCACAAGATACTTAAAATATACTGAATAAGGCTTTGTTATGAATATCGGATTTGACCCATATTGTTCCTCGAAGAAAGCTAAGCAATAAAAAAATGACATCCAACAGGAAGTCATAAATTTGGGGACTTCTTTCTTAAAGAGGGTAGATTTTATCGTTTCTGCCGTACTGCTGCTTGTAATGGGACAGAAAATTGTTGAGGACCTGATAGACCGACTAATGAAGTTCCTACTGTTGTATAGCCAATAGGAGCGACGCGTGGAGATTTACCTCCTCCACAACCAATTTGCAAAACTCCGCTGTTGACCATTTGACCAATTTTCAAATATCGGATATCAAATGTTTGTTGTAGATGTTTATCGATTTTAATCACCTCTTATTAATATATGATTAAGAGTTAGATTCAGTCCTTCAACTAACTAATGCCATCGTAGTCAAATGATAAAAATATAGCCACCTGTATTTCATTTACACATTTATGAAATACAGGTGGCTTTCTGTTATTTAGTAATGGGAAATCCCTATTTTATTGTTTTTATGAATATCTTCCGTACCAGCTTCCAGTGCAGTCTTGTAATATAAACATTTATGATCAATGACTTCCAATGTTTTTTTTAGTTCTTCCAACTGTGCTTCTACTTTGGCTCTTCGTTCCATAAACATGTCATATCTTTGTTGCAACGTGGAATCCCCATCAGAACACCAATCAATGAAATTTTTAATCTCCTTAATAGGCATCCCGGTTGATTTCAGACATTCAATTACTTTTAAAGCACTGATATCCGATTCATTAAACAATCGTGTTCCGCTGGGTGTCCGTTCTACAAAAGGCATTAGTCCTTCCTTGTCGTAGTAACGTAAGGTATAGACTGTTAGATTTAATTCTTTTGCCACTTCGCTGATAGAATATGTCTGCATGATTCATCACCTTGTCGTAATAATATAGACTTCGAGTTAACTTTATGATAGAGGGGATTTTATCATGAGGAATGCATAATGTCAAAATTCACGTAATCATAAAAAGGAAAACAGAATAAAGTTCAAACTTTTATAAAATAAGGATTGACCTAGAGTTAACTCTAAGGATTAATATTGTTCTGGAAGAGAAAAAAACAGGGTAGATCATGCTTGAAAGGGATCCTGAGTTATGCATCCATACCCAGTACCAATCATTCTCTTGAAAAATCAACTTATTTTGGAGGGTTAAACAAATGATAACAGCTAAAGCACGGGCAGTGGACGGTCCCGACAAACCGTTTCGAGTTGCTGAAATTAACAGACGTGACCTTGATTTACATGATGTTCTAATTGAAATTAAATATGCAGGCATATGCCATTCTGACATCCATACTGCTCATGGCGAATGGGGGCCAGTGAACTATCCACTTGTACCTGGACACGAGATTGCGGGAATTGTCACGGATGTTGGAGCCGAGGTAACAAAGTATAAAGTCGGTGACCGGGTTGGGGTCGGTTGTATGGTAGACTCCTGTGGTGAATGTGAGAACTGCCGTAAAGGAGAGGAACAATACTGTCTAAAAGGAAATGTCCCTACATACGCTGGTGTTGACAAATACGGTGAGCCAACTCAAGGTGGCTATTCTACCCATATTGTTGTAACGGAGGACTTTGTAGTTAGAATCCCAGATAATATTGGGCTTGATGCAGCAGCACCATTACTTTGTGCAGGCATTACGACGTATTCTCCATTAAACCATTGGGGAGCAGGACCAGGTAAGAAAGTAGCGGTTGTTGGTATGGGAGGTCTTGGTCATATGGCAGTCAAGATTGCACACGCCATGGGTGCAGAAGTTACTGTCCTGTCACAAACATTGAATAAAAAGGAAGATGGCTTGGAATTTGGCGCAGACAACTACTATGCCACTAGCGACCCGGAAACATTCGAGAAATTGGCTGGAACCTTTGACTTAATTATTAACACAGTAAGTGCAAAAATCGACATTAATGCATATTTCGCATTGCTCACGCTTGATGGCACGTTGGTTAATGTCGGCGCTCCTGGGGAACCATTGCCAGTTAATGTATTCTCACTAATTGGTCATCGCCGTTCTTTTGCTGGTTCTATGATTGGAGGAATCCGTGAGACTCAGGAGATGTTGGAGTTCTGTTCAAACCATAACATTACTCCTAAGATTGAAGTGATTTCCGCCGACCAAATTGACGAAGCCTACACTCGCGTATTAGCTTCAGATGTGAAGTATCGATTCGTGATTGACATCAGTACAATGTAAGCTGCATAAATGATTATTTCAAGAGGCTGACCCAAAAGGTGGTTGATGAATAACTTTTGCACACTCTGTTGATTGGAGCGGAAGGCGCGAAGACTCCTGCGGGAGTACGGGGCAGGGGAGACCACGCAGGCGCTTAAGCGCCGAGGAGGCTTCCCGGACCGCCCGCGGAAAGCGAAGCGCCTGGAGCGGAAATCAACAGACTAGTTTAAAGTAGAAGAATTAAGGTGCCCCTTAAAGTTATACTTTTGGGACACCTTCTTTTTATGTTGCTCTAAATTGGTATTAAGTCCAAGATAAGATCAGCATAAAGCATTTATACATAATAATTAAGGAATCAAGTTTTTAACAAATTAATAATCAATTTGGTATAATGAATTTTTAATGATTATGATAAGAATAATAGGAATCAGAGAAATCCAACTAAAAAGGTTTTTCTGCATATTAATGTTTTATCGTAAAACGGAGGGGAAATTATGAGCAAAATAGAGGAATTGAAACAGGAATTACAGGTCTTGACCAGTCGGCGGGATCGGATGCAAAAGAACCTTTATGAAGTAGAAAAACGCATCAATGAGATCGCGAATGAATTGAAAAAAAACAATAAAAAGTAATTATTAATTGTACAGTGGTATGAAAAACGATTTAAAAATAAATAAGCCTTTAAAACAAGATCTTCCATTTTCTCGTTTATAAAGGCTTAATTTCATAAAGAGTTACACAATTTAAGTTTAAACATTATATTGATATCGTTTACATTAAAAAGTCAAACCTTTGTTTTCCTTTTTGTCTTTCACTTCTATTAGAAACTTTTTAAAGTCTTCTTTTTTTATGCCTGATTTCATTGCTTCTTTTACCAGCTCAACCCACTCTTTAGGAAAATCAAGTTCATTTTTTTTCATGGTAAACCTCCTTTTTGATGTATTTAACACAGGAAATGATTTAGTATTGGTATTATCTGATTATAAAATTCGAAACATGTTGATTGTTTTTGAGGGCTGAAGCATGAGAATCTGTAAGCTATCTTTATACACAGTGACTGAATAAGCAGTTTTATAACCTAGTGAATGATTAAAACTTACCAAATTGGTAACAAAACGGAATGATAATGAGGTGATGATATGAATAAAGCTAAAGGAAAAGGTGGAACAGGGAGAGGAACCGGCAAAAAGGGTTGGAATCGTTGGCAAGCTGGTGCAAACAAAGCAAAGAGTGCAAAACCTTATATTAGTAAAGGTACAAAAAAAGCGGTTGCTGAACAGGATTCAAAGAGCAATAGTTAAGTGAATAACCGAAATATTGCGATTGATGATTAATATTTATTGAACCAACATATGCGATCTCCTTTATAGGAGTTCGCTTTTTTCCTTTTTAGCTAGCAGGGAAAATGATTGTGAAAAGTGGAAAAATGTGTTAAATTATTTGAATATTAAAACTATTGGAGGACGAACTATTGATTAATTATAATGGACGGAAGTTTGTTTCAGTTGAGAATACTGCAAACGGAGAAGTTTCTTCAAAAACGATTTTTGATTATAAACAAGAAGGAAACATCCTAACAGCCACCTATAGTGGAGGGGAAATTGTAAAAGGGACACTAATTGGAATAGTAAAGGACGATGGCAGTATCCAGTTTAGATATAACCATGTGAACGCTAGAAATGAAATTAGAGGCGGTCAATGTTACTCTACTCCAGAAACCCTGCCAAATGGAAGAATTAGATTACATGAGAAGTGGAAATGGACGGATACTGACCAAACTGAAGGTGAATCCATCATTGAAGAAGTTAAATAACCAATAACCCTTTTTATCGACAACAATTATCAAAATAAAACAGAACCACACTGTCCGTGAAACTCTGTTTTATTTTGGCTACATATTCTCAATTCGTCTCAGTTTATAAAAACGAATCACATTTTTAAGTGTTACTTTAACAACAGAATAGAGTGGGATGGCGATAATGATTCCTACAAATCCATAAATAGCCCCTGAAATTAACAAAACGAAAATCACCGTTAACGGATGAAGATTGAGTTTTTTTCCCATAACTCTTGGTGTAACAATATTTCCATCGATTTGTTGCGCAGCAATTACCACGAATACGACTTTTAAAACCATAAATGGACCTTGTAAAAGTGCGACAACGACGGCCGGGACCATTCCAATCACAGGGCCAATAAAGGGTACAACCGTCATACACATGGCGAAAATGGCAAGCACTAGACTATTATTCAGGCCAATAATACTAAAACCGATATACATCATGATTCCATCGGATAATGCAATAATGCATTGGCCGATTATATAAGCGGATAAAGTCTTATCGATGTCAACAAGAATCAAATTTCCCTCTTCCACGTGTTCAACGGGAAGATTTTTTAAGAGAGCGGGCTTCAGTTTCTCACCATCCCGTAAAAAATAAAAAACAATAAACGGAACAACTGCAAGCACCGTTGCAATACTAGTAACAATGGAAATGATATTTGTTATATTTTGTTCGACATGATTTAAAAAGGAGTTGGAGAGGGAACTTGCTTTTTTTTCTATCATTCTTAATGAACTGTTTCCAAAGCTATTATGCTTTACCATATTGTGGGATACATCTGATAAACTATCAAACTTATTTGGAAATTGCTCCGAAAGCTGCTGGACTTGTTGTGCAATGGGAGTACCAGTAAAATGAACAAAAAGATATCCCGCTCCGATGAAAAGTAGATAAACAATCAATATACTCAGATTTTTACTGATATATTTGGAAAAAAAGGTTACAAATGGCCTCATAACATAATAAATGATTCCGGAAATGAGGATCGGAAAAAAGATCGTAGCAATTAATTTTTGAAAGGGCCAAACAAAGTAATCAATTTTCCCAAATAAGAAAATGATTAATAAAATTAACAGGATCCCTGTTGCATATTTAAAAAATGGTCTGTTAATCCACATACCATCCCCCCTAGAAGATATTTTTTTAATATAAAGGATTTTAATTCGCTTTTAAACTGGGTCTCTATGTAACTATCCTCTTTTTGTCCTACATAAACCTATAAAGAAAAATCTCCTCACTTATGATTTTTTGTTCTATTGAACAAAGACATGCCGATTTTCCTTAGAGAAATCAGGATGGTCGCGAATAACTAGAATTTGGATTCAACCTTGAATAAGTCAAATATAAAAATAATATCAGGGGTGTTAGTAGAGAAATATTCAAGTATACACTTTTGTTCAGTTTGAGCTGCCATTGTGGCAGCTTTTATTTTGTTCATTCTTCGAAGAAATTAGTTATATAATTTTACTAATAGGTCTTAAAAATTTTAATTAGTTACTGCATTTGTGGTTAGATATTGACACCAAATTGCCCTCATTTTTCTTGTCACGCTTCGAACAGTGGGAGAGGACTCCTTTAAGCTGATTTGACTATAAATTTCTTTATGATCAAACTGATTGCTAATATAAATGGAATGATAAGTTGAAATGGAATATGAAAATATAGTGGTACAACTTTTAAACCAATGAACAAATGTTGAATTATATTTTTCGAAAATGTAATGGAGAATAAAAAGGTTAGAATCGTAGAAATAGCATTTAACCGATTTAGCTTTCTCGTTGGAAACAAGTGAGCAAGGATCATTAACCCACCGTACATAAATATTGAAATTTTCACAAAACCACCTATTAGGTTGAGGAGTACTGCAAAAGCCTCAATATGTGGCAGGAAATCCACGACGCTAGTTAGTTCCACAGCCTTTACAAATGGAAAAACGTAGAAGTTTACGGTTTCAGAACTGAGCAAGCCCAATATCATTTCTCCGGCCATAAGGAGGATTACTCCTGTTGTACACACAGAGATCCAACCGTATTTTCGTAAGGATTTTCGATCGTTTACATACGGAAATAGCATTGTAAATACAATGAGCTCGCCATAAGGAAAGGTTAATCCCGTTGGGAAAACAGAAGTCATGATCTGCTTCCAGCTTGTCCGAAACAAAGGTGTTAAATGAGTAAGTTCAAAATAAGGAGATAGGTACCCAAATAACATAAGAATCAAAATGATAACACCTGTAAAAGCAAATAATATGAGGGAAATTCTTCCTATCGCTTCGATGCCGAGAAAACAGCCATACGACACCACCAAAAGAAAAGTAAAAGAAATAATCCAAAAAGGGACATTATTATATAGTACTTGCCCTATGAAAAAAGAGAAATCTTTTAGCACCCGTCCAGCAATGTATAAAAAGTATAGGCAATAAATTAAGCCAAGTATTTTGGACAGCCACTTCCCTAATCCTATTTCTAAAAGCTGGATTAAATTTCCCCATTTTCCTAATGAATGGAGCAGGATATAGAAATAAAAGATTCCCACCCCAAAAACTAACGATAATAAAATCGTAATCCAAACATCTTGTTTCGTTTGGAAGTTCCAGCCTACGACGATTGCACTTCCGAGTAAAAAGTTGATCATTAAGAAGAATATTTCCAGTGGAGCTAATTTGACCATCAACTATCTAGTCCTTTCCAAGTACATAGGCTATTTCAATGAAGATGATACTTCTCCTACATCTAAAACATCAAACCTTACCTTTGTTTGAATTTGTACCTTAGAATATTGAGAATTCCAATCGTGTTTTACCCTATTCCACTTGTCTGGTTGTTTGCGATACAGAGCTTCTCCAAATCCATCGATATCAGATTTGTTATTTTGAGTTTTCGCTATCAGCTCATTAATCTGTTTTTGAAGTTCTTGTTCTGCCTCCTGTTCCAAAGAGGCAATGGCTTTTATGGTAGTTGTGTTGATATTACATGAAATATCAGATAGCTTTCCTTGTAATTTCAGCTGAAGAACAAAGGATGGAATGGCCTTTTTTTCTTGAATATAAATGACAGGCCTGCTTTGTAAGTCTTGCCAAGTAACAAAACCAGAATTTTTTTTGCACTTTGTTACAAATGAAATATTGTGTAATTTGTTTTTTGTTAATGCATATAAATTACTTTCCCATGAAGAAAGCCAATACGAAAATTTTTGATGTTTAAAAACGGCAAATCCTTCTAATTGGATGATAGCATCTGGTTTTGCCTTTTCAATATTGCCTTTCGAGGTACCTTTTGAAGAATTACCTCTTATGGAGATATAAGGGACGGTAAGTTCTCCTCTATTTCGAATTAACATCTCTGTGATTTTGTTCGCTGTGATATCAGCGATATTCCCCCATGATTCTCGTTTACTATTTAGCATCTCTTGCATTCTATTTCCCGAGATTTTTTGAACAGGTGTAATGATTTGTAAGAGCTTTTCCGCCTTAACTCCCTTGGAAATCACGAATCTGATATTAGCAGGCAAACTGGATTCCCGTAAAAAGTAATGTGTAAGGGATGAAATTCCTTCGGTTTTTACTAAGGATTCCCCTAAAACAGCGACTTCCGCACTATCTAAGAAAACTGGCCGTGCTAATTTATTTTGAATACGAGAGATTGCTTCAGGAATCGTTCTTCCTTGTGCACTGTACGTATATGCCCCGGTTTCAGCAGCCCCTTCTTTGCTATTGGCGGCTGGATTATATATTTGCAGGCTAGCGATGTATTCTCCATCGCTTTTGTCGATTCCAATCGCGGAGACAACACTGATTCTATTTAACATAGTGTGCTGCACCTGTTTGCTTACTATTAAGGAGATGATTAGCATAATCAAAAGAATGAGATTTATGTTTGATTTGGTGTGTAATTGCTTTGCCTTGTCATTACGCTTCATCTGTCTCTTCCATGGTTTCTTCTTTGGTATAATGGGACTCATCGTTTGTCATTTCCTTTAGTGATAATTGGATCGCGCTGTCCTTTAAATCATGTGCAACGAATGGAGCAAAAGGAGATAAATAGGGTACTCCGAAGCTGCGCAGCGAACTTAGATGAAGTAATAACAGAAGTGATAATAAGGCTATGCCGTAAAAACCAAGAGCCGCACCCCCAGTGATGAAACAAAGAGTTATATTTGCTGCTGTTATTCTTAGTGTATAAATAGGGATGACACTAATAAAAATATACGCAATACTTACGATAACTAGGCTAGGAGGGGCGACTAATTGTGATTCAATTGCAGACTGCCCTAATATGATTCCTCCAAAAATAGATACGGTAACAGCAATGTTTTGCTGTAAACGAGTGGAACTTTCGTTTATTGCAATAATGACAATAACCAACAAGGTTACTTCTACCGAGGTGGGAAAGGGCACCAATTCTCGCTGTGAAACAAAACCAACTAGCAGTTTGACGGGCAACAGATTTGCGTGATAAGTCATAAATGCTACATAGGCCCCAGGAATATATAATGCGAAAATAAATAGTAAAAAACGAATCAAACGAGTATTAACAAATCCTGTGTTTCCTAAATAATAGTCCTCCGGTGTTTGAAAAAATTGAATGAGAACAGCAGGAGCGACAAGTACATATGGAGAACCATCTATAAAAATGGCGATTTTCCCTTCCAGTATTTCGCCTGCAACTACATCAGGTCTATCTGTATTGAGCATGAGAGGAAAAAAAGACTTGGTCTCTTTCGTAAGAGCGGTCTCAACGTAATTTGCCTCCAGCAGCGCATCCAACTGGAGGTTTTCAAGGCGTGCGTAGATGGTCTCAAGTATTTGTTTATCTACTATGTTTTCAATGTACATTACAGATACGTCTGTATGTGTGTTTGTACCATACTGTTTGGTTGATACTCTTAAATTTGGATTTTTAATAATCTTTCGAACGAGGGAGATGTTTGTACTACTACTTTCATTGAAACCTATGTCAGGACCTTTAGCCACTCTTTGTCCTTTCGGGCTTTCTATAGCGCGAGCAGTCCATTTGGTTGTATCAGTTGATAGGAAGGTATTTATTCCTTCCACCATAACAAGGGTTTTGCCTGATAATAACTCTGTTGGAGCAAGATTTATATCTACTACGCGTGTAATTTTTTTTGATTGAATAACAGCTAATTCTAAGAATGAAAGCAATTCTTCATCAGTTTGGAAACTCGGCAGATGATACGTTAATAAAGGTTCAATTACGTACTGTTGTACAGCATTCGTATCTACGATTTCGTCGATGAACAAAATGGCAGCTTCCTTCGCTATACGATTCAACGTAATTTTCCTTTTTTGAAGATCAGAGCTATTCCCCAATATAGTATTTAAAACTTCTATATTGTCCTGTAAAACACTTGAACTCTTCATGGTTACCACCTGAGTTTATTTTGAATTGATACCTTATTATCCCCAAAAAGGGAAATATTATGTAGAAATAGTGGATAATTATACGAGAATTGAATGTTTTATCCAGCTTATTTTATCCCATTTGGAGAGCTTTTATTTGCATGGATGAAGAGAAAACAGTTCGAATAGAGACATCCATTTCGGACAGATCGTGATGAGTCAATGTTGAAGTTCTTTTTCCTTCATCTTGATCTAAAAAAACATAGTAGTTGAAGTATAGAGGTTTATACGAATTGAATTATTTTTGTGTGAAATCTATAATGAAAGGATATTCAATGAGCTCATATTATACTAAATTGCTGACGGCTAATAATGATTTAATAAAAAAGTTAAAGGAGTCGATTATAATGGGAAGAGTTACCCAGGGGGAAAAGGTAAGATCGTGAAGGTATATAAACTAAAGAATAATTTTAATGGTATAAAAAAAGGAACACAATTCATTTTGATTGCTGAATCTGAATTTATCGGTGTTAAAGATTATGTGTTACGCACGATAGATTTATCGGTGAGGATTTCAATAACTGAAAGAGAGTTTCAAAAAATTTTTACATTGGTGAATTTTAAAAGAAACATGATTCAGTAGAAGAAAAAGGACCGCCGCAACGATAACGCTTTTGTTTTACCTCAAAGACGCTGTCCTTGCAGTAACTAAAAACTTTTCCGTCAACTGCTTCGAAATAATAGATATCACTAAGCTTAATATGGTGAACTCTATCATTCTGATATCCTAGTAAAATGAGGTCCTTAGTTTTCAGCGTGTTAACGATTTCGTATTTTTCATCATCAACCTCATGACACCTAATGAGAATTTCTTCCCCCAGTTCTTTGCTTATTTCTTCTATTGAAATTTTCATATTATCACCCACGAAAATCTTATAATTCAGGCACAAACATATGGAATTCCTTTTACATTTTATGGTCTAAGTTAATAAATGTATAATAAACTAAAGCATTTCTTCTCTTACGCAATTTTGATTACATTTTACATAAGGAGTGGTCGTAATGGCACGTGTATTATTTATTAATGGTGGATCAGAAGGACATATCAATCCAACAATTGGAGTTGTTGAAGAGCTTATTTCTCGTGGAGAAGAGGTCGTGTACTTTGCGATCGAGGATTTTCGAGAGCGTATTGAGAAGACGGGAGCTACTGTACGAACATTTGATGGACAAAAATTTATCAAAGCCTTTATTTCGGGTGGAAGGAATTACTTACTGGAAAGAGTCAACGGTCTTTTACATACGGCAGACATCGTGATACCAAGTGTTCTGGAGCAAATCGAAGGAGAACATTTTGATTATATCATTCATGATTCGATGTTTGGCTGCGGTTATTTACTTGCCCAAATACTTAAACTTCCAGCCATCAATTCTTGTACTTCATTTGCCCAGCCAAAACGAACATTCGATGAAATGCTGGAACAGCATTCTAAAACAATTCCTGTTGAAGTAGTGAATGAATTCCAAAGCCTGACGGAACAGGTGAAGGAGAAATACGATGTAGAAATCCATTCTCCTTACGAAGTTTTTTGTAATCCGGCACCACTTACAATCGTTTACACAACTAGGGACCTTCAACCTTTTAGTGAGGCATATGACCACACATACAAGTTTGTAGGTCCATCCATTTCTTCACGATTAACCCGGGAAAATTTCGACCCTTCTGAAATTAAGGGGAAAAGTCTAATTTACATTTCCCTAGGTACTGTCTTTAACCAAGCAATTGATTTCTACAAGCTTTGTTTTAAGGTATTAGAAAACACTAATCATACCGTTGTCATGTCGATTGGAGATAAAGTTCAACTAGCTGATTTAGAGGAGATTCCTAAAAACTTCATAGTAAAAAATTATGTTCCACAAACTGAGGTACTGAAATACACAAATTTATTTATCACACATGGTGGAATGAATAGTACCCATGAAGGTCTCTACTACGGGGTTCCGCTTATTGTCATCCCACAAAGTGCGGATCAGCCGATCATTGCCGAACAAGTTGCCCGTATCGGAGCTGGTATTCAATTAAACATGCAAAACTTGTCTGCAAATCAACTAAGTGAAGCTGTAGATTATGTGATAAATCAAGAATCTTTTCAAAAAGCTGTTGCAAAGATTAGGGAATCCCTTCAAAAATCAGGTGGGTATCACCAAGCGGTGGATGAGATTTTTGAATTCACACATCAAAATGATATCTAGTTATCACAATTGGCATCTTATGCGAAGCGAGTACACCCATTTACTTATAATAAAAAAAGTACCCAATCGGGTACTAGGGTCTATCAAAGAATTTAATAGTATATGATATTGTTTTGTATTTGCTAACGAATATCTAAGAAATCATGATTTTAGAAAATTAGAATCCGAAAGGACCTGGGGGACAACAAGGGTTAACTGGTACGCCGCACATTGTATGTGTCTCACAGCATTCATTTAAGCAGGATTCTGTGTGAGGGAAATAGTGTTGGTGGTTAACATGTAATTTGTTAACTGTTGTTGTATGCGAAGGATGAATGTGTTGTACAACCTTGTTGAATAAATTTGTTTTCACATATTGTTGTCCTGGTGAAACTAGTGGCGGATCATACTGAGCCGGGAACACTTGAGGCGGACAGAACTGTGGGCATGGTTGCGGCGGGCAGTATTGGGCTGGTAATGATTGAATGGGAGCGACTTGATTTGGCATCATATTTGGCATAGCGTTTGGCATCATATTTGGCGGGAAACCACCAAATCCACTTTGTCTTTTCATCATTAAATGACCTCCATCTACATTTGTCTTGTTATATCATCAGTCTATGTGAGATTTTTTTATTGGGACTAGTTCGAATACCTAATTATGAGGCTTTATGCCACTTAAATTAACTTGCGGAGATTTATTTACTAACCCGTGATGAGTTCAATTCGTGAATAAGTTACACCTTTTCTTATCAACTTAAGAAATATACAAATTAGAAGAAGGTGTATTATGGCGAAAAAACGTTATCGGTCATTCACTATCTTTACTATAAGCATGGCATTATTACTAATGTCTTCCTGTAGTCAGTTACAAAGTAAAGAGGATAACAAGAAGGAAAAAAAACCTCGTGAAGTTTTGGGTTTTTACACAGAAGAGGAAGGGACGTTTCCAGGGTCTCAACCTACAGTAAATTCGCATTTCGACAGTTTAAGCATCATTGCACCTTTCTGGTATAAGCTTGATGATAAGCGTCCAGGCAGTCTTATAGAAGGCGTTACAGCAGATCATAAGAGAAAGGTTATTCAGAGTGCTCATAATAAAAACCTGAAGGTGTATATGGTTGTACATAATCTCTTATATGAAACCGTCGAGAAGGGTAAGCAGGTAGCGAGTAATATACTAGACAACGATAAAAACCGCACCGTTTTCATTCAGAACTTACGCGATGAAATGAAACAATTTCAATATGACGGTATTAATATTGACATAGAAAATTTGTATCTGACTGACCGAGATTCCTTTAGTCTGCTGATTAAGAAATTGTCTGAGGCTCTACATCGTGATGGAAAAATAGTTACCGTTTCAGTCCCCGCAAATACGGGTGATTCTCGTGCTAATCCTTGGTCGCCGTGGTTTGATTACAAAAAACTTGGT
Organism: Bacillus sp. URHA0034; assembly: GCF_056280405.1. Classification (NCBI taxonomy): domain Bacteria; kingdom Bacillati; phylum Bacillota; class Bacilli; order Caryophanales; family Bacillaceae; genus Bacillus; species Bacillus sp. URHA0034. The sequence continues at coordinate 236,982 of NZ_JBWCDK010000002.1, read as the reverse complement.
CAATTTTCAGATGGGTTAATGATCATGACATACGATGAACACAACCCACGAACAACACCCGGGGCCACAGCATCATTCAATTGGACAGAAGCAACGATTCATTATGCTTTGAAACAAGGAGTACCGCGATCAAAAATTTTACTTGGTATCGCTGGTTATGGATGGGATTGGGATACAACAGCAGACAAAGCCTTGTATAGTCCTTTTCGACTTTTAATGGACCAGAAAACAAAATATAAAGCTAAAGTTATATGGGACTCCCGTTCGCAAACTCCACATTTCAGTTATGTTGATAATAAACATCATAGCCACCAGGTTTGGTTCGAGAATAGTCATAGTCTGCGGTTTAAGCTAAACCTTGTAGAGAAATATAACTTACGGGGAATCGGGATTTGGCGGCTAGGCTTAGAAGACCCCATGTACTGGACAGCTATTCCTGAGAAGATGAAAGTAAAAAAGTGATGGAATGGTCCCCAAAAAACCGGAAGTTTAGGGGATAGATATGTTAAAATGTGGTAAAGAGGTGGTTGTATGAAAAATGAAAATAAACCATTTAATGATGTAATAGACCACATTAATAAGATCGAAGGAAATATGACAAATGTAAGCAAGGGTGCTGTAAAAAGGCTGCCAAAACCATTAAAATATTTCGGATTCTTTATTACTGGCTTCTTTTCAATATCTATTTTGTTAATGATCATTTTAAATTTATTAAATTAGCTTTTAAAACTAGCTGCCAATTTTCGACCTTATCATTTTATTGTCAATATTTAACGATGCTTTCTGTTTAATAGTCTTGCTAAATGGGTATATAATATTGATTACTTCCATCAAGGCGAGGTCGATTTAAATGGAATCATTACAACAAGTAAGAACAAGAAAGAGATATCATGTAAAAATGAAGGGGAATAATCAGGAAGAACAAGCTGTCATAATAGCTTATTCTCCTGAAGAGATGAAAAGTTTAGTTCGCAAACTGTATAAGCATATAATTATTGATGATAAGGGATTACCATCTGGAGAAATTTCATTTAAGACCACGGATCTATTATAAATAGTGCTGTGGTTTTTTTTTTGCCTTAGTTAAAATCATATTTGGTTGAAGAATGATATCGAAATAATGGACAGTTACTGAAGTGTTCTTTTGTTTAAGGTATAATCTTTATATATGGAAAAAGGAGGTTATTAACAATATGATAAATAAAATAGCTGACTATTTCAAAAATAATTCATCTTCACTTGCTGTACAAATTGTTGAAGAGGTTCTTCAACGAATGAACTTAATCATTTCCAAAGAAGAAAAGCAGCAAGCTATCATCATGTACATAAAATTTTTCGAGTTTTTAGGAAAGTCGATTTTGGAAGACTCAGAAGAAGTAGCTGAGGACGTTATAACATGGAGTAAACGAAACGCAGAAAAACAAGTTTTTTCAGGAGGAAAAATATCTGAGCTTACCGTTAGGTATCCGCCTACAAGAGAAGTCTTTACTGACCTTATAACAAAACTAAGCGATGACTTTGGGATTTCGTTAAAAGAAGGTAAATCCATTATTAAAAGGATTAACTCAATGCTCGACGTCAGTTTAAATGAGACTATTTTAGCATTTGAAATGCTGACAGAAAGAAACGAGGAAAAGGCTAAGAGAGAATTGGCGGAACTGTCGGCACCGGTCGTTTTGATTCAGGAGGGTGTTGCAGTTCTTCCGTTAGTGGGTAAAATAGATTCTTATAGAGTTAGTTATATATTAGATAGGGTTGTTCCTAAAATAGCAGACTTGCAATTACAATTTCTTATCATAGACTATTCAGGTATCATTAATCTTAATCAAGAGCTGGTAAGTACCTTGAAATCGGTTGGAGATATTCTTGGATTGTTAGGCATAGAGGTTATTGTTACCGGGATGCGTCCTGAGCTAGCTCTGACAGTTGTAAGAAGTGGAATGGACATGTCTTCCTATAAAACATTTGCTCATGTCAAGCATGCGTTAGAATGGATTAATCAAAAAGTAGATTTGCCTTAAAAAGGTCAAAATAATAATCATGTGGGTTAAAAATATTGATTCAACACCGAAGTTTTTTACCTTTGATAAGTCACTGTGACCTTTCTAGATAAAGGTCACTTTTTTTATTAAACTAAATTAGGGCAAATCTTATAATTTCGGCCGAATGGCTGCTTGTAATGGAACATTAAATTATTGAGGGCCTGATGGTCCAATTAGTATAGTTCCGCTGCTTTTCTTATTGAAGTAATGGTCAGTTTATTCCTAACAGGCTGGACAAAAAAATGTGATTATTCCAATTGTCTTCGTTCGTGTCTTCTAATTATTCCAATCAGAAACCGTGATAGTAAAAAGGTTAAAGAAATGGAACCAAAACTATGAAGAGAAGTCCAAGATTTTTTGTACTTAATTAATTTTGTTTTCTTTTCAATCCAAAACTCTACAACTGAAGATGGGATACTAAATAATAAGCACTTAAAAATAATTCCCCAAATAGTCGAATTTTTCGTTAATTGATTGTAGTAAATACAGCTTACAGGAAAAAGCAGGTAGCTAAACAAAACACTTATATCAAACTTGTGCCCCAATTTAACAGGATATTTTAAATAACCTTTTTTTACTAATGTAGTATCTATGATTGTGGCTATGTAGCTTTTCATAAAGAAAATTAGTAACCAATCCTTTATTGGAGGTTTTCTAATTAAATTGAAAAAAGAGCAAAAACCAAAAATAAACAACAATCTTATCATATTTTTTTCAATTTGTTTGCCCATTCAGTTAACCTCCCTAATTGATTCAATGTTAGTTTTATCTAAAAATCGAATAAAAATTAAAATTGTTTTGGATTACCTAACAAAGCTTTTTTGCTTTTTTTGTTGCAAATACAACAAAGCTAGGTTAAATTTAATACATACCATTATTATTGCATTTGCAACAAAATTATGCGATAAGGAGTGAAATAATGAAGGAAATTCTGCGAGAAATTGGAATGATTGCCAGGGCATTAGATTCTATAAGCAATATAGAATTTAAAGAATATGACCTCACAAAAGGGCAGTATTTGTACCTTGTCCGAATAGGTGAAAATCCAGGAATTATTCAAGAAAAGTTAGCTGAAATGATAAAAGTAGATCGAACAACAGCAGCTCGAGCGATAAAAAAACTCGAAATGAATGGCTTTATTGAAAAGAAAGCTGACCAGCATAACAAAAAAATTAAAAAACTCTTTCCAACAGAAAAAGGGAAAAATGTTTATCCTTTTATCAAAAGAGAAAATGATTATTCCAATAGTGTTGCATTAGAGGGATTTTCCGAAAGAGAAGTAGAGACCACTTTTAATCTTCTTCAAAGAGTAAGAAAAAATATAGAAAAAGACTGGGAATTTGTAAAAAAGGGAAACAAGCGAAATTATTGAATTTTATAAAGGAGCGACAAATTTAAATGACCATAAATATAAAAAAGTGCACCCTTGAGGATTCACGCAAACTTCAAGAGATTAGTTATGAAACATTTAATGAGACATTTAAGCATGAGAATTCACCCGAAAATATGAATGCCTATTTGGAAAGGGCATTTAACTTAGAACAGGTAGAAAAAGAATTATCCAATAGTTCTTCTCAATTCTTTTTTGTTTATTTTAATCATGAAATCGCTGGATATTTAAAGGTCAATACCAATGAAGCTCAGTCTGAAGAAATGGGTGAGGAATCACTTGAAATCGAGAGGATTTATATAAAGAACAAATTTCAAAAACATGGGCTTGGTAAATGTCTGTTTAATAAAGCGCTGGAAATTGCAATGGAACATAATAAAAAGAAAATCTGGCTTGGCGTATGGGAAAAAAATGAAAATGCTATTGCTTTTTATAAGAAAATGGGGTTTGTTCAAACTGGAGCCCACTCATTTTATATGGGTGATGAAGAACAAATAGACTTTATAATGAGCAAAACACTTTAGATACATTATCTGAAAGGTGGGGTACTATGTATATTCCAACATATTTTAAGGTCACAAATGTTGATGAAATTTGGGAGTTTGTTCAACAAAACTCTTTTGGCACAATCGTCACAACTGAACAGGGGAAGCCAATTGCCACTCATTTACCTTTAGGTTTACATAAAAAAGGTGATGAATACTATATTACTGGGCATATGGCTTATGGAAATCCGCAATGGAGAACATTTGAAACCTGTGAAGATGTATTGGTTATGTTTCAGGGACCGAACGCTTACATTTCTTCTTCTTGGTACTCACACGAAAATGTACCAACGTGGAATTATCAGGCTATCCATCTGTATGGAAAAGCTAGTATATTAGAAAAAGATGAACTAATTGAAGAATTAACCGTAATGTTAGAAAAATATGAACAAAAACGTGAAAATTCAGTTTTATGGGATAAACTTTCTCCTGATCTGTTAGAAAATCAATTAAAAGGAATTATTGGTTTTAAGATTAAAGTCGAGGAAATCCAGGCTGCTTATAAATTAAGCCAAAACCGAAGTGAAACGGATTATAATAACATCATTGAAAAATTACAAAACGAAGGAAATTCAAATTCGAAACAACTGGCAGAGCAGATGGAAAAGAGAGTAAAAAAATAGAGATGAAGCGAAGCATCAGTTTACTGTAGTAGGGCCTAACGATTTTTTGAAACTCCTTCTATTATAATTATACCATATAAAAAATGGTCAAAATAGCCTTTTTATTCTCATTTACTACTGCTAAAATGCAATAGAACTGTAATGAGATTCGTTGGAGGGATATAGATGGGGCCACTTGTTCTCGGTTTTCAGGAAATGGAAAAAACACAGCTTTTGCTTGTCGGCGGAAAAGGGTTAAATTTAGGAGAATTATCAAAAGTCCAAGGAATCCAAGTACCAGAAGGATTTTGTGTTACAACAGTGGGATATCAAAAAGCCATCGAACAAAACGAAACGTTTCAAGCATTGTTGGATCAACTAACAATGCTGAGGGTAGAGGATCGAGATCAAATCGGTGAAATCACCAAGAAGGTTCGACAAATTATTATGGAGGTTGATATTCCTACCGATGTTGCCTGCGCTGTTGCTGATTATCTTTCTCAGCTTGGCGAAGAACATGCTTATGCAGTTCGTTCTAGTGCGACCGCTGAAGATTTACCATATGCCTCATTTGCTGGTCAACAAGAAACCTATCTAAATATCATCGGAATAGAAGCCATCTTGCAGCATATCAGCAAATGTTGGGCTTCCCTATTCACGGATCGTGCAGTAATCTACCGTATGCAAAACGGATTTGACCACAGCCAAGTGTATTTATCCGTTATTATTCAACGGATGGTTTACCCAGAGGCCTCAGGCATTTTATTTACTGCTGATCCGATTACCTCTAACCGAAAGCTGCTATCAATCGAGGCCAGTTTTGGGCTTGGAGAAGCACTGGTCTCAGGCTTGGTATCAGCCGATTGTTATAAAGTACAGGAAGAAAAAATCGTTAATAAGATGATCGCCACCAAAAAATTGGCTATCTATGCACGAAAAGAAGGCGGAACAGAGACACAGCAGATCGATCCCCATCAGCAAAAGACTCAAACACTTACTGAACAACAAATTTTACAACTTGCGCGCATCGGAAGACAGATTGAAGCATATTTTGGCGGTCCACAAGATATCGAATGGTGTTTGGTTGATGATACATTTTATATCGTCCAGAGTCGGCCAATTACTACGCTTTACCCCATTCCTGAAGCGAATGATCAAGAAAATCACGTCTATATATCTGTCGGACATCAACAAATGATGACCGCGCCCCTAAAACCATTGGGATTATCTTTTTTCCTGTTAACAACTTCGGCACCGATGCGAAGAGCTGGTGGAAGGTTGTTTGTTGATATTACACAAAAACTGGCTTCGCCTGTCAGTAGAAAAATGTTTTTAAATGCCATGGGACAACACGATCCGCTCATGAAAGACGCACTTACCACTGTAATCGAACGCGAAAATTTTATAAAATTGTTACCAGATGATGAAAAATTACAAAGTTCCGGTCAAAGCAATAATAGGAAACCCGTGGACTTTCTGACACAAACCGAAAACGATCCGACAATCGTTACGGATTTGATCAAGAGTAGTCAAGCATCGATAGAAGAGTTAAAACAAAACATCCAAACCCAATCAGGAACGGATTTATTTAATTTTATTCAAGAAGATATCCAGCAATTAAAGAAGATACTTTCTAACCCACAGAGTACGGCTGTATTTATGGCCGCTATGGATGCTTCATCATGGGTCAATGAAAAAATGGAGAAGTGGTTAGGTGAAAAAAACGCAGCAGACACGCTTTCACAATCTGTACCAAACAATATTACTTCCGAGATGGGTCTAGCATTATTGGATGTTGCAGATGTGATTCGTCCTTATCCAGAAGTTATTGATTATTTACAACATGTAAAAGATGATAACTTTTTGGATGAGCTGGTTAAGTTTGAAGGCGGACAAAAAACCCGTGACGCAATAATAGCTTATCTCAACAAATACGGAATGAGATGTGCCGGAGAAATTGATATTACCAGAAGTCGCTGGAGTGAAAAACCAACTACTCTCGTCCCCTTGATTCTCATTAATATCAAAACTTTTGAACCGAATGCTAGCAAACGGAAGTTTGAGCATGGGCGGCGTGCGGCCTTGAAAAAAGAACAAGAGCTATTAGATCGATTGATGCAATTACCGGATGGTCAACAAAAAGCTAAAGAGACCAAGCGAATGATTAGCATCATCCGGAATTTCATTGGGTATCGTGAATATCCAAAATACGGCATGATAAATCGCTATTTTGTTTATAAGCAGGCATTATTGAAAGAAGCCGAAAAACTCGTCCAAGAGGGAGTTATTCATGAAAAGGAAGATGTTTACTATCTCACGTTTGAAGAATTTGGCGAGGTCGTACGCACCAATAAACTGGATTACGAGATAATCCGCAAACGAAAAGACGAGTACAAATTATATGAAAAACTAACCCCTCCTCGTGTTATTACGTCAGATGGTGAAATCATTGTAGGTAAGTATAAACGAGAAAATCTCCCAGCCGAAGCGATTGTGGGTCTACCTGTTTCTTCCGGAGTGATAGAGGGACGCGCACTTGTCATCTTAAACATGGAAGATGCTGATTTAGAAGATGGCGATATATTAGTCACCTCCTTTACTGACCCTAGCTGGACACCATTGTTTGTATCCATAAAGGGCCTAGTCACCGAAGTTGGCGGGCTGATGACCCATGGAGCAGTTATCGCACGTGAATATGGCTTACCAGCTGTAGTAGGAGTGGAAAATGCTACCAAATTGATAAAAGATGGGCAACGAATTCGCGTGCATGGGACAGAAGGGTATATCGAAATATTGTAAATACTGAATACGTCCGGATTTAATTAATAGCTTCGCTCATGTGGTTACCCCTTCAAATACAATTGAAGGGGTTTTTAAATGCGATCTTTTCTTTTTAAATGCGATCTTTTCTCAATCATAATAAATAGAACCCCAGTAAGATTTAGGATGGAGCCTAACCAAAAGGTTACACCTATATTCTCTCCTAGAATAAGCCACCCAAGTAATGTTCCAACCACTACGGGGCAATAGCTTAAGATCCTGTTACCATTATGCAGCTTTTTTAATGGGGCTACCGCATAGGGCTTGTAGAAAGTCGGAAAATATCTTTCTATTGGAATGAATTGATTCAAAGAAAAGAAAAAGAATGAAGGATTACGAAAAAAAGCATTCATAATTGAATACTTTTTAGTACTTATTTTGGAATAGGAGGTTGGAAAATAATGAATAAAATAATCATGTATAAAACAGACAATGACCAAGCTATCCAAGGTTTCCAATGGTGTATAGGTAATACAGTAAAGGTGACTAAATTAAATACAAAAGACCAAAGCAGTGACCAACCATGATGATAAGTAATACTCTTGTTAAGATATGCTATAAATTCTACACCTTCAAAAAGCAGTGCCCAAAAAATAATCCACCAGATTTTATTCGATAGTAATTTAGGAAGCCTTCCTAAAAAGACGGCAATAACGAATGGGTAGGTTAAAAAAGGAATTTTTAAACCAATGATTGTATGTGTAGGAAAAATGATATGATCAATTCCAACAGGATGATATTCCCAAACCCTGTAATTATGGAGCAAGGTATTATATAGCAGATTAGCGATAATCCAAAATAATAATGTCGGATAAAATTCCTTCCAACGATTCCAGACTCCAAAAAGTAAACCGATAAGTAAAAAAAATATAGAAAATAAAGTTTGCATAAATATCTCCTTATATAAATAACCGAGTTACCCTTTTTAGTATGCCCTAAACCGATGATCGAGCATTTCTTTGTGTGAAGAAATGCTTTTTATTTTAATTAACAACAAAAATATTTTTTTATGTAATAAAAAATTATTGAAAAACGATAAATAATAAATTAAAATCAAATTACAAAATATATGTGAGGTGTTTTCTATGAAAAGAGTAACAACATTGTTTTTAAAAATCGCTGTACTTCTTATGGGAATCCCAGTACTTGCTTTGTGCATCTTTTTAGTGCCTGAGCTAGCGAATGTGACAGCAAAATTGCTTCCAGCGGTTTCTTATATTAAATATCTCGTTTCGATCGTTTTTTATGCATCTGCGATCCCTTTTTATTTTGCTTTGTATCAGGCATTCAAACTATTACGCTATATTGACAAAAATAAAGCTTTCTCCGAATTATCAGTAATAGCCTTAAAGAAAATCAAACACTGTGCCATCACAATCAGTATCCTGCATGTGTTAGTTTTGCCGCTTTTCTATCTCTTTGCGGAGAAAGATGATGCTCCAGGTGTCATCTTTGTCGGGTTGGTTGTTCCTTTTGCTTCTATGGTGATTGCCGTTTTTGCTGCTGTTCTCCAAAAGCTTTTAAAAGAAGCGATCGATATAAAATCAGATAATGATTTAACAGTCTGAGGTGGAGAACATAGCAATGATATTCAGTATCGATGTGATGTTGTTAAATGGATATGAAAACTCAAAATAACGCATTCATTCATGAGTGAGGTGTTTTCTATGAACCGAGGAGCGATGTTTTTTCTAAAAGGAGTTATTCTTCTAATTGGAATTGTTGCACTTGCTTTGTGTACATTTTGGGTGCCTCAGATTGCCAATAGAGATGCAGAAGCGAATCCAGAGACTGCTTACTTGCAATTTCCCTTTTTACTATGTGCTTATTTATTGTCTATTCCATTTTTCATAGCGTTGTATAAAGCATTTAATCTTTTAATTTACATCGATAAGAACAAGGCTTTCTCGGAATTATCTGTTAAAGCTTTGAAGGTTATCAAATGCTGTGCTATCACCATCAGTGCCTTTTTTGTCGCAGGAATCATATTTGTCGCTTTATGTATTGAAGGGGACAGAGCAGGTGTCATAGCACTGGGATTATATGCCACCTTTGCTTCAAGCGTAATCGCAACCTTTGCGGGAGTCCTCCAAAGGCTTGTAAAAGAAATTGTAGATCTACTGTCGGAAAATGATTTAATAGTGTGAGGTGGATAACTTGGCAATTATAATCAATATTGATGTGATGCTGGCTAAAAGGAAAATGAGCGTAACTGAACTTTCGGAGAGGGTTGGAATAACAATGGCTAACCTGTCTATATTGAAAAATGGAAAAGCAAAGGCCATACGTTTTTCAACTTTAGAGGCAATTTGTAAAGCATTAGAATGTCAACCTGGCGATATTTTAGAGTACAAAAATGACGAAGACACTCAAGAATAATAGACAATAAATTTATTCAACTGACGAGTGCTAGCGTTGCAGATTCAGCTGCCATTTTTGGCGGCTTTCTTCTTATGCGAAGGAGCAGGTTAGTTCAAGAGGAAATATGGATATATGTGGTAAAATGTTTTATATTAGAGATAGCTGTGATAAAAGGATGAAACAAGGGTGTGGAGAAGATGAAAAAAGCAATAAAATGGAGTATCTTAATCATTGGAGCTTTATTTGGAGCAGTTGCGTGGATTTCATGTGGAAAAGATGCACAATAAATCATAAGAAATCCTTCACATTAATACCTATTGGACTGGTTGTTCTTAAATTCATATTGGTTAAATTAGTTAAGGTAATAAATAGATAGAGGAGTACAGGGCTAGATTGTTCAATAGGAACAGTCCTTTTTTTTATTCCTAACATAAATTTGTGATGAATTACACTTATGATATCGGGGTGCAAGAGTTGAAGATTCAGGCTGTCGAAGGGGAGCTTTTTCTTATTGGACTCAATATAAAAAGCCTCAAACACGCACTGAGGCGATTTACATCATATTGGGAATAAATACGTTTGTAAAGAAATAATAACCAAGTGCACCGACTAACACACCAATAAGAACTAAAAAAATAGGAAAAACATTCTTTTTCATAAGCGCTCTCTCCTTTTTACTAAATTTTAACATAATCTTTTTACAAAGAAAATAAAGCCTATCTATCTTGTTTGATTAACGGAAAAAAGGATTTAAGATAAGGATTGTTACGATGGTCACTTTTTCTTGTTTAACTGACAGGTCACGTTAGTTTAAAAAGGAATTTTAAACCTATAAATAGAATAATGTAAAAGATAATACTTTATTGAAGGGAGCAAAATATGTTTGTCTCCGTTACCAGGCTTCGTTTAAAAGGAAAGAGAAAGTTACCTCTCTTTTTTTGGCATACATTTAAATCTGTTAGTCAATCTAGGAAATCGGAAGGTCTTTTGTATTCTTCGTTTAATAATGAAGGATGGGATACTTATTGGACACTAACTATGTGGGAAAATAAAGATGCTATGAAAGAGTACAGAAACAAAGGTAGTCATTTAAAAGCAATGAAAGTGTCCAGAAATATTGCAAACGAATTAGAATCAATTAATTGGGAAACAGAAAATAAGCCTACATGGGAGGAATGCAAGCAGCGTTTGAATAATAAGTATGGAAGAAATTTAGTAAAATAAGACCTGTTTTCATGCTAAGCCACCGGGTGCGATTGCTCACTAAGAGCGATCGCATTTTTACTAACGGAGCAGTAGAGTATCAGATAATTGGCTGCAAACAATTAATAGGATTCTTTATTTTAGGATTGTTCAACATATAAAACCATCAAAAAGTGGAAGAAATGCAAGTTATAATTCATCTCATGCGTATATTCGACTTTTTTTAAATGTAGAAAGGCCGTTTACTAAGCTAAAGGGGCAGGATATTTGAAGTAGGAATTCAACCTCAATTTGTAGAAATAGTAATCTTTTAACAATGTCTGGTATTTCTCTTATAGAATTTTTTACAGTTCAATAATTTTCTAAAATGGGTAGGGGATTTTTTGCGAATTTTTTTTAGATATAACTGGATGGTAAGAGAAGACTGGTATCGTTGGTGTGAAGAGTTAAGTGAAGAGGAACTTCTGCAAAACCGAACTGGTGGAATGGGAAGTATATTGCATACACTTTTCCATATAGTTGATGTCGAATGGAGCTGGATACGTCTTTTACAAGGTAAAGCAGACTTTCAGGACAGTTTCGATGGTTATAAAAGCCTGGATAAGGTTCGAAAATTGGACGCTGAATTTCATTTAGAAGTGGAAAGATTCGTGAACAACTGGGAAGCTAGTATGGAAAATATTTTATTTTACGATACCTTGCCTTATGGAAAAATTGTGACGGATACTTGGGGGGAAATCATGCGACACACCATTGCTCATGAAATTCACCATATAGGACAAATATCAATTTGGGCAAGGGAAATCGGAAAAAAGCCTGTTTCTGCAAACCTTATTGGTCGGGGTCTTTCATCTTATTACAATAAATAATTCAAATAAAAATGAAAGAATTGAGAAATTAGCGCAAATATTATTTGGAAAGACAATGTTGTTTTTATTTGTTGAATGTCTAATTTAATGGAAAAAATAATGGATTAGAGAAGGGAGTTAATTATGATGATAAAAGGTTTCGGGGGAATATTTTGGAGGACTAAAAACCTAGATGCTATAAAAAAATGGTACAGTGAAGTATTACAGATTAAAATAGACAATTGGAATGGGACTATTATTAAACCCCATTCAGAAAATGAAACTATCTTTTCTTTCTTTGCTGAAGATGACAGTTATTTTCCAACAGAACAGCAAGTGATGTTAAATTTCCAAGTTGATAACCTAGACGAGACGATTAAGCATCTTGAACAAATTGGCGTGCCTCTTGTGAAGGAAAAGGAGATTAGTGAATTTGGAAAGTTTACTTGGATAAAAGATCCTGAAGGTAGACTGATTGAGCTATGGGAGAAATAAACGGATTTTAATCTGTTAAAACTGGTGCGATTCTTCAATAAGAAGGATCGTTTTTTCTTATTCAAGTAACGGGTGCGTCGAACAATTAACTAATAAGTCTCTCTAGTAAAAAATAGTTTTTATTAAAAAACACTGCAAACAGATATATGAATTAAACTGTTTGCAGTGTTTTTTTTGTGTCAAGCTACTATTTTAATGCAATCTTTAATATCTCATCCCCAAATTTTACTTTTAAGTGTATATCGGTATAGTCTAGTGTTCTAAACCTTATTTGGTTAACAAGTACGTTTTCCTTGATGAGGTCCTCAAAATTCTGAATGATCTCTTTACTAAAATCAGTGGAAAAGATAGTAATCTCTATATATTTCTCAACAGGTAAATCAAGTTTTTTACGGGTGTCCTGTATTGCTCTAATTAGTTCTCTTACTTGGCCTTCGTTGACTAACTGAGGAGTAAGTTTTAAATCTATAATCACCTTCAATTGCTGATCTCCAGCCATATCGTATCCAGATTGAACCTGGTACTCGACATTTATATGTTCCTTCTTTAATGTTAACGGTTGGCCATTAACGTTTATTTGCAGTTGGCCATTTTCTAATAAGGCCTTTGTTAAGTTTTCCGGAATATGGTCTACAAATTCTTTTACTGCGTTTACCAACTTTCCGAATGCAGCACCGGCCATTTTAAAATTCAACTTAACAATAGTTGATTCATAACGTGATAAATCTTCTGTGAAGATAACATTCTTTAAATTTAGCTCATCTTTAATAATATTGGAATAACGGCTTAAATCATGTTCCCCTTCATTACGCCAAATAACAATTTGATTTAAAGGCTGCTTAACCTTTAAGTTGTGAGCATTCCGAATACTGCGACCAAGTTCAACGATTTTCAGGACTGTTTCCATATCTCGTTCTAAATCTTCATTAATCATTGAATCTTCATATTTGGGATAGTCTTGCAAATGGACACTCTGTCCATGGAGCTTTAAATGAATATCTTCAGCTATATACGGTACAAACGGAGCCAACAGACGGCTGATTGTACTAAGCACTTCAAAGAGTGTTGAATATGCAGCCAGTTTATCATTCGAAAGTCCATTTGCCCAAAAACGACTTCTCGACCGTCGCACATACCAGTTACTTAAATCTTCCACCAGTGCAGCCAACACACGGGTTGTCTGGGTAAACTGAAAATGCTCCATGTCATTCTCAACTTTTCTGATTGTATTGTGAAGCCGAGACAAGATCCACTCATCCAGGGTTGTTCTCTTTCCAGTTTGATTTCTTTCATATACGAAGCCGTCTATTTTTGCATACATGGAATAAAACTTATACGTATTGTCTAATGTGTCAACTAGCTTTGATTTTGCATCTTGAACAATCTTTTTGGAAAAGCGTTTTGGATTCCATGGAGAACTATCCACTAAGAAAGCGAAGCGGAGGGCATCAGCACCAAATTCCCTTATTAGCTCAACAGGATCTAATGCATTGCCTTTACTTTTAGACATTTTTTGACCATGTTCATCAAGTACATGTCCGAGTGACAAAACGTTTTTATAAGGTGCGATTCCAGTGTAAAGTGTTGACACCGCGAGCAAACTGTAAAAAAAACCTCTTGTTTGATCAATACCCTCGATGACAACATCTGCAGGGAATTGTGACTTGAATTTTTCTTTATCTCCAAATGGATAATGATACTGTGCAAATGGCATGGAGCCACTGTCAAACCAAACATCTATAACTTCAGATGTTCGGTGCATAACACTTCGACATTGAGGACAAGTGAGCTGGACTTCATCGATATATGGTTTATGCAATTCGATCGTAGAGGGGATCAACGTGCCAGCTAATTTTTGTAGTTCTTCGATACTGCCTGGTGCTTCTTCATGACGACAATTAGAACATATCCAAACGTTTAATGGTGTACCCCAATAGCGATTCCTGCTAATATTCCAATCTAGAAGGTCTTCAAGGAAGTTACCAAAACGCCCATTTTTAATATGGTTAGGATACCAGTTAACAGTTGCATTGTTAACAAGCATCTTATCCTTTAAAGCCGACATCTTAATGAACCAGCTATCCGTTGCATAATAGAGTAGGGGAGAATCGCATCTCCAACAATGAGGGTAGCTGTGTTCATATTTTTCCTTATGAAAAAGTGTGCCGTTTTCAGAAAGCATTTTAATAATATCTAGGTCACAGTCCTTCACAAACCTGCCTGAGAGTCCTGTAATTTCGGATGTGTAGCATCCTTTTTGGTCGACCACATTGATAAAGGATAGACCATTCTGCTGAACAGTCTTGTAGTCTTCCTCTCCATAAGCTGGAGCAATATGAACGATGCCAGTACCGTTGTTCTCAGTGACGTAATCCGCTAAGACGACATGGTGCCCTTTTTCAACTTCTACATAATTAAAAGGTGGGGTATAAGCTATGCCCTCAAAATCACGACCGCTATGTTCACTTAGCACGGTTACAGAATCACCAAGTACTTTTTCAACTAAGGACTTAGCAACAATATATACTTCATTCTCTTTTTTTACACGCACATAAGTTAAGTTTGGGTTTATGGCGAGTGCTACGTTGGCAGGTAAGGTCCAGGGTGTCGTTGTCCAACCTAAGAAATATTCATTGTTGGCATCGACACGTTTAAATTTAACCGTCGCTGATAAATCTTTTACATCTTTGTAGCCTTGTGCCACTTCGTGAGAGCTTAAAGTCGTTTGACAACTGGGGCAATAGGGAGATACTCGGTGCCCTTTATACAACAACCCATCCTTGTGAACTTTACTTAAAATATTCCAGACACTTTCAATGTAATCATTAGTTAAGGTCATATAGGGATAATCCATATCTACCCAATAACCCAATTCTTCTGTAAATGAACGCCATTTTTGCTCGTAGGTGAATACACTTTCTTTACATTTTTTGATAAAGGGCTCAATACCATATCGTTCGATCTCTTGTTTACCTGAAATACCCAGCTGTTTTTCTACACCTAGTTCCACTGGAAGCCCATGTGTATCCCAGCCAGCCTTTCTTTCAACGAGGAATCCTTGCATGGTTTTGTACCGTGCGACCACATCTTTAATCGTTCGACCAAAGGCATGACCGACATGTGGTAATCCATTTGCCGTTGGGGGACCCTCGAAAAAGACGAACGGTTCTTTACCGTATTCTCAATTGAACGGATTTCCTAAAGGTATGATTTTCACCCCAGTAATTTCGAATTTGTTCTTCACGGTGGACAACGGTTTTTTTACTTTCATTAGAGTTCATATAACTCACTCCTATAAATAATTTTAAAAGCACACAAAAACCCCGTTCCCTTGTAAGGGACGGGGTTAACCGTGATACCACCCTAATTCTATTGATCCGATCAATAGCACTTAGCAACGTACAATCATACGTGTTCCTTTTAACGGTGGACTTCCGTTTAGGCTTACTAAAAGAGTTCAGCCTAACTTCTCAGAGAGGATATTCACGTATCACTCGAACACTGACTTGCACCAAAGTGTCAGCTCTCTATGGATCAAGACGAAACGCTACTTTTTCTCATCAACGAATTTGTGTGCTTTTATTGGAATTTATTGTAACAAGGGGAGAGTTAATTGTCAAACAATTCTTTACAGTTTAAATTAAATCGGGCTTGCCAAAGAAATTCGTTCTTCTTTTCAATTAAACTACCGGGGACAAGAGTTAAAGATTGGAATAGCTCGAGGGATCCCCTTTTTATTGTACTAACTACAGGATAGCTCAACAACTAATTATAGAGAACGGATTTTTGTTTTTATCAGTTAACATAAATAAAATAGGTGGAGTACAAAATGAAAAATTCTGTTATTAAAATATGAAAAATATTATTAGCATTATGGTTTTCTTTCTGTATAAGAAGAAAGCAATTGTTTTTGAAGATTTTACATGATATATTGAAAAGACCACTTATTAAAGTACTTTAATAAGTTTTTTTGTTCAAGACTTATTAAAGTTCTTTAATAAGTATAGATAATAGGTGGTGACGTTTGTGAATGCTACTCCAAAATCGATGGGGAAGGTAATACTTCGAGAAATTCGTACTACTCTTTTAGAGCTCGGA
Organism: Bacillus sp. URHA0034; assembly: GCF_056280405.1. Classification (NCBI taxonomy): domain Bacteria; kingdom Bacillati; phylum Bacillota; class Bacilli; order Caryophanales; family Bacillaceae; genus Bacillus; species Bacillus sp. URHA0034. The sequence goes on along the minus strand of NZ_JBWCDK010000002.1, from coordinate 220,578 downwards.
AGTGCAACAAAAGTGGAACTTAGAGATAAATTAAAAATTAGTTTTCCCACCATTAGTAAGTTCCTAGCACAAATGGAACAGGATGGAGAGATTATTTTAGTCGGTTTAGATGATTCTAGTGGCGGAAGAAGAGCAAAAAGGTATACATACAATCCTGAGCATATGCTGGGCCTAGCTATTTTCTTAGAGCGGACTGAGACGAATTATGCCATTTTTAATTGTGTTGGAGAAGTAAAGGAACAAGGGAGAGTTCCGAGTGTATTAATTGAGGATGGTTTAAATTTATTAACTACATCCATTGAGAGATTAATGACTGCATATCCAAAAATTAATTCGATCGCAATCGGCGTTCCTGGTTCTGTTGATAATGGGAAGATTTTTTATATACCGGGTTATGAGCAGTTTAAAAATATTGATGTAAAAGGATTTTATGAGGACCATCTTTCAATACCTGTTGTAGTAGAGAATGATATGAACGCGGCAGTTCTCGGTTATCATCATAATCGGGGAATTAAGGCAGATCAATCCCTTGTATACTTGTATTCCGGTCAAAATGGTCCTGGTGCTGGATTTATGATCAATGGAGATGTTGTGCGGGGAAGCACATTCTTCGCCGGTGAGGTTTCATTCGTTCCTCAATATAATGACCGGAATTTCGGGCAAGCATTGGGAAATGGAACTGGAAGCCAAAAGGTGCCGATCTGCGAAGATGATCAGATTGATGCAATCAGCAGATTAGTAGCCTCGTTTACGGCTATCATTAACCCTCATTCCATCATTTTTTGCAATGATGAAGTGGTAGAATCAGGATTAGAAAAAATCGCCAAAGTCAGCACTAACTATATCCCGGCAGAACATCTTCCAGACCTTAAAATAAGTGATTGGAAACAAGACTATTTATATGGATTACAAAGACTTGGGCTGGAACTTATGTTGAATGCAACAGCATAGGAATAAAAATAAAAAAATAGGCGGGATAACAATATGGCTACACTCCTTTTAGTAATAATTTATACGGCTTTTATCAGCTTAGGCTTACCTGATTCACTGCTTGGGGTAGCGTGGCCTGTGATGCAACCTGACATTGGGGCCCCATTGGAGATGGCTGGATTCCTTTTTATGACAATTGCAGGTAGTACTATTATCTCCAGTTTAGTCAGCGGGAAGGTACTAAAAAGGTTTGGGACTGGCAAGGTTACATTTGTCAGCGTCTTAATCACTGCTTGTGCTTTGCTAGGATTTCACTTTGCTCCATCGATTGTTTGGTTATTTTTATGTGCCATACCACTTGGATTGGGAGCAGGAGCTGTTGATGCAGGATTAAATGATTATGTTGCTACACATTATAAGGCACACCATATGAGTTGGTTACATTGTTTTTGGGGAGTTGGTGCCACTCTTGGTCCGATTATTATGGCTCAGTTTATTTCAGGCCAAAATTCTTGGAGAAACGGATATTTTGATATTTCTGGCATTCAGTTTGCGTTAGTGATCATCCTTTTCTTCACTTTGCCTTTATGGAATAAAGTGAAAAATAACAGCATTATTTCTTTGAATGGAGGAGCCGAAGAGTCAAAAGGTCTAACCTATGATGAAGAGAATAAAGAAATGAAACCTTTACAAGTGAAAGGAGTCAAACTGGCTCTTACATCCTTCTTGTTTTACTGTGGGGTTGAATCAACAGTTGGTCTTTGGGGAAGCAGCTATTTGGTAAATGTGAAAGAGTTACACGTGGCACTTGCAGCACAATGGGTTTCCTTTTATTACGCTGGAATAACGGTTGGTAGATTTATTACAGGCTTTATTACCTTTAAAGTTAGTAATCTATCTCTCATTCGGATGGGCCAAATAATAGCATTATTCGGTGCCGTACTTCTTTTCCTGCCACTGCCGTCCATCTTCTCGCTTGTAGGTTTTATTATGATTGGATTGGGATTAGCACCGATATTCCCGTGTATGTTACACGAAACACCAGATCGTTTTGGGAAGAAGCATTCCCAGACAATTATGGGCTATCAAATGGCTGTGGCCTATACAGGTAGTACATTTATGCCGCCTCTTCTTGGTTTCATTGCAACACATTCAACGATAGGAATTTTCCCGCTTTGTATTGTTGTTTTTGTAGTAGTAATGCTCCTAAGCTCAGAAAAATTAAACAATTTACTTAAAAAGAAAGATTTAATGAAAAGAAAAGACACAAGCTCCACAGCATTTTAATTATTAGACAGCGAAATCTTAAAATATATTCCAAAATAAAAGAGTACTAGACTTGCTTCCCTTGGAAAACAAATCAATTGATGAATTTAAAAAAATAGGCTCTGTTAAATATGGCTGTTGATTTCCGGTCCAATCAACAGAGTATAAAAAACAACAATATCGTTTAACAGAGCCAAAAAATAAAGGAAAAAAGCCGATTTTCCAAGATGGAAGATCGGCTCTTTCTGCAACTTATTCGTTGATCGTATGGTTAGATTTCTCTTTCATGCAAGTAATATCTTCTCTTGGTGGATTACCAAACATGCGGGAATATTCTCGACTGAATTGTGATTGACTTTCGTAGCCTACCCGAAATGCGACATCGGCGATATCTGTTGAATGGGTTAATAACATGCGTCTTGCTTCCTGTAACCGCAATTGTTTTTGAAACTGAATTGGGCTCATAGCTGTAACCTCTTTAAAGTGCCGATGAAGAGAAGCAACACTCATCCTCGCTTTTTCTGCAAGCTGCTCGATTTTAAAAGAGCGGTCATAACTATTGATGATATGTTCAATAACATCTTTGATTCGATCGCCGTTACTGCCCTTTATGGCCATTTGTTCGAGAGATCCACCATGGGGACCTTGTAAAATCCAATAGAGAATTTCCTTCGTGATTAATGGTGCCAGAACTGGGATATGTTTTGGATTTTCTATCAACCGGGCTAACCTCATTACAGCATCTAACAGAGTTGGTTCTGCTTTGCTGACAAACATCGCACGTTTGGCATTTTTTTTCTGTCCTTCTCGAATATCAGATTCACTTAAAACTTCTAAAATTTGATTCGGTGTAAATTCAAGTTTGAGAGCCAAATACGGAGTGTCAGAAGATGCTTTTATTACTTGACCGGTTACCGGCAAGTCAACGGAAGCAACAATGAAATGACCAGGACCGTACCTAAAATGCTCCTCCGCTAAAAATACATCCTTTTCCCCCTGGACGATAATACAAAAGGATGTTTCGTTCACTCTAGCAATAGGTTCGGTAACAATTGATTCACGGATTAAAAATAAAGAAGGGATCGCAGTGGGATGAACCCCGTCCTGTTTTGAATAACGTTTAATGAGTTTGGCAAGTTCATGCTGCTGTTTGCAGATTTCTACTGACATATTGTATTCTCCTGCATCAATGATAGTCACATTTTATCCTATATTTGTAGATTATGTAAATGGCTCTGATAGGATTAGGCAAAGACTTGATAGGAATGAGATAACGATTGGTTTTTCAATTGTTGCATAATATACACATACCTATGTAGAAATTTGCACCAATATCTTTGAATACATTTTTAAGGAAAATGAGGGAGGTTAACATGGAATATGTAAAACTTGGTAACACAGGCTTAGATGTATCTCGATTATGTCTGGGGTGTATGGGGTTTGGGGACGCAAGCAAATGGATTCACCAATGGGTACTTAATGAAGAGGACTCCCGTATCGTTATAAAAAAAGCACTCGAGTTGGGAATTAATTTTTTTGATACAGCAAATGTGTACTCGCTGGGGACCAGTGAGGAATACCTTGGACGAGCACTTAAGGAATATGCCAATCGCGATGAAGTTGTCATAGCAACTAAAGTACACGGGCAAATGCATAAGGGTCCGAACGGTTCTGGGCTTTCCCGAAAGGCAATTATGAGTGAAATCGATAAAAGTCTTAAGAGGTTGGAAACGGATTATGTAGACCTTTATATCATCCACCGCTGGGATTACAATACTCCAATCGAAGAAACAATGGAAGCCTTGCATGATGTTGTGAAGTCTGGTAAGGCGAGATACATTGGCGCTTCTGCCATGTTTGCTTGGCAATTCCAAAAGGCATTACACGTAGCTGACAAAAATGGATGGACTAAATTTGTATCCATGCAGAATCATTTAAATCTCATTTACCGTGAAGAGGAGCGAGAAATGCTGCCACTTTGTAAGGAAGAAGGAATCGGTGTAACACCGTATAGTCCGCTCGCATCAGGAAGATTGACGCGTGATTGGTCGGAAACAACGTACCGTTCAGAAACGGATCAAATTCAGAAATCAAAATATGATGCGACCGCCGATGCTGATCGATTGGTTGTAGAACGAGTTGCGGCCATGGCAGAAAAATATGGTGTTCCACGTACCCATATCGCACTTGCCTGGCTGCTGCAGAAAGAAACGGTAACATCTCCCATTATCGGAGCTACAAAAATTTCTCATCTCGAAGATGCCGTAGGTGCACTAAGCATTAAGTTAACAACTACGGACATTGCATACCTAGAAGAGCCATATGTACCACACCCAATCGTTGGACATAATTAATGGATCGTTAGACAGTTATGTAGGAACAGTAATAAGGCTAAAGAAAACTAAAGTGAATTTTCCCCCTAAAGCGTACTAATAAATGGCGATTCTTCCACAGGAAGGTCGCCATTTTTGTTAATCCATAAAAACGAAAGTGAAATAGTGGACTTAATTGGTATAGATTGGTTGATCTAGTCCTCATATTTATATTATTAGTCTTTTTTCGTTAGATTGTCGTTTTAGATATACTTATTTGTCAATCTACTAAAATCTGCTAAAATATCCTAAGGTAACCATAAAGACCATTTAATTCAAATAGGTAGTAAACGATTAAAAGTAGGAGGGGGGACCACATTTTTGATCCCAACAAAAGTAGATAGCATTTCAATCACTACGAAAAGAGAAAAAAGCCTGGAATCCATCGTCGATTGGTTTGATCAGCGTAAACAATCGTTTTATTCACTTGGTTGGTCCTATCTTAAAAATCAGCAGCAAATGGAAGAACTTTTTTATCTGGCCATTAAAAAGGTCCACAAGGAGCTGTCTCGATTAAAAAGAGAAACATCAATCGAAACGTGGGTTACCTCCATTTTCATACATACCTGCCGGGAGCTTTCTAATAATAAAAGTTTACAAGCTTCAGAGGAAGGTGAACCGCGTCAGGATTTATTTAAAGCACTGGATCAATTGAAAGAGTCCGAGAAAGAAGCGATCCTCCTTACATATATCAAAGGAATCTCAAAGGAGGAAGCGGCCCATCTTCTTCAAGTTTCAGTAGAAAAGATGAAAGAGCTTTTGTTTTCCGGTATTCAGTCCCTAAGAAATGAAATAGGATATGGATCAACCTTTAATGGCTGTCAGGAGTATCATAAGGATTATCTTGATTACTTGGAAAGAACTTTAGATCGTTCAAAAAAAATAGATTTAGAGGTACATGTTTATCATTGTCAAGGTTGTCAGGAGGATTTGGCTACCTTTCAGGATGTCATGTTAACCATGGTAAATCTTACTGAAATGATTCAAAATTTGCATGTGCCACCTGGTTTCATGGAGAATGTCAAAGATAGGCTGGCAAAAGAGGAAAAGACAAGTCAACAGAAGAACAAGAAACGTAAAAGGAAGGGACTAGTTATTGCAAGCTTATTCGCATTAGTTATGGGGATAGGTTATTTTTCGGGGTTGTTTACCAACCTCTATTATTCAACGACAGAAGAAGATCAGCAATTACGTACGTTCCTTCAACATGGCCTGGGTGAAAGGCTGAACCTGGAAGCAGAAAGCGATGGGGTGAAAATTAAAATCAACGGTGCGATTGCTGATGATGTTCAAACGATTCTTTTTTATGAAATAGAAGATACAAAAGAAGACAGTCAATATGTGATGCATTATCAGGATGGGGTTTATGTGGTGAACGAACATAAAATTATGAGCAGTGAAGCATATATAAGGTACAATCGTCCTAATCTTGAATCGGTTGTAAATAAAAAAGAAAAGAATGTGTATCGGGGGAAGATTAGTCTACCACCACTTAGCAAGGATGACGGGACAATTAAACTGTGGATCACAAAGATTCAGAAATTGGATCGTCATTCTACTGATCCGAATGGGTATTGGGTTGATGAGCAAATGGAATATCAAACAGGGAAGTGGAACTTCGAGATTCCTGTAACAAAACAACCCTCGATTGAATTTGCATTGGATAAAAAACAAGAACTCGAGGGAATTCAGGTTCGATTTGATAAACTAACCATTGCTCCAACAACGACGATTTTGCAATATAGTATTAAAAATGGCCAGTCAAAAAAACGGATAGAAGTTCTCAATATTGGCTCTCTAGAAGTCAATGATAAGAAAATGAAACCTGATTTGAATGGCGGCTCTTTACCAGATTTTCCACAAGACATGAATTGGACAACTTTTCAAACAAACTTTAACCCTTTATATGGAGAAAAGCCAAAAGAGATTAGCGTTAAATTAGGATCTATTTATTTATCTTTTGAAGACAAAAAAATTATCGAACTAGATACTTCTAATACATATCCTCATACCTTTGAATATGCTGGCAGCACAATCTCCATCGACAAGGTTGAAGTTGGACAGCCGACTATTGTTGTCTTAAGCAATCATGAAATTAAGAATCGAGCATATGAGTCGCTTCAATTCCGTATTGTGGATGAGAGTGGAAATGAAGCTAGTTCCATGGAAATGAGCACTGATGGAGTAATCGTTGATAAAAACGGGGTGGAATACGAGAACGATACGACTGCCCCATACGATGAAATCGAGCAGCCACGTTATTTCTTTACCGTTCAAACCATGAAGTTAGATAATGAAAACACTAGAGAAAAAGTGAATCCTAAAAGGCTGGAGATTTTAGGATATAATACAACCAAATATTTGGAAGACAATGTGAAGGTTTCGTTGGAATAATATGCACTTTCAAATATAGTTATCTAGCTACTAGAGGAAAAGGTTAAATTTCATAAAAAATAAAGACGTTTATTGTTTTTTGGAACGATATAGTTTAGACGTGGCAAGTTAGTCAGTAATGTGTTAAGATGATATTCCTTGGCAGGGGCAACATTAATAGTTTGGAGGAAGCAGGGAAGATGTCCAAATTCCCTGCTTCTTTGTCATAACTTGAAACTTGGTAACAACGCATCAAAATTGATCAATCTTCAAATAACCTTATTAAAAGATAAATTCTATCCCGTTTTCTATATAGGTTGTGTTTTGTAGCCCGGTTTGGGTTACCACATATTCAGATACATTTTTTGCTGTGCTTCTGATTATCTCACTCAAACCTAAGTTGTCAAATACGCGTGCGTAGCAGCGGATTATTAACGTATCATTTTCTTTAAACAGATGATAATAGACGGTTTCCTTTTGTTTTTTCGAATAACAGTGGATAAATAGATATTCATCTGTCGGTTCGATTCCTTTTATCCAAAGTTCTTCTTGAACTATTCGTTTTATTTCCACGATTTGCTTCTCTGATAAATTTATTCTCATCCCATCTCACCATCTTATTTATTGATATTGATCTGCATTCCATTCCATCAATTACTATTATACGAAAAAGCGAAAGTGCCTGTCACAAGAAAGGTAGTTCATGATACGTTTATGATCATTAATTTGGAGGAGTATGTTTAAAAGTGGTGCACAATGTTTGAGTGGAGAGTTATTTGTTGTTTATACCGATTATTAGCGGTCGCTCTCTTTTTGTTCGACTATCTTGCAGGCTTATAAAATACAATGTTAATAATTTGTAATAAAAATTGAACTGGAAAATTCGCAATAAAACTCTGATTAGCACATATAAATGGGCTAAGGGGGTTTACAATGAAATCCAACAAAATAATCACATTAAAATTTACTTTCCGGTCTATTCTAATGGTCATAGGTATGTTCTTAATGATTTCTTTGGTTGTAATATCAAATATGAATATCTCCTCCCTGAAAATGAGTAATTCTATTGGAGTATTAAACGGTGAAAAACTCTTTTTACAATTTTTCAAATCCGAGAATCATACCTATTTTCCTGAAATGGACAATCCTGTTTTCACAGTTTCAAAAATGACAAATTTAGCTTTTCAAATAGGAACCACTATTAAACCCACAGATACAAGAACGTTTTTGGGCAATGAAATTCCTGGATTAAGACTGTATGACACGGAGATCGTGGTTGCTGGTGAAGGGACCAACATAACAAATCTTCCATCCGAATCTGCTCCTCCGACTGAGGTTTTATTAAATGAGCGAAAAGCTTCTGAGGAATTAATAGAAGAAAATCAAACAACTGACGACAATAAACCGATAACCAACCCTGAACATAAAACAGTGATGATTTATCATACGCATAGTTGGGAATCATATCTGCCTGTCTTGAAGGATGCTAAGAACCCAGATGATGCAATAAGCTCTGACGAAAGAGCAAATGTAATTGGTTTAGGAGACCGTTTAGCTAGGGAATTAATGAGTAGAGGCATTGGAGTTGACCACGATAAAACAAATATGACACAAGAGTTACTAAAGAAAGGATGGAAATCAACACAGGCCTATACAGAATCGAGAGAAATCGTTGAAGCTGCTGCAGCCAAAAATAATGAGCTTAAGTATTATATTGATATTCACCGTGACTCAGCACGAAAACAAATTACGACGAAAACAATTAATGGTGTGAACTACGCGAAGGTCTTATTCATAATAGGAAGAGAAAACAAAAACTACCTCGAAAATCTAGAATTTGCGAAAGCACTGCACGCTGAGCTGCAAAAAAAGTACCCTGGACTTAGTAGAGGGGTCTTTCTTAAGTCTTATAAGGATGGGAACGGTGTCTACAATCAAGATATATCAAATAAAGCAATGTTGCTGGAAATTGGCGGGGTAGATAATAATCTGGATGAACTCCATAATACAGTAGATGTATTTTCAGAGATACTAGCTGATTATTATTGGAAATCCAATCAAGCAAAAGAGGTAAATGGAAATGGTTAAAAAAATTTTCCCTCGTCTGTAAAATGGTTATTGTTTACTTTTATAAGCACCGTTTTCTGTTTTGGATTTACAGGCTTATCTTATATAACAATAAGTGCTTTCTTTACGGGTTTAATATTTTCAGTAGCAAATTTATATCGGAACAACTTAGAAAATATAGATTTATAATGCAGTTTTTCTAGTTTTGAGGATAATAATAACAATTAAAGAAGGAATTTCATATAGTACTTACGGGTGCATTAGTAAAAAAGGCAGCGGAAAAAACCGTTGCCTTTCAACATTATTACTAAAAATACTAATCTCTTTTTCCATTAAATTAAATACCTTATTTCAACTAAAGGGCCAGGTTAGCTGAGTAGAAATAGTTTATTGTTCAACTAGATTTGCTTTGGTAAAATAATGTAAAACAGTTGGGAGTATACGTATGATTAAATATCCATTTTTAGAAAAAGATCCAACGATAGGAGTAACAGCACCATCATCTGGGGTACAAGCTGGGTTACATGATATGTTTAAACAATCATGTAAGCGTATGAAATCGAAAGGATTTAAAATCATTTGTGGTGATACGGTTTGGACTCAAGAAAAGGCAAAATCAGCTCCTGCTAAAAAACGTGCAGATGAGTTTAATGAAATGATCCGTGATGAGACTATTAATATCATTATTCCTCCATGGGGTGGAGAACTGCTAATTGAAATACTTGAAAATATTGATTTTAAAAATATAAAGAATAAGTGGGTATTAGGTTATTCGGATATAAGTGCTCTGTTATTGGCAATCACATTAAAAACTGGTACCGCACTGCACATGGTACCAATTTTGTAGATCTAAGAGGGGAATATTCAGATGACACCACTGCAATGTGGCAGTCAGTATTATCGACAAAAGTTGGAGAATCTGTCCTTCAACATTCATCAGCCAAATATCAAAAAGAATGGAAACACGATAATCCTACTCCATGTGTTTTCGATTTAACGGAACAAACCTATTGGAAAACTGTGTCAAATAAGAAAGTTGAAATACAAGGACGTTTACTTGGTGGATGTATAGATGTAATAAGACATTTAATTGGTACACCATTCGGTGATGTAAAAAACTTTAGAAAAGAATATATCAATGAAGAGCCTGTAATATGGTTTTTAGAGAATTGTGAGTTAACAACAACAGATTTGCGAAGGTCATTAGTTCAAATGAAGTTAGCTGGTTGGTTTGAACAATGTTCAGGTATTATGTTTGGACGAAGTAATGCGAATATACCTGTGAATAATTACACGATTAAAGATGTTTATACTGAACTTTCCGCCGAACTTGAAATACCGATTATTTATGATGTGGATTGTGGTCATGTCCCTCCACAAATCACATTTATTAATGGTGCTTATGCTCAGATAAAAGTAGAAAATGGCAAAGGATCTATTCTGCAATACTTTAAGCGATAAACATATTAAAGTACACTATTTGAACTACCGAGTTGAGTTTAATAAAGAGTTACTTCGGCGACTCTTTTTCTTGTTCCACTTCCAGGCAGATTAACCAAAAAGGAATGATATGAATTTAGTAGAATAATATAGAGTTAGAAATTCAGGATATACCATCCAGGTCACTGCCTGTTCCCCATTCCCTATTAAGCTACCATGAAAATTAACTTCTGTGAGATCCGAAAAATGGCAATACTTAAATAGACGCAGCTCATTCATTTTTTAAAAAAGGGGAGGAGCGTCTGATCCATGGTGTATATGTACTTAATTAATGAATTAGGAAGCTTCTGTTATTGTAACCGAATAGCCTAAGTTTTCTAGTCTTCGAACTGAATGGCGTACAATAGATGCCTGTCTCTTTTTATCAAAGTAGTCTTCGCCTAAGTCTACATACATTTCTTTTCTAGTTAACAGGTAATATGCGATTCGTAATATCGCATGTGCAACTACAATTGCTGCTCTTTTGTTGCCTTTTCGTCCAGCTGTTCGTCGATACAATGCACCAAGATAGTTTTTTGAACCCCTGACTGATTGAGCTGCTTCAGTTAATGCTGATCTTAAATACTTATTTCCCTTTTTGGATTTAGTCGATTTTCTTTTCCCTGCACTTTCATTATGTCCAGGTACGAGAGCTGCCCATGAACAAAGATGTGCCGCAGTTGGAAATTGGTTTTTAACATCAGTACCGATTTCAGCTAGAATTTGTTCAGCCATTCTTCTGGCGATTCCAGGAATTGAATCCAGTCTTTCAATATCTTCTTCATAAGAACTAACACGTTGAGCTATCTCTTGGTCTAGCATTTCGATTTGCTCAGTTAGAAAATCAATGTGAGTTAAAATCGTTTTAAGCATTAATCGTTGATGTGGATTTACATAGCCTTTGAGTGCTAATTCAAGTTCCTCTTTTTTCTTTTTCATTGTACGACGAGCAAAGTTTGCTAGCTTTTCAGGATCATCTTCGCCATCTGCCATAGCTCGAAGCATATCCTTTGCTGAAACCCCCATAATATCAGAAACAACAGAACCTAGTTTGATATTGGCTCCTTCTAAAACCTTTTGAATCCGATTATGTTGTCTTGCCCGTTCTTCAATAATACTACGGCGATAGCGAACTAGTTCTCGCAATTCTCTTTGAGTCCGATTTGGAATGAAACTCGCTTTCAGTAAACCATGGCGAAGAAGTTGTGCAATCCATTCGGCATCTTTAACGTCGGTCTTGCGACCTGGGAGTGCCTTCATGTGTTGGGCGTTTACAACTAGAAACTCAATCCCTTCAGATTCTAGTAGGTTGACAATAGGTTTCCAATAAACACTCGTGCTTTCCATTGCGACATGGGTACAACCACGTTCTTTAACCCAGTCGATTAACTTGAGTAGAAACACTGTTTTAGTAGAAAACGTTTGAATCTCCTTTCCATCAGGTGTCATAATACACGCAGTGATATTATCCTTATGAACATCCATACCACATGCTCTTTCAATGATTATATCCATTGAAATTCTTCCTTTCTAGGCTTGTAAAATTGGAGGCTGGTGCAACAATCAGAATAAGGATTAATCTACCATGAGTGCTTCCCGCAAGGGAGCGACAGTTTGTGATGCACCGTGGTCGTTGGAGTCAGACTAACGGATGGGCTCTATGGCACCATAGTGTATCGACCTTCCTCTCCCAGCCTTAGAACCAGTATGGACGGATTCAATACATTTTCATTCTTTGTGGTGAAGAGCTGGTTTTTAGCGATTCATGGATGGCTAACGGGCAGCATTCCTGTATTGAAGAAATATGAGGGTTTGAATATAAAAAAAATAGTTTGTTTAACGAAAGCAAGGGAAGGAAGCAAATATCCTTCTAGTAGAAGCGATCAAAGGCGGCAGCCAATCACTGAAAATAATGTCCAAGAGAAAATCGTTTAAAGATAAATAAGTTAATATGATGATTTTTTAATTAATTTAACACATTAACGCTTTAAACTATTGAAACAATATTCAGACAATGTTATTATTAACTTGTGTTTAAACTTCTTCAAGTTTAGACCTCCTAATTAAGAGGCTTAGCCTAGACCACTAAGCCCCCTATTTTACCCTTGATCATTTGATCAAGGGTCTTTTTGTGTACAAAGAGTGACCGCTTATCTATGTAAAGACAGTTTCTTTATCAGAAACATACCAATGCTTGTAAGAAATCACACTGTATTTTGTATATTTTTCAACTCTTATTAAGCTAAAGGGTCCTGGAGTTTAACAGTGGGTTGCTGTGGGGCTCGTTTTCTAGATCCACACTAACGGGCAGACAGTCGAAAAAAGAAGGGATTGTTCAGGTGAAAGTAAGCACAAATATCTGTGCTTACTTTCTAATACAATGTGGTGTGAGAAAATACTCAATGCTTAAGCTAAAGATGGCGTTTTTAATAAAAACTTGAATCTTTTCTCCATTCTTTCAATAAAGAAGGAAGCATTTATTGCCAATGTCATTAACTTTGATAATAAGCTAATAAGTATATTCACACTCAATCCCTCCACATTGAAATTTTAGTGTTATATATAACACTATGGATTAGTATTTAGCGAAAAAATCACTTTATTCATTGGTTGTTTATGAGTTGATTTCGGTCTTCCGTTTGAGGAGGTTCTTCAAACCACCCGTGTTTTATCATGATTTCAATTCCTTCTTGACCGTAAAAAAAGATATCTTTCGCTAATAAGGTTATTTTTAAAGAAATATCATTTCTTAATGTAAAAAATGTCCCAAAACTATTTCCAACGATGCAAAAACCATTGAGGAACGTAACACAATGCATCATCAGCTTATCAGAAAAAAGTGCAACTGTTGAAGTCGTTACCGTACTTCCGGATGTAGCAGAAAACTGTATGTCATTATCTAAAAGAATTTCTTGAAATATTTTAATTTGTTTCTTCGCAAGATCAATTCCTTTTTGAAAATATTTTCTAGCTTCCTTGTTCTGAGCGCACTGAGCAAAACCTGTTATCAGCTGCATCCCAATATTATTCGCCTCTATGCCATGATGAAGAAAACCGAGCTCAATGTCGTTTAAAGCCCGTTTAGAATTAAATGGGTTAAAGCCGCTCATATACTTCTTACTTTTAATAAACTCAGTAGTTTTAGGCATTGTCACTTTTGGAGGAAGTGTAAGAATCCCTTTCTTTAATAAATATTGTGTAGCTAGTTTATATATTTTATGGGTCACAGTGGTTAGTCCCTCATAAATCCGTATCACATCATCGTTATATGCCATGTTCATGTTAATGTTGTACATCCCCATGCTTACTTCTTTTAAAATCCGCACAATCATCACATCAAATCCATTGTCATATAATTTGGGGGCTTCTAAATTTACATCCTCTTTGGTGAAACCGATCGGTATAACGATTCCTTGTTGTTTAAAGATTTTCTCTATTTCTAGTACGTAATATTGTAACTCCTGCCACAAGCCTCCTAAAATATTTCTCGCCTCATCATCATCGGCTTTCTTCATAAAGTATTCTAATATTCTCATGATAAGAGTCTTTTCTTGATAGGTCAGCCAAAGGGTACCGACTTCAGACGAGCTAATAGGATTTGTTAAGCTCAATGTGATCCCACCTTGCATTTAAGTTATATAAATTATTTCCATATAACTAGGAAATGATTCGAACTATACTTAAACCAAACTAGAAAACATACCTAATTTCGTTCACCCTGTGCAAATTTAACTTCTATTGCGAATGGAATAAAAATATATTTTAGGCTACCCAAATCCTAAAAAAATTTGGGAGTGGTCGCTATGAATAAAGTAGTGCTAATGTTAGTCACGGTATTTCTTAACTGTTGGTATTGCTTCGGCTGCTAAAGTTACTGCTGTAGGTGGAGAGAGCTATGAAGTGAAGGACCAAGCTACGAAGATGTTTATATATGACACAATGCAGGTATGGATGCGTCATAGCTTAATCGATTATTATCATCATAAATATCATGCAGACTCCATAAGTTGGGGAGAGCTAAAACCAGAAGGAATTCATGTTTGGTAAAGCAGCTTAAGCCTACTGAAAAAAACGGAATGTATACCCATCTTATAAAAATTTCTTTACAACATGAAAAATTAGTGATCAATGACAAGAAGTAATAAAAACAAAGGATACATTTACTTATGCGGTTAACGCAGATTTACTTTCACTTTGTCCTGAATCAGGTAAATCTGAAAAGGAACTTAAATTAATCAATTCTTATCAAAAAGTGCGACCATAGCTGGTTGCACTTTTACTTATTAAAGTTATAGACAAAGGTTAAGGGAAAGGAATAAAATTCTATTTCCTTAGCGATGTCATCTATCCCCGATGCTAACTTTTATAGTTGCTTTTTAGTTCAAATGTAAAAATATAAAAGATTTAAGTATCTTATCGATAGCTAAAATAAAGGTTTTCAGCTTCAAAATATAGAATAAAATAATATTCAAAATTTTGGGGGTATTACATGTATAAAGGAAACGAATATTTTGAGCATTGGGTGCGTCATAGGAAGGTACTTCACGGTTTAGTTGATTTGATTGGAAACGAGCACATCCATTATAAGCCTTGGAATGGTGCATTCTCGCTAGGAGCTTTGGCGATTCACATTGCAGTATCTTCCGACAGGTTTGTACAAGGGATAAAGAACGGTGAATTTACTTTTTCCCATTCATCAAATGACTTCGAAACAATAGAAGATATTAAAAATATTGTTAGTCGGTATACAGAGCAAACTAAATCCACTTTTAAAATATTATCTGATTCTGACTTGGAACAACAGCTGGCTTTCAATGGATTTATTGCTTCAGGAAAAGAATGGCTTGGTACAATGATTGACCATGAGATTCATCATAAAGGCCAATTGTTTACCTACGCCCGATTAATTGGAATAGACAAACTACCATCCTTCATAATTCAACCTCCAAAACAGTGAGTATATTCTCTTTCAATAATGGGCGGGTTTAGCTAAATATGAAATTTAAACGGCATTCTATCCACTAATCTGTTTTGGTGGCATTCTTGCCGAATCAAAATCATGGAGGACTGAATATGTCAAACTCAAAACAAAGGATCGTTCCGCATTTATGGTATGAAAAGGGGGCAAAAGAAGCCGTCGAGTTTTACGCTTCCATATTCCCAGACTCAAAAATTACGCATGTCACAACCATACAGGACACACCATCAGGTGACTCCGAGATGGTCTCATTTGAGCTATGGGGACAGAAGTTCATGGCAATCAGCGCTGGACCTTATTTCAAAATCAATCCATCGATCTCTTTCATTGTTAATTTCGACCCTTCGCGAGAAAATGATGCGAGCGAAAAAATAGATGAGGTATGGAACAAATTGTCGGAGGGCGGCACAGCGTTAATGCCGCTTGATAAGTATCCCTTCAGTGAAAGGTTTGGCTGGATTCAGGATAAGTATGGGTTGTCGTGGCAATTAATGCTTACCAATCCAGAAGGCGAAGAGCGGCCTACAATAATTCCATCACTTTTGTTTGTCGGTGATAAATGCGGCCAGGCCGAAGAGGCGATTCAATTTTATTTATCCGTATTTGAGAACGCAAAACAGGGACTTCTCGCCCGCTACCCTGAAGGCATGGCACCTGATAAAGAAGGAACGATCATGTTCTCTGATTTTATGCTTGAGGGCCTGTGGTTTTCCGCAATGGATAGCGCACATGAGCATAAATTCAATTTTAATGAGGCAATATCATTCATGGTGTATTGTGACACACAAGAAGAGATTGATTACTACTGGGAAAGGCTATCTGCAGTGCCTGAAGCAGAACAATGCGGTTGGCTGAAAGATAAGTTCGGTATATCCTGGCAGGTTGTGCCAAGCGAGATGAATGAGATGATGAGCAAAGGCACACCTGATCAGCGAACACGTCTGACGAATGCCTTTCTAAAAATGAAGAAATTTGATCTGGAGAAATTACGGAAAGCATACAAGGGATAATCAGATATGTATGATCTAAGGAAATCGCTGAGAGGAAACTTTTTGTTCCAACAAAGGGGCAATTAAGTCAAGAAGAAAGACCGTCACTGACGGTCCTTGCATATCACTCTATTTTGTTATTATCTAAAACGTCGAGCTTACTTGAAATCTCTTTAAGTACAGCATTTCGCTCTTTTTGAGCTTTTATATGGCTTAAGGCAAACCAAATTGTAAATCCAATTACTGCTAAATAGATAATAATGATAAATATCGGTAATATAGCTAATGATGCGTTCACTAGGTAACCTCCAATCACGCTTATTGTAGGGATGCCCTTTAGATTAAAGAAGAATAAAAGAAATAATCTAAAAGATTATAATATTTATTCACAGTTCGATTTTTATATGCAGTGGAAAATAAGTTGTTTATTTAACTAACTCGGATGCAGAGGTAAAAATTAGGATTGCTATGGCAATCCTTTTTATTTTGCTAAGGGACAGGTTAATGGAATGAGGATTTTCTGACAATTAAAACATAAAGTGTGGTGAACCGAACCATTAGTATAGAAAAAGCACAATTCTAATGTACGTAGGAATTGTGCTTTCTTGGATGAGTTATTGGATAGAATTATAATTGAGAGATCGCCTGTTGAGTGGACCATGTAGCACTGCTAAATGCCTGATAATTTGTAATTGCTGCTTGAAAGTCTTTATCACTTATAGTGGCAGTGGCATCATAAATAACAGCTGTTTGAAATCCATTTTCGATTAAGTCTCTCATATGCGATTCTACACAAACATTTGATAGGACGCCTGCCAAAATAACTTTTTCTTTCCTGTGCTGCCGTAATTGGTAAACTAAATCATTTGTCTGTGGACTAGCAACTTTATGGGGAGTCGCAATGATTGTTCGGTTATCTAAAATGTAAGGCTTAAGTGATGGAACCCAGTCAGCTCCTACAGAAGGCAGAGTAAATTCATTTTGTTTTTGATATACCTGCAGCTTTAATAACATTTTTTGTTCAGTTCCTGTAAATTGCCAACGATAATCATGCGGATAAATATAATGGGGGGAAACAAAAAGTTGATATCCTTTACTCATTGCCGTACTTAATAGAAGTTCAAGGTTACCAAGTGTGTTATACTGCTCAATATTCTTTTTTGTTAAATGGTATCCTTTACCTCCAGGGGACAGAAAGTCATTTTGTGGGTCCGTTATGACAATTGCTGTATTACCGGGATTAGGTTTAAACATTCTTTATTCCTCCAATTCACAAAAATGAGTATCATGTCTTTTATATTCATATTTATGGAGGTTTGGACACATTCTCGTTTTAAGGTTCAGCTTACGTTGGAAAGAAGAACATATAAAACACGACCCAAATTTTGAGTCGTTAATCTTAAATTCATCTATGCTTCTCCAATACCAATCGCCAATAACAAAAAGAAAAAGAAAACTAATGTCGCACTATTTAGGATTACACCAAGAATAATATTTGTAAGTTTTCTCGATAGAATGGCAAAGATAACTCCGGCTACTGATAAGACACTTATTACTAACAGGAAGATGCCTGGATAATTATTGGTTTCCTTGATGAAGAATGATAATACAAGGCAGATACCAACCATTAATAATGAAAGCCATCCATATTTATTCACTTAAGTTCCTCCATTTATTTAGTTTTTCTAAAGATTATTATATAATAAATATTGAAAAAAATGGAAAACTTGCAATCATTTATAAAAAGAAAAACTTTACAAGGTAGTCTATAATCAATCTTTAACTTAGGCAGCTTAATTTAGTGGAAAGTTGGAAATGTACGGTAAAATAAATGGGAAGGATAACGCTTGGAGTGGTAATAGTGAAGGGACTGTTGGCACTTACCTGAGGATTAGTAAATAATTTAGTTATATCAAGTAAAGTGTCCTCATACATTTTGAATAGTAGAAAATAATTAGGAGGAATATGTATGAGCGCTGTCCTGCTTATCGTGGTTATAATTTCTTCCGCTGCTTATATATTTGGTGGGTTGCTTGTTTTAATAAAGAAAAAATGGTCACAGAATAGCCTACTCGCTATAACTGCCATGAGTGCAGGATTGCTTTTGTCTATATCAATACTTGATTTGATTCCGGAAACTCAAGAACAACTTAGTAATAACAGTCTTTATATCATGTTGGGTCTCGTAATCATGTATCTTGTTTCCTATCTGACTAGTGTATCTAATAAGAAGAAATCTGATATTAATGGTATTGATGAAAGTTCCATGCTGGGAATTTCATTGGGGATGTCTCTCCATAATATCTTCGAGGGGTTATCCATCGGCGTTAGTTATGCAATTAGTGTGAAATTAGGGCTGGTGGTGTCCATAGCCTTAGTTTTACATAAGATTCCCGAAGGAATTACTTACGCTTCATCGGTTTTTGCGATAACCCAAAATCGTAGAAAAACAGCCATTAATCTTTTAATTCAAAGTTTATTAATCTGGCTTGGTGTTGGATTATCAATTTTATTAGCCTATTTCACAGAAATAAATGAAAAGTTTATTGCCATTCCTATTGCCATGACGGCGGGTATATTCATCTACCTTGGCGGCACGTCTTTACTTCCTGTTGCAAATAAAATAACGAACAGATCTATACCCATCTCTTTTGTTAGTGGAATTTTATTTTTCGTTGTATTCCGTAGTATTTCAGAACTTTTAGGGTAACTCATAGGGAGTGCTACACTTAACAAACATCTTGTTGTAGATGGGGTTGCTGTGGCAATCTCTTTTTTTGTTTAACTGTCTGTTTAATCAAGACAGAATACGCGTGGTTTAGCTCAACACGGCAATTAAATTTTATTAAATAGGATTAAGTACCTGTTACTTGGAAAATTTATAAAAGGAGAGATACTTTTAATAAGGGGAGCTTTTATTGTGGTACTGTTGGTTATTACAACTTTAGTTATTAATTCTATTGTTTATAGAATGGATAAACATCTTACTAAAAATCAAATCGTCCACATTTGGGTATATACATCAATATTGGTTACTTGGGCTGATATTTATTTAGATGAAAAAAAGCTTGGGTACTGGTATTTTGATAAAGGGATTGGGTGGCGTAATTTTTTGGTATATACCATTCTTATCCCACCTGTTAGTATTCTGATCTTAAACTGGTTCCCTTTAAATCAATCCTTGTTAAAAAAACTGCGTTACTTGGGTGCTTGGATATTATTTATGCTATTTTATGAATCGATTGCCTTACTACCTCAACCTTGGGGATTCTTTCATTATGGCTGGTGGAAGTTTTGGTATTCAATCATTGAGGATCCTTTTTTACTACTAATACTGTTTGCATATTATAAATGGATATGTAAAATAGAAAAATTAAATTACGAGCATTAAAATATATCTTCTGAATTTAAGTTTATATAAAAGTTTCTGCACGATAGTATTATTTTGAGAGATAAGGTGGTATCTCTAATTTTATGTGGTTCCTAATCATATCCGCTCTGATATTTAGTGTCTATGCTATTTTTATGCCAAAGAAATTAACCCGGATTGAAATCTTTTCCACTGTTTTCTTTGCGATGACATTACAAGACAATGTAGATATTTATCTTGATGGTAAATATGACCTGTATGGGTATTTTACTAAAGGGATTCAATGGAAGACATTAATCGCAATCATTGGAGTATACCCAGCCATAATCACCATTTTTCTGAATTATTACCAATTTCAAAGACAATGGCGAAACAAATTAGTATACATTTTTGGTTGGAGTGGACTTGCTGTTCTTTACGAGTTCCTAGCGGTCAAATCTGGATATTTTTATCATAATGGCTGGAGTTATGTGTACTCAGCCTTTTCATATCCAATTCTGTTCTGTATCCATGTAATTGTTTTAAAAATTGTTCGAAAGCTAGTTAGAGAATCAGTCTGAATTTTTTTCGTCTAGAAGAATGCAAAAGTTATCGAAACATTGATTGAAGGTAAAAGGGCAGAGTTGAATACGGGATAGCTAGTGGCGGTCCTGTTTTTTTTGTAGAACTAACGTTTCAGTATAGTTGATTAAGAATCAGGCGATTAAGTTCGCCTTGAAAGAAGGATTATCCTCTTATCAAAGCGTATTAACCTCTTATAAAGTTTGAAATGGGGAACTAAGTATGGATAAAGCAGATTTCCTACTTAACGAATTTAAGGAGTGGTCTGAACATCAAAACGATATAAAAGGTGTAGGAGTTGTTGGCTCATATGCCAGAGGGGATTATCATTCAAAATCCGATGTCGATTTAGTTATTATTTCAAAAAATAAAGCCTCTACTTTAAATATAATTAAATCTGACTTCCATTTTAGTAGTATTAAGAGTTGTTTACTTGAAGAATGGGGAATTTTGACATCGTTAAGAGTATTTTATGACAATGGATTAGAGGTCGAATATGGTGCTGTAACAGACCAATGGGTTATGGAACCATTAGATGAAGGAACAAAAAATGTTGTTAAAAATGGATTTAAGATTCTAACTGAAAAAGAAAATATTTTTAACGGTATAGTTAAGTATGTCAATCAACTTTAATAGTGTTAATACTGGTTAGCCGAAAACATATAGATATCTATGTATAATAGGGGTACATGATTAAATATGTTACCGCTTCAAAGGTTGGAAAAATTAGAGACGCCGTAAACAATTTGAACTTGTCGGAGCTTAACAAATATGGAGTGGGGGATCTCGCCTTCACATGGCAGTGAGCAGTTGGAATAATTGTTAGAAAAAATTCTTAAAGGATTTTGTGAATTTTTAAACTTAGGAGCTTTTCTCTACATTACTAAAAAATCGATAAGAGAGGAGCTCAGGATGGAAATAAAAAATGTTCTTGCCCAGAAAATCCTGACGGAGGTAAAAGGGTATTTGGATGTCGGATTTACTCATTCATTGAATCCCTATAGCGGCTGTTCATTTTCGTGCCGGTACTGTTATGTAAGAGAAATGCCAATTCAAAGATTTAAAGACATCCCTTGGGGAGAATGGCTGGACATAAAAACAAACGCAGCAGAAATTTACCAAAATGAAGTCTTGAAACTCCGTAAGAAAAATAAGACTGTGAATATTTTTATGTCTTCGGCCACAGACCCCTATCAACCGATTGAACGCAAAACAAAGATTACACGTGAATTAATAAAAGCGATGATTGAAGATCCACCAGACTTTCTACAGATTCAAACACGAAGCCCACTCATCACTAGGGATATCGATTTGATCATGAACTTGAAGGAAAAATGTAAAGTTTTAGTATCGATGACGATTGAAACAGACAGGGAAGACATAAAAAGAATTTTTTCTCCATATGCGCCAGGCATAAAAGTACGGCTAAAAGCTTTGCAAGAAGTTCATGATGCTGGAATAGCCACCCAAGCTTCGATTTCACCAGTTCTGCCCTTTACTCCTGATTTTCCCAAACAATTAGCTGGAAGGGCCGACCATATTTGGATTGATACGCTAAGTATCGGGGATGGTTTGATGGGCAAACGGTCTGAAAAGTTAGGAATGCCAGCATTATTTGAAAAGCATGGATTAGCGGAATGGTATCGACATGATATACATGGAAGGGTGGAGAAATATTTTAATAAATATTTCCCTCATGAAAGGGTACGTGTTTCTAAAGAAGAAGCTTTCCTTAAATAAAAGCTAGTTGCTCATAATGGGTCTCATTTCAACTACAAAACATTCGATAACACATCCATTAGCAGTCCAATTCCTATATGAATTGGACTGCTTCTTTTTGTTGATAAAATGGGATAATTAGCGAACTATTAGGAAAGGACACCCTAAATTGCCATTTTGATAGAAAATAGTAATTAAATTACACCTTTTTTAGTAGTTAGGCAGTTGTGCGTTTGTCAAAGGCAAGGGAGTATTAATAATTTAATACATATTGATCCGGAATCGTATTTACCAAAAAAGGGCTCTCATCCGTTTAAAAAGAAAGTTACCTGATTATTTATCCAAAATATAAGACCGTTCCTTTTAATCAAGAAACGGTCAATCTGACATTCAAAAAGTTGCTGGCCAACTGAACTTTTGCTTTATAGTGAAACCAAAATCATTAGAAACTTACGGTAAAAATCCAATCTTCATCATCTTCATATAAACTTTCGGATGTTAACTCATTGCAGTTCCAACAATAATGTCTGGTACGTTCCCATTTTGAGAGTTGTTCACCACAGTAAATGCATACATCCGGTTCGAACATTTCTAAGATTCCTCCTTCCAATTTAGTTCCGAATAGAAGCAATGGAATACACAAAGGACTGACATAGATTTTGTTCTAATCGTTTTACCTGAGAAGACTCTCAATATCGAAAACTGATGAAGCACGTTCATGCCATAGGATTTTGGTTCTGTTAAAATAAAATACTCCTAACATCTGAAAATATCTTAGTCCTTCATCACCTCCCCTGGTTTTATCTTTTAATTACCCAATAATAAGAGAAATTAAACTGTCAAGAACAACCATTTTATTCAAAACCAATGTATTCTTATAACCTGTAGGGATTCCTATCTTAAAACATCCATCACATTAAGATATGTTACAGGGAATGACTGACTGATGACTTTAAGATAAAGTATTGGATTTTTATGGTAAAATGGTATTGGTGAAATGAATACAAGGGGGAAGATCATGAAGAATACTACACCGTATTTTGTTGTGGTGGTATTAATGTTGATCAGTTTAAGTGGTTGTAGTTCAAACAATGATTCCAATCAAGACATATTTACTTACAAGGGTTCGTATATAGGTAATAATAGTACCGATGTGAATATAATCCAAAAATTACCTTATCATAAAGAATTAAAAGAAGTTTCCCTCCAAACTGAAAAGAAACCTTATGGAATGGTTATTGATTATGGAAATGTATCGGGCAACATAAAAAACAATGTAATAAATAATGCGACTTATCTATTTGCTCTGGTTAAAAATGCAGACTGGATTACCTTTCATTTTCCAAATAAACAATATACGCTGACGAGAAAACAACTCCAAAATTGGTATCAGGAAGATCTACTTAACATAAAAAGTGAAAAGGACTTAAAAAAACTCATCCAAACGAATTTAAATGCCGGCAACAAAGTGAGTGATTTACTATAAAAGTAAAATCCTTACAATATTCAAAAATGCTCAGAGGTTAAATGCCTGAGCATTTTTTTATGCTAATTATAATGCTTATTAGCTTCTTGATAAACCGCTCTATACTAACAGATTTTGGCAGCTAGCAGCTGTAATCCAAAAGTCATGTCAAAAGTAACAGCCGAATATACATTTGAAGAGGTGTTCAGTTTGAATCGATAAAAAAGATATGGAAACCCTTTCTTATTATTTTACAATATCTTTGTTAGATTATCTTCCGATAACCTTGTTATTAAAATTTTTTAGATTAATATTTAATTATAGAGAATTTAGATTGACTAATTATCCTCGTGTTCCCAGGCAACAAACAACCGTTTTTGACCTCAAAAACTGGATATATCCATTTAGTGTGACCGCTTTGCTTGCAAAGCCCCAATAGGGTCAATCCAGTTTTTCTGCAGCTATATAATTGTTTTAAAACTTTTGAAATAGGGAAGTTAAATACTATATAGGAATTTTTGGGAAAGGGGAAAAATTATGAATAAAAAACAATGTATAGCGATGCTCTTAGCTGGCGGCCGAGGGACACGATTAAAAGACCTGACCAAATCGATGGCAAAACCAGCCGTACCATTTGGCGGTAAATACCGGATCATTGATTTTACCTTAAGCAATTGCAGCAATTCCGGGATTGATACCGTAGGAGTTTTAACCCAGTATCAGCCTCACACATTGCAAAATTATCTTGGAGACGGTAAATATTGGGATCTAGATCGGAAAAATGGCGGCCTTACGATCCTTCCGCCCTATCAAAGTGAGGAGGGGGATCGGTGGTATGAAGGTACGGCCCATGCAATTTACCAAAACCTCGACTATGTGGAAAGTCATAATCCTGAGTATGTCCTTGTCATATCGGGTGACCACATTTATAAAATGGATTATCGTAAAATGCTCGAACAACACATACAAACAAAAGCAGAAGCGACTATTTCTGTGATTCATGTTCCATGGAGAGAAGCTCATCGGTTTGGGATTATGAATATGGATTCCGGCTCCAAAAGAATCCTAGATTTTGAAGAAAAGCCCAAACAACCTAAATCTAATCTCGCTTCAATGGGGATTTACATTTTTAATTGGAGCTTGTTAAAAAAATATATAGAGAAAGAGGAGAAAAAACGATTCTCTTCTAAGGATTTTGGTAAGGATATTATTCCAGCCATGATTCAGGATAATCGTCAGGTGTATGCTTATCGGTTTAACGGTTATTGGAAGGATGTCGGAACCGTTCAAAGCCTGTGGGAAGCGAATATGGATTTACTTTCGTATGAAACTAATCCAATAATCCAGCATGAAGATTGGGGGATTTATACCCGTGAAACGTCTCAACAGCCTTTCTATTTGGACGGAAAAGCGGTCTTAAGTGAATCATTAGTATCTGAGGGATGTAAAGTGTTCGGTAGAGTCGAAAATTCGCTCCTTTATCATGGCGTGACGGTGAGCAAAGGTGCGGTCATCAAGGATTCGGTGATTATGCCAGGTACGTTTGTTGGGGAAAATGCGGTGATTAATCGGGCAATCGTCGGTAGTGAGTCGTTTATTTATTCGAATGTTCATGTCGGAGATCCCAATCCTTTTAGTGAGATTAGCTTAATAGGAAACAATCAAATTATCAAGAAAACCAAATCTGAAAAAATAAAAGGCAATGCAGTTTGAGGGAACGGTAAAAATATTATGTAAACAAAAAACTCACCCAAATGGATGAGTTTTTTCAGTTTTTTGTATTAAGGGGGTTCTGTGTGCTCCACCAATGAGGAGGTCTTGTACATATTAAAAGCGTCAATTATGGAAATAACAAATAGCAAAAATAGATGTTTTATCGGAGAATAGACCGAATCAAACATCTTGGTCATCTTGATTTTCACTCTGCTCGCCTTCAGGTTGTTCTCCAATAGTTAGTTCTGCATCAAACATCTCATTTTTAATCTTATCAACCATTTGTTCATTTTCTGATTGGGCTAATGTATCATAATGAAATGTATCAGTTATAGCCTCTTCCTCAATCGTTGCTAAAATATCATGGATATCATTATTGTCACCGGAGATGGAACCAAATCCTTGGTTTTGTTTTTTATAATTGACGAAACCACTCGGAAGATTGTTTCCGAGGTTGACACATGAAGCACCTTCAACCGTTCCTATCGAAATCGAACCAATAAAAAAAGAGGGGGAAAAACGTTTCAATTCCAACATCCTTTCCCTATTTGATTGTGTAAGGTACTTGTTTCCCATTTATGTTTACTTCAATCTCTTGCGTTTTGCCTTGTTGTTTATCTTCCTTTTTCTTTTGATTCTCTTCAGCAGTACGTTTTTTCGGCAAGGGCTTGCGATGGACGATAGGCGAGAAAGTATTTCCAAGGTTTAACATTCCGCTTAACTCTTTAATATCCAATTTATCAAGGTGAAAGGCAAGTTCCTCCAGTTTTAATTCCTGTAAATGAAGGTCCTTCACGTCCATTTTTACAATAATAGGGGGAGTGCTTTTCTCTTGTAGGGATTTCTCAAGATGGTTCATTTTTTTGAACAATTCATCGATTTTTAATAGAATATTTGTTTCGTCCATCAAACCCCATTCCTTTTTAAGAGCGTTTCTCTACCATTCCAGTATTAGATTTGACTCTATTTTTTCCTTGAATTGTACCAAATCCCTCATTGATCACCATTTCATTTTTTCGTCCCTTTTGAAGGTTTGTTCCCACAAAAAATCCAGAAGAATTTCTTATGTTGTCAATTGTTAACGAACCATATTTAATCGATGTCATGATTGTTCTCCTTCTTTTTAAATGGGATGGTTATCAATAAAATTCCTTTTTCAAAAACCGCTTGAAGCTGTCCGAGATCACATTTGTCAGGAATAGAAATTTCCCTTTTAAAAGTACCGTAAAAACGTTCCCTTCTAATTACTTTAATGCTTTCCTCAGGGGGATGGTGGTTTATGGTTCCTTCAATCATTACTATATAATTCTGCCATTTTACAGAGAGATCCTGCCTACTGGCTCCAGCTACATCAACGGAAAGAACATAGTTCCGATTTGCTTCATATATATCGATCCTTGGTTCAACAAAGGGTGAAAGCTCCTGCAATAATTCGGAAAAATCTGCTCCTAACATCTGTTTGACTTTGGAGTGAAAAAGAGGCTTCACCATATGAAAAACTCCTTACCGTACTACTAATCTATAATATAACCATATGTACTTTTTTTAACGGTCATGCTAAAAAGGTGAAAATAACTTTGCGGATTCATAAACAAAATCAGGCTCTTCAAGTATAAACTCAAAGAGCCTGACTCTGAACTCCAGGAATAATATCTGGATCAAGCATTTGCGCATCAGCTAAATCATTGTCAACGATAATCGTGTAATTTAAAGAATTTGTAAAAATTCCGACCTGAATACCAACGCCATTGTTGGTCTTCCGATGGGAAGACCAGCCATAGAGCTGATTTTCTCCTACGGATACAACAGCGTTTGTATTTAATGAATTTACGTTGATTGCCCCAATGGCTAAAGGAATGGCCAAAGAAATCACTCCAATTTAGTGAAAAAGAATTTAATATTTTACCTTATCGTAAATCTGACAGTCCATTAAATCGTTGTCAATCACGACACTCGTGTTCGATTTATTTTGAGTAATACCCGCCGACCTGCCTGTTCCATCATTCCGTTTTCCATGTGCACTCCAACCATTTAACAGATTATCGCCAACGGATACGGCAGCGTTAGAATCTAATGAGTTGACGTTTATTTCTGTCACTTCAATGTTGTTAATATCCTGTCTGCCATCCATGTAAGTCACAGCATTATTTTCGATTGGGGTGTCAATGACATCATTATCAATCACCAAGCTAAAATTTTCAGAGACAAGAGAATTAGAAACAGAACCAAAACCATGATTATTTTTTCGACAAGAAGACCAGTTATTCACATTATTTATACCCACAAAAATTCCAGATGACGTATCAATCGAATTCACAGCAATTCCATTGATCACAAGATTATTAATAATTCTTTTTTGCATCATTACCCTCCAACCAGTGATGAATAAAATATCATGGAAAATGGAATAAAGTAATCGAGATACTAACAAAGTATGTTTTGACAGATGTTCTTGTGCCTTTAAAAGCATGGGGACGGTTCTGTTGCTTCCGAGGTGGATCAAACTACCGAAACTGATTTAATCTTTCATACGTTTCAAGCAGGAAATCATAAAACAATTCCTCAGTCGGGAGCAATTTCCGTTGGGTTGGGTAGATCACACCGACAGTCCTCGTCAGATTTGCATCGGATAGGGGGACAATGACGGTGGACCTCGGCGTGTTATCGACCAATGTCATCTCTGGCATTAATGCCACACCTAAGCCTGCTGAGACGAGCCCTTTTAAGGCATCGATATCTTTGCCTTCAAAGGCAATTTGTGGTGTGAAACCTGCATCATGACATGCCCAAACCACTTGCTCGCGAAATACAAAACCTTCAGGAAGGACACAGAACGAATCCTCACGTAAGTCCCGTAACCTGATCGATTTCCGATCAGCTAATCGATGATGGAGAGGGATGAGGGCGACAATATTTTCTGTGAACAGAGTCGCTCCTTTTATTTTCGGTTCTTTTTCCTGATTGGGCATCGGGGCAATCATCGCCAAATTAAATTCACCATTGATCACACCGTCAATTAAATCATAATAAAGAGCATTGCTCATTTGAAATTTAGCTTCAGGGTATCGAGTGCGGAAAGCATAAATAATCGACGGCAAGGTATGAGCCGCCATGCTAATCGGGAAAGCAATTCGAACGGTCCCTTTTTCAGGATCCAGGTATTCTTCTACTTCTCGTTTTGCATCCTCCATCATGTTCCACACTTGTTTCATCCGTTCATAGAAAATTCTCCCTAGCGGGGTTAACTTGACCCTTCTTCCCTCACGTATAAAAAGTTCTACCCCTAATTCGTCTTCTAAATTGAAAATTTGCCGGCTAACGGAAGACTGGGCAACATGCAGGGCATCAGCGGCCTCGGTTACATGCTCTCTTTTGGCGACTTCTAGGAAATAGTGAATTTGCCGTGTCTCCAATTTTATCCCTCCACATTGATGCGTTTTATGCATTGATTTCATCGGAAATTCATATTGAACCTATCAATTATAAAATTATAAAATGAAAACACATTTAAGAAAAGGGAATTTTCTCAATTTTAACGACATTAGGGGTTGAACAGAATGAAAATGCTGGAAAGAGTGGAAGAGAATCAAACAGAAATCGTGAAAGAGTACGTAAATCGTTTATATAAAAGTGTCCAACAACGTAATCCAAATGAAAGGGAGTTCCAGCAGGCTGTTAAAGAAGTACTTGATTCTTTAGTACCTGTCCTTGTCAAAAAACCAATTTATATTAAACAAGCCGTTCTAGAAAGGCTAATGGAACCAGAGCGATTGATTTCCTTCCGGGTTCCTTGGGTGGATGATAAAGGGAAGGTAAACGTGAATCGAGGATATCGGGTTCAGTTTAGTAATGCAATTGGACCCTACAAGGGCGGGCTAAGATTTCACCCTTCAGTTAACGCGAGCATTATTAAATTTCTCGGTTTCGAACAAATTCTCAAAAACTCTTTAACAGGTCAGCCAATAGGCGGTGGAAAAGGCGGTTCGGACTTTGATCCAAAAGGGAAAACGGATTTAGAAATCATGCGTTTTTGTCAAAGCTTTATGACCGAACTTAGCAGACATATCGGAGCAGATATCGATGTTCCTGCAGGAGATATAGGAGTAGGGGCTAAAGAGATTGGTTATATGTTTGGCCAATATAAAAAATTGAAAGGTGCCTATGAAGCAGGGGTACTGACTGGAAAAGGCATTGGGTATGGAGGAAGCCTGGGCCGAAAAGAAGCAACAGGATATGGAACGGTTTACTTTGTAGAAGAAATGTTGAAAAGTAAAGGATTAGGCTTTAAAGGTAGCACCGTAGTGGTTTCTGGTTCAGGCAATGTTTCGATTTATGCCATGGAAAAAGCCAGACAGTTTGGGGCAAAAGTAGTCGCCTGCAGCGATTCCAGCGGCTATGTGTATGATCCTAACGGAATTAACCTAGAGACAGTGAAACGGTTAAAAGAAGTGGAGAATAAAAGAATTTCTGAATATGCCACCGACCATCCAGAGGCTGTCTACCATGATGGATGTTCAGGAATCTGGGCCATCCCTTGTGATATTGCATTACCATGTGCAACACAAAATGAGTTAAATAAGGAAGCAGCAGAAATGTTAGTTTCGAATGGAGTAAAGGCTGTCGGCGAAGGGGCAAATATGCCTTCAACACAAGAAGCGGTCGATACGTTTATCGGACATCATGTTTTATTTGCGCCTGGCAAAGCAGCAAATGCAGGCGGGGTAGCAGTCTCCGCCTTAGAAATGGCGCAAAATAGTGCAAGGCTAGCATGGACACTAGAAGAAGTGGATGCCAAATTACAAGTCATTATGAAAGATATCTATAATAAGAGTTTGAAAGCATCGGAAGAGTATGATGCACCAGGAAATCTTGTGGTTGGTGCCAATATAGCCGGCTTTGTAAAGGTAGCGGATGCCATGATTGAGCAAGGCGTTATCTAAGATCGAGATTTTGTTTTGAGTAGAAGTAAATACAAAACAACGGCGAAGGTCACTATGTGGTGGCCTTTTTGTTGTAGAACGAGGAAACTGCGCTTGCACCATCCCTATTTACAAAGACAGGTGAAGATTACTAAATAAAACTATTTCTTTCATACACTTGTCCATTCCAGACGCAGCCTTTTTGCATACGATTATTCTATATAAATAGATTGCAAAGAAGGTGTTTTCTTGAGCGAAAAAAAACAATCAAAGTCATCATCACATAGCCATTCAGACTGCTGTTTTGAACCATTTATCAGCGCCAATCCCATTACGTCCTTCAATCCCGTTCCACGCTTTCCTACTATTGATGAAACAGCCTTTATTAGTCAATTCTCCAGTGTAATAGGGGACGTTACGATTAAAAATAATGTATATGTAGCCCCAAATGTAAGTGTCCGTGCTGATGAAGGAACCCCGTTTTATATAGGGTCTAATACCAATCTTCAGGATGGAGTCATTTTACATGGTTTATTAAATCGAAGAATTTCGGTTGGACCGAAGGCCTTTTCGATCTTCATTGGAAATCAGGTGAGTATTGCCCATCGAGCTCTTGTTCATGGTCCTTGTTTTATTGGGGACAAGGTGTTTGTTGGTTTTAATTCCATTGTTTATAATGCAATTGTCGGGAAAGGCTCGTTCATTTCTTATAATGCGGTCGTAACAAATGGCGTTCGCATCCCACCGAACAGTTTCGTTCCACCGGGTGCTAATATTGACACCCAAGAAAAAGCGGATGCACTGTCGCCGGTACCAGAGGATAGCAGGGAATTTGCTAGGGAAGTCCAAAGAGTCAATCAGGAATTCCCGGCATCTTATCATGTTTTATTTGGAGAAAATCGTTGTTCTTGTGGACTTGCTTATCACTAACAGGAAAGAAGCTGCCAAGCAATGGCAGCTTTTATTTCGTTCGGGTAGAATGTTAAGGATGGTGGATCAAGGAAGAAGTGCTGAAATGTTACGTTACCTTCACGGTAACAGATTTGTCTTACATTAGAAAGCCACGAGTCAATAAAAAAGCAGAGCTAATTCATTTATGAATTACTCCGCTTTTTTTATTGCGACTATTGGTTTTATACCTGCGAGAACGGGTACTACAACAGAGAACTACATCGTTCCAGCTCGTTTTTGTAAGCGTCCTACAAGAGGGACGACAATGATACCGGCAATGACGACCTGCAAAAAGTTTCCAGGGATGGAGCCGAATGGCTGAACCCAGTTACCATAAAGGATCACTTCGGCAAAATAGTAGCCCACGATTTTGATAATCAGTGCAGCGACAACAGCTAGTGAATGGACCAGGATCCTTTTACCCGGTACCTTTTCAGAAATAAGACCGGCTACAAAGCCCATTGCACCTACAATGATAAAGGTAAACGGCGCCCATGCTCCCCAGCCAGAGATTAAATCGAATAAGCCCATTCCAAAAGCGCCTGCGATGGCTCCTGTTTTTTTACCAATAACCAAGGCTGCTATAAAAAGAGGTACGTTACCCAGATGGATGAGTCCTCCGTTACTCATAATGGGGAGCTTTACATTGATAAACATTGTAGCCACTAGGGTTAATGCGATGAAAAGTGCATTGATGACTAGAGCTCTTGTTTTCGTTGATGCTGTCGGTGAGTATGTTGTATTCATTTGATAACCCCTCTCTTTTTTTAAAATAATATCATAATTTACTATAATCGCAATACTATAAATTTGTACAGCTACATATACTAAAAAACAACCATGAAGATATTTCCTTTTTCAATCAATTCCAATTGATTTTCAAATTTTTCTGTTAATGTCGAAATTTGTGTGATTTTATTTTGAAACATTTGAAATATATGTAATATAATTAATTTACTTTAATTAGTTAAAACATTTGATAGATAAAGGCAAACCACTCGAAAGATTGGGACGCAAAGCTACAGGTCTAAGGTTTCAAACTATGATGGCTGAGCTGCCTAAAATAGAATATATTTTAGGAGGCTTATATTTTGATTGCTCTTACTTATGAAAAAGCACTAGATATAGAATTGGAGGAAGTTAGTGACGAAAATATCGTAGAGGCATATGTAGTAAGCATACTAAATAAGTGGGACCAAAACTTAAGATTGTTGGAACAGGAATTAATGAAAAGAAAGTTATTTTTAGTTGCTTTAGAACTCTATGATCGAAAAAAGCGTAAGACCCTATTAAATCTGTAGACAATAGAACAAGATAATTGACGATAAAAGCAGGAGTTCCTAGATCATTAGGACTCCTCCTTTTTTATTCTGGGTATATAGATAAAATAGTATCAAACATTCATATTTAATAAGACATAAAAGAGGGGTTTAGAGCATGACAACAATAACAGATAATGAATTATCTGAACGTTTTGAAGTGGCTTTTAATAAAATTCATACTTGGCTGCAAAAAAATATTAAAAATGCAAAAACTGACAAATACACGGAACTGCTAAGATTAGGTTTTCCGATGCATTCCATCATAAGAAAACATTATGATGATTTAAAAATATTCGGCAGACTTAGAAACTCGATTGTTCATGACAAAGTTGAACAAGGGTTTTATATTGCTGAACCACACCTGAGCGTAGTCGAGAAAATTGAAACGATAGCCTCCAAGATTAATGAACCAAGGCCTGCCCTTTCCATTGCTACTAAGCCAGTTTTTTATTATTTTGAAGATGCAAAATTAAAGGATATTCTTACCGTCATTAACCGTAAAATGTATTCTGTTTATCCAATCTATAATCAAAATGGCTTCAAATGGCTCTTAACGGCAGAAGGGATCATTCAATGGTTTTCTCAAAACTTGGTCGGTAATTCGGTATATTTGGATGAGGTAAGAGTACAAGACCTAAATACTTTCAGTCGATCCCTTTTGGTTGAGTTTGTTGGTAAAGAAACAGATATGTTTGTAGTGGAAGAAATATTTGAAGAGTATCATCATAAAAATAAAAAATTAGAGGCTGTCATCATTACTGAAACTGGGAAAAAGAGTGAAAAGCCCCAAGGGATCATTACATCCTGGGATTTAGTAGAAATTGCTGTACACGATTAAAGAAAACAATTTTTTTAGATAAACATCAATTCAATAAGGAATTGGCACCTTTAGGTGGCAAGACGATAAAAAGTTGGGAAAATTTTAAAAGTTTAATCATTCTTAACATTCGCCTAACATGAGTGTGGTATTTTATGAAGGACAAAATATTCGAGGAGTGAGAGAATGAAACGTCAAAGCTTTTCCATTATGGCACTGGTCCTTCTGATCTTGTCTTCATTTCTTTATCTTACACCGTCAGCTTCAGCTGAAAATGCACTCGATCCTGCCCCGCAACTACAGCCCATCGGAACAGCGAATGGCAAGAAAATTTTATTTGATAATACCCACGGACAAACTGCTGGTGCAGCAGACTGGGTGTTGGATGGTGGATTCTCAGATTTTGCTAATGCTTTAGCCAACAAGGGCTATTACGCAAAAGAGCTCCGAAAAACCACTCCGATTACCTATCAAGATTTACAAGGCTACAACGTGTTCGTGATCGGGGAAGCCAACATTCCCTACAAAACCTCTGAGCAAGCGGCGATGATCCAATATGTGCAAAATGGAGGAAGTATCTTTTTCATTGGAGATCATTATAATGCCGATCGCAACAAAAACCGCTGGGATGCATCGGAAGTGTTTAATGGCTATCGTCGCGGTGCCTATGCCAATCCGGCCAAAGGGATGACGACAGAAGAGGCTTCTTCTGCCGCGATGCAGGGTGTAACCGGTTCTGACTGGCTGTCAACCAACTTCGGACTCCGATTCCGCTATAATGCGATAGGGGATGTAACGGCCAATGATATCATCACACCAAGTCAAGCCTTCGGAATTACAACTGGCGTCTCTACGGTTGCCATGCATGCCGGCTCCACCTTAGCGATTACAGACCCTGCCAAGGCGAAAGGGATTGTCTATCTTCCAAAAACCACACTAGCTTGGGGCAATGCGGTCGATCAAGGCATCTATAATGGCGGCAGCAGAGCAGAGGGCCCATATGCGGCCGTTTCCAAACTAGGATTAGGAAAAGCCGCGTTTATCGGTGATTCTTCGGCGGTAGAAGATGCGACCCCAAAATATTTACGTGAAGAAACAGGCGCAAAAAAGACAACTTACGATGGTTTTAAGGAACAGAATGATCGTACGTTACTCGTGAACATTATTGATTGGTTAGCCAAACAGGAGAGTTATACCTCGTTAACCCAGGTTAGCGGGCTGCAGCTAGATCAGCCAACTACCTTGCTAGCGATGGAAAATCCACAAACCTCGACTGAGCCGGAAGCAGAACCGTGGGCTGCACCAGATCCAGGCTATAAGTGGTATGATTCATCCACGTTTAAATCAGGTTCCTATGGGTACGGTTCTAGCGGATCTGGTGGAACGACCACCACCCTGAATGAAAAGTTTGAATCCGGTTCTAAAACAGCGTATACTTCAGGAAATGTGACGCTTGCGAGCGGTTCTTGGTACTTTGATATTGCTCTTATCGGCAATCTATCTACCGATAAGAAAACCGGCTTGCAGTCGGCACGTGTACGAGCAACTGGAGCGCTTACGATGAATTTTAATGTCAGCGGGGCCAAGAGTATTCAGATTTCTCATGCCAACTTCGGAACCGACAGCGGAGCTAATTGGCAGCTGCAAATGTCGACGAATAGCGGTTCGACCTGGACGAATGTAGGTAGTACGAATACTAGTTCATCCACTTTATCTGTTAAAACTTTTACCCTAAGCCAAACGGCTCCGGTCCGCTTCCGAATTGTCGTTTCTGGGACATCAGGGAGTAGAATCAATTTTGATGATATTGTGATAAATAATTAAATATTACACGAGCTATCCCGATTTAGTGGGATAGTTTTTTTTGATGAATTTTTCAAACTAGATTAACCTTTTTGCCTCTTTTTCTATATTTAAAGGCTGAAAGGCGGAAGATCCTTGCGATGGGACGCTTGGCCAATCAAAAGAACGAAAACGAGATAATAATCACTGGAGGGATTCTTATGCGAAAAAGAGTAGCCGGATGCGCCTTGATCGCTGCCACTTCGATTCTAGCTTTTCAGCCACTCACTTCACAGAACAAAGAAAATATAGGAACTGAAAGGATCATTGAGGATGAGGCTCAAATAGGGGATTCGATAGTAGAAGAGGCTGGTAGTACCCCCGGCCAACAGATACGAGCAACATGGGCTGCGACGATTGATGGGGATACCCTTAAAGTAAAGATGAACGGCAAAATGGAAACGGTTCGATATTTATTGATTGATACACCCGAATCGAAAAAGCCAGGTATGTGTGTTCAGCCTTTTGCGATGGAAGCCGCTCATCGAAATGACGAGCTAGTGAGAGCAGGAAACATTACACTAGAAATGGAGAAAGGGAACGACCGGGATGCCTACGGACGACTGCTTGCCTATGTGTATGTTGATGGAGTATCGGTTCAAGAAACATTGCTTAAAGAAGGATTGGCTCGGGTGGCCTACATCATCCATCCACCTTATCGATACATAGATCGTTATCAGGAAGATGAAACTATTGCAAAAAATGAAAAACTAAACATCTGGGACAAAGCGAATTACGTTACCAAATGGGGGTTTAGTGGCTGCAGTTCGATCAAGTAGATAAGATTTAAGATTTTTTTGATGAAAAGTGAAATAGACGGTAAAGCACATCACTATACGAAAATAGTGATGTGCTTTTATGTAGAAAAAATCCTTTCAGTTGTATTGGCTCATTAGAATGAAAACCTTTGCGATATCTTGACGATTACAAAAACAGATAATTGTGCTTGTTGGGTTAGGAAATAAAGCCGAACGGTCACAAAAACAGATAATTGTGCCTGTAGGGTTAGGAAATGCAGCTGGTAGGTCACAAAAACAGATAATTGTACCCGTTGGGTTAGGAAATAAAGTCGAACGGTCATAAAAACTCAGCCGAATAGTCACCCGTCACGACAACTGCTTAATATACCTGGTCGTGTACCTATCGATTACGACAAATTAAAGATCTCTTCATAGGTCTTTTTGATTAAATTTCATGAAAGATGTGGATTTTTGTAAAATTCAGCAGGATTTTTGAAGTTAAAAACGGAATATTTAGAATATAAAATGAAAGCCATTTTATTCAATCATTCTATCAAGGTATGAAAGAAGGTAGACGATGTGATGGAAGATTTCTTTGCGGACTATAAAAAGTTTATTGTTGTACCAGAAGATGAAAAGCGAGTGGTGAATGAAGTATTTGATCCGAAAAATTTTGCTGCCTATTATATTCTTACCTTGTCCATTTTTGATTCACGTTTAGCGTCCTGGAAAGATGCAAATAAATTTGGAATAGATGTCGAAAAAAGCATCAAAACCATTCTAGGGGATTTCAATCAAAAACAACGTGAGAATTACCATCTGCAATTACTAGAATTAGATCCGTTAAAAAACTATTTTATTTTAGCTCTTTCGTCTAAAACGCAATTTAATCCAGGGGAAGAGAAGGACCGTATCGATTATATCATGGATAGATTTTTAACCAATCCTTTTTATGTTGGACAGGGCTGGTTTAACTTAATTGGAGAAAAAGGAAGAGTGGCCCGAAAACTCTTTTGCTGGTCTTTTAAGGAATATGTTTGGGAGGGGCAAAATCAAAGGGAAGAAAAGTTTGAAAATATCAGTGAACTAATCCCTAAAAATGGAGAGATTAAGCTGATTAAAAGCTCTCCGAAGAGAGACGTTCGTTAACTAACGCAATAACCTTTACTCAAAAAAACTTGGAGTCCATCCAAGTTTTTTTGCTTTGACGCTCTTAAAATATTATTTGGTTTTAGCACTATTCATTTCCTTGTTTCTTTTCGTATAACGGGTGCAACTTCTGTTGCCAATCGTTCAATGTTCTCGGCAACCTTTTTAAAGGGCATACCGCCTATATCAATTTGGGCTAACAATCGTTGGTGTCCAAACAATTCGTATTGGCGCATGATTTTTTCGATAATTTGCTGTGAACTTCCCACGAACAGGGCTTTTTCCTTGCTGCACATCTCCTCGAATTCAGCTCTTGACCAAGTCTTATTTACCCCATGCTGACGATTGATTTGGTTCCAATAATTGGAGTGATATGGGTGATATTCTTCGATTGCCTGCTGATTCGTTTTTGAAATATAGGCATGCCCGGTAACGGCAACCTTCATGTCTTCTAAAATATGGCCGGTTAGAGCAGCCGTTTCTCGGTATCGGTCAACAAACGGCTGAAAGAAACTGGGATCCCCGCCAAGAATCACTAAGGCTAATCCAGTCCCTAATCTGCCAGCTCTTTCGGCACTTTTCACTGTCCCGCCAACACCTACCCAGATAGGAATCGACTGTTGAACAGGTCGTGGAGAGATGGCTGCATCCTTTAAGGATGAACGATAACGACCATTCCAGGAAACCAATTCCTGCTCATTTAGCTTTAGAAAAAGTTCCAGGTGTTCTTCAAACAATTCATCGTAATGAGTTAGATCGAATCCAAAAAGGGGAAAGGAGTCTAAAAAAGCCCCACGTCCCGCAATAATTTCAGCCCGCCCATTGGATAAAAGATCCAGTGTGGCAAATTCCTCGAATAAACGAACAGGATCTACGGTATTTAGGACTGTCGTAGCACTTGTTAGTTTAATTCGCTTTGTAACTTGGGAAATGGCGGACAACACCACTGACGGGGAGGACACGGCATAATCTAAACGGTGATGCTCTCCTACGCCAAATACATCCAGCCCTGCTTCATCGGCCAATTTGGCAGCCTTGATGATTTCCTCAATTCGCTGCTTTGTGCTGATGGTTTTCCCTGTTAGCGGATCTGGGTATATATCCGCTAACGAATAAATACCAATTTCCATACCGATAGGACCAGCATCCTTCAAATTCCTCACCTCCAGAATGGTGTAAAATGGCTTTTACTTAATACTATTCAATCTTTAAAAAAAGGAATTTATTATTTATTTAATCCTAAATAACATCAGGAATTAAACGAGGATTTTGAGGAAAATAAGCTACAGGGCAGAATAAAAGGGTGGCCACACGAGTGGTCACCATCCTCCATTTTATGCTGATCTAAGTGAAATAGATTGTCAGAGTTAAATTTCCTTGTGTGACAGAGGTAAAAAGGGCTTTATCCCCCGTTTATTAAATGGCAGGATTTTTAAATCTGCTATCAGGTGACTGATGTAACCACCACAACAGGTATAGAAAACACCTTGGATCCCCAGTGAAGCCTCTAAGTTGGAAGCAATCATCCCAAAGAAAACAATACCCAAGATAGAATGGGTATAGCTGCGGTGCGAAGAAAAGGACGCAATGACAAGGTATATCCCTAGTAGAATTAACCATCGTTCGTCTATCGAGAATCCGCCCACAAGGACTGCTATTCCGGTTACCGTTAACATATGTTTCTGCTTAATGAAGGAGGCAACCACGATAATTAATAATCCGATTCCAACCCCCAGCCATCGCTCTAAGACGGCTTTCTCAACGAAACTATAAACGATCATCATCAATCCAATGATCAGGGCAGATAGCCGTATCACCTCATGTGGCAGTGTAATTTTTCCGCGCAGCTTTCCGTCAATATCTAAATCGGGCATTAATCCTGAGACGCCTCCTAGTCCGACAAATAAGAGTGTCTCAGTCGGAGAGGCATGAAATGTATGAGCCACAATAAATCCTGTTGCTGATCCAATGACTGCGTGTGATGTACCATTCAATTTAATTCCACCTTTAATCATATTAATCTCGTAAAACAAAAACAGACATTCACTATTGTACAACAAAACATCTGTTCTGTTTAGAAGTTAATTTGGTTTGATCGAGCCTCTAAGTCTTTTTTATTGAATGTACGTTCATAATCTCCTTTTTTTAGGCTCATTTGCGAAATTTTGTTGCTTATTCGGACGGCTTGGATGTTTCTATATGGTCTTCTTGTCTGCATCCGAAGCTCATTCCTTTATCGTGACCCAACAATCTTCCTATAGGAAATGATGATTAATCCGCAAATCAGTGCTAACGCGATAAAGGTAAAAAGAAAAAACAGTGGAGAACCTCCTACCCCAAACGCCACTTCATTTTGAAGTGTTTCTACTTGTCCCCATTTATTCGTAATATCAGGTTGATAATTCTTTGTTTTTATAACCGACGATCATTGGTCCAACTATATAGATTAAATGACCTACAAAGGAACCAACTAATGATTGAATAATAGTCTTCAATTCAACACCCCTTTACATCCTTAACTTCCATAATAAACCATCTAGGATATTTCAGTAAACTGTACTTTTAGAGAACAATATTCTAATCTCTGAAGGACGTAAACTAACATAAATACTGTTACTGAATATATATTTTTAATTGTAAGTTCAAAAAAAAGAATTGACAGTTAATGGTAAAAATTTTTATCATTATTAATAATGATAATAAAAAACAAAGCTTTTCTAGGGGGAGATAGCTTGGTTAGTACAGCAAAGATTATTTCAATGTTTGCTCCGATTGTGTTTTCGATTATATTATTTATTGGGTTAATTTTATATTTTCGTAAGAAGACAGGAGTTGCCGTAAAGCCAGTAATAGTAGGTGCGATTGGATTTGTGGTGTTTACACAAGTTTTGGAAAAAGCGCTCCATCTTGCGGTCATTACTGCCTTTCCACATTATGCGGACCACCCGTGGGCTTTTGGTTTATATGGGGGAATGGCAGCAGGCTTATTTGAAGAGCTTGGCCGCTTTCTTTTATTCATTTGGCTGTTAAAGAAATACCATGATTACAAACGCGGAATTTCTTTTGGAATAGGCTGGGGGGGAATTGAGGCAGTGGTGTTAATGTTAACGATGATCGTTCCGAACATTATGTTTGCCTTTATGATTAATTCAGGTACACTTGAAAAATCGTTAGGAGGACAAATCCCAACGGACCAGCTCGCAATTATAAAAGATTCCGTATTAAACAATGGTGTATCCTATTATTTATTAGCCTGTGTGGAACGGTTCTTCGCCGTATTCATGCAGCTCGCTTTTAGTTTATGGGTATTGATTGCAGTTGTAAAAAAGAAATTTGTTTACATAATATATGCTATTCTTATACATGCACTCATTGATTTTCCGCTGGTATTCATACAGACCGGCCATTATACAAATTTATGGGTAGTGGAATTCTATTTAGCCATCGTCGCGATGATATCGTTTTGGATGATTAAGAAGGCCAGAGTATTTTTACCCTAACGTTAAATTTGACAGAGTCAATAATTGAAGATAACGAACAATTATGCAATAGAAGAGTAGAAGCTTTTTAAACTATAGGGCATTCCTTCAGGAAGGGATGCCTTTTCTCTTTTGTAAAGTAAGGGAACGTTCTAATTAGGGCATTTTTCAGCATGGCCACGTTTCTCCTAGATAGTTAAGATTAATTCTCATCAGATTCTAATATTTTTTTACAGTCCCTTTACACTCTCGTTCCTATTCCTTTACATTCTTTTGGTTAAATCTTATTTGAAAGAAATAATATTAAGAGAGTAGTGGAGGAGATTCTAGGTGAGAAAAGGAATACGTACAGTCACATTATCATTAAGCGCATTAACGATTATGGCAGCACCTTTTGTTGGGAAGGTATACGCTGAAGTGCCAAAACAAACATCAGTAGAACAGCAAATGGCATCCGAATTAAAAACAGCATCGCCAATCAAACATACAGTGGTAATTTTTCAGGAAAACCGTACGTTTGATAACTATTTTGGTACATATCCATATGCTCCGGGGTTTAAATCACTTCCCGGAACACCTAATGACGTTAGAAACTTAAAATATGTAACAGGTAGTGTACCTAAAGATGTTAACGGAAATGTCTATAATCCTGATTCAAATGGAATTCCAGTATATCCTTGGCATGATGCGGGTAAAGGCGACATCCAAGAAACAGATGTAAATCATGGTTATACTGCTATGATCTCCATGGCCGATGGAGGAAAAATGGACAAGTTTTATCAAGTGAATCATGATAGTGGCAAGTCTACTGATACAAATGACAAGGGTTTACTATCTATGTCTCATTTTGATTACAATGAAATACCTGCTTATTGGCAGTACGCTCAGCATTTTGCGATGGCAGATAACTATTTTCAGCCTGTTTATGGACCGTCAACACCAGGTGCATTGTATTTAGTGGGAGCGCAATCCGGAAACGGAAATGAAACGACAAATACAAACACAAATCCTAAGGCTCAAATTACAGGTGACCCCTCTCCTAAAAATGGTCCATTTGGCGGGGATAGCACCAATGGACTTAAATATAATCTCACTTACAAAAATATTGGCGATGAGTTAAGCGCAGCAAAGCAATCCTGGGCTTGGTATGCTGGAGGATGGGATGCTGCAAAAGCAAATCCAGCTTCAGACGAAGCAAAGACGTACTCACCTCACCATAACCCGTTCCAGTATTTCCAAAACTATGAGGATGGGAAATATGATAATAATCTAAAAGATTACAATAACTTTTTGAAGGATATCGATAAGGGCAATCTTCCTGCGGTTAGTTTTATAAAAGCTGGTTATGGAGATGATGAACATCCTGGTACTGGAAACCAGAGTACTCCATCAGCAGAAGAATTCACAGTCAATACGATTAACAAGATTATGAACAGCCCATATTGGAAAGATACAGCCATTATTGTTACGTATGATGAAGGAGGCGGATTCTTTGACCATATTGCCCCTCCAACTGTAACGCCAAACGCCGATGGATTACAAGGAGATGGACCACGTATTCCGGCAATGGTCATCTCCCCATATGCAAAAGAGAACTATGTAAGCCACGTGCAATATGACCATTCTTCGCTTTTGAAATTCCTAGAATGGAACTATGGTTTATCCGCCTTAAACAGCAAGGATGCAAATGCCAATAATATGTTAGATATGTTTGATTTTGAACATCCTAATTTCTTGCCTTACATGTTTAACGACGGTGATTTAACTGTCAAGTCTTCCAATGGGCCAGTTGCTAACGTACAGCTAAATAATGCCTTATTAGGTGTAAGCCATGCTGGAGAAGCGCCATATGTAGACAACAAAGGTAATGTAATGGTCCCACTTGACGATTTTGCTCGCAGCATCAATGGCTTAGTGAAACAAACAAAGGATAACCGTCTAGCCCTATCAACAAATGATAAAGATATTGAATGGAAGGTACAAGGAAATACAGCATTTGTAGATAATAAACCAGTACATCTGATAACACCTGCAATCAAGAGTGAAACAGGGATCACCTATATTCCACTTCAGTCTGCAGTTGATATACTTGGTTGGTCAATGGAACAACAAGGTAACACGTTTGTTGTGAACAGTAAATAATATAAATCATATTTTGAGGGTGACTCCGAAGTCGAAATCGTTCGACTGAGTCACCCTTTCTATTTATAGAAAGATTTTCATGTAAGACAGTGAGTTGAATCGATAGCATTGCAATGAATGAACAAATAAAGATTCAGGAATGCAAATTTAAACAGAATATAAATGATAAAAATACTTGGAGGCGTCCCACAAGTTTTTTTGGGTATCTTAATCAAAAGGAACATTTGTTCTGTTATAATGGTAATGAGGTGATGGAGATGTCTTATCATATCATGCTAACAAGGAAAATTTCAGACATAAAAGGGCACACCCAAATTCAAGTCCAAGTAATGGATCCAGCTGCTCCACAAATTATTTACTTTACACTTGATGAACTTGAAAAAGATGAATTGCCGGAAAATCTAAAGGAGTACATAAGAGGAATACTACCCGAGATTGAGGAGGGAAGATGGTATTATAGTGGGGAAAATAAATAAAGTGTATACTAACTAAATGAATTCTTTTTGTAAGCAAGGGGGAAATTTAGGTGAAGGTAACACCAAAAGCGATATTTTTGGACATGGATGGAACGATATTAAACCATCAAAACAAGGTGAGTATACATACGAAAGAAATCATTGATGAACTTAGAAACCGTGGTATCAATGTTTTTATCGCTACAGGCAGAGCATTTGAAGAAATAGAAGGCATCGTTCCGCCTGGTTTTCAAGTAGATGGGATTGTAGCCTCGAATGGGATGGTTGGCTATGCAGGCCATGAAGTGATTTTTAAACATTCCCTTTCACGTAAGTTAGTGGAAATCGTTATTAAAATGGCAAGGGAAAACAAGGTATATTATGAACTGTTTCCATATGGCGCTCCCCGGATCACCTTAAAACAGGACAGGGACTACGTAGAAAATGAAATAAGAGATCCGCAGCCAGAGGGTGTAGGAATCAATGAGTGGCTTTCTCGTAAGGATGCGCTTAAAGAAAAAATTAACTGGGCGGATGAAATGATCGGGAATGAATTCTCCAAATTCTATTTCTTTGCCAGAACAAAGGAAAAAATCAATCACTGGAAAGAAGAACTGGAGCAATTAAAGAAAGAAATAGACTTTACCACTTCGATCTCAACGGAGTATAACGTCGAACTGATGGTGGCGAACGTCAACAAAGCAACCGGAATCCAACAAATGTTAAAGCACTTTAAGTTGTCCGAGACGGAAACAATGGCAATTGGGGATAGCGACAATGATTTACCGATGCTGCGGCTCGTGAATTATGCAGTAGCAATGAAAAATGCACCTGATAGCATAAAAGAAATAACGGATGATGTGACAGAGTTTACTTGTGATGAAGATGGAGTTTACCATTACCTAAAATCTAAGTTTATTTTATAATATTCGAAAATTTTAAAAATAAATTTGACACCTTTACTCGAATCATGATATAACCCCTTTAATAATAGCAAATAATATGGCGAATCATAAATAACAGGGGGAGTCGCAATTATGGTACATAGCAGCAAAATATTAGACTGTACGATCCGTGATGGAGGATTAGTAAACAACTG
This sequence comes from Bacillus sp. URHA0034, assembly GCF_056280405.1. Taxonomy (NCBI): domain Bacteria; kingdom Bacillati; phylum Bacillota; class Bacilli; order Caryophanales; family Bacillaceae; genus Bacillus; species Bacillus sp. URHA0034. Next base: position 176,381 of record NZ_JBWCDK010000002.1, on the reverse strand, counting down.
GGATTTCAGTGTTGAATTTGTTCAGGACTTATATAATGGACTAAGTGAAGCCGGTGTGGAATATATGGAAATCGGATACAAAAATTCCGCAAAGCTTCTTAACGCGACGGAGCATAATGCTTGGAGATTTCTTGATGATGAGTTTTTAAAAGAGGTTATTCCAGAGAAAAAGTTCACGAAGCTATCAGCTCTAGTAGATATTGGCCGTGTGGATCCAAATGACATTCTGCCCCGTGAGCAAAGCGTATTGGATATGATTCGCGTCGCCTGCTATGCGCGTGAAGTGGATAAAGGTTTAGAGCTTGTCCAAATGTTTCATGATTTGGGTTATGAGACTTCACTTAACATTATGGCATTATCCAGTGTGCCTGAACATCAGCTAATAGAAGCAATGGAAATGGTGAAAGAAAGCCCTGTAGATGTGGTATATGTCGTTGATTCTTTTGGAAGCTTAGATCCTGCAGGAATTGCCCATCAGGTGAAAAAATTTCAGTCGATGCTCCCTAATAAACAGCTTGGTATCCATACCCATAATAACATGCAGCTAGCATTCGCTAATACATTGACGGCTTATCAGAATGGAGTAACCTTCCTAGATTCATCTGTTTATGGTATGGGACGTGCGGCAGGTAACTGTAACACAGAGCTTCTCGTTAGCTATATCCAAAAATCAAGCTATGAACTGAGACCGTTACTCGGTGTAATAGAAAAGCACATGGTAGAAATGAGAAATACGTGGGAGTGGGGCTATATCATTCCTTACATGATTTCTGGTGTGCTTAATGAACATCCAAGGGTCGCAATGGCGTACCGTAATAGCAACGAACGTGACCAGTTCGTGAATTTTTATGATAAGGTAACCACTCCGGAAGCGACAGTAGCGACGGTTTCGAAGTAAATGATGGATTCTAAGAAAAGGTGTTTTCCTATATGGAAAGCACCTTTTTCTTAGCTGTTACTATAGTTAAGTGGAAAAATGATCCAATACCAGGGATACCAATAGACCCAGGGCAGCAATCAATCCAGTGACGGTTCCGCTTTCTTCGTACGCTTCGGGCATCATGGTGGAGGTAATCATAGCAATGATTCCGCCTCCAGCAAAAGCGGCGATTCCTGCCAAAAGATAGGCAGGTGCGTTTGATAGGAAAAAGTATCCTCCCCAGGCACTAACAGTAGCAATCACCAAAACGGACACCCACAAAAGAAAAATCTTGCTTTTATGATACCCGCTGCTTTTTAAACCAACCGTGCTTGACAGTCCTTCAGGAATATTACTGAGAAAAATTGCTGCAACTAACAACCAGCTGACAGACTGTTTTTCCAAAAGACTAGCGCCTACCATGATCGATTCGGGAATAGCATCCATCACTGTTCCGATAAAAATCGCAAGCCCTGCACCTTGGGCCTGCTGACTTGATCTTTTTCGTTGATGCGCACCTTTTTTTGAAACGAAATGATTTAAGATCGTAAAAATAAGAGCACCCAAAGTAAATCCAATGGCAGTTGCTTTTAATCCTCCATCGTGGATGGAATCCTCGAGTAATTCATAGGAAGCTGCTCCGATCAATATCCCGGTACCAAATGCCATAATGTCTCCGATGATTCTTTGCTTTACGGGTAAAAACATCGCGGCAAGGGCACCTAGGAAAACAGCCGAACCGGAAATGGCTCCCCACATGGCTGCATACCACATAGTTTCTCCTCCCTCCATAAAAGGTATCACTTATGTATAAACGTAATCACTAACGCTTAAACCTGATGCTTAAGAAATAGGTACCTAGTTATTAAAAAATGGCGGGAATCCAGGATAGTTATTGAAAAATAATAAATCCCTTCTCAACTGGGAAGGGATTTGTTATTTTTTAGGAGATAGATGAATGAGTTTTAAATATCCATGTGATTAGAGTTATTAGAAATTAAATCAAAGAAAGCATGGATAATTTCTAATGATTGAAATGTTAATAATGAAAGGGCTGTTATACTAAAAAATATAACCGGAATGAGCCGAATCCACATTTTATTTCGCCTCCCTTATGTTTCGGTTTGCTAAATAAAAGTGCGCTAACTATCATAAGGGTAAATTATTTAAAAATAAATCAATTTGCATTAAGTAATAAACAAACGGGTTTAGGCTTAAGGGTCACGACATGGAAAACAGAGACATTATTTAGTCTCTGTTTTCTTTTCTTCTAATCGATCCTCTAAATAACTATCTCTTCTTTTATAGGGAATATCTCCAATTTTGGAATCAATCCCATTATTATCTAGCATTTCCTCGTATTCTTCCATCTTTCTGGACGGAAGAACGGTTTTTTGCTGACCCGTTATGTCTGTGGCAGAATAAGTTTCGTAATCCTCCGCATAGGAATCTTCGTTTTTTCCACGGTTATAAAGTTCATTATAGTTAGTATAATCGCCGACGAGGTCGGCAGGAGTTTCCGAGGTTCCAAACTTGGCCACTTCCTGAAAACTATCTTCCGTATCGATCACACCATCTTTCGGGGTATGCCTAAAGGAATTAATCTTGGGCGGCTCTAAAAGTTCTTCCTCTACTGGACGATAATCTCCTCCAGATGTTTCGGGAGAGTGCTTGACACAATATAAGGTTGATGGAAGAACTTCTAACCGCTCGAAAGGAATTTCGTTTTCGCAAACCAAGCATTTCCCATAGGATCCATTGTCAATGGCCTCGAGTGCCGTGTTTATTTTTCTAAGCTCTTCATCCTGATGTTGCTTTAAGGCAAGATCTCGTTCACGATCAAATAATTCTGTCGCCAGATCAGCAGGATGATTGTCATAGGCCGATAACTCATCGACCGTTTCCCGCAAACTTGAATCCAAATCGCGGTTAACGTTCATTTGACCTTCTATCATCTGTTTATCCTCTTCAAGCCTATTTTTTAATTGATCAAGCTGGTTTGTAGATATCATTATCAGTCACATCCTCATTTATAGTTGCTAGTAATCTCTTACCATATACCCTTTTTGTATATTTAAAAACCTGACAATAGGATGAAGGCTGAGGCCGGATTGTTTAGTGGCAATTTTTGCAGCCATTTTTCAAATATCCGTTTCTCCTATTCTAAAAATGGGTACTTTACTAGAAAGACAAAGTGACATCGAATGCAGCGCAAAGAGAAATCCATTCATAGGATGAGGAAGCCTTTAACTGGTATAGTTTCCTCATGGCGACTTTGCCAAAGCGTATGTTTTGACCATTGGTACCTTAAACCAATTCGAATGGAGTAAAGCCAGGAAGGAATTCTTCCCATCTTCAACTCATAAGGAGGAGATCACTATGTTCAATTTTATAATTGGGTTTATCCGAGGAATCGCGATGATGGCACCGTTTTGGTTTATGATTTATGTTGGTTTATCGGGGAAAAATGGGAGCGCATAATCAAAATTCCATATGATGTTTTAAAGGGCGTTGAGCTGGACCGAATATAAATCTTCTTTAAGATAAGCAAAAAAGATCAGGAGCGATATCCTGATTTTTTTTGCTTAATGTGTAAGATGTTAAGTTGCAAAAGACCTTTTACAAAAGATTCAAGCTGTATCTTATCTTTTTTTTATGTTGTCCACACCTTGTTACAAACCCAATCATATTTTATCTAAAAGAGGATGAAGGGAAGAAGAGTGAGATCGTTGGGCCAAGAGAAAAGAGTAAGAAAGGAACCAAATGGAGAATTAGATCGGTTTTCGAAATTAATGTTTGGGGCCAATCGGCGAAGAGTAGGAAACAAAAAGGATGAAAGTGGTTCTCATGAAATTCCGGACCGAGGATTTATGTTTGGAGCCCATCAGCACAGAGAAGGACATGAAAGGGACGAAAGTAGTGGACAAGAAATTCGGGACCGAAAATTTTTGTTTGGAGGCCATGAACGCAGAGAAGGGCATGAAAAGGACGAAAGTAGTGCACAAGTAATTTCGGACCGAAAATTAATGTTTGGAGGCCATCAGCATAGAGAGGAACATACAAAGAATGAAAGCAGTTCACAAGTAATTCCGGATCAAGAAGAGGCGCCTCATTCTAATCCCAAAACCAATCAGTTTGATCATTGGCTTTTTGGCACGAGGCGAAGGGAAGAGGAGTACAGTACTCCAACTCCTCAAAATCAACTAGAACAACAAATTGAAAATCTTCTTACTAAAGTGGATGTTGGATTGCTTATGGAGACGATTGATATGCTGGTCGAAACAACTAAACAATATAAACCATTATTGAAGGAAATCCCGCCAATGTTTAATCAATTTATAAAGAAATTCAAATCCAAATAAACGATCGATCTTCAATGAGGAATGTGGAGGTTGTATAAAGGGTTCATTTTCAAAGGAAAAGGGGGCATCAAAGATGTGCTCTTTTTTGCTTTTCACCTATCTTTTTACAAAAGCCAGAGGTAGAACCATTAATAGCTGGTTACGCTTTCAAATAAAAAGGCGAATAAAAATAGTTTTATTAATATATAACGTTCGTGTTTAAGGTAAAAATATCTCTTGAATGAAGTTGAAATATGGGTTACTATAATCAAAAGACAAACAATAAGGGGTTGTGTTGGATGTTTGGTACCCAAACAAAAAAAGTGTTGCTCCTCGGTTCTGGCGAGCTTGGTAAAGAGACAATCATCGAGGCTCAGCGTTTAGGAATAGAGACGATAGCTGTAGACCGATATGAAAATGCTCCTGCCATGCAAGTGGCCCATCGTTCCTTTGTGGTGGACATGCTGGATGGAGAAGAGCTTCGTAGTGTGATAGAACAAGAGAAGCCGGATTTTGTGATTCCTGAAATTGAGGCGATCGCAACAGAAACCTTACTCGACCTTGAAAACGAAGGATTTAAAATTATACCGACCGCTAAAGCAGTGAACTTGACCATGGATCGGGAAGGAATCCGACGCTTGGCAAGTGAAGAACTAAGGATTCCTACAGCAAAATATGCTTTTGCAAACACACTAGAGGAATTAAGGGAAGCTGTAAACGAAATCGGGATTCCCTGCGTGATTAAACCAATCATGAGTTCGTCTGGAAAAGGCCAAACCGTTTGCCGTTCAATCGAGGATGTAGAATGGTCTTGGCAAGAGGCTATTTCAGGTGGAAGAGGCAAAAAAACACGGGTGATTGTTGAGGAATTTATTCATTTTGAATCGGAAATTACTCTGCTAACTGTCCGCTCCGTTTCAGGAACCACCTATTGTGCTCCAATCGGACATGTCCAAAAAGATGGTGACTATATTGAATCCTGGCAGCCGCATGACATGTCAATTGAACAAATCGATGAAGCGCAGGATATCGCAAAAAAAATCACCGATGCTCTTGGCGGGTACGGGCTGTTTGGAGTTGAATTATTTCTTTCTCCACAAGGTGTTTATTTTAGTGAAGTATCGCCACGGCCGCATGATACAGGAATGGTTACGATGGTAACCCAGGACCTTTCGGAATTTGCCTTACACATAAGAGCGATTTTAGGCTGTCCGATTCCATCTGTTCGACTATTAAGACCTGGTGCAAGTCATACAATTAAAGCAACGAAGGAAAGCAAGACCTACCAGATAACCGGAATTTCTGAAAGCTTATCGATCCCTGATACACAGGTTAGGGTGTTTGGAAAACCAGATACAAAAGTGGGACGAAGGATGGCAGTCGTATTGAGCAGCGGAGAATCAGTCGAAGAGGCAAGGCAGCGCGCCTCATTAGCAGCTTCTAAGATGATGGTTACTCACGACTAAGTACTAATCGAATCAACTGACAGCCAGAAAAACAACTTGAAAAAGGGGACTAAAAGGATGCAAGCAAAAAATCGTTGGCTGATCGCTCTCTCAGCAGTTGGTATTCATATTTCAATTGGTTCAGTTTACGCCTGGAGTGTTTTTACGAAACCGCTGCAAGAACAGATGGGGTGGGGATTGAAGCAGATTTCGTTTACGTTTAGCTTGGCGATTCTATTTTTAGGCTTATCCGCAGCTTTTCTTGGCCACTTTGTCGAAAAGTTTGGACCGAGAGCGGCAGGTACACTTAGCGCTCTGTTTTTTGGAGTGGGAATTGCTGGGGCAGGTTTAGCCATTCATTTGGAATCATTGCTATTACTCTATTTATTTTACGGGATGATTGCAGGAATTGGGTTGGGGGTTGGGTACATCACACCTGTTTCCACGCTGGTAAAATGGTTTCCTGACAGAAGGGGGCTCGCCACCGGGTTGGCCATCATGGGATTTGGTTTTGCTTCATTGATAAGCAGTCCGATTATGAATCATTTAATCGAAACATATGGCATTTCAAACACCTTCTATATTCTTGGTTCTGTCTACTTCGTTATCATCTTTTGTTCTGCTCAGTATCTGGCGCCGCCAAAAGAGGGATGGGTCCCAAAAGCGCTAGAAGCAGCAGCCAAAAAATCCGGTACGATGAAAATAAATCAGGATTTACGTCAATTAACCGCCAATGAGGCCGTCAGAACAAGACAGTTTTGGGCTTTATGGGTGATGCTGTTTATCAATATTACCTGTGGAATCGCGATTCTTTCTGTTGCCTCCCCAATGGCCCAAGAGTTAGCAGGGCTGTCGGCTGCCGGAGCAGCGACAATGGTTGGAATCATGGGGTTATTTAACGGATCAGGAAGGATTGCTTGGGCTACGATTTCCGATTACATCGGAAGGCCTAATGTTTACACCCTATTTTTCGCTTTTCAAATCGTCGCGTTTTTTATGCTGCCAAATATCACAGTTGGACTTCTTTTTTCAATCATGGTTTATATGATTATGACTTGTTATGGAGGAGGATTCGCCTCTATCCCTGCCTATATCGGCGATTTATTTGGAACGAAGCAGCTTGGGGCCATTCATGGCTACATATTGACTGCATGGGCTGCAGCCGGTCTCGTGGGCCCAATCTTTGTATCCTGGGTCAGGGAGACCACGGGAAGCTATCAGGGGACTTTAGTGATTTTTTCAGGGATATTTGTACTAGCTCTAGCCGTTTCACTGCTCATTCGTCTAGATATTAGAAAATTAAGGGCGAAGAGCGAAAATCCTATCGTAAATAATGCAGGGAATTTTTAACGTACAAATCGATTCTCCGGGTGAATGACTTAAAGAAAATCCTATTAAACAAGGGACCACACCAGTGATTTTAAAATGGTGTGGTCCCTTTTATTTTTCAATTGTATTACATATGGTACCAATTGAGGACACAGAAAATCATGCTGCCTAACCGCTATAAACAGTATCACATGTTCCAGCTTTTGGTTCATAATAACAATGATTTTTAAATTGACCAGATTGTGGTTGACCGTACCAGGTGGGAGGGCATGGGGCATGCGGATTAAAATACCAAAGGGCATATTTCCCTGGGTGTTGTCTCCAATATTCCAAATTCTGTCTTGCTAATCTTCTTTCAGCCGTTCTGGCTCTTTGGTAAAATACATTTCCTTTTTGAACCGCTTCAAAGGAAAAATTTCCACCTTGTACTTGAAAAATAACTTGGTTTATTGATCTTAAACCTTTAAAGTCTAAACAATTTGCGATAAGGCGATTTACAATGACATTGCCAACATATAACATCCCTAATTTTCCTTCACCTTCGGCTTCTGCTCTCATCATTCTTGCCATTAAGGCAACGTCCGTACTTCGGTAGCTTACTCTTGGCATATTTTCACCTCCAAATTATAAGTATGAAAAAAAGCCTAGATAGATGTAGATTTTTAAAAAATAAAATGACCTTTCATGCTCCGCCCAAAAGACGAAAAAACAAGATGACCTCGTTTTGAGATCATCTTGTCAAATAGTTTTATCTAGCTGGTAATCTAGTAATATCTAAGTCGTGATGTAATTTTTCCGAGGGTATACCTGGATTAGGTACTTGTCCTTTGGCAATTGGCTCTTCAATAAACACAAAGTCTCCCGACCCATCTGGTGCACTTCCTGTTGCCCAAAGACCTTCAGAAGACTCACTGCCTTCTGAGAGATTCCAAAATTCATAGGCCTGAGGCTGGGCTTCCTTTTCAGCTTCAGCAGGGAAGGAAGCTGGTACAACCACGCCGTTTTTCTCTTCAAGCTCTGCAATGGCCGCCATCCATTGGTATTGGTGGTAACGGTCACGGGCAAGCATTTTGCGGAAGGTTGCACGGACACCTTCATCGGTTGTCATGTGGTACAGACGAGCTACTTGAAGTCTGCCTTGGCTTTCGGCATGTAAATTAGAACGCATATCGGCTAATAAATTTCCACTTGCGACAATGTACGCACCGTTCCAAGGGACTCCATTTGCATTTGTTGGCAGCCCGCCAAGACCGCTCACGAGTAAATGCTGTGGATTGATCCCGCCCATTATGGCAGCAATAGCAGGGTCTTTTGCCGCTTCAGCCTGATCTTCTGGCGAAGCACCATCCAGCAATTGGCTGATTAGAGAGCAAAGCATTTCAACATGTCCTATTTCCTCTGTCCCAATATCCATCAGCATGTCTTTATACTTTTCTTCACCACGACAATTAAATCCTTGAAAGAGATACTGCATCATAACGGTCATTTCTCCAAATTGACCACCAAGTACTTCTTGTACTTGTCGGGCGAGCATTGGATCTGGTCGGTCTACTTTTACCTCAAACTGTAATTGCTTTTGGTGACGAAACATAAAATCCTCCTTTATTAATGAAATTCTATACTTTATTACCCGCCAATCTTTACGGTTAATCATTTTTTTACACTCAATAACAGAGAAACCGTTAAATGATCACTGGTATTCCTGTGTAATTAAACAATTAAAAAGTGAACCAGTTGGAAAGAGGGAAGGTGTCTGTAAATCTTGTTCAGAAAATAGGGAGATAAAAGTAACGGTATTTTGTTAAAGACATCATAATAAAAAACTTTAAATCGCATAGGATTCAAATGATTTAAGAAGATAATGTTCTATAAACTCAGCTAATCCGTCATTTTCGTGGTGTCCTGTAATAAAATCGGCAGCAGCCTTAACTTTTTCGCCAGCGTTCCCCATTGCCACACCAGTACCGACACGACGAAGCATCTCTATATCATTGGGTCCGTCTCCAATAGCTACGGCTTCATTTGGGTTAATGTGAAACTCGGTAAGTAAGCTTTTTATAGCTGACCATTTCGAAACAAAAGGGGCAACCAGTTCAAACCCGTCATTCCAATCGATAACTTCTGCTTCATTTTTAAACAACGCAGATAATTCAGGACATGGTGCACCAGTGCGAACACTATATTTAAGAACATTTTGATAATTTGCCTGTCTTAAATCTCCTAAATATAGTGGCGGGGTTTGCCCAACTTTTGTCCAATAATCGATTTCTTCATTAGTTTCCTTACAATAAAGCCCGTTTGCGGTATGGATAATAACATTACAAGATTTTTCAGCGGTGAGATGGTGGAATCGTTGTTCATTCAGTTGGACGGTTTTCATTTGGATAGCTCTTCCTGTCTCTGGATCGTGAATAGCAGCACCATTCAAACAGATCATGGGAGTGGATAATCCAATTTCTTTGTGGTAGGGAGCGGTTACTTCATAGTGTCGTCCCGTAGCTAGAAAAACCTTGATTCCCTGATTCATGAGCCTTTTAATGGCATCGATATTTCGGTGTGAAATGTTATTTGAGGCTTTTAACAGTGTACCATCCATATCAATAAATATTGCACGCACATTCATTTATTCTGCCTCCTCATTCGTGATAAACCAATCATATCATGGGAATATTAAGGCCTTGTAAACTCTATGTACAGACAAAATAAAGTTTATTGGAATGCAATGGATGGTTCTACGCTAATGATAAAAATTAGACAACATAGCGAATATTTATGTGGATACGATTTTGGTTTGCTTGCGTTATCTTGTATCATATTATAGGAAATACTGTATTTTAATGAATGTTTAAGAGGAATAAGGAGTGATTATATGGAAAAACAGCTTCCACCTGGCCAATTTGAAACAGAAAAATGGCCAATACTTCATAAAGGGGACGTTCCCGAGTTCAATAAAACCACTTGGAATTTCAGACTTTTTGGTGAGGTAAAAGAAGAAAAGATCTTATCCTATAAGGAATTTATGGAGCTTCCGAAGACCATTTCCACCGTTAATATGCATTGTGTAACCACCTGGTCTAAATTTGATACAACCTTTGAAGGAATTGCACTTAGAGAGTTATTAAAATTTGTTGAAATAAAGGAAGAGGTAAAATACATTAAAATTTATGGTTACTATAATCGTGAGAGATTTGGTTATTCTGCCAACCTGCCACTCCAGCCTTTATTAGGGGACGATTCTTTGTTTGTATACCGGTGGAAGGATCAAAATCATGGTTGGCAGGATATTGATCCTAAACATGGATATCCACTAAGATTTATTCCACCAGAAGTATTTTACCTATGGAAAGGCACCAAGTGGGTGTCAGGGATTGAGTTTATGACAGAAGATCAAGCCGGATTTTGGGAAGAGTTCGGCTATTCGATGACAGCCAATCCATTTAAAGAAGAACGGTACCGTTAGCACCGATCCTCTAAATCGAGTTACTGGTCTTTCTTAAATAACATGCAAGCTGCAGTTTCAGAATGTCTTCTGTATCTGTCAGAGAAATACGAAGGATTTCTTCAATTTTTTTAAGCCTCTTATATAAAGTATTAACGTGAATGTGTAATAATTGTGAGGTCTTTCCTGGTGCTCGGTCATGTTCCATATAGACAAGCAGCGTTTCTTCGAGCATTAAGCTTTTATCATTTTCTGATTGAAGTGGAAGGAAGACCTCATTAATGAATGCATTTAATTCTTCGTTCGGATGATTAATAAAAAGCCGATTAATTCCAATTTCGTCATAGTTCATGATCCCCGTCAGTCTTTTGGAAACCAGATACGTTATGGCTTTGTCGGCTTCTGTATAGCTTTTTTGTATAGATTCAAGCTCTTGATAAGAGGAACCAACTCCAATTTTTAAGTCTCCTTTATATAAATACTTCCAGCTCGTTTGAATCGTTTTAAGATTATTTAATAAATACTTTTTCTCGCTTTGACTGGAAAATTGACAAAGCATCGTAATTTTGTTCCGATATCCGAAAACAATAGGGGTATATGAATGAAAATGTTGTTTAATTAGTGAGATAAGTTTATGAATTTGGATATTGGTCAATTGGATATCCAAGTGAGAAGGTATATTAATCAAAATAACTAGATTATAAGATGTAACATCAATTCCTAGTTCAACTGCTTTTTGTGTTAGTAAATAATTATCTTTACATTCTAGGAAATCATGAAATAAATCATGGGTTTTTTGATAAAACGATTCAGTGAGTGTGTGTCTTCTTATCATTTCTAATGCAATGATCGAGCTAGCTTGTTCTAAAATCATTTTATCCAAAGGCAATAGAATACAATCATTCATTTCCACAATGATTAAACCAAAAGGTACATCGATCGCTAGAATGGGATAAATGTATAAAAGTTTTTCCTGTCCTGGAACTTGTAAAGAATGAAAAGATGGTTCTTGACAGTAGGTGATGAGTTTCTTTAACTCGTTAGGAAACTCTGATAACCATTCACCAGGACTTGAAAACACTTGGTCCTCGGAAAAATCAAAGATGATTAATGGCTTTTGGATTAGTTTATTTAATTCGTTTACGATGAATTTCAACCCTTTACTTTGAAGGGATAGTTTAATAAAGGTGTCGTGAATTTCATCACGTTGTATCAATAAATGATTATGTAACTTGAGATCGTGGAATAATTTTGAATTTTTTAGAGCAATGGAAACTTGGTCCGAGAAACTTTCTAGCAATCGCTGGTCCTCTTTTGTTAAAAGGGACGTGTGACCATTCTGATAAACAATCAATACACATAAGGTATGTTCTTCTACCTTTATTGGCACCGAAATAATCGATTGCAATGTTTCAAATTGAAAGGAATTAAGTAGGTGCTGGGTATTTTCAGATGACATCGTTGCGGATTCTCTAAGAATATCATCCATCGAAGTCAATCTGATCGATTGATTGGTCTGAAACGTTTTTCCGATGATGCCTTCCCCAATGTTCATCTTCATATTTTTAATTTCTTCACTCGGTCCACCTGTCCATGCCTTAGGAAGTAGTTTGCCTATGTCTCCGTCATACATCCACAGGACCCCCATATCCGCACTGGGAATAACAGAAAGAGCATTTTCAAGGATTTTCGTTAGCAGGAAGTCTAAATCTTCCAAAACAGATATATCACGTATACTCTCTATTAATTTGTTCCGGATATGTTTCTCTCTTTCTAACATCAATTGTAAATAATAAAGATCCACGAGTAATGTAAGGTGTTCCTGGTTACAGCTTTTCAACCTTTTCAATCCTGCTGTTCTTAGGACAATCGTCGAGTGACTAGGGTAATAGAAATGGATTTCATTGTAATCCGAATAAGCCATGGTGATATTTTTTCCCAGAGTCTTTGGAGAAGTGGTGTTATCACGAAATTGATGAGAGGAAACAAGAGAAAAATCCATGCCATTGATACTCTCCCATAACTGATAACTAGGAAGGTGACATTGTTCTCTCAAATACTGATCGATTTTCATTAGTGCGTTCATACAATCCCTCCTATTTCGAGTGTATATAACTACACTAATTTTACATGAATGGTGGAGATTTGAACATTGTTTAAATAGTCAGAATTTTTTATATTTAGAATAACATCACATTATAATTTGATAGGGGGTAGGTATATGGTAACGAGAGTACAGCAAAATTGGAAGTATATTATAATCACCATGCTTTTTCTAGGATGGTCATTAGGGAATTTTGATCGCTTTATTATGAATTATGCTATTTTAGGTATTTCAAAGGATTTACACTTTAGTGCATCCGAGACAGGAATTGTATTAAGTAGTTTCTTTGCTGGGTATGCCATCATGCAGATTCCAGGTGGATGGCTGGCAGATCGATTCGGTTTCCGGAAAATCATTATTACCGCCTTACTGGCATGGTCCATCTTTACCGTCTTAACAGGCTTTGCATGGTCTTTATTATCGATGATTCTCATCCGCTTTCTGTTTGGAATTGGGGAAGGAAGTTTCTTTCCATCGGCATCTAAAGGAATAGCTGGCTGGTTTCCAATCAATGAGCGGGGGCGTGCCATGTCTATTATGCTCTCTTCTGGAACCATCATGGGGGTTTTGACCCCAATTGCAGGAACACATCTGATACAAGGCATTGGGTGGAAAGGTATATTTCACTCAGTTGGTGTAATAGGAATCGTCATTACCCTATTGTTTGTTTTCTTTCTTAAGGAACAAACAAGGACTAGTGTAAACGGAGAGAAAACCTCTAGTGAAAAGAAACAGCCTTTAAAAGATGTATTGAAGACACCGATGATCTGGAATTTGTTTATTGCTTATTTTAGTATTTATGCAGTGAACTGGGGATTAACTTCATGGATGCCAACCTACTTAGTGAAGGTAAAAGGGCTCGATTTAACATCTGTTGGTTACGTATCTGCTATTCCTCCGCTCGCAGGTGTTTTAGCGATGTTTTTAAGTGGATATGTCTTAGATAAATTACCTGAGGGGAAGGACAAGCTTCTGGCAGCCGTTTTTGCGGTGATTTCGGCGGGTTCACTCCTTCTGATGGCTTTTGCGCCTAACATTACGATGTTTGTAATCTATCAAAGTATCATTACAGTCTTATTCTCATTTAATATTATTTTGATCACCACTGTCCCTTTGAAGATTCTCCCAGAAGCAGTGGTGGGGACGGCAAATGGTTTTATTAATACAGGTGCGCAGTTTGCAGGTGTCCTAACACCTATGTTGATTGGGTTTTTAGTGGATGCCTTTAATGGTTCATACAATGCAGCATTTATTATGCTGGTTATCTTTGCTCTTTTATGTGCAGGTTCATTATTTACAATTCGGCCCAAAAAACAAATTGAGTTAACTAGTCAACATGTAGGATAGGAGATGGACAAGTTGAATTTAACAGAAAAAATATCAAAAATAATTGAGAGTAAACGTTCTCTGTTTACAAATGTCAGTGATCAAATCTGGGGATTTGCAGAAACTCGGTTTGAAGAATTTCATTCGGCTGATTTACTTTGTCAAACATTAACAAATCAAGGGTTCTCCGTAACCAGAGGCGTGGCGGGGCTAGAAACCGGCTTTATCGGTTCATTTGGCAAGGGGCACCCAATCATTGCGGTACTTGGTGAATTCGATGCGTTAGCGGGGCTGAGTCAGCAAGCAGGCAGCATAAGTTTTAACCCTGTATCGGTGAATGGAAATGGACATGGATGTGGGCATAATCTATTGGGGGTTGGTGCACTTTCCGCAGCAATCGCCATTAAAGAATATATGGATGAGAATCAAATGGAAGGAACTGTCAGGTATTATGGGTGTCCAGCAGAAGAAAGCGGCTATGGCAAAACGTTTATGGCAAGGGACGGGCTGTTTAAGGACGTTGATGTGGCATTCTCATGGCACCCGGCAACAATGAACGCTGTCATGCATTCTACCTCAAACGCCGTCATTCATGTGGATTTTAAATTTTCGGGCAGAAGTGCCCATGCTGGTGCCGCTCCACACTTGGGCAGAAGTGCCCTCGATGCCGTTGAACTGATGAATGTGGGTGTCAATTATATGAGAGAACATATGGTTGACGAGGCCCGCATCCATTATGCCGTAACCAATACAGGCGGGTTAGCACCGAATGTGGTGCAATCTGAGGCAGAGGTGACGTACTTAATTCGAGCACCCAAGCCCAATCAGGTAAGAGATTTATTTGATCGAGTGGTAGATTGCGCACGTGGTGCAGCACTGATGACACAAACGAAAATGGAGCACAGTATACAGGGATCCTGTCATAATTTAATTCCAAACCTGACACTTGAAAAAGTAATGCAGCAACATATGCAAGAGTTAGGTTTTCCAAGTGTAACAGATTCGAGTATAGATTTTGCACAAGAGATGTATGCCACTTTGACAGAGGAAGAGAAACAAAGTGCTGCAGCGACTGTCGGTAAAGACATGGCCAGGAGGTTGGCTGAACGACCTATTGCTGATTTTGTTGTTCCTTTTTCCGAAAAGGTCAGTTTTATGAGTGGCTCAACGGATGTAGCTGATGTCAGCTGGAATGTTCCCACAACACAATGTCTCACGTCAACTTGGGCGTTTGGTACCCCTTTTCATACATGGCAAGTTGTCGCACAAGGGAAAGAAGAGTATGCACACGATGCGATGTTACTCGCCGGAAAAGCGATCGCTTGTACAGCTATTTCTGCACTCAAGAATCCCGAATTAATTGAAAACGCCAAAAGAGAATTAAATGAAACGCTCGATGGTGAAACGTATGAATCACTGATTCCTACAGGTTTGATGCCTCCGAAATTGATGGTAGCAAGCAAATAATCATTTCGTATAATGATGAATTCCATTACTTTTGCCCTTCTACTATAAAGGTGGAAGGGCAAAGTATTTATAAGGAATAATATGAGTGACTACAAGGAAAGGAGTACGTTATATGTCCTTTACTTCTTTAAAAGAATTAATTGAACTGGCAGAAAAAGAGAATACAACCATCGCTCAGATCATGTTAAAAACAGAAGAAGAACAAAAGGGGATTCCTAAGCACCAATTATTGGAGAAAATGTTGGAGCAATTAGGTGTAATGGAGGAAGCGGTACGAAAAGGGACAGAAAGTCCTGTGAAGTCTCGGACTGGCTTGACAGGTGGTGATGGATATCGTATGAAACTCTACACTAAAAAAGGGATGTCGTTTATCGACCCCCAAACATTAAATACCCTTTCCTACGCGCTGAGTGTGTCTGAAGTCAATGCAGCCATGGGGCGGATTGTCGCCACACCTACAGCAGGTTCAGCTGGCATATTACCGGCTGTTCTTATTCATGCTCTGGAAAGTGGTAGATTTAAACGAGATGAGATTGTTCTTTCTATGTTCACAGCTTCTGCCCTTGGATTAGTCATTGCCAATAAAGCATCCATTTCTGGAGCCGCGGGCGGATGTCAGGCAGAGGTGGGATCGGCAACAGCGATGGCAGCAGGTACGTTGGTTGAATTAGCAGGGGGAACACCATCCCAGGTCGGAAATGCGGTGGGGATCGCATTAAAGAATTCCCTAGGGCTGGTTTGCGATCCTGTCGCAGGACTAGTAGAAATTCCTTGCATTATCAGAAATGGACTACATGCGATTACGGCCCAAGCGGCAGCTGATATGGCGTTAGCAGGCGTCAATAGTGTGATCCCACCCGATGAAGTGATTTATGTGATGCATGAAGTAGGACAACAAATGCCGGAATCATTAAGGGAAACAGGAATAGGAGGCCTGGCAGGAACTCCAACTGGCAAGAAACTAATGGGACAAGTGTTTAATAAGAAAACAGGAAGTCAGCCGGCAAAATATCAGAGTGCGTATGAAATCATTGGACCGATTATGGTCGGTCCCTCTAGTTCCCATACCGCAGGCGCGGTTCGCATCGGCAGTATTGCCAATCAGTTATTAAATGAAAAACCTATTCATGTGAAGTTCTCCTTAATGGGCTCATTTGCGGAAACCTATGAAGGCCATGGGACCGATGTAGCCTTATTAGCAGGGGTACTCGGGTTGGCAACGAGTGATGAAAATGTACCCCATGCAAAACAGTTGGCAGAGCAAAATGATTTATCTTACGAATTTACCAAAAGAATACTAGGAAGTTACCATCCTAATACGGTTCTCATTGAATTGGAAGGAGAAACAAGAAGGATCAAATTATTGGCGAGTTCATTAGGTGGTGGAAAAGTGGAGGTTCAAGAATTGGATGATTATCCGTTAAAATTCTCGGGTGAGCGGCCGACACTGGTGATCCGTCATATTGACAAACAAGGATTTCTTGCGGAATTATCGAATATTCTTAATAAGCATGGGTACAACATCGCCCGTCTGGGTCTAGAACGGGCTAAAAAAGACGGATCAGCTGTTACCGTTTGTGAAGTGGATGAAAGATCCGTTACGACTATCATTCCAATTTTGAAAAAAGAACTCGCAATCTTAGAAGATATTCTACTCGTGCATTTACCATAAGAAGAAAAAGGTACATTCATTGAGGATCAAGCTGCCATTGGCAGCTTTTTGTTTTGAATAAAGGATACTTTCGCATAACAGTTGTTTTTCGTAAAAGTTCATCCACCCGTGATAATAAATGCTTCGTGGCTTCTCTTTGGAAGATAAGAACGTTTGCGAAAATTTGCCCTGAAACTTAGTAAATGGTCCTTAATAAGGTCCAAAAGCAACAAAGCTTAAATTGTTTCAGTGCTAAATGTAGGTATTCTTCCTACTTTTTGTATAAAATAACTATAGTAAATAAAAAGAAAAGGTGAGAATATGAGTCACTTATCCGATTTTTTATCCAAAAATCATCAGAAAAATGTCGAGGAATTAAAAGAATTGCTCAGGATCCCCAGCGTAAGTTCCTTATCGGAGCATAAAGAGGACATCCAAAAAGCAGCTTCATGGATTGCCAGTAAATTAGAAAGCATTGGGATCGAACATGTTGAAATCATTCAGACAAAAGGTCATCCGATTATCTACGGGGACTGGCTTCATCAGGAAAATGCGCCGACAGTCTTAGTATACGGTCATTATGACGTACAGCCCGTTGATCCAGTTCATTTATGGGAAACTCCTCCGTTTGAACCAACGATCCGTGATGAAAAGATCTATGCCAGAGGGGCAACCGACGACAAAGGGCAGACATTCTTACATATCAAAGCAGTGGAAACACTCTTGAAATTAGAAGGTAAATTACCGGTAAACGTTAAATTTTGCATCGAAGGAGAAGAAGAAATCGGAAGTCCACATCTTCCGCCATTCTTATCCGAAAATAAAGAAAAGTTAGGCTGTGATGTGGTCGTTATTTCTGATTCTGATATGTGGGACAGAGGCGTTCCTGCCATCACCTATTCTTTAAGAGGTCTATGTGCCTTGGAATTTACACTTAAAACTGCTAATTCAGATTTACACTCCGGTATGTTTGGCGGAGGAGTCCAGAACGCCAACCATCTACTGGTCCAGCTTCTTTCTACCCTTCATGATGAAAACGGTAAAGTAAGTGTTGACCATTTTTATGATGATGTCGTGGAACTGACAGAATTTGAAAAAGAGCAAATTAAAGCATTAGGCTTCGATGAAGAAAAACTAAAGAAAACGTTAGGGTTAACAGATTTAACTGGAGGGGAAAACAATTTTCCTTATCCTGAAAGAATTAGTTCCCGGCCTACCTTAGAAATCAACGGCTTATGGGGCGGATTCCAGGGAGAAGGGACAAAAACGGTCATCCCGAATGAGGCAAATGCCAAAATCACCTGCCGTCTCGTCCACAATCAAAACCCTGAAAAGATTCAGCAGTTGATCAAAAAGCATTTGGAAGATCACGCACCAAACGGTTGCACAGTGAAAGTTTCCTTACAAGATACGGGCAATCCATTTTTAACGCCGATTGACAGCCCGATGATTCAAAAAGCAGCTGAAGCGTATGAAAACGTCTATGGGAAATCGCCGGTTTACAAAAGAGAAGGAGGCTCAATTCCGATTGTTTCTGATTTCAGCCATTCCCTAAATGCTCCTGTGGTCTTAATGGGATTCGGTCTGCCGGATGAAAACCTTCATGCTCCAAATGAACATTTTAACTTGGAAAACTTTGATAAAGGAATCTTAACCATTTGTTCCTTTTTAGAACTTCTTAATAAGTAAAATGGTGCCTGTCACCACCTGCGGTGGTGACAGGCACTTTTATATGCACTATTAAAGATTCCTTCTTACAAAGATAGGGGTCTTTTTTAGCGTAATTATAAGATTGAGTGCCTTCCTTTTAAATAAAGTCACGCTACAAATGGTAAAAAACTTGAACCAAATTGACATTTTAATATGCAGACTAACTGTTAAAATAGAAATCGAATTAGACAAGCTATTCTGAAAAAAGAGGGGGCTTTTAAGATGGCTATAACAGTTGGTTGCTTTGCTTTAGTAGATCCTTTTTCTGTATTGGAGCATCAATTAAAGCGTATTAGGGAACGTTCGTCCGTCATCGTTGTAAGCTTTCATGATTTGTAGTTTTTATTTTATCTTGTCGGATTCAGTCTATATTCAGAAGGGGATTTGGAAGTCCAGCGTTTAAATTGTCTACTAAAATGAAATAAAGATGAAAAACCTAATTCAGAGGAAATTTCATCAATCCCTTTATTAGTTAACAACAACAATTCCTTAGCTTTTTTAATTTTCAAATTGGTATAGTACTGTCTTGGAGAACTTCCATAAACTTGTGTGAAAATACGAGTACAGTGGCTGCGACTGTATCCTAAGGCCTCGGATATATCATTTATATTTAAGGAGCCAAAAACGTTTTTATCTAATAAAGCTTTCATTTCATCAGCAGTCTCGAACTGTTGTTTGGTAAAGTTGGTTTCTTGGGCAGCCTGGCTATTCTTTTCAATCAGTTTTATGTACTCAGATATTACAGCCATGACATTTGCTTGAAATAGTAATTTATCCACCTCTGTCACGGTTAATATGATATCTTGATCAGTTAGGATGTAGTTTTTGTTAAATAATATTTTTTGGATGAGAAGGTCAATTTCTGTTGTATATTTGGCTAACTGCGTTTCCATTGCTGTTTGATGTGTAATATGGTTAAGAATCGAATTTTTCAACAATTTTCTTAGTGGAAGATCATCAATATCGAAATGGACGGCCAAATAAGAAAAAGGACTTTCACCAATATTTATTGTTTTATGTCTAACCCCTGGCCTAAGGAAAATCCAATCTCCTTTATTAAACTCGATACATTCCTCATTAAACCATTGTAGGGCGGATCCCTCCGTACACAGAGTTAATTCAAAAATATCATGGTAATGGTCCTCTAATTTCCAACCCGGTTTTTCCACTCCAAACATAAAGCCTTGTATCACAATGGTGCTATTTGTATCGGGTATTTTAATATATTTGTCCATTTCTATTTTTCCTCCAACACATTCAGTCCATAAACTTTTAGAAAAATGATTGGTAGATTAAGAATACAAATGGTTAAAAACATGTGCGATAAGTTCATTCTATCTACTTTCTCAATCAATTATAGTATATACCATACAACGGATTTGAACTCTTTTCAATATTCAGTAAACAACTGAAGGGTGTATATCATACACGCATATTATGTCTGGCGCCAATATCAATGGCGGGATAAAAGGATAAGATGGAGGTTCTTTATGTCAGAGTATCAGCAATTGAAAAATCGGCTGGCAAATGGCTGGAATACATGGAACACAAGAAGTGTACTTTCCCATGTGCAATTGCCAAGCGGTTTTTCTATTAATCTAGGTGTAAAGGAATATAAGAACGGTGATTATCTAAAAGAAGCGTTAGTAGGAAGGATAGACAGTGAAAGTGAACAGGTTCATCCGGGATTAAGATCTTTTGATGGGAGTTACACGGAATTGCATTTGGAATGGAAAGGAATCAAGCTTTTCATCCAAAGTGCAAAGGATCTTGACGACCTTCTTATCTTAGTCACACCACTTGAAAATCAGCGCTTTCCGGCGACGCTTATTGTTGAATCAGCGATACTCTGGAACAGAGAAGGCTATGTGCTGCGAAATAGGGAGTCTCTTACTGCATTTCTTCCTGAACAAAAAATCGAAGTATATGTCACAAATCCGGTCATAGAAGAACTGAATGTCCACACACAGTCACCTTTTTTAGCGATTCGTCTTGACCAGAAGGTGGGTATCTCAACTGGCAGAAAAAGAAGTGTGGAAGAAATAAAGGCTAGAATTGAGAATAGTAGAAACAAGGAACGAAAAAGGATTCAAAAATACGGGGAATTAGCGGATGTTTACGAAGCGGTGGAAACCTGTTTGGCGTGGGACACCATTTATGATCCGATGAATGATAGAGTTGTTTCCCCGGTCAGCCGAATTTGGAACTGTACCCATGGAGGCTATGCATTGTTCTGTTGGGATAACTATTTTGCTGCCTATATGGCATCTTTGGAAAATAAAGATTTAGCTTACGCCAATGCGATTGAGATTACTAGGGAAAAAGTGGACCGTGGGTTTGTTCCGAATTGTTCCTGGGGGAATGGGTTTAAGTCACACGATCGATCTCAGCCGCCCGTTGGCTCCCTAGTGGTAAAGGAATTGTATCGAAAGTTTGAAGAGAAGTGGCTGCTTGAGGAGGTGTTTGATGACCTCTATGAGTGGAATAGCTGGTGGTTTACAAATAGGAAAAATGGAAATCTGCTATCCTGGGGTTCTACCCCATATGAGCCAGTAATGGATAATTATTGGGAAATAACCGGAGTAAATGAAATCTTTGGGGGAGCCTTGGAATCCGGATTGGATAACTCGCCTATGTATGATGGGATTCCTTTTAATGCTGAAAATCATTTGATGCAATTACATGATGCGGGTTTAAATGGATTGTATATTATGGATTGTCATGCGCTCGCGGATATTGCAAAAGTGTTAAAGGATGATAAGCGAGTAAACGAATTACTTGAGCGGGCTGAATTCATTTCAACAAACATGCAAGAGCTGTGGGGGGAAAAGGAAGGGATCTATTTCAATCGCCTAGTAGGTGATCAACAGGAGTTTAGTAAACGGTTGTCACCGACTAATTTTTATCCATTACTGGGTAAAGTACCAACGCAGGAACAAGCAGAACGAATGATTAATGAACACTTTTTTAATCCTGAAGAATTTTTTGGAGAATGGATCATCCCATCTATATCCAGAAATGATCCCGCCTACCCTGACCAGGACTATTGGAGAGGCCGTATTTGGGCTCCTATGAACTTCTTAGTCTATCTTGGTATCAGAAATTATCAACTACCGGAAGCTCAAAAAGTCTTAGCTGAAAAGTCTAAGGATTTACTTTTAAAAGAATGGCTCAAACACGGTCATGTACATGAGAATTATAATGCCAATACGGGTGAAGGCTGTGATAAAAACAACAGTGACAGGTTCTACCACTGGGGTGCTTTGTTAGGGATCATTCCCCTCATTGAGGAAGGGTACTTTGCTGGCCCGGAAAGAGAATTATCTTTAGAAATAAAAAGCGGAATGTAAATTCTATTTATTTGAGGAGGAAACAGGATGAAAATCGGAATTGTAGGACTAGGCTGGCCAGGACAGCAGCATGTCAGAGCCATTAAGGCACATGCGATAGAAGCTGAATTAACAGCGGTATGTGATCTAGATCCCTTAAAATTAAAAGAATTTGAAGGACTTTGTGATACCTATAGTGATATTGACCTTTTCTTTGCCAAAGCAGATGTGGAGGCCGTTGTTCTCGCTGTTCCCCACCAATTGCATGCGGAGCTCGCCATCCGTGCGCTGCAGTTAGGGAAGCATGTTCTGATTGAAAAGCCGATGGCCCGTACAGTTGAGGAATGCAATCAGATGATCCAAGCGGCTGAGGGGCATAACCGTACCCTTATGGTTGCCCAGAATTGGCGGTATACGCCATGGTGTATTGCAGCAAAAAGGATTGTAGAGAGCGGAGAACTGGGGCAAATTCGGGCAGTTCGGACCGAGTGGCTGCTTAATTTCCGGCCCTCTTTTCCAAAAGGAAGCTGGATTTACAACGGGGAATTGGCAGGAGGCGGTGCGATCGTCAGCTTGGCGATACATAATGTTGATGCCCTCCGTTTTATTGTCGGGGAAATCGAGGAAGTCTATACCAATGCCTTATATACAGATGATTGGTCAACCAATGAGGCAGAGAACTGGGCCATGTCACAGTTGAAATTTGAAAATGGAGCGATCGGACACCTTTTCACCGGTTATACGCCATTTTTCCCGCCAGATAACGGAATGCTCCATATTTATGGGGAAGAGGGAACGATGTTCTTTGGTCCATACCAAGGGGAAAACGGATTGTGGATTCGATCAAGTAAACGATCATTAGACCCGGATGTGGGATATGAACGTGTGGAGATTGACAGTTTGGCTCCTCAACTGGATGGCCATCCTCAGACGAATCAGTTAAAGCATTTCCTTGATAGTGTGAAAAATGGGACACGTCCTGAAACAGATGGCAGAGAAACCATCAAGACGATTGAACTAGTCACTAGTATGTATGCTTCAAGAAGAGATGGACTGCCAGTAAGGAATGGAGGAAAGATCAATGTTGGAAGCTAAAGGGGCGGAGAAGGCTTTGGGGCTTCAGACCAATTTTAGTGAAGAAGAGGGACTCTGGGAACTTAGCTTAAACGGGTTAAAGGTACTCGAGTACGTCTATCGTGTCCCAGAAGACCCGAACCCATCCTTCCGCTTAGTCAAAACAGCGGGAGGTCAGAGTATTACCCTCTATCATCCTTGGGATCATCCGTGGCATACAGGAATATTTTTTTCCTGGAAATATATCAATGGTTTAAATTTTTGGGAATCTATGTACCACGGGAAGAAAAACGTCGCCGTAACGGATTCCTTCTTGCCGCTGGAAAATGATGCGGGCTTCCGACAAACACTCTCCTACCTATCATATGAAGGCGAAACACTCGTAAAGGAAAGCAGAGTGGTCCGTATCGAACAGGAATCAGAAGGTTATTTGATTCATTGGAATGGATCATTTACCGCAGCGGGAAATAGCAGCATTACATTAGACAGGACAGAATATACGGAAAATACCCCTTGGGGAGGATATGCCGGATTATCCTGCAGGTTCGACCGTAATTTCCTCGGCCCGGTGATCACTACCGATCGAGGAAACTATACAGCAGAGGAGGCCTATGCTAAACCGTTTAAGTGGTGTGACTATTCAGGTAAACTAGATGGATATGTAGAAGAGAAATGGGCTGGAGTCTGTTTAATGGATCACTTTTCCAATTTAAGGCACCCATCCCCGATGCTGACCTATGACTACAAAGATTTGCAGTTTTTACATGCAGCATTTCTCCTTGAAAAGCCCTATGTGCTACAAAAAGGAGATACCTTAGAATTAAACTATACGTTTTACGTCCATGACGGGGAAGCAGACTCAAACCTGTTGAATTCGATTTGGGAAAAGGTCTGTAATAAATAATAAATATTATATAGAATAGCTTAAAGGCTGGATGTTGGAGTTTTCATTTCTAAACTCTAATATTCAGCCTATTTGTATGTTAATGATAGAGATGCTGGTCACAGAAACCTATTAAGTTCGGACGTTTGAAATAGAAGGTGTCTGTGTAGTATCGTATAGACAGGGAGTGATTATATGAACGAAACGATTCAAATATTAAGAAACCACCGCTCGGTCAGGGAATTCGACACTGAAAAAGAGGTAAGCGAAGCCCAGATTGAAACGATTATTGAGGCGGCTTTGGCTGGTCCCAATTGGATTAATGGTCAGCAAGTAACCGTGATTGAAGTGAGGGAGACTGAAAGGAAATCTGCATTGGCGAAGGCTGCCGGCAACCAGAGGTGGATTGAGGAGGCCCCTGTGTTTCTCGTGTTCTGCATGGACTTTTACCGGGCAAAGCTGGCAGCTGAAAAAAATCGGACTGATTTTAACATCGTCGAGGACTTAGAAGCGATTTTAATCGGTTCAACAGATGTCGGGATCGCTCTGGGAGGTGCAGTAATCGCAGCAGAATCGATGGGACTCGGAATTGTTCCAATTGGAGGATTAAGGAGAAATCCCCAAACCTTTGTTGAAATATTGAATCTTCCGGAATATGTTTTTCCGATTTCAGGTCTAGTTATCGGGCATCCGCGAAATGTACCTGGTCAAAAGCCAAGGCTGCCGTTAAAGGCTACCCTTCAGAAAGAACAGTATGATGCTAAAATTCAAAAGGAATTTATTGAACAATATGATCAAACCATATCTTCCTATCTGTCCGAACGGACAAACGGACAGGATTCTAGTGACTGGTCAAGTAAAATCGCTCAGTTTTATGATAACGGATTTGAACAATACAGAAAAAACTCCAGTCCTACGGTTAAAAATCAACGATTTCAATACAAGTAGAAAAAGGTATGTTTGACTTATCAGATTGGGTGTTACTTTCAGGTGCGTTTTGGTGACTATTCAATCAATCAAATGAAACATCTCACGCTCAGAGGGTACCAGTCTCTGAGCTTTCACTTGAGAATGAACACTGTTTTACAAGTTTCAATAGCTTGCCTGTCGCAGTATGTACGTAACCTACTCGGAAGAACGACGGTATCTGAAGCATAACAGATCCAACAAAGCCGCTAATATGATCCCAACCGTATAGCGAATAAGATCTGCCGTTAGAAAGCCCTTGCCTAACACTAGTGCACCGAGCGATGTACTGCGAATTTGATTGACCCAATCTGCCTGATACAATTGCGAGAATTCAATAACAAAGCTAAACATTAAACTGAATAAGAGGCTTATAGGGATGTGTTTCCTATCCAGCAGGAAGCGAAAGCCAAAATAGACCATCATAGCCCACAGCGCATCGCCGGCATTTTCCGCTAGAAATATAGGCAGATATTGACCGTATTTTCGTGAAGCAAGACCTAAAAAGATCACAGCCACTGCGAGAATGAGATAGGATTTCCTCAAGTTACGCGAAATTTTGCTATTAGATCGTTTAGTTGCCAACTGAATCACTCTTTAAAAATTATTTTGAAAACTATTATATCAGATAATATAATACGCCACACATCACAGCTATTCTTGAGATGTATCGTCCCATTTTTGCAATGTTCTTATGTACATAAGGAAGATTTTTTCTATTAAAATAAATAAAACTATAAAAATATGTAATACGAAATAAAATATATTCTATTTATCCCTTATAATAGGAATAAAGAAGTTTGTTAAAAGGAGAATACATAGCCAATTTTGAAAGGGGATACATAATCATGAACGCAAAATATCTAGATTTATTGGCCCAAAAATATGATAGTGCTGAAAAAGTGGTAACAGAAATTATTAATCTCGAATCTATCTTAAATCTACCAAAAGGGACTGAACATTTTGTCAGTGATTTACATGGTGAGTACCAAGCCTTCCAACACGTATTAAGAAATGGCTCTGGTAAGGTAAAAGAGAAAATCAATGACCTGTTCCAATATATCTTATCGGAAAACCAACGGAATGAATTTGCAACCTTAATTTATTATCCAGAAGAAAAACTTCAGCTAGTAAAAAATCATTTTTACAATGAACTAGAGTTAAATCAATGGTATACAGAAATCATTGAGCGAATGATTAAGCTTATTTCGTATGCCTCCTCTAAATACACACGCTCAAAGTTACGTAAAGCTTTGCCGAATCAGTTTGTCTATATGATAGAAGAGCTGCTGTACAAAAAAAATGATTCCACCAATAAGGATGATTATTATTCAAAAATTGTCCAGCAGATCATCTCTTTAGGACAGGCCGAAAAGTTGATCATAGGTCTTGCCTATACGACACAGAGATTAGTCGTGGACCATCTTCATGTAGTAGGTGATATCTACGATCGTGGACCCGAGCCCGATAAAATTATGGAAACGCTGATCAGTTACCATTCGGTCGATATTCAGTGGGGAAATCATGATGTCCTATGGCTGGGTGCCTTTGCTGGATCAAAGGTATGCCTGGCTAATATTATTCGTATTTGTGCTAGATACGACAATTTGGATATTATTGAGGACGTATATGGAATCAATCTAAGACCATTACTTAATCTAGCGGAAAAGTATTATGAAGACAATCCAGCTTTTAGACCTAAGGTCCATTCTGAAAAAAAACTATCTGATTATGAACAATTACAAATTACAAAAATTCATCAAGCCATCGCCATGATTCAATTCAAATTGGAAATCCCAATCATCAAGAGGCGCCCGAATTTTAATATGTCAGAAAGGCAATTACTTGAGAAAATTGATTATGAAAAGAACGAAATAACGATAAATGGGAAAACCTACCCGCTAGAAAATAGCTGCTTTGCAACGGTTAATCCAAACCAGCCCGATCAATTATTGGATGAAGAAAAACAAGTGATTGAAAAATTGTTATTTTCCGTTCAACATTCTGAAAAGCTGGCTAGACATATGAATTTCCTAATGAAAAAAGGCAGCCTTTATTTGAAATATAACGGTAACTTGTTAATTCATGGTTGTATTCCTTTAGATGACGAAGGAAATATGGAAAAAATGACGATTGAAAATAAAACGTATGCAGGCCGTGAATTGCTTGATACATTTGAATATTATTTACGTCATGCTTTTAAACACCCGGAAATGACAGATGACCTGGCAACAGACATGGTTTGGTATTTGTGGACGGGAGAATACTCATCCCTGTTTGGAAAAAGAGCGATGACCACCTTTGAAAGGTACTTTATTAAAGACAAGGAAACGCATAAGGAGATAAAAAACCCGTACTATTATTTGCGTGAGAAGGAAGAAATTTGCAAAAAGATCCTTGCTGAATTTGATCTCGACCCTGAGCAGGGGCATATTATCAATGGCCATACACCAGTGAAAGAAATTGAGGGAGAGAACCCCATCAAAGCGAATGGAAAAATGGTTGTTATCGATGGTGGGTTCTCCAAACCATATCAATCTGTAACAGGTATAGCAGGGTACACTTTACTTTATAATTCCTATGGTATGCAATTGGTTGCCCATAAACATTTTCAATCAAAAGAAGATGTATTATGTGACGGAACAGATGTATTATCTGTAAAAAGGTTAGTGGATAAAGAACTGGTGAGAAAAAAGGTAAGAGAAACGAATATTGGTAAAGAACTATTACAGGAAATTTCAATTTTAAATAGTTTAAGGGAATATCGATATATGAATTAATAAAGCACATGGTAAAATCCATCCTTGCGATCTAAAAGGATGGATTTTACCATGTGGTAAACTTGACGGTAGAAAAGACTTCGTTTAATCTTATTATCCCAAGATTCGAAAATTGGATAGAGAGGTGAGGTGTAAATAGGATGAGTGCCAAAGATCAAGTGTCAGTCCGCGACCATAAAGACTATCAAGCAGAAGTGGAGCGCTTAGAGTTTACGAAGGAATATATCCGAACCGTTTTAGACATTTCGAAAGAGAATAAAGAATTTGCTGTTGAAAATATGAAACAATCATTTGCCGAGCTAAATTCTAATGATAGCAGTACGAGCTACACCGATCTCCTTGCAAATGCAAATTTTCTTGAATTGGCTCAAAGTGAATTGAAAAGGTTAGAAAGCGTGATTGGCAAACCTTATTTTTCAAGGATTGACTTTACGAGCAATAGCACGAAAACAGAAGAAGTTTTGTACATAGGCAAAGTATCCTTGTTTGACCGTGTCACACAGCAGCCGATTATCGTCGATTGGAGATCACCGATTGCCAATGTCTACTATGACGGCCGGCTCGGAGAGGTGTCGTATGAAGCCTACGGGGAGACACAATCCGGCTATCTGGCCTTAAAAAGGCAGTATGAGATCATCGATGGATTATTAAAAGAAATCAGAGACATCGATTTAACCACCCACGATGAACTGCTGCAGAAATCGTTGTCAGGTAAAGCAGACAATCGCTTAACAGAAATTGTTGCGACGATTCAAAATGAGCAGAATGAAGTGATCCGGGCCTCTTTAACACACCCGATTATCGTCCAAGGGGCCGCTGGAAGCGGGAAAACAACGATCGCACTCCATAGAATCTCCTACTTTCTCTATTCCTTTGGGTTTCGATTTCCTCCAGAAAAATTAATGATACTCGCACCAAACCGACTGTTTATTGATTATATCTCGGCCGTCTTACCGGAATTAGGGGTCAACAAGATTAATCAAACCACCTATATTGATTTTATGAGAAGCTGCTTGGGCCCAAAAATCAAACTATTTTCCCCTAATTCTAAGTTGATCAAGCTCTTGGAAGCGAACCGAACCACTAAGTCGATACAATGGGTTTCGAGCTTTAAGGGGTCACTCGAATTTAAGGAACTAATCGATCGCTATATAAGTGGAATAGAAAATAATCTTGCCCCACAAGAGGATTTTGTCGTTGAAAAATCCGTTCTTATAAAGGGTCAAAAACTGAAAAAACTTTTTTTAAAAGAATACACGTACCTGCCAATCTATAACCGGCTTGGTAAAATAAAAAACCTGTTAGAAGATGATCTAAAAAAGAAAAAATCGCTCATGTTAACGAATCTGAACAAGAAATATGAAGAAGCACTGGATAAGGCCCTTTATAACACGAAAATGAAATCAGAAAAAAGAAAGCAAATAGTCGTTTCCTTAATGGAACGAAAGGAAGAGAGAAAAAAGAGGGTAGAGCAGGAGGCAAAGACGGCTGTAAAAAAATATATGGATGCGTTTGTCATGAAAGATATTTTAACCCTCTATCGTGAACTAATGTCTTCTCCTGAGTTACTCAAAAAGCATTCCTCTACGCTTTCAGATCAAGAATGCAAGCTTCTTAGTAAATATTGTCTGAGGATCTTTGAACGAGGTGCTTATGAACTGGAGGATTTAGCGCCGATCTTTTTCATGAAGTCAAAACTGGAGGGCATTGATGATAAATATAAAATGCGCAGTATTTTCATTGATGAAGCACAGGACTACAGCTATTTTCAATTTGCGGCTTTAAAGGAAGGCTTTGAAACCGACTTGTTTACGATTGTCGGAGATTTAGCCCAAGGGATTCATTCCTATCGGGGCTTGAATAGCTGGACACCGGTATTGAAAGAGATCTTCCCTAATGCGAATTATCAAGCCTTACAAAAAAGCTATCGAACGACAGTCGAAATCATGAATTTGGCTAATGAAATCCTGATGTTGATGGACCAAGAATTGCCAAAGGTCGAACCGGTTATTCGTCATGGGCAAAAACCATTGTTTAAAACAATAGACCCTGCGAATCAGGAACAGGTTAAGCTGCTTCTCGAACGAGACATAGCTTCATTCAAAGAGGAAGAGCTGCACTCGATCGCACTGATCGGACGCACCGAAAAAGAATGCCAAAAAATATACCAGCTGTTCGAAAATAGTCAATTGCCGATTCAGTTATTAGAGGAAAAAGAAGAAATGAAGAAGGGGCATATCGTGATTTTACCTTCTTATTTATCAAAAGGGCTGGAGTTTGATTCTGTTTTGATTGTATGCTTGGAAGAACCGTATACAAAAGCCGACTTGGACATCAAATTGTTGTATGTAGCGATGACAAGGCCGATGCATCGGTTATATTTATACGGGAAAGATCCGTCAAACTTTTTATTAAATATAACGGATTCCATACACTTCGAAAGTTAAACCATCCAAAACAAATTACTAAAAAGGAGCAGTATTAGTATGACGCTTAAATTGATTTCGCCAAAATCTCTTGATGAGAAACTACAAAATAATGAACCCATCTTCCTACTCGATGTACGGGCGGAAGAAAAATACAATGATTATCATATAATAAATCGAAATATCGAGAGTCAAAATATCCCTAAGAATATAATCTTTGACCTTGAAAAAAATGGAGAAGAAGAACTGCAATTATTGCCCAAAAATAGTGACATTATCGTTACCTGTACGACCGGAAATTCTGCCAGGAAATGTGCCGAAATTTTATCAAAAAAGGAATTCCAGGTTACCTTGCTTGAAGGTGGTATTACCGCTTGGAGACAATACTTGGACACAAAACAGAAAGACCTAGAGAAAACTGATAAGTAAGCCAAGAGTATATCGCGGCAGACTCAGTCGGCCATATGAACACTCGAAAGAAACTAGACAATAGGATTCCCTTAAATAGGAGTCCTATTTTTTTATATTCTGAGGATTCAAGTTTTCTTGTTAGGAGGCTGACCATCAGGAAACCGATTAAACAAATCAAATCCATTTTAAAAATATATAATCACAAGGTAATTTTATCGTTCTTAATAACGGGTGGGGAACTTTTTAACCTTAGGTGAGCGAAGCTGTATAGATTGTTGACAAATAATTCTAAGTTTATTAAGATGAGGTATTATACCGACTGACGGTTTGATATTTATCATTAAATGGGAGGATTATTTATGTCCAACAGTCTACAAAGGAACAGCAGCTTCCCACATATTCTGGAGACAACAGAACAATTAATCAAGGAAAAAGGCTGTAGACATACCACATTACAGGATATTATTGAACGATCTGGTTTGTCTAAAGGAGCGATTTATCATTATGTATCTGGCAAAGATGAATTATTTGGGTTAGTACTTAAATCTAAAATGGAACAAATGAATGCCAGTTTTAATGGTGTTGTCGCAGAAACGGCACCAAAGGATGCTGTGCTTCCTATTCAATTTATTGCAGAAGGAATGGCGGCGCAAACAGAAGGGCAAGATGTAACAAGTAAAATCATGACTTATTTGCTTGGTCAAATCGATAATCCAAAGGTGGAATCGATTCTTAATGAATTATATGGATCTTCTTTAAACACTGCCAAGAGCTGGATTGAAATAGGGCAAAAAGCTGGCGCTATTCCAGTCGAGATAGATGCAGAAAAAATGGCTTCACTTTTTATGGTGTTCACGTATGGACTTCGAGTTCAAAACATCATTTCAAAAAATATAGGGCCACGAGTACAAGTAGAAGATATATTTACGTTATTACTTCGCTCTCTCAAATAATTAGTTGTCATTGAAAGCAAGAAAAATATTCCAATTTTTATTGACGGACCGACTGACGGTATGTATAATTAGTTTCATAAGCAATCCGACAGTTGGTTTGTAATTCATGTTTTTTAAGAACGAATGCCTTTGATTATTAGGTACCTATGCTCATAAAATGCAGAATTGATATTTTTTTAAATAAAACAAACCGCCAGTCGGTTTGCGGAAAATTTTCAGTCTGCAACTTTCTCCATTCCATATCTCAAAGTCTATGAATACGATGGGGGACTTATGTTAGATATATGTGCATCTTGTAAACCTGATATGAATGGAAGCCGGAATTTAAAGGAAGTGAAATGATGAAAATTGAAGTAGCTTCGATGAATGACTTGAAATCTATAAAATATTTATATAAAACCGTTACCAACCACCTTAAAAAGAAGGGTGTGGACCAATGGGACCTATTTTACCCAAACCGAATCGTTATCGGAAAAGACTTAAAAAATGGCGATCTCCATGCGATTATAAATGATGGAATTTGCCTAGCTTCTGTCGTTATTAATGAAGAACAAAGCTCAAAATATTCGGGGCTACCTTGGAGTGAAAAGTATGGAAGACCTGCTGTGATACACCGTTTAGCGGTTCATCCTGATTCGCAGGGGATGGGCATTGGAAAACAAGTCCTCTTATATGCAGAGGAAATAGCTAAATCCAAAGGATATACAAGTATTCGTTTAGATGCTTATACTGCCAACACTAATGCTATAAAAATATATGAACGAGCAAGTTATTCCTCAGTAGGGCAAATAAAGTACCCATTTCGTAAGCATCCTTATCAGTGCTTCGAAAAAATTTTATAAGCCAATAATCCTAGGATGTTATAAAATTAAGGATATAAATAACAAATCTGGAAAAGGTGGGATATTACAGTGAATCAAACAGGCTCGATTTCAAGAAAAGGAATCATTAGAGGAATTGTTATGACCCTTTTCATTAACGGGGCGGTTCCATTTGTCGTGTATGAGGTACTAAGTTCTCACATCTCAAGTATAGCAGCGCTATCGATTGCAACTGTTATTCCATTATTTGATAATTTATTTAGCTTTTTGAAGAGAAGAAAACTAGATGTTTTTGCCGTCTTTATGCTGATAAGTTTCTTACTAGGCATTGTGGCATTTAGTATAGGGGGAAGTGAAAAGTTGTTATTGATTCGTGAATCTCTAGTAACAGGTATTTTGGGAATCCTATTCCTCGGCTCACTGTTTTTTCCTAGACCATTAATTTTCTATTTTGCGATTCGTTTTACCGTTGGAAACGATCCAGAAAAGACCTCAGCTTTCGCTAACAATTGGCAATACTCGTACTTCCGATTCGTATTAAGATTGATCACCGTTGTTTGGGGTTTAGCCTTGATTGGCGAATCCATTGTGCGTACGATTCTTGTTTTTAAGTTGTCTGTATCCCAATTCTTGGCGGTTTCCAACTTGGTTATGTACGGATTTATTGGAGTTGCTATTGTCTTTACGGTTGTTTATAGACGACATTCCCAGAAACGATTCAAGGAAATCATCTCTAATGGAAGGCCAGTTTAAAAAAGCGTACTTAAATTTTAAGAGGGAATAGAGAGTTCGAAAGGAAAAATTGCGAGATTACAGATAATGAGTTTTCTTAAATAAGTTGGGAGATGAGAATTTATGTTAAAAAAGAAGGTTATTTTACCGGTTATTTATGGGTTAGCTTATTTATTTACTCTATATATCGTAATTCAATACATTATCTATAAGCCCAGCCAAGCGGGGGTGGTTTCGTCCAAGTTACAGGATCCAAACTTTCCCTATGCGATTTGGAAGCTGTTCTTCTTCCCTCATATAATACTAGGTATAGCAGCCTTATTAATTGGTGCTTATCAATTAACCAATAAGAGTCGTCAAAATCGAGATCGACATCGGCTGCTGGGCCGAATTTATGGATTTACGATTCTACTTAACGTACTTTTGGTCCCCTATATCTCGATGTATGCAACAGGAGGCCTCTATTCTACGATTGCTTTCCTAGTTCTTGATATTTTTTGGCTCCTGACAACGGCAACCGCGATCATGTATATCAGACGTAAAAATGTAACACGACACCGGGAATGGATGCTTCGAAGCTATGCGGTCACATTCGTATTTGTTACATTTAGGATTTTTCTCCTTTTGATTCAGTTGTCTACTCATGCACCCTTTAATATTGCTTTCCCGCTTTCTGTATATCTTTCCATCATTGTTAACTTGTTAATTACTCAAGTCTATCTCAATAAACATACTCGGGGTTCATCAGTCAAAAAAACAATAGAAAAAACCTATTAATCTACGGTTGCTTATTATTTGATATTTTTCGTATAAAAAAGATTCTTTATCGTGTGGTTTTCTTAATAATATTGATTTTTGAATAGAAATTACTCAATGAGATGACCCTATTTAAAAAATGTGCATTTCATAGTTTCTTTAAACGATTAAGATAGCACGTTTGTAAATAGAAAATAGGTGAAGAAATGAAAGAAAAAATTCCTTCGTTATCGTCCAACTCCATTTATTTGGGGGTTTTATTAGCGATCGTTGGCGGATTTTTAGACGCGTATACGTTTATAAGCCGAGATGGTGTGTTTGCGAATGCCCAAACGGGAAATATGGTATTACTCGCTGTAGAAGCAGCAAATAAAGAGTGGAGAGGCGCTTTACATTATATTCCGCCCATTTTGGCATTCATTATGGGTGTTTTGGTTTCAGAAATCGTTAAAATTCCTCATCTAAGAGAAGTATTGCATAGCTATCGAAGGTCGATTCTAATCTTAGAATGTTTGGTATTGATCACTGTAGGTCTGTTACCTAAAGGCGTGCCTAACATATTGGTAACCGTATGTATTGCATTTGTCTCCTCTTTACAAATTTCAACTTTCAATAAACTGGACAAATGGGCCTACAATTCAACGATGACAACAGGAAACCTGCGAACGGCGACGCAAGCTGCCTACTTGGCGATAAAGGAACAAAATCCTGAAGCCAAAAAACAATTTAGAGAGTTTTTTGTCATTATTGTTTCTTTTATATTTGGTGCCTTAACAGGGACCTTTTCGACCAAATACTTTGGGAATCCATCCATCTATATTGCTGGAGGAATTTTAGTCATTGCGACGATTTTGTATCACAGGGATAGAGGATATTTGAGTGAAACCCTTAAGGCTAAATTAAAATAAACGATAGGATTATCAGATTTGGATACTATTTCTTAAATGAATTTATAAGAGTGACCGTTAAGGCATCATCGTCAAATGAGGTGATGCTTTTTATGTGAATAAGTAATAGATTTTAGATATAAAGTGGACTGGGAATCAGCAACCAATTTGAACCGTTTGTGAACTTGGGAGTATAATTCCACGATAATTTTTTGAAAAATGAGATTTTTACTATAGCGGAAATCTCTATTTATATGTTATATCTGTAATACACTGAAATAAAGAAAGGTGGTCAGGAATGAGAGTTACGGCAAAAATGATTGCGAAAGAATTAGGAATATCTACGGCCACAGTAGATCGCGTATTGAATAACAGAAGTGGGGTGAGTGAAAAGACCATCAGAAGAGTGAAAGAAAAAGCAGCCGAATTAGGCTACAGACCAAATGCAGCCGCCAAATTTTTGGCCACACAAAAAAGTATCGATGTCGCCTTCATTTTGCCTGTCATTCCACACTATTTTTGGGACGGATTAGAACGAAAAATTATCAACTCAGTAAAGTTATATGAAGATTTTGGATTGAACGTACAAGTTTTTCGCGTGGATGCAATCCCAAAAGAGATTCAAATTAGATTTATCCAAGACTTGCTTGAACAGAATGTGTTTGATGCATTCGTTATTTCTCCTCACGACGCTGATCCTTATGTCGGAATAATAAACGAAGGTGTCCAAAAGGGGATCCCCATTTTCACATTAAATAATGATGTCCCCAATAGCAGCAGAATCTCGTTTGTAGGAACGGATTACTATTCTGCAGGTTATTTAGCTGCGGAGCTAATTCAATCCTTTACAAAGGAATTAAAAAATGTTGTCATCATTAGAGAAGATGAAAATACGTATCAAATGATTAATAAGGAAAAAGGATTTAGGGATTATTTTGCGGAACAAAAGGGGAAAATAAATATACAGACCATTCCAGTCATGAGCGATAATATCCAACTTTCAGAGGAATGGAAAAGCAATATGCTGCTTTCCAGTGATGCAATTTATGTTGCGAATGGAGTGCTGGGTGAAATTGCCGATTATATTGATCATAAAAACTATAAAACTCGCAAAATCCTGATTGGTCATGATATGAGTGAAAAAATCCATCTTTACCTTCAAAATAATCTGATTAAATCAGTCATTTGTCAAGATCCTTCTAGTCAAGCAAGGTGGATGGTCCAAAAAGTCTTTGACTATGTGGTTCTCGAAGATAAAAGGGGTCAAAGTGACACCATTATGAAGTTAGAAATCGTGACTAAGGCAAATGCTAAGTATTATATTAACTATTAATTGATAGAAAAATGATTGACGTTCATCATGAAAGCCATTAAGATAGGATTGTAAATCACTTAATTTTCAGAATTTAATGGGTTGGGGGCGAATCCAATGCGATAATTTAAGTATCTTAAGTTTTTCCTTCGATTAACGATCTCCTATGATACCAATAATAGGGAACTCAATTCTCATTATTCCATCTAGTTTTATATAATTGGAAGAGACTTTTTTTTATTTTAATATGAAAGCGTTTCATTATGGCCGTCTTTCCCTACTTCTCCTTCTAGAACATACATAAGTTAGTACATGAACTATTCTTCCTAAGTAGCACACAGAAGCCCTTTTTATTGTTAAATAAAATGATGAACGTACATCATTTTAAGGTAAATTCAAAAAATCCATATTTTGGATACCTGATCGTGAATTATTAAGCATTACTTTATAGGATTTTCATCCTTTGGCAGGAAATGATGAACGTCACTCAGCTATCTGAAGTAATAATAAAAGGAGAAAAACAATGGAAAAATTAAAGGCAATCCAAATTGGAACAGGTGGATTCGGAGCCTCTTGGCTTGAAATATTGGATAAGTTTCAAGAAATCGAATTAGTTGCAGTAGTGGACGTCAATCCAGAAAATCTTGAAAATGCGAAGCAATTTATTCAAAATAGCTCCCCTCAATACTACACGGACCACATAGAAGCTTTTGCTAACAGTAAGGCGGACATTGCTGTGATTGTCACCCCGCCGCAGACACATAAGAAGCTGGCGCTTGATGCATTAGCCTATGACTTATATGTCTTTATGGAAAAGCCAATCGCGCAGAAATTTGAAGACGCTAAAGAACTGCTCGAAAAGTCCAACACATACGAGAAATTCATTATGATTAGTCAAAATTATCGCTGGAGACCAGAGATACAAGCTGTAAAAAAAGCCCTAGATGAAAATGTAATTGGAAAAGTAGAATATGTGGAATGGAACTTTCGCCGGGCAACTAAGTTCGGAGGCTGGCGAGATCAGTATTCCGAAATTTTAATTGAGGATATGAGCATTCACCACTTTGACTTAATGAGATACCTGCTCGGAGTAAATCCTTCCACCGTATTTGCTAAAAGCCTAAAACCATCTTGGAGTTGGTTTAATGGTAATAGTACCGCAAGTCTAATCATGAGCTTTGAGGATATTCTGATCAATTACTTCGGTAGCTGGGTGACAAGAGGGAAAGAGACACCTTGGAATGGAGATTTTAAATTGGTTGGAGAAAAAGGTGTAATTGAATTGAATGATAATTGTCCTACGATTACGCTTGAAAACAGTGAAACCAAGCAACTAGAGCTAGTACAAATGGAATTTGAGGACCGAGAGTACTCTATTTTCGAAATGGTATCCGCCATTAAACAAGGAAGGATACCATCAACGGTTCTTTCAGATAATATTCAAAGTTTTGCCTTAGTGGGCGCATCCTTACAATCGATCCAACAAAGCAAGGAAATCGATGTTCAGGAGATGCTTGGGTATAAGCAATGTGATAGTAAAATCTTCGGTTAAAGTGAGTCTCAATCGATGTTTAAGTTTACTAGTTACATAGATGATTGAGCTGATAAGGTCAATATGGAATGTAATGGATAATGGTCCAAAAAAAATGGATAGGGAGTGGAGAAGAATGAAACTAGGAGTATTTGCGGTATTATTTTCTAAAATGTCTTTAGGAGAAATGTTGGATCACGTAAAGGAAAACGGGTTGGACACAGTCGAAATTGGTACCGGAGGCTATGTAGGTAATGCCCATTGTAACCCAAAGGAATTGCTTGAAGATCGAACCAAATTGGCCCAATTTAAACAAGCATTCGAATCAAGAGGAATCAAAATCAGTGCATTAAGCTGCCATGGAAATCCGCTGCATCCAAATACAGAAATCGCCTATGAACACAATGATGTATTTGTCGACACCGTTAAGCTTGCTTCTGTCTTGGGTGTAGAAAGTGTGGTTACCTTCGCGGGATGTCCAGGTGAATCGGACTTTTCACAACACCCAGTATGGATCACAAATCCTTGGCCGGATGACTTTTCCAAGGTGGTTCAGTGGCAGTGGGAAAAGAAAGTGATCCCCTATTGGAAGGGACAGGCCGAACTGTTAGAAGAGTGCAATGTTCGCGTGGCCATCGAGCCCCACCCAGGATTCGTTGTCTATAATACCGAAACGGCTTTGCGCTTACGCAAGGAGTGCGGCGATCGAATCGGCATCAACTTTGATCCAAGCCACTACTTCTGGCAAGGAATGGATCCGGTCGCCAGTATAAAGGCATTAGGAGAGGCAATCGTCCATTTCCACGCGAAGGACACGAAGATTGATAACCAAAACTGTCTTTTGAATGGGGTTCTTGATACCAAATCCTACCGCGATATCGCAAACCGATCCTGGGTATTTAGAACCGTTGGATATGGCCATGGTGAAGAGGTATGGAGGGATATTATTAGTGCTCTTCAAGTCATCGGGTACGAAGGGGCAATCAGTATTGAGCATGAAGACGGCCTGATGAGTGTTGATGAAGGGTTTAGTAAAGCAGTGGCATTCCTAAAAGATATGGTAATTCAAGAGGGTGCTAAGGAATTATGGTGGGCATAAGGAAAGAAGTCAGGAAGTATTTTTTTGAAATGGTAAGTTAATTTAAGAAAAAATTTTTCCGAATGCAAAAACAAAAAATATTCATAAAATGTTCACAAATGTACTTTTACATGATAATATTAGATAGATTTATAGAGTATGGAAAGTTCATAGATGCCAGTTAATAAAAAATTGACTGCAGCATCCTGTTCTTGACATAGTGTCTATGGCGGGAAAGATTGCTAGTATGATAAAATGCTCAGCTTTCAGCCCACTGTAAAACGGTACATGCATTAGCATGAAAACCGGTTTATGGTGGGCTTTTTTGCGTTTTTGAAACAAGGGGAAGCATGGGGACGGTTCTCCTGCTTCTAAAGGAGCAAGAGAACCGTCCCCATGCTTCTAGAATTAACTAACGGGAGGTAAAGAATATGGCGTTTCATAGTTCCAAGCGGATTGTAGAATTAGCAGTGGAGGCTGGTGCCAAAAAGGCATCAATGAGGCTTGGACATACACTTTTATTAGGATTTTTAGGTGGAGCCTTTATTGCATTTGGATTCCTCTTAGATATTCGAGTAACGGCAAATTTACCGGAGGAATGGGGTTCCTTCAGCTCACTAATAGGTGCTGCGGTTTTCCCAATAGGACTAATATTAATCGTAATTGCAGGGGGAGAATTGGTTACAGGAAATATGATGGCACTTCCGATTGCCGTTCTAGCAAAGCGTGCGACGATCGGACAGTTAATGAAAAATTGGCTCATACTATTAATAAGTAATTTTATTGGAGCAATCTTTGTTGCCTACTTCTTTGGTCACATCGCAGGGTTAACGGAAACAGGTCCTTTCCTAAACAAAACCGTGGCAATCGCAGAAGAGAAAATACACCAAACCTTTATTCAAAGCTTCATTTCCGCTGTTGGGTGTAACTGGCTCGTTTGCTTAGCTGTTTGGATGGCTTTTAGTTCAAATGATATTGTTGGAAAAATGTGTGCCATTTGGTTGCCGATTATGGGGTTTGTAGCGATCGGCTTTCAGCAAGTTGTTGCTAACATGTTCGTAATCCCGGCAGCTATCTTCTCAGGGCACTTTACATGGGGAAATTATTTTATTAATTTTGTCCCAGTAGTAATGGGAAATGCTATTGGCGGTGCGGTTTTTGTTGCCTTCATCTATTGGATCATTCATAAAGAATCTTTTCAAACACTAGCAATCGCAAAGCCAAGTATCAAAAAAGCTAGTTAACGACTAGTATTTGTACATTATGCATATTAATAGTTTTATAGAAAAAGAAGGACTAGTTTTAGGTAAGAGAGAATACCTGATACATTGTCATTTAATTTGATCTTATTGGTTGTTAAATAGGTATTCTTTGCTTGCTTTGAACGTAGGAGGACTAACAGTGAAAGAAAAAGTAAATGTGTTTATTAATGGAACAGAACATGAGCTAGAAAAAGGAACGCGTATTTTAGATTATTTATTACAACAGGAAATGGAGCATCCACACATCTGCTATTCGGATGTCTTGGGTCCGGTTCAGAGCTGCGATACATGTATGTGTGAAGTAAATGGCAGTATTATGCGCGCATGTTCAACGGTGCTGGAAGATGGCATGGAGATTCTGACCTCGTCTGAGATTGCAAAGCAAGCGCAGGAGGAAGCGATGGACCGTATTTTAGAAAACCATCTATTATACTGCACCGTTTGTGACAATAACAATGGCAATTGTCGTGTACATAATACAGCAGAAATGATGGGAATAGAACACCAAACACGACCTCATCGCTCAAAGG
Source organism: Bacillus sp. URHA0034 (assembly GCF_056280405.1). NCBI lineage: Bacteria > Bacillati > Bacillota > Bacilli > Caryophanales > Bacillaceae > Bacillus > Bacillus sp. URHA0034. Next base: position 135,919 of record NZ_JBWCDK010000002.1, on the reverse strand, counting down.
GCTATGAAGTAGATATGTCTCACCCGTTTTATCGCTACGATCCTGATCAATGTATTTTGTGTGGGCGTTGTGTGGAAACCTGTCAAGATCTTCAAGTGAATGAAACGCTAACCATCAACTGGGAAACCGGGCAGCCGCGTGTCTTATGGGACGGAGGAAAAAGCATTAATGAATCCTCTTGCGTATCCTGTGGTCAATGTGTTTCCGTTTGTCCTTGTAATGCATTAATGGAAAAATCGATGCTTGGAAATGCTGGATTTATGACCGGTATTTCTGACGACTTACTTACACCCATGATTGACATTGTCAAAGCGGTAGAGCCTGATTATCAAACTATCATGGCAGTTTCAGAAGTAGAAGCAGCCATGCGTGAAACTCGTATTAAGAAAACAAAAACAGTTTGTACGTTCTGCGGGGTAGGCTGCTCATTTGAAGTTTGGACAAAAGACCGTGAAATTCTCAAAATTGAACCATCTGAAAATGCCCCTGTAAACAGTGTTTCCACCTGTGTAAAAGGTAAATTTGGTTGGGATTTTGTCAATTCACATGAACGGATCACCACACCTTTAATCCGCAAAGGTGATGTATTTGTGGAAGCAAGTTGGGATGAGGCTCTTTCTCTCGTTGCGAATAAGCTTGGCGGTATTAAAGAAACGTATGGTAGCGATGCGATTGGTTTTATTTCATCATCTAAAATTACGAACGAGGAAAACTACCTCATCCAAAAGCTGTCTCGTCAAGTGTTTGGAACCAATAATGTGGACAATTGCTCTCGTTATTGCCAATCACCTGCTTCATGGGGATTACAGCAAACCGGAGGCATTGGCGGCGACTCTGGAACGATTCAGGATATCGCGGGTGCAGGGCTTGTCATTCTTGTGGGATGCGCGCCTGCAGAAGGACATCCTGTACTTGCCACACGTATTAAGCGGGCGCAAAAACTTCACGGACAAAAATTAATTACCGTTGACGTGCGCAGACATGAAATGGGAGACCGTGCGGATTTGTTCGTTCGGCCAAAACAAGGAACGGACTATGTCTGGCTTTCCGCTATTACAAAGTATATCATTGACCAGGGTTGGCATGATGTGAAATTTATCACAGAACATGTCAATTACTATGACGAGTTTTTGAAAATGATGGAGCCATATAGTCTTGAAGAGGCAGAAAAGATTACAGGTATTGCAAAAGAAACATTAATTCAAATGGCAGAAATGGTCCGTGATGCGGATGGAACAGCGATCTGCTGGGGAATGGGTGTAACGCAAAATATCGCAGGTTCACACACATCCGTTGCGATTGCCAACCTGCTTCTTGCAACAGGCAACATAAAGCGTCCAAACGCTGGTGCTTACCCATTACGCGGACATAATAATGTGCAAGGCGCAGCTGATATGGGAACAATGCCAAATATCTTCCCAGGATATCAATCAGTAACAAATGTCGAAATTCGCGAAAAATTTGAAAAGGCATATGGGGTTAAAATCCCTGCAAATCCTGGTCTAGACAATATTGAAATGCTCGGGGCTGTTGATAAAGGCGAGATGAAAGCGATGTTCATTGCTGGAGAGGATATGGCATGGGTTGATGCTGACTCGAATCATACACAGGCTATGCTTGCGAAGTTAGATTTCCTTGTCGTCCAAGAGATTTTCTTAACAACAACCGCCCAATTTGCAGATGTGATTTTACCAGGTGCTCCTTCTCTTGAAAAAGATGGAACCTTTACAAATACCGAGCGTCGCGTGCAGCGCTTGTACCAAGCGTTAAAGCCTCTAGGCGATAGTAAGCCGGACTGGTGGATTCTTACACAGCTCGCTAAAAAGATGGGCTTTGATTGGAATTATACCCATCCAAGTGAGATTTTTGCCGAAATGGCAAGCTTAACCCCATTCTTCAGCCAGTGTAACTATGATGTTCTCGAAGGGTGGAACAGTTTCCACTGGGGATCTCTTGATGGATCGAACACGCCGCTGCTTTTCCAAGACGGCTTTGCTTTCCCAGATAAAAAAGCACGGTTCGGTTTGTTCGATTATGTACCGCCTATGGAGTTCCCGAAAGAATTCGATCTTTCATTAGATAATGGACGTCTGTTGGAGCACTTCCATGAAGGAAACTTAACACAGAAATCAGAGGGACTTAACTACAAATTCCCGAAAGTTTTCGTGGAGGTATCACCGGAACTTGCGAAAGAACGCGGCGTAAAGGACGGTTCACTTGTACGTCTTGTATCAACGTACGGAGCTATTAAGCTACCAGTTCTTGTTACAGATCGTGTGATGGGAAAAACCGTTTACGTACCAATGCATTCCTCAAGCCACGAGAGTGCGGTTAACCTTCTTACTGGTGGGGCAGTTGATGTCGTTACACATACACCAGCTTACAAACAAGTGAAAGTGCGGATGGAAGTCCTTGAACTGGACGGAGAAAATCCGCTTCCAAGGTACAATCCACGTAATGCGACTCGTATACCGCAAATGGGCCTTGAAATCTATCGCAAGTGGGAACGCGGTGATTACGTTCCACTCGCCAGTGTCAACGAACATATTAAGCCTGGATTCTATGACAGGAGGAATGCGTAATGGCAAAACCGATAAATGTTATTCAAAAGACAGAACTGACTGAAGAACAAAAGAAAATGCATTCCCTGGAGAATCTTCTCTCAGGGGTTGCACAAAATGAGGATTCACTGCTCGAGACATTGAATCTGATGCAGGAATTACACGATAGCGGTATTATGGACGCTTTAGGAAGTCTTCTAAAAACGAAAGAGAAAGCAGCAAAAATTGCGGTCAGTCAACTTACACGCCAGCCTGTCACAAACATGATTAATAATGCGAAGGCTGCAGGCGGAATTCTGACTGAGCTGGACCCGGAAACAACAAGTAAGCTCGCCAAAAGCTTAACGGCTGGACTGAAAAAGGCGGAACAAGGATTAAAAGCCGATTCCAAGCTTGGACTCTTTGATGTAATGATGGCCTTAAAAGATCCTGATATTAATCGGGCGTTAGGATTTGGATTTAACCTGTTAAAGGGGATGGGTGAAGGATTAAAAGAGTAATATGAAATACAAAATGGAAACCCACTCGTTTTATGAAAGAATGGATTTCCTCTCTTCAATCAAACTAATTTGTATGGAAAAGGAGGGACAGTGAATGGCAAAGAATCTGGAGCATCAATTTAGTATGCTTGTTCGCGAAATTAGGAAAGAATATGTTGGAAATGGTCCGAAGGAAATCACGACAAAATTTATCGGTTCTTGGGCGATCAGTGAAATGAAAGGTAATCTTACAAATATAGAGAAGTTTATGCTTCATTCAGAACATGGCGAAAAGATGGTCCATCAAACGAGAACGATATTTGTAAAGGATATATATAGAAAGCCAGAGGTCCTTTTAAGATTTGAAAACCTGATGAGGGCAAAAGTAATACGGTTATTTTCCGATATTAATCTTGATGAAGATATTGCTATGACTGTATTCGTATTTGACCAGGCGATTGAGGGGAAGTAATTAGGAGTGAAAAGTATGGATCAGCCAATGAAAACGGAAAGCAAAATATGGCGGTATGAGGATGGGGCCATACACAGAGTAACGGATACGATTGTCACTGAATATCCGATCACCATTGTTCTAAATGAGCAAGAATTTGCTACACTTGTTTGTAGCCCTGAGCACATAGAAGAATTAGTAATTGGCTTTTTGGCGTCAGAAGGGGTTATCAGAAGTTATACAGAAATTAAAGAGCTTACGATTATAGAAGCAACTGGCCGTGCAATTGTCAAAACGTATAGGGTCAACAAACTAAATGAATTGTTCCATTCTAAACGAGTAGTAACATCTTGCTGTGGGAAAAGCCGTCAAAGCTTTTATTTTTATAATGATGCCAGAACCGTTAAACCACTGGATAAGGTTGATGTGACGGTTTCTATTGACCAATGCTTTCATTTGATGCGACTTATGCAGGAGTCGTCTGTTATCTTTCAGGATACAGGCGGGGTCCACAATGCAGCCCTTTGTGACCGTAACGGTATCATTGTCGATAGAACGGACATAGGACGACACAATACCCTAGATAAAATTTATGGTCATTGCTTACAGCATTCAATTACCCTTTCAGACAAGATCATGGTATTTAGTGGTCGTCTCTCTTCGGAAGTACTACTAAAAGTAGCCAAAATAGGATGCGGCATTGTTCTGTCAAAATCAGCTCCGACCGAATTGGCTCTTAGGCTGGCGGAAGAGCTTCATATTACGACCGTTGGTTTTCTCCGCAATCGTTCTTTAAACATCTATACAAGACCCGATCGGATTGAGATACATCCATCTATTTAGGTTGGGGGAATTTTAGTCATTACTAATATTTTGTATGATAGAGATAGAGATTACCAGTAATTCGAAGCCGTTTTTTTGCAATTTTTATATTAATTTTATTTGTTAAAAAAGATATGTTAACGGAGGTTGATTCATTAATTATAGATTTTAGTAAAAGACAGCCTATACTATTTTACTAGGCTGCCTTCGTACTTTTTTTATTTACCAATAAAATCCTGTGCCCAATAATTACCTTGAGCCACATAACCAACGCCTATGTAGTTGAAGTTCGGGCTGAGAATGTTTTTGCGATGACCCTCACTATTCATCCATGCATTTACAACTTCCTGAGGAGTTTGCTGCCCCATGGCGATATTCTCACCAGCATAGTTATAAGTAATGCCAAATTTCTTCATCATATCAAAAGGGGATCCGTAAGTCGGACTTGTGTGGCTAAAATAGTTGTTTGCCGACATGTCACGTGCTTTTTCGTGAGCCATTTTGCTAAGCGTTGTATTCACTTTAAGGGCTGGCAGGCCATTTTTAGCTCGTTCTTGATTCGTTAAATCAACTACTTTTTGTTCATAGGCACTTAAAGCGCTGGTAGTTTGTGTTGTATTTGTAGTTCCCGCAGTTGTATGTGGTACTGGCTTCGTGTTGACGGTTTGCACTGGCTGAGCTTGTGTTGGCTGTTGGACTGTTTGAGCAGGCTGAGTCTGGACCGGCTGCTTTTGGGCAACAGACGTTTGTGAGTTGCTTTCCATTTTACTTAAATATGCTTCAATCATTCTGTTAATCTCATCTGAATTTACATTGGTTCCTTGGATCGAATAGATTTTCTCCTGTGCAGTAGATGAATGATCATGATTTAATGTAGGATTTGTCCCAAATAAGGCACCTGATGCCGCTAAAGTTAGAATTGTCTTACTCAATAGCATGAAAAGATTCCTCCTGTTGAAAGTTTACTAGTTAATACATAATTATCCTAACATATGTTTTTTGTCATATTTATGGGATGATTTTACAGTCAAAGCAATTCAGGAGTATTTTATTTAGATAAAACCTCTATAAAACCCTTATCATTTACCACTTCCGGGAAACGTTTTAAGAAAGTCCTAATTAAGTCTAATAGTTTGATAAAATAGTAAAATTTTCACTGAAATTAAGGGTTGACAACCTTTAGCAAGACGGAGTTTTTTTACATATATTTCAGAAGAGTATCAAAGCTTACAGGGAAGTTAACAAGTAGAAGGAGAAGGGGGGGAACACTAGCGCCCAAGCTGGCCTAGTGCCCTTATTGTCAATTACGAGGACGGATAAGTCCGGACCTTGGAATGGTCTTGTGAATTCTTACATAAATCTATATGGAGAATAATAAGACAGGTGGGTTGAAAATGGACATCAAAGATTTCCATAAAGAGCTCCATCACTATTACACAAAAATACGTGAAACGAATCATCCGTATTATTGGTACTGTTTGGCTAATACGCAGGCAAGAGCCGGATTAACTAATGAGGCACTGCAAACGATTGATATGGCTTTGTCTTTTCCCAATCCTTATCCGTCAAAACACAAACTTTTAGAAATACGGGCAGGATTGCAATCAGCTCATGCAAGACAAGTACAAACCAATAGTCCATCCGTTGTAACGGTAAAGAGGGGTGATATAGACGGAGACGGGATGATGGATAATGTCTTTCTAACTGCGAATAAAACCCCTGAAAGTCCATTCTGGAAAGATATAACATTGGTTGTCCAAAACGGGAGAACACACCATTATGATTACATCCACTTTAAAAATAACTCTGGATACAATCCCACCCTTTTTCTTGGTGATTTTACAGGGAAAAAGGGCGATGATATTCTAGTGGTCATTGATACCGGAGGAAGCGCCGGTACTATTTATGCGTATGTCTTTTCTTATATGAACGGTCAAATGACGCAGATTTTTGATTCGGATACATTCAATGATTCCTATACGTACAATGTGACATATGAAAATCAATACAAAGCAAAGGTCCTCAGTAATCATCTCAAAGAAAAGTATATACTGGACCTTACTTATAAGGGGGAGGAATACCTATCGGAAGTATATAACGCCGATGGTAGTTTAAAGGCTCCAATTAATGGATGGGTTAACCCTTTGTCTGGTTTATACCCGATTGATTTTAACAGGGATCAAATTTACGAACTAGAAGCGTATCAACGGATAGCCGGCAGGTACAATGCTGACAGTCTGGGATATGTACAAACCGTATTGAAATGGAACGGTCAGGTGTTTGCTCCTGACAGACAGACAGTGGCCATTACGGGAGGTCAAATGTAACAACTGGAATGATAGGCAAAATTACCGGATGCCGTGGACCGATACAACCGCTGGGAGGAATCGGCAATAACGAACAGGATTCCTCCTTAAATAAAACATAGTCTCTGATACCCTAGACCAGATGCCATTTAATTTGAACCTAAAAAAGAAGATCCCAAAAATAATTTTTGGAATCCCTAATATTTTCTTTTCCAACCACAATAAAGTGCATTTTATTTTTTTAATCGGAATGGTACCGTTGAAACAATCACATTTTTTTGATAAATAAGGTAAAGTCGTAATAATAAGCTTGATTGGTTATGCAAGAAATCATGCCATCTTTTCTTAGTAATAAATTGAGGTATCAATACCGTAAGTGTGTAGTTCTGTTCATTCGCCTTTTCCTCAACTATTTCGATAAAGCGTGCGATCGGCCGTAATAAACTTCTGTATGATGTATACAAAGTCACAAGACGAATATCTGGCTGCCACTCCTTCCATTTATCCTCTATTTGTTTCTCACTCTCACGGTCAAAAGCGACATAAACGGCAATGACGGAGTCACCAACTAACTTCGCATAGTTTATTGAGTTTTCCACAACCTTAGAAATCCCGGCAATCGGGACAATAACAATGTTACCCTCTAACGGTAGATCCTCATCACCTGTTGTAATCCTAAGTTGTTCACCAACGGCATCATAATGCCTTTTAATCCGATGACAGACAAAGACTATAATCGGTAAGAAGATGAGAACATACCAGACTTGCGAAAATTTTGTGGTAAAGAAAATGATCACAACGGTTAAAGTAATCAGCGCGCCAATTAGATTTATGGTCATTTTCAATAGCCAGCCAGAAGGTTTCTCTTTTATCCATTTCACAATCATACCTGTTTGTGACAGGGTGAAAGGGATGAAAACACCTACTGCGTAAAGGGGAATAAGTTGTTCTGTTTCTCCTCTAAAGATAATAATCAATAGAATCGATGCGACACTAAGCGTAAGGATTCCATTTGAATAGCCAAGGCGATCCCCGCGATTTAGGAACATTCTCGGTATATACTTGTCAGTGGCGAAGTTAACCGCTAACAGAGGGAAAGCAGAGAAGCCTGTGTTTGCAGCAAGTACGAGAATGAGGGCCGTTGTGCCCTGGATAAAATAATAAAGGAAGTTTCTTCCAAAAACTTCAGATGCCATTTGGGAAACAACTGTTTCCTCTGCTTTAGGAGAGATACCCAGCCAATAAGCTAAAAACATCGTTCCCGCGAACAGACCTGCTAAAATGAACCCCATGATCATTAAAGTATGGACGGCATTTTTAGCTTCTGGTTCCTTGAAATTCGGAACAGCATTTGAAACAGCTTCGACCCCTGTTAGAGCCGAGCAGCCTGATGAAAACGCGCGCAGCAGGAAAAATAGACTGATACCAGGTACAGCTGTCCCGATTGGTGTATGTAGATGGGAAGGAATCTGTCCGCTAACAATTTGCCACAATCCAACTCCAATCAGCAGGACTAATGCCAAGACAAATAAATAGACAGGGTAGGCAAGGACAGAAGCTGATTCCGTAATCCCTCTGAGATTCAAGATCGTGATTAAAATAACTAAGATGGAAGCGATCACCACATTATAGGGATGTAATAGAGGAAATGCCGATGTAATCGCATCGGTTCCGGCAGAAACACTTACCGCTACTGTTAAGATATAATCGACTAATAACGAACTGCCTGCGATAAGTCCTGCATTTTTCCCCAAGTTACTTTTTGAGACAACATAGGCACCACCGCCATGAGGATATGCGTAGATAATTTGACGATAGGATAAAATTAGTGCAGCTAAAAGGATAAGGACACCTACACCAATCGGTATCGAATACCAGAGAGCAATAAGACCCAGCGTGGATAACACAATGATGATTTGTTCTGGACCGTATGCCACAGAAGATAGGGCATCTGATGACAGAATGGCAAGTGCTTTTAATTTACCTAATCGTTGTTCGCCTAATTCACTTGATTTTAGCGGTTTTCCAATTAAGGCTCGTTTAAACATTGAATAACGCATAAGGTCCCCCCGTAACTGCAATTGAACTGCTATCTATTAACTATAGGATTATATTACCCGCTAAATTCTTTTAAAAGTCATTTATGTAATGAAAACGAAAAAAAGAACCATTCCCGTGTCAAAATGAAAGTAACCAGAATAGGGGAGATCAAACAAGAGATAATGACTAATGGTTCCCTCAACTGTAAAATTTTTGGGCTTATTCATTATCTACAGCTGCAAAATAAAAGCCGCCAAATTGGCGGCTTTACGACTAATGTTGAACTTGCTTTTGCTGCTCCATGACTTTCTTGTGTGAAGGAAGGAAGAAGGTAGCGATGAGGTTCGCGACCCCAATAAAAAATACAAGAATAAACACAAGGTGCATTCCATGGGCGAGCCCTTCGTGGATCATCGTAATGACGTTTGCAGGAAGCTTATTAATCGTATCAGAGCTTAAGACATTACTAATATTGCCTCCTCCGCTCCAACCTCCGCCTGCATGTTCTTTTCCAAAAGTAATCAGGGAGTTGTTAAAAATCGTTCCAAAGACAGCCACCCCAACCGTTTGACCAATCGATCGAGTGAACGTGTTTGATGCAGTTGCCGCACCACGCATTTGCCAGCCCACCGCTGATTGAACGAGAACGGTTGTTGGGGTGGTCGCGTAACCCATACCAAGACCAATTACAATCATAATCCCAACAAAATACCAATACGGAGAGTCAAGTTCGACGGCAAGCAGCCAGGTACCACCAAGGGCGATCAAAACAGCACCGAGGATGGCCGTTAATTTAGAGCCAATTTTATACATATAACGACCAGCGAACGTGGCACCCAAAGGCCAGGCAATTGACATTGGCATCAGGGTAAGTCCTGAGCTTGTCGCACTGTGTCCTAGAATCGTTTGAATCCACATCGGCAAATAAACGTTCACACCAATGAGGACAGAACTTGCTAGAAAACCGATAAGATTGGAAACGAGGATCACGGGAATCTTGAATAGTGATGGAGGAAGCATCGGTTCCTTTACTTTTGTTTCAATATAACCAAAGAGGACAATAAAGATCACCGCAACAGCAAATAGGATATAAATGGCTGTCGAATTCCATGCATATTTCTGTCCCGGACCAGCATTTAATAGAGCGTATAATAGAGTCGAAATTCCAATCGTAAAAGTAATAGCTCCAAGATAGTCAATCTTACGGTCCTTCTTCAATTCAACGGTTTCATGGAAGAAGACCGTGATTAACACAAGCGAAACTAAACCGACCGGTAAATTAATATAGAAAATCCAACGCCAGCTGATTTGGTCCACAAAGAAGCCGCCTACCAATGGGCCAAGAAGACCGGCAATTCCCCAGACTGAACTAAATACCCCCTGCATTTTGGCTCGTTGTTCACCAGGATAGAGGTCACCAATAATTGTAAAGGTTAACGGCATAACCGCACCCGCTCCAATTCCTTGAAAAGCACGGAACCAAATTAATTGAGTCATCGTATGAGCAGCACCTGACAACATGGAGCCTGCTACAAACAAAATGACCCCAATGATAAAAACCTTTTTTCGGCCGAATAAATCAGATAACTTACCATAAATAGGTGTCGTTACCGAAGTGGTCAGTGTATAGATGGCAAATACCCAGCTGATTAATTTTAACCCGCTTAGGTCACTGACAATCCGCGGCATCGCGGTACTGACAACCGTAACATCAATCGCGACTAATAAAATCGCAACCAGCATCGCAACGGTTACCATTTTACGATTCGTAGTTGTTTTTGGCATGTTTTGTCTCCTTTTTTTAAAAAAAATGAAATAAAATAGATAAATCCTTTTATTTGTCAAGATATTGACTAAATTAGTTTAAATTATCCTACCAACTTAGTCAACAACTTGACTAAGTTTATCCCTTCTTTTAAGATAGTCAATAATCTATGGACACGGAGGTTTGTATGGAAGAAGTAAAAACAAACATTACCTTAGATATATTTAGGATATCCAATCTTTTAAGCAGATATGGAGCAAAGATGGTGTCAGAGGTTGGACTCACTAGTATACAGCAATGGGTGATTCTTAGAACCATCATCAATAGAGGAGAAATATCCATTGGGGAACTAAAAGAAGAAATGTTGGTAACGAAACAAAATATGACCGGGATGATTCATCGCCTGCAGCAATCAAATTTAGTGACCCTGTTTCAAGACCCTGATGATAAAAGACGAACTCGAGTGAAAATAACAGAGGAAGGAATCCATGTTTATGAGCAACTAAAATCGTTACGTAATGAGTTTAATGCCCAGACTTATCATATATACGATGATCAAGAAATCATGGTTTTAAGTGAGTTACTCGGCCGGTTCGTGGAGCATTTGAAGGAGGAGTAATGATCTCAAGTTAATAGGTAAACTTATTTTATTCCATCCCTTTATTTAGTTAGCTATCGATTCTTTCATCAAACATAATTGAAACTCAAAATAGTATACAAAGGGTGCACCCCAATATTAAAGGGAACGGTCGGCAAACTATGTTTAATCAAAAAACTCTTTGTCTAAACTAGTCTATTGAATGTTCTATTATATTTCCTTCTTAGAATCATTTCTTATCAAAACTCGAGGTGGCCATAAAAGAATGATTCAAATCACCAAGATTCAATTATTTATGCTCATAATGTTATTTGAAGTGGGAAGCACAACCCTTTTTGCGCTTGGAATCGCTGCAAAACAGGATGCTTGGCTGGTTGTTTTACTAGCTTTCTTTATCGGAACAGGTCTGATATGGGTCTTTACACAAATCCCAAGAATTTATCCTGATCAAAATTTTTCCGAAATTCTAAATGCGGCAGTAGGAAGAAAGCTCGCCATTCCTTTGTTGATTATTTACGGAGCCTATTTTTTAGACGGGGCCAGTTACAATTTTTATGAATTTGGAGCACTGATAAAAATGACAGCGCTGCCGATGACACCTCTTCTCGTTATCCTTTATTTTTTTATGCTGGTATCGATTTACATCCTATCGCTAGGCTTTGAAGTATTAGCAAGAACTGGTGAAATTTTATTGCCAGTCTTTATTATTTTTCTGATTACGATCTATATTTTCACCATGTTTTCGGGTCAATTTGATATAAATGGATTACTTCCTATTTTAGGCAATGGAATGAAACCGCTTTTAGGGAAAACCTTACTGGACGTTGTGGTATTCCCTTTCGGTGAGCTCGTGGTTTTTATCATGTTTTGGCATTTTGTCAAAAAGCAGGAAGGCATACGGAAAATTACCTATTTGGCTGTGGCATTTTCAACATTCCTAATCATTTTTTCATTGATTGTCATGCTTGCTATTTTGGGGCCAGATCTCACAGCGAATACTGAGGTTCCATTATTGCAAACGATTCTATCTATTAACATCGCTGACTTCTTCACGAATTTAGACTTATTAGCCGTTTTAATCATGTTTATTGGCGGCTTTTACAAAATGAGTTTGCATTTTTACGGCGGTATCCTTGCAATCATCTGGATCTTTAAAATCCAAAATATAAGATGGGTGATTCTTGCTTTAGGACTAATCTTCCCAATTTACAATAATATGCGATTTGAAAATATGGCCTATCACCGGTGGCTTGGTTTTGAGGTTCACACGTATGCGATGGCCATGATCAACCTAATGAGCATATTATTATTAATTGTTATTTTTCTAAAGAAAAAAGTGATGATCTCAAAAAAGAGGAGATAGAGATGGTACTCCTAGAATTAATCAGGAAAGCTGATTTACTAAGTAACTTCATAATAATCGGAAGTTCCATGTTTATTTTGATTTTTCTCTTGTTGATTGCTTTCCATCTGTTTACGTTAATGTTTAAGCGTTAATTTTTGGCTTGGAAAGGTCCCCGCATTAGCCCGGTAGAATTGATTTTAAAATGGACATTTACTGTATAGGGGACTTCAGCAAACCGCTCATTCCAATTATTTTTTACTTGATTCCATACCTTTGGTTCTTCCTTGTTTAAAGCTCTTCCAAAACCAAAAATATCAGAATGAAATTCTTTTTGCGATTTTTCTATAGCTAATTTGATATCTTTTTCAATTTGCTTGTTCATTTTCTCTTCTGTCTTCTTCATATGTTCAAGTTTTTTTGTATGGTCTTCAAGTGATGTCATAACTTCCTGTTCGGTGATGATCCCTTCACCTTCAACGTTAATGGTAAAAGAGATGACATTTCCTTTTACGGTTGGTTTTATAGTTGTATTAGCTTTTTTCACTTCAACCGACTCATATCGGTTTTCATTTACAGGGGAGGGGATGGATACAGCTCCCGATTCTACTTCACTCTTGCACCATCGATAGCCGACTGTTTGATGATCATTTAAATAGCCAACTAATTTATCCTTATTAAAAACAGCTCCGCCTGACATTTTTACATGTTTTTTGGAAAATTTGTCTTTCTCAATTTTTAACACCCCAACGACGGGTTCAATTCCGCTTCCAATCGACTCTTTATAAAAATTAAGCAGATTGATTTTAGCTCCTTTTAGCTGAAATCTTGTATCCTCAATCATATCTCTTATTCGGATTGCAGGGATCGATTCGATTCCTCCTGTTTCTATTCCCAGAATCTCACTGGCTGGTGCATTCTTTGCAATGCATACGAACACATAGCCCCGTATTTCTTTCCCGCGCTGAAAAAAGTCAAGAACTGGCAACAGACCTTCTTTTGCCAAGTTTTCCCCGACCAGGATCACTTTGGTGTGCGCATAAAATCCTCTACGATCGAATTCTAGATTAGATTTCCGTATGGCTTCAAAAATGGTCTTTCCCGATGTAACCACTTTTTCAACGGGCTTTTCGGAGCTGGGCATTTGGGCACTAATTGCCCCTGGCCTTAACATTTGTGTGGAAACAATAAAATCGCCGGAATCCGGATCTTTATCAACGGCCACACCCAGTACGAGTCCCAGCTGCTTTAATTCCGTACGGTCCCAGCAACCTGTCAATAGCAATAAGCAAGTACAACAGATAACCGCCTTTTTCATTTCTGACCCTCTCCTTCATCCTTATTGGCAATACTAGGTTTGTTTCCAAATCCTGATCTTTTCGTATTCTCCCAAGTGATCGATTGCGGCCGTGTATTAAAAAGCCAAATCGGCAGGCGGATAATCGAATCCTTCCATTCACGCCAAATAATAGGCGCTTGAGGTGTTAAATAGGGGGTACCGAAAGATCTGAGAGAACACATATGGCCCAGAAGTATCATAAAACCCATTAATATTCCATATAAACCGAATGCACCTGCTAATATCAGTAAAAGAATCCTCGATAAAATAGTCGCATCATTAAATGCAGGCACCACAAACCCGGCAATCCCAGTAATGGCAATACCGATTACCATCGCTGAACTTACCAATCCTGCTTGAACGGCTCCTTCGCCAATGACTAAGGCACCCACAATGCTAATCGCAGAACCTACAGGTCTGGGCATCCTTACTCCTGCCTCTCTTAATAGTTGGAAGACGATCTCCATTAACAATGTTTCAATAAAAATAGGGAAGGGGACACGTTCTTCCCCAGCCGCCATTGTTGCCAGCAAGAGCGAAGGGACCATTTCTTGATGATAGGTGGTAAGGGCGACATAAAAGGGCGTGGCCGCAACGGCAATAAATAGGGCTAATAATCTTAATAATCGAATGAGGGAGGATAAATAAGGCCGGGAATAATAATCCTCTCCGACTTGTAATCCTTCTATAAATAAGAAAGGAACGGTCAAGACAAAGGGTGTTCCATCACAGAGTATGGCCACTCTTCCTTCCAGTAATTTTGAAGCAACTTTATCTGGTTTCTCGCTATTTCCCACAGTTGGAAAAATCGAAAAAGGGGCGTCCTCGATAAATTGTTCTACATATCCTGATTCCAATATGGAATCTACATTAATTTGCTGCAGCCGGGTACGTACCTCGTCCACAACCTTTTCATTGGCAATCCCTTCGATGTAGCCTATACGAATACTTGTTTGGGTCTGTTTGCCAAGTTTAATATTTTCAAACTTTAAATGGTGGTTGTTAATTTTTCTGCGAATTAACGCAGTATTGACTTTTAGCACTTCATTAAAACCTTCGCGAGAACCTCGGACACTTGATTCTGTATCAGGCTCACTTACACTCCTGGTTTCAAAACCTTGAGTACTCATGGCGAGTGCCGAATCAAATCCATCTATAAAAAGGACCGTCTTTCCGGTCAAGACACTGTCAATAACTTGATCTATCTTCGTTAGCTCTTGAATATCTGCCGTGTGAAGAATCCTGTTTCTTATAACGGTAAGTAAACTGCTTTGATCAAAGTGTTGCGGTGAAAAGTTGGGCTCCATTAACGGCTTTAAGATATTTAAATTGATATATTCTTCATTCACTATTCCATCTAAATAACAAATAAAAACTTTATACGGCTTTTGGTTCAAAAATTCAAATTCTCTATATAGGATATCATCCGTTTTTCTAAAAATATTTTTTAATAAAGAGAGGTTTTCTGCCAAGCTTTTAACCATATATTCGTCAGTAGTAACATCATGATTATTGGGTTTAGTGGATAGATTTTGAGGTAGGATTTTCTTTAAGGATTGAAATAAACTTCGCATTTAGTTTCCTCTTTCAGTTTTTAATGAATTCGATTCTGTTATTATTTGTAAACGGATAGAAATCATTCCTTTTCCAAACACTTGAACCGTTTAAGAAATTACCTATAACGAAGCAAAATAAATTAGCGTTGCAATTTATCAATCACATTAGACAGATAGTTTTGATAATTAGAGGAAATTATGATGAAGCGAGTATGTACGCACTGCATCAACTTTTGATACCACTAGTATCTATTAGTATAAGAACTAATTATCTTTATGTATCTATTAATCACACTCATTTATTTATTTTTCCAATTCCAAAAGCGAAATGTTCCCATGATATTTCGCTTGGCATTGGAGATGAAGGTCATAACAGGAAAAAGAGTGTTAAGTATCTTCACAAAGTAGTTTACAGAATATTTAAAATTATTTAAGTTTGAATAGGCTATAAAAATAATTACAGAGGAGGTGAAGAGAGTTTAATGGATAATAGTTTGAAGCTGCTAAACCAATATCATTACCCCAACCAATCCGAAGAATTTTCGGATATGAAATTTTGACCTAATGAAGGAGATGAAAAGATGACGAAATTCATTGAACCAGTGAAAGTAAATAATGTGGTAACAGGATGGGTAGATGAACATGCAGAGGAATTAATCGATTGGTCAACAAAAATTTGGAATTATGCCGAACTTGGACTCCAGGAATATCAATCCTCGAAATTGTTAGCAAACAAGCTAGAAAAAGAGGGATTTTCCATTGAAATGGGTGTCGCAGATATGCCAACCGCATTTGTTGCGACCTGGGGAAAAGGGAAGCCTGTCATTGGAATATTAGGTGAATATGATGCATTACCAGGTCTTTCTCAAAAACTGGCAGCAAAAAAAGAGCCGATTATCCCAGAAGCAAGCGGGCATGGATGTGGACATAACATTTATGGCGTGGCTGCGGCTGGAGGGGCGATTGCGGCTAAGAAATGGCTGGAAAAAGAAGGGATTCCTGGAACGATTAAATTTTATGGCTGTCCTGCGGAAGAAACCCTTGTTGGAAAGGTCTTTATGGCAAGGGATCATGTTTTTGACGATGCAGATGTTAGTATAACATGGCACCCAAATTCATTGAATTCATTATGGGCAAGCCGCTCTTTAGCGATGAATTCGGTCAAATTTAATTTCTATGGGAAATCGGCTCATGCTGCTGCCAATCCAGAAGCTGCGAACAGTGCTCTTAAGGCTGTTCAACTAATGGATATTGGCGTCAATTTTTTACGTGAGCATTTAATCGATCCCATACGGATTCATTCAACGATCACAAATGGCGGAGGGGCACCTAATGTCGTTCCAGACAAGGCTCAGATTTGGTATTACATACGGGCACCACACCGTTCAGAAGTGGTCGAAACCTATGAGAAATTGATCAATATTGCTAAAGGTGCCGCCTTAATGACTGGAACGGAATATAATATTGACTTTATTACAGGATGTTATGATATGCTCCCGAATAAAGTTCTAGGACAAGTTTTACTGAATAACTTGAAAAAAGTGGGGGCTCCATCCTTTGATGAACAGGATATGAAACTAGCAAAAGAACTGACCGATTCCTTTGATCATGGAATGAAGGAAGTAGTTGTAAAAACATCGGCTGCCCCTAATAATCTGCTAGACAAAATTTTGCATGATGAAGTGATCGAACCTTACGATGAAGGAAAATGTATGTCTGGTTCTACAGATGTCGCTGATGTTTCATGGACTATCCCAACTGCACAATTTACAACGGCATGTGCCCCAATTGGGACACCCGGACATTCATGGCAAAATGTTGTCGCCGTTGGCTCCACCATTGGCCAAAAAGGAATGATAACAGCCGCAAAGGTGATAGGACTAAGTGTTGTGGAATTAATAGAAAATCCTAATTTGGTAGCCAAGGCACAAGATGAATTCAGGAACGAAATAAAACATAAAGGGGGCTATGTGTCTCCATTACCAGATGGTCTAAAACCACCTGTCCCATCTATTTAGAAATCTTGTTTTTATAAAAATAATATTACTAGTTCCCGAAAGGAGATTTTTTATGAATAATGAAAATCTAACGGATTTAAGAAATGAAACCAAAGAATCTATTTCCAGTGCTCTCGAATGGTTAAAAGAATATTTAACATTCCCGACTATTTCTGCACAAAATTCAGCCATTCCAGAAACGGTCCATTTTGTTGTGAAAATGATTGAAGAGGCAAAAGGAGAAGCTAAGATTCTTGATGATTTAGGCGGCAACCCCGTCATTCATGGTTTTTTTCCAGCAGGAAATAAGGGCGATTCGACGAAAACTTTGCTCTTTTATAACCACTATGATGTGCAGCCACCCGAACCGCTTGATGAATGGATCTCTGAACCCTTTCAGCCCACGATTAGGGAAGGGAAATTATTCGGTAGAGGGGTTGCCGATAATAAAGGAGATTTGGTTGCTAGATTAACGGCCATTAAGGTATTACAAAAGACACAGGGAGGATTGCCCTGCAACATTAAGTTTTTAATTGAAGGCGAAGAGGAAATAGGTTCGCCGAATCTTACACCGTACCTTGAAAAATATCGTGATCACTTTAAGGCCGACGCCTGTATTTGGGAATTTGGCGGAAAAGACGAACAAGACAGAATTAGCATGGTTGCTGGAATAAAGGGAATGGCCTATTTAGAGCTCAATTGTGTTGGTGCAGAGATCGATATGCATTCTTCTGTGGGTGCGTATGTAGATAATGCGGCATGGAGATTAATCCAGGCACTTGCTTCTATGAAAAATGAACAAAATGAAATTTTAGTAGAAGGTTTCTTTGACGGGATTAAGGAGCCTTCCGAACCCGTAAAACAGGCTGTTCGTGCCCTGCCGTTCAATGAAGAGGCTGTTAACAACCTATACGGATTAAAAAGGCCGCTTATTACAGCAGCAAAAGGACAAGACCCTAGGGAAGCAATGGTCTTACATCCAACCATGACCATTTGTGGATTAATAAGTGGATATACCGGAGAAGGGGCGAAAACCGTTCTTCCTAAAGTGGCCAAGGCGAAAGTGGATTGTCGTTTGGTACCTGGTCAAGATCCGGATCATATCCTTACCTGTATTCAAAAGCATTTAGAAAAGCACGGATTTAATGATATAGAAGCCACGCTTGTAAATGGACAAAAGGCCTACCGGTCTGACTTTAGTCATCCGTTTATTTCCCATGTAATGGAGACGGCCACAGAAGTTTACAAAAAGGAAGGTATTTTAGCTCCTAACTCTGCTGGTACAGGTCCGATGTTTGAATTCGGTAAACAGCTTCAGCTGCCGATCGTTAGCACAGGTGTGGGCTGGGTAGGATCAAAGGCACATGCACCAAATGAATCTATCAGACTGCAAGATTTTGAAGATGGGATCGTTCATATGGCTTATATGCTTCTAGGCTTCCCAGCTGCGTTATACGCTTCAAAGGAGAAACTAGAAGGCATAAAATAATCCTGTATTAAAAGAAAGCAATGTTCTCGATTAAGAGAACATTGCTTTTTTATTATATGGAAGAAAAACTAACACGGAATTTTCCAGAAAGATAGAAACCGTTTACTTTATGAAAAGAAAAGGAAAGAAAGCGCTTATTTTATAATTTTAATATTCTAAATTGTCAGAAAAGTAGATTGACGCTTGGAAGATTCTTCATTATACTCAGGGACATATAGATTACATGTTAATTTAAGTAACATCAAATGTAATCTAGTAACCTCAAAAAATGGAAACGGAGGAATTTTTGTGATTAAGGATTGGCATTTTCAGTTGGAACAAATGTACGAGCAGATGGTGATGTGGAGACGGCATATGCACGAATACCCGGAGCTTTCATTCCAGGAAGTGGAAACACCAAAGTTAATTGCAGAAATTTTGTCTGATTTTGGTATTGAAGTAAGAACTAGTGTTGGCGGAAGAGGGGTAGTCGGGTTGATTAGAGGGGCGAAGCCGGGGAAAACCATTGCCCTTAGAGCAGACTTTGATGCCCTTCCCATTCAGGATGAAAAGGAAGTTCCTTATAAATCCAAAGTACCTGGCGTCATGCATGCATGCGGTCATGATGGCCATACCGCAACGTTACTAGGGGTTGCAAAGGTGTTAAGTGAGAAGCGCGAACAGTTATCCGGAAATGTCGTGCTTCTTCACCAGCATGCTGAAGAATTAGCACCGGGCGGAGCGATCGCGATGATCGAGGATGGTTGTTTAGATGGAGTAGATGCGGTTTTTGGAACACATTTAGCATCGGGTGCACCACTTGGTACTTTTTTAGTGAAAAGCGGTTATACAATGGCTGCAGCAGATGCCTTTAAAATCAAGATTCAAGGTAAGGGAGGTCATGGATCCTCACCGCATGAGACCATTGATGCTATCGCAATCGGTGCACAAATCATCAACCAGCTCCAATACATCGTGAGCAGACGCGTGAATCCACAAAATTCCGCCGTTGTATCAGTCGGTTCCTTCCATGCAGGAAATGCATCGAATGTCATCGCGGATTCCGCCGTATTAACCGGAACCATCAGATCGTTTGACAAAGACGTAAGAGTTCAAATCGAGGAAGAGTTTAGATCGATGGTCAGTGGGATATGTTCCGCCTTCCATGCAGAATACGAAATTGAATATAACAACGGTTATCCGGCCCTGTTTAATCATGACCGAGAAACGCAAGTTTTTAAAGATACAATCAAAAATACATTAGATGAAGGGATGCTGGTAGAAATGACCCCGATCATGGGAGCTGAAGATTTTGCTTACTATTTGCAGGAAAAACCAGGTATGTTCTTTCATACGGGTGCCCGGAATGAAGAAATAGGAGCCTCCTACCCACATCACCATCCAAAGTTTGATTTCGATGAAAAAGCGATGATATATGCTGGAAAAGCACTATTAAGCATCGTTCATCAATATACGGTAAAGAACGCGGAACAGATTCTCGAGGAACCTGCTTATTAAAGGCAAGTTAGAAAGTTTAGAATTTACCTGATTTTAAGCAGGATAAGGGGTGAGAAGATGTCCAACAAAATAATAGAGGTAGAAAAATTACAAACCGCTTTTATGGCTGAAAAAGGCGAATTGATTTCGGTTGACGAAGTTACTTTCAATCTGGAGCCGGGAGAAACGATTGGGATTGTAGGTGAATCTGGCTGCGGGAAAAGTGTTACATCCTTGTCGATTATGAGATTGCTAGGGAAAAATGGTTACATAAAAAATGGTTCGGTCAAGATCAATGGAAAAGAATTAAATAAGTTAACAGAGGCCGAAATGAGACAGGTTCGCGGGAATCAGATCTCGATGATTTTTCAGGAACCCATGACATCCCTAAACCCTGTTTATACAATTGGTAACCAGATGATTGAAGGGATCAAGCTTCACTTAAAAATGAGTACGAAGGATGCTTCAGCATATGCAATCGAAATGCTGAAGCAAGTAAAAATCCCACGGGCTGAAGACGTGATGAATGAATACCCGCACGCATTATCAGGAGGAATGAGACAAAGGGTCATGATAGCGATGGCCCTGTCTTGTAAACCAAAACTGCTCATTGCCGATGAGCCGACGACAGCACTTGATGTGACCATCCAAGCACAAATTTTAGAATTAATGAAGGAACTGAGAGAAGAATCGGATACAGCCATTATGTTAATCACCCATGATTTGGGCGTGATTGCTGAGATGGCAGATAAAGTCCTTGTAATGTATGCGGGGCAAGTGGTGGAAGAAGCGGATGTGTTTACCTTATTTGATGAACCGAAGCATCCCTATACAAAAGGATTAATCGAGTCAATTCCTCATCTTGAATATGAAGAGCATAAACGGCTTTATTCTATTCCCGGGATTGTGCCAACCTTACAGGAAATGCCAAAGGGGTGCAGGTTCAACACAAGGTGCCCATATGCTACAGAAAAATGTCTGAATGAAAAGCCTCCTCTTTCTTCTATTAATAAGGAAAAAGTTCATAAAGTCAGATGCTGGTTAATGGAAGAAGATGAGCTTTTGTCCAAAACGAAATCGACCGAGGAGGTTCAAGTATGAGTATTTCAACGGTTGAGGCGATCCAGGATAGTATAAAAACAGTGCCTGATGCACCGTTGTTGGAGGTTCATAATCTTAAAAAATATTACCCTATTAAAAAAGGAATTATTCCCCGGACGGTTGGACATGTAAAAGCGGTCGATGGTTTGAATTTCAGCCTCTATCCAGGAGAAACCCTTTCGCTTGTAGGAGAATCCGGTTGCGGCAAATCGACTACGGGCCGGGCCATTGTAAAGTTGGACCCTCCTACTGAGGGGAAAGTCATTTTAGAGGGCACGGATTTATCCGATATCAGTGGATCTGAACTGAGAAAAACCCGTACAAAAATGCAAATGATCTTTCAAGATCCCTATTCATCCTTAAATCCGAGAAAGAGGATCGGAGATCTTCTTTCAGAACCACTGCTCGCCCATAAACTGGCAGATAAAGAAGTGGTGGACCGAAAAGTAAATGAGATGCTTGAAATTGTTGGATTGACAAAGCTGCATCGAAGCCGTTATCCTCATGAATTTTCCGGTGGTCAAAGGCAACGTATTGGTATTGCCAGAGCGCTTATGTTAAATCCGAAACTGATCATTTGTGATGAACCTGTTTCTGCCTTGGACGTGTCTATACAGGCTCAGGTCTTGAATCTAATGAAGGATTTGCAAAAAGAGTTTCAGTTGACCTATTTGTTCATCGCCCATGGTTTAGGTGCGGTGAAATATATTAGTGATCGGATCGCCGTCATGTATTTAGGGAAAATTGTTGAACTTGGGAAAACAGAAGATATTTTTAAGAAACCGAAACATCCCTATACACAAGGTTTACTTAGTACCTACCCCATTCCCAATCCACATTTGCGGAACAGGGAACGAATCTTAGTGGAAGGGGATGTTCCAAGTCCAGCCAACCCTCCCAAAGGGTGCAGTTTTCACACAAGATGTCCAATTGCACAAGATATTTGCCGTGTGCAAACCCCGGAATTAACCGGTCTTCATCATCAAACGGCTTGTCACTTTCCATTAAGGTAAACGAGGAAGGAGGGATCCTATGGTTCAGTATATTATTCGAAGAATTCTGATCGCTATCCCTGTCTTGTTTGGTGTAACGATCTTTAACTTTTTAATTATTAATCTGGCACCTGGTAATCCAGTCGACATGTATGTAAGTCCAGATGTAACAGCGGCTGATATTGAGATTAAGAAAGAAGCTCTTGGGTTAAATGATCCAATCTATATTCAATATTGGCATTGGTTGGGAAATTTATTAAAAGGTGATTTTGGTTTCTCTTACTCCACCTATGAGCCCGTTACGAATATGATTTTCGAACGATTGGGTCCAACCCTTATCCTGATGGGCTCTGCCTTAATCATTGCTTATCTTATTGCCATTCCAATCGGAATTTTAAGTGCAACAAAACAATACTCATGGATCGATTATTTGACGACTACTTTTTCTTTTCTTGGCGTTTCCATTCCACACTTCTTTATGGGTTTAGGTGCGATTTATGTCTTTGCGATTATGTCTCAGATCTTACCGACTGGCGGCATGAATACACTTGGCGGTACTGGGGGATTTACGGATACGTTATCGCATTTGATTATGCCCGCTATCGTCCTGGGGACAGGAATCGCAGGAAGTATGGTCCGCTATGTAAGGTCCAGTATGATCGAAGTACACGGACAGGATTATTTAAGGACAGCAAGAGCGAAAGGCTTAGGAGAATTTATTGTTACTAATAAACATGCGTTGAGAAATGCACTCATCCCGATTATAACAATCATTGGTTTGGATATCCCTCTTTTAATCGGGGGAGCCGTTGTCACAGAACAAATATTTCAATGGCCTGGACTTGGACAATTAACCATCCAATCCATCGGTTCACGCGATTATTCTGTGTTAATGGCGATTAACCTTTTGGCAGCTTTCATGGTACTTTTCTCAAATCTGATTACCGATATCCTTTATTCAGTTGCTGATCCAAGAATTAAGTACAATTAATTTTCGAAAGGAGGAGGTTAAGGTGTCTCTAGTAACTAAAATGGCAGGAATACCGGTAGCAAATGATCCGAACCTGGACGTAAAGCAAGAGCGGGGAAAAGAAGAAAGCTATTTAAGAGTCATCAGAAAAAAGTTTTTCAAACATAAACTAGCCGTTTTTGGACTAATAGTTTTCAGTTTGATTGTTTTAATGGCATTATTCGCTCCCCTATTGGCACCTCAGAGTCCTTACGTTGTTAACGGGGAATTTGCAGATCAGCCCTCAAGCGAGCATATATTGGGGACAGACCAAGTGGGGCGGGATTTGTTAAGTAGATTGATTTATGCATCAAGGGTCTCCTTGGCTGTGGGCATCGGAGCGGTTGCTATTTATGTCGTAATCGGCACGATCCTCGGTGCTGTTGCTGCATACTTTGGAAAATGGGTGGATATGATCATTATGCGTCTAACGGATGTGTTTATGTCCTTTCCTTATCTTATGGTGATCCTTGTCCTTGTCAGTATCATGGGACCCAGTCTTCTTAATATTATTCTTGTCATTGGATTATTAGGCTGGCCGTCGGTTGCTCGTATCGTTCGGGGAAGTGTCCTGACGATTAAAGAGATGGATTATGTGAAAGCGGGGGTGGCATTAGGATTGCCTTCCTGGAAGATTCTCTTTCAACATATTTTGCCAAACTGTTTAGCACCGATTTTAGTGAATGCCACCTTTGGAATCGCTTCTTCGATTATATTAGAAGCCTCCTTAAGTTTCCTTGGAATGGGAGTACAGCCGCCAACAGCAAGCTGGGGAAATATGCTGAATGAAGCCCAATCGCTAACCGTGTTAGCCACCCAGCCTTGGTTATGGTTACCACCTGGTTTAATGATTCTGTTAGCAGTTTTATCGATTAATTTTATGGGTGACGGTTTGCGCGATGCAATGGATCCGAAAAATTTAAAATAATGTTTAAAAAAATAGAATAATTAGGGGGACATTATGGGTTATTTAAAGAAAACATTAAGTTTATCTGCTATCGTCTTATCATTGGTTTTAACAGCATGTTCAGGCAAAAGTTCAACTACTTCTTCTAATGCTTCTAATGGTTCAGGCAACAAAACCATGTATTTGGGAATGGTTAACCCGCCGATTAACTTTAGCACGATTGGTTCCCCCGACATTGCATCTAGTTTTATAG
The DNA here is from genome assembly GCF_056280405.1 of Bacillus sp. URHA0034. Classification (NCBI taxonomy): domain Bacteria; kingdom Bacillati; phylum Bacillota; class Bacilli; order Caryophanales; family Bacillaceae; genus Bacillus; species Bacillus sp. URHA0034. The sequence continues at coordinate 111,436 of NZ_JBWCDK010000002.1, read as the reverse complement.
AAAAGTTTATGTTTGACTCCTTTTTAGAAATGACAGGGCCGCAAGAGTTTGTCCCAAAATTGGCGGATTCATTTGAAACGACCGATAATCAAACGTTTACGATCAAGCTGAATAAGAATGCAAAGTGGTCTGATGGAAAGCCGGTTACAGCTGAGGATGCCGCATTTACCTTTAACTTAATTGCAAACCCGAAGGTAGAAACCACGGTCGGCACCTATATTTCTGTTCTTGAAGGTCTCGATGATACAGGTAAATTGAAAGAGGGACAAGCTGAAATTCCTTCGGTCAAGATTATCGATGAACATACCCTTGAATTTAAAACCAAATCACCAGTTGATCCGAATATGATTAAGGAGCAACTCGGCTCAAAATTGATGATTCTGCCAAAACATGTCTTAGAGAAGGTTGCGCCAGCAGATTTAGCAAAAGACCCTTTCTTTATGAAACCAACGGTTACAAATGGACCGTACCAGTTTGTGCAATATAAAAAGGATCAATATGTCGAATTTAAAAGCAATCCAGACTATTATTTAGGAAAACCAAAGACGAATAGCCTGTTTGTAAAAATTATGCCGGCCCCCAACCTAGTGGCCCAACTTCAAACAGGAGAGCTCCATATGAATGTTGCTGCAGGAATTGGAAAGATCCCGGCTCAAGATTATGAAACGGTTGAAAAGTTTAACAATGTAAAAACGAAGGTGGAACCAACGATTGGTTTTCAAACAATGATGTTTAATACTACAAAGATAACAGATGCCAAAGTTCGTCAAGCGCTTGTTTATGCCCTGGACCGTGAAAAGTTTGTAAATAAACTATTAAAGGGAAAAGGGGAAATAGTAGATGGGCCGTATACTTCGGTTAGCCCTTACCTGAATAACGATTTAGAAAAATTCACCTACAATCCAGAAAAAGCAAAACAATTATTGAAGGAAGCTGGCTGGGACTTTAACCGTACCCTTCAATTAGTAGTCCCAATCGGTAATAAAGTCCGTGAACAGTCTGCGGATATTATTACCCAGAACCTAAAGGACGCAGGAGTTAAGGTTAAAGTCACAACTTACGATTTCCCGACGATTATGCAAAAAGGAAAAGCCGGTGAATTTGATTTGTTATTAATGGGCTTTACATTCAATTTGGATCCAGAAATATCAACTCTTTATAGTAAAGCTGGTTCCTATAACTTTATGAGATATGATAATCCAAAGTCAGATGAGCTGCTGTTAAAAGGACAATCAGAAGCAGATCCAAATAAGAGAAAAGTAATTTATTATGAGCTTCAAGCAATTTGGGAAAAAGATGTTCCAATCATTTCGCTTTATTCAGATTATGATTTTGAAGCGATTTCCAAACAAGTACAATTTGGAGGGCCTAAGATATTCGGATTCCATAATAACCTTCAGGATTGGACTCTTGTTGGCGCAGAATAAGTAATCGGGCTATCAATGAAAAAAATTGTTAATTCAAAATTAGTTAGGGTGTCCTTTAAAATATGGACATCCTTTTCTAATAAAGAAATGATAATTTTTAAAATTATAAAATAGCCGTATGTAGGTTTAATAGTCGATAAGGATTTTTAATAATGCTGGATTAAAGTTAAATCTTTAAAATAGAATGTAGATAAATGATAATGTGAAGAGGGTGACAAATATGGAAGCAATCGTACTAGCTGCTGGATATTCCAGCCGAGCAAATGCCTTTAAAATGACTTTGCCACTGGGGAAAATGAGCGTGTTGGAGCAAACGATTTCTAAATTTGAAGGGTTATGCAGCAGGATCATCGTCGTCGCTGGGTTTCAAGCGGAAATGATCCAAGCGGAAATGACAAAAATCAACGATAAAAATACCTATTCATTTGAGATAAAATTTGTTTACAATGAACACTTTAACCAGGGAATGTTTACTTCTATTCAAAAGGGCTGCAACGAAGTAAAAGCACCGACTTTCTTTATAACACCCGGAGATTGTCCGCTGGTTAAAAAAGAGACCGTACAGCTACTTGCAGAACACAAAGGGAACGTAGTGATTCCCAGTTACCATTTTAAAGGTGGTCACCCCATCAAATTATCAAGTGAAGTGAAACAGAAAATCCTTAATACTCCTCCAGAAAGTAATTTGCGTGTGGTCCTTAACGGTTTCGAAAAGGAATATATCAATGTAGATGACCCGGGGGTCATCATGGATGTTGATACCCAGAAGGATTATCAAATAGCCATAGATTATTTTACTTCATAAATACCTCGATATTTTCGTTTGTGTATTGGAAAATAGTCATTTCTTTACCTGTTTCTCCACTCCTCCCCATTACTCTAGATGGTTTTGTAAGAATATTTTTATCATGCCAAAAGTGCAAAATGATTGAAATTGTAAGCGTTTGCAATTATAATAAAGGTGGTTGGATAACGAGTGGGGTTATCACCGGTGTTAGCGAAGGATGGGGCTGATACCACGGAGCAGGAGCTAAATGCTCTTTTTTTTTGTCTTTTTTAATGATTGCGGCATCAATCCCCATTCTTCAACTATAACTCCCTTTCCCTTAAAACGTTTCTCAATTTTCGTCTATCCATTAAATTGACTGATTAGCTGCACTAACCTTCACTTTGTTGGAAGAATAAGATGCTTGCTTCTTCCAAAACAATGTAATCACGATTCCCAGAGTTAGGATCACAGTTGCAAAGTAGTAAGGGTAGCTAATATCTAGATCAAATAATAATCCCCCTATAATGGGTCCACTAATATTCGCTAAACTTGTAAACATCGAGTTCATTCCACCAACGAATCCTTGTTCGTTCCCGGCGATTTTTGAAAGGTATGAAGTGACGGCTGGCCGGAATAAATCGAATCCTACAAAAACAATAAATGTAACAAGTAATATAGACAAATATGAATGAACAACCGTCATTAAAAAGACAAGTAAGGCTGATAAAATTAAGCTATAGCGAATCAGTTTAATTTCACCCCAAATACGTGTAAGCCGATCAAATAATAGGACTTGTGAAACGGCACCAAAAATGGCACCACCTGTGATCACTAGGGCTATATCGGATGGTTGAAATTGAAATTTATGGTCGACAAATAGACTAAAGAACGACTCAAAAGCTGCTAAACCAAATGAGGCAATAAAAATTAAAATAAACGCAAGGAAATATTTTGGGGCCATAATACGTTTGAAGCGAATCCTACCATCAGATACTTGTTCATTGTGATCTTCTTGACGATTCGGCTCAGATAATAAAAAAATAGAAAGTATCGCCGCAATGGTGCCAAGTGCTCCTGCAAAGAAGAAGGGTATCCGTGTTCCAAATTCCGCTAAAAAGCCACCAATACCTGGACCAATAATAAATCCGGTACTAATTGCAGCTGACATAAACCCGAGTGCTTTCGAGCGGGTATCCAAATTTGTAATATCAGCAATAAAAGCGGTAACAGCTGGCATAATGAACGCAGCACTAATTCCACCCAAAATACGAGAAATAAATAGCATTTCGATTTCTCTGCCCATTCCAAATAAAAGTTCTGAAATGCCAAAAATAAATAAGCCAATGACAATCATTATTTTTCTGCCGAATTGATCGGCTGCTTTCCCTGCAAATGGTGAAACAATCAGTTGAGCAATCGCAAAGGCTGCCGTTAAATAACCAATTGTTGTCCCCGTTATGCCTAATTCATTCATCAACGTAGGTAAGACTGGAATGACGAGACCGATTCCCAAAAATGCAATGAATAAATTCATTAATAATAAACTTAAAGTGACTTTATGAGTCTTCATCTTCTTAATTCTCCTTTACAAACCCAACTACCTTGTTTTTTATGATTTGTTTACAATCCTAATCGTAGTGTATATAGTAACTATATAGTCAAGGGTGGTGTTGTAAAAAATGAACAAAAAAAATGGAAAATATTTAACTACTGGTGAATTTGCAAAGCTTTGCAAAGTAAACAAACAGACCCTTTTTTATTACGATCAAATTGGGCTTTTGTCACCTGTATTGAAAAATGAAAAAGGTTACCGATATTATTCAATTCGCCAAATAGAGCTATTCTTTGTTATTGATCTATTAAAAGATTTGGGTATGTCGCTGAATGATATTCAACAATACATGGAGAATAAATCTCCTGAAAAATTTTTATCGTTAATGTATCAAAAAAAAGAAGAGATTGTGAAAATGCGTCAGGAGATTGACAGGAAGGAAAAAATGATCGAGGCAAAAATCGCCTTAATGGAAGAAGCGTCACAACTTGATTTTGACCAAATTACGCTCGAACAATTACCAGAAGCAACACTTTATTTAAGTAGAAACATCGAAAATATAACGGATGAAGAATTTGTAGAGGTCATTTCAGATTTTATTAATGAATTGAACATTTCTCAGCTTGATTCAGGATATCCAATAGGTGGTATAACAAAACGGGAGCAAGTATTAAAGGGAGAATTCTCTAATTATAGCTATTTATATATTGAGCAGCCAAATCCAAAGGAAGGATATCCGTATTTTCAAGCAATAAAGGGTGATTTTCTGATTGGCTATCATATTGGGGATGAGAAAACAATACATAAAACATATAAACGACTTTTTATAGAGATGGAACGTTTAAATTTAACCTTAGCTGATTATGTTTTTGAAGAATATACTTATGATACAGTTGTAATGAATCATAAGGAAGAATACGTCACCAAAATTATGATCCAAGTCTATCCAATCAAATAGTTAATTCTTCAATAATTCTAGTAAAGACAAGCTTGGGAATATGCAATCCAAGCTTTTTTTTATTTTGACATTACGTGCAGTTAAAAAAGAATCATAAAATATCTTTCAGATTTATAAAATCATAGGAAGAGGTTTCTATGAAATATATGTCCCTTTAAAAAATGAGTCGAAGGGTGTTGTTGCAATGAATCTAAATGACATAAGCACCGCAGTGCCGAAAAAGGACCATAGCGGCAAAGTATCAGGACAGTTGGCCTATATTAGTGACGTAAAAGTGGAAAATATGGTTTATGGTGTTTTGTATCGCTCGTCCATTGCTTATGGAAAAATCAGATCCATTCAATTGCCGAAACTTCCAGAAGGATATGAAGCGGTGGGAGCAGGGGATATCCCCGGACCCAATTATGTCAAAATTATTAAAGAAGATCAGCCCATTTTTGCCAATGAGTGGGTCAATTATATAGGCGAGCCGATTTTCATTCTCGTTGGAATAGATCTGGATATCCTATATAGTTTGTTAAATCAAGTAAAGATAGAATTTGAAGAACATCAGGCTATTTACACGTTGGACGAAGCAATCCAGCAAAAATCAGCATCTGGAGTGACCATGGCAAGCTATGAATTTGGGGATAGCTTGGAAATCATCTCCGCTGTCGAGCAGGGAGCCCATCAAATCATCGAGGAAGAGTATGATACAGGTTATCAGGAGCATGTCTACCTTGAACCACAAGGAATGCTCGCTATTTATAACAATGATGAAATTATCGTCCAGGGATCGATGCAATGTCTTTATTATATAAAAAATGCATTGCTAAGTGCTTTAGCCTGTGGCGACGATGAAGTCAGAGTGATTCAAAGCCCAACCGGCGGAGGTTTTGGCGGTAAAGAAGAGTTTCCTTCGATGATGGCATGTCACGTAGCCGTTGCTGCAAGAGCAGTTAAAAAATCGGTGATGCTTGTGTTCGACCGTTCTGAGGATATGGTGGTGACGACGAAAAGGCATCCGGCCAAACTCAACTATCGAACAGCCCTTGATCAGGAAGGGAATATTTTAAGTATGTGTGTGGACGTTTTTCTCGATGGCGGAGCGAACGCGGGATTGAGCTCTGTCGTGTTGCAGCGTGCCTTACTAAACAGTGCCGGTGTGTATAAAATTCCGCATTTTCATGCAAAAGGCTATGTCTTAAAAACAAATACTGTTCCGAACGGTGCTTTCAGAGGCTTTGGTGCTCCACAAAGCTTTGCCGGAATCGAAAGCCATATGGGCCATCTTAGTAAACTAGCAAACATCGATCCGCTTCAATATAAACGAAACTACCTCGTCAAACAAGGAGACCCCACCATCACGAAAGGAAAATTCCGCGACCCAATCTTAGTGGAAGAGATGATTGAGCATTTACTCAACTCATCACAATACCAAAAGAAAAAAGCGGAGTTTCATAGCTTTAATCAACAAAACCATCGCTATAAAAAAGGAATCGGAACTTCGCTGTTTCTCCACGGCTGCGGATTTACGGGCAGCGGTGAAAGAGATCATATTAAAGCAACAGTGAAGCTGGTGAAATCAAAGGACGACTTGGTATATCTAAAAATCTCCAATTCTGATATGGGACAAGGTATTTATACAACACTTAGTAAAATTGTCGCCAAAGAACTCGACCTCCCGTTTGACAGAGTTGTGTATCCGAATCCCGATACAAAAGAGGTTCCCGACTCCGGCCCGACTGTTGCCTCAAGGACGACGATGATTGTCGGCAAATTACTGGAACGCGCCGCTAAGAAATTGAAGGACCAGTGGCAGCCAGGGGTGGAACAAGAAGTGGTGGAGAACTATGTTCACCGTGAAATGATTCCTTGGGACGAAAAAACCTTCACGGGAGACGCCTATCCGGCTTATTCCTGGGGCGTGAATATCGTCGAAGTAGAAGTGGATACGTTAACGGGAAATGTAAAGTTGGAAAAAGTATATGGCAATTATGAAGTGGGGAAGGTCATCGATGAACGGATTATGAAAGGCCAAATAGACGGAGGTTTGGCGCAAGGGTTAGCGTACGGTTATTTAGAAAAGATGACCTCCAAGCAAGGCAGAATCCAACAAAAAAGCATCTCGGATTATGGACCACCGACTTCATTGGACGTGGTTCCAATAGAAAGCAAGGTCTTTGATAACCCCTATGCAGATGGTCCATACGGGGCGAAGGGCGCAGGTGAATTAACGTTAATCGGCGGCGCTCCAGCAGTCCAAGCGGCGATCGAGGATGCATTGCAAACTGCTTTTAAACAAATTCCGATTACACCTGAAGTCATATTGGAAAGTCTGTGGATGAGAGAAGGTGAAGAAGGTTGATTAAATTCACCCTTAATGGAAGAACGGTAGAAACGGATGCCCCGGCCACAACAAGATTACTAGATATAGTAAGAGATCAGTTTAAGTTAATCGGGACAAAGGAAGGCTGCGGAGAAGGTGAGTGCGGAGCGTGCAGTGTGTTTGTGAATGGTCTCCTGCAAAACAGCTGCCTGATTCCGATTGGCGCGATAGAAGGAGCCGATATTGAAACAATCGAAGGGATCATGGAAACGGAACAATTCAAAATTTTAGATGAAAGCTATTCCATTGCCGGAGGGGTACAATGCGGTTACTGTATTCCAGGGATGGTCATGGCAAGTGCCGCTTTACTATCCCAAAACCCTCATCCTTCAGAAGCCGAAATTCGAGAAGGGATCTCCGGAAATCTATGCCGATGTACTGGCTACAATATGATTGTGGATGCAATTAATCTAGCAGCAAATAAAGGTGATGGCCTATGGCAGAAAAAATAACCGCGTATCGCTTCGATCGTTTAGACCAAACGTTAAGCCAATTGAACAAAGAGGACTGTGCCATCATGGCCGGTGGCACCGATGTCATGGTTCTTCACAAAAGTCGAAGGGGAGTAGCTCCGAAAATTCCTAAGCCGATTATGTTTATTGATCATCTTACTGAATTAAAACAAGTGTATCAGAATCATCAGGACGTTCACATCGGGGCCTGCTGTACCTATAGTGAGTTACTCGAAGACCCGTTAATCCCCTTACCATTAAAGAACGCGATCAACACGATTGCAGCGCCCGCGATAAGAAACAGGGGAACATTAGGAGGAAATATCTGCAACGCTTCGCCGGCCGGTGACACATTGCCATTATTATATGTATACAACGCGAAACTGTTGCTGCGCTCCGTCAATGGGGAGCGTGTAGTAGCGATCAGCGATTTTATTCAAGGTCCGCGAAAGGTCGGGCGGAACCAAAATGAAATTCTCGCTGAAATTATCTTGCCGTCCATCTTAGAAGAAGAGGCTCATGTCGTTTTTGAGAAAGTTGGCAACCGCAACGCAGATGCGATTGCCAAAGTATCGTTTGCCGGATATATCCGGATAAAGGGTGCTCGAATCGATGATGTTCGCTTTGCGTTTGGGGCGGTCGGACCTACGATGGTTCGTGCCGTTGATATTGAGAAGAAGCTGCTTGGTAAGACAATACCATTAGCAGCTGCAGACATCGCTCAGGTTGTTGCAGACTTCGATAAAATCATTCAACCAATCGACGATCAGCGCTCCACGGCAATTTACAGAAAAACAGTCGCCTTAAATCTTTTACGTTATTTCCTTAACATGAAGCAATATCAACCGAGCTAATCGTTACAAAAGGAGGGAGCAATTCATGTTGCTGATGGAAAAAGTGGCCTTGCTAAACCGTCAAAATGAAACCTTTGCACTAGCCATGATTATTGAATCCAAAGGCTCCACTCCCAGGCATCTTGGAAAAATGATTGTCTACCGTGACGGGACGATTGAAGGCACGGTCGGCGGGGGCTTGGCTGAACACTATGTGATCGAAGATAGTGTAAAGGCCATCCAGATCGGTCAATCAAAAATCGTTGAATACAAATTAAATAAACAGGCAAAAGACGGAATTCAAATGAACTGTGGCGGCACGTTGCGGGTGTTTATTGAAGTCTATAAAAGCAGGCCTGAACTCGTTTTGGCTGGAGCGGGTCATTTAGGCTTAGCACTAGCAAAGCTTGCTGATTTTTTGGAATATCCATATTGTGTTGTCGATGATCGTGTCGGATATTGTACGAAGGAACGCTTTCCTAATGCAACCAATCTTTTTGTAGATGAAGATATTGGCACGGCCATGCTTGCCGCCAACCTCAATGAAAAATCATATGTAGTCATTGTGACAAAAGACCGTGACGAGATTGTCTTAAAAACCGCCTTGCAATTTCCAATTGCTTATGTTGGAATGGTTGCCAGCAAGCGCAAGGTCATTACCATATTTGAAAAATTAAAAAGGGAAGGAATCACACCAGAACAGTTGGAGCAGGTTCATTCTCCGATCGGATTGGAGATTGGCTCGGAAACAACCCAAGAAATCGCCATGAGTATTATCGGGGAAATCATCAAAGTAAGCAAGGAAAACAAGCCAATCAAAGTGACACAGTTAAATAGATAGGATAAAAGAAAAAAACGACCCCAGCAACTAGATAAGGAAATCATAAATTGCGATATGCGGCTTTAGCTCTATACACCATAGGGCTGAGGCCGTTTTTTCATTTTTGAAGGACAAGTATACTTGCTCATCCATTTTCAGAAGATAAATAAATCAGGAAATCATAGGCAGATGGTTTGAATGTTACTCAATTATAAAATATACTTATATTAAGTAACATTGAAGGGATAATGATGAGTTGGAAACAGTCGATGCACTTAGAGACCTAGCACAAATCAATTCGATAAAAGAACACCTGAAAAAACATTCATATCGGGATTATTTATTGTTTGTTGTTGGAATCAATACGGGTCTTAAAATATCTGAACTACTTTTGATACAGGTAAAGGAACTTTTTAATCGTGAGGGAGAAATCAAGGATTTTTATCATTACTCAGAAATGGAGAGTGAAGGGAGGAAGTCCGTATTTTTAAACAAAAAAGTAAAGGAAGCTGTAACGACTTACTTAAACCAAGTCAACATAGAAGAACAGATTTATTTATTCCAGTCACGTAAGTTTAAACAACCGATAACACGGCAACAGGCCTATCGTATTATCCATGAAGCCGCTGTAAAGGTAGGGATTGAAGGGAAGATTGGGACAAACTCACTGGCAAAGACTTTTGGATTTCATGCGTTTAAACAAGGTGTCTCGATAGCCCTTTTACAAAAACACTTTAACCATTCGACACCAGCAGAGACTCTTAAATTTTTAGGAATTACAAAAGAAGACATAATTACCACTCAGATTGATGTAAATTTATAGGTTCTAAAAATTCGTAGAAGGATAAGATTTTAATCTAAAGAGAAAGTGGAAGAGAGGAATTGGATGAAGACAAACAAAATACATAAACCAAATAAACTAAAATTAATCCTGCGAGGATTAATGGTCATAATCGGGGGATTTATCGCTGCATATGGACTAGAGACGGTTCTTATCCCAAACAACGTATCGGATGGGGGAGTGACGGGTCTTAGTATCGTTGGATCAGAACTATTTGATTTACCATTAGGAGTTCTCATTGTCATTATCAACGTTCCTTTTATCTGGTTAGGATATCAACAAATAGGAAAAAGCTTTGCTCTTTTTTCAGTCATTGGAATTGCTTCACTAGCGGTTGGTACGATCCTCATGCATCATACCCCAGCTATTATTAAAGGGGATACATTGTTAATTACCGTTGTTGGCGGGATTATCCTTGGATTTGGGATGGGTTTAGCCTTGCGTAATGGCGGTGCATTAGATGGTATTGATATGCTTGCCGTACTCCTATCTCGAAAATTACCGTTTGGTACCAGTGATCTCATTCTATTCTTAAACATATTTGTGTTTATTTTCGTTGCGATTGTATTTGGTCTGCAAGGAGCGATTCTTTCGGCCATAGCTTATTTTATTGCATCGAAAGTCATTCACATTGTCGAAGAAGGCCTAAGTGGTTCGAAAGGCTTTCAAATTATCACCACTCAACCCGAAATAATGGTAGAGACCATCCGAGACCGTTTAGGACGAAGTGCAACGTATAAAGAAGCTTACGGCGGTTTTTCCCATGAAAGATTTAAAGAAATCACTTGTGTGATTAACCGTCTAGAAGAAACGAAACTAAAGGAAATCATCAATGAATTGGACCCAAAAGCCTTTGTTACCGTATATGATGTAGCAGAAGTGAAGGGCGGTAATTTTAGAAAGCATAATATTCATTGATCGAGCTGCGAGAAGTCCAGAGAGGTATATCGTCAAGTCCCAACTAAAGTAGTATACTCTATGACATTGAAGATGTACTGTGGGGGAACAACTTTGGAAAACAACCAAAAGAAAAAAGGGTTGAAATACCTTTTAATTGGTGTAAGTGTTTTATTAACTATCCTATTTTTTTATACTCCCATTTTAAAAATGCCTATAAGTTGGGCTGGTTTTTTAGGAATAATCAAAGCACAACCAAATTATTATCCTTTTGAGACTAATAAAAGCTATTTGACTGTTACTTCCTGTGGGAAGAACTGTCAAACAGCAATTTATCATTATCTATCAACTAAAGGTGAACTTGATGTAACTGCTACTCAACATGTAAGCTGGCAAAATGACCCCAAATGGGATAAAAGAACAAAAATTACAGGAACTAAATATTTTTATCAAGAAAAAAGTGGAACTCAATTTTTGTATTGGGAAGATAGAAAAAATGAGTTGGAACTAGAGATTAAGTATAAAGGTAAAGATAAATTAACTAAATCAGAAATTGTAAAAATAGCAAGCTCCATTAAACCTGAAATTTAATGATATGGGATTATCCTCAAATCCTTCCTTATATTTTTGCCATCCCCCCCATTACCATATTTAACCAAAACCGGCTGCTTAAAAAAGCAGCCGGTTTTGTAAACGGGTGAGGTTAACCGAAGTAGCAAAGGATGTGGACTTCATCTGAATAGACTAGGTTTCTATTGACTGGCGCTCACACAGGAGCATCCATGACGTTCCAAACCTGTCTCGCAGCTGAGCAAAACGCATAGCGAAGAAGGTTTCTTCCATGGGCATAAAGATTTCTCCTTCTTCGGAAAAGCAAGGTATAAAGCCTCTCTGCCTCTTCTGCAATGTAAACCCGGAGTGTTCTTTTATAGGTAACTTCTGTAGTGATATAACATAACAACAAATGTGATGATGGTATAAGAAAGTGAAGTGAAAAAAGCAATATTAGGCCTGAATTCAAACTTCTCACCTTCCATTTTTATTCCTGTTGCTCCCTGAACAGTCATATCCGTAAGTCGTGATGTAAAACCACCTTTAGAGTTCGAAAACCAAATAATAATTGATACTATCATTCCAACAAGAAACGAGTAGTCAATGAATTTTGTATTAGTAAGATAAGTAAAGATAAAGCTTAAGCCTAATAAAACTAATAAAGTAATTAGAATGTTTATTATCACCTTCATATATTGTGAATTCCCCCTTTTGGTTTTATCTTCATATATTAACAATAGCATAAATGGGTATTTTTAGGGGATAAAGTGTTATTCGTTGTTCACTAAGTGGTGCAAGAGTTTAAGATCCAACTGCAATTATGCAGCTTTTTATATTGAGATAACGGATGTTTAATAGAAGAAGTAGTAAAATATATTAAGAATGCTGCTTTTCCGCTAACGGGGCAGATTACTTGAAGGAGGATTATTTTTTAACTTCGTATTTGACAAAAAGTACGAACTGAAAAAAGAAATTTTTATTCAATAAGTTTTTGAAAGAACTTTAGAACATACTCTATTGCATAACCTCCAGGACCAAATGAGATAAAGAATGACAAAAACAAAAAAGCAATAAGTGAATTTAAAATCAATCCTATTAGACCGAAAATTTTGATTCTATCTTTCTTCAATGCAACTGTACCAATACCTTTTATTTACTTGGACATTTTATTAGTAAAAGAGAAGGTTTTGCAAGTTTGGTTAAAAAATAAAGCGTGAATCAAAACCATTAAATCTAATACGGTAAGATTGGGGTAACTTTAGTGGTAGCCCAATTTTAATGTTTAGAGCTATTAATCCATTTTATAAGGAGTTATTTAGGTGGATATTCTTGATATAAAAAATATCGTAAAGGATTTACCTGAGCAAGAGGTAAGATCATACTTGCTATTTATTATGTATAGGATTGCATTGTTGGAGGATAAAGAAAATTCTTTAGTTGAGTTTGCAGATGATCTTAAAGAAATGTATAACGAAATTCTCTATCCAAAAGTCACTGAGTCAGATACATTCAAAGAAGGAAGTTACAAAAAAGTCCATATACAATTTGGATACCCATTTTTAAGGCAAACAATAAAAGAATTAAACTTACTTAAAGAAGAGTTTATCATAGCCTTTCAAGACAATTTCTCTATTGGCCCTATACATAGTTTGGAAACAGAAAAAGGACAAACAGAGAGGTTACATTGGGTGAAAAATAACCTTAATGATTTTGATCAAGACAGTATGCCGAAAGTCGTTTCTCAAATATTATCGATTCCTGAAGATCTTCCAATATACATTTGGACATCAGAAAATGCAAATGAACAAACTGCTTTTCTATTTACACTGTATTTGTTGCGGGAACGAAAGAACACTATTTTTATTATTAATACAGCCGCATTGTATAGACAGTTATTTGAGAAAAAGTCTAAAAAGTATGTGCCCTCTTTTTCGGGTGAGATTACTTTAAAGGAATTACAAACCATATATATGTATAGCCAAGAGAACAGCCAGATTTTATCACCAATAGTATATAAGGATTTTGAAAAGAAGTGGTTAGACCTCTCAACGAATCCTGGAACATTAAGAATATGGGAAAACAGCGAAATAAAAGTTGTTGCTGAAGACTATTTTGATGATTTTATAATTGAAAAAGCCAAGAAGCTAATAGGGAAGAAAAAAGGGGTTATAATGTGTGCTAGACTAGTTGGTGAGGTTTATGGACATATTCTTCAGTATATCGGAGACAGCTTTATTGAATATAGAGTTAGGAAATTAATTGAAAAGGGAATTTTTGAGTATGAAGGTAGCCTAGAGGCAATGCGTTATTACGGTATTAAATTTAAGTAAATGTTTTTTGGGAAGCCACAATGAAAGCATTGAGGAAGTATTAAAATGCTTCTCTTTTTAAATGGTAAACCCATAACTTCTTAAAATTGATATGTGAAGAAACGGGATTAATTTAAAGTAGTTAGTTTATGCTGAAGTTAAGACTGAACCCGATATTGAATACAGATATAAAACGCCATCTCAATAGTTTGAGATGGCGTTTTTTGAAAAGAAATACTAAAGAATTTTGAAATTTTAAATCGGTTCTTTTATCAAATGATAAAATGGTTTATTTGGTTCTGCTTTTTCTTTCAAGAAAATATCTTCTAACTCCTGTAGCGCTTTTCGGGATTCTGTCTCACCAATCCCTTTTATGACTTAATCCCTTTTTACATCATCCAGTTTATACCAATTCTTTGTTGATTGGGAAAATAGAGGATGTCTTATTCGGCAAGGACAAACCAATAAAATCAATAATGGACCTTTTAAACTTAAATCACGAAGAATATAAAAGAATTAGTAGCTTCCTTAACACTTAACATAACATCACGTCTTTATGAAACTGCTTGCACCATTATTTATAGTCCTATAAGTATAGGAAATGCACTATATGGGAGGATAAGGAAAAAATAACAAGTATATAAGAGTTATTTCCCTGAGACTGGATGACATTACTCGATATAGCCGAATATTCCATTTATTCAACTTTGTGTGATTTGGGGTTTAATGATAAGATGAAAACCATCTTAAAGAAAAACTTGCCAATGTGAAAAAACCGAAAGGAATGATTTGTTATCAATCATTTACCATTAAGGTACACGAACGAAATGGAAAAAGCGATGTGGAGAGCGCATGGTGTAGGTTATGAAGATTACAAAAGACATCATTCAGTAAGAATGAGAGTCGAAAAACGCCGAGAAAAGGATTTTATAAAGTGTCGCCGAATGGTTACAGATTTAAACAGTCTTGTTCACATTAATAATCTCATAAACAAATAATAAAAAGGGGATCCCAATAATTTAAACATAAAACACTCTTTCTGTGGATCTAAAAAATTTTTTCTAATTTAAATATGTGCTAAATTCACATTAACTACTATTTATGCGCCCGGACAACGTATGGTTTATATTTCAAGCAACACCACCGAACGGTCAGTTGGGAGGCGTTCCGTTTTGGAACGCCCTTTTTAAATTCCAGGAAGTAAACTTTACGAAGTTACTGACTTCCGAGAATATATATTATCGGAACTTAAGACCGGAAAAAAACGCTGTTAAGGAGGTTCGATATTATGTTGACTGAAAGTGGGAAATTTCTTCAGATTGATAAAGAAAAACTGGAAAAAATAAAATTCTACATCCAAAAATCTAAAAGTAAGAACACCCAGAGAAGTTACGCGTCGGACTGGAAACATTTCACAGAGTGGTGTGAGTTGAATGGCCGGGATCCGCTTCCGGCATCTGCAGGCAAGCTTTGCCTTTATTTATCGGAATTGGCAACGACACATAAATATTCGACCATACGAAGACGAGTTTCTTCTATTATTATGGCGCATAAATTCAAACATCATCTTCCACCTTCCAAGGAAGTTGAGGTTCAAGCCTTATTGGAAGGAATTAAAAGAGGAATCGGTACTCGGCAGGAACCGAAAAAGGCATTGATGCTACAGGTGCTAAATTTAAAATCCTGTTTCTTATCTTGTAACTAACAAAATGCTTTGTTAAACAAGGGTGGTATCACTATAAGCTTAGGAAAAGTATAAGGAGATATTTATGAGCTTAGAACATGAGTTTTATCTTATTCCTATCACAACCGATTTAACGGATTTTTGGCGAAATAAAGACAAAAATAACTGTATCATTGACAAAGTTGTAATTCATGATGAGATCATCCAATACATTTCGGACACTTTAGAATGGGTACCGAGTAAAAATCCAGCTAAGTTAGGAAATCCAATTGGCCAAGGAATTAACTATTACGGTGTAACGTTATTTGATAATGAATCTTCAATTAGGTTAAAGGGTATTTTTACTTCTTGGAGGGACTTATTCAATAATGCACCTGATACCCTTTTCCTTACAGGGAATTATGTGGATGGGGACATTAAGCAGGATGGAAGTTATGACAAGATTGTCATCAACCGCGATGAAGTAATGAAGCAATTTAATAAAATTATTGCATTTTCAAAGTGTTTATCTAATGGTCATTATTATTTATATCACCTTGGGATATAAATAATTGAAATTCTCGAGGTGATCATCAGAAAAAGTCAGGTATAGTAATTGGATTATTTAAATCTTATTGATCAGGGGTTTGATATCAGGTATGAAGCTGTCTAAAGGCAGCTTTTTTTTATTACCACTATGAATATACAGATCCTCTACATTTAGGTCATTACGAAGAAAAATGTGCTTATGAAATAACCCTTATTGGTTAACCCTAAATCAACTCACAAGCAAATTGATTCAAAGAAAATATCCAGTAAAGTAATTCATTCCTTTTGGCAATTATAAATAATAGGAGTGATACCAATGAAGAAATTTTTAATATTTTTATTAATAATGACCATAGTTTGTCATACCAGAAAAGCATATGCCGTTCAAAGAGTTGTAACATCACACATTAAATCTGATGTGTGGTACGAAAACATTTTTTTAATTGCTGATAAGGTAGATAGTATGGCTACCAAAAACTTTACTGTTCAAGTAGGCGGTGGAGTGGACAGCGTTGGTGGAGAATTATTATATAACTTTCCTAATTGGTATAATGACAAGTTTGCCCCTGAATTATTTTATGAAGATATAAATGGCGATGGATTAAGAGATGTTATAGTCGCTTTAATATCTGGTGCAGGGTCTGGAGTATCTACAAAAGAAATACACGTGTTAAATCAAGTACATGACCTTAATCGAAGATACGAAGAAGTGCAAGTTGAATCAATTAATGATGCGGTCAAAAGACTTGTAAGAATGGAACGAAAAGGCAATGAAATTACTGTTGTAACTGGTAAAAAGAAATACTTAGTGGACTATTTAAAATTCGGTTATCAATCTTCTGATGCCCCTCCTGGAGTAGGATCAATGGAGGAATATATGCCTGAAAATGGTGTTCTTTATGGCCATACAACTGTATTTGTATCTATTCCTGAGGCAGGTATAGGCAGCCTAAAAATTAAATATGGTTGGGATGGAAAAATGTATAAAGCTGAATCTGTTACTTTTAAGAAAGCAGAACCATTTAAACCATAAACCAACAAGTGATGTATTTCCATGGTGAACGATTCGAAACCATGGTTCATTGATGAATTACGTATTTTGTATTTCAAAACCGAACCCGTTAGTAGCTGTGATTCCCTTTTTATAATAAACTATAGAAACTAATGGGTTCTTAAGATCAACAAAGGGTTCATGTTCTTTTTATTTCTCTTTAATACTGGTATTAAAAAATATAACATCAAAAAAGGTTAAGTTTTCCAGCTAACTATGATAATATAAATCTAATTCTTTTTTAGAGGTGAGTTTAGATGAGTAGAGTTGAGCAGAGCACAAAGTTAGATTTAGAGAGAATTATTTTCATTGGAAGAACGTTTGAAGAATATTTGGGCATGTTTTCTCTTTCGGTAGCAGAACTAAAGGGGAAAAAGATACTGGATTGTCCAGCAGGGGCATGTTCTTTTACTGCTGTAGGTAATAATTCAGGATTAAATGTAACAGCAGCCGATATCGCATATTATCATTCTGATGAAGATCTATATGAGAAAGGAATACAGGATGTTGAACATGCGATGGAACATATGGAAAAAGCAAAAACTAATTATATTTGGGATTATTTTAATGATATAGAGGAACTTAGAAAACATCGCCTAAGTGCTTTATATGATTGTGCAAAGGATATGAGACAATCAAGTGAACGGTATGTTCCTGTCACTTTACCCTCATTACCCTTTAATGATGGAGAATTTGATGTTCTTCTATCTGCCCATTTTCTTTTTATGTATGCTGATCGATTAGATTATGAATTTCATACAAACACTTTAGACGAGTTATTAAGAGTTACAAAAGAAGAAATTCGTATTTTCCCATTGGTCGATTTGGAAGGGAAACGATTCGACCATTTAGATAAAATACTCAGTTATCTTACTAAAAATGGGTGTTCTGTGGAAGAGGTTAAAGTTCCATATGAATTTCAGGTAAATGCTAACTCGATGTTAAAAATTAATAAAGGGTAATAGTTAAGGGGACAGTCATTTTAATAAGTTCGGCTTCGGGGTTAGAAAGCTTCGGATGTTTACCGTATAAGAAAAGGCAATGGAATTCACTCCATTGCCTTTTTGTTGCTGGGATTTATGTAGTTAAGCTTTATTATAAGGGGAAGATACCTACAAAAATTACAACCAGAAGTGCATTAAATCGTGAAACAATTAGTCTCGCTGGGTCCTAATGTTTGCTTGGATTATTTTCCTATTATCTACCCTTAAAAAGGCCCTTCCCATAGGAGAAGGGCTTTCGTATTATTTTAAGTTTTTTCGTCCCTGTTCATACTTCTCTTCATGCATATGATCTACATAATCATCTGAAATTTCACCTAAATGAAGCAAGTCTTCACCATCGTATACAGCCTCTAGTGATTCTAAATACTCTTTAGGTATATTAAAGTCTAACAAAAGCTCACCTGAAGTGCTGTAGATACTTCCAGAAAGATTACCCTTTGGAGGCTCTTTCATATTTAACAATTCCTTTAACGTTACAGCTTGACCGTTAACCTTAAAGTTCATTTTAACTTCATATAATTCAAAGGTTTGCTCCAAAATTTGAACCATCTCATCAAAATCTTCATCGCTTAATTGAGAAGGATCTTCTACATTGGAGAACTTTTCCCAAAGTGTATCGTTTGTTGCTATTTGATCCAGTTGATTTTTATTCTTTTCTTCCACTGCAGCTAAATAGTTAAACAATCTTTCTGTCTCTTCTTCAGTAATGCCAAAATCCGCTAATGCTTTTTCGGTTTCTGCCATATAATCATCATTGTTAGCGTAATATTCAACTGATGCATCTAAATCCTCAATAAATTTATAATCACTCAGGTTATCACCAAAATGATCCATTAAGTCGTTAAATTCTTTCTGTGTCAGATCATACTTGGTTAACAACTGCTGCAAATTGGTTGAGTTGATAGGGGTACCGAGCACTTCTTTTAGTTCTTCCACTGTACTAAAATCTTCTAAAGGGATTTCATAGTAGGAAAGATAGTCCATTAACTCCTGTTTAGTCCATCCTAATCCAGCTAAATATTGGTTCAATTCATTATCTGGTGGAGCAGCTTTAGCTGAAGGAACATTCAAAAGGAGCTGGAAAGTAAGCAAGCAAACAAGCATGGTTTTTAAATAACCCATTGGTACCCTCCTTAACATTTGGTGCATTATTAATTTTCCCTTTTTTGCATTCGTTAGAAATGCAAATAATTCCTATACCTATTAAAATTGGAGCAGATTACGTTTCTTCTTCTTGATAAAAACATGAGATATGACAAATCCTATTCTTATTGGGAACAAAAGGGGTAGGAAAAGATGAGAGAAATTGAAAATAAAGGTCTATTTTGGCTTTGGGGAATCAAGATGTACAAATTACGTTGGGTAGTATCCATTTTTTGGATATTATTATTCATTTTTTCAGCCTTTTTTGCCCAAAAACTTCCTGATAGGCTTAAGGATAGCGGATTAACTCCACAGGGAAGCGAGTCGGACATAGGTATATCATTAATGAAAAAGGAATTTGAAGTGTCTCCGTCAGCATTAACAATTGTATATAAGAGTAATCATTTAGACCTAACTAGCGATCAGGCAAAGAAGGACATTTTGCAATCATTAGATAAACTAAATAAGAAGGACTATGTTGGAAAAATTGAGATAAACAACACACCACGTATAAAAAAAGATAAGGGTATTCAGTCAGTTGTTGTTCCATTAAAACTAAAGAATCGAGAGGCACTTAACCATTTTTCAGAAATAAAAAGGCTAATTGGCCACCCCAAAGGAATGCATACGTATATTGATGGGGAAATAGCTACGCTACATGAAATACAGCAAGCAACCAAACATGATATGGCACATTCAGAAAAAATTGGACTTCCCATTGCCTTATTTGTACTTTTATTTATTTTTGGTACTGTTTGGGCTGCCATTCTACCCCTGTTGATTGGGACGATCAGTGTATCTCTGACAATGGGGATTACATACTGTCTAACTGGGTATTACTCCCTTTCAAATTTTCTTCCAAATATAGTGATGATGCTAGGTATGGCGATAGGAGTGGATTATGCCCTTTTTTTAGTAAGCCGTTTTCGTGAGGAATTAAAGAGCCGTCAATCCGTTGAGGAAGCTGTAGGTATGGCCATTCAAACAGCGGGACAATCTGTATTTTTTTCAGGGATTACAGTTTTGATTGGTATGTGTGGGATGTTGTTTATTAAGCTGCCAATCATTTATTCATTATGTCTTGGTGGTGTCCTGGTGGTGTTTTCAGCAATGATTCTATCCTGTACACTTTTACCTGCGTTACTGGGTATCTTGGGCTATCATATCAATTCTTTAAAAGTATTTCCTGGTACTCAAAAGAAATTGGAAAATTCAATTATGTGGGAGCGACTTGCCAATTTTGTAATGAAAAGACCAGCGATACTAGCCTTCTTGATCATTACCTTTTTATTATCGCTTATGACGCCCATTGTTCATATGAAAGTGGGGGTACCCACCGCGGAAGTACTCCCACCCCCATACGAATCAAGGACAGGTGCAGAATTATTGAAAGCGAATTATGATATACGGAGATCTAGCCCCATTAATATTGTTGTCAAGGCAAAGGAAAACGTCACCAGAGTGGCATCCATTAGAGACATAAAAAAATATGAGGATAGGATTCGAAAATTACCTGATCTGTTGGAGGTTCAAAGCTATATAGATGTTCTTGGTAATCGATCAGCCGAAGACACCGCGCAACTATTAGCTTCAAAAGGTACACATGATCGAATGGTTAACAGTAATTTATTACGTGGAAATTATGCTATGCTGACTATAGTACCACAATCTAATCCGGATTCGACTGGATCTTCCAAGCTTGTTCATATAGTCAGAAATATATCAAAGAGTGACTTAACAACATATGTTACTGGACAAACGGCTATACGTGTTGACATACTAGATCGAATTAATTCAGGTTTACCCTTGTTAATGTTATTTATTATCACTGTTACATATATCATATTGCTTTCCGCATTCAAGTCCGTTCTTTTACCGCTTAAAGCCTTATTGATGAACGTCTTAAGTCTTGGGGCTAGCTTGGGGATTGTTGTCATTGTTTTTCAGTACGGATGGTTAGCAGGATTCTTAAATATTACTTCAACTGGATACGTTAGTATCATTATGCCTGTCACCATTTTTTGCATAGTATTTGGCATATCAATGGATTATGAGGTATTTTTAATTTCAAGAATTAAGGAAGAATATGAGAGGTCAGGCGATAATGAAAAAAGTACGGCCGTGGGGCTACAGAAAACGGGTCGTCTTATTAGTAGTGCTGCATTAATTTTACTGGTGGTAGTGGGTTCGTTTATTTTTACTAACATTGAAATTACAAAGGCACTCGGTGTAGGTTTATTTTGTGCTATTTTCATTGATGCCACACTGATACGAATTATTGTGGTGCCCGCTTTGATGAAACTACTAGGTCCTGCAAATTGGTGGGCACCTAGATGGATTGCTAGAAAATAACTTTGGGATATTCTTTAAATTAAATGCAAAAAAGATCAATAATGAAAATTAAGAAAATCCATCCTTGATCCGTTTGAAATTGGTAATGAATTAAACCAGCAGGAAAATATAGAATTTGTTTAGAATCTTTTAATAAAGCAACCATATCGTGAAAGCTCGTCTTTAAGTAACGTGTGCATAGTTTAGAACTAGAGGCTGCCTCAAGGCGGTGAATGGGGTTATCCCTTGCATTTTGAATATAAGAGTAAAGTAATAATTGACCTAAATGGTGGGGAAGTATTAATTACCGTTTCAGGAGATCAACAAGTTTTTGCGTTTTCATCTGGCTTAGCATCTGTGATTTTACCTCAATTTATTTCACTTTTAACATCATTCCATTGAGAAAAAGATAGTCGTGCTGAGCTAAACAGTTATGGCACCTCCGATTACTACAATTTTGTGAGGGATAGTGCAAGAATACGTATCGATTATGTAAGGCATGATCCTGTTCAACTATTGTGGCCGGTTAGAAGGAGAAAGCCTGTCACAAAATACCATTGATATTCTAGTCATTAGTTCTATAAAATGAAGCCAAAAAACGATCCTATGAGAGTGTGGAATATTTGAAACAAAATCAACTTTTAGTCTTGGCATTAGCAAGTAGTATATTGGTTATTTTACTTGAATTTTTTCAATGGTATCTGGTCGATATATTAACCGAATTTTTAATGCTGCCTGTTTGGTTAGTGATATTTGGTTTTTTCATTTTCATTACAATAAAGGCCACCATACGTTTATTTAAAAAAAATAAGGATTGGAAGCCATTAACTATTCAAATAATAACCATCTTATTATGGTTTTACTTTCCTTTTACTCAAGTTATTTTAGATTTGGACTTCAAATCGAATAGATCGGAAAGAGAAGAAGTAGTTCAAATGGTGAAAAATGGTACTTTGACACCCAACATTTCATACGATCCATCGATAATTCAATTACCTGAAAAATATCACCGATTATCTAAAGGTGGCGGTGAGATTGTTATTGAAAAAAACAAAGACTTGATTTTGTTCTTCACATATCGAGGGATATTAGATAATTTCTCTGGGTTCGTATACTCACCATATGATAAAAAGCCAAGTCATAACGATTTTGATGGAGATTTTAAACAAATAGAAAAGTTAGATGAACATTGGTATTTTGTTGGCTCTTATTAAGCTGATATGAACGAAACTGTCAACCCACCACACCCAAATGTTTTTAAATGGTGTTTTTATTCAGCATGAATAGAGTTATTCCTTGTTCAACTTATAGACTAAATATCCTTTCGTAATTAGCTTGTCAAGGGTGCACTTTCCCTTGATAAGCTAATTACGAAATGGATACAATGCAGAAAGTTGAACAGGATAACCTTAAAAACTTGACACGAAGGCAAAAACGTTGACGGTGATATACAGTCTGATATTCGTGGGTTGGTTACCACATTTCATTCCATCCGTCACGGAGCTGCCTCGGACTAACGACGCACGTTCAGTTCTTCGAACCTAGTGCATAACTTAACATGAGGGTTCTCCTTCCCGGGGGTTTGCCTTCGAGCCAAATCTTCAATTCTTCAACACAAATAGTTCTGAGATAAAATCATACATTACATAAGTTTACATTTAATCTAATTAAGCAACTTTTGATTGAGTAATTTGTTTATTTTCAATGGTACAACCGATAGCCCAAATAAATCCAAGCAATTCTCTAGCGACAGCAACAACAGCTACTTTGCCACCTCTTCCTTTAGCAGATATACGATGATATTTCATATGAAGACGGTGCTGAGCCTTCCAAGCAATACGTTGTGCTTCAGGATCTTGACCTTCTTGCCGTTTAAGTAATTCACCTTTAAGAGAAGGTCGATGACGATAAGACCAACAGATTTCTACAATGGAACGCCGAACCTGAGAATTTCCCGTCTTAGTAATAGAACCTTGCCAACGATTTGATCCACTAGAGTATTCTTTAGGAACGAGTCCAGCATAGGACATCAGTTGTCTTGGGTTAGAAAAACGAGAAAACTGTCCGATTTCAGCTACTAAAGTAACGGCAGTGACCTCTGCGACACCTCTCAAAGTTTGAAGTGCTTGAATTACAAGTGCATGTTCACTTTGAAGAGCTTCTTCATGGATTTGAGCTTCGATTCGTTTCATACGATCTTCAACTACATTGATTGCATGTAGGTATTCTTGAAAAACAGTACGTTGGGAAGTTCTTTCAAATGTTAATCGTTTTAACCATTCGCGATGTTTGACAGACCAATTTCTAACCCCTTGAGGGGGACGTATTTCATGACGAAGTAAGAAGTGAACAAGTCTCTGACGAGAACTTTGTAAATCCTCACGAGCATCATGACGAGCACGAATTAAGTCTCTCAATGCTTCATGGTCTTCATCTGGAACCCAAACAGAAGTAAGCTCTCCAGCACGAAGTAGCTGAGCTAATCTAATTGCATCCCTTTTGTCTGTTTTTACTCGATCTCCTGAACGCTTTGGAATAAGGGTAGGTGCTACAACCATACATTCTATGTCCATAGATAGAAGTAATCGGTAGATTCCGTATCCAGAAGATCCAGCTTCATAACAAACTAATAGATTTTTAGGATCGCCTAAACTTTTCATTAATTTGCGAATGTTTTCTGGTTTATTTGGTATGGTACCATGAAATCTAGGCTCTCCACGACCTGAATCAGCAATCGCAACAGCAATAGTATCTTTAGAGGCGTCTAAACCAACAAATTTTTGTACATCCTTCATAATAATCGGCTCCTTTTCGTGTGTAGCTCTACACTTGGTTTTGATTTGGGTAGTAACATTATGACCAAGTGCAACCTACGTTAAGCGATGGGAGCCGTTTCGTTCATTATGACTAACGGGTACTTATGTTTGAATATAGGTCGCTGATGCGATCTTTTTTTATATGGTAAAGCAGCAGTTAGTTTATTAAGAGCTAATAAATTTAAATTCACATACACAGAATTTCTATGTATTATATAGATAAAGAAATAAATAAAGCAAAAGGGAGATTACATATGAATCATCGTCGCCTTTTTTTCTGCTCTTTAATTATTGGATGGCTTGCAGTTTAGAAAGAAATATTAAGTTTTTAATGGGACAAAGCTTTATAATCGCTACATTACTTACCTGGGTTATTTAGCTGTTGTTTATTTAACCTTTCGATTTATCGCACTACTATAGATAAAATTCCAGAGATACAGTATGTTTCTTCGTTTTTAAAATAGTTATAATTATTTATCAAAAATTAAAAAGGTGAACTAATAATGAGCATACAAATAAAACTAAACGATATTATTGAGGAAATGGAGTTGCAGTTTGAAGAGTCACGTTCATTCCTAAATATTAAAACGGGTGAAATAGTGCTAATATCATCAGAAGACTTGAGAGCAGCTGAGGATGAAGAACCATTTGAAGATTTACCTGAATGGGAACAAGAAAATAGAATGGTTGCAAATGATGTGGTTGAAAACTTTGATAATTATATAGAGCTACCTACTAAATATGAAGTGAATGAGTATGAAATAATGGAGAACTTTTGCTTAACCGTCAGTGATGATCGTAAACAGGAATCCTTATTAAAGGCAATTAAGGGTAGGGGTGCTTTTAGGAGGTTTAAGGACAAAACAATAGACTTTGAAATAGAGGAACAATGGTACTTATTCCGTGACGACTGTTTTAGACAAATTGCGATTGAATGGTGTCAGGAACATAAGATAAACTTTATTTGAATAGTAATGTTTAAGAGAGATTGAGGAAGAAACAGGCTTAAAGAGTGATTACATAGAAAATCTAAAACTTAGATATATTGTACATAGAATTAAGGAAAATCAAGAAATTCGAATTCAATATGTGTTCATTGGAAATGTATCAAAAAATATTAGGTTAATGGAAAGTGATGAAGGTTCGTTAGCGTGGGTTGGTAATAAAGATATTCCTAGCCAAAATGTCTCTGCCACCACGATTGAATAGTTAAACACTACAATGAAATAGGGAAATTTACTGAGAATCTTTATGTAGGTTCAATGTGGTCTTTAAAAGGAAACCCTACTATTACTTGGGGACTTTTAAAGGATTGGGAAATGTAATTCTTTAGTTGAAATCACTTTTTTATTATTCCAATTGTGAGATGTGAATTATTGTACTTAAGCTAACAGGGTGATACTCTTCCTAAAGAAGAATGGCTGTTGAAGTAAAAAATGGGGGAGTACTTGTGAGAAATAGAAGTTCAGTCGTATTAATAAAAGATAAAAAGGTTGGACTTATAAAAAGAGTTATAGAAGATTCTATATACTATGTATTTCCAGGAGGTGGAATTGAAGAAGGTGAGACACCTGAAAAAGCTGCTAAAAGAGAAGCCCTAGAAGAATTGGGAGTTGAGGTTATCATTAACGAATGCATTGCAGAAGTTGAATTTAATGGAACTCAATACTTTTATCTGTCTGAAATCATTGATGGAACTTTCGGAACTGGACAAGGCGAAGAGTTCACAGACGAGAATAGAGGCAGAGGAACGTATTTGCCAATGTGGATAGACATTGAAAGGTTATCATCTATTGAGGTTAAACCGAAAGAAGTTGCTTTAAAGGTTCAATCCTTATTGAAGTAACGTGGGAGAATAGTTAAAGAAGATCTTTCGACGAAAAGGACATTCCAGGTAGTACAGAAATGCCCTTTTTTTACTGTTTTGTTAGAATTTAAAGTCTAGAATCATCTTACTGGTTTCACCTGCAAACTTATAGTTATAAGACCCTTTCAAGCCTTCAAAGTCACCGGTTGCCTTGATGATTGTTCCTGGAGAAGCTAGATTTCCTTTATCAAATATTCCTTGCTCTAAAGCCGTGAATGTCCCATGTTTTCCCTTGTAGCTTCCTTCAAAATGCAGAAATCCGGAAATTTTCGAAGTAGCTAAGTGACCATCATCTAAAGTAGAGTCTATATAAAATAATAAATATTCAACAAAAGCTTTTCCTGTTAATTCACCCTTAATATCATATTCGACATGGGCAATATTAATAGGGAATTCTTTTCTAGTGTCTTCTACTGGCTTTTCATCCCATTTGCTTACTGTAAATGTTACCTCCATGGTAAATCTCCCTTCATTTTAAAATAGTGCATTCACCTCTAGTATAATATCCAAAAAGTACCATTATCAATAATAGAATAAGATTACTTTTATTAATTTTTCTTTACTAACTTTGTAAAATACTACACTCAGAGTTACGGGTGCGAATCTTCAATTAAGAGGAATCTTTTATCTAAAATATGTATGATTCTCCGTCATTTGGTACTAAAACATTTGTGGAGATTCCTCTTTCATTAATAAAGCTCTTTAATTCTTCTCTGGACAATGCCCAATGGTTTATCTGCTTCCATATGAACAGCAATAATTTTTGCGTCAGGCGCAGCCTTATACACTTCATAGACATCATCTTTACCCATGACTAAAGATCCGCCTTCAAAGAATTGATTATCCCCAGCATTCACTACAATAATTTCAGGTTTGTGTGTATCGATTACTTTTTGAACTGCATCATACCATACGGTATCACCAGCTACATATAAAGTTTTCTCTGTTGAGTGTTTGAAAACAACACCACATACTGAACCAGCAAGTTTTAAAATTTCGCCTCTTCCATGTTCGCCTTTAGTTTTGATTAATTTGATACCCTCAAAGACTGTATCCTCATGTAAGACCTCTATATTTTGGAACCCAGCATTTCGAATTTCTGTTGCATCTTCTTCATTTTGGGCAAATATTTTGATCTCTTTTGGCAATGCTTCTTTAGCAGCATCGTCCCAATGATCTAAATGAAGATGAGTAACGATAACAGCATCGATATTATTAATAATGTTGTCAATGGATGTTGGTAAACCTATCAAAGGATTATTTTGTTCTTGTCTTGGTGAATTAGGGAAAGGAGGGTAAGTTCCCTTTTCCGCTAACATTGGGTCGATTAAAAACCTTTTCCCTGCGTAATCCACAACGATTGTTGCATTACGAATCTAATGAATGAAAATGAGGTTTGAACAAAAAAAGAACCTCTTGGTAGAATGAGAGAGTCCTAAAAGCTGGCCAGCAAAAAAAGGACAATCCCAAATACCAGGAGGTCTTAAAATGAATTATAACCAAAATGAAAAGATTGCTCAAATCACTTCGCAGACTCTTATTATAGGTTTCTCCATGTTTGTGAGTGTTTTTTTGTTTGGATTAAAGTTAACAAACCATAATTGGTTTTCATAATAGTTGAAATAATTTTACTAATTAAACATTTATTTAAGGTATTGTATTTTTCTATGTATAAAATTACAATGAGTTACATAAATAAAACATTTTACTGTGATAAATCGGTAAAGGAATAGAGTGAAATAGGGGAGGAAAAACATCATGAAGAAAGTCATCCAGTTCTTAATCATTACAGCAGTGGCTCTAATGGCAACTGCATGTGGTACTCAGCCTAAATTACCTGCACAATCAAAGAGTGAGCAGAGTAAAAAAGTAACCGAAGGAAATACATTTGAAAATATAAAAAAGCAAGGCGTTCTTAAAATTGCTGTGGATGATACATTTCCACCAATGGAATACCGTAATGATCAAAACAAGTTAGTAGGTTTTGATATTGATCTTGCAAACGCCATATCAAAAGAGCTTGGTGTAAAAGTAGAATTTATCCCAACTGCATGGGATGGAATTTTACCAGGATTAGACGCTAAACGATATGACATCATTATGTCATCAATGAATATTACAGATGAAAGAAAGCAAAAGGTTGATTTTGTAGAGTATATGAAATTAGGACAAGTGGTAGCAGTAAAAACAGGAAATCCTGATAAGATTCAATCGAAAGCAGATCTTTCTGGAAAAACAGTCGGTGTACAACTAGGGTCAACTAGTGAAAGTGCAGCGAAAGAGATTAAGGGAATAAAAGAATTAAAGACATACAATGGTTATACGGATGTATTTAATGACTTAGGTCTTGGCCGTTTACAGGGAGTTATTGTTGCAGAAGCGGTTGGTCGTTACTACAAAACGACTAAACCTGATGCTTTCGATGTTGTAGGCAGTTCATTCCAAAGTCTTCCAGTAGGGATTGCTGTACGTAAAGGTGATAACGAACTGGAAGCAGCCTTACAAAAAGCGGTAAAAACGGTGAAGGATAACGGAGCTTACGCAGAAGTTAGTAAGAAATGGTTCGGAACAGACAAATCTAATGAATAAAAAGGGGTACGGATAAATCGGAGTTCTGATTTATCCGTCTTATTTTTACTTTATGCTTTTTTCAAAAGGAGAGAGGGAAATGAACGACTTTCTATCATTTGCAGTAACTTATCTTCCCTACTTATTACAGGGGGCATTGGTCACTGTTGAAATTGCCGTTATCGGGATCGTAGCAGGAAGTATTATAGGATTACTATTCGGTCTCGGCCGTGTATCTAACACAAAACTATTTTCACAAATTAGTAGATTTTATATTTGGGTGATTCGAGGAACTCCCCTTTTGGTGCAATTATTCACCATCCATTTCGCGATCCCTTCCGTATTTCCTGTATTGACGATGCCGCCTTTTGTTTCCGCCTGCATTGCATTGTCACTTAATGCAGCTGCCTATATTGCGGAAATTGCCAGGGGCGCCATTCAGTCGATTGATAAAGGGCAAATGGAAGCAGCAAGGTCGCTTGGATTAAGTTATGGACAAGCGATGAGACGGGTTATTATACCACAAGCGTTTCGCCGCATGCTGCCTCCGCTAGGAAATGAATTTATTGCGTTAATTAAAGAATCCTCCCTCGTATCAACGATCGCTTTATACGATTTACTCAGAACAGGTCAGCAAATAATAAGTAGTACGTACCGTTATATGGAGATCTTTTTACTAGTTGGTTTAATCTACTTAGTGCTTACTACGATCATGACATTTATCGTTGGGAAAGTGGAGAAAAAGGTAGGTGCTTATGAATGATAACATGCAATAATGTAATCAAAACATTTGGTGATTTAGAAGTTTTAAAAGGTGTCGATTTACATGTCTCGCAAGGTGAAGTGGTCGTCATCATTGGACCGAGCGGATCAGGGAAAAGTACCTTTCTTCGTTGTATGAATCATTTAGAGTTGATTGATGGCGGGAGTATTACGATTAATGGGAAATTGGTAGAAAACAAAGAGGCTGCGTTGAATAAACTTCGTCAAGAGATCGGAATGGTTTTTCAGCAGTTTAATCTTTTTCCACATATGACCGTTTTGCAAAACATTATGGAAGCTCCTATTTTATTGAAAAAAATGACTAAAGCGGAAGCGAAGAATAAAGGAATCGAACTTCTTAAAAAAGTTGGGCTTGAAGCAAAAGCGGACGAATATCCAAACCGGTTATCTGGAGGGCAAAAGCAGCGTGTAGCGATCGCTCGAGCATTAGCCATGGAACCAACGGTTATGCTATTCGATGAACCTACTTCTGCCCTTGATCCGGAACTTGTCGGTGAAGTACTTTCGGTCATGAAGCAGCTGGCAAAGGAAGGGATGACCATGGTCGTCGTTACTCATGAAATGGGCTTCGCCAAAGAAGTAGCTGACCGGGTTATCTTCATGGATGGCGGAAATATTATTGAACAAGGAATTCCAGAGGATGTTTTTGGCAATCCAAAGCATGATCGGACGAAGGAATTTTTAGGTCATATTAGATAGGGGGAGCCGGCATGTTGAAAGATTCAAAGTCAGAAATCACCTCAATGATTGATGATAAAGTAGGACAATGGTTTCCTAAATTGGTTGAAATAAGAAGAAATCTTCATATGTATCCTGAAATAAGCAATCAAGAATTTAAAACAACTGAAAAAATAAACGGATGGTTACATGAATTTGGGATTCAACAAATTCCATTGAGCTTAGCTACTGGTACTGCTGCAGAAGTAAAGGGAATCGAACAGGGACCAACGGTTGCCATACGAGCGGATATTGATGCTCTCCCGATTCAAGAAGAAGCAGATGTCCCATTTCGTTCAAAAATTGATGGCGTCAGTCATATGTGCGGCCATGACGTTCATACAACGATTGCACTTGGTGCAGCGGTTATTTTAGAAGAAATGAAGGACCTAGTCCCTGGAAATGTTCGGATTTTGTTCCAGCCAGCTGAAGAATTTGAAGGCGGCGCAGAATCTATGATCCAGCAAGGATTATTGGAGGGCGTAAGTTCTATTATCGGCCTTCATAATGTTCCCGAACTTCCTGTTGGTCAGATCGGTGTGAAGGAAGGATTTTTAATGGGAAGTGTAGATGATTTTACTCTAACCATAAAAGGGAAAGGCGGACATGCTGCGCTTCCAGAGAAAACCATTGATCCAATCGTCATTGGCAGTGCCGTTGTCAGTCAGCTGCAAACATTGGTCAGCCGTACGATTTCTTCTAAGGAATCGGCAGTTGTCACCATCGGTTCCTTCCAAGCAGGGATGACAAATAATGTCATTCCAGATAAGGCGATTCTCAAAGGAACGGTCAGAACTTCCAATGAACAAGTGAGAAAGAAAATATATGAGGTATTTACACAACTTGTTACTAATACCGTGGCAGCCCATGGTGGGGAAGTAGAAATTAAGTATGAGTTTCTACTGCCTGCTGTCTATAATGATGCCCGTGTAGCAGAAATTGTTCAGTCAGCAGCAGAGACAATCGTTGGGAAAGAAAATACGGTACGGGCAGAACCAACTATGGGTGGTGAGGACTTTTCTTTTTACCAAAAAGAAGTACCTGGCTGCTATGTGTGGCTTGGTTCAGGGAATGAAGAAAAAGGGATTAAATATGGGTGGCATCACCCGAAATTTATGGTAGATGAAGAGGCCATTAAAATTGGAGTAAAATTAATGGTTCAATCAGTGTTTAAATTATTGGAGAGATAAACCGTTAACTTTGGAGAAAGATTCCATTTTCGTCGCCAATAAAAACATAAAGATTAGGAATCCTGCTTTTTTTCGGAAGGAAACAGCAGGATTTTCTCTATACTAAACATTCAAACGAAGGGAAAATGTAATCCTATGGAAGCAAATTACATGGAAAGTTTAAATTTAACGATAGATGGAAACCGTCTTTGGAACCAAATAATGGCCTTTGGAAAGATAGGAGAAGGAGACAATGGCGGGGTCACTCGAACATCCTTTGACCAAAAGGATATCGAAGCAAGAAAAATCTTTCTGAAACAACTAGAACAAGCTGATTTATCCCCTTATATAGACGCAGCGGGGAATATCTTTGGGCAAATAATCGGTAAAAATCCCGAATTACCTGCCATTCTTATTGGTTCTCACTTGGATACAGTAAATTCTGGCGGGCGTTTCGATGGCGCCATGGGTGTTCTAATGGGAGTTGAGGTGCTTTGTACTCTGAAAGATAAAGGAATCCAACCTGAAAGAACAATAAAGGTTGTATCCTTAACCGATGAGGAAGGGGCTCGTTTTGATTATGCTTTTGTAGGCAGTACCGCATTGGTCGGGACAGAAGGCTCGGAAAAATTAAAGGAAAATTTAGCTTCAGCAACAGATAAAGATGGAATCACCTATTTAGAGGCCATGAAGCAAGCCAGTCTAGAAGGGGAATATTTTAACCAGATTAATCCAGAGCTATTAGAACAAGCTCAGTTAAATAAAAATGACGTAAAAGCTTATATTGAAGTACATATTGAGCAAGGCAAAGTACTAGAAAATAAAGATTTAGCTGTTGGAATCGTGACGGGGATCTCTGGTGGAGAGTGGGCGGAAGTAACCATCATGGGTGAAGCGGGGCATGCAGGAACGACCTGGATGAACGAAAGAAAAGATGCTTTAACAGCTGCAGCAGAATGTATAGTAGCGATTGAGAAAATCGCACAGGACAGTAGCGGAAGTGTGGCAACAGTAGGGAAATTGGAAGTAAAACCTGGAAGTAGTAATGTTATTCCTGGAAGAGTAGATTTTACACTGGATGTTCGGGATATAGCAAATGAGCGTCGTAAAACTACGATTGCTAAAATCTATGATTCCATCCGAGCCGTAGCTGCAAACCGTGGTTTAGGGTGTGAAATTAGGCAGGTTCAATCCCTATCTTCTGTGATGAGTTCGCCAAGTGTGATGAAAGCAGTAAAAGATTCTCTGCAAGAAATACAGTATCCTGTTTATGAATTACCAAGCGGAGCGGCACATGATGCGATGGTGTTGGGGGAACTCACAGATATTGGTATGATTTTTGTGAGAAGTCGTAATGGCATCAGTCATCACCCGGATGAGTGGAGTTCGTTTGAAGATGTGGCCCTTGGGTGCGAGGTACTATTCAGAACTGCGTTAAAACTTTTATAAATGATTTTGTGTATTCCGTCTTTTCAGTGGCTAATACCTACAAGCTGCAAGCTACAAGCAGCAGATGCCGTCTGTTTTCAGTCTATAGAAAGAAGCATTGCAATCGAAAAAAAAGTAACAGGCATTATCGCTACTGCTTTCGGTTGCCCGTATGAGGGAATCATCTCGCAAGATCGAGTGTTGAAAATGATAGAATCCTATATAAATTTCGGAAATTGTCAAATTTGTCTCGCTGATACGACCGGGTTGGCCAATCCAAAACAATTTCAGCACATGATTCAAGAGGTCAATCACCACTTTCCGGACGTACCCATCTCCCTGCACTTCCATAACACGCGAGGATTGGGGCTTGCCAACGTCTTGGCCGCCATTCAATTGGGAGTTACACGGTTCGATAGCTCCATCGGAGGGCTCGGCGGCTGTCCGTATGCTCCTTTAGCCGTTGGCAATGTCTGCACGGAGGATTTAGTGAATATGACTGAGTCCATGGGAATATCCACAGGGATCGACCTGGATGGTTTAATCGAGACCGCCAAATGGACCCAACAGCAAGTCAAACGCAAACTCGATGGCCTTGTCATGAAAGCGGGACCCATAGGTTTACTATCTGTTCCTTATGAAAAATCCATCTTAAATGAAAATGGTAAGATGTAGCAGGTGAAAATATGTAATGGCTGAAAAAACATTAAGAGAACAGAATTATCGAAACATCGCTCCGCTTGTTTGAGATACAATTTTTTCACAGAGTGAAGGTGGACCAGATTTGTGAAGGAGGTAGAAACATTGAAGGGAGGGTTTTATCGAATATCATGTCAAATGATGAAATGCCTACGCCTACTATTATCCATGACCAATTTATCTCTTACGTATTAGAATAGGGGGAGCGGCGTAAGAGCAAAGGA
The DNA here is from genome assembly GCF_056280405.1 of Bacillus sp. URHA0034. Taxonomy (NCBI): domain Bacteria; kingdom Bacillati; phylum Bacillota; class Bacilli; order Caryophanales; family Bacillaceae; genus Bacillus; species Bacillus sp. URHA0034. Next base: position 77,646 of record NZ_JBWCDK010000002.1, on the reverse strand, counting down.
ATACGCCGGTGGAAAGGATGCATGCAATCATAAAATCATTTGTTTCAATGATCCATTTGTTCATAAACAAAAAAGGAAACAGCCATTCAACTGTTTCCTTTTTAAGATGTGATTATTGGTGGATATTATTAGGGCCTTCCTGTATCAGCCCTTACTGTGGTTAAGTAATCCGGGATTGCTGCTGGTACTGATGAAGACTCTAATGACTTCGGCTGGTCAGAATTCTCTTTTAAGGTTTGGCTGGACAGTGATCGGAATTGGTTCTTTATCTTTTCGATGTTTTCTGGAGAGGCAATGCTTTTCAGTTGATTAATGACTTTAGAGCGAGATTCCTTATTCCTCAACAGGTAAGCGGCTCCACCGATGGCTAATGTGCTAACAATCTTATTTAACATAATATCTCATCCTCCTTGTCGATATATTTATACCCTTTAATCCTATTGTTAAACAGTTATAGGGCTTTATTTCTTTTTTAGGCGATAGAAGGTTAGAGTTTTTACTATCAAATTGAATTCTACTTAGGTTTATGTATATCATTTTTGGTAGGGTAAAGGCTTTTACGGGTGAAGTAACTAACAGATGCTTAAGGTTAAGAAAGGATTGCTGAGGTGATCCTTTTTTCTTGTTGCATTAACTGGCAGCATTCCTCTAATGAAGGAAAAGGGAGTTTGAACAAAAAAATAACCTCTTGGTAAAATGAGAGAGTCCTGACGCTGGCCAGCAAAAGGACAAATCTTTCAAATACCAGGAGGCTTTAAAATGAATTATAACCAGAATAAGAAAATAGCTCAATTAACTTCGTGGCTTCTTTTTTGAACGGGGGTTAGTTAATAATAGGAAGCATTTGATGAAAAGGGCGACATAAAAAAGTATGGAATTTTCCATACTTAAAAAAATCGCTTTATTTATCCATCCTAATATTGATGTTGCTAATATTGATAATAAGGATTTTGATAGAACTGATTATATTGTGGATTTTGATAAGGGATACTTGCAAATCTTTTGTTATTAGGAGGACCTATAATTGTTGAGGCTTTAATTGGTTCAATTGCTTTTCGCCATAGATTGACATCAAGTCCGTAGGTATGAGCCATAACATTCGGAGGCGTTAACCTTAAGATATCGGAACCAAAAATAACTTCAGGAGACGGTGCATTAAAGATTGATAAAAAGTGTGTGTTATCAACAGTAGCCATTTGATAATGCCACCATCCTTGTGGAATATTTGCAACCTGACTTGGTGTAATCTGGAAATTGAGGATTTGTTTAGTGAAAGGATTTAGTAATGAAACTAAAACTGCTCCAGAAATACAATACACTAGCTCTGCTGCGTTTTGGTGATAATGTGGTTCTACAATATTGCTAGTACTTAGGAAAATATCCAGTAAAGACATATTTTCCAGTGTATTTAACTGTTTAACACCTAGTACATTAATATAATTTTGATTATCTTTTTTAAAAAAGGGACTTGCATTTACATCAAAAGTGAATTGAGTTGAAGGAGATGTGTAATCCATAGATGATTTCCTTCCCTTCTTCGCTGGGGTAGCCTAAGACATTCTATGCCTATTATGGAATTGTATATAAATTAACAGTACCATAAACGGTCGTTTTCAGTACTATTTTAGATATTTATGTTAATGTTGGTGGAAGATGAGGAAAATGCGGATTTACAATGTTAAGCAATATTAAGAAGTAAAAATGCTTAACTTAACAACAATAAGGGGTTTGTGAGACATGTATATGAGACATTTGGAACCCTTTAAATACTGTTATATCCGTCATTCTCAATAGAGTAAAACCCTATTGATACAAACCTCATAAAATCTTGATATATCAGTATTTGTTCCCTTACGGTTGTAAATTGCAAAATCTTGACGCTGCCCCAAATAGAATGAACAGCGTTCCTTATGAATGCTGTTCATCTTTTGTATTCCTCAACGCGGGTTCTGAAGTTATATGGAGAGGTACCTTATACCTTTTATTAGTATTATTATTAGGTTTATCCTTTTTGAGATTAACATTCCTTCCTACGTTAAAATAACCATTTTCAATCTGGGTGATAAAGACATTTGGTATATTAATTTTAAACATAAATATCAAAATCCTTTAATTATACCAGAAGGATGATCAACTCCATCTGGATCAATTATAGGTGCAAAGCTCATAATCGGGTTGAGATCTCCATTATTAACTTGGCCTTGTTGAATTTTCTGATTCAGTGCAGGAGCATTTAGAATACCACCAAGACCTGCTATATTGAAGGAACTTCCATGTTGAACTCCCGATGATTTAATACCCCCAATAAAGATTGGAAACATTAATACACCCCCTAGTAGTAACCACTATTCGCAGCTGGATAATCTGTAATATCAGGATCATAAATTGGATTGTGACTAATCAAGGTATTACGGTCACCGTTGTTTAGTGTACCAATTTGATTTTTTGTATTGCTTGAAGGATTAATGATAAAGTTAGTACCGATATTGACTGCAGAAGCAGCAGTCACGGAATTAACCTTAAATACACCAATACTAATATTCATTATTGACGGGATTTAGTCCATTTGTGCCCAAGGGGATTGCAAAATTGGGTAATTGAGAGTTTTCTATACCTTTGAAATCGTCAATTGGTAACTCCTCATCCCTGAATATAATTGTGTCCCCATGAGATTCGCCATGCTTATTCAAAGTCATTCCGACATTCACTATACCGTTTAAATTTGTAATTTTAAATTGGCCAATGTTACAAATTAAATTTCCGATTAAAGCCATCCTGCACCTCCTGAATGCATAACTGTTATATATTATGAATAATAAAATTGATCGGTGCTTTAATGCCTCTTTTATTTCTGGGCTAAGGGATCGTATACAAAATTAAGTAAATTATCCGTTCCCATGCAGGCACAGGACTGATAGCAAAAGGCGGAACCCCAAGCTTATATACGTAAAACAGAAAATTGAAGCGATTTGAATTGAAGAAAAAAAACAAGATCTACGTACAGTATGATGCAGCAGGAAATCTAGCTTATCAAAATGATTTGGTTAATAATAACCTCAATCATTATATTTTTTGATACAGCGGATCGTTTAGTAAAGGTGACAGGTCAAATAACAATGAGCTAAATTACAATTACGTTTTAAATACAATATCAGTTCTGTGCATGCTAAGACTGATGGCGAAATGACAGGAACTACAGGTAGGTCTTTATCACTTAATCAAATAATGTCAATCTAACAAATGTTCCAACAGATCCTACGAATCCATATCGAAACAAGAAATGGCGGTGCTAGGAACGGTTAGGAACGTCTCCCTAGCACCGCCATCTCTTCGTTTTACCTAATTTTGCAAGTAAGCAAGCTGTCCTATATGACAGCCCCTTTTACTTCCTGTTCCAAAATCGTTGCTTCGCAATTGCTCTGACAAATGCTTCCCCGAAGTTGTTAGTGCCCGAAGCAAAGACGACACCCTCAAGCTCTCCGTTTTCCGGGGGCTGTATGTACGCTCCCCCTGTGGTCGCCACGCCAATCGGTTTGTGATACTTGTATGTCCCTTGGATAAAGTCTTTCACAAACCAGTCAAAGGCAGCTTGATTTTCCACGCGTCCACCAACAACATACAGAGAATCATAAAGAACATGGTTCGTCGCTTGGAAATTTTGGTCCACCGTGATGGTCGACCCTTGTGCTCCTGTAACCGTACCCAATCGATCGCTGACAAACTCCACGAAGACTCCATGTTCGACGAGCGTGTTCACCACTGAATTGACCTCTTGATCGAGAAACCCGTTGCCAATTAGAACGCCAACCCTCATGGTATAGGGGAGATGGGGTGTATTGGCTTGACTCAGAGCTGGAGAGGACGCAGAAACGGAAACTTGCTTGGTCGATGGTGGTCGTACGCTGATGTGTGAAGCAATGGTGGAAGCCAATGTATGGTCCACTTGTCCGAACATGTCGACGACTTGTTGACGAACAGATTCGCTCTTCACTTTTGAGAGTTGAAAAATGAATGACTGTAATATATGGTTTTGTTCAATGTCAGACAAACTATTCCAGAACAGACGTGCTTGGGAAAAATAGTCCTTAAACGAGTCGCTTATGGCTTTGGTGGCTAAGCCTTTTACCTTTTCGGGATAGAATTCGTACCCGCCCTGCTCGGCCGGTGTTGGACTGGGTGTATTGCCCGCTAGAGAGTTTTGATAGTAGTTAACCTGGTCAATATCGATACGTTGGCGATGAGCCCCTTCTCGTTGGTAGTTGTGAAAAGGACAAAGCGGTCGATTGATAGGTATTTCATTGATGTTCGGACCACCCAATCGATACATCTGCGTATCGCGATAAGCGATAAGTCGGCCTTGTAAGATAGGATCGTTGGAAAAACCGATGCCCGGAACCAAGTTGGTTGGATCAAAAACGGATTGCTCGGTCTCCGCAAAAAAGTTGTCGACATTACGGTTTAGTGTCAGCTTTCCGATGATTTGAACAGGAACGATTTCTTCTGGCCAGAGCTTCGTCGGATCGAGAACATCAAATTCGTATGCGTGTTCTTTTTCCTCTTCGATCATTTGTACCCCAAATTCGTACTCGGGATATATCCCGCGTTGAATCGCCTCATGGATATCTCGCCGGTGAAAATCGGGATCCAACCCGCCGATGATGAGGGATTCTTCTTGGAGAAGCGAATGTACGCCGAGGACTGGCTTCCAATGAAAGCGTACAAATGTTGAGGTTCCTTGGTCATTGAAGAACCGGTATGAATTGATCGCAAAACCCTCCATCATTCTCCAACTTCTTGGCAACGTCCGATCCGACATTAGCCACATGATAAAATGCGCCGACTCCTGGTTATTTGCTACAAAATCCCAAAAGTTATCGTGTGCTGCTGAAGATGTCGGCATATCCGTGCGTGGATCCGGATTGGCCGCATGATGTGAATCGACAAATTTCTGCGCGTCATTCACGAAGAACACCGGTAAATTTAATGATAATAGGTCCCAATTGCCCTCGTCAGTATAAAATTTCACTGCGAAGCCTCGCAAATCGCGCGAGGTATCGATCGATCCGCGACCGCCATGATTTGTTGAAAAGCGTACGAATACGGGCGTACTTGCACTTGGATTCTGCAAGAATCCCGCCCTGGTATAAGGCTTCATCGACTGATAAACCTGGAATGTCCCGTGAACACCGAACCCTCGGGCATGGGCGACGCGTTCTGGAGTACGTTCTCGGTCAAAATGCATCAGCTTATCAAAAAACAGAAAGTCCTGCAACAGAGCAGGACCTCGAGGTCCTGCCTTCAATATCCCGTCATTGTTGGATGGCTTTAATCCCGCACTCGTCGTAAGGGGTTTTCCTGTATTCTGAACACGAAATTCCTCAAGTTGTTCATTTTTTTTGTTGCCTTGATTCTCTCTTTCGTTAGAAACGTCATCGTGATTCATAGTTTCCCATACCCCCAAGTCATCATGCATTTCACACTTTAGTATATGTATGCCCGAGTTCTCCCCAGTATTCGAATCCTCTTAAACTGGTTATGTGATGTGGCAAATGCCCTTTTGGAGCTAACGGATTACGTACAGTGGGGGGTGGTAGAACTTCGGAAGAAAACTGTTTCCATACAGTCGAGGAGGTACAGTCGCAAACCGTTTTGAAAGACTCTCTAAGGTAACATAAATTTCCAAGTAACACCAAATAATGAAAACAAATAAAAAACTGACTCAAAAGAGTCGTCATTCAACGACCTTTTGAGTCAGCTTCCACTTAAAGCATTTATTTGAAAAGAGAGATTCGTATCAAATTAGTTACAGTAAACTGCACCAACGATGATCAAAAGAATAAACAAGACAACAATTAAAACGAATCCACTGCCATAGCCGAATCCACCGTAACCCCACATAGTAAATCTCCCTTTTCATAGAAACTAATTTTTTGTTTTAATAAAAACCACCAAATCCTCCGTAGCCACCGCCTACATAGGATGCTCCTACAATAATCAGTAGGATAAATAAAACAACAATCAAGGCAAAACCTGCACCGTATCCTGCTCCATCAGACATGTTAAAACCCCCTTTCACATTGTAATTACAAGCTATGTAAAAAAAGAAATAATGTAAGGGCATTTTAAACATCAATGATTATAAAATTAAAGTTCTTAACGAAACGTAAACCTTAGGTCACTTTTACTAATTTAGATGCCTATTTTATACTTGTGAAGTAATTATTTCTCCCTGATTTCCCCAACTAAACAAAGACATTGCAGCTTCCGCAATGTCTTTGTTACTCCATAAAGAAAATTGATTGATATGAAGGGATTACCCAAAGTAACTATTTGTGCAGTGCCACTTGTAATAAAAGAAAAATATCCATTATTTATCGAGGCCGGTTTCATCAATTACATAGTTGCATTTTTGTTATAAATTTTTTCTCGCTTTGGAAAGGATAACTAAGCAGCTAATACAATCAAGTTTTATCCCAATAACATAATATATTAGAACCCTTATGAGGAAGGAGGGTTTCTGATGCTTTGTTATCCGGGATACAGATATTGAGGACCTGGTTGTCACGGGCCGGGTGCCCCTGTAAATGTATTAGATGCTATTTGCATGGAACATGATAATTGTTATCGAATGTCTGGAAATAGAAAAATGTGCGATCAAATGTTTATAAATAGAACGAGACGGCTTATCAATCAACCTGGTAAAATAGGAAGAGATGCAGCAATTATGAGTGCACTGATACAATTGAAGTTAATGTTTTAAAATGTTGCCAGGCACCTTATAAAAACCAACGGATCCGCTAGTGAGCGATCCGAACAAATTGTATTTCAAAGAACAGTAAGGGGCTTTATTAGGTGAATATATATTCCAATGCCTTTTGTCTATACTCTGAAGCCTTATAAAAAGGCTTTTCCAACACTTTAAAGCGTTATTTCCGTTTTCAGATTAATACCAGCAAGATGCTCCCTTGATGATTAAGAGAAAAAACATTACGACAATTAAAACGAAACCGCCTCCATAGCCGAAGCCTTCGAAACCACCGTAGCCACCGCCGCAGCTCACTTTCTATCATATGAGAGGTTAATAGAATTGGAAATCACGTGGCTCATCAGAAGCAGAATATTATACCGGTTGCACTTCAGTTTGTTTAAGGATTCAAAATCTGGTTGTTCATTGATTGGATAACGATAAATTCCCAGATGCTCTTAACAATACGGTGGATGAATACCGTAAATCTTTTACTGATGCGGGTTTCGTTTCCCTATTCAAAAAATTATTATTTCAATACAATTTATACTAAAATGGACAAGTTAGAGTGAATCTACCTTTACGAAAAAGTGCCTCTCACATAAGCTATAGTATGTCTTATATGAGGGGAGGAATTTTTGTGATTTTTAATTATGAAAGAGCGCGCCATTTCGAAGGAAAAATTGTTCGATTCCGAAATGAAGATAGAGAATGGCATGTTGGAAGAGTTGCGAAAGTGACTAAAGAAGGAATACAAATTGAGGAGCTTATCGCTAATTCTAATGAGGGATATGGCTATGGACTTTGGGGACCCCCGAGACCATTTTTAGGATACCCAGTATTGTTTGATCTATTATTCTTTTGACAAAGTAAAGGCAAGTTATCTCATAAGATACTTGCCTTTTTATTTTTACAAGATAATTTTTATTTATAAACTAATGAACAGGATTGAAACTTGGATGACCTTCTTTAAGGACACGGAAGGAAATCTTAATGCCTTAATGAGAGAAGTTCAATTTTAAATAAATTGTTGAATTGTGAATAATTACACTTAAACTTAGTAAAAAGCCTTTATCGTTGATAACTTAGTAATTATCGATAAAGGCTTTTATATCGGCACTTATATTAATTTAAACTGATGTCCAGGCTTTTTTTATAATTGTAATGCTGCTTTTTTAATAACTTCGTAGTTTTTATGGTTGATAACGGTTACATTATTTTCATAAAAAATTTCCGTAGGATTTATATGTATTTTAATCATTACGGAGTTTTCATAAACCTTTTCCACAATCCCGATAATTCCTTTATTAGATCTAATCTGATCATTAAGCTCTGCAATAATCATGATGTCTCACCCTTTTTAACTATAATTTACAGAAAATTCCCTAATATTGCAACCCTTTATTGGAATGAAGAGTAAAAAATACGGTTAAAAACATGCTTATATCTTATTAATATGAATATCTGAAAAGGTACTCTTTTTATATAAGGATCAATAATGATACTCGCGAATTTGTTTTAAAAAATATGTAAAGTAATGTACTTAACTTAAATGGCAGGATAGTTTAACAAAAGAATGGATTTATATGGTAAAATTTTATTAGGGAGTAGTAAATAAAGGAGTAATTGACCAATAGAGGTAGTCGCTTTCTTACTACCTGGATAGTGCAAAAAAAGGAGGGGCTTTTGGTTAAAAGTTCTACGTAAGGGGTTAGATGTAGAAAAGAGCGAAAAATACCTGGTTGGATAATGGCTGTTGTTTTCCTATTTTCATTATTCGTATCCATTTAAGGATTTTCATTGAACTAAAGGATGCATTACTGACAGTAATGCTTTTTTTCGTCTTCAAGTAGCGGAAGTAAACTTTAAGCGGGATTAGAATTTTAAGGCATTAGATACTACTCCAAGATCTGAAACTTTTTCAATATGTGAACCGTAGTGTATAACATATTAATTTTCCCATTAGGAGGTTGATTAATTGGAAAATCGAACAGATCAAGTTAAAACTCTTTTAAGGGAGCTTAGGGGTACAATTAGTAAACCCATTTCAAAGAAGCTCGATTTAGATAAATGTGAACAGATGGTTGAAAAGTTAGGTTCGTTTTCATCAAGTTGTATGGATTGTCAGCAACAACTACTTGAATTGATGAATTATCTAACACTAATAAAAGAGAATATAGACAGAATAGATGATACTAAATTGAAGCAATATAAACAATTAATCAATCAGATCACTTCTCATCTCCAGAAAAAGCATAAGTTGATCCAAGAGGGATACTATCTTGGAATTTTCATGTCATTGGGGATGAGCTTAGGTGTTGTTTTTGGATTAACGGTATTTGACGGTATTGGCTTAGGAATATCATTTGGAATGTGCATAGGGTTAGCAATCGGAGCTAGTATGGATGCAGATGCGAAAAAAAAGGGAAAAACGTTTTAGTTAATAAGGGCGAAGCACACCCAAATCCAGTAAAGAAAATTAATTTACTTATTAAACTGAAGGGTGCATTACTTGAACGTAGTTGCAAATGGCAGCTTTTTGTTTCTTCAACTAAACAAGCAGAATAAAAGTAAACCCAGATGCACCAAAAGATTATGTGGTATGGGCATTTGGCGATACAAAGGAAATGGCTGATGAACTTGCAAAATTAGTTTTAGAAGGAACTAAAACAGCGACTACATCTAATTTCACATTGTATGAATTAGAAAAAGAGCCATTACATTCTGTTGGTCTATACAATATAATTATTAATGGAGATGAAAGGCTGTCGCAATCGTTTAAACAACATCTGTTCAAGTTGTCCCTTTTGATGAAGTGCCAGCGGAACATGCATACCTTGAAGGAGAAGGAGACCGTACGTTTAGGTATTGGAGAGACGTTCATGAGTGGTTCTTCAAAAAGGAATTAAATGATATTAATCAGGAGTTTCATTATAAAATTCCAGTCGTAAGTGAAAGATTTCGACTTATTTATAAAGGAGCATAGGATTTTTATTATTACTATGCTTATGGGATCTTTACTTTAAGTGAACGAGCAACATTGTGAAAAATTGTACTTTAACTATTGGGTGCAAGAGTTTAAGATCGGTAGCTTCTTCGGCAGCTTTATTTTTGTTCAGCTAACTGGGAAGGTTTCGTCAATAATCTTTCCACAACTATTGGTATTTATTGTATAATTTTGATTTAGATACCATAGGAGGGAAGTAAATGATATTAAATATATTAACACCGATATCAATATTAGCAGGACTGGTTATTCTTGGATTACTAATGGTTAAGTTAGTTAAGGTGTTAAAAAAATAAGGGGTACAGGTTAAATTCATCAAGACTAATAGTCTTTTTTTATACTAACATATGATTCTGAAGAATTACACATAATGTTACGGATGCGTTTCTTCAACAAGGAATACTGTTTTTCTAATTGAAGTTAAGGGGTAGGTTTGTTGATAAAACTACATTTTACCTTAGTTAAAAAAGGGGAGATTAAAATTTTTAAGAGAGTCGGTATACGATGATAAAAAGTAAATTGGCACTTATTAGTTCAGTTATTATTTTAAGTATATGTATGTATTTATATTTCCCGTTTCCAAATAATGTAATGTTAGAAGCTCGTTCTACATTCATGTCGTTTCCAATTCGCAATCAAGATGGCTATAGTTTACTTGGTATAATTGGGTCCGTTTTGTTTATAATCGCCATGATATTACTTGTTATTGGTATGAAGAAATATCACTTTCGAGCAATAATAATAGTTATTATCGTATATGCACTTTTACCCCATCTTCTAATTACGATGTACCAAGAAACATTAGCAAGTGGCATTACAGCAATTTCATACGACGGTAACGGCAAGTGCAATTTTGAGTCTGTGAGCAAAGATTTATTGAATGGGGAATGCGATCTTGTATTACAGAATCGAAGTAACGAGGCTGTGTCAATTGAATTAGAATTTATAGATTCTTTTTTTACGAAAGACGAAGTACGAATGGAGTCACTTATGAATTTAGCTGGTCCGTATAGAATTACGATAGAAGCTAATCGTAAAAAATCTATTCTTTTGAAGGAATTACTCGAATTATCAGATGTTCCAAAACATATTGAAGGAGGAACTTCATCTGATATTCATTTTAAGGTAAATGACGGGGAGACTACACGCACTTTTTAGTAGATGTTTCACTCTCTTAAATAGAGAGATTGCATGCCTATTGAAAATTTAAAATAAAGTGAACTGGGTATAAAGCTTTTTAGAACTAACGAATTATTTTGTGAACCTTGTACTTAAACTAGCGCGTCCAGTACTGGAACTACGGTAATGCTTTTTCTAATTGAAGTAACGGGCAGTTTAACACAAGAAGGATTTCTCATTACACTCTAGAATATTTACATAAAAAACCAAGGTTGGATAAAGAAACTTATTCTGATAATAACTATAAGAATTTTTGGAGTTCTATATTTGTCACTTGTGAATTGTTTCGAACGTTAGCGAAAGATGTTGCAGAACATTTAATGTATACATATCCAAGTGAGGACGATAAAAAAATGACGGGGTTCCTTAAACACGTAAGACAATTACCAGTTGATGCAAAAGGTATATATTAACATATGTTTAATTGTAAGTTTGTGAAGGAATGCACTTAAACTAACTATGTGCAAGAGTTAAAGACAGGGATCGCTGCGGCGACCTTTTTACTTGTTGAGCAAACGAAGCAGGTTGGTGGTAGAAGGGGACAAAGTTTGACATAAAGTTTCTGTGATGTAATGATATTCCTATAAAAAGGAGAGGATTCAAATGACACATTTTGCAATACAGTTTTATGATTTTAACGTATGGGCAAATGAACAATTTTTCAAGAGATTAAAAGAGCTTCCAAAGGATGTTTACCATCAAGAAGTCCACAGTGTGTTTTCGTCTATATCGAGTGTATTAGCCCATGTTTATCTTTCCGACCTTGGTTGGATTGAAGTTTTTTCTGGTAAAAGTATGAACCATGCATTAATGATAGCTGACCAACTAAAAGAGCAAACAGAGTCAAAAGGATTAGAGGAAATGGAGACAATGTTTTTTGATTTATCGGAGCGATACAAATCTTTCCTTAACCATAAAGAAAATATAGACAAATCTCTTGAAATATTGAATCCAACTGGCGATTTAATGAAAACAAATGTGTCGGAGTTAGTACCCCATGTTGTAAATCATGGAACATATCACCGTGGGAATATGACAGCTATGTTTCGACAAATGGGTTATGCTTCTGTTTCGACAGATTATGGTATTTATTTATATTTAAAAAACAAAGGCTTAGCGTAAATATCCAGAAGATTGTGAAGTGTTGTACTTAAACTAAACCAGCTAATAGTTTGTCAACATTTTTCACTAAAAAACGTAAATTACCCATGTTATACTAAAAATGCGCATGGCAAATAACCTTCCGTTAGTTTATTTCTGGAAGGTTTTGTTTTATTTAGTTAGATTTTGTTTCTAAGCAATATCATGAAATGTGGTCTTGTTTTTTAATAGGGCATAAATCTAATGTAAGAGCTTATTTACACAAGCAATGATGGCTACTTTGTACAGCTTACTTTCACTGCGTTTCTTATCGTAAAATTCTCTTAATCTCTAATTTCTAGGGATTATCTCATCACTCGTTTTCTTTTTACGTGAGTCACGTATTCAAGCACGAACAGCCATATACAAGGCATGTCTTGGTCGACTTGAACCACGTTTGGTAATTCGGACGAGTGTAGCTTTAAATTTACCGGATTCAAATACTTGGATCAACCCCAGCGAATGCGACAAGCTTTTTTGGGTGATTAAACCGGTCTATCTCACCAATCTCGGAAATAATCGTTGCCGCGATTTTCTCTCCAATACCGGGGATAGATTGGATAATCTTATATTCTTCAATTTCCTTAGCGAGAGTATCTATCTCTACCTCTAACTTTGACAGATGCTCTTTATATTTTAGAAGCATGTCGATATACATACTCAAGCTTAATAAATGACTTTTGTATAAAGTTTCTTGGAATGGATTTCGAGCTGCCGCATTCTTAAGATTTTGTACCTTTTCTTTTATCCATTTTTTTGATCCATGTTTATATAACTCTTTTATCCCATTAGCTAACTCATCTTCACTAACAGCTAATATATCTTTTGATGTAGGATATTTTTGCAGGGTAAGTAAAGATACTACAGAGTATAACTCCTCAAAAACTCCCTTATATTCGGGAAATACTTGATCTAATACTGCTTGAAATTGTAATTTGGTTTGTACATATATCTCAGTTATATTGCATGTTGCCTTGTGAGATTACGTAGGTTTAAGAGTCGTATTCCTTGCTTTTTATAGGGCTCTAGCTCCTCTTTATAGTAAAGCTCGCAGAGGCGATAGGCATCAACTGCATCTGTTTTCACTTTTCGTAAACTTGAACTTTTAGCCCTATGAGAAATCAGTGGGTTAACAATTATTAATAAATAAAGAGCTTCTCCAAATACTGCACTACTGGGGTATGATAATGTCCTGTGGCTTCCAAAACAACCGAAGGTTGCTGACCTGTTATTTCTTTTATCTTTTTGAGAAACTCTAACCATTTCCCTAGTCCATTAAGATTATGCTCAAAACAAAAGCTCTTACCGTATGGTTTTCCTTTATCCAGAAATGCTTGAACTTCACTTTTCCCTTTTGAAACATCCAGACCAACTACTGGATTCATTTTTAATATCCTCCTCCAATAAACAAATTCACCGGTACCCCTAATCCTTCTTGTAGTATCATAGCTTCTCTTGTTATACGAGATCTAAGTACCAACCAATCTCAAACATGTTTCCACAAGTAGGGGGCGAACGGTTTAGCTGACGAGGTCAATGCCCCACGGGTGCTTACGTTCTACCCCGGCTACAGCTATCATATATCGATATAAAAATGGTCAACCAGAAAAATTTTGTGGCTGACCTTATAATACGAAAGTGTGCTTTTTTTTCAATTCTCGTGGTAAAATATGGGTAAAATATAGGAGGTATTATTTGTGGATTTTAACTTTAATGGTTTTTTGTATTATACTTGTATCAGGTTGTACGACAAATAGTATTAAAACAGTAAAAGATGAAAGATTTAAAGTCAGTCCCACATTTGAAATTAAAAGTAAAACTGAAGAAGGAAAAGGTATTACTGTTGACTGGATTGGAGAAAAGGGACATTTAGCCATCACTAATAATCCATTTATGGTGGGAAAAACACAAAAATATATGTGGTTGTTTTGGGGAAATGAGAACAATCTAGTTGGAAAAAGTTTTAAGGTAATTGGATCTAATGAAAAAGGTGAGAAGTTAGCAGTTATTAAAGGCTACTTACTAGGTGGTGAGAACTGGGATGCACCAGCATCTTCCCCATCTGGTATTCAGCTGCCAACAAAAGGCTTATGGAAACTGGACGCTTACGTTGATGGAAAATTATTTGGCACTATTGTAGTTGATGTTAAAGAAAAATAAAAAATCCAGTAAGGCTTGTTCTTTAAGTTTTACAACAAATGGACTGTCTGAGGCAGTCCTATTTCTATTGTTCTTCAACTAACGGTGCAGTTTACTTGAAGAAGGATTTTCCATTTATGATATTGAAATGAATATGGAAGTCCTTTAGAAGAGGTGGTTTTGTGTTTAATCAATCTCCTTATGTTTGTAGAGTAGAGTGGGGTATTCGTGGTGCAAGAGAGGCAGCCGAGCGTGGCGACATTATTATAATTGTTGATGTTTTAAGTTTTTCATCAACTGTAATTTCAGCTTTGCACTATGGTGCAATTGTCTATCCATATCCTCCTAATTTAGACGGAAGAAGTTTTGCAGAAAAAGTCGGTGCTGAATATATATTGGGAAGAGCCGAAGCATCTAGAATAGGAAAACCAACCCTATCACCTATTTCTTTTACAAAAGAACATTCTCATAAAAAATATGTTTTAACTTCACTAAATGGTGCTTGTGCGGCCGAGCATAGGTCGTATCATATAGCGGGTGGGATTCCCGTCGAGTAAGAACTAGCCATTCGCTCGTAACGAGTCTTGGAGGGCTAAAGGTAACTTTAGTCTTTAAGCGTAGACAGTTAGGTAGCGGGCCGAAAGCCAAATGGTTGAAGGGATTGAGCTCCATAATGTTAGTAAATCGAGAGGGCTGATGCCTTAAGCACAGCAGAAAGCTACATTTTATCTTTCGTTAAAGGCAAGAAGGATAAAACCTCTCTGGAGTCAGAGACCTTGGCACGTTATACATTGATATGATACGGCAACTCGGGAGACCCTACCGGTCTTTTCTTTTTTTTAGAAGAGTATGGTGTACAAGCGATAACAAGCAAGGAAACCAAATGCCGATGTAGGGAGTCGGATAGCAGCGTAGTACCAATGAAGTTGGGTAATGCCGACGGAGGAAAGGCTAGCTACCAGTTATCACCCTTACTAGGGACACATTTACTACACACAGAGGTAGGGGAAATAAATGGAAACAAAACTACTAAGGATAGCAGAATTAGCAAAATCAAATCCTAAAATGAAATTTACATCTCTTGCACATTTATTAAAGGAGCAATCACTAGTTCAATGTCACCAGGAGCTACCTAACAAGAAAGCAACTGGGGTTAATGGTACAACCAAAGATCAATACGGTGAAAATCTAAAAGAAAACATAGAGAATTTAGTAAATAGGCTTAAAAGCAAAAGTTATCATCCTGTTCCAGTAAGGAGAATGTATATTCCAAAGCTCAATTCAAACAAGAAAAGACCATTGGGAATTCCGGAACATGAAGATAAGATTGTTCAAAGAGGCATTACGAAAATACTAAATACTATCTATGAAAATGATTTTATAGACTGTTCATTTGGATTCCGTCCAAATCGTAACTGCCACGACGCTTTGAAAACATTGAACCACTATATTGAAAAGAGAACAGTAAATTATGTAGTAGATGTAGATATTAAAGGATTCTTTGACAATGTTGACTACACATGGATGATGAATTTCTTAAAACTGAGAATCGCTGACCCTAACCTACTAAGAATCATTGGTAGATTCCTTAAAGGTGGATACATGGAAGAAGGTAAGAAATATAAAACAGACAAAGGCACACCGCAAGGTGGAGTAATATCTCCGATATTAGCCAATGTATACCTCCATTATGTCCTTGACCTATGGTTTGAGAAAAGGGTTAGGAAACAGTGCAAGGGACAAGCATACATAGTGAGATATGCAGACGATTTTGTTTGTTGTTTTCAATATAAATGTGAAGCCGAGCAATTCTTCCATTCATTAAAGTTGAGATTAAAGAAATTTAATCTAGAAATAGCTGAGGATAAAACTAAAATCATACCCTTCGGGCGGTTTGCGGAGCAAAATGCAAATCAACAGGGAAGGAGTAAACCGGCAACTTTTGATTTCCTTGGATTTACACACTATTGCGGTAGAAGTAAACAAGGGAAATTTCGAGTAAAACGGAGAACAAGCAGGAAGAAAGTCCAAGCTAAACTAAAAGAAATTAAAGAATGGTTGAAAATTAACAGAAATAAAGACATTCATATGATTATGGATAGATTTAAACGCTCACTAGTAGGTTATTACAACTACTATTGCATCACAGATAATACCCAAAGTGTAAACAAATTCAGAGACAAAATCGGGTACTTACTGTTTAAATGGCTCAATAGAAGAAGTCAAAGGAAATCATTTACTTGGGATAAATTCAGACTCTTTCTTAATAAATATCCATTACCTTACGCAAGAGTTAAGGTTAATATATACGACTTAAGAAAAGAAATTAGCTATATTTTGTAAATGATGACTAGGAGGAGCCGTGTGCGTTAATAGCGCAAGCACGGTTCTGTGAGGGGGGAGGAGTACAATCTACCGCAAGGTAGAAAGGCTCCCTTCTACTCGACTATGTACCTGGATTGCATCTAAAGTTCCTGCCCTTTTGATTGGTTCTCTTCTTAATGCTTCATCTGTATCCTCTATTGCAAATCAATTAAGAGTAAAATCTAATACAAATATAACTGTTGTCCCCTGTGGTGAACAATGGAACGATGTAAAAGATTATGACAATAGTCTCCGTCCATCAATCGAGGATTATTTAGGTGCTGGTGCTATCCTTTCTTATTTAGATGGTGAAAAATCCCCTGAAGCAATGGTATGTATCGGGGCTTTTCAAAATGCAAAAGAAAAAATCAACGAATTAATTTGGGAATGTGGAAGTGGGCGAGAATTACGTCAAAAAGGATTTGGAGATGATGTAAAGCATTGTAGCCGTATAAATGTTTATGAAACAGTTCCAATATTAAAAAATGACCATTTTGTTTCAGCACCTTTTGAAAAGTGTTTTATGAAAGAAATTAAATCAAATTCTCTTCAAAATAGTATAAGAAAACTCTTATCTTTCGCAACCTCTGAAAGAAATGTGGAACGTGAATATAACTTATACAACCAATCGCCGATTCGAGAATTGTATGGATATGACTTTGAAAATGATGTTATTGGTTGTATAGGAATAGAATTTTCAGGTCCAAATCGTTGTGAAATAAAACATATCGCAGTTTCAACAAACCATAGAGGAAAAGGAATAGGAAGTGAAATGATTGATTTTATCATGGATAAACATTCATTATCTTATATTTCTGCCGAAACTGATAAAGATGCTGTGAGTTTTTATAAAAATTATGGTTTCAAAATAGTAAGTTTGGGTGAAAAGTATCCAGGCGTGGAACGTTATCAATGTATTTTAGAAAGTAATTAGACATATTTTCTTCCACGAACACGTTTTGTTAAAAAAGGGAAGAGTTTCAATAACCTAGACCTAATAAACAACAAAATGATTGGAGGATGCTATGAATAAAGGAAAGTCACCATTTGTTATTGCTATTGCTGCTGTATCTGGTGGAGGAAAAACAACAATAACAAAACTTATAAATCAGAAATTACATAATTCAAAGGGTCTTTTTTTTGATGACTATGATTTCAATGGTCCAAAAGACATTGTGGACTGGGTAGATAATGGAGGAGACCCTAATGAATGGGATTTAACTCCTTTAATTAAGGATTTAAAAGCGTTATCAACTAAACCACTCGATTACATCGTCTTAGATTTCCCGTTTTCCTATAAACATTTTGAAGTAAGTAAATTCATTGATTTCTCCGTGTTTATTGATACTCCATTAGACATTGCTTTGGCACGAAGAGTAATTAGAGATCTTAGTGAGAGCTCCACTGTTAATATTATGTTTGATATGGAAAATTATATTTCTAGAGGAAGACGAGCTTATCTTAATATGCTTAAAACGATTAAACCGAATGCTGATCTCGTTGTTGATGGTACATTACAAGTAACCCAAGTTGCAAATATTGTTTTTGATAATCTAAAAAAAGTTGCCTTTTAAGCATATATAAGCAAAAAGATTGTGAAGTATTACACTTAAAGTAACGGGTGCAAGAGATAAAAATCTTAGCTGCCATATTGGTGGCTTTTTCTTATTCGACTAACGAGCAGTTTAGTTCAAGAAGGAATGTAATAAATTATTACAGAATTGATATGGTAGGAGGCGAAGAAATCCTGGAGAAGGGCAAAGGAAAGATTAACGAAATAGTGGACAACAACACCATTTATTATAATGGAAAATATAGATATTACCCGACTATTACAAATTTAATGGACATATTAGATGAAATTATTAGTTCCAATTCAACTACCAATACATTAGAATTACACCGTTTTATATCAATCAACAATTGGAAATGCAAATCGAGTTCGAGGAATTTATGTTTTACATTGAATGTAGAGAGTGGTTTGATGATAAAGTTCAGGAGAAGCACATTATCGAATGTCTTAATGTCCCTGATACTCCAAGGACACTTAATGATTTGAGATTAGGGGGAATACTGTATCCGTTATGTAAATATAACAATGTGGTGGCTTATCAAAAAGCACTAAAAAAATATAAAGAATCCTTAAATGAACTCCTACCAAAAATGATGGAAATTGCAAAATCAGAAATGGGATTAAAAGAAGAACATTTGCCTTTCGGATATTTCTGCTTTGAAATTCACAGTGAATAACTCGTTAAAATCAATACATTTCTATGTGCTTCTTCAACTAACGGGTAGCGATTGTTCAAAACGAGCAATCGCTTTTCTTGTATCACTAACAGGCAGGTTAAAAAGGATTATAAAAGTTTTGGGGTACGATCCGAATCAAAGATTCGCATCGTACCCCAAAAGCAGAAGGCAGCTAACCCCAGAACAACTCCAATTATAACACCTCAAGTGTTAATAATATGGGCATGTATAAAATTAGCACTATAAGTACCTATCACTAATTGTATAAAGTTGAAGTTGATGTAAAAGAATAAGGGTAAATCCGATAAAATACATCTCCATTATAGGTGGTATAATGAAAAACCAAAAATTATTTTTAATTGCATTACTGGTTGTTCCATGGCTAACTGTACCCTTTCTAAGTAAGAAATCATTTAGAAGATTTCTACCCACTGCCATATTTATGGCTACTTTTACTAAAGCCTTAGATTTTTACGGTGAAAAGAAAAATTGGTGGAATTTTTATAGCGGTGTCGGACCTTTTAACAGCATGAATTTTCTGAATTTCGGACCATACCTTGTCACTAGCCTTTGGGTGTTAAAAATGACTTTTGGTAAATTTCCGTTATATTTAATTACAAATACTGTTCTTCATATGTTCTTTATCTTTGGAGGGTTGAAATATGTTAAAGATTTTCGGATATTCACTTTAGAAAATTTAACAAAATTTAAATACCTGTTAATAAATTTCGTCAGGGCTTTAATCTTATATACTTTTCAATATATAACTGAACCTACTCCTACTAGGATAACCATTTTTAAAAAGAAGTGGTTTCGATAAACCTTCA
Source organism: Bacillus sp. URHA0034 (assembly GCF_056280405.1). Classification (NCBI taxonomy): domain Bacteria; kingdom Bacillati; phylum Bacillota; class Bacilli; order Caryophanales; family Bacillaceae; genus Bacillus; species Bacillus sp. URHA0034. The sequence continues at coordinate 57,995 of NZ_JBWCDK010000002.1, read as the reverse complement.
ATTACGAAGGTTTTTATTTATAAATTTCTTTACCACATTTTCACTTAAACTAACGGAGTGGGATACCTCAGAAGGAGATCGCCTTTTTTCTTTTGCGCAAAAATGATTGTGAAATGTTGTACTTAAACTTCGGGACAGTTTAGTTAAAGAAGGGAACACTTAAAAAAAACAATACTCAATAAAAAATGGTGCTTCACAAAAAAGGACCTATAACAAAAAATTGGCAGGAATGAGTCCGGTTCAATACCGTACCCATACCTGCCAATTAGCTGCTTAATATAAAACTCTAACTTTTCGGGGTCACCTCAAAAGCATTTAGCCCGATTCATCACAGTGCTCAATCCTTAGTAGTTGCTCTAACTAGTTGTCTTGGATTCTCTTCTTCTACGATATCCATTTAACTTTTAATCTCTTTTTCAATCATTTTATAAAGTTTTAACTAAGAAACTTGCAATTATAACGGATGCAACTGTTACGGTAGAAAACCCTGCTATTAACATAGGCGGGGATAGTTCATTTAAGAGTGTTTGTTGTTCATCCTCGGTTCGTCCAACACTGCGGCTAACTTCCTGACATAAAATATAATCGGCAGGAAAACCAAACATGGAAGTTAAGGCCATTGACATCCCTTTATAAGGGTGAATTTTTAATAATTTTGAGAAAATGAAACCTCCCCCTACAATACCGACTTGACCAACCACAATAATCGTCAACACCTGTGGAATAAAATGTAGGAATTGAATGAAGCTTACGGTACTCATTGAAGCTATTACAATAAAAATTGTTCCGAGTACCGCAATGCTTGAAGCTTTTGCTTTGTCCATAATATTTTCGTCATAAAATTTAAACCTTGAGCCTATTACACCAATGATTAAACACCATATGGTGGAACTCACTCCTGTATAGTTCCCTATCACAGTTGCGATAGAAGCACCAAGAAATAATTTAAATAAAAGAACATTCGCTGTATTAAATTCATATTTCTTTTTTGGTTTACTTTTTGGTGAGTTACCATGTAAAGGTGTATCTAACGCAGCCGCAACATACTTTTTTGGATCCGCCAAGTCCATTTTATCACGTAGAATAATCGCGTATTTTCGAAGAAAGTAAGAGGCAACCGGCATTCCAAATAATTTATGAACAGCTAAGACAAGTGCCGGAATAGCCACTAAATTTTCAAAACCAAGTTCTTTTAACTTAGTCGAGGTAACAATAAAAGCCACAATTCCCCCCACAATAGGCCCCATACCCGCCACAGCTGTTTGATAATTAAAGAGCATTGAAATAATTGGTAAAACTAAACAAATGGAAACGACTGTTCCTCCCAGTGCTATTAGAACAGCTTTATACTGCTTAATCATTAATGACAATGGAATAAGTGTACCTAAATGTACAACTAAAGGACCTGTCATTAAAACACCGATCTGACTAAAAGTCGATGTTTCCACAATATTTTTAGGGAAGACCCCTGTCCAAATTAATACAAGAAATCCTAGAATTGCAATTAGTAACATAGGTACTCTTGCTCGGGTTAATACAGAAACAATTTCTCCTATAGCAACTAATCCGAGAACTAACATTGCTGCAAATAATGGTTCATGAATTGTCATATAAATCCTCCTTAGATTTTAAATAAAAATATATTTATTTAACCGATTCTTTCGATTTTTCTGACTCCAAAGTGTGTAAATCAGAAGTTCTTTTTCAGAATGAATTGGTTTTTCTTAAAAAGAGATTCGTCCCTAATTACAAACGGAAGGAAATAAATGTTTTAGATTTCATTTTGTAGCCCAAAATTAAAAATATTCATACAAATGAATTTAATGTAATTTTGATTATAAAATATATTCTGAAAAAATACTATAAATATATCGAATTTGTGTCGAAATTTTTATTATTATCAATTTTTTTTGATTCTTTATAAAAAAATGAAAATTGAATTATGAAAGAACAGGTATTTCATAATCATGCTTAACCGAAAGAACAATCGAGGATTAACGCTTCATAACAAAAGGTCGTTGCTGCGGCTTTTTTTTGTTATTCAACAAATGGGCAGGTTAGTTTAAGAAGGAATAGACGAAATAATATAGAATTCATTCACAATAGAAACTATGGCAGGGGGTATTTAGTATCAATAAATACGATGAAACTCCTGAAGAAAAAAGAGAACGATTAAGACAAATGGAAACAAAAAATAATCCAACTGGTTCTTTACACGATTCATTAAATAGAGGAAGTAATGGGAATTTAACTGATTTAACTGGTGGGATGGGTTGGAAAGGGACAGGAATACTGATTGTTGTAATAATAGTTGGATTTGTTATATATAAACTGATTTTTTGAAGAGAGTGCTGCCATTAATCGAATGTGGCTTTTCTTATTGTGCTAACTGGCAGTTTTGTTCAAGAAGGAACTTCGGTATTTAATGTAGAAGTATTTCCCACAATAGTATATTGGGAGGGAGAAAATTGAACACACGCATTAGAGAAGCGACTAAAAACGATTATGATGTTGTTCATCTATTACAAAAGCAAGACCCGATCATTATAAACTGGCTGATATAACACTAGATAGAGTTTATTACGACACCTTAATTGATGAAGATAATACAAAAGTATTCATATTGGAAGCTGAAGACCAACAAATTGCTTATACAATCCTAACAATAAAAAAAACCAAGGAAAGATCAATCTCAATTCCTAAAAAAATTGTCTTTATAGAGGATTTTGGTGTTGATATTAAATACAGGGGTAAAGGCTTTGGGAAAGCATTATTTAAAGGAATATTGGAATACGCAGAGGGAATAGAAGCTAATTCACTAGAATTAGGTGTTTGGGAGTTTAATGAAGATGCTATAAAATTTTATGAAGCGTTGAATTTGAAAACAAAAATGAGACGAATGGAAATAGAGATTTAATGGTGCACTTCTCGAATAACAGTTGCGTTAGATCCAAGAAGGGTTTTTTATGTGGAATATCTGTACATTTATATCGAATTTTTGAAAGGGATAAAATATGGAATGTTTGGGTTGTTGTTTAGCTAATAAGCTTGCTGCTGTGAATATAGTTTACGAAAACGATTTTGTTTGTTGTATTTTAGACCACGACCCGTTTAATGAAGGTCACGTTATGATACTGTCAAAAAATCATTTTGAGGATGTTGATGAACTTGATTCAGATACAGCAAACCATATAATACAGGCATCAAGGTTAATTTCAAAGGCATTAAAGATTCTCTATAAACCTGACGGAATTACAATTTGTCAAAATGGAGGAATATTTAGCGAATTATCTCATTTTCACATGCACGTTGTACCGAGGTATAAGCACCAGTCGTTTGCCGAATTTTATATGGATGTGCCTTTAAACAATGAAAGTTTGAAAAATAAATTGTTAGAAACAAAGAAAGAATTAAAAGATGTCATCAAAAACATAATGTACATAAACTAAATAAACAAAGCGGCAGCATCTTGTTTCTTGTTCAACTATTGGTCAGATTACTTGAGAAGGCAGGTATTCCTATTAAGCTATTCGACTGTAAAGAATAGCTTTGTTCTGGAGGAAGATATAGATGAGCGAAAAACCTGAAATAGTATTAGATATTGCAGGAGTGATTGCAACAAACTTTTCACCAATATTTTGGGAGGATTTTATCATCAAAATTTGAAGTTTCATATGATAAGCTTATTAAGTTTAGACAGGAAGTCCGTGAAGAATTATGGTCGGGAAAAATTAAAGATGAAGAATTTTGGGCTAAGTTGATAGAGAGGTTCCCGACAATTGACAAAGGATATGCCGTAACCAAATTATTATCATTGATAACACCTTTGCCTGCTCTTGAAGAAATCCCGTTATGGAGTAAGTTTGCTAATATTCATTTGTTAAGTAATCATCGCATAGAATGGGTGAAACATATAATTAGACCCGTTGAAGATTACATTAAGAGTATAACTATTTCTAGTGATGTGGGATTTTGTAAACCACAAGTCGATATATACTTAATAGTTAGTGCCCGCTTTAAAGGCGAAGGAAATGTGTTATTTGTTGATGACCAAGAGAAAAATCTAATTGAAGCACGAAATTTAGGTTGGAATACTTTACTTGCAGACGATAAAGGTAAATGGATTAAAGATATTAAACATCAGTTAATGAACTAGCGGGTGCGATTGTTCAAGAAGAACAGTCGCTTTTCTTGTTCCCGACTGAATTAAGTCTAAATCGTAGCTAAAGGGTGCATTACTGGAACAACGGTAATGCCTTTTCTTATTGAAGTAACTGTGCAGGTTTGTTGATGAAGGAATTTTCTCTTTGTTAACAAAAAATGCAGGAATCACTAAACAAAAAGGAGAATAGACATAAATATTTAGTTGGGAGGGGGAGTTATATTTATGTTGAAAACGTACTGGAAGAACTTCCTGTATATCCTTAACCATAAAGTAAATGTTCTTGTTGAATGCTGGAGTGAGGGCTTATACCTCCAAGGAATAACCCACGATTTATCAAAGTTTTCACCAACTGAATTTTTTTCGTATGCCAAGAAATTCTTTTCTGGTAAGAAGCTAAGTGAAGAAGATGAATTAAAATGGAAGTATGCTTGGCTTCACCATCAACATAAAAATAAACATCATTGGGAATATTGGGTTATTGATCCAAAAAACAAAATCGCTTTGCCTATGCCCCAAAAATATCTAATCGAAATGGTTTGTGATTGGCGTTCATTTTCAAGAAAGTGGGGTAGGAAGTTCAAACCATCGGGACTAGACCTTACGGATAAGATTGTACTCCATCCAGATACAAAAAAAGAACTAGAAGAAATAATGAAAAGAAAAAGAGAATTAGACTCTAAAAATCCTGCTTGATGTCGTAGAAGATAACGTAATGCGATTATATGCAGCAGTAATAGTGGCAGCTTTTTTGTGAAATGTTTGTGAATTATTGGACATAAGCTAATGGGTAGCGTTTGGTTACTGGATCCAGATGGGTATTATTTACGAATTACTTCAAAACAATAAATAATCCTGTCCTGTTTTTTGAGGGTTATTTCCACATTTAAAATATCAGCTTTTTTACAGACAAAATAAGGTTATTTTTTATTAAGGGGAAAGAGCTATGATAGTTCTAGAAACTGGGGAACATTTTAAGATGACGACTCAGCACGATCATGCAATGTTTGCAGGAGATATAGCAAAGTATTTTGTAAAGGATCTATTTATTGATGATCAATATATGGATGCTGCTTTGTTAGCCATAAGGGAACATGATAGGGCGTGGATTGGTCTAGATCAGATACCTATATGGAACGATCAAAAGAATATACCGTTTTCATTTATGGATTATCCACTATTACCAAAGGTATTAATGTATACCAAAGGTATTGATGAGGTCGAAGAAATAAATAAATATGCAGGTCTACTTTGTAGCATACATTATTCTTCTTTCGGACATATACGTAATTCTAAACAACAAGATTGTATTAATTATATGAATAATGAGGTCCAAAGACAAAAAAGATTAAAGAATATTTTAAATAATCCCAAGGAAGAAATGATCAATCAGCATTTTAAATTATTGCAGTTATGTGATGAAATCTCACTTTACGTTTGTCTAAATAATGAAGGTGCGACTGCCACAAAAAGTGAAGAACATCCTTGGTATATAGATGGCTTCAAAACAATGATAGACCAACAGAAATATAGGGCTGAATGGAAAAGGCAAAACGAAATAAAGCTGGATCCATTCCCTTTTACAACTGAATTTGAGATTACTTTTAAAACAAAGTATGTATCAAAAGATTTAAGGGACGAAAAAGGGATAAATAGTGCCTATAATGATACTAGTTATACATATAGTAATTTAAAAATTGTAAGGTGATAATTTTGGGGTTACAAACAAGTGAAAACCTTAAATTTAAAAGGAAGAACTTTAACAATCTTATGGCATAACACCACAACTAGTATAATTTTGGGTTTCTACAAACATAGGTTGAATTCCTTGTTGAACTATCCCGCCAGTTACTTCAACAAGAAAAAATGACTGCGTGAGCGATCATTGCCGGAAAGTACTTTTTACTCAAGCCCCCTTAAGTTGCAAGAAACAATAAAATGTAGAAGAGATTGTGGAGTTTCCTTATTTGAGCTATAGGTAGTTTCACTACATTTGATAATATTTGGAACAATTATTAGGAGATTACTTTCTTTACCGTTCGTTCTCAATATGTTATAGTGACTACGGTAGGAGGGAAATAGAATGGCAAGAAGTAAAGAATTCGAAGAGAACGTAGTATTAGACAAGGCGATGAAGCTCTTTTGGGAACAAGGTTATGAGAAGACATCCATGACCGATCTGGTCGAGCATATGGGAATCCATCGCAGAAGTTTGTATGACACATTTGGCGACAAACATACGCTGTTTTTGAAAGCTATGGATCGATTTCGCGATAAAGTCAGTGCTGAGCTTACGGGAGAAGTTAAACGCGCCAAGAATGCAGCGGAGGCTCTTCAGTTTATTTTTAGTTTCATGATATATGGTGAAGAGAACTCTCCTTCAGGCTGTTTAATGGTGAATTCGGCGGTGGAATTGGCCATGCGCGATACTGATGTGGATTCAAAGTCCACTGAATCGTTCACACTATCAGAGCAGCTACTCAAGGATATTATTCTGTGGGGGCAAGAGGAGGGAGAATTTACTTCAGAGTGTGATGCCGGCGAACTGGCGGAACATCTGCACACTGTGTGTGTTGGGTTAAGGGTAATGACAAGAACCTCCCTTCCAAAAGAAAAATTACACCGTATAGCCAATTTATCGATAAAACTTTTAGATAAATAGTTCCTATAAGAGAAAGTCTGAACTGTAGTAAAGCTTTCTCTTATGAAGATATCATTACTTGTGCATTTTTTAGAATGATTGTTCTCATATGTGAGTCTTGCCTTACTTAAAAATTATCAATGAAGGGATCATTCCATTGCGCTTTTTAGAATGACCATTCCCGTATAGCGAGACCTGCCTATGCACAAAACTTCTCCTTAAGGAAATCATTACTTGCGTAGTTTTGAGGAGTAAGACATTTTGTTGTACCAAAATAAATATTAAAAGGAGCACATAAGAATGAAAATTTCTGAACAAGTCGTATTTGTAACCGGCGCGAACCGAGGTTTTGGACGCCACTTAGCTCTTGAACTTCTATCCAGAGGGGCTAAGGTTTATGCCGGTGCAAGAAATCCGGAGTCCATTGACATTCCCGGTGTTATTCCTGTGAAGCTTGATATTACCAACCCTCAAGAGGTAGCTGCAGCCGCTATGGTCGCTAAGGATCTTACGCTTTTGATCAACAATGCAGGATCGTCTACAGGTGCTTCTTTAATAGACGGTGATCTCGATAAAATACATTTGGAGTTTAATACGCATTTCTTTGGCACTCTTTCCATGGTTCGAACTTTCGCACCGATTCTAGCAAATAATGGGGGAGGCACGATTCTGAATATTCTTTCCGCATTATCTTGGGTCAGTTCGGGAACTGTTGGCGCTTATACAGCTGCAAAGGCGGCAGAGTGGGCATTGACAAACGACCTACGTTTAAATCTCTATCCTCAAAATGTGAGAGTAGCTGGATTACATGTAGGCTTCATGGAGACAGACATGACATCGAGCTTAGAAGTTCCCAAATCCAACCCTGAGAATATCGCAAAAATTGCTGTTGATGGATTGGAATCCGACAGCTTTGAAATTGTTGCTGATGACGTGAGCCGAAATATCCAAAGAGTTTTTGCTGGTGGTGTATCTGCGATATACCCACATCTCTCCTAAATTCTTGGGCATATACACCTTCAGGCACCAAAAAATGGTAAAGGAAGAGGATGATAAAATGAGAGCTGCTCAAATGCAGAAATATTCAAAAGAAGTTCAAGTGGAATTGAATGATGTTAAAATACCAGAATTTAATAGCCGGGAGGTACTCGTTAAAGTAAAAGCAGCAGGTGTTAATCCATTAGATATCCTTATTTTAAATGGAAGTATTCGAATGATCTCTGATTATGATTTACCATTAACTTTAGGAAATGAACTATCTGGAGTTATTGAGGCTGTTGGAAAAGATGTTAAGAACTTCCACGTTGGTGACCACATTTATACGAGGTTGCCAGTTAATCAAATTGGAGCTTTTGCTGAATATGCGGTCGTCAATGAAGATGCTATATCCATAATGCCTAAAAATCTATCCTTTATTGAAGCAGCCGCTGTTCCTCTCACTGCTTTGACTGCTTATCAAGCATTAAATGACGTACTCAATGCTCAGCCTAACAAAAAGCTATTTATCCCTGGAGGAACCGGCGGCTTTGGTGCTATGGCAATCCCTATCGCCAAATCAATGGGGTTATATATTATAACAAGCGGCAGTGAAAGAGGTAGACCCCGCACACTGTCGATTGGCGCTGATAGATTCATAAATTACCATGAGGAAAACTATGCCAACATTTTATCTGATATAGATTATGTTATTGACACCTTGGGAGCAAAAGAGATAAAAGCAGAACTTGGTATTTTAAAGCCTCAAGGGAAATTAGTATCATTAAAAGCCGTACCTAATTATCGCTTTGCGGTTGAAAATAATTTTCCAGTGTGGAAAAAACTATTGTTTGGTTTAGTGGGTGCTCGTGTAGATTCTTTAGCACGTAAACATAAAAATGAATATCACTTTTTATTCGTGCAGGCCAATGGCAGTCAGTTACAAAAAATCACTAACCTTGTTGAAAGGGAAAATATCACGCCCTCTATTGATTCAATTTATAATTTTAATGACATTAACAAAGCATTAATAAAAGTTTCTACTGGACACTCACAAGGCAAAGTTATTGTAACCTTTTAATCTAAAATTTAAGTACGTGGAAGAACTCTTGTAAACTATAAGGTGCTTTCCTTTTATAGTTCCAGCTACCGATAGGGTAGCTTTTATTTATTTCGCAAACGGGGAAGTTCAATTATAAGATGACTCACAACTGAAAAAATTATTTTATTGACCTCCTTTGGAAATAAAACAGCACCCTTGAAAGAGTGCTGGAAACCTATTTATGGAAGTCCTATTTCTATTCAATCGATGAAGAATTTAACTTTGCTCCTTTAACCTAGCTCTACGAAGATAGAAGACGTATATGAAACCAGTCATAATGTTAATAATCGAGAAGCAAATAAAAATATTTCGATAAACCATTTCCAAAGTTAAACCTTCTTGAATGGTTATGAGTAATCCAGAAATAGTCACTCCGAGACCCGCACCGAAAAATTGCATTAATTGGACGATTCCTATCCCCGAACCAATTTGATTGATGGGCAAGATCCTTGTTATCTCGTTTGAAATACTCGAAGAAATTGCCGTAAAGCCAACGCTAGCAAACATATAAATGAAAAGGATAAAATAGGGATTTGCAGAAGAGAACCATGCAAATAAGATTGAGGCACTTAATAACAATAACTGTCCAAAAATAATTAAGGGTGCATTCCCAAAACGGTCAATGAATCTTCCTATATATATGCCAGCAACCATGGCGATAATGGCACCCGGAAAAATCATCAGTCCTAGCTCTGCTGGTTCTTTACCGAATACAGTTGTGAGAATAATAGGCATTAAAAACAGAAGTGAAAAGTTAATGAAAAAAGCAGAACAATTAATAAGAAGGAGCTTTGTATATTGCTTATTTCTAAGTAGGATTACAGGGATAAACGGTTCTTCCGTCTTATTAAGATATTTCCAACATACCGCAAAAAGAACGACTGTTCCTAATAGTATCCCATACGAAAATGTAGATAGAAAAAGTAACAGACCTGTTACACAAAGCCCCGTAAGAATAGCACCGAATAAATCGAAATGACCTTTTTTAATCACCTCATTAGGCAATAACTTTAGGAAGAAAGGAATAGACAGGACAGAAAAAATAGTAACAACGAAAAGATAATTCCATCCTAAGTATTGAGTAATCACTCCCCCTAGTACAGGACCTAACCCAAATGCCAAAGAGGCAGCTGAAGCAATAATCGCCATCGCTTTTCCACGCCTTGATAGAGGGATATACCGCCCAGCCATGATCATACTTAATCCCATAACGGCTCCTGCTCCAGCTGCTTGAAGAATTCTAACTCCTAATAGGATAAAAAAATTAGTTGAAAAGAAACCGATGACTGATGATATTCCTAATAGGCAAATTCCATGGAGTAGAAGTCTTGAGAGGGGAACAAAATCAGATAGGCGACCAAAAGTTAAAGTTGATATGGCAAACATGATGGAATAACCTGATACCAGCCATGAGCCCAAGGATGAACTTAAGGATAAGTCTTTAAGTATAAAGGGTAATGCAACATTAAACATGGTTGTATTCATTACCACAAGCAAAGTGGTAACACTCCATAATAAAATGAGTTTATTCTCTTGTAATTGCACCGTGCTTTCCATTTTGGAAGGAGCCGTTAGAATAGAAGGCATTTGTTCCCACCTTACCTTTTTAAAATTGGTAAAATTGAACTTTACATCGTACTACAAGCTAAATGATAGCTAAAACTTTATGGACCTTACTTTGAATGGACTTTCTTTTTACAAGAGATTAGTTATATTATTCTATTTTCAATCTTTTTCCGGCAGAATTACCCTTCAAAATCATACATGTACTTGTAGAATGTGCCACAAGACTTTGTTTTTCATCATATACATGACACTCCAGCAATCCGACTGATGAACCTTTTTTTATTAATTTTCCCTCAGCTCGAAGTCTAGATTTAAAAATAGGTTTTAGGAAATTTAATTTAATATCGATCGTCGTAAAAAGTTCGTCCTCAGCTAACGTAGTTACAAATGCATAGCCCATAGCGGCATCGGATATGTCACATAAAATCCCTCCATGTAGTGTACCCATCGGATTGTGTAATCTTTCTGTGGCATCCATTTCGACCACAACCTTCCCTTCCTCAACATCTGTGATGTGAAAACCGATTACCTCTGCAGCCGGCGAACCAGGTATTTCGCCCTTTGCCATTTTCTTCAAAAACTCTAAATGATTCATTCTTTTCAGCCTCCATATTAAAAATAAAAAAAGATTGTACAAATTATTACATTTTTAGAACGTTCATTCTAAAAATGGTAATCTAATACCGCTAAAGTCGAATCAATGATGTTTTGAAGTTTCTCTTTATCTTTCGTTGTTTTGGCTAATACTCTTACCCCAATAAGTGAATTATGAATAAATTCAGGTAATTTTTCTATATCAAATTGACTTTTCGTAAAACCTCGGCTTCATCAATTCTTTGTGTCTAGCCATATTCCCCCCTTTTTTTAAAATTTTATCATTTTTAGAATGATCAGTAAAGAATATTTCAACTATTCAAATAATGAGGGGTTATGAACAGCAGTAACCAAAATGTACTTAACGGGTCGCATTAGTTTAAGATAGAGGTCGCTGCGGCGGTCTTTTTTTCTTGTTGAACTATCTTGCAGTTTAACAGAAGAAAGGGAGTATTGGTAACGGGTTATAGATGTGCATAAAAACAGACCAAATTAAATTGGTCTTATTGTACCCCATATCCCGGTAGTTGTATTAGAAGTTCGTTACGTAGGTATCTGGAGTAATGTCGGTAAATTTATAAGTGTCTTCTCCATTCTTGGTTGCAATCTTTAATTCATCCATACGATCATTCAGTTCCAGGGAGATTTTTTCGCCTAAATTCTCAGCATTTACAAAAATTCCAGAAAACTTATTTTTGTCTTGAGTAATTCCTGCAAAAAGCTTTGTGTTTTGGCTCTCATTCTTAACATATTGCTTTAATTGGTACCTCCCGTGATAGTTTGAAATAACTATATAAGAATCCTTATTAACCCAAAAGCCATATATATTTGAAGGGGTTGGTCCTTTTTGATTTATTAACGATGGTTTATTTTCTTTTGTTGGGCCACTTTGAAATTCAACTATTTTCTTTTTAATTTCCTTTTGAACAGTTTGCTTTTCATCACAAGCGGATAAGCTTAATAGCATCAAAACGACTACTGCTGCCTTTAATAATTTCAAATCCCTACTTCCTCCTTAAATGGAAAAATTTATATAAAAAGTTTAAGATAAAAAGGTGATAGAATCAATAATTTTTTATTTTTCAACATCTTTTTTTGAGAATTTACAATTAGGAAAATGATGGAAGATGGTTTTTTCCTTTTCCATTACTGTATTGTGAAGAAATGTACTTAATCTAACGGGTCGCTTTAGTTGAAGAATCGATCGTTGAAAGACGGTCTTTTTTTATGGAGTAAACAAAATCTCTAAAATGTTTACTCCACGAACAAACTTGTGAAAGAATGCACTTAAAGTAACGTGCAGATTACTTGAAGAAGAAAAAGGAAGAAATATCCATACCCATGATATATAATCAATATCAGGGAGGGGTGGTTGTGATAATAAAAAGGACTTTAATGTTTTTTCTTGTTTCAGTTGTATTATTAACTGCTTGTTCAGAATCTAAATTGATAAATTTTGTTGGCAAGAGTGAAAATTGGCAAGTTAAATATTCAGTTACTGTGTTTGATGAAAAAAGTGAATCATCAAAAGTTACAATAAGATATATCGGAGAAAAGCCAGTTCCTAAAAAGATAAAATATAATGTCGAAACCGCTACTGGTAAAACAGGGGGTGAAACTCCTATAGAGAATGGGGTATTGGCAACAGGTGAAGATTCTTGCAGTGGGTGTTCAGTTACCCAACAAAACGAAAAAATAACGGCAACCATAACTTGGAATCATAAATCAGAAACATTCATTTTAGAAAATAAATAATGAAAAACACTCTCGGTTAAGACAATAATAGTTTTTTTCACTCTTCTTATTCAGCTAACGGGTGCTTATGTAAAAGACGAGATGCTGCAGCAATCCCGTTTTCTTATTATGCAAACTGAGCAGATTGTTGTTGAATAATTCATTTTAGTTCTTAAAAAACTAAAATGAGGTGATTCTTAAGAAAAAGATCGTAGTTATACTTATGATTGGAATGTTTTTAGTGTTTACTCACACAAGAGTTAATGCGAAAACAATAAACGAAGCTGATACAGAATTGTGTGAAACTTTAAAAATGGCACTTATAAAGAGCAATAGAAAATCAGTAGATAGAGCAATTACTCAAATTTATAAAGACGACAAAAAAGCACAAGTACTTGGTCTTTCTTGGGCTGGATTTGAAACTGAACTGCTCAAAATAGAGCAGGTATATGGGATTGGTGGATTATATGAAATAACATTGAAGGTGTACCCTTACTATGCTGCTCATAATGGTTATGGGGAGGATGAAGTTGTGATAAATACAAATGGTGAACTAATCAGTTATAAACATTTGAAAACATATCCTTGAACTTAAAACAGTGCGATTGTTCAATAAGAGCAATCGCTTTTCTTTTTCCGCCAACGTGGCAGGTTAGTGGAAAAAGGTATTGTTTTGTAATTTGTTGAATTTAATAAGAAGAAATCAACTGCAAATTTAACAGGAGGACACTATGACAATTTATGTCTTTGAATTAGAGGCTATTCCCCACTTAGATAATCCAGAAAGAGAAATATGTATCGGGGCAATAGTACTTTGTTTTGCTAAATCAACAAATATGAAATCAGCTTTGAATAAAGCGAAACAGTACGTGAGTAATCAAGGTTGGGAAGTAATAAAAGTTGAAGACCAATTTATCGGAAGTCGAGAAATGTATGAAGGCGAAGATGAGGCAATACTCGAATGCTTTGATGAAGCAATGGAATATGGAGTCTCTGGAATCTTTTATACTTGGGAAAGTGAAGATGATTAAGAGGACGATGAATAGTGTTATGCCATTATTTAAGATGGTTTTTTTAACAGATTAGACAGTTATTTAAAATTTTCCTTGATTGTAAATTTCCTTACTATATTAACGGTGCTTGAGCTTAAGGATGTACGCTGCGGCGGTCTTTTTTATTATTGAAGTAACTGAGCAGGTTAGCGACACAAGGAGTATAATAGCAGTTGTTTAAAGCTGTAAGAAATTGTAAATGATAATCCTATGAAATCACAAAAACGTTCTCGACGCATCCGCTTCAACATTGACGGAACTTGTGCGAACTTTGTTCATTATTCTAATCCGCTAGTACCGTTAGCATGGTCATTTTTCCTTCCAGGCTTTGGTTTCTTTTTAATGGGTCAATTTGTTCAGGGGTGGCTTTTGTTCTTATGGGAAATTGCTGTTAATGTAAGGGGTCACTTTAATACTGCCATTTTGTATACACTGACTGGACGTCCAGAAGAGGCAACTAGGATTCTCGAACAGGATGGAAAGTGGATCGTCATACTTTACACAACAACGTTTGTTTTTTGTGATCCAAAAAACAAAATTGCTTTGCCTATGCCCGAAAAATATCTAATCGAAATGGTTTGTGATTGGCGTTCATTTTCAAGAAAGTGGGGTAGGAAGTTCAAACCATCGGGACTAGACCTTACGGATAAGATTGTGCTCCATCCAGATACAAAAAAAGAACTAGAAGAAATAATGAAAAGAAAACGAGAATCAGACTCTAAAAATCCTGCTTTGCTGTCGTAGAAGATAACGTAACGCGATTATAAGCAGCAGTCATAATAGCAACTTTACTGTGAAATATTTGTGAAATATTGTCCTTAAGCTAATGGGTGCATTACTAGAACAACGGTAATGCTTTTTCTTATTGAAGAAACAGGGCTGGTTAATTGAAGTAAGTATATTGAATGATGGTATAGAATAAAAGTAAAAAAGTGTTCAGGGAGTGGGGGACACGATGATTAAGGCAGTCATATTTGATTTAGATGGAACGTTGTTAAATAGGGACGAATCGGTGAAGAAATTTGTTGATAATCAATTTGAACGATTGAATAAGTGGGGTAATCACATACCGAAAGATAAATACATTTCACGATTTATTGAACTCGATAACCGTGGATACGTGTGGAAAGATAAAGTATATCAACAACTGACTGAGGAACTGGACATTACAGGAATAACCTGGGAGGACTTGCTTCAGGATTATAAAAGGGAATTTAAGAATAATTGCATCCCCTTTCCAAATCTTTATGAAATGCTGGAGGAGCTGAGGAACAATAATCTTACCCTCGGGATGATTACAAATGGAATAGGACAATTTCAAATGGATAATATAATGGCTTTAGGTATTGAAAAGTATTTTCAAACTATCCTAGTATCGGAATGGGAAGGACTAAAAAAACCTGACCCCAATATCTTTTTCCGAGCTTTGAAACAAATCGATGTTTCGCCCAATCAAAGTGTTTATGTTGGCGATCATCCTGAAAATGATGTGAAAGCTGCTCAAAATATAGGAATGCATGGAATTTGGAAAAAGGATATTCAATGGCCCAATTTCACAACAGATTTAATCATAAATGATTTAGGGGAATTGCCTTTAATTATTTCAAACTTAAGTAAGACTAATAACGTATCATGGAAGCGTTCCTGAATAAGCGGGAACGCTTTTATATAGCATTGGTTATTAATGTCGTCTATGACATAAATAACGTCTTCAAACAACCCCTTCATTAATAAGAGTGGAAAAAATTATAAGTTAATGGAATAAGCGGTAATAATAGAATAAAACAGCCACAGACGATAAGAAAAAAAGTATGATCTGATTCTTTCAGCTTAAGTTCTTCTTGATATAATTTTTGAATTTGTCTTTGCTTTAGATCAAAGGATCCTTTCTTTTTCATTAATATTTCGCCTCCAGATACTTTAATTCTTTGCTGTTAAAATTTATATAATTAGACGGTTTTGAATCGAGAAAGTTACCATTGAAAATAAATGATTCAATTAATGGATATGTCGAATTACCAGTACTTTTTGGTGTTTTTTTAAAACGAAAAGGAATGATAAATTTGCCATCCTTCATAAATAAGAGATATCAATCGTCAGCTTGATCACTTTTCTTATTCACACACTGGCTAATGACAAGCACCATCCCTCTTTTTCCTCATATACATGAAAAGATTTACAGATTAAAGAGAGGGGATGCTGCATATTGTATCCAAATGATCCTTACCAGCCTTTCTATCCATACTACTATGACTACAGACAAGGACTATTTCAAAAAATTCTGGCTTGTTATCAGCAAAAGCGATGGATCAGATTATCTTTTCGAGATGGGACAACGGCAGAAGGTTTTATAAAATCTTTTGATCCTTTAAGGGGAGTACTAATTTTTGTACCGATGCAGCGGTATATGATTACGTGTGAAGGGGTAAGGGTTGATTCTTTGCAAAAAGCTAAAAATTGTATCGGCAAAAGGTCCACATTGTCCCTTTCCAACCAGATTAGCCTAGCATTCACAATCGAAGCAGTTGACCAATCTCAAAATATTGGTGGATGGGTTAACATAAACGATCTTATGTCGGTATCTGGACAGGTAGTAGACGCGAATTGCATTTAGAGAGTATGAATATAAGATAAAAAGGGCGATGGCAAACAGGGATGTCATCGCCCTTTTTGCGACAGTAAAGTTTCTTAATGTCACCTTGATTGAGATACATGATTCGGCTCAATAGCATGCTTTCAAGCTGTCCGAAGAGCAAAAACGATTACATTATGAGCCAAAAATTAAGAATGGAGGGGATCCAATTATGCATTCAGTTGAAAGCATTGGTAAAAGGTTCTGGTATATGACGCCAGTATCAGAGACCGACCGCCCTATCCTAGGAATGGTCGTTGGTGAAAATAAGACATTAATGATTGATGCAGGAAACTCAGAAAAACATGCTCAACATTTTCTTGAAGAGCTGTTAAAAAGGAAAGTTCCCCAACCAAATTTAGTTATCCTCACTCATTGTCATTGGGATCATATCTTTGGCTTATCTGCTTTAACGAAGGCAGTATCGATTTGTTCTAAAGAGACAAAAAGGGGAATAGAAAAATTGATTGACCTTTCGTGGTCAGATGAAGCCCTAGATGAAAGAGTAAAAAAAGGAACAGAGATTGAATTTTGTGCAACGGCCATTAAGAAGGAATTCTCGGATAACCGAGAGATTACCATCGTATTACCTGACTTAACTTTTGAGAAACAAATAGAAATTGACCTGGGAGGGGTAACCTGTATCGTTCAGCAGGTAGGGGGGCAATCACGCATCCGACTCCGTGGTTGTATTTATCAAAGAAGAGAAAATTCTCTTTTTAGGGGATTGTCTTTACCCTGATATTTTTTCTGAAAAAGAAAACTATACCATCGATGAAACTTTGCTGCTTTTAGATAGATTAGAGTCCTTTGACGCGGATACATACGTGCTATCTCATTGGAAGCCACTTTCAAAAGAGGAATTCGGCAAGGAAGTTGCGATGCTTAGAACGATAGCAGGGTACACCGCTATGTTTGACGGTGAAAAACAGAAAATAATAGAGCAATACGAGAATAATGTAGCGAGAAAACTGACAGATGACGAAATGGCGACCATTACCGAATTTGTGAACGGTTATAAATTTCAACAAAAAGAATTTTGAAATGTGGCCTTAGCTAAGCTTTAAGTACTTATCTAGAAATCGGAGTACACGGCGTGCATACTCTTTTTTATGAAAAAGATACGAATTAATGTGTTGACAATCTTTCGTCAGCCATAATTCTTTATGGTTATCGGATGAGATAGATTGAACGATTTTTTCACTCTCAGCAAAAGGAATCGCTTCATCCGATTTACTATGGATGATGAAAAACGATTTTCCTTTCGTATTTTTCACATGATTAAGGGGTGAAACTTCAGTGGGGTCGATTTTGAGGAGTATTCTCATAGAATGATAAATAATTGGTGTAAATAGCCTTTTGGGCAGCTTGGTCCAGTAAGAAAGATTTTCTTTTAAAAAAGGTCCTAATTCACTAAAGGGACTATCGGCAATGATGACGGATACAGCAGGATGTTCGCAGCCGGCAATAAGAGCAGCTGCAGCTCCCATACTCCAACCAAGGAGAGCAATCTTTTCCTGGCTTTTTTCCTGAATAGCATATTCAATCGCCGAATACAAATCGTGCCTTTCGAAATATCCGATCCCTGTGGTTCTTCCCTTCGACTTGCCTGCATTACGAAAGTCAAACATCAGGACATTATATCCATTTTCTGAAAGAACTTTAGCGAGTTGTAGTCCTTCAATCCCTTCCATGGCACGTTCATTCATATAGCCGTGTGCCGTGATGACCGTTTTTTTGCTTTGGTTTGAAGCTGCAGGGATCCACCAGCCAGACAGCTGAACTTGATCTTTTCGGCTGAAGAATACAATATCTTCGAATTCCAGACCATATTCCTTTGGAGTTTTCATGGTTTTTGCCGGGAAGGGATGAGTTAGATACAGTCCGATGGAAACAGGGGCTAGAAAAAGTAAAGCGGGTGCTGCTAATAATGGGCGCCAAAGTGATTTACCTTTTTTCTCCTTGCTCAACATCGTCTCCTCCTTTCCATGTAAGCATTCGGTACTTTATCGTATGCCGACGAACATAAAAACGGAAAAGTTCTAGAGTCCATTTTATGACTGTTTTTGAAAGGGAGAAGAGGTAGTAATGAACGGCGGAGAGATTGGAGTAATGTTTTTAAATAGAAAAGTAAATAAACTCGAGCAATAGAAAGGATGACTGTTCCCGGTCATGATATGGACGCTTTTGCCGATATTGTCAGATTATGCGCTTCCCTAGGAAATAAGGAACTTATAACGAAAAAACCGCTACTTTGAAATAGAGGTTTTTCAGTGATTACTTATTAAGGTCAACGGACGTAGGTAAGGCTGCTCGAGTATTTCGCAATAATGGTTCTGCAAGTTGTTTCCGGAAGTATTGGACAAGTGGGCCGGTACCAAATGCCATGATGACGGTGGCGACCCCCACGATGGCCCCGAAGGAAAAACCAATCACTACACTTATTACATCAGCGAAGATTCGAGCGAGGATAAATGGTATTTTATTATGCGATAATTTTTGAATGATTAGTGGCATTGCATCCCATGGCGAAATGCCCAAATCGGATGTCATATAAAGGGCAACTCCGATTCCAATTAAGACTACCGCAATAAGTAGGAATAAAATTTTGGTAACGAACAGCACAGAAGAGCCGAATAATACATGGTAGCCATTTACGAAAAAATCGG
This sequence comes from Bacillus sp. URHA0034, assembly GCF_056280405.1. Taxonomy (NCBI): domain Bacteria; kingdom Bacillati; phylum Bacillota; class Bacilli; order Caryophanales; family Bacillaceae; genus Bacillus; species Bacillus sp. URHA0034. The sequence goes on along the minus strand of NZ_JBWCDK010000002.1, from coordinate 38,868 downwards.
AAATGAAACCGATTCCAACCATATTAACAAGCGTACCAAACCCAATAGCATTTCGGACAAAAATAAATTGTATAATAAGTAGGAATAAATTAATGATTAATTGATAAACCCCGAACGAAACATCTAAAAATCCACTAACCCCTAAATTCATCGTGCTAAAAGGGTCAGTACCAAAATGACTTAAACGTAATAGGGCAACGGCAATTCCGATAGATAAGTTTCCGAGCACCGTCATAAAAATTCTTCTTATATCAAATAAATGCATGACTATTTCCTCGCCTTCAGTGCATGGTTGAAAATTGTACCTACCATGTAATCATAGTATTTTCATAGAGGTGCTTCAACATAATTATTTTTCTAAAGGACAATTAAGCGAGTTCATAACCACTATATAGTACAAGAAGAAGGAGCTTCGACAGTTATGAGGGGTTTATAACCCCTGTACAGTCCAAGAAAGAGGAGCTCCGACAGTTATGAAAGGTTCATAACCCCTGTACAGTCCAAGAAGGAAGAGCTCCGACAGTTATGAAGGGTTCATAACCCCTGTATAGTCCAAGAAGGAAGAACTCCGACAGTTATAAAAGGTTCATAACCCCTGACAGCTCTCAGGCATAAACCGCGGGTAAAATCTGTGCACCCTCACTGAGGCCAAGGATAATGGTTAGGTTTTCATTTGCTTTTGGCTGCCGTTTCAGATAGAAAGAGAAATCTTATACGAAAGTGGCAGGAAAGTACAATAAGGTGATGCATACAGCAAGACTTAAGTGATAAGATAAGTTAAAATTTACTTAATAGTAGATTGAATTGGTTGAGGGGGAGTTAAGTTGCATAGAAATAAAGAATTACACTCGTTTCTATTGGATAAGGCAAGAAATCTTACAGAGGAATGGTATAATTCTCTAGATAAAAATGACCCTTCAGGAGTATATGCCTCGGATGACGCTAAAGTAATCAATACTTTAAAAAAACAAAACTTTGACTTCCATTTTCATCTTTGTGAGGTCTTTATTAAAGAGGAAACAGCGTTCCTTGAAGCATTTCAAAAATGGATCCTTTCAATTGCTCAAGATCCCCAGCATTTAAACACACCAACCCAATTTATCTTAAGAGAATTTTTCAGGGTTCGGGAACAGTATCTTGATTATATTAAAGATTTTGTAGCTCTACATAAGGGTGAGTTTCCCGATGAGGTGATAGATAGCTGGAATCGAGTGATTTTAAAAGCATTTGATAAAGTTATTTTAGGCTTTGTTGAAGAGCATCAATACTATTTAGAAGGAAAACTATCTGCGCAACAGGAACTTATACTGGAGTTAAGTTCACCGGTTATTACTCTTAACAACGAGGTAGCGTTACTTCCACTTGTGGGTGAAATCGATGCAAGACGGGCAAAGGTAATGCTTGAAAAAACATTGAACCAGTGTGCCAATCTGGGAGTAAATTTTCTTGTTATTGATTTATCAGGTGTTCCAATCATTGATACAATGGTAGCACATCAAATTTTCCAACTGATAAAAGCATTGGGATTAATGGGGGTGACACCTAGCCTTTCTGGAGTTACACCTGAGATAGCACAAACAGCCGTACAGCTAGGACTCGATTTTAATGGTATTTCCACCTATTCTACTCTACGCCAAGCTCTGAATTCGATCGCTATTATTAAAAGATAACATGTTTTTTTGTTTTGTCGATTAGCTGCCACAAAACGGTGGCTTTTTTATTTAGGCTGTGTTAAAGCATATTGTTGATTTTTAGCATGTTGATTGGAGCGGAAGGCGGCGAAGTCTCCTCGAAAATGCTATCGCATTTTCTTCGTGCGTGGGCGGATTCGAGGATGAATTTCAATGTCCTGTGGGAGTACGGGGGAGACCCCGCAGGCGCTTTCATCGCCGAGGAGGCTCCCCGGCACGCACGCGGAAAGCGAAGCCGACTGGAGCGCAAATCAACATACAAGATTAACACAGCCTTTATTTAAAATAGAAAATAGGTGCTGCGGCGACCTTACTATCTCTATAAAAGTTTTACAAGGAGTTGCTTTGATGGCAGCTCTTTCTTATTGAAATAACGTGGAAGTATAATGGGAGAAGTAGTAATATTATAGTTCATTTAATAGTTAGTGGAAGTGATAACATGTTTGTTTATTATTTTATGCTCATACTTGGAGCCTTATTTGTAATAGGTGCAGTAATTACCTTAATTGTGATGTATGGTACCACAGGCTTTCGATTGTTAAATGTAATTAAATGCCTGGGAATCTTATCTATTGGTGTTTTACTTTTAACGTTTACTCTCCCAAGCCTGAAAGATGTTGTGCTAAAAAAATATGATGTTGTAAGTGGAAAGTGTGTGATCGATATAGATTCAGGAGGTCGTTCGTCTGAAGCGGACTTTAAAATGCTAGATACAGATGAAATGTTTACCTTCAAAAATATTCCTAAACTTGATGCTTATGGAAAATCAATCCCTTATTATTGTGATGTGACAGTTACAAAAGACCATATGTTTGAAATTAGTTATAAAATATATGATGCCAAAACACGAGAGTTAATAGTAACAAGTAAAAATCATATCATTCCATGATAGGATATTTAGTCATGATTGACAAATTGATAACTTTCAAATGTTGTAACAACATTTGCCATTCTTTTTAAATCACTTTTCATCTAAAAAAGATGCCAGATACCCTGCAAAAACAGCAAGGTGGCTGGCATCTTTATTAACGTCTCGTAAATTTATATTTACTCAACGAAATAAATAAGAAAACTCCAAGAGAAACAATAGTCCACAATAGTGAGATAGCCGGATCAATATTTGTGACAACAAATAAGGATGGAAGGTCACCCAAGGCAGAGTTCCCCATTGTGAAGAACCATCCCAATAGCATATTATTTGCTGCGTGCGCTCCAATCGATAATTCGCTACTGTTCGTTTTTGCAGTGATATAACACCAAATAAATCCAGTTATCAAATAATCCGCTCCAACCAATATAGGGGAGTATCCCATTTCAGGATTGGTGAAATGGAGTGCGCCAAAAATGAAGCCTGCGCTAAGTGATAAAAGAAAAGGAATGTGAATCCATTTTCCCAACATCTGCATGAGATATCCTCTGAAAAATAATTCCTCACATGTCGTTTGAATGGGAGTTAAAACCAGCACGAGCACAAATAAAATCAAAAAATCAGAAACTCTGACATCGTTTAAGGAGTAATCCCCAGGGTTTACCAGGAAATCGATGGTGGTAGTCAGAGCTAAGATGACAAAGTAGGTAGAAAATCCAAAGCCTATTCTCTTCCAATCAATTTTTCTATTGGGCGTAATGAGCGATGTGAATTTCCGTTTATGAATGAAACGAATCACAACAAAAAGGCCTAAAAGCCAAAAACAAGAATGGGGTGTTCATCAAGGCAAAATAAAGTAACGGGTTAATCCCAACATACTCCTCTTTACTAAAATCATAATAGGTATGGGGGTTTCCATCCGTATTCACAATCCATTCACTGATGATGGCATAAGGCAGCGACCCGACAACGATAAACAGAAAAATGACAATCAAGGAAAATAAATACCGTTTCCAGCTATTCTTGCCTTCTACTATTCTTATAAAATTCAATTATAGTAACACCAACATTCTAGAGGATTTGGTAAATCTGGACAAATTAGTACATGATTGATTATATTAATCAATTACGAACATTATTACCTGGACAATTCCCGATTTAAATCTATTAAAAAGTCGAATCTGATTGTAAGATTATAGAGTTGAAAAAAAGGAATTTTGAAAACAATATAGAATATTTATTTGCTAACGTTTAATTAAATAGATCACGTTAGAATTAACGGAGGTGTAGAAATGAAAGCGTTATTTATCGGCGGGACGGGAACGATTAGTTCGGCCATTACGAAGCAATTGGTCACAATGGGATGCGATCTTTACCTTCTTAATAGAGGGAACAAAAAGGATCGCTTGCCTGAAGGGGTAAATTTACTGCAAGCGGATATTAATGATGAAAACCAGGTTTCCAGATTGATTGAAGATTTAGAGTTTGACGTTGTCGCTGATTTCATCGCGTTTGAACCTGCGCAACTGGAAAGAGATTATCGCTTATTTAAGGGGAAAACGAAACAATTTATCTTTATTAGCTCTGCTTCAGCCTACCAAACTCCTTTGTCCGACTATCGAATTACAGAAGGAACGCCATTATCCAATCCATATTGGCAATATTCGAGAAATAAGATAGCCTGTGAAGAGTATTTGCTGAAACTTTATCGTGAGGAAGGCTTTCCCATCACGATTGTAAGACCAAGTCATACCTATGACGAACGTTCCATACCACTTGGCGTACATGGAAGCAAAGGTTCCTGGCAGGTAGCCAAACGAATGCTCGAGAATAAACCTGTTATTATTCATGGGGATGGCACTTCCTTGTGGACAATGACACACAATCGTGATTTTGCAAAAGGCTTTATTGGCCTAATGGGCAATCTCCATTCCATCGGTGAGGCTGTTCAGATCACGTCAGATGAGAGTCTTACTTGGAATCAAATTTACGAAGCAATCGCGGACGCGCTTGGAGTAAAACTGAATGCGATTCATGTGTCATCGGAATTTTTGGACGCTTGCAGTAAAGAGGATTACAGGGGAGGATTGTTGGGGGATAAGGCCAATTCCGTCGTTTTCGATAATTCTAAACTAAAACGACTGGTTCCCGATTTTGTCGCTGCGACCCGATTTGACCAAGGGGTTAAGCAAACGGTCGAATACATAGTAGCTCATCCTGAACTGCAAATTCCTGATGAGGAATTTGACCATTGGTGTGACAGGGTGGTTGACGCATTAAATAGTGCCATAAACATGATTAATGAATAGATTCAAGGTCGGCCAGTACTGGCCGGCTTTTTCTCTTTTGTAATCTGTGCCATAATGGTATCTGAAACAAGGAGTGATGGAACTTGCAAAAAATAATGATTGTTGAGGATGATCCTAAAATTGCCGAACATTTGAAAATACATATTGAAAAATATGGCTATGATGTAACGTGCGTGATCGACTTTGAACATGTAATGACTGCATTTTATGAAATAAATCCAAATCTGGTTTTGTTAGATATTAATTTACCGAGTTTTGATGGGTATTATTGGTGCAGGCAGATTCGGAAAGAGTCTGTGTGTCCCGTCATTTTTATCTCGGCACGAATTGGTGAGATGGATCAGGTAATGGCATTAGAGAATGGTGGAGATGATTATATCACCAAGCCATTTAGTGCGGAAATTGTTATGGCCAAAATCCGCAGCCAGCTGCGCCGTGCTTATGGGGAATATGCCACCAATCATAAGGATCGGGTTATAGAAAACGCAGGTCTTACATTCTTTCCGGAAAGAATGGAGTTGACCTTTGGTACCAAAACCATCTCCTTATCAAAGAAAGAATCAGATATTATCGAGAGCTTAATGGAACGATATCCACGGGTGGCCGGTCGTGAAGACTTGTTAGAGAAACTCTGGGATGACCAAAGCTATGTCGATGAAAATACATTAAATGTGAATATCACGAGAGTTCGGAAAAAATTTCAGGAAATTGGGCTAATTGATGCAGTGGAAACAGTAAGAGGGGCCGGGTATCGGTTAAACCTTTCTTGGATGGAAGCTGTGGAATGAGATTGTTTTTTAAGGAATATTCCTTACTGATTGTGGTACAGGCTGTGCAATTGCTTGTCATCCTTTCCATCTTATGGCTTGATGGATATCGCGATATCCTGCTATTTTTTTATGCTGCTTTTCTTAGCTTTTTCATTCTTGGCTGCTATCTTATTTATTATTATTTATCACGTAAGAAATTGTACCAGCGCCTGAACCACCCGTTAGAGTCACTAGATGACAGCTTTCAAAAAACAGATGACGCGCCGATTTCTATCGCCTTCGATCGGTTGTTGCGTGACCAGTACATGCTGTTTCAAAGTCAATTAGAATTAGTCGAAAAAGAGCAGGAAGAGCATCGGAAGTTTATGGATCAATGGGTGCATCAGATGAAAACCCCTTTGTCGGTGATTGAACTAACGGCCCAAAATTTAGATGAACCCGAGTCTTCCAGCATTCGGGAAGAGACCGAACGGATGAAAACAGGCTTGAACACGGTCCTCTACATGGCACGGCTACGAACAATCGAACAGGATTTTCATATTAAGCCGGTGAATCTCTCAAAATTGATAGACGAAGTGAACAGAGAGAATAAACGATTTTATATTCGCAACAAAGTCTATCCTAAGCTAGAGGTTGAAAAGGAAGGAATGACGGTGGAGACTGATGAAAAGTGGCTGTTTTTTATCCTCTCCCAGCTGATTAATAATGCTGTCAAATATTCTTTCAAAACCAGTAATCGGATTGTCATTTCCCTTTATGAAAGAGGGAAAGAGGCCATTCTGGAAGTAAAAGACTTTGGAATTGGCATACCAGAAGAAGATAAACGACGGATATTTGATCCTTTTTATACCGGGGAAAATGGCAGGAAATTTCGAGAATCCACGGGAATGGGGCTGTATTTGACGAAGGAAACATTAGATACCCTCAGCCACAGAATCGAAATGGAGTCAGAAGTAGGCAAAGGGACAACCTTCCGCATCATTTTTTCAGAAACTCAAAACCTTACAAACTTGTAAGGAAAGTGAAAGAAGAATCGATAGTTAGGGCAGAACGGAGCACGGTATACTAATCACAGATCAAAATGAGGAAAGGGGATCTGGTGATGTTAGAAGTTAAACAGGTAAGTAAAATTTATGAAGGTAAAATTGCCTATAAAGCATTAAACCATATTAATTTATCAATTGAAGATGGGGAATTTGTGGGCATCATGGGGCCTTCTGGGAGCGGGAAAACAACTCTTTTGAACATGATTGCGACGATAGATGAACCAACAACTGGTGAGATACTAATAAATGGAGGGAATCCACATCGTCTCAAAAGAGAAGATTTGGCAAAATTCCGTAGACGAGAACTCGGGTTTGTTTTCCAGGACTTTAATTTGCTACATACGTTAACCGTGGAGGAAAATATTGTCCTTCCGTTGACTCTTGATGGGAAAAAGGTCAAAGAGATGAAACAAAAGGCACAGGAAATCGCGGGAAAATTGGGGATTGCCTCGATCATGAACAAGCGTACCTATGAAATATCAGGTGGTCAGGCACAAAGGGTGGCTGTCGCTAGGGCGATGATTCATGTGCCCAAGATGCTGCTCGCAGATGAACCGACCGGGAATCTTGATTCGAAGTCGTCGAAGGATGTCATGGAAATGTTGGAATCGATCAATAAGATGGAACGCACCACGATGTTACTGGTGACCCATGATCCACAGGCGGCTAGTTATTGCCATCGGGTCATTTTTATCCGAGACGGAAAGTTCTATTCAGAAATTCATCGCGGGAGTAATCGTCAGGCCTTTTTCCAAAAAATCATCGATACACTCTCTTTACTAGGAGGGGATGGCCATGACCTTTCGCAGATTCGCGTTTAATAATGTCGTTCGCAACAAACGGCTGTATGCGGCATACTTCCTAAGCAGCATGTTTACAGTGATGGTATTTTTTACATTTGCGATTTTCGCCTTCCACCCGTCTTTAACTGGAAGTAAGATGAATTTATCCGTCCAAAAAGGGATGAATATTTCGGCAGGAATCATCTATGTCTTTTCCTTTTTCTTCGTTCTCTATTCAATGAGTACATTCTTAAGTACACGGAAGAAAGAGTTCGGGCTATTGATGATGCAAGGGATGTCCGTTAGGCAAATTCGTTTAATGGTATTCATGGAAAACATGTTGATTGGCTTTTTTGCCACATTAGGCGGGATATTGCTGGGATTGATTTTTTCGAAAGGGATTTTATTGATAGCGGAAAATGTGCTTGTCTTGGGTGACGCACTCCACTTTTATATTCCGATTCAAGCCGTTATGGTAACGTTCGGTTCCTTTATATTGTTATTTTTCATTATTTCGTTATTTGTATCCTATGTTTTACGCAGTCGAAAGCTGATTGACTTAATAAAAGGAAATAAGAAGTCAAAAGGCGAACCAAAGGCGAATATCTTTCTAACGGTTTTGGCCGTATTCCTACTCGTAATGGGATATTCAGCTGCGTTACTTGCAAAGGGAACCATCGTAATCATCGCGATGCTGCCCGTGATTATTGTTGTGATTATTGGTACTTATCTGTTGTTTACCCAGTTAAGTGTTTATTTGATCCGGAGATTTAAAAGGAATGATACCATTTTTTGGCGCAAAACGAACATGATTCTCTTATCAGATCTTTCGTTCCGAATGAAGGATAATGCTCGCACTTTTTTTATGGTAGCCATTGTTTCTACTGTGGCATTTAGTGCAATTGGGACGTTGTTTGGATTTCAAACCTTTTATACGGCAGGGATGAAAAATAACTATCCTTATACTTTTTCCTATGAAACGGTTGACCACGATAACCAGGATACAGCTGTTATTAATAAAACGATTAGGGAAGAAAAGATGGAAGCGAATCACGAGCAAACGACGCTTAAGTTTTATGAGATTGGCCATGATTCCATCCTTATTGCTAGGGAATCGGATTTTAATCGGTTTGCTGTTTTACTGGGAGAAGATACAATTACGATTGAAAAGGGTCAGGTTAAAGTAATTGAATTTGCTGGAAATCCATTTGGACAAACCAAAGAATTAGTCAAGCAAACGATTAAATTGAAATCAGGTGTTACATTAATTCCGGGTGAAGTGATTCATTCAAGAGCCTTACCAGCTACTAATTCTTATTACGTCGTTTCTGATCAGGATTTTGAGGAACTGCCCGCTCCGTCAAAGGAAGAGCATTATCATGCATGGCAGGTAACGGATGGGAAAGAAAACATTTTAGCCGCTTCCAGAAAGTTAGCGGAAGTACTTCCTCCTCATGATTTTTTTGCTAGGGATTATAATATATATCAATTAAATAAACAATATGGACTAGTATTATTTGTAGGCTTATTTATTGGAATTGTCTTTTTTGTCTCGGCAGGAAGTTTCCTTTATTTCCGGCTTTATGCGGATTTAGAGGAAGACAAACAAAAATTCCATTCGATCGCAAAAATGGGCCTTACAGAGAAAGAATTGAAAAAGGTACTTACTAGACAAACGGCGATTCTTTTCTTTGCACCGATTTTAGTGGCACTGATTCATGGTGCGGTAGCACTTACTGCTTTGTCGCACCTATTCTTTTATGACTTAACAAAAGTATCGTTCGCCGTACTAGGTATATTTTTACTCATTCAATTAGTCTACTTTTATATTGTACGCTATTTCTACACGAAGCAGGTTAAGACGGTTCTGTGATGTATACTATTTACATGATGGAACGGCTGGAAAAGTAATAGTCAAATAAAAGGCGGGGCCAATCGGTCTCGCTTTTTTAATCATAACGGTAAATCACCTAAAAAATTGGTATAATGGGTCTAATAAAAAAGATAGAATTCTTACTGACGGAAAATACTATAATACGTATATAATAGGAAGATTTTTTACATAGCATGATGTCTGACACTAATAGAAAGGAGACCTACTATGAGCTCTTTTGTGGATTTCCCAAATGGTATTTTCCCTTCCGTTTGTTCACTAGACTGCCCGGATCAATGCGGGTTGCTTCTTCATAAAAAGGATGGAAAAATTTTTAAGGTAGAGGGTGACCCCCATCATCCAGTCACTAAGGGGTTTATTTGCAACAAGGTTCGAAAAATGACCGAACGAATCTATGATGAAAAGCGGCTAAAATTTCCAATGAAACGCAGTGGGGCAAAAGGAGAGGGGAAGTTTGTCCGAATAAGCTGGGAGGAAGCAATTGAAACGATTACCACCCGCTGGAAGGAACTGCTGCAGAACGAGGGGGCCGAAAGTATTCTGCCTTACAGCTTTTATGGAAATATGGGAAACCTTAGTGCTGAAGGAATGGACCGCCGCTTCTTCCATCGTTTGGGGACCTCTCAGCTTGACAGGAGTATCTGTAATTCAGCCGGTGCAGTCGGTTATAAATATACAATGGGCGCAAGTTTCGGAACCGATCCTGAAGATACCATCCATACCAAGCTGTTTATTTTTTGGGGGATTAATGCGGTTAGTACCAACATGCACCAAGTTGCTCTAGCCCAACAAGCCCGGAAACGTAATGGAGCTAAAATCATTGTCATTGATGTCCATAAAAATCAAACGGCTAGATTAGCAGATTGGTTTATTCCGATTTTACCAGGGACTGATACCGCTCTGGCTCTAGGACTGATGCATATTTTATTTGCCGAGAATATGGTGGATTCCCCCTTTTTGCAGCAATACACGGTCGGTCATGAGCAGCTGCGTCAACATGTAGCGCAGTATGACCCTGTTTCCGTATCAGACATTACCGGTATACCGGTCGAGGATATTGTTCAACTGGCAAGGATGTATGGGAAAACGTCCCCTTCCTTTATTCGGATTGGCAATGGCCCGCAGCACCACGACAATGGCGGTATGTTTGTGAGAACGATTTCCTGCCTCCCTGCTTTAACAGGACAGTGGTTCGTAAAAGGAGGCGGGGCGATTAAAGGAAATTCCGCTTACCTGGCGCACAATACGACGAGTTTGCAGCGGCCAGATTTGTTGAAAAATAAAAAAACGCGCGTGATTAATATGAACCTGCTGGGAGAAGCCTTGCTCACTTTAGATCCCCCCGTAAAATCGCTCTATGTATATGGGACTAATCCAGCCGTTGTGGCACCAGCTGGCAACAAGGTTAGAAGAGGATTGAAACGGGATGACTTATTTACGATCGTCCATGATTTATTTTTAACGGAAACGGCTAGTTACGCAGACATTGTTTTACCAGCCACATCTTCCTTTGAAAATACCGATTTTTATACATCGTATTGGCATCATTATATTCAGCTTCAACAGCCTGTAATTGAACCATTCGGGGAAGCAAAGTCAAACGTGGAAGTGTTCCGGCTGCTGGCTAAAGGAATGGGCTTTACGGAAAGAGCTTTTGATGAGACAGAAGCAGAATTAATTGGACAATCACTAGCGAATCCCATGAATCCTTATATGGAAGATATCACTTTCGAATCCTTAATCGAACATCATTATCTTAAGGCAAAAGCAAAATTTCCTGACAGGCTCCCAACACCGAGCGGCAAAATCGAACTATATTCAGAAAAGATGAAAAAGGACGGCTATCCTCCATTACCAACCTATGTACCTTTAAAGAATGACTCTGAACACCCCTTTCAATTTATAGCAGGTCCAAACCATAGCTTTTTAAATTCAACCTTTGCGAACCAATCAATACATGTTGGCCTTGAAAAAGAGCCTCAAGTGGTTCTCAATCGAAACGATGCCAAAAAATTGGAAGTGGGAAATGGAGAAAAGGTCCGAGTTTGGAACGAACAAGGGGAATGTATCCTAAAAGCAAGTGTTGGAGACAACGTCCTTCCAGGTGTGGCAGTGACTCAAGGCCTCTGGGGAGCAGATCAAGGAACAAAACAGCTGGTCAACTCCCTTACTCCCGACCGTATCGCAGACATGGGCGGGGGAGCAACATTTTTTTCAGGAAGAGTTTCCATCGAAAAACAACTGGTGCCTGACACCATTAATCACCCATAGATATTACTTATTATCATTCCTGTGTCGTTCATCAGGTTTATTGAATAGAGGCTGACCCAATAGGTGGCTGATGAAAATTTTTTACACGCTGTTGATTGGAGCGGAAGGCGCGAAGACTCCTGCGGGAGTACGGGGCAGGGGAGACCCCGTAGAAGCGAAGCGACGAGGAGGCTTCCCGTTCCGCCCGTGAACCGCTCGTACCTGGAGCGGAAATCAACAGACTGATTTAATGTATAAAAAACAAGGTGCCCCTAAAATTTATACTTTTGGGACACCTTCTATTTTGCTATTGTTCTTATGATTTGCGATAAGCGTTTAAGACCATTCTCAATACTTGGAAGAGAAGCAAATGAATAGGAAATACGAAGAAACTGTTCAGCATGATGATCATAAACATTTCCTGGATTCAGTAAAATTCCTTCTGATAATGCCATCTCAAATAATTTTCTTATCGAGAGTGAGGGTAACAACCGGAGCCAAATATAAAATCCTCCAGTGGGTTTCTCCCAAACTGCAAGATCAGAAAAATACTTGTTCAAAGTAGCTAACGTAAAATCTCGACGAGTTTTCAATTGTTTTCTTACGTCATGAAGATGTTCAGTGTAAAGTCCACTAGAAAACCATTCAACTGCTGCCCATTGTGAGACAGAACTAGACCCATAATCGGTTTGCATTTTAATATCGGCTAAGTGCTCCACTACTGGTTCTGGACCCACAATCCAACCTATACGCAGCCCAGGACTCAAAGATTTAGATAAACTTCCCAAATAAAGGACAAGGCCATGTTTGTCAAAAGCCTTAATGGGTTTAGGCGGTTCTTCATCCAGCCATAATTCTCGGTAAACATCATCTTCAATCAAAGGCAGTTGTTCTTGTTGGCAGGTATCTAGTAATAGTTTGCGTCTGTCCTTCGTCATTAAGGTCCCAGTAGGATTATGAAAGGTTGGAATGGTATAGAGTAAAGCTACAATGTGTTGTTTTTTATATGGTGAGATCAACTCCGTTTGAATTCCTTCTTGATCCATAGGAATGCCCATTAAACGCATGCCTGCTGATTGAAAGACATTTAAAGAATGAAGATAGGATGGCTTTTCTGTTAGTACGGTTGACCCCCTATGCAATAACCCCACACTGATCAGCTGTAAGGCCTGTATCGCGCCTGATACGATGAGAATAGAAGAGGGTGAAGCTTGAATTCCTATGGTCTTTAAATAGGTTGCGATTTGTTCTCTTAAGGGCAGCAGCCCTTTTGGTTCTTCATAGCCATAAGAAATTTCTCTATTGGACATTCGGTTGAAAATTTTTTTCATAGATTCTCCAGGAATAAGAGTTGGTGACAATTCCCCAGTGCCCAATCGAATGATGTTAGGCGTAAATTCAGCTTGATTTATTTCTTGAATCGTTGGCAGGTTTGGCTTATGCGTTCCGAATTTTACATATGAATTCCAATCAGGAGGAGGGGTCGTAGCTAACAGATTCCACGTATTATTTACGACTCTTGTTCCACTCCCGCTTTTTCCCTCAATAAGTCCTTCGGCTAATAATTCGTCATATGCCGTTACAATGGTGCTTCGATTGACTCCTAATACCGTTGCTAACGTACGCTGGGGAGGGAGCTTATAGCCGATAGTCCACTCACCATTTGCTATTTTTTCTTTCATAAAATCCGTTATTTGCTTATGTAATGGAATTGGCGAAGATTTATTTGGTTTCCAATCGGTGTTAAACATTAGAGGTTACTCCTTTTTTCTATTTATTATATAACTTGGTTGGTTTGGATTCCATCCAATTGGTTGGAGACAAAAACGAAATTACCTAATACAATAAGACTCGTTGAATGATAGAAGAAAGGGCGAAATTAGAATGGTAGAAGCATTTTTTCATGGGTTTATTCTTGCGCTGGGGCTGATTCTTCCGCTTGGAGTGCAAAATGTATTTGTTTTTAATCAAGGGGCGCTGCAGCCGCGTTTTGTACAGGCGTTACCAGTCATCATTACAGCCTCTTTATGTGATACCCTTTTGATCCTGGTATCTGTTTTGGGTGTTTCTTTTCTAATTTTAGGTTCATTTTGGATTAAAATGATTTTAATTGGGGCGGGTTGTATTTTTTTACTCTATATGGGATGGACCACATGGAATAGTAAACCAAGTAATCAAGGAGAAGCAAGTAGGAATACATTTTCATTAAAGAAGCAAGTATTGTTTGCAGCATCGGTTTCTTTACTGAACCCTCATGCCATCCTAGACACTGTGGGTGTGATTGGAACAAGTTCATTAAGGTACCAAGGGGAAGAGAAAGTAATCTTTGCTTTTTCCTGTATTTTGGTTTCCTGGCTTTGGTTTTTTGGACTTTCATTGATTGGGCGAATAACTGGAAAACTTGATCCATCTGGCAACTTTTTGTTGATCTTAAATAAAATATCAGCCCTCGTCATGTGGGGGGCAGCAGTCTATCTTTTGTTTACTTTATTGCGTAACTAGAACTTGCTAATGTGGCAATAGAGATGAGTTGAAAAAGAATGAAATGGATAAAGGACCATTAAGTAAGTCATGGGGAAGGTTCAAGCGGCTTTTGAGTCAGAGGACTTTCTCCATGACATTTCGTATGAATACTCAAATTTGGTTCCTGCGGTCAGGTATTAAATATAGAGGAATTATGGATACTTTATAGAATACCTATTATACAGGAAATGGATTATTGCTTAATTAGATAAAAGCAATGAACCATAGTAGATATAGTCATATAAAGGGTCATAGGAGAATAACTGTATGTTTAAAGACTGGAAAAAGATATTGCTGCTTGCCATACCTTCGATTGCTTCATTTGCTTCATCAACACTTACAGGAACGATCAATCTCATATTAGTAGGTCAACTAGGTGCGCTGGCGATTGCAATCGTGGGGGTTTCAAACATAATTATGTATAATGCTTGGGCATTATTTTCTGGAATAGGGCATACGACCAATTATTTAGTGGCACAGAATTACGGATCAAATACGATGAAAAAAGGCGTGGAACGTACCTATATAGCCTTTTATCTTTGTATAGCGGCTGCGACATTAGTATTATTGGTTGGTTTACTATTTCCAGAAGCCATTTTTAAGCTGTTGGGAAGTTCACCTGAGATGATTAGAGAAGGTAAAAGCTATTTACAATTACGTTTTTTTGCGATGGTATTTTCGATTTTCACCTTTGTTATTCATGGATTTCTCCGCGGGATTGGAGATACCAAAACGCCAATGATCAGTACCATATTAGGCGGAGCCATAATGATTTTTCTCACCTATGGGTTAACTTACGGACATTTTGCTCTTCCTAAATTAGGTTTGATCGGGGCAGCTATTGCCTTTTTTACGGGAGAATTGGTCACGTTTCTCTTTTGCGCTTATATTTATTTTATTAAATTACACCCAAAATATGAAACACGTAAAAGAATTGCTTTTGACCCTGCCGAATCAAAATTAATTTTTGGAGAAAGTGCCAAATTAGGCATACAGGAATTTTCAATGGCCATGGCCATGTTTGTTTTTACTGCATTTGTTACGAGATTAGGGACGAATGCGTTGGCCGCCAATGAAGTGGCCTTAAGTGTAATGAGTCTTGGATTCATGCCTGCATTTGCATTTGGATCAACGGCGACGATTCTTGTTGGTCAAGAAGTCGGGCGAGGTAAACCGATATTTGGAAGAAAAGCAGGGACGAACACTTCCATTTTGGGTTGTATATTTCTATTGATTTTGGGTGTCATTGAATTTTTCCTGGCAGAACCGATTGCCAAGATCTATACCCACGATATTCAAGTCTACAAGATAGCGGCCGAATTAGTCATGATTTCAGCCTTTTTACAGTTGTTTGATGGACTATTAAATTTCTATGCCGGTGGTCTAAGAGGAATTGGTGACACATCGTTTTTATTAAAAATCTCTTGTGTGTTAGCGTGGCTATTTTTTGTTCCACTCAGTTATCTATTAACTTTTATCTTAGAGTGGGGCAGTATTGGCGCATGGATCGCCTTATACTCGTATCTCACGGTGTTTGGAATTAGTGTAATGGTTCGCTTTTATCGAACCAATTGGGATTCCGTTAAGTTAAAATCGGTTGAAAAAGAATACCAGGACAGTATTATTTAAAAAAATGAGACATAATTCAAAAGGAAACAAAAATCGATATAAATTTGAAACACTCAATGTTGTTCAATCAACCGTTTGAGTGTTTTTTATTTTTGAGGAAAAAAAGCTTAAAAAAGTTAGATTTGTAAAAGAGCTTTATTACCATTTGATTATTCTCCGATTCTCACATTCATTATTCATGAAACACAAAAGTACCCGATAGGGGAGACATTTTTTAGTGTCTACACTATCGGGTACAGTTTAGGGCAAAATGTTTGCCCTTGTTAATTTTAGCTCATATCATAAGCCCTTATTTTAAGCCCTTTTGGCTTTTGCACGAGAAGCATCGAGTTTCTTATTGATGTCTTGGACGTCTTTATCTGTTAGTGGGTAAAGAGCCATAACAATCATCGACACGATTGCAAGCGCTGCTGGAATCCAGATAGCTGTGATATTGATACCAGAAAGAGCACTAGCTGTTTGTTTAGCCGCATTTCCATCGAAGCCGAAAGCCGCAAGGAACCAAAGCGGAATGGCGCCACCAAGAGTGAAACCAATCTTGAAGAACAGACCCATAATCGCGTTGATGATCGCAGCGTTACGTTTGCCAGACTTCATTTCACCATAAGAGACAACCTCAGGAACGAGTGCCCACATGAAACCAGTTGCTGAAGTAAGACCCCATTGCTTGATGAAGGTAGAAACATAAGCTAATAAGAGTGAATCGTGCATGCCATCTAACGACCAGACCCAAGTAAGGATTTCACCAACAACAAACATACCAAGGAAGAAATGGAAGAATCCCTTTTTACCAAAGATTTTTCTCAATTTAGGCCAGAAGACTGGGAAAGCGATACCAGGGATAGAGGCGATGAGACCCACTGCACCCATCCAGTCTGAGTGGTTGACCGTGTACTGATTAAAGAATCCATTCACTGTGTTCATGAAGAACATGAAGGTGAAAGCAAGCATAAAGAAGAAACCAAGAATAACGAGTGGTTTGTTGTTCTTCAATTCAACGAACAAGTCTAAAGCTTTCACTTCTGCAGATTGTTCAGCAGTTGCGACCACGCGTTCTTTTGTGAGACGGTAGCAGAAGAACAAAGCTACAGCGCCAAGTATCATGTAAACCATGTAAACCCCAAACCAAGCGTGACTTGCAGATGCATCTGTATAAGTACCCATGTTGATCTTAAGACCAAAGAAACCTGTGTCTTTTGGTGAACGACCTAATGGGGCTGCCATTTGGACAAACATTGGAAACAGTGTGTAAACCAAGAGGTTAGCAATGTTAGCCAGCATCATACGAGTGGTTGTGATTTTATCTACGGATTCAGGGTCACGTGTCAGTGATGCATTCAATGAACCGTAAGGAATGTTAACCACGGAATAAACCAAGTCGAGCAGGAAGTAAGTGATAAAGGCGATAGGCACTGATCCACGAATCGCTGGAATTGGAACAAAGAGCATCGCTGCTAAGATAATCATTGGAATACCTGCAATCAAAAGCCAAGGACGATATTTACCTTTCTTGAATGTATGTTTATCGACGTAGGTACCAACCATCGGATCCCAGAATACGTTGACAATTCGGACAAACAAGAAGATGAATCCAGCTGCTGCTGTACCAATGGCATTGACCGTAGTCAGATAAAGAGCCAAGAATCCTCCGACTGTACCAAATACGAGGTTTTGGGCAAAATCCCCAAGACCATAACCAATCCGTTCAGAAAGGCTGAGCTTATGGTACTCGTTTTGTTGAATGCTTTGTGTGTTTTTGTTCATTTGTTTAACGGTTGATTCCAATAAAGCCATGACTTAAATCTCCTTTACAGTTAAATTTTCAATCTATTATCCGCTTACATAATAGACATTTAAAAAAGTCTATTTGAAAAAATGAGATAATCGAATTTTTTATAGACCCAAAATGGGGGTTAACCGCTTTCAGCAATGGTAAAAATTTTATGCAGCCCCATAAATATAGGTGAATACTTTATTAAGTGAATATGGCATTCACTAACTAACTATAAATCTTTCAGTAGAAGGAAAAAAAACAATCATTTACCCAATTAGTTTGTTTGTTTGAATAAACAAAGAAGATATTTTATTGAATTATCCTAAACAAAAACTTAAAATCATCTAAAAGGTAAATATGTTGCATTTATCTTCCTTTAAAGCCTTTATTCACCTCTTTAACTAGTAATTTAACTCTGAAACCGTCTACACTTTAGTATAAAAAAAACAAATTTACTTTCAACTTAGTTTGTCCATTGGATAAACTAAACTTGTGAATTTATACTAACACATCTTTTTTAATTGAACAATATATAAATTTATAAATTTTTAAGATATAATAAAAAAATAATATCAAATAAAGGAATCGGCAGTTTGTTTGCAAGGATAAACAAATAAAGAGATGAGGAGAATAAGTGAAACTAGCAGATCAACACGATAGTAAAATGCATAGTCAAAAAGTTATTCTGAATACCATTATGAAACATTACCCGATTTCCAGGGCAAAACTCTCGGAATTAACGAACCTGAACAAAGCAACCGTTTCTTTGCAAACGAATACATTAATCGAAAAACATCTTGTTTCCGAAATTGGGGCGGGAGTGTCGAACGGGGGCCGAAAACCTATATTGCTAGTTTTTAATAAAAATGCCGGCTATTCGATTGGAGTTGAACTATCTGCCAATTCTATTCTAACGGTTTTAATTGATTTAGAGGGGAATATGCTTTTCTCTGACTACTTTGAATTTGTAAACGAATCAATGGAAGCGCTTCAATCGATGTTGATTGATAGAATTAGGCTTGTGACGAATCATGCACCGGAATCTCCATATGGCATTATTGGTATCGGGGTAGGGATTCATGGGTTTGTGAATGAGAATCAAATGGCCGTATATACCCCCCATTCAAATTGGGACAAAGTTAACATAAAGAGTTTGCTAGAAGAACATTTTAACCTTCCTGTTTTTATGGATAATGAAGCAAATGCCGGAGCATTTGGGGAGAAATTATACGGTGCGATAAAGAATTCTGATAACAACATTTATATTAGTGTAGGAACAGGTATTGGCCTGGCGATCATGGTAAATAACCAGCTTTACCGCGGAGCGGATGGAGTTTCTGGAGGAATGGGGCATATGACCATTGAATTCAATGGAAAAAAATGCGGCTGTGGAAACCAAGGATGTTGGGAGCTGTATGCATCTGAGCGTGCATTTTTCACAAATCTATCCAGATTAAAAAATGGAAGGGAACTGACACATGAAACGGCCAATAAGATGATTCAGGAAAACGATGGGGATATATTGATGGAAATAGAAAAATTTGGGTATTATTTTGGAGTTGGTTTAACGAACTTGATTAATACGTTTAACCCTGACTCGATTGTCTTGAGAAGTAACTTGATTGAGGCTAATCCTATCATTTTAAAGTCGATAAAGAAGACGGTTACAAATAGGATATCAAGGTATATACCGCTAAAAAGTGAGATTTTCATCTCCCAGCTTAACAGAAATGCCGCCGTCCTCGGAGCTGCTTCGTTTATGACAAAAAAGTTCCTTGAGGATTCCAGGCTAGTTACTGATTAAGATTTGAGATCTTCGACGTAATAAGTGGGGAACGGCTAGGAAAATGGGATTCCGGTTAATGAAAAAGGCGACCCTTTCAGGCAGCAGTTTTAACAAAAAAGACCTTGTGGGCTGTAAGCCCTTTCAAGGTCTTTTTTAGCATTTATCGACTTTTCTCTACTTGGTTTGAGTAAGGGTCGATGGTTTGAATGGTTCCGTCTTCATTGTATTTGAGTTCGGTATATTTTACACAACGTTTGTGGTCAACCCCATCGGACAGGGAACAGTCATGATAAAATAAATACCATTTATCCTCGAATTGAACAATCGAATGATGGGTGGTCCAGCCGATCACAGGGGTCAAGATTTTCCCTTTGAAAACGTACGGACCTAGAGGATTTTCACTGATTCCATAAACAATGCAATGGGTCGTTCCGGTGGAGTAAGAAAGATAATATTTCCCATTGTATTTATGGACCCATGGGCCCTCAAAAAATCTTCTATCCTCATCGCCGGCAAGAATTGGCTTGCCATCTTCGTCTACAATCGATATTTCTTGTGGTTTGTCCTTAAAACTAAGCATGTCTTCCGTTAATTCTGCTGCCATTGGTCCCAACGCCGGTTTTGACGGATCAGGCCCCTCCGCATCAGGAATAAATGTGCCTGTCTGCCATTTTTCTAATTGTCCACCCCAAAGTCCGCCAAAATACACAAATGCTCGGTTGTCGTCATCCACTAAAACGGCAGGATCAATACTGAAGCTTCCTGGAATGTAATCTTCTTCGGCTTTGAAGGGACCAGTCGGGTTCAGGCTGGTCGCAACACCGAGTCGAAAGATACCGTCTTTATCTCTTGCTGGAAAAAATAAATAATACTGGTTATTTTTAAAAGCAGCATCCGGTGCCCACATCTGTTTACTGGCCCAAGGAACATCTCGGATATGAAGTGCTTCGCCATGGTCTACACATGGTGAATTGAAATTATCGATCGACAAAATATGATAATCTTCCATCGCATATTGATCACCACTACCATCATCAATAGTCTTCCCAGGATGTTCAATATCATGGGAAGGATAAATATAGAGTTTCCCCTCAAATACATGTGCAGAAGGGTCCGCAGTAAAAATATGCTCAACTAAAGGTTGATTGGGTTTTACGATTTTTTCCATGTTCTATACTCCTCTGAATGACGTATATTAATTGGCTCATAAAGACACATAGGTGCAAACATCACAATCATCCATACTATCATGTCCGGGAATGAACATCTGCATGTATCCCAAAGGATGCAAAATAGAAGGCTGTTTCGTCAAATTGACAATCGACCGTTCTTTCGTATACATTGGTTAACGATGAATTGTAAGAAGTAACCACAATCAGCTACTGGCTGTATTACACCCATGAGAATAGAGCCTGAACAGATAAAATTTCATGGGTTTTCCTGGTGTGTACATACGATTATTTAGGATTAAAGGTAAATAAAAAGGAGAAGTTGACATGAATTATCGTGAATTAGGAAATACAGGGATAAAGATTAGTGAGGTAAGCTTTGGAACATGGGCCATTGGAGGTGCATGGGGCAAGACAAGTGATGAAGAAGCACTGAAATCGCTGCAGTACGCGATGGAGCAGGGTGTGAACTTCTTTGATACAGCGGATGTCTACGGCGACGGCCATAGCGAAGAGCTATTGGCCAAGGCCACGAAGGGTAAGGAAGATCAGATTTATATTGCGACGAAGTTTTGCCGTCAGGGAGACATTTCTGACCCGGAAAATTATAGCTATGAAAAAGTAAGCTCTTATTGTGAAGACAGCCTGCGCCGTTTGAATCGGGAAGCCATTGATTTATATCAGATCCACTGTCCGGCCACCGAGATATTAAAAGATGGCAAAGTATTTGAGGTGCTTGACCGGCTGCAGCGCGAGGGGAAAGTCCGCCATTATGGGGTAAGTGTGGAATCAGCAGAGGAAGGTCTTATTTGTTTAAACTATCCAAATGTGAAGAGTCTGCAAATTATCTTTAATATTTTTCGCCAGAAGCCATTAGAACAATTAATACCAGAGGCCAATCAAAAAGGTGTCGGCCTTCTTGTCAGATTACCGCTTGCAAGCGGACTGTTGACAGGAAAATTCACACCAGGTCATGTCTTTGAAGAGGATGACCATCGCCGTTTTAATGAACATGGAGAAGCATTTAATGTAGGGGAAACGTTTGCCGGATTGGGATTCCAAAAGGGTGTAGAACTAGCTGATCAGTTAAAGTGGATCGCAGAAGGCAGACCGTCTATGGCCAGTGCCGCTCTTCGCTGGATTCTCGACTGTAAAGAAATTACCTGTATTATTCCTGGTTTTAAGAATGTAAATCAAGTCCAGCAAAATCTTGCCGTATTGGACACGAAATCTTTCTCCGAAGAAGAAATGCGAAAGCTTCAACGTTTTTATGACGAAAAAGTAAAAGATTTTATTAGAGGACCTTACTAGGAAACTCTAGTACCAATTGTACCGTCTGGATAGCCACCAGACGGATTTTTTTTATTTATATCAATAAAGGGTCAATAAAATAAAAACTCATAAACTGGTTCAAACTATCCATTGTGATGAGAAACTCATTTTAGGAGGAACAGGTAATGGCTTATTTTCAGTCAGTAAATAAAATCCAATATGAAGGTCCAAGTTCGAAAAACCCTTTAGCTTATAAATACTACAATCCACAGGAAAAAATTAACGGGAAAACGATGGAAGAGCTCCTTCGTTTCTCAGTAGCCTATTGGCACACGTTTACGGCAGAAGGAGCAGATCCATTCGGGGTAGGAACAGCAATCAGGCCATGGGCACATTTAACGGGGATTGATTTGGCGAAGGCTCGTGCGGAAGCATCGTTTGAATTTTATGAAAAGCTCGATGTACCGTTCTTTTGTTTCCATGATGTTGATATTGCGCCAGAGGGAGGCACATTAAAGGAATCCAATGATAATCTCGATATCATTGTGGGCATGATTAAAGAATACTTAAAAACGAGCAAAACGAAACTATTGTGGAATACAGCTAATATGTTTACTAACCCACGATATGTTCATGGTGCCGCCACATCCAATAGTGCGGATGTTTTTGCTTACGCTGCGGCCAAAGTAAAAAAAGGCTTGGAGGTCGCAAAAGAACTGGGATCTCCAAATTATGTTTTCTGGGGCGGCCGTGAAGGTTACGAAACATTGTTAAATACAGATATGAAATTAGAACTGGACAATTTGGCACGCTTCTTCCATATGGCCGTAGATTATGCAAAGGAAATTGGTTATGATGGCCAATTTTTAATTGAACCTAAACCAAAAGAACCAACAAAGCATCAGTATGATTTTGATGTTGCAACCGGATTGGCATTTTTAAAAACATATGATCTGGATCAGTACTTTAAATTCAATATCGAAGCAAACCATGCAACACTTGCGGGTCATACCTTTGAGCATGAGCTAAGAACAGCTCGAATCAATGGTATGCTTGGTTCTGTTGATGCCAACCAAGGTGATGTATTGCTTGGATGGGATACTGATGAATTCCCAACCGACTTGTATACCACTACACTTGCCATGTATGAAATCGTAAAAAATGGCGGTCTTGGAAAAGGCGGATTAAATTTCGATGCGAAGGTCAGAAGGGGATCTTTTGAACCGGAAGATCTATTTGAAGGACATATTGCCGGTATGGATTCATTTGCCGTCGGCTTAAAAGTAGCCAACAAGCTAATTGAAGACAATGTTTTGGACGGCTTTATTGAAGACCGTTACAGCAGCTTTACACAAGGAATAGGAAAGAAAGTTGTAGAGGGTACAACAAACTTTCATGAATTAGAACAACATGCACTAGAGTTAACGGAAATTAAAAACCAATCCGGTAAAACAGAGCGGCTAAGAGCATTAGTGAATCAATATCTACTTGAGACACTTTCAAGCGTTCGTGTTTAAAACGGGTTAATCATAAATGAGTCATAAAAAGTGCTGGAGTTTTATCCCCAGCACTTTTTTATAGAAAGGAACGGTAAGAAGGATGAGATACGTAATTGGAATTGACCTAGGAACAAGTGCGGTCAAAATCCTGCTTGTAAATCAAAATGGGGAGGTTTGTCAGGAAGTATCCAAACCATATCCTTTAATCATTGAAAAATCTGGATACAGTGAACAGGACCCGGAAGAATGGGTGGCAAGAACAAGCGATGGGATTGCAGAACTTGTAAAAGGTTTCGAAGGTGATGTCGGCGATATTGAGGGAATCAGTTTTTCCGGACAGATGCATGGTCTTGTTTTACTCGATAAAAACGAAAAGGTATTACGAAATGCAATTCTTTGGAATGACACCCGGACAACGGAGCAATGTCAGCAAATATATGATGTTGTTGGCAAGGACCGGTTATTGGAAATCACCAAAAATCCTGCATTAGAGGGATTTACGTTACCAAAAATCCTCTGGGTCAAAGAATATGAGCCTGACCTATTTAATCAGGCCAAGGTTTTCATGCTTCCAAAGGACTATTTGCGGTACCGAATCACAGGAAATATCCACATGGAGTATTCAGATGCGGCGGGAACCTTAATGCTAAATGTAGCGGAGCGGGAGTGGAGTACCGAGATGTTAAATGTTTTCGGGATTTCATCTGAGCTTTGTCCGCCTTTAGTTGAATCACATGCGAAGGTTGGAACCATTACTTCCGATTTTGCAAAGGATACAGGATTATCTGAATCCACTAAAGTGTTTGCGGGTGGTGCGGATAATGCCTGCGGTGCGATTGGGGCCGGAATATTACAAGAAGGGAAAACATTATGCAGCATCGGTACTTCGGGGGTTATTCTTTCCTATGAAACGAGAAATGATCTTGATTTTGAAGGAAAGGTACATTATTTCAACCATAGCGAGGAAAACTCCTTCTATATCATGGGTGTAACATTAGCAGCGGGCTACAGTCTTAGCTGGTTTAAAGATACATTTGCTCAGCAAGAAGGATTTGACACATTTCTACAAGGAGTGGAATCGGTTCCTACCGGGTCAGATGGTTTACTATTTACACCTTATTTAGTAGGAGAGAGAACACCGCATGCGGATTCGACTATTCGTGCAAGCTTTATAGGCATGGATGCATCACATGAAAGGAAGCATTTTGTCCGTTCCGTATTAGAGGGAATTACGTTTTCGTTAAATGAAACCATTGAAATTTTTAGGAGCAATGGCAAAAAAATAGACTCTATTGTTTCGATTGGCGGCGGAGCAAAAAATGACACTTGGCTGCAAATGCAGGCAGACATTTTCGATGCTAAAATTGAAAAACACGCTAGTGAACAAGGACCGGGAATGGGTGCAGCGATGCTGGCTGCCTATGGGTGCGGTTGGTTCTCATCTTTAAAGGAATGTGCCGAAAAGTTTATTCAAACGGCCAAAGTTTATCATCCAATCAAAGAAAACGTCGAGAAGTATAAAAAACTATTTGCTATTTATCAAACTATATATATAGAAACGAAAGCGTTGAATCATGAATTAAAAGACTTTAGAAAGTAAAAAAGGGATTGAATGATCAGTCAACTAAACGTTGGATTGGGTCATTTAAAATAGAATCATAAATGAAGGAGAATAGCTCAATGGAAAAGAAAAATAGCAAAATGAAGATAGATGCTAAAAAATTCGCCTACACAGTCATCTCATCACAAAATATTGAAAGTGATGTAGTAGAAGAAATAGCGAAGAAAAAATTAACACTATATTTAACCGCTTTTTGGCTGGCAGAGAGGTTTAACAACTTAGAGGCACAATCTTTCCGAAATATGAATAGAAAAGATTATGAGGACTTAATGGTGAAACTTTCAGGAATTAAAGTGCATTAAGAAGCAGCACATTTGTCTCGGTCCATAACAGGTAAGTTTACAGGAATTAGTTCACTTTGATAGAGACTTGCAAAATGGCTCCAATGAAGAAAGGGGATGCACTCGCATCCCCTTTCTTCTGCATTAAAGCCAGGAAGCACAGGATTTTGAAATTTGTCATATGCCAAATTTCCTTATTTTTAGCCACAAATGGAGAGGAATAACTTATTCAGCTGCTTTTGCTTCAGCACGCGAAGCATCGAGTTTCTTGTTAATATCTTTGACATCTTGATTTGAAAGTGGGTAAAGGGCCATAACAACCATCGAAACAATCGCAAGTGCTGCTGGAATCCAGATCGCTGTGATATTGATACCGGAAAGAGCACTTGCTGTTTGCTGCTTATCCGCATTTCCATTGAAGCCGTAGGCAGCAAGGAACCACAGCGGAACAGCACCACCAATAGTGAATCCAATCTTGAAGAAGAGACCCATGATCGCGTTGATGATCGCAGCGTTACGTTTGCCAGACTTCATTTCACCATAAGAGACAATTTCAGGAACGAGTGCCCACATGAAACCAGTTGCCGAAGTGAGACCCCATTGTTTGATGAAGGTAGAAACATAAGCAAGCAAGAGTGAATCGTGCATCCCTTCTAACGACCATACCCAAGTAAGGATCTCACCAACAACAAACATACCAAGGAAGAAATGGAAGAATCCCTTTTTTCCAAAGATTTTTCTCAATCTTGGCCAGAAAACTGGAAAGGCGATCCCAGGAATGGAGGCGATGAGACCGACGGCACCCATCCAGTCTGAGTGATGGACCGTATATTGGTTAAAAAAGCCATTCACTGTGTTCATGAAGAACATGAAGGTGAAAGCAAGCATGAAAAAGATACCGAGAATCACTAGTGGTTTATTGTACTTCAATTCAACGAATAGGTCGAAAGCTCTCACTTTTGCAGATTGTTCAGCAGTTGCGACAACGTGTTCCTTTGTAAGACGGTAGCAAAAGAACAAAGCGATAGCACCCAGAACCATGTAAACCATGTAAACCCAAAACCAAGCGTGACCTGCAGATGGATCCGTATAAGTACCCATGTTGAGCTTGATACCGAAGAGACCAGTGTCTTTTAGTGAGCGGTCTTTTGGAGCTGCCAATTGGACAAACATGGGGAACAATGTATAAACCAAGAGGTTAGCAATGTTAGCCAGCATCATACGAGTGGTGGTGATCTTAGCTATGGACTCAGGGTCTCGTGTGAGTGAAGCATTCAGCGAACCGTAAGGAATGTTGACGACGGAATAAACCAAGTCAAGCAGGAAGTAAGTAATAAAGGCTATCCACACTGAACCACGAATGGCTGGAATGGGAGCAAAGAGCATGGCTGCCAGGATAACAAGCGGAATACCTGCAATCAGAAGCCATGGACGATATTTACCGTTCTTGAAAGTATGTTTATCGACGTAGGTACCGACCATCGGATCCCAGAATACGTTGACGATACGGACAAACAAGAAGATGAACCCGGCTGCTGCCGTACCAATGGCATTGACGGTCGTCAAATAGAGGGCCAGGAATCCTCCGACAGTACCAAATACGAGGTTTTGGGCAAAGTCCCCAAGACCATAACCAATCCGTTCAGAAAGGTTGATTTTACGATACTCGTCTTGTTGAATGCTTTGTGTATTATTGTTCATTTTTTGAACTGTTGATTCCCTTACAGCCATGTCCTAGATCTCCTTATCGGTAGAATTTTAAATAGATTCATCCACCTATTATTATGGACATTGGTAAGATGGTCTATTAAGGAACTTGATTGAGGGGAATCCAATGAATTTAAAGTCGATTAAGAGGGAGGTCTCATGAAGGAAATCAAGGTATATACCGTTTGGTAAAAGGGGATGGCTTGTTAGGCAGTCTGCCTGCATTAGCCGCTCATGTCGTTTCTCCCTTATTATTTATTTCATGGTAGTAATATTTCTTTTTTTGGTAACAAATACTATAGTCGTTTGCTGGAAGTTAATAAAAGGAGGATTATTCCAATTGGTAAAACAGTTTACAATCATCTTTGTATCTTTACTGGTCGTGGCAGGGCTGCTATTTCCTCCACAAGCATTTGCCCAAAAGCCGGACAGTACGGTTCAATTACGCTTGCTTGAAACAACCGATATTCATACGTTTTTGGCAAATTACGATTATTATCAAACCAAACAGGATGACAAAGTAGGGTTGGTGAAAACTGCAACCCTCATCAAACAGGCACGAAATGAAGTGGAAAATTCGATGCTGTTTGATAATGGAGATGAAATTCAAGGCACTCCGTTAGGTGACTATATGGCAAAAGTGAAAGGGGTAAAACCTGGTGAGGTGCATCCTGTGTACAGATCTTTTAATTTATTAAAGTACGATGCCACTACACTTGGTAACCATGAGTTTAATTACGGCCTGGATTTTTTAAAGGAAACACTGAACGACGCAAAAATGCCTGTGGTAAATGCCAATGTGTTCAGAGCAGGAACCGATGAGCCGTACTTTAAACCCTATGTGATTTTGAAAAAGTCAGTTGTTGATAACCGTGGGACAAAGTACCAGCTCAAGGTTGGGGTGATTGGCTTTGTTCCGCCACAGATCATGGAATGGGATAAGGGCAATTTAGAAGGAAAAGTGGAAACCAGATCGATTGTAGAGTCGGCAAAGAAATATGTCCCCTTGATGAAGAAAAAAGGGGCCGATGTGATTGTTGCCCTTGCCCATACAGGAATAAGTGGCGAACCATATCAGTCAGGCATGGAGAACGCTGGATATTATGTAACGCAAATAAAGGATATTGATGCCGTTTTCACAGGGCATCAGCATAACACCTTCCCTGGTCCTCTCTATAAGGATTTGCCAAATACCAATCTGGATAAAGGCACCATTAACGGGAAGCCGGTGGTGATGGCCGGGGCGTTCGGAAGCCATCTCGGTGTGATTGATCTGCAATTACAAAAGAAGCGCGGAAAGTGGACCGTGGTCGATAGTAAAGCATCATTACGGCCGATTGTGGACGCAACGGGCCAATCCATTGTTCAAACGGATGAGCAATTAATGAATGCGATCAAGCCAGAGCATGAGGCGACAATCAATTATGTGAATCAACCGGTGGGTGAAACAACCGCTCCCATTTATAGCTATTTTGCATTGGTACAGGATGATCCTTCCATACAAATCGTAAATAATGCACAAACGGATTATCTGCTGGAAAAATTAAAAGATCCTGCCTATGCCAAGTATGCAGGTATTCCAGTTCTATCTGCCGCAGCGCCGTTTAAAGCAGGCGGACGGGGCGGCCCAAGTTATTATACCGACATTCCTGCAGGAACATTGGCAATTAAAAATGTGGCTGATTTATACTTGTACCCGAATACACTTCAGGCAAAATTATTAACTGGTGCCCAGCTAAAAGAATGGCTGGAAATGAGCGCAGGGCAGTTCAATCAAATGAATCCTGCCAGCACTGGGGAACAGCAGCTAATTAATCCAGATTTTCCTTCCTTTAATTTTGATGTGATTGATGGAGTGCAATACCAAATAGATGTGACGAAACCTGCAAAATATGATGCAAACGGGAATGTCATGAACGCTGGTTCTAGTCGGATTATCAATCTGACTTATCAAGGAAAACCCATTTCAGCTGAACAACGGTTTATTGTGGCGACAAATAATTATCGGGCATCCAGTACCACCTTCCCAGGAGTCAGTCATGGTGAGATAGTGATTAAGGCGCCAGATGAGAACCGACAAATTGTAACTAACTATATTCAAGCTCACAAACCGTTAAATCCTAGTGCCGATCAAAACTGGTCACTGGCAAAATTTAAAGGGACGGCCATTCCTGTTTTTGACTCATCACCAAATGCCCAAAAATATCTTGGCCAATTCCCAAATATCAAAAAAGTGGGACCTTCGAACGGAGGATTTTCAAAATACTCGATTAACCTGAACCAGTAGAATAGAAAGTTTTTAATAAAGAGCGACTAAAGAAGTTAACCCATTAAAAGAAAAGCGGCCCCATTAGTAAAATTAAAAGAATTTATGGTTATAAGAAACTGCACCTTCCATTGTTAGTAATAACGAAACAATGGGGGTGCAGTTCCTGTTTTATTCCTCTTTATAAACGTTCGATGATAAACCCAAAAATCAGATCCAACAATTCCTGACTCCAGAAAGTACCCTCATGCGGTCCATTCTCAACCTCAATCATTTGGGCATCTACACCACAGTCACACAATTTATGGAACATAGTTAGACTCTGCTCATATGGCACCGGCTCATCGTTATTTCCTTGCACCAGCAAAAATGGAGGATACTCCATTCCTTCCTTCACTTTGTAAAATGGACTCATATCCTTAAAAACATCCAAATTTTCTCGTGGATTTCCACCTGCCAGAGCGATATCAACTGGAGTTGGATTGTTCAGACGAGCTTCCCGCTTCAACAAATCTGCTGGCCCAAAGCAATCCACGACCAGCTTAACCCGATCAGAAAAAACGGCATATTCCTCTGTTCGATAGCTAGGATCATCAGCTGTAAGCCCAGCGAGCAAAGCCATATTTCCTCCGGAGGAAGTACCCCAAATACCAATTCGATCTGTATCGATATGATATTCCTCACTCTTTGCTCGCATGAATCGGATCGCCGTCTTTACATCCTCAAAGCATGCAGGCCACGGGTTTCCTTCCAAACTGTTACGGTGCGTAATGGTTGCAATCACATAACCTTTTGCAGCAAGTTGGGAGAGCTGTGGAATTTGATAATACATATTTGGATAAGTCCAGCCGCTTCCTTGCACGAAGACGATACATGGGTATTTTTCCTGCGAGCCTTCAGGAATCTGCGGCGAAATAATCGTCATCTTCGTACCGGACCTTTGGGCAAGCGAATAGACAATATCTGGGAATACGTGCGCCAAGCCTTTTAAAGACGGATTGTAATTGATTTTCTTAATTTCTGGATATGCCATAGTACGATCACCTCTATTAATATTTGGGGTTGCAATTTATTCCTCTGTGCAGCCTTAAGGACCATTTTCAGATTCATAGTACAGTGGAAGAATTCGATTTCACGATCGGTGGGGACCACCATTTGATTCAGCCATAAAGTCTTATCACGAATGCACAAACCTGCCGAAATTCGGCCTAGAGCTTACACCAGTATCCCGGTCTTGATAAGATTCACTACTTGTAAAGTTTCAGCATCTTGATTTAATTGGAAGCTTACTTTCTTATCATCACAAACCAGTTCATAATCACCAAGGAATCCTTCAAAAGAAACCATTCCGTTATCATCTGTTTTGAGTGTCACATTGGTATTCCAATCACCTTTGATCAGTTTTTGAAGCACTCGATAAGATGGTTTTAAGCTATTATCTTTTCTAATAAATCCGGAAGGAGCACCAATCCATGCACCATCATCACTGAACTGCCAGGATGAAACGGCTTCTACCAGTGGATGTTTAAACAGAATCGAATACATTTCTTCCACTTCTTTTGCCTGGCGTTCTTCATCTTCTGGTGTAGATGGCCAATCTGGAATCTGATAATCATTCAGGTCGCCAATTTCAGGCGGCATAAGATGTCCGGATAACAATGAGTTTTCCGTAAAGTGAATCGGAAGACCAAAGTGGGAGAAACGGTCCAGTACTTCTTCCAATTTCTCACGTCCCCAATAACCCTGATGCTGATGGGACTGAATCCCGATCGCATCAATTTGAACACCTGCCTGTAAACACCCATCAATTAAAATTTCATAGTTAATCGATGTATTAAAGTCATTTAATAATAGAGTCGAACCAGGATTGCATTCACGTGTTTGGGCAAACATTTCTTTAATCATCCCAACACGGCCAAGTTCTTTACAGATTCTTGTAATCCCGTTGTCATACTTATCATAGATTGGCATGATCACCACTTCATTAATGACATCCCACATATCGATTAATCCTTTGAAGTTTGATACTTCACGTTCAATTCTTGCTAACTGTGCTTTCAGGATTTCTTCATTCCTCAAATCCAGAAGCCATGGAGCCGTTGCTGTGTGCCAGACAAGAGGATGTCCTTTCACGGTTACGTTTCTTTCTTTTAACCATTGTGCAGCAGCCATTAATTCTTTTGTCCGCGGTTTTCCTTTTTCAGGCTCAAATCCTTCCCAATAGTCAGGAAATACTCCCCAATAGAAAGGCAGTGTGGCAAAGTTAAAAACATCTAGGAACTTATCCAACTTATCTTCCAAAAAGGCAAGTCTGTCTGCTGCTACACTTTGATTTGCTACTTCGATCGTATCAAAGATACCGCAGCCAAATAAAAACTTGTGGTTTGTCTGTCTTAGTGATACTTCTTTTCCTTTGACAGGATTTCCTGATGCATCCACAAGTTTAATAGTCTTGCGTGCCATTCGGTGTGCAAATTCATTTGTCTGGCCCATTCTATACCTCCACTTTCTAAATGTTTTAAATAGTCCTAACAAAGAAAACGCTTTCGTATTCTATTAAATTTTACCAGACTTACTTTATCCAGTAAACTAACTGCCTAGTAACAAAGTAAGTTTTTAATAAATTTTTTATATTGTAATATTTTAAGGAGTATTAATCAATATTGCGATTCAATTCATTTTCAAATTTTTCTAAAAATAAGTATAATAGGGTTGTAAGCGCTTAGTTAATTTAACCAGCCAACTATCATGAGGGAGGTTGTTAATGAAGAAGCTAATAAACGATTAAATAGAAAGCCGGTTCATTCAGGGAGAGACTAGGTATTAATTCTTGCCCTAACGCATAATGACAAGTTACTCAGAAAAAATCATGGTTCATACATAAAAAATAAGGAGTGAGCATAATGGAATTTCGTTATTTAGGAAAAACGGGTTTAAGAGTTAGTGAGCTTTGTTTAGGTACGATGACGTTGGGCCGTGAAACAAGTGAACAGGACAGTTTCAATATCTTGGACCGTTTTATTGCAGAAGGTGGTAATTTTGTCGATACTGCTGACGTTTATACCAGTGGCGTTTCGGAGGAAATCGTTGGAAAATGGCTGCAAGGCCAAAAACGGGATGACATTGTCCTTGCCACAAAAGTCCGGTTTCCGATGGGAGAGGGACCAAATGATATCGGTCTAAGCCGAAAACATATCATTTCAGGTGTCAAAGAAAGCTTACGCCGCCTTGGCACCGATTACATTGATCTCTACCAGGTTCACGCTTGGGACCCCCGTACACCTTTAGAAGAAACATTAAGCACCTTAAATGATTTGGTTCGTGAAGGATTAGTCCGTTATATTGGTGCCAGTAACTTTAAAGGCTGGCAATTGCAAAAGGCGATTGACTTAAGCCGCCGAAATGGCTGGGAAGCGTTTGTCTGCCTGCAGCCGCAATATAATCTACTCTGCAGAGCAACAGAATGGGAACTGCTAGATGTTTGTATCAATGAAGGATTGGGTGTCATTCCTTGGAGCCCGTTGCGCGGCGGATGGCTGAGCGGGAAATATACCAAGGATATGGTGACCCCTCCTGAGAATACCCGTGTCGCTTTAGCGGAAAAAGAAGGCTGGGGCGAGTCCTGGAGCAATTATAATAATGAATATACCTGGCAAGTATTAGAGACTTTATACGCTGTCGCGAAAGAAGCTGAAAAAACACCGGCCCAAGCAGCCATTAACTGGCTATTAAATCAACCAGGTGTCACAGCACCAATTATTGGTGCCCGTACAATGGAACAACTGGAAGCAAACCTAGGTGCAGCGGGCTGGTCATTAACGAAGGAGCAAATCGAGCGTTTAAACAGAGCAAGTGATTTATATGTGACGTATCCATATAATCAGGACGCAATCAATCAACGAAATAGAGGGAGAGAATAAAGTCGATTGGCTTTGTCCCGGATGAAAAATCTCTAAAATAGTATTTTACCTATTTAAATAAGCTGGAGGCTGATGGAATGGAATATCGTAGACTAGGAAACTCAGGTTTAAAGGTCAGTGAAATTGGGTTAGGCAGCTGGCTGACATATGGAACAGCTATAGAAAAAGAGAAGTCGATTGCTTGTATTCATAAAGCATATGAGTTAGGAATAAACTTCTTCGATACAGCCAATGCCTACAACCGGGGAGCAGCAGAGGTGGTTTTAGGCGAAGCGTTAAAGGAATACCCGCGCTCGAGTTATGTGGTTGCAACAAAAGTTTATTTTCCAATGGGGGACAGCCCAAATGACAAGGGACTTTCGAGAAAACATATAATCGAACAATGTGAGGCAAGCTTGAAACGTCTTGGGGTCGAGTATATTGACTTATACCAATGTCACCGCTATGATTCCGAAACACCGGTAGAAGAAACTCTTAGAGCATTAGATGATTTAACCTCACAAGGAAAAATCCTGTATTCAGGTGTGAGTGAATGGACGGCAGAACAAATCACAGATGCGGCCCATGTGGCAAAAGAAAGGAATTTAAGGCCAATCATCTCCAATCAGCCGATTTATAATATGCTTGTCCGTTATATTGAAAAAGAGGTGTTGCCTGTCAGTGAGAAACACGGAATGGGGCAAGTCGTATTTTCTCCGTTGGCACAAGGAATATTGACTGGTAAATATAAACCGGGACAAGAGATCCCATCAGCCAGCCGTGCTGCTAACAATGAAACAAACAGATGGATTACTAGTTACTTAAATGATGATGTCTTAACAAGTGTGCAAAAACTTGAAAACATTGCAGAGGGTCTGGGAATGAAATTGTCACAATTAGCACTTGCCTGGGTGTTAAGGCAGCCTGGCGTAAGTTCTGCAATCATTGGAGCCAGCCGTCCAGAGCAAGTGGATGAAAATGCCATCGCATCTGGCTTTAAAATTCCAGAAACGATTCTCGGAGAGATCGAATCTGTTTTGGCAGAAATAAATGGGTTCGTGCCAATCTGGTAACCGGTTGGATTAGAGGCTGTTATATATTCTGAAGAAAATGAAACTAATTATCAATTGGTGTCTCCACCGTGTTCAAACCTGCTTGAGATCTGATTGCTTAAATTAGATTTGATGATAAGCAAGCAGCCCAAGAGCATGCAGAATCATATAAAAAGTTAAACAAATAATATTGAAAGTATTCTCATAAGCACTTGTCTAATTAAAATAGGCAAGTGCTTTCGCATACAACTCCTTATCGTAAGAAGCAAAGGGACGGTTCTTATGCTCCCGAAGCATAAGAACCGATTGATAGCTTAAATCGTTGAAATGGAGGAACTTATCTTGTCAAATGATACAAAGCGCCAAAAATTATTCTCATTACTTGGTGATCTGCCCGACAAAACAGGTGGGTGTAATGTAAAAACGCTAAAAGAAGAGGATAAAGGTACATATATTCTAGAAGTATTATTACTTGATTTAAACGGAATCGAGCATGTTCCAGCCTATTTTGCACGGCCAAAAAACACAAATGAGAAAATGCCGGTCGTTTTATTTAATCATTCCCATGGCGGGAATTACCATGTAGGTAAGACGGAGCTGATTCAAAGCAACGACTACCTTCAAAAGCCCTCTTTTGCCGAAGAACTCACAAGTAGGGGGTATGGCGTTCTCTGTATAGACATGTGGGGATTTGGGGAACGACGCGGAAAAGCGGAAAGCGAGATTTTTAAGGAAATGCTATGGAAGGGCCAGGTCATGTGGGGAATGATGGTATATGATCATATACGCGCTGTCGATTATTTACTCACACGAGAAGATATCGATCCTTCAAGAATCGCCACATTAGGGATGTCGATGGGTGGTTTAATGGCATGGTGGCTGGCTGCGCTCGATGAACGTGTAAAAGTTTGTATTGATATTTGCGGCCAAGTAGAGGCACAAACCTTAATTAATAATCGCGGACTTGACCTCCATGGCCTTTATTCCTATGTACCTGCTCTATTAAAATATTTTTCTACTTCAGAGATTCAGGAGTTAATTGCCCCGCGTGCCCATTTAAGTGCAGTCGGAATCGAAGATAACCTTACTCCTTATGCGGGATTGAACATCATTGATGAAGCATTAACAGAAGTATATAACCGGGCAGGAACACCTGAGAATTGGAAGATGGTCCGTTTTCAATGCGGACATATCGAAACTGCTGCAATGCGTGCGGAAGTCCTGTCCTTTCTGCAAGAAAATCTAGGCTTTCCTCGTTCAATCAAGTCAGGAAGTAAAGGTTACTCACTGTAAGTTATAGATGGAGGGATGAGAAATAATGCAGGCTTACCTATTTGTACACTTTAAGGAAAAGAGAACACCAGATGGGGAACAGGTTTACTTTGGAGTTAGTAAGGATGGCTTCATGTGGGAAGAAGTGAATGACGGAAATCCTGTTTTATGGAGCTACTATGGTGATAAAGGCGTTAGAGATTTTACGATTACTAGAACCAAAGAAGGTAGATTTGTAATTTTAGCAACAGATTTAAGTTTGTCTTACGGAATGTTGAATCAATATCAACATTCATGGGATGAAATCGGCAGAAACGGGAGTAAATGTCTCGTCCTTTGGGAATCTGATGATTTGATTCACTGGTCAGAACAGCGAATGATCAAATTAGGAGACGACGATTTCGGCTGTTTATGGGCACCGGATATTATTTATGATAAAAGAAAGGGTGATTACGTTATTCACTGGTCGTCATCTCACAGTTCCAATAACTACGGAGAAAAAGGAATTTATTATTCCCGGACAAAAGATTTTGTCAATTTTTCAAAACCGCAAGTTTTGTATCGGAAAGAAGACAGTGGTGTCATTGATTCGGCCATGTATGAGGAAGAGGGCAAGTATTATTTATTCGTAAAGAGTGAAAAGAATCCTGCTAGAATCATTCTAATGGAGTCGGAGAGTATAACTGGACCGTTTAAGAAGATTGAAGACTTTGATAATAGCATGGAGTCACTGCAAGAAGGACAATATGAAGCACCGACTGCCTTTAAATTGGAAGATGGCAGATGGTGCTTATTCTTGGATTTTTATGGAGTTTCCGCAGAAGAACAAGGTTATGTGCCGTTCATCGCAGACCAATTATCAACAGGAAAATTCATTCGTTCGGATCAATCCTTTAAGTTCCCATATGGCTATAAACACGGGACGATTTTGCCGATTACCATGGAAGAATATGAAAGATTAAAAGCTTATAAAAAGAAACCATCGGAGTATTAGACGGATAGAGGATTTATCCAAAATTACAAAACTCTTGAGTAAAATAAAAAGGATCGCTTCGGCGGTCCTTTTGCTTATTCAATCTCTTAACCTAAGCGGAATGGTCAATTCTCTTCTACTGGAAAGAAAGGTACACGCACCAATAAATCTATGATAATATCATTTTTATACATTAAAAATATTATTAAAAGATACTTAGATTTTTACATACGGAGGTTAGAAAATGAATAATCGTTTATTTGACTTCGTTAGAGAATTTTCTAATGAGTTAGCCGAGCTTGCCCACCGCATTGAAGTTCAATTGTTAGATCAACCCCAGGCCGCATTAATCCAAGCTCGTTTATATTGTGAAAAATTAGTAAAGAAAATTAGCGATACAGAGGGATTAGAGGCTATCTATCCGTTAAAGCCTGCTGAACGAATACATAAATTATATCGTCAGGACATCACTCCGGAAGAGATTTATTTAAAGTTAGAATGGATTCGAAAGATGGGAAATAAAGCAGCCCATGAAGTGAAGGATATAGATTTAAAGGATGCCTTGGAAGCTCACAAGTTATTATTTGAAATCAGCGTATGGTATATGGAAGTGTATGTTAGCCATCAATTTACGGCTCCTGAATATCAGTTCCCTGTTAAAGTCGATCAAGCAACAAATGCTTTGGGTCTACATGATTTGGATGCATTAATTAAGCCTTATTTTGATCAAACCTTACAAAAAGTGGATGAGATGAAGGAAGTATTTGAACGGCAATTAGAAGCTATAAAAATGGGCAAAGAAAAGAATCCTGCTATCACTGCTGAAACCGGTGGTACCAATCAGCGGGAGATAAAAGAGCCAACGCAAGATGCTTCTTTTAATAAGTCAGATCAGCTTAGGAGCCTGCCCGAATCTAAGATTCTGGTAGAGGGAGTGGACATATGTAAGGAAGATGATCAAAGCAAAAAAGCTTCAGATAAAAAGTTACCACTAAGCAAGCAAAAAGAAAACACAGTAAATGTATTTTTAAACAATAATTTTGTAAAAACTTATGAAACCACGAAAGCAATAGAGTTTGAACATTTAACCAGTAAGGAAGTTGTTTACTTAGTGGATAATAAAGAAACAAGCATTGTCCTCCATCCAAATAGGATTGAAATGAATGAACATTTAACAAACAAGGGGACAAAACGGAGAAGTACCGCATTAAAACAATTCCCAAAGGAGAAAAATAAGGGTGAAAATCCGATAAGCTATGGGTATTTATTTAAATTTGGAACTGATTCTGAATTAGAAACATTTTTAAAAAGTTTAAATGAAATTAATCTGGTGAAAATAAGCAATTAAAATGAGGTTTGAACTAAACGAGAGGATGTTCGTTAATTTCACCTTTGACACAAATTGCGACGTAAAAGGTGATTAAGTAATAAAACAATGTTAAATAGTAATAAACTATGGTACTACGAATAAAGGCACGATTACAGATCCGCGCTGAGGCGAAGAGGGGGAGTTTGAGCGAATGGCTTTCGAGAATGTTACTGTGCTTACAATTCATGAATAATTGTTAGTACCGATTCAAGTTTATCATAAAGTTCGATATTTTGAGTCTTGAGATAGGTTATTTCATATTGATTATTTTTAAAGCACACAGACAAGATTGGGGTTTGATCTTCTTTTTTGAAAGTTGAATAAATCTCAGTATGAGAAAAAAATCTCATGGTCTCTAACAAACTTTTCGTTTGGGCTAATGACATATTCTTTCAGCCTCCTTTCCTTTAAAGGGAGAAGATTAAAAAAGTCGGAAAATTCCTAATGGTTTTTACACTATAATTTTAACATGGAAATATTTTCTTTTCTGTAGGTAATTAGAAGCGTTTATTACGTAATACGATGATATTGTGAAGCAATGTACTTAAGCTAAATGGCAGTTTAGTTGAAAAAAGAAAAAAATTGAAAGATGACTATTTGATGCAAAGGGTGATAAAAAAAAATAAACCGAGTATCTTTTGGCTTATTTCAAGAAATGTTCTATTAGGTTGTATAACCATCTAATTCTCTTCTTCTCCCAAGACGCCACACGCTTCAATTAATAATTTTATATCACTTTGAATCGATTCTTTGACTTGCGGAATACCGCATTTTGAATAATCATTTTTTAATCGTTCAAGTTCACGGAGAAAGATAGGAATTAGGTTCATTACAAATAATCATCCTCGGTAAAAAATTAGCCAAGAGCATCAATCCCTTAACCAAATTTAATTGTAACACGCAAACTCCCCCCATTGTAAAAATTACTAATTATATATGGAAAAGAAATAGGAACTAATCATTTAAGTCTATATTCAACTAGCCAAGAGTTGAAGATTTGGG
The DNA here is from genome assembly GCF_056280405.1 of Bacillus sp. URHA0034. Classification (NCBI taxonomy): domain Bacteria; kingdom Bacillati; phylum Bacillota; class Bacilli; order Caryophanales; family Bacillaceae; genus Bacillus; species Bacillus sp. URHA0034. The sequence continues at coordinate 164 of NZ_JBWCDK010000002.1, read as the reverse complement.
ATGACTGCTGAGATCCCTTTTTTATTGACTTCAGGGTAGAATAATTGAATATCGAAACAGGAAAAGGAGAAGGAAAATGGCATCCAGTGAAAGGAAAATGATGGATAATGCTTTAAAAAAAGTTGTAATCCTTTTTTTAAGAGAAAAAGGGTTTAAGGGCTCAT